>NZ_CP031010.1 GCF_003584565.2 Alteromonas sp. RKMC-009
GTCCCCATTCCCGAAGCGATGAAGCACAAAAGCAATATCAATCCGACCTATCAGTTTGATAATTTTGTTGAGGGTAAATCAAACCAGCTGGCCAGAGCGGCTGCGACTCAGGTTGCCAATAATCCGGGTGGTTCCTACAATCCGTTATTTATATACGGTGGTACTGGTTTGGGTAAAACCCACTTACTGCACGCAGTAGGTAATGGCATTATTGCAAACCGTCCGGGTGCTAAAATTGTGTATATGCATTCAGAGCGCTTTGTACAGGACATGGTAAAAGCACTTCAGAATAATGCTATAGAAGATTTTAAACGGTTTTACCGCTCCGTAGATGCCTTGCTCATCGATGATATTCAATTTTTTGCGAATAAAGAGCGTTCGCAGGAAGAGTTTTTCCACACCTTCAATGCATTGCTTGAAGGAAACCAGCAAATCATACTGACTTCAGACCGTTACCCCAAAGAGATTGACGGGGTAGAGGATCGCCTCAAATCCCGGTTTGGCTGGGGCCTGACCATAGCGATAGAACCCCCTGAACTTGAAACCAGGGTGGCCATTCTTATGCGTAAAGCGGCAGAAAATAAAATTCATCTGCCCGATGAAGTGGCGTTCTTTATTGCCAAGCGATTGCGTTCAAATGTTCGTGAGCTGGAAGGTGCGCTTAATCGTGTCATTGCTAATGCGAATTTTACCGGCCGGCCTATTACTATCGATTTCGTCCGTGAAGCATTACGTGACTTGTTAGCTTTACAGGAAAAACTCGTTACAGTGGATAACATCCAGAAAACTGTCGCAGATTATTATAAGATTAAGGTTGCTGACATTCTCTCTAAGCGTCGTAGTCGCAGTGTGGCAAGACCAAGGCAGGTAGCTATGGCGCTTGCTAAGGAGTTGACCAATCACAGTCTACCTGAATTAGGTAACGCTTTCGGTGGCAGAGACCACACTACGGTATTGCACGCTTGCCGAAAAATAGAGCAGCTTAGAGAGGAAAGTCATGATATAAAAGAGGACTATAAAAACCTGATAAGAACCTTGTCCTCATAAATCTTTGACATTCCAGGCAGGAAAGTAAATCAATGAAATTTACCATCAGTCGAGAAAAGTTTCTTCAACCGTTACAGTTAGTTTCCGGTGCAGTAGAAAGAAGACACACATTACCTATTCTTTCTAACGTACTTATTAAAGTTAGTGAGGATGCACTCTGGCTAACCGGAACGGATCTCGAGGTAGAACTCATCGCCAGTACCCGTCTTGAAGGGGAGTACGAAGAAGGTGAAATTACAGTTCCCGCCAAGAAGTTATTTGATATTTGCCGTGGTATTGCCGACGGTACCGACATTCAGTTCAGTCTGGATGGAAGCAAAGCGCTTATCCGTGCAGGACGTGGTCGCTACACTTTATCTACATTGTCTGCCAGCGATTATCCAAATCTTGAAGACTGGGAAGGTGAAGTTGAGTTTGAGCTTTCTTCAGCTGACATCAAACGTCTGATCAACAGTACCCATTTCTCCATGGCGCAACAGGATGTGCGTTATTATTTAAACGGCATGTCACTGGAAACTGAAGAACATATTATCCGCACTGTCGCTACCGATGGTCACCGTCTTGCTTTATGCAGGCTGGATTATGAAAGTGCATCCTTACCGGCGCGACAGGTGATCATTCCCCGTAAAGGTGTACTCGAAATTTCCCGCTTAATCGGAGACGACGAAAAGTCTATTAAAGTACAAATAGGCGCTAACCATATTCGTCTTTTCTCTTCCGATTTTATTTTCACCAGTAAACTGGTTGACGGGCGATTCCCTGATTATCGTCGTGTGCTACCGAAAGACGGGGATAAAACTATTCTTGCCAGTAAGGCAGTATTAAAAGATGCGTTTGCCCGTGCTGCAATTTTATCGAACGAGAAGTTCCGCGGTGTAAGACTTAACCTTTCCAGTGGTGAGCTTAAAATCACAGCCAACAACCCTGAGCAGGAAGAAGCGGAAGAAATTGTTGATGTGAACTATGAAGGCGACGATTTAGAAATTGGTTTTAATGTCGCTTACTTAATTGACGTTCTTAATGCTCTGACGACAGAAGAAGTGCAGTTAACTTTATCTGATTCTAACTCCAGTGCTCTTATCCAAAATGCCGGTGATGATGCTGCGTTATATGTCATCATGCCGATGCGTCTGTAGACCATCTTTAAGCAGGGGCGAAAGCTTTGCTTTCGTCTCTCTGTTTTACACTTCCCCCGGGCAACGCCTATGAAACTGGACAAAGTCCAGCTGACTGATTTCCGAAATATTCAAAACGCTTCGTTTATCCCATCCCGTTCTTTAACGCTGATAAGTGGGAAGAATGGCAGTGGTAAGTCATCTCTTATTGAAGCGCTTTACTATCTTGGTTATGGGCGTTCATTTCGTACAAACAAGCATGAGTCTGCTATCCGTCATGATGCAGACCGTTTCAGTATTTTCACCCGCTGTGCAGGAGACGATGGCAACGTAAAAAACATCGGATTACAGCGTAGCAGGCATGAGCAATTTGTTTGTTCTATAAACGGCAACCATTCACACCGTCTCGCTGACTTAGTTAGTCTTATACCGGTTCAATTATTCACGCCTCAGAGTACTGACCTCATTATTGGGTCACCCGGAGAACGCCGTCGTTTCATCGATTGGGGATTGTTCCACGTGGAACATGAATTCAATTTGCTGTTTCAAACATTCCAAAAATTGCTAAAAACACGCAATACGTTACTTAAGAGACAAGCAAATCTGAGTGCGCCCGAGAACGCTTATTGGGAGCAACAATTCCAAACCGTAGGGGAACACCTTAGTGAGAAGAGAAAAGACTACATAGGGCGGTTACAGCCAATATTTAATGCCATTTGTAGTGAATTTCTACCTGAGTTTTCTCTCGAAATCTCGTATTATAAGGGGTGGGATAAAGATGCTTCTTTGATTGAAAGCCTGACGCGAAAACGTGACTACGATACAAAGGTAGGTTACACAACTTCAGGGCCACACAAATCAGACTTACGATTTAAGGTGGATGGTTCTGCGGCGCAGGAAGTTCTTTCAAGAGGGCAACTTAGAATGGCTGTCGCTGCATTACAGTTGTCACAGACAACATTGTTCCAACAGGAAACATCAAGACGCAGTATTTTCTTACTTGATGATGTTGGAGCAGAACTTGATTTAGATAAGCGAGAGCGGTTTATAGACGGGTTAGTCGCGATGGACACGCAGCTTTTTGTGACTGCTATAGAGCGTGAACAACTCGAGTTTATAAGCAAATATAAAGACAAAAAAATGTTTCACGTGGAACATGGCCACGTGAACGAGGAGTAAAGGTTAGACTATGTCAGAGCAAAACAACTACGACTCGTCCAGTATTAAAGTCCTGAAAGGATTGGATGCCGTACGTAAACGCCCGGGTATGTATATTGGTGATACAGACGATGGAACCGGTTTGCACCACATGGTATTTGAGGTTGTAGATAACTCTATCGACGAGGCGTTGGCAGGCTATTGCTCTGAAATTGTGATTCAAATTCACTCTGACGGTTCAGTATCTGTTTCAGATAATGGTCGTGGTATTCCTACTGCTATGCACCCGGAAGAAGGTGTATCAGCGGCGGAAGTCATCATGACGGTACTGCACGCCGGCGGTAAATTTGACGACAACTCTTATAAAGTATCGGGCGGTCTTCACGGCGTAGGTGTTTCGGTTGTAAATGCGTTATCCAGCAAACTGAAATTGAAAATTCGTCGTGAAGGCAAAGTTCATGAGCAAGAATATCACCATGGCGTTCCACAAGAGCCACTGGCGATAACCGGTGATACGGACAAAACCGGTACTTCTGTGCGTTTCTGGCCAAGTGCTGATACCTTCACCGACACCTTATTCCACTATGATATTTTAGCTAAGCGTTTACGCGAACTGTCATTCCTGAATTCTGGTGTATCCATTCGTCTTAAGGATGAGCGTGATGGCAAAGAAGACCACTTCATGTACGAAGGTGGTATTCAGGCTTTCGTACAGTACCTTAATCAAAATAAGACTCCGGTCCACCAGAAGGTTTTCCACTTCAGCACTGAACGTGAAGACGGCATTTCTGTTGAAGTCGCAATGCAATGGAACGATGGCTTCCAGGAGAGCATATTCTGCTTTACGAATAACATTCCGCAGCGTGATGGCGGTACGCACTTAGCCGGTTTCCGCGGTGCGCTAACCCGTACGTTAAACAACTACATGGAAAAGGAAGGCCTGAATAAAAAGGCTAAGACTAATGCCAGTGGTGACGATGCCCGTGAAGGTTTGACGGCTGTTATCTCTGTTAAAGTACCTGATCCTAAGTTTTCATCACAGACAAAAGACAAACTGGTTTCTTCAGAAGTGAAGAATGCAGTTGAGTCAACGATGAACGAAAAGCTGGCTGACTTCCTGCTCGAAAACCCCAACGAAAGTAAAATCATTGCTTCGAAGATTATCGATGCAGCAAGGGCTCGTGAAGCTGCTCGCAGGGCTCGTGAAATGACGCGTCGTAAAGGAGCGTTGGACCTGGCTGGTCTTCCCGGTAAACTTGCAGATTGTCAGGAAAAAGATCCCGCACTGTCTGAACTGTATATAGTGGAGGGTGACTCTGCAGGTGGTTCCGCCAAGCAGGGTCGTAACAGAAAAAATCAGGCTATTCTGCCGTTAAAAGGTAAAATCCTGAACGTAGAAAAAGCCCGTTTTGACAAAATGTTGTCTTCTCAGGAAGTCGCAACCCTTATTACTGCATTAGGTTGTGGTATCGGTCGTGACGAATATGATCCGGAGAAATTGCGTTATCACAGCATTATTATCATGACCGATGCGGACGTAGATGGCTCGCATATCCGTACGTTGCTGCTCACATTCTTCTATCGTCAGATGCCTGAAATCATCGAACGTGGATACGTCTATATTGCTCAACCACCACTGTATAAAGTGAAAAAGGGTAAGCAGGAGCAGTATCTGAAAGACGAAGATGCACTGACCAACTACCTGACAAATATCGCTATTGATGGTTCAGCACTGTTTACCAGTGAAGATGCACCAGGCATTTCCGGTGTAGCTCTTGAGAATCTTGTGAAGCAATATCAGTCTGTAGAGAAGATGATCAAGCGTCTTCACCGTCTCATGCCACCGGCGATTCTGTACCGTTTAATTTATTCTCCTACATTGAGACACGAAGATCTGAAGAGCGAGTCAACGCTTAGCTCCGTAGCAGAAAGTTTCGTAAACAGCCTTAATGAAAAAGAGAATGATGGCGCAACGTATCGTTACGACATCCTGCCAGAAGAAGAAGGTGGCGCATTCTTTATTCAGATCACCATGCGTATGCACGGTATCGACTACTTCTACAAACTCAACCAGGAGTTCATCGATTCTACTGAGTACGCGAAAATTCGTGACCTGAATGAATCTATCAACGACATGATGAATGACTCAGCATACATTCAGCGTGGTGAGAAGAAGCAGCCGGTAGGGTCATTCAAAGATGCCCTTGAATGGCTGATGGGTGAAGCTAAGCGCGGCCAGTATATTCAGCGTTATAAAGGGCTGGGTGAAATGAACCCTGATCAGTTGTGGGAAACAACGATGGACCCTGACAGCCGCCGTATGCTTCAGGTTACCGTTGAAGACGCCATCGCTTGTGACCAGTTGTTCACAACATTGATGGGAGACCAGGTAGAGCCACGCAGAGCTTTCATCGAGCAGAATGCACTGAAGGTAGAAAACCTCGACGTGTAGTTTACTGATAATCAAAACAAGGGTGGCATTAGTCACCCTTTTTTATTGTAAATACAAAATGCCGTGTGCATTTAAGAAGGTTAGTGGATGCACACTAAGTCAGGCACCGTCCGGCAAAAAATGACTCATAACCAGAACTGTAAGCACTGAGGCACTGATGGAACAGAATAGCGAAATACTTGATGAAACTCAGGCAAAGAGAAAAACCGTTGTTTTTGACTTCGATAAAACGCTGTTCAATGGTGATTCCGGATATTTGTTCTACCGGTATCTGATTTGCGCATCCAAAAGGAAGGTCGTTCTGTTTCTTCTTTTATTCCCGCTGATGCTTATTCTATTTGCGTTCAGAAAAACCAGATTGATGTCGTTGCACCTTGTGTGCTGGTTGGCTACGTTGGGCGTGACAGGTAAGGGCCTCAAAGAAAGGTTGAGTGAATACTATCAGCAACTATCTGAAAAGCAGGACGTACTGATTTATGAAAGTGCATTGGACGAGATAGTAAAAAGACAAAGGGAAGGTTACAGGATTGTTATCATTACCGGAGCCCCATCCTGGCTGGCAAGATATATCGCACGGCAATGCCGTATTCCTTTTGACAGGATAATCGGCTCGCGTCTCACACATGCATTCTATGGTCTGTTTACTTCAGAATACTGCTTTGGCAAAAATAAACTGACGATGGCTACACAGAAAAAAGAATGTTTTGAACAATGGGTGCACGGTTATACAGACAGCTTGTCTGACATGCCTGTTATGGATAAATGCACGGAAAGCATTACGCTTATCAATCCCTCTGAAAAGTTAAAAGGTCGGGCAGAGCAACTCGCCGGGGAGAAAGTAAGAGTGGCGGAGTGGGTGTAATTAAGGGTAAGAATGAGAGATAAAAAAGCGGCTTCATAATGAAGCCGTTTTAGTTTACGCTTTCGGTGTAACCAGCAGCATAACCTCACCGCCACTGGCAGGGGTGAAGGTAAAACGATACACACCGGTTTTCTCGGGTGTGAACTGCAGGTTTTCAGATTCGGTGCCGCAGACCATATAAATGGAAGACTGCACCATGACAACCTGACCTTTGTAGCGGGCACCACAAGTTTGATCCGGCGTCCAGAAACCGTCAGATAAACGGAAGTCATAGGGTTGACCATCAGCAATCAAATCAACATCCACGTACCAGCCTTGTGAACCTTCCTTTAACTGATATTTGGCATTGGCTTCCCACCAGTTAAAAACACCACGCAGGTAAAGGTTCTCAAATTTAATTTCCGGCGGCTCCATGATGCCGGGTAAACTGACTACGCTCCGGCTGCTACAACCGGAAAGGAAGACAAACACTAATAAAAAAGCGAACTTTTTATTCACTGTGACTCCACTAAAAAAATGCCCGACATTGATGTAGCCGGGCATCGTTAAAAAGGCGATACCAGTTACTGTTTAGTCAGTAACGAAATATCAGCGGTTTCAAGGAACTGCTGTCTTAATACAGACAACAAGGCCAGCCGGTTGTTCCGTACGGATTCATCTTCAGCCATTACCATGACATTATCAAAGAAGTTATCAACGGCTTCCCTGAGAGTCGCCAGAGCGCTCAGCACAGCATTATAGTCCTGTGAAGCAACACCAGCTTTCACTTCAGCCTGAACACCTTCCAGCGCTTCGTACAGTGCTTTTTCAGCATCTTCCTGAAGTAGTGTGGTGTCTACAGACCCTGCAACATTACCTTCCTGCTTGGCGAGAATGTTCGCAACACGTTTATTGCCTGCTGCAAGTGCTTCTGCCTCTTCCCGTTCCTTAAACGCGGCTACCGCCTGAACACGTGCTGCGTAGTCTGCAGGACGGGTAGGACGACGGGCTGCAACGGCCTGAATAACATCAATACTCACACCCTGGTCCTGTAACAGGGCAACAAAGCGTCCAAGTACGAAATCAACGACCTGCGTTTCGGTGTCTGCATTGGTAAGCTTATCGCCATACACTTCAACAGATTTAGCCACCAGAGTTTCAAGATCCAGTGCTAAGTCCTTTTCAGTGATGATACGCAGTACGCCAATCGCTGCGCGGCGAAGTGCGAAGGGGTCCTTGTCACCTTTAGGTAACTGACCGATACCAAAAATACCCACCAGCGTATCCAGTTTATCTGCAAGAGATACTGCGGCGCTGACACCGGATACCGGTAATTCATCGCCGGCAAAGCGGGGCATATATTGTTCATACAATGCGTCAGCTACAAGAGGGGCTTCACCATCATTGATAGCGTAGTACTTACCCATGACGCCCTGTACGTCCGGAAACTCCATGACCATCTGCGTCATTAAATCCGTTTTTGCCAGTAAACCGGCACGCGCAGCTGCTTCAGTGTCATCACCTGTCTGCTCAGCGATAAATGCTGACAACGCAGAGATGCGGTCAGATTTATCTTTAAGCGTACCCAGTTGTTTCTGGAATAATACGGTTTCAAGACTGCCAAGACGACTCTCCAGCGAGGACTTCTTATCAGTGTTGAAGAAGAATTCCGCGTCAGCAAGTCGGGGGCGGATAACCTTTTCGTTACCGGAAATAACCTGAACAGGATCCTGAGATTCAATATTACTGACAAACAGGAAACGGTTATCCAGCGCACCGTCTGCTGATAACAGAGGCACATACTTTTGATCATCTTTCATGGTGTAGATAAGTGCTTCTTTGGGCACTTCCAGGAAAGACGCTTCAAAAGATGCCTGCATAACTACCGGCCATTCAACGAGAGAGGCGATCTCTTCCAGCAGACTTTCATCATAGTCAGCTTTCAGGCCCAGAGAGTCAGCGGCCTTTTCCAGTTCGTTACGGATGTACTCAGCACGCTCAGAAAAATCAGCAATAACGTAGTGAGATTTCATGGCTGCAGCGTAGCTATCAGCATGGTCAAGTTCAAACGTAGCTTCACCATGGAAGCGGTGGCCCTGAACTACGCGACTGCTGGCTTTACCTAATACAGTCAAAGGTAACAGTTCGGCGCCGTACAAAGCAGTAACTGTGTGTACCGGACGAATAAACTGAGTTGTTGAACTTCCCCAGCGCATTGCTTTAGGTATAGGTAGCTTACTGATGGCCTGATTCACCAGACCTTCAATGAGTTCACCGATGCCTTGTCCTTCGACACTGGCGCGGTACAACAACCACTCGCCTTTATCTGTGACCATACGTTCTGCATCAGCAACTTCAATGCCATTGCCCCGTGCCCAGCCCATGGCCGCTTTAGTCAGATTGCCGTCGGCGTCGAATGCTGCTGACACGGCAGGGCCACGTTTTTCTACCACTTTGTCTTCCTGCGACCCGGCAAGATCAGATACAGATACTGCCAGACGACGGGGAGCAGCAAACCAGTGAATACCTGAGTAGGCCAGTTCTGCGTTATCCAGTGCTGCCTGCATATTAGCAGCAAAGCTCTCACCAAATGACTTAAGGGCTTTAGGTGGCAATTCTTCTGTACCAATTTCTACCAAAAGATTTTCAGTGCGCACGATTACTGCTCCTTATTACACAATGGGAAGCCGAGGGCTTCGCGGGCCTGGTAGTAGCTTTCAGCACAAGCTTTTGCCAGCGTCCGGACACGTAAAATATAACGCTGTCTTTCCGTCACAGAGATGGCGTGACGGGCGTCGAGCAAGTTAAATGCGTGAGACGCCTTCATTACCTGCTCGTAGGCAGGCAGTGGCAGATTCTTTTCAATCAGTAACTGGCTGGCTGCTTCACATTCATCGAAAGTCCTGAACAGGAAGTCTACGTTGGCATATTCGAAGTTATAGGCTGACTGTTCCACTTCGTTCTGGTGGAAAACATCGCCGTAAGTCACTTTACCCATCGGACCGTCAGTCCAGACTAAATCGTAGATACTGTCTACGCCCTGAACGTACATCGCGAGGCGTTCCAGACCGTAGGTGATTTCTCCGGTAACCGGTTTGCACTCCAGACCACCCACTTGCTGGAAGTAAGTGAACTGAGTCACTTCCATGCCGTTTAACCAGACTTCCCAGCCCAGACCCCATGCACCCAGGGTAGGGGATTCCCAGTTATCTTCTACGAAGCGGATATCATGCACCAGCGGATCAAAGCCCAGCTCTTTTAGTGAGCCAAGATATAGCTCCTGGATATTATCAGGAGACGGCTTCAGCATGACCTGAAACTGATAATAGTGCTGCAGACGATTGGGGTTTTCGCCATAACGGCCGTCTGTAGGACGGCGGCAAGGTTGTACATAAGCACTGCTGATAGGCTCCGGACCTAAAGAACGCAGGAATGTCATCGGATGAAATGTACCTGCACCTACTTCCATATCCAGAGGCTGGATAATCACGCAACCCTGGCGTGCCCAGTAATCCTGCAGTGCGAGGATCAAACCCTGAAAGGTTTTAATATCGTATTTCTGCATGTTTGCTGCTTATAACTGACCAATGTAAAGGTGGAGTAGTATACAATTTGTAAGCTGATGAATGTAGGCTGAAACAGCGAAAACTGATTAAAAAGCGCGTAATTAAAAGGAGAAACGCCATGACAGTGCCACCTGATGTTAACCGTTGCGGCTGGGTGTCTGATGATGAGGAGTATAAGCTTTATCATGACACGCACTGGGGGCGGCCGGAAATGGACGACATTTCACTGTTTGCAAAGCTTTGCCTTGATGGTCAGCAGGCCGGATTGTCCTGGATCACCATTCTGAAAAAGCAAAAAAATTACGAAACATTGTTTCATCAGTTTGATCCGGAAAAAATTGCGCAAATGGGGGAGCAGGATGTTGAACGTCTGATGCAGGAACCCGGTATTATTCGTAACAGACTTAAAATCAAAGGCATCATTGCGAACGCAAAGGCATATCTGGCCATTACAGAGAATATGTCATTCAGAGATTACATCTGGCAGTTCACTGACCATAAAACCATTATTAACAGCTGGCAGAATTATAAAGATGCTCCGGTAAGTTCAGCAGAGTCCGTACTGATGGCAAAGACACTGAAAAAAGCTGGTTTTAAATTTGTCGGAGAAACGATTTGCTATGCTTACATGCAGGCGGTGGGAATGGTAAACGACCATACGGTCACCTGTCATTGTTACCAGCCGTGTTGCGAGGAGGCGAGGCGTTAGCCGTTGCAGGGCTGCGGCCGTGTTAAATACGGCCGCAAAGAGAGCTGTCAGTTATTTCGACGCTGAAATACGTTGGCTGAGGTTTTCGCTCCAGCTTCTTATCGCATCCAGTTCCCTGAGAACGCGGGATTCGTATTCAGATTCAATCTGCTCCCGTGCATCATCCTGCTTCTTACGCTCTTTTAACGGAAGCTTCTTACGCTCCTCCAAAATAGCAAAGCCACTGATTTCCACGTACAAAGCATGAATGTGAGGAAACTCCGAGCGGTAATCAGGCGGGGTTTCCAGTGGTAATGCGTTTAACAGCTTGGTAATCCGGATAGCACCTTCAGATAACTCACATTGTTGTTGCTGCATCGCTTTGCTGATGACAATAATGCTTTCTGTAATGTTTTCTATCCGTCCGTCGCGGGCCGCTTTATGCCGCTCATTTTGTTGTTTAAGCATGAAAAGCAAACGGCCTGCGTAAAAACCGAGGCCGAGAATAATGACTAAACCGGCAATGATAGCAATGGTTAACCACATAAAACCTGACACCTTTAGTCTTTAAATTCATCCATACTCATGGCATCGAGACTGTCCATCGGATCGTCATCATCTTCATCGTCGCTTTCAGCAATACCCAGCAGATCACACAGGATACGATGTCGTGCCATTTTGTCATCAACGTATTGTTGTTCAGCTTTTGAAATGGCTTGTCCTTCATCCAGTTTATCCAGTAAATCAGATAAACGGTTATCTGCTTCCAGTGCTGCCAGTTCATCAGCCGGAGTTGCATATTTTTTCACTGCAGCACGGGCAACCGGTGCTTTAATCAATTGCACTGGTTTTTTACTGCCATGACGTGGATCTTTGTTTACCCGTACCGCCTTCGTTTGCTCTGGTTTTGACTCAACAACATTACGGCTCCCGGCTGGATTACCTTTATGTTTGTTTGTTTTTGAGGAATTCTCTGAGCCGGCGGGCTTCTTTTTACGGAAGTCCGGATCTTTACGGACACCAATGCGACCAACTTTTCTGGTCTTCTTCGAACGGGACGACATAGTGTGTCTCCTGCTAATAAAAACTAATTACCGGATTATACCAGGTATCTGTAAATGCTTCTTCAACAAAACAACGTCTTTGCTATAAAGAGTGACGTCATACCCATATTGTTTACCAATAAAGGCGAAGGTTTGATCAGAGAAAAATGATACGTGGGTAAGGTCATTTTTGTAATGCCAGCTGGCAAATTTCAATGCGCTTTCAACACGCTTGGTCATAATGACAAGCACACCGTTAACGGCTAATAACCGGGTTAACAATGAAATCTCACGGTGCGGCATATGGAAATGCTCTATGGCTTCCGTACAGGTAATAAAATCATAGTACCCGGATGTTTCAACGGCAGTGCTGTCATCAGCGTAAAAAGGGTCGTATACCGACATATGATAACCGGATTCGCTTAACATACCGGCGAGCACCGGGGCCGGCCCGCAACCGAAGTCCAGTCCCTTTGCCGGCGGTATAACCGTGGCCGTTACAGGCTCCATCGCTCGCTGTAAAAATCGACGGTAGCCCTCATCTTCAGCATTGTTTTCATGGAGATCATATTCCTGCTTTTCTCTTTCTGCGGAGGGCAGAAAGCGTCCGTCAGCAAATACCAGATCACACCGCTGGCACTGATGAAACTGTCGACGTTTATCTTCGTGATAAAACTGAATGTCTGAATGCTGACAAAGAGGGCAGGTAAGTTCTGGCATCGGAATAAAAAGGTAAATGCTATTCGTGAAGTGTAACAGGCGCCGGAAAGAAAAAAAGGTGATGGCCTAAACCATCACCTCGTTTATCAGTGTCTGATGACACCTCTCCCGTATTTGCACTAAGTGCAAGGGTGTGCTCCCCTTATTCTTATTTTTCACAGAGCTGGAATTATTGTTCAAGGTCTTCCTGACACTTTATCCAAAATCCTATACTGTTGCTTTTTATTATTGTTGTATAGTTGGTGCGCTTTCAGGCAAAGCACCAAACTTGAAGTTGTATACTACAGAACAAATTTCAAAAAACAAGGTAATTTTTACAATTAATTAACAAGCTTTGTATAACAAGTACTTAGTGCAGGCCTGCCAGGTAGTTTGACAGTATTTCGATATCTTCATCTGTAAGTTTCATCGCTATATCCCGCATCATTGCGTTCATATCGTTGGCGCGCTGACCCGCTCTGAAACCTTTCAACTGTGCGGCTACGTAATCGGTATGTTGACCACTGATATCCGGAAACCCGGCCAGACCCATGCCATTACCATCCGGACCGTGACATGCGCTGCAGGAGGGGATCCCACGTTTCTCATCACCGCCGCGATATAAAGCCTGACCCGCAGCAACATAATTTTCTGGCGTTTCGCCGGCTTTTGCTTCCTGAGAGGCAAAATAGGCGGCTAAGTCAGCCATGTCCTGTTCGGAGAGAGGTGCTGCCATACCATTCATCACTGCGTTGTTCCGACCTTCCTGACCACCGGTCTGAGAAGCCAGTTTGAACTCTTTTAGTTGTTTTTCCAGGTATCCTGCATGCTGGCCGGCGATCTTCGGATTCATAGGAATCATAGAGTTACCGTCCATTCCGTGGCAAGCTGCGCACACGGCCGATTTCGCTTTACCGGCTTCAGGGTCGCCTGCCGCCATGGCATTTGTGGTGAAACCTAACGTCATACAAACAACTAAACACAGTTTTTTCATAACTAATCTCTACAAAGGACCAAACGGCTTCGACGATATACGTGATATCATTGTATTTTACACATTTAGCACGCCAGAAAAACCTATTCCATAATAAAACTATGGTTTTATAACCGTTTTCTGACAGGTGTCAAATAAATTAAAATTAAATGCAAAGTATAGACGGATATTCAACATGTCGTATTACACAAAAGCTAAGTTTCTGATGAGCGCGCCTGATATCCGCCATCTAAAGCAGGATGAGGGCATAGAAGTCGCCTTTGCCGGCCGTTCAAACGCCGGAAAATCAAGCGCGTTAAATACACTGACAAGACAAAAGAACCTGGCGAGGACCAGTAAAACACCGGGCCGGACCCAGCTTATCAATATCTTCGAACTTGATGAAACCCGCAGGCTGGTTGACTTGCCTGGCTACGGCTTTGCGCAGGTTCCTATTGCAATGAAGAAGAAGTGGCAGGCCTCGCTGGGTGAGTATCTGCAAAAACGGAAAAGCTTGCGGGGACTGGTCGTCATGATGGATATCCGGCACCCGTTTAAAGATCTCGATCAGGATCTTATTTACTGGGCAGTCGATGCGGGGTTACCTGTTCTCGCACTTCTGACCAAAGCGGATAAGTTAAAATCTGGTAAACGAAAAGAAGCATTTATGTTTGCCAGAGATGCGGCACTTGCCTTTAACGGGGATGTTACTGTTCAGGCATTCTCGTCTTTATCAAAGATTGGTGTCAGCGAAGCGGCTGCTGTTCTGGATAAGTGGTTTGAACTGAATGAGGAGGAGGACGCTTAGGCGTTTTCTGGATTTCTTGGGCCTGAAAGAAAAATCCCCGACCAAAGTGGCCGGGGAAAAGGACTGAGAGAAAACACATAAAAACCGAAGATATAGAGTGCCCCTTAAGCCGGTTAGTTCAAATTAATTGAAAAAAAATAGAAGTTTTTTTGAGATTTATTTTATTCTTCAATAAAAACAATTGCTTGGGTGCTTTTAGAATGACTTTTCTACGGGCATAAAAAAACCCCGGTAAAACTACCGGGGTTAAAGCAAAGGTTTGAAAACAGCTTTCTCACCTCTGTACCCTACATCCATTAGGGTACAACAGAATGCTGAAAAGGCAAGTGAAATTGTAATAAAATTACCAAATATCGGTGATTGTCACGATAAATACGCTAAATACTGTAATCTACTTACTGTTTTAGTGCGCCTCGTCCCAATTTTCTCCCGTGCCGGCTTCAACCTGTAAAGGTACAGACAGGGCAGCAGCCTGTTCCATCAGGGCTACAATGCTGGCAACGCGTTCTTCCAACACTTCTTCTTTAATTTCAAAAACCAGTTCATCGTGAACCTGCATCATCATGAATACATCACTGGCGGCTTCTTTTTGGATCCACTCATCAACACGCAGCATTGCCAGTTTGATGATGTCAGCCGCTGTACCCTGCATAGGAGCATTGATTGCCGCACGTTCTGCACCTTTCCGGCGGGCACCGTTACTTGCTTTAATGTCAGGCAGATACAGTCTGCGCCCGAATACCGTTTCAACATAGCCGGTTTCTTTCGCATGCTCACGGGTTTCATCCATATACCGCAGTACGCCCGGATAACGTTCAAAATACAAATCCATGTATTTTTGTGCGTCGTTGCGGGGAATATTCAGTTGTCTGGACAAACCAAAAGCTGACATGCCGTATATCAGTCCGAAGTTTATAGCTTTCGCGCTGCGGCGCTGATCTGCAGTTACTTCCTCAAGAGGCACTGAAAACACTTCAGACGCAGTGGCCTTATGTATGTCTTTCCCCTGAGAGAACGCATCAAGCAGACCCTGATCCTCAGAAAGATGAGCCATAATACGCAGCTCTATTTGTGAGTAATCCGCGGCGACAATCTTATAACCGTCCCGTGGCACGAACGCTTGCCGTACTCTGCGGCCTTCTTCAGTGCGGATAGGGATGTTCTGCAGGTTAGGATCCGTAGAAGACAACCGTCCCGTTGCGGTGACTGCCTGATGATAAGACGTATGCACACGGCCTGTACGGTGATTGATCATCTTTGGCAGCTTGTCTGTGTAAGTATTTTTAAGCTTGGTGAGGCCACGGTATTCCATGATCATTTTAGGAATAGGGTAGTCCAGCGCCAGTTCCTGTAATACCTCTTCCGACGTAGACGGGGCGCCTTTGGGCGTTTTCTTGATCACAGGCAATGACAATTTCTCAAACAGAATCTGTTGCAGCTGTTTAGTTGAACCTAAGTTAAATGTTTCACCCGCGGCTTCATGCACACTGGCTTCCAGTTCAGTTATACGCTTAGCCAGATCCTGGCTTTGCTGATTCAGCTTTTGTGAATCTATCAGCACGCCCAACTGTTCCATCCTGGACAGTACGCTGGCCAGTGGCACTTCGACATCCAGTAATAAATTTTTCAGTGGTTCGTGCTGTTCCAGCCGGCGCCAGATTTCTTCATGCAACCTTAAAGTAACGTCTGCATCTTCGGCGGCATAGGGCGCGGCTTCGTTCAAATCAATCTGATTAAAGGTAAGTTGCTTCGCTCCCTTACCGGCAATCTCTTCAAAGTGGATTGTTTTGTGATTCAGGTACGCCATCGCCAGTGAGTCCATGTCATGGCGGGTTGCTGTGCTGTTAAGCACATAAGACTCAAGCATGGTGTCAAAAGCAATGCCCTGCAAATTGATGTCGTAATTGGCCAGGACGTTTTTGTCGTACTTCAGATGCTGGCCAACCTTTTTAACTGAATCTGACTCCAGCAACGGCTTTAATGCACCAAGCACATAATCGCGGTCAAGTTGCTCCGGTGCATCAGGATAGTCATGTGCTACCGGTACGTAAGCGGCTTCTCCGGGGGCTGTACTGAAAGATACACCAACAATTTCAGCTTCCATATAATCGAGACTGGTGGTCTCTGTATCAAAAGCAAAAAGTGGAGCCTGTTCCAGTTTCTTCAGCCAGTTTTCAAAAGCCGCTTTATCTGTAACGGTTTCGTATTTGTTTTTGTCGATGTCTGACAGTGCAGGAGAGTCGTCTTCACCGTTACTGTCGTCAGTTTCCGCGCTGGTAGCAGATTCCTCTGCGGCTGATTCGGATGAGACTTCAGAAAACCAGCGCTTAAACTCATATTCGGCAAACAGGGCGGCAAGCTTTGTATTATCAGCTTCCGACGGCACCAGCGTTTCCGGCTGGAAATCCATCTCAACATCCAGCTTTATTGTCGCCAGATCATAAGATAACCGCGCCTGCTCTTCATACTCACGCATCTTATCAGCCATGGTTTTGCTGCCACGGAATGAAAGGCCTGCGATCGCGTCCAGATTCTCATAAATGTCTTTAATGCCACCGATCCCGTTCAGCAGTGCCTGTGCACTTTTGTCGCCCACTCCCGGCACGCCCGGAATGTTATCAACTTTGTCCCCTTTAAGGGCCAGGAAATCAATAACCAGCTCCGGAGGAATACCGAATTTTTCTTTAACACCTTCAGTCGTCATGATCTGGTTGTTCATGGTATTGATCAGCGTGACATGCTCATTGACCAGCTGAGCCATATCTTTGTCACCTGTACTGATAAGTGTGTCGATCCCTTTTTCGGTGGCCTGACGTGAAAGGGTCCCGATCACATCATCGGCTTCTACGCCTTCTTCCACGATGATCGGCAAGCCCATTGCCCTGATAATGTCATGCAAAGGTGCAATCTGAGATCGTAATTCTTCCGGCATCGGCGGACGGTTTGCCTTGTATTCTTTATACATGTCGTCGCGGAAGGTTTTTCCTTTGGCATCGAAGACTACCGCCATGTGAGTGGGGTTGTACTGGCGGATAAGGCTTCTCAGCATGTTGATCACACCGTAAATCGCACCGGTATCCTGACCTTTAGAATTTGTCAGTGGAGGTAAACCGTGGAAAGCGCGGAACAGGTAAGAAGATCCGTCAACCAGAATAAAGGGAGGAGTTTTGTTTTCAGACATAAGGAAACTTAAATCGCAGGCATTAATAAAGTGAGCAGAATGCCACAGGCCGCCTGTTAAAGCCATATAACCGTCTGCAGAGGTATCCGATCTACAAAAGCGGATCGCCTGTGGATAACTTTGTGATCAAAATAAAATGAAGTTGGATCGGGCACGCAGATCTGATACGGCAAAAAAATCCGTAGATCTTTATATATAAGGTTTTGCAGGAATTCGAAGAGATGTCATTACCTTGACGAATTCTTCCCTGATAGTGTGGATAACTTGGTGAATTAAGAATTTGTTGTTTAACCAAGTTGGTCAGTTAATGTAGCATACTGATAACAAACAGTGACAGCAGAGTTTGATAATTTTTTGTATAGTTTTTGTTTGTTTTTTAATCGCAAATGGCATAACGCCTGCTGTGGCTGGCTTGCAGAGCAAAGGAGAGTGAAACGTGAAAAAAGTAGCAGTGATTTTAAGTGGAAGTGGTGTATTTGACGGCACTGAATTACATGAAGCAGTGATTACTTTGTTAGCGATTTGCAGCAATGGCGCTGAATATCAATGTTTCGCACCGGATGTCATGCAAATGCATGTGGTAAATCATCTTACCGGTGAAGTGGCTGAAAACGAACAGCGTAATGTGCTGGTTGAATCTGCCCGTATCGCCAGAGGGGAAATTAAACCTGTTACCGAATGTCAGCCTGACAACTTTGACGCCATCATCTTGCCAGGTGGTTTTGGTGCGGCCAAGAACCTGTGTACATTTGCGGTTGATGGTGCTGACTGCTCTGTGAATGAAGATGTACTTACTGTATGCAGAGCATTTGCAGAGGCGGGCAAGCCGGCCGGTTACGCTTGTATTGCTCCGGCACTGGCAGCAGCTGTTTATGGCAGTCAGCGTAAGGTGACCATTGGCAATGATGAAGGTGCAGCCGCAGGTATTAATGCACTGGGGGCTGTTCACGTTGACTGTGCAGTAGATGAGATTGTAATTGATACCGACGCCAAACTGGTAACCACACCTGCTTATATGCTCGCCGGGGACATCCTTGAAGCAAAGGCGGGGATCGACAAAATGGTCGAAACTGTACTGGCAATGAATTAAAACCTCCCGGCAAGGCGGGGAGTATCGGCGAATGGGACTTTCCCTTTCGCCTTTGTCACCGCATAATGTCAGCTATTGGGGTAGTACACACAACCATGCCTGGCATGGGTAAAAAAACAATAAGGTTCAACGGCACATGCACTATCGTGCAATCGTAAGGATTCTCGGATTACTTGTTGCATTGTTCAGCGTGACAATGATCCCACCGGCACTGATATCGCTGATGTTCGAAGATGGAAGCGGCCTGCCTTTCATCATTGCATTCCTGCTTTGTGTGGGCACGGGCATGATGATGTGGTATCCAAACCGCTATCATCGCAAAGAACTGCGTGCGAAAGAAGGCTTTCTTATCGTAGTCCTGTTCTGGACAGTACTGGCAAGCTTCGGTGCGATTCCGTTTATCTTGCTTGAACAGCCCAGCATGACCGTGACCGACGCATTTTTTGAATCTTTTTCCGGTCTCACTACCACGGGCGCCACCGTGATAGAGGGTATAGAATTTCTACCCCATTCAATTCAATTCTATCGTCAGCAACTACAGTGGCTGGGCGGTATGGGTATCATTGTACTGGCGGTGGCTATCCTGCCAATTCTGGGTGTCGGGGGCATGCAGTTGTACCGGGCAGAGACGCCGGGCCCTGTGAAAGACTCCAAGATGACCCCCCGTATTGCCGATACTGCCAAGCATCTGTGGTATATTTATTTATCGCTGACCATTGCCTGCATGGTGGCTTACTGGCTGGCCGGTATGGACTGGTTTGATGCGATATGTCATTCCTTCGCCACTGTCGCGATAGGTGGTTTCTCGACCCATGATGCCAGCCTGGGCTATTTCGATAGTCCCATGGTGAATGTGATTTGTTCTGTCTTTCTGCTGATTGCGGCACTGAATTTCTCTTTGCATTACGCAGCAGTAAGTTCCCGTTCCCTGAAAGGGTATCTGCGGGATCCGGAATTTAAGGCATTTCTGTTTATTCAGTTTACGCTAATCATGATTTGCTTTCTGGTGCTTACATTATCCGGCTATTACACCTCTGCAGAGGAAGCGCTGGATCAGGCTATGATTCAGGCGGTGTCTATCAGTACTACTGCCGGTTTTGCCACTACTGACTTCTCATCCTGGCCGGCGTTCCTGCCTATTTTGCTGATATTCTCCAGCTTTATCGGCGGCTGTGCGTCCTCAACGGGTGGTGGTCTGAAAGTCGTACGTGTACTGTTACTGTTCCTGCAGGGCAAACGTGAAGTTGACCGCCTCATTCATCCTAAAGCCGTGTACTCGGTAAAGCTGGGCGAAAGAGCTATGCCTGACAGGGTAGTAGAGGCCGTGTGGGGATTCTTTTCTGCTTATGCCATTGTGTTTGTGGTGATCATGATTGGCATGATTGCTACGGGTCTGGATAACATTTCTGCTTTTACGGCAACCGCTGCATCGTTGAATAACCTCGGCCCGGGTCTGGGCAGCGTAGCGGGTACTTATTCAGAGGTGAGTGACGGTGGTAAATGGCTGCTGGTACTGGCTATGGTATTCGGACGGCTGGAAGTATTTTCACTGCTGGTACTGTTCTCACCTACGTTCTGGCGCAGCTGACGCAAACACACTGCGCGGAACGTGGTATCAGTAGATCACTAGTTATCAGCCGAAGAAGAATGCGCTTGGCTGGAACAGCTTCTCTACATCATTGATGTATTTCTTATCTACCAGAAAAAGAATCACGTGATCGTTGGCTTCTATCTTCGTATCACTGTGAGCAATGATTACCGTATCTTCCCTGACGACAGCTCCGATTGTTGTGCCCGGCGGTAATTTGATATTGCCAATTTCACGGCCCACCACTTTTGAAGTGTTTTCGTCACCGTGGGCAATGGCTTCTATGGCCTCTGCGGCACCACGGCGCAGAGAATATACGTTAACGATATCACCGCGTCGAATATGGGTAAGCAATGCGGAAATCGTTGCCTGTTGGGGAGAGAATGCAATATCAATTTCACCTCCCTGTACCAGGTCCACATAAGCACTGCGCTGGATAAGCACCATGGCCTTTTGTGCACCCATACGCTTAGCCAGCATCGCTGACATGATGTTTGCTTCATCATCGTTGGTGACGGCAATGAAGGCATCTACCTGATCGATACTCTCTTCATTCAGCAACTCAGGATCAGAGGCATCACCACAAAATACGATGGTTTTATCCAGATTCGCAGATAAATACTGTGCGCGTTCAGGGCTGAATTCAATCAGCTTCACGTTGTGTTTGTGCTCGAGACGTTTTGCCAGGCCAGCACCGATAAGACCGCCGCCGGCAATCATAATGCGTTTGTAGCTGGATTCCAGTTTCTGCAGTTCACTCATCACCGCACGGATATGTTTGGTGGCAGCAATGAAGAATACTTCATCATCAGCTTCTATCACCGTCGTGCCCAGCGGGCGGATTGGACGGCCGCGACGGTAAATTGCCGCAACACGGGTTTCCACATTGGGCATATGTTCTTTCAGGGCTGATAAGGCGTGTCCAACCAGCAGACCGCCATAGTAGGCTTTAACCGCAACAAGGCTCGCTTTACCTTCGGCAAATTCCACAACCTGAAGCGCACCGGGATAATCAATAAGACGTTTAATTGCAGTGGTTACCAACTGCTCAGGCGCAATGATGTGATCCACAGGAATATTATTTTCCTGGTACAACTGTTCCTGATAAATGATGTATTGCTCACTGCGAACGCGGGCAATTTTAGTCGGGGTTTTAAACAGACTGTATGCAACCTGACAGGCAAGCATGTTACTTTCATCGCTGTTTGTTACAGCGATCAGCATATCGGCGTCTTCAGCGCCGGCTTTTTTGAGAATATCAGGGTGGGAACCCACGCCTTCGACTACCTGAAGATCAAGGCGGTCCTGAAGGGCTCGCAGTATAGTGGGATCTGAATCAATCACAGTGATCTCGTTCTTTTCACCAACCAGGTTTTCTGCCAGAGTACCGCCAACCTGTCCCGCGCCAAGAATGATGATTTTCATTGATGTAATTCAGACTCTTACTAGTTTAATGAGAAGACTTTATCAGTCTCGCGTAATAGAAACCATCCATTTGTTCCTCACCGGTTGCTATCTGCCGGCCCGGGAAATCTCTGCTTTCACCCTCACAAAGCTCAGACAATTCCGCATCTGTAGTACGTGCCAGGAATTGCTTTATTTGTTCACGGTTCTCGTCAGGCAGAATGGAACAGGTGGCGTACAGCAAGGTGCCACCCGGCTTCAACAATGACCACATAACATCGAGAATTTCCGACTGTAATGCACCAAGTGCTGCAATATCAGCAGGCTTTCTCAGCCAGCGAATGTCAGGATGACGACGGATAACGCCGGTTGCAGAGCAGGGCGCATCAAGCAGAATGCGATCGAATAATTTTCCGTCCCACCATTGATCAGGACGCAATGCATCACCGGTTTTAATTTCAGGGTGATGCTTTAACCGCGCCATATTCTCTCTTACCCGCTCAAGGCGAATTGCATCGCTGTCGATCGCAATGCAGCGGGCCAGTTCAGGCTGAACTTCAAACAGATGACCAGTTTTGCCGCCAGGGGCAGCACAACAATCCAGTATAGTTTCACCGGGTTGCGGGTCCAGGTAAGGTGCGGCAAGCTGAGCTGCGCCATCTTGCACCGCAAACCAGCCTTTGTCGTAACCCGGCAGTGCAGTAATGTCACTGCGGGAGATAAGTCTTACCGCCTGAGGGTGGGAAGCCACCGTTTCAAACGGGATGTTCATTTCAGTCAGGGCATCACAAAAGGTTTCACGTGAAACCTGGCACGTATTCACCCTTAACCAGATAGGCGCCTGATCATTGGTTTGTTCAATAATGCGGCCGGCCACCTGAGGGTAAGCATCCTGAATGCGTTTAAATAGCCACTTGGGTAATCCGCTTGCAATAATGGGATCGTTTACCGGCTTATCTGCCAGCTCCTGACGTTCAAAGTTACGCAGGATAGCGTTAACCAGTCCTTTCAAAGACATTCCACCCAAATAAGAAGCTGCATTCACTGTTTCGCTTACTGCTGCGTGAGATGATACCCGGCTGAAAGCCAGTTGATAGAGACCAAGCAGCATCAGGTGCTCCAGGATCTTCTTATTCCCTTTCAGAGGCTTATCAAGTAATCCCCGTAACCAGAATTGCAGAACTGGTAGTTGACGCATGACACCCAGCGACATCTCCTGAATCCAGGCGTTATCTTTTCCGTGATGCCGGCGTTGTACTTTAGCAAGACATTCTCTGCTGGATTTACCGTTTTCCAGGATCTGAAAAATTACCCAGGCAGTATCGGCGCGTAAATTCTTTTGTCTTGGAAGGGGAACCGGCTGACCTGAAGCCATTATGCTTCTCCGCCAACCAGTTTACCGGCGACAAACCATTGTTGCCGTGCATTCACAACATCGCCTGCCGGCAAGGCTTTTTTGCCGGGAATTTGTAGTTGCGTGATGATTAAATCTTTCGTAGCAGTGGCAATAACGATACCGTGTTTACTGGCACTTACCACTGTGCCCGGTTGTTGTGTTGAAGTACTGTCGCTCACATGTGCAGACCATACTTTCACGTTATCCTTGCCGATTTGCATCCACGCCACCGGCCAGGGGTTAAACGCACGGATGTTTCTTTCAATTTGCTCTGCGCTGTCCTGCCAGTCGATAAGAGCCTCTTCTTTACTGAGCTTCTTCGCGTAGCAGGCCAGATTGTCATCCTGCTTTTCTGCTTTTGCAGTATAGCTTTCCAAATCGTTCAGCACGTTAACCAGAGCCTCAGGTCCCAGCTTCGCAAGCTTATCGTAGAGCGTGGCACTGGTATCTTCCGGTTCAATAGGCAGCCTGGCAATATGCAACATATCGCCGGTATCTAAGCCAACATCCATTTGCATAATGGTCACGCCGGTTTCTTCATCGCCTGCCCACAAAGAGCGCTGAATAGGTGCCGCTCCGCGCCACTTCGGTAAAATAGAACCATGTACGTTAATGCAGCCTGAGCGGGGCATGTCCAGAACAGCCTGCGGAAGTAACAAACCATAAGCCACTACTACCATCACATCAGCGTTCAACTCATTCAGCGTTTCCTGAGCTTCCTGTGCTTTTAAAGAAGCAGGCTGATAAACATTGATGCCATTTTCTTCAGCCAATACTTTTACAGGGCTGGGCGTCAGCTTTTTACCCCGTCCGGCAGGACGGTCAGGTTGCGTATAAACAGCAATAACCTCATGCTCAGAACCGAGCAGGGCGCGTAAATGGTCGGCAGCAAAATCCGGCGTACCGGCAAAAATGATTCGTAGTGGTGTGGTCACAAATAGTCCTAGGCTTTAGCTGCCAGTCTTGCTTCTTTTTCTAACTTCTTCCGGATACGCTGGCGTTTCAGCGGTGACAGGTAATCAATAAACAATTTACCTTTCAGATGATCCAGTTCGTGCTGAATACAGATAGCCAGCAGACCGTCAGCTTCAAGTTCAAAAGGATTCCCTTCACCGTCCAGTGCTTTAACAGTCACCCGTTCTGCACGGTCTACTTTGGCGTAATTACCGGGTACCGATAAACAGCCTTCCTCACTGATGGTGGAACCATCTTTCGCTGTGATTTCAGGGTTCACGAATACTCTGGGCGTATCCTGATTCTCAGATACATCCATCACTACAACCTGCACATGTCTGTCTACCTGCGTGGCGGCAAGGCCGATGCCTTTCTCATCGCGCATGGTTTCGAACATGTCCGAGATCAGTTGCTTAATTTCTTCATCTACTGACTCAACGGGTTTCGCTACGGTGCGTAGGCGTTCGTCAGGAAAACTTAATACGTCTAAAATTGCCATCTGTCGTTCTGCTTCGCTTGCGTGTATGAATTAATATACGATCCAATAGCCAGCGCTATTTACACATTGGTTTCTGATACTATTCTATCGTATAACGGTAACTACCGTGCAGTTTTTTGCTGGAAATAGCGGATACATGGCCGATATAGAGTCAATGTCGAAAATTTCAACAGGAGTGGTTGGAGCAAACATGACAACCGGATCGATAAAAAAGCGCTTTACCGCTGCCCTGACCGCAGTGACAGTGATCTTAAGCTGCCTTACCGGGTTAGCTCAGGCAGTCACGCTAAAAGAAGATGCCCCGCAAACCTATACAGTGAAACGCAATGATACGTTATGGGATATTGCCAGCCTGTTTCTGGACAAGCCCTGGTTATGGCCGGAGCTGTGGCGTAACAATACCCAAATTATCAATCCTCATTTGATTTACCCCGGCGACGTGCTGGTAATACGCATTGTCGACGGTCAGCCGGTACTGGTAGTTCAGCGGGATAAAAAACACATCACCCTTGGCCCGTCCCTGCGTAAACAAAATAAGCCTGACCCCATCAGTATGTTGCCCTGGTCCGTCATTGCTCCTTACATCAATCAGAATGAATTACTGGATGAAGAGGTTTATGAAAAGCTTCCCCATATTCTCGGTAATCAAACCGGCGATATCCGTTTTGTTACCGATGATTTAGTGATCAGCCGGAGTTACGGCCGATCTTCAGATCAGTATCGTGTAGTCCGCAGACAATCTACTATTGAAAACCTGGACGGAGAGATCCTCGGGATTCAGGTCCATCATGTTGCTGATGCCAATATGATTGACGATACCGTGCCGTTCCAGTGGCTGGTCAAAGTCACCAAATCAAACTTTGAGGCAGCCCGTGGCGACCGGCTGTATGACGGAGATTTCACAGACCGGCAGGATCTCGTGCTGCAGGCTGCAACGCCTGAACAGCGGGGTTTTGTAGTAGGGAACCTTCATCAGCATCAGTTGCTGGGTAAAGACGATGTGGTCATTGTGGATTTAGGTTCTGAGCAAGTGTCTCCCGGCACTGTGATGGGACTTTATTCTCAGGGGCCAGATATTATTGACGGTGAATTACCCAAATACGCTGGCGAAAATAATGCCATGTACAGCGTGTTTAACGATGGCAGCACGGTGCATCAGCCGGCCATTAAAATCGGCGAAATCGTCATTTTCAAAACATTTGATAAAGCCAGCTACGGCATCATTACCCGTGCCAGAGAACTGGTGAAGACGGGTGCTATTGTCGCTAATCCTTAACCGGGATAACCCATACCGTAGCTGAGGGGCTGCGGTATGCGGAAAAACAATCAAAATACTTCAATACATTCATGGCTGACACTGGCATCAGTGCCGGCCATGACTACAGCGAAATGGAATGCGCTACTCAATAAATACAGCATTTCAGCCTGCGCCTTTCTCCACTCCGATGAGTGGATGACAAATCCTCACCATCCTCTTACTTCTGAACAGCTGGCACAGATTCGTCAGTTACGGACATCTGCAAACGACAAGCTTCTCAATCAGGCTTATCGCTGGCTGGACAGAGACCCGGCAAATCAGATCATCACCCGGGATATGCCGGACTGGCCATCAGGGTTCAGCAGTTTGACATCACCGCCATTACTCTTGTTTGTCAGAGGGAATACTTCACGTCTCGGCGATCCGCAAATTGCGGTTGTCGGCAGCAGAATGGCTACCCGGGCTGGTCTTTCAACTGCTGCTTTATTTGCATCACAACTGGCCGCTGCCGGCGTCACTGTGACCAGCGGGCTTGCCAGCGGTATTGATGCAGCAGCCCATAAGGCTGCTATTGCCATTGAGGGCAGAACGGTAGCCTTTCTGGGAAGCGGGCCGGATGTTATCTATCCCCGCCGGAACATTCATCTGGCGGAGGAAATCGTCAGTCATAACGGATTGCTCGTGTCTGAGTTTTCACCCGGTACACCACCGAAACGTCATCACTTTCCTGGCAGAAATCGCTTAATCGCTGCCATTTCAGCCGGTACGCTGGTGGTCGAAGCAACAATAAAGAGTGGTACCTTGATAACTGCCAATCTGGCCGCAGATCTGGGACGCGAAGTGTTCGCTGTGCCGGGCAATATCGCAAATGTGCAGACAGAAGGTTGTCATGCACTTATTCAGCAAGGTGCTAAACTTGTGGTAACTGCAGACCACATCCTGGAGGAATTTAACCATCTTGCCAGATCGCCCGTTGCTGCCGCAGCTGAACAACAACAAAAAAGTGAAGATCAAAACTTGGCAACCGATAAATTATTAGATAGTGTGGACTTTGATGTAACTGGCGTTGACATCATTGCCGAACGCAGCGCACTGCCTGTATCAGCGGTTATGGCGGCATTATTAGAATATGAACTGCGTGGTCTCGTAACCCCCGTTCCCGGTGGTTACGTCAAATTGAGGGGGAAATAAACCATGTTCGACATCCTCATGTATCTGTTTGAGAACTTCATTCATAGCGAAACGGAAATCCGCGTCGATCAGGACGAACTGACGGATGAGTTAATACGCGCTGGCTTTCATCATGATGAAATCTATAAGGCGTTAGCATGGCTGGAGAAACTGGCTGCGCTCCAGGAAACGGATAATAAGCCGTATTTCTGTCAGCGTATATCATCTGGCGTCAGCCGCATTTATACCCAGGAAGAGCAAATGCGTCTGGATGTGGAGTGCCAGGGATTCCTGCTGTTTTTAGAGCAGGTTGGTGTACTCGACGCTTCTACACGTGAAATGGTTATCGACAGAGTGATGGAAATAGACTCTCCTGAGTTCTGTCTTGAAGATTTAAAATGGGTCGTGTTGATGGTGTTATTCAACGTGCCCGGTAAAGAGAATGCGTATGCACAGATGGAAGATCTTCTGTTTGAAGAATCTGATGGTACGCTGCATTAATCAGGAGTAGTACCGGCATGGTCCCCGGGATGCCTCCTGAATTTGTGCTCTAAGGTATCAGGGGTTCATGTCAAAAATAGATCATTCCTTATTCAGTGCTCATGAGCATGCGCTTGAGCACGCCTTCGGTGACTGCCCGGAATGCGGCAGTCATCTTCAAATCCGAAATAGCAAGAGTGGCCCTTTCCTTGGGTGTACGGCTTATCCCGAATGTCATTTCAGTAAGCCGTTACACGATCAACAAACCACAACGTTAAAAGAAATCGCCGGTACGGTGTGTCCAGACTGCGGCAGTACAATGGCCATTAAAAAAGGCCGCTACGGTATGTTTATCGGCTGTACAAATTTTCCTGAATGTCATCATATTGAGCCGGTAAAACAGCAGGAGGACACGCAGATCACTTGTCCCCAATGTAATACCGGACACATCATTGAGCGCACAAATAAATACGGAAAGCGCTTTTATGCGTGCAATCATTATCCTCAATGCAAGTATGTGGTAAATTTCCCGCCCGTTCCGGGTAGCTGTCCAGATTGTGGCTGGGGCCTTTTGATCAACAAAAAAGGCAAAGTGTGCTGCCCGCAGGTTAAATGCGATTATCAGGCAGAGCCCGAAAATGAGTAATGAACAACAGATTGACCCTGTAAAAGAAGCGTTTGAACAGGGAGCGTTAATTGTTTATCCCACCGAAGCGGTAATGGGGATAGGGTGCGACCCTGATAACGAGCTGGCGGTTCACAAACTATTACAACTGAAGCAACGTCCGGTTGAAAAAGGCATGATTCTGATTGCTGATACCTATTCCCGTTTGCTGCCTTACGTTAATGATAATGCTGTTCCGCCTGATCGCAGAGCGCAAATTTTCTCATCATGGCCGGGGCCGCATACCTGGCTTTTGCCGAAGTCCAAAACAGCGCCCGGTTGGATCACAGGTTCTCACGAAAAAATAGCAGTTCGGGTGACAACACATCCGGTAGTGAAAGCGTTGTGTGAAAAGCTGGGCAAGCCTCTGGTTTCTACCAGCGCCAATCCTTCCGGTGAAGAACCTGCAAGAACTCAGGATGAAGCCAGGGCTTATTTTGCAGACAGTGTTATCTATATTGACGGCGGTGTGGGGGGACTGGACAGGCCCAGTACAATCCGTGATTGTGATTCCGGCCGTGTGATCAGAGATTAAATAATGCAAACAATGAATATTGAAGACACAAACAAGGCAATAGAAAAAGTAAAAGCTTTCCTGCTGGCCTTGCAGGATAACATTTGTCAGACACTGGAGCTGGTTGATGGCAAAGGTCAGTTCGTAGAAGACAGCTGGGAAAGAGAACTGGGTGGCGGTGGCCGCTCAAGAGTGCTTAAAAACGGCGCAGTGATAGAGCAGGGCGGTGTCAATTTCAGTCACGTGTTCGGCGGAGCCATGCCGGCTTCTGCAACTGCATCGCGACCTGAGCTGGCCGGCAGAAGTTTTCAGGCAATGGGGGTATCTCTGGTTATTCATCCTCACAACCCCTATGTACCCACCTCTCATGCCAATGTGCGTTTTTTTATTGCTGAAAAGCCGGGAGAGACACCCATCTGGTGGTTTGGCGGTGGCTTTGACCTCACGCCGTTCTATCCCTTTAAAGAAGATGTTCAGCACTGGCACGACACCGCTAAAAAGTGCTGTGCTCCTTTTGGGGATGACATTTATGCCAGATATAAGAAATGGTGTGATGACTATTTTTATCTGAAACATCGTGACGAAACCCGTGGTGTTGGCGGTCTCTTTTTTGATGACCTGAATGAATGGGGATTTGATAAAAGCTTCGAATTTATGCAGTCAGTAGGTAATGGCTATCTGGACGCATATGTTCCGGTCGTTGAACGCCGTAAAGGCATGTCTTACTCAGAACGTGAACGGCAGTTTCAGCTTTATCGTCGCGGGCGTTATGTCGAGTTCAATCTGGTGTATGACCGCGGCACGTTGTTCGGGTTACAAACCGGTGGCCGTACAGAGTCCATTCTGATGTCCATGCCGCCCCTTGCACGCTGGGAATATGGCTTCGAAGCGCCCGCAGGCAGCGCTGAAGCGAAGCTGGCTAACTGGCTGAAACCCACAGACTGGTAAGCTCTGCCTTTCCTGACTATTGATTCAGATCAATGGTCAGGAAGCTGATTTTAAAACCATTTTTTTCTGTTGTTCCAGATCAACATTTTGATTCTCCTGAGGCGTACAGTACGCACATCAACGTTAAACACACGAGAGAATCGAAATGAAAACAACCACTCTGGCTACTGTTATCCTCGCAGCCCTCATTGCTGCTCCTGCCGCTCAAGCATATGAAAAAGGCGACTGGGTTGTACGTGGCGGTCTAACAACGGTTGCACCTGACGACGAAACATCCACCATTATTGCCGGTGGTGCAGATTTAGGCGTAGATTTGTCGGTTGATAACGATACGCAACTGGGTCTGAATGTTGCGTATTTTATAACCGACAACATCAATATCGAATTACTCGCTGCGACACCATTTACCCATGACGTCAGTTTTGGTGTGTCTGACCCACTGGGCACAGGTGATAAGCTGGGAGAGGTGACACACTTGCCCCCTACATTAACCGTTAATTACTACTTCAATGATCCCGCGGCAGTGTTTCAGCCTTATATCGGTGCGGGTCTGAACTATACATTCATTTTTGACGAGGAATTTACTTCAGCTAACGGGGATGCAGGACTGACAGATTTAGAACTGGATAACTCCTTTGGTGTTTCTGCACAAATCGGTGCGGATTACATGCTGAATAACGACTGGCACATTAATGCGTCAGTACGGTGGATTGATATTGATACCGAAGCCACCTTCAATGTGGGTGAAGCACAGGGAAGCGTGAATGATATTCAAATTGATCCCTGGGTTTACACTATCTCTGTAGGTTACACATTCTGATCATCTGACATTTAGTTTCCATGCGTTTTTCGCACTTGCCTTTTGCCCTCCTTATCCGGAGGGCTTTTTTATTGTTCCGTATTAATCATATGTTCTGCGAGTTGATCCAGCGCTTCCAGTAACTTCTCTGCAAGAGTAATGTCGTGAACCGATTGCAACATCGCCTTTCGCATGCAATACATCCATTGACGCTTCAGTACCGGTGTCACAGCAAAGCCAAGGTGTCTGGCACGCAAGCGGGGATGACCAAATTGCTTTTCAAACTCATTGGGACCACCAAGCCACATGGTTAGATAAAGAAAAAAGACATGTCTTATTCTGTCCATTGGTTGCGGATGTATTGCAAGTAACTCTTCAGCCATAGGATCTTGTTCCATGATGTCATAGAATCGGTTGGCAATAAGTTTTACCGTTTCTTCTCCCCCGATTGCTTCATAGGGTGTGGAGGGGGTTGTGTCTGAAGACGTTTTCTTTGATTTGTTTAATAAGCTAAAGAGACCCATGAAAAAATTCGCTGTATTTGGAAACCCGATTTCTCAGAGTTTATCACCTGCAATTCATCATATGTTTGCTGATTTAACCGGGGAGACCATTCAATATGAAAAGATTGAAGCGCCCATTGAAGGTTTCGAAGATACAGTTACGAATTTCTTTGCTGATGAGCGGGCTGTGGGATGCAATGTTACAGTCCCGTTCAAGGAAAGGGCGTTCAAATTAAGTGAAGCAAATTGTAATGAAGAGGCGGCAACCGCAAAAGCCGTTAATACCCTGCATAAAGTAGACGGCTGCCTGAATGGTTATACGACTGACGGCATGGGACTGGTTGCGGACTTACTCAGTACAACAGGCAGTTTAAGCGGAAAGCGTATTTTACTTATTGGTGCCGGTGGCGCTACCCGCGGTGTAGCAGGGCCATTACTGAGAGAAAATCCGGAATCATTATTTATTGCCAACCGTACTTTTGCTAAAGCACAGGCGATTGTGTCAGATATAGCAAACCCTAAGTTTGAAGCGATAATGGCTGACGATCTCGTCAGCGTTGAAGCTGATATTATTATTAATTGCACGTCAGCGAGTTTGACGGGCGATCTGCCGGTCGTGTCTGAAAATATGTTCGGTAAGTGCGAGTTGGCTTACGACATGGTTTACAGTAGTCAGCCAACACGCTTTATGCAGTATGCTGCTGAGAAAGGGGCTGCAGCAACCAGAGACGGATTTGGTATGCTGGTGGAACAGGCAGCTGCAGCATTCACCATCTGGACGGGTAAAACACCGGAGACTGCCGGTGTTATTCAGAAACTTCGTCCTTAAGCGGTAGTTCAGATTCAGCCTTGTGCAAGGTATTCATCTTTCAGCCGGACGTAGTTGTCTGCCGATATCTTAAGAAAGGCCTGTTCACTCTCTTTGAGCGGGCGCTTTTTCACCATTGGATTGCCTACATATAAGTAGCCACTCTCAAGGCACTTGTTTGGCGGGACTAATGTACCTGCTCCGATAAACACATCATCTTCTACAACAGCACCATCCATTACAATGGCACCCATACCAACAAGAATACGGTTGCCCAGTGTGCATCCGTGAAGCATGCATTTATGTCCTATCGTTACATCATCACCAATAATAAGTGGGTTACCGTCAGGATTACCGGCAGATTTCCTGGTGACGTGAAGCACTGAACCATCCTGAACGTTCGTTCGGTCGCCTATCTTTATATAATTAACATCGCCTCTGGCTGCAACCAGTGGCCATATACTTGAATCTGATCCTATAGCGATATCTCCGACAAGCACGCTTGAATCATCGATATAACAGTTATCAGCAATAGAAGGGGAAACAGAATTGTACTTTCTGACAGGCATAGTAAAGCTCTCATAATCAATAATAACGGTACTATACCCGTGTGATCGCTCGCTTTATAGGCGTGGAAGTATAAGAAATAAGCGTTCGGATGAATTGTTTCAGTTTTTTGAAAATAACCGTTGACGTGCGAACTGAACTCCCTATAATGCGCACCACTTCGACGGGGAACGTCACTGACAGACACCGCGAAGTGCTTATAGAATAAGGCTTACAGCTGAATTCAATAAGCAGTTTTCAGAAGCAGCTCTTCGAAATTAAATTTCAAAAAGATGTTGACACTGAAAACGAAACGCGTAAAATGCGCGTCCCGCTTCAGGGAGAAACGCTGAAGCAGCTAGCCGAGGTTAGCAATTGTTCTTTAAAAATTTATAACAAGACAATCTGTGTGGGCACTCGTTAAGAGTGTCAACCGACGATTCATAAAAGTTTTTCGATATATTTAATTGAAGAGTTTGATCATGGCTCAGATTGAACGCTGGCGGCAGGCCTAACACATGCAAGTCGAACGGTAACAGAAATTAGCTTGCTAATTTGCTGACGAGTGGCGGACGGGTGAGTAATGCTTGGGAACTTGCCTTTGGGAGGGGGATAACAGTTGGAAACGACTGCTAATACCGCATAACGTCTACGGACCAAAGGGGGCTTAGGCTCCTACCTGAAGAGAGGCCCAAGTGAGATTAGCTAGTTGGTGAGGTAAAGGCTCACCAAGGCGACGATCTCTAGCTGTTCTGAGAGGAAGATCAGCCACACTGGGACTGAGACACGGCCCAGACTCCTACGGGAGGCAGCAGTGGGGAATATTGCACAATGGGGGAAACCCTGATGCAGCCATGCCGCGTGTGTGAAGAAGGCCTTCGGGTTGTAAAGCACTTTCAGTTGTGAGGAAAGGTTGGTAGTTAATACCTGCCAGCTGTGACGTTAACAACAGAAGAAGCACCGGCTAACTCCGTGCCAGCAGCCGCGGTAATACGGAGGGTGCGAGCGTTAATCGGAATTACTGGGCGTAAAGCGGACGCAGGCGGTTTGTTAAGCTAGATGTGAAAGCCCCGGGCTCAACCTGGGATGGTCATTTAGAACTGGCAGACTAGAGTCTTGGAGAGGGGAGTGGAATTCCAGGTGTAGCGGTGAAATGCGTAGATATCTGGAGGAACATCAGTGGCGAAGGCGACTCCCTGGCCAAAGACTGACGCTCATGTCCGAAAGTGTGGGTAGCGAACAGGATTAGATACCCTGGTAGTCCACACCGTAAACGCTGTCTACTAGCTGTGTGTGAATTTAATTCGTGCGTAGCGAAGCTAACGCGCTAAGTAGACCGCCTGGGGAGTACGGCCGCAAGGTTAAAACTCAAATGAATTGACGGGGGCCCGCACAAGCGGTGGAGCATGTGGTTTAATTCGAAGCAACGCGAAGAACCTTACCTACACTTGACATGCAGAGAATTTTCCAGAGATGGATTAGTGCCTTCGGGAACTCTGACACAGGTGCTGCATGGCTGTCGTCAGCTCGTGTCGTGAGATGTTGGGTTAAGTCCCGCAACGAGCGCAACCCTTGTCCTTAGTTGCCAGCATTTGGTTGGGCACTCTAAGGAGACTGCCGGTGACAAACCGGAGGAAGGTGGGGACGACGTCAAGTCATCATGGCCCTTACGTGTAGGGCTACACACGTGCTACAATGGCAAGTACAGAGGGAAGCAAGACAGTGATGTGGAGCGGACCCCTTAAAGCTTGTCGTAGTCCGGATTGGAGTCTGCAACTCGACTCCATGAAGTCGGAATCGCTAGTAATCGCAGGTCAGCATACTGCGGTGAATACGTTCCCGGGCCTTGTACACACCGCCCGTCACACCATGGGAGTGGGATGCAAAAGAAGTAGTTAGTCTAACCTTCGGGAGGACGATTACCACTTTGTGTTTCATGACTGGGGTGAAGTCGTAACAAGGTAACCCTAGGGGAACCTGGGGTTGGATCACCTCCTTACCTTAAAAATCGTCTATTGCCTTTTAGCGCAGTGTTCACACAGATTGTTTTGTTATGTATCTCATTGAGATGCAGAGCAAACTCTTGTTCTTTAACAATTTGGAAAGCTGATATTAGTAATCAATCAAATTGAGTAACTGAGAATATCGAAAGATGTTCTTTCAAAAGCTACTCTATCTGACAACGGCGCAGCGTGAGCTGCAATGTAATTGATTAGACAGTCATGCATACAACAGTGCTTAGATGCACACCTGACTCCGGATAAAAAGGCGGAGGACAGGCAGCTGAAACCCATTCTTTCAACGTGTCGCACGTTTTGGGCGGAAGTGAATGGTTGTGAACACTTATTCCTTACTCATGTGAATAAGCAGAAACAACGACTTAAGGTTTACCTTAAGGAAGCTATTTAGGGTTGTATGGTTAAGTGACTAAGCGTATACGGTGGATGCCTTGGCAGTAAGAGGCGATGAAGGACGTGTAAGTCTGCGAAAAGCGGTGGCGAGCTGACAAAACGCATTTGAGCCATCGATGTCCGAATGGGGAAACCCACCCGCTTGCGGGTATCGTTAACTGAATACATAGGTTAACGAGGCAAACCCGGGGAACTGAAACATCTAAGTACCCGGAGGAAAAGAAATCAACCGAGATTCCCTTAGTAGCGGCGAGCGAAAGGGGACCAGCCGATGTTAGTTGTCATAGTGGAATATTCTGGAAAGTTTAACGGAACAGGGTGATAGTCCCGTACACGAAGTGACAGTTAGCACATATTAAGTAGGTCGGGACACGTGTTATCCTGACTGAAGATGGGGGGACCATCCTCCAAGGCTAAATACTCCTTACTGACCGATAGTGAACCAGTACCGTGAGGGAAAGGCGAAAAGAACCCCTGTGAGGGGAGTGAAACAGAACCTGAAACCGTATACGTACAAGCAGTGGGAGCCCTTCGGGGTGACTGCGTACCTTTTGTATAATGGGTCAGCGACTTATATTTGGTAGCAAGGTTAACCGTTTAGGGGAGCCGTAGCGAAAGCGAGTGTTAACTGCGCGTTGAGTTGCCAGGTATAGACCCGAAACCCGGTGATCTAGCCATGGGCAGGTTGAAGGTTGAGTAACATCAACTGGAGGACCGAACCCACGCCTGTTGAAAAAGGCGGGGATGACTTGTGGCTGGGGGTGAAAGGCCAATCAAACCGGGAGATAGCTGGTTCTCCCCGAAATCTATTTAGGTAGAGCCTCGGACGAATTCCTTTGGGGGTAGAGCACTGTTAAGGCTAGGGGGTCATCCCGACTTACCAACCCTTTGCAAACTCCGAATACCAAAGAGAACTATCCGGGAGACACACGGCGGGTGCTAACGTCCGTCGTGAAGAGGGAAACAACCCAGACCGCCAGCTAAGGTCCCAAAATATTGCTAAGTGGGAAACGATGTGGGAAGGCTAAGACAGCTAGGAGGTTGGCTTAGAAGCAGCCACCCTTTAAAGAAAGCGTAATAGCTCACTAGTCGAGTCGGCCTGCGCGGAAGATGTAACGGGGCTAAGCAATATACCGAAGCTGCGGCAAAGTACTTGTACTTTGGGTAGGGGAGCGTTCTGTAAGCCGCTGAAGGTGAACTGTGAAGTTTGCTGGAGGTATCAGAAGTGCGAATGCTGACATGAGTAACGATAATGGGGGTGAAAAACCCCCACGCCGGAAGACCAAGGTTTCCTGTCCCATGCTAATCAGGGCAGGGTAAGTCGGCCCCTAAGGCGAGGCAGAAATGCGTAGTCGATGGGAAACGGGTTAATATTCCCGTACTTATATAATCAGTGACGGAGGGACGGAGAAGGCTAGACAATCCTGGCGTTGGTTGCCCAGGTGAAAGTGTGTAGGAAGTAAGATTAGGTAAATCCGGTTTTATAATTCTGAGACACGAGACGAGCTCCCAAGGGAGTGAAGTTGTTGATGCCCTGCTTCCAGGAAAAGCTTCTAAACTTATGATTATGTGAACCGTACCCCAAACCGACACAGGTGGTCAGGTAGAGAATACTAAGGCGCTTGAGAGAACTCGGGTGAAGGAACTCGGCAAAATTGTACCGTAACTTCGGGAGAAGGTACGCCCCTGCGTGTGATGAGACTTGCTCTTTGAGCACACGGGGGCCGCAGTGACCAGGTGGCTGGGACTGTTTATTAAAAACACAGCACTCTGCTAAATCGTAAGATGACGTATAGGGTGTGACACCTGCCCGGTGCCGGAAGGTTAATTGATGGGGTTAGCGTAAGCGAAGCTCTTGATCGAAGCCCCGGTAAACGGCGGCCGTAACTATAACGGTCCTAAGGTAGCGAAATTCCTTGTCGGGTAAGTTCCGACCTGCACGAATGGTGTAACCATGGCCACGCTGTCTCCACCCGAGACTCAGTGAAATTGAAATCGCAGTGAAGATGCTGTGTACCCGCACCTAGACGGAAAGACCCCGTGAACCTTTACTACAGCTTGGCACTGAACATTGAACCTACTTGTGTAGGATAGGTGGGAGGCTTTGAAGTATGGACGCCAGTTCATACGGAGCCGTCCTTGAAATACCACCCTGGTATGTTTGATGTTCTAACGTTGTTCCCTTATCGGGAATGCGGACAGTGTCTGGTGGGTAGTTTGACTGGGGCGGTCTCCTCCCAAATAGTAACGGAGGAGCACGAAGGTTAGCTAATCACGGTCGGACATCGTGAGGTTAGTGCAATGGCATAAGCTAGCTTAACTGCGAGACAGACACGTCGAGCAGGTACGAAAGTAGGTCATAGTGATCCGGTGGTTCTGTATGGAAGGGCCATCGCTCAACGGATAAAAGGTACTCCGGGGATAACAGGCTGATACCGCCCAAGAGTTCATATCGACGGCGGTGTTTGGCACCTCGATGTCGGCTCATCACATCCTGGGGCTGAAGTCGGTCCCAAGGGTATGGCTGTTCGCCATTTAAAGTGGTACGCGAGCTGGGTTTAGAACGTCGTGAGACAGTTCGGTCCCTATCTGGTGTGGGCGTTGGATGATTGAGGGGAGCTGCTCCTAGTACGAGAGGACCGGAGTGGACGAACCGCTGGTGTTCGGGTTGTTTTGCCAAAGGCATTGCCCGGTAGCTACGTTCGGAATCGATAACCGCTGAAAGCATCTAAGCGGGAAGCGAGCCCCGAGATGAGTCATCCCTGAGGTTTAACCTCTCTGAAGGGTTGTTGAAGACTACAACGTTGATAGGCAGGATGTGGAAGTGTTGCAAGGCATTAAGCTAACCTGTACTAATTGCCCGTGAGGCTTAACCATACAACGCCTAAGTAGCTTTTACTTAGAAGTTGTGAGTTAAAGACTGACTAATTAATGAGTTAGAGTAGCGTTACTCTGATTGATGAAGATATCAAGCTTTCCAGAATTGTTATCTTAGTGATGTGTAAACATCATTAAGACAAAAGTTTATGCCTGACGGCAATAGCGACGTGGTACCACCTGAATCCATTCCGAACTCAGAAGTGAAACGCGTTAGCGGCGATGGTAGTGTGGGGTCTCCCCATGTGAGAGTAGCACACCGTCAGGCTCCCAATTACGAAGAAGCCCGCTCAATCTGAGCGGGCTTTTTTCGTATATAAGTGAAAGCATTGCTTTTTTGAACTTTGAGCTCACTGAGTTTAAGGATCAAAAAAGGAAAGTTTATTAACCATCTAAACAATGGTTAGTATTTCAGGGTCTTGTCTTGTTATATAAAACTGACAAGAAACCGATTTGAAATTAAGTTCAAAAAAGGTGTTGACTCTGAAATTCAAAAGCGTATTATACGCATCCCGCTTCGGAGCAAACCTTTGAAGCAGCTAAGAAAATTCTTAGCATTGTTCTTTAAAAATTTATAACAAGACAATCTGTGTGGGCACTCGTTAAGAGTGTCAACCGACGATTCATAAAAGTTTTTCGATATATTTAATTGAAGAGTTTGATCATGGCTCAGATTGAACGCTGGCGGCAGGCCTAACACATGCAAGTCGAACGGTAACAGAAATTAGCTTGCTAATTTGCTGACGAGTGGCGGACGGGTGAGTAATGCTTGGGAACTTGCCTTTGGGAGGGGGATAACAGTTGGAAACGACTGCTAATACCGCATAACGTCTACGGACCAAAGGGGGCTTAGGCTCCTACCTGAAGAGAGGCCCAAGTGAGATTAGCTAGTTGGTGAGGTAAAGGCTCACCAAGGCGACGATCTCTAGCTGTTCTGAGAGGAAGATCAGCCACACTGGGACTGAGACACGGCCCAGACTCCTACGGGAGGCAGCAGTGGGGAATATTGCACAATGGGGGAAACCCTGATGCAGCCATGCCGCGTGTGTGAAGAAGGCCTTCGGGTTGTAAAGCACTTTCAGTTGTGAGGAAAGGTTGGTAGTTAATACCTGCCAGCTGTGACGTTAACAACAGAAGAAGCACCGGCTAACTCCGTGCCAGCAGCCGCGGTAATACGGAGGGTGCGAGCGTTAATCGGAATTACTGGGCGTAAAGCGGACGCAGGCGGTTTGTTAAGCTAGATGTGAAAGCCCCGGGCTCAACCTGGGATGGTCATTTAGAACTGGCAGACTAGAGTCTTGGAGAGGGGAGTGGAATTCCAGGTGTAGCGGTGAAATGCGTAGATATCTGGAGGAACATCAGTGGCGAAGGCGACTCCCTGGCCAAAGACTGACGCTCATGTCCGAAAGTGTGGGTAGCGAACAGGATTAGATACCCTGGTAGTCCACACCGTAAACGCTGTCTACTAGCTGTGTGTGAATTTAATTCGTGCGTAGCGAAGCTAACGCGCTAAGTAGACCGCCTGGGGAGTACGGCCGCAAGGTTAAAACTCAAATGAATTGACGGGGGCCCGCACAAGCGGTGGAGCATGTGGTTTAATTCGAAGCAACGCGAAGAACCTTACCTACACTTGACATGCAGAGAATTTTCCAGAGATGGATTAGTGCCTTCGGGAACTCTGACACAGGTGCTGCATGGCTGTCGTCAGCTCGTGTCGTGAGATGTTGGGTTAAGTCCCGCAACGAGCGCAACCCTTGTCCTTAGTTGCCAGCATTTGGTTGGGCACTCTAAGGAGACTGCCGGTGACAAACCGGAGGAAGGTGGGGACGACGTCAAGTCATCATGGCCCTTACGTGTAGGGCTACACACGTGCTACAATGGCAAGTACAGAGGGAAGCAAGACAGTGATGTGGAGCGGACCCCTTAAAGCTTGTCGTAGTCCGGATTGGAGTCTGCAACTCGACTCCATGAAGTCGGAATCGCTAGTAATCGCAGGTCAGCATACTGCGGTGAATACGTTCCCGGGCCTTGTACACACCGCCCGTCACACCATGGGAGTGGGATGCAAAAGAAGTAGTTAGTCTAACCTTCGGGAGGACGATTACCACTTTGTGTTTCATGACTGGGGTGAAGTCGTAACAAGGTAACCCTAGGGGAACCTGGGGTTGGATCACCTCCTTACCTTAAAAATCGTCTATTGCCTTTTAGCGCAGTGTTCACACAGATTGTTTTGTTATTAATGAAGAACGACCAAGTCTTATGGGGCTATAGCTCAGCTGGGAGAGCGCCTGATTTGCATTCAGGAGGTCAGCAGTTCGATCCTGCTTAGCTCCACCAATAGGCTTGTAGCTCAGCTGGTTAGAGCGCACCCCTGATAAGGGTGAGGTCGGCAGTTCAAGTCTGCCCAAGCCTACCAAATCTTTCTCATGCGGCGTCAGATAAAACCTCATGTGCCGGGGCACACGACGGTTTCATCTTCCTTGCCTGAAAAAGATTGGATGTATTAAGAATCACTTGGTCAGAAAGATACAAATCCTAATGAATTTTTACTCGGTTGAGTAAGTATTGATTAGGGTTTTTTACTCTAAACCTGTTCTTTAACAATTTGGAAAGCTGATATTAGTAATCAATCAAATTGAGTAACTGAGAATATCGAAAGATGTTCTTTCAAAAGCTACTCTATCTGACAACGGCGCAGCGTGAGCTGCAATGTAATTGATTAGACAGTCATGCATACAACAGTGCTTAGATGCACACCTGACTCCGGATAAAAAGGCGGAGGACAGGCAGCTGAAACCCATTCTTTCAACGTGTCGCACGTTTTGGGCGGAAGTGAATGGTTGTGAACACTTATTCCTTACTCATGTGAATAAGCAGAAACAACGACTTAAGGTTTACCTTAAGGAAGCTATTTAGGGTTGTATGGTTAAGTGACTAAGCGTATACGGTGGATGCCTTGGCAGTAAGAGGCGATGAAGGACGTGTAAGTCTGCGAAAAGCGGTGGCGAGCTGACAAAACGCATTTGAGCCATCGATGTCCGAATGGGGAAACCCACCCGCTTGCGGGTATCGTTAACTGAATACATAGGTTAACGAGGCAAACTCGGGGAACTGAAACATCTAAGTACCCGGAGGAAAAGAAATCAACCGAGATTCCCTTAGTAGCGGCGAGCGAAAGGGGACCAGCCGATGTTAGTTGTCATAGTGGAATATTCTGGAAAGTTTAACGGAACAGGGTGATAGTCCCGTACACGAAGTGACAGTTAGCACATATTAAGTAGGTCGGGACACGTGTTATCCTGACTGAAGATGGGGGGACCATCCTCCAAGGCTAAATACTCCTTACTGACCGATAGTGAACCAGTACCGTGAGGGAAAGGCGAAAAGAACCCCTGTGAGGGGAGTGAAACAGAACCTGAAACCGTATACGTACAAGCAGTGGGAGCCCTTCGGGGTGACTGCGTACCTTTTGTATAATGGGTCAGCGACTTATATTTGGTAGCAAGGTTAACCGTTTAGGGGAGCCGTAGCGAAAGCGAGTGTTAACTGCGCGTTGAGTTGCCAGGTATAGACCCGAAACCCGGTGATCTAGCCATGGGCAGGTTGAAGGTTGAGTAACATCAACTGGAGGACCGAACCCACGCCTGTTGAAAAAGGCGGGGATGACTTGTGGCTGGGGGTGAAAGGCCAATCAAACCGGGAGATAGCTGGTTCTCCCCGAAATCTATTTAGGTAGAGCCTCGGACGAATTCCTTTGGGGGTAGAGCACTGTTAAGGCTAGGGGGTCATCCCGACTTACCAACCCTTTGCAAACTCCGAATACCAAAGAGAACTATCCGGGAGACACACGGCGGGTGCTAACGTCCGTCGTGAAGAGGGAAACAACCCAGACCGCCAGCTAAGGTCCCAAAATATTGCTAAGTGGGAAACGATGTGGGAAGGCTAAGACAGCTAGGAGGTTGGCTTAGAAGCAGCCACCCTTTAAAGAAAGCGTAATAGCTCACTAGTCGAGTCGGCCTGCGCGGAAGATGTAACGGGGCTAAGCAATATACCGAAGCTGCGGCAAAGTACTTGTACTTTGGGTAGGGGAGCGTTCTGTAAGCCGCTGAAGGTGAACTGTGAAGTTTGCTGGAGGTATCAGAAGTGCGAATGCTGACATGAGTAACGATAATGGGGGTGAAAAACCCCCACGCCGGAAGACCAAGGTTTCCTGTCCCATGCTAATCAGGGCAGGGTAAGTCGGCCCCTAAGGCGAGGCAGAAATGCGTAGTCGATGGGAAACGGGTTAATATTCCCGTACTTATATAATCAGTGACGGAGGGACGGAGAAGGCTAGACAATCCTGGCGTTGGTTGCCCAGGTGAAAGTGTGTAGGAAGTAAGATTAGGTAAATCCGGTTTTATAATTCTGAGACACGAGACGAGCTCCCAAGGGAGTGAAGTTGTTGATGCCCTGCTTCCAGGAAAAGCTTCTAAACTTATGATTATGTGAACCGTACCCCAAACCGACACAGGTGGTCAGGTAGAGAATACTAAGGCGCTTGAGAGAACTCGGGTGAAGGAACTCGGCAAAATTGTACCGTAACTTCGGGAGAAGGTACGCCCCTGCGTGTGATGAGACTTGCTCTTTGAGCACACGGGGGCCGCAGTGACCAGGTGGCTGGGACTGTTTATTAAAAACACAGCACTCTGCTAAATCGTAAGATGACGTATAGGGTGTGACACCTGCCCGGTGCCGGAAGGTTAATTGATGGGGTTAGCGTAAGCGAAGCTCTTGATCGAAGCCCCGGTAAACGGCGGCCGTAACTATAACGGTCCTAAGGTAGCGAAATTCCTTGTCGGGTAAGTTCCGACCTGCACGAATGGTGTAACCATGGCCACGCTGTCTCCACCCGAGACTCAGTGAAATTGAAATCGCAGTGAAGATGCTGTGTACCCGCACCTAGACGGAAAGACCCCGTGAACCTTTACTACAGCTTGGCACTGAACATTGAACCTACTTGTGTAGGATAGGTGGGAGGCTTTGAAGTATGGACGCCAGTTCATACGGAGCCGTCCTTGAAATACCACCCTGGTATGTTTGATGTTCTAACGTTGTTCCCTTATCGGGAATGCGGACAGTGTCTGGTGGGTAGTTTGACTGGGGCGGTCTCCTCCCAAATAGTAACGGAGGAGCACGAAGGTTAGCTAATCACGGTCGGACATCGTGAGGTTAGTGCAATGGCATAAGCTAGCTTAACTGCGAGACAGACACGTCGAGCAGGTACGAAAGTAGGTCATAGTGATCCGGTGGTTCTGTATGGAAGGGCCATCGCTCAACGGATAAAAGGTACTCCGGGGATAACAGGCTGATACCGCCCAAGAGTTCATATCGACGGCGGTGTTTGGCACCTCGATGTCGGCTCATCACATCCTGGGGCTGAAGTCGGTCCCAAGGGTATGGCTGTTCGCCATTTAAAGTGGTACGCGAGCTGGGTTTAGAACGTCGTGAGACAGTTCGGTCCCTATCTGGTGTGGGCGTTGGATGATTGAGGGGAGCTGCTCCTAGTACGAGAGGACCGGAGTGGACGAACCGCTGGTGTTCGGGTTGTTTTGCCAAAGGCATTGCCCGGTAGCTACGTTCGGAATCGATAACCGCTGAAAGCATCTAAGCGGGAAGCGAGCCCCGAGATGAGTCATCCCTGAGGTTTAACCTCTCTGAAGGGTTGTTGAAGACTACAACGTTGATAGGCAGGATGTGGAAGTGTTGCAAGGCATTAAGCTAACCTGTACTAATTGCCCGTGAGGCTTAACCATACAACGCCTAAGTAGCTTTTACTTAGAAGTTGTGAGTTAAAGACTGACTAATTAATGAGTTAGAGTAGCGTTACTCTGATTGATGAAGATATCAAGCTTTCCAGAATTGTTATCTTAGTGATGTGTAAACATCATTAAGACAAAAGTTTATGCCTGACGGCAATAGCGACGTGGTACCACCTGAATCCATTCCGAACTCAGAAGTGAAACGCGTTAGCGGCGATGGTAGTGTGGGGTCTCCCCATGTGAGAGTAGCACACCGTCAGGCTCCCAATTACGAAGAAGCCCGCTCAATCTGAGCGGGCTTTTTTCGTTTCTGAATCATGTATCTGCTTACGTCATACAAAACTCTTCAATTCTTAATGCTCACTCACTTCTGACATAAGTTGACTGGATATCTTTGATCAGGTTTTCGGGATCATGAATACCATACTTCAATTTCAACTCATCAATACGTGACTCGTTGCCGGTCAGAAAGTCATTAATCTGTTTGATAAGACCATGTTGCTTTATGCTCGCAAGCTTAAAACCAACGATATTGTGAGGCAGAACTGGTGACAAAGTGAATTCGCCAATCGTGGGATTTGCTTCAGACAGATAGCTGGTAACGAAGTAATCGACTTCTGCCACATCGGTTTTACCCTGCTCAACCAGTTGCAGCGCTGACAGGCTGTCCTCAGTCTCTACAAAATCAATGTCACCGTTTTTCTCTTTACCCTTCCAGTCAAGAGGTGTGAAGCCGAATGGTAAACTCACTTTTGAAACTTCATTGATTTCCATGTTCACATTGGTGCGTTTAATAATCGCACCGCTTAAGGTTTTCACCACGTCCACAGAGTAGTGCTTTTCAGTGGATTCAGTGATACCCGGATGAAAGATTGGGTTGTCCGGATATATTAAATCAACCGTCCCTTTAGCCAACTCTATCTGCAGGCGTGGAACAGGCATTGTCTGATAAATGAATGTATGACCGGACTCAGTGGCATAAAGCTCGAGAACTGCCCAGATGAAACCTCTGTCCTGATCTGAGGTGAAATTATAATGAGGGTAATAGTCAAAGTTTTGCAGCCCTACAATGTAGGTTTCTGCCTTTGCCGGCTGGCTTGGGTTAATAAAACATGACAAGAGCAAAGCAACTGATGAAAGGCGCTTTAGCGGCTGTTTATTATTTTTAAATAACACTGTTTATGCCGGTGCTTACTCTGTAAAAGAGTGTTCGAAAATTGACCTTAGTTTATGGATTCAATGCATAATTGCAAGTGCCGGTTTACAAACCGGCAACAATATTTATGTAATTAAAAATGGTATGAATAGGACACGTTAAGGAAGTCCAGGCCGGGATTATCGCTGTTCAGGCCACCATTTGAATAGTGCATGTACCTCAGAGCGAGTTGATTGACTTCTTGTTCATCTAAACTAAGGAGTAGTCCGAGACGATCTTCAAACTGATAATGTGAGCCAATGTTCTTACCGGCAAAATGACGGTCATTAACCAGACTTGCCCCGATACCTGCTTCAAGATACAACGGATACTTGTCGTATACCGTGGAAATTTGCTTTACCAAAACCGGAGAAAGCGCCAGTGCCAGATTGGTGTCGTGATCATTATAACGGCCGTATTCCCAAACATTAAAGCTTGCCTCCCAATATAGCTTGATGTCTCCAAACCAGTCGGTATACAAAGATGTGGTAACGGGACGGTAAGCAACTCTGACACCTTTAATGTCATCAAAGCCATGAAGATAATCGATCGCTACAGACTGGCCTGCCATTGAAGAGAATGTGATGCCGGATAACAACGCGGCAAATAAACTATTTCTGAAAAATGAAAACATGTGTTCCTCCTGAGTCTTGCAACATGTTTGTGTAAACACGTCTGCAAAATGCTCACCAATTAAAAAATGCGCTAATTTACAGGGAGATAAATGGAGGTTCCATAACAAACATTCAAGAATGTTTGTAAGTTGGTGTAAAGCTAAGTAAATCTTTCATAGTAGAAAACAGTATAAAAGGTTTAGTGGAAGTTCCTTGCTCCTGAATTCAATGTATCCAGCCAGCTACTTCTGTCAGTCAGCTTTCCTGCAATAATGTGAATAACCCCTTCGGGTGAACGTTCAAGAATGCCATCAACTTGCAGGATCTGTGATTTGAGATATGCCTGATGCTGATGTCTGGCGGTAGCTTGCCAGACAACCACATTCATATTACCGGTATGATCTTCAAGGGTAAAAAAAGTCGCACCGGATGCCGTGCCGGGGGCTTGTCTGCATGTAACGCAGCCGAGTACGTGTACAACAGATTTATTGGGTTTGTTTATTAGCTCCCGCGCCAGTGTCAGTTGTCTGACAGAATAGTCTCGCAGGATAAGATCAACCGGATGCTGCTTTAACGATAATGTTGTTGAGGCATAATCTTCCAGTAATGCATCTTTGTCATCAGGTGCAAAATTGAAGGGCAGTTGCTCATTCTGATCAGTGAATAAAGGTAGTGTGCTGTGCTTATCCATCATTTGCCATCTTGCACGGTAACGATTACCGGATATGCTGAAAAACGCATCCGCACTGGCCAGAGAAGACAAATCAGATTCTGTTAAACCGGACATCTTAAGTTCAGTTAAACTCCGGTAACCCTCTTCTGGTCTCTTTAATTCAAGCAGTACAGCGCCACTTTCTGATAATCCTTTCACCAGTCGCAGTCCAAGCCGGATTTGCTTAATCTCTCCCTTCAACTCTATCTTGTGATCAAAGTCCGACGCATTTACACAGACAGGTAACACAGTGATCTCATGATGTCTGGCATCCTGAACCAGTTGTGAAGCCGAATAAAAGCCCATAGGCAAACTGTTGAGCAGGGCAACATAAAACTCAGCCGGAAAATAGCATTTCAACCAGCAGGATACGTAGGCCAGTACAGCGAAAGAGGCTGAATGCGATTCGGGAAACCCGTAACCCCCGAAACCTTTTATTTGTTCAAAAAGCTGTTCCGCAAAAGCCGGTTCGTAGTTCCGTTCCGTCATGCCTTTAATCAGCCTGTCACGGAATTCGTAAATCCGGCCATCTTTTTTCCAGCTCGCCATAGCACGGCGAAGCTGATCGGCTTCCCCGCCCGAAAAGCCGGCAGCGACCATCGCCAGTTGAATAACCTGTTCCTGAAAAATAGGCACGCCCATGGTTCTGGATAGTACCTGTCTGACTTCCTCTGACGGATAAGATACGGCTTCTTTGCCATGACGACGCAGTAAGTAAGGATGCACCATATCTCCCTGTATCGGCCCCGGCCTGACAATAGCTATCTGCACCACTAAATCATAGTAACAACGTGGCCTGAGCCTAGGCAGCATGGTCATTTGCGCTCGGGATTCAATCTGGAATGTGCCCACTGTATCGGCTTTACAAATCATATCGTAGACTTGCTGATCATCGCCCAGCGCGGTGATAAACGGTATCGATACCGGCACCGGAAACTGACGGTTTAGCAGGGCGAAGGTTTTCCGGATGGCGGTTAACATGCCTAAAGCAAGAACATCGACTTTCAGTAACCCTAAGGTTTCTAAATCATCTTTATCCCATTGAATAACAGTGCGGTCTGCCATCGCAGCATTTTCAACAGGTACCAGTTCATATAACGGACCGGCTGAAATGACAAACCCTCCCACATGCTGAGACAGATGCCTCGGGAAACCCGTAATTTGTTCAGTTAAGCTGATTAACTGACTTACCTTAAGGTTTTGCGGATTTAAACCGCAGGATTCGATTTGAGTCTGCCAGGGCACGGCTCTGTCGCGCCGGTTTATATTTTTAATCACATAATCCAGTTGGGATTCGGGAAAACCCAGCGCCTTACCTGTTTCGCGAAATGCGCTTTTAAACCTGAAGCTGATTACTGTCGCTGCCAGCGCTGTGCGTTCACGGCCGTATTTGCTGTAAATATACTGAATGACTTCTTCCCGCCGGCTGTGTTCAAAATCCACATCAATATCCGGTGGCTCATTTCTTTCTTTAGAAATGAAGCGCTCAAATAACACATTAATCTGTCTGGGATCGACAGCGGTGATTTCAAGGCAATAGCACACAACCGAGTTAGCTGCTGAGCCACGACCCTGATACAAAATATCGTTCGCGGCAGCAAACTGAACAATGTCGTAAATGGTCAGAAAGAAATATTCGTATTGCTGTTCCTCTATCAGTGTCAGCTCTTTTTCTATGATGGCCCGCACAGAGTCAGATATCCCTTCCGGAAATCGCCTTGTAATGCCTTCTTCGACGCATTTCCTCAGCCAGCTTGTTGCGTTATAACCAGCCGGAACCAGTTCCGCAGGATATTGATATTTGAGTTCGTCAGGACTGAATACACATTGCGATGCAATTCTGGATGCGGTTGCAAGCCAGGCTGCCGGATACAGCTTTTGTAATTTACTTAGCGGACGGAGTGCTCTTTCTGCATTAGAGACAGCATGATGGCCCAGTTTGTCTACCGTGGTATTTTCCTTCATAGCATGCATGACATGTTGTAACGCAAGCCGCTCGCTGTGATGAAAAAGGGCGTGGGTACACGCTGTTACCGGCAATGAAAAACTATCATGAAGTGCCTCATACTGAGCGAAACGAAGATGATCTCTGCCATCAAGGTGACGGACAGCGCCGATGTATGTTCTTTCAGGATGAAAGCGTTTGAACCATTCTCCCCAGCGGACATTTTCTTCATCATTATGGTGAGGAAGCCAGATGATAATACAGTGCCGGACAGATTTGATGTCCCACTCTGCCAGCGCATATTCTCCTTTGGGACTGCGACGTCTGGCGTTGGTGATGATACGGCACAGTTCGCTCCATGCTTTTTTATCCGGGCAGAGCAGCACAAATTGTAAAGATTCGCCGAAATTAAACAGGCTTCCGCAGATCAGCTTTACCGGTAAGTGGTGGCGCGATATCTCGCTGTGCGCCCGAACAATACCAGCCACAGAACATTCATCAGTAATAGCAATAGCCTGATAGCTCAGGAATGCTGCTGTGGTTACCAGTTCTTCCGGTGAAGACGCACCGTAAAGAAAACTGAAGTTACTTTGAGTAACGAGTTCTGCATATTGCATTCAGGCATACCAGCCACTGATATACCATCCACCCTGTTCCCTGAATATCTGCATGCGCTGACCGTGTTGATTCAGCGCGATGAAGTAATCTCTTTGTTCCGGTGCATTGTCCCACCAACCGCTTTCTATTCTCACCGGGCCGAACTCAATTTTAGGCGTTCCTGTCAGGCGTTGTGGCTGAGATAAAATAAAGGCAGGAATATGTTGTGCAGCCTGTTCACTGCAAGCGTGAGAGCGGGAGGCTTTTGCCATCGTAAACCGGTGGTCCTCCGGCCAGCCGGCGTCGGAAACCGCCTGATTACCCAACCGGGCGGTAAGTTTACTCAGTAATTGCTGGCGGGCGAAGAAATGCTTCCTGGCATTAAAAAAGTCAGCTTCTTTACCGGCATATTCATTGATTTCACCGGCACATAACGTGAATTGAATAACCGGCTCTGCCAGTTCTGTCGTTTCCAGTTTGAGGGCGATCAGGTTCGCCCATTCATCAAAGCTGAAGCGAAGATCTGATTTCCTGATATCCAGCGTCACAGGGTCTGCTTCTCTGTAACAGAGGGTTAGGATAAGCCACTGCGTGCCGGCATTCCGGAGTCGCAGAAAAATACCTAAATCCTTCAAAATTTTACCGAGGTACGCATTCAGTTTGTCTGTGCCGGTTACTTCAAAAGGCAGAATAACCGTTTGTTCGAATGTCGCGGGAGGATGATAAAACGGTCCGGCGCGATAACTGTCTCCTTTCAGTGAGAACAGGTATTTGAGTAAATCGCTGTTAAAGCGCTTACCAATTTCAGTGGCTGGTAATTCAAACAGGGCTCCCAGGTGTTTTATGCCCGCTCTGTATAACGCATGACTCTCTTTCTGACTGAGCAGTAATGAAGAAACGGGAAGTTCATTCAGGGCCCGGCGAATTGATGCATTCTCCAGCAGCAGAATATTTGTTTGTTGCCTTGCAAGTACGCGGGCCGCGTCCGGGCTCCATGCTGAAGCATAGTGACACCGTATGTTACGTGAGAGGATCACTGCTTTTACGGCCTCCCATATTTGTTCGTAGCTGCCGTAATAGCGCACCAGGTTATCGATACGTATTGCCAGTCCATCCGGCGGGCTTACTGAGATCTCTGCAACACACTCATAAAGTTGAGAGGCCAGATTTTTCAGTAATGACAATTCCATGGATTCATCGTAGTCGATGAGCTCCAGGTTTTCACATAAGGCCGCGGCCTGAGCCAGTCCCATATCCTGCTCAATGCCTGCTGCACGGGCAGCCCGGTTTAACTGTATAAGGGCATTGCGTTTCTGGTGGTAAACCGCAACAGGTAAATTGTTGTCAGTGGCTCCAGCATGCAGAGCGTTATCCAGCGTCAGCCGGTAACAGTATACATACAGCCAGCGCTGATCAGCCATGACGGGCACCATCCTGCTCCGGCAGACGGTTAAAGCGGGACATTGCTGATGCGATAGCACTGTTATCCGGCGTGTATTTAAAGCGCTCTTTAACTCCCCGGACTGGCCAGCCTTTCAATTGCTTATTGATATTCACTTCAAAACCTTCAGTTGCCGGCATAAAAAGCAAATCTAAGGCGATGGGAAGCGGGTGTTGTATATTCTCAGGATGTTCGAAAAGTACCACCATACATTCATGCTGAGCCGCCGCCACCTGAAGCCGCCGTGCCTGTCCGGGGAGAATCGATTTTGTCCAGCAGCATACCAGTGAGCAGGCATCAGATTTGATGGCTTCTTCCGTTGCCCAGCCACTTAAATCAACAGGTGTGGTGACAAGTTTGCAGTCAGAAGGATTGAAGCCGGTCCGGTTCAGCCAGGGGGCGGTAAGCATACCGGGCGCATTAATAAATACCGCCAGCGTTTCAGCTTGTAATGAATTGAATACAGATTTAAGAAATGACAATTCACCGCAACCCGGCAGACACACGATGCGGATTACCCCGGATGCAGGGAAGCCTCCAGACAATGCTGAATCAAAATGAGTGAATCCCGTCGGAAGCAGACGGCTTTGTTTCATCTGAGCCTGACTGCCACGCCAGACTCCGGGGTGCATTTCAACCAGAGAAAGCGAATTTGCCATAATAATTTACCTGTATATCTATACAGCATTATAGGCAGAAAAAAACAGTGATCAAGACACCTGTTTATCTTTCAACAGAGTGATTGTTTTCTAAAGAAATGTTATACAGAGGCGGAAGAAGAGGCGCGGGGAGCCAGTAACCCTGATGTCATAAGATCACAGGCTTTAATAAAGCCATCGGCGGTATTTTTAACCCAACTGATACGTACATCATTGGGTTGTTCCTGCATAAAGCTTTTGATGTCTTCCATAGAAAGTTCGGTATCACGCAAAGCGATATTAAGCCCTTCTTCAATTGAATGTCCCTTCTCACAATTATCAAAAATAATCTTTGCAGATGAGGACACAATCAAGATTAAAACATCATACTTTTTACCACTGATAAGGCCTTTGCTACTGGCGGATTCAACCCGTTCGATAAAGATTTGCTGCAGAGATTTGGCCGTAGTACTCAAAGTGACAAAAGCACTATTGGCTTTACTGGCATTTTGCTTTGCCAGATGCTTATTTGAATTGACTAATTTCTGTAAGCTTTGCACTTTAAGCACAAAAAATATCAGGATTAAAACTAATACTGCAATAATGCTAAAAGCCAGCAAAGCAACAACTCCGGTCAGTTAAGGAAATTCAGTCTTTCTTCGGCGTGTAAATCGGGCTTGGGAACGCGGTTACTTTTTCAGAAAGTTGCGTGATTTTTGCCGTGCCCTGTTTTTTTACTGCATCAATGCGTAACACATTGTGCATAGGTACATACGTCCTTTCGACATCTGAAAACTCTGTTTTCAGTTTCTCATGGCTGGGATCAACCACGAGACTGGTGTGAGTATCCCAGACAAAATCACCAATTTCTACAAAGCCGAACATATTGTCCTGACTTAATTCCCTCACATATAACTCATAGCGTTCGCCGTTACTGACAAACTGGATGCGGTACAAAGGGTCGTTACTACTCATGAAATTGAAAACCTAAGATGCACATTCGGGAGCATGATTTTACGGTTTTCTGTTAAACCTGCAACGGGGTTAGCAGAGCTTCTGTGGCAATGACCATCTCTTCACGGTTTTCAGCAAGGATGCCGTTTACGGCAAAACCCTGAACATAACTGGTAAGCTGCAGGGCTGCAGACTCAATATTGATGTCCGGTTTTATTTCCCCTGACAATTTGGCTTTCTCCAGACAACCGATAAAATCGAGTTGCAGACGGTCCAGATAGTGTCTTCCCATTTCTCTTATTGTGGGATCCTGCTTCCCCAGTTCGCAGACACAGTTAATCAGTAAACAGCCTCTGCCGTAGACCAGGGGGATATATCGCAAAAAGAAAGTATTGATGGCGGTGATGCCGTGGTGGTTTTCCAGTTCACTGACTACAGGCATCAGCTGAGTTTTTTGATAATGCTCTAAAACTTTGTACAGGAACTGTTGTTTAGAACCAAATTCCAGATAAAAACCGCGCCGGTTAAAGGAGGTGCGGGCGATAATTTCATCCATGATGGCGCCGTGGAAACTATATTCAAGGAATATGTCCACAGCTTGTCCGAGTATCTCGTCTATATCGTATTGTGCGCTTCTTGGCATAGCGGTCGCATTAGTGTGTACTTCTATTGAGCGTAGCGTAAACCATGGAAGTATCAAGGGATAGGGTTAATCGCCTTGCTTAAATCATCTTCCGGGTTAACATGCCCGTGGTTTATGCAATTTTGAAGATGATTATGATAAGAAAATTAATCCTGAGCGGGCTGTTTGCTGCGTCTGCTGTTACGGGTGTTGCGGCGCAGGATGATGCCGTCAGCAGCCATTTTAATCCTGACACGAACAGAATCAAATCTCACCTGTTCTTCCTTGCTGATGATTTGCTGGAAGGCCGTGATACCGGTTCCCGCGGTCACGATATTGCTGCGTTATATATTGCCACCGAATTTGCCAAATATGGTCTCAAACCAGCTGGTACGGATGGTTTTATGCAACCTGTACCTTTCCGCAAGGCGAGTCTGGTGCAGGAATCTCCCGAATTTACTTATCAGACGGAAGGCGGGACATTGTCTTTTGCTTACCCTAAAGATTATTTGACCGGTCCTGATTTAATGGCCACCGACTCTGCTCTGAGCGGTGAGATGGTCTTCGCCGGTTATGGCATCATTGCTGATGAACTGAATCACGATGACTACGCCGGTCTGGATGTGGAAGGCAAAATTGTAGTGGTACTCTCCGGTAAGCCGGCTTCTTTCCCCAGTGAAGAAGGGGCGCACTTCGCGTCGGGTTATCAGAAACAGTCTTATGCTGCACAGCATGGTGCTATTGGTATGATAACGGTTTCTACGCCAGTGGCTGAAAAAGTACGCCCGTATCAGAATATGCTCAGCTACATTCATACTCCCCGTATGGCATGGCTGGATGAAAACGGCGTACCGGCGAACACGTTCGCACAGTTGAAAGGCAGTGCTTATCTTAGCGAACCGGCCGCACAGCAATTATTTGCCAATGCTCCTGTTTCTTTAAATGATATTTATGCGGAACTGGAAGAAGACAAATCGCCGGCAGGTTTTGTGATTCCGGGGACGATTTCTCTGAGTAAAAAGAGTCTGCATTCTCAAATTTCCAGCCCGAATGTGGTGGGTATGATTGAAGGCAGCGATCCAACCCTTAAAAATGAGTATGTGGTTTTTTCTGCCCACTCCGATCATATCGGCTTTGCCAAAACAGTTAAGAAAGACAACATCAATAACGGTGCCATGGACAATGCCTCAGGTACTGCCGTAATGCTCGAAACCGCAAGGCTGTTCAGTGAATTACCTGAGAAACCAGCCCGTTCTATTTTGTTTGTTTCCGTAACCGGCGAAGAAAAAGGGCTGCTGGGCGCTGATTATTTTGCCCGTAATCCAACGGTGCCGGTAACATCCATGGTGGCTGACGTGAATCTGGATATGCCAATCCTGACCTATCCCTTTGCCGATGTCATTGCATTTGGTGCCAGTCACAGCGACATGAAAGCGTCAGTAGAAGAGGCGGCAGGCAATGCCGGCATTACTCTGAGCCCGGACCCCTGGCCAGAGCAGGCATTGTTTACCCGCTCTGATCACTATGCTTTTGTAAAGCAGGGTGTGCCTTCGGTGTTTATGGTGCCCGGCCTGACATCGAAAGATCCCGATATAGATGGCAGTAAAAAATTCGGTGAGTTTCTGGCAACCCATTATCACAAGCCCAGTGACGATATTAACCAGCCATTTAACTGGGATGCTGCAAAAACTTTCACCCGTGTGAACGCTGAAATCGGACTGACACTGGCTACTCAGGCTAACCGTCCTGAGTGGAATGACGGAGACTTCTTCGGCAATACATTCAGTAAGCAGTAGCTTCAGAGTTTGTAAGCTTAACGAAAAAGAGCGCGGTATCGCGCTCTTTGTATTTCCGGTGCAGACAAATCAGATAAAGACCTGTCTGAACATCTGCCATTGTTCGTTGAACTGCTCAGTAGGCTTGCGGGTAAAACCACTGCGGATGAACTGGTTTATCCGGCCGTCGACATAACAAATCATCATATTGGCTACTACACCTTCGTCTGCAGCCAGCGTTTTACCTTCCCGTAACTTGCGTTCACGCAAAATTTGCTTCAGTTGGGTTTCCAGCCTTTCGAATAACTTGGCAATCCGTGCACGCAAGCGGTCCTGTTCACCCATCAGGGCATCGCCGTTTAAGATGCGGGTTATACCCGGATTCTTCTCTGCAAAGCCCAGTAACAAGTGCAAAATGAGCTGGCACCGTGCTGCTGAGTCCTTTTCCTCGTTCAGAATTTTATTGATACGGGAGAATAACGTTTCTTCAATAAATTCGATGAGCCCTTCGAACATCCGGGCTTTACTTGGGAAGTGACGATAAAGTGCCGCTTCTGATACACCCACCTTTTCAGCGAGTTTCGCGGTTGTGATGCGCTGGCCCTGGTGCGTTTCCAGCATGCCGGCCAGTGCTTGAAGTATCTGGGCCCGACGGTTTGTTTTCTTTACAGCAGGCATAAGGCGAGTGTTTCCTCTGCTTCAGGATCAGTTCTCAATCCCGGTTCCATTTTAAAGTGGTCTGTGTTTTTGATTATCTTATGTCGGTTTATCGACCGGCAGACCATTAATTTGATTGTTTATTATTATATTGTTTTGCAACCAGCGCGATTAGCGATTTGGCTAACTCTGTTTTATTCGCCGGAGGCAACTGTACGTCATCCTCTTTCCAGATGACATGCAGCGCATTTTCGTCACTATTAAAGCCAAGCCCTTCCAGGGTGATGTCATTCGCAGCAATCATGTCGAGGTTTTTATTTTCTAATTTGCCCCGTGCATAAGCTTCCACATTCTGGCTTTCAGCAGCAAACCCTACCGTAAATGGCGGAGAGGGTAATGCAGCTACAGTCTTAAGAATATCAGGGTTTTTAACAAAAGTAAGTGTTAACTTATCATCAGATTTTTTGATCTTATTTTCTGCCTGATGGTTAATACGATAATCGGCAACGGCTGCCGCTGCAATGAAGATTTGCGCTGAGTTGATCTCACTCATAACTGCTTCGAGCATGTCATCAGCAGTTTGCACACTGATGCGTTTTATCCCGGGGGGTACTGTCAGGGAAACCGGGCCGGACACCAGCACAACCTCTGCGCCCTGCTCAGCCGCAGCCTGCGCTACGGCGTATCCCATTTTGCCACTGCTGTGATTCGATAGGTATCTGACCGGGTCAATGGGCTCTCTGGTTGGTCCCGCAGTAATGACAACTTTTTTACCTTCCAGCTTATTACCGGTCAGGGCACTGGCTAATGCTGATACGATAAGTTCCGGTTCTTCCATTCTGCCCGGTCCCACATCGCCACATGCCTGTTCGCCCGCTGCCGGCCCGATGAAACGGATGGCACGAAGTTGCAATTTTTGCAGGTTATCCTGCGTTGCCCGTGCCTGCCACATTTGCTGATTCATGGCAGGAGCAATGAAAACCTGAGCAGTGGTTGCAAGGTACAATGTTGAAAGCAGATCATCTGCCAGGCCATGCGCCAGTTTAGCCATGCAGTGCGCCGTGGCCGGTGCAATCAACAAAACATCGGCCCATTTCGCCAGTTCGATATGACCCATTCCGGCTTCGGCCTGCTCGTCCAGCAACTCGCTGTGAACCTGATGGCCGGAAACCGCCTGTAACGATAATGAACTGACAAATTCTGTTGCACCACGTGTCAGTACCACTCTCACGTCAGAGCCCTGCGCTTTCAGTTTTCTTACCAGATCCGGTGTTTTATAGGCGGCAATACCGCCGGTAACACCCAGAAGAATTTTTTTATTGAATAAGTGCATCGTGCATTTTTCAGACAATAAGATTGCGGTAAGCCTACCAGATGTTTTCTGTTACCGGTAGACAGACCGATCTGGCATTGCAGCCAGTAGTGAGCTTGTTTGTTAAAGCGTAGGCTGTTGTTCCGTATGATAAAGGAACAGATATGACCGGGTTAAAAACATGGCCGTTGGCTGAAAGGCCAAGGGAAAAGTTGTTTGAAAAAGGCGTGGCAGCCCTTTCTGATGCTGAAGTGCTGGCAGTGTTATTTGGCAGCGGTATGGGTGGTGCAGGGGCGTTGTGTATCGCGCGTAATCTACTGGACGAGTTCGGTTCTCTGCGGGAAGTAGTGTGTGCAAAAAAAGCTCGTTTATGTGATATCAAAGGAGTAGGCGATATGCGTTATGCACAAATTGCCGCAGTATCGGAAATATCCCGCAGAGTGCTGGAAACTCCGTTGAAATCGAGATCGGTATTTAATCATGTCAGTGATGTAGAAGCCTTCCTGCTGGCATCTCTGCGTCATGAGTATAAAGAGCATTTTGCCATTATGTGCCTAAACAGCCAGCACCATCTTATTGCTTTCAGAACACTTTTCACCGGCACATTGAATGCAGCAGCCGTGTATCCCCGTGAGATTGTAAAGCAGGTCATTGATGACAACGCCGCTGCGGTCATTCTGGTCCATAACCATCCTTCCGGCGTATCAGATCCCAGCGATGCCGATATTCGTCTTACCCGGGATGTAAAACATGCGCTCAATCTTATTGATGTCAGTGTGTTAGATCATTTTATCGTGGGAGATAATTCTGTGTTTTCTTTAGCACAGAAAGGATTGATGTAATTTTGAACCTTGCTATACTGAAGTCTACGATCCTGACAGATCGTCGGCGATCCATGCGACGAGCATGTGAAACGTATATTTTTTACGACCAAATTATGCCTGGAGAGTAGTCACTTAGTGACAAATGCTTTAGGATAGTGCGTCGGTGGATTTTTAATAAAGGACAATTATGAAACAGTCATTAATTTCATTGGTCATCGGTGCAACCATGGCTTTTGGTGCTGTTGCACAAGACAATTCTGGGGAAGGTTCCACTGGAGCTGCTGGTAGCATGACTGCCGGTTCTATTGCTACTGGTGTTATCGGCCTGGGCGTATTAGGCGCAATCGTGAGCAACAACCGTGGTTCAGCTGACCTGGACGATGTTGTAGATCCAGATCCAACTTGTAACGATGGTGACGAGCTGGTTGACGGTGTATGTGTTGGCTCAACGACTACAGTAACTGACACTGTTACTGTATCTGGTACGCAAACTATTACAGTTACTACTCCTATCACAGTAACTTATACTTACGCACCTCAGTAAGTTCTGAATGTATTTTGAAAGCCGCCCCTTAACCGGAGCGGCTTTTTTATTTCTGGTGTACCCCGCCGTTTTTTCATCGCTTTACTAATAAGATGTTTAGGAATATGTTCCGCAGGATTCTTTCTTCTCTGTTCGCCCTGGTACTGGTCAGCGGTTGTTCCAGCACGAATAAAGCTTATTACGACACGCTCAAACTGGCCTTCACGCAATCTGACAATACCGTTTCCTCTGAAACTCTGAGACAAAGCAAAGCGGATTTAATGGCCGTTAAACATGGTGATCGTGTGCAGATCATCATGGCGCTGGCCTATATCGAAGGTGAAACACAAACCTGGGTATCCGCTGATCATGCCTTACTATCCATGCAAAAGGGCGTGATTACCGAAACTCACGGACTCGCAAACGATTTAATTTATCACTCAGATCTTTTGGCTAATCCACTGTTTGATCCAACCGGCGCAGCGTTGTCATGGGATTATCTGGTGGACGTTGAAAATTATGGCTACGGACTGGATGTACAAACTGTCTGGCAGCGCGGTGAGGCAAGCCAGTTAACGGTTATGGATCATGAATTTTCTGTGTATCTGGTTGAACAAACTGTTAATTTTAACGGCGCCAGCCCGTTTTATGAAACGGGGACACAGTGGGTAAACCGTTACTGGTTTGATGATAAAAGTGGTGAAATGCTGAAATCTGAACAACTGTTATCGCCGGCCGGAGAGTTAATTACCATGACGTATCTGAGTCGTGCCCAGAGACTGATTGATGGTCAGGAGGTGAAGCCATGAAAGGATTGATGGCGCTAATCATTATCTCATTATTCAGTGCATCCACGCTGGCATCGGTGAATGTAAAAGTAAACGGTCAGCAGTACCGTTATCTTAATCCGGTCAGGCTGTCTCTTATTTTGCAGACCACGGCAAAAAATGGCGACTGGTACTGGCCCGCCTGTGCTATTTACAGCGAAGACACTGCAGACGTTGAAGCCATGCGTAAAGACGTATTGCAGTCCATTGATGCGGTAGCTGTAGATTTAAGTGTGAACGACGAAAAAGCGATTGCACTGAATGCGCTTAAAAGACAGGTAGAAAACTGGACGCTGGCAAAACGCCTGCCTGTTAAGTTAAACCGGAACGCGGCCCGGCTTGACGTGAAGCAAAATCCTATGCTTCAGGAAGGGAATTACGCCATTTACCTTACTGGCAGACCGGATACCGTGTGGCTCAGTGGCATGGTGAAAACGCCGGGGTCATATGAATACCGTAATCAGAGTACGCCGGCAGATTACGCTGAAGGGGTGAACCTGAGAGGCTATGCCGACCCTGATTATGTGTATGTCATTTCCCCCCGCGGAGAAATCACTAAACAGAATATCGCGTACTGGGGGAAATCTTATTCTCAAGTCATGCCCGGCAGTCAAATTTACGTGCCGTTGTTTACCTGGTTGTTATCGCCTGACGTTGATGATTTAAATGAAAAAGTGGCCAGTCTTGCTGTTCACAGGGTGCTGCCATGATGAAATTTAAAGGAACGCACACACGGTGTGCGGTAGCTGTTGCTGCTGCCTGTTTTAGTAGTGCTGCGATGAGTAACGACAGCGTAACGCTACAGGTTCAGCCTTCACAGATGGTGCAGGGCGGAACCGGACTGATACAGACACCAACTTCGCGAATGGGTGAGGAAGGTGATTTATTTATTAATTACACCGACAATCAGGAATACCGGTTCTGGTCGGTGAATTTACAGTTGTACGACTGGATGCAGGCCACTGCCCGTTATACCGACGTACGTACCCGGCTTTACAGCGATGTACCAAGTTTCAGTGGCGATCAAACGCTGAAAGACAAGGGTCTGGATGTAAAATTCAGATTATTGAAAGAAGGGTTTTATTTCCCTGAAGTGTCGCTGGGTTTCCGTGACTTTGGTGGCACCGGTTTTTTCGAAAGCGAATATGTCACAGCATCAAAAGCCTGGGGGCCGTTCGACTTTCACCTTGGCCTTGGCTGGGGTTATATGGGCACTGCCGACGATATTACTAATCCTTTCTGTAAGCTGAAAGACAGTTACTGTGACAGACCGACCGGATTCTCAGGCCGGGGCGGTAAAGTTGACTATCAGCAATTCTTCAAAGGCCCTATGGCTGTATTTGGTGGTATTGAGTATCAGACTCCCTGGGAGCCTCTGCGCCTCAAGCTGGAATACGAAGGGAACAATTATACCAATGACCGGGCGGGTGCACTGGAGCAGGATACCCGCTTTAACATCGGTGCCGTGTACCGTTGGAAAGGATTCGACTTCTCTGCAAACTATCAGCGCGGAAATACATTCGGATTTGGTGTGACTTATCACTTCAATATGAATACCGCTAAACAGGTGAAAATAGATAAGCCGCCCAGAGATATCGTGCAGTCAAAACCTGCTACAGGTGTGGATTCCGTTAATAAGCGCCGCTTATACCGTGACCTGGCATTTGATGGCGGCTTTATTCTTTCTGATGCCTCTATCGAAGAAGATAAAGCCATTTTCTACGGTAATCAGATTGCATACCGTGATAAAAATGAGGCGGCTGAGCGGATTGGACGTATTGCTGCATCTGAGTTGCCTGAGTCGGTGAAGTCTTATCATATCGTCGAAAATGCCGGTCGTTTACCGCTGGTGGATACTGTCATTGATGCGGATGCATTTAAAGTGGCTGCTAAATACGAAGATATCGAAGCAGATATTAAGCAGACATACACGCGACAGGCGCCGGAAGACAATGTACTCGATAAGTATGATCCGGAAAAAACCAGCGGATTGTTCCATTCTGTCGACTTCTTCTATACGCAGACATTCGGTAACCCGGAAGATTTTTATCTTTATCAGGGCGGCCTGATCCTGAGTGGCGGCTATGCGATAAACCAGAACTGGACTGCAATTTCCAGTATCCGCGCCACACTCTTCGACAATTTCGACAAGTTCAGTTTTACCGTTGACCAGGATACCTCAACCCTTCCCCGTGTACGAACCTACGTGCGTGAATATGTGGAAAATGACTTGTGGGTTGATACCGCCTTCATGCAGTGGAATGACAGCCTTGGCAATGATTTCTTCGCCCAGGCTTACGGTGGCTACCTGGAAACCATGTACGGCGGTGCTGGTGGTGAAGTACTCTGGCGTCCTGTAGACAGTTCTCTGGCGTTTGGTGTGGACATAAATTACGTTAAGCAGCGTGATTATGATGATCAGTTCAGTTTCCTGGACTATACAGCCTTCACCGGCCACATCAGTGCTTACTGGGAACCTGAGTTTCTGGATGACACCATGCTGACGGTGAGCGCCGGACAGTTCCTTGCTAAGGACAAAGGGGTGAATATTGATTTCGCCAAGCGCTTCGACAGCGGTATTGTGGTGGGAGCGTATGCTGCATTTACCGATGTATCGTCAGAAGAGTACGGAGAAGGAAGCTTTACCAAAGGTTTCTATATTTCCGTGCCGCTGGATTTATTTACGCTGAAGCCGGCGAAAGGGCGTGGTACGTTCCCCTGGATCCCGATTTCACGTGATGGCGGACAAATGTTAAGACGGCCGGCGAGACTGATTGATTTCACGAATGCGCGATCGTCATTCCTGGATTGATCTGATCATTGAGTAAAAGATCTGCGATCAGATCGTTACAGGATCGATTTTAGGTGGTATTATGCGCCCCCGATTGTGCGTGACGGATGAATTTTCATGGTCTGCGCGCGGCTAAAAAATGAGTTAGCGTAAAAAATGTCGCGATGAAAAGAAGGTTTTTAGCCTTTTTTATTGAAATCTGCGTCTGTTTGCTGTATAAAATGCGCCCTCTAATTTATCGTAATATCGTCAACTGACCCGGAATACTTATTAGGTGGGATCGATTGGCGCGACAGTTTTGTAGTTCTGGAGACAAATACAATGTCAAGAGTATGCCAAGTTACTGGTAAGCGTCCAGCGGTTGGTAATAACCGTTCGCACGCGCGCAATGCGACTCGTCGTCGCTTTTTGCCAAATCTTCAAACTCACCGTTTTTGGGTTGAGAGCGAAAACCGTTTTGTTAAACTGCGTCTGTCTGCTAAAGGCATGCGTATCATCGATAAAAAGGGTATCGATTCAGTTCTGACTGATCTTCGTGCCCGTGGTGAGAAAATCTAAGGAAGCCGACAATGCGTGATAAAATTAAATTAGTTTCTTCAGCAGGTACAGGTTTCTTCTACACCACTGACAAAAACAAGCGTAACATGCCTGGCAAAATGGAGATCAAAAAATACGATCCCGTTGTGCGTAAGCACGTTATGTTCAAAGAGGCAAAAATCAAGTAATAAAACTTGCTTTTGTCTCCACGAAAACCCGGCTCTTGCCGGGTTTTTTGCGTTTAGCCTCCAGTGCGTTAATCTTACCGGAAAAGGCGCAACACCGGAGTGAGCGCCCGTTCAGAAACCGTCTGCCGCAGGGATGCGGCAGCCGAGGCCCCATGGATGGGTTTACGCCGTGTTTCTGAACGGGCGCTGACAGCAGGTGTAGGAGCCTTTCCGGTTTCTTTAGTGAGTAACTTTATGGCTTTTCTTTCACAGCGCGGTATGAACAACGTAGTGATATTTTCTATGTTGCTTATGATTGCCTTGTTCAATCTGGATACATTTCTGCCATCGGCAAAAGCGCCCGCCGTGGTGCCGTTGATCCCGCAAGACGCTTATGTATTAAAAATAGAGCAGGGGCAGAGCCAGCTGGTCAGAAACGGACAGGGTTGGCGGCAGGTTTCTCCGGACCCGGAGATTGTCACTACTCCCGCGCAGCAAATCAGCGCCTGGCGTTCAGCAACGTTGCAGCCTGAGGAAATGGCGGCGGAGCCGCGCACTGAGCCTCTGGTAGCAGTGGTATGGCTGGCCGGCCAGTCTGACGGCCTGGTGTTTGCCTTTTATCCCCAACAAGATAAAACGCTGGTGAAAACAGAGAATGCCTGGTACCGCCTGAGTGATGCTACACTCACCGGTTTACTACCCTGGGATCAATAGGAAGTAATGTTCTATGCCTGAATTACCTGAAGTTGAGGTAAGCCGCCTCGGCATTTCGCCCTGGCTGATGAATCAGACAATCAGCAAAATCATTGTGCGTGATAAGCGGCTTCGCTGGCCTGTACCGGATGATATTTTTAAAGCTGAGGGCTGTGAAATCCGTAACATCCGCAGGCGGGCGAAATATTTATTGATAGATACCGGCAACGGAGAGATTGTGCTGCATCTGGGTATGTCCGGTAAATTACGTGTGATTGACGCCACGCATCCGCCGGTTAAACATGATCATATCGATATTGTGCTTGAGAGCGGTAAATGCTTACGTTTTAACGATCCCAGGCGCTTCGGAGCCTGTTTATGGCAGCCAACAGGTGAGATGCATAAACTGCTTTTGAAACTGGGGCCTGAGCCGCTTACAGACGATTTTGATGCACAACGGCTGGTGGAACTGGCAAAAGGGAAAAAGAGCCCGGTGAAAACCTTCATCATGGATAATGACGTGGTAGTGGGAGTCGGGAATATTTATGCCAATGAAGCGCTGTTTATGTCGGGTATCGACCCGCGCCGGGCAGCTGGTCGTGTCAGCGCAAAACGTTATGCTGTGCTGACAGACGCCATTAAAGAAGTGCTGGCAAAAGCCATTGAACAGGGCGGTACTACACTGAAAGATTTTGCTCAGAGCGACGGTAACCCCGGCTATTTCGCCCAGCATTTAAGAGTCTATGGCCGTGCCGGAAAGGAGTGTGAAGTGTGTGGCAGTGAAATCAAAAGCGTGGTGATTGGACAACGCAATACCTTCTACTGTCCGGAGTGCCAGAAATAGCTTTCATTGAGAAACACGGCGTAAACCCATCCAGCGGGTCCTGACTGCCGCATCTCTGCGGCAGACGGTTCATCACACTTTGCCAGCCATCACTTACCGTGGAAGCGCTGCTTCAGCGCTTCTTCCACGACCGGATGACAAAAATCAGTGACTTTACCCTTATGCAAAGCAACTTCTTTGACCAGCGTGGATGAGATAAACGAGTTTTCTTCTGCCGGGGTCAGGAACACACTTTCCAGCTTCGGATTCAGGCGGCGGTTCATATTCGCCAGTTGAAATTCGTACTCGAAGTCCGACACCGCCCGCAAACCACGGATGAGTATCGTAGCATTAATCTCATCAGCAAACGCGGCGAGGAGTCCGGTAAAGCCACGCACTTCTACGTTAGGTAAGTCTCTGGTGACTTCACGAATCATCTCCACCCGTTCTTCCAGCGAGAAAAGTGGCTTTTTGCTGGGGTTTGACGCAATAGCCACAATGACATGTGAAAACATTTGGGAAGCACGCTCGATTAAATCTGCATGCCCGTTTGTTATCGGGTCAAAAGTGCCCGGGTAAATGGCTCGTGTGTGCATAGTGTGTCTTCTTTTCTGTAGAGATAACGAAATTACCTGTCTGCGGGCTGAGTTTCAATCACACAGATTGCAAGCCCTCAAGAAAGGCATTCCAGTCGCTTTGCTGCCAGTGAAATCCGGCATGCTTATTTTTTTCTTTAACCAGTGAGCGTAAAAAACGCGCCACGTTTCGGGTTTTCCATTTATCGCCGGCGCGGAAGTCACAGCGATCAAAATCAATGATCCAGATTTCTTCCCGACTATCTATCATCACATTTCTCACATTCAAATCGTGATGGTACACACCGGCACGGTGCATTCTGGCTACGGCAACACCTGTGGCGAACCATCTGTCTTCCGGTAACGGTTGGCGGCATAGCACAGCATGCAGATCCTGACTCTCAGGAATCATTGCGGTAATTAAATCCCCACGGTATACCAGACCACTGCGCTGTACATGTGCGGCCACCGGGCGGGGGACGTTCAAACCCTGGTCACGCATGGCTGACAGCAAACGAAGTTCTTTAAAGGGACGTGTTGCCTCAAGTCCGCCAAACACATACTGGTCGTCAAGCAACTTGCCCGGTAATCCGCCGCGACGATAATGGCGCAGCACAAGCGCCTCTCCGTCTACGTCCAGAAATAACGTGGTTCCCCGGCCTTTCGCCTGACCGTTAACTGCACCTTTTTCCTGCCACCATTGCGGGTCAAACCACTGCGGTGTAATTTGCGGATATTCATCTGCGCAGGTCAGGATATGGTGACTGCCTGCTGACACTTGTTTTATCGCCATGCTACATCGTTAATGTGGTAAATTGGTCATTGTAATGAAAATTTCACAGTTTTCAGCTTTAGAGGTGGGTCCTTGAAGAAAAAGATTTGTTTGATGAGGTTGTCTGCTATTGGCGATGTCTGCCATGCGGCGGCGTTAGTCCATCGGATAAAACAACACTGGCCGGATGCAGAGTTAACCTGGGTCATCGGCAAAATTGAATATGAGCTGATGAAAATGTTGCCGGACGTCCGTTTTATCGTGTTCGATAAAAAGCAGGGCAAACAGGCCGTTAATGCCCTGCGCGAAGCCGTCAGCGGAGAATATTTTGATGCATTGCTGATGATGCAGGTGGCATTAAGAGCGAACCTGGCTTCAAGGGTTATCAAGGCCCGTGAGAGGATCGGCTTCGACTGGGCCAGAAGCAAAGAGCTTCACTGGCTGTTTGCCAATAAAAGGGTCAAAGCGAGGCAGCATGCGCATGTTCTGGACGGCTTCATGGATTTCGGCGACGCACTTGGTCTGCCTCCAGCCGGAAAGCCTGAGTGGGATTTACCCCTGCCTGAAAGTGCTTTTGAATTTGCCGCGGAACTGGCAGAAGAATATCGCCGTTATGCGGTAATCAGCCCTGCAGCAAGCAAAGCTGAAAGAAACTGGTTACCTGAGCGCTATGCGGCGGTTGCTGACCACCTGCATGAAAAAGGCATTCCTGTGATACTGTGCGGTGGCCCCGGGCCAGTTGACCGGCAACTTGCCGATGCCATTTTACGTTGCACCAGCCATATCGCCCGCGACCTGGTAGGTAAAACTTCATTGCACGATATGCTGGCCGTGCTTGAGCGGGCATCACTGGTGATCGCACCGGATACCGGCCCTGCACATATGGCAACGATGGCCGGCACTCCGGTTATCGGTTTATACGCCCACTCTAATCCCCGCCGGACCGGCCCGTACAATGATTTACAGCGCGTCGTGTCGGTTTACGATGAGTGTATTAAGGAGCAAACCGGCAAATCCTGGGAATCACTGCCCTGGGGAACAAGAGCGAAAGGACCGGACTTGATGTCCCGGATTTCAACAGCCAGTGTTATTCAAATGGTTGACCAGTTGCTGTAGATTTATTGGTTATTTTGTATGAATGTGATTTTCCTCAAAAAAAATCACGCAAAATGGCCAGAACCCTCTACACTGTATATACGCAAAATTCTATCAGACACGTTTCTTTAAGGATGAGGTGTCATTTGCTCATTTTCTTCCGCCAGGACGTTGCGACCAGACAGGGTCTCCCGCTGCTACGGATGCTTGTAGCCTGCATCATTCTGTGTATCACTTTTTCAGCCCATGCTTCTGAAGCGGCAGTGATTCTGAATAAAAATATTCAGCAACATCAACTTACCCGCAGTGAAGTGCGCGATATTTTTTCAGCCCGCAAACAGTACTGGCCCGATGGCACAAAAATTACGGTGTATGTGCTGGAATCAAATTCAGATGCTCACCGGGACTTTTGCCGGCAAGTGCTGAAAATGTTTCCCTATCAGCTGGAAAGGCTGTGGAATCAAATTATTTATTCCGGTCAGGGAGAACGGCCTAAGACTCTCGCAACTCAAACTGAAGTGCTGGAAGCCGTAGCCAGCACGCCGGGCGCCGTCGGCTATGCGTATCAGGGTACCTGGTCGCAGGACGTCAGGGAGGTTATCGTACCATGAAGTCTTTTCCTGCCATTTTTGTATTTTTCTTTTCTTCACTGGTCGCCCGGCACTGCCTGGCTGAAGATGCGTTCAGCTGGCACGGGTTTCTCTCTCAGGGAATAAGCCAGTCAATCGACAGCGACTTTATCCATGAAGATGATGAAATCAGCTTTGACCTCACTGAGTTGGGTATAAACATGCGCTACGACATGAACGCTTCCCTTGCTGTGGTCGGGCAGGCTGTTTATCTGAATGGCGGTAATCGCTATGAGCGCGGTGCCAGAATTGACTATTTGTTTGTCGACTGGCGTTTACCTGATATGGAAAACTGGACCGCAAATATCAACCTGGGCCGTTTTAAAAGTCCGCACTGGTTATATTCCGCCACCCGGGATGTACCGCAAACCCGTTCTACTATCATTCTCCCGCAGTCCATTTATTTCGATAATTTCCGTGATGTAGCGCTGGGCAGTGATGGAGTGTTACTGCAATTGTACCGCTCCTCTGACGAGGGAAATCTGAAGATAAACTGGAGTTACGGCAGTTCCCCCATGAGCAGCTATCAGACAAAAGCGTTGCTGGGCGAATTTGCACAGGGAGAATTGAAGCAGGACTATGCCCATCAGTTCAGTGTGTTCTGGCAGCCGCCGTCACTGGACTGGCAACTGGGCGCAAGCTGGCTGGATTCCGACTTCACTTACCATCCATCAGCCAATGAAAACCTGTTCGAGGGCGGAAGGACTGTCAGGTTATATACGTTGTCTGCGGTTTACTATGCGGAAAACTGGGAGTTTAATGCAGAGCTGCAGCGTAATCACAGTCGTGATTTCGGCGGCTATTCACCAGCCTTCTTTGATGAAAATAAAGGGGAAGGGGGATATGCGCAGATCCGTTACATGCTTAATTCTCAGTTTACCCTGACGCTGGGATACGACATGTATGTCTCCGACCGCAATGATCGTGATGGTGAAAAGCTTGAAGCGGCAACCGGTGGTGTCATTCCTGCTTATTTTGGCTATGAGAAAACCGCTACGGTAGGCGTTCAGTGGGATCCAAGGCCCAACTGGCGTATCCAGGCTGAGCACCACTGGGTAAACGGAGCCGGCCGGCTGACAAGCATTCCCGGCCCTCAGAATACACCAGACACAGCCGAGTACTGGCGAATGTGGGCAGTACAGGTTATGTACTGGTTCTGATATGAAAGTTAAAGTATCGGTTACCACCAAATTACTGAGCATTGTCGTTGCAATGATGCTTACTGTAACAGTCGCTATCGCGGTAATGCTGATTGCGCAGTCGCAAAGCAATATCGAGCAGCAGCACAAAGACTTCCAGCTTAAAAATCAGCGTCAGATGGCATGGATGGACGAATTGTTCACTGTAAGGCTGTTGGTCTGGGTGGAAACTTTTTCCCGCTGGGGCCATACCGAAACCTTATCAGAGCAGGAATTACTTAACGCTTTGAAAGAGTCTGAGGATGCGCTGAATGTCAGCCTGCAAATCAGTGACATGTGGCTGTTCAATGCAGACGGTAAGCTGATAACCGGTAACCGTGAAAAGATGCCCGTGTTCATACCGGAGATGGAGCAACATACCCGGGATCAAATTCGCCCGCAGAACCGGTTTGATTGTCGTGAGATGTGTTACCGCTACGTGACCGCGCCCATCATGATAGAAGATCAACAAATCGCGGTGCTGGTGCTCAGTTCCAGCTTCGGTGAACTTCTGGCTGCACTTTCCCAGTTTTCCAGCGCTTATAAAATTGCCATTGTGCGCTACGAAGGATACAGCGCTGACAATATTGATTTAAAAATTGTCAGTCAGTTGTCGAATCAGAATCAACAAATCGTCAATACTGTACTGGCGGCGACGCCTTCAGATGCCACCACTGAAGGGATGGTTGAACGGGGCGTGCTGGTCAAACAGGATAAGAAGCGCCTGCTGGTGAGCTTGCTGCCTATGTCTGAACAGCATTACTACATTCTGTTTATCCGCGATATTACGGCGGTCGTTGAGTCGGTAAACGCCTACCAGAACATGGTTATCGGTACAGCCATCACACTTTTCTTTCTCTTTACTGTTTTGCTGCTGTTACTTATCCACCAATATAAAACCAAGTTGCTTCAGCTGGTGGAGCGGCTACCGTTACTGGCAGAACACAGGTATCAGGAGTTTTCCCATGGCAGTAGTTTTCGCCGTCAATGGAAAGACAAGCTGTTCCCTGATGAACTCGATTTGCTGGAAGAAACGGCGCATAACCTTGCTGAACGGCTGGAAGAACAGGATTCAAAGATTGCAGCGTCGAACGCCCAGCTTGAAAACATGGCCATGTTTGATGGCCTGACAGGCCTGCCAAACCGCACAATGATGACCTTTCAGATTGAAAAACACATTGTGAACGCCACCCGTGATCAGGGGCTGGCTGCGGTGTTATTTCTCGACCTGGATGATTTTAAAAAGGTCAATGACAGTCACGGCCATGATGTCGGCGACAAATTAATTCATGCTGCTTCTGAGCGTATAGCCAATGCAGTAGGTGAACACGACCTGGTCGGGCGCTTTGGCGGAGATGAGTTTGTTATTTTACTCAGCAAAGTCCGTGATAAAAGTGAAGTGGAAGCGGTGGCGAAATCGGTTATTAACGTGTTTTCACGGCCTATTCAGGTAGATTCCCTGCCGTTTTACGTGTCTACCAGTATCGGTGTTGCCATCACTAATCAGCCCGAAACAACGGCGATGGAGCTGTTGCGGCATGCTGACATTGCCATGTATGAAGCCAAAGCATTGAAAGGCGCCTCTTTCAAACTTTACGATGCATCGATGAATATTAAGGTCATGCGTAAAGTAGAACTTGAGCGGGAAGCCCGTGTGGCGCTGAGAGAAAACCAGTTCAGTCTGGCATTGCAGCCGCAAATCAGTATTGATACTTTCCGGCTGGAAGGCTTTGAAGCGCTTATCCGCTGGTATCACCCGGTAAAAGGATATATTTCTCCGGGGGAATTCATTCCCATGCTGGAAAATACGCCGTTTATGCTGGAACTGGATTACTGGGTACTCACCCGTTCTCTGCGTATTCTCAATGAGTTGAATATCAGTGGATACAGTGAACTGAAAATGGCAATTAATATCTCTGCTGCACAGTTTTCAGATATCACACTGCCCAATTTTCTGGCCCAGCAACTGGCACTCTATGAGCTGGCTCCGGATAAAGTGGAGCTGGAGCTGACAGAAACCGCGCTGGTGTCTGATATGGATTCCGCCATTGATGTGTGCAAAGCCTTGCAGGATATGGGGTGTCTGGTGGCTATCGATGACTTCGGCACCGGTTATTCGTCGTTGAGTTACCTGAAATCCCTGCCTGTAGATTACGTAAAGATCGATCAGTCTTTTATCAGCGGCATGCTGGATAATCCGGAAGATGCCAATATTGTGGAATCTACCATCGCCCTCGTCAGAAGTCTGGGAAGAACCGTGATAGCTGAGGGGGTGGAAACGCCGGAACAACTGGGCAAACTGGGAGAGTTTTACTGTCATCAGGCCCAGGGTTATTTAATCAGCCCGCCCATTCCTGAAGCGCAACTCTGGGAGCGGCTGGAGAAAAACGTCAAAGACGGCTGCTGGCAAAATGTGGATAAACGCAACGCTGGCAGTTCTCAGCATCAGTTTGAGTTTTGATCTCAGAAATAATCCGCAAATGCCGGGCAAAGGTGTGCGAAAAAATTTACACTCCCCGTCTGCAGGTTTGAACCCTTGATACAGCAAGGCTGTACCCATCAATACCCAACCATTAGAATACGCGTTTTCGACGGCGGAGAGAAACATGTCACAGTCATTTATCACGCATTTGCGTGAGCAGATAGAAGAAGTAAAACAAGAAGGTCTGTACAAAAATGAGCGGGTTATTACTTCACAGCAGCAAGCTGACATTGCCGTCGACGATGGCAGTGAAGTCATTAACTTTTGCGCGAACAATTATTTAGGTCTGGCCAATCATCCGGATCTGGTATCGGCAGCCAAAGAAGGCCTGGACAGTCATGGATTTGGCATGGCGTCGGTGCGCTTTATCTGCGGTACGCAGGATATTCACAAACAACTGGAAGGGAAAATCAGCGATTTTCTGGGTACCGAAGACACCATTTTGTACCCGTCCTGTTTTGACGCCAATGGCGGCTTATTCGAAACCTTGCTCGGGCCGGAAGATGCGATCATTTCTGATGCACTGAATCACGCCAGCATCATCGACGGTGTGCGCTTATCCAAAGCAAAACGTTACCGCTATGCAAATAACGATATGGACGCACTCGAAGCGCAACTTAAGCAGGCCGTTGCTGATGGCGCACGGTTTAAAATTATCGCCACCGACGGTGTGTTTTCCATGGACGGCGTTATCGCCAACCTGAAAGGCGTGTGCGATCTTGCAGACAAATACGATGCGATGGTGATGGTTGATGACTGTCACGCTACCGGTTTTCTCGGTGAAAATGGCCGTGGCAGCCACGAATACTGTGACGTTATTGGCCGCGTTGACATCATCACCGGCACGCTGGGTAAAGCCCTTGGCGGAGCATCCGGCGGTTACACCTCCGGCAAGAAAGAAATTGTTGAATGGTTACGTCAGCGCTCACGTCCGTACCTGTTTTCTAATTCCGTTGCGCCTCCCATCGTATCTGCCTCACTGAAAGTGTTCGATATGATGGCTGACGGTCATGCACTGCGTGAGCAACTGTGGAAAAACGCTGTGCATTTCCGTACACGCATGGAAGAAGCGGGCTTTACTCTGGCGGGTAAAGATCACGCCATCATTCCGGTTATGTTAGGTGATGCCCGTCTGGCCAGTGAAATGGCCGAAAAAATGCTGGCGAAAGGTATTTATGTTGTGGGCTTCTCTTATCCCGTCGTACCAAAAGGTCAGGCCCGTATCCGCACGCAAATGTCAGCCGGCCACACCATTGAGCATGTAGATAAAGCTGTGGATGCGTTTATCGAAGTGGGTAAAGAGTTAGGAGTTATCTGATGAAGTCACTGGTAAAAGCGCATCGCGAACCCGGGATCTGGATGCAGGATACGGCAGAGCCGGAAGTGGGTCACAACGATCTGCTGATCAAAATTCGTAAAACCGCTATTTGCGGTACCGACATGCATATTTATAACTGGGACGAATGGTCTCAGAAAACCATCCCTGTACCCATGGTCGTTGGTCATGAGTATGTGGGTGAAGTTGTGGGCATGGGTCAGGAGGTGGCCGGTTTCAAAATTGGTGACAGAGTGTCCGGTGAAGGTCATATCACCTGCGGGCATTGCCGTAACTGCCGTGCCGGGCGTCGTCATCTGTGCCGGAATACCGAAGGGGTTGGTGTTAACCGGGCCGGTGCTTTTGCAGAATATCTGGTGATTCCGGCGTTCAACGCATTCCGCATTCCTGACAATATCAGCGATGATATGGCGTCAATCTTCGACCCGTTCGGTAACGCTGTACATACTGCATTGTCCTTTGATCTGGTCGGTGAAGATGTGCTGATTACCGGTGCCGGTCCTATCGGTATTATGGCTGCGGCAGTAGCGAAGCATGTTGGTGCACGTCATGTGGTGATCACTGACTTAAACCCGTACCGTCTTGAACTGGCCGAAAAAATGGGTGCAACCCGTGCGGTCAACGTGGGTACCACCTCATTAAAAGATGTCATGAACGAACTGGGCATGACCGAAGGCTTCGATGTGGGCCTTGAGATGTCCGGTGTCCCTGCTGCTTTCCGTGACATGTTAGATAAGATGAATAATGGCGGAAAGGTTGCTATGCTGGGGATCCCGCCAACTGATGTGGCGGTAGACTGGAATCAGGTGATTTTCAAAGGCTTAACCATCAAAGGTATTTACGGCCGTGAAATGTTTGAAACCTGGTACAAGATGGCCAGTCTGTTACAAAGTGGTCTGGATATTTCTCCTGTTATTACCCATCAGTACAGTATCGACGATTTTCAGAAAGGGTTCGATACCATGGGGTCAGGGCAGTCCGGAAAAGTTATTCTTAACTGGTAGTTATCAACAATGTCAGAATTTCAGCATATCAGCGTACAGGATGCAGCAGCCAGACTCGGCGAGTTTGCGGTTGTCGATATTCGTGATCCGCAATCTTTTGCAACAGGGCACATGCCTGATGCTCTTCATCTCAGTAATGACAATTTCGCTGAATTTCTGACAAACACTGCCAAAGACAAACCCGTGCTGGTGGTGTGCTATCACGGCGTCAGCAGCCAGCAGGCGGCTAACGTTATCGCGCAGCAGGGCTACGATTCCGTGTACAGCATGGACGGCGGCTTTGAAGCGTGGAAGCTCTCTCAGGATGTGGTGACAGCATAAACGTGAGTACACCGTTAATTGCTATTACCAATGAAAGTTACGCTCATCTGCTGGCGAATTATCTGACCAGCCAGCAGTTACCTTCTCAGGTTGCAGATTCTGAAAAAGAGGGTGAGTACATTATTGTACTCGCTGATGGCGGAGACATTAGCCGTGCGACTGCAATTTGCGAAGAGTTCATCCGTCAGCCAGGCCATCCTAAATATCAGCAGGCTGCCTGGGAAAACGGTGAGCACGTGGCATTACATCCTTCGAAATCCGGTAATCTCGGCATCGGCAATTTGTTGTCGTGGGCGAAAACTGCGCCGTTCGCAGCCTCCGTTCTGTTCATCTGTACACTGGTTTATGCCTTATCCTGGCTCGGCTTCTTCGGTACTGTCAGTCAGTACCTGAAAATGCAGCCTGTGGGACAGTTGCTGCAAACCCATGAGTACTGGCGCCTGATTACCCCTGCATTCATACATTTCTCTGCATTACATTTTATTTTTAATCTGTTGTGGTGGAGTATGCTGGGCGCGCAGATTGAACGCACCTTTGGTTTCTCCATGTTACTGCTGGTGTTTGTGGTCTCCGCGATAGCATCAAATCTCGCGCAGGCTGTGGTAAGTGGTCCTGCCTTCGGCGGTTTGTCCGGTGTGGTTTATGCCGTACTCGGATTCGTATGGTGGATTGGCTGGCTGAGACCATCCTGGGGATTATCTATTCCCAAAGCCATTGTTGGCTTTATGCTGGTGTGGCTGGTACTGGGCTATGCTGATGTGCTGTGGGTGAACATGGCCAACACGGCTCATACTGTCGGCCTCATCAGCGGTTGTTTGATGGCGGCGTTACTGGCACTGGGCTCAGGCCGCCGCAAACCGGCTCAGCTGTGATACAGATACTTGGTAAAGATGACGTCTTTTACAATGCTTGCGCCGGTCTCTTTACGCATGTGATCCTGCAGCGCCTTTAAAATTGCCAGCCGGATGTCTTCCCGTCCGGTGAGCGATTTCACTTTATCTTCCGGTTGCTGACCAAATATCTCGATGGCTGTCGCACGCAATAGTGGCAGGTGATGCTCTGCAATATCGAGTACATCCACACTGTCTATCATCAATTCTACCGTGACCCGCACATAGCCAAGTTTTTTCGCGGAAGGACCAATGTAATTAGTAATAATGTCCGGCTCCAGGCTTAAATACCCGTAGTTCGGAGCATCCTGGGCATGGCTTGAAAAGCTCAGCAGGCTACAAAGTAATGACAACGCTGCGAATGCACGAAGAGATAACATTTTCATAGGCTATACAGAATTTCAGTCAGTTAACGCGTTACAAGTATGAGTGTAGTTTAGCAAACGCCGCGAAATAAACACCGCAATATAGGGTATCTTTGCACAGGACTTTGGGCTCAGTGCTATACCAATGCTAAGATAGGACCGTTATCTTCAATGGTGTATTAGTCTTTGGAATTAGATTTAACCTTTCCCGCCGGTCTTGATGTTGCCTGGGAAGCTGCCAGTGCTGCTCAGGCTTTGCCGGTCTGTGCCCGTTCCTGGTTGCTGGACACCGGCTCACTGACCGACCGGATAGAATCCCTTACAGACAAATTTTCTCTGGCACTGGTGGGGGAAGGCAATGCGCCGCTCCATGATGCTGAATTATCTTGTCTCAGTGCTGTGGCGCCACCAGATGGCGACGGTAAATACATTGTTCGTGAAGTCCTGCTGCAGAATGGCGGCACGCCCTGGGTATTCGCCCGCTCGGTAATTCCGGTGGTGCTGATGGAAACTGAATTTAATCAGCTTGGCAGTCAGCCTCTGGGTAAGCGTTTATTTAATGATGACCGCTTCGAACGCGGCGCCTTTGAGTTATGTAAAGTGGGTAATTCATCTTTCGCCGGCGATACCGGTATCACGCTTCTTGGCCGGCGCTCCTGCTTTCATTACCGGCAGCATGCCCTGCTGGTCGCTGAACTGTTCTTACCTGCATCACCTGTTTATCAAACGGAACGTTAAACATGTCACTTGAATTGTCTTTTAGTAACTGGCGGGCGTACATGCAACTGACCCGCATGGACAAACCCATCGGTATTTATTTACTGCTGTGGCCCACTATCTGGGCGCTGGTTATCGCTGCCGGTGGCCTGCCGGATTTGGGGCTCTCGCTGATATTCATCGCCGGCGTGGTATTGATGCGTTCTGCCGGCTGTATCATCAACGACTACGCAGACAGAAAAGTAGATGGCAGTGTAAAGCGCACCAATCAGCGTCCGCTGGTAGCGGGCACAGTAACTGAAAAAGAAGCCTTGCAGTTGTTTGCTTTGCTGGTCGGGATCTCGTTTTTACTGGTTTTGCTGCTTAACTGGCAAACCATTGCACTGTCAGTCGTTGCCCTGTTACTTGCTGCCAGTTATCCGTTTATGAAGCGCTACACCCACATGCCGCAAGCTGTGCTGGGTGCGGCATTCGGATGGGGGATCCCCATGGTTTTTGCGGCCACACTGGGGTATGTGCCCGTTGAAGGCTGGCTGCTGTTTATTGCTAATCTGGCATGGACCATCGCTTACGATACTTACTATGCCATGGTCGACCGCGATGATGATTTGATTGTCGGCATTAAATCGTCTGCTATTTTATTTGGTAAAAACGACCGCCTGATCATTGGCTTACTGCAACTGTTCACGTTGGGTGTTCTGGGAAGTATTGCGGTTTCACTGAATTACGGCTGGCCAGTGTATGTGGCGCTGGTGGCCTGTGCCGTTTTATTTGCTATTCAGTCTTACGAAACACGGGATCGCGGGCGGATGGCCTGCTTTAAAGCGTTTCTGGACAATCACTATGTCGGTTTAGTGTTTGCTGTGGGGTTAATGGTCGACAGAATAGGCCTTAACGCATTGTAGCGTTAAGGCGTTTACTGCAGCGCTGAAACAATTATGCGTCCGGTGTATTGTCTTCTTCAAGCTTAGCCAGACGGGCTTCCAGGGCTTCCAGTTTTTCACGGGTACGGATCAGTACCTGGCTTTGAATATCAAATTCTTCCCGCGTAACAAGGTCCAGTTTGCTTAACTGGGCCTGCAATACCTGCTTCACCCGTGCCTCGGCTCCTTCGGCCATATTGCGTACCCCGGGTGGTACAGCGTCTGAAATTTGTTTGGCGATTTCTTCGAGTTTTTTCGGATCAAGCATACTATTTCCTTTATAATGCGCGTCATCGCGACTATGTGTTTCGTATTCTAATTAGATGCCGCGCACATGCAATTAAAAAACCGTCATTCTCTCAAACCGTTAGCTCGCTCCTTTTCATTATGAAGTTAAATGATGCACAACAATCTGCTGTGACGTACGTCTCCGGACCTTGTCTGGTACTGGCTGGTGCCGGAAGCGGAAAGACGCGCGTAATCACCAATAAAATAGCTCACCTGGTGAGGGAATGCGATTTGCCGGCGCGGCAAATCGCCGCTGTGACCTTTACCAATAAGGCTGCGCGGGAAATGAAAGAGCGGGTAGGGCAGACTCTTGGCAAGCAGGAGGCCAGAGGCCTGAAAGTGTGTACGTTTCACACCCTGGGCCTGACCATCATCAAGGCTCATGTCAAAGAGCTTGGGCTCAAACCCGGCTTTTCATTATTTGACGATAAAGATTCCACAGCGCTACTGAATGACTTAACCGAAGACACTATCGACGGCGACAAAGATCAACTTCAGTTGCTGCAAAGCTGTATTTCAAACTGGAAGAATGACCTGTTATTACCCGATGCGCTGGCGAAAAAAGCCACCAGTGCCGGTGAACGGGAATTTGCAGAAGCTTACCGTCATTATCAGAATCACCTGCGGGCCTATAACGCGCTGGATTTTGATGATCTTATCCTGCTGCCTACTTTACTGCTTAAAACCAATGAGCAGGTCAGGTTGAAGTGGCAAAGTAAAATCCGCTATTTGCTGGTGGACGAATATCAGGATACTAATACCAGTCAGTATGAACTGGTTAAACTGCTGGTGGGAGAGCGGGCAAGGTTTACTGTGGTAGGTGACGACGACCAGTCGATATATTCCTGGCGTGGTGCGCGTCCGCAGAACCTGCATTTACTGCAAGAGGATTTCCCGAAACTGAATGTGATAAAGCTGCAGCAGAATTACCGGTCTTCAGGCCGGATCCTGCATTGCGCCAACATTCTTATCCAGAACAACCCGCACCTGTTTGATAAAACCCTTTTCTCTGAGATGGGCTACGGCGAACCCTTGCGTGTTCTTTCGGCCAAGAACGAAGAACACGAAGCGGAAAGAGTCGTCGCCGAACTGATTGCGCATAAGTTTATGAACCGCACCCAGTACAAAGACTACGCGATTTTGTACCGTGGTAATCACCAGAGCCGTCTGTTCGAAAAGCTGCTGATGAGCAACCGTATTCCTTACCGTATCAACGGTGGCATGTCGTTCTTCGGCAGAACTGAAGTGAAAGACATCATGGCCTATCTGCGCTTGCTGGTGAATCAGGATGACGATAACGCCTTCCTGCGTGTTGTTAATACACCGAACCGGGGAATTGGCCGTGCAACACTTGAGAAACTGGGAAATTTTGCTAATCAGGTCGGTATTTCGCTGTTTGCTGCTACCACACACTCAGGCCTTTCCGGCGTATTAGGTGAATCGGCTTACCAGCGTGTTGCCGGGTTTGGACGGTGGGTGGTGGAAACCTCGGATAATGTAGTGCGCGGCGACAGCAAAGCGGTATTAAGGGATATGATCCGTTCCATGCAGTACGAAGAGTTTCTGTATGAGCATAGTCCCAGTCCCAAAGCGGCTGAAATGGCCATGGCGAACGTCAGTACCCTGTTTGGCTGGGTGACTGATATGCTGGAAGGGTCTGATTTAGAGTCACCGATGACCATGCAGGAAGTGGTAAACCGTCTTATTTTGCGCGACATGATGGAGCGGGGCGAGGAAGACGGCGAAGCCGATCAGGTGCAACTGATGACATTGCACGCTTCTAAAGGTCTGGAGTTTCCGGTGGTGTTCCTGGTGGGAATGGAAGAAGGCTTACTGCCTCACCAGAGCAGTATTGATGAAGATAACGTGGAAGAAGAACGGCGTCTGGCTTATGTAGGGATCACCCGTGCCCAGCGCGAACTTATCTTTAGTCTGGCGAAAGAGCGCAGACAGTTCGGTGAAGTTATCAACCCTGAGCCCAGTCGCTTCCTCTACGAACTGCCTGTAGATGACGTTGTGTGGGAAGAAAAGAAAGTGAAACCCTCAGCGGAGCAGCGCAAAAAGACCAACGAAGCGGGACTCGCCAGCTTAAAAGCCATGTTAGGGAAGAATTAAAGCGCGTTGTTACGCGCGTTTCTGTCTTGCCACCGGTTCCGGGGTTGAAAGTATCTTGCCCTGGGCATAGTGACAATCAATTTCATTCAGGGCTTTAAGCTGAGCTCTGGCGTCCACGCCTTCGGCGATAACGTCGAATTTCAGATGTTCTGAAATCAGCATAACCGACTGGATCAACTTCAGGTTCCGTTGTGAGCGGGGAAGTGATTTCACGAATCTGTGGTCAATTTTGATGTAGTCGAATGGGTAGGCAAACAGGTAGCTCAGTGATGCCAGACCACTACCAAAGTTATCCAGCACCAGGGTGATGCCGGCCCGTTTCAGTTTCTTAATCGCAGGCAGGATAAACTGGGAACGCCGGTTTAAATCGTTTTCATCAAACTCAAACACAAGCCGGTCAGGTGATACCTTATATTCTTCTACTAACTGCAGAATTTTTGTGACCAGTGATGCCTGCAGCAGGTGATTAATCGACACATTCACTGCAATCTTTTCGATACCGGCAGGTTCTTCTGTTTCATTGTTCAGCAATTCACAGGCTTTACGGAGCTGGAATAAATCAAGGTCGAGTGTCAGGCCGCTTTGATCTGCCACTTCCCGGAAATGCTTACGGTTAACTTTTCCGTGTCTTGAATGCTCCCAGCGCACGTACAGTTCATGATAAAACGCGCTGTCGTTCCGCAAATCCATCACAGGTTGCAGATAGCAGTCGAACTCCTCCTGGCGCAGAGCAAGACGGAACTCGTTTTCCAGCTCAAGCTCCTCAATCAGGCGGTCGCGCATGGATTTATCGAACATCACAAAACGGCCTCGTCCCAGCGTTTTGGCCTGGTACATAGCTGCATCTGCATCCCGCAGCACTTCATCAGCGGTGCGGTAGTATGATTCAAGATGAGCTATTCCCACGCTTGCGCCGGAATACATCTCCTTGCCATCAAGAAGGAAAGGTTTAGAAATCGCATCAATGATACGGGTTGCTACGTCTTCAGCGGCGGCAGCATCTTCAAAGTTATCCAGCAATACCACAAATTCATCACCGCCAAGGCGGGCAAGCAGATCGTGTCCGCGGATACACAAAGCAATACGGCGGCTGACTTCGATAAGGAACTCGTCGCCGGCATGATGCCCGAGGGTATCGTTAATGGTTTTGAAGCGATCTAAGTCGATAAACAACACTGCAAACAGGTTTTCAGGGTAGCGCTGCTTGTTGGCAACAGCCAGCTCAAGCCGGCTGGTGAACATTGTGCGGTTGGGTAAGTCGGTGAGACTGTCATGATGCGCGTCATGGATCAGTTTAAGTTCTATTTCTTTTCGTTCTTCAATCTGCTGTTTCAGGAAGGAATTGATCTTATCAAGTTCCCGGGTGCGTTCTCTGACCTTTTCCTCAAGCAGTGCATTGTATTGCTGAATCGCGTCGGTATTCCGCTTTCTGCCAATTGCTGCTGCAATGTGATGGGAGACAAAGCGCAGCAATTCCAGATCTTTAGCCGTGTATTTAGCCAGCTTACCGTAAGTCTGAATGCCTATAACGCCGGAAATCTTTCCGTCTACCACCAACGGGGAACCAAGCCAGGAGTTCGCACTTTTCAGCATTCGCTGGGCAGCTGCCACATCCAGTTCGCCTGCCTGAGTCAGTTCCAGGACCCGTGGCGGGTTGATAAGCTCCGTCTGGCCAGTACGTAAAACGAATTCCGATAAGCCCAGTCCCAGCGGCCGGCGTTCAATGGTCTCTTCAGTGGTATCGCTGAAGTAGGGGAAGTCGAGGTATTCTCCGGTTTCATCCAGCGTGGCAATGTAACAGTTAGGTGCAGTGATCAGGCGGGCCAGTATTTTGTGTATGCTGGCGTAGAAGGCATCCATGTCGCCTTCCAGGTTCGCCGACAACTCTGAAATTTCATATAACGCCTGTTGCAGGGTTTCTATTTTCTGGCGCTCAAGAATTTCTTCCTGTAACTCGTCATTGATTTTACGAAGTTGCCGCGTTCTGTCCCTGATGGTGCGTTCAGTCAGTTCGCGGCTTTTTACCCGGTCCACCGCATTCACAATGTGCTGGGAGACAAACAAGAGCACTTCCAGATCTTCATCTGTATAGAACACTGTTTCGTCGTAAGTTTGTACCACCATTGCACCGATAACCTGGGAACCGCGCTTTAGTGGTACACCGAGAAACTGGTGAGGAACAGCGCCAACAATGCTCACCCCGGTTTCACGGGTGAAGGCTTCCTGATTCTCTTTTTCGAGAAATACATGACGGCCGGTACGCAGAATGTGGCCGGTGATCCCGTCCATCAACGATTCTGCCGGGATTTGTCTGATAGTCTGCTCGTCGAATTCATCGACAAAATAAACAAAATTAACGAGGTTGGCGTCTTTTTCGTAGAAGGCAACGAAGAAGTTATCCGCATTCATGAAGTCACCAATGATTTCATGGATAGCCGGATAGAGGCGGTTTAGATTGCTGACGGAACTTGCCAGTTCGGCAATATCGAAAAGCGCTTTCTGTACTCGCTCAGACCGTTTGTACTTGTCCGTAAGTTGTTGCAGCTGCGGTATGAGTTCGCGAAGCTCTTCCTCTGACAACTCGTACTGCGTTGACTCTGAAGACATCCTGATAAGCCGGTTATTATTCTGTTTAGTGCCCGCTAATAAATTAACCGATTTGTATGAAAAATGCTACTTATTGACGTTAATCTGAGGGAGTTTGTCAGGAACTGGCGGGGAAGTGTATGAAGATTAATACCCTGCAGCCAAAATGCTTATTATGAATGCAGGGTAAAGTATTTGTTAATTAAATGCCTTCGATCATGAACTCGATGGCTGCTTTAATCTCGTCATCACTACAATTGGCACAGGTACCTTTGGGTGGCATAGCGTTAATGCCATTCAAAGCATTTTGCCATACGCCGTCCAGCCCACGCTCATCCAGGCGGGGTTGCCAGTCTGCAGCATTGTGCAAACGCGGCGCGCCTAAAACACCTGAACCATGGCAGGCTACACACGCGCCATTGTAAACATCCTCACCGGAACGGGCGGCAGATGCGCCGGCGCCTGCAGCCGCTGCACCTGCGATGTTCAGTTCACCGTAAGGCTTTATTCTTTCTTTTATTGCTTCGTCTGTCATTTCCTGTGCATGGGCGGTGGTGAGCCCCAAAGCAACAGTCATCGCTATCAATGCTTTTACTTTCACATCTGTCTCCGGCAACGGTCTTGTTAGCAGTAATTGCCTGATTATAGCGGTTAAAAAGTCCCCGACAACATTTTGGTCACAAATACCTGGAAAAAGTGGGTGAAATATTCTTTAACCTGATTTCGGTCATGAAAACGCCAGATTCATGAAGACGTTAGCCGGAGCTTTAGGGTTTTGAGTATGTCGTGCGTGTCCGGATGAAATAATTCCGATCCTTTAAGCGAAGATATCGTAATGCATACGGTGGTGCGAATGCGTTACCGCCGAGTTAGTTGAATACCGCTTGAATACTGTTTATTCTGCGTGTTTTAAGCGCGAAATGTTGTATGACCCGGTACGGAAGTTATGAATTATTGGATGAATGGCACGGATGCTGAAAGTGGGCACACTTTACGGGGCAGGTGTTCGTCACAAGGTGTGAACCGATGAACGAACAGCAGGCCATACCCAAAGCGCCCTCCGCGCATAAATTAAAGCCGCTTAACGATGCGGCAACCTCACCGTTTGGTTTCTTTTTGTTGTGTTTATACACGGCGCTGGTTTTTATTCGTCCTCACGAATGGCCGTTCTGGGAAGTTGAATTCCCGATCCTGCGTACCATTCTGATCTCCACATTCGTTGCTTATCTGCTTTTCCTGAGACCGAAAATATGGGATATCCAGTGTACTTTGCTGGTGTTGCTGCTGTTTTCCATGGTGCTGTCTGAATTCCGCGCCGGGCGGTTCTTAAGTGATCTCACGCCGGTAATTGACTGGGTAAACTCGAACGTTATTCCATTCATTCTGTATCTTGGCTTTCTGGTGTCATTGAAGCGGCAACGCATTATCATGCTGATATCGCTGGTGGCGTGCCTTGTCATGGTTCATCAGGCATGGAGCCAGCTTGCCGATCCTCTCGGACAGGGCTGGGCGGAAAGCGCCATTTACCGGTACGACAGTGCTAACGAAATTCAGCAGGTTCGTTATATCGGTATCTTTAACGATCCCAACGACATGGGAATGTTCCTGGTCATGAACATTCCTTTTGCTGCTTACTTTCTGGTGACGGCTAAAGGCAAACTGGCCAAGCTGGCATCCTTAAGTGTGTTTGCGCTGCTACTGCTCGGGGTTTACTGGACCGGTAGCCGGGGCTCCATGATTGGCGCGTTTGCTGTTTTCTTTGCTTTCTTCTATATCCGCTTTGGCAAGGTAAAAGCTATGCTGGTGGCCGCAATGGGCGTGCCTGCCGGATTTATTGCTTTGATGTCTTTCCGGTCAATTGATGATAAAGACGCCAGTGCCATGGACCGTCTGACAGCCTGGTATGAAGGGATCCAGATGGTTAAATACCGGCCTCTGTTTGGGTTTGGTAAAAACCGCTTTCTGGAGTATCACCCCAAGGTTGCTCACAACTCATTTGTAACTATTATGTCCGAGCTTGGCATCATCGGGTATACGCTGTGGATGGCGTTTTTCATCTTCATCTTCTACATGCTGTTCCGTATCCGCAGAATGCCGGATATTCCGGGTGAAGCCGGAGACAGCCTGCGCCAGGAGAAAACGCTGAGCCTGTACATGGCGGTGTCGATCATCGGCTTTGCTGTAACGGCTTTCTTCATCAGCCGAAGCTATGCCATGTTCTTCTACATTTTTGCGGCAATCGTGTCGGCGTCTTTCTACCGCTTGCGTAATAAATATCCGAAGTTGCCGCTGGCGTTACAGGGTAAAGATATTGCGCGGGGTATCGGATACAGTGTTGTCAGTTTGATTCTGTTGTACCTGCTGCTGAAAAGCTTGCTGTCGTACTTCTACTAAAGCATTCAGGGAGAGGTAAATTGAGTACTTTGAAAGCCAGTGTCATTGTTGCCGTATACAACGGTGAGAAAACGTTGGGCTTAACCATAGACAGCCTGCTGGCACAAACGTATCCCAACCTGGAAATACTGCTTATTGATGACGGCTCTACCGACGGCTCAAAAGCACTGATAGAAACCTATCTGCACGATCCGCGGGTGAAATATCACGCTAAACAAAACGGTGGTGTTGCCTCTGCACGTAATTACGGTATCAGCGTGGCCGAAGGGGATGTGATTGGTTTTTGCGATCAGGATGACCAATGGAAACCTGAAAAGCTGGAGTACCAGCTGCCGGCCTTTGATAATCCGGAAACAGGTCTGGTTTACAGCTGGGTAGAAGTGAGAAAACACGGCGAAGTGTCGGTCAGTAAGCCGGAATTCGAAGGACAGTGTTTTGAAGCGTTACTGAAACGGAACTTTATTTCCTGCTGTACCGCTATGGCCCGTAAATCACTGTTTCTCGAAATTGGTGGTTTCGATGAAAGCCGCGAATTGCATGGTGTGGATGACCGCCACGTGTGGCTGCGTATGGCCCGTGTTTCTAATCTTGCCGTAATAAAGCGTCCGCTCGCTATTTATTTCATTCACGGAGAAAACTATTCTCTGAATGAAAAGAAAATGCTGATCGCTGACCTGGTCTGTGTGCGTAAAATTGCAGCTATGGACGGGGTTAGTGCGCAGGAAAAAGCACTGTGTAAACAAGCCGAGTACGGTATTTATCTGCATTATGCCAATAATTTGTTATATCAGAATCACCCGCAGGATGCCGGTCACTGTTATCTGAATGCCTGGAAAGTAAAACCCGGACAGGTGAAATACCTCATTTCCGGGCTGTTGTTATCTGTTACGCCGCCGCCTTTGCTGCGCACCCTGAAATCATTCCGTAAGAGAGTTGTATAAATGGAACAGAAAGCCGTTATTGTGATCGGAATGCACCGCAGCGGTACTTCCGCTGTCTCCGGTATGCTTGCCGAACTGGGTGTTTTCATGGGCAGTGCTTTGTTTGCGCCGCAAAAAGGGGTAAACGAGAAAGGGTTTTACGAGAACTCGTATCTGGTCAACATGAACGAAAAGCTTCTTGATGAGGCCTTATGGTCATGGGACGATCCTCTTGCACAAAACATGTACGCCGCGCCACCGGAAAACGGTAGTCATTTGTTTGATGAAGCGGTAAAGGTGCTTGAAAGCGATTATGGCAAACAATCATGCTGGGGAATGAAAGATCCCCGTACCACGTTACTGCTGCCTTTCTGGCAACAGGTGTTCGATAAAATGGCGTTGTCGCCCTTCTATCTGCTGATGGTGCGCTCTCCCTTTGAAGTATACGGCTCGCTGAAAAAGCGTGACGGCTTCTCTGCCGATAAATCATTAATGTTATGGCTAAATTATACACTCACCGGTTACTTCTGCAGCCAGGGAAAGCCTCGCTATATCTTAAGCTATCACACGTTACTGGAGCGTCCTGAGGAGATGGCAAAGGCCGTATCTGATGCTGCCGGACTCAACATCGATGTGGATGCGCTGAAACTGGGTTTTGTTGACAAGAAAATGCGTAATCAGAAAAGCGTTAACGTACCTGAAGGTGAACTGTCTGATATTGCTGCTCAGGTGTACAACGCACTTACTGCACCGGAAACAGATCATGATAAACTGGTCGCACTCAGTGCGCGGTATCAGGCGTATCTGGACAATTTGTCCCCCGTGCTGGTGGAGCATTTGTTATCGCTGAAGAAAGAAGAAGTGTACTTCCGCCGTCATTTTCTTGAAGCCTACGAATCAGTGTGGTGGAAAGTCAGCTGGCCGCTTAAAAAGCTGGAACAGTTCGTTAAAAGCAAAAAGTAAGATTTTAAAAGGTAAAGTAGTAAATGTTCACAGTGGGCGTGTACCGGCCGCAGACGCTGCCGGAAAGCTTTAATGTCTGTATCGACAATATCGTGCAGTATTTGCCGGAGCTCGGTGCGTCTTACTTTTGTTCCGGTGATCCCGCGCAGTTATCCGCTGCTGATGTTATCTGGGATCCCCGCGCAGGAGGTGGGCATGCACCGCCGAAATGGCTGACGCTGCTGGAAAAGCCGCTAATCATTACTCTGCACGGTGTGGGCCCGCTGGTATTTCCGGAACATTACAGTGAAGGTTTGCGTCACCGCTTTGAAATCTATAAAAGTAACCGTCGTAAGAAAAAAGCGTGGAAAGCGGCGTCCGGTCGCTACAGCCGCATTGTTACCGTGTCAGAATTTTCTAAAAAGGTAATAAACGACACCCTGAATATTCCGTCCGGTAAAATCGACGTTATTCTCAACGGCGTGGATTTATCGGTATTTACGCCGCCTGAGAACCCCGCTGAAAATACTGCGCCTTACTTTCTCCATGTGTCCAACGACGAGTCCCGCAAGAACGTTGACCGTATTATTAAAGCATACGAAAAAATTAAAGCAGACAACAAGTGGCCACTAATTTTAAAGCTGGCCGGTGACCGTACCTGCGATGTACCCGGGGTTAAAATTATCAATAAGCGGCTGTCGGCAGAAGAGCTGGTTGCGCTGTATGCCGGTGCCGGCGCATTTGTCTTCCCGTCCGTTTACGAAGGCTTCGGGATCCCGATTATTGAAGCGATGGCCATGCGCTGCCCGGTGATCACTTCATCAGGTACCGCCTGTGAAGAGGTTGCCGCCAGTTACGCAACGCTGGTCGATCCGGCGTCTGTTTCTGCCCTGTCGTCAGCGATGGAATCACTGATGCTCAATCCTGTTTCAGAGCAGGCGATTGAAGCTGCTGTTAAACATGCCGGCTCTTTCAGTTGGAAAGAGACTGCTGAACAATATTACCGCGTTTTTCTTCAATCCGCCGGTGAAGGGAAAGCGTCTAAATAATGAAAAGCATTGTTCTGCATTCACTGAAGTGGGTGGCTATCGGTAAAATCCTTGGACAGAGTGTGCGCTGGCTAACCACCATCTTCACCCTGCGTTTCCTGTTTCCGGAAGATTACGCCGTTATCGCTTTATCGTCGTTCTTTACATCACTGCTGTGGGCGTTCAGTAAAAACGGTATTGCTGCTGCGCTTATCCGGGAAAAAGACGTCGATGATGACATTCTCGGACAGTTTTATACGCTGACCATTATCGCCCACACCTCACTGTTTCTGTTACTTCAGCTACTGGCGCCGGTTCTTGCCGTTGTGTACGACGATCCCAGGCTGGAAGATGTCATCCGCGTGTCATCCCTCACTTTCCTGATTTCCCTGATAGGTTTCATGTCGGGCACCATGCTCAACAAGGAAATGCGCTTCAAGAAGTTGTCGATGGTCGATGCAGCGTCAGAGTCTGTCGGCGCGCTTTCCACTGTATTTATGGCATGGTACGGGCTGGGTTACTGGTCAATCGTGTTTGGTGTTCTGGCGATGGAAACGGTGCGGCAAACCGGTTATCTCATCCGTGCCGGTAAATGGGTACGGCCCGGCAAACTTACATCCAAAATCAAAGGGATCCTCGATTTCTCATGGAAGGCGGCACTACAGGCCACCGTGGGTTACAGCATCTTCAATCTCGATATTGCCATCGCCGGTTTGTATTTAAGCACTACCGATCTTGGTTTTTATCAGTTCGCCGCCGTGCTGGCGATGATGCCGGCGGTAAAAGTGCTGCCGCTGCTCAGGCAGGTCGCGCTGCCGGTTTATTCCAAGATTCAGGACCAGGCTTCGCAGATTGAATACTATTTCCTGAAAAGTCAGCGCATGAGTGCCTTGCTATTCGTTCCCGTATTTTGGGGCGTCGCGGCCACCGCTAATACCATGGTACCGGCATTCTTCGGTGAGAAGTGGGTGCCGGCTGCAATGATCATCACACTGTATTGTTTATCTATGCCAATGCGGAGCCTGGAACAGCTGTTCGGGCCGGTGCTGAAATCACTGAATAAAATGAATGTGATCATCGTCAACACCATCATCTTCGCCGCTATTCTGATCCCCGGCTTTTATATCGGTGCACAGTTTGGCAGCGGAGGCATGGCATTGTCGTGGCTGTTCTCATTCTTTATCAGCTTTATGATTGCATCTTACCGTTCGTGCCGCTGCCTGAATATCCGCTTTAAGCGTTTTATCGGCGCGGTGTACAAGCCCCATCTGATCGGCTTGTGTATGCTTACCGCTACCTGGTGGCTGGGGCAGTACCTGATGCAATCCATGACTCCCTGGCTGGTATTTATTATCCAGGTCTTTACCGGTGGTGTGATTTACACCGGTCTGTCTTTACTGTGTGCCCGAAAAGAGAGCATGGAGCTCATTAACCTGGTCAGAAACAGGAACAGCAAATGAAAAATGTGGTCATTGCCGTTATTACCTGTCGCCGCCCGGAATGGCTGGGGCGGTTACTGGACGGTCTACTTGCGCTTAAGTGCGATGAAGACATCAACCCCCGTATTCTGGTGGTGGATAACGATGCCAGTGAGAGCAGTAAGGACGTCGTTATCTCCCGTCAGCAGGACGGGGCTATTCCGGTGTCTTACGACGTGGAAAAACAGCAGGGTATTGTATTTGCCCGCAACCGCTGCGTGGAACTGTTCCATCAGATGAATGGCGATTACCTGGTGTTCATTGATGACGATGAATGGCCGCAACAACCCGACTGGCTTAACCGGCTGGTCAGTGCGGCGGGTGAATTCAATGTGGATGTGGTGACCAGCCATGTTATTTCTGTGGGCGAGCCTGGCACACCGGAGTGGGCTGTCGATTTAATTTACGGCAAAAATCCCTACACACACGGACAATTCATTGACGTGTTTTACACCAATAATTTGTTGTTGAGCCGGCGCATGACCGAAGCCCTGACGCCGTGTTTTGATGCCCGTTTTGCCATGACCGGTGCCAGTGACTATCACTTTGCGCTGCGGGCTAAGCAGGCAGGATATCAGTGCGTTTATATCGATGCTCCGGTGGTGGAAGAATTTCCCGCTTCACGGGCATCCGTTAAATGGTTCTGCCGGCGGGGATTCCGTTCCGGGATCGGCTATACCCGTTCTCACGTGTTTGAAGAATCATACAAAACTGCCTTACTCCGCTGCGTGGCATTAAGTGGTGTCAGAGTGCTTCGCGGACTGGCGAAACTCATTACCGGTGTTGTTACCAATAATAAAACAACCCGGGTGGACGGGCTGTTCCGCCTGTGCTCTGCCGCAGGCACCATTGCCGGTTTATTCGGTATACAGCACGAAGAATATAAAGTGATCCACGGCAAGTAATTCACTGTGCCGTGAACGCTGATTGCATCAATAAGGAAATACTGTGAGTACAAGTAAGCCGCACGTTGTTATTCCGTTAGCATCCAATGCCCGACATTTGCAGCAGGTTTACACCGGTATGGAAGCGCTGGCTGCAAAAGGACACATCAGGCTGGATTATCAGTTCGACTGTCAGCGTCATCACAAAAGCGGGTTGTCATTTACTGTAGATAACCGCTCAGTGTTTGTCGATACAGCCGACTCGCCGGCAATCAGCCTGCAGGACTACGATAAGTGCGATGTCTACTTCAAGCGTACCCTGAAGCCTGAAGATGCGACGGCAATGAACAAGCTGGAGCCATTCGGGCTTTATTTTGAAATCTATCCGTCAGTCCGCTCCGTGCTCACAACCCGCCGGTACATGGCTTATTCTGAAAGCGGCGCATCCAATAAACTGAAAACGTTTATTAAGTCTGTGGATACGGCCAACAAAATGAGCTTTATGCCCCGTGCTGCCCAGTTTGATAATCCGTATCCGGCCGGCAATACCGTGATGTTTTATGTGCGGTTGTGGGACCCGGATTTTGATAAAGAATTTGAAATCAGTGAAGCGGAGGCCGAAGACCGGCGTTTAATTAATTCCCTGCGTATTGCCTGTGTACGCCAACTGAAAGAACGCTTTGGCGACAGAGCGCTGGTGGGGGTGATGGATGACGCATATGCCCGCAAGGTTGCACCGGACTTGGTTATCGCTGCAAACGATACCTCTAAACAAAATTATCTGGAAAGAGTAAAACAGGCCGGCGTGTGCATTGCCTCTACCGGCTTACATGAATCTCTGGGCGCAAAATTTGCGGAGTATGTTGCTCTGGGCAAACCCATTGTCAGCGAAGTGTTTAACTACAGCCTGCCCGGCGATATTCAGGATAAACAGAATTACCTGCAATACACCACAGCAGAAGAATGTACTGAGCAGGTAGCCAGCTTGCTGGAATCACCTGAAGCCATGCAGAAAATGCGTGATGCGAACCTGAACTACTACCGCAACATGCTCACGCCGCAAGCTATAGCACAACGTATTATCGATACTGTACAGCGCCGCTGAGGCGCTGCTGTATTTCACCGTTCGTGTGCGTCAGAAAGATTTAATTTCAATGTAGCCACCTTCCTGTGGCCGTAATTCTTCGATTTTATCCATCGTCGTGACAATAGGAGGCAACTCCCGGTTGCCGGTAATGGTCACCGCAGAACGGTCGTCGCCGTCACCGGTTTCATCCCGCTTCAGCAGACGGGTATCTTCCGTCACGTTATTGTTCTCAAGGGTGATCACCGGGTGGCCTTCTACCCAGTTTGCATCCGGAATTTCATCTGTCAGCAGTACCGGCTCATTCTCATCTTCAATAAAGGCAATCGAATTATTGCGCAGCGTTACTGAGTGCAGCCCCTGAAAGGTTCTGACAATGGTGCGGCCAAAATCTTCATCTATCAAAAACAGGTTGTTTTCGTACAGCGTATCGCCTCTTGAGCCGCTGTTACCGTCACCACCTGTACGGCTGCCCAGACCCGGCGGGCGCATCAGCATAGTGTTGCCCTTTACCTTAAATTGCTGGCCGGCGAAATCATATTTCTGATCGTACCCGATAAGCTCCACCAGGTATTTCGCCTGAGGATCTTCTCCGGATTCAATCCAGTTATTCTCAATCAGTGTGTTTTCAAAACGGGATTTCACACTGTTGCCTCGGTTGTCGTGCAGAAAGCTGTCTTTCAACAGAAACTGGCTGCCCGGAAAGCTGTGCTGATCGCTGGCTACGTACACAGCATGTCCCCAGGAGCGGCCCGGCTTCTTACCGCCGCTTTCCGTGACTTCCACATTGATCATCGATAAATTGCCGGAATTACGGTCGGTGGACAGCACACCGGTACTGCAACGGCGAATAAGCACATTCTTAAGTACGGTGTTCGTGGCTTCATTCCGGAAACACAGCCCGCCGTCCTGCAGGACCACGTTTTCTATAGTCCAGTTGTGAGAATGGCGCACTGCCAACGTCCAGTTGAAACGCTCTGTACCGCCCGCAAAGACTGGTCTGTCTCCGGCATTTTTTGTGTTACCGATAAGCCGGATAGGCAGCGCTTCTGTGCCGGAGATGTTTTTTATCTCAACAGGCTCATATTCGGCATCCGGATCCAGATAAATTGTATCGCCTGCGGCAAGTTGCGGGAGAATGTCCTTCAGCTGACGGTACTGACGGGAAGGGCCCACGTACCAGGTTTCAGGTTTTCTGGGCGTATTGGCGGTTTGTGTTATCCATACAATGCGGTAAATACCACGGCGGCGCTCACTGTCCGATTCTTTGAATTCCAGACGGTTCGTCCACATCGTATTGTATCTGTCCGGTGCCTGCAGACTGACCCGTAAAGTGTCACCATCTTTTACTTCAACGGGTTGATCTTTCACAGCCGGTGCACCGTTTACTGAAATCGCAATGCCTCTGGCTGTCAGTGTAAGCGGGTATTTGCCTACACCTTTCATGGTAAAGCATTCTTCCACCATCGCGCCGGGTGCCAGTTCCAGACGGGCCGGCAAATCGGCAGGATGTCGCACACGCCACTGATAATCAGACACATCTTTCACCAGACATTCACCGTCAGCCGCGTTTGCCTGTGTGATGCCTGAAAACAATATGGAAAAAAGAAGTGCTGGTACTGCGTGTTGCCATCGGCGCATAGAAATCCCTGTAAAATGGTGTTGCAAGTAAAGCTATACGGGACATTACCCAAATTAGCTTAAACTCACAAGTTACCGGCAGATGACAAAGGCCGTATTTACCGCCTTTTACGGCATACTGCATAGCGCCGTGAATGCTTGAAATACAAAGGCTTCGTTGCTATGTTGCCTGTTCAGGGAATGCCGATGCCTGAAACAGGTGAACAGCTCTAAGCAGTCATCAGCGCTAATATTTACCGATGTGGTATCAGCTAAACAATGAACGTGTATTTCTATTTACCGGAAGATCAGAAACCTGCTCAGTTACCCGCGCAGACCGACTTCACATGGAAAGATTATTCGCTGGGCAAATATTGCTGGGGTCTGCAAACCTATAACCGTTTGCAACTGGCCGGCGTACCCTGTGAACTTACCCACACACTGCCGGAAGAAGGCGTGATTATTGCGCACCGGGCATTCCTGCCGGACTCCATAATTCCAACCCGTAAGCAGGTGCTGGTGTGTATACAGGCCGACTGGAGCCGTCATCCCTTCGCCCAGTTGCATATTTGTCAGAATATGGCGCAAACCAAAATGTCCGGTATACCGCGGCCGGAACGGTTCGCCACCGGTGAAACCTATTTCGTGCACCACTGGCCACAACCGGGTATGACGCCCAGAGATCCTGCCCGTGGCAATACCTTTGAGAACATTTACTACTTTGGCCTGGCCGAGAACCTGGCGCCGGAGCTGAAATCAGACGACTGGCATCAGTTCATGGAAGAAAACGGCCTTAAATGGCACCTGGAATCTTCACCGGCAAACTGGCGGGACTACAGTCAGGTAGACGGTGTGTTATTCGCCAGAGACTTCACTGGTAAGAAGCACATCAACAAACCCGCCAGCAAGTTGTTTAATGCCTGGATAACCGGTGCTATTCCAATTTGTACACCGGAATCTGCTTACGTCGATGAAATTGAAAACGATACCCAGGCCGTCGTAATAAACAACTACGACGATTTAAAAGCCAAACTCGTTGCTCTTAAAAACGACCCCGACCGCATCCGCAATATGCAGCAGCAAGGGGCGGTTAAAGCGAAGCAGTATTACCCCGAAGCCATTGTGCAGGAATGGGCAGCCATTCTGGAAAAGGTAAAGCAATACAGGATGAGTCGCGGTCAGTACGCAGCATTCATCACCAAACGCAGCTTCAGCTGGTTGCTGTGTAAGTGTGTGCGCTGGTTAAGATAACAGCAATAAATACACCGGCCGGCTTCTTAAACAACGAATATGCCCGATAACGGATAAATCAGTTGAAGCCGGTGCAATGCATCAGTATCATTAGCGCCCGATTGAGCAGACAACCACTGTCATTCAATCCCCCTTCTACGCACCCGTAGCTCAGCTGGATAGAGCGTTGCCCTCCGGAGGCAAAGGTCATAGGTTCGAATCCTATCGGGTGCGCCATTCAAATCAATCAGTTACACCAATTCCCAATTTACTAAAATCGCCCTGTGCCCAAATTGTGCCCATTCTGTGGCAACTACTCATTTTGACCAACTTCCCAAATGTCGATTTTGATATTTGCCCTAGAAATTTAATTTCTTCGGAGCTTATTAGTGATTTGTGTAGGTCAAAGTAGTAGTATAAAAAGCCGATAGAAGCACTGGCTAACAATTCCAGTGTTATTTTCGGCACAATACTTTTCCTTTTTACTTGTTCTTAGTTTAGTTAGTTCCGCTAACTCTCATAAGGAACGCCCTCACAATAGACGAAGTCCCCTTTCCCTCAACATAGATAATATCTTTAGTAATACCTTTAACAGCATAGTATGCTTGGTGTGCAGCGCTTTTATTACAAAAAATGAAGTAGTCTGCTGTTTTAGCAAGGTGAGTCAATTTATCAGTTGCGACTTTATCGTGGTTTAAGATAACTTCTATATCCTTAAACTGGCTTTTCAGAATTTCAGCCGCTCGCAGTCCCGCTTTTTCTGTGAGTGTCGATATGCCCACCTTGAGCCCTTCTAAAGCTCTATTACCAGACTCTTTTTCAAATTCTTTTTTGTCTAGGTTACTTAAAATAAGTATGTCAACTGAAAGCTTTCTTTCAAGCCACAACAATACCGAGGTGTGAGCTAAATCAAGATCGTTCCAATTCCGTTCCGCAAACGCTCTTACTCTTGGCCAGATTTCATAATTCAGTTTGTTTTTATCCTTAATTGGATAATCGTGAAGCCGTTCAAGAAATTCAATAATGTAGGGGAGAGATCGTGTGCTTAATTCAGTCTCAATAACCAGTTCAATACCAGACAACGCATCAGTATATTCATCGGACGAGTGAGGTACATCCAGTAAATTGAAAATTAACTCCTTTAAAAGCAGTATCGTGCCCGAAGAAGTCTGATCGTCAATTGAAATAAGTTCGATGAGGGCTAACCAAAATGGAGCGTTCGTTTTTTTATTTTTATTTTGAATCCATTGTAGGAGAGTAGGTGTTATGTTTCTAATCTTTTCAGAATCACTACTTTCTTTAATACGCTCAGTAATGAGCGAAATCTCAAATCCAGACTCATCACTCTCTAAAAGCACATCAGTGCTGATTTCTGTGTTGCTACAAAACCAATCGTTCCAAGTGGCTTGAGCAGATATTTTTGTTTCTGTTTGACTATTTTCAGGGTCATCCTGAATTTGTTCTGAATCAAAGATGAAATCTTCCAGTTGATTCCATCGTTGTCGAAGTGGACTAACAGATTTTACCTGCTTGATTACCTTTGAAGGTAATTCGTTAAGCCAGTCAACGATTTCAGGAATCTCCGTAGACGGAGCATTGTTGCTATAGTCGAGGAGTTTAGTCGCTGAATCTAACGTTTTATCGTTTTTAATCAACGCCTTTAATTCGGATGAGAATGCTTCTCTCACTTCCATTTCGACGTGAGAAGCTTGTATCTGCTTATATGCTAAATCAAACCATGCTTCATCAATAAAGTTCGGAAGTATTTGTTTTACATCTTTCGCACCTAGAAGCAGGTTGAAAATCGCCCAATGTTTCCATTGAGATTCAAAAGACTGGTTAATTGGGATTGATGCTTTGTTCAATAACAAAGGAGCATATGGATCAAGTTTGGTAAGTACGTCGCCAAAATCGACATCAGTTAGGTTCTCTAAATCTATATTAAAGATTTTAGATAGCCCCTCGATTATTAGTAAATAAATTTTGCTCGGAATAATGCCATTACTATAATCGCGAAAGGAAGGATGCTCAAAAATTTTGCCCCATTCTTCTTTTGCTGCATACGCCTGCAATTCTATGCCTACAAAGTTACGATGACTGAGCCCTTGTGCATGTTTTAGCTCTTCTTTGTATTCATCGATCAAATCGGCATCTTTTTGATCGAGTGCAATGAAAAAGTCTCTTAAAATTCGACCCACAGGCCTTTTGGTGTTGATGCTCAAAATAGGACGTTGCTCAAACCTTTTGTGCATTTGAGCAAGGGTGGTGACCACATAATTTATGTTTGTTTGGTTTTGGTTTGGACTTTTAGAAAAGTAAAATTCGAATTTGATTATCCCATTACGAAATTTTTTTAAAGATTCTATTTCAAAGCCCAAGTCAGGTGATGTAATTATCTTGTGAGTTGAGGTGTGAGATGTACCAAGCGCAAAGTACAGACTGTTTTTTAGTTCAAGTAACTGTTTTTTTGAGTGTGCGAACCCATAAAAATAGAGCCTGTTGTCTGAATAAGAGGCTAAAAAAAATGGATTTTCTGAATTTAGGCTGTCTATGGCTTTTAAGAATAGTGGAGATATAGAGTTGAGCAATGCATTTGCATTGGGCTTATCAAAACTAACTTGATTCTCGTTACTAAAGAAGGCGTTTAACCACGAAGGATATTTAGAGGAACTCATAATCATCCTCTTCATCGCCCACGGGTCTCTCTGTCACTGAAGATTCATCACCAATTTCTCTGCTCTTGGGGGAATATGAAAATATATAGTCATTTTTGAATTCTATTTTCATATTTGATATTTCGTGTTGGTCTGATGTCAGTGAAATGAGTTCGTCGTTTAAGTTTGCGCCTCGATAAGTAAAGTTCATAGAACCCTTTAAAAAACAAGTTTGAGTTAGAAATCCTTTTTTGTGTAAATCCTCTGTTTCCAAAATTTTAAAGTCAGTATTTTCTCTCAAATTTGTTTTTAACCGGTAAACAGATTTACTGTTAATTTCGTCCTTTTTTACAACTACATTAAGTTTACAGCCTTTATGCGCAGCAAACTCTAAGAGTTCAATAAATGTGACAGTCTTAGGTCCCCACTCAGGATTTAAAAAGCTCCAGTTCCCTGAGCGATTGTCTAGAACATCAAAATCAGTAAGCCAGGCCGTAACAAGCCAAATCTCCTCGGGCACAATTATTAAACCGGCAAAAATGTTGGTGAGTACCTCTCTAAGTTGACGTTTCCCGAGCGGCGTCTTAGTAACAATATCTCGTGTCATTGATTTGCTCATTGAATGGTTTCTGCCATCTCAATAAATAAGGATAAAAAGTCTTCTTGTCGCTTAATTTTGGATACTCTCATATGAAAAAGAAGGCCATGATAGTCTATTGTTTTTAGGTTGATTTGACAGAGTATTTGGTTGATTTCTGCAACCATTAATGTTGGCAGACGAAGCTCAGCTTTGCCTTGGTTTGAAGATGACAAAATAGTTGTAATTTCTTCTAACCAAGACTCAGAATATTCTACGTACTTAGTTTTGCTTGAAATCATCTGATAAACAATTTTTCTCTCGAAAAGCTGTTTATCGGCTACAAATCGGTTATAGAACTGCAAAGAAGAATTTCTCACAACACTGCCTCGAGGCCAGAGCTGTCCAACAATTTTGTTTTTGTTATTGTTTATTTCGATGGGGTCATCAGAATCTCTTGCAAGTATGTAAGCTATGGAAACAAGAGGTACTTCAAAAGCCATTCTTTTTTCTAGTTTTTCCCACTCATCTAGCCATGTTAGCGTTTTATCGTCGTCTTTCTCAGTACTACCTGCCTTAAGGATCCTAGTATGAAGAATACTATTGAAACTGTGAGTTTGTGTTATACCCAATTTCGCAATCGCGGTTCTTAAAACTTCAAGCGCCGTTAAGCGAGTATGGAAGTCTTTTGCCTCTCTAAACTTTTTAAACTTAGCCTTTAACTCATCATCACTAGTTAATTGTCGGAGGATTTGGTGGATGTCATAGTTAACTTGCTCGTACTCACACATTTCGAAACAGTGAGACAGGTGGTTTAGAACACTCAAAGGATCAGCTATGAAAATTTCTTCTAGTCTATCTATTATTCCAACACCACCAGCTTCATTTTCGGTGAGCCATACAACTAATTCATCATTGGACCAGATACTATCAACGTTTACATCGACTTCGGCAACATCAGGAAGGAGCGTGTTGACTAAGTTTGATATTCCTCCTGAAAGCGTCGATGAAAGAATGTCAAAAGCCCAAGAATAAAACGAATCATCCGTCAATTCGCAATAAAGCGATTGAAGAAGAGGTTTAAGCTTTACCAGATTTTCAATCCTACTTAAAAATGTAAGTATCTCTTTTTGCAGTGCTTGCTCTTCCGCCGCATTCTCATCAATTTTTTTTAGTTGAAACAACTCGATAGGTGTTTGCAAAACTATCTTATAGTTTTTATCACTATCAATGTTTGAAAGAACTGTTTTGACTGTTTGATTGTTCTCTTTCGCAATACGAAGTATTGCACTTAAAATACACTCAAAAACCCAAGCACCAATAAATTCGTTTTTGAACAGTGGGGACTGTTTAAAGCTCCATTCTGTATAGGCAATTCGGAGGCTATCTACAACATCTTTCTCTTGTAAAGTAGTAGTAAGTTGCTCTTTTGAAAAACTAAAACGCCACTTTATGCCGTCAACATAAAGTATGGTTCCTATGCCGACAGCACTTCCATTTTCAGTCCATGAAAACTTAACTTTTGAACTGGCTCCAGATTTAAAGTTGATGACGGAATTGGAACCTTTTGTATACCGAGTTAACTCGATCTGAGATGTTTGGTCATGCTTGAAAAACGTAATATCGCTTAGAATTTCATTCCATTCAGAGCTTTTGGGCGTTTGATGGGTCGTACCATTGTCGGATGTTGAGAAATCTGAATGCCATCTCAAAAAAGCATTCGAAGTTTCAGTAATTGATGACTCTTTTACGCGTGATGTAAGAATTTCAGACGGTTTATATACTTCGAGCTTAGTTCCATTTTCAGCTAATAAAGATTTTAAGTGAAAAAAATCACCTCCAAAAGCTTCATCAATTTCGAAATCCATTGCTGTTTCGACATCAGGAGAAATTTCAAAATTACTTGGGATAAGCCAATCACTTTCATATTTATGGTTTAAAGCATACCTTTTTGAAATTCTTCCTGGAGCATATTCCTTCAGCCCTTGAAAAAAGCCAAGACTCTCCCACTCTTCAACTCTATTGTCTTTAGGGCCTCTTAGAGTTCGAATTCCTAATGTTGGTAAAACTAATTCGCTGAATAATGTAGGAGGAAAAAACTCTGGCAAGGGGGAACCCTGGTTACTAACGGATTTCCATTCCTCGCAACCCAATGCCCAATTGGTTGAAAGTTTTTGATGCAAACTTGGTATGAAGTCCATCATTAGATCTCTCGGTCCTTGCCAACAAATTCTCTCAACAGCGTCTTGCGATATTTTTAATGCCCAAGACAGATAATGCTTAAGTTCCTCTGCTGCGCTATCACTTTCTATTAATTTTTGAACTTCATTTCTTAATTTGATGAAAAATTGGTTGTTTTGTCTTCCTTGTGGATTCTTCAGGCTCCACCAAATGTTGCCTTTTCCAATTTTGCTGCTCAACCAGTCAAGTATTGCTTGGCAAGCTTGCATTTTTTGAATGTGACTGTTTTCAATTGGTAATTTACTCGGTTTAATCTCCGGATCGATCAAACTTTCATAACGCTGAAAAGCAACTCTATCTCTACCATAATCAGATAAAACTGTAACCATCCAGGGCCTCATGCCTCGAGAACGGCCTGCTCGACCTTTTCTCTGCACATAAGAAGCCATTCCTCTAGGAGCCTTATGTTGTATTACTGCACCAACACTTGAGTCGTTAAAACCAACCTCAAGTGAAGCGGTTGCAATGATAACGTTCGCATTTGCTTCAACGCCTGTGTCTTGGCTTGATGTTCTTGATACGATAGCTCGATCATGTTCATCCATACTGTGGCCAATGTATTCAGCTGAAGACCAATCTTGACCCAATTGTTGGAGTATAGATTTTTGCTGAGCAAATTCTGGGTGGGAGGAACTCCTCAAGAAGGCTAAAGGAGGTTGAGATGGACGTAAAGCGCCAAACTTATGGTCCCATCCTTCAGCGTCAGCGACCATTTCAAACAGCCTATTATTTACATCTAGATCGTCTGTAAATACGAATGATTTTGTTCCATAGGTACCATGAGATACATGATTACTCTCATTGTCTAGCATTCGCCTTAACAGCATTACTGTTTGTATAGAGGTTGATAAAAGAGCAGTTTGTGAAACCGGATCTCCCCTCAATGCGAGCATGTATTCAGCACCTTCTTCAATCATTTCAGAAGCTAAGGGCTCAATTTTCTCTACTAGATTCTCATGGACGCCAACAAAGTTTGCGAAAAACTTTGATGCGTTGCTAAGTGTTGCGGATAATCCAACGAAGTGGGGGCGCGAGTTGGTTTTTTGCATCCAACGTCTTAATAAATATGCTGTTTGTGCTCCTGTAGAGCCCTCATACGTATGAACTTCGTCTAACAATACCAAAGGTATTGATTGACCAAAGCGATCGCCAAAAAGGTGATTGTAGTTAGAATTACCGAGGTGTTGATTCAACATTTCAGTGGTTGTGAATAAAATATCTGGCGGCACAGATTGCCGCGATATCGATAATTCGCTTGAATCGATGCTGTTGCCGCATCTTTTGCAATCTAGAATCTCTTCCTTTTTGATAAAGCGCTCATTCCGCCAAACGAATTGGCCTCCGCAATCACATGATAAAAGGTCAAAAGGCGCACCGCCCTTAGACATTACGTCGTCTAGATAGTTAGCGTCTAATGTATCTCCAAAAAATGTACCAATTCGAATTTTTCGGGAGCCTTTTTGTTGTAAAAAACGATCTAGCTTTCGAACTTGTTGGAAAGTCTCTTTAAATTGATCTTTCAAGAGTTCTTTTCTAGGATAAATAGCTAATATCCTTACTTTAGAGGATGAATCGCTTATTAGATTTTGTGCAAGGTAAGAGATTGCCGGTAAATAGAAAGATAAGGTTTTTCCACTGCCTGTTCCCGAGCATACAATGGTTCCTGAAGATTTATTGACTGTCGTATTATTGAGTGCATTTAAAATGCGTTCTGTTGCTCTAACCTGAAACCCAGATAGTTTAAAGCTTTCGTCGTCACCAATGATTGATGACAATGCTTCTATTTGAGTGTCGTTTAACTGATTGTTTTCTCGAATATTACGGATGACTCCAACAGCAGCATGCTCCCTTTGTGGATAAAACCTTGGGCGTCGAACAAACCTGAAGTCAGAAACAAGAGTTTTTGAGTTTTGTATTTTTTTACTATGAAACCATTGGCGAAGCTTTTTACTGAGATTTACCGTTTCTGCCATTCTGCTGCGATACGTAGTTTGACCAAATGCAGATGGGATCGGTAGTATCAGAGCGCGTTTCCGCAATGTTTTAAACAGTGAGACGCCATATTTTGGGGATACAGTATCGAAGAGATTTAGTAATTCAGTTTCAGTATGCTGAACATCAGTGTCTCCCCATGCAAGAAGTTTATATTCTTGCTCTTCTAATGCGTCCAAGCACTTTTGAATAGTTTGTTCGTCAACCATATTGTTTAGACCGCTAGTGTTTGCGTTCTACCTTAAAGTTTTTCAGATAATTATGCTCCGTTATCCACTCTAGAACTTCAGGAGTTAGATATTCAAGAGTTGCGGTTTCGAAACGGTTGTCAACGGATTTAAAAAATTTTTCAACGTCTTTGGGAAAGTCGGATAGGTCAAAGTTAGCTTTAATATCTGCTAATTCAGTTGCCAAACGTTGAATATCTTGTGCTAACTGACTCGACTTATCTCTTTCTTTGAGTTTGGTTTTATATCTTGACTGTTTCTCGTGAAAATCATCGTAGTTTGCTTTTTGGCTAGGGTTATGCCTCTGTTTTTCTAGAAATTCGTCCTCAATTTTAATATCGGCATCTAGGATTTTTAACCAATTTTCCCAGTGTGAAGTGTTATTTTGCTTCAGTGTTTCTACTATTGATTTTAGAGAATCTCGTGTATCGGTATATGATTCTTGTTGCTGAACTTTATACTCTAGTCTTTCCCAATCATTATTAAAAATATTGAACTTTGAAATGATTGTTTCTAATCTTAACGAGAACTTTTTCCTAAACTCCAAAGTGCCTAAGTACGCATGATATTCTTGGTTATTTTGAAAGATTTCATTATACGAACGCGAGTTCTCATACCGTTTATTTATAAACTTGATGGCATTTAAGAATTGGACTTGGTCCTCTAGTGATTCAGTTATTTTCGATAACTCTCTAGCGATAATGCCAGTTTTCTCAATGATATCCTCGTTTCTTTCGTTATCGTTAATGCGAATTAACTTTCGTTTAAACTCGCTAACCTCCTCTCCTAGTTTACTCATTCAGTATCTCCTTTGTGTTGCTCGAGACTAACTAAAGACCTTTCTATTTTAAGGATGCTCTGTGTTACTGCCTCACTTAATTCATCAATATGTTTCTCATCTACGGAGTTTAGACGTTGGTTCATGATTGGATTTATAGCTTTATTAAACTCAGACCAATGAATTAAGACCTTTCTAATATTGTCGATCATCGAACCATCAATATTCGATAGTATCTCTAACAGTTTTTTTTCATTACTTGTGACTTGTAATTTAATAATCTCTTTAAACTGATTCCATTTTAAATTTTCTTTTAAATCATTGATGTATTGCTTGGCCGTTCTGTAAGTAACAGTATTCGGCGGATACAGTCCCAACTTTTCGGAGGTTTTATATGACTCCAGTATTTCATCAAGAATTTGGTATAATTCTTCGACGTTTTCAGTTTCGCTTAAATTCTCTGTTATTTGTGAAAAAACGGGTTTGAGTTCTTTTATTACAACGCTTTGAAGTTTACGTAAGTTACCTGGTAGTTGGTTGTCGACTTTTTTTCTTGCTTGTTTTAACGCTATATTGAAGTTGTCACGATCTACTGCAACATTGCTGATACTGAGAAGATCTTTCCACATACTTTGATTGATTTCCCATTCATCCAAAACAGCACTTCTATATTCTTGAAAATTCTCGTTTATTGGTTTCTCAAGTGAGTTTTCGATATGAACGCGCGTCATTAAAAACGTATCCAATATATCTGTTTTAACCTTTAACCCGAGTCCCTCTTGTAATGCCAAGTGTTTTGCAACTGCGTCCGTTAAAAAGCGTTTTCTTATGGTCTTTGCAATTTCCTGTATTTGAATCGGCACCCACTGAAATTCAAAGTTTTTATAATATGTATAGTCTTCAAAGCCTTGTGGGTAATCCCATCCTTGTTTCTGACCATCGTTTGGATTATTCTGTCTATATCTAAGTATTGCTAAAGCGGTTCTTTGCGCCAGTGCTGAGGTGTCGCTACCAGAAAAAAAATCCTCTTCTGAGTAAAAATCAATGTTGCTCGTTCTTTCATTTGTCGATGACCCAGGGATATTAATTAAATAACGCTGACCGGACTTAAGTGTAAAATCAAATACATCGCTCTTCGAATTAACTTTGGTAAATATCTTACTATTTTTGAATCCATACCAATCGCTAGGAGAGTGTTTTCTAATCATTTCATATAGTTGGATTCTGAGTTCATTTGCATACTTTTGTGATATTTGGGCTTGCTTGTTAAACCAAGGAAGTAACTCATCTTCTAGGTTTGATCCTTTATCTGGAACATTTATAGGATTTTTGGGTTCTCTTGGAACGGTTGGAGGTGGAGCGGGGTCGATAATAATATTAGACCCCAAAAGTTTCGCAAAGTCTTCCAAATTGAAAGCTTGCGCAATTTCCTTCGGTGTTGAAGATGAAAGCTGCTCAACTGTCTTTACGTCAGCCCAAATTATAGACAATTTTATTGCTTGGTCTGGAGAGTTTAATGAAAGTTGATTAATTCCTTCTATTAAAGAAGGGATTCTCTCCTTTATCTCTACATTTAGTGGAAATAAACCTTTGATATAGTCTTCTCTGTGATCTCTTAAAATATTCAATAGAACATCTTCGAGTATATCTCTAGGGTTAAACACAATTTCATTAGAACTATTGCGGCAATACCAAGAAGCTAGCCTGATTATTGATTTTCTGTTGTATGGGAATAAAGGAATGTCGATTGATGACTTACCGAATGACTCAAGTTGATTCGCCTGTTTCTCATCAAGCTCGGTTGACCAGACATCAATGTTGTCTGCCTGTTGGTTTCTTTGTACTATTTCGTTTAATTGTTTACTGCCGTGCCGTGCCGCATTTAAATATCGACTACAGAAATCTACGATTCGATTCTGTATGTTTTCTTGAGTGTCATTGTTATCTCGGATTTGCCATTCGTATCTTGCTCTTGTTCTTATAGTGGCTTGTCGTTTGGTATAACCAGTATATCCGCCCGTTACAGCTAGAACTGACTTAAGAGTGCATAAATCATCTTGTGCTTCCTCTAACAAACAGTCAATCAAAACATCTTCAATCGCAGAAACTGCAGCAAGATCTTCAACTAAAATGACAAGAGTTCTATCTAAAGACTTAAGGTGTCTTCTGATCTCTTTAAAAACATCTTGAAAATTACCATTGTTAAATTGGAACAATTGTTGAAAAGTTGTTTGAGTCGCTTTTACGATACCGTCATTAATAACTTGAAGCGCACTTTTTCTTTTCTCTTCCACCGAGTCCAATTGTAGCGCTTTAATGGCGTTTCTACTGGGAAGCGAAAGGTCATCAATGCTAAAGCTGTTGATTATTTTTTCAAACTCAATAATGGATAGTTCGAATTCTTTTAATTCTAACTCTCGCTCGGAAACTCCCTTAATCCACCTTGTTGCGACTTTATAGACGTAGCTTTCTGGATGGATTAGGTATTTTTTAAATTCAACATCGTCTACAAGTGAAGGTAGTGCCCTAGCAATACTTGCCTTTTCTCGAAGTTTCTTTAGTTGCTCTGGGTCCCCATCTCTACCAATGCTGCGCATTGTGTTTTGTGCGTCCACACTAATTTCTTCGATCCGATGTTTAAGGAATGTTACAAAAAGGTCAGCTACTTCTTTTGCGACTAAACTACTTCCAACTTCATCAATTTTTTTTCTGGCGCTTTCGAATATTTCCCCATCTAAATTCTCGAGGAGTAGGTGTAGAGTTTGGCGAAGACTAGCATTTTTTGGGATTCTGACAATTTGCCATTTTTGTTCTTTTACTATTTCTTGTGTTTTCAGTTTGGCGTGTAACCATCTCACTAGGTGTGATTTACCCAAGCCTGCGTCCGCTACTATCGGGATAGGGCGGTCAATTTGTAAAAAGTGCTTTAATAAATCGTTTTCAGTGGCGACTACTTCATCTGTACTTGTACTAAATTTTACAAGTTGCATGGGTTCATGTACTGAAAGTAGCGTCTCTTCCGATAACTCTTCAGCTTCAATTTTTACACAGGCTAATACGTTTTCTCTTGCTGGCCAATAATTCTCAAGTCCCATTACATCCCTCCTAAGCTTATGTGACTTATTGGCCTAGTTGTATTGCCGGGCAGCAACATATGCATAGTTAACTCAGAGTCAGACTTGTTCTCCAACTTAATCACTCTGCCTACCGTAAGTCTATGAAGCGCAATAGAAAGGCTTGCAGAAAGCTGGTGACTTTGTGGTTTTATCCAATCGCTATTTTTACTCGAAATTAAATTCTCTACGATTACCCTATATTCTCCGCCATCTACAACTGGTATCTCTCTTCGCAATTCAATCAGAAAATCATCGATCGATAGTCCATTTTTCGCAATATCTGAGGATAGTACTTTCTTAATGAATGGAGAAAAAAGGCGCGTTGGATCAACCGTGAAAAGGTTCTTATCAACTTTCTCAAATAATCCCAAAAGTATTCCATAATCAGATAGCACCCCAGTCTCAGAGTTGTTTATGCTCAATCGAGTTTGATTTTCAGAAAAGCTAGGGAAATATTTTGAAGCTATATTTCCGATATCTGTTGACCTAAAGTGCTCGTTTCCAACAAGAGTGTATCGACCTAGCGAGAGGAAAAGTACCATTGAACGAATTAGGGGCTCAATGCCATTTCCGTCTATCACATCGACTTTTTCGCTAAAAATGCACTCGCATAATCTCGATGGAAAATTAAGTTCAGAGGCATTCATATCTTTTGCACAAATATTGTCGTCTTTTTTTTGCCATAAGCCTAAATTAGACCAAAAACTCAATGATTCCTTCAACTTTTTGTATGGATTATCCTGAAACTTGAATTCACCATTTTCATCTTTTTTATCATCTTTAAATAGATAGTCGGGGCGATACTTTTCCAGTATTTCTTCCATAGGAATATACTCTGCCTTACCGTTCTTTATTCTTCTGTTTACTAGACGATCTATAAAAATCAACGAAGCGATATGGCTTCCTGAATGTGCATTATTTATAACAGACATCGTTATATACCCACTAGTAGTTTAAAGTTATGAAGGGATATAGAGCATTGCTCTATTTGATACCAATTCCTGAAGCTTGATGAACTGTTTTTGGCACTTTTATTTGCAATAACAAGCGTCATTTGTTCCTGCAATTTCGGTAAATCTATAGTGCTATGATCCGTATATAATAAAATCGATGGCCACAGACTCTGGTCATTTGAATTTGAGTCAGATATCCAAAAGTGTGAGAAGCCTGGAGGAAGATGCTCCTGGATCTCAGCAAGACACTTTTCATCTCCTACGATTCTATTGACTAACTTTTTTTCCAAAAGTGATTTTACAAGTTTTGACCATTCCAAAAAGTCGTTGTACGACTCAGATTTTTCAAAATAGATGGGTAAAACATTGTCAATTGAGAGGAGGTTGTCCAACTCTTTAATAACTGAGTTTTCTGGTTCAAAGTTCTGAAGGGTAGGGGATGTTCCTAGGGTTGGCAGAAAGCCTTCACATCCAAGACATCCGCGACATGCTTTCTCGGGACGACTACCGAATAGTGAGTAGTAGGTTGTCAAACGTTCACAAAGCGGAATTTCAGGTGAGGTAATAACCTGCCTTAGCTCCTCAAATCTTTTACGCTGTATTTTGAGTTCTTCATCTCTGGCAGAATTTAGCTCATTTTCCCAAAAACTATCATGTAAGACATTTGAGTCGATGAGTTCCACAATGACCTTTTCTTGGTATCTTTTCCAGAATTCTGAATCTGCTTGTGTGATAGTTCCATCATCATTGATTGTCGTTGTGTCCGGTATGTCATAGTAGATTCTAATCAAACCATTTCGTTGCAAAAACAAAAGAGTACCCCAATTCCAATCCGCGTTTGTTTCTGTTTTTTTTCTTAAATTATTTCCAAACAATCCAACGTTTAATTCGTAAAAACCTTGCTCTTTAAAATATGAATTTTGTGGTTCCTTATTATCTCTCCACATGTCCTTCCATCGACTTAAACCTTTTTCAATACTAATTATTTTGTCGCTGTTTACACCCTGAGCAGTGCTCAACTGCGCTTCATGATAGATAAGATAGGCAGTCGCCGCACTTCCGTTACGTCCTGCGCGGCCGATTTCTTGATAAAATCTGTCAATGTTTTCTGGTACAGATGCGTGTATTACAGACTTAATATCATCCTTGTCCATTCCTACGCCGAACGCAGAAGTTGCAACCATGATGTCATACTCATCTCTCTGCCATTTATCTATTACGTCTATTCTTTGATTGTAGGAAGTCTCACCCGTAAACAAACCTACTCGTGTGAGCCCGAGTTGTTTGAATGCTTTGTATATCTTATTTGAGTCATCTTTTTTTGTTGTGTAGATGATTAATGGTTTTGGAAGTTTAAACGCTTTATCGAGAAGTTTTGTGAAGTGCTCCTTATAAGGTAATTTTTCAAATGATGTTTTTATCTCTGGACGCAAAAAGTTGCCGTTAACCACTGTAGGTAAGACATTTGGTTCACCATAAATCTTGTTAATTTTTTCAATACTGTTTTGAGTGAAAGTAGCGGATAAGAAAATTAAGTTGAATGGAGTTGCTGATACTGTTCGGAGTGTGGAGACTAGTGCTCCAAATTTTTGAAACTCAGGTCTAAAATTAGCTCCCCAAGAGTCAATTAAATGCGCTTCATCAATAACAATTTCAGATAATTGTCCTCGTTTGGCAAGAATGAATAATGTGTTAAGTAAACTCGTTGTAAGTGCTTCTGGAGATGTAAACAGCACTTGTTGATTACCAGCTAACAAATCACTTCGAATTTTCCTCCTTTCATTCTCGCTTAAATTTGCGTGCCAAGATAAATTTTCTTTTAGTGAGCCTTGAAGAATTTCGCTCATTCTTTGAGCTTGTTCAATCGCTAGGCCTACTGTTGGCATTAGGACTATTGTGCTTGAAAACTTTCTTTGAAATAGAACTGAAGATTGAATAATTAAGCTTTTTCCACAACCTGTTGGGAGATTTATAAATAGGGTCGACCCCTTTTTAGCCGTAAGGCATGTTCTCACGGCAAGTTGCTGACCTTCTGTTTTATAAGTTTTGTATCCATGCGCTTTTAGTTTTTGCTGGAGGCATATATCCATATCCTTTTTAACTGTGTTGCGAGTATTTTTGAATTGGTAAATGTCTAAGTCAGCTTCATGGACAGCACTTTCAATAAGGTACAATTGATTTCCAACTTCCCTCTGAGAGACACCTATCAATCGTGCAAGTTCAAGTTCGGATTGATTCAACTTCCTAACAAAATTAAACGTCGTATATTTCAGTTCTACTTGATGTTGGATCGATAGGAAAAAGTCTTTCAACAAGTAAAGAAACTCAATGCTCGAGACTTTATGTTGCTCGACCGCCGAAAATAAACGACGGAAAAACATATTATCAGGATAGTCACTTTGAAGCTTTTCTAGTGTTTCTAGTAACGACTGATACTGGGTCTGTGTAAAACTAGTGGAGTTGGAAGTAATCACAACACTTATCCCCCGATCAGCGTTACAGACATTGCAGAGACTAATTTGACCGATAGCTTAGAAAATTGGTCTGGTGTCAGTTTTTCTGAAATTAATTCTTCAATTAATTCGGTTTCTCTATTCGACAGTTGTGTTTCAATTATTTCCTTCCATTCGCTTGGATCAATAAATTGATTGACAAGTTCCCAAACATCCTTCTCAGCAGAAACCGAAATCTCGAAATCCTGATAAGAATCGTTTGAGTCGAGTTGTTTAAATTTTATTGGCTTTTCTAATAATCCTAGTATTGCTTCGTTGTTTTCAATGTTTCCACGAGAGTTTAGCCACTCGCTCTTCAATTCTGGCGGAAATGTCTCATCTAAATCTCTTTGCTCAACGGATGATTCTGACTCAAGAGTACAAAGCCAATTAAGGTTAATAAAAGTTTTTGGTTCCTCAAGCTTTACATTTATTTTTCTTATCACAGCACTGGATAAGCCTATGGGTGTTGCAAGCGTGAAATTAAAAATAGTGTCTAAAAATGGTTGGCCGAAACGCAATGGATACGCGCCCGTTCTTGATGTGAGTTGCCTATCTGGAGTCATAGGCTTTGTAGATGGGTTTCTTTGGCCACTGTCGAAGTCCATGCCCAAAATGCAGTGTTTTAAAAACTCATCCACATTAAGTCGAGTTCTGCCTAGACTATATTGATAAACGAAGCAGTTATTCTCTGTTTTTTTTACGTTGAATTTGAGGCTTTCTTTAATCCATTTTTGAATGTGTTGATGACTTTCCTCTGAATCGACATCACTAGTTTGTAGGTTGTGCGAAAAGGCCTTTATTTCAGCTATTCCATACTTCATTTCTTGCCAAACTTCTTGATCGGCTACTTTCTTCTTTTCTTTGGCAATTAGCCCATCGTCACCACTGAGTGTTTCTTTTATAAATTCTAGTCGGTTAAATCCACTTTCTAGTAGTTCAGGCTCTTCTCGTTTTAGCAACTCCTCTAGAACTAACTGAATACTGGCAGTTGTTTCGGTAAAAACTCCAATCGTATCAACCAATAAACGGGCCCAATTGGCAATAAAACCGCCTGATGATGGAACTAACAGCATGTTTTCTATTGGCTTTATGCCAATGTCGGTAGCACAGTACCTATTTAGCCTTCCAATTCGCTGCTCTATTCTCACGATTGAACGGGGAAGACTATAATGTATGGCTAAACGCTTTGAGCCTTGCAGGTTTAACCCGTCCTCTCCGTTTTTATCAAGAACAAGAATGTGAATTTTATCGTTGTGAATAAACTCGGGTAAACTCAGAGGGATGTGCCGCTCAACATCATCCCTTGATTGCTCAATTAAGCGGAAAAAGTTATCTGCAACTGAAGATTCTCCACAGAAAACGGTAACCTTTCCCTCGGGGTTTTCTAACAACCATTCATCGATGTACTTCTTCGCAGAAATATCTTTTGAAGTTTGTTCGTCGTTTATACTTTCTAGAGCAAAAGCAATAATTTCATTATACTTTCGGAATTCGTCTTGTTTTTTCAAGATGTTGAGTTTTTTTGCTAACTCATTCGGTGAGTCGAGTAATGCATCGAGTAGTTCAAGAATAAACTCATGATTGGATACATAATTTTCCCCAACGACTATGCTTCGAAAATCATCTAATTGTTCGTCGAGACTGGGTATGTCATCGTTCACCGCCCATTCGACAATATCCGCTTTTCCCAAACCTGGAAAAAGTTGTTCTATGCTACTGTTTTTGGCTCCACGCCTATTTCTAATGAATCTCTGAAAGAGTCTATATTTTTCACCAAAATGGTTTTTAATTTGAATAACTAAGTAATTTCTTAACTCTTCGTTTTTTTCATCATTAAAAAAATCTATTTCAGGCTTCAGTTTGTCCAATAATTCAATAAGTCGATTATCATCTAGGTTTAGCGCCTCAATATCTGCTACAACGCCTTCAAGCGTAAAGTCATCGGTTTCGATAGATAAAGCTTCATAAATCCCTGCTAATTGTTGCCTTGACTCTACCTTAAAATCAAAGTCCTCAATTCCCTTCTGAGTTAGATGGTAATTTTCAGGACTTAGACAATGAAGCATAGCCAAAAAGGATTTAGCATTGCCCGAGATGGGCGTTCCAGAGAGTATCAGCGTTGTAGTCGACTCATTGCATAAATTTGAAATCTTGTTGTAAACATCCGATTCGTCAGACCATGCAAAGTTAGCAAGGTTATGCCCTTCGTCAACAACGACCATTGTTGGGCTCTCAAAGTGTTTCGTAATAGAAATAGCGTCCGTGTATGGAACAACGAGAATTTTTTGCTCATCGTCTCCAAAATCATCTTCCATTACGTCTTCAAGATGAAACTTTGTAACCAGTTCAGACTTCCATTGGTCAACCAAGGCATCTGGCGTAAATACTATAATTACAGAGTTATTCTTTTTTTCTAGAATATGCTCTCGAATCAAAAAACCTGCTTCGATTGTTTTTCCTAATCCTACTTCGTCACCAAGAAGATATTTTTGTTTCGGGTCACTTAAAACCTGCATTACGACAGAGAGTTGGTGTGCTTCCAAATTAACAGCGCTGCTTGGAAGAGAAGATATAGATCTACAAGCTTTTCTTTGTTTAATGTAAGAATCGATGAATTTAGTTCTATTTATGTAATGCTTAACAGAGGTCGTTGCTCTTGCTGCAATAAAGTCCAACGCTGAAAAAGAGTGGCGGTTTAGAGGGGTCGGTACGAACAAGTCCTCTATGTCAAAGGTATCTGATTCTGCATTGCTGAAGTAAATAAGATGTTTATTATTTGGCCGTTGTCCGTCATAGAAACCCATACGCCAACTTTGTAGTGGGCCGAACCTGCAATAAACGACTGTTTTCTCGAACAGTCGCTCTTTGCCATTTATTTCAGAGCCTTTTAATTCAATGACTGAATCATATGGTGTTTTGGGGGATGTAAAAAAGCCAATTTTAGCTGTCTGATGTTCAACAGAAATTTCAATTATTTTACCAATTCCTTTGAAGTGCTTTTTACTTTCTACTAATGAGCCTACACCCAGTTTCAAGACATCCTCCTTGTCGACAAAATACTACTAATACTGTCATTTAAACTACTACCAATAGTGCCATCTATAGTTAATATTAAAACTCCTTCATTCGTTAGCACGAGGCTCGAACCACCATTTCTGGATAATCTCCACCGTCGTGTTTCCTGGACAATGACCGATATTGCTTTGTATTATCAATGTTACCTTAACATGTACACAATTCCAGTACACCAATGGCTCTGCACGATACAGTCTACTAAAACAAGCCAAATCACCATCTTAACAACACATTAACAAACTAAACTCCTGGTTTGTATCAGAAAATGGCTTAGAGAAATACCCTGAACGAATTTTAGTGCTTTGTTACTGTAATCCTCAAGGGAAAAGTTAAGAGAGTTAAGTGTCCGCTTTATGATACTTCCTTACGAATGTATCAGGTACCTTTGTGCTCTTGAGGGTTTGTCCACTTCCCCTAAACTGAGACAGACTTAATTGGAGTTTTCTGCAATGATTAATGCAGGAGACGACTATGAAAAAATCACGATATACAGAATCTCAGATTATTGGGGTGTTAAAGGAAGTTGATGCAGGTATGAAGGTTGAGGAAGTCTGCCGCCAACACGGTATCAGCAGCGCAACCTACTACAATTGGAAGTCCAAATACGGCGGCATGGAAGCGTCTGACGTCAAACGGTTGAAAGAGCTTGAAGAAGAAAACGCTAAGCTCAAAAAGATGTTTGCAGATGTCAGCTTAGAAAACAATGCCATTAAGGAGCTTGTCGCAAAAAAGGGTTGGTGACAGCAGAGAAACGAGAGTGCGTTAGGATCCTAGTTGATGCGGGACTAAGTATCGTAAAGGCCTGTCTGTTTGTTGGTATTGGCCGTGCGACCTTTTATCGTCCAGAAAGAGACTGGCGCAAAGTAGATGCTGCTGTCATTGATGCTATCAATGCGGTCTTGGAGAAGTCGCCACGAGCAGGCTTCTGGAAGTGTTTTGGCCGAATGCGGTTCAAAGGCTTTCCCTTCAACCACAAGCGTGTCTATCGCGTTTATTGCCAAATGGGATTGAACCTGAGGCGCAGAACTAAACGGGTACTGCCCAAACGAATAGCCCAGCCATTAGAAGTGCTGGATCAGGCAAACCATCAATGGGCGTTGGACTTTATGCATGACACGTTATATTGCGGGAAACGGTTCAGGACACTGAATGTGGTGGATGAAGGCACGCGGGAGTGCCTTGCTATTGAAGTCGATACGTCTTTGCCTGCTGGCCGTGTCGTACGCGTGTTAGAACAACTTAAGGCCGAGCGGGGATTACCAACTCAACTACGCATGGATAATGGCCCGGAACTCATTTCGGCAACGCTGACAGACTGGTGTGAGAACCACAATGTTGAACTGATATATATCCAACCAGGTAAGCCACAGCAAAATGGCTTTGTTGAACGCTTTAACGGTTCATTCCGCAGAGAGTTTGACCTTTCCCCCAAAAATAACACCATGACATTGATGAGATTTCCAATAAACTGGAGACAATGGAGATCTCAACATGAAGAAACGTTACAGCGAAGAGCAAATTATCAAGGCAATCAAGCAGCATGAAGCTGGGGCCAAGGTAGACGACATATGCCGTGATATGGGCATATCGTCGGGTACGTTTTATAACTGGCGAAGCAAATATGCGGGCATGGAAGTCAACGAAGCTAAGCGGCTCAAAGAATTAGAGTCCGAGAACAGTAAGTTGAAAAAGATGCTGGCTGACAAACTTCTTGAAGTTGAAGCGATGAAGGATGTGCTGTCAAAAAAGTGGTGACGCCAGCAGCAAGAAAGCCTGTAGCCCGCTATTTGATTGATGTATTTAAGCTCAGTGAACGGGTTGCTTGTAAGCTTGCTGGTGTTAGCAGAACGGGATTTCGCTACTGCCAAAAAGGTAAAGCTGATGATTCAGTTCGTTCACGTTTGAAAGAGCTGGCGTCTCAATATCCTCGATACGGCTATTTAATGCTTCATGGCTTACTGAAAGGTGAAGGTCTGGTTGTTAATCGCAAGCATACATACCGACTTTATACCGAAGAGGCGCTCCAGGTACGTACTAAGAAGCGTAAAAAGCTAACGCGACCAAGACAGCCAATAGAGGTGCCTTCAGCGCCGAATCAACGCTGGTCTATGGATTTTGTATCAGACCAGCTAAGCAGCGGAAGGCGCTTCCGCGTTCTGAACGTGGTTGATGATTTCTCTAGAGAAATGGTTGGACAGCTAGTCTCGGTATCAATTAGCGGACGACAGGTCGCTCGTTTTCTCAGCCAACTGATAGAGCTACGGGGAAAGCCTAAAAAGGTGATTTGCGACAACGGTACAGAATTCACCAGCAAGGCGATGTTCTTCTGGAATAAAGAAACAGGTGTTGAGCTTGGATTTATCCAACCAGGTAAACCGACACAGAATGCATTTGTTGAGAGCCTGAACGGTAAGTTCAGAAACGAATGCCTGAATCAGCACTGGTTCAGAACCTTAGATGAAGCAAGATACGAAATCGATCTATGGCGCGAACATTACAATAACGTTCGACCACATAGCTCACTGAATTACCTGCCGCCTGTTGAGTATGCAAAACGGGCAGCATAATATGAAAAATCTCATCGGAAGATTGGTGCTAATTCGGGGGAAAGGTCAAGTTCCTTGATGCTTACTTGTTTGAAAATCTCAATCAGGTTAGAGAAATGGCATGGTTCTGGCGACTGGATTATAACGAAGAAAGAACACATGAAAGTCTGGGTAACCTGCCTCCGGCAGCTTACCGAGCAAAACTGGAAAACTCTAATTTAGCACTGTCTCATTAATGGGGAAGTGGACAGGTTGTCTTTCTTGGCGGTGATTGTCAGTTCAACTATACACATTGACTTTTATTCATCGAATCCAGCCATTTCGTTTATTTAGTTTGATAAGTCAGTGGGTCAGGTTTTTTATTCGCTTCGAAAGCCTCTAACCTCTCAACACAAGAGCCACATTTACCGCAGGCTTTTTCAAGCCCTTTATAGCAGGTCCACGTTTTTGAATAGTCTAGGCCCATCTTCAGACCATCTTTCAAAATGCCTACTTTGTCAGATTGGAGGTAGGGGGCGACGACTTTTACAGGTTGAAAGTTAGCGACTGAAGAAGCTTTATCCATGATTTCGACGAATTCTGGTCGGCAGTCAGGGTAGATCACATGATCACCAGAGTGCGCTCCATACCATACTTCTGAGGCCTCGATGTTTACTGCGTAACCAATAGCCAGAGACAGTAAAATCATATTCCGGTTGGGTACTACGGTTGATTTCATATTGTCGGCCTCGTAGTGCCCTTCTGGTATGTCGATTTGGTCAGAAACCAACGATGAATTGGTGAACAAGGAACTTATACTTTGGATATCTAGTATTTTATGCGGAGTAGAATGTTCTTCCGTTACCTCTTGGGCACAAATGAGTTCCTTGCTGTGCTTTTGGCCGTAATTAAATGATAAGGCATATACCTCATGACCGGCACTAAGAGCTTTGTGAAGAACGGTAAAAGAATCCATACCGCCTGAATAGACCACGACTACTTTACTCATTTTTTATCTCCACACTTCATTACGATATTTGCGTAACAGGTGATTAGTGAGAGTTTGTAGATCTTTAGAAATATTTTGCAGTTCATTCCATTTAACTTTGTGATCAACACCAAAATCCCAGTATCCATTTGTCCATTTGCAGTATGGTCTAAGTAATTCTAAATCTTGTTTAAATTGTTCTTTTGATACGAGTTCGTCATGAGTTTCTGAGTGATAACGGTCGTATATAGCATCCATTACATGCCCCATGGCGGAAATGCCCGCACCGTGCATTAAACGTGAATCTTTAGGATTTACATTCCATGCATCAGGGAATACTTCACTGATAGCTCCCCAATAATTACACAAGAGAGTAAACATTGACTCAATATCGCCTTCACCTGTTTCTGGATCACGAAATCTATACAGTGCTCCTTCAGAAAGACTACTTTCAATCAATTTTAAAATTGAATTATCCTTAATTTTTCCGTCAGGATTTGTAGCAGTTTTAATCATCTGATACATAGGAGATGAAGGTTGATAATTGAGTTCATCCAATAACTTCGCAGGGAATCGCTTCTTCTGTAAGGGGCGTGCGAGTTTAGTATCAGTAAATGGTAGTAACTCGTAGATCAACCCCTTCGGCAATGGCTTAGTTGAATTTACTAAAATAAACTGCTCTCTTTGTTCTTGAGAGTCATTAGTGATAAATGCTGAAACAGGCATTTGGAACTCACCACAATCAGCTTCTCTCAGCGCCGCGGATCTTTGTTGGCCATCTACAACCCAGCCAGGTTTGGGGTTGTCACCTTCAACAAGCGGAATATTCAACTCCCCGAAAGTGCCATCTTCAGTTAATGCGGTAAAAGAGACTCTGTCATCGAATGCAATTACGATTGCATTTGGGATCATCGGGTTATCTGATTCTAAGTACCTGGCAATTTCATTGATGTGCGAAGATACTTCTGGCCTTTGATATCCAGCTAAATTATTTTGTTCTCGTTTTACTCGCGAAATTGCAGCAATATCTTGTATTGCTTTTCCTTTGATTGCGAAACTATATAGTTCACGTTTAGGGCCTTGTTTAATCTTTAAGGCTGGAATTTTCAACATCGTCATAGTGTTAATCCGGAATTTTCTCTAATTCTTTACGTATGGTGTTATAGGCATTAAATAAGTTATGAAAACCACGGCGGCGGTTTCTAGCAGCTGCACGCTTTAGAATGACATGTATGCCAATTTCCTGACATATTTCGCAAGGACAGTTTTTCCACGGCTTATCGGTTAGTACTTTATCCATGAGTTCTCGTCTGCTTTTTAAGTGTGCATCTTTTAAATACAGCTTTTCGTATTCGCACAATGAATGGAGAACCGATTCCTTTGAAGCTAGTCCTTTGTCATATTTAATAACAAGGTCTAAGCATAGCTTTTCTAACTTTAATGCATCGTCCTGGTTAACTGTCCCACTGGCCACCAACTTTCTCATTGTATTGTTAGCATCTACCTGAGGGATAGCTATTGATGTGTACTTATGATTGGGTAGGTGGTAATTAAATTTATCATCCTTTAATCCTTGCATAAGAGGCGATGTTGAATCAAAGCTAGTTACTCCATATTTATGGAATTCCGCAATATATTCGAGTCTATTCACGCCTAATAGGTGGAATTGCGTCTTAGTATTTCTAACATCCTTAACACATTCGAGAATCTCTAAAATATCCTTTGTTTTTAGCGGAATCATTCCCCCCAGAGCGATTCTTGTATAGCCCATGGCCTGCAGATTGTATACGGAGTCTGCAAATGACGAAGGGCTCCATCCGTGCGCAACACCATAAGGAGTAAAAGGTTCGCTTTTGGATACATGAAGAAACTTAGAGGCATTTTCTAAATTAAGCTCTGCTCTTCTCAGGCACTCTTCTAAACGCTCACCAACGATCTTGGGCGCTTTAACATTATCGCTCTCATAGTCAAAGATGATGTGGTCCATTGCGATGCCATAAGTAACGCCGGAATTGGTATAAAACTCAGCGACATCTTCTACTTTGTATGGCGGTTCCTCTTCCTTAACATAACTGAATGCACCACAATCGCCGATGGTTTCATAAGACCTTGGTAGTCTAAAAAAGCGGTAGATGCCTTCCCTGAAAAAGCGCTGCCGTTGCGCAACTGAGTATCTTCCTTTTACGCCGCTAAGACCCTCAACAATGGCTTTTGATACGAGTATTCCGTCATAAACAGGTGACGAAAATATTTCATGAGCATACTTGTCATCTCTTTGAATAACACGGTGCTCGTTGTTCGTTTCCTTTTCAAAGTCAAAACTTGGATCTACAAAGTCATGACTATCAGGGAAGTAGAATTTAACTTTCTTCATATTCTATTCAACTACAAACCTAATCGCGGTTTTGAATAACCGAGAAAACCTTTTTTGCTCGCAAGAATAACCTTTCTCTCTAAATCTTCTTAAGACCACAGACGCTGCAAGTTTTACATCGGGTAACTCAACGAGTAGATCTTCAATAATTTTTAAAACCTCATCATCCGATAGTTTTTTTATTGGTTTTTTTTCAATGTCGGACGATTGCTTCTCGAGCGCTTGGTATTCCTCTTTCATATTCGCTATGGAATAGTTAGATTTCTTGCCGGACTTCAATAAATGCCTTGCAACTCTTGTATGAAGGGAGACCATAGAACCTCCGATGGCTTTGTGGGTTCTAACTTTTTCTCTAGTTACTACCGAGAAATCTTGCAGGTCTTTATCAATTAAACTGGTAATCATAAGCAGGTTATCTTTACTTAATAGCCGGGATGAAATGCTTTTTTTTATGTCCTGCTTAACAACATTGATGTAAGTGGGGGCCGCTGCAATAATAAAAATATCATTCTGAAAGCGTCTAAAAAGTTCGGTTAAGGACAATGAATTATCATTTAATTCTGTAAGCCCATTCCACCATATTCTGTTTTGTTCTTGTGGAAGCGAATCTAGACCAAGGTTGTTGCAAACTGAGTTTCTATTGCCAGTAGAAAATGTTGCGTCATATGATGCTATTTCATTTCTAGCATTTATAAGGCCATAACCAGCAGATAGAACCCATAACTCAGCGGCGTAGTTTTCTAGAATATCCTTAGATACCGACCAATGATCACCTGTATAAACCTCCAAAGCAGGGCCCTTTTCCGCTCTTTGCGAAAGTGCACTTAGCCATTTTGCAGGGCTAAACTCCGGATGTTCTGAACACTCCGATAAGGGTAATGCATTGCCATACTTTACTGCTTTAGACTGTGTGCAACTGGTAATAAAATGAACAGTTCGCTTACTGTCCACGATAAATGGCACCACAAGTACAGGTTTCCTTAACTTCAACTGCGCTAATTTGCGGGAGTTCAGGTTTTAAGCGGTCCCAAATCCACTTTGAAATAACTTCTGCTGTTGGATTTTCTAATCCTTCAATATCGTTTAGATAGTTATGATCAACCTGGGATAATATAGGTTTAAATGCCTTCTTAACGTCCGCAAAGTCAATAAACCAACCTGTAGTGGCGTCTATTTGGTCGGTTAGGTGAATTCTCACTTTGTAAGAATGTCCATGTAGCCTTCCACATTTATGACCTTCTGGAACATTAGGTAAGAAGTGCGCTGCTTCAAACGTAAAATCTTTATAAATCTCAACAGTCATATTAAGACCTCCCTTAATTTTTATATTGTATCCAATCATTCGCTAGACAGCTACTGTGGATTTTGTCTAAACGGGGTTAATAGGTGTTATCCAACCATAAATGTTTTTAAAAGATGGCATCTCTTGTTTGTATTGACATAAAACTGCATTAGTACTTTACTGTGATTAGAACCTATTAATGGAGTCTCACGGTATGAAAGAGCAAGAGTTAATTCATTCACTAGAAAGAATCGTAGAGGTTTTGTCGCAAAACAGGAATGGTTGCAAGCAAGAGGCAATTAATATTGCGCTAGATGCTTTAGGCGTTCATGTTGAGCATAACCCCATAAGAGAGTTTCTTAATTCAACTCAGAGTGATTACAGAGAAAGCGCATAGTCTCAATCTACTTTTTCAAATAAGTCGCTTACTTCACACTCGAAAAGATTACAAAGTTTGTCTATAGCTTCCAAGTCTACGCGAAGGGCAGTTTCTTTGTAGAGCAAGGTTATGGTGTTTCTATTGAGGCCTGTCTCTCTTGCAACGTCTGTTATTTTCATTTTCTTTTCACCCATCAATCTAGCTAAGTGACACTTTATCACTTTTTAACCTCCTGATTAAAAAAATGCCATTTAGAATGTAAAAAAGCCATTGAAAATGGCGTTGAATGTGTGTAGCTTGTCATTCTGGATGGCAAGTTTGTTTTTAGTATGAATATTTGCCTTGTAAAGTAACACTAAAGTAGATTTATAGCGACTAAGCCATGGCAAATTATGTAACGACAGAAGAACTGTCTCAATTGATAAAGTATGATTGTCGTACGATTCGTGAACAACTAAAAGACAATGTATTAATTCACGGAGTTCACTATATTCGCCCGTTTGGTGGGAGGAAAATCCTGTACGATTGGGATGAGATCAAGAAAGATATGTGTTTATTTTCTAAGGGGAAAACTAACTAAAACCACTCGATAATTAATATGAAAGGAACTCATCCGCGGTATCTACAAAAAGTTTCTCGTTGATTAATTCATGTTTTATGGTTGTAGGGCTTTGTCCACTTCCCCTAAACTGAGACAGACTTAATTGGAGTTTTCTGCAATGATTAATGCAGGAGACGACTATGAAAAAATCACGATATACAGAATCTCAGATTATTGGGGTGTTAAAGGAAGTTGATGCAGGTATGAAGGTTGAGGAAGTCTGCCGCCAACACGGTATCAGCAGCGCAACCTACTACAATTGGAAGTCCAAATACGGCGGCATGGAAGCGTCTGACGTCAAACGGTTGAAAGAGCTTGAAGAAGAAAACGCTAAGCTCAAAAAGATGTTTGCAGATGTCAGCTTAGAAAACAATGCCATTAAGGAGCTTGTCGCAAAAAAGGGTTGGTGACAGCAGAGAAACGAGAGTGCGTTAGGATCCTAGTTGATGCGGGACTAAGTATCGTAAAGGCCTGTCTGTTTGTTGGTATTGGCCGTGCGACCTTTTATCGTCCAGAAAGAGACTGGCGCAAAGTAGATGCTGCTGTCATTGATGCTATCAATGCGGTCTTGGAGAAGTCGCCACGAGCAGGCTTCTGGAAGTGTTTTGGCCGAATGCGGTTCAAAGGCTTTCCCTTCAACCACAAGCGTGTCTATCGCGTTTATTGCCAAATGGGATTGAACCTGAGGCGCAGAACTAAACGGGTACTGCCCAAACGAATAGCCCAGCCATTAGAAGTGCTGGATCAGGCAAACCATCAATGGGCGTTGGACTTTATGCATGACACGTTATATTGCGGGAAACGGTTCAGGACACTGAATGTGGTGGATGAAGGCACGCGGGAGTGCCTTGCTATTGAAGTCGATACGTCTTTGCCTGCTGGCCGTGTCGTACGCGTGTTAGAACAACTTAAGGCCGAGCGGGGATTACCAACTCAACTACGCATGGATAACGGACTACCTATTGAGTCAACCATTTTCGGGGACAGCATATCCCTAGCTACACGTCATATGTAACGCTGTTTAATCTTAGTACGTTGCTGACGACAATACCCAGCCCGAAAAAATATTGCTTACCATGATGTACAGGTGTCCCTATCTGAAGGGCACTAACGGACTTAACATAGCATTATTAAAAGTCGGGGACGTAGAGCATTATCCACTAGGTCGCGTAACGCGCCTTAACGGCCCGATTGATTTACGTCCCCCGACAAACCTCGTGATAACCGTGGTAGTCGACATCATTCTTGACGATTGAGTGGGCAACTCTGGCTAACTTAACTGCCACAGCGGTATATGCTTTGCGTTTAATATCAGCAGAATTACCATTGAGTCTGATATAACGCTCATACTTATAACGAAAGCTATTTTCTTTCATTCTGATTGCTGCGTTCGCAGCGAGCCAGTAACCATACCTTAAGCGCGCGTTGCCACGCTTTGATAGTCTGTAGCTGCCTTTCTGTTGCCCACTTTGCAGAGCTGACAGGTTAAACCCACAGTAATTTAAATATTGCCGATAATGAGCAAAACGAGATAAATCCCCGCTTTCAGCAATTATGATAAGCGCGATGATGGCCCCAACCCCAGGTATCGTTTTCAACCTTTGGTAATCTGAACGTTCTGATAGAAACATTTCTGACTTACGCTCAAGCTCCAATCGCTGCCTCGTCAAATCGATGTATCGCTGCAGTTGCATGCGATACGTTTCTACGGCAACACTTTTGATATCTACTGGCAAACCGATTGATTTTTCGGCGATGACGTAAAGATGTTCAAGGAACTGCTGCTTGAATTGCTTTCTACCGATGACATCCCATGCTCGCTTTACAAATGTCTCTTGCCGGTATCTGGTAATCGACTGAGGGGTTGGAAACTTCAGTAAAAAGTCACAAAACCATTCTGATCTAGAGTTGTGAAGAAATTGTTCAGCTTCAGGGAAATACAATGTCAGATTGTGGTTAACCAGGCTGTTCAAACAGCGAGTTCTGGCAATAGTTACCTGGTGATAAGTATTAGACAACTCCTGAATATCCATAGTTTGATGAACTAATGGATCAAAAAATGGCCGGGACATGCCCTGACTGAGTAGATACAAAATAACGCGCGTATCTTTACGATCATTTTTGTCCCAAGTTTGATAGAGCATCTCTCTAGCGCGGGCGCAGGACAATGAAGAGACGAGATGACATTGCGCTCCCTTTGCTTGAAACCAATGAGCAACATTGCGATGGTAATCAGCCGTCGGTTCAAATCCAATCCGGATAGTTGAGCCGTGGGCACATGATTCATCCCACAAACGCTGGTAGCCTTGTAATGTGTTTTCAATTTTCATCTGCACAGTGCGGCCGTTCGTAAATTGAATAAGAGCATCATGACTTTTCTTGGCAATATCGATCGCTACGTAAGTCAGATTTTTACTATCATTATTCTTGTCGGTCATTAGTTAACTCCACTTATTGTTTGGTCACTATAAGTAATAGTTAATGGCCGACATCTTTAAAAAGATTGCTCGAAAAGCATTATTCAATAGGTACCACGGACCGGAATTCATCTCTGTCACTCTGGCCAGTTGGGCTGAAGAACATGGCGTTGCTCTGGAATTTATTAAACCAGGCAAACCTACACAGAACTCCTTCATCGAGAGATTCAACCGGACTTACCGGACAGAAATACTCAATATGTATGTCTTCAGAACCCTGAATGAAGTTCGGGAACTGACCGAAAACTGGATAACGGAATATAACGAAGAACGCCCCCATGATGCTCTGAACGATCTGACACCATGGGAATATTTAAGCAAACATGAACAGGCCGAAAGCTCTAATTATGGGTGTAACTAATTAGGGGAGGTTTACAGTAGCCTGAAAGTTCAGTATCGCTTATCCGTTTGTCGCCCATTTCTATAGTATCGCTCTTTGAACCACCACTAATTCCCCTGAAGCTTCTCTGTCAGCTAAACCATGCGGAAAAGAGTATTCAAAACCAGAAAATCAGCCCCCGGAGTCAGTAAATCCGGTATACTCAGGTTCGGTACTTTAAGGTGGAGTTTTGTAATGCGTGTATGTGGTGTAGAACTGGCGGGAAATGATGCAAACATTGCCCTGTTGAATCTTGAGAACGATATGTTCAGGCTCCCTGATTGCCGCACTCGTAAATTGAGCCTGCAAAAGGCCGCGACTGCCCATGAGCTTAAGTACTTTCAGAAATCCTTCGCTCAGTTGGTGCAGGATTACAAAATCGAAATAATCGTTATCCGCCAGCGTCCGATGAAGGGCAAGTTTGCCGGTGGCGCTATTGGCTTCAAATTGGAGGCGGCGCTGGAATTACTAAGCGGGGTGCAAGTTATCATAATGCCGCCGACCGAAATTAAAGCAGCATTAAAAGATAGCCAGATGTACGTAGAGTTTAGCGAGACGGGTTTAAAAGGATTCCAGAAGTCAGCATTTGAAACTGCTCTGGCCTACATGAGTCAACACCTGTAGTTTTCCCGCAAGGTCATTTTGCTGAGTATCTCTCCCTTGTGCCAAACCCGCCTTGCTGATATACCTGTTTCATTCAATTGCATCTTGCAAATAGCTGGCGAAGGAAACGCTGCTTGACTGACAACATCACCTATTATTCGAAGCATGCTGAGCGTTTGACTGCGCAGTACAACAGTGTGTCTTTCGAACAGGTGCATGAGGACTGGCTGGATGAAATACCGCAACAAGGCTTTGCGCTGGATATTGGTGCCGGTTCCGGTCGTGATGCGCGCTATCTGGCGTCCAGAGGGTTAAGTGTGGTTGCTGTTGAGCCAGCCGGCGGCATTCGCGAGCGGGCGCAACACTATGCCGTAAATCAACCTGTTCACTGGCTGGATGACAGTCTGCCGGAACTCAAAAAAGTGTTTAACCTGTCTGCCCGGTTCGATCTTATCTTACTCAGCGCGGCCTGGATGCACATTGTGCCTTCTGAGCGGGAGCGCTGCCTGCGCAAAGTCAGTGGCCTGCTAAAAGCCAATGGCAAAATTGTTATCTCTCTTCGCCATGGTGGCGCAGTTGATGACGGGCGCACTATGTATCCGGTTTCCGCAGATGAGCTGTCAGCGCTGGCAAAGCGGTTTGGATTAACCTTCAGGCTGCTAAGCAAAAAGGCAAAACTTGATGAGCTTGGACGTAGCGACGTAACATGGGAAACCGTGGTGCTTTCGTTACCGGACGACGGCTCCGGTGCATTTCCGTTACTTCGAAATATCATCGTAAACGACAGTAAGTCGTCGACATACAAAGTCGCCTTACTCAGAACCCTGCTCAGAATAGCCGAAGGCCACCCCGGAGCGGTTATCGACCGTACCGACGGGTATGTTGTATTACCGGCGGGACTGGTGGCGTTGTACTGGATCCGTTTATTTAAGCCTCTCCTCGATCATTTTAATCTCCCGCAGAACAGCGACCCGGCTAAAAAGCCCGGATTCCTGAAAGAAGATGGCTGGGAAAAACTGGCTTCTTTTTCCGGCAATGATTTGTATGTCGGGGCGAACTTCTCAGACCCTCTGAGTGCCCGTGCTGTTCATCGCACAATAAAAGATGTGGCCACCGTTATCAGAGATATGCCGGCCAGATACATCACGCTTCCCGGCACAAAAGACAGTGTGTTTGATGTCACTCTTAACCATCCCCGTGTTAAGGACTGCCTGTCACTCGACGGGGCTTATTTTGCATCTGTAGGTAAATTCTATGTGCCTGAACACATCTGGGATTCCCTTTCACGGTTCAGCGTTTGGATAGAACCGTCGCTGGTGAATGAGTGGGTAGCGCTGATGGAAAGCTACATGACCAGACAAAACCGCACGGTCTCTAAAGGGGATTTACTCCGTGCACTGAGCTGGGAAGATCCTGTCAGAACAACAGCCAGAGTAAGGGGCCGCGTGGACAGCTTGCTGACGCAGGAAGAAGTGAAATGCTGCTGGTCCAGCAAGGCTATCAGGATAAACAGCTACGCCGTTGATCACGCAATGCCATTTTCACGTTGGCCTAATAACGATCTTTGGAATCTTTTACCGGCACAATCAAAGATAAATGCTGAAAAATCCGATAAGTTACCGACGAGTTTGCGGATGATGAATAGCCGGCATGTCATTACCGGATGGTGGGAGCAGGCGTGGCAGGATCAGGCTGATGAGTTTTTTATTCAGGCTAACCTGTCTCTGCCTAATTTAAGTGCCGCAAACCGTAGTTTCTCAGACGTATTCGAAGCCATGGTGATGCAACGGGACAGAATTAAAGATTTTCAGCAACTAAAAGAATGGTAGTGCGGCGCAGCGTTAAGTCCTATAGTAAGTTTAGTGAAACTGCCCGAACCATGCGCCAAAGAGGGAACGATGAACGCATTCAAACACCTGTTACTACTGACAACTCTGATGCTTACTACACTTACTCAGGCTGCTGAGAACGGTAACTTTGAAAAGCTGCCGCCGCTGAAGAACTTTCAGGTAAATACTGAAAATATGGTGAGTTCCGGACTGCCGTCAAAGCCTCATTTTGATGTGTTCAAAGCGCAGGGGGTTACCACTGTGATTGACCTGATCCCCGGTGACAGAAGTGAGGAACGGGAAATTGTTCTGGATACCGGCCTGGCGTACGAGAATGTGCAGGTGGTGTGGGATAACCCGACGCTGGAAAATTTTCAGGAGTACGTGGGCTATATGCAGCAGGCACAGAGCCGGGAAGGAACAACGCTGACCCATTGTAAACTGAACTGGCGTGGCGCTGTGTTTACCTATTTGTACCGCGTCACTCAGCTGGGCGAGCCTGAAGCTGAGGCGAAGGCAGACCTGGATGCCATCTGGCAACCTAACGAAACCTGGCAGGCTTTCATCGACACCGTTAAAGCGCATTATCAGGTAAGCTGAATGCCGGGGCGCATTTCATCAAATGCGCCTTTCACTTCGACCCTTTTTTTATGGCACTCTAAAACCGTCCCTAATCTGCCCGTAAGCCCGGTTTTCTTATCGGGACCGCGCTGTAGTCTGAGTCTTTTACCTTACCGGACTACCTGAATGACATATCCCGCCTGTGCTTTTCTGTTCATGATTATCACTGTCTTCTCTGCTGCTGCGCTGGCAAATAAGCCTGTTGATGAGGAAAAGTTGCCTTTGCAACTCGCTTCACAGTACTCAGATTCGATTGATATTCAAAATTACCTGATAAGTGAAAAGCTGGATGGCGTCCGGGCCCGGTGGACGGGTACAGAACTGAAAACACGAAACGGCAATAAAATACATGCGCCTGAATGGTTTACTGCGAACTGGCCGGCACAGGCGCTGGACGGGGAGTTGTGGACGAAGCGTGATGATTTTCAGCGTATTGCATCGGTAGTACTACGGGATACGCCGGATGAACGGTGGCAGGAAGTCAGCATGATGGTGTTCGACTTGCCGGGGTCCGCAAAGCCCTTTGCTGAGCGGGTAAAACTAATCAATAAGCTGGTGGCCAGCACAAACAGTACTGCGCTTAAAGCTGTGCCTCAGGAGCAGATGGCTACTGCAGCAACTTTGGAACAAAGGCTGGATGAGGTCGTTAATGCGGGCGGTGAAGGGCTTATGCTGCATCACAGGCAGGCCCTGTATAAGGACGGTCGCAGTGAGCTGCTGCTGAAACTAAAACGTCACGAAGATGATGAAGCAGAAGTGATTGGCTATGTGTCAGGGAAAGGCAAATATGCAGGACTGACCGGCTCGCTCATTGTACAAAGCCGGAATGGCCTCACTTTTAAAGTAGGCAGTGGCCTGAGCGATGCCGATCGCGCCAGTCCGCCACCGGTGGGCAGTTGGATAACGTATAAATTTTACGGCAGAACACAAAAAGGTCTGCCCAGGTTTGCCAGTTTTATGCGGGTGAGGCCGGACAAGGATATGGGAAATCATCAGTAAAGAGAGTCACATCTCTGCCGGCTTCTCTTTGCTCACTTTTGCCCGGCTAACCGGTACACTTTCACTGACGAAGAGTCCCGCACTGCATCAAACCGCACCAGTGCAGCATGGGCGTGTTCTTTCATTAAGGCTTCTGCACGCGCTCCCTGACGGTTTAGCAAGGCATCAACAACGGCATAGTGCTGCTGGTGTGCGTAAAGCAGGCGCCGGTATTCCCTGGCGCTGTCTTTCGGGTCAAATACCATGGCGCTGACCGAGGCCATGGGTAAAAATTCGTTGGGCTGCAATGCCGCCGCAATGGCAGGATTGCAACTGGCTTCAAGGATCACCGAATGGAAGGTGTTGTTCATTTCTACATAACGCTGGACATCATCATCGGTGAGTTCGCCGTCAGCAAAAATTTCATCGCCCTCATGCAGGCATTCTGCTAACTGTGCCTGATGCGCTTCGCTCAGACCTTTCTCTGCCGCCAGCCGCGCGGCTAATCCTTCCAGCACACCACGCACTTCCACAGAACCGTTTATGTCTTCCTGATTAAGATGACGTACCTGATAACCACGTCGCGGGAGTTTGGTAAGCAGTCCTTCCTGCGCTAACTGTCTGAATGCAATACGTACCGGAGTGCGTGAAACACCAAGTGCCTCTGCGGTGGGGATTTCCGCCAGTCGCTCACCCGGAGCAAAATCACCGGAAAGGATTTTGTTTCTCAGAATACTGATAACAGCGTGTTTACCTGTAACCAAAATGAACCTGTTGTTAATGCTGTACAAACTGAGACAAGCATACACGCCCCCGTGTAAAACATCATGTACTCCGTGAGACAACGCGCATTTCTTTCTTTGGATCCATTCTTGTTTGCGAAACCGGATTAACACTATTTTTTAGTCCGAATAATGATCTATTGGATCCAATATTAAAGTTAGTGTAGGGTTAATGCCGTTACTTTACTTTAACATTGGATCCAATTTCAGGGTGTTCCTATGACGACGTTTATGAAAAATACCTGGTATGTGGCTGCAGCAGCTGACGAGGTCAATACCACTGCGCCACTTGGCAGAACCGTATGCAATATCGACATTGCTTTTTATCGTGATGAAACAGGGGCAATTCAGGCCGTTGAAGATTTCTGTCCTCACCGGGGAGCGCCCTTGTCGCTGGGTTACGTGGAAGAGGGCAAGCTGGTATGCGGTTATCACGGTTTGCAAATGGACAAAACCGGTAAAACCCATTCTATGCCTAATCAGAGAACGGAGCGTTTTCCCTGCATCCGCGCTATTCCTGTTGAGGAAAAGTATGGCTATATCTGGATATGGCCCGGCGACAAAGAAAAAGCCTGTGTGTCTGACATTCCTCATCTCGAGTGGGCAGAAAGTCCTGAGTGGGCGTACGGCGGCGGGCTGTATGAAATCGCCTGTGATTACCGGCTGATGATAGACAACCTCATGGATTTAACGCACGAAACTTACGTGCATGCCACCAGTATCGGACAAAAGGAAATTGATGAAACACCGGTAAAAACCACTATGGAAGGTAAGCAGGTGGTCACCAGCCGGTTTATGGAAAATATCATGCCTCCGCCATTCTGGCAGGCAGCGATGGAGATGAACGGGCTGGATAAGAATGCGCCGGTAGACCGCTGGCAAATTTGCCGCTTCGACTTACCCAGTCATGTGATGATTGAAGTGGGCGTAGCTCTGGCCGGTAATGGCGGGTATCACGCACCCGACGAGGTGAAAGCCAGCAGTATCGTGGTGGATTTCATCACGCCGGCGACCGACACCTCTATTCTGTACTTCTGGGGCATGGCCAGAAAATTTAAACCGCAGGATCCGGCGCTGACCGATAAAATTCGCGAGGGGCAGGGTAAAATTTTTGCCGAAGATCAAGAAATGCTGGAACGTCAGCAACGGAATCTCAGCCGCTATCCTGAACGCCATTTACTGAAACTGGATATCGACGCTGGCGGTGTGCAGGCAAGACGCATGATCACAAAAGCCATCAAGCTTGAATCGGAGTCTTCTGTTGCGGAGCAAGTGGCATGATTAAGGCTACGGTCGTCTCTAAAATCTTACTCAATGACTCGGTATGTCAGTTAAAGCTGGTGGCTGAAAATGGCCTCCGGTTGCCTGAGTGGCAAGCCGGTGCGCACATTGATGTGCAGTTGCCGGGTGATTTCACCCGTCAGTATTCTCTGTGCGGTCAGCCGCAAGATAATCATTACACCATCGCCGTACTAAAAGATAAACAAAGCCGTGGCGGCTCTGTGAGCGTGCACGAAACAGTGCAGAAAGGCGACACGCTGATCATCAGTGAGCCCCGTAATCACTTTGCCCTCGATAACAGCGATGCGCCCTGCTACCTGTTTGCTGCGGGTATTGGTATTACGCCCATTGTGACCATGGCTGAAGCCTGTCAGAAAGCAGGGCGGTCGTTCCGTGTTTTCTATGCAGTTGCTGACGACAAACGGGCCGTGTATGCAGACCGGCTCGGACCGGCATCCTGTGTGCACGTTATCAGTAAGGCTGCATTCGTCGGTAAGCGGGTTGATCTGAACAGTTGTTTTTATGGTGCGCCTGATAAAGCACAGGTGTATGTGTGCGGGCCGGGCGCGTTTATACAAGATGTACTCAGTGCGGCAAAGAACGCCGGGTTATCGCCTTCACAACTGCACCGCGAGTTTTTCACCGCAGCAGAAACAGATACCTCATCAGATGAAGCATTTGAAATTGAACTCAAATCCAGTGGTGACATTTTCACCGTGAATAAAGACAGCACAATCCTCTCGGTACTGGAAGAAAATGACGTGTTTGTGCCGGTTTCCTGTGAAGAAGGGGTGTGCGGCACCTGTGTCACCGGCTTGCTGGATGGCGAAGCTGAGCACCGCGATGTTTTTCTCACCGACGAAGAAAAACAACAGATGAGACTGATCACCCCTTGCTGTTCGAGGGCCAGAAGCGGACGCTTAGTGCTGGATCTGTAGAATGCTGAAAAACTCAATCGTGAATGTGCGTCAGTATATTCACGATTTTAAGCGTTTCTTCTTTAAGTTACCCGACCCACTCCTACGTTCGTCGAATATGGTATCGCAGCCTTTCCATATACTCTGAGCATACAGAGTCTCTCATCGTAATATGTACAAACACATACACTTGACTGACGATTCTTTTCAGAAAATATAAATACTGTAAAAAGAAACGTAAAAATATGAACAGGGCAATTGAAAAGTGTGTCTTTTGTTTGCGTTTGATGGTGTTTTCTCTTTTAAACTCTTTTGAACTCATATTTGTGATCCGTTACAAAGCAGAACACAGACATAAAAATTTAAGATATTTTATAAACAGGAGGTTTTCATCACTATGGCTATCACAGCAGTTTTGCCATTATGTATACAGGGAAGTTACGGTGTTGATGATCTGGGCCGTACGGAAATTTTATTTGCTACGTTCAGCGCGTTTAATGCCGCTGAGGTTTTCAGTGAGTTTCTGATTGTCTGTCCACCGGATGAAGTGGATATTATTCGCCGTCGCACTGCGAAGTGGTCAGAATTTTCTATCCGCGTGATGTCTGAAGAAGCGCTAATTCCGGAATTTGAAAAGCACCGTCATGTCCGCGGCTGGCGTAAGCAGCAAATCGTCAAGCTGGCAGCACCGAGAGCGATAACCACGCCTTATTATCTGACACTGGATGCCGACGCAATTTGCCTGCGTCCGTTAACCGAATCGCTTTTATTACCCGGCGGCAAAGCGCTTATCCAGTACGAGCAGCGGGCGCAGCATCCCAAATGGTGGAAGTCCTCCGCCCGCATCTTAAAAATGTCCGGCGATGTGGGCAATCCTGAGCTGGGCATGACAGTAACTCCGGCGCTGATGGCCAGTGACATCAGCGAAGCTACCGGCGAAGAAATTGCCGCTAACCTGCGTGGTAAGGGGTCTTGGGTGGATAAATTATGCGGTCTGCATAATCCTAAATCGCCAACGAACTGGACCCTCTACCGGCATCGCCGTGGCAGATGGACCGAATATTCTCTGTATTATCTGACGGCGCACAAGCGCAATATGTTGGAGCAATACCACGTGGATGCCTGCACAGCTGAAAATCCTCAGGCGCTGCTTATTCACGATTCACACCCTTTTGAAGCCTGGCAGGCAGAGCAAAGCTTCGCCCCGAACGGACACGGTTTATTTTGTGTTGTAAACAGCAGTATGCGGTTTGACAATAATCTTGTATGGGACAAAATAGCGCCTTTCATCCCGGGTCCTGAGAGGAAGCTTCATGCCAGCTAAACGGCAGTTATCCTGTTTTGTTATTGCCAAAAATGAAGGCGACAGAATTGAGCGTTGCCTGAAATCACTGCATGGCTGGGTCGATCAACTCATTGTGCTGGACTCAGGAAGTACGGATGATACCGTCGGTATCGCCAAAAAGTATGCAGACGAGGTCATCGAAACAGACTGGCCGGGTTACGGTGTACAACGAAACCGTGCCCTCACTTACTGTAAACATGACTGGGTACTGAACATCGATGCCGATGAAGAAGTCACGCCTGCTCTCAGAGATGAAATTGTGGCGGTGTTGTCCTCAGAGCACCTGTCTGCAAATTTCATAAAATGCCCCTGGCACACTGTCTTTTTGGGCTCTGTGCTGAAGCACGGACGTTACAGCACGCCGCAGGGTAAATTGTTCCTAAAGCACGGTGCGAAGTTCAAAGAAGCCAGCGTGCATGAATCGCTGATTCTGGAAAAAGAGCAGGTACTGGTGCTGAAATCGCCTTTATTGCATTACAGCTGGCGTAACTATAAACACGCTATCGATAAGCATGTACAGTACGCGGTATTGTCTGCAAAAGATAAATTTGCCCGTGGTAAAAAGGCGTCGCTGGGTTATGCCTGTCTGCGTTTCTTTACCGATTTTCTGCAACAGTATGTGCTTCGTGGTGGCTTTCTGGATGGCAGAGCCGGATTGATGATGGCCATTATTCTTGCCCAGTACGGGTTTCATAAATACGCCGCACTGTGGGCCATGAACAGAGAAGGAAGTACCGGTGAGTAACCCGTGTCCACTGAGTGTTTATCTGATTACGTTCAATGAAGCTGAAAGGCTGGACGAGGTGCTCTCTGCTGTCAGCTTTGCTGCAGAAATTATAGTGGTGGACTCCGGCAGTACCGATGACACTATCATGATTGCAGAGCGTCACGGGGCCAGAGTGATCCACCGGAACTGGCCCGGCTTTGCTAAACAAAAGGCCTTTGCGATGAGTCAGTGTACTCAGCCCTGGTTACTGAACCTTGATGGTGACGAGGTGCTGAGTGAAGAATCCGCAGCACACATTCAAACGGTAGTTACCGGCGAAAACCCGTCTCACGGTGCGTACCGCCTGCACTTCGAAGATATTTTCTGGGGCAGACCCATGTCGTCGAAAGCGGCAAAGCGCCATATTGTGCGGTTGTTCAGACAGGGCACTGCCCGATACCCGGAAGATCGTATGGTGCATGAAAATGTGAAACTGGAAAAGGGTACCACCACCGGCGATATTAAAGGGCTGGTCATGCACTATGGCTATGGCAGTACCGAACTGCTGATGAATAAACAGAACAGTTATTCATCGCTGAAAGCGCAGCAGAAATTTAACAGCAACAAAAAACCGTCTTTGCTGAAATTGTTGCTGGTTTTCCCGCTGACTTTTTTAAAAACTTACCTGTTCAAACGGCATTTCATGTCCGGCAAGCGGGGACTGACCCACGCGTACATTGAATCGATGTATGCATTTTTAAAAGAAGCGAAGCTGTTCGAGCTGACTGAGCGGAATAAATAGTACTCATAAGGTAGAAATTCAAAGTAACTAAAATCCGGAGTCCCGGACGATCAGGCAATAAAGCCGGACAATTACGTTATCCGCTTCTGGCAGCCTTGTGCTAAAAATAACGTTATAAGCAGCGTTTTTTTTCACCCGGGATCAGGAATATGCTTCACTCTGCAGCCATCGATATTATCAGCGATAAACTCGCTGACCGGATTAGCCGGCATACCGCCGGTCAGTCAAATGTGATCACTGATATTGCCGGGCTCAGTTTTTATCGCAAAGATGCGCCGACGGAGTGTACAACCTGCTTTGTTGAACCAAGTATCGCGCTGGTGGTACAGGGGGAAAAGCGGATGGCGTTGGGTAGTGACATCTTTCATTACAATCGCTACCGCTTTTTAATTACCTCACTGGATTTACCGGCGCAGGCGCAGATTTTAAAAGCAGAGCGTGCTGAGCCATATCTCGGTCTGGCGTTGCGGCTGGATTTTACCACAATGAGCGAACTGCTCATGCAAGCGTCTGCAGATACCAAAACCTTAGCCTCTTCTAACAGCGGTATGTCGGTCGGGAATACTACGCCGGAGTTGCTGGATGCCTGTGACCGGCTGGTTAGTCTGCTGGACGATAAGGCATCGCTTTCAGTGCTGGCTCCGCTAATTAAAAAAGAGATTTACTGGCGGGTTCTGAATTCGGAGCAGGGTGACAGACTCCGTCATATTATTTCAGCAGGAAGCCAGGGCTTAAGGATAGCGAAAGCCATCGACTGGTTGAAAACTCATTTTACGCAATCTTATACCGTGGAAGAGCTGGCGGAACGTGCGCAAATGAGTAAATCCACCTTCCATCATCATTTCAGACAGCTCACCTCTATGAGCCCGCTGCAATATCAGAAAAGCCTTAAACTGATGGAAGCCAGACGTCTTATGATAGGCGAACAAATTGACGCTTCGGACGCTGCATACCGTGTGGGCTATGAAAGTCCTTCCCAGTTTTCCCGTGAGTATTCGCGGTATTTTGGGAACTCTCCGAAGCGGGATGTGGAAGCGCAATGGCGTATGATCGAAGGCGAAAAAAGGACTCTGCAGGCGGGGTGACAGTGAACATCACCGCGCCTTTATTCCTGATATTTCAACCGGTCGATAACCAGTCGCATGGCTGAACTGATCTGCCGGTTGCTGGAAATACACAAATGGTAGCCGTCGAAAGGCGGGCACCAGTCCGCAAGTACACGGCGTAATGCACCGCTTTCTATTTCATTTTCTACTTCCTGTTCAGTGACAAAGGCAATGCCGTGGCCCTCACGTGCCGCATCAATACACATATCGCTTTCACTGAAAATGAACGGGCCTGATACTTTTTTTACGATCTCAATACCGTCCTTTTCAAACTCCCAGTCATAGGCCGGTGCCAGCGCATTAAACCGCAGAGACAGGCAGGCGTGATGGTCCAGTTCGTCGGGATGTTCGGGGACACCATGTTTTCGGAAGTAGTCAGGCGTAGCGACTGCTGCCAGTGATACAGGGGGGCCAATTTTTATCGCAATCATGTCGGGGCTGACAAATTCACGCAGCCTGACACCGGCATCAAAACGTTCCGCAGCAAGGTCATTCAGACGGCTGTCGAGGTTCAGTTCAATATTCACTTCGGGGTAATCCCGAACAATACCAGATATCTTCGGCCACAAAAGAAAACGGGCCGCAGGTTTACTGGCTGAAATCCGCACTGTTCCTTTGGGCGCATCGCCAAGCATCCGCAGCTCTTCTATTCTGGCAGTGATCTGGCTGATACCGGGTTTCAGTGCAGCCAGCAACTTCTCGCCGGCATCAGTTACCGACACTTTTCGTGAGGTTCTGTGCAACAGCCGGATCCCCACCGAAGCCTCCAGTCTTCTCACCGCGTGGCTTACTGCCGACTGTGATACGCCCAGTGTTACAGCTGCGCGGGTAAAACTCTTTTCCTCTGCGACCACCATAAAAAGTGACAAATCGCCCAGTTCGTCTCTGATCATCACATTATCTCTTTCGCTAATCTGCCTGCCAGTGTACGCAGTGCCAGCATAAAAAACATCTTCTTTGATGAAATCAATTCATGGTTGAGATGACAGCGAGCCAATTGTTCGCTGTAAATAACGAAAATATAATTAACGTGAATTTTATTGAGCAGGTTGTAATGAATAGAACTCATCAAAACGATAGCAGTAACAAAGCCGGTTACTGGAGTGCAGTGTTCTCAATGACACTGTGTGTTGCCATGCTGATTGCTTCTGAGTTTATGCCCGTCAGTTTGCTCACACCTATTGCAGATGGCCTGGATGCGACCAAAGGGCAGGCCGGTCAGGCAATTTCAGTCAGCGGTTTTTTTGCCGTTGTCGCCAGTCTGTTAACCAGCACTGTAGCAGGAAAACTGAACCGGAAATGGGTATTGCTGGCGATGACAGGGTGTATGCTGCTGTCACTGGTATTCATTGCTCTTGCGCCTGACTTCATCATGTTAATGGTAGCGAGAGCGTTACTTGGAATTTGTGTCGGCGGGTTCTGGTCGCTGGCGACTGCTGTGATCATGCGCCTTGTACCGGCAGACAGTGTATCAAAGGCTTTGGCAATAATGTATTCGGGACAGGCGGTGGCTGCTGCATTCGCTGCTCCTCTTGGCAGCTACCTGGGTGATCTGATTGGTTGGCGCGGTGTCTTTTGGGTACTGGTACCTGTGGTGGCAGTTAATCTGATTTGGCAGATGATTTCACTGCCTTCGATGCCCACAGATAAAAAACAAGGTTTTGGTGAGATGTTCGGATTACTGAAACGGGGCTACTTTGCCCGCGGCATCATTGCCTCTATTTGTGTTTATGCCGGTGCATTTGCCATGTTTACGTATTTGCGGCCCTACATCGAATCTGAAGTGAAAGGGGACGTTCTTCTGCTTACCTTCCTGTTACTCTTACTCGGCGTAGCCGGATTCGCAGGCACCTGGCTTGGCGGCAAATTCGCAAACGATCACGCTGTACGCTTTCTGCAAGGGGTACCGCTGGTGATGAGTGTGGTAACCGCCGGACTTATCGGGTTAAGCGGTTCTGTATTCATGGTAGGTGTGCTGCTGGCTTTATGGGGCATCTGCAACACGGCTATGTCCATCGGCTGGATGACCTGGCTCAGTCAGAATGTGGATGATGCACCTGAAGCGGCGGGCAGTATTATAGTGGCGGCTATTCAGGCGGCGATACTTTTCGGTGCAGCAGCCGGCGGTGTATTACTGGACGGTTTCGGTATCAATGTGACCTTTGCAGGCAGTGTGGTGCTGACGCTGGCATCGTTATGTCTGGTGGGGAGTGGTCGCGGAGTGCTTAAGCCTCAGGCGGAGTGATTACTCCGCCATCAGGTTATGCAGTTTGAACGACACAACAAAACCGCCTTCCGGCGTGCTTTCATTATAAATGTCGCTGGCCAGTGTTACTTTTACCAGGTTGTACACCACACTCAATCCCAGGCCCGCGTTTCCTGCACCCCGTTTAGTGGTGTAGAAAGGCTCAAACACTTTTTTGAGTTCTTCTTCGGTGATCCCCACACCGTCATCGGCAAAAGTAAACTGATACCCGTCGCCGGCGGGGGCAATGGTGATGGTAATTTTGCAATGCTCATGACCCGGGCCTGAGGCGTGGATCATCACATTGGATGTGAGTGCCGTCAGGATCTGAATAAGCACGGCCGGGTAGGTGGTGACGATGATTTTAGGTGGAAATCTTGGAATAAAAGTAATGGTTTTATTCTGAGAATGATGCTCATAGGAGGCGATAAATTCTGTGACCAGTTCTGATACGTTTACCTGCTCCAGCTGGCTGGCTTCTTCAGACTTTTTAACCGCAACTTTCTTAAAGCTGGTCAGCAGCTTCGATGCGCGCTGCATGTTCTTCAGCATACTGGAAGTGATGTCCTGCGAAGTCTCCAGGAACTCTGCGAATTTATCGGTATCAAGCTCGCCGTTGTCAAAGTCCTGTTTGAGTTCGTCAAGCAGTTCCATCAACAGCGTGCAGTTTGCAATATTAACACCCAGGGGCGTGTTGATTTCGTGGGAGACACCGGCAACCAGTCCGCCCACTGCATCCATTTTTTCAGATTCAAACTGCTTTTCCTGATCTGTTTGAGAGGATGAATTTTCAAATGCTTTGTTCATGTACGTCAATTCAGTTTCAGTGCTGAGAACCAAAAAGCAGGGGAGCATATGTCGCCTGCTGTACCTGATAAAATCGTAGTGGCTAAAAAGCAGAACTGCAAAAAAAGTGACGGGTCAGTTGCGGGGGAAAGTGGTACATATTTGCACCACTCAGAGGGGAAACGGGTAGTGGATCTACTGGTAGTCTTCACCGGCTGCAGCCGTAAACGCCATTTCTACCAGCCAGTCCGGATCAGTCAGTTCCACTTTCACACAAGCGCGGCTGGGGGCTGTCCCTTCGTCAAACCATTCGTCCCATACCGCATTGAGGCGGTCTACATTGGCAAAGTCGGTTATATAAATAGTGACAGTAAGAATTCGGGACTTGTCGCTGCCCACCAGTGCCAGCATGGCTTCAGCCTGAGAAAACACGGCTTTTACCTGTGCTTCGATAGTGGTGGCGCTTTCGTCTTCCGGTACTTCAACAAAGTTCGCGATACCGTTAAAAACAGTGACTTCAGACCAGCGTCGGGTGGGATTAATTCGATGTATTTTCATGGCTGTGAGGCTTTCATTGCAAAACGTCTAGTGTGGCATTTTTGCTCCGGTAAATCGACCCGAAGGATCACCGCGCATTAATGAGTTTTACTAATAACGCTGTGTGAGACTTAGTGATTATCGTTTGTGGTGACCGCCGGTATGGTGATGCACGGGGATGTATAAGGAGAAAAGAATGTTATTCAAAACACTGAACAGTGGCGAAACGATGCCGGCTCTGGGTCTGGGCGTGTATCAGGTTGAGGAACCGCGGCTGTGTACCCGCTGCGTGGAAATTGCGCTGGATACCGGTTATCGCATGTTTGACACTGCATCAGCCTATCGCAATGAAAAAGCGGTGGGTGAGGCGGTCAGAACCAGTCATGTTGCCAGGCAGGATATCTTTCTGACAACCAAATTATGGATCTCTGACATGGGGTATGACTCAACCTTAAAAGCAGTAGAAACATCCCTGAACAACCTGGGCACGGACTATCTGGATTTGTATCTTATCCATCAACCTCTCAATGATATTTACGGCTCATGGCGCGCCATGGAAAGGTTGCACAAAGAAGGTGTGCTGAAAAGTATCGGAGTCAGTAATTTTCATTCCGACCGGATTGCTGATTTAATCGCCTTTAACGAGATTAAACCGGCGGTAAATCAAATCGAATATAACCCTTTCTATCAGCGCAAAGCCGAGCTGGAATATCTGAAAACTAAGGGTATTGCGCTGGAGTCATGGGCACCGTTCACTGAAGGGCGGCATAATTTGTTTGAATTGCCAGAGCTTAAGGCCATTGCAGGAAAGTACGGCAAATCCGTGGCTCAGGTAGTGCTGCGCTGGCAACTTCAGGAAGGTGTCATTGTGATCCCGAAATCAGTAACGCCTTCCCGCATTAAAGAAAATTTTGAGGTGTTTGATTTTGAGTTAACTGCAGATGACATCGCACAAATTGAAGCTCTGGACCGTAAACAAAGTTGTTTCTTTTCTCACAGAGATCCGCAAACCATCGAGTTTCTGGCATCTTATAAATAGGCTGGCAAAGTGTTGGTATTAACTAAGCAAACGCGGAATAAGATGTAGAGCAGGTCAGCGATGAAAATGCTTCCGCCACTGAAGAGCTTTGTTTCCCGTAGCGATCTGGCCAGCAAAAACATTTATCCGTTTAATACGAACACCGGCTTCTTCAGCCGTCAGATAAATATAAACACTAAGCGGATACATTTAAAACGTGAATCCGGTTACCACCATTTTTGTTGCGGCAGCGATTCCAGTGTGAATGTTTCGCCAATGTGTGGTGTTGCTACATTCAGGTTCTTGCCTTCGGCGGCCCTGGTGAACCGGATCACAGGCTCGTTCCAGTCATGAAAAGCGAGGTCGAACTTACCCCAGTGGATTGGCATCACGTTCTTCGCTTTAACATCCAGCGATGCCTGCACGGACTCTTCCGGCAACATGTGAATTTCCGGCCAGTAGGGGCTGTAAGCGCCGTCTTCCATAAATGCCATATCGAAAGGACCAAACCGCTTTCCTATTTCGGCAAAATCGGGGCTGTAGCCACCGTCACCACTGAAATATACCGACACTTCGGGTGCCTGAACAACCCACGAACCCCACAGTGTGTCATTGCGTTGTCCGGGCTTGCGGCCGCTGAAATGTTTCGACGGCGTGAATATAAACCGCGTATCATTCAGCATGGCATCACCGAACCAGTCCAGCTCAGTAATTTTACTGTCGTCTATACCCCATTTCAGTAAATGCGCCCGCACAGCAAGGGGGACATAGAAGTGACCTGTTTTACTATCAAGCTCTGCGATGGCTTTGGCATCCAGATGGTCATAGTGGTCATGAGAAATCAGTACCGCGTCGATATACGGAAGACCGTCGATAGTGAGCTTTTTATCCGCCGGATACGGTGTGCCAATCAACCACACAGGAGAAGCGCGGTAAAAAACAGGATCCGTCAGCACAGTCATTGAACCGGTGTTGATAAGAATGGTGGAGTGTCCGAACCAGGTAAACGGAGGTGTTTGCTGTGCAACAAAATCCGGCAATTTCGCCGGCAGCAAGCCGGTAGGGTGCTTACCCGCCGGCGGGAAGATAACCGAATTCAGCCATTTTCCCATGGGAGGCTTCGCGCTGTCGGGATTGTCGGAAACTGGGTGGCGGTTAACAAAAATGTCGTCTTTAAAGTTATCGGAAGCCAGCATCCGCGCCCGGGTTTGTTCATCAGGCTTACCACCAAATACCGGCGACAATGTCACAAATAAAAAACCGCTGACAAACAGCAGTATCACAATGGCCAGCGACCAGACCAGTAATTTCTTCATAACACCCAAAGCAGGTACTCCGGCAACTTACTCACCGTCATTTAGTGCGTTCAAAAATTATCAGCTAAATCGTGGCAGGGACGCAATCTTTCTGCGTTCAAGTCAGTACTATGCCGATTTTCCGGCTGGTAAAGCAAGGCAGGGGTGAAGAGTGACTTGGGTTCATATTTTAAAGGATACCTTCATATGTGGCATTTGGTAAGGCCGGTTGTTATGTGTTGAATATGGGATTTACTCTATGAAAATACCAAATGTTAATATATCTATATTTTTGATGACTGCTATCCATATCTTGGTAGCAACCGTATATGCATGAAATTAATAAATTTTTCATTATGTTTTGCATTGTTGGCCGTAGGGTTTCAAGAAAGTTGTTAACAGAAGGTTGTCAATGTTTATATTTAACGTATATTGGCCTTACCAAATATTTCTGTTTTACCAATTTCAAATGAAAAGAGTTATTTGAGAGAACTTATGAAACCTGCGAGCGAAAAAAATCTATCACCATTAGCCATTTGTATTTCTGCACTCGTATCGGGCGTTTCGATTGATGCCGTGGCCGCCGAGCTTGAAATTATTGAAGTAAAGGCGCAAAAGCGAGCCCAGGCGCAGCAAACTATACCTGTAGCCGTGTCAGTACTAGGAGAAAGCGCCCTTGAAAGACTCGATGTAAAGAACTTTGACGATGTGACCCGGGTCTCTCCATCATTGACGGTAGAGCATGGTGACGATCCTCAATCAAGTAGCATTCGCATGCGGGGCGTCGGCACATCAGCTTATAGCATCGGTGTGGAATCCAGTGTGGCGGTGGTTGTCGATGAAGTGCCGCTGATGATGGCTGCACAAGCTTTTAGTAATCTTACAGATATACAGCAGGTCGAAGTGTTAAGAGGTCCTCAGGGAACCCTGTTTGGTAAGAATGCGTCTGCGGGTGTTGTAAACGTAACCACTAAAGCGCCATCGCCGGATTTCGAAGGCAGGGTGGAAGCAGGCCTGACAAGTGATGATGAGGTCAAAGGCCTGATAACCTTATCCGGCCCTGCTTCAGATACGCTGAGTTATCGGATTAATGGCTATTACAAAGATCGTGACGGCTATCTTAATAACTTAACTACCGGCGAAAAAGAAAACGGTGAGAAGAGCCATGGCTTGCGCGGAAAATTACTCTGGTATGCAACAGATGAGCTAGACGCCACGCTAATTTACGACATCTCACATATCGAAGGTGGAAGTACCCCCACCTGGGTCGATGCAGAAGAAGGGGTTGTTGGTGAAGGCGAGGTGCCGGGAGAAGATAATCGCAACGTCAGACGTGATATACCCAATGAGTTCGAAACAGACCAGTCGCTGGCTGTTCTTAAGCTAAATTATAATATCAATGACGATCTGGTATTTACTTCCGTATCAAGCTTTCAGTCATTTGAACAAGCAGCTATTGCAGATGCCGATTTGACAGACGTTGCGATCGAAGATGCTTTTCCTCCATTTCTGCAAGAGAGATTCAATCCACTGGGGCTGACCGGCCCTCAGGTTGAGCAAAAAGGCTACATTGACGCTGATGCTTTTACCCAGGAACTGCGTCTCACCGGTACATTGTTTGAAAAATTCGAATTCATAACCGGGCTTTTTTATAGCGATCAATCGGTATACCGGGATTTCGATCGAAAGCCTTTGGTGTTCGTGCTTGATAAATGGGATGCGCAAGCGGACTCAGAATCCATCGCTTTGTTCGGGCAGGGGGCTTACGAGATTTCAGAAAGTACTTTTGTTGATGTAGGGCTTCGCTTCAACCATGAAAAAATATCTGTCGACTTCAATGATTATTATGCGAACGGATATGTGTTGAATCCAACCAGTGCTGCTACTTTCAGTGGAAATGATGATCAGGATGCTGTTACCGGTAAGGTCGCACTTCGTCATTTTCTCGAAAATGGCACCATGATATTTGGCTCTGTAAGTACAGGCTATAAAGGTCAGGCTTATGATGTTGCATCCGGGTTTACGCAAAATGACGCGGACAACCCAATTGGGGAAGAAACGTCGGTATCTTACGAACTAGGCATAAAAGGGTTTTCTGATAGCCGGAATTTTAGCTATGAAATCATTGCGTTTATGACAGATTTCGAGGATTACCAGGCACAGGGCGGTCGTAATGACGAAAATGGCGCGCCAGTGTTCACGTTGAATAATGTGGGTGAGCTTCGCACTAAAGGCATAGAAACCGAGTTCTCTTATCAGGCTACTGATGCTTTGCGATTGGATGCTTCCATTGCTTATACCGACGCTGTTATTGAGTCGTTCGTCAATGCGCCCTGTTACGGTGGACAAACTGAAGCTGAAGGCTGCACATTGTCTGCAGATATAGAAGGCCTGAATGTACAGGACTTAAGCGGACATGACCTCAATAACTCTCCCGATTTCAAATACAACCTTGCCGCTTATTGGGAACAGCCTGCTCAGGGATACGAATTCAGCTGGTTTGCGCAGGCAAGTTACCAGTGGCAAGACGATGTAAGCTACGACTTGTACGGCGACCCGTTAAACCGTCAGGAAGCATATGGGATTGCTAACGCCGGCGTTGGCATCGTGGACAACCAGGATCGTTACAAAGTGACCGTATTCGTCAACAACCTTTTTGATGAAAATTATTCTATGGGTTACACAAATTATGATGAGCGTTTTCAGGGCCTGACAGCACTCTCGAAACGTTGGTCGCGGGGAGCTATGCGCTATTTCGGTGTAAACGTGTCTTATCGATTCTGACACTAACATGATTAACAAAAGCAGTATGACAACAATCCATGCTGCTTTTGTCATTTTAAACATATTTAAGGAGAGTTCATGAAGCGTTGTAGCGCACTCTTTTTCATCTTACCCGCGGTTTGTATTCTTATCGCTTGTACTCAGGTTGCTGATTTTAATGCTGACTTACCAAAAAATGTGGAAGTACGAGACCAGCAAACACTGAATAACGACTGGCAGTTTATCTTTGCCGATGAAATTCCAGCGGGTATCCATGCCCCAACATTTAAATGGACTGGCGCAGAGTATGTCTCCGTGCCCCATTCCTGGAACCGCGTAGGCTATTATCTCGATGATCAGTCAGCTCATATTCATAACGCAGGCAATATTAATAATACGCAGGGTAAGGGCCTCTACCGGAAAGTGTTTAATGTACCTGCACAGACTGAAAATAAAAGGCTTTGGCTGGAATTTGATGCAGTAAGTCGTGTGGCAAATGTGTGGGTTAATGGAGAATTTGCCGGTGAACATCGCGGAAGCTTTAATCGTTTTCGCTTTGATATCACTGACCTCATAAACGTAGGCCGACCTAACGTTCTGGTGGTTCAGGCAGACAACAGCAAGCCAACAGCAGATTCAACCACTGCAGATACGTTACCTATTGCCGGAGATTTTTTTGTACATGGGGGAATTTACCGGCCGGTAAGACTTATCACAACGAGTAATATTCATGTTGATATGAAAGACTTTGGTGGTCCTGGCGTTTACGCGACTACCGCGGTTGAGGGCGACAAGGCGGTGGTTAGCATCGAAAGCAGGATCACTAGCAATGAAGGCGAAGCAGAAAACGTAACGCTACTTACTCAATTGACTGACGATACTGGAAAGATAGTAGCAAAAGATGTCCGGGATATTTTGCTTCAGCCGGATGAAACAGAAATAACCGATGTGTCTCTTTCCGTATCTTCACCACAATTATGGCAAGGTATAGATGACCCTTATTTATACACGCTCGCAGTGTCGATATTAGACAACAATGACAATCTCCTCGATACGGTGAAGCAAAATATCGGCTTGCGCACCATTGATATCTCGGCAGATAAAGGATTGACGTTAAATGGTCAATCCCTTGAGCTTCGCGGTGTGGGCTATCATCAGGACAGAGAAGGAAAAGGTTGGGCAGTCTCTGCTGAAGAAATAGAAGAAGATGTGCAATTGCTGATGGATATGGGGGTAAATACTATCCGGCTGGCACATTATCCTCATGGTCAGCCAGTGCACGATTTGGCTGACAAACTTGGCCTGTTGTTGTGGGACGAAATCCCGCTTGTTTCTGCGTGGCGTTACGGCGAGGAACATGAGGCTGTAAATACCGCGTTAGCTGATAACGCCAGTCTGCAACTCACAGAAATGGTTAAGCAGAACTTTAATCACCCCTCTGTAGCGGTATGGGGTATAGCCAACGAAGTTGACTTTGGTGCCGTCGTCCCCGTGTTCGTGCAGAGTAGTCCCGGCTCTAATCCTGATCCGCGACCTATCTTAAATCGCTTGAAAGCGGAAGTAGCGCAGTTGGATCCGACGCGTAACTCGACGTTAGCCAACTGTTGTGCGGGTGTGCCAACATGGGATCAGTCAAAGGTGCCCAACACCTCCGCTATCACCACTACTACGGGCGCAAACCGCTATTTTGGCTGGTACTACGGCGAGCCTGCAGGCCTGGCGGAGAACCTCGACGCCTTGCATAAGCAATATCCGGAGCAGCCGCTGGCTGTCACTGAATACGGCGCAGGCGGAGCGCCTAGCTTCCATTCTGACAATCCTCTGGGAGGGCCGGTAGCGGCAACCGGCAGAAATCAGCCGGAAGAGTATATGAGCTATGTGCATGAGGAGAATTGGCGCGTACTCAGTGCGCGGGATTACCTGTGGGCAAACTGGATTTGGAATGGTTTTGACTTTGCGACAACTACTCGAAGAGAAGGTGACTCACAGGATATTAATACCAAAGGGCTCATCACTTATGATCGCGCCATAAAGAAGGATGCATATTATTTCTACCAGGCGAACTGGTCAGCTCACCCTATGGTTCATATTGCTTCACGGCGCTATATACAGCGGGCTTACCAAACCACCGATATCAAGGTGTACAGTAACGGCAAACAAGTCGAGTTGTTGGTGAATGATCGGGAAGTGAGTGAGGCTCCTGATTGCGATCAGAACACCTGTGTCTGGCGGGATGTGCGGCTAGTGGCTGGACAAAATAAGATTGTAGCGCGGGCAAGTAGTTTCGCTTCCGCACCTTCAGATCGCGTTGAAGACAGTGTGATGTGGCATCTGGATGAATCGCAGATCAACGCATATTACATTGATGCGGGCGCCATTATGTCAGCGGATTCGTCAAAAGCCCATTTCGGCTCGGATGACTTCTTTACCGGAGGAAAAGCAATGTCGCTTGATAAGCCAGGGGGGTGGGGTAGACCATCAGTTAAAGCAGTAATCGGGAATACGCAAGAGCAGGCTTTGCATACAACTTACCGTGCCGGTGAGTTCTCATATCATTTACCGTTGGATAACGGGCAGTATAAGGTCACACTCTCTTTAGTCGCTCCAGACAGTAAAAGCCGCTTTGATGTATTCGCGGAGGGAAGTACTCTGTTTGTGAATATCTCTGGAAAACAAAATGCAGATGGAAGTTTTACCGCGTTTACGGTGGCAGAAAATGTGAATGTGGCAGATGGCAGTCTTGAACTCAGTTTTAAGCCGTCAGTAGGTGACGCTTATGTGTCAGCAATAAGTGTGATGCCCGTTAAGTAAAATAGAATGCGTGTTATTTCGCCCGGCCGTGAACAGCGTGCCCGGGCTTTTTTTGACTCTTTTTATAGAGTGTAGCAATATGTAGCAAATCATATTTTATTGGTATATTCATGGGCATTGTTAAAATCTCCGAACAATTGCACGAAGAAGTGCGTAAGAACAGTGTGGTGATGGAGCGTTCTATCAATTCGCAGGCTGAGTTCTGGATGAAAATCGGGAGACTTGCAGAGCAAAACCCCACGCTTACCTATGAGCAAATTCTGGAACAGGAAAAACGTCAGCAAAACGTATCTACAGTGAGGTTGGTTCATGAGTAATGTATCGATAAAAAATGCACAGGAAATCGCATTGATGCGTGAATCCGGTCGGTTACTGGCCAGTGTATTTCATGCGCTGGACAAAGAAATTCAGGCCGGCATGACCACCATGGAAGTGAATGATTTCGTCGATGCATTCATCACTGATACCTTGCAGGCAAGACCGGCCAGCAAAGGGCAGTACGGCTATGAATATGTGCTTAATTCATCGGTAAACGAAGTGGTATGTCACGGCGTGCCGTCGGTGGCAAAGAAGCTGCGGGAAGGGGATATCGTGAATGTGGATATCACGCTTGAGAAAAATGGCTTTATTGCCGACAGCAGCAAAATGTATTGCATCGGTAAAGTATCACCCATTGCGAAAAAGCTCGTAGATACGACTTACGAAGCCATGTGGAAAGGCATCGAAACTGTAAAGCCAGGCGCTACACTGGGTGATATTGGTCATGCTATTCAGTCGCATGTAGAAAAAGAAGGCTTCAGTGTCGTGCGGGATTACTGCGGGCACGGTATTGGCCGTGAAATGCATGAAGAACCGCAAGTTGTGCACTATGGCCGTAAGGGCACTGGCATGCATTTAGTGCCGGGCATGACATTTACCATTGAGCCGATGATTAATCAGGGCACCTACAAAACCAAGCAAAAGAAAGACGGCTGGACAGTGGTGACCCGCGACAAAAAACTCTCAGCACAATGGGAGCACACCATTCTGGTGACTGAAACCGGGTTCGAAGTGCTTACGTTGCGGGATGAAGAGAAGTAGTAAGCAACAAAGACTGGCCAGAGTGACGGCTTGAACGTGCTTATAATTTGGTCTATAAATGAGCTTCATTCCGACGTAGGGGGTAAGTTGTGCAAATTAAGCCAATAAGTTTTATAGAAAAACATGCAGCAGATCTGCCTGTTGACGAACCTATTGTTGTGACGCAAAACGGGGAGCCTGCCTACGTTATCGAGAATTATGCTCAGAGAAAGTTCAGGGATGATGCTATCGCAATGCTGAAAATGTCCACGTTTTCCGAAAAAGATGTAGCTGCGGGTGAAGTGATTGATTCTGATGTTCTTAAAACCCGTCTGAGGCAAAAACTAAAGGCTGCGTCTGAGAGCCGCTAATTTGTTTCCAAGCAGAAAGGAACTCTGCCGTGGACTACTCCATTTACTATACGAAGACATTTGAACAACTTGTTGAACTCTGTGTTCAGCACCTGGCCCCATTCACTTCAGAGGAAGAAGTGCTGGAAAGAGTATTCAGGGCAATTGAGCGTTTTGAATTCACATTGGCTGCAGGCTCTGAGGCTGCTCCTGTTTCTCCTTATCTGTCGACACTGGGCGTCTTTAATTACAGAGAGTTTAATGTCGATGGCTTTCGAATATTGTATCGCCACGATCGGGCTGCAGATGCCATCATCGTCGTTCTCTTCTGTTCTCAGAAACAAGATCTGGTTGCGCTTCTCGTAGATTACTGTCTTATTTACAAATGACAAGATAACAAAGGCAGCCGAAGCTGCCTTTTTCATTAGCGCTTAAACATCAGGATTAGAACGTCAGTCCTGCGCGGCGTTTATACAGCGGGTTTTCGCTGTCGTCTGCATAACCGGGTTTCTGTGCTTCTACGGCTTCATCAGAAGAAGGCAGCTCCAGCGGCAGGGTGCCGGTGGGTGATACTTTGCCGGTTAGCACATCAATCACGGCATCGTCAGCACTACCGAAGTTAGCCAGAATAGCGCCTGCGGTATTGTTCAATTCACCCATGATCATGGGGCGTTCCAGGAAGACGGATAAGATAGTTGGCACTTGCTGGCTGACGGCCAACATTTGCTGATACTTCTCATCGTCTTCGCGGAATGACACGCGGCCTTCGTTCTGGCGGCTGCCGAAGAAGTGGTTCGGATGCAGCTTTTCACTTGGCGTTGAGAAGCGGAAAATCGCAAAGTCGGCTTGGGCCGGGTCGGTCACAACTTCAAAGCCACGAGCGGTAAGTGCCTCTGCATTTAAGCCATCAACGAACACTTTCTTCATCGAGTCAGCCAGTGGCAGCAGCTTATCTGCATTTTTCAGTAGCACCTGAGATTTTGCCTGAACTTCCCGTGCCAGTGCCCGCCATTCCGGTTTACCTACATTCGATGCTGCAGTCGCTTCATCCACGTAGGGGTTGTCGAATAAACCGAGCTCAAACTTCAGTGTAAGAATACGGGTGGCCGACTCATCGATACGCGCTTCTGTCAGTTTGCCTTCATGTACCGCGTTAACGATGATTTCAGGCTGGTCTTCACCGCCGAACTGGTCGATACCTGCGGTAATACCTTTCACGAAACGCTCAGGAATCGTCAGGTCTTCCACACCCCACGGCGTCGCAATTTCCCGCACACCTTGTGGTTTAGTCGGTGCCTTGCATTCTTCGCTACAGTCCCGGGTTACCGCCCAGTCTGAAACAACAACACCTTTAAAGCCGGCATCGCCGCGCAGCAGGTTTTGCAGTATTTGTTTGTTGAAGCCCGGGCTTACTGCTTCTACCGGCTCACCGTCTACAGTGATGCCGTGTAAGATAGGATACGCAGGCATAATGCCGGTGGTTTTGGCTTCGAAAGCTCCGTCAAATGCGCGGATATGGTCTTCAAAACTGGTATCGTCCAGTTGGGCATTGCGGCCGTAATAGTTATGGCCATCAAAACCTTCTACCGCTGCACCGTAACCCACCCAGTGTTTGGTAACAGTTGATACGCCTTCCGGCGTGATGCCATCAGAACTGCCCTGGAAACCACGAATATACGCGCCAACCTGCTTACTCACTTCACCAGCATGGCTACCGAAGGTGGCAATGATACGGGGCCAGCGGGGTTCAGTGGCTAAGTCAGCCTGCGGTGATAACGCCATGGTAAAACCGGTTGCACGGTATTCCTGACGGGTAATGTCACCAAACTGTTCGGTAATTTCAGGGTCGTTCAGCGCACCAAAACCAAGAGGCTCAGGCCACTGCGTGAAACCATCGGTAGACTCTGCAGCACCTAGCACGTACTGGAAGTGGTTGCGCGGGTCGGTACTGATGATAGCAGGAATACCCAGCCGGGTGGTTTCTGCCAGTGCCTGAACTTTGTTGTTCTCAACGGCCAGATCTGCCGGAGACATATTCAGGCGGCTGATATAACTGCCGATGTGTTTATCTTTGAACAGTGATGTGGCGACATCGATGTCATAGCCGTCCTGAGAAAAACCGGCAAATCCATTTTTACCAGGCAGTGTGCCGTGCACCATTTCACCGGCTTTTTCTTCCAGCGTCATGCGTGCAACCAGGTCGGCCACACGTTCTTCAACCGGCAAACGCCAGTCTTCATACGGGGTAAGTTTGCCATCGGCATTCAAATCACGGAAAGTCAGGCCGTCCTGTTCGATAACCGCTTTGCTGGTGGTTTTTACCGCCACCTGGCTTACAGGGGCAGAATCTTTCTTCGGTTGCTCAACCCGGGAGGGCGAGGGTTTCTCGCCACAACCAGTAAGCATAGCGGTAGTGATAAGGCAGGCACTACCCAATGTTGCTGTATGCTTTTTCATTAATCGTGTCCTTGACCGGATAATTATTCGTTAACGGCGCCTGTGATCTGGTAAGTACCTGAACCTAATGAAAAGGTGTTCAATTCACCGGCACGGGAAACGTTAGCTACGAACTTACTGGCTGTCACATTCTCGCCGTCAATCTTCAATGCTTGCTGCGCGCCGGGTAACGAAATTGTTGCTGTCGTGTTAGCAGGAATGGTTACCCGGTAGTCAAACTTACCATCTTTTACTTGCCAGTGGCTCGAAATTTTTCCGTAAGGTGAATCATATTCAGCTTTTACCCAGTCAATTTCGTTCTGCGGGTCAAACTCCGGCTTCAACGCAAAGGTTTTAAAACCGGGGCTCAGTCGTTGAATACCGCCTGAGTGGCTGATTAACCATTCACCGATAGCACCGAATGAATAGTGGTTGAAGGAGTTCATGCTGTTATTGCCACCGAATCCGTCTTCTACTGTGTAACCGTTCAGGCGTTCCCAAATTGTTGTTGCACCCTGGTCGATAGGATACAACCACGACGGATACTGGTCGTTGAGCAATAAGCGGTATGCATCACCGGTATAGCCATTCTCAGACAGCGCTTTGCTGATCCAGGCAGTACCAATAAAGCCGGTCATCAAAGAGTAAGCCGGGCGGGTTTTCCCTGCATCGTCAACGTTTTGTGACGATACCGAACGGGTGAGCTTCTCTGCCATCGCTGCTGCGTTATCTTCGTTGAATGCGTTCATCGCCAGACCAACCGCAAACGAGGTTTGGGTGTCTGCTACTGCCCATTCTGCCGGTGGAGCCACCGGATTAAACATACTCGGGCCGCCCACCAGGCCAACGGTTTGCTGTTCATCATTCACGAACTTATCGTTAAAGAAGGCTTTGCGTTCATCATACTGATTGCGGTACTCGCGGGCCTGCGCATCATCGCCCAGTACCGCTGCTACCTGCGCCATAATATCCAGCGCATAAATGTGATAAGCGGTAGCCAGATAATCTGCACCTAACTGATTGTTCTGCGGGCCTAACCAGTCTCCTAAACCTGAGTCAGTGCTTAAGCCGGTTTCGCTGTCGATGGAGTCGTGCAGGAATGTCATGTATTCATTCATGGACGCGTAGTGTTCAGCGAGCAAGCCTTTATCACCATATTGAAAGTAGGTTTCCCACGCAACGGTGATACCGGCTACGCCCCACAGCACGCCACCGAAACCGCCGCCAACAGGAGCAACGTCTGCATACCGGCCACTGTCAGCCTGAGTATCCCGCATTGCCTGTAAATGGCGACGCATAAACTGTGAGGCATCACTCACATACGTCGCGGTGGGGGCAAACACGTTGATGTCGCCGGACCAGCCCATACGTTCGTTTCGCTGTGGACAGTCAGTCGGTACAGACAGAAAGTTATCTACGTTAGACCATGTCAGGTTTGACCATAGCTGATTAACCTTGTCGTCTGAACATTCGTAACTGGCAGTCAGCGCCTGTACTGAACTTACTACCACACCGTTGACCGCTTCAAGGGGCAGAGGCTTTTCAATGCCTGTGACTTCAATGTACTGGAAGCCATGTGAAGTGTAATGCGGCTCAAAGGTTTGCTCGCCGTCAGTCATGATATAGATATCCTGACTGAGTGCGGCGCGATAATTTTCTGTCATGATCATGCCCACGTTCGGGCCTGATTCTGGTAAGTCCGGATAGAGCATTTCGGCAAAGCGCACGGTAACGGCTTCACCTGATTTACCGTCTGCGAAATGCAGACGAGGTACGCCAACGATATTTTGTCCAAGGTCGTAGACAAACACGCCGGGTCGCACCTCTTCCACACTTTTTGCCTGAACGGTGGTAAATTTACGGGCCGGTTCACCAATTTGCCCGATAAGCTTCATATTGTCGTACGACAGCGTTTGTGCAGGGCGCATCATGTTTGGTTGTACATTCTGCGCTTTTGTTTCCTCAAGAGAAATTTCAACTGCCGGTTCCCATTCACCTTCAAACGACGGGGTCGCCCAGCCTGCCTGCGCTTCTGCGATTCGGGCATCGTACACTTCACCCATAGACAAACTGCCGTACACTACCGGTGACGTGTCGCTGAACTGCCAGCTGCCCGGTTGGGTAACCACAATACTCTCAGAGCCGTCTTCATAGGTAATGACCAGTTGCGCGAGCAACGACTGTCGATCACCAAATCCATTCCAGGTGTTGCCGAAGCCCAGCATACCGCTCCACCAACCTTCGCCCAGCCGTGCGCCCATGGCGTTTTCACCTTTTTGAATGGCACTGGTGACATCATAAGACTGATAAAGGTGGGTCAGGTTGTATTGGGTAAGGCCCGGATTGTAATAATCGTTACTAACCTTTTCACCGTTCACATAGTATTCGTAAATGCCCCGCGCGGTCACATACAGACGGGCTTTGCTGACGGCCTTTTCTGCCACATCAAACTCAGTACGTAACTGCGGCATACCGTTTTTTTGGGTATCAACAACAACCAGCTGGCTGTCATCAGAGCCGGTGAAGGTAATCCCTGCTTTGGTATCGCTGACCTGAGCAGATTTTTCTGCGAATGCAGCGCCATGCTCGGCGCCATTAAACAGCACGCTGTGAGGCGTGTGCATGTTGCTCACCGTCAGATTGCTTACTGTGACGGTTGTACCAGCATCTGCCGCTACACCTATATCGTTAAGCATGCCATAGGTAACATAGTCGTGGTTGTGACCCAGAGGATTCAGCTGTACCGTTGCCCCTTCCACCAGTGGCGGAAACATCATCTGGAATCCGGATTTTTCTTCAGATTCCGCACCCACCCAGAATGCAGGGTTGCCATCTAACTGAACGGTGACATTGCCGAATTCATTATTGATAAGCAGGTGGTGAGGTTTAAAACGGTTATAGGCATTGATCAATGATTGCTTAATATCGAAGGATTTAACCGGTGTATCTGCGTTGTCATCCGGCGTGTAACCGGCACGGTAAAAGTTCAGCGTCGCCGGTTCACCGTTTTCAACACCTTCCACGTCCAGCTCAATCTTGAAATAACTCTCGTCTTCGCCGCTTTCTACCTGATAGATATTCTTATACTTATCCATCATTCTCGGGTCATTAGCCGCATAAACAATACCGCCGGCTGTACCACCTTCAGCAATGGTGATATCTGCACCGATACGGAAGAGAGGCAGATAATCGCCATACAGGGGGAGGGCGTTGTCATCACCACCAATCCAGGTTGCGCCGTTCCAGGCATTCAGTGAGGTATCCAGTAAGCCTGTTTCAAAAGTAGAGGTGGCTTCACTCGCATCGCCTTCGCTGTCCCATACCGTCAGCTGCCATGTGTACTGTGTACGCGGGCTTAAAGGCTTGCCCTTATAGGTAATATGCAGCGCTTCTGAGGAGTTTTGTTTGCCGGAGTCCCATACCTGCGCGCCGTTTTCATCTGTCACGCGGATGCGGTAAGCCGACTGGCTAAGACCTTTTGCTCCGCCTTTGGCTGACATCTGCCAACTAAAACGGGGCGTAGTGACGTCAATGCCAATGGGTTGGGTGCGATAGTCAGTTTTCAGTGCTGCAAGATCAAACTGATCAGTAACACTTCCGACGCTGCCAGTTCCTCCGCAAGCTGAAAGTAACGTGGCGGGTGCTGCAACAGCAAGGGTGAGAATAAGTTTGCGCATGCAAATCTCCGGTACATACCTGATGGCAATCTGTTCAAGTGAAACTGAATATATCGTCAGTTTTCCTGAAACGTTATGATTGAAAGTGATTGGCATGTTGCCCTAAGCATATAGATGTTGTCAATGTGTTAACGGCGGTTCACCGGAAACGAATGGTTTTGGAGGCGTGTGAGTGTTACCAACCGGACTGAATAATCCGCGCCGGTGTAGTGCGCTGTAAAGTGATTAGCGCATTTTGGATGCGCTGCAAAGCATGTTTTATCAACTTTACATCCAGTTCTGCGTCGATCTGTCAGTTCGCAAAAAATTGCTTGTTTTTTATCCATGAATTTTATCAATAGCTGGTATTAATCATATTTGTTTGTGATTGTTATTGACTGCATATGATTGTCGATGTACTTTGTTGCCTCAATGTTAATTAATATCGAGCAGTTTTAATAAAAATAACACGCTGCCAAAAATTAGATAAATCACTGACACAACCACGCAAGGAGTTGAAAATGGCTTCATTTTCAGGACTGACAACCACACCAGTTTTCCGCCGTTCTGTACTCGCGGCACTTATCACTGCTTCTTTTTCTCAATGTGCAGTTGCACAGGAAGCAGAGTCTGCACAATCTGAACCGGATCCAATGGTAGAAACCATTGAAGTTCGTGGTTCAGCAACTGGTACCCTTATCCGCGGTGCAACACCGGTAGGTACTAACGTTGTAGGGATTTCAGAAGAAGATGTCGCTGAAATTGGTGTGCCTGACAGCAACGAACTTCTTGCACAAATTCCGCAAATGACCAGCACCTTCAACAGCCGCCCGACCATGGCGACTGATATTGGTCAGGGCATGCCGATGCCAAAATTGCGGGATATCGGTACCGGTGGTGGTAGCACGACACTGGTACTGCTGAACGGTTTACGTTTACCGGGGTCGGGTATTATCCAAACCGTTCCAAATGCTGCGGCCATTCCTCCTTCAGTATTAAGCACGGTAGAAGTGGTAATGGATGGTGGTTCTTCTATTTACGGTTCTGATGCCATTGCCGGGGTGGTTAACTTTATCACCCAGCGTCCGAAAGATGGTGTGACCGTAAACCTTGAAGGTGGATTCGGTGACAGTTATACCGCAGGTTCCCTTAACCTGACTGCCGGTACTTCATGGGATTCCGGTGCGGCGATGTTGTCTTTCTATCACGCGGAAAACGGTGATGTGATGGGCTCAGACCGTGATTTTATTACTGCTGACAGCACAAGCAACGGCGGCGGTGACTACCGTACCCGTCAGTGCAGCCCGGGCAATATCACGGCAAACGGGACCAGTTACCGCATGGACACGCTGACAGAAGGCAGTAATTTATGTGATCCTAACGATGGTATTTCTTATGTACCGGAACAAAAGCAGGACACCATCTTCCTGGCTCTGGAGCAGGAATTTTCTGACAACGTTTTCCTCAACCTGAATACTTACTATAGCGACTGGGGTGTAGACATTACCGGCGATGCGACCAACGCGTTAACGGATCTGGGTGCTTCCGGCACGATAACGTCAGATAACCCTTATTTCACAGCTATCGGTGATGAAACTTCGCAAACTGTGGACTTCAGCTTTTCTGACGTAGTTGGCCCGGGCGCGAAAAACAGCAGCGACTTTAAAGCGTTTTCTTTCATGCCGGAACTGACCGTAGAATTACCGAACTACTGGCGTCTGAAAGCCGCATACAGTTACGGCTGGGCGGAAACCCACGGTGAAGAAACCGGCGTAAATGCGACTGCCGTTGCTACTGCGCTGGCCGGCACGGATGTATCTACTGCGCTGAACCCGTACGATGTAGCTTCAACAGACCCTGCGGTACTGAGCAGTATTCTTTCTTACTACGGTACTCTGGGTGATGCCAAGCAAACCCACCATCAGATCCGTCTTACACTGGATGGTGCTATTTATTCCTTACCGGCCGGTGATGTGATGCTGGCTGTGGGTACTGAATACTTTAAACAAAACTATGACGTTTCGTTCGGCGGTGGCGCAGCAGATGCCCTGCAAATGACAGAAACATCCGCGTCACGCAACGTGAAGTCTGTTTTCAGTGAAGTGGTTGTGCCGGTGATGGATGACATCGATGCCGGTACTATCGACTTTACTGCATCCATCCGTTACGACAGTTACAACGATGTGGGCAGCACGACCAATCCGAAGATTGGTGTGGATTATTCACCTACGGACAATTTACGTCTGCGTGCACAATGGGGTACCTCATTCCAGGCGCCAAGTCTGGCAGACTCCGGTGCAGCCGTTGATACCCGTGCGATTACAATGAGTGTCAGTCCGTTCATGGCGCCGGATGCCGCTGATTCTGACTTCTATCGCGGTACTATTATTCTTGCCGGAGGTAGCGACGGACTGCAGCCTGAAGAATCTGAGTCATACAGCGTAGGTTTCGACTGGACACCAGAGTTCTCTGAGGGACTGAAAGTCAGCATGACCTATTTCGATGTGGACTATTCAAGTGCAATCAGCCTGGCACCGTTCTACACGCCTAGCGTACTGTTCAGCACGGAAGGTTACTCGGATTACTACACAATTAATCCAACACTGGATGAGGCGCTGGCAGCGGCTGATGGCATGCGCATTGACGGTCAGTCCATCGAAAGTCTGTATGCTGACGGCAATTCAGCCTACGTCCTTTTCGATGCCCGCCGAAACAATATGACGGCCACCAAGCTGTCAGGTATCGATTTCGACATCGCCAAAGAATGGCAAACCAGCTTTGGTAGCGTGAATGCCAGCGTCGCCGGTTCTTATACTCTGGACAGAACATTCCAGCCTGTACAGGGCGCGGCGTATCAGGATGAAAAAGGTACCGATGAGCGTGGTGACTACAACCTGTTAGCCCAGGTAGGTGCGACTTACGAAAACATGCTGGGTACTGTGCGTATTCTTCACACCGATGGCTGGGAAAACGCGGTTGCTTCAGCAGACTCTCTGACCACAGTAAATCTGTTCGGTAAGTACGATTTAGGCGAATATGAGTTTGTGGAAGAGGCATCTGTTACTGTAAACGTAGACAACCTGTTCGACGAAGATGCAGTTTACTATGATGATGCAAACGGCTTTATCAGTGGTTCAACACTGGGCCGGGTGATTTATCTGGGACTGAATCTTAAGATGTAATTCAGTGCATGAACTGAAAGCGGAGTCTGCAGACTCCGCTTTTTGTCGTTCAAAGTAAGGCTTAGAAACGGCCTGAGCACTGACGAAAGCAACATGACGGAACACAATAAATGCAGGAGAAAAATCATGCTTAAAGCCGTTCTGGATATAGGCAAAACCCACATTAAATTGCTGTTGGTAGATAACGGTAAAGAATGCGCCAGCTTCAGCTGTAAGAATGCGCCCATTGCCGGCATGTATCCTCAGGCAGATGTGGAAGGCATATGGAACTGGCTGGCAGAAACCTTACGCTCCTGCACACTTACGCCTGATATCAACGCTTTTGTTGTCACCACTCACGGCGCGACGGCTGCGTTAGTGAATACAAACGCCCCTGAAGGAGAGCAACTGGCACTGCCGGTCCTTGATTATGAATATCAGGGCGTAGAGAGTTGCTCTGATGCTTATGAAAGTGTGCATCCTGACTTTTCAGAAACCTTGTCACCCGCGTTGCCTGCAGGTTTGAATCTGGGTAAACAATTATTCTGGTTACAGCAGAAGTATAAAGAGGCGTTCGACTCAGCCTCAACCATTTTGCTTTATCCGCAGTACTGGGCCTGGCGTCTCGGTGGCTCACCGGCTGCAGAAGTAACATCTTTGGGGTGTCATACCGATATGTGGCAACCTCAGATAAAAGACTACTCTTCGCTGATTGATAAGTGTGGCTGGCGGGAGAAAATGCCGGCACTTAAAAACGCATGGGATTGTCTTGGCACCGTGTCGGCACAGGTTGCAAAGGAAACCGGATTATCTGAACAGTGCGAAATTTTTGCCGGTATTCACGACAGCAATGCCAGCCTGCTGCGCTATTTGTCACTGGCGAAAAGTGGCGAGAGTTTCAACGTGATTTCTACCGGAACCTGGACCATTCTGATGCAGGCAAACGGTAACACCGGCAAACTTGCCAGCTATAAAGATACCCTGGCCAACGTGGATATTTTCTCTAACCCGGTCAGTTGCGCACGTTTCATGGGCGGACGGGAATACGAAAGCATTTGTACTTCTCTGGGCGGCAACATTCGCATGAGTGCTGAAGCCGGGGATATTCAGCAGGCGCTGGATGAAGGCTGGATGGTGACGCCGGATTACAGTCAGGGGAACGGCCCTTTCGGTGGCCTCACTGCAAAACAATTATGTCCGGATGCGCCGCCTGCTCCCCAGGCTATTGCGACACTGTATTGTGCGCTGATGATTGATCAACGGTTAACTGATCTGCATTCCACCGGCACGATATATATAGAAGGGGCTTTCCTGAAGAACCCGATGTTATGTCAGTTAGTCGCGCAGCTACGTCCGGGCCAGACTGTTATGCTCTCCCGTGACAATACGGGGACTGTAATGGGCGCGGCGAGTTTAATTCACTTTGATAAACAGGCTGCAGCTGAACTGGACTTAGTGCCCTGTGAACCTGCTGCATTTGATAAGTTGGAAGCGTACCGGGAAAAATGGTACAACGCGATTGGATGAATCTATCATATTCAATCAAAAACTTGGTGTTTTGATTGATTGTGCTTGAACAGGTGACTATATTATCGCTTACACGAATAACAATTATACAGGCAACACCATGCTGGAGAAGCAACGTCACCAGCTCATTCTGGATATCCTTGATGAGAGCACCTTTGTGAGTGTGCGCGACTTGTGCGCGCAACTTAACTCGTCTGAAGCGACCATTCGTCGTGACTTAAACAAACTGGCTGATGCGAAGAAAATTAAAAAAATTCGCGGCGGCGCGCAGGTGTTAGACAGTAAGACCGTGTCTAATATCCGTCTTTCCGGTAATGCATTTCTGGTGGACAGAGAGCGCAATACCAGTACTAAGCAACTCATTGCCAAAGCGGCTACTGACATGTGTGAAGACGGCGAATCTATCATCATCAATGGCGGTACATCCACGTTCATGATGTCTGAGTTTCTCGCCGAAAGACGCATGAACATTCTGACGAACTCCTTTGTACTTGCACATGAGTTACTGGAAAACAGTCAGAATCAGGTCACGCTCCCCGGCGGGGAAGTGTACCGCAAGCAAAGTATCATTCTCAGCTCATTCGAAAACGACACCACACAAAACTACCGTGGCAGTAAAATGTTCATGGGTTCACCCGGTGTCAGTGAATTCGGCGTAATGGAAACCGATCCACTGCTTATTCTGGCGGAGCAAAAACTCCGTAAGCGGGCTGATAAACTTATCGTACTGGCTGACAGCAGTAAAATTGGCGTGAAAGGTAATCTGATTTTCTGCGGATTGTCTGAAGTCGATACGGTCATCACCGACAGTAATGCAGCACCCGAAGCACTGGATAAAATCCGCGAATTCGGTGTGAATGTGATTGTGGTCGAGGCCTGCGATTAAGATTTACCACTTGTACAAACAGAGCGCGGTATCCTTCCGCGTTCTTTTCAGCTTCTGTCTCTGAATCAGCCCTGCCTTCATCAACAACTGCTAAACATCCGCAAATCGTCACCCCCGAATAAATTTATACAACCCTTAAAATACTTGTAACAATTCTGTTATATTGTGATTGGAAATGATTGACAAAGATTGTATTGGATGTATATTGAATCATTAATGAATTAATGAGTCTCACAAAAGACCAGTTTCAATTAATTAACTTCACAGGATGCCTATAAATGCCTTATCAGCCAGATGAATACAAACACGTTAAATATCTGTGGGAAGACGAGGTTGCAGATAAACTCGATCCCGTAGAAAACCTGGTATACCGCTCGAATAAGCTGGGCGAAGACCAGCGTATTACTAATACCGGCGGCGGTAATACTTCGGCAAAGTTAATGGAAAAAGATCCGTTAACCGGTGAAGAAACTGAAGTGCTGTGGGTAAAAGGCTCCGGTGGCGATCTGCGTACATCAAAGAAAGAAAACTTCTCTTCTTTATACCAGGACAAACTGAACGCACTTGACGGCGTGTATCAGGACTATTCAGATAAAGGCTATAAGTCTGCCGGTGAAGACCGTATGGTCGGCATGTTCAAGCACTGTAACTTCTGCCTGAATCCACGGGCCTCGTCTATTGATACGCCTCTGCATTCAATGATTGACGAAAAGCACGTTGATCACCTGCACCCGAATGCCGTTATCTCCGTTGCATCCTGTAAGGCGCAGAAAGAACTGACTGAAGTGATCTGGGGCGGCAAGCTGGCCTATGTGCCGTGGATGCGTCCCGGTTGGGAAGCGGCGAAACTGTGTGAAGACACCTATGCTGCGAGCCCTGACATCTGGGGTATTCTGTTAGGTCAGCACGGTCACACCAACTGGTCATCTGAAAGTAAAAGCTGTTACGAAACTTCTTTATGGGTTATCGAAACAGCGGCACGTTACATTGAAGAGCATGACAAAGGCGAAATGACCTTTGGTGGTCAGAAGTATCAGTCTCTGGACGATGCAGCCCGTACTGATCTGTTAAAAGACTTTTTACCGGTAGCCCGCGGCCTGCTTTCTAATAAAGTGAAGTTCATCGGTACTGTACAAACTGATGATGCCACACTGCGCTTCGTAAACAGCGTTGATGCGCCCCGTCTGGCTGAGTTAGGTACATCGTGTCCAGACCACTTCCTGCGTACTAAAATTAAGCCGCTGTTCGTCGATTTCGATCCGCAGAATGACGACTTCGATACCCTGATCACTAAGTTTAAAGCTGGTCTGGAAAAGTATCGTGAAGATTACACGGCATATTACGAAGCCTGTAAACGTGAAGATTCTCCGGCTATGCGTGACCCGAGCCCGACGGTTGTACTGATTCCGGGTGTAGGCATGATTGCCTGGGGCAAGAACAAGAGTGAATCCCGCGTTACTGCAGAATTCTATAACTGTGCTATTGAAGTAATGCGTGGTGCAGAAGCGATTTCTGAATATACCGCGCTGCCAGCTCAGGAAGCGTTTGATATTGAATACTGGGCGTTAGAAGAAGCAAAACTTCAGCGAATGCCGGCAGAAGCGCCACTGGCCCGCGACGTGGTTGTAGTGATTGGTGCCGGTGACGGTATCGGTAAAGCGACAGCGCACCGTGTTGCTAAAGAAGGTGCCCACGTAGTGTGTGCAGACCTTAACCTTGAGAACGCACAGCGCACCGCGAAAGAACTTACTGATAAATATGGTCAGGGAATTGGTGTAGCCGGTACAGGGATTTCTGCCTGTGGCCCGGCTGTAGCACTTCAGGCTGACATCACTAAACGTGAAACCGTGGAAGAGTTGTTCACACAGGTACTGCTGGCGTATGGCGGTCTGGATAAAGTGATTGTGACTGCGGGTGTATTCATCGCAGAAGGCGCAGACATGGCGAAGAACGATCAAATCTTCGACCTGAGCTTTGGCGTGAATGTGAAAGGCGGTTATGTGGTTGGCTCAACGGCTCAGAAAATCTGGGAAGCGCAGGGCCTGAAAGGCGCACTGGTACTGACTACCAGCGTGAATGCAGCCGTATCGAAGAAAGGTTCTCTGGCGTACGACACCAGTAAAGCTGCGGCAAACCATCTGGTTCGCGAACTGGCGGTTACCTTGTCACCGCTGGTCAACGTAAATGCACTGGCACCGGCAACAGTTGTGCAGGGCAGTAACATGTTCCCGAGAGACCGCGTGATTTCATCACTGACCAAGTACGATATTGCTCATGATGAAAGTGAAAGCACGGAAGAATTACGTAACAAGCTGGCGCAATTCTATGCACAGCGCACGTTAACCAAACAACCTATCACACCGGATGATCAAGCCGAGGCGGCCTATCTTCTTGTATCCGGTCAACTGAGCAAAACAACCGGGCAAGTGATCAGTGTAGACGGCGGTCTGCATGAAGCTTTCCTGAGATAAGAGGTGACTTATGTTAAGAAGAATTGATGCATCCATTATCAGCGATGACAACGAAAAGCTGAAAGGGCACTTAGACGCAGATTACGCTGCGCTGGCAGATAAACTGGCACGCCAGGATATCGATATTGAGAAAATCACTGAGCTGGCCGGCGAATTCCAGGTTGCCGTACCTTCATGGGGTACAGGTACCGGCGGCACCCGTTTTGCCCGTTTCCCCGGTGAAGGCGAGCCGCGCAATATCTGGGAAAAGCTGGAAGACTGCGCAGTGATCAACGAAATGTCAGGTTGTACTGACAGCGTATCGCCTCACTTCCCCTGGGATGTGGTTGACGATTTCTCTGAGCTGAAGCAAAAAGCAGATGAGTATGGTCTGAAGTGGGTATCGGTGAACTCAAACACGTTCCAGGACCAGCGCGGCCAGGAACACTCTTACAAGTATGGCAGTTTGAGCAACACCAAAAAAGAATCCCGTGACCTGGCGATTCAGCACAACCTTGATGTGATTGGCTACGGTCAGCAACTCGGTGCAAAAAGCCTGACAGTATGGGTTGGCGACGGTTCAAACCATCCCGGCCAGCAACATTTCCAACGTGCATTCGAGCGTTACCTTGCCAGCATGGAAGAAGTGTATAAAGGCTTGCCCGATGACTGGGAAATGCACATTGAACACAAAATGTTCGAGCCTGCATTCTACTCAACAATCATTCAGGACTGGGGTTCAAACCTGCTTGCCGCTATGCACTTAGGGCCTAAGTGTAAGTCTCTGGTTGATTTGGGTCACCATGCACCGAATACCAACATTGAAATGATTGTGTCACGCTTAATTCAGTTCAAGAAGCTGGGCGGTTTCCATTTCAATGACAGTAAATATGGTGACGATGACCTGGACAGTGGTTCACTGCATCCTTATCAGCAGTTCCTGATCTTTAACGAACTGGTTGATGCTGAATATCGTCAGCAGGACGAGTTCGGTCCGGCGTATATGCTTGATCAGTCACACAACGTGACCGACCCGGCAGAGAGCCTGATCAATTCAGCCATTGAAGTACAGCGCTCTTACGTCAAAGCATTGCTGGTTAACCGCGAAGCCCTGTATGGTTTCCAGGAAGACAATGATGCACTGATGGCGTCACTTGAGCTGAAAAATGCGTTCAACCTGGATGTATCACCTATTCTGGCGATGGCGCGTTACCGTAAAGGTTCACCGATCAACCCTCTTGGTGTTTACCGCGGTGTTGGTTATCGTGAAACCATGGCAAAAGAGCGTCCACGCGACCCCAATGCCACCGGTTCTGGTATTGTCTGATTCAGACGGACTGTGAATTTGGCCTGAAGATACAGCTCGCGTTTGCGGGCTGTTTTGTATCTGAGGGCTGTGGATCTGTAGCATGAGAACGGAAAACAATAATGCGATTAAGCCAGTGTCATAATTTTCATGATTTTCGTAAGTTGGCGCAGAAGCGTTTGCCGGGGCCAATTTTTAACTACATCGATGGCGGTGCTGACGATGAAACCACGTTACGCCGCAACACGTCGGCTTTCCGTGAGTGTGATCTGATCCCCCGTGTACTCACCGGGGTGAAAGATATTGATTTGAGTGTTGAAGTGATGGGGCAAAAACTGCAGTTGCCGGTTTATTTGTCACCAACCGCACTGCAACGTTTGTTTCATCATCAGGGTGAACGGGCTGTGGCAGCGGTCGCAGAGCAATTCGGTACCATGTTTGGTGTGTCATCCCTCGGCACAGTCAGCATGGAGGAAATTGCTAAGCAATACGATACGCCTCAGGTATATCAGTTCTATTTCCATAAAGATCGCGGTCTCAACAGAGCCATGATGGAGCGGGCGAAAGAGTCTGGTATCGAAGTGATGATGCTTACTGTCGATTCCATTACCGGCGGTAACCGCGAACGGGATTTACGTACCGGTTTCTCCATTCCTTTCCGGTTGAATCTGGCGGGCTTGTGGCAGTTTGCGACTAAGCCGGCGTGGGGCATTAACTATGTCACCCATGAAAAATTTTCGCTGCCGCAACTGGATGCCCACATTAATATGGGCGGTTCAACCAGCTCTATTGGTGACTACTTCACAAACATGCTCGACCCGTCGATGAACTGGAAAGACGTGGCAGAGATGGTGAAATTTTGGGACGGCCAGTTCTGTCTCAAAGGGATTATGAGTGCCGACGATGCTAAACGTGCCGTTGATATCGGCTGTACCGGCATTGTGATTTCAAACCACGGTGGCCGTCAGCTTGATGGTTCCCGAAGTTCCTTTGATCACCTGGCTGAAATTGTTGATGCCGTTGGTGACCAGATTGACGTTATGTTCGACAGTGGTATTCAGCGCGGTACACATGTACTCAAAGCATTAGCGCTGGGTGCGAAAGCGGTCGGACTGGGGCGCTATTATCTTTATGCACTGGCAGCGGCTGGTCAGAAGGGCGTAGAGCGTGCGATGCAGCAAATGGTGGCTGAAATCGAACGGGACATGCGCCTGATGGGCTGTAGCAAAATCAGTGAGCTGAACCGCGACCACGTGCGGTTCAGATAAGCGTTTTGTACACTTTGTAAAAATAAGCACGCACGCAGGCTAGCCTGCGTGCTGTCATTCTGATGCCCTCCATCTATCCCTGAATCCTGATTCAATCCGTTAACAGTTCTCCGGATCTCCTTTAAATACATCACTGTATGCGTATCCCTGCACCTCATGATTACTACTTTTGAATATTTGTGATTGAAAATGATTAAAAGTGTGTGATTTACATAAAATTATTGTGTATGCTGGCAATTGTATTGTTTAAATGATGTAAACCCGTTACTTAAAAATTACATGCGGGTGGTGTACCGGGAGTAAAGGCATGACACCAAATCCATTACTAGGGGTATTGTTTCACTGGCTGGGCGGTTTGTTCTCTGCCAGTTTCTATGTTCCGTACAAACGCATTCAAAAGTGGTCATGGGAAATCTTCTGGCTGACCGGTGGTATTTTCAGCTGGTTCCTGTGCCCCTGGTTTTTCGCGATGGTCCAGACCGAAGATTTATTTGGCGTTCTGGGCAGTACACCGGCAAGCACATTGCAGCAATGTTTCCTTTGGGGTCTGGGCTGGGGCTTTGGCGGTTTAACCTTTGGGCTGGCTGTACGCTACATGGGTATCTCGTCAGGCATGGCTATCGTGCTGGGTCTTACTACAGTATTAGGGACGTTAGGCCCACCTATATTTGATGGCACAATCGGTGCCGTACTGGCAACCACCAGTGGCCAGTTTGCTGTAGGCGGTACGTTGATGACCCTCGTCGGGGTTATTGTTGTTGCCAGGGCGACTGCTGAAAAGAACCGCAGTCTCGGCACCACAGAAGAAGCCGAAACCATTGATATGAAAAAAGGCTTAGCCATCGCCGCGTTTTCCGGCGTCATGTCTGCCTGTTTTGCTTTCGGTATTGCGGCGGGTAAACCCATCCGTGAACTGACTCTTGAAGCCGGCACCGATCATCTCTGGCAGGGTTTGCCTGTATTGTGTGTTGTATTGCTGGGTGGTTTAACGACTAACGCTGTCTGGTGTATTTATCTGATTGCGAAAAATGGTTCTGCCAAAGAATTTTTTGGTCAGGTCGCCAAAGGCACTGAGCGTCTGCAGGGCAACACGATGGTGAAAAACTATCTGCTGGCTGCATTAGGCGGTGCATTCTGGTACTTCCAGTTCTTCTTTTACACCATGGGCGAAAGCAACATGGGTAAATACGAGTTTTCCAGCTGGACCATTCATATGGCCAGTATCATCATTTTCTCCACGCTGTGGGGATTAGCGTTGATGGAATGGAAAGGCAGCAACAAAAAGAGTCGTATGCTTCTGCTGACCGGTATCTCTTTACTTGTTCTTGCCACGCTGGTGATCGGCGTAGGTAACTCTCTGCAATAACGTAACAGTCCCTAGCGCCGGCCTTGGTATGGTTTCCAGTAGGTTGGCGCGCTTAATTCCTTTCCGGTACGCTGAGCTGTATTGTCAGCCGGTTAAGTGACAAAACTTAATTTCCTTTTGTGCGTTCAAATTATAAAGGCTTCCGGGCCTTGTCTTGCATTATTCACAAGAGGTAGTTGTATGAATATCAATAAATTGCTGGGTCAGGTTTTAAATTCTTCTGCGGTAAAACAACACAAAGATAAATTAAGCGGTCTGACAGGGTCATCAGGCTCCTCCGGCGCAAGTTTATTGAAAAAGGCTGGCCTTGGCGCTGCGGGCGGTTCATTGCTGACATCTATGTTGAAAAAAGGCAAAGGCTCAACCTTGCTGAAGGTGGGTGGTGCCGCGGCGATAGGTGCACTGGCGTACAAAATCTACAATAATTATCAGATAGAGCAATCTGCTGCGCGAAAGCGGGAAACGTTTGAAGACAACGACCCTCAACATCCGGTAATTATTCTTAAAGCCATGATAGCGGCAGCCAAAGCGGATGGTCATATTGATGAGGCGGAATTGTCCCGTATTCACGATGCCCTTGCTAAGTCTGACGCAGGATCTGATGAGAAGGTCTTCCTGGAGGGAGAGATTAATAAACCGCTGGATCCGGCAGACGTGGCAGCAATGGCAACTTCACCCGCAATGGCCGCAGAAATATACCTGGCATCATTGTTGGTGATCGATGAACAGAACCATATGGAGAAGGTCTACCTCAGAGAATTAGCGGCTTTGCTGCAGTTGGATGATGAAATGGTACGTCGTCTTAACGAGAGTGGCAGAACGTAAACGAATAGAATTTCATACCTGAAAGTTTTCAAATCCCATCCAAAGGTATCTTTTTCCAGAACCAAAAAAACGATATTGTTGTGCTACATTTTTAATCAGTCGATGCAGATACCCATTCAGGACAGATTATGAAAAAGTTATGTAGTGCAGCAGTATTGGCGTTCGCCGCCGTTTCTTCACCCGTCAGCGCCATCAGCGAGGGTGAGTATTATTATCTTCCAAGTGATCTTTGTGAAACCGCCAGTACCGAAAATGTGAGCCAGAACAAGCTGCTTACCGTTATCGGCAATAACTCTCAGTCGCAGGTGCAACTGAATCTGGAATTACTGGCAGACTATCCTGAAACAGGACTGAGTTATCTTGAACAGGCGCAAAACGCTGCACAAATTGCGATTGTAGAAAAAGCTTCAAAAAACTGGGTACACTTCACGCAGGACAATATGTACATCTTAGGGAAAGAAAAAATCCCTTTGTCTGAAGCCGCTAAAATTCCGGCTATCCTTGCTAACTCACCGGAAAAAGCTGAAGCGTATCTGAGTAAAATCGAGTCTCTGGCGAAACGCTACAACTTAAAAGACGATGACATTATTATCGTGCAGACCGGTGCCCGGGTGCTGGTGCAGGACGATACCAACGAAGTATTCCTGAAATCTTTCTTTACAGCATTTGATGCCAGACGGGTAGAAAAGCATCTGCTGACTATCGACCATCACGCTCCGATGATGCAGTCACTGGAAGTGGCCTTCCATGAAAAGCGCAGCCATGGTGCATGCGGTGTGAAAACCCAGGATGTCGCTAAGCTTTAATACAGTCCGGTAATCGTTGCTCCCGGCAGTCATCTGTGCGCGGAGCAATGATTTCAAATCCGCTATTTTTTCTTCTGAACTTCCCCGTTTTCTTCTGCAACAAATTTCAACACATTCACATCTTATCTTCTGAGGAATTGTTGTAATCCTAATTGATACATTATAACATTTCAGTAGTTGTTATAATATAACATATCTGGAGTGATTATGGCTTTATCTTCTGTTCGCATTTTCATGGCAGCCACATCCGCAGCCGTTCTTTTATGTTTAGCTCCTTTTTCTGCAGCCTATGCCCTGGCAGGCAAGCATATTCACGGACACGGGCAGTTACTCGTTGCCCAGGATGAGAGTAACTGGCAGCTTCAATTTTCAATTCCTGCAGCGGATTTACTGGGTTTCGAGCATGCACCGGAAAGTGATGAACAGATGCAGCAGGTACATCAAATTGAAAAACAAATAAGTGAGTACAGCAACGTTTTCTCAGTAGACGGAAATTGCCAGCTGGTCAGTCAGGAGATTGATTTTCCCCACCACGAATCTCCTGAACACAACGTTGGCCATGAAACTCATGGCTCGCTGCATGAAGATGAGCAACACCATGACGGGGAGCATCACGACGAGGATCATCATGATGCGCACCATCACGAAGATGTCACGTTAGCCTATCAATTATCTTGTGGTGACGACATTTCTGAAATGACGGTAACCCTTTTTCGTCTTGCTCCATCATTGTCAGCCCTGGAAGTTCAGTGGGTAAACGACAAAGGTCAGGGGATGACTGACGCCACACCTCAAAGCGCAACAGTAAGCTGGTAAATATCACATGCAAAATACTCCTCTTTACAACGGAAATACTATGCCGCGAATTCAGGAAACGGGCGATAAAATCGCTATCGCACTTTCATCTTTATGCGTTGTTCACTGCGTACTCACACCATTATTAATCATCGCCTTACCCACTTTCGGCGGGCTTGCAATCCCCGACCACGAAGTCTTCCATCAGGTTTTACTGTTTTTTGTTGTACCGGTAGGTCTTGTGGCGTTACTTGCCGGTTACCGGCATCACAAGAATGGCAAAGTACTTTCCTGCGGACTGGCAGGTTTGTTTCTGCTTACCCTCGCCGGCACGGTTGCCCATGACATTGCCGGTGAAGAAGGAGAGACGGTGTTAACCATAATCGCCTCACTATTTATCGTCATCGCACATATTCAGAACTTTCGAAAGCGAAACCTCACCCGCTGTGAGCACGCCTGAAATACCGATTGTTAAACGCTCAGAACAGGCACCACCATGCACCGCAATAAATTACCTGTTACCGGAAAGCGGTGAAAAACACCTGATCATGACACTGGATTTTATGTAAGGCCCTTTTTACTCAAACAGTTCGTAACGATCCACATTCAGTGTGTAAGCTGCGGTGCCTAATTCATGCTGACGGGTTTGAATATCCACTTCGCCCTCGAACCAGAATGGCTGCTGCAAATCCTCTAACGCCAGTCCTTGCTCATAGCTCACATAAATAATCTGGTTAGGCGGTGGCGGCGGCATATGCAGACAGGCACCAAAGTAGGGTACGATGAAAAATTCGGTCACTAACTTTTCTTCATTTTGTTGAAGAGGGACCACGTAGCCCGGAATTTTAATTGAACGGCCGTCGAATTCAGGAATGACCTGCACAGAGCTTAACGCCTGCTTGAAACGCTCTACTTTCTCATCTTCAAACGAGTTCTGTGTAAACGCCTTTACAGAATCTTGTTGAGATCCGTCCTTAACATTGCTTAGATAGTCAGGTGGGTCCAGCAGGGCAGCCAAATCACTGGCCGGCATTAACGCGGTCCACTCTATTTCTTCATATTCGGTAGCAGATAGTGACGCGCTGAAGGGAAACGTACTCATACACATTAAAATTGCGATTTGTCTCAGGATTCGTTTCATTAAAAGCGTCTCTATTGGTTAGGTAAAATGCCCGATGTTATAACATCACCAGATTCTATAATAACGATAAGAGTTCAGTTTGAATAGTCAGCATACCAGCACTTCGTCGGCTTCTGTCGCGATACATCTCAAAGATGTGGTTCATCAGTATCCGAAAAGTAAAACCCGCATGACGCTGCCGGAATGGACAGTGGAAAAAGGTGAACGCATCTTTTTGCATGGCCCGTCGGGCTCGGGAAAGACCACGTTATTGAATATGCTGGCCGGTGTGCTGAATGCAGACAGTGGTGATATTACCTTGCTGGGCGAGGATTTCTCTTCACTGTCATCCGGTAAGCGGGACGGGTTCCGTGCCCGGCACATCGGCGTAGTATTCCAGCAATTTAACCTGGTGCCTCATCTCAGTGTTTTGAAGAACATCGAACTGGCCGCTTATTTCGGTGGTAACAAAGGCAATATCGAAAGCAAAGCAGGGGGCTTGATCAACGCACTAAAATTGCCTGCAGAAGTGTTAACCCAGTCAGCCAAAAGCCTGAGTGTGGGGCAGCAACAACGGGTGGCCATTGCCCGCGCGCTCATCAATGAACCTGAAATTCTGCTGGTGGATGAGCCAACCTCTGCGCTGGATACCGACGCCCGTGATGCTTTTATGACTCTGCTGATTGATCTGTGTAAACAACATCACACTACGCTTATCTTCGTCAGTCATGATAAAAGCCTCGCGCAGTATCTGTCGTCATCGGTGTCTTTGCAGTCGTTATGCTCATTTAGTGAGGTGGCGTAATGTTGTTATCTTTTGCAGTAAGCAGTTTACGAAGCCGCGCGAAGTCAGTGCTGCTTACTTTTCTTTCGTTGCTCATCAGTATCAGTGTATTACTCAGTGTTGAGCACATCCGCCTGCAGGCAGAAGCCAGCTTCAATCGCACGGTGTCCGGTGTGGACTTAATTGTCGGTGCGCCAAGCGGACAGATGAACCTCATGCTCTACAGTATTTTCCGCATGGGCAGTCCCACCAATAACGTGGAATACGACAGTTTTGAAATGCTCGAAAATAACGAACAGGTAAGCTGGGCAATTCCTATCGCACTGGGAGACTCTCATCACGGTTACCGCGTGTTAGGTACCAATCAAACCTACTTCGATCAGTATAAGTACGGTAATAAGCAGCATTTAGCCTTTGCTGACGGCGAACCGTTCAAAGGCATATTCGACACCGTCATCGGTGCGGAAGTGGCAAAGAAGCTGGGCTATAAGGTCGGCGATAAGATTGTTATTGCCCACGGTACCGGAGCAGTAAGTTTTACTAATCACGACCAGTCGCCTTTTAACATTACCGGTATTCTCGCGCCTACCGGCACGCCGGTTGATAAAACCGTACATGTGAGTTTGGCGGGTATCGAGGCCATGCATCTGGCGCCTTCCCAACTGAAAGACATCCTCGCAAACCCCGATGATTTTTCCAATCCGCTGGTTCAGCCTGACAGCGTAACCGCCGTGTTGTTGGGACTTAAATCGAAATTTGCCACGTTCACTTTACAGCGGGCGCTGAACAATTATGAAGATGACAGACTCATGGCCATTCTGCCCGGCGTGGCCATGGCTGAGTTGTGGAAGATGATGGGCACGGTGGAAAATATTCTGCGCGTGATCAGCGTACTGATCCTGGTGTCGTCACTATTCGGCCTGTCTACCATGCTGCTGGCTTCTATGCAGCAGCGGGAAAAAGAGATTGCAGTGCTCCGTATATTAGGTGCCGGAGCTGGTGTGGTCTTCTTGCTTATTTTAACCGAAGCCCTTGTCATTGCTGTCAGTGCCAGTGTCGTGTCACTGGGGTTAGTCACATCCATTTTTGCCGGCGCGAAAGGCTGGCTGGCCAGTGAGTATGGCCTGTTTTTATCTGCCAATGTGTTTAATACGCACAGTGCAATGGTTATTGGTGCTGTGGTAGTAGCAACGCTTATTACCTCGCTGTTGCCCGCCATTGACGCCTATCGCAGTGCTATTCACTCAAGGCTATAGCGGGCAATAAAAGTCAATTTGCCCCGCGCTGCAATCTGCGTTCTGCTCTATTGGTTGCAAGCCGCTGCTGATACCAAAGCAGTGGCGCGCACACGCAAAACAGTCCCAGCGCATAGAGCATCTTTGTGCCCAGTCCCACAGCGATGGTGGCGCAGAACAGGCAGCTCAGCATTACCAGTGGACGGTGCTTTACTGATAAAAGACGGACAGCCGCCAGCATGCTCGCCAGGTAAATGAGTACAAACACGCCATTAACCCAACCAATCAGGTCTTCCAGGTTGTACGCACCGTAATGGGTGATAACCAAGGTGAGTGTCATGACGATAAGTACGCATTGCAGTGCCCGTTGAGGCACGTTGTGCTGGTTAAGGCTTTGAAAGTAACCCGGTAAAACTTTATCGTTGCTTAAACTCCAGGTTAACCGTGCCAGACTGGCTGTGTACACATTCACAGTTGCCAGGCCGCCTGCCACTCCGAGGGCGCCGATAACCGCCGCGCCACCACCGGAGAAGATCTGATCAAATACGATGACCATACTCAGAGAATCCGACACCGGCGTGTCGATGAGCAGCCAAGTACAGCCCAGATAAATTAAACCCACCAGTATTGTGCCGGTCATAATTGCGGGGACTAAATCCCGTCCCGGGTTTTTAAAATCGTCGGCCAGATGGGAAATGGCTTCTATGCCGAGAAAACTCCAGAACGCGATGCCCATGGCGGCCAGCATAGGATTCATATCAAAAGGCGTAGACGTTGCCTCAGGGATTAGTTCGCCCGACGCTACAGGCTGACCTGCCAACATAGCGATGACCACTAAGGTAATCACCAGGGTAAGGATAAGCTGCAAGGTGGAAGAAAACTGAATACCCCGATAATTAAGCGCAAATAGCAGCGCGATAATACCCAGCTGAACGGACAGCGCCCAGTCTGGTGAGAGACCAAACAGCGTTTCGATAAACCAGTACGTCATAATGATGGCAGCAGGCGCGCCAATAGGTACCACAAATAAGAAAAGCAAACCGATAGTCCTGCCTGCAGATTTGCCAAACGCCTTTTCAACAAAATAGGCCGGACCGCCCGCATGAGGGTAGCGGGAAGAGAGTTTAGCAAACACCATGGCAACGGGCAGTATTGCCACTGTTAGCACAAGCCAGCTGATCATTGCCCAGTGGCCAGCGGTGTTAATGGTCATCTGTGGCAGAATAAATACGCTGGTACCCAGCAAAGTGGTGGTCAGCAGCCCGGCGCCCTGCCAGCGTCCAATTTTGTTATTTGCATCGTGCATGGTGATAAACAAACCCAATCGTACTGCATTAATTTCAATTGCGTAATATACTGCGTTTTTGCGCTTCATAACGTGTTACTTTGCGTGCATTCAGCGCGTTGTTGCCGTCATTTTGACGGCAGAAAGACTTTTTACCTGCAAAATGACGGAATTACGATGGACAAATTCGATCAGGCTATTCTTGCTCAGCTCCGACAAAATGCCCGGGCCAGTATTTCAGCGATTGCCGATGAAGTGGGCCTGTCACGTTCCGCCGTCACAGAACGGATCAAGAAACTGGAATCGAACAATGTGATCCGCGGCTATCAGGTTATGTTGTCAGAATCGCAAAAAGAAGGTGTTGCGGCTTATCTGGAAATCCAGCATAAGCGGGCGCGGTGCGCAGATGTGGTGCCCTATTTTCGCGCTATTCCCGAGGTGGTGTCGTGCTATGGTGTTACCGGCGAGTGCGACCTGATCGTGCTGATAAAAGCAGACACCATGCGCCGGCTACATGAAATCCGTGAACATATCGATACTATCGACGACATCATCAAAATCAAAACTCACGTGGTGCTGAATCAGTGGTTGGGGTAACTTCGTCTTAACTGAAGCGGGAACACACAAATGCTCAGAAATACCAACCTCAACTTGCTTCGCACGTTACACGTATTGTTGCAGGAAGCCCATGTGAGCAAAGCAGCGCAACGACTTCATATCACCCAGTCAGCGGTGAGCAGGCAGTTGGCGCAGCTTCGTGATATCTGGCAGGACGAATTGCTGGTACGCAATGGTAATGTGCTTATCATGACGCCAAAAGCTGAAATGCTGAAAGCGAAGCTCGACACGCTGATGGACGATTTCGATTTGCTGCTGGCTGAAACCGTATTCGACCCTGAAAACTGGTTTGGTGAGCTGGTGCTGTCGTCGAGCGATTATGTCGCCCAGTATGTCATGCCGGATGTATGCAAGCTACTCAATACGCAAGCGCCAAACCTGACGGTGAGCTTGCGGCTGTGGGAGCCCGAATATATTCACCGGCTCCACGAACTTAATATTGATATCGCTTCCACTATGTTGCCGCAAAAGCCGGATGGCATTTCTGGTATCCGCATTGGCGCGGACCATTCGGTGCTGGTGATGCACCAGTCACATCCACTGGCTTCAAAAAAGCATGTCACCGTGAACGAACTGATTGCTTATCCGCATATTAAAATTACCGGTGGGGCGGACAAAGATACCTTTGTTGATGACATGCTGCGGCAGCAAGACTTACAGCGCCGGGTTCATTTGCGGGTGCCCTTCTTCAATGCGGCATTAAGCCATTTGCAAGTATTCGACGGGCTAATGGTGATGCCAGAGCACATTGCTGAGAGTTTGGGAGACAGCTGGAATATTGTGCACAAGCCACTGCCTTTCGACGTTGATGAAAACCAGTACTGGCTTATCTGGCATCCAAAATATGATAACGACATCAGACATAAATGGGCGCGGGAGCAGGTAAAAGACGCGATTGCTCATTGCGAAAGCTCAATCCAACTTTGATTGCTTTGTGGTATTACTCTAAATCATAGTTATGATGATATCTTATGATTTCCAGTTATGTTTATGATGCTTCTACAATGCAGGAAATTGGAGGGGCATCATGACCATCGTTGTATTTTTCACTTTATTTTCTGTTTGTTTGTTGGGAGCCATGTCGCCTGGTCCGAGTCTGGCAGTTGTGACTAAACATGCGCTGTCCGGCGGGCGTTTTAATGGGCTTTGTACTGCATGGGCCCATGCGTCGGGTGTTTTTTTCTATGCGTTATTAACCAGTTCAGGGTTGGCCGTGCTGCTGCAACATTCGCCAGTTTTGTTTAAAGCACTCACCTGGCTGGGAGCCGGGTACCTGGCTTATCTTGGGGTAAAATCGCTGATGTCGAAGGGCGGCATCCAGGCGCAATTGCAGTCTGGCAAAAAAGTCTCTGCGCTGGCAGCAGCAGGGGATGGCCTGGCAATATCATTGTTCAATCCTAAGATCGCACTCTTTTTTATTGCCCTGTTCAGTCAGTTTATCGGTGTGGCCGAAAACATGGCGGAAACCGCAGTTATCGTTGCAACCCCAGCATTGATTGACGGGCTGTGGTACACGCTGATTGCCGTGGTGATGTCGAGTCAGGCGGTAGTACAACGGATTCAGGCAAAAGCAGGCATTATTGATAAGGTCACCGGCGGGGTGTTGATCTTACTGGCTTTAAAAGCGGTGTCACTTTAAGAAAATTAAAAATGGAATTAACATTCCATTTTTCAATTAAAGCTATTTATAGAATCAATTTTTAATCAGCAGGAATTTTAGTCACAGTGTTACCGTGACCATAAGCTTATCATTCCAGTTGAGTCGTGAAGGTCGTCAGGCCTGCGTGTCACACTTACCGGTTGCGAAAGCGGACTTCCCTTATGTTCACTTTCGCAACCATTTCCCCTGATCACCATACAGACCGCGCTTTGCAGCGCTTTTACAGGTTTAACGGATATTATCAGGGTGTCCGAGCAGGTAATGCAGTGTTATTTCGCTCAAGTCTTCCAGCATTTCGTCCCAGTCTTCTTCACCACTGGTGGAGTCCACAAAACCCAGCCCCAGAAAACGGGATAAAGCAGAATAGGCATACATAAAACCACGGTGAACGGCACGGGTTGGATCGGGTTGAGTAATTTCATCTTTGCATTCTAAAAGCAGCTTAAGAAAGTCCTCGGTATTTTGCCAGGCGTGTTGTTTACCAATTTCCCGCACCACTTCATCTACCACAGAAATTTCCATTAGCGGCCGTAGAATTCCCTGATATTTGCGAAGGATATCGCCATACTGACGAATAACCGCCGGCACCAGTTGCCTGAGCTTCAGGTTTTGTCTGCGGATCATGTTAATTGCTACAGCTGAGTCGACTTCCAGCGCTTCGAGTTCGTTGCGCTGAACCTGACGGATCAGGTTCTCTTTGCTGTTAAAGCGGTTATAGATAGAACCGATAGAGACGTTGGCACGCTTACTCACTTCCTGAAGCGTAAATTCTGCGTAACCTTTTTCGATTAATAAGTCGGCGGCGGCCCGAAGCAAGCGCTCCAGAGAAGCCCGGCTCCGACTCTGCTTCGGTTCCCTGTGAAATTCAGTAGTATCTGTACTCAAACGGGTATTCCAATTAACAATTTAACGTCATTTTATGCCCTGAATAATAGCGTTTTTCGCCGCAGATAAACACTGGTTTATCGTGGCGGGGCGTGATCACGGCAGTGCCGTTACTTTCTCACGTTAGAATATTACGGCAAAGTTGTAAAAAATTATTTAAACAAATGTGCTTGATCCAATTTTTAGAATCTGTATTCTAAGAACATATTCTGAAGCTGGACCATTTTGAATGAAATCTGTTATCGCTTTTTTCAAACGGCTGGAGCAAATACCGCAGGGCCTGATCATTGTTATCTCTGCATTTCTTCCTCTCTTCGCCATCGTGTCGATGTTTCCGGCATTGCCGTCCATCATCGACCACTTCAAAGACCATCCTAATGCCCGGGAGCTTGTGCCGCTAATTGTGTCGGCGCCCGGGTTAACTATCGCGCTAACCGCTTCTTTTGCCGGTGTACTGGTAGACAAATACGGCAGGGTACGGTTGCTACTGTGGGCAACCTGTCTGTACGGTGTATTCGGTGTGGCGCCTTTCTTCTTAACTGACATCTACGCCATGTTCGCCAGCCGTCTGCTGCTGGGCTTTGCTGAAGCCATCATCATTACTGCGGTAAATACGTTAATTGCTGATTACTGGGAAGATGAAGGTCGTCGCGACTGGTTATTCCTGCAAGGACTGGCCGGGCCGTTCCTCGGCGCTATTGTTATCCGCACCGCAGGCCCTGCTACGGAAATTCAATGGAACGGCGTGTTCCTGATTTACTCAGTGGCTTTCGTTATTTTCCTGCTGATGCTGAAGTATTTAAAAGAGCCGGCGCGTCAGGTGAAAGCGGGAGTCGCCAGTGCAGTAGAAGCCGTCAACAAAGTGCCGTTTCCCACCGCTACCATGGCTGCGATTGGCGCAGTAACCCTGCTGTCATCGGCACTGTACTACGTATTTATTATTTCCGGTGGACTGGTGTTCCGCGAGCTCGGCATTAACGAGCCGTCACGGATCAGCGAATTGTCAGCCATTCCCAGTTTGTTCGTAATGGTGGGAGCATTCCTCTTCCGCTTACTGGGTGGCAAGTCGAATGCAATTCAAATCGGCAGCTTCCTGGTAGTGCTGTGTGGTGGCCTGCTTATTATGGGCACCGCCAACAGCGTAGAAATGCTGGTTCTGGGTCTGGTTATTCAACAAACCGGTGCCGGTATGTCTGTACCCAGTCTGATTGCCTGGACACAAACTAAAGTCCCAGCCCAACACCGCGGTCGGGGTATGGGAGTGTGGGCATCGTGTTTCTTCTTCGGTCAGTTCTCCAGCCCCTGGCTGGTGGCCCGCATCGAATCGATAACCGGCAGTGTGCATGGCGCATTTGCTGTGGCGGGTGGCATTGGCCTGGCGGCCGGCTGCATCGGCCTGCTTCTTCACTTCAAGTCTGACTCCGGCTCTAAAACAGCCAGTGCCGGTCAGCACTAATTAAACAAGAATACTCTTTGGGAGAAAACTCACATGGCAATTAAGCGTGGCGTGAGCCTTTATAGCTACCAGAACGAAACGTTTCTGGGTGAAATGACACTGGACGATTGTATTCGTGTGTGTGCAGAGATGGGCGCGAATGGTATTGAAGTCATCGGCGAGCAGTCGTTCTGGGGTCACCCGGAGCAATCCATTGAAGATGCGGCGATTGAAGGCTGGCACGAATCAATTAAAAAGCATGGCGCAGTGCCGGTTGCTTTGGATTTCATGATTGACTACAAGCGCTACAAGGGTCGCATCATGACACTTGAAGAGCAGGTGGAAAGCATCAAAAAAGACATCGCACTGGCAAAGCGCCTGGGTACGCCGTTCATGCGTGTGCTGGTGTCAATCGACCCTGATGTACTGGTAGCTGCAGCGCCGTTTGCTGAAGAAGCCGGCGTTAAACTGCTGGTAGAAGTGCATGCCCCGCTGCATTTCGATCATCCGTGGATTTTACGTCACGCCGAAGCATTTGATAAATCCGGCTCTGACGCGCTGGGTTTCCTGCCTGATATGGGCATGTTCCTCGATAAATTCCCGCCTTGCTGGAAAGCCCGCTTTATTCGTAATGGTGTGCCGCAGAATATTGCTGATTACATTGAAAAGGCCTACGAAGACCGTGTTCTCAGTGAGTATGTGATCCAGAACGTGCGTGAAATGGGTGGTACAGGCCCTTCACTGGGTATGGCTGAAACCCTGCGTCACAACGGTGCGTTTGCGCCGGAACGTATGCTGCCGCACATGGATCGTATTCATAACATCCACGGCAAGTTCTATGAAATGACCGAAGACTGCATTGAGCCGGCCATTCCCTATGAGCGCATTATCCAGGTACTCACCAAAGGTAATTACGACGGTTACATTTGTTCTGAATATGAAGGTAACCGTTGGATTGAAGATGCGCATACCGTGGATTCGGTAGAGCAGGTCAGACGCCAGCAAAAAATGCTGGAAAACCTTATCAACAAATATCAGCGCTAAGGAGTCATTATTATGTTTGATAACAAAGTGATTGTAGAAAACAGCCTGACACGGGTGACCAGCGCTGAAGCGGGTTTTGATGGCGTAAGTGTACTGGCACGTTTGCCTTACTATCGTGGTCTGGGCCTGTCGATGGTTGAAAACATTGCAGTAACCGTTGATGACAAAATAGTGGCCCGGGAAGACACCCTGTTTTCTGTACGTGGAAACACCTGGACGCTCGATGAGATGGAAACCGAATACGGTGAACGCTGGAATTTTGGTGAAAAGGCCAAAGTACTGGTGAAGCTTCCTGAAGGGCTGGATGACGGCGAACATGATATTTCTGTTGCCATCACCATGCGGGTTTCTTATCTGCCGTTCGTGCCTACCACTAAAGATACAAAGCGTCTGGCGTTGCAGGGTTAATCCTGCAATTCCCTTCTCGTATCGCGTCGGAGCATAGCATGACTGACTCAACTAATTCGTCACGCCGCCAGTTTATGGCAGGTGCATTAATGGCGGCGGCAGGCCTCACGGTAGCACCGCATACTATCTGGGCGGCAACGTCTGCATCTGCTGCTTTTGATCATAAAGCGATGCTGGATTGTCTTTGCGATATTGTTATCCCGGTCACAGACACGCCCGGAGCCAAAGGCGTGAATGCCAGCGCTTTTGTTATGAAAGCGGCGGAACACGCCCTTAAAGGCGCGCAAATAAGTGATGTTGATACGTTTGCCGTTGCACTGAATGACTATGCCGGCGCAGATTTTTTGTCGGTTAAAGCAGAACAACAATTCAGCCTGATAGAAAAACTGGATGCGCAGGTCTACGACCGCGCAGCTTCTGCTTCCCTGCCGCCTGCGCTCATGCTGTGGCAAAAGATAAAGTCGCTGATCCTGGTGGCTTACTACACCTCTGAGGTGGGGGCATCGAAGGAGCTGAAGTATTTACTGATACCCGGCCAGTTCAAGCCGGATGTGCCGTTGAGTGAAGAACCGAGAGCCTGGTCAAACGACTGGACAGGAGTGAAGTACGGATGAATCAGTCTGATAGTACAACCTATGATGCCATCGTCGTTGGCTCCGGTATTACCGGAGGATGGGCGGCAAAAGAGCTCACCGAAAAAGGGCTAAAAGTGCTCATGCTGGAGCGGGGAGAAGATATTCCTCACCGTACCGGCTATAAACATGAAATGACGCCGCCCTGGGAAATGCCATTCCGCGGGGAAGGGGATCAGGCATATTGGGAGAAACACTATCCCATTCAGCAACACAGCGGTCATCTCACCGAATGGACGGAAGACTACTGGGTAGACGACAGTGAACAGAGTTACGAAACTGCGCAGGAACCGGGCTTTCGATGGTTGCGAGGCTATCACCTGGGTGGCCGCTCCCTGATGTGGGGCCGGCAATGCTACCGTTGGAGTGATTACGATTTTGAATCGAACGCCAGAGACGGTCATGGCACCGACTGGCCTATCCGTTATAAAGATATTGCCGACTGGTATGATTATGTAGAGTCTTTTGTGGGTATTTCCGGTGCGAAAGAAAATCTGCCCCAGCTACCCGACGGGCAGTTTCAGCCGCCTATGGCATTAAATGCCGTCGAGCAGCACATGCGCGAGGAGATCTTTAAAACCTATCCGGATCGCTGTTTAACCATTGGCAGAACCGCCAACCTCACCGAGGGCAAGCCCGAAGAGGGGCGGGTGAACTGCCAGTACCGTAATATCTGCTCCCGGGGCTGTTCATTCGGTGCCTATTTCAGTACCCAAAGCAGCACTTTGCCAGCGGCGCAGAAAACCGGAAACTTAACCCTGCGAACCGACAGCGTGGTTGAAACCGTGATTTACGATAACAAGACGAAACGGGTTACCGGTGTCACGGTTATCGACCGGAAAACCAAAGAAAAACTGACGTATAACGGAAAGCTGGTATTTCTCTGTGCCGGTGCGTTTAACTCTGTTGCATTGATGCTGCGTTCCACGTCTGAAGCCTTTCCTGACGGGCTGGCCAATTCGTCGGGCACGCTGGGTAAATACATCATGGATCATGCCGGTACACTGGGCGTAGCGTCCATTATTCCCGGTTACGATGAACACTATTATCACGGCTCCCGTCCTACCGGCGTGGTGATCCCCCGCTTTGTGAACCTGGAAGAAAATGACAAACCTTACCTGCGCGGCTTCTCATACCAGGGCGGAGCTTATCGTTCTGGCTGGACCCGTGGCATGCGACAGGCCGGTGTGGGCGAGGCGTTCAAAGATGAGTTACAGGCACCCGGCCCGTGGAAATTCGTACTCACCACCTTTGCTGAGTGTTTGCCACAAGAGACCAACCGCATCACCCTCAGCGACACAAAAACTGATGCTGATGGCTTACCCCAACTGCGTATCGACTTTGCTTTCAGCGATAACGAATACAAGTTGCTGGCAGCAGCCAAAGAAGAAGCTGCAAAAATGGTGGAAGCGGCAGGCGGTAAGGTGCTGTTCGGCTCTGATAAACCCAATCCCGGAGGCTCGGCTATTCATGAAATGGGCGGAGCAAGAATGGGGAAAGATCCTAAAACCTCGGTACTCAATGGCTATAATCAAGCCCACGATATTCCGAATCTGTTTGTCACCGATGGCGCAGCAATGGCGTCTTCTGCCTGTCAGAACCCGTCTCTCACCTACATGGCGCTTACCGCCAGGGCTGTAGATTATGCAGTGAAAGCGCTGCAAGCGGGTGCAATCTGACCCGGGTTCCTCCTTTCTTATATTTTTAGAATCTATTTTCCAATAATGAGGTATCAATTTCCTTGATGCCTCTCATCATTAAGTTCGCGTTTTAGATAGCGGGAATTCCTGTATTTTATTTTTTGTTAACTAAATGTGTCATTCGGTACATGGGGTTAACAAAGGCGATGTGAGTGATGTCCGGTGGCATGGTGAAACGCAGCAAAGATTGCGGTAACCCGTCCACAGGCATTCGCATAAGAAGACATACAGGAAGCCAAAATGAAAAACACGCAAATTTTCAAAGTCACGGCGCTGGCGGCTGCCATTGCCAGTCCGGTGCTTTACGCTCAAGAAACAGTTGAAACTGAGGAGTCTCAAGGGTTTGAAGTTATCCTTGTGGAAGCGCAGCGGACCACTCAAAACCTCCAGGAAGTGCCGGTGAGCGTTCAAGTGCTCTATGGTTCTGATCTGGCAGAACAGAATATCAATGAACTGACACAACTCTCTGTCATGGCGCCCACACTGCAGGTGGGACAGGACAATACCTACGCCATTCGTGGCATCGGTTCCCAGATTTTTGCCGAGACTATCGACCCCAGCGTTGCGCTGGCCATTGACGGCGTAAGTCTGGGGAGAAATGCACTCGCCGGTCAGCCCTTCAACGACATTGCTTCAGTGGAAGTGCTGAACGGTCCGCAAGGCTTGCTATTCGGTAAAAATGCGTCGGCAGGTCTGGTCAATATCGCAACGAAACGCCCGGTCATTGATGAAAGCTCAGGCAATATCTCATTTGAATACAATTTAAGAGATACCACGCCAACAGATGCTACCGGCAAGATTGCAAAAGGCACTATTAATCTGCCGGTATCAGAAAATTCTGCTCTGCGCATCAATGCGTTGTATTCCATGCAGGACAGTATTATCGACAACATCTATCCCAATACTGAACGTACGGACTTAGATCAGGAAAAGTCCGGGATTAAATTGAAGTACCTGTATGAAGATGGTCCGCTGAGCCTTTATTTTATTGGTGACTACAATAAGAACGAAGGCACCGGAGAGCGCTATGCCAGAACGTTCCGTGAAGTCGATCCTGACAGTGAGATTGTCGCGCTACTGGCAGCAGACAACATTACGCCAGGGCCAGAAAACATGACCAATAATTCCGATGGTGAGATGTTTCAGGACGTAGAAACCGGTGGGCTGCAGGGAGAAGTGGTTTACGCATTCAACAATGGTATGGAGCTTTTCAATATCGCTGCGTGGCGCTACTTCGACAGTGACGCGAACCTGCATAATGACTTTTCATCACTGCCCGATATCGTAAATAACCCGAACACCAATGAGTATGAACAGTTCTCCAATGAATTGCGTCTGGTGTTACCTGCCACTGAAAACTATTCCGGTCAGGTGGGCTTATTCTATTTTGATTCAGAATCGAACATGACAAATAGTCTGGAAGTGCAGGGGCCGCCGCCGTTTGTGGCTGTTGGGTTCCCGTTCTGTGTGGAGGCTGAGATATCCGGTCCGCCACCGGGATGCCCTTACAGCAACGATGTGTTTTTAGGAAACGACTCTGTGACTACACTCACCCAGACCAGTTACGCCGCTTTCGGGCAGTTCGATTTCTATCTCACAGATAAACTCACTGCCACCGCCGGCGCCCGGGTAACGCAGGATGAAGTCACTTCCGATGTACTGCAAATGCAGAAAGATTATTTCATCGGTATCGGTGGCCCCCGTGGACAATTCAATGAATCAGTAGATAACACCAATCTGAGCTGGAAGCTGGGGGCACAGTACCAGTATGACGCCGACCTGATGATGTATGTGTCGGTAGGTCAGGGCTATAAAGCGCCGGGCTTTAATACCGACAATCAGGATAACGAAGCGATTCCGTTTGCCGTTGAAGATGAGATTTCTACCACCATCGAAGCAGGCTTTAAGAGCAAAGTGCTGGATGATAGGGTCATTTTCAACCTGTCAGTGTTTAATACCGATTTTGATAATTACCAGGCGCAGTCGTTTAATCTCGATGCTCAGGCTTTCATCATCCAGAATGCTGCCACCGTAACCTCGCGGGGTGCTGAAATTTCAGTAAGAGCACTGGCCAGTGACAACCTGACTTTCTACTGGGATGCAGCCCTGCTGGATTCAACTTTCGATGAATTTGCGCAGGCATCCTGTACGCCAGACTCAACAGAGTGTGGCCCCGATGATGCTTTTTTTGATGCATCCGGGTATTCCACACCACTGGCGGCAGATTTCACATCCACACTGAAGGCACAGTACGAGCAGGAAATCACGGCAACGATATACGGATTCCTTAATGCCAGCGTATATTACCGGTCTGATATTAATTACGGTATTGCATCGCCTTCAACAGAGCTTGATGCCATCACTACGTTTAACATCAGTGCAGGTTTTGAAACCGATGACGGCTTACGGGTGTGGGTATTCTGTAATAACTGTACCGACGAGAAATACCCCGTCTCTATGGGCTTTGATCCCGGTGAGAATAACCGCGGCTTTGCCTCAATTCACCAAACCTGGGGGCTCAACTCAGTGCGCTCACTCGGTCTGGCTGCCTCCTGGGCATTTTAATCTCATCCAAAGCCAACTCGCCGGGAGTTGGCTTTTTCTTTATTCCGAATTTTCTGTGGGCCGGGTTGTACCTTGTGGGGGCGGTGTACTTCATTTTCAGAAGCAAATTCAGTTAAACTTTGCTGAAAAGGAGTATCAACATGACTGCATTATTTGTTTACGGCACCTTACGGCAAGGTTTCCCAACGAGCATATACTTACCGCAATTGGCGGCGAATTCGAAGCCGGATATCTGCACGGACATTTAATTGAAGAAGGGTGGGGCGCTGCACAGGGCTGCCCGGGATTAAAGCTTGCTGCACATGGGCAACGTATCGACGGTCAGGTATTCACGTCTCCCTCTTTGGATAAACATTGGCAAGGTCTCGATGATTTCGAAGGTGAAGAGTATGTGCGAACAGAAACCGAGATCCAGTTGATAAGCGGTGAAAAAACGAAAGCCTTTGTGTATGTTTTGAAGTAGGGGCTGGCAATTACCAGCCCCCGGCGATGTTACTTTTCAATGGCCACGATACCGTAGGTACCGGAATTATCCGGATAGCTGGTGTCATCACAGTTACAATACGAGAAGGTTTCTGAGAAGGTGTAGTAGGGCTCAGGAATTCTTGGGTAAATCAATCCCGGACGTGATGGCGAGTAAACAGGATACGAATATGCCGGCTTTTTAAAGTGAATTAGTTCCGACCAGATCTGACACATCGACTTGAAAAGATGAGAGTTACCCAGTTTGATAAAGGTGTCGAATCTTTATTAAACAAACCAAAAGGTAACTCTCATGTTGCATACTAGCAATCCAATCATTAAACACAAAGCAGGATTACTTAATCTGGCCGAAGAACTCGGCAACGTCTCTAAGGCCTGTAAAGTGATGGGCGTATCCCGAGACACGTTTTATCGCTATCAGGAGTTAGTTGAAGATGGCGGTGTTGATTCACTAATCAGCAAATCCAGAAGAACACCTAACTTAAAGAATCGCGTTGATGAGCAGACCGAGCAAGCGGTACTCGTTCACGCCGTCGATTATCCCGCACACGGCCAAGCCAGAACCAGTAATGAACTTCGCAAGCAAGGCGTATTCGTGTCCGGCAGTGGCGTGCGTTCTATCTGGCTCCGTCATAACCTTGAGAACTTTAAAAAGCGTCTGGCTGCTCTTGAGGAGAAGGTCGAGAAGGAAGGAATTATACTAACCGACGAGCAAGTTGCGGCACTGGAAAAGAAGAAGCAGGATGATGAGGCCTGCGGTGAAATTGAAACACATCATCCAGGCTATCTCGGCTCTCAGGACACGTTTTATGTTGGTAATTTGAAAGGTGTTGGTCGGATTTACCAGCAGACGTTTGTTGATACCTACAGCAAAATTGCGTTTGCTAAGCTCTACACAACGAAGACGCCTATCACCTCCGCAGATGTACTGAATGATCGCGTCTTGCCGTTCTTCGAGGCTCAGTAGCTGCCAATGCTCAGAATTCTTACAGACAGAGGCACGGAATACTGTGGGAAGGTCGAACAGCATGATTACCAGCTCTATCTGGCGATAAACGATATCGACCACACCAAAACAAAAGCCCGTCATCCCCAGACAAACGGTATCTGTGAACGCTTCCACAAAACCATTCTCAACGAGTTTTATCAGGTTACGTTCCGCAAGAAACTCTATGATTCACTGGAGATGTTGCAGAAAGATCTGGACGAGTGGCTGAATTATTACAACAATGAACGAACTCATCAGGGCAAAATGTGCTGCGGCAGAACGCCAATGGAAACATTAATCGATGGGAAACAGATTTGGGCTGAGAAGAATTTAGCTCAAATCTAATCTGACGCTGGCACCAGAAAAACTGGGTAACTGTCAGATCAGGTCTGAGCTAGTACATTTAAAGCCTGGCGGCAGTCCTTCCATGCGTTCTCCGGCTTCACGCATGGGGCCGGTATCTGCTTTGTGATCGGCTGCACCATTGATTACCGATAAGTTTTCAATCATCGATTCAGGCAGGCCAGGCGTAAAATCGTAGGCCATTTGTAAATGCCAGATCTTCCATTTACCGTCTTCCAGAATGAAATCGCCGGCATATTTTTCCCAGAAAAAGACGCTGCCAACTTTAGCATCGTCGCCTTCAATGTTGGCCATTAAGCCCATACCAGGTGAATACCAGATCCCTTTCGCTGTTTTACCGTCACCGGCCACTTCAATCACCGGCGTGGTGTTGGTATGCATCGCCCACTCATGACCGGCGCCAAGGTTTGATTCTTCCAGTTTCAGTTCCGGCATAACTTTCTGCATGGCTTTTAATGCCAGTTCACGGTTTTTCTGATTTTCTTTACCATAAGCATTGCGCACAGTTTGTAAGCCATCCATCACCCACAGCGGGCTGGCAAAAACGGCAGAATCGGCAAACTTACCTTTCGCATCTACCCAAAGGGTGTCGACTTCTTCAAGGTTCATACCCGCAGCATGTAAATAGGCATGTTTGCTCATCACGTTTTGCACCTGAAGAGCTATATACGCGTGTTCACCTTTGCTGATAACCGGTCTGTTGTCTGCCATAGCTTCCCCGGATGCCATAAAGCCGGTGGTGGTAGAGAGAAGCACTGCCATAGCAACTGCTTTTACTGATGAATTAATCATTATCTTTCCTTAACGTTGATTTGTGCCGTGCACAATTTGAGAATACGTTGATGAATCTTTCTAAATACTTATGGGAGCGCTCCCATGTTGTTGCGATGTCAAGTCGCGATGTCAAACCTGTCAAAATACATTGCAATGTAATTAAAATGTTATCAAATTGGTAATGGTTATGAAGTTAATCCAATTTATGGATGCCGTTCTTCTTGTTGCCCGCGAAGCGTGTAGAATAAAGTGAAAGGGATCAGATTCCTCAGTTAAGGGTCGGAGTAGCGGGTGTCATCGGATAATAAAAAAACAGTCAGAAAAATGAGCAGAGCAACCGGAGAAGATGTTGCAAGACTGGCTGGTGTTTCCAAATCTACCGTTTCGCGGATCTTTAATGGTGGAGTGGTTTCTCCGGTGGCGCGGGAAAAAATTCTGGCCGCGGCTAAAACGCTGCATTATCGTCCTAATCCTACCGCGCGTTCTCTCACAATAAAGCGTTCTTTTCTGGTGGGCGTTGCGATTACCCAGCTTGATAATCAATTTTATCCTGACTTTGTGCAGTTGCTGTCAGACAAGCTGGCATCTCAGGGATACAGAATTGTTTTATTTGTGACACACGGTGAACGTGGAGATGATCCTACCCTTGAGGAAATTCTCAACTACAGCCTGGATGCTATCATCTTTGCTTCCAGTCGCAGTGCTACAACAACGGCTGCGGCTTGTGCGGAAGCGGGTATACCCACAATCATGTTTAACAGTGTGGACCCGGTAGAAAACTGCAAGTGCATCAGTACCGATGACATTGATGGTGCTGAGCAAATCGCGAAGGCGCTCTATGAGGCTGGTCACCGGTTCATCGGTGTACTGAAAGGACTGGAAGAGAGTGTGATTACCCGTCGCAGGGTGAGCGCGTTTTCAAACAAGATATGCGAGCTGGGCGGCGCAAAAGTGGTGGGTGAGAACTGCAACTTTCAGTTTGAATCAGCAAAACTGGCTACCCGCCGCCTGTTAACCCGGTTCCCTGATACAGATGCTATTTTTGCGTTAAACGATCATATGGCTCTGGCCTGCATGGAAGTGTGCCGGAATGAATTTCAACTTACGCCGGGTGAAGATATATCTATAATCGGGTTTGATGATGTGACGATATCTGGCTGGGGGACGTTTTCCCTTGCCAGTTTTGCTCATCCTCTGGGTCATATCACCGATGAAATTGTAAACTATGTGCTGGCGTCACAGCGTGCAGAGCAGCCCGACACCTCGCCAGTCTATCTCAAAGGTGAACTGAGATACCGTTCATCATTGAAGTCTCCTTCTTAATGCTCTTCTGAGTACTTCCTTATCACTATTTGTTAATCAAATGTTTTAAATTCGTTTATTGGATTTTTCCGATTACTGAGTTTTAAGTAGTCTCATCGTCAAGTTTTCAAATTTGGGAGCGATCCCAATTGGCTATCTGTCGGGGGATTCCTATTGCTCCCGGCGTGAACAAGGAGCATTACGGTGAAACGCATAATCTTAAGTTCTTTTATCGCTGGACAGTTCATATTAGCTGGCTGTGCGTCGACTTCAGCAGAACCCGGAGCCGGCGTGAGTGTTGCTAACGCTGATTTTAGTCCGGTACTGGAAGCGGTTGATACTAACCGCGACGGAAAAATGTCCCGTGCAGAGTGGCAACATGCTGGTTTGCCAGCATCCTCTTTCGGCATGTTTGAAAAAGGTCGGGGTTTTGTTACTAAAGCCGATTTTGATGAGAATCCCGCTCCTCCGGGCATTGATATAAATGGTGACGGCAAGCTGACCGTTAACGAGTTCAGACAGTTCGACCGTATGATGTCTGCAAAAATGAACCCCCGCGAATCCATTTCTGCCGCTGAACGGGCGCTGGCAATGTGGGAAGTTCAAAATGTGATGAGTAAGCATGCTTACTATCACGCCGCTGCATTAAATCTGGAAGAAATCACCGCGATATGGGTAGACGAATATGGTGACAATGCGGCCACGGCTAAGTTCTCAAGCCCTGCCTGGGTAATGAATGGCATAAACACCATCAAAGGTGCTTATGGCAGGATAAATCAGGACAACCGTCAAAAAGCGCTGGAGAAGATTGCCAAAATTTATCCGGACATCGAAGTGACAGAAGCGAATCTTGGCGCAGGCCATGAGTGGGTGATGCATACCAATACGACACCTGTCATCGAGGTGGCGGGTGACGGTAAAACAGCGAAAGGGATCTGGTATTCACCGGGCATGGGGTTAATCACTGAATTTGAAGGTGATACCGCACGTGTTGACGGTACGTTTTTCTGGGAGAAATATGCCGCCGACTTCGTTAACGAAAACGGCGTTTGGAAAATCTGGCATTTGCAAATGGCGTATGACTTTACGCCCAAGCTGGATGATAAATGGCTGGATTTTGAGAAGAAAGGCATGGTGCAAACCGGAGAACGGGACGGCGAAATGCCGGATGGTTTTTCAAAACCAGAATATTCCTACCCGTCTTACAGTATGAAACGAGCCGCAACGATTTATCCGGCCATTCCTCAGCCTTACTACACCTTTTCAGAAACATTCAGTTATTGAGTTATCGCCGCCCGGTCGGGCGGCGTTTTATCAGTCGTGGAAGCCGCTGCTTTGCCGCTGGTCAGGCTAATTCTGAGCTCTCCACATTAATTTCCAAAACTAGCGGGTATTTGTAACTCAAATGTTTTGGATTTGTTAATTCGATTGGGCATGTAAAACAGGATTTTTAATAATCATCCACAGACGCTCCTGTCTGTAACGTTTTGGGAGCGCTCCCATAAGTGAAAAGAAGATTCGTTAACAGCAAGGACATGAGATATGAGAACTAATCAAAGAACATCACTTGCCAGTGCGGTTGTGCTGGCTTTGTCCGGCATTGCCGGTACTGCTGCTGCGCAAACAGATAAGAAAGATGACGATAAAACACTGGAAGTGATTGAAGTAACCGCGCAGAAGCGGGTGCAGAGTATCAATGATACCGCTATCGCCATCAGCGCAGTGAGTGGCGATGACATCACCAACCGCGGCGACAGCTCCTACGATGCTGCCATTAAAGGTACACCGTCTGTGAAAGTGCAGGGCATTGCTCAGGGGGCTCAGGTATTTATTCGTGGTGTGGGTTCCCAGATCGATCCTGCCTTCGCCGACCCGGCAGTGGCAACGCTGATTGATGGTGTGTATACCGGCAGAACTGAATCTGTGCAGGCGGGCACTTTCGACATCTCACGAATCGAGGTATTAAGGGGGCCGCAGGGAACCTTGTATGGCAGAAACGCGTCTGGCGGCTCGATGAACGTTATCACCCGCGACCCGGTGTTGGGTGACGTAGAAGGCTACGTCACTGCACAACTGGGCAACTTCAGTATGAAACGTCTGGAAGGCGCACTTAATCTACCCGTCGGCGAAGATTTTGCCATTCGTGTTGCCGGATATAAAAGTAGCCGGGATGGTTATTTAAGTGATGGCAGTATGGAAGATGACTCGTCAGCGTTACGGGTAAAAGCCCTGTATGTGCCTTCTGATGAAACCCGCGTGTTGTTCAAATACGAGAAATCCACCTATGAAGGCAATGCGGCAAATACAGTGCCGGTAGAAGGATGGGAAGGTAACCTCACATTTCCGCCGTTTCTCGCTGCTTTCGCCCCGGATGGTTGGGTGACGGACAATCCTGACGACCCGTGGACAAACGACAAGTATCACCAACCCGGCCTCAACAAGCGTGACTCGGTTACCTATTCATTGCAGGCGAGTCAGGACTTTGACTGGGCTACAGTTAATGTGATTGCGGCTTATTCAAATCACGAAAACTCCGAGAAAACCAGTCATCTGTTCGGTATTACAGACCCGGATATCTTCCTCGCCTGTGGTTCATCGGATTGTTACGACGATAATACCGGTAATGCAGATTATAAAACCGTTGAAGTACGCCTTGATTCACCGGCCAGCTCGGACGTAATGTGGATGGTTGGCGGTTATTTTCTGAAAAGTCAGGGGGATGTGGGCGGTGACGGACAGGAGCTGACACTGGGTGATGCCATTTATACTTACAACCAGGCGTTCGCTCCCAGTGAGACAAAAGCCATTTTCGGGCAGATGACTTATCCGTTGTCGGATACCCTGCGTCTGACAGGTGGTTTGCGTTTCAGTAATGATACCCGGGAGAACAGTTATGAGCTGTATGATCCCGAGGGTGTGCAACTTGAAACCGACAGTCAGACCACGGAAGACGACTCAGTTACGTGGAAAGCGGGTATAGAATATGATGTCAGCGACGATCAGCTTTTTTATGCGCATATTGCTTCCGGGTTTAAGCAAGGTGGCGTTAATACCACAGTGCCGGTGACGGATTTCGACCCTGAAGAATTGATCAGTTACGAAGCCGGTATGAAGAACACGCTGCTGGACAATCACCTGCAAGCCAACTTTGCCGTGTTCTACTATGATTACATGGATTACCAGGTCCCCACGCTGCAAAATATCCCCGTTGGTGATACCGGCGAGATATCTTCTTTCCCGGTGGTGCTGAATGCCGGAGACAGCACTATTTACGGTGCGGAAGCGACATTTGACTGGATTGTGTCAGATGCCGGCAGATTGAAAGCATCCATGAGCTATCTGAACACCGAATATGGCGAAACAGAGTTACCGGTCAACCCGTTTATCGACGGCGGCCCTTATCAACTTGAAGGGCGGGAAATGGTCAACGCGCCTGAGCTTACCGCGATGCTGGGTTATGAGCACAGCTGGTATCTTGACAGCGGCTCACTGATTGCGGGCATCACAATGAATTACTCCAGTGACTATATGACTTCCGTTGAGTTTTATGTGCCCGGAGCGAGGCAGGAAAGCTTCACCCGCACCGATGCAAGCATTCGTTATGAATCTGACTCAGACTGGACGTTGGGGCTGTGGGTGAGAAATATTGAAGACGAGGCGCAAACTACGTATGTATTTCCTGCATACAGACGTTTTGTTACTTCTCCCCGAACCTTTGGCTTAAATTTCACATACCGTTATTAACGGTATGCAGAAATCAAAAAAGCAGCTTTATAAAAGCTGCTTTTTTTAATTCTTTTCGCAATTATGATGACGGCGATTCTGAAATTTCCGGTGATTCCGCATCTTCGTTTTTCTCAATAATTTCCGGATTGCACATCGTTAAAATATCGCAAAGAAAATACATCATTTGGAATGTCTCCCGTCTGTAAGATGAACCGAATATACCGCCACATCAACAGCTTTACAAGTGGAGAACAATAAATTTACAAAAGCGTGTTTTTCACCAGTGTTGTAATGTCACCGTCGTGGCGGAATCCCGCATGCTCTGCAGCTGGCGTGAACAAAGGCGGCTGTTTTCCAAATCCTTCTTCCAGCGCTGCATCCGGCTTCCAGCTCACCAGTTCTTCAGACGCGCCGGTCTGCGAGGCAATTTCCTGAACCAACTCACGCATACTGACTCTCACTGCAGGCAGCGTAACCACACGGCTTACAGGCATTTGTGAGCTGTCCAGCACGGCAGCATTCAAAAGGTTATTCACACACTGGTTCACTGACATCAGCCACATGGTAGCCTGTTCAGACACCGGAGAAACATAGGGTTGACCGTCTTTGAGTAAATGGAATACATCACTCAGAAAAGCTGATTTAAGGCCACTTTTGGCCAGCGGACGGGCGACAATGCCAGGTAGCCTCACTGTAACGGTATCGGCAAGTTTGCGGCGGGAAAAATCAGCCAGAGCTAACTCTATCATGGCCTTATGCGTGCCGTAGGTCATGGCCGGTACAATCGGGGCATTGTCGTCTACCACGTCAGGCATAGGAGCGCCGAGGACTGCTATGGTGCTGGTGTATACAATACGCGGGCGGTGACCATTTTCGCACGCCTTTGAAAACAGGGTCAGTGTGCCATCCAGATTCACTGTTTTGGAGAGTGCGGGGTTCTGTTCTGCTGCACCGCCGGGAACGGCTGCAAGGTGGAACAGAATATCACAGGGTGATGAGAACACTTCTGACAGCATGGTTTCATCAGAAAAAGGGGTTTCAAACGCCGCAACCCGGTCATGATTTTTCAGGAAATCGGGTAATACCATATCAATGGCAATCAACTGCCAGTCCGGCTTTGCCAGAATAGCATCACACAACTTTTGTCCTACGAAACCGCCTGCGCCGGTTACCACCACTCTTTTCATTTGCATTTACCTTTTTCTCATTGTGGATACAAATAATAAAACACCTTTTAAAGCGTAAATATTCGTTTTCCAGATACATTTTATTAATAAATCCGATTCGGATTTCACGCCCTAATTTCTTATAAATACACTCACTGATTTATACCTGTTGACTGCGTGAATTTGTTTGTCAGGAAAACATGCCTGAAATTAACAAAGCAATTAATCTGAAAATTTTGGAGTGAAAATATGGTGACAGAAATGGCGCGACTGGTCGTTTCTCCTGAGAACAAGATCCGGTTTGAAAAAGCGGTCTCTCTGGCTGTGGAACACTTCAAACAAGCAGAAGGTTGCCACAGCTTTGCTCTGGATGCAGTGATTGAGAACGAAGGCGAATATGTTTTGCTGGTGCGCTGGGACTCTGTCGAAGCGCATATGGAAACTTTCCGGCAGTCTGAAGGCTTTGCAGCCTGGCGGTCGCTGGTGTCTGAGTTCTTTATTGCCCCGCCGGCGGTGGTTCACACCAGAACAGTGATAGACGGCTTTTAATTACCCTATTTGTAACGGAGACCACCATGGCTATTTGGTTAAAGCGGGGCGCGGAAGCGCAGGTTAAAGCAGATGCTGACCGCAAAGTACGCGAGATTGTAGAAGCGACACTTGAAGACATTGAAAAGCGGGGCAATGCGGCTATCCGCGATCTTTCCGTTAAATTTGATAACTGGGACAGAGAAGATTACCGGCTGACAAAGGAAGAAATTCAGGCGTGTATGGACTCGCTGTCTCCACAAGATCTGAAAGACATTGAATTCGCCCAGACGCAGGTGCGTAATTTCGCGCAAATTCAGCGCGACTCCATGAAAGATGTAGAAGTAGAAACTCTGCCCGGTGTGATTCTGGGGCACAAGAATTTACCGGTAAACGCTGCCGGTTGTTATGTGCCGGGCGGAAAATATCCGCTGCTGGCTTCCGCTCACATGTCGGTTATCACCGCAAAAGTGGCCGGTGTTCCCCGTGTTATTACCTGTGCGCCACCGTTTAAAGGCAAACCTGCACCTGCCATTGTTGCGGCACAGGCACTGGCCGGTGCGGATGAAATTTATGCGCTGGGCGGTATTCAGGCTATCGGCGCAATGGCGCTGGGCACCGAAACCATCAGTGGTGTGGATATTCTGGTTGGCCCGGGCAATGCGTTCGTTGCTGAAGCGAAGCGTCAGTTATATGGCCGTGTAGGTATCGACTTATTTGCCGGTCCTACAGAAACTCTGATCATTGCTGATGAGTCGGTAGACGGTGAAATGTGTGCTACTGATATTCTCGGTCAGGTCGAGCACGGACCGGACAGCCCGGGTGTGCTGCTGACTAATTCAGAAAAACTGGCCAGAGAAACCATGGCAGAAATTGAGCGTCTGCTGGAAATTCTGCCTACCGCCGACCATGCCCGTAAAGCGTGGGAGACCTTTGGTGAAGTTATCGTGGCAGAAAGCTATGAAGAAATGGTGCAGATTGCTGATGAGATTGCCAGTGAGCACGTGCAGGTAATGACGGCTGATCCGGATTATTTCCTTAAAAACATGACTAACTACGGCGCGCTGTTCCTTGGTCCGCGTACCAATGTGGCGTATGGCGATAAAGCTATCGGTACTAACCACACGTTGCCAACAAAGAAAGCCGCCCGTTATACCGGTGGTCTGTGGGTTGGCAAATTCATTAAAACCTGTACCTATCAGAAAGTGGTTACCGACGAGGCTTCTGCATTAATCGGTGAGTACTGCTCGCGCTTATGTGGTCTGGAAGGCTTTGCCGGTCATGGTGAACAGGCAAACCTGCGGGTGCGTCGTTACGGCAATATTGATGTGCCGTATGCCGGAACGGTTACACCCACCGCAAAAACGAAGGTTTAGGAGTCACTATGACAAACAGTACTTTACCGGCATTACCGGACTTTCGTCTGGAGGGTAAACGGGCACTGGTTACCGGTGCAGGGCGGGGCATTGGCCTCGCCATTGCTGCCGGACTGGCGGAAGCCGGGGCATCGGTAACACTGGTTGCCCGCTCCGCCGGCGAAATTCAATCTGCGGCAGAGGCCATTTGTGCGCGGGGCGATAAGGCGCAGGCTGAGGTACTGGATGTCAGTGATCTTAATGCAGTGCGTGACTTCTTCGAACGGCACGACCCGTTTCATGTGCTGGTCAATAATGCCGGTACTAACCGGCCAAAACCGGTCACTGAAGTCACAGAAGACGACTACGATGCGGTACTTAATCTGAATGTGAAAAGCGCCTATTTTGTCGCACAATCCTGTATTCAGCGCATGATTGCCGGTGGCGTTAAAGGGTCGCTGATTCACATCGGATCGCAGATGGGACATGTGGGCGGCGTTAACCGCTCGTTATATTGTGCATCGAAATGGGCACTGGAAGGCATGAATAAAGCCATGGCCCTCGATCTCGCTCCGCACGGGATCCGCACTAACACTATTGCCCCTACGTTTATTGAAACGCCGCTGACCAAACCTTTCTTTGAGGACAAAGCTTTTCTGGCTTCTGTGCTTGAAAAAATCAAAATCGGCAGACTGGGTAATGTGCAGGATCTTATGGGCGCGGCATTGTTTCTGGCATCAGATGCATCCGCATTAATGACCGGCACCAGTCTGGTAGTCGACGGTGGCTGGACAGCGGAGTAAGCATGACTGATAACGTGTTACCGGAATTTATATTCCATCATGGCGGTGTAAGTGTGCCTGATCTTGAACAGGCAAAAACCTGGTATGCCAGCGTGCTGGACTTTGCCACCGAGCGGGAATTTTACATCGAAGCTGCCAGGGCGAAGGTGGCGATGGTACGACGGGGTGACCTGCGCTTCGAAATATTTGAAGTGGAAGGGGCGGCTTCGTTGCCCGAAGAAAGGCGGCATCCACCGCAAGATGTAAAAACCCACGGCAATAAACACGTGGCGTTCAAAGTACCTGATCTGGAACGCTTTCTCGACGTTGTGGAAGCTCGGGGAGCCGATGTTGCCTTCGTGGTCAGGGAGAAGTTTGGTAAAGGCTGCTTTATCCGCGATTGCGCAGGAAACCTTATTGAATTTGTTGAAGAAAACAGAAGCTAACTGCCTGCGTTTCTGTTGTCCGTAACGGCAGTGTGTTTATCACACTGCCGTTTTTTTTCGCCCGACATTCACTATTGCCGTTACGAATATCTGGCATCGGTAATGACGATTTAATTTAATCTTCACGTTTCTCTATTGTTGTTCCGTTGTTAATCAATTGTGATTGCTCATAGCGGTTAGCCGGCGCACTATTTTGTCGCCAGGATAATAAACCGCCCCGGCGTTTCACAAACGGATGAGAGAACCTGGAGTACAAACCTGTGAACAAAACGCGAATCCCTACCATGCTCGCCCTGGCTGTTGCTGCTGCCGTGACCCCGGCTTATGCACAATCAGATAATGAAACCGCGCAGTCCGGCCTGGAGGTTATTGAAATCACTTCCCAGCACCGTACTGAGAATGTGCAGAAAGCGGCACTGGCGGTATCGGCCATTTCCACAAAGCAGTTGGAGAAGAGCGGTATTACGCAGCCTGATCAATTGTCATTTTTAGTGCCTGCACTGCAAATCAACAAGACCGGCGGCACAGGGAACAGTTTTTACGTACGGGGTGTGGGTACGCAGGGTACGAATGCGTTTGCCGAAAACGCGGTGGCCTTCAACTACGACGGTGTTTACATTGGCCGTCCTGGTTCCGTGGTGGGAACTTTTTTCGACCTTGAGCGACTTGAGCTGCTGAAAGGACCTCAGGGAACGCTTTACGGCCGTAATGCTACCGGCGGTGCTATCAATGTTATTTCCCGCAAGCCTGAGTTGGGCTACACAGAGGGCTACATTAGCGGCAGTGTTGGAAATTATAATTCACGTCAGTTGGCGGGCGCGGTAAATGTTGCTGTCAGTGACAACTCAGCTTTGCGCATTTCCGGGCAGTGGGTCAGCCGCGACGGGTATTTATCAGACGGTTATGATGACGAAGACGGAAAAGCGTTGCGGGTGCACTACCTGTATGCCCCCAATGATAAATATGACGTATTGCTGAGCGGTGACTACTACAAGGCTGGCGGCAAAGGTGCGGGCAGTGTGCTGATCTCTGACGGCGCGCCGGAAATTGATGAGCGGATTGGTGGTGCAGACCCGGTGAGTATAGCGGCATTTGAAGCAGCCCAACCCACCTCCTTTTTCCTCAGCCGCCCTGAGTTTGTCAGTACTTACATGGATTTTGAGACCTTCAATTTCTATGACGCTGACGAGGGCGTTGATTACGAAGGCTATCAGGACAGTACTTTCTGGGGGGTGTCCGCCACTATCAACGCTCACTTTGACAGTGGCTCGCTGACGGTTATTCCTTCTTACCGCGTGGCTGAGCCTGACACAACCTTCTACTTGCCTGGTTTTCCGGTTATCAACCAGGACGAGAATAAGCAAAGTTCACTGGAAGTGCGCTTCGCCTCAAACGATACCGGCGCAATTAAGTACGTTGCCGGTGCATTCATTTACGCTGAAGATCAAAAATCTTTGACCTGGGCGGCGCCTTTTTCCTTTGCTGCTTCATTATGGGGGCCGGCTGGTGAGTATGTTTACTCTGATCTAGGCACAGACAGTCAGGCGGTGTTCGGACAAATGACCTGGTCGGCCACTGATAACCTCCGCTTTACTTTAGGTGCCCGTTTCACTGATGAAGAAAAAGAGATGCAGGTGCGTCAGTCCCCGCTGACGCTGGAAACGTATAACTTATACGACTTTAACAATACGCCCGACACTGTGCAGGCTGAAGACGAGCGCTCTTTCAGCAACTTCACCTACCGCGCGGGAATTGAATACGATGTGAATGCAGATTCCATGCTGTATGTGAACTACACCACCGGCTTTAAATCGGGCGGCTTCTTTGCTGACTCTGTCGATAACTCCTATGAACCGGAAGAAATCGGCGCGCTGGTGGCCGGTAGTAAAAATCGCTTTATGGATAATCAGCTACAGCTGAACATTGAAGCTTTTTACTGGGACTATAAAGATCAGCAGGTGACTTATCTGGGTTACTTACCGTCCGGCGCATTTGGTTCTCTCACTCGTAATGCCGGTGCTGCCACCATGCAGGGGGCAGAGGTAGATATTCAGTATGCTGTCAGCGATTACGGTTTGCTGAAAGCGAATATTCAGTATCTGGATGCCAGTTACGATGAGTTCATTTATGACGGAGCAGGAGCAGACACAACAGTAACCACCTGTGCAACTACTCCCGATGATGACGGTACTACTCTGGTGGTTGATTGTTCCGGTAAACCGGCACTCAATAGTCCTGAATGGACATTGAATCTGGGGTACGAACACACATTCGAACTCAGTGACGGGCTTTATCTGGTGGGCTCAGTCTGGCATCACTACGAAACAGAACGCTATCTAGATATTGGTTACGAAGATTCACAAAAACAGGATGCTGTTGGTGTCACAGATCTATCATTTACACTAGACAACGGCGGGGCCTGGACAGTGACTGTGTACGGAAACAATATCACTGACGAAACGGTACTGACTGCCGCAATACATCGCCCGGCATCAACCGCTACTTATGCAGCACTGAAAGCACCACGTACTTACGGTGTCAGAGCTAAGTACAACTTCTGATATACAGATAAGAGAAAACCCCGCTGACAGTTAACTGGCAGCGGGGTTTTTAATTGGCGGGTTATACGGGCAATGTCTTGCCCGCTATTCGCCAGACGACACTTACCAGGCAATGGCCCCTGCATCAATGGAAAAATCTGCGCCGGTGACAAAGCTGGCTTCGTCACTGGCAAGATAGGTGGCGCACCAGGCAATGTCTTCCGGCTTGCCTAAGCGGCCCAGCATGTTTTTTGCCATGACATTACTGAGGAACTCTTCATCGTCAATCACCGGAGCTGTGGCGCCGGTTACAATGAGCCCGGGTGATATAGTATTTGCCCGAACACCATGAGGCCCACCTTCCATCGCCAGTTGGCGGGTCATTGCCAACACACCTCCTTTGCCCGCACAGTGAGCCAGTGCGGCAGAGCCTTTTAATGCCTGGTAAGCGTTGGCCGAAGCAAAATTAATCACAGAACCGGATCCGGATGCTTTCAGATGTGGCCAGAATGCCCGGGTGACCAGATATACCGAGTCCAACTCTGCTTTTAAGGTTAACTGCCAGTCGGCATAGGTCATGTCTTCTATCCATTTAAACACGGCGGTGGCCGCCGCATTAACGATGATATTTAGGGAGCCGGTTAGCGTCGTCACTCTTTCACGCAAATTGGTGATGTCATCTTCATCGGTGAGGTCAGCGGCACAGGCGAACTGCAAAGACAGACCTTGTGACTGCGCTTCTTCTACCGTGCGCAGCGCCGCTTCTTCATTAATATCAGTGCCAATGACCGTCGCGCCCTGTCTGGCGAACATGAGAGCGCAACCTTTACCGATGCCGTCACCGATACCTGTGACCAGTGCGGTTTTCCCTGCCAGACGGCCGTTTTGTTCTGAAACCCTGTTACTTTCGCTTTGCATATTCTTTCCTCTGAATTATTTGAATTAAGTGTAAAAAATGTTGCGAAAGTTTGAAAATTTGCGTTACTGATGAGCCGAATCCCCCGCACAGATAGTGTGTTGTTACGGGCAAGCCGCGAAGCTGTTGTGAATCATTTGTTATTGGAATGTGTGCTATCGGCATAACCGATTTGTGCGCACAGAGCCTGTCAGTACACTTTGAGTCATAACATGAACATGCTCAAAGAAAGGTAAACGATGGGACGACTTAAAGATGTACGCCGTGTGGTAACGGGGCACGATGAGAATGGCAGATCGATTTTCAAAGACGATCAGGCTTTTGAAACAAAATTAATTCCCAGCGGTGATGCGGAGTTTGCACTTGTCTGGACAGCGCCTGATTTGCCGGTGGAAAACAATGATGAAACCGACGGTCGTTACCGTGATGCCGGACTCACATTGAACGGCGGTTCTGTGATCCGTGTGGTGGACATGCTGCCGCAATCGGCGTCGCCTTTTCACCGCACCAACAGTCTGGACTACGGCATTGTGCTGCAGGGCCAGCTGGAACTGGAGCTGGACGATGGCAACAAAACTCTGCTTCATGCCGGTGACATCGTAGTGCAACGGGGCACTATCCATCTTTGGCGGAATCCGTCTGAGAACGAAGTATGCCGTATTGTTTTTGTACTTACAGAAGCAACGCCGGTAGAAATTAACGGTGAACCTCTGCCGGAAGTTCACCCTTAACAGGAAGTAAAAAATGGCTGATTTTGATGTAATCGCAATGGGCGCAGGCCATAACAGTCTGACAACGTGCGGATATCTGGCAAAAGCCGGAAAGAAAGTACTGCTGCTGGAGCGCCATGACTACGCCGGTGGCGGTGCAGCCACACAGCAAATCCTGACCCCGGGTTACCACCACGATCTGCACTCCAGCGTGCATATCATGATTCAGGCGAATCCGCTTATTACCAACGATGAACTGGATTTGTTCAAAAAGTACGGCATGGATTACAAATATTCAGACGTACCTCACGCCACTATTTTTGCCGACCAGTCTGCACTGATGACCTACAAAGATCTGGATAAAACCTGCGAAGGCATGGCGAAAATTTCTCAGCGCGACGCTGACGCGTACCGTCGTTTCGTGGAACTCGGCCAGAGCATGCTGCCAATGATCATGCCCGGTATGTATAAGCCTCAGCCTCCCCTTGGCGCGCTGATGGCTATGCTGGACAGCAGTGAAGAAGGCCGTGTGATGATGGACATGATGCAACGCAGCAGCATGGATATCATTAACACCTGGTTTACCCACGACAAAATCAAAATGCACATTGCCCGTGCGGTGTCTGAAAACCTGCAGTTGCCTGATGAGCTGGGCACTGGCATGGGTACGGTGATGTTTACGGCGCTTATGCATACCTACGGTGTGGCGCAACCCTGGGGCGGTTCCGGGAAGCTGTCTGAATCTATGGTCCGTGCCATTGAAGCCACCGGCGGTGAAATTCGTTATAACAGCGAAATCAGGCGCATCCTGGTGTCAGGCGGTAAAGCCAAAGGCGTTGAACTGACCACCGGCGAGAAAATCATGGCACGTGACGCCGTTATCGGTTCCATGCATCCCCATAAAATCCGCCAGTTTGTTGATGGTGTATCTGAACCTGTACTCAAGCGTGCTGAAAATGCCAGTCTGGCTGCGTTCAGTTTGTTTGTTTCTCACTACGATCTTCGTGAACCCGTGCAATTCCGGACTTCAGAAAAAGACGTGGAAAAAGCCATCATGCTTACCCTTTGTCAGCATGAATCCATGGCGGATATGCAGCGTGACTTCGATGCCCTTAAGCGGGGTGAACTCACCGACATGATGTTCTCTGCCGGTAATGATGAATCTAAAACCGATCCTACCCGTGTGCCCAAAGGGGCCGGTATGTGGCACAGCACCGGTTTTGCGCCGTTCAATCTGCTTGAAGGTGGCAGCAGCCGCTGGGATGACATTCGTGAAGCTTACGGTGAAGAACGCCAGAAGCAACAGGGCAAGTTTGTGTCGAACCTCAACAGCGACAATATCATCGCTCATAAATTCTATACGCCACTGGACCTGGAGCGTAATTCTCCGAACTCCATGGTGGAAGGTGATGTGCACGGGGTTGCACCGTATTTCTATCAAAGTGTGGGGCACCGTCCTACGCCGGATCTCGGTCAGTTTAAGGTGCCGGGTATCGATTCACTTTATCTGGTTGGTCCGTCAATGCCGCCTGCCGGTGGTGTGGTGGGGGCGGGTCGCGCCGCTGCCATGGTGATGTTTGAAGATCTGGGCATGGATTTCGACAGCACGTTCCAGACCGGCGAAAGCAAATCCAAAAATACCGTGAAGGCCAGAACACAGGCGCCGGATGACGGTGCAGTGCGACTGTTCGACGAAAACGATGCTGAACTGATGACAGTTGACAGCATTGATACACAAGATGATGAGCTGGTGGTACGGGGCAAAACCTTCGGCACCATGCCACTGACTGCCCGTCTGGGGCCCGGAGACTTACGCAGAGCCGCGAAGATGGCGCTGTCTCCGGCGAAGTTCATGACAATCGTAAAAATGCTGTTCAGCAAAGATTAAACAATAACAACTCTACTACGGAAAGGCTCCGGGAGGACGCAACATGGTTACCAGAAAGGCAGGTACGATACAGGGAATTATTCTGATACTTCCTATTACACTCACAGTGATGGGGGCCGTGTTGTTAGCGCCAATCATGCCATTGCTTATGCAGGCCTTCGGGCATATTGAGCATGCAGATTACCTGGTGCCTATTCTTATCTCCATCCCGGCTTTGTGTATTGCTCTCGGTGCGCCGCTGGCCGGCTGGATGGCAGACAGAGTAGGGCGCAGAAAGCTGCTCATCGGAGCAATTGGCTTATATTCAGTATGTGGTGTGTTGCCTCTGTTTATCACCACCTATCCGCCATTGTTATTATCTCGCATTGGTGTTGGCCTGTGTGAAGCGGTCATTATCACCTGCAGTACAACGCTTATTGGTGATTACTTTTCCGGAGCACAGCGGGACAAATGGTTAGGCAGTCAGGCGGCACTGGCGTCACTGACGGCTATGCTACTGTTTCCTGTTGCGGGATGGTTGGGTCAGCAGTACGGCTGGCAGGGACCGTTTGCCATCTACGGTTTAGCGTTCCTGTTTATGATCGGCGTGATTGTATTCACATGGGATGTGACCAAGCAGGAAGCGGCAGAGACCGAAGTCGCGGCAACGCCGGCACAGGCAGATATGCCCGGTGCGCAGTTCCCCTGGGCACACATGGTTAAAGTGTGCTTCTTTACGCTGGTGGGCGGTGTGATGTTCTACATCCTTCAGTTCCAGTTAAGCAGTGCACTGGCGACGTTTGATATCCAGGATACCGGACAGGCTGGTCTGATGCTGGCGGTGGCAAGTATTGGGGTACCGGCCGGTGCGATTGCTTACCGCTATATTCACAAACTGCTCAATACACAAAAACTCATTCTGCTGGAGTTTGCGATTCTGGCGCTGGGCTTCTTTGGTATGTCGCAGGCTGATACTCCGTTAATGCTAATCATCACCGGCTCTATCAATCAGTTCGGTGCCGGCATGGTGCTGCCTACCATGCTAACCTGGGCGGTATCTCCTCTGGTATTCAGCTTCCGTGGCCGGGGTACCGGGATCTGGCAATCAACCTTTGCTATCGGACAATTTGTGTCTACCGTCAGCTTCTCCTTTGTGTTGCAGCAGGTGGGCGGTAATAACTTTCAGGGCGCATTTATGGTGTTCTCTGTAGTGGCGGCCGCCATGTGTGTAATGACACTGTTGCTCATAAAGCCTGTACGCCCTGTGAATACGGCGATGGCACTTTAGAACAGTCGTCAGCGGCTCTTCGAAGATCCGCTCACTGAAAAGACGAAAAACCCCGCTACAGACTTTCTGTCGCGGGGTTTTTAATTAGCTTCTGAATCATTGGAAATGATTATGGTGAGACTACACCGGTATTTCCGGCAGGTAACACTTAACAATCTGAGATCAGTGTTCCCCCGTCTACCACAATATCCTGACCTGTTGTAAAGCCACCGGCTGCACTGGCCAGATAAAGTGCGGTAGCGGCGATTTCATCTGTTGAGCCAAGGCGGTTAAGTGGCGTTTGTTGCATACGTTTCGTCATAAACGCAGCGTCCGCCTGCAGATGTTTTGATAATGGCGTATCAATAAGACCGGGGCAAATACAATTGGCAGTAATGCCATATTTGCCTTGTTGCACCGCGTAGTTGCGGGCAAGCTGAGACAGTCCGGCCTTCGTGACCGAATACAGCCCCAAGGCCGATGTGCCCCGTTTGCCCGCAATACTGCCTACGTAAATTAACCGTCCGTCACCCCGCTGCTGCATGCCTTTAACTGCGGCAGCAGACAGTAACTGGGCTGACAGCAGATTAATTCTCATGGTACGCAACCAGTCGGCCTCAGCGCAGTCGTCCATGCTTCCCACATGACCTTCAATGCCTGCGGTGTGAATAACAATGTCTACCGGCGCATTCTGAATATGCTGGATGAGCGCATCAGCACCGCCTTCAGCACTGAAATCCGCAGGAATATACACTGTACCGGGCGGAGTTTCCCGGAAGCTGTGCTCACGGTCAGCCAGAATAAGCTTTGCACCAGCCTCCAGAAAAAGACGGGCAATGGCACTGCCAATCCCGCCCAGTGCACCTGTCACCACTACGCGTTTGTTCTCAACGCTGAACAAGGAAGCGACATTAGCGGTCATGGTTTTACCATGATGTGGTCAATTTTGCCGAATACGCTCTGACCCAGGTGATCTTTCACGTCGAAGCTGAGGGATTCACCGTATTTTAGAAAATCGGTTTTCACTTCACCGTATTCCAGAATGTCCAGTGCACGGCGCTCTGCCAGACAGGCAGAACCTGTTTCTTTCCAGTCTTTACTGGAAACAGTGCCTGAACCTAAAATCATTCCGGCTTTGATGTTTCGGTTGTACGTGATGTGCTGAAGGATTTGCCCGAAAGAAAAGTCCATTTCGCCGCCATTAGGGTGACCAAACCATTCCCCGTTCCGGCTCACTTCCATGTTCAGGTGCACACGTCCGTCTTTCCAGGCATCCCCCAGTTCATCCGGGGTAACCGCTACCGGTGCAAACACGGTTGCTGGCTTTGCCAGTATAAAGCCAAAGCCCATTTGTAATTCACGGAAAAGATGCTTACGCATGCTCATGTCATTTAAAATGGTGATCAGTCTTACCTTGTCCAGCGCTTCAGAGGCTGACGCCCCCATTGGAATATCGCCGGTAATCACCGCAAATTCCCCTTCAAAATCGGCATTATCTTCTTCAGAAGGGAATGCATAATCTTCATGGGGCCCCATAAAGTCATCGCTCTGACGCTGAATAAGAATAGGGATGTTTGGATCTTTCTTCACATCCAGGTCGAAGGCCTTTTCCATAATGTTGCCATGGTTTAAAAATGCCGAAGCATCAATGAACTGGTGGCAGCGGGGCAGGGGCGCCATAGCCTCCTGAGGATTAAACGTGAATGCGCCTGAAACCGTATTGTCATTAAGCTTGTCGTAAATGGCGGTGAGATCAGCAAGCACCGCGTCCCAGTTTTCCAGTGCCAGCTGCATGGTTTTAGCAATATGGGAAACGTCTGCTGCCCGGGTTAAATCACGGGATACCACTAAAAGGGTTCCGTCGCGGGTGCCGTTTTTCAGTGTTGCCAGTTTCATAGCCTTCTCCTTAAAAGTTAACGCCGCCGTCGCAGTTGATGGTTTGCCCGGTAACAAAGCCGCATTCTTCCGATGTCAGGAACAATAATGCGCCGGTTAAATCCTGAGGCTCTTCGGTTTGCTTAATCAGTTGCAGGTTATTTTTCACGTTGTCGAATAACTGCGGGGGTAAGTTTTTTGCCGATTCCGGCGTACGGGTAAGTCCGGGGGAAAGGGCATTGACTCTGACACCTGAAGAACTGAATTCCGCTGCCAGTGCGCGTGTCAGACCAATCCCCGCCATCTTGGTTGTCACATACGCCGAAAACCCGGGCATAGCCGTGCCGGTGGTGCTGGAAGCGATTTGAACGATGCGTCCGTAACCCCGTTCAGCCATGCCCATACCGAAGGTTTTGCCCAGAATGAATGCCGCTTCTACGTTAATGGCTTCAAATTTTCGGAAGGTGGCTAAATCAAGTTCCGCCAGGGGTATTACCGGCATAAAAGCGGCGTTATTAACCAGAATGTCTACCTGACCGAATTCATTCAGCACGTTATCAGCAAACTGCGAGACCTGTTCTGCGTCTGACAAATCAACAATTTCACTGTAAGCCCGCTGACCGGTGGCACGAATCTCTGCTATCACGCCGGATGCATCCTGAATGTCGGCTATGGCGATATCGCATCCCCGTGATGCCAGAGCGAGAGCGAATTCCCGCCCTAATGCACCGGCTGCGCCGGTAATTACTGCTATTTTGCCTTGATGTCCCGGCATAGTTTTTTCTCCGCAATGAGTTGTGAAGAAAGTGTAACAGCGGGGCTTTTGAGGGAATATTTGATTTGGTAAACAGCGACTATCTGTTTTACCGATAGTCGCCGTGAAGCTTGTATTGTGGTCAGCCGAAGGTTTCGCGGGCTGTAGTAATAATTTGCTCACGTAACCATACCAGTGCCGGGTCATGATCGCGGTATTTGTGCCATTGCAATGCCCAGGCGATTTCCGGCAGTGGTTTGGGTAGCGGCACAATTTTTATCGGGATGAGTTTTTGCCAGTGCTCTGCGAGATGCTGGTAAACCGTGGCAATTCTGCCGGTGCCGGGCAAAAACTGGGGAATGGCGTTAAAGGTCGAAGTAATAATTTCCACATTAGGTTCAACCCGCCACTGATCTTTCATCAGTACCTGGTCCTGGCTGGTTACCCGGCTGGTACCAAATTTTACTGTAACGTGTCCCAGGTTCAGGAACTCATCCATGGTCATGTTACTGTGCACGGCATCGTTCTGTGCGCAGGCGATACTGACAAATTTCTCTGAAAACAGTTCTACTGAAGGGTGATGATCAACCTTTACCGACGTGGGCATGATCATAAAATCCACTTCTGCACGGTCGAGCATTTCCCCGGGCTTATTGGTGGGGATGAAAAATTCAAACTGGATTTCCGGCGCCAGGGTATTGATATGCTTGGCTACTGCTGTGAGTAGCACTGTACTGCTGTAATCGCCAGCCAGAAATTTAAACTTCCGGTTACAGGTAAACGGGTCGAATTCAATGCCCCGTTCTACCGTTGCCTGAATTTGCAACAGAATATTGTGAACCGGTTCGGCCAAGCTTTCTCCCAGCGGGGTAGGCTGCATTTTCGCACCCACCCGCACCAGTAGATCGTCATTGAAGAATTCCCGCAACCGCGCCAGAGCACCGCTGGTGGCAGGCTGACTCAAACAAATACGTTCAGCTGCCAGCGTAATACTGCGTTCGGTCAGCAAGGCATCCAGTGCTACCAGTAAATTGAGGTCGAGTCTGTTTAAACGCATGAGAAAACCTGCATGAAAGCCCTAAAGCACTAGTATCATTTTTTAACTATATGATTACAACAAAGAAAACATTATTTTACTTAAGGCTTTCGTATTACTAATAAGCAGGGGTTAAATTGGCGCCATTAATGCGCTCATGGTCAACGCCATAACCTGAATATGCTCTACTTTTGAACCGCCGGTTTGCTCGATTTCACCGAGTCGGCGGGAGTTATTCACAATCATACTGCAACGGGGCCAGCGGCGATTCTCGAAGCGGGTGAAGATCTCTTCTACCGTGCCACCTGATGCAATTTCATCGGCTATCACCACAGCATCTTCATGGCCCATACCTGCACCCGACGCCAGATGGGGTGTTGTGGCATGAACTGCATCCCCCATCAGCAATATCCGGCCTTTAAACCAGGGACGGGGCATGATCATCCCTTCCAGCGGGCGTGCCAGAATACTGGATGACTCAGAGAGTTCTGCTTTCACAGCTTCAATAACCGGTGCAGTAAAAGGCGCAATCAGGTTCTGCAGGTAAGGCAGCAGTTCGTCATCAGCGATGCGGGACTTTTGTGGCCGTTGTTCGGTGTAATTCAGGTACATGTGGGTGGATGATACCGGGGTAAAACCAAGTTTACCGTTGCTTCCGTAAAACAATGCCGGACGTTCCAGACCGTGACGTTCCACCACCGCGCGCCACACCACCTGACCCGTATATTGAGGCACCGGTGCACCTTCAAAGTACTGTTCACGGGTTTTAGAAAACACACCATCTGCCGCGAGTACCATGTCAAACACATGCTCAGAGCCATCTGTCAGAATGGCTTTAATGCCCTCTTCCTGCTCTGTCAGTGTTTCGTAGGTGCAGCCAAGGTGAACATGTACGCCACTTTGCTGCACTTTTTCAGCCAGAATACCGGCTAGTACCGGGCGCATGATGCCGCCACCGCCGGTAATACTTGAGCCGGGGACTGCAGGGGTAACAATTTGACGCAGGAATGTACCGTCTGCAGTGAGCATGTCGACGTTCTGGCAAATAGCACCGTGGCGGCGGAATTCGTCAATCAGGCCAATCTGCTCTATGGCCCGCAGCGACGGACCGCTTACTGTGATACCGGCACCGTCTGTTTTCCATTTTTCATCCAGCTCAACAAGGTGTACTTCTATTCCCTGTTTACTTAGCAGAATGGCTGTAGACATTCCGGTGAAGCCGCCACCGACAATTAGCACTTTATTTACTGATGATGTCATGTTCATGCTCTTTTTGTTTCTGAGCCAGGGTACCAGACCAGATCCCCGTGACTGTTTATTTCTACCTGTACCGGCGTTAAGTGAGTCCCTTTACAGGGGCCGGAAATACATAAACCGGTGTTGCGTTCGAACAGTGCGCCGTGTGAGCCGCATTTAATGAACTGGCCAGACCCGTCCAGAAAAGCATCTTTTTTCCAGGCCATGGACGCATGTTCGTAGCCCTTGTGCGGACAACTGTTACGAAAAGCAGCAATACTGCTATGGCCGGTTCTCACAACAAAAATAGACGCTGCCTGCTGTGCGCCGGTGCTGAAACCTTTACTGGTATTCAGCGGAATATCGTCCAGCGCACACAGGGTGATGCCATCAGTGCGGATCGCCACCGGGCATCCATTTTTTCACCAGGGTGAAATTGAAAATTTGCGAGGCATCTGCGCTGGCCATGGCTTCCCGTGGCGTCCAGCTGTCATCATGCAGATCCATATCTGCATCGTATTCAACGTGCACACCCATGGGGCTGTTGAAGTACCAGAAGTAGTTTGAACCGAAGATATGCCTGCCCGGACCCCAAAAGGTTTCGTAGCCTTTATCCTGAAAACGTTTGCCCGCCAGTAGCAGCTCGTTAGGCCCGGCCAGGTGGAAAGTAAAATGCTCACAACCCTGCATATGCGGCGGGGTATCAATGAGAAACAGTGAGTGGTGGTCAAGGGTGCCCTGCGGGCGCAGAAACGGCCCTAACTGGGTGAAACGATCGGCAACCCGGAACCCGAGCCTGTCGATGTAGAACGACTCTGCCTCTTTAATATTCGGAACGAAATAAACGACATGAGACAAGCTGGCAGGAATGATGTCGTAGCTGTCATCTGCGCCGGGTTCATTTACCGGACGCTGTGGTGCGAAACCGGGAGAATTAATCTGCTCATTTTTACCGGTAAACGCCCTACGGCAGGTGATTTGAAACTTCAGCGCAAAACCGCTGTTGTCCACGGTAGACAGGCTACCGTCCTCACCGGTGACCACTTCACGGTCAGTGCTCAGTTCCGCCCTGATGGCATCCAGTGTGGCCTGGTTATCTACGCCATACACGGTTTGTCTCAGCATTGATGCGGTAGGTAACGGTGCAGGTAGTGCTGCATTATCTTTATGCCTGATGATAACAGCGGTGCCATCCTGTCCTTCAAAGCGGCCACCCTCATCAGATACATCCACAGGAACAAGGCCGTAATCGGTGAGGTACTGACAACAAGCCTGTACGTCGTCAACACCGAATACCAGTTCGTCTAAACCAACTATATTCATGGTAAATCCATCATTTCTTTAACTTAAAAGCAGTGTAGAGAGATGGGGAGCGGGTTTGAAATCGCTTGATTGGATGAAGGTTATTTACAACTCAGATACAGGATGGAAACAATTGGTGGGCAGATGAAACAAGCACACCGGAGAGGATTCCGGTGTGTTTTTTGGCGTCAGCTTTAAAAACGTGTTACTTCATTTTCTCAAATTCTGCTGCGCACCAGTCGGCAATGTAATCCCGCATGCCGGTACCGTTATCTGCGCCACAGTGTTCAATTTCGAAATCTTTTTTGGTGAATACACGAATATGGCGGTGTGCACTGTTTACTGCCTGTTCATATGAACGATAGGCGTTACTTACCGGAATCTGGCGGTCGCCTTCACCGTGGGTAACCAGAAACGGCATCTTCATTTTCTCAATTTGACCGTCCAGTGTCACATTGGGCATATAAGCCATAAAGTCATCAAGGTTTTCCTTTCCCCATACCCACAGCACGTGATCCCAATAATGTGGCACAGGGTTCTCACCTTCACGCTCCATGCGCTCTTTTTGTCTCTGGCCCCAAACATGATTAGCACCCATTACTGCGCACAGTGCAAAACGGGGTTCATTTGCAGCCGCACGTGGCGCGTAATAACCACCCAGTGATAATCCGAAAATGCCGATGCGACTGGCGTCCACATCATCACGTGATGCCAGATAGTCGAATGCCGGTGTTGCCCACTTTTCTGTATCGTACACCGCAGTCAGGCCGCGTTTACGCAGTGCTTCTCCGGTACCGGGCTGATCCACAAACAAAGTGTACATGCCCCGGTCCAGGTTAGATTTACCATGACCCGCCATGTTCACCTGTTCTTTCATCGAGTCCAGACCATTTACTGAAACCAGCGCCGGACGCTTAATGCCACTGCCGTCGTGAACGAAAATTGCGGGGTAAGACGTGCCTTCGTAAGGAATATCCACAAAATCGACATATAAACCACTGCACTCTACGTGTTTACGGTACAGCGCAAGGCCTTTGTCATAGGCTTCCCAGCGGGGAGCATAGTCTCTGGATTGCATGCGTTCGGCAGACAGATAGTAACCGGATGCGCGGGCGTACTTTGTTCCGGCAGACAACAAATAGCCTTCTTCTTCATCTTTGCGGGCGTTCTCTTCGACCTGCTTCGCCACTGCAATCCAGCTGTCAAAAAGCAATTCTGTACCGGCATCCTCGCCATTAGCGGCAGCCTCCAGAATAGGCCGGCAAGCTTCATCCACTTCGCCGTGATTGCCGCCGCATACGAGCGCCAGATTAACTTGCAGATTCCAGACGTAATTGCCCTTGAACGGTTCGAACATAATGGACTCCTGATACGGACAGACAAAGCCTGCCCTGATTTTCGAAAAACAAAATTATCCGTTCATCTTTGCTCATCATCGAAGAGGCTTTCAACGAAATCCGCATCGTTTATCCGGAATGTCCCTATCGCCCCGGCGAATACTCAAGGTAATGGCAGTGTAGTGAAGAGAGTGAAGTAACGGTGTCAGAGAAAAGTACAGAAGGGTACAGGTAGTTTATTACATGTAAATGACTATCGATATCATTTGTTAAGTGCCTTTACAAAATGCTTGCAATCAAACGCATGTTTAATATATAACCTACCTGTTACATTAAATTAACCTTTTAAGCGTTTAATGCAACAAAAAGGGCGATAAAGAGAGAAATAGCCCGATACGCGAAATGTGTGATGGGGTCTGAGAGCCAAAGCGTGAAACCATAATGACATCGATATCACGGGGCGATCAGTAAGGGACATGCATTTCATTTGTGTCACAAAAACTCAATTGGAAACCAAATAATGTTTAAAAAATCAAAACTGTCATGCGCGGTGGCAGGTACTCTAAGCGTTGTGGTTGCGTCACAGGCCTTTGCTCAGCAAGCGCCGGAAGAAATGGAACAGATTGAAGTCCGTGGTGTTAGGGGATCACTGTCTCAGTCTATGAACGTGAAACGTCAGTCATCTGGTGTTGTTGACGCCATTTCGGCAGAAGACATGGGTAAATTCCCTGATACTAACCTGGCAGAATCACTTCAACGGATTACCGGTGTATCAATTAACCGGGTAAACGGTGAAGGTTCTGAAGTTACCGTGCGTGGTTTTGGTGGTAACTTCAACTTAATCACGTTAAACGGCCGTCAGATGCCGGCTGCAAACGTAGCATCAATTACCGGTAACTCAGATGACCAGGGTGCTTCCGGTTCTACCCGTTCATTCGACTTCTCTAACCTTGCCTCTGAAGGTGTAAGCGGTATTGAAGTATACAAAACCGGCCGTGCAGCAGTACCGTCAGGTGGTATCGGTGCAACGATTAACATTAACACCATTAAACCACTGTCTCAGGGTGAAAACCGCATGTCTTTCGGTGCTAAGGCAATGAAAGACGAAAGTGGTGACGGCGTAACGCCGGAACTGAGTGGTATGGGTAACTGGTCTAACGACGACAATACCCTGGGTGTAGCAGTATTTGGTTCTTATCAGGAACGTAATTCCGGTAGCCGCGTGATGAACGTGTCTCAGTATCAGCTGTTTAACTGGGATTCTACTTCACCGGGTACCTTTGGTCTGGTGGACGGGGCAACTGTTACCAATCCACCGGAAGAAGGTCAGCTGGTGGCGATGCCACCTAACGTAGGTTACGGTGTGAACGAAGACAGCCGTGAGCGTTTAAACGGTATGGTTACGTTGCAATACGCTCCGTCAGATACTCTGACCATTACTGCTGATGCGACCTATGCAAGCAATACCATGGAATCCACCTCTATCACTGATGGTGTCTGGTTTGCCCGTCAGTTTACTGACATGGAATTCGATGGTAACCCCATTGTTGCCACACCTATCCGTTTCAGTGAAGACATCGACGGCGGTAAAGACTTCTTCTTCCAGAACCTGGCGCTGGCCGCGAAAGATGAAATGCACTCTTTCGGCTTAAATGCGAACTGGTGGGTGTCAGACGAACTGAACCTGCGTTTCGACGTGGCGTCATCAGAAGCTACAAGTGGTGGTGATGGTCCTTCCGGTAAAAACGTTGTACGTATGAACGTTGCCGGTGCAACTGCTGGCTGGCAGACGGTTGACATGTCTTCAGGCTTCCCGCAAGTGAGCATCGTGGTAGACGACTCAATTAAGGGTAACAATAACGGCATCTTCGATATGCCGGACGTAGGTCCTCAGGTAGCCCGTGCCATTGAATCTAACCAGAAGCAAACTGTTGATCAGGTCCGCTTTGACGGTACCTGGGATCAGGGCGCAGACGTGAAAATCGACTTCGGTGTAGGTTATATCTCTACTGAGATGAACCAGAACCGTTTTGAGACCGAAGCGCAGCTTGGTGGCTGGGGTGTAGCTGATGTAGGTAATATTCCGGAAGGTCTGCTGGAAATCACCTGTACTGCCTGTGCGTTTGAAGATACCAATATCACTGGCGTAGCTGGTGCTGACGCCATGGCTGTTCCGGCCGGTTCAACGACTATTCCGTTAGGTAGCGTGTCATTCAAGGGGAATGCGGTAGAACTGGTTAACGCCATCGCGCCTATGTACGGTTACACTCTGGATACGTTCAACGCGATTTCTTCTGCTGATAACACAGTGAAAGAAGACATTCTGTCTTTATACGGTATGGCGTCAATGGACGGCGAACTGGGTGGTTTCGAGACTAATCTGGTAGTCGGTGCACGCTATGAGAAAACAGACGTAGAGTCGATTTCTTTACAAACCGTTCCGCTGCAAATCAACTGGGTATCAGACAACGACTTCCGTATGGTTCTGGGTGATGAAACGCAGGCACTGTCGCAGAAACATTCTTATGAAGCGTTCCTGCCGAATATCGACTTCTCGATTAACCTGACTGACGATTTGAAAGCCCGTGCTTCTTACAGCATGACGCTGGCCCGTCCGGCCTATAACCAGATGTACACTGCTACTACAGTGGGTGCGCCTGGTCGTCCTACCTACCTGGGCGGACAAGGTTCCGGTAGCCGTGGTAACGCCGCGCTGGATCCGCTGGAATCAAATAACTTCGATCTGTCTTTAGAGTATTACTACGGTGATGCGTCTATGGTGTCTATTGGTTACTACCGTAAGGACGTAGACAACTTCGTAGGTACACAGCAGGTTTCTCAAGGTCTGTTCGGTCTGCTTGACCCTACTTCCGGTGCAGCCGGTACCGTGTCTGCTGAAGCGATTGCTGAACTGGAAGCCCGTGGTGTAGAAGTGACAGAGCGTAACTTCTTTACCATGACAGCACTGTTAACCAACCCGGATAACTTCCCGGGTGGTGCTGATGAGTTCGAAGAAGGTCAGGCATTCGCAGATGCAGTATTTGCTTCAAACAACGTTGAGCCGCAAGCCGGTGACCCGGAAATGCAGTTTGAGGTGACTCAACCTGTGAACAACCAGAGTGCACGTATCTCCGGTTACGAGTTCGCATGGCAGCATTTCTTCGGCGACAGTGGCTTCGGCTACCAGGCTAACTTCACCATCGTAGACGGTGATATCGGTTACGATGTAGGTGCGAGCCCTGCCATTGAGCAGTTCGCACTGGAAGGCTTAAGTGACAGTGCTAACCTCGTATTAATTTACGAGAAGAATGGCCTGTCTACCCGTATCGCTTACAACTGGCGTGACGCGTTCCTGGCAGAAGTTAACCGTTCTGTATCGTCACAGCGTAACCCGCTGTTCATTGATGAATACAAGCAGTTAGATTTGAACGTAAGTTATGACTTCACTGATGACTTCACCATGAGCCTTGATGTCATCAACTTACTGGAAGAAGGTCAGCGTCAGTATGGCCGTACACAAAACAACACGTTCTTTGTTCAGGAACTGGACAGACGTTTTGTACTGAGTGCCCGTTATAGCTTCTGATTGAAGTTATAACAACCGTTGAAACCGCACCTGATAGTTGAGCAGGTGCGGTTTTTTATGTCTGCCGTAAATAAAACAGAAATAAAAAAGCGCCGTCCCCACGCAAAAAGAACGACGCTGAGTAGTGCTCAGAAATGAGGATCAGTACTGGCTGATGATGTGGCGGCACATCTTGTGATGTTTTTCGACCATATCAAATGCGCTGACTTCATCAGCATCCCAGAATGCATGACCTTCCCATTCACTGGACATGGAAATTTCACGGTCTGCCTGTGCAAACACTTTCAGTATGGCCGCGTAATCAATGGACGGAGAGTCAGTGTTGTCTTCGTTAACTTCATAGAACTTACCGTGAATATGTACTGTGCGGTCCAGCAGTTCTTTCCAGTCTTCCGGCTTCTGACGGCCAAACATAGTGAAGATTAATCGGGCCTGGGCAACAGGCAATTCTGGTTCACCGGCGGCTTTGGCCGTTTCCGCAAATGCCATGTAACGTTCAATCGGCGTGCCTTCTGCCTTCCAGTGCGCTGTTAACGAGGCAACACCTGCGTCTGACAGACCGGCCATTTTAAGTTTATCAATCATGCCCGGCGCAATAGCACGCATACTTGAACTGAAGTCAGGAACAAAGCCCAGGTATTCAGAATCGATACGCTCGTACACCTCACGGGTAGCCATTACTTTTGGCGTGTTAGGCCCTTCAGGTGCGTGAATTTCCATACCCAGTTTTACGTTGGCTTTACGGGCGATTGGCTCCAGCTTTTCCAGTACCTCAGGGGTCAGACCGATCTGAATACGCATAACCGGGAAGCCCATTTCGCCGGCAAGTTCAATTTGCGGGCGCATGAATTCCACGCTTTGATCGGTATCCATCCAGGCTTTCGGATGTGTGGCGATGTCAGCATTACCCGCTAATGAAGTAAGCTGAAGTTCGTTTCGCTCAACAGCATTTAAGAAATCGCTGATGTCTTTCTTATCGACCTTGCCGGGAAAGCCGCGCAAGCTCTGAAAACCAATCATCTCAAGGCCCGGGCCTAATTTGCGCTTACCCACTTCGTCGATGAGCGAGGGCAGGGTGTACTGGCCGGATAACCATTCATTAGTCATCGAATAAATTGTCACGCCTAACTGAATACTCATTGTACGGTTACCTCTTTTTCGACATCTGTGCGTTGTACCAGCGGGAAGTTGGGGCCGATGATGATGTATGGAATGCGGGTAGCCAGAGACACCGCCAGTTTCGTCTTTTCGCCGGCATTGACCGGAGATGCATCCGGCACCTGAAAGGTCAGTGCATCCTGAACAAACCACCAGTCTTCGGTACGGTCTGCCAGTGCACTGAGAGGTAACAGTTCACCCTCCCACTTCAATTTCACATCCTCACTGGTAAAAGACTTATCGCCCAGTGTGATAGTAATGCTTTCAATACAAGACAAAGGTAATGAACGATACCAGGCAATATGCACCGCAACGTCATAACCCTCTGATGTGCGTGAAACGGCATCGTCCCGGATCACGTTAGCTTCGAGTGTCATAATGAATCTCCAGATAATGTGTCAATCAATATTGGAATTTGTATTCCAAATTGTCAATCATGTTTTTAACAAAATTGTTTCATATAATTGGTTTTAAGGTGGATTCTCAGAGATTTTTGTAAAAATAAAGATCTTTTTTTATCTTTTTTAGGCAGTTTTAAGGTTGTGATTGTTCTATTTTAGAATTAAAGTTCTATAAAAATTGTGAGGTGCAATCATGAACACAACAAAAGAATTTGATGCCATTGTGGTGGGCTCCGGTGCGACCGGTGGTATTGCCGCAAAAGAGTTGACTGAAAAAGGTCTGGAAGTCCTGTTGCTGGAAGCCGGCCCTGCGCTGGATGAAGCCATTTTCAACCGTCCGCCACTGAAGCGCCCCGTGAATGTATGGGACCGCATGAAAGCCGGTGTATCTGGCCATCATACTCAGGCACGTTGTTCATGGTATTCACCCGATAAAAAAGAATTGTTTGTAAACGATTTTCAGAATCCGTATACCACCAGTGGGGATGACTTCTTGTGGATCCGTGGCCGTCAGGTAGGTGGACGTTTCCAGTCTTGGGGTCGTGTTGCGGTGCGGATGTCTGATTACGACTTTAAAGCTGCATCCCATGACGGATTTGGCGAAGACTGGCCTATCGAATACAGCGATCTCGTACCTTACTATGAGTCTGTGGAAAAAAGCCTCGGCGTTATTGGCCGTAAAGAAGGACTGGATAATTTACCCGACGGGGAGTTTATCCGCGAAGCAGGACTCAGCTCGTTTGAAGAAAAATTCAAGAATACCATTCAGAATAAGTGGGAAGACCGCAAGCTTACGCCGTGGCGCTATGTGCAGTCATCGGCAACCTTGCCGGATGATACCGGCAGTAAGCATATTACCTCGCCAATTGCTGCGGCACTGGCAACAGGTAAACTAACATTACGTGATAACGCCGTTGTCAGCCAAATCGAAACTGACGCTTCAACGGGCCTTGCTACGGGTGTGACGTTCGTTGACCGCGAATCAAAACAGAAATACACCGTAAAAGCCAATGTAGTGATGCTGTGTGCATCCACCATTGAAAGTGTGCGTCTGTTACTGAACTCAGCTAATGCGGCTAATCCCGATGGATTAGCAAACGGCTCCGGTGTACTGGGTCAGTATTTTATGGATCAGACCAACGGCGTGGTGTTTGGTAGCATTCCCGGCCACACCGGCTTTGAACTGGTTGACGGCAAGCATCCCGGCGATAACCACGGTGGTTTCTACATTCCCCGCTTCCAGAATCTGTCTGCTGATGACAATCGTTACGATTTCATCCGCGGTTTCAACATTCAGGGCATGATTGGCCGTATTCCGGTGCCGGATACCATCCCGACACTGTTCGGCTTAACGGTGCAGGGTGAAATGCTGCCCCGTCAGTCTAACTGCATTACAGTAAGCCGGAGCAAAAAGGATGCGTGGGGTATTCCGGCTGCCAATATTCATATTCAGTTGTCGGACAACGAAAGGAAGATGGCAGCAAAACAGATGCAGACCATTCTGGAAATGGTAAAAGAGATGGGCTGGAATGTGGAAATTGCTGCCAGCTTGCTGGATATCCATAATCCGGACTCTCTGATGCCAACGGCGAACTGGTTTGAGCGCATGATGTTCCGCCAGTCTTACAAGCGCAGTCTGGGTCTCGGCTCTGCCATTCACGAATGTGGCGGCGCTAAAATGGGCGCAACAGCGGAAACGTCGGTCCTTAACAAGCATAATCAATGCTGGCAAATTCCTAACCTGTTTGTCACCGATGCAAGTAGTTTCGTCACGAATGGCGCCTGTGGGCCAACGCTGACGTCGATGGCCCTGACAGCGAGAGCGGCAGAGTTTATTGCCGGCAACTATGAAGGCAAGCCATTGACAACCCAAGCGGTGTAAACAGCGAGTATGACCGTGAAAAATACCTCATCAGGGGCAATGATCTTTGTTTACTGTTCATTGTTCCTTGATGCCATGGGACACGGCTTGCTTGCGCCGATCATCCCTACGCTCATCGGCGAGCTGGCAGGCGTTAATGTCTCTGAAGCTGCTGTATACGGCGGCGCAATTGTTGCGCTGTTTGCCACAGTACAATTCTTTGCGACGCCATTGCTCGGCAATTTAAGTGATGCCATCGGGCGCAGGCCGGTGCTGGTCACATCGATTTTTGCATTTGGCATTAACTACATGCTGATGGCAATTTCCCCTTACCTTGCCTGGCTCTTTGTGGCTCAGGGTTTTGCCGGTCTGTTTGGCGCAACACCCGCTGTGGCTGCTGCCTTTATTGCTGACAGGTATAAAGCCGGAGAACGGGCAAAAAGGTTTGGAACCCTTGGCGCGGCCTATGGCCTGGGATTTATGTTTGGTCCTACGCTCAGTGGCTTATTGGCTGAATGGGGGCACAGAGTCCCTATCTGGGTTGCCGCCGGATTGATCCTGACTAACGCGGTGGTGGGGCTGTTTGTTTTCAAAGAATCGTTACCCGAATCAGCACGTAAGCCCTTCCGGCTGGCCGGTGCCAGTCCATGGGGAGTATTTAAGCAGGTCAGCGTGAATAAGGCTGTGCCTAAATTGTTGCTCGTAGTGCTGTTGTTACACATTGCACTGAATACTGTACCCGTCGTGTGGCCGTATTTTACGACCTGGCAGTTCAACTGGACCGCCAGAGAGATAGGTTTGTCTATGGGCTTCTATGGCATATGTAGCATTATTGCTCAGGGCATTCTGGTGGGTAAATTATCAGCCAGATTCGGTGACAAAGCTGTGGCGTTAATTGGTATGTCCGGCCTGGTGATCAGTTCGCTGGCATTTGCCTTCATTACCAGTCAGTGGTTCATATTAATCTTTATCTTCCCAAGCGCCATGGGCTTCATGAGTAATGCCGGATTAATGAGTCAGCTGTCAGCCATGACCGATGCCTCGTCTCAGGGCGCGGCGCAGGGGGCGTTTTCTGCTACACGAAGTCTGGGTGCCATTATCTCACCGCTGGCGATTCCCCCGTTGTTTCATTTGTTTACCACACCGGACAATACGTTACCGGTTTTCGCAGGGATCCCGTTTTTGTTAGCTGCGCTGTTGGCCCTACTGGCGATAATCGTCATGAAACGCACCGTCTGACCGGCGAAAAGCGCAGGCGACAATTACTCTTTACATTGTTTAATGAATGTTAATTCTAAAAGTGTGTGGAGCCGGTTTTTTCGGCTTTATGCACTTTTTTCGTTCGTGCCATGTATCCGATGATTTAATTAATGTTATTTTTAATCAGTAATTTAAAGTCATTATCCGTTATCTAAATAGTCAGTATTGATTAATTTAATGTTAACAATCTGTTGACATTATTTGTCTCGATCTATTAGTTTAGAATGGCAATTCACATTTCAATTAGTTGGTTTGTGAATTGGGAGAGCGACACAGCCTTACAACAACAATAAAAGGCTTACCGCTCAGAACATGACATAACACTGACTGGTGGACACATGCCTTACATCACACTAAAAAAATCAACACTGAATACTGCTATCTGCTGCGCTTTAGGTTTTCTGACAACGTCCGTTCTGGCACAGGAAACCACCTCAGAACAAACGAATGAACCGAAAGGCAGTGATCTGGAAATCATTGAAGTGACTGCGCAGAACCGTGTTCAGTCAGTCAACGATGTACCGATTTCAATGAGCGTTGTCAGCGGCGAGCAGTTAAAAAATGCCGGTGTGACTGATATTCAGACACTGAACCGCATTGCGCCGGACTTCGTTACCACAAACGATTCAATAGCCACTAAGGTATCCCTGCGTGGTATCTCTACGGAAAGTTCTGATGAGGCGCAGGATCAGTCGCTGACAGTCAGTATTGACGGTGAATACATAAACCGTCCCCGTGTGATGAACGCGGCAATGTTCGATGTGCAACGTGTTGAAGTACTGCGTGGACCGCAGGGCACGCTGTATGGCCGTAATGCCACAGGCGGTGCGGTAAATATTATTGCCAATAAACCACAACTGGGCGAATTTACCGGTGAAGGTACAGTGGATGTGGGTAATTTCAATTCCCGTAAAATTAACGGTGCGGTAAACATTCCAATCGGCGATAACGCAGCGACCCGTATTGCTGTGACGTCTACGCAGCATGACGGATACCGCCAGCACGCCAATCAAAATACTGAATCCGGTGACCAGGATGTGCAGGCGGCCCGTGTGGGTTTCCAGTTTGAGCCTACGGATGAGTTTACGGTTTATCTGGCTTATGAAACCAGTTCTCTTGATCAGCAGGTGCCATTCCTGGCGGCTTACGATTTGAACGCTTCCGGTCAGGCGGATGACGGCACCGGTAACTGTAATACATCAGCGGGCTGGTCGCTGGTTGGCGTGCAGGACGGGAATACCCTGTGCGCACCGTCAAATACGAATAATCTCGCTACCATCGATAAAGAGAACTTTGATGCCCCGCGCACTGCGCCGTTCGCTTTCCATAAAGTAGACAGCGACGCATACCGCGCTAACCTGACTTACAATGCAGATGATTTTACGATTTCTTATCTGGCGGGTTACCGCGACAGCACAGTGGATGCGGATGAAGCGCTGAATCCGGGATACATTTTCTATCGTAACACTGACATTAAAACGTTGAGTCACGAATTGCGTATCAGCGGCGGCGAAGACAAATTCTTCTGGCAGGGCGGAGCGTTTTATTTCAACGAAACTCAGGACGTTCACTCAGCACTGCTTTCTTACATCGGTGCATATCCAAACGGTCCCCAGGGTTACTGGGTAAACACCTTCTATCGCCCCGACGTGGAATCCGTATCGTCGGCCATATTCGGTCAGGTTGATGTACCACTGAATGACGAGTTTACACTCATTGTTGGCGGCCGCTGGACTCACGACAGAAAAACAGCGTCGCAAACTAACTTACCCAGCGGACTGACTTTTGAAGAGCAGCCTGTTATCCGCCCTATCGACACTGCCGGTGGTGTAACTGAGGATCTTGCTTTCAACAATGACGAGTTTACCTGGGCGGTAGGCCTGAACTACGAGCCTGACGATGATGCCATGTACTATGTGAAAGCCAGCAAAGGCTATAAAGCCGGTGGTTTCGACAGTACTAACAATGCTTACGACCCGGAAATCCTCTATGCCTATGAAGCGGGTGTAAAAAGTCAGCTGGACTCAGGCAATCTGAATGGCTCGGTTTTCTACTACGACTATTCAGACTTGCAGGTTGCCGTGCTGCTGGACACCACGAAAGGCGGACAAACCTTCAATGCCGGTAAGGTACGGATCTGGGGTGGTGAGGTGTCGTATAACACCTGGCTGACAGACTCTGACCGTTTCACCGCATCAGCTAACTATCTGAACGCCGAGTATACCGAGTTTGCGGCAGCCATTCCGGTACAGTGTCTGGGAGGATGCGGTACGACAGCAGTGAGCAGTATTGATGGCGAACTCATCAGTCTGGCAGGTAATTCTCCGTCGCAGGCACCTGAATTCATCTTCACTTTAGGTTACGACCACTATTGGGAAGTTGACGGTGCATCAGTGGTCGCCAGCGTCTTTTCCCGCTGGAAAAGCGACTATTACATGACCGCGTTCAACAATAATGACGGTAAGCAGGACAGCTTCTCCCAAACCGATTTATCACTGAAATACATCAGTGAATCAGAGGACTGGGAAGTGATGGCATACGTCAGAAACATTGAAGACGAACAACCGCTGACATTTTATTCTTACACAGCGGCAGGACCGGATGATGTGCAGTTGTGGAGCTTTGGTGCACCACGTACTATGGGCGTTTCTGCGACATACCGTTTCTACTGATCCGACGGTAATTGAAACTGTGTAATCTTTGCCGCCCCTCGCCGGGCGGCTTAGTTATTTTTAACGAAAAGTATTTTCAGGCAATAAAGGAATTCCACTATGCATTATCAGGGCGAGCAGTTTGAGGGAAAACATTTTGATGAAGACCTCGAAGCCGTAAAATTCGAAAATTGCCGGTTTATCGATTGTGACTTTACCCGTGCAAAATTATCAGGCGCAGAATTCTCAGGTTGTGCCTTCACCACTTCCGACGGCGATAAAGGTTGCAGCTTTTCATTTGCTGATATTCGCGACACCAGCTTCCGAAATTGTCGCCTGGCACTGGCCAGCTTCCGTGGTGCTGACGGATTTGGCGCTGAATTCAGAGATTGTGATTTAAAAGGCGCTGATTTCAGGCAGGCATCTTTTGCTAACTTCATCACCACAAAATCTTACTTTTGCTCAGTTTTCATCACCGGCTGTAACTTAAGTTATGCCGATTTCGAAGGGCAATTATTCGAGAAGTGCGAACTGACCGAAAACATCTGGCGCGGTGCGAATCTCAGCGGCGTCAGTATGGACGGGGCTGATCTCAGCCGTGGCGATTTTTCTTCAGACAGCTGGGGCACATTCAGCCTGAAAAACTGTGATCTACGCCATGTAGATTTACATGGTCTCGACATCCGCAGAATGGATTTAAACGGCGTGAAAATTTGCGACTGGCAACAGGAATCCCTGCTCAGTCCTCTCGGGTTGGTGGTGAGTTAACGTTTTTCTGTTCCTTCCGGGCCGGCTTCTCCCCTCCTGCCGGCCCTGTAATACACTCCGTTCATGCTTCGAATAATCCCTGCATTCACTCCTACGACGATACTTTGTAAATTATAATTAAAGTTCTAATTAATGATGGTTTTCTAATCATCTAATCCATACTTGCATGTATCTGAAAATAAACATCTTTTGTTATTTCATTACAGTTTTCGTAAAGCTGATATCAATTAAATTAATGTTAAATAAATTAACGGTATGTTGATCTGAATCACAAATAGAATTAGCATTCCAATAAATTCACATTAACATTGGATTGCGAAATGGAAAAGAGCAAACTGACTCTGGCGTTGTTGTCAGCTTTCATGGGCGTTTCTGCTACCGGTGCGGTTGCACAAGAGCAGGAAAACGCCGGACAACCTCAGGCGACAGAGACTGAGTATGAAGTTATAGAGGTAACTGCGCAGAACCGTTCTCAAAGTGCGCAGGATGTACCTATTGCGATGAACATTCTCACCAGCAAGGATATTGAAAAGGCAGGGGTTACTGATCTCAACGGCCTGACCCGTCTTGCCCCCGATGTGCAGATCACCAACGATACGGTTTTTACTCGTATTGCTATCCGGGGTATCGGTACCAACAGTAACGATGAAACGCAGGATCAATCACTCACCATCGCTATTGACGGGGAATACCTTAACCGTCCAATCAGTTTGAATGCATCGCTTTTCGATATTGAGCGTGTCGAAGTGCTTCGCGGGCCACAGGGAACGCTTTATGGCCGCAACGCCACAGGGGGCGCGATAAACATTCATGCTCGTCGTCCCGGTGATGAATTCGGCGGCAACGCATCTTTGACAGTAGGGAATTTTGGTCAGAAAACTTTTGAAGCCGGCGTGGACATTCCCGTCAACGACACCACCGCAATCCGCGTGGCAGGCTTAAGAGCTAAGAACGACGGTTACACTTATCATCCTAATATTGATCAGCGCAGTAACGATCAGAATGTGACGTCAGGACGAATTTCTATCACCTCTATGCCAACGGCTAATTTGTCTCTGTATGGTGCGGTGGAGCTGGTGGATGTAGACCAGGCATCCAATGTAAGCGCATATGTGAACGTAAATGAAGAGGGGAACCGTGCAGATGAAACCGGCCCTGATTTCGCTGACGGCTGTTCCGGCAGCGGCTGGCAGGAGATTGCACCGGAACTGGACGGTATTCAGTGTATTCCGGTAAATACTGATTACTTATCGCAAATAGACCGTGATAATTACGATGCGCCTGCGACAGGTGTGGGCACGTTTGAATCCAGCCAGATTGCTGCACGGGGACGGGTTACTTACTACCTCGATAACCTGGAATTAAGTTATCGCGTGGGTTACAGGGATTCTGAATCCAGCGGACAAACTCCCCTGGCTCCCGCTTACATGTTCTATAACAACAATCTGGACTCAGAGTCTTTGAGTCAGGAGATCCGTCTGAACAGCGAAACCGAAGGTGGCATCATCTGGCAAACCGGTCTGTTCCTGTTTGATGAATCCCAGTTCGTGTCCCGCGGTTTGTACACGCCTTATGCCGGTGAAAACGGCAGCTACATCACCTATTTCTACCGCCCGTTTGTTGATGCGAAGTCGTACGCTGCATTTGGTCAGGCGGAAATTCCGTTCAGCGATAAGTGGACGGCTATTGTTGGTGCCCGCTGGACTAAAGATCAGAAAGATGCGCAGTTTGATAACTTTGGCTTCCAGTTTAATTCCGGCTCAGCCCCTTTGACTGAAGGTGCGCCGACGGTACTGGATTTAGAAGCCGATGCATCAAAATTTACCTGGACGGCTGGTCTTAATTATCAGCAGAACAGCGACTCTCTGTATTACGGTAAAGTCTCTACCGGATTTAAAGCAGGTGGTTTTGACAGTGTAGGCAGTTATGCGCCGGAAACCGTAACGGCATATGAAGTGGGTAGCAAAAACCGGTATGCCAGCGGTCGCTACACACTGAATTTGTCGGCATTTTATTATGACTATAAGGACCTGCAGGTAACTGCCCTGATTGACAGCAGCACCGGTGCGCAAACCTTCAATGCCGGTAAAGCTGAAATCTATGGTCTGGAATCTCAGTTTACAGCCTATGTAACAGAAAGCGGTAGGTTAATCCTGAATGCGAACTATCTGCACAGCCAGTACAAGTCTCTGCTGGCCAGTGTGCCGGTGCAGTGCTTAGGGTGTGACCTTAACGGTGTAGGTGATTTAACCCCGGACCCGGACAATGTGGTGCAGCCAGATCTGGGCGGTAACGACACGCCGCAGGCACCGAAATGGGTAGTCTCAGCAGCGTATGATCAAATCTGGGATTTATCCGGTGGGGCAACGCTGACAGGCAGTGTGTATTTCCGCTACAAAGACAGCTATTACACCAATATCTTCAATTTCAACGACGGTCAGCAGGACGCATTTACGCAAACGGATTTAAGTCTTGAATATGCGAATGCCGATGGCGACCTCAGGATTCAGGCCTATGTCCGTAATCTGGAAAACGAACGGCCGGTAACCTTCTCGGGATATACCAGCGCCGCGTCTGACGATATTTACGCCTGGAACTTTGGCGCACCGCGCACCTATGGTGTTAAGTTATCTTACGACTTTTAATTGTGTGATTGAACAAAGCCCCGTTTACCGGGGCTTTTCGGGCTCAGGGAGTGATTAAACGTATGTCTTTCATGAACAGATTTTACGGAGCAATGCTGGTTTGTATGTTGGCCGGATGCAACGGAGCGCCGGGTACTGATACGAAGGCCAGTAATTCGCAAGCTGACAGCGAACCACGGGTTACGGTATCTGACGGTGATTTGCAGGGCCGGACTCTGCAATCCGGCGTCACCGCTTTTCTGGGCGTGCCTTATGCTGCCAGTACCGGCGGTGAGAATCGCTGGCGCCCGCCGCAACCTGTAGCAGCCTGGCAAGGCGTGCGTGATGCAACACACTTTGGCCCGGATTGTTTGCAACTGCCGCCTCCGTCCATGAAAGCCCCCTGGGGACCGGAATTTCTTACGGACAATGATATGAGTGAAGACTGCCTGTCGCTCAATATCTGGATGCCTTCAACCCGTTCGGACAATAAAGTGCCCGTGTTGGTGTGGATCCACGGCGGTGCCTTTATTGGTGGTGCAGGCGGAATCGACATTTACCACGGCGATAAACTGGCAGAGCAGGGCATTATCGTTGTTACCATTAACTACCGCCTTGACGTATTTGGCTTCGCCGGCCATCCTGAACTGGCAACAGAATCAGATTACGAAGGTCAGTATGGCTTGCTCGACCAGGTAGCAGCAATTAAGTGGGTGCAGAAAAATATTGAGGCTTTCGGTGGCGATCCGGATAACGTGACCGTCGCGGGGCAGTCTGCCGGCGCAGATTCAGTGCATGCATTGATGGCGCATCCTGAAGCAGAAAAGTTGTTTGCCAAAGCCATTGCGCAAAGTGGCTCCGGGATGGGGATTACTCACCCGGACAGAGCAAAAGCAGAATCGCTGGGGTTGGCTCTGCAACAAGTATTGAATGCAGACAATATTGCTGCAATGCGTGCACTGCCGGGTAAAGAGATACTTGAAAATGTGCTGAACATCCCTGTGCCAATGGCGATCATGCAGTTCCGTCCGGTTCGCGATGGCAACTTCAGTAAGCAGCGCTCAAACAAAAATATATCGCTACTCACCGGTTTTACCGGCAACGAGAACAGTTACTTTCTGCCCGAATGGCATGTTGAAACTGAAGACGATCTCCGGGGCGTGATAAAGGCCAATATGGTTGATGACACCGTTACTGACGCCATGGTGAAACTCTATCTTCAGGAAGCAGATACTCCGCAAAATGCGGCGCTGCAATTTCTGCGGGACAGGGCATTAATGAGCCTGCTTAACTGGGCAGAGCAGTATCACGATGCCGCAAATATTCTGGCTTATCAGTTCGACTATGTGCCGCCCGGTCCACCTGAAGGCTTCGGCAGCTTTCACTCGTCGGAAATCCCCTACGTGTTTGGTCAGCTCGACGCCGGAGACAGGCAGTACTCTGATGCTGACAAGGCGCTGTCAGAATTATTACAGAATCACTGGCTTGCATTTATTAAGTCAGGAAAAGACAAGGTGATTGCCGGTGACGACTGGCCGGCGCTGGCGTCCGGGCAACTGCTGGTTGTCGGTAAAGAAGGCAATGCAGCCGCGGAGCCTGTGCTTACAGAAGACAAGATTCAGTTGTTTGAAGAATCGTTAGCAGCAGGCGGGACGTTGGGGATGTTTTCGGCAGAGGGGTTTCATTGAGATCCCCGCTTCGGAAGAGTTTACCTACAGAATGTGGAAGCGATTATGAGTAATACAATTGAATCAGAATTTGAAAAGTGCATTTCGAAACAACAGCAATCCGAGATATTAATACTGGAGGTCGGGAAAGGATTCCAGCAATTATCTGAGGGCCTGGTTTCAGGGAAATCAGCATTGGATATATTAGTTGAAGTGAGTAAGGAAATTGATGGAAAGCTATAAATTATCAGAGGATTGCGGAAGATTTAAGGTTTGAGACTGGAAGTATTTATCAATCTATTCACCGCTGGTTAGATTTCTAACCAGCAAGATTTTTCGCATATTCAGACACCAGTTTCCGGCTGCTTTCAAGCTCATTCATTTTCGTATTCAGGCGCTTTATTTCGTCATTGAGCACCTGCCTGACTTCTGTACATCCGTAAAAAGCAGGATCAGGATCATCGTTGGAAAGGCAGGTGAGCAACACTTTTATGGCGTCCAGTTTCATGCCTGCGGTACTCAATATTTTTATGCATGATACCAGCTTTACCCACTTCTCATCATAGTGCCGGTAGCCTGCAGCACTTCTCACGGGCTTGATAAGTCCGGCATCTTCATAATAGCGGAGCATTCGCTGACTAACACCGGTGTGGGCAGATAAATCACCGATTTTCATTTCTTCTCCAATGCAAGGTTGACTCTAACTGCTGTGTCAGGGTTTAAGCTACTTCCCGATTTTTGCAGTTTGAGCCCCTTCCCGGATAAAAGAAATTCTTAATGTTCTCGTATCCGGGATAAGTGGCAGGCTCAAACAGAACATTCAAAGCATTGTGGAGTAACTACATTGAAAAAAGTACAAGTGTTTATCGTTCACGGGTTTATGGCGTCTCCGGATGACCATTGGTTTAGCTGGCTTAAGCTGGAACTGGCAAAACGGAATATTGAGGCGGATATTCCTTTGCTACCTGACTCAGGTACACCGTCTGCAGAAGTATGGCAACAAACGCTTTCAGAGAGCATTAACAGACTCGACGAAAACGTTTTTGTTGTGGCTCATAGCCTTGGGTGAATTTCCGTTCTTCAAAATATTGCTGAGAGAATTAACGGAAGCCAACTTGGTGGTCTGTTACTTGTTGCAGGCTTTCAGTCGAAACTGGAAATGTTCCCGCAATTAAACCCCTTTGTGGAAACGCAGGTAGCGCTCGATACGCTGACATCAAACACAAACAGTATTGATGTTTTTGCTTCCCCTCAGGATCTGCTCGTACCGGTAGCGGATACCATAGCACTTGCAGATAAGCTGAACGCAGGTTTCCACACTATCGCTGACGCCGGCCATTTTCTTGGTTCTGATGGCTATACGGCTTTTCCCGAAGTGTTAGAGGTACTGTTAAAGCAAATCGAAAAGTAAAGGTAGAGCGGGCAGACATAATCGTTTGTCCGCAATTGCGGCTAAAAACCAAAATGCCCGCTATTCAATGGTTATTGAGCGGGCCGTTCTTTTTACTCTGCGAACAAAGCTGGTCTGCTAATCAGCATCTACAGGTACAGGGCAGGCCTTTCGCTTACCGGAAGCCTTTAGCTTTATGATATTGGCGAGATAGGCAGCATCACTTGCTACGCCTGAGAAGCGACCAGAGCCCCAGGTATGAAGCCAGGGTAAGCCAATAAAATATGTGCCGGGAACTGCCGTCACACCACGTTTGTGTGCTGGTGCTCCTCTGCCGTTAAATACCGGTAAGTCGAGCCAGTTGAAATCTGGCCGGAAGCCGATACACCAGATAATGGAAGTGATCCCAGAGTCTGCCAAATTAAGCTGTTCGCGTTCTGCCGAAGGTTGCCAGACTGGCTCGTAGGTACTGCCAGCGGGTGCAGAAATACCGTTCTCTTCAATGTAGGCATCAATTCGGCTATTGATGTTATTGTAGACCGAATCTGCGAAATCAAGATTTTCTGTTAAATCTGGTTGGAAGATCAGATTGTCGCCTTCGAACTCCGTCATTAATCCGAACAATTCCATGCCCTCAGTGGCGAACTTACGCAAATCAATATCTCTTCCGCCATCCCTGCCGGTGACATAATGATTTGTGTTGTCTCTCACACCTTCGCGTAGCGGATGCTCTTCCACTGATTTTTTGTAGTAACCCATGTCGTCGAGCCATTCCACAACGTCTTTACCACGGTATTGTCTGGCAACACGGGGTGCATTTCCCACGGCCAGAAATACTTTTCTTCCTGTAAGATGAATGTCTTCTGCTATCTGCGCACCGGACTGGCCAGAACCGACTACCAGAACGTTTCCGGGCGGCAGTTGATCAGCGTTCTTATATTGATTTGAGTGGATTTGAACAATATTTTCCGGGAGGCGTTCAGCCATTCGTGGAATGATGGGCTGATGGTAGCCGCCACTCGCCACAATAACGTGATCACAGGTGAATACACCGGCGCTGGTCTTTACCGTATATATGCCTTCGTCGTCGCGGCTCACGTTTTCTACCGTTGTATTTTCAATTACCGGAGCATCAACTTTTGATGCGAATCGTTCAAGATAGCCAATGGTTTCCTCCCGGTTCATAAAGCCCTCAGGCTTATCACCATCGTACGGATGGTCGGGAAGTGCGCACTGCCAGTTAGGTGTAACCAGGGTAAATGAGTCCCAACGCTGGGTTTTCCAGCTGTTCAAAATTTGTGATTTTTCAATAACCAGATGCTTAATGTTCTCTTGTTGCAGACAATAGCTGACAGATAGGCCAGCCTGACCGCCGCCGATGATAATTGCCGGGTAATGAGCAGGAGTTGTATGAGTCATAATCGTTTTCGCCGTGTAATTAAGGTTGGAATGAAGTAACAATCACTTTGCTTTCGGGAGCCTCAAAGGCATCGCACTTTTGATTGATGTCCGACAGTTGATCCATCGCGCTGGAACACGCATAGCCGAACTTCTTTTCAACGCGTTGACTGGCTGCGTGCAATGCTTCATTACAGAGAGCTTTAAATTCAGCGATGCCATAAGGTTGCTGGACTTTCAAATACTCGCGGATAACGGTTGAAGGTGAATAGCAGGCCTGAACAGAGTTATCAGGCCAGCGCACATGAAAGGTAGTTGCTGGCATTAGTGTGTCTCGCTAAGTGTTAGTCGCGTTTCTCTGGCAGGCACCATAAAACGTGATTCAGTTAAGTCGAAGAATGTTTCTGTCACGCCGTTGAAGGTGACAGTAATACGCTGGTTGCTGTTGATTTTTCCCAACAGTCCTGTGTGGATATTCCTGGTTTTGAACAGGTGTCTGACTGCCTCCGCACACGCGGGCTTACAGCTAATCAGATAGCCGAAACTGGGAAACGTCCGAAGCCAGTCTTCCCAGCAAACGTCCGCGGGTTTAGGGATTTGCGAAAGGTCGATGTCTACGCCCGTTTCAGAGCAATCCATAAACATCGCGGCGGTGCCAAGAATGCCGGCCTGAGAGATATCTTTAGCGCCAGTGACACCGTCAATAGCTGCAATTAGGGGCAGCAATCCTATATCACCTTTCAGCTGGTCTGGCGGTGCAGAGGTTGCTGCATCCCAGTTCAGGAAGGGCTCACGGTATTCACCCCGCAAGTCAATAGCGCAAAGCATTATGTCATCCTCGCAGGCGTCAAAGCTGGTGAGCAGGTTGGATGCCTGGCCGATTATCGAAACAGAAAGCTGATTAAGGCCACTATTCTGGCATGTGTGCCCTCCGGCTATTGGCACATCAAAAGCGCTGGATGCTGCTGTCATGCCCCTTAATAGCTGGCGCAATACGTCGTCATCGTCGCTCCAGATTGCATTAGTGATTGCTGTGGGTCTGCCACCCATGGCTGCAATGTCGCTGCAGTTCACCATTACTCCACACCAACCGGCAAACCAGGGGTCATGTGCTACAAAGGCGGGAATAAAGCCTTCCATGGCGAAAAGCAGATGGCCGTCAGAAGAAGGCAAAACCGCAGCATCGTCACCATTTTTTATGTTATGAGAGGCACCGCTGCCCACTGACTGAAGCACTTGCTTTAGCTGCTGTTTAGATCGTACGCCCGAATACTGGCGGACAATATCCAGTGTCTTCTGAAGGTTCATTGAATAGCTCCCTTCAACACGCTGGCCGTGACAGGAAATTCCAGAGCCGAAGAAGGAATACTGATTTTCTGACGCTTGCCTTCCACCCGAAACCCATCTGCCGGTGTTGTCATTGGTGAATATGCATTTAAATCAGCCTCCATTTTTACGTGAGGCATATTTTGAATTGTCAGATAACCACGGGTTTCCCAGTTAAGGCGCTTAAACAGATTTTCATTCTGGGCCTGAACGGTCGCGAGAAAGGTATCGCAGCCCAGAGAATTCGCGCTTCTGACCGCTAATTTGATTAGGCTGGCACCCAAAATACCCTGGCGGCGAAATGCCGTTGCAACAGCGAGCCGTGAACCCCACCAGACCCGGGGTGCTGACTGATGAATGCGCACTGTGCCGACAACCGTGTCAGGCATACCCGCTAACTGTCTGACTGCTACGAGGATGATAGCATCACAATCTATATCGTCGCGGTCGTGTTCTTTGAATAAGCCCTGTTCATCACAGAACACACTACTGCGGATCCTGTAGGCCTGTTCCTTTTCCCAGTTATCGGTGGCCCATTTTATCTGGAATTGATCATGCCGGTACGAAGTCAGCATTTGCAGCCTCCTTTTCGTATTCAGACAGAGAAGAGCACGCACCGCATTTCACGCATCCGGCTTGTGTATCCTCGCCGCGCATACCTGAACTAACCAGTTTCTTAGCAATGGGTTTGAGTACACTTTCCATAAAGGCTGCGGAAGGGGGCGGGTGGTCCTCAAGGGGCGTGCCCCGTATCGGTACAAACGGAACGACAAATGGATAAACACCCATGTCGATGAGCTTTTCTGAGGTGCTGATGATTGCTTCTTTGGAGTCACCCAGGCCGGCGAGTATGTAGGTGCTGACCTGTCCCTTGCCAAACACACTCACAGCCGCTTTAAACGCATCGAAGTATTCTTCCAGTGAGACCTTTGCCTTACCGGGAGTCATCACCTCCCTTACTTCCGGAGAGACGGCTTCAAGATGCATTCCCAACGAATCGATACCGGCAGCTTTCATGCGACTAAACCAGATGTGATCTTTAGGTGGTTCACATTGCCCCTGAACCGGTACATCTACTGCTGCTTTAATTGCCTCGGCACTTTCGCACATAACTTTGGCGCCACGGTCTGACGATGCTGGTGTGCCCGTGGTCATAACGACATGTTTTACGCCGTCGAGCCTGACCGCAGCCTTTGCGACTTCAGCCAGTTGTTGCGGTGTCTTCCGCGCAATTGTTCTGCCTGCATCAAGGGACTGGCCGATTGAACAGAATTTACAGGCTTTGCGTCGACTTTCGTAACGGATACAGGTTTGCAGCACTGTGGTTGCCAGTACATCTTTGCCGTGCAGCGTTGCTATCTGCTGATAGGGAATGCCGTCGTCAGTAGTCAGGCCATAGAATGCAGGTGTGTTTGTACCGGTGATGTTTCGCACCGGGATGATCGTTTCCTGATTTCGCCGGTCCTTAATATTCCCATCTTCCAGCGTAAACGGTGACTCCCAGGCGCTCTGGGTATAGACAGGTAGCATTACTGTCGTACCATCTATGGTGAAAGCCTGATGATCCGACGGCCCGGCTCCGCCCCTGCGACTGACGTGGTCAGAATCCTGTCCGATCAGTCTGATGCCGCGGGTTTGCAACTCGGTTAACAGCGCGGAACGTGATTCAGAGTTGAGATTCATTGGCCATCTCCTTAATTAATTCTCCTTCCGTACTGGCCGTAACTGTCTGAACTGAAGTCCTTACAACGTATTCAGAAGGTGCATCCTGAATGTGCAGACTGAGTAGCTCAGGGCGGGCGTAATGACCAACGGAATCCATCATGCGCTTGCGTTTATCAATCAGGTTCATTTCAAGGTCGGCAACGAGTAATCCTTCACCCTCAGTCAGCGGCGGCACGAGATGTTTACCCTCAGGGGAAATGATGGCGGTATTGCAACCATCTTTGATTGCCTTTTGCATGGCAGGATCATCAGTAAGAGACTGGATTTGCGACTCTGTCAGCCAGCCTGTGGCATTGATAACAAAACAACCAGACTCCAGGGCATGATGACGAATAGTCACGTCCATCTGTTCGGCAAAGATGGGGCCAACCAGGGAGCCGGGGAATTGTGCGCAGTGAATTTGTTCGTGCTGCGACATAAGTGAATATCTTGCCAAGGGGTTGTAATGCTCCCAGCATGCCAGTGCGCCCACTCTGCCAACGGCAGTTTCCACTACTTTCAGACCTGACGCGTCGCCTTGTCCCCAAATCATTCGTTCGTGATAAGTCGGTGTAATTTTTCGTCGCTTGAGCACCAGCTCGCCGGTAGCATCAAAAATAAGCTGGGTGTTGTACAGTGAGCCATGGTCCCGTTCATTCACGCCCATCACTATCACCATACTGTGTTCACGTGCTTTTTGTGAGAGCGCTTCGGTTACGAAGCCGGGTACTTCAACGGCTTCATTGTATAACTTAAGGTGAGGCTTTCCCTGTTTTACCGGGGGTAAAATGAAGGAAAAGTATGGGTAATAAGGCATGAACGTTTCTGGAAACACGATCAGCTCCACCTGCTTTTCAGCGGCCTCATCCAGAACGTTAAGAACTTTTTTCAGAGTACCGCTCAAACTTTCCAGGTCAGGAGAAATTTGAACGGCAGCAACGCGTACGGTGTCTTGATTTTTCATCGTTGCTGCCCTCCGCTTACACTGTCCAGGTATCGATGATCAGCGCGTCTTCACGTTTGTGAAGCAGCTTCAGATCAAGTACATCGAGAGGATTGATAGGTTTTATACCTTCAATGAGTGAGCGCTCACCGTGTCCGTATAAAGCCTGCAATGCAAAGCGGCACGCATAGACTTTACCGCCTTCTGCCATGAACTTTTTAAGTTGATTATTAAAGTTCATGTGACCCGGAAACGCTTCATCTCCAAGGGTAGGGAAGCCTCGCTGAACACCCAGGTTAACGCCCGGGCCGTATAGCAGGATGGATGTCTCGTAGCCTTTACGCTGAAGGCGGGTTGCCTGCAGCATGTTGACAAAACCAATTGAACCTTCAAAAGCGACAGTATGGAACGTGACGAGCGCTTTCTCGCCCGGGTTAGCTTTAACGTCTTCAAATACCTTTTCTTCATAGTCGACAAAAAAGTCACCGTCTTTGTTTAAAGGGTAGTTTACTTGTGGCATCAGGATCTCCCGTAATGATGATTGTTATGAGCGCGGCTGTTACCGGCTTTCAGGAAATACATTGCAGAAGAAATGCCAGTGATTGCATTTAAAAAAGCAATCAATTTGCGATAAGGTACTTTGTGAACATTTTTTAGCTATGATATTTTTTGAAAAAAACTCTGCAGAGCCTAATTTATTGGTCTTTCAGAGTTGATAAAAGTTTGATGATTGCACTTTGTGAGTGCATTACTTTCACTTATTGAGTGCAAATCTGGAGTTGGTGTTGGTTAAATCACAAATTGAACGTTGGCAAAAAGCTATGGAGCGCAGAGGAAAGTATCCGACGTATAAGTTCCTGGCTGACTTAATTGAACAGGAAATTGAAAACGGGCTAATGCAGCCACAGGACAAGATTCCTCCTATGCGGGATCTGGCGCAATATCTGTCTATCAATTACTCCACAGCGTCCAGGGCTTATGCTGAGGCTAAAAAACGCGGACTTATCGAGACAGTAACTGGTGCGGGTACGTTTGCTAAAGGCAAGGTACCTGCTGTTAAACCCAGTCTGGCGCCCTATGAGCTCACTATGAATATGGTGATTGAGCCCGGTATTCCTACACTTATAGAAGAGATAAAAGATGTAGCTCTGAGCACGATTAGCCAGGGCGATTTGTTCAAAATGCTTCGCTATCAGGAATATGGCGGTAGCAATGAAACCAAAGAAATGGTGATCAGGCACCTGCTAAAAAAGGTGCCCGGTGCCAGTGTATCGAATGTGGTGTTGTCGCAAGGCATACACGCTATCCTCACCGCGCTGATGACGCAACTGCATGGCGAAGGAGAAGTCGTCTGCGTTGATTCGTTGACATATCCGGGGATTAAATCACTGGCGGCGCAGCTGGGTGTCAGGTTGCATGCACTGGAGCGGGATCACAGCGGGCCAACTGCATCATCATTTGAGAATGCCTGTAAAACCCATAAGGTGTCTGCGCTGTATGTTAACCCTGCTATGCATAACCCGACCTGCACAACTATTCCCCGAAGCCGGCGTGAGGCGCTGGCCGATGTTGCCTTACGATACAGTGTGAACATCATAGAAGATGATGCCTATGCGTTGCTTGCAGACAATAAATTACCGTCATTTGCCAGCCTCGCACCTGAGTTGACGTATTATCTCTCCAGCCTGTCAAAATGCTTCGGGCCAGGCATTCGCTTTGGTTATGTCGTTTGCCCTTCAAACCGTAAAGCGGAGCATACTACCGGCGCATTGCGTTCGCTGAATGTGATGTCTGTTCCAATGGTTGAGTCAATGGTAACTAACTGGTTGAAAGAAGGAACGGTAACCAGAATGGTGCAGTCTGTTCAAAGGGAAGCCAATGCCAGACAACGTCTTATTAAAGAGATATTCAGAGACTTTGCCATTAACATGGAGGAGAACGCTTTCCACTTCTGGTTGAAATTTCCCAAGCACACAGACTGGCATCCGGCTGAACTTGCCATCCTGTTGCGTGCTCAGGGGATAAGTGCAGTGGCCAGTGTAGCCTTTGCCACTGACAATCATCCGCCAGATGCCATGAGAATTTGCTTCGGAGGACCATTCAATCGGGCGGATATTGAAGAGCAGATGCTGAAATTGAAAGAGCTTCTTATTCAGCCTGCTCACCTGGCGCCAACGCAATATTAGTATGGTTGCGCAGCTAAACACTGCGCAATTAAACGCTGAGTATCTATCTGCCGGAATAGAACGTCACGTTGCTGACCGTGGTCTGATTACTTTCAAGGTCGGTAACAGTGAACTGCACGTTACTCATTTGTTCAGCAGGGCGTTTCAGAGCTTCTACCGAAAATGGCACGATACGCTTTTCGCCCGGCGCGACACTGAATTCACCGGCTCCGGTTATGCGAAGTAACGACTGATCTTTTATTTCGATAGTGAAGCTTTTTACTGTTCTGGCCTTGTTTAATAGCGTGAGCGTATAGGTGTTTTCAACTCTGCCGGCGCTGTTTTCACGGTACAGGGCGTTACGATCGCGACTGATACCGGCTTCGAAATCCTGACGGTCAATTGCCCATCCGGCCATGGCAACGAGAATGACTATAATGGCTATGCCGTACAAATAGTTAGTGAAGGTTCTTGCCGGTTGGGCCTGCTGGCGTCTAAAACCGATGAGTTTTGTGGCATAGCCAAATTTATTCATCACCTTATCGCAGGCATCTATGCAAAGACCGCAGTTGATACACTCGTACTGTAACCCTTCTCTGATATCAATCCCTGCCGGGCACACCTGCACACACAGTTTGCAGTCAACACAGTCCCCCTTGTCTGAAGGCGCCGTGTAACGTTTTCTGGGGCCACGGGTTTCACCGCGGGCTTTATTATAAGTGACAAGAGACGTGCTGTTGTCGAACATAGCCGCCTGAAAGCGGGAATAAGGGCACATATGCGTGCACATTTTTTCCCTTATCCAACCTGCGTTAATGTATGTACATCCTGCGAAGAACAGTGTCCACCCGGTAATCAGTGCCGGCGCAGAAAACGACACAAATTCAGTATAAAGCGAGGCGGCAGGATAGAAATAAGACATAAAGACCAGCGCAGTCAGTAAGCTGATACCGGCCCAGGCTGTATGCTTGGCTGCTTTTATGGCAACCTTCCTGCCAGTAAGTGCTTGTTTATCCAAAGCCCTGCTCTGATTGTGTGTTCCCTCAATTCTTCTTTCAATCCAGTTGAAACCCAGCGTCCAGAGTGTTTGCGGGCAAGTGAACCCGCACCACACCCGGCCATAGTGGCGGGTTACCAGAAACAATGAAAACGCAGCAAGAATAAAAAGCAGCGCAAAAATCATAAGATCCTGCGGGTACAGTACAGTGGTGAAGAGCGTCAGTGTTTGTTTACCTACATTAAACAGAATAGCCTGCTCTCCGCCGTACTGAATAAACGGCAGCAAGACAAACATCGATATAAGTACCACATTCAGGTACCGGCGTATTTTCTGATACTTGCCGGTTTCTTCACGAATATAGATTTTAGATGGATTTACAGGAGTGCATGCAATGATGTCTTCCTGCCGGATTTTGACTACAGCCATTAGCTTTTCTCCAAAGATGTATAAGCTAATGGTAATTTTTATGACCGGACAAAAAAGGAACAGATCAGGCGTATCTTTATAGAACAGTTAATCCCCGGACCGCGTGATATTGATGATATAGCCCGTCAGTTTCTTGAGTAATGTGCGACGCGCCTCGTTTAGTTCAAACGAGGCGTTCAGCCGGAAGCAATGATTAAATTCATCATGCAGGCTGAACAGTTTTCCCGGGGCAATAGTAATGTGCAGGCGTAACGCTTCACGATAGATATCCATTGCATTCACGTGGGGCTGACATTCTATCCATAAAAAATACCCGCCCTCTTGCGCATGAATCGTAGCAACGTCCTGCAAAAGTACCTCAAGGCAGGCCAGCATGGCTTTTTTTCTGGTGATCAGCTTCTTACGAAGTTGCTTTAAGTGCGACTCGTAGTTTTTGGTAGACAAATAGTCAACCAGCGACAACTGCACAGGCGCACTGGTAGCCAGTGTACTCATCAGCTGTTGTTTCTGAATATCCAGTGACTGACGTCCTGCTGCCACCCAGCCAATCCGGTAGCCTGCTACCAGTGACTTGGAAAAAGATGAACAAAGTAAACTGTTCCCGTCTTCGACAAAATGCTTAATAGGCATCGGGGGCGTTTGACCGGTATACAATTCAGCATAAACATCATCTTCGATTAAGGTGACCCCGTAGGTTTTCAGCAACCTCGCAATTTGCTGCTTTTTGTCATCATTAAGTGAGTAGCCAACCGGATTCTGAAAGCTGCTCATCAGCCAGCATGCCTTCACCGGATGATTCTGAAAAGCCCGCTCCAGCGCGTCAATATCCAGTCCGTTCTGCGGCGAAACCGTTACTGTAATTGCCTTTAAGCCAAGCCGTTCCAGTGCCTGCATGGCACCATAAAATACCGGAGATTCAATCACTACCCAGTCACCCGGCCTGGTACAGGATTGCAAACTCAGACTGAGTGCTTCAAGTGCACCTGCCGTGATAACAATTTCATCAGGGGAAATGTTCATGCCCCGCGCCGCATAGCGCTTAGCAATAATTTGTCTGAGTTCAGGGTTACCCGGTGGCAGGTTATCCATTGCACTGGTCAGTGAAATTTGTTGTGCCGCAGCGGCGATGGACTTATTCAGGTGGTGCCTGGGATACAGAGCAGGGTCGGGATATGCAAAGCCTAAGCTGAACATATGCGGGTCGCGGGATGCCTGAAGTACTTCATAAACAAAATCATTAATGCTGACCGCTTCCGCTGTTTGTACTTTGTTCTCAGAAGCCGGGCGGGCAGCTGCGGCGACAATAAATCCGGAGCGTTCATGGGAGCTGATCAGTCCCTGACTTTCAAGCATCTGATAAGCATGAAGTACGGTCATCAGACTGTAACCAGTTTGCCGGGCCTGCTTGCGCAGCGAGGGAAGCTTTTCATTTTCCAGCCAGATCCCCCGTTCGATCTGCTCTTTTATTTGTCTGGCTAAAATTTCATATTTCGCCATTGCTTACTCCGGCTAAAAAGTTCATCAGATTATAACAAGTGAATAAACGATCTGTTATAAAAAAATGCTCACTTTCTGTACCTGTTTATTGTTCCTCTGCGGGTTTACTTTTAACCCTGTCAATAAAGGGTTTCGTCCAGTCGTTGTCTGGCCCGGAATCCGAACCATGTCAAAGAGGTCGTCATGAAACTGTATTTACTCTTGTTGTCTTTATTCCTTGCTGCACCGGCTCATGCAGGTGGAGGCACGGTGTTAGGTATGATTTTTACTGTTGTTTTTGTTGTCGTCATGCTGGTGTTGTACTGGATGGTCGTGGCGGAAGTGGGCGAGAAAGATAAGAGCTGAACGTTGTAATAAAGCTAATGGCTTTTAGGAGGTTGTTATGCATGAAATAGATGCATTTTTCCTGGCGAGAGTGCAGTTTGCTTTTACTGTCTCATTTCATATTATTTTCCCAGCTATAACGATTGGTCTTGCGAGCTATCTCGCTGTGCTTGAAGGGCTATGGCTAAAAACCAGAAATCCGGATTACAAAGCGCTTTATTTCTTCTGGTCGAAAATATTTGCCGTTAATTTTGGTATGGGCGTGGTATCAGGCATTGTCATGGCATACCAGTTCGGAACGAACTGGCAGGGCTTTTCTCAATTCGCCGGCAGTGTTACCGGACCACTACTTACCTATGAGGTACTCACCGCATTCTTTCTGGAAGCAGGATTTCTTGGTGTCATGCTATTCGGCTGGCACAAGGTGGGGGAAAGATTACACTTTTTTGCTACATCCATGGTGGCACTGGGTACCTTCATTTCTACCTTCTGGATACTGGCGTCTAACAGCTGGATGCATACACCGCAGGGTGTAGAAATCGTGAACGGGCAGGTAATTCCAGTCGACTGGCTTGCCGTTATTTTTAATCCATCTTTTCCCTACCGGTTAACACATATGACGCTGGCAGCGTATGTCAGCACAGCATTGCTTGTCGGTGCGGTGGGAGCGTGGCATTTACTCAGGGGAAACCAGTCAACAGCGAACAGAAAAATGCTGTCTATGGCAATGTGGATGCTACTGCTGACAGTTCCTGTTCAGACATTCATTGGTGATCTTCATGGTCTCAATACGCTGAAATACCAACCTGCAAAAATAGCTGCCATTGAAGGACACTGGGACAATTCCAGTGGCGAACCCACTCCGCTTATTCTGTTTGGCTTGCCTAATGAAGATAAAGAGGAAACGCAGTACAAAATTGAAATTCCCTATCTTGCCAGTCTTATTTTGAATCATAGTCTGGAAAAGCCCATTCCTGCACTGAAGGATTTTCCCAAAGATGAGAGACCTCCGTCTGCGGTGATTTTCTGGTCTTTCCGGATCATGGTGATGCTGGGTATGCTCATGTTGCTACAAGCATTTGTTGCGCTGGTCTTGCGCAAAGGCAGAAAGCTCTATCAATCAGGTTTGTTTCTCAAATTCGCTGTTGCGATGGGCCCCTCTGGATTGATCGCTATCCTCGCCGGTTGGTTTACCACCGAAATCGGACGCCAGCCCTGGACCGTTTATGGTCTGCAAAAAACGGCTGACGCTGTATCTGCTCATAGCACGTTACAAATGTCCGTAAGTTTAATCCTGTTTATCGTAATTTATTGTGCCGTCTTTGGTGCCGGGTATTTCTACATGCTGGTTCAGATGCGTAAAGGCGTCGTGTCTGATGCTGGATCTGAGCACGAAGTGCCTGTTATCTCTGGTCGTTTGTAGGAGTCTTAAAATGGGGTTTGATTTAAGCATTCTCTGGTTTGTCATTATTGTTTTCTCCGTTGTTATGTACGTTGCCATGGATGGCTTCGACTTGGGGGTTGGCATGTTGCTGCCATTCGCTGCCGGCCGTGGTGAACGGGATGTGATGGTGAACAGTGTTGCGCCGGTATGGGACGGTAATGAAACTTGGATTGTACTCGGTGGCGCAGGGCTGATGGGGGCGTTTCCCCTTGCTTATTCAGTGGTACTGGACGCTTTTGCTATACCGGCAACATTGATGCTGCTGGCGCTGATTTTTCGTGGTGTTGCATTTGAATTCCGTGTCAGGGCACTGGATAGTCATCAGGACTTCTGGGAGAAAGCACTGGCCGGTGGCTCGTTGTTAGCAAGCTTCTTTCAGGGCGTCATGGCCGGAGCGCTGGTGCAGGGGCTGCCTGTGGTGGATGCGCACTATGCCGGAACGAACTTTGACTGGCTTACCCCTTTTTCTGTTTTCTGCGGCATCGGACTTGTTGTTGCTTACCTGTTGCTTGGCAGTACCTGGCTGGTGCTGAAATCCGAAGGTGCTCTTCAGGAAAGATTACGGGCGTATGCTCAAAAAGCGCTGGTTTTTATGGCGGTAATTTTATTTTTTGTCAGTGTGTGGACACCCCTTCAGAGTAACATGATTGCAAGCCGGTGGTTCTCTGCGCCTAACCTCTATTATCTCTGGCTACTTCCTGCAGGCAGCCTGAGTATGTTGATACTTGCAAAGCACGCCCTGGCAAAAGGGCACGAGTACACCGGTTTTGTTTGCTCACTGGGCGTTATTCTTTCAGGATTTGCCGGTCTCGGTATAAGTGTTTGGCCAAATATCATTCCACCCGGAGTGAGTATCTGGGAGGCTGCGGCACCGCCGCAGAGTCAGGGTTTTATGCTGGTGGGCGCACTGTTTATTATCCCTTTCATACTTGGCTACAGCTTCTGGAGCTACCATGTGTTTTCCGGCAAAGTGAAAATGGGTGAGGGGTACCACTAATGAAAGCGAATCATAGTGAGCCGGTGAAGAGACTGAGTTGGTTGGTATTGTTATGGGGATGCAGCGTACTGACTTTACTCATCATTTCAGCATTGATGAAAGGGCTGATGTATCTCGCTGGCCTGACTACCTGATAGTAAAGACTGGCAAGGATACTGCCACCAGAGTTTTAAAAAGTTAGTCAGAATGGATAGCCCATGCGTGTTATCCATTTTAGCATCCAGTATTTGTTCGTTACCGTACAAATAGTCCGGATGTTCGTGCAGCCACATTACAATGCCAGACCAGCTAAGTGACAATGACAGCGGCGTTGAATACGTCCGTTCGTTGAATCTGATTAACATCGGTTCTTGCCTGTGAGATTCTGCCAGTACCGTTGCGGTTAACGGCGGGGGAGAGGATTTCATCGTGCAGATTGTCCAGCTGCTGAATCTGTCTGGCAGTGATGCTGTCAGAAAGTCCTTTTCGCTCATACTTTTATACACCGTTTTTAGTCCCGGCTTTTGCAGTTCAAGATTAACACCACCAAATACCGAATTAAGAACAAGGTGTGCAAATCCAAAACCGAATATCGGGCACGCATCATGACTTGCTTGCTTCAGCCACTGAAAAAGCCGGGATGGAAGGCGTGAATGGGCGGCGTTGTTCCATAGCCCACCCACAATGATAACGGGCTTGTTTCTGGTACATGGCAGGGGCTTATTGCTGTTGATGCAGCAAATCCGGATATCGTCGGGCGGGAGGCGAAGCGCTGCGACCAGATTGTTTAGCGACGCTCCCTGTCGGACAATCAGCTCCGGCGGGAGCTGGTCGAGCTGGATAAATAGTATTGAAGCTGACATTAATCACCGCTTCAGGCGGAATGAAAGTCGACAGGAGAGTGGACAACAGGCTTTACGATACCCGCTTCAATGCAATAGTCTCCGAAACCGGTTTCTCTATTTTGCGACGCCCAACTGGCAATGAGTTCGTCTAGTGTCGACAGGATATCGCTTGTTGGCTGGTTGGTTTTATACAACCGGGGGATCCGCGTGCCGTTACTGTTACCGCCCAGATATAAGTCGTACCGGCCTACTGCTCTGCCGACCAGTCCCACTTCAGCCAGCATGGCTCTGCCGCATCCGTTCGGGCAACCTGTGATGCGGAAAACGAAGCTTTTGTCTAACATATCATGCTTCGCCAGCATCGCGTCTATCTGCTGACTGATGTCAGGCAGTGCCCGCTCAGCTTCCGCCATGGCCAGCGGACAGGTAGGGAACGAAACACATGCCATCGATGCTTTACGCTGAACGGTAACAGTTGTATCAATCAGGTTATATTTAATGGCAAGTGCTTCAATAGCGGCTTTGTCTGCGTCGGCAACATTAGCGATGATCAGGTTCTGATTAGGCGTCAGCCTGAAGTCGCCTTTGTGAACTTTTGCAATTTCAGCAATGCCGGCTTTTCTGTTTAAACTGTCATCGTCGGTTAAACGGCCGCTGGGGATGAAAAGCGTTAAATGCCAGGCATTATCAACGCCGGCTACCCATCCGATCCTGTCGCCGCGATCTGTAAATTCAAAAGGCCGGGAGGTTACAAACTTCACGCCTGCGCGTTCTTCGACTTCCCGCTTAAATGTGTCTGTGCCAACCCGTTCAAGCGTGTATTTTGTTTTGGCGTTTCTCCGGTTAGTTCTGTCACCCCAGTCGCGCTGAACTGAAACCACGGCTTCAGCCACAGCAAGCACATTTTCTTTCTTTACAAAACCAAAGTCTGTTGCCAGTCTGGGCCAGGTTGTCTCATCACCATGAGTCATTGCCAGCCCGCCCCCAACCAGAACATTGAAACCAGTCAGGGTGTTATCATCGCCGATAGCAACGAAATTCAGATCGTTTGCATGGATGTCTACGTCGTTCTGCGGCGGAATGACTACTGTGGTTTTGAACTTACGCGGCAGGTAGTTGTTGCCAAGTACCGGTTCGTTCTCTTCGTCAGACTGCACCTTTTCACCGTCCAGCCAGATTTCTGCGTAAGCGCGGGTGCGTGGAAGCAAATGTTCTGAAATCTTCTTTGCCCACTCATACGCTTCCTGATGAAGCTGGCTTTCTACAGGGTTTGACGTACACAATACATTCCTGTTGACGTCACCGGCAGTGGCGCGGGCATCCAGACCCAGTGAATTCAGTAACTGATGCACCGGTTTGATGTTGTGTTTCAGCACGCCATGAAGTTGAATAGCCTGGCGGTTAGTAATTCTAATCGATGCATATTCAGTATGTTCCGATGCAAATCTATCGATACCGGCCCACTGCTGGGGTGTAACAATGCCACCCGGGAGCCGGATCCTGAGCATAACCGTGTGTAAAGGCTCAAGCTTCTGCTTCTGACGTTCCTGACGGATGTCGCGGTTGTCCTGCTGATACATGCCATGGAAACGAATTAACTGAAAATTATCGCCTTTAAATCCACCGGACAATGTGTCTTTGAGATCTTCAGAAATTGTGCCTCTAAGTAGATTGCTTTCGCGCTTCAGTCGCTCGTTATCAGATAGTGGATTCTTACTCACTGTGGTGCCTTCGGAAAACTAAAAGGCTTATTGTTCTATCGGATCGGTTGGAGTAACAGGTACAGATCCTGCCTGATAATGAATAACAGTTATCAGCCAGGAGCACCAATTAAATAAAGAGAAACATTGCGTTGTATTCCTTCAGGTTTCTGAAACCGGACAGTAATTCGAATATTCGATAAAGCTGAATATATCTAAGAAATTGATACCAAATATCCGCAAAATTCATTTCTTGAATGATAAGGCATTGCATACCATCGGCGTTGTTTACAACCAGTTAACAGGAGCCCCTATGCTGGAAAGACAACTCGTACAAGCCAGAGGCAGCAAAGCCTTAACGCTGGGAGACGGCACGCCGGCCTTTCAGTTTCAAATTAAGAACCCGAATTACCGCGGTGTACCGGCAAGCCTCATCGATGGTATCGACATTGAATTGAATGGTAAGCAGTATGCCCACGATGCGGCAAGCTGGACACTGGGCGGTCAAACCCTGTCACTCGCGCAATTGCAGGAAAGCGAAACCCTGCGCTGGCCGCTGGATGAACTGGCTACCATTACCTTGCCGGTTGATGCACCGTTAGAGGCGGGCGTACAGGATTTGTCTGTGTGTGTTTACATCAGACGCCCTTATATTCCGGGCCCGTTCTGCCGGTCTCCGTTTCGCGCCAAAGCAAAGCCGGTGATCATTGGTGAAAATAAGAATACCGGTATGCCGCTGAGCGTTTCTACCTACAGCTACACCGGTGATATGTACACGCTCATTACGCTGGAAGACTTCATGGCAGATGCTGCGGATATGGGCGCGACCGGTATTGAAATGCTCGCTGAAGCTAATCTGCCCGGTTACCCGGATGTGTCTGCTGAATGGAAAGCAAGCTGGTTTGCTTTGCTGGAGAAGTATCATCTAACGCCAACGAATCTGGGGACCTGGATAGACACCGCCCGCTGGCACAGCCGTGACCTCACTGCAGACGAAGGCGCAGCGCAGCTGGAGCAGGATTTGAAACTGGCAGCAGAGCTAGGCTTTACCTCTATCCGGCCAAAATTTGGTGTGACATCCCTTGAACTGGACCCGCACCCCATCTGGCAGGAAGCTGTGCTACGTGCCTTACCGCTGGCAGAAGAACTGAATGTGATTATTTGTCCGGAAATCCACAGCCCGACACCAATCAAACATAAAGTGACACAGGACTACATTGCTTTCATTAAAAAGCACAATACCACGCACTTTAAGCTGATGATCGACACCGGTATCTTCCAAACAGCGCCTTGTGACGATGGCCACGAAGGTATTGAGGTGAAGGGTGGCAAACGTCCTCCGTTCCTGGAACCGCTGGCAGTACCCATGGCTGATTTTGCTGAAATTATGGAGCACGTTTACTTTATTCAAACCAAGTTTTTCGAGATCGACGATAACCTCAATGATCTGCACATTCCTTGGGACGCCATTGTTGCCACACTGAAAGAGTGTGGATGGAAAGGCTGGTTGTCCAGCGAGTACGAAGGCCGCAGAGAGCCATACCGGGGCCGTGATCAGGTTCGTCGTCAGCACGCTTTACTGAATAAGCTGTTATAAATCAGAGGTAAATATTAAACCCGAACTCGGGTTCAATATTTGGTAAAGGCTTGAACAATCAAGCAATTTGATACCTGCCTCTTCAGCTATCTCTTTTATGGATGGAATGTATAAATATCTTTCATTCGATCGCTGATGTTAATAAAAGTTATGCTTTATGTAACTTTGTTGAAGGTTAACGTGTAACATGACCCGGCTGACTGACTGATTGACCCAATCAGTTTTTTTTGGCTTGATTATAAAACTTGAATGCTAGTTCGACTTTTGTCGTAAAGTACTGAGAGATAATATGAAAAATATGAATTTGCCTTATAAAAAATTGGCAGTTGCTATTGCTACGCTGCTCACCACGCCTGTGATTCATGCACAGGAAGCAGACGTTGCAAACCCTGGTGCAACTGAGGATTCTGGTCTGGAAATCATTCAGGTGACGTCCCAGCGCAGAGTGGAAAATCTGCAGGAAGTGCCGGTGAGTGTTACAGCTATCTCACCTACAGAGCTGGAGCGAAAGAATGTGTCAGACGTGTATCAGATGACACTGAATGCCCCAAGCTTTCAGATTGGCGAAGACAACTCCATGTCTATCCGTGGTGCCGGTACACTGGCGTTTTCTTCGTCGTTGGATTCCAGTGTGGCCGTGGCTTTTGATGAAGTGAATCTTGGCCGCCGTTATCTGATGGGCGCGGTGTTTAATGACATTTCACAAATTGAGGTATTGAGCGGACCTCAGGGTCTGTTGTTTGGTAAGAATGCCTCTGCAGGTCTGGTCAACATTACTTCTACTAAGCCACAGTTAGGCTACACCGAAGGTAAAATTGATGTGGAATACCAACTGCGTGACACCACACCGCAGGATGGCAGAAGCATTATCACCCGTGGCATGTACAACATCCCACTCACCGACAATTCTGCCCTGCGTATCAACGCTCACTATGCAGCTGAAGATCCGGTGGCCCGTGCTATCAAAGTGGTGGGCGATCCTAAACTGGACGAAGAAACCACTGACTGGGGTGTAAAGCTCAAGTACCTGAACGAGCTTTCTGAAGAAGTTAGCGTGTATGTGATTGCCGATACAAACAAAGAATCTGGTGTGGCCGGTAACTTTGACCGTACTTTCCGTTCTATCGGTGAGGGCAGCGGCAAGCTGGATACTATTCTTGCAGACGGTGTCGTGCCGGGGGATGAAAACCTGGACTACGGCGCCGATGCCGACAATTTCCGTGATGTGGAAATGGGTGGTCTGATGGCGAAAGTCACCTGGGCTGTGAATGACAACTATGAATTGTCGAATATCACCGCATGGCGCTACTTCGAGCTGGTGCAGGGCACAGACGACAACATGGCCTCAAATGAACTGAACATCAATTTTACCACCAGTGAATATGACCAGTTTAGTAACGAAACCCGCTTATCGATGGATTTCGACAATATGCGCGGTCAGGTCGGCTTGTATTATTTCCATTCAACACAATCAGAAGACCGTTTCCTTGCCGGTGATGGCCTGTTGCCAGCGTTCCTGTTGCCTAACTTCCCGTTCTGCGTGGGTGCCGAAGTGGTTGAAGGTGATATGTGTTCTGTCAGTAATGACCATTTTATCGGTAATGATACGGTCATGGATATGGAAACAGACAGTGCGGCCATTTTCGGTCAGTTTGATTTCCTGCTCACAGACGACCTCACTCTTACCACAGGTTTGCGCTATACCTACGACGAAATCTATATCGATCTGGCGAACTTCCAGCGCTATAACTTCTTCACCACCATCGGCACGCCGGCGTTAAGAGAAGAAACAAATTCGTCGGATAATGTCTCCGGCAAGGTATCGCTGCAGTATCAACTCGACGATGACAAAATGGTTTATGCCTCCTATTCCCGCGGCTACAAGGGGCCTGGCTACACCAATACGCCATCACCGGAGCAAACGGATATCTTTATTCAGCCGGAAGTAGTCGACAACTACGAGATCGGTGCGAAAACGGTGTGGCTCGACAATCACCTCATCGTGAATGCCAGTGTGTTCGATCAGCAGTTCGACGATTATCAGGTGCAGGCGTTTGATGCCGCTATCAGTCAGTCGGTTATCCAGAATGCAGCCAGCCTGTCGTCTACAGGTGTGGAACTTAGCATTACCGCTATGCCGTTTGAGTCGCTGACGGTGAATGGCGGAGCTACTTTGATGGATTCCCAGTTCGACAGCTTCCCGGGGGCCGCATGTTACCCGCAACAACCGGACTGTGATGAAAACGGTACCTTTGATGCTGCGGGCTTAACACCGCCGACAGCCGCGAAGTTTACCTCAACCGCTTCTGCTACCTACGATTTCGAGTTGCCGCTGGACGGCTACGGATTCGTAACGCTGAACTATTACCACCGTGATCCGGTGAACTACCTGATTTCCAATGCGCCGCAAACCCGCATCGGCAATGTAGACCAGTTTGGTCTGAACATTGGTGTTCGTCTGGACAATGGCTGGGATATCACATTGTTCTGCAAAAACTGTACTGACGAGAAAGTGCCGGTGGCAACGGGTATCGACGCGGGTGACAGTGCTCAATACGGTACAACTTCAGTGGTACAAAGCTGGGGCTTTAACTCGGTGCGCAACATTGGATTGCGTGTGAGTTACGGCTTCTGATAACACCTGACAGATAAGGCTGCGTATATAGTTACGCGGCCTTTTTGTCTTTCAACGACAGGAACGATATTTGTGACAGACTCCTCTTCCCGACATACCCCCCAGGGCATTGTTCTTCTTTTCGTGCCGGTATTTATCATGCTGGGGCCGGTACTGATTTCGCCCATTATCGGCTCGCTGTTTCAGCAATTCGCCGGTGAACCCTATGCCAATGTGCTGGTTCCTCTGCTGTTAACCGCGCCCGCGCTTTGTCTGGCGTTATGTTCTCCTGTGGCAGGGTTTCTTGCAAACCGCATAGGGGGCAAAAAGGTACTGGTATTTTCACTTGCCTTTTACGGTGTGGTAGGGGCGGCGCCTATGTTTGTCAGCTCGCTGCACGGTATGTTGTTTTTCCGCATATTACTGGGTGTGGCTGAAGCCGGTATTATCACCGGCGGCATGGTATTAACTGCCAGCTACTTCAGCGGCGATGATCGTCAGAAATGGATTGCCTGGCAAAACGTCGCCCTGCCGTTAATTGGCGCAGCATTATTGTACGCAGTGGGCATAGTAAGTCAGACAAACTGGCAAAATACCTTCGGGCTCTATGGCCTCAGTCTGATTATTTTTGTCGCTGCCGCTTTTGTTTTATTCGAGCCTGAAAAGCAGCTGGCAGCATCAACACATCATGCACCGGCAAGTAAGGTGCGCATTCCCGTTACTACCATGTTGCTGCTGGCGGCTATTGCTATTCCGGGCTCGCTGTCTTTCTATGCGGTGCCGGTAAAGCTGTCTTTTATTCTCCGTGAAATGGGCGAAACCTCACCGGCGGTGGTGGGCGAGCTCATGTCTATGGGATTGATTTTCGGGTCTCCCGCAGGCGCACTGCTGGCCAGACTGGTGAAACACTGGCGGTTTAGCTATGGATTAGTCTGCGCCATGCTGCTGATGGCTGCCGGGCTTATTATGCTGGGTATCGCAGAGTCCAAAGCCATGATGATGGCAGCAGTCATTATTCAGCAAGCGGGCGGCGGCTTAATGCTGGTGGTCGCGCTAACACTGGTACTGCACATGGCTCCGAAAGGTCAGAGCGGTATTTACTCCGGCTACTGGTGGCTGGTGTATACGCTGGCCAATTTCGCCACGCCGCTGGTATTAACCGCGCTGGACGTTTTAACCGGCAGCAGTGCTGCCACCATGCTGACATTCGGTGTGATTGTTGCCGCTATCAGTGGCTGGTTACTGTTCGCCCGTCCGCTGGCAACCAGTATGGTGAGTGCATCAGACGCGAATTCTGCAACAAGGGCAAATACAAGTGCAGCAGGAGCTGGCCATGAATAATCATTTTGACCACGCCCGCCGCAATTTTATTACCGGCATGCTGGTTGTGTCCGGTCTCACCGTTTTACCTGCAAAAGTGTGGGCAGTGGCAGAGAAGCAGCCTTCATCTAATCCGGATAATTTGTTCCTGAGCACCCTGTGCGATCTTGTGATCCCGCAAACGGATACTCCAGGTGCCGTTGACGTAAAAGTACCTGAATTCGTTGAGGTGGCCGTGAAACATGGCTTGTCCGGTGCGCCTGTGGATGCCCTCAGTCGATTTGAATTTGCACTGCTTAGCGACGTGCCCGGCTTCAACACCTTAAGTTACCAGCAGCAAATTGAAGCACTCACCCCAATCGACAATGGCAGCTTCAGCCGCAATCCGGCAGAGAAACCACAAGGCGATCTGGCGTTATGGAAAGCCATCAAAGCGCTTATTGTTACCGGCTATTACACATCGCAAGCCGGCAGCAGTGAAGAACTACGCTACGTGCTTATTCCCGGCAAGTTCGATGCAGATGTGCCCGCCGATGCGTCAACCCGCGCATTTTCAAGTGACTGGACAGGAGTAAAATTCGGATGAGTGAGCAGTACGATGCCATTGTTGTGGGCTCCGGCATTACCGGTGGCTGGGCAGCTAAAACCTTGTGTGAACAGGGCCTGAAAGTGCTGTTGCTGGAGCGGGGTAGGGATCTGCCTCACCGCAGTGGCTATAAAAATGAGATGAAAGCCCCCTGGGAGTTGCCTTTCCGGGGCGAGGGTGACCAGGCTTTTCTAAACGAACACCAGGCCGTTCAACAGCACAATATCCATCTTGATGAATGGACACAGGACTACTGGGTAAAAGATTCCGACCATCCTTATCACACGCAGAACGATACGGCGTTTAACTGGTACCGTGGCTACCACCTGGGCGGTCGTTCAATAATGTGGGGGCGGCAGTGTTATCGCTGGAGTGATACCGACTTTGAAGCTAACTTAAAAGACGGACATGGCACAGACTGGCCGGTGCGTTACAGCGATCTGAAAAGGTGGTACGACAAAGTTGAAGCCTTTATCGGCGTATCCGGTGCAAAAGAAAATCTGTCCCAGTTGCCGGATGGTCAGTTTCAGCCGCCCATGGCGTTAACGCCAGTGGAAACACACATGCGTGAGCACATTGCCGCACATTATCCTGATCGCAGGCTCACCATCGGGCGCACGGCCAACCTGACTGAAAGCAAGCCGGAAGAAGGCCGTGCCGCGTGCCAGAACCGCTATATTTGCGGGCGCGGTTGCTCCTATGGTGCCTATTTTAGTACCCAGAGTTCTACCTTGCCCGCCGCAATGGCCACCGGCAACCTGACCGTAAAAACCGATGCGGTGGTCGAAACCGTGGATTACGACCCGCAACTAAAGCGAGCCCGCGGGGTGACGGTGATTAACCGTCTTGATCAAAAACGCACACAGTATGCTGCCCGCATGGTGTTTTTATGTGCCGGTGCCTTTAACTCCGTTGCCTTGTTGCAGCGCTCGGTGTCTGATGCATTTCCTCAGGGGCTGGCAAACAACAGCGGCGTACTGGGCAAATACATTATGGATCACGCATCCACTCTGGGTGTGGCGTCGATAATGCCGGGTTTCAATGATCACTATTATTACGGAAACCGGCCCACAGGTATTGTTATTCCCCGGTTTGTGAACATGGGAGAAGACAAGCGGGAGTTTTTACGGGGCTTCTCTTATCAGGGCGGTGCGTACCGGCCAAGCTGGAGCCGGGGTACAAACATGCCCGGACTCGGTCATTCATTTAAAGAAAATTTACGGCAACCGGGTGACTGGAAGTTTGTACTCACCACGTTTGCTGAGTGTCTGCCAAGGGAAGGCAATGCCATCAGCCAGAACTGGCAGGCAAAAGATGCAGACGGCTTGCCGGTACTGAATATCAATTTCGCCTTCGGTAAAAACGAACATGATTTGCTGAGTGCGGCGAAAGAAGAAGCCGCTGCTATGGTGGCGAAAGCCGGTGGCCATGTACTGTTCGGCTCAGATCGGCCAAACCCCGGCGGCTCAGCCATTCACGAAATGGGCGGCGCGCGCATGGGGCGTGATGCCAGAACATCGGTTTTGAACGGGTATAATCAATCTCACGATGTCCCCAATCTGTTTGTGACAGACGGTGCTGCCATGGCATCGTCAGCCTGCCAGAATCCCTCTCTTACCTACATGGCACTGACTGCCAGAGCAGCAACATACGCTGCAGAGCAGTTACGGGCGGGAAGGGTGTAGTCACACCGGGCCGGTATATTTGCGTGTTATACCGGCCCGTTTTTATGTGTTTTGGTGAGATTACCATGTCAGGCGTTGTGATCGGGGGAACACAGGTAGTAGGTTTGCACTTCGGTCACTTCTTCCAGCAATTCTTCCCAGCTCAACCCTTCTGTAATGGGCTCCAGGCTGCCGAATCCCAGGTATCTTGCCAGCGACGTGTTGAGAATTTTAAAACAGGTATGGGCTACCCGTTCCGGGTTCTCCCGTTTTATCTCGTCTTTGAATTGCAGCAGCAGTGATTCATACAGCGCCTGACTGTTTTTATAAATTTTCGTACCGGCTTCAGAAACGATTTTGTCACTAAGGGCGAGTTTCATGAAGGCGCGGATAAGCGGCGCAAAAATTTGTAAATGTTCGGCGTATTCACGGCCAGCTTGCTTAATGGCTTCCTTTAACGACGTTGTGGTTTCAGACAGCTTAAGAAACCGGGCTTCAATATCTTTCGATGCTTGCAGGTACTCTTTTTTCTGTAATTCAATCAACAGGGTTTCTTTGCTTTCAAAGCGGTAATAAATAGACCCCACTGACACACCAGTCAGTTTACTGAGTTCTTTAAGCGTAAATTCATCAGGGCCTTTTTCTTTCAGTAAATTTGCAGACACCTCAAATATTTTTTCCTGAGCGTTACGGCTCCGGCGCTGCTGTGCCTGACGAAATCGGGCAGGTTCGTTCATCTTTTTCTTCTTTCTGTTATGGAATTTAACTATCTGATTTTCAGGTAGTTCTTATCAATGTTATTGATTTTTCAAATCGTTAAAAAAATGTTGTGATCTGGCATGCTGTGAAGTGCTTCTTTTCCAGTTGAGTCACTCCGGCATCATGTGCATTAGCACGCAAAATGCTTCCCTTATGTGTTTTGATGCTAATGCACACATTCTTTTTTTTACAGAAAAAATTGTCAGGTTCGACAAAATCGGGCCTCAGACGGAGTAATGCCATGCCAGTGTCACGCAGAGATTTTCTTTCCTTATCCACCGGAGCGGCCACCGGCCTGAGTTTATTACCGGGACTGTCTGTGGCATCAGCAAGCCAGCCTGCTTGGCGACGTTCAGCAGAAGGGCATCGTCAGGCTGACCTGGGTGACGGTACTTACCTGAATCCGGTACTGGCCGGAGATTATCCTGACCCCACAATCCTGCGGGATGGTGACGATTACTACATGACCCATTCGTCGTTTGATGCTGCGCCGGGCATTTTAATCTGGCACTCCAAAGATCTGGTGAACTGGCAACCCGTGGGCCCTGCGCTGGAAGAGCCGTTGGGGATTGTGTTTGCCATGGATTTAGTCAAACACAACGGCCGGTACTACATCTATATTCCGTTTATGAAAGCGCCCTGGTCGCCGCCACTGGCAAGTTTTGCCAATATTATGGTGATTCACGCTGACAACATTGAGGGCCCATGGAGCGAACCTGTTGATCTGCACCTCGGCGGTGTGATTGACCCTGGCCACATCGTGGACGAGAAGGGGCAGCGCTGGCTGTTTACATCAGGCATTAAGCGAATTCGACTGGCAGATGATGGTCTGTCGACCATCGGTGAGCTGGAGCAGGTGTATGATGGCTGGCAGTATCCTGATGACTGGATCACCGAAGCCTACGCACTGGAAGGACCTAAGTTATTCCGTCGCGGGGATTACTTCTATCTTGTGTCTGCAGTGGGTGGTACCGCTGGTCCTGCAACCGGCCATATGGTGATTGTGGCGCGCTCCAAAACCATCGACGGTCCCTGGGAAAATTGCCCGCATAACCCCATTGTCAGAACCGAAAGTGAGGACGAAAAGTGGTGGTCCCGTGGCCATGCCACCATGCTGGAAGGGCCGCAGGGCAAGTGGTACATGGTGTATCACGGTTATGAAAATGGTTTTCGTACGTTGGGACGACAAACCCTGGTTGAGCCTATGGGCTGGGATGATGATAACTGGCCTGTCGCATTGGGTGGTGATTTATCTCTGCCGCTACCAAAACCAGAAGGCGAGGCGCTACCTCATGGGTTTACTCATTCAGACAACTTCACATCGTCTTCCCTTGGCACCCGCTGGACCTTCTTTGGCGCCGCTGCCAGTGAGAAGTCGCGGGTAACTTATACGCCTGATGGTTTGAAACTGAAAGCCGCCGGTTCGTCCCCAACCGACAGTGCGCCGTTGGTGCAGACCATTGGCGATCAGGCCTATGAAATCAGTGTTATCGTCAATCTGGAAGCGGGTACCGAAGCGGGCTTATTGCTGTTTTATAACAACCGTTTGTATCTGGGGATGGGACAAAGTGAATCAGGCATGGTGACCTACCGTGGCGGTAAATCCAGCTACTGGCGGGAGCCGGCACCGCAAACCAGACGGCTTCACATGAAAATACGTAACGACCGTCACATCGTTACCTTCTACTACAGTGAAGACGGAAAAAACTGGACCCGCCATACCGTGCGCAGTGAGACCTCAGGGTATAACGTGAATACCATTGATGACCTGCAGGGGCTGAAACCGGCATTATTTGCCTGCGGGAAAGGCAGTGCTACGTTTAGTCAGTTTACTTATCGCGGGCTGAAATAAGTCCGCGATACTCACTCTCTATACCTGGCCCTGCAACCTATTGAAAATACACAGTCCAGCTATTGAAGAAATCCATTGTATGAAATGTTAAAAATTTGCTGAAATGCAAACTTGAGTAAAGGTTCAAGTTTATGTGGGTTGATATCCTCTCTTCTTGACGTTATGACATTCAATGGAGAGATAAATGATATTCAACCCGCGCCGCGTTTTCCTGCTGGTTCTCGCTTTCATTTTTAGTACTCCGGTTCTTGCTGAGTCTTCAGAGTCATTAAGTGACAACTTCCACACGCCTTCATCAACCTACGCCCCCCATGCGTGGTGGCACTGGATGAACGGCGATGTAAATCCCGATGAAGCCGCTGCCGATTTAGAGTGGCTGCATGCTGCCGGTGTGGGTGGCGTGCAATTGTTCGATGCAGGCATGGGACCGCCACCGGAAACACCGCTTACTTTTGGTAGTGCAGCCTGGAAAAGTGCCGTTCAGCAAAGTGCTGCCAAAGCGAAATCGCTTGGGTTAGATTTTGTGATCACCACATCCCCGGGCTGGAGCGCCACTGGCGGCCCGTGGGTAATGCCTCAGGATGCCATGAAAAAATGGGTGTGGTCAGAAACTGAAATAAAAGGCGGTGAGCAAATCACCACGTCATTACCTTTACCCCCCGCCGTTGCAGGGCCGTTTCAGGATATTCCCGTTGAGGCCATCGGTCACGCATCCCATCATATCGACGATTATTACCGCGATGTCAAAGTACTGGCCTACCCGGTTAAGGCACATGAGTCTGTTGCTCTTCAGGTTTCAGGAAAGGCATCACTGACAGAGCAGCTGGGTGACGGACGCTTCTGGCCAGCTACGGCTATTGATGCTGATGAAAACGGTATCGTGCGCTTGCAATTCGATGCCGGTAAAAATGTGAGCGTGCAGGGCGTGACACTCGGCTTACCCGGCAGCCGCGGTTTTGGTACGCCTAATCCGCCGGTAGCCACCTGGTTTGCTTGTGAAAGTGAGTCTCAGACAAGCTGTACGCCGCTGGCAGTGCTAGATGCAACACGCTCACTTACCCGAACCGCCTCGTTTGAAACTGTTACCGCCCGCTACTTTGCCCTTACACTCACCCGCAGCACTGAACCGGGTTTTATCGATACGCTAAGTTATGCTCAGGGGGCAAACAAATTGCCTTTCCCTGCCCACGCCAGTGCTTATGCGGTGTCGGAAGTGCAGCTTCATGTTCGCCCGGTGGTAAATGCGTTTGAAGAAAAAGCCGGATTTGCCGCTGCGTCCCGCTACTACCCGTTAAATGTGCAAAATGCTTCTGAGGCTGCTGTTTCAGCAAATGATGTGCGCGACATTACAAGCTTTATGGATGAGAACGGTACCTTAAACTGGCAGGCGCCGGCAGGGCAGTGGCGTATTGTCAGGTTGGGGTACAGCTTAACCGGACACGAAAATGGTCCGGCACAGCACAATGCCACCGGCCTTGAAACCGATAAATTTAACGCTGAAGCACTGAGCCGATACCTCGATACGTACCTGCAGTTTTACCGCGATGAAAACGGTGAACTGTTCGACGGCATCACCGGCCTGCTCAGTGACAGCATCGAATCGGGTCCGCAGAATGCTGGTACCGAATTGCTTGACGCCTTTGCAGCAGCCACGCCCTATGATGTAACGCCCTGGTTGCCAGCACTCACCGGTGAAGTGATTAGCAGCGCTGCCGAAACCGACCGATTCTTATGGGATTACCGGCACTTTCTGTCACAAACGTTGAATACCGCGCACTACAAAACCATTGCTGCAAGAGCTGAAAAACTCGGGCTCGACTATTACACCGAAGCATTGGAAGACCACCGCCCGCAACTTGGGAACGACATCGATATGCGTCTGGCGGGCGGGATTCCCATGGCAGCGTTCTGGTACTTTGACCCTGAAAAAAATCCTAAGCCCACCTACATTGCCGATGTGAAAGGGGCGGCTTCTGTCGCCACGCTGAAAGGCGAACAGATTGTGGCAGTTGAAGCCATGACTGCCTTCGGTCAGCCCTGGGACATTGGTCCTGCGGAACTGAAGCGGGCAGCCGACAGAGCACTGGTGTACGGCGGCAACCGGTTTATGTTGCACAGCTCTGTGCATCAGGCGCAAGGTATTGACGGTACACCCGGCAAGCCGATGATGCCGCTGCTCGGGCATTACTTTAACCGCAACAGTACCTGGGCTGGTATGGCAAAGCCATGGATCACCTATCTCACCCGCGCTCAGTATTTGATGCAGCAAGGCGCGCCGGTAAGTACCTTTGCCTATTTTATTGGCGAGGAAGCACCGGTGACGTCTCTATTTGGTGATGAGCAGCCCGGTGATGCGCCACAACATAGTATTCCTCCGGGCGCCGCCTTCGATTATGTCTCGGCGCAGGCACTGGACTGGCTAACAGTAACGAAAAATAAAACCCTTCAAACCCGGGGCGGCACGGAATATCAGTTTATCTACCTTGGTGGCGATGCCTCGCTGATGACACTGTCAACCCTGCATAAGCTGCAAGAACTGGCAGAGCAGGGGGTGACGATTGTTGGGGAAATGCCCGCTGGCAGTCCGTCCCTTGCCGATGATCAGGCTGTGTTTAAGAAGCAGGCAAACGCCCTTTGGCAAAGGACTAATGTAATCGCCACAAGCAACATTCAATCTGCCATGGATGCGCTGAGCGTGCCGCCACAATGGCAGTTCGACAATTCGCAAAATGATTTGCTGGTGAGGCAACGCCGCACAGATGACGGCGACATTTACTTCATTGTGAATACCGCTGATATGCCAGTGGAGAACCTTTTTACTCCGTCCCGTAACGGCAACTTCGCATACCGGTTTGATGCAGTAAACGGAAAGGTTACTGAGCTTGAACAGTCGGGTAGAAGCGTGTCGCTGTCACTACCTGCATTTGGCTCTGTGTTTATTTTTATTACCAATAAACCGCTGAAAAAAGCAGCACCGGCGCAGCAACCGAGCCTGCAGAAACACGAAGTTCAAACTGCCTGGTCGTTAACCTTCGATAGCGCTGACGGGCCGCTTGAGGAAGTGAATCTGAATGCGCTCACCCCGCTCAATGAACTGGGAAATACAACTCTGCAAGGGTTCAGTGGTATCAGTCACTACGAGACCGGATTTACTGTGCCTAAAAGTTGTACCACTCCGATTGGCATAGCGGTGGGGGACGCAGGGAATATTGCCAGATTCACACTTAACGGCCACGACATCGGCACACTGTTTACACCGCCCTGGCAGGTGATTGCACCCGAAGCATTTAAACGGGGGATGAACACCCTTCGCATTGATGTGGCTAACTACTGGGCCAACCAGCTTATCTGGCAGGCAAAAAACAACCCGGTGAAAAGCGGATTCCCGTCGGGCGTGTACTCACCGGATGCCAGTTACCGGATGGCCGGACTCCGCGGGCCTTTTTCAGTTTTATGCCAATAACCTCACAGGATGAACATGAATAAAAACGTTACCAGACGTACCTTTCTGAAAGGTTCTATCGCCACTGCCGTAATCGCCGCCGTCTCCGGCTGTGCCAGCCAGGTAAAAGGCAAACAGGACACACACCTGACCGGCCTCATTGCCCGTATGACACTGGAAGAAAAAGCCGGACAACTGCATATGGACGGTGTGTTGTCTCCCCGTATGGTGCAGCCGAATTTCCAGAAGATTAATCCGTTCACGCCTAACTTCTCACCGGAGCAGGCGGCAGACTTACTGAAGAATCAGCAGGCGCAAATCAAAAGCGGCATGATGGGCATGATGACGTCGCCGGAAGACATCGATTCGGTTATTTACGCACAAACCGCAGCGGTAAAAGACACCCGCCTTAAAATTCCGTTAATTTTCGGTGCCGATATTATTCATGGCCACCATACTATTTTCCCGGTACCGCTGGCGGAAGCGGCCAGTTTTGAACCGGAACTGGCAGAACGCACAGCACGGGCCTGCGCCGTTGAAGCAACGACCAATCTGGGTATTGATGTGACCTACGCGCCCATGGTGGACATTGCCCGTGATCAGCGCTGGGGCCGTGTGGTGGAAGGTGCCGGTGAAGATGTGCTGTTAGGCAGTTTATTCGCAGCGGCGAGAGTCAAAGGATTCCAGGGGAGCGGCCCTGCCGACTCACGGGGATTACTGGCGTGTCCTAAACACTTCCTTGCATACGGAGCGGCGGAATCCGGGTTGGATTATCAGGGCACGTCAGTGTCTGACCGGGTGCTGCACGAAGTGTATTTGCCGCCTTTCAAAGCTGCCTTTGAGGCGGGTGCCATTTTTACCATGGCGTCTTTCAATACTATTGACGGCGTGCCAGCTACCGGTAATAAGGCCATTCTAACCGACTTACTGCGTGATGAGATGCACTTCAGCGGCGTGGTCATTTCCGACTTCCAGAGTGAACTGGAACTGATTAAGCATGGCTATGCCAAAGACGAAAAAGCAGCGGCAAAACTGGCGCTGTCAGCAGGTTGTGACATTGGTATGGTCAGCGGCATCTTCCCTAAATATGTGCCTGAACTGGTGCGCAGCGGCGAGCTCGACGAGGCCATTGTGGATAAAGCCGTGTACCGCATTCTGCATGTGAAACAGCAGGCCGGATTGTTTGACGACCCGTTCCACCGCATCGACGAAATAGCGGCACCGCAGCAGGCCCCGGAAGAACATATTGCACTGGCGCGGGAAGCTGCAACCAAGTCGGTTGTGTTACTGAAAAACACCGGCAGTGTGCTGCCGCTGAGTAAAGAACAAAAAGTTGCGTTGATTGGCCCCTTCGCGAAGGATCTTAAAAACATCGACGGTTCCTGGTCGCCTTTTGCACCGCAAAAAGCGTCTGTATCCCTTGAAGCCGGATTTGCAGAGAAAATACCTGCTGCGCAACTCCTTACTGAAGACGGGTGCGGTATCGACACCGCCATTGAAGGTGGCATAAAGCGAGCTGTAGAGGCTGCTAAACAGTGTGACGTGGTGGTGCTGGCAATTGGTGAGGCCACTAACATGTCTGGTGAGGCGTCATCGCGGGCAGAAATCACTCTGCCGGCAGCACAACAGGCGTTAGCTGAAGCACTGGCCGCTACCGGCAAACCGCTGGTGGTATTACTGCGAAATGGTCGTGCCATGGCGCTGGAAGGGGCAGTGCGAGAGGCATCAGCCATTCTGGTCACCTGGTTCCTGGGCACAGAAAGCGGCCATGCTATAGCTGATGTGGTGTTTGGCGATCAGTCGCCTTCAGGTCGTCTGCCGGTAACTTTCCCCATCGCCAGCGGGCAACAGCCGTATTATTATGCAAGGGAAAGCTCCGGTCGTCCGCCGGCACCGGGTACAACCCATATGTTCCAGTCTCATTTCATTGGTATTCCCGATGATGCGCTGTACCCCTTCGGACATGGTCTGACGTATTCGGAAATCACCTACAGCGGTGTGACACTGGATAAAAGTGAAGTGAAAAAGGGTGAGGCGGTCACGGCATCGGTTACGGTGACGAATACCGGTAAGCGGGCAGCCACAGAAGTTGTGCAGTGCTATATTCAGGACCGGTTTGCCTCAGTTGTGCAACCGGTACAGAAGCTCATCGACTTCGACAAAATTACCCTGGCTGCCGGGGAAAGCCGGTCAATTTCTTTTACCATCAAGCCGCAACAGATGACTTTTATTGCCCGCGATTTATCGCAACAACTGGAGAGTGGTGAATTCAGAGTGTGGATTGCGCCATCGGCAAGAGCCGGTGAAGCGGAGAGTTTTACACTAAGCTGATTGCAATGGGTGCTGTGACCACAGCGCCCTTTCAAAAAAAGTGCAGTTGCTGGTAGCTAGCCGCCAGACGTTGAAGCCCGGCAATTATACCGGGCTTCAGTAAAAGTGAGTTACGCAGACATTACTCTTTAAACGCAGCCGCTTTCTCAAGTACATCAATGGTAACGTCACCCGTAGCAGCCCACTCTGTACCACGCAGGATGAGTGACTTCACACCGTCGTAGGCAATGGTGTCAGGGCCATGGCCCAGAGCAATACAGAATACCCGGCCTTTTTCGTAATCAACTGTCCACACTTGTGGATTTTCCGCATCCATGCCCTGCATATTGTTCAGCTTTTCATCCGTGTACAAATGCGGTGGATATTTCGGGCCCGCATACTTTTGCTGATAGTTGGCAGCATCATCGTAAGCGGTGGCCAGAACATGCACTTTGGCATCAGGATGCCAGTACATGTTGGTGTACATATCATCCATGAAGGTCCAGAAATACTCGCGCATGCCTTTGGTGACAGGGTGATCACGGTCGGTCACATGTACGCGGAAGGCATCTGGCGGAGAGCGCCGGCTGCCGTGAAACGGGCGCATGGTGCCGCCGGCAAGCTTTTCGTACTCAGGCCAGGAGGGCGAGCCGATATTAAATGAACTGTGGTAGATCACCAGGCCGCCCCCCTGCGCTACATAGTCGAACAGCGCTTTTTGAGCCGTTTCGCTCCAGCGATTTTCATTTTCATCGGTGTAATTCCATTTGCCCAGGTAGTTCAGAAATACCACGTCATACTTTTTCAGCATGGGCAGTGTGGCAACGGAGAAGTCTTCAATAACCCGCACATCCAGTTTGCCCGAGTCCAGCATCATGGTGCGGAGCCTGGCGTTAACACCGGTCCAGTCGTGCTCATAAGAGTTTTCACCGGCAACGATCAATACCTTGCTGCGTTCAGCGTCGGGGACTATTGGCACCGAAATTTTCTGAACGGTTTCAGGCGGACGGTAATCCGGTACCGGTATAACAGTGCTTTCGGCTTCTGCTGCCAATGCAGACTGCATCAGCGGCAGCAATAAACTTGCTGCGCATAGTAGATTTCTAATTTTCATGGTTTCTGTCCTTGTTTTAGTAGAATTTATAAGTGACTTTCACACCGGCAGTGCGGGGCAGTTGCCAGCTCCACTGCTGCACGTCGTCAGGACCAGCAACATTGAATACATAGCTGCTGAGTACGTAGTTGTCCTCGAGGTTTCTTACATAGCCCTGAACTTCCCACTGCTCAGAAGGGGAGACGTATTTAAGGCTGATATCGGTCTGGAAATAGCTTTCCTGGCGGGCGTCTTCGTGGTTTGAAGGCAGCAGGTAGTAGTCGTCTTTCCAGCGGGTGAATATGTTGCCCACCAGTGAGCCGTTACTTAATTCCCAGAAGTGGGTGTAAGACCCGGTGAAAATCCAGTCCGGCGAATTTGACGGCTCGTTCCCGGCAAGGTTGACTGTTTCTCCGTCAATCACTGTTACTGTGGTGGTTGAGCAGCCGCCAAGACATTGCACACTGATAGCAGAAGCGAAATCATCGAACTCTGCATTCAGGTAATTCGCCGTCAGGGCCAGCACTCCTGCATCCATGATTTCTGTCGTCAGTGATGCTTCTGCACCCCAGATTGTGGCTTTACCTGCGTTAAAGGTTTGCGCACCTTTTTCTGTATCCAGTAACAAGGAAACCTGAAGATCTTTATAGTCGTAGTAGAAAGCGGAAGCATCGAAAGACACTGTGGAAATACGGGACTTGGTGCCTATTTCCCAGGCGTAAAGGATTTCAGGCGCATACTCTAAACCTGTACTGTCGAAGCCACCTGCTTTATAGCCTTTGCTCACTTTTCCGTAGAGCATGGTGTTGTCTGAAATATCCGTGTTCAGACCCAGGTTCCAGGTGAATTCATTGTTCTTTGCTGACAATAATTCAGTGGTGGCGCCTTCGGTTTCTTTGGGACGGAGTGTGGGGTTCTCGTCAAAGGTGAGGGCGCCGGGCAGAATGGTATTGGTGCCAGTCTTCTCGTCTTTGGTATAGCGGAATCCGGCAATCACGGTGTAATTATCTGCCAGTGGATATTCCACTTGTCCGAATGCGGCTACCGATTCAGAGGTGTAGTCAGGACGATAGAATGTATTTGCCCAGTAGCCCTGAGGGCCAAAGGGATAGGCGCCGATATAGGAAAGCAAACCTGAGTAGATATTCATTTCTTCTCTGAACTGGAAAATGCCGCCCTGCCAGAAGAAATCGCCTTCGCCGCCACTCAGTCTGAGTTCGTTACTCATGGTGTCTATGTCGTGGTTACGATAGAACAGATAGCTGGGGAAAAGCGTCTCAGCAGCACGGAGTTCGCTCTGGCGGAAAGCCCCGCGATATGAAACGGTGAATGCGTCAGCGGCATAGTCCAGTTGCCCGCGAACAGCGTCACCTTCAAGCTGATAAGATCCCATTTCTGCGGTTGTTGCAGCCGGGTAGTTTCGTGGATCGATACTGTCTTTATTATTGGTAAATTGCGGAGAACACAGCACGTTACCTTCAATTTGTGTAACTTCAAACCAGCCGGCGGCTTCATTACATTGCCCGTTAAGATCGGACTGGCCTTCGGTCGCATCATTGAATGATGCTGCTGATACCGGATTATTTTCCTGTTGCGAGGTTTCCAGCGCCAGGTACAACGACAACCGCTCCGTGGGTTCTGCCGCAAAAGATAGTCGCGCAGCCTTTACATCTTTATCGCCGGATTTAAACGACACATCCGGGTGAGAAATATAACCGTCTCTGTCTGAACTGAAGCCGGCAAACCTGACGGCGGCGTTGTCGCCTAACGGCGCATTTAACACTGCATTCAGCTCTCTGGCGTTAAACGAGCCGAAATCAGCAGAGGCTGAGCCTGACCATTCACCGAATACAGGCTTGTTCGATATAATACTAAGTGCGCCGCCGGTGGCGTTTCTGCCAAATAGTGTGCCCTGCGGACCACGCAAAACTTCAATGCGGGAGATGTCGAACAGGGCTGCATTAAGCACCCTTGGACGGTTCAAATATTCGCCGTCGATGCTCACCGCCAGTGACTGATCTTGAGTTTCATCGGCACTTTCTGTGGTGATACCGCGTAGTGATACCTTGGTGGAGATGGTGTCCTGAGTAATGGAAAAATCAGGAGACAGCTTTGAAATGCCGTGCAGATCGCTGGTAGCGTTATCTTTTAACCACTCACCGCTGAGTACATTCATAGAGATAGGTACATCTGCAATCGACTGTACCCGGTTCTGTGCGGTAACTTCGATGATCTCTACATCTTCTTCAACTGTCGCGGGCTCCTGACTCCATGCTGTCTGGTGGCATGCAGCTGAAACCGCTGTTGCTAGTAATATCCGTTTGCCCTTCATTGAATCCTCATTCTATTTCTAAATCAGTCAGTGAAAGCATTTTTGTCTGCCTGATTGTTAAATGGAATTTGAATTCTATTTAAAGGGTTGAAATTATCTGTTTATAAATTTGTTAATCGGGTTATGATTTTGTAAATCAATGTTGGTGATTTATTCTGCAACTTCTGTTTTTAGCTCCTGCTGGCAAATTAAAACTCCTCTGCCAGCGTCTTCTTCAACTCATTGCTAAACCATTGCACCACAGGGCCGTGCAGGCGGCCCCGTGGCGTGATGATGTCTACCGGTACGCTCCAGGTTTTATGATCAAAAACCATGTCCATTGGTTTGAGTTTGCCGGTTATCAGCGCATCCTTAGCCATAAATGCTGGCAGGTATGCCCAGCCAATTCCTTGCAGAAGTAATGACAGTGCGTGCTGGTAGCCTGAACACCACCACACGTTAGATGCCATGCTGATTAAGAATTGAGATTCGCGTTTTGCGCTGCCGCGAACGGCTATCTGTTTGTGCTGTAGCAGCGCCGTTGAAGATATCTTGCTGGCCTCTGCGAGGGGGTGTGACGGATGGCACACCGCGACAAAAGGAACATTGGCAACGAAGAAGAAGTCTGTGGTTTTCATGGATTCAATTTCCGAAAACATGAGACCCAGGTCAATTTTACCGCTTTCAACCGCGAGAGCGATATCGTGAGAAGGAAGGGTAGCGAAGTCTAATTCCAGTGTGGAAAAGCGGCTTTCGAGTCTGGCAATGAGCGCATAAATGGCAGGTGTCAGCATACCGTCGTCGATGGCGATACTCAGCCGCGTTTCCTGAGACTGGCTAATTGCCGCAGCTGTTTTCGACAGCTCATCGGCTTGCACTAACAGACCCTGGGCCATTTTCAACAGGCGTGTTCCTGCTTCTGTGAGGACAGGTTGTCTGGATGTGCGGTCGAACAATGTCACGCCTAAGTCAATTTCAAGATTATTGATTGCCTGACTTACCGCCGACTGCACTTTCCCTGTCTTGCGGGCACAGGCAGAAAACGAGCCTTGTTCTGCGGCGATAACGAACATGCGGATATACTCAAGATTTAACATATCAGTAAAAGTGATGGTTGCTAACTGGTATTCATTATAAATAAAGATAGTATGCCGCCCAATAGTTCATCATTTAATGAGGAAAACGATGAGTTGGGTTTATCTGGTGCTGGCAGGGTTAACCGAAATTGGCTGGCCTCTGGGCCTGAAGTTATCTCAAAGCGGTCAGTACAAATGGGGTGGCATCGCCATGGCGATTGCATTTATGGGTGTCAGCGGCTTTTTACTCTATCTGGCACAAAGGGATATTCCTCTTGGCACCGCGTATGCCGTATGGACCGGCATAGGCGCTGCCGGTACATTTCTGGTTGGCGTTTTTGCTTTTGGCGACCCTACATCACTGCTGCGCTACATCGGCGTATTTTTGATCATATCTGGTGTGGTGCTGCTGAAAGTAGGATAAGAAATGTGAGGTGAATATCACCTCACGACATCAACTACTCACCAAGGCCGCTTCTTCTAAAATCAGGGTGCGCAGCCAGCGGTGAATAGGATCGCTGTCTACGGTAGGGTGCCACATCATGGCTTCCCGCAGGTCGGGAAAATCGAAGGGCATGGATAAAATGTCGATGGGCATGAAGGTGGCCATGAGTTCAGCGAAACGACGGGGGATAATGGCCAGTCTGCCGGTGCTGACCACCGTGGTGCACAGTGAGGTAAAGTCGTTGGTGATCACTTCGACTTTACGTTCGATGTTGCGCTCGTTTATCAGCCATTGTTCAATGCTCAGTAAACTCACGCGGCCAAAACCCACTGAGGCGTGCCCCAGCGATGAGAAGATTTCCGGCGTCAGGCCACCCTGCGTATCCGGGTTGTCTTTACAGGCAATGCAGGCCAGTTCGTCGGTGGAGAAAAAGGCGTGGGGATAACCGTCTACGGTTTCACTTTCCGGCGCAATCACAATATCAATGCCGCTTTTCACCATGGTTTCCACTTCAACAGTGAAAGGTGAAAGAAATTCGAAGGTCATGCCTGGCGCCAGTTTCTGCACTTTCGCCAGTACACCGGCAAGGAACACCTGAATAATATAATCTGACGCAACAATGCGGAAATGTCGCTGGCTGGTGGCGGGCTCCAGTTTACGTTTGTTGGTAATCGAGCCGCGCACAATATTCAGCATTTCTCTTACCGGTTCCTGCAGTTCAAGGGCGTAAGGTGTGGGCTGCATTTTACGACCTATCTGCACCAGCAAATCATCATCAAAATAATGCCGCAACCGCGATAAAATACTGCTGGTGGCCGACTGTGACAGGTGCAGCTTGTCGGCTGTTCTGGTGATATTTTGTTCTTCCAGCAGTATGTCTAATGCTACCAATAAATTCAGATCCAGCTGTTCAAACCGCATAACGCCCTCGTTGCCTGTTTAGGTATCTATGAAATTGATGTAAACCATCTATACATTCAATTTTTTGTTTGGTCAGCGCCCATTTAACATTGTTTCTCCATTAATTTAAATATTTTTAACAATAAAAAATCGAATTTTTGTTCGGTTTGTGGAGCGGCGATGAAACTAGCCTCAATCGATAACGGTAGTCCGGATGGCCAACTGGTTGTTATCTCAAAAGATACTTCGCAAATGTGTCGTGTACACGGTTCTGCCGGCACCATGGCCGCGTGTCTGGCTGACTGGCAGAGTGTGCTTCCGGTACTTCAGGACATCAGCAACACATTGAATAACGGCACCTGTGAACAGGCCGAGCCGGTTGCAGGTGCCTGTTTCTTAGCGCCTTTACCCCGCACGTATCAGTGGCTGGATGGTTCATTGTTTATGAACCACGGCCATTTGATGCAAAAAGCATTTAATCTCGACCCCACTGAAGACGCCGACAAATATCCGCTGATCTATCAGGGTGCCGGCGATGCTTTCACCGGATGTAACGACACCATTGCGCTGTATAACCCGGCCCACGGCGTAGATTTCGAAGGCGAGTTCGGTGTTCTGACCACGGATGTGCCTGTGGGGGCTACGCCCGACGAGGCTATGCAGGCCATCAAACTGGTGGTGCAACTGAATGACATCAGTTATCGCGGTCTCGCGCCCCGTGAAATGAAAACTGGATTCGGTTTTGTGCAGGCCAAAGGTGAAACCGCTTTTGCGCCGTTCGCGGTAACGCCGGATGAGCTTGGGGACAGCTGGGCAGACGGCAGAATTCATTTAACCCTCAATATCACCCGCAACGGCGAATGGTTTGGCAGTCCGTCGGGCAGTGAAATGCATTTTGGCTTTCACGAGCTCATTGCCCACGCCGCCACAACCCGTCCTATCAAAGCCGGTACGGTATTTGGCTCCGGCACGGTTTCCAATGCAAACCCGGAAGCCGGTCAGGCTTGTATTGCCGAGCTGCGCGCTAAAGAACTGATAAGGCACGGCAAGCCGCAAACCCCGTTCTTAAGCGAGGGTGAAACGGTACACATGGTGTGCCGCGACAAGCAGGGCCAGCCGCTGTTCGGCGAAATCAATCAAACAGTAAAAGGAGGCTAATATGTTCAGCCCCAATGATTTTGACATCGTAGATTTGTCCGTCACGCTGGACAACAACCCTCACACCGATCCGCCGCCGCTGTTGCCGAAGATTGACTATATGGATCATCAGGAAGGCTGGCCCGAAATGGAGGCTATGTTCCCCGGCCTTACTCTCGACCAGTTACCCGGCAATGAGTCCTGGGCAGCCGAACGCCTGCAAATCACCACCCACAGTGGAACGCACATGGACGCGCCATGGCATTACGCATCGACCACCGACGGCGGCAAGCCAGCTTTTGGTATTGATGAATTGCCTCTCGACTGGTGTATGCGTCCGGGTGTGAAGCTGGATTTCCGCAATATGGAAGACGGCTATGTGGTGACTGCAGAAGATATCGAAGCTGAGCTGAAGCGCATTAACTATGAACTGCAACCGCTGGATATCGTGGTGGTGAATACCCGCGCCGGTGCCATTTTTGGCGAGCCGGGCTACCTGGAAGCCGGAGTGGGGCTGGGCCGCGAGGCCACTATGTACCTCCTTGAAAAAGGCGTGCGGGTAGTGGGCACCGATGCCTGGAGCTGGGATGCGCCCTTCAAATATACCCGCGAACGCTTCGCTGAATCCGGCGATGCGTCAATTATCTGGGAAGGCCATAAAGCCGGCCGTGATATCGGCTACGGGCAAATGGAAAAGCTCTCAAACCTTGAGTCACTTCCCGCGTCCGGATTCTGGATTTCCTGTTTCCCTTACAAAATTAAAAAGGCATCGGCGGGCTTTGTTCGTGCCGTCGCGTTCGTGCCTAAAAAGACGAATTCTTAAGAGGAGTTATCATGTTTAAGTATTTCCCCACCAACTATGTGTGGAACCTGTCAGTCGACCTCGCCATTGAAATGGGCGCCCGTATCGGTGAAATCGAAGAGATGTGCGCACCGCTGCAGGAAGCCGCAAAGAAAAAAGACAAAGAGGGTACCGAAGCGTTCCGCAATACCTGGGCAAACATGGCAGACAAGCTGTGTGTGCTGGCTGAAGAAGACGAGCAGGCTGGCCGTATGATTTCTGCCGGTGAAAAGTACATGCGCGCTTCCTCGTACCTCATCACCTGTGAGCGTTTGCAGGCTCACAATGCCCCTGGTCGTCTTGAGCTGTACAAGCGCGAACTGGAGTTGTTCGAACGTGGCATGGCGCTGAAAGGTGCGAACTGTAAGCGCGTTGAAATTCCTTATGAAGGCAAACATCTGTCCGGTCTTTACGTAAAAGCGAAAAACGTAGATGGCCCGGCACCGCTGCTAATTCAGGTAAACGGCCTGGATTCCACCAAAGAAATGAAGTACCTCGTTGGCTTACCAAAATGGCTGGCTGACCGCGGCGTGTCGTCTCTGGTACTGGATCAGCCGGGTACCGGCGAAGCCTTACGCCTGCAGGATATTAACGCCCGTTTCGACAGCGAACACTGGGCATCACCGGTGGTTGACTGGCTGGAGCAGCACCCTGAAGTAGACAACAGCCGGATTGGTATGGAAGGGGTGTCGTTAGGGGGTTACTACTGCCCGCGTGCGGTGGCCAACGAGCCGCGCCTGGCATTAGGTGTGTGCTGGGGGGCAAACCACGACTGGCGTGATGTTCAGAAACGCCGCCTGGAAAAAGAAGGCGACTTCCCGGTACCGCATTACTGGAATCACGTGTGCTGGGTATGGGGCGCAAAAGACATCGACGAGTTCATGACCATTGCTGAAAACGTGTGCCTGGACGGTGAAGTGGAAAAAATCAAAGTGCCTTTCCTGGTCACCCACGGTTCGAAAGACTCACAAATCCCGCTTAAGTGGGCAGAGCGCACCTACGAGCAACTGGTAAACAGTCCTAAGCGTGAACTGAAAGTGTTCACCGAACGTGAAGGCGGTGTACAGCACTCCAGCTTCGACAACAGTATTAACGCCGGTCATTACATTGCTGACTGGGTAGCGGAAACGTTCAACGCCCGCACATCGATTGAAGGATAAAATCATGAATATTATCGGACCGGATTTATTGATTTTTGGTGTTGATGATGTGGAAGCCTGTAAACAGTTTGCGCTGGATTACGGTTTAACGCAGGCATCTGAACACCGCTTCGTTGCCCTTGATGGCACGGGTATTGAGATTTACAGCAAAGACGACAGCAGTTTGCCTGCGCCGCTGGAAACGGGTTCAAGTATCCGCAAAACAATTTACGGTGTCGCAGACACCGCAACCGTGGATGCCATTTACGACGAACTGTCGAAAGACCGTGAAGTAAAACGTCTGGATGACGGCAGTATTGAAGCTGTGGATGACATGGGTTTTGTACTGGGCTTTCAGGTCACTATGCGCAAACCGCTGGATATGCCGGCAGAGAAGATTAATGCACCGGGTGCACCTGCGCAGCGTCCGGCCAATGAAATTGGCGTATCGAAAGACTTTACGCCGGAGCCGCGCACTCTGTCTCACGTGGTGTACTTCGTGCCGGATTACAAAAAAGCGGAAGCGTTTTACGCCGAACGTCTGGGCTTTATTACCACCGACCGCTTTAGTCATGTGGGTCCTTTCATGCGTCCTGCAGGGACTACCGATCACCATACGCTGTTCTTCCTGAACACGCCGCCGCACATGAAAGGTATTGAGCACTTTACCTTCCACATGTCTGGCCCGACTGCGGTGGTGCAGGCCGGTAACCGCATGGTGGAAAAAGGTTACCAGAGCTTCTGGGGACCGGGTCGTCACATCTTCGGTTCCAACTGGTTCTGGTACTTCAAGAGCCCGTTTGGCTGCAACATGGAATTCGATGCAGACATGGATCTTCATGATGACAACTGGGACGCACGCGAAGCCTTGCCGGGTGCGGATAACTCACAGGTGTTCCTGCTGCAGTACCGCGAAAAGTGGGCACCAATGGGCCCGCCGCCACCGAAAGGCTGATTGTCATGAACCAAGGTGTTCTGCTCTGTAAGTTGGATGATTTACCCGACAATAGTTCCCGGGGTTTTTTGCCTGATGCCCAGGGTCAGGACACCGTTTTTATTGTGCGCCGTGGCAGCAAGCTGTATGGCTACAGCGATATTTGTCCGCACTATGGCGATACCGCCTTACCCTGGAAAAAAGATGTTTATCTGGATGCCGGTGGTGACTATATCGTTTGTGCGGCGCATGGCGCGTTATTTACACCCGACACCGGAGAGTGTGTGAAAGGTCCGTGCAGGGGCGACTTCTTAACGCCCCTGAACATCACGGTAACCGCTGAACAGGATGTCGTTTTACTCTGTGAATCACGAGGAAAAGAACAATGAGCGCATGCGTAAATAAAGTATTGATTATTGGTGGTGGCTTCTCAGGTATGTCTGCCGCTATCGAAATGAGTAAGCGCGGTATACAGGTTGATCTCGTTGAGATTGATAAGAACTGGCGTACCGACGGTGCCGGGATCAGCATTGGCGGCGCCACCATAAGAGCACTGCGTCAAATCGGTGTGCTGGATGAATTTAAAGCGCAGGGTGCAACCCACGCCGGTTTAGATGTGCACGCGCCTGACGGAACCCATCTGGCGCATATTCCAGCGCCGCCGGTGGTAGGAAATGAAGCACCCTGTGAAGGTGCCATCATGCGCCCGGTACTGGCAAAAATTCTGGCCGCCAAAACCCGCGAATACGACGTGAATGTACGCTTAGGCATTACCTTTGAGAACATTAACGACAAAGGCGATAGCGTAGAAGTGACCTTTACCGACGGTACCAGTGGCGAATACGAGCTGGTGGTCGGTTCAGACGGCCTGATGTCATCGGTCAGAACTACATTGTTCCCTGATGCACCCAAGCCATCTTACATCGGCCAGGGCGTATGGCGTGCAATTTTGCCCCGCATTCCTGAAATTGAAAACATTCACATGTGGATGGGTAAGAACGTGAAAGTGGGTGTGAACCCCATGTCGAAAGACGAAATGTACATGTTCATAACCGAAAACCGGGCTGACAACGAGTTTATTGAACCGGCTACTTTCAAAGAGCGCTTTATTGCGTTGCTGGAGTCTTTCCCCGCCCCGGTTGTGCAGCAAATGAAAGGCATGTTGCACGAGAAGTCGATGATTCACTATCGTCCGCTGGAAAGCATGTTGATGCGTGCGCCCTGGTATTCAAACCGCGTAGTATTAATTGGTGATACCGTGCATGCGACTACGCCACATTTGGCATCCGGTGCTTGTATCGGACTTGAAGATGCCATTGTTTTGGCAGAAGAACTGGATGACAAAGCGACATTGTCTCAGGCATTAAGCGCATTCCAGACCCGCCGGTGGGAGCGTTGTCGCCTTGTGGTCGAAAACTCAGGTCGCCTTGCTGAAATCGAAATTGAGGGCGGTGACAAAATGGAACACGCCGGCATCATGCGTGATTCTGCTATTGCGATGGCGCAGCCGCTTTAATCACTATTCAGCGATAAAAAAAGGTGCGCTTTGTATCAGCGCACCTTAGTCATTATGGGTAAAAATTCGCTTTTCAGAACTCGTAACTTACATTCGCGAATACCATTCTTGGTCTGGCGTAGGCAGCTTCAGCGTAGCCACTGCCTGAACCTAAAGATGAGTTACCAGACACGCGGTAAATCTCATCGGTAGCATTGTTAACACCCAGTGCCACCTTCCAGTCCATATCCGGCGACTCGATAACGACCGAAATATCAACCAGCGTATAGGCATCGTTTTGCGCAATGGCTTCAGTGTTTGCCGCATCAAAATATACCGGGTCGCTGTAGGAAATATCAATGCGGGGCTGAATACCGTAGCCGTCAATTTCGCCGTAGTAACCAATACCGATATTCCCTTGTAATTCAGGCGCAAAAGGTAACTGATTGCCTTCTGCGGGCCCTGCGCTTACCGGGCGGCCGGGCACTTCAATTTGAACTGCTTCATCAATAGACGTATCGAGGTAACCCAAACCGCCTTCGATAATCCAGTTATCGTGAGGGATCCAGGTGAACTCCAGTTCGGCACCATCAATGGAAGCCTTACCTGCATTGAACAGCCATGGCGCAATGAATACCCGGTAACTGAATTGCAGGTTGGAATAGTCAGAGCTGAAAACCGCACCGTTTAAGCGGAATTCGCTGGTAATGTCAGACTTAAAGCCCAATTCATAGGTTTTCACTTCTTCCTGGTCGAACAGGTGGCCGGCGTCCAGGTCAGACTGCTCAAGGGCGAAGTTAAAGGTTGAATTCCAGCCGCCGCCTTTAAAGCCTTCGGAATAGCTGGTGTACACCATGGTGTCTTTGGTTACCGTATAGCTTAGGTTCGCCGCAACCGTGGTGGCCGAGAAGTCATGTTCATACAGCTTCTTTTCCAGGTATTTGGTGTCCGGGTCGGCGTAATCGAACTGATCAGGAATCGAGCCTTTGGTTTCTGAGGTATAACGAATACCGAACGTACCGGCCAGCTTGTCGGTGAAGTCGTAAGTGGCCTGAGCGAAATAAGCCATGGCTTCGTTATCGGTGATATTGTTGTCGCTGTCGAGGTGGCAACGGTTTGTGCCCTCTCCGCAGGTAAAGCCGTCACCCCGGTCGCCTACCTGCACTGTCAAAATGTCCGTCACTTTTTCAGTGTAGTAAAACGCCCCGACAATGGCCGACAGGTCGTCACCGGTGTAAGTCAGTTGCAGTTCCTGACTGAACTGGTCGCCTGAGGAATCAAAATCGGTATGCAGAATAGTAAATGGCGTGTTGTCAGCATCCCGTTTACCGGTCCAGGCAAGGTCGCGGTATGCCGTCACAGACTTAAGCTGCAAGTCACTGTTGATGGCATATTCAAGGTGCAGAGATGTGCCCCAGTTTTTCAGCTCACTGCCAACTTCTGCAGTGCCATTGCTGGTAAACGGGCCGCTGTTCCACTGATTGTTCGCACAGGCCGAATCGGTATTCTCACCCACATAACCACGGGGGCCGCCGCCAACTGTCACCAGACCTGAAACGTCTAGCGCCGAACCTTCCGCTGTCGTGACCGGACGTCCGGGAGGACCGGGCAGTGCAACCCAGGCGTCACTGCAACCTGCCGCTACACTCTGGTTTGCTGCAAACCAGCCTGCATTGGCCGCCGTGCCGGTTTCATTCACGTCGTTGTTGTTGTTATAACCGGCAAATACCAGCGGAGAACCGTTTTCATCCGCTTCGGTGTAGTCAAAATTTAGCTTGGCGGTAAAGTTACCGGCGGGTTCGTATAAGAATTTAGCCGTTGCAGTGGTGTTATTAGTGTCACCTAAATCCAGACCATCGTAGGCGCGGGTAACATAACCATCCTGCTTTTTCGTACCAAGGGTGAAGCGGCTGAACAAGTCATCTGTTAAAGGAATATCCACTGCACCGGAGAGTTCCATTAAGCTGTCACTGCCAATGCCGGCTTTGACTTTGCCCCCAAATTCATCGCCGGGTTGCTGCGTATTGATGATAACCGCGCCACCAATGGTGTTGCGACCAAACAGCGTGCCTTGCGGGCCGCGCAGTACCTGTACACTTTCGATATCCCGCATTTCCATGGTGCCGCCGACTGATTGCCCCATGTACACATCGTCAATATATAACCCGACGCCCGGGTCAGTATTGGCCCTTGAGCTGATTTGTCCGACGCCACGAATAAACACAACCGAAGAATTATTGTTACCTGCTAAAGGCGCATTATTAGTAAATTGCAGGTTAGGGGTAATTTTGCCGATGTCGTCAGTACCGGAAATCTGGCGGCGTTCCAGAGCATCGCCGTTGAATGATGTCACTGAAATAGGCACTTCCTGCAAGTTCTCAGTCACTTTACGGGCGGTTACCTCTATGGTTTCCAGTTTATATTTGCCCTGACTTTGTGTGTCGTCAGTTTGTGCCGACGCACCGGGGCTTGTCAGTCCGCCATGCAAAGCAATCGTCACGGCCACAGCCAGACCTTTGCGGGAAAATAATGCCGCCCCCGGAGAGCGCGCTTTCTTCGTTTGGGTAGGATTCATGGTTACACCTGCTCATGGTTTTATGTATTGTTGTTTTTATCTGGTTAAGCAGCAGAAACTGCGATCTCCAGACTTGTATAAAATGTTAAAACCGTTAACTGGGTGTAACAATTAGCCGGGATGAAACAGTTTGTTCGCCAATCAGAAACAATTGAGGATGTATAGGATAAATCTATACTGCTCACTAAATAATCTATTTTTAGTAATGTGAATTTGCTGTTAATTTTTCGTTTAAATTAAAAGACGAAGAGAAACACATGGAAAACAGCACATTCACTCTCACCAAACTTGCCTGTATGACCGCGATGGCACTGTCATCTGCTACGCCTTATGCTTTTGCACAGGAGGAACAGTCCGAAGAGAAACAACACGCTATCGAAAAAATCATGGTGACAGCGCAGAAGCGCTCTGAGTCACTGCAGGACGTTCCGGTCGCGATGACCGTTACCACGGCTGAACAACTGGAACGGGATCAGATTTACAGCATCACCGATTTGCAGCGTACTACACCTGCTCTGGAAGTAAGTCAGTCTTTCGGCGGCGAGTCTAACGGCGGTGGCCGTATGCGGGGTATTGGTACAAACGTATTTAACGAAACGGCAGCAGCTTCGGTAGCTATCGTGGTTGACCAGGTACCACAGGGTAACGTGGTTTCACCACAACTGTTCGACCTGGCGCAAGTCGAAGTATTAAGAGGGCCGCAGGGTACTCTGTTCGGTCAGACCGCTTCTGCCGGTGTGATTCAGGTCACGACAAAAGCACCGGATTACACGGAAGTGTCCGGTGAAATTGGTGCTGACTACGCCTGGGATGATGTGGACCGTACGATTATCCGCGGTGCGCTGAATGTGCCGGTAACAGACTATTCTGCACTACGCTTTTCCGGCCGGGTAACCAAAGAAAAAGGGCTGCAGCGTAATATCGTGCTTGACCAGGACAACGTGACAGAAGAACAGAGCTACCGTATCCGTTACCGCAATGAAGCGCGGGAAGATTTGATGGTGGATCTTATCGGCGAATACAATCTGCAGGATTTTGATGGTGTGAATTTCTTTGCACCGGCCATTGCCCCCACCTTTGCTCCGTCCATTGGGAACTACACCGCGTGTGGTTTAACTGACATTCAACCTGACGCGCGGGAGTACTGTGCAGAGAAAATGTCACAGGAAAAACGGGAAACCATGAGTCTGTCAGCTATCGTAAACTGGCATATTCCCGATCATACGCTGACCTCTGTAACGGCTTACAAAGAAAAGAATATCGAAACAGTACATCGCAATTATACCAGCCGCGTGGGCGCGCCCACTGCTGTGCGTGAAAACCTGGAATCTACCGGCGAGCAGATTTCTCAGGAGCTGCGGTTAAGTTCTGATACCGACAGTGATTTTCAATATATCGCCGGTGTGTTCTTCTCCCGTTATGCTTACGATACCGGCGCACTGAATGATCCTGAATACGGTAACCCGCTGAATCTGACCGGCTTCAGCGTGTGCGCAACCTCTATCGATGCTGTACCTCCGGTACCGTTTTTACAAGCCGCGTTTGCTGCTAACGGTTACTGGTGCCCGGTCGGTGCTGCAGCCGTTATGGAAGATATCGATGTGTCCTCACAGGCCATTTTTGCTGACGTGACATACGATGTGAATACCGATGTGACGTTATTCGGTGGTCTGCGTTTTACCCGTCAGAAGAGTGAGTTCCGTAGCGGGCTGGACGGAGAATTTAATAATAGCGGTGATACTACGGATAACGAAGTATCCGGCCGCGCTGGTGTGCGCTGGCGGATCAGCGACGACAACATGATTTATTCTTCCATTTCACGAGGCTTTAAAGGTTCACTGGTGGAAATCAGTGCTAACCCCGGTGTCGCGCCAAATATTTTGAAACCGGAAATTGCCACCTCTTTTGAGATTGGTAACAAAATGACCCTGCTTGATGGCGACATTGCCATTGATACCAACCTGTTCTTTACCAAAATCGATAACTTCCAGTCTCAGCGCACCATTTATGTTGATGCTGAGCTGACTGCGGTATCCACCAATGTTGAAGAAGTGGAATCTAAAGGATTTGAGATTGATGTGTTCGGTCAGCTTACCGACAGCATCTCACTGAACGCCGGCTACATTTATGCCGAAGCGGAGTACCCGGACGGTTACCTTGGCGATGACGGTACAGACCTTACCGGTGAGCAGCTAATCTTTGCGCCTAAGCACAAGTTCACCCTGTCCGGTGAGTATTTCAAAGCGCTGGGTGAAAACATGGAAGCCTTCGTGAATGCCAATGCGACCTACAAAAGCAAAGTCATACTCCGTGCTTCTTCCGATCCGCTATTCGCTTATGACGGCTATTGGAATATCGGCGCAAGTTTAGGTGTGCGCGACATCGACGGACAGTGGCGCGCTTCATTGTTCGCCCGCAATCTGACAGATGAAGCTGCACCAGCCGCCTACCTTGCCGGCGACTACGCGGGTACTGCAGATGGTGGCGTAAGAGCGTTGCCGGTTGCAGGTATTACCACGCGATTGATTGGTGTGTCTTTTGACTATAAGTTCTGACCATTAACGCATTTACAGGCCGGGCCCCTGCAATAAGCAGGGGCTTTTTAAGTTCTGTTAGTTTGCTTTTTCACAATGCAGCGCGCCGTCTGTAGCGGTGCAATCAAGCTGACTACCAGCGTTAAAGAACGCCTCACCAGCCCAGGGGTAAGCGGGTATTGCCGGACCTTCTGTCTGCGTGAAGTTCTCTGCGATGTGCCAGTCGCCCTGACCGCTATAACGGGCAACGGACGGGTATGGGAAGACCGGAAGCGTCCGTTTCACATAAGCGACGTCAACAACTTCTGCTTTACGACCGTCCGGTGAGCCCATCGTGCCCGGCTGGTCAGCCGGTTTACCTTTACGGTGGTTACCATCATCAGGACGGCGACGTTGCTTACCTGCCGTGCCGTCATGACTGGCAATAATCACTTCAGGCTTTATGCCCTGTTCTACCCACGCCATCATCGGGGTGAGTAAATCAAAATCGTGCGGGCCGGTACCGCCATCGCAGTGATACATGCCCGGGAACAAGTAGAGCTGCATGAAATCGCTGACGTCCTTGCCCCCGGATGATACCTTTTTGGCTGCTTTGTAATAAGTAACCGTATTTACCGGTGAGATGTGCGGATCCTGTAGTCCATGCCAGATGATCAGCTTGCCGCCGCTCTCACGGAAGGCATTGATGTCCGGGTTTGTGCCGCTGTATAAACCGTTCAGTGGCCTTATGTTATTGAAGTTGTCTTCGGTGAACTGAAAGTCGTCAAGGGTGTAATCAGCGGGAGGATTCTGCTGATAAATCAGGTTTTTAATCGCACCGTCAGCAATCATGGTACTGAAGATTTGCTCACTGCCTGCCCGTGGCACATACACACCGACCCAGGAGAGTTCAGAGCCGGGTTGCGGGCCACCCAACGTCAGAGCTTTACCGGTGGAAGGGTCTTTAGGGCCTTCATACAGCTTTTTCGCGGCATCTATTTTTTCCTGTGTCAGGCAGTTTTCGCTGTCACCTTCTTTGCACAGAGTAACCTGCGGATCAAAGTCACACTGGAAAGGCTGTGCAATAATGCCGTCTTTGAGGCCGTCCAGTTCGTCACAAGCCGCTACTGCTGCGTTATAAAGTACCGGCATGTCTGCCGCGTGTAAGATGGCGTTTCCGTCGGCACCGGTGTTCGAGCGTGCCTGCCAGCCGTGGAAGAAGCTGTTCTGCACAGAAAAGTTCATTGCCGGCGCACCGGCGATGATGCCGTCAAAGTCATCGGGATAACGCTGTGCTTCAACCAGCGCTTCGCGACCACCGTCTGAGCAGCCGTTGAAGTAGGCGTACTTTGCGGGCTGGCCGTAGTATCTCTCTATCAGCGCTTTCGACGCCAATGCAGTAATATGCACACCGCGATAGGCAAAATCGATGCGTTTCTGCAGGTCCTGGCCGAAATCGCCGCCCATGCCCGAGTGCCCCATGTCGGTGCTGGCAAGTACAAATTCATCAGATTCTACCGCCGTACAGCCATCGGCAGCACTAATATTCATGTTTATCATTCCGCACAAACCACCGCAGCCCAGTTGCATGAAGCGCTGTGTCCAGGACGCTTTTGGCAGCTTCACTTTGAAACCCACTGCAGGCGCCATGGTGCCTTCAACCACGCAGCTTGTTTTGCCGTTGGTGGTTTGCTCTGCTGCTGATGTGATCTTGCTACCTTCACCTCCGATTTTGGTTAAATCGAATGTCAGCAAACTGTCGCAGCTTGCTAACGGTGTAACAATGTTCAGTGAAGGTGGAGAGTTCAGTGATGTTGTGGAACCCGCCGCAGGCAACTTGCTTTTGGCTTCTGGTTTACTGTTTGCCGCCTGCTGACCACAGGCACTGAGAAAGACACTGAAAACAGTAATACAAGCGACGATCAGTGAGGTTTTGTATTGATGAAACATGAGTGTTCCTTTTGAACGAAAACATTGAAAAATAAAAACCAAATCGGGAGAACTAAAAAAGCCGTACGTACTACTTGTTTTCGCCCGATACTGAATAGGTCATTGCCACTTTACGGGTCTCCAAAAACGCTTCCAGTGTTTTACCACTCATCTGCGCGTACACATCCAGATTGGTCATACCCAGTACTGCCGCCATTTTTTCCAAGCTGAAGAAAATCACGCCATAGTGAATAAGGCCAATCCAGTCACGCTTTGTCAGCAGTTCACGTTCCTGCTCTGACAAACCGTATTCTTCAAATAATGCCTGTGGTTCATCAACAAAACGCTGGCGGTGTGCGGGTTCAATAAGACGATGGAGGAAGTCATTAATCCGGTAAGCCCGGTGAGAGACTTCCAGCGTGAACGGGTGCGTACCGGCAATCTGGTCAACACCTTTCAACTGATGGCCCACGTGAGCACGGTGCGCTTCAATGGCTGCCTCACCGGTCTGGCTGTGGTTTTCGAAAATGATGGTGGCCATATTGGTCATCGACGGGCAGTGAGTGGTTTTATGAACGCATGTGACATTGGAAGATAACGCACCGCGCATGATTAACCACATGATCACTTCCGCACCTTCCATGCCGCCAAGCTCAGCGTACTGCGCATGGGTAATGTGGGTCAGCGCTTCAGGATCGTGTTCCAGCAAGGTCAGAAACTTCTCGTCCCAGGCTTCATTATTAAAACCGCAACGCTCACCGTGTACCTGATGAGACAGGCCGCCGGTTGCCACAATGGCAACATCAAGATCTTCCGGGAAGCTTTCAATGGCACGACGTAATGCTTTACCGAAGTTGTAACAGCGTCGGGCAGTGGGTACCGGAAATTGCAGTACGCCTACCTGTAATGGCACTACGGAGCCGGACCAGGCGTTACCCCGGTCCGTCATCATCGATAGCGGTGAGAACATGCCATGATCCACCGGTTTATTCTGATAGAACGACAAATCAAATTCGTCAGCAAACATGGAATGCCCGATATGACGGGCCAGTTCAGCGTGACCGGCTACTGGCGGATACTCGCGGGGACCGCCTCCCTCATCAGCCGTTTCGTATTTTGAGTCGACACCCAGTACAAAAGGAGAATAGTGGTCGAAAAAGAAAGAGGTGATGTGGTCGTTATAAATGACAAACAGCACATCCGGCTTCTTTTCTTCCAGCCAGGCAGTGACGGGCTCAAAAATATCAAATGTGCCGGTCCATTGCGCGTCTGCTTTAGTGTGCCGGTCTTTCGCGAAGCCAATGGTTGGTGTATGTGAGGCACCGATGCCGCCGATAATTCTGGCCATGATTCAGTCCTTTTTAACAGGTTGATGATTGATTTTCAGAATGGTTGCTGTGGCGACCAGCAAGGGGATACTGAAGATTATGAACATCCATCCCACGGGAATGCCCGCACCAATCAGCACACCGGCCAGTGCAGGGCCACTGACGGCACCAACCCGTCCGGCCCCGATTGCCCAACCAACACCGGTGGTTCTGATCGACGTGGGATAGAGGCGGGCCGCCACAGCATATAAACCGGTGAAACCGCCTTGCACAAAAAACATCAGAATGAAGATGGCGACAATAGCGCCGGCCACATTCATGTCGACAGTGCCATACACCACAGACGCGATGGCACCTAAAATAAAGAACACTGAAATAACCCGGATTAGCCCCATTTTCGAAGACAGCCATCCAAGCAGTACAGAGCCAAAGAATGCGCCAAGATTTAATGAGATGCCCGCCAGCATGGCATCTTCTACGGGGAGTCCGGCATCAACAGCAAGTTTTACAACCCAGCTCAACAGAAAGTAGAGGCTGGCGAATGCCATCATGAAGGCCAGCCAGAGCAGCAGCGTAGCACTGCGCAAATTGCTTGTGAGCAGGGCGGGTAGTCCGGCAGATGTGGTTGTCGCCACTTCCACAGGGGGCAGGCTGGGCACGACAGTATGCTTTAAGCTGAGTAAAATACGGTTTACTTTTTCCAGTGCCTTGGCTGGTTGCCGTGAAACTAAGAAATCCAGCGATTCGGGTAATAAAAACAAGGCCAGAGGTAACGCACACAGCGATATCAGGGCGGTCACTTCAAACAGCGGCTGCCATCCCCATTGCGGCAGAATATGTGCGGCCATAAAGCCGGCGATAATAGCGCCTATGGGATAGCCGGCGTGAAGGATGAGAATCGCCTGATTCCGGTATTTATCCGGTGCATATTCCGACACCATCGAGGTGAGGCTGGCTAACATTGAGCCAATGCCGAGACCAGCCACAAAGCGGAAGAAGGCCAGTTCGGTTACCGAACCTGAAAGGGCAGTAAACCACATGCCTGCGGTGATGGTGCAAATGCTGCCGACGATAATTTTCTTGCGGCCCAGTTTGTCTGAGTAGGGGGAAACGAACACGGCACCCAGCGCCATGCCTACCAAAGCGGCACTGAACACAATACCCAGCGCACCCGGTGACACGTCCCAGGCATCAGAAATAAACGGCGCGGCGAATGAAATAACCAGCACATCCATGCCGTCTAACATATTGAGCAGGAAGCAAATTCCCAGCACCCGCAGATGGAGTGCTGTAAGCCGTGGTGTATTTATTATTTGATTCAGATTCATGGCTACAACTAATCACTTGCTTTCGAAGTAGGGGGGATGTTATTAGTGTTAAGATGTTGTAACAATTGGTTCCCTGGAAACGCATTGTTCGTATTTGGGAAACGATGAAAGGCAGGTGCTGGCAGTGGAAAGAAAGTGGAATATTGAACATTTACCCGTGTTTGTTCAGGTGGCTGAAACACTGGGGATCTCTGCCGCTGCTAATCAGCTGGATTTACCTAAATCTTCAGTCAGCAAAATCATCAGTCAGCTGGAAAAAGCACTCGGCGTTAGGCTACTGGAACGTAATTCGCGAAACGTTCGATTGACCACGGAAGGCGAGGTATTTTACCGCGAAAGCATCCGCATTCTGGAGCAGGTTGATGAAGCTGCTCACACCATGCAGGGGCTGGTGAGTCATCCCTCCGGCCGCCTGACGGTGGCTATGCCTATTGCCTTCTCCAGAGAAATCATGGCCCCGCGATTAAGTGAGTTTGCCGCGCTGTATCCTGATATCGCCCTTGAAATCGTGGTTACGAATCAGGCACTGGATATCATCAAAGAACAAATTGACCTGGCGGTGGTGGTCGGTGCGCTGAACGACTCGGATTTAATAGTGAAAACGCTTTATCACAGCCGGCTGTGCTGTGTTGCTTCTCCGGCATACATACAGGCAGAGGGGCTGCATGAAGAGATGGTTAACCTGCAGTCTCACGTTCGTATTGCAGAGTCCCGTTATGCCATGCGTCGTTTCCCGATAAGAATCGATCAAAACAAAAGTCAGATCGATTTATATTCAAAGGTGTTCCGGGTGAATGACCCGCTTTCAGTAAGGGATGCTGTAATTAGCGGCTTTGGCGCCGGACTGGTGCCTTATCAGTACTGCAAAAAGCAACTGGCAGACGGCACGCTGAAAGAAGTGTTTCCTAAAGTGAGCTTTGATGTGACCGCAGCGACACTGTCGGTGATTTACCCGACACGCAGACTGTTGTCGAACAAATCCCGGGCCTTCATCGATTTCCTCACAGATACCTGTAACGCTATCTAACGATTTTCTCCATACATTGTATTCAAAAGACTAATTTTCGCATTGTGTTAATCAATTGTATATTGGGTGTAAGTTTCGGGTGAGCCGGAACGCCCTACACATTAACTAAACAAGAAGAATAACAACGTTACGCAGGAGATGGTTATGAATCAGTCTTTTCGTCGTGCAAGAGAATACACATCGCAGGTCGTGCGCGATCCTATTCCTTATTGTTATATGGCCGGTATCGCCGCTTTACTCATGGTTGACCGTTTCGTGTCGATTGGTGGATACTGAGGTTGAACGGGCTGTTTTTGAAACAGCCTGAACACCCGGGCGAAGTCATTTTTCGTCAGTAACATCTTCTTCTTTTTATTGTTGTCTGCACAACGCGCCAGGACACTAAATAGCGCCTTTACGAGGCTATTGGTATGTCCGGACAGACACTTTCTTCCGTTTCATCTGTCAATGATTCTCCTGAAACACCCCGTGGTATTTTAAAGCGCCGTGAGGTGCTGGCTTATGGTGCCGGTGACGTAGCTGCCAGCCTGGTATGGAATGCCGTCAGTGCATTTGCGTTAATCTTTTATACCGATGTGGCGCTGTTACCTGCCGCTGCTTTAGGTACGTTGTTTTTCTTCACCCGTATTTTTGATGCATTTTTCGATGTGGCCATTGGCCTGTCGGTAGACCGCACTACTTCCCGATGGGGAAAAGCCCGGCCTTATTTACTTTACGGGGCCGTGCCCTTTGCTGTGCTGGGTGTTGCCACGTTCTACGTGCCGGATGCGTCTGAAAACATGCGCTTCCTGTATGCCGCCATTACCTATTTCCTGCTCGGCCTGCTGTTGTCTGTGGTCACCATTCCCTACAGCGCCATGTTGCCGATGATGAGCAGTCATCACAAAGACACGGTGGATTTAAGTGCCGCACGTTCGGTGGCAACCTCGGTGGGCGTCATCGTCGTCACCGCGTTGTTCCTGCCGGGCGTTGAATACTTCGGTCAGGGCGATGCGCAGCGAGGTTATCTTATTATGGCGGCCATAGTGTCGGTGGCAGCACTCATTATGCTGCTGACCTGCTTCTCTTTATGTAAAGAGCGGGTACAGCCTGTTGCTGCTAACAAGCTGGAAATCAAAACTGATGTATCCCGGATGTTCCGCAACCGGGCGTGGAACATCGCTTCCGGTTTTGCGCTGCTGAACTTCATCCGTTTCGGCGCGTTACTTTCTCTGACCCCGTTTTTTGCAATCAACGTACTGCAACAGCCCTGGACGATTTCTGTGCTGTTACCTGCGCTCTCCGGCACTTTGCTGGTAGGGGCGTTTATTGCCAGACCTTTTCTCAGCCGTTTCGGCACCATCAAAACTGACTCTGTGGCACTGATCGCCGGCGCAATCCTGTTCGGATTACTCCCCTTATTTGAATCAGAGCCGGTGATATTCCTCACCCTGTATGTGCTCTCGTCACTGGTGATCAGCATCACCATGACCTCTATCTACGCCATGGCGGCAGAAGCCGTGGATTATCACCAGGCATTATTCGGTACCCGTCAGGAAGGCTTGCTGGCCGCCGGCGTATCACTGGCAATAAAAATCGGTATGGCAGTGGGCACAGCCGGTGTGGCCTGGGCGCTGGCATTCAGCGGCTACTCCCCGCAGGCCGTGCCTGAGAACGCCATTTCCACCATGCGCTGGTTGTACTACGGCCTGCCGCTGGTTGTTTTCGCATTGCAGTTTATTTGCATTCGCTTCTATCCGGCTGATCAAGCATCAGCCTGAACCTCTTAGTCTTTTATTTATAATTACAGGAATCAAAATGAAATTATCCGCTTGTATTGAATGGTTATTTGCCGATGAAGCAGACAGCCTCGCCGACCGCGTTCATTGCGCAAAAAAGGCGGGTCTGGACGGGGTGGAGTTTCACCTGTGGCGCGATAAGCCCATTGAAGATATCAAAGCCGCACTGGATGAAACCGGCCTGACGCTGACCAGTTTTTGCGTAGATCCCCGTCGCAGTATTGTTGACTTAACCCAGCAGGAAGAACTGCTTACCGCTATCGAAGGATCTGCAGGGGCCGCACAAACACTGGGCTGCTCAAAAATGATTATTGCATCTGGCTTTGTGTTGCCGGGTAAAACCCCTGAAGAACATTTCGAACTGGCTGTAGCAACGTTGAAAAAAGCGGCGGCACTGGCAGAAGAGAAGCAGGTAACACTGTTGCTTGAGCCACTCAATGACAAGGTTGATCACCCGGGCATGTACCTGGTGTCGGTGTCTGTTGCCCTGGATTTGGTCGAAGCAGTAAACAGCCCGAACCTGCGCTTGATTTACGATGCGTATCACTCGCTCGTAATGGGTGATGACATAACTACCGTGCTGAAAGGTCGCATGCAATGGGTTGAGCATATTCAGGTAGCGGATATGCCGGGACGTGGCGCACCGGGTACCGGCGACATCGACTGGCAGGCAGTCATGAGCATGCTGGAGTCTGAAGGCTACAAAGGCTGGATCGGCATGGAGTTCGTGCTTAACGATATGACAACGGCGCAGGCCGTGGCCTCCACGCGTAAAGCGCTGGGTATGGAGTAAACTGTCATGTTCAGTTTATCAGCCAATCTTGAATACATGTTCCATGAAGCCGGCGATGCGTTAAGTCAGCGTATCGAAATGGCTGCGGCATGTGGCATTAACAAAGTGGAAGTGTTTGCTGTTCCGCCGGCGCAAACCGCGCAGGTAGCCGGAGCACTGGAAAAACACAACGTGACCCTGCATACCATGCTGGTGGACCCGCGCATCATGCTGGTGCTGGAAGACACCCACGACAAGTTTATTGAAACCGTTGAACAAACAGCGCAGCAGGCTAAAGCGCTGGGCTGTCAGCATCTGGTGTGCGGTTCCGGTACCGGTGCGCCGTTTCTGAACCGGCAGGCATCACTCGCTGTGGTATGCAAAGCCATTGGCCGTGCAGCGGAAGTCGCAGAAAAGCATGGGCTAACCCTGTTGCTTGAAGCGGTAAATACCCGTGTTGATCATCCCGGCGTGTTCTTCAGTCATACCAGCGACACATTGCATGTGGCAAAAACCTTAAACCGCGACAGTGTGAAGGTGCTTTACGATATCTATCATTCTCTGGCAGAAGGCGAAGATGTAGCTGCTACGCTGGAGCAGGCAAAAGACCATATTGGTCACATTCAGATTGCCGATTTCCCCGGCCGTCATGAGCCCGGCGCAGGTTCAGTAGACTGGCACAATATGCTTCAGCTTATTGCAAACAGCGGTTATCGCGGTGCCATTGGCGTTGAGTGCTATCCGTCTGTGGCGACCTCGCAGGCGCTGCAGTTTATTCGTGAGCAAATTACTGCATTTAACAAGGAGGCCGTATGAGCAGCCATTTCGCCATGAGCCTGGACATGATAAACCGGCACTACCAGGAACCTAACCGTAACCGTTATGAAACCCGTCAGTTCTGGGAAGAACTGTATCCGTTGATTGCTGCGGCCGGGTTTGACCATATTGAAGTGCCTTTCGAGCCTGTGTGGCAGTTTGGTGGCCGCAGCGGCGTGCCAATGACGCCTTACAGCATTGAAACCAAATACGGCAACAGCGAAAACTACCTGGAATTACTGGCTTCAGCAGGTATACGCGGCGTGAGTGCGGTCACTTTTACACCCAACCTGTTTGTACGTAATCCGCATATGGATTTTTATTTTGGTGCGTTCGGGCATTTCGCCAGTCAGGCCATTGGCTTTACCCGTGATCTGGGCGCAGATATTTTGGTGTTATCGCCTTCTGCCTATGCCGGGCGACTGCTTCATTATCATCCGGGATTAAAAGACGATGCCGGAGATTTTATTGTACGCACTCTGACTCTGTTCACAGAACTCGCTGAAAAAGCGAAAGATGAAGGTGTGAAGCTGGGCCTCAGGCCGGAGTACTGGAGCATTTTGCCGGTAAATACCGTGGTCGATTTTTGTCGTCAGCAAGACAACGTGGAGCTGGTGGTAAACACTGCGCATATTGCGCTGAGCGGTTCAGATCCTTCAGCCTTTCTGAATGCGAATCTTGATATCACTGCCTACGTACAGCTTTCTGATACCAAACTTGAAGACAGCCGTGCTTTTGCCCATGCGCCGAACCCGGAGTTTCCGCCGCAGCAAGCTACTCAGGTTTTCTGTGATGCCGGTCAGGGCAGGGTGCCGGTGAATAACATTCTGGAAATGGTAAGCGGGTCGCTGCCACCGGAAAAAGTGTGCTTTTCTAACCATCATACCCGCGACCCCATGCGCGCCATGTTACGGAACCGCGCGCTGATCAATCAGCATTGTTCACAGACCCCGTTGTCTGACGTTGTGGAGGCCTGAGTTATGTCGAACATCCGTTATGCCAATATGTGTCACTGGAAAGTTGTGCCCTACGCGCAGGTACCTAACTTTCGTGATTTTTACTACGAAGACAACACTAACAGCGTGTATTACGCCGACTGGGACAAGCTGTTGAAATACCAGAAAGCCCTCGGCTTCGACGGTATTGAAATTGCGCCCTGGGATCTGGCTGACTTAACTCCGCTGTTCGGCTCGCCGGAAGCATTCCGCGATTTTGCCGCTGCCCGCGGTGTGGAGGTGACCGGTATGTTTCACGGGGCACATGCCTGCCACGTGAAAGAGAAATTCGACGAAGTGGTGCAGGCCGGGAAAGACGCGGTAGACACCATTGTTAAGTTTGGCGGTACACAAATGAATACCTGTCCTACCGACAACTACCACGGCATCGGCCCGCTCAACGAAGAGCAACTGGCAAACTGTGCCCGCGCCATTAACGCCATTGGTGACTATGCTATTTCAAAAGGGGTCAAAGTAGGGCTGCACAATGAGTTCTTCTGTGGCATTAATCTGAACGAGCATCGCCGCTTTATTGAAATGACCAACCCGGAATCGGTTTTCTACTGCATTGATACCGCGCAGATTTCATTGATGGGCGAAGACTTACTGGATTTCTATGATACTTACGCCGATCGCATCAGCGGTTTTCACTTAAAAGACACTGCAGACCCGGGCCTGCCGGATGAAGTCCGCTTCTCTAAAGATCCTGAAATTCAGGACGACGGCAAGCGCTGGTTCTGGGAGCCGGGTGAGGGTGTACTGGATTTTAAAGGGCTGTATGCGCTGTTGAAGAAGCATCAGTACAAAGGCTGGATGACACTGGAAACCGACGGTTCGCCGGATTATCTGGCGTCCATGGCGTTGTCCCGCTACTACATCGATACGGTGTTAAAGCCTATTTACGATTAAAACGGGGACATTCTGTCTTGTCATGCTGCCTGACCAACTAAACAGGATGTTTGGTCAGGCACTTTTCAGGCGGGAATCTATTTTTTCAATAGCTCATATTGATAAACAAGGCTTCTGAAAATAAAGAGTAAATATTATATTAACGGCAACTTATGATCTTCCCGTAAGAATTTGCTATGAACAGAGTTTTACTTCTACACTGGTTGCTTTTAACCCTACTCATTTTTCAACCCGCAACCGCTGCTACAGAACACCCTAATATTGTTGTCATCATGGCTGATGATGTAAGTAGCAAGATCGGCGCTTTTGGTGACAGTATCGCGCAGACTCCCAACTTAGATAAATTAGCTGCCGGGGGGATCCGCTATACGAATTTCTTCACCGTTGCCGGTGTTTGTGCCCCCAGCCGGGCTGCTCATATTACAGGTATGTAGCCAATATCTTTCGGTGCGCAACATATGCGCACGGAGGATAAACACTACCGGGCTGTACCCCCACCGCATGTTAAAGCATATCCTGAGTTGCTCAGACGTGCCGGATATGCGACAGCGAATGTGGCAAAGCGTGACTATCAGTTTGGCGAACCTTTTAGTATCTGGGATGTGGATGTAAATGGCTTCATGGATGAGCCGGATTTAGCGGTCTGGAGAAAGCTGCCTTCCGGGAAGCCGTTTTTCGCAATGATTAATCTGCTCTCAACCCACGAAAGCAGGCTGGCTCCACGGAAGACACAGGAAACTATTGAAGGCCCTCACGCAGGATTCTTAAAAGCAATGGGGGGGGGTTAGCCAGAATGTACAGGAGGTGACGCAATCAAAAGATGTCACTGTGCCTCCTTATTTACCTGATACGCCGAAAGTACGTGACTCTGTAACGCAAATGTATGACTTGATCCATTACATGGATGCTCAGGTGGGCAGTATCATAAGTAATCTTGAAGAAGACAATCTGCTGGAAAATACGATTATACTCTGGACCACTGACAACGGTGATGGTTTCCCGCGTGCCAAAAGAGCCGTACTGGACTCAGGTATTAAGTTACCTATGATATTAAGGTTTCCTGACGGCATTAGCCCGAATACTGTCGACAGCCGGTTGGTATCAATGGTCGATATTGCACCTGCCGTATTGACCATGGCCGAAGTAGAGGTACCCGATTACATGCAGGGGAGAAACTTTCTGAGTAATCAGAGGGACTATATCTTTGCAGCAAGAGACCGGATGGACCAGGTTGAAGACAAAGTCCGGGCTGTCAGGAATAAACGGTATAAGTTAATCCGTAACTACTTAGCTGATAAACCTTATTTCCGCCCGCTTCCTTTCCGTGACTGGTTTCCGGCTATGCAGGAATTAAATGAACGCCATCAGGCCGGGTTGCTGACACCTCTTCAGGAGTCCTATTTCTCGGCTCCGAGGGCTGAAATTGAACTGTACGACACATTGAACGACCCGCATGAAATCAATAACATCGCTGGTCAGCCAGATGTCCGGGAGATCCAAAGTGAGCTGGAGTCTGCACTGGATAATTGGATGGATGTTGTTGATGACGGCAAGTACGAATCGGAAGACATGTTAATTAATGCAATGTGGCCCGGCGGCAATCAACCACAAACTTCAGCTCCGGTTATTAAACTTGAAGAAGTTAGCGGAAATAAGAAAAAAGTGATTCTGAGCAGTCAGACCGAAGGTGCGTCGATCACTTATTCTACCGACCCTGAACAAAAACACTGGCACCTGTATACTGGTCACCTTGTTATTGATGATGAGAGTCACTTGTCAGCAAAAGCAATAAGATACGGTTTTGCAGAAAGTACAATCAGTACACAGGTAAAAAATTAACTACGCCCGTCAAGCTGCAAAACATCCATATCCTGTTCGATGGCGTTTGATATATGGGCGTGCATGGCATTGCGGGCCCTGGACGGATCGCGGAGTTTCAGTGCATTGAGGATTTTACGGTGTTCATCTACATACGGGTGAACGCCTAAATCCCGTACCCGCTGGTGAAATGTGGAACTGAGCACTGACTGGTTGCGCAATCCCCACAGCCATTTCACGTAAGATTCCAGTGCGCTGTTGTCGGTCGCTGTTGCGATGGTGCAGTGGAAGAGTTCATCAGCCTGCTCTTTGGCTTTCTCACTGGATTTGGTGTCTTCCATGATGCGAAGGGCGTTTTCCAGTACCGCCAGCTGTTCTTTGTTTATTCTGGCGGCGGCAAGACTAACCGCTTCAGGCTCAACCAGAAGGCGTGCCTCCAGTACTTCGAAGGGACCGGGTACATCATCAAGTTGTCCGGCATCCAGTTCATTCAGCGGCAAAGCATAAATGCCTGACCCGGTGCGAATTTCCACCAGACCGGCAATTTCAAGGGCAATCATCGCTTCACGAATAGTGGGGCGGCTCACTTCAAACCGTACTGCCAGGTCACGCTCTGAGGGTAAACGCTCGCCCGGTTTGATATTTCCGCTGCGGATCTGACTTTCTATTTGTGTGGCGACTTCAATATAAAGTCTGCGTACTTTTACCGCTTCTACTTTCATGGCCTGATTCTGATTTTTCTGTCTGCTTAACCGTAAAAGCATAGGGAGACAGGTAAATTAGTCAAGCCAATTTTATCCATCAGTTAACGCGGAACTTGTGCATTTTCGATTGCAGTACCTCGTTGTTTTGTTTGAGCTTCTCTGCCAGCTTATTCAGTTCCTGCGCCAATGTATGTTCATGAGCAGCGGCATCCTGTACGCCAAGGATATTTTCAGCTATCTGACGGGCAGTAACCGACTGCTCTTCGGTGGCTGCCGACATAGTGTTAGCAAGCTGTTCCACGTTACCGGCCCCCTGTTTCACTTCTTCTGCCGCCTGTTCGCCCTGAGCTGTGACATTCAGGGATTCCATGGCCCGCTCATTATTACTGCTGATCCCACTGATAACCGTATTACTCACATTCGTGAGGTTTTCCAGTAAGTCTGAAATTTTATCCGTCGAAGCCCGGCTGGCAGTGGCGAGTTGTCTTACTTCATCGGCGACCACGGCAAAACCGCGCCCGTGTTCGCCTGCCCGTGCGGCTTCGATGGCTGCGTTTAAAGCCAGTAAGTTGGTTTGCTCAGACAAGGTGTTAATTGTATTCAGAATCGTACTGATTTCAGACACCTGCTGACCCATGGTTTGTGCCTCGGCGGCCACGCTGTCCATGTCTATGGTTAATGCCTGCATGGCGGCTTTAATTTCCCGGTTTGCGGCCAGAGAGCGTTCAGAAATGCCTTTTAACGACTGACTGGCTTCCAGTGTTTTCATTGTTGACCGCGCTATCTCTTCGCTGGTGGTTGCCATTTCTTCAATTGCAGAAGAAATCGTCATGGCCTTACCGGATGTCTCGTCGGCATCTTTTAATACCACTGAAGTCGACTTATATAAATCGTCACTGATGCGGTTTGAAATACTCACAGATTCTTTCACGCTTTGCAGTAAATCCCGCAATGTGTGAATGGTCTTATCGATGTAGCCGGAAATCTGCCCCAGTTCGTTATTGTCCGGCAATCGTATATTGACTGTCAGATCGCCATTGCCCGATACTTTATCCAGATTGGTTGAAAGGCTGCGTAACTGCTGGCGTAACAGAGAAATCATAAAGAAGTAGAGCAGGCCAATGACCAGCACGACAATCAGTGAAAATCCGATTATCAACATGAGCTGGCTGTTAGCCATGTCACTGTTGCTGATGGCCATACTATTGATGCGCTCCCATTGCTTGTCCAGCTGTTGCTTGACCTTACCGATTTGCCGTGTGGAGGCCTGAAACCAGTCAGCCGGAGCCGGCAGAACAGAAAAGTTAACGGGGTCAGATTGCAAAGCATCCACCACGCTTTTCATTAACCCGGCGTCTGCAGAGTCTGCTACCTGCTTAAATGCTGAAAGGTCATTCCCGCTGAGCAAATTATTTAATTGCTTTGTGATGTAACCAATATCCTGCTCGTAGGCAGAAATTTCGTTAAGGGCGGCAGGATTTACGGCGCGTTTAGCAAGCACGCCATTTACTTTGCCCCGTACCTGTCCAAGCCGCTCCTTGAGCCACGCATATTGAATCGCATAGGTAAGCTCTGTGGCCGCTTCGCTGCTATGAATATTCAGGGTGAGGTTTGAGGCTGCATCCAGAGCAGATTTATTCAGCTTGCTGTAAAAGCCAAAGGCATTTTTGCCATTGCCGGCATCCACTTCTTTTCTGATCGCCGGCTTAGCTTTCAAGGTTTCCTGCAACAAAGCGACTTTTCGCGGCACATTGAAGCTTTCCGGCCACTGGCCGGATAACAGCGCCATAAGTTGTTGTTCTGCAGCGTCAGCTTTAATGCGCTGAGCATCTACTTTCGCTTTTGCCTCATCACTGCCTGAACCCAGGAAGCCTGCTGTTAGTCCCCGTTCAACGGCATGATGATGGGCCACTTTTTCCAGCCGGTCGAGCAACCGGATGAGGTCCGTGTCGTTACCTGCACCTGAGCGCTGTGCGAGGGTATGACTCACATCTTTACCAACCAGGAAAAAAGCAAAGACAAACAATAGTGCGGCACTGATCAGCGTGAGCTGAACCAGAGAAAATCGATGTAACCAATTCAAGTTGCGTTCCTCGCATTTCAGTTGAGAAAGTAAAGCGGAGCAATACAACACGATTTGCCTGATGGATTTTTAAGCAAAGTATAGTAAGACTGCGAAAAACAGCGAGTTCCGGTGACGGATTAACAACATTTTTGACAGACAAAGAAAGGAATCGTCAGAAACACGCCTGATGCCCGCCATTGGGCAAAGCCGCAGTGCTCCTTGTAAAAAAGTAAAACGTCTTTGTCAGGGCATGCTACTGAGAACAAATTGTCGACTTTAGTATTAGAGACTTCGTGACAAATATCAATGTGATAAAGCAATTAAAATGATTTTAATTTCTAATTGGTAATAATTATCATTTGCGTTATTGGTTTTTGCGGTGTATCTTAAAACCGTCCCTATCATAATAATAATGATCACACTTCAGGCATCTGCCCCGGTACTGGGGCCTGTTTTTTGCCGGATAAACTTTACATTCAGTGGGAGTCGAACGATGGAAGCAATTATCTTTTTGCTGTTGTCTGCGGGCACAGCTGCATCATGTGGTTTACTGGTTCGCTTTTTAGGTCGCTCTGAAACAGAGTAAGCCACCGCAAACCAGTCAAACATCCAGGCGCTTTACATGGTAAACGGAGAAAGTCATGGCGCTCGTTTTATTATACGACGATGCAAGATCTCAACGGATCTGCAGTGCATCGGCCGTTGAAATTTCCACCTTCAGGCAATTTCTCAAAACAGAAAAAGTGTTCTACAACAAATCACGGGTTGGTGCGCTTTTGCTTCATCACTATCAGTTTTTGATGGATCGCGCAGCTACACCTGTACCCAAAGAGCTGTCAGCATGGCTGGAGTCAGATCGTAAGTTACCTGTTATGCACTGCTTGCGGGCAGATATTCAGGATTTATGCGCCTGTTGCCCCTGGGTATCGGAATGTAAACAACAAGACTGTTCTGCCGCCGACTGTATAGGCAGGTTAATGGCAAGCCAGCTTATTACTGATGTGTACGAGTGTGAGCAGCGGCGTATGGATAAGTTTATCGGCGCCGTAATCAGTAAAAGCCGGCGCTTCTTCTATCTGTTACAGAAAAACAGCAGGCAGCAACAAAATTCGCTGTTTGACCTTGTCGATTTGTTGAAACTGAAGGGCAAAGAGGAAGGGGCAGTAGCACACGCCTGCCGGACGACATTAATCAACTACCGTTCTGCATTAAAAACCGCTATCAGCTAGCTTTCCTTAAACGCTGACTGTTTCGTGCAGAGTGCGTTTCACCTGCTCTTCGTAAAATTTCACTCAACTTTGACCCGAATTTCCCCGAAATATATTTTGCGGGGTAGTAACACAGCTCCACTTAAGTATAATGCGTTAAATAAAAATAATAATAATCATTATCATTTATAAAAAGACCATACTTAAATAGGAATCTCGCATGTTTAATACAAACCGGAAGTTTGTGTGCACAGCTGTGTCCGCTGCTATCTCTTCTCTTTTCTCACTCTCAGCTATTGCACAGGAAGAGCCGGAAACGCTGGATGTCACCGTTGTAAAAGCCGCTTCAGAGGAACTGAAGCAGGCGCAGGGTGTATCGGTTATCACAGAAGAAGACTTCAAGCGCCGTCCGGTCACCAATGACATTTCAGAAATCGTTCGTACCATGCCGGGTATTAACCTGACCGGTAACTCGTCTTCAGGTCAGTACGGCAACAAGCGTCAGATTGATATTCGCGGGATGGGGCCTGAGAATACATTGATCCTGATTGACGGTAAGCCGGTGTTGTCACGTAACTCAGTGAAAATGGGACGCTCGGGGGAGCGGAACACCCGTGGTGACAGTAACTGGGTGCCGCCGGAAGCTATTGAAAGTATAGAAGTTATTCGTGGTCCGGCTGCTGCCCGATATGGCTCAGGTGCATCGGGTGGTGTGATTAATATCATCACAAAATCCCCTGAAGTGGCGTCAACCACCGTGTCTTTGCAAACGGAAATTCCGCAAAATGAATATGAAGGCGGTAATCACCGTATCAACGTAGTGAGCAGCGCGCCTTTGTCAGACCGCTTCTCTCACCGCACCATTGTTAACTACAACAAACAGGAAGCCGATGATCCGCAACTGAACCTTGAAGTTACTGATACATCGACAGGTCGTGGCGGCTCGGCTAAAGCGGTTGGTGCCGGTCGTGAAGGTGTGGAGAACATGGATTTCCGTACACTGGTTCGTTTCCAGCAAAGTAAAGAACACCGCTGGGATTTCGAAGGTGCTTTCAGCCGCCAGGGCAATGAATATGCCGGCGATAACGCCTTCCAGGGGATCCGTTACGGCGTAGACGAAAACGACAACCCGATTATCCCTACGGAAGATGAACTTGGCGAAACCGATGCGCTGGCACTGATTGGGGAAGAAACCCTGGTGATGTACCGCCGCACGTTGGGTGTTACCCACACGGGTCAGTACGATTTCGGTGACTCGTTCAGCTATATTCAGTACGAAGGTACAACCAACAGCCGCTTGGGCGAAGGTTCTGCCGGTGGTGGTGAAGGTGCTATCAACAGCCTTGAAAAAACCACGATCAAGTTGTCTAACATTACCGCCAAAACAGAATGGAACGTGCCATTAGAACTGGGAGGCTTTGCGCAAACGGCAACATTCGGTGCAGAATTCCGCGGCGAGACGCTGGATGATGCAGTGAGTAATCAGCTTACTCTAAACGTGGCTGATGAAAGCGAAATTCCGGGGGCTACTGCCGATCCTGATAGCCGTCCGTCTGAAACTGATGCCACACTGATTGGTGTGTATGTGGAAGATAACATTTTGCTTTCTGATTCAGTGACAGTTACACCGGGTATCCGTTTTGACAATCACAGCGAAGCCGGCACGAATTTATCGCCCAGTCTGAATGCATCCTGGCAGGCAACAAAGAATATTGTTGTACAGGGTGGTATCAGCCGTGCGTTTAAAGCCCCTAACCTGTATCAGTTGAACCCCAACTATGTGTATTATACCCGTGGTGGTGGCTGTCCTTTAGACTTTCCCAGCATTGGCGGTGGTTGTCACATTATCGGTAACCCTGACCTTGAACACGAAACCTCCGTTAACAAAGAAATTGGTATTAATTACACTAACGAAGACGGTGTAAATGCCGGTATTACTTACTTCCACAACGATTATAAGAACCGCATTGGTACCGGTAACGTGGCGCCGGAATACGTGCTGCCCGGTGAGGAAGGCGGTGAAGCCAATGTTCAGGTTTTCCAGTGGTACAACATTCCTGAAGCCGTAATACGTGGTCTGGAAGGTAACCTGCAGTTTAACCTGACTGACAGTATTCAGTGGTCGACAAACCTGACGGTTATGCTGGAAACGAAAGACAAAGAAACGGGTGTACCACTGTCAATCGTGCCGGACTACACGGTTAATGCCATGCTGACCTGGCAGGCAACAGAGCAAATCCAGCTTGTACTGAGTGGTCAGCACTATGGTAAAACTGAAAGTCCGGAGCTGAGCCAAAATTCAGGTCAGGCAATTACCGGTGAAGATCGCGATGCCTATACCATTGCTAACTTGAATGCGGTCTATCAGTTTAATGATAATCTGAGCTTCAACCTGTCAGTGAAGAACTTCATTAATACAGATGTTCGCCGTGAAGGTACACAGGCTTCCAGTGCCGGTGCAAATACCTTTAACGAGCCCGGTCGCAGCTACCTGGTGTCGGCGAACTACACGTTCTGATAATCAGCTGTAAAAAAGCCGGCTGTTCATCAAAACAGCCGGCTTTGTTTTTTAATTGCCTCTTATCCGGCAGGCGTATTTTTTCTTCAGGCGTGAAGGCCTTTGTCCAGGATCTTCAGCATTCTGTTCCAGGCAGCATCGGCCTGTTCCTCGTTGTACACCTTTGAATCCGGTGGCGTCCAGCCGTGCAGCGTGCCGGGATATACAGCAATGTCTGCCTGCAAATCCGCTTCTTTATAGGCTTCAACGAGTAAGGGTTCCATCTCCGGACTGCGTTGGGCGTCATTTTCTGCGATGGCGTGTAATGCCAGTGCTTTTGAGTCAGCAACGGTGAAATGGGGACTGTCGTCTTCTTTCGTGGCCAGACCGCCGCCGTGGAAGGTAGCAATCGCGCCCACTTCTTCAGGGAAAGCGGCGGCAGCGTACATAGTAAAGGTGCCGCTCATGCAATAACCCAGCACGCCTTTTGGTGCGCTTGCATCCACCACAGACTGTTCGTTTAAAAAGTCGAAAAAGGCGCGATTGTCAGAGTTGGTATTATCCGGCGTGAGTTTAGCGCGCATGGGTCCCAAAATTTCGCGGGCTTCCGGTGCCGGAAAACTGATGCCATCGGGCAGGGCAGCACCTTTTACATCCCGGTAGAAGGGGTTTACCACCAGCACAGCATATCCGGCGGCAGCCAGGCGCTGACCCATTAAATCGTATGACGCGCGGCGACCCATAATGTCCGGCCACATTGCCACCGCAGGATGTTTGCCGCTTTTCGGGCTCGCCAACAAACAGTCGGCCACGCCATCAGGTGTGTTCACCATTACCTGCTGCGTTTGTACCTCGCCGGAGGCCATGGCAAATTGAGGAAAGGCGGAAGACAAAGCGCCTAATCCTACGAGTTTACTGAAGTCACGACGGTTTAACTGCCCGCCGTTTTTCTTAAAATCGTGAATGTCGGATTCTGTATGGTTGTCGCACATTGTTTTTATCCTTGTCTGATGGCCGGGTTAACAGAGCAAATTTGCCGGCAATTTTTCTATAATGCGCGCAAAATGCACAATTTGACAGTGTAAAACGATAAACAGGGGGCCGGAGACTCCGATGTTGCCTGAAATGAAAAAGCGGCTTACCGCCTGTTGAAATCCTTTCAACAGAAGTAAGCCGCCTCACTCAACACAGATCAGAACGAGTAGTTGAATCTCACTTGTGTGAAACGCGGTTGACCATACTGGATTTGCGCGTTGCCTGAGATGTAGTTGTAGTACTCTTCGTCAAACAGATTGTTTACGTTAAGCTGAACGTCCACCCGGTCGCTGAAGCTGTATTTTGCCATCAGGTTTGTAATAGCAACAGCGTCCTGGGTAACACCGCTTTGCGATACTTCGTCCATCCAGTTCACACCACCACCAATGGTGAGGCCCGGCACACTGTCGATAAAGTTGTAGGTAGTGAACAGTTTGAACTGCTTACGGGGATAGCTTGGGTTAACGTCGTTACCTTCCGCATCTTCGGCTTCAAACTGTGACCAGCCCACATTGATGTTCCAGCCATCAACAGGTTGACCCACTACTTCCACTTCAAAACCGGTACTTTCAGTACCCTGTGCTTCCCGCTGGGCAATGGTGGCCGGCGAGTCAGGAACGTAATAAGGCGTACCGTCTTCAGCGATGTCGTCCTGAGCCAGGTTATCCTGATCAATTTTAAATACCGAGATAGCGGTGTTTAAACGCTCGTCAAGGAAACGGCTTTTCAGACCCATTTCATAGGTAACGCCCTGCAGGGAATCCAGGTATTCACCGTAACGGTTTACCGCATTCTGAGGCTGGAAAATATCGGTGTAGCTTGCGTAAACGCGGTGCTGCTCTGTTACGTCATACAACAGGCCGGCGTAAGGAATAAATACACCTGTTTCACCAAAATCTGTAGGTGTGCCGTAGCTGTTACCGGAACGTTCCCAACTTGCAATCCGTCCACCGGCAATCACTTTTAACTGCTCTGTCAGGTTAAGACGGGTGGCAGCGTAAAAGCCTTTCTGTTCGGTATCCATGTCCTGAGCAACGGTGTCTGGCGCGTCAGTCCATACCGGCTCGCTCCAATCATTACCCCAGGTGTAGAAATCAGAGATGGCAAGAGGGTCGCTGCTCACAACAGAGTAGGTTTCAGCGATGGCAGACTGGTCACTGTACAAACCGCCAATAACGAATTCATGCATGGTATCAAACAGCTTGTAGTCACCCTTTAACTGAATATCCAGGCTGTCCAGTGAGCTTTCGCCCTCTGCACGGTAAGGCCATGCAATAAGGCCGGCCCCGGTTTCTTTATCCAGAGAACCGTACACATACAGCAATCTGACATCCGGCTTTTTGTAATCCATGCGGTTATAGTTAACACGCAGTTCCCAGCCGTTGTTAAAGGTGTGCTCTACGTTGGCAAAGATGTTGGTGTTTTTCGTTTCCCAGCGGGTCCAGTCAGCAGACGTGGTGGTTGATACGTCCCAGTCTGTCGGCGTGCCGTCACTGTATAAACCTACCAGGCCACCCCAGAAGTTACCTTTTGGTACGTTATTCTGGTAGCTCATGCCTACGCGCACCAGCGTTCTGTCGGTGATATCACTTTCAACAACACCGTACAGCACGGTAGATTCATTGGTGAAGATGTCCAGGTACGATTCACTGTCTTCATACTTGGCCACTACACGGCCACGAATAGTGCCTTCGTCATTCAGTCCGGTTGATACATCTGCCATGACTTCAAAATTGTTCCATGTGCCCAGTGCAAAGCTCACGTCACCCGCTAAATCTGTGCTGTCTGCATGCTTGCGCACCAGGTTGATAGAACCGGAAGGATCGCCCACACCGGTTAACAGGCCCGTAGAACCGCGTACAAATTCAACCCGCTCAAAAATCGCCACATCTGCGACAGTTTCACCGGAATCCGCCGCCAGACTCCAGGGTAACGGTACACCGTCAATCTGGTAAGTGGTGATATCGAAACCACGGGACTGCAGGGTGTTCCGCACGTTATCCAGCATGCGGAAAGACACACCTGTCGTGTTTTGTACTACGTCAATGACGGTATCCAGTGCCTGGTCACGGATACGCTCTTTAGTGATAACGCTCACTGATTGCGGCGTTTCCTGCAGCGTCAGGCCCAGACCTGTGGCCGTATCGATTCGTTCTGTTACGGTATATTTACCGGTCACTTCAACGTGTTCGAGGGTGTCACCGGCGGGAGCAGCTTCCTGCGCCATCGCCAGAGCGGGAGTGAGTGACAGCATTACAGCCGTTGCCAAGGGGGCTAAGCGGTTTTCAGGTGTTTTCATAATGTCTCCAAAGTGTTGTAGTTATTTCCGGGCTTTGCGCCTCTGATTATTTGATATGTAAAGGGCTACCAGTAATGCGCCAACGGTCATTTCGTAGCACCAGTAAACGATGCCCTCAGCAATGCCTTCACTTTCACAGGAAAGGATTAGTGAGAGGGTTAAAAGCAGAAATCCGGCATATTTCAGGGTGTTGTCTGACAGGGGAACAGAAGCCGGCGAAATCAAAAATTTGCGGTTACGGGGCATGGCGGCGGCCAGGCTCCAGAATGCCACAGTGCAAAGAAGCAAAGACAGCAGGGTCACAGGTTGCTCCCTATGCTGATAAACAGCCAGCAACTCAGGCTTGATAAGAGCACGACAGCACTGGTACGCAGCAGCTTCCGGGTGGCAATAATCCATATCACCAGCACGCTGTAGGCAATAAAGCCAAATAACATGCACCAGATAAACGTTACGGCTTTATCAATGTCAGCCAGTTGAAAAAGCAGACCTGTAAGCGCAACAGACAGCAACGAAACCAGTACAAAGCTCCCGAACACGGCCAGCAACAGGCGCCAGACAAACAGGCTATTTTGCATAGTGCCCCACCTCTGTTTCCATGGCTTCATGATGTTTTCTGTTCAGTATTTTCCACTGCAACAGGAACAGACAGCCTGTCACCACCAGGCAGATATCCATCACCAGTAAAATACTGTCTTCCGGGAGCTGATATGTACCAATATGTTTTGTCACAGTTATCATGCTGAGCAGTGGCAGCAACATGAAAGTCACAGCATTGAGCATGGCTGAGTAGCGCCAGCGCCTGTGTTCGCCGGTCAGTAAAGACATCACCAGCACAATGAGCCAGCCGGCAAAAAATACGTCAATTTCTGATTGCGCGCGGTCAGTGAGTGTTTCCGGTAAAACGCGGTTAGCAAGAAAGAAACTGGCCACCGCAAAAGGCAGACCCATAATGGTTGCTGCATTTAAAACCCGTACCCATTGATGACCTTTGTGAGGCGCTTTCTTTTCCCGCTTTTTACTCCACAATACCAGGCCGGTAGCAATCATCACCGAACCTGTGATACCGGAGATAAAATACAGCCAGCGCAGTGGCCAGTCAGCGAAGCGGCCGGCATGCAGATTTATCATGGTTCTGCGGGTTTGCTCTGCCACGGAGGGGACTGCGCGGGTCGACAACAGTTCACCGGTGGCTGTTGAATACACAAGGCGGCGGTACGGAGAAATCAGCCCATTGGTCGGTACTTCCATAAATTCGATGGAACCGTTCTTATCTGTGGGGTTATCAACCCCGATAAACGTAATTTCAGCGCCGCCCAGGCGTTTCTGTGCGTCGTCGAACAGCGTCTGCAAATTCACCGGTTCCGCCCTGATGCCACTGGCAGCAGGTTGCGCCTGCCTGGCTTCAACAGCCTCAAAATAACTGCCCCTGTCACCGAACGTGGTGTTCATGGCCCAGCCGTAAATCATCAGCATGAGGGTAACCAGGCCGGTGTAGGTGATCATAAGATGGAAGGGCACGGCCAGCACGGAGGTCAGCGTATGGGCATCCAGCCAGCTTCGCATACCCATGCCTGACTTGAAGGTGAAAAAGTCCTTAAAGATTTTCTTGTGAATAATGATGCCGGAGATGAGAGCGATAAACATGCACATGGCAGCTATGCTGACCAGCCACCGTGCCCAGATCACCGGCATATAATGAAGATCAAAATGGAAGCGGTATAGAAAGTTGCCGCCACGGGTCTCTCTGACTGACACTTCCTGTCCCGTGCCATCCAGTGTCGCTCTTTTAAAGCCACGGGGACCGGCGTCACTGGCCCGCCAGAAGAGTGTGGACACCGTATCCCGTTCACCCGGCACGCCGATGGACCAGCGCGGTGAGTCGGGGGCTTCTTTCAGCAGAAAGGCCTGAGCATTGGAGACGGCATTGGCCGGAGTGGCCGGGTGAGTCAACTCCGGTTGCATCCAGCGGGTTATTTCAAACTGGAAGAAAGCCAGCGTACCGGTAACAAACACAGCGAACAGCAACCAGCCCAATATCAGGCCTGTCCAGGTGTGCAGCCAGGTCATACTGTCTCTGAAGCGTGAAAACATAATCTTATACTTGGTTTTAGAAGAGTGACTACCGTGGATCGTCAGGGGCAGCAAGTATGAAAGCGCTTAATTCTATCTTAAGTTAAAACCAAATGATAATTGTTTTTATTTTCGTGATGTGTTCCTGATCACTGTGAACCGGACGCCGGATAATCTTCTACGTCCTCGATGACCCGGCGCTCAAGTCTGGCTTCGCCCTCGGGATCAGCATGAATAATTACATCGGCGTCGGTAAATGCATTTTCTATCTGCAATTCAACTTCATCGGTGATGTCGTGGGCTTCGCGGAAAGACAGTCCGGCATCAAGCTGAATGTCGAGCTGTATAAAGCTCTTATCACCGGCGCGGCGGGTACGTAAAGCGTGATAGCTCAGAACATTGGTATTGGCTTCGAGAATTTGTTTTATGGTTTCTTTATCTTCTTCCGGCAACTCTTCATCCATGAGTTGGGGAATGGCTATTTTTGTTACCTGCCAGGCGGAATGTGTGAGAACTAATCCCATTGTCAAACCGGCCACGGCATCCAGTCTTGGAATATCGTAGTAACTACCTGTAAATACTGCCAGCAGCGCACCGGTAATAGCAAAGATGTCGCCAATGTAATGAGCCCGGTCAGACTGAATGATTAATGAACGGGTGCGCTTTAATGCCAGCGTCTGGAATGATACCAGCAGAATGGTTGCAATCAGCGAAAACAGAAGTACGCCAACCGCAATGTCAGGTCGGGTAACCGGCTCCGGATCCACAAGATGATGCACCGACTCCCACAATACCAGCGATGCCGAAGCGCTTATCAGAGCGACCTGGCCAAGAGCGAATAACGCTTCTGCTTTATGGTGTCCGAATTTGTGATTGGTATCAGGTTGAAGGGCAGCATATGAGGCCACACCTGCGGCTGCAACACTGACCAGTAAATCGATACCACTGTCGGCAAGTGAGCCGAGAATGGCAGCAGAACCAGTGATAAACCAGCCGCCGATTTTTAGCAGGCAGAGCAGGGAAGCCACGCACACCGCAGCACCTGTTGCTACTTTCACCCATTTGCTGCGTTCATTGCGGCATTCATTTGTGTTTGCATTCATGGGATTTTCTCCTGCGACAGAGTATGTTTGACTGTTATAACACATAACGTCTATGGCTTTACTTGACAATTGATAATAAGTATCATTTTCAAAAAATAAACATTTAAGGATTAACCATGACTTTCTCAGGATCAACCCGTTGTAAAATTGCCTTAGTGCTGGCACTTTCTATCGGCAGTTTTTCTTCTCAGGTATCAGCAAATGGTGCTATTGGTGATCACGTAAATAACCTTCACGCGCACCTGGGCGAATATTCAGAGGAAGTGCAGTGGCTGGAAGATAAATTTGGTGCCGTCGTTGATGCCTACGAAAAGCAGGGCAAAGGAAAAGTAGATACTGACGTTATGATTGAGTACTGGGAAGAAGTAGATTTCCATTCAGCCATTGAGACACAGTATGTGCCTGTTTATGCGACCATCTGGCAAGGCATTTACGGTGTAAAAACAGCCATCGATAGCGGGGCCGCTACGGCAGCTGTCCGTGCTGAAGAGGCAAAACTGGTACATGCACTCTGGCAGGGCCTGGGGGCGGTAAAACTGGCCTCTCAATATCAGAAAAAAGGCCTTATCGACCAGGTTCAGACCACCGAAGCTGAACCGACAACACCAACAGAAGTCATTGATGACATTAAAGTACGTCTTGACCGCGTAGTAGCAAAGTATGCAGAACAGTTGTCTGAAGTGGCAACCACACTGGTGTTTGATACCTACCTGCAACGTTTTGAAGGTATTGAAGGTGCGCTAATTGAATTGGATGCGCCACTGGTTGAAGATCTTGAGAAAGATTTTAACGTATCTTTACCGCAAGCTATCGAGCAAGACAAAGGCGTGGATGCAGTGCGTGAAGTTGTCAACGCCATGCAGGTTAAGTTAGATAAAGCCTATACGTTGCTGGCAGAAGCAGAGAAAAATCGTAAGAGCGTGTTTTAAGGAATCACTATGCAACGCAGAACATTCGTCCGGGGCCTGGGACTGGCTGGTTTAGCTGGCGGTCTCGGGCTGTTACCCGGCATGTCCTTCGCTAATCCGGCAACCGCGGTATCTGTTGATTCACTGCCAAAATTGAAAGGCGACCTCACGCTTTATCTTGGCAGAGGAGAGGGCGGACTTTACGAAAATGTCCTTGAAGCGATCAAGAAAAAGAACCCGGAACTGAATTTACAAATTCGTCGCGGTGCAACGGCAGAGCTGGCCAATATGCTGGTCGCCGAAGCTAAAGCCGGCGTGAAACGGGCGGATTTGTTCTGGGCAGTAGATACCGGTTCTATAGGTATGATTACTGATCAGGGGCTGGCAAAGCCCCTGCCAGACGACGTGGTCAATCAGCTGAAACCGGGTTTTCAGTACCCTATGTGGTCGCCGGTAACCGGACGTATCCGCACTTTACCTTATAACACTGAGCGGGTGCGTGCAGACCAGATCCCTGACAGTGTGATGGCCCTCGCCGACACAGATTTGAAACTGGGATGGGCACCTGCATATGCCTCTTTTCAGTCTTTTGTTACAGCGATGCGCATTCTCGAAGGTGAGAAAGCAACAGCCAGCTGGCTGAAAGGTGTGAATAGCAGGGCGAAGAAATATGCCGGTGAACTGGGTGTGGTGATGGGCGTTGAGCGTGGTGAGGTGGACCTGGGTTTTGCCAATCACTACTATACGTTAAGGCTTAAGTCCGGCAAGCCGGATGCCACCGTAGATATCGCCTACACAAAAAGTGATGCGGGGTGCCTGGTGAATGCCTCCGGCATTATTTCGCTCACTGAAGGTGATTTACCGGTAAACTTTATCCGTTACCTGCTGACCAGAGAAGTGCAATCTTATCTGGCGTCTGAAGCCTATGAAATTCCACTGGTCGGCGGCGTAGCTCCACCGGATGGTCTCACGCCTCTGAGCAGTATTTCTCCTCCTGATTTGGATCTTCGTAAGTTAGCTGATATAAGACCGACATTAGACTTGATGAGGAATGTTGGCGTTCTGTGAAAAACCTGCCTAAATCGTACCCCTTTGCAATCATCATTGCGGTGATTGCAATTTTACCCGTCGGGGTTTTATTTTCCCTTGCCTCTGATGATGCCGCGTTTTTTGATACCAGAAATATCACTGTATTAATGAATACGCTGGCATTGATGGGGCTCACGGTGGCAGGGGCTGTGATGGTCGGGGTGCCCCTGGCGTTACTTACAGCATATGTCAGTTTGCCTTTAAAGCGACTGTGGCTAATTTTATTTGCGGCGCCGCTGGCTATGCCAAGTTACCTCGGCGCATTTACCCTCTATTTTTCTTTCGGCCGGGGCGGCGAAATCGAGAGCTTTACCGGTTTGACCACGCCATCCCTGGAAGGACTGTGGGGAGCAGGGCTGGTCATGACGTTGTACACCTATCCGTTTGTGATGATGACCACCCGTTCCGCGCTGCTCAGCCTTGATGCCAGTCAGATAAACGCCGCCCGTACATTAGGACTATCATTAACTGCCAGTATCTGGCGCATCGTTTTGCCACGGGTCGTAAACAGTATTGCCGCCGGGGCATTGCTGGCGGCGCTGTATGCGTTATCTGATTTCGGGACGCCGGCAATAATGGGGCTGGATACATTTACACGGGTAATATTCGTGGAATACAACGCCTTTGGTCTCAGTCAGGCAGCCATGTTATCGCTGCAGTTAATGCTGATAGTCGTGCTTATTCTCTTCATCGAATCTCAAATCCGTGGTGCTAAAGAACGACCCGGCAAACACATTCAAATACATGTTCATCCGGCGAAAAGTCTTGGTTTCGCAGGTCTGTTTTCGCCGGTTATTCTGTTATCTCTGGTTCTGCCTCTTGGCATTTTTGTGTTGTGGCTGGCCCGGGAGGGAGCAGAAGGCTTTGATATTACCTATGCATGGAATTCCGCCTACGCTTCCATGATGGCCGCGGTCGTCGCAGTCCTTCTGGCGATTCCCGTTGCCCATGCGGCTATTGCCGGCCGGGTAGGACGATTCTTTGAGCGTATAACGTATTTTGGATTCGGTGTCCCCGGTATTGTAATGGGCACAGCGCTGGTTTATCTCGGATTACAAATTCCGGTACTGTATCAGACGCTGGGCTTGCTGGTGATTGCCTATGTATTGCGCTTTTTGCCGCTGGCTGTGAGTACAGTTCGCAGTACTACTGAAAATCAGGATGGTGGCCTGGTAAACGCTGCGCGGGTACTGGGGGCTTCGCCCAGAGAAGCGTTTTTGCGTATTACCTTACCTCTGACAGCGCGGGGCATGATTGCCGGCGCCGCATTGGTTTTCCTTGAAGTTATGCGTGAATTACCGGCAACATTGATGCTCGGGCCTACAGGTTTTGAAACGTTAGCAACGTACCTGTGGCGTGTTTATGAAGCTGGCTATTTCGGACGTGCCGCCGTACCGGGTTTATGTCTGGTGTTTATTTCCGGGCTCGGGTTAATCCTGATGCTTACCGGCGAGCGAAAAGCAGAATTTTCAGTTAATGAGAGTCAACATTCCTGATGCTAGAAGTTAATGGTTTATCCGTCGATTATGGATCTAATCGGGTAGTGCGAAATTTAGATCTCAAGCTTAATGAAAGCGAGATCTTAATGTTAGTCGGACCCACCGGTTGTGGAAAAACAACAGTTTTACAAGCACTCGCGGGTTTGATCCCTGTAACTGAAGGAAAAATTGCTCAGGGTGGATGGGTTTCCACACCTGAGAAACAGGTGCCACCGGAAAAACGCAACGTCGGGATGGTGTTTCAGGACTTTGCACTCTTTCCCCATCTCACCGTAGAGCAAAATGTTCAGTTCAGATTGAAAGACAATGCGTTGGCAGATCACTGGTTGGAATTACTGGGTCTGAGTGACTTCCGGCATGCTAAGCCTTCACGGTTATCCGGCGGACAAAAGCAGCGGGTGGCGCTGGCCAGAACGCTGGCACATGAGCCTGCTTATGTATTACTCGACGAACCGCTCTCCAATCTGGATGCCGCATTAAAAGATAGTTTACGCTGGGATATTCGCGACGCGCTTAAGAAGGCGGGTGTACCGGCAATTTGGGTAACCCACGATCAGGATGAAGCCCTGTCGGTCGGTGACAGAGTGGGGATCTTAAATAAAGGTGTGCTTGAACAACTGGATACACCAGAGCAGTGTTTTGAAAAGCCGGCCAGTAAATTTGTTGCACGCTTTCTTGGAGAAGCCAGTTTTCTCAAAGGGCGTATTTCCGGCAATGAAGTAGAAACCGCTATCGGCAGTGCACCGGTTTATTCTGCTGACAATCAGCAAGAATTAGTGGAATTGCTGGTAAGGCCCGACGATGTGATTATTACCGAAAAGCCGGAGCAGGCAAACGCGACGGTGTTGCGCAGCCGCTTTGAAGGTGGCAGCAGATTATTGTTTGCTGCGCTGGATTCGGGTGAAACTGTGAGTGCCAGAGTATCTCACGAATTGAAAGTAATGCCTGAGCAGCGGGTATTACTGACGTTGCAATCTGCCCATCCGTTGTCTGCATTTAATTTATAAGTCTCACCGGCCGGGCAAAAATATATCGGAAGCACATTACCGGTTAATACGGTCAATGTGCTTCAATCCCCAAGAAAACGGATATTAAGCAGATAGCTCTTTTCTGACAATATCGGCGCCCGCTGCCAGGGCCTCAAGCTTACCCCTCGCAATGTCCCGGGAAAGAGGAGCCATGCCGCAGTTGGTACAAGGATAGAGCTTGTCCGCATCAACGTATTTCAGTGCTTCACGGATAGTCGCTGCCACTTCTTCAGCCGTTTCAATTTCCGGGGTAGCCACATCAATGGCGCCAACCATGACTTTCTTACCCTTAAGTAACTCAAGGACTTCAAAGGGCACACGCCCGTTGTGGCACTCCAGAGAAATAATGTCGATGCTTGATTGCTGAATGGCAGGGAACGTTTTTTCATAATGACGCCACTCTGCACCGAGAGTTTTTTTCCAGTCTGTATTGGCTTTAATGCCGTAGCCATAACAAATGTGAACGGCAGTCTCGCATTTTAAGCCTTCACAGGCTTTTTCCAGCGCTTCGATTCCCCACTCATTAACTTCATCGAGGAACACGTTAAAGGCTGGCTCATCAAACTGAATAATATTCACGCCGGCGGCTTCAAGCTCTTTAGCTTCTTCATTCAACGCTTTTGCGAATTCGAAAGCTAACGTTTTACGATCTTTATAATAATCATCATAGAGCGTATCAACCATGGTCATCGGACCGGGAAGTGCCCACTTGATAGGGCGGTCGGTTTGTGACCGCAGGAACTTAGCATCGTCAATAAACACGGGTTTCTGGCGGCTTACCGGGCCGACGATACCGGGCACGCTGGCATCGTAGCGGTTACGAATTCTGACTGTCTTTTTATTTTCAAAGTCCACGCCGCTCAAGTTTTCAATAAAGGTTGTGACAAAGTGCTGACGGGTCTGTTCACCGTCACTGACAATATCGATACCTGATTTTTCCTGTTCTTGCAGCGTCACCCTAAGAGCATCGTTTTTACCTGCAGCGAGGGCTTCTCCCTCAAGTTTCCATGGAGACCAAAGCTGTTCAGGTTGCGCCAGCCACGATGGTTTTGGCAGACTTCCGGCGGTGGAGGTCGGGAATAATTTTGTCATTGTAATACTACCTGTACCTTAAAATCAGATTGCTGACGCAGCAACGCCAGAGGCCCATTTCTGAAGCGTATTTTGATGTTTCTGAATGAAGTTTTCTTCGCACCATTTACCCTGCTCGATGGCAAGGCGGGCGCGCTCTTCCTTGTCGTACACCACTTGAGTAACTGAATAATCGTGATTTCTTAGGCTTGGCTTGTACACTTCACCGGCGACAGAGTTCGTGTTGTAAATCTCCGGGCGATAAATCTTCTGGAAGGTTTCCATGGTGCTCAGCGTGCTGATGAGTTCCAGTAAGCTGTAGTCGTTCAACAGATCGCCGAAGAAAAAGAACGCATAGGGCGCTGAGCTGTTAAAAGGCATAAAATAACGAACTTTCATGCCCATGGTTCTGAAATACTGCTCTGTCAAAGATGTTTCATCAGGTTTATATTCAGTGCCTAACACCGGGTGCTGATTACTGGTACGGTGATAGGTTTTGTTGTCTGAAACACTCAGGCAGATCACCGGCGGTTTACTGAAGTTCTCTTTATAAGCGCCGGAACTGATGAAGTCCTGAAACATTTTTCCGTGTAATTCACCATAGTTATCCGGTACAGAGAAATGGTCTTTCCCCTCATTGTGTTTGCGTAACACCACACTGAAATCGTAGTCGCGCACATAAGAAGAAAAATTGTTACCCACAATGCCTTCGATACGTTTATTCGTATAATGATCGACAACACTGGTTTTCAATACTTCAATCGTAGGGAAGGTCTCACCATTGCCTTCAACATCAACGTCGACATGCACGATATCGAGTTCAACGGAATACCGGTCTTTTTTTGGGTTATCCCAGTGTGCCAGGCTATTGAAGTTGTTATTGATCATGTTAAGTGCTTTGCGCAGATTTTCCCGGCGGGCTTCACCACGGGCCAGGTTTGCAAAGTTCGTGGTAAGACGTGTATCGTCCGCAGGAGAGTAGTGCTCATCAAAGCGAACGGTCTTAATGGAATAAGTGAAATCGCTACTCATAATAGTCTGGTGCCCCATGCTCAAAACAAAAACTAACATTTAATGTGTTGAGCTGATTGTAGGGCGAGTTAACTATGATGAATATTGATATTAATTAATGGTTGTATGAGCCGTTTTCATGGTTTTGGGGGCGTGACCCGAACTGCCCCCTGTTTTTCAATAGTCATGGCTATCATTCCGGCACCACTTTGCCAGACGCGGAAGGTGAATCAACGGAAGTGTCTTTTATATACCAGATGCTATTTTTCTCTCCCCGTAAAGCCCGCGCACGGGTCTTCAAAGCACCTTTAAAAAATACATAAGCGAAGACACAGGCTGTCGTTTCAACCCACAGGTTACTGGCTGTGAGCCGCCACGATACTGCGGGTAAAACGAGACTGATAAGCGTAGTGACAGGAATACAAGCACAACATAAGCTCAACAAGAGTTGCAAATGAATGGCGCTGCGTGCCGCACCTTTCAGGAAGCTGTAGGCCAGCGCCAGCAGAAACACAGTGAAATAAACCCAAAGGTATGACTGATTTACCGGCTGCCCGGATATGTACATCCATTTTGAAGAAAGTAATGTTGCTGCCACGCCCAGCATTGACCCCACGCACACACCAACAGTGAGGTTTGCCATGACCGTGTTAGATGTGGATTGCACTGCCTGCTTCTTTCGTCTCTTTTCCAGCCACAGTAAATTTCCTGTGTAGAACAATGCTGCACCCATCAGGCCTAAAAAGAAGTATACCCAGCGGCCAAACGTACCTGCAAAGTTACCAAAATGCAGCGCAAATAAGCTTTTTACCAGCGGCCAGTATCCGCCATTTTCATCACTGCTGAGTGTGGAGTAGGTAACTTGTTGTGTGAAAGGGTGCATTAAGATCACATCAGAATCTGCAGTACGCTGGAGCACACCTTCTCCTGCAACATCAATGCGTACAGATGCTCTTTCTGTATCCAGATTTGAAAAGCTGAGTTGTTTGACCCGGTATCCTGATGTGGTTTCATTCACTTTCTGAATGAAACTGGAAATCGCCGGTAAGTCAGAAAGCGGGTAGACGTCAGAAGACTGGCCGCCGCGCTGAAACATGGGCTCATCGCCGTAAATATAGTCCAGCCCGTCATAGATGACGTCATGAAAAGCGAATACAACCACCGTCCAGGCAATGATCAGGTGGAAGGGCAGGCTGGTGATGCCGAGCAGATTGTGGGTGTCCAGCCAGAAACGGCTGGCGCCTTTTTTCTGGCGAAGCGAGAAGAAGCTTTTCACCAGTGTCGGCAGCAGAAAGATAACCCCTGATACCAGCGCAACAAAGTAGAGTGCAGAGGCTATGCCCATTATCACCACGCCGAGATCTTCATGTCCGACTTTGCCGGGAATGCCTGCGGTTCTGTGCAGTTGATCGATGAGATCTCCCAGCACATTTTGTTCGCTGACGCTTGAGTACACTTCACCATGTTCGTTTAACGAGGCACTGCGAATCACACTGTTCAGTGAGATACCCCTTCCACCACCCTGTTCATACCAGAAAAGCGGAGATTGGTTTTCTTCAAGGCTGACAGTAAAACCTCTGATAACATTTTCATGCGCCCGGGCGGCCTGTTGAATCAACGTATCATATTCGTTCAACTCTACCTGAGGTAAATGCGTATCAGCGGGTATAGCCCATTCTGTAATGGGGGCTTTGAACATGGTCAGTGCACCGGCGAAAAAGGCAATAAAGAGTACCAGGCCCGATGTTATGCCTGTCCAGGTGTGTACAGATTGATAGATACGGATAATGTCGCTGCGGATTTTCATACTGCGCTCCTGAGCAAGGCAAAGAGACCCCAGCAAGCCAGGTTTGCTGCTCCGAGCCAAAGAAAGGCACTGCGGCCAGATTTAAACAGAAAACCAAATGCCACGATAATCAACCAGATGAAGGGGACCATCCACATCGTAAACTGGTCCTTATTAACGGCACCGATCCCGCCCGGACCATACCAGGCGAATAGTCCCATAATTGCGAAGGATAAAGTCAGGCCAAGTAAGCAGCAGGCAATACTCTTACTCCACCAGTCGGTACGGATTTTTTGTTCTTGCTTAAGCCTGCTCATATCAGGTTACCTTTCCCGCTTTAAATAACGTCATAACAGGCACAATGACGGACAGCACCGCCAGCAGAAGAGCCCAGGTAAATATGGCTGCGGCGACAGTCATGATTTGTAACCAGATCACAAGGGAAGCGCCGAGGAAAATATAGCCGGCGTACCTGAAAGCGGGACCTCCCTGCGAAGACGCAAACCGCTGGTTTTTATTGGAAAAGTACAGTAAGCCCATTCCCGCCAGCGCAGTGAGAAAGGCAACTAAGGAGAAAAGCATGACTGTCGGTCCCTGAAATCTTATGCAAATTAAACTAAAGTCTAACTTGTAATGATAATGATTTTCACTCATCTAGTACAGGTTGAATTTATGCTAATGATAATGATTTTTATTTGAGTTTTATCTCAGCTGATCCTATGATTCTATTCAGGGGTAATCCATAACAATGGGTTAAATTGCGGGCAGGCTTTTGAGAAGCAAAATGAATGAATCTGTTTCTACAATGCAAACGGTGCGTATTGCACTGAAATCACACGGTTGGCTTGTGAACAAGCGTCTGTTTCTGCCTGTTATTCTGCTTTCTTTTTTATGGTGGCCTTTCAGCCGTGAAACGACTCAGCAGGTTCTTGCTGACGCGTTCTTTCAGGTGGGGGCTTTTGTTTACGCATCTCTGGCGTTGTATTACCTGTGTACATTACGGGTGCCCGCAGAGACCATCAGCCGGTTCATTGCCCGCCATCCGTTTTATGAAGTCTTCATTGCCGCTTTTCTGGGAGCTTTACCCGGCTGCGGTGGCGCAATCATTGTTGTTACTCAATACACAAGAGGGGTAGCGAGCTTCGGTTCCGTTGTGGCGGTGCTCACCAGTACAATGGGTGATGCGGCATTTTTACTGTTGGCCCGGCAGCCGGCAGACGGTCTCACAGTGATGGCTGTCGGCATGGTGGTGGGGTCACTTACCGGAATCATTGTGAACCGTTTTCACAACTACCGGCCTGAACTTATTGAAGATGAGTTTAACAGTCCTCAGGACGACAGTCACACTTCTGCGTCCATGAGAGTAAGTAAAGCACTGACCGGCCTGGCAACACGTTTCTGGCTGGTGATCAGTATTCCTGTTCTGCTTATCGCCATGGCTTTGGCGCTGCAAATTAGTCCTGCTGACTATTTACCTGTTTCTGAGCAACAACTTACCCTGACAGGCGCTGTCCTCGCAATTGTGAGTGTTACGCTCTGGGCTACGGGAAGTGTGGGCACGGGATATTCCTCATTAACCAGTGAAGATCCGGGGTCACAGCCACCTGACTGGAAACGAAAGGCTGCACTGGACACGCAGTTCGTGTTGGTATGGGTGATCATGGCGTTCATGCTTTTTGAGATCAGTATGCTGGTTTTTGGCGTGGATTTGGTCGATGTATTTCAGTCTATGGGGGCAAGCGCTGTGGCGCTGGCAATCCTTATCGGCTTCTTACCCGGTTGTGGTCCGCAAATACTTGTTACCACGCTGTACCTCAATGGCGCACTGCCGTTTTCTGCGCAACTGGGTAACGCAATCAGTAACGACGGAGACGCGCTGTTTCCGGCTATTGCGCTTTCTCCCCGCGCAGCGCTGCTGGCAACGCTCTATTCTGGCATACCGGCCTTCCTGGTTGGTTTCGGATATTACTTCTTGTTTGAGCTCTGATCCCAGGCGATCAGCAGGGGTGCAAAATTTACCATCAAATAGTAACAATTATCATTTGCATTATTATCCATTCGCATCTAAGGTAGACTTAAGAAAACGGGAAATCACCTAATCTTGTTCACCGTAGAGGATGTCATTATGGATATTACCTTCCTGTGTCCAAAACACACTGAGTGGGTGTACAGCCACCCGGAACAGGCTGTGCACTTTCTGGCAAGAGATGAATATCAGGGCTCAATGTTATATGCCGACGGCCAGTACAGAGAGGCCATTGCCTATCTTGGGTGTGCGTTTGATATTGCAGCCATCTTGCTGGAAGTGGACGGGGGAGATAATGACGCCATGCGGCTGAAGCTGGAGTCGCTCGGTGATTTGCTTAGCGATGCATATTTCAAGCTCGGATTAGTTCATTATAAGAGCGCCATTGAAATACGGGCTGCCGGATTGCTTTCAACTATGCCTTATTACAATGTGGCGGTGCTGCATGCCTGATGGCGAGGTTATGAATAAAGAATGTCATGCTCATTACGTTATCTGGGAGCGTGTCATTAAAGACGGAAACAGAGATTTTGACGCGGATGTTTTCGAAGGCGCGCGGCTTAAATATTTACGCGCAGTCGAATTAGCCGTTGCCATGGTCGAAAGCGAACCCTGCATCCGGCCAACCATCGGCGCCTTGCTGGTGAGCTATCACAATCTGGCCGATCTTTACGAGCGGCACGGCTTTCCGCTCTTTGCACTGAATGCGCTGACCAGCGTGTTTCAGCATGTTGAACATCTTCAAAGGACGAATCCTGCAGAAACAGCGCCTATCTGGGGCAAGCGCATTGCCTCAGAACAACTCTACCTGTTTAAAAAGCGACACGGCGAAGCGGAAGAATTCCAGAGACCTGCTTTCATCGCCATAAAACCTGACGACATCAGTACGCACCAAAGGTCTCTACATTAATTAACAAGGAGCATCCGCATGTTAAGACACCTGTCTTTAAAGCTTCAACTGGCGTTAACGCTGGTTCTGTTCAGCCCGTTTTTATGGGCACACCCCGGCCATGATCACGCTCACTGGACGAGTACAGTTCTTCATGTTCTGTTTTATGCTTCCATTGCCGCAGCAGCTGCAGCATGTGCCTTTGCGATTTACAAAGTCGTCAAGCGCCAGTCATTAACGCAGGGAGATTAATCATGTTCCACAAGTTACTTGAAAAAGTGGATGCTCTGGTCAATTTTGAGCGTGCCAGTGCCCATTGTGATATTCCCTGCAAAATTTACGATCCCGTCAGTGCTCAACTGGCTGCGCTGAGTGTTATCCGCTTTGCTGATTTGATTGAAGAGTTAAACGGTGAAAATCCGGCTCAGCTTGTTCGACTTGTACGTGAAAAAGAAATTCATGCGGAAAAGGTAAAGCAGGAAATCAGAGTGATTTGGGGCGACTATTTTAAAGCGCCACAAATTGAAAAATATCCTGATGTTCATGAACTGGCACACAAAATCATGATGGCCGGTTCTGCCTGTAAGCAACATACCAGTCGCGACAAAGGTGTGGAGCTGCTTAATCTGGTCAATCAGTTTGCGGAATACTTCTGGTCTTCCAAAGATGTTGCAACCTATACAGCAACGTGTCCATATCCGCCTGCAGAGCAAGTGGTCTATCCTAAACTTGCCTGATGCTGAAACTTCTCGTCGTTGATGGCCGCAGCATGGAGCCGGCACTGAGTGCCGGTACGTTTGTGCTGGTGCGCCATCTTTTCTGGCGACTCCCCCGCATTAACGACATTGTCGCTTTTCGTTGTCAGACCCGTGGCCTGCTTATCAAAAGGGTTATTTCTGTGGAACCTGAACTCGGGCTCTATCTCGGTGGCGACAATATTGCTGAATCAATCACTTCCGAACAAATAGGCTGGGTAAAACCAGCTGATATCATCGGCAAAGTTCTGTGGCGCAGCCGCTGAAAACCCGAAAGGAAAGTAATTGCTCATATTGGCGGTAAATTGATCGCATAGTTCAATTCTCTGGTCTAGGATACAGTATTGATGGTGACTATATTGAGTAGTTCTTGAACGTATCCATATTGGAAGAAAACAATAGCAGCTTATTCGGGCAGCATGCACAACGCTTCGCCGATAACTTTCCTTCTGCCATCGTCCTGACTGATGTACACGGCAAAGTGGTTTATCTGAACCGGTTTGCGGAAAGGTATTTGCCACAGGATTTCACACGAGTTCTGCATCAATCTTTTTCTGTTGTGATCTCTCCCTCAAGTCTTGGTTTATTCAACGATGCATTCAGGAATGTCGTGGCTGAAGGCGGTTCTTTCAGTCTGGATGTCGATACAATTACCGATCTTGAGCGAAGTTCTCTGACAATATTCGCCCTTGATGAGGAAACGCTTTGTATCACGCTGCAGGCTTGTCCGGCTGGCCCTCAAAGCACTGATGATCCTCATAGCCCGCCTTTGAGTGAGCAAAACGAGGCTCTCCACAAGCAGCGCCGGCTATACGAAGCTGCTTTATCAAATAGCCCTGATCCGGTTTATATCTTCGATCTCTCCGGTCGGTTTACTTACGTCAATGATGCATTGCTCGATATCTGGGGAATAACGTGGGACGAAGCAGTGGGCAAAACGCTGTACGAGCTCAACTACGAGAAATGGCATGCTGACAGGCATATGCAGGAAATTGAGCAGGTCATCGCGACAAAGCAACCCATCAGGAGGGATGTGCCTTATCATGGCGCACATGGCCTTCGTATGTATGACTACATTTTCGTACCCGTACTTGATGCATATGGGAATGTAGAGGCCATTGCAGGTTCAACCCGCGACGTGACAGAGCGGTATGAAGCAGAAAAAATTGCAAGAGATGCAGACAAAAGAAAAGATGAGTTTCTTGCGACTTTAGCTCATGAATTGCGCAATCCGCTGGCCCCTATCCGGAACGCTCTGGAAATCCTGCAATCCGATCAGTTTTCACAACAAAAGAAAAATGAGTCATTTGAATTAGTGGGGCGTCAGGTGACACAAATGGTTCGCCTTGTGGACGACCTGATGGACGTATCCAGGATCACCAGAGGAAAGATTAAACTGGAGCGTGCACCGCTGGATATTTGCAGCGCCATTCATGATGCATTAGAGACGGCGCAGCCCGTTATTGACGAAAACCATCATGCATTATCAATCAACTTTCCTGAAGAAAATGTGTGGGTAGACGGTGATTCTGTCCGGCTTGCTCAGATATTTACTAACATTATTAATAATGCAGCCAAATACACACCTTCCGGCGGTGAGATTAGTATCGATGTAAAGCCTGCCGGCGCTCTGATTAATGTTGAAATACGGGATAATGGCATAGGCATACCTTCTGATAAGCTGAACGAAGTCTTCACTATGTTTTCTCAGGTCGAAGGCGTACTTGAGCGTTCACAGGGTGGGTTGGGTATTGGTCTTACACTGGTCAAGCGCCTTGTGGAAATGCACGGTGGTAATGTATCCGTGCAAAGCGACAGCAGTGGAACATTGTTTACTGTCTCTTTACCCCGTATTGATGTTGATAAGCGTGAAATTCAGAAGGCGACGGCATCAAAGCCAGAATATAACGCGGCGGATTCTTCTCCGTTAACAGTTCTGATTGCCGATGATAATCAGGATGCTGCCATTACCATGGGGTGGATCCTTGAGGCCAAAGGTTGTGATGTAGTGGTTGTCGAAGATGGGCCATCAGCACTTAAAGCCGTCGAAAATTTTTCTCCGGATTTGATCCTGCTGGACATCGGGATGCCTGGTATGAACGGTTATGATTTATGTATCGCATTACGTGAGATGCCTGAGCTGGAACATTCCGTTTTTGTAGCCCAGACAGGTTGGGGTCAGCCTTCTCACATCAAACGTTCGCAGGAGGCAGGGTTTCATCATCACCTGGTGAAACCTCTGGACATGGGTGACTTGATACCCATCGTTGACGAAGTCAGGCAATTAAAGTCCCGGCTATCGTCATAATTCATCTGTTAACCTGACAACCGGATTCACGAATTACAGCGCCCGTAACGGGCGCTGTGCATTTTATTCTCCGGTATTTTCTGTCAGCTTCATCGGATCCATAAGCTTCATCAGTTCCTCGCGGGGGATGTCTGTCATTTCCTCTGCGACATCTACCACCGGGCGCTGCTCTTTGTACGCTTTCTTGGCAATTTCTGCGGCGTTGGCGTAACCGATGACCGGATTCAGAGCGGTGACCAGAATCGGATTGCGGTGCAGGGCTTTTTCCAGGGTTTCCTGATTCACTGTGAAGCCGGCGATGGCTTTGTCAGCCAGAATAGTGGCGCTGTTTGCAATGAGCGTCAGGCTGTTCAGCAGGTTGGACGAAATCACAGGCAGCATCACATTCAGTTCGAAATTACCTGATTGGCCACCAATGGTGATTGCCGCATCGTTGCCAATGACTTGTGCTGCCGCCATTGCAACAGCTTCCGGAATAACCGGGTTAACTTTGCCAGGCATGATAGACGAGCCCGGTTGCAGAGCAGGCAACGCGATTTCACCCAGTCCGGCCAGCGGGCCTGAGTTCATCCAGCGCAGATCGTTGGCTATTTTCATCATGGTCACGGCGGTGGCCTTCAATTGGCCTGAAAGCGAAACGGCGGTATCCTGGGAGCCAATCAGGGCGAAGAAGTTGTCGCCGGGTTGAAAGTCGATATCCGTAAGAGCAGACAATTCACGGTTAAATGCAAAAGAAAAATCTGGATGGGCATTCACACCGGTACCTACCGCAGTTCCGCCCAGAGCAAGGGTTTGCAGGGCAGGCTGCAGGTTCTGAATTGCATTAATTTGCGCGTCAATCTGCGCTTTCCAGCCACCCAGGCTCTGATCCATACGAACCGGCATGGCATCCATCAAGTGAGTTCTGCCGGTTTTACAATAATCCTTCAGGGTTTGCGCTTTTTCACCGATGGTTTCTGACAGATGTGTCAGTGCCGGAAGCAATACGCGGTGTACCTGAATTGCTGCGCTGACGTGGATAGAGGTAGGGATCACATCGTTGCTGCTCTGACCATAGTTAACGTGGTCGTTGGGGTGTACATTAACACTGCCGGCCTTATTCGCCAGAGTGGCAATCACTTCGTTGGCGTTCATGTTAGAGCTGGTGCCGGAACCGGTCTGAAACACATCCACCGGGAAATGCTGCATCATCTGCTCATCGCTCAGCAAAGTATCACAGGCTTTAACGATGTTGTGACTGGTGGATGCGTTTATACAGTCTAATGATAAGTTTGCTTTCGCGGCGGCTTTTTTAATGGTCACCAGCGCTTCAATAAAAGGGCGGGGCATTGGCTGGCCGCTCACCGGAAAATTATTAACTGCCCGTTGAGTCTGCGCGCCGTAAAGTGCTTTTGCAGGTACCTCAAGTTCACCCATACTGTCTTTTTCGATACGATATTCTGACATGTTGTGTCCTTCACAAAAAATATTGAGCCAGGATGTTAAGTTCCCGCTGGAACTGACGGATTAACTGGTCTTCGTCGTCGCAGGTCACCATACGTTGTGCTGCTAACAACGGCCGGTATATCTGGTTAAGGCAGTGGTGCCGCCAGTGCGTCACCACAAAACAGTCGCATACGGTGTCGAGTAACAACCTGGCTGCGTGGATGTACAAACTCACTTTCTCATACGTGGAAAGTAATAAAGAAGATGCATGTTCAATGCGGCGCAAGTAGGTATCGACAAGCAGGGGGCTGTCCGGCTGGTCGCCTTTGCGGATATGACTCTCCAGTTCCAGTAAACCTTTTTGCATAACAAAACCGTACACATAACCAAACAACTTCATTAAATCATAAGTGATAATAGTTTTCATTATCATTTTGTTGTGATGCCAGATCTATACAAAAAAGTTAATGTCTGGTAAAACGTAATTGATTAATACAATGGGAAATAAATGATGAAAAAAACGATTGTTGCGATCTCAGTTTTGTTTAGTGGCTTCGCTTTTGGCGAAGAATGTGCGACCACTATCGACAGCACTGATATGATGCAATTCAATAAATCTGAAATGACAGTACCTGCTTCTTGTGACAGCTACACAGTTACGCTGAAGCACACAGGTACATTGCCTAAAGAAGTCATGGGTCACAACTGGGTTTTATCTAAAACTGCAGATGCCCAGGCAGTTGCCGGAGACGGTGTTGCTGCTGGTCTGGCAAACAACTACGTTAAAGCAGGTGACGAGCGTGTTATCGCTATGACCGATGTAATCGGTGGTGGCGAAGAAACAGCCGTTACTTTTGATGTTAAGGCTCTGGCTGCAGGCGAAGACTACACGTTCTTCTGCTCGTTCCCCGGCCACATCGGCGTAATGAAAGGCACGCTTACTGTTAAGTAATCGCCCTGATTGTTGAGAGGAAGGCCACGGTGGCAGCACCGTGGCCTTTTTTATTACCGTTGTTTTTTTAAGCGTGATCGCCGACACTACATCTATTGTTTTTTATTGCCTGAATATAAAAAAGTATAAGTGCAGTTAATGCATAGGAGTGAGTCATGCGTATCGATCCCCGCACATTGCGTCTTTTTCTGGCGGTTTGCCGGGAGGGCACCATCAGTGGTGCTGCCCGGGCAGAGCACCTTTCCCAACCATCCGTTTCCGTAGCGATTAATCAACTGGAACGTGTTCTTGCTACCAAGCTTTTTGAACGTAACCGGCAGGGAATTTTGCTCACCCCGGCAGGGGAAGCGCTGAAGATCAAAGCGCAGGCGGTGGACAGCCTGCTGATCTCTGCGCAGGAAGAAATCAAACTGCTGGCGGAAGATATCGGTGGCCCCCTGAATATTGGCGGAACACCAGGCGCACTGGCGTCTGTGATGGGGAAAGTCATTAACAGTTTCAGCGAGCAATATCCGAAATTTAATCTGCGAATTATTGAGTGTCACGACGCCAAAGCTCAGCGTTTGCTGAAAAGTTACGAACTGGATGTGGCCATTCTGACGTCAGGTATGACGGACTCACCGGAGGATTTCTGTGAACTGCCGGTGATGACTGATCCGTTTTCGATTATCGTCGGGCAGGCGAATAAAGATCTTCCCGATATGATGAATCTGAAGCAACTGGCAGCAGCGCGCTGGGTACTGCCAGACAAGGTTGGCGGGTTCCGCAGGCAAATTGATGCCTTGTTTATCAACAGTGATGCGGCGCTGCCCGGCAACGCGATATCCTGTGACTCACTGCTTACTACAAAATCCATCGTGCGCTCGTCAGATTACATCACCATATTGCCAAATGAAGTGGTGAAATCTGAGCTGGAAAACGGCTCTTTACGGGCCATTAAAATTGAAGGTATTGCTTTCCAGCGCAAGGTGGGCCTGTTATGGCTGGCAGAGCGAAAGTTACCGGCAATTGCACAGGCTTTCATCGACCATACCGTGCAGTGTCTGGATGTATAGTCTTTACCTATATTTAACAAAAAAATAAATATTTGAACAAATATCTGAGAGTGCCAACATAAGCGTATATCCAGAAGAATAGGTGACGCTTATGCGTACAATAATTAATAACGCCAATATCTTCGACGGCAGCGGTAGTGACCTGGTTTCCGGCTCTGTTGCCATTGAAGACAAACGTATTGTTCAAATCAGTGACGCAGCCATTCCTGCACAGGAAGGTGACATTGTTATCGACGCAAAGGGCAAAACGCTTATGCCCGGTATGGTTGAAGCCCATGCTCACCTTACCTGGCCAACGTCGGTGGAAAAATTTGTACCGGGCATGTTCCTTCCCCCTGAGGAACTGGCGCTGACAGCAGCCCGCAATGCCCGTATTCTTCTCGACCACGGGTTTACCAGTGCTTATTCCGCAGGCGCGTTAAGTAAAACCCTGGAAATCTCATTAAATGAACACCTGGTAACCGGTGGACTGCCCGGTCCCCGTTTAATTCCGTCCTCTGTAGAGCGCGAGCCGCCCAACGATTCTGATCTCGATCCAGGTCATGTTGAACTGCATTCCCGTGGTCCGGAAGGTGTCAAAGAGTTCGTAAAAGACTGTGCGGATATTGGTGCGAAAGCCATTAAGTTTCTTATTAGCGGTGAAAGCGCACTGAAACCCGGTGCATCGCTGGAGCTGCTGTATACCGAAGAAGAATTAATGGCAGCCGGCGAGCAGGCAAAAGAAAGTAATGTGTGGCTTACCGGTCATGCTCATGCCTGCGATGCGGTGAAATTCGGGATTAAAGCCGGCTTCCGCATTCTGTATCACTGTACCTACGCCGATGATGAAGCCATTGATATGCTGGTGGCGAAGAAAGACGAAATGTTTGTTGCGCCTACTATCGGAATTATTCAGGCCACGCTGGATGCAAACCCGCCGCCGCATATGGACATGACCCATATGAAAGAAGACGCTGCCATTGTGCTGTCTAAGCTTAAAGCGCTTGTACCGAAGCTGAAAGCGAAAGGCGTAAGAATTCTGCCCGGCGGCGATTACGGATTCCCTTTCAACCCTAACGGCCGCAATGCCCGTGACCTGGAATTATGGGTTGAGCACTTCGGTTATACCCCTGCCGAAACCCTGCACGCAGCCACACAATTAGGTGGACAGCTGATGGGTATGGGTGACGAGCTTGGTCTGGTAAAAGAAGGTTACCTGGCTGACTTACTGCTGATTGACGGCGACCCAACCAAAGACGTCACCATTATGCAGAACAAGCAAAATATCGCGATGATTATGCAAGAAGGCCGTTTGTACAAAACGCCAGCCCGCGACAGCTAGCCCGCCATAAGGAAATTTACAATGTATGATGTAGCAATTATTGGCTGCGGGCCGGTAGGGGCTCTTGCGGCCAATTTTCTGGGAAAACGGGGGCTTGATGTCGTCGTTCTGGAGAAAGAAGCGAACCCGTATCCGTTACCCCGCGCCGTTCACCTCGACCATGAGATGGTGCGTTTATTCCAGTCTGTCGGCTTACACGACACCATTCTAAAAGATATGCGCGACACCGACGGTCATCTGCATATCGGCGCTGATCGCGGTGTCATCCGGTATATGGGCACAGTGGGCAAGCCCCGTCCTTACGGCTGGTCGAACGATTACTTCTTTTATCAGCCTGAGCTGGAAGATCACTTGCGAAATGCGCTGTCCCGTTTCAGCAACGTATCGCTGCGTCTGGGCACGGAATGTGTTTCGATCAGTCAGGAGACTGATACCGCCGGTAAACGCAGTGTAACGCTGGAAACCCGCACCGGCGATAAGGCGGAAACTGTTCAGGCCCGCTGGGTCATTGCCTGTGACGGTGCCCGCAGCGTGGTCAGGAAATCGCTGGGTATAAAGCTGGACGATTTGCAGTTTGAAGAGCCCTGGCTGGTGGTGGATGCCGAAGTAGAAGGGGAGATCCAGTTCCCGCCGCTGAGCGGTTTACCTGACGATGCCAATATTCAGCAGTTGTCAGTGATGATGTGTGATCCCGAACGTCCGGCGACTGTTGTGCCCGGCAGGGGTAACCACCGCCGCTGGGAATTAATGCTGCTGCCCGGTGAAGATGATCAGGCAATGATGCAGCCGGAAAAAGTCGCAGAGTTGCTTGCGCCTTATCTTAAAGGCGTTCCGCATAACATTGTGCGGGCTGCGACCTACCGTTTCCACGGTCTCGTGGCGGAACAATGGAAATGCGGTAATGTCTTTTTAGCCGGTGATGCAGCCCATCAGACTCCGCCGTTTTTCGGACAAGGTATGTGTCATGGTTTCCGTGATGTCGCCAATCTGGCGTGGAAACTGGACCTGGTATCTAAAGGCCTGGCAAATGAATCCCTGCTTAAAACCTATCAGCCTGAGCGTGACCCCCATGTGCGGGCTGTTATCTCTGCCGCAGTCGGTGCAGGTCGTTATATCTGCATGCTGGACAGGGAAAAGGCCGCTCAGCGTGACATAGACATACGGGAAAAGGTGAAAAAAGGTGAGTTGCCTACGACGGCCGCCGACCTGATCCCGCCAGTTACAGATGGCATTATTGCAGCAGAGACTTCGCAGGCCGGCCGCCGCTTCATTCAGCCCCGTTTGAATATTAACGGCTCGGAACAATTGTTTGATGATTTAACCCATGGCGACTGGCGACTACTGGTATCGGGACTGGATGTGGCGGGCAAAGCGTTAACTCAGGTTAAAAGTACCCTGCCGGACCTGAACATCGAAGTGGTCGACTTAAGCCAGTGGCGTGACCCGCAACTGACCGCCTGGTTTGAAGATGCCGGTGCGGGAGCGGTACTGCTGCGCCCTGACTACTACGTTTACGGTACAGCCAGTGAATGCTGTGCCTCACTTTTACAGCAGCTGAGAGACCAGCTTGACGGTGCTTGTGCTGCCACTCCACAACAGGAATCCATAGCATGACATTAACATTAGCCCTCGCTGATAAGATCATTGATGGCACCCTGCGTTATGCCAGAGAAAATAACGTGAATCCGCTGGCGGTTGTTGTACTTGATGCCGGTGCGCATCCGGTCGCTTTCAAGCGGGAAGATAAGGCCAGCTTGTATCGCTTCGATATCGCCATGGCGAAAGCAAAAGGTGCTCTTGGCATGGGCTTCAATACCCGTGGCATTGCAGAGAAAGCGAAGAATAATCCGGTATTTTTTGCCAGTGTCACCGCCATCAGCGGGGTTGAGTTGGCGTTATCACCGGGCGGCAATCTGATTAAAGACAGTCAGGGCAACATCCTTGGTGCTGTGGGAATAAGCGGTGACACCGGTGAAGTCGATGAGCACTGCGCCCTTGCCGGCATAGATGCCGTTACCGGAGAACTGGAGAGTAAAGCATGAAACTACGCAGTATAGAAATGGTGCTGCCGGAAGCAGATAAAGCCGCAGATTTCCTTGTGAATGTGTGGGGCACCAGACTTGCGGCTGTGCAAAACAACACACATTACATTCGCGGCTCCGGCACATTCCCTTATCTGGTTGCGCTGGAAGAAGGCGACAGCAAGTATGTACGCAGCGTTACCTTTGTGTGTGACAACAATGAACTGACTGCCCTGAAAGAACGTGTCGCTCAGTCCGGCTTCCCTTGCCGGCCTGAAGCGTGCACTGACCTGGGCGGTGGTGAAGGCATTGTTGTTGAATTGCCGGAAGGTGAATTATTGCGTTTTCTGGTGAATGCAGAAGAAGTCGATGCGCTGGACGATGACGATTTGCCGGTAAAACTGACGCATGTGGTATTCAATGCCACCGATGCAGAACGCACGGCTGATATTGTGGAAAAAGTGCTTAATTTCCGCGTGTCAGACCGCACCAAAGGCATGGTATTCGTACGCTGCAACGACTCCCACCACAGCACGGCTTTTGCCCGCGCAGGGTTCAGCTCTCTGAATCACATTGCCTTTGAGATGCAGGATATGGACGCGGTGATGCGCGGTGTCGGCCGGTTGCGTGACGATAAACGCACTCCTGCCTGGGGCCCCGGCCGTCACGGACCGGGTGACAACGTGTTTGCCTATTACATCGCGCCTTTCGGTGCGGTAGTAGAGTTTTCTACCGCCGTTGAGAAAGTGCCGGAAGATTACAAAGTGGGTGCGCCGGAAGACTGGACGTGGCCGGAAAACCGCATCGATCAATGGGGCATGTCTGACAAAGATTTCGCCGGGCTGAAAGTCGCTGAAGAAACCTTCCGCTTTCACCGCACATGGCAACCCGCGCCGCTGAATTAACCGACTCAGGAATATATTTTATGAAATACGTAAGCTTTACTACCGCCAGTGGCCAACAGGGCTTTGGCCGTCTTGACGGTGATGTGATCACCGATTTATCTGCACAGGCAGCTGATTTAAAAACGGCCATTACTGAAGACACCCTGTCATCGCTGAACAGCGAAACGACGCTCAGCCTGGCTGATGTCACATTAGGTCCGGTTGTGCCGAATCCTGATAAAGTATTCTGTGTGGGGCATAACTACGAGACTCACAGACAGGAAACAGGCCGCGCTGCCACTGATCATCCGTCAATTTTCGTGCGCTTTGCAGATTCCCTGTCTGGTCACAATCAGCCCATCGTGATGCCAAAGGTGTCAACGCAGCTGGATTTCGAAGGTGAACTGGCTGTGATCATCGGCAAAGGTGGCCGTTATATTTCTGAGCAGGATGCCATGTCTCATGTTGCCGGCTATGCCTGTTTCAATGATGCGTCTGTACGTGACTGGCAGTGGCACACCCGCCAGTTTACACCGGGCAAAAATTTCCCGACTACCGGCCCGTTCGGTCCTTACATGGTAACGCCGGACGAAGCCGGTGACCTTTCTGAGGTGCAGGTCACTACGCGCCTGAACGACGACATCGTGCAACAACAGCCCATCGGCGATATGATTTTCCCAATCGCAACGGTGATTGCGTATATTTCCAGCTTCACACCGCTGAAACCGGGTGACGTGATTGCCAGCGGCACACCGGGCGGTGTTGGCGCGAAACGCAATCCGCCACTGTGGATGAAGCCGGGCGATACGGTGTCGGTGGAAATTGGTCCTATGGGCAAGCTGGTGAATACCATCACCGCTGAGTAGTTGTTAAGCATCAGGCAGGAAAATAAACCATGGAAAACACCGCGGTAAGTGAACAAATCCGCCGTCTGGGTCGTGAACTCGGCCCGCCCGTGATGGAAGGTCTGTTGGCCATTCTGGGTGACGAGCAACGTCAGCTGGTGGCAAAACAGCCCGCCAGTGCCGTTGATGTGGCATATGGCGACCACGAGCGTCATGTGCTGGATATTTATGGCGCAGGCAGTCAAAACGGTGTGTCAAAGCCGGTATTCGTTTTTGTTCACGGTGGCGGTTTTCTGAAAGGCGATAAGGGCGATGGCGAGCGCTGGTATAACGCCTGCGTGGGCCGTATGGCAGCAGAACAGGGCTGGCTGGGTGTCGTAATCAATTATCGCCTGGCTCCTGATTTTGCCTGGCCTGCCGGTGGCGAAGATGTTACCCGCGTGGTCAGCTGGCTTAAGTCCAATGTGGCTCAGTATGGCGGTGATGCTGATAACATCATCCTGTGCGGTACATCCGCCGGCGCATGCCATGTAGCGACTTATCTGCAACTGAACTCGGGTAAAGCAGACATCACCGGTGCGGTGTTATTGTCCGGTTTGTACGGCATAACTCCGCTGGATGACCGTGACACTCTGTACTATGGTGATGCCGCAGATTACGGAACGCGTAAACCTTTGCCAGCATTAATTAAAACTTCTGTACCCCTGTTTATTGCCTGTACAGAGCTCGACCCCGAACGCTTCCAGAAGGAGTGCATCGGTTTATTACAAGAGCGATTGCAGGCAAATCATATCCTCGACAGAAGCATGCTCCTGTCCGGACATAATCACTATTCAGTGGCCGGCCATCTGGGTACATCCGATACCCGTTTACGGGATGAAATCAGTTCGTTTGTCAGAAGCCTGTAAAGCCGGAACTTTAGTGCTTTATAGGTTTACCCGTGGCGGGAAGCATAAGTGAGAAAATGCTGCCGCCACTTAAATTTCTACGATAGCTTACGTGACCTCCGTGTGCATGAACGATGGCTGCAACCACAGCAAGCCCGAGGCCACTGCCGTTATGGCGTTTATTCACAGATGCCTTTCTGAACGCAGAAAATATGGTTAATTCTTCACCTTCAGGAATACCCGGGCCTGCATCCTCAATCTCAATGGTGACAAAATCACCCGCTTTATCGGTTCGTATGTTAATAGGGCCGGAGTTGGCGTGCTTAGTGATATTGTCGAAGAGGGCCAACATCGCTTGTTGAAACCGTTGCGGGTCGCACCAGGCAAATCTGTGATTATATGTCGCTGAAACTGTATGGCCTGATACCAAAAACTGTGGTTGGCAAAGTGCGACCAAATGCGCCAGTTCGTTCGCGATATCTGTGCTTTCAGGCGTAATAGCCAGGTGTTCGTGTTCAGAAAGACTGACAACACGCAAATCTTCGATAATTCTACTCAGGCGGGTAACCTGATTCAGCAAGTTGTCGAACTGGGCTTTATCCGGCTCAAATATGCCGTCGGCCAGCCCCTGAATACGCCCCTGAAGAATGGTCACCGGGGTTCTCAGTTCATGCGCAATTGCTGCATTCCAGAAATGTTGCTCGTCGGCTGCGGTTTTGAGCTTATCCACTAACCCGTTGAAATTGTCTACCAGCAGTGAAGTTTCCTTCATGCACCTGTCATCTAACTCGATTTTTGATGAAAGGTCCCCTTCCGCGACAGATTTAATAGATATTAATAATGAATTTAGCGGACCAAGAATTTCTTTTGACAGGTGATAGGCGAAGAATGCCGCCATAGAAACCCCAACGGAAGTGATTACCATCATCCAGATCACTTCTGGTAGTGTCGGAATTAAAGACATCTCCTGTGGTAAATACTCAGGCCAATATTTGTCCAGTAAGTAGAAAAAGACATAGGAGGTCGCAAACATAATAAGCGACACACCAATCGCAATGGTCACCATAGACAACGCAATTTGCTTACCTAAACCAACGAGTTTTACTTTTTGTCGCATAGCTTATATCCCACGCCTCTCACGCCAACCATAAACCCTTCTACACCGCATTTCTCAAGCTTTTTCCGAAGCTTACTGATATGGCTGTCAACGGTTCGCTCCAGAGTTTCATTTTCGGGCAAACACTGTTCCAGCAAAGTGGACCGGGTGAATACCTTTGAAGGTTTCCGGGCCATTTCCAGCAATATTCTGAATTCGGTTAACGTAGGTTGAAGTAACCCCTCATAAGTAAGGGTTTTAACTTTCACGGTAAAATCGTCTGTATTGATTTCCAGAGGAGGAATACTGATAACCGTGGAAGTAGCAACGTCAGCCACAGTCATTGTGCGGCGTAATACAGCACTCACCCTGGCGACAACCTCGGCAGGATTGAAAGGTTTTACGATGTAATCATCAGCGCCAATCCGTAGCCCTGTTAGCTTATCGATATCCTGATCCATGGCAGTTAACATGATTACCGGCGTTTGATAGTTTGCCCTGATTTCAGAAAGTACCTGCCAGCCATCTTTTTCCGGCATCTGAATATCCAGCAATACCAGGTCTGGCTTACCGGACGCGTGGAGTGACAATGCGGTAACACCATCGGGTGCAGAGATAACATCATAACCTGACTTATTCAGATAGGCTGCAAGAATACTGACGATCTCAGGTTCATCGTCCACCACCAAAATTCGGGATTTAACGGCTTTTTCTGACATTAATTCAGGCTCTCCACACAATATCCACACTTCGTCAATCAATGCGCAACGGCAATGCCGGATACTACAGACTGTTTATTGTTTTTAGAACTGAAAGCCTTACCGAATGAAAAGAGAATTTACTTCAATAGCGTTACTCTGCCTGCTTGCTCTGGCAGGGTGTAGTGAACCATCGTCAGAAAAATATCAGCCCCGAATGGCCGTCAACGTAGCCGCGGTGAAGGTTTCGGCGCAGCCTTTTACTGTTTTCTATGATTTGCCTGCCCGGGTAGTTGCGCTTAGAACCGCTGAAATAAGACCTCAGGTGAGTGGCATTATTACCGGGCGTCTCTTTGAGCAGGGGACCACCGTGGAAAAAGGTCAGCCGCTGTTTCAAATCGAAGCGGCCCCCTTCAGAGCTGAAGTTAACACCGCAAAAGCAGCACTGGCACGAAGTGAGGCCGCACTTGCCCTGGCAGAAAATCAGTTGAAGCGTCTTAATGAGCTTAAACAGTCAGGTTCAGTGAGTGTGCAATCGGTTGACGAGGCATTCTATCAGCGGGATCAACTTAAGGCGGAAGTACAACAGGCTCAGGCAACACTGGAGAGGCGTCAGTTGGACTTGGATTTTACCGTAATTAAAGCACCTATCGCGGGTCGCGTAGATGAAGAGCTTGTCTCAGTGGGCGGACTGGTTACAGCACTGGGTACCACACCGCTGGCAATCATCAGGCAGGTCGATGATGTGTATGTTGATGTTCGCCAGAAAGCTTCTCTGCTGAGCGAAATGAGAACAGCGATTAATCAACTTAAGAAAACGCAAAACTCACCGGCTTCTATCAGTATTTCGGACAGTAACGGCAACCTGCTTTCTGAAAACGGCAGCCTGCTGTTTACCAGTATGAAAGTGAATGAGAACAGCGGCGATTTGCTCATTCGGTTACAGGCTGACAATGCGGATCAGACATTGATTCCGGGTATGTTCGTACGTGCCAGCATTCCTTCTCAATATTACGAGAATGCGCTGCTAATCCCACAGCAAGCGGTAGTAAGAAGTATGGGGAACACCCAAATCTGGATGGTGGATGCTGACGGGCAAGCCAGCTTACAAACCGTGGATTTAGGAAGCCTGAAAGACGGGCACTATCTGGTACATTCCGGATTGAAACCGGGTGACGAAATCGTTGTTTCCGGTGGCGATAAACTGCAGGAAGGCATGAGCGTATCGGTGAGTCCTGCTGAAGACACATCGCTTGTTAGCCGGGTTAAGCAGGGTAAACAGTAATGCCGCAGTTTTTTATTGAACGCCCGGTTTTCGCCTGGGTAATTTCTTTGTTTATCGTACTTGGCGGCATTCTCGCCATTCCTGGTTTACCTATCGAGCGTTATCCGTCGGTAGCGCCGCCCTCAGTAAATATCTATGCCACGTACCCGGGGGCAACGCCGCAAACGATGAATGACGCGGTACTCAGTCTTATCGAGAGGGAGTTGTCTGGGGTAGAGAATCTACTCTATTACGAGTCTTCTGCTGATACGTCAGGCATGGCGCAAATCACCGTTACCTTCGAGCCTGGTACGAACCCTCAGCTGGCACAGGTTGATGTACAGAATAAAATTAAAGCCGTGGAGCCACGATTGCCTCAGGCAGTGAGACAGAATGGTCTGACCGTGGAATCGGCATCCTCAGGATTTCTGATGATGATTGGTTTGCAGTCGGAAGCCAATACCTGGTCTGAAGTTGAACTCAGTAACTATATGGCACGGAACATCATTGACGATATTCGTCGCATAGATGGGGTGGGCCGTGTGCAGTCGTTTGGCGCAGAACAAGCTATGCGAATTTGGGTTAGCCCGGAGAAATTGCTTTCTTTCGACATCACAATGAGCGAAGTGACAGCGGCTATCAGTGAGCAAAACGTGCAAATAGCACCGGGGGCCGTGGGTGCTGCGCCGATTGTAAGCGGACAAAAAGTGACTATTCCGTTAACGGTTGACGGGCAACTCAGTTCGGTGAGTGGTTTTGAAAACATTATTCTAAGGGCACTGCCCGACGGTTCAAACGTAAAGCTATCTGATGTCGCGACAGTAGAACTTGGCGCGCAAACCTATAACTTTGCCATCCGCGAGGATGGTAACCCGGCTACATCGGTGGCGGTGCAGCTAGCGCCAGGGGCTAACGCCTTATCAACGGCTGAGGCGGTCATTTCCAGGTTAAAAGAAGTAGAGGAAACACTTCCTCAGGGAATGCGTTCCTCCGTGCCATTTAATACCGCGCCATTCGTTAAAGTGTCTATTGAAAAAGTATTGATGACGCTGGTGGAAGCCATGGTGCTCGTTTTTCTGGTGATGTATTTATTTTTACAGAATTTCAGATATACGGTGATACCCGCCATTGTTGCACCTATTGCCCTTCTCGGGACCCTCACCGTCATGCTGCTGGCCGGGTTTTCCGTAAACGTGTTGACTATGTTCGGCATGGTGCTGGCTATCGGTATTATTGTTGATGATGCCATCGTGGTGGTTGAAAACGTTGAACGTCTTATGCACAAAGGTATGTCACCGAAAGACGCAACCAAAGTGGCGATGAAAGAAATAACTGGCGCAGTGATTGGTATGACGCTGGTTATTACGGCAGTATTTATTCCCATGGCCTTTGCCAGTGGTTCTGTGGGCGTCATTTATAAGCAGTTCAGCTTATCGATGGCGATATCTATTCTTTTCTCAGCCTTTCTGGCCCTGTCTCTGACGCCAGCGTTGTGTGCAACTATTCTGCGTCCTGTCGATGAATCGAAGGTTAAACCCGGGTTCTTCAGATGGTTCAATGAACAGTTTGAGAAACTGACGGGTCGATATGGCAATATGCTGACCGGTTTACTGGGCAGAATGGCACGAGCATCTGCAGCCTATATTGCCATCGTGGTGGTACTTATAATGGGCTTCAACGCGTTACCATCAGCCTTTCTGCCGGAAGAAGACCAGGGCTATTACATGACGAGTTTTCAGTTGCCTTCTGATGCAACTCAGGAGCGAACACTGGATGTTATAGGGCAGTTTGAAGAGCAGGTGCTGTCCAGTGAAGGGGTAGAATCTAATGTCAGCATACTCGGGTTCGGCTTTTCGGGCTCCGGCCCCAATGCCGCGCTGGCGTTCACCATGTTGAAAGATTGGGACGAGCGCAATGGTGCAACGGTGAATGGCGAAATTGAAGCCACACAAACGGCTATGGCGAACACTACTGAAGGTATGGTGATGTCGTTGCTACCGCCACCGATTGATGGTTTAGGCACATCGTCGGGCTTCACACTCAGACTGCAGGATCGTGGAAATCATGGCACCGAAGCGCTGAAACAGGCGGAAATGCAATTGCTGTCCCTGGCATGGGAAAGTGAGTTACTTACCGGCGTATATCCTGAAGGCCTGCCTGCCGGTGACAGTGTGAAGCTGACTATCGACCGGGAGAAGGCGCAAACGCTCGGAGTGCCGTTCTCCAGTATCAGCGACACCTTATCAGCGGCAATGGGTTCGCTTTATATCAATGACTTCCCTAATAACGGTCGCATGCAACAGGTGATTATTCAGGCTGATGCGAGTGCCAGAATGAATGTGGATGACGTGCTGAGTCTGTACGTGCAGAACAGTAACGGCGGGCTGGTTGCACTGTCTGAAGTGGTTAAACCCCGGTGGCAGAGCGCTCCGCTGCAAATGGTTCGCTATCAGGGCTTCCCTGCCGCCCGCATTGCAGGCAGTACGGCACCGGGGGTATCAAGTGGTGAGGCAATGGCTGAAATGGAACGGCTGGCTACACAGTTACCCAAAGGCTTCACTGTTGCGTGGACAGGTCAGTCTCTTCAGGAACAGCAGTCGTCGGCACAGGCGCCTGTGCTGATGGCACTTTCCATGGTGGTTGTGTTTCTGGTTCTGGCTGCGTTGTATGAAAGCTGGAGCATCCCGGTGTCGGTAATGCTGGTGGTACCGCTTGGCCTCATCGGTACACTGGCGGCAGTATTTATCCGTGATATGCCAAACGATGTATTTTTCAAAGTGGGGATGATCACGGTGATTGGTCTTTCAGCTAAGAACGCCATTCTCATTATCGAATTTGCAAAACAATTGTACGAAGAAGGGCAATCAGCACTTGATGCCGCTGTGAATGCAGCTAAGCAGCGTTTGCGCCCTATTATGATGACATCACTGGCATTCGGATTGGGTGTCGTACCCCTCATGCTGGCATCCGGTGCCAGTTCAGAAACACAGCAGGCCATCGGAACCGGTGTGTTTGGCGGGATGGTAGCCGCCACCGTGCTGGCAATCTTCTTTGTGCCGGCGTTCTATGTGCTGGTGATGAAATTTACGAAAAGGACGGGCTGATGGAATTACTCCTGAGCATTATCGAGCTGTTACAATTTATCAATTTCCCGCATCCGGTTGCTGTTCTGGACTGGGAATTATGGAACGTTAGCATCCGTCGCTGAACGATTAGAAGAGTAGAGCATTTTTTAAGGGATACTAATGAAAAGTTGGTTATTTTTGGGCGTTGCGATTATTTCAGAGGTTATCGCTACGTCAGCATTGAAAGCGAGCGAAGGTTTTACCAAAGTCGGGCCTTCGCTGCTCGTTGTGGCTGGATATGGCGCTGCATTTTATTTTTTATCGCTCATTTTAAAAACGGTCCCGTTGGGCATTGCCTATGCGATTTGGTCGGGCATGGGCATTGTTCTGGTTGCAGTAGTAGGCTGGTTTGCATTTGGCCAGAAACTGGATGCCTGGGGCGTAGTGGGGATGACGCTGATCATTTGTGGCGTCGTGGTATTGAATGTACTTTCTAAGAGCAGTGCGCATTAGGAAATACGGCGGGACAGCTTTTCCTGTGTCCCGCCGTTAATTTCTTTCAAAGCGCTTTTTCCTTCAGCAGTGCCCGTTTAATCACCGGGCTGGCCAGCATTTGCTGATAGTGCTGAATAACGTATTCAAACTCTGAAAAATCAAAGCCAGCACGTTTCAGCCGGTTTACCGTCCAGAACAGGTAAGCGTCTGTAGCACTCCAGTCGTAACCATACCAGTAAGGGCTGGCTTTCAACCGCTTCTCTGCGGTTTGATACGCCGATTTTAACTGCGATGCTGCTACATCTTTCACTGCGCCAACATCAGTGGTTACGCCCAGTAAGTCCGGCTTGCAATAACGCGTGATCAGCGGGTGAAAGAAGCTGGCAAACCAGGCCAGATCGCTCACTGCTTCCACGTTGTTGATGTCAGCGGGCAGTATCCCTGCATCCGGATAGTGTGCGTGCAGAAACAGCAATATGGCCGGTGTTTCTGTAATCACGCCTGTATCTGTCAGCAGAGCCGGTACTTTTCCCTTAGGATTTACAGCTAAATACTCCGCCGTTTTATGGTCGCCTTTAGCAAGATGTACCGCGCGCAGGGCATAATTTGCCTGCGCTTTTTCCAGCATAATGATGGATATCTGAGAGCAGGCGCCTGACGAGGCGCATAAAGTCAGCATGCCGGACTACACACGGTTTTGCTTGAGAATTTTGGAATAAGCCAGCGCGCTGGGCTTTGGCTTCCGCTCAAAGGTTTTTCTGTCTACGGTATGCAGGCCGAACTTCGGTTCGTAGCCAGAAACCCACTCGAAGTTATCAAGCAGCGTCCAGTGAATGTATCCTTTTACCGGCACGCCCTTATCAATCACACTTTGCAGATGCTTCAGCGAGTTTGTGATAAAGCGCTCACGCTGGCTGTCGTCCTCAGTGCCAATACCGTGCTCTGTCACAAGAATTGGCTTGCCGGTTTCCGCATAGGTGTAGGTTACGCAGTTTGCCAGCGAGGAAGCATCTATCCAACTGCCTGAGTGGTTTTTCTCTGCATCGTCCGGCGTGGGAACGTGTCCATTTTTATCCCACACTACCTTTTCGTAATTTTGCACACCAATAAAATCAGTCTCTTCAACTTTCAGCCAGTCGCCGTAGTTGTATTTACGCATCTCGTTGCGCACAGAATCCGGACCTGCAGACTGATCATCCAGCATCGCCAGGGTAAAACCAACGTCCAGGTTGGTGCGTTCGGCTTTAATAGCCTGACGTGCCGCTTTATGCCCTTCAATAAGAATGGGGTTCATTACATCCAGATCTTGCAAACGCGCAGCATTCAGGCCGGTAAAGTGCTCTGATTGCGTGGCTCTGCCAGCGGCAGCCAGCATTTTTTCCTGCATGTCCCACACGAAAGGCGGGATGCCTAATACTTTCAGCAGACGAAGCAAATTAGGTTCGTTAAAGGTAACCGCATAGCCAATACCATCAGCCAGTTGCGCCGCTACTTTGCTGCAATAATTTGAGAACAGTGCAGGCGCTTCGGGATTGGTCCAGCCGCCGCGGGCAGCAAACCATACAGGGCTGGCAAAATGATTAAAGCTGACCAGAGGCACCATGTTGCGCTTGTGACAACCGTCGATAATGCGTTTGTAATGGTCAATCATTGCCTGGCTGAACAGGCCCGGCTCTGGCTCAATGCGTGCCCATTCAATGGAGAAACGGTACGCGCTGAATCCCAGATTGCTGCACAAATTTAAATCGGTTTCCCACAACTCAAAACTGTTGCAGGCATCACCAGACTGCTCTTTAAAGAGCGTTGGCTTTACGTTCTCCAGCAGCCAAATGTCTGAATTAACGTTATTGCCCTCAACCTGATGTCCGGCGCTGGCTGCACCCCAAAGAAAATTATCGGGAAACTGACCGCCAGCAGGTAGAGATGAAGATGCGACTTTGGCTAAAAGCGGGGCGCTCATAGTGGCGGAGGCCATAGCAAGGAATTGTCTGCGGTTGATCATGTTACGTCCTGATGTCAAAAATTAATTTCTTAACTGTAAAAATAACGTGAATTAACTCTCAGGAATAATAATCATTTTTGGCGGTTGTATAGTTTGGATTAATGGTTAAACCTGACACATTCCGCGAGCAGGGCGAACGGTTCGGGGATTTTTTCATCTATAGTTTTTATCAATACATGGCATCAAATAAATAATTTGTTCGTATTGAAGAAATTACGTAAGTTACATTTTGTTAAAAACTTGAAAAGGATGATAACAAAATGAGCGATATGACCCTGAACCGCTACAAAAGCCTTGAAACCGTGGTAGGAGCGGTCATCAACGGCTTATTCAGTTTGTTTTTTGTTTTCCTGATCTTCGGAGGGCTGGACGTGGTGCCTATGCAGGGCGACAGCGGTCTGTTCATTGACAGCATTCCTCAGGGGCTGGCTATCGGCTTTATGGGGGCGTTCTTTCCCTCATTTCTTACCCGCAAGCGTATCCGCAACGGCCAGTTGCACATCAATGGACAATCCGGTCACACATCGTGGCTACCGTCTCATCCCGTGCTTCGTGCACTGGTGTTTGCTGTATTTGGAGCGGCCCTGTCATTAAACTTTTTTGCGTTGCTCACTTTTGCTGTAAATATCGAAGCCCTCGCGTTCAGTACAGCCGCTGTAGTAAAAACAATCTGGGGAATTTGTCTGGGGGGGCTTGTTGCTGCTATTACCATCCGCCTCGCGCTGAACGATTACGCTCATTGAGTTCAAAAACGTCTTTGCACCCATGTGTCAGTGGTGTTGCCCCGGTGAAGGCCGGGGCTTTTTGAGATCAAAAGCATTTACCACTTCAGCGACACATCGCCCAACAGACCAGAAGGTCTGAGCGGTGCATCCGGCACATAGGCGGGCAGGGTGGTGAAGGTATACTTCTGCTTCACATCCGGCTGCGCGTCACCGATTAAGCGGTTCACCCACAGGTTCGTAATATTCAGCGTTACCGTGTTCTCACCGGCTTTCAGATAATCCGATACGTCGGCTTCGAACGGTGGCTTCCACAGCGTGTTCACTACCTGCCCGTTCACGACCACTTCCACCACATCCCGCACATCTTCAATATGCAGCTGTACAGGTTTGCCTTGCATCGCCTTATCGATGTTGAAAGATTGGGTGTAGCTGGCGGTGCCGGAGAAATAACGGATACCGGTATCGTCCGACTCCGCCCAGTTTCCGGCTGACAAGGTCGCTTTGGCTGGGGCGCCACGGTCTTGCTGGAAGGTCACCTGCCATTCGTCTTTCAGCGTTTTTGATTTGCTGAACGTGGAAGCAACCTTACTCACTTTTGCCGGTGAATCACCGAATACCACATAACCGGATTCGTAAGGTGCCAGGGTCTTTTCAATCACGGTGATCCCGTCTTTGATTTTGCTATTCAAAGCAGTCACGGCACCGGTAACCGCGTTGTAGTGATACGGCTTCTTGCCCGACACATTGAACGACAAGGTGACCGGTTCTTCGCGGTTTTTACGGTTGGTGTAGTAGTAAATCTCTTCACTGTCTGTCTGACGGTGAACGAAGAACAAGGTGGTGTCGTCATGTTTTCCTGCGTAGCGGAAGTCCGGTGTGATACCGGCTTCTTTAATACCGCTCTCTACGTCGTCGGCATTGATAACTCGGCCTTTGCCGGTTTTACCGCTCCACAGTTTAGTTGCAAGATCAGTAAAACGGGCTGTATCGTCTGCCAGCGACGGGCTGGCAAGAGGCTGCTTGCCAATCACTGTTGCACCGTTGGTCACCAGTTCAGCAATACGTTGCAACACGGGCAGTGTCATGTATTGCGACGTGCCGCCAAGATACAACACGGCATAGCGCTGGCCAGAGTCTGTGCATAAATCCTTACCGCAGTTTTCAAGCAACTCAGTAATGATGTCGTTATTCACATAGTCATACGCATTTTCCAGCGGTACATCTTCTGAGGGCTTGTCGTTGTATAGCGCGGTGGGCGGTGTGTCTTCACCGTAGAAGTAAGCCACATCCGCCTTGAAGTGACCCTGCTGCAACATGTAAGCGTTACGGCTGATGTAGGTTACCCAGGGTTTTGCATACTCTGCCCAGGTTTCCAGGCGGTTAAAGTACTGCCCAAACACAAATAAACTCAGGCCAGGGCCATCGTCGTTGGGCTGGTGAACCGATGTATGAATGATGGGGCGGTTTACACCTAGCGCAAATTCCATGTCGATCATGGGCTGCAAATCCCGGGGCGAGAAGGCCCAGGGCGAAGACGCCGAGGTCAGCGATTCTGCCGCTACCAGATTTTGCCCGTAGATGTGCGCCACAGATGCCGCTTCACGGATATCTGCCCAGTACTGCGGCTGCGGCCCAACCTGATTTTGAGTATCGAAGGCCCACATGGCGGCCATAGGCACATCGGCGTTACTGCGAATACGCATGCCGTCACCCAATGTAGGGCGACCGTTCTCCAGCGCTTCGGAGTAGTGTTTCAGGCCCGCTTCTTTTACCCGCTTGCTGATCACGGCGTAGTGGTTGTCTGCCAGCATTTCGCCTAAGGTTAAGCGGTAGTCGTAGAGAAATTTATCGGTTTGTACCGCATCACCAATGATCACGCCAACCAGGGCCGGTAACCAGGGCGTTAAGTCGTAACCTCGACGCTGCTTGAATTCCGCAAACATGTTCGGCGTCCAGTTCGATGCGCCCACTTCAATACTGTCGTTGAGTAACGCTTTTACGCCTTCACCTAAGGCGTACTCGCCGCTGGCGTCTTTATACATGTTGAGATAGTGGTCGATGTACGCATTAACCGCGGCTGCGTCGTATTTATCCACTTCCAGCCCGGTGGCTGCCACTGTAGCCGGGTGGTTTTCTTTACCGGTTAAGCTGTAGCCCAGGCGGATGATCTTCCATTGCCCTTTTTCCGGGTGCCAATTCAACGAGCCGTCGGCATTGAGCTTGTCGGTGATATCAATAACGGCGTCTTTGGCGATACCTTTTTCATCGTGTTGATACGACAGCGGATAGTAGTCTTCAACAATGCCGAAACCGGCTTTATCTTCGAAGCGGTGCACTTTTGCCTGCGGGTAAAAAGCCACTTCCAGCAGGTTTACCGGCTCTTGTTTCTTCTCACCCGTAGGTAACTGAAAGCCCGGAGGCGGCGCAGCGCCCGGTGCAGCAGAAGACGGTAAGGCAAATTTACCGTTCGGGTTTGCGGTCATCACAATTCGCATATACTGCGCGTTAACCGCAGGAAAACTGATGGTGGTTTGGGTGGTTGAACCTACCGGAATGGTGGTGACATCCTCAAAGTTCTTACCATCAACACTGGCTTGCAGGGTGGGCAGAAAGGCTGCCGGAATAAACATGCCCGGTGGTGGCATGGCAAAAGATAAACTGCTCACCGTTTTGCTTTCACCAAAATCGAAGGTTATTTCCAGCGGGGCATCCGGGTGTGACGTACTGTTCGTGGACGCGCTGAAAGAACTGTCACTTAATACCGCTAAATCCAGCTTGTCATCATTGTTGGTGCTTACCGAAACCGGTTGAATGCGTTGGTCGTGCACCGGTACCGCCAGTACGGCGATGTCTTCGTAATGTACCGGCAAAGTTTTGTGACCATGGGCCGGATCAGCAAAGATTTCGTCGGAGCCATAAAAATCCTGAAAAACGCCGGTATTGGTGGGCGGTTGGGGCACCCGAACGGCTTTTTTCTGTCTGGCGTCGATGGTAATTTCGCTCCACGCCAGCTTTTTCATGCCTTGTTCCGGCTTCACCCAGGGACCCCCGGTTTCACTCCAGCCCGGCGACGCGGCGATACCGAATTCAAAATTGTGTTTATTCGCTTCGCTCAGTGCATATTCAAAGGTGTCTTTCCAGGCCGGTGTCATGTATTCCAGTGTGGTATCGACAATTTTGGGTGTCATTAACTGGGCGTCAAAGTTCTGCACACCGCCAATACCCACTTTGTTCATCCAGGCGAGATCTTTTTCTATCCCTTCACGGGTTACGTTACCGTTCATCCAGTGCCACCACACTAACGGTTTGGCAGATTGAGGCGGGGTGATGAAGTCGTCTTCGAGTGTGCTTGCAGCGCTGTTGAATGAAAGCAGAGAAAGGCCCAGCGCCACTTTGGATAACGTGAATAGAAACGGTTTTACGGGTTTGGTCATAAACTTGCCCCTTAAAAATGATAATGAGGGCTGGCACTCTCGTGGCAGCCCTCCGCGTAGGAAAATTAATTAAAAACGGGTTCTGAAGCCAACAGATAAGAAGCGGCCCATGCTCTTATAAGCCACACCCTCATCGATGTTACGGAACGGAGGATCTTCGTCCGTCACGTTATCAATGTTGAACGTTACCTGCGTATCCATGCTGAAGTCATAGCTGGCGAACAGCGACAGGGTGGTGTAGGAATCGATATGTTCCTCTGCCACATCAGCACTGCCACGGTAATAAACTGTACCGGAGAAGTACCAGTCGTCACGACGTAAGCCTAAAGTGGCCACACTGTTGAACGCTGAAATGGCTTCGTTAAAGTCACCCAGTGCCAGCGTGTCGTTAAAGCCGGCGCCTTTTACGTTCTCTTTGTCACGGTTCATGATGTAGGTACCGCTTAATGAGAAGTCCAGCTCGCCTAAATCGATATCGCCAAACCATTGCACTGAGTAGTCCAGACCATCAACTTCGTAAGCGCCCATGTTCGATTTACGCTGGTCGCTTACCACATAGGGTAAGCCGTAAATGTCGACCATGGCTTGCAGGCTTTCGTAACCCTGAGTCGGGAAGTCGCCAAATTTCGCGATGATTTCTTCCACCGATGACGGGTTTACAATGTAGTAGTCTTCATTCACTTCTGCATCATAATACGCCGGGCCGAAGAAGAAGCCTGCGTTCTGATCCAGACGATCTTCGTACGCAATGCTCCAGTACGTCAGTGACACCTTCGTGGAGTCGGTGACGTACCAGTCAGTCCCTAATGACATAGTTTCTGCGGTTTCAGGCTTAATGCCTTCTGACGCACCGCCTAAAGTAAATGACGGCTTAAAGAAATCAGGGACGAAGGGGCTGTCTGATGAACGCAGCGGACTGATTGGCAGGAACAGTTCATACTGCAGCGGTGCCGCTAAGTCAGCCAGTGCCGGGGCGTGGAATGATGTGCCCCAGGTACCACGAACGGTAACGTCTTCGGTGGGGTTCCAGGTCACCGCAATTTTCGGGTTTGAACTTGAGCCTACGTCGTTGTACTTGTCGTAACGGCCGGAGATAGACACGTCCAGATGCTGGATACCCGGCATCATATTGTCATCACCAACAAGGGGGATGTAAATTTCACCGAATACCGACTTAACGTTACGGTCGATGTCGCGTACTGAAGAGGTAGAAGGGTTACCCACTTCGCCAGCCGTTACCGACTGATAGAAGGATTCTTCACGGTATTCTGAGCCTACCGCTGCCCGCATCATACCCCCGGCAATTTCAAACATGTCGCCGTTGGCAATGACTTTGAATTCCGTTAAATCCTGATCAGTACTGGTGTCGTCAAGCCAGTTATTAATGCCTGCCAGTACTGATGCACTGGTTTGTGACACGTCATAAGGGTTAAGTGCCGTCTCAGTGGTACTGGCAGAAAGTGCTGCAAGCTGAGCATCAGCGTTAATAGAATAGTCATGATAGTACGACGTACTCTTACCGTAGTTCACGGTACCTTTAATTTTCCACGTATCGGTGAGCTGATAAGTCAGGGTGGGCGTAACCTGCCATTGCTCATACATGGACGGGTTTGCGCCGGCGCTGCCCCACACATCCGCGTAAGAGAATGAAACCGTGTTAGAGGTCTCATCACCCACAGCGATAAAATAAGGGTTGTCAGAGGTAATCGTTGCGGAAGCACGAATATCTGAAGGGTCGTAATCTGTGGCTTCACGGCGTGAATAGTACGCCAGCACATCCAGGCTTAAACGGCTGGACAGTTCCTGAGTCAGGTTGGCGAACAGTGAATAACGGTCTTCTTCCGGATAATAAGACTGGTCGTCGTAGGTAGAACAGTAGTTCGGTGATGATGCATCTACACCGGGCAAACCATATAAGGTGTCGTCTAACAGAATGTTACCGGGCGTACAGGACGTAGAACGGTAATCTGCACCGCCAACACCGGTGAGATCTTCTTTAATGAAGTCCTGATCTTTACCGTACATCGGTGAACGGTCGCCGTAAGAGAATGCAGTGACCAGTGTGCCTTTATCCCAGCTTGTGCCAAAGCCGCCGGAAATATCAATGCGGTCGTAGTCGCCCGCACCCATACCATATTGTACGCTAAGTTCACCGCCTTCCATGTCTTTCTTAGGAATGAAGTTGATGACACCGGCAACAGCATCAGAACCATAGATAGACGAGCCGCCGTCCGGAATCACTTCTACGCGCTCAAGCAAACTTGCCGGGATCATCGACGAGTCCACCCAGTTCATCGGGCCAACCGGTACGAGGCGGTTACCGCCCAACATGACCAGAGTCGCCATTCCGCTCAAGCCGCCAATACCGCGAATTTGTGGTGGCTCAAAAGGAATTGAGGCTGTGAGGGTATTTTCCGGCACGGCGTTGAAGTCTGCCATTTGTGGAATACGGCGAAGCAAATCGGTCGCAGAGGTCACACCCTGCTCAATGATTTTTTCCTGATTCAAACCAATCACGTTGGAACCGACGGGATTAACCCCTTCGATCAACGTACCGGTAACGGAAATGACTTCAACGTCTTCCTCGTCTTCTGTTTGTGTGTCCTGTGCAATGGCAGTGGCGCTCATTGAAACGCTTAATCCTGCAATAACAGCAAGAGAAAGCTTGTGTAGTGGCATGGGTGTTTTCATCGTTATAACTCTCAGTATTAACCGACAGGTGTGTAATTTGTTACCAAGATTTAACAATGCATATACAAAAGTAAAATACTATATTTTTAATAATGTATTAGTTCAGACTATGCATGCCCTGTGAGGTCAGGCAGAGTAAGGTTTTCCCGTGGGGCAATTCTCTACGTGATATCGAAAATATAAATATCAAATATGATTATTATGGATTGAAAATGATTGTTTGTGAGTCCTGAATGGCTTGCGATACGTAAAAAACCTTGGGTTTTGTAAACAGTTGTTGTACTTTTTAATCAGAATTTTCCTTCGTGAAGCAGTTTTTAGCCGTGAAGCCAGATGAAATCCCCTTCTATGATTTATATGGTGAGTCGTTTTTAAAGCTAAGCGCTGATTTTGTTCATCTGGAAGATATCCGCGCCCGCAGTGCGGGATTGGGGTGGGAGATCTCGCCTCACCGCCACGGCAAATTATTCCAGCTTATTTGTGTGTTTGATGATGAATGGACAGTGCAACGGGATGATGAAAAGCTGACGCTTCAGGGAGACTGGGTAGTGACACTACCGCCCGGCGTAGTGCACGGATTTACCTTTGCGCCGGACACAAACGGCTACGTGCTTTCCGTTAATGCCGATGTGGTAAATGCATTGCGCAGTGACAGCGCTATCGCGGACTTTACCGGTGCAGTATGGTCTTCACAGGCTATTGAATTTCAGGACAAGCATCAGTCTGAACGGTTCGTTGCTTATCTGCATATGCTGGCCGGTGAAATGCGCAGCAATGATCCCGGCGCCACAGTGAGCATCCATATGTTGCTTAAACTTCTGTTTGTGCTGGTTGCCAGGCAACAAAATACAGCCCGTAATCTTGCCGGTACATCGGGCCGGGATTCCAGAGTATTGTTGGGCTTTCGTGAGCTCATCGACAAGCATTATCAGCAACATATGAATGTGAATGATTATGCATCGAAATTGTACATTTCTGTCTCTACCCTTAGCCGCATATGTCAACAGCATCTTAATACCACCCCGAAAAAGCTGATCCACCAAAGGCTGGTAAATGAAGCGAAGCGGCGACTGATTTACACCCGGCAATCGCTGGATGAAATTGCTGATACGTTAGGGTTCAAAGATACCGGCTATTTCTGTCGTTTCTTTAAACAGGCGGAAGGTACTACGGCGGGGGAATTCAGACGCCGGAGCGAGCTGTAAACGTTCTGCTGCACTGGTATCTGTTTATGACAATTTATTTATGGCTGTAAAATCTGTTTTGAATGCTGATGAAAGGGGCGAAAGCCTTTTAATTCTTATTTAAAAGGCTGAATTGTAAATAGTGCTTTTTTACTTGTATTTTTCGTATCGTTATAGAAAAAACTAATGTCTGTCGTCGCATTTCTTAACAGCATCTGTTGATTCGCGGTAGCATACTGTTAGCCCTGAAACGGCTTGTAGTTATTACGCCGCAACTGAATCGTTTCTGACAGCGAAATCCGGTGCCCGAAATATTTTGCGCTCCTTTCACTGTCAGCAGGAGAATGAATTAATGAGTGGTTTTACTGTTGATGCCGACTGGCTGCACTGGTGCGAGTCACCGTCGAAGCCGAAGTTTGTGGTTCCTGAAGGTGCTGTTGACGCCCATTGCCATGTGTTTGGTCCCGGTAATGAATTCCCCTTCGCGCCGGAGCGCAAGTACACGCCATGCGATGCGTCTAAAGACCAGTTGTGGGCGCTACGTGATTATCTGGGTTTCAGCCGCAACGTCATTGTTCAGGCTACCTGCCACGGCGCTGATAACCGCGCACTGGTTGACGCACTAAATCACTCTGATGGTCTCGCCCGCGGCGTTGCTACCGTAAAAGCGGATATTACTGATGAGGAGCTTCAGGCTCTGCATGCCGCTGGTGTACGGGGCGTTCGATTTAACTTCGTAAAGCGGTTAGTAGACGCGCTGCCCTTCGATTCGCTGGGCACTATTGCTGAGAAAATTAAGCCTCTTGGCTGGCATATCGTTATTTACTTTGAATCTCAGGAACTGCCTGAGCTGTATGATTTCTTCACCAGCCTGCCGACCACTGTTGTGGTTGATCACATGGGCCGCCCTGACGTAACAAAACCGGTAGACGGGCCTGAGTTTGCTCTGTTTCTGAAACTGCTGGAAGAGAATAAAAACTTCTGGTCGAAAGTAAGTTGTCCTGAGCGCTTGTCCATTGTGGGACCGGAAGGTGGCTACGAAGACGTTGTGCCGTTCGCCCGGGAAGTGGTTACCCGTTTTGAAGACCGCGTGCTGTGGGGAACAGACTGGCCGCATCCGAACATGAAAACACATATGCCGGATGACGGGCACCTGGTGGATATGATCCCCAAAATCGCCCCCACAGAAGCATTGCAGCGTAAATTATTAATTGATAACCCCATGCGCCTTTACTGGGCGGATTAATCATCGCCGCCGGTGCCTTCAGGAATGATGCAGGTCTGGCTGGCTGAACAGAAATGAGTTGGGAGAATAAAATGAAAGTAATCGTAGTGGGTCCCGGTGCGTTCGGGATCAAACACCTTGATGGCCTGAAAAATATCGATGACGCTGAAGTTGTTGGTCTGGTTGGCCGTAATTTAGAAAAGACACAAGCCGTGGCAAACGAATACGGTATTCCGAATGTGTATACGTCTCTGGACGATGCACTGGAATCCGATGCTGATGCCATTATCCTCTGTACCCCTACACAACAACATGCTGCGCAATCTATTCAATGTATGAAAGCCGGCAAACACGTACAGGTCGAAATTCCGCTGGCAGACAGCTGGGAAGATTCAGAAGCGGTTGTGAAAACCCAACAGGAAACCGGCAAAGTGTGCATGGTTGGCCATACCCGCCGCTTTAATCCTTCGCATCAGTATGTACATAATAAAATCACAGCCGGTGAACTGAATATTCAGCAGATGGACGTACAAACGTACTTCTTCCGTCGTAAGAATATTAATGCCAAAGGCGAGCCCCGTTCCTGGACCGATCACCTGCTGTGGCACCATGCTGCCCACACTGTGGATTTATTCGAATATCAGGCGGGTTCTCCTATCGTTAAAGCGAATGCGATTCAGGGACCAATCCATCCCGAGCTGGGCATTGCACTGGACATGTCAATTCAGCTGCAGGCTGAAAACGGTGCAATTTGTACACTGTCACTGTCGTTCAATAACGATGGCCCGCTGGGTACATTCTTCCGCTATATCTGCGATAACGGCACTTACATTGCCCGTTACGATGACCTGGTGGATGGCCGCGAAAATGCCATTGATGTGTCCAAAGTCGATGTGTCCATGAATGGTATCGAGCTTCAGGATCGCGAGTTCCTGTCTGCCATCAAAGAAGGCCGCGACCCGAACAGCAGTGTTCACAAAGTCATTAACTGTTATAAAGTGCTTCACGATCTGGAGCAGCAACTTAACAGCTGATGCTGCTAGTCTTCCGTATCGTGTGTCGACAACGTCAGGCAACGACAGCCAGCGTATCAGGCATAATGCGGAAGCGGTTTAAAAGTTAACGGGAGAGAGAGAATGAAACAAAGAAAGCTGGCTGGTCGTCTGGTATCCGAAATCGGCCTTGGATGCATGAACCTCAACCACGCTTACGGCGCTTCAGTCTCTCAGCAGGAGGCCAGCAAGTTGCTGGCTTCTGCTTTTGAACAGGGCGTTACCCATTTCGATACTGCCGCGCTTTACGGTTTTGGCAGTAACGAAAAGCTGGTGGGCGAAGCCATCAAAGGCTTTCGAAAAGACATCTTTTTGGCCAGTAAATGCGGCATGACAGGCGTTGACGGCAAACGTGTCATCGACGGGCGTCCGGATACTCTGGTAAAAACTCTGGATACCGCTCTGCAAAGTCTGCAGACCGACCACATCGACCTGTACTACCTGCACAGAATCGACAAAGATGTGCCAGTGGAAGAAAGTGTGGGTACCTTAGGTGACATGGTGAAAGCCGGTAAAATCGGTGCCATTGGTTTGTCTGAGGTGTCAGCAGACTCTTTGCAGAAAGCCCATAAAGAATTCCCCATTGCTGCCCTGCAAACAGAATACTCTCTGTGGACCCGCAATGCAGAAATTGCTGTGCTGGAAACCTGTCAGAAACTGGGTATCGATTTTGTGGCTTTCAGCCCGCTGGCCCGTGGTTATCTGGCTGGTTGTATCGACAACCCGGAAGCACTGGCAAATGGTGATATCCGTAAAGGCATGCCACGTTTTCAGGGTGACAACTGGACAGCAAATCAAAAGCTGTACGCTGAGTTTGCAGCCCTTGCTGAAGCAAACGGTGTCACGCCGGCTCAACTGGCTATTGCCTGGGTTCTGGCACAAGGCGAACATATTCACGCTTTGCCCGGTACGAAGTCAGAAGCGCACTTAACGGAAGATTTAAAGGCTAGCGCAGTGTCTCTTGATGCACAGGTATTTGCACAGGCTGATGACATCATCAACCGTCAAACCGTGCAGGGTGCCCGCTATGGCGCAGGCGCACAGGCTGATATTGATACAGAAGATTTCTGAGTATTTCCGGTTAATATATCTCTGAACGTTTCCCAACCTGATAGTAGTTGAAGTCAACCGAGCCGCCCGGGGTTTTTGTCGCGTAGTTGAACAGACCGAAACGATACCCCATAAAGTGCTCGGGGATTGTATACCTCATGTGCAACTTCGAACCCAGGGGTATCCAGTCTTCATCGTCGAATTTGTAGTAGAAAGAGGCGACGTTTGTCCGGAAGTCGCAGTCTATTCGTAAAAAAACTGCTTCCTGACCCTGGGGCACTGATGCCTGACTCCCTACAGATGACTTTGGAGGAACAGGCTTGTCTGAACCGGGAGCAGCCTGTTCAACAATTATAATTTTGTTGTCGCCTTCTGCTCTCACACCAATAAAGCCATATTCCTTTTGCAGGGCAATCAGGCCTGCAACATCTCCATCTTTCATGTTGCTGACATCTATTTGCGTGTTCGCAGAGCTGGTTGGCCCGAAAGTGCGCTGGGTCAATGTATTTCGGGCGTGAAGTACGTTTTCATCTATCCGTGATGTGGAAATTCTTAAGCGTCCGGGATCACTTAGTAGAGTCCAGTTTTTGTCATCTGGATTATGGTTCCATTGCCATACCAGCGGGAGTAGCCGGTCGCCTTCCTTTCTTTCGAAATCATCAGAACTGACCAGCCCTTTGTATCCTGCGCGGGCAGGAAGGTGAGGCAGTATATCTGGCACTTTACCTTCTACCCCTAATACAGGCCAGTTGTTTTGCCAGCTAACAGGAACCAGAAAAGGAATGCGTCCTACAGGTCCACGATCGCCAAATAACATTGCGTACCATGCGCCATCCGGCGCCTGAATCAGTCCCCCCTGAGCGACCTGACGGTCTTGCATCATTATGCGGCTTTCATAGGGGCCTGTTATTTCATCTGCTCTGTGAACGATGACAGTGCGTGACCAGTGGCTTTCAGGAGAAGCTATTGTGAACAGATAATACTTCCCGTTAATCTTGAACATCTGTGAACCTTCAGCAGGAAGGCCGCCAGCATCGTGCTCGCCAAATACAAGGTTTGCGTTATCTATTAGTATTTTATTAAGACCTTCAGGTTTAATCGAAGTGGCATCTTCGTCCAGTTCAATTAGTTTTATCTGACCACCTCCGTAAATCATATAAACACGGCCATCATCATCAAAAAATAATGAATTATCATGTAATGCCGGTTCAAAACTGTGTGACTGCCAGTCGCCGGTTTCTACATCAGTAGTAGAATAAATATGGGTTTTTCCTGAAGTAGCGGAAAATGTTGATACGTAGAAACGGTTATTGTGGTAGCGAAGACTACTTGCCCATGAGCCTTTGCCGTAAGCATTTTTACCGTTTTGCAAGTTGATTTCTTCGTTTTCCACGAGCCGGTCGTAGGCATAACTCACGATTTCCCAGTTGACCAGGTCATCGGATTTTAAAATTGGCAGCCCGGGGCTTAAGTGCATTGTTGTGCTGCTCATGTAGTATTTATTCCCGGCCTGCACCACGGAAACGTCAGGTAAATCCATGTTAACTACAGGATTGTGAGCAGCCAGTGTAACGGACGAAAATACACACATCAGATAAGAAAAAAAATATCTGTAACAATTACCCGTACTCACCCGTCTTTCCCTTAATATCAATTTGCCAGGTAAGCCCCATACTCCGGGAGAAAAAGAGCAATTGCGAGGGTAATACTAATAAACGTAACTGCGGTGTAGCTAAAAAGTAATGTTTTTTTCTTTGTGTTAACAAAAACGCAATCGGGTTTAAGATTTTTCATAACTCCTCAGGATTGAAGCCGCTTTTACTATCACATGTAATGCAAATTAAACTTCAACCCGGGCTATTTCATGAAAAGCAAAACATTCATCTGTTCTATTATTGCCGGTCTTGTATTGGCGGGATGTAATTCACAGTCAGTCACATCCGGTACTGCAATAAATGCTGACCACACTTCAGGTAAAGTAACTTTTAACTGGTTTGAGTACTCAACTCCGGGAGGACCCGGAGAAGCGCCGGAGGGGAAATTTTTGAATCCGGTATTACCAGGTTTTTATCCTGACCCTTCTGTCACCAAAAGGGGGGAGGACTATTATCTGACAACATCTTCTTTCAGTTACACGCCCGGTTTACCGGTATTACATAGTAAGAACCTTACAGACTGGACCCTTATCGGCTATGCCCTCGATCGCAAGTCACAGATGGAGTTTGCAGGTGCGTCGGTCTCAAGGGGAATATTTGCACCCACCATTCGCTACCATAACGGTTTATTTTATATCATCACTACGTCAGTCGATAATGGAGGAAACTTTATTATTACAGCTGAAAACCCGGAAGGGCCATGGTCTGAACCAATCTGGTTGCCTGAAGTCGGGGGAATTGATCCGGATATTTTCTTCGATGAAGACGGGCGGGTTTACATCACCCATAATGACGCGCCTCCCGGAGAACCTCTTTATCAGGGGCATCGTGCAATCTGGATGTGGGAATATGACCCTCAGTCTCAAAAAGTATTAGCTGAAAGCCGGCAGTTACTTGTGAATGGTGGTGTAGATATATCTAAGAAGCCCATATGGATTGAAGCTCCGCATATTTATAAAATCGGTGACTGGTACTACTTGTCGTGTGCTGAAGGTGGTACAGGTCCGCAACACTCGCAGGTCGTATTTCGCTCCCGTTCATTGGATGCCCCCTTTATACCCTATGAAAATAATCCGATTCTGACACAGAGGGATTTAACCTATCCCCGTGCCAACCCTGTGGATACTGCCGGGCACGCAGACTTTATCCAAACCGGAGAGGGCGAATGGTGGGCGGTGTTTCTTGGCACGCGGCCGTACGATTTCGACTTGTACAACACGGGCAGGGATACCTTTTTGTTACCTGTGGAGTGGCTAAACGAATGGCCCCATATCCTGCCACCTGAAACGCCTGTACCGGTTACGGTAACTCGTCCGGCTGGTACCCGGGCTGCACAGGGGACCGATTTTTATTCATGGAAAGACAGCTTTGATGACAAGAAGCTTAGTTTCCGTTGGCAAGGTTTGCGCGAGTTCGACCGCGACTGGTTGAGTACCGGAAATGGTGAGCTGAATATCACACCGTTGCCGGGCTTACTCTCAAGTAAGGAAAAAGTAAGCTATATAGGAACCCATCAGGCTGCGGCAAATTTTTCTGCGACCACTGAAGTGACGATACCCGCTGATTCAACGGCTACCGCAGGTCTCGCTGCTTTTCAGAGTGCGGACTACCACTATTTCTTCGGCTTGCATGGGAAAAATGGCAAGTATTCTGCCTTCATTGAGCAAGTAGCCGACGGCAAAGTAAGCGTTATTTCAGAGCGACAGCTTACTACCTCTGCGGGTGAGCCGGTAACCCTGAAAGTTGAGGGCAAGGGAAGCAAGATCGCTTTTTCTTACAAAGAAAACGGAAAGTGGATCTCTGCAGGCGATACTCTTGATGCAACTCTGTTAAGCACACAAAAGGCCGGGGGATTCGTAGGCACCACCATTGGCTTGCATGCACGTCAGTAGTAAAAGACACCGCAGACAACGGATTTTGTAATAAGCAAACCGGATGTTGAAATCCGGTTTGCATCGCCTGGCTGTGAAATCTCATTTACCGGCAAAAGTTTGTGACTGTGTCTCTTCAGCAAACCGCGCCAGTTGTTTCGTCAGCCGGTCAACTATCTCAGGATGAGAGTCAGCCACATTGAAGCGCTCTGACGGGTCATCTTTAAGGTTATACAGTTCAGGCTGAACACGGGTATCACTGGCACTGGCCATCTCACCGCTGAATTCATCAAAAGGAGACAGGCGCAGTTTCCATTTTTTATCTCTGACGGCTTCAGCCACATCACCACGGAAATAATAGAAGTAATTGTCTTTGCTATGCGGAGTATTACCTTTCAGAAAATCCGACAGATCCGCGCCGTCCAGTGTGAGATCTTCAGGCAAAGTTGCGCCGCTTAATGTGGCGAATGTCGGGAATAAATCCAGTGCAGAAATCAATTCTGAATTGACCGAGCCGTTAATTTTGCTGTCAGGCCAGTGAATGATGGCAGGGACACGGGAACCGCCTTCATAGGTTGTGCCTTTTGAACCTTTTAACGTGCCGGCGCTGCCCACATGCCAGCGTTCCACACCGCCCTGAACCATTCTGTCCGGCAGGTTTTGCCACGGGCCGTTATCACTGAAAAATACAATAATGGTGTTGTCCGCTACGCCTTTTTCTTCCAGTGCGTTCAGTACTTCACCAACGCTCCAGTCAATCGTTGATACCGCATCGCCATACAATCCGCCTGCGGATTTTCCCTTTTGAAAATCCGGTGCTGCCACCGGTAAATGGGGCATGGACCAGGCCATATATAAAAAGAAAGGTTTGTCGTCAGAAAATGCGCCTATATTGGCAACAGCTTCTTCGGTGTATGATGTGGTGAGTACAGACTGGTCTTTGATCACGCCCACAGGCTTGTCGTTACGGAACATTTGCAGCGGAGACATACTTTCTCTGCCCATCAATTCTGCTGTCACCCAGGGATCAGTCATATCATTGCTGTAAAGCAAGCCGAAATACTGATCGAAGCCATGGTCCACCGGCAAAAATCCGGCTTTATCGCCCAGGTGCCATTTTCCTACCATAGCAGTTTGATACCCCTGAGATTTAAGCATTTCAGCCATCGTAAATTCAGACTGGGGCAGGCCGCGATCTGAATCAGGCATCAATACCTGCTGCATACCGGAGCGGATGGCATATCTCCCTGTCATCAGTGCCGCACGGGAGGGTGTACATACTGCCTGACCAGCGTAGAACGAGGTGAGTTTGATCCCTTCTGTGGCCATTGCATCTAAATTGGGAGTCACAATATTGGGATGCCCGTAGGTGCTTAGATCTCCGTAGCCCATATCGTCAGCCATCATCACGATGATATTGGGTTGCTCCGGTTGCGGGGCTGACATAGCGCTGTTGAGCCCTGCCAGCGAAAATGCGGTGATAAGTGAAACGCGGGCAGAAGCTGCCAGCAATGTAGTTACATAGCTCACTGGTAAATTCCTTAAACTAGGGGAGAAAAAAGGCCCGGCCGTAATATCGGGGTATTGAGGGATTGGCCGGGCACTCACTGGAAATCAGAACGTGGCGCGGAATCCCGCAAACAACCGGCGACCATTGTCTACAACCTGATAGGGCAGGCCGTCGGTGAACTTAATTTCTACCGCTTCATCAAGCAGGTTCACGCCTTCCACGACAACGGTGAAATTCTCCGATACGTTATAATTCACCGATGCATCTAACGTGCCGTATGCCTGAGTAACCGCGCCTCTGCCACCGAATGCTACAAGCTGAGACAGAAATTTGTCGCGCCAGGTATAGGAGATACGCGCGCCGAAAGTGTCATCCTCGTAGAATCCGCCCACGTTGAAGTTGTGCTTTGAGCCGGCCGTAATGGCTTCCGGGTCGCTGTTATCAATAAAGGTATAGTTGGCATTAACACCGGTATTGGACAGCAAGCCAGGCAGTGAAACGAAACTATGCTGACCGGCCAGCTCCGCACCACGAATTTTGGCACCTTCGCCATTAGACGGACTGCGGTCAATAAATTGCGCTGTAAAAACTTCCCCGGTTAATGCATTGGTCACAGGCAGGTTTATTACCGTAGAGCCGGATCGGATAAGAGACACCAGATCTTTGTAAAACAGCGTTGCAGATACCATATCTGTGTCACCGTAGTAGTACTCCAGAGCCACATCGATGTTATTCGATTTAAACGGATCCAGTGTCGGGTTACCGCCTGTAATACTGTTGGCTTCCACGTTCGCTACCGTTACCGGCGAAATGTCTGTAAAGCGCGGACGGGCAATGGTTCTGCTGGCACCAAATCTCGCAATCAGCTCATCTGTGAGGTTATAGCGAAGGTTAAGACTCGGCAGCCATTCACTGTAGCTGTTAGATTCCTCGATTAACCCCAGCGGTGCCACTGTGGTTAACCCGCCGTTAGGATTGAAGGTAATCTGATTTAAGTCAGCGCCGGCACCACGGGACAATTGCTCTGTGCGGGTGTAACGAACGCCAAAGTTACCCGACAGATTGCCATCGCCACTTTCAAACTCTATTTCGGCATAGGCATTGGTCGCTTCTTCGGATACATCCTCCGACAGGGTGGGATCAATACCGTAATTACCGGCAGCTATCAGCTCTTCCCGGGAAAAGCTGTTCAGCATTCTGCGGGTATCAATGGCCAGCCGTTCCTGAATCAGACCCGGATAGTTTTCAAGATACGCGCCGTTCAGTGGTGATACCGGTTGTAGCAGGAAAGCGGCAGAAGAGGTGCCGGTGATCCCCAGTTGTTCGAACAGCTCCACCGGAGGCTGGTCGCCAAACAGTGACTCAATTTGTGCTACATTCATTGTCAGTCTGGCACTTTGACCCACTTTATTGCGGTCAGCGTAATGAAAGCCGGTTTTGAATTTCGTGATATTGCCGAAATCCAGATAGCGCTCTGCGTCGAGTTTTATATCCAGTAAATCTTCCGATGATGCCTGGTTGTAGGCACCGTTAACACCAACGAGGCGATAGTTCTGCGGGTCCAGCACACGGTCTTCAGAACCGTTCATGTAAGTGGTTGAGGTAACCGCATCACCCTGTTCAGATTGCAGCGTTAAATCCACCAGCGTACTGTTCACAATATTCAGATTGTCTGCCAGCTGTGAAGAACGGGAGCGGTTTACCTGACCGTTAACTGTCCAGTTATCAGTAAGATATTTACCCAGCAACGTCATCGACCAGGTATCACCTTCCCGCTGTTCTATCCGGTTTCCGGCACGGGTATCCACATTATCGGCGCGGAACGTCGTTGCCACTGCACGTCCGTCAATGTTCCGGATTTCAGACTCGTCAGGATAGTACGGTCCCAGTGAGTTATAGGGGAAGGCGAGGAATTCTGCCCGCGCGCTGTCGACTTCATATTTTGTATAAAACCCGTCAGCCGTCAGCTCAAGGTTATCCGATGCCGCCCACTGGGCTGACAAAATTGCACTGGTGCGGGTGCGCTTTTCGTCGTACATGGTGTGAAAGGTAATGTAGGGAATGGCTACACTGCCATCATCCAGTACGCCATTACCGTTGAAGTCCTGTCCGCTACATAAGTCCCGTGAGGCCACAGAGCCGTCGCAGATCTCCGGATTGGCAATCCCGTCTTCAGTAAAAGCGCCAAACTGTTGAGAACCGCTGGTGAAACCTTCAGCTTCAGAAAAGCTGGTATAACCGAAATTTAGAAAATCCTGGGTGCCGGAATTCCGCTCCATGTAAGACACACCCAGTGTCAGACCGAAATCACCGTCGCCATAAACATCGCTGTAGAAAGCAGTAACACGGGGACCAATATCTTCCGCGTTTGACTCCTTGCTGCCCTGCACTGACAGCGCAAGCTGGCGCTCAGTAAAGTCGAAGGGGCGGGGAGTGCGGATCACCACTGAGCCGGCCAGGCCACCCTCCTCAAGAGACGCCGTGGGCGTTTTATGTACTTCCAGGGTTCTGACAAATTCACTGGGTAAAGAAGTAAAGTCAAAGCTGCGGCTGGTATCTGAACCGGTATCCGTTAACGCATTTGGTAACGCCACATTGTTCATGCGGACAAGCACGAAATCGGAAGGCAGGCCCCGTATATTGATCGAGGAGCCTTCACCGCGGGAGCGGTTGATTTGGACACCTGTAATACGTTGAAGGGATTCCGCAACGTTAATGTCAGGGAACTTACCTACATCTTCGGCAGAAATCGCATCAACAACGGTGGAGGATTCTTTTTTAATCCCCATGGCCTCAGTGAGGCTCTGGCGGATCCCGGTAACAGCGATGACTTCCATATCATCAGTTGGCGTGTCCTGAGCAAAACCGGGGTTGCAAAAGGTGGAGGCAATGGCGATTGCTAATGTGCTTTTCAGGCATCTGTTTTTTGTGTGTGTCATCGTGCTCTCAGTAATCAAAAGTCGTTGTCCGGAAAGAAACTACAAACAGACAGGATCTGTTTACTCTTCTTTGTTAACTGGAGGTTAACTTAAGGTTAATGTTGCACGCGTCTTGTGATAACTACAATTGATATTAAATTATCAACCTATAACTTATGGGAAATTACGATTGATTATATCGGGTTCTCAACGCTTCCAGCAGATAATTCACCGGTTCGAAATCTGTCAGACTGGTGCGGCATACCATGCCGGACGAGAACGTCTGATTCAGTGAAATTGCCTCTACAGGAATTAAATCGTACTGTGCAAAGGTTTCTGACACTGCATCCACAGACATAATGATATGGTCGGTTTGCTGGCCGATACGGGCAAGGCCAAGTAAAGATTCGATACCGTAGGTGAAGCCGGAAAAAGGAATGCCTTTGCGTTGCAGATTCTCTTTCATGGAAATGTTTATCGCACCTTCCCAGATCCCGAATGCAGACCAGGGATAATCGCACAGGGACGTTGCGCGTTCGTTCGCGGGCAGGGCATGGATAGGATGTGAGCGGCGGGCGAACAGCATGCTTTCGAGATTTAACAGCGGAATGGCGCTGAGTCCGTGAGCAAGATCCCCGGCGGGGATCAAGCCAAAATACATGTCAGAATCACCATTGAGTACTTTGGGAATGGCAACGTCTGCGGATTCAAGCTTAATGCCGATGTTCAAGCCAGGAAACTGGTGATACAGCGAAGGCAATACATCCGGCAAAATCTCAGACAACCAGACGGGGCCGGCGCTGCCTGTGAGAGGTTTGTAATAGTTCTGCTTAATTTTCTCAATTTCACGGGTGGTTATCTCCGCTTCCTTAAGGATGATATTGGCTTTGGTCCTGAGAATATCTGCGAAGGGAGTGGGGTTTAAACGGCCTCCGGTTCTGTCGAATAACTTCACATCCAGTAGCATTTCAAACTGACTCAAACTCTTCGACAGCGCAGGCTGGGACACATTCAGTACCTCCGATGCCGCCCGCAACGAGCCTTTATCATAAATTGCTACAAACTGGGCGAGATGCCGGGACAACAAGAAGCGCATAGTACACCTGCATTAATGTGAGTAAGCTTATGTTGCCCCCGGTTGCAGGTAAAAGCCAGCGCGTCCGTAAGAGTGAGCATAAAAAAACGGAGGCCTGATGCCTCCGGTTAATTAACTAAAGCAAAATATACCTGAAGTGATTATTCAGGATGATTGTCCAGTACCATTACGCCCGCACCGGTATTGGATATCGGGGCATGGTAATGTTTGTGCACTACTTCCACGTCGTGGCGTAATGCGCCGCGCATTACCATCCACATAATGGTTTCAATACCTTCAGAGCCTGAGCGGCGCATGATTTCAGTGTTCGAGAGGTCTGCAAACCACTCAGGATCAGTGGCGATTTTATCCATACACTCTAAATCGAATTCCACATCAATGATGCCGGCGCGCTCACCTTGTAGCTGGTGAGACATACCGCCGGTACCCAGAATCACCACGCTGAGATCGTCCGGGAAGCTGGCGATAGCTTTGCCTAACGCCTGGCCCAGTTTGTAGCAACGGCGGGCGGTCGGTACAGGGTGCTGAACGGTATTTACCGCCAGAGGAATCGCCTGAACCGGCCAGATTTCATGGTCGCCGTAAAGTGCGCGGATAGGGTTTACAAAGCCGTGATCGACTTTCATTTCCTGACAGGTACAAATATCGAATTCCTGCTCTACCAGTGATTCCGCCAGATGCCATGAGAAAGGCGCGTTACCCGTGAAAGGTGCGACAGGCTTCAGGCCCCAGCCCTCGTCGGCATTGAAGTACTGATCAGCACAGCCCAGCGCGAAAGTGGGTACTTTATCGAGGAAGAAGTTCAGGCCGTGATCGTTATAAACCACAATCACGATGTCGGGCTTCTTCTCTTCCAGCCAGGCTTTGGCCGGACCGTAGCCGTCAAAGAAGCGTTTCCAGTAAGGTTCCTGCGTTAAATTATTGGATATTGCAGCGCCCACTGCCGGAATATGTGAGCTGGTGATACCGCCTAAAAGCTTAGCCATTCCAGTAGTCTCCTTTTGCCTTAATCAGTTCATCGAGCTTTTCAGCCCGTTTTTGTAAATTCGCGATAAATTCTTCAGTCGTAATGCCCTGAAACGCCGCGCCGGCATCCTGTACAGATGTACCACGGGGAATCGCCATTTTGGCCATGAAGTAAATGTTTGCACCCATACGTAGCATGCCGAGAAAATCCTGATTCACCACAGCATCTTTATATTTGTCTTTCACACCCATTTTGTCGCAGTAAGCGGCCGGGTCCTGATCAAACTCAAGGCGGTTGGCTTCTTCATTAAAAGAAAACAGTAACTTGTTTAACGCATAGGCCGGGTTGGCTGCGCGTCCGTCGAACACATAGGTGCCCGGAATATCGTCATAATCTTTGGGTTGCCAGCTCATTGTGAAACCTCTGTTAACATTGTTTATTGTATTTTATATAGATTGAATGCATAGTTAATGCATAAAAAAGGTGCTTAATTGTCAATTCTGTAGAAAGTGAAAATTATGTTGAATTCTTTGGACGCGGTGGATTTCTATGGTGATAACGAACAGGTGGAACACAGACACATTCTGTATTGTGAGCCGCTGACCACACGCAGTGAACGCCACGACTGGATGATTCAGCCTCACCGTCACCGGGATTTGCACCAGATTTTTTTCGTCGTCAAAGGGGGCGGGCAAGTTCAGCTGGATGAGCAGCAATTATCTGTATCAGCGCCGGTATTGTTGTCTATCCCTGAAGGCCACATGCATGGTTTTCAGTGGGAACCGGGGTCTGAAGGATTTGTTCTTTCAATTGTGTCTGCAGCGATTTCTGAAATATCACCGGGAGCCTATCAGGCTGCGTTTCAGGAAGGCGCTATTTTGCAGGATATTCCGGCGCAAACCTGCGAAGATTTACAGCTCATTTGCAAACAACTGAAGCGGGAGGCCGAAGGCCACGGGCAGTTTGAAGAGCAGATGACCATCGCCCTTTTAAGGCAGATGGTAGTGCATATTGCCAGGTGTACATCGCAACACGAAGATGTGCCCGGTCAGTATTCCAAGGCGGAAAGAAAGTTTCTGCAGTTTAAGGCTCTGATCGCCCAGTTCGGCACAACGCATCATCAGGTGGGATGGTATGCAGGAAAAATCGGCGTATCAGCGGCGCACTTAAATCAGCTTTGTCAGCAACACGCGTCTGTGAATGCACTGTCGATGATCCACCGGCATCTGCTGGTGGAAGCCAAGCGTCATCTGATGTTCGCCGATTTCAGCATTACCTCAATCGCTTACCGGATTGGCTTTAAAGATCCGGCGCACTTTACCAAGTTTTTTACCAAAAAGGCCGGGCTGTCACCGCTGAAATTCAGACAGGAAACCCGTGATAAAGCGTCGCCGGAAACAGCGTAAGCCGTATTATACTAACGTGATGTCCACTTCAATGTTGCCACGGGTAGCATTGGAGTACGGGCACACCTGATGTGCTTTGTCTGCGATGGATTGCGCAGTAGCCTTATCAAGCTCTCCCAGGTCAACAATCAGCTGCACAGCAATAGCAAAGCCGCCCTCAATCGGGCCAATACCTACTTCGCCTTTTACTGAAATGTCTTTGCCCAGCTTCACTTTCTCTGCTGCGGCTACATGCTTCAGTGCGCCGATGTAGCAGGCAGCATAACCGGCTGCGAACATTTGCTCAGGGTTCGTCCCTTCACCGCCAGCGCCGCCAAGCTCCTTCGGGGTAGTCAGTGTGACAGACAGGTTGCCGTCATCAGAGGTTGCTTTACCTTCGCGGCCGCCGGTTACCGTGGCTTTACCTGTATAAATCACGTTATCTAATTTGTGCATAAAGATCTCCTCAGTGTTGTCGTAATACAATTAAATACTTTGCATGCAAAATAAATTAGCAGAGATCAGGTTTGCAGATCAAGTGTTTTGCATGCAAAATATTTGTATCTTGTTCCGGAGGCCGTTATGTCTGAAGCGCTGAAGTTAGAAAACCAGCTTTGTCACCGTTTTTATACTTTGTCGAATGCATTTACCCGTGCGTACCGGCCGCTCTTAGCTGCGCTGGATATCACCTATCCTCAATACGTGGTGATGATGGCTTTGTGGGAACAGGATGATGTGACGATTGCCGGCCTGCTCAACAAAACCCTGATAGACGGCGGCGCCATGTCGTTAATTCTGAAAAAACTGGAGCAGAAGGGCTTGCTCACGGTGAAGCAGGATGAAAAAGATAAGCGGGTGAAGAAAGTCCTGCTGACAGAAGCGGGCAGGGCGGCGAAGACCACAGCAGAAGCCGTACCTGCACAGATGTTATGTAAATTTCAGGGTATGACCGCTGACGAAGCCCGCCAGCTGGTCACACTCATTGATAAGTTACAGGGCTGTTTTCAGTCCTAAACTTTAAAGCGGTTCACGTTATCGTCGATATTGCGGGATACATCACTGACCCGCTGACTGGCGGCACCGGCCTGTTCAACGGTTGCGATAACTTGCTGACTCAGCGTGTTCAGCGCTGATACGGTTTCATTCAGGTTCATTACTACCTGGCTTTGCTCTTCCGTGGCAGTAGCAATCTGATAGATACGATCGTTGGCTCCGGTGACCGACGACGATACTTTATTCAATTTTTCATTCAGCGATGCTGAAATCTCTACCACTTCCGCCATCTGTGACGAACCGGACTCAATAGCCGATACAGCCTCAGACACCCCTTTGTTAAGATTCAGCAGCATCTCATTAATGTCTGTGGTGGCCTGCTGGGAACGGTTAGCCAGCGAGCGGACTTCATCAGCAACCACAGCGAAACCGCGACCCTGTTCACCGGCCCTGGCCGCTTCAATTGCCGCGTTCAGTGCCAGCAGGTTGGTTTGTTCAGAAATGCCGCTGATCACATCCAGCAGGGAAGAAATTTGTTGTGTTTCTTTTTCCAGCTTCTGGATTACAGAGCTGGCATGAGTGATCGCCTGCGAGGTTTTGGATACCGTTGCGGTGGAGGTAGAAACAGCTGCCTGGCTATCAGCTGCATCTTCATTGGCAGTGCGGGTATCGCTCAGCGCATCCTGAGTATTGTCGGCAACTTCCTTCAGCGCATAGCTGAGTTCGTTAATTGCGGTAGCAATCTGATCAAGGTTGTCACGTTGCTCGTGGGAAATATGTCTGACATCGTCTGACGATGAGCGCATAGAGGTTTCCGCGTCTTTCAGCGACACAGCGTCATCTTTAATCAGCTTGATAAGCCGCTGAAGGTTGTCCATCAACGCATTAAATGCCAGTGCTACACCGGTGATTTCATCGCGGCCATGTGTACTTAACCGCTGAGTCAGATCACCTTCGCCTTTACTGATTGAATCAAGCACATCGCGCAACATATTGATGCGGCGGGTAATAAGGCGCGGACCGATAATAATACTCACCGCACAGGCAACAACGGCCAGCACCACGGCAATGATCAGATACACGGTTTGCTGGTTGCTGGCTGCTAGACTGTCACGGGTGATTTTGTCCGACTGATTTTTCACTGCTTCGCCAATGCGGTCATAGTTGCCCCGCAAGGCTTCAAACAGAGGCATCCCTTGCTGATGATAAATTGCGGCCGCTTGCCCCACGTTTTTCTGGCTGATTAACATCATGACCTGTTGATTCAGCTGGATCCAGTTATCAAAATCCCGACGGAACTGCTTTGCCTGACTAACCACGTCAGGATAATCTTTCGTGAGTGAAAGCACTTTGGCCATACGGTCGTTAGCCTGCTGAGCATTCTCTTCGTAATCTTCTATCAGGCTTGCTGCGCCACTGATCCCCAGTTCTTCAGCCAGCATCAGGTCCAGCAGCGCAGAGTGCGCCTGATACAAATCGCGATCTGCGTTCAATGCCGTACTGATTGATTCTGTGAATGTGGCAGACAGGGTTTCAGTATTGTGCGCCAGTGAGCGACTGTTGGATATGCTTATAAAACTGACTACCAGAATAAGCAGTGCAACAAAGCTGAGTGGTACTGCCAGCTTTTGACGAACGGTCATATTTTCAAAGTTGAACATAACGCCTTCTTTATGTGGTGATTGGCAAGGTACAGTTGACAAAATGTTTTTTCTGGTCTGAATTATAAATTATTGGGCTAACCAGTAGCAGCTTTTCTCCTTATACTTTGTGTTAATCAGCACTTCTCTGGTTATACCTTTTATGAATTTTCATACCTGATATCCCCTAAAGGTGTAGGGTTTCTCATATTCACACCATCTATAATGTAGTCAATAAAACATCCGGATGCATCTCGACTTTCCGGAACACTCAATTTTTAGTACCAATAAGGACTAAGGTTCTGTCAATGCGTAAATTTATCCGTCCAACGCTTATCGCAGCTTTGGGGTCTTTACTTACTCCTCAGGCTCTCGCTCAGGATATTGAATTTGATTTCAGCGGTTCCTGGAGAATGCGTTACGAAACGTTGAAAAACCCGATTTTTCCGGCCACTGAAGCCCAGCGTACTCAGTCCAACGACCGTATTTCTTCACGGGTTTTGTTGAAAGGTGAGGCAAGTTACGGTAACTGGAATGCCACCGTGGAAATTCAGGATTCACGGGCATTTTTAGATGATAACGATCCGACGTTGAAATCGTCTCAGGTAAACACCCTTGAGCCGCTGCAGTACTTTATCCGCTACAAAGATTTCAACGAGTACGTAAAAGCCATCACCGTTGGCCGTATGGCTGTCGACCATGGTAGTCGCCGCTTGATGGCGAAAGGTGTGTATCGCAATGCCATCAATGCCTTCGACGGTGTGATGGTTGATACCGTCGTTAAAGACTGGGATGTCCGCGGATTCTATTTTCTGCCGGTAAGCCGCTTTCCTACTCAATCCCAACTGGTAGAAGACAATAAGCGTGCATTCGATAAGAGTTTCAGTGAGCGTAAGTACTTTGGTCTGTATGCCGTGTCTCCGGATGAGAAATGGAAGATTCAGAATGTCTGGTTCAAGGAAAGTGACTCTGAAAAACTGGCGACGAAAAATCGCGACCTTTACACCTTGTCTGTGGATTACTCAGAAAGCTTTGCCGGTGACTGGAAAAGCAACATTGAAGTGATTGGGCAAACGGGTACGGCAAGAGCGTCTTCATCAGCCAGCGATATTACCGATCTGGATGTGAATGCATGGATGGTACACGCCCATTTAGGCCAGCAAGTCACCAAGAGCACATTCTTACGGGCGGAGATTGACTTCGCTACCGGCGACAATGACAGCGCGGACGATGAGATTAACGCCTTCGACGGCCTCTATGGTGTACGACGTTTCGACTTCGGTCCAACGGATGTGTATCAGGGCTTTCAGCGCAGCAACATTATTGCGCCCGGGTTACGCAGCGTAACCAAAATCGGTGGTGTGCATAACATCATGGTGGGTTATAAAGCCCTGTGGTATCACAAAGTAGAGCAGGGCGAAGAGGACTTCATGGGTAACCAGTTAGAAGTCAGATGGCGTTATCAGGTCATGCCGGAACTGCGTCTTGAGTTTGGCGGTGCCTACCTGATGAAAGGCGGTGCTCTTGAGCAGGGGGATTACCCTGATGACTCACAGTTTGCCTACACCGCATTTCTGTATAAGTTCTGACTAATACGTATTTAGGGTTTTTCATCCTGTCTTAACAGGCCATCCCCGGGGGATGGCCTGATTTAGATTTCTCCGAAATAGCGCTAATCTGTCGTACTTAGTTCTATAAGCCCGCTTATGCTTCTCATCACTACCTCTCTTGCAATATAGACATTAAAACCTATAAGTCGTGAGACATTAAAACCTATAAGTGATATAACTCTAAAACCTGGATGTGATATTTGGCAGCGGACGAATTTCACGTGTTATTGATGGGGCGAGTATGAATGACATATCACAAAAACTGGCTGTTTCTCTTGAGCAATTACAGCAGCTTCAGGAGTCAGGGGTTGTTGCTATCCAATCGAAGCAACTCAGCAGGTTGCACCGGGAGCGGCTACTGAAGCACGGGTTTATTCGCGAAGTTATCCGGGGCTGGTACATTCCGGCAATGCCAGATGAAAAACCAGGCGACAGTACATCGTGGTATACCTCTTTCTGGGATTTTTGCGGAGCCTATTTGTCGGAACGGTTTGATCAATCCTGGTGCCTGTCGCCTGAACAATCTCTAAGTTTGCATACCGGCGACAGAACTGTGCCTGGACAATTACTCGTGCGCTCACCCAAAGGAAATAACAAACCCACCACCTTCCTTCACAACACTTCAATTTTTGATGTCAGATTGAATTTGCCCTCCGCGGAATACATTGAAAACCTTGCAGGGCTCAATGTATACAGTCTGGCGGCAGCGCTTGTCTATTCTTCCGCGAACCAGTTTAAAAATGCGCCTGTTCAAATGCGTACAGCTCTGTCGATGGTGACTGATTCTTCCGACGTATTGTCGGTTTTACTTGCCGGAAACCACAGTGTGATTGCAGGGCGGTTAGCAGGCGCTTTTAGAAATATTGGACGGGATTTGATTGCTGACAATATATTAAAGGGCATGCAAGCGGCCGATTTGAAAGCCCATGAAGAAGATCCGTTTACAGAGAAAGTGCAGGTAAGTTTTGGTCGTCGTGATATGTCACCCTATGTAAATCGCATGCGGTTAATGTGGGCGCAAATGCGTGAAAATGTTATAGCGCATTTTCCATCACCCTCAGGCAAAGGCATCAATATAGAAACCTATATGGCCGAAGTGGAAGAAAAATACGTTTCTGATGCTTACCACTCGCTGTCCATTGAAGGTTATCGGGTGACTCGTGAGTTAATTGAACTGGTTCGCTCAGGCAGCTGGAGAGCTGATGAATCTGACGGGCACAAAAAGCATTTGGACGCCATGGCTGCTAAAGGCTACTGGGATGCATTTCAGGAAGTTAAAAAAGCAGTATTAGCGGTGTTAGAAGGTAACAATCCGGGGGACCTGTTAGAACAAGCCCACAGTGATTGGTATCTTGCTTTATTTGGCCCGGGTGTGGCCGCGGGCATCGTCAGACAAGCGGACCTTGCCGGATATCGTTCAGGTCCTGTCTATATTCGCCAGAGTATGCACATCCCTCCCGGCCGTGAAGCGGTTCGCGAGATGATGCCGGCACTCTTTGACCTGCTTGCAGAGGAGGAAAATGCAGCAGTCAGAGTTGTACTGGGGCACTTCATCTTCGTCTATATCCACCCTTACTTTGATGGTAATGGCAGAATGGGAAGATTTATCATGAATCTGATGATGGCGTCTGGTGGTTACCCATGGACAATTGTGCCGGTTGAGCGACGGGATGAGTACATGCAGGCATTAGAAGCAGCCAGCGTTAAGCAGGATATTGTGCCTTTTACACAATTTCTCGCATCGCTGCTATAACTAAAGGGCCGTTTCCCTAACAACATGCACAGTTGCGTTTCGTTTTCTCCATATGACCGATGCCGGGGTTGAACGTATTGGTCGGATCCAATGAGCGGTAGAAGGCTTTCAGGGTATCTTCTGCATCATATAGATGGCCCACGTTGTGTTCTGCCGGGTATTTGGCTCCGCGGTTATCGAGCAGGGCCAGCATCTCTGCTTTTACCTGCTTTGCCTCAGTACCTTTTTTAAGAATGTAGTCCTGATGGAATACATGACAGAAAAAGTGTCCGTAATAGAGTTTCTTCTCAATTTTTGCGTCAAGCTCCGGCGGTAAGGTTTCTACCCAGTCCATGTCGTTGCGGCGCAGCGCAATATCCAGCGCGAGGATGTCGCCCACCTCTTTTTCGTGCAGTAACTGATAGCGCAGTGCAGCGCCTGCTGCGGCAAACCGGTGCAGGAATGCGGCAGACGCTTCGTCCGGTGAACACACCATAAAGTTGCCACCATGTTCTGCGGCAAAAAATGATTTCAGAAAAGCGTCTGCTTCTTCAATGCCCTCATCACTCATCTTCAGAATGAGGTGATGCTCATACTGGTTCCGGTACTGCATCAGACTGTCGGGCAGATGATTGGGAAACAGCCTGGCGGCAGATTGCATAATGCGGTCTGAAAGAAACGAAGGCAGCCAGGACTGCTTGTTCAGCAGCGCATCAATGCGGCCCTTTGCTGCAAACATTTTAGGCAGCCTGCCGGTACCCACGTGCTTAACAGCCAGAAAGGTGTCTTTGCCGTAGTCTTTAGCGACATCGAAAATATCACGGTGCATGTACTCTGCGACTTCCGGTAAGTGGGTAAACTCTGCCAGCATGTGCCGGCGCAACTTCGCCAGAAGCGCCGGATCATTCACGCCAATATAAAAGGTTTGTTCTCTTTCGGGCTTGGCAAAGGTATCGAGCCTTACTGCAAATACCGCGAGCTTACCGGCGCATCCACTGGCCTCAAAAAGTTTGCCGGGGTCCGCGTTGTAGCGGGCGGGGGTTGAGGCATCCACATCACGAATGATGTCTGCGTAATCCTGCGCGCTGGCAAACTTACTGTTATCCGTACTGTTCTTATCGAATGTGCCGTTTTCCAGGTTTGTCAGGATCTCTTCAGGCTCTGACCCCAATTCAATACCCAGGTGATTAACCAGGTGTAGCTCGCCATGTTCATTAACCTGCGCATACAAGGCATATTGGGTGTAGGCCGGGCCGCGTTTGATTAGTGCGCCACCTGAGTTGTTTGCTACACCGCCTACAATGGATGCGCCCAGGCAGGATGAACCGATGACCGAATGGGGACTGCGTGAAAAAGGTTTTAACTGATCTTCAAGCTTGTGCAGGGTGGCGCCCGGGAAACTGATGACCTGTTTGCCATCTTCAAGCATGATGAGATCATCCATGGCCAGAGTATTTATCACCACAATTTCACGGTCGTAATCGTCGCCGGACGGGGTAGAGCCTTCCGTCAGTCCGGTTTTTGCGGCCTGCATGATAATGATGCAGTTGTTGTTTACGCATACTTCCAGCACGCGCCAGAGTGCAACCAGAGTTTGCGGAAATACCACGGCCAGTGCTTTACCTTGCCCTGAACGCCAGCCGGAGCGATAGTGTTCGGTAGCGGCCGGGTCTGTAGCGATATGTTCGGGGCTCAGTACAGCTTGCAGCTGCGCAACAACCGGGTGCGACATGAAATAACTCCTTTTTGAAAAGCAGGCCTGGAAACCTGGTTGAATATATCGCATTTTTACCATGATGGCTTATCGTAACCGGCGCGCTGGTCGGGTAAACTGCGCGCCTTACCTCTTAACAGTGATTTTGGTTTTGCATAATTCAGTTTTGGCACTGCGTATTCAGGAACTGGCTAAATCAACGCGGCCTTTTGTAACGCGGGGTAGTCGCGTAAAACGCTGCGAAGGTTGTCTGCTGCCGGCGGTGCACTGTATTTGTGATGCTGTACCGGAGCCTGTGGCTGAAAGTGCCTTTTTGTTTCTGATGTATAAAGGTGAATGCTACAAACCGTCGAATACAGGCCGGCTAATCGCTGATGTGGCCAAGCACAATTTTGCCTTTACCTGGTCGCGGACCGAACCTCAGCCAGCGTTGCTGGCGCTGTTAAATGACGAACGCTACATGCCGGTAATCATCTTTCCTCATGAGAATGCAGCACCTGAAAGACGGCTGTATGACGTACCCGTGCAGGAAGGTAAAACCCCGTTGTTTATTATGCTCGACGGCACGTGGCGTGAGGCCGGCCGCATGTTCCGTAAAAGTGCGTACTTGCAGTCTTTTCCTGTACTTGGCATTCAGCCTGAAGCGCTGTCAGATTACGCCCTCCGCGAAGCCTCCCATGATTTTCAGCTATGCACGGCAGAAGTAGGCATCGAAGTGCTTAAACTGGCGGGCGAATCACGGGCGGCGGCCAGCCTGAGTGCGTATTTCAGTCATTTCCGGAAAAATTACATTATGGGTAAACCCCATATGAGTAACCGTTCGTAGCAAACAAGGATTCGCCACACCGCATTTTTGTGGCAGACTGAAGTTAATGTCGCTGCATGGAAGAAGTTAATGACGCTATATCGCCCGTTGTTCAAGCATATTCGTAATCATTCTGCGCTTTTCAGCGAAATGTCGCAGTATCGTGATCAGGCTGTTCAGGCCCTTGGATTAACCCATTACGCGTTTCACAAAACGCCAAAATTTGTCACTGAAGATGGTCGCAGGCTTACCATTGAGCCGGAACGCAGCATCGTATTGCCCAACATACATCACTTCAAAGGGGTGAAAACCAAACTGGCAGAGCAGGTGGCCGGGCTCAGCATGGTTACTCACAGTGAAATCGGCTACCGCTATCCTACCGCTGCACTGGCAGGTCTGGATGCGCCCTTTATTAAACGGATGCGCTCTGAGTATTTTCACCGGGTGGATGAGGATCGCAGTATTTGCCGGCCGGTTAACTTGTCTTATGGCATTAAAAGCCGGGGTAAAGGCGATAACCGCCAGGAATATGAAGTCTGGATGCCTGATGAAGCGCCGGAACAAAGTCCGTTACCTTTATTAATTGACCGCTACGGCGAAGACTTACCCGATGATGTACGGGACTTTGTTGAACAACCTTCCCGCGTACATGGCTGGATGGGGGTAAAACGGGCGGCTTTTGAAGCCCTCTACCAGAACAAAGCGGTGTGCGGTGATTTAGTGATTTGCGTGGCACTCAGTGTTGATGCTTACAATATCGGCGCACGGCCTGATTTATCTTATTCGCCGGAAGCGGAAAGCTCTATCGCGGTCAGCAATGCTGAACTGGAATGGGAAATTGAGGGATACTACGCGCCACGGGACTGGAAATTTGATCACGACACAGTGTGGAATGCCATCAACCATACCCTTGAGGCCGTAAATGCGCCGCTGAACGATTTGTACGGTCAGGATGCTATTCCGGTAAATGAAAGTAAGACAGAGCGGATTTTATCCACTTTACAATCCTTAGGTGTAACCACAGAAGAAATTGAGAGCATCAATTTGCAGCCCTGGGAGTTTATGCTGACAGAAAGTGAGTCGCGGGTAAAAAATCACGATCCCAGCAGAACGGTAAATCTGCTCGGAAGGCTGAACCGTTTGTTCTATCAACCGGACAGACAACTGCCGTCACTGAACTGGATGCATGATTTAATTAGCTGAAGTCAGCATCCGTTCTACGAACCATTGTTTAAATGCGTCACGGTTGGCCCATTCTAAGGCGACGTTAACCTGCGGGCCACTGTCTGCCGGTACAGTAAATCCGTCACCGGTGACAGATAAATGCATGGGCTCAGCGGGTAGCCAGCCGTGGTCGGGGAGGGCAAGGTACACAGCTACGGCGTCGTACATGACTGAACTGCGGGTTGCCAGATAATCAGCATTTTCCCAGGTAACGAGGCCCGCCCAGATGGGGTAGTTCTCAAAAATGACTTCAAGCTGTATATCGGTGCTGTTTTTCAGTTGCTGATATTGTTCACCGTCGAAAATCATATCGCCACAGGTATCGAGGGGCGTAATGGTGAAACTGTGTAAGGGCGCGTGAAGCACTTTCCGGAAGGCCGGTACATTGTTTTGCACGTTGTACTCGGCAGAAGGCTCGTCACCGTATCCCTTATAAATACTGCCATGCATGCCCACGATACGCATTTTTGCAGCCAGTTCCGGCGCACGTTCCAGTACGGCAGCAATATTATGCATAGGGCCGGCAACAATAATGGTGACGGGACCTGAAGATTGCTTAAGCAACTGAATAATTGCACCGGCGCCGTCTTCGATAATGTCACCCTGGTAATCAGACAGTGCGAAGTCAGCGACCCAGGGCTTGTGAAATTCTGCTTTGCCTTCAAAACGCTCACCCATTCCAACAGGAATATCTGTTCTTCCTGCTTTTGTCAGAAATTTCGCCGCCACCTTCGCCCGGTACCGGGTATCTTCCGATGCAGTGGTAACCAGTTTTAAATCTAATTCCGGACTTTTTAAAATAAGCGACAGCGCTACCATGTCATCGATATCGCTGCCAATGTCGGTGTCAAAAATTACCGGAACAGGCTCTGCGGCGCGGGTCATCGAACTGAGCGCTGCGGTCAGAATGAAGAGTACGGTCAACAAGCGTTTCAACACATAAAACATCGAAGGCTCCTTAGTGGCAGAGGGGCGAAGCAAAGGCACTCTGATGATATTACAATACGGGCTATAGCACCCAAGAAATTAATCCGCTGCAAACCACCGGATAATCACGATAGGCGAATGATCTTTTCTGCTCTACAATTAATAATCAGATTAAGGACATAGCAAATATTCCGGAGTAACAGTGCTTAGCGAACTTTCCCTTGGCGGCATGCTTTTCAGCCCGATGGTGGTGATGATTCCGCTGGCTTTTCTGTTGTCGTTATTAACCCGTTACGGGTTATATGCCACCGGTTTATATCAAAAATTGTGGAAACCACCCTGGTTCGAGGTCGCTCTGTTTATTTGCTACCTCGCGGCGACGGTGAAGATGTTGGCGGGTTGAACATGGGAAAAGTACTGAGCATCATTGTGACACTTCTGGTTATCGCTGTCGCTGTCTTCTCCGGACGCTGGGTGTGGGATCATTATCTTTATTCGCCCTGGACACGGGACGGCCGCGTTCAGGCTGATATCATCACTGTTGCACCTGATGTGTCCGGATGGGTAACAGCCATGCCGGTGAAAGATAATCAGAAAGTACAAAAGGGTGATGTGATATTCCGCGTTGATGTGAAACGCTATCAGGCTGCGGTAGACGAGTTAAACGCGCAGGTGCACAGTAAACAACTGGCGCTGGATCTTGCGCAGCATGAGTTCACCCGCCGTGAAAAACTCAGAGAGCGTAACAGTATCAGTGCCGAGGAGCTGGAAAGCAGCCGGATCAGTTCCGATATGGCCAAAGCTGCACTGGATGTAGCAAAGGCACAGCTTGCCAGTGCGGAAATCGATCTTGAACGGGCAACCGTGACTGCGCCGGTGAGCGGGCGGGTAGTGAATCTGACCCTCCGGGAAGGAAACTACGTGAATCAGGGCACACCGGTGCTTTCTGTTGTTGCTGATAATACCCTGTACGTTACCGGTTATTTTGAAGAAACAAAGCTCCCTCTCATTCATGAAGGTCAGAAAGCCACTATTCACCTGATGAGCGGCGGCAAAGCGTTGTCGGGCACAGTATCCAGTATTGGACACGCTATTGCCGACACCAATACCTCCACAAACAGCCAGTTGCTTCCTGAAGTGCAGCAAACCTTTAACTGGGTAAGACTGGCCCAGCGAGTACCGGTAGACATTAAACTGGATAAGGTGCCGGAAAATACCCGCCTGGTCGCCGGTATGTCGGCGTCGGTCGGGTTAGCCACAGACGGGGAGTAATCTCGTTGCCTGCCTTCCTGGCTGTCTACTTAAGGCCCTCCCGTGCCTCGTTAATTTTTGCCCTCAAAGGGGTTATCTCCATGGCGATGGCAATGTACGTGGCTATGTGGATGGACCTGGAGCGACCTTACTGGGCGCTGGTCTCTGCGGTTTTTTTGCAGGTACGTCCGGAAGCCGGCATGGTACTGGAAAAAACCGTTTGTCAGATCCTCGGCACCCTCATTGGCGGTGCCTTCGCCATGGTGGTACTGCATTATTTTCATGCCTACTCAGGGATTTCCCTGTTTTGCCTGGCGCTGTGGACCTGGCTTAATTCCGGCCTGTCATCACTGGTGCGGCGGGTGAACTTTATTTACTTCTTTGCCATGGCCTGCGTCACGCCCTGTATTATTATTCTGCTGACCATGGCAACGCCTTCCGCAGTAAGCAGCCAGAGCATTTTTGATATCGCGCAGTCCCGGATCAGTGAGCTTATCGTTGGGTCGGTGTGTGCCATGCTGGTTTCGCTGATTTTATGGCCCCAGCGGGTAGAGAAGGTGCTGGTTGATCATGCAAAAAACACCATTAACCAGACGATGGCTTATCTGTCGGTAGAATTAGATCCGGACGGTTCACACGATGAGCGGCACAAGCACATCGACGATACCCTACAGTCTTTAACGGCGCTGAGTGATGACTCCAGCGCTGTCGTTTTTGAAGGTCCCGACGGGCCGGGAAAATCCCGCGCGGCCACCGTTATTTGTAATAAAATCCTGTCGTTAATTGCCGTGGTACAAATATTTGGCCGGCTGCAACGGAACAATCCTGAACTACTGTCAGAGAATATGATGTCTCTGCTCACTCAACTGAGAAACGATGTGGGCCTCATCGGCAGCCTGAAAAGTTTCGACGAATGTTATGAGCTGGCACAGAAGCAAAGACGCAAATGGAGCAAGCTTTTCCAGTCTGACCAGTTGACCACATTAGAATTCCGTTTGTGCCGCACCGCGCAGGAAATGGTGGCAGATTTAGTGGTCATACTCCGTGCTTACCGGGCACTGGAGCAGGGAGAAAAATCCACCCTTAAAGCTTCAGGTATTAAACCGCACCGCGACTGGCTGGTAGCAGTGACGACAGGCTTTCGCACATGTCTGGTTTTCAGCACCGGCGCATTTTTATGGGTAGGCACAGGTTCACCGGCAGCCATCATGCTGATGATTTTACCTGTAATATTTTCCATCATGTTCGCCAGACTCGCGCCCGTGGTGGTCACCAGGGCCATTCGTGGTGTACTCATCGGAGCCTGCTTTGCTATACCTGTTGCCATTTTCTATGCCCTGAACCTGATAGCCGCCAGTAGCGGTGACTTCGCCATTCTGGTGCTTACTTTATCCGGCCCGCTGTTTTTAGGTTTAATGCTGCTGTCGCACCGGGCGTTTCTGCCCTACGGCATTGGCTTTTGCATTCCGTTTGTGATCCTGGTGCAACCGGCCAATGACATGAGCCGTTCACTTTCGGTGGATTACACAACAAGTAGTGCACTGGCGATCCTCAGCGGCGTGATGATTCTATACTGGATATTTAAGCTATTTGCCGGGCCGGGCGCGAACTGGATCCAGTCACGTTTGCTTTCAGTGACCTATCAGGATTTGCTTAAAATAGGCAGTCCCGGACATGATGAAGACTGGTTCAATGCACGGATGTGTGACCGGCTTTTGCGGCTCACCAGTTACGAGCAGAATGTAACCTCAGGTTACCGGACACTAACCGACCTGGGCCTGACAGGCCTGAACCTCGGACACGCTTCTATGCGGATCCGGCGTCTAATGAGTGGTTTGAGTGAGCGCTCACTAACAGGTCTTGAACAGGAGTGGCAGCAAGCGCTGGCGGCCTCTTTTCTGGCAGCATCAAAAGGGGACGATACAGACCGTCTTGCCCCGGTAAATAAGCGGATTATCGACACACTCAAAGCGGAAGGTGCACCGGAAGAAAATCTGGCTCTCATAGACGGTATCTTCACCCGCCTGCATTATTCTTTTCGCCGCACGGCAACCATGATCAAAGAAGCCCGCGCTTAACTCACGTCCTGCAAACAGATGGCAAATTAAGTTTCATATATAAATATTTTGGTAAGGCCAAATAGGGTTTTTAATTGTCTTTTACTCGCTTATGCAGTAGTCTCTTTATAATTGGCATGACCAAATTTGAGGTTGCAGATGATTGAAACATGGCGCTGGTTCGGACCCGGCGACAGCATTACGCTTGAAAAAATCCGCCAGGCAGGCGCGACCGGTATCGTGACATCGCTGCATGATGTGCCCACCGGTGAGGCCTGGCCACTCGAAACGATAAAATCCCGTAAAGCGATGATCGAAGATGCCGGTATGCAATGGGATGTTATTGAAAGTATTCCTGTGCATAACGACATTAAAAGTCGTACCGGCAATTATCGTGAGCTTATCGAAAACTATAAAACGTCGGTGCGCAATGCCGGCGCGGCGGGTGTCACGACCGTGTGTTACAACTTTATGCCGGTGGTGGACTGGACCCGCACGAATCTGACTTATCAACTTCCTGATAAAAGCTATGCATTACGCTTCGAATATTCAGACTTCGCTGCTTACGATGTGTTTGTAATGCAGCGTCAGGGTGCTGAGAATGATTATTCTTCTGATATGTTGAATAAGGCGAAAGCACGTTTTGACGCAATGTCAGATGCTGAACGGGAAATGCTGGAGAAAAATATCATTGCCGGATTACCCGGTGGTGAAGGTTCTTACAACCGCGAAGGGATCAGAGATACCATTCAGCAGTTTATCGACCTCGGCGAAGACGGTTTACGGGCCAGCCTGTTTGAATTCCTCGAAGCTGTCATTCCGGTAGCAGAAGAAGCTGGTGTGAAAATGTGTATTCATCCTGACGATCCGCCGTTTTCTCTTTTTGGGTTGCCCAGAGTGGTGTCTACCCAACAGGATGCAAGGAAGATCCTGGAAGCGGTGCCAAGTCCTGCAAACGGTCTTACTATGTGCGCAGGCTCCTACGGTGCCAGAGGCGACAACGACCTTATTGCCATGGTTAACGAGTTTGCAGAGCGGATTTACTTTGTGCATTTACGCAATGTAAAACGGGAAGATGACGGTTCGTTCTATGAAGCCGCCCATCTGGACGGCGACAATGATATGGTGGGGCTGGTACAGGCGCTGCTGAAGTGCGAGTCCAGTCTGGGATGCCAAATTCCAATGCGCCCTGACCATGGTCACACATTAAGTGATGAGCAGGGCAAAGCGGATTTGAAACCCGGCTATTCCTACCTTGGCCGTCTGAAAGGTCTTGCAGAACTGCGCGGGCTTATTTGCGCCGTGTCTTACATGAACGCAAAGCACTAGTCGATTGCCCAGTACGGCGTATCGCCGTATATCGATAACATGTAATCAATAAAATGGCGCACGCTAACCGGCGTGTGCTGTGATTTCGGATAAACAAAGTGAATATCCTGTGGTGACTTCCGGATAGCCGGTTTAAACGCATCCAGCACAGGGATCAGTTTGCCTTCCCGCACACTTTCTCCAACCAGCCAGTCCGGGAACAAAACCAGTCCCATTCCTTCCCGCGCAGCCGTCAGCAGCGCTTCCGCATTATTAGACGTCATCAGCGGTACAAATTGTTGTTGTGTCCAGCCCGAATCAGGCTCGTGGAAAAACCACGGGTTAGTCCCGCTGAAACCTTTATACACCAGACACCGGTGTTGTTTTAAATCAGTCGGGGATGTCAGCGGTGCATTGTTCTCAAGATAAGCCGGTGATGCCGCCAGAAAGTAACGCTGTTCGCAGATTTTTCTTGCCCGCAGGGAAGAGTCCGGCAGGGCACCTATGCGGATAATCACATCGGCGTCACCTGCATGAGGATCGATAAACGCATCTGTTAAAGTAAGCTCAACCTGTACATCCGGGAACAGTTCGGAAAATTCCGCCAGAAACGGGGCAACATGATGTTGTCCGAATTGAACCGGTGCGTTTATTCTCAGTATGCCACCCGGTTCGCCATCGAAATCCTGTAAATGCTGCTGCATCTCCATCAAAGATTTTTCAATTTCTGATGTATAGCGGAAGAATATTTTTCCCTGCTCGGTGGGAGCCAGTGAGCGTGTGTTGCGATAAAACAGCGGCTGCCCCGTTGCATCTTCCAGTTGCTGAATGGCTCTTGAAACCAGAGACGGTGAAACCCCTTCCTGCCTGGCGACGGCTGACAAACTGCGGGCTTCATATACCGCAATAAACAGCTTGAGGGTACGGAGTGTAACTTGATTTAATAAATTCATTTGTGCGTAATATGCAAGAATCTTTTCTTAATTATCGTGTTTTTCGCACATTTAGCAATGGCTAATATACACTTTTTCAGGAGAGCAAAGATATGCTCATTTTAATACTGATGCTGGCTGGGAAATGAAGCCGTGGCACTGAGCACGAACCGTATCCTTGCCATGGTGTGTCTGGCCGTTGCACTGTATTTCGTCTACCGCAGCAATAGACGAACAGAATAAAAAACCTGAAACAGAAGGGGCACAGGTGCGGAGCCGTACAGCTCCGCATCAATAAGTTACCAGTGCTTTATACGGCAACCTTTCAGCGCATAGAACAGAATGAAACCGTAGCAGGGAATGGTCATCCAGTAAGCATTCAGAACACCATATGCATCAGCTATCGCGCCGAAAACCATTGGTAACACTGCGCCACCGGCAATACCCATAATCAACAGGGCTGAACCACGGGCAGTGAATTTACCCAGGCCTTCCAGTGCCAGTGGCCACACCGCCGGCCAGACAATGGCATTGGCCAGGCCAAGTAGAGCAATACACGCAAGCGGATCCGGCAGCGTGGTGACACCGGTCCAACCCCAGATAACGGTAGAAATATTGTCACTGGCAGGGTCTGTAAATGGAATGGCAACCGCGAGTAACATGCCCAGTACCGCTGACAGGGTAAGCAACTGATGTTGGGTTAGTACCCGCGGGATCAGTACCAGACCCAGGGTGTAACCTATTACCATAAAGAACATGGTATAGGAGGTCAGTCCCAATGCGCCTTCTACGCCAAGTTCAGAACCGGCAAGCCCGATAGTGTCACCGGCAATGACCTCTACGCCCACGTAGAAAAACAATGCCGCCACACCCAGCACCAGCTGGGGAAACTGTAAAATAGAGCCGTTCTTCATGCCACTGGCATCAAGGCTTTCATCTTCTTTGTCTAAATCCAGCTCAGGCAATCCGGAAAAACGCAGTGCTACCGCCAGTAACAACAGCGCAACGGCCATGCCGATATAAGGCGTTACCAGACTGTCAGCCAGAGACTGAATTTGCGCAGCCTGTTCTGCTTCCGGCAAAGCAGCAATACTCTGCGCCGTTACGCCGGAGAATTCACCCAGTACCAGCGCGGTGAATACCACCGGTGCCAGCCAACCTGCGCCTTTATTCAGCAGGCCCATTATCGATATGCGGGCTGCAGCGGTTTCCGAAGGCCCGATTTTTACCAGATAGGGGTTTGATGCCGTTTGAAGAATAGTCAGTCCTGAACCCACAATAAATTGTGCGGTGATAAACAGGGCAAAGGTTTGGGTTTCTGCAGCCGGCACAAACAAAAAGCAACCGGCGGCTATCATTACCAGACCCAGCGACATAGCGTTGCGGTAACCGGTTTTATTCAACACAAACGACATGGGCAGAGCCATGACGACGTACGCAATGTAAAAGCTGAATGCAATCAGCAGCGCTTCCATGCCCGACAACTGACAGACAATTTGCAGAAAAGGGATCAGTGCACCGTTCAGCCAGGTAATGAAACCAAACACAAAGAACAAGGTGCCGATAATGGCCATGGGCAGCAATACTGCACTGCCGGAGGAAGAGGTTTTACCTGTTGTCATTATTATTTCCTTCAGATTAAAAGGGACGGGCCCGGCAAGCCTTACGACATGCAAACCCCGTTACGCCAGACGCGCTGAACCTGCAAGGCGTCGTTTACCGCTATCCAGTTGGCCTGCGAGCCGGTTTGTAATGTGCCGATACTTGATGAAAGCCCAAGAAAATTTGCCGGTGTTGAAGTGGCCATTTTCAGGGTACTTTCCAGCGCAATGTCTAAATCAAAACGGGTATGCTGAATGGCTTCTTCCATGGTCAGCACCGAACCGGCCAGTGTGCCGTCAGCCAGTTTCAGCGTTGGTCCCTGACGCAGCACCTTAATGCCCTGATACATAAAGTGGTCAGCATCGCTGGCCGCCGGAGCCATAGCATCGGTCACCAGCATCAGCTTGTCATCACCCTTAAGGCGGATAGCCAGAGTGGCACTTACCGGGTGCACATGCTGATGATCAACAATCAGTCCGCAGTACACATCATCACGGTATAACGCACTGCCTACCACGCCGGGTTCCCGGCTGGTAAGGGCAGACATGGCATTGTAAAGGTGTGTTGCACCGGTCGCACCGGCATCAAAGGCTTTAAAACAGGTGTCTGCATCTGCGTTGGTGTGACCGGCTGATACAATTACGCCGGCGTCCACCAGACGGGTGATGTCTTCAGGAGATACGGTTTCCGGCGCAACGGTAAGCAATACCCGGCCTAAGTCTTTGCGGGTGAACAGGGCAAACTCATCGTCACTCAGGGGGCGGATATGCGCCGCGCTGTGCATGCCCTTTTTCGCCGCAGACAGGTGCGGGCCTTCAAAGTGAACGCCCGGAATGGCGGCAGGGTCAGCCTTATGCGCTTCAGCAATAGCATCTGCACCGGCAGACATGACGGCAATATCGTCGGTGATCAGCGTAGGCATAATACTGCCTGTACCGGTAGTCAGGTATGCACGGGACATCTGCAACAACGAATCTGCCACCGGCGCTTCATTAAACTGCACACCACCGCCACCGTTTACCTGAACATCTACCATGGCCGGCATGATCAGGCCATCCAGCACGTCGTGCTGCCCCGACTCAGCATCAGGTGTCACCGACGCAATGCGCCCGTTTTCCACCGTGAATACCACCTTGCTTTGCAGGCGGTAGCCATCAAAAAATTGTGAAGCAAAATAACCCATGAATTAAACCGTTTCCGTGACTTTCTTCAAGCCTACCGGATTATCCGGGTCCATGTTAAGGGTTCTCGCTGCAATTTCGATATCCAGATAAAAACGCTGCATGATCAGCAGCGGTGCAACCAGCGGATGCACCTCGTCATCTACTTTCAAAAGCGGAAATACCGGCGCGCCACGGCGCTTCACTTCTTCAATTTGTCCGCTGTGAAAACTGGCTGAAGCATCCGGTACGTGTACGTCAATAATGGCTACGCCACGGTTCAGCAAGGCTACCGGTCCGTGCAGAAACTCTGCGCTGCTGAACGCTTCGGCCTGAACGCCAAGTACTTCTTTCATTTTAAGGGCAATTTCGCGGGATACCGCATAACCAAATGCACGGCCAAGTACTACGCAGCGCTCCATAGGCTGAAGTACCTCAGCAGTAAGTACCGGTGCCTGTGCAATGGTATCGTCAAGACGGTCAGGCAAGGCACTCAGTGCTTCGTGCAGTGCCTGGTTGTCTGAGCACGCAGCCACAATGGTCAGCAGGGCATATAAACTGGCGAGATAACTTTTCGTGGCAGCTACTGCCACTTCCGGGCCGGCTTTAAGGGGCACAAAGAAATCGGCCAGATCTGCCAGCGGTGAGCTTTCATCGTTTACAAGCGCAACAACCAGTGCGCCTTTTTCCTTCGCCATTTTTGCCTGAGCAAGAATGTCAGGGCTGCGGCCAGATTGGGAAATCACGAACACTAACGCTTTCTGTAAACGCAGTGACTTACCGAATACACTGTTCACCGACGGTGCTGCGGCGGCTACCGGCAAACCCAGTTCTGTTTCAATAAGGTATTTCCCGAATACACCTGCGTGGTCAGATGTACCACGGCCAATCATGTAGACAAATTCCGGGTCGTTTTGCTTTATTGCTGCCGCCAGCGCGGTGATTTGCGCTGCGTTGTCTCGTAATTGTGTGCGGAAAACGTCAGGGGTCTGCGACGCTTCAGCAGCCATTTTTGTTGCGTGTGCCATTCAGGCCTCCTTAAATGCCTGCCGTGCCAGCGAAACCGCACCGTATTCAGGGGAACACAATGCGGGGCTCAGCAGCCGTTGAATAGTATCAGGGATCTGGCTGCTCCAGTACGATGCCAGTCCGCCAATCATGGTGATACGCCGTGCATCCAGCGCCTGTAATCTTGTCAGTATTTTGGTGAGGTACTCAGTACCTTCACTAATGATGGCCTGCGCACCGGCGTTATTCTGCTTCGCAAAGTCCAGTACCAGCGGTGCCAGTGCGGCGTAATCACCGGAGCGGTAGTGCAGGGCCTTCGCAACAATATCTTCCGGTGTTATTACGTTAAGTTGCTGACACACCGCCTCCGTGAAATCACAAACCGGTTGTAACGCATCCATCGCTTCCAGGGTGTGGCTGATTGCCCGCCAGCCCAGCCAGGCGCCACCGGCCTTATCGCCCAGCGGGAATCCGTGACCGCCAATACAGGTATGCACATCATTCACGCTGGCAAAGGCAGAACTGCCCGTGCCGGTAATTAAAATGGCACCTTCACTGCCACCGTGTGCGCCGGTGCAGGCAATATGTAAATCAGTAGTAATCATTGTACTGGCAAAGGGAAGCTGCCACTCTTCTGCAACCTTCCGGTAGGCCGGAATGTTCACCCCGGCCAGTCCCAGGCAGGCATGTACCTGTGACAGTGCCTCTGCCGTCAGTCCGGCTTCCTTTACCGCTTGCATCGCAGCGGCATTCACCGAGTTATATGCTGTCTCTGCAGATTGCGCAGGATTAGACGGGCCGGAAAGCCCTTCGCCAAGCAGTTCGCCGTTCAGGGATTCAAGGCGGGCTTTACATTTAGTGCCGCCGCCATCGATACCAAGAAAATACTGTTGCTGAATCACTCACGGGTTCCTTGCTGTTGGATAGATAAAATAGAGAATAAAAAAAGGTGAAAGATCAGATTTTGATAAAAATCTGTTTGCGGTAGAGCCAGTACACGGGAATAAAACAAATACCCACAAACATCACTACCCAGGTAGTGGCACTGGCAAATTCGCTGAAGCCTGCCTGCAAAGACCACTCAACCCATGCCGCGTGGACAGATGTGCCGGCTATTTCCCAGTCCAGACACTTCTCGATAATGACGTGCAGCACATAGGCGGTGATCGCATTGGCGCCAAAGATGACCGGAATGGCCGTGCCGGCACGATGACCTTTAATGTCGGTGTACCACACCATTACCGCCAGAATCATTGCGCCGATCCCGCCGGTGGCTAGCACGAAGGAACTGGACCAGATTTGCTTGATGAACGGAAAGCCCAGGCTCCATACACAACCGGCACAAAAGGTGAGAAAGCCGAATAGGAAAAGATGCATCACGGCGTCTCTTAACTCACCTTTGGCGGCGATGATTATGCGGCCCATGAGAATACCCATGATGCCGGTAACCACAGAAGGGAAGGTGCTGAGTAAACCTTCAGGATCCCATTCACCACGCCACAACATGCCGGGCATGAATCTGTCGAACCAGTTAATAATATTCTCGCCCCGTTCAAGATGACCGGCGGGTAAACCCGGAGCCGGCACAAACAGCACAAACAGCCAGTACAGCACCAGCAGGGCAATGCCGGTTTTAATAATCGTACGTACAGAGCAGTAAACCGCCAGATAGCAGCACACCAGATAGACAACTGCGATACGTTGCAACACGCCAAGAATACGAACCTGCTCGAAGTGGGTGTAGAACAGGTTCACCACTAATCCCAGGGCGAACATGATGCAGGTGCGTTTCCACACTTTTTGCAGCACAGGTTTCAGATTGGGGGAATCAGCATGAATATTCTTAAAGCCTAAGCTGATTGCCACACCCACAATGAGGATGAAAAAGGGAAATATCAGGTCGGCAAAGTGAATGCCGTCCCAGTATGCATGGGACAACTCACCATAGGTATTCGGACTGTTTGCCACAATCATGGCCATGATAGTCAGGCCGCGGAATACGTCCAGCGACAATAAACGGTTTTTCTTTTCGGTGTTATCAGCCGTGTTTGTCATGATCAACTGCTTCTTTAGTAATCAGGGTTTTTACGTTAACCTTGCTTTGTCAACGTTGTCAAATGTTATTTTGGTGGAATAAAATACGATAAGACAGGGGAATGGCAGGACAGGAATGTTGCGGGCCGTCTCCATAGCCTTTATGCTCCTGAAAGACAGGAATTTTTTTGATCATGGCAGTCACTATGAAGAAGCCGACAATTAAGGATGTGGCCAAGTTAGCGGGGGTTTCCTTTAAAACCGTTTCCCGTGTGGTCAACAACGAAGCCAGCGTCAGCGATGAAGTACGCACCAAAGTGCAGGAATGTATTCAGAAATTGAATTATCAGCCTAATCACACTGCACGTACCATGCGCAAAGCGCCTTTCTCACTGGCGTTCGTGTACGACAACCCGAACAGTCACTATGTGATTGAAATGCAGAACGGCATCATTTCAGAGTGCCGCAAGCGCGGGTTCGAACTGGTTATTCATCCCACCGACTCCCGTTCCGAAGAAGTGGGTAAAGAGCTGGCGGCCATGATTGGTTCAAATCAGATAGGCGGGGTGATTCTTACGCCCCCGTTATCCGAAAACCGTGAACTGGTTACTTTTCTGCTGAACCGTGATGCCAAGGTTGTACGCATCCTGTCCGGTTCTGAAGCGCCGGATACACTTGCCCCGGTGGTCCATGTGGACGATGTGGAGGCCAGCCGTAAAATGACAGACTACCTGCTTGATCTCGGACACAAGCGTATTGCGTTTCTGGGCTATCATGCCTCTCATGAATCCAGCCTCGGCCGCCTGCGTGGTTTTCGTGAAGCCCACGAAGCACGGGGTCTGGCAGTGGATAAGAACCTCATCGTAGACGGCGAATTTACCTTTGATTCGGGTATGGCGATGACGAAACAGGTTCTCAGTAATGACAATAAACCCACCGCTATTTTTGCATGTAACGACGAAATCGCAGCCGGTGCAGTGTTCATGGTGCGCCTGAATCAGCTGCGTGTTCCGGAAGATGTTTCCGTGGCCGGATTCGAGAATAGTCCGTTTTCAATTCAAACCTGGCCACACCTCACTACCATCAATCAGCCAAATTTTGATATCGCCGCTTCCGCCGCCGAAATGGTGATCAAGATGATGCAGGCGAAAGATGTTCACACCGTGGAATCTAAAGGCTTCAGCCTCGAACTGGTGGTCAGAGATTCCGCTGCGCCGCTGAATTAATTTTCTGATATTCCGGAACAACCGTGTCATAAATTTTTCATTTTGATGTTTGACAACGTTGACACGCGGTGATAGCGTCAAAAACAGGATGATGAAAAAATCACCGTAAAACAAAAATAAAAGAAAACATATTCAGCGACGTTGCCTGAAGCTGAAACGATAAAAGTGTTGAACTGATGGGAAACGCAAATGAACTATGCACTTCCGAAGAAAACCCTCATTGCCAGCGCGCTGCTCTGTGCTCTGAACCCTGTTGCTTTTGCGCAGGAAACTGCAACGCCTGATGAAGACCAGATTGAACGCATCGACGTGACCTACCGCTCCAGCCTTGTGCAGGCAGCGGCTATCAAGCGTGATGAAACCAAAGTTGCCGATATCATCACCTCAGAAGATATCGGTAAATTCCCCACCGAGAACATTGCTGAAGCTATTCAGCGTATTCCCGGTGTACAGATTTCCAACATTAACGGTCGCGGCTCCACGATCAGTGTTCGTGGTTTAGGTGCGCAATATGCCCGGACGACCGTTAATGGTCAGACAATGGCAAACGCCGATTTCACCGGCGGTTTCCGTTACGACATTATTCAGTCAGAACTGGCTTCAGCCATCTCGGTGATTAAATCTCCCAGCGCTGACATGGACACCGGTGGTTTATCCGGCACAATTAACATCGATACTACCAAGCCACTGTCTTACGGTGAGCGTAAAATTGTGGCATCGGTAAAAGGTCAGTATTCAGAATTTTCACCTACTGACGATGTTACGCCGAAAGGAAACATTACCTATATCGATCAGTTTGCTGACGATACCGTGGGCATTTTCCTGAACGCCGGTTATCAGGAACTGGATGACCGCGTAGATAACTTCTGGATGGGCCGCTGGTTCCAGGACGACGAAGGCAATGATTATCCACGCCGTCCCCGTTACCGTCGTATCGACCGTGAAACCAAGCGTTATCTGATGAACGGTGCCGTGCAGTGGCGTCCGACTGACAGCTTTGAAACCACGTTTACCGCCATTTATGCCGACGACGATACTTATCAGGATTTGAACCAGCAGGTATTCCTGTTCGACCGTGATGACATCACCCTGCTTGGCGATCCGGTAGGCGGCGTATACACCAATGTGAGAATTGATGACTTCACGCTGGAAAATAACCGTCAGATTGAAGAAAAAGGCGCGACCAGTAAAGCCTTTACCTTGCAGTCTAAATACGAAACGGAAAACTGGATAATTTCAGGCGTGGCGCACTATACAGCCGGTGATGCTACAGAAAGCGAAGAAGCCGCTATTCTGGCAACCACCGTGTCTGCCACCATGGATATTTCCGACAGCAGCAACGTTATTTTCGATGTGGATGAAGATCTCACCGACCCGGCGCTGTATCCCTACGACATGCCCCGTAACGAATACCCGAACGGTGCAACCCGGATTGTGGATACCTCCGAAAAGGCCCTGCAATTTGATGCTGAACGCATTCTCGACGGCGACATTTTCACGTCTTTCGCATTCGGCGTGAAGTACCGTCAGGAAGAGTTTAACCGCGAAGTATACCGTACAGACCGTTTCGCCATTGGTGATGCAGACCCTGCAGACTTACCGCTGATGTCTGAATATAACTTCATGGTGACGGACTTCCTCGATAATCAGATGTCTATTCAGCATGCCTGGATTGCACCGGATATTCAGGCTTACCGCGATGCGCTGGTAGCTGAGGGTGTAACCATTCCTACCTTCTTTGCGGCCCAGTCGTCTTACGGTATCGAACGTGACATTTTGTCGTTCTATTCCGAGCTTGAGTTCGACACCATGTTAGGTGATTTCCCGTTCCGCGGTAATTTCGGCGGACGTTACGAAACCACAGACCGGACTATCAATACTTACCTCACCGGTGAGCAGAATCCGGATAACGAAGAAATTCGCATGGTGGTGGGTGAATACGATATCGATTATGACTACACCAACTTCCTGCCCAGCATGAACCTGGTGTTAGAGCTCACCGATGAAGTACAGGCCCGTTTTGCGGCAGCAAAAGTGCTGGTGCGTCCTATTCTGACGTCCAATACACAAATTGCCGCTTCAGAAACCTCAGCGTCTAACTCCTTCGGTACCACTACTTACACCATCGATCTGGGTCAGCCGGAAATGAAGGCAATGACCGCAGACCAGGCAGATTTAGGTCTGGAATGGTACTACGGTGAAGGTGACAGCCTGGCGTTAACCCTGTTCTGGAAAGAAATTAAGAACGGCTCTGTCACCGAGTTTGTTTGTCCGGACAGTTATGACGGCGTGGCACTGAGCGGCACGGCAGCAGACTGTACCGACAATGAAGGTAATATTTATGAGATTACCAGCACCTACAACGATGACTCAGGTACCACCATCAAAGGTTATGAGCTTGGTTGGAACCAGGGACTGGACGAATGGCTGCCCATCAAAGGTTTTGGTTTCTCGGCAAACTACACCTTTATTGATGCGGAAGACGGTGAAGATTTTGTACTGACCAATTCTTCTGAAGAAACCTGGAACTTCATCGGCTACTGGGAAAATGAAGTGTTCAGCGCGCGGGTCGCACTGAACCACCGCAGCCCGTATATTCAGGACAGCAACGATGCGTTCTTTGCCCGAGAAGGTCGTGTGGTAGATGGCCGCGATCAAATAGACGTGGTACTGAGCTACAACGTGACTGAAGAACTGAACCTGCGTTTCGGCGCGCTGAATATTAACGGTAACGATGAAGAAGCCTACTACACCGATGAGAAGCCGGTCTGGCAGACCACCAGTGTACTGGGTACAAGCTACTACCTGAGTGCAATGTACTCGTTTTAAAAACGCGGTGTGCGCTGCCTGTTAACGCAGCGCACGTTTTTTTACAGGATAAAATCAATGCGTAAACCTATGTCTATGCCGGTCAGTGCGCTGTGTCTGGCAGTGGCGTTTGCCTTAAGTGGTTGCGGTACACCGGCAGAGCAACCCCGCGCCAGTGAAAGTGAAACCGTAGCCGTGCAAACGCCTGTGCAGGCTGTTCTCAGCCGGGTCACCGGTGGTCAGGCAGGGCACATTTCCACCCGTAAAGTTACCGATAACGAACCTGAGTGGTACGAAGTGAATGTAACAAACGGACAGGCGGAAATCAGTGGCAACAGCGATGCTGCCATGGCATACGGTGCATATCAGTATCTGCGGGAGCAGGGCGCGTTGTCGGTAAGCTGGGAAGGCAACCGCGTGGCCATGCCCGACCATTTTGCTGACTACGACGGGGCGAAAATCGCTACACCGTTTGATCAGCGCGCGTATCTGAATGTGTGTGCTTACGGCTATACCACCCCCTGGTGGGACTGGGCGCGCTGGGAGCAGGAAATAGATTGGATGGCCCTGCACGGTGTGAATAACCCCGTGGCAATGGAAGGTCAGGAGTTTGTATGGCAAACCCTGTGGAAAGAGTTCGGTGTAACAGACAGCGAACTGGATACGTACTTTTCAGGACCTGCGTTTACGCCCTGGCAGCGCATGGGTAACATTGAAGGCCATGAAGGCCCGTTACTGCAAAGCTGGATTGATAAGAAACACAAACTGCAGAAACAAATTCTGGCACGTATGGACGAGCTGGGCATGAAGCCTGTTGTTCCGGCGTTCAGCGGATATGTACCCAAAGCGTTCACCGAACGTTTCCCTGATGCAAAAATTTACGAAATGCCGAAATGGACAGGGTTCGAACACGAAACCTACTGGCTGGACCCGGCAGATCCCTTATTCGATAAAGTGGCAAAACGCTTTATTGAAATCTACACCGCCACCTACGGCGAACATGAATACTATTTATCTGATGCGTTTAATGAAATGCTGCCGCCGGTGTCAGAAGATAACCGTTATGCCGACCTCGCTTCCTACGGAAAGCGCATTTATCAGTCTATTCAACAGGCTGCGCCGGATGCTACCTGGGTGATGCAGGGCTGGATGTTCGGTGCCGATGAAGAGTTCTGGGATCTGGAATCCATTGAAGCCTTTTTGAAAGATGTACCGGACAGCAAAGCCATGATCCACGATATCGGCAACGACCGTTATCATGTGTGGCAGCGAACAGAAGGCTTTAAAGGCAAGCCGTGGATCTTCGGATTCATTCATAACTACGGCGGATCAGACCCCGTTTACGCTGACTTTGCAGATTACACAGAGCAGCTTGATGTGGTAACCCATTCAGAAAATAAAGGCGCGTTAACCGGCTTTGGTGTGTTCCCTGAAGGTATTCACAATAACTCTGTGGCCTATGAGTTCCTGTTCGATTTACCCTGGCAGGCAAAACCGGACATGCAAAGCTGGATAGCCACCTACGCCAATGCACGCTACGGCAAATCGTCTCCGGCGCTGCTGAATGCCTGGGATAAGCTTATCGACGGCGTGTACTCAGTACGCTACTGGACCACGCGCTGGTGGGAAGGGTCAGCAGGTGCTTACTTACTGTTCAAGCGCCCGACTACAGATATCACTGAATTCGAAGGTAGCCCGGGCGATCTCGCCAGCCTCGACGCAGCCATTATGGAACTGCTGTCTCTGGCTGACGAATACGCAGATTCCCCGCTGTTTATCTACGACCTGGTGGACGTGACAAAACAGTCTGTGTCACTCCATGTGGATTTAATGTTGCAGGAAGCCGTAGCGGCTTATCAGGCGAAAGACATTGAAAAAGGCGATGCGCTGACGGCACAAATCACCAAACTGGTGACACAACTGGACGCGCTGATGGGATGGCACCAGGAGTCTCTGCATACGTGGTTGTCAGATGCAGCGGCTTACGGTGACAATAAAGCAGAATCTGACTTTTATGTGAAGAACGCCCGCCAGCAAATTACCGTGTGGGGCGGTCCTAAACTGAAAGACTATGCGTCTAAAGCCTGGCAGGGCATGTACAAAGATTTCTACCTGCCGCGCTGGTCGCAGTACTTGTCAGCACTTCGTGCTTCAGTGGTGTCTGAGTCATCTTTTGATGATGAGGCACAGCAGCAGGCACTCATTGAATGGGAGAATGCGTGGACAGAGCAAACCACCATTCCCGCGCCGGTCAAACCGGACAACCCTGTGTTGCTCGTTAACGGGTTAATGATGGAAGTTTCCCGTTAACAGCCTGCCCGCCTGTGGTTGGGCAGGCGGGCTTTTTCTTTCCGTATTCTTATCTTATTGCTGCGCCATTAATGCCGTATAAAACTGCACGGCTTTTACCAGGTTCGCTGCCGATATCTTTTCATTGGTACCGTGAATACTGCCAAGATCTTCTGAACGTAACACCATAGGCGCAAAGCGGTAACTGTCGGTTATTTCGCTGTAAAAGCGGCTGTCTGTAGCGGCAATGGTCAGTCCCGGCGTAATAATGGCATCCGGATAAACGGCCCGTGTGGTTTGTACCATCTGTAAAAAACCTTCGTTACTGCTGGATGCTACCGGCGAAGGTTCGGTGAATTCTCCCGCTTCCACTGTTACCCGGTCATCGTTTATGGCTTCACGCACCCATTCAGTCACTGATTCCACCGAATCCCGCGGGTGCAGCCTGAAATTAATCGTGGCCGTTGCGGTGGCGGGTAATACGTTAGATTTCACACTGCCTGACAGCATGGTGGGAGCCGTGGTGGTGCGCAGCATGGCATTACCGCTGGTGCTGCTGCCTACAGCAGAATTCAACAGGGGTTTAAAGAGCCACATATTGGCAAATAACAACCGCTTGGTGAAATCCATGTGCCGGGCGATGTCGCTGTACATCTTTTCGCTTATGCCTTCCAGCCCGCCGGGTAACGGCGCGTCGTGAAGCTTCATCAGCGCAGCGGCCAGAATGGTTACCGCAGTATCCTGTGGTGGCATGGAGCTGTGCCCGCCTTCACCTTCTGCGGTGAGTGTCAGCGTTAAATACCCTTTTTCCGATAAGTTAATGCTGGCAATGCCTTTATCGATACCCGGCACAATGCCGTCCAGCACGTAAGAGCCTTCATCCAGCGACCAGGCAGGCGTGATCATTTTATCTTTAAACCATTGCGTGACTGCGATGGCGCCGTCTGTGCTGCCAATCTCTTCGTCATGGGTAAGGGCAATATAAATATCCCGCTGTGTGGCGATGTTCTCTTCCAGCAAGTGTGTGGCAGCAGCCATCAGTGTGATGACAGAATTTTTGTCATCCAGTGCGCCACGACCCCACACTTCACCGTTTTTAATGACGCCGCCGAACGGTGGATACGTCCAGGTACGCTCTGTACCTGGGTTAACAGGTACCACATCGTAATGGGCTGAAAACAGCACCGGCTTTAACGCAGCATCCTGACCTTTCAGGCGGAACAGTAAGGTGTGAGTATTCAGGCGCACCAGTTCTGCTTTTTCGAATACCAGCGGATAGGTGGCGGCCAGCCATTCCTGAAACGCGGTGAAGCTGGCGTAGTTGTCAGGATTGCCGTTTTCATACGAAACGGTTTTAAAGGTCAGTGCCTCAGCCAGCTGTTTAGCCAGCAATTCATCGTCAGGCTGAATCAACGTGATGTCTGCAGACGGGGCAGGCTCCTGTGGCGTGAAACGCATGGCGTTAAAAATCAGTACGCCAATCAACAGAACAATCACGACACCCAGTGACAGGAAAAAACGCTTCATACTCTTATCCTTAAATGAGCAGGCAGTTTAACTGACAGAATCAATGTATACCTTCACCGCGCGGCGCATAGAAGGGAAAGCAATATTATCCGGATTAATATCATCCGGTTTCAGCCATTTTACACCGGCAATTTCGCTTGCCTGAAGCGAAAATTCCGGGCGCTTTTTCAGCGTGGCAATAAAAAAGCCATCGCAGGTGTGATAACGCACACCGGCATAATCGTAGGTATTGGGTGCAGACAGCAAATATTGCCAGTCAGCAACATGAATACCCAGTTCCTCGCGGGTTTCCCGCATCAGTGCCTGTTCCAGCGACTCGTGAAAATCTACAAATCCGCCCGGCAGACCCAGCTTACCTTTACCCGGGGCTTTCGCCCGCACGGTAAACAGCAGGTGGCCGTCACACACCAGAATACCCGCTACCGCCGTGGCAGCATTCAGGAAGTAAGTAAAGTTACATTCTTCACAAAAATAGCGGTTTTCAGATAACGAAAAAGCATCGCTTTTGCAGTTCGGGCAAAAGCGCAACGGGTCTGTATTCATGCAGAAAATACATCAGTTTGATGACAGAAATTAGCGGTTAGCATGCCAGAAAATGTGCTGGCGGGGCAACTTTCTAAAACACCACACTGATTAACGCGGCCAGCAGGAATGCAATGCTGCCGAGCAGGGTTTCCATTACCGTCCAGGTTTTCAGGGTGGTCTTTTCATCCATATCCAGCAGACGGGATACCAGCCAGAAGCCGGAATCATTGAAGTGCGACAGCACCGTTGCGCCGCCGGCAATGGCAATCACAATACAGCAGATGTCTACCGCTGAAAGGCCGGTTGTGGCCGATACGATGGGCGCCATCAGAGCCGCTGTGGTGGTCAGTGCAACTGTGGCAGAACCTTGAGCGACCCGTAAACAGGTAGAAATCACAAACGCCGCCACAATCACCGGTAAACCTGTGTCCTGTAATAAGCCTGCCAGCGCTTCACCAATCCCGCTGCTGCGCAGTACACCACCGAACATGCCTCCGGCACCGGTAACCAGAATCACACCGCAGATGGGCGCCAGCGATTCTCCGCAAAGCGCTTCGGTTTTCTCACGACCAAGATCCCGGGTAAACAGAAATAAACACAGGATCAGTGTGATCAACAGCGCGACCGGGGTTTTACCCAGCATACGCAGAATATCAATCCATAAAGCATCGCCGCTTATCACGCCGGATACCTGCAACGTGTTCAAACCGGTATCCATAAATATCAGCAGCACCGGTGTTAGCAGAACAGCCAGCACCGTACTGAATGCCGGTGGGGTGGTTAACGTGGAAGAATCAGTGTTCTTATACAGCGGCGGCAGGGAGAGTACGGTTTTCTTGCCCGCATACAGGGCAAAGCAATACGCGCCCAGATACCAGGTGGGAATGGCAATCAGCAAACCAATAAGCAACAGAAGACCAATATCCGCCCCCAGTAAATCAGCGGCTGCTACCGGGCCGGGATGAGGTGGCACAAAGGCATGCATTACCGCAAACGCACCGGCTGCGGGAAACGCGTATTTGATTGTCGAGCCACCGAACTTAGCCGCCACACTCATCAGTATGGGGAACATCACAATCAGTCCGGCATCAAAAAAGATAGGAAAGCCGAAAAGTAATGACGCAACACCCAGCGCAAACGGCGCTTTTTGCTCACCGAAGCGGTTAATCAGACCATCGGCCAGCACTCTGGCACCACCGGTGACTTCCAGTAATTTGCCAATCATACAGCCCAGCCCTACCAGCAAGGCCACAGAGGCCAGCGTGCCACCAAACCCTTTCATCATCACCGGCACAATGTCATCAGCCGGAATACCGGCTACGGCAGCCGACAATACGCTGACAAGGATCAATGCCACAAATGCATGCACCCGCATTTTTATAATGAGCAGTACCAGCAGCACCACCGCGCCAAGGCCGGTAAGCAACAGGTGAGTAGGGTCGGTTCCAACATCCATAGCACGTTCTCTTATTCACAGCGTTTTACAGGTTCAGAAGCGTTTACTGAAAGCCGGCAGAAAAAATTACGCTTTAAAGCCATTCACAATCAGTAACGTTACCGGTAACATGGTACATGTTACGCTAAAAAGGTAAACAATTATTTAACACCAAAACCGTGGAGCAGGCTGCAACATTATGAGTAAAAGCGAGAGCAAACAACCGCCGGCAGGCTTCTCTGTGGTGGTCATGGGCGTAAGTGGTTCAGGTAAAACCACCGTGGCTGAGATGCTGGCGGCAGATATGCAGGCCACCTTCATCGACGGCGACGATTTACACCCCAGAGCCAACGTAAAAAAAATGGGAGAGGGCTCCCCGCTTAACGATGAAGACCGTGCGCCCTGGCTCGAACGCATCAATGATGCGGTATATAACCTGGAGCAGCGCAGCCGCAAGGGCGTGATTGTGTGCTCGGCACTGAAAAAGCGCTACCGCGACGCAATTCGCAAAGATAACAAAAACCTGGTGTTCGTGTTTCTCGACGGGCCTAAGCATGTGATTTTAGAGCGGATGGCTGCCAGAAAAGGGCATTTCATGAAGCCGGATATGCTCGACAGTCAGTTCGATGCGCTGGAACGGCCGGACATCAGCGAACAGGATGTATTAACAGTCACCATCGACAGCACGCCGCAGGAAATTGTCAGCCGGGTAACAGAGCGTTTAAAAGCGCGAAACTGCATCTAATCAGATTGTTGGTTGGCGCTTACTAACTTACAGTGTTTCCCCTGCCGTCAGGCTGTGAGGCAAGGTGATCAGCTTCTCTGCTACCGCCTCTCCCTGCAACGACGCCAGCAACAGGCGGGCTGCCTGCTCTCCCATCTCTTCCCGTGGAGTAAGTACGCTGGTTAATACCGGCGTGGTTGCGCCGCCGATATCCAGCCCGTTGTATCCCACTACTGCCATGTCTGCAGGGATCTGTTTGCCTGTTTGCCGGCAATGCAGCATCGCGCCAATGGCAATATCATCGTTCGTACAGAACACGCCGTTCGTTTGCGGATGTAACGACAACGCCTGCGCCATCAATTGTGCGCCACGGGTGAAACTGGAATGCTCCGCAGTGGACACCGTTACCGGCTGTAAGCCCATTTCTTTCATGGCCCGTTCGTAACCCTGTTGCCGCAGCAGGGTACGGCTGTCTAACCTGGCGGCAAGATAAACCGTATTCTGTTTGCCTGAATCCAGCATCCGCTTGACCACCTCATAAGCGGCCTGCTCGTGGTTCATGCCCACTGCCATATCCAACGGCTCGCCGGGCACTTCCATGGTTTCCACCACCGGAATCGCAGCCTTTTTCAGCATCTGCCTTGTGCGCGGTGTGTGTTGGGTTTCAGTGAGTACCAGGCCGTCAATCTGATACGACAGCATCATATCAATCTTGTCTTCTTCGGTTTGCGGGTTATAACCCGTGTGAGCAATCAGGGTGTCGTAGCCGTTGGCGGCGGTGACGTTCTCAACGCCCTGCACCAAATCAGCAAATACCTGGTTCGATAACGAAGGAATAATAATGCCGATGGTCTTACTGGAGGATTTCGACAAAATGGCCGGTACACGGTTTTTAATGTACCCCAGCGACGTTAAAGCTTCTGCAATTTTGGCCTGCGTAGCCGGTGCCACAGAATCAGGGGCCCGCAGATAGCGGCTTACCGTCATTTTAGTCACACCAACAATGTCGGCAATATCCTGAAGTGTGGGGCGTTTGGCAGGCATAACGTCTCTCTTTACGTTTCTTATGCCGGTGATGTTACACGTAACATGAGGAGGAGGGAATGATTCTACGGTAGGAAAGAGGTGGCAGCTACATCAATCATACGAAATGTTGAAATGGTCTGCGAGTAGATTGAGCCGCTTATCAAGCGTCCAGAGGGCTACTTCCGGAGTAATCATTGTAGAAGCTAGCAGCGACAAATCTATCCAACCACAGCCACGACCGTACAGTTTGTGATGTTCAATCATATACAACGTTTCCTCATAACTCGCCACCGGGCAACACTTCAATCTTTTCAAATCAGCGAATGTTCTAGCTCTTGGCTCTGGCGGTGTACCGCAGGCCAGTTCACCAACAATTAAAGGATGGGTGACTACCCGGTCTGATAGCAATAAAGCGCTCAGGTCGCTGTTATATTTTTTGAAATGAGAAACCCACACTGAGGTATCAACCAGGACTTTCATTGAGACTCCGGCACTTCCTTTCGCCGCGACACTTCCGCCATATCAGGTGCTTTACCGCCTAAAGACGATAGCCTTTCAGCAGCTCGCACTCTGATAAACGTGCATATCGCTTCGCGGACTAAGTCAGCCTTGTTCATGCCAGGCTCAGCGAGTTCCATCGCTGTTGTGTACAGCTCATCGTCGATCGTCACGGTAGTTCGCATTATCTATCTCAATACTAATTTTGATGATTTAGTGCATCAATAATAGCATCAATCATATTGAAGGGTGTTTAATTATTATTCAACGAAACGTCCTGAACAGAAACTGGCAGCAAGAACAGTTCGTGCATTTGTATCCAAATGTGACAACTGCTTTTAAATTCACCGGTGATCCCCATATCATACCGGTATGTGTTGCGAATAACGGGTATCAATGAAGAGCTTTCTGAAGAATGTGTTATCACCGCTGGAACCCTTGCTTGATGGCATAACGTCGGCAGGCGACTGGTTCACACGTGAAAATCACCGTTTTACCATTACCGGGTTAAGCCGCAGCGGTAAATCCATGCTGTTCACCAGTTTAATGACCATCCTGAAGTATCGCAGTGAACATCAGTATCAGTGTTTGCCGCTGCTTAAGCACTTACCCGCAGAGCTGGTAGACAGCATGTGGCTGGAGCCGGTAGACGACTTTCCGTTATTCCCCATCGACGATCACATTGCCTCACTGGAAAAGGGCGAATGGCCAGCGCCCACCGAGAACGTGTATGCGTTTAAAATGGTGGTGCGGTTAAAGCAAACCGGTCAGTTCAAAAAGTATCTGTTTCCTCATACCCATGTGGTGTTTGAGTTTATCGATTATCCAGGCGAGTGGATCACCGATTTACCCATGGCCGGCAAAACCTTTGCTCAGTGGTCTGATTCCGCGCTGGCCCAGCAAATGACCGATCCCCAGCGTTTCTACGCCAAAGACTGGCATCACACCTTGGAACAGTTCGATTTCGATAGCGACCCCACACCCGAGGCCATGCTCACGCTCACAAGCAGCTACCGTGATTATTTAAAACAGGCAAAACTGGCCGGTATTGCTATGCTGCAACCGGGCAGTTTTTTGCTGGATGGCAGCGGCTTTAACTGGCGGGAAACCGGCTTTACGCCGCTGCCTGCAAAAATAAGCAGTGATATTACCCATCCCTGGACCAAAGCATTCAACGCACGGTTCAGTGAATTTCAGCAAGACTGGCTGAAACCACTCCGCGCCGGCACCTTCCGTGAAGCAGATAAGCAAATTATTCTGGTGGATCTATTCGAAGGGCTGAATCACAGCAAACAGCATTTGGTACAGTTAAAAGAAACCTTAAGCCACCTGGCAGATGTGTTTGTGTACGGTGAACAGGACTGGTTCTCAAAACACGTGTTACGCAAACAGGAAATCGGCAAAGTGGCGTTTGTGGCCACCAAAGCCGATCTCGTCCCCGACGCTGAAAAGCCGCAATTGCTGGCGTTACTGAAAGACGTATGCGGCGGCGCCACCGCCAGGCTCGAACGGGAAGACGTACCTTACGAGCATTTTCTGGTGTCAGCCATTCAGGCTACCGACGAGGGCAGCAAGCCCGGTGCGCTGCGTTACACCAATAAACATAAACAGTATGTGGAAGTACAGTTCGAACCTCTGCCGGCCCACATTAAAGATATGTCGGCAGACGAGCATTATCCTGCGTTGTATCCGCCGGTGCCCGCAGACTATCTGCCCCGCATGTTAAACGGCAGGGGACTGGATAAACTGTTTCAGTTTTTACTGACAACCCGTTAGTTAAAGGTTTAAACATGAGTGAAACCGATTATAAAGCGCCGGAATACCGGTCACGTACCATCGAAACGCCGCTGCAGCAGCAGGCCCCCAGCCAGCAGATGCCGGCAAAAATAGATACCTCAGAATGGGATATCGACGGTCAGCAGGGCATTTCCCTGAAAGTCATTACTCTGGTGCTCGGTGCGCTTACCGTCACCGGCTTTATGGTGTTTGATGCTATCGACTCTCTGGTTACACAATTCAGTGAGTATCCGCTGATTTCCACCGGCCTTGGCGTATTACTCGGCGGTTTTGTGGCCGCGCTAATCGCGCTCATTGTGAAAGAATGGCGTGGCTTTCGTGCGGTAGAAGCTTGTATTGAAACGCCACTGAATCTGCCCGCACTGGCAAAACTGGACGACCGCGATGTTGCTGAAAAACGCATCCGTGAGCACGCCCAACGTTTCGGCAAAGACAGCTACGCCGCAAGATGTTACAAGCAGTACCAGAGTGCATTGCATGCAGATATGACCGCAGCGGATGTATCCGGCCTGTATGAAAGCATGGTCGCGGTGCCTGTAACCAAAAAAGCCGAAGAAGTATTACGTAAAGAAGCTGTGGTGAGCGGAAGTTTGGCGTTTATTAGTCCGAACCACCTTATTCAAACATTGGCCATTGCGTGGATAAGTTTTCGAACCATCCGGCGTATCGCAAGAGTATTCGGATTACGCCCCGGCACGGCCGGCAGCTGGCGATTATTTAAAGTGGTGGCACAAAACCTGGCGGCACAAAGCCTGTTTGATATGGCTACCGATGAACTGGCCAATCAGATAAGCGGGTCTTTAGCCGCCAAAGTAGTAGAAAACTCAGCAGAAGCTGTGGCCGCCGGTGCGCTTAACGTGCGCCTTGGCAGAACACTCATTAAGTTGTTGCGCTAAGCACACACAGTGAAACGTTAATTCACCACCAGTCCCTCAGGCCTGACAAGCTCATCGCTCAGGCCTTTTCCCGCGCCCGGAACGATTGAGACCTGTGCGCGGGGTTTTTATTCCCCTCTATAAAATATTACTGCCGTCTTCCGGATCACGGGCCTGCTCTGCCTGACGGCGTATATCGTCATTCTCACTGCTTACGTCTTCACTGTGATCAATGGCCGCCGGTACAACAACCTTTTCCGGTTTTCCCGCAGACGGAGCAGGGGATGGCGACGTACCGGATGATGAAGACGGCATGAAAGGCAAAGAGGAACCAGACTGTTTATTCTCAGAATCCTTCTGAACTGACTGCTCCTGCGCGGAGTGATCCTGCCCGGATATCTGGCGAACCGGCACACCATCAGGGAAAACAATCTCACGGGCATCGTCCGGCATGGAAATACCTGCCTGCGTAAAGCTTTCGACCAGAATACGCATCAGCGAAGAGGCCATTTTCACCACGCTGGTGGTTTCCACATTGATCCAGAAATACACTTTCAGGTTTACCGTGGCAGAACCTAATGTATCAATCAGCACTTGCGGCTCTGGTTCAGTAAGCACGTTAGGGTGTTCAGTTAACAAAGCCATGGCGAGGTCGCGCACTTCAGCAATGTTATTGTCGTAGCCAATGCCAATCACAAACTGCCCGCGCATATTCGGGTTAGCCGTCAGGTTCTTAATAATGCCTTTGTACACAATAGAATTCGGCAACTGAATGTGATTGCCATCGAAGTCGACCAGGGTTGTAGCACGGGATGTCACCTTTTGTACCACACCTGTGTATGATTCAATCTGTACCACATCGCCAATACGAAAAGGTCGCTGCACGGTAAGCAGCAAACTGGAAATGAAGTTTTCGGCAATATCCTTAAACGCAAAGCCCAGAATAAGACCAATCAAACCCGTACCGCTGACAATAGCAACAGCGAATTCCGTAAGTCCGGCCATTTTAAGGAAGATATACAAGCCAAACAGCATGATAAGGGCGCTGATAGTGCGGCGGGTAACCGAGCGGATCAAAGAACTGGCAGATACATAACGAAAAGGTTTAATAATCAAACCTGAAAGGGGACCCGCCAGAAATATCAGTGCAATGAAAATAGCCAGGCCGGTGAGTACATCCGGCAGATGTGTTCCCATGGTGTTAAGGAGGGAATTGAGGTTTTCTGTTGAAGTTGACTGCTCATCCATATTGAAATTCCTTATGTGTACCATCCGTTGATACACAGGTATGACCGCGAAAGATTAATTCGCTATTGAATCGAATTTAAGATCAATTTACCTTATAAAGAGGTAAGGGGGTATTGCCGAACAGTTTTCCTGCCAGAAAAAGGGGGCAGTATCTACCCTTACCGCCCAAATCCGGATAAATTACAAAGCCTTCTTCGTAGGCGCCACAACATTCGCGAATATCAAGCCTGCAATCAACGACATAAAAATCAAAAAGACTTCCTGCCCAACGTGTTCCGCGGCGACAAAATCTTGGCCGGAAATAAATGAATTCAATCCGATATAGGTTTTGGAACCCGGCACCAGTACGATTAACCCATGCATACCCACAATAGTGTGTGGCTGGTGTGCAATGCGTGTAAACAAGTTAGCAAATACACCCAAAGCAAATGCGCCCACGAAGGTATTCATACCTGCTCCCATAAAATCTGCACTCCACACTGATGCGCCATAGGCGATGAACGCAGCTGCCACGCCCCAGGGAATGTGTATTGGTCGCGTACGGAATATAGCTACCAGTGATAGGCTTAACAGGAACACTGCAAGCCACGTTCCCCATTCCGGTAAAGACTCCGCTGGCACATAAATGTTTTCGCCAAATAAGGAAAAACCAACGGAGACACCAAGAAACGCTCCAAAATACAATTTAAATAATTGCATTAAGGCATCCATCACCCGCGCAGTGCCCGATACCATATTTCTTGAAGCGAGTTCGGAAAGCCCCATGGTTAACGCTAAACCAGGGACTAACACGATAACGGAAGAAAGCACGATTAGCGGAATGTTGATGCCAGGATCGATGTATCTTCCGATAGCACTGGCAGCCATGCCTGCCATAAAACTAGTCATTGGTTCCAGCATCATGTTCACGCGCTTTGAGCGCAGCGCCCACAGGTACCAGACATAAGAAAGCAAGCCCAAGAGCCCTGACCAACCTATTTCAGGCCAGCTTGCACCCATCAGCATAGCAAAAGCGCCTGTTGACAATGCAAATGAGAAACCTGTAACTAATTTTCCATAAGGAGAAGGCATGTCATCGATATCTGACAGTAGCCTGTCGGCCTCAGATAGTGTAACTTTACCAGAAAGGAGTTCACTAGCCAGTCCATCGACATGAGATAAGGAATTTAAGTCAAGTTCACCAGGTTGTAACCTTGCCGCGTGAGTATATTCATCTTCGTGGCCATCGGTCCAAATTACAAATGTAAGAGAAGTCGGCGTTGCGATGATAGAGGCGCGAACGCCCATATAGGCCGCCACTTCCAACAGATACGCTTCCAGACGGAAGGATGGCGTACCATACTTGTGCAGCATCTTCCCCAAGCGTACGATAAATCTTCTTTTTTGTATGAATTTGGAAGTGTGCAAGAGGGAGCCCTTGTAACTTAGGAAAATATGAAAGTTGATATTTCTATCAGAAATATCATTAAAGTCCGTAATTTTACAAAGAATATATAAAAGAATATGACTGTCAAATGGAAAAAAACAAAAACTTTGAATGCTCTACTAGCTAGGATGTTAGTATTCGTAGCGATGTCAACTATAGCCGTAAATAATGCAATAGCAGAACGGATTGGATTTTCATCGGCAACTGACGTTAAAGTTTCAAATGATGATAACATCTACAGAGTAGTTGATGAATTGGCGACCTCCGATTCCTATTTATCTGTAAATCCAAAAATTGAAATAATGGGTGCTTCAGGGAAAAATAGATTTTCTTTAGCTTATGATGGAGCATATTCCAAATTTTCAGAAAATAGCACAGCAGACTATACAGATCATGATATTGTTGGTAAGGCAGAGATGGAACACAGTTTAAGACTCAGCAGCAAGTTTGAGGCTGGCTTTTCCGATTTCCATGAAGATCCTGGTTCAATAAACAGAATTCAGTTGGAACTTACTGAATACAACAGAATTAATACTGAATATCTTTTCGGTGAATTTGCTTATGGTACAGACGAATCGATAGGTAAAATTGTTGGATCTTACAGAAAAAGTTCAAGAAAATATGAAAATGAATCTTTTGAATATCTTGATTTTGATAATAATCAATACACGCTTCGTTTTGAATATAGATTAGCCCCAAAAACCAGAGTTTATGTAGAAACTATTCAGTCAAGACTTAATTATGATTCTGCATTAACGTATGAACTGGATAACTCATATGACCGGTATCAAGCTGGTATAAAATGGGAAATATCCGAAAAGCTTTCGGGGGACGTCAATATAGGTTACCAACAAAGAAATTATAAAGAAGAAGAGATTCGTGATATCTCCGGATTCGCATATGATGGCATAATGCTCTGGAAAATCAATACTTTCACTAAATGGAAATTTATTGCAAGGAGAGAAGCGATAGATTCAACATTAGAAGATGCAAGTGGATTCTTAAGAACAACTTACTCTACAACAATTGAGCACGATATTACTGAACTTTGGAAAGCGGAACTTAGTTTAGGATATTCTAAAGACGAACTAGTACTTACTGCAAATCGGGAAGATGATAGATATATTGCTGGCGCCGGCATAAAGTATGATTTAAATAGGATTGTTGATTTTGGTTTTAATTATACATTTGAAGAACGTAGTTCAACTTTAGAGATAGCTAATTTCAAAGTAAATACAATAAATTTAGTAATGACAATTATCCTGGATGTTTAAAATGTTTAGAATAGCAGAAAAAAGAAAGGCGAAAATTTTAATGGCGATATTTTTAAGTTTTGTCGCATTAAGTTTTAAAGTAAATGCTCAACAGCAAGAAAGCTATAAACTAGCACCTGATGATGTCATTTCAGTAAGTGTTTTTGGCGAGCCTGATTTAAGTTTAAAAGAAGCTAGAGTTTCAAGTAGTGGTACAATCGCACTTTCGCTAATTGGACAACTAACTGTAAAAGGTAAGACAATATCAGAAGCCGAGCAATTAATAAAAAATAAGTATTTAGATGGTTATCTGAAAAAACCCGACGTAACAGTCACGATCGTTGAATACAGACAGTTTTACGTCAATGGAGAGGTAAATAAGCCTGGTGGCTATAGTTTTCGGGAGGGCATGACTATACAGCGTGCAATCACACTCGCGGGCGGCTTTACCGAGCGAGCATCACGTTCCACTGTAAAACTAATTAAGGAAGATAATAGTGAGATTTCTTTGGAGGTTGGTATGAATGAAAAAGTAGGACCTGGAGATGTTATAACTGTAGAAGAAAGTTTTTTCTAAAGGGAAATTATGATGAAGAACGAAGTTGTAACAGTGAACGCTCAAGAAGGCGGAATTAACTTTCAGCAATATATTCAGATCCTTAGACGTCGTAAATGGTTAATCATTTCTTTTGTTGTAGCATTTATAGTTTTTGGTGTAATTAAGATAGCTACTTCTACTCCTGTTTATATGGCGTCTGCGAAATTACAAGCCGATCCAGTGCAACCAAATGCATCGGCTCAAGATCAATTTCTTATGAACTCAATGATATTTCTTTTTTATGAAACTCAATATGAAATTATCCAATCTAGAAAGGTAGCTGAAACAGTAGTAGAAAAGCTCGATTTGGTTAGAAAATATAAACTAGAAACTTCTGAAACTGGAGTTCTTGAACAAGAAGAAGCTGGATTTATTTCAAGTATAAAAACTATTTTTTTTACCGAAGCTGAATCAGAAAGCTCTGCCACCTTAGGTGATGAAGAGATAAAGACTTTGCTTGCACAAAGTATACAAGCAAACATGACAGTGGAAGGTGGGACACAGAGCCAAATAATTAATATTAATTATCAAGACGAGGATCCAGTCTTCGCTGCCGCAGTCGCAAATGCTATAAGTTCGTCCTATATACAATTTGGACTAGAAGCTCGACTAAGTCAGATAAAAGACACATCTGAGTGGTTGGCAGAACAATTAGATGAATTACGTGTCACTTTACAAAATTCAGAAGACAAGTTGAGAAATTTTAGACTTAGTCAGAATTTAATGGATACAGAGCAGCAGGAAAGGATAACGAACACTCAACTACAAACTCTCAATACAGAATTGGTCAGAGCTCAAACTGAACTATCAAGTGCGAAAGAGCTTTTTGACCAAGTGAGTCAAATAGATCCCTCAACGGGCGATTACAGGTCAATTGGGCCAGTACTTCAGAGTACTACGATTAGAGAATTAGTCAGAGAAGAAAGTACTCTTAGTAGAAAAGTGCTTGAGCTGAGCGAGCGCTATGGCAAAAAGCACCCGGCTATGATTGCTGCGGAATCAGATTGGAATAGTGCAAAATCAAATCTTAATCGTGAAGTATTGAAAATCGTCGATAATATAAGAAAAGATTATAAAGCTGCGCAGGTAAAAGAAAATAACATTAGAACTCTGATAGAATCTACTAGGAATGAGCTTCAAGCATATCAGGGCGATAGTTTTGAGTTAACTAGACTAGAGAGAGAAGTTGAAAACAATAGAAGAATATATGAGAGTTTTCTTTCAAAATTAATGGAATCTGATGTTTCTGGTGAATATGACGCTTCGAATATTAGAGTCATTGATGAGGCAACAGTTCCAACCTACCCTATAAAACCTAGACCAGCATTTATTATTGCTATCGCATGCTTCTTAGGCCTTGTTGCAGGATGCGGTTATGCTTTTATCAAAGAATATATGACTACCGTATTCAGGACTCCAGATGAACTTGAAAAAGAACTACTCCTCCCAAGTTTGGGAGTTACTCCTTTAGTTAAAAAGAAACGCAAAGGTATACCTCCAGAGCATCAGTACTTAAATGATACGAGGAGCACATTTGCAGAAGCAATTAATACAATAAGAACAGGACTAATATTCTCAAATATAGATAACCCACCTAAAACTATACTTATCACTTCTACGACTAGCGCAGAAGGGAAAACGACACTTTCAGTTAACCTCGCAGTAGCTTTAAGCCAAATGGGAAGGACGCTTCTTCTAGACCTAGATTTGAGAAAGCCTGCTATAGCAAAAAGTCTGGGATTAAAAAACGATGCGGGAGTGACGGAGGCCATTTTTAATGGGTTTAATGAACGTAATATTCAGAGTATCGACGCTGTACCAAATTTATCGATCCTAACCAGTGGTTCGGTTCCTAAGAATCCTATGGAACTTATCGCGTCCAGAAAGTTTAATGAGATGATCGAGAAGTTAAAACTAGAGTATGATTATATTGTCCTAGACAGTCCGCCTACCTTACCTGTTAGTGATTCACGAATATTGTCAAAGATCTCCGACGCGACAATATTAGCCGTCAAGGCTGAAGCAACTAAAATATCTTCTGTTAGAGAAACTTTGGCAAGGCTCAAAAAGGTCAATGCTGAAATTACAGGGGTTGTACTGACGCAGGCTTCACCTGAAAAGATGAGTTATTACGGTGAACATTATTACAATAATGAATACTATGGGACTTGATGATCTAGTAATTAAAATCAATGTATACTTCACAAACTAACTCGTTAAAATATTAGTATATAAGTTGTATTTAGCTCAGACCTGATCTGACAATAAGCCAGTTTTCTGCTGCGCGCGTCGGATTAGATTTGAGCTAAAGTTTGTTCAGCTCAAACTGTAAACCTCCCCTAATTAGTTACATCCATAATTAGAGGTTTCAGCCGGTTCATGTTTGCTTAAATATTCCCACGGTGTCAGATCATTCAGTGCATCATGGGGGCGTTCCTCGTTGTATTCTGTCATCCAGTTTTCGGTCAGTTCACGTACTTCATTCAATGTTTTGAAGACATACATGTTGAGTATTTCTGTCCTGTAAGTGCGGTTGAATCTCTCGATAAAAGAATTCTGCGTAGGCTTTCCGGGTTTAATAAATTCCAGTGCAATACCATGCTCTTCAGCCCAACTTGCCAGCGTGATTGAGATAAATTCCGGCCCGTTGTCCATGCGAAGTTTACTGGGGTAACCCCGCCAGGCGACGACGCGCTCCAATACTCTGACTACACGCTGCGATGGCAGATTCAGGTCAATCTCGATAGCCAGTGCTTCACGGTTGAAATCGTCTACCAGATTGAACGTTCTGAAGCGTCTGCCGCATTGCAGGCTGTCGCACATAAAATCCATTGACCAGCAATGATTAGCCTGAGCCGGCACGGCCAGTGGCTCCGGGTTTCTCGCTGGCAGCCGTCGCTTTCCACGGCGTCGTTTATTCAGCTTGAGTTCGCAGTAAATCCGGTGAACACGCTTATGATTCCAGCCATGGCCCCAACGACGCAGGATTTTGTACAGCTTGCTGAATCCGTAGGCCGGATAGCGCTCAGCGGCTTCAATCAGTTTGGCGATGACCCTATCATCACGCGTTTGATCAGGCTGGTAACGATAAACTGAATCACTGATGCCAACAGCGCGACAGGCAAGACGTAAACTAGCACCATGCTGCTCTCGCGCATAATCAACAAGCTCACGCCTTATCGCTGGCTTTACAGCTTTTTTTCGACGATATCTTTGAGGATCCGGTGTTCCAGACTTAAGTCAGCGAACATCGCTTTAAGCCTGCGGTTTTCGTCTTCAAGATCTTTCAGTCTTTTGATATCAGACGCTTCCATACCACCGTATTTAGCTTTCCAATTGTAGTAGGTAGCATCTGAAATACCGTACTCACGGCAGACTTCTTTGACCAGTCTGCCTGCTTCCACTTCCTTTAAGATCTTTACGATCTGTGACTCTGTGTAACGGGACTTTTTCATCAGGAGTTCTCCATTCTTGGCTCAGTTTACGCCGAAGAACTCTAAAAAGGTATGCCGCTATTTTAGGGGAGGTTTACACGCACTCAAAATGAGTTGACGTCAATTTGTGCTCGTTAATTAGTCATTAGATGAGTTAACTTCTAAAACTAGTGGTTTAGATACTGTATCATAAGTTTTTACTACTACCTTATATTTACCATCAGGTAATTCTGGAAGATCGACACTAAGTTGTAAATCATCTGAATCGCCTGAAACTACAGTAGCATAAACTACCGCGTTAATCATAGAATTGAAAATTGTAATTCTATAACCACCAGGATTGATTTTATAAATAGGCCTTTGTTTAAAAAGTCTGTGGCCGCTTAAATATAAGCTGAAATTTTCTTCACCACTAAAGATAGTCAATTTTGACGTTTGATTATCTTTGGAGAAACTTACAGTTTCAACTACTGGAAGATTTGGAACACTATGAGCTATATCCGACCGTAAATAATCTAACTTTAATATTGATGTAGCTATTGAGGCTAAGTTCAAATAGAAATCATTTTGTATTTCGAAACCATCCTCGTTAAACGGAATGTAAGCGATATTATTCTTGCTACAGGATAGGGAACTACCTCTTGGCAAATCTATTTCTGTAGCGATTTGTTTAAATATCGCTGTACCTTCATCAACTTCGTCAAAATTAGCACTGAAAATTGTCTGTATATCTTTGTTTTCAAGTAAGAAAGAAAGTTGTTCCCAATAGAATTGACCCCCACTTCTAGGAATTTGATTACGATTCTCGCAGTTGTCGGTCAGATGTGCCCAAGAAAAACCTGGCCAAACAGTCGGGATATACATTATCCCATTATCCTTGGCTATCTCGATATCTTTTAATATAACTTGTTCATAGTAGTTTTTAAAACGATATTGCTTGTATCTACCAACGTGCCAAGGATGTATTGCATCAATATAATGCTGAGAATATAGCGAAGAGTAAGCTTCCAGTTTAGAATTAATAGCTGCATCTGATTTTCTACTATCAAACTGATTTTTATCAGCGGCTGAACGCCACATTGAAGGTACTCCAGCTACTACAAATGCTCTGTATTTTTTGTCTTTTGCATTCTTAAAGAATCTCAAGATTTTTTTCTGCGCCTCCAAAGAGGCCGTGGTCATGTCTTTTCTAAAGCCGATTCCGTAGATAGAAACCACCGGCAGCCCGCTTTGGTGCAAATAAGCGGAACTATCAACTAACCCCATATCAACTAAACGCTTCCAATCACCGATAACCGCATCATATTCATTCTGAACGTTACCATAAATCGACTTAGGGTTAGACGGATCAGTTATGTTATATCTTAGTGCAAACACGCGATCATACTTTTCTGCACTAATTCTAATATTATTAAGTACTTTGTCTTTGAATAGATATATCTCTGAATTTCTATCAGAAATAGCAGAAACAAACCGCATATGAAATACGCCATCTAACGAGTACTCTTTCATCCATTTAAAATGAAGATCAATAGTACTGAGGTCTGAAGCTGAGTATAAATGAATGTTATTGCCTGATGAGCTAGTTAACAGTGAGTTGTCTGATAATGGAATTTCGTATTTATTTAAATATTCAGAGGTGTCTGGGTAGAAGTCAAAGCTGGAATTGCTAGGTGTAGGTGGACTGTTTATATCTTTGTCTGAACTCCAATGCTTCCAATTTTTAAAGTACTCAGAATTAGGAGTAGAGAACCAACCTTGATAGCCAAAAAGAAATTTACCTTCTATAGTATCTGCGTTGGTTTTTAGTTGATTGAAATTGTCCTTAGGTATATCGACTACAGTAAAAGAATTTCTAGATGAATGGGAATAAAAAAAGGCTATTAAAATTGCAAAACAAAGTGTTCCTAATATATATCTCACTACTTATGATCCCTTATTGTTTTCAAATAGATCTTTCGCAGCTTTGAAGTTTATAGCGTTAACGAAAATAATAGATGATGCCATAGATACTGCTGATCCGATAAGCGGAAAGCTTGGAATAAGAAGTACGCCTAAAGATATAGTTAATAATGCGCCGAAAAAATTGACATTACGAACCAAAAGCTCTTTTCCTGAAAGGTTGAGTATTATTGCAACTGAACCTGTCAGAACATTAAAAAGTTGCGCTATACACAATATTCTAAGAGCTGTAGAACCTTCTGAATACTCAGGACCGAAGAAGTTTAGTACTAAATTAGGTGTGTATATAACCAATAAAATTATAGGAAAAGTAAGTATTGATATTACGAAAACAGATCGTTTATATAAACTATTTAACTCTCCAAATTTAGACTCTTTAATGAGAGTTGAAAATTTTGGCGCTAGTACAAAGTTGACAGAAATTAAGAAAAAGCTAATCAATAGACTTACTCTTTGAACACTTGCAAAAATAGCTACCATGGCTTTATCCTCAGAGTAGCCCAATATGAATTGACTCGACCATTGGGATAACTGCGTGAAAACAAGCGTGCTAAAAAATGGGAATGAGCTTATAATTATTTTTTTTAATTTAAATTGTAACTTTGAATTTCCAAATTTCTTGAAGAAAAAACATAATGACAAGAGAGACGTAAATATTGAAGAAAATAGAAAAACTTTAGCAAAATCTTCTACTATGTTAATTTGAAATAGTAAACTCACAATCAAAATGATTGACATGAATAAAATGTTTTGAAAAATGATGCTATGATAAATGTAGTTTCTAGCTTGAAAGAAAAATGAAATAAGAAAGTGAATCCCATTAAAAAAAATAGATATATAAAAAAGGAGGAAAACTATCTCCGAAGTGAAATACAATACTAATAATAAACCAGTAAAAAAAAGAATTGAAAAAATACAAATGTAGTTAACTAACTCACTAAATTCAAATCCATAACTTTCATCCTGAGTCAGAGCTTTGATAATGTATGTATCTAGCCCAAATCTAAAATTAAAAGACAGAAAAGTAAAAATTGCAAAGTAAAGTAAAATTAAACCAGAATCTTCAATGTTAAAAGAATTAGTTACGTATAAAGTGAATAAAAAACCTAAGACGGCGCTTACTAGACGCAAGATAGCACTAGAAGCCAAAATTTTTAATAGGACAGTGTACTGAGAGTTAATTAGATTATTTAATTTCATACTGCTGGCCGCTATATCTTTTTATTGAACTAAATGCACGATAGGCATAGAAGTAATATAAAGATAATCTCGATGTAAATTTTCTATTATATTTTTTCTCTAGTACTATCTTTGGAGGAAATATTGTAAGTAGAAGGAATACAAGCCCCTCTTTAATCGAATCACTATAAATTATATTATTTAATAAAAATCCGAATCCGCTAATATTCTTCGTTAAATGTTTTAGTTCTTGATTGCTGCTGCAAATATTGCAATCTATACGATATATAGAAAAGTCGAACATTGAAAAGTTAAGGCTTAAGAAGTCAAGAGTCTTTTCATAAATATATGACAACCTTAACTTGCAAATCTTTTCTTTTAAAATTTCAATTTCTTCTTTATCTAACGATTGTAACATCTTGAGTAGATCATAAACCCATATGAGCTTAATTAAATTTCCCTTGTTTATATGACTTATTAAATGTACGAAACTATGAATTATTAATATATTCTTGGAAGGGAAATTTATCGTGAAATCTTTAAATTTAAAGCCTATTGATTCGTGGCAGAAAAGATAATTTGGTAAAGCTTTGTTTATTGCAAAATCTGAAGATATTTTACTGTGTAGATCTATTTCTAACCGAAATTTACCTATTTCTTTTACATAGGAGCATTGTTTTATTAATGGTTCGGAATTCCATCCAACACCTAATACATATCCGCTTGAAATCAAATAGTTGTGAAAGATTTCAAAATCATCTTTGTTTACTAGAATGTCAATATCTGAATAACCCCGATCAATTGGGTTATCATAAAATACTCTTGAGACTGCAAATCCTTTTAGAACAGTAAATGGCTTACCGATATTGGCGAATTCTGAAATAGCTATTTTTCTAAAATTTTCAATTTGAGTTCTCCTAGCTATGGTTTCGAATTTTTCGTTTTTAAATTTTTCTATTAATGAAGTATCGAAAGAACTGCGTTCTATCTGAGTTAAAAATAAAAAATCTAACCCATTACGCTTACTCAACTCATAGATATCAAATATTATATCGGTACTTGGACTCTTGATATCAAAAAGAAAATCAAACAATTTTCTTTCTTCATCTTTAAAAACTAATTTATTGATTTTCATCTACGCGGCTTGAAATAAAGTTCATGATTTTCTGCTTAAAAATTGAATCATCAAAAGTTAAAGCATGCTCTCTAATGTCTTTAGGATTGAATGTTAATTTTTCGAACTTTTCTATAGCGTTACAAATTGATTCAGTGGTTTGATGTTGAAAGTGTAAACCAGTTTTTCCATCTATCACAGTTTCTAAGCTACCACCTTTGCCGTAAGCAACAACGGGCGTACCACAAGCTTGTGCTTCAACTGGTATGATTCCAAAGTCTTCCTCGGCCGCAAAAACAAAACATTTCGCTTCAGCCATAAGAACCTTCAATTCGTCGAACTGAACATATCCTAGCATCGTTATATTTTCTTTTGCGATTTTAGCTATATCATCAAATTCAGGACCCGTTCCAGCAACTATCAATTTTTTATTTGGCATTAGATTAAAAGCTTGTACAATTAATTTAATTTTTTTGTATTGAACTAATCTGGAACAGGAGAAATAGTAATCTTTTTTAATTTCACTTAACTCAAAAGCTGATGTTTCCACAGGAGGATATATTGTTTCAGCATTTCTTCTGTAACACTTTTTTATCCTCCTCTGAATAAAATTAGAGTTTGATAAATAAAAATCTACTCTATTAGATGAAATTACATCCCAAATTCTTAATTTACTTAAAAAATACCTAGCAACATAACTTTTGATTCCAGATAATAAATTACTTTCTTTTAAATACTGATATTGTAGATCCCAAGCATATCTCACTGGTGAGTGACAATAACAAACGTGTAATTGGCGGGGGCCAGTAATTACACCTTTTGCAACACAATATGAACTGCTGATAATTACATCATAATCTGACAAATCAAACTGCTCCACTGCTAGTGGAAATAAAGGTAGATAACTTCTATACTTTTTCCTAGCTAATGGTAGTTTATTTATGAAACTGGTCTTAATATTTTTAGAGTTTATATATTCATCATTAAATTTATCTGAATGAACTAATGTAAATATATCAGATTGAGGGTATATCTCTAAAATACTTTTTAGTACTTTCTCAGCGCCACCATTATCAATTAGCCAATCGTGAACAATAGCTATTCGCTTAGATTTCATTTGTTTCTCTCAGTACTTGTATTAGTGTATTCACACTACTCTTCCATGTTTCAGATTCAGTTATAGCAGATTTTTTCATTGTATATTCGGGTAAGTTTGCAAATACTTCTCTCAATTGTTTTGAATCATTTTCAAAAAAATATCCGTAAGTTCCGAAGAGCTCACGATGGACAGGAATATCAGATAACAGCGGTATACATCCGAAATTTATGCTTTCAGCTATGGGTAATCCAAAGCCCTCATATTCTGACGCCGAAACGTAGAAGTGGGCTGATCTGTAATATGCTATTAACTCCTCGTCAGTTACATATCCTGTAAAAAGTATATTGTCATGTTCTATTGAAACACTATCGTCTGCGAAAACCTTATTTTTACCGCCAACTATTACTAATACCGAATCCTCGCTAGGATTACTCGCTATCCACGATTCGGCAATATATTTTAAGTTTTTACGAGGGTCCATCGAAGATACAGTAAGCACAATCTTTTTGAAATTGCTTAACTTGTTTCTGACATCTGGAATATCTTGCTCAATGTGGTCTTCAAAGTCCATCCCATTTTTAATTACTGCTAGTTTAGAAACATTAAAATTGAAATACTTTACTATCTCATCTTTCGAAAAATCAGATACAGTTATTACTTTTTTTGCTCGATGTAGTAATAATGTGATCAAAACTCTGTAATAGTATCTAAAAAGTTTTGAATGAGATTTAGATGCCATAAACGCAGCATCATGAATAAATAGTATTTGGTTCGTTTTAATTAAAGGACCAGTATTACAGAAGTTAATTAGAATGCCATCTTTTGTCTTCCAAGGTAATATTATTTGTTCAAAAAAAACAGCCATCAACCCCTGATATTTGTTCTCAATGATCTCGATATTGTGTTCTGTTTTTAACAATAGATCAGTATACTGCTTAGCTACTCTCTGGACTCCGGTAATCCTTTGATTTAGGAATTTTCCATTGATGTAAACTTTCATTGTTTGACCCTTTTTGCACAGTAAAAATAGATAAGTGCGAATGTCACGAATACTATAAAGAATCTTGTACTTCCCCAAGAAAATGTTCTCGACAGTTCGAGTACACCTATAAACCACGCCGGATACATGAAAATACCTATACCATTTTGAAATTTAAACGTACGATAAAAATGACCTGTTATGAAGCCCAATATTGTAAGAATTATTAATCCTATTGGTACGCCATAATCAGTGTAGATAGCGAAAACTGGTGCATAGTTGTTAAACTGTGGGTCTAGGTGTATTTTGAGATATGACATGTATTTGTCATATTCGAAAGAATATATTTTATTTAAGTTATTAAAACCCGGTAGCTTGTAGAACCATTGTTGCGTAAGCCAAGGAACTTGATTGACATCAATTGCCTTCCAGTAACTTATTCCTGAATTTTGTGCGATAATAAAATATGATGAAAATCTATCGAAGATGAATTCGGCGAAGCTATCGTAGCGCTTTGAATAGTAATGAATCCATGAACGAAAATATTCTGATATTGAAAATATCACTATTAATCCAGGAATTGCCACAACAGGTATTATTTTTATCAAGTTTTTGTATTTAGTTGACAGAATGATAAATGGAATTGCGAATACTACAATTACTTCAATAAGAGCTAGTCGTTCGCTTCTTACAAAGGCGCGTATTATCGATATCAATATGATTAGAAAAAACACTTTTAAGTAAAATCTTCTATTTATATTAAAGTTGATCTTGTAAGAACAGATTACCGATATGCAAATACCTAGTTGGCTAAGAGTAGTAATGCCAGGTATCGTTTGAGCAAGTTCTCGACCATAGCCTTGTTCTAGTTCTGCATTCGCTATCATTAAAAAATACGATGGATTTTTTATAAATTCATAAAATAAAAGTATATTAGCCGTCAAGTATAAGGCAAGCATCATATAAACTATTATTTCTAGCTTCTTTTCAACAAATATATAGCGAAATGTTATATTATTATTTGGTTTACTAAATTTTGTAGAAAAGAAGGCTCCGATAGTAAATGAGATAAAACCAAATATTCCGAGTATAAATGAAATTCCATCAATTTCCTTTAATTGACTTGCAGTAAATTTATACCAACTTTGATCTAGCATGAATGCTACGCACAATATAGGTACATGGATTAGACCAACTATAGAAATAGGGTTTAGCCACCAGACTTTATTTCTTTCCATCATCAATTAGTCTTCTATAATTATCATTTAGTTCTTCCAATCTACATTTAACAGTCTTGTCGAAAACTATTTCTTTCTGACTTTCGCTTTTTTTAAAATATAAACTCTTTAAAACATCTTTATATCTTCTAGACAAAGTTTGTTTTATTATTTTCTTCAAACCTGTCTTTGCTAAATAATAATTTAATCTAGCAAATCGGGCGTCTTTCGCTTCGTTTTCCTTTAAGATTTCTACTTCATCTAAGGAAATTGCAAGAAATTCGCTTAATTTATCTTTCAAATCATATTTGTCGAGTATGAAACATTGTTCAAACGGAATTATTAGTATGTCATCAAAGAATTTTTTGTATGTGTTTATTATTTCTAAATAATCTGATTCTTTAATGTAGCTTGAATTTCCAGTACCATTTATTTCAGCCTTTAGTAATGTATTGAGATCTTGCTTTGTATAGCCAATTCGTAAATCCATTCTGTAATGTGATTGTATTCTTTTAACCGGATCTCTTATTATTAAAATTATCTTTGCATTAGGATTGTAAGCTTTTATTCTTGGTGCGACTTTATCGGCATATCTGCAGTATGATGTTGAAAAATCACATATTATATTCTTCTTATTTCTGTAATTTTTGTTCTCTAACTCAAGTTTCAGAATTCCAATGTGAGATGGCGTGATTCTTTCTACAATTTTCGCATCTGTGATACCCATTTTCATTTCTTTTATCATTTCTTCATAACAGAAAAAATTTGGTTCCTTGATTATGGGTAAAGCAACATCTTTATTATTTTCAAGGGCTTTATATAGCGTTGTTGTTCCTGACTTTGGAACGCCAATTATGAATGTATTAATCTTCAATTGCGTCAATCCTCTCTATGGTATTTATTTCTTCATCAGAAAGGATTTTTTTCCAATATTCAGTGAGACTTTTGGCATCTCTTTTTTTAGTATGCGCAGTTTTAATCGAAGTTATGTCTGCTTTTCCGTTAGATCTATCTTCTATATATTTTAGAATTTTAGGTGTAAGTGGTATGCCGATGAAATCAAAAATTGTTTTGTAACCTTCTTCAGATTTCTCTATTAATTCGTTCATGTCGACATATAGTATATTTTTTCTTTTGTTTTTATTTAATTTCGCTATTTTATTTAAAAGTGCTCCATTTACGGCAGGATTTTTAACATCAAAGTCATTGATTTCCTTTAAGTATTTTAGGCCAGATTCTTTTAATTTTTTATTTATTTCTAATACATCAAAACTCCAACACATTCTTTTAAAGCTTGCAGCAATTTGAAATGAACTTCGTTCCGTAATTATTATTTTATTATCTTCATCGAAGCTTGATTTTAGAAAATATAAAAATGGGTCTTTAATTATTAATCTTTCAGGCTTAGTTATATATCTACATTTTTGATATGAAAGGTTATTTCTTGTGATTCCTATTTTCTTCGCGATTTTTTTTGCTATTGGATCTTCAGGATAGTAATTTTTCTTAAATTTTAGTTTGTTATATTTGAGATCATCTATGAACTTTTTCGTGATTTTTCTAGCTGAGGTTTCTTCGCTTATAACAAAATATTCATTAATATCTACGATCCCCGTTATTTTATTAAACGGTTCATATATAAAATCCACGTTTTCAACTTCGCTTAGAACTTCTCCAATTATTGTTGTTCCTGATCGTGGGATGCCGCTTATTATTATTAATTCGTTAAATTCCATCTTGTTGCCTCATAACACCATTTTTAATTTGGTCTTTCTTTAAACAGGTCAAAAATCATTCAATTTTATAACTGAAGGGTTGCGATAATATACAGTATCGACATGTAATGAATTCCCAATCCAAATTGGTTCTGGTGTCGAGTTATGTCCGTGAATTGAATAATCCACTCCGTGATTTACTTTGTTTATTTTTTTGTTGAATCTTTCTCTATCCCACATAAGTGGAAATACACAGGCTTCAGTATTTTGTGGCATGTGCTCCCAACTCCAGGTTGGGGGCAGAGTATGAGAAATGCCGATCTTCTTTCCCTGATAATCAACAGTTATTGCGAGCTGTTGTTGCAGGAACCATTTACACATATTTACCAGCGTTTGAAAGTCCGCTGTCTGATGCCACTTGCCACCATTTTGCACCCAAAGGCGCATGGCGTAGCTGTCCCTGCCCATTAATGCTTCCAGCATCATGTGTTCATGATTGCCTAGCACCACATTGGCGTTAATTTCCTGCATATATTCGACGAGTCTTGCGCTGTCGTTTCCGCGATCAATAATATCGCCTAAGCTTATTAGTACATCGTCTTGTGGGTTGAAATCAACTTTATCTAATTCTGATTTCAGCTTTGTGAAATTGCCATCAAGATCGCCGACCACGAACACACGTTTATCATCCTCGATAGTAATGTGTTTATGCAGGCGTACTTTGCTAATGACGTTGGTTTTGACTTGCATTGAACTGACTACGCTAACTTCCTTATTAGGCATAGTGTATGTTTTTCGAGTCGTGGTTTCAAAGAATAACTTTGATGGTCGGGTATGTGCGGAAAGAATTGAGTATAGGCGTAACGGGCGTTACGCCTGAGATATTTATTTTTAGCTATAAAAACAAAGATAAGCCGTAGTCACTTCCACTTTCACATCAAAAGACTGATTCGCTGCGACGTTAAACTCTGTGCCTGTTTTATAAGACTGAAATTCGTCTGAACCGGGCAGTTTTACAATCAGCTCACCTTCAACCACTTTCATCAGTTCATCTTTAGAGGTGCTGAAAACATATTCGCCTGGCAGCATAACACCTGAGGTACACGGGCCGTTTGCTGAATCGAAAGCGATAGATTTTACGTTGTCGTCGAAGTAACTGTTTACACTTAATGACATAGAGAGGTTTTCCATTATTAAATTTGTGCCAGTCTGCCTAATGTTTGTTGTCCCTTCCAGACAAAACTTGTTCGCTGTTATGTTTTTATAAAGTGACTAATAAGCTTTTCGAATAACGGGGCGCGTTCTATGAAGACCATGGCGAAGCTCGTTGTAAGGAGGAGCATGCGGTATTTACGTTCAATAGCGTTTTTCTGCAGATACAAATATACCGCTATACCCGTGAATGCGCCGATCTCGTTTCTTAGAATATCTTCCCACTGAAAGGCACGGTGAACAGTGCTTTGTACATTCTCGATAACGAAACTGAGTATAAGCACAACCAGTAAAAAAACAGGAATGCGTTTCAGGTGAGAACCTTTCAGGTAGGGATAAAACACCAGAGCGAATGCACAAAAGAATACAATGTGGCATGAATTCAATAAGGTTGCTCCCAGCTTGGTTTTAAAAAGCTGGGGAACAGGAATGAAGAATAAGCCTGCTAACAGGATGAACCCGACAATGAGATAGGGAAGGTATTTAACAGAGTAACTGGATTTTCTATCCGGATGTCTCAATCCTTGAGCCTCGTAGATTGTTTCGTTTGAGGAAACTATACGCCAGATAAGTGGTTTATTTCAGCTAAGTTTGTAAGGTTTCGTTACTTTGCTTTCGTTTCAGGCTCCCACCCATTCAAAATATTAAACCGCTTATAAATATCCATCTTCTCTACGCCAAGCTGGGGGCGTTGTTCGTTAATGGCGTAGCCCGGGCCGCTGCTGCCATATTCCGCAAAGCGGGCATCGTTGATGGGGTCGAATTCTTTTCTGCCGCCTTCTTTGGTTGAACCGCCCATGGAGGCCCAGCCGGTTGTGGTGATGTGGGCATCCATCCAGGTGTTGATAAACACAGCTTTACCGATGGCGAAGGGGTTGGCATAGCGGCCATCGTCAAAGGTGGTGGTGGGATGCCAGGGTCTGCCCAGTGGCACGGAGTTGTCCGGTACGCCTTCTTCACGCAGCAGTTTGCAGTTTACGAAGGTCAGGCCGAAGGTATCTGAAATCAGCGTGCTGGGGGCTGTGATGTAGCCGGTTATGTCCATGTCTTTCCCTCTGGGGCGGGAATAGATACTGACGGTATCAAAATAGGCATTGCCGTCACCGAAAATGAAATCCACATTGCCACGGATTTCACCGCCTTTGAAGTAACTGCGGCCGCCACGGACGTAAAGGGTGTCCTGATAGCCGAGCAGGGCAACATTCTCGATAAAGGTTTTGTCGGTGTATTCTGAAATTTTAAGGGCCACTGCTTGCATACCGGATACTTTGGCCGGGTCGCTGCTTTCTCTGGCATCTTCAGTTAAAAAGTCGAAGCCGTTCTCGATGGTGAGGTTGGCGATGTGCACGCCGGGACGGGTAATTTCCACAGTGGCACTGCGTGAGGTGCCCCAGTGTTCTTCACTGCCGCGGGTAACGGCTTTGCCGGCGTAGCGGTCGAATACAATTTTGGTCTGCTCCATACCGGCACCGATAAGGGTGATGCCGGGTTTATCTATCACCACGCGTTCGTAGTATTCCCCCGGCGCGACGGCGATGGTCCAGCCGCCCTCCTGCGGGGCGGCGTTAACGGCTTCCTGTATGGATGAATAATGTGTTTCGTCGATGGCGGTACTGGCCACAATGGCATCAGCAGTGACAGATTCAGGTAAAAAGCGTTCCGGCTTCTCGCTGCTGCATCCTGCTAACAGTACGACCAACAACAAACAACATATTCTAGACATCAGGGAGTTCCACGGTTTTTCCGTTCACACGGATATTTTGCTGAGAGATATTATCTATATTCTCAATTATGGATTTTTTATCAACCTTCGTGAATATCAGATTCTTCAGCGACACGCCTGTAATGGGCGTGTGATCGTACCCGCGCAGCACAAAAGCCCGTTCGGCATGTTGCACATACAGGTTCTCGATGGTGATATCTTCCAGCTTGGGTGTGAACTCACCCACATCGCCTTCTTCATAGAAGAAGTTAATGACTACGGCATCTTTAACCTGACCCACACGGAACTGACGGTAGTTCAGGTTCTGCAGGTGTCCGCCCCGGATGGAGTTGGTTTTGATGCGCACGGCACGGTCGAGATCCGGACTGCTCATTTCACAGTTCTGTGCATACAGGTTTCTTACGCCACCGGAAATTTCACTGCCAATCACCACACCGCCATGACCGGCTTTCATGGTGCAGTCGTTAATAAGGATATTTTCACACGGCTGTGCCACGCGGCGGCCATCAGCATTACGGCCTGATTTAATGGCAATACAGTCATCCCCTGTATCGAACGTACAGTTCTCGATAAGTACATCGGTACAGCTTTCCGGATCGCAGCCGTCAGAATTTGGGCCATAGCTGTGACAGTAAATATCCCGCACGGTCACATTGGTACACAGTACCGGGTTAACCAGCCAGAACGGGGAGTTACGGATAGTCACGCCGGAAATCAGCACGTTCTTACAACGGTAAGGCTGAATGAACGGCGGGCGCAGGTAGTTTTCTTCAAACACGCGATCTGCTACCGGCACACCGTCTTCGGCCATCTGACGCAGCACATCGCGGGTGTATTTCTGGTTTGCCACGGGATCATCGCCCCATTTGGCTTCTTTCCATTTACCTTTCCACGGCCACCAGTTTTCCGGGCTGCCGCCGCCTTCAAGTGTACCTTCACCGGTAATCGCCACGTTGGTTTCTTCAAAGGCGTAAATCAGCGGGGAATAGCCCATCAGTTCAGTGCCTTCCCAGCGGGTGAACACATAAGGCTTGTAAAGCTCAGGCTCGGGAATGAAATGCAGTACCGCGCCTTTGGCAAGATAAAAATTGATATTGGATTTTAAATGTACCGGGCCGGTATAGAACTCACCGGCAGGCACTTCAACAGTACCGCCGCCCTGTGCGGCCACATCGCTGATGGCATCACGGATAGCCTGTGTGGCATCTTTCTGACTGCTGCTCTCACCGGCTGGCTTTGCGCCATATTCAGTAATGCTGACATGCAGCGGCGGAAATTCAGGTGCACGAATACGCTGACGGATGCGGCGGGCATCATCGTTCCAGTCGAAATCGCCGGTGGCCACAGGTTGCGTGAAGGTTTGCGTAACACTGCTGCAGCCTGATAACCCCAGAAAACCTGCGGTGGCAGCGCTGCTGCCGGCTAATTTAAGTAAGTTGCGTCGGGATGCTTGAAAACCCATTATTGATTAACTCCGGATGCTATCTGGCTTAAGAAGGTGTGGATCCGCTCTGCGGTTTCTGTGAGATACGGTTCAAACAGCCAGAATGTGTGGATATTGTTGTCGTACTGATAATACTTGCTGGCAATGCCGTGGCTGCTGAGTTTGCTGAGAACTTCGTCTTTGCCGGCGGTAAAGCGCATCTGGCCGCTGCTGATGATAAGCATGGGCGGCGAGTCTGCATCAATATGTTTGGCGGTAGATGCCTCTGCCCAGCGTTCCGGCAGCGTTTCATACGCGCCGCCGAACCACATGCCCGCAGCGGATTTGTCCTTGCGTTTGTTTTCACTGGCAAGGGCTAAGGGGTGGGTGAAATCCAGCACGCCGTCAAGGTCGACGACAGCGTTTACGCGCACGGCGTCTGCTGAATGTTCACCCTTAAACAGGGTGGTGTTGGCGGTATTACCAATGAGTCCGGCCATATGACCGCCGGAAGAGCCGCCGCCCAGGGCAATTCTGGTCGGGTTGAATCCCCAGGCAGCAGCATGCTCTTTTGCAAATGCCAGTGCGTCGTTGATGTCTTCAAGCCCGGCAGGGTATCGCGCTTCCATGGATAACCGGTACTCAGGAGTGATCACGACATAACCTTGCTGAGCCAGTAAATTCGCCAGCGGGTAGAAATGGGTTTTATTGCCTGAACGCCAGCCGCCACCGTGAATGAACATAATCGCCTGACCACTGGCTTTGTCCGTGGCGGGCAAAAATACATCCAGATGCAGTTCGCGGCCATCTGCCACTTTATAACGGCGGTCGAATAACACCTGCTGACCTTCAGTGAAGGAGAGTACCGGCTCTTTCAGCTCAGGATGTTCATCCCGATAGGCATAGAAGCGCTGGGAAATGCTGTAGCTGTCGTCCACGGGATAATCTTTGGCGCTCACCGGCACGCTGCCGGCGGCACAAAGCGCGCACAGGGCTGCGGCTGTGAGGCGGCGAAGCCGTGCGCTGACATCAGAGTGTGGCATGAAAGCCTGTAACATGATTAAGGTCTCCGTCGCGGCAGAAATCTGAAGTAGTTCACCTTCAGCGATGCCGGGACGCTTTGTTTTGCATCAGACTGTTCATCAGACATTCCGGCGTCTGCATCCGCAGACACACTGAACAGGCCGGTTTTCGCGCCGACCCAGCGGCCGCGTCTGGCTTTAAACTGTTCGCCCACCACCGTAAAGCGGGTTGCATTAGCGCTCTGCGCGCCGCTTCCGGCGGCTTCTGCGTTAACGCGATAGCTGAATATGGCGGTGGCATCCCCGGCCATCACGTAGCGCAGTTCGATGGTTCTGGCGGTGGCATTGTCATCTGCTGTTCCATTTGCCCTGAACAGTGCATTTACCGGGCCATAGTCGTGTACCGACTCATCGCAACCGGTGCGGGCGTTTTTACACTGCACGTAAACCAGATGGGTTTCACCGTTCACGGGTTTTACTCCGATCCAGGCATAATCTTCACCAAACAGCAGCAATCCGCCTTCGGCCTGTGCGCCATCTTCCTGCAGAATAATTTCAGTACGCACGTCGTAGGTCAGCGCCGGCAGCTTTTGCAGCAATAATGACGGTGTAGACCAGAGATTATTACCGGTAGTAGTGATTTTGGGCTGTGCCGGTAAGGTAAGCACGCCGGACTGCTTGTCGATGCTGTACCAGTCAGGCTGCCAGTTGGCATTCCACTGCCACTGAATGCCTAATTCGTCATTGAATTCATCCGTCGCGGGCTGAGGTTTCACTTCGCCCGGGATGTCTGTCAGTGGTTTTTTCCAGCGGTACACCGGTTCGCCGGTACCGTCACCGTCTTTATCTTCACCGATAACAGGCCAGTCGTTTTCCCAGTGCACGGGCTGTAAATGCACAATGCGGCCGTAAGCCTTGCGGGACTGAAAATGAATAAACCAGTCTTCGTTTTTATTGGTGTGGATCCATGAACCCTGATGGGGACCGTTAATGAGCGTGTCGCCCTGGTCCATCACGGTTCGGGGTGTATAAGGGCCGGCGATGTTGTCAGAACGGAACACCGACTGCCAGCCGGTCTCCACGCCGCCGGCCGGGGCGAAAATGTAATAGTAGCCGTTACGTTTATAAAACTTGGGGCCTTCCAGTGTGCGGTAGCCGTCAATGGCGTTGCCATCGACCACATGGGTATACGTATCGCTGACCTGTGAGGCATCACCGGACATTTCCCGTAAGCTGAGCACATTATTAAAGCCGGCGCGGCTTTTTGCCCAGCCGTGGAGTAACCAGGCTTTGCCGTCGTCATCCCACAGCGGGGTAGGGTCGATAAGGCCTTTGCCGGCGAGAATTAATTCCGGTTCGCTCCATTTACCGGCGGGATCGGCAGCGGTGGTCACATAAATGCCAAAATCGGGGTCAGGGTAAAAAATCCAGAATTTACCGTCGTGATAACGGATATTCGGTGCCCATACGCCGTTACCGTGCTGCGGCGTGGCAAACACATCCAGTGGTACCTGTTGTGGCAGGGCGTAATTGATGAGTTCCCAGTTAACCAAATCGGTAGAATGCAGCACCGGCAGGCCGGGGGCGGCGTTAAAGCTTGATGCTGTCATGTAGTAGTGGCCGTTAACAGCCACTACGTCAGGGTCGGAATAATCGATATGCAGGATGGGGTTACGGTATTCACCGTTCTGCAAATCTGAAATCCACAGCCGCGGATCGTTTGCGTTATCTTCAGCGCTGCTTGCGGTTACCGCCGGCGATTTTGCTGCGGAAGACTGTGCATCTGCACAGCCTCCCAGTGCGGCAGTCGCTGCCATAACCGCCAGCGCAGGTGCGCAGGGCAGAGATTTCAGAGTATGCAGAATGCCCATGATTATTTTTCCAGTTCCAGTGCTGCCAGAATGAACGGGCCCACGCCTTTGGCGTCGTTAGCACGCACCGGTTCGCTGAGGTAGTAATCGAAAGAACCATCGCGGTAAGGGTTGCCGCCAAGACCTGCTACGGCACAGATGTTGTTCAGGCTGATAACATTGTTCGCCGGGTCGACAGAAATCATCTGATCTTCCATACCGGCAAAGCCTTTTCTCGCATACGCCATGTAGCTTTCAGGCAATACGTTCATGTTCACGGCTTTGGCAATCGCATAAGTCAGCATGGCAGTACCGGAACCTTCAAGATAATTACCTTTCTTATCGCCAAGATCCGTTACCTGATACCACGCACCGGTTTCATCCTGATATTTCACGGCCTGGTCTACAAAGTTTTGCAGGCGGGATACCAGCCACTCACGTTTTTCATCCTGTGAAGGCACAATTTCCAGTACATCCACAATGGCCATGGCATACCAGCCTAGCGCACGTGACCAGTGGTTAGCAGAAAGGCCGGTGCCTTTGTCTGACCATTTCTGATCCCGCGACTCATCCCAGCCGTGACGTGGCAGACCGGTTTTGTCGCTGTACAGGTGTTTTTCAATCAGCTCAAACTGCTTGTATACATCGTTAAGTTCTTCAGGGTTACCGTAACGCATGATGTATTCGGCGTAGAAAGGTGCGCCCATGTACAGGCCGTCCAGCCACATTTGTGACGGATAACGCTTCTTGTGCCAGAAACCGCCTTCGCTGGTACGGGGATGGTCGTTCAGCTGGTCACGCAGGGTGTCGGCAGCCAGTTTATATTTTTCATCACCGGTTTCGTCGTACAGGAAGAACAGCACTTTGCCCGGGTTGATCATGTCGATATTAAACTTGCTGCGGACGTAGGTATTGATGGTGCCGTCTTCATTCACAAAACGGTCGTAATAGTTTTTGATGTAGGTGAAATACTTCTGATCACCGGTTTTTTCATACAGTTTGGAGAACGCCAGCAAGTTCAGGCCATGCACATAGTCCCATTGAGGTTCTTCATCCCAGTCGATCATCCACGCTTCAGGAAAGCGTACCATTTCCGATTCGGCCATACGTACAGACCAGGGCTGAGTGTTGTCTAAGTAACTTGATGAATCCGCTGCCATAACACTGGCCGGGGCGGTGCAGGCCGCCGCGATAAGCAGTACGGAACTAAAGAACTTACGCATGGAGATCTCCAAAAATTAACAATTTAAATACTTAACGTGCTACCGGTAGCATAATGAGGGGTGAGATGTATGTTGTCAAGTTGTTATAGTTAGTGCGTAAGGGTTAACATTCATCCACTGTGATCTATATAAGCAGGGCGCCACGTGGCTTTCATCTCCATACGAATCAATTGGTCTAGCCAATTGCCCGGCGGTATATCAGGCGGTTTCTTAGTCTTTAGTATTAGTTAAACTGTTGTTTACAAAAAATACACAAAAAGTGTTGCCACCGGTAGCAATTGGATCTAGGATGTAAAACAAATGTAAGGCAGGCCTCTGTATCTACCACAGCTTTACATGGAAAAATAATAGCCACGAAAGGTAAAACCCTGTGAACGTGGCAGAGAGGATCCGGGCTGCACGGAACATGACATGTAAGTGTAGCGAAATAAAAACGTAGAAAGACCCGTGAGGAATACTCATGAAATTTGCCAAAGGTTTTAAGAAAGCGCCACTCAGCTTAGCCGTTACCACCGCAATTGTAACTTCCGTATCTGCCTGGGGACAAACAGCTCCCGCCACGCCGGCAGATGACGACATCGAAGTTATTTCGGTTCGTGCCACCAGTTACGCAGACAGCCTGGCGAAAGCCCTGTCTCTGAAGCAGTCATCAGCCGGTGCCGTAGACACCATTCTTGCAGAAGACATTGCTGACTTCCCTGATCAGAACCTGGCGGAAGCGCTGCAGCGTTTGCCGGGCGTAGCGATTACCCGTGAAGCCGGTGAAGGCCGGGAAATCACCGTACGGGGCCTGAACTCGACGTTCACCCGCGTGCAGTTAAACGGTATGCAGGCCCAGTCGCTGGCTGCCGGTACCGGCGGTGTACGAACCAGCCGTGGTTTCGACTTTAACGTATTCGCCTCTGAACTGTTTAACCAGCTAAGTGTGCATAAAACTACCTCGGCAAAATTAGATGAGGGTTCCTTAGGTGCAACGGTATCTCTGCGTACCGGTCGTCCTTTCGATTTTAATGAAGATGTTGTGGCGGTAAACGCACAGGGTTCATATAACGACCAGTCTTCCGAGCTGACTCCGCGCTTATCCGGTCTGGCGTCATGGACCAATGAAGATGATTCCTTCGGTGTGTTATTCTCGGCTTCCTTGTCGCAACGTATCGTCAATAACGCCGGTTCAGACACGGGCCGCTGGGAAGATGACACCTTCGGTGCGTGTTCAGCCTGTGATTCAGAAGCCGATGTGGCTGCCGTCAGCAGTGCATGGCACCCGCGTTTCCCGCGCTTTGCGGATAAAACGCACGATCAGGACCGCGTTGGTTTAACAGCGGCTGTACAGTTTGTACCTTCTGACGACACACTGATTTCAATTGATGCCCTGTATGCAAACATTGATTCACGCCGTGACGAGCCGTTCATGGAAGCGATTTCTCTTGCGCGTACCGGTGCCACCGGTGTCCAGCAATCAGACGTGACCGCGTATCAGATTGATGGCAACAACACTATGTACGCCGCGACCATTGCTGATGTTGATGTGCGTTCTGAGTTCTTTGTGGCTGAGTGGGAATCTGAATTTACCCAGTTCAGTGTGAACATCGACCATCACTTTACTGATGAACTGAGCATGAGCTTCCTGGCCGGTACGTCACAGTCGACGCTGGACAACCGCGAATCTACGGTTATCTACGAGCACTTTAGCGATAACGATGAACGTAAGATGCTGGAATACGCAGAAGCCAGCTCAGCAGTAAGCTATGACTTCTCAGATATGCTGTCTCCGTCTATCGGCTACAGCTTCGATACGGCGAATCCGGCGAACTGGGAAGTCTCTGAATTCCGTGACCGTATTTATGATGCAGAAGCGTCTACAGACACAGCCCGTCTGGATTTGAACTACCTGCTGAATGACGAAGTCACGCTGAGCGGTGGTGTCACCTGGCGTGAATACGGCTATGAAATTGCCGGTGTGCGTGCAGATGCGTCTTTTGCTTCCCGTGATGAAGCAGACGGTACAGTTGACGGCAACGCCTGCGGGATCAGTAACGTAGTCACAGACGCCGACGGTGAAGTGGTCTCTTTCGGTGGTCAGAGCTTCTTTATGGCTGACGGCGACAAGATCAATAACTTTGTAGACAGCGGTTGCTGGCCTTACAACGTGCGCCCGGGTGATACCCGTGCCGTAACAGAAGACAGCACAGGTATTTACGCTCAGGCCGATTTCAATACGGAAGTGGGTGACAAAGTACTGCGCGGTAACGCCGGTGTGCGTCACGTAAAAACGAACCTGGAATCTACCGGTATCATCAACGGTACTGAGGAAGTGACGGTTGAGCACGATTACACAGACACACTACCGTCTGTGAACCTGGCGCTGGAAATGACCGATGAGTTAATTCTGCGTGCAAGCTGGGCGAAAGTGATGTCCCGTCCGAATCTGGGTACGTTAAGCCCGGGCGGCAGCGTGTCGATTTTCGGTGACTACCGCGTGTCTTACGGTAACCCTTACATCGAGCCGTTCCGTGCTGATGCTACTGATTTCGCTGTTGAATGGTACTTCGACGAAGGCGCATTGTTATCACTGGCGTATTTCGTCAAAGATATCGAGTCGTTCCCGACTTCAGAAACTCAGTTCCTGAGCTGGGCAGAAACCGGCTTACCTGAGTCATTACTGGGCGCAGAGCGCGACAACCTGATTGATGAGACCTTTGAGGTTCGCCGTACTGTTAACGGTACCGGTGGCGACCTGAGCGGTTTTGAAATTCAGTATCAGCAGCCGCTGACCTTCCTGCCTGGTCCTGAGTGGATGCAGAAGTTTGGTGTGCTGGCTAACCTGACACTGGTTGATTCTGAAGTGACATACGGCGCAGACCGCACCGGCCCGCTGACCGGTCAGTCTGATGAATCGGCTAACTTCACGCTGTACTGGGAAGATGATGTATTCAGTGCCCGCCTGTCGGCTGCTTACCGTGGTGAGTTCTACACTAACCTCAGCAGCACAGACGAGCGCAAATGGCGCATCATGGATTCGACAACATATGTTGATTTCTCTACCAGCTATAAGATTTCTGAGAACTTAAAAGTTTCCCTTGAAGGTATTAACCTGACCGATGAAACCATTGATGAGTACATCGATGCGGATGCCATGCGCATCATCAACAGTCAGTCCACCGGGCGACAATTCTTTCTGGGCGTGAGCTACAGAATGTAACACAGTGGTAGTGTGTCCCTTGGGCCATCAGTAATGATGGCCTTTTTTCGTTTAACATAAGGATTTTTCATGAAAAAGCTGATTCTTTCTCTTTTCTTCGCAGCAACGGCCTTCAGCGCTGCGGCGCAGGATCCCACCCGCACGACGTTGCACCTCATCGGCGATTCCACCATGTCCATCAAACCAAACCTGGCTTACCCGGAGCGCGGCTGGGGCATGTTATTACCGGCGTTTATTTCGCCTGAGCTGGAAATTCTGAATCATGCAGCCAATGGCCGCAGTACCAAACGCTTTATTGATGAAGGGCGCTGGGGAAAGGCGTTATCTGAAATGAAAGAAGGGGATTACGTGCTGATCCAGTTCGGCCACAACGATCAGAAGAAAAGTGACCCTGCCCGTTATGCCTCTGCAGAGAAAGACTATCCGGCGTATCTGCACCGTTACATCAAAGATATCCGCGATAAAAAGGCCACACCGCTGATTGCCAGCTCTATTTGCCGCCGTCATTTTGATGAGCAGGGCAATCTGAAGCACACGCTGGATGACTATGTAAATGCGGCCCGCAAAGTGGCACAGGAAGAAGACGTCGCGTTCTTCGATATGAATAAACACACCTGTGATTTCTTCGAACAGGAAGGGGATGCCGCCACGGTGAGATATTTCCTGCGTATTCCGCCTGGCCTGTACACCCGTTACCCTGACGGCAATGAAGACAACACTCACCTGAATACGCTTGGTGCCGCGCTGGTAGCTCAGTTCTTTATTAAGGATTTAAAAGCGCAGCAACACCCGCTGGCAAAATATGTGTACCGGGAAACCCTGTAAACGTGCGCTGAGCACGAATATCAGCAAGGAACGTGGCGTTCCTCTGCCATCACTTCACGGTGGCTGAGGACGCCGGCGTTTACACCTTCTGAACTTACCCCAAACCCAAGCGCACGAATGGCAGGGCGAACAGATACCGTGCTGCCGGTTTCATTGATATCGAATTCCAGCATGCTTTCAAATCTGAAATCTTCAGGCAGGCGCACAAACTGACTGCTGCCGATCTTGTACAATAAATCTTTATCCATGGTCTGTTACTTTGACAACGTTATATTAGAAAAGTAGTAGAGCCCGGAGGGAAGTCAAGCGGGGAGCTGATTAAATAACCCTGACCCGATAAATTATCACCGTCACAAAACCTTCATCAAAAAAACTGTCTGCTTTTTTCATCTGTTGACTCATTACATGTGTTACCCGCGCGCACCGGTACGTTCACTTTTACTTTGCACATTTAGGAACACACATGAAAAACCGATTTACGAAAACCACACTTGCGTTAAGTGTACTGTCGGGTTTTACGGGCATGACACCAGCTATGGCGCAGCAAGCCCCCGCCGCAGACGATTCTCTTGAAGTGATCGAAGTGACCTCATTTCGTCGCTCGCTGATTCAGGCAAAAGACTTAAAGAAAGATGCAATTATTTCCCGCGATACCATTTTAGCCGAAGATATTGCAGACTTTCCTGACCTTAACCTTGCTGATTCGCTACAGCGGGTACCGGGGGTGACTATTACCCGTGAAGGCGGCGAAGGCCGTCAAATCTCTCTTCGCGGACTGGGACCTGATTTTACCCGGGTACAGGTAAACGGTATGGAAGCTATGGGTACGTCAGCGTCACCCATGGATGCCCGTGGTGGCGTAAGCCGGACCCGCGGCTTTGATTTCAACGTTTTTGCTTCCGAATTGTTTAACCGTATTGATATCAGCAAAACCTACTCAGCGGATCAGGAAGAAGGCGGTATTGGTGGCACGGTAGGTTTGTTTACCGCTAAGCCGTTTGACTACGATGGCTTTAAAAGCGCTTTGTCTGTGCGGGGCGGCTACAACAGTAACAGCGAAGAAACCGATCCGCGTATGGCTGGTTTGATTTCTAATACGTGGGACAAATTTGGTGCTCTGGTATCGGTAGCTTACAGTCAGCGACATACCGCTGAATACGGTACCAACACCACACGTTGGCGTCGCGAAGGTGGCAAAACAGCGGCCGACCCGGCAAATACAGATCTGCAAGCCGATTTAGATTCAGGCGAGTTGTGGTTTCCCCGCGGGCACCGTTTTTCCCGTTGGAATAACACGCAGGACCGGCTGGGCATAACCGCTGCTTTTCAGTATAAACCCTCCGACTCGCTTTCCTTCACGCTTGATATCATGCATGCAGAACTGGAAAACAACACTGATGAACATCACTCGGCCGTGAAAGATAATAGCGTAGTTTCTGACCTCATCTGGGAAGAAAACAATGGCCAGAAAGAAGTGGTGTATGCCATGTACGAAGATGCAACCTGGCGTAATGAAAATTCACGACGCTACAATGAATCAGTGTTTGACCAGTATACATTAACCATGGACTGGACGATTACCCCGGCGTTGTATGCCACCGCAGTGATAGGCACAAGTTCTTCTGATTTTGACCAGCCCGAAGTGATTAAGTCGAATATCCATGCAAAAGGTATCGTCGATATCGCAACCGATTTCAGACAAGACCGCTTTTATGGCATTAGCTCGTCGCCTGATTTCGATACGACGCAAATCGACGGCTATGAGATGAAAGACATCTACCTGCAGGAAGACTACATCACCAACGATTTTGATACCGCAAAAGTAGATTTTACTTACCTTCTTGGTGATACCGGCGAATTGCAGTTTGGTGTGAATTACAAGAAATTCGAAAACTCTGCCTGGCAGTTAACCCAGAGTAATGCGCAAAACATCGCGCCACAAAATACCGGTGTCACGGCCTTAAATGATGCACTTGTTAATGTATACAATGAGCATCCGGACACCAACTGGTTGCAAGGTGATCTGGACGCGTTACTTAATTTCTATGGCCTGACAGGCTACCAGATTGATGATAGCGGGTTAACGCAAAACGACAAATCTCCCGTTACCGAAGAAACCCTGGCCGTGTACGTGCAATACGGTTGGGAAACGGAGCTGGCGGGTAAGCCCCTGTTAGTCAGCGCGGGTCTTCGCTATTTCGAAACCGATATTACCGCAGCCGGTATTTCTTCCGGGGTCGCTATCGAAACCACCCGTTCTTATTCTGACGTGCTGCCAACCTTAAACGTTGTTTATGAACTGCAGGACAACATTCTCTGGCGCGTAGCGGCAAGTAAGAACATTACCCGTCCGTCTTTAGGCTCACTCAGTTACAACGCGTCAGTGTCACAAACTTCAGGCGAGGCCATTACCAGCGTAACCATGGGAAATCCCATGCTGGAGCCGTTTGAGTCTTTGAACCTGGATACGGCACTTGAATGGTATTTTGATGAGGTGGGTTATGCCGCCGCAGCTGTCTTCTATAAAGATATCGACAACTTTATTGTCGATACTACCAGTGAGGTGGTGTATTCCTCATTAGGGTTACCTGCCGCATTACTACCGGCAGACAAAACCGTTGATAGCCTCTTCTACTTGCAACGCCCGGAAAATATGGATGCATCTAAAATAAAAGGTGTGGAGTTAACCTTCTCCCGGGACCTGGACTTTCTGCCTGCACCGTTTGATCACTTAGGTGTTATCGCAAATTATACTTACGCAGATGGTGATGCGCTGTACCGCAATATCTACGGTGAAACGGGTAACGACCAGGAAAAAGCATTTACCGGCTTATCGAAAAACAGCTACAGCTTCACGATATACTACGAGCAGGAAGGGTGGGGCGCGCGCGTGTCAGCTGCCTATCGTAGTGCCTACCTCACGGGCGCATCATCGAGCGGTGATCAGGATGAGTCTGGCTATCATGACACGACATTCATCGACTTCTCTTCATTCTATCAGCTGACCGACACGATTAAGCTGAGCTTTGAAGGCATAAACCTGACCGACGAACGTCAGGAGTTATACAGCGACTCCCATGATCGTGCTTACAACAGCACGACCAGCGGCCGCACTTATATGCTTGGCGCTACTATGCAGTTTTAAACCAGGCCGCATACCGGGCTGGTCCCCGGTATGCGTTTTTATAAAGGAGATTTACATGGTACTAAAGCCTGTTCCGGTTGCAGCACTGGCTGGTGGATTACTGGTATTGTCAGCCTGCGTGTCAGTTGCGCCGGATGATTCCTCCGGCAAGGACTTTATACCTGATGACGGAAAGACCTGGCTAGCCGGCGATCATCATATTCATGGCAAGTTTAGCGCACAATGGAATTGGAATGATGATCCCCCGTCACCCATTTTCTTTGGTGATGCGCATTACTTTACTGCGTTAAATGCCAGAATGGCGGCATTTCATCAGCTGGACTGGATGGTGACCACCGATCACGGCGGCCCGAATCACAGTGTTATTAACCGCAATCTGGCTTATCCGGAACTTGTTGCCTCACGAGCAGCAGTGCCGGACATCATGCAGTTTTACGGGATGGAATTTGACACTCCCGGCGCGCGGCACAGCACATTGATTATCCCGAAAAGTGAGCAGGAAGTGGATCAACTGTTTACGCTGGAAAGCCGGTATAACCGCAGAGAAATTTACCCGGACGAATCTCCCAGAGATACACAGGCGTTCATGTTAGAAGCGTTAACTGCTATGCAGAATATGTCGCCACGGCCGCTCCTGACAGTGAATCATCCTGCCCGGAAAGCTACCGGATTGAATGAATATCAAAAAATTACTCCGCAGAGAATGCGCGAGTGGCAGGACACGGCACCGGATGTGGTAACCGGCATGACGGCTATTCCCGGCCATCAGGCCGCCACCATAAACCCTGACGGTTCGAATGATCCGGACGCGCCACGTGCAGAATATTTCGGCTACCCCACACATGGTGGCACCGATCAAATGTCGGCTGTCGTCGGTGGTGTGTGGGATAAGCTGTTGGCCGAGGGCCGCCGGTGGACGGTAACTGCAGTGTCTGATAGTCATGCGCACTACACCGAGGGCCGCACTGATTTCTGGCCAGGCGAATACGCCAAAACCTATGTACGGGCCACCCGGGACTACGACAGCGTGTTAGCGGGCATACGTGAAGGCAATGTATTTATTACCACAGGTGATTTAATTGACGAACTTTACGTCAGTATCCGCCAGGGGAAGCAGCGGGCAGATATGGGAGAGATGCTGAATCTGCACGGCGGGGAACCTGTTACCGTTACGGTTGCGTTTCACGACCCGCAAAGCGCTAACTTTAATCACCAGTTTCCTGCCGTCGCACGCCTCGATGTCATTTTTGGTGAGGTTGTGGGCACGTACCCTGAAACAGACAGCGCACCAACCCGCGTGATCCGGCGTTTTTACCCGCAAGACTGGAAACAGCAGGGCGCGTATAAGGTTGTGCAATTTCAGATGCCTGCCCCCAAAGGCAGTGCCTATGTACGTGTGCGCGGCACAAATGTAAAAGATGAACTGGAACCGGAAGTTGATCCGGCAGGAGAAAACCCCTGGGATGACCTGTGGTTCTACAGTAATCCGGTTTATATACAGTATGCTGATAATGGACTGCCGTTCCGCTGCAATGAATCTGTCACCGGCGCATGCGATGATAAGTGATCAACCAATTCATTTAGTCGTACCATCGCTGCATATGTCAGATAAAGCCTCCAGTCCTTCGTTGCAAGCACTGATCAATTCCAAAGTACTAAAACAATACTTGCACAGGCATTCCGCAAGCAGCGAAGAAGCGGCGGACGTTTATCAGGAGTCCATTGCCCGCGTGTTAGAGCAGTCCCGTGCATCGGTCATTGATAATCCTCTTGCTTATGCATTCCGTGTTGCCCGTAATCTGCTGGCGAAGCGCCGGACACACGAAACTTGTGACATTGAAGAGCAGCACTGTTACCGGCAGAACCCCGAACTCTATCTTGAAACGCAGCAGCGGATAGAGCTTATTGCTGAGGTGATTAACGCTATGCCGGAACAACGCAGGCGGGTTTTCGAGATGCGGCGTATTGAAGGTCAAAGTCGGCAAGACATTGCAGCGCGTCTGAATATCTCCGCTGAAGCTGTGACAAAGCATATTTCACGGGCAATGGCAGACATCCAACTGCAACTGGATAAGGCGGGTAAGTAATGGCAAATCAACAGGAACAAGTCTACCTGGAAGCCGGGGAATGGATTGACCGCCTTGCCGACGGTGAACTGGATGCATTAAACCGGCACCGGTTCGTGCGCTGGTTAGAAAAAAGTGAGTTACACCGCGCGACGCTTGAAAAAATGATCGCTACATGGGAAGACCCGACCCTGCAAGCCGCCTTTCTTTCCGCGAAAAAAGTGTCACACCCATCACGAAAACGTACTCTAGTAACATGGGGGAGTGCCGTTGCAGCGTCATTGCTGGCTATAGCGATTATCTGGCCTGGTTATCGGGGGGAAACAGTTGCACCTTCACCACAATTGCTGACCGCCGCGCATGAAGCGTTAAGCGATGGAAGTGAGGTGCAATTGCAGCCCACCAGTGAATTAGCCGTATTATTTTCAGATGATACGCGTTATTTAAACCTGAAAAAGGGCCAGGGGTATTTTGATGTAGCCAAAGATCGCAGCCGGCCTTTTGTTGTGAAAGTCGGTTTATCTTCAGTAACAGCGGTGGGTACAGCGTTTAACATTGACCGGCAGGAACAACGGGTAGATGTAGTTGTACACGAAGGTATTGTTGAAGTGCGCGGTAATGCAGACAGTGCGCCGCTTTTACTCAAGGCGGGCGAGCAACTGACTATCGAAAACGGGGTGGCGGGGCCTGTGGAGAAGGTTGATCTGACACAGCGGGTAGACTGGCGCACCGGATGGATTGAAGTCGAAGATGAGTCTCTGAATTATTTGTTTGAACGGCTAAACCGGTATGCGGAAAAACCCATATTGCCGGTGGACAGTGCAGTAGGAAATCGACGTGTTGCAGGGCGATTTAAATTGGAAGAAACGGCACAGACGTTAGCTATGTTGGGGTCATTGTATAACCTGGATATTGCTGACACACGCTCGGGTTATGAAATAAGCCGGCAAGCTGATTAATTCGCTATGAAGAACCGGAGTTTTAAAACGTTTGGAACCACGGTGTCATGCGTTTCAGGATGTTTTGTCTCCGGTTGCTTTATCTTCAGTTTTTCGCCGGGCTGTGTGGTTGCCGGTGAATCCCTGCCCGCCGGGAACATCCCTCCGGTCCCGTTGGCTCAGATTGTTACTGAGTTCAGCCGTGACGCCGGGGAAACTGTCGCATTTGATCCTGCGTTACTGAAAGGGTTAACGGCTACGCCGCCGTCGCGACATACTATCAGTACGCAAGAGATCTCTGCCTTGCTTCGACCATTTTCCCTTTGTCTGGAACCGGTGCAAAATGGCCGGGTTATCCGCCAGTGCGATTCTCCGCTCAGCGATAATACTGGCAGCTCCGGCGCCACGCCCACAGAAAATAACGCCGTAACCCGCACTCATCCTACTGTAGAAATTGAAGTTACCGGATTTCGCCAGTCGTTGATCCGTGCCAGAGAGATTAAGCGTCTTGCGATGGTGACGCAGGAAACGATTTTGTCGGAAGATATCGCTGATTTTCCTGATTTAAACCTTGCTGATGCTTTGCAGCGTATTCCCGGAATCACTATTACCCGTGAAGGTGGAGAGGGGCGGCAAATATCCTTACGAGGATTGGGACCTGACTTTACCCGCGTAAAGGTGAATGGCATGGAAGCGATGGCTATGACGTCTTCTGCCATGGATGCCCGGGGAAGCGTAAGCCGGACCCGTGCCTTTGATTTTACACTTTTTGCATCAGAGCTTTTCAACCGTATCGATGTGAGTAAGTCTTACTCGGTTGAGCAGGACGAAGGCGGTATCGGCGGGACGGTGATGCTGCATACGCCGAAACCATTCGATTTTGCAGACAACATCAATACTGTTGCTTTTAAGCAAAGCTACAACGGGAACAGCAAGGAATCAGATCCCGGCATTCTTGGCTTATTCAGCCGCCGGAATGACACATTCGGTGGACTTATCTCCGTTGCTTACAGCCAACGGCATACCACTGAATTTGGCACCAATACAACGCGATGGCGGCAGGAGAAAAAAAGCTATAGCGGAGAGACGGACAGTGAATTACAGCAAGCACTGGAGCAGGGGGAATTCTGGTTCCCCAGAGGGCACCGTTATTCGCTCTGGAATAATAATCAACGCAGAATTGGTGTGACGACATCCTTGCAATACGCGCCGGATGATAACTGGCAACTGACGTTGAATGGCATGGCCAGCCGGTTACACAATTCCCTCGATGAACATCATAGTGCGGTGAAGGACAACGACGATGTGAGTGTTGTGGTATGGGAGCAGAACCGGACTGACAAGGAAGTATTATTTGCCAAATACACCGACGCAACATGGCGGATAGAAACCCGCGAAGATGAAAACACATCGACGTTCTATCAGCTAAGTCTGGACAGTGAATGGCAGGTATCACCGGCATTTCGTGTCGATTTTCTTGTGGGTACCAGTGCCAGTGATTACTCGCAACCTAAAGTAAACAAAGTCAATATTCGCAAAACGGGTGTTGATATTGTTACAGATTTTCGCGAAGACCGCTTTTACGGCGAGAGCTATTCTACCAACATGGATACGGCATCGCTAAGCGGTTTAACGGTAAAAGATCTCTATTTTCAGGAAAATACCATGCGCTCGTCATTTCATAACGCAAAAGCATCGTTGCGTTATTTGTTGGAAAGTGGCGATGCGCTGTCGGCGGGTATTCAGGTTAAATCATTTAAAAATACCGGGGTTGACCGCGCCCGCAGCGTATACCCTGCACAAAGTGATGAGCAGATATCTGCCGCACAGTTGTCGCTGTTTAACCAGCACCCGGACAAAGCGTGGGTTCAGGGAGATTTGGCGGCTATTCAATCGTACTATGGTTTGGCAGATATCAAGCTGACGGGCGACGACATTGTTGAAAGTACTAACTTTGATTTGAAAGAAGATACTTACGCGTTATATGGCATGTACGACAGTACCGGAAGCTGGCTTGGAAAACCGTTCTACACGCAAAGCGGAGTCCGGTATTTTTCAACCCGCTTTTATACCTCAGGCCTGCAAAAAGGTGAGCCTGCTACCGTTTCGAAAACATACGACGATGTACTTTTTAGTATGAATGCCGTTCTGGAATTAAGCGACGACTGGCTTTGGCGCGCCAGTGTGGATGAAAACATCACGCGTCCTTCTATCCACGATGTAGCTATTACTGCCGAAGTCTCTCAGGCATCCAGAAATGAGGGAGATATTGGCAGGATTTTTATTGGCAATCCTTATTTGAAGCCACTGAAGTCAGTGAACGCTGAAACGGGCATTGAGTGGTATTTTGATGAAGGGGGCATACTGGCGATTTCCGGCTTTTTCAAAAAAATAGACAACTTCGTAGTTGAGGAAGTTAAAGCTATGCCATACCGGGCGCTCGGTTTACCGGCGAGTTTGTTGCAGGAAGGAGACAGCGAAGATGATATCTTTTATGTCAGTACGCCTCAAAATACCGATTCCACTACGTTTAAGGGGTTCGAATTAGCGTATTCCCGGGATTTGAACTTTCTGCCATCTCCGTTTGATAGTCTTGGCGTTAACGCAAACTTTACCTACGCAGAAGGCACAACATTGTACAGAGACGTGCAGGGAACTGGCGAAAATCAGGTTAAAACCTTTGCCGGTTTATCAAGGCGTAGCTACAACTTCACCCTGTATTACGATCAGCAACACTGGTCTGCCCGTGTTTCTGCAGCTTACCGCAGCCCCTATATTTTGTCCGTTCAGCCCGGAAACACCGATCAGGATGAATCCGGCTATCACGCGACGACTTACATTGATGCCTCGGCCAGTATTCAGTTATCCGGCTCATTGAAAATGACCATTGAAGGATTAAATCTGACTAACGTAAGAGAAGAACTGTATAGTGATTCGAACGATCGTGCCTACAATACCACAACGAGTGGACGGACATTTTTGGTTGGAATCACTGCGGAGCTATAGCTTCTTTTGCTGAGAACTAACGCCCTCCAATCAGGAGAGCGCTGCTATATGCTTATAAAACGCGTCTTTTTCCACAATCGCGCCGGGATAGCTGATGACTGTGGCGGCGACTTTTGCGCCGAAGCTGGCAGAGTCGGTAACATCTTTACCCGACAAGCGTGCTGACAGGTAGCCGCCATTGAACGCATCACCGGCTGCGGTGGTATCGACAACGGTTTCTACACGTTCAACCGGTACGATGCAATGACTGTCCTGTTCGTAGATGTGCACGCCGACAGCGCCGTTCTTCACGATGATCTCTTTAACGCCGAGATCTGCAACATGCTGGTGGATGGCATCCACGTCAGTGTGGCCATATAACGCCAGATGATCATCACCGCCCGGAAAGGCGATATCTGAATGAGAATAGGCTTTGTCTGTCCATAACTGAGCGTGCTCAGGGCCGGGCCACAGACGCGGGCGATAATTGGGGTCAAAGACCACTTTACCGCCTTTCGCACGAAAACCATCAATCAAATCGAACAGCTTCAGGCGCTGCACTTCATCCAGAATGGCAAGCGAAATGCCGCTGAAATAGAATACATCCGCGTTGCTTAAATCCCCGCGCATAAGGTTCAGCGTTTGAGTAGCCGCTGAGTTTGCCCGCCAGTAGGCGAAAGTACGTTCGCCGTGCTTATCCGTGCGCACCATGTACAGGCCGAGATTCCGGTCTTCGCTGCGGTATACCTGGTCGGTATTGATTTCCTCGTCGCCCATTTTAAACAGCAACTCGTCACTTAAGAAGTCCGCGCCGATAGCGGTTAAGTAGCTTACTGAAATATCACGGGCGCAGCGCTTCAGGTACACAGCAGTGTTATAGGTGTCGCCGGCGTAGCCTTTAGACAGTGTGTCGGCACCACGGTTAACCAGCTCAACCATGCACTCGCCGAAAATGACAATGCGGCTCATGGTCGTAACCCTTCAAATGCCTCCAGCGCCTGCTTGCAGGTGTCTGTGATGCCTTGCCAGTTTTCTGCTTTTACCATGTCAGACGGGATCATCCACGACCCGCCTACGGCAAACACATTTTTCAGGCTCAGATAGTCGTTCAGGTTACTGCCGGAAATACCGCCGGTGGGGCAGAACGAGATATTCTGAAAGATGCCGCCCAGTGCTTTTAACATTGGCGCGCCGCCGCTTAAGTGGGCCGGGAAGAATTTGAGTTCGGTAAGGCCGTATTCACTGGCCATCAGAATGTCCGCAGGATTACTGGTGCCGGGAATAAACGGCACCCCTGACGACATTAATCCGTCCAGTAAACGGGGGCTGACGGTGGGCGTCACCAGAAACTGGCTGCCGGCTTCTACCGCTTCCTTTGCGTGCTCAGGGCTGAGCACAGTACCCATGCCTACAACCATATCCGGAAATGCTTCACGGATAGCTGTCACAGAAGCCGCCGCAGCGTCTGTACGGCGCACCACTTCCAGGTTTTTAAGTCCGCTGGCTTCTACTGCTTTTGCAATATTCAGGGCTTGTTCTACCGAATCTGCCTGCAAAATTGGCAAAATCGGAGCGCCTTTCACAATGTGTTTAATGCCTTTCATTATAGCTCTCCCAGGCATGCAGCCATTGTTTCAGGTGTAATGTTGCTGAGTTTTTCAACCTGACCGTGCACAGTGTCACGGAATGCCTGGTTGTCAGACAATTCAGCAAACACGTCACGTTCATTCAGTACTGCATCCGTCAGTGCTTTCGTATCGCCGCTGTGTTTTTCAGCCAGCGACAATAAACGCTCAGCCATCGGGTCGGTAATGGTTTCACCCGCCGCCTGACGTTTAGCGATAAACAGAATCCACGCAGCAACAGGCACGCTCAGCAGGTTAAAGCTGGCTTTGGCTTTAATGCGGTCGCGTACGGTATTCAGAATGCGGAAAGGCAGCTTTTGTGAGCCGTCCCAGGCAATCTGCGCCAGTAAATGACGGATATGTTTGTTGTGATAGCGGTTCAGAATGTCATCGGCGTAGGCTGATAAATCCATTTTGTCACCGGCATCAATAGTCGGCAGTATTTCTTCTTTCAGCAGGCGGCAGATGAAGGCTTCCATATCGGGTTTGCTGATGGCTTCAAATACCGTGTCGATACCACATAACGTACCGGTGTAGGCCAGAGTGGAGTGGGTGCCGTTAAGCACACGCAGTTTGGCTTTTTCAAACAGATGCACATCGTCGGTGAAGGTCACGCCTACTTTGTCCCAGGCGGGACGGGGACCGCTGAATTTGTCTTCCACGACCCACTGGGTGAAGGCTTCGCGCTGAATCGGCCACTCGTCGGTGACACCCAGAGCAGCAGCCGTCTGGCTCACCAGCGCATCGTCGGTAGCCGGCGTAATGCTGTCTACCATGGTGTTAGGGAAACAAATGTTCTTGCTGATCCACGCAGCCAGTTCGCTGTCGAGTAACTGAGCGAATGCCACAACGGCCGCACCCAGTTTGCTGCCGTTATCAGACAGGTTGTCGCAACTGACGATGGTGATCTCGCTGGCGTCGTTTTCTTTGCGTACTTTAAGTGCAGCAACCAGTAATCCGATAGCCGATACCGGCTCTTCCGGAAAATCTTTATCGTGCAGGATATCCGGATGGGCAGCATCGAGTTTGCCCTGGTTGTCCAGGCAATAGCCTTTCTCAGTGATGGTCAGCGTAACGATATGTGTTGCGGGTGCAGTCAGCGACGCCATGATGGCATCGCGGTCTTCACCTAACACGTACACGTTATTCATTGCGCCGATGATCTGAGTATACGGCTCGTTGTCCAGTACAACCAGTGAAAACAGATTATCCTGGCCGGACAGTTTTTCTTTCAGGCTTTTACTGCGCATAGACACGCCGTCAATACGCCAGTTGCCGCCGTGGGCCATGGCCAGATCGGTATACACCGCCTGGTGGGCGCGGTGAAATGCGCCCGGGCCAATATGCACAATGCCGGTGGTGGTGGCATTCACATCGTATTGAGGCTGTTTTACTTCTGACGGCAAGTCCGCCAGCGTAGAGAAATTCAGACGTGCCATGCGGTTACCCCAGTTTATAAGCGTTTTTCGCCAGATTATAAGACAGCTGCTGTGCCAGTTCGGCGGCTTCCCAGTCGGCAACGCGGTGCTCAACGACCAGTTGCGCCAGGAAACGGCAGTCGATACGACGGGCCACATCGTGACGGGCCGGAATAGACAGGAACGCGCGGGTGTCGTCGTTAAAACCAACGGTGTTGTAGAAACCGGCAGTTTCGGTAACGTTGTGACGGAAACGCAGCATGCCTTCCGGGCTGTCGTGGAACCACCACGCCGGACCCAGCTTCAGGCACGGATAGTGACCGGCCAGCGGTGCGAGTTCACGGGCATACACGGTTTCATCCAGGGTAAACAGGATGATATTCAGATTCGCTTCGTTACCGTACTTGTTCAGCAATGGCTTCAGTGCGTTAACGTAGTCAGTCTGCATAGGAATATCGTGGCCTTTATCGCGGCCGAATTTCTTAAACAGGCTTTCGTTATGGTTACGGAATGATCCCGGGTGGATTTGCATCACCATACCATCTTCCACACTCATACCGGCCAGTTCGGTAAGCATCTGTGCACGGAACAGTTCCTGCTCTGCGGCTGAGGAATCCCCTGACAGCACTTTCGCAAACAGGCTTTCGCATTCAGCGGCAGATAAATCTGCGGTGGCGGCAGTCGGGTGGCCGTGGTCTGTAGCGGTAGCGCCGTGTTCACGGAATACCTGACGGCGCTGACGCAATGCGGCCAGATAACCCTGCCAGCTGGTGGTGTCTTCGCCGGTGATATCACCCAGTTTAGCGATGTTATCTACGAAATCTTCGCGGGATGCATCTACCACGTCGTCAGGACGGAAGGTGGTGATAACGCGCTTGTCCCAGCCGGTGCCTTTAATCGCGCCGTGATGAGTCAGCGGATCCAGTGCGCCTTCAGTGGTGGCAATTAACTCAATGTTAAAGCGGTCCATCAGTGCACGGGGTTTGTATTCAGGCTTCGCCAGCTCTTTGGTGATGAACTCGTAGTAGTCCATAGCGTTGTCTGAGCACAGCATGTCGGTAAGACCGAACACGTTTTTAAATACGGTGTCGAGCCACATGCGCGACGGTGTACCCGGAAACAGGTAGTAGTGGTCAGCGAACAGCTGCCAGATTTTACGCGGATCTGCTTCAGACTCACCGCCATCCCAGCGGCGGATGCCTAACTGCTCAAGGGTGATACCCTGAGAATACAACATACGAAACACGTAGTGATCAGGCAGAATAAACAGTTCGGTAGCATTACCGAAGTTTTCGTCGTAGGCAAACCAGCGCGGATCAGTATGTCCATGAGGGCTGATAATAGGCAAGTCCCTGACAGACTGATACAACTCACGGGCGATGCCGCGGGTCTTTTCATCAACCGGAAAAAGCCTGTCTTCATGAAGTAAAATCGGTTTCATAACATTCTCTTTTTTAAAGGGTTACGCCTCGTTTCCAAATAGCAATTTCATGACTGCCATTCTTCTCATTACAGGTAAGTTGTCCTGACGCTGTAGTGAGACAAAGTTGGTACAACTGTGCTGCGCAGTCGTCAATACTGACGCCTTGCAGCACTTGTCCCGCATTGAAGTCAATCCAGTGTGGTTTTTGTTCTGCTATTCTGGAATTTGACGATATTTTTATTGTGGGTACAGGGAACCCGAGCGGTGTACCGCGCCCGGTGGTGAATAAAACGATATGAGCGCCACTGGCGGCCAGGGCCGTTGAACTGACAGCGTCGTTACCCGGCGCCTGCAGCAGTGACAAACCTTTCTGGTGAACAGGTTCACCGTATTTCAGTACGCCGCCGACAGCCGCCTGGCCGCCTTTCTGCACCGCACCGAGGGATTTTTCTTCCAGTGTCGTTAAACCGCCGGCTTTGTTACCCGGGGACGGGTTTTCGTAAACTGGCTGGTTATGGTCGAGGAAGTATTGTTTGAATTCGTTGACCAGTGAAACAATGTCGTTGAACACAGGCTCAGACACGGCGCGGTCCATCAGCAACTGTTCTGCACCGAACATTTCCGGGGTTTCTGTTTGCAGTACGGTGCCGCCGATGCCGGTTAAAATGTCGGTCATGCGGCCAACCAGCGGGTTAGCGGTAATACCGCTGAACGCATCACTGCCGCCGCATTTAACGCCCAGAACCAGTTCCGAGGCGGGGATCAGTTCCCGTTTATCGGCACCCACCGGTTTCAGCATTTCGTAAACCAGACGGATCCCTTCTTCAATTTCGTCGCCTACCTGCTGTGAATTGTAATAACGCAGGCGGTCTTCAGGTTTATCTACCAGCTCCAGCATGGCTGAAAGCTGGTTGTTCTCGCAGCCAAGACCAACGATTAAAACAGCACCGGCATTAGGATGGGAAGCCAGTGCTGCCAGAATTGCGCGGGTATCTGTTAAATCGTCGCCCAGCTGCGAGCAACCAAAGGGATGAGTAAAAGCGCGGAATCCGTCACACTCGTTGGCAAAACGGCGCTCACACTCTGAAGCAATGCGCTCTGCAGTGCGGTTTACGCAGCCAACTGTATTGATAATCCATATTTCGTTGCGGATCCCAACCTTACCATTTTCCCTGCGATAGCCCATAAACGTGCCATCTGTGGCATTGCTCCCGGTGGCACTTTTCTTCAGGTCTTTCCACGTGTATGCTTCCTGACCGCTGAGATTGGTTTTCAGGTTGTGGCTGTGAATATGGGCACCGGCGGCAACATCTTCTGTTAAATGACCAATGGGAAAGCCATATTTAACAATGTTTTCACCGGCCTTCATGGCCTTCAGGGCAACCTTATGTCCCGCGGGGATAGCATCAGCCAGGGTAAGCTCAAGATCATTGTTTTGGATACCCGCCTCTAAGTCCATTGTTGCTACGGCAACATTGTCCTGCGGATGAACCTGAATCAATTGGGTTTGGTCTTGCATACTTACACTCCTGCTGGCGAAAGGCACCGTTAATTCTGTTAAGACAATGGGAACAGTTTCTTAACATGAATGCCACCGGTGGCATTGTAGGTCAGAATAAACAGCGGATCAATCTTCATCAGCGAAATTCTTTTACTTTTCTGCTTTGCGGGTGGACTCACGAATGATCAGGTGAGGTTTCACCAGATAACTTTCCATGTCGTCCGTCGGTTTGTTCTCGATCATCGCAATAATTTTCTTCGCAGCCAGTGATGCCATGGCTGTTACCGGGCGCTTCACTGTGGTCAGCGACGGGATCACTCTGGCAGCCAGCAAGTTATCATCGAATCCGGCAATAGACAGTTCTTCCGGCACGCGTATACCCATTTCGTGAGCGACTTTCAGTACGCCGGCGGCCATTTCGTCGTTGTTGGCAAAAATGACTGCAGGGCGGGATGACTGAATAAGCAAACTGCGGGCACATTCGATACCGCTTTCGTAACTGTTTTTACCTTCGATAACGCGGTTGTCAGGTAAATCGATGCCCAGCTCGCGCAGGGTATCGCGGAAACCTTCAAGTCGCTCAATGGAAGAGTAGTAAGCCTGCGGACCACTGATGATGGCAATGTCGCGGTGTCCCAGAGACACCAGATAACGGGCGAGATCGCTGATGGCAGCACGGTCGTCAGACACCACAATGTTCGCGTGGTCGTCTAAATCCACTGACGCCATACGTACATAATTGATAGCCTGATCGCGCAGGGCGGCAGCCAGTTCTTTGGCTTCAGACACCGGCGGCAGGATCACCACACCGTCGATATTCGAGCGTTTGACGAACTTAATACAGTTGTCGATGAAATCCGGTGAGTTGTAGTGGCAGGGATGAACAACCAGTTCATAGCCTTTTTCTGAACAGACGTTCAGAACGCCCCGTTGCACCTGGTCGATATACAGGGCATCCGGGTTATCGTAAATCATACCGAGCAGAAATGAGCGGGAAGCTGCCAGGCCACGGGCCTGCTTATCCGGAGAAAAGCCTAACTCATCAATGACTTTCTGGATTTTTTCCCGGGTGGCCGCACCCACATTGGTGGCGCCGTTGATCACGCGGGAAACCGTACGTTTAGACACCCCTGAAAGGCGGGCTACATCATTGATAGTCGGACGTTTATCCATGTTTTTCACTTATTATTATTAGCGTTAACGCTGCTCGTTTTATTTAATCATTGTTGCTCTTTGCACCTCTGACACCTGCTGTTCCCCCTGTAGGGTATCCTGCGGAACGGTCAGGTCGGGTAAGTTTAGCCTTTTACACTGCGGATTCACAATCTTAATACGTACAAGCCCTACCAGTGGCAGGGCTTGTTAAAGCGCATATCAGAACCCCAGTGCTGCGGGCAGTGCTTCTGAGAACCACGCCACATAGGTGACTAACATCAGCACCACAAACATCGCGGCATAAAGTGGCAACAATGGCCGGATTATATTTTCCAGTTTGGTTTTTGCGATGGCACAGGTGATAAACAGTACTGCACCTACCGGCGGTGAACACAAACCAATAGATAAGTTAAGCACAATCATAATGCCGAACTGCAACGGGGACATACCCAGCTGCATGGCAACCGGCAGAAAGATTGGCGTAAAAATAAGAACGGCCGGTGTCATATCCAAAAATGCACCCACCACAATCAACAACAGGTTGATAAGCAGTAAGATGACAATAGGATTGTCACTGAGTTCCAGTAATGCGGCGCTGAGCGTTTGCGGAATATTCTCAAACGACAGTAACCATGACATCGCCGTAGACGCTGCAATCAGCAACATAACAATGGCGGTGGTCTCTGCAGACTTAAGCAGAATGCCGGGCAGTTCTCTGGTTTTTACCTCGCCGTAAACACCCACAGACAGGATGAGTGAATACACCACAGCAATGGCACCGGCTTCCGTTGCGGTAAATACGCCGCCGACGATACCGCCGATCACCAGCACGATCAGAAACAGACTGGGAATAGCGGCCAGTAGTTTTTCGGCAACCACTTTCATGGGTAAGCGGTCTGACAGCGGATAGCCTTTAATTTTTGCCCAGATGTAGCACACCACCATGAGTGCCAGACCCACCATGATGCCCGGAATGTAACCCGCCATGAACAATGCAGCGATAGATACGCCGCCGCTGGCAATAGCATAAACAATCAGGATGTTACTTGGCGGAATAAGCATGCCGGTTGTTGCAGCCGCCGCGGTAACCGCCGCAGAAAAATTAGGGTCATAGCCCTTTTTCTTCATTTCCGGCAGCATGAAACTGCCGATGGCTGAACATGCCGCTACCGCAGAACCTGAGATGGCACCAAACAGCATGCAGGACACCACGTTCACCAGTGCCAGACCACCCGGCAGCGCACCGATAAGGGCCATGGCACATTCAATCAGCCGTTTGGCAATACCACCGCGCCCCATGATCAGACCTGACATAACGAAAAAAGGTATTGCAAGAAGCGCAAAGCTGTCCAGTCCGCCGGCCATACGCTGAGCCATCGTAGTCACTGCCGGTTCAAGCTCGATATTTATCAGCATGGCCACCATGGTTGCGAGACCAATGCTGATAGAAACGGGCACATTAATCAGTAAAAAGAAAAAGAAGCCAACGATGAGGATTATTGCAGTCATTTCCATTACAGCGGCTCCTGTGACTCGTCTATCCAGAGGTTATAAATATTGATGAAGCTGTAGAACACCATGATGACGCCGGAAACAGGCAGAACGGTGTAAATCCAGCCCATTTTTACGCCAAGTGCTGCAGAAATCTGATTAAGATCCAGAGTCAGGCTGACCAGTGCGTTACCACCGACGATAAGTACCAGCACACAAAAGGTAACAACCAGCAGTTCAACGAAGGTCATAATGAGTCTGCGCATAGTTTCAGACTGACGGTTTACGATGAGATTAAAGCCCAGATGGACTTTCTGACGGTATGCGTAAGCAGAACCTAAAATGCCAATCCAGATAAGCAGGAAGCGGGATAGCTCTTCAGTTACCGAAGCGGGATCTTTCAGCAGGTAGCGGGAAATAACCTGCCACACCACCACCAGAAGGATAGCGGCCATGGCAGCAATCAGCGACGCTGCAAGACTCTTATCAATTAACTTTACTAACTGTCGCATGATTACATCGCCTTAATTTTATCTAGCAGATTACCCACTTCAGAGCCGGCATAGCTGTCGTGGAAAGGTTTTACTGCATCCACAAAGGGTTGCTTGTCGGGATAAATCACTTCCACGCCATCAGCAATTACTTTTTCCAGAGACTCTTCTGTAGACGCCTGCCACAATTTACGCTGATAAACCACAGAGTCGGCCATGGCCTGATTGAGCCAGCCCTGCTGCTGAGGTGTAAGATTGTTCCAGGTACGCAGCGACATCAGCATGACGTCAGGTACAGAGGTGTGCTCATCCAGCGAATAGTAACGGGCGATTTCGTAGTGGCGGGACAGGTAATAGCTGGGCGGATTGTTTTCCGCACCGTCGACAACACCCTGCTGTAAAGCTGTGTACAGTTCGCCCCAGGAGACCGGTGTGGCTGCTCCGCCCAGCGCACGTACGGTTTTCACCGCTGTAGGGCTGTTCAGTACACGGATCTTTAATCCTTTTAGATCTTCCGGCGTGCGAATAGGGCGGTCAGTAGTATAGAAGCTGCGGCTGCCGGCGTCGTAGTAACCCAAACCTTTCAGCTTGAACGCTTCCACTCCAGAGAGCAAATCTTTACCCACGTTGCTGTTAAGTACGTTCCAGTAGTGCTCATTGTCACGGAACACATAGGGAATACTGAAAATCTGCATTTCCGGCGCGAAGCCTTCCAGCGGACTGGCAGACACTTTGGTCATATCCAGCGAGCCGATTTGCAACAGTTCAATCATTTCCCGTTCGGTGCCTAACTGGCTGCCGGGATAAATGGCTACCTGCATGGTGCCGCCGGAATATTCATCCAGACGTTCACCCAAAAATACCATGGCTTTATGCACAGAATGCTGGGGATCCAGAGAATGCCCCAATCTGAGTACCACCACGTCACTGTCCTGCTTACTGCCACAGCCGGCAATCAGGCTTGTGATGAATACAAGCAGCAGTACCGGCACAACTTTAAGGCGCAACATACTTACCTCAATACTTATCTGAGCTGGTCTGGCGGGAACTTGTCCATATCGTCATAGTCGAGGTTTTCCCCGGCCATGCCCCAGATGAACGCATAGTTCGCAGTGCCCACACCGCAATGAATTGACCAGGGCGGTGACAGCACGGCCTGCTCATTGGAAACAAAGATATGACGGGTTTCCTGTGGCTCACCCATAAAGTGACATACCGCCTGTCCGTCGGCTAAGTCGAAGTAGAAGTACACTTCGTTACGACGGTCGTGCTGGTGGGCCGGCATGGTATTCCACACACTGCCCGGTGCCAGACGGGTTAACCCCATTTGTAACTGACAGGTATCAACCACGGTGTTGATAAGCAACTGATTGATATCACGTTCGTTACTGGTTTCCTGACTGCCAAGATGCAGCACATTGGCATCGCCTTTACCCACTTTTTTGCATGGGTAAACATGGTGCGCCGGTGCAGAATTCAGGTAGAACTTCGCCGGATTAGCCGCATCGTCTGAAGCAAACACAACGGATTCGTTATCTTTACCGATATACAGGGCTTCTTCTTTTTCCAGTGTGTAGGTGGTGTCGCCTACAGTGACTGTGCCGGTACCGCCGATGTTAATAACACCCACTTCACGACGGGCGGTGAAGTAACTCATTTTCAGCTGGTCATCCAGTGTTTCCAGTTTCAGCGGCGCAGAAGTTGGTACTGCGCTGCCCACCATGAAACGCTCATAGTGGCTGTAGACCCAGTAAATTTTGCCGTGCTGCATGAGTTTGTCAGCCAGAAAGGCTTCACGCAGTTCATTGGTGTCGTAAGACTTAACTTCCCGTTGTCCTACGGCGTAACGGATTTCGTGTTCAGTAGTCATGGTGCCTGTCTCTTGTAGGGTTTGTGAGGATCAGCGGGCAAGGAAGCCGCCGTCGACGGCTAACACATGGCCGTTCACGTAATTGCTTGCATCACTGGCCAGAAACACCAGTGCGCCTTTTAAGTCTTCCGTTTCGCCCCAGCGTCCGGCCGGGATCCTTGAAATAATTTCCTTGCTGCGGCCTGCATCGTCCTGCAGAGCCTGCGTGTTGTCAGTGCGGATATAGCCGGGCGCAATAGCGTTCACCTGAACGTTGTGCTTGCCCCATTCATTAGCCAGTGCTTTGGTTAATCCGGCAATGGCGTGCTTGCTGGCAGTGTAGGCAGGTACTGTGATGCCGCCGCTGTAACTGAGCATAGATGCGGTATTAATGATTTTGCCGTAACCCTGCTCAATCATGTTGCGGCCGATTCGCTGGCTGAGCAGAAACGCTGAGTCTGTATTTACGCGCAACACGTTCTGCCATTCTTCCAGCGGGAAATCTACGGCCGGGCTGCGGAAAATCGTGCCGCCGTTATTCACAAGAATATCGATACCACCCCAAACAGCCTGTGCGTCATCAGCCAGCTTCTGAACCGCTGCCATGTCAGACAGATCGGCATGCAGGGCGGTAACTTCCACGTTGCTGACGGCGCGGATTTTGGCGAGGGTTTCTTCACATCCGCCTTCACGGGAACTGGCGCAAATAACACTGGCGCCGGATTCGGCCAGAGCGACGGCCATGGCTTGTCCGATACCGCGGCTGGCACCGGTGACCAGCGCACGTTTTCCCGTCAAACTGAAGTTAGGCATGACATTTCCTTTTAGCGTAAAAACGATGAATTTTGCGGGTGTTGTAAATGAACCGGAAACGCATTTTCCGGATAAGCGATGAAACACCACACACAGTTTACAATGTTAACAATATTTAAAATAATTGCCACCGGTGGCAATTGTCAATATATTAGTGCAAAGTATTTCCCCGAATAACGACCTCTAAACGACGAAATCACGGAGCGCAATATGAAGAAATCAACCCTGCCACTGAGTATCATTCTGGCGTTATCCGCTGCCGCATGCAGCCCTGATAAAACCCCGTCTTCTAATCAGGAAAGTCAGGAAAAACAATCATCTGCAGAATCTGTTGTCAGTAAGGTCAGCGTGAGTAATCCGGCCGGCGGCGCAGCGCTTCCGCAACTTCTGCGTTTTCCGGCAAGCGCATTTGATGACGACAATGCAGTGACAAAAAAAGTGACAAACTTTCCTTCTGAGTGGACAAAAGATCAGCAGGGAAATGATGTTCTTAACGTTTTAGTCACATTGGATGCCGGTGAAAAAGCCACAATTGCTCTGTCAGATTCAGCCCCGGATGCACCGGATGTTGCTTACACTGAATTGTCAGTTCGTCAGGGCGGTGAATGGGATGGTAAAGAATATAAAGCAGACGGTTTCAGCTTTGAGAATGTAGATTCTTTTACTGCGCCTCCGCAACTGACTGATCATTCATACTATTTACGTTATGAAGGACCTGGCTGGGAAAATGACCTTGTGGGATACCGCTTATATCTGGACTGGCGTAACGGCACGGATATCTTTGTAAAAACCGGTAATGAGCCCGTGCTGCATCAGGTGGGGCAGGATGGTTACGACAGCTATCATGATTTGTCTGACTGGGGCGGCGATGTGCTGAAAGTGGGTAAGGCGCTGGGTCTTGGTTCTTTTGGCCGTATGGAAGGCGACACGGTAATGCATATGCAGAACGTGGACGAGATGTCCTGGGTACTGGGCCATGACGACAAGCTGTCTGCCGGGTTCACCGTGAATTATGATGGCTGGGATGTGAATGGTAAGAAACTCGATGCCAGTGCAGATTACGAAATTCACGCCGGTGACCCGTCAACTACGGTAACCGTGTCGTTAAGCGAAACAGCAGATGACCTGGTAACGGGCATTGTTAAGCATGACAACACTCAGTACATCGAACTTGAAATGAATGGCTGGGGCGTCATTGCCACTTACGGTAAGCAAAGCTTGCTGGGCGAAGATGACGAGCTGGGCATGGCACTGTTCTACAAAGTAGACGATATCTCCCGCAAATTTGAAGCGGAATATGACTATTTGATTCAGTTCAAGCCGGCAACAACCATGGAATATCAGTTCATGGCAGTATGGCCTTCTCACCCTGACAGCCCTGATGACGAAAGTGGCTTCACAGAACTGCTGAAAACCAAACTTAAAGCACTGGCAAGCCCTGTAACAGCGGGGTAGGTTGATTCGGGAAGCAAGCCGGACGCATGAGCTGGGAAACCTTGATGCGTTTCAAACACGCTGTGAACCCATCCATGGGAGCTCCACAGCCGCATCCCTGCGGCTGAGGGTTTGAAACGCATCAAGATTTCCCTTCCGCTCATGCTTAACCGGCTTTCCTCCCGTCTGGCTCCTCCCCGTAAATCTGAAAAGCCTTGCCTATCTTTGACGCTTTATAAACATTATGTATGAAACCCATCGGGAATACCCAGCCCGTGCGTCCTGTACTCTCCCAATACATTTAACTGCACTTAACGGCCGAATGCATTCAGCCAGTCTGTCCATACCGGGTCGAGTCCGCGGGCGGTGAGGCTGTTTGCCACTGCACTGGCTGAGCGGGTGTCTTCGGTTGAGAATTGCTCCAGTGCTGTTGTGGGAGCGCTGTATCCGCCAGGTTGTGTTTGCGATGCGGCAGACAATTGATTAATAGCCAATGGTACGACATTGTCGCGAAATGCCGGGGATTCCCTGGTGGAAAGGCTTAATTCCACTTCCGGAAAACACAGTCGGTAAGCGCAAATAAGTTGTATGAGCTGCTTATCTGATACCTGACTTTTCTGCGTTGCCCGGTCACCGGCGCAGGGCTTGATGCGGGGGAACGCAACGGAGTAGCGACTTTTCCAGTAGCGTTGTTGTAACAGGCTGAGATGTAATGCGGTAAATGCGCTGTCCGTCCGCCATTCGGATAACCCGAGTAATGCGCCGAGACCGATTTTGTTCATACCAGCTTCGCCAAGCCTGTCCGGTGTTGCTAACCGCCAGTCGAAATCCTGCTTTTTGCCCCGCAGGTGATACTCCGCATAATGGGCGCGATGATAAGTTTCTTGATAAACCAGCACACTGTCAGTTCCGGCTGCTGCAAGGGCACGGTACTCATCTGTGGAAAGAGGTTGTACCTCCATGGCAACATGGCTGAAGTGAGCCTTTACTAACTCTATTGCCTCTAGAAAATAATCCATGCCTGCTTTTGTTTCGTGCTCGCCGGTAACCAGCAACACGGAATCAAAACCCATTTTCTTAATGGCATAAACTTCCTCTGATATTTCAGCCATGGTCAGTTTCGTGCGCTTAATTTTATTGCTCATGGTAAAGCCACAATAGGTGCATTCGTTGGCGCACAGGTTCGACAGATACAATGGCACGAACAAAGACACGGTATGGCCGAAACGCTGGCGTGTGAGGGCCTGTGCCTTAACTGCCATATCCGGCAGAAATCCCTCTGCGGCAGGGGATATCAGCGCAAGAAAATCCTGCCAGTGCCGGACGGAGCGTTGTAGTGCTGACATCACATCTGCCGCGCTTTTGCTGTAAAGCGCAAGCCTGACATCGTCCCAGTCTGTGCGGGACAGCTCTTCTGCCACTGTCATGATAAGCCAGCCAGAAACTGTGTGAACGGGCTGGTGGCGGAAGCCCGGGAGTTAACCGGTGCTGCACCGGCCAGCCAGGCCTCGCGGCCGGCTTCCACGGCTTTTGCAAACGCAGTGGCCATGGCAACAGGTTGGGTCGCGGCAGCAATGGCGGTATTTACCAGTACTGCATCAGCGCCCATTTCCATGGCTTCGCAAGCATGAGAGGGAGCGCCGATCCCTGCATCAACCACCACCGGCACGCCGGCTTGTTCTATTATAATCTGCAGGAACTCGCGGGTTTGCAGGCCCTTATTGGAGCCGATAGGCGCGCCTAGTGGCATCACGGCAGCGCATCCGGCTTCTTCTAAACGCTTGCAGAGGACAGGATCCGCATGACAATAGGGCAGCACGTCGAAGCCTTCTTTGCACAGCACTTCAGCGGCTTTGAGAGTTTCCACGGGGTCGGGAAGTAAGAAGCGCTGATCGGGATGAATTTCCAGTTTCAGCCAGCTGGTTCCCAACAGCTCTCTGGCCAGACGGGCAGCATAAACCGCTTCTTCCGCTGTCGCCGCCCCGGAGGTGTTAGGCAGTAATGTAACCGGCAGCGAACGCAAAACCCTGAGGGTAGGGTCGGGTACGTCGCATTTTGAAAGCCGTTTAAGTGCAAGCGTAACAAGCCGGGTCTGGCTGGCGACCAGGGCATCTTTCATGATATCAGGGTGACTGAATTTCCCAGTACCGGTGAATAATCTGGATGTAAAAGTGGTGCCGGCAATTGTCAGCATCATTAACCTCCCGCTACAAGAGTAAAGAGTTCTACGGCATCGTCAGGTTGGAGCTTATAATGTTGCCACTGGCTGGCCGGTATGATTGTCTGGTTTACCGCTACAGCCACTGACGGGGTTTGCTGCAGATAATCACTGATCGCATCGGCGAGCAGGCTGCCTTCTGGCAGAGTAAGCTTGTCACCGTTACACAATATGTTCATGGTGTTCCCCCGATATTGTTTGAGCATGCCGGACACGCCGTATTTTTATTCACCCTGAAATGGCGCAGGGTGAGGGCGCGTCCGTCATAGACGTGAAGTTGTCCGAAATCCACAGGTTGAATGCCGCACAGGTAACTGAGTGCAAGACTGGCCTGAAACTGACCGGCAATAGCTACCACAGGACTGAATATTCCCTGTTCCATGCACATTTGTGAGTGCTCACCAATCTGTTCCATGCATTCATAACAGGCCGAGCCGGATGCAGGATTGAGCGCCAGCGCCGTGGCAGCAAAGCCTGCGGCACTGGCGGAAATGAGCGGCAGCTTATGTTCAAGGGCCAGTCCATTGACAAATTTTCTGCTGGACACGCTGTCTGTGCAATCCAGCAGCAACGAACAGTACGGCAGGTGGGTGGCAAGTCTGACGGGATCGGCCGGGTCATCAATGCATCTAATCTGACACCCGCCATGCATGGCTGCCAGTCGCGACCGTGCAGCACAGACTTTCTTTTGTCCCGCATCGGCTTCGGTAAACAGCCACTGGCGGGGTAAATTACTGAGTTCTACGATGTCATGGTCGACCAGCACAATTTCGCCAACACCGGCAGATACCAGCGCCATGGCTACCTGACAGCCCAGTCCGCCGCAGCCAAACAGCATGACTTTTGATTGCATGAGTTGGAGTTGGGCTTCCTCATCAAAATTATCCAGCAGTAAATGACGGCTGTAGCGTGAATACAGTTCAGTGGTCAGCACGGCGGCACCTCCCGCGCAATGCGTTGACGGCGTCTTCCGGGTTATTGCTTTCTGTAATGGCCGTCACCACGGCAATGGCATCTGTGCCTGTGGCAGCCACGGTGTCGATATTGCTTAACTTAATACCGCCGATGGCCACAGTGGGAATGCCGTGATATTTGCAAAGTGACACGTAGTCAGCCAGCCGCGCCGTACCCTGTGGTGCAGAGGGCATATCTTTCGTTCTGGTAGGAAAAATATGACCCAGCGCTATGTAAGAAGGCCTGATTTGAATGGCGCGGCACAGCTTTGCATATCCGTGAGTGGAAATGCCCAGCCGCAACCCGGCAAGGGCAATGGCACTCAAATCGGCAGATGCGAGATCTTCCTGCCCGAGATGCACACCATACGCCCCGTGTTCGATAGCCAGTTGCCAGTGGTCATTGATGAAAAGCTGGGTGTTGTATCCGGCAGCCATGGTTACTGCCTCGCGGATGATTTCACTCAGTTCTGCACCTTTGGATTTAATCCGCAACTGGATGATCTTAAGATTTAAAGGGAGAAGGCGCTGCAGCCATTTAATGCTGTCCACCACGGGATAAAGCCCGGGCGCAGAGTCCAGTAATTCCGGTAAAAAATAATCATTCTCTACTGGTAACAAGCCTTCGAAAACCGCAGGGAAGTGAGGAAGCAGTGAGGCGGGAAGCAACGGTGTCTGTTGTTCAGCGTGCCCCTCACGTTCAGACGGCGGGCGACGAAGGACAGCCGTTTCAGGTAAAACCAACTCTGCCTGTTGCCAGGCTGCGGCAACCACAGCTTCGGCCAGCGAAACTGCATCTTCTGTGATGTACTGCTCAGCCATTGCTCCGGCGATGGCCGATGCCAGCAGACAACCGGAACCCCGTAAGTTAAAAGGCTGCCGGGCTTTGTGCACAAAGCGCCGGACGTTTTCTTTGCTGTACAGCACATCACAGATTTCCGACGTGTTCCCGGAGTCGGGCCGGAGCGATGAGTCTGGTCTGTGACCGCCTTTTACCAGCACCTGATCGCAGCCGGAAGCGATAAGCTGATGGGCGGCAGCCAGTTCATCCCTGGCTTGCCGTAACGTAAAGCCTGTCAGCCAGGCCAGCTCATCATAGTTCGGCGTGATAAGCGTGATGTAGGGCAATAGCCCGGCGATAGCATCAAACGACAAGTCACCGAGTTTACTCTTTGATGATGTCTGTAATACAGGGTCCCAAATCACCGGAATTTGCGGATATTCAGACAGTTTCTTAATGAGCACATGGATCTGTTCATCATTCGCCAGCGCACCCACTTTTATTACCGCAGGGATCTGCGGCTGAAAAGCGACTTGCAGCTGTGCCGAAAATGACGCCGGCGATACCGGAGAAACGTGCAGCACACTGTCATGAGTTTGCGCGCTGACCAGCGAGACCACACTAATCTGGTGGACAGCAAAACATTGCAGCGCACGCTGGTCCTGCTGTAAACCGGCGGCGCCGGAGCTGTCGGTGCCGCCAATGGTTAAAACACGGGGTAACATTATTCGCCCTCAGCAACGGCAGCATCAACGTAGAGAGCGCGGCCGGAGGCTGAAAACTTCTTCGCCATATCGGCCATGCCCTGTTGCTTCGCTTCTTCCGCCTGTGCATGGTCACGGACTTCCTGAGAAATCTTCATGGAGCAGAATTTCGGACCGCACATGGAGCAGAAGTGCGCCACCTTGCTTGAAGCCTGTGGCAGGGTTTCGTCGTGATAGGCGCGGGCGGTAAACGGATCCAGTGCCAGATTAAACTGGTCTTCCCAGCGAAACTCAAAGCGGGCTTTCGACATGGCATTGTCGCGTATTTGTGCGCCCGGGTGACCTTTTGCCAGGTCTGCTGCGTGGGCGGCAATTTTGTAAGTAATCAGGCCCTGCTTCACATCTTCTTTATCCGGCAGGCCAAGATGCTCTTTGGGGGTGACGTAGCAAAGCATGGCACAGCCATACCAGCCAATCAGTGCTGCGCCGATCCCGGACGTGAAATGGTCATACCCCGGGGCGATATCCGTTGTCAGCGGACCGAGGGTGTAAAACGGTGCGCCATGACAATGAGATAACTGCTCATCCATGTTCTCTTTGATCAGGTGCATAGGCACGTGGCCCGGGCCTTCTATCATCACCTGAACGTCATATTCCCACGCGATAGCTGTGAGTTCGCCTAAGGTGCGCAGTTCGGCAAATTGTGCTTCATCGTTGGCGTCAGCAACGGAACCGGGGCGCAGACCGTCACCCAGTGACAGGCTTACGTCATATTGAGCGCAGATTTCACAGATTTCGCGGAAATGTTCATACAGAAAACTTTCCTGATGATGATACAAACACCATTTCGCCATAATAGCACCACCACGGGACACGATGCCCGTAACACGCTTAGCGGTTAACGGTACAAAGGGTAAGCGAACGCCGGCGTGGATAGTAAAATAGTCCACCCCTTGCTCAGCCTGTTCAATCAGGGTGTCACGAAAAACCGGCCAGTCGAGATCTTCAGCGACACCATTGACCTTTTCCAGCGCCTGATAAATGGGCACTGTGCCAATGGGCACCGGACTGTTACGCAGTAACCATTCACGGGTTTCGTGAATATTGCGGCCGGTAGATAAGTCCATGATGGTGTCTGCGCCCCAGCGTGTGGCCCAGACCAGCTTTTCCACTTCCTCTTCAATGGACGAGGTCACCGCGGAATTACCGAGGTTGGCATTCACTTTGACCAGGAAGTTTCGCCCGATAATCATCGGCTCAGCTTCAGGGTGGTTGATGTTGGCCGGAATAATCGCCCGGCCTTCTGCGACTTCGCGGCGTACGAACTCACCGGTGATTTCCGGTGGTATGTTTGCGCCGAAGGCTTCTCCTTCATGCTGCTGGTTCAACAGTTCATTTTTAATCGCAGCGCGACCCATATTTTCGCGGATGGCGATGTATTCCATCTCCGGCGTCACTATGCCCAGGCGGGCATAGTGCAATTGCGTTACTACCTTGCCGGCAGCGGCTTTACGGATGGTATTTTTCGCCTGAAAACGAATGGATTCTGAGGTGATGTCTGCATCCCGCGCCTGCGTATAGGATGATTCAGACGCGGCAATGGCTTGCGTATCGCTTCGTGCGTTAATCCACTCAGCGCGGCAATGCGGAATGCCTCTGGTCACATCGACTTCACAGGCCGGGTCGCCAAATACGCCGGAGGCGTCGTATACGGGAATATCCGGATTAATTTCTTCTTCCTGCTCGCTGATGCGGGTAGGAGACTGGGCAATCATCCGCATGGGCACACGGATTGACGGGTCTGACCCTTCTTCGTACTGGCGGAAAGAATTAGGAAAAGCTTCACCTTTCAGTGATTGTATAAATGTTTGTGCCTGCTGGCGTTTCTCGCGTCGTGTTGACATAGCATTTGTTCCTTTTCGGGTGATAAATGCTTGTCAGGAGTGAGTATACAAGGGGCAACACCGGCAAACAGACGGTCGTCTGTTGTGATGGTGGAACGGTGTTGCTGCTTGTTCCCTTCGCAGGTATTAGCCTGATCAGGTTCTACGGATCCCGCAATGCGGTCTCAGCTTGCTTTCATGTGAAAGACGAAGCACTCCGACAAGTTCTGTTTTTACTATAATCATGAATTGAAAAAGAAAACAAGCTTTGTCTTAACGCGCTGATAAGTGTCTTTAGCGAGTTTGCTGCCAGATCGCTGGTCGGTTTGTGAAGTTTCTGGTAGGCTGAATAGTAATTATTGTCATTAGGCTCTTCAATGTAGTCGAACACTCAACGCCAGGTTTAACGCGTTGATTAAATTAGAGATTTTGTATGACATTGTGGGATTTACCAAGCAAACAACAAGCAATTATTATCTCTGTGAAAGAGAGTTTATGTGTCAACGTAAAGGAACGTTTATCTGAAATGGGCGTTCAGAATGGACGTGAAGTTCAGTGTGTCAGAAAAGGCCCGCTGGGCGGACCTATCGTGATGCAACTGGGTGGCAGCGTGTTTGCTATCGAAGAAAATCTCGCCGCACAAATCGAAGTTGAAGTGCGTAACTAACGCTCACTTTTCCGCTGTCGGCAGTAACAGGATACCCTTTTTTCATGCAACGCATTTTAATGGTCGGAAAGCCCAATTCCGGTAAGAGTCTTTTATTCAATCAATTAACCGGTCTGCGACAAAAAGTCGCTAACTATCCCGGTGTTACCGTGGAAGTTAAACGGGGTCAGTGTCAGGATTTTGAAGTGGTAGATTTGCCGGGCACTTACACGCTTCGTGGTCTTAGCCGTGATGAAGAAATCGCAATTAAAGAAATCACCGCATCGGTAGAACGTGACGATACCTCTCTGGTGGTTTGTGTGCTTGATGCCACCCGTTTAGAGCGCAGTTTAGTGCTGGGTCTGCAGGTGCAGAAACTGGCAAAAGCCAACAATAAAGCTGTACTCTTTGCCCTCAACTTCATCGACGAAGTCCGCAGGATCGGCGAAGATATCGACACAGAGGCGCTGAGTAAAGAATTAGGCAGTCCGGTAATGGCGCTGTCAGCAAGAACCCTGGACGGCTTGCATGAATTTAAGCAGACCATGCTGTCTGTTGCCAAAGCGCCGTCAGGTCATATCCCGACGACATCGCTTTCAGAGGGGGAGTCTGCGGTAAATCAGAGTCAGGCACTGGCTTCAAAGTACGGCCTGCACCTGGATGTTGTGCTGAAAAATCAGAACAGCGTCGACCGCTTCCTGTTAAACAGCTGGACCGGCTCACTGGTATTCCTCGGCGTCATGTTTGTACTCTTCCAGAGTATTTTCACTCTCGCGGCCCCCCTGATGGACGGCGTGGAAACGCTGATCGGCAGCGCTGCTGAAGGTGTCAGTGCAATTACGCCGGAAGGCATTGTTACTGACTTTTTTAACGACGCCATATTCGGCGGTTTAGGCTCTTTCCTGGTGTTCGTACCGCAAATTATGGTACTGACATTCATTATCGGCTTGCTGGAAGACAGCGGTTATCTTGCCCGTGCGGCACTGATGTGTCACCGCCCGTTGAGCGCAGTGGGCTTATCTGGCAGAAGCTTTATTCCTTATCTTTCGGGTCATGCCTGCGCCATTCCTGCCATCATGGCGGCCCGTACTATCGAGTCGCCGCACAAGCGTCTTATCACCATGCTGACCATCCCGCTGATGTCCTGTTCAGCCCGTTTGCCGGTTTATGCATTGTTGGTTGCGGTACTGGTGCCGGAAGACGGTACTTTCCTGGGCATTTTTGGCTTGCAGGGGGCTGCCTTCTTCGGCCTGTATTTCTTCGGCATTATCACAGCCCTGATTGTCAGCCAGTTTCTGACACGCTTCTTACCTAAAGATCTGGAAGAGTCAGACATGCCGTTCATTCTTGAATTACCCACTTACCGCTTACCACACTGGAAGCCGTTAACCTTCCGGGTTATCGACAGTGGGATGCAGTTTATCCGCCGTGCTGCACCGATTATTTTCGTGGTGTCGGTGGGGATCTGGATCCTGGGTTATTTCCCGATGGGTTCGACTCTGGAAGACAGCTGGCTCGGGCAAATCGGCCATGTTATCCAGCCTGTATTCGAGCCAATGGGTCTGGACTGGCGTTACGGCGTGGCAATACTGATGTCGTTCCTCGCCCGTGAAGTATTCGTCGGTGCGCTGGGTACACTGTTCGGTATGGATGGTGCTGAAGACAATGTTAATGGTCTGGCTGAACGTATTCAGGCTGACGGACTGACAACCGGCGCCGGCCTTGGCCTTGTGCTGTTCTACGTTGTGGCGCTGCAATGTGTAGCAACCGTTGCCATGCTTAAAGGTGAAACCGGCAGTAATAAACTCGCATGGGGCCTGTACGTCGGATACGGTATCCTGGCCTACGTTATCGCCGTACTGGTGAATATGTTGTTCTGATAACGGGTAAACAGCACTTCGTTGAGTAAGCTAATCAAAGAGCCGGGAGCTTGATGAGGTGCTGTTTACAACAACCACTAACGGTCATACACCGTAACTTTGTTTATATCCGTTTTTTCAATTCTTGCTTTGCCTGAACTTTCCAAAAAATTCAGCAGAGACATCGGGTCATTGGTTTCAAATACACCGGTTACAGACATACCTGACAAGTCCGCAGAGGCGATGGTGACCTGCAATGCATTATAGCGATTAAATTCGCGAACTACGTTATCTAAACGGTCGTTCCGGAAAATCATTTCTCTGGATTTCCACGACGTCTCTCTGGCTACATCTACCGATGCTTCTGTATGAATATTACCATTGTCCTGAAGCACAGCTTTTTGTCCCACAGTCACCAGCAGAGGCCTGTCTTTCGTTAAGTCCGGTGCAGTAAAGTCAGTCAGTTTGATACCGGTGGAGCGAAACGGAATCAGCTGTTCTTTTTTCGCTTCTCTTGCCAGTGCGACTTCTCCGGTAAGAACCGTCAATGCAACACTTCCGGGCTCACTGCGGACGTTAAATTCGGTTCCCAGCGCCTGGAACATTGTGTCGTTAACCCAGACCCTGAAGGGCTTTTGAAGATTATGTGCAACTTTGAAAATTGCTTCTCCCTGATGCAGAACGATGTTTCTGTATTTCCCGGTATAGTTAATATCTACAGCAGTCAGCGTGTTCAGGTAGATAATCGAGCCATCTTCCAGCGTGATGCTTCTTTGCTCACCCAGTGATGTTTTGTATTGTACAGGCTGATTTTGCGCTACAGGCGTTTCGCCGGCGCTTTTAACCGGCAGCATCTGATAAGCGAAAATAGCGCCCGCCAGCAAACAGGCAGCAACCGGAAGCCAGCGGGTTTTCCGGGGGCGTCCGGACGTTTCGTGGTCCGAATTATTACCGGTCAGCTTCTGATGTTGAGTGATAGGAGTCACCTTACTGCCCGCTGCTGATTCTACCTGAGCGAGTAATTTGTCGACGGATAGCTTTTTACTCTGATCAACATCTGACATCAGATCCAGCAACACGCATGCGTGGATAAATTCCTCCACGTGAGCAGGTCCCATCAGCAACCAGTGCGTCAGTTCACGACGATCTTTTTCGCTCAGTTCGCCATCGTCCAGCAATACCGCCCAGTAGCTAGCTTGTTCAATGATCAGAGAATTAGATTGTTTAACCATATTCATGATGCATCACTCGCAATTTGCGCTTTGCGACATTCTGTCATAGCACGGGTTAAGTATTTTCTGACGGTGTGAATAGAAATTCCCAGTTTTTCTGCAATTTCCGCATGATTAAGGCCATCGCGCTTCCTCAGCAGTAATACTGACTGATAAACAGGTGGAAGTGTAACTAGTATTTTCTCCAGTTCTTGTATAGCTTTCTGCCGCTCAAGTTGCAGGTGAGGGTCTTCATTGCCGGGAAAATTTTCCAGACCATCAGTAAGAGGTGTTTCATTTTGAGCAATCCGCTCATTCTTTGAACGCATTTCATGCACAAGATTTGCGGCAATACGAAACAAGTAGGCTTTGGGTTGTTCTATGAGATCTTTTCTTTCTACATTCATCAGCCGCAGGTAAGTCTCCTGCGAAAAATCCTGAGCCTGCTGATTGTTATTCGATCGACGCATGAAGAAGGCAAACAGTTCCTTATAAGAACTGTCGTAGAGCCCTTTTACAAAGCTGCTGCATTTACTCTTTTTATTCGTCGCAGTGTGGTTGCCCATAGAGAAAGATGTCTTGTGCCGGAATTCTGAGGGGAAGATGAATTAATACTTATCAAAATCAGATTAAAACTTCGCGGAAGTTTCAAGATAAAAAAAATAAGTACCTAAATCCAGCACTTTCACACTCTTTATTTATTAGTGGGCTTTCGGCCCGCATAAATAAAGGCTCGCAACGAAGCCAATGATAATTATATGTAGTACGGATATAGGAAATACAAGCATGAGAACTCGTGTCCCCAAATTTAAGAAGAAGCCAGTCGTCTTGTCAGTGATGCTGTCACTGGCCGGCAGCTTTGGCGTTGCTGCAGAGAATATTGAAAATCAGGAGCAGTTACAGGTTACGGTGGGGCAGGTTCCGCTGGACCGGGCTTTGCAGAGCATCGCAAAACAATATGGAAAGCAGATTGTTTTCTTCTCCAATGTTGCAGACGGCCTGACAACTGAAGCGTTTTCCGGAACATATAGCGAAGAAGCTGCTTTTAATAAGCTCCTTGAAGGGACTGCGCTTAGTTATCGCTATATCAATAAGAAAACCATCGCTATTGAAAAGAAAAATGTGGATGAAACCGTTGAGGGAAAAAAGCCCGCAGCGTCTACTGACGCCTCTGCGCAGTCAGCCGAAGCGAATAGCGGGGCCGTTAGCAAAACAAGTAAGGGGAAGGTTGAGAACATTACCGTTACCGCACAACGCCGTACTCAAAATTTACAGGAAGTACCAGTTTCAGTTTCTGTCATGAAACGTGACCTGCTTGAAAGTGCGTCGACCGCCGGTGATGATATCCGTTTCATGTCAGCCCGCATTCCAAGTCTGAAAATTGAATCTTCGTTTGGCCGTTCTTTCCCCCGCTTTTATATTCGCGGTCTGGGCAATCAGGATTATGATGTAAATGCCTCTCAGCCGGTATCATTGATCACTGATGATGTGGTTCAGGAGAACCCGCTTTTAAAAGGTTTCCCCGTCTTTGATGTGGAGAGTGTTGAAGTGTTACGGGGTCCTCAGGGTACGTTGTTTGGCCGTAACACACCTGCAGGACTGGTAAAGTTCACTTCGAACCGTCCTACGCAGGATTTCGAAGGTTATATCAGCGCGTCTTATTCGTCTCTGGACACATTGTCTACTCATGGTGCCATCAGTGGTGGTCTGACTGACACCGTGTCTGTGCGTGTATCTCTACTTAACCAGACACGTTCAGACTATATCGATACCCGTGCTCCGGGTTTTGAACAAAACGATATTCTCGGGGGCTATGACGACCGTGCTGCCAAAGTGCAGGTGCTATACGAACCGAACAGTCAGTTTTCGGCATTGTTTAACTACCACACCCGTGATTTAGACGGAACGCCCACAGTGTTCAGAGCCAGTGCAATAAAGCCCGGAACCAACGACTTCGTTGATGGATTCGACCGCGATGTGGTTTATCACGATGCCGCGCAACGTGCCACGCAAACGGTGAAAACCGAGGGCGGAAGTATGAAATTGGAATATTTCACGACTGATTACACGTTTACCTCTGTAACGGGCTATGAAACTGTGGAAATGTACTCACAGGCCGATGTCGATGGTGGTTACCGGGTAAGTAGTTTTGCTGATCCTTCCGGCTACACCGGCGAATTGGGCACTGTTCCATCTTTCTCAGTTGAAAGTGCCGACGGTATTCCTGACCACAGCCAGTTCACTCAGGAGCTGAGAATGGCTTCAAACGAGTTGGGTGCGTTTGATTATCAGGCTGGTGTGTTCTTCTTCACAGAAGATCTGGATATCGACACCTTCCACTACAACGAAGACGGCAGCTTAAAGCGGTATCTGACTCAGAATCAGAAAACTGATGCATGGGCTGTGTTCGCCTCCGGTGATTACGAAGTCAATGACAGAACCAGCGTGACTGCGGGTATCCGGTACTCGAAAGATAAGAAAGATTATTTCTCTCAGCGAATTATCTCTACCGCCAGCGACGGTGAGTTTTTTGACCCTATGTATGCTGATACGAAAGATTCTGCTATCAGCTGGGACTTGAGCGCAATGTATCAGTATTCAGATGACACTAATCTGTATACCAGGCTGGCAAAGGGGTTCAGAGCACCAAGTATTCAGGGCCGTGTTGTCAGTGGCAGCGACCCTAAACTCAGTGTTGCAGACTCAGAAGTTATTCACTCGGTAGAAGTGGGTGCTAAATCAGACCTGCTGGACAATGCAGCACGGGTAAACTTCAATCTGTTTTACTTCCAGATGAACGATCAACAGTTAACGGCTCAATCGTCTTTTGATGAAGGGGCTGCCAAAGAGTTAGTTAATGTTGATAAGACAGTAGGCTACGGGTTTGAATTTGAGGGCGAATACGCTATCACTTCTGACCTGCTTACAACGTTAGGGGTCAGCTACAACAACACTGAAATTAAGGATGAAAACGTAGCTATCTCAACCTGTAGTTTCTGTACAGTGTTGAACCCGGTGGATGAAAACGGGCTGATTAGTGTTGACGGTCTTTCTCTTCCGCGGGCACCTGAGTGGATTGGTAATTTCACTATGCGCTACAGCACCGAACTTGGCGATGGTGAATTGTATTTCTACACCGACTGGTCCTATGCCAGTGAAGTGCGGTTCTCACTTATTGATGCACTGGAAATGAGACAGGACCCTTACCTTGAAGGCGGCGTGCGGGTTGGCTACCTGTTCATGGTCGACAATTATGATGTGGAAGTTGCAGGTTACGGCCGTAACATCACAGATGAAACAGCGTTAATTGGTGGAGTGACGATCAATAACCTTGCCGGTGTGGTGAATCAGGGCAGAACCTGGGGAGCCGACGTTAAGGTGAAATTCTAATCTGTTGATCACTCTCTGATGGTTGTACTGCCGGGTCAGCCCCGTAGCAGTACAACCTTTTTCATCTCCCCGTAAGGTGTTTTCTTATGAAATTTACCCGCGTTATTACACTTGTCTCACTTATCGGCGCTTCATTGTCTGCATCAGCGGCGCAATCAGTCGATATTCTTATTACCCGTGGGCATATCCTCTCTATGGACAGTACTTTGACAGAGTATGAATCCGGTTTTGTGGCCGTTAAAGACGGCCGTATCGTGGCTGTCGGTCCACAAGAAAAAGCATCAGATTACCGTGCCGGTACTCTCCTTGATGTGGACGGTGATCTGGTTTTGCCCGGGTTTATCAACACACATACTCATGCCTCAATGTCCTTATTGCGTTCACTGGGTGATGATGTGCCTGACCGGCTGCATAAGTATATGTTTCCTCTTGAGAAGCAATTCGTTTCCCGTGAAATGGTAAGGTTAGGTGCTGAGCTCGGTAATGTTGAAATGCTTAAAGGTGGCGTGACCACTTATGCGGATATGTACTATTTTGAAGATGAAGTCGCAAAGGCAGTCGACGAAATTGGTATGCGTGCTGTTTTAGGACAAACCGTGATCCAATATCCTCAGGCCGATGCTAAAACCGCAGAAGAAGGGATTGATTATGCGGTTAATTTCATTAAAAGCTATGCGGATCATCCGCGCATTACTCCCGCTTTTGCGCCTCACGCTCCATACACTAATACCACCGGCACTTTGCAGAAAATTTCAGCACTTTCTGAAGGATTCGGTGTGCCTGTACTGACGCATCTTGCTGAGTCTGAAAGGGAGGAGGAGGTGATTGCTGAGCGCAGTGGCGGATTAACCCCGGTGGCCTATTTAGAAAGTATCGGTGTGCTTAACAATAATCTGATAGGGGCCCACGTCATCAGAGTGAGCAATCAGGATATTGCCCTTCTTAAAAAGCATCATGTTGGTGTAGCGCATAATATGAGTGCAAACATCAAATCAGCAAAAGGCGTGGCGCCGGTGACAGAAATGTTGAAGCAGGGCGTTGATGTTGGTCTGGGCACTGACGGCCCGATGTCAGGCAACACACTGAGCTTAATTGATGAGTTTAATCAGGTAGCTAAACTTCACAAGTTGTGGACGAATGACCGGACTAATATGCCAGCCGTCGAAGTGATAAAAATGGCAACTTCAGGCAGTGCGAAAGTGCTGAATATGGAAAATGAGATCGGCTCTCTGGAGGAAAGCAAACGGGCAGATATTATAGTGATTGATACTAAATCGCCCAATATGACGCCTGTTTATAATCCTTACTCTGTGCTTGTGTATTCAGCTTACGCGACTAATGTAAGACACAGCATTGTGGAAGGTAAATTGCTGATGAAAGACAGGAATGTTCTCACTGTAGACGAGAGCGATATCGTTAAAAGAGCAACTGAATTTAGCAACAAAATAAAGCAGGCTTTAAAGGCACAGAATAAGCCTGTTTTATAGATTGCCGGCTTTTGTTTACGTCTCTTATATTGCCCCGCCGGAATCAAAAGACTGCAGCGGGGCTTTTATTTTCCGGTACAAATTATTTATACCAGCGCGTTCTGACTGACTTCCATACTACGTTTATACATAGCAAGGGCGCCGGTGGCATCCTGCTTGCGCTCGCGGATTTCTGCCAGTGCGATAAGATCCTGCTGGTTTTCATGCAGTTTGATGGCTTTTAACAACACTTTCTCGGCAAGTATGTCGTCGCCGGCGTTCAGCGCTAACTGACCCAGGCAGGAGAACAGAACAGGGTTTGTGTCGTCCTGTTTTATCCACTGTTCCAGTGCGCGGATAGCATTTGCCGGATTAGGAATACTGATTTGTGCCATGTAGGGAAGCAAGATCGGATCAGGGCCTTTCTTCTGCCACTCAACCAGACAGGTTTCTGCTTCTTTGTGCATGCCCTGTTCCAGCAATTGCTGTGCGTAAGCTGCACGGTACGCGTTGTCCGCACGGGCTTTGCGGGGCATGTTTTCCCAGTGTTGCTTCAGTGCATTGGCACCTTGCTTACTGGCAATTTCAGCAAACTTTCCTTTCGCTATTTTCTGCGCCCACAGTACGTAATCGTCTTTTAATGGTTTGCGCCATTGCGGCAAAACTTCTTCCAGTGACTGCCACTGACCCAGTTCGCCCATAGCACGGGCCTTAAGACGGATCACCTGCGGGTTCTTTTGCGCTTTTTCATCCAGTTCGTTCAGCTTGTCCAGTGCCTCCTGCTGGTGTCCCTGTTCGAGATCGAGCCTTGCCAGCGCAACATGGGCGGCTACTTTAGCGTTATTAAACTCTGCAGCGCGGTCCAGTAAATATCGTACCCGTTCCGGTTCGTTCAGCGCCTTGGCCACCTGTGCAGCGGCCAGAAAGTTCACGCCGTCGAAATCGCCGTCAGTGGTATCCTGCAGTGCTTTTTTCGCCGCGATGAAATCGCCTTCAACCATTAACTGAAGACCATTGTAAAAACGGCGCTGGCGCTTACGGCGGGAAAGGCCGCCAAACCATTGTCTTGAGTCTTTAAATAACCCGAGCGTGCGGGAAAGTAACCGCCAGATGATCCACAAAGCCAGCAGACTGAAAAATACGGTAATACACAGGCTGACAACTGACATTTCAATGTGTAACTGACCCATGGAAATCAGCACATAGCCTTTGTCGCCAATAACCTGCGGCGCAATTAACATTGCGGCAAGTACCGCTATAACCAGCAGAATTGCATACACTAACCGTTTCATTGTGCTGCCTCTCCTTTGCCGTAAGCGGCTTTAACGCGGGATTCCAGCAAGCGTTGAAGCGGTGCCATAGCACTGAGTTCTTCCGGCAGGTTTTCTTGCACATTGGCTTCACCAAGGGCATCCAGGGTAGACAGTGCGCCGTTAATTTCCGGTGCATCAGTATCAAATTTATCATTCAGCAGGGCTTTAGCGTTTGCAACCGACTGTTGATACAGATTGTCTTCACCGCTCATAGCAGCAGACTGTGCCTGCATGATTTGCAGTTTAAGCTGCTCTTTGTACAGCCACATTTCTTCAGCAGTCATCATAGGTGCAACAGGCGCATCAGTGCGTCGTACTGAAATAAAATCGTCAACAATAGAATGCCAGACTTTCGCCAGATTACTTTTCCAGTCGTCTACCGATTCAGACAGCGCTTCCTTGCCTGTATTTTCATCCGGACGGGTGAAGGTTTTTAACGGCAACGCGTCTACCTGAGACAGGAAACCTGACAGGGTTAATGCAAGTTTAACGGTGTCTGTGCGGTTAACCTGACGCAGTGTCTGAATATCCTGTGCAATCAGCCCGCGCACCGGGATCACTGACGGATCGGAAAGCTCTTTTAAACGCTGATCGGCATTTTCAAGCAGCAGCACTGCAGTATCTGTATCCTGTTCAAGCCACACTTTACGGCCGGCCATGCGCACCAGATAATCCGCTTCTGCCAGCAACCAGTCTGACGGGCGGCGGCCTTCCATTTCACCTAATTGTGATAGTAGTTGCTCGGTTTGCAGTTGCAGGGACTCTGTTTTTTCCGTCAGGCTGTTCACCGTGCCGGCAAGTGCCTGCTTACTTTTTTCCAGTTCGATGAGCTTTCGCTGGAGTTGTGCATTTTCATCGTTCAGGTTGCCCAGAATTGCCTTTTGCGCCGACTGCTCGTCTGCCAGTGCGCTCTGACCACTGTCTTTTTGCCACAGAAACCAGTAGCCCGCCGCTGCGGTACCGGCTGCAATCAACAAGGTGAGGATAATGACAATCCATAAGCCGGCGTGGGACGGATGTTTGGAAGTAGGTTCAGCACCGGCCTTGTCTTTGCCGGATGCCGTTGACGACGGCGTGATGTCTTTTTCTTCAGGCAACACCAGTGTGGAATCCGTATTGTGTTTATCGTTGTCAGCCATGGTTTACTCCCAATTTTCCTTTATCCACGCACATAGCGTGTTGTCACTGGCGTCACTGCAAACGGCAACCTGCGTTGCACCTGAGGCGCTGATTTGTGCTGCTACTCTGTCGCTGACGGTCAGCCAGCGTTGCTTTCGCAACATGTTAGTATCATAAACGCGAAACAGCTGCTCTGCCATTTCGCCGCTGGTTGCCACTATGCCTGTAATCTGTGGCCACTGCCAATTATCTGTTTGTATAGGTTTTTCCAGCAACAGACGCTGGTAGACCGCAAATTCTTCTACGTGGTTTTGCTGCAATAAGAGCGTGTCCCGCAAAGTGGTTCGACCACCTTGCCCTTTAATAATAACGATTTGTCGCCGGTTTGCACTATTGAGTTGTGATAACGCCAATAAACCTTCTGAATTTTGCTGCTCCGGTACTGCTACAGACAGGCCACATTCCTCAAGCACCTGTGCGGTTGATGTGCCTACCGCAAACCAGCGGGAGGGCAGTGCTGACAGCGGTAACGCAGATAACAACTGCGCGGCAAAAGCACTGGTAACGATGATGTAATCTGCAGGCTGCGTTGCAAGATGATGTGCAAGACGGCTAAGTTCTTCTTCGCATGAAGTGATGGTCAGCGGGGCGACACCAGAACATGAAATACCCGCCAGGCGAAAGGCTGCGACACTTTTCGCCAGCTTCTGCTCAGGGCGGGTAATCAATATCATAGGTTTAAATGATTAATCGTGCAGGGCGCTTAAAATCTCGCCGGCACCCTGTGACAGTAACGATTCTGCCACTTCCACCCCAAGCGCTTCTGCCCGTTCGCGGTGACCGGTTGCAGATGCATACAGTAAGGTTGCGCCGTCGACGCTGCCAACCATACCGGTCAGTGTGATGGTGTCGTTGGCCAGTGTGGCAAAACTGCCGATGGGTACCTGACAGCCGCCTTCCAGACGGGTATTCATGGCCCGCTCGGCGTAAACCCGGTCTGCGGTATCTGCGTGGTTGAGCGCACCGAGCAGGGCAATCAGTTCGATATCGTCGTTACGGCATTCTATGCCGACAGCGCCCTGGCCTACCGCCGGTAAAGACAGCTCAGGAGACAATTCATGGTTTATGCGGTCCTGCATCCCCAGGCGGATAAGTCCGGCGGCAGCGAGAATGATGGCATCGTATTCGCCGTTATCCAGCTTCGCGAGGCGGGTATTCACGTTGCCCCGTAAGTCTTTAATCTTGATGTCAGGACGATATTTACGTAACTGGCACTGACGGCGCAGGCTGGACGTACCCACGACTGCGCCCTGAGGCAAATCATCAATGCTGGCAGCGGTATTCGACACAAATGCATCGAAGGGATTTTCCCTGGGACAAATAGCGTGTAAACCAAAGCCTTCGGGAAATTCCACCGGTACATCTTTCATACTGTGTACCGCAATGTCTGCACGGCCTTCCAGCATGGCCACTTCCAGCTCTTTGATAAACAGGCCTTTACCGCCAATTTTGGCCAGCGGCGTATCGAGAATTTTATCGCCCTGGGTGCTCATGGGCACCAGTTCTACGTGCAGGCCGGGGTGGGCCATCAGCAGTTGTTCTTTGACATAATCTGCCTGCCACAGGGCCAGTGCACTTTTGCGGGTGGCAATACGGACGGTAGTTCGGGAAACGGGTTGTTCACTCATGGGTAAATCCTGAAAAGCTTAGTCGAGCACAGTTTGCAGCCAGCGGCTGATATCCTGAATTTCCTGTACACATACATTATGTTGCATAGGATAGGTTTGCCAGGTCGCTGAAAAACCATTGTCTTCAAGTGCGGTATGGGCCATTTTGCCCAGCGCTGCCGGCACCACTTCGTCATGGATGCCATGGGCCATCATCACCGGCGTAGACTTGTTGACGTCACTGGCTTCTTCTGCCAGCTTGCCCGGTTTGCACATGTAGGTAGACAGCGCCATGATGCCTGCAATTTTATGTCGCAGACGGGTGCCCAGGTGCAGCGCAATCACACCGCCCTGAGAAAAGCCGGCCAGTACCATTTTTTCATACGGGAAGCCGGCTTCATGCTGGGCTTCAAGTAGTGCATTTACCATCTCTGCAGATTCGATGACGCCGGCTTCATCAGCGCGGTTATCGAGATCCATGGTTTTAATGTCGTACCAGGCACGCATACGCATACCGCCGTTGATGGTTACCGGACGCTCCGGCGCATGAGGAAACAGAAAACGCACTGGTAAAGCAGCCGGTATCTGCAGTTCGGGGACAATTGGGGCAAAGCCGTGTCCGGAGTCACCTAAACCGTGCAGCCAGATAACACAAGCCTGCGGGTTGTCACCCGTATTTGCTTCTACGTAGGGTAATAAGGCTTCTTTCATATTGTCGCTTCTGTTACTCAATTCTTAGCGCTATGCTACCATTGCCGTCTGAAATCACCACAACATGATGACAAAAAGCAAGATTATGGCTTCTCTACTTGGTAATTTGTTTATTCTCGCAGCCCCTTCAGGTGCGGGAAAGTCCAGTTTAATAAAAGCATTGCTGGAAAAGCATGACGGAAATCAACAATATCCCATGCAGGTGTCAGTTTCTCACACCACCCGTAAGCCACGGCCCGGAGAAGTTGACGGCGTACATTATCATTTTGTCAGTCATGAGCAGTTTGAAGCGCTCATCGAGCAGGGCGTGTTCTTCGAATATGCTGAGGTGTTCGGTAATTACTACGGCACGTCGCGTGTGACCATTGAGCAAACTTTGCACCGCGGTATTGATGTGTTCTTAGATATCGACTGGCAGGGTGCCCGTCAGGTGAAAAAAATTATGCCAGATACCTGTGGCATTTTCATCCTGCCGCCTTCTACGGAAGTGCTGCGCCAGCGGCTGACAAGCCGCGGTCAGGACTCAGACAGCGTTATTGAAGGACGTATGCAGGAAGCAGTATCTGAGATGTCTCATTATGCTGAATTTGACTACGTACTGGTGAATGATGATTTTTCCGTCGCGCTGGCAGAATTAGAAGCCATTGTGTGTGCCCAGCGCCAGCGTACTGTTAAGCAGCAATTGCGTCACAAAGCACTGATTGCTGATCTGGTGGGATCGTAAAAAGATCTTGCTGATTAAACCTACAAAATACTAGGACTTGAAAGGCATGTGTTGTATACTGCGCGGCCATTTTGAGTTTTACGCTTTTATTCATTTTCGGAGAGATACATGGCACGCGTAACCGTAGAAGACGCCGTTGATAAAGTTGGTAACCGCTTTGACCTCGTACTGGTTGCAGCACGACGTGCTCGCCAGCTGGCAACCGAAGGTAAAGAAGCACAGGTTGATGTGCAAAACGATAAGCCGACGGTAACCGCTTTACGCGAAATCGAAGAAGGCCTGGTTACTGCCGATACGCTGGATCAAGATGATCTGCGTGATCAGGAAAGACAAGAAAGCGCGGATTTCGCTTCTGTAGCGAACATCCTGTCTGAGCAATAATCAGCGGATCGCTGCTGTCATTCAGACTATACAAACGCCAGTGAGCTTTTAATCGGGTTCACTGGCGTTTTGCTATTGGCATTCCCTACAATACTTCATTATTCTGTTTCTATTGGCTTTATTCGCAGGAAAGTTGTCTACACGTGTATTTATTCGAGGGTTTAAAACAAAAAATCTCTGAGTATCTGTCAGCAGAACGGGTTCAGCTGGTACAGGACAGCTTTGTTTTAGCTCATGAAGCCCATGACGGACAGATGCGATCCAGTGGCGATCCCTACATTACTCACCCTGTTGCTGTAGCCGGTATTCTGGCTGATATGCATCTTGATCACGAAACGCTGATGGCTGCGCTGCTGCACGACGTGATTGAGGACACCCACTACAACCAGGAAGATCTGGCTGAAGCCTTTGGCGATACCGTTGCCGAGCTGGTGGAAGGGGTAAGTAAGCTGGACAAAATTGCGTTCAGCAGCAAGCAGGAAGCACAGGCAGAGAACTTCCGTAAGATGATGATGGCGATGGTGCAGGACATCCGCGTGATCCTCATCAAGCTGGCCGATCGCACCCACAATATGCGTACGTTAGGGGCGCTGCGTCCCGATAAGCGACGTCGTATTGCCCGCGAGACGCTGGAAATCTATGCGCCGATTGCCCATCGTCTGGGTATCCACGACATTAAGAACGAGCTGGAAGATCTGGGTTTTCAGGCCATGTATCCCATGCGTCACCGCGCCCTGAAGTCTGCGGTGAAACAAGCCCGTGGGAACCGTAAAGAAATTATCGACAACATCCGTCAGGAACTGGCTACCCGTCTGGGCGAGCACAAAATTGAAGGCGATGTTATCGGCCGCGAGAAGCACCTGTATTCAATTTACCGCAAAATGAAGAACAAGGAGCTGATGTTCAACGAAGTAATGGACATTTATGCCTTCCGTATTGTGGTTGAAAGTGTGGATAACTGTTATCGCTCGCTGGGTGCCATGCACAGCCTGTACAAGCCCATCGAAACACGCTTCAAAGATTACATCGCGATTCCGCGCACCAACGGTTATCAGTCGCTGCACACGTCGTTAATTGGTCCTCACGGTATTCCGGTGGAAGTACAGATACGTACACTGGCCATGGATCAGATGGCAGATAAAGGGGTCGCAGCCCACTGGCTGTATAAAGAACCGGGCGACAGTGACACAACTGCCCAGCTTCGTGCCCGTAAATGGATGCAGTCATTACTTGAACTGCAGCAGAGCGCCAGTTCCAGTTTTGAATTTATCGAGTCGGTGAAAACAGACTTGTTCCCGGAAGAGATTTACGTATTCACGCCGGACGGCCGTATTATCGAGCTGCCCATGGGCGCCACTGCCGTAGATTTTGCCTATGCCGTTCACTCGGACATTGGTAACACCTGTGTAGGTGTACGGGTAGAACGTCGTAACTACAGCCTGAGTAAGCCGCTGGAAAACGGCCAGACGGTGGAAATTATTACCTCGCCGAAAGCTAAGCCGAATGCTAACTGGCTGAACTTTGTGGTCAGTGCCCGTGCCCGTACCCGTATCCGCCAGTATTTACGCAGACAGCATTCGCAGGAAGCGGTGAATATGGGTAACCGTCTGCTTCGTCATGCGCTGGGTACAGTGAAACTGGATGATATCAGTCAGGAAGATATCGACCGCGTGGTTGCGGAAACCAAACATCAAACTTTCGAAGACTTGCTGACAGACATTGGTCTGGGTAATGAACTGAGCGCCATTGTTGCCCGCCGTTTGCTGGGTGAATCGGCAGAGATCCCGGATAAGAAAGGCAATGTGGCTATCCGCGGTACAGAAGGCTTGCTGGTGCACTACGCCCGCTGCTGCCATCCCATTCCTGATGATGAAATTGTGGCGGTACTCAGCCCCGGCCGTGGGATGACGATTCACCAGACGGGTTGTAAAAATATCCGTAAACTGGCGAAAGAAGAGCCTCAGCGTGTGCTTCCCATGCAGTGGGACGATGCGCCGCAGGGCGAATTTAAGGCTTCGCTGCGTATTGAACTGTACAATCACCAGGGTACACTGGCGAATCTGACCAATATGATTTCCAGCTGCGATTCCAACATTATTGGGCTCCAGACAGAAGAAAAAGAAAGTAATATTTATTTCATCGATATTGAATTGACGACACATAACCGCGTGCATCTGGCGCGGATTATGAAGAAGATCAGAACCATGTCAGAAGTGCAGAAGGTCTCGCGTCACAGTCAATCCCGACACTAATTTACACAGGATTCAACATGGCTAAAGCAATTATTCAGACCGATAAAGCGCCACAGGCGATCGGCACTTACAGTCAGGCAGTTAAAGCAGGCACCACCGTTTATTTGTCTGGCCAGATCCCGCTGAACCCGGAAACCATGGAAATCGTATCTGACGATTTTTCCGAACAGGCTAAACAGGTTTTCGAAAACGTGAAAGCCGTATGTGAAGCTGCTGGCGGTACTATCAACGATTTGGTTAAGGTAAATATCTTCCTGCCGGATCTGTCTCATTTCGCCACGGTAAACGAAATCATGGCGCAATATTTCACTAAGCCTTATCCGGCCCGTGCCGCCATTGGCGTGAAAGAACTGCCAAAAGCGTCGCAAATTGAAATCGACGGCATCATGGAATTGCCTGAGTGATTTCACCCGGATAGTTATGAAAACCGCACATTGTTGCGGTTTTTTTTATGCCTGAAGGACGGAATACTTAACCGTTTATTTCCGGAAATGAAAATAGTTTGAAAGATAACGCTACGGGCGCAGGTCTCTTTAAATTCAAAACCTGAGGAGAGTGTTATGCGCTTAATTTTTATGTTGTTACTTATTGTTGCCGGCGGGCAGGTGTTCGCGGCAGCAATGCCGTCAAAGGCCGCAGATGAAGTTCGTCCTTTACTGGAAGGCATGACAGTGCCCGATGTAGTGGTATCTGATACAGATGGTGCGCCGTTCAGTTTAAAAGCGCTGTTGATGCAAAAGCCGTCAGTGGTGTTGTTTTATCGGGGGGGCTGGTGCCCGTATTGTAACCGTCAACTGGCGGGTCTGAAGGATATCGAAAAGCCATTGTCAGATCTTGGCTATCAGATCCTGGCAATTTCGCCCCAGTCATTAGAGCAGTTAACGTCACAAAAGCTGGAGAGTGAATTTGCAGCAAGGCTGTTGTCTGATGCAAAACTGAACGCCCTGAATGCGTTCGGGATCAGCTATTATGTGGATGATGAAACAGCAAAGCGTTACAAAGGCCATGGCATCGCCCTGACAACCGATGAGACAGGAAAGCCCGTCCTGCCTGCACCTGCTGTGTTCATTGTCGATACTGAAGGTAAAATTCAGTTCAGCTACGTTAACCCTGATTATAAAGTACGGCCGTCTCCGGCATTGATCCTCGCTGCAGCAGAGGCAATTGCCAGATAAACCTGTCTTTTCTGACAAGGGCTGCCGGACTTGAACCGGCAGCCCCTCGCAAACCTGCTATGAATGGCTTACACTGCGCCTATCCGCAAATAAATATGCCTTAATTATCATGCAGTCACTCGCTCAAACACCCATCACCACGTTGAAAGGCGTCGGCGCAAAGGTGGCTGAGAAGTTAACAAAAATAGGTCTGCACACCGTACAGGATGTCCTTTTTCATCTGCCATCCCGTTATGAAGACCGCACTCAGGTTTACGAGATTGAAGATTGTAAGCCGTTTACTCACGTGAGTATTCAGGGTGAGGTAAAAACCGCCGACATTCAGTACGGCAAAAAACGTATGTTTGTGGTGAAGGTGTCTGACGGTACCGGCACCATCACGCTTCGTTTTTTCCATTTCGGCGCGGTTCAGCGCACCATGATGACGCCTGGCAACGAAGTACGTTGTTTTGGCGAAATCCGTACAGGTAAATGGGGGCTGGAGATGATGCACCCTGAATTTGCTCTCATCGGCGAAGACGACGGCGAAACAGAAGATACTCTGACCCCGGTTTATCCCACCACAGAAGGTGTTAAGCAGCTTACGCTGCGCAGTCTTACCGACCAGGCGCTTAAACTGCTGGAGAAAGGCGCATTAAGCGATCTGCTCCCGCAAGGCATGTATGAAGGACAGGTGTTGCTGGCAGATGCTCTGAAGCTTGTTCACCGCCCGCCACCGGATGTTCCGCTGGAAATGATGGAAGAAGGCCGGCACCCTGCACAGAAGCGTCTTATTCTCGAGGAATTACTGGCACATCACCTGAGCGTACTGAAGGTGCGTCAGCAGGCCCAGGCCCAGCCGGGTATTGCCATTCAGATTAATCAGTCTTTGATTGACCAGTTATTGGGTAACCTGCCTTTTTCGCCCACCGGCGCACAGCAGCGGGTCGTCAACGACATTCAGAAAGACATGGCCATGAATTGCCCGATGATGCGGCTGGTGCAGGGAGATGTGGGCTCAGGGAAAACCCTGGTGGCAGCGCTTGCTGCATTATCTGCTATCGGCGCCGGTTATCAGGTTGCCCTGATGGCACCTACAGAACTGCTGGCTGAGCAGCATGCCAGCAACTTCCGTGACTGGCTTTCACCACTAGGCATTGAAGTGGGCTGGCTGGCCGGTAAATTGAAAGGTAAGGCCCGGCAGGAAGTACTGACACGTCTGGCGTCGGGTGAAATACAAATGCTGGTGGGCACTCATGCCATATTCCAGGAGCAGGTGGAATATCAGCAACTGGCACTGGTCATCGTGGATGAACAACACCGCTTTGGTGTACACCAGCGTCTGGCGTTAAGGGAAAAAGGTGAAAAGCAGGGGCGCTTCCCCCATCAGTTGATTATGACGGCTACGCCTATTCCCAGAACGCTGGCGATGACAGCCTATGCAGATCTTGATACCTCCGTGATTGATGAACTGCCCCCCGGCCGTTCACCGGTAACCACGGTTGTACTTCCGGATACCCGCAGAGGGGATGTGATTGCCAGAGTCTATGAAGCATGTCACAACCAGGGGCGTCAGGCTTACTGGGTGTGTACGTTGATTGACGAGTCTGAAGTGTTGCAGTGTCAGGCGGCTGAAGATGCTGCTATTACTCTTAGAACCGCTTTGCCGGATTTACGGGTCGGGCTGGTACACGGCCGCCTCAAGCCGGCAGAAAAGCAGGCGGTCATGGATGAATTCAAACGCGGTGAGCTGGATTTGCTGGTGGCAACCACGGTCATAGAAGTGGGCGTGGATGTGCCCAATGCCAGTATTATGATCATCGAAAACCCTGAGCGCCTTGGTCTGGCACAATTGCACCAGCTTCGCGGCAGGGTGGGGCGAGGTGCGGTAGAGAGTCAGTGTGTGCTGATGTACTCAGCCCCGCTGTCCAAAACAGCGACGCAGCGTCTGGGCGTGCTCCGTGAATCAAACGACGGCTTTTACATTGCCCAGAAAGATTTAGAAATCCGTGGTCCGGGAGAATTAATGGGGACAAAGCAAACCGGTATCGCAGAGATGCGTATTGCCGATCTTGTCCGCGATGCGCAATTGGTACCTCAGGTGCAATCTATCGCAGAAAAATTGTGGCAGGACTATCCAAGCCATGCTCAGGCGATAATTAACCGCTGGATTGGCTTTAAGGAACAGTACGGTAATGCATAACATTCCGGTGTTTATTGACGAAACGCAAAGCGAAGAACAACAGAACCAGTTAAAAAGGGTTGCAGAGCACTGGCAGTTCAGTGTGCAGAATACGCTGCCCGCCGGGCTGGCCCTCACCCTCGAAGACGGCAAGCTGGCAGTGAAAGATTTTTCCGAAGCCAAACAGCAGGGCGTGTTTGTGGATTTCCTGTCTGGCAGCAGCGTGTATCGCCAGCAACATGGCGGCGGTAAAAAAGAACCCATTGCCAAAGCGGTGGGTGTGAAAGGTCAGGAAGTGCCTGTAGTTCTGGATGCAACGCCCGGGCTCGGGCGGGATGCCTTTGTACTGGCGTCGCTGGGCTGTCGTGTAGTGATGATGGAACGCTCTCCTGTCGTTGCGGCATTGCTGGCCGACGGCTTACACCGTCTTGCAGAGCAAGCACCTGAATTAGAAGAAAAATTCAGGCTGATTCATGCTAACAGTATTGAAGGGATGAATACATTGGATGAGCAAATAGATGTAGTTTATCTTGATCCAATGTTTCCACATCGCAAAAAATCTGCTTTAGTAAAGAAAGAGATGCGGGTCTTTCAACAATTACTGGGCAGTGACGACGATGCTGACAGTTTGTTGGCGCCGGCAAGGGAGCTCGCCGGAAAACGTGTTGTTGTAAAACGTCCCGCGTATGCAGAACCGCTGGCTGATGTGCCGCCTGCTATGGCCATCACCAGTAAAAAGCACCGTTTTGACGTGTACATTTCCACTCATTAGGAGAGAAGTATGATTAACGTTGGCAGTACATTGCCTGAAGTAACCTTTGGTTTGTTAAAGGATGGCAAGACAACCAACCCGCACACCAATGATATATTTGGCGGCAAACGCGTTGTAGTATTCGCCGTACCCGGCGCTTTCACCCCGACCTGTTCTGCGGCGCACCTGCCCGGCTATGTCGCCCTTGCTGACAAGATCAAAGCTAAAGGGGTCGATGACATCGTCTGCATCTCAGTAAATGATGCTTTTGTGATGGATGCGTGGGGAAAATCAGCTAATGCGGAAGAAATCACCATGCTGGCTGACGGCAATGCTTTTTTCACCCGCACTATTGGTCTTGATATGAATACCAGTGACTTTGGTGGTGTGCGCAGTATGCGTTATTCCATGCTGGTTGAAGATGGTGAAGTAGTAAAACTGAATGTTGAAGACCCCGGACGTTTTGAGGTGTCTGACGCAGAAACAATGCTTAACAGCCTGTAAATAGTCTTAATGCATTCAAATGATGGAATTGACTAATACTTTAGTCGATTCCATGACTTATCTCTCTCCCTTTATTGTTCTGTAACTACCAGAAATTCATTGATTTTTATAAATGTTTAGTAAGCGCTATCTATTTATGCGTTTTTTACAACATTTAATGTACAGTATGCGCCATTCTGCTATTCTTAAAGAATAGAGCGGTATACCTATGCAGGTGGAGATTATTTGGTACTTCACGAAGAAAACCATTAATCATCCGTGCGCTCATGCTCACAGGGTAAGTTGAGCAGCTCAAACGGAACCATGGAGGGAAAGTATGTTGAGCAAAAACCAGAAGTTTGGTGTCTATCTGATATCCAAATCCTTATCTTCAGATGAAGCAAGCGACGATCAGGTCATCCTTTTCAAGCATCTTTTGCAAACCTGTGGTTATGAAATCACAGAACTCACGTCTATAGAACAGTTAGAAACCACCTCCAATCAGGATCTTATTTTTTACGATGCCGCTAAGGCTGAAGAAAAAATGGAAGCGTTTTACCGTTATCAGGGCTTTGCCCGCTGGATTCTGTTTAATCTGGAACACGGCGATATTGATGAATGTGAGGCTATCATTGCGGGTGTGGAGGGAACCTTCTATACCTCTGACTCACCTGAATTATTACTGAAAGGTGTGCGCCGGCTGGCCAAAATGGATGTGTGGTTTAAACGCAATTCCATTAACGAGGCATTGCGCCGGTTGCGGCAACAAACCCGTAAAGCTAATACGGCTATTTCCCGTCCCAAAGAGTTAAATAAAATGGCACTGCATCCCAAGCTTACCAAGCGGGAAGTCACCATTATTGAGCTGGTGGCGCAGGGTTCACAGAACCAGGAAATCGCTGATCAGCTGCATATCAGTGTGAATACGGTAAAAACGCATATATACAGTATTTTCCGTAAAACCCATTCGAGAAACCGGATTGAGTTGCTGTCGTGGTCACAGCAATTCGTCAGTGAGTACTCCTGACGCTTCAAGAATCTTACCGGGCACACTATAATCCGGCTTTTGAATTTGCCGGAGTCAGTTTGTGATCCAGAAAGATGTCATTGTAATCGGTGCGGGCGCTGCCGGATTGTTCTGCGCAGCGCAGGCGGGTAAGCGTGGCCGCGCTGTCGCTGTACTGGATCACGGCAAGAAAGTCGGGCGTAAAATACTCATGTCCGGCGGCGGACGGTGCAATTTCACCAACATGTACGCTGAACCGGCCAATTTTCTGTCTGCGAATCCTCATTTCTGCAAATCTGCTCTGAGCCGCTATACCCAGTGGGACTTCATCTCACTGGTGAGCGAATACGGCATTCCCTATCATGAGAAGACTTTAGGTCAGTTGTTCTGTGATAACAGCGCATCAGACATCGTAGATATGCTGGTAAAAGAATGTGATAAAGCCGGTGCTGAAATCGTTACCCGCTGTGACATTCTGAGTGTGGAGAAAACAGAAACCGGCTATGCGCTTAGCACTTCGCTGGGCGATTATGTTTGCGAATCCCTGGTTATCGCTACCGGCGGTCTGAGTATGCCGAAAATTGGCGCTACGCCTTTCGGCTACAAAATTGCAGAACAGTTCGGTCTGAAAGTCTTGCCAACACGAGCCGGCCTGGTGCCTTTTACATTGCACGACAAAGACAAGCAGGCGCTGGAAGCATTAAGTGGTATCGCTGTCGATACGTCAGCAAGTTGTAACGACACATCCTTCCGCGAAGCGATGCTGTTTACTCACCGGGGGTTAAGCGGCCCGTCTATGCTACAGATATCGTCTTACTGGCATCCGGGGGACACCCTGCATATCGACTTACAACCTGCCATGAGCGCCGCTGAATATCTGACAGCCGCTCAACAGGATACGCCCGACGCGCAACTCTCTACGGTACTCAGTAAGTTCTATCCTAAACGGCTGGCACAAACCTTTATCGACACCCTACAGTGGCCTAACGAACCGGTAAAACGCCTGACCCACAGCCAGATAGCAGAAATCGATAACACCCTGTCTGACTGGCAAGTCACGCCCAATGGTACAGAAGGCTACCGCACCGCAGAGGTGACACTGGGCGGCGTAGATACTGACGAACTGTCGTCGAAAACCATGATGAGTAAGAAAGCCGAAGGCTTATTCTTCATTGGCGAAGTGGTAGACGTCACCGGTTGGCTCGGCGGCTACAACTTCCAGTGGGCCTGGAGCAGCGCCTGGGCCGCCGGGCAGTATGTTTGATGGAAGATGCGCCATCCCGTAAGCGGGATGGCGACGCTCTTATCAGGCCCTATGCTCGTTAATGGTGGTGGTGAGCTGTTCGGCTTTGGTTTCTATCTCAACTTCAACGGCAGTGCTGCCCTGAACTGCATTCTTTGAAACGCTGGCAGGGGTTACGGCGCTGATGCCTTTTAACAGGCGGCCAAGAATGTCCGCTCCGGTGATGATGCGGGGCTTGGCGCCCCAAACCAGCACCACGTCAACATCGATGGTGCCATCATCATGGGCGTCCAGCGTTTCCTGCGCTTTCAGGTGCCACAGCACTTCGGATAACATAAGAGATTCATCCCGCACGATTAACGGGCGGTGACAGAAATCATAGATATCAAACGGTTTGTCGGTATCAAAAAGGGCTGCCCGCAAAGCACCGTCAGCATCAAGAATGAGCAACGGGTTATTTTTCTCATCGGCGAGTACTACCCATTTATGCCCGCTCTGGTTAATTTTCTTCAGAAGTTCATCTGAGCTGTTGCGTACGAATTCCGGCACAATGGGAAAGTCCAGTTTGGCGGGTAGCTGAATAATGGACTCCGGCTCAAGTAATTCACCCTCCTGCATCACCGATACTTCATCGATAGCAAGGAAGTTAAGTGCTCCGGTACCTTCCACATGGTCAACCTCTGCTTCTTCGGCGTCCACGTGCTGTTTAATCACTTTACGCAGATCGTTATCCCGCATGTATTCAACGCCTTCGCGGCCCAGCCAGCCATCAAGCAATAAGGCGGAGGGCTTGGAAACGGGATACAGGATGATCTGATAGAAACGCATTACCGGTGATAACACTGACGCCATGCGCATGGCATTTCTGGAGAAATAAGCCTGCGGCATAATTTCACCGAAAATGGTAATAAAACCGGTAGAAAACAGGAACGAGGCTGCGCCCGTCAGCACAGAGTCTGACAGCAATGCCAGCAACACGTTAATCCCTACGTTACCCCACAGAATAGTGGTGAGCAGGAAGTTAGAGTCCTGTCTCAGCTTCAGAATTTTCGCCGCGGTTTTATCTCCGTGGCTGACTTCCATTTCCAGTTGCAAACGGCTGACTGAAAAGAACGCCAGGTTAAGTCCGGAGAACATGGCTGACTGTGAGATACAAAAGAGGATCCCGAGCCATACGTAAAGTTCCTGATTGCTTAACGCAAAATCCATAAATAAATACTGCCTGATAGTAAACGGGTGGCGAGTGTAAACCGGTAAAGCAAATAGTGTTAACCGGAATTTTTATCGACACGAAAGAATATGGGAATCGTAGCGTATTAAACAGGAACTGCCAGTACAATCAAGCGCAAACGGGGATTGGGCGTCATATCATTAAACGGATAACAGGTGATAAGTTGGATTTCGTCTTTGTTCCGTTCGATGAACCAGCGGTGAGTATGCGAATCGACAATATTGGTCTTACTCACCCGATAGGTACGCCATTGTCCGTGGCTGTCCTGGATCTGAAAGGTGTCTCCTGTCTGCACATGCTGCAGAAAATTGAAATGGGTGTCACGGTGACCGGAATACACCTGTGTGCCGCTCTCCCCGGGCAATGCCGTGCCGTCTATGTGGCCGGGGCCAAAGGCCAGGCTGCTGCCATGGCTCCCCGACAACATATACAGGCGCTGGTTGTGGCCGGGAAAGGTCAGTACGGCTACGGGCCAGTTGTCTGACCACGACCATGGTTTAACGGTGTGACCGGTTTCCAGGGTTTCCTCCCAGGCATCTGCAATAAGCCGTTGCGCTAATACTGCTTTTGCCGCAATCCATAATGTATTGCCAAAACACAGGGTGCCGGTTGCCAGAAGCAGGGCGGGGAGTGCTGTCTTCAGGTATTTTACTTTTATCCTCACTGCACGGCCGCCTTATCTTACTTTTATCCGTTGCCAGAACAGTAAGGCGAGGCCTGCAACAATACACAGTATACCCAGCCAGAGTGTCAGTTCCGCTGTGGTGGCGGTTTGCGGATATTGCAGTTGCTGATGTGACATGCCCTGCGGCAGTTGATTCGCTACCCGCAGACGGAGCGGTGGACGGGGGCTGTTTTCATAAGTCACCGGTGACTGATCGATAGCAACAAATGAGGTAAAGCGGGACAACAGACTATGTTGCAACGCCACCGCTGTCACTTGGTCTTTAACCTTTTCTTCACTAAGCGAGCCGATTCGCCCTTCATCTTCAATATGGGCAATTTTTTGTCTGGCCCAGCGTGCGCCGGCGCCGCTGCCTTCCGGCATATCCGATGACGTGAGCGTTTGCGACCAGAGCTGACTGGCGGTTTCACCGCTTACGGTGACACTGCTGACAGGCGTTTTTGTGGAGGCAAAAGACAGCAGGGGTTCGTTAAGATACAAATCCGGCGTATTTGCAGGATAGACCTCTGCATCTTCCGGCCAGCCCGGCTGGATGTTTTTGGCTGCACTGTGGTTAAGCTTTGCGAACAGACTGTTCATCTGCGGGGCAATATCCTGCGGATTGGCAATAAATTCATAGGTGCCACGGCCAGCCTGCGCAGCCTTATGCATGAAGTAACTGTTGGGAGCAGAGCCAATCCCCACTGTGAATAACCGCGATGTGCCTGCGAAGTTGCTGATCAGGCTGAACAGCTCTGCCTCGTTACCCACAGCTCCGTCAGTGATGAATACCACCTGGTGGAGGCGTTCATTCCGCGGATTCTGTGCAAAGGCTGCAGTCAGCGCAGGTACCATTTGTGTACCGCCATCGGCCTGCAACTGATTTACCCATTGCCGCGCCGCTTGTCTGGCGGGAGGCGTTGCAATATTTGCCTCTGCGAACATCAGCGAAAAACGGTCACTAAACGCGATAACGTTAAAAAGGTCGGTATCCTTAAGCTTATCAATAGCAGTAATCAAACCCGATTTAGCCTGAATAATTGATTGCCCCTGCATCGAGCCTGATGTGTCGATGACAAATGTGATGTCGCGGGGCAGCGTTTGCGGCTGTGTGATGGCGGGGGGCATCACCATTAGCAGGGAAAAGTAATCATCACCGGATTGCTCGGTAAAAAGGGCTGCGACCGGTTCTGCAGAAGGGGCAGGGAGCCAGCGAAGCACAAAATCACGGTCCATTTCACTGTGACCCTCTTTAAGGGTGATAGTGAACTTGTCGTTTTGCCTTGTCAGATCGATGTCATGATACAGCGCATACACCGAGGTAAGTGGCATACCACCGTTCAGAGAAATAGTGAGTGCCAGAGGATTCGTTTTTCCACTACCGGGCAGAATAAACGGCGGAAACAGAGCTGCAGGGTCTGCATACCCGGTGGTTGCCGGGGCCTCCGATTCACGGCTGTTCATGTCCACGCCCGGCATGTACCTCGGGGTAAGCGTGGTGGGCAGCCTCCATGAAAATTCGCCCCGGCGGAACTCTGCGATATCAAGAAATTGCAGTGTAACCTCGATGCTTTCTCCCGGTGCGATATGGCTGACTTGCTGCGTAAATAAATTGGGGCGCTGCTGTTCTGTCAGTGCAGCCCGTTTTCCCTGTACCACGGCGTCGCGGTATAGGCGGCGGGCTTCCTGCCGTGGCTTGATAATGCCTTCAATCACCCGTGAGCCGGTACGGATAGTCATATGAGTAACAGCCGCCTTGTCCGGTAGCGGAAAGGTGTACACACCATTGACCGGCCCGTTGCTCTGGTTTTTAAAAATCTGCCGGTACGTCACGTTCACCAGTACGCCGTTGATCTGAACATCTGCATCCGTGAGTACATGTAAAGCGGCCTGCCCGTTTGCGTCGTTGCTTTGTAACGTCATGTTACCGGACTGGTAGCGGGGTAGTGTGTCAGCAAACGAAGCAAAAGCCGGCCACATGAAAAGTATTAGCAGCAACAAATTAAAGTGGCTGCGGGCAGGGCAGCGGCGGATGGGATTCGTGAACATGAGTGTCTTCCGTTACGGTGTGTAGGGTTATTTCAGCACCGTAATCTGGCAAGCTTGCGGAGGATATGTGGCGAAGAAGCAATGAATTCAGGCGAATTATGGAGTAAAGTGAAAGATATTCCTCTACACACACAGCAACACGGTTCTGAGTTATCTATGTCGCACCGGACTAGCCGTAAAAACAGCATGTTAACAGCACCTTACCGGTGGTGTTTAATGCTGGGTGCCTGTGTGAGTCTGACGCTTGGGTTTATTGGTGTGGTCGTGCCGGGTATGCCGACCACGGTCTTCGTGCTGATTGCTGCCTGGCTGGCGGCCCGCAGTTCACCGTCGCTGGCTTTATGGCTGGATAATCACAAAGTCACCGGACCGATAATTCATCACTGGCGAAACGGGCGCTGTATGCCGCGCAGTGCAAAATATGCTGCTACGGCAGGTATGTCATTGTCAGCGGTGATCATGGCAGTAACAGCCACGCCGGTTTGGGTGATGGCCGGTACGGATATCATGATGTTGTGTGTGCTTATCTGGTTGTGGCGTCTGCCGGAACCTGAGTTGCCGGATGGTAAAGCCTGACATGACAAAGTCTGCTGGTCATGAAGCAACACTCCGACACTTACAACTGACACTCTATGCGATGCAAAGCCGGTTCGAAGCGGGGATCAGCGAGTTTGAGCTTATCAGCCTGTTGCAAAAACCACCGTATTCCCTTTTCGATGAAACCGCTTTGCGCGACAGCCTGGCGCTGTTCCGTTGTCACTTTATTCTGTTCCATTGTCTTTACCGTCTTCAGGATGAGTGGCTGGCGGAAAAGCTGGGCTTACTGAATATTCATACGACGTTCATCCGGCTGGAACCCTTGCCGGTATCAACAGAAACCCCGGTACTGGCGGATCCGCTGCGGGATTACTATCTGGATTGGAACAACTTTGACAGCACCGGCAAAGAAGATGTGGATGCGCTGATAGACAGTTTCTGGGTCAAAATGGGCAGCGGCATTCACATGTCCGCAGACGAAAACACGATTAATGAAGCACGCAATGTGCTTGAGATCGCACCGGATGTACGACTGACCCGCAGCCTGATAAAGAAACAGTATCGTCATTTGCTGCACAGGCACCATCCTGACAAAGGCGGGGAGAATCCGGTTGCTGCTGAACTGGTGAGGGCCTGTGAAGTATTACTGAGTGCGGTTAAGCAGGAACCGCTGGCCTAAACATTATCGGTACGTAATCCGCCGAAATAGATTTTCATCAGGATGGGGGCTTTCGTGGTGATGTCGAAAGCTTCCGGCGCTTCCAGATATTCCGACAAAATACCACGCATAAAACAGTTCATCGCCAGGGTGTAATCTTCCGGTGTAATGTCCGCAGACAACTGGCCTAATTTAATGGCCCGTTTGTAGTAGGCAGAGAACGCCTGAATCTTGTCGTACTTTGCCGTAGTGTGCTTTTCCTGACTACACTTTAAGTCACCACTGTAATCACACTTTAACATGAAAAGTGTAAGTGTTTTACGTAGTTGCTCATCTTGATCGAGATCGAGGAATATGTTCGTACATAACTCCTGTAACTGACCGACAGGATTGGGGTGTTCAGCTTCCAGTCCTTCCATGATCCGTTCGATAAAAGGAGTATGCAGGTTCTCATGGAGCGCATCGAAGATCTCCATTTTGTTTTTAAAGTGCCAGTACACGGCACCCCTTGTCACATCTGCCTTGCGGGCGATTTCTTCAAGGGATGCTTTAGCAACACCGCGCTCTGTAAAAACATCGACAGCGGCCTTTAATATGGTCTGTTTTGTGAGCTCAGCATCTTCTTTTGTTCTGCGCATCGTATTCTCCGCGAGATTGACAACATACATACAAGAACGTATCTTTAGAAGGTAAACCTTTAATGTGCAATTGTCCAGCCCCCGTGGCTGTATCAGGAAGACTTATTGTTATGAAAAAACTGTTTTTAACTGCCGTCACAGCGATAGCGCTGGCCGTTGCCGGTGGCTGTTCTGACCAAAACGGGCAACAAGCCGCTCAGGCAAGCCAGGGTGGTCAGCAACCCGCACCTTCTGTGTCTGTAGTGACAATTGCCAGTCAGCAGGTAGAGCACACGGTTACACTGCCCGGGCGTGTAAGCCCGATGCGCCAGTCGCAGGTGCGTCCGCAGGTAGAAGGTGTGCTGACCGAACGTTTGTTTGAAGAAGGTGCGTTGGTGGAAAAAGGCCAGCAACTTTACCAAATCGATGACGCCCGTTTCGCTGCGCAACTGGCCAGTGCTAAAGCTGATCTGAAAAGTGCGCAGGCGAGTTTGAAAACGCTGGAAGCACGTTCAGCCCGTTATAAAGATTTGCTCAGCCGCAACGCCGTCAGCCGTCAGGAGTATGATGATGCACTGGCTGAAGCCGAGCAGGCAGAAGCGCAAATCAGTGTCGCTCAGGCCGCGGTAGATTTAGCCAAAGTGGATTTAGACTACACCAAAGTGTATGCCCCTATCAGCGGTCAGATTAGCCGCAGTTATGTCACCGTTGGTTCACTGGTAACAGCCAATCAGGAACAACAGCTGGCTACCATTACCCAGTTGAATCCGGTTTATGTTGATATGCAGCAAAGCGGAAAAGGTGTTCTGACACTGCGTAAAGCGATGCAGCAAAGCGGCACACTGCCGGTGAAACTGATTCTGGATGAAACCACAGGTGAAGCGTATGAACATCAGGGTGAACTGAAATTCTCTGAAGTGACAGTAGATGAAACAACCGGTGCGGTTGCACTGCGTGCAGAACTGCCTAACCCTGATTCACTGTTGATGCCGGGTCTTTTCGTGAAAGCAACAGTAGTGCTGTCTAACACTGATGAGTTACTGGTACCGCAACGTGCTACCACCCGTCAGCCAGACGGTTCGATTGTGGTCATGACGGTGAATGCGTCGGACAAAGTTGAGCCCCGCCAGATCACTGTATCAGGTGCATGGCAGGATCAGTACATGGTGAAAGGTGGCGTGCAGGCTGGTGACAGAGTCATTGTGACCGGTTATCAGAAAGTGCAGCCGGGTATGCAGGTGAATGCTAAACCCTGGCAGGCCGGTAACGCTCAGGCGAAAAACGGACAGTAAGCGCGACTAATTTTCAGGCAGGAACACATTCTTTATGGCACGTTTTTTTATTGATCGCCCTGTGTTTGCATGGGTGCTGGCTCTGATCACAATCATGGCCGGCCTCTTGTCGATACAAGGTCTTCCCATCGAACAGTATCCCAAGGTTGCCCCTCCCTCGGTAACCATCAGTGCGTCTTATCCGGGCGCCTCTGCGGAAACTATCGAAAATACCGTCACCCAAATCATTGAGCAAAGCCTGTCGGGCATCGACAATCTGCGTTATTTCACATCAAGCAGTGAAAATACCCGGATGACGATTACCCTGACCTTCGAGCCGGGCACTGACCCGGACACTGCGCAGGTTCAGACTCAGAACAAGGTACAAAGCTCCGTCTCCCTGTTACCTACACAGGTTCAGCAGCAGGGCGTAACCGTGACCAAGTCAAACGATACGTTTGCTGTGGTTATCGGTTTCTACTCTAAAGACGGGCGCTTGTCCCAGTTCGATTTGAGTGACCTGCTGGTATCAGAATATCAGGATCCCATTTCCCGTGTGAACGGCGTGGGTACAACCCGTGTATTCGGTGCCCAGCGTTCTATGCGTATCTGGCTGGACCCTGACAAACTGTACAGCTACAACATGACGCCTGTGGATGTTCAGGGCGCAATACAAACTCAGAATACAGACATTTCTGCCGGACAACTGGGTGGCCTGCCGGCCATTGAAGGTCAGCAAATCAATGCCACTATCACGGCGCAGTCTATCTTGCGTACCGTGGAAGATTTCGAAAATATTGTATTGCGGGTTAACACCGACGGTTCACAGGTGCGCGTGAAAGACGTGGCACGGGTTGAACTGGGCTCTGAAAACTACAGCTACATCGCACGTTATAACCGTCAGCCCGCGTCCGGTATGGCGGTATCTCTGGCGACCGGTGCCAACGCTTTGGACACCATTGAGCGGGTAAAAGCCAAAGTGGAAGAAATGGCAGTGAACCTGCCTGACGGTGTTGAAGTGGTGTATCCGGTCGACAGTTCGCCGTTCATCAAACTTTCTATTGAATCAGTGGTTAAAACCCTGCTGGAAGCCATTGTGCTGGTATTCTTCGTGATGCTGCTGTTCCTGCAAAACTGGCGGGCGACACTGGTACCCACCATTGCAGTACCTGTGGTACTGATGGGAACATTCGCGGTTCTGTTTGCCTTCGGCTACAGCATTAACGTACTGACCATGTTTGCTATGGTTCTGGCTATCGGTCTGCTGGTGGATGATGCCATTGTTGTGGTAGAGAACGTTGAACGTATCATGGAAGAAGAGGGGCTTTCTGCCAAGGAAGCAACCCGCAAATCCATGGGACAGATCACCAGCGCGCTGGTGGGTATTGCTGTGGTGCTTTCCACCGTGTTTATCCCGATGGCTTTCTTCAGCGGCTCTGCCGGTTCGATTTACCGTCAGTTCTCAATCACCATTGTTGCAGCCATGAGCTTCTCAGTACTGGTGGCAATTATCTTGTCCCCGTCTTTGTGTGCCGTACTGCTGCGCAAAAAAGATGTGATGAACAAGCGTGAAACGGGTTTCTTCGGCTGGTTTAACCGTAACTTCAACAAAGGTCGTGACGGCTACGAGCGCGCTGCAGTGGGTATGGCGGGTAAAATCAAACGCTTCCTGCTGATTTACGTGGTACTGGTTGGCGGCATGGCGTTTATTTTCAGTCAGCTGGCAGGCTCGTTCTTACCGGATGAAGATCAGGGACGGGTCATGGTTCTGGTTAATGCTCCTCCGGGCGCAACAGCCGGCCGTACGCTGGAATCGATGAAGACGGTGGAAGATTTCTTCCTGGACACCAAAGGCGATGTGGTGAAAGACATGTTCACCATTGTCGGCTTCAGTTTCACCGGTGCTGCGCAGAACTCAGGGATGGCCTTTGCTCACCTGGTCGACTGGGAGAAACGGGACGAGTCCAGCAGTGCGTTTACCGTTATTAACCAGGCCTACGGTGCTCTGGGACAAATCGAAGATGCCATGGCATTCCCGATTTTACCGCCACCAATCCGTGAATTGGGTAACGCAACGGGCTTTGATTTCCAACTGGTAGATCGCGCCGGTAACGGCCACGAAGCCCTGATGAATGCCCGTAACCAGTTCCTGGGCATGGCGGCGCAGAATCCGAAGCTGGTGGGTGTACGCCCGAACGGTCTGAGCGACGTGCCTCAGTTCAAGATTAACATCGACAGTGAAAAAGCGTCTGCACTTGGCCTGTCACTCAGTGATATTAACAGCACGCTCAGCATCGCCTGGGGTTCTACTTATGTGAATGACTTCATTGACGCCGGACGTATCAAGCGTGTGTATATGCAGGCTGACGCCGCTTACCGTATGGATCCTGAAGATCTGGAAAAATGGTTCGTGCGCAACAGTGATGGTGACATGGTAGCGTTCAGCGCGTTCTCTACAGTGGAGTGGAATTACGGCTCGCCTAAACTGGAACGTTTCAACGGTGTCTCTGCTGTGAATATTCAGGGTAGTCCTGCACCCGGCGTATCGTCAGGTGAGGCAATGGCCGTGGCACAGGAATTGGTGAAGCAGTTACCACCGGGCTTCGGTCTGGAATGGTCCGGCTTGTCTTATGAAGAACAGGCCGCCGGTTCGCAGGCGCCTATGCTTTATGCATTGTCTATTCTGGTGGTATTCCTGTGTTTGGCTGCACTATATGAAAGCTGGTCTGTACCATTCGCCGTCATGCTGGTGGTACCGTTAGGTATTTTAGGTTCGGTAGTTGCCGCCTGGTTATTCGGTTTGCCGAACGACGTTTACCTGCAGGTAGCGTTCCTGACCACAGTAGGTCTGGCAGCGAAAAACGCCATTCTGATTGTGGAATTCGCTAAGGAACAGTACGAGCACGGTATGGACTTAATGGAAGCGGTATCGACTGCCGCCAAGCAACGTTTCCGTCCTATCCTGATGACGTCCATGGCCTTCATTCTGGGTGTAACGCCGCTGGCTATTTCCTCCGGCGCGGGCTCTGAAAGCCAGAACGCTATCGGTATCGCTGTAATGGGTGGTATGTTCGCGGCAACCTTCCTGGCTATCTTCTTCGTACCTATGTTCTATGTGATGGTCGTCAAGTGGTTTGGCGCAAAGAAAGCCACTGAAGAAGAGTAATCCGAAGTACTTCTGAATGACGCCGCCCTGCAGCTTGCAGGGCGGCGTTTTTATTTCCCGCCTTTTAATCGCTTTGCGTGTCTGTCCCGTGTCCGCTTTTAGTCTTAAAAATTAATTCCGATCAATACCTTCAGAGCAGAATATGGCAAGATGCCGGTCATGCTGTAAAACGTATTGATGCGGAGAATGCTGACATGGCTGTGGTTTTACCTCCAAAACCGGTATGGAACCAACTCATCAAATCGGGCTGTCGTGTATTTGTAGGCGGTAATGCCTCTGTACCTTATGCCCTCATTCAGGATCTTATCGATCACAGTACAGGCTTCAGTGACATTGAAATGGTGCACATGCTGGCGTTGGGCGACACGCGCTGGGCAAAGGAGCAACACAGGCAACTGTTTAAAGTAAACACCTTTTTTATCGGTGGCGAAGAAGTACGCCGTGCTGTGGACGAAGGAAGGGCCGATTACACGCCGGTATTCTTATCTGAAATATCCAGCCTGTTTACTGACGGCACACTGCAACTGGATGCAGTGCTGGTAAACGTGAGTCCGCCGGATGAACACGGTTACTGCTCGTTAGGTGCATCGGTGGATATATGCATGTCGGCAGTCCGGCATTGCGATATCGTGATTGCGCAAATCAATGAGTCTGTTCCCCGCACATCAGGACATTCCTACATTCACATCAGTGAAATTACTGCATGTATTCAGGCGGACCAGGAGCTGGTTGAGGTAGCGCCGCCACCCATAGACAGCATTACCGAAAGGATTGGGCAATACGTGGCGATGCTGGTGGAAGACGGCTCAACCCTGCAATTCGGCATCGGTAAAATTCCCAGCGCCACATTAAAATACTTACTGCATCATAAAGACCTGGGCATTCACAGTGAAATGCTCACAGACAGTATTATTGAAGTGATTGAATCCGGCGCGATTTCCAACCGGAAGAAAACTTTTCACCCTGGCAAAGTGGTGACCAGCTTTGCTATCGGTACCCGCAAATTATATGACTTTATTGATAACAACCCGCATATTGAGTTTTACCCCAGCAGTTATGTGAATAAGCCTACCAACATCGCCAAAAACGACAAAATGGTAGCCATAAACAGTGCTCTTGAAGTGGATCTCACCGGACAGGTGGTGGCTGATTCCATTGGTTACGATTTTTACAGCGGCATTGGCGGACAGGTTGATTTTGTCAGCGGCGCGTCTATGAGCAAAGGCGGCAAGCCCATCATTGCTTTGCCTTCTACGGCAAAGAACGAAACGGTATCCCGTATAAAACCCTGTATCACAGAAGGGGCGGGCGTGGTGACCAGCCGGGGAAATGTACACTACGTGGTAACGGAATACGGCGTGGCGTCTTTGCGGGGTAAGAGTATCCGCGAGCGCGCCATGGAGCTTATCCGTGTGGCGCACCCGAAATTCCGGGGTCAGTTACTGGAAGAAGTCCGCAAGAATTACTGGGTGCCCCATTATCAGGAAAAGTACCCGACGGATATTCCTGAACTGGGCGCGATTCAGTTACAGAAGCTGGTGATCCAGGGTGAAACCTATTATCTGCGGCCGCTGAATCCGGCAGATGAACGCCGTCTGCAGGAGTTTTTCTATTCCCACACGAAAGAGACGCTGCGCCTGCGTTACAACTATGACCCTAAGCAAATGTCACGGGAGAAATCCTGTAATCTGGTGAGCGTGGATCAGCGCACTGATGCGGCGCTGTGCATTGTGCGTCAGGAAGGTTCGCGGATCACGATTCACGCGGTAGGCCGGTTCTACTTTAATCCTGAAGATAATTCCTGCGAAGCGGCATTTGTTACCCGTGAAAATCAGCAAGGGAAGGGCATGGCCAAGTTGCTCTTGTCCCGCCTGATTGATATCGCCAAAGCCAGAAAGATGCGTCGCATGCTGGCCTATGTGCGGGCTGAAAATAAGCCGATGATTGCGATTTTCGAGAATGCTAATTTTAAGCGCCTGTTTTCCAGTGATCCCAGCGATGTTGAACTGGAATTGAAACTGGAGGATGAAGCGTGACAGTGAGGATATTTCGCGGCAAGGACTGCCTGCATCATGATGTGGGGCATGACCATCCGGAGTCGCCGGACCGCTTGTATGCCATCGACGATCAGTTACTGGCGTCAGGTCTGGAAATGACCTGCCAGCATGCCGATGCCAAACCCTGTAAAAAGGAACATCTGGTCTTAGCCCATGACCCCTACTATGTCGACAGTATTTTTGAACGCTCGCCGAAAACGGGTCTGGTGTGGGTGGAAGACGATACCGGTATGACTCCCATTACGCTGAGCGCTGCGCTGTATGCTGCCGGTGCCGGTATAGACGCAGTAGACTGGGTAATGGACGGAGAAGACCGGCAGGCATTTTGTGCCGTGCGCCCGCCAGGTCACCACGCAGAATACGCATCGGCCATGGGATTCTGCCTGTTTAACAACATCGCTGTCGCCGCCCGTTACGCATTAAAGCATTATGATTTAAGCCGGGTAGCTATTGTCGATTTTGACGTACACCACGGTAATGGCACGGAGAATATTATTGCCGGTGATGAGCGCATTATGATGTGCTCATCGTTTCAGCACCCGTTCTATCCCCATAGCGGCGCACCGGTTTCTGCCAGCAACATTCTCGGTGTGCCACTGGACGCGGGAGCTACGGGTGAAGCATTCCGGGAAAAAGTGTCTTACTGGTTCGATGCACTGAAGAACTACAAACCCGAGCTGATCCTGATTTCTGCCGGGTTCGATGCCCATGCAGAAGACCACATGGCGCATTTACGCTTGCGGGAAGACGATTACAAGTGGATCTCCGCAGAACTGCGAAAAGTCGCTGACGCCTGCTGCCACGGCAGAATCGTGAGCACACTGGAAGGTGGCTACAACCACAGCGCCCTGGCCCGCTCCGTTGTCGCTCATATCAAGGGTTTACAGGGCGACGCTAACGAAACCGGCGGCGCGTGATCCTAATTAGCCGTGGTGGTCGTTTTCGCGAACGGGGGGAGGTGTTGCCTGCAAAACTTACTACGGCATGTGTTCGTATAGAGCCGCAGGGAGCAAAGTAACCCGCAAAACCGGTAAAGCCTGATTAACCGTGGTGGTCATTTTCGCGTGCGGGGAGAGAGGTTGCCTGCAAAACTCGCTGTAAATCCATCCCTGGAAGCTCGGCAGCCGCATCCATGCGGCTGACGGTTTTGCAGGCAACCTCTCTCCCTCTCGCTGGCACAGACTCCAGACAATCAGCTTTTAACTGCGCAATAGCAGCCTTCGCCGGCTATGTTAAGCATTGCGCCGTTGAAATCCGGTTTTTGAACTTCTGCCGCGATAGTGGTGACCAGATCATCGCCGGTATAGCAGCCGAGTCCTGTTGCATAAGCACCCAGATACCGGAGCTGGTTTTTACTGTCGATGACTGCAACGGCGGGAAAGCTGGGGATTTCGGCGGCGAGGGATGAGTATTCGTTGATGTTCAGTGTTTTAAAAACATAACCATTATCCTGCAGCAGGTTTGTCAGCTCTTTCTGATGCTGCCGGCTCAGGGAATTGCAGAAGCAGGGCGTGTCTGCCTCGAAATGGACGATGGTGCCGGGAGTGATGCCTGCCTCTGCCATTTCAGAAACAAAACGTGTATCGAAGTCTTTGTCCTGCGAAGCGGACGTGAGGGTAAGGTCGGGATCGAAAGGGACTGTCTGATTACCGCCGTATACCCACAGACCGGTCATTAGTACGCAAAGCCAGGCAATCATCAACAGCCAGCTGGCTTTGCCCTTCATCATACGCTGAATTTCTGTATGGCTGCCTGCATGTCCCTGCACAGTGAAGAAAGTTGTACTACCTGTTGCTCAAGTTGCGCTGCTGTGGCGGCTTCTTCCTGAGATAGTTCGTGCATTTTCGCCGTACTTTCCGCAATAGACTGGGAAGCGGCTTCCTGTTCAACGGCAGAACTTGCCACTTCAGTCATGTGCTCAGAGGCCGACGTAATTTGTTCTTCAATTTCAGACATGGCTGAGCTGGCATTGGAGGAATCTTCTACAGCCTTGTCTACCAGAGTAATACAGGTCTGCATCTGCTCCACGGAGCTGGCGGTACTGGCAACTAACTGTTCGGTAATGGTGGTGATTTCATCCGCACTTTCTTTCGAGCGGATTGCCAGCGTGCGAACTTCGTCTGCTACTACAGCGAAACCGCGACCATGTTCGCCGGCACGGGCGGACTCAATTGCCGCGTTCAGGGCCAGCAGGTTTGTTTGCTCGGCTACCGCGGTGATAGAGCGCATGGCATCTGAAATGTTACTACACCGTTCATTGAGTTCGGCATTGGTTTTTGCTGCCTGAGTCAGCACACTCTTAAGCGAAGCGATGGAGCTTGCCGTTGCATCTATGGCTTGCTTGGAATCGCCGGTGAGTGAGGAAGCCTGACTGGTTTTATCGTTGGCAAGCTGGGTTCTTTCTGTCGTCAGTTGCATCGACACTGCAATTTCTTCAGACGCGGATGAAACGCTGCTGACCTCATTGGCACTTTCGGCACTGGTACGGCTCAGTTCTACCGTAGCTGACTTTATCACTTCACTGGACGAGGCTACTTTGTCTGTTAACTGGCGGGCATTGGCCACCAGAGACTTAATTTGCATGAGCAAATCAGCAAACTGACTGATGCCTTTGTTGTCCTGCGGGATTTTAATAGTCAGGTCAATGCGGTCCCTTTGTGCGAGAACCTGAGACACTGTATTACTGAGGGCAAACGCATTGACGCCTTCGTCGTGGGAGCGTTTGGCAACATACATAAGCGCCACACATTCAGCAATAGCGAACAGGGCATGTAAAACCAGAATGAAGAAAGTGATGTGCCCTTCTTCAAAGATGAAAACACCCGCTCCCTGAGTCTGCAGTACGAAGAAGCCGATGTGATGAACCGCTACAACGGCGGTAGCAATGCCAATTACCAGCCAGTCCCGGAATACAACCAGGATGGCCAGAAGAACGAAAATTTCGAAGTGCCACTCAATGAGACCAAAGGTCTGGTTGATGTGCAGCGCTGTCATCAACTGCACGGCAATAGCGATTGTCGCCCGGCTTAGCAGAGAGCCCGGTTGGGTAAAACTGAAAAACAGCGGCAGTGCAATAATAGGTAAACCGAAGATAAAGGCGGGTAACAGTTCGCCGGTGTAAAAACCGATTGCAACAGCAAGCGCAAACTGCACGGGCAATATAATGCGAAAGATCCTGTGACCGTCAAGAATCCAGGGATATTGCATGGGGCGTCCTCAATGTAACTATCTACGCACTGAGTATAGGTCAACTTTCTGTCAACGATGTGCGCCAGATCAAATTAATGCATAGCATAGTACGCATATGTGCACTGCTCCATGGCACTTTTGTCTAATCAGGCGCAATTGTCGTTTAAATTGTTCGTATTACAGCCACCGCTTCCACAGCATCGCAATCAGCATAACCACGGCCAGTCCGCCCATTGCACTCATTAACAGGGTAAACGCGCCCGGAGATTCTGTCCCCGGCAGTCCTGCCACATTCATGCCGAATACACCGGTAAGAAAAGACAGTGGCAGGAAGATGGCGGTGACCATGGACAGTACATACATTCGCATCCCTTGCTGGTCAGCAATCCGGTTTCTCAACTCATCTTGCAGAACAACAGCCCGTTCGCGGGCTAAATCCAGGTCCTCGACATAGCGGGCTATGCGGTCAGTTTGCTCCCGTAAAAAGAATGCCTGGTCTTGCTCAAGAAATCCTGAGAAACGGAACAGGGTGTCCAGCGCGTCCCGCTGTGGTGCCAGAAAGCGCCGGATTGTCGCTGCCTGCCGGCGCAGGTCTGCGAGACTTTGACGGTCCTGTTTGTTCAGTGAAATATCCTCTTCAAAAGCGATCAGTGCTTCATCAATTTCGTCAACAGCATCGTGAATACGATCAGCAATACGCATCACCAGATCGAGAAGTAAATCTGACGGGGAGGTAGGCGCATTGCCTGATGTCACATCGTCCTGAAGGTTTTGCACCGATAGCAGGCGGCGGTCTTTCCGGCGGGCAGTGACGATAAGGTTTTTCTCACACCAGATCCGTAATGACACCATGTCTTCCGGGTCAGCATCGGGGTTTTTATTGATTCCCCTGAGGTATATCAGCACGCCATGATCCAGCTGCATAGCCCTCGGGCGGGTTTCCGGTGCGCACAGTGCATCACTGATGGCACTGGTTACTGATAAATCTGCCAGAATAGACGCTGAGTCCGGGGCGTCACTTTGTACGTGCACCCATTTGTATTCATCAGGCTGGCAGGGCTTTGTCAGCTCGCTTTGCTCAAGCGCCCGGGCGTGGCCGTCTGCTGAAATAATATAGGCGGTTAAAAATGCTGTACCCGTCATAATATGGGCTCCCTGTGCTGCGTTAATTTTTGCGACTGTGTTAAAGTAGCGCGAGCTAAATTTACCACGAGGTCTTATGCGTAATCTAACCCGTTTCTCCTTTGCGTTAACTGTAGCAATGATGTTTTTTGTTACGCAGGCACAGGCATTTACGTTTCGTTTGTCTCAGCAGGACCTGAATCAGGTCGTGCGGATGACCTTTCCGCAAACACAGTATTACCAGGATATGAAGGTTGTTATCAGCGACCCGTCATTGTTTCTGCAAGCCAATAATAACGTGGCTGTAGAAGTGAATTTGCTGGGTACGCAGGGCGGTCAGAAGATGGAAGCGGCAGCCAGATTAAGTGGTGAGCTGTTTTATGACGGCAGTAAAGGCGAGTTGCAAATCATCCGTCCCAAACTGGATGATTTTAACGTGTTGAGCAGCACACTGGATAACGAGAAGGACATCCTGCGCTGGGCTGAACAGCTTAAAGGGCAGTCTGCACCGGTGATCCTGCTGGTGAATTTTAAAGATCTGAACCTGTCCATACTGGGTAACCGTTTGCCACGGGATATGCGGGTGGAAAGTGGTCAACTGGTTATAGAATTTTAATCTGTCCGGACGGAGTAGTTATGTCTGTGATTGCTTTCCTTTCAATGGATACGTCGGCCCTTGAAGATTTCTTCGTTTACGATGAAATGCTTATCCCTCATTTCAACGCACATGGCTACGATGTTGAAACCATTGCCTGGCGGGATGAATCCGTGGACTGGAACAGATTTAGCCATGTGATTGTGAGAAGTCCCTGGGATTATCAGCAGGATCCCGACGGGTTTATTGCGTGCCTTGAGCGCATTGAAGCTTCACAGGCCACGCTACACAACCCGTTGTCACTCATGAAGTGGAACATTGAAAAAACGTATCTGCAGTCGCTGGAAAGTCAGGGCGTACCGGTGGTGCCCACAAGTTGGGCAGACTCTTTTTCGGCAGACTGGTTTATTGAGCAATTTGTAGTATTCAAAACAGACGAACTGGTGATCAAACCGGCGCTGAGCGCCAATGCTGACGATACGTTTCGCATTCATCGCGGTGATGCAGCAGACTATACCGCTCAACTGAATGAGCTTTTTCACAACCGCAAGTTGATGGTGCAGCCTTTTTTACAAAGTGTCACCGGCGAGGGTGAGTACTCACTCTTTTACTTTGGCGGGCAGTACAGTCACACGTTGTTAAAGCAACCAAAGGCGGGCGACTTCAGGGTACAGGAAGAACACGGTGGCAGGTTATCCGCTTTTACCCCTGATGGTGACATGCTAAGTGTTTGTGAAGCAGCACTCAATGCTATGCCTGACTGCTATCTGTATGCGAGAGTCGACCTTATCCGGACTGATACAGGCTGGGCAATTATGGAGCTGGAACTCATTGAGCCATCGCTCTATTTTAATATTGATGAATCCTCCGCCGCCCGTTTTGTTGATGTGTTTGTAAGCCGTCACGGTAAAGGCTGAAGGAAACAAAAAGGGCTGCAGCCGGACTGAGCCCTTATTAATAAAACGCGGCGTTAATCTTTGTCCCGCATTCTTGCGCCGTTACTTACTTTCTCCCGGCTTTGCTGATGATATTGCGGCCGTGGAGCAGGTTGTTGGCGGGAGACATTATTTTTCCCCGCATACTGATTTCTGCTTGCGGCTGCGTCTCTGCCATTTCCCTGTGCGTTATAACTGTTCTGAGCCCTGTACTGTTTAACCTGACGGTCCTGCTGTACCGGCTGCGTGTAGCGTTTTACGTCCGGTGACTGGCGTACAATGTTGTTAGTTTCCGGCCCTTTGGCCCGTGGCTCAATTTGACGGTATTGCTTGTCCGGAGTACTGCGCTTATCTGTTTCATTGCCGGAATAGCGTTTCACATGTTTCTGATTGACCGGCTCCTGTCTGTTAACAACAGAGCGGCTTACTACTGCAGGCGCGCTGCGGGGAGAACTGTTGTAGTCCACTTTATGCCTCACAGGCCTTGCGTCATTGATGTAACGGGTGTCTTTCGTGCTGACCACGCGGTCTGAATAGCGCACCCGGCGATGCTCTGCACTATGTTGCCATGGCTGATAATCGCGGCTGTAAGAGCGCTTGATGTCACTACCATAGTAAAAGCGTTTCACCGGCCGGCGGGTAACAATCACATGGCGATCGTGCCAGCTGATACCGCCGAAATAGAAGGTAGTAGACAGCCGGATCCCGGGATTCCAGTAGAATGACGCGGTTTGATGGTAGTGAACAGGGTGATGCCAGTACACAGGGGCGATGGCCGGATGCCACCAGTTGCCGTAAACCACCCGTGTATCGTAGTAGGGAACATACACAATTTCTTTGCGTACCGGTTCAATAACAATCACTTCGCGGTCACGCTCAATGCGCTGATATTCATTGTTTATCAATGTGCCGGCATTCAGTGCGTGCTGACGCAATACCTGAACTCTTGCCAGAACGCGGCTTTGACTGATTAGTACATTGTCGCCAAGGGCCTGTAGCCAGTCGAGATCGTTGCTTAATGTATGCAGTATGTCGCTGAAAGGTACGATTGCTTTAACACTGGGATCCCAGTTGAAATCTTCAATTGCCTCTTCCACTTCCTCACTGTCCATTTCTGCATGATCCTGACGCCAGCGGTCAGCAGCCACCACTTCCAGAGGGTAAGTAGATGCAATGAGAATGTGAGTAAGAATGGTGTCCGGATAGAGGGCAACCGGCGCCAGCAAACTGTCGAGTTCAGCGTCGGTATAGGCCGCGTTCTGCTGCTGTATCTGCTGTGTTTCAGCACTGAGTGCTGTGGATGGCAGTATCAGGGCTCCGGCAGCCAGAGAAGCGATAACGGCAAAGGTAACAGGTTTCATAGTCACTCCGTTATTCCGCAAAATATCACGGAATGTAGTCAGTATATGAAACGTTATAGCCGGTTATACATTAACCAAACCTGAACCAATCCGTTACGGGTGGTTCAGGTTTGTCAGAATTATTTGAACATGTGAGGGTCGAAAACGTGGCCGAGCTTTTCGGTTTTTGTTTTCAGGTAATGTTTATTGTCTTTAGTCATGCCGTGATCGATAGGCTTTCTGGCAACAATTTCGATGCCTAAGTCTTCCAGCGCTTTCAGTTTGCGGGGATTATTCGTCATCAGCTCCACTTTGCCGATTTTCAGTGTGTCCAGCATGAGTTTACAGATATCGTAGCTGCGTAAATCTGCATCAAAACCCAGATGCTCATTCGCTTCAACGGTATCCATGCCGCTGTCCTGCAGGTTGTAAGCGCGGATTTTATTCAACAGGCCAATACCCCGGCCTTCCTGGCGCAAATACAGAATCACGCCGAAACCGTGGTCGACAATATTCTGCATGGCTTTTTCCAGTTGGAAGCCACAATCGCAACGTGTACTGAATAAAGCATCACCGGTAAGGCATTCTGAATGAATACGAATCGGCACAGTATCGCCTTCTTCCCACGAGCCGTAAGATAATGCCACATGTTCCTGCCCGCTTAATTCAACAAAGCCGTGAATGCGGAATTCACCCATACGGGTAGGGAGTTTGGCGGAACTGATATATTCGTATTTAGGTTGCTTACTGGTCATTGCACTTCTATGCCTGCTATTTCATCCACGGTAATGTGGGGATGATGTGACATTTTACAAGATAGTGAGTGTGATATTATAGCAATTGTTTATGAAATAGTGCTGACAGTTACAACCTGACAAAATTATCCAGCGGAGCGGGGTGGGCAATTGCAAAGCCCTGAGCGAAATCCACACCAATGGCACGCAGGGATTCCATCGCCAGCGCGCTTTCTACGTATTCGCCGACTGTCGACATGCCAATGGCCTTGGCCACATCATTGATAGACGACACCAGTACCTTATTCACCGGACTGGTATGCATGTCCTGAACAAAGCTGCCATCAATTTTCACGCAGTTAACCGGCAAATCCCTTAAATAGCCGTAGGACGAGAATCCGGTACCAAAATCATCAAGGGCAAATTTACAACCTAACTGTTTAAAGGTGCGGATAAATTCTAATGTTCTGTCCATCTGCACAATGGCGGCCGTTTCAGTAATTTCAAAACAAATTTTACTGTAAGGCACATTGTGTTGCTCAAACGCTTTCAGGATTTGCAGTTTCAGATTTTCATCTGCCAGTGCCGTGCCGCACAAATTAATATTGCACTGGGCAAGGTTAGCCAGTTGAACGGGATGGGCTCCCAGCCAGCTGAGCGTATGGGTAACAACCCACTGGTCTATGAGGGGAGAAAGATCGTATCTTTCCGCTGTCGGCAGGAAAGCTGCCGGTTCATATATCTGGCCCTGGTCTCCCTTCATGCGCACAAGAATTTCAAAGTAGTCACCGCCGGCTTCCGTTTGCAGAGGCATGAGCGGCTGATAATAAAGTTCAAAGCCGCCGGACTGCAGCGCAGACTGAATGCGCTTCACCCAGTCGAGTTCTTCGGTGTAACGTTGCAGCGCCTCGTCATTACCTTTTAACTGATGAATACAATTTCTGCCGTTCCGCTTGGCCATATAACAGGCATTATCTGCCAGACTTAACAGATGCTCCGCACTGGCGTCGATTTGATCGCTGTTCACCATGCCGATACTGACACCCAGATTGAATACCTGGTTATCCCAGACAAACCGGTAGGCCTGCACCGCATTCAGCATCTTGTTACCACACAAGAATGCTGATTCTTCAGTTTCGGTTGTGTATAAAGCGGCAAATTCATCGCCTCCCAGCCTAGCCAGCAGGCCACGGTTGCCTAATGTGGATTTCAGCAGGCTGGCAATTTCTTTGATTAGTCTGTCACCTGCTTTATGACCACAGGTATCGTTAACGGTTTTAAATCTGTCCAGGTCGAGGTATTGCAGGATAACTGGCGGAGAGTTTTCTGTACGTGCCTGCATCGCGCTGGCCAGTTGCAATTCAAATTCTCTGCGGTTCATCGCGCCGGTGAGGGAATCGTGGCTGGCGAGGTATTGCAGGCTCAGGTCCATTTCTTTGCGGCTGGTGATATCAAATACCGAACCGTAAAGGTAAATATCGTCACTTTCCCGTTTTAACTGACAGGAGAGTGAAAACCAGAACTCACTGCCATCAGCCCGGGTACCGCGGATTTCTTTTCCCAGAATCACATTTTTCTCAAGCAGCTCGGCGACCAGGGCTTTACGGTCATTTTCATCGGCATAGAAGGTGGCTGTGTTGGTGACAGATTTGAGCATATCGCCTTCACTGTCATAGCCAAATACGGCACACATAGCAGGGTTGACCGTTTTTAGCTTGCCATCAAGGGTAGAGGTATACAGCCCTTCTGCGGCAGTGCGGAACAGATCGTAAAAGCGCTGGAGATCAGATATCCGGCGGCGCTGGGTAGAGAGCTGATCATCACTCACCGTGCGCTCTTGTATTTCAGCACCAATTCCCAGTGCCATCACCGACAGCACCACGATAAGGATTTCCAGGACCGGTGACACATCGTCAAAAGATATCCCGTTTACCATGTTAGAAAAACAATGGGTAAACGCCACCATGAACAGCCCCCAGGCCAGCAGGTATATGAAAGTGAGGGACGGAATACGGCGATCGCGATATATCAGTGCTTCAAGGGCAAACAGAGTGGTAAATACAGGCATTGCAAAGCAGCCTGTACTGAACGTGAAGAACGGATTACCTAATGCCAGTGCGGCAATAGCCAGTGCGCCAAGGGCGATACTTTGCAGAAGATGGACAAGCTGAGGCACGCGGGTGAAGAAGTGGCGGGTCAGTTTCAAAAGAACAAAACACACCATCAGCATCAGCAGAGTGAATATAATTTCAAAGTGTTGTTGCAGGCCGCTGGCAATAACCAGTTCCCCTTGCACCCAGACCAGAATCAACAGGCAATTTGCGGCCAGTGCTGACAGCCAGAATCTGCTGCGGGTTTGTTTATACAACCAGGTCAGCAAGAAATAGCCGAACAGCACGGTCAGTGAACCTGTGGTAAGGCCGAAAAGGAGTAAATTATTTTGTTGCCGCTCCGACAGCTTTTGGGTGTCCCATAAATACACCGGAAATGCGCGGAAGCCATGATCTTTCAACCTGACGGCCAGTGTGGTGGTGACGCCGGCCTGTAACGTAACAGGAACAACCAGTGCGCCCTGCCGGTAATACTCTGCTACCGGTTCAGAAGCGGTTAAAACCGTGGCGCTTAGCAGGTTGCCACGGGCGTCCAGCGTAAAGATACCGGCCTCATCAACGCCGGGCTTTTCAATACTGACTACCAGTGACGACGCACGGTCGAGAACGGAATGGACATCAATGAACTGCCATAACGCCTCACCATCCTCAAGGGGCATCAACGAATCGCTGACAGGCAGGTTTGAGCGGTTCTGTAGGGCTTCTGAGGGAGTGAGGTTGTCGCCGGCAACATAAACCGGTACTTCGGCATTCAGGTTGACTGACACAAAATCGCGGGAAAGAAGTTTATCGGCGGCGATACTGCACAGCGGACTGAACAACAGCCCGGTTATTATCAGTAACACTGTGACAAAAAAATTGCCGGCTCCCGCCCGCTCAGCACGTCTCATTCCCTGCTCGCACCATCTTGTTTTGATTGTTTTTTATACTAATACAAACCTTGCAGGATCACGAATCCTATTTTGAGTTGATGTGCTGCCATAAAGTGTCTGTATTACTCGCGATGCCGCCAGCGGGCTCCAGCCACATGGCATCACATAACCATTCAATGCAAAGGAGAAAACGTAATTCTCCGGCAGAATAAATAACCTGCATACGATCTGCGCCCCATTCAGGAGGTTGGGGCACAGCATCCAGTAGTGCACCTAACCGGTTAGCAAATTGGGTTGCTCTGGCCGGTGTATCAGGCAGGGGAAACGCCAGTAAAATAAGTTCGTTCTGCCTTTTGGCTTGTTGTTTCAGAGCTTCTGCTGTTAACTGCTGCACGACAGCATTCCTCCACGTGTTTGTTTCGGCGGTGTGCTGAAAGGGTGGCTGTCCCATCGCGTATCGAAGGGCGAAGTACATGCCTCCAGCAATTGCTCACAGGTTGTAAAGTCGCCGCTTTCTGCATCTTCAATGGCTTGTTGTAGAAGATGGGTTCGCGGGATCACCGCCGGATTAAACGGGCGGATATCCTCAGGCTGCGTCGACTGTTCAAACCGTAATGAGCGGTAATTTTGCCACCAGTTATCAAATGTCTCACGATCAACAAAATCATCACGTAGCGGACAGCGTGAATCTGTAAGGTTTGTAAGTGCCAACTTTCTAAAAGAAAAAGTGTAGTCTGACTGTTGCTGTTCCAGCATATTAAGCCACTGATTAACTACTGGCATGGATGAGGGAGAAGCGCTGTCCAGTCCCATCCGCCGGCACATCGCATTGCCGAACTGGTTAATAAACGCCGGTTCGTAGCGTTGCAGAGCAGAGCGGATTTCATCAACGGAGCAGTGGTCAGAAAAGCAGTGCGCCAGTACATTCAGATTCCACAGGCCAATGCCAGGTTGCTGATCAAATGCGTAGCGTCCCTGATGATCAGAGTGGTTAAAGACGGCATCAGCCTTAAACCCGTCCATAAAGGCATAGGGCCCGTAATCAAAGGTAATCCCGTGCACAGACATATTGTCTGTATTCATCACGCCATGGACGAAACCGTGAGTTTGCCACAACGCAATCAGCCGTGCGGTACGTAAAGTGATGGCCGTGAGCAGGGCCAGATGAGGATTTGCAGCATCGAGGCATTCCGGGAAGTGGGTAGCCAACGTGTAGTCAAACAGTGCATTGAGCTTGTCTTTTTCACCGCTGTGGAAGAAGTATTCAAAATGCCCGAAGCGTATGTGACTTGGGCAGGTGCGGATCATCATCGCTCCCTGTTCCGGCTGCTCCCGGAAAACGGTTTCTGCGCTGCTGAAGAGGCACAAACTTCGTGATGAGGGAATACCAAGGGCATGCAATGCTTCGCCGCCAATATATTCGCGGATCGTTGAGCGTAATACCGCGCGGCCGTCTGCGCCTCTGGAATAAGGTGTCGGACCGGCGCCTTTGAGGTGCAGGTCTGTTACTTTGCCTTCTTTATCCACCGCTCCTGCCAGCAGTAAGCCGCGGCCGTCGCCAAGAAACGGGTTCCACTGGCCAAACTGATGACCACCATATTTCTGAGCCACTGCGCTTTCGCAAAGTGCTGAGCTTTCATCCGCCAGTAACGTGGTAATGTGATTATCTGTCCACCATGCCTCAGGCAGGCCCAATTGTGCGGCCAGTGGCCGGTTCACCAGGCGCAGCTGTTGTTGCTTAAGCACTGCCGGTTTTACAGGGGAAACCATGGATGACAGTGCGCTGGCATAACTGTGAGTAAGTTTCATGGGGGCCTTAAGAAATTCGGGAAAATTAGTCTGATGTGTTTTGATACTGATTTCCAGTTAACATCAGGCTATGTAGATTACTAAAAATTAATTATAAACTCAGCCCCGGAAGAGAGCGTAATCAATAATAATCCCACTAACCACGGCAATCCCACTCAACAAGGAGTATTGAGACGTGTTAACGATTCATCATTTAAATAATTCGCGGTCGCAACGGTTACTCTGGTTACTGGAGGAGCTGGATGTTGAGTACAAACTGGAGAAATACCAGCGGGATGCGAAGACGGGTCTTGCGCCGGTGGATCTGAAGGCAGTTCATCCACTTGGCCGTTCTCCGGTTCTGACCACTGAGAATGTGTCTCTGGCAGAGTCCGGTGCCATTGTTGAATACGTGGTGCGGCATTACGGAAATGGCGCATTTGCTGTGCCGGAGGAAGAAAGTCGCTATCAGCAATATCTGTTCTGGCTGCATTTTGCTGAGGGATCGCTGATGCCTCCCAGAGTGGCGATGCTGGTGTTCTCAAAAGCAAAACAGAAAGTACCGGCGCTGTTAAGACCACTGGCAAAAAAAATCCTCGACGGCATTATGGACGCTTACTACAAGCCGAATCTTATCCAGAGTTTAAAATTCACCGAGTCCCATCTGCAGAATCATGCCTGGTTCGCAGGGACGGAACCCACCGGCGCTGATGTGCAGATGCTGTTTCCGCTGGAAACACTGGTTGCCATGGGGCAGGCTGATGATTATCCAGCGATTAAGGCGTGGGTGAAAAAAATTCATGACCGGCCTGCCTATCAGCGGGCGCTGGAAAAAGGCGGTGAGTACGATTACGCCTGAGATTTCAAAGATAACGGTGTGCCGGCTCAGTCGTTCAGAGTACTTTCCAGATAGTCATTTATCATCTGCAGGAACGCTTCACCATAGCGTTCCAGTTTGGTTTTGCCCACGCCGCTAATATCCAGGAAATCGTTAACCGTAGTCGGGGTTTTCGCCGCCATATCTGCCAGCGTTGCATCACTGAAAATAACGTAAGGCGGTACGCTGTGCTCTTCAGCCAGTGACTTACGCAAATGCTTAAGGCGCTTGAACAGAGCTTTATCATAAACGGCAGGCGCTTTACTTACCCGTGCATCAGGTTTAAAGCTGAGCCTTGGCACTGCCAGTTCAAGAGGAACTTCCCCTTTAAGTACAGAACGGGCATTCTCGTTCAGTCTGAGCATGGCACCGGCGGTTAAATCGACTCTCACCAGACCTTTATGGATTAACTGGTTAATCATACTGTGCCAGTATCCGTCCGGCTTTTCTTTACCAATGCCATAGGTGCTGAGCTGGTGGTGGCCGGCTTCCTGAATACGCTTCAGTGCTTTGCCCCGTATCACGTCGATAACATACTGCGAACCGGCCTGCTGATTCAGGCGCAAAATACAGGACAGGATTTTCTGGGCGATAACCAGCCCGTCAATCAGCTTCGGCGGGTCAATGCATATATCACAGTTGCCACAGGCGGTATCACTGTACTGAGAAAAGTAATTCAGCAGCACCTGACGGCGACAGGTTTGCGCTTCGGCAAATGCTTCCATTGACGCAAACTTTTGTATTTCCACGTCCAGCCGGTCCGTTGCTTCTCCCTGCTCAATCCACTGACGTACTCTGGCGGCATCTTTTTCATCGAACAACAGCATGGCTTCAGACTCCAGCCCGTCACGTCCGGCCCGGCCTGTTTCCTGATAGTAATTTTCAATACTTCGCGGTACATCATGATGCACCACGTACCGTACGTTAGATTTGTTAATGCCCATGCCGAAGGCCACGGTGGCAATGACAATGTCCACCTGATCATTCAGAAAACGGCGCTGAACATATTCCCGCTCGTCTGCATCTTTACCGGCATGATAGGCCGCACAGCTGATGCCTTCGCGGTGTAGTTTTGCATGAAGGTCGTCCACTTTCGCGCGGCTGTTGCAATAAATAATACCGCTGCCATCCTGCTGTTTTACGTAATCCCGTACCTGGTCAAAGGCTTTATATTTGGGCATGACACGGTAGCGGATATTCGGCCGGTCGAAGCTGCCTTTGTACACAAAAGGATCCTGCAGATTAAGCTGCACCAGAATATCGGCTTGTGTAGCTGCATCTGCTGTGGCGGTTAATCCGATTACCGGAATAGAGGGAAAACGTTGTTTCAGCAGACCGAGAGCACGGTAATCCTGTCTGAAGTCATGACCCCAGTGAGACACACAGTGCGCTTCATCCACGGCAAACAGTGAAACCGTTTGCGACTGCAGAAAAGACATCAGCCAGGGAGTGAGCAATTTTTCCGGCGAGACGTATAACAGTTGCAACGTGCCACCGGTAATGCGGCTGAGTACCGATTGCTGCTGTTCCTGATCCTGTGTGGAGTTAATGTACGCAGCACTCACCCCGGCTTCCCGTAATTGTTCGACCTGATCCTGCATCAATGAAATCAACGGAGAAACCACTACCGCAACCCCTTCTCTTACGAGCGCAGGGATTTGGTAACAGAGCGATTTACCGCCACCTGTGGGTAATAGCACAAGGGCATCCCGGCCATCAACCACCGCATTGATAACAGCTTCCTGGCCGTCTCTGAATTTGTTGTAGCCGAATACCTTCGACAGCACTTCAAGCGGTGTCGCAGTGTCGCTTTCCGGCAATTTTTCAGGGGTAGGGGATTCGGTAATCGTCATTGCCGGGGGATTTTACGTGTTTTCGCGCAAGTGTTCACGGCATTTGCAGTACAGTTTGCTATATGTTGTTGTGTTAGCGGAAAAAAAAGCTAACATCAGCAGCATCGAATGTGAAGGAGAGTAATATGGCTGAACCGTTACCCGATCTGATTGAAGAACTCGTATCAGAGGCGCAAAACGACGATCCCGCTGCCGTATTAACCACACTGGCCAGTGAAGACGATGTTTCCGTTGCAACAGTCCTCGAATCGTTACCGGTAGAGCACCGGATTGCCACCTGGGAAGGCTTGCCCCGGGACAGAAAAATCGACGTGCTGGTAGAGATGCGTAGCGATCCGCGGGAAATCCTCATCGACGCCACGCCTGACAGTGAATGGTCACTGATGTTTGCCGATATCGAAGCTGAATCACTGCTGGAACTGATGGATTCACTGCCGTCACGCTTGATTGATCTCGCATTTAAAGCACTGGATACCCAGCAACAGGCATTCTTCCGTGAAGCGACACAGTTCAGTGATGATGAAATCGGTCACTGGCTCTCCCACGAACAACTGGTATTGCCTATCAACGCAAAAGTACGTGATGCATTGCGGCTTATCCGCCGTAATGTGCCGGGGCACTGTGACACCCTTTTTCTGACCAACCGCTCCGGTCAGTTTTCAGCAGCGGTAAAGCTAACCAAAGTGTTCGGCGCGCCGGAGCATGTGCCTCTGGTGGAGTTGACGGTTGAGAATATGCCTGTGCTTAAGGGGACCGACGATACCACCGCGGCGTCTTTGCAATTACAACGTTCGGGCTTTGCATCATTACCGGTGGTTGATGACAGCAATAAGTTACTGGGACGGCTGGATGTTACGTCTGCCAGTGAACTGGTGAATGAAAATTATGAACGTCAGGTGATGGCATCCGCCGGTATGGATGAAGACGAGGATTTATTCTCGCCTGTCGCAAAGAGTGCCCGCAACCGTGCACTCTGGTTGGGTATCAACCTGCTCACAGCGTTTCTGGCGTCCTGGTTTATCGGTATGTTTGAAGGCACGTTACAACAGGTTGTGGCACTGGCGGTGCTGATGCCGGTGGTTGCCAGTATGGGCGGCATTGCCGGCAGCCAGACACTCACACTGATTGTCCGTGGTCTGGCACTTGGGCAGGTAACCAAAGCTAACTTCCGCGCTCTGATGATGAAAGAGCTTAAAGTTGGTGGCCTGAACGGCGTGATCTGGGCCATCATCATTGGCATCGTGGCGTCCTTCTGGTTCTCAAGCGCGGCACTGGGCGTGGTGATTTGTCTGGCAATACTGGTGAACATTGTGTCAGCAGCCCTGGCCGGTGTCTTCCTGCCTGTGTTGCTGGAAAAGCTGAATATCGACCCTGCGCTAAGCGGCTCGGTCATCCTCACCACCGTGACCGATATTGTCGGATTTGTTGCCTTTCTTGGCCTGGGTACCCTGTTTCTGCTGTAGCGCCGGCAGATCATCATAAGTGGCCGGCATTTTACCGGTACAGACTTGCTTCAGTTTGTACCGGCAGGAGACAATGTCACTTTCTCTTCTAACAAGGAATGTCATTGAACGACTTGCAAAGCCTTGCAGCATCCCGCGCTACCCGTACCGGTGTAATTTGTGCCATCGCGGCCTACATTATGTGGGGCGTAGCGCCGGTCTATTTTAAACAGCTTCAGGTTCTGCCGGCCATGGATGTGCTGATGCACAGAATTATCTGGTCTGCGGTCATTCTGCTGGTGTTAGTGCTCGCATTGAAGCAGGGTCCAAAGGTGATGGCAGCACTGCGCAGCCGCAAAGTGATGCAGGTGCTGTTTTTTGCTGGTTTACTACTGGGAGCAAACTGGCTGCTTTTTATCTGGGCGATTAACAATGACCATTTGCTTGATGCCAGTCTGGGTTACTATATCAATCCGCTGATCAATGTGTTCTTCGGCCGTTTGTTCCTGGGTGAAGTGTTGCGTCCGGCGCAGAAAGTGGCGGTTGGTCTGGCTGCAGCCGGCGTCACTATTCTCATCGTGACCTACGGTCAACTTCCCTGGATTGCGCTGGTGCTGGCGATGACTTTCAGTGTGTATGGTTTGTTGAGAAAGAAAGTGGCGGTGGACTCATTGCCCGGACTCTTCATTGAAACAACCCTGTTGTTACCTTTCGCGCTGATTTACTGGGTAGGGTTTGCCAGTGAACACAGCAATATGTTGCATAATGACTGGCAACTGAATGCACTGCTGTTTGCGGCGGGTATTGTAACTACTGCGCCATTGCTGTGCTTTACTGCCGCAGCCCGCCGTATCATGTATTCCACGCTGGGGTTCTTCCAGTATATCGGACCGTCAATCATGTTTATGCTGGCGCTGTTTGTTTACGGCGAGCCCTTTGATATGAGCAAAATGGTGACATTTGTTTTTGTGTGGCTGGCTTTGGTGGTATTCAGTACCGATTCGTTACGGGCCTACCGTCAGCAGCGGAAAAAGCTTCAGATTGCGCGGGAGCAGACCTGATTACGACCCTGAGATTTGGCGGTGTAAAGCAGTTTGTCTGCATCGCCGAGCAGGGTTTCAAGGTTGTCATCAAAAGCACTGATTAATCCGATACTCGCTGTCACACTAAGCAACTTGTCTTTGTAGAGTACCGGGGTTTCCGCAACTACTGCGCGGAAATTTTCCATCCGCCTGAGGGCATCTTCAGATGCCATATCCGGCAGATAAATACAGAATTCTTCGCCGCCAAATCGTGCAGCCGGTACATCGTTGAACAGCGAGCTGATTAACTCTGCCACCGTTTTCAGTACAGCATCACCGGCATCGTGGCCGTAGGTGTCATTAATGCGTTTGAAATGGTCGAGATCTATAAGGGCCAGTGACTGGCGTTCCACATGCTGGCGGTAGCGGGTGGCCACCGTGTAGAAAAAGTGACGGCGGTTCGGCAGGCCTGTCAGATAGTCAGAATTAGCGACACGGCGGATGGTTTCCACGCTTTCCAGCAATTCAAGGTTTTGCATCACTCTGCACAGAAACTCTTCGTGACAGAAGGGGCTGCGCAGAAAGTCATTAGCGCCGCTTTTCAGGAATGTAGCCGGCAAAATACCGGATTTTCCGGATGCAATACCGATAATCGCCATTTCTTCTTTTGCGTATGCGCGGCGTAATTCCGCAATGTACTGCACGCCCTGGTCATCATCAATGGTATAGTCGATGAGCATCAACTGAATGTAAGGGTGTTCAGCAAGGTGCTCCTGTGCCTGCGCTTGTCCGCTGGCTGAGTAAACCAGAAAGTTATGGCGGCGGAGCAGTGAAACCATGGCCTGACGGCTGCTGCGTTTGTCGTCCACCACCAGTACACCCACACTTTTGTTTTTATCGAGTCTGGCCAGAAGGCGGCTCAGATAGTCATAGATCTGATGATTTTCCTTCACCAGATAATCGACAATTTCTCTGCTGAGTATCGCTTTGCGGGTATCATCGCTGGCGTTGTCGGTAACAACAATGGTGGGCACAAAAGCATTGATGGTGAAATCAATGGCTTCTCCGTGAGGGGCATCAGGCAGCGCATAGGCTACGACGGCACAAAGATATTCTTCAGGCATAGACACAGAAAAGCGCATCTGTGCTTCGCTGAGAGAATTTGCCCCTTCGGGAATTAAACCGGCTTTTTTCACCAGTTTGGACACGAGCTGCAAGCTTTTCTGGCTATTTTCAATGACCAGTACTTTTCTTTGCATATCGTGCCTCAGTTGAATGAAATCGCTGCTTTAGCGGTTAATTAAATAATATCGGCTGACCGCAGGTGAAATTTAGAGTGGCTGCAATTTAGCATAGGCCAGTACCAGCCATTTGCTGCCGAACTCGTCGAAATTTACCTGTACTCTGGCGTGATCGCCGGAACCTTCATAGTTCAGTACCACACCCTCACCGAATTTACGGTGCATAACACGCTGACCCAACTGAAACCCGGTTTGTTCAAAACTTTCGTGGGACGTCGCCCGTGAAAAGCGGTTATGAACAGGGCGGGATACCGTTGATTTTAACCGTACTTCTTCCACGCATTCCGACGGAATTTCGCGGATAAACCGTGACGCCGTGTGATACTTGTCCTGGCCATAAAGCCGGCGGCTTTCCGCATAGGTAATAAAGAGCTTCTTCATGGCCCGTGTCATACCCACGTAGGCCAGACGGCGTTCCTCTTCCATACGGCCGGGCTCATCATTGGTCATCTGGCTGGGGAACATGCCTTCTTCAACACCGGCCATAAACACCAGCGGAAACTCCAGGCCTTTGGCGGTGTGAATGGTCATCATCTGAACCGCATCCTGGTCAGTGTCTGCCTGTGTTTCACCGGCTTCCAGCGAGGCATGAGCCAGAAATGCACTCAGCGGCGTCATTTCATCGGCTTCTTCCGGCACGATAAACTGCTTACAGGCGGTGACCAGTTCCTCAAGGTTTTCCAGGCGTGCCTGTGCTTTTTCACCCTTTTCAGCCTGGTACATGGCATATAAGCCGGAATGTTTGATAGCTTTGTCGGCCTGCTCTTCCAGCGGTAAATCCGCCATTGCCTGTTCAAGATCGGTTATCAGTACAATAAAACTCTGCAAGGCGTTGGCTGCACGGCCTTTCAGGGAACCGTCGGTGAGTAATAAGTTGCTGGCCTGCCACAACGAGCAATTGTGCGCTCTGGCTGTCTCACGAATGGCTGACAGGGTTTTCTCACCCATGCCCCGGCTGGGTGTATTAACTACCCGTTCATAGGCAGCGTCATCGTGTGGGTGGTTAACCATGCGCAGATAACCCAGCGCATCTTTGATTTCCTGGCGTTCGAAGAACCGCAGACCACCGTAAATCCGGTAAGCCAGACCTTCATGCAACAACGCTTCTTCCAGTACCCGGGACTGAGCATTGTTGCGGTATAAAATGGCACTTTCACTCAGGGCGTTACCCTGCTGCAGCCAGCTTTTAATTTGCGACACAATAAAGCGGGCTTCATCCAGTTCGTTGAAACCGGCATATACAGATACCAGTTCACCGTCAGCACCGTCAGTCCAGAGCTCTTTGCCGAGCCGGCCTGTGTTGTTGTCGATGACCGCGTTTGCGGCTTTCAGAATTGTGCTGGTGGAGCGGTAATTCTGTTCGAGACGGATTGTTTCCGGCTTCGGGAAGTCCTTCAGAAACTTATGGATATTATCGACATTTGCACCCCGCCAGCCATAAATTGACTGATCGTCGTCGCCCACAATCATGATGGTGTTTTCGCCGGTACTGCACAGCATGCGCAGCCAGGCATACTGAATGTTATTGGTGTCCTGGAATTCGTCGACCAGTACCGCACGGAAACGTTTTTGGTAGTGAGCCAGAATCTCCGGATTACGGGCCCACAATTCATGTGCCCGCAAAAGCAGTTCGGCAAAATCAACCAGCCCGGAGCGGTCACAGGACTCCTGGTAGGCCGCATAAATATCGCGCATCTTCTGCTGGGTATGATCGTTATGGGTATCGATGTGCTGAGGTCTTAAGCCTTCATCTTTATTGCCATTGATGTACCACTGTACCTGTCTCGGCGGCCAGTGCTTCTCATCCAGATTCAGCGCTTTCAGAATACGGCGGATCAACCTGTACTGGTCGTCGGAATCCAGTATCTGGAAATTTTCCGGCAAGCCGGCTTCGGCGTGATGTGCTCTGAGCAAACGATGCGCCAGGCCGTGGAAGGTACCCATCCACATGGTGTGCATGCTGCGCTTCATCAGATGTTCAATCCGGCCGCGCATTTCCTTGGCTGCTTTATTCGTGAAGGTTACCGCCAGAATTGAAAATGGCGCGATGTTCTCTACTTCCATCAGCCAGGCGATGCGGTGAACCAGTACCCGTGTTTTACCACTACCGGCGCCTGCAAGCACCAGCATGTTCGACTGAGGGGCAGCAACGGCTTCGCGTTGTTTGTCATTTAGGTCGTCGAGAAGTAAAGATACATCCATCGGGCAGATCACCAGCGTAGTTAATTTCAGACCGGCAGATTATGCCAGAGCAGGCTGTGAATTTATACAGTAAGGCAAAGGGAATCATTATTCTACCGTGCCATGTGACTGATGTTAAAAAGAAGTATCAAAATTAGACTAAAGGCTAAGTGTGTGGAAAATATACACTTTGTTAGAGTTTACCTGTACAGTGCTATTCACACAGGAAATAGTATTCACGGTGTCGGGTGCGTAGCGTAAATGAAGCGGCTATACGCAAAGGATAAGTAACCTTGCTCCGCCGCGCCTTAAATGACGGGATAGTCATGGATTACAACGTAGATAACGAAACCATTGATTTCGATAAACTGATTATTGAAATTTATGACGCTGCACTAACCCGTAAATGGGGCAGGGTGCTGGCGCAGTGCAATAAAGTGTTTCTGGCCAACAAAACATTTCTTGTACTGCGAGATGTGATCAACGACAGAGAAGTTGCCTGGCGTATGAAGACTGCCGGTGATGGTTGCCCGTCCTTTCCCCCAGAAGTGGATTTATCTTCACTTTCCGCCCTTAAACCTTTTTTCTTCCGGCTCCATGAAGGGGATATCTTTGATACCTGTTCACCCGCATTTCGAAGTTCAGAACATTTTACTGCGATTGCAGGAAAAGTACTGACTCCGCTGGATGCAGAAAAAACACTGGCAGCACTGGTGTTGCGGGACGAACGCTACGAAGCTTATCTTGGTGTATGCCGTCCGGAGCAGGACGACGATTTTTCAAAATACGAAGAAGTTGCTTTCAAACGTTTAGTGCCGCACTTTGTCCGTGCAGCCCGTTTCTTCCGTGATGAAGAAATATTTCGTCAGCAAAGACAACTGGCGCAGGGCGTTTACGAGCACATCAAAACGGCGTTTGTGGTTTGCGACAGCCAGTTAAGGGTGCAGGCCTGTAACAGTCAGGCAGAGCAATACCTGAATTCAGGTAAAGCCGTTGCGCTCAACAAAAAACGCCTCGTTTTTGCTATGCAGCACCAGCACACCCGCTTTTGCGATAAAGTTCAGGCTTGCCTCTCCGGAGCTGAGAAGGACGAGGTGGTGCACGTTGTTGATGATAACGTGGACGTGATTGAAATTTTCCATATTCACCGGCTTGCCTCTCAGGCAGAAGAGGAGCGGCGTGAGCCGTTAGCCGTTATTAATATTGTGACCAGAGGAAAACCGGACTGGCAGAACATTCAGTCTTGCTACGCGCTGAACAAGCGGGAAGTATTGATCGCGCGCATGTTGTATAAGTGCGCTTCCTACCGGGATATTGCTGCCGCTGCGGGACTGACCCCCGGAGACGTGGAAATTCAGGTACAACGTCTGATAAAAGCCATGGGCGTTAAAAGTGAAGAAAACCTTATTGATAAGCTGGCCATGTTTTCCGGTACCGCACCGAAGTTCGCTTAATCTTTCTGCCTGTTTTTGTATCTGTTGTCACCGTACCTGCATTAAAAGGAGTAACCAGTTTCGCCTTGCATGGGGTTTTCGGGGCCGGTTTGCACCATCTGCTGTAAAGTACGTATGAAATGCATATCTTCGACTCCGGAGCGTGCGAGCAGTGCAACTTTTCAAATCCCGCGAGGCATCTTCCACCGATGCCACATCCCTGACAGATTTTTCTATGCTGGCGTGGTGGCAAATCCTTAAACGCACTTACAGCAAACAAAATGCACATAATTTATCGCTGGTCGCCGCCGGAGTGGCTTTCTATTTCCTGCTCGCCGTATTCCCCTTGCTTACTGCCGTTATCTCTCTGTATGGTTTGCTGGTCACACCGGAGCAGCTGCAAAGCCACATGGCACATCTGGTGGATGTGGTGCCTGCTGACAGCCGTTACATTGTTGAGGAGCAACTGACCAAACTCACTGGAAATTCTGACTTTGCGCTCAGTTGGGGGGTCTCATTGAGCTTGCTGCTGACAATCTGGAGCAGCAGTAAAGGTGCGAACGCGCTGATCACGGCATGCAACATTACCTACAACGAACCCCACGGCAGAATGTTCCTGAAAGGTTTGCTGGCGCGGCTGGTACTGACCATTGGTATTATCGCCTTCGTGATTGCTGCGTTACTGTGTATTTCCGTGTTGCCCGAATGGATAAGCTACTTAGCCGGTTCTGTACTCAACGAAAAAGCGGCAACCTGGCTCACCTGGCCTGTACTTATATTCCTGTTTAATATCGCTCTGGCAGCACTGTACCGGTACGGACCCCACCGGAGACCGGCAAAATGGCGCTGGGTTACCGTGGGCTCGGCGTTTGCTTCGCTGGTGTGGGTGATTGCGTCCTTTGCGTTTTCTGTATATCTGAACGAATTTGCTTCGTATAACAAAACCTACGGCTCACTGGGAGGGATTGTCATTCTGTTGATGTGGTTCTACCTGAGTGCTTACATCATCTTGCTCGGCGCGGAACTCAATTCAGCTACCGAATACCAGACCGATAAAGACAGCACTGCCGGTGAGGAAAAGCCGAAAGGAGAGCGGGGGGCTTACGTGGCTGACCATTCCCCTTCCGATAGTCAGACGAAGTGATTAGCACGCTGACAAAGAAATGGAGCGCATTAAGCGCTCCATGTGAAGTATTCAGAGGGGGCTGACCACTAGTTGAAGTAACGGTCCACTTCTTTTTCAGCTTCATCGCGGCTTTTACCGTAAGCTTTCTGAATTTTGCCGACCAGTTCTTCACGGCGGCCATCAATTTTATCTACATCATCGTCGGTGAGTTTACCCCACTGTTGCTGAACTTTACCTTTTAACTCTTTCCAGTTGCCTTCGATACGATCGCTGTTCATATCTTTCTCCTGTTTCAAGATTTAATGATGTTACAAAATTCTGTCAGGACCGGTTTAACGGGTCCGGGCATGGTCTGTCTGACGCACTGTGCAATCTACTTATTGCGAAGTCTTACGCCGGCAGTTACCCATATACAATCAACTCTTATTCCAGTTTTCTGGTGCTGAGAATAAGTCTCTGAATTACGGTTGTTATTTTATATTCCTTTTCGCTATAGCCGGAGAGAGCGGGCAGGCGTAGGATGTAGAACTTTCACGGTGCCGGCCAGTGATTTCACGGTCTGCGGTGATATTGAAATTTTGTAATGTGCGATCGGTTTGCCGGTGATGTGAGTAGACATTTATGTCGTTGAACGATAATCCTCACCGGTTGATAACATGGTGCTTGATCTGTGACGTTCAGCCCTTATCTTTCAGGCTTATTTCGGGGCCTCTTAACCATTTACGCACATACGCCAAACCAGGAACACCTATGCAAGTATCAACAAGAAACGCCGGCTTCTGGCTTACGCTCAAAAGCGAAGCGCAGCACATTGCTGACAACGAACCTTTGCTGGCGAGTTATATACATGCATGTATTCTGACCCATCATAATTTTGAGTCTTCACTGAGCTTTATTCTGGCGAATAAAATGGCTGACGATGTGATGCCGGCCATTGCTATCCGTGAAGTGTTTGATGAAGCCTACCTGCTTGAACCGTCCATCACGGAAGCGGCCATTGAAGACATCAAAGCTGTGTTTAACCGTGATGCAGCGGTGAAAGACTACTTAACGCCTTTGTTGTATTTTAAGGGTTTTCACGCTGTGCAAACTCACCGTATGGCACATTACCTGTGGCAGCGGGGCCGTCATCAGCTGGCATTGTTTTTACAAAGCCGGAATTCAGAAACATTCGGCGTCGACATTCATCCCGCTGCAAAGATTGGTAAAGGGGTGATGTTTGATCACGCTACCGGCATTGTGGTGGGTGAAACCGCAGTGGTAGAAGACAATGTCAGTATTTTGCAGAGTGTAACGCTGGGCGGGACGGGTAATGAATCCGGCGACCGTCATCCGAAAGTGCGCCAGGGTGTGCTGGTAGGTGCCGGTGCAAAAATTCTCGGCAATATTGAAATTGGTGAAGGGTCAAAAGTGGGAGCCGGCAGTGTGGTGCTGAACGATGTGCCGCCGCATGTGACTGTGGTCGGTGTGCCCGCTAAAGTTGTGGGTAAACCGGCCTGCCAGCGCCCCTGCGATTCCATGCGCCAGAATTTCCTCGAAGACAGCGAAGCTGCAACCGGTAAATAGTTTACCTGCCCGGTGCACAGCAGTGCCGTCCTGAAGTCGTTTGCTGTGTTGTTAAAGGCGTTTACTGTCAGGTAAACGCCAGCAATTCATCCAGCGACGATAATTCCACATGAGGAAGCAATGTGGCTGCCTCACGGTTCAGGAGCATGTCGCGGTTTGCTGCAAGCCATGCCGCCTGATATCCCGCTTTCACTGCACCCATAACGTCTTTTTCCAGATTATCACCCACGTGTAAAATCTGGCCCGGGGCTAACGACAGCATCGCCGCCGCTTCATCGAACATATGAGCGGACGGCTTGGCCGGACGGGTTACACTGGCGTGCAACACCACATTAAAGTACGCTGACAGTCCGGTTTTATGCGGGTCAACATTGCCATTGGTTATCGCAATCAGCGGCATTTTCTCTGCCAGTTGAGCCAGTACGCTGTGAACGCTGTCATCCAAAGTGAAATCGCTGCGGGCGTCATAAAAGCAGTCAAAACACGCTTTCGCGGCTGCCTCAAGTGCTTCGGGATCCTGAATATCCTGTTCCAGCGCCTGCCTGAGAGTATGCATACGCAACTGACCCATATCTGAAGCCAGCGCGGGTTGTGCCTTAATCAGACCCCGCTTTATATCTGTCCATTCCTGCGGCGAAAGCTTTGCCGTTTGCGGATATTCCGCAGCAATATAATGCTTAAGGGTTGCTTCTGCCCGTTTGATAATGGGGTCATTGTTATAAAGTGTATCGTCCAGATCGAAAGTCATGGCTTTCACTGGTGCTAAAGGCCGGTAAAATCGCATGGAACCTCAGTTTTATTAATAAGTTATTTCTTCCGGGCGCGGGGGTGCGCGTTATCGTACACCTTTGCCAGGTGCTGAAAATCCAGATGCGTATAAACCTGCGTGGTCGATAAGTTCGCATGACCAAGCAATTCCTGCACTGCCCGCAGATCACCGCTTGATTCTAATACGTGAGTAGCAAAGGAATGGCGCAGTTTATGTGGATGCACAGTCTGATTCATATTCTGAGACTGAGCTAACTGATTGAGACGGTTTGCCACCTGACGGTTTGAGATCCTCGTCCCCCGTTTGCTCACAAACACGGCCGGCTCATAGGGCGATGCATACTGGCCCCGTACTTTTAACCAGGCATTCAGGGCTTTGGTCGCCGTGCGTCCAAGTGGCAGGATGCGCTGCTTATTTCCCTTACCGGTCACTTTAAGCGTCCCGTCGCCCTGACAATCAGCCAGGCGCAGGCCGGTCAGTTCATTCAGGCGTAACCCGCATCCGTAGAGTAATTCGGCCATTGCCATATCGCGACATTCTATACCTTCATCCTGTGGCGAAGACAATAACTGTTGCATGTCATCCACGCTGATTTGCTTTGGCAGAGGCTTGCCCTGTTTCGGCGCCTGAATACCCTCAACGGGGTTGCTGAACAGTTGTTCGTTACGCATCAGGTAATGACAGAATGTTCGCAGGGCAGAAAGCTGTAACGCGATGGAGCGGGCGTGCTTGCCCTGTCGTTTGGCGATGGCCATGACCCGCTTAACATCTGAAGGCGTCAGTCCGGACCAGTCTTCAAGGGCCAGTTCAGTGGCAATGGCGGTAAGCTGGCGGCGATAATTGGAAACGGTATGCTCCGATAATCCCCGCTCGATATCGAGATGCAAAAGAAATTTGTCCAGCCATTGCTGGCATGCATCACTGAGGCGAGGTTCGGGCGCCGCCGGTTGCATTAATATCCCAGCATGCCCGGCATGGTAATGTTCAGCACTTCCTGCAACTGTTTCAGCAGCAGAGTATCCATATCCGGCGTAAAGTGGGAGGCATCGTCAGAGCCTACAGCCAGAATGCCCATATCGTGATTGTCACCCAGTAAAATCAGTGCGACAGATTCAGCGGTTTCTTCACCGAAGATCACTTGTCTTTCGTGCTGGCTTAAACGGCCGAAGAAGAAGGTACTGTCTTTAAAGCGTTTTTCGATAATGAGTCTGCGTTGCAGCTCCTGCATGGCATGAGGGCCTTTAAACAGTTGCAACACTACTGAGTGAAGATTAAGACGTTCCTGCAGAACAGATTCCAGTTTGTACTGGATTTCCGATACAGATTTACAGCGTAACAGTTCGACATTCAGATCCGTATAAACGCGGTAAATTTTCTCGTTTTGTTTGGCCACGCCGATGAGCTGGTTGAGTTTATAATTTAGCTGACGTACCTTCTTGCGAAGCTGTTCGCTCTGGCGTTCAACTAAAGATACAGCCCCTTTTTCCTCATGAGGAATCACCAACCGTTCAAGAATGTCCGGATTATTGGCGAAAAAGTCGGGATGCTTTAATAAAAAAGCACGCACTTCTTCTGCTGTCAGTCCAAACGCTTCGTCGTAATTGGGTTCCAGTGTTACCGGTCTTTTACTTTGACCTGAAGCATCACTCATAGATTAATCTGTCCGTCGTAAATGTGCTCAGCGGGCCCGGTCATCTTGAGTGCCGAGTCCTCGCCCTGCCAGCGAATACGTAAACTGCCGCCGGGTAAATCTACCCTGACTTCCTTATCCAATTTTCCCTGAACCTGTCCGACCGCTACAGCGGCACATGCGCCGCTGCCGCACGCCAGGGTTTCCCCTGCGCCACGTTCGAATACCCTGAGCTTCACATGGTCTTTCGACAGTATTTGCATAAAGCCAACGTTCACCCCTTCCGGAAAACGTTCGTGACGTTCCAGTAACGGGCCGACTTCATGCACACCGGCGGTATCGACATCGTCGACTTCCATTACACAATGGGGGTTACCCATGGAAACGGCGCCTAAAAATACTGTACGTTCCTCAACACGGAAAATGTAGGTCTTTTCCTGTTTATTGGCGACCAGAGGTACTCTGGCTGGTTCAAAGTCAGGTACACCCATGTTCACGGTGACCTGTCCGTCTTTTTCCAGGTACAACACCATTTTTCCTGCCTTGGTGCTGACCTTAATTTTATTGCGGTTGATTAACCCTTTCATTTTGACGAAACGGGCAAAACAACGGGCTCCGTTTCCACACTGGGAAACTTCCGAGCCGTCTGCATTGAAGATGCGGTAATGAAAATCCTGTTCAGGATCATAGGGAGGTTCTACCAGCAACAGCTGGTCAAAGCCAATACCAAAGTGCCGATCAGCGAGTTGCTGAATCTTCTCCTTTGAAAAGAAAACGTTCTGGGTAACGTTATCGATGACAACGAAGTCGTTGCCCAGCCCGTGCATTTTGGAAAATTGAACTTGCATTAAGCGCACATCTTTCTTATTTGTATTTCTCTAGTTTACGTAAGTTTGCACTCACCTTTCCAGAGATCTTTTTGATTTTCTCGTTCACGCACCACAATTACCTGGTCACCATCCACCATAATTTCCGGCGGGCGGCAGCGGCTGTTGTAGTTTGAGGCCATAACAAAACCATAGGCGCCGGCGCTGCGAACCGCCAGTAAGTCTCCCGGTTTTATTGCCAGTTCACGGTCTTTACCGATGAAATCACCGGTTTCACAAATCGGTCCCACCACATCGTAAATACGTGGTGTGGCATCGGTTTCCTGCTCAACACGTACGATGTTCTGCCAGGCTGAATATAACGACGGGCGGATTAAATCATTCATCGCAGCGTCAACGATGGCGAAGTGTTTTTCATCGCCTTCTTTCACGAATTCAACTTCGGTGATCATAATGCCGGCATTCGCAGCAATAGCGCGGCCGGGCTCCATGATCATCTTTAAGTTTTCGCGGCCAGCCATCTTTTCTACCATGGCGGCGGCGTATTCTTTCGGATGAGGCGGTGTTTCGTTATTGTAAGTCACGCCCAGGCCACCACCCACATCAAGGTGGGAAATGGTAATACCTTTAGCGGCAAGCTCATCAATGAGCTTTAATAATCTTTCAAGGGCATCAACAAACGGCTCAATAGAGGTCAGCTGAGAACCAATGTGGCAGTCCATGCCCTTTACTTCAAGGTTTGACAGACTGGCGGCCAGTTCGTAAGTCGCAACGGCACGTTCGCGGGGAATACCAAATTTATTCGCTTTCAGTCCCGTGGAGATATACGGGTGAGTTTTGGCGTCCACATCCGGATTAATACGCAATGAAATAGGAGCTTTTACGCCCATTTCTGCGGCAACGCTGTTAATGCGCTCCAGTTCCGGTTCAGACTCAACGTTGAAACACAGAATGCCTTTCTCCAGCGCATAACGAATTTCTTCAGGCTTTTTGCCTACACCGGAAAATACCACTTTCTTTGCATCACCACCGGCTTCCAGTACCCGTGCCAGTTCCCCGCCGGATACGATGTCAAAGCCTGAACCTAATTTTGCCAGGACGCTCAGCACGCCTAAGTTTGAATTGGCTTTTACGGCGTAACAAATCAGGTGAGGGTGTCCGCCCAGTGCCTGGTCAAATGCATGCCAGTGACGCTCAAGGGTGGCGCGGGAATAAATATACGCGGGTGTACCGTGTGCTTTAGCGATGTCAGATACTGCTACATCTTCAGCAAACAGTCGCCCGTTTTGAAAAGCGAAAAAATCCATTACTGAGTGTCTCCGGATTGGTCGGCGGGTGTTCCGGCTGGAGTTTGCTGGTTGTCCTGAGACTCTTCTGGAAGATAGAGTGCCCCGCGATAGCCGCATGCTGACAGACCACTAATGAATATCAGCAGCACGATTAAAAAGAAGGGTTTTCTGCGCACAACGAACCCGCATAGAAAGACTAAAATTGCTGCTATGATGGCACTGCGGTGCTAAATTGCAAGCGTCAATAAACGCTCTTTCGTTTTATCGCCATATTCCACTTGTTCCCACAGTGCATCGCACAGAGTACGGGTGTCATTGAGGTCACCTTGTTTCAGCCAGTTGATCAATAGTGAAGGGTCCTGAGGGAACTGAATTGCCTCATTTTCAGGTGCATCCAGCCACTCTTCCACAATGTCAGTGTCGAGCTGAAAAAGGGAATGACATAGTCCCATTTTATCTAACGTGAGTACGTTCGATAATTGTTCAAACTGGCCGTGTAACGGCTTAATCAGCAGCTTTTTGCCCAGATGTAATGCTTCACTGGACAGCTCAAAGCCGCCGTTAGCGATCACGCCATTACAATGCTGTAAGTGATGCTGAAAGCCTGCCTTGGAAGGGGGATTCCAACTGATATGGCCACTTTCGTAATGGCCCTTGATTGACGGGTGATAGCACACAAATTGCTGGTCGGTTAACGGCTCCAGCATCAGGCGGATGTCATCCACGTGTTCAAAAGGCAGATAAACCAGAACATGACTTTTTGACGGTGAGGCCAGACGCTCATCAGCGACAAATGGCGGCACGATGGGCTGGTTAAAGTGAAACCAGTGTACGCCCAGCTGTACCTGCGTGGGTGCAAAGTATTTCAGGATGAGCTTATTGATAATACCGTCGCCGGCTTTCGGGACGGTATAAGTGAAACATGCCTGATGGCTGATAGAGATAGACGGTAATCCCGCACGTTTTGCTGCCCAGGCGGTGACCGGTTCAAAGTCGTTGATAAGAAGGTCATAGCCGGTGACATCAAAGTTACGCACATCCTGCCAGAACTGACCGGGACGGTTTGCTTTGAGCGTTGCGATGCGGTCTACCTGACCGTGACTGGTAATAAAAGTAAGACCACGGAAGGTGCGGTACGGACCAAATACCTCCATATCGAAATACTTGTCTTCATCCCGTCCGGAAAATACAAAATCAACGGTGAAGTCGTCGCGCTGTGCAAAAGCTGCAGCCATGATGCGTGCGCGGGCAATATGACCGTTGCCGGTCCCCTGCACGCCGTAAAGAATTCTCATACTACCCCAGTATCATTAAGCTCGCAGAAGCAATTGTTAAGCCCAGAAGTGCACCGGCTATCACGTCGGTAGGGTAGTGCACACCCAGCAAAATACGGGACAGCCCAATCAGCGCAGCCCAACTGTAAGCCAGAATGGCAAAAGGCGGATAAAAATGCGCTACGATGCTGGCCATCAGCCAGGCTGCGGCGGTGTGCCCGGATGGCAGACTGAATTTATCTGACGGCGTAACGTGGGCCGTGAAGTTATTCAATAAATCGCAGGGGCGGGGACGCTTGAACATACGTTTCAGCACTACATATACCGGCAGTTCGAGTCCGTAGGCCATCAGTGCGGTATACAGAAACAGTTCGCCGTGTTCAGGCTCGAAAGCCCACAGCAGCATACCGATGATGAAGTACAGATAGCCGTCTCCGGTTTTTGACAACCAGATAACGCCGGTACAGTTACGCTTTTGTGTGAGTCGGTAAAGCCAAAAAAACAAATCAGTATCAGCTTTGGTCAAGGATTTCCGGTTCAGCACGGCCCTGGCCTCATTACAATTGATTACAATATAAGCTAATCAGCATGTGTGAATCTGCCGTGACAAAAAAAAGAAACCTTTATGACAGGCCGCAGAGATTTACCGAAATAAGCGGAAGCGAGGTATTTTTATTGTGGTAATTAGTGCTATGCTAACAACAGTTCTGACAACGCATCTTTTCTTTCCAATCAATCACCTTAGTAAACTTCCATGCCGTTTTTAAACGGGGGCAGTGAGGGTGTTGGCGGAATCGCGGGTCAGTGTTTCTTTTCCGGTAATTAAGGCACAGTGATGGACTATAACACTTCTGAATTATGCGATTTATTTGCAGACAGCGTAGATGTGGTCGACCCCATGTTTGTCAGTTATGGCGGACGTTATTCGTTTGGTGGTGAAGTCACAACCATTAAGTGTTTTGAAGATCGCGGGTTGATAGACCGCGTACTGGCGCAGCCGGGTGCAGGAAAAGTATTGCTGATTGATGGTGGCGGTTCTACCCGCCGTGCATTACTTGATGCCGCTTCAGCCCAGCTTGCAATCGATAACGACTGGGAAGGCATTGTTTGTTACGGCAGTGTCCGTGAAGTGGATACTCTGGCAGATTTAGACATCGGCATTCTGGCTGTGGCGTCTATTCCGGTGAATGCGGAAACGGAAAGTACCGGCGAGGTGGATGTGCCGGTTAATTTCGGCGGTGTAACCTTCCTGCCGGAAGATCATCTGTATGCCGACAGCACAGGCGTTATTTTATCGCCGGAGCCGCTGGATCTAGACTAAGCCTGCTGGCTTCACTGAGTTTTCAAAAGAAACCTTCCCGGTTTGACCGGGAAGGTTTTTTTATGGACTTATTTCGTGTTTGCAAACACGTTGTTCAGGTACGCGGCAATGCGGACACCGGCCTGCTGCAAACGGGTTTTTGCTACGGGCAGAAAGTCGTACACATAGTCATAAGACATGTCGTTGGCGTCTTCAGGATAAATCGTATCGCGGATTTCCGTGCTTTCCTTTATCCACACATTGGGATCAAGCGCCTGCCAATCTTTCAGGTTTTTCGTGGTGATTTTCTTATCCAGCCAGTCTGTCCACTCCGTGTAGGACAACTGCTTTGAGTCCAGCATTTTTGAGTCCCACACGGTGTGCAGGTTACTGTCCTGCCAGAAGAAGCGTACCTTAACCGAGTTGCCGCCTCTGTCAGTCCCGTTACCGGCGTGCAAAGGCTGATGGAGATCGCCAATGATATGCACAATAAAGCGCAGTGCGACCTGGCGGTCTTCTCTGCTGGCTTTGGTGTCTTTCAGTACCGTGGTGAAATGCTGAAGTGCCGTGTACGCATCTCCCTGTTCGGGCGCTCCTACTTCATGATATTCATGACCTTCCGGCACAGTGACATAGTGCCAGGGGGGCGAAGTTTTACGCCAGAATTCGCCGGGGGCTGAACGCATTTCGTCAGGATACGTAGACGCTTCAGCCAGTGATTCATTTGGCAGAAGCTTAACAATGGCCGCTTTGGCAGCGGGAGTCAGATGTTTTTCTGCAATTGCGCCGGTAACACGGTGACCGGTTTGTCCCCAGCCAAAGGCGGGCAGGCTCGTCATCATGGTCGATGCCAGGCAGAAAGAAAGTGCAATAGTCCGTTTAGCAAACGCCTGCATGAAAGTTCCTCTTTTATTTGTCGTTATGGTGTTGATAGCCCCAGCGCATCATTAATGTCTGATCGACGCCCAGGTGATCCAGAATTCTGGCTACCACGAAGTCGACCAGGTCGCTGATTTGTTTTGGATTATGATAGAAGCCGGGCGAAGCGGGCATGATTGTCGCACCGGTTTGTGACAGTTTTAACATATTTTCCAGATGGATAGACGAAAGCGGCATCTCACGGGTAACAAGAATAAGTTGTCCCCGTTCTTTTAACACCACGTCGGCAGCACGTTCGATAAGGTTGTCGCTGGCCCCTGTTGCTATAGCTGACAATGTGCCGGTTGAACACGGGCACACCACCATCTGTTTAGGTGCTGCAGAACCCGATGCCACAGGTGAAAACCATTCTTCCTTGCCACACACACGGATCTGGTTTTCACGGGCACCGAAGCGTTCACTGAAAAATGCACTGGCGGCATCCGGCTTCGACGGGATTTTCACTTCTTCTTCGGTAGCAAAAACAACTTTCGCGGCTGACGAAATCAGCACAAAAATGTCGTAATCGGCTTTGACCAGTATTTCCAGCAGGCGCATGGCATACGGTGCACCGGACGCACCAGTAATCGCCAGAGTGATGGTTTTATTTGTCATAGCGTTTTCTGCTTCCTCAGGAATGTGTGACGTCAGCACTGGCCAGTGCATCCAGCAGTCGTTGGTGAATGCCTTCAAAACCACCGTTGCTCATCACCAGTACATGGTCGCCCGGCCGGCTGATGGATTTCACCTGCTGGACAATACTCTCTACGTCATGATAGCAGTAAGCCGGTGTGTCACTGTGTTTGGCGGTCTCTGCCAGTGACCATTTCATCCCGGCAGGCTCAAACAGCAGCACTTCGTCAGCCTGTTGCCAGCTGTTGCCCAGCGTATGTTCGTGTACGCCCATTTTCATGGTGTTCGAACGGGGTTCCAGAATTGCGATAATGCGGGCTTTACCCACTTTGTTCCGTAAACCCTGAATGGTGGTAGTGATGGCCGTGGGGTGATGGGCAAAGTCATCGTATACCGTAATTTCATTCACGGTACCTTTGGTTTCCATACGGCGCTTCACGTTTTTAAATGTGGCGAGGGCTTCGATAGCCTGCGCTGTTGCCACTCCGGCATGGTGCGCTGCTGCAATAGCCATCAGGGCGTTATTCACGTTATGCTGGCCCACCAGAGACCAGTTAACAGTACCTGCTTTTTCTCCACGGAAAAGTACCTCAAAAGCACTGCCATCAGGAGTCAGCAGATTGGCTTCCCAGTCTTTTCCGGTAAATTGTTGTTCTGACCAGCAGCCTTTTTCCAGTGTGGCCTTCAGCGGTTTGTCTTTTTGTGGTGACAGGATCAGACCATTTTCCGGCACCATACGAACTAAGTGATGGAACTGGGTTTGAATGGCTGCAAGATCAGGGAAAATATCCGCATGATCGAACTCAAGGTTGTTCAGGATCAGCGTACGCGGACGATAGTGAACAAACTTAGAGCGTTTATCGAAAAAGGCACTGTCGTATTCGTCCGCTTCGATGACAAAGAATGGACTTTCGCCAATGCGGGCAGACACACCGAAGTTCTCCGGAATACCACCAATCAGAAAACCGGGCGCCAGGCCGGCATGCTCAAGGATCCACGCTACCATGCTGGAAGTGGTAGTTTTACCATGGGTGCCGGCGATACCAATCACCCACCGGGAGGTAAGCAGGTTGTCTAACAGCCATTGAGGACCGCTGGTATAGGGAAGATTGCGGTTTAAAACATACTCAACAGCAGGATTGCCCCGGGACATGGCATTGCCGATGATAACCATATCCGGTGCCGGTTCGAACTGAGCGGGGTCATAGCCCTCTGTTAACTCAATGCCCAGCGCTTCCAGCTGAGTGCTCATTGGCGGATAAACATTGCGGTCGGAACCGGTCACCTTGTGGCCTAGCGATTTGGCGATTGCGGCGATACCACCCATAAAGCTGCCGCAAATGCCGAGAATGTGAACGTGCATAAGAATCCTGTGTACGATTAAGGTGGCTACTTTAGCAGAACTCCCGGTGTGCACGCCAATACCAGAGTACGCGGCAATGTAAGAATAAGCCGTTTCCCTGTGGTCCATTCGCGGTTACAATCGTTTTAATTACATTTGCTACCAGCCCGTGTGAACGAAAACACCGGCATACAATAATAAAGCAAAGTGATTCAGATTGGCTTTTGGACACTGGCGGGAATGCCGGCGCAAAGCGAATCATTACCCTACATAAATAAACAAGGCTATTGCACACAATGAAACGTTTAAATTCTCAACTACAACAAGACGGCGCTCCTCTTGAGCTTATTTTGCTTATCCGTACATTGCTGGCGGGCTGTAAGGAAATTTCTTTCCGTGTCAGTCAGGGCGCTTTGGCGGGGGTATTAGGTTCGACGTTGAGTGAAAACGTTCAGGGGGAAACCCAAAAGAAGCTGGACGTGATTTCTAACCAGATATTGAAAGATACTTTACGGGATTCTGGCTATGTAAAAGCCATTTCTTCTGAAGAAGAGGACACGGTGGTACCGTGCAACCCTGAAGGCAACTACCTGGTAAGTTTTGACCCGCTGGATGGCTCGTCAAATACTGAAATCAACAGCCTGATTGGTACTATTTTCTCTATCGCCCATGCACCGCAGTGGATGGAGCCGGACGACCCGTCTGCGTTTTTACAGCCCGGTACACAAATGGTTGCTGCCGGTTATGTACTGTATGGTCCGTCAACCATGATGGCGCTGACTACCGGCCGTGGCACGCACATTTATACACTGGATAAAACCCACGGAGGTTTCCTGTTAACGCACCCTAATGTGCAGGTGCCTGAGCAAACATCCGAGTTTTCAATCAACGCGTCTAATCAGCGCCACTGGGAAGCGCCGATGAAAGCTTATATTGCTGACTTGCTGGCGGGCACAGACGGTCCCCGTGAAAAGAATTTCAACATGCGCTGGGTGGCGGCGATGGTGGGCGATATTCACCGTCTGCTTTGCCGGGGCGGTATTTTTATGTATCCCTATGACAACCGTAACCCGTCTAAAGCCGGTAAACTGCGTTTATTATACGAAGCCAACCCGATGGCATTTCTGATGGAACAGGCCGGTGGCCTGGCCGATACGGGGACAGGTCGTATCATGGAAGTGATGCCCACCGAAATTCATCAACGTGTACCGGTGATTTTAGGTTCCAAAGAAGAAGTGGAAACGTGCCTGAGCTATCACGCTAAAGCGGAATAGCGCACATTCAGCACAAAAATACTGAAGACTGCTTAAGACTTGGGTCTTAAGCAGTTTTTATTTTACGGTAGTCACCGTATACTTAGGCGCGATTTTGCCGTGAAAGGGAATACAGTGTGTTTGTTTTCCCGGACAAATCCCGTTTTTAATTTAACAAATCAAAGGATTATTTCATGAGCCTTAACAACGTTCCTGCTGGTAAAGATATGCCAGAAGTGGTGAATGTCATCATCGAAATCCCAGCTCACGCTGACCCGGTAAAATATGAAGTAGACAAAGACACCGGTGCAATGTTTGTTGACCGTTTCATGGCTACCTGCATGCACTATCCGGTAAACTACGGCTACGTGAATAACACACTGTCTTTAGACGGTGACCCGGTTGACGTACTGGTTATGACGCCGTTCCCTATTATCAGCGGTTCTGTGATCAAGTGTCGTCCTGTTGGCGTTCTGAACATGACTGACGAGTCAGGTACTGATGCGAAAGTTCTGGCAGTGCCGGTAGACAAACTGTCTACGATTTACCGCGACGTGAAAGACATCAACGACGTGCCGGAGCTGACTAAACAGCAAATTGAGCACTTCTTCTCTCACTATAAAGATCTGGAGCCTGGCAAGTGGGTTAAGATCGACGGTTGGGCAGATGCAGAAGCAGCGAAAGCTGAAATCGTATCCAGCGCCAAGCGTTACGAAGAAGGCAAATAAGCCCTTCTTTCCGCAGATTGAAAAAGCCCGGTTCGCCGGGCTTTTTTGTGCGTATTGGATCGCGATCTGATCTGTAGCTGCACTTTGAGACATTGAGACTGCCCCTTCAGATCCCGATGTAGTAGGATTATTTCCACAAGCCAAACTTTTGTGGTATTGGTGGAAAGCAATCAAAAAAGAGTTGACTATTTATTATTGTCGAATTGATAGACACCGTACGGTTTCTGCGCTGCGATGGTATCAAAGGCTTTAATCTGTTGGCGCCGGAGGGGACTGGTAATACAGTCATCAACGCCATGTATACAAACAATGCACAAAGTTATCCACAGCCTTGTGCATAAAAAAGACTTGATTTGCGGGTAAAAATGATCAAAGCGATCTTTGGATCAAAGCGGAGGCCAAATATTTTCGCGGCTGATTATGGTCCCTGTGTGTACTTTGGAATAAATTCGGGGTTCAGGCCGGGTAGTTTGGACAACCCGGAGCTATGCTTTAGTTCAGGGTTTGTATATGATTTCAGAGCAGACTGTGAAATCCGTTGAACGCGCGGATTTGGCGTCCGGCTGCCGGAGATTAATGTGAGTTCAGATATTCAGAAGTTGCAGCAGCAAATTGCATTGTTGCAGAGAAAATTGAGTCGTGAGCAGCTGGCGCGTACGGCGGCTGAAGACATGCTCAATAATTACTCCCGCGATGCCTATCTGGCAAATCAAAACCTGCGTCGTGCTCTCAGCGAAACCCGCGCTATATATCATCAGTTGCTGTCTCAACTTCCTGACAGTGAGGCTGATACATTTAAACAGTCAGCCAAACTTTCCTCTGACAGCATAGCCATGGTGGACCGTATGACACTGCTTAGCCAGCTTGCTGCAGGTATTGCTCATGAAATTAATAACCCCATCGGCTTTATCAAAAGTAACTGTGAAATTCAGGAATATATGCTGAAGGATGTGTTCGATGCCTGGGATGAACTTAAGGATGAGTTAAAAAAGGGCGGCACCTCTGCAGCTAAATTACCCGCTGACATGGAGTTGAAATACTTGCTGCGGGATGTGAGAGAGATGCTTTCAGACATGCAAAAATCCTCTCTGGAAGGCGCTAACCGTATTGCTGAAATTGTTTCCTCACTGCAGATTTTTTCTTCTCCGGTTACCGTGGAACGTAACTGGGAAGATGTAGATGATCTTCTTGAGTTTGGTCTGGAGGAAATCATCAGGCGAATTCCTGCAAATGTTTCTCTTAATTTCGATGCGTCGGATTCCCGCTCACAGGTACTGGTTAACAGGAAGCAAATCAGGCAGGTGCTTGAGGCAGTAGTTGAAAACTCAATTGATGCCTGTGTATCCGGCGGCACAATCAGTATCGCTGTAGCTGATCTGCCGGGCGCAGTTAAAGTGTTTATAAAAGACAATGGTGAAGGAATAAAGCCTGAGCACATGCCATTAATCTTTACGCCTTTCTTCACTACCCGCCCTCCCGGCAGCGGCACAGGTCTTGGCCTTTCTGTGGCCCAGGCTTTGATGGAATCTCATAATGGCTGGATAGATATTCAGAGCGATACCGGTTCCGGAACCACTGTGACCCTCAATTTCCCTCTGCAGTGATAATTCTGTGTATTTACATTAGTAAATGCTGACTTTTCAAACTCAGTTCCGGGCTGTAAACTCCCTTCCCTCTTTTTTTAAAGGTCAATTACTCTAAAGTCTAAATATAGGCTAAGGTTAAGGTGACCCTTAACCAATTTCTGAGAAAGCAGGGATGTGAGTCAATTATATGCGAAATAATCAACCGGTTACCCAGAAGCTTTATAACATTCCTCAGCACTACCGGCTCATTTCATCTACCGATAAACGTGGTGTGATCTCGCACTGCAATGATGAGTTCGTTGAAGTCAGTGGTTTCAGCCGTGATGAACTGATTGGAAAAAACCATAATATTGTACGTCATCCGGACATGCCGCCGGGTGTGTTCGGCGAAATGTGGGATACCTTATCTGCCGGCAATATCTGGATGGGACTGGTAAAAAACCGGCGCAAGAACGGAGATCATTACTGGGTTTCGGCGTTCGTGACCCCGGTTTTTGAAAACTCTCAGATCACGGGTTATGAGTCAGTACGTGTGCCGGCTTTGCCGGATGAAATTGCCCGTGCAGAATACCGTTACGAGCGGCTACGTGAAGGTAAGTCCAGTACATCGACCGGCGAACTGGCCATTCACTATATGAAAGATTGCCTGCCATTTATCGTAATGGGTCTTATTACCGCAGCGGCCTTATTCGCCACAGCGGGTGTGTTGCCGGCTGTTATCGCTGCCACAGGTTTCACGCTGTGCAGTTTCTGGATGGCGTCTAAAGTTAAAGGTGACTGGCAGGCGCTTATTGATATTTCTCCGGACAGCTATTCGAATCCGGTGGTATCGCAAACCTATTTTGCTGACTTCGGTAACCGGTCACGTGCGAAACTGGTTCTGGGATGCGAGCTTGCGCGCAGCCGTACGGCTCTTGACCGCATTCAGGATGCTGCCGCGGGGCTGGATACGATTGCTAACACCACTCATCAACAGGCCGAAATAACCAGTACGGCTGTCGTGCAGCAAAACGAGGCAACGCAAAACATTGCTTCAGCCGTTAACGAGATGTCGCAGGCTATTCAAAGTGTATCAGAGCGGGTTGATATGAATGCAGACAGCGCCCGCTCTGCTTCTAAAAATGTGGAAGCCGGTAATCAGAAAGCGGATGAAGCGTTATCTGCCATCATGGCGCTGAAAGAAGCGGTCAGTTCTATTTCGGTCACCGTGCAGGAACTGGCGCAGTCAACGAATGATATTGGTGAAGCTGCCAGTTTGATATCGACCATTGCTGAACAGACAAATCTGCTGGCACTGAACGCTGCCATTGAAGCTGCCCGCGCCGGCGAGCAGGGACGAGGCTTCGCTGTGGTCGCTGATGAAGTACGTTCACTGGCGTCAAAAACCAGAGAGTCCACAGATAAAATTCATAATATTATCCATGTTCTGGCTGAGCGGTCAGAACGGGCTGTTAGAGTATCCAATGACGGTATGGCATCAGCCGAGCAGGGCACGGCCATTGTCGAAGATACCCGCAAAACACTGGCAGACATTAATCAGGCCGTGAGTGTTATTGCCGATCAAACCTTCGAAATGGCCTCCGCTGTAGAGCAGCAAAGTTCTGTGGCAGAACACATCAATCAGCAGGTCGTAGAAATTGCCGATGGTGCCAAAGATACCCAGCGGGCATCTGAATCATCTTTAGATGCCAGCCAGCGTCTGCGTAAAACCGTTAACGAAGTTCACTCGGTTATCACCCGCTTTACCAATAAGCGGAATGTGGTGTAACCCGCTTTTAGTTCTTACTGTTTGCCTGTAGCTTTACCACTTCTGCTGATTCGGCGTCGAGGACGTCATCAGCAGAAGCGCCTTTGAGCAATTTGCCGACGGCATCTTTATTCTTTGCCAGCATGACAGACAGATTCTCAATCACGTCGTCTTCCAGCTTGATACCTTTCGCACCGATGTAAGCAGCCAGATTGTCTGCCGCATCCAGCATTTTGTCATACTGATCAGCTTCCTTCTTGTCTGTAGTGACCAACTTTTCTACCCCTTTATGCGAAACAACATATTGCACTGTAATAGCCATGATGGTTCTCCGATGTCGAACGTAAAATGAAATTTAATTTTAACCTGATTCATAAATACTGTATAAATAAACAGTATCTGAGGCAACTGTTTTTTGTACTATGTTGAGAATTATTCCGGTTATTGCACAGGCTGGTATCACCGGCTTCGAGTCCCCGGCAGCCGAATACCGTCAGCTCGGGCTTGATCTCGACGAGCTGCTTATCGACCATCCCACTGCTACATTTATTGGCCAGGCACAGGGAGAGTCGATGACCGGCGTGGGCATATTCGATGGCGATTTACTCATTGTCGACCGCGCTGCTGCACCCACTTCGCTGGATGTAGTAGTGGCTAATTTGAATGGTGTGTTTGTGTGTAAGCTGTTCGATCGCAAAGCTATGGTTCTGGTATCGCCCGGCAAACATCAGCAACCTTACGTGTTGGGGGAGGGAGATACCTTCGAAGAAGAAGGCATTGTTGTCCGTTCTGTCAGAATGCATCGCTATACCAGGCAGTTAAGACAATGTTTGCGTTAGTCGATGCCAACGGCTTTTATGCGTCCGCCGAAAAGGTGTTTGACCCCACTATCCGTGACAAACCCGTGGTAGTGCTGACAAACAACGACGGCTGCATTTGTGCATTGTGCGATAAGGCGAAAGCCCTTGGCGTAAAGAAATTCGGCCCGTACTACAAGGTACAGAAACTGCTGGAACAAAAAGGGGCAGTGATCAGGTCGTCTAACTATGAACTGTACGACTATTTGTCCAACCAGATGATGAATATTGTTGGCGGTTTTGCACCTCACCAGCATGTGTATTCTATCGACGAGTGCTTTTTGTATTTTGATAACTGGCAACCGCCGGAAGGATGGCACGCCTACGGTGAAACTATCAGGCGTGCTGTCTGGCAGCAGTTGCGTCTGCCTGTGGGAGTGGGTTTCGGGCTTACACCGACGCTGGCGAAGGTAGCCAGCCATGCGGGTAAAAGACTGGGAGATAAATCCGGCATTGCGGTGCTCGCTGAAAAGACACAGATCCAGCGCACCTTACAGGAAATGTCGCCGCAGGATGTGTGGGGGATTGGCCGGCGTATTGCGGAAAAGCTGGAAAACAGTGGTGTGCGCTCTGCGTGGGAGCTTGCCTGCGCAGCGCCTAAAAGTATCCGCAAGCAATTCTCTGTAGAGATTGAACGTACCGTGCGGGAGCTTAACGGTGTTACCTGCATTGAGTGGGAAAGTCATCGTCCTAAAAAACAGCAAATCTATGCTACCCGCGCTTTTGGCCATCCGGTTACGGACCATCAGAGTTTACGGCAGGCACTTTGCTGGCATGCTGAGCGGGTAGCTGAAAAGCTCAGGAAGCAAAATTGTACCGTGAAAACCCTTACCCTGTTTGCCCATGCGAACCCCTTTGCCGCCAGCGGGCATTATCATAAAGCTGTACAGCACCGTTTTGCTATTGCCACCGCTGACACGCGAATGCTGTCAGAAGCAGCCGGTAATGCAGCTGATACATTATATAGAGAAGGCGTGTTGTTTCATAAGTGCGGCGTGGGAGCAATTGAAATTCAGGATGAAGATGTAAAGCAGCCTGATTTGTTCGCACAAAGCGAAGGGAATACAAAGCTGATGGCATGCATGGACGCCATTAACAGAAAATACGGCAGCAGTACCATTGGCATCGCGGCGAAAGGTGACCATCAACCCTGGCGTATGAAGCGGGCGTATTTGTCTCCTCAGTACACAACTAACTGGCGGCATTTACCCCAATGTCAGTGTTGATGACATAAATGTTAGATTCAAAAGCGACATGGTTCGTTACACTAGAGATGTAGCAGATGCCGGGCAACAAAGGAGAGAACAGAGATGAAGTTAGATTTGACGAATGTCAGCGGAGTGATATTTGATTTAGACGGTACGCTGGTGGAGTCTGTCCTCGACTTTTCTCAAATGCGCCGCGAAATAGGTTGCCCTGCCAGCGAAGATATTCTTACCTTTATCGATAACCTGCCTGATGAAACCTCAAGAGCATCGGCACATCAGGTCATTCTTGATCACGAAATGGCCGATGCAGAGAATGCGAAATGGTTGCCGGCAGGAAAATCCATGGTAGATGCCGTTATCAAAGCAGATCTGCCCGTTGCCATTGTTACCCGCAACTGCAAACAGGCCACAGCGCTTAAAATCAGCAATAACCAAATCCCCATTTCAACCGTGCTCACCCGCGAATGCGCTCCTGCCAAGCCCGATCCCACGGCACTACTTATGATTGCCGGACAATGGCAAATAGCCCCCGCACATATCCTTTATGTGGGAGACTATATCTACGATCAGCAGGCCGCAGAAAATGCGGGCATGCAGTGGTTGTTGGTTTAATCGTGAGTGCCGGGCCACGACGGCATTTCGGGAATTTCCGGCATTAAATCGATTTTGGGTTCAGATTTTAAATTAAGACTGAAGTCATCTGACAACGTGGTCATACCTCCAGCTATATACTCCCAATCTTTACAATCAAGTTCTTGAATATTATTTAAATGTAATGTATCCATATTTAAAGCTCCTTTAATTAACCCTCAAATATTCTCTTTTAAGAACATGGTTGTTGCTGTCATGAATAGGATATTCTTTTATAAAAATTCAGTTAAACGTCTGATTGTCCTTTTTTGTATAGTTGGATGTCTGTTTAGTGCAAGTGCTCTGGCTGCGCCGTTTTGGGAAAAAGCTAATATAGTTTTCAATGGTGAGCCATCCGGAATGATTCGCGATATTGTTCATTCATCTGACGGGTTATGGTTGGGTGCAGAAAACGGGCTTTTTCTTTTATCCGGCAAGAACGAGAAAAAGGTAGAATTTCCATTTCCTTATAGCGGCTATATCTCCGACTTGTATCTGGGGCAAGATGAAACGCTTTGGATTACTGTTTATGGTGAAGGGGTTTATTACAAAAGAAAAAATGAAGATGTGAAGGTTTTCAATACCGGAAAGGAGATGGAGACAGCATGGAAAGTCATCCAACATGGAGAATCTGTAATCATTTTGACAGTTGGCAAAATTTTGCTAATGAATATTCATTCGAAAGAAGTAATCTCAGAAATCCACGGACTTTCCGGAGAAGCATTTACAGAATTTCCTCATATTTTTGATTTTCTCGGTAGCGTTTATATTTTTGAAGGTGCCAATTTTTCTATTATATCTGAAGGAAAAAGAGAGATTGTATCCGGCCTGGTTTCGGAAAAGTGGCCCGGGTTATCGAAGGTCCTGGATGTAAGTAAGTCGGGGGGACAGTATTTCGTAACTGGTCCTGAGGGAGTCTATTCTTCATCTTTATCTGGCGAAAACAGCGTTTTTCACTCTATAAATGACCAATTTTCAAATGTAAAACGTGTCATGAAACTGGACGGCGAACTCGTGGTCGTTGGGGACCGGATTACTATTCTCAAAGACGGTGGGTTTGTGGAGGCCGGCTGGACCTCTTTATTGTGGGATAAAGAGTCTGTAGGTACGCTGATGGCGGCTGATATTAATCATCATGGTGATTTGTTCTTAGCCACTTCTGCCAGAGGCTTGCTTTATGTTCCTGCGTTTTTTAATGCCATAAATACCTCCCCAAAAGGTTACGAAAAGAATATTGTTAATCTACTCACGGACGGGTTTTCCGCTATTGCAGGTGTCACTAAGGTGTATCCAAAACATCCTGCGAAAGGATGTTTGAGCGAGTCCACGATTTTACCGGTGTGCCAAAATGATTTTAAGGTAGCAATAAAATATAGCGGCGATTTTTGGCTGACATTACATAATTCAGGCGCTTCCTCAGTTATAAAAATGTTAAATGAAAATGGGGCGATAACTGATGAGATATATGTTCCCTACACAGTTCAGGACATGTCTGTTGATACCGCGGGTCTGATTTTTTTGCTTACCAGTTCTAATCAAATTCTCGTTCAGTTAACACGGCACTCCTGGCGGGAACAAAAAACAAGTCTCCCCGAAACTGAAAACCCCACTTGCTTCTTTTTAGATGAAGAAGGAAAGGCCTACATTTGTTCAAGTAAAAATGGATTGCTAAAAGTAGACATTAACTCAGGTCACGTCGAAAAAGTTAAGTTCAGTACGAACAATGGGATCCGGTATATTCGAGCGGGTCTTAAAGACGCCAATAATAGCCTGTGGATAACGACAAATTCTGGTCTTTTTTACTCCGGCCCTGACAATCTCTGGTACCACCTGAAATATCCTGATGGAATTAAAGATTTTGACTTCGAGTATAAGGGTATGACTACATTTAAAGATAAATTGCTCATTAACGGAGATAACTTTGATTATCAGATTTCGTTGAATGAATTTAACGAGAGGTTGCAAGAAAGACAACAAAGAATAAACAGTGCTGAAGTGACGGTTAAAAACGTTGTCGATAAATCTCCGCTGGCCCCTGATGATAAAGGGATCTATACAGTTACCAGTGGAAACGGAATATTCCAGATTAGAGCATTTGTGAATGATTATGTTTTAAGAAATGAACTCTTCCTTGAATATAAGTTTTCCGAAAGCCATACATGGGTGAAGACTAAATCCCCTAATCTTGACATAAATTTTCCCAACCTCGATGTAGGTAGGCATAACTTTCTAATCCGCATCCACGACCCCAGAAGCCATGTAGAGCAGCCTGTTACTACTATCCCATTGAATGTACTTCCACCGTGGTGGCGCACGTGGCAGGCAATGATGGTCTATCTGGTGGTAGTTATTATTGGTCTTTATCTCGCTTACAGAAGCTATTTGAAACGGGTTGATGAACAGGGGGCTATGCTTACAACGCTGGTGGAAGAGAAAAATAGTGTCATTCAGGATACTAACCAGTTTATGCAGCGGATGTTGCGGAATAAACAACGTGCCATGGCGAATTTGTCACACGAAATCCGTACACCACTCACGCTTATACTCGGGCCTTTGAAGGAAGTGCTGGAAGCGCCGGATTCAGACAAAACGGTGGAGCGGATTGAGCTCGCTACGCGAAATGCAGACCGGATCAGTGTGCTGGTTGACCAGATGCTGGAACTGGAAAAACTGGAATACATCAAGACCCTGCCTCCCCAGCATTATGAGCTGGATCATGATATGCCCCGCATCATGTTTGACTTAAAAGCATACGCGGCGCTGAAGAAACACCAGTTAACATGGCAGTGCTCTGGCCAGAAGCGAATTACGTTATTCACTGACAGTCTCGAAAAAATTCTCAGTAACCTGGTCTCCAACGCAGTGAAATATACACCTGAAGGCGGAAAAATCGGAGTGTCGGTAAAACAACGGCAGTTGCAACTGGTCATCGAAGTCAGTGACAACGGAGCCGGCATGACTGAAGAGCAGGTGGATAAAATTTTCGAACGTTACACCCGCCTGGAAAATGAAGCCGAAGGTACCGGTGTGGGGCTGGCGCTGGTGAAGGAACTTGTTATTGCTAACGGCGGGCATATTAAAGTGGAATCTGAGCCCGGAGCCGGTTCCTGTTTTACCGTATTTTTGCCTATGACAGGATCAACAACAAAGTCGCAGGCCATGGCGAAGGAAGTGAAAGAAAACCCGGCACGTCATTACAACATCGATCGTGAACTGGCAGGTGAAGGAAAAGTCATTCTGGTAGTGGATGATAACGAGGAATTGCGCACCTATATCCGTGACCTGCTGGGAGGTGTTTATCGCTGTCTGATGGCATCGAATGGTAAGGAAGCGTTGGATATCGTTGCCAGAGCAAAGCCTGACCTTGTTCTGACTGACTATAAAATGCCGGATATGGATGGTCTGGCTTTCGCAAAAGCCCTGCGCAGAGATGACTCTCTGGCGAAAGTGCCGCTAATTTTCATGTCTGCCTTTGGCGATCCTAAAAGTATACGGCTGGCACTTGAAGCCGGTGCCGACAGCTATATGACCAAGCCGGTTGAGAAACCGCTGTTGCTATCCAGAATAAGTAATTTATTTGAACGCTACCAACCTGTGGAGCCGGAGGTGACTGAACATGTCACAGAGGAACCAGAGGACGAATTACCCGAATTTGAGAATGAGCAGGGGCAGCGGTTCTATTTTAAAGCACTGGAATTAATGGAAAAACATTACGGCGATGAAGATTTTACAAAACCTGTGTTCGCGGAAATGATGGCGGTCAGTGACAGGCATCTTCAGCGCTTGTTCCAGTCGTCTTTTGACAAGCCATTCAATGCCGTGATCAGAGAATTCAGACTTGAAAAGGCCAGAGGCATGCTGGAAGAGGGGATGCAAATTACCCAGATTTCCTACGATACGGGATTTGCTTCACCTTCCCATTTCAGCAGGGCTTTCAAAGATGTTTACCATACAACGCCGTCGAAATATCAAAAAGAGCACTATCACTTCAAACGAAAGGCGTAGAAGCGGGGTAAGTTTTCCGTCCGGCTTTTTATCGCTATTTCCCCGATTCAGCTATTTGAATCAAATCCTGTTGCAACGGCCCTGTCAGCCAGTCCGTCATCGTCCGCAGGCGTTTCGTTTGCAGCTTTACCGGCGCATAGAGTAAGTGTACCGGCAGCGGGTGAGGCTCATAATCCGGAAGTACAATAACCAGTTTGCCTGCCTGAACCAGTTCTGCTACCTGATAGTGCAAAAAGCGACAAAATCCCACGCCACTGACACAAGCTTCTAACGCTGCATCCACCTGATTGGTGGTAAGACGACTGCTGAGGGCAATCTTCTGACTCTTCCCGCCTTTTGTGAACATCCACTCTGACGGGCTTTCCAGTACGCTTAAATGAATTGCCGGCAAGCCGTTGAGTGATTCCGGTGACAATACGGACTGGTGAGCAGACAGGAATGCAGGGCTGGCACAAAGCACATGGCGCATGGTGCCCAGTTGTCTGGCAACCAGATTATGATTACCGATGCGTCCTATCCTTACCGCTACGTCTACACCTTCACTGAGCATATCCACCGGCCGGTCCAGCAGTAACAAATCTACCTGCATTTTCGGATACCGTGACAGATACTGGCTGATCTTAGGCATGACATGGCGTTTGCCGAAGGTGACCGGTGCGGTCACTGTGACTTTTCCCTGAGGTTCCGTTTGCCGGTCTGTCAGGCGGCTTTCAGCCTCTGTGACTTCGGCCAGTATTGTCTGGCAGCGGGTGTAGTATTCGCGCCCCTCATCAGTAATGACAATACTGCGTGTAGTGCGGTGAAATAACCGCACTTCGAGATGGTTTTCAAGGGCCGCCAGAGTGCGTACTACGGATGTCAGAGATGTGTTCAGGTGCTCTGCTGCCCCGGTCAGGCTGCCCTTGTCTGCGATGGTCACAAACACCTGCATGGCTTTAAACTTGTCCATAGCCTTTCTATTAGTGCGAAAAACGGTTTACTGAAATTAACTATCGCATCTTTATTGCGATATGCATACGGTTTAACGTGAAACAAATCGTTAACAACGTGGTGGAAAACGCATGAAGCTTTATGATTTGGAATTATCAGGAAACTGTTACAAAGTGAGATTATTTGCGGCTCTTGCGAACATTGAGCTGGATATTGTGCCGGTGGATTACATTAATGGTGAACACAAAAGTGATGCCATGCTTGCCCTGAATCCCTGGGGCGAAATTCCGGTGCTGACAGACGGCGATATTACGCTCAGAGATGCTCAGGCTATTCTTATTTATCTTGCCCGCAAGCACGACCTTGAAAGCTGGTTGCCGGCAGATGCTCAGGGTATGGCAGAAGTGCAGCAATGGTTGTCAGTGGCGTCGAACGAAATACAGCATGGTCCGAACGCCGCACGGCTGGTAGATAAATTTGGTTATGCGCTGGATAAAGCCACCACGCTGAATACCTCTGAGCGTATCTTGACGTTACTTGAACAGCGTTTGTCAGCGCACGACTGGCTGGCGCTGGAGCGTCCGACAATAGCCGATTGCGCGGTAATGCCATACGTGGCGCTGGCTCCGGAAGGCGGTGTGAGTTTATCCGATTACCCTGCTGTGAACCGTTGGATTGCACGTATCAAAGAATTGCCGGGGTTTGAACCTATGCCAGGTGTCGAATAATTCCCCGCTGTCATGCTGCGCCTGTCAGAAGGTGCAGCGTTTTACTCTGATGTCCTGCCTGATTATTGAACGAAAACACAGCAAACCATAAAGAATAGCTTAATAGTGCATAAATATTCATTAATTTAGACTTTTTACTAATACGAAGGTCAGGTATATTTTTGATAAAAATGCGTCTCGCAAAAAATAAAAGCAATAAGCGCGACAAGGAGGCGTTCCCGGTCCGGTAATCCGGCACGGGGTTGCAACCTGCGATATGGAAATAAAAGACGCCACAAAGGCGCGATAAATCCAAACTCATTAAAAAATCAGGACATCATTATGCGTAACTGGCTTTTAGCTGTTGCTTTACTCTTGCCGTGCCCGGTATTTGCTCAGGCGTCTGCCGATACGGGCGATACCGCCTGGATCCTCACTTCAACTGCACTGGTACTGTTTATGACATTACCGGGGTTATCTTTCTTCTATGCTGGCCTGGTACGCAGCAAAAACGTGTTGTCAGTACTGATGCAATGTTTTGCTATTGCCTGCGGCGCATCCCTCATCTGGCTGATTGCCGGATACAGCCTGGCGTTTGGCGAAGGAAACAGCTTCATCGGCGACTTCTCGAAAATGTTCTTAGATGGCGTGACGAAGGACAGTTTGTCCGGCAGCATCCCTGAAGCATTATTTTTTATGTTCCAGCTCACATTTGCGGTTATTACACCTGCGCTGATGGTGGGCGGCTTTGCCGAGCGTATGAAGTTCTCATCCGTGCTGATATTTGCGCTGGTGTGGCTGGTACTGGTTTATCTGCCAGTTTGCCACTGGGTATGGGGCGGCGGCTGGCTGGCTGAAATGGGATTGCTGGACTTTGCCGGTGGTACCGTTGTCCACATTACTGCAGGTGTAGGTGCGCTGGTGGCAGCACTGGTGATTGGAAACCGTACCGGCTATGGCAGTGCTTCCATGATCCCTCATAACCTGACGATGACCGTAGGTGGCGCAGGTATGTTATGGGTCGGCTGGTTCGGCTTTAACGGTGGTAGTGCTGTGGCTGCTAACGGTGATGCTGCAATGGCGATGCTGGTGACTCATATCAGTGCGGCAGCAGGCTCGCTGGCATGGATGACACTGGAGTGGAAAAAATACGGTAAGCCTTCTGTACTGGGTATTGTCACCGGTATGGTTGCCGGACTGGGTACCATTACGCCAGCTTCGGGATTCGTCGGCCCGGCAGCCGGTCTGGTTATCGGTTTATCTGCCGGTGTGATTTGTTTCTACTGCACGAATCTGATCAAACAGAAATGGAAAATCGACGATTCTCTGGACGTTTTCCCTGTGCACGGTGTTGGCGGTATTCTGGGAACGTTCCTTGCCGGGATCTTCTGCTCACCGGATTTAGGGCTATTCAGCGGCTATGGTTTCGGTGGCGGCAACACCAGTATTTCTGAGCAGTTAACCGTTCAGGTGATTGGTATTGTGGCGGTATTTGCTTACACAGCCGTGGTCTCCTGGTTACTGCTTAAAGTGGTATCTGTGATGACTAACGGTCTGCGTGTGGATATGGAAACCGAGCAGAAAGGTCTGGATATCTCCAGCCACGAAGAGCGTGGATATAATCTGTAATCCCGCTGCTTTGTTGTGAAGAGACGCCGCGTTATGATACGCGGCGTTTTTGTAATTTCAGAAAGATAATGCCGGCGAGCACCAAAGACATGCCGGTGAGTTGTAATACTGTTATGGCTTCATCCAGCATAAGCCAGCCAAAAAACAGTGTCAGAACCGGTCCCAAAGTACTGATCATCACCAGCCGCGAAATCCCTATGTATTTCACCGCCCCGGACTGCAAAAACACCGGGAGTACGGTAGAAATCAATGCCATTTGAAGACAAATCCAGTATATCTCTGCGGGTTGTTGTAATGCCTGAACGGGCAGGGCAATGAAGAAATGTAGCTGCACGGCGAAAATAGACACCAGCATCGCCAGAATCGAGAACGTTTTAGAACCCAGTTTTGTTATCAGGGGTTCGGAAAATGCCTGGTAGACTGCATAAGCGATGGCAGAGCCTGTCACCAGGGCTATGCCTAACAACGCCTTATCGCCATGAGGCATCAAAGTAATATCACTGATACAGGCACATAAAACACCGGCAAGACAAAGTAACATGGGGATCACCAGTTGCCGTTCGAAGCTTTTATTCAGAAAGAGGATGCCGATCAGAATGGTAAACACCGGGTAAGAAAAAAGGATGATTCGCTCCAGACCGGCAGAAATATACTCAAGTCCCATAAAATCCAGAATTGATGCGCCGTAATAGCCAGCTACGCCAACCAGGCCGAGTAACAACCAGTCCTTTCGCGAAATTCCCCGCATATGCTTCACCGAAGCAAATCCGAAGATCAGGAACACCGGAAAGGAGAATAGCATTCGTAAAGACAGAAGGGTGATAGCGTCTACCTGAGCGACATCGTATGCCTGTTTAACGTAAATCGCTTTCATTGAAAAGCCTGCGGCAGACAGTATCGCCAGTGTGAAACCAATATTCTGGCTTGAAATTAGTGAAGATGATAAGCGCATAATGATCATGTCCGGTAACGATGACCAATTCTGACACGGTAAGCCTTGCCGGATGAAGTGGCTTTATTTTACATTAGCGTTCGTAATATACGAATTCTTGGGTTGGTGCGTGTGAAATACAGTCTGATTGATCTGAAGCTGTTTGTGGCAGTTGCTGAACAGCGAAACTTAACAAAAGGGGCAGACATAGCATGTCTTGCTCCCTCTTCTGCAAGCCACCGCATTAAGAAGCTTGAAAAGGCGCTGGGCGTCGCCCTGCTGGAACGGGAGGCCAGAGGTGTGAGTTTAACCGTTGCCGGGGAGATACTTTTACGCCACGCCAGACGTGTATTTGCCACTCTGGAGCAAATGCATTCTGATATTTCACCCTATACCAACGGGGCTCAGGCCCATGTGCGGTTGTGGGCAAACACCAATGCCATTCACACCTATCTGCCTGACGATATCGGGGCTTTTCTTGAGCTTTATCCGGCCGTTAGCATCTCCCTGGAAGAACACACCAGTGCAAAGATAGCCTCAGCCGTGGCAGAGGGGGATATCGAGCTGGGAATTGTCGCACAGCAGGATCAGAGTGCGGATGTAAGGCTTCACCCGTACAGGAAAGACAGACTTGTCATGGTAGTGCCTGATTCCCATCCCGTTGCCAGACAACAAAGCGTGCGGTTTGCTCAGGTCCTCGAATACCCGTTTGTGCTGCTGGAGGAAGGCTCGGCTATTCATACTTTTACGATGAATAAGTCTGCAGTAGCGGGAGGGCATCTCAATATTCGCGCACAGGTTAAGAGTTTTGATGCGGTTTGCAGGATGGTCAGTACCGGTGTAGGCATTGGCCTTATACCGTATGACTCTGTGGTAAAAAGTCCTGAATTAAAGTTGAAAACTGTAGAGCTGGAAGAAGACTGGGCAGAAAGAGACTTAATGATCTGCACGCAGCCGGAAGCCGTGTTAAGTGAAGCTGCGGCAGTGCTACTGCATTTCCTGACACAAAGAGCGGTGAAATCCGTCTGATCAGGGGTTCACATTATGTGCAGAGCGTGTAAAAATTCTGTGAATGTTATCGGTAACGTTAAGCGTATTTTCCACACAAGGAACCAGTATGTATAAAAAATTACTCACCGCGGGGGCGTTGAGCTTCAGCTTACTTTCTCCTGTTGCCATGGCGATGGATGCCACATTTGCCAAAAATGGTGTCACTGTAAATGGTGCCGGTGATGATGCTGTGTGGCAGGAAGCACAATGGCACCCGCTGGAGCATTTGATGGTAGGAAGCATGCCATCAAAAGAAGATTTTTCCGGTCGTTTTAAACTGGCATGGGACGAGGGCAAGCTCTATCTGCTGGTGGAAATTGTGGATGATATTCTTATTGATACCCATCCCGATCCAAAGGATAAATACTGGGATGATGATTGCCTGGAAGTGTTTATAGACGAAGATGCATCAGGCGGTAATCACCAGTACAGTTATAACGCCTTTGCCTATCACATTGCGCTTGATGGCAATGCTGCTGACTTTGGTGATGAGAATGATGGTAATGGCGTGGTGTTGCTGAACGACCATGTGGAAAGTGAGTGGCATCGCGATGAATCATCGCCGTATACCATTACCTGGGAAGTGGCGATTGATATTTATGATGATTCATTCAGTACCGCTAAGCCGGGCGAACCGCTGTCATTAGAAGAAGGTAAGATAATGGGATTCATGCTGGCTTACTGCGATAACGACGGCAGCCCGGAGCGCGAACACTTTGTGGGTTCTCATGAAATTACGCCGGTTAACGGTGATAAGAACCTGGGTTTCATTGATGCCTCGGTGTTTGGCAAAATTACGCTGGTGAAATAATCAGGTAAAAGAAGTAGCAGCGGCGTACTGCTACTTCAGTTTCTTTTTCAGTTCCCTGGCAACCTTTGCCGATTCAATGGCTACACTTTCCTGATCATCAAAATGAGGATGACGGGTAAGCTCACACATTAGTTTCGGGATGTCTTTCAACGGCAGTACATGTGACGGATGGTCGTTCATCACAGCATTCAGCGGCAGGTAGGGCGCATAAGCATCTTCCGGTGACTGTGCCACAGTGATACCGCCCTGTGCCGATGTTTCCCGTAAACCCTGAACACCGTCATCCAGATTCCCGGTAAGCAATATGGCAACCGTTCTGTCGGTATACTCCCGCGCTGCAGATTTAAACATCACATCGATGGCAGGACGCCAGTAAGACTCATCAGGGGTTTCATAAAACTTAATACGGTTGTCCTCCACCCCTATGTGAAGGTTATCCGGAGGCAGATAGATATGACCTGATCTGACAACCTCTCCTTCAACAGCGTTTTCCACGGTTAGCCGGGTTTTCGCCTGCAAGACCATGCGCATATCACCGGCTTTTATATCGCTGTTTTTTATCCGGTGTAACAACAGGAAAACCGGAGCAGGAAAGTCGTCAGGCAGATTTTCCACAAGATGAATAAACGCCTTAACGCCACCTAATGAGGCGCCGATAAAAAATACCGGACTGACCTCAGGGTATCTGACCACGCTATCAACTTGATTTTCCATCCAAATATTTCTCCAGCAAACCATGAAGTTTAGCTATTTCTACGGGCTTGGGGAGAAAATCGCTCATTCCGGCCTGTTTGCAGCGGTTGATGATGTCCTGATGAACATGGGCGGATACTGCTACAACCCGGGTATTCTGAAGCTTGTCACCGGGGAGTTTTTTAAACTCTTCGAAAAAGGTAAAGCCATCCATTTCGTCCATCTGCAAATCCAGCAAAATAAGTGCATAAGTGCTGGCTTTCACTTCATTAAGACCTTCTTTACCATTGCGGGCTACATCGTACTGCACGCCCAGCTCATCCAGGTAAGACGACAAAATGAAAATATTGGCTTCGTTATCCTCGATGATGAGTACTCTATGGTCGCCTGTATTGCGAAGCTTAAGCTGGCTCACCGGTACATTGGTGACCGCTTCCCTGACCACCTTGGGCGTTTGCATGGGCAGATTTATTGTAAAGGTAGTGCCTTTGCCTTCTTCACTTTCAACGTCGATGCTGCCGGCCATCAGGCTGACCAGTTCTTTAACAATAGACAGCCCGAGGCCGGAGCCGCCGAAGCGTCTGGCAATGCTGGAATCTGCCTGCGTGAACTTATCGAATATTTGTTTGATATGTTGTTCAGACATACCAATTCCGGTATCTGAAACTTGCAGAACCAGTTGATAAACCGGTTTGTCCCAGTGACCTTTAGCAATGATCTTGATTGTGCCGCTTTCAGTGAACTTAATAGCATTTGACAGCAGGTTAGTGACAATTTGCTGTATTCTTAGCGGATCGCCGATAAACGTGTCTGGCAGATCTTTGTCAAAAACAGCCGAAATCTTGCGGTTACTGTTTACATTATCCATGGAATACAGGTCAATGAGATCGCGGATGATGGCTTTAGGCGAAAATTCCGTATATTCCAGAGACAGCTGTCCTGATTCCAGCTTGGCAAAGTCCAGCAAGTCGTTTAGTAAATCCCGTAACTTCCTGGTGGCGTTATCGAGAATTTTAAGCAGCCTGGCCCGCTTTTCTTCATTATCAATTTGTAGCCCGAATACTTCATTTACACCCACAATAGCGTTAAGAGGTGTACGAATTTCGTGGCTCACATTAGCCAGAAACTCTGTCTTCGCCAGGTTGGCTTTCTGAGCCTGTTCCCGTTTCAGATCCAGCTCTTTTTGCTGATGTACCAGTTCGGTATTGTCAATGAAACTGAGGATCGCGCCTTCAATCGACTGGTTAGTCGCGTAGTAAGGGGTAATGTGCACCCAGAAATGTTTGTCTTTATATTCTGCCTGGATGGTTTGAGTACCGGCAGTAGACGCCACTTGTTTGATGATTTTATGCAGATCAAAGCTCTCGAACCGTTCCTGAAGACGTTCGGCGAAGTGTTCCAGATCCGTTGTTAACGAGAAGAACTTTCGGGCAGCCAGGTTTGCTCTCACCGCATTCGAATCACTGTCAACACATACCAGCGGGAACTGTAATGAATTCTTGATATTAACCAGTTGATTCGTGACCTGCTCCAGTGAGGTGGTCTTGTCATTTAACTGGTCGTTCATCGTCACTAATTCTTCATTAGTGGACTGCAGCTCTTCGTTAGTGGTTTCCAGTTCCTCATTAGAAGACTGCAGCTCTTCATTGGACGATTGCAGTTCTTCGTTCATGGACTGCAATTCTTCGTTAGACGTTTCCAGTTCTTCCACTACGGTCTGGATGTGCTCCCGCGCCATTGAAAGTTCGTCTTCCAGCTCTTTAATGCGTTCTGAAGATTCGTCATGAATTTCCTGACTTGCCGGCTTCTGTACATCAGCAGTTCTGGTAAAACAGACAAGCAGGAACTTCTCATCCTGTTCTTCTATTTGTACCGGCAGCACTTTCATTCTCACCTGGCAAGGTTCACCGTCAATGGTCAGGCGGCGCAACTGACTTTCAGACTGCTTTTTGGTGCGGGTCACTTTATATACCAGAGGCCGGATTTCATGGCGGAACATTTCAATGACAATCTCGTTTAAGTTAAACGAGGGTTTGCCTTTGGGAAATTTAATATAGTGGGCACTGTTCCCGTATATATGCTCAACGTCCAGGTTATCGTTAATTAACACACAGGCATCGCCGAGTTGCTCTACCAGTGCATCCGGTAAACTGGGCGGCCGCGAGGTGTCTGCAACACGCTGAGGTAACTCTCCGATAGATACAGAAGATTTGCCGCTTAAATGGAACCGTTGTGGGTTAAACGAAGTAACGCTGCGCTTCTGGAAAATTTTGTCCTGAGAGTTCACAGAACGGAATATATCCGTTACCTGTGACGTGCTTTCGGATTTTCCTAAGAACAGGTGACCGCGTTCACGCAGGGCGTAATGGAAAATACGGTAAACCTTCTTCTGTAACTCCTGATCGAAGTAAATCAGCAAGTTGCGGCATGTGATCATGTCGATGCGCAGGAAGGGAGGATCATCAATAATATTATGACCGGAGAAGAGAATGATGCGTTTGAGTTCATCTATAACCTCATAGGCATTTCCCTTCTTTTTAAAGTATCTTTCTTTGTATTCTTTCGGCACATCCGCCATGGAAGCTTCGCTGTAAAGACCCCGTCTGGCGACAGCCAGTGCATCGGTATCTACATCTGAAGCAAATATCTGGTGCTCTTCGCTGCTGATTTTATCCGGTCCGCCAAGGGCCTCTGACAGCATGATAGCCAGACTGTAAGCTTCTTCACCGGTAGCACAGCCAACCACCCATAAGCGAACCGGTTCGCCGGATGATTTACCTGATGTAATGTCCTCAAGAACAGGGGCCAGTTGACTGAACGTAGCCGGGTCGCGGAAAAAGTTGGTCACGGAGATAAGGATATCTTTATACAGCATCCGTACTTCTTCTGAATCGTGATTCAGCAGTTCCACGTAGTCGTTGAATTCATCTACCTTCCTCGCCAGCATTCTGCGCTCAATGCGTCGCTGTAGCGTCGCCTTTTTATAATGCTTGAACGACACGCCACACTGTTTCCTGACAATATTGACCAGGTCGATGAACTTGTCCTGTACCTCATCGGCTTCAATTTTGACTCTGAGTTCCTGAGGCAGCTTGGTACTGAGATCTTTAAGGTGTTTGCCGATCCCGGAAGGGCTCAGACAAAAATCTACACAGCCGGTGTCAATCGCTGACCGGGGCATGCCGTCGTAACCGGCAGTTCTTGTATCCTGCGCGTAGGTGATGCCACCATTGGCTCTGATCACCTTAATACCATGAGCGCCGTCAGTCCCCGTGCCCGACAAAATTACTCCAACCGCATGCTCTTTTTTCGCTTCGGCCAGCGAAACAAAAAGTGCATTAACTGAAGGTTTGGCTAGTGAGTTGGTTTCTTTATCTGATAAATACAGCTTATCGCCCTGAACGGTGACGTCATATTTAGGTGGCGTGACATGAATGACGTTAGGTTTGGCAACCATTCCGTTGGTAATGGTTTTTACTTTCAGCCGGGTATTGCGCTGAACCAGTTCGGTCAGTTTGCTTTCGTGTTTAGGAGACAGGTGCTGGGCGACGATATAAATCATATTTGAATCGCCGGGGAGCTCCTCACACAGATTTTGTATGGGTTCCAGTCCACCCGCTGAGGCACCAATACCTACCCAAAAATAACGCTGTTCAGGTGACGGAGATTGCATCTAACCAACTTGAAGATAAAGAAATATTGGCTTCATCTTATCATTTAGTCTAACGAGATCCATCAAAACCGGTGTTGGATTATGGTTTAAGGAGCAGGGGCGGGCATCACAAGGTCATACAGGTCCGCCAGAGCAGGAGACTGCGCTGCAGTACTCTTCAACAGCGCCGCATGAGGGTTCACTTCTGCAACGGTAAACAGCACATCGCCCAGTGTATTTTGCATGGCAAGGCCGGTGTAAGTTGTTCTGCTTAACGTGCGCTTTTTCAGCAAGGCGAAGGTGTCTCCGACGACCACGCCGTCTGCACTGCCCATACCAATCACCAGTTCACCTGACAGTTTGTCGACAACCTGCGTTACTGTGGCCTCGCAGGTAATGATACTGGTAATGTCGGACACGGCTGCATTCACTGTGTTCAGCGCCACACGACCAAAGTCGCCGCGCCAGAACAGGCTGTTATTGGTATCTACACTTTGTCCTTCCGGGTAGCTCCAGTCCGCTTCGGCATGGTAGCTTTCCTGAAACAACAGGGAGTTTCTGAAGGCATCGACAACATACACATCCAGGGTAAAGTTTCGCCGTCTTGATACATCATCATCGTCTTCAATGTTGATTTGTTCGAACAGGCTGATGTCGCGGATATAGCCAAACACAATGAACTGCCGCCCCTGGGTTTGTGCCAGATAGGAGGCTTTGTCATAAATAATCTGCGGCGTCAGTGAGTTGAATGCGCTGGTGGAGGCAAACGCCTTGTCCAGCAACTGCACATTGAGCTGTTGTTGCTGGCGGATTAACTGTTGTTCCAGCCGTTTACTGATTTGGTGACCAAAATCGTAAATATCGCCGTGGGCGGCCTGTCTGGGCCGCAATAACTGAAATTGTGTCACCAGTACTGAGCGGCTGTATTTGTCGCTGTCGCAGGCAAATATAGGGGTAATATTCACTTTCACGGAAACAGTGAGGTAGCCGTCCTCTAATGTTTCATCGATGATTTCGACCCGCTGAATACGTCCGGTGGAGTGGATCTCGGCCTTACTGCTGATGAGCAGTCCGTTTAAAACTACATCTTCAGCCGTAATGAGACTGCCTGATTTAAACGATGCATCGGCGATAGCATTTTTTATGGCCATAATGCGAACGTCGTCCAGCGGTACATTTTTAACGGCCAGCTTTGCTTCGCCCTGTACCCATTCTGCATAGACGGGACAAGACAGCATCACCATTGCAGCGGCAGCAAGTAAACAGCGGATTAAATACATACAGCTACCCGAAAATAGAAAACAGTTTACTTAACAGGCTGCGTTTCTGATTATCCTGCAGCTCGCCTTTACCGCTGTATTCAATCAGCGCGTTACCGACTTTTGCAGAGCTGACAGTATTGTTCACATCAATGTCTTTGGTTCTTACCTCGCCGGAGAAGCGAATAAATTCCTTTCCCTGATTCATGGTGATCCACTTTTCACCGGCCACCACCAGGTTATTGTTCGGGAGTACTTCTACCACGTAAACCGTGATCTTGCCTTCCAGGGTATTGGACTGGCTGGCATTGGCGGAGCTGTTAAATTCACCGCCCTGTTCATGATCAACATTTAAATCATCATCGCTTATGTGTATCGGACCTGCGTTCACAGTTAGTGGTTGGATCTGAAAGCTCGCACTTTTGTCTTCATTGTAGTCGACAGATTTTTGCGAGGATGTTTGTTCGTCCAGCTCTACCAGCACCATATCGCCGACACGGAAGTTATGATGCAGCTCGTACAAGCCGGCAGCATTGTCCGGGTCAAACAGCGAACCTGTAGGAACACGAACTACAGACACGGTCTGACTGCGCGGCGGACGGAAAGTGGCTTCCCCCTGGGAAACTTCCTGCTGACTGGTATCAATGGCACGCTGTTTTACGTTCGGATTTGTCGGGCTGGACGCCACCACTTCCTCTTCTTCAGACAGGGTTGTTGTGCAGCCTGCCAGAGCCAAATGTAAAGAAGCGAAAATCAGTAAATACTGGCATTGTAATTTCATAGCTGTTTAACCAAATGTGCTTGCTGTGCACGAAATTTATTATGTTTTATATGGAGTAAATGGCCGCCGTCCTTTGCGATTCGAAATAAATACTAACTGACAAACTCGTAAAAACACGCTCAAACCTGAGCGATTTGCGAAACCTTTACAATGTTGACAAATGCCTGCCGGGTAGGGGGATTTATGCGTATTTTCGATGCAATTGGCGATTATTTTACAACAGCAGATGAGTCCGCTCAGGCCGTTTCAGACGTGGCAACTACCGCTGCGGAAGTGGTATCTGACAGTAACGGCTTTACAGCGATGCTGGCTATGCTCACATCCGCTGACGATGACACACAAACACAGGCGCAGGACGCGACGATTGCGGATATTCAGTCTCAGTTCACTTCTTCATTGGGGATCCCTGGACTGGATGAGGACGTGCTGTCATCGCTGACATCAGACTCCGGGCTGGCAAAAATGCAGAATGCGTTTCTGGCTATGTTGCAGGCTGATTTACTTTCTTCATCTGAGGCATCTTCTGAAGTTACCGGAGAGACTGCGGTGTCAGATGCTGAGGCTGAAAGTGTTGCGCTGGCAGACGGAGAAACTGGCTGGGACAGCTTCATGAATGCCGCTTTCGGTGAAGACGGGGTTGACTGGAACGATGGCTTTGATGCGGTGAATCTGCTTCACCATATCCCCATTGTCGCCGATGTGTATCAGTCGGTATCGTCAACACATATCAGTGCGGTATCTGATCTGGCGGGCAGCTTTATGTATGGTGGTCCGGCAGGGCTGGCGTACTCTGCAGCAAACCTTACCGTGCAGGAGTTTACCGGCAGTTCGATTACCACAAACCTGTGGGAACTGGGTTACGACTGGTTGTTTAACCGTGACGTGACAGGCGGTAATGAGAGCTTGACTGAAGCCGTAGCCGGGGAAGGCGGCGAGGCTGTTGCCCATTCAGCTTATCAGTTTGCCAGACGGCAATTTGATGCTGATGCGGCGGAAGAAAGCGGCAACTGATTGCCGCTTTTTGATTGTTAGCCGGTGAAGCTTGCCGGTATCGCTGAAATATTATTCGGCACCACTGACAATCTGAACCTGCGCCAGGTCGGTGTCGCCCTTAATAACTTTATAAATCGCATCCTGCACCAGCGTGCGCATGCCATCTTTCATGGCCTGCTCTTTCATATCAGACACACTGCCTTCTTTATATATCAGACCTCGAAGTTCCGGCGTCATCCCTAACAGTTCGTGAACGCCGGTACGGCCACGGTAACCTGTTCCGCCACACTCTTCACAACCGTCCGCTTTGTGCAGCATCAGAGGGGAGGGCAGATCTAATTCATTCAGGTAGCTCTCACCGTACTGACGTTTAATAAACGCAATATCATTTTCCGATGCAGGATATTGTTGCTTACAGCTTTTACACAGGGTGCGGATAAGACGCTGGGCGAGAATTCCCACACAGGCATCGGAGAAGTTTACCGGGTCCAGACCTAAATCAAGCAGACGGGTTATCGTTTCCGGTGCTGAGTTGGTGTGCAGTGTGGATAACACTAGGTGACCGGTGAGTGATGCTTCAATGCCGGCATGAGCCGTTTCTTTATCACGCATCTCACCGATAAGAATAATATCCGGGTCGGCCCGTAAGAATGCCCGCAATGCGTTCGCAAAGGTAAACCCGATTTTCGGGCTTACCTGCACCTGTTGCAGACCGGCCTGGGTAATTTCCACCGGGTCTTCTGCTGTCCAGATTTTCTTTTCAGGGGTGTTCAGATAACCGAGTACGGCGTGCAAAGTAGTAGTTTTACCTGAACCGGTGGGGCCCACTACCAGCAGAATACCGTGCGGCTTGCGGATCATGCTCTCCAGCCGGTTCATATTAGACGGTGCCAGGTTCATCTTATCGATGGGCATGGCGCCGCCGGAGGCAAGAATACGCATTACCACGCCTTCACCGGCCACAGTCGGAATGGTCGCTACCCGAACTTCAACCAGCTGACCATTCATTCGGAAAGCCAGTTTTCCATCCTGCGGTACACGCTTCTCTGCGATATTCAGATTGGACAGAATTTTTATCCGCGCAATAACCGCACTGTGGTGAGACTGAGGTATCTGACTCATATCCCGGCACACACCGTCTATGCGCATGCGAACCCGTGTGGGACCGCCTTTTTCGGGGTCAACGTGAATATCGGAGGCATTCAGTCGTTTAGCATCGTGCAGTACGCGGCTTACAAGGCGGACAACTGCCGGCGCATCGTCCGACATCTCATCAACCTGATCCTCGCCTTCGTCATCACCGGCGCTGATTTCATCGAGGATCTCACTCATCTCGCCGGGCGCACCACTGCCACCGCCTTCACCCAGGTATTGTAAAACCTGATTAGGCAGCGCCACGGCGATTTCGTAACTGTCGATACCCATGGCGCTTTCAATTTCCATGAGCAGGGCGGCGTTATTCGGCTCTGCCATCAGAACAATAGGGCGCTCATGAACATCTGCAATAACGGCAACGAGGTTACGTTTCAGATAAGACAGGTTCAGGCGGCTGTCATTCTGGAACAGATGATATTTTTCCGGCAGATACGGGATATAAGGAACCTGATAATGCACCGAAAGGGTATTACCGATATCGTGTTCACGGATGCTGTGTTCAGACATAAGACGCTGCACAATCGTGCGCTGGTCGTTGGTGCTGTTCAGCAGATCTGTGAGCGCAGCGGGTGCTATCTGATTTTTATGCAGTAATAAGTCAAAGGGGTGATTAGTGCCACCCAGCTCATAGCGGAACTTATTGCCGAGCAGCTCAGTAAGTTGCTTCGCGACGGTAAGGTCGCTGCCGTTGAACGGACCGGTCTGCTTATTAATAAGCTGCATGACACCGAGCAGTACGCCGGCATTTAAAACCGGTACGCAAAGAATGTTGTTGGTCCGGAAGTTACTGCTCTTATCGAATTTATCTGCAAAGCGCAGGCGGGGATGAATGCCTTCGAGTTCTTCTTTATTATAGGGATCTGCAATGACGATGGGGCGTTGGGCAAGTGCCACGTAACCGGCAATGGACAGCGGCGAGATGGGTACTTTAATTTCCTGCGTTGCTTTACCGGTTTTGAACCGTGCGACCAGATCCTGGTGCTGACGTCTGCGCTGGAAAATACTCATTCGCTGTGCATCGAACAACTCAAGAATGATGGGTTCGATTTCACTGAAAGCATCTAATAACGACGAGTGCTTCGCCAGAATCGTATTAATTTTATCAAAAGCGAGTTGCTGACTACTATTTCCAAGCATAAATAAGGTATCTGTCTGTGACTTATAATACAAAAAGGCAGTGCTGCCCGGCACAACCCGGAACCGGTATACAAAGAAAAAACCGGTACCTATATAAAGAGGTTTCACAATAACCCTTTATGACCAAAGCGGCAACTTGACCGTCAGACCAGAAGCGACATTTACGCTTTATTACAGTCAGACCCGCACCATTCCTTTCCGGTTCACACCCTGTTGAATAAAAATAGATCAGTTTTTCGCATTTGTGAGTTGCGCTTAACCGATAATTCTGTATAATTCGCGCCCACTTGCCCTGTACAACATGTAACAGGAGCATGGTTTCGGCCGCAGCTACACTGCTTTTAGGGTAGATGCCGAAGCTACAAAAGCGAGTAATCGGTGACGTAGCGGGCGTGTCAGAAACAAAGAACAAGATTCCAATTGGGAATCACTGGTTTATACGCACATCTTTTCGTCCCATCAAAAGAGGGAGTGAGAAGATGATTTTTTTGTTCTTTCGATTGGAGCTTAATCGATGCCAAATCAAAGAATTCGTATTCGTCTGAAAGCGTTTGATCACAAGTTGATCGATCAGTCTACGGCTGAAATCGTAGAAACGGCGAAACGTACTGGTGCTCAGGTAAGCGGTCCTATTCCTCTGCCTACTCGCAAAGAACGCTATACAGTTCTGGTTTCTCCGCACGTTAATAAAGACGCGCGTGACCAATACGAAATCCGTACTCACAAGCGTTTGGTAGACATCATCGAGCCAACTGATAAAACAGTTGACGCGCTGATGCGTTTGGACTTGGCTGCTGGCGTTGATGTTCAAATCAGCCTGGGCTAATAAGAGAGGGTATTAACAATGGCGATTGGTCTAGTCGGTCGTAAAGTGGGTATGACCCGCATCTTCACTGAAGATGGCACGTCTATCCCTGTGACTGTTATTGAAGCGACCCCAAACCGTGTTACTCAGTTACGTACTGAAGAAACTGACGGTTATCGCGCTCTTCAGGTTACTGCTGGAACTAAGAAGGCGAACCGCGTAAACAAAGCTGAAGCAGGTCACTTTGCTAAAGCTGGCGTTGAAGCAGGCCGCACTCTGGTAGAATTCCGCCTGGAAGATAACGAAGGTGCCGAAATTGAAGTGGGCAGTGAAATCACTGTTGAAATCTTCAACGACACTAAAAAAATTGATGTAACTGGTACTTCTAAAGGTAAAGGTTTCCAAGGTGCAATCAAACGTTGGAACTTCAGTTCACAGCGTATGACTCACGGTAACTCTTTGTCTCACCGTGCACCTGGTTCAATTGGTCAAAACCAATCACCTGGTAAAGTTTTCAAAGGTAAGAAAATGGCTGGTCAGCTTGGTAACAAGCAAGTGACTACCCAATCTTTGGAAGTAGTACGTGTTGACGTAGAAAATAACCTGATCCTGGTTAAAGGTGCCGTACCTGGCGCAACTGGCAACGATGTAATCGTAAAGCCAGCTGTTAAAGCGTAACGTCTGGGGAGTGAAGTGATGGAATTAACATTGAAAGATGCGCAAAGCGCTCTTGAAGTATCCGAAGCGACCTTTGGACGTGAATACAACGAAGCTCTGGTTCACCAGGTAGTTGTTGCCTACGGTGCAGGTTCTCGTCAGGGTACTAAAGCGCAAAAAACGCGTTCTGAAGTACGTGGTGGTGGTAAGAAGCCATGGCGTCAAAAAGGTACTGGCCGTGCACGTGCCGGTACAATCCGCAGCCCAATCTGGGTTGGTGGTGGCCGCGCATTTGCTGCTAAGCCTCGTGACTTTGATCAAAAAGTTAACAAAAAAATGTACCGCGGTGCTATCAAAAGCATCCTGTCTGAACTGATTCGTCAAGACCGTCTGGTTGTTGTTGAGAAGTTCGCAGTAGATGCGCCTAAAACTAAGGCTTTGGTAGCTAAGCTGAACGAACTGGAACTGAACGACGTTCTGATCGTAACTCCTGAAGTTGATGAGAACCTGTTCCTGTCTGCACGCAACCTGTACAAAGTTGATGTACGTGACGTTGCGGGTATTGACCCGGTCAGCCTGATCGCTTTTGAAAAAGTGCTGATTACTGCTGATGCAGTTAAACAGCTTGAGGAGGCGTTAGCATGAACGAAGAACGTCTACTGAAGGTGCTGAAAGCACCTCACGTTTCAGAAAAGTCTACAATGGCGGCTGAAGCCAGCAACACTGTTGTATTCAAAGTAGCTAAAGACGCGAACAAAGCTGAAATCAAAGCAGCAGTTGAAAAACTGTTTGAAGTTGAAGTAGCTGACGTACGCACTGTGAACGTTAAGGGTAAAACCAAGCGTCACGGCATGTCTTTCGGTAAGCGTAGCGACTGGAAAAAAGCGTATGTATCGCTTAAAGAAGGTCAGGACATCGACTTTGTCGGTGGCGCTGAATAAGAAGGGGATTAGAAATGCCATTAATGAAAGCTAAGCCAACTTCTGCCGGTCGTCGTCACGTTGTTCAGGTTGTTAACCCTGATCTGCACAAAGGTGCTCCTTATGCGCCTCTGTTAGACAAGAACAACAAGTCTGGCGGCCGTAACAACAATGGTCGTATTACCGTACGTCACATTGGCGGTGGTCACAAACAGCACTACCGTATCGTAGATTTCAAGCGTAACAAAGACGGCATCCCTGCCAAAATTGAGCGCTTAGAATATGATCCTAACCGTTCTGCAAACATTGCTCTGGTACTGTATGCAGACGGTGAGCGTAAGTACATCCTGGCACCTAAGGGCCTGCAAGCTGGTGACACTATCCAGTCTGGTTCTGATGCGGCAATTAAAGCAGGTAACGCCCTGCCTATGCGCAACATCCCTGTAGGTACAACTGTACACGCTATCGAAATGAAGCCTGGCAAAGGCGCGCAAATCGCTCGCTCTGCTGGTCAATACGCTCAGATCCTGGCACGTGAAGGTAACTACGTTACTTTACGTCTGCGTTCAGGTGAAATGCGTAAAGTATTGTCTGACTGCCGTGCAACAATCGGTGAAGTTGGCAATGCAGAACACATGCTGCGTTCACTGGGTAAAGCTGGTGCGACTCGCTGGCGTGGTGTTCGTCCTACAGTCCGTGGTGTTGTAATGAACCCGGTTGATCACCCGCACGGTGGTGGTGAAGGACGTACATCAGGTGGCCGTCACCCGGTTACTCCATGGGGTGTTCCTACTAAAGGTAAGAAAACCCGTAGCAACAAGCGTACTGATAAGCTTATCGTACGTCGTCGTAACAAGTAATAGCGAGGATTCACCATGCCACGTTCTCTCAAGAAAGGTCCATTTATCGACCTTCACTTGCTGAAGAAGGTAGAGGCTGCAGTGGAAGCGAACGACCGTAAACCAATTAAAACCTGGTCACGTCGTTCGATGATCATCCCAGATATGATTGGGTTGACCATTGCGGTCCATAACGGTCGCCAACATGTACCTGTCATCGTAAGTGACGAAATGGTCGGCCATAAGTTGGGCGAATTTGCGCCAACGCGTACTTACCGCGGCCATGTCGCGGACAAGAAAGCTAAACGTTAAGGGGTAGGAAATGGAAGCATTAGCTAAACATCGCTTTGCCCGCACGTCGGCTCAAAAAGCACGCTTGGTTGCGGATCAAATTCGCGGCCTGCACGTTGAAAAAGCTCTTGAAGTTTTAGCGTACAGCCCGAAGAAAAGCGCAGCATTAGTTAAGAAAGTACTGGAGTCTGCTATTGCTAACGCAGAGCATAACGAAGGTGCTGACATCGACGAGCTGAAAGTTGCGAAAATCTTCGTTGACGAAGGTCCAACGATGAAACGTATCAAGCCACGTGCCAAAGGCCGTGCCGATCGTATCTTTAAGCGCAGCAGCCACATCACTGTAGTTGTAGCGGATAACTAGGAGTAGAAAATGGGACAGAAGGTACATCCTACAGGTATACGCCTGGGTATCAGCAAACCATGGACTTCGACCTGGTACGCTAATACTGCAGACTATGCAGACAACCTGTATAACGATCATCAGGTACGTCAGTATCTGACTAAGCAGCTGAAAAACGCTTCACTTTCTAAAATCGTGATCGAGCGTCCTGCTAAGAGCATCCGTGTGACTATTCACACTGCTCGTCCGGGCGTTGTTATCGGTAAGAAAGGTGAAGACGTAGAAAAACTGCGTAATCACGTATCTAAGCTGGCCGGTGTGCCTGCTCAGATCAACATTGCTGAAGTACGCAAGCCAGAGCTGGATGCACAGTTAGTAGCTGACAGCATCTCTAGCCAGTTGGAGCGTCGTGTAATGTTCCGTCGCGCTATGAAGCGTGCGGTACAAAATGCAATGCGCCTTGGTGCCAAAGGTATCAAAGTTGAAGTTAGCGGCCGTCTGGGCGGTGCAGAGATTGCACGTTCTGAATGGTACCGCGAAGGCCGTGTTCCTCTGCACACTTTCCGTGCGGACATCGATTACGCGACTTCTGAAGCTTTAACTACCTACGGTATCATCGGTACTAAAGTTTGGATCTTCAAAGGTGAGGTTCTGGGCGGTCTGCCTACAAACCAGGAGCCGGCTGCGCCAGCTCAACCTAAGAAGAAAGGCCGCAACGCTAAGCGAGAGGGCTAAATCATGTTACAACCAAAACGCATGAAATTTCGTAAAATGCATAAAGGTCGTAACCGTGGTCTTGCTATTGCTGGTGGCAAAGTAAGCTTCGGTACTTATGGCCTGAAAGCAGTTGGCCGTGGTCGTATGACTGCACGCCAAATCGAAGCAGCGCGTCGTGCTATGACTCGTCACGTTAAGCGTCAAGGTAAAATCTGGATTCGGGTTTTCCCTGACAAACCAATTACTGAGAAGCCTCTTGAAGTGCGTCAAGGTAAAGGTAAAGGTAACGTTGAGTACTGGGTATGCCAAATTCAACCTGGCCGTGTTCTGTACGAGATGGAAGGTGTTCCTGAGTCTCTGGCACGCGAAGCGTTTGAACTGGCAGCGGCAAAACTGCCATTTAAAACAACCTTTGTAACTCGGACGGTGATGTAATGAAAGCGACTGAACTGAAAGAAAAAAGCGTAGAAGAGCTGAACGCAGAGTTGTTAAACCTGCTACGCGAACAGTTCAACTTGCGCATGCAGCATTCAACTGGTCAGCTTGAAAAAACAGACCAGCTGAAGAAAGTGCGTCGTAACATCGCGCGTGTTAAAACCATTCTGACTCAAAAGGCTGATGCGTAATGACTGAGCAAAAAATTCGTACAGTACAAGGTCGTGTGGTTAGCAACAAAGGTGATAAGTCTATCACTGTTGTTGTTGAGCGTTTCGTTAAACACCCTATCTACGGGAAGTTCATCAAGCGTTCTACTAAGCTTCACGCCCACGACGAAAGCAACGTTGCTAACGAAGGCGATACAGTCACTATCCGTGAGTGTCGTCCTGTTTCCAAGACTAAGACTTGGACACTGGTTGACGTTGTAGAAAAAGCTAGCATGTAATTGCTCGTTCTTTTCTTAAAAAGCCCGGTTAATCCGGGCTTTTTTGTGCCTGCAATTTGCCATTCATAATTACTTACATACTGATCCGGCGCGAATCTCTGTTTAACGATATCCTTTGTGTTTTAGAATAGTGTTACTGTGCGTGTGCGAAAACACATATCTGCACTGACTTCACAGCGCAATAAGAAATAATAATGAATAACACGGAGACGGAAATGAAACCCAATATGAAAACCCTCGCAGGCTTTGCACTGAGCCTTGTAGCTGCATCTATCATCGGATGTTCACCTGCCAGCGAAAAGACGCAGGAAACCACAGCCCCTGTTGCAGCGGAACAAACTGCGCAATCAGAAGCCGAAAGGCTTAATGCCTGGTTTGAAGAGCAGTATGAGAAGCAACTGCAAATGTCACCCATCACTTTAACCATGCGTGGCCGCAAAGAGCGCTACGGTGAAATTGATGATGCATCGGAAAAGGCTGCTGAAGAGCGGTTTGCCATGCTGGAAGCCGCTGTTGAAGAAATGAAATCCACCTTCGATTACGACAAGCTGGATGATGCGGCAAAGATCTCATGGAATATCCTGGTTTACTCTTATGAACAGGATAAGCTGATGAAGCCTTTTGAGCGCCGTGAATACATCTTTAATCAGATGTTTGGTATGCACACGTCTCTTCCTACAGTTTTAATTAATTATCACAAAGTCGAAAGCGAGCAGGACTTAAAGGACTACGTAAGCCGTCTGGGTGAAACCGGCCGGGCGATGGATCAGTTAATCGACCGCGCGCGCATCAACGCCGATGAAGGTGTGAAGTCACCGTACTTTGCTTATCAGGGCGTCATTGAACAAAGTAAAGGCATTATCTCCGGAAAGCCCTTTGACGATTCTGAGAACGACAGCGCCCTTTATGCAGATTTTAAAGCCAAAGCACAATCTCTTGTCGATGCCGGTGAGCTGACACAAGAGCAGGCTGACGGTTACCTTAAAGACGCCGAAGCCATGCTTACCACTAAGCTTGGGCCTGCATATCAAACGCTGATTGACTGGTTTGAAGCTGATCTGCCTTCGCTGGATAAGAATGCTAAAGGTGTCTGGGCACTGCCGGACGGCGAAGCCTATTACAATGCCATGCTTGCACGCTCCACTACCACGGACATGACTGCGGATGAAATTCACGAACTGGGGTTAAAAGAAGTCGCCCGTATTCGTAAGGAGATGGAAAAGGTAAAAGCAGAGCTTGGATTTGAAGGTTCTCTTCGTGAGATGTTTGATTACTTCCGTGAAGATAAAACCGATGAACGTCTCTATTACCCGAATACCGATGAGGGCCGTGAGGGTTATTTGAGTGATACCCGTACCTACATCAACAACATGAAAGAAATGCTGCCTGATTACTTTGGCCGTCTTCCTAAGGCAGACCTTGTGGTGAAACGGGTTGAGCCTTTCCGCGAGCAACCGGGTGCTGCACAGCATTACTATCCGAGCTCTCCTGATGGTAAGACGCCGGGCGTTTACTACGTACACCTGATTGATATGACCATGATGCCAAAAAGCGAAATGGAAGCGATTGCTTATCACGAGGGTGTGCCGGGCCATCACATGCAAATTGCCATTGCTCAGGAACTGGAAGATATTCCCACATTCCGCACACAAATGTTCTTCACCAGCTATGTGGAAGGCTGGGCACTTTATGCAGAGCGTCTTGCCAGCGAAATGGGCGCTTACAAAGAGCCGGTAAATAACTTTGGCCGTTTGCATTCTGAAATGTGGCGTGCAATCCGTCTTGTTCTGGATACCGGAATTCACGCGAAAAAGTGGACAGAGCAACAGGCTGTAGACTATTTCATTGATAACTCGCCAATTTCTGAAGGTCAGGCGAAATCAGAAGTTCAGCGCTATTTTGTTATGCCGGGTCAGGCGACTGCTTACAAAATCGGTATGCTGAAAATTCTGGAACTGCGTGAGAAAGCAAAAACCGCGCTGGGTGATAAGTTCGACATCCGCGGATTTCACGACCTGGTATTGGGTGGCGGTGCCGTGCCGTTAAGCACGCTGGAGCTGATGGTCGACGACTGGATTAAATCTCAGTCTTAATGTTGCCAGAGGTTGTTCAGGGGCTTTGCCCTGAACAACCTGCTTTAAGCTATTGCCCGCGTTTAATTACGCGTTCACATTTTCCCTTCCACTCATCATCCAGTACATCGAGTTGCACATACTCTGCTGCTTTTTCGGGATTACCCTTGTCATAAACGGCCGTCATTAAATCAGCAACGCTGACCGTTTTATCTGCTCTGGAAATCAGCTTTACTTCATCTCCGGTGTTCAATGTGCCTGTTTCAATCACGCGAAAATACCAGCCGGTAATGCCTTCATTTCCAACGAAGCGATCAAGGTTCTTTATATCGAAGCGTTGGGAAATTTTATTACAGGGGGCGCGGGGTGCACCAACCTGTACAACAATCTCACCCATCTGCCAGACGTCTCCGATGAATACGTTGGTGTCGTCCATGCCTTCAACTATCAGGTTTTCGCCAATGGTGCCCGGGACAAAGTTACCCTCAGGAAACGCTTCTGATAAACGTTCATAACCACGGTGACTGAATTGATGGAGCACTTTCTCCGGACCACCATGCAGCTTCTTATTTCCCTGTTCATCTTCCTCAGTGCCGGACGTCAGTACTGTAAGAAAAGGAACGGGTTGTTTCTGAATGGCGCTGGGTGCTCCACGCGGACCAAAGGGGACCGGTTTAGCTGCGTATAAAGCTTCGATATGCATGATAGTTTCCACAACAGAGAAGGGTTAGCGTGTTACTTTAAAAAAAACTGCAGCGTATTTAAACCTTTTACATGTCGTCTGCGACTAACCTGAAAACACACGTGAACCGGGTTTATGCCCTTTGCTACCGGCTAACGGGAGACAAGTCGCTGGCTGAAGATGCGACACAGGAAGTCTTTATACAGGTATGGCGGAAGCTCGGTAATTATCAGGGACGGAGTCTGTTCAGTACCTGGCTGGACAGCGTAACCGCGAATGTGACTATCAGTTATATGCGCAAGCAAAAAAGCTGGATGCGGCGGCTATTCGATACCGCTGAGCAGATTGACAACGAGGCAGGTACAGCATCATGCAGCAGCGAGGTGGATCTGGAACGATATATCCGGCAATTGCCGGAACGGGCACGGGGACAGGCTCTGGTGAATGTACTGAGCCGGCAACACGAACAGCAAAAACAACAACTGCTGGTGCGTTTTCAGGACCAGACAGCGGTCACTGACGACTGGCAGACACAAATTCAGGAACTTGAAGATGCGGCAGCAGCAGTAAAGCTTGCTCTGAAGCAGGATCCTGACAACACAGCGTTACTGGGTATGCTGCAGCATATTTATCAACAACAACTGTTACTGATTGAGCGGGTGCACGCGCCCAAATGGCAACAAATTTGATAAAAGGACCGACAATGCGGTTAATTCAACATTTACACCCCACAATAAAACAAACATTTCTGTTAGCGGTAATACCGGCAATCAGTTTCAATGCAATGGCCGGAGAAAAGGTGGATAAAACGTTTACCACTTCCGCATCGCCTATTGTTGAAATAGAGCATGTGGCAGGCAAGGCAACGATCACCGGCTGGGATAAAAACGAAGTGAAAGTGTCCGGTGAATTAAGCGACCGGACAGAAGCGTTTATCTTTGAGAAAAAAGGCGATGACGTCATTCTGAAGGTAGAAACAAACCATCGTAAAATTGACTGGCGGGATAAGAATCCGGGCGACGGTGATGATTTAACTATTTTTGTACCGGCTAAATCCGGTTTGTCTTACACCGCCGTTGTGGCAGATGTGGAAGCCAGCAGGCTGACTAATTCTGTTCAGTTCGATGTGGTCAACGGCGATATCACTGCCAGTTTAACGCTGGCAGAGAAAGGGGATGTGGATGCCTCGTCAGTTGGCGGAACACTGCATCTTAAGATGCAGAAAGGTGTGTCTGCGAGGGTGGAGATGCAGGCGCATGCCGGTGGTGATATCGTGAACAGGCTCACTGCAGATAAACCATCTTCAGCGAAATATGGTCCGAATGAATGGCTGGAATTTACGGCAAACGGGGGCAGAGCCACAATAGAAATGTCTACGGTTCATGGAGAACTCATTGTTGAGTAAAGGTTATGATGTTATTTTTATGTAAATAAACTGAACGAATCCTCTGGCTAAAAGACTAACTATCCGGAAACGACGATAAGCCGCAGGTAATGTGGCTTGTCGTTGAACTTTATACCCCCATATTCGTATACGTATGAAAATTATGGAGAAGTAGATGACAGCGCGTCGATTAAGCGCAAGAGGATGGTCACCGGTAGCCTGGTTTGCAGCCTTATTTTTAACTGCAGGCTCAGTACTAATGAGTTGTGCCGTGGAGGAACCTGCCAGTGTGGAAGGTACCTGGGTAATCACCTCGTCAGTAACACCTGGCATTAGTGCTATGTTACCTGAGCAGGCGGAAATGTGGCTGGGTCAGTCGTTTCAGTACACCCCCGATAACGTGATCCTGGGACAAACTCAATGCGGTCCTGCTGAGTGGAAAGAAACCTCCCTGTCGAGCGATGACTTTCTTCGCGAATATCATGTGTCGTTTGAAAGACTCGGCATTGTTGCCAATCGTGTAGCCCGTTTCGATGTCAGTTGCCACGGGGAACATGTACCCGGCCAGTCAGTACTGGTTGCCGGTAAAGACAAAGCGTTTACTCTGTGGGACGGGGTTTTCTTTAAAATGGAAAAAGCCGGACCTGACCCGCAACAATTCGCCGGATAAAAAGCCCTCAGGCATTGCTTTTCGCTCTGATTCACGGAAAATATCAGATCCCTGATTTTTGGATGTGCGTATTGTGAAAGCTGTTTCCACCTCAAAAGACAAAAATGTCGAAAAGCTGAAAGTACCGCCGCACAGCATCGAAGCTGAACAAGCGGTGCTGGGCAGTATGCTTATCGATCGTGAGAGCTGGGATAAAGTCGCAGAGCTGGTTACAGACGCAGATTTTTATAATCATTCCCACCAGGTCATATTCAAAGTTATTCTGAAATTGCTGGGCGAAAGTCAGCCTGTGGATTTGATCACTGTTTCAGAAGCCCTGGAACACCGCAATGAGTTAGAAGACGCCGGTGGTTTCGCTTACCTGGCTGAGCTTGCCAAAAATACCCCCAGTTCTGCCAACGTGACGTCCTATGCGAAAATTGTCAGTGAACGGGCAATTACCCGGGAGCTTATTGGTGTAGCCCACGAAATTGCAGAAGTGGGATACAACCCGGAAGGCCGGGACAGTGCTGATATTCTCGACATGGCCGAGAGTAAAGTATTTGAGATCGCCGAGAAGCGTACCGGTGAAAATGAAGGTCCCCGTGACGTCGACTCCGTACTGGATAAGACCATCAAACGGCTTGAGTCGCTGATTGAAACCAGTAAAGAAGTAACCGGGGTAACCACAGGTTTCAGTGATCTGGATAAGAAGACCAGTGGATTACAGCCCTCCGACTTAATCATTGTCGCGGCCCGTCCTTCGATGGGTAAAACCACATTTGCCATGAACTTATGTGAAAACGCTATGATGGCTGAAACAAAACCTGTACTGGTTTTCAGTCTTGAGATGCCGTCGGAACAAATCATGATGCGTATGCTCGCATCACTCAGCCGTGTCGACCAAACCCGTATCCGTACTGCGCAGCTGGACGATCAGGAGTGGGCCAGGGTATCCAATACAATGGCTATGCTGAAAGACAAAGATAACCTGTTTATTGATGACTCCTCCGGTCTGACACCCATGGACGTGCGTTCCCGTGCCCGTAAGCTGGCCAGAGAGCGCGGGGGGATCAGTCTGATCATGGTGGATTACCTTCAGCTTATGCGTGTACCTTCATTAAGTGATAACCGTACGTTGGAGATTGCTGAAATCTCCCGCTCACTGAAAGCGCTGGCAAAAGAACTGGAAGTGCCTGTTGTGGCGCTGTCACAGCTGAACCGTAGTTTGGAGCAGCGTGCTGATAAGCGGCCGGTGAACTCTGACTTGCGTGAATCCGGTTCAATCGAGCAGGATGCCGACTTAATCATGTTTATTTACCGTGATGAGGTGTATCACGAGAACAGTGAGTATAAAGGTATTGCTGAGATCATCATCGGTAAGCAAAGGAACGGTCCAATCGGAACCAGCCGGTTAACCTTCCAGGGACAGTTCTCCCGTTTTGATAACTATGCCGGTCCGGCATTTGATGACGAGTATTAATCAGCCCGGGGAAAGGTGAGTGCGTACCGGAAATGCTTAATTGCTTTGCCAGATAAACAGACACAAAAAAGGCGCCGTAAGGCGCCTTTTGAATATCTGAGTTGTTGAATTAACGCTTTTCAGGTACTTCAACAATCGCTGTTACGCGAATAGAGATACGACGGTTTACACGGTTAGCTTCTGCAGAGCTACCTTCCATCAGCAGTTCTGATTCACCGAAACCTTTAGTGCTCAGACGTGATGCATCGATACCATATTCGTTAACCAGTACATTTTTGAATGCTTCAGCACGACGCTCAGACAGCTCCATGTTATAGCTTTCGGTACCTGGTGCAGATGCGTGGCCTTCGATTACCGCTTCAGTTTTACCGTAGCGCTTGAAGAAAGCAACGAAGTCTTCGATGTCAGCAGAGTGAGGTTCTGCAACTTCAGCACTTTCGTTTGCGAACAGTACACGCAGGTTGTGCGTAACTTCTTCTTTATCAAATACAGTACAACCGTCAGAATCAACTTTGTCGTTCATTGGTGTGTCAGGGCACAGATCTTTACCATCTGCTACGCCGTCTTTATCGCTGTCCGCGATAACAGCACAACCTTTAGAATCAACTTGCGTACCGGCAGGCGTGTTAGGGCACTGGTCCATGCTGTTCAGTACGCCGTCATTGTCGCTGTCGCCGTCTACAACAGGCGCTGGCTTGCTGTAGCTTGAAGTTTTAGACTGGCCAAACGGGAATGCCAGACCTACTTTTACACTGTAATCGTAGTATGAATCATCAAAATCACGGTAAGCAGCGATTTCAGTTGTCAGCTTAACGTCGTCATTGATGTCCCAGTGTTTACCAATACCAACATTGGCAAGGTTGTAGTTTTCGTCTAACAGCTGGCGCTTAACACCACCGAATACGTACCACAGGTCATCTGGCAGGAAGTATAAAGCGTCAACACCGAACATGTGACCAGAGATGCTGTCTTTTGAACCCAGCACTTGTTGGTAGTCCATATCCAGAACAGTATATTCACCACGCACAGCCCAGCTCTCGTCGAAACGCCAGCCGTATTCAAAACCGAAACCAAAACCGTCGTCCATCAGATCCGGTGCTGGCTTAGTTTCTTCCGTGTTGTAATACATGCCATGCAGCCCTAACCAGCTGTCAAATGGCTTGCCGTCTTCCTGAGCCGCTACGTTCGCAGATGCTGCAACAGCAAAAGCAAGAGCAGTAAATTTAAAAGTTTTGTTCATTTTCACATCCTGTATAACGTTGAGTGATTAGTAAAATCGGGTGGATGATAGCTCTTAGCACACGCCGTGCCAATAGACAAAAGAGCATAAAATAGATAATAACTAATATTATCGCCAAATTCCTTGCAAAGTGGCTATGATGCGCCGGTTGCCACCAGAATTGCGATGTTCGCCTAAAATTATGCCTTGCCAGGTGCCAAGTTGTAACTCCCCGTTTTTAACGGGAATTGTTACCTCACATCCTAATAAACTGGACTTAATGTGTGCGGGCATATCATCACTTCCTTCATAGGTATGTGTAAAATATGCCGTGCTTTCCTGTACAGTATGCTTAAACCACGCTTCCAGATCACTTCTTACCGACGGATCTGCATTTTCATTAATAGTCAGACTAGCACTGGTGTGCTGTAGCCAGAGGTGCAATTGCCCAATCTTTACATTGTGAAGTTCAGGCAGGGCGCGCTCTACGTGGGAGGTGATTAAATGAAAACCCCGCCTGAAAGCGGGGAGAGAGAATTCCTGCTGATGCCAGTTACTTGTCAAAGCAGATTTCCATATGCGCCAGACCCGCATCACACATAAATGGCATAATGAGCTTTGCACCATCTACCTGATGACTGATGGTGTGTTGCTTTCCGGATACAACGATAGGCGTAGCCATACCAAAATCAAAGCCCTTTTCAGCAAGATCCCGTTTTGCGTTGCCGCAAATCATGTTGGTTACTTCACCCACCATGTCGCCCACTTCCGCATCCAGTTTCTCCGGACGTTCGCCCACCATACGCTCCATAATGGTCAGCGCGAGACCTTCATCAAACGTAATCGACATTGACCCTTTTACCTGCGGGCCCACCATGCCAATTAATCCTGAAACGTCGCCCTGAGCAACATCACTTTGTTTTCTCTTGGGTTTTCCGGGCTTTAACGTGGTTTGTGCCATGGTTTCCATGACATTCAGTAAACCATTGATGAAAGGATTAACAAACTCAACATTCATGATTTTTTTCCTCAAGCTCCGCACTTTCTGCATCCTGACAATCTGCACAAAGGCCGTGAGCTTCAATTGTTTGCTTTGATACTTTGAATCCGTGCTGTTTTGCCTGACTGTCCAGCGTTTCCTGCAGCCCTTCTGACTGTATCTCGGCAACATCACCGCAACTGTCGCAAATTAGGAACTGTACCGGATGGTGACAACCAAAATGATGACAGGCAACAAAAGCATTGGTCGATTCCAGCCGGTGAATGAAACCGAATTCCAGCAGAAAATCCAGTGCACGGTATACCGTGGCCGGTTTTGCGCTTGATTCCGTTTCCTTGAGGGCATCAAGTAATTCATACGCCCCCATAGGCCCGTGTTTACCCAGCAAGATTTCATATACTTTTTCCCGCAGAGGGGTGAATCTTGCTCCCCGTTGTTCACAATAGGCACGGGCTTTATTAATGAGGGTAGTACTATTCATGATGTTTTACCGGCAAACGTCTGATTTTTTTTGTCTGGTGATCATGCGATTAAACAGCAGACTGCGTTCAATGCATCTGATTTCTATTCTCAGTATAACATTGGCCCGTACCTTAACAATGATATCGCGGTGAGTGAAATGCATTTACTGTAAATTGTTGTGTAAAAAAACTAAACTGGGCGGCATTCTCAGCGCCCACCGGGGTATGTTCAATGATCAAAGCGGTATCTGACCGGCAGTTGCAATCTGCTCAGGCACACTGGCTGATATTCAGCCGCGATAAAATACTCGTTCCTAAATCCACTACTTCACTTTATCTGGGCGGCTGGTCTGCACTGGAGTTTATTGCTCATCATCAGGCCAGCATTGTGGAACTGCCGCCGCTTTCAGAACATCACGCTGTGGGCGCGCCTGTCTACATTATTGATACGGGGGCAGAGCACATTGAACAGGACAACTGGGAACTGACATCTCTGCGCACCTTACTGGCGGCTGGTACTGATGAGCAATTTAATGTTCTGGCCAGAGCCTGGCAGTATGTACATTTTCTGCGCACTCATCGCTATTGCGGTCAGTGCGGGGCTAAGATGGAACAGGTTGACTGGGAAATGGCGATGCAGTGCCATCAGTGCAAGCACCGTGTTTATCCCCGTATCTCGCCTTGCATTATTGTTGCTATTTACCGGCAGAATCAGATTTTGCTGGCTAAAGGGGTGAGGCATAAAGATACCAATATGTATTCTACCATTGCCGGATTTGTCGAAAGTGGTGAGAGCCTCGAGCAGGCAGTACACAGGGAAGTCGAAGAGGAAGTGGGCGTAAAGGTGAAAAATCTCACTTACTTTGACAGTCAGCCCTGGCCATTCCCCCACTCGTTAATGATGGGTTATCTGGCAGAATATGAAAGTGGTGACATTGTGCCCGAAGAAGGAGAAATCGTGGATGCGCAGTGGTTCGATATTGACGCACTGCCGGATATTCCGCCCAAATTATCTATTGCAGGACGTCTTATTGAGGCGGTACTGAATAAGCACAAAGGCGGTTAGCAGATAATAAAAAGCCCCGCGATGCGGGGCCTCAGGATTGTGCGTCGGTCCCTTTTAATAATGTTAAACAAAATTAAAGGGCTTCTTTATGTTGTGTCTATTATTATCGACATGTACTTAAGTAGCAAGACTAAAGTCTTATACTTTTGGTTATTTTTATGCCATTTGGTGGCAAAAACTGTGATTACTTGATCTGTGACCGCCGTTTCAACCTTATTTATTGCTATACTCCCGCCAGAATCAGTATTGAAAACAGAGGAAATGCATGACGGCTAACAGCCCTTCCACAGCGCGTCCGGCGCTGAAAAATGACAGATATTTACGCGCATTGCTGAAGCAACCTGTTGATGTAACGCCGGTTTGGATGATGCGACAGGCCGGTCGTTATTTGCCTGAATATAAAGCAACCCGTGCTGAAGCCGGTGACTTTATGTCGTTATGCAAAAATGCAGAACTGGCTTGTGAAGTGACTTTACAACCTCTGCGTCGCTTTCCTCTGGATGCTGCGATTTTATTTTCAGATATCCTGACGATTCCTGATGCAATGGGATTAGGTCTGTATTTCGAAGCCGGAGAAGGCCCGCGTTTTAAAAATCCGGTTACATCAAAAGCGGATGTGGACAAAATTGGTATCCCTGATCCCGAAGGGGAGCTTCAGTATGTGATGAATGCTGTGCGCACCATCCGCAGAGAATTAAAAGGTGAAGTACCGCTTATCGGTTTCTCAGGCAGTCCCTGGACGCTGGCTACTTATATGGTAGAAGGCGGATCAAGCAAGGCATTTACGAAAATTAAGAAAATGGCATTCGCAGAGCCCGCGATACTGCATGCGCTGCTGGGCAAACTTGCCGACTCTGTCACCAGTTATCTGAATGCCCAGATTGCTGCGGGCGCGCAGTCTGTGATGATTTTCGATACCTGGGGTGGTGTACTTTCGCCGCGGGATTACAAAGAATTTTCTCTACAGTATATGGCGCGTATTGTCGAAGGGCTGACCCGTGAAAGTGATGGGCGCCGGGTGCCGGTGACTCTGTTTACAAAAAACGGTGGCATGTGGCTGGAAGCAATTGCTGCGACAGGTTGTGATGCAGTTGGTCTGGACTGGACAATTGATATTGCAGATGCCAAAGCCCGCGTAGGGGAAAAAGTCGCGTTGCAGGGCAATATGGACCCGTCCATGCTGTACGCGCCACCAGCGCGTATTGAAGAGGAAGTGGCGGGCATTCTGGCCGGCTTCGGTGAAGGCTCAGGGCATGTGTTTAATTTAGGCCATGGTATCCATCTGGACGTGCCGCCTGAGCATGCCGGCGTTTTTGTTGATGCGGTTCACCGTCTGAGTCGTCAGTACCACAAATAAAGACGACGCTGTTTTACTTTTTAGAAAGGGCTACGCATCACGCGGCAGCCCTTTTTTTATTACCCGGGTGAGACGCTGCTGTTGCCGGTTGCTGACTGTTTCCCTGTCTTGCTTCCCTGCCTGTTGTGTCAGCGCCCAGTCAATGTGTTCCTGAACCATCTCTGACACACTTCCCGAACGACCTTCAAGAGCCGACACAATGGCTTCACTGGCCGATGCGTTGCCCATGGCAACGGCAATATTACGTAACCATTTTTCATGCCCTATCCGCCGTATAGGTGAGCCTTCAGTATTCTTCAGGAACGTAGATTCATCCCAGGCAAACAGGGTGGTCAGTGGCTGACCGTGCAATTGCTTGCGGGCGTGGAAGTCTGTTTCTTCTGTAATTGAAGCATAGCGGTTCCATGGACACACCAGCTGACAGTCATCACAGCCGTATATGCGGTTCCCCATCAGAGGACGATATGTTTCCGGAATCGGCCCGTTGTTTTCAATGGTGAGGTAAGAAATGCACTTTCTGGCATCAACGGTATAAGGCGCGACGATGGCTTGTGTGGGGCAAATCGTCAGGCAGGCAGTACAACTGCCGCACCCTTCTTCTACCGGCTCGTCTACAGGCAGCGGCAAGTTGATGAACAACTCGCCGAGAAAAAACCAGGAGCCGGCTTCTTTACTGATAGTGAGAGAGTGTTTACCTGTCCAGCCGGTACCGGCTTTTTCAGCGATAGCGTGTTCCAGCACCGGTGCGGAGTCGACAAAAGGCCGCCACTGCGCATCCTCAAACTGCGCAGATATTTTTTCACCCAGTTGTTTCAGACGTTGCCGCAGTACTTTGTGGTAGTCACGGCCAAGCGCGTACCGGCTGACATAACCAATCTGATCATCAGAAAGATGGCGGGCAAAAGACGCATCCGGAGGAAGATAGTCCATGCGCACACTGATGACTCTCACGGTGCCGGGCAGTAACTCTGCGGGCCGGGCCCTTTTGGTGCCGTGCGCGGCCATATATTCCATATCACCGTGATAACCCTTTTCCAGCCATGCCATCAACTTATCTTCATGCTGACTGAGATCAACATCACTGATACCCACATGCTGAAAACCTAGCGCGCGGCCCCAAGCCTTGATATCGTTTGTTAATCTATTGAGATCGATTGATTGCAACGCGGACATGGAAACTATGCTGGATACTAAACTCGCGACAAGCTTATCACATAAACTCTTTCGCGCCGAACAGGTAAGAGAACACGAACAGGCCGCAGCGGAGCAATCCGGCTGCGATCTGGCCACCCTGATGGAGCGTGCAGGTGCTTCTGTATTCCGTCAATGTCAGAGCCTGCTGCCAAACACTCACGTTTATCTTGTGATGGTAGGGCAGGGCAACAATGCCGGCGACGGTTATATCGCTGCACTGAAAGCAAAAGAAGCAGGCAAGCAGGTGCATGTGTGCGCCGTCGAACCTCACCGCATTCTTGAAGGCGATGCTGGTCGGGCACAGAAGCGCTGGCTTGATGCCGGCGGCAAAATTGAAGTCTTCGATAAAGGCTTGCTGGATAAAGCGGGACTGGTTGTCGACGCAATGCTGGGTACCGGAATCACCAGTTATATCCGCAATGAATTTGCTGACATTATTGATGCCATCAACGCTCATACTATTCCTGTGGTCAGTATCGATGTGCCCTCCGGTCTGGATGCCAATACCGGTCAGTCATTAGGCCGATGTATTGAAGCTGATGTCACCGTCACATTCGTGGGTATCAAACCAGGCTTGTCTACCGGTGCCGGTAAGCAGTCCTGCGGTAAGTTAGTTTACGATGACCTCGGAATCGGTAAAGCCTTCTCTGAACTCGCCCGTTCGTCAGCCAGCTTACTGGATATCGAACAGTTCCGCGGTATGGGGCCACGTGCGGTACACAGTCACAAAGGTACATACGGCCGGTTATTGTGCGTTGGCGGCAATAAAGGCACTGCCGGGGCAATCCGTCTGTCCAGTGAAGCTGCGTTGCGCAGCGGTGCCGGTATGGTGCGGGTTTATACCCATGAAGCGTCAACCATTCAGGTCAGCGCCGGCCGTCCGGAGCTGATGGTGACAGATGAAAACCTGGAAGATGCATTGAGCTGGGCGACCTGCGTGGTGATCGGACCCGGTCTGGGGCAGGATGACTGGGCAGAAACCGTATTTCAAACGGTGATGAAGCACTGTCAGACTCATCCGAAGCCCATGGTGCTGGATGCCGATGCGTTGAATTTGCTCAGCCGTCAGGCCACTGCGTATACCATTAATGACTGTATTTTAACGCCACATGCCGGAGAAGCGGCGCGCCTGCTGGGTGTGTCTGTGGATGATGTGGAAGCCGAACGTTTTAACTATGCCAGACAATGCGCCCAGCGTTATCATGCCACCTGTGTGTTGAAAGGCGCGGGAACCATTATTGATAACGAGCGGTCTACCTGGGTAAGTAAACACGGTAATCCGGGTATGGCAACGGCGGGTAGCGGTGATGTGCTCAGTGGTATTCTGGGAGCGCTGCTTGCGCAGGGGCTGTCACGGGATATCGCTGCAAAATATGGCGTCACTGTGCATGCTAAAGCCGGTGATGATCTGGCTGACTTGTACGGCCAACGTGGTATGATTGCCAGCGATTTATTTGACGCCGTCAGGGTGCTCATCAACCAGTAGTATTTGTTGAAGCAGAGTTTATGTCGTACGCAGAACATGTTTTCCGGTCAGATTCACCGGAAGCCACACAAAAAATTTCAGAGCAATTAGCCAGCTCTGTTAAGAGCAGGCTGCCAGCAGGCCTGGTGATTTATCTGGAAGGCGACCTGGGCGCCGGCAAAACGACATTTTCCCGCTTTTTCATTCAAACACTCGGACACGCGGGGCACGTAAAAAGCCCCACGTATACCCTGGTGGAACCATACGAACTGGACGAAGTATCTGTTTATCACTTTGATCTGTACCGTCTGGCGGATCCTGAAGAACTGGAATTCATGGGGATCCGTGATTACTTCGGCGAAAAGAATGTTTGTCTGATTGAATGGCCGCAAAAGGGGGCCGAATTCTTGGCATCTGCGGATTTAGTGATTAGTATTAACTCACATGATGATGTGCGGACATTGCACATTGCCGCGAAATCAGCGGCCGGTGATGCTGTTGTTTGTGCACTGAGTGCCCCATAAAAAATAAAAAAGCTGACGAAAGGAAATTTTCAGGGCGAAATATGTTGCGCATAATCGTTTACACAATCTGTTTGTGGTCACTGGCATGCGCTGCCTGGGCACAAAACCAGATTAGCGGAGTCAGGGCTGCACCTTCCGGTGACAGGACGCGCGTTGTGCTTGATCTTAAAACGGCGCCTGAATTTACCTATTTTTCTTTAGACAACCCTGCCAGGCTGGTTATTGATCTTGCGGATACCGATAACGGCAGTGACCTGTCACAGGCTGATATCACCGGTGACCTGGTGAAGCGGGTGCGCCACTCAACACCAAAGAACAGTCAGTCAGCCCGCATCGTTATCGAAATGGCGAGAAAGGCAAAGCCTTCCATTTTTCCTGTTGAGCCTGATGGTCCCTACGGACACCGCCTGGTGGTTGATTTAATTGATCCGAACCCCGGCCCCGCTGCGCCGCTGGCGTCTACTTCCGTCGTGCTGGATACGAAAAACAACAGTCGCGACCGCGATATTATTGTTGCCATTGATGCGGGTCACGGCGGTAATGACCCCGGTTCTATCGGCCGTGCCGGTACTTACGAAAAACACATTACCCTGAGTATTGCCAAATACCTTGAAAAACTGGTTAATGCGGAATCCGGCATGCGTGCAGTAATGACACGGGAAGGCGATTATTACGTCGGGCTGAACCGCCGGCCTGAAATCGCCCGCAAAAGTAAAGCTGACTTACTGATTTCAATACACGCTGATGCCTTTACCACAGCCGGTCCGAGAGGCGGATCGGTGTGGGTATTGTCAATGCGCCGTGCTGATACTGAACTGGGTCGCTGGCTGGAAAGAACCGAACAGCATTCTGAATTACTGGGCGGCGCAGCAGAAGTAATTTCTGATAACGCCAGCGAGCGTTATCTGGCAGAAACCATTCTCGGTCTGTCCATGGATCATTCTATGTCAGCCAGCTACGACCTCAGTCAGAAAGTGATAAAAGAGTTGCGTGGCGTAACACGTATGCACAAGTCTTCTCCGCAGGCGGCCAGTCTCGCCGTTCTGACAGCGCCGGATATTCCGTCAATCCTGGTAGAAACCGGTTTTATCAGTAATCCGCAGGAAGAAAAGAACCTGAACTGGAGTGAATACCGCGAGCGGCTGGCCACCTCAATGTTTGAGGCAATCAAGACGTATTTTCGTCAGGTCCCGCCGGACGGTACTTTATGGGCTTCACAAAAATCCCGTAATTTAATTCACAAGGTTCGCAGTGGTGAGTCATTGTCCTTGCTGGCGCAACGTTACAATGTCAAAATCAGTACCATTAAAGCGGCAAATAACCTTAGCGGCGACACCGTACAGATTGGTCAGGAACTGACCATCCCGAGAACCTGAAACAAAGTCTGGAATTCCCTTGCCTATACAGCTACTCCCACCGCAGTTAGCGAACCAAATCGCTGCCGGCGAAGTGGTAGAAAGACCTGCGTCTGTTGTTAAAGAACTGATTGAGAACAGTCTCGACGCCGGTGCCACACGTATCGAACTGGATATTGAAAAAGGCGGGCATAAGCGTATCAGATTGCGTGACAACGGTGGCGGCATCTGTAAAGACGAATTACCCCTGGCGCTCAGCCGTCATGCAACCAGTAAAATTGCAACGCTGGATGATCTCGAACAAATCATGTCGTTAGGGTTCCGCGGTGAAGCACTGGCCAGTATCAGCTCAGTCAGCAGGCTTACTCTGACTTCCAGACCGGAAGATCAGGAGCAGGCATGGCAGGCTCACTGTGAAGGTCGTGACATGGAGGTTACTGTGAATCCGGTTGCCCACCCGAATGGCACGACTATCGACGTGGCTGATTTGTTTTACAATACGCCGGCAAGACGCAAGTTTCTGCGCACTGAAAAAACCGAATATCAGCATATCGAAGATGTGGTCCGCAGGATCGCACTCAGCCATCCCGACGTGTCCTTTTTGCTGAAACATAACGGCAAGATGACAAAGCGTTATCAGGCTTCGTCATCTGATCCTCTGACCCGCCGTATCAGTGCGGTAATGGGGCAAAAGTTTCTGAGCAACGCGGTTTACGTGAAAACCGGCTATGACGGCATGACACTTGAAGCCTGGCTGGGCAATGAGACCATGCTAAGAAGCAGTACCGACAGCCAGTTCAGTTTTGTAAACGGCCGGGGTATGCGGGACAAACTCATCCTGCACGCAATCCGTCAGGCTTATGAAAGTGTGTGGGGTGTGCTGGAACAACCGTCTTTCGTGGTTTACCTGACCGTTGATCCCCGTGATGTGGATGTGAATGTGCATCCGGCCAAACATGAAGTCCGCTTTCAGCAAAGCCGCCTTGTACATGATTTTATCTGTAAGGCTGTGGCTGACGCGCTCAGTGACGGTGACACCGGTGAAACAGCACAGTTTGATGAGCCGGAACATGATTACATCCGCCCCCTTACTCCGGCGCAGCCGCAGGGTACGCATCAGGGGCATTCCCCGGAAAATAACGGATACAGCACAACAGCAACGCAATCCGTGCCGCGCTCCGCACAGTCTTTTGCAGGTTCCTCTGCCGGAACTGCACAGGGACGCTATCATGGAAGCGGGGCGGCAGGAGGAACGGGCCGTCACCGCAGTGCACCGGTGCCTGCTGCAACGGTGGCCGATTACGGGCAGCGCTACAGCACTTTGCTCAGCTCACAGATTGATACGCAGGAGACCTCTGCGTTATCATTCTTGCAGTTAAATGAATATGTAAGAATTTACTGTCATAAAAACAACTGTTTGCTTTTATCTGTAAACGCTATAATCGCCCAATGGGTGGCGGCTCAAATTGAGCAGGCCGGCACATCGCAACCATTGCTGATGCCGGTATCAGTGGCCAACACGAATGTAAGTGAACAAACCGTTGAGGTTTTGCAGGATCACCACTTTGAAATCAGTCTGGTGGCAGGTAAATACCGGTTACAACAGGCACCTTCAGGATGCAGACATTTTCCCTGGGTGAACTGGTTTCCGGTCATGCTGACTTCCGGCGGGCAGAACCTGAATGATGTGCTAAAGTCTTTAATATCAGTGACAACCGTACCGGCTGATATTCTTACAGCTGTGTGGCACGGATTTGAATTGATGCCTGTCAGTGAACAGATTACCGTGCTGGAGCAACAGGGTCGCAGCCAGCCGGCAGACAGATTAATAGAGACGTGGCCGGAATGAGTGAAAGTCAGAATATGAAGCCCGTCGTAAGTATTATGGGGCCTACCGCTTCCGGTAAAACAGGTCTGGCGCTGGAGCTGTCACAAAGCGTACCGTGTGAAATTATCAGTGTTGACTCAGCGCTGGTGTATAAAGGCATGGACATCGGTACGGCAAAGCCGACCGCGGAAGAACAGGCGCTGGCGCCACACTGGCTGATTGATATTATCGATCCGTCTGAAACGTATTCCGTGGCGGAATTCCGCCGCGATGTTATTTCGCTGGTTAACGATATCCATCAGCGTGGCAAACTGCCGGTGCTGGTGGGTGGTACGATGATGTACTTTAATGCCTTGATAAATGGTATTTCGCCCTTACCTAAGTCTGACGATGAGGTGAGAGCGGGCATTGTCCGGGATGCCGGGGCGCATGGATGGCAAGCCTTACACGATGAATTATCTCGTGTAGACCCTGTAAGTGGCGCCCGCATTCACCCGAATGATCCGCAGCGTGTAACACGGGCGCTTGAGGTTTACCGGTCAACCGGCCGCAGTCTCACTGACTGGCAGGCCGAAAAAGGCGAGCCATGTCCTTTTCAGGTGACGCAATTTGCGATAGCACCGGAAGACAGAGCAGTGTTACACGGTCGTATTGAACAGCGGTTCGATATGATGCTTGAAGATGGCTTCATTGATGAAGTGAAGACATTGTTTGCCCGGGGTGATCTTCATGAAGATTTACCCTCTATACGTTCAGTAGGATACCGTCAGGCGTGGCAGTATTTACAAGGGCAACTCGACTATGCAGAAATGCGTGAGAAAGGTATTATTGCAACGCGTCAACTTGCAAAACGGCAACTGACCTGGTTAAGAGGCTGGCCGGAACTGCACTGGCTTGACACGTTTGCTAACTATAATTTGACGAATATTTTGTCAAAAATCACACTTTAAGTGTTGGATTGTGTTATACATTAAGCGCGGTGGCAAACGTATATGTTTGCCATGGAAATAATAAAAACTAAGGATATCAAATGGCTAAAGGGCAATCACTACAAGACCCATTCTTGAATGCGTTAAGAAAAGAGCGTATTCCCGTATCCATTTATCTGGTAAATGGGATCAAACTTCAGGGGCAAGTGGAATCGTTCGACCAGTTCGTGATTCTGTTGAAAAACACAGTTAGCCAGATGGTTTACAAGCATGCCATTTCAACGGTTGTACCATCACGTGCTATCACTATGCCTAGCTCAACCCAAGGGGATGCTGAAAATAGTAAAAGTGAATAATTTAAAAGGTACATTGCTTGTTTGACCGTTATGAAGCCGGTGAACAGGCTATTCTTGTTCATGTAAATTTTGCTGACGAGAACAGCAAAGAAGATCTCGCCGAGCTTGAATTGCTCGTATCTTCTGCGGGAGTGAATGCGGTAGACGTACTTACGACGTCGCGCAGTGCTCCACATGCTAAGTATTTCGTTGGTTCTGGTAAAGCCGAAGAGATTGCTGCTTCTGTGAAAGCGCATGATGCTAATGTAGTGATTTTCAATCATGCGTTATCGCCGTCTCAAGAGCGGAATCTCGAAGCCATCTGCAAATGCCGGGTCTTAGATCGTACCGGCCTTATCCTCGATATCTTCGCACAACGTGCCCGGACACATGAAGGTAAGTTACAGGTGGAACTGGCACAGCTTCGACATATTTCTACCCGGTTAATTCGTGGATGGACACACCTTGAGCGCCAGAAAGGCGGGATAGGTCTGCGTGGTCCGGGTGAAACACAGCTCGAAACTGACCGCCGGTTGTTACGTGGCCGGATTAAGGCCATTCTCCGCAGGCTGGAGAAAGTACAGAAGCAACGTGAGCAAGGGCGCAGATCGCGCAAACGTGCCGAAATTCCCACGGTTTCTCTGGTTGGTTATACCAACGCAGGGAAATCGACGTTATTTAATACCATCACAAATTCCCACGTGTATGCAGCTGATCAGCTGTTTGCCACGCTGGATCCTACTCTGCGAAAAATTGACTTGCAGGATGTGGGGCCGGCTATTCTGGCAGATACCGTCGGGTTTATCCGTCATCTCCCTCACGATCTGGTTGCAGCATTTAAAGCCACGTTACAGGAAACACAGGAAGCGGATTTACTGCTTCATGTTGTTGATGTGGCAGAAGCAAACTACCGTGAAACGATGGATGAAGTGAATGCGGTGCTTGAAGAAATTGAAGCAGATGATATTCAACAATTAATAATCTGTAATAAGATTGATAAACTTGATGAAATATCACCGCGTATAGATAGAGACGACGAGGGTGTACCTGTTCGTGTATGGGTGTCTGCTCATTCCGGAGAGGGGCTCGATTTATTGAGTAAAGCACTTACCGATTGCTTAGGACAGAGCATGGTAAGTTACACACTGCGGATCCCCCCGGCGCAAAGCAAATTGCGCGGGGTGTTGTATGATTTAAATTGTATCGCAAATGAGGCCTATGACGACGGCGGTGACTGGGTAGTGGATGTAAGAATGCCCACCAGTGACTGGAACCGGTTAGAAAAACGCCTTGATGACGGCTTGTCCGGATATGTGGTACATCATTAAACGACAGATTCGTAACGACAGATTTTAAAATCAGATCCCAAAATAATTGAACGGCTGTTCATCGCGGGCAGCATATTCAGGTATCGAGGGTTAACCACTTATGGAGTATCAGCATGGCTTGGAATGAGCCGGGTGGCAAAAATAACGACCCGTGGAAAAACCGCGGTGGTCGCGATCAGGGGCCCCCGGATTTGGACGACGTGTTCAAAAACCTGTTTGGTAAATTCGGAAAAATGGGCGGTGGCAACGGTGGTTCAGGTAAAAGCCTGGGCACAGTCGGTGCTGCTATTCTAATCGCGCTGCTGGCCGTAATCTGGGTGGTAAGCGGGTTCTATACCATCCGTGAATCAGAACGTGGTGTGGTGCTTCGTTTCGGTGAATATTCTCAGCAGGTAGAACCGGGACTTCGCTGGAAACCAACCTTTATCGATACCGTTATTCCGGTTGATGTCACATCTATCCGCGACCAGGCGTCCAGCGGCTCCATGCTGACTGAAGACGAAAACGTGGTGCGTGTTCAGATGGAAATGCAATACCGCGTGGTAGACCCGTATCGCTGGACGTTTGCGGTAACCAGCCCTGAAATGAGCCTGAGCCAGGCACTCGACAGTGCAATCCGTTACGTTGTAGGTCACTCACAAATGGATGACGTATTAACTGATGGCCGTGAAGTTACCCGTCAACGTGTCTGGGAAGAGTTGCAATCTATCCTTGAACCTTATGACCTTGGTGTCACCATCACCGATATGAACTTCCGTGATGCCCGTCCGCCTGAAGAAGTGAAAGATGCATTCGATGATGCTATCGCCGCTCAGGAAGATGAACAGCGTTTCATCCGTGAAGCCGAAGCTTATGCACGTGAAATTGAACCCCGTGCCCGTGGTCAGGTTAACCGGATGAATGAAGAAGCGCAGGCTTACAAAGAGCGTGTCATTCTGGAAGCGCAGGGTGAAGTGGCCCGTTTCTCTGAACTGCTGCCTCAGTTTGAAGCTGCGCCTCAGGTTACCCGTGAGCGTATCTATCTGGAAACGATGGAAGAGGTACTGGGTAAAACCAGCAAAGTGCTTATCGACAGCAAAGGTGGAAATAACATGATGTATCTGCCGCTGGATAAAATGATGGAACAAAAATCATCATCTGCGCCGGCCCGTTCATCTTCGTCTTATCAGTCGCTGCCATCTTCATCCGGCAGTAACTCATCGGGCTCAGCAACGCAGAGTTCCGGTTTCCGTGACAGTCGTTTCGGTAACGGAGGAGAATAACGCATGAAGAACTTACTCATTGCAGTAGTAGTACTGTTTGTTATTTTGCTGTCCGGGTCGTTATTTGTCGTAAGCGAAGGCGAAAGGGCGATTGTTATCCAGTTCGGTAAAGTACAACGTGATGACGCCACCGGCGAAACCCGTGTATTCGAACCCGGCCTGCATTTCAAATTGCCGTTTATCGATTCTGTCCGTCGTCTGGATGCCCGCATTCAAACGTTGGATGATGTGCCTGACCGCTTCGTTACTTCAGAGAAGAAAGACCTTATTGTCGACTCTTACGTGAAGTGGAAAATTGCTGATTTCGCAAAATATTATCTCTCTACACAAGGTGGTAATAAGTTGCAGGCAGAGGCGCTTCTGAAACAGAAGGTGAACAACGGTCTGCGTTCTGAATTCGGTGCCCGCACCATTGCACAAATTGTATCCGGTGAGCGTTCTGCACTGATGAATCAGGCAATGGAACAAGCCAGCGAATCATCTAAAGAACTGGGTATTGAAATTGTTGACGTACGGGTTAAGCAAATTAACCTGCCAAACGAAGTCAGCAACGCGATCTTCCAGCGTATGCGTGCAGAGCGTGCTGCGGTAGCCCGTGAGCACCGTTCGGAAGGTCAGGAACAAGCTGAAGTGATCCGCGCTGATATCGATGCAAAGGTTACCGTTATGCTGGCAGACGCCGAGCGTAATGCCCGTCAGGTACGTGGTGAAGGCGACGCACTGGCAGCACAAATCTATGCAACGTCTTACTCGAAGAACCCTGATTTCTATAGCTTCCTGCGCAGCATGGATGCCTATCGTAAGAGCTTCAATGGTAAAGATGACGTGATGGTGCTTGCACCGGACAGCGATTTCTTTAAATACCTGGATAACTCCAAGGGTAAATAAATCGTAACTTACTGAAAAACCCGCTTTAAGCGGGTTTTTTTATGCCCCTAAAACCCACTGTCAGACGTTTTTTTCGTCGTCCTAAAGTATGGAAAATAGCCGCTTTACAGCCCTTTTGCTGCGAAGACGCTGTTTATTCGCTATACTGTGCGCGACATTATTATAATCAGGCTGTATAAAATGCAGATCTGAATAAAAACGACAGAGGTTTATCTTGAGTTCCAATCAGTCTCAGGTGCCGTCCCGCGGGGATGCTGCACAGAGCGGATGGTTCGCACGATTTTTGGCTACCGTAGAGTGGCTCGGGAATTTGTTGCCGCATCCGATCACATTATTCGCATTACTTTCTGTATTCATCGTCATCTTAAGTGGCATCCTGGGTTACTTCGATGTGGCTGTGGCCGATCCCCGTCCTGAAGGCGCAAAAGGCCGGGAAGCTGACGGCATGATCGAAGTCATTTCGCTGATGAGTGCCGAAGGTCTTCAGCGCATCGTTACCGGTCTGGTGACCAATTTCACAAGCTTTGCGCCGCTCGGTACTGTGCTGGTGGCATTGTTGGGTGTCTCTGTGGCTGAGCACTCCGGTATGCTTTCCGCGCTGATGCGCTCTCTGGTGATGGGTGCACCTAAGCGTGTGGTCACATTCGCCGTAGTGTTTGCCGGCATTCTTTCAAATACCGCATCTGAGCTGGGTTATGTTGTCCTTATTCCGCTGGCAGCCATGATCTTCCATTCTCTGGGTCGTCATCCGCTGGCCGGGCTGGCTGCTGCATTTGCCGGTGTGTCGGCGGGTTACAGCGCAAACCTGTTACTTGGCACCGTTGACCCGTTACTTTCCGGCATCACTGAAGCCGCCGCGCATATGATTGACCCTGAATATGTGGTCGGCCCTGAAGTAAACTGGTATTTCATGTTTATCAGTACCTTTGTGATTGCCATCATGGGCACCTTTGTGACTGAAAAAATTGTCGAGCCAAGGCTGGGTAAGTACAACGAATCGGATGCGTCTGTGGAATTGGAAGGTCAGTCCATGGAAGCGCCAACGGCTCTGGAAAAGAAAGGTCTGAAAATGGCCGGCCTTGCATTCGTGGCAGTGTGTGCCGTGCTGGCACTTACCGTCGTACCTGAAAATGGCCCGCTGCGAAATCCGGAAACCGGTCTTATAACCGGTTCGCCTTTTCTTAAAGGTATCGTTGCTTTTATTTTCATTACCTTTGCTATACCCGGCTTCGTGTACGGCAGGGTAACGGGTTCGATGAAAAATGACCGCGATGTGATCAACGCCATGTCTAAAAGCATGGGTGCCATGGGTCTCTACATCACGCTGGTATTTTTCGCCGCCCAGTTTGTAGCCTTCTTTAAATGGACGAACCTCGGTACGTTTCTCGCCGTTAAAGGTGCTGCGTTGTTGCAGGCCGCGGGTCTTGACGGGCCGTCGGTATTCATTCTGTTTATTTTGATGTGCGGACTGGTGAATTTGTCGCTGGGCAGTGCCTCGGCACAGTGGGCTGTGACTGCGCCCATTTTCGTGCCCATGCTGATGTTATTAGGTTATGCACCGGAGGTGATTCAGGCTGCGTATCGTATCGGCGACTCGGTTACCAACGTGATCTCGCCGATGATGAGCTATTTTGGGCTGATCCTCGCCATGGCGGCTAAGTATCGTAAGGATGTCGGGATGGGCACCTTGATTGCCATGATGCTGCCTTATTCAATGGTGTTTATCCTCGGCTGGTCCCTGCTGTTTTTCTTCTGGGTATTCCTCCTTGGCATGCCCGTGGGACCGGGAGCGGCAACCTTTTATACACCTTAACGAAATGTAATGTCTCTGAGGCCGGTTGATACCGGCCTTTTTTATTGGCAACATGCGGCGATAGTAATCGCTTAAACTGAATCAAATAATCGTTATAAATGTCTGATTCCGGGGATCAAAAGTGTCTCAGGTTCAGTATAATTAATTGTCTTTTTGATTAGTTGGCAGCGATTTCAGGTAAAGCAGCATGAAATATATTAACTCTACCCATTTCACACATGGCCAGGCAGACCGGCTGGGTGTGCTGATCACCAATTTAGGTACGCCTGAACAGCCGACCAAAGCTGCGCTGAAGCCTTACCTGAAAGAGTTTCTTTCCGATCCCCGGGTTGTCGAAGTTCCCCGCCTGATTTGGTGGTTTGTACTCAACGGGGTGATCCTGAACTTCCGGCCCGGACGCTCTGCAAAAGCCTATTCCACAGTGTGGACAGACGAAGGTTCACCGTTAATGGCGATCACTAAGGCTCAACATGCAGCACTGGCAGAGAAGTGCCGGGAAAAATACGGTGACGATGTGGTCGTTGATTTTGCCATGCGCTATGGACAGCCGTCCGTGGCGTCTGCCATCGACAGAATGCTCAGTCAGGGCGTGAGAAAGCTGGTAGTACTGCCGCTGTATCCGCAGTATTGTGCATCCACCACTGCGTCTACTTTTGATGCTGTGACTGCCGATTTTACCCGCCGCCGTTGGATGCCGGAACTGCGTTTTGTAACGCACTATAATGACGAACCCGCTTACATCGAAGCGCTGGCTGCAAGTGTCAGGCAGCACTGGGAGGAAAACGGCAAAGCTGATTTGCTGGTTATGTCCTATCACGGGATCCCGAAGCGTTACCTGACCAATGGTGATCCATACCACTGCGAGTGTCATAAAACATCAAGATTGCTGGCTGAAGCGCTGGATCTGAAATCAGACGAATACATGACCACCTTCCAGTCCCGTTTTGGCCGCGAAGAGTGGCTTCAGCCGTACACTGACGAAACTATGAAAGGACTGCCGGGTAAAGGCGTGCGGTCCGTGCAGGTACTGTGCCCCGGATTTTCAGCGGACTGCCTGGAAACCATTGAAGAAATCGGTGAGGAAAACAAAGACTACTTTATGGAAGCCGGCGGAAAGCGTTTTGAATATATTCCTGCGCTAAACGACTCACCGGCACATATTGATACGTTAATGACACTCATCGAACGTAATCTGCAAGGCTGGCAGGCATCTGCACAAAACCGTAAACGGGAAGCACTGGCGAAAGCCCTCGGTGCAGACAAGTAAGCTGTCCGGTGATAAAAGCCGGATTAGCCCGGCTATTTATCGTTGAACAGGAGAATGACCATGGACAGTAATGTAAAAGCACCGGAAGAGCTGCTCAAGGCACAAAAATGGGCAAACATGCTGGATACGGCGATAAAGTTGCCTGTTATTCCCTTCCGCATCGGGCTGGATTCTATAATCGGTCTCATCCCGGGCGCCGGTGACGCTGCCATGCTCATTGCCGGTTTTCGTATTATCTCTCTTGGAAAAAAGATGGGCATGCCATCCGGCTTGCTTAAAACCATGGTACGTAATTCCGTCATGGACTTCGCTCTCGGCTTCATCCCGTTTGTTGGCGATATTGCTGACTTCTTTTATAAATCTAACAGTAAAAATGTGCAGATCATGGAGAAGTGGTGGATAAGTAATAATAAGGCAGCGGTCGACCGCGCCACGCAGGAAAAATTGTCAGCCTGGCAGGAGCAACTCACCGACTGACCCGGCGTTCCGGCCCGGAACTGTAAACAAACCTAATCGCTTTTAGCTTTCCCGCCGTAGCACACCTTACCAGCTAGTAAACGTAAGGAGCGACAGAACGGAATGAAAGCCTCAGACCTCTTTGTTAAAGCGCTTGAAGCTGAAGGTGTGGAATACATCTTCGGTATTCCGGGTGAGGAAAACCTCGATTTACTGGAATCTCTCCGCACATCTGACATTAAACTTGTTCTGACCCGCCACGAACAGGGAGCGGGATTCATGGCAGCCACCTACGGCCGGCTTACCGGTAAAGTTGGCGTGTGTTTATCTACCCTCGGCCCCGGCGCAACGAATTTAGTGACGCCCGCCGCCTATGCGCAACTAGGCGCTATGCCGGTGTTAATGATCACTGGCCAGAAGCCGGTAAAAACCAGCAAACAGGGGCGTTTTCAGGTCATTGATGTGGTAGATATGATGCGTCCTATCACTAAATACACAACCCAGATTGTCAGCGGTGACCGTATTCCGTCTGTTGTGCGCGAAGCTTTCCGTCTTGCATCAGAAGAGCGCCCCGGCGCAGTGCACATTGAATTGCCGGAGGACATTGCTGATGAAAGCACTTCAGCGTCCCTGTTGAAGCCCAGTTATACCCGCAGACCGATTGCTGAGTATAAAGCCATCCGCGAAGCTGTTGAGATGATTGAAAGGGCTGCGTCTCCATTGTTACTTATCGGTGCCGGCGCAAACCGTAAACTCACAGCAAAAATGCTCAGAGAGTTTGTAGATAAAACAGGGATCCCGTTTGTCACCACCCAAATGGGAAAAGGGGTGCTTAATGAAAGTGATCCTCTGTTTGCCGGAAACACTGCGTTGTCCGACGGTGACTTTGTCCACCGTGCCATCAGTCGTGCCGATCTCATTATCAATGTTGGCCATGATGTGGTTGAGAAGCCGCCGTTTTTTATGCACGACGACGGAAAGAAAGTCATTCATATTAATTTTGAGCCGGCCGCTGTTGACCCTGTGTACTTCCCTCAGGCAGAAGTTGTCGGCGACATCGCTAACAGTATCTGGCAAATCAAGGAAAAGGTCTCCCCGCAGTCCGGCTGGAAGCTGGATTTTTATAAAGATGTGCACGATGCCTATGTCAACCACAGGCGGGAAGCGGAAGATGACGACCGGTTTCCGGTTCTGCCGGAACGTTTTGTCCGCGATATCCGCAAAGTGATGCCGGATGAAGGTATTGTGACGCTGGATAACGGCGTGTACAAAATCTGGTTTGCCAGAAACTATCCGGCTTACCACCCCAATACTTTACTGCTTGATAATGCCCTTGCCTCTATGGGGGCCGGTCTGCCTTCTGCTATTGCTGCAAAACTCGTTAATCCTGACAAGCCCGTAATCAGTGTATGTGGTGACGGTGGCTTTATGATGAACAGTCAGGAACTGGAAACTGCCGTCAGACTCAATCTCGATCTGACTGTCATTATTCTGCGGGATGACGCTTACGGCATGATCAAATGGAAACAGGCTCATATGTCTTTCGACAACTTCGGGCTGGACTACGGGAATCCTGACTTCGTGCAGTATGCCAACAGCTATGGCGCCCACGGCTGGCGCATTGAAGATACCGCGTCACTCAGCGAGGTTATCACCCGGTGTATTAATACGCCCGGCGTTCATGTTGTGGACTGCCCGGTTGATTACAGTATGAATGATGAAACGCTGAATCAGACAATCCGCGAATTAAGTGACAAGCTTTAAGGAGTTCTTACATGTTGAATGAAAGCTATCCCTACTATCTTGCAAGCAAACCTGTGTTTGCTAATACCGATCTGGAAGTTACGAACAAGTATACCGGTGAAGTGGCAACAAGAGTGGCCAAAGCCGGTGCTGATGTTATCGATAAAGCCATTGCTGCGGCAGAAAAGGCGCAACCGGCCATGGCGGCCATGAAGCCCTATGAACGCAAAGCGGTACTGGAACATTGCGTAAAACGCTTTACGGAACGTAAAGACGAGCTGGCAAAGGCGCTGTGTATTGAAGCCGGAAAACCGATAAAAGATGCGCAGGGAGAAGTAACCCGCCTGATTGATACTTTTCAGATAGCGGCTGAAGAATGTGTGCGTATAGAAGGTCAGGTACTGAACCTTGAGATATCCGCCCGGGCTTCCGGCTACCAGGGTATGACAAAACGGGTGCCCATTGGTCCCTGTTCATTTATCTCGCCGTTTAACTTTCCGTTAAATCTGGCCGCGCATAAAGTTGCGCCGGCGATTGCTGCCGGTTGCACGTTTGTTCTGAAACCGGCTTCAAGAACACCCATCGGCGCATTGATTATCGGTGAAGTGCTGGCAGAAACAGATTTACCTGAAGGGGCATTTTCTATTCTGCCATGCAACCGTGATGGTGCGGATTTGTTTACTACTGATGAACGGTTAAAGCTGTTGAGTTTTACCGGCTCCCCCGACGTGGGCTGGGCACTAAAAGCCAAAGCAGGTAAAAAGCCTGTAGTACTGGAACTTGGCGGTAACGCTGCCTGTGTCGTGGATGAAGATGCTGATATCGATGATGCTATCAAACGCATTATCGTTGGCGCCTATTATCAGTCCGGTCAGAGCTGTATCAGTGTGCAACGTATACTGGTACACAAAAACATTTATGAAACCTTCCGTGAAAAATTCGTTCATGAGGTGTCGGCATTAGTGGCCGGCGATCCTGCAGATGAAAATACGTTTATCGGCCCCATGATTTCAGAGTCTGAGGCGGAAAGGCTGGAGGATTGGATCCACGAAGCCAGAGAGGCTGGCGCAACGGTTCTGTGTGGTGGCACACGAAAAGGCGCTATGCTCGATGCCACCGTCATGGAAGGCGTACCGGCAGACTGTAACGCCAGTGCAGAAGAGGCTTTCGGGCCGCTCTCGGTTTTAGTGCCATTCGACGATTATGACGAAGCCTTAAAAGAGGTTAATAACAGCCGCTATGGTTTGCAGGCAGGCATTTTCACCCGTGATTTGTATAAAGCTCATAAAGCGTGGGATGTTCTGGAAGTCGGCGGCGTAGTGATCGGCGATGTGCCAAGCTGGCGGGTTGATAATATGCCCTATGGCGGAGTGAAGGATTCCGGCCTTGGCAGGGAAGGGATCCGCTATGCCATCGAAGATATGACCGAAACCAGGCTGATGGTTATCAGAACACCCTGATCCAGGGTCAGTAAGGGAATAAATCCGGGCCGGTGTCACAACCGGCTGTAACCCTACGTGAGATTTTTTTCATTTGCTATCATCCGCCAGGTTGATTTAATAAAAGAAAAGTTGTCTCTATTATCCCTGATAACAGTGAACAGGCCTCAATATGTTAGATAAAAGTCAGTTAAGCCCACCGGTTGCGACAGCGAATGTGAACGCTCAGGAAATCGCCCGCTTTGATGCGCTGGCTGATGCATGGTGGGATCCTGACGGAAAATATAAAACCGCGCTGTCTTTCAATGCCGCCCGGGTAGATTTTATCGAACAGGCAATCAATAAGCATTTTCGCCCTAAGGGATTGGCGGATGCATTGTTTGAGGGTTTATCTGTATTGGACGTTGGCAGTGGCGGCGGGTTGATTTGCGAGCCTCTGGCTAAACGTGGCGCAGACGTGACCGGCATTGATGCCAGTGCGACCAGTGTCGAAGTTGCAAGACGGCATGCACTGAAGCAAAACTTGCCGGTAAGCTACCACCATTGCCTGGCCGGTGAATGGGCAGATAAAGGACAACAGTATGATGTGGTTATCAATGCTGAGGTGGTAGAACATGTACCTGATCAGCAAACGCTGATTCAGGAATGCGCCTCCATGGTTAAACCGGGCGGGTTACTCATTCTGGCAACCTTAAACCGTACTTTTCGCAGTTTTATTGTTGCTATAGTGGGGGCCGAATATGTTATGCGCTATCTGCCGGTGGGTACGCACAGCTGGTCAAAGTTCGTGAAACCTGAGGAGCTTGACAGCTGGACAGGCAGTCAGTTTGTACGTCACACACAAAGCGGGTTTAAGCTTAACCCGCTCACCGGACACTGGAAAACCACGCCTTCCATGGCGGTAAACTATCTCTGCTGCTATAAAAAGCAGCCCTGACAGTGCGGTCTTCCCGTCCGGTAGTGGGTTGGTCAGCTTAGCAGCTCAGCTTGGGTGAACCTGGCGGTATGTACACTGGCTATGTGCACATCTTCCGATGAAATAGTGCTTACGTATAACCAGTTAGCCTCTACCTCCTGAGGCGTAAAGGTCACTGTCATGTATCCTCTCAGGTTCAGATTGCAGTATTCAAGATCCTTCACCAGCAGCGGCAGAGCCTGTGCCAGGCGGTGTGCCTCATTGTTATCCATTGTCAGATAACTTTCTATTCCGGGAGACGAGACGCTGGATGTGCCGAACTCTATACCCACGGCCTGATTGTCGCCGGTGGTCAGTTTGTTGCACCAGCCGTTATGCGTATCGCCGGCAAAGACGACGGCCGCTTTCCCTTTTTCCCTGAACTGCTTATAAAGTGTTTCCCGCTCTGCCGGATAGCCGTCCCAGGCATCGAGGTTGTATGCCATCGTGGTGTTTAGCCGCGCGGTTTCTTCATCGCTCACCGGTTGTCCGGCAATTTGTTTGCGGCGGATATCAGCAAGAGCATGGATTTTTGACGGTATTTCTTCCCTTGGTGTGCCGGAGAATATTTCTGCCGGGAAAAACATTTTTCCCATTAATACCTGTTGCCCCAGCACTTGCCAAGTCGCTTTACTCTTTTCCAGGGATTCAAATAACCAGTCCCGTTGTTGCAAGCCCAGCATAGTGCGGTCTTCTGCCATCAGCGCGGTAGTGAAGCCGATGTCATCAAACTGGCCGGTCTCTTCGTCAGTAAAAGCAGCGTAACTAAGTTGCTTATCCCGTCCGATGATACGGGTGTCCAGCATGTACAGTGAAAGCAAGTCACCAAATTCGAATGTACGGTAGATTGTCGGATCGGTGTCGCTCACCGGTGGCCGGATGGGTAGCCACTCATAGTAGGCCTGCACCGCAGCGGCGCGGCGTTTAAAGAAGTCGCCTTCGTCAGGCTGGTGGTTTTCGGCACCTGTGGTGTAGGTATCGTTTGCCACTTCATGGTCGTCCCACACTACAATCCAGGGCTTATTCTGATGCAGGGCTCTTAAGCCTTTATCAGTGCGGTAAATGGCGTACCGGTTCCGGTAATCGGCAAGGGTGATGATTTCTTCATCGTTATCAGTGGCAAAGGTGCGACCTAATTCAGCTGCACGCTCTGTGGCGTAGCCGTCCCCGGCATATTCGTAAATGTAGTCACCGAGATGCAATACAAAGTCGATACTCTCATCTGCAGACGCTGCCAGATAGGGCGTAAAAAAACCGGCAGGGTAGTTTGAGCAGGAGAACAATCCGAGTTTGACGTTGTCGACCTGTCCCGCCGGTAAAGTAAGTGTTTTCCCCACAGGTGATGTTTCTGTAGCAGTTGAAAACCGGTAAAAATAGCGGGTGGACGGTAATAACTCCCGTACATCTACTTTTATTGTGTAGTCACGGGCAGCGATGGCTTTGGCATGTCCCGAACGGATGATATCTGAGAAGTTACTGTCTACTGCGATTTCCCAGAAAATCGTTGCCGAAGGGGAGTCGCCGGCAGGAACCGCTCTGGTCCATAAGATAATGCTGTCCGCAGACGGGTCACCACTGGCAACACCATGAGAAAAAGAAACCGGATTCTCCGGTAAGCCTGCAGTTGAACTGCACCCGGTTAAACCGGTAGAAATAACCATACTGCCGCTTAGTGCGGCGGATAATTTAAGAAATAAACGGCGGTCCATGTGTCATCCTGAGCCGGGTAAAAGCTCATACTAGTCAGCATATATGACGAATTCGTGGCAGGTGGAGTTGGATAACTGTTGAACAGTGCAATGCTTTTGGCAAATAACTGTTATAATGGCGCCAAAGCAAAATCAATAAGTGAGTACATGAGCGACGATCCCCATTTTCAGCGAGAAAAAGAGAAATACGATAATCCGGTAGCAAGCCGTGAGTATTTAATGTCTGTCATGAAAGAGCAGGGCAAGCCCTTGTCTTTTCTAGAAATCTGCTCGCTGGTGGACGCGTTCGAAGAAGACAGCCGGATTGGCATTCAGCGCCGCCTGCGCGCCATGGAACGTCAGGGCCAGGTGCAGTTTACCAAGCAGAAGAAATATGCGCTGCAAAACCGTGATGAACTGATCCGTGGCCGTATTATCGGTCACCGTGACGGTTACGGCTTCCTTCGCCCTGAAGACAACAGCGGCGATTTATTTATCAGTGCGGGACAGATGAATCTGTTCATGCACGACGATTTCGTTGAAGCCCGTGAAAGCGGTACTGACCGCCGTGGACGCCGTGAAGCTTTCATCAATCAGGTAATTGAACCACGCAGTGAGCCCATTGTCGGCCGGTTCTTCGTAGAAAAGGGCATTGCCGTTGTGATGCCTGATGACAGCCGTCTTCAGCATGAAATTGTTATCCCGCCGGAAGCAACGAAAGGTGCCCGTATGGGTCAGGTGGTAGTGGTTGAGATCACCCAGCGTCCCCGCCGTCGCATCAGTCCTGTCGGAAAAATTATCGAAATCCTCGGTGACCACATGGCACCCGGCATGGAAATCGAAATGGCGTTGCGTACCTTCGATATCCCTCATGTCTGGCCTGACGCCGTTGAGCGCTACGTTAAACGGTTCACTGAAGACGTACCGGAAGAATCTAAAGAAGGACGCATCGATCTGCGTCAGTTACCACTGGTAACGATAGACGGTGAAGATGCCCGTGACTTCGATGATGCTGTGTTCTGTGAGCCGCTGGATGAAGGGGGCTGGCAGTTGTGGGTGGCCATTGCCGATGTGAGTACCTATGTGAAGCTGGGTACGGCCCTCGATAAAGAAGCACAGAATCGTGGTAATTCTGTGTATTTCCCTGATCAGGTGATTCCCATGTTGCCGGAAGTACTGTCGAACGGGTTATGTTCACTGAATCCGGAAGTAGACCGCCTGTGTATGGTCTGTGAAATGACAATCACTGAGCAGGGAAAGCTGGATAAGTATCAGTTTTATGAAGCGGTGATGAACTCTCACGCCCGTCTGACCTACACCAAAGTGTGGCAGATCCTGGAAGGTGACAAGGAACTTCATCAGCGATACGAGGCTCAGGTGCCTCATCTGCGTAACTTGCATGATTTGTATCGGGCATTGAAACGCGCCCGTGCCCAGCGTGGTGCCATCGAGTTTGAAACGCAGGAAAGTAAATTCGTTTTCAATGCTCAGCGCAAGATAGAAAACATTGTACCGGTAGTCCGTAACGACGCGCACAAAATGATTGAAGAGTGCATGATCATGGCGAACGTCAGTGCGGCAAAAATGCTGGAGAAGCACAACCAGCCTGCGTTATACCGGGTACATGACAAACCTGATGCAGACCGTCTGACGGCATTTACCTCCTATTTAGGAGAAGTAGGCATCCCCCATCGTATCACTGAAGGGGCAAGTCCTGCAGATTTCACCGATGTTGTAGATAAGATCAGAGCCCGTCCGGACCAGGAGCTTATTCAAACCATGCTGCTGCGCTCTATGAAGCAGGCGGTTTACGATTGCGATAACGTAGGACACTTTGGTCTTGCGCTGGACGAGTATGCGCACTTTACCTCGCCAATCCGCCGTTATCCGGACTTAGTGGTGCACCGCGCCATTAAAGCGATTCTTAAAAAGCAGAAGCAAAAGGTTACTGGCCCGAAAGCGTATACCGTTGAGGAAGTGGAACAACTCGGTGAACAGTGCTCCATGACCGAACGTCGTGCCGATGATGCTACCCGTGATGTGGCCGACTGGCTCAAGTGCGAGTTTATGCAGGATCACGTGGGTTCTACCTTTGACGGTGTTGTCAGTTCGGTGACTAACTTCGGTTTGTTTGTGCGTATTACGGACTACCATATTGATGGCCTGGTCCATATTACGTCTCTGGACGATGATTACTACCGCTATGATGATGTTAAACAAACTTTGCAAGGTGAATCCGGCGCAAGGCAGTTCCGCTTAGGTGATACTTTGTCGGTCAAAGTGGCAGCGGTGAACCTGGATGAAAGAAAGATTGATTTAATTCTCGACGGCACTATGCTGCGCGGCCGCGGTGGTAAAAAAGTGCAGGTGAGAACGGCAGCATCAAAATCTGCCGGCGATCGCAGGAACACGACCGACCGCAGAGAAGGCGGAAAATCGTCTGCCACCGGAAAAGGGCGTAAATCGCGGGAGAAAGGTAAAACCGATCGCCGTTCTGACAGCAAGAAGCCGGCAACCCGTGCGCCGAAGAAATCCCGTATTAAATCAGGTAAAGGTAAGAAAAAGTAAATGGCGCAACAAGAATGGTTATATGGTCTGCATGCCATGCAGTCGGTATTGGAAAACGAGCCGGAGCGGGTACTGGAAGTACTGGTACTCAAAGGCCGTGATGACGACCGTCTCAAGAATATTATTAATCAGGCCAGACGGTTTGGGATCAGCGTGCAGTTTTGTCAGCGCAAGGTACTCGATGACAAAGTGCAGGGCGAACAGCATCAGGGGGTAGTTGCACGTGCCAAGCCTGCACGGGCGCTGGATGAAGCCGATCTCGATGCTATCCTGAGCCGTCACGCAGAACCTTTTCTGCTGGTGCTTGATGGTGTTACCGACCCTCATAACATTGGCGCCTGTTTACGTACCGCCGACGCTGCCGGTGTGCATGCCTTAATCGTACCCAAGGATAAATCCGGTGGCCTTACTGCAACAGCCAGAAAAGTTGCCTGTGGTGCCGCAGAGTCTGTTCCGCTTATTCAGGTTACCAACCTTGCCCGTACGCTCAAGCATTTGCAGGAAAAAGGCGTGTGGATTGCCGGTACTGCCGGAGAAGCTGAACAGCTTATTTATGATGTTGACCTGAAAGGGCCTACAGCGCTGGTAATGGGCGCTGAAGGTAAAGGCATGCGCAGGCTCACCCGTGAACATTGCGACCAGTTAGTCAAATTACCCATGGCTGGTGCCGTATCGTCACTCAATGTGTCGGTGGCGACGGGGGTGTGTTTGTACGAAATAGTCAGGCAACGTCAGAGCTGATTTCAAATTAAGGCCACATTTTGTGGCCTTTTTTATACCCGCAGTCCGCACTCTGACGGGCATTTACTTAGGTATAATATTCATTTATTTTTAATATTTAATTAAATAGTTCTTAAAAAAATACTGAGAATCATTATTATTACCGCGTCAGGACCAACCAACAGGTAATAATCATTGTGAAAAAGTCTATTTTGTCACTCAGTATTCTCTCCGCCCTTTGTTTGTCAGGCAACGTCGTTGCTCAGGAACAGGCTAAGGTTGAGGCGCAGGAAGAAAGTGTAGAACGTATCACTATCCGCGGTGCCTTCTTCGGCCAGCAGGTCGCAGACGCGGTGAAAACACCCACGTTATTGCTGAATGTGCCGCAGTCAGCGTCTATTATCGGTGAAGCACAAATTGAAGAGCAGGGTCTGTTCAGCGTTGCTGATGCTATGCAATATACCCCGGGTGTCAGTATCGGGTTGGGTGAAGATCACCGGGACCAGATCACTATTCGCGGTCAGAACACCACTGCTGACTTCTTTGTTGATGGTTTACGGGATGATGTGCAGTATTTCCGTCCGCTCTATAACGTAGAGCGTATTGAAATCATGCGTGGCTCCAATGCTCTGTTATTTGGCCGCGGTGGCGGTGGTGGTGTGGTTAACCGTGTAACCAAAACCGCTGATGTATCATCAGACTTCACAGTACTGAGTGGTAACATCGATACGTTCAGTGCCGGCGGCATTACCTTTGATACCAATGTCGTTATCGATAAAGACCAGGCATTCCGTCTGAATGCAGCCGCAGACAGTGTTGATAATCACCGCGATTTTAAAGATGGCAGCCGTTATGCTTTTAATCCGACCTGGTATCTTGCGCTGAGCGACGTCACTTCTTTGAATGCATCTTATGAGTATGTGAACGATGACAGGCTGGTGGACAGAGGGATCCCGTCGTTGAACGGAAAGCCGTTAAATGGCGTTTACGATACATTCTTTGGTGATAAGGATTTCAACAACACCACGCTGGAAGCCCACATCGCCCGTGTAAAGCTGGATCATAAATTATCAGCGGAGTGGTCAGTGAATACTACTGTGCAGTTTGCTGACTACGACAAGGCTTATCAGAACTTGTATCCCACTGCCTTCGATGATGAATCCCAGTTGGTCACTCTCGACGGCTACCGCGATACCACACAGCGGGAAAACTTCCTGTGGCAGCTTAACGCTATTGGTCAGTTCGATACCGGGGCAGTTTCTCACACTGTACTGGCCGGTGCTGAATATGCGGATCAGAGCACAGAGAATGCGCGCCTGGACAATCAGTTCCTTGAAAATGGCAGTGACAAACTGTCATTCATGTTCAGCGATCCCCTTGTGGTTCCGGCACACACATTAACCGCTCCGGTACGAGACCGTGCGTCTGATGTCAGTGTGGTTTCTGCTTTTGTGCAGGATGAAATCGGCCTGAGTGAAAACTGGGTACTGGTTGCCGGTTTGCGATACGACAGCTTTGATATTGATGTTACCGATCAGATTGAAATTAACGATGGCGCAGAAGATGGCAACAACGGTTTGCTGTCCAGTGATGACAGTGAAATCTCTCCCCGCTTTGGTGTGATTTTTAAACCGGCGGAAGATATTTCACTGTACGCCAGTTACAGTGTGTCGTTCCTGCCACGCTCCGGCGATCAGTTCCTTACTTTGTCATTGAGTTCTGCGGCTCTGGATGCTGAAGAGTTCAGGAATACGGAAGTGGGCTTTAAATGGAACCTGACTGATTCACTGAACCTTTCTGCGGCCGCATTCAAAGTGGAAAGAGAAAACGGTGCCACAGTGGATCCGGACAATCCTGAGGTGTCACAACTGACCGGCACAGAAACACAGGGCTTCGAGTTGCAGTTGTCGGGATATATCACAGATTCATGGTCTGTGACCGGCGGTTACAGCTACCTCGATGGCAACCAGACCAGTGTTTCCGGCGCCGGTTCCGGTGAAGGTCAGCGACTGGCACAACTGCCGGAGCATATGTTCAGTGTGTGGAACAAATTCCTGATTGACGAGAAGTGGCAATGGGGACTGGGTATTGTTCATCAGTCAGAGCAGTATGCGTCTTTGAGTAACAATGTGACTTTACCTTCCTTTACACGCTTTGATGCTGCTGTGTTCTATACTCACAGCGATGCATTGTCATTGCAGCTCAACGTGAATAACGTGCTTGATACGCAGTATTTCCCCTCAGCACACAATGACAACAACATCAGTACAGGCGCGCCGCTGCACGCAAGAGTTGCAGCGACTTACCGCTTCTGAGCTGATTAATAAGCTTATTTTCAGCATACAGTGAAATGGCCGGTGTTTACCGGCCGTTTTGTTGCTTAAATGGATCAAATTGTTCGATTCTTCAGTTCAATGTAAACAGTGCAAAGATTGCGTAAATCGTCGAACTGACGCGGGTTTCAGAGAGACTTAACGGGGTAAAATAACGACGTTCCGGTTAATCCGGACATCAATCACTACTTTCAGTTAAGGATTTACGTTTTTATGGTATCCCGCACACTTAAGTCGCTTATTAAGTTGTTTGCTGCCGTTGGCGTTGCTGTTGGCCTGACCGCCTGCGGCGGGTCAGACAGCAGTTCAGACTACTCGTACGCATACATTCAGTTTTACAATGCTTCACCTAACGGGGCAACTGTCACAATGCGTGAAGTTGACGGCGACGATTTAGGTTCTGCACAATTCGGTGACACAACCTCACTGATTTCAGCTGATTCCGGTGACCTGGAATTGGAATTCATCCGCACCGATTCTGACGATCAGGAAATCCTGCTTGAAGAGATGACGGTCAACCTCAGCACCGGTTACAAAACGTTGATCGTTCTGAGCGGTGATTTCAGTCAGCCTGAATTCATCGAATACAAATTTGAGCGTGAGTCTTTAGATGACCACTTCCGTCTGTTCGTTACCAGCATGATGGTGGATGAATCTCAGTACGATTTTTACCTGGCAGAAGACGGCGACCCGTTTGAAGCGGCAAACTATCTGGGTACTGTGTCTTATCAGGAATTGTCTGAAATGACTTTCTGGGATCCGGATGACGACAGTGACGATTTTGACTCGGGTGAATACACGATTTATCTGACACAGCCGGGCTCTACCGACGTGGTTTTCGAATCGCAAACACTGGATTTCACCTACGATACTGAATATGTTCTGGCAATCCGCGATATCAGTGGTGCCATTCAGGCCGGTATGTCTGTAGATACTATTCTGAACTCGTCTTACGTAACAAACATCACAGACGTAGATGCAGACGCACAATACCGTATCTATAACAGCACAGAATCCACATCACCGCTGACGGTTACCTTCGGTGGTAATGACGGTGAAGAAGACACTGAATTCACATTGTCTGCCGGTGAACTGTCTGACTTTACCGAAATCAAATACGGCGACTACCGTGTCACTGTGCAAACTGAAGACGGCAGTGCAACAGCGCTGACTAACAAGCTGATCACCCTTAATCAGGGCGAAAGTAAGGCGATTATGATTTACGAAGCTGACGGCAAACTGGCTGCAGCAACGTTTGTTGAAAGTGGTCTGCCCCAGTCTTACGACAAAACCGTTAACTTCATCAATCTGGTAAGCGATTTCGATAATATCGATTTCTATCTGGTGCGCAGCGACGAAACTATCGACACTGCTGATTACTACACCATGAATCTTGAGCTTGCTGAAAGCAGCACACTGGTTCTGCCTTCTGACTACTACGAAATCATCGCAGTATATGAAGACGAAAACGATGAACAGGTACTGCTTGACCGTACTGCACTGTACGGTTTCACAGAAGAAGAAAACTACATCGTTACTGTAGAGCCTGCAGATACAGCAACAGGGTATGAAATCAACGTATTGTACTGATACGTGATTAACGAAAGCACCGGCGCCCCTTTCCGGTGAACAGCGGGGTGGAAACAGGGAATGTTTCCACCCCGTTTTATTTTGTGTGTTAATCTTTAAGGAGAGTCCTAAGCGTTCATACGGGGCAATATGAAACTGATAAAAGCGCTACATGCTATTTCTGCAGACGGTAAAAGCTCGACTGAAGACAAATTGAAACGGCTGTTACAGCTTGGTCTTGATGCCTTCGACATGGAGCTTGGCATCGTCAGTCATATCAAAGACGGCGTCTATACGGTCGTTTCTGCCATTTCTCCCGAAGATGCGCTCCAGAAGGGCGACAGTTTTGAACTGAAAAATACCTACTGCCGTGACACCCTGGCAGCTGACGGTATTGTCGCTTATCACGATGCTGAAAAATCCCCCGGCGTGTCTCATCCTGCTTATCAGGCTTTTGCGCTTAAAAGCTATATCGGTATTCCTTATTTCGTCAACGGCGAACGCTACGGCACAGTGAATTTCTCCCGGGTTGATGCCAAAGAACGTCAGTTCGACAATGACGAGCTTGATTACATTGTGCTTCTGGCCGAATGGGTAGGCACTGAGATTGCCCGTGAGCATCAGCTTCAGGCCATCGTCGAACAGCAAAAAGCATTACAGCATCAGCATTTGCTGCATTTACAGATGTCAGAGCTGGCACGGGTGGGAACCTGGGAAATGAACCGCAATACCGGTGAAATCTCATTGTCTGATTCTCTGGTAAAACTGTTCGAAATCCCCGAAGGGGATCACATCACCTTCGACACCATGCAACGGGTGGTAAAACACGACAAAGACGTGGAAGTCTTGCGGGGACTCATGGAAAAGTCCGTTGAAGATGAAGCCCCCTGGTCTCATGAGTTCGAAGCTGTTTCACTGGGCGGCCGGCAATACTGGGTACAGACTCAGGGGGCTGTTGACACCAGTGATCCTGACAATATCCGGTTTTTCGGTGCTACGCAGGATGTGACCCACAGAATACTAGTTGCCAGGGAACTGGAGAACCGCCGTCATGTGGCGGAGCAGGCACTGGAGTCGCGGAGCCTTTTTCTGGCGAACATGAGCCATGAAATCAGAACGCCCATCAATGGTATCGTCGGTATGCTGGAGGCCCTGAAAAAAACGTCGTTGACGGAGCAGCAAAACAAATTTTGTAAACTTGCAGGGGAGAGTGCGTCCAGTTTGCTGCAAATCGTTAATGATGTGCTGGATTTCTCAAAAATAGATGCCGGAGGTCTGGAGCTTGAAAGCATTCCGGTGAACTTAAGCCGCATTGCTGAAGAACAATACCGGCTGTTCTCTATGCCGGCTCAGAAAAAGCAACTTTCATTGACCCTCGATACCCGTGGTACTGACGATCTGGTCTTTCTAACAGATCCAACACGCATAAGGCAAATTTTTACAAACCTCATCAGTAATGCGATTAAATTTACTGACCGTGGTGAAATAAATATCAAACTGAAAGCGATTAAGCAGGCCCGCCAGCAGTATCTGGTTCAGATTATGATCCGTGATGAAGGAATTGGTATCGCACCGGAACATCAGGCGGCCATATTTTCACCGTTCAGACAGGGCGACAGCAATACGACAAGACGCTTTGGTGGCACAGGACTGGGCTTGTCGATTGTGTCTCAGATAGCCGCGCACATGCATGGCGGTATTCGTGTTAACAGTAAACCCGGAGAAGGGGCAACGTTTATCGTTGCGCTGAAGCTGAATGAAGCGTCAGACCATGAAAATGAAACAGAAGACGCAGGTGACATACTGAGACCGGCGGACCTGGCAGGAAAGCGGGTACTGGTAGTTGAAGATAACGAGATCAATCAGATAGTCGTAAAAGAGCAGCTCAAAGAATTCAGTGTCGTGTGTGATATTGCCGGCCATGGCGCTGAAGCCATTGAGATGGTGATCAGAAGCATCGCCGGTAACCATCCTTATGATTTGATATTAATGGATTGCCAGATGCCAGTCATGGACGGTTACGAAGCATCGAAAAAGATTCGTCAGCTTGGCGGACAGGCAGAGATTGTCCCTATCATTGCTCTGACTGCAAATGTGCTGGTGGGTGAACGGGAAAAATGCTTACTTGCCGGTATGAATGACTATTTAACTAAACCCGTCGATAAAGAACAGTTTACCCGCTGTTTGCATCGATATTTACTCGCCTAGCATACCTATTCACAGCCACGGCCATTAAGGTGCACAGCCCCGGTAACACCGTAAGCAAATCGTCTAAAATTAATTCAAAAACGCACTATCACTTCTCAATCTTTTCTGTTATAGTTTCGCGCCCTTTTTATGGGGGTATGTACATAAAAGCGGCAATATCTGCTGCTTTTATCAGCGCAAACGACTCGAGAGAGTCTTAATTATCGAGCGGAGCACTAACATGATCCAAATGCAAACTAACCTGGATGTAGCCGACAACAGCGGCGCTCGCAGGGTTCAGTGTATTAAGGTTCTTGGTGGCTCGCATCGCCGTTATGCAGGTATCGGTGACATCATCAAAGTTACTGTTAAGGAAGCAATTCCTCGCGGTAAAGTAAAAAAAGGTGACGTACTGAACGCAGTGGTGGTGCGTACTAGAAAAGGCGTTCGTCGTGCAGATGGTTCTACCATCCGTTTTGACGCAAACGCGGCTGTATTGTTAAACAACAATAAGCAACCTATTGGTACGCGTATCTTTGGACCGGTTACACGTGAGCTGAGAAGTGACAACTTCATGAAAATCATCTCACTGGCCCCAGAGGTACTATAAGGAGTCACGATAATGGCTAGAAAAATTCGTCGTGATGATGAAGTAGTCGTATTGGCGGGTAAAGATAAAGGCAAACAAGGCAAAGTCCTGAAAGTGCTGGTATCTGAAGACCGTGTAGTTGTAGAAGGTGTAAACCTTGTCAAGAAGCACCAGAAGCCAAACCCTCACATGGGCGTAGCTGGCGGTATTGTTGAGAAAGAAGCATCTCTGCACGTTTCTAATGTTGCGGTAGTTAACCCTGCTACGGGTAAAGCTGACCGTATTGGTTTCCGTACTGAAGACGGTAAGAAAGTTCGTTTCTTTAAGTCTAACGGTGAACTTGTTTAATTAATTGGAGAGTACGATGGCGAAACTGCATGATTTCTATAAAGAAACGGTAGTAGCTGACCTTGCTAAGCAGTTCAGTTACCAAAGCGTCATGCAAGTCCCTCGGATTGAAAAAATCACCTTAAACATGGGTTTAGGTGAAGCCGTAGCTGACAAGAAAGTTCTTGAGAATGCGACTGCCGATATGGCTGCTATCGCAGGTCAAAAACCTATTGTTACCGTTGCGCGTAAATCTGTTGCGGGTTTTAAAATCCGTGAAGGTTATCCGATTGGCTGTAAAGTAACCCTGCGTGGCGAGCGTATGTGGGAATTCTTAGAGCGTTTGATTTCAATCGCAATTCCTCGTATCCGCGACTTCCGTGGCCTGAGTTCAAAGTCTTTTGACGGTCGTGGAAACTACAGCATGGGCGTTCGTGAACAAATCATCTTCCCTGAAATCGATTTCGATAAAGTGGATAAAGTACGCGGTATGGATATCACTATCACTACCAGTGCAAAAACTGATGATGAAGCACGTGCTCTGTTGACCGCGTTCAACTTCCCATTCAAAAAATAAGGGGTGTAGGGTTATGGCAAAAGAATCAATGAAGGCCCGTGAAGTAAAGCGTGCGAAGCTTGTCGCTAAGTATGCTGAAAAACGTGCCGCACTTAAAGCGATTATCAGCGATGTTAACGCCTCTGAAGAAGAGCGTTGGGATGCTGTTCTGAAGCTACAACAACTGCCACGTGACAGTGCTAAATCTCGTCAGCAAAACCGCTGCCGCGTTACTGGCCGTCCACACGGTTTCCTACGTAAGTTCGGTCTGAGCCGTATCAAGTTGCGTGAAGCAGCGATGCGCGGTGAAGTCCCTGGCCTGAAAAAAGCCAGCTGGTAAGGAGTAGCTAAAAATGAGCATGCAAGATCCTATCGCGGATATGTTTACCCGCATCCGTAACGGCCAGATGGCACAGAAAGTTTCTGTTGTTATGCCTTCTTCAAAACTTCGCGTAGCAATCTGTGAAGTACTGAAAGCTGAAGGTTATATCACTGACTTCGCTGCTTCTGGTGACGTTAAGCCTACTCTTGAAGTTACTCTTAAGTACTTCGAAGGTAAGCAAGTAATCGACACAATTGAACGTGTAAGCCGTCCTGGTCTGCGCATCTATAAGAAAAAAGATGAGCTGCCAAAAGTAATGGGTGGTTTAGGCGTTGCTATCGTGTCAACTTCTAAAGGTGTGATGACTGACCGTGCTGCGCGTAAAGCAGGCATGGGCGGTGAGATCATCGGTTATGTAGCGTAATCGGAGGAGTTGAAATGTCACGAGTAGCAAAAGCCCCTGTTAACGTAGCATCTGGCGTTGAAGTTAAAATCAACGGTCAGGAAGTTACTGTTAAGGGTAGTAAAGGTACACTGGTACGTGTATTCAACGACGCTGTTGAAGTTGTACAAGAAGAGAACCAGCTGAAAGCACTTCCTCGTGAAGGTTTTGCTGATGCATGGGCTCAGGCTGGTACTGCGCGCGCGCTGTTGAACGGCATGGTCCAGGGTGTATCTGAAGGTTTCGAGAAAAAACTGCAGTTGCAAGGTGTTGGTTACCGTGCACAAGCACAAGGTGCCAAACTGAACCTGACTTTAGGTTTCTCACACCCTGTAGTTTATGAAATGCCTGAAGGCATTACAGTTGAAACTCCTACACAAACTGAAATCCTCGTTAAAGGCGCGGATAAGCAGGTTGTAGGTCAGGTTGCGGCAAACATTCGCGGCTACCGTCCACCAGAGCCTTACAAAGGTAAAGGTGTTCGTTATGCTGATGAAAACGTTCGTCGTAAAGAAGCTAAGAAAAAGTAGGTGGGTGATACGATGGATAAGAAAACATCACGTTTACGTCGCGCAACTCGCGCACGCGCTAAAATCCGTGAATTGGCCGCGCATCGCCTGGTAATTAACCGTACACCTCGCCACATCTATGCCCAGTTAATCGCGCCTAGCGGTTCTGAGGTACTGGCGGCGGCTTCTACCGTTGAAAAAGGTCTGGCAGCAGATCTGAAAGCAACTGGTAATGCAGAAGCAGCTGCGGCAGTGGGTAAAGCTATCGCCGAGCGTGCAATCGAAAAAGGCATCAAAGTTGTTGCTTTCGATCGCAGCGGTTTTAAATACCACGGTCGCGTAAAAGCATTAGCTGATGCAGCTCGCGAAGCTGGTCTTCAGTTCTAGGAGTGAAGAATAATGGCTAAACAAGAAGTTCAAAACGGTGAATTTTTAGAGAAATTGATCGCTGTAAACCGCGTTTCTAAAGTGGTTAAAGGTGGTCGTATCTTTAGTTTCACTGCACTGACTGTAGTTGGTGACGGCAATGGCCGTGTTGGTTTTGGTTACGGTAAAGCACGTGAAGTGCCTGCTGCTATCCAAAAAGCGATGGAAAAAGCGCGTCGCAACATGGTTAACGTAGACCTGAACGGTCACACGTTGCAGCACCCAATTAAAGGTCGTCACTCTGGCTCTAAAGTTTACATGCAGCCTGCATCTGAAGGTACCGGTATCATTGCCGGTGGTGCGATGCGTGCAGTACTTGAAGTAGCTGGTGTACAGAACGTACTTTCAAAATGCTACGGCTCTACAAACCCAATCAACGTTGTTCGTGCAACAGTAAACGCGCTGACTGAGATGAACTCTCCAGCGGGTATTGCAGCGAAGCGTGGATTGTCTGTAGAAGAAATTTTGGGGTAATCAGACATGGCAACGATTAAAGTAAAGCAAACTAAAAGTGCAATTGGCCGTCTGCCAAAGCACAAAGCGACGCTTAAAGGCTTAGGTCTTCGTAAAATCAACCATGTCCGTGAACTGGAAGATACCCCAGCAGTACGTGGCATGATCAACCGTGTATATTACATGGTTGAGATCGTGGAGGAGTAAGACATGCGTTTAAATACAATTTCTCCTGCAGAAGGTTCAAAACCAGCAGCTAAGCGTGTAGGTCGTGGTATTGGTTCAGGTCTGGGTAAAACCGGTGGCCGTGGTCACAAAGGCCAAACCAGCCGTTCAGGCGGTACCATCAGACAAGGCTTTGAAGGTGGTCAGATGCCAATTCAGCGCCGTCTGCCTAAGTTTGGTTTCACCTCTCGTAAGAGCTTTGTTACCGATCAGGTAACTCTGACTGAAATCGCTAAGGTTGAAGGTGATACGGTTTCCCTTGACTCTTTGAAAGCTGCTGGTCTTGTTAAGAAAGACGTGCAGTTCGTTAAAGTAGTTAAGAGCGGCGAAGTATCGCGCGCTGTTACAGTTAGCGGGTTAAAGGTTACTAAAGGCGCTCTTGCAGCGATTGAAGCCGCCGGCGGTAAAGTAGAGGAATAAGCTAGATGGCTAAACCAGGATTGGATTCAGGCGCGAAAAGCGGCTTGAGTGAGCTGAAGTCAAGGTTGTTGTTCGTACTAGGTGCGATCGTCGTATTCAGACTGGGCTCTTATGTGCCTCTTCCTGGCATCGATGCGGCAGTTCTTGCTGAGTTGTTTGAGCAACAAAAAGGTACCATCGTAGAAATGTTCAACATGTTCTCCGGTGGTGCGCTTGAGCGTGCATCCGTTCTGGCTTTGGGCATTATGCCATACATTACTGCATCAATTATTATGCAGTTGCTCACGGTGGTTCATCCACCGATGATGGAGCTTAAAAAAGAAGGCGAAGCAGGCCGTCGTAAAATCAGTCAGTACACGCGTTATTTGACGCTGGTACTGGCTACGTTCCAATCTATTGGAATCGCGACGAACCTGCCTAACCTGATTAATGGTTTGGTTATAAACCCTGGCTTCGGATTCTACTTTACAGCGGTAGTTAGCTTAGTCACAGGAACCATGTTCCTGATGTGGTTAGGTGAGCAAATTACTGAACGTGGTATCGGTAACGGTATCTCGATATTGATTTTTGCTGGTATTGTTGCCGGTCTGCCAACAGCGATTGGTCAGACAGCGGAACAAGCAAGACAGGGCGACATTAACCTGTTGTTCCTGATGTTGATTGGCGTAATTGTCATCGGCCTGATTTACCTGGTAGTGTTCGTAGAACGTGCCCAGCGTCGTATTGTTGTGAACTATGCTAAGCGTCAGCAGGGCCGTAAGGTTTTTGCAGCGCAAAGCACACACTTACCGCTGAAAGTGAACATGGCTGGTGTTATTCCACCAATCTTCGCATCCAGCATCATTCTGTTCCCGTCCACCATTGCTGGTTGGTTCGGTCAGAATGAATCTACAGCGTGGTTGCAGGATGTAGCATTAATGCTTTCTCCTGGTCAGCCGCTGTACGTGATGTTATACGCAACTGCGATTATCTTCTTCTGCTTCTTCTATACAGCGTTGGTTTTCAATCCGCGTGAAACAGCAGATAACCTGAAGAAGTCCGGTGCGTTCATTCCTGGTATCCGTCCGGGTGAGCAAACATCACGTTATATCGATAAGGTAATGACTCGTCTGACTCTGGCTGGCGCACTTTACATAACCTTTATTTGTTTAGTGCCTGAATTCATGTTGATTGCGTGGAATGTGCCGTTCTACTTCGGTGGTACGTCGCTTCTGATTATCGTGGTTGTTATCATGGACTTTATGGCACAGGTGCAGACACATCTGATGTCCAGTCAGTATGAGTCTGTTCTGAAGAAAGCTAATCTGAAAGGCTACGGCCGCTAAGATTAGTGCACTACGGAGTGATGTAATGAAAGTTCGTGCATCAGTAAAGAAGATTTGCCGTAACTGTAAAATCATCAAGCGCAACGGTGTTGTGCGTGTGATTTGCAGCTCTGACCCTAAGCATAAGCAGCGTCAAGGCTAATCTAAAACGCGGTTAAAATTCGAAATGTAAGCTGAACCTCGTACTGGGTTCAGCTTGCTCTATTTCGATTTTATGAACCTTAAGTTGCAATTTTGTCGTCGGGTAAGTATCCTATCGGGCTTTTTAGGTCGTCGACATTAAAATTAAGAGGAGTGCTGTTAATGGCCCGTATCGCTGGCATTAACATTCCTGAACACAAGCACACTGTAATCGCGCTTCAAGCGATTTACGGTGTAGGCGCAACTCGTGCAAAAGAGATCTGTGCTAACGCTGGTGTTGCAGAATCAACAAAAGTAAAAGAGCTTGACGAAGCAACTGTAGAGAAGCTTCGTGAAGAAGTGGCAAAGTTCACCGTTGAAGGTGATCTGCGTCGTGAAGTATCTATGAGCATCAAACGTTTGATGGACCTGGGTTGCTTCCGTGGTATCCGCCACCGTCGTAGCTTGCCTCTACGTGGTCAGCGCACTAAAACTAATGCGCGTACCCGTAAAGGTCCTCGTAAGCCAATTAAGAAGTAAGCGGGGAGATTAAGTTATGGCAAAAGCACCTACTCGTACTACGCGTAAACGCGCTAAGCGTCAGGTTGCAGACGGTATGGCTCATATCCATGCGTCTTTCAACAACACAATTGTGACTATCACTGACCGTCAAGGCAATGCATTAGCATGGGCGACATCAGGTGGTTCAGGTTTCCGTGGTTCACGTAAATCTACACCTTTTGCTGCACAGGTTGCTGCTGAGCGTGCTGGCGTAGCCGCACAAGACTACGGTCTGAAAAACCTTGAAGTTTTCGTTAAAGGTCCGGGTCCAGGCCGTGAGTCTGCTATCCGTGCACTTAACGCAACTGGTTATAAGATCACAAACATTACCGATGTGACCCCTATTCCTCACAACGGTTGTCGTCCACCGAAAAAACGTCGCGTTTAATCGCCGGACAGTTGGAGAAAGAACATGGCAAGATATTTGGGTCCTAAACTCAAACTTAGCCGTCGCGAAGGAACTGACCTGTTCCTGAAAAGCGGCGTTCGCGCAATCGATTCTAAGTGTAAAATCGATAATGCGCCTGGTCAGCACGGTGCCCGTCGTGGCCGTCTGTCTGACTACGGTGTACAGTTGCGTGAAAAGCAAAAAGTTCGTCGTATGTACGGCGTTCTGGAAAAACAATTCCGTAACTACTATAAAGAAGCTGCCCGTCTGAAAGGCAACACCGGTGAAAACCTGTTGCAACTTCTTGAGCAGCGTCTGGATAACGTAGTTTATCGTATGGGATTCGCCAGCACTCGTGCAGAAGCACGTCAGCTGGTTAGCCACAAGGCGATCATGGTAAATGGTCAAGTTGTGAACATTCCATCGTTTAACGTTTCTGCCGAAGACGTGGTTTCTGTTCGTGAAAAGGCTAAAAAGCAAGCGCGTATCGTTGCTGCTTTGGAACTGGCTGACCAACGTGAGAAGCCAACCTGGATTGAAGTAGACAACAGCAAAATGGAAGGCACTTTCAAGCGCGTTCCGGAAAGAACTGACCTGTCTGCTGAAATTAACGAACAGTTGATCGTCGAACTTTACTCTAAGTAAAGCTAACTAAAGAGGAAGCATTGTGGGTTCTGTGACTGAATTCCTGAAACCGAGATTAGTTGAGATCGAAAACGTTTCTCCTACTCGTGCCAAAGTAACTTTGGAACCACTGGAGCGCGGCTTTGGCCACACTCTGGGTAACGCCCTTCGCCGTATCTTACTGTCATCCATGCCTGGATGTGCGGTAACTGAGGTCGAAATTGACGGCGTATTACACGAGTACAGCACCAAAGAAGGTGTGCAGGAAGATGTAATCGAAATTCTGCTGAATCTGAAAGGTTTAGCGGTTCGCCTTGAAGGTAAAACTGAGGCAACCCTGACAATAGTGAAATCTGGCGCTGGCCCTGTTGTTGCTGGTGATATTCAGCATGACGGTGACGTAGAAATCGTTAACCCTGAGCACGTTATCTGTACTTTAACCGGCGAAGCTGAAATCAGCATGCGCATTAAAGTTGAAACTGGCCGTGGTTACATTCCTGCTGCTACTCGTCGCTCCTCCGAGGAAGATGATCGTCCAATTGGTCGTTTGTTAGTTGATGCTTCATACAGCCCTGTTGAACGTATTGCTTATTCAGTCGAGTCTGCCCGTGTTGAACAACGCACAGACTTAGACAAACTGATCATCGATATGGAAACGAACGGTACTCTGGATCCTGAAGAAGCGATCCGCCGCGCAGCCACTATTCTGGCTGAGCAATTAGATGCCTTCGTTGATCTGCGTGACGTTTCTGAACCTGTTCAGAAAGAAGAGAAGCCGGAATTCGATCCGATTCTGTTACGTCCTGTTGATGACCTGGAATTAACTGTACGTTCTGCAAACTGTTTGAAAGCAGAAGCTATCCAGTACATTGGTGACCTGGTTCAGCGTACTGAGGTTGAGTTACTTAAGACGCCTAACCTTGGTAAGAAATCGCTAACTGAAATCAAAGATGTTCTTGCATCTCGTGGATTGTCTCTGGGCATGCGCCTGGAAAACTGGCCACCAGAGAGCATCGCTGAGAAAGATTAATCAGGTTTTTATCAAACTGATTTGTAGAGAAGGATAAAACTATGCGCCATCGTAAGAGTGGTCGTCAGTTGAATCGCAACAGCAGCCATCGTCAAGCTATGTTCAAAAACATGGCCGGCTCACTGGTCAAGCACGAAGTGATCAAAACGACGTTACCAAAAGCGAAAGAATTACGTCGCGTAATCGAGCCTTTAATCACACTGGCTAAACAAGACAGCGTTGCAAACCGCCGTCTGGCTATGGCCCGTACAGGTGATAAAGAGGTAGTAGGTAAACTGTTCAACGAGCTTGGTCCTCGTTACGAAGCTCGCCCTGGCGGTTACACTCGCATTCTTAAATGCGGTTTCCGTACAGGCGACAACGCTCCTATGGCGTTTGTTGAACTGGTAGACCGTCCTGAAGTTGAAGTTTCTGAAGAAGCCGAAGCGACAGAAGAGTAAGAGATTACTTCATTAAAAAAGGGACCTGAGTGAAAACTCAGGTCCCTTTTTTTTGTTACAATTATAATGAGGTCTGAGTAGGGACTTTGTCCATATGGTTTTACCCTGAACTCCAATGTGGCTACTTTCCCTTTTAGTACGACCAAACACTCTAGCTTATTATTTAGCTAGTCTTTAACTTTTATATATAAAACATAACTCATTAATTATGCATTTTAGCTATGCAACACAATATTCCTGCTCAGCTAAAAATATACTACGTGGTTAGCGCTTTCATAAAGTAAAGCTAAAGGTTACCATAATCAGCGTCTTAGCTAACGAATTTTCCAAGGTGCCGACTGAGTGAATTCATGTCCAACTGCAAGCTTTCAATAAAAATTCAAAGGCAGTTACGAGGCAAATAATTAAGGCAGTCTTGTGCGTAATTATCTAGGCTTCGGCGTGGAATTGTTAGAAGAAGGTATGCAGTTCATATTATCGGCCTAATAAACCGTGAGCGTATTCTTGTGGATTTATGAATCCCCACCAGCGGTGTAAACCCTAAAAACAATCTGCGATACAGCACTGAGCGAATAATAAGAGAGATAGAGCAATGCAATTTTTAGTCAGCTTAAAAAATAGTGAATCATGGCAGCAAATAATTAACCGTTGCCAGCTCGCATCGCTGAAGAAGTTCGATGACATTAACGAACTTCATACAGAGTCAACGGATAGCAAAGCCTACTGCATCTATTCCGCGTTGACCTTAGCCGACATCAGCCAACTCTTAGCAAACAAAGAAATTCAGTTAGTGCTTAGCCTCGATTCACCAGAAATTTTAGTTTCGAACTTACTGCGCGAAGGCAAATCTCTTAGCCACTCTGTTTCCATCTGGAATCAGCAAACGGTGGAAATCTTAAAATTGCAGCAGCAACATCGGCGACAGCTTCATCTTGCGCAAGCCGATGGCCTACTAATCTGCCCTGCCCAAATACCTGAATGGCTTGCAAGTAAGTTTTCTGCAATTGGCGAGGCACCTTCACGCCTTAGTCATGACTTCTACTCCCTCATGGCTTCGCAAGCGCTAAGACAAAATCATGAAACAGAAACCACTTGGCAACGACTTATCGCCTGCAGCCTGCCATTACTTGATGACCCCTATCTCAGCTTTGACCTTGACGCAATTTACCAAGTGGCCATAGTTCAAAAAGAGGAGCAGCTGGCAGATAGCAAAGGCGAAAACGAACTCCTTTTGCATCAACTTTTCCACGTTCAAGAAGAGCTAGAAAAGGCTTTTAGTGCAGAGAAACAACAACAAATCAAGTTAGAAAAGACCTCACAATTAAACAAAAACACTGAGCAACAACTGGCTGTAAGCAAGGACGAAAACGAAGTTTTACTGCAGCAGCTGTTCTCTGTACAGGAAGAACTGGACTACAAGCTAAAAAAAGCAGCAGCCGAAGTTGTAAAATCAAAACACCAACTGGCCGCCGTTCAGGCAGAGTTAAAGGCAATATCTGCTTCAAAATTGTGGAAAAGCGTTGCTCCAGTGCGCAAACTGACAAAAGTCCTCAGCGCAAAGAGACGAAACAGAGAGCAACTCAGGCAAGACGCCGCCCTTATTCTGGCGTCAGAATACTTTGACGTTAGCTGGTATCTACAAAACTACCAAGATGTAGCAGAGTCAGGTATGCCCCCTGCCGAACATTATTTATGTTTCGGCGGAGCCGAGGGTCGCGCACCAGGTCCTTTGTTCGACAGCAACTGGTATTTATCCAGATACCCAGATGTCGCTAAAAATGGCATTAACCCTTTATTACACTACGTAAAATTTGGAGTGCAAGAAGGCCGAACCCCATCTCCTAAACTTCAACAGCATCAGAAAGGGACGAATTTATGACACTTAGTACATACGCAGGCTCAGACACGCTCGTTTGGCTAGGTGTCGGTTACAACGCTGACCTAAGCTGCATTGCCGATGAGACACAGGTTGTACTGGTTGATGCTAACCCAAGTGCTTTAAAAACATTAGAAAAACAAAGCGTTGCAAAAAGTGGGATCAAAGAGAATCTAACATTCGCGCCGGTGTGCCTTGCGCCTCGGGCAGGCGAAACCGAATTTTATCATTATAATCTCAGTGAATATTCAGCGTTGTCAGAATTGACCGGCCTTCGCAAGCTGTTTCCAGGCATAAAACTTAAAACCACACAAACCCTAACTACAACCCCTATTGCTGAATTTATCCGTAACCAGACATTAAATAATAAAAACAACACATTACGAATAGACATCATCGATCAATGCTTACCGTTATTGCGTGCCCTGGCACAAGACGGATTACTAAGCATATTTAACCACTTAGAACTGCAAACTAGTACTGAGTCCATGTACCAAAACGCAGCCACTACTTCTGACATAGTTCAATTCCTCAGCCAACAAGGCTACGAGTTACGAACCCAAGACAACAGCGACCCAGATTTACCAAAGCTGGGTTTTACTGTAAACCCTCTTTGGCAGACTCTACAAGGCACCCAGCAACAGCTTTTAGAAGAAAAGAAGAAGGCTGAGCAAAAAGAAGCTGAGCAGGCGAAGGCATTGGCCGAGAAAGATTCTAAGATTGCAGAAGCTAACAAGATCGCATCTGAAGCGGCCAAACAGTTGGAAATCATAAAAGCTGAGCAAGCGAAGGCATTGGCCGAAAAAGACTTTAAGATTGCCGAAGCAAACAAAGCAGCATCGGAAGCCGCCAAACAGCTGAATGTCATCAAGACTGAAAAAGCTGACCAAGCTAAAGTACTGGCTGAGAAAGAAACAAAACTGATCGAAATTGATAAGCAACGAGTTGAACAAAAAGCCGCCAAAGAAAAACAAACGGACGCCTTAAAAGAGGTAAAAACTCAGTGCAAAGTCCTGCAAACACAAAACCGTGAACTCCAGATCCAAGAAAAAGAAAATCGTGTACAGCTCGAACAACTTAAAGCTGAACTACTAAAAGCCGAAGCCCAAATCACCCTAATTCGTGATTTATTCTTCAAAAATAGCACATTTCAACGCCCAGAAGGACAGTGAAATGAGTGATATAAAAAAGCAGCGTTACCACTCGAGATTAGATGCCTTTCATCCAATGATAGAACTTTATAATCTATGGCAATTTGGTTACTGGACAAGACTCGCACAAATTCAAACGATACAGAATGAAGAACAACTCGCGCTTAAAGCCAGTGCTCAGCTTCAACTTGGACAAATAGAACAGGTAAAACAAACACTTAAGGATATACCAGAACGCCCTAGTGAACAAACTGCCAAATTATTGATCTCAGGCGTGTTCAACACACTAGGCAAAGCCCATGCAATACTTGAAGATAAAGAAAACTCTGAAAAAAACTTTAAGTTAGCTATAGAGAGCTACATAGGTAAGACTCGCAGCAAACACATTATTCAAGCTCGTAAAAACGAACAGCTAGCTCAATTGAATAAATGTACTCGTTGGATCAGCTTAGACAGTTATGATCAACGAGGTCAAATAAAAAAATTATTCATTGATTGTGGAGGGCATGATGGTTGCTCAACCATCAAATTCAAACTATCCAACCCAGGCTACGAGATAATAACCTTTGAAGGCAATCCCGAGCTTTGGCCTTACTACGAAAATTTACCTACCCAGCTGATTAAAAAGTTGGTAAGTAATTATACGGGAGAGATTGAATTCATTATTGATCCAGTTGATGCTGACGGCAGCTCAATAGTTAAAGAAAAAAACATCGATTTCCATAAAGAAGTAAAGAATGAAGATTGTCCGGTTATTGTTATGCCGTGCATTGATTTATCAGAGTTTATTCGCGAGAAAGCGAAATACTATCAAGAGATAGTACTCAAACTCGATGTAGAAGGCGCTGAATACGCCATACTCGAAAAAATGCATCAAGATGACACTCTCAAGTATATTACAAAGCTATACGCAGAGTTTCATTGGTATAAAATTGACATGCCTAAAGAGCAACACGATGCTCTTATCGAAAAACTCAATCCCTTTTTTGAAATAGAAGAGTGGGATGCCGCTGAGTTTTCCGTGCACAAAAAGGGCATCAGTAACAAAAAGATCAGACAACAAATATTAAAAGCAATAAATTAAAAGAGTAGCACATGGACTTTTCAAACCTTTTAAGGCAAGCCAATAACGCTTTTAGAGAACAAGACTATAAAACTGCTTTAGAGCTCTACCAGCAATACGCTCAACAAAGCTCTGAACATCAGCAGCGTATAAATGTAAACTTAAAGCTCGCTGAAGCACGTTTAAATAGAAAAAGAAAAGACGCGGAACAAAACGCAAAATCTGCACTTACCACTAAAGACAAAATAATTGTTTACACTGTAAACATCGGTGGTTACGAGAGTGTAAAAGAACCAATGGTCATCGACCCAACAGTAGAGTATATACTGTTCACCGACAATAAAGAGCTCGTATCAAAACATTGGAAAATTATACAGCTAAACGACAAGCTCGATGACCCGCGCCGTACCTCGCGTCTTCCCAAAATATTGGCCCACAAATACTTGCCAGAACATGACATAAGCGTCTACATCGACTCAAGTCTCGAAATCAAAACCCCAGACGTTCGTAAAATGATATCCGAGTGTATGGAAGGGGATGATATTGCCTTATACAAGCATTACAAGAGAAAATGTGTTTATGATGAAATAGAATTTGTCATGAATTCAACAGACCGTGTTGTTGCAAATAAAGAATTGTGCTTGTCGGCATTAAAAAAATATGAAGATATTGACTATCCAAGAGATAACGGCTTATTTGAAAATGCATTTATTTTTAGGCGCAATACTGATAAAAATAAAAAACTAAATAAGCGTTGGTGGAATGAGTACATAGTAGGTACTGAACGTGATCAGTTTACCTTTATGTATGCGCTTGAAGTAGAAGGTGTAAGGCCTAATCCGATTAAAATTGGCAAGCAGTTCCGCATTAACCCATACGTAAATTTTCATAAACACGTTTATAGATCGCATAGCAAACCAAAACAGCCACATGTTTTTATTGCTTATGCTCCAAAGTCATATGGCATGAACCTAGGTCGTTGTTATAACGAATATATGGAACGATTAGATGAAGATGAGTACGCACTTTTCATCGACCATGATGCTATGTTCACAAATAATAGCTGGCGCGATGTTGTTGTTAGTGCTTTTTCAGAACACGCTGGAGAAACAGCTCTTTTTATCAGTCGAACAAATAGAATTAATAATCCTTATCAACGATTAAATTTACTAGAGAATAATCATAACTTATTAGATCATGACGTTTTTGCTACTAATTTATCTAAAAGATACGGCAAGTCAGTTGTAGAGTGCGCTAAGTTACCTTCATCTTCCGGGGTAATAATTATGCTTAGCAAAAAAACTTGGCTGAAACACAAGTTCACAGATGGCTTTTTAAAAGTCGACAACAATATTCACTTATCTCATCGAAATGCTGGTGACCCTGTATATATTATGCAGGGCTTGCACGTATATCATTTTTATAGAGCTGATAATGATCTTTCGCATGCTGTTAAAGATATTTCAAGCTTACCAAAAGACTCAACCTCGAAAATTGGTCATGTAGTCAGGAATTTTGTTACAAGTGATCTTAGTGCTGAATCTTTATCAAAGTACATGAAACTCCTAAAAGATGATGAATACGGTATATTCTTGCCCGAACAAGCAATGTTCTGTAACAAAGATTGGTACACGAGGGTTTGCGATTTTTTAGAAAAAGAGCACTCTGTGGGATTAATGGTATTCAATAATAACTTTATGGATGAGAAAGCTCCTTTAGAGTTTGATGTGGTAAAACACAAGCAATATGCAGCATCGCTATTAGGTTCTAACTCAGATTGCGCATTAGCTTATGAAGAAGAACTAGTGCAAGGGGGATTGAGCGCATTTTTGCTGTCCAAGAAGGCATGGAAAGAATTGGAGGTACAAGCGCATGTTGACTTTAAGTCGTTAGCCACAGCTGTATCTAAAGCTAAGCAGAAAGCACGATTTGTTAAAAGCGTTTATGTGCTTGATAAAAATAAAGATCATAGAGATAGAGCTGTTTCGCGATACTTAAATAATCAACTTAATATAGCAGTTTTAACCTACGGGTTTTGGCCTCAGCAAGCTGGTATGGAGATGATGGTGAATAACCTGTCATCGCAACTGACAAAAGCAGGGAATAACGTTGTCTTGTTCGCACCCAAGCCTAAGAAAGATTACAAAGAGCTTAAGTCTAATTATATTATCAGACGTTTTAAATCTACTGACGATATGAAGCGTATTTTTAGAGAACACCATGCCAGCATGCCATTTGAGGCTCTTTATGTACAAGGAGCCTATGAGCCAGCATCTTTAGCGCTTGAGCTCAAAAGAGAATTAGATGTGCCGGTAGTGTTGCGGACTCATGGTGAAGATATCCAAATTGACAAGGAGTCTAACTACGGTTACAGGCTAGATCCTAAAAAAAATGAAGTTATCTTACGCAATCTCCGTCAAGTTGATCATAATGTCGTTATTGGTCCGCACATATATGACGAAGTACGCCCGTTAACTGATGGCCCGATTAGTTTGATATATAATGGCGTTGATACAGAACATTTTACTCCTGGCAGGGAGTATCTGATACATGATAAATTCAATCTTCCGAAAGCAACAAAAATTCTTATAACTGTTGGGCGAAATGTAAAAAAGAAGAGTCTGCATTTAGCTATTGACGCTTTAGCTCTAATTCGAGAAGAAAGACAGGATGTCGTCCTCGTTCATGCTGGTAAAGAGGGGAACGGTTTAAACTTAGTCGAATATGCAAGGAAAAAGGGTGTCGAAGATTGCTTCTTCCAGTTAGGTGAAATCAGTTATTTTGATATGCCATCTATATATAGAAGTAGCGATATATTTGTATTTCCAGCTAAAACTGAAACATTTGGAAATGTTACTGTTGAAGCGATGGCTTGTGGTTTGCCTTGCGTTGAGTTTGATTATGAAGTTAATAGAAGTAAAATTGTACATGGTAAAACTGGCTATATTTTAGATTACGGTAATATTCATGAGATGAAAGCCGCTCTGAGTCGCTTATTAGATGATTCAAATTTGATGAATGAGTTTTCTAAAAACTCGAGAGTATTTGTTGAGGATACGTTTTCATGGAAGGCTGTCCGAGAGCAATATTTGAGAATTTTTAGAACATCATCGGAATCAAGTTTGACTGATATTAAATTAAGTGTGATTGGAAGTTGTAGAGCCTACTCCCCCATTGAAAGGAGTATCCATGAAGATTTCAAAATAGCACATGGTAAAACTAACTGGTTCACACATAGCACTAGAGATGTTATTCAGAAAATTAACGTTCTAAAAAATTCTTTAGAAATACCTGAAGAATATGTCCCTTTAGTTATTAATGATGTCTCCAGATACTTTCCTGAATTTCATCGAGAAGACTTCTTTGACGATACTGATGTTTTTATAATTGAGATATCTTCTATAAAGTCTAATAATTATAATGGATTTGAGTTACAGCAGTGGTGCCTTAGAGATATAGAAAACTCTTCGGATGATTTTTACATTGAAGTCGCAGCTAATGCTGAAACAAGAATTATGACTTACGAAGATGTTTATGATGATCTGGAGCTAATTTATTCGATGTTATCACGTAAGCCAATAATTTTTCTCTCTCATAATTTACTGGAGAGACCTGATGGTAGTGTGCCGAAGCCAAGGCTTATAATACAGAAAGCCCTATCAGATTTTTCGCTAAATAACGAGAATGTTTTCTATTTTGATCCAACAGAAGTTATCTTAAGGTATGGAGTGAGTTCATCAATGAAAGATTTGGCTCATTATAATAAAGATTTCGAACTGGTGATTGGTAATGAAATTTTAAAATTTATCAAAGATAAAATATTTATAGGTAAATAATTTATGTGTGCTTCTACGGAAAATGTTAATATACCTGAGGGATTTTCTTGTGAAGGGGAATCAAACTTCTTTGATATTGGTGATGCTATAAATCTTACCGGTTCAGTGACGGGGAACAATAACAAGATTGTCATAAGGAACACCGCTAATAGTAAACCGAGAAATATCCAATTAATTATGAATGGTGATGGGAATGAAATTTCTGTTCAAAAGCTTGGGCGAGTTAAAGGTCTGATTATTAGAGTCGGTTCAAATCTTCCTGCAAATAATACATTTCTTGAAATTTCTCCTGGTTTTACTAATGAAGGCGGCAACAGGTTTTTGCTTTTCAATAGTGGGAACGTGCTAAAAATAGGAAGGGACTGCCTATTTTCAAAGAACATAACAATAAGATGTGGAGACCAACCTCATTTGCTCTTCGATCGTTCGACTGGTGACTATCTTGATATATCTGAAGGGGTTTTTATCGGTAATCGAGTTTGGGTTGGTGAAGAAGTATATATTACAAAGAGAGCCACAGTTCCTTCTAATTGTCTTATAGGAGCTCACTCTGTAGTTACGAAAAGATTTGAAAACGAGTACTGTGCGATTGCAGGTAATCCATCTAAAGTTGTTAGAGAAAATGTTGAATGGATTCGCAATGTAAGTGTTCTCGAAGATAATTCAGATTATAAGAAGTCATTCTATAAATACTATGATGGCTTTAAGGCTGATTAATCATGAATTATTTAGTTACCTCCGTAGCTGGTGGGTAAACCTCCCCTAATTATTGTTATAATTAATTAGGGGTAGTTCACTATTACTTTTTCACTTTATACTCTTTTCGAAAGGACTCTATCCTATCTTTAGGAAAAAATTGTGTAAGTTGGTTATTAAACCTTTCTCGGAATCTTTTATCATCCACTCGGTTAGAGCCTCCAGTGTCCTTTCTATAGTCAACCTCAATTAAAGTACTGTTTGGCTCGTAAACAAAGCGATTATCTAACTTAGCTAACAGAGTTATTTCATTGTCCGCTTTGTGCGCTTTGTAGTAGGGATTCAAAATAGCATTTTCATAAAACTTTCTAACCCAAGTCTTACGAACCATCCCAAAAGAAGCAATACGACCAAACCACTTTCCATCGTTAAATGCTAGTAAACCAGCACCTTCACTTTCAATTCTTTCTAGAGCTATCTTAAGCCAACCTCTACCAGGGAAAGCATCTTGGGCAACAAAAACGATAAAGCGGGAGTCACATTTAGCTGCGACGGAATTGAGTGTACTCATGAATCCTCCTCCCACATCATCCATTGCGATGATAACCGTCCCCCATGTACCAGCGCGCGAAGCTAATATTGCAGCTGTTTTGTAGCCCAATTCTTCATCAATACATGGCATAACTATTGATACTGAAGGCGATACACGAAGATCTGTACTATCTAGCTCGCTCATGTTTAAGCTAATAACGTCTTCAAATAAAAAGTCTACAGAATCTTTGCACACGTCCGGAGGAATAACACTGGAAGAAAAATATAGGACTTTTCTAGTTTTAAAGTCAAATAAATTACCTAAGCTATTAAATAACGTGGTAATCGAAAATTTTAAATTATTAGGCTTAGTACTCACGATTATGCTTAGTTCACTAGCTGATATTTTGGGAAGGTAACTAGAAGATATTTCACCGATTCCATTTTCTACAAAGTAAATCTGCTGACATGTCAAATTCTCGCTATAAACTAATAAGCGTTTTTTGTATTCAAGTAATTTAGAGAGAATTTTTTGTGAGGATTTTGAACGCGCGTCTTTTTTACCTGAATTAATTTGAACTAATGTCCAAGATTTTTTGCTGGACTCTTCTCTATGAATAAGATCTAAAATAACATTTTCTATATTTTTATCCGTCAAATCACAAACTATCACCGTATCAAATTTGGCAAATTTTTCTTCATCACTATTATTTGAAAACTTTGTGTAGTTTACGGATATCCCGATTTTAGCATGCAACTCTCTTAAAGCTAATGCAGTATTAAATTTTAGTAACTCTTTTAGATCAGGGTTTTCTTTAATTGCTAGGTTATAAAAGTTTAAAGCCTCTTTATAATTTTCTTTAAGAAATTCATCATTACCTTTTTCAAGAAAAGTCATTTGATATCCTGAATACAATTGTAAATTTACTTTTCTAGAGCAGTTTGCTTTAGATTATTCAAAAAATAATAGTGGATAGAATTAATCGCACAATATAGGCAGCCTAGGGAAATAAAAAGTAGCATGCTCACTTAAGTACTACCCTTCGGTCTTCTTCGATACCAAACTTCAGAAATTGTAAATATGGGCTAATGACTTGTAATTGAACATCTATGTTTTGCTCAAGATAAGAAACCCCATCAAAAAAGAGACTAGCCTGTCTACTTTCTTTCCAACCAAACTTTAAGCAGTAACAAGCAGGGTCGACTTTACTTTACGGCGTAAGCACTAATTCAACTGATACTAAAAGCCGGCCCCCTATCACCCCATTGTTTTAAATTATTCAGGCCAGGTGAAGTTTGTTGTTCTACGCATAAATTTATTTGTACCCAAACAGTTCTACAGATTTATCCTTATAGTCGTGCCACAACTTGATACTTGGCATATTACCTATGGAATCTGTTTTTTCCGTCCACGGTTTAAATGCTCCAGCGTAATGCAACACGGAGATTTTCTCCAATAGTTCCCTATAAACTTTATCTGACGCCAATCTCAGGAAACTGTCCTGAAAGTTAAACGTACTGGAAACCATGCCGATATATTTGCGCTTGTCTCCGAAATACTCACTAAGAAGACCTTGCTCATGAATGGAAATGCGCTCAGAGGCATATTGCGTAATCGTATTAAAAAAGGCATCACAAAGAAAATCGCCGCTTACCAGCATCATACCTGAATTGATTCTCTTAATGTGTTTGCCGTCGAACTGGCCGTCATACATTTTTAGTAATTGTGAGTCAGTATCGCCTTCCCGTAAGGATTGTTGAAACTGTGGGCTGGTTACCAGGGGCTTATTGGGAAATGCGTCAAAAAGAGCCTGCATTGGATTGTGGACAATCATGTCTACATCGAGGAACAGTAACTTACTAGTTTCTTGTTTTTCAAATACTGACCATTTTAAAAACGTACCTCTGTTCCAGTCCGCTCGCTCTGGCCTTTTTACATTTTCTTTCGCAAGGGAATATAGGGTCTCTTTTCGTTTTCCGTCTAGTAACGAAACTTTATCTGCTACCAGTTGAACAAAGCTATCTGAAAGCAGTTTCTTATCATCGGTATAGATAACAATTGGGTTATCAGTGAGCACACCGTTATAGGCCATACTTCCTAGCATAACTTTGAAACAATCTAAGTAGCCACTGTCAAATGCAAACGCTAGGGTTACATCGTTATATACTGTGGCCTTATGTTTACCCGAATTGGAAATTAAACCTTCGCGATACAAGCTGTTTATAGCCATGGAGTTCCTTTAATTACTTCTGTTTGATGCTGTACATGTCAAATGCGTTAATGCATCCCAAGACATGAAATGTTCGCTAAATCTGCCGGGGTACCAGTCGTTGTAAGCCTTAATGTAACTAAAGTCGCGTTTATCTAGATGTTGACGACTAAAGTAGTGGTTGTAAGCGATCTGGTATCCTGCGCTCTTAAGGTGGCTATTCTTATATCGCCCCCTTTTGAGCCCTTTGGGGGATGGTACCTCACCATTAAACATTTTTGCAAAGTGCTCAAGTACCTTGAGTAACCGCGGCTCTTTGTTTTCAAAAGAAAGTGCGTATAGGTTAGTGCCGTTGTGCCAGGCTATCTCAGCGGTTTGCATCCATGAGATAAGCGTATACTGGGGATGCCATGTATCGCGAAGATAATCAGCCTTCAGGCTACCTGATGCGGTACTGACGTCGGCAAGGTTACGTTTATACAATTTAACAGCCTCCGCGAATCTATCATTATCTTCTAAATAGACTGCCAGAGCTATTTCACTTAACACTGATGTGGCTCCCCAGTTATTTTCTCTATAAGCTTTTGATGCATAGCTTCCAAGCGTTTTAGCAAACTTATTAAATTGCAATTGATTGGCTGGTTTCCAATTGGCTGCGCCGTTATTGTAATTTTTAATAATGTCTGCTGCACCCAGCCATATGGGGAGCGCCCAAGCCGCCTCAAGGTAAGCCTGATCGTCTTTTCCTTTTGTCACTTCTAAATCCCGGAAAGTATATGCCCACTCCGTTAAAATAGTTTTGGCTTTATCAAGGTACCGTGTGTCTGAAGTCGCTACCCACATAAGTGCGAGTGCTCTGGCCGCATGAGCATCTCCGCGAAACGCTGCTTCATACTTATTCCCTGTGTAAGCTTCTACATATACAATTTCATAGGCATGGTGCTGACGAGTTAGGGTGGCGTATTCGCTTGTGGTTAACTGCTCGAATGCGGGTTGTCTTTCATCACACTGTTGCTCTTTAAGGTTTGTTAACTGTAGCTGACTGGCACCGATACTCGGGTGAGTAAAGGTCTGGGCCGTGCATAGCGAGGACAGAAAAACTAAAACACCCAATAAAAATAAGCGAGACAAACAAGCTGGGGAGCGCGTATGTAGAAATTGTGGTTTAACCATGTATATCTCCTAAGTTCTGGTGAGTGTCCACGGTAACTGATAATATTCCCAGCAAGATTCGATAAAGTACTGGTTAATAGGTGTAATGGCGGTAAAGCAACTAACACTGCAGATTAAAGAATATATTCAAAGCAAAGCAGCTATGCGCTCCCTTCTCAAATTGATGAGAGATAGTGGAAAATTTGATAGAGAATACTATCTTTCGACGTATCCGGATGTCATGCAGGATCCCACCTGGGCGCGAAAGCCTGAATTGCACTACTTGAAATATGGAGCAAGCGAACTGCGTAATCCTGCGCCATGGTTTGAAACCCAGTTTTACCTGCAACAAAACCCCGATGTTCAGGAACATAATATTAATCCATTTGTTCATTATATATTACATGGTGCTATGGAAGGGCGAAAGCCCAATCCAAAACAACAAAAAAGATATTTGGACAACTCAGTAGATAAAATTAGGTATAGCATTGTAAACCATCTCTGGGGCGGTTATTCAAAGCCGGCTTTGAGAGATCTGGAGGCTATCTACACCAATGAGCAAAAAGATAATGATCTTCGCTATTTTGCTGCATGGCAGGCGGCGCGGTGGTATTACTTTGTCGACGACTATAAAACGTCACTCTCTTTGGGAGAGTTAATCGATTCATTGGGGGAAGAATATCGTCTCGGCAAAGTGGCTGTAATGAATAAAGCTTATTGTCTGATGCATTTGGGACAAACAGAAGCTGCACGGAAGACATTGCAGGAATTCTTGGATAAAAAGCCGGATGATGCCGATATGCTATTGTCTATATCCAATGTGCAGACAACGGAAGAAGAGCGTCTTACTAAAATTAATGCGGCATTTTCCAGTCATGGATATGCCTCTATTGAGCGGATAGATCCGAGCAAGCCACTTTCGTTTGCGAATATCCAGGCATCAGCGCCGAAAATTGAGTCGGAAAAGAAAGTAAGTGTCATTATACCCACGTACATGACGGAAGATAGGTTGGGGATTGCCATTCAGTCACTGCTAAATCAGAGTTGGCAAAATCTTGAAATCATCGTTGTTGATGATTGTAGCCCCGATGGCACGTATGCAGTCGCACAAAAATTCGCCGAGCAAGATAGCAGAGTGATTCCTGTCAGACAGGAAAAAAACGGTGGTGCTTATCGGGCACGCAATACTGGCCTTAAGCTAGCAACTGGAGATTTTATTACCACGCATGATGGTGATGACTGGTCGCATCCTCAGAAAATCGCGGCTCAAATGGATTTCCTTGAAAGAAATCCCAATGTGAAGGGGGTGTGTACTCACTGGACGCGTGCCTTAGATAATCTTCACTTTAGTCATAACTGGCGCCTCAATCCTCGATTAATCCACTGGAGTCACTCATCATTTTTATTCCGCAGGGAAATTGTAGATGACGTGGGTTTCTGGGATTCTGTTGTTGTAGGAGGGGATACTGAGTTCATCTGGCGAATACAGGCAAAATACCGTAGATGGTCAGTAAAAAACATAATCAGCGCTGTACCAATGGCGTTTGCTTTGGATGATGATGGATCTTTGACTCGCACGAAGTCCACCCATGTGAAAACGATTCATAATGGTCTGCGCCACATCTATCGGAGTGGTTGTGAATGGTGGCATAAAAACACCAGTGACTACTATGTTGATGATTCGGAAAAAAGACCGTTTAATACTGCCCAGACAATGGTTACTAGAGGTGATACTGACTTAGATTGTGACGTTCTGTTTATCGCTGATTTTTCCGAATCAAAAGACAATGATGTGATTTATGAGAAGATTAAACAAGCTCTCAGCAATAGGAGGAAGGTCGGAATATACCATTGGCCGGTTTACGGAGAATTCAGAGAGAACTTTGATGCTCGGTACTTCAATTTGCTAATGTCCGATTTAACACACCCTGTAGTTTACGGAATGAATGTTAAAGCAAACCAGGTTATTGCTTCTTCCCCTCAGCTTTTCGAAGAAGAATTGGAAAATGTTGCCTCGATAACAACGAGCGAATTCACACTCCTTTCTGAAAGCCACACGGGAGTGGAACGTGAGGCATTGGAAAGTCGTATTGAGTCAATTTTCTCAGTGAAACCTGAAGTAGAATTGGTTGAGCAGCACAATGTCTAACAGTAATCGAAAAATTTTTGTAGTGATACGCTATTCCATTCTGTCAAAAACGAAAGCATGGAAAATTTCAGATACAAAGGATAGGGAAAAATATAAGCAAATCTTGTTCTCTGAAGCACGTATGGATACTAAGTTTCTGTTTTTCAAGGAACTTGTTCTGCCATCGTTGGCACAGAACGAGTCTCGTGTTAAAAACGCTGAAGTGGTAGTGCTGCTTTATACTTCCACGCAACTTCCTGATAAACAACGGAATAAGTTGAAGGAATTGTGTTCACCTTACAATTTCATGAATATCAGATACATTACCGAAGATGATAACTTTCATGAATGTGTGAGAAGGGATTTGCATGCTAGCTTATCGCAAGCAACGGGTAATAGTGTGTATGCTACTGTCAGGTTGGACGATGATGATGCACTTGGTAAAGATTTTCTGCTGAACGTTGAGAAGTATGTTTCTAATGAATTCTCGGAGCGAATTATTACATTTCCTTGCGGATTCGAGAGCTTATACGAGCCACGTGAGAAGACAATTTTAAAAACCATTGAAATTGACTACCCAAAGGTCGCAGTCGGTCTGACTAAGATCCATAAATTCGATAACGAAAAAACTGGTGCCTCAGCAACATTCAGCATTTATGACGCTGGAAACCATACTAAGGTCGATAAGTCGCATGTGGTCGTGCAGGAAAGGGGGACTCGGCCGTACTATCTGAAGTTGGCCTATGCCGAACAGGATACGGCTGAAAAAGGGTTTGTAAGGCGGAGTGAAAATGCGCCTATAGTTGAATACGAAAGGCTTGTGGCGGAATTCCCAGTTATTTCAGGCTTGCTCAGTTAATGTCTGTCTAAACTGAAAAAACATCGTGTATCTTTACAGTTTGAATAAGTAGATATTCAAGATGTGACTTGAATTGCAATTCACTGCTTCATGGGCCGTTTACAATAGCAATCGCAGAACAATGACCGCTGATATACCTTAATAGAAACATAAAAGTTAGAAAAGGGGAGGGAGAGTTTCCCGAATTTAATAAGGAGCCGATACTTGCCCAAGCGCAGTGAGATACTGTTTTGATATTGCTTCTTGTCCATAGCGTGTTACTGCGATATCCCGAACCATCCGTTGTATCTTTGCCAGCCCCGCTTTGTTTTTTTGTAGAGTAATGATTCGGTCTGCAACATATTGATAATCACCAAATGGAGCAAGATAACCTGCTGATAGATCAATGATTTCTTCCAGCGCTCCCCAGTTATAGGCAATGGGTACGCAGCTACAAGCCATACCTTCTACGACTGTTCTGCCGAATGATTCCTGAAAGTGCGATAGATTCAGTATCACATCCATATTCTGATAAGCATCAACAGGATTAGTAGCATAACCACAGTACGCTACATTTTTCTGGGAGTAACTTTCGAGCCGAGCGGTGAGGGCTTCAGTTTCCGGCCCATACAGAAAAAAAGTGATGTCTTGGTGCTTTTTAGCAACGAATTCAGCAATTTTAAAAAAGTCGTCGATACCTTTTTTAATGGTGTTACTGCTTAGCATAATAACGTTCAAGGTAGAGGTGGCAGACTTATCCTGCGTTCTTCGAAATTGCCTGGTATCTATTGCGTTGTAAACAATAGTTGTTTTTTCTTTCAGGTTAACAAACGATGCAGTGACACCGGAATTGGCGATAACGAGGTCAGCGCATTCGTCAATATGTTGTCTGATTTGCTCTGGCGTTGCATTTAGTCGGCTACACAAATCCGTATCGTGATTAGGCAGTTCCCTCACATGCATCAATGACTTCACTCCAGATTGTCTGGCTGCTAAATGAGGTTCCCAGAGTGTGAGCGTATTTACATAAACCACGGATGTTTTACTGGCAGTAATGATTGAGCTAATTTGACCCGTAACTTCTACGATTTCCCTTCTACCCCTTCGCCACCATGGGAGTGGAGTAAAATAGATTTTGCTGACAGAGTCAGCTATCTCTCTGATATACCTATGGTTAATGCCGCTGGGTAATATAACTGTTATATCAGCATTCTGCTGATATAACATTTTTATGCAATCAAGAAAGCTTCGTTCGGCACCAAACAATTCGTTACCAGCCAGGTGAGCAACCATAAGTACTTTTTTACCGCTTTGTTTTTTAGCATCGCCAGTTACAGAAAACAATTTAGTCTTATCGACAGGCTCTGATGCCCACAATGAAATAGCTTCGAAGTTTGATTTTCCTTTAATGTACGCGAGACCACTTACACTCAGGTAGGGATTAGGATCGCGACCTTCGTCGATGCCGTGATTAATGAAGTGAGTTAGAGGATCAACACTAGCTGCGGCGATGTCAGGGTAGGCGTCTATATACCAGTCAGGGTCGAATAAGTCTTTAGTCTTTAGCGCTTTTTTAAGATTGGCTTTTCGTATTTCCAAGGAGCCTCGGCAAATCAATGGAGGTGCAACGAACTTGCGTACGGCACGCTGCGGCATATAGAGTCTTCTTGCACGGTTATGCCATTCTATAGCCGCATCATTATAATCCTTTCTAATTCCTGAGTACTGAGTACGCAGGTGTGTGGCGCTGGTTTGAGTCAGTGACCCCTTGTCAACTCGACCGAAGGCAAGGGGAACTCCGGGCATAACTTCACTGATCGCAGCCGGGCCGTACTTTTTCTGGATCCGCAGCCAATATTCAGTGTCTGCATTAACCGAGACATTATCCCAATAGCCAAGTTTTCTGAAAACTGAGCGACGAAACATAAGGCTGGATACATTTCTGTAAATCCAGCCTTGTTCCATTCGCCATGTTTCAAAATGCAGTGACGGATCGGTTCTTGCCCAGTAGGATACGGCGGCTTTTACCTTTCGGTAGCAGCGTATTGCTTCAACCTGCTTTTCAATTTTTTGTGGGTGGGACCAGTCGTCGGCATCATGAACGGTAATAAGTTGGCCCTTCGACAATTTAAGACCTGCATTTCTGGCAGCATAGGCTCCTCCGTTTTCAGGCAGTGGAATAAATTTGATCCTTGAATCCTGTTTAACGAACTTTTCGATAACGGCTTTACTGTTATCTGTAGATGCATCGTCTACAACGATTATTTCGATCTTTGAGTAGGTCTGACTTAATAGGCTATTTAACGCCGTCGCCAACGTATTCTCTGCGTTGTAGCAGGGAATGAGTACTGATACTAAAGGGCTGAAATAGTTTAGCGTAATTGCAGATTGCTCGGAGTTAGCCGTTAATGAATCCAATGTTGCAGACTGGTTTACGGTAAGTGGAATTAAGTTGTGGCGCTTAAATAGATGATTGATGACTGCCAGCTTCTCTGCACCTTTTTTCAACATAGATGCGGCCAGAAGTTTATTATCGGATGGTAACCAGCCTTTATGCTCTAGAACTCGCCTGGCATTCTCGATATCTCCACAATGAAAGTAGGCACTAAATGCAAGCAAATATGGGCCGTCATGGCGGATAAACAATTTTAAGTTTTCGTCTAAAAGCAGATCCTCTGCATATTCTTTTGTTGCCCCCCAGTTGCCCCAGCTAGCATGCCATCTGCAAATAAACCAGGTAGCTAGACTCTGCTCAAAGTTGTTATGGTTACTTGCTATCTTATTTAAGCGCTGAAGAACCTCTTCAGGCTCGGAAACGGCCCACAATCGGTTGTCCAGCTTAACCGTTTCCATTGCGCAAGGCCAGCGCCCCTCTTTCCAACCATAGTTTTTATAATGGTTGGCAGGGTCGATGCCGGCAGCAGCAATATCAGGGTAGGTGTTCAGATACCACTCTGAATCTATGAGTGCGAGTAGTTCTTGAGAGGGACTATCAGACATAACAACTGTTTAAGTGAGTGAATGTGCACATGTTATGTTTGGTGAGAGTGCTTGTCTACTCGATTTAGCCTGCCTCGCAGATTCAATCTGGTCCGAGTTTGTGTTGTAATATGCCGCACTTTGGTGCTGAGAGCCAATCTTGCTTACCTCCTGTTCACTTTTTTGCGAGTAGAGGCGGCTGTATTCAATTTCGATAGTCGTAGCCGTGAATTTTGATGAGATCAAAATATCTTTCATGCAGCAGTGAATAAGGTTAGATGTCTGGCTTAAGAAGAGTATCCGAAAAGGCTACTAGTGCGTACTAAGGTCAGAATATAAATACGGCGCGGCAACAGTCTTGCTTTGCTAAGTAATAAAAGGTTTTTATGAAAGTAGTTTTTCATTTCGGCCCACCAAAGTCTGGCACTTCAGCCATACAAAAATGGATGTCGTCCAATCGTCAGTGGCTGATAGAACAGGGGATTTATTACCCTGCTCATGTGCTCGATGTTAATGGTGTCAGTTCCGGTAACCTCCGTAAAGTTTTTGTTGAGTCCGAAAAGGGGCTCGAGTTTTCCGATAAATTAATGGCATCAGAAATCGCAGCAGCAAATAGCGCGCAGTGCCATACCATCGTTTTTTCTTCAGAATTTTTTTTCAAAAAACTGGAAGCTTTAGCTGGTAAAGTGGCCGAAGCTCAATTTATTGGCTACGTCCGTTTCGGTCTGGAGATGATGCAGTCATCGTATAATCAGGCAGTAAAACGACATGGAAGAACGGAAACGTTTAGGCAAAATGGGCCCTTACAACCTACCCTCAGAGCATTAAGCGAATCTATCAGTAAAATCGGTGAAGAGCGCTTTATTCTCAGACCTTACTCGAAAAAGCTGTTTGTAGCTGAAAGTATCGTTGCAGACTTTCTCGATGCGTTAGGTATTAATAGCTCCGGCGTAGATACGTCGGTTGGAAGAATTAATCCCTCATATTGTATTGAAAGTATTGAGGTTAAGCGTTGGTTCAATCAACTGGAGTCTGAATCATTCCAAACGCAGTTAGATCTTGCGTTACAGAGTTATGGAGACTCCGAAGCATTTTCGTTGTTCACAGACGACAATTTTGAAAAGAATAAAGAAGCCTATCTTGGGCAATTGAAGCGGTTTCTGGATAACCATAAAGTCGCTAATTCTGACGCTTTCTATGAACAATGCGCCGCACAGGTTAATAAGCCTTACAGAAAACAAGAGCTTACGTTGACTGAATTCAAACGCGTTCTCAAGGTATTACTCAAACAACGAAAGCTGTCCCGCACGGCCCTTTACTTGGCTTATAATGAGGCTGTATTGCGGAAGGATGCATTGTCGTATCCTGAACGAATCGGCGTGTTAAAGCAGCTAACGCCTAAATGGCTCCGGCTGATACGTAAACTAAAAGAGTCTCTGAGTACTTCCGGCTGAATTTATCTATGGGATAGCATATGATGAAATTATTTTAAACGTGGTATGTGAACAGGAATTAACGTGAGAAAAGGAATAATACTGGCCGGTGGCTCAGGCACACGCCTTCACCCGCTAACGAAAGTCGTCAGTAAGCAACTGATGCCGGTGTACGACAAGCCGATGATCTTCTATCCGCTGGCGACGCTGATGATGTCCGGTATTCGCGACATCCTCATTATCACCACGCCGCAGGAGCAGGCCCGGTTCATTGAACTGATTGGTGATGGTTCTGACCTCGGAATTAATATTCAGTATGCGGCACAACCTTCCCCGGACGGTCTGGCGCAAGCTTTCCTCATTGGTGAAGAGTTCATCGGGAATGATGCATGTACGCTTATCCTCGGTGATAATATTTATTACGGTCACGACCTGAAGGTGTCTCTTAAGAACGCATATCAGCAAGAGTCTGGCGCGACAGTCTTCGGTTACCACGTTAACGACCCTGAACGCTATGGAGTCGTAGATTTTGATAATGACTGGAATGCCCTGTCTATCGAAGAGAAGCCTGCTGAACCTAAATCTAACTATGCAGTTACTGGTTTGTATTACTACGATAACCGTGTAGTTGATTTTGCTAAAGAGGTAAAGCCATCTCCACGTGGCGAGCTGGAAATTACTGACCTCAATAACCTGTATCTCCAAGATGGTAGTCTGAAAGTAGAGCTTATGGGGCGTGGTTCTGCCTGGCTGGATACCGGCACGCTGGACAGCCTGCTTGATGCTGCCAACTTTGTGGCTGCAATCGAAAAACGTCAGGGCCTGAAAGTCTGTTGTCCTGAAGAAGTCGCTTACCGTATGGGCTTTATCGATGCGGCACAGCTTGAAAAGCTGGCAGCCCCGCTTAAGAAGAGTGGCTATGGCGATTATCTGATGAAAGTCATCAGCGACCGCGTTAAAGTGTAACGGTACGCTGTCACGCTAAAAGATTATTCGATTTTTATTCAGGTAAGAGTATGCAAGTAGTAACCACCGACATTCCGGATGTCAAAATCATTGAGCCCCGCGTCTTTGGTGATGAGCGTGGCTTTTTCCTCGAAACCTTCCGCACTGACTGGTTCAAACAGGAATGTGCCGATGTGGATTTCGTACAGGACAACCATTCAAAATCTAAGCAGGGCATTCTCCGTGGTCTGCATTATCAGCTGGAACAGACTCAGGGCAAGTTAGTCCGTGTGGTCAGCGGCGAAGTGTTCGACGTAGCGGTAGATATGCGTAAAGACTCGCCCACGTTTGGCAAATGGGTTGGCGTAATGTTGTCTGCTGAAAACAAACGTCAACTGTGGGTGCCGGCAGGTTTTGCGCACGGTTTTTATGTGACCAGTGAATCGGCAGAGTTCGTGTACAAGTGCACGGATTATTATCACCCGGCATCTGAAGTGTCGGTGAAATTTGATGACCCGACTATCGGTATTGACTGGCCGCTGGTAAACGGCGAAGCGCCGTCGCTGTCTGCAAAAGACGCGGAAGGCCAGGCCTTTACCGACGCACCGGCATTTTAAGGAAAGCCCATGTCAATTGTTGTAATAGGGAAATCCGGACAACTGGCTTACGAGCTTCAGCAGGCAGGCGGTGATAATATTGTTTGCCTGGGCCGTGATGATATCGACATTACCGATAAGGCCGCACTGGCAGATAAGCTGGACAGTATTAAACCGGAAGCTGTCATCAATGCTTCTGCGTATACCGCGGTAGATAAAGCGGAATCTGAACCGGAAGCGGCGGCGCTGATTAACACGCAGGGCGTGGCGAATCTTGCCGAGTACTGCAAAGTAAACAGCATTTTCCTGGTGCATGTGTCTACCGACTATGTATTTAACGGTAAGAAAGGCTCACCTTACACAGTAGATGACACCATCGAACCGCAGGGCGTATACGGACAAACGAAAGCTGACGGTGAAAAAGCGCTGCTCAATACCATTCCGGCTTCAAGCTGCTTAATCCGCACCGCCTGGGTGTACTCCACGCATGGCAATAACTTCGTGAAAACCATGCTGCGCCTGATGGCAGATAAGCCACAGCTGACTGTGATTGATGACCAGATTGGCTCGCCCACACTGGCAAGCGGACTGGCACAGGCCTGTTTGTATGCCGCACAAAACAAAACTGCAGGGATATTCCACTGGACCGACGAGGGCGTGACCAGCTGGTACGACTTTGCACTGGCCATTCAGGAACTGGCAGTCGAAAAAGGCCTGCTTGATAACAAAATTCCTGTACTGCCTATTCCGTCGTCACAATATCCCACACCGGCGAAGCGACCGCATTACAGTGTGCTGGATAAAACCCTGACCCGCGAAACCTTTTCTTCAGTGCAACCTGCCCACTGGCGTGCACAACTCTCCGCCATGCTGGATGCACTGAAATCAGAACAGAGCAACACACAATGAGCAAAACTATACTAGTCACCGGCGGTGCCGGCTTCATCGGTTCGGCGGTAGTCCGCCACCTGATTAACGATACTGACCATACGGTTATCAACGTAGATAAACTGACTTATGCCGGTAACCTGGAATCACTGACTACCGTGTCAGACAGCAACCGCTACTTCTTCGAGAAAGTCGATATCTGCGATGCCGACGAAGTAAAACGTGTATTCACGACACACCAGCCTGACATTGTCATGCACCTGGCAGCAGAATCCCACGTTGACCGCTCTATCGACGGCCCGGGTGAATTTATCCAGACTAATGTCGTCGGTACTTACACGTTGCTGGAGCAGGCACGCGCGTACTGGTCACAGCTGGAAGGCGATAAGAAAGACGGCTTTAAATTCCACCACATCTCCACCGATGAAGTGTACGGCGACCTGCCACATCCGGATGAAGTGGAAGAGGGCACCGGACTGCCACTGTTTACTGAAACAACGCCCTACGCGCCGAGCTCCCCCTATTCCGCGAGTAAAGCGTCTTCAGACCAGTTGGTCCGCGCCTGGCTGCGTACTTACAAGCTGCCCACGCTCGTGACCAACTGCTCGAATAACTACGGTCCGTATCACTTCCCGGAAAAACTTATTCCGCTGGTTATTCTGAATGCCCTGGCCGGAAAAGATTTACCTGTCTATGGTAAAGGCAATCAAATCCGTGACTGGCTGTATGTGGAAGACCATGCCCGCGCACTGGTTGTGGTCGCCCTGAACGGTGAAATCGGTGAAACCTATAACATTGGCGGCCATAATGAGAAACAGAATATCGACGTGGTAAAAACCATCTGCACCATTCTGGATGACGTGAAGCCAAAAAGTACCAGGTACGCAGAGCAAATCACTTACGTGACAGACCGTCCAGGCCACGATATGCGCTATGCCATCGATGCCTCCAAGATTCAGAAAGAACTGGGCTGGACCCCGCAGGAAACCTTCGAAAGCGGTATCCGTAAAACTGTCGAGTGGTACCTCAACAATGAAGCCTGGTGGAAAGCTGTGCTAGACGGTAGCTATCAGGGTGAGCGTCTTGGGGCCGGAAATTAATTCTTTCCGTTATTCCGTGTTAGTATAAAAGCCGCATCTCCATGCGGCTTTTTTAATGTTCGATGATTAGCAGGTTTAAATGAAGAAGATTGCAATGCAATCCGTGCAGATGGCTATTAAGTTGGTGCCATCCCCAATTCGTGAAAAGGTAAAACGTAGTGAAAGGCTAACCACGTTTTACAGTCAGTCAATCCGGCGTTCTGGTCTCACATATGGTGAGCCAACGAAGCGGACGAAAAAGAAACTTTATCGGGAGTTTGTTTCTCACCACAATAAACTGATTGAAAATGTATCTTTCCGTAATGAGCCTGCAGATCTTCTGGTTGTGGTAGCCGGAGAGTCTGGTCACGAAAAAACTATTAAAAATCTCAAATCGTTGAATCTTCCTTATGTAATCTGGCCTGCGAAAAAGGATGAAAAGGGTTGCCCGGAATTTAATGAGTTACTGCTAAATAAAAACACTGGCAGCCATGTGCTTTTGATAAACGCAGGAGATACATTGCGTCCCCAATCTTGCTACATGATGTCTGCGTTGTTACAGCAGGATTCTTATGATCTCGTGTATTGTGATACAGATATTACTGCAGACCCCAAAAAGCCCGGTTCACCTCATTTCCTGCCTGACTGGAATCCCGAGCTGCAACTTTCTGCCGGCTATGTTTCGACAGGAGTACTGATTAAACGTGAGCTCCTGAACACTGTTCAGCTTAGTGCTGTCTCTATTGCAGGTTTAACGTCAGAGATCTGGTTACAGAAGTCTGATATGCGTGTTGGTCATATTCCTTCAGTATTGGTCATACGTGATGAAGAAGCTCATGCGAGACAGGAAGTGTCTGCATTAGAAGACATCGCAAGACTGACAAAGCAACATACAGATGCTGTCCCGGCATTAAATGTTGAACAAAAAATCAACCATGTGCAATGGCCTGTTAAAGAGCAGCCTCTGGTTTCTTTAGTCATACCTACAAAAAATGCGAAAGAGCTGGTTAAAACGTGTATCGATTCGATCAGGGAAAAAACACTTTATAAAAATTATGAAATCATCCTGATAGACAATGGCTCGGATGAGAAGGAAAGTCTTGAGTATTTTGCATCTCTTGATGCTTTACCTGAAATCAGGGTGATCAAATACCCCGGCCCATTTAACTATTCGGCAATAAATAATTTTGGCGTGTCACACGCGAAGGGTGAGATCATTGGCCTTATCAACAACGACATAGAAGTTATTAAGCCTGACTGGCTCACTTATATGGTTGGTCACGCGATGAGGGACGATGTTGGGTGTGTAGGCGCCAAATTGTTGTATTCGGACGGATGCATTCAACATGCAGGTGTAGTTTTAGGCTATGGCGGTGGTGCAGGGCATGCGCATAAGTACTTCCCCCGATATCATCCCGGATACATGAAACGATTACTGGCCACTCAAAATTATTCGGCTGTGACTGCAGCCTGTTTACTGGTTAAAAAGTCCAAATTTTTGGAAGTCGGTGGTTTAAACGAACAGGATCTGGCCGTTGCTTTTAACGATGTAGACTTTTGTTTGCGAGTCAGAGAAACTGGTGTCAGAAATGTATTTTGTGCCGAAGCCGAGCTTTACCATCATGAATCGGTCAGTCGTGGCCTGGATGTTGCTCCTGAAAAAGCGGCACGTTTTAATCGCGAACTCGAATATTTGCGTAGTCAATGGCATGCTTATATCAGTCATGACCCGGCATACAGCCCTAATTTGACACTTAAGAGAGAGAACTTTTCTATTAAGCGTCGTGAAGAGTTTACCGCCCTTGGGCCCCCAACTTTTTAGAAACAGTATTTATACCTTTAGATAGTGAGAAAAAATGGAACCGACGAATAAGAAATTCAAAGTCGCAGTAGCCGGGACTGGCTACGTAGGATTATCAAACGCAGTGCTGCTTGCCCAGCACAATGAAGTTGTTGCTGTTGACTTAGTTCCTGAAAAGGTAGAAATGCTCAACGCACGGAAGTCGCCTATTGAAGATAAAGAAATTTCTCAATATCTGGCGGAGAAGGAACTTAATCTAAGAGCGACCCTTGATGCAGAAGAGGCGTACCGCGATGCAGATTTCGTGGTTATCGCAACGCCTACTGATTACGACCCGCAAACAAACTATTTTAATACTGGCAGTGTTGATTCAGTCATCAAAACTGTAATGAAAGTAAATCCGAAAGCAGTAATGGTAGTGAAGTCTACAGTACCTGTTGGCTTTACCCGTGAGGCAAAGGCTGAGCACGGTACCGACACTCTTCTATTCTCACCTGAGTTCTTACGTGAAGGTCGTGCGCTTTACGACAACCTTTATCCAAGCCGTATTATTGTGGGCGAAAGAAGTGAGCGGGCAGAAGTGTTTGCTGGCTTACTCAAGCAAGGTGCAATTAAAGAAGATATCGAAGTGCTGTTTACCGACAGTACTGAAGCAGAAGCCATTAAGCTTTTTGCCAACACCTATCTGGCCATGCGGGTTGCGTATTTTAATGAGCTGGACAGCTATGCTGAAAGCCATGGTCTGGATTCAAAACAGATTATTGAAGGTGTTGGTCTTGACCCGCGAATCGGCAAACATTACAACAATCCAAGTTTTGGTTACGGCGGCTACTGTTTACCTAAGGATACGAAGCAACTGCTGGCTAATTACAGTAATGTGCCTAACAACATGATTCAGGCAATCGTCGATGCCAACCGTACCCGTAAGGATTTTGTGGCTGATTCGATTATCAGTCGCCGTCCTAAAATTGTCGGTATTTTCCGTCTGATCATGAAGTCCGGTTCGGATAACTTCCGCGCCAGTGCGATTCAGGGGATCATGAAACGTATTAAGGCCAAAGGTATTGAAGTGGTGGTCTATGAACCGGTTATTAAAGAGGATGAGTTTTTTAATTCCCGCGTAATTAACGATTTGGATGCGTTTAAAGAAATGTCAGATGTTATTGTTGCTAACCGTGTTACCGACGATATTCGTGACGTTCTTGATAAAGTCTACAGCCGTGATTTGTTCGGTGCAGACTAATTAAGAAAGAAAACAAGAAGGGGAGCATTTGCTCCCCTTTGTTTTATCTGTTCAGTACTAACTCTATATCTTCGTCAGTTAAGCCTATGGACTGGCCATATTCAGCCAGCTTTTCGTCACTGACACCATAACTTTGCGCTGTTTCCAATATCCGGATTGCCTGCTCTTTCTCGGCATGAGTTTGTTGCAGGGCGGTGGTAATCACCTCATCTGACTGGGCAGGGAACACTGCAAGCAATGCATCCACAACATACTCGCCTACATAGGGTACAGTATTCAGTGCGGTTGACAGGATCTCAATTACCTTATTGGGATGCTCCTGAGATAATGTTTGCACAATACGATCGGCCGAGTCAGGTTCAGTTTGTACTGCAACACGCACTATTTCATCCAGCTCTTCCGGAGTCGTATCGGCTGCGGCCTGAACAACAAAATCAACGTAACTGGGCTCAGCGCGAATTGCCAGCTTAACGATATTAGTACAGGTACTGACATCCTTCTCAATTGCCATCTGCACAATATCCTGGGTAGAAGCGGGTTGTGCTGAAATGGCGGCAAAGATAATTTCGCGGTATTTATCAGGATAAGTATCCAGTGCTACATCAACAATAGACACCACATCCTGGGGATAGTGGCTGGCAATCGACCGGATAGCCCGGCCGATAGACATGTTTTGATCAACCTGACGTTTCAGAAACTGGATCTGAAAATCATCATTATTATTCTTAACTGTGTCTGCGTTAGATGCTGCGAAACATAGTGCGGGTAAACACATAGCTACTACAAAAAACGGTATGCTAACTCTGGGAGTCATACTCCACCCTCATTAAATTACGTCCCTTATGGACGCTATTATTGCTCTTATAATAGAGCTATCGTATTCGCAATTAGTTCAAATTGTCTAATTATTGTATGTATAGTCTATAAAGTAATCATTCGAACGCATAAACACAACTTTTTTAGGTATAGGTGTTGACGTGCGATTATAAATCTCTAAAATGCGCCCACTTCTGACGGGGAGTCACGAAAGAGACTACTAAAGAAGTGTTATAACACAGAGCAAACGTGATGAGTTATAACAGTTTTCAGTGAAAACACTTGAGAAATTAAATTTCAAAAAGATGTTGACACTGAAAACGAAACGCGTAGAATGCGCGTCCCGCTTCAGGGAGAAACGCTGAAGCAGCTAAGGAAATTCTTAGCATTGTTCTTTAAAAATTTATAACAAGACAATCTGTGTGGGCACTCGTTAAGAGTGTCAACCGACGATTCATAAAAGTTTTTCGATATATTTAATTGAAGAGTTTGATCATGGCTCAGATTGAACGCTGGCGGCAGGCCTAACACATGCAAGTCGAACGGTAACAGGAATAGCTTGCTATTTGCTGACGAGTGGCGGACGGGTGAGTAATGCTTGGGAACTTGCCTTTGGGAGGGGGATAACAGTTGGAAACGACTGCTAATACCGCATAACGTCTACGGACCAAAGGGGGCTTTTAGCTCCTGCCTGAAGAGAGGCCCAAGTGAGATTAGCTAGTTGGTGAGGTAAAAGCTCACCAAGGCGACGATCTCTAGCTGTTCTGAGAGGAAGATCAGCCACACTGGGACTGAGACACGGCCCAGACTCCTACGGGAGGCAGCAGTGGGGAATATTGCACAATGGGGGAAACCCTGATGCAGCCATGCCGCGTGTGTGAAGAAGGCCTTCGGGTTGTAAAGCACTTTCAGTTGTGAGGAAAGGTTGGTAGTTAATACCTGCCAACTGTGACGTTAACAACAGAAGAAGCACCGGCTAACTCCGTGCCAGCAGCCGCGGTAATACGGAGGGTGCGAGCGTTAATCGGAATTACTGGGCGTAAAGCGGACGCAGGCGGTTTGTTAAGCTAGATGTGAAAGCCCCGGGCTCAACCTGGGATGGTCATTTAGAACTGGCAGACTAGAGTCTTGGAGAGGGGAGTGGAATTCCAGGTGTAGCGGTGAAATGCGTAGATATCTGGAGGAACATCAGTGGCGAAGGCGACTCCCTGGCCAAAGACTGACGCTCATGTCCGAAAGTGTGGGTAGCGAACAGGATTAGATACCCTGGTAGTCCACACCGTAAACGCTGTCTACTAGCTGTGTGTGAATTTAATTCGTGCGTAGCGAAGCTAACGCGCTAAGTAGACCGCCTGGGGAGTACGGCCGCAAGGTTAAAACTCAAATGAATTGACGGGGGCCCGCACAAGCGGTGGAGCATGTGGTTTAATTCGAAGCAACGCGAAGAACCTTACCTACACTTGACATGCAGAGAATTTTCCAGAGATGGATTAGTGCCTTCGGGAACTCTGACACAGGTGCTGCATGGCTGTCGTCAGCTCGTGTCGTGAGATGTTGGGTTAAGTCCCGCAACGAGCGCAACCCTTGTCCTTAGTTGCCAGCATTTGGTTGGGCACTCTAAGGAGACTGCCGGTGACAAACCGGAGGAAGGTGGGGACGACGTCAAGTCATCATGGCCCTTACGTGTAGGGCTACACACGTGCTACAATGGCAAGTACAGAGGGAAGCAAGACAGTGATGTGGAGCGGACCCCTTAAAGCTTGTCGTAGTCCGGATTGGAGTCTGCAACTCGACTCCATGAAGTCGGAATCGCTAGTAATCGCAGGTCAGCATACTGCGGTGAATACGTTCCCGGGCCTTGTACACACCGCCCGTCACACCATGGGAGTGGGATGCAAAAGAAGTAGTTAGTCTAACCTTCGGGAGGACGATTACCACTTTGTGTTTCATGACTGGGGTGAAGTCGTAACAAGGTAACCCTAGGGGAACCTGGGGTTGGATCACCTCCTTACCTTAAAAATCGTCTATTGCCTTTTAGCGCAGTGTTCACACAGATTGTTTTGTTATGTATCTCATTGAGATGCAGAGCAAACTCTTGTTCTTTAACAATTTGGAAAGCTGATATTAGTAATCAATCAAATTGAGTAACTGAGAATATCGAAAAGATGTTCTTTCAAAAGCTACTCTATCTGACAACGGCGCAGCGTAAGCTGCAATGTAATTGATTAGACAGTCATGCATACAACAGTGCTTAAGTGCACACCTGGCTCCGGATAAAAAGGCGGAGGACAGGCAGCTGAAACCCATTCTTTCAACGTGTCGCACGTTTTGGGCGGAAGTGAATGGTTGTGAACACTTATTCCTTACTCATGTGAATAAGCAGAAGCAACGACTTAAGGTTTACCTTAAGGAAGCTATTTAGGGTTGTATGGTTAAGTGACTAAGCGTATACGGTGGATGCCTTGGCAGTAAGAGGCGATGAAGGACGTGTAAGTCTGCGAAAAGCGGTGGCGAGCTGACAAAACGCATTTGAGCCATCGATGTCCGAATGGGGAAACCCACCCGCTTGCGGGTATCGTTAACTGAATACATAGGTTAACGAGGCAAACCCGGGGAACTGAAACATCTAAGTACCCGGAGGAAAAGAAATCAACCGAGATTCCCTTAGTAGCGGCGAGCGAAAGGGGACCAGCCGATGTTAGTTGTCATAGTGGAATATTCTGGAAAGTTTAACGGAACAGGGTGATAGTCCCGTACACGAAGTGACGGTTAGCACATATTAAGTAGGTCGGGACACGTGTTATCCTGACTGAAGATGGGGGGACCATCCTCCAAGGCTAAATACTCCTTACTGACCGATAGTGAACCAGTACCGTGAGGGAAAGGCGAAAAGAACCCCTGTGAGGGGAGTGAAACAGAACCTGAAACCGTATACGTACAAGCAGTGGGAGCCCTTCGGGGTGACTGCGTACCTTTTGTATAATGGGTCAGCGACTTATATTTGGTAGCAAGGTTAACCGTATAGGGGAGCCGTAGCGAAAGCGAGTGTTAACTGCGCGTTGAGTTGCCAGGTATAGACCCGAAACCCGGTGATCTAGCCATGGGCAGGTTGAAGGTTGAGTAACATCAACTGGAGGACCGAACCCACGCCTGTTGAAAAAGGCGGGGATGACTTGTGGCTGGGGGTGAAAGGCCAATCAAACCGGGAGATAGCTGGTTCTCCCCGAAATCTATTTAGGTAGAGCCTCGGACGAATTCCTTTGGGGGTAGAGCACTGTTAAGGCTAGGGGGTCATCCCGACTTACCAACCCTTTGCAAACTCCGAATACCAAAGAGAACTATCCGGGAGACACACGGCGGGTGCTAACGTCCGTCGTGAAGAGGGAAACAACCCAGACCGCCAGCTAAGGTCCCAAAATATTGCTAAGTGGGAAACGATGTGGGAAGGCTAAGACAGCTAGGAGGTTGGCTTAGAAGCAGCCACCCTTTAAAGAAAGCGTAATAGCTCACTAGTCGAGTCGGCCTGCGCGGAAGATGTAACGGGGCTAAGCAATATACCGAAGCTGCGGCAAAGTACTTGTACTTTGGGTAGGGGAGCGTTCTGTAAGCCGCTGAAGGTGAACTGTGAAGTTTGCTGGAGGTATCAGAAGTGCGAATGCTGACATGAGTAACGATAATGGGGGTGAAAAACCCCCACGCCGGAAGACCAAGGTTTCCTGTCCCATGCTAATCAGGGCAGGGTAAGTCGGCCCCTAAGGCGAGGCAGAAATGCGTAGTCGATGGGAAACGGGTTAATATTCCCGTACTTATATAATCAGTGACGGAGGGACGGAGAAGGCTAGACAATCCTGGCGTTGGTTGCCCAGGTGAAAGTGTGTAGGAAGTAAGATTAGGTAAATCCGGTTTTATAATTCTGAGACACGAGACGAGCTCCCAAGGGAGTGAAGTTGTTGATGCCCTGCTTCCAGGAAAAGCTTCTAAACTTATGATTATGTGAACCGTACCCCAAACCGACACAGGTGGTCAGGTAGAGAATACTAAGGCGCTTGAGAGAACTCGGGTGAAGGAACTCGGCAAAATTGTACCGTAACTTCGGGAGAAGGTACGCCCCTGCGTGTGATGAGACTTGCTCTTTGAGCACACGGGGGCCGCAGTGACCAGGTGGCTGGGACTGTTTATTAAAAACACAGCACTCTGCTAAATCGTAAGATGACGTATAGGGTGTGACACCTGCCCGGTGCCGGAAGGTTAATTGATGGGGTTAGCGTAAGCGAAGCTCTTGATCGAAGCCCCGGTAAACGGCGGCCGTAACTATAACGGTCCTAAGGTAGCGAAATTCCTTGTCGGGTAAGTTCCGACCTGCACGAATGGTGTAACCATGGCCACGCTGTCTCCACCCGAGACTCAGTGAAATTGAAATCGCAGTGAAGATGCTGTGTACCCGCACCTAGACGGAAAGACCCCGTGAACCTTTACTACAGCTTGGCACTGAACATTGAACCTACTTGTGTAGGATAGGTGGGAGGCTTTGAAGTATGGACGCCAGTTCATACGGAGCCGTCCTTGAAATACCACCCTGGTATGTTTGATGTTCTAACGTTGTCCCGTAATCCGGGATGCGGACAGTGTCTGGTGGGTAGTTTGACTGGGGCGGTCTCCTCCCAAATAGTAACGGAGGAGCACGAAGGTTAGCTAATCACGGTCGGACATCGTGAGGTTAGTGCAATGGCATAAGCTAGCTTAACTGCGAGACAGACACGTCGAGCAGGTACGAAAGTAGGTCATAGTGATCCGGTGGTTCTGTATGGAAGGGCCATCGCTCAACGGATAAAAGGTACTCCGGGGATAACAGGCTGATACCGCCCAAGAGTTCATATCGACGGCGGTGTTTGGCACCTCGATGTCGGCTCATCACATCCTGGGGCTGAAGTCGGTCCCAAGGGTATGGCTGTTCGCCATTTAAAGTGGTACGCGAGCTGGGTTTAGAACGTCGTGAGACAGTTCGGTCCCTATCTGGTGTGGGCGTTGGATGATTGAGGGGAGCTGCTCCTAGTACGAGAGGACCGGAGTGGACGAACCGCTGGTGTTCGGGTTGTTTTGCCAAAGGCATTGCCCGGTAGCTACGTTCGGAATCGATAACCGCTGAAAGCATCTAAGCGGGAAGCGAGCCCCGAGATGAGTCATCCCTGAGGTTTAACCTCTCTGAAGGGTTGTTGAAGACTACAACGTTGATAGGCAGGATGTGGAAGTGTTGCAAGGCATTAAGCTAACCTGTACTAATTGCCCGTGAGGCTTAACCATACAACGCCTAAGTAGCTTTAGACTTTTTACCTCGCTTCGCGAGAGTCGTGAAAAATGTCTTAAACGGAAGGGAACCTTCCTGAACATTTTTCTACTCGCTAAAGGGGTAGATTGATTAAGCATTAGAGTGTTGAAGTTAATGACTGACTAATTACTTAAGTTAGAGTAGTAAAGTTACTCTGATTGATAAACGTATCAAGCTTTCTGAAATTGTTATAAAAAGTTTATGCCTGACGGCAATAGCGACGTGGTACCACCTGAATCCATTCCGAACTCAGAAGTGAAACGCGTTAGCGGCGATGGTAGTGTGGGGTCTCCCCATGTGAGAGTAGCACACCGTCAGGCTCCCAATTCGAAGAAGCCCGCTCAACCTGAGCGGGCTTTTTTCGTTTCTGTTCTGAGCTCAGAATCTCTTCTGAACTTAAACGAATCCGTTTCTCCTTCTTTCCAAATTGGAGAGTTTGGATCAGATCATAACGTTGAGTGGAATGAAATCTGCGTTTAACTACAACTTACCCTGTACCTTTCGTCAGGTTACTTTACATATAAATTGTCTGTTATTTATTGTTTTGATGAATGTTTGGTACTTTATTACTAGTTTTGAATGCCACTAGTCTCTTAAAAATAAAATCATTCAGTGTAAAGTATTAGTAAATTCTAATCACTTAAAGTGCAACATTATCTCTTTGTCAAATATGTTTACAATTTAAACAAAGCGACAGCTATCCCCGATTCAACATGCTGAAAAACAAGACTAAAGTTTAAAACCTGATCCTGGCGCGATTTCTGCTATGAGGTCATCAGACGATAAATGGTTTTGGGTCGTCTATAAAACTATTAACCTTCGAAGGGATTACATTATGAATTCATGGATTAAAAAAATCAGTGTTGTTTGTGCTGGTGTTCTTTGTCTGGCAGGCCAGGCAAACGCGCACCTTGTTGCTTTTGGTTGGAAAGATTTGGGTAATGGAACTATCCGTATGTACGGTCAGCATTGGCATGGTAATCAGTCCAGCGCCTATTCTGACAATGGTGGGGTGAGAATTGGTACCTGGGATGCATCTGCATCTACTCAGAATACTGCCAGCTGGCAACTGTTTAACTGGACAGGCGTTATGAATGATGTTGGTGGAGATACTGCTTCTAACGACGCTTTGGTAGCTTCTGGTGTATTAGATGGCTGGGCTGAAGATGTGGGTAACTGGGGTAATACAAACGGTCATAATGATTGGTTCTTTACCGATCCACTCGTACTGGGTAACGGCAACTGGGGTCTGTTCACAGGTACCTCTTGCTGTGTAGATACTATGACTGCAGCTCAGTTGTTTACCATTACCGGTATTTCCAGTGTTCCAATTGGTACAGGTCCGGGTTCTGCTACAAGTGTTCCTGCACCAGCTACATTAGGTATGTTTGCTCTGTCTCTGGTTGCTTTACGTCGCTTCCGCCGTTCGTAAGTCACGAGATAATATAATTTACACCATACCTCATTAAAGCCGCACTTTCGTGCGGCTTTTCACATTGCCTTATTGCCCAATTCTTTTACCTCATTTCCAGCTGAGTGATACACTTGCCTCTAAATATTTTCTAATTAGTAAAACATGAAAGCCAAAGCCTTCTTCCTCGACCGTGATGGCGTTATCAATATCGATCACGGCTATATTTCTTCGCCTGATTCATTTGATTTTGTTCCGGGTGTTTTCGATGCCTGCCGCACCATCAGAAAAAATGGATATGAAATCATCGTCGTTACAAATCAGTCCGGTATTGCGCGGGGCTATTACGACGAAACAGCGTTTATGTCATTAACTACATGGATGCTGGGTGAATTCGAGAAGGAAAGGGTCAATATTAAAGCCGTAAAATATTGCCCGCACCATAGTAAACATGGGGAAGGGAAATATCTGCTGGATTGCTCATGCAGGAAACCTGAACCGGGTATGCTACTTGAGGCCGCGGAACAATTTGATATATCACTCAGTGAAAGCGTCATGGTAGGGGACAAACTGTCTGATATTGAAGCAGGACGCAGAGCGGGGATTTCTCATTTGTATAAAATAGGCAAGGATGAAGAGAATAAAGAAAATGACTACGTTACCCGCGATAATTTACACGACGTGGTTATCCATTTCTTTAGTCATAGCGATAAATAGGAAATCCAGATAACGATATAAAATAGTCCACCTTTACAAAACCAATAGTCGCTGACCGGCTTTACGCGCTGTGATGCTTTTATTCTCTGGTCAGTTCGCCTACCATTGCGGCAAAGAGAAAAAGTATTATTAGACTGTGCCCACACTAACATCACACCACACTTTCCACCTCCCGGCCAATTGCAAAGCAGTTTGCCATTTTACAACACCGGATGAATTTCTCCTGAACTGGCGGGAGTCTGCCTGTAGCTATCTTCTGGGTGGGGGCAGCAACACGCTGTTTTTATCCGATTTTGACGGCACGATATTTATCAATGGCATGCGCGGGATAGAGGTCCAAACCACGGAAGATGCTTACAGGCTGCGTGTCGCCGGCGGTGAGAACTGGCATAACCTGGTTACTCACTGTTTAGATAATGGTTGGTACGGTTTAGAAAATCTGGCACTGATCCCCGGGTCTGCAGGTGCAGCTCCAATACAGAACATCGGGGCTTATGGTCTCGAGGTCGGCAGATATATCGAGTCTGTTGAGTATATTGATATCACTACCGGTGAACAGAACACGTTATCCAACGATGAATGTGAATTTGGATATCGCGACAGTGTGTTTAAACGCCGTCTGTCGGGAAACGTACTGATCACCTACGTTAATTTTCGTCTGCCGGTAGATAACGAGCTCATTGTGTCTTACGGGGAGCTTGCAACGCTGAAGGACCCGACACCGGAAAGTATCTACAATAAAGTCATTGAAGTGAGAAAGGCAAAGCTGCCTGATCCTGATCTGTTGGGCAATGCCGGTAGTTTTTTTAAAAACCCTGTCATTACCGCAGCCCGTTACGAACAAATTAAAAAAGCATACGGTGAAGTCCCGGGGTTTGCTGCGGAGAGCGGTAAAAAGGTGCCGGCAGCCTGGTTAATCGATCAATGTGGATTCAAAGGCCGAGAAACGGGTGGTGTGCGATGTCATCCCACGCAACCTTTGGTGCTGACCAATACCGGAAATGCTTCCGGTGAGGACGTGATCAAGATGGCAGGTGATATTATTAGTGCCGTAGATAAGAAATTCGATATTCAGCTGGAGCCGGAAGTCAGGCTTGTGGGCAAATCCGGAGTAATTACGTTATGAAACAGGCCTCGAAAATTATACGACAGCACATTTTGTCTGTACTGGCTGACGGACAATTTCATTCCGGCGAAATCATTGCTCAACAGGTAGGGCTTTCAAGAACCGCTGTGGCAGGGCATATCTCGCAGCTTGCTGACTGGGGCCTGGATGTATTTAAAGTAAAAGGTAAAGGTTACAGATTGAATCAGGGCTTTCCTATGCTCAGTACAGAGCAAATCAAAAAACACCTGGCAAGACCGGGTTTGTCGACCATACAAGTTGAGCCGGTACTGGCGTCCACCAACACAGAAATGAAAAAGCGTATTGCAACAGCACGGCACGATTTGGCTGATGGTGACGTAATACTTGCCGAAGTTCAAACTGACGGTAAGGGCCGCCATGGTCGTAAATGGACCGCCCCGGTGGGAGGCAGTCTAACTATGTCTATGTACTGGTCTTTTCCTGATGGCTACCAAAGCATGGCCGGATTGTCTCTTCTCGTTGGGGTAGCCATCTGTGAGGCATTAAGAAAATTCAGAATTGAAGATGCTCAGCTTAAGTGGCCGAATGATATTTACCTGAATGGCCGAAAACTGGCCGGTGTTCTCATTGAGGTTGAGGGCCAGATCGGCGCCACTGCGCACAGTGTCATTGGTATTGGCCTGAACGTGAATGTACCCGACACCCAGTATGATGTTGGGCAACCTCACAGTGATTTAACCGGCTACTTAGGTGAAGTGCCCGACCGTAACCGGCTCGCTGCAGCTGTTATCGAATCACTACGGGAGCTGTTGCCTGAGTTTACTCAGCGGGGCTTCGGCAAGTTTGTACCTTACTGGGAATCTCTGGATTTATTTGCAGACAGGAAAATTGTTTTGCAAATGGGCGATAAGCGTTTCTCTGGTATTGACCGTGGTGTGGATCAGAGCGGGGCGTTGCTGGTAGAAACAGAAGACGGTATTACCCGTTTCCATGGCGGTGAGGTAAGCCTTCGTGGTATCTGATACCGCCGTTCTGTTGGTTGATGCCGGCAACAGCAGAATAAAGTCTGTTGCTCTTGCTGATGTTAAAGATTCAGAGCCTCTTGTTCATAAAGATGCAGATGCATTTATTAATTGGCTGCCGGATACACATTTCTCCCATATTTTTTTATCTAATGTGGGTAAAAAAGACATTTCAGAAAAAATTATTCATTTCTGTGACACAGAAAATAGAGTCATTCAGGAAATTTTTACCGAAAAAGAAAATTTTGGGGTACGCAACAGCTATAAAGATGTCACAAAAATGGGGGTCGACCGGTGGCTGGCGATGGTCGCTGCACAGGAAATGACCAGGAAAATGTTTTGTGTGATTGACATGGGTACTGCAATTACCTGTGATTTTGTTGAAGATGGTCAACATTTAGGCGGTTGGATAAGTCCCGGTTTTCATCTTATGCGTGATGCTCTGGTTAAAAATACAGCAAGAGTCACCTCGGACAACTCAATACCGCAAAATTTAGCACCGGGCTCTTCTACTGAAATGTGCGTTGCGCAGGGGTGTCATGCAGCACTAAATGGTGTTTATTTAAGCGCGATTGATTATTTGCTAAGCAAACGATCCGATTTTGCTGTAATTATCGGCGGTGGAGATAAAAATATGCTTGCAATAAATCATTCCACTGATACTATCCGTTCCGCGAATTTGGTGGTGCAAGGTCTTGCCCGCTACGCAAGAAGTCAGCTTTTTGCGTAACATTTTTCGTTAGATTTGAAAGAGTAAAACGCTCCGACAAAAAAACGAAAAAAAATAAAAAAGACACTTGCACGGAGTAATAACTTACTCTAGAATGCGCACCCACTTGATGAGGAGCCGACTTAGCTCAGTTGGTAGAGCAACTGACTTGTAATCAGTAGGTCGCCAGTTCGATTCCGGCAGTCGGCACCATTCATCAAACTCTGGAGGGGTACCCAAGCGGTCAACGGGAGCAGACTGTAAATCTGCCGGCTCAGCCTTCGCAGGTTCGAATCCTGCCCCCTCCACCACTTTTTCATTGAGGTGGCCAGAGAATTAGGAACGCGGGCATCGTATAATGGCTATTACCTCAGCCTTCCAAGCTGATGATGCGGGTTCGATTCCCGCTGCCCGCTCCAATTTCCGTGCTGATATAGCTCAGTTGGTAGAGCGCACCCTTGGTAAGGGTGAGGTCGGCAGTTCAAATCTGCCTATCAGCACCATTTCTCCCCAGCTCATGTTTAAATTAATTGTTTTTTATTTTTAACGTAACTTTGCTGGGATACTAGAAAAATGGCAAAAGAAAAGTTTGAACGTACGAAACCCCACGTAAACGTGGGTACTATCGGCCACGTTGACCACGGTAAAACCACTCTGACTGCAGCAATCACTACCGTCCTTTCAAAGACTTACGGTGGTTCAGCTCAGGCTTTCGATCAAATCGATAACGCGCCTGAAGAAAAAGCGCGTGGTATCACCATCTCTACTTCACACGTAGAATATGACACGCCTACCCGCCACTACGCGCACGTAGACTGCCCGGGACACGCTGATTACGTTAAAAACATGATCACTGGTGCTGCTCAGATGGACGGCGGTATCCTGGTAGTTGCTGCGACTGATGGTCCTATGCCACAGACTCGTGAGCACATCCTGCTGGGTCGTCAGGTTGGTATCCCTTACATCATCGTATTCATGAACAAATGTGACATGGTTGATGATGAAGAGCTGCTGGAACTGGTTGAGATGGAAGTTCGTGAACTTCTGACTGAATACGAATTCCCGGGTGACGACCTGCCAGTAATCAAAGGTTCTGCTCTGAAAGCCCTTGAAGGCGACGCAGAGTGGGAAAAGAAAATCATCGAACTGGGTGAAGCACTGGATTCTTACATTCCAGAGCCAGAGCGTGCTATCGACAAGCCGTTCATCCTGCCAATCGAAGACGTATTCTCAATCTCAGGCCGTGGTACTGTTGTAACTGGTCGTGTTGAGCAAGGTATCGTTAAAGTTGGTGAAGAAGTAGAAATCGTTGGTATCAGAGATACAACCAAAACTACTTGTACCGGTGTTGAAATGTTCCGTAAGCTGCTTGACGAAGGTCGTGCAGGTGAGAACGTTGGTGTTCTGCTGCGTGGTACTAAGCGTGATGACGTTGAGCGTGGTCAGGTACTGGCTAAGCCTGGTTCAATCACTCCTCACACTCAGTTTGAAGCGGAAGTATACGTACTGTCTAAAGATGAAGGCGGTCGTCACACTCCATTCTTCAAAGGTTACCGTCCACAGTTCTACTTCCGTACAACTGACGTAACTGGTGCTGTTGAGCTGCCAGAAGGCGTAGAAATGGTAATGCCTGGTGACAACCTGAAATTCGTCGTTGACCTGATCGCTCCAATCGCGATGGAAGAAGGTCTGCGCTTCGCAATCCGTGAAGGTGGTCGTACAGTAGGTGCTGGTGTTGTAGCTAAAATCATCAAGTAATTGATGACTACACACTAGTCCAAAAAAAGGTCGCGCAAGCGGCCTTTTTTGTTTTTCTTTTCCTCCCGCAAAATTAGCAACTTAAAACATATCGGCTATAGTTAAGTCATCTTCTTCGTTACTCAGTAATCCCAGCTTCTTCATGACAAAAAGTTTGGCAATTATCTGGCTGCTGTTCAGCGTTGTATTCAGTACAACGTCTTTTCATGCAAGCGCGTTAAATGCTGAAAACTCCATTGCTGTCGTCGTTCACTCCGACAGTGCCGTACAGTCCCTTTCGAAAGCTGAAGTCATCGATTTATTTATGGGGCGTTTTACCGAGACATCTGACGGCGAGGTACTTATTCCTCTAGATTACAAATCTGAGCTTAATCTGAAAGGAGAGTTTTATCAGACTCTGGTAAACCGTTCTCTGCGTCAGGTGAACTCGTACTGGTCCCGTTTACTGTTTTCCGGTCGTGCCAAAGCGCCGGTTCAGGTGAATTCGGTAGCAAATCTTGGCGAGTTGTTTAATGGCAATCAGCACTATATTGCCTATGTTCCAATGAATGCTGTTTCAGAGGAGATGAAAATTGTTCTTGTACTCGAATAAAATCCGTCTCTTACTCATTTTACCTTTGTTGCTGGTCTCTGCCGCGGCACCGTGCGCGGATGACGATAACTGGCGGTTCAGCGGGTTTGCGACAGTGGGCGCCAGTTACAGCAGTAACGACGAGCTTGCGTTCCGTTCCTCTTATCTGAATAAGCCCAGAAAGCACTTTAATGTCTTCACCGATACCATGGTCGGGTTTCAGTTCAACTATCACTTCTCAAACGATCTCGACCTGGTGGTACAGGCAATCGCACAGGACCGCGGTGACAGCGAAGTTGCTAATTATTTTGAAATGGCCTTCCTGCGTTATCAGTTCGACCGGAACTGGTCTGCCCGTGTTGGCCGGATGAATTACAACGCCTATTTACTCTCTGAATACAGAAATGTCAGCTATGCCTATCCATGGGTAAGACCGCCGGTCGATTTCTATTTGCCCACTTCATCAGTGTCGTATGTGGACGGTGCTGAGATCCAGTACCGCCATAGCGCGAATGACGGCGTGTGGCAGCACACGTTTGCTGCCGGTAAATCAGAAAGTAACCTGTTTGCCCTCGACAGTTTTACCACGATTTATTACGACTATGTTCTGAATGCGACTACAACTTACGAGGCGTACGACTGGCTTGTAAAAGTAACCGGATCCTACTTCATGGGAGACAGAACCCGCATTAGCGGCGGAGATTTCGAAGGCTTTTACGATAGTCTGCTGGCAGTACCAGATGTGCTCTGGCCCGGCGTTGATGAAGTTTATGATCATTTACACATGGACAATGAGCCCATCTGGTATTTGTCTTTAGGGTATCAGTACAACAACGATGAATGGCTGGTCATGGCAGAAATGGTCGCGATGGATTCAGCCTGGACACTTTTATCTCCCTATGTATCCGGGTATATCAGCCTTGGCTACCGTTTTGGTGACTTCCTGCCTTACATCACTCTTGCGGGGATAGAAGAAACTGAATCCCCTCGGCAACTGCCTGTTCCTGATTTCTCGCAGGCGCCGGATGCAGAAACAGCACAATATCTCGGTTTACTGTCGTTCGCCAGCCAGGAGATTTCGAATGCGATTTCACAAAGTCAGCGCTCAGTGGGTGTGGGAGTACGGTGGGATGTATCGCCGTCGTCAGCAATAAAATTCCAATATGACCATTACTGGATTGACGTTCCCGGCTATGCGCTCTGGGGAGTGAGTTTGTATCAGCAAGTATCCGGAGACCACATGAGCAACGTTGTCAGCCTGACATACAGTACAACATTTTGACGTAACGCAAACGGATTGCACGAATGTTTCTACGCAGACTACACATCCGGGTTGCCTCTATCATCGCTCTTATCGGAGGCATTATTGCCATTGCCGGCGGCAGTATTGTGTATCAGCAGAGCGAAGACTCTCTGATGTTCATCACTGAACAACTGGTGGCACAACTCGCTGACAGTACCCGCAAGCCTTCTGCTATCGCCGTTTATGTGGAAGACGATATTCTGGCCAAAGAGATCACCGAAGGTCTGGTGAGAAATGATTTAGTCATGGCCGCGGTGGTGACGACTAATGAAGGAGTACTGGCCCAAAGCGGGGAGCTTACGACGCAGGAAGGTGGTGTTGTTATTCCTTTGTTTCATCCGTTTATCGAAGATCAAACCATCGGTAAGCTCTCTGTATATCCGGATATTGAATTTATTCAGCGCAACGTAAGCGAGTTCGCGATGCAGGGGAGTTTATCGATGTTACTGGTTGCTCTGTGCATTACTGTGGCCGTAGCAATAGTGACTAACGAAATGCTGTCCAGGCCACTATTAAAGTTGAGCCGCGAGTTTGAGCGGGTTGACCCTTCCGACCCTGACAACCTGCAAACTATCACAGTAGTGAAGAAGCGGCAGGATGAACTGGGCAAGCTGATTAGCCGGATGAACGGAATGATATCCGCGACGCGGCATTTCTACTTACAGGAAAAGCAGCTTCGCAAAGACACCGAGAAACTGGAACGGCAATTCCGTCTTCTTTTTGAAAGAGCTACGATAGGTATTGCCCTGATTTCCCCGAAAAAAGGTCTGCTACAGGCAAATCCGGCGTTCAGAAACATGCTGGGTGATATCAGTTCGCTGGACACCTTTTGTCGAAAATTTAACGAGTCCGGGCAGGTTGAAGCTATCGCTTCCAGCTTCTCAAAAAGAGAAAACGCTGAACAGGACTCTGTCGACCTTTCCTATTACGAGAACGGGGAAGTTAAATGGGTGCACTGTCTGTTTGCTTACGTCAGTGAACAACGCATTAGCCAGCATCGCGAGGGTGAGGTACTCATTGAAGTTATCGTTAATGATATTACCGAGCGCATGCGACGTGAAGAGCAGGTGCGTTTTGCTGCTGAACATGATCCCCTTACCGGTTTGCATAACCGGCGGGGGGGTGAACCTTTCCTCAGAAATCTTATCTCTGCCTCTGCCGGTAATGACAAAACCTTTGTATTGATGATGATCGATCTGGACAAGTTTAAACCGGTAAACGATGAGTATGGTCATGAAGCCGGAGATAAAGTACTTGAAGCAGTAGGAAGCCGGATCCCGAGATTTTTTGCCGATTCCACCTGTGTATGCTGTCGCTGGGGAGGAGATGAATTTGTTGTTGGCCTGCTGGCAGGCAGGACCTTCCTGAATGACATCGACATTCAGTGCAAACTGCTTATCGATATGATCAGCGTACCGGTACCTGTTGAAGGCGTCGGCACGTGTGCTGTTTCTGCAACCGTCGGCGCAATTCTGCTGAAACGTGAGCATGCTGAACTGACGACTTTACTGGCGAAAGCTGACGAGTTGATGTATGCCGTAAAACGGGAACACCGGGGCGGACATCGCATCGAATCGTATTAGAATTTCCGCACTCTCCGGGCAGTGTTGCATTTATTCAGGTGAATGAACTGTAATGCATTATGTACGCAGGTAAAATTTAACAGCTTGTAAATTATCAGGATGTGTCGTCACACGCCTGTCAATGCTGTATAAAAAAGCTTCACAACTCAGTGTACATTTCGTTACTTTAAATAATGATAACAACGTACCCTCTAACTCAGGATTAATCTATGCAGTCAATAATGATCGTCGTCCTTGGCATCATAGGCATGCTACTAGGATGGTTTGTATACTCCAGGTTCATTGCCGATAAGATTTTCCGTCTCGACGACAGTTTTGTGACACCTGCTCACGAACTGCGTGACGGAGTCGATTACGTGCCCACAAACAAAGTTGTTTTATGGGGCCACCACTTTACCTCCGTAGCCGGTGCTGCTCCCATAGTCGGGCCGGCTATCGCCGTATATTGGGGTTGGGTTCCGGCCGTTCTGTGGGTGGTATTCGGTACCATTTTCTTCGCCGGTGTTCATGATATGGGCGCTTTGTGGGCGAGTAACCGCCATAAAGGGAAGTCCATGGGGGCGCTGTCTGAAAGTGTTATCGGGAAACGCTCCCGTGCGCTTTTCATGGTCGTCATCTTCCTGGTACTGCTGATGGTAAATGCGGTATTCGGCGTGGTGATTGCCAAGTCGTTTGTCTCTCAGCCTAACGCGGTTTTCCCTGCCTGGATGGCGATTGTTGTTGCCCTGGTGATTGGTCAGTTACTTAAGCGCAATTTCAGCCTCATTCCCATGTGTGTGGTTGGTATTATTGTGCTTTATGCGTCGGTTTATGCGGGCAGTTATATCCCTCTTGAGCTGCCGGAAACCATGTTTGGTTTATCCGCTAATGCCAACTGGATTATTATTCTGTTCATCTATGCTGCCATTGCATCGCTGTTACCGGTCTGGATGCTGCTGCAACCACGTGATTTTATCAACGGTATGCAGTTACTGGTTGGCTTACTGCTGCTTTACGGAGCGGTATTTATGTCTATGCCGGATATCACTGCACCGGCGTTCAATACGCAAACCGCTATTGATACACCGAGCCTTATCCCGCTGCTGTTCGTGACTATTGCCTGTGGTGCTGTTTCCGGTTTCCACGGCATTGTATCTTCCGGTACCAGCTCCAAGCAGTTGAATAAAGAAACGGATGCCCGTTTCGTTGGTTATCTCGGTGCCGTAGGCGAGGGAAGTCTTGCACTTATCACCATCGTTGCAGTAAGTGGCGTAGCCTTAGCTGCTTCCCCTGAAGAATGGCATGAAGTGTACAGTCACCTTGGCGACGGCAGTGTTGCTGCCTTCATTACCGGTGGTGCAAACCTTATCCAGCAAGGCTGGGGACTACCGGTAGATTTCTCATCTACCATTCTGGCCGTTATGGTTGTGCTGTTTGCCGGTACTACCATGGACTCAGGTGTACGTTTACAACGTTACATCATCCAGGAGTGGGGCGAGATTTATAACCTTAATATCCTTAAAAATGGTGTTGTCGCTACGCTGGTTGCAGTGGGTACCTGTTTGCTGCTGTCATTCGGTGCCGGTGGCGCATCCGGTTCCGGCGGTATGATCATCTGGCCATTGTTCGGGTCGACTAACCAAATCCTGGCTTCGCTAACATTGCTGGTTATCTCGGTGATGTTGATCAAAATGAACCGCCCGGCCATATACACGCTTATTCCGATGACGTTTGTTCTGGTGATGGCATTCTTTGCCGGTGTCATTAAGCTTCAGGAATACTGGGCAGCGGAAAATTACCTGCTGGTATTCCTGGATGCCGTGGTACTGGTTGTCAGTGTGCTGGTTATGCTGGAAGCCTGGTCTGTTATCGCTAAATTCAAGCGGGAAAAACAGCAAGCTTAAGCATGCATCCTTACTGAAATTAAACAGCCGGCACTTGCCGGCTGTTTTGTTTGCACAGGTGGACAACAGAATATCTGCAAACTGCCTGCAGATACGTTATGGTTATTTTTCGCGTCTAATTAACGGGTTTAGCAACTCTATGTTTCTGCTGATTGTTTATATTTTAATAGCGCTGGGCTTTTCATTTCTTTGCTCGATAGCTGAGGCGGTGATCCTGAGTATTTCTTCTGCCTATATTTCAGTGCTGGAAAAGGAAGGCGCACCTTCCGGTAAATTGCTGCGGGGATTAACCGATGATATCAACAAGCCCTTATCCGCCATTCTGACATTAAATACCATTGCCCATACCATGGGAGCAGCGGGAGCGGGGGCACAGGCCGCCGTGGTGTTTGGCGACGCGTATCTGGGGATCATCAGTGCGATTTTAACCTTACTCATTCTTATCTTTTCTGAAATCATTCCTAAGACGCTGGGTGCCACCTACTGGCGGGCACTGGCGACACCGACGGCATGGTTTTTGAAATACCTCACCTGGTTATTAACCCCCTTTGTATGGTTTTCTGAAAAGCTCACAAAAGGATTTAAAGAGGAAAGCCCGCTAAGAGGACTGAGCCGCAACGAATTGCAGGCAATGGCTGAGTTGTCGTGGCAGGAAGGACAACTGGCCGAAAAGGAGACCGCCTTTCTGAAAAACATGCTGAATATGCATGAAGTGAAGGTGCGGGATGCCATGACTCACCGTACGTCGATGTTCTCCTTATCAGAAACCATGACAGTGGAAGGCTTCTTCCATCAGCATGCTCACATGGAGTTCTCCCGCATACCGGTTTACACCGGCGAAGACAGTGAACATATCCATGGGTTTGTTATGCGTTCAGATTTACTGCTGGCCTACGCCAGAGGGAATACGCAAAAACAACTGAAGGACTACCGGCGGGATATGATCACGGTATTGAGCAGTATGCCTATTGCCAATGTCCTTGATTTGTTCATGACACGGCGGGTGCACATTTTCATGGTAGTGGACGAATACGGCGGTCTGGAAGGAATTGTTACTCTGGAAGATATTCTTGAGCATCTTCTCGGTATTGAAATTGTGGATGAGAAAGACAACACGGTCAGCATCCGCAAATATGCACAGAACATGGCGCGCCGCCGGGCCGCCATGCTGATGAAAAACGTGCCTGACCTTGGCGGCGATGATTAAAAATCTCTAGGCCGCCAGAGGCAACTGCACCACAACACAAACGCCGGTGTTGTCCGGCAGGTTACTCAGTTGTACACGCCCTTTGTGGTAGCCGGCAATCATATTGGCAATAAACAGCCCCAAACCAAGGTGAGGGTGTTCAGCGGACTTGTGGCGTTCTTCATCCGGCCTCACTGATACCATCGACTGCAACAGGTTGTCGTTCATGTTATCGGGTAACGGTGGTCCCGGGTTGGTCACCGACAGTTTTACGGATTTTCCTTCCCGCCATAAGTGCACGGTGATCGTATCGCCGGTGTGGCTGAACTCCACCGCATTGGCGATAATTTTATCCAGCATCTGCGCGAATAAATCCCCTGAGCCCCGTAATTTTGCCTCTTCCAGCGAGATTTTAAGTTGGAAGGTACGTTCAGAAAAAACATGGGCGTAGCCGTCAATACAGCCGGAAACGACAGCTGCTGCATCGAACAGTTCAGGGTCTTCCTGAGCGATAGCATGTTCCAGTCGTGTGGCTTCACTCATACTGTTTAAAATGGTGCTTAACCGGGTGATGCCGCTTTGCGCCCGGCCAATCAGAACAGACTGCTGGGAAGGATCTTTCACTTCGCTGATGGTGTCCAGTGATGAACGTACAACGGCAATTGGCGTCCGCAATTCGTGGGAGAGTCGTGAGGCCATGTTTTCCAGATAAGAATTGTATTGCTGAAGACGGTTTAACACGCCGGCGAAGGACTGATGCAAGTCATCAATTTCATCTACACGGCGCACTGCCGGTAAACTGCCAACAATTTTGCCGTTATCGTCAATCACTGCCTCAGTGTTGTCTCTCAGTGTCCGCACCCGGTTAGAAATACGGTTAGCAAACAGAAATAAACTGAGGGTGCCCAGCAGCATTACTGCCAGGATTACGTGGAAAAGTTGCTCCAGAGCACGGTTCCGCAAGGTACGGATGCCGTTGGTGGTTTGTTCAACCACCACTGCACCCATTACGTTTTCCTCAATATAAATAGGGTAAGCGGCGGAAAGAATAACGGCCTTACTGTCAGGAGAAAGCCGCCATAAGGAATCCGGTGTGCCGGACAGCGCTGAGGAAATATCTTTTCCGGCCAGCGCATACGCGCCCTGCAACTCATCAACAAATCCGGCTGGCGGACGGGTCAGAATATGATAATAAAGCGGCAGCAAAACATGCTGCTCAAGCCACTGCCACCAGCGATAGCCCTGTTGCTCCTGGCGGCGTACTTTAAACCCGGTGGCTGACTGGATCGAGCCGGCTCTGGCCAGTACGCGCATGTGGTTATCGACTACCCACACTCGCGAATCGGCATATTTCAGACCGGAGAGGATGCGTTCAATTTCCGGCGACGGCGTCAGTACCGTGCCCATGCCGTCGGCCTGATTGGGATTCGCTGTGCCCACCGCGTAGCGCTTCTCCCGGCTGGCCGGATCGTCCACATCAACCAGCGCAAAGGCGAGAGCGCCTGTGGTCATACTCAATGGAAAGCGCAGTTCAATGCCGTATCCCTCACCGGTTAGTTGCCAGCGGCCCTGAATACGCAGTTCGTTGTCTGTGGCTCTGTAGCCCCCCGGCGTGTCGTCCAGCTTAAATGCATTCACCCAGCCTTCTGAGTAAGGTGCAATGACAAAACGTTCCAGTTCGCCGTCACCGGCAATAACACTGATCAGTAAATGGTCACTCTGATCGACGGCCAGTGCGTTAGATGCACGCCACACAACGCTGTCATCCTGCACATCAAACATGGCATACAGGTATTTTCCGTAGCGTCCCACCATATGATTAAAAGACAGTGTGACCGGCGGAAAATCCGCAACTTTGCCAAACCAGGAAACCACCTGACCTTCACCGTATTGCTGACTGAGACCCGAGACAGCATTCCAGTCTGAGAATTTACCATCCAGCTGAATGGGGGTGGGGATGGGCGGAGCGTACAAATCAGTACCGGGGCGAACATCTTTTAAATAGGCAGACTGACTGTCAAACAGGGCAGGGCGTTCGTGCAGCGCAGTGGCCACTGCTCTTGCTGTACCAATCATGGTTTGCTCCTGCCCGGTCCGCAAATATTGTTCAAGCTCCCACACATAGCGGTAACCCAGCCAGGGGATGGTGAACAAAAATAGCGACAGCACCAGCAATTGCAGGCGGATAGAAAAGCGTAAATTCACGAACAATCAGCCCTGCCAGCGATAACCCATGCCATACACCGTATCGATATGATCAAAGGTACTGTCCAGCTGGATAAACTTTTTGCGCATGCGCTTAATATGGGACGTTATGGTGGTGTCGTCGACAACCATCCGTGATTCATCCATCAACTGTTGACGGCTTTTTACGTGGCCGGGATGTTTGATCAATGCATGCAGCATCCAGAACTCTGTGACTGTTAAGGCAACCGGCTCGTTCTTCCAGCTTACTGTCATGCGGCTGACATCTACACTTAAATGACCAAGCTGAATTTGTTCGCTCTGTTGCTTCGGCGAGGACAACAAATCCGTGCGCCTGAACAGGGCGGCGATACGTGCAAGCAGATGCGCCATACTGATATCTTTTGTCAGATAGTCGTCGGCTCCCATACGCAGTCCACTGATGGTATCCACATCGTTGTCTCTGGCGGTAAAGAAAATGACCGGCATGGTCTGGGATAGCTGTCGCAATTGCTGACACAGCATAAAGCCGCCTTCCATTTCTTCTTTCAGGCCAATATCAATAATGGCCAGATCAGGGAGCGCCTGTGAGAAAGCAGCAGAAGCGGATGGTCTGTCGGCATAGGCATTCACCTGATAACCCTGCGCCTGCAGTGCAGCAATATAGTTTTCCCTGATAGCAGCATCATCTTCTACAAGAGCAATAGTTCTTGGCATCGTCATTAATCTTTTCAGTTTCAGTGGCATGACTATACACCATGAAAACTGAACAATACCTGATTAAGACAAAATTCCCCCGTAACGCCACTTTTTGGCCATATTTGCCCTGTTTAACCGGCGTAGCGTGGTGCTGGTGACCAGATTGCCCCGATTTATCACAATGCTTCGCCACCTTTCCCCATTTCACCGGGGGCACGGTCAGATTGTGCCGGTTTAATGCTTACCATCAACACTCACTCTGGTAAGGAAATGAACATGACAGGTAAAAAAGTACTTTTAGCAGGCATCATCGCGCTTATGGTTAACCCGGTAGCACTGGCAGCCAGCGACAAGCATTATCAGGAACAAAAAGACAAAGCTGCGGCAGTCGGATTAGGAACCGGTGTGGTTATCGGTGCTATTGTAGCAGGCCCTGTTGGCGCCGGCGTTGCCGGTATTCTGGGGGCCGTGATTGGCGACAGCAAGGCAACCAGTGAACAGTTAAAAGACACACAGGCTGATTTAGTGGCCAGCAATGCTGCATTAACTGAATCTCAACAGCAGCTTCTGGCTGTAAGAGATGCACTGGAATCGGCGCAGCTTCAGGCTTCAATCACTCAGGTAGGTTTGACGTCGTATCCGGAAGAGCAGGTGATGGCGATGGAGAGTGCCATTCAGTTTAAGAGTGGCTCTGACGATATCGAAGCACTGTACAGTACGCAGCTTGATTTAATTGCGAAGGCGCTTAAGCAACATGAAGGACTGGGGATCCGGTTAACCGGTTATGCGGACTATCGCGGTGAAGCCACCTTTAACCAGACACTGTCAGAACAGCGCGCCGGCGCGGTTAAACAGGCACTCACAGCGCGGGGAGTGAGTGAAGATAAAATTGCCCTGCTTGCTGTCGGGGAAGCGGGCAGTCAGCGTTCTTCTGCAGAAAATACCTTCTTCGACCGCAAAGTGGTTATGCAAATCTTGCCAGCCGGACAGGCTATGACGGCACAGCGCTAATTCCTTTCGTTAATCCTCCCAACCCCAACGTTTAGCGCCCGCAACGGGCGCTTTTTTCATGTTATTATTAACGGCTTAATGAAAACAAAACAGGCAAAGCATGAAAGCGCTGGATATCACAGATTTGAAGAAAATCTACAAAGGTGGCGTGCAGGCACTGCGCGGCGTCAACCTGCATGTAGATGAGGGTGATTTTTTTGCCCTGCTGGGACCTAACGGTGCCGGTAAATCCACCACCATCGGCATTATCAGTTCACTGGTTAACGCCAGCGAAGGCGATGTGAAAGTGTTCGGGTACGACCTGAATACTGAAAAAGAAAAGGCTAAATCCTGCATTGGCCTCGTGCCGCAGGAGTTCAACTTCAACCAGTTTGAAACTGTACTGCAAATCGTACTGAATCAGGCGGGTTACTATGGTGTGCCCCGCAACGTGGCTAAAGAACGGGCCGAAAAATACTTAAAGCAGCTCGACCTGTGGGAAAAGAAAGACATGGCTGCGCGCACGTTGTCAGGGGGCATGAAGCGTCGCCTGATGATTGCACGGGCGTTAATGCATGAACCCAAATTGCTGATTCTGGATGAGCCCACCGCCGGAGTAGATATTGAAATCCGCCGTTCCATGTGGGACTTCCTTAAAACCATCAATGAGCAGGGTATCACTATCATCCTGACAACCCATTATCTCGAGGAAGCGGAAATGCTGTGCCGCAATATCGCGATCATTGATAAGGGAACAATAGTGGAAAACACCAGCATGAAGTCACTGCTGGCCAAATTAAGCATGGAAACCTTTGTGCTGGATCTTGGCAATTACGCCAACAAGCCGGTCATTTCAGGTTTTACTCACCGTTTGCTGGATGAAAATACGCTGGAAGTGGATGTGGAGAAAACTGAAGGGCTGAATCCGGTATTTACCCAGTTAACAGAGCAATCGGTGCCGGTGCTCAGTATGCGTAACAAGTCGAACCGTCTGGAAGAGTTGTTTGTTACCCTGGTTGAGAATGGCCGTAAAGCCAAAGAGGAGGCGTAATCATGCACGGACAAAATAACTGGATTGCGCTGAATACTATCTGGATTAAAGAATGTACCCGCTTTCTGCGCATCTGGGTACAAACACTGGTGCCGCCGGCAATTACTATGACACTGTATTTTGTCATTTTCGGTAGTCTGATTGGTGAACGGATTGGTCAGATGGGCGGCTTCACCTATATGGAGTTTATTGTACCCGGACTGATCATGATGTCTGTGATCACGAACTCTTATTCAAACGTGTCATCGTCGTTTTTCAGTGCCAAATTCCAGCGCAATATTGAAGAATTGCTGGTGGCTCCTGTACCGACCTGGGTGATCATTTTCGGTTACGTGGGCGGCGGCGTTGCCCGTGCTATCTTGATCGGCATTATTGTGACCTGTGTATCAATGTTTTTCGTTGATGTGCAAATTCACAATCTGGCCGCTATTGTGGTTACCTTGCTGCTTACCTCGACCTTATTTGCTACCGCCGGTCTGGTGAACGCGGTATTTGCAAAAACCTTTGATGATATCAGCATGGTGCCCACTTTTGTGCTGACCCCGCTGACCTATCTGGGCGGTGTATTCTACTCGTTAACGCTGTTACCGGAATTCTGGCAAATTGTCAGTAAGGCGAACCCGATCGTGTACATGGTGAATGGTTTTCGCTACGGCTTTCTAGGTGTGTCAGACGTTAATGTTTCTGTATCCATTGCCATTCTTGTCGGCTTCAACGTGGTGCTTTACGCTGTTGCGCATCACCTGCTGACAAAAGGTCGCGGGATCCGGAGTTAACTGTGAGTACCGGTAATTCCCGAGAAGTACTGAGTAATCAGCAGGGCATTCATGAGAAGCTCGATGAACTGGTTGAGCGGTACCGCCGCACGGAAAATCAGCGTCCGGTGAGTGACCATACCCGCGCATCTTTTGATAATGTGTGTGCGTGGCTGGATGACTGGCAGGGCGATGTGATTCTGGATTCCTGCTGTGGGGTAGGGGAAAGCACGGCCAACCTGGCTGAACGCTTTCCTGATGCCAGAGTTATTGGTATTGATAAGTCGGCGCTTAGAGTAGATAAGCACGTGCACTATCAGTCAGAAAATCAGAACTACGCTGTGTTTCGTGCAGATGTGAATGATTTCTGGCGCCTGGCTCGCACGGCGGACTGGAATATTGTGCAGCACTTTTTGCTGTACCCTAATCCTTATCCGAAACCGTCTCAGGTACAAAAGCGCTGGTACGCTTCTGCTGCCATGGTGGATATTATGGCGCTGTGCAGCAATATTGAGGTGCGTAGCAACTGGTTCCTGTATTTGATGGAATTTGCCCGCGCGGCAAGTCACTATGATTTATCCGGAGATATCAGTGAAATCACCGGTGATAACCACATGACCCCGTTCGAGCGGAAGTACCGTGGCAGCGGGCAGCCATGCTGGCGGTTGAATACCCGTCACGATGAAGCTGATTAAATACATTTGGAAGCAATAAAGGCCGGTAATCCGGCCTTTATTCTGTCTGTTCCGTATCGGGGGCTGGGATCAGTGGGCAGAACTGTTGCGCGGCACCGGAGCCGGTTCACAGAATACAAAGCCCTGCGCATACTGAATCGGCAGTTGCATCACCTTTTCCAGGGTATCGGCATCTTCGACATGTTCGGCAACAATACTCATATGCCGGCTTTTCGCGAGATCACAGATACTGAGTATGAAATCCTCAATTTCTGCGCTGTGGTCGAGCCGGCGCAATAAGCCGCCGTCCAGTTTTACGCCCCGTATTGGCAGCGACATCAGTTTACGCACATTGCCGCTGCTTTTGCCCAGATTATCAATGAACACACCCATACCGCTGTGCATAGATTTATCAATAAAGCGCTTGAGGGTCTCATAATGGTGGTTGGCAACGTCAGCACTGACTTCCACACATACCCGTGAAGGATTCGGATAGTTGGCAAGTTGGGTGATAAGCGAGTTCAGCAGCTCTTCGTTATTGAGATCAGAGGCATCCAGGTTGATGTTCCAGGGCGTATTGGATTCTTCGAAATACACCGCACTTTTGCAGAACATCATTTCAGCCAGTTGGTGAATATGGTTGTTACGCTCAATGAGGTACAGAAAATCGCTGGGGAGGAAAACCCGTTGCTCAGGCGTAACAAGCCGTGCAAGGCATTCATAACGCCATACAATTTCTGACCTGATATCGACGATTGGCTGAAAGTAAGGCACAATAGATTCGAGAGTGTAGCTGTCTGTTATTTCACGAATTGGCATGTCACTCGCCTCTGGCTATTCCTGTCTTTTCACTATAGCAGACGTTGTCAGATTACCCATTCTCTATTTTCACATATTCGTGTAAACCGTAATGATGGGCGGTATTTAAAGTCATTTGGCGTGATTATCACTACCGTTTAATCCGTCTTATACTTGGCGCAGGCGTGTTTCCGGGGTAAAGTTCGGCACTTTGTAAGATGCGTGCTAAGTTTTCATTGTCACTGACGATGTTTGTCAGGGTGCAGCCGGTGTTGTACTTTGCCTGTGGCGAAGCGCGGTTTGCTCCAATTTAATTAAGAGGTGTGTGGAGTGGGTGAAGCACAAGTCAGTCTGAAACATCTGTTTCGGGTCTTTACTAAACCTGAACACAAAGACTCAAAGCTCGCACAAATCGAACAGCATTTGTCCGATAACATTCTGGATTTTCTGTCTCAGCACGTAGTGACGAAAAAGACGTCGCTGGAAGAGGTTGAGCAGGACTTTTCTGATCCCTTTGTGCCGGAATCTCCTGAGTTTGTTTCTTCTCACGCTGAGTCGTTGCTGAACAAGCTGGTTGCCCATTCTGTCAATACCTATTCCCCGACCTTTATTGGTCATATGACCTCTGCGTTACCCTATTTTCATTTGCCACTGGCCAAATTGCTGGTGGGCCTGAATCAAAATCTGGTAAAAATCGAAACGTCGAAAGCCTTTACACCCCTTGAGCGGCAGGTACTGGGCATGATGCATAACCTGGTTTATGGCCAGGAAGACAGCTGGTATCAGCAGTATTTGCACAGCGCCAGGCATGCACTGGGAGCGTTCTGCTCTGGTGGTACAGTGGCAAACATTACAGCGCTTTGGGTTGCACGGAATAAAATTCTCGGGCCGGATAAGAAATTTGCTGGTGTGGCTAAGTCAGGTCTGGCTGCTGCTTACCGCCATTATGGTATTAACCAGATGGGCGTGATGTGCTCCCGCCGTGGTCACTACTCATTGTCCAAAGCCGTGGATGTGCTGGGGATCGGACGTGATAACCTTATTACCCTGCCATGCCCGCAACAAACCCTGTCACCTGAACAGGCGCTGGCTGAAGGCCGTCGCTATCAGGAAGAAGGCAATAAGTTGCTGGCTCTGGTTGGTGTTGGTGGTACGACGGAAACCGGTCACGTTGATCCGCTGGATGAGCTGGCAGATGTGGCCCGCGAGTTGGGTTGCTGGTTCCATGTGGATGCTGCCTGGGGTGGCGCTACGTTGTTTTCCGGTACGCACCGGAGCAAGCTTAAAGGCATAGAGCGTGCAGATTCAGTTACCATTGATGCGCATAAGCAAATGTACGTGCCCATGGGCGCTGGTATGGCACTGTTTAAGAATCCTGAAGACGCCAATGCTGTGCGTCATCACGCTCAGTATATTCTGCGTCAGGGTTCGAAAGACTTAGGTGCTACAACGCTGGAAGGCTCCAGAAACGGTATGGCGATGATGGTGTATGCGTCATTACATATCTTTGGCCGCCGGGGTTATGAACTGCTGATCGACCAGAGTATCAGTAAGGCAAAAGCCTTCGCCCGTATGATTTCAGAGCATCCTGATTTTGAACTGGTGACAGCGCCTACATTATCCTTGCTGACTTACCGCGTTTGTCCGCCGGTTATACAGGAAAAACTGAAAACCGCTACTGATGACGAGAAAGCACGCCTGAATCATAAAATCGATGCGCTGGTGGTGAATGTGCAAAAGCTGCAACGTGAAGCCGGTAAATCCTTCGTGTCACGTACCCGTCTTGAAAACCCGGACCTGAATCCGAAGCCGGTAACTGTATTTCGTGTAGTGCTGGCCAATCCGCTGACGACAGAGCAGGATTTAAAGAATATTCTGCAGGAACAGTCTGAAATCGCCCGCGCCCGCCATGCCTGGACAGAGCTGGAGAAAACCATTCCTTCTGCGGTCGCCGGTTAATATCTTCCGGTAAGCTCCGAAACATCGCAGCTAGCTGCGGGATCAAAAAAGCCGCGCAAGGGTATTTCTCCTTTGCGCGGCTTTTGTTTGTGCTTGCGCTACTTGCTGAAGTGAATATTGTCGATGAGACGGGTGTTGCCCAGATACGCAGCGACAAGGATAACAAACTCCGTCGACGCCGCAGTCGCATCGGTTAAGTCAGCAGCATTTTTAACTGCCAGGTAATCCGTGCGGAACCCTGACTTGTTAATGTGAGCACTTACTGTCGATATGAGTGAGTTAAAATCAGTCTCGCCAGCCAGAATTGCCGCTTTCATATCGCACAGTTGCTGATAAATAACCGGTGCAATTTCACGTTCCTGCGCCGTGAGATAACCGTTGCGTGAACTCATTGCCAGGCCGGAGGCCTCTCTTTCCGTCGGCACCCCTTTGATTGACAGACCCATAGATAAGTCTTTCGCCATCAGACGGATAACCTGCAACTGCTGAAAATCCTTTTCACCGAAAAAGGCGGTATCCGGAGAAACCATATTAAACAGTTTACAAACAATGGTAGCGACACCACGGAAATGTCCCGGACGACTTTCGCCACAAAGGATAGAGGAAATGCCCGGGACTTCGACAAAGGTTTGCTGCTCAAGGCCTCTGGGATACATTTCTGCCACTGATGGCAGAAAAACAGCATCCACGCCAAGGCTTTCGAGCTTTTCTTTATCTGCATCCAGTGTGCGGGGATAGTTATCCAGATCTTCATTTTTCCCGAATTGCATCGGATTGACGAAAATCGATACCACCACAATATCGCACTCAGCTTTCGCTGCACGCACAAGCTGCAGATGGCCGTTGTGTAAATTACCCATCGTCGGCACAAAGCCGACAGTTTTACCTGCCTGGACCCATGCGCTGCGTTGCGCACGCAAGTCTTCAACCGTTGTCAGAGATTTCATGAATTACTCGAAGCTGTGAGAGGCGCCCGGGAAAGCACCGCTTTGAACATCGCTGATATACTTTTGCACCGCTTTTCGCATATCACCGGTTTCTGCCAGAAAGTTCTTAGAGAACTTCGGCATGTAATTGGCTGAGATGCCGAACATATCGTGCATCACCAGAATCTGTCCGTCAGTACCGGCTCCTGCACCAATACCGATAACCGGAATGGACAGTGCTTCAGACACTTTTTTACCTAGAGAGGTCGGCACACACTCCAGCACCAGCAACTGCGCGCCGGCTTTTTCCAGCGCAAGGGCATCTTCAAGGAGTTTTGCTGCTTTATCTTCTTCACGGCCCTGTACTTTAAAGCCGCCAAAAACATGAACCGACTGCGGGGTAAGACCAAGGTGTCCGCACACAGGAACACTGCGCTCTACCAGGCCTCTGACAGTCTCTGCCAGCCACGCACCGCCTTCAATTTTCACCATGCTGGCACCGGCAGCCATCAGTCTGGCAGCGTTCTGATAAGCATGTTCAGGTGTGTCATAAGACATAAAAGGCATATCAGAAAGCACAAAAGCCCGTTTCGTACCTTTTCTCACCGCGCGGGTGTGATAAGCGATATCGTCTGTGGTGACGGGCAGGGTGTCTTCTTCACCTTGCAGCACCATGCCCAGTGAGTCACCGATAAGCAGGACATCAATATTCTGTTCATCGAACATTTTGGCAAAGCTTGCGTCATAGGCGGTGAGGGCGGTTATCTTCTCGCCGGCTGCTTTTTTGGTTTGAAGACCGGAAATGGTGATTTTTTTCATGGGAACAACCTCATTTGACACACCCCTGAGGGTGTTGAACAGATTGCGAACTATACGGATTTTAAGACTGATTGGAAGGCGTTATACGCCGAAGTCCCTCAAGATTGCAGCGGGACACCCATAAGGCGATGGGGTTACCGTCCGGCATGATCATCGATGGCGCAATTTCAAACAGCGGCACCATCACAAACTCCCTGGCGGCCATACCATAGTGAGGCAGGGTTAACTCAGCGGTGTTCATCTCGGTGTTGCCGTAAAGCAGCATGTCTAAATCAAGGGTTCGGGGGCCCCAGCGCTCACCTTTGCGCTCACGGCCATGACGGTTTTCAATATTCTGTAATGCCCGTAATAGTTCCACGGGTTCCAGTGCCGTTTCCAGCAGGCACACTGCGTTAATATAGTCCGGTTGATCCTGCGGACCCATAGGAGAGGAACAATACAGAGATGAACGGGCCAGAACACGGGTGTCGGTCAGTTCGCCCATAGCCTTTGTGGCAGCCTCAAGGGTTGCACCTGAATCGCCCAGATTACTGCCCAGACCAATGTAAACGTGTTCTTTATGCATTACCGGCATCCCGTTTTTCAGGTGAGCGGCGGCGTCGCTTTCGCGGGCCTGATGACTTGCTGCCTTCCGACTGGCGCAATGCGTTCAGCAACTTTTTCTGCTTACCCTGGTCAGCGTGCTGGAATTCGGTCCACCAGTCAGCCAGTTCCATTGTATTACCACCTTCAATTTCGCCGCGGGCATGCAGGAAGTCATAACCGGCACGGAATTTAGGGTGCGACAGCAACTGAAATGCACGGCGGCCAAAGCGTCGTGGTAACCGTTGTTGCAGGATCCAGATATCCCGGATAACCGTGGAGAAACGTTTCGGGATCATAATACGTTGCACCTGACGGTGAATCACTTCACCAGAGGCAATATTGAAGGCGTCGTGCTGATTCAGGCCGCTTTCTGCCTGCAGCTTCTGCGCATGTTCTTCCAGCGGATACCATAGCAATGCCGCGTACAGGAAAGCCGGTGTTACCCGCTGGTTGCTGTTGATGCGCTCATCGGTATTTTCCAGTACTTTAAGAATAAACTGGCACTCACGGCTGTCAGGGTTTTTCGCGATGCTTTCTAACTGCGGGAATAACGGCGTTAACAGCCCGTATTGCTGCAATAAGCGAAAGGTTTGCACACCGGCGCCGCCGAGGAACAGCTTCAGGGTTTCTTCAAATAATCTTGCCGGCGGAATGTTTGCCAGTAAGTGCGCCAGCTCAGGGATGGGCTTCGCTGTGCGGGGCGTAATCGTCATATCCAGCTTGGCAGCAAAACGGATAGCACGCAGCATGCGAACCGGATCTTCACGGTAGCGGGTTTCCGGGTCCCCAATTAAGTCTACTTCGCGGTTTTTAACGGCATCGCGGCCACGGGCGAAGTCGGTAACTGTAAAGTCAGCCACGCTGTAGTACATGGCATTGAACGTGAAGTCACGGCGTTCGGCGTCTTCTTCGATAGTACCGAACACGTTATCCCGGACCAGCTGGCCCTGTGCGTCCTGCTGACCCAGTTTATTGTCTGATTCGCCTTCACTGTGGTGACCCCGGAAAGTGGCAACCTCAATGATTTCCCTGCCGAATACAATGTGGGCAAGACGGAAACGGCGGCCGATCAGCCGGCAGTTTTTGAACAGACTTTTAATTTGTTCCGGTGTGGCATTGGTAACGACATCAAAGTCTTTTGGCAGTTTACCCAGCATAAGGTCGCGGACACAGCCACCCACCAGGTACGCTTCAAAACCGGATTTATTCAGGCGGTACAGCACTTTCAGCGCGTTATCACTGATGTCTTCCCGTGAAATACCATGCTCGGCACGGGGAAGGGTATAGGCCTGTATCGTTGCTTCTGAGGCCGGGTCTTTACTTAATACCCGTTTTACCGTTTTAAACACGCGCGTAATGATGATACTGTCTCCGAAAAATTAAATGCCACAAAAAATAAAGGGTCTATGATAAGTGGATTCTGACGCAGCGACAATAATTTCGCGCTGCCTTGGTATTCTATCACAATCCCAGTGTTCAACAGCCCATTGTAGCACTTCCGCCGGCGGGGCATTTATACCATCTTCCGGAAGAGCTAAGCCTAAGAAGGTCAGTGCTGCGGCGAGGTTTTCCGACGGTGTTGAGTTATTGAGGGCTGCAGCATGATTCTGCTTACTCAGTTTACGACCTTCAGACACAGAGGCCACCGGAACATGGGCATACGCCGGGGCACTTGCCTGCAGTAACCGGTAAAGGCTTAAGTGCGTTGCCGTTGTGGTAAGCAAATCGCTGCCCCGCACTATATGGGTAACACCCTGGTGTATATCGTCGGCCACCACCACCAGATTGTAAGAAAATAATCCGTCGCGACGTTTAAGCACGGTGTCTTCAAGGGCGTGGGCGTCGGTAACGTGTACCTGTCCCATAATACGATCATCAAACCGGGTGACCGGAGAGGTCATCTTTAACCGGATTGCTGTACCGTCACCAGTGAGATGTTTATCTCTGCAGGTGCCGGGGTATGTGCCGCCGGCTTCTTTAATCATCTTTCTCGTGCAACTGCACCGGTATGCCAGGCCTTGCCGGATAAACTGGTCTGTGAGCGCCTGATAACGGGCATGTTCTGCGGACTGATACATGACTTCACCGTCCCAGTGAAGATGGTGAGCTTCAAGTGTGTCCAGAATGAGTTTGTCGGCACCGCCAACGCAGCGGGGTTCGTCTATGTCTTCCATTCGCAGTAACCACTGCCCGTGATGATGTCTGGCATCAAGAAAGCTGGCAAGGGCGGCTATCAGCGAACCGAAATGAAGAGGACCTGAGGGAGAAGGGGCAAATCTGCCGGTATAAGAATGATGACCCGTCATAATATTACGAGTAAAAATGACTTAAGGCGCGGGTTTCAGACCGGCGCCCTGAGTATCAGAAAAGCGTTAGCCCTGAAGCTGCTTTTCTTTGATTTCAGCCATTGTTTTACAGTCGATACATAAATCAGCTGTAGGGCGTGCTTCCAGACGGCGGATACCAATTTCGATACCGCACTGATCACAGAAACCGAAATCATCGTCCTCAATGCGACGCATGGTTTTCTCGATTTTCTTAATCAGTTTACGTTCGCGGTCACGTGTACGCAGTTCAAGGCTGAATTCTTCTTCCTGCGCTGCACGGTCGACAGGATCAGGGAAGTTGGCAGCTTCGTCTTTCATGTGCGTTACAGTACGGTCTACTTCTTCACGCAACTGATCACGCCATGCTTTAAGCAACAAACGGAAATGCTCCATTTGCGCATCGTTCATGTATTCTTCGTCAGGCTTTGGCTGGTAAGGCTCAAGGCCGGCTAAGGCTAAAAGGCCCAGGGATTTCGTTTCTTTTCCTGTTGGCATGTGCCACATCTCCTACACTACGACACCCATATGTCCTGAACAACCGGGAATCTATAGCAGAATCGCTATGTTCAGGCAACCTTTGGTGTCAAAGTTACCCTTCCGTTATTTAATGCATCCATTGCTCTTCGAATGCAAAACGCCGGTGGCGTCTGTGCACCACAACGGTAAAAAGCAAGCCGCAAATATGGCGTTCCTTTGAGAAATTGCAACCCCTTTTTCACAAAATTACTGGTAGTGATTGATTTACCTTAATATTTTGTTCGTTGATTTCGCAACCTAAAGCGATGATTTGCATTCCTTTATCGTGCGCAACCTTTACGGCTGCGGCATAGTTTGGATCAATATGTTCTGCAACCCGTACTTCACGTATACCAGTATGCTGCACGCAAAACACCAGAGTCGCCGGCACGCCCGCTGCGGCCAGATTACCCAGTGTCTCACAGTGTTTGGCGCCGCGGGTTGTTCTGGCATCGGGAAAGTAGCCTTTTCCCGCCTCCAGCAGAGTGACAGACTTCACTTCTATATAGGCATCGCCCCGGGCGGTTGTGATTCGAAAATCGAAGCGGCTGTCGGCACCGGGTGGTGTCACCTCTGCTTTCCAGTCCTGTACATGAGAAAATTCGGCAATGGCCTTGTTATCCAGTGCTTCCGCTACCAGTTTATTAGCATTGTGTGTATTGATGCCGATGAAGTGTCCGTCAAAGGTTCTTGCTAACTCCCAGGTGTAGGCCAGTTTGCGCTTGGGATTATTCGACGGGCTGAGCCAGACCTCGTAACCCGGTTCGGCGCAGCCAGTCATTGCACCGGTATTCGGACAATGCGCAACCACTTCTTCGCCTGAATCCAGGGTTACATCGGCAAGAAACCGTTTGTAACGACGAATAAGCTTTCCGTGAAGTAAAGGCGTAGTAAACTGCATACAAATAACCAGTCAATTTGATTGTCTGAAGATAAAGAACACATTGTAACAAGCTAATAAGGAATTGTTATGTCGATTTTTTCTGTGTCACTTTCCACCGGAAAGGCACCGGCTCACTGGGGCGAAAATGCCAGATTAAGCATGACAGCAGACGGTGCTGTTATCCATGTAAATGAAAATGGCGACAGCACAAGATTGATTCGTCAGGCGGGCCGTCGCATCGACGGACTCGGCATCGCTGAAGTTCAGCTGACCGGTAACTGGTCTAAAGAGCAACAATGGGCTTTTGCCCTGAGCTATACCCGTGCGAGAAAGCCCGGCTCAATCCGCTGGGCAGACACCGGCGATGTTGCTGAGTTAGATAAAGCGTATGCTGCCTTGTTATTTACCCGCAGTCTGGTGAACGACACCCCTGAAGATTTATCACCTGAAACCCTTGCAGGTCGTGCAGCACAGTGGATCCAGTCGCTGGGCGGAGATAAGGTCTCTTACAGTATGACAGTGGGTGAAGCACTACAGAAAGCCGGCTGGACCGGCATTTATAACGTGGGTCGTGGCAGCGAGCGTCAGCCGGTGTTACTGGAGCTGGACTATAACCCCACCGGCAACAACGATGCACCGGTCGATGCTGTGCTGGTAGGTAAAGGCATCACCTTTGACAGTGGTGGTTACAGTATTAAATCCAGTGAAGGGATGCTGGATATGAAATGTGATATGGGCGGCGCGGCAACAGTAACCGGAGCCCTTGGACTGGCTATCAGCCAGGGGCTTAAAAAGCGTGTGAAACTGCTTTTATGTTGCGCTGAAAACCTGATTAGCGGTCACGCATACAAGTTGGGCGATGTACTGACCTATAAAAACGGGCTTACTGTAGAAATCGTCAATACCGATGCAGAAGGTCGTCTGGTGCTTGCTGATGGCTTGATCCGTGCCACTGAAACCGGTGCTCCCCTCATTATTAACGCGGCAACGCTGACCGGTGCGGCAACGGTTGCATTAGGGAATGACTACCATGCAGTTTTCAGTATGGATGATGACGCCAGACAAGCGATGCTTGAAGCAGGTAAAGCCGAGGGGGAGGGCTTCTGGCCATTGCCGCTGGAAAAATGGCATCAGGATAAGTGTCCGTCTGCTTTTGCTGATACTGCCAACAGTCGTCCGATGAAAGGTGGCGGTGGTGGCGGCGCCTCAAATGCAGCCGGCTTCTTATCCCGTTTTGTTAATGAAGAAGGTAAGGGCTGGGTACACCTGGATCTGGCTGCAGCTTACAACGGCAGCGCTACACCGGAAATGCCGGCAGGTGCAACAGGTATCGGTATCCGCAGTATCGCGCGAATGTTGCAGCAGTACTGAACACTGATTGACAGATAAAGAAAAGCCCCCGGTCTTTACGAATAAGGCGGGGGGCTTTTTCATTCTGAATTAAAAATGAAGCAGGTCAGATGCCGCCTAACCGTTCAGCCAGCACTTTATAACGCTCCACATCGCCCTTATCGAACAGCGGTTTACCTTCGCTGTCCTTCTCTTTTGCAACTAAAAGGCTTTCTCTTTCAAGGCGCTCTACGCGGATAGGCTGTACGTCAAGAAATGTCGCCACTTCTTCAATAGACATCAAACTCATAGTTCTCATTCCTGTCTGATTAGATAGTAAAATCAACGCGTAAATGCGACAATCCTGCGCTTATCTATCATTCTTATTTACGCTGTTGGCTAAATTTCCGTTTTTTAACCGGAAATCTAAACATAGCAGCGGGTCCGGGTAAGTCCAATTACACTTTAGGGGAGAATTTCTTTCATGGATACGTGGTCTGCGGCCATCATGTTATTTCTGATCATGGATCCACTGGGGAATCTGCCGGTGTTTATGTCGGTGCTGAAGACCATCGAGCCTAAACGACGCCGCGTCATACTGGTAAGGGAACTGGTATTTGCACTTATCATTTTGCTGATATTTCTGTTCAGCGGTCAGGCTGTGTTGGATTTTCTGAATGTCCGTCAGGAAACCGTGAGTATTGCCGGTGGTATCATTCTGTTCCTGATTGCCCTGAAAATGATATTTCCTCCGCAGTCGGGTAACGCGCTGGGGCTGGCCGTGGGTGAAGAGCCGTTTCTTGTTCCGCTGGCAATACCTATGATTGCGGGACCGTCGACCCTGGCTGCACTGATTCTGATTGCTAACCAGGCGCCGGACAGAATGACGGACTGGACGATTGCATTAGGGGCAGCCTGGGTGATCAGCGCGATCATTTTGCTATTCTCTGAAGTGTTTCACCGCTTATTGGGTGAGCGCGGCTTAACCGCCATGGAACGTCTGATGGGGATGATACTGGTGATGATTTCAATACAAATGTTTTTAGATGGTGTCAGCCATTACTTTCAACATGCTTCCGGAGCGATACAATAATGAAAAAACTGTCTACATTTGCACGGGTGAGACAACTGGAAGGATGGCGTGCCGTTGCCTTCAGCGCTGCGCTGCTGGAGCGGATGTTACCGAATTATGCGTTATTTAAAGAAGTCACGGGCTTTGATGATGAGGGCGTTTGCAAAAACTGTTTGTCTTTGTTGTGGGAATCGGTACGCAGCCCGAAAAGCAAAATCAACTTTTCTGTTCAGCTTGAGAAAGTAGAGTGCGTCACCCCTGATACCGCAGATTACGACACCTTCGGTGTTTATCCTGCTATTGATGCGACAATAGCTCTGGCTGCGGCGATTGGCCTTGTGCTGAAGCAGGATCTGCAAGGGGCTGTGGTGGTCAGTAAGCTGTCGCAGGGTAGTGTGGAAGCCTACCTGCTGGCATCCGGTGTTGACGAAGAAGACATTAAAGGCCATCCGCTGATGGTATTTGAAGTAGAGCTGCAAAATGCCATGCTCGACCTGCTGGAAAAAGAAGGCAGTCCGCTGTCCACCTGTGACGAACTCAAAGCCCTCGCTCTCGAAGAAGGCATCTCCAACATCGGCCTCGAAATCAATCCTGAGTGAGCCCTTTCGGCGGTATCGGCGTGTAGTTCGGGAACACGCCGTAAATCCATCCCTGGAGGCTTGGCAGTCGCATCCCTGCGACTGACAGTTCCCGAACTACACACCTTCACCGCCTGTGGGCTCACTGCGTGCAGCAGTGCTCGACTGCCGCATCCCTGCGGCAGACGGTTTCCGGCAACAATGACTTCCTTCGACTACGCGCTCTGGTTGACATCATCAGGGATGCCGGGCTTCACCGCCTGCGGGCTCACTGCGTGCAGCAGTGCCCGACAACCGCATCAACGCTACCTCCGGCTTAACCGCTCAATCAGTCTTCCAGTGATAGCAAGCAGTACATCACCTGTGCGAGTTTCTTTTCTTTAACTACCTGCAGGCGTTCGCTGATGAGCGGGGAGGGGGCGTTTATTTCCTGTTCGACGTAAATTACACCGTCGGGTTTCAGTAGGTTCCGGCTTAGGATGACTTGCAGAACCGGTTCAACGAGGCCGTGATTGAAGGGTGGATCGATGAAAATAATATCGAACTGTTTGTCTGCGGAAGACAATACCTGAACAGCATCGCCATTGATCACTTCACCATTTGCAGACATTGCTGAAAGGTTGGTTTTCAGTTGTGCGGCCACATTTCTGTCTTTCTCAATGAATGTGCAATGTCCTGCATAGCGGGAAAGTGCTTCAAAGCCGAGTCCGCCTGAGCCTGCAAAAGCGTCGAGACAGTGAGCGTCGGGTAAATCATGCATTAGCCAGTTGAACAGGGTTTCTTTGTTCCTGTCTGTAGTGGGACGTAACCCGTCCACATCTGCCACTGGCAGTTTCCGGCCGCGATACTGACCTGAAATGATCCTGACGTTGCCTGATTTCGTCTTTTGTGTCTGAGGCTTTCTGGATACTCGCTTCATAGGGGCTGACAATGTATGATAACGGCTATTGAAAGCCGGCCAGTGTAGCCGAATTTTGCCGATTTACTAAGGATTTGACCAAACAATGTCGAAACTTTTTGGCTGGTTCAGAAAGAACAAGCAACCTGAAAAAGAACAAAGTGAAGTAAAGCCGCAGGAAAGCACCGCGGTTGAGACGCCAGAAACAGAAGTGCCTGAGTCCGCGCAAAGCAATGTTGAAGCGGATGCCCCTGCCGGAGAAACTAAACCTGAAGATGCTGTACTTAAAGAGCCTGTAGTTGAAGCGAAAGTGGATACGCCGGTTGAACCGCAGGATATCGTTAAGGCTCAGCCCGAAAGCCCTGCTGCAGTGCAGCCTGAACCCGAAGTACCGGCATTTGATGAGCCTGCACCGGAGCCGCTGATACAGAAAACTGATCCTGATGAAGCGTCCGGACCAGGATGGGTTGAGTCAGAAAAGCCTGTGCAGCAGGTAAAACAAGACGAAGTTCAGCCGGAAGTTGTTTCTGACGAAGATATTACGCCGGAAGAGATGACGCCGGAAGAGATGACGCCGGTTGTCGCCGCCGTGCCTGAACCTCAACCTGAACCTGAACCGGAAGTAGGATCTGAGCCGGAACCGGTTGTTAAAGCAAAGCCCGAAGCCAAAGAAGAGAAAAAATCTCTTTTCAGCCGTCTGAAAGCCAGCTTATCGCGCACTAAAACAAACCTTGGCAGTGGCTTTATCAGTTTGTTTCGCGGCAAAGCCATCGACGATGATTTGTATGAAGAACTGGAAACCCAGTTGCTGGTGGCTGATGTGGGCATGGACACCACGCAAAAAATCATCAACAAACTCACAGACAGTGCCAAACGTTCGCAACTCAAGGACGCTGAGGCGCTGGTGGATATCCTTAAAGGCCAGATGCGTGAGATGCTAAAATCTGTTGAGCGCCCGCTGGCTGAAGATATGAAACAGCATGATGCGGGTAGCGGACCATACGTCATTCTGATGGTGGGCGTTAACGGTGTGGGTAAAACCACCACCATCGGTAAACTGGCAAAACAGTTCCAGCAACAGGGTAAGAAAGTCATGCTGGCTGCGGGTGATACCTTCCGTGCTGCCGCCGTTGAACAGCTTCAGGTTTGGGGAGAGCGTAACAAGATCCCTGTTATCGCCCAGCCAACAGGCTCAGACAGTGCATCTGTATTGTATGACGCACTGGAAGCCGCAAAATCCCGTGGTACAGATATTCTTATCGCGGATACCGCCGGCCGCCTGCAGAATAAAAATAATCTGATGGAAGAACTGAAAAAAGTGGTTCGGGTAATGAAGAAACTCAATCCGGACGCGCCTCATGAAGTCATGCTCACATTAGATGCAGGAACGGGCCAGAATGCAGTAAGTCAGGCGAAGCTGTTCAACGAAGCCGTTGGTCTGACAGGTTTGACGCTCACTAAACTTGATGGTACTGCTAAAGGCGGCGTGATTTTCTCTATCGCCGACCAGTTCGGTATTCCAATCCGTTACATTGGTGTGGGTGAGGGAATTGACGACCTGCGCACATTTAACGGCGATGAATTCATCGACGCACTTTTCAGTGAGAGCGAAAACGATTAACGTAGAGAATTCAGTATCCTTTCGTCGTTGCAGGATTAGCAGATGATCAAATTTGAGCAGGTAAGTAAAACCTACCCCGGTGGTCAGCGCGCACTGTCAAAAGTGAGCTTTCACATTGAACCGGGTGAGATGGCTTTTCTTACCGGCCACTCCGGCGCGGGGAAAAGCACGCTGCTCAAATTAATCAGTATTATGGAACGCCCCAGTGTGGGCAAGGTACTGATTAACGGTCACGATCTGAACGAAATAAAACGCCGGCAGATAGCGTTTATCCGCCGGGATATCGGCATGATCTTCCAGAGCCCGCATTTGCTGGACTCAAAATCAGTTTTCGATAATGTGGCGCTGCCACTTATTATTGAAGGCTATACCCGTAAAGAAACCTCTAAGCGTGTTGAAGCTGCGCTGGAAATGGTGGGATTGCGGGATAAAGCCCGCAGTTTGCCAATGATGTTGTCAGGCGGTGAAGCTCAGCGCGTCGGCATCGCCCGTGCTGTGGTTAATAAGCCGCCTCTGTTGTTGGCTGACGAACCCACCGGTAACCTCGATCCCAAGTTATCTATGGAAATCATTCGTCTGTTTGAAGACTTCAACCAGGCCGGTGTTTCTGTGTTTGTTGCGACCCACGATCTCGGGCTTATAGCCCGGATGAAGTACCGCACACTCACGTTGAGAAACGGGCAGATGATCACCGACGGATTGTCTGAGGAACAGGGAGGAAACTGGGCATGAGTATTTTATTCAAAGGCCGCTCTCAGGGAGCCAGTGATACCCGTATTGGCATCGTTCAGGTTATCAGCGCGTTCTTCATCAGCCATGTCCGTCAGGCTTTAGGCAGCCTCGGGGAATTGTGGCGTCAGCCGGCCGCATCGTTAATGACTATTGCGGTGCTTGGTCTGAGCATAACCTTACCGGGCACACTCTACATTCTGGTTAAAAATACTGAAAAAATCAGCGCAGGCTGGGATCAGGCCTCGGAAATCTCCTTGTTTTTGAAAGAAGACACACCATCAGCCAGCGCGCAGCAACTGGTTGCCAGGCTGAACACCTGGACGGAGATAGACAGCGTTACGTTTATCCCCGCAGATGATGCTTTGAAGGAGTTTCAGCATTTATCCGGACTGGGTGATGCTATCGCCTATCTGGAGTCCAATCCTTTACCTGATGTGGTGCTGGTGACGCCGGACGAGAAACATGCTTCACCTACAGCCGCCAGGTTATTGCTTGAAAAGCTCAAAGATCAGCGTGAAGTCGACATTGGTAAGCTGGATATTGAATGGCTTGAGCGCTTGTATGCGCTGCTGGATATTGCCAGAGAGCTGGTGTCGCTCATTGGCGTATTGTTGTTTGTTTCTGTGGTACTGATCATTGGTAACACCATCAGGCTGAACATCCTTAGCAAGCGGGAAGAAATTCTGGTGATGAAACTGGTGGGCGCGACTGACGCATTTATTCACCGCCCGTTTTTATATACCGGTTTCTGGTACGGATTGTTGGGTGGTTTGATTGCCTGGTTCGCCGTCATCATTATCTTATGGTGGATGGACAGCAGTATTCAGGCATTTGCGACGCTCTATCAGAAAGAATTCAATATTACCGGTCTGTCCGGTACTGCCTTACTGACGATGCTGGGTTTGTCGATTTTGTTGGGTCTTCTTGGTTCATTGATGTCAGTACAGCGGCATGTCAGAGAAATCGAACCGCAATAACCGCATCATTCCCCTGTTTTAAACGGCTGAACAGGTCACTTTCTCCGTGTATCCGGTAACCTGTTTTCTCTGCATAACCCCTCAGCGCATGACCGGTTTAGGGAAATATGCCGAGATGGTGGACCGGACGCCGTTTCCCCACTGAATAGCCTGATTGTAAAGTACGTGAAGCTGCTTCTGGTCGATATCCAGCACTTTGGACTGCTTAATAATATTCATCCACAGGGCACCCTCGAACGCTCTTGCCAGCGCCACATAGCTGTTAAATTCGCTGGATTTACCCAACAACGCATCATTCACTTCGTCGGTCAGCGGCAGTTGTTTAAGAACGTCAGGCATATCCTGATCAAGCAGTGCATCCAGCAGTGAAAACAGACCTATCAGGAAGCCGATTGGCGGATTCGTGTTAATGCCGCGCTGCTGAGAAACCAAATCGAAGAATTTCGCCCGCACCAGTGACATATGGAGCAGCTCCAGTGGTTTATTGTCACTTAAATTGGCCAGCGATAATAAAGCGATGAACTTCTTAATTTCCACTTCGCCCATGTAAGTCAGGGCATGTTTTAGTGAGGTGATTTTGTAACGTTTGTTGATTGCCGGGTTATTAATAAATTTGAGTAGCAGGAAACTGAGAGCAGCGTCACGCTCAATGATCTGGTTGATCCGGCTGATGTTAAAGTCGTTGCGGGCACTTTCTCCCATCAAATCAACCAGGTTCATCTTCGAAGCCGGCAAGTGACGATGGAGTCGCGCTTCCGGCAGGGCGAAGAAATAGCCCTGGAAGAAATCAAACCCGAGAGAGCGGCAACTGTCGAAATCTTCGTGGGTGTTTACCTGTTCCGCCACCAGTTTGATATTGGCATCAAGATAACGGGGGATATTCTTTTCAATCAGATCGTAGTTCGTTTTGGTGACATCAACTTTAACCACATCAATCAACGGAAAAATGTCCTGCTTGCCGCTCAGCATCATGGGATCATCAATGGCCAGACTGAATCCGAGATGTTTAATATGCGTGCAGGCTTCCAGTAATCCCGGTGTCGGTGCCATGGGTTCATTCAGCTGCACGACAACAGACTCGGGATTTAAGGAGGTAGGAAAGCGGGAAATCAGAGTGTCCGGATTAAAGTGAATAAACGATTTCTTTTCACCGGAAATATCGTCCAGCCCTAACGGATGGAAATGTTGAGCTATATATTTTGCTTTGTCCGGCTCTAATTCGGGGTAAGCGCCGCTTTTGCCGTCACGGAACAAAAGCTCATACGCGAAAACATCCTTTTCACGGTCTAAAATAGGCTGGCGTGCAATAAATGCGAACATACGACCTGACAATCCCTTCAACAATGGTAACGACAACTTTAAAAGTTGACTGCTCATAACACGGCATGAGCATGATGATATCAACTTTATCTTATGGGCCGCAGATTATCTATGCTCACGTAATTCTTTTCACTTATACAATGGGCGGAATTATTAATTAATACTATTTTCCATTGCGCCGGCCCATTTTAGTGACGAGTTATACATACCATGAAGGGTGGTCTGGCGAATACCATATTTCTTTGAGAAGGCTTTTATTGTGGACCAGCGTGCGGACTCAATATGTTTTGCCAGCAAAAGGCAATCACTCAGCATACCCGGATTACCTTGTAAAGCGTGCTTCACTTCTTCACTTACCGGTACTTTCTCCAGTAATTCGCTCATGGGTTGCAGCATCATGGCATCCAGCAATGACAGCAAGCCGGCGAGAAAACTGGCGGGAGAATCGTTCAGTTCGTTCATTCCTGTAACCAGCAAACTGCAGAACTTTGCTCTGACGAGGGATAGTTGTAACAGTTCCCGCGGACTGTCATTGTTCAGGTTTGCCAGTGCGATCAGTGATACGAACTTTTTCACTTCATTTTCACCAAGGTAATTCAGTGCGTGGCGCAAATCTTTTACCTTTATCCGTTTATTGTAAAAAGGATTGTTTATAAAGCGAAGTAACAGAAATGTCAGTGATGCATCTTTGTTGATAATGTTATTGATGCGGTCGAAATCCAGCGGGGATTGATTACATGCGCTGATAAGCGCAAGCATATTCATCTGAGCAGGGATAATTTGTTTATGACGGACGAGCTCCGGCCGTGCCAGAAAGTAACCCTGAAAGTAGTGAAAGCCCAACTCTCTGAAACGTTCGAATTCGGCGTAAGTTTCAACTTTCTCGGCGAGCAGCTTGATTTCATACTGTCTTATTTCCGGTAGCAAAGAAAGGATCCTTTCCTCTTTCATTGTACGGATATCAAACTTTATAACCTGAACGTAAGGCAATAGTGGCCGCCATTTTTCGTCAGCGTCAAAATCATCAAGTGCCAGTTCAAACCCTACCTCCCGAAGGTGCCGGCATGCAGCAATGAGAGCCTCATCTACCTCGACGGTTTCCAGGATCTCAATCATCACCATTGAAGGATCCAGCGATGTGGGAAAGCGATGAATTAATGTGTCGCGATGAAAATTAATGAAAGCTGTCTTTCCGCCTGTTATTTCATCGAGGCCTATTCCCAGGTGAGTTGAGCTGATTATTTTCGATGTGGCTTCATTTGGATCGATATCTGGAAATCCGTTACTTTTTCCATCGCGAAAGAGGATCTCATAAGCGATAACATTCAGTGCCGTGTCAAAAATTGGCTGTCTGGCGACAAAAGAGAACATACATACCTCCTGTATGATCTGTTTCCGTTATTATTATTTTGTTAGTTTTGACCGGCATGAATCTCATTATGTGTGTCTGTCGTATACACAAGCGAACATTTACAGCTGTCAATTACTACCCCATGGATTTAGCGTATACATTTGAAGGATCAGGAAAAATTGGTATTTCGTCTAATTTCCGTGCTAAACGCGGTGAGTGGACTGATTTGAGAGACTAATTACATGACAGAACGTTTATCGATATCTATCGTTTACTCTGTCGTGCTAAGTGGTGGTTTCATCGTCTGTACGGAACTAATTTGATGCAAATCAGGTCTTGATATTTAGTAATTTGTCACTATATTCCTAACTTGGAATTATCTGCGACAATCAAGGACTCGAAAGGCACTGCCCGTTTTGGTACAATACAGTGCTTAGCAAATTGAGGTGAATATGAGCAATAACATGCAAACAATGGCATTATCGGTGCCCCACAGCGGTAGCATCGAAGGCTACATTCAGGCTGTGAGCAGCATCAACATGCTCTCTGCTGATGAAGAAAGAAGTCTGGCGACACGTTTACGTGACGAAGGCGATCTGGAAGCGGCAAGAAAGCTGGTTATGTCGCATTTACGCTTTGTTGTACATATTGCTAAATCCTATTCAGGATACGGTTTGCCGCAGGCTGATTTAATTCAGGAAGGTAACATTGGCCTGATGAAGGCAGTTAAGCGATTCGATCCGGGCGTAGGTGTGAGACTGGTGTCTTTTGCTGTTCACTGGATCAAAGCTGAAATTCATGAATTCGTACTGAAGAACTGGCGTATCGTTAAAGTGGCTACCACTAAAGCGCAACGTAAATTGTTCTTCAACCTGCGCAAGGCGAAAAAACGTCTGGGCTGGTTCACTCACGAAGAAGTGCAAACTGTTGCTGATGAACTGGGTGTAAGCACGAAAGAAGTGCTGCAAATGGAAGCCCGCATGAGTAGCCAGGATCAGGCATTTGATCTGAGTGCTGATGACGACGAGAGTGGCAACTTTGCGCCTGTGCAGTTCCTTGAAGATAAAAGCGCAGATGTTGAGATGGACGTTATCAATAATGACTGGGATAGCAATGCTTCCAAACGTCTTTATTCTGCTATCAAAACGCTGGATGAGCGTAGTCAGGACATTATTGAAACCCGCTGGTTGGCAGATAATAAGATCACACTTCAGGATCTGGCCGACAAATATCAGGTTTCTGCTGAGCGTGTACGCCAGATTGAAAAAAATGCCATGAAGAAACTTCAGGCAGCAATGGCAGCGTAAGCATTAACTAGTACGCCATACAAAATCGAAAAAAGCGCCGTCAGGCGCTTTTTTTATGCTTGAGGAAATCTACTGTGGATGTGTATATCCATAGAACCGATCCCAACATGAACAGATAAACACCGGTAACGGCATAATTTGCAAATTGCGGCAGAAACAGGGAGCTGCCACCGAGAAAGGTGAAACCGGCCAGAATATTGAGTAAGTAACAACTTGACGGGGCAATTGAGAACACAGATTACCTCTTTTCTGTTAATGCCGGAATAAAGTTGAATCCTATGGACAAGCGGTTCCAGCTGTTAATTTCTAAAATAACCGTGGTGAGGTCAATCACTGACTGCTCATCAAAAAATGACGACACGTGATGATAATCGTCATCGCTTACACCGCTTCCCAGACGGGTTAACGTTTCAGCCCATCTGAGTGCCGCTTTCTCCTTGTCAGTGAAGTATGGCACTTCCCGCCATGCCTGCAACATATCCAGACGTTCCTGTGACTCGCCGTGTTGCCTGAGCTCTGCAGCATGCATGTGCAGGCAAAAAGCACAGCCGTTGAGCTGTGAGACACGTAATCTGACGAGATCGGTTAAAGACTGTGTAACTGCACTGTCTGTAGCCGGGCGGCTTAATGCGGTCAGGCATTTAACAATGCGCGGGGCACAGGCATATACGGTGTCCTGTGTAATACGAGTTTGCATATCTGCTCTCCTGTAAAGTAACTGGTAAGCAGTGTAGGCAATGGTTAACCGTCATTATTGTAATAATACGACACGGGTGTGGATAAGCAATAAATACGGGCTTACGGGTTATTTTTTTGTTTTCTCTGACGATACCTGGCGGGTGTTTCGCCCACAAAATCACGGAAGTGATTGGTGAAATGTGCCTGATCAAAGTAGCCGCTGGACAGGGCGATATCACTGAGCGGCGCATTACTGTAAATCAGACTTTTCCTCGCCAGATAAATTTTACCAAACATCAGCATTTCTTTAGGTGCCAGGCCGAGTGCCTGTTTGCATTTACGCTGTAATGTCCGTGTGGAACAGCCAAACAACGTTTCAATATTTTGGGCACCGGCCAGGTAGGAAGATGTTACCAGCGCTTCTGTCAGTTTAAGACGCTGCTGCGTGTTGTTGCTGTGCCGGTGAATTTGCAAAGTAAGCCAGTCTGTAAGTACAGCGTAAACCTGAGGTAATGGCTGTCCACATAACGCCTCTGGCGGGGGCAGCGGCTCCTGAAACAGTGCAGACAGCGGAATGTCTGTATTCTGTGGTACCGACTCTGCTTTTATACCGAAACACTCTGAGAAAGCGCCGGGATGAAACCGGAAACTGACAGCAGAGGGACGATTGAATTTTGATAAATTGCCGGTTTTCGTTCCGAATAACACGGTGGCGTCATAACAAGCATCATCGACTGAGAATGTCAGGCTATGGCCGCCATCCGGATAGCACCGTTCTGTGGACAGCGCAGTATGGGTGGCATATTCAGACTGCCACACAGAGTGCAGCCAGGGCTTTAAATGAGCCGGTACGGGCACAAAAGTCATGTGCCCGGCGGTAAGCGATGCGGCGGGAATAACTTGCTGTGGGGGTATGATGACTGTCATAACGTAACCTGCCGCCGCACGATTAATTACTCTTCTTCGTCCTGCTCTTTCTTAGGTGGAAGTACCCAGAAAACACCACGGAATTCAGCCACGGCGTTGTCGTCATCCATAATATCGACCTGCAATGTAAAACTGCATTTCTTGCGCTTTTCTAAGGGAGCAAATTTGCCGCTTAAGCTCTCCACATGACAGGTGGCACGGGGTTTCATTGTAATCGGCTTATGATAGTGAATATCACCGTCACCCAGTACAATATCGCCCATCAGCTGGCGTTCTTTCAGTTGCAGGAAAATCATCCCCCAGCCGGTGAGAGTGGCCAGAGAAAAAATACTGCCGGCGAACATAGTACCGTGAATATTGATATTTTTATTCAGTGAGGCCCGTGTCTCCAGTGTACGGCCGGTATACTGATGCAGCTTGATGCCCATGTGTTCGGTGATCGGGATTGTTTCGGTCCAGGTGTCCTGAAGCTCTTTGCACCATTTCGGGTGCAGCATAACGATCCCGGGATCAGTAAGCTTCTTCACCATTTGCTGGCGTTTCAGCATACCCAGTTCATTCGGGGCTTCCCGTTCGATAACGAAGCCGCAGGAGCTGAAAAAATCGATGGAGGTTTCGCGGCTGTTGGTTACAGCCCGTATTGCGCCCATCTCCCGTGCGACACCTTCCAGCGCCCCCAGAATCATCTGGCCGAGGCCTCTGCGCTGATAATCAGAGTTAACAGCAATGTGACGAATCTGAGCTTCTTCTGCCGTATTCAGGTGAACGCGACCGGCAGCAACAATGTCTCCCTTGCCGTTTACGATGACGCGGTGCTCCGCAACCTGTTCATACTCATCTTTTTCTGAACCGGGAGGAAAATTCCATGGCTGGCGCAGATAAGTCCATCGAAACGTGAAGTATTTTTCTAGTTCTACTTCTGTTTTCGGTGTGGCTACTCTAAACAATGTATGAGCCTTTTTAAAAATGCATCCGTCGCCCATTTAACCCTAAGGTGACCCTGCTTAACAAGGCAATTCACCGATATCAGGCTATCCGGCCGGGATTAAGAGAATAAATAATTGAAATGTGAAACGTTTGCAGAAAATTACACGGCGAAATGGAATGTAACCGGCCCGTCGTTAATCAGTGAAACCTTCATATCTGCACCGAAACGTCCGGTCCGGACCGGAATGCCAAGCGAGCTGAGGTGCTCTGTGAAGCGGTTATAAATGGCTTCGCCATGAGCAGGACTGGCGCCTTTTGAAAACCCCGGACGATTTCCTTTTTGCGTATCAGCCACCAGCGTAAATTGTGAAACGACCAGTACTTCACCGCCGGCCTGCTGAATATTCAGGTTCATCTTACCGTCGTCATCACTGAATATCCGGTAATTCGCAACTTTCCGGGCGAGTTTTTCGATTTGTTCTTCGCCATCTTCTTTTTCTACTCCGAGGAGTAACAGTATGCCATGCCCGATAGCTCCGGTGACATCACCGTCTACTTTTACACTGGCTTCAGATACCCGTTGTACTAATCCAATCAACGCTTTTTCTCCCTGAGATAACGGGACATATCACGGGTGGCCCTGCAAAGAGCCAGTGCTATGCCCGGCTCAGATGTGCTGTGTCCGGCTTCCTGAACTATCTGCAATTCACTGTTTGTCCACGCTTTATGTAACGTGTATGCCCCTTTCGTGCTGCATATTACATCGTAGCGGCCGTGAACGATAGTGCCCGGAATGTGGCTGATGGCCGCTGTATTCTGCAGAATAAAATCTTCAGGGATAAAACAGTGGTTGGCCAGGTAATGGCATTCAAGTTTAGCCAGGCTGGTCATCAGGCCAACCGGATAATGGCCGGTGAGCTCTCCGGTTCCGGCGGGCAGTGACAGCCTTGAAAGGCGTTCTTCCCAAATGTACCAGCGTTTCAGGGCACTGAGTCGCTGAAGATCGTCAGAGGAGTCAAACAGCTTGCGGTAGTGGGCACACACAGAGGCGGTATTCAGCTCGCCCTCAATACCATCTATAAAGAGTTCGTAGTGTTCGGGAAAGAGGGTCGCCGCTGCCCCCTGATGAGAGATAAACCAGTCCCGGTCTTCTTGCCTGGCCAGAAAAACGCCCCGCAGAATGAGTCCGGATACGGTATCCGGCGCATCGATTGCCGCAAGTAAAGCTAGTGTTGAGCCCCACGAACCACCAAACAGGATCCACTGTTCTACACCTAATAGTTGTCTTAAGCCTTTTATGTCGCCCAGAATATGTTGTGTAGTGTTGTTTTCCAGAGAACCGAAAGGCTTTGAACGGCCACATCCACGCTGTTCAAATGCAATGATGCGGAAACGGTTGCCATCGAAAAAGCGCCTGTAACCCGGAGATAAACCTGCGCCCGGACCGCCATGTAAATACAGAACGGGAAATCCATCCGGATTGCCACTTTCTTCGTAATACAGTGAGTGACCGTCACCCGTGTCAAAATACCCACTGCTGTAACATCCAATGTCAGGGTAAAGTCGTTTCATTTTATTTCAGTGCGTTGTATGTCTGGTTTTTTTGGTTTAGTTTAGCTACTAAAACACATATTTACGTAATATACGAGGAAGTTTATATGGCAGGTCAGGGTTCAGGCGGTAACGTCATTGCAGCAATCTGTAACTTTTTTATTCCCGGATTAGGTCATCTGGTCCAGGGGCGGATCTTAAGAGCATTCGTGTTCTTCGTGATTTGTTTCGCCTGTTACGGGCTTGCCGCAACAGTCATTTTCTTTTTTCTGTGGCCGGTGGGGGCGATTTTCCACCTGTGGGCCATTATTGATGCCGCCCGCTACAGGGGGCCTGAGGTACAGTTATGACGGGTAATGTTAAGACCGGTTTACTGGCAGTCGCAGCTTGCGTTGCACTGTCCGGATGTCAGTCTGCTTATTACGGCGCCTGGGAGAAGCTTGGCGTAGAGAAGCGGGACATTCTGGTCGACCGTGTTGAAAACGCGAAAGAGTCTCAGGAAGAGGCGCAGGAACAGTTTGCAGATGCGCTGGAAGAGTTCAGCGCGCTGATTAATTTCAATGGCGGTGAACTGGAAGACGTTTACGATGAACTTAACGGCGAATTTCAGGACAGCCAGGCTGCCGCCGCCGACGTTACTGCCCGTATCGACAAGGTAGAAAGCGTTGCGGAAGCTCTGTTTTCTGAATGGGAAGATGAACTGGAGAAATACGACAGCGACAAACTGCGCCGCTCCAGTGCAGAAAAGCTCCGTGCGACCCGTCGCCAGTACGAGACCATGATTAAGGCCATGAGAAAGGCTGAGAGCCGCATGGAACCGGTATTGACGGCGCTTCAGGATAATGTGCTTTATCTGAAGCATAACCTGAATGCCAGTGCAGTGGGCGCGCTGGAAGGTGAGCTGAAAACTATTCAGCAGGACGTGTCACGTTTAATCAACGAGATGAAAGCGTCGGTTGCAGAATCAGATGCGTTTATCCGCACCATGAAAAACTGAACGACTCAAAACTGAAAAGCTGGCAGATTGCTGCCAGCTTTTTTATGCCTATTCCAGCGGAACCTTCCGCGGCTCCTCACTGGCACGGATGTCACCGAAGGCATCTTCCAGACTGCAGGTAAATTCAGCACCAATCAGCACCACCATCCACGATACATAAACCCACAGAAACAGTATTGGCAGCACGGCCAGCGCACCGTATATCACCTGGTATGAAGTAAAGTTAGTGATATAAAGGGCAAATCCTTTTTTCGTGAACTCAAAGCAGATTGTCGCGACGACCGCACCGATGAGAGCGTGGGAATAGCGCACACGGCGGTTGGGCACCAGCAGGTAAAGAATGACGAAGGCCAGCAGTGCAGCGAAACTCGGGATCAGAGTGAGCATAAAGGTACCCACGCCGGGTGTATACTCTTCAGCAAACTCCGCCACGCCGACCAGATATGAGCTGATTGCCACGCTGGAGCCCATGAGCATCGGCCCCAGAGTAATCACCATCCAGTAGATGGCAAAAGTATAAATCACCGGCCGGTCGCTTTGCGTACGCCAGATGCGGTTCAGGGTCTTATCCACATTTGAAATCAGCAGCAGGGCGACGACCAGTAACGACAAAATACCCACAGCCCCCATTTCCGAGGCATTGGAAACAAAATCGGTCATGTACTGCTGGACGACATCGCCGGCAGTTGGGACAAAATTAGAGAAAACGAATTGTTCCAGTTTACTGCGTACTGATGCAAAAGCCGGAAAGGCAGACATAACAGTAAATGTCACCATGATGAACGGCACCAGTGACAGCAGTGTCACGTACGCCAGGTGTCCGGCCGAGATAGTAATGTTGTCCGCTTTACAGCGGCGCAGGAAAATATGGAAGAAGGCATTGAGTGCGGGACGTTTGTCATTCCACAGCTTTACCCAGCGATTATCTGTCAAAACAGACTCCTTTCAGACTGAATAGTCATATTAATGCTTTTACAGTGTAACCATTCAGGTTCGTGGGGGGAATGTTTTGTTGATTTCTCAGCAGATTGTAATCTCTGGCGCAGTGGCGAATTGACGAGAATAGTCAGGTATCGTAGCGATAAGGAGGAGGAGGCTAGGGGAAAAACCGTCTGCAGCAAGGATGCTGCAGTCGAGCCTCCAGGGATGGAGTTCCGGCGTGTTTTTCCCCTAGCCTCCGCATCCAGCGGAGATACCGTAATACGTCCGCCTCTCGTTAGCCGGCGCGAACGCCCAGCATGTGGCAGATGGCGTAGCTGAGTTCGCAGCGGTTCAGGGTGTAGAAGTGGAAGTGTTTCACCCCTTCTTTCGCCAGCACTTTTACTTGCTCCATGGCGATGTTTGCGCCAATCAGATTACGTGTTGCCTGGTCATCGTCATCCAGCCCTTCGTACATTTTGTGCAGCCAGCCGGGTACGTGAACATTGGTGAAACCGGCAAACTTAATCAGTGTCTGATAATTCGTAACCGGCAGGATCCCGGGAACGATATCCAAATCGATACCGGCTGCAGCAGCACGGTCACGGAAACGCAGGTAAACACTGGTGTCAAAGAAGAACTGAGTAATTGCTTCAGAAGCCCCGGCTTCCGCTTTACGCTTCAGGTTAAGCAGGTCGAACTGGGCATTCGGTGCTTCCGGATGTTTTTCCGGATAGGCAGCAACGGAAATATCAAAGTCTGCTACGTCTTTCAGCAGTGCCACCAGATCAGAGGCATACATTTCGGTTTTATCAACGCCCTTCGGTAAATCGCCCCGCAGAGCAACAATACGGCGAATACCCGAATCCCAGTATTCCTGAGCAATTTGTTTGAGTTCATCACGGCTTGCGTCCACACAGGTCAGGTGAGGGGCTGCCTGTACACCGGTTTGTTGTTGAATGCGTTTAACAACATCATGGGTACGGTCACGCTCACCACTGTTTGCACCGTAGGTCACAGACATATAAGAAGGCTTAAGAGGCGCCAGGCGTTCAACAGATTTCCATAGCGTTTGTTCCATTTTTTCCGAGTTAGGCGGAAAAAATTCAAAAGAGACATCAATGTCACGCAATTCGGACAATGACTGGTTTAAGGCGTCGATACCTTGTGCATAGGAAACCATTTTGTTGACTCACTCAATTCTTTGGACGTTTAGACGTCTAAACTAATTAATATATGTCTGGACGTCAAGAGGTTTACACGGCTTAATTGACCTTTTCGCTACATTGTTTAGAATTTCCGCTTATAAAGTAAAATAACAGGCAGTCCGAGATTTCACATGGCAGAATGGAATGGTAAGTATATACACCCTTACGCAGAGCATGGAAAAAAGAGTGAGCAAGTAAAGAAAGTCACTGTTTCTATTCCGATTAATGTGCTTAAGGTGCTCACAGACGAGCGAACCCGCAGACAAATTAATAACCTGCGTCACGCGACGAATTCAGAGTTACTGTGCGAAGCATTCCTTCATGCTTTCACCGGGCAGCCGCTGCCTGACGACGACGATTTGCGCAAAGATAATCCTAACCGTGTTCCTGCCGTTGCAAGGAAGATGATGGAAGAGATGGGGATCGACCCCACCGCCGACAACGAAGAAGAATAAAGTAAAGCCAGAGCAAATCACTCTGGCTTTTTTGTATCAGGGGCAAGCTTAGTCTTGCCTCGCTGAGGGCGGCTCGATTTTTTGTAATTCGAACAGGGGCCTGAAAGTTGAACGGAACAGGAGCACAATACCCAGGCTCATTACTCCGCCCGCAACCGCGCAAGCTACCGGACCTACAGCTGCCGTCACCGAACCACTTCTGAAATCTCCGAGTTCGTTGGAAGACGCGATGAACAGGGAGTTCACTGCACTCACCCGGCCACGTAGAGCGTCCGGTGTCATAATTTGTACTACTGAGCTTCTGATCACCACACTTATCATGTCTGAACCGCCATAAATCAGCAAAGCGAAGCAAGCCACATAAAGGTTCTGTGAAAAGGCAAAACCGATAATGGAAAAACTGAAAATGATCAGTGACCAGAACAGCAGCGGGCCGTTGCGTTCAATAGCCCGTTTACGTCGTACCATTGTCAGACCGATAAGCGTCGCACCCACAGCCGGCATAGCCCGCAATAAACCCAGTGTTTCCGGACCTTCATGTAAGACGTCTTTCACAAATACGGGCAATATCGCCATGACACTGCCACAAAGTATAACCACAAGATCAGTAAACAGCGCTCCGCGGACAACGTTGTTGTGCATCAGGTATTCCACACCGCTGAATATGTCTTTGAGCGCCAGTTTGCGCTCTGAATGAATGTTCAGAGCAGGCAACAAAGAAAAGCCACCCAGTGTAAACAGGCCGAAAATGATGAGCACCCAGTAGAGCTGACGGTCGAGCGCCGCCAGTAACACACCCGCGAGGAAAGGCCCCACGGTTAAGGCGATATTCCAGATAGAGCTTATGGCAGCCACCGCACGCCCCAGATGATCGGTGCTGACGATATTCGGCAACACAGACTGAATGGCCGGTGCGAAGAAAGCCCGCCCGGCGCCTAATACCGATAACGAGCAAAACAGCGCCCATTTATTCAGTTCCGGCTGATTCATCAGCAGAGCGACGGCCAGCACCACCAGTAACTGTAATCCGGCAGAAATTAATAAAATGCTTTTGCGGGAAAAGTTGTCTGCAGCCCAACCTGCCACAAGGAATAAACTGATCACCGGCACAATCTGAAAAATGCCAACCAGTGCCAGGTCAAAGGCCTCGCCGGTGGCTTCGTATAAATGCCAGCCGATGCTGACTGCCATGGTTGAGCCGATAAGCGTGGTAGCTATTCGTCCGATGATGAGCCCGATAAGTGCTTTTGACCACATGAAATCTTTGTCCGTCAGATTAGGGGAAGCGGGAAGATAAACGAAAACGGGCCGGTAGTATAACCGGCCCGTAACAAATGAAGTCAGTCTGCTTCAATCAGTCTTTGTTACCCGTGTATTTTGCCGGTAAGGATTCAACACCGGCAACGCCTGAGTCAATCGCTGCCTGTGCTACGGCACTGGCAATACGGTGAAGCAAACGGGGATCCATAGGTTTAGGAATGATGTAATCTTTACCAAACGTCAGCGATGCTGATTTGCTGGCTTTCAATACTTCTTCCGGCACCGGCTCTTTTGAAACAGAACGCAACGCCTCTACTGCGGCAACTTTCATCTCATCGTTAATGGATGAAGCACGCACATCCAGTGCTCCACGGAAAATGAACGGGAAGCACAGTACATTGTTAACCTGGTTGGGATAATCTGAGCGGCCTGTGGCCATGATCAAATCACTGCGTACCTCATGGGCCAGTTCCGGTTTAATTTCCGGATCAGGATTTGAACAGGCAAATACCACAGGGTTTGGTGCCATCAGTTTTAAGGTTTCAGGAGGCAGTACGTCAGGGCCGGAAACACCGACAAAAATATCCGCACCATCCATAACATCGTCAAGGGTACGTTTATCCGTGTTGTTGGCGAACAGCATTTTGTGTTCCGTGAGATCGTCACGGCGGGTATGAATCACCCCTTTACGATCGAGCATATAAATGCGCTCACGCTGGGCGCCGCACTTGATCAGCAGCTCCATACAGGCAACGGCGGCAGCACCGGCTCCCATACAAACAATTTTGGCGTCTTCGATGTTCTTGCCCTGAATTTCCAGCGCGTTGAGCATACCGGCCGCTGTTACAATGGCGGTACCGTGTTGATCGTCATGGAATACCGGAATCTTGCAGCGTTTGATCAGCTCCTGCTCGATTTCGAAACATTCCGGCGCTTTAATATCTTCAAGGTTAATACCGCCGAACGTATCAGCGATATTGGCAACCGTGTTGATGAATTCTTCAGTAGTCCGGTGCTTAACTTCAATATCGATAGCATCCAGTCCGGCAAAACGCTTAAATAGTAACGCTTTACCTTCCATCACTGGTTTTGATGCCAGCGGACCTAAATTACCTAATCCGAGAATGGCAGTACCATTACTGATTACTGCAACCATATTACCTTTGGCGGTATAGCGGTATGCTGCATCCGGATCTTCGGCAATTTCACGTACCGGTTCGGCTACGCCTGGGCTGTAAGCCAGTGCTAAATCATCTACGCTGTCAGCCGGAGTCGACAGTTCTACCTTTATTTTGCCCGGAGTAGGGTATTCGTGGTAATCCAGGGCGCGTTGTCTGAAATCTGACATTCTTTTGTGTGTCCTTCTCAGGGTTTGGTCTTTGCACAACTACTACTTGTCGTTACTGCGCTAATCTCTTGTTTTCTTTATAAAGCGCAGCTTGCGACAAATGTAACACAACGCCTTTCACAGTACATATCTGATCAGGAGCTATCTTATGCTTACTTTAGTTGCCGGAGGGCGGCTTCACAAAACGGAATTATCAATGCCGGCTATTGATGAAATTTATAAGTTAACTTTAATTTATAATTTATTTTATATGGCTGGACGGTGAGGCGGGCGGGTGAGTAAAGCGTAACGGGACGAGCACGGGTTAAGTATGTTAAGTAACGGATTTAAGGCACAAAAAAAGCGCCGTAAAGGCGCTTTTTTCGCAATTCAATGCCGGACTTATTTTTTGCCCAGTGCACCAAAACGCTTCTTGAAGCGGTCAACACGACCACCAGTATCAACGTTACGCTGCTTACCAGTGTAGAACGGGTGGCAGTTTGAACATACGTCCAGGTTCAGTTCTTTACCTGCAGTAGAACGTACTTTGATAACATTACCGCAAGAGCAAGATGCAGTAATTTCTTCGTATTTAGGGTGAATACCTTCTTTCATGGGTTACCTCATTATATAAGGCCGTATCGCAATCCAGCCCGAAGCTGAACACCATACGCAACTATATTCAATACAAGGCACAACTGGCCTTGCCGTAAAGAGCGGCGCATATTAATGTATGACGCCGTTTTGATCAAGAACGATAAGTAAAAAAGTGCGGAAAATATAGGCAGATTATGCGTTTTGTTGAGGTGGCGGTTCCTGTACCGTTACGACAAGCTTTTACCTACTCCTGTGACACACTGCCGGAAGCAGGCTGCAGGGTCAGTGTGCCTTTCGGCCCCCGCACATTAACCGGCGTTGTTCTGGGAGAGGCGGAAACGCCAGAGAACAGCGGAAAAATCAAACCGGTTCACCATGTCATTGATGACAGGCCGGTGCTCGACAGTGTGATGCTGAAACTGTGTCACTGGTTATCCCAGTATTATCTTCACCCGGTAGGTGAGGTTATTCACACTGTATTACCTGTCCTGCTGCGCAAGGGCGAACCGGCAAATCCGGTGGACGAAATCTGGTGGCATGCCGGCGATAACATTGATGAAAATCTGGCGTCCCTGAAGCGGGCGAAGCGCCAGTACGCTTGTCTTGAGGCACTGGCGGATGAGCCCGTACGCGAAGGCGATCTCAAAAATACCTTTCCTTCCTCCATCATCAGCGCACTGGAAGAGAAAGGCTTTGTGTACAGTGAAAGTAAACCGCCGCCCCTGCGACCGAAAATGTGGCTCGATTATTTTCATGTCGGCAAGAAGCCGTTGCCTGATAAAGAGCAGGCGGTTGCCATCAGCGCGTTGTCGCAACAAGCCGGCAAGTTTGCGCCTTTTTTACTGGAAGGGATCACCGGAAGCGGGAAAACCGAAGTCTATCTACAGGCTATTGAAGATATTCTTTCTGCAGGTAAACAGGTATTGATTCTGGTGCCGGAGATTGGTCTTACTCCGCAGACGGTTACCCGTTTTGCCAACCGCTTTGGTATCGATATCGGCGTATTACACTCCCAATTGAATGACAAAGATCGCCTTTCAGTCTGGCAGCGTGCGCGGGAAGGTGAACTGGGCATCATTATTGGTACCCGGTCTGCGATTTTTACGCCGATGAAATTCCCTGGCATGATCATTGTGGACGAAGAACATGATGATTCATTTAAACAGCAGGACGGACTGCGATATCACGCCCGGGATCTCGCAGTCATGCGCGCCAGCACCGAACACATTCCTCTTATTCTGGGTACCGCGACGCCTTCACTGGAAACACTGAACAACGCCCTGACAAAGCGGTATGGCCATCTGCAACTGACCCGGCGGGCCGGCGGTGCTTCGAACACCCATCAGCAGGTACTGGATGTACGGGACCAGCGGATGCAGTTTGGCATTGCCGATGGCATGCTGAGCATCATGCGCCAGCATTTGTCCATGGGAAATCAGGTACTGGTATTTGTTAACCGTCGGGGGTACGCACCGGCATTGCTCTGCCATCATTGTGGTCATTCTTATGATTGCCGCCGGTGCGAACGGCCCTACACGGTTCACCGCACACAGCAACGTTTGCAGTGTCACCATTGCGGTGGTGCCAGACCGGTACCCCGCCAGTGCGAACATTGCGGTGAAAATAGACTGATTACTGCGGGCGTGGGAACGGAGCAGATTGAAGATGGTCTGGCGAAGTTGTTCCCCGCCGTGAAGCAAATCCGTATCGACAGCGACTCGGTGCGGGGCAAAGATAAGTTGCAACGTTCTCTGGATGACATTAACGCGCAGAAGTATCAATTGCTGATTGGTACGCAGATATTGTCGAAAGGGCATCATTTTCCCCATGTAACACTGGTAGTTGTACTGGACTGCGACGGCGCCTTATTCAGCGCTGATTTTCGTGCCAGTGAAAAACTGGCGCAACTGGTTACTCAACTGGCGGGGCGCGCAGGCAGGGCATCGAAGCCGGGGGAAATGTGGTTACAAACGCATAATCCGGGACACCCGTTGCTACAGGATTTAGTGCACAACGGTTACGGGCATTTTGCCCGCCAGGCGCTGGAAGAAAGAAAGTTATCATGGATGCCGCCCTTTCAGTCTCAGGCGGTGATCCGGGCTGAAGCCACTAATGCTGAACAGGCGTGGGATTTTCTTGAACAGGCGGGGGCGATGTTGCAAAGTCCGTCGGTGAGATTAAACGGGCCGCTTCCCTGTCTGATTGAGAAGCGTCAGGGGCGCTACCGTTTTATGCTGGTCCTGCAGTCAGCGAGGCGTAATGATATCAACGGGTTACTCAGAAAAGCCTTACCGGTATTATCAGCGATGCCGGCGGCAAGCCGTGTTCGCTGGTCACTGGATGTTGATCCCTCTGACTTCAGTTAGTATTCGCATCTTAACGCATATAGCGGCAGCATTTTCGGAAAATTCACGATACACTGCTGTGCGGTTTCACTGAAAAGCGCTGATTTAATCACGTGATAATCAGCCAGCAGGTGATGCTTTTTTTCAAACAATATTTGACGGGATATTACGCCGGATATGGCACAACGTGATTATGTAGCTCGTGGTCGTGCGCCACAAAATAAAAAGAACAACAATAAACGCAAGCCGCCTTCGCCGGAGACGAACCGGACTAAGATTTGGGCACGCCTGGTGGTTGTGGTGATCGCTATTCTGGGTCTGATTTATTTCCTGTTCTCTATTAAAGACAATGTTGATGAAACGGCTGACTCGCCGATGGAACCACTACCGCAAATTGTCGAAGAAGAGGAATTGCCTGAGCTGCCTAAGGAAGAATGGGAATACATTAAATCCTTGCCCGGCTACGAAGTCGAAGTGGAAGTCGCGGAGCAACAAAAATCCGACAAACTGTATTTACTTCAGTGTGGTTCATTCCGCACCCGCTCGCAGGCTGAAGAAATGAAAGCCAAAATCGCCTTTCAGGGTCTTGAAGCACAGGTCCGGGCCACTACCGGCTCTAACGGTGAATGGTTCCGTGTCATCATGGGGCCGTTACAAACCAAACGTGATGCAGAAAGAGCAAGACACAGTCTGAGAAAAGTAAACATCACCACCTGCATGATCCTGTACTGGAATCTTTAAGGCTGAAAGCCTGGCCCTTTTAGCCGGATTCAGAAGAAGCCATTACAAACACGCCGTAAACACATCCATGTGGGCTCGGCAGCAGCTTCCCTGCTGCTGACGGTTTGTAATGGCTTCTTCCTGCTCCGTCTGCGGGCCCGTCTCCGCGGCGCTGTCGGGGCTTCCGATATTCTGGTACAGAACTCGCTGTAAACCCATCCATGGGCGCTCGGCAGCCGCTTCCCTGCGGCTGACGGTTCTGTACCAGAATATCTTCAACCCCTGCGCTCAGGGTTCCCAATCTCTTTTCGCCTGATCGTGTGCCTTTCCCGCCGGTAATACCTCATCCCGTCCACAGGCTCACCATGTTTCCGGCAGCAGCTTTCCTGCTGCTGACGATTTGTAATGGCTTCTTCCTGCTCAGTCTGCGGGCCTGGCACCGGACTTTATTGAGGCTGGTGGATTGTCCCTTGAAAAAATCATCTCTTCCCCCACTTATCTCTTCATTGAAATTAATTTGCTGCGCGACAGCCAGCGACACCCGGAATATGGGGAAGTGTAGTGACTACTATTGTATCTGTAAGACGCGACAATCAGGTCGTCATTGCCGGAGACGGACAGGTTTCTCTGGGCAATACCGTAATGAAAGGCAACGCGAAAAAAGTGCGTCGCTTGTATCATAATAAAGTGCTGGCGGGTTTTGCCGGTGGTACTGCTGATGCATTTACGCTGTTCGAGCGTTTTGAATCCAAACTCGAGATCCACCAGGGGCACCTTACCCGTGCAGCGGTAGAGCTGGCTAAAGACTGGCGTACTGACAGGGCGCTGCGAAAGCTCGAAGCGTTACTGGCCGTGGCTGATGAGACGGCGTCTTTCATCATTACCGGTAACGGTGATGTGGTGCAGCCTGAAAACGATTTAATTGCCATTGGTTCCGGTGGCGCTTATGCGCAGGCGGCTGCAACGGCTCTGCTGGCAAATACTGAATTGTCAGCCCGTGAAATAGCAGAAAAGAGTTTAACCATCGCAGGGGATATCTGCGTATATACCAACCATCACCAGACGGTTGAAGTACTGGATTATTGATCGACTGCAGGCCGTATGACGGTCATGCAGCCGGTAGCTGAGCAACATCAGCGTTAGTAAGAGAAGGTTTATTATGTCTGAAATGACACCCAGAGAAATTGTTCACGAGTTAGATCGCCACATCATTGGTCAGCAGGACGCAAAACGCGCCGTGTCTATCGCCCTGCGTAACCGCTGGCGCCGGATGCAACTGCCGGAAGAGCTTCGTGTTGAAGTCACGCCTAAGAATATTCTGATGATTGGCCCTACCGGTGTGGGTAAAACTGAAATTGCCCGCCGCCTGGCGAAGCTGGCAAATGCGCCTTTCATTAAGGTTGAAGCCACGAAGTTCACTGAAGTGGGCTATGTTGGTAAAGAAGTTGAGACGATCATCCGCGATCTGACAGACATCGCCGTTAAGCTGACTAAAGAGCAGGAAATGACGAAGGTCAAATTCCGTGCTGAGGAAGCGGCGGAAGAGCGTGTACTGGATGCTTTATTGCCACCACCGGAAGACGTGTGGGGTAAAAAGGAGCAGGTTGAAGATCGTGGCACCCGCCAGGCATTCCGTAAAAAGCTTCGAGAAGGTCAACTGGACGACAAAGAAATTGAAATCGATGTCGCACTGCCGCAAATGGGCGTTGAAATCATGGCGCCTCCGGGCATGGAAGACATGACTAATCAACTGCAGTCGATGTTCCAGAATCTGAATTCTGACTCGCAGAAGAAAAAGAAAAAACTGAAAATCAAAGATGCGCTGAAAATGCTTACTGAAGAGGAAGCTGCCCGTCTTGTAAATCAGGAAGATCTGAAAGAAAAAGCGATTCACGCGGTCGAACAGCACGGAATTGTGTTCATTGATGAAATCGATAAGATTTGTAAGCGTGAAGGCAATAACTCTGCAGATGTGTCCCGTGAAGGTGTGCAACGGGATCTGCTGCCGCTGGTGGAAGGCTCTACTGTATCGACTAAGCACGGTATGGTGAAAACTGACCACATGTTGTTTATCGCATCCGGTGCTTTCCAGATGAGTAAGCCCTCTGACCTGATCCCTGAGTTGCAGGGCCGTCTGCCAATCCGTGTTGAACTGTCAGCACTGAAAGTGGAAGACTTTAAACGTATTCTGACTGAACCGAATGCAGCACTGACAGAGCAGTATCGCGCGCTTATGGCTACAGAAGGCGTAACTATTAAATTTGAAGAGTCTGGCATTCAGCGAATTGCTGAAGCGGCCTGGCAGGTAAATGAGCGCCTTGAGAACATTGGTGCCCGTCGTCTGCACACGGTGCTGGAGCGTTTGATGGAAGATATTTCTTTCGATGCATCCGAGAAGTCTGGTGAAACTTTTACTATCGACGCCGCCTATGTGGACTCACACTTAGAGACGCTGGTGGATAACGAAGATCTGAGCCGCTTTATTCTGTAAGGCTCTGTTTGTTATTTACCACATGAGTCGCTGCCGGGCTGAACGGTAGCAGTTCATCAACAACACTAAAACGCGCGACTGCTTGACGGTTGCGCGTTTTTTATTGCCTGCAAAGTTGATAGCGTCGAATACGTCAGGTTTCTTTCTGGTTATTTGTATAAAATGTAATTAGTAACCTGCTATCTTTGTGGAAAATGAAAAGGTTGAGCAATGCCGGTTAATGCCAAAACAGAAGATTTAGAAGCCTTTGTAACGGTGGTGGATACCGGTGGTTTCTCTGCCGCCGCAGCGCTGCTGGATCAGCAGGTTGCCAGGGTATCACGCTCGGTAACGCGGCTGGAAAAGGCTCTCAATGTTACCCTGTTTAACCGCACCACCAGACGGGTAGAGCTGACGGAAGAAGGTGAGCTTTTCTTGCGTTACGCCAGAGACGGTCTGAACATGCTGGAAAAAGGCGAGGAGGCATTGCGACTGCTCGGGCGGACACCATCAGGCAAGCTGCGGGTTGATGCAGCCAGTCCGTTTGTATTTCATCAGCTGACACCGTTAATCGACGGGTTCTGCCGCACCTATCCGGATATATCCCTGGAGCTGACCAGTCACGACAGCATCATTGACTTACTGGAGCATAAAACCGATATCGCCATTCGTATCGGCGATTTAAGCGACTCCAATCTCCATGCCAGAAAGTTAGGGCGAAGCCGGTTACATGTAGTGGCAAGTCCGCAATACCTGGCTAAACATCCGGTCAGCGGCGATATTACAAGCCTTTCGCAGCATCGTTTAATCGGTTTCAGTGATGCGCCGCATTTAAATAACTGGCCACTTAAAAGTCCTCAGCAGCTTAAATTTGCCATCAGTGCCTCAAGCGGTGAAACCGTGCGGCAACTTTGCATTGCAGGGCAGGGGCTGGCGATGCTGTCACACTTTATGACGTATGAAGATATTGAGGCCGGCCGGTTGGTGCCTGTGCTGACAGACCATGTCCTGAGTCCGAACCGGCGGGAACTGGTGCAGGCGGTGTATTACCGTAACAGTGCCGTGTCCTCCCGCATCTCTGCCTTTCTGGATTATATCGCGCCGCGACTCACTCTATAATTGCAAAAATAACAAAAGTGTTTTTAATTTGTTGCTGTTAATGATTTAAATAAGCTGCGATATGATTCATCCATTGAAAATGGAAGGAGGCTTTATGAGTCTATTATTTAACAGTATTTCACTGGCCGGCAAAACGCTGAAAAACCGTATCGTCATGCCCCCGATGACCCGCTCACGATCAACGCAGCCCGGTGATGTCGCCAACGATTTAATGGCCACTTACTATGCCCAGCGTGCCAGTGCCGGTTTGATTATCAGTGAAGGTACGCAAATCAGCGAACTGGGCAAGGGCTACGCCTGGACTCCGGGTATTTACACCGGAGCGCAAGTCAAAGGCTGGAAAAAGGTCACAGATGCCGTTCACAAGGCGGGAGGTGTGATGTTTGCACAACTGTGGCATGTTGGCCGCGTATCCCACGAAAGTAATACGGGTGGCAGGCAGCCGGTTTCTTCTTCAGCGCTTCAGGCTGAGGGCGTGAAGGTATTTATCGACGAAAATAACTCACCGGGTTTTGTTCAGTCTTCTGTACCCAGAGCACTCAGTAAAGAAGAAATCAAAGCGGTCGTTGAAGAGTACCGGCACGCGGCGCAATGTGCCAAAGATGCCGGATTTGATGGCATCGAGCTGCATGGAGCCAATGGCTATCTCATCAACCAGTTTCTTGATTCACAAGCCAACAACCGCACCGATGAATACGGCGGCAGTCTGGAGAACCGTCTGCGGTTCCTGAAAGAAGTCGTGTCTGCCGTCAGCACAGTGTTCGACAGCCGTGCAGTGGGGATCCGTCTGGCTCCGCTGACGACGTTGAACGGTGCGGTAGATGAAAACCCTGAACAGACGTACGTAGAAGCGGTGCGGGCCCTGAATGAGTTAGAGGCCGGCTATGTACATATCGCTGAAGCAGATTGGGATGACGCCCCGGAAATGGCGGTAAGTTTTAAACAGGCCATCCGCGAGGCGTTTGACGGTATTTTGATTTATGCCGGCAAATATACCCGTGACCGCGCTGAACGGGCGCTGGAAGAAGGATGGGCTGATATGATTGGGTTCGGTCGTCCCTTTGTATCGAATCCCGATCTGCCTGCCCGTTTACAACAAGGCATCGCGCTGGCAGAGCATGATCCTGATACCTTGTTCGGTGGCGCAGAGAAAGGTTATACCGATTATCCTGTCGCGTCATAACGGTTATCTGAGATAACCTGTTTCATCAACAGCAGCGGATTAGTGTTCCGCTGTTGTTATCAGCGCCCGGCATAAGGTTTCAGTGAGCGGGTACTGTGTTTCATGTTCAAATTTTAAAAAGTACGGGCAGGGATTCGCTTCAAGGAAGATAAACTCGCCTTTACTGTTACACCGCCAGTCAATGGCACACCATTTCATCCCGAAAGCGGCGCAAATTGTTCTGGCCAGTGAGCGGATATCCTCAGGGGTGTCTGTAGCCTGCGCCTCTGCGCACTCATCGGTACGGTAATCAGGCTTATCCGAATAGATAATACCGGAAAAAACCTCATCACCAATAACGTACGTGCGCACTTCAAGCCCGTCAATCCGGGCCTGTAACGTCACCGCACCGGTATCCTGCTGATGCAGAAGTTCACTGATATACACGCCATGCTGACGAAGCAAGGTGGTGTGGGCACCACCGGAAACCGGTTTGATAATGACATCCTGAAACTGCTCAGCAAAGTGTTTGAGGGCAGTGACATCATTGCTGATGAGCGTATCGGGAATGGTGGCGCCCAGTGCTGACGCTGTTTGCAATTGCACGGGCTTGGCCTGGTGAAAACGAATGGCGCTCAGCGGGTTATACCAGCGCTCAGGCTGATGATAAAAAAGCGGTGACAGTGCACTGATTTGATTTTTACCCGCAACAGGATTTGCTGCCGGTGGAGCTGAAAAGCGCTGCCACCAAAAGGCGCCGGCTTCGTCAAGATCCACGTATTCGTTATCGACAACAAGGGTAAAGGCATTTTTAAGCGGTTGCCATTGCAACTTTAACTGATCGCCCAGGTTCGCCGTATTGAGGATCACTGTTTCTTGTTGAAGATCGTGAAGTGTTGTTACTACATGCTGTAGTTGATGGTCTGATTCATCACCCAGACAAAGAATCATACATTACGTCCTTTCAAAAATGATGCTGACGCCAACAGGTGCGGGAGACAACCCTGTCCGCGCAGCATCATCAGGCCTGAAATCAGTAAACCGATTCTTCCGGGTAATCGCCACCATTTTCACCCAGCGCCAGGGTGAAATAGCGGGGCGGGATTAAGATGGCTTTGGCTTCCGTGAGCGGCGTAGTTTTTATAAGACCGGCGCCTGATACTTCGCAGGCTTCTTCATTCGTTAACGGGCGGGGTGTGGTTGTTTCTTTCATGATGTTCTCCTTGAACAGGTTATTTTTCCGTTACGGGTTTCGTTGCGTATAACTCACAACAGGTTTTAGTTTACCGGGTCTTCCGGCGCTGTCTTCTGGCTAAAAGTCCGGTTATCACCCACGCCGGGTTTCAGGTAGGGCGACTGGCCGACTGTGTCTGAAACCCCTTGCAGGTAGCAGGTTAAAATGGTCTCGCGCAGACTCATTATCCAGCACAAATTAAACGTTAAACCCACCACCCACATATCGGGTAATGTACTGGTAATCGCGAAATACAACAGGCAGCACAGCGAAGCTGCCGCCATGGGAATGAGACTGTTCATAAACAGGACTTCAGTCTCAAACGCCACGGTTTTATTGATACGAAAGGACATTGCTACCCCTCTTGCTCTGTCCGTGTACCGGGCTGATGAAACTGGCGGTAGTAACTCGCCATCAGTGAGGTGCGGTTGTGGATATCCAGCTTGCGGTAAATGTTGGCGCAGTGAAATTTCACTGTCCTCTCGCTGATAAATAGCTGGGAAGCGATTCGCTTATTCGGCAGCCCTTCCATAATTTTATGGGCAACCTGCAGTTCCCGGCGGGAAAGCTGCTCCAGGCGATCATTGATAGGGGTTGGATTAGTCATGACTCTCTCCTTGTTGTTCAATAACGGGGTTGGTACTGACGGGGTAGATTTCGGTTAATTGGCCTGCTTCAAGCCGGAACACACGGTCTGCCATGGCGATGGTTTGCGGCCTGTGGGCGATAATAATGCGGGTGATGTTCAGCTGTTTCAGGTTGTGGTTTACCTGTGCTTCGTTGTGCATATCAAGGTGACTGCTTGCTTCATCGAGGAACAGGATCTGCGGCCGTTGATACAGTGCCCTGGCCAGCATAATCCGCTGGATCTGACCGCCGCTCAGGGTGCTGCCCATGTCGCCGACCAGTGTCTGGTACTGCATTGGCATGGCTACAATGTCATCGTGAATACAGGCCAGTTGTGCCGCGCCTGCTGCCCGCTGAATATCAGGGGAATCACAATAGCCGGCTATATTTTCAAGAATGCTTCCGTTGAGCAGGGCGTCATCCTGATAAACCGCAGAGGATACGCCTTTCAGTGCGCCCTGACTGACAGGCTTTGTGCCGAAATATACTGAGCCTGAACTGAGCGGGTGTATACCGGTAATACATTTAAGTAACGTTGATTTTCCGCAGCCGCTTGCGCCGGTGATCGCTATGGCTTCGCCGGGGGCAACGGTCAGGTCGATATTTTCAAGTACCGGTGCTGAAAAGCTGTCGTAAGCATAGCTGACCTGTCTGAGGGATAAGGTTGCCGGGCCGGCATTATCCGTGCCGTCAACACTGGAAATGGCAACAGGTACGTCTTCACATTCAGCTAGCACCACATCTGACAGCCGGTCAATGTGCAGCGATAACATACGCCATTCCAGTGCGGTGGTGATCAGACTTTCAGCGGCGGTAACAAAGCGGTTTTTGTAGCTGATAAACGCATACAGCATACCGGTGGTCAGTGCATTTTCCATAGCCATCTGTGCGCCAAGGTAAATCACTACAATGTTTTCAGCACCGGTGATGACCTGTTTGGCAATGCTGGTACGCAAACCCCATTTGCCGATACTGATGTCTGCATTTAAGGATGATGTCAGCCGGTTCAGCCAGTGGCCGTGGCGGCTCGCCTCCAGGTTAAATTGCTTGATTGTCTGAATGGCCCGCATGGATTCGATGAAGTGCGTTTGCTCCTTTGAAGCCAGCTCCAGTTTGTCGGCGTGATGAGGCCGGACGCAATGCCAGGCAAACACGCGGAACAGCGCGTACAGAAAGGTGATAACAATGACTACCGTGGCCAGAAGCGGCGCATAAACATACATGACTGCCACTGTCACCAGTGCCATCAGTCCGTCCATGATCACAGTAATGAAGCTGGCAGTGAGAAAATCCCGCAATGCATTTAATGAACTGAAACGGGAAATAATGTCGCCGGTATGCCGGCTGTGAAACCATTTTAGCGGCAGTTGCAGTAAATGACTGAATACCCTGGCGCTCATCAGCAATTGCAGGCGGCTGGTGAAGTGTAAAAGGATATGCTGGCGTAACGCTGAAGTCAGACATTCAATTAACAGAAAAAGCGCAAAGCCTATAGTTAATGCAGTCAGAAAGTCAGACGATCCTGCGGGCAGGGCATCATCTACCACCATTTGCATGTAATACGGAGACAACAGGGCAAATAACTGAATAAGCAGGGTAATACAGAAGGTGAGCAGCAAGGTTCTGCGAAGTCCGCTGAGACCTGAGAAGAAACTGCTGATAGTGAGTTTTGGTGTAGCCGTGACCGGTGTAAAAGCCGGGGCCGGAGAGAGTTCAAGCGCAATGCCGGTGAAATGAGCGGAAAAACGGGATACCGGCATTTTACGCTTACCCGTGGCTGGGTCATGAATGGTTACACTGTTTTTATTCACCGAGGTGAGTACCACAAAATGCTTCATATCCCAGTGAACTATGCAGGGCAATTGCAGCTTTGGCAGGTCGTTCAGATCCAGTTTCAGCGCTCTTGCAGATAAAGAAAGGCGCTTAGCGATGGTAATAATATCTCCCAGCGTGGCCCCTTTCAGTGACAAGCCATATTCCTGCCGGAGTTCGGCCAGTGTTCTTTTATCGCCATGGGCCTGCAATATCATACACAGGCAGGCCAGTCCGCATTCTGCGGCTTCCGCCTGATACACCACCGGTGTTTTAACAGAACGGCGAAGGGAAGGGAGCGGGTTTGCTGATAAGAGGGCCTGCATTACCACGCTCCTTTTACAGACAGTAACGGTGCGAAAAGCCATTCAATCAGGCTGGACTCCCGTGTCGTTACATCGGCACTGAAGGTCATGCCACTTCTCAGTGGTGTTTCCTGTCCGTAGGTGGCGATGCTTTGTTTATTCAGCGACACCTGAACCAGATATGCCGGTTCGTCTGTGGTGACAGGAAACCATTGCTTACTCTGTGGCTGGATAAGATCGTCGGATATTTGCGTAATAACACCGTCAACGGTGCCGTATTGCTGATAAGGAAATGCATCCAGTTTAATTCGGACTGACTGACCCTGTTGCAGTAAACCTGCCGACCGGGCTGGCAGTAACACCTTGCCGGTAAGGGTGTCAGAAGAGGGTTGTATGTTCAGTAAAGGTTTAGACGTATTGATGAAGTCTCCGCTACGTACAGACAAATCGGATACGACACCAGCTCTTGATGCGGTAATTACCTTCTTGTGCTGACTGTCCCACTGCAGCATCTGATTGCGTAATGCACTGAGTTGATGCTGAAGATCAAGGCGCTCCTGCTCCTGACTGGCGGGGAGCCTCGCCAGCTCATGGCGATTTTCTTCAAGGTAGGCGAGCTTACTTTCACGCTCCCGCTGGTATTCCAGTAATTCCTGCTTTAGCGATAACACAGCACGGGCGGCACTGAGATGTTCATTTTTCGCCAGTAATCTGGCATCGGCGAGTGTTGCCATCGAGTTAGCAGACGTTTCTGCCAGAGCGATCCGTTGGCCTACCAGCTCAATGAGTCCGTTAAGTTTGCTAATATCCCGCTCCAGTTGCGTGCCGGTATTTCTGGTCGTAGCAATAGCCAGCTTATGGGCAATTTTAAGGTAGCGGAGTTGTTGTTCAAGCTGTTCCTGCTGAACTTCATACTGACTGTGCACCGCAAAATGCACGTCTTCGCCGGAGCCCAGCGTCTGGCCGCTGTTGATTTGAAGTAAGGGGGTTCCCGCCTCAACCTCATCGCCATTTTTCACGAGAATGGCGGCAACCCGTCCGCCGGTATTGTCCGGATAAACCGGCGTACTGCCCTCTGACATTTCCAGCCAGCCGTTAATCCGGGTGAAGGTTTTGTATTCCTGACTATTCAGATACCAGGCCATCACGATGACCCAACCTGTTACCATCAGGCTGATCATCCTGACAGGCAAAGACGGTAAAACAAATACGTCTCCCTGACTGGCTGTCAGCTGATGTTGCAAAGCCTGTTGTCTGAACAGCTTGTGTTCCATGAGTTACTCCTTGGTAAATAAAAGTCCGGCAGATTACCCCTGAACAGCATCCTTAACTGATCAATTGAATCCCTGGCATCGTAGTCCCTGACACCTCCTTTTCCGGTAACAGGGGCAATCTGTCGAAAACACATCAGCGTCCTGCTGACGGAATTAAATTTACAAGAAGCAGTGCCGGAGGCTTTCAAATCACGGACACCGGATGATTTGTGTACAAAAAATGTGCGTTATGTCCGTTTTTGTTAAGTCATGTCCGTTTCAGGCAAGTCCGGAAAGGTTGATGGGGGTCAATCCGGTGGCTGGTTTGACCGGGAAAGAAGTGAAATTGTTGTTAACTGACGCTACTGTATTACATTGATAATAAGCGCGTCTCAAAAAGCGTCAGCCATTAAAAAGGAAGTGCCTCATGTTTATCCCCAGCATGCTTTTAAAGCAGTTGTATACCCACGGCAGTCTGCAAAAAACGGAAGATGGTTTGTGCTTTATGCTGAAGAACCGGTTGAAAGACGCCAGTATCAGCGAAATTTTACATATCGTGCTGGATGGCAATCATATTCCGAAAGAGAAAATCACCCTGAAAGTCGGGGCGGATATGCTGCTCTCTGCTGAGGAAATTAATGCAAAAGGGGACATTTCTTTTCCGCTACGGGAAGTTATTACGGTTTTTTTGAACGTGCGGGCAAAGGCCGGACCTGAAAAACTTAAATTGGGACTTTCTTTTAAGGCCTCACCATTCGGTAAGCTGAAGTTTGAAGTCGAAGACAACATTTCAGACATCAGTGCCAAACCGGAGGGGATCCCAAGAGATCCCCACGACGACTATCAGGCAGAAATCATCAAAGCCCGTCAGGCATATTTTGCTTCTGCAACCGGCGCGCCGGTGAATCATGTGGGCAACTATTCTATCGATCCCAACACATTAAAAGGCAATATTGAGCACTTTATTGGTGTGGCGCAGGTGCCCATTGGCATAGCGGGTCCGCTCACCATCGACGGAGAATATGCGAAAGGCGATTTTGTGGTGCCGCTGGCTACCACTGAAGGCACGCTGGTGGCGTCTTATAACCGTGGCATGAAGCTATTGAATATGAGCGGTGGCGTGAAAGCAACGGTGGTTGATGATGCCATGCAACGGGCACCGGTTTTTGTTTTTTCTGATGCGCGGGGGGCACGGGATTTCGTTAAATGGATAAATGAAAATATCGAAAAGATCCGTGATGAAGCAGAAGCAACGTCTTCGGTGGCGAAGCTCACTTACATCGACCATTTCCTGTCTAACAAATTTGCGTTTCTCCGTTTTAACTACAGGACCGGAGATGCTGCCGGTCAGAATATGGTGGGGCGCGCCACATTTGCTGCCTGTGGCTGGATCATGGATCACTACGAAGGGATTGTGAATTTTTATCTGGAGTCTAACTTTGCCACCGACAAAAAGGCCTCGCAGATAAATATTATGCGGACCCGGGGAAAACGGGTTACTGCAGAGGCTACCATTAAGCGCGAACATCTACTTAGTGTAATGCGGGTGGAGCCAAAACAAATTGATTACCATGGCAGAGTGGCTGGTATCGGTTCGTTTTTATCCGGCGTTAATAACACCGGCCTGCATTCGCCCAACGGTATCACCGCCATGTTCATTGCCACGGGACAGGATGTCGCTAATGTCTCTGAATCCTCGGCGGGGATCATGTACTCCGAACTCACCGAAGAAGGGGATTTGTACGTTTCACTGACTATCCCTTCTCTGATTGTCGCCACCTACGGCGGTGGAACCGGCATAGGTACACAGAAAGAGTGCCTGGAGCTGATGGATTGTTACGGCAAAAATAAGGTGTACAAGTTTGCCGAGATTGTAGGAGCGGTGGCACTGGCCGGAGAGATCTCGCTGGCTTCGGCCATTTCTTCATCTGACTGGGTGTCATCTCACGAACAATACGGACGAAACCGGTAAGTGAGACGCCGTTCGGGTAATATTCTGAAACTTATCTCCCTTTGCGCAGAGAACTGACCATGCAGTAAACTTTACCGGTGGCATGGTTAAGCAAACAGGGAGTGTTGCTATGCAGAAATCTGCTCAGTATCGTCTTATCTATTTCGTTCTGATGGTCGCTACATTTGCCGGCGGCTATTACTTTCTACCTGACACGATCCGGTTACCGCAGGATAAGTGGCTTACCGCACTTTTTGCAGGCTTGTATTTTATTATTTTGCCTGCAGCGTACTATGTCTGTGTTGTTGTGAAAGGCAAACAGAAACTGTGGAAAATAATCATCAGTTTTAGTCTCGCGGCGGTGGCCGCGCGGTACACCTTCCCTGAAGATCTTGCTGCTTATTTTGAGTTTATTTCCTGGCTACGTTATCCCATTGCGGCAGTGCTTATTATTCTCGAATTTGCACTGGTTTATATGGTGGTTAAAAGCTTGTGGAAAGCCCGCCATCTTCCCGGTGATCCGAGATTGCATGCTCATAAAGCGTATGCAGAGGATGACAAAAAACGAATGACTGCTGTTTTATGGGCCCATGAACCGGCATCCTGGTTTTATGCCATCCCCCGGTTTACCCGCCGGCATGTGTCGCCCGTGGGGAAACTACATACCAAATCAGACAGCGTGATTTATCAATGCGTGCTGACAGGCGGAATAGTGATGGCAGCTGCGCTCTCATACTGGCTTTTGGCTGAATGGAGTAGTACCGCAGCGGTTATCGTTTGCAGCCTGATCCTCTGGACGATGATTTCTGCCGTTGCCAGTATTCGTATAGGGAAGCATTTCTCGCTGTATATTCAGAACGATGATCTGGTTATCAATCCGGGTTTCTACAGTACCCTGTTCGCCAGGCTGTCTGCCATTGAGTCTGCAGAGGCAGGGAGCTGGAGCAGAGCTGACTGTGGTGATGCATTGATTTTGGGGCAGGGTGATAAAGCTAACGTGCGCATCCGGTTCAGTAAGCCGGCGCTGTTATATTCAATGATGGCGACATTTGAAGACTGGCAGGATGAGGTTTATCTTATTTGCCGCGATCCACAACAGGTCGCTGACAGTCTCAAACCTGCAATGGCGTTGCCAGCAGCATGAAATAAAAAGGGCGCCGTATCAGGCGCCCGTACAGGTTTAAAGTATTAATGCCTCCAGTGATACATATGCGCTTTGGCGTTGATTTCCTGCGCAGTCTCTTCCGGCATAAACAGTTTGTTATCTGCTTCGAAGAAGAACGGCTTACGCTGTTTACGGCTGCCCATTTCATTCATCGTCGCAGCTTCATAAACCCGTCCGTTCAGCACGGTATACTCAACAAATTCGCTTCTGCGGATATCGCTCAGTACATCACCGTCAATCACAACTAAGTCGGCCAGCTTACCTTTTTCTATACTGCCAAGGTCGTTACCCATGCCTAAGTGTTTTGCACCGTCAATGGTCCCGCCACGCAGGGCTTCCCATGGTGTGAAACCACCCTGAGCCATACTCCACAATTCCCAGTGAGCGGCTAAACCTTCACGCTGGCCATGGGCACCGATGTGCACGCTCACACCTTTGTCGCGCAGTGTTTTTGCATACGCTGCCACTTCGAAGTGATTGTACTGGTTATCCGGTGCGGTAGGACGGCGGATAGCACGGCTGTCGAGAATGGTTGACGGCACATAGCGTAGCAGGCGCTCGTTCTTCCACACTTCAGTTCTGTCGTACCAGTACTCTTCGCCCATCAGGCCGCCATATGACACCACGAAGGTTGGTGTGTAACCCGATTCTGTGGCTGCCCATAACTGGTTAACATCATCATAGCCTTTCGCCACAGGGAAACTGTGCTCAAGGCCGGTATGTCCGTCTACCACCATGGTCAGGTTCTGCTGCATCTTACCGCCGCCTTCCGGCACAACCATCATCTGCTGTTCGTGTGAAGCCCACAGAATTTGCTGACGTTGATCCCGTCGCGGCTGGTTATAACTTTTTACTGAAATTGCACCGGCTTCTTTCAGCCGTTCAACATGAAAATATGCATCATCGTAGTTGTTGATAATGGCTTTATAACCCAGTGACTCCGCACCGTATAAAATCGCGCCGGTGGAATAAATACGCGGAGCAATAATATCGCCGTGTCGTTGCAACTCTGAGGCGGCAAAGATTTCAGTGGTGTCGTTGGACGGATCGTGAATCGTGGTCACACCAAATGCTACGTTGGCAAATTGTCCCCAGTTTTGTTGAGGAATAATTTCGTTACGCCCCTGAGAGCCGTGTGCATGGGCATCGACTAAGCCCGGAATAATGGTTTTTCCGCGGGTATCGATGCGCATGGCGTCATCAGGAATAGTAATTTCGTCAAGTGAGCCAACGGCTTCAATCCGGTTATCGCGAATAAGCACTACGCCGTTTTCGATGACTTCCTGTGTGTTATCTGCATCACGCATGGTAACGACTTTGCCGCCGACCAGCGCTTTGTAGCCACCGGGTTTATCTGCCTTCGATTTGAAAGACAGGTTCATGCCTTTGGTTTCCGGTTCAGGCAGTGCATCTTTTTCTTTACCGGCAACAAAAGTAAATGCATCTTCCAGTGCGCGCTCATAATACACCGGTCCGTGGAACCAGCCTACCGACGTACTATCCGGACTCCAGTTCAGGTACTCGCCAGCGCGGGCAGATAGCTGTGTAACCGGTAATGATGTCATGTCCGGTCCCAGCGTAATTTTCTGACCGTTGTCTACGAACGGTGCTACGTAGGTCTTGAACTGGTAAACAAACGCCACCCACTTTTTGTCATGAGACAAACGGTATTCGCTGACTTTATCCGCACCGTATAAATGCGTGCGCTTGTCTTCTCCGCGTAAATCTGTGCTGCTCAATTGCGTTTCAGGGTAAGCAGACCCGCCGGCGCGTTCAGTGAAATACACACGTCCGTCATTTCCGGCAAAATGGGGTTGTGCACCACTTTCGCTGACTCTGACTTCAGTGTCGTTCTTCAGGTCAGCCACATATAAACCGGGCTCTACTGAATAAGTAGGATCTAACAAATAGCCGCCGCTGAATTTCCGGAATGCGACATAACGGCCATCTGGCGAGAAGCTTGGCTCTACATAGTGTCCCGGCTTTTTGGTGATCACTTTACCTTTGCCACCTTTGGCGGAAACTATGCGTACATCACCCAGCTTTTCGTCATTCCAGGTGGTGTAAACGATGAATTTTCCATCGTTAGTATAACGGGGGAAATATTCATCGTGCTCGTTTTGTTTCGTCAGACGGGTCATTTTGCCGCTTTTAATATCTTTCACATAAAGCTTGCCCAGGGCCTGGAATAAAATGCTTTTGCCGTCCGGCGATTTTTGTGACCAGCGAATCATTTTTACATCGAATTCATCCGGTGCCACATCCACATCAAAGCGCAGTGCATCTGCATAATGCAGTGTCGCTTTTACGCTGACATCAATATCCCGGATATTGCCGGTTTTAATGTCGATGTTGTGAAACTTACCACCTGTCCAGTAAACCAGAGACTGGCTGTCGGGCATCCAGTCGTAATAGGCAAAGTAGCCTTCAGAACCAAAGCCTTCCTGCATATCCCGCTCAAGGGTAAGGGTTAGCGGTTTCTCCAGGCCGGTTTCCAGCTCTTTGAGAAAAAGCCCGGTTTTGTTTTTTACCCTGCGGATAAAGGCGATGTATTTACCGTCCGGTGAGGGCACAGGTACAATAGCGCCGCCGGTGCCACTGATAAAACTGTCCTCTTTACCGGTTTTGCGGTCGAAACGGGTGATGTCGAAAATCCCTTCAAGGGGATCTCTGTTGTACTCGAAGCCTGCACCCGGCACGGTGTTGTGGGTGTAATAAATGTACTGACCATCATGTGAGAACACCGGGTCGGCAATATTTTGCTGGTCGGCGTTCCCGTGTTCGCGGGCTTTGATTTGCAGACCGTCACCACCGGCAATGTGATACATCCAGATTTCACCGGCCGGAATACTCCGGCTGGACATGATCCCTTTGGTGGCAACAATGTACTGCCCGTCCGGACTCCATTTCGGAGAATGAATGATGTTTTTCTTTTCCGTAGTCACCTGACGCAAATTACTGCCGTCGATATCCATCACCCACACATTGGACAAGCCGCCACGGTCTGAGATAAACGCAATATGCTTACCGTCCGGCGAAATGGCGGGATGAATATTCCAGGCAAAATCCTGTGTAAGCGACGTTGCTGCGCCGCCGGATAACGGCACTTTATACAAATCGCCCAGCATATCGAATACCATAAATTTGCCATCCGGTGAGATGTCCAGGCTGGACCAGGTGGTTTCGTTGGTTTCAATATCCACGCTGTTCAGTGCGAAGGGAGGCTTGAGCACATCCCAGTTTTCGTTTTCTGATTTGTCTGTCGTTTCGGCCAGTGCAGCACTGCTGCCCAGCATCAGGCTGACAGCAAGTGCCAGACTGTTTCGGGTGTTTTTTATCATTATGCGTTCCGGTAAAGGTACTTGTTGTGTGTTATGCGGCTGGCTGACATCACTGCCGGCGAACAGCCCGTTTCCCGTTCAGAAGCATACGACACGGCTTACCGGATTTGCAAAGCGGATGGTTTTGCTAAAGAGGTTATTCATCGTATCTGCAAGTTTACGACGAATATCCACACACTACCGCCGACCTACAGCGATGCGGAAGAAGGGTCCAGTTCAGTGAGGATCCAACGGATGCACAAATGAAAAAATGACACCATTAAGGCTGAAAAACCGCTCATCACCAGGTTTGCAGTCAGAACATAGGTGGCAACAAACGCAACAGCGAACAACACAGCGACAGTTGAAATACCCGCTCTCATAATATAACTCTCCATTAACTTTAATGAATGTATTATGCGCGGTATTTCAGAAAGTGCGTAACGGGACTAATTGATAGACTTAATCTTAAAAATTAATCAAACGCACCTTGCATGACCCGGGAGAAAAAGTGGGGCTTTAGCGGGTGTTTGTGGGTGTAAAGTTTGGCCCGGCTTCGTTTTACAATTTTACTGTCACCGGTTTCTTCCACTGACATACTTTCTTCAATCCGGTCTCTGAAGTTCTTTTTGTGCAGGGGTTTGCCAAGCACGATTTCATACACCGTTTGCAATTCTGAGAGGGTAAACGGATTCTTGAAAAAGTAATTGGGTTCGGTACTGTATTTTGCGCGGTGATAAAGCCGTTGAAAGGCTTTCTGTATAAGTTGCTGATGGTCAAACGGCAGTGTCAGTGAGGGTGAATCACGCAGAAAATCGCTGACATCATGCCAGTGAACATGCTCAAGACACGGCGCTGAGTCATCCACCAGACACAAATAAGGACAGGTAATACTCCATCCCTCCGGATCCCGGCTGATGTTACCTTCAAATTCCAGTTTCGCGATATAAGACGGGCTCAGGCCCACCTTTGACTGCAAATTGCGAAGGAGTGTGTCGTTGAGTGTCTGATCCCTGTCGGTATGAACAAATCCCCCCGGCAATGCTAATACGTTGGCGTATACCCGCGCATCAGCAGGGCGGCGGATCAGGGCGACTTCCAGCTTATCAGCACGGATACGAAATAAAATGGCATCAATGGTACATACCGGGGTCGGGTAAGCAGTTTCACGCATATAAATTATGCCTGTTGATGTAATCAGCCACGGAAGGGGTTATCAGGGATGTTGCGGCATTACCTTCTGCCAGCGCTTCACGGACCATGGTTGAACGGATAGATTGCCGTTCAGGCACCACCAGAACATGCCACTTTTCTTCAATTTCCTGCGCTTTATAAAATTTCGGCCAGTTTGCTTTGTTGTCCGGCCCGATAACGAAAGTAAGCTGATCGCCGCTAAACTGCGTATTGTGTAAGTAAGACAGTACATCGTAGGTGTACACAGGGCTTTCACCGTCACTGATGAGATGCTCAACGGGCAGGGCATGTATACGGTCATCCTGAAGATCACTCACGAACGCATTCAGCATGGCAACCCTGTGACTGTAATCAATCATGTTTTTCGCGAATGCGTGGCAAAAAGAAGGGATGAGCACTACCCGTTCATAGTGATTTGCATGTGCCAGAATCGATTCAATCGCATCAGCATGCCCCTTAGTGGGCGGATTAAACGCTGAACCAAACACCGCTACTTTCATATTGAACACCTTCCTAATGAGTATTTTTAAAATACTCATTAGTTACCAGAAAGGCAAATAAAACCACAATTTATAAGTCTTAAATCGCCCCAGGTAGTGATTGATTAAATTTTGATTGACTTAAAAGGGTATTGATAGAATACTCTTTAAAAAGTGAGGAGCTTATTGATGAAAATTGCATCCGTTAATGTCGATCCGCAAAAAGGGTTTACCCCTTTATGCCCCGATGAACTGCCTGTTCCGGGCGGAGATGAAATCGTACCGGCGTTGCTGGCGCAAAATGCACTGGCGGATTTCATTGTGGGTTCCAGCGATTCCCATTGTGATGCAGCCTTGTTCCGGGTAGAGAAAGACGATGAACAGTTTCAACCGCTGGATCATCCGAATACCGATTGCACATTTAAAATGCACTGCAAGCCCGGTACGAAAGGCTTTGAGCTGCTTGACGGTTTACCTGCGCCCACAGAGTACGATTTTTTCGTCTGGAAAGGCGTGGCTCCCGACCTTCATCCCTATGGTGCTTGTTACCATGACCTGGCTGAAAAACTGTCCACGGGGTTAATCGAATACTTACGCTGCAATGACGTGACAACAGTAATTGTCGGTGGCCTGGCGACAGATTTCTGTGTCGCTACTACTGCGCGCCAGTTACAGAATACCGGCCGGTTTACTGTCATATTGCACGTGGATGCGTGCCGGGGCATTGCGCCTGACGGTATCGACACCCAAATTCAATCTCTTAAACAATCAGGAGTTGTCATCGCCGCTACTATCGACGATGTCAAAAAGGCCCTTGCTGCATAATCCACTAAGAAACAAACCCATGTCCCGAAATTCTTTGTTTAAGGAACACTTAAACTTCTCTGCGTTAGATAACGACTTCTACAAAATGAACATGTGGCAGTGTTTTATGCACCAGTTTCCTTATGTTGAAGATGTGGAATACCGGTTTGTGGTGCGCAGCGATGTGGATTTACGTCCTTACCGGGCTGAAATTCAGCAGGAGCTGGAAAAGCTCGACGGCCTCCGCTTTACACCGGACCAGATAAGCTGGCTGGAATCCATCCCCTGGTACACGAAGGACTTTATTGAGTGGCTTCGAATGTGGTCGTATCAGACACGCTTTTTGCATTTTTCAGAAGAAGACGGACAGTTGTCGATTCGTGCGAAAGGCCCCCTGATGCACGTACACAATTTTGAGATGCCGGTGTTGTCTACCGTGGCAGAAGTGTACAACCGCCGGAACTACCCAAACAAAACCTACGAGGATGTGCGTCAGCCTTTATTCGAAAAAGTGAAATGGCTGAAAGAACAGCATGAAAAGCACGATTTAACCGGCTTATCCATTGCAGAGTTTGGTACCCGTCGTCGCTTCAGCTATGAAGCACAGCTTACTGTTATTGATATGTTGAAAAGCATGGTGCCGCAATTTCTCACCGGTACATCGAACATGCATCTGGCGAAAGAGTTCGACATTTTGCCAATCGGTACCATGGCCCATGAAATTTTTATGTTGTCCCAGCAAGTCGGCGTGCAACTGGTAAATTCACAAAAGCACACTCTTGAAGCCTGGGTGAAGGAGTTCCGTGGCCAGTTGGGTTATGCCCTGACAGATACCATTGGTATGGACGCTTTCGTCCGTGATTTCGATTTGTACTTTGCAAAACTCTTCGATGGTTTAAGACATGACTCCGGTGATCCGATAGAATTCGGGGAAAAGGCAATTCGCATGTATGAGAATTTGCATATTGATCCGCGAACGAAAACCATTATTTTCAGTGACGGACTGGATTTTAAAACCATGGTAACGCTGTTTTTGCGGTTCCGCGGGCGGATCAAAACATCATTCGGGATTGGTACCTTTTTGTCTAACGATGTTCGCGGCGTCACGCCACTGAATATCGTGATGAAACTGGTACGGGTTAACGGAAAGCCGGTGGCGAAAATATCTGATGCGCCGGGTAAAAACCTTTGCGAAGATCCTGAATTTGTAAGCTACCTGAAAAAGGTATTCGAAGTAGACTGGGCATAAGATCACCTATGGCAAATTACACCCGAATCGGCACAGCAGCGCTGCGTCAAATTCCTTTCGACTTTAAGGGCAATGTAGCCCGAATCCTCAGTGCTGTTGAGCGTGCAATGGACGCCCATATCAATATCCTGCTGATGCCTGAACTTGCACTGACAGGCTACGGGTGTGAAGACAATTTCAGTTACCAGGAATTTAATCAGGCGACAGAAGCTGCGCTGAACGATGTACTCGCCGGCTATCAGGCACTGGCCCATGAGCGCGAACATGCCGGAAACATGCTTATTGCTATGGGCATGCCGGTGATGTTTCCGGGCGGTCAGGTGTATAACACCACGGCGTTTATCAGTGCCGACGGCCTGCATGGCTTTGCCTGCAAACAATATCTGGCCCGTAATGGCTTGCACTATGAACCGCGCTGGTTTGAAGCCTGGCCACGGGGCAGGGTGGTAAATCATCCGACATTCAACGTGCCCTTTGGTGATGTGGTAGTGAATGCCGGTGGCCTGCGTATCGGCGTGGAAACCTGCGAAGACGCCTGGGTGGCAAACCGTCCGGGGCGTGATCTCTATCATCGTAACGTGGACGTATTATTAAACCCCAGTGCCTCTCACTTTGCAGTGGGCAAAAACTTCATCCGTGAACAGTTTATTAAAGAAGGCTCCCGTGCCTTTGGCGTGGTGTATGCCTACGCGAATTTAGCCGGTACCGAAAACGGTACCAGCATTTTTGACGGCGGTTCACTGATTGCGTCGGAAGGAAAAATCGTCTCCCGTGGCGATCGCTTCAACGTGCGCGATGTAGTTATGAACCAAACCCTGGTGAACGTGAGCGCGAACCGTGTTTCCCGCGTTATCAGTTCTGAAACCATCGATATCGACGACACCAATGTGGTGGATGTCGAACTGTCACTCACTCTGCCAAATGATGCCGTGCTGGCTGCACGCAGCAACGACCGTGTTGATTCTGCCAAAGACGAGCTGCCGGTATTCTGGGATGCACTTAGTGGTGATGACTACGCCTACACCGAAATCTGCTATGCGCTGGGCAATGGTTTGTGGGACTGGACTACCCGTACTCACACCGACGGTTACGTGGTGAGTTTGTCCGGCGGTGCGGACTCCGCGCTGGTGGCGGCTTCGGTGTATGTGTCTCATTTTGTGGCGCTGGAACAACTCGGCGTACATGATTATCTGGCTACGCTACCCAAAGGGCTGGCGGCGAAAATCGATGCTATTGCACCGGGCGAAGACAAAATTGCCTGGCTGAAAGAAAAGGCCATGCCGAAGGTGTTACTGTGTTTGTATCAGGGCACAGATAACTCCTCTGAAACCACGTTCAACGCAGCGAAATATCTGGCGGAAGAAATCGGTGCAACGTTCCACAGCTGGAATATTGAGCCGGTAGTACAGCAATATCACTCGCTGGTGAATGGTTTATATCCGGACCGGCCGCTGAGCTGGAAAACCGATGATATCGCCATGCAGAATATTCAGGCCAGAAGCCGTAGCCCGGGTGTGTGGATGCTGGCCAACCGCGAAAACAAACTGCTGATTGCGACTTCTAACTTGTCTGAATCAGCACTGGGTTACGCGACAATGGATGGTGATACGTCCGGTGTGATTTCTGTGATTGCCGGTATCAACAAAACCACTATCCGTAAGGTGAACCGCTGGCTGGAAGAAGTGGGGCTGCCGCTGTCGGTGGATGGTAAAAGCGCCCGTCATCAGCTGAAAGAAATGCACCGCGTGAACGTTCAGCAGCCTACTGCGGAATTACGTCCGGAAGAGCAGACCGATGAAGCGGATCTGATGCCTTACGTGGTATGCGACTTCATTATGGATTGCTATCTGGCCCGTCAGATGTGGCCAAAGAGCATTCTGGTAGAACTGATGCTCAACGGCTTTGACAAGGACCATGACATGCGCCAACTGGCTGCTTATGTTGAGCGCTGGTTCAGACTGTTCTGCCGCAATCCGTGGAAACGCTACGGCACCCGCGCCGGTTTCCACATCGAACAGGTATCGCTGGATCCAAAAACATTCCACCGCTTCCCGCTGCTGAATAATGGCTTCAGCGAGCAGCTACAGCAAATGTGGGATTATGTTGAGGAAGTAGAGGGGTAATACTGGTCACCTGTATAGAAAAGCCGGTTAATGTAAACCGGCTTTTCTCGTTAATACGGCACGCAAATCAGGTCATCGTACATGATTACTATTTAGTTGTTAATATGGAAAATGTCTGGAAATTGTTTATACACTTGCTCTCTAAGCTTTTTCCATACTTTCCAATTTTAAGACACACATGACGTTTCTTATTGAGGAAATCATTATGCATTTTCCAGAGAAAGTATAACAGGGAAGGTATGGATGAATTGACTATTTGTATTCTCTGCTTGGATTAAGGCATTCATAGTGTTTTGGCATTTATGGTGTTTTGCAAAAAAATATTTTCAGTAGTAGCGGTGACAACAAATGGAGAATGTACTTATTGAACGAACGAGTAGTACATTCAACGATCATTGATATACTCACAATTGTTAGGCAACTATGACCGAAAAACGGACTTTCTAATTCTTTGATGTTTGGCCTTTTCAAAGAAAATTTTCAGCTAACTAACTCATGGTTTTTATCTTTTACCGTACATTCCTCAGGGCCATTTTCTTTCCAATAAAAAATACATTTCGCTAACTCAGCCTCCAAGACATTCCTACATCATGTGTTCTAAACAACAAATATCTATTGGCCCCTTGAGTAGAATTGCTTTCTAAATTAAACAATGTGTTACGATGAACTTCGAGTGAAGGCTGGTCGACTTACAGGTTCGGTAATTAACAGGGCAAACAATAACAAAAATTGATAGGGTTTTTACTTTAATACTCTTTAAGGACTTATAAATAAAGGACTTTTTATGAAAAAAATCATGACCTTATTTTCAAGCTGGATTGATAGTGGATTTAGTCGCTTTACTCATTGGTTACGGTCTTCAGATGCCTTATCTTCTCCGTCGAAATATGTAGACCTAGCTCCTATCGATGATGCAGATAAGGATGATGTGTACTCTGAAGCGTTACGTTTTGCTACCAATAACAAACGAGTTCTAAACATTGCTTTAACGGGGCCTTACGGATCTGGAAAAAGCAGCATTATTCAATCTTTTTTAAGAAGATATCGCCGACCCGCACTTCATATATCTCTAGCTTCTTTTGATTCAGACGAATATGCAGAAGACGATGGTGCTGGACGACAAGAAATTGAGAGAAGCATCTTACAGCAGATGTTGTATGGCGCGGATTCCAATAAACTCCCTTTATCGAGGTTCAATAGAATTCAAACTCCCGGCGCTTGGTCAGTAATTAGGTCCTTTTTCATTATGCTTGGAAGTTTATTTCTTTGGTACATTTTCGATAAGAGAGCCGAGATAATAAGTGGTTCATTTTTTCAGCCGTTTACGATCAGTAATTGGCTAAATTTGGGGGGATTTGCCATAGCGTTAACTTTTCTTTGGTTGATCGTTCATCGTATTTATATTGTAAGTTTCGGTTTGTCTCTCAAGAGCGTCTCTCTTAAAAATGTAGAGATAAAGCCCGCAAACGAAGATCAGGTTTCCATATTGAATCGCCATCTAGATGAAATAGTATATTTTTTTCAATCAACTAAATATGACCTTGTAATAATTGAAGATCTGGATAGGTTCAAGAAACCAGATCTATTTGTGACACTGCGAGAAATAAATAGTCTTGTAAATGCAAACGCAGGCGTTCGTCGTACTATCAGGTTTTTATATGCATTGCGTGATGACATTTTTATAAGTACTGATAGAACTAAATTTTTTGAGTTTATTATTCCTGTAATACCTATCATTAACACATCTAATTCTATTGACATGATGCTGGAACAAGGTAATAGACTAAAAATGGACGAACGGCTTGATCGTCAATTTCTTCGAGAGGTTTCAAGATATCTTAATGACTTAAGATTAATTCAAAATATTTTTAATGAATATGCTGTCTACGTCGCTAATTTAGAGACAGATGGAGAAAGCCTTCTCGATGCCAACAAATTACTCGCGCTGCTCATTTATAAAAACGTTTATCCAAGAGACTTTGAGTTATTACATCGCGGTGTAGGAATCCTCGCCAATATACTAAATCATCAAGAGGTTTTTATAGGACAAACTGAAGCTACATATAGAGACGAACTCTTGAAGCTCGAAGAAAGGCTTGATACTGCTGAACGACAAGTTCCTATCGACTTAAAAGAGTTACAGTATGTCTTCGCTATGGCAGTTATTGAGGTGCTACCAGCTAATTGTACTCGATTAAGTATTGACGGGAATAATAGGTGGATCTCTTTATCAAACCTTTTAAATGAAAGTGTATTCAATGAGCTTCTTGGAGCATCACAGATATTAATCGCTACTCAAAACAGTCAACAGTGGTTTGATTTAAAGCGAGCTTTACATTCAGATTACTCTCAAAAGGTTTATCAGCAGCGAAAGTCAGAAGTTGAAGATAGAGCTAAAGAAAAAAAATCTTATATAATGAATAAGATTATTGAACTCAGATCCAATATCTCAAAAGTAAGAACGCACAAGCTCAAGGAATTATTACGCTTAAACAAAGAGAACGTGGAGATACTTTTTGAAGAGTTCGATGAAAACGGTGAGTTAGCTCGTTTTCTGCTCTTGGAAGGTTACATTGACGATACTTACTATCAATATACATCACTATTTCATTCAGGTCGTTTATCACCAAACGATAATAAGTTTCTAATTCATATTAGGTCTTTTGTTACTCCCGAGCCCAGTTTTCAAATTGACAACCCAGAGGAGGTTATCGCGGCGATGAGATACGAGGATTTTGAGTGTAGCTATATCCTAAATGTCATTCTTGTCGATACTCTTTTAGATAATAAGAACCTTTATCAAAATCAAATAGAGAAGCTAATTCGGTATATTTCTGAGGATTTTAAGAATTGTGAAACCTTTATGCAGGCTTACTATAATGGTGGCAATAATATCTCGGAATTAATTGCTCAACTTACAAAAGTTTGGGACGGTTTTGTAAAAGCTTCTATTACCAGCTCCTATAGTGTCCATCACGTTACACAATTGCTTTTACACCTACCGATTAAAACCTTAGAGTCGATTTCAAAACAATTTCCTGAGTTATCAAAGTTTGTTTCGGAGAACTTTCAAGAGGTTTTAACTCAGTGTCCGGAGCTTGAACCAGAACGGTTCATTTCATTAGACTTTGACGTAAAAGATTTCACAGAAATCAAAAAGTACCCAGAAATAGCTCGTACACTATTTATGCATGGGAATTTTGATTTAACTAAATCAAACCTTGAGTACATTTATTTTTCAATTCTGAGTGAGAAAGATTCTGGTGGATTTCACACTAGAAACTATACAAAAATTCGTGCTCTAAATAACACTATCTTAGCGGAACGTATAGAGCGCGACTTCGAACTCTATTTACGAGACATACTGTTGGAGCTTCCAGGTAATATCAATGAAGATATCGCTGCAATTATTGATGTAATCAGCCACGATGGACTTGATACCAATACCATACAAGACTTTCTAGTTCGACAAGAAGCTATGTTGCCAAATTTGGAGAATATTCCAAATAAAGTACACTCTATGCTATTCGATTTGCTGGCTATAGAGCCACATTGGATGAATTGCCTAAGTTTCATGGAGCAAGAAGAGTTTAATGCAGAAAGTCTGTTTATTTATCTATCTCATGAAACCATACAGAAAAATCTTCTAAAGAAACCAATTCCAGGAGATAAAGATTTCTTAGAGCTTAGAGAGTTCATATACAATGCGAACTCTTTATCCAATAAAGATTACAGAGCATACGTGAGAGCTCTACCTAACTCGTTTAATGTACTTCCCAGAGAGATGGACAATGAAAAGCTTAAGATATTAATAGAAGAGGGTAAAGTGGGATTTACCAAAGATATTTTAGATGCTTTTGCTGACAAGAATGACTTGCAAGTGCAATTTGTTTCGAAAAATATTCCACAATATCTGGATAATCCAGGGGATTACGAACTTAATGATGATTTAAAAGAGGCTCTTCTTCAAACTGAAATTAGTATAAGCTCTAAGATTGAATTAATCAGATTGATGAGCCTTGAAGACTTAGTAAACCGTCCGGAAAGAGCTTCATTAATAGGGCAAATAATTATCGATTCCAATGCGCAAATATCCGGCCTTGATAGTGCAATTGTACAATCTTTAATACGAAATTCGACTCGAGTTGAAACAAAAATCAAACTTTTTAACAAATTCCACTCCTTACTGGAAGAAGCTGAAATACGACAAGTTCTGATAGATTTACCAAAACCATTTTCTGAAATTAAAACTGGCTACCACTCACCTAAATTAAAGAACACACCTGAAAATACGGCATTGGCCCAATGGCTTGATTCGCGGAATATAATTTCATCATGGAGTGAGAGCAGTCTTTTCACTAACGAGATAAAGGTAAATCTTTACAGACGATGACAATTGACGGCAAGGAAGCCTCAGACTGACGCCAATTTAGAATTTTCATTTTAGCGACTTATCATTCATCGATGCTATGAGTAGAGAAAGCCCTTCATGTGGGTCTGCATCAATTATCTCGCACAACTCGATGAACTCAACCAGCTCAACCTTTCGCCGAGCTTGTTCAATTTTTCCCAATATGGAATGGTGTTTGCCCCATCTTTCCGAGACCTCTCGCAAAGTTAAAGACTGTTCTTCACGTTGTGCTTTTAACCACAACCTGAGTTTGTCGTAATGTGAGGAATAGACTGATGTTTTCATTGTCTCGATGATAGAGACGAAGTACACTGTCGCGAATTTCGAGACATAAGTTTGGCAATCGAGAACTAAATTATGCCTAAAAAGCAATACGATATTGATTTTTATGATTTTATTGAGGATCTAGGCTTACACACTTTTACCGTGAATGATGTAACGAAGCATCTTTTGGAGCGATATCCCAACGACTTTGACAAAAAGAAAAATGCCACTCAGTTTGTTTATCGCCACTTAAAACGGCTTTCAGAGTGTCCACTTCCCCTTTAATGAGACAGTGCTGAACTAGAGTTTTCCAGTTTTGCCCGGTAAGCTGCCGGTGGCAGGTTACCCAGACTTTCATGTGTTCTTTCTTCGTTGTAATCCAGTCGCCAGAACCAGGCCATGTCTCTCACCTGACTGAGATTTTCAAACAAGTAAGCATCTGACCTTTCCCCCGAATTAGCACCAATCTTCCGATGAGATTTTTCATATTATGCTGCCCGTTTTGCATACTCAACAGGCGGCAGGTAATTCAGTGAGCTATGTGGTCGAACGTTATTGTAATGTTCGCGCCATAGATCGATTTCGTATCTTGCTTCATCTAAGGTTCTGAACCAGTGCTGATTCAGGCATTCGTTTCTGAACTTACCGTTCAGGCTCTCAACAAATGCATTCTGTGTCGGTTTACCTGGTTGGATAAATCCAAGCTCAACACCTGTTTCTTTATTCCAGAAGAACATCGCCTTGCTGGTGAATTCTGTACCGTTGTCGCAAATCACCTTTTTAGGCTTTCCCCGTAGCTCTATCAGTTGGCTGAGAAAACGAGCGACCTGTCGTCCGCTAATTGATACCGAGACTAGCTGTCCAACCATTTCTCTAGAGAAATCATCAACCACGTTCAGAACGCGGAAGCGCCTTCCGCTGCTTAGCTGGTCTGATACAAAATCCATAGACCAGCGTTGATTCGGCGCTGAAGGCACCTCTATTGGCTGTCTTGGTCGCGTTAGCTTTTTACGCTTCTTAGTACGTACCTGGAGCGCCTCTTCGGTATAAAGTCGGTATGTATGCTTGCGATTAACAACCAGACCTTCACCTTTCAGTAAGCCATGAAGCATTAAATAGCCGTATCGAGGATATTGAGACGCCAGCTCTTTCAAACGTGAACGAACTGAATCATCAGCTTTACCTTTTTGGCAGTAGCGAAATCCCGTTCTGCTAACACCAGCAAGCTTACAAGCAACCCGTTCACTGAGCTTAAATACATCAATCAAATAGCGGGCTACAGGCTTTCTTGCTGCTGGCGTCACCACTTTTTTGACAGCACATCCTTCATCGCTTCAACTTCAAGAAGTTTGTCAGCCAGCATCTTTTTCAACTTACTGTTCTCGGACTCTAATTCTTTGAGCCGCTTAGCTTCGTTGACTTCCATGCCCGCATATTTGCTTCGCCAGTTATAAAACGTACCCGACGATATGCCCATATCACGGCATATGTCGTCTACCTTGGCCCCAGCTTCATGCTGCTTGATTGCCTTGATAATTTGCTCTTCGCTGTAACGTTTCTTCATGTTGAGATCTCCATTGTCTCCAGTTTATTGGAAATCTCATCAATGTCATGGTGTTATTTTTGGGGGAAAGGTCACATCCAGAAACTCTCTGCGGAATGAACCATTAAAGCGCTCAACAAAACCATTTTGCTGCGGCTTTCCTGGCTGGATATAAACCAGCTCAATATTGTTGGTTTCACACCAATCTGTCAGCGTTGCCGAAATGAGTTCCGGGCCATTATCCATACGCAGCTGAGTGGGTAATCCACGCTCAGCTTTAAGCTGTTCTAGCACGCGTACGACACGGCCAGCGGGCAGTGATGTGTCAACTTCAATAGCAAGGCACTCCCGCGTGCCTTCATCCACTACATTCAGTGTTCTGAACCGTTTGCCGCAATACAAAGTGTCATGCATAAAGTCCAACGCCCATTGGTGGTTTGCCTGATCCAGTACTTCTAAAGGCTGTGCTATTCGCTTGGGCAGTACCCGTTTGGTTCTGCGCCTCAGATTCAACCCCATCTGGCAGTAAACGCGATAGACACGCTTATGATTAAAGGTGAAGCCTTTGAAACGCATTCGACCAAAACACTTCCAAAAGCCTGCTCGCGGCGACTTCTCCAAGACCGCATTGATACCATCAATGACAGCAGCATCCGCTTTACGCCAGTCTCGTCCAGGACGATAAAAGGTCGCACGGCCAATACCAACGAACAGGCAGGCTTTTACGACGCTTAGCCCCGCATCAACCAAGATGCTGACGCATTCTCGTTTCTCTGCTGTCACCAACCCTTTTTTGCGACAAGTTCCTTAATGGCATTATTTTCTAAGCTGACATCGGCAAACATTTTTTTGAGCTTAGCATTTTCTTCTTCAAGCTCTTTTAGTCGCTTGACGTCTGAGGCTTCCATACCACCGTATTTGGACTTCCAATTGTAAAAGGTTGCACTGCTGATACCGTGTTGACGGCAAACTTCCTCAACCTTCATACCAGCATCAACTTCCTTTAACACCCCAATAATCTGAGATTCTGTATATCGTGATTTTTTCATAGTCGTCTCCTGCGTTAATCATTGCAGAAAACTCCAATTAAGTCTGTCTCAGTTTAGGGGAAGTGGACAACACAATATAGATATAGGCCACATCAATCTTGAACCAATAGAACAGGTGGCTATTAGATGCAGTCTCAACGGCCTATCGACCTCGATTCTCTGTATTCGTGTGTGCTGTGGGGGGGAACGTTCGCTTGTCTGAAGGTGCCCCTGAAATGTACGTTTTATGGACACTTCATATTCTGTTCCATGAAAATACAGAGTATGGTTTTTCAGGGAAAACGGGTATTACTATGTGTAGTGGCTCGCGAACATAATCCCTCTGACTTGATTACATCGTACATTTTGGACTCACATTAAGTGAGAATATGACCGGTGCCTGACTCACTTTAATTGACAATGAACTCACGCTAATCGAGAACGGGCTTGCAAACATAATCAGTCGGCTCACTTTATTTAAGAATAACGACAGTTCATAAAAATGGACGTTAAAAGATACCGTTCGTTAGTTTGTGCATATAAAGCAGCCTGCGCCATTACTTATTTAAGCGTCAAAACTTAAAGCGTGAAAGCTTAGGTATGTATCGGTTAGTGTCAGACTTATATTTTAGAAAATCATCGCCATGCACTTTCTTCAAATAAGGCTCTTCAATTTGTCGAACAATCACTTCAATGCAAATCCAACATACAAAAGCACATGCCCAAAGCAGCAAATGTGGGAACGTTATACACACCCCTGCCCAAAATAGAAAAATACCAAAGTAAATGGGGTTGCGAGACTTTGCGTAAATCCCGTGGGTAATAAGTGCAGTCGTTTCTTGCTGGTCAACGCCAATACGCCATGAATCTCCCATTTGAATTTGAGACAACAAAGTTACAGCAATTCCGCAGGCGCCAATCAAGGAGCCGAGAAGCTGAAATGGAATTGAAGGAACAAATAGTAGGGGCGCACGTCCTAAGTAACCAAAAAGAACTAGACCAAATGCAAAGCAAAACGTAACCACGAATATAGCCCCTGGTACAATTTCTATTAATGGTGCGTTTATAGATGCTGCTCTTATACCAAAATCACCATTTCTCTTATATTGAACAAAGCTTCTACCGAGGACGGCTAGCGCCAAAAAACTACTAATTAAAATAAGCGAAACCATATCTATCCTTATCGTACATGACGTTAAGAATATGATTGTAAAGTCTATACTTAATAAAGAGTCAATAGGTACCTAAAAATCGTTCAGGTAAAACTTGGGCATTTACGAATAAATGCCCAAGAACACTACTAATCCCCTTTACTATGCACGAGTCGATAGAGTACAGGCAGCACTACCAGTGTTAGCAAGGTTGACGATATTATCCCGCCGATGACCACCGTGGCCAAAGGCCGTTGCACCTCTGCACCTATGCCCGTATTGAGCGCCATGGGCACAAATCCAAGGCTTGCCACTAGTGCTGTCATTAATACCGGACGCAAGCGAATAAGTGCCCCTTCAACAATGCTATTCACTAATTCTCCGGTTTCTAGCAAACGTTGCTTGATGAAGGACAGCATTACCAATCCGTTTAATACGGCAATCCCAGACAACGCGATAAATCCTACCGACGCGGATATGGATAAAGGCATATCCCTTAACCAAAGAGACATTACACCGCCTGTTAATGCCAAAGGGATACCTGTGAAGATAATCAACGCATCGCGTATAGAACCAAACGCAATTACCAGCATTGTCAAAATCACAAACAACGTAACCGGTACCACAATAGTCAATCGTTGACTCGCACTCTCGAGCTGCTCAAAGGTTCCACCATAGTCGAGCCAATAACCAGCAGGTAAATCTACTTCATCATTGATTCTCGCCTGAGCTTCTTCAACAAAAGTGCCAATATCTCTGTCACGCACATTTGCTGTGACAACAATACTACGTTTGCCATTTTCCCGGCTTATTTGGCTAGGTACTTCTTTAAATGCCAGTGTGGCTAATTCGCTTATCGGTACATGCTCACCAGAGGGCGTGACGATGGGAACGCTCTCAAGCTGAGTGAGTTCATTTCGAATGTCGTCGCCATATCGCACGACAATCTCAAAGCGTCTGTCGCCTTCAAAAATCATTCCAGCGGTTTCTCCACCTGTCGCAGCATTGAGCCATAACTGCAAGTCGGCTATATCCAAACCAAAGCGTGCCAATTGATCAGGCTTTGGTGTGACGGTGAAGATTGGAATGCCTTCTACCTGCTCAAGCCTCGCGTCATCAGCTCCTTCAATCGTTGAAATAACGGTCAAAATGTCAGAAGCAGATGCAAAGAGCGTATCTAAGTCATCCCCAAATAGCTTTATCCCCAAATCTGCCCTTACGCCACTAATCAATTCGTTAAAACGCATTTGTATAGGTTGCGTAAATTCATAATTATTGCCGGGCAAAGTAAACAAGTCCTCTTCAAACGTTTCCACTAACTCAGCTTTTATCATTGATGGATCGGGCCATTGCTCCCGAGGCTTTAAAATAACATAAGTATCTGTAATGTTTGGTGGCATAGGGTCGGTGGCGACCTCACCCGTACCCGTGCGACCGAATACCGTCTGTACTTGCTCATACTGCATAAGTTTCGCTTCAAGAGTTTTTTGCATTTCAACTGCTTGTTCTACCCCTGTCCCAGGGATCCGTATTGCCTGTACTAAGATATCACCTTCATTGAGCTGGGGAATAAACTCGGAGCCTAATTTACTGCCCATCCATAAACTGCCGACAACCAAAGCACTCGCTGCTACTACCACTAGCCATCTAAAACGCAGCGCTCCGGTTAAAACAGGACGATAGACTGCCTTTGCACCTTTAATAATTGGGCTTTCTTTTTCGCTAATTTTACCTCTCATGAAAATTGCTATCGCCGCAGGCACTACGGTAAAACAAAATACCATTGCGGCAAGCAAAGCCATTATCACGGTCGCTGCCATGGGGTGGAACATTTTACCTTCGACGCCAGTGAGCGTGAACAAGGGGATATAAACAATGGTAATGATCAATACACCAAACAAACTGGGACGTATGACTTCATTAGTGGCTTCATATACAACATTCAGTCTTTCTTTGAGCGGTAGAGTTGCGCCGTTTTGCTTCTGGGATTCGGATAATCGCCTGATACAGTTTTCAACAATGATAACTGCGCCATCGACAATCAAGCCAAAATCCAGTGCGCCTAAACTCATTAAGTTAGCAGACACATCGGTTTTGACCATACCCGATATCGTGGCAAGCATTGCCAGGGGTATTACAGCGGCTGTAATAAGTGCAGCTCGCACATTCCCAAGCAAAACGAATAGCACAACGATGACAAGTAAAGCGCCCTCGACGAGGTTTTTCTGTACTGTGTCGATGGTTTTGTCAACGAGGCTTGTTCTATCGTAAACCGCTTCAAGGATAACGCCCTCGGGTAAGCTTGTTTTAATGGTTTCGAGCTTACTGTCCACAGCTTTGGCGACCGTACGAGAGTTTTCTCCCACTAACATCATTGTCGTGCCAATCACTGTTTCTTGGCCATTTAACGTGCCGGCTCCAGAGCGCAGCTCTTTACCGAGGTTGATTTGGGCGATGTCTTGAATTTTTACCGGTACGCCATCAATGATCTTAACAACCACTTGGCCGATATCGTCGATGCCCTTCAGTTGGGCTTCCGATCTGATCAGTACTTGTTGCCCATTTTGTTCTACAAAACCAGCGCCTTGATTCGCATTGTTGCGTTCTAGCGCACTGAGAAGGTCACCTGTACTTATCCCAAAGTTTATCATTGCGACTGGATTAGGATTCACATGATATTGCTTTTCAAATCCGCCTACCGCATAAACCTCGGTCACCCCCTCAACAAGCGACAATTGGGGCTTAACTACCCAATCATGGATCTCCCTTAATGCCATAGCATCATAGGGTTGACCGTTGTCCTGTCGCGCCTGAGGCTCAGCACTTAACGAGTACATGTAAATTTCACCCAAGCCTGTGGCGATAGGGCCCATTTCAGGGGTTAACCCTGTTGGCAATTGCGCCGCGATGGCGGTGAGACGCTCGTTGACGAGATTTCGTGCGAAATATAAATCGGTGCCCTCTTTAAACACGACTGTGACTTGCGACAAGCCATAGCGTGATATCGAGCGGGTATACGATAAATTAGGCAAACCGGCCAGCGAGGTTTCAACTATAAACGTTATGCGTTGTTCAGTCTCCAAAGGCGAGTAACCTGGGGTTGCGGTATTTATCTGCACTTGCACGTTGGTGATATCAGGCACAGCATCAATCGGCAGTTGTTTGTAACTGTACATACCAAAAAAGGCGACAAACAAGGCGAACAACATCATGACACCACGGCGCTCAATCGACAGACGGAGTATTCGTGCAATCATGCTCTCACCTCACCGTTTTTATGGACTTGGCTTTGCTTTTGACAATAAATTCGCAGGTAATTAGTCATCATCGCCCGCCTCCATTTTTAATAAATCAGCTTTTAGTAGATAGCTATTTTCTACAACGACTTGCTGGCCTATTTGAACGCCCTTCACAATCTCTACTAAACGGTTGTCCGTGTTCCCAAGTTTTACTTGGCGGGGGTAAAATCGTTCCCCTTCTTTGACAAAAACAATGGTTTGCCCATCTAACTCTTGTATTGAACTTTTGGGGAGTGCCAGATTGACTTCTTGGAAACCAATCTGAATATAACCCTCTACCATAGCGCCTAAAGGCCAATAACCACTGCCATTATCAACGTTCACAAACGCGATAGAATAGGGTTTGTCATCCGGTGAGGACGTAATGTGGCTTATACTTGATTGTTGCTGCAATTCCTCAAGCCTTAAAGTGACTTCCATATCAGCGGCAATATGAGTACGTTGTTTGGGGAAAATAGCCAATTGAGCAATTGCGCGAGAGTAATTAGCAACAGAAAGCAGCACTTGACCGTTGGTGAGCTCACCATCATTGGCGTGTCTAGCTATGATTTTTCCAGACATCGGTGAGGTGATTGAGTATTGATTTAAACTCTCGTTTGACTCAATGATTGCCAGCGTGTCACCTTTTTCTATTTTATCTCCAATATTCACCATGATACGTTTTACAACACCGTCGAAGCGGGCACGAATATGACTCAGTGACGCAGGATCATGAACTATCCGCCCAAACGTTCTGGTTGTGAGCGATAATGATCCTGACGCGGCTGAAGCAGTCACGATATCGTGTTTAAGCATCCGTTCTTGAGATAATACTACGTACTCGGGTCTTTCTTCGGCTTCCTCATCGTCATCATCAGCCAGGGCGACAGTAGCAAACAATAAAGTAAGTAGCATGGCTAACACGCCAAGCAAGTCACGTGCGCTAGTGAGTAATGTAAATTGTGATGTATTCATTATTTTTTCTCTAGTAATTCTGATGATTGAACAGACGTCGAGGGAGAGTCAGAAAACACGGGAATTCCCGTAAGTGCCTCTAGATCTGCGCTTCGAAGGTGAACTAAGCCTGCGGCTTTTATCAGTGTTCGTTGCATATCGATGAGTTGTTGCTGCGTTGTCACCCACTCTAAGTAGTTGTAGCGACCACTTTCATAGCCTTCCCGCGCCAAGTTCAGTGCAGATTCCAATGTGGGAACGACATTGTCTTGAAGGGTCGTAACAGTGAGCAAGGCTTGGTCTTTTGCACTAATGACTTGATTTATTTGGCGAGTGAGTTCACGAATTTTCGCTTGCTTTTGATAGTCGATACTGTCAAGCAATGCGCGTTGTTGTTCGTATTCACCTAGATTCCGCTGCTTGGTATTTAACGGCACCGAAATACTGGCGACAAACGCTGTGTCATCAATTCCTTGCAGTCTCCGGATACCAGCTTCCCACGCAATATCAAACTGCTGGCTAGTCTGAACTACTCTTAGTCGGGCCTCTTGAACCCGATAATTATCAGCATAAAGCAAAACGTGTGGATTGCTTTGAAGCTGTGAAAGCACATGTTCAAGTGATAGTGAATTTGGAAACGATAACAGTGCCCCTTCAACTTCCGCAAACACAGCGTTAGTGTCGCCCCACATGATGGCCAGGTCGCGTTTATACTCACTGAGTTTTTGTTCATTTATCAATAACGACAAACGCGCCTGCGACAACGCTGACTCTGCACGTTTTTTCTCAAGTGGTGAAGAAGCTCCCGCTTCAACCCGTGTAGAGACTGTCTGAAGCATTGTGCGAGCCAGCATTTCAGCTCGTTGCTCAGTCTTGTGCAACGCTTGTTGGACAATGACATTGATATATCGTCGAGTTGTTTCACCTAGGATGTCCAGCGTCCGAATTCGCCGTTGAGTAAGCAGTTGTGCTTTTTTTGTACTCACCACATTCATTCGGCCGCTGACTTTATCGCCAAGCTCGATGACCGACGATAAGGTCAGTGTCAAATCGGCATCTTTGATACCAGACACTTCGCCTGTTCCCAACACATTTTCAACTTCAACCCCAACAGACATTTTGGGTCGTAAATTGGCCATTTTTGATTCACCATCCAAAGCCGAAGATTTAAAATCGAACACAACTAAATCTGGGTTGTTTGATAATGTGCGTTTGAGCGCATTTTCAAGCGTGATTGAAGACTTTTGTGCATTGGCAGATTGAACAGATATGCTCATGGTTACCAGTACAGCAGATATCAATTTCAGATACGCTGAGCGAGCTTTTTTTATGCCCAATGGGCGAGAAGAACTCATAAAAGAACCTTTTTTCATAAGATAACGACATACATGGAAAGCGCCCATGCAAACATGTAGAAGGGAATGGATTAATGTTGAGGTGGGCGTAAAAGACCTTCGACTAGGCCGTCAGTGACGTTGCGGGAATAACTGTGTTGATTGGTAGATAACGGTTTAGCTACGTCACTTATTGGGTGTTGTGCCAGAAACTTAATCTGTCCACATTGACACAGCACACAATGGAAACACTTAGACTCTTCACTCGACGTATCATTAGCATTTACATTTTTTTCGGGAACACCATAAGTGCTTATGGACTTTGATTGTTTAGGGACTGACGATACCTCCGCCGGGTAGTCATCGCATTGAGCGGCGAACGAAAAGCCCGATTGACACATGAGCAAAGTAATAAGTAACCATGCCAACCTACGCAGTTGTGATGTGCAATTAAAAATTGGCATGTTCTTATTAATTTTGCGCACTAAGCGCTCGCTGTCTTTCATTTTTAGCATCTTCGAGGATCATTTTTGCCCCGCGCAACACAACGCACGAAACTATCACACCGATAACCAAATCAGGCCATCGAGAATCGAGCCAAAACACCAAAACGCCAGCAAAGATAACACCTAAGTTGGCAATCACATCGTTGGCTGAAAATATCCAGCTTGCCCGCATATGCACTTCTTCATTTTTTTGTTTGCGTATGATCACAAGACAAATGACATTAGCAACCAGTGCAACCGCCCCCATAGCCATCATTAATCCTGATACAGGTTCGCTGCCGTAAATTGACCGTCTTACAATATCAATGATTATCAACAGACCCAGTGCCATCTGAAAAAAGCCGCTAATTCTAGCCGCATTCGCTTTGTGTAATAGCGATTTACCAATAGCATAAAGGGCAATACCATAGACAACTGCGTCGGCGAGCATATCAAGTGAATCGGCTATTAATGCGGTTGAATCAGCAAACAACCCGATCCCCATTTCTATAACAAACATTGTCGCGTTTATTCCCAAAAGCCAATACAAAACCTGTCGTTGGGACTGGTCTTTTATCTCAACTTCGCACCCACATCCGCTCATTAGAAACACACTCTTTACTGATGAATAGTATGAGTATAAAGTCTATACTTGGTATAGAGTCAACGGTTAGGAGAAAAAAATGAAAATTGGTGATGTCGCAAAGACGACAGGTTGTAGTATTCAGACCATTCGTTTTTATGAAAAGAAGGGGCTCTTGCCTGAGCTTAAGCGCTCAAGTGGAAATTATCGTGTCTACGACAAGGGGACTATTGAACAACTCCTGTTTATCAAACAGTGTCGTTCATTAGATATGTCTATCACGGAAGTAAAAACGCTCATGGACAGTCGTTCGAGGCCGGATCAGAGCTGTTCAAATATCAATACGTTAATAGCTAAGCATTTATCCGACGTCATTATTCGCATTGAAGAGCTAAACGCATTAAAGTCATCACTCGAAAATATGGCGGCAAAGTGTGATCAAGACAAAACCATTAGGGACTGTGGCATTTTAAATTATTTACACACTTAAAAGTGTAAGAACCACACAATTTCACTGTGCGCGCTCGCCTCAACGTGTATCTATCGGCTAACATTCGTCATGCGTATAGATTTCTGAAGCAAAAAATACTAGGCTGAACTTTTGATACTGAGTCAGCCATGCATATTCATTTGTGGCCCTACAAAGCGATTTACATCGGAGTCAGTCCTGATAATTATGTTCATGCACATCATGCTGTCCAAATTTGCATTGGTTTAGACAGAGACATCTCGGTTCAAGATCACAAAGCACAAAGTATTCACACCGGACAATGTATTGTGATTTTCGAAGATGTCCCTCACAAGGTTTTGGCACAGGACAATCAGATTGTAGTCATCTATTTAGAGCCTGAAGATAGGCAAAACCAACAATTTCTCAAAGCCTTACGTCAAGCCAGGAGTGATGGAATTAATACTCTGCCGCTTACTAGCAAAGAATTGGGATCCATTTCTCAGCATCTATTTACTGACGTCGATATCGACAAAGTGTGGAAAACAGTAAATAAAGCGGTAGGGCTAGTCTATAGTCCTGCGCTTTCATCGCGCCCTGAGGATAAACGGGTACGAGCGGTCATCGACATTATTGCTTCGCAGAGAGGTTGTGCAATCGATATGGCGTTTTTATCATCGAAGGTTTTCTTGTCCCCAAGTCGTCTAACACATCTTTTTAAGCAAGAAGTGGGTATACCTATTAGTCGTTTTATTGTCTGGTGGCGTGTGCGCGCCGCAATAGAACAACTGAGTAAGTCAGCAACATTGACTGAGGCTGCCCATGCTTCGGGTTTTTCTGACTTACCTCATATGAGTAAAACGTTTAAACAGCTGTTTGGATTTGCACCTTCTCGTTATTCAAACCGCACACCATTAAAATTCACAGTAATTAGCCGTTTGATACAAGCCGAATTAAGTTTGACTAGGGAATAATATACGCATCAATAAAAACGCGAATGTGTAAATACTATGAGAACGTTGGTCCAATGGATGTTCAGCCCATTATTTTTTTTAAGCTTTATCTTTGCTGCATCCAGTATCTCCCAAAACACAGGATCTGCAACCAATTAACCTAGTATGCTTTTACAGACAAGTTCTTACGCACTAATGGATGCCAATGAGCTTCAATGAGAGTGCGAGCGCAGTATGTGCAATGAGAAACTGTCAGATTTGCGCAAGCTTTCTAGCAATTTTGTTAAATCAAATGTTGCCTACTCCACACAAGCGTGTGAACACCAAGTGATTTCGATGTGACGATACAAGATAAATTAGACATGCTATTCATTTGTTAACTGGTACTCTAATTCTGCCACTCTCTGTTTGTACTCTTCGATGGTTAATGCAAAAGAATTGTGCTGGCTAGCCATATTGGATAGCCTTTCACGAAGCTCAGCTACTTCGCTCTTGTACTTTCTTTTCAATTTAATTTCTTTTTTGAGTCGTAACCTCAGTTTTGAAAGAGCGTCTGAGGAGTGTTCGGGTATCATACTCACTGAATAGCTTTGTTTTTTTAAAGCCCAAATTTTTTCGACAATATCTTCGTAATAGTATATTGAACCGCTGCCTAGGCCTGCTTCCTCCTCAACCGCTTTAACCGAGAGCTTTTGGGAGTACGGGACAATTTGTAAACCTCCCCTAATTAGTTACATCCATAATTAGAGGTTTCAGCCGGTTCATGTTTGCTTAAATATTCCCACGGTGTCAGATCATTCAGTGCATCATGGGGGCGTTCCTCGTTGTATTCTGTCATCCAGTTTTCGGTCAGTTCACGTACTTCATTCAATGTTTTGAAGACATACATGTTGAGTATTTCTGTCCTGTAAGTGCGGTTGAATCTCTCGATAAAAGAATTTTGCGTAGGCTTTCCGGGTTTAATAAATTCCAGTGCAATACCATGCTCTTCAGCCCAACTTGCCAGCGTGATTGAGATAAATTCCGGCCCGTTGTCCATGCGAAGTTTACTGGGGTAACCCCGCCAGGCGACGACGCGCTCCAATACTCTGACTACACGCTGCGATGGCAGATTCAGGTCAATCTCGATAGCCAGTGCTTCACGGTTGAAATCGTCTACCAGATTGAACGTTCTGAAGCGTCTGCCGCATTGCAGGCTGTCGCACATAAAATCCATTGACCAGCAATGATTAGCCTGAGCCGGCACGGCCAGTGGCTCCGGGTTTCTCGCTGGCAGCCGTCGCTTTCCACGGCGTCGTTTATTCAGCTTGAGTTCGCAGTAAATCCGGTGAACACGCTTATGATTCCAGCCATGGCCCCAACGACGCAGGATTTTGTACAGCTTGCTGAATCCGTAGGCCGGATAGCGCTCAGCGGCTTCAATCAGTTTGGCGATGACCCTATCATCACGCGTTTGATCAGGCTGGTAACGATAAACTGAATCACTGATGCCAACAGCGCGACAGGCAAGACGTAAACTAGCACCATGCTGCTCTCGCGCATAATCAACAAGCTCACGCCTTATCGCTGGCTTTACAGCTTTTTTTCGACGATATCTTTGAGGATCCGGTGTTCCAGACTTAAGTCAGCGAACATCGCTTTAAGCCTGCGGTTTTCGTCTTCAAGATCTTTCAGTCTTTTGATATCTGAATCGCCACTACTAGCCTAGACACTTCCCAGCCGTTGAACATGGCGTTTTTCATACTCTACTGGTGACAGTAAATTATTGGAACCATGTTTGCGTTTGCAGTTATAAAACATTTCGATGTAATCGAATATGTCAGCACGGGCATCATCTCTGGTTGAGTAGATTTTCTTTTTGATTCTCTCTCGCTTCAGCAGTTGGAAGAAGCTTTCCGCCACGGCGTTATCATGACAGTTACCACGTCGGCTCATACTTCCCTCCAGACCATTCGCTTTCAGGAATGCCTGCCAGTCATGGCTGGTATATTGGCTTCCTTGATCTGAGTGCACCGTCACTTGTTGCTTTGGATTCCGACGCCATACAGCCATCAACAGAGCGTTGAGCACAATGTCTTTCGTTATTCGTTGCTGCATTGACCAGCCGATAACCTTTCGGGAGAACAAGTCGACAACAACCGCCAGATACAGCCAGCCTTCGTGAGTTCGGACATGCGTGATATCCGTTACCCAGGCTTCATCAGGCGCAGCGGGATTAAACTCCCGGTTCAGCCGGTTTGGCACCACAACGTGACTTTCTTCGCCTCGATGACGAGGCCGTCGATAGCCAACCTGAGCACGTAATCCTTCCCGAACCATGAGTCGGTACACGCGGTTAATACCGCATCGTTCACCGATGTCCCGTAAATCTGAATGAATTTTGCGGTAGCCGTACACGCCACCAGACTCCAGCCAGAATTGCTTAATTAGTCCTGTTAGACGACGGTTGGCTTTGTCGCGTTTCGACAGAGGCTTACTGCTCCAGGCATAGTATCCGCTGGGATGAACATCCAGCATCCGACATAGCCAACGAACAGGCCAGCTATTGCTATTATCCTTGATAAAGGCGTACCTCAATCGGACTGCTTTGCGAAGTACGCCGCGGCTTTTTTTAATATATCCCGTTCTTCTGTAGCCCGTTTTAATTCTTTCTGAAGTCGCTTTATCTCAGCCTGGGCCTCAGATAAATCATTATGCTTCTTGGAATCAGGGCCGAACTTCTTAACCCAGGCGTACAAGCTGTGAGTAGTGATATCGAGTCGCTTGGCAACATCAGCGACAGAATGGCCACGATCAACGACTTGTTTGACCGCTTCAATTTTAAATTCTTCAGGGTAGCGTTTACCGCTCATAAGCACCTCTCTTTTCAGTTAGTTTATCTAACTGAGAGGCGTCTAGGAAACTAGTGGCGATTCATACTTCCAAGTTGTTGCTTCACTACTGTGTCCCATCCATGCCATCATTTGTGTTACTGCGTCTTTTTGCATCCCTATCTCTAAAAGCGATGCAAGGCGGTACGTACAGTACGTGGCTCTGAGGTCATGAGTGGTATGAGAAAATAGCGAAGACGTTTCACGCTCAACAGCGTTTCTTAATCTTCTAAACGATTGCTGAACGTTGTTAGGACTAAATGGAGCACCTGATTTCGAGACTAGCAAAAATGAACTATTGTTCTTTTTGAGCCTTAGCCTGCGCCTTTTTGATTTTGCATAGCCAACAAGTAGAGCTCTGAGGCTGGGAGAGATTTCGACTTTTCTTTCTTTTCCATACTTTGTAGCTACACCATTCATCGGACCAATTTTCACTTCTGATTTATCGGAAAACTCAAGTTCCCACGCTAAACATAATGGGAAAGTACATGCTTCCTGTAATCTCAAACCTGATTGTACTTGCAAGAGTTGATGGATTATAAACTCTATGTTGAACGTGGAGAGTGCTTTCGCAAAGGGCTCTAGCTCATTTTTTGATAGCGGATTGAGTGATTGCACTCGCTCTTTTAAAGGAACTTTTACGCGAAGGTCCGTGCTACTGACAATGTAATGAGGGTTAAGATGATTCATCATTCTGGTGTTTCTGATTTTCACCATCTCGTAGTCAAATGGTTTACCGGATTCGTTAACGTTAAGAAATTTTTGGTGAATACACCACTCGTAAAACTTTACGACATGCCTCATGTAAAGAGATGCCGTAGAGAACTGGATTTGTCCTAGCCTTGCGTTTGTTAGTAAATTATCGTTTCTAAACCTATAGGTAGGTCTTAAATATTTAGCAGTCGGAAATTTATCCCAAGATAATGAGTTTTCTTCCAAGAAATTAAAGTAGCGCTTTAAAGCACGAACCGTGGAGTTTAAATCTTTCGCCTTCCTGTAGTTGACTAGATGATTTATCCAAAGATTTACAGGTGTAATATATTCGTGGTTTGAATAGTAAAAGTTGGGATACCTTCCAGCTTAATGTGCCCACTATTGGGTACCGAAAGGGGAAGCACAGAGAAGGGATTTGATTGAATCACGTAAGTCATGTACTACCCCGAATGAATCTAAGAATTTCTAAAGGGTAGTACATTTTCCAGAAAGTGCTCAGCTACAGTCTAACATTCCAGAACGCGATCTACATAGTAACAAACTCTTCGGCGCTGGTGGGGTGAATCGCAATACAGCTGTCGAAATCGGCTTTGGTCGCGCCCATCTTCATGGCGACAGCAAAGCCTTGCAGAATTTCATCCATGCCCATTCCTATACCGTGCAGGCCAACCACGCGTTCCTCTTCACCGGCACAAATCAGCTTCATTTTCGTTGCCTGACGGTGTTTGGTGACAGCCGTGTACATGGCGGCAAATGATGACGTGTAAACCTTCAGGTTTTCCTTACCGTAGGCTTCTTCTGCTTCCGGCTCTGTCATTCCCACAGTGCCTATTGGCGGATGGCTGAATACGACGGTAGGGATGAGATTGTAATCCAGGTGCGCATCGCTCTGGCCATTGAACAAGCGTTCACTGAGCAAACGTCCGGCTTTAATGGCAACCGGCGTCAGTTCTGCATGACCGGTAACGTCGCCCACACAGTACACGCCATCTACCGTGGTGTTCTGGAATTTATCTACTTTAATGAAACCTTTATCGTCAGTGTCGATACCGGTGGTTTCCAACGCCAACTTGTCGCTGGATGGTACCCGGCCAATGGCCCAGATAAGCACATCGGTTTCAATGATTTCACCGGTGGAAAGGGTGATTTTCAGTGAATCGTCATCCTGCTTTTCCACTTTTTCAATCTCTGAAAACTTATGCAGGGCAGGGCCTTCGCTGTCGATAATTTCCGTGAGCGTTTCAGCAATCATGGGGTCGAAATGACGAAGTGGCTGGCCGTGACGGATAACCAAATCGGTTTTTGTGCCCAGTGAATGCAGTACGCCCGCCAGTTCCACACCAATGTAACCAGCACCAACAACTACTGCCCGTTCGGGCTGTGTTTGCAGGGCAAAGAAGCCGTCTGAGTCGATGCCATGTTCCGCGCCCGGAATATCGGGAAAGCGGGGGCGGCCGCCAACAGCAATAGTAATGTGCGGCGCAGTGTACTGCTCGCCATTTACTTCAATGGTGTGATCGTCAACGAATGTTGCAAAGCCTTTAATAACAGTAATATCGTTGGCACCAAGCACGCGATCATAGGAAGCGTGGATACGCTCAATGTACGCCTGACGGTTGGCCACCATCACTTCCCAGCTGTAGTTATTGACGGTGACATCAAAACCATAGTCAGGGCCATACTTATGAATGGCTTCTGCCACGTTCGCGCCGAACCACATGGCTTTTTTCGGCACGCAGCCCACGTTTACACAGGTACCGCCAATCTCAGCGCCTTCAATGAGTGCGACTTTCTTGCCATGTTTTGCTGCGCGGTTGGCCGATGCGATTCCGCCGCTGCCACCACCAATACAGATATAATCAAAGGTTTTCATAATCATTTGCCCGTTAAGAGTAATATAGCTATTCTGGCACGAATAATTTCTTCGCTCAAAATGCAACAACTGTCTACACTACGAAGTAGCAGGAAATAAAGTCTAACGGGTTATGCGATGGGATATGAGTAGTATGCCTCAGGTAAATGACACGCACGGTAATCAATCTGTACACATACTCATGCAAGAACTGGGGAGTGTACTGTGCCTGGACTGCTCTTTGCACACTCTGCTGGACAAATACATTGAGCTGCTGGTCAATCATTTTGAGGCCCGCTGCGGCTTCTATACGCCTTTCTGGTTCGAAGAACTGTCTCTGGTTTCCTCATTGCGGGTATTCAAAGAAGAAGCCTGGTCCGGAGATGATGCTGAACTTGATGCGTTGTGTGAGCGGGCAAGAAAGCGATACGCGGCTTATCCTGATGACACATTTCTTTATGACGGGGAAGACGATCCTTTTATTTGTTTGCGGCTTGCTGACAATGGTCACCCGGAAATGTGGTTGATCATCGCGCTTGAAAAGCCATTAAGTAATGAGGCTCTGAATGCTTTTGTGCCCCTGGTTAGCTGGTTTCAGAATGGAATGGTGCAATGCCGGCGCAAAACCACACTGGACAGTACGCAAACCCGCATTGATGAAATGACCCGGGGAATGGCTGAAACAATGGCTCAGCTTGTACAGGCTGAGAAAATGTCGGAGTTAGGCAAACTCACTGCAGGCATCGCTCACGAAATTAATAATCCCATCGGTTACATCCGCTCTAATCTTGAAACCCTTGTACAGTATGTGGAAACGTTTGAGGAACTGTTTGCAGAAATCGCGCAGTGGGCGAAAACTAAACCTGGTTGCTCAGAGATGTTGCAGGAACTGGAAGCCAAATACGATTTGTCATTTCTATTAGAAGATGCCCATGAGATTGTAGCAACTAATGTTAGTGGTATTGATCGTATCCGCGACATAGTCAGTGATTTATATGCGTTTTCCAGGAAGGGCGAAGGTAAGATGATGCCGTTGTCTTTGCAGGATGTTATACAGCGGTGCGTGAAACTCACTAAAACCCGTTTCGATAATCATCATCAGATTCAGGTCAATGTTCACACAGACACCCCTTACTGTGTGGGGGATGCTTCACAGCTTGAGCAGGTGATGATTAATATGATGATAAACGCCGCTCATGCTATGCCGGCAGGAGGCGTGTTATCACTGGACTTAAGCAGTACGGAAAACCGTCTTATTCTGAAAGTGAAGGACACTGGCGTCGGGATGGATAAGGTCACTCAGCAGAAGATTTTCTCGCCATTTTTCACTACCAAGCCCACCGGAGTGGGAACGGGGCTGGGATTGTCGATTTCTAATGGAATTTTACAGGCGCATAACGCCACAGTGTCGGTGGAAAGCGCAATCAACGAGGGGACTGAATTTACCCTGTCGTTTCCGCTCTACCGCGAATCGTCAGATTGATTCAGGTTCGGCCTGATTTTCTGATTCACCCACGTCCAGCCGGCCAGCTTTAATCGTGATTTCAAATATCTTGCCGTGGTCATCTTCGAACTGACATAGTTTGGCGATCGTTGACTCGGTAAATACATGCCCTTCCGGCAAAATCAGAATATGGCTGTCGTTGTACAGGTTGGCCGCCAGCACCATGCCGGGGGTAAGCTCGTTGGCAGTAAACGTATTGTCTATGTGCTTAGGCAATCCGATTTCCTGTGATTCCAGCAGGATATCCAGATAAGTTGCGTCATAACGTGTGTTGCGGTGTTTCTTAAGTTCCTGCTTTGCTTCGTTCGGCGTCATGTGTTTTTCAGTCAGGCGTCCGGTGATTAACCGCCAGTAGTCGCGACTGATTGATAAAATACGGGCACCGTCAGGGATCTCTTTTGCCACCTTGTGATACAAACCGGAACCGTTCCAGTGTTCAAACTGTAATTCGATAATGTCAGAAATCGGTTGCAGATGCTGGGCAGGTGCCAGGATGGTGGCCGCCTGTTTTGTTTGTGACAGAAAGTTCTTTTGTTGCTCGTAGTTCAGCTTGTTAAACGGAGGCGCATAATCCGCCGGTGTCAGCCCCAGACATCCCAGTTCACAAATTAAGCTGGCATAACGGATCAGTTTAATTTCCTCTGCGGGTAATCCGGCACGCTCTGCTAAAAGGGTCGCAAGCTCACTGACTTCAATGGCAAACTTGCCATCTATATCAGGGTTGATGCTGATCACATTGAATAACACCTGCTCAAGCGCCAGATTGTGTTTCTCAATGCGCTGAAGCGCCAGTTTGATTTGTTTAGTCCGCTTAATCACCGTTTGTTCGAGATTGGCATTAATGTCCTTAAGCTTTTTATTCTGCAGCCTTGTCAGTTTTTGCAGGCGGGCATTTTCATCCTTTAATTTAACCCGCTCCAACCCTTCTTCCAGGGTATTCATTAATTCCTGATTGTCCCAGGGCTTCTGAAGATAACGGTGGATTTTGCCCTGGTTAACGGCCTTTATGGTTGAATCGATGTCTGCGAAACCGGTGAGAACGACACGGAATGTGTCGGGATATAATTTGGCAACCTGTTCAAGCAATTCTGCACCTGACATATGCGGCATCTTCATGTCAGATACCACAACGTGAACCGTGTGGCTTTCCAGTAATTCAAGGGCTTTCTTGCCGCTCTCTGCCAGCAGCATGTTAATGTTCATTTTGAACAGGGCACGCTTCAGCGCCCGAAGAATATTCGGCTCATCATCGACAAACAGAATCGTGTACTTCTTTTCCTCTTGAGTGGGCGTCTGCTCGCTCATGTATTCTCCTGTGAACCACGCTTGCTGCTGCCGGCTTTAGCAGTCTGATTCCGGCTCCTGCTCATCTTCCGGGCCGGTCGTCGGCAGACTTAATGTGAAGGTGCTGCCTACTCCTTCTTTACTGGCGACTTTCAGTTCGCCGCCATGTTCTTCGGCAATGCCAAATGAAATCGATAAACCCAGTCCGGTACCTTGCCCCTCAGGCTTGGTGGTGAAAAACGGATGAAACAATTTATCGAGGTGCTCCTGTTTAATTCCGGAGCCGGAATCAGTCACGCTGATATGAACATAGTCACCTTCATGCCATGACTTAACAATAATTTGCCCTTGTTTGCCGGTAGATTCAATCGCCTGACCAGCGTTTATTAACAGGTTAGTAAAGATTTGAGTAATTTTCCCTACATTTATATACACCTTTGGTATATCTTCGAGACGTAATTCCTGCTGACAAATATATTTCAGTTTGTTATTTACCATACTCAATGTGGTACGCATGCACTGGTTAATATCAGACCACTGCCGGTCGTCAGAGTCTATGCGGGAGAATAACCGCAGCCCGCGCACAATTTCACTGACACGCTCCAACCCTTCGGCAGACTCATCTACCAGCGCCAGAATATCTTCGCTGATAAATTCGATATCGTGTTCTTCAATGGCACTGGCCAGTTTCGATTTAATCGTGTCCTGCTCAGTGTTTTCCGGACTTGCCAGCTTAAGAACCTGCGTCATCACTTCCTGATAAGCATGAACGTAATCAGCCAGAGTGGACAAGTTGCTGGAAACAAAACCTACCGGGTTATTAATCTCATGCGCAACGCCGGCGGCAAGTTGACCGACTGAGGCCATCTTTTCTGCTTGTAACAATTGTCGCTGGGCATCGCGGAGATCTTTTTGCAGGCTGTCTATCAACCTGTCTTTTTGCTCCAGTTCCAGCTGCAGTTGATCTGCGCTTTTGCCATTTTCATGTTGTGTCATGTTAGCCCGCACTGCGAAAGGTAAAGAATAAGCCCGGTGGCGAAGCCGGATATCCTGTCGGAACGTCAATACGCGTCAGGGCAGGGGAGAGTAAATGTAATGCATCACAGATATGTGGTGCTTTTATCGGGTGTTTTACTTCTTTAACTACTACCATGCTTTGCCCGGATTTTTGCCATCCATCATAAAAATAGCCGGGTATTTCCGATTTATGTAGTTTTGCAGTGTAAATCGCAGAAAAATCAGGTGTTGTGAGTTCTGTCACCGCTGTATCGTCATGCTCAGATGCCAGACAGGCACATGTCATCACGACAAACAGTACCGCACTTAACACCGGGGGATGCAAGAATACAGAACGTTTCACCATTGACAGACTCCTCAGGCAAACAGGGCTTACACCGTCATAAATTTATCTAACAGTTCTGTCAGATCATGATTAGAAAAAGGCTTCGAAAGTACCGCGTCAGCGCCAAGATCCAGTGCCCGTTCAAGGCTGTTGTCGTCAAGGGCAGAAATGACAATGATTTTCAGACGCTTGTATCTTGCCTGCTCACGGGTAAATTGAATAACACTATAGCCGTCCATACCCGGCATGCTTAAATCCAGTGTCATCAGTCTCGGATTGTGCTGGCTGAGCATGACACCTGCCTGAAAGCCGCCGGTGGCGATCATAGTGTCGTAGCCCGCACGCCTCGCTACGCGCTGGATTGACTTTGCTACAGGCAATTCGTCGTCTACAATCAAAATGCCGGGTGTTGCTTCTCCCTGCAATTGTGAGGGAACCGGCATATTGTGATGTTCGAGAAATTCAATAAAGTCGTCTACCAGTACACGATTGTTACCCCGCCCGGGTAACTTAAAACCCTTGAGTTTTCCGCTTTCAATCCAGCGGATGACGGTTCGGAGATTCACATCGCAATAAGATGCGATTTCGCCAGACGTTAACGTCTTCATAAAGTATTGCTCCGCAAGATGCTCAAATAATGACCTTTCTATTTATAGCACTGAAAATTTAAAGTGACAATAAAGACTAAAGTATAGTAAATGACATTTGTGACAATTGGTGTAATTGTTGTATTTTTAAATTACTGAAAATAATGAAGTTTGTATTTTCAGGATCACAGAAAACTTACTTCTGTGTAATTATTATACCAATTTATAAGTGTGTACTTATACAAGATACGGTAAAAAGGAATGGTATCGTATAATTATAACTAAAAGCAGCACTGCCACGTGTCTGCGTTTTGCTTTAAACACACGGGTACATGCAATGCGTGTACTCCGGGTCCCCGGCCCCCGTTAATGAGGTATTTCATGTCTGGTTCTAATGCTGCTGTAACGAGGTTGAACAAACTGGAGCTGCTGATTGTTGATGATGAACCTGCGGTGTTGAGTTCAATCAAACGGGCTATCCGCCCTTCAGGTTATGTCGTTCACACGGCTCAAAACGGCAAGGAAGCCATGAAGGTACTGGCGAACAGTAATATCGCCGTGGTGCTCACAGATCACAGAATGCCCGGTATGACCGGTGCGGAATTGCTGAAATATATCAATCAGTTTTATCCGCAAACCATCACGCTGATGCTGAGCGGAGAAAGCAATTTTGATATGGCGGTGGGGTTGCTGAACAACGGACTGGCGAATAAATATCTTACCAAGCCATGGAATGCCGGACAGCTCATCAACGAAATCGATCAGGCATTTGAGTATTTTAAGGGGCGCCGGAATCATGGCTGGCAACGACGGATCGCAGAACTCACTCGTCAGGTCGATGATGCCGGTGAGCCTCAGATAGCGCCCAATGTGGTCAGTATTGATGCCAATGCGGCGCTTATCGCGGTGAAGCTGGTGAATATGGATGACGTTTCCTACAGTCATGGTGAAGATACTATGGCCGCGCTGGTCAGTGAGGTCGGGCAGCTTATTGAAGATGCTGTTGATGGTAACTGTCATGTACGTTGTGATGAATTCGGATTGTTCTCCTTTCAGATGCGTGAAACCAATGAAGAAGAACTTGAGTCCTGGTGTGCTATGTTGCGCCGGAAACTGCAGCGCACATACAGCATTGATAAGCGGGCAGTGTATTGCCAGGTGGGCGTTGGCTTCCGGGTACTCGGGAAATCGCCGGTAGATTACAACACACTGATAAAGAACCTTGAGCTTACCATTTTACGGGAGATGCACTCCAGCCACGTGTCCAATCTCGACGATGGCACCATTGAGCGTTATCAGCGTCAGCAATTTATTCGCGCTGATGTGCAGAATGGTCTCGACAATAATCAGTTTAAACTGGCTTTTCAGCCCAAAGTAACATTGAAGAACGGGCTGGTGGAAGGCGCTGAAGTGTTGCTGCGCTGGCAGCATCATCATCTTGGCTGGGTGCCGCCTGCAGAGTTTGTCCGTCTGGCTGAACTCGACGGTCAGATTGAAGCGATTGGCGAGTGGGTGTTGCGCCAGAGTGTACGTAGTGCCTCTGAATTGATGCGTTTCAGCCCTGATATCAAGCGTATTTCCATGAACGTGTCGGCCAAACAGCTGCAAAACCACCGGATCGTACAAATCTTAAAAGACGAAATTGAGCGCTATTCGGTAGACCCCGCATGCCTGGAATTGGAAATTACGGAAACCGCTATTGCTACCAACTGTGATTACGTGAATGGCCTGCTCTGGCAATTAAAGTTGCTGGGAGTCAAAATCGCCATCGATGATTTTGGTGCCGGTTTTACTTCTATGTCGTACCTCGCGAAACTGCCTGTGGACGTACTGAAGTTAGACAAATCGCTGGTGGACAATATCGATTACGAGGTCAATAAGCGGGAACTGGTGAAAAGCCTCATTGAAACCTGCCAGCGTCTGAATATCGAGACCATCGCAGAAGGGGTTGAAACTGAGCAGGTGCTCCGGATCCTGCAAACTATCGGGTGTGACCAGGTGCAGGGCTTTTACTTCAGCAAGGCAGTACCGAGAAATGAGCTGGAAAAAGTGGTGATTACCCAACCATTTGTGTCAATGATGTAACTGCGCTTGTTTTTGTGTTGTGTGATCCCAACATCTGAGTAAATGTTATTAAGTGAAGCAGGCAGTCTGTGCGGTTGCCTGCTGTGACACTTAGCCACCATAATCAAAGTCACATGACATCAGATAACAAGCGAGATCATTATGACTACCCCTGCTATTGAGCAAGTTGACGGGCTGCCGCTTTTTTCCGGTATCGTTCCGCAAGATATTAAGCCGGCGATTGAAAAAGCCATCGAACATTGTAAAGCCACCATCGACGAAGTGGTGGAAAGTAACGATTTTAGCTATGCCAACGTGGTGGCAAAAATTGAAGAGGCTGATGACCGCCTGGGGAAAATGTGGTCACCGGTCTCCCACATGAACTCTGTGGTCAGCAGTGATGAACTGCGGGAAGCCCACGATGCCTGTTTGCCTTTGTTGTCTGAATACGGCACCTGGGTTGGTCAGCACGAAGGCCTGTTTAATGCCTATAAATCTCTTAAAGAAAGTGACGAATTTGCCGGCCTCGATGAACAGCGTAAGAAGCTGATTGATAATACCATCCGTGACTTTACCTTATCCGGTGTCGCCCTGCCGCCTGAAGAGAAAAAACGCTTTGCTGCCATTCAGGCCCGCTTAAGCGAGCTTTCTTCTACGTTCAGTAATAATGTGATGGACGCCACCATGGGCTGGTCGAAACATGTTACCGATGAGTCAGAGCTGGCGGGCTTACCTGAATCCGCACTTGCTGCGGCAGAGCAGGCAGCCCATCAGAAAGATCTGCAGGGCTGGTTGTTCACACTGGATATACCCTCTTATCTGCCTGTCATGATGTATGCCGACAATGCTGCCCTGCGGGAAGAAATGTACCGCGCCTATACGACCCGTGCGTCAGAGCAGGGGCCAAATGGTGGCCAGTGGGATAACACAGCCATCATTCAGGAGACTCTGTCCCTGCGTACTGAAATTGCAAAACTGCTCGGGTTCAGCAGCTATGCGGAGCGGTCTCTGGCAACAAAAATGGCCCAATCTACCGATCAGGTAACAGGATTTCTGGAAGATCTCGCGGCAAAATCACGTCCGCAGGCACAGGAAGAACTGGAGGAAGTCAAAGCGTTTGCTAAATCCGGTTTCGGAATTACGTCACTGAACGCCTGGGATTTACCTTACTACAGTGAAAAACTGAAGCAGGAAAAATACACCATTTCTGATGAAATGCTGCGCCCTTATTTCCCCGAAGACAAAGTGTTGCATGGTCTGTTCCGCGTTGTGCATCAGCTCTATGGTTTGACGATTGTTGAGCAGCCGGGAATCGATGTATGGCACGACGATGTACGCTACTTCACGATTACTGATGACGCGGATGTGATGCGGGGCAGTTTCTATCTTGATTTATATGCCCGTGCTAAAAAGCGTGGCGGCGCATGGATGGATGAATGTCGTGTACGCCGTTACAGAGAGGATGGTGAGCTGCAATTACCGGTCGCGTATCTGACCTGTAATTTTAATGGCCCTGTGGGCGGCAAACCGGCATTGTTCACCCATGACGAAGTGGTTACCTTATTCCACGAGTTTGGTCACGGCATACATCATATGCTGACTAAAATGTCTGTCGCCGGGGTTTCCGGTATCAATGGCGTGCCCTGGGATGCCGTAGAGCTGCCAAGCCAGTTCCTTGAAAACTGGTGCTGGGAAGAAGAGGCGTTAACCTTTATTTCCGGTCACTATGAAACCGGTGAGCCGTTACCCGATGAACTGCTGGATAAAATGCTGGCAGCCAGAGATTATCACTCTGCCATGCAGATGGTGCGTCAGCTTGAATTCAGTTTATTTGATTTCAAAATCCATCAGCAGGATGGTGCAACTGTGGATGTTCAGGGGGTACTCGACAGCGTGCGCGGGCAGGTTGCCGTGGTCACACCGCCTTCATTCAATCGTTTCCAGCACAGCTTCGGTCATATATTTGCCGGTGGCTACGCAGCAGGTTATTACAGCTACAAGTGGGCTGAAGTACTGTCTGCTGACGCATTCAGCAGGTTCGAAGAAGACGGTATCTTTAACCGTGATACAGGCAAAGCGTTTTTAGAGAACATCCTTGAGATGGGCGGCAGTAAAGAGCCCATGGAACTTTTCGTTGCGTTCCGGGGCCGTGAGCCTCAGGTAGATGCATTGCTTCGTCACTCGGGGATCAGAACCTGATGGCTGCCGAACCGTTTTCAGAGATTCAAAAACGGGCGGCACAGAGAAAGGGCGGCGCTGCCGCCCTTTCTCATTTAGTCAGTCAGCCTTTATCAGTAAAAGATGTAGCAGCCATTCCTGATGACCGTTTTTTAGCGGCAATGACAAAGAAAGTATTTCAGTCCGGATTCGTGTGGCGGGTTATCGAAGCCAAATGGCCGGATTTTGAAACCGTTTTCTTTGGCTTTGATATTGAGAAAGTGTTGCTTATGCCCGATGAAATGCTTGAGCAGAAAGCCACTGACAAACGCATTGTGCGCAATTACAAAAAAGTCATGACTGTACGTGACAATGCCATGATGATTCAGGACATCAAACATGATCATGGTAGTTTCGGTGAATTTGTTGCCGGTTTCGGTCCTGAACGTATTACTGAGCTCTGGTTGTATCTGAAAAAGCACGGCGCCCGGCTGGGCGGCAATACCGGACCTTACACGCTACGTGCGCTGGGCGTTGATACCTTTTTGTTTTCCCGTGACGTGGAAGATTACCTGCGCAAGCACGAAATCATCGACGGTTCACTGACCAGCCAGAAGTCGTTGAAAGCTGCAAACGCCTGTTTTGCTCAATGGCAGCAGGAAAGCGGGTTATCGCTGCAGGAAATCAGCCAGACATTGTCACTTAGCTGGGGCCCCAACGGAAATTAATGTTCACCGTCAGGAGAACACTGCAAAGTTTGATCTAAATAAGCGTAGCGGCGGCAAACCACTGTCGTTCGTTACCGCTTTTGGGTACACTTCTTCACACTGAAATTTAAAGACAGGACAGCCATGAGCGATAATACGGCGAGCAGGGCAGATACCGCTGCGGAAACATCCACTACCCATTTTGGCTATAAGCAGGTTGATAAAACACAGAAGGCATCGTTAGTTGCCAATGTTTTCGATTCTGTGGCAGCTAAATACGACGTGATGAATGATTTAATGTCGTTAGGTATTCACCGTTTGTGGAAGCGCCACGCTATTGACTGTTCAGGCGTCCGCACAGGGCATAAAGTGCTGGATATCGCCGGTGGTACCGGTGATTTGACAGCTAAGTTTTCACGACTTGTAGGCCCCACAGGTCAGGTCACTCTGGCAGATATCAACCTGTCTATGCTGAAAGTTGGCCGTGACAAATTACGTGACCGGGGTCTGGTCAACAATATCGATTATGTGCAGGCCGACGCCGAAGCATTGCCGTTTCCTGATAACACCTTTGATGTGGTGACCATGGCATTCGGTTTACGTAACGTGACGGAAAAACAGAACGCCCTGAATTCCATTTACCGCGTGTTAAAACCGGGGGGCCGGTTACTGGTGCTTGAGTTTTCTAAGCCCACCACTGAGCAGCTCAGTAAACTGTACGATATGTACTCCTTTCACATTCTTCCTAAAATGGGCCAGCTTGTGGCCAATGATGCAGAAAGCTATCAGTATCTGGCAGAAAGCATCCGCATGCATCCGGATCAGGAGACATTGAAAGGCATGTTTGAGCAAGCAGGTTTCGAACAGTGTGACTATCAGAATCTGACCGGCGGCATTGTGGCGTTACACCGGGGATTCAAGTTTTAATGCCTGCCATTGCACTGGTTACGGCCGCTGTTGAAACGGCTCTTAACCGCCTGCTGACGCTGGATAAGCATGCTGCAGAACGTTTAAAGCCTCTGAACGGTCAGCGGCTTACCGTATTCGTTACCGGCACGCCGGTAGCGTTGTCGCTGGTGTTCTCTCATCGCATCGACGTGCTTGGTGAAAACGGTACATTTGATGATGTGGTCGCGCAACTGGATAAGCATACCTGTTGCGTCCGTGCCGGACTGGATGTTTTACCGGAGCTGAAACAAAGCAGCAAAATTACCAGCCTTATTCAGGCCGGCAAATTGTCGGTTGAGGGCGAACTTAGTATTGCCCAGCAGGCCAGTGCTTTGTTTCAGCAACTGAACATCGACTGGGAGGAAATCGCATCAGGGTTCGTGGGTGATGTGCCGGCACATTCAGCGTTTGCGTTATTAACGAAGGCCCGGCAATCTGCCACGCAATTTTTAAACAACGCGAAAGCTGGCCTCAGCAATGCTCTGACCGAAGAGAAAGATATCGCTGTGCCCCGTATAGCGGTTACCTGGTATGCTGATCAGGTCTCGGAACTCAGAGACGATGTGGCCCGTTTTGAAGCCCGGCTGTCAAAACTGGAACAAAACCCTCCTTCTAACGGATAAAGCCTGAACCGGATTTTTTCATGCGTATTGGTCGTCTGTATTTCATCAATAAAATTCTGCTGCAACATGGTCTTGATGAGCTAATTCCATCCCGCTGGTTACCCTGGTATGCCCGCCTGGCGCGGAAACTGATTTTCTGGATCAGCAACGAACATAAAGATAAATCTGCCGGCGAACGGATAACCCTGGCATTGCAGGCGCTGGGGCCGGTTTTTATTAAGTTCGGTCAGATGTTATCTACACGGCGGGACTTACTGCCACCGGCAATCGCCAATGAGCTGGCCAGGCTACAGGATAAAGTGGCCCCCTTTTCCAGCGACGCAGCCACAGCTATCGTGCTCAAAAGTCTGAATATACCTAAGCTGGACCTGGTGTTCAGTCAGTTCGACGAGCAACCTCTTGCATCGGCTTCAATTGCCCAGGTTCATGCCGCGGTATTAAAAGAGAACGGTCAGCATGTGGTGGTAAAAGTACTGCGGCCGGGGATCCGCAAAACTATCGATGCAGATATGGAACTGCTCTATACCCTGGCCGGCGTACTGCAGAAGTGGCTGCCTGATGGCAAGCGCCTGCGTCCGGTGGAGGTTGTTACCGAGTACCAGAAAACCCTTGTGGATGAACTGGATCTGATGCGTGAGTCGGCGAACGGCATACAGCTGCGCAGAAATTTTGAAGGCTCACAGAGCCTCTACGTTCCTGAGATGTACGGTGATTATTGCCGTCATGACGTGCTTGTCATGGAGCGTATATATGGTATTCCCATTTCCAATATTGAAGCCCTGCTGGCGCAAAATACCAATATGAAAAAGCTGGCAGAACGTGGTGTTGAAGTGTTTTTCACCCAGGTGTTCCGTGACAGCTTCTTCCATGCTGACATGCACCCCGGCAACATTTTTGTCTCTGCAGAGCACCCCGAAAATCCGCAATATATTGCCATCGATTTTGGCATTGTGGGTACGCTTAACAGAGAAGATAAGCGTTATCTTGCTGAAAACTTTATTGCCTTTTTTAACCGTGATTACCGCAAGGTGGCGCAACTTCATGCCGATTCCGGCTGGGTACCTGCTGATACGAATATCGATGAATTTGAAATGGCAATCCGGACGGTGTGCGAGCCTATTTTCCAGAAGCCACTGGCAGAGATTTCTTTCGGCAACGTTCTGCTTCAGCTGTTTAATACGGCCAGGCGTTTCAATATGGTGGTGCAGCCTCAGCTTGTTTTGCTGCAAAAAACGTTACTTTATATCGAGGGCTTAGGGCGGCAACTCTATCCGCAACTGGATTTGTGGCAAACAGCAAAACCGTTTCTCGAAAACTGGATGAAAGAACAGATAGGTGTCCGTGCCATGTTATCCAAGGTAAAAGACAACCTGCCTTTCTGGTCAGAGAAATTGCCGGAGATGCCTGATCTGCTCTATGACAGCTTAAGGCAGGTAAAAACCATGCCTGTGCAAATAGCCAGAAATCATCAGGAGCTGGCACGTTTGCAACTGGAAACAGCCAAGGCCAATCATTGGGTGGTGGTCGGGTCCACGTTTATCATTGTGGCGGCCATTCTGCCTGTATATGTTCACCACTGGTCATTCGCTGCACTGAGCGGTGTAGTAGGGCTGGGATGCTGGATTCAGGGCTGGCGTCACAGTCACCCTAAGTCTTCGTAAGTAAGGGAATCTGACACTCCGGTTACGAAATTGTGATAATTTTCTGTTAGCGGTGAATTTTTGTATCATTTTTCCCGCCAACTGTTATAGTGGTTTTAGGCTGTTTTAGCCTAAGGTCTTTTTAAGACGAGATTATTTTTGTTTCTACCATGATGTTTTGAACGCTCTGGTTACACCTGTAATTGTTGTAAGTTGTTTGTCCATCCCATGTAAGACCCAAATATCCCGTTGCAATGAGGCCACGAGTAAAGCGCCTTTGGCGCAGTTTTATTGAAAGTTTTGAGGTCTACATGTCTAAAGTTACAGGCACCGTTAAATGGTTTAACGCAGATAAAGGTTATGGATTCCTGACTCAGGATAGCGGCGACAAAGATGTATTCGTACATTTCCGTGCTATCGTTTCTGAAGGGTACAAAACCCTGAACGAAGGTCAGCGAGTTGAGTTTGAAGTTGAGCAAGGTCAAAAAGGCCTGCAAGCTGCCAACGTCAACGCTATCTGATTTCAAAAAAACGGTGACATCTGTCACCGTTTTTTATTTCCCCCACCATTTATCACCGGCGATTGTCATCGCGTCTTATTGCAGTTGCAATTTTCTTTCTTTCCGCTTTTATTGAATTGTTACACTTAGTTATTAGCATCACCGGCAAGGTTACATTATGTTACTGTTTGAACCGTTGTTATTTGCTTTTATTCTGTGTATCACGCTTATGGACAACCGCGTGGTTTAACATACCGGTATTCTTTTCAAGGAGCATTCATGTCGTATCCGTTTAAGCGACTCTTTCTTTTATTCATTTTAAGCATAACGTTATCCGGAGTTGCGCATGCTCAACAAAATGTAGTGGCTACTTTGCTGGGTAAACCAGTGACAGAGCGCTCTGTATCGCCCACAGAGAAGCAGCTCAATGCACTGGCTAAAACTATGAATGTGTCCAGAGAAATGGCCGTAGCGCAATTTCAGCAGGCCAGACTCACCGAAATCATTGTGGATGGTGTGTTAAAGGATTATGCCGAATCTAAAGGTATCGAACCGGACGCTGAACTGGTGGCACGTTTCGTTGAAGTGTTTAAAGACAGTCTGGATACCGCTACCCCTCCGCCAGAACCCGAGACGGAAGAAGATAAAGAGCTGGCATCAGCATTTACTCCGCCACCAAAACGCAGTGTGCAGGAGATTGCTTCAGAACAGGTTAAACACTGGCAAGTTGAAAAGGCGATGTTCGAGGAGTTTGGCGGTGCAGTTGTCTTTCGCTCCAACACCCCTCAATATCCGGTAGGCGCCTACAATAAGCTACTGAAAAAGTACGAGAAAGAAGGAAAGCTGACAATCAATGCAGCAGAATTCTCCGGGGTTTTCTGGCGTAGCTTCGCTCCCCCTTATACTGCAGAAATTGACCCTCAGTATGTGGATTTCAGCCATCCCTGGTGGTATTGAAATCGTCATCAGATTACAGCACGGTGATTAAATTCCCGTGCTAAACGCTTTCAGTTTTATCCGGCACGTTTGCGGGGAAACAGACCCGTCCAGAAAACGCCTTCTAACACGAAGCCAAGTACAACAAAAAGAAATGCACCGGTTTGATGTCCTGCGCTGTATGCAGTAAGTGCTGCTATCAGCAACAAGAAAAGCCCCAGACACCTGAAAATCACTTTCATTTTATTCCCTGCAACGGTTAATTGTTGTACTTTCAATATAGCAGAGTGTGACAGGGATCTGTATACCCCGGCATGTTTAATAGTACGGCACTAAGCAGTGCTAATTAAGTGCGCCTTCCATGAGGTACGTAAGACATAAACTGGCAGCAATAACTGACAGGTTTATGGCTGCTCTGAAACTCCGGGTAAAGTGCCTGTAGGTGATATCAAGTTTACTGCTGGTTATCACGATGAGTCCCATCAGGCCAAACCAGGGGGTGAAAAAGAACACCGCTTTCCATTTGACCAGACTGACGGCTAAATCGTGCAGGGCGCCACTAACGAGAAATGTGAACAGGACAGCAATTGAGTCCGGCAGAACGTTGCTGAGGGGTCTCATTACATTGCGGGATAAATAGTAGCTCCAGACCGGATTCCAGTATTGCCAGAACTGAGGAAAAGAGCCTGCGCCTAAAGAGCGTGAGAGCATATTCCTCATAGAATGACTTGCTCCCAGAGGCACTCCGGTTCGTTTTTTTACATATCGGGACAGCGTCAAAGAGCGCTTCATATCAATTTAATATCCCTTAATGCCGGTTTTATGTTTGATTAGACCATTGATTGATAATTAATGCGACACGATTTCCCGCAAGTCAGGTTATTGAGTTATAGTCGTTATTTTTGAGCGGGCATTAAAAAAGGGCCCGCAGGCCCTTTCTTCAGAGTAATCTATAAAAGATTAAACACGTTCGAAGACGGTAGCAATACCCTGACCTAAGCCAATACACATGGTGGCAAGGCCCAGAGTTTTATCTTTCGCTTCCATCAGGTTCAGCAGGGTGGTGCTGATACGTGAGCCTGAACAACCCAGCGGGTGACCTAGTGCGATGGCACCGCCGTTCAGGTTGACGTGGTCATCGTATTTTTCCAGCCAGCCCAGTTGTTTGATACACGACAATGCCTGTGCAGCGAAAGCTTCGTTGAACTCGGCAATTTCAATGTCATCCATACTCAGACCCGCCCGCTGCAGCGCCTTTTTAGTGGCTGGTACAGGGCCGTAACCCATGATTGCAGCGTCGCAACCTGCCACCGCCATTGAGCGGATTTTCGCCCGTGGCGTTAAGCCCAGTGCTTTCGCTTTGTCAGCAGACATAACGAGCATGGCTGATGCACCGTCTGATATTGCAGAGGCGGTACCGGCGGTTACGGTACCGTTTACCGGATCAAATACCGGGCGCAAGCCGGATAAGGTTTCGACGGTCGTTTCGGGACGAATGACTTCGTCGTAATCGACCATTGTCAGCACGCCGTCTGCATCATGGCCTTCAACGGGTACAATTTCATTTGCCCAGCGGCCTTCAAGGTGGGCCTGATGGGCCAACTGGTGTGAGCGTGCGCCGAAGGCGTCCTGCATCTCACGGCTAATGCCGTTTTGACGACCGAGCAGCTCGGCAGTCATACCCATATTCCCCGATGCTTTAGCGGTATATTTAGCAAGAGCAGGATGGAAATCGACGTTAAAGGTCATGGGAACGTGACCCATATGTTCAACGCCACCTATCATGTATACATCACCGCGACCGCTCATAATGCCGCTGGTGGCATCATGCAGGGCTTGCATAGAAGAGCCGCACAAACGGTTCACTGTCACTGCCGCTGTGGAGCGGGGAACGTCAGTCAGTAACTGCGCATTACGGGCAACGTTAAAACCCTGCTCTTTCGTTTGCTGCACACAACCCCAGATAATATCTTCAATCTCAGCAGGATCGAGGTTCGGGTTTCTTTTCAGTAATGCAGTCATCAGGTGGGCAGATAAAGTCTCTGCACGGACATTTCTGAATACGCCACCTTTGGAACGGCCCATAGGTGTGCGAATCGCATCAACAATTACTACATCTTTCATATTCTTCTCCCTGGTTCCGTTACGCGAAATAAGATTTACCTTCAGCGGCCATCTGGCGCACGCCGTCGGAAATCTGATAGATCGGACCTAAGTGGGCATATTTGTCTGCCAGAGCAACAAACTGCTCAAGGCCCAGTGTTTCGATATAACGGAAAATTCCGCCACGGAAAGGAGGGAATCCCAGTCCGTAAAGCAGCGCCATATCGGCTTCTGCAGCACTGGCAACAATGCCTTCTTCCAGACAACGGATAGCCTCGTTTGCCATAGGAATCATCAGGCGGGCAATGATTTCTTCTTTATCAAAGGCCTTGGTTTCAGCACTATTTGCGTTGATCAGGCTGTAAGCCTCTTCTGCTGCTTCTTTACTGGGACGTCCCCGTTTGTCAGTACCGAAGTTATAAAAACCTTTGCCGTTTTTCTGACCCAGGCGTTTCGCTTCGTACAGCAAAGTGACCGGATCATTCTCAAGTTTCGCCATGCGCTCCGGAATACCTTCAGCCATAACGCCCGCAGCGTGATCAGCCGTATCCATACCTACCACGTCCAGCAGGTATGCAGGCCCCATTGGCCAGCCGAAGTCTTTCTCCATGACCTTATCAACCGCAACGAAATCGGCACCGTCGAGTACCAGTTTGCTGAAGCCGGCAAAGTAAGGGAACAACACACGGTTCACTAAAAAGCCGGGGCAATCATTGACCACGATGGGGGTTTTGCCCATTTTCAGCGTGGTAGCGACTACGGCATTAATGGTGTCGTCAGTGGTCTTCTCACCACGGATAATCTCAACCAGCGGCATGCGATGTACAGGATTAAAGAAATGCATGCCACAGAAGCGCTCTGGTTTGTCGAGGTTTTCAGCCAGCTGGTTAATGGAAATGGTGGATGTGTTTGAACATATAATGGCGTCATCTGCCACCACACCTTCCACTTCTTTCAGTACGATGCCTTTTACTTTCGGATTTTCGACAACCGCTTCGATGACAACGTCTGCGTCTTTCAGCGTGCTGTATTCGAGAGTCGGGGTAATGGCATTTAACGTGGCTGCCATTTTCTTCGCGTCGACTTTGCCGCGCTCCATGCCTTTATTCAGAATTTTGGCTGCTTCACTCAAGCCTAAATCAAGCGCCGGAGTGTTGATATCTTTCATCACTACCGGTAAGCCTTTGGATGCGCTCTGATAAGCGATTCCACCACCCATGATGCCGGCGCCGAGAACCGCATTAAGTTTGACTTCTTTGGTGGCGGCTTTGGCCATTTTCTTGCCCTTGCCTTTTACCAGCTGGTCAGCCAGGAAAATACCGATTTGAGCTTGTGCCGCGTCGGTTTTAGCCAGTTTAACAAAGCCCTGGTTTTCCAGTTTCAACGCGCCGTCGCGATCCAGACCGGCTGCATTTTTAACGGTCTCTACCATCATGTGGGGAGCCGGATAATGTTTACCTGCTTTGGCCGCCACGAATGCCTGCGCCGTGGAAAAACTCATCATTGCTTCATTTTGATTCAGTTTTAACGGTGCTTTTTTATTTGCACGGCGGGTTTTCCAGTCCAGCTTGCCGGCAGCGGCATTGCTTACCATTGTGGTAGCTGCATCAAGAAGCTTCTCCGGTGCCACGACTGCGTCTACCGCACCTTCATCAAGTGCTTGCTGGCCTTTTCTGTCTTTGCCGGTGGTCATCCATTCCAGAGCATTATCAGACCCAATCAGGCGGGGGAGGCGAACGGTACCACCAAAGCCGGGCATCAGGCCCAGTTTGACTTCCGGCAGACCAATAGAAGCGGTAGTGTCAACAACGCGGAAATCACAAGCCAGTGCCATCTCACAGCCACCGCCCAGCGCGAAGCCATTTACCGCTGCGATGGTGGGGAAGGGAAGATCTTCAAAGCGATCGAATACCTGTGATGTTTTAGCTACCCACGCAAGCACTTCTTCTTCCGGTTGCTCAAACATAGCCGTAAATTCGGTGATATCGGCACCCACGATGAAAGCCGGTTTGCCACTTCTTACTACTGCACCTTTAATGCCACCATGAGCAGCCATAGCCGCAGTGGCTTCATCCAGTTCAGCTACCGTCTGGCGGTCAAATTTGTTGACTGAACCTTGTGCATCAAAAACCAGTTCAGCAATACCATCATCTGACAACGTAACGGTCAGACTCTTGCCTTCGTATATCATTCTCGTCTCCTTCGGCAATGGCGAGGATGTCAGAAATGAGGAACCGGAACTGCAAGCCGGTGTCTTACTCTGACGTGTTAGGGTGGCTTGATTGTGACAATGCCACGGAAAATTTCAATAAAAATTCAAACAAGTGTTTACATTTTTTTCCTAAATGGCGATTGAGCGGCAAAAAATCAAGCTCGAATTCACATCACAAGGTTGTATAATGGTAAGGAAATCGGGTGTTCGCCAGCGCTATTTCAAATTTTCGGGTTGTTTTGTTTTTTACCCCTTATTTTCTGGTAACGCCCCTGTCATTCACTCGTTTTTGGATGGATGGTTTTGAATGCAAGTATCTTCGGCTGCTTCCGTGAAGCGCATTCCGGTGTCTTTTCTTGTAGCCAGTTTCTGGCTAGGTGTGATGAGTGTTGCAGGTATTGTGCAAGCTCAGCCAACGCCTTCTTCTCCCGAATTAGAGCTAAAGCGGGCACAGTTTACTGAGCTCGAAAAGCAGCTTGGCCGCGCCAGCCGGAAAAAAGTGGCTGCGCTGGAAGACGATGTTGCCGCATTAAAAGACTATCCTCTTTATCCTTATCTGTTGCGACAGCAAATCGATCAGCGGATGGATATGGCTCACCGTGAAGACATAGAATCTTTCCTGCTGAATTATCACAACCAGCCTTTTACCTATGGCTTACGTGGCCGCTGGCTCCGTTACCTGGCTACTCATGGTGAAAAGAAAGCGTTTCTTGCTAATTATCGCGATGGCATGGGGGCTACCATTACGTGTCAGTATCTGCAATATCAGCTGGAAGACGCGGGCCAGCCTGAATACTGGTTAGAAAAAGTTGAGCCCATCTGGCTAGCAGGCCGTTCTCAACCGGACGAATGTGACCCTGTATTTAAAAAATGGCAGCAGGCCGGCATGATGACCGGTGACATGGTGTTAGGTCGGATTGAGAAAGCAGCGTTAACCGGTAACCCGAAGCTTATTCCTTACCTGAAGCGAAAACTCCCTGCAAAAGAACAATATCTGGCTGATTTATGGCAGCGCATCCGTACTTCATCATCGCTGGTACTGAAGAAGTCTCAGTTTCCGCTGAAGAATAAAGAAACAGAGGGAAAAATTCTTGCTTACGGGATGGAAAAGCTTGCCTGGCGGGATGCCGGTGATGCGATCAAAGCCTGGTACCTCTGGCAGCCGGCAGATGTGTTAACGCATCAGCAGCAACTGGATGTGACCAGGGCAATTGCTCTGAGTCTTGCCATTGACGATAAACCGGAAGCAGATGAATGGTTAAAGCGGGCTGATGTCAGTGGTGCTGCAGATGACGTAAAACGCTGGCACATGTCTTATCTGTTGCGTCATGAGAAATGGCAGGACGTGCTGGACCTAATTGCGGCAGCACCGGAATATGTGCAGCAGGATGAAGCCTATCGCTACTGGCAGGCCCGCAGTCTCGAGGCGATGGGGTTACCGGAGCAGGCCGGTATCCGTTACCGTGAACTGGCTCAGGAACGGAACTATTACGGTTTTATGGCCAGTGCCAGAGTCAATGAGAAGCCTTCGCTGAAACACATCGCTACGCCCCGCAGTGACGAAAATATGCAAATGATTGCTGAGCGTCCGGCCGCAAAGCGGGCACAAGAATTTCTCGCTCTTGGCCGCTTAATTGATGCCAGACGTGAGTGGCGTTATCTGGTGAACTCACTGGATACTTCGCAAGTGAAGGACGCAGCATTATTGGCCAGCGAGTGGGGTTGGTTCGACCAGGCAATCATCAGTTTTACTCAAAGCGGCTTTCTGGATGACGTGGAGAAGCGCTTCCCTATGGCCTATGCCGAACAGTTTGATGATGTCGGACGGGCCTACGATATCCAGCCTGCATTTGCCATGGCAATTGCCCGCCGGGAAAGCTCGTTTATGGTCGATGCTGTGTCTCCTGCCGGTGCCCGTGGCCTGATGCAGTTAATGCCTGATACTGCGGGATACATTGCCGAAAAAAGAGTATCCACAGATGAATTGTTTGATGCAGGTCAGAATGTTCAGTTTGGTGTGCAGTACCTGCGTTATCTGATGGACAAAATGGGCGATAATCCGGTACTGGTTTCGGCGTCGTATAATGCCGGGTGGCGGCGGGTTATGGAATGGTTACCTGCCGGCAAAAACGTAGAAACGGATATCTGGATCGAAACGATTCCGTATAAAGAAACCCGCAGTTACGTAAAAGCGGTGATGGCATACCGTTATATCTACGAACATCAGCTGGGTGAGTCTTCAGGGCTGTTTGAGCAACTGGCAAAATCTGCTATTCCGCCGGCTACCGGCCTTTCCTCTCCCGGAGGAAGGGCAGGCGGCACTTACGCACCCAAATAAGGCCGGTGGCATACCGCCGGTCTTTTACATATTAAAACAATTAACGACAGAATAAATGAGGGTTTATGACCACACTTACCGCGTCCTACCGGGCACATATTGAGACACTTCAGTCCCGTACCAGAGAAGCTCTGCAGCGGGAAGGTCTGGACGGGCTGGTTATTCATGCGGGACAAAGTAAACGGCTTTTCCTCGATGACAATGATTATCCGTTTAAGGTGAATCCTCATTTCAAAGCCTGGGTGCCTGTAGTAGATAACCCGCATTGCTGGCTGGTGGTTAACGGTACCGATAAACCGAAACTTATTTTTTACCGTCCTGTGGATTTCTGGCACAAAGTACCTCCTGAACCGGATGACTTCTGGACGGCTGAGTTCGATATCGTCCTGCTAAAGCAGGCTGACGCTGTTGAAAAACATTTGCCTTACGATAAGCAGAAATATGCCTATGTAGGTGAATATATTGAAGTGGCCAGCGCATTGGGATTCCACATTGTTAATCCTGACCGGGCGTTAAATTACCTGCACTTTCAGCGGGCATATAAAACTGATTACGAGATGCTGTGTATGCGCAAAGCCAATAAACTGGCTGTGCAGGGGCACCGTGCTGCCCGGGAAGCATTTATGGCTGGTGAAAGTGAGTTTGCCATTAAGCAGGCTTACAACAGCGCGGCGGGTCAGGGAGATAACGACTTACCCTATACGAGTATTATTGCGCTGAACGAGCATGCATCTATTCTGCATTACATGCATTGTGACAATGCAGCGCCGGATACGCCACGCTCGTTTCTCATTGATGCCGGTGCCTCTTTTCATGGTTATGCCGCCGATATCACGCGGACGTACAGCCACTCAGATCCTCTGTTCGCTGAGTTAATCGCACATGTGGATAAAGTTACGGTGACATTAGGCAATGCACTTAAACCCGGTGTTGCTTATACCGACATTCATATTCTTGCCCACGATGGCATTGCACAAATTCTTCATGATGTGGGACTGGTCAATCTTAAGCCTCAGGAGATTGTCGAAAAACAAATCACCAGCACTTTCTTTCCTCACGGTATAGGCCACTTCCTGGGGTTACAGGTGCATGATGTAGGCGGGCTGGTGGCTGATGACCGCGGTACGCCAAAACCGGCACCGGAAGAGCATCCGTTTCTGCGTTGTACCCGTGTGGTGGAAGCTCGTCAGGTCTTCACTATTGAGCCCGGGTTATATTTCATTGACACGCTGCTGGCCGATTTGAAAGCCAGCGATAACTCTAAGTACATTAACTGGGATATTGTCGATCGGTACCGGCCTTTCGGCGGGATCCGTATTGAAGACAATATCATTCTACACCGGGACAGAAATGAGAATATGACCCGTGATTTGGGGTTGAACTAAGGAGCCAGATCTGTGATGGATCACAACCTGATCAGCGTGATCTTTATTGCGCTGATTGCCGGATTAGCTATGCCAGCCGGAGCGTTACTGGCCAGGAATGACCGCATTCAACCTGAGTGGCTGGAGCAGGAAATTCGCCACGGCATTATGGCGCTCGGGGCGGGAGCACTACTTTCAGCTGTAGCACTCGTTCTGGTGCCTGAGGGCATCGCTGCGCATACACCTCTGACTGCCACTTTGTGTTTTACCGGGGGCGCTCTGGCTTTCATGAGTCTGGATATCTATCTGGCCAGACAGAACACTCCGGCCAGTCAGTTAGCGGCAATGTTAAGTGATTTTGTACCGGAATCTCTGGCGCTGGGAACGACGGCTGCATCCGGAGGCGGTACACTCTTACTTGGTTTACTGATTGCTATTCAGAACCTGCCGGAGGGCTTTAATGCTTACCGCGAAATGACAGGCGGAAATTTAAAGTATCAGAATAAACTGATTTGGAAGTTTGCTGCAATGGCGTTGCTTGGGCCGGTGATGGCTGTCGCCGGCTTTTACTGGCTGGCTGATTATCCCATGGTTATTGGTGGCATAATGTTGTTCGCCGCCGGAGGGATCCTTTATTCTGTCTTTCAGGATATGGCACCGCAAATTTACGTGGAAAAACAATGGCTGCCACCCATGGGCGCGATTGCCGGTTTCTTGATGGGTATGATCGGATTTATGATTGAGAATTAGGCCCGCAACAGCGGGCCTGAGAACTCTTACTTAGTGCGTTCTACAGCAATATGCGCTAATGCAATCAGCGCCTGTTTGTAGTCAGATTCCGGCACCGGAGCCAGTGCAGCTATGGCTTTCTGCGTTTCTTCATCCGCGCAGCGTTTGGTATATTCCAGCGCACCGGTTTCACTCATAATATTGACTATTCGTGAAAGGTGAGGCAGGCCATTTGCTTTCTCAATGGCTTCTCTGATCAGTTGTTTATCCACTTCATCTTCAGCGTGCCACATGGCGTACAACAGGGGCAGGGTAGGCTTACCTTCTGCAAGATCATCGCCGGTGTTCTTACCCATTTCGTCTTTATCAGCCGCATAATCGAGAATGTCGTCAGCTAACTGAAAAGCGGTGCCCAGGTGTTTACCGTAGTCCTGCATAGCCTTTTCAATGTGCTCAGGCTGCCCCGTCAGCACAGCGGCAAGCTGTGTTGCTGCTTCAAATAAGCGGGCAGTCTTGCCGTAAATTACATCAAAATAGCGGGCTTCTGTGGTGTCCGGGTCATTGCAATTCATTAACTGCAATACTTCACCTTCGGCAATACGGTTAGTTGCGTCAGATAAAATCTCCATGACACGCATACTTTGCAGGTCGACCATCATCTGGAATGAACGGGAGTAAAGAAAATCGCCCACCAGTACGCTTGCCTGATTTCCAAATATTGCATTCGCCGTTTGTTGACCCCGGCGTAATGTGGATTCATCAACCACATCATCATGAAGCAAAGTGGATGTGTGGATAAATTCAATGATCGCGGCCAGCGTGTGATGCTGATCTGTTGTGATCCCCATAGATCTCGCTGCCAGAACAGACAACAAAGGGCGCAGCCTTTTTCCGCCACTGTTGACGATGTAAAAGCCTAACTGATTGATTAGAGCAACTTCTGAGTCGACTTGCTGCTGTATAAGCGCATTCACCGCTTTCATGTCCGCAGCTGCCAGCTCGCGGATCGCATTTATGTCCATGGGCATGTCGTGGGTATGTTTTACTGATTTCATTCTGAGCGCTGATTGTACCTGAATCTGAAAGGGTATCCACCCGCATGATTTAAAAAACTGAAATGAATGAAAAAAATAATCCCTTAGCAGCATTTCCCTGAAGGGGAAAATGCAGGTAAAATGCGGGCTTTTAGTAGTTCTGGCAGCGAATTGAACCGAAGCGCGAAAAATAATCAAATTTTGTGTTTTTCGGGGTTGAGATCTCAGGATGTTTCACGTACAATTCGCGCCCTGTTTTTTGAATTGAAGCGTCAATGAGACGCAGAGCGGAGTAGAATATGTACGCGGTTTTCCAAAGTGGCGGTAAACAGCACCGTGTGGCTGAAGGCCAGACCGTTCGTCTAGAGAAGATCGAAGTCGCGCCGGGCGAGACTGTTGAATTCGATAACGTATTAATGGTTAGCAACGGTGACGACGTTAAGATCGGCACCCCTTTAGTTGCTGGTGGCAAAATTACTGCTGAAGTAGTTCAGCACGGACGTGGCGATAAAATCAAAATCGTTAAGTTCCGTCGTCGTAAACATCACCGTAAACAAGCGGGTCACCGTCAGTGGTTCACAGAAGTGAAAATCACTGGTATCAACGCATAATAGGAGCACGAACACATGGCACACAAAAAAGCTGGTGGTAGTACCAAAAACGGTCGTGATTCAGAAAGTAAACGCCTTGGTGTTAAGCGCTTTGGCGGCGAATCAGTGCTTGCTGGTAACATCATCGTAAGACAACGTGGTACTCGTTTCCACGCTGGCGACAACGTAGGTATCGGTAAAGATCACACGTTGTTTGCTCTGAAAGACGGTAAAGTTCAGTTTGACGTTAAAGGCAAGAACAACCGTAAATTCGTGAGCATCATCGGCGAGTAATCGCGGATTGACGTTACGCCGAACAGGCTTAAAAAACCCCGCGTAAGCGGGGTTTTTTGTTTTTAATAACAAGATTTTTTCCGGGGCCCGCAGCCCTTCACCAGATTGGCGATGTAGTGATTGTCACAATGGTGTAAACTTAGCTTTCAAATACGGTAGTCGACAACGACTCGGAGTGACTAATGAAATTTGTTGATGAAGCTGAAATTCGTGTTGAAGCCGGCGACGGCGGTAACGGCACGGTTGGCTTTAGACGTGAAAAATATATCCCGAAAGGTGGTCCTGACGGCGGTGATGGTGGTGATGGCGGTTCTGTGTATCTGCAGGCCGATGAGAACCTGAACACCCTCATTGATTATCGCTTCGAGCGTTTCCACCGTGCTGAGCGTGGTCAGAATGGCCAGGGCGGAAACTGTACAGGTCGTGCAGGTGAAGATCTCACTGTAATGGTACCGGTTGGTACCCGTGCGACAGATGTGGAAACGGCAGAAGTGCTGGGGGATCTGACTAAGCACGGCCAGCGCCTGAAAGTCGCGCAGGGCGGTTTTCACGGTTTAGGTAATGCCCGTTTCAAAAGTAGCGTAAACCGCGCACCCAGACAGAAAACAAACGGTACGCCTGGTGAAATCCGCAATCTGAAGTTAGAGCTCATGCTGCTGGCCGATGTGGGCTTGCTCGGTATGCCGAATGCCGGTAAATCTACCTTCATCCGCTCTGTGTCTGCTGCTAAACCTAAAGTCGCCGATTACCCCTTTACCACACTGGTACCTAACCTGGGGGTTGTCAGACAGGATTCACAACGTAGTTTCGTTATTGCTGATATTCCCGGACTGATCGAAGGCGCGGCCGACGGTGCCGGTCTTGGTATCCGCTTCCTGAAGCACTTAGAGCGCTGCCGCGTATTGTTACACATGGTTGATCTGTTACCGGCAGATCAGAGCGATCCTGCGGAAAACGCGAAGAAGATCATTGAAGAACTCGAGAAATACAGTCCTAAGCTGGCAGCCAAGCCACGCTGGTTAGTGTTCAACAAAGTTGATTTGCTTCTTGAGGAAGAAGTGGAAGCGTTGTGTGAATCAATTAAAGAAAAGCTGGAATGGGATGGTCCCGTTTATCAAATTTCTGCTTTCCAGAAAATGAACACACAACAGCTTTGCCACGAAATTATGAATTACATTGAAACACTGCCTGCCGGCATCGATGAAGACGATGAGAAAGAGGCGGTAGAGTTTAAGTGGGATAGTTACGATCGCGAGACCATGCAGGGCGACCTGGATGATGATCTTGATGACGATGATGACTGGGATGAAGACGACTACGACGTTGAAGTAGAATACCGTCGCTGATATCGCGTCTTAAGGAGTAGTGATGAAGATTGCGATGATTGCCGCCATGGCACATAACCGGGTTATCGGCGCTGACAATGATATGCCCTGGCACCTGCCGGCCGATTTGAAGCATTTCAAGGCGGTAACATTAGGTAAGCCGGTGATCATGGGACGCAGAACCTGGGAGTCAATTGGCAGACCTTTACCGGGCAGACCCAATATCATCATTACTTCTGCGGCGGCTTCAGATTTTCCTGACACGGTGACTGTGGTTACTAACGTCGAGGAGGCACTCAGCGCTGCCAGTGAGATGGTCACGGAAGATGATGAAGTGATGGTGATTGGTGGCGGTAAGGTCTATGAAGCTTTTCTGCCTCAGGCAACCACTCTTTATCTGACACAAATAGCGTTAACTGTCGACGGTGACACCTGTTTCCCTGATTACGATTCTCAGGGCGACTGGGTACGTTCAGATGTGGTTGAAAACCGTGCCGATGAGCATAATCCTTACGACTACACTTTCTTCACATTAACACGTAAATAGTCTTAAAATACATCAATTGGTATTTTATACAGTGCCGCCCGGTGCAACATACCGGGCAGAACGGCATAAACTGTATGGTCGGGTCAGACGGGTGAAATTACTCACCCATGTGATCGAACAGACTTTCCATAGACAGTCCCTGATGACCCAGCATATCGCGCAGTCTGCGCAATGCTTCTACCTGGATCTGACGGACACGTTCCCGTGTAAGGCCAATTTCTGCACCCACATCTTCAAGGGTAGACGGTTCGTACCCTAATAAACCAAAACGACGTGCTAACACTTCCCGTTGTTTCGGATTTAACTCACCGAGCCATTTCACGATATTCGACTTCATATCGCTGTCCTGCAAGTTATCTTCGGGACCAAATTCATTATGGTCGGCAAGAATATCCAGCAGTGCCTTATCGTTTTCACCACCGATAGGTGTGTCCACCGATGTAATGCGCTCATTCAGGCGAAGCATACGGCTGACTTCGTCAACAGGCTTATCAAGCTCTGTAGCTATCTCTTCTGCAGTAGGCTCGTGGTCGAGCTTCTGTGAAAGCTCCCGTGCACAACGCAGATAAACATTTAATTCTTTGACTACGTGAATCGGTAAACGAATCGTGCGGGTTTGATTCATGATCGCCCGTTCGATCGTCTGACGAATCCACCAGGTCGCATACGTAGAGAAACGGAAACCACGTTCAGGATCAAATTTCTCAACGGCACGGATAAGACCCAGGTTACCTTCTTCAATCAGGTCAAGTAATGCCAGACCGCGATTGTTGTAACGACGGGCAATTTTCACAACCAGACGAAGGTTAGATACAATCATACGCTTACGGGAGGCCTCACAGCCTTTCAGTGCGCGACGTGCAAAATAAACCTCTTCTTCTGCGGTAAGTAGGGGGGAGAAGCCAATTTCCCCCAGGTACAACTGGGTGGCATCCAGGTTTTTCGGTAAGTCCTCCTGAACAAATACTGCATCATCCTCAGTATCATCCAGATCATTGTTAATTGCTTCACCAGCTTTCATATCAACTGGCATGTCCATCTCGTTTAACTCATCCCGAGACTTTGATTCGATTACAGCGGCTTTTGTTTGACCCACGACTGCATCTCCTGCGTTGTTGGTTACCCTGCGATGTTCTCCTCAAATTTTATTATTATTTATTGTTATTATTATCTTTTTGGCAGATACCTTTGGGGGTCTAACGACTTGCCCCGGTATCTCACTTCAAAATGAAGCTTGACCGAATCTGTTCCACTATCTCCCGTTGTCGCAATTTGTTGCCCTGCGGCGACCCATTGCTGCTCCTCTACAAGGAGCTTGTCGTTGTGTGCATAAGCACTCAACAGGGCATCGGTATGTTTAATAATTATCAGGTTACCGTACCCACGTAATGCACTGCCTGCGTAAACCACTTTACCTTCCGCAGCGGCCAGAACTGGTGCGCCTCTTTGTGCGCTGAAATCCAACCCTTTATTGCCTGATTCCGCATTACTAAATGTTAACGTTATGTTACCTTTGCTGGGCCAAACCCATTTTGACACCCTTTTGGGAAAATCCCTTCTGGCTGAATCTTTGACACTTTTCGTCAAAGGTTTGACACTAGTAACTTCTTGGTTGTTAACATTAATTTCACGACTACTGTACGCCTGTGGTTTATCCCGGTCAACACTCCTTTTGTCGTATATGTTTCTGGTCGTACCAGTTTTTTCTTGAACTTTTGGTTTAGAAGTGTTCCCTGTCAACGCTGTCACAGGTTGGGGGTATAAGCGTAAAGTTTGACCTGGGTAAATATCGTAAGGTGCTGATAAAGAATTGTATTTAGCAAGATCTCTATAGTCATTTCCGGTAAACCAGGCGATAGCGAACAACGTATCACCCTTTTTTACTAGGTAGGTTTTGCTATCTGACCCTTTTTCAGAATATTCAGTCTGACTATTGAGTAAAGTCACCGGGGCAGGGGCTGTTCTGCCACTGCAACCCGTCAAAAAAATGGCGAAAATGCAGGCGATTGAAGCATTTATTGCTCGCATTTTGCCCATTAATCTACCTCAGTGGAGTAAAAAATACGCAAGAACGGCCAGTCCGATTGTTAACCAACCGAGTATTTCCACGTATTCGCGGAGTTTAGCTTCCATGGCTGCACCACCCCATTTCATGAGACCGGCTACCAGAAAGAAGCGGGCACCCCGACCGATGGCAGACGCTATAATAAAAGGTACCAGAGCCATATTAAGGACACCGGCACTGATGGTGAATACTTTATACGGTATAGGAGAGAAGCCGGCGAGGAAGACAACCCATACGCCATAGGTTTCAAACCAGTCGATAGTGGTTTGCAGTTTTTCTTCGTAACCCGCAGAGATAATAAGAGGTTCCAGCCACGCCTCAAACGTGAAAAAACCCAGTGCATAGCCGGCAATACCGCCGAGTACGGATGCAATAGTGGTTAAGGCAGCAAACAGCCATGCACGGTTCGGTTGTGACATGGACATTGGCGCCAGCATGACGTCCGGTGGTATGGGAAAGAACATAGATTCTGCGAAACTCAGTCCCGCAAGATAGCGATTAGCATGCTTGTGACGGGCCCATCGCAACGCCAGGTCATAGCATGGTTGAAAAATTTTCACTGAAGCTCTCCTGCAACCAGTGGTACAAAACGCACAGCTTCAATGGTCTCTGTTTTAAGCTCACCATCAATTCTGTCTACACATAACAAATTCTGCTGTTCGCTGCCTACCGGAATAATCAAACGGCCACCTTCTTCAAGCTGGTCGCAGAGATCCTGTGGCAGGCTGCTCGCTGCGGCGGTAACCAGAATGGCATCATATGGGCCTTTACTGGGCCAGCCTTTCCAGCCATCGCCATGTTTCATGGAAATATTGTGCAGGTTGAGTTGATTCATCCGGCGCTTCGCCTGAAACTGCAACGACTTGATACGTTCAACACTGTAAACGTGACCAAAAAGTTGTGCGAGAATTGCAGTCTGGTAGCCTGAGCCGGTACCGATTTCCAGAATCTTCCTTGGACTGTTAGAGGCTTTGAGCAGCAACTCCGTCATCTTGGCGACAATATAAGGCTGGGAAATCGTTTGTCCCTGTCCTATGGGTAACGCCGTATTTTGATAAGCTTTGTGTTTGAGGGCATCGGGTAAAAATAATTCCCTTGGCGTGGATGCAATAGCGGTCAGTACTTTTTGATCCCTTACGCCCTCGCTGAACAAAAGCTCAGCGAGCATTTCACCTTTTTTCAATGTTCTCATTGCTGCAAATGGTTTCCTGTTTTTCCCGTATCTTATTTCCGGCAGCCGGTTTGTGGTTAGCTGCCTTCACAGGTTTTATTGTTATCAGAGTTTTTTATTCAGCCAGTCTTCCATGTTAGCGAGGCTGTGATGAGCTGTCATATCCACGCTTAACGGTGTCACAGAGCAGTAACCGTTAGCGATGGCATGAAAATCTGTGTCAGGGCCGGCATCCTGTTCTGCTCCGGCCGGACCATACCAGTAAATTTCACGACCGAAAGCATCTTTTGCTTTTACCATGGCTTCGGCACGATGTCTGCGCCCCTGACGTGTCACTTTGATACCGGCGAGTGCATCGTATGGCACATCCGGCACATTTACGTTCAAAATTTGATTGGGGGGTAAAGGATGCGCCTGTAATTTACGTATAATATCCAGCACTACACGGGCTGCGGTGTCAAAGTGTTTGCCTTCGTGGCTGGCCAGTGAAACTGCAATGGCCGGCAGACCCATATATCGCCCTTCGGTTGCTGCCGCTACCGTGCCGGAGTAAATAACGTCGTCACCCAGGTTTGCGCCATGGTTGATACCCGACACCACCAGCTCCGGGTCGTCGTCAAGGAAACAATTTACGCCCAGGTGAACACAGTCAGATGGCGTGCCATTCACCGAATAAAAGCCGTTATCCAGTTGCTGAATGCGGAGCGGACTGTGCAGCGACAGTGCGTTGCTGGCACCGCTGCAATTGCGGTCCGGCGCGATCACGGTGACATCGTGCTCTGCGGCAAGTGTTTCGAATAAAACAGCAATGCCTTTGGCGAATACACTGTCGTCGTTACTTAAAAGAATACGCATGAAGGCTCCTGACGTTTGTTGTCCGGTAAGTCGCTTACACTAACTGCCCGCTGTTTCACCATTTGTGTCAACACAATCACGTAATACGGTAGTGGCATAACAACCGGACGGTAAGCTGAAAGAAACAATTACTGTATCACCGTTATGTTGCCATTCAAGTTGCGCCGGCCAGATTTTTACCGGTCTGCGTTCCTGTTTCATGCCGGCTTCACTGAGATAACCGGTAACGTCAGGGTATTTACCTGCTACAGCCAGTTCAAGCTTCGCCGCTTCACCGGTTACCGGTACATCACCTTTTCCCCACAGCGGAGCCGTAGGTGATAAATCTTTGTCTTCGTAACGGGCTTGCAACCCGCTATCTTCACCGTTTTCAATAAAAAAGCTGTGAGACCCGCTGAGCATCAGTGCGTCACCACTTATTACATCATTCAGTTTGCCAAGACGAATGCGCTCACTGATGACCTCATTAAACAGCCAGCTCCGTAAGGCAGACAGTGCCATATTGCGTTTGTTGCGGTTGCGGATAGCTTCCCCGGCAATCATTTTTTCTGCCAGTTGCAGGTTACCGCCTTCCTGACGCTCGCCGGTCTCAGCAACGCGGACACTGCCAAAACGCTGCTCGCCGAAGTAATTGGGCACGCCGTTTCTGGCAGCCTGTTGCAGCGCCTCTGTCAGGGCAGTAACGTCGCTGACGTCACGCAGGGTAATGGTGAAATGGTTCCCTTTCAGCTGCCCGATGCGTAATTTCTTATTATGCCGTTCTTGCCTGAGGATCTTTACGCCTTCGAGTTCCAGTCCTGAAAAGTCGAAATCCGGTTTTCCCGGAGCATGTAATCCGAACCACTGGCGGGTAACCGCGTATTTGTCTTTTCGTCCTGCGTAGGTCACATTCCGTAATGGCAAGCCGGTAAATTTAGCCAGTTGCTCAGCGGCCCAGGCAGTATTAGCCAGCTTTTTTTCGACCCACAGAAATTGATGTTCACCGTCACCGCTGAAGCTGTATCCAAGATCTTCGGTGACAACGAAATCTTCAGGATGCGTCTTGAGTGCGGCAGTGCAGGCCGGAGGAGTATCACTGTACAGCCAGTGCTGAGTGCGTAATGTGCTCATGTTATTTAGCTCTGATCAGCACAACAGCGTGGGCTGCAATGCCTTCTTTGCGGCCGGTGAAGCCCAGTTTTTCTGTTGTCGTGGCTTTTACGTTGATATCGTCAACAGCGCATCCGCAGTCACTGGCGAGAACTTCCCGCATTGTTTGTACATGAGGGGCCATTTTGGGAGCCTGCGCAATAATGGTCATATCGGCATTGCTCAGCACATATCCTCTTTCTTTCAGTAACCCGACTACGTGCCGGAGCAGAAAGCGGCTGTCCACACCAGACCACTCGTCATCAGTGTCCGGGAAGTGTTTACCAATATCTCCCATCGCTGCAGCACCCAAAAGTGCGTCACACAATGCATGAATTAATACATCGCCGTCAGAATGGGCCAGTAAGCCCTGCTCGTAATCTATGCTGACGCCGCCGATAACAATGGGGCCTTCACCACCAAATTTATGAACGTCGTAACCATGACCAATACGCATAGGTGCCTCTTAAATTATAAAGTTTGGGTTTGTTGCAGATAAAATGCTGCCAGCGGCATATCGGCAGGGCGTGTAATTTTGATATTTGCCGGATTACTGTCAATCAGGGCTACCTTATGACCGGCTGCTTCCATGGCTGAGGCTTCATCGGTAACGGGAATATTTTTTTCCTGTGCCTGTATTAATGCCTGCCTGAGTTCGCCGGCACGAAACAGTTGTGGTGTCAGCGCATGCCATAGTTGTTCTCTGCATTCAGTGTGGGAAATAATATTATTTTTACTCGCCATTTCCCGCTTCATGGTGTCTTTTACCGGCGTTGCCAGAATGCCGCCTGCCACGTCATCCCGCTCTCTGACCTGCAACAGTGTGTCGATATCAGTCAGTGACACGCAGGGCCGCGCCGCATCGTGAACCAGGGCCCAGTCATTGTCGTTCAGTTGTGAGAGGGCAGCGAATACCGAATCTGCCCGTTCTGCACCACCATCAACCACAGTCAGCCAGGGGGCACTAGCCACCGGTAACTCCGGAAAGAAAGGATCGCCGGCACTGACCGCTACTACAATATGAGAAATTTTCGGATGGGCGTGCAACGCGGAAAGCGTATGCTCAAGAATGGTTTTTTCGCCGATCCTGAGATATTGCTTTGGTCTGTCAGCTTGCATGCGGCTGCCGACACCTGCTGCCGGTACCACAGCAACTACAGAAGGATGAGACATGGACTATTCGTTATCCGCGGGAAGGATCCGGTAGAAGGTTTCGCCCTGCTTAATCAGGCCCAGTTCGTTTCTGGCCCGCTCTTCAATAGACTCAAGGCCGATTTTTAAATCGCTGATATCAGCCTTAAGCAGATTGTTTCGCTGGGCAAGATTGTCGTTCTGTAACGACTGTTGCTGAACTTCCTGTTTAAGCGCAAGGTAGTCTGGCAGTGAATTTTTACCGAACCACAAGCGGTACTGGAGTAATCCCAGCAACACTATCAGTACAACGGTAACCCACTTATCCTGCCACACGGCAAACACCTTAACGTTAAATAAATGACTATTATGCCTGTACTGGTCCGGCGGGTCTACTGACCAAACTTGCTTTTAAGTTTGTCCAGCAGTTTATCCTTTTGCTTATCTATCACGCTGTTAAGCTGTGTTTTTAATAGCCCTTCCAGTTCGCTGCTGTCTCCCTGCGCCGCTTTCAGCATGCTCTCCACACTCACCAGTTCGGTTTGTGTGTCTGACTGCAGGGCGCTGATCTTACTGTTGAGTTTATTCATGGCTTCGTCCAGCTTATCCTGTTGAGATGCCGTTAACTCTGTAAGTGCAGCCTGTGCCAGCTTATTATCGAGATCTGACTTGATACTGAAACCCGGATCGCTGAGCGTACCGGATAATGCCATTTGCAAATCCAGCGACGATAGCTGTTTCAGTGCATTGGCAATGGCGGTAGTGAGTTTGTTGGTGCCGGCGGCTTCCATCGCCAGGCCGGCAAGATCGATATCGCTGCCGCCACTGAGCTGGTTATCTTTAACAGACATACTTCCGGTGGCACTCATCAGGGCTTGTTGTAAAGCGGCAGAGAGTTTCTCACTTTTGACCATGGGAATGTCTGCCAGATTAATGCCCGATAGCGACCATTGCTGGAATGCCTCAACCACGCCGTCGTCAATGCGGAACTGCCCTGACGATTCAAACTGTTTAAGTAAGGCACCGGCAGCAGAAATGGTGAAGGTAGTCGCATCGCCGGCCACATCGTGCATGTTGGTGATGTTCTTCCACACGCTGCCAATGCTTTCATCCTGCCATTTCACTGACACTTCGGCGTCTTTAACCAGAATATAAGGTAAATCAGCAGGGGCTTCTTCTGCAGGTTGCGTATCGCCCTGTATCAGAGGCAACACAATTTCTACGGCAGACATGAGGTACTGTGTATATTCCGCGGCTTTGTCGCCGAACACCATTTGCGTAACCTGCTGCATGGCGGCATCGTCGCCGGCGATAACATTTTTAATGAACTGATAATCCTGCTGCGGGGCGTTCTTCAAGGCTTTGAGGCTGTTTGACAGGGCGGTTCTGGCATCACCCGCTTTGTCAGTGAATTCCCGGATCCTGGTCCGGTCTGAGGTAATTTCTGCTTTCAGAGACTCAAGCTTTTCCTTTGCAGAAAGCAGGGTTTGAGGATCTTTATAATCTGTATTTTTCAGAGCCTCAATCTCTGATTTATAGAATGCGATTCTGGATTTGTCCGGCAGAGCCTTGTAATTCGCTTTTAAATCTTCAGAGTAAGTGGAGTAAGCCTGTTGCGCCTGTTCCACCGCCGCAGTAGTTTTCAGCGGCGAGCGGGCCAGCAATTCATCCACCGTAGGAACCGCGTCTTTGGCTTTTTGTTTCATTTCATCAAAGGTCAGACTCTGAGTTGGCTGGCGGTATACCGCACCTGGCGTACTTCTGGGCTGATTGAACTGCACGTCCAGCACGGACAGTTTATTCACAATGACCTGATCTGACAGCAAGGGCATCAATGCCACATCGCCGTAGGCTTTGCCTACCACAACCTGATTCCTTGCCGGCGTAGTGGCATCCGTCAGTTGCACATTTTCAAGGGTAAAGGTAGTGGGGTACAGCGAGTGATCAAAGCTGCCGATGTTTACCTCTGCACCGTAAGATTCAGACAACTGAGATTCCAGTACGGACTTAATGAGGGTATTGGCAAACAGCCAGTACGCCACCACGAGCAGAACGATAATTAAAACGGGATAGTAGCGCTTCTTTACCCTCAAACCTGACATGAATAACTCCTGGTTGGATGCGGTCAGTACTGGAATTTTCGCATAGCCTGACGCGCCTGCTCAACATGACCTGCCAGTGCGATACTGGTTTGTGTCATTTCTTCTACGTTAGACACAGTATGCCTTGCGGACTCAGAAAGTTCATTTATTCGCAGGTTTACTTCCTGTGCCGCGTCACTTTGCTGGCCGGTAGCCTCCGCAATATGCCGGTTCTTAGCGGCGATGTCAGACATAATACTTAATAAAGTACGTAAGGTTTCATCTGCCTGTTTGACATTGGCAACGGTGCTGTCTACAGCAGACTGACTGGTTTTAACCGCGTTCACTGCGGCAGATGAGCCACTTTGTAACTCCTGAATCATTTGCTGAATTTCATCAGTACTCTGACCGGTTCTGCTGGCGAGCGTACGTACTTCATCGGCCACCACAGCAAACCCGCGACCCTGTTCACCGGCACGGGCTGCTTCAATAGCCGCGTTAAGTGCCAGTAAATTTGTTTGTTCTGAAATACCACGGATAACATCAAGCACGCTGCCAATCTTGTCACTCTGCTGGGCAAGCTGGCTCACTGTATTCACCACGGATTCAATACTCTGGTTCAGCGACTGAATGTCTGTTACTGATTGCGCAACAGCCTGAATCCCTGCTTTTGCACTTTGACCCGCCGACTCCGTAGAGTGGTCAGCTTCTGCGGCATGACGACTGACATCGCCAATATTCACAGTCATTTGTTCCATTGCAGAGGCAACCTGTATGGCATTGTGACTCTGCGTTTGTGCCTGACTCTCGCTGGACTGACGGATATCAGCTAACCGCGAACCTTCCTGTGCGACCTGTTCTATTGCACCATGGAGAGACTGCAATGACTCCCTCACTTTCGCCACAAACGCATTGTAATGGCGGCTGAGTCTGGCTATTTCATCGTTTCCGTTTTCGGGCAATTCACGGGTTAAGTCCCCCTGACCCTGGGAAATGTCTTTCATCCGCTCAGTCGTCGCACGTAGCGGGGTAATAATGCTCTGACCAATTAACCAGGCAAACAGAATAACCAGGATCAAACACACCACGCCCAGGCCGATAAACACATTGCGGATATGAGAAAACGCTGCGTCGAGACGGGTAAGGTAAATGCCGGTGCCAACGGTCCATTGCCAGGGGGCGAAACGTTTTACGTAGGATATTTTATCCACGGCTTTTTCGGAATTGGGCAATGGCCAGACGTAGGGAACAAAGCCTTCATTCTCAGACTTCACCAGCCGTGCCATGGTGACGAAGAACTTATCGCCGTTAGCATCTTTGAAATCCGTTAAATCCTGACCGTCAAGCGCGGGCTTCAGAGGATGCATGACCATGGCCGGCGTATCATCCTGGATCCACAAATAGTTACCGTCGTCATAGCGTATTGCTGCTATAACACCTTTGGCCTGCATTTGTGCTTCAGCTATGGTCATATCCCCGTTTTCTGACAACGTGGAAAAGTGTTCCAGCACCGAGTAAGCCGATTCAACGATGTGCTTCGTCTCCTCATAAGCCTTGTCTTTTTGCGCTTCATAGTGTTGCTGCAACACGACCACTGTCATTACAAGCAGCAGGCCTGCTACCAGCAGTACAAGAAAGGCTAACCGTTGAACAACGCTGAAATTTCGTAGCTTCATGATATCTCATCCATTTGTTTATGAAGGGAGTGTAGGAAAGCTTTCGTCATTCTGCCATATGAAAAACGGTGAATATCAGTAAGAAAGTTGTATTTTGCGGTGGCCTTTTTCCAGGCCCGCTCGGGGATGTACATCTTTTTATACAATTCGCGCCGGACGACAGAAAAGTCAGGACAGAGCGCCCCTTTTCCTTACCGGGGTTTGTGATAGCATGCCGCCGCTGAAAGCCGGTCGTGATCTTTACAGGTCAGGGAACATACTAATGATCAACAATCGACTTTACTTGCTATTTCAGCCCCTGAAGGGCATCGTGAGTGCAAGAATCAATCAGCAGGTAATGACAACACCATACAGATAAAGAAGGGTTTCAATGCTCACTAATGACAATCTTAATACGCTGCCTTCTATTCGTCAGCGCATCCGCGACCACTACCGTATCGATGAATCCACCGCGATAGATCAAATTCTGCCTGTTGCCGAAGTCAATCCGAGAGCACGAAGCCGTGCCTGGGAGCGTGCACGTAAAATGGTGTTGCAAATCCGCCGGGAGCAGGAAAGTCATGGCGGCGTTGATGCCTTACTTAATGAGTATTCGCTGTCTACCGCTGAAGGTGTGGTGTTGATGTGTCTGGCCGAAGCGTTACTTCGTGTGCCGGATAAAGCCACTCAGGACGAGCTTATCCGTGACAAACTGTCAAAAGGTCAGTGGACTCCGCACCTGGGGAACTCAGATTCCATGTTCGTTAACGCATCGGCATGGGGTCTTCTGTTAACCGGTAACATGGTTAACTATGCGGACAAGCGTCGCAAAGAGCAGTTCGGCTTATTGAAACAGACCCTTGGCAGATTGGGTGAACCGGTTATCCGCCGGGCAATGAACATCGCTATGCGGGTAATGGGCCGTCAGTTTGTTATGGGTGAAACCATTGCTGATGCGGTAGAGCGGGCGAAAGAGAAAGAGAAGAAAGGTTACGTCTATTCTTACGACATGCTGGGCGAAGGTGCCCGCACCATGAAGGATGCAGATCGTTACTACGACGCTTATGTTAAGGCCATTAAAGAAATCGGCAAAGCGGCAGCAGGTCGCGGGCCCAAGCGTTCTCCCGGGATTTCTGTCAAACTGTCGGCGATCCATCCCCGCTATGAATTTTTACATGCAGGACGGGTGATGGCGGAAATTCCGCCCAAGCTGAAAGCCCTGTGTATGATGGCGAAAGAGTACGACATTGGCCTGACTGTTGACGCTGAAGAAGCGGATCGTCTGGACATTTCTCTGGACGTCATCGAAACCGTGTTCCGCGACCCGGACCTTGAGGGCTGGACAGGATTTGGTCTGGCAGTTCAGGCTTATCAGAAGCGGGCTATTCATGTTATTGAATGGTTACGCACGCTGACACTGGAAGTGGGCCGCAGCATGATGGTGCGGCTGGTTAAAGGCGCTTACTGGGATACAGAAATTAAAATGACCCAGCAGGCCGGTGTGGACGGTTTCCCTGTATTTACACGGAAGTCCTCGACTGACGTGTCTTACCATGCCTGTGCTAACCGCTTGCTGGACTACCGTGATTCGATTTACCCTCAGTTTGCTACCCACAATGCGTACAGCGCATCGGTGATCATTGAACTGGCCGGTGATGACAAAGACGGGTTTGAGTTCCAGTGTCTTCACGGTATGGGCGACACCCTGTACGACCAGGTCGTGACGCAGGAAAAAATTCAGTGCCGGGTATATGCGCCGGTGGGTGAGCATGAAGATCTGCTGGCTTACCTGGTTCGCCGCCTGTTGGAAAACGGGGCGAACTCATCTTTCGTTAACGCAATTGTTGATGATGAAAAGCCGGTTGAATCACTGTTGGAAGACCCGGTTGAAAAAACCCAGCGTCTTAAAACCCGTTACAACAAGCAAATCAGTGCCCCACGGGATCTGTACGCGCCGGAGCGTGACAACTCCCGCGGTCTCGACCTCACTGATGTTAACGCCGTGCACGCGCTTCAGCATGAACTGGCCCGCTGGAAAAATTATTATGTGGTAACTGACGGTAAATTACCGGAAGGGGCTACGGCAGTTCTGAACCCTGCCAATAAATCTGATGTGGTGGGTTTCCATCATTATGCAGAACAAAAACAAATGACAGAAGCGCTGGACAAAGCCCACAACGGTTTTGCGGCCTGGTCAAAACGTTCTGTGGAAGAACGGGCGGACATTCTTGAACGCACAGCTTTTGCTCTTGAGCGGCATATGGGCGAACTGATTGCCATTTGTATCCGTGAAGCAGGTAAAGTTACGCAGGACAGTATCGACGAAGTCCGTGAAGCTGTGGATTTCTGTCGTTACTATGCCGTCCGCGCCCGTGAGCTGGACGAGGATCAGCGTTTTGTTCCCCGTGGTGTTGTGTTGTGTATCAGTCCCTGGAACTTCCCGCTGGCGATTTTCTTAGGTCAGGTGGTGGCAGCGTTAGCGACCGGTAATACGGTGGTGGCGAAGCCTGCTGAACAAACCAGTATGATCGCTAAACGTGCGCTGGAAATTATGCACACAGTGGGTCTGCCGGAAGATGCTCTGCAACTGATTATTGCGCCCGGCAAGCATGTCGGCAGTACATTACTGCCTGATGAGCGCATTAAAGCGGTGATGTTCACCGGTTCAACCCAAACCGGTACGTTGATTTCCCAGTTACTGGCAGAGCGGGGCGGTGAGCAGGTTCCTCTGATTGCTGAAACCGGTGGTCAGAACTGTATGATTGTTGATTCAACGGCCTTGCCTGAGCAGGTGGTGGATGATGTGGTTCATTCTGGCTTCCAGAGCGCCGGTCAGCGCTGTTCTGCATTGCGGGTGCTTTACGTTCAGGAAGACATTGCTGATGATTTAACTGACATGCTCATCGGCGCGATGAAGGAACTGAGTATCGGCGATCCGGCCCTTCTCAGTACTGACGTAGGTCCTGTGATTGACGAAAAAGCTTTCAACAGCCTGAAACAGCATGAAGAAGCGATGCAGGATAAAGGTAAATTGCTTTACCAGTGCAAGATCCCGGAAGGATGCAATGACGGGTATTTCTTCCCGCCAACTCTGTACGAGATTAAGAGTATTGATGTGCTGGAGCGTGAAGTTTTCGGTCCGGTCATTCATATCGTCCGCTTTAAAGGTAAAGAGATCGGCGAAGTGGTGGACAAGATCAACAGCACCGGTTTTGGCCTGACAATGGGCATTCACTCCCGTATTGAAGAAAGGGCAAACGAACTGGCCGCCCGCAGCCGTGCCGGTAACGTTTATGTCAACCGCAATATGATTGGCGCCATCGTCGGCGTACAGCCATTCGGCGGACGGGGATTATCCGGTACCGGGCCTAAAGCCGGCGGTCCAAACTATCTGCGCCGTCTGATGCAGGAACGTGCTACACCGAAGCCTTCTCAGGTCGACGATATCGATAATCTGGATGCTGCATTATCCGGTGAGAAGCAGGATGCCGAAGCTGCAACCCGCCTGATGAATCAGGGTGTTAATGTTGAGGCGCAATGGCGACATACTCCGCTGAACGACCGTATCTCTATGGTGCGTCAGTTACTGGCAAAACTTGCCAGAGTCGACATTGTTGATGAACTGGCGGATGACTTAAACCGCACCCTGGCAACCGCCCGTCAGCAACTGACAACGGTTGAACGCACATTGTCCAAACCCACACAGCTTCCGGGGCCGACTGGTGAGTCTAACAAGCTTTACCTTGAACCCCGTGGTGTACTGGTTTGTTTCGCCGATAAAGGCGTGACATTCGAATACTGGACGTTGTCTATCGTGACTGCACTGGCAACCGGTAACGTAGTGGTATCAGTAGTATCTGATCTGTTTTATGAAGAAGCGCTGGAATTCCAGAAGCACTTTAATAAAACCGGTGCCGCTGAGGGAGTATTCCAGGTAGCAAGATTAAGTCATTTAAATGACCTGCTTATGCACGAACATCTGGCCGGTGTGGTGGTGGATTCTCACACTGAACGTACTGCTCAGATTGCGGCCATGTTATCTTCCCGCAAGGGCGCTATTCTGCCGGTAATTACCGCAGAATATAACGATAACCTGATCCAACGTCTGCTTACCGAGAAAACCATCAGTATTGATACCACCGCATCCGGCGGTAATACTTCGCTGATGACGCTGGTGGAAGACGACGAGTAAGTCCTTAAGGTCTGTCGTAAACACCACAAAAAACCGGTCCCGTTAAAAAAACGGAACCGGTTTTTTTTAATCTTAAATAAAATGGCGTTGCTGGTTTTGTCCGGCTTACATCCATTCGTCGTTACGACGACGCTTCTTCGGCAGGAAGGTAAGGATCACGCCAAGCAGTACGCCACCACCGGCAACAATACCGCCCCAGGTAAACCACTTGATCATCTCATCTTTACTCTGCTGTTCCAGCTTATTGGTAAGACGGGTAATCTGAGTTGTCTGATCGCCGGTTTCGTCCTGAAGTTGTTTCAGTTCCTGACGGGTCGCGTTCAGTTGCTGTTTCAGCCTTTCATTCTCTGACTGTAAACCCTGTACGCTGGCTTCGCTGTCAGCCAGGCGCTGAGTCAGCAACGGAATTTTCTCGGCATAAGACATTTCATTACTGATAAAACGGGTTTCTACCCAGCCAGTGCGGCCTTCATTATCTTTTATCTGCGTAAACTCTGTCTCGTTATTTCTGTCCAGTACAGTAATGGGCGTTCCGGCGGCCACAGAGCCTAAAATCCGGTAGTTCCGGCCCGCACCCGTATGAAGAAATACGAAAAGATCGTCGCGGATATAATTTGAAGAAGAAGCTTCCAGCTGCAGAGATTCTTCAATGGAATCCTCCTGTGCGAAAACCTGGATTGAAAGACCAATTAATGCGATGGTCAGCCATTTTCGTAACATAGTGCGTCCGTAGTTGTTTTAAGAAACTGTGTGATGTTATTGGCTGCAAACCTGAAAGGCAAGCGTACCCGCCACATTGGACCGGCAACCCGGCTGACAGTTCACTACGTTTGCACATTTGTAAGGTGATCATCCGTTGCGAAAAATATTATACGAAGGTATTGTGTCGGAATACTGACACTTACCGACCTGCCTTTTTCTCTATGTCGGAAATAGAAATAAAATTTGTTACCCGCGACAATGCTTTACCTGCATTTGTCGAAAAAGTGCTGCCTGCCTTTGAGCAGGCTGGTTTCAGCATTTCCCGTGAGCCGGAAATGCGCTTGCAGAACGATTATTACGATACCGCAGACCACCTTTTCCAGCAGGAAAAGATGGGCTTCCGCGTCCGTGGTAACAATGGCCGTTTTGAACAGACCATGAAAACCCATGGCAAAGTCAGCGGCGGTTTGCATGAGCGTGCCGAGTACAATGTGGCCCTTGACGGTGCTGAGCCGGACTTGCGCCTGTTTCCCGGGGATGTCTGGCCGGAAGGCTGGCAGATTGAGCAGGTAAACGACAACTTGCAGCGCCAGTTCAGTACCCATTTCGTAAGAACCGCGTTCGATGTTGAATGGGACGGCGCATGTGTAGAAGTAGTGATTGACGAAGGTGAAGCCAGTACGGGTAAGAACAGCTCTCCCATCCATGAGATTGAGCTGGAACTGAAACAGGGCGAAGTCTCTCATCTGTTTACACTGGCAAAGTTGATCACAGAAAACACGCCTGTGCGCCTGAGCGACGTGTCTAAAGCTGCGCAGGGCTACCAGTTGCTTAACGGGCTGTCGCCGGTTATTTCTCAAATGCAGCCTTATTTAAAGCTGGAGCAGGGTACATCAACCGAAGAGGCTTTCTGCCGGGCAGTGCAGCAAGCATTGTCTCACTGGCAGAAACATGAGCATCTGTATTTCGAAACCGGGTCTGTGAAGATGCTCGGCGAAATCGTTAAAAGTGCACGCCTGTTGTTGCAGACAGTATCTTTGTATCTGCCTGTTCTGCAATGCCCGCAATTATTGTCAGTGCATCAGTTGCTGATGAAATATATGCAAGTCTGGTTATGGCAGGATGATCTGCAGAGCCTTCGCTATCTGTTGTCGAAAAAGAGTCTGTTTAATAAATGCCTGAGTCGTTATCCGGCACTGACCAGTTATTTGCAGGGCAGAAAAGCCGGGTTAATTCATGCACACACACCTGATGAAATACTGTACAGTAAACAAACTAATACGTTAAAAGTATTAGTTGCTCAGTTATTGCAGGAAAAACCCTGGCGCCAGCATTCAACTGCATACAGTCTGCCGGTAATGGAACATGCGCAGGGGTGGTTATCTCAGGGCTGGCAAACGGTACAACAAACCATGCCGGGCAGCAGAACAATGACACCCGAAAATTATCTGGCCATTGGTGTATTGCTGAGACAAACCTTGTGGAACGGTTTTCTGCTGGCTGATTTATTTGATGAAGAACGGCATCATTTCCGCGCGCCATGGTTAGACATTCTTACCGGAATTGACGAATTAAAAGCGTTAATGATGCTGCGGGGCCTTGCTACTGAATCTGAGCTGGACGAACTGTCAGATGTATTCAGTTGGGTGGATGATAAGATTGCTAATTTGATGCATGTCATGGAGAGAACCAGACAAGCCGGTATGCAGGGCGACGTATACTGGTAAGCAGGCTGTCTGGTCGCACAACGTTACTTGAAGGAAGTGAGGTAGAAATACATTATGTTGCATCGCTACACCCTTTTCGTGCTGGTTTTGCTCTACCTGGTGCTACTGGTTCAGTTCTTCAGGGAAAAACACCGTGTTTCCGGTGCGCCATGGGTGCTGGCAGCCATGATAGTGTGGCCATTCATTCTCACTGATGAATGGTTGCGTGCCTTCGGACAGGATGCCGCCGGACTGTCGGTGCTTACTGTATTTACCCCGTTGCTTTCACTCACATTACTGTACCGTAGTGTCAAACTGCTGGTTATTGATAATGCCAGACCTTCCAAATTGTTACTGTGGCTGCCGGTAGCCCTGGCGCTGCTGGCAGAAATCCCCTTATTCTTTGTCAGCGCTGAAGAAAAAGCGCAATGGCTGATCTCCTCTCCCACAGGTCATCCGCTGGACAACTGGCATATTTACCTGGTTTATATGGTCACCGGATTCGGTATTCTGGTACTCGGGATCCTGATTACAGAACTGATACAGAATTACCACCGTTACCTGTCATCTCAGGTGGCTGATGTGCGGGAATTTCGTGTGCAGTGGCTCGGCGGTGCTATGGGAGTTACTGTTGGTCTGGCATTCTGCTGTATTTTGCTGGTCACAGCCGGTGCATTCGGTTTTTTCGATATTCATTTCTGGCAGTCATTGTTTAACCTGCTGTTTGCTATCGCCTTACTGCAAACGTTTATTGCTGTTATTCGTCCGCAACACACGTCTCCGTCGCCGCTGGACTATCACCGCCTTGACGATTTAAAAGCCGAACAGTGCATCATGCGGGAGGCGCTGGTGAAGGCTGAGCAGACAATGACGGATGCAGAAGCGTATAAATCCCCCGGCTTGCAGCTGAAAGCCTTTGCCGGTCAGTGCCATGTGGATCCCACTACCCTGGTGATTGCGCTGAGGTTACTGGAAAAAAGAGATTTCAGAAGCTTTGTTTACCAGTACCGTCTGGCCTATGCCAAAAATGAGCTTCTCGGTAGTGATGACTCACTGGCGGCGCAGGCGAAACGTTTTGGTGTGCATTCAGAACAGTTTCTGAGTGGTGTAATGATGAACCACATGCGTAAGCAAAGATAGTCTGTTGCGCGTTGTCACCTGCCGGCCTGAAAAGGCAGATATCAGGTAAAGTGACGGTGCAATACTGCGCCGGTAAACGAGGTACGTAAGTAAAATCCTCTGGGACGGGTTTTTATTTTCTGTCCGTCAGCATCAAAGGCATCTGTCAGCACGTTACCACTGGCTGCTTTAGGACGGATGTGCAGTGCCTGACCCAGACGCGCAGTGATTTTTTCTACTTCCCCCAGCACAATCATTTCTGTGAGTTCTTCCCAGTCTTTTTGCAAGATTGCGTCTTCCCTGGCGTCCGGTTGCCAGAAAAATGCCGTGGCAACACGTCGCTGTGCGAGGGGGATGGCGCGGTCACCTTCCAGCGGCACCCATAAAACCTGTTGAAGCTTATTGCGCACATTAGATGTTTGCCAGGTGGTACCGGGTTTACTTATCAGCGGCGCGTAACATACATACGTGGTTTCCAGCGGATTAAAATTTCCGTCAATAGGAATCGTTTTCAGCTCTACACCGAGTTCAGGAAAGTCCTGTTGAGGCTTAGACCCGGCTGTAGCTCCCAGCCATTTTTCTATCAGCATACCCGGCCAGCCCTTATGCCGTTGCAGATTTTCCGGAATGGCTACGTGCGCCAGCTCTGCCAGTTCGCCCAGTGACAAGCCGGCAATCCGGTAGCTGCGTGCCAGTAACTCTTCCGGTGTAGCGGGGGCGGTATCGGGTGGCTGCAAGAGACTCTCCGGGTAATATTTGCTGAATTAGGATTAATGCTTTGAAAGGGCTATAGTTTATGGAAGAATGCAGAAATAGAAAAGTTTATCGTGCCCGGGAGTCTATGTGATAGATGCCGACGGATTCCGTGCGAATGTGGGCATAGTGATTTGCAACAAAATGGGTCAGGTGTTTTGGGCAAGGCGTTATGGTCAGCATTCATGGCAGTTTCCACAAGGCGGAATTGATGAAGGGGAAACTGCAGAACAAGCTATGTACAGGGAGTTGCACGAAGAAGTAGGGTTAACGCAAAAAGACGTTACTGTTTTAGGTGTTACCCGCAACTGGTTGCGATACAAATTGCCAAAGCGATTAATTCGCCAGGGCAGTTCTCCGGTATGTATCGGGCAAAAACAGAAGTGGTTTCTGCTTCAGTTAGATTGCCAGGAAAAAGATGTCAATGTGCTCAAAAGTGGTCATCCTGAATTTGATGACTGGCGCTGGGTGAGTTATTGGTATCCCATCCGAAATGTCGTGTCTTTCAAACGGGATGTATACCGTAAGGTGATGAAAGAATTTGCCGGTGTTGCAATGCCCGCGGGTCAACGCGTGCAAAACAATCCGCCGGGGAAACCCAACAAACGTAACCGCAAGCGCCGGCGTAGCGGTTAAACAGGAGAGCATCTTCGTGGCTGGAACCGGGAACATACTCACCACGTTAAAACGCATCGTACAGGAAATGAACCAGATCCCGGATTTGGATCAGGCTTTGTTTCGTCTTGCGTCCCGGGTTAAGCATACGATGCAGGTGGACTCCTGCTCTATCTATCTTGCTGATTATGAAAAGCAGGATTTCGTGCTTAAAGCCACAGATGGTCTGCACCCTGATGCGGTGGAACTGGTCCGCATCGGATTCTCCGAAGGCTTAATAGGTCTGGTGGGGCAGCGTGAAGAACCGCTGAATATCGAAAATGCGCATCAACATCCCCGCTTTAAGCATTATCCAGAAGTAAAAGAAGAAAACTACAACGCTTTCCTTGGTACACCGATCATCCATCAGCGCAAAGTGCTGGGCGTGATCACCATGCAGCAAAAAGCCATGCGCCGTTTCGGCGAAGACGAAGAAGCATTCCTCGTCACACTGGCTACCCAACTTGCGCTTGAAATCACCAATGCGGATATCCGCGGTGCACTTACGCCGAATGCGGCAGTGGAATCTGTTCCGAGACAAAAAAATGTGCGCGGTATTGCCGGCTCTCCCGGCCTGGCTGTGGGTACTGGTTATTCCACAGACAGTTCAATTTCCCTCCGTAACTGGGTAGTAAAACGCTGTACTGATAAAGATCTGGAAATCCGTCTGTACCGGCGAGGTGTAGAACTTACCCGTAAGCACGTTGATGATTTATCCGGTCGTCTGGATGAAGCAATTCCCGATGACGTGAAGTCCATTTTTCAGCTTTATCATCATTTGCTTGACGCCAACAGTCTGGGACGCGAAGTCGAAGCGAAAATCCGTGAAGGGTGGGATGCAGCCTCATCGCTGAAAATGGTGGTGGAAGATTACGCCGCTAAATTCCAGAATATGGAAGATCCTTACATGCAGGAGCGGGCAATTGATATTGTTGACCTGTCGAACCGGATCCTGCTGAATATTCTGTACGACAATAAAGGCAAGACGCCGGTTAATAACGAGGTAAAAGGCGACAGTATTCTGGTTGCTGAAGAAGTCAGCGCCTCTATGCTGGCAGAGTTTCCGCGGGCTTACCTTAAAGGCATCATTTCTATCCGCGGGTCGAACAACTCCCACGCCGCTATACTCGCCAGAGCCATGGGGGTGCCGGCGGTTATGGGATGCCAGAACGTCTCCCCGGCGCTGCTGAACGGTAAAGAAATCCTGCTTGACGGCTACGCCGGTGAAGTGATTATTTCGCCGGAAAAAACCATCCGTAATGAATTTACCCAGCTGATTGCTGAAGAAGCGACCTTGTCTGAGCGTATTGATGCTGAAGCAGGGCAGGTATGTAAAACGCAGGATGGCTGTCGCATTGCGCTTTATGTGAATGCGGGGTTATCGGCGGAGATCGAAGCGACACAATTTGCTAATGCTGACGGCATTGGCCTTTACCGTACCGAAATTCCGTTCATGCTCAGAGAGCGGTTCCCGTCTGAGCAGGAGCAGGTAGAACTGTACCGGCAAATCCTGATGGCCTCACCGGAACAGCCAATCACCATGCGTACGCTGGATGTCGGCGGTGATAAACCTTTGCCTTACTTTCCGATTAACGAAGAAAATCCGTTTCTTGGCTGGCGGGGGATCAGACTGACGCTGGACCATCCGGAGATTTTTCTGGTACAGGTGCGGGCAATGTTGCGGGCCAGTATTGGTTTAACGAATCTGCAAATCATGCTGCCAATGATCTCCTCCGTCGCGGAAGTTCAGGAGGCAAGGCGTCTTATCGACCAGGCTTTCTTTGAAATCAGTGATGAAGTTAAAGACATGGATGTACTGCTTGAACGTCCGAAGCTGGGTATTATGCTGGAGGTGCCTTCGGTACTTTATCAGTTGCCACAGCTGGCCAGACAGGTAGATTTCTTCTCTGTCGGTAGTAATGACTTAACGCAATATTTGCTGGCGGTGGACAGAAACAATACCCGTGTGGCCAGTTTATATAACAGTTACCACCCGGCGGTGCTCAGTGCTCTGTATGATATCGTTAAGCAGGCGGATGCCAATCAGGTACCGGTTACTGTTTGCGGAGAGATTGCCGGTGAACCGGGCGGTGCCATTCTGCTTATGGGAATGGGTTACCGCAAATTAAGTATGAACGCCCACAACCTGCGCAAAATAAACTGGGTGGTACGCAACGTTTCTCTGGAAGAGTCTAAACAACTGCTTATTAAAACCCTGACAGCAAGTACTCATGAAGAAGTGTTTGTTTATATCAATCAATATCTGGAACAGCGCGGGCTGGGTGGTCTGGTACGGGCAGGCTCATAAAGTAACCATTTATCTCCTTGTTATTACTAAACAAATATTACTTATGCCCGATTCGACTTAAACGATTCTCATTCTTGTTTTATGATTCTCAATCAGGTGAGAAAATCCTAATACGTAAGGAATCGTATGATGTTTGGAAGAAAGCGCGTCGACCCCCTCCCGCAGGTAAATACCGCAGCAGAAGAAAAGGCTCTGGCTCTGCAGGCCATTGAAGACAACATCGGCATGATTACCTTCACGCCGGACGGTACTATCTTATCCGCCAATGCCATCTATGAGAGACTGCTTGGCGTGCGGGAAAGTGACGTGGTGAATAAACATCACCGGATTTTCTGTCCCGGAACGGTGAGTGAGTCACCCGAATACCAGTCATTCTGGCGGGAACTGGCCAGTGGCCGTGCAAACCGTGGCCGTTTTGAACGCCGGAACAGTGCCGGTGAAGCTGTATGGCTGGAAGCTACCTATTTTACTGTTAAAGACAAAACCGGCCGGATCATAAAAATCGTCAAACTGGCGAAAGATGTCACCGAAAGCCACAACGAATGGCAAAATAAAGAAGCCCTTTTCGAAGCATTAAACCGTTCGATGGCAGTGATCGAATTTTTGCCGGACGGCACAGTCGTCACAGCCAATCAGAACTTCCTGGATGCTATGCATTACCGCCTCGATCAAATTGCCGGCCAGCATCATAAAATGTTCTGCGATGATGTATTCTACCGTAACCATCCTGATTTCTGGAAGCGTCTGGCCAGCGGTACTTTTCAGTCCGGCAAATACAAGCGAATTGATGGCAAGGGCAACGAAATCTGGCTGGAAGCGACATATAACCCAGTATTTGACCAACAGGGACGCGTCGAAAAGGTGATCAAGTTTGCTACTGACATTACCGCACGTGTTACTTCTGCCCACGACACTATTGCACTTGCTTCACTTACGAGCGAACGCACCTCAAAAGCGTCCGCAGAGGCTACCGCCGCGCTGGAACATTCCGAGGCTTTATCTGTACAAATTTGTGAGCGTGTTGTTGAAGCATTGAACAGTAGTGCTCAGTTAAGCGGTCAGGCAACAGATATCCGCAACATTGTGAGTACTATCCGCTCCATATCAGAACAGACTAATTTGCTGGCTCTGAATGCCGCTATTGAAGCAGCCCGCGCCGGAGAGGCTGGCCGGGGCTTTGCTGTCGTTGCAGATGAGGTGCGCTCGCTGGCTGGCCGTGCAAGTCAGGCCACCGGTGAAATTGAGAATGTGGTGAATAATAATAACGCGTTGATTGAGCAAATTACCTCACAGATGTCGTTAATCGACTCCAGCGCCAGTGACGAAAAAGATGCACTGAATAAGATAGCCACCAACCTTCATGAAGTCACGCAAAGTCTTCAGGAGCTGGTTGCTGCAGTGACAGATCTGGGAGAATAGTTGCAGCCGGTGTCAAGAAACACAAATCGTCATGGTTCTGTGATACGCTACGCGCCTCGTCAATCCGGATGCGGCGCATGGACCCTTTTTTAATACTTTTCTTTTGCTGTATGGCCTTAGGCCTGGTTGTTGGCCTGCTCGCCGGGATGCTCGGCATCGGCGGCGGTCTTATTATCGTTCCCTGTCTTTCCTACCTGTTGGTACACTTCCTTGGCGTAAATACCGATACCGTTATGCCTATGGCTGTTGCCACCTCGTTATCGACCATTATTTTTACCGGGTTATCCTCCGCGCTGGCCCATCACAAACTGGGTAATCTCGACCGTCATATTGTTATCTGGAGCAGTATTGGTATTGCCTTCGGGGCCATAGCCGGCGCTCACGTCGCCAGCGCTATATCGGGACATACATTGAAAAATATCTTTGCGGTGCTGGTAATAGCAGTGGCTGCACAGATGGTATTTGGCCGCAGACAGGCCTCTTCTCATAAAGCCGGTAAACCCGCACTGGTTTCTGTGGGCGCGGGAACCGGTTGTGTCAGTGCATTAATGGGCATTGGCGGTGGCGCTCTGCTGGTACCGGCACTGGTGTGGTTTCAGGTGAATGTACGGCAGGCAATCGGCTGCGCAGCATTCAGCGGACTGGTCGTCGCACTGTTTGGGACCGCCAGCTTTATACTTACCGGTTCAGCCGTCGACGGACTTCCGCAAAACTCGATAGGTTACGTGTATTGGCCGGCAACTTTAGGTATTGTGTGTACCTCGGTATTTACCGCCAATATCGGCGCCCGTCTGGGTCAGCGGATGAATACTGTTTTATTGAAGAAAATGCTCGCCTGCCTGCTGGTGCTGGTAAGTATAAGAATGATTGTAGGAATAGAATAAACCATGGCAGAAAGTAGTTATCTGGTCTTTCCCAACATAGACCCGGTTATATTTAGCATCGGCCCGTTGAGTGTGCGCTGGTACGGTATGATGTACCTTGTGGGTTTTGTGGCTGCATATATGCTGGCGCAAAAACGCCTGTCACAAACTAACTGGACCCGTGACCAGTTGAGCGACCTGCTGTTCTGGGGATTCGTGGGGGTGATTTTAGGTGGTCGTATCGGCTATGTACTGTTTTATCAGTTCGGTATGTTCCTGGAAGATCCTACTTATCTTTTCAGAATATGGACAGGTGGTATGTCTTTCCATGGCGGGCTTCTGGGGGTACTGGTTGCACTGGCATGGCAGGCAAAGAGAATGAACGCCACGTTCCTGCAAATCGGTGATTTTGTTGCGCCTCTTGTCCCCATTGGCCTTGGAGCTGGCAGAATAGGTAACTTCCTGAATGCTGAATTATGGGGGCGTCCTGCCGACGTGCCCTGGGCGATTATTTTCCCCGGCGCGGGAGAGCAGCCCCGTCACCCGTCTCAATTATATGAGTTCGCGCTTGAAGGTGTGTTACTGTTTACCATTCTCTGGCTGTTTTCTGCGAAGCCGCGTCCTACGGGGGCGGTAGGCGGTTTATTCCTGCTCGGTTACGGCTGTTTCCGCTTCATCGTTGAGTACTTCCGTGAACCGGATCAGCACATTGGTTTGTATTCCGTGGGTTTGAGCCAGGGGCAACTGCTCTGTGTTCCCATGATCCTGCTCGGCGCCGGCCTGATGGTATGGGCTTACATGCGTAAATCGCCGGTACAAAAATCAGAACAATCATAAGAAAAAGCAAGTATGAAAGAATACCTCAAACTGATGCGTCATGTGAAAGAGCATGGCGTAAAAAAAGAAGACCGCACGGGTACCGGCACGTTAAGCGTATTTGGCTATCAGATGCGTTTCGACCTTGCGAAAGGGTTTCCGCTGGTCACAACCAAAAAGTGTCATTTGAAGTCTATCATTCATGAGTTGTTATGGTTTCTTAAAGGTGAAACCAACATTCGTTATCTCAAAGAAAACGGTGTTTCAATCTGGGATGAATGGGCAACAGATGAGGGCGAGCTGGGACCGGTTTATGGTCATCAGTGGCGCAGCTGGGATGCCGGAGATGGCACCACAATCGATCAGATTAAAGACGTGGTTGAGCAAATCAAAAGTAATCCCGATTCCCGCAGGTTGATTGTCAGTGCATGGAATCCTGCCGTATTACCTGATACGTCTGTTTCGCCCAAAGAAAATGCAGCCAACGGCAGACAAGCTTTGCCGCCGTGTCATACCATGTTTCAGTTTTATGTGCTGAACGGTAAATTGTCCTGTCAGTTATATCAGCGCAGCGGTGATGTGTTCCTGGGTGTGCCCTTCAATATTGCAAGCTATGCGTTACTGACTCTCATGGTGGCGCAGGTATGCGATCTGGAACCCGGTGAATTTATTCATACCCTGGGTGATGCTCATCTGTACTCCAACCATCTGGAACAAACAGAGATCCAGTTAGCCAGAGAGCCGTTTCCGTCGCCGCAAATGAACATAAACCCGGCAGTGAAAGACTTGTTCGGTTTCACGTTTGATGATTTTGAACTGGTAAATTACCAGGCTCATCCGCACATTAAAGCGCCTGTTGCTATTTAAGGGGCAGAAATGACCACACCGGTACTGATTTGCGATGACTCAGGCTTCGCACGCAAGCAAATGGCCCGTTCCATTCCTGATGGCTGGGATGTGAGTATTTCGTTTGCCGGTAACGGTCAGGAAGCCCTTGACGCAATCCGTGCAGGCAAAGCCGATGTGATGTTTCTTGATTTAAACATGCCGGTGATGGATGGCTATGAAACCATGAAAGCCATCCGTGAACAGGATTTGCCTTGTCTGGTGATCGTGGTGTCCGGTGATGTACAGCCTGAAGCGCGGGAACGCATGGTAGCTTTAGGGGCGCTGGATTTTATCCGCAAGCCGATGGACAACCAGAAACTCACCGCCTTATTGCGTCAGTACGGTATTTACAGCGGTGACAGTAGTGCGCAGAACCGAACGTTGCAACTGGCCGGCACGCAAAAAAATACCGCAGATGAGCAACTGGATGCCTACCGCGAACTGGTAAATATTGCCATGGGGCAGGCCGGTGAGAGCCTTGCCCGGTTGCTCGGTGAATTTATCGATTTGCCTATTCCCAATGTTAATGTCATTGAAGCCACAGAACTGCATATGGCGCTGGCTGAAGCACATCAGAATCAGCGGGTTTCAGCCGTTTCCAAAGGTTTTACCAGCGCGGGCATTAAGGGTGAAGCACTGGTGATTTTCAGTGACACCAAAATGGAAAATATTATCCGGCTGCTGAATTACAACGACCAGGTCGCCACAGAAGATCAGCAACTCGAAGCGTTAATGGACGTATCCAATATTCTTACCGGTGCCTGCCTTAACGCATTATCTGCCCAACTGAATGTAACCTTCAGCCATAGTCATCCCATATTGCTGGGACAGCACAGCGGGTTTGAAAGTATGTTGAATAATAATGCGAGTCGCTGGGGGAAAGTCATGGCGATTGAAATTGCCTATGCCATCAAAAGCCGGGATATCCGTTTTGATCTGTTGTTACTGTTTCCGGAGCAATCGATGGCCAAGATTTATTCCCGCCTGGTCGATGAGGAATATGTAGCATGATTTCTGATGAACTGATTAGTATGCACTGGCAACAGGATCTTTTGAGTTCTGTTGAGGTGGGCATAGTGGTAATGGACAAAGATTTCACCATCGAAGTGTGGAATCAGTTTATGGAGAATCACGCCGATCTGCGGCCGGGTCAGGTTAGCGGTAAAAAGCTTTTTTCTTTGTTTGATGAGATAGATGAACAGTGGCTCAGAAGTAAAGCTGACCCGGTTTTCAATCTGAAGACCCCTGTCTTTATTATCTGGGAGCAGCGTCCGTATTTGTTCCGCTTCAGCACGAGCCGGCCTATTACATCTGATGCCCTTTACATGTTCCAGAACGTGACCATGTTTCCGCTTTCTTCACCGGATGGCACGGTAAACAAGCTGTGTATGCTGGTGTATGACGTAACAGATCAGGCATTGAGTAAGCTTCGGGTAGAGCGTCTGAATGACGAATTACAGCATATGAGCCGGGTGGACGGGTTGACCGGTTTATTCAACCGTCGCTACTGGCAGGAGCGGTTTGATAGTCTGTTTAAGTTGTCTCAGCGCCGTGAAACTGTATCGACAGCCTGTATGCTGGATATTGACCACTTCAAAAAAATCAATGATACCTACGGGCACCAGGCCGGTGATCTGGTGATAAAAACGCTGGCCAGAGTTATCCAGAAAAGTATCCGTGAAACCGATCTGGCCGGTCGTTACGGCGGGGAGGAGTTTGCGGTGATCCTGGTGGATTCAACTGCATCAAACGCGCTTAAGGTTGCTGAGCGCATCCGCCGGCTGGCGGAAGCCATGGTGATTGATCATGAAGGGCATCAAATCTGCTTCACAGTCAGTATCGGCCTCAGTGAATTCCGCAAACCGGTCAATTCTTCTATGGCATGGCTGGAAGAAGCCGACCAGGCGTTATATATGTCTAAGAATAGTGGCCGTAACCGGGTATCTGTATGGCATCACGAAAACGAAGAGCAAATAGGGCAGTTGCAGGGTTAAGACACCGCCAGCAGCAGCTTCATGGTATTTTTCAGTTCCTGATAGGCAACCGGCTTCACCAGATGGTAACGCATACCTACTTCCATTGAGCGTTGTTTATCGCTTTCATAAGCACTGGCCGTAACGGCCACCAGATGGGATTTGCAGCCACGTTCTTTGAGTATTGTTGCTACTTCAAAGCCGCTCATATCCGGCAAATTGAGATCCAGTAAAATAATACTGAACTCTTCCTCGCCGGCTCTCGACAGTGCGCTCTCACCGTCCTCTGCAAGGGTAACGTCATAGCCCAGGTTTTCCACCATATCCCGCAGGATCTCAGCATTAATAGGCTCGTCCTCGACGATAAGCACACTGACTTTGTCTGACTGACTGAAAGATTTGCCTTTATTGAGACTCAGATGGTGAATGGAGTCGATAAAACGGTTCCTGTCGATGGGTTTAACAAACACCTGCCAGGCCGGAATGTTGGAGTTGGCAATGATATTGGCAATTTGCGGCGCAGCCGAAACCATAATGACCGGAGGCATCCGCTCACCCAGCATAGCTTGCAGATAATTGGCTAATTCAGCGCCATTGATCCCCGGCATGTAATAGTCGGTGATGATGCCATCATAGGTTTTCAGTTTATCCTGATTGGCCAGTAGATCTGCGCCCGAGAGATAGGTGTCAACGTGATAGCCTTCACTCTCAATCATGTGAGATAAGTGAATGCGGGTGATTTCCTGATCATCAACAACAGCAAATTTTGAGGACGATACAGGCTTTTTCGCCTCGCGGGTATCTCCTTTGGCTGCGTTGAGCGGTACATTCAACGTAAACTCCGACCCGTTATGAAGTGCGCTGGTAACCGTGATAGTGCCGCCCGCCTGTTCCACCAAAGTGCGGGATGCATATAATCCCACGCCAGCTCCGCTGTATAACCTTGAATTGCCGTGAGCCTTGTAGAAGCGCTGAAATATATTATGCAGGTCGCTTTCGGGGATGCCGATGCCGGTATCAACCACACGAATCGTCAACAGCAGCTTTCCGTCACTGACAGACAGACGGTTGTATACTGATACTGAGCCTTCAGGAGTGAATTTAACCGCATTATCCAGAATATTTTTGAGTGCTTTAATCAGACTGGATGAGTTTCCGTTCACATAGTGGGGCAGAGTACTCTCGTTCTTTACCTGATAATGCAGGTTTTTTTGCTGGCAATTGTAAGCAAACTGGCTGAGCGCATCGTCCAGTAACCGGATGAGGTCAAAATCTTCATTTACAAACACCTCATCAATTTGTTTCGACTGCATGCTATCCACCAGGTTGCTTGTCAGCATAAGCAGGCGATAGCAGCTTTGTTCTGCTTTCTGAATCAACTGACCCTGTCTGGATTGCATGTTTGGCATAAGCTCTAACGCACCGATAATGGCTGAAATCGGCGAACGGAATTCATGACTCATACTGGCCAAAAACTCTTCCTTGGTGGATACCACCTTATTCGTTTGTTCACGTTCGAATTCCACATCCCGCTTCGCTTCCTGAACCAGATTAAATTGCTCCAGCACCAGATTTTTCAACGGTCTGAAGAGCAACAACACAGTGAGCAAAGACAAGCCCAGAGTGATGAACCAGATTCCCAGTAACATCCACTGGTTAAATCTCAACTCAGCAGAGAGTTGCTGTTCAAAAAGCAGTACCGCATGGTCGAGATCTTCCAGCAGCTCAGTGGCTTCAGAAAGGCTGACCGGAGACGCAGAGGTCAGAGCAGAATCCGGCATACTGGCAAGTTCCAGAGCCCGGTCAGCATACTCAAGGGCATGGGAATCAAGGTCACTTTCTTTCGAGAAATAAAGTGTTTCCAGGGCACCGGATAAGGGGGTGAACAAGCCGTTCAGAGATTGTCTGGCAACCAGTACCTCATGGCTTCTGGCAAACTCCCGTGTCCGGTCAACAAGCTCCGACTTGAGTGATACTCTGCGGGCGCGGTCATCTTCAGACACAAGCAGGTTCTGCAGAAATGCAATGCGCTGAGACAACATGCGCTGCTTTCCTGCAATATTGATTATCTGAGGTTGTATTTGGGTCGAAACGAGATACTGCTGAGTCCATGCAAAGTACACTGTGAGTAACAGTGCAATAGCACTTAGTGCAACAAGGTAAGTTCGCCTGATTTTCCCTTTTAAATCTTCAATGGTCAGCATGAATGAAGGTACGTGTTGATGTTTATAAAGCGTAGTTGTTAAATTTCAAATTACCAGTAATCCGGCATTATTGTGCCTGCTGTTCTGCTTTCACAATGTGGGGTTTAATCGCCCGCAAAAACAATAAACTGGGTATCACCATCAAGGCGGTAATGATGAAAAAGGTCGACCAGTCGCCGTCCAGCTTATCCACTATGTAACCACTGCCTGATGCCAGCAGGTTTTTCCCTGCCACACTTAACGACGCCATTAACGCGTACTGGGAGGCTGAAAAGGTGCGGTTACACATCAGCGAAATGAATGCGACCATGGCAACGGTACTCCAGGCTGCTGTGAAACCGTCGACGATAATCGTCAGAGCAAATAAGGTTTTATCCGGCCCCACCCAGGCCATCAGTGAAAACATCAGGTTGCTGGCTGCCATGGCAATACCGGCAATAAACAACCCGCGATAGATGCCGTAGCGGATGGTTACCATACCGCCAATGACAGAAAACAAAATGGTCACCCACCAGTTCAGCAGTTTGGAATATCCGCCAATTTCACTTTTACTGAATCCCAGCTCAATGTAGAACTGAAGACTCATGCGACCCAGAAAGGCTTCACCGATTTTAAACAGGAAGATAAAGAGCAATAGTGATAATGCCAGCCGCGTTCCGTTACGGGTAAAAAATTCGCGGAATGGCTCTGCCAGAGTAACAAAAAACCACGCGCCGGCTTTCTGCACAAAGCCTGCACTTTGCGGATCAGCGCCCAGGGCCTTCTGATAATATTCTGTTGCAGCTTTGAGCTGTGCTGCACGGTCTGTAACCGGCTCCTGTGCAAACAGGGTGAATATCATAATGGTGCCCATTACGCCGGCCAGCAATAAATAGATGTCATTCCAGGCCCAGCCTGTCCAGTCGGCAATGAAGAAAGGCAGTGCGCCCAGACCGCCGTAACCAGTCCACCAACCGGCGGTAGCCATAGATGAGCCTGCAGCCAGTTTCTCTCTTTCATCATCGTTAATAATATCGATCCGGTAAGCATCAATCGCGATATCCTGAGTAGCGGAACACAAAGCGATACTGAGACCGAAAAGGGCAACGTAGAATAATGAGTGACTGGCGTCCAGCATGCTCATCATCACACAGCAGGCTACGATGATACCCTGCATCAGAAAAATCCAGCCTTTGCGCTGACCTAGCAAGGGCAGACGGATACGATCCAGAAGGGGGGACCAGAGAAAATTTATCGCATAAACCGCAAATATACTGCCGAATAAGCTGATATCTGTACGGGATAAACCTTCATCTTTTAGCCAGGCAGTCATGACAGAACTGATCATGACCCAGGGAAAACCACTGGCAATACCGAATACGAAAATACTGAAGAGCCGCCGGTCAGCAAAGGACTGGATAAAACGCATAAGAAAACTTACCGGTCAGTAACCAAAAGAGTATTTGATCATGTAACGGGAGGAAACACAACCGCCGTAAACAATTGTGAAAGGTCGTTCAGGGACGGATGCCTACGCAGTCGAGAGGACAGGTACCTTTGCCTTCCAGAAAAGCGGTGCAGGTGGTCAGTTCTTCTACCAGAAAAGGGTCGTATTTGAGTTTTTCTTCAGACCAGAAGTGAAGTTGATGCAGTACATGCCAGAATACACGTTCTCTTTGAGTGTATGGCTGATCGAGGTCGTAATGAACCAGGCTCCATTCTTCCATAGTGTCCCAGAAGAATATTTCTACCTCAGAATGTGGTATTTCGTCTTGCCAAAAACCGCGAAGATAAAAGCATAGCTGCGCGGCCTTGGTATCAACAAATGACAAAAGCATAGTCGGCGCTGCCTGATACCCAAATGATTAGTTAGTATAGTCGTTAACCGGGTATTTTGTGTGATTTGTAAACAAAAGTAAACAGGCTTTTGATTTCCTTGTAAAAAATCACCATTGACTTCCGCTTGCCGGTTCTTTACCAGCCCAGGTAATTTACCCAGCCATAAATTTCTTTGCTGAGGCTGTTACTGAACGCCGAGTTTCCGAACGTGCTGGCGAGATTTACTGATGCACCTAACTGCTTCTGCCGGTAGTGAAGTTTTAGCGCTTTCGTGGCGTCTGTCCGGCGGATAGCAGGGGCTCCGGCAGTCCAGGGAGTCGATCCCGGCAGCTGTAAATCAAGTACCGGAAACAATGTACTGGCAAGTTGCTCTGATATATTTTGCTGCAGGCCGCTCTGGGGCCAGTAGGGACTTATCACCACGAGACCATCAGGCGGGGGCACATTATCGGTAACGGCCAGGGAAAGAAATTGCGCTGCGCCCATTCCCTGACTGATCACCAGTCTGAAACCCGGTACATCATCCACACTGCGAAAGACTGCACCGGCTATCAAAGCCATCATCGTCTGGCTCGTACCGGCATCGGCTACCGGTGAACCCGCCCAGGCCCTGGGATGCATCAGTGCACTCAGCGTATCACTATTGCTTTGCACTTCATCATTTCCGGTGCTGTCCGCAGGGGAAGCTGTTTCCGTAACAGGGGTTGTAGCCGGCGGATTTAAACTTACCGGAGACGGTACAATACGGGTGTGCCAGCCCCACTGATTAAGTCTGGCAGCCAGTTGCTGTGCATTTTGTAAAGTCAGGCCCTGGTAGCCTGTATCCATAAAAATAATCGCTACACCGCGACTGAGGGTGGTGGTGGGCTGCGCGGAGAAAACCGGAATGTCTTCTTCACCGGCGAGTACGGTTTCGTACTCAGACGGCAAATACTGCTGACGAATATCGTCTGCAAGTATGCCGGCCCGTGTACTGCCGGTCAGCAATAAAAGAACACACACTATAGAGCGGAACACTGGGACTCCGGTTAACAAATCTGGCTAAACAGGTTATCGGCAGTGCAAAGCAAAACTTAATCCGGGTTGATGTCGTCCGACCCCGGAAGTGGCAGCGTGTCAGGTTGATAGTCCATGAATGGCACATCGCTGGTAAACCGTTTCCATTCTCCCGAAGAAGGATGTTGCAGGATCAGCGTTTCGGCATGGAGCTGAAGGCGGGGAGCCTTCGCTCTGGCCTCATCATGAGCATATAACCTGTCACCCAGGATGGGATGACCCAGTGACAGCATGTGCACCCGCAATTGATGAGAGCGGCCGGTGACCGGCAGCAGCTCAACCCAGGTTTCTCCGTCAAGACGTCTGATAACACGGTAATGTGTTAGTGAGGGCTTACCATTCTCAAAGTCTACTTTCTGTTTGGGGCGGTTAGGCCAGTCCACAATCAGTGGCAGGGTAATAATTCCTTCATCATCCGCCACTGTGCCATCGACCCTGGCGTAGTAACGCTTTTTCGTCAGCCTGTCCTGAAACTGCTTTGAGAGCCGGCGGTGAGCCTCTTTATTAAGTGCCATTACCATAATGCCGGAGGTTGCCATATCCAGCCGGTGAACCACGGTGGCAGAAGGCAGCACTTTTTGCACGCGGCTGATAAGCGCATCTTTGTGGGCGGGCTGGATACCCGTCACACTTAACAGGCCACTTTGTTTATTTGCCACCACAATGTCATTGTCGTAATACACCAGTGACAAATAAGGTGACATGGGTGGATTGTAAATAAACGGCTTTTTACCGGCAGGCATACTCACGGATTATTCACCACGATACGCAGCCCTTCCAGTTGAACTGATGCAGACTGCAGCGCGGCGGTTAAGCCCGTCAGCTGGGTCTCAATAAATTCGATTTCACTGTCCCGTATTGACGGATTCTGTGCCTGTAAATCCCGTAAGCGGCGGGCTTCTGCGCTAAGGGTTGCCTGCATGGTTTCAATGGCATCATGCTGAATTTGGTTCGCTTGTTGCTGAGCCGCTGCGGTGGCTTTTTCAATGTGCAGTGTCAGCGCTTGTTGCAATGCCTGAATCAGTTGCTGAACAATTTTTCTGCCGGCTTTACGGGGGGCATCAAAGACCAGGTTTACCGGTTTACCGTGGCCGTCGGTACAAATGCGCAGCGGTGTTGCCGGCAGGAAGCGGCCCGGTTGCAACTGGCGATCTGCATTTGCCTGAAGTACAAACAGTGACTCCAGCCAGAATGCCCCTTTCGGCAAACCTTTATCAGCGATAAACCCGACACTGGCTTTACCCAGTACATCAGTTAATACCATATCGATGGCATTGTGGACCAGCGGATGGTCCCAGCTTAAAAAGTGCACATGCTCAAGCGTGGTGGCAACGCGGCGGCGATAGGTGACTGTCATACCTTCAGGATCCAGACCCGGAAGGTGGTTAACCATCGATTCTGACGGGGTCAGAATGAAACAGTCATTACCTTTCTCTTCCTGATTAACGCCAAGGGCATCAAACAGGCGGCCCATGAAGCGGGACAGCTCAACAGATGCATCCTGCTCAACAATTTCTTCGAGCAGCCCGTCTACCTTACCTTCCCCTGACGCATTCAATTCCAGCAGACGATCGCGGCCGGCATCCAGTTTGGCTTTCAGTGTGTCATTCAGGGCTTTACTGGTGGTAACCAGTTCAGAAACCAGCGCTTCGTTTTCAGGGTCAAGACAGGCTTCCACCAATTGCGCCTGCACTTCTTCGAATACACCTGAGCCGGTGGGGCAGGTATGTGAGAAAGCACCTAACCCATCACGATACCATTTCAACAGCACTTCCTGGGCAGACTGACTGATGTAAGGCACGTGGATTTGAATATCTTTTGTCTGGCCAATGCGGTCCAGACGACCGATACGCTGTTCCAGTAAGTCCGGTGTAAGCGGTAAATCAAACAGCACCAGATGATGGGCAAACTGGAAGTTACGGCCTTCGCTGCCAATTTCACTACACAGTAAGATCTGCGCCCCTTCTTCCGGGTCGGAGAAATAGTGGGCCGCTTTATCCCGCTCTACAATACTCATGCCTTCATGAAATACACTCTGGCGAATACCGCTGCGGGTTCTGATCACTTCACCCAGTTGCTGTGCGGTGCGTTTGTCGGCACAAATCAGCAGAACTTTGGCAGGGCGGACTGAGGGTAAAAACTCCAGTAGCCAGTCAACACGGGGGTCGTTATCGGTCCAGCTGTTAACCAGCGCGCTCTGGCGCTCCGGATATAACGCGTCGAAGAGTTCCCCGCCGCAGACGGCACTGTCGTACATTTCCGGCAGAGGTAACGGATAGCTGTTCAGCATTCTTACCGGGAAACCTTCAATACCGGCGCGACGGTTACGGAATAACAACCGGCCTGTGCCGTGTGTATCAATCAGCTGGCTGAGAATGGCTTTACGTGTGGCCGGTTCATCCATATCGCTGTAGCGGCCGGTTATCTCAGGCGCGAGAGACGTGAGTTTTTCTCTTGCGTCAGCAGATAACGGCTCGTCTGTGAGTAACGGTGACACTGCCTCTGCCAGTGCACTGTACTGACTTTCTTCTTCAAGGAAGTGATTGTAATCATGGAACCTGGCAGGATCTAACAGTCGCAGTCGGGCAAAGTGACTCTCATGTCCCAGCTGATCAGGGGTAGCTGTTAACAGCAGAACGCCGGCGGTGATTTCTGCCAGCGCCTCAATGCGTTGATATTCTTCAGAAGGCGCATCTTTGGACCAGGCCAGATGATGGGCCTCGTCGACAACCAGTAAATCCCAGCCGGCATCAAGGGCTTGCTGGTGGCGTTTAGGATTGTCTTTTAAGAAACTGATACTGCACAGTACCAGCTGTTCGTTCTCAAACGGGTTCGTGCCCGACTCGTCCAGCGCATCGCAACGGCTTTCATCAAAAATAGCGAAGGCAAGATTTACCCGGCGCAGCATTTCAACCAGCCACTGATGGACCAGGGAATCCGGTACCACAATGAGTACCCGCTGGGCCCGGCCGGTTTTTAACTGGCGGTGAATAACCAGTGCGGCTTCAATGGTTTTACCCAATCCCACCTCATCGGCAAGCAATACCCGTGGTGCATGGCGGTTACCCACTTCAGAGGCAATATGTAACTGGTGAGGGATCAATTCAATCCGCGCACCAGACAAGCCAATCGTGCCTGATTTCAGGTACGCATGCTGGTGTTCCAGTGCTTTCTGGCGCAGTTCGAACCACTTTGGGGTATCGGTTTGAAAGTTAAATAAACGCTGCTCCGGCTGGTTCAGCCGGATGTGATGGTCGAGAAAGGTTTCCGGCAGTCGCGCCGTTTCTTTGGTGTCCTCACGCAATCCGTGATAAATCAGTACACCGTTGCTTTCTTCTACTTTTTGTATTTGTAAAGTCCAGCCTTCTTCGCTGGTAATGACGTCGCCTTCAGTAAAGATAAGACGGGTGAGAGGGGCGTTGTCCTTCGTGTAAATACGGCTGTCACCGGTTGCAGGAAAAAGTATCTCAACAGAACGAAAATCGACGCTGAGCACAGCCCCTAAACCTAATTCAGACTCAGTGTTACTCAACCAGCGCTGACCGGCTGAAAACGTATTTACAGAACTCATATTACCACCCTTTATTTTAGCGGCCGGTATTGTACTGAACACCGCTGTACGAATAAAGCCGTGAAGTACCATACCGGGTAAGTTTCACAGAAGTGTAGCCGAAGGCTGACGGACTGTTGATGAATTCCGGATCGGCTTTGCCACCCGCGCAATCAGAAAAGAAATTAATAGCCAAGCCGGGAAAACTGGATTATGGTTAATTTGAAGGTCGACGCGACATGGAGTTGAGCGTCCGGTTCGACACAGGCATCTTCTCCTTCGCGGGACTCTTGATTGCACGTCAGTAATCAGGCGGGCGAGGTTTTACTCTTGACGGAGCGAAGGATGCCAAGAAAAAAATCCACAGAAACAAAGATCTACGTTTTAGATACGAATATTCTGCTACACGAACCCCTTGCATTTCTCTCATTCAAAGAAAATGACGTTGTCGTTCCGATGACTGTTCTTGAAGAACTCGATTACATCAAAGACAGTAAAAAAGACGTTGCCCGTGATGCCAGAGTGTCAATCCGCTCAATGGAAGACTTACTCCATGACGCCACCCCGGAAGACATGCTGGCAGGCGTATCCCTTGAAGGGCTGGGTGCAGGAGAAAATAAACCCACTGGTGCACTGTCTATTTTCGCTGATTTGAATATGGCTGAATCCCAGCAAATATTTACCAGCAACGAAAATGACAACCGTATTATCAATGTGGCGCTGCATCTGCAGAAAACCTATGCACCCCAGCAAGTTGTGCTGGTGACGAAAGATCTGAACATGCGCCTGAAAGCAAAAGGTGCAGGGCTTGCTCACGTAGAAGACTACCGTACCGACCAGCTCATCACAGACATTAAATACTTGTCGAAGGGCTTCCATAAATTTGAAGGCAATTTCTGGGAAAAGGTGAAATCGGTGGAAAGCCGCTCGGAAGGCAGAGACACCATCCACACGATCCCCCGTAATGTCATGGAAGATCCCTATATCAACGAATACTTGCTGGACGATACGCAGCAGTTCGCCGGTATTGTTGAGGATATGACTTCTGACACGCTGGAAGTGCTCGATTTAGGTTATGAGCGCTTGATGAGCCGCCATGCATGGGGCATATCTCCTAAAAATATTGGCCAGGCAATGGCACTGCACTCGCTGCTGGACCCGCATATAGACCTGGTTATTCTTACCGGGCCTGCCGGTAGCGGTAAAACGTTGCTGGCGCTGGCTGCCGCCCTTGAAATGGTGGTAGAGAAGAACATGTACGATAAAATTATCGTTACCCGTTCTACGCCGGAAATTGCCGAGTCCATCGGTTTCCTGCCGGGCACCGAGGAAGAGAAGATGGCCCCCTGGCTGGCAGCCATCACCGATTCGCTGGAAGTTTTGCATAAGCACGATGAAAACGCGAAAAGTTCGATGAACTACATCATGGAGAAAGCGAACATCCAGTTTAAGTCCGTAAACTTTATGCGCGGGCGAAGCATCCAGAACTCCATAGTTATTCTGGATGAATCGCAAAACCTGACGGCTGCCCAACTGAAAACCATTATTACCCGGTGCGGGGAGGGCACTAAGCTGATTTGTTCGGGTAACCTGGCACAGATAGACAGCAATTATCTGTCAGCGGTAACATCAGGGCTGACTTATCTGGTAGAAAGGTTCAAGAATTTCTCCGGCAGCGCCACGATTAATCTGGACGGGGTGGTACGCTCACGTCTGGCAGAGTTTGCCGAGCAGGAACTCTGAGCTGAATTAACCCTTTCAGGCCGCCTCTGCGCGGCCTTTTTTACTGAATTTCTTCCAGCGTATATTTTTTCTGTGCTACGGCAAATTCAGAGGTTGGCGCAATTTTACCCACTTCGTATAACGCCGGGCCGGTGGGTTCAATCAACACGTATGTTTTGCCGTCGGCTTTTATGGTTCTCTCGCCTTTGCGTGGTGTAAGTGCTATGCCCAGCAGGGCGTGGTCGGGCAATAACACCAGTACCATGGCAGTGTCTGGCAGAAAGGCTCTGGCTATGGAAGCGGTTAATACGGATTTGCTGTCACAGTCACCACGGTTTTCAGCGAGCAACTGGGCGGGTGGCGCAAAGCCTGAACCGTTACTTTGTGCCCGGTTATCCAATGCGTCGTAGGGAATGCTTTGCACCCAACTGAGCAGTATATTGAAATATTCTCTGGCATCCGCCTGCGCATCCACTTTCTCGTAAAATGCCTGGGAGAGCGGGATCAGTGTGCCGGTCATCTCGTTAATGTACCTTATATGATCCGGCTTGATGGCTTCCTGATTAAATGATGTGCGGTAGCGTGTGTAGTAGTGCTGATGCAGGTAATCGTTGAATGCTTTTTCCTTCGCTTGCGCCAGCTGGCCCTGAATAACTGCCAGTTTTTCCTTATTACGGGATTTTACTTTTATTGAAACTTTGTCGCCCTGTTGCCTGATTTGAATATTGGCATCTTTAGGGTTGAACTGACGGGCCACATTCAGCAGCTCTACCGTTACATATCGCATGGCAAGCTCAGGACGGTAATTTTTCTGTTCCCGTGGTCCCGCTGCCAGCTTTTTGTTATCCAGCGCAAAACTGACAGACTGGATTCTGTCCTGAGCATCAAGCCACTTGTACTGGTACGTTGTCTGGCCGCCGGCAGTATTTTTTTTAAAAGCCGTTTGTTCTGCTATGGCGCCGGTAGCGGCAAACATAAAACAAAACAACCACCACCGGAGCAGAGAGATATTCATATCAGATCGTATCCATTTGCGCCGGGGCGCAATGCGTCAAAATCCGCCGGAACAAACTGCCCGGCAATTACACAGAGTATGGAACAAAACCCGAATTTAACAAAGGGTTAAGCAGTAAACCAGTCCAGCTTCTTATGCAGTGTGACTACGCTGCCCACTATAATGAGTGTCGGCGGCTTCATTTCATCCAGTTGCGGATGAGTGGTGATAGTATCGAGAGTACCGGTAATGACTTTCTGAGACTCTCTGGTTGCTTCCTGAACCAGCGCAATGGGCGTGGAAGCAGATAAACCGTGTTCAATCAGCTTGCTGCAAATAACCGGCAGGCCGGTGAGGCCCATGTAGAATACGATAGTCTGATTTTGATGGGCCAGGGCCGGCCAGTTCAAATCGATGGTGCCGTTTTTCAGATGGCCGGTAGCAAAGGTAACAGACTGGGCATGATCGCGGTGAGTTAACGGAATACCGGCATAAGTACTGGCACCGCTGGCTGCGGTGATGCCGGGCACGACCTGAAAATCGATACCGGCGGCTATCAGTTCTTCGATTTCTTCGCCGCCACGGCCAAAGATAAACGGGTCGCCACCCTTCAGACGGACAACACGGTTACCTTTTTTCGCTTCTTCGACCATCAGTGAATTGATTTGCTCCTGAGGCAGAGTATGGTTACTTTTCGCCTTGCCCACATAGATCTTTTCGGCGTCCCGGCGCACCAGCTCCAGAATAGCAGGAGACACCAGCCGGTCGTAAACCACGACATCCGCTTTTTGCATCAGACGCAGGGCGCGGAATGTCAGCAGATCAGGATCACCCGGGCCGGCACCCACCAGGTATACCTGACCTTCAATTTTTTGTTCGCTTTGCGCTGCCGATAAGGCTTCGAGAAAACGTGCATCAGCTTTTTCTGGCTGGCCTTTTTCAACCAGTTCAGCGATATCACCGTCTAATACATCTTCCCAGAAATACCGTCTGGCCGTTACGCCTTTCAGTGACGACTTCACTTTCTCACGGAATTTCTCAGAAAATGCGCCCAGACGGGAGATATTTGCCGGTATCACTGACTCCAGCTTCTGACGTAAATAACGCAATAATACCGGAGCGACACCACCACTGCTCATTGCAATAACAATGGGGGAACGGTCAATAATCGAGGGCGTGATGAACTGGCAAAGTGGTGTGTTATCTACCACATTAACCAGAATGCCTTTTTCACGGGCAATATCATGTATATGCTGATTAATATCGGTTTCGCTGGTGGCCACAAATACCATTTGCTGCTCGGTCAGATCAGTATCCGCAAATTCACGTTCAATGAGTGTGACCCGGGGATTATCCGCGTAGGATTTTACGGTGTCGCACATCCATGGCGCGACAACAGTCACGCTGGCTTCGGATTTCAGGATCAATTCCAGTTTTCGGGCTGCCACTTCTCCGGCACCTACGATCAGGCAATGAGATTGTTGAGTGTCGATAAATAACGGGAAGTAACGCATGTGCCTGTGGATCCTGTAACGCAGATAATAACGCAGTGGTGATAGGACTATTTTGACGGGATTCCACGGAAAGAAAAGAGTTGTTTTGTGCCTTCTTATTTCCAAATGGCATATAAAAAAGGCAAGCTATAACGCTTGCCTTTAATCATTTAGTTTTTGCGGGGAGCCCGACGCTTTGGCGGCGTATCTGACCACTCGCGGATAGACAACTTCTGTCCGGCTACGCGGGTGTTCTGCAGCAGCTCTTTGGTTTCACGGGGCATGCCCTGAGGCAAATCAACGGTGCTGAATTTATCATAAATTTCGATAGCACCAATGTTCTTGCTGTTGATATTCCCTTCGTTAGCAATTGCACCAACAATGTTACCGGGCTTGGCACCGTGAGTATGACCAACATCAATACGGTAACGCTGCATGCCGGCTTCAGGTTTGCTTGAAGCGCGCTTACCACGACGGTCGCCTCTGTCACCTCGGGGGCCACGGTCGCCACGATCACGGGGCCCGCGGTCACCACGATCTTCCCGTTGTGGTTTGCTGTGCAAATCAGGACGGTCAGATTCTTTCAGTAACAGCGGTTCGTCACCTTGTGCCAGTTTGATCAGTGCGGCAATCAAACGCTCAGGCGAAGCTTCTGTTTCCTGTTGCAAAGATTCCACGATAGGCATCAGAGATTCCAGGCTGTCATCACTGGTTGCTTCGCTCACCGCTTGCTTGAACTTGCTCAGGCGCGTTTCGTTCAATTCATTAATTGAAGGAATCGGCATACGCTCAATGGGCTGACGCGTGGTTTTCTCAATGGCGAAAAGTAAACGCTTTTCACGGTGAGAAATGAACAGAATTGCTTCACCACTACGACCTGCACGGCCTGTACGACCGATACGGTGTACGTATGACTCTGTATCGTAAGGAATATCAAAGTTAACAACGTGGCTTACACGTTCAACGTCAAGACCACGGGCAACAACGTCTGTTGCAACCAGAATGTCGATAGTTCCCTGCTTGAGTTTTTCTACTGTGCGTTCACGGGCATTCTGCGGGATATCACCGTTCAGTGGCTCAACATCGTAGCCACGGGCAGACAATTTGTCAGATAACTCAACAGTCGCCGTTTTCGTACGTACGAAAATGATCATGCCGTCAAACGGCTCCACTTCCATAATCCGGGTTAACGCTTCCAGCTTATGGTGTGGTGCAACCTGGCAGTAACGCTGACGGATGGTGCTGGCCGTTGAAACTTTCGATTCAATTTTAACGTGCTTCGGATTTTTCAGATAACGCTGGGTAATCTTTTTGATTGGTCCGGGCATGGTTGCCGAGAACAGCGCTGTCTGCTTTTCTTCCGGAGCATGACTTAAGATGGTTTCAACATCATCGATGAAGCCCATGCGCAGCATTTCGTCAGCTTCGTCGAGAACCAGAAACTTCAGTTCACTTAAGTTTAATGTTTTGCGGTTAATATGGTCGATGATTCGGCCCGGGGTACCAACGACAACCTGTACGCCACGCTTAAGCTGACGAATTTGGTTATCGTAAGACTGACCACCGTATACAGGCAGTACCTTAATTTTTTGCGAAAAGCTGGCATAAACCTGAAAAGCTTCCGCCACCTGAATAGCGAGTTCGCGGGTTGGAGCAAGTACCAGCAATTGCGGTAACTTTGCTTCCGGGTCGATATTTGCGAGCATTGGAAGGGCAAAGGCCGCAGTCTTACCTGTACCTGTTTGCGCCTGACCTAACAGGTCATGGCCTTCAAGCAGTAGCGGGATACTTTCAGCCTGGATAGGGGATGGCTTTTCATAGCCAACTTTCTCCAGAGCCTGTAGTATGCTTTCTGGTAAGTTAAGGTCTTTAAATGTCAGCTCGACAGTATTGGTCATTAATGATCCTGAATGATTATATGAAAGAGGTGGGCACGGCACACGCCGGCACGATTACCCGGAGTACCCCTGAATCATGTATCTTCTGTGAATCATGTATCTTGAGGTGGCGCGGGCTGTTTTACTAAAGAGGTATTATATTCCAGATAGGAGTGGAATACCAAACAAGAAAGTAAAGGTACAAAGGATGAATTATAACAAAACAGGAAAACGGATAATAGTGCCTCTGGCGATTGCTGCATGTTTATCTGCGGGTCTCACCGGCTGCGGCAAAAAATCCACAGAAGAACACCTTGAAGCTGCGAAGCAGTTCGCCAATGCGAATAACAGTGATGCTGCCATTATCGAGTTTAAAAACGCGATAAAAAGTAATCCTAAAGCACCTGAACCCCGTTTCGAACTGGGTAAATATTATCTGCAAACCGGTGACTTTGACGGCGCTGAAAAAGAGCTTAACCGTGCACTGGATCTGGGGCAGTCTGCCTCGGAAGTGATTCCTTATCTCTCTGTGGCCTACCAGAAAACCGGTGCTGAAAATGCGCTGGCCGGTGTTGATTTTCAAATGGAAGGCATGACGGCTGTCGAATCTGCAGAAGTTGGCTTCTACAAAATGCAGGCCATGGCGCAACTGGGCAAAAATGAAGATGCGCTGGCGCTGATTGATCAGTTAGAAACCCTCGATACCAGTTCAGTGTATAAGGGGCTGGCGTTAACTTACCGCGATATTATCAATGAGAATGCAGAAGGTGCGCTCTCATCATTAAAAGCCCTGCGTGAGCAGGCACCGCAAAACAAAGATGTGTTGCAACAGTTGGGCAAACTGGCGCTGGCGACAGGTGATAAAGCGCTTGCCATGGATGCCTTCGGAGACTACGTAGAAGGTAACCCCACTGATGTAACCAGTAAATTTGCTTACATCACGCTGCTAATCGAAGCAGGAAAAACTGAAGATGCCGACCCGATGGTCACGGAACTGCTGAACAATAACCCTCAGCATCCGTTACTTAACCAGTATAAAGGTATCATCGAAGCTAATGCCGGCAACTATGAAAAAGCAATGAGTTTCCTTGAAACTGCCATGCGTAATGGCAATAACAATCCGGCGATTAGGTTACTGGGCGGCTATGTGGCCTATCAGATGCAGGATTTTGCCGCAGCCAATGAGTACCTGTCTGAGGTGGCGCCTGCTTTACCTGCCGATCATCCTGCGTTACGCATGCTGGCCGACAGCTTACTACAGATGGGGCAGGGAGAAGACGCATCACAGATCCTGAACCGGGTAGAAGTTGACGGTGAAGCCGGTGCATCACTGTTTTCAAAAGCCGGTTATCAGTTGTTACGCCAGGGCAACGTGGTAGACGCCAAAGCCATGATTGAAAAATCCGGCACCATGAGTGAAACCGCGGAAGACCTTGCCAGACTTGGTGTGCTGCAGTTATCGGTTAATGATATCGACGGGTTAGTGAATCTGGAAGCTGCCGCTAAAATGGCGCCGGAGTCTGTCGTGACGCAACGTACGTTGATCACGGCTTATATGACCACGAACAAACTCGATAAAGCGAAAGCAGCATCGCTGGAATGGGCTGAAAAAGAACCGGACAACCACACGCCACACTTATTCCTGGCGGAAATTGCGTTTAAGCAGGGTGACAAAGAAGGGGCTCTGGCTGAAATTGAAAAAGCAAAGGCGCTTAATCCCGGTACCACTGAAATCGATCTGGTACAGGCCAGATTACTTCTGTCTGAAAGCGACGTGCCGGCAGCAGTAGCGGTGTTAAATGATATTCTTAAAAAAGAGCCGGGTAATGTACAGGCGAGAGATGTGTTATACACAGTTGCTGTACAGACTAATGAAGCTGATGCCGCCGCCGTTGCACAGGGTGTTTATGATCAGCTCCAGAAAACGCCGGATGATCTGAATTTACGTTTATTAGCGGGCCGTATCGCCTTTGCCAATAACGAAGATGACAGAGTGATGAGTTTGCTGGCGCCGGTACAGGCTACGGTCAAGACGCCTAAGTTATACTGGAACCTTAAAGGTCAGACGCTTATCCGTCAGAACGACGTGAAAGGCGCTGCGGCACATTACGATGCGTGGCTGAAACTCTATCCTCAGGACAAAACTGCTGTGCTGGGAATGTTGTTACTGTTAGATGCACAGCAACAATATCAGCAGGGGCTGAATCTCACTAATTCATTTCTGGCGAAACAGCCTGACAGTCAGGTCAAATTACTGAAAGCCCATTTTCTGGCTATGACCCGCCAACCTAAGCCTGCAAAGGCGATTCTGGATGATATGCCGGAAAACGTTAAGGCGTTGCCCTTTGTTCGCAGTATTTACGCCCGTGTTGCTATTTTGGAAGGTAAGAGCGCGGATGCTGTGAAAGATGCCATGACAGCATATGACGCCAATCCGAACAGCCAGAATGCGTTGCTGGTAGTTGCAGCATACGAAACGTCTGGTCAGGCACCAAAGGTTAACCCGTTCATAGACAGTCACCTTGAGGCACATCCGGCTGATATCCGCATTGCCATGTTAAAGGCCGAGCGGTTGATCGGCTCCGATAAAGAAGGGGCGAAATCTGTGTACGCCGGTATTTTAGAGCAAATGCCGGAGAACTTTGTGGTACTGAATAACCTGGCTTACCTGTATTACGAAGATGGTGAACTGAATAAGGCCATGGAACTGGCCCGTAAAGCCGTTGGCCTGCAGCCTAAAAATGCGGATTCAGTTGATACACTGGCGCAGATCCTTATTCAGCAGGACAAGTATGAGGAATCACTGTCTTTGTATGAGTCGGTGGTCAATGATCAGCCTGTTGCCGATATTGTGTATCTGAACTACGTTCAACTGCTGCTTGATATGGGCAAAAAGGAAGTCGCACGCCGTAAAATGCGCAATCAGGAATTCACGACAACCGACGGGCAGAAGCGGGCGGAACGTATCCGCGTTCGCTACAGTCTGTGAACACCTGGTATTGAAGGGTAAACAAAAATCCCCGCTGAGTCGTCAGCGGGGATTTTTTTATGCTTCACAGTGATGGATTAAACAGCTCAGTCCGGAGATTTTTGCAACTTGTTTACTGTCTCACGGAGTGATTTCAGTTCAGCCATCACATCATTCAGCGTGGGCTCATTATTTTCAGCTGCGGCTTCACGGCGGGCGGCAGCGTTTTCCTGTTCCATCACACCTACTACAATACCAATTACCATATTGAGGAAGGCAAACGCCGTAAAGAAGATAAAAGTGAGATAGTACAGCCAGCTGAGCGGGTACACTGCCATGGTCTCGTACATGACATCCGTCCAGTCTTCAAAGGTCATTACCCTGAACAGCGTCAGCATGGAAATAGTGATATCGCCCCATAGCTCACTGTTTATTTGCTCAAATAAAGTGCTGCCAACGGCGGCATAGATGTAAAAGATGATAAACATCAGCAGCATGACATAGCCAAGTTGAGGCAAGGCTTTTACCAGCGACACCAGTAAGATCCGCAGTTCGGGTATGATGGAAATCATCCTTAAAACCCTGAACACCCTGACCAGCCGGCCTACGAGAGCAAGATCGGTGCTTTCAGCCGGGATAAGGCTGACAATCACAATCAAGGTATCAAACCAGTTCCAGAAACTTTTGAAGAACTGCTTTTTGTTTTTCTCGGCCAGAAAGCGGATGGTGATTTCCGTCAGGAAAAAGGCACTGATAAACCAGTCGAGTATCAAGGTGACCGAGGCAAAACCTCTTGGCATATCATAGGTTTTGGCGCCGACCAGTAAGGCGGAGATAATGATGACTGAGATAACAAAAATCTCAAATGTCTTATTAGAACGGATCCGTTCAAAGCGATTCTGGAGTTCAGTGGCTTTCATGATGTTGGCAAAATTACTACTTAAGTATAAATATTAAGAATCAAGAGTGTTTCAAAAATGCAGTTGGTTTTTCTACAATGTCATTAACGTTAACATCATCGAAGGCATGTATAATGGATGACTCATTATCAGGCTTGCAAGGAAAATTGCTGGATACCAGTGAAAAACTGGAGAATTTTATTCCCACTTCAGAGCATGCTTCCTCGCTGAAAGAGGACTTGCATGATTTGCTATCCATGCTTTCTGCATTGCAATCCCGTTCAGCAAACGCCGGCCAGTAATCTTATTTCATGCACATACGAAAAAGCCGTTTGCCCGCTAAGGCAAACGGCTTTTGCATTTCTCTTCACAATTAACTGTTTTCGGTATCCGCCGGACGTAAACCTTTGTTAATCATTTCAATATCCTGTGCTGTCAGCGTACCGGCAGCCTGTTTCAGATTAACAACCGCCTGAATGAAATCGTAGCGGGCACCAGCCAGGTTACGGCGGGCATCAAACAGGTTTTGCGTGCTGTCCAGTACGTCAACAATGGTACGGGTACCCACATCGAAACCGGCTTCAGTGGCTTCAAGTGCACTGCGGGCAGAAACCACAGCCTGTTCCAGTGCGCGGATAGTCGACATCGATGCTTTCACATCGTTAAACGAGCTGCGTACTGACTGAACAGTCTGACGATAGGTCAGTTCCAGATCCTGACTGGCAGAAATGTAGTTAAACTTCGCCTGCTCAGTTTGTCCCGATACGCTCAGGCCCTGGAATATTGGTACGTTCAGTTGCACACCAACGCTGTAACTGTCGAGGTACGGCGTGGTGTTGTCGATAACTTCGTTACCTACAGTCGTTGTACTGTGAGTTTTGTCCTTACCTGCAGACGCAGTTAAATCCAGTGTTGGCAGGTGACCGGCACGGGCAGAAGAAATGTCTTCTTTCGCAATGTCCATTGCCAGGCGGTTAACCAGTAACGATAAGTTCTTCTCTTCGGCGGTTTCCAGCCATTCATCCGGGGTGGCCGGTTGTGGCATGGTTGCAGAGAAGTTCTCTGTGTTGAGTTCGTACAGTCTGTCGTGGTACTTACCGGAAATTACACGAAGTGCTTCAAGTGCCAGCTCGACAGCATTTTCTGCCTGAATTTCCTGAGCAATAGTATTGTCGTAGTTAGCTTGCGCTTCATGGACGTCAGTGATCGCCGTTAAGCCCACTTCAAAACGTTGCTTGGTTTGTTCAAGTTGACGTTCAATGGCACTTTTCTGAGCTTTAACAAATTCCAGACTGTCTTTTGCACGTAACACATCAAAATAGGCAGTGGTTACCCGTACAATCAGTTGCTGCATGGCAGAGGCCAGAGTGGCGTCACTTTGTTCTGCTACTTTTTCCGCGCGGTCCAGACCTACCCAGTTGGCATGGTCGTATAATGACATGGAAAGGTTCAGGCCATAGCTGGTGGTATCACTGTCGGAGTCGATCATGGTGATACCTTCGCCTAAAAACTGGGCACGTTCAGCAGAAGACGTGGTATAACCTACGGTTCCTGAAATTTGTGGCAGTAAAGAGGCACGGCTGATGGTAATACCGGAGTAGGCAGCGTCCCGTTGCGCTTTGGCCTGATTTACAACCGGATCATTTGCCAGTGACTGCTGATATACTTGCAAAAGGTCGTCTGCAAATGCCGTTGCCGGAACACCTGCGGTAATACCTAATCCAACCATCAACGATAAGAGTGTTCGTTTCATTAATGTGCCTTCCTGTAATTATTGACGGTCCACTGGACTCATAAGCTATGAAGTGTATGAAATCACTCCGTAAACCGGTAGTCTGTTCTGGTAACAGGGCGTGTTTAACTGTAACAGAATATGTTATCGCCGCTTTTCTCTGTAAGCTTGAGTACGGCTTTTTACCAGAAAACCAAAATGGTGATTAAACAGCCGGTTTCAAGTTGACCAGTATCATAAGGCTTTTACATGCGAGAGTGAATGTAAATGAGCAAAAAAATCGGGATGTTTAACTCAAACGATATAAAGATTGAAGCAAAAACGCCACTGTATCAGGGCTTTTTTAAAATGGTGCGTTACGACTTCAAACACAAGCTGTTTGCCGGTGGATGGAGCGATACAGTGCGCCGTGAAATATTTGAACGGGGTCATGCCGTTGCCGTGTTGCCTTACGATCCTGATACGCAGGAATTCGTACTGATAGAGCAAATCCGGATAGGGGCAATGGCCACCAGTGACAACCCCTGGTTAATTGAAGTGATCGCCGGCATTATCGATGAAGGTGAAACCGAAGCGGATGTGTGTTGCCGCGAAGCTGAAGAAGAAGCCGGTATTGTACTCAGGCAACTGAGTAAAGCGACCAGTTACCTAGCCAGTCCGGGCGGCACCACGGAACGTATTCATATTTTTATGGCCACCACGGATGCCACTACCGCCAGCGGTATTCACGGCCTTGATCATGAGTCAGAAGATATCCGTGTTCACCGTGTAGCAGAAAAAGACGCCCTTGAATGGCTGGAAAATGGCCGCATTGACAACGCTGCTACCATAATTGCGCTACAATGGTTCTTCATGCATAAAAAAGTACTGTTGAAAAACTGGAGTCAGGTTTGAATCAGACAACGCGAAAATATGTACCACATCTTCCCAGCATGCAGGCACTGTGTGAACTGAACTACAGCCGTTTCCTGCGTTTGCTGCCGGACTGTGATACCGAATCGCTTGTCTACCGGTTTTCCGTGGCTGAGCAGTTCACTTATCAAATTACCATTGATGAGGCTGCCCGTTACACCACCACGCTGACGGTTTCTCAAAACAGTACCGGCACGCCGGAATATCTGAAACCGTCTATGTCTGTCAGGTTGTATCACGATGCCAGAATGGCTGAAGTCATCACCAGCCAGAACACCGGCGCGTTTGCCCCGTCATACGATTATCCCAACAGCAAAATGCGCCAGCGCAATGAGAAATTGATGATTAATATCTTTCTTGCAGAATGGCTGCAGTTTTGTCTGAAAAATAAACCTGTGGTATCGGCCCCGGTTTAATGCGGCTGCTGCAACTTTCCGACTGTCACCTGTTCGCCGATCATGCTCAGACAGGATACGGTGTAAATCCTTATCAGTCATTGAGCCGTGTGCTTGAATGTGCCGCCGGGGAATCGCCGGACTATGTGATAATTACCGGCGATGTGAGCGGCGATAACAGCGAAGAAAGCTACCGGCATTTTTTGTCACTGATGGACCGGTATCTGCCCGGCTGTGAATGGCGGGTCATTGCCGGAAACCATGACAGTAACACTCACTTTGAAGCTATATTCGCTGATCACATTCTTCATGCCGGAAACGCCTGGTGTATCGATAACTGGAAAGTACACGGGCTCGACACCCGTTTTCAGGGCGCCCGGGGGCAAATTCTGCCGGCAGAATTGCAGGCGGTGAGTGCAGATATCAACAGTACCGCTAATTGTTTTCACTTACTGGCACTGCATCATCATGTTTTGCCTAGCGGTAGCTGGATGGATAAACACGCATTAGAAAATCCGCAGGATCTGCTAGCCTGGCTTGAGTCCGCTACCGGTATCGCTCTGGCAATACATGGTCATGTGCATGCCGGATTATGCTATGAAGCCGCAGGGATACCCGTGCTGTCAGTACCGTCGACCTGTTGGCAATGGCAGCTAAACCCTGAATTTGGCACTGCTGCGTTACCCCCGGGATTCCGGGAAATTATGTTGTCGCCTGATGGCGAATGGACCTCTTCAGTCAGGAGAATTGAATGATTCACGTGTTGTACCTGCACGGCTTTCTAAGCTCACCTAAATCAGTAAAAGCGCAGCAAACTCTTGCCTGGTGTGAAAAGCACCGGCCGGATATCACGCTACATATCCCGCAACTGTCGAATTACCCTTCTCAGGTGGGGCAGCAACTGACAGACTATATTCAGGCTCATCCCCAACTGACAGAAACGGGTCTGCGCGCCATAGGCAGTTCAATGGGAGGCTATTTGTCTACCTGGCTGGTGGAGCAGTACGGCGGCAAAGCGGTATTAATCAATCCTGCGGTAAAGCCATTCGAATTGTTGCTTAAGTACGTCGGTGAGCATGTTAACCCGTATACCGGTGAGCCGTTTAAGATTGTGCAGGATGATATGGCGGTGCTGAAGGCAATGGACAGCGAAAGTTTAGCGGCACCGGAAAGCTATAGGGTACTGCTGCAAACCGGTGATGAAACCCTTGATTACCGCCAGGCTGAGGAAAAGTACGCTGACAGCGACCTTATCATTGAGCAGGGCGGCGACCACAGTTTTACCGGTTTTGAAAAACACCTGCCGGCTATTTTCCGCTTTCTTGATTAAAATCCGGCAGGGGGCTGTGTTGCAGCTTTTCTACAAAAAAGCTGAATTGTCTGCGCTGGACATAGTCTACCGGGCCGGTTGAGCGCCCGGCAGAATGCTCTCCGCCCGGAATGATCAGCAAATCAAAATCTTTGCCGGCTTTTACCAGTTTGTCGACGACCTGCATGGTTGACGCCGGATCTACGTTGCTGTCCTGTTCGCCGTTAATTATCAATAAGTTGCCTTGTAAATCCCCGGCATGTTCCATCGCCGATGAGGCCACATAGCTCTGATCGACAGGGTATCCCATCCACAGTTCATTCCAGCTGATTTTATCCATGCGGTTATCATAGCAACCGGCGTAGGCAACACCGGTGGTATAAAATTCAGGGTGGAACACCAGCGCACCCAATGTACTCTGGCCGCCTGCAGAGGCACCGTAAATGCCTGCGCCTTTTGAAATATCATACCAGGGATATTGAGCGGCAGCGGCTTTATGCCATTTTATCCGGTCGGGAAAACCTGAATCGCCAAGGTTTTTCCACGCCACATCATGAAAGGCTTTCGAGCGGTTTGCCGTCCCCATGCCATCCATCTGCACCACAATGAAACCCATATTTGCCAGCGCCTGCATACCAATGATTTTATCGCCTCCGGAATGGTAGCCAAACGGCCAGAAACTTTTAGGCACGAAACTGTCATGGGGGCCGGCGTAGATATTCTCTATCACCGGATACTGCTTTGTCGCATCGAAGTTCTGTGGTTTCACAATCAGGCCCCAGATGTCTGTTTTATCATCCCGCCCTTTTGCCACAAATACGTCAGGGGCAGTAAACCCGGCAGCGGTCAGGCGGGAAATATCCGGCTTCGCCAGTGTGCGCAGTAATTTGCCATCTTTTGTGCGTCTGAGTTCGGCCACATTGGGCAGGTCGGGTCTTGAATACACATCCACATACCACTGCATATCATCAGAGAAGCGCACTTCGTGATTTGCCTTCGCGCCGGTAAGTGGTGTCAGTGCCGTACCGTCAAAATTGATCCGGTAGTAATGCATGAAGTAGGGATCTTCGCCTTCATTCATGCCACTGGCAGCAAAATAGATCTGGCGGGCTTCATCATCAACATGCACCACTTCCCGCACCGGCCAGTTCCCCTGCGTAATTTGTTGCGGCTGGCTGTCATTATCCCCGTCATATAAATACAGGTGGGCATAGCCGTCCCGCTCAGATAACCAGATTCGCTCTTTGCCCGCCTTGTTTACATCGTGATAAAAGCCTCGCCAGCGGTTGATAAAGGTCTCAGCGTTCTCTTCAATGGCAACGGTTGCACGGCCGGATTGTTTATCCACCGTGATGATGCGTTCCTGCTGGTGGCCGCGGCGGGTGTAGTGAAACGAAAACGCACGGTTATCCTTATGCCAGTAAATACCGCTGATGATGTAAGCCTGATCTGTCAGTGAACGTGCCACATCCTGTTGTGATGATGTTGTCAGGTTAATCAGTACAGGCTGGTCGGCATCAACACGGTCACCGGGCTTGGGGTAGAGCTGTTTAACCACCTCAGGCTGCAAGCGGTTTTCAGGCGCTGCCACCACCCGTGTCACATACCGGGCTTCTCCCGGCACAAAACGGATGACCACCAGCGCGTCATTTTCGCCGGACCATTTTACCGAAGCAATGTCGTACTGATTTTCTGCAGAGCCGTCTGAAGTTTGATAAACAATGTCATCGTTGCTGTTTTTTATTACCAGGTTATAGCCTTCCTGCATGGCCCGGTATTTACCATCCGGTGACGCCGACTCCATATCATCCAGCGAAACGGTTAAATCCCGAACCACGCCAAACGCTTTGGGGCGATAAAGGTCGTACTCCTGCGCTCGGCAATCTGCACGGGACAAACTGCATTGCCAGTTCTCATAGTCCATACTGAAATGCAGGGTGTCATTTTCATTATCAAGCGTGACATGAGACAAGGGTAAATCTGATGGCAATACTTCACTGCCCAGGGCAGCCGACAGTCCTCTGGCAATGATGTCATGGTCAAACGCTTTCACCGGCTTAGCACCGGATACGGACTCACTGAACCAGGTGAAGCCGCCGGCTACTGTTTTGCGGTAAATGAATGTCTCATTGTCTGGTTGCCAGTCTGCGGGGAAAACAATGTCGCGGGTGAGGGTCTTCCAGTTTTCCCTGAGTGACACGGCAGCTTCAAAGTCAGCAGCGTCCGGCGATGATGCTTGTGAGGCAGGGGTGTAAGTGACAATAAGAGTGGATAACAAAGCTAAATGCGCAAATTTCACGGTTTCTCCCGGTTCTTTTTATTTTTTCTTCGTCCTGAATAATGAGACATCAGATTACGAAGTTTTCCGGGCAAAGGTAAAGCGTCTCTGTCTGCGTCAGATGCCCGCCGGACGCAAACGGGCAATTGCTCACATAACTGATGCCTGCTAACATCGTTTAAAACTGTGGCACGCCCGTGCCTATAATAAACAGCGTCCTGGAATAAGCAGCACTATGTCTAATCAATATAATTCCGAAGCGATAGAAGTCCTCAATGGTCTGGACCCGGTTAAACGCCGTCCGGGCATGTATACCGATACGATGCGGCCAAATCACCTCGGTCAGGAAGTTATCGATAACAGTGTGGATGAGGCGCTGGCCGGACACGCGACGAATATCAAAGTTATCCTGCATGAAGATCAGTCGCTGGAAGTCATTGACGATGGCCGGGGTATGCCGGTAGACATTCACCCGGAAGAAAAAATGTCCGGTGTGGAATTAATCATGACCAAGCTTCATGCCGGCGGTAAGTTTTCCAATAAAAACTATGCTTTTTCCGGTGGTTTGCACGGGGTAGGGATTTCTGTTGTTAACGCTCTGTCTACCCGCGTCGAAGTGGTTATCCGCCGTGACGCAAACGTCTATCAGATTGATTTTGCCAATGGTGAAAAGGCGGAAGAGTTACGGGTTATCGACTCCTGTGGTCGCCGGAATACCGGTACCCGCGTAAGGTTCTGGCCTGATCCTCAGTATTTCGATTCTGCTAAATTCTCTGTTTCCCGCTTAGTGCACAACTTACGTGCTAAAGCGGTGCTTTGTCCCGGGCTGCGCATCCGCTTCGACAACAAAGTAAGCGGCGATACCACCGAGTGGTATTTTGAAGATGGCTTGCGGGACTATTTGTATCAGGCTGTGCAGGAGTTTGAAACGCTGCCGGCAGACACGCCTTTTATCGGCAACTTTTCCGGCAATGCCGAGGCTGCGGACTGGGCTGTCATGTGGCTGCCTGAAGGTGGCGAACTGGTTACCGAGAGTTACGTAAACCTTATTCCTACTGCTCAGGGCGGTACCCATGTTAACGGTCTTCGTCAGGGCCTGCTGGAGTCTATGCGGGAATTTTGTGAATTCCGTAATCTGATGCCCCGCGGTGTAAAATTGTCCCCTGATGATATCTGGGACCGCTGTGCTTACATTCTGTCGACGAAGATGCAGGATCCCCAGTTTGCCGGTCAGACAAAAGAACGTTTATCCAGCCGTCAGGCATCAGCGTTTGTGTCCGGCGTGGTGAAGGATGCTTTCAGTTTGTGGCTGAACCAGCATACTGATGTGGCAGAGGCCCTGGCGGAAATGTGTATTAACAACGCCCAGCGTCGTTTGCGCCAGAATAAGAAAGTAGCCCGTAAGAAAGTGACGCAGGGCCCGGCACTACCCGGTAAGCTCACGGATTGTTCCGGTCAGGATATTACCCGTTCAGAACTGTTTCTGGTGGAAGGGGATTCTGCGGGTGGTTCTGCCAAGCAAGCCCGTGACCGTGAGTTTCAGGCCATTATGCCGCTGCGGGGAAAAATTCTGAACAGCTGGGAAGTCGAGTCTTCTCAGGTACTGGGTTCACAGGAAATTCACGATATTTCCGTTGCGTTGGGTATTGACCCTGACTCTTCGGATTTATCCGGTTTGCGCTACGGGAAAATTTGTATTCTGGCTGATGCCGACTCAGACGGTTTGCACATTGCCACGTTGTTGTGTGCCTTGTTCGTTCGTCACTTCCGTGCGCTGGTAGATGCCGGTCACGTATACGTTGCCATGCCGCCGCTGTTCCGCATCGATGTGGGTAAAGAAGTGTTTTACGCGCTGGATGAAAGTGAGAAGCAGGGTATTCTTGATCGTATTGAAGCTGAGAAAAAACGCGGCAAAGTGAACGTGCAACGCTTCAAAGGTCTGGGTGAAATGAACCCTATCCAGTTACGTGAAACCACCATGGATCCAAATACCCGCCGGTTGGTTCAGCTTACCATTGATGACAGCACTGAAATGTTAGAGATGATGGATATGTTGCTGGCTAAAAAGCGCTCCGGTGACAGAAAGTCCTGGCTGGAAAGCAAAGGGAATATGGCCGAAGTGGTGTAATGCCCCGCTGCCTTTATTAATACTAAAAATAGCCACATCTGTGGCTATTTTTGATTCTGGATACCGCGTTGAATACCCGGCCGGATTATTTATCCAGTGCCAGCCTGACACCCAGGCCTACCAGTAATGTGCCGGTAAATTTGTTTAAATAATTCAGGTATGCCGGGTTTTCCCGCAGTTTTTTACTGATAAAGGCTGATGCCGTCGCCAGGCACAGGCCATATACTGAACTGGTGACGACGAAAGTCAGCCCCAGAAGCAGAAAGCTGGTGAAGTGACTGGTACTGTCAGGTGCAATAAACTGAGGCAGAAAAGCAAGGAAAAACAAAGCAACTTTCGGGTTCAGTGCGTTGGTTATCAGGCCCTGGCGAAATACGCCGCCAAAACTCTGATCTGTGAGCGGACCGTTACCGCCCAACCCCGACTGACGGGTGAGCACCATTTTAATTCCCATATACACCAGGTAAGCGGCGCCTGCCCATTTTACGGCTGTAAACGCAACCGGTGAGGCAGTGATTAATGCAGACAGACCCACCGCCGCCATAAGCGTATGACAAACCGCACCGGCAGAAATGCCCAGTGCAGATGCAATACCCGTACGTTTACCCTGCGCCATACTTCTGCCCAGAATATAGAAAGTGTCCGGGCCGGGGATCAGGTTCAGCATAATGCTGGCTAGCACAAAGGCTTCAAAATTTTGAATACCGGACATGTAAGGCTCCTTTCTTTAACGGGTGAGTTTCATATCAATATGGGGAATACCGTCTTCCAGATACATGGTGGATGTCGGCGTAAAGCCAAATTTTCCGTAGAAACCTGCCAGATGTTCCTGTGCGCCGATTTCAATATCCTGCTCCGGCCAATATTCAGCGCAGTACGCTAATGCTTTTTCGATCAGAGTGTATCCCTGTCCCGAACCGCGACACTGGCTGGTTGTCAGCACCCTGCCAATACTGACTGAAGGATAGCTGAGCCCGGGCGGTAACAACCTGGCGTAGGCGACTATGTCTCCGTTCTCATAACCAAGCAGGTGACGAACACCGGCCTGAGTATCTTTATCATCCAGCTCAGGATAAGGACAATTTTGCTCTACGACAAACACATTTATTCGTGCCTGAACCAGGGCGTACAGTTGGGTGGTTGTTAGCTCACCGAAAGTCAGGCATTGCCAGTTGAGCATAGTATTATCTGCATTGTCTTTAAAATGAATAAGGGAAATGTATCAGGCTTACCGGATTATTGCACCGGCATTCCGGAAGCATAGTCCTTCATTTCACCTGCATATCAGGTGGCACTCTGGTCAATCTTTGCTAATTTTTGTATGAGGCGGCAATCAGGCTGCCTTCTTTTTTAGCGATCCGGCTTCGGAACATTTTTCAATGAAAGACATCAGCTTACACGATAACGGATTTGAGGCCGTTTTCAGGGCCTCAAAAGATGGTCTGGGTATTTTCCGCGAAGGTATATTCTTCGATTGTAATCAGTCGATGCTGGATCTGGTCGGTATCGCTGATAAAGAACAGTTCATCGGCCTGACACCTTTCGATTTTTCCCCTGAATATCAGCCTGACGGTCAGGTGTCGGCTGAGAAAGGCGCAAAGCTCATTGAGCGTTGTATGGAGGAGGGGAGTTTACGGTTTGAATGGCTGCATTCTAAATTCAGCGGAGAGCCATTCTGGGCGGAGGTCATCATCACAAAAATGATGATGAACGACGAAGTTGTGGTGCATGCAAACTGGCGGGATATTTCTGAAAAGAAAAACCTTGAACTGGAAATCGCTGCACAGAAAGATGCCTTTGAAACACTATTCAATGAGTCAGTAGACGGATTATGCCTGCTCACCAGCGAGCACTATCTGGATTGCAACCGCGCCTTTCTCGATCAACTGGGATTCAGTACAAAAGAGGACATTATTTGTCTGACGCCCATGGATATTTCGCCCGAATATCAGCCGGATGGCCGGCCGTCTGAAGAGGCTGCCGTAGAGATCATCGAAAACGCATTTAATAAAGGCAGTGTGCGGTTCGAATGGGTGCACAAAAAAGCCTGCGGGTCCGAATTCTGGTGCGAAATTATTGTCACCCGAATTACTCTTGGCGGAGATGATGTGCTGTACGCCATCACCAGGGATATATCTGAAAAGAAAGCACTGGAATTACAAATTGTAGAGCGCAATGCGGCTCTGAAAGACTCCAATGCCAGTCTTGAAACCATGATCAATGATTTGAAGCAAACTCAGGATAAGTTAATCGAGTCGGAGAAAATGGCCAGTTTAGGGTCACTGGTGGCGGGGGTGGCTCACGAAATAAATACGCCGGTAGGCATTGGCCTGACGGGGGTAACCCAATTAATGGAAGAGTGCACAGATATCCGTCAGCGTTACGAGAAAGGCAGCCTGACAGAAAACGACTTCGAAGACTTCCTTAACAGTGCCAATGAAATCGCTGATATCGTGAAAAAGAATCTGGTAAGAACCGCTCATCTGGTGAGAAGCTTCAAGCAAGTTGCGGTGGACCAGACCAGCGAGGAAGACCGCGAGGTGAACCTGAAGCAATACTTCGATGAAGTGGTGTTCAGTCTTGCCTCGGTGTTACGAAAAGCCAGTGTCGTGGTTGATATTCATTGCCCTGATAATCTCAATGTTATTACTAACCCGGGTTTGTTGTCTCAGGTACTGACCAATCTTATAGTCAATTCAGTCAATCACGGTTTCAGTGAGCGTGACAGCGGACATATTGCCATGACGCTCAGTGAGCTGAACAGTCACGAATTTTTGCTGGTGTACAAAGATAACGGTAAAGGGATCAGCGAGGAAAATGCACCGAAAATCTTCGACCCGTTTTTTACTACGCGGCGGGGTACCGGCGGCACCGGACTCGGGCTAAATATCACTTACAATATTATTACGAATGCATTGGGCGGAAGCATCAAATGCAGAAGCAAAGAAGGCGAAGGCGTAGAGTTTACCATTCAGTTCAAAGTGACTGACCGGCTGTTGTAATGTTCAGCCCTTGACCAGTGACAACGCATTTGCGGTAAGAAAGCGGGTGTTATTCCGTCCGCCTTTTTTCGCCGCATAGAGTGCGTCATCAGCTCTTTCCAGCACCACATGCCAGCCGAGATCGCCCTGTTCCATGGTGGCCATTCCCACACTGACAGACAAGGGAAGGGATTCGGTTACCATACACAAGGGCGTTGACTGAATAGCGAACCGCACCCGTTCAGCAATGGCTTTCACATCGCTGACTTTCAGCCCTGCCAGCATGATCACAAATTCCTCGCCGCCAAGACGGAAGTGATAGTCGTACTCCCGTGTGGCTTCCCTGGCGACATTCGCAATATGACGAATGGCTCTGTCACCGGTTGTGTGTCCGTACTGGTCGTTTACATTTTTAAAAAAATCGATGTCGAAAGTCACAAACGCGAAGGATAGCTGATTACGCTGGCAGCGGATAAATTCTCTGCTGGCAGATTCATTCAGGGCATGACGGTTAAACCAGCCGGTAAGCGCGTCGGTTCTGGATACGGTTTTAAGGGTGACTTCCCGTTTCCAGGCGTGAACAAATATTAATCCCAGTGTCAGGCCGGAAATGTACAACAGCACAACCAGTGAATTAGTGGTCTGAATAATATCGTTACCAAGGAACTCAAGGTGGTCAGGGAAAAGAAGAATTGCCACAGCACTGCCGGCGGTGTGAACAATGAAAAGCAGAATAATCGTCATGACAGCCCAATAACTCTTACCATGGGCCGAGTGTCTGAAGCGCCACAAGTGGAAGACGCTCAGCAGGTTTAATGTCAGCATAACCGGGTAAATGGCCAGCATGCGGAATTCCACATTGCTGCTGATTGCATCGTTAAAATGCATCAGCAAAACAAAAGCTGAAAACACGCCAATGGAAAGGTGGCTGTTCACCGAGCGGGTTTGGGATGTAATCCCGCTGAGCACAAAACCATGGGCGGCGATGTACAGTGTGTTAGATAATACAGGGGTAAGAAGCCAGGGAACGGTGCGAACTGACGCAACAAGGATTAACAGGCTGCAGGCAAGAAAACATACACCGGCCAGGGACCAGTCACGCATAGCTTTATCAGCGGTGTTGGTCAGAAAGAGAGCTGACAGCGTAATAGCCATCATTGCACTTAGTAAAACCGTGCAGAGGGAAAGCGTAAACAAGTCCATGTGAGTTCCACGTCAGGGAAGAAATATCGAAATCCGTGATATGGAAAAGTAATTTGCAGCAATACCGGATGCAATTCAATACTAATGCGATGAACGGATTAAGATTGATCCGAATCCGGGGTAAGGTTAGTTTCAATGAGATACCCGCTTAAACAAGGACATTCACACCCTATGACATCTCCCCGTGCAATCAGCCAGTCAACCCGCGCCATTTTGTTCGATCATGACGGTACCCTCATTGATTCTGAACAGGTGCATTATGAAATCTGGCGAACCGTGCTCCGCCAGCATGGTGTGAGCCTGAGTGAAGCTTTTTACAGTGATGTAATGGCCGGTATTCCTGTTGCCCAAAACGCGGTTGATGCAGTGACAATGTTTAATCTGCCCGTTGCCGCAGAAAGTCTGGCGGAAGAAAAACATGAACAAACCCGCCGGTATCTTGCCGGGCAGCCTTTTCCTCTGATGCCTCACGCGGTACAGACCATTAAAAAGTGTTACCAGAGCGGCTATCAACTGGCCATTGTGACCGGTGGAAGCCGTATTTCAGTAGAGCGCACGCTGGAGGCCCGGAACCTTCGTCATATGTTTTCCGCAACAGTATCCGTTGAAGATGTGACTGACAGCAAGCCGGCACCGGATTGCTATTTACTCGCCATGAAAAAGCTGGGACGCCAACCCCATGAATGTGTAGCCGTTGAAGACACTGAACATGGTATGCGGGCAGCGGTGAACGCCGGTGTGCCATGCGTCGTTATACCCACTGTCCATTCAGCCGGACACAATTTTAACGATGCCACATCCAGATATTCATCCCTTCAGGCATGGTGGATGTTAGAGTCCTGATTGTCTGAAGACATACCGGGATTGAATTTATTCCGGAATTCACAAAGAATAATAACCTTCGGTTTAAGAGGCGGATCCGTTTGCGAATATTACGTGGTGTCATTATAGCGTTGCTGGTGAGTGTATTGCTGGTGGCGGGACTGATTGTACTGATGATAGAAAGTGAACCTGTGGTTGATGTAAAAGCAGCGGAACAGGTGGCAGATGCCGATACTGTACATGAACTGCTGGCTCAGCTGGAATCCAGTGTTTCAGATCGCCATCAGGGCCACACTATTACCATCACAACTCAACAGTTTGACTCCATTGTGGGCTTTTTACAGCGTGCTACGCCGGACTTCCGCGGTAAGGTAACTGTGCACCCCGATGCCACCCGTTTACAAGCCAGCATTGCTATTCCGGTGGATTTATTTGACAGTTACCTGAACGTTGATGCCACGATTTTGCCGGCTAATTTTCTGTTGCTGGATGAAGTGAAAATTGGCGATTTACATATACCCGGACATCTGGCGGTAGGGTTGGCCGAGTGGCTGGTTAACCGCTGGACTAAAAGTGATATCGCCACCCAGGCAAGGGAGCAGATTGAAAAAGTCAGTATGACTGAACAGGAAATGATGGTCAGTCTGCGTCCTATGGACGGCTTCCTGCGCAATCTGAACGAAGTCAAAAATGGTTTATCGGTGGATCAGGACGACGAGCTCCGGGACTTAACGGCCTATTACCTGCGCTACATCTCGTTTCAGGATATTACCCTGGCGGATACCCCGCAACCGGCAGTGGATTTTATCCGCCTGACCATGAAACGCGCTGCTCAGCGAAGCACACCGGAAAACGCGGCGGAACATAACCGTGCAGCCATTCTGGCGCTGGCAATTTTTATCGGCCATCACCGGGTTGCCAACTTTGTCGGAGACGTTCAGCCTGATGCCGATAAAGCTCTGAAACCGTTAACGCCACCATTATTGCGGGGCCGCAATGACCTTGCCAGGCACTTTCTGATTTCCGCTGCATTAAAAGTATTAAGCGAGCAGGGTGTCACACTGGCAATCGGCGAATTTAAAGAGTTGATGGACCGTGCTATGGGCGGAAGCGGTTACTCTTTCGTGGATCTGACTGCTGATATGGCCGGCATTGAGTTTGCGCGTGTGGCAACGTCACCGGTTCATGCTGTCCGGGTGCAGCAACTATTATCTGACATGCATGACGACGATGTGATCATGCCGCCGGTTGACGGTCTGGCAGAGGGATTGTCGAAAGACCAGTTTATTGAACAGTTTGAGCGGGTAGACAGCGACGCCTACCTGCAGGAAGTGGCAAAGATAAAGGCCCGTCTTGCAACGGTGCCTCTTTACCAACTTGAAGACAACTGAGGGCGGGTCAGGCTTTGCCTACCGCCTGAAACTGTGACAGGGTCGTCAGCGCCAGTTCTATCTTTTTCACCAGCGGAGCCAGACCGGCTTTGAAGGTCGCTTCGTCAGCGTCTTTGATGGCCTGCCAGTCGCGGGCGATTTCTTCCACGTAGGGCGAGAAACGCTTTGCCTGTGTTTCAAATCCGCTGTCTTCTGCGAATACTGCCTGAAACTTGCCTTTCTGAACCTGTTGTAACTGGTCCAGCACCGCATCGGCATCTATCGCTTTGCGGTAGAGGGTTTGTAAGGTTTCCTGAAGTTGTTCGTTAATTGCCTGCATGACTTTCCGGATTTCTGCTAAAGTTTATGAGTGTATGGTCGATAACGATATACCCGTACTGCATCATTAATGATGGAGTACGCTGATGAAGGTGGGCAATTCTGCCTACTTTTTTACTTTGCTACAAGCAACAAAGGAAACTGGTATGGATATACAAGGTGCTGGTGCATCTGCAACATCCGGTGCGTCGCTTGAGTTGGCCTCTCTTAAAATGGCGAAAAGCCAGCAACAACAAGAGGGACAAGCAACGCTTCAGCTGCTGGAATCAGCCGCTGACGTACCAAAACCGTCATCCGGTAATCCGTCGTTGGGTGCCAACGTCGATACCTACGCGTAATTACGGGTGAATATGTAAGTCGACAGGCGTTTTGCCGGGCTGGCCACCGATTTCTCTGGTGAGTTTCGGTACCAGAAAACCCGGTAAGCGCTTTATCACTTCCGCCATTAATGTTCTGGCTTTATCGTCAGGTACTTCAAAGTGGGCCGCGCCCTGTACTTTATCCAGCAAATACAGGTAGTAGGGCATCACGCCTGATTCAAAAGAGGCTTCCTGCAAATCCACCAGTGCATCAGCCGTATCATTAACGCCGTTCAATAATACTGCCTGATTGAGCAGCGTCACGCCGTGTCTGCGTAATGCATGTAAACGGTCGTTCAGTGCCGGACTGAATTCATTGGCGTGGTTAGCATGTAATACCAGAATTGTTTTCACCGGCAATGACGTTATCCAGCCAATGAACTCTGCGTCCAGTCGCTGGGGTAGCACCACCGGCAGACGCGTATGAATTCGTAATCTGCGGATATGAGGGATCCGTGTTATTTCACCGGCCAGCCAGGCCAGATGGGTATCTTTTGCCATCAGCGGATCACCGCCCGAGAATATGACTTCGTTAATGGCCGGATCGGCAGCAATATAAGCAATGGCGTTTTCCCATTCCTGTTTGCTCACCGCATTGTTGGCGTAGGGGAAGTGGCGACGGAAGCAGTAGCGGCAGTTTACAGCGCATCCGCCTTTTACTATCAGCAGTACGCGACTCTGGTACTTATGTAATAAACCCTTACCGGCAGTGTCATGTTCATCCAGCGGGTCGGTACTGTAGCCCGGGGCGGCTTCAAATTCCTGAGATAAAGGCATTACCTGGCGGAGTAACGGGTCATGCCAGTTACCTTTTTCCATCAATGAGGCGAAGTGGCGGGGGACGCGCATGGGAAATAACCGTCTGGCAGCGCCGTGATGACCCAGCTGATCTACATCGAGATCCAGATAGTCCAGCAGGTCTTCCGGGCGGGTAAACGCCATTGCAAGATCTTTTTGCCAGTTTGTCTCTACAGACAGCCGATTTTTAGGTATTATTTGCGCCACTTCGTATTTACACCTTATGTATTGGCAGAGAAAAATATGGCTTTTTACAGCACTAACGAATTCAAAGGCGGCCTCAAGATCATGCTTGACGGCGAACCTTGTAACATTCTGGAAAACGAATACGTAAAACCGGGTAAGGGTCAGGCTTTTAACCGCGTTAAAATCCGTAAGCTGATCTCCGGTAAAGTTCTGGAAAAAACGTTCCGCTCCGGTGAAACCGTAGAAGGCGCAGACGTGATGGATACGGAACTGGCCTACCTGTACACCGACGGCGAATTCTACCACTTTATGAATAACGATACATTCGAACAAATCGCAGCAGACGAAAAAGCGGTTGGCGAAAACGTTAAGTGGCTGAAAGAGAACGATGTGTGCACCATCACACTGTGGAACGGCTCACCTATCACAGTCACACCGCCTAACTTTGTTGAGCTGGAAATCACTGAAACAGACCCTGGCCTGAAAGGCGATACAGCGGGAACCGGCGGCAAGCCTGCTACGCTGTCTACCGGCGCTGTTGTTCGTGTACCTTTATTCGTTCAAACCGGTGAAGTTATCCGTGTGGATACCCGCTCCGGCGAGTACGTATCACGGGCGCAGAAGTAATCTGAACCCGCTGCCGGCCGGTACGCACTTACGTGCACCGGCCGGATATATTCTTATGCCCTCTCCGGCCCGATAATTCCCGTATCCGATCACATGTCATCAAATACTCCCTGGCAACCCACCGCATCGCTGAATAATTTGCGTGAGCGGGCTGAACTGCTGCGCCAAATCCGTGATTTCTTCGCCTGCAGAGATGTGCTCGAAGTCGATACACCATTGCTGAGTCACGGGACTGTTACCGATGTACATCTGGCTGCCTTTTCAAGCGAGTTTGATCACAGCGTGACAGGCAGCAAGGAAACCCTGTATTTGCAAACGTCGCCGGAATACGCCATGAAACGGTTATTGTGTGCAGGCTACGGTTCGATTTATCAGATTTGCAAAGCGTTTCGCCATGAAGGGGCAGGGCGCTTTCACAACCCTGAATTTACTATGCTGGAGTGGTACCGTACCGGCTATGACCATCATCAGTTGATGGCAGAAATGGACACCCTGCTGCAACTGACATTGTCGACCGGAACTGCGGAAAAAATCAGTTATCAGGATGTATTCCTCAGGGAATTAAACGTCGATCCTCTTACCGCCACAGTGGACCTTCTGCAGCAAACCGCTTTGCAATGCGGGCTGGATATGCATGCCGGCATGCCGGAAGACGCAGACACCCTGCTGCAACTGCTGTTCAGTCTTTACATCGAGCCCCGTATTGGCGCTGCCGTACCCTGTTTTGTTTATGGCTTTCCAGCCTCGCAGGCAGCACTGGCAAAAGTGAATGAAGATGACGCCCGTACTGCTGATCGTTTCGAAGTGTATTTTAAAGGCGTGGAACTGGCGAACGGATTTAACGAACTGGCTAACCCTGCAGAACAGCGTCAGCGCTTTCTTAATGATAATGCACAGCGCCGTCAATCCGGTTTACCGGAACTGCCGGTGGATGAGCATTTCCTCTCTGCGCTGGAGCAGGGATTACCTGACTGCGCAGGTGTGGCGCTGGGCATCGACCGTTTGCTGATGCTGAAAACCGGTGCTGAACATATTCAGGACATTATTGCGTTTCCTGTATCGCGGGCCTGATACGCCACTATCCATACTTTCACCGTTAATTCTGCTTTTTTTCACCCTGAACGGCAGTTCATCCCACCGTGAATTCTCGTTTTTTAAAATGATATGTTATATCATCGATAAACTGCAGGTGTTGTCGATAAATTGCCGTTGACCTCAATGTGAATTCGTTTAAAAATGTTATAACATCACAAAATAGATAAAAGCAGTAACGGATTCAACCATGCATACTCCCTCTCTTATCGCTGTTGCTATGATGACAGCATTCAGCAGCGCCGCACTGGCCACTACTATAACCGGTAAAGTCACAGATCAAGCCGGCGCTCCCGTTGCAGGAGCAGAAGTCTCAGTAGAAGGTTCAAGGCGCGTAGTCTATACCGACGAAAATGGCATTTATTCAATGGATAATGTCACCGCTCAAGACGTCCATATTCATGTGGCAACGCCGAAATATCTGCATGGTGATAAAGATTTAGGTCCTGTTTCTGAAGACCAGCAGGTTAACTTTACGCTTCTGCCAGCTTCCATTGAAAACATCACGGTAACCGCTACCGCTATGCAAACTTCTGTACTGGAAAGCGTGACGCCGGTATCGGTTATCAGCGCTGAAGAACTGCGCAGAAAACAACAGCCGACTTTGGGTGAAACGCTGAAAACCGTTCCGGGTGTGCATTCCAGTTACTTCGGACCAGTCTCAAGCAGTCCGGTCATTCGTGGTGCCGGTGGTCCGCGGGTTAAAATTGTGCAGAACGGCCTGGATGTATCTGATGTATCACGAATTGGTCCTGATCATAACGTAGCGGCCAGCACGTCCAGTGCCACTCAGGTGGAAGTACTGCGCGGTCCTGCCACATTACAATATGGCTCCGGCGCGATCGGCGGTGTGGTCAACGTGGTTGACAAACGTATTCCTCAGGAAATGCCATACGGCACAGAAGGGGAAGCAGAAATGCGTTATTCCACTGTGGACAACGGTAAGTTCGGTAAGGTGGACGTGACCACCGGAACCGGCAATGTGGCATTTCACTTCGATGGTTTCAAACGCAAAACCGATGACGTGGATATTCCCGGCTACTCAGAGGCTGAGCCGGATGATGATGCCACCTTCGGCACACTGGCCAGTACAGATATGGATACAACCGACTTCAATGCCGGTATCAGCTATGTAAAGGATGAAGGCTTCTTCGGCTTTTCTGTAGAAAAACTGGATAACCTGTATGGCGTGCCCGGTCATCATCACCACCACGAAGAAGAAGAGGAAGCGGCAGAAGAAGAAGGCGCAGAAGAAGGTACCAAAATTGATGTGGATATGACCCGCTATCAACTGGCGGGTGAATGGCATTCGCCCACTGCCGGCATTGATAACATCCGGTTCTCTGCTGCTTATACAGACTACACCCACGTTGAAATTGAAGATGGCGAAATTGGTACGCAATTTAATAATGAAGGCGTGAATGCCAAGCTGACGATTGCCCATACCGGTATTGCCGGATGGCATGGTGTATTTGGTTTCCAGCTGACGGACAGCGATTACGAAGCGATTGGTGAAGAAGCATTTTCCCCGCCAACCAGCACAGATACACAAGCTGTTTTTCTGATTGAACAGAAGAAAGTGGGCGACGTGACTTTTGAGTTGGGTGGTCGTCTGGAGCAAACCTCCTACGATGCAGATGACGCTGAAGTAGAACTTCATGTGGAGCATCTTGATGAAGAAGAGCATGAGGAAGAGGAAGAACATGAAGAAGAGGCTATGGTCTTCAATTTCCCTGACTATGACTTCACCAGTGTTTCGGTTTCTGCCGGTGCAAACTGGGAGTATCAGCCGGGTTACTCTGCCGCACTGACATTATCCCGTAATGAACGTGCGCCAAGTCAGCAGGAATTGTTCTCCGGTGGTCAGCACATTGCGACCCGGACTTATGAAGTCGGGTTGGTGTATCAACTGGATGATGAAGGTGAGTTATCTGACACGCTCAGAAGTGTAGATGAAGAAGTCAGTACCAACCTGGATCTCACATTCCGTAAATTCAGCGGCAACTGGGGTTACACTGCGTCACTGTTCTACAACCAGGTAGACAACTACATTTATGAAAGTGGTACAGGCCTGATTGCTGTAACCGAAGAGCATGAACACGGGGAAGAAGGGGCAGAAGAGGAAGGTCATGAGGAAGAGGGCACGCCGGTGTACTACTTCCGGCAATCCGATGCTGACTTATACGGTATGGAAGCCGAGGTGTTCTACAACATTACCGGTGAATGGCGTGTGGATTTATATGGTGACTACATTCGTGCCAAACTGGATAACGAAGACTTGCCACGCATTCCGCCTTTGCGTATCGGCTCGTCAATCCGTTATCAGGGGCAATCACTTTCCGGTGAAGTGGGTGTGGAATGGTATGACGACCAAACCCGTACTGCACCGTATGAAACTGCAACTGATGGCTACACCTTGCTGAACGCCAGTGTTGAATATGACATCGCATCTGCCGGGGTGGACTGGGTGCTCTTCGCTACTGCAGACAACATCACAGACGAAGAGGCCCGTGTACACACGTCGTTCCTGAAAGACTTAGCGCCGCTGCCCGGCCGCAACTTCTCGGTGGGTGTAAGAGCCGTGTTTTAAGTCCCTGGCATGCCGGCATGGTGATGTGTGTGTTCGTGTAGTAACTGAATCTGTCAGTTTGCTGCGTGAAGCCGGGCCGGCGAGACGCTATACTGACTCCCGTTATGGTTTTCCATTGCGGGAGTTTTTTTGTTAAAGGGCACATCTTTGATTCTTTCTACATCGCGGCTGCGTCTGCGCAAGCCGGTGGCAGATGATCGCAACTGGATTTTTGCGTTAAATCACGATCCTCTGTGGCTTCGCTTCATTGGAAACCGGGGCGTCCATACACTTAAAGATGCGAACCGGTATATTGATAATGCGCTGGTGCATTTTGAAAATCATGGCTATGGCCTGTTTGCCGTAGAAGATAAATTAACCGGTAAACCGTTGGGGATGTGTGGTTTGATAAACCGCGGTATTTTCAGTGCGCCTGATTTAGGATTCGCCTTGCTGCCGCAAGCCCGCGGGCAGGGGATAGGTGGCGAAGCCGGTGAAGCGGTTATCAGCTATGCCAGAGACACCCTTGGCGTGAATTACCTCACTGCGATGACTCATGCTGATAATACGGATTCTCAGAAACTGTTAATGAATCTGGGCTTTAAGAAGCGGGGCAATCTGTTTATGTCAGGTGTCTTTGCGCAACATTTTTTCTGGCTGGATTTAAAAACGCGGCAGCGCTGAATTTACGCGCTGCCACAGCGTCAGCTTTTTTACACCGCCGGAAGTAAAGTGACAGATTTCAAAATGATGGGCTCTTTAGGGGAATTCGGTTCACCCAGTGCAGGCTGATAGTCCAGCTCTACTTCCATCATTTTTTCCACAACAGCTTCGCCTTCCACAATCATACCAAACACGCTGTAACCCCAGTCTCTGCCGGGGTCAAGGTTGGTATTGTCATTCATGTTAAAGAAGAACTGTCGTGTCGCTGAATGCGGGTCGTTCTGACGTGCCATGGAAACCGTGTACATTTTGTTGCTCATGCCACTGCCGGATTCGTTGAAAATCGTGCCGTAATCCGGCTTTTCATCAAACTCAGCATTGTAACCGCCACCCTGGACAATATAGCCGGGTACAACACGGTGGAAGATGGTGCCGTTATAGCTTTTCTTATCAACGTAACGCAGGAAGTTATTCACGGTGATAGGCGCACGGCGGCGGTACAGTTCGACGACAAAATCGCCCATTGTGGTTTCCATTTTCACCCGCGGGTAATAATTGTCCGGCTGAATTTGTGAGCCGTCATCTTTTGGTTTTGCTGCAATAACCGGAGTGGTTACGACAACTAAAGCCAGCAGCAAAGCACGCAGCATAGCATTCTCCCTTTAGCGTTTTGCACAACTTAAAATAACAAACTTCTGATGGCTGGCAACTTGCGTTACGCCACCAAACAAGCGCTTTAATTTAACATGGTAATCGAGATGGCGGTTACCCACCACCACCAGATGTCCGCCTCTGGCCAGACTGGCTTTGGAATCTGAAAACATTTGCCAGGCAATGTGGTCGGTTATCGCGTTCTGCTGATGAAATGGCGGGTTGCAGAACACTTTACTGAATCCGCCCTCTTCAGCCTGTTTCAAGGCGTCAAGGCAGTTCGATGGCACAAATTCACATTGCGCCAGTTGTTCAGGAAAGTTTTCTGCCACGTTTTGTCTGGCTGAGGCCAGCGCCATGAATGACTCATCAACAAAGGTGATCCGCGCCTGTGGTGCCAGTGCCAGCGCGTTCAGACCTAAAATGCCGTTACCGCAACCAAGATCAATAACCCGTTCGTTGTTGGTCACGTTCATATGATCAATCATGAACCTTGCCCCGATGTCTAAAGAGCGTCCGGAGAATACATTGGCATGGTTGGAAAGTGTCAGCGTTACGCCGTTCTGGCTTTTCGCTGTCCAGCGCACCGGATAAGGAGACTTTACGGGCTTTTTCAGTATCGCTTCATCCGGCTTTGCAAAAATAAGGCGGGATTTTTTCTTTGCCAGTGAAGTGGTGGTGTGACCGGTGTATTTCTCAAACAGCTCCAGCACATTTTTCGTAATGGCCTTCACTTTCGCACCGGCCACAATACGAGTTTCAGGGGTAATGACTTCCTGCAACATAATCAACTGATGTTCCAGCAACGCAAGAGTGCGGGGTATCTTTATAATCACCGTTTGCGGCTTTTCTGGCAACGGAGCAAGGCAATCAGCAGCTTTCAATGGTGAGGCTACCAGTCCGTTGTCATCCAGTGTGGCGGCAATATTATTACCTTTCAGGTTGTCAGCCAGCGAGCGGTGAGCAATCCATGAATCTGAAATCCAGCAGGGATTATGACTGGCATACCAGCAGCCCAGGGTGCCGAAGTCATCATTAAATATGATACATTTGCCGGGGCCTTCAGGAGCTTCTGAGGCAAGATAGTCGATAATCAATTCATCGGCGCTGTCCCAGGCCTGTAAACTGATATGCTGATGTTTTGCCGGGTGGCGTATTAAGTTCAGTTCGCGGTCGCGAAAGACAAAGGCTGTGTTGTCGCTCATGGTAACGTTAATCGGGTTCCGGATTTATGCAATTTTCACTATTCGATGATGGCTGTAACGCCGGCGCTGCGCCTCAGAAACTGGCGTTACCCGGCGCGGATGTTACTTACATACCGGGCTGGCTCGGGCCGGATGATGCTGACGCGTTGTACGCATCGCTGGCCTCATCGTTAAACTGGTCACAGGATACCATTAAACTGTTTGGTAAGCCGGTTAAAATTCCGCGTCTGCAAGCCTGGTACGGGGATGCTGTCAGCGAGTATTCCTACTCCGGCCTGACGATGGTACCGCGCCCCTGGACCGCTGATCTGCTGGCGTTGAAAACCCGTTGCGAAAATACCGCTGGTTGCAAGTTTAATAGTGTGCTGGCGAACTGGTACCGGCACGGGCAGGACAGCATGGGCATGCATGCTGATGATGAAAAGGAACTGGGCGTACAGCCGGTTATTGCATCTGTGACTCTCGGTGAAGCGAGGCCCTTTTTATTTCGTCACCGCAGTGGTGCTCCGTCAGTGAAGGTCAGTCTTGAGCATGGCTCACTGCTAATCATGCAGGGAGACACTCAGCGCAACTATCTGCACGGCATCAACAAGACGACCCGGCATGTTGATGGTAGAATTAATCTAACTTTCCGATTTATCTATCCCGCTGTGCCGGAGCAGAACCCATGCAAAATGTAAAACAGTTTATCGAACAGCAACTTAATGATGCTCTCACACCTGTGTATCTTGAAGTGCTGGATGAAAGTCATATGCACAACGTACCCGATGGTGCCCAGAGTCATTTCAAAGTAACGGTGGTGTCAGAAGCGTTTGTTGACGTACGTCGGGTGCCCCGTCACCAGAAGGTGAACGGGTTGCTGGCCGAAGCTTTACAGGGGCCGGTACATGCACTGGCTTTGCACACGTATACCCCTGAAGAATGGGAAGCCAGAGGCGGCAGTGTAACCCCGTCACCAGATTGCCTGGGTGGCAGTAAGTTGGGATAGTTTTCCATCATTTTTGAAGAGAAAAAGAGCACGCAGGTCGTGCTCTTTTTTGTTTCTCTTGACCCGCCCGTGCCCCGTCCGGAAGAGGACAGATCTCAAACCGGCGTCCGGTTCTGTCACTTGTCTAAAAATGTTAAACAATAGTTGTAAAATGATATCGATGTCATTAATGTAAAGGTTCTAAAGTGGGTGTAACAAATAATTAACTTCTTGCAGGCTCAACGGGACCAACGTGTTGAGCCTGTTTCTTACCGGAGAGAGGAAACAATAATGACTTCGTCACTTACCCGTCGACATTTTCTTAAAGCTGGTCTGGGCGTAGCCGGTGTGCTGGCAGCGCCGGGACTGATGGCCAACGCGATGACCGGAGGCTGTAATGCAGCTTCAGGCAGACCTTACGGCGTACAAATGTACATGCTGCGCGACATGTTTGCTAAAGATCCCGCCGGTACAATTAAAAAACTGGCCGCAGCCGGTTTCAAGCAGCTTGAAATGTTCGGTGTAGGTGGTTCAGTGAATGCAGAAGGCGCGCCGCTGTTCGGTTTAAGCATCGATGATATGGCAGATCTCATGGCAGAATATAAGCTGACAGTGCCGTCTGTACATATTAATTCCGACCTGGAAGACATTGAATATATTAAGGAACTGGGCAGCAAACTGAATATCGATTACTTCATCGAGCCCATGGCCGGCGAGTTCCTGAATTTCAAAGATGGTAAAGTAAACCTGAACACCCCTTCTTCTGTTGACGAAGTTAAAGCTATTGCTGCAAGACTGAACAAGCGTGGTCAGACAATGAAAGAGCTTGGCTTTAAATTCGCATATCACAACCATAACTTTGAGTTCGATAAAGTGGACGGACAGGTGATTTTCGACATCATGATGGAGAACACCGACCCGGAGCTGGTTAAAATCGAGCTGGATTTAGGTTGGGTGGCTGCAGCCGGTCATGATCCTGTTGCCATGCTGAATAAATACAAAGGCCGTGTTATCGGCTGTCATATGAAGGATTACGACGGTTCCGTTCCGCTGAGTGACGATCCGCGTATGATTATTCCTGAGATGTCACGCATCTCAACCCCGGGAGACGGCAAATCAGACTTTGCCGCCATCGTTAAACACCTGAATGAAAATAACGTGAAGTATCGTTACGTAGAAGTGGATGTAACTGATACGCCGTTTGAAGATGCTGTGCGCGGACTCTGTCATCTGAGTGCGTTAGGTTAACCGTGGATCAGAATAAGGAGCGTTTGTTATGAAAAAACGGCTGTTTGCGTTGTCTGCTGTTGCAGCAGTAATGTTAAGTGCATGTGGTGAGAAAGTGGCTGAAAGTCCTGCGCCGGTAGCTGAAGATGCATCACCGCAGGTAACGGTTAAAAATGGTACGCTGCAGGGCGTTAAAGATGATGATATCCGCGTTTTTAAAGGGATCCCTTACGCAAAACCTCCGGTAGGTGAAAATCGCTGGCGTTCTCCTCAGCCCGTTGCAGACTGGAACGGTGTGAAAGAAGTGCTGGATTACGGCAACGACTGTATGCAAAAGCCGTTTCCAAGTGACGCTGCGCCGCTCGGTAAAGAGCCTGCCGAAGATTGCTTGTACGTGAACGTATGGGCACCGCAGGAAGATGATATCAAGCGTCCTGTGGTTGTGTGGATCCATGGTGGTGGTTATGTAAACGGTGGCGCATCGCCTGCCACCTACGACGGTAGCGAGTTTGCCCGTGCCGGTGTGATTTTTGTCAGCTTTAACTACCGCCTTGGCCGTTTTGGTTTCTTCGCACATCCGGCGCTTTCAGCCGCTGAAGAAGGTCCGTTAGGCAACTACGGTTTTGAAGATCAGATAGCCGCCATGCAATGGGTGAAAGATAACGTGGAAGCTTTCGGTGGCGATAAGAATAATGTCACCATCATGGGCGAATCTGCCGGCGGCGGTTCTGTACACAATCTTATGCAGACACCGGGTGCACGGGGCACCTTCCAGCGGGCGATTATTATGTCCGGTGGCGGCCGTTCATTAACCGGCGAGCGCAGCTTAACGGAAGAAGTAAATGGTCAGCCCTCTGCGGAGCAGATAGGCGTTAATTTCGCTGAAAAGAATGGCATTTCCGGTAATGGCGCAGAAGCGCTGGCTGCTCTGCGGGCATTGCCGGCAGACAAAGTGGTAGATGGCCTGAATCTGATGGCGCTGTTCCAGCCTCCCGGCGGTGTACCGACGTATGTTGGCGGCCCCATTGCTGATGGTGACATTGTACAGGGCAGCACCCAGTCATTGCTTGAGCAGGGCAAAGTCGCGAAAGTGCCGGTAATGGTGGGTACGACCAGCCAGGATATCGGATTCAGCATGTTCCCGGATAAAGAGGCATTGTTCGCCTCATTCGGTGAGTATGCGCAGGCAGCGAAAGATGCCTATGATCCTGAAGGCACCGGTAAATTACAGGATATCGGAGCTGAAGTGGCACAGGACCGTATGATGCAGGAGCCTGCAAGGTTTGTTGCAGAGCGTATGACGGACCTGGACGAAAACGTGTACATGTACCGGTATGGTTACGTAGCAGAAAGTGTCCGTAACGGGAAGGGCGCACCCCATGCCAGTGAGATCCCGTTTTTCTTTAAAACGGCTGACGTGAAGTATCCGGATGCCACTGAGCAGGATCTGAATGCCTCTGAACTGGTTTTCGACTACGTGGTGAGCTTTATCGAAAATGGTGACCCGAATGTTTCCCGGTTGCCGGAATGGAAGCCTTATGACAATGAAGCGCATAACATCATGACGTTCACCATGGACGCTACAGCGGTGCATGGTGAAGACCCGTGGACAGAGCGTCTGGATGTGGTTCAGCGTTCAACCGAAGCGGCTCAGGCTGCCATGCGTTAACCGTGTTTTCAGCGGTATTTCAACGTAAAAGAGCGCATAGAAATGCGCTCTTTTTGTTTTCATTATCTGTTTGTTACGCCCGGGCTTTAAATCAGACCACTATACCAGATTCAGAGCAGTCAATGTTCCGAATGCCAGTGCTGTTACCGGTAATGAAACCAGTGTGGACACGGCAATAATACTGGCAGCCAGCCGGTGGTCTCCGCCCATATTTCTTACCATCACATAGCTGGCAGCGGCTGTCGGGGCAATCGACAGTAGCAGCACAATCCCCAGGCTCATTCCGGTAAATCCGGCAAGATACGCCAGCCCTACCATCAGCGCGGGATAAAGAATGCATTTGCTCACTGTACTAAGGGTGATATTAAACCAGTCGGCGGAGAATGATCGGAATTGCAGCGAGGCGCCGGTACAGATGAGCGCAAGCGGTAAGGTCAACTGGGAAACATATTCGCCGGTTTTAAGAATGGCGTCAGGCAGTGTCCATGAGTAATAGGAAAAGGGCAGCGCCACGACAATGGAAATGATCAGCGGATTTTTAGTGATCCCCTTGATTTGTTTGCTCACAGAGCGGTGGCCGGTCTGATAAAAGTTAAGCACAATCACCGACAAAATATTAAATAAAATCGTGATACAGCCCAGGTATACAGAGGCGGCAGCCAGCCCTTCGGGCCCGTACGTATTGGCGCAGTAAGCCAGACCGATAATACCCATGTTGGCTCTGAAACCGCCCTGAACCACTACGCCTCTTGCCTGATAGGGCGTCACCGTCATCCTTGCCGTAAGCACCAGCAGAGCACACATGATGAGTGTGCCGGCAATACCTACCCCAATCAGCGGAAAGTTTGCGGCATGGGCAAAGTCGGCCTGACTGATAGACAAAAACAGCAGTGCAGGTAATGTGACGTTGAAAACCAATTTAGAACCGGCTTCAACAAAGCTCTCGTTCAGCCATTTTATGCGGAAAAATAACCAGCCCATCAGCAATAAAATCAGCACGGGTAATAAGGTTTCAGTGATAAAGGAAAACATGGGCAGTCAATACAGGAGATGATGGCGGCTATTATATCAAGATTTTCGATACTTGAAGGCGTTGTAACAGCAAAATCTGTTGTATTCAGCGTATAGATTCTTCCGGTAAAGCGATCCAAAGCTGCACTCAAAAGGAATAAAGACTATCTGTCAGTGACCCTTCGTTTCTATGCAATCCGATCACATCAGGCCATCCGTGTTGCGACTTATGGCTTTTGCCGGACTTTCCGGTTTGTTTCTGCTCGCGGCATGGGTACATTTTGATCCCGTGCCCGCCATCGATAAAAGCATCATGCTGATGTTCCGCCGGGCCGGGGACCCGGGGCAGCCGGCCGGGCCGTTATGGCTTGCGGTACATTTTCGTGACATGACCACTCTGGGCAGTAACTGGTTTTTAATTGTAATTACCGGCCTGGCAGCTCTGGTGTTACATAAAAAGGGGCTGACCCGTCACGCTGTTTTTCTGATAGCAACGGTACTGTCCGGTATGGTTGTCAGTTTTGCGCTGAAGTATGGATTTCACCGGCCCCGGCCTGAACTGGTTCCTCATATTACGAAGGTGTACACCAGCAGCTTTCCCTCTGGTCATGCCATGATGTCATGTTTAACGTATCTTAGTCTGGCGTTCACCGGTGCATCAGTGAGCGGCAACCCGTCATTGACCCGCTGGTTTTCCGGTATTGCCATGTTGATTATTTTGCTGGTCGGCATGAGTCGTGTGTTTCTGGGGGTTCACTGGCCTACTGACATTCTCGCAGGCTGGTGCGCGGCTATCCTCTGGTTGTCACTGGCTTTAATGACAATGGCACCCGGACGGCAAAATGGCTGAATCATTTACTGCCTGATGTGGCTTTTACTACCCGTTCCGCCACATCAATCAGGCGACAATTCTGATCCATCGCTGTTTTTTGCAGGCGACGGTAAGCCTGATCTTCGGTTAATTGCCATTGCTGCATAATAAGCAGTTTGGCACGGTCGATACATTTTTGATCGGTAATCGCCTGGCGGGCTTCCTCCAGTGCAACTGACATGTTTTTGATGTGTTCAGTCTGATCGCATAACAAGTCGTAAAAAGACCGGTGTGCGGATAAATTTTCCGCATTGGAAATGGTATCCGGACCAGACATTTCTGATCCCCGTAAGCCAGGCATTTGCGGATCAAACAGCATGGTCAGTGGTGTGCCCGTTGGATTAGGTTGTTGTTCCAGCGTTTTTACCCGTTGATGATGATTTTTCAGCTCGGCATCTGCACGACTGACCAGCTCTGAAGCCAGTGAAATGAGTTTGGTGGTCAGAGCTTCGTCAATGGATTGCATGGCATCAATGCGGGTCGTGGCAATGTCATACCATACTTCACTGATTTGTCCGTCAATGGGACTGCCATCAGCCAGTTGTTTTATCATTGTCCGCAGGCGGGTAAGGTCGGCCTGGGCATCGCTCTGACAGATGTCTTCCCATTGCTGCAGCGTTTGCGGATCGGCAAAAGCCGTAAAGATGTCAAAACTGTGTTGCTGGTCCTGCTGGAGTTGTTCAAGGCGGTCGCATAATGATTTATTAAAATGAGTTTCAGCAAAGCCAATAGCGCCCCATGCCCGTTCCTGTCCGGCCAGTTCTTTGCCTTGTAAAAAATTGAACAGCGCCACCAGAAGCCGGGTGATATCCGGATCACTTGCCACGTCAGCGGCCTCAAAGATAACTGAGAGTAAACCCGTTACCAGCCGGCAGTATGCCTGTGTTGACTCAAGGGATGTCAGTGCCTGTTCAGCTACCTGATCCCGCAGGGAAGAAAGGTTATCCAGCCCTTGTAGCGCCATGGTGATGCTTACCAGTAAGCGCATGTTGGCGGCACTTTCGTCGCCCGAGAGATAGAGAGATTTCAACTGGCTGCGTAAGGTTTGGTCGGCAAAATTACTGTCTGCAATCTGATCTTCCCGTTGCTGACCAAACCGTTCCCCTTTCGACGCCAGATATACGTTACTGATACCGCGCTCCCGCTGGAGTTGATGGATCATGTCTTTCACTGAGGTCACCAGTTTGCAGTTGGATGCCAGTTGATTAAGTGCGTGAATTTCGGCGTGCTTTGCCGCCAGTAGGAACCGTTTTGTCGCTTCGCTGAATACTGCCATGGTGGTGGTGGTGTCTTTCTGTGGTGGTCGCAATCGACGTTGCCTGTTTATAAGATTTAGCAAAGCCTGTTCCACCATTTTAACCTGTTGATAATAAAGGGTTAGTTTCCTTGAGCTAACTTTTTAATATGCAATCCGTTTGGCTTTGACGGAATTTTCCCCGTTTCACCGGAAATTGCGGATCTTCATTGTGCGCGGATGAACTTTTTTGGTGCAATCAATAAATGAATGGTCAGCAAGTCACACGCTAATATTCATAACTGTCAGAAAAATAATGACAATTTAAATCTGGCCTTTTCCTTGCTGTTTAAAATTGCAACACGGGTTTTTGCATACAACACAATGTAAACTTGGATAACGGCGTCCAATACCACACTGGAAACAGTGCATGGTTGGGCGTTTTTTTGTGCCCGCATTTTGTTGTGTGCAACACATGTCAGCGACTAAACAACATACAACAAAAAGGTATACACAATGGCTTACTTACTTCCGAATGAATTTGTAACCAAGATGGTGGATGCGGGTGAATCCAAAATTTACATGTCTACCCGTGATACATTAATCCGCGGTTATATGGCCGGCGCAATCCTTGCTCTGGCAGCGGTTTTTGCAATTACGATTGCTGTACAAACCGGCGTATTTTTAATTGGTGCGGTGCTGTTTCCTGTTGGCTTCTGCATGCTTTATCTGATGGGATTCGATCTGTTAACCGGTGTTTTTGTACTGACACCACTGGCCTGGCTGGCAAAACGGCCCGGCGTCACCTGGTCTCAAATTCTCCGCAACTGGGGGCTGGTATTCTGCGGTAACTTTGCCGGTGCACTGACAGTGGCGTTCATGATGTCATTCATCTTTACCATGGGCTACAACACTGATGGTGGTGCTATTGCAACAAAAGTAGCCGGTATCGGTGAAGCCCGTACACTGGGTTATGCTCAGTACGGTATGGAAGGCTGGCTGACCATTTTCATCCGTGGCATGTTATGTAACTGGATGGTATCACTGGGTGTTGTAGGTGCCATGATCTCAACCCACGTGAGCGGTAAAATCTTTGCCATGTGGATGCCAATCATGCTGTTCTTCTTCATGGGCTTTGAACACTCTGTGGTGAACATGTTCCTGTTCCCGTTCGGCCTGATCATGGGCGGTGATTTCTCTGTAATGGATTACTTCTTCTGGAATGAAATCCCGACTGCTCTGGGTAACCTGGTCGGTGGTCTGGCGTTTACAGGTTTAACACTGTACAGCACGCACTTCCGTACTGCTCCCAAGCGTAAGCTGGCTGCGCAATCTGCACCGGTAGCAACAGATTCAAAACCTGCTGCAGTTTAATGAAGATTTGCCGGATATTCTCCGGCACACAGGGCTTGCCGGACACTGTCCGGCAGGCTCAATTCAAACCTCTCACTGAGCTGCTTCAATATGCTTAGTTTATCCATCGGTCAATATTCCAGTGCAGGGGAAAAGCCGCTGAACCAGGACAGTTATGGTTTCAGGCTTCCCGAAGGTGATTTGCTTACATTTAAAGGCGCTGCGGTGGCACTGGCAGACGGCATCAGTACCAGTTCAGTGAGTCACATTGCCAGTCAGGTATGTGTTAAACAGTTTCTCGAAGATTATTTTTGTACTTCAGATACCTGGACGGTCCCCCGTGCGGCTACGCAAGTTATTACAGCAATAAATCGCTGGTTACTCGGCCAGAGTCGCAACAGTCCCTATGCCGGCGAACCGGACAAAGGTTACGTTTGCACATTCAGTGCACTGATTTTCAAGCATCAACGTGTATATGTATTTCATCTGGGGGACGCCAGAGTGTACCGGTTGCGGGGCAGGGTGCTGGAGCAACTTACCCGCGACCACCGTCAGATGATAAATGGTGAAAAGCACTATTTGTCCAATGCCATGGGTATTAGTGAGTCACTACAACTTGATAAAGACAACCGCTCACTGAAAGAGCAGGACTGCTTCCTTCTGCTCACAGACGGTGTGTATGAGTTTATCGATGAGGCCAGCCTCTGCAGTGTAGTGACTGAATATGAGCATGATCCGGATGAAGCAGCGAAGAAGCTGGTGGAAATGGCCTTTGCCAGAGGCAGTAACGATAACCTGACAGCTCAGATAGTCAGGGTAAATACCCTGCCTGCAGCCAATACCAGTGCGGCAGGGCATGAAGAGGAAGAACTGCCCATTCCCGGCGTGCTGCAAAGCGGGAATTTTCTCGATCAGTTTAAAATTGTCCGCAATATCTATCACAGTGCCCGCAGCCACGTTTACCTGGCTCAGAACACAGCAGATGGCAGCCAGGTGGTGCTGAAAGTGCCTTCTGTGGAAATGGCACACGAACTGGCCCATCTTGAAGCATTCAGGATGGAAGAGTGGATAGCAAGGCGAATTCACAGCCAGCATGTAGTGAGCGCCCCTGATCAGCAGGCTGCAAAAACGGCATTATATACCGTGACAGATTTTGTGCCGGGACAAACACTGGCCCAGTGGCTGAATGATAACCCACAGCCGGATTTAGAAACTGTCCGCATGATCATTGAGCAGGTCGCCAGAGGATTGATGGCATTGCATCGCAAAGACGTTCTCCACCGTGATATCCGGCCTGAAAATATCATGATTGATATCAACCATCACATCACACTGGTGGATTTAGGTGCGGCTTCTGTTGCCGGCATCAATGAATTTGCCGGTGATAATGATGATATTCCCGGTACAGCTATTTATGCCGCACCGGAGTATTTTCTTGGTCAGGGGGGCAGTGAACAGTCTGAGCAGTTTTCGCTGGCGGTGCTGACTTACTATTTGCTCAGTGGCCGCTTCCCTTATGGCACGCAGGTTGCCAAATGCAGAAGCGTGACATCACAACATAAATTGAAATATGAAAGCGTGTTAGATCCGAACCGGAGCATTCCCTTCTGGCTTGATCACACTTTAAGAAAAGCACTGCATCCCAATCCGCTCAAGCGCTATGACGCACTTTCAGAGTTTGTGTATGCCCTGAGACATCCCGATGCAAAATTTCTCAGCAGCGAGAGACCGCCTTTACTGGAGCGTAATCCCGTTGCTTTCTGGCAGGGAGTCAGCGGTTTACTCCTTTGTCTTATCCTCGTTCTGTTACTGGAACGATTTTCACTTATCTAACCCGTGGAGCCCACTATGATTACTGACAGACAGCAAGTCACCGCAATGATTATGAGCGCAAAAGTCACTAAAGGCATTAAATGGTCACAGGCCGCAGAAGTGATCGGCGAGTCGAAAGAATGGAGTACTGCAGCATGCCTGGGCCAGATGGCTATGACCAAAGCGCAGGCTGAAGCCACCGGTGAACTATTCGGGTTAACTGAAGAAGCCGTCGCCTGGTTGCAGATTGCACCTTATAAAGGCTCTCTGCCAACGGCGGTTCCTACTGATCCGTTAATTTACCGCTGGTACGAACTGGTGAATGTGTACGGCACCACACTGAAAGAGCTCATTCACGAAGAGTTTGGCGACGGCATTATGAGTGCCATCGATTTTGAAATGGACTTAACCCGTGAACCTGATCCTAAAGGCGACCGTGTGAAAGTGGTGATGTCAGGTAAATTCCTGCCGTACAAAACCTACTGATCGCAGTCGTAACTTAAGGCGAGACGGCATCATGAAACTCAATGGTGCCGCGTCATGCTTTTAAAAGGATATTTTGAAATTAAATTATTTACGTACCACGTAAAGAAACCAGCCTACGAATACTGAAATCAGAATTGCGAAAAAACCAAGCAGGGGCAAAATCGAGAATACCCAGCGGCGAACTTCTTCAGGCTCTGCTTCCACGCCGAGTGGCAGGTACATTAACCCCACAGATGTAACGATGAAAATGGAAAGTGCTGAGGTAAGCGTGGCGCGCCAGAATGGCCTTGGCATGAACCAGTTCACGATAAAGGCGACAACAATGGCTACACCTGCCAGAAGATATGCAATCAAGGGAGCTCCGTATTAGCTTAGCAAAAACGCACAGTTTGACAGGTCGCCCGCCAAATGCAATTGCTGAACTCCGCTTTTGCACGGCAAATCATGGATGATTATCAGCGGGCAGGTGCAGGTTCAAGAAAGCCGCAGGCAAGCAAACGCTGTGTCAGGGCGACGCGCACATCATCACCTATTTCACCCGGGATATCAGCAACCCTGAACGCAGACGTGGTTATCATGAATTGCAATTGTGCTTTTACGCCGGGGTGAATCAGTATTTGTTCGCCGGGAACAGATAAATCAAGAATCTTGTCTGTCTCTACTAACTCAGCCATGGCAAGGGGGCTGCGCTGAACATAAGTATTTACGGAGACAGGATGCCGCGCATTCACTGACGGCGTCAATTTTGGCATATCCTGAATCAGTCGTGCCCGCTGGCGTTTAAGTGATTCCATTATAAACTGATCGTGTTGAGCAGCACTCAATAAGCTTTGCAGATGCTCCTTTACCTGTTGAGAAACCTGCTCCAGTGCATTATGTGACGCAAGGCAGTCCGCTCTCGGGCCTATATCTTTCCGTAACGGCAAACTAACTTCAGTTAAATGGTCCAAAACAGCATTAACTGTATCCCTGACGGTGACCGGGACAAAGCCAATGGATAAGTGGATTGACTCTGAAGTCGACTGCACAGTGTGAACGGTGCCCCGTGGCAGATAGATAAGATCGCCTGCCTTCACATCGACTGTTTGATAATGGGGCATTTGAGGAGGGAGTGAACCCGCCTTTTTCCATCGGGTAGGAAAGGAAGGCGGTGCGTCGGAAATGAACCAGCGTTTTGTTCCTTCCAACTGTATAACAATAACATCCACCTCATCGTGATGCACCGGAGCCTGTGCGCCCTGATGACTCCAGAATACGACTACACTGACCGGTGATTGAATAAGCTTTTCAAGTGACCGGGTAAAATTCGTAAGGTCAGGTGACAGTCCGGTGACATCGGGTATGCGGACTGTGTAGTCACGCTTAAAGTGATCAGAAATCAGCTGATAAAAAGCTTGTTCGTTTTCAACTTCTGTTGCCGCAGGTGGGGGCAGCTTGGGGGCATGAGAGTGACAGGTTACCGCAGGAGCATACCGGCGATGTCCCTGAAGTAATTTTTCCCTTGGAGATGTACCTCCAATCGCTGCTCTGAAAGGGTTGTTGTCTTTGATTATTAGCGGCTTTTTACCTACGTAGGAATTGAAGAAATCGTCGTAACTGACCGGGTTCAGGACCCTTTGCAGCGCGTCCCTGGCGTCTGAAAGCATTGGTTTCCCTCCAAAAATTCTTATACTACATTAAGAACGTTTGGATAAATGTAACCTTTTGTAAAGAAATTTGAACAGTGGAACACTTAGTGAATTCAGCTCGATTTATTTTCCCGTTCCAGCCTCATTCCGATTTATTTTGTATTTGTGGGGACTACCCACACCAGAATGAACGGTCACAGTAAAGGCACAATTTCACAGGTGCAATTACTGAAACCGTCCCCGGCTTCATTTGCTTGCCGGCCGGTTAGCTTTGTAAAGTGTAATCGAGAGTGATTTTCGCGTTCAGCAGTTTAGAGATCGGGCAGTTTTCTTTTGCGCCCTTCGCGATATCTGCAAACTTATATTCATCAATCCCGTCTACTTTAGCTTCAAGGGTTAATGCAGATTTCGTTACGGTAAAGCCATCACCGTCTTTTTCCAGTGTGACCTCAGCATCAACTTTTAGATCACCGTTTTGATAACCTGCATCTGATAACGCAAACGACAACGCCATGGCATAGCAACTGCTGTGAGCAGCAGCAATCAGTTCCTCAGGATTAGTACCGCTCTTGTCTTCAAAACGTGTATTAAAGCCATAAGGCTGATCAGACAAGGCACCACTTCCTGTGCTCACATGACCTTTGCCTTCTTTACCTAGTGGCTGATAGCGCGCAGAACCAGTTTTAACAATAGACATAATTTCTCCTTAGCAGAACGATGCAGAGGAGTGTCGGACAAGTGGCGGATTCGCATTTAAAACCGTCAGCCGCATGGATGCGGCTGCCGAGCGCCCAGGGATGGGTTTACAGCGAGTTTTAAATGCGAATCCGCTTCATGGCCGGGTACACTCCGGTGTACTACCGCCAATGCAGTCCTTATACCGCAAGCTATACTTTGTGCTGCAGCCCTTGCCGTAAAAGAGCTTTAGATTGTCGGACTATACTTTCGTTATTGCTCATCAACCTTCTTTTACTGTAACCCTTACAGAGCCGCTGTACCTTTTTCTGGCAGCGCACACTAACAACGTGACAGCCGGTTTTAACATTCTGTTAAAGGACTTTGCAGGTCGATGGTGATAGAATCGCCGACCGTTTTTTAACCATGTACTGAATAATTGGACACCCATGTTTGATTTGATTAATAGCAAAGACAGCAATGTTAAAAACGACGTGCTGTCTGGCATTACTGTCGCACTGGCTTTAGTACCTGAAGCTGTGGCATTTGCCTTTGTTGCCGGTGTAGAACCTATGATTGGTTTGTATGCGGCCTTTATGATGGGCCTCATTACGTCTGCCATCGGTGGCCGTCCGGGCATGATTTCCGGTGCAACAGGGGCCATGGCCGTTGTAATGGTGGCACTGGTTGCTGAGCATGGCGTGCAATATCTTTTTGCTGCTGTGGTGCTGGCAGGTTTGCTGCAAATATTGTGCGGGGTATTCCGTCTGGGTAAGTTCATCCGGCTGGTACCCTATCCGGTGATGCTGGGCTTTGTAAATGGCCTGGCTATCGTTATATTCCTTGCCCAGTTAGGTCAGTTTAAAGTGCAAAATGCGTCGGGTTCACTGGAATGGATGCAAGGCACCATGCTTTATATCATGCTGGGCCTGGTGGGGCTGACAATGGCAATCATCTATCTCTTGCCCAAGCTGACAAAGGCTGTTCCTGCCTCGCTGGTGGCTATCGTCACGATTACGCTGCTGGTACATGGTCTGGACTTAGAAGCCCGTACCGTTATCGATTTTGTCCGTGATTTATTACCGGCAGATCAAAAGGCCACGGCCACGCTGGCCGGTGAGCTGCCAACCTTCTCTATCCCTATGGTGCCGTTCACCTGGGATACGCTGATGATTATCCTGCCAACTTCAGTCATTTTATGCCTCGTTGGTTTAATTGAATCACTGTTAACACTCACGCTTATCGATGAGATGACAGATACCCGTGGTCGCGGAAACAAAGAATGTATTGGTCAGGGTGTGGCGAACACCGTGAACGGTTTCTTCGGTGGTATGGGCGGTTGTGCCATGATTGGACAGTCGATGATCAACATCAACTCAGGTGGTCGTGGCCGTTTGTCAGGGATTACTGCAGCGGTTGTACTGCTTGGCTTTATCCTGTTTGCAGCGCCGCTGATTGAAATGATTCCCCTTGCTGCACTGGTTGGCGTCATGTTTGTGGTGGTAATCGGTACCTTCGAATGGGCATCGTTCCGCATAATCCGTGGTGTGAATAAGGAAGATGCATTCGTGCTGTTCCTGGTAACAGCGGTAACCGTTATCTCTGACCTCGCCATTGCTGTTGTTGTTGGTGTGATTGTGTCGGCACTGGTCTTTGCCTGGAAAGCGGCACGGTACATTGAAGCGAAAACCCACATCGATGACGATGGCTGGAAGGTTTATGAGCTGCGCGGACCGGTTTTCTTTGGTTCGATTCATCACTTTAAAGAGTTGTTTGATGTAGCTAATGACCCGAATGACGTGGTGATCGATTTCAATAACAGCCGAATCTGGGATTCTTCCGGTATCGATGCGCTGGACAGTCTGGCCGGTAAATACGAAGAGCAGGGTAAAAAGCTGCACATCCGGCATATCAGTTCAGAGTGTCGTGGCTTGCTTACAAAAGCCGATAAGTTTGTTGAAATTAATGTCAATGAAGACCCGCGTTATCGGGTAGCAACGGATAAATTAGGTTAAGCCGGTTGGTTGCGCCTGAGGTTACCGGTCAGGATAAGGTTGGCACTAAAATGGTGCAATTGCAGTGTTAAGGTGCGTGTTTCCGGAAGCAGAATACGCATCTGAATCGCGCAGTTTAAGCTAACTTATTGATCTGTAGACATTGCTCAAACTGGCATCATATCTGCTATATCCAATACATAACCGTAAGTGATATCACGTAGATATCCACATAGCGTGAAGTTAAAGGCCGGCAAGAGCCTGACGCTGTGTATGGAAACAATTTGTGCACGTTAAGTGCGTATCAGGCAAAGAAGCCCATGTTCAGTTTATCTGAGTGTGGGCTTTTTTTATGGCTCAAAGAAAGGGTTAAACAATGACAACATCAACAACACATCCAAAAGTACTCGTTATCGGTAACGGGATGGTTGGTCACCACTTTGTCGAACAACTGGTCGCCAGTGAGTACCCCTGTGACATTACAGTGTTAAGTGGCGAAAACCGTCTGGCATATGACCGTGTTTATCTTTCTTCGTGGTTTACCGGTGCAACGGCAGCCGATCTGGCCATGACAGATGAAGAAACTTATACCAAGTGGGGCGTTAACTTTAAGCTGAATGCCCGGGTCGAAAGCATTGACCGTAAGAACAAAACCGTCAGCACCAAAACTGACACCTTTGATTATGATGTGCTGGTGATGGCAACCGGTTCATATCCGTTTGTTCCACCTATTCCGGGTAACGACCAGCCTCATTGTCTGGTCTACCGGACCATTGAAGATCTGCAGGCCATTGAAGCCTCTGCTGCCGTCAGTAAAACTGGCGTGGTAGTAGGCGGAGGATTGCTGGGTCTTGAGGCAGCAAACGCACTGAAACAAGCCGGTGTAGAAACACACGTGGTTGAGTTTGCGCCTCAATTGATGGCCGTTCAGCTGGACGGGCAGGGCGGTGATCTGCTGCGCACTAAAATTGAAGATTTGGGCGTAACAGTACATACACAAAAAGCTACCCAGGTGATTGAGGCCGGTGAACAAAGCCGCTACCGCATGGTGTTTGCCGACGGCTCATACTTAGAAACTGACATGATTTTATTCTCTGCCGGTATACGCCCGTCGGATGCCCTGGGCCGGTCAGCGGAGCTGGCAGTAGGCGAACGTGGTGGTATTGTCATTAACAATCAGTGCCAGACATCTGACCCCGACATCTATGCTATCGGTGAATGTGCGTTATGGGACAACCGTATTTTTGGTCTGGTTGCGCCCGGCTACACCATGGCCCGTGCGGTTGCAGCAAACATCGCCGGTAAAGAAGGTGAGTTTGCCGGTGCAGACATGAGTACCAAACTTAAACTGATGGGCGTAGAAGTTGGCTCTATTGGTGATGCACATGCCAGAACCCCGGGCGCACTGAGCTATACCTATCACAACCAGCCAGACGGCGTATATAAAAAGCTGGTGGTTGATGCGGCACAAAAGCAGGTTATCGGTGCAGTGCTGGTAGGTGATACCAGTGATTACGATACCTTATTGCAATACGCGTTAAACGGCATTGAACTGCCTGAGCACGCTGAATCTCTTATTCTGCCTTCTTCGTCAGACAAGCCTGCTCTGGGCGCTGACGCGCTGCCGGATACGGCGACTATCTGTTCCTGTCACAACGTGGCGAAATGCGATATTTCGGCAGCCATCGACGGCGGTTGCTGCAGTGTTGGCGACGTGAAGTCAGCGACCAAAGCGGCAACGGGTTGCGGTGGTTGTGCAGCACTACTTAAAAATGTGGTGGACAGCGAGCTTGAGAAACGTGGTGTGGAAGTGTCGAAAGCTATTTGTGAGCACTTCAACTTTACCCGCCAGGAGCTTTACCACATGGTAAAAGTGGAAGGGATCCGAAGCTTCGATGCACTGCTTGAAAAGCACGGTACCGGTTTGGGCTGTGACGTATGTAAGCCGGCAATGGGTTCTATTCTGGCTTCAGTATGGAATGACTACATTCTTACGCAAACTAATTTGCCGCTGCAGGACACCAACGATACCTACCTGGGGAATATGCAAAAAGATGGCACCTATTCAATTGTGCCCCGCATACCCGGCGGTGAAATTACCCCTGAAGGTCTTATCCTGATTGGTGAAGTGGCGAAGAAATATGGTCTGTATACCAAAATTACCGGTGGTCAGCGTATCGATTTATTCGGTGCCCGTGTAGAGCAGTTACCTGATATCTGGCAGGAACTGGTCGATGGTGGTTTTGAAACAGGCCACGCCTACGCCAAAGCACTGCGTACGGTTAAATCCTGTGTGGGCAGCACCTGGTGCCGCTACGGTGTTCAGGACTCGGTAGGTCAGGCTATTGATCTGGAAAATCGTTACAAAGGCCTGCGTGCACCTCACAAAATTAAGTTTGCAGTATCAGGTTGTACCCGTGAATGTGCAGAAGCACAGGGCAAAGACATTGGTGTCATTGCAACGGAAAAAGGCTGGAACCTGTATGTGTGCGGGAATGGCGGTATGAAGCCCCGTCACGCAGATTTATTCGCCACCGATATTGATGATGAAACGCTGGTGAAATATATCGACCGTGTACTGATGTTCTACGTGAAAACTGCTGACAGATTACAGCGCACATCTGTGTGGATGGAAAACCTCGAAGGCGGACTCGATTATCTTAAATCTGTCGTGATTGATGATGCCCTGGGTATTTGTCAGGAGCTGGAAGATCAGATGCAGGCTGTGGTTGATGCTTATCAGTGCGAATGGAAAACCACACTGGAGTCGCCTGAATCACGTAAGCGTTTCCGTCAGTTTGTGAACAGTAAAGAAAGCGATTCAAACATTCAGTTTGTAGACGAGCGTGGTCAGATCCGCCCTGCCACAGAGGCAGAGAAAATTGCGGGTACATCGCGTATTCCGGTAGAACTGGTTTAAGGAGATAACATCATGCAAGCATCTGTAGAAATTATGCCGCGCTGGCACGACATCTGTGAACAAAGTGACCTGGTTGCCAACAGTGGCGTTTGCGCCCTGATTGACGAACAACAGGTTGCTATCTTCGCCCTGAATACAGCCGGCGGCACCAACCTTTATGCAGTCTCAAACTGGGACCCGGTAGGTAAAGCCAATGTGATGTACCGCGGGATTGTCGGTTCTGTTAAAGGTGAAGCCGTGATTGCCTCTCCTTTGTACAAAGAGCATTACTCTCTGGTGACGGGGAAATGTGTCGAGAATGAAGCAGTCAGCCTGTCTGTATACGATGTCCGTCTTGAAGACGGCCGCGTACAGGTTGCATTGTAAGATTCCGGTTTAAAAGGTCTGCTGACCAACATTAAAAGCACAGGTAACTACCATGAATCACGCCCGCGCCACAGTAATTTCAGTACAGTCTGCCCCTAAGAGTGTTGCCAGGACACCAACGCTTGCGCAGACAACGTGCCCTTACTGTGGCGTTGGTTGTGGTGTGGACATCACGCTGGAAACAGCAGGCAATAAAACAACGCTTAAATCCCTTACCGGTACGCCTGAACATCCGGCCAACTTCGGCAGATTGTGCGTGAAAGGCACCAACCTGCTTGAAACCAATGATCTTAATGGCCGCCTGACTCAGCCTCAGATGGGCGGCAAGCCGGTATCCTGGGACACTGCAACCAGCGCCATTGCTGAAAAAATGCAACAGGTGATTGATGAGCATGGACCGGATGCTGTGGCGCTGTATGTTTCAGGACAACTGCTCACTGAAGATTACTACGTCGCCAATAAGTTTATGAAGGGGTATGTTGGCAGCGCGAACATCGATACCAACTCACGACTTTGTATGTCTTCTGCGGTTGCCGCGTATAAACGCGCTTTCGGGGAAGATATCGTACCGTGCAACTACGAAGACCTGGAGCAGACGGATTTGCTCATCCTTACAGGCAGTAACGCCGCCTGGACACATCCGGTGCTGTTCCAGCGTATGGAGCGGGCAAAACGACAAAATCCGGATATGAAAGTGGTTGTGGTTGACCCGCGGGCAACAGATACATCCACGCTGGCCGATTTGCACATTCCATTAAAACCGGGCACTGATGCGGTGCTGTTTAACGGTCTGCTGCATTTTCTGGCACAAAACGGTGGCCTGGATACTGATTTTATTGCCGCTTCAACCAGTGGTTTTGAGGCGGCACTGTCCAGTGCGGCAGAATATTCGCTGAGCCGTGTGGCTGAAGAATGCGACGTACCGGAGCACGATATACTGGCACTGTTTACGCTGTTCCTCGAACGTCAGCGGGCCATTACCTTTTTCTCTATGGGCATCAATCAGTCCACCAGTGGTGTAGATAAAGGTAATGCCATTATCAACTGCCATCTGGCAACAGGCAAAATTGGCAAAACAGGCAGCGGTCCGTTCTCCATCACCGGACAACCTAATGCCATGGGCGGCCGCGAAGTAGGCGGGCTGGCGAACATGCTGGCTGCTCACATGGATATTGATAACGCGCAGCACCGTGATCGGGTACAACGTTTCTGGCAATCGCCCCGTATGGCTGATAAGCCGGGGTTAAAAGCGGTTGATCTGTTTAAGCGGATTAATGAAGGCAAAGTGAAGTTTGTCTGGATCATGGCCACCAACCCCGTGGTGAGCATGCCAAACCGCTGTGAAGTCGAAGCGGCACTGAGCAAATGCGATATGGTTGTGGTATCGGATATGGTGACTAAAAACGATACTCTGAAGTTTGCTCATATTGCGCTGCCGGCATCCGGTTGGTCAGAAAAAAACGGTACAGTAACCAATTCAGAAAGACGTATTTCTCGCCAGCGCGGTTTAATGAAACCGGCAGGTGAATCCAGACATGACTGGCAGGCCTTATGTGCTGTGGCTGCTAAGATGGGGTTTGCAGAACATTTTGATTACCAGCACCCGGCTGAAATCTTCGATGAACATGCCCGCCTGACCGCTTTTGAGAATCACGGCAACCGCGCTTTGGATTTGGGCGGTCTTAGCGGTTTAACAACTGCAGAATACGATAACTTCCGTCCCGTCCAGTGGCCGGTGCCGGAAAAAACAGTAGCCGGCGCGACACGCTTGTTTGCTGACGGCGCGTTTTTTACCGCAGATAAAAAAGCCCGGTTTATCGCGATTTCCCCCTGTTTACCCGAACAGCAAACCACAACAGCATTTCCGTTTGTGCTTAACACCGGTCGCAGCCGTGACCAGTGGCATACCATGACCCGTACCGGTAAAGCAGGGAAATTACTCAAGCATGCACCGTATTCTCAACTGTCTTTGCACCCTGAAGATATAAAAGCGCTTGGACTGTCAGCACAGGAACTGGTTGCTGTGAACAGCGCCTGCAATACCGGTGAGCCGGTTATTTTACCGGTGGTTGAAGACAAACAGCTGCGTAAAGGCAATTGCTTTGCGCCTATTCACTGGTCTGCTACCTGGGGCTCTAACCTGACACTTGGTGCGTTATTCAATGGCGCCCACGATCCCTTATCCGGACAGCCTGAACTGAAACAGGGCGCGGTGAGTGTTGCTGCAGTCAGTTTTAATTTACACGGACAAATGATTATCAGCGACGCTGATGTGGCAGCGGCTCTGTCTCCGGCTTTTGATTACTGGGCGAAAACTACCACTGACGGCGGCACGGCCTTCCGCATCGCCAGCAATAACGACACCGGGAGTCTGTTCAGCAATTTGAAAAGCGTGCTTCCCGCGCACTGGTTACTCGTTACCCGTCAGCATGAAAAAGGTCTGACGGTCATCGCAACCAGTGAGAATCGTTTTGTTTTTGGTTTATGGCTGGAAAACAGCTACCGGGCTTTACCTGATGAGTGGCTGGACAGTTGTCTGCAACAGGACGACATCTCTTCAGAGCTGCTGGCTAATCTGTTGCGCGGTACACCTGATGAAGCGTTCCTCAACGGTAAACTGGTATGCAGTTGCTTCTCCGTTCGGGAAAAAACCATTGAAACTGCCATACAGGCAGGTTGCTCATCAGTCGACCGACTGGGCAATGAACTTAAATGCGGTACTAACTGCGGTTCCTGCAAACCGGAACTGCAAAAGATGATCGACAGTTATTCTTCTACTCAAACTGCAAAAGCAGTAACACCTGAGGTAATTCTCCATGATTAATTCAGCCATCGCAAAACTGCCGCAAGTGTTCTTCCGTAAGCTGATGACCGGCCAGCAACGTCACCGTGTCATGCAACCAGTGACGCCGGCATCCCTGACGGGTGAGAAAAAGCAGGGGCAGGTATTTATTGTCGGCGCCGGTCCGGGCGATGCAGAGTTGCTGACCATCAAAGCATGGAAGTGCCTGCAGCAGGCTGATGTGGTGTTATTTGACTGGCTGGTAGATGAGTCTGTCATTGCAGAAATTCCCCGTCATGTAAAAACGGAATTCGTGGGTAAGCGGGCAGGCAAACATTCAATGGTGCAGGATGACATTTGCAAGCGGGTGGTTGAGCTGGCGCAGTCAGGATTAAATGTGGTGCGGTTGAAGGGCGGGGATCCGGCAGTTTTTGCCCGTACCTGTGAGGAAACCGCTGCGCTTGAAGCCGCTGACATTCCGTTTGCCATTGTGCCCGGGATCACTGCCGCTTCAGGGGCTTCGGCTTATACAGGGATTCCTTTGACAGAGCGCAACTGCGCTCAGTCGGTGACATTGACCACCGCCAGTTTTAAAGATAAAAACCAGATGCCCGACTGGACAACGCTTGCTGATACCATGCAGCGTCAAACTGTTGTGGTGTATATGGGGTTGTCCCGGTTGAGCAAAATCACGTCTGAGCTGGTGAATGCCGGTATTCGTGAAACCCTTCCGGTGGCGGTGATTGAGAACGCTTGCACTCCCAACCAGCAAGTGATCACCGGCACTGTTTCTTCTATCGCTGAACAGGTAACGTCAGCAAACCTGCAAGGTCCTGCTTTGTTGATCTTCGGAGAGGTGGTAAAGTCTCGCCAACAGGTCTCCACAGCGCTGCTTCAGCAGGTAACCCATGTCGCAGGAATTTAGTCAGTACATCAAAATAATAGGAAAGGGTCAGAAAGGCAGCCGTAGTCTGACCCGCGAAGAAGCATTCACCGCGATGAGAATGCTGCTGGCCGGCGAAGTGACCGGTGATCAAAGGGGCGCATTTTTAATGTTGCTCCGTACCCGCGAAGAAACCCCCGAAGAAGTCATTGGTTTTGTTCAGGCATGCCATCAACTTATCCCGCAAGATTTAGCCACACTCAAACCTGACGTAGATATTGGTTGTTATGCCGGTAAAAGACGCCAGTTGCCCTGGTACCTTTTATCTGCAGCTTTGCTGGCAAAAACAGGCAAACGGGTTTTTCTGCACGGTGCCCATGAACCCGGTTCCGGTCGGTTATATGCCAGCCACGTGCTGCCAACGCTGGGCTTACAGGCTGTGACATCAATCAGCGAAGCGAAGTCTCAACTGGACAGCTTCAATGCCAGCTATCTGGATTTAGGCGTGGTTCTGCCGCCGCTGAATACGTTAATAAAGCTCCGGGAAGTTTTTGCGCTGCGTTCCTGTGCGAATACGTTGGCGCGGTTACTGAATCCTACGGTAGCCCCGTATTGTGTGCAGGGTGTTTATCATATGCATCTTGATCATAAACACCGGCACGTCAATGAAGCCTTCACGGCGTGGGATTCATTGTGTTTCCGTGGGGATGGTGGCGATCCGGAAGTGAACAGTGAAAGGCCTACGGACTTGTTTATTACCCGTAAAGGTGAAACGGAAACGGCGGTGTTACCTGCTTTTACGGAAAAGTGGGCTATGAAAGACAGGGAAATGGACATTGCTGATATGCTGGCTTTCTGGCGCGGCGATATTCACCATCAATATGGTGAGCAGGCCGTTCATGCGACCCTGGTGAGCTATCTGATGCTGACAGATTCCTTGTCATCAGAGGAAGCCGCGAAGCAGGCTGTTACTCTCTGGCAAAACAGAGACAAACAAGCTTTACCCTTCACTCAGTCTTTGTAAGGCTAAATTCTTCATCTTGCCGTTACCGGCAATATTCTGCATTTTATGGCGCAAATCAGGCAGTTTAACTGCCTTTTTTGTTGATTTAATGTTTATTTTGCACCTTAATGATACACGTCGGCGGGTTTCTATTTGCATCCCAATTGAGCGCAATGCGCGCTTTTTGTGCACAAATTTGAAACAGCCTTTACCTTTCCTAATGCTGTATTTTTCTAAGTGACTGATATTAGTATCTTTTAATTTTTGGCATACCTGATGCAATAACCAATTTGCGAAAGTTACTGCTTATTAAAAGAACATTAATAGTAACGCGCTCACAACTTATTCATGCTCCAAAGTGATTTGGAGTGCGGCAACGAAGCCCACCACCTTAGCGGTCATTCGCTAAGGTGGTGGGTTTTTTTTTGGCAACGAGGAACCCACATGAAAGCGTCAAAACCGTTATTTGGTCTGACAAAGAAAGTAAAAACGCTGGCATCTACGCTGGCTCTGTCGTTGACAATGGCAGGCGCAAGCGTCTCAGCTGTTACAGCACAGGAAATTGACTGGCCCGAGAAAGAAGAACTTAAATTCGGCTTTATCAAACTGACTGATATGGCACCTCTGGCTATTGCTTATGAGAAAGGTTTCTTCGAAGACGAAGGTTTGTATGTCACGTTGGAAGCGCAGGCAAACTGGAAGGTTCTGCTCGACCGTGTTATTGACGGTCAGCTGGACGGTGCACATATGCTGGCCGGACAGCCTCTGGGTGCAACCATCGGTTTCGGTACTGAAGCGCACATTATTACTGCATTCAGCATGGACTTAAACGGTAACGGTATCACCGTCTCCAACGACATCTGGAAGGAGATGGAAAAGCACATCCCTCAGGAAAACGGTCAACCAGTTCACCCGATTAAAGCGGATTACCTGAAGCCGGTAGTCGACAGTTACCGTGAAGCGGGCAAGCCTTTCAATATGGGCATGGTATTCCCGGTATCTACCCACAACTACGAGCTGCGTTACTGGCTGGCGGCCGGTGGTATTCACCCGGGCTTCTATGCACCGCACAAAGGTGACACATCCGGTCAGATTGATGCTCAGGCACTGCTGTCTGTGACACCTCCGCCGCAAATGCCGGCCACCATGGAAGCGGGTACCATTTACGGTTATTGCGTAGGTGAACCCTGGAACCAGCAAGCCGTGTTTAAAGGCATTGGTGTACCGGTTATTACCGACTATGAAATCTGGAAAAACAACCCGGAAAAAGTATTCGGTGTCAGCAACGAATGGGCCGAAAAGTACCCGAACACGCACCTTCGTGTGGTAAAAGCGATGATCCGTGCAGCGATGTGGCTGGATGAAAACAACAACGCTAACCGTCCTGAAGCGGTAAAAATTCTCTCTAAACCTTCATATGTAGGTGCAGACGAAGCGGTACTGGCAAACAGCATGACAGGTACATTTGAATACGAAAAAGGCGACAAGCGTGAGGTGCCTGATTTCAACGTATTCTTCCGCTACAACGCTACTTACCCGTACTACAGCGATGCGATCTGGTATTTAACGCAAATGCGTCGTTGGGGTCAGATCTCTGAAGCGAAACCTGACAGCTGGTATATGGACATGGCGAAGAAAGTTTACCGCCCTGACATTTATGCCGTTGCTGCTAAAGCGCTAATCGCGGAAGGTAAAGCGAAAGCTGCAGACTTCCCTGATTTCGACTCAGAATCTGGTTTTAAACCACCTCAATCAGAATTCATTGACGGCGTAACGTACGACGGTACTAAGCCCAATGCTTATCTGGAAAGCTTTGGTATCGGCCTGAAAGGCGACACCGTACTTTAATTACGCATACGGGAGACGAACATGAGCAAGTCAGCGTCATTAGTCACATCCATTGGATTAAAAGAAGGCAATATGGGCAAGGTCATATTATCAAACCTGCAAGCGTTGTTGTTGCCAGTCATTGGTTTACTGCTTTTCCTCGCCGTCTGGAACGGGGTAGCAAAAACCATCGATACGTCACTGGGCCAGTTCCCTGGTCCGGCACAGGTATGGACGCAGGCGCTGACCCTCATGGATGAACACAATGCGCAACGTGAAAAGGCTGACGCATTTTACGAGCGTCAGGAAGAACGTAATGCTGCGCGGGTAGCAAAGGACCCGGACTATGTACCGAAAATTCGTCCTTTTACCGGCGCACCAACCTTCTTTGATCAAATCTGGACAAGCTTGTACACCGTTATGGTCGGCTTTTTTATTGCGTCGGTCATCGCTGTACCGGTAGGGATCATGTGCGGACTAAGCAAGTCTGCTTACACCGCGATTAACCCTCTTATCCAGCTTTTCAAACCCGTGTCTCCGTTGGCCTGGCTGCCATTGGTAACGATGGTAGTCAGTGCCCTTTATGTGTCAGACGACCCGATGTTTTCAAAGTCATTTGTCACTTCTGCATTCACGGTATCACTGTGCTGTTTGTGGCCAACACTGATCAATACGGCTGTGGGTGTATCTAACATCGACAAAGACCTGGTGAATGTAAGCCGCGTACTGCGTCTCAAGCCGCCTACGCACCTGACTAAAATTGTTTTACCTGCCTCAATTCCGATGATCTTTACCGGTTTGCGCTTGTCGCTGGGTATTGGCTGGATGGTATTGATTGCCGCAGAAATGCTGGCACAAAACCCGGGGCTGGGTAAGTTCGTGTGGGATGAGTTCCAGAACGGCAGCTCAGAATCACTGGCCCGAATTATGGTTGCTGTACTGACTATCGGTGCCATCGGCTTCGTACTGGACCGCATCATGCTGATGTTTCAGCGCATGGTGAGCTGGGACAAAAACAGCGTATTACGCTAATCAGGAGAAACAGATATGACTGCAAAACATCTTGAACTGACGCAGGTAGGTATCGATTTTCCTACCCCGAAAGGCCCGTTCACTGCTTTACGGGACGTAAACCTGAAAATCAGCAAAGGCGAATTCGTATCATTAATCGGGCACTCAGGGTGTGGTAAGTCCACCGTACTGAACATCGTTGCCGGTTTACATCAGGCAACTTCCGGCGGTGTCATTCTGGACAACGCAGAGGTGAAAGAGCCCGGTCCGGAGCGGGCGGTAGTATTCCAGAACCATTCTTTGCTGCCCTGGCTGACCGTTTACAAAAATGTAGAGCTTGCTGTTAAGCAAACTCTGCGTGGTAAGTCTAAAGCCGAAATCAAAGACTGGGTGATGCACAACCTTGAGCTGGTGCATATGACCCATGCGATCGACAAGCTGCCTTCGGAAATTTCCGGCGGGATGAAACAGCGTGTTGGTATTGCCCGCGCACTGGCTATGGAGCCCAAAGTACTGCTCATGGACGAACCCTTCGGTGCCCTTGATGCACTGACCCGTGCCCATTTGCAGGATTCACTGATGGACATCCATGCTGATCTTGGTAACACCGTCATCATGATTACCCACGATGTGGATGAAGCCGTTTTATTGTCTGACCGCATCGTGATGATGACTAATGGTCCGGCAGCAACGGTTGGTGAAATTCTGGATATTAATCTGCCAAGACCACGGGATCGTCTGGTGCTGGCAGATAACCCGGAATACAACCATTACCGCCATGAAGTACTCACCTTCCTGTACGAAAAACAGAAAAAAGTTGAGCCGGTAAACAGCCGTCAAAAAGATTCAAAAAACACTAAGGCTACATCAGCAAAAAAGTCTGATGCTGCCTGACTAAAGCACACAATTTAATAAAAACAATAGGATAGCTCAGCCGCAAGGCACGGGCGGGCTATCTCTGTCTCAAAATCAGAGGAACACACGATGAAACTAACTGCAATGTACCCGCGCACACTGCTTGCTGTTGCGCTCACAGGTGTCTTTTCCCCGGCTATGGCAGCCGACTGGTATGACGCAATGAAAGAAACCACTGCTACGGCAGCGTTTAATTTGCGTTACGAAGGTGTGCAACAGGATAATGCGCTGGCTGACGCCGATGCCCTGACGTTACGTACGATGGTGGGAATCACATCCGGTAGCTACAAAGGTTTTTCTTTCACTGCTGAAATGGAAGATGTGCGTATTGCCTTAGGGCAGGGCGATTACTCAGTGCCACCGGCCGGTTATCAGGCGGGAGAATATTCCGTTATCGCAGACCCTGAAACCACCGAGCTGCACCAGGGATTTGTGCAATATAAAAATGAAGGCTTGACTATCAAAGGTGGTCGCCAGATCATTGCACTGGACGGTCACCGCTTTGTCGGCCACGTGGGCTGGCGTCAGGACTGGCAAACCTTCGACGGGGTAACCGCAAAGTACACGTCCGGTAATATGTCTGCATTTTACGGGTATGTTACCCAACGTAACCGTATTTTCGCTGAAGCGGCAGACCTGGACAGTAAAGATCACCTGCTGAACCTTTCTTACAGCAGCGATATCGGTAAGTTCACGGCGTATGCGTACTTACTGGAAGTGGATAACGGTATTGATAACGGACTTGATACTTACGGCATCAGCTATGCCGGCAGCACCGCAACGGACTCCGTGAAGTGGATTTATAATGCTGAATATGCCACGCAAACCAGCGATACCCCGGCGGCCAGCTATGATGCCGATTATTACATGTTAGAAGGTGGTGCAGTGGTTTCCGGCATCACGGCTAAAGTGACTTATGAAGTGCTGGGTTCAGACAACGGCATGTACGGCTTCTCTACACCGCTGGCGACCCTGCATAAGTTTAACGGCTGGACGGATCAATTCCTTGCTACACCGGCACAAGGTCTTGAAGACCTGGCCTTTACCGTCAGTGGCGGTCTGGCAGGTGGTAAATGGCTGGCAGCTTACCACGCGTTTGATGCAAATGAAGCCACTGAAGGCGTCAGTGATCTCGGTAGTGAAATCAATGTACAATACGTTACAAAAGTAGCTGAGCATTTCACACTGGGTCTGAAATACGGTACGTATTCTGCCGGTGATATTAAAGTGGACACTGACAAAGTATGGGTTTGGATCGGCGCGAAATTCTAAGTCATGAAACCGCAGGGTTAGTACTCTGCGGCGGCAAGTCATCCAGAATGGGGCGGGATAAATCCCGCCTGACACTGAATGGTTTGACGCTGCTGGATGCTACCCGGCAAACATTGTCAGGTGTTTGTGAGATGGTTTACACCCTTGGCAAAACAGACTGCGATTTTACCGATTTATACGAAGATAAAGGGCCGGCTATGGCCCTTTTCAGTATGCTCGGCCAGGCCCGTATTCAGGATGGTGCCAGATTACTGGTTATGCCGGTAGACATGCCCCTTTGTACGGTATCGTGCCTGCAGGCAATTCTGCAGGAGAGCCGACAGCGTGAGACCAGCGTATATACCAGTGATGCTATCATGCCACTGGTGATCTGCTACTCGCAGCAGGGCATGAATATCCTCAAACAATGCGTTGAAGATCAATCCTCATTATCCCTGCGCAGATTACTCAATTGTTTCGGCTGCGAAGCGGTAGACCTGCCACAATTTACTGACGAATTGATGAATGTGAACAACCCTGATGACTGGCAGAAGGTGCTGGACAGAAAAGGCAGTGAGTAGGTTTGTCTGAACGAAAATGAAAAATTACGTAAAGTGGTGAATGCGGCGGTACCTTATATGATGCGATTCCGGCCGGCTTTTTTTGCATCGTAAAGCGCTCTGTCAGCCTCATCAAATGCCTGCTCAAATGGAGCGCCTGTAGTTGCTTCAGCAACACCGAAACTACAAGTGGCAGTGAACTCAAAACCAGCAAACGAAAGTTGTGAGATGTTTTTTCTTAACGTAGCGGCAACCTGTCTGGCCCTCTGTACATTTGTCCGGGGTAAAAGTAAAACAAACTCGTCTCCGCCAAACCGTCCGAACACATCACTTTTGCGTAATTTTTTACGCACACAAATAGCAATCTCTCTGAGTACATTGTCACCCACAGAGTGCCCGTAGGTGTCGTTAATCACTTTGAACTTGTCAACATCAAACACAATCAGGCTGACCGGCTTGTCGTAACGTGACGCGTATTTCAGCTGCTGTTCAGCCAGAGCCGTGAAGTGTTCACGGTTTAAGGCCTGTGTCAGATAATCTATATGTACTTTTTCAAACAGTGCCCGGTTGTCTGCTGCCAGTGCAGGGACGCACATAGTAAAGTAAGCACTACAGGCGATGACATTGATGCCGAACTGGTAAATATAGGCCTGAGTGTCTACACCAATAACCGCCACTATTGCCGCAGTTAAAACACTCACTGCAGCCAGGCTGATACTGGCTCTGAATGGCGTCTCAGTAAATACAATCCAGGTGACAGGAATTGCGAGAAAGAAAATGAAGCATGCTATCTCCTCTGAGTTAAGCCATTCCGCCGTGATTAAAATTATGCTTAATAGCAAACCTGTCAGTACCAGTTTCCAGATAAACGTAGAAAGGGCTTTCGGGCGATCATAAAAATTAATTTCCGGCATGAATGAGTGACGTGGAAATAAACGGGTGACTATGCTGGCAAATATCGGGGCCATGACCACAACGCCCGTCATATCCCCAATCCACCAGGCAATCAGGCTGTCGACGCCATCGTAAGAATAAATCAGAGCCAAACCGCTTGCCGCCAGAATCAGACTGCTGACAGCGGCAATCAACAAAAATCTGGTCACAAGAGTGACTAAGTTAAAAGACGCTGAAAGCGCCATCTGGCGCTTAAGCAGTAACGCGCCTCCACCATACAGGAACGTGTGCAGGGTGGCGAAGATACTGCCGGAAGCTAACAGTTCTGCGGTATCCCTGGCCGTATTAAATAAGCTGTTTTCCCAGAATGTAGAGAACATGCAGGCAAGCCATACAGCAAGCGTTGCAGATCTGCTTCCCATGAGTAAGAAGGCCGCAAAGGTAAGTCCGGCAGGAGGAAACCAGAGACTCGCGTGAGGTGCATATTCCAGAAATACAGACAGCCTCCAGAGTAATAACCACAGTGGAAGCAGCAGACAACATTTAATGACAGCAGAGAAATTTAACAAGGATCCAGCACAGCATACGAGTATCTATACTTCCATCATAAAACGACCCTCTTGCTGTTCCAAATAAAACTGGCGTTTTTACCTGAGGACCAAAATGAAAAGAGGAAAGTACAGTGCTTGTTGAACCGTGTGAGAGCGATTTGCAGACATCCCTCAGCTCAACCAGGCTATGCCCCGTCACCGTTTTTCAGCCATCCCTTCTCAACGGCCAAATCAAGCTGTTCGTTCACATAGCGCCATAAGCCCGGGGCGGCTTGCTGCAAGTGGGCGTTGCGGGCAAGAATTTTCTCTTTCGCTACCCCGTGACGCACCCAGCTTCCGCCTTCTGCTGCCATGTTCTGAAACACCGGTAATACTCTGTCCATGGCTTTGGCAAATTTAGCATCGGGGGTTTCTGCAGCTTCAAACTCGTGCCATAACGCCAGCAAGATTTCCCCCTGGCCCCGGGGAAGTAATCCGAAGATGCGCTCTGCGGCGGCAAATTCTTTTTCTTCCTGCTCAGCATGATCGGCCGCTTCAGCAAAAGCGAACATATCACCGGCGTCGATTTCAACCAGGTCGTGGATAAGAATCATTTGTATGACACGGTGAATATTCACGTTTTGTTCTGCGTAGGGTGCCAGCACCGATGCCATTAACGCCACGTGCCAGCTGTGTTCGGCGCTGTTTTCCTGTCGGTCACCATCGCAGGGCAGACGGACCTGACGTTTTACAGCTTTGAGATTATCGAGCTCACGGATAAAAGCGGCCTGAGCCTGAATATCTGTCATAAAAAGCGTTCCTGTGTAGCAAAGAAAAAACGCGCCGTGCGGCGCGTTTTAAGTGATTTATAAAAAAACTTACTGTGTAGACAACCACACGATCAGGTCTTTCACGTCATCCATGGTCATGCCCTGGGTGAACGTTGCCTGATAACGGCCATTCACGATAAATGATGGCGTACCACGAACATAGGCACGGTATTGATCCTGCAACTTGATGTTCTTTTTCACCATGTTGTTTACGCCGAAGCTGGCGGCCAGTTTATCGAACTCAGCCGGATCAACGTCGTTTACTACGAACAGGTTTTTCAAATCAGCCAGGTTTGTCACCGGTGCACGTTGCTCATGAATATACTTGAAGATTGCGCCGTTCAGCTTGTCTTCTTCTTTCATTGCACGGCCAATCATCATGGCACGGGTAGCATCGTTCTGTGCTTCTTCTGAGGCACCGGGCATAAAGTTTACGTGAATTTTTGTGAACTTGGTGCCGGCAGGCAGATCTTTCTTAATTTCAGCTACAACCGGCTCGAAGCGGTAGCAGTGACCACACCAGAATGAATGGAATTCATACACTTCCGGTTTGGCTGTCGCCGGTTCATCCAGTACTTTATAGTGCGTACCTTCTTTCCATTTAACGTCATCTGCACAGGCCTGCAAAGGGATCATCAGTGCCGCCAGCAGAAATAAACCTATTTTTTTCATTGTTTAACAATCCGTAAAACCAAAATACAAAAAAAGAGTACCACAGCAATTCCCGTCCGGGTAGCGTACGCGACAAGTCGCTCACATCTCAGGGCTAGTAACCCAGTTTTAACGGCGGTTCATGCAGGGCTGCCAGCTGTTCCTTCAGTGCCAGAATTTGTCCCTCCCAGTATTTGTCTTCGGCAAACCAGGGGAATGCACGGGGGAAAGCGGGATCTTCCCAGCGCTGTGACAGCCATGCCATATAGTGCACCATACGCATCGCCCGCAGAGGTTCTATCAGGGTAAGCTGGCTGTTATCGAATGAATGGAATTCTTCATAGGCTTCAACCAGCACATCAAGTTGCAACATCTGTTGCTGCCTGTCACCGCAAAGCATCATCCACAAATCCTGAATGGCCGGACCGCTGCGGCAGTCGTCCAGGTCGACAAACATGGGGCCGTCGCGCCACAAAATATTGCCGGGGTGGCAATCGCCATGTAAGCGGATAAGGGTTGAATTATGGTAGCGCTGGCGGGTTTCTTTGATCAGCGGATCGAGAATAGCGAAAAAAGCGGTTTCCAGATGTGACGGCAGCAAGCGGCTGCGGGTGAGTACATCTCTTGGTGCATCCAGAAAGCTCTGAGTATTCAGCTCAGGCCGGTGAACAAAGGGTTTAGCCTGAGCCACACGGTGAATTCGGCCAATGAAGCGGCCCATCCATTCAATCTGGTCAAGGTTGTCGACTTCAAACTGTCTGCCGCCTACCGATGGAAATACCGCAAAGCGGAATCCGCAAGCCTGCTGCATAGTTTTGCCATCGATGGCAAGCGGGGCTACCAGAGGAATATCGGCACTGGCCAGCTCCAGAGCAAAGGCGTGTTCTTCGAGGATCTGTTCATCTGTCCAGCGACGGGGTCGGTAAAATTTGACCACCAGGCGCTGACCGTCTTCGGCTTTAAACTGATATACGCGGTTTTCGTAACTGTTCAGCGCCAGTAAACCGGACTCAGGATAAATGCCACAGGTTTCCAGCGCGTCTAAAACTGTATCCGGGCTGAGCCCGGAAAAGGCGAAATCACCCTGGGGTGTTTCACCGGTAGAGGAATTTTGTTGGTTCATTGACTTCCACAACATTGCCCTCAGCGTCCTGAGTACGGACACGGAATGATATTTCCGTTACCGCCTCGCTGAGGTTCTTCGGAGAGGTTTCCAGAGATATTGGCATACTGAAGACTTCTCCGCCACCCACAGTCACGGTTGTGTCACCCAAAATGTTGTAATCGGGCAGGCCTTCAACCTGAATGGTATAGGTGTGGGTGTCCTGAGATTTATTCAGAATCTTAATGGTATAGACGTTTTCCACGTTGCCTTTGCCGTTTTCCCTGTACAGAGAATTACGGTCGCGGATTAAATCCACTTCCAGCGGCGTGCGTGTGGCAATGTCGGCAATCAGTAACCCGACCATCAGCAGCAGGACAATCAGATAGCCTATCAGTTTAGGTCGGACGATATGGGTGGTTCCGCCGGTCAGCCTTTCCTCTGAGGTAAAGCTGATAAGCCCCTTCGGATAATTCATTTTTTCCATAACGCCATTGCAGGCATCCACGCAGGCGCCACAGTTAATGCATTCGTATTGCAAACCGTTACGGATGTCGATACCGGTGGGACACACCTGCACACATAAGTTACAGTCGATGCAGTCCCCTAACTGTTTTGTCGCCAGATCTTCATGACTGAGTTTGCGGGGGCGGGGCCCGCGTTTTTCACCACGGTTATAATTGTATGACACGGTGAAAGTGTCTTTATCAAACATGGCAGACTGGAAACGGGCATACGGACACATGTGGGTGCACATGATTTCACGCATCCATCCGGCATTACCGTAGGTGCAAAAGGTAAAAAACAGAATGGAAAATACTGACCAGAAGCCGGCATTGAAGGTGAAAAAATCGATAAACAACTGTCCGATTGGCGTGAAGTATCCCACAAACGTCAGTGAGGTCAGCAGGGCAATGGCAATCCAGGCGCTGTGCTTAAGTGTTTTGCGCCAGAACTTGTCGAAGTCCATGGCCCTTTCATCCAGCTTGATACGCTTATTTCGGGGACCTTCGATTTTCTCTTCGCACCAGATATACATGTAGACCCAGGTAGTTTGCGGGCACATAAAACCACACCACACGCGGCCTGCAAATGTGGTAACAAAAAACAGGGCGAAAGCACCGACGATAAATATGTAAGCCAGCAGGGTAAGGTCCTGAGGCCATAAAGTCAGGCCGAAGATGGTAAACCGCTGCTCCATGATATCGAGAAGAATGGCCTGATGGCCGTCATAGCGGATCCAGGGGATCACGGCGAATAAACCCAGGAAGATAAAACCGAACAAGCGGCGGAACGTTTCGATGGGGCCCTTCACCGCGCGCACATAAATCTGACTGCGTGCAGACTGGCGTTTATGACTTACGCCGCCGGCGGGCTGGTGTACTTTTACCGTGGATACTTGTTTAACCTGAATTTGTTCGCTCATGAGGCAACCTTAACTGGCACAGGTGTGTAGTGTACTGCGGGCAGTATAACAAGTGTATGTCTGTCTCACTTAATATAGATCAAATAAACCCCTTCTGTGCATACTACTCAGGCTTATAAAACCTCATAAATAAGTATGAAAACAAATCTGTTGCACTTGCCCTTGAGCGGTTAAATTATCTACAGGGCTAATTGTCACCAATGATTTATTACCGGGCGGGGAACGGGCCGGGGTAGTCAGAAAACAACAGGAAAAAGTAAAGCAGATGTGGCGTAGTTTTGTGGTAGTTTCAGAGATTGTAGTACTGGTCTTTGTGCTTCGGTTACCCTTCGTCCAGTACATGTTTAAAGACGCACAGGACGTGGTCGGCCAGTGGTATGCCTATGTGGCTACCTGGCAGGACAGAAATGAACTGGCTGAGCTTCATACTATCAGTGCTGCACAACGGGACCAGCTTCGTCCCTTCCAGCAGGAATATGTGGACGGTATCATGGCGAGCCGCCACAGTGTGCAAATATTCCATAAGAAATTCTGCGGTACAGACAACATTAATCCTTATATCCACGGTGCGCAACTGGCGCAGTTTTGCCACTCAATAGAGACCACCGGCCTGCTGGTGATGGACTACTGAACGCGGTTCAGCTTCCATTCATCTTTTCATGCTTTAATAACGGTGATTTAGCGGAACAATCTGCTTAATCACTGCTCTAACAAAGTGTCTGCTTATTGTCCGTGCGGGAATTCGCATAAGAGGCGTGGTAAATCCACTCAAAGCAGGCACCGGATAACCGGAGAATGTTTTCGCCGCCCGCGGGCAACGCGGCCGAAATTATCGGGGAGATGCAAAGCATGAACACATTGATTAAAACTGCACTGGTTTCTCTGACCGCCGGCAGTTTACTGCTGTCTGTACAGACATGGTCTGCCACCACAGAAATTACCTGGGAAAAGCCGGAGAAGTACACTGATGTACGTCCTGCTAATGAAAGCCGGGTGAAATTCCGCGAACGAACATTTAAAGCGCTGGACGAATACTTCGCTAAACTGGCAGAGAAGCTGCCTGAAAAAGACAAGCTGGCGATCACGGTGACAAATCTGGATCTTGCCGGCCAGGTGTGGCCAAGCAGCTTTGTCTTTGGCAACGCCACCGGCACCGATGTTCGCATTGTGAAACGGGTGGACATTCCGCGTATTAAATTCAGCTACACCCTCACTAACGAAGCGGGCAAAGTCGTGAAGAGTGCAGATGTCGACTTAAAGGATATGGGATTTTTAGATAACCCCCGTACCTTCACTCAAAATACGCACCTGGGTTACGAAAAAGCCATGATTAAAGAATGGTTTAACGAAGAGATGGCCAGCGCGCTGGTACAAAACTAACCCGTTATCTCACCACTTTTTTCAGTGCCCTGAATCCCCGGGGCACAACCCCTTTCTTGTACATCAATTTTCTCTGATATTCCTGCATCCCTTTACTGTCAGGCAGTACAGACCATGTGGTCAAAAAATTACCGCTGCTGGCCAAAAAATTGTCATTTCTTTGTAGTAATTTCTTTATACTCTGCAACTGCACTTTGGGATAGTTTCTAATTACAAGCAGGAGCACTAATAATGAAAGCACCAATCCTGCTTCCTCTCGTATTGGGGATATCAGCATCTGCCATTGGCGATGAACTGCTTATTTCTCAGTATGTTGAAGGGAGTAGCTCTAATAAAGCGATAGAAATCTATAACCCGACAGACAGCGCGGTATCACTGACTGGTTATACACTGTCCATCTATTTCAACGGAAAAACTGCAGCGGGCGCGAACATCGAACTTTCAGGTTCAATCGCAGCGCAAAGTACACAAGTTATTGCCAGTTCAAGTGCCGGAGACACTTTGAAGGCATTGGCTGATGTGCTGACTTCACAGTCCATGTTTAATGGTGATGACGCCATTGTTCTGACTGACAGCAGCGGTAACGTTCTGGACAGTATTGGCCAGGTTGGCGTTGATCCCGGTTCCTCCTGGGGCAGCGGCAGTGTAACCACAGCGAACGACACACTCATACGTTTAAGCAGTGTTGCCGGTGGCGATACTGACCCGTTTGATGCCTATGATACGTCGGAATGGGAAGGTCTGGCTCAGGATGATTTCACAGGCCTGGGCAGCCACGATTACACCGGCAGTGGTGATGAAGGCGGCGATGATGGCAGTGGCACCGGCGGCGGTGACGAAGACTTAAGCGGTGTTTGTACAAACTGTCCTGATCTGGACAAAGTTGCAGATGCCGGCGAATTTGATGCTGCTTCATACTACGCAGCGGTTCAGGCTGAAATCGATGCCAGTTCCGACACCTCAGTTATCCGTCAGGTACTCAGTGAAACCATTTCCGGTCAACGGGTGCTGACTTATTCTCAAGTCTGGACGGCATTAACGGAAACCGATGAAGATCCTGCAAATCCGGATAACATCATTCTGATTTATTCCGGCAAATCGATTCCTAAGTCAGAAAACGGCTCCGGCGAGTATTCCAGCCAGCCTGACTACTGGAACCGTGAGCACAGCTGGCCAAAGAGTCATGGTTTCAGCAGCTCGTCAAATGAAGCTTATACCGATATTCAGCACCTGCGTCCGTCTGACATTACTGTTAACAGCAGCCGCAGTAACCTGGATTTCGACAATTCCGACAACGCCCTTTCAGAAGCGCCGGCCAACCGTATCGATAGTGACTCTTTCGAGCCACGGGATGAGGTAAAAGGCGACATCGCGCGGATGATGATGTACATGGATATGCGCTATGAAGGCGCCGGCAGCGATGTTACGCCTGACCTGGTACTGGTTGACCGTATCACCTCAAATGGTGAAGCAGCGCTGGGCAAACTGTGTACGCTGATTGCCTGGAGCAATGCTGATCCTGTAGATGCAGACGAAACCCGTCGTCACAGTGCCATCTATGAATATCAGGGCAACCGTAATCCGTTTGTCGACCACCCTGAATGGATCGACTTATTTTACGATGCAGACAGCTGTGGTGATGTAACAGCGCCCGATCCTGAGCCGGACCCTGAACCGGAGCCGGAGCCCGATCCGGAACCACAACCTTCCGGCAGCGGTGCACTGATGCTTACCGGTGTATTTGACGGCCCGTTATCCGGCGGTACACCTAAAGGTATCGAATTACTGGTAACGCAGAACATTGATGATCTCAGTGTGTGTGGTGTCGGCGGCGCGAATAATGGTGGCGGTTCTGACGGTCAGGAATTCACTTTCCCTGCGGTATCAGCTGTGGCCGGCCAGTTCATTTATGTTGCCAGCGAAGCCACAGGGTTCGCAGATTTCTTCGGTTTTGCACCGGATTACACCAGTGGTGCTATGTCTATCAACGGTGACGATGCCATTGAAGTCTTTTGTGACGGCGCGCTGGTAGATTACTACGGTGACCGTGATACTGACGGCACGGGCACAGACTGGGATTATCTGGACAGCTGGGCTTACCGTACCGGCGGCAGTGCTTCTTCAACGTTTAACATTGCAGACTGGCAGGTTGCCGGTACCAATGTGTTTGACGGTGAAACCAGCAATGCCACTGCGGCAATGCCTTTCCCGCTGGGTTCTTACGTAGCACCGGCCACAGAGCTTTTCTTCTCTGAATACATAGAAGGTGGTTCAAATAATAAAGCGGTTGAGATTGCTAACCTGACATTGTCTGACATCGACCTGAGTACATACGATGTGCAGATTTACTTTAACGGGTCAGCCTCTGCCGGTCAGACATTCACATTAACCGGCACACTGGCTGCGGGTGATGTATTTGTGCTGGCGCATACTTCTTCGGAAGATCCAATCCTGAATGTGGCAGACATGACCAGCGGCAGCGTTCAGTTCAACGGTGATGATGCTGTTGTGCTGCGTAACAATGGCGTGATCATTGACAGTATCGGTGTTATCGGAGAAGACCCGGGTTCATACTGGTCTGGTGGTGACGTGCGTACACAAAACCGCACGCTGGTACGCAAGTCTTCTGTTACGGAAGGCGACAGTGATGCCTATGATGCGTTCGACCCCAGTGTTGAATGGGATGCGTACGCTCAGGATACCTTCGATTACCTCGGTTTCTACGGCACCGGCAATGATGATGGCGGCAACGCATCATTAGGTATTTGCGGTGACGAAGCGACATACATCAGTGCTGTACAGGGAAGCGGTGACAGCTCACCACTTTCAGGTCAGAGCGTGATTGTTGAAGCCATTGTAACCCACGTAACTCCGGCTCTGGACGGTTTCTGGATTCAGGAAGAGAGCAGCGACGGTGACGGCGACGAGACAACCTCTGAAGGTGTGTTCATTGCCAGCGCTTCACTGGCCGGCTCTGTCACTGAAGGTGAGATTGTCCGTTTAGCGGGTACGGTTGGTGAAGACTACGGCCGCACAATGATCACTGCCTCTTCAGAAGCCCTGTCCTGTGGTTCAGGCTCTGTGTCTGCAGTGGCGATTACTCTGCCTATGACAGATGCTTACGGATTTGAAAAATATGAAGGTATGCTGGTAACCAGTAACGAAAACTGGGTGATCAGCAATATCTATCCGTATTCTGACTTTGGTGAAATCTGGGTGTCTACAGAGCGTCTGTTCAACCCGACACAACTGTATGCACCGGGTTCTCAGGAAGCGGCAGACCTGGCGACAGCCAACGGGCTTAACAAGCTTATCATTGACGACAATGCAGACGGTTATGCGTCAGAGTGGATGCTGCCTGCAGGTGGTTTCACACCTTACAACACTATCCGTTCCGGCGACCTGATCACCGGTGTAACCGGCGTGATGGACTATGGCTATTCTGCATACCGTATCCGTCCGGTTGAGGTGCCGTCTTTACTGGCAGATAACTACCGTGAAGATGCGCCAGTGGTATCTGAAGGTAACCTGAAAATTGCCAGCTTCAACGTACTGAACCTGTTCAACGGTGACGGTAATGAAGGTGGTTTCCCAACAGAGCGCGGTGCAGATTCCTATGCAGAATATCAGCGCCAGCTGGCGAAAATTGTCAACGCGCTGGTAGCCATTGATGCTGACGTACTTGGTCTGCTGGAACTGGAAAATGACGGTTTCGGTGCTGACAGTACAGTGGCTCATCTGGTTGATGCGCTGAATGCGGAATTTGGTGAAGGCACTTACGCCTATGTAGATGCCGGTGTTGAACAGTTAGGCACCGATGCGATTACATCAGGTATTCTGTATCGTCCTGCCGTGGTTACACCTTCAGGTGCACCGCAGATTCTGATGGAAGCGAACAGTCCTTCTGATGAGGAAGGCGTGTTGTTTGCAGACTACGGTAACCGTCCGTCTCTGTCACAACTGTTTACTCACACTGAAAGTGGTAAAACCTTTGTGGTTGATGTTAACCATCTGAAATCGAAAGGTTCAAGCAGCAGCTGTCAGGAAGACGGTAATACCGAACAGGGTTTCTGTAACCGTAAGCGTACCCGTGCCGCCATGGCCATTGCACAATGGTTACAAAGCACTTATCAGGACACGCCGATGATCCTGCTGGGAGACTACAACGCTTATGCTCAGGAAGATCCTGTGCAGGTACTGGCAGAAGCCGGTTTTACCGACACCGTGTCTGAATTGAAAGGCAGTGCGTCTTACAGCTATACCTATGACGGCCTTGTGGGTACGCTGGATTACATGTTCAACAACGCCGCTGCCCGCGATATGCTGGTGGATGTCACTGAATGGCACATCAACAGTGATGAACCGGAGTTCTTCGATTATAACGAAGAATACAAGCCGGCTTCATTCCTGAACGAGCTGCCGTTCCGTGCGTCTGACCATGATCCGGTTATCGGTACTTATCAGCTGGACGCAGATGTGCAGGCAGTGACAGGTGACTGGGACGGCGACGAAGACGTGGATAACAATGATATCCGCAGTTTCATGTTTGCTATCATCGCCCGTCAGGCTATCGACATGGCTTTCGATTTAAATAATGACGGCAAAGTGAATACCCGTGACATCGCAGTAATGCGTTCGTTATGTACACGCAGCCGCTGTGCGACGGAAGACGCGCAGAACAACGGTGCCCGCCGCAATCTTGGGGCGCTGTTACGCAGCAGATAAATACTACTGATTTGATATAAATGAAAAGGGCGCCTTGCATTGCAGGCGCCCTTCTTTTTTATCTGTGGCTATTGTTGCCAGTGATGATTAGCGGTAATCAGCGGTAGTCAAACTCACTGCCAGTGACAGCAAGTACATTCTCAGCGCCGCTTAACATGGCTGACAAGTGCGCGTCCCGCCGTGGCAAGATACGTGCAACGTAAAAATCTGCACACTTTTGTTTCGCTGCGGCAAAGGTGGGATTGTCTCCCTGCGCGGCTTTATCTGCCATGCTGTACCAGCACAGACCAGTTAATGAATACGCTGTGTATGCCAGATAATCACAGGCCGCAGCCGCTACAAATACCGGATCTTTGTCCAGGCAGGCAGTGGATGCATCCATCCAGCTGCTCAGCAGAGTCTGTGCATTCTGTCTGGCGTCTGAATCTGTCATAGCGTCAACAAGTCCGGCAAAAACGTCGTAAGTCGCTTTCAGCATGTTGCCGCCATCGCGGGTCAGTTTACGGCCAATTAAATCCAGCGCCTGTATGCCATTGGTACCTTCATACAACTGGGCTATACGCACATCCCGCATCAGTTGCTCCATGCCCCATTCCCGGATGTAGCCGTGTCCGCCAAATATCTGGATCCCCAGGCTGGTGGTTTCCAGCCCCATATCAGTGAAGAATGCTTTGCAGACCGGGGTCAGAAATTGTAGAACCTGACCGGCGTGCTGTTTCTCGTCCTCTGTCCCGTAGTGCTCCGCATCCATATACTTTGCATACAACAGTGATAAAGCGCGGCTGCCTTCCGTTAACGTTTTCTGGGTGAGCAGCATGCGGGCCACATCAGGCTGAAATACAATAGGATCGGCTTTCGCGTCCGGTTGCTGAACGCCTTGTGGCGCTCGGCTTTGCAGCCTCTCTCTGGCATATGTCAGCGCGCCCTGGAAAGAGGCTTCTGCAGCACCCAGCCCCTGCAGACCTACCTGAAAACGGGCATCATTCATCATGGTAAACATACAGGCCAGCCCCTGGTTTTCACCGCCAACCAGCCAGCCTGTCGCACCATCGAAATTCATCACACAGGTGGGACTGGCTTTGATCCCCATCTTGTGTTCAATACTGCCCACAGACAGCGAGTTAGCTTCACCCGGTTCTCCCTGACTGTCCGGCATAAACTTCGGCACCAGAAACAGGCTGATCCCCTTCACACCTTTCGGCGCATCAGGTAAACGTGCCAGCACCATATGGACAATATTCGACGTCCAGTCGTGGTCGCCGCCGGTGATGAATATTTTACTGCCGGTGATGCGATAGCTGCCGTCGTCCTGCGGCTCAGCTTTTGTGTTCAACAAAGCCAGATCAGTACCGGCCTGAGGCTCTGTCAGGTTCATGGTTCCGGTCCACTCTCCGGACACCAGCTTAGCCAGATAAGTGGCTTTTAAATCCTCACTTGCATGGCGGCTGACAGCCAGAACGGCGCTTTCTGTCAGCATAGTCGTCAGGCGCCAGCTCAGGTTGGCTGAGTTCAGCATTTCATGCACCGGCACCGCCATGGTGTAGGGTAATCCCTGACCTTCGTAATCCACCGGACCAAGCATGGCGTTCCAGCCATTGGCAACATACTCTTCATAGGCCGCAGCAAACCCTTGCGGCGTGGTTACGGCACCATTTGCAAACGTACAGCCGGCTTCGTCACCGCTGCGGTTTAGCGGTGCCACCACGTCTTCTGCAAACCTGGCTCCCTGAGTGAGCACTTCGCTGGCAAGCTCAAAATCGAAATCTTCCAGTCCGGTCGACTGATAATGGTCACTGACGTTCAGCCAGTCCCGCAACAAAAATTGAAAATCCGCCAGTGGCGCCTGATATTGCGGCATGATTCACTCCAAAGTTAAACGCTTGTTTGAATTTTAACATTATATGCACAAACTCACCGGACAAGATAGCCTGCAGGTTTTAATTTTAGTGTTTGTCATCTGAATGAAAGCATAGTCTATGAGCTGAGAAAGGGCAGCGGTAGCCGTAGCAGCGTGAATTGAGCAGGCCGGTTGCGGGGTAATCCTGATTATCCCTTTAAGCGTAGTTATGTGATGACAAAAAGCGCCTGGTCAGATTCTCTGAGTACAGGCATGTGATTTACAGGGAATGAATTGCAATTTCGTAAAGATATAAACGGACTCCGTGCGCTGGCAGTGATTGCCGTGGTGCTTTTTCATTATCAACCGGAATACCTGCCCGGCGGCTTCGCCGGCGTCGATGTGTTCTTTGTGATATCCGGTTTCCTGATGACTTCAATTATCAGCAGGGGGCTGGATAAAAACACCTTCGGTACCTGGCGGTTTTATTGCGCCAGAGCTAAACGCATCGTTCCTGCTCTGACAGCGGCTTGTCTGGTATTACTGGTGTGCGGCTGGTTTGCTGTCACGCCGGTTGATTATGCCGCGCTGAGTAAGCATATTGCGTCCAGCCTGACTTTTGTTTCGAATATTGTGTACTGGCAGGAGGCCGGTTATTTTGATGCCGCATCGACGCAAAAATGGTTGCTGCACACCTGGTCACTGTCTGTGGAGTGGCAATTTTATCTCCTTTATCCACTGATACTCATCGGGTTGCGTAAGCTGTGCGGCAGTGAGTCTCTCAGGCATGCTGTGCTGGCTCTCACTCTGCTGGCCTTCTTAGTTAACCTGTGGCTGTCTTTTGCTTATCCTTCAGCAAGCTATTTTTTAATTTCTGCACGGGCCTGGGAAATGCTGGCCGGCGGAGTGGCATTCTTCTATCCGTTAAATGTTTCAGACAAAACGCGGGGTTACCTTGCACTGGCGGGACTGGCGCTCATCGCAATAACCTATTTTGTTATCAGCGAAGATAATCTCTGGCCCGGCTATCTCGCATTCTTTCCGGTTGCCGGCACGTTTATGGTTATTCAGGCGCGGGACGAAAAAAGCGTCATCACCACCAATATCATCAGTCAGAAACTGGGATTATGGTCTTACTCCATCTATCTCTGGCACTGGATCATTGTAGTGGCGAACACTATCTACCACCTTGAACTGTCTTTCTGGATTTTTGTTGCCCTGACTACTCTGGCAGGCTGGTTGTCCTACCGGCTGATAGAGCAGCACCACCGGCCCCGACGTTACTGGTTGATGTTCATCCTGACCCTTGCGGGAAGTTTATGGGTTTACCAGCAACAGGGAGCGCCGGAGCGTGTGCCGGAGAAATTCCGTCACGATGCTCTGTCTTACCATGAAACCTATTATGGCGGGGCGGGATACAGTGCCGATGAATGGATTTATTTTCATGCGAAGGGCAATGACTACAAGTTTATTCTGATTGGTGACAGTTATTCTCTTCAATATGGCCGTACGCTGCGTGACAGCGGGATCCCGGTGCTCGGACGGTTTTATCATGGCTGTCCCTTCTTTCCCACGCTGGCCAAATATGAAGAAGGCGGGGAACTTGAAGCTTGCTCAGATCAGTTTGAGGAAGTGAAACAACGGATAGAAGGTAACGACAAGCCGCTGGTTCTGGCTCAGTCATGGGACAGTTATCAGGAAAAAATCATGAAAAAAGACGCCAGTAATAAGCTGGAGCTTACCGAAGAAGAATATAACGACAAAGTCATAGCTGAAATGGAAACCTTTATCTCAAGGTTAGGTGACAGAAAGTATTTTCTGGTTGGTGTGCCACAAAAGGCGTGGGTAAATGCTTACGAATGTCTGGCCAGGCAGTCTCTTCCCGCCGCCGGCTTTTTTCCTGTATGCAGCAGTACCCAGCCGAAGCAGGACTATTCCGTTAACAGCCGCCTGAAGCAATTTGCTGAAGCGCACAGTAATGTGTGGTACGTGGATCCTGATGCCGCCCTTTGTGAAGGCGAAACCTGTACCATCATTGATGACGGGGAACCGGTTCACTCAGACCGCTCTCATCTGGCGGTGCACGGGGCAGGAAAAGTCTGGCAGGAATTGATGCAGGTGATGGCGTCTGCTGATGTCAGCCTGGCGACGGAGAAGCCCTGACCGCCTGAGATTGTCAATTATGAATCTGAACGCTGCCGGCACGGTTCATTTTTACTTTTCCGTCAACTGCAGGCATCCTGTTAGCCATTGTGAAGGCGAAAGCTGAAATAGGAAAAGTAATGCAACAATCATCACCTGTTTGCGTGGTCACCGGCGGCAGTTTAGGTATCGGTCTGGCCGTCTGCGAAAAGTTTGTGTCCGGGGGATATCAGGTCATCAATTTAGATATTCGTGATTTCGATAGCCCTCCTGAGCACGCGCACTGGATGCAGTGCGATGTCACCAGTGCTGCAGCGGTAAGTGACTGTATCAGTGACATTGCAGCGCGTTTCGGACGTATCGATTGTCTGGTAAGCAATGCGGGTATGCATTTCTCTGCCACCATCGAAGACACTACGCCGGAAGACTTCGAGAAGGTGTTCTCTTTAAACGTGAAAGGGGCCTATCATGCAGTACGCGCGGTGTTGCCGGTAATGAAACAGGCGAACAAAGGCGCAATCATCATTATGGCGTCAGATCAGGCGATTATCGGTAAGCGTAACTCTTTTGCTTATAACTTGAGTAAAGCGGCGCTGGCATCCATGGCTAAAACCACCGCGCTGGATTACGCGCCTTATAATATTCGTGCAAACGCGGTTTGCCCGGGCACAATCGAAACGCCTTTGTATCATAACGCCATCGATAAATATGTGGCCGCAAGCGGTGCGGATAAAGCAGAAGTGCACGCAGAAGAGGCCGCTGCACAACCCCTCGGACGGCTGGGACAACCGGAAGAAGTGGCAGCGTTAACATTCTTCCTTGCCAGTGATGATGCGGCTTTTATCACCGGCAGTCTGCAAAGTATTGACGGCGGCTATACCACACAGTAACCATGAAAATTATCGACGCCCATCTGCACTTTTTTGATTTACAGGCCGGTGAATACCGCTGGTTGTCCCCTGACAATCCACCATTCTGGCCAGATAAACCGGTTATAGCGAAAAATTTCTCTGAGTCTGATTTAGTGGTGTCAACCCCGTCTCAGCTTACCGGTTTTGTGCATATTGAAGCCGGATTCGACAATGCGAAGCCCTGGCGTGAGGCTGATTTCCTGGCGCAGCATTGCCATTTGCCTTTTCGCGCAGTTGCCGGTTTTGACTTGCTGGCAGGTAATAATCAGCATGTGATTTCAGAATTGCTCAAACGCCCTTGTATTACCGGTGTCAGGCATATCCTGGACGACGAAGCCGCGTCTGTTCTGAACGATGCTGAAGCCAAAGCGAGCCTGGCATTGCTGGCAGAGGCGGGATTGAGTTTTGATGCCCAGTTATCCTTGTATGACACTGCCGGCGTCCAGGCGCTGTCTGCTGTGGCTGCGGATTTTCCTGCCATGTCGTTCATTCTGAATCATGCCGGATTTCCGTTGGCAGATAACAATTTTAAGGTGTGGCAGGACAACCTGAAAGCCTTAAGCAGGGCTGATAGTATTGCCGTAAAACTGTCCGGTTGGGAAATGCATAACCGTCAATGGCGCGCGGATGATATTGCGCCGGTGGTGAACACCGTGCATCAGTATTTTGGCGAAAGCCGGGTAATGACAGGCAGTAATTTTCCCTTGTGTACCTGGCACAGTGATTACGATGCTTTCTGGCGCACAATAACGCGGGCAGTGCCCGCCGTATGTGCAGAAAAATGGCTGAGTGAAAATAGCCTGTACTGGTATTTTGGTTAGCCTGCCGGCTATTCAGGTAATCCACACCGGCAAGCTTAAAGATAAGGTCTGAGACTTTTATCCGATAGAAATACGGCTGTCAGGGTAGCGAACATGACGTTGTCTCGGACTTGCCAGCAAATAGGCGAGGGTAAGCGGCCCCAGCCGGCCAAGGAACATCAGCACAATAATAATGCCTTCACCGGCAGCGGATAAGCTTCCTGTCAGTCCTCTCGACAGACCCACCGTGCCCATCGCCGATACAGCTTCAAAGACGATATCCAGAAAAGGGGCATCTTCTGTGGTGGTTAGCAGAAAAATCGCCACCCAGGTTACACCGCCTGAAATCACCGTGAGGGCTAAAGCTTTAGAAACGGTTTCTGTACGGATGGTGCGCTGAAAAAGGGTTGGCGCGTGGTCGCGGCGCAGAAAATTGTAAGTAGCGGTCAGAAGTACCACGAAGGTTACGACTTTGATACCGCTGGCGGTACTCATTGACCCGCCGCCGATAAACATCAGCAGCAACATAAGGGTGACAGAGCCGTCTTCCAGCGCAGCGATATCCAGGGTGTTAAAACCCGCGGTTCTCGGCGTGACTGCCTGAAACCAGGAGGCCCACCATTTACCCGCCGCGTCCAGCTTGCCCAGCGTGTCCGGGTTATCGTATTCAATGACATAAATAAGCAATAACGCTACTACGTTGATGATGACCGTACCGGCTATCATGGTTTTACTGTAAGGCGTAAGCGTTTGCCAGCTTCGTTTTTTAACCAGATCTATCCATACAGAAAAGCCCAGTCCGCCGGTGATGAACAACGCGGTAATCGTGATGTTAACCACAGGATCGCTGACATACCGGGACAGACTGTCCGGCTGCAGTGCAAAGCCGGCGTTATTGAACGCGGATATGGTATAGAAGAAGGCTTCGTATGCGGCTGTTGACCAGCCTGATTCCGCCTGCCAGTAGCAGGTCAGGATTAGCATGCCTGCGGCTTCTGTTACCAGTGCAAAAAGAATAACGGCTTTGGCGGTACTGACCAGTGACGACGTGTCGGTTTCATTGAACGCTTCTTTCACCGCGCTTTGTTGCAGAAAACTTATCTTACTGCCTACCGCAACCAGTGTTACAACCGCAAAGGTCATTAAACCGAGACCGCCAAATTGAATGAGGCCGGCAATAACGGTTTGTCCGAAAAGGGTGAAGCCGGTTCCGGTATCCACAACGGCGAGCCCCGTTACAGTCACCGCTGAGGTGGCGGTGAACAGGCTTTGCGTCCAGGTGATTGGTGCTGTGGTGGCAAAGGGCAATTTAAGCAGCAGGGTGCCAAGAACGATAAAGCTCAGAAAGCTCAACGACAGGATAAGAGGCGGAGCCGCCTGAATTTTTCGCGCGCCTTTCGGCTTTCGTTCCAGCGGGCGGTTCGCCGGTAACCAGCGTTTCAATGTTTAAGTCTCGGCGCAATTTTTACCAGCAGTTCCCTGGGACCACTCAGCACCAGCTGATCTTCAGGTTTCAGCTGAAACGCCATGTCAGGCGTACAGTGTATCTGATGCTTACGCTTAACCATCAGGCAGTGAATATCGTCTTTGTAGCCGTTAATCACTGTATCCAGTGTCATGGGGGACTTTGTTTGTGGTACCACCACTTCTACAATGTAATGGCCGTGCCCCAAACTCAGATAGTCACTGACCATAGGGTAATTCAATGCCTGAGCCACGCGAACGCCCATCTCTTCTTCAGGGTGAATGATGCGGCTCACATCCAGTTTTGAAAGAATAGTGTGATGCGCCTTGCTGTTAGCCTTCACCCAGATATTTTGCACACCTTCATTTTTCAGGTTCAGCACACACAGCAAGCTGGCCTGCATATCTTCACCGATGGCGACAAGCACGGCATCACTGTCGTGAAGACTGAGTTCTGCCATTGCTCTTTCGTCGGTGGCGTCACAGATAAGGGTTTGGGTCAGTTCGGTAGAATATTGTTCAGCCAGCTTTTCATCGCTGTCGATACCGGTAACAGTGTGACCCAGATGGATCAGCTCTAAACTGGTGGTAATGCCAAAGCGGCCAAGGCCGATGACAGTAAAATGCGCCATAAGTGCTCCAGAAAACGGAAACGGCGTCGCAAGGATTGCGGCAACTGGCGTATGGTACGTGAGAGACTGGAAAAAAGAGCGGTTACTGAACGTGATAGTTAGTGGTTTCAACTATGTAAGCCATCGTTTTCCTGCGGACAGAAAAAAGCCGTTCAACGGATGAACGGCTCTGTAGATTTTAAATGCGTAACTGCGACTTATTTCAGTTCAGTCACTGACATGTTGGGGGAGCGGTAAACCACTTCATCATTCAGCTCGATACCAATTCCCGGTGTGTCCGGCGCTTCGATAAATCCGTTAACCGGTTGAGGATCCTGAATACATAACTCACGGTTCCAGGATTTTGTCGCGTAGGTGTGATGCTCGTGGATCAGGAAGTTAGGAATGGCGGTTTCAAGGTGCAGGCTGGCTGCCGTTGCCACCGGACCACCGCAGACGTGAGCCTGAATGCGCACATCGTAAATGTCGGCGTAGTCACACACTTTTTTCGCTTCGGTAAAGCCGCCGCACAGACCAATATCAGGCTGCAAAACGTCAAGAGACTGATCTTCCAGATACGGACGGATGCCCCAGCGGTTATACAAACGTTCGCCGCCGGCAATCGGCGCTTTCACGTTACGGGCAACTTTGTCATGCAGTTTCGAGTTCAGGTAGTTAACCGGCTCCTCGTAATACATACAGCCGAATTCTTCTACCAGTTCGCCCAGTTGAATAGCCGTAGTGGCACCCGGTAAGCTGTGGCATTCAAAAATAATATCGCCTTCGTCCCCCATGGCATCACGGATTGCCTGCAGACGTGCACGGAACAGTTTCATTTCACCTCTGGAAATGATCTTCGTGCGGTCATAATGGGTGTCGCCGTTAATGTCATAAACGATTGGGTCAACTTTCACCGCGGTGTAACCTTCAGCCATCGCCTTTTCTGCGGCACGGCCATATTCTTCAGGCTGGATCAGTTTGGTAATAGTGGTGTCCCAGTCGAACTGTAACTGACTGGCGTAAGAACGCAGCTTGCCGTTAGTCTTACCGCCAAGCAGTTGATAAACCGGCAAGCCAAGTGCTTTACCTTTGATATCCCAAAGGGCTGTATCCACCGCACTCATGGCGGCGTAAATGACAGGACCGCCACCTAAGCCCCAGAAGCTCTCACGGAGCATTTTCGACCATAGGCCTTCGGTGTTGAACGGGTTCCAGCCAATCAGCATGGCTTCTGCGATTTCTTTGATCATGTGCGCAGCAGCCGAATGTCCCCAGTCGTAAGCCAGACCGGCTTCACCAACACCGGTAATACCTTCATCGGTGTAAATACGCACAAAAACCGGATTCCATGGCGGACGTTCCGGGCACTCAATATCAAATATTTCAACTTTGGTAATTTTCATCTTTTGTCCTGAATGTAGTTGCTCAGACTACCGCGTCGCGCTGTTGCGGGAACGGGATTGTCATTCATAACACGGCGTAAACCCATCCATGGGGCTTCGACTGCCGCTTCCCTGCGGCAGACGGTTATGAATGACAAAACCCTTATCCCGCAGCGCCGCCGCGATAGCTGACAAGATTCCGTATAAACCGGTGCGCTATAAATGCCAGTCCCGTCCCCGCGAAAGTATAAGCTTATTCGCAGAATGTCGGGTCGAGTTTCCAGGCTTTTCTCAGCATCGCTGGCCAGGCTTTCTGGCCGCCGGTTTCGCCTGAGTGTACAATTTTTGCCTGATCATAAATGCCCTTTACAATGGGCTCGGGTATTTCAATCACTTCCTGACCGGATTGCATCAGTGACATTTGTATATCACAGGCGCGTTCCAGATCATAAAAGCGCATAAATGCGTCGCCTACCGTAGGGCCTAACGTCAAGCCGCCGTGATTGGGCAATAACATATGGTTGGTATCGCCCAAATCATCCTGTAACTGCTTTCTTTCATTATCATCAACCGCCAGACCTTCGTAGCTGTGATAGCTCAGCGACGGCAGGGAGAACAGAGAATACTGGCTCCAGGGCTTCAAACCACCTTTAACTGACGCCACGGCGATAGTGGCTTTTGTATGCAGGTGAATAACACATTTCGCATCTTCACGGACTTCGTGAATGGCGCTGTGAATGGTGAAACCGGCAGGATTGATCTGGTAGGGGGAGCCATCGAGAATATTGCCGTCGAGATCCACCTTCACCAGATTCGACGCGCGCACTTCATCAAATGCCAGACCAAAAGGGTTAACCAGATAATGCTGTGTACCCGGTACTTTAGCGGAAATGTGAGTATAGATAAGATCGCCCCAGCGCATGTTATCTACCAGCCTGTAGCAGGCGGCGAGATCGACGCGGGTTTGCCATTCTTCCGGCGACACCTTGTCTTTCAAACTGAAATGTTCAAGCTCAAACACGGGTATCACTCCTTTTATGTCCTGTTGATACAAAGTAGCAGACGGACTGACAGTCAACAATGCCAGTATCGTCTGACTTATTATTTATCATCCGGAGGAAAAAGCAGAGACGTTGAGATTTACTCTCCGGACTGGTTCGCTGTGGTGGTGTTACCACCGGCTGGTTGCGTATTCTGATGCAGTATTGTGACGCTGTCACGCAGCGGGATCAAATGATCGCGATTTTCCATGTCTTTGATATTGATTGAAAAAACATCACGCTTTACCCAGCTGAGTGATTCGCCGGTCCAGCCGGGCGAGGGAAAGTCGTCAGTGATGTTGTCCAGGCCGGCTTGCTGGGTGCATTCGTACACGGCCATATTCTGGCTGGTGGTCAGCACAAGTTTACCCACTTCCACATTTACACCGGTTTGTTGCCAGACCTGTTCATGCAGGGCGCACTGTTCACTTTGCTCTTCATTGATGCTGGCCAGCGGCATGGTCAGAAGACCTCCGGCGTTTTCCAGCAGTAATGCGTATTTATCTGTTTTGATCACACAGGCGAGAGCGTCATGAGCCGGTAAGGTGGATTCAACTGAACGGCAAACCGGGGGCGCGGGAACCTCAGAGCAGCCAAAAAGCGGCAGAAGTAACAAAACGACTGATGAGCGAATCCTAAAAAGCATACAACCAGGTAAAATAAAATTTAAATAATTATAAACAAACAGACCGGCGGCCTGATTTCATCAAGAGTTGTCCGGCAGTATAACAACAATAACAACAGCCACGTACCAAGGCTTGTTTTAATTTCTCAGTGCATGGAATAGAAATGCATACACAGTGTCAGCATCGCCCGACTGTGCAGTTGAGAAACGTTGATAGGAATCAGAGATGTCGAAAAAGTCCTTTTTGTCCCCGTTACTGGTGGGCGTTGTCGCGTTAGGTGCGTTCTTAATTTATATCAATCTGCCTGCTGAAGAATCTTCCTCAGGCGGAGGCCGTTTACCTTCTCCCGTTCGCGTGACTGTAGTAGCCAAGCAAACCTTTCCGGTGACGATTGAGGCGCTGGGTACAGCCAATGCCAACGAGTCTGTCACGATCACGGCGCAGCAGACCGACCGCGTTACGGACGTAAAGTTTGATGACGGTGATACGGTAAAAACCGGGCAATTACTGGTTCAGTTGAATAATGACGAAGAGCTGGCCCGCATTGTTGAACTTGAAGCGAACATTGTGGAAGCGAAAAGTCAGTATGAGCGGGTAGTGAACCTGGCGAAAACCCGCGCGGCATCGCAACAAATACTTGGCGAACAGCAAGCCAAACTGAAAGGACTTGAAGCGCAACTGGATGTTGCGAAGTCTCAGTTGGATGAGCTGCAAATCCGTGCACCCTTTGCCGGTCTGCTTGGCATCCGCAACATCAGCAAAGGCTCACTGGTACAACCGGGTGATGCTATTACCACGCTGGACGATATCAGCATTATTAAGGTCGATTTCAGTGTGGCAGAAGGGCAGCTGGCCAGCCTTTCTCCCGGTCAGCGGGTTATCGCACGGTCCGTAGCGTATCCGGGAGAAGATTTTGAAGGCACCATTGCCACTATCGGTTCCCGTATCGATCCGGTGTCACGCTCTGTTCTGGTAAGAGCACACATTAAAAACGAACCGGTGAAAATCCGTCCCGGTATGCTGCTTCAAATCACACTGGAAAAGCAGGTTCTGGAAACACTGGTTATTCCTGAAAAAGCGCTGGTGCCCATTCAGGATAAGCAGTACGTATTTGTCGTGAATAACGATGTGGTCGAGCAACGCGAAGTCATTATCGGTGAGCGTAAACCCGGTATCGTGCAGGTTGTCGACGGCCTGGTCAGCGGTGAACGTATTATTACCGAAGGCACGTTACGTGTGCAGGAAGGCTCTGCCGTTCGTGTACTGAATGCTGAGGGAGTGTAACCATGTGGTTATCTGATGCTTCCGTAAAAAGGCCGGTGTTCGCATCGGTGATTAATTTGCTGGTGGTGATCTTCGGCATCGTGGCGATCAGTATGCTGTCGTTGCGGGAATATCCGGATATCGACCCGCCAATCGTATCAATCAACACCAATTACGACGGCGCTTCAGCCAACATTGTTGAAACCCGTATTACTCAGTTGCTGGAAGACCGCATCAGCGGGATTGAAGGGATAAAAAATATCACCTCAACCAGCCGCAACGGACGTTCGTCTATTTCAATTGAGTTTAAGCTGACCCGTGATATCGATGCCGCTGCCAATGATGTGCGGGAACGGGTGAGCCGTGCGCTGAACAACCTGCCTGAACAGGCTGATCCTCCCGAGGTATCAAAAGAAAGTTCAGACGAAGATGTTGTGGTGTGGTTTAACCTGCGCAGTACTAACCTGGATACCATGGAGCTTACCGATTATGCCGAGCGCTTCCTGGTAGACCGTCTGTCCATTGCTGATGGTGTGGCCAGGGTTCAGCTGGGCGGCGGCCGGACCTATGCCATGAAGGTGTTTCTTGACCGTAACGCCATGGCGGCACGTGGTATCACCGTTACCGACGTGGAAGATGTGATTCAGTCAGAAAACGTAGAGTTGCCGGCTGGTGAGGTCGAGTCCAATGACCGGGATTTTGAGGTGCGGGTAGCGCGCTCATTCTTAACGCCGGATGATTTTGCCCAGTTGACTGTTGCGGTAGGTAACGATGGTTATCTGGTACGACTGGGTGAAATTGCCAATGTGGAGCTGGCACCGGAGGATGACGAAAGTGAATTCCGCGGTGACGGTGTAAACATGATTGGCCTGGGGATCATTAAGCAATCGAAAGCCAATACCCTCGATGTGGTGCGTTCTGCCAAAGAGCAGATTGCTAAAATTGAAGAAACGCTGCCGGATAACATTTTCATTGTACCCAGTTACGACTCATCGGTATTTATCGAGGAATCAATCAACGAAGTATACAACACCCTGATTATCGCCATGATTCTGGTGGTGGTAGTGATTTACCTGTTCCTCGGGAAGGTCCGCGCAACACTGATCCCTGCCGTCACCGTGCCGGTGTCGATGATCGGTGCCTTCATTGTGATGTACATGCTGGGCTTTTCCATCAACTTGCTGACTCTGCTGGCGATGGTGCTCGGCATCGGGCTGGTGGTGGATGATGCCATCGTTGTGCTTGAGAATATTTACCGTCGTATCGAAATGGGAGAGCCGCCTTTACTCGCGTCTTACCGCGGGGCAAAAGAAGTAGGCTTTGCTGTTATCGCCACCACGCTGGTACTGATTTCTGTATTTGTACCGCTAATCTTCCTGGAAGGAAATATCGGGCGGTTGTTTACAGAATTTGCGCTGGCCATGGCCGCCGCTGTGGCTTTCTCCAGTTTTACGGCGTTATCGCTGTCTCCCATGATGTGCTCGAAATTACTGAAAAAGCAGTCGCGGGATAAGGGCTTCGGCAGCTGGCTGGATAAGCGCTTCAAGGCTATCGAGAACCGCTATGAAAGCAGTCTGGGTACTACCATCCACCAGCCATGGCTGATGGCCGTGCTGTTCATCATTACGCTAGTTCTCATCTGGCAGCTGTTCGGGAAAATTCCCGGTGAGTTCACACCGAAAGAAGACCGGGGGACTTTTTATATAATGGTAAAAGGTCAGGAAGGTGCGTCTTTTGAAAATACAGCGGAAAGCATGAGAAAAGTGGAATCGATTCTGATGCCCTACCGTGAAGAAGGAACCTTCGATCGCCTGCTGGTACGTGCGCCGGGCCGGGGCACCATGGCCGGGCTGGCTGTGGTAGGCGTGATCCCATGGGATCAGCGTGACTTCACGTCTTTTGAATTAATGGAAGAGGTGACCAAAAAACTGGAAGTGATTCCGGATGTCACTGCGTTTGGCGTAATGCGAAGCGGCATCAGTGGCGGGACAGGGCGTCCGGTCCAGTTTGTGTTGCAGGGCGACACCTACGAAAACCTGGTGGCCTGGCGTGATATCGTCATGGATAAAGCCAGAGACAATCCGGGACTGGTTCGCCTGGATTCCGATTACAAAGATACCTCTCCGCAGCTACTGGTGAATATCGACCGGGACCGCGCAGCCGATTTAGGGGTGTCGATTTCTGATATCGGCCGCACACTGGAAGTGATGCTGGGACAACGCCGCGTATCTACTTACCTGGACAGAGGCGAAGAATATTACGTCATCATGGAAGGGATAGAATCGGATTACCGCAGCCCCAGCAGCATTGATAATCTGTATGTCCGTTCACAACGCACCGGTCAGCTTATTCCCATGGATAACCTGCTGAAAGTGGATGAGCAGGCGACTTCGGCGCTGCTGAACCGTTATAACCGCATGCGTGCTATTACTATTGAAGCGAACCTGGCAGAAGGTTATACCCTCGGGGAAGCGCTGGCGTATCTGGAAAACATCGTTGCGACAGAACTGCCTGATGCTGTGTCCATTGACTACAAAGGTGAGTCCCAGCTTTATCATGAAGCCGGTAACTCATTTATCTTCGTCTTCATTCTGGCACTGGCGGTGACCTACCTCATTCTTGCAGCACAGTTTGAAAGCTGGGTGCATCCGCTGGTTATCATGCTTACCGTTCCTCTGGCACTGGTCGGGGCATTTATCGGCTTGTATGTGGCTGGCATGACAATGAATATCTACAGCCAGATCGGGCTGGTGATGTTGATTGGTTTGGCGGCGAAGAACGGTATTCTTATTGTTGAGTTTGCCAATCAGTTACGGGACGCCGGTGTTGAATTTGAAGAGGCACTAAAACGTGCTGCAGCCCAGCGCTTACGCCCGATTGTGATGACGGGCTTCACTACGGTATTCAGTTCGCTGCCGCTGGTACTGGCAACAGGCCCGGGATCTGAAAGCCGGATGGTGATTGGTATGGTGATATTTGCCGGCGTAATCGTATCGGCCTTTATGACCCTGTTCATCGTGCCTACAGCCTATGCTGCATTTGCCCGCAATACCGGGTCTCCGGAAGCCCGGGAAAAAGCACTGACAGAGCAGGATGCTGCTATTCCATACCGCAAAGGGGAGTTGGAATAACCGGTGAGTAAACGACAAATGGCCTGCCTGACGCAGGCCATTTTTTTATCCGCGGGAGACTATTTCAGCAACCAGACATTTTCCTGTGCCGGCACTTTGCCTTTCAGGTTGATTTCCTTACCCTGCAGTAATGTTAAGCTGTAGTGGTCGATGTAATGTTGTTCTACTTCGTTGCTGATCACTGAGAACGGCGGGCCATCAAGCTTTTGCTGGTCGTAATCAAAGGTCACCAGTAACTGGGGAGCCGTATTGGTAATTTCACGAAGATGAGCGGCATAGCGGACACGCATTTCAAACGGTAAGGCTACCAGTGCGGCACGGTCGTAGATGGCGTCTACTTTGCCTAGCATGTCAGCGGTAAGATCAAAAATGTCGCCGCCGAAAAGGGTGAAATTGGGAACGTCGTAGCGGGTTACGCCGTTCAGCTTTTCTGAATCAGGAATAATGTTTAACTGATCGAATAACTGAATGATCGCCAGATGGCTTAATTCTGCTGCCACCACTTCATACCCCTTCGACAAAAGCCAGGGAATATCCAGTGTTTTGCCGCATAAAGGCACAAAGATACGACTGCCCGGAGCCAGCGATAACTGGTTAATATTGGCAGTCAGATTCGGGTTCGCTTCAGGCTCATGAAATCCGGTTTCATTGTTTTGCCACTTTAACATCCAGAATTGCGGATCCATACATTCCCCTAAAGAAGATAAAAAAGCAGATTATCCTAACCAGTCCGGCAGGTAAATCACAGTCAGTACTAAAATACCGGACCAGGCGGCCAGAATGGCGGCAGCGCGGTAACTGATACCCCGCACCGAAGGCAGCTTATGTGCCGCATCGTTAGGTAAAAAGCGGGATAAAACAAAGGCTGAAGACAAGGTAATCACAAAACCAATCAGGTTCCACCAGAACCAGAATAACGGGTTACCGCTCAGCCACAAAAATACGTTTACCGCTACACCGGCCAGTAATCCGGCATTAGCGGCAGCAGGAGACACCTTGCGGCTGTGAATACCCGCCAGGAATGTGGCCAGCACCGGACCGTAAAAAACTGAACCGATTTTATTTATGGCCTCAATTACCGTCGGAGCAATGTTACCGGCATACAACGACAGCACCAGAGTGATCAGTCCCCACACAATACCGGCAAGGCGAGCCCGTTTCAGATAGGTCTCATCATCGGGTTTGGCACCGGTGATTCGGCAAATGTCTTCTGTGGTCACCGCAGCCAGACTGTTAATGGCAGAACTGAGCGACGACATAGCCGCAGCCAGAATGGCGACCACCAGAATGCCGACAATGCCAGCAGGAAGATAGTTAATGATAAAGACGGGCATCATCCAGTCGGGTTCGCCTTCCGGGATTTGCGCCTGTAATTCCGGCGTTGCTATGACAAGAGCCCCGATCACCAGGCCCGCAGCGCAATACAGCAATGTGACGGGAAAACGCAGAAAGGCTACGGTCAGCATCATTTTCTTTAAATCTTTTATGCTGTGGCTGGACAGCGCCCGCTGGGCTTCAGACTGATCACACCCGTAATACGAGGCATACAGTACAAGACCGCCAAACAGCATGGGCAGTAAACCGAAATCGCTGCCATTTAGTCCGGCTGTGCTGGTATTGGCTGCCTGCAGACGTTCCGGCGGAATGATTTCAAATACTTTGTCCCAGCCTCCGGCAGCGTCCAGACCCGCCCACAGACATAAAGCTGCGCCGGCAACGATGAGAATCATCTGAATGGCATCACCGTAAACCACCGCTTTCATACCACCCATTGCTGAGTAAATCAGTGTGATCACCCCGATAACCAGAATAGCGTGGAACTGGTTCAGTCCCATGGTGCCTTGTAATATCAGGCTGATAGCGTAAATCATAATGGCAGTGGCGAAGGAACGGCTGATCTGAAAGACGAAGCTGATCAGCAAACGGGTAGAGCGGGAGAAACGCTGTTCAAGATAGTCATAGACACTTACCACACCGGCGTTGTGTAAGGTGGGCAACAAGCGCCAGAGCATAACAATTACCGCCAGCGGCAAAGCCAGTTCGTAGCTCAGCCAGATGAGACCGCCACCTTCACGAAGTCCGACAAATGCGGGGGCGGAAATGAAGCTGATAGCGGATAGCTGGGTTGCCATGACAGAGAGTGTCAGTGTGGGCCAGGCCAGTGAGCGCCCGCCGAGAAAGTATTCCTGCCCGGAATGCTGATGCCTGAACCTGAGTCCTAAAAACAATAATCCCAGTAAATAAATACCTACTATGGAATAGTCCAGCCACGTCATTCCTTTCTCCTGAATTTGCTTCCGCTGCCTGCGCGTAATGAGGTAACACGTTGAATATAAAGGGGCAGAGTGTTGATGATATTTCAACCATATCACACTGTCAGAAAGAGTTAAGTGCAGAATATATACAGATAAGAGAAAGGAAACGTTCAGACGGGCGGGAATAAAAAAGGGCAGCCGCAGCTGCCCCTGTATTTTTGACGCTGTGATTAAGCCGTCAGCTTAGCCGCTGCCGCTTTTAATTCAGTCGCGATTGTGTCGTCTTTTACTTCACCGGTTTCCATATCGAAAACATCGTAGAAGTTAGCCACAGATACCGATGCTTTTACGTTTCCGCCGAAGAAACCTGCAGAACCGGTTGCTGCTGCCAGTACAGACTTCGCGCCGCCGGGACCCGGAGAAGATGACAGATAAACGGCTGGCTTGTCGCCGTATACCGCGCGGTTGATACGGGTTGCCCAGTCAAACAGGTTTTTAAACGCTGCCGGGTAGTGACCATTGTGCTCAGCAAATGAGATAACCAGGGCATCAGCGCCGGCGATGTCATTTAAAAACTTCTGTGCGCCTTCAGCCTGACCAATCTCTTTTTCTTTATCTTCACTGAACATAGGAACATCATAATCATTGATGTCCAGAACGGTAACATCAGCACCTTCTACCAGCTTTGCCGTGTAGGTTGCTAACGCCTTATTAATTGAGTTTTTGCTTGTACTTGCACCAAATGCAACAACTTTCATGAATTGAATCCTTTTTGAGTTTTTCGTTATCAATACAATACGTTTTTTATCGTAAATGGATAAGTGCTAAATACAAAATGGTTCGTTCGATTTTATGAAATGAACGTTTTTAGCTGAAATAGCTTGTTGCATATTGTGCCAACGGAATTTAAATTCAGTCCGGATATTGTATGATGCTGAGTACGCTGCCAGCAGAGTCTGAATATTACCAGCGTCGTCAACTACATGTAGGATAGTGAATGTCTTCAGTGCCAGCAGGTCCTTTAATACCTGCGCAAAAACGTGCCACCCGGATTGCTTTTTTCAGCGCAGGATTCATTACTGCAGCCTGGGCGGCCATCATTCCATTTATTAAGATAAACCTCGCCATTGGTGACGGTACCATGGGACTGATGCTGTTATGTCTGGGCGCAGGAGCGTTAGTTGGCATGCCTCTGGCCGGTAAATTCTCATCTCAGCTTGGCTGCAAGCCTGTACTGGTGGCTTCTATGTCATGCTTCTCACTGCTTTATCCGGCACTGATCTGGCTGGACTCCGTTACTTTGCTGGCTGTTTTTCTGGTGCTCTTCGGGTTGTGCGTAGGCACCACTGATTGTGCGATGAATATTCAGGGCGTTGCGGTAGAAAAAGAAGCGGATAAGCCGCTGATGTCGGGTTTCCATGGCTTTTACAGTCTGGGAGGCATGAGCGGCGCAATTTTAATGACAGCGATTTTATCTTCCGGTGTCCCGGTGGAGTTGGCCAGTGCAGCCGGTGCGGTAATGTCAGTGGCCTTTTTGCTGGCTGGCATAAACGGATTCAGAACCGGCAAGTCACAGGAGCCGGCGGCATTTTTTGCGCTGCCAAAAGGTGTGGTAGTACTGATTGGTATCGTGTGTTCCATTGTGTTTCTGGCCGAAGGGACTGTGCTGGACTGGAGCGGCATTTATCTGACTGAATACCGTGACGTTAGTCCTGAGAACGCCGGGTTGGGTGTTGCCTGTTTTTCTGTTGCCATGACGTTAGGACGCCTGGCCGGGGATAAGATCACCAGCATACTGGGACCAAAAATGATGGTACTGGGAGGCGGCGGCATTGCAATTACAGGTTTTGCATTATCACTTCTGGTGCCGCTTCCAGTGGCAGCGCTTACCGGATATGTCCTGATTGGTCTCGGGTGTTCCAATATTGTGCCCATCATGTTTTCGGCCACGGGTAAGCAAAAAATCATGAGCGAAGCGTCTGCGGTAACAGCTGTATCAACACTGGGCTACGTGGGTGTTCTGGCAGGGCCTGCTCTGGTGGGCTTCGGGGCACAGGTTTACGGCCTGCCTGCGGCATTGGGTGTGATTGCTGTGTTACTTTGTGTTGCTACTGCCCTGGCCGGAAGAGTCAGGGTATAGGTGTTACTGCTGCCTGAGGCTGTTTGTATCGATCACCCGGTCACAGAGCTTTTCCAGTTGTTGCCGGTCGTGGCTGATAAAGAGCAGCGTACACTGCCGCTCACGGCAGCTTGATACCAGTAACCGTGAGACCACTTCACTGGTTATGGGGTCCAGCCGGGAGGCGGGTTCATCGGCGACCAGGAAGGCTGGTTTCAATAGCAGCGCCCGCAGCAGGGCTACCCGCTGTAATTCGCCGCCGCTGATCATGCCTGCGTGCCGTTGCAGTAACTGCCGGGAAAGCCCGAGTTCATTAATCAGCGGGTCAAGTTCACTGTCGTCCAGTTGGTGGAGGCGGATAACATCGTCCAGAAGCTGAATAACAGGCACGTTTTTAGCGAAAGCATTGGGCGGATCCTGATAGATTTTCAGCATGTTGTGACGGGCCAGTGGCTCAGCAATGTGTCGCTTACCGTCTGCCGGAAGTAATCCCAGAAGTACATTCCCCAAGGTGGATTTTCCGCTGCCACTGTCACCGGTTAAGCCGACAATTTCCCCTTTCCCTAATGTTAGACTGACATTATCAAATATAACGTCGGTGCCACGTCTTATCGCGCAGTTCTGTAGCGTAATTAGTGGATCAAAACTCCTTTTCTTAGTGCTCAACGGAATCCAGTTTTCCGGTAAGGCATTGAGCAGGGCTTGTCCGTATGGGGAGCGCGGAGTATTCAGCACGCTGCCCGCTGCACCGGTTTCCAAAACCTTACCTTTCTGCATAATGATGACTTTACCGCCAAGCAGCTTTGCAAGGCTCATATCATGTGTGATCGTGAGCAGGCTACCCGTTTTAGCGAACTGACGAAGCTCTTCCCCGAGAACCGCTTTGTGATGACTATCCAGTCCTTTCGTCGGCTCGTCGGCAATCATGATTCCGGCAGACGTTGCCGCGACACAGGTATAAGCGGCCCGCTGCGCCATACCGCCTGATAGTTGTGACGGTATTTTATCTGCTGCCTGAATCAGTCCGGTGCGTCCGAGTGCCCCATTAACCGATGTCTGAGTATTGTCGCCGCTGAGATTTCTGATAAATCTGAATACTTCGCCAACCTGCTGCCGGAGTTTCATCAGAGGGCTCAAGGCTTTCACCGGTTCCTGTGGCAACATGACAATGGTTCGTCCCCACAGTGAAGACGGTGTCTGCGTCGCATGCGACTGCAACATGTCATGTCCGGCGGTGAGCACTTTACCGGTGGCCTGAAGATTCCGGGGTAAATCTCCCATGATGGTGTGAGCCAGCAAGCTTTTTCCTGAGCCGGTTTCTCCGATAATCGTTACCGGCTCGCCGGGGCTGACGGTGAAACTCAGGTTGTCTACCAGTGTGCCTTCTGAAGAAACGATGGTCAGATTTTCTATTTGAAGCACAGAATTCATGGCTGTTTACCTGCCAGAAGCTGGAAAGCAAAAACCATTAAAAACAGTGCTGCAATGGGCTCCAGTAACAGCCAGGGCGCTTTATAGTAATACGGAAATAGTTCCACAATCATCAGGCCGAGTTCCGGCGTGGGAGGCTTGAGGCCGACGTACACAAATCCTGTTGATGACATAGCAATGACCGATGTCGCTGCGCCGAAGGCGGAAAGAGAATACACATCGGGTGCAATGGCAGGCCAGATATGACGTTTGAACAGATACCACTTTCCGAAGCCGTGCAATGCTGAAGACTCCAGTTCTTCTCCCTGTACAACCGGCAGAGTAATGGCTCTGACGAGTCTGAAAAACTCTACCCACAGCACCAGAGATATGGCGATGTAGATCATCAAAAATGAACCGGGCACAATTGCAGCAAAAACGAGGATCAGAACCAGCCCGGGCAGTGCCAGAATCGTGTTGGCCAGAAAATTCAGACCTGTATCCAGCCAGCGCCGGTACCAGGCAGCGGCCAGACCGCAGGCTACACCGCTTACTGCTGCGCTGAAAACGCAGATTATCGCCAGCGCAAATGAAATCCGCATTCCGCCGCTCAGACGGGCAAGCATGTCGCGGCCAAAATGATCAGTACCTAGCAGGTGTTCTGCGCCCGGCGCGGCGAATGCATGACGCAAATCCTGTGTATCAGGATCGGTGCCGGCAAGCGGTGCACAAAAGGCAAAGACAGCGAGGCATAACAGAATTACCATGCCAGCCCGTTGCTGCATGGTTAGCCTGTGAAAAACAGACATCAATTTTCCAGCCTCGTTCTTGGGTCAAGGTAGTGCTGGCTGATATCCACAAGAGTGTTTATCGCCACAAACAACATACCCATGACCAGCGCTGTGCCCTGCAACATGGGAATGTCTCTGGCAAAAACAGCGTGAGACAAACCATGGCCTATACCCGGCCAGGCAAACAGGCTTTCCACCATGATAACCCCTTCAATCAGGCCGATGAGCTGAATACCCATAAAAGCCAGGCCGGGTACGATGACGTTTGGTATTACATGGCGGGTGAAGGCTTGTGCATAGCTCAGTCCCTTGGTGCGGGCAAAATGAAAGTAAGCACTGTTAACGGCCTGGCGGGTACTGTTGCGGACTACCCGGTTAGATACTGCTGCCAGGCTGAGTGCTAAAGTCAGTACCGGAAGTACAGCGTACTCAGCGCTGCCGAATCCGGCCACAGGAAACCAGTTCAGCTCCATGGAAAAAATAAAAATGAGTAACAGCCCCAGACAAAATACCGGCTGGGAACGGATAAATGTTGATGTGATGAGTGAAGCCTTGTCTGGCACAGTTTCGGCTTTTGCACCACACAACAGCCCCACAGGAAAGGCAATGAGCGCTGCTGCAAGAATAGCCCAGAACGCCAGCACCAGAGTAAAGCTCATCTGGTTTTTTAACTCATGGACAACCGGCGCGCCGGTCACCAGGCTTGTACCCAGGTCTCCGGTGATCAAATCTCCCAGCCACACCAGATATTGCTGAAAAGCAGGCCGGTCAAGTCCTAGTTCAGCGTTCACCGCATTGGCAGCAGCGGTGCTGACTGCATCATCGCCATAGCGTCCGGTTGCAATTTTATAGGCCATATCCCCCGGCAGCAGGCGGGTAAGGATGAACGTGAGTGTGCCCACGCTCCACGCCATCAAAAGGCACTGACCAAGTCTGGAGAGTAGTATTTTCAGCATTTATTTACTCTGAAAGCGCATCTGGTCGATTCTGAACGAACGCTCATAGGGGTCGAAACTGAAATTTCTGACCCGTGAAGATGTGGCTGATTGCTGAACATAAAATGCCACCGGAATAAGCGGCATATCTTCGTTCAGCGTGCTGATAAGTTCTTTTTGCAACACATAGTAGTTGTCATCCGGCTTACCGGACGCCAACTGATTAACGATGGAAAATACCCGGTCATTGCTCCAGTTCATAGGGCCCCATTCTCCGCCTTCAACCGAGGTGAAATCGGCCAGTAAGATGCCCAGAGGGTCCGGAATATTGGCGAAGTTGCGCGCCAGCAAAGCGGTTTCCAGTGTGCCGTCGCTGTGACCTGAAGGTATGGCGCTGGCATTCTCCATATGCACCGCCAGCTCAACACCAGCCTCCCGCCACTGAGCCTGAATCGCAGTGGCAATGGTGATAAGTTCCGGCCGGTTTGCATAGGTAATCATCGATAAAGACAGCGGCTTACCGTCACGGTAGCGGATACCGTCATCACGAAGTTTCCAGCCTGCTTCATTAAGCAACGTTTTTGCTTTTTCAATATTTGTAGCAAGTGGTGGTAAAGAAGCATCATGCCAGGTGCCCATGGATGGCCCGAACAGTTGATTAGCTTCAGCACCTTTTACATGGAGAATCCCTTCTGCGATGGCCTGACGGTCAATGGCCAGGCTCAGCGCCTGCCTTACCCGCACATCACTGAGTTTTTCGTTTCCGCTGTTCAGCTTGACCAGAGTCGTTCTGGGGATAAATCGGGTGTGCACATTTACATCCGGGTCCTGTTTCAACATCTCTGTTGCCGGCGGATCGAGATTAAAAACAATATCTGCCTGGCCCGTTCTTACCATGAGGGCACGGGTTTCTGACCTGTGTCCGGTTACATAGTCAACGGACTCGATGGTTGCAGGGCCATTGCGATATTTTTCAAAACGCTTAGCTTTAATGTTATGGGGCGGTATGAAATCAGTGATTTCATAAGGACCCGTACCAATCAGTGCCTTCATCCGGTTAAATTTGCCAAACGACGCGGGCGATAAAATTGCTGTCGTGTAGTTGGAAAGCAGGGAAGGAAAAGGCCGGTAAGGCGATTTAAGTGTAAAACTCACCGTCAGCGGGTCAACGATTTCAATGTTGGTGACGATATCGACCGGAAAGGGAGCTGGCTTTCCCAGCGCCACAGCAAGGCTCTTTCGAACCGACTCTGCGTCCATCAAAGTGCCGTCGTGAAATGTTACGCCGGGTCTGAGATGAAATGTCCAGCGGGTCAAATCTGCATTGCTTTTCCAGGAAGTTGCCAGACCCGGTATCAGGTTCCCATCATTATCCACGTCTACCAGTGTTTCTATAATTTGCATCCGGGTATACATATAACCAGCGGAAGCCGGGTCCAGATTAACCGGCTCAAAGGGGCCGCTGATATGTAAAGTCGTGTCTTTGGGCGCAGGTGTACAGGCCAGAATAAATGAACTTAATAAGAATAGAAAAATAATTTGTCGCGGCGCAGTCAACGTGATTTCCGGTCAGGTCAGGCTGGATTATTTATATGTAGTATATAAATAGTCAGCCAACGAATTCCATGTTTTACGTCAGCTGACACAATTCAGGAGATTAGCAGGATTATCGCGGTGGCGGGGTGAACGGATGATGCTCTGACTTACGAAATCTGCCTTTACGTTTCCCGCAAAAGTATTTTGTCATTATTACTGTTTTTGTTAATTAGACTATCCCTCAAACTGCGCTTCATTTTTCTGCGACTGAACCTGCTTAATCTGAATTCAGTCGTAAATCGTAAAGATTGAGTATTTTCATCCCAATACTCATTTCATAGAACATGAAGGAGCAATTTATGGAATCCCATTCATCCATGCCTCAATTAGGCGCGGGTACTTTCCGGTTAAAAGACGACGTGGCATACAACAGTGTGAAAGATGCCCTTGAAGTCGGTTACCGTCATATCGACACTGCACAAATTTATGAAAATGAAGAAGCGGTAGGCCGTGCATTGAAAGACAGCGATATCAGCAGAGGCGAATTATTTGTCACTACCAAAGTGTGGAATAACAAGCTGAACAGCAAGGACTTTCTGCCAAGTGTGAAGGAAAGTCTGGAGAAATTACAGGTCAGTTATGTTGATCTGCTGCTGATCCACTGGCCTTCTCCTGAGAACGGTGAGTCCATGGAAGAGTATTTAGGTGAACTGGCGAAAGCGAAAGCGCAGGGCCTGACCAGACACATCGGTGTTTCTAACTTTACTATTGCCCACCTGGAAGAAGCGCAGCAGATTTTAGGAAAAGGGGAAATTTTTACCAATCAGGTAGAGGTACACCCGCATTTAACTAACGACAAGCTGCGTGCATACTGTACGGTAAATGATATTCATATCACAGGTTATATGCCGTTTGCTGTTGGTAAAGTATTGAAAGACGAAACGGTGATACAAATTGCTGAGAAGTATGAAGTGTCACCCGCCGAAGTTGTGATTGCATGGGAACTGGGGCACGGTCTGGCGACCATCCCGTCATCCACTAAACGGGAAAATCTGGCGACAAACCTTAAAGGGGCATCGCTGACTCTCGCTATCGAAGACATGGATGCCATCGACAAATTAAACCGCAATGAACGTGAAGCGACGCCGGACTTTTCACCTGAGTGGGATTAATCCCTGACAAAAAAGGAACTGATGATGACTGTATGTGTAATTGCCACCGCAAGGACATCGCTGAGTGATGCAGCGAAAGTGACTGCATTGTTCGAAACGTTGCAGGAACACTCACGAAAGGAAGAAGGCTGTATTCAGTATGATCTTGGGTTACGTGAAGTTGACGAAGAAGTGGAAGTGCTGGTGATGGAGCAGTGGACGTCTCAGGCGGCGCTGGACGACCACATGACTCTGCCTCATTTCACAGCTTTTCAGGAAGTGTCTGAAGGCCTGATTAAAGACATCACAATGCATGTGTATACGCTGCATTCATGAGATTGTGTTCAGTGCCTGAGGTTGTCAGGCACTGAATTTTTTTATTTTGCCATACCCCACAAAAACGTATCGGGTTGCCACATTTTGCCGTTGTCGAAACAGAAGCCGTTTTCTCTGTCCTGCGCAATGAGGATAGGGCCGTCGAGGTCGACAAAGTCAGCGCCGTCACACAGCAAATAAGCCGGCGCCATTGCCAGCGATGTGCCTACCATACAACCTACCATGACAGAGAAATCCATTGCTCTTGCGGCTTTGTACAGAGCGGCAGCTTCGGTGAGACCGCCGGTTTTATCTAACTTGATGTTGATGCTCTGATAGCGTTTGCGCAATACGTCCAGCCCGGCTGACGTATGGCAGGACTCGTCGGCGCAAAGTGGAATTGGGCATTCATAATGCTCAAGCACTTCATCGTTCTCTGCCGGTATGGGTTGCTCAATGAGTACAACATTACAGGCTTTCAGCGGTTCAGCCACGGCTTTTAAGTCTTCGATGGTCCAGCCTTCGTTAGCATCCACAATCAGCCGGCTTTCCGGCGTGACTTCGTGAATAGCGCGGATCTTGTCAACAACGGCATCGGGGTCCAGCTTCACTTTGATTATTGGCGCGCCTTTGAGTTTACGCGCAGACGCCTGCATATTTTCGACAGTAGCCACACTGATAGTTTGTGCGGTAAAGCAATGTGGCGTAACGGGTAAATCAAGTAGTTCAGACACCGGTTTGCCGGTTACTTTTGCGGTTAAGTCCCACAGGGCACAATCCAGCGCATTGCGGGCAGAGCCGGCTGGCAGCAATTCCGGTAGTCCTGCATGATCTTCAAGGCTGACAATGCTGGCCCTGACCTGTTCTAACTGGGCTGTAACCGATTCGATGGACTCGCCGTATCTGCCATAGGGCACAGACTCACCATACCCGGTATGCTCGCCGTCACTCACTGAAACATGTATCACATCGGCTGCTGTTTTGGCTCCCCGGGAAATGCGAAACACCTGCGCAAGCGGAAAGCGTTCGTGTTTAATTGTAATTGTTAATGCCATCAGAGGTTCCCGATAATTTCGCTGACACCAAAACGTACCGGGTCGGTACACGGTAAGCCTAGTTTTGAAGCCGTTTCTTCACAATATGCCTTAGCTTCAGCTTCACTGACACTGGATGTGTTCACTGCAATGCCAACAACTTTCACGTCCGGATTCGTTAATCCGGCAGCATTTACAGTCATTTCGATGACAGCTTCCAGTGTCGGTTGGGGATAGTGAGGTAACCCCCGCATATGTGAACGGTTCAGCGCATGGCAGATCACCAGTGCATCAGGTTGGGAGCCGTGCAACAACCCTAAACTGACACCGGCAAAGGCAGGATGGGACAGGGAACCTTGTCCCTCGATAATATCCCAGTGGTCTTCGTCGTTGTCAGGGCTGAGTGTTTCCACTGCACCGGATATGAAGTCTGCTACCACACAGTCGATAGCGACGCCTTCTCCGGCAACCAGAATGCCGCTTTGCCCGGTAGCACGGAAAGTCGCTTTCTGACCGGCTTCTTCCAGCGCTCTGGTCAGACACAGTGAAGTATACATTTTGCCCACAGAGCAGTCGGTGCCAACTGTCAGCAGACGCTTGCCTGTACGTTTGATGCCTTTTCCTGTTTTGAAGCGGGCTGTGGGATGACGGATATCAATAAGCTGGCGATCACAACGCTGCGCGGCTTCCACCACGGCGGGGATGCTGGTGAGTTTATCGTGCAGGCCGCTGACAACATGCATGCCGGCTTCAATGGCTTCTACGATTGTAGGAACCCACGCTTCATCAATAAAACCGCCGCTGTTTGCAAAGCCCAGCACAAAAGTGTTGGCGCCGGCATCAACCGCCTCATCAATAGTCATTGACGGGCAGCCGGTGGTGACCTCGCAACCCGGCAAACGGTATTCACCGATGCAGGCATCCGGGTTCCAGTCAGCCACGCTTTTTGCCATTTTTATGCTGAGCGGATCGGTGGCGTTGCCAATGAAAAGCAAATAAGGAGGAGTAAGTACCATAGTGCATCCTGAAAATTCTGAGAAGAAATCACTGTAAGGTCAGTGTGTTATTTCAGGCAGTGTAAAAGGCCGGAGAGCCGGTGATAAGTAGTAACTTTTGGTAAGGGTATAACGTCAGGTTATCTGTCCGATAATGCCGGACAGTGTATCGAGAAAACTTTCACACAGTTTGGATACCGGACGGCTGTCCAGAGAAAGCGCTTTTACGGTGAACGTCAGTGAAGGGGCGAAGCGGGCGATTCCGGTTTTTTCTGTCTGATTACCCTCAGCGGTCAGTCTGTCAACAATACAGCATCCGAGACCGGCATCTACCAGCCGCGCGGCGATGTAATAGGTATCCACCTGGATTTGCGTTTTAATATCCAGGCCGGACTGTTCTATGTGACGCCAGGCCATTTCTCCTAACGGTCCGCTTTCCCAGATCCCGATAATATCCAGGTTTTGTAAATCACTGATGGTCAGTGTTTCCGGCGCTTCGCTGAAAGCTTGTCTGGGATACATCACTACCATTTCCTGTTCGCATAACGGACGTTCTGCCACGCCGGGCAATTCGGGAGATGAAAACAGTACGGCGGCATCGCATTTGTGCGCCAGAAGGGTTTGCAGCGCTTCCTGGTTATGAACGGTTTTAATATTCAGGGCTACATCCGGATGTTGCCGGCGGAACATTGCCATGGTTTGGGGAAGTACGTTGAAACCCAGCGCAGGAGTAACAGCAATATTGATGATGCCACTGCGTCCCCGTTGAATGTTATTGGCAAGCTGCTTAACCGTATTCAGTTGCTTATAAATTTTGCTGATTTCCGGAAACATCATTTCTGCTTCCGCTGTGGGCGTTAACTTGCCTTTGTTACGGTGAAAAAGGTCGAAGCCAAGCTGTTGCTCTGCATGGGCCAGTACTTTAGACACTGATGGCTGAGACACATACAGTAAGTTAGCAGCGCCGGTAATGGAGCCGGTGGTATAAATGGCATGAAATACTTCAATATGGCGCAAACGCATATCACTTTCCCTGGTTCAGCAAAGGCCTGAAAAACCATTTAATGAAATTCGCAGCGGGATGACAAGGTCACGAAGACAAAAAACTCAGGAGGGGAGGGCCGCGCAACAGCAAAGAAGTGCAGAAAACAAAACAGCCACCCGAAGGTGGCTGTATTAATGATAACTTATCAGCAAGTCTTACTCGTCCAGGAAGCTGCGCAGTTGCTCTGAACGGCTTGGGTGGCGAAGTTTACGTAACGCTTTCGCTTCAATCTGACGGATACGCTCACGGGTAACGTCGAACTGCTTACCAACTTCTTCCAGCGTGTGGTCAGTGTTCATGTCGATACCGAATCGCATACGCAGCACTTTTGCTTCACGGGCTGTCAGACCGGCCAGTACTTCCTGGGTCGCGTCTTTCAGGCTGCCGCCGGTCGCTGAATCGAGGGGCTGAATAATGGTGCTGTCCTCGATAAAGTCACCCAGATGCGAATCTTCATCATCACCGATGGGGGTTTCCATGGAGATGGGCTCTTTGGCAATCTTAAGCACTTTACGGATTTTGTCTTCCGGCATTGCCATACGTTCCGACAATTCTTCCGGCGTTGGCTCACGACCCATTTCCTGCAGCATCTGACGGGAGATACGGTTCAGTTTGTTAATGGTTTCAATCATGTGAACCGGAATACGGATAGTCCGTGCCTGGTCAGCGATTGAACGGGTGATCGCCTGACGGATCCACCATGTTGCGTAAGTCGAGAACTTATAACCACGACGGTATTCGAACTTATCAACCGCTTTCATCAGACCGATGTTACCTTCCTGAATCAGATCCAGGAATTGAAGGCCACGGTTGGTGTATTTTTTCGCGATTGAAATAACCAGACGTAAGTTCGCCTCAACCATTTCTTTCTTCGCACGGCGGGCTTTCGCTTCACCGATAGACATGCGACGGTTGATGTCTTTAATGTCAGCGATAACCAGACCAGTTTCCTGTTCTACGCTGTTCATCTTGGAGACAGAACGCTCGATATCTTCTTTGTAGTTTTGCAGCATGCCGGTGTAAGGCGCGCCTGAAGATAACGTAGCTTCTAACCAGTCTGTAGTGGTTTCGTTGCCAGCAAATGCCTTAATGAAATCTTTCTTAGGCATCTTTGCGTTTACAACGCAGTACTTCATGACCAGACGTTCCTGGATGCGTACTTTGTCCATCATGTCGCGCATGTTTTTAACCATGCGGTCAAACTGCTTAGGTACTAAGCGGAATTCTTTGAAGACTTCGCTGAGTACGCCAATTTCTTCTCGGGATTTCTTGTCTGCACGGCCATGCTTTTCAATAACAGCACGGGTTTTCAGGTATTGTTCACGAAGCTTGCCGAACTTTTCACGGGCAACTTCCGGATCAACGCCGCTATCGTCCTCGTCGCTGTCATCATCGTCGTCGTCATCATCGTCATCATCTTCGTCGTCTAACTCTTCAGCTGACAATTCAGAACCGATGTGGGTAGCGGTAGGTGCGAGATCCTGCTCTTCGTTAGGATCGACGAAACCGGAAATAATATCGCCAAGACGAATTTCTTCCGCTTCAAATAAATCCCATTGTTCCAGCAGGTAAGTGATGGCTTCAGGGTATTCAGCAACAGAGCACTGTACCTGGTTGATACCGTCTTCGATACGCTTGGCGATTTCGATTTCGCCTTCACGGGTCAACAGTTCAACGGTACCCATTTCACGCATGTACATGCGGACAGGGTCGGTTGTACGGCCAATTTCACTTTCTACGGTTGCCAGCGCCTGAGCTGCAGCTTCAGCGGCATCTTCATCGGCGGTGGTTTCTTGCATGAGTAATTCATCGGAATCCGGTGCGGACTCTGAAACCTGAATACCCATATCGTTGATCATACTAATGATGTCTTCGATCTGATCTGAATCGACGATATCTTGTGGCAGGTGGTCGTTTACTTCTGCAAAAGTTAAGTAACCTTGTTCTTTACCTTTTGCAATCAGGAGTTTAATCTGAGACTGCTTGCTTTGAGCCATATAACCTACACTTCTCACATTGAATTAATAAGCAAAAAAGCACGTTCAAGAGCCGGAAAAATCCCGTCTTGTCCATGCTTGCTATCGTTTGTTACCGCACCTGTCAGAACATCGGCTATTGTAATTTCGGCCTGAATTATGCATCTTATACGTCTCAAGATTGCATCAAGGTAAGCCCGATGTTTTCTATAAAATCTGCTTGCAGCGAATTAGCCAGTATAACAGAAAGACACTATTTTTGACCAGACGTTCAGCGTGATTTTTCGCCAGAACTTTATCCGGCGGCCTCGTGAGCTACGACTTCTGACGTTCTTTCATCAATAAGGTCAATTCTGTTTTCTCTTCCTGAGAAAGCGGCTGCATACGCGACCGTGAAATCAGCGTCTCAATTCTGCTGTCGAAATGCCAGTCGAGCAGCTTTGCAAAACTGTCGCAATACACGGTATCTGCGTCATCTTCCTTAATCAGGTGTTCCTGTAACAGCAACTTCGCGATGACAGAAGAATGGGGATGGTCACGGAAGTTTTCAAGGACCTGGGCGGTGGTGGATTGTGGGTTATTTAAACAGTACCGGTGAATATCGATAAGCACGTGAATTCCGGCAACACCACTTTGTGCCAGTACCTGTGGCGAGCAGTGGGTGTGTCTGGCTGCCAGTGCCGGGTTATCCAGCAGTAACCGCACCATCGTGCGGACCGGCGATATCTGGGTCTTTTGTTGGGTGTAGTGGGAATCCTTTGGTTTTGACGACTTTTGCTTTGCCTGTTGCATATCCTGCTGCAAACGAAAGCGGTCATATTCACCCACATGTTTCGCCAGCTCTTCCTGCAACATGGCTTTCTGACTGTCACCCAGTACCTGGTCTATCAAAGGCTGCGCAGCGGCTTTCAACGCCACTTTACCTTCCGGCGTGCCGACTTCATGCTGTTTCAGCAGTGATTCAAAAAAGAACCGCGATAAGGGCATGGCGTCATCGAGTAATGCCATAAAGGTATCTTTGCCCGTCTGGCGAACCATGGTATCCGGATCTTCACCGTCAGGAAGAAACAGGAATGTCAGTTTCACACCATCTTTTAATGCGGGTAATGCATTTTCAAGTGCCCGCCAGGCAGCTTCACGCCCGGCACGGTCACCGTCGTAACAGCACACAATGTGGGAAGTGGTGCGCATCAGCATACTGAGGTGCTCCGGCGTCGTTGCTGTGCCCAGTGCTGCAGTGGCAATATGGATATCGAACTGGCTCAGCGCAACCACATCCATGTAGCCTTCCACTATCACCACTTTATCGAGGTGGCGCTGGCTTTGTTTCGCCTGATAAAAGCCAAACAGCTCGTAGCCTTTGTGAAAAATCCGTGTTTCCGGAGAGTTAAGGTACTTCGGGCCGCCGTCATCCAGCACCCGGCCGCCAAAGCCGATCACTCTGCCACGGCGATCGCGGATAGGAAACATGATCCGGTCACGGAAGAAGTCATATGTCTTGCCGCGATCATTTTTGTTTACCAGTTTCAGATCCAGCAACTGCTGAGCCCGTTGGGGATCTGTGCCGAAGGTTTTCAGTACGCCATCCCATTCTGACGGGGCGTAGCCGATTTCCCAGTGCTTTACAATATCACCGGATAAGCCCCGGCCTTTCAGATAATCAATTGCTTTGGGGCTGTTGGCGTGCTGTCTTAACTGTTGCTGAAAATAGCGGGTGACAGATTCCATCAGCGCATAGTCATCCTGTTGCTGCTGACGCTTCTCTTCTGTCATTGCCGGCCGGCTGCTCTGCTCCCGCGGGATCTCTAACCCGTGTAACCGTGCCAGTTCTTCAATCGCTTCTACAAACTCCAGCCGGTCAAATTCCATGATAAAGGAGATCGCATTGCCGTGAGCGCCACAGCCAAAACAGTGATAGAACTGTTTATCCTGACTGACGGTAAAAGAAGGGGTTTTTTCATTGTGAAACGGACAACAGGCCTGATAATTCTTACCCGCTTTTTTCAGTTTCACACGGCTGTCTACAATGTCGACAACATCGGTACGGGCTAACAGATCATCAATAAAATCGCGGGGAATTCTTCCGGACATGCAGTATATGTAACCTACGGGTATATAACAGAAACAGTAACAGCTGATCAGTGCCTGAGCGCGATGTCAGAAGGGTCAGCAAACGTGGGTTACTTTATCAGGGAGAGAAGAAGGCGCAACCTTTTCGTATTGCGCCTGATCTTTTTAAACGGCTATCTGAACTGACTCAGGGGTTTACGCGTTCAGACGCGCTTTGATTTTTCCACTCAGTGCGCCCATGTCTGTGCGGCCCTGAACTTTTGGCTTCAATGCACCCATGACTTTACCCATGTCCTGCATCCCGGTGGCACCGGTTGCAGCCATAGCTTCGTCAATCAGAGCAGCCACTTCTTCATCAGTAAGCGGTTGTGGCAGGAAAGATTCTAAAATTACGATTTCCGCACGTTCTGTGCTGGCCAGATCATCACGATTTGCCTGATCATACTGGGCGGCCGCGTCGGCACGCTGCTTAACCATCTTGGTTAAAATTGCCAGAATGGCGGTATCATCTACAGTGATTTGCTCATCAATTTCTTTTTGCTTGATGGCGGCCAGTGCCATACGAATTGTGCCAAGTTTCAATTTTTCCTTGGCGCGCATGGCATCTTTTTGTGCGTTTTTTAAATCGTCAATTAAAGCCATAGTATTTTTCTTTCCTGATGTCGGGCTTATCAGAAGGACAGGGCGGGCAGGACGGGAATCACTTTTTCAGTGGTCCTGAGACAGCAAAGGTGCCTTAAGGCACCTTTGTTAAGCCAACACTATCTTAGTAGAGTTTTACGCGACGTGCGTTTTCGCGAGCCAGCTTTTTCAGATGACGCTTTTTAGCAGCCGCTTTTTTACGCTTACGTTCCCAAGTAGGCTTTTCGAAGAACTCACGACGACGAACTTCTGACAAAACACCTGCTTTTTCACAAGAGCGTTTAAAACGACGAAGAGCGACATCAAACGGCTCGTTTTCTCTAACTTTAACGATAGGCATTAAATTCTCACCTCAAAATTTTCAAGACTGTAGCCGGGCGTGAAAGTGTGCGATAAATCGACACCCGGGTTAAAAATGGTGCGAAATTCTATTCTTTTCTGAAGGGAAAGTAAAGCCGGTAGTGTTAATAAATTAACCAGCGATCGCAGATTTTTAGCTGAATCTGATTCGCGATCCTCGCATTTACCGTTTTCAGGGTGAACGAATAACGGTAAACTTGCCCGCCCTGCACCACCATAAAGAGGTTTATCAATGCGTATTCTGGGTATCGAAACATCCTGCGACGAAACGGGCATCGCGGTTTACGATGACGAAAAAGGATTGTTGTCCCACGAATTATACAGCCAGGTTAAATTGCACGCCGACTATGGTGGTGTGGTTCCCGAACTGGCATCCCGCGACCATGTGCGTAAGATCATACCACTGATCCGCAAAGCATTGAAAGACGCTGCCACTGAAGGTGAAGACCTGGACGGCATCGCATTTACTCAGGGACCGGGCCTTGTTGGTGCATTATTAGTAGGCTCATCCGTAGGTCGCGCACTGTCTTACGCATGGAATATCCCGGCCGTGGGTGTGCACCACATGGAAGGGCACTTGCTGGCTCCTATGCTGGAAGAAAATGCTCCCGCGTTTCCTTTCGTGGCGCTGTTGGTATCCGGTGGTCACTCGATGCTGGTGAATGTGCAGGGAATTGGTCAGTATGAAGTGCTGGGTGAGTCCATTGACGATGCTGCAGGTGAAGCCTTTGATAAAACCGCCAAGTTACTGGGTCTGGATTACCCTGGCGGTCCGCTGCTGGCAAAGCTGGCAGAAAGAGGTGAGGGTGGACATTATAAATTTCCCCGTCCGATGACAGATCGCCCCGGCCTGGATTTCAGCTTCAGCGGATTAAAAACCTTTGCCGCTAACACCATCCGAGATGCCGACGACTCTGAACAAACTAAGGCTAATATTGCTTTCGCCTTTCAGGAAGCTGTTGTTGATACCCTTATCATTAAGTGCAAGCGTGCGCTTAAACAAACCGGTCTGAAGCGGCTGGTCATTGCCGGTGGTGTCAGTGCCAATACGTATTTGCGTGAGTCCATGGAGTCGCTGATGAAAGAACTCCGTGGCGAGGTGTTCTATCCGGGACTTGCTTTTTGCACCGATAACGGCGCCATGATTGCCTATGCCGGCATGCAGCGCTTAAAGGCCGGACAATTCTGTGATTTATCCGCCGCCGCCAAACCCCGCTGGCCACTGGATTCTTTGCCCGCGGTGTAAGTTGCGAACTTTGCGGTCAGTGAATTGTTGTTGTCATAGTCCACTTTTATACTGTGCCAAGTATTAAAAGACGGACAAAACAATGAAACGAAAAGGACTGTGGGCAACACTATTGCTGGCTGTACTGACAACCGGCGTGCAGGCGAAGGATGACACGCCTTATGTGGTGATGATATCCATAGATGGTTTTCGCCACGATTATGTGGAAAAACACAACGCGGCCAATATAGCTCAAATTGCGAAAGACGGGGTGCGGGCTGATAAGATGATTCCGGTGTACCCGTCCAGCACATTTCCCAATCATATTTCTATAATCACCGGTTTATTACCCGTTCACCACGGTATCGTAAATAACGCTTTTTACGACAAATCCCGCCCTGTAAAAGACAGTTATGCCCGATACTCCATGGGAAAAGGGTATGGCGATTCGACCTGGCTATCTGGTATGCCTTTCTGGAATCTGGTGGAATTTAACGGTTTGAAGGCGGCTACGTATTTCTGGCCGGAATCTGATGCCAGAATTAACGGCAATCTGCCGTCTTATCACTACCACTACTCTAAATATGCGGATTATCAGGGAAGAATTGATCAGATAACCGAATGGTTGTCTTTACCTGAAGTATCGCGGCCGCATTTTATTGCGGGCTACTTTTCACTGGTGGATACGCAGGGACACGATTTCGGGCCGGATGCTAAAGAAACCTATGACGCTGTTCAGCTCATAGACGGTCTGATTGGCCAACTTTATGGCAGAATCAAACAGCTGGATATCCCGGTTAACCTGGTGCTGGTGTCTGATCACGGTATGACTGCTATCCGCCAGAAAAGCAAGGTGGTGGAGGCTGAGCTTGGGATCAGCGACAAGTTTGCCGTTGAGACCCGCGGTTCACAGGTACTTATCTATGGTAAAAAAGGCACAACGGAGCAGGAAATCAGTGTACTGAAGGCGTCTTTAGAAGATGCCGCCAAAGGGCGTTACTCGGTGATGTCCGATTCCCGCAGATCTGCTGTTCATATGGAACGGGATCAGCGTACCGGCGATATTATGCTGGAAATCCGGCCGCCGGGTTACTTTGTCAGCGACAGCACGCACGACGGTAAAGGCGCTCACGGTTTTGATGCAACACTGGACGACATGGCTGCCACCTTTATTGCTGCAGGTCCTGACTTCAGACAGGGGGCGATCATACCGCCGATGAAAAACCTGGAAATTTATCCTGGCCTGGCAAAGCTGATGAAGCTGGAATATGTGCCTGAAACAGACAGTGGCAGCGACATCTTTAATCTTGGTCTGGCTGAGCAATAATCTGACCCGAACCGCGGGGGCTGAAGCGTCGCTCAAAGCACCCAGCGGTTACCGGAATGATCAGAAGAACTAGCAGTACACCTACCAGCGTATTCCATCCGAAATGCTTGTATAAAAGGCTGGATAGGGTAATACCGGCCCAGCCACCCACATAGTAAAACAGTGTGTACAGAGCATTAGCACGGCCCTGTCCGCCGGTAAGTTTACCGTTGAGTGCACCCACAGCAGCGGCATGAATGGTGAAAAAGCCTGCGCACAGTAAAATCAGCCCGACAGTGACAGCCAGCACCGAGGGAAGCAACAACATAAACAGGGAAATACACAGTACAGCAGCACCTGTCAGTAAGGTGTTACCGCTGCCGATACGGTTACTGAGCTTGCCTGTCACCGGACCAATCATCACGCCGGTAAGATACACCAGATAAAGCAGGGTGGTGTCTTCAGTGGTGAATGCAAAAGGCGGCTGAGTAAGGTGAAAAGGCAGAAAATTAAATACTGATGAGAAGATGCCGAATCCGCTCAGCGCACACAGGTACAGTCGTAAAAGCGGCCACTGCCTGACAAGTTGAATGTAACGGACAGCGGGCGCTTTCGGGTCAGACTTTTCGCGCTTATCACGGGGAAGACCGTAAAGAGCCAGCGAAAAGGCAATGAGCGTGAACAGACTGGTTGCAACAAATGCATAACGCCAGTGCTCCGGAGAAAACGCCCAGCCACCCAGTAACCGGCCGCCTAGACCGCCGGCAACGGTAGCTGACACATATGCACCCATCACAACATTCAATTTTTCAGGGGGCAGTGAGCGGGAAAGCCAGGCGACGATACAGGTTGTCAGTGACGGAACGAAGATACCCTGTACGAATCTTGCGGCAATCAGTACATTCAGGTTGTCTGTGGCCGCACAAATCAGTCCGCACAGAACAATGGCGGTTCCGCCTGTTGCGATGACGGGTCGAACCGGAAATTTATCTGATATTAATCCGAAAGGCAGGTTTGCCAGCGCTATGCCCAACACCACTGCCGATACCGTGAAAGACACCATGACCAGGTCAGTATTAAAGTCCTGACGGAGTACCGGAAGTACCGGTTGAGTAATATAGATGTTGGTGAACGCGGCACAGACCAGCATGAAAATGATGAACTGCAAGCGGGTTTGCGCCCGAAAATGCATGATGTTTTCTCAGATTATAGAAAGAAATGAAGAGTTTGCCGGTAAACCGGTCACATCGTTATTCTGGCAGTGTGCGGTTTTATTTTAAACGTACTTTATCCCACACTTTACTTTCTTCACCTTTGAGCAGGCGTTGAATATTGTCTTTGTGCCGAAAGATAATGAGCACCGACAACATGATCACCGGAACGGTGTACATAGGTTTGATAAACCAGGTAAATAACGGCGCCAGACTTACCGCAATAATGGCTGCCAGAGAGGCATAGCCCCAGACAAACATGACCAGCAGCCAGGTCAGGATGAGCAAGCCTGCCAGTTCCGGGCCCAGTGGTAACAGAACACCAAAAGCGGTAGCCACGGCTTTGCCACCTTTGAAGCCGAAGTACAGCGGAAAAATGTGTCCCAGACAGGCCGCAACGCCAATAAAACCCAGGGCAACAGGTTCAATGCCCATCCAGTAGCTGCAATATACCGGTACCGTGCCTTTAAACACGTCCATGAATAATACCAGGGCTGCCGGAACGCGGCCGCCGAGTCTGAATACATTGGTGGCCCCGGGGTTATTTGAACCGGCGGCGCGGGGATCTGGAAGCTGGTATAACCGGCAAACCACAACGGCGCTGGAAAGCGAACCCATCAGGTAAGCGATACAGACCATAAGAATTACCAGGGCGATCATTTGTTGCAGACACTATCAATACGTTACATGCACGCAGACTAACAGGAATCGCAGGTAAAATACCAGCAAGGTTTAGTGACCACAGGGGCAGTTGTGGTAAAGTGGCGGCCACCACTGTAAGGCTAGCCGCAGGCGCTGTAACCTATGCCACAAACGCAACACATTATTCTGTCCGGTCTGAAAGTTGATACCCTGATCGGGGTGTATGACTGGGAGCGGACCCGCAAAACCACACTATTGTTTGACGTGACCGTACAGGCGGATCTGTCTGCGGCAATGCAAAGCGATGATGTAAAAGACACTATTGATTATGCTTTGCTGGCAAAAGCCATTCAGGATGCCGCCGCCGATCAGACCTTTGAGTTGCTTGAAGCCCTGGGCGGCCATGTGATTAACGCTGTCTTTAAGAGCTTTCCTGTCGGGCACATTAAGTTGGCGATCACCAAGCCGGATATTCTGCCGGATGTGAATACAGTGACAGTGGTCTTTGAACAGAGTCGTGGTGACTGATGCACCTTATTACCATCAGTCTGGGCACTAACGTTCAGCGTACCTGGTACGCCAGACAAGGGTACGTTTATTTAAAACGTCACTTTTCTGCGGTAACGTGTTCCAGAATGTTTGAAAGTGAAGCGGTTGGCTTTGATGGTTCACCGTTTTATAACTGTGTGATCAGTGCTGAAACGACTTTAAGTCCCGGTGATGTGAATGCCACGCTGAAAGCGATTGAGCGTGAAAATGGCCGGACTCACAGTGAAAAAAAGTATTGTGCTCGCACTCTGGATTTAGATCTATTAACCTACGACAACGTAGTGACAACGCACCCTGTTGCGTTGCCGAGGGCAGAAATTTTGCACAATGCATTTGTACTGCAACCCCTTGCAGAACTGTTGCCTGACCACGTGCACCCCGTAACAGGAAAAACCTACCGGCAGTTGTGGCAGGAATACGATCAAACTTCCCAACGGCTATGGCCAATCGATTTTACATGGAGTGATTCTTAGGGATGACGCTTTTTGAAATTATTATTCTTGCCCTGATCCAGGGGATAACTGAATTTTTGCCAATCAGCAGTTCGGGACATTTGTTGTTGCCGGCGGAACTGCTTGGCTGGGATAGTCAGGGGCTGGCCTTTGATGTGGCTGTTCACGTAGGCAGCTTGCTGGCTGTTATGGTGTATTTCCGTCAGGAAATCGCGCAAATGACAGTGGCCTGGCTGACTAGAGGATTTACAAAGAATCAGAATACCGACAGCAAGCTTGCCTGGTATGTCATTCTGGCGACTATTCCTGCTGTGCTTGTGGGCCTGGCACTGGATGACTGGATTGAAATGAATGCCAGAACTGCGCTGGTGATAGCAGCCACAACCATTATTTTCGGACTCTTATTGTGGTATGCCGACGTGAAAGCGACACACACACAGTCGCTGGAAAATATCACCATGAAACAGGCGATCATCATTGGTCTCGCTCAGGTGATGGCGCTGATCCCGGGCACATCACGCTCTGGCATTACGATGACGGCCGGGTTGATGTTAGGTCTGGACCGCGAGAGTTGTGCGCGTTTTTCTTTCTTACTGTCTATTCCGGTCATTCTGGGAGCCGGTACGTTAAAAACCTTTGATTTAGTTCAGGCGACAACAGCAGTAGACTGGAGCGCATTGCTGTACGGTGCGGCATTCTCGTTCATCAGTGCCTATTTATGTATTTTCCTGTTCCTGAGCTGGATTTCCCGCATCGGCATGCTGCCGTTTGTTATCTACCGCATGATTTTAGGCGCGGTGTTGCTTTGGTTCGTGTTCGCTTAACCTGCATGGAGAATTAGAATGTCAGAGACCATTTTTACGAAAATTATCAACAAAGAAATTCCCGCTGATATCATTTATGAAGATGATCTGGCGCTGGCATTCAAAGACATTAATCCGCAGGCGCCGGTGCATTTTCTGGTGATCCCGAAAAAGCCCATTGCAACTATTAACGACATTACAGAAGATGATCGTGCCGTGGTCGGGCACTTAAGTTATGTGGCTGCGAAAGTAGCCGCAGAACAGGGCTTCGCAGAGCAGGGCTATCGTACGGTAATGAACTGCAATGAGTTCGGTGGTCAGACGGTCTATCACATTCATCTGCACGTACTGGCCGGTAAGCCGCTGGGCTGGCCTCCGTACACTGAAAAGCTGAAAACAGCGCTGGAATAAGCAGGAAGTCACAGAGAATTGTGACCTCCCGACGAGCCCTGCAATAACATGCAGGGCTTTTTAATTTCTATAATCCCAGAACGTCTTTACCTTGTTTAAAGGTAATATCGACAGGAATATTAGCGGCTTCGAGCTTCGCCAGGTCAGACGCTAGTTCAGGTTTTATGATCCCCATTTCGTCCACCAGTTTTGCGACACCGTCGTAATCGCCGTCACCCTGATAAGTTAGTATTAACCGGCTTAGTGCTTCTACCGCGCTGCCCATTTTTTCCATGTTTACGCTGTAGTAGCCGTCTTCATCTTTGGTAAACGCGCCTTGTTGAGCAAAGAAGTTAAACCGGATCATGTTGGCTTTGCCGTGGGCAGAGCTGGCACCGAAACGCACAGAGCGGAAAATCCCGGCAAGGAAAGTCACGTAGTAATCTTCAAGTACACCTTCAGTGATCTCGCCTTTTTCAAGCAGGCTCTGCACCATGTATAAACCGAGAATGTCAGCTTTCCCTTCTTCAAGGGCTGATGCATGTTCTTTCAGTGCGGCACGCACGGTGCTGCTGCCGTCCAGCGTGTTTTTGATACCCAGACCATGAGCAACTTCATGGAACATGGTATTGGCAAAAAACGCGTCGAAGGTGATGTGATTTCGCTGTTCAGGGTTGATAAGTTCATCTGCAATGGGCATGAGGATCTCGTCGAACTTGGCGCGCATGGCGTTTTTAAGCTGCAAGCGACGTGTTCCTTTTGCCAGCTGTACCCGTTCATCATTTGGCAGATTAATCGCTATGGTTTTACTGCCCGCATTGGAGTGGCCTGCGTAGTAGATGACATCATAAGCGTTTAGATCAGCATCGGAGCCGGGCATTTCTGCTTTGTAGGCATCCGGTACCGGTAAGCCTTTTTGTAACTCCGGCAAAAACTGCGCGTATTTAGACAGTTTGTCACTCCAGGCCAGGTCTTTAATCAGAACATAAGCTTCAAAGGCGGCACGGTAACCGAAAAGCTGATCTTCGTAGGTTTCAATGGGGCCAATCACCAGTTCAACAGGATTGGTTTTCATGTCCATCCAGGCCATATCAGATGCGTAATAATCGTTGCTTAACAGGGCGTCTGCCCGCAAATTCAGGTAATTCGCAAATTCTTCATTGCCGGCCAGTTTTGCGGCTTTTCTCAGCAGTGCTGCCGCTTCGGTGAGTTCAGGTTTGTATGCGTCTGAGTAGGGTACGCTGTAAAGAGAGCCGTCGTCTTTGCGTTTTACCAGCGAATAAAGGCCGTCCTTATCTGCAAAGTCTGCTGCCGCGAACTCCTCTTTAGTCATGTCGTGAGGATAGAATTCTGCGCCGGCAGGCTTGCTGTCTGTGTTTTTAAGAAAAGCGGCGTCACCGTTCAGGCGATCCCAGGGGCCATAATTAATATCTGCAAAACGGGCAACGTCTTCGTTATTGAAAGACTTCAGGAACGTATCTTTATCGCCACTGAACGCCTGCTTCCAGAAAAGTCTGTCCATGATGACTGAGGCATCGATGAGCAGCGAAAGCATGTCCTTCTGATCATCAGAAAAACGTGACAGATCAGTCGTTAATTCGACAGGCTTATAAATAGATAGACGGGCAGGGTCGACCAGCAACTGGCCGGATTTTTCAGAAGCAGATTGCGCTTCAGGTGTATGGGTGGTTGTCGTTTCCGGTGCTTTTGAGCAGGCTGACAGCGCAAAAACGGCAGCAGCGACGGCAATACTCAAACGGGCTTTACGGGTATTCATTATCATCGTTATTTTTCCAAACAAGTTTGTCCCACCGATTGATACACAAAACATTGTGCATGTTCAACATCTGCTGCGGTCACTTGCGCTGAATATCCGTCTGTTAAGGGGAAGTCCTTTTAACAACTTACGCCGGCATGACTCATAAAAAGTTTAAAAAAAAGCCAGATTTAACAAAATTTATACAAACTGGCGTTTTAATATCTGCTAGGGTAATTTAAAAATGCTGATTAAAAACAATAATTTATACTAAAGTATAAGGTGTCACAGTGGAAGCGCTACTCAAAAATAATAAAAGTCAGTTCCTCGATATTTTTACAACAGTATCCGGTCATAAATCGAATCTGGTGAGTCTCAACAGCTGGTGGGATAAGGTGGCACTGGTCGGCAAAATCAATTCTCTGAATGTACCCCAGAGTTTGCTCAGCAATATGCTGGAAACAAAAGCCGAATTCAGTGAACTGCAGGAAATCCTTATAGAAAATCTGCTGTCTGAAAACATGCAGCAATGCGGAGTAAAAAATCAGGCTGTAGCGCAAACTCTGATTGATATACCGGTCCGAAATCTGTTTGAACGCACTGCAGACGTTGGATTTCTGGCAACAGATGCTGACATACTGGCATTCCTGAGTGACAGCACAGATCACGTACCGGATACGTCAGCCATAGTAAAACGCCTGACTGAATATGCTGCCAAGTATTCTGTCTATGATGACATTATGTTGTTTGATGAGACCGGACAGTTAAAAGCACAGATGGATACAGGCGCAGATATTTCCGGCGACGATTCGGTGATTGCAGAAGTACTGACCGGCGAACATGAATATCTGGAAATTTGTCGCTATTCTCCTCTGAGGCCTGCCTTCCCCTTGTCATCCCTTTTCCTTGCGCCTGTGAAAGATCCTGAAACCCAACGTGTTACCGGCGTTTTATGCATGAGTTTCAAGCTGGAAGGTGAGATGCGCAGTTTGTTTGCCGACCTGGATGACGGGTCCGGTGCGATCATGGCACTGCTCGATAAGCAGGGAAATACACTGGTGTCGGCTGACGAAACTGTGCTACCCCGGGGGACGGCGCTGAATGTCAGTCGCAGCAATCAGATCATTACTCTGGGTAACCATGAGTACTACTGTACCGTAGCCCGGACACGCGGCTATCAGGGCTATGCCGGGCTTGGCTGGCAAGGATGTGTATTGCTGCCGTTTGCCAGCATGTCGGCACATCCTGAAAACAGTGATGAAAACAGTGACGATGTTCAGCGCTGGCAAGGCTTTTCACCGGCATTGAGTAACATACGTCACAAGGCGAAAATTGTGACTGAGGACTTGGATCTCGTTGTGCTTAACGGACGGATAGCTGCTGCCCGCAGTGATGCTGACGAGTTTATTCCTATTCTTGAAGAGATCCGGCAAATTGGCCGGCAAATGCAAACAATTTTTACCGACTCAGTAAGTCAGTTGATGAATACTGCGCTGAACACGCATTACGACGGACTGATTTTTCAGGCTGCTCTTGCCATCGATATCATGGACAGAAATCTTTATGAGCGGGCTAACGATTGTCGCTGGTGGGCACTTACCGGTTTGTTTCAAAGCGTACTCAACAAGAGGCAGATTTCCCCTGATGATGCTGCAGCAATGGCCGGCGTGCTCGGCTATATTAACGATCTCTATACTGTTTATACCGGCCTGTATATTTATGACCGGAATGGAAAAATCGTTGCTGTTTCCCGTCCGGCAATGAAAGCGCTGGAAGGAACCACGGTTCATGCTGATACTGGGGCCGGACAGGTGTTTAACCTGAAAAGCTCGCAGCAGTTTTGTGTATCAGAATTCGTGCCCTGTCATTACTATGAGAGTAAGCACACCTACATTTATAATGCTGCGATTACCAAAGACGGCCAGGTAAATGGTGGGATTGGACTGGTATTCGACAGCGGACCCGAGTTTAAACAAATGCTGGAGGATGTCACCGGCGGGGAAAATGACGGTATATTTGGTCTGTACACCGACAGGAACGGGCATGTGATCAGTGCCACTGACAATGCAAACTGGAAAACTGGTGACAGAATTACATTGCCGGATACTATCAGTAAAGGTGGTAACGGGCACAAAGGTGCAGGTATTCATGAGATTAACGGCGAGGAATATATTCTGGCTTTTGCTGTATCAAAAGGCTATCGGGAATATAAAACGTCAGACGGTTATCATAATGATGTTATCGCTATTATCGGTGAGCCAAATCAACCGGTAAAGTCACAGCAATAAAAAATGGCTGCCCGGGGCAGCCATTTTTGTCTGTATTAATGCACAACTATCAGAATGCGTAAGTCAGACCAACATGGGCTGCCCGTCCACGTGAACGGAATGCTGATGCGCCCTGGTAATCTTCATCCAGCGCGTTTTCAACGCGACCAAATACGTCCAGGTGCTCATTAACACTGTAACGTGCGCTCACATCTACCAGTGCATAGTCTTTCAGCTTGACGCCACTGTCGACAGCATCAGCGACCAGACGGACGTTAGCTTCTGCGGTCAGTGCTTCGTACTGATACATAACCCCTAATGAACCCAGTTGCCGTGGCCGGCGGCTTCGTTGAGCGCCGGTGGCATCTTCGGTATCGTTATAGGTATAGTTAGCTTTCAGTAACCAGGCGTCTGTTACCGCCCACTGACCAATCAGCTCGACACCGTCAGAATACGACGTGCCGGATTCCTGCAGATAGCCGGAGTAAGTGGCGAGATCAAAAGAAATGGCGTCTTCGATTTTTTGATCGAAGTAAACCACCTCAACAGATGTGCCTTCAGACGGGGTAAATTGCAGGCCGATCTCGTAACCTTCGGAGGTTTCTTCTTTCAAATCGATGTCTGAAGCAGGGGCATAACCGAAATCACGGTTGTACTGAATTTCGTACAGGCTCGGCGCGCGGAAACCCGTTCCGTATGCTCCACGTAATTTCAAATCACCCTGTTCCAGTGCCCAGATGTATGCAGAACTGAGACGGAAACTGACATGTTCGCCGAAATCTTCGTTATCATCGTAGCGAACGCCGGCGGTGGTAAATAAGTTTTCAGTGAATTTGCTTTGTAGTTCCGCGTAGTAACCGGTCTGTGTACGGCGTTCTCCGGAAGATGTAATGCTCTCTTCCTCCCAGTCGATACCGTAAACTACGTTGTTCTCAGCATTTACCTGTGTATTACCCAGATATTCGACACGCTCGATATTCCCTTTCGTGAAGTAGCTTTGCTCGCCGAGAGTCAGGTTTTCACGCTCTACCAGGCTTTTAGAGTACGCCAGTTGCTGGTTACCTGAATCTGTTTCGTAGTTTGCATTCACGCGAAAGTTGGTCTGTTTGAAATTGCTCTGACAGTCGTCTACGTAACCATCGCTGTAGCAATGGTCAAACTCACCTTCACCGTCGTTATTGCGGACAACAAAACCCAGAGATAAATCTTCAACCGGACGAACATTCACGCGGGCGTGCACGGTGGTATTTTCATAACCGTCATCATCCTGCAGGGTGGTGTCGTCCAGACGTGCGTTAAAGCCATCCGTTGAGTAATCAGATACTGACAAATACCCATCAACCCGTTCTGTACCTGCACCCACTTCACCGGCAATGTTATTGGTGTTATACGCGCCGGCAGAGGCGGACACGCTGCCAAATGTACCTTGTTCAACACGGCCGGTCTGAATGTTGATAACACCACCGGCATCTGCACCATATACCAGGCCTTGTGTACCACGGAGGATCTCTACCCGCGATACATTGGCGCTCTGTAACTGACCAACATGTGGTTGAACTTGTGTGCCGGTTGGATCAGAGATGTCCACGCCGTCAATACGGATAAGCGTACGGTAACCTTCTTCACCACGGATCCGCAGTGCCGACGTCGAACCGATACCGCCGCTGTCAGTCACATGAATGGATGGCTGAATGCGCAGTACTTCTGCCAGGTTGGCATAACCGCGAAGTTCGATTTCTTCCTGCGTAACAACAGATACGGAGGTTGCCAGTTGCCGCAGTGGCGTGGCAACACGGCTTGAAACGACAACGTGTTCAATAGTGTCTTCTGTACTGCCTGCGTCTGCCGCCATAACAGATGTGGCAGCGCAGCTCATAGCAACGGCCAGGGCCAGTTTGCTGGTTTTCATGTGTGTTCCTCAATCTTATTGATGTCAACGATTGAAGGAGGGAAAGGGAGTGCGGAAACGTAAAGTCAGTTTAGCCTGAACATCCGGCATGGTGTTACATGCAGGAATGAAATGCATAAGGTAGTCACGAACAATGCAATCCGATGAAGCCCTCCGCTTCATTCGTAAAAAAACTGTCTGACAGGCCGGTGTCGGGCTGAATGCATTAACTGCATTGTACCGTTGCGGGGGCAGCGGTGGATTAGAACCACACTTCCCGTTTACCTTACCCAAATACACATCGGTGTGTACCGGTAAGCACCTGAAACAGCGGGCGCAACCTTACAAACAGGAGAAGCTAAAGTCAATGTGAACAGGCGGTTTGGCACTAAATTTACGGCCTTTCCATGACCCCGCTCACTCTGCCAACAACTTGTGCCAGGCGGGGTCTTTGCGAAACAGTGACCATACCAAACCGCAGAGCGTCATTCTCATCGGTAAGCCGGGGATAAACCCCCTCTGCACAGAATGCTGCAAACAGATCCGGAGCGCGGGGATGTGGCATGGTGCAAAAGAGCGGTGTGCCCGAACATTTAACGCCGAAGTGGGTTGTCAGTAAGTTACCCAGCCACAATGCAGACTCGTTGAGTTGACTGCGCTGAGCTGATTGCCATGATACATCGTTAAATGCTGACTCCAGCACATGCAATGCCGGCCCGTTAATCTGCCAGGGGCCCAGTACCGCTGAGCAACGTTCCCGCCATTGACGGGACGCAAACAAAAAGCCGGCGCGGAGGCCGGCAAGGCCGAAGAATTTCCCTGCCGAGCGTAACACCAGTAAGTTTTCCCCGTGCAGAGACTGCAACATGGAATGTTCCGGTGTGCAGTCCATAAACGCCTCGTCGATAAGAAGGAGGCCGTTCAGCGCATGCAGTTGTTCCTGAAGGGTAGCGAGTGTGGCTCTCTCTTCAAGTTTGCCTGTCGGGTTGTTCGGGTTTATCACTACAACAATATCGCCGCTTGTCAGTGTGGTCAGATGAGGGAGATGCCGGTACCGGTAAACCTGTATGCCAGCATCTGTCCAGGCTTTTTCATGTTCCTTGTAGCCCGGATGCGGCACCCATACACGGGATGGTTTGCGCCCCGCGCGGCTGACTATGGCAGGTAAGTGCTGAATAACGCTCTGTGACCCGGCAATCGGTAAAAGGCTGTCACAGCCGTAATAGTCTGACGCTGCCTTAAGAAACGAAGGGGTAACTTCGGGCAGACGGTGCCAGGCTGAAGACGGTAAATCCGGTAGCGGATAACTTTCCGGCGCAATGCCGGTAGATACGTCCAGCCAGTCTGCAACCGGCCGGTTATATTGCTGTGCGATTGCATGCAGGCGGCCACCATGCTCAAGCGGTGACGCAGAAGATGATGGAGTTAAAGGTGATGACGTCAAAATGAAAGTGCTCCGGCAGCGAATATGGCGGAAAAAACTGATATTACGACACAGAATAACACTGCAGCTTTACTTACCAGAGTGAGACTTTGCCGGATATGCTCCGGCTCTGGTTTGCTGCCGCTGCCCAGTTGCGGTGCCGGCACAGATACACCGTGATAAACCGGCGTTCCGCCTCCGATGGTCACGCCCAGCGCATGTGCGCCGGCAGCCATAACCAGCCCGCCATTAGCACTTTTATAGGTTGATGATTGTTTCCGGCTCTTAGCCAGGTTGGTAAACAACTGTCGCGGATGTTTTTGTATTAAGTAGCCTGCAGCAGAAAGCCAGGCGCCGGGCAATGCCATCATATCGTCAGCTTTCGCAGCAGCCCGTCCGAAGTAAAAGTAACGGGCATTTTTGTAGCCCCACATGGCATCCAGCGTGTTCACCAGCCGGTGGAGCAGGGCGAATGCAGGTCCTCCGGCTGCGAAATAAAACAACCCGGAGATAACAGCGTCATTCCCGTTCTCCAGCACGGATTCAACCGTGGCGCTGGCCATCTCGTCTTTGCTCAGGCTGGTTGTATCTCTGGACACCATATAACCGGTAAAGTGTCTGGCGGTGGTGAGGTCGTTCCTGCTCAGCGGTCCGGCAATCTGCAGCGCATGAACACGCAAACTTTGCAGGCCGGTACATAAATAAAGCGTCAGTGCGCTGAAAATAACGTACAGCCAGCCGTTCAATGTCCATTGTAAGTAAAGCACAAGGCAGAAGGCCGGTACGGTAAGCAACATTAGCGCCAGCGAACCGGTAACGATACTGAATGATGACGCCGGAGCACGGTTAAGAAAATGCTCAACCTTACCGGCAAGGGTACCGAAGCCAACCAGCGGGTGAAAGCGTGCTGGCTCGCCCAGTAACCTGTCAAGGAGCAGGGCCAGCCACAACACCAGCGGGATGACTACCCATTCATTCATTAGAGGCGTAAAACCGACGTGCTTTGTCTATGCCTTCACACATACTTTCTACTTCCCCGAGCATGCGGGTGGTCATGCGGTGAACTTTGTCTGCATCCGGAGTGAGAATAAATGCATTCTCTACGGCGGGAATATTGGGCCATTTTTGCCAGTCCATTTTGTCCGGCTGTCCCCGCCCGTGGGTTGAAGGTTGAATAATGATCTGTGGTCTGGCTGACAACACCTGCTCGAGGCTGACCTGAGGATAATCGTCATCAATACTTGCAAAAATATTGTCTCCGCCACATACCGCGATTTGTTGCTGCAACCAGGCTTCGCCGGCAACCGTGCGGAGAGGCCGGGCCCACAGTTCATAAAATACGCTCACCGGCATGGCAGAGTTATACCTGTTTTTTAAGGTTTCAAGACGCATAAGGTAGTCATCTGCAATGCGGTTGGCGGTGGAGTCCCGGCCTGTGATTTGACCTAACAAGCGGATCTCTTCTGCCACGTCTTCCAGTTTGCCCGGTTGGGTATACACCACATTAATATTGTACTTTTCCAATCGCAGTAAATCTTCAGCAGGATTACCGGTTCGCCAGGCAACCACAACATCCGGTCGTAACTGAAGGATTTTTTCAATCTGTAAGCGGGCGTAGTTGCCAATTCTCGGAATGGATGAGGCAGCCTGCGGGTAATCGGAATGGTCGGTGGTGGCAATGATTTGATCGCCGGCACCGATTTCATACATTGACTCAACCAGATGCGGCGCCAGCACGATTAACCTGAGTTGTTGTTTCTGTAAATCGTCAGCACGGACGGCGACAGACATAAATAAACAGAGAAAAGGCAGCAGAAAGCGCAATCTCATCACCAGTCGATTCCTTTTTGCGCTTTAATGCCGGCGTCGAAGGCGTGTTTGCGGGATTGCACTTCACTGACAGTATCTGCGATATCGATAACTGCGCGGTGGCAGGCACGTCCGGTCACGACCACGCTCTGGTTTACCGGGCGGTTTTTCAGGGTATCAATGACGTCATCGAGGTCAAGATACTTGTAGGTCAGCATGTAAGTAATTTCATCCAGCAGGACCACATCAATGGACGGATCGTTGAGCCAGACTTTCGCCTGCTCCCAGGCTTTGGTGGCGGCTTTAATATCTGTGTCTTTGTCCTGAGTTTCCCAGGTGAAGCCGGTTCCCATCACGTGGAAGGGTACACCTACCTGTTGCAGCAAATCCCGTTCGCCGCAAGGCCAGGTGCCTTTGACAAACTGCACCACGGCAGCTTTCAGACCGTGACCTGCTGCCCGCGTGACAGTGCCGAAACCCGACGTTGACTTGCCTTTACCGTTTCCGGTGATCACAATCAAAATGCCCCGTTCTTCCGTGGCCTGTGCAATGCGCTCGTCTACTTTCTCTTTTTGCGCCTGCATGCGCTTTTTATGTTTATCCTGTTCACTCATGTTTTTGTACCTTTTACGTTTTCAGGGCCGTGCCTGACTCTGATGTTCTGATCGCCACGCACTATACGTGGTTACCGGCTGACAATGGATTACGTTAAATTCAGGATTGCGTTAAGTTTCGTCCAGTCCAGATACTCGTCACACATGCTGGCAAGCCGCGCGATTTCCCGCTCCTGTTGAACCTCGTAAGGCACGGCTAAATCTGTTTTTAATCCTGCCCAGTCAATAATGTGCTGCAACGCTTCCGGCGAATCAAAAATGCCGTGTAAGTAAGTACCTGCTACCTGATTATCGTTGCTGATACAGCCATCTTGTCCGCCATTTTTTAGTATGGCAAAGGGCGACTGCCCCGGGGAAACGGTGCTTCTTCCTGCATGGATTTGATAGCCGCTGACAGGAATACTGTCTGCCTGATGCAAACAGAGTTGTCCTTCGTCACGGGTCAGTTGCTTTTCTTTTTCAAGACGGGTGGAGACGGGCAGATATCCCAGTCCCTGACTGCTGCCGGCTTTATCTTCTATTCCGTCCGGGTCGTGAATGTCTGTGCCCAGCATTTGATAGCCGCCGCAAATTCCCAGTACTTTTCCCCCGTAGCGCAGATGCCGGTTAATATCGTGGTGCCAGCCGCACTGGTGTAATAATGCCAGGTCGCCGCGAACATTTTTGCTGCCCGGTAAAATGATGAGATCAGCGGGGGGCAAGGGACTGTGTTGCGGCACAAACTGCAGGTTGATTTGCGGATGGGTGCGCAACATATCGAAATCTGTATGGTTGCTGATGCGGCTGAAAACCGGCACAACCACGTTCAGAACCGCCTGTTCAGGGTTTGTATACTGAGAGGCCTGAATGGCATCTTCAGCGGCCAGTTGCAGGTTGTGCAGGTAAGGCAGTACCCCTAAAACCGGTTTCCCGGTCTTCTTCTCAAGCCATGTCAGTCCTGATTCCAGCAGACTGATATCGCCGCGGAATTTGTTGATCACCATGCCGCATATTCTTTCACGCTCACTGCCAGAGAGCAGCGCAAGAGTGCCCACCAGTTGGGCAAACACACCACCCCGGTCAATATCAGCAACCAGAATAACCGGACAGTCCGCAGCTTCGGCAAAGCCCATATTCGCAATGTCACGGTCGCGCAGATTAATCTCTGCCGGACTGCCTGCACCTTCAACAATTACCCGTTCATACTTAGCGGTGAGTCTGCGGTGCGATGCCATGACGGCTTCCATGGCGATGGTTTTGTACTGGTGGTAGGGCGCAGCCTGCATGTTGCCAATGGCTTTACCATGCACAATTACCTGTGCGCCTGTGTCGGAAGATGGCTTCAGCAGAATAGGGTTCATATCCGTGTGCGGTGCAATGCCCGCTGCCTGTGCCTGCACTGCCTGCGCACGGCCAATTTCACCACCTTCTGCTGTTACCGCACTGTTTAAGGCCATGTTTTGCGGCTTGAAAGGGGCTACGGTGTATTGTCTGTTCTTCAGACACCGGCACAGGGCGGCAACCAGCATACTTTTTCCGGCATCGGAAGATGTGCCCTGAACCATTAACGTGGTATGACTTTTATATCCCATTTATCTGTCTGCTCCGTTTACAGCCGGTGGCGGTACGCCAATGAACTGAATGGCAGGCAGGGCATCAGCATAATCGCCAATAGTTATCCGGGTCAGACTACCGTAGCCGATAGTCAGGTGTTGATATACGCTGGCCTGTTGCCAGTCGATATTCAGTAACCGGGCGATGATCTGGCGAATCACACCGCCATGGGTGACAACCAGACAATGTTGCCCTTTTACATCGTGCAGCAGGGTATGCCAGGCGTCCATCACACGTTGATGGAATTCTGCAAGGGGTTCTCCTCCCGGCAGCGGACAGGCAACCGGTTGTTGCCAGAATGCTTCCATCGCCGGCCACTTATCTCCTGCGTCATCAAAGGGCAGGCCGTCCACATCACCAAACCGGCATTCTGCGATGCCGGACAGCAAAGACAGTGGAGCTGTCAGGGCTTCACTTAATGCCACTGCACCTTTGCGGCAGCGCTGCAAAGGAGAGGAAATGAGCCGCTCTGCGCCGCTGACATGAGGCACTTGAGACATCATCTGCTGTAAACCGTTGTCACTGAGAGGCACATCGGTTTCGCCGTAAAGTGCCGGTTTCCCTGCTACTTCGCCGTGTCTGATTAAGTCGATTGTGGTGATCACTGTCCGGTTCCTTTTTTCAGTGACAGGGGCAGACCGGCAGCCACAAAAGTCACGTTGTCAGCCGCTAAAGCCACCGCCTGATTCAGCCAGCCGGCAAGATCGACAAATCTGCGGCTGACAGCATCAGCAGGAATGACGCCAAGACCCACTTCATTCGCCACCACGAAGGTAGGGCCGGTACGGGTACTGAGTACATCTGTAAGTGCGCTGAACAGTGCCGTAAAATCCTGATCCGGATAATGATACAACTGATTATTGAGCCACAGTGTCAGGCAGTCGGTAAGCACGATATCGTCTGCAGGCAGTGCAGCCAGTGCCTCTGCCAGTAACAGCGGCGCTTCAACAGTTTGCCAGTGTGCTGGACGGTCCTGGCGGTGGCGTGCAATACGTAACTGCATCTCCTCATCCAGGGGCGTCGCTGTAGCGATGTAGTGAACTTGTTGCACACTTTGTGCAGCGGCTTGTTCTGTAAGAGTCTGTGCGTAGCGGGATTTGCCGGAACGGGCGCCGCCGGTAATAAAATGGATCACAGGGTACCTCCGGCTACGGCTGCGAAGAACAGATAAATCAGCAACTCCTGGCATTGTTGGGCTGCGCCGAGGGTATCACCGGTAAACCCCTGAATGTGTTTTTGCATACGATTTTTCAGCACGCTGCGCATCAACAGGCAGGCTGCAAGCAGCAGCAGACTGTGCGCTAACGGAATAAACAGCAACATCAGACCGCCGGTAATAAACAGAAATGCCATTGAAGCTGTATTGTAAGGCACTGCAAACGGCATGCTCTTGCTGGCTTTACCGCTGAGATCGCCGGTGGCATAGGGAAGATGCTGCACATGGCTTAACGCGAATGCCCTTGAAAGCGGAACGGCGGTCAGTAATGCCGGGAGCAGCGCATCCTGTGCAGCCAGTACCGACAGCAGTAACCATTTGCCCACCAGTGCGCCGGTGAGTGCGCAAACACCGTAAGTACCCAGCAGGCTGTCTTTCATGATTGTCAGTTTGTGTGCTCTGTCCCGGCCGCCGCCGAATGCATCGGCCGTATCGGCAAGACCATCCTCATGGAAGGCGCCGGTGAGCATAAGGCTGAGTGCAATCATCAGAAAAACACTGATTTCAGGGGCGAAGACTAACGACAGCACACTGTAAAAAGCATAGAGAATAAGGGCGACTAGCCAGCCGGTAAGCGCAAAGTATTTACCGGCATCGTGCATGGCTTCGTCGCTGTAGGCTACATATTTGCCCACAGGGATACGGGTGAAAAAACTTAACGCCAGCAGAAAACTGGCAGTATGCCGGTTAAACCCGGAAATGCGATGACTCATTTACAGCACCACTTTCGCACTTTCAAAAGAGGCCATGTCGTTATAGAAGGACGCAGCAGCTTTTAACAGCGGTAACGACAACGCCGCGCCGGTGCCTTCGCCCAGCCTCAGGCCTAAATCCAGCAAGGGCGTGGCATTCAGTTGCTCCAGCACAAACTTGTGCCCCCGTTCCGCTGAGCAGTGACAAAACACCATATAATCCCGCACTTCGGGGGCAATTTTTGTCGCCAGCAGCGCCGCAGCAGAGACAATAAATCCGTCGACCAGAATGAGCTTGCCCGCCTGTGCGGTTGCCAGCATTGCGCCTGCTATCTGCCCGATTTCAAAGCCGCCGGTGTGAACCAGTGCCTGTTCAGGACTGACGGGTAAATTCCCGCAGGCAGTTTCAGTTCTGGCCATTGCCTGTTCCAGCAAGTTTTGTTTCACTGTTAACTGAGAGTCGTTAATGCCGGTGCCTTTGCCGGTCAGATTTCTAACCGGTTCGCCGGTGAGTGCGCTGATCAGAGCGGCTGCCACACTGGTGTTGCCAATGCCCATTTCGCCAAAGCCCACCACATTGCAGCCTTTACCGGTAATGCATTTAGCCACGTCAGCACCATGCAGGATGGCCAGTTCGGCCTCCATGTCAGACATGGCGGGTTGACGGGAGATGTCATGACTACCGGAAGCAACCCGTTTAACGATGTAATCTTCATGGGATACCGGGAGGGCTTTAATCATCCCGCAATCTATGACTTTCAGAGCCAGCCCGTTGGTGGCACAAAAGGCATTGATGGCTGCGCCGCCATTGAGGAAATTCAGCACCATCTGCTGAGTCACAGTCTGCGGGGCAATACTGATATTATGGGCAGCAATACCGTGGTCGGCAGCGAACACCAGCATGGCCGGTTGAGTAATGTAGACAGGTTGGATCGTTCCCTGCCATTGCATCAGCGCCAGTTGCAACGCCAGTGACTCCAGTTGGCCCAGTGCTCCCGGTGGCTTGGTTTTGCCATCTATATGCCCGCGGATCAGCGGTTCCGGTTCGCGGTTTAATGGCGGGACTGACCAGAATGTACTTTCAAATATCGACATAAATTATGACTTGTCCTCAGGTCTGACGCTGTCGCATGACCAGCAGAAAGAAAACACTGCCGATGGCCGACGTGATAATACCGATGGGAATTTCCCTTCCGGTAAAGGCAGTGCGGGCGAATACATCTACCCACACCATGAAAAATCCGCCGAGCAGCGCGCAACCAATAAACAGGATGCGGCTGGTGACGCCCAGCCAGTGCCTGACAATATGCGGGATCATCAGTCCCACAAAACCAATGCCACCGCAGTAGGAAACAATGGCCGCTGTCAGAGCGGCGCAAAGGAGTAAACATAAAACGCGCATCCTGGTGACGTTTACGCCCAGCGTACGGGCACTTTCATCGCCCAGCAGTAACGCATCAATCTGCGGTCCGTAGAGGTACAACACGCCGGTACTTACTGCCACAATCAACAGCATGGCCCAGGCATACCAGCCTTCCACCCGCGCCAGCGATCCCATGAGCCAGAATACCACCTGGTTAGCAGCGAAAGGGTCCCCGACAAACAGTAAAAACTGGCTGAGTGCACTGAGCATGAAAGACACGGCAACACCAGCCAGTAACATGTGTTCTATGCGTCTGCCGAAAGTAGTGTGTGACAACACCTGCACCAGCAGCACTGCCAATACCGCTCCTGCTAACGCAGATGCGGGCAGGGCGAAGCTGTACATTTGTGCCGGAAAACCGGCTTCGCTGCCGGCAGGGCTGTTAAACAGCAGGGCGGCAACGGCTGCACCGAGTCCTGCGCCTGCAACAACGCCGAAAAGATAAGGGTCGGCCAGGCCGTTCCGTGTGACATTCTGCAGTGTTGCGCCGGCTACAGACAAACCTGCACCCACAAGAAAGCCGGTGAGTACGCGGGGAGCACGAATTTCCATAAAAATCGCCTGATCAACCGGATCGGCACATTGTGAGAATACGCACTGAAAAATCGTATCTGCGGATAATGATGCTGCACCAAAAAACAGTGACAGAACAGGGGCTGAAAGTGCCAGTAATACCAGCAGGATCCATTTAAACTTCATGGGATTGTCCTGAATGCTGTTGCCATTGATGCTCAGTATTTTGTGGCATGAACTCTACGCGGGCAGAGCCGGGTGAATGACCTTTATGGACGGTACAGGGGATCCTGAATGTGTCACTCAGCCTTTCTGCTTCCAGGACCTGTTCCGGTGTGCCGGTGGCAATGGCTTTACCGTTGTTGAGCAAAACAACGTGATCGCAGTAGGCGGCAGCCAGATTTAAATCATGCAAACTGACAATCACGGTTTTCCCGTGTTGCTGACAAAGACTGTGCAGCAAATGCAGAACCTGGTGCTGGTAATACACGTCAAGGTGATTAACCGGTTCATCCAGCACTAATAGTGATGCGCCCTGTACCAGAGCTCTGGCGATAAGACATCGTTGTTGTTCACCCCCGGACAACTCACTGAAAAACTGGTCCCGTTTATCGCTCAGGCCTACATCGTTCAGTGCGCAGTCTATCACCTGCATGTCGGCTTTGGTGTAACGTGATAGCAGGTTTTTATGGGGAAGCAAGCCCATAGTAACCACCTGACGGCTGGTGAGGGCAAATACCGTATCGTTTACCTGATTGACCACGGCGATTTGTCTGGCGAGTGCCTGAGGAGAAAGGGTATTAAGGTGCTGGCCCTGCCATATTACCTTGCCTTCACTTTGCCGCTGGACGGTGAGGATTTTCAGTAAACTGGTTTTGCCCGCCCCGTTGGGGCCCAGAACACCGTGAAACTGACCACCGCAAAAGGATAAGGTCATATCATCAAGAATGACTTTGTCACCGGCTTGTAACCGGATGGCTTCAGTTTGTAAAGCCGTGGTTGTGGTCATGGTGTTCTGCCGCGTCAATCCGGGCGCAGGAGAAAACACCGGTCAGAACCGGTACAGGCAAGGTCTCCTGCCAGAAGATGTGGCAGAGACAGTGTCACTGTCTTCGTGTTTTCCCGCACGAGTTAAGTATTTAAATGGTTATATTTGCACCATGATGTCTGTCAAAAGGCGCAAGGCCGGAGTTTGGTATCTGACTTTGCTGACAGGCAGCATTACAGTTGCGGGTACAGTTCCGGATTTTCACCGGATTCCCAATCAGGCTGCTCATTATCTGATGAGTACAGCACCTCCGGAATGTGTGCCGGAGTCTAGCAAGTTTTCTGCTGGCTGACGAGTTCGCTGATACATATATCAACGATTTACCTGCCTGTTCATGCCACAATACTTTAGGAGAGAAAACGTATGACAGAAGAAACGCCTGTATATGACCTGTTTCAATAAAATCGCATTTGCAGGATGCAGATTACTTATTCTGCTGATATATTTTCATTAACACGCTTTAATGATGGCCTGGTCGTTCCACTGCGAAGGATTGCCGGATTTCCACATACCTCTCGGCTACTCTATGCTTTCAGGCAAGTGGCTTACAGACACTAAAAAGGTAGGTATATGTCAACACAAAACGCGCTTCTCACGATTCTTGTTGAAAAGATTAATAACGATACACTGGTACTGCCCACTTTACCGGCCATTGCGCTGAAAGTCCGTAAGGCAGCAGATGATCCGAACGTGAATCTGAATGCCATGGGAGACGTTATCGGCAAAGATCCTTCTTTAAGTATGCGGATGATCAAAATTGCCAACAGTGCATACCTGGGCCGTACTGTTAAAGTCACATCCATCGGTCAGGCGGTAACCCGTATCGGCCTGCGCCAGATTAAAAACATTTCCACTGCGCTGGCAATGGAACAGTTGTTCGTGTCCAAGAATGATGTCGTTGCCAAACACCTGAAAAAAGAATGGGCTTCAACGGTTAATGTAGTGGCCTATTCTATGGCTACGCTGCAGCTTTACATCAACCGCACGAAGAACCGTGAGCTGAGCCTGGACACCATGACCCTCGCTGCTCTGGTGCACAACATTGGCGTACTGCCTATTCTCACAGAAGCGGAACGCCACGAAGAGGTGTTTGCGAATCCGACCTTCCTGAATGTTGCCATTGATAAGTTGTCCGGCCGGATTGGCGGCAGCATCATGCGAGCCTGGGATTTCAGTGATGATTTCACCGTGGTAGCCGAGCAATGGCGGGATCTGTCAGTCATACCGGAGAAGCTCTCTTACTTGGATTTTGTCCGTGTTGGTGCAGCGCTGGCGGGTAAAATGGAAGGTCAGAAGGATGCCGTTCTGAATCTGGCAATTCAGCGTGGCGTAATTGAAGACATTAAAGAACTGACCACTGACGAATATAAAGAAATGTGTGTTAACGCCAAGCAAGTCTTCGCCTGAGCTTAACTGTAATATCTGACCGGCAGCGCTGTTGCCGGTCTGAATCTTCCGCTCATCCCCTGATAGCATCCACGTACTTTCTCACTTTTTCTGTTCATATTCCTGTTCATTCGCTCACGGATATTCTTTTTATCCCGGACAGAGTCGTTTTCAGGTGAACGATGAATTCGTTTGTGCGCTATAGCGCACAGTGGTAAACTTTGTAGTCTGTGTTGTGCGTTATAGCGCACATTTTTAATTTGACGGAGAATATTGTGTCCACATCATCACTTCCAGGGCTGAGCCATATAACTGCCGGACTCACCGCCGTTATCGTGGGATACAGCAGTGCAGTGGTGCTGGTAATAAAGGCTGCTCAGGCTTCCGGAGCAGATGCGGGCATGATTGTCAGTTGGTTGCTGATGCTCGGGCTGGGTATGGGCATCACCTGTATCGGCTTTTCCTGGTTTTATAAAGTGCCGGTGGTTACGGCATGGTCCACGCCGGGCGCTGCTTTTCTCATTGGTGCTGCAGGCGGATTTTCGCTGGCAGAAGTCATCGGGGCTTTTGTCATCGCGGCATTGCTGGCACTTATCGCCGCCCGTAGCCGTTTTATTACTAAGCAAATAGAGCGCATCCCGCCTGCGGTATCTTCGGCCATGCTGGCGGGTATTTTACTGCCCGTATGTCTGGGCATATTTTCTGACGCGCCGGAGCATCCGCTTCTGGTGGTTATATTTATCAGTGTGTATTTGCTGGGTACGGTGTGGTTTCCCCGCTATAGCATGCTGATATTGCTCGCCGTGGCACTGGTTGCTGGTATGTGGGTGGCCGGTGAGCCTGCAATGGCGTTTGAGTGGGCCTGGCCGGTACCTGTATGGGTCGCCCCGGCATTTACCCTTTCAGCGACAGTCAGTCTGGCTGTGCCGTTATTTCTTATCACGCTGTTATCGCAGAATTTGCCCGGCATCGCTATCTTAAAAAGTTATGACTACCATCCGGATGTGAGACAGGTTCTGTCAGGGGTGTATGTGGTCAATCTGATCACTGCACCTTTTGGGGGTTTTGCACTGAATCTGGCAGCCATTACTGCGGCGATTTGTATGGGGGAGAACGCGGGAACAGACCGGCAGCAACGCTATAAGGCCGGAATCATGGCCGGAGCAGGTTATTTACTCTTTGGTGTACTGGCTTCGCTGGTGGTGTATTTGTTCAGCCAGATGCCGCTGGTGGTTGTGCATCTGCTTGCCGGACTGGCTTTATTCAGCACACTACAGGCATCATTGATCAAGGCGCTGGATGATCAGGCTCACCGTAAAGCGGCTTTGTTGACTTTTCTTTGTTGTGCATCCGGCATCACTGTGGCTCAGCTTGGGGCACCGGTATGGGGATTACTGGCTGGTTTATGCGTGCTGGGGCTGGATAAACTGCAGGCCCGCATTAAATCAAAGCGGGCCTGAGCTGGGTAAGCTTAACGTTATTCGTCGTTGAGCTTCAACGTGGTGCGCATGAAATCGAGGAACTGACACAGTTCGGCTGACATCAGTGCAAACTCTGCATCCATACGGGCTTCAACCTGATCTTTAGGAATATCTTCAGATTCTTCTTTTAAACGGTCAGTAAATTTCACCCGTTTAAATGAGCCGTCTTCCGCGATGGTTGCTGTGAGTACTTCCTGCCAGGCAAAGCCGACTTTCTGAACCAGCTTGCCGTTGTCCAGGTGCATTGTGATTTCTTCGCTGTCCAGAGGCTGGTTTTTACAACGGATCACACTCTCCAGATCGTCTGTCGACTTCAGCTCTGCTTCTTCAAGCAGTTCAATACCTTCAGGCGCGCCATCTGTCAGCCAGTGGGTCAGCTCTGATTGCAGGCTGCGGCGGGCCAGTGGTACCACAGGCAGTGACGAAATGGCTTTACGGACCAGAGCCAGCCAGGCTTCAGCTTTACCGTCTGCAGACGCGTCTATTACGACCATTTTTTCAGGAATAGAAATGAAGCCGTGGGTGTACGTGTTACGCACGAACGCCTGTGGCAGCAGTTGGAAAATGATTTCCTGCTTCAGATCCTGCTGTTGTTTTTTGCCCACCGGTGAACCGGTTTCTGCTTCGATGTGTGCGACCTTGTCAGCCAGTTCAGCATTGACCACTGAAGAGGGCAGAATTTTTTCCTGTTTCTTTACCGTGATCCAGTAGCGTTCCTGCACTTTGTGGAACATCACGCCTTCTTTTCCGGCCTGAGAGAAAGGCGAAGCAAAGCCCATAGTGGCGGTGTCCTGTTTACCACAGGGACGGAAAGCGTTATCCATCAGCATACGGCTGAGATCATCATCGTCCAGAGAAAGTGGTTGAGTAAGCTGATAGGCTTTGAGGTTTTTAAACCACATAGAAAATACGTCCTGATCCAGATTGTTTTTATTAAGGGCGGCAAGCGTACCAATGCCAGCGTTTTGCTGCAACGCTGGGCTGTGGTTTTTAGTAAAGATCAGGCGTGTTTATCAGGAAAGCGGATAACGTAGCGGAGGCCTTTTTCCGGTTCGCTGAAAGCTTCAATCGAACCGTCCAGCGTTTGGGTAACCAGGTTAAACACGATATGTGTGCCCAGACCACTGCCACCCTGGTTTCGCCGGGTTGTGTAGAAGGCGTCGAACAAATGAGTTAAAGCCTCTTTACTCATTCCTTTACCATCATCCTGATATTCCATCACGATATGACCGCCATCACGGGACACGGCCAGCGAGATATGTCCTTCTTCTATATGCTCAAAGCCGTGCATCAATGAGTTGATCATCATATTGGTGACAATCTGGGCAATGACGCCGGGCGCGCAGAGGATCTCAAGATCTGCAGGACACTGAATATTGACCTGATGTCTGGTGTTCTTAAAGGTAGGCTTCAACGACTGCAAAATTTCATGCAGGTAGCTGTTCAGATTGAAAAGACGCTCTGCTTCACTGGTCTGATCTACTGCGACCTGTTTAAAACTGGCAATCAGATCAGATGCCCGGTTCAGGTTGCTCAGTAGCAGGGTGGACGCCTGTTCGGCTTCATCTATGAAAGCATTCATGGACTTGTTCGATAACGTTTTGTCATCGAAGGCGGCCCGTAATGATACCAGGCGCTCATTCAGGTAACTGGCAGCGGTAACACTCACGCCGATGGGGGTATTAACGTCATGGGCGATACCGGCTACCAGACCGCCAAGTGATGCCATGCGCTCAGATTCCACCAGTTGATCTTTGATCAGATTGAGCATTTCCATATTTCTTGCCAGTTCAGTATTCCGCTTCCGCAATTCATCTTCAATGTACTGACGGTTTTCGTTTTCCTGGCGCAGTTCCCGCTGATTAGCGATGAGCTCATCTTTTTGTTGTTCAAGATCGAGCATAATTTGCGATAAGGATGCGGTTTTTTTTGCAACTTCCTGCTCCAGGATGAGGTTCTGATCATCCAGTTTTTTATTCGCCTGGCGCAGAGCTTCCCGGGTACCTTTCAGCTTTTCCTGGGAGTCGACGAAGTCGTCGATAACCTGATTAAAAGACTGTTGCAGCATGCGTAATTCGTTGTCTTCGCCGTCTGTCACCTGAATTTTAGAATCTTCCGGATGTTCAGGATCGAAAGTCGTCATTTGCCCGGTCAGTTCTGCCAGTGGCTCAGAGAGCATATGTTTAAAGGCCGTCATGAACAGAAATATCAGAAAAGCGGTTTTTACAATGGCATTACCGATAAGGAAGAAAATACCGACTTCGATGCGGCTTAAAATGATGTCGAAGCTGGAGTAGAGGGTTACATCACCGACGAAAGACTCCCGGCCGGAAAACTCAAAAATGAGCGGGAAGCTGTAACTGAAAATACCGCCGGGGTGGTCCTGCATGATACCTGTTTGCACAGGGCTGCCGTTGCTCGGAATAGTCTGACCTTCATCGGCCACCAGATCGCCGTTTTCATCCCTTACCTGAACGCCTTCAATAGTAGGGAGTTTAGTCAGGCCTTCTGCAATGATGCGGGCCTGAACCTTGTTCAGTTCCCAGTTGGCCCGTGTCAGGCTTTCTGCAAAGGTATTTTTGAGGGTACGGAGTTCACTTTCGATGTGATTTTTTGTACTCAGATACTCAGTGAAAATTTGTCCCACTGTAACGATGAGTGTCAGGATGAAATACACCGACAGTACCCGCGTGAGCAGCTTGCGCGACAATCCTGTCTTAACTGTGGCCATCCAACCGTAACCTCACCGTGAAATCCTGATTCCTGCTACACAGAATAGGCGTAAAAGCTTGAATTAACAAGCGAGATGATATTCGACAAAAGCATAAAAAACCGTAATCTCCTTGACACATAAATGTAATCGTTTTAATAAAACTGTCACAGATCACCTTAATAATAGCGGCGTTTTGTTATGAGCAGGAAAATATCAATGTCCCGTACTGTCTTGATAGTGGAAGACGAAGCGCCAATTCGCGAAATGCTGAAATTCGTTCTTGAGCAATCAGGTTTTGATACCGTTGAGGCTGAAGATTTTGATGTGGCACAACAGAAAATCTGTGAACCATATCCGGATTTGATATTGCTTGACTGGATGTTACCGGGCGGTTCCGGTGTCCAGCTTGCTAAAGGATTGAAGCAACATGAGTTTACCCGTGATATTCCCGTTATAATGTTAACGGCACGGGGTGAAGAAGAAGATAAAATCCGCGGGTTAGATGCCGGTGCCGACGATTACGTCACCAAGCCATTCTCTCCCAAGGAACTTATCGCCCGTATTAAAGCGGTAATGCGACGTGTGACACCGACGTCCAGTGAAGAGCCTATTGAGTTTAATGGTCTGAAACTGGAGCCGATTTCTCACCGTGTTATGGCGAATCATGATCCGTTGGATATGGGGCCTACAGAGTTTAAGTTACTCCACTTTTTCATGACTCATCCGGAGCGGGTGTACAGTCGTGAATTGTTGCTGGATAACGTGTGGGGCACGAACGTCTACGTTGAAGACCGTACCGTTGATGTGCACATCCGTCGTTTACGGAAAGCCATTTCTAAGCACGGACATGACGCGATGATTCAGACAGTACGTGGTGCAGGTTACCGGTTCTCTACCAAATTGTAATCTGACGGCGCACCGGCATACGTTGCGTGCGCCGCCCGACATTGTCACAATAGCCTTCACATTAAAATAAGGCCTTCAATTACATGTACTATCCTTTTTCCTGGCTGAGAAGCGCAATTCGCCTGCTGGCCTATTTGCTCGTCTTCGCGCTGGTGGGGTTGTACCTGGATGACATGTTATTCGCCATTACGCTGGGCGCGCTGGGGCTGCTGATAATCAACTACTGGCAGCTTTTTAAGCTCAACCGCTGGTTATGGCATAGCCGGAAAATGTCTCCGCCCACGGTCAGCGGGGTGTGGGAGCATATCTACGAAGGTATTTATTATCTCCAGCGGCGAAACCGCAATAAAAGGAAAGAACTCGGGGAGCTGGTAAAGCGTTTCCGTGAAGGGTCGGAAGCCTTACCTGATGCCGCAGTGGTGGTGGATTCCAAGGCCTGTATTATCTGGTGCAACCGGCTGGCAAGACTGGAAATGGGGCTTAAATGGCCCGGCGACGCCGGCGCACGTATTGATAACCTTATCCGGCATCCTGAATTTATAGAATATTTTCATGCCGGCGATTTCAGCCATCCTATCGAAGTACCCGCACCGGCAAACCCCAGTAAAACATTCGAATACCGGATCATGCCCTATGGGGAAGAGCACCTGTTGCTGATTGCCCGTGACGTGACCCGTGTTAGCCAGTTAGAAGAAATGCGTAAGGATTTCGTGGCAAACGTTTCACACGAATTACGCACGCCGCTCACCGTGATCTCCGGTTATCTGGAATTGTTACCGGATAATGAAGACAATCCCATGGTGACCAAAGCGCTCAAAGAAATGAACGCCCAGACTCACAGAATGCAAAACCTGATTGAGGATCTGCTGGTATTGTCACGCATCGAAGCCAGCTCTGAGCGTATCTACGAAAATAAAGTCAATATGCCTTCCATGTTCCGGCAACTGGAAAAAGAAGCGCAGACACTTAACGCAGAAAAAGGTCATACCATACGCTTCCATATCGACCCTGAACTCTGGGTTTTCGGGGTGGAAACAGAACTTCGCAGTGCCTGTTCTAACCTGGTGTTTAATGCTGTGCATTACACGCCGGCCGGGGGCGAAATTGATGTTTACTGGAAACGGGATGATCACGGCGCGTTATTTGCGGTGGTGGATAACGGTGACGGTATTGAGCAGAATCATCTTGCGCGGCTGACTGAGCGTTTTTATCGTGTGGATAAGGCACGTTCCAGAAAAACAGGTGGTTCCGGTCTGGGCTTATCTATTGTGAAACACGTGCTCAGCCATCATAATTCGCAGCTGGATATCACCAGTACAGTAGGCGAGGGGAGTCAGTTTTCTTTCCTGCTGGACGAAGAGTTAATTACGGAGAAGTCATGAGCCGGTTTACGGCCTTAGTTCTGTTCCTTTGCTGTTCTGTTATCTTCCGGGCCCATGCCGCTGAGCCTGTGCCGGAATATAGCCGCAGCCCGGGCGTGGCAGGGAAAATTACCTCCGTAGGGTCTGATACGCTGGCCAACCTGATGACCCTTTGGTCGCAGGAGTTCATGGAAATGTATCCGCAGGTGAAGTTTCAGATCCAGGCTTCCGGTTCTTCTACTGCGCCGCCGGCGCTGACAGAGGGCACGGCGACGATCGGCCCCATGAGCCGTGAAATGAAACCTTCGGAAATCCGCGATTTTGTCCGTGAGCATGGTTATCCGCCTACGGTGCTGAAAGTGGCCATGGATGCCATTGCCATTTTCGTCGAGCGTCGTAATCCGGTTGAAGGCCTGACACTGGAGCAGGTTGACGCTATCTTTTCTGCTACCCGTTATTGTGGCGCCGGCTCACCGGTGACAGACTGGTCAGAACTCACCGGGAATTCAGCAAACAGCCCTTCACCCATTCGCCTGTTCGGGCGAAATTCTGTTTCCGGTACTTACGGCTTGTTTAAACTCATGGCGTTATGTGACGGAGATTTCAGGACGACAGTGAATGAACAGCCCGGTTCTGCTTCCGTGGTACTGTCGGTTGCAACCAGTCAGCATGGAATGGGGTACGCGGCCTACGGGTACAAAACCGCCGGTGTAAAGGCGCTGTCAATTGGCGAAAGCGTGGATTCACTGGTGCCCTTGACCACAGAGACTGTACGTAACGAAACCTATCCTTATGCCCGCTTTCTCTACCTGGTAGTGAATAAAGCACCGGGAAAACCTCTGCCCACACTGGAGCGGGAGTTTCTGAAGTATGTACTGTCAACACAAGGGCAGCTGCAGGTTCAGCGTGACGGCTATTTTCCTGTCAGGGAAGATGTATTACTTCGCCAGCGCCGTCTTCTGGACAACGTTCAGCGTTAAAAACGCCATGATGGCTGTCATTTTTCCTTCATACTTTCGTTTAATTGTTACCGGCAAACTCGCCGGAGTGCCGCTTTTTTAACGCTAAACAACGTATCCAGCCTTTAATTCCCCCTGTGACGGGAAATAATAAATTAAGCAAAATCATATACTAAGATTTTTAATCATCCTACAGGTCTGATTTAGATACTAAAAGTTCACTTTTCACTGTGAAAGTTTTGTGACAACGCAGAAGTGTAACAAATGTGTCATTTAGCTTAGGTAAAGTGCCTGCGTTTTCTAAATCCATAATTATATTTGCACTTGGAGAGATGAATGGAACTTAAGCACTTATTTCAGGCTTCAGCAATCGCAGCAGCGCTTGTTTTAGCCGGCTGTGGTGGTGACATCAATATCAGCGAAGGCGACATCGACAACAGCGTTACAAATAACAACGGAAGTAGTGGCGATTCTGGTTCAGGTGATTCTGGCGATACTGATACTGCACCCGGCGAAGTGAGCTCAGGTCTGAGCACTCAAGTTTCAACTGCATTTGACAGCGACGTCACTGTTCGCGTACTGTCTGGTCGTTTAACTGCTGATGACGCAGACGACAGCGGTAACATTACTCTGACTAACGACACCGTATGGGCGCTAGACGGCGCGGTTTTCTTCGGTAGTGACAACGCAGACAGCGTAAACCTGGTTATTGAGCCGGGCACAACTATCTTCGGTCGCAGCGGTAACGACTACATGGTTGTCAGCCGTGGTTCTACTATTGAAGCAAACGGTACTGCAGCAGCACCGGTAATCCTTACTTCAATTGAAGACGTAGTTGGCGGTGACGCTCAGCCTGGTCAGTGGGGTGGTCTGGTATTGTTGGGTAATGCGCCATCTAACCAGTGTCCTGATACAGGTGACTGTTCTCTGCAAATCGAAGGTGCTGAAGAAGGCGCGGTATTCGGTGGAACAGACGATACAGACAGCTCCGGTTCAATCAGCTACATGGTTATCAAGTACTCAGGTTTCGAAATTGCACCGGATAACGAGCTGCAAGGTCTGACTATGGGGGGTGTGGGTTCAGGTACTTCTATCGACCACATCCAGGTACACGCATCTTCAGATGACGGTATCGAATTCTTCGGCGGTAGCCCGCAACTGAAATATGTTCTGATCACTGGCGCTCAGGATGATTCATTAGACTGGGATAACGGCTTCACCGGTAAAATCCAGTATGCATTCATCGAGCATGCCACTGACGATTCTGACGCAAACCGTGGTATCGAAGCGGATAACGACGGTTCAGATCCGGCTAACGAGCCTCAATCTAATCCTATGATTGCTAACATGACAATCATTGGTAATAACTTCGACGGTGACGACGATTCAGAAGGTGTTTACCTTCGTGAAGGTACCGGCGCACAGATCTACAACATGGTTGTAACGGGTCCTGCTGGTATGGGCGAGTGTTTCGAAGTTGAAAACGTGACTGAATCTCAGGCTAACCTGGCTGACGGTACTATCACGATTCAAAACTCTGTTATGGCTTGTCGTAACGGCGAAAACTTCAAGAATGACGACGGTGCAGTTGACCTTGAAGACTGGTTCCTGAACACCATGACAGGTAACTCTGTATCTGAAGCTATTGCACTGAATGCAGACGGTTCTCCTACTTCAGGCAGCCCGCTGTTAGGTGCCGGTGCTGATGCATCTCAGATTGACGGTTTCTTCGATGCAACTGACTACATCGGTGCGTTAGACGGAACAACTGACTGGCGTGAAGGCTGGGCATTTGGTTACGGCGGCGGTGAAGTGACCGGCGTAGTTGAAACTGTAGAAGGTTGCCCTACCGGTACGTCTGAAATCACTTCTGTTGACGGTACAACCACAACATGTGAACTGTCTGGCCGTATTACTTCTGACCTGACACTGACTGAAGGCAACATGTATGCTCTGTCTGGTGCAGTATTCATCGGTAATGACAATGCTGACAACACCACACTGACTATCGAAGACGGTGTAACACTGTACGGTGCAAGCGGTAACGATTACCTGGTAATCAGCCGTGGCTCTAAAATTGATGCGCAGGGTACTGCTGCAAACCCAATCACTTTCACTTCACAAGCTGATGTGGCGTCTGACGCCGGTGAGCCTGGTCAGTGGGGTGGTCTGGTAATGCTGGGTAACGCGCCATCTAACCAGTGTCCTGAATCTGGCGCATGTTCACTGCAAATTGAAGGTGCAGAAGAAGGCGCAGTATTCGGTGGTACAGACACTGCTGATAACTCAGGGACTATCCGCTACGTGCGTATCATGTACTCTGGTTTCGAAATCGCACCGGACAACGAGCTGCAAGGTCTGACTATGGGCGGTGTTGGTTCAGGTACTGATATCAGCTACGTTCAAATCCACAAATCATCTGACGATGGTGTTGAGTTCTTCGGCGGTAACGTTGACATGAAGTACGTAGTACTGACTGACAACCAGGACGACAGCATTGACTGGGATAACGGCTTCCAGGGTCGTATGCAGTATGTATTAGTGCGCCAGGCGACTGACAACTCTGATGCAAACCGTGGTATCGAAGCTGACAACGACGGTTCAGACCCGGCTAATGAGCCACAGTCTAACCCGACTCTGTCTAACGTCACTATTATCGGTAACGAGTTTGACGGTGATGACGATTCTGAAGGTGTTTACTTACGTGAAGGTACAGGCGCTCAGCTGTCTAACTTCATCGTAACAGGCCCTGCAGGCATGGGTGAGTGTTTCGAAATCGAAAACGTTAACGAATCACAAGCTAACCTGTCTGACGGTACAACAACCTTCACTAACTCTGTTATCGCTTGTGAAAACGACGAGAACTTCAAGTTTGATGACGGTGCAGTTGACCTGGAAAACTGGTTCCTGAACACCATGACCGGCAACGCAGTTGTTGCTACTCAGGCTGAAGTAGTTAACGGTATCTACAGCATCACTGATGCAGTAACGCCTAAAGACTGGACTGGCGACACGTTCTTCGACAATGCTGACTTCGTAGGTGCAGTATCTGAAGACAACGACTGGACAGCTGGCTGGACTGTTGGTCTGGAGTAATCACTCCTAATCCCACCATCAGAGCAGGCACGTTGCGGTAAAAGTAACGTGCTTGCTTTTTAAGTATTAAAAGCATCGATTTTTATCGTTGTATTGTAAGAACGCTTTTCCACGAGGTTTACAATGAAAAAGCCTGCAATCAGGTTTCCTGTCAAACCACTGAGTCTGGCTGTACTGGCAACATTATCTGCCAGCATCGCGCCCGCAGTTGCTCAGGAAACCAATGACGAAGAAGTCATTGAAGAAGTGGTTGCCACCGGCACCCGCTTAAAAGGTACGGCGACTGCCGTTATGGAAGAACGTAAGAACCAGGCGTTTGTTGCGGATATCATGGGTGCTGAGCAAATCTCTCGTACCGGTGACTCAGATGCGGCATCAGCATTGCGTCGTGTAACAGGGTTGACCCTGGTTGACGGTAAGTTCATTTACGTTCGTGGTCTGGGTGAACGTTATTCATCTACCCAGTTAAACGGTCTGGCAGTACCAAGCCCGGATCCTACCCGTAACGTTATGCCTCTCGATTTATTCCCGTCTTCTATTATCGAAAGCTTATCGGTTCAGAAAGCGTATTCGCCTTCAATGCCGGCTTCGTTTGGCGGTGGTAACGTAGATATCCGTTTGCGTACCATTCCTTCCGATTTTGTGATGAGTGTGCAGGGCCAGTTAGGTTACAACTCCGATAACTTTGACGATGCCTACATGTACAATGGCGGCAGCGATGACTGGATGGGTAAAGATGACGGCACCCGTGCCATGCCTGCTGATATTGCAGCCCAGTATGCCAGCAAAGACTTTCTGGATGATTTAAGCCAGGAGGAATCTGTCGCGCTGTTTAAGCAATTAAACCGTGACTACGACCCTGTACTGGAAAGTGTTGACCCTGATATGAAAGGCAACTTCTCCATCGGTAACAGTTTCGATTATAACGACGACTGGCGTTTCGGTTTCCTTGTTGCTACCGGTTATGACCGTTCTACCAATGTGAGTGAAGAATACATCGGTGAGCAGCCACTGCGTAACGGCGATGAAATCCGTATGGTCCGTTACTACGACGAAGTGAACACTACAGAGAAATCTGTGAAGTGGTCTTCACTGTTTAACGTCGGTATCGACTATAACCGCCAGCACCGCGTGGATTACAGTGTTATTGTACTGAGCGATACCCGTGACCAGATCCGTGACATGATTGGTAATACGGCGAACATCACGTTGTCTGATAACCAGCGTGTTCGCAAATATGAAGTGCAGTACGAAGAACGTAAACTGTTCACCAATCAGATTCGTGGTACCCATACGTTCCCTGAACTGGGTTTCTTAGGGTTTGACTGGAAATACTCGTTGGGCCGTTCACTGCGTGACGCGCCGGGTAATATGGAAGCCCGCTTCCTGCTTGAAGACGAAAACCTGGATGGTATTTACGATCGTGAAACCGAAAGCAGCGTGAGTAACTCTACCGTTGCCGGACGTTATTCATTCCAGGGTCTTCATGACCGCGTAGAAAACTATGCCTACAACTTCAACTATCCGCTGATGGTAGATAAGTGGGAGATGGAATTTAAAGCGGGTGGAAATTTCCTGACCAAAACCCGTACTGCTGAAAACCGCCGTCTTGACGTGAGCACCCGTGCTTTCTCTGATACCTCATTGCTTACCGGCTATGAGTTTGACGAAGTGCTTGACGATGAAGCGCTGGACAATGCCAGCTACACCACACAGAACCTGCTACGTGACACCACCGTTGCCGGTGATGACTATGCCGCCGGTCAGAAAGTGGATTCGTATTACTTCGAAGCGGATCTGTTCTGGAACAACCTGTGGCGCTTCAGTGGTGGTGTGCGTTACGAAGACTTCCGTCAGGCTGTTGTACCTTTTGACCCCCGTACAAACCAGTTTGACTTAACTGATGATGCAGACCGTTCACAGCTGGCGTTTGCTGAAGCCGATTTCTATCCGTCTCTGGCAGTGACTTATTTCCTTGAGCAGGATATGCAGTTGCGTTTCAGCTACGGTAAAACGGTAGTACGTCCTGACTTACGTGAAGTGTCTTCCGCTACCTACATCGATCCGCTGACTGAAAACCCTGTGGGTGGTACGCCGGGTCTGGAAACCACGTCCATCGATAACTTTGATATTCGTTGGGAATGGTACCGTGAGGCCGGTAACAACCTGTCTGTAGGTTTGTTCTACAAAGACATGGATACACCTATTGAATCTGTTCAGTCACCTGCACAGGACGGTCCGCCGCTCATCCGTATCGCTAATGCCGAAACCGGTAAGATGTACGGTGTGGAAGTGGAGTTCCTGCAAGGGCTTGAGGTGATCGGTGACGGCGTATGGGACAACCTGTTCCTGTCCGGTAACCTGACGTTAAGTGACTCTGAGATCGAGCTTGATCCGGCAGCCATTGAACAGCAAACCGGTGTGTCTACATCTATCACTAATACTACGCGTGCAATGACAGGTCACTCTAAATGGGTAGTCAATACGCAGTTAGGTTACGACTCAGATAACGGCGAACACTCTGCATCTTTAGTCTATAACGTGTTTGGTCCGCGTATTCTTATTCCCGGCATCGACGGGTTCGATGACAGCTTCGAGCAGCCTTTCCACTCTCTGGATGTGGTGTACAAGTGGTACCCTGATTTTAATACCACTGTCACATTGAAAGTGCAGAATATGCTTGATCAGGAAAAGAAAATTGAGTTTGAGGACACACTCCTAAGGTCCGAAACCGTGGGAACGTCTTTCAGTCTGGCTTATCGCTATGACTTCTAAAATCAACTCAAAAAGAGCCGCATCAGCGGCTCTTTTTTCATCACCTCCCGTCGGATTATGACAGAGGAAATATGACAGTCATGTAATAAAACTGTCATAGAAAGTTCCTATCCTACGCGCAGAAATTTACGCTCGGTTAAATCCGATTCCTTTTAACAGTAAGGTTTGAATGTATGAAGCTTTTCAACTCGTTGCTGCTGGCGAGCGCCCTGACGGCCACTACCGCCATGGCACAAGACGATAGCGTCTTGAAACCCGTTGTCGATGAGGCTGCAAAAATCAATGAAAGTGCAGCTAAATCACAAGACAAAATCAACAATATCGCTGACCAAATCGATAATAAACTTCAAACGTTCAAAACGTTGAATAAAGAAATCGAAGGACTGGAAGTTTATAACAACCAGCTGCGCAAACAGATTGCCAACCAGGAACAGGAAATGGCTGATCTGAACGCATCAATCGACGAAGTTTCAGTTATCGAGCGTCAAATCACGCCGTTAATGATTCGTATGATTGACGGTCTGGAGCAATTCGTTGCCCTGGACGTGCCTTTCCTGGAAGAAGAGCGTGCCAAGCGTATCGCTGACTTAAAAGACATGATGGATCGTGCTGACGTGTCTGCCTCTGAGAAATTCCGTCGTGTTATGGAAGCCTACCAGGTTGAGATGGATTACGGCCGCACTATGGAAGCTTACACCGGTATCCATGAAATTGACGGTACAGAGCGTGACGTTGAGTTTTTACGTCTTGGCCGTACTGCACTGATTTACCAAACCCGTGACGCTGGTAAGCAAGGTGTTTGGAATAAACAAACACGTCAGTGGGAAGAACTGGACAGCAGCTACCGTACACAGATCACTAAAGGTCTGCGCATGGCGAAGAAACAGCTTGCACCAGACCTGTTAATGCTGCCTGTTGCAATCACGGACTAAGAGGTATTGACCATGTTAAAGCAGATTAAATTTTTAGCAGCTGGTCTTGCCGCTGCAACATTAAGCTTCGGTGCAATGGCAGAAAACGACCGCGCACTGGATCTTGATGCCCTGTTGAAGCAACTGGAAGAAGGCCAGTTCGCCCAATCACAACAGAATAAGCAACGTGAACAGGAATTCGCACAACAGCGTGCTCAGCAGGACCAGATCCTGGCTGATACCCGCAAGAAGCGTGATCAGGCGCTGGCGAATTCAGAAAGTCTGGAAACTCAGTTTGAAGAAAACGAATTTAAACTGGCCGATCTGAATGCCGCTCTGGATACCCGTTTAGGTTCTTTGAAAGAACTGTTCGGTGTACTGCAGCAGGTTGCCGGTGACACCAAGAGCAAATTCCAGAACTCTGTTGTTTCCGCTCAAATCCCCGGCCGCGCTGAGTTTCTTGACAACATGGCACAGTCAATGGGTAAGAGCTCAAAGTTAGCGTCTATCGAAGAGATTGAGCGCGTATGGTTTGAAATGCAGCGTGAAATGACTGAGTCAGGCAAAGTGACTAAGTTCGACACGTCTGTTGTTGAAGCCGGCGGCGAGAAAGTTAATAAAGAAATCGTACGTGTTGGTCCGTTTGCACTGGTTGCTAACGGTAAATACCTCGACTTCAACGGCATCACCGGCACAGTAGCTGAACTGGTTCGCCAGCCGGCTGACCGTTACGGCGATTCTGCACAGGCGCTGCAAAACTCAAACGGCGAACTGGTTGAGTTTGGTATTGACCCTACAGGCGGTTCTATCCTGGGTCTGCTGGTTCAGGCACCTGATCTGAAAGAGCGTGTAGAGCAGGGCGGTGAAGTGGGCTACATCATCCTTATCGTAGGTGCTATTGGTCTGCTTCTGGCGATTGAGCGTCTTATCAGTCTGACGCTGATTAACGCGAAAGTACAAAAGCAACTTAAGCGTAAAGAAATCAAAACTGACAACCCGCTGGGCCGTGTACTGAAAGTACGTGAAGATCACCCTAATGCGGATGTTGAAGCGCTGGAATTGCACTTAACAGAAGCGATTTTAGGTGAAGTACCAAAACTGGGTCGTAACCTGACCATTATCAAGATTATCTCAGTGGTTGCGCCTCTGATGGGTCTGTTAGGTACAGTAACCGGTATGATTAACACCTTCCAGGCAATTACCCTGTTTGGTACCGGTGACCCGAAACTGATGGCAGGTGGTATTTCTACCGCACTGGTAACTACAGTACTGGGTCTGGTTGTAGCAATTCCTATGACATTGTTATACGCCATGCTGAATACCCGTAGTAAGAATATCGTGTACGTGCTGCAAGAGCAGGCGTCTGGTGTTATCGCAGAGCGCGCTGAGCGGGGCTAAGCCATGATCGCATTTCTCGAAGCCATTCGTGATTTTACAGAGACAGGGGGCCAGGTTCTCCTGGTCATCGGTCTGCTGATTTTCATCATGTGGTTACTTATTCTCGAGCGTGCGATGTACCTGCTGATTTGGCACAAGAACTTTAAGAAACAGGCCGTAGCTGAATGGAAAGCCCGCAGTGATCGTTCCTCCTGGTTTGCTGAGCAAGTACGCCAGAAAACGATTTCTGCACTGACCATTCGTTTACGGGGCAGCATTCCGATTATTCAGGCGCTGGTGGCATTGTGTCCGCTGCTGGGTCTGATGGGTACGGTTACCGGAATGATTGAAGTTTTTGATGTAATGGCCATCTCCGGCTCGGGTAACGCCCGCTCTATGGCATCTGGTGTATCTAAAGCCACTATCCCGACAATGGCGGGTATGGTTGGCGCGTTGTCAGGCGTATTCGCCTCGACCTGGCTGAACCGTATGGTGAAGACCGAACGCACACACTTAGAAGACGCCTTGATTATTGATCGCAAAGGCTAAGCCTTTCTGTCAGGAACCTTATTATGAAGCAGCATTTTCAAAATCTGATTGACGAAGAAGAAGCCACAATTGATATGACGCCCATGCTGGACGTTGTTTTCATCATGCTTATCTTCTTCATTGTAACGGCGTCTTTCGTGAAAGAAGCCGGTATCGATGTAAACCGTCCTGAAGCGGCCACCGCAGTAAAACAGGATCGCGCTAACATTCTTATCGCGATTTCTGATACCGGTGAAATCTGGATCAACAAGCGTCGTGTTGACGTACGTGCGGTACAGGCCAACATCGAGCGTCTGCATGCTGAAAACCCGCAGGGTACTGTGGTGATTCAGGCAGATCAGAAGGCCACCACCGATACGCTGATCAAAGTTATGGATGCCTCCCGTGCGGCGGGTGTTTACGAAGTTTCAATCGCAGCACAAGAGCCTTAAGCCATGCCACGATTTATCATCGCATTTGTCATTTCGCTGGCGATTACGCTCGGCCTGTTCTTCTTGATGCAATCACTCATCAAGATGGGCGGCAGTGCGTTAACAGAGCCACCAAAAGGCAGTGTGCTTGACTTTGTGCGGGTGAAGAAAGAGGAAACGGTTGAACAAAAAGACCGTAAGCCCCGGAAGCCACCACCGCCAAAAGAGCCACCGCCGCAAATGAGTTCACCGCAAATGGATTCGCCTTCGCCTGACGCCAATGGTACGTCTATGGACTTCGGTGGTGATGTTGGCGCTGACGTAGCCCTGGACGGCGGCTTAGCACTTGAATCCGGAGACGGTGAGTATCTGCCTATCGTTAAAGTTGCGCCGGTCTATCCCCGTCGTGCATTGCAGCGTGGTATCGAAGGTTTCGTTATTGTGGAGTTTACGGTAACCAAACAGGGTACAGTGCGCGATCCGGTTGTTGTAGAAGCTAACCCTTCGGGCATATTTGAGCAGGCTGCGATGGATGCCGCCATGAAGTTTAAATATAAGCCCCGTGTTGTTAACGGTGAAGCGACTGAAGTGTCCGGCGTGCAGAACCGAATCACCTTCCAGATTGACGGGTAAGTACTATGAAGAATCATTTATCCAAACGTTTGGTTTGCGCTTTTTCACTGGCCTTAAACCTGGCAGTTGTACCCGCCGTTGTTATCAGCGCGCAGGCACAGGCTCAGGAAGTTAAAGCCAGCGAAAAGAAAACCCGCAAAGTACCGACTTTGCGTGGCAAAGTTTACGAACAGTTAGCCCGCGCTCAGGCGGCCGGCGATGAAGGAAATATTCCTGAAGCCATTGCCATCCTGGATGAGGTGAAAGGCAAAGACAGTTCGATGAACAGCTACGAAAAAGCCATGATGTATAACTTCTACGGCTTCATCTATTACAACGATGAGCAGTACGATAAAGCATTAGACAGCTTTGCGCAGGTGGTGGAGCAGCAGCCGATCCCTGAAAAGTTTGAGATGACGACCTTGTTCAGTCTTGCTCAGTTAAACCTGATGCAGGGTAACTACGACAAGAGTATTGCATATCTTGAGCGCTGGGAAGCATTGAACGACGGTGTCGTTCCGCCTAAGAATCTGATTTTAAAAGCTCAGGCTTATTATCAGAATAAGGAATACGCTAAAGCCGAACCGTTCATCACTAAAGCGATTGCTGATCATGAAGCTGAGGGCATGCTCCCTGATGAGAACTGGCTGATTCTGCAGCGGGCCATTTACTATGAACTGAAACAGCCTGAAAAGGTGAAGAATGTTCTGATTAAACTGGTGAAGTTGTTTGACGAGCCCAAGTACTGGATCCAGCTTGCCGGCATGTACGGTGAACTGGGTGAAGAACGCAAGCAACTGGCAATCATGGAATCAGCTTATCAGCAAGGTTACGTGGAATCGTCTGCCGACATCTTCAACCTCGCACAGCTTTATTACTATCACAAAGTCCCTTATAAAGGCGCTTTGCTGATGGAACAGGCGATGAAAGACGGTACGCTGGAAAAGAACCTGCGTAACTTACGTTTCCTTGGCCAGAGCTGGACCCTTGCCAAAGAGCAGGATAAAGCCATTCCGGTGATGCAGTCTGCCGCTGAATTGTCAGAAGACGGCGAACTGGATGCCCAGCTCGCACAGGTATTGCTGAATGCTGAACGCTGGGATGATGCCATTACCGCTGCTGACCATGCTATTGAAAAAGGTCAGTTACGGAATCCGGGTATTGTATATCTGATTAAAGGCATGGCACTGTACAACAATAAGCAGTACGCCAAAGCACTGGATCAGCTTGCTGAAGCTGAAAAGCATCAAAAGAGCAAAGCAATGGCACAGCAATGGAAGCGCTTTGTACAGTCTGAGAAGACTCAACAGGAAGCGATGGCTGAAATTTGATAAGTGTTAAATGCTAAGCCCGTTGCATGCCACACGGGTACAAAGAGGCCGGTTGTCCTGATAAAAAAGGGATAACCGGCCTTTTTTATGTTTGTAAGATGTCATTTTACTTTCATTTACATAGCGCATGTCAGCGACTATGCTCATGGCTCGTGATTCCGGCTGTCCGGCATAGTATTTATTCTGCGTGTTGCGGATTCATTCCTATGTATATGTTTGGTATACGTAGTTTTTTCTCCACCTGATGTATAGTTTTGTAAAGCGTGGATAGTAGCCCGTGTTAGTTAGCCGGGCTGTCTGTCGTCATGATAGCTGAATATGAACGGCAGTTTTTTGAAAGAGGGCATTTTGTCATGTCAGATGAAAGTATCATTAATGAAAACAGTTATAACCTGACGCCGATGCTTTATGACGTCCGTGGTTTTTTTATTCTGACCCTGGCGTACCGCAATACCTTATCTTCCCAGGTCCGTTTTTTTGCCGAAAACCTTAAAGGTAAACATCTTGAATGTGCTATCGGTACCGGTACATTCACCCAAATTTGCATGAAACATGCGCGAAAAAAACAGAAAGATCAGCCGTTTTCACTGGTAGGCGTAGATTATTCCAAAGCCCTGATGGGGGGCGCGAGGAAGAAGCTGAAAGGGGCTGAGCTGGCCATCGAAGATCTGAGAAATATGAGCTTCGAGGACGAAACGTTCGATACTGCGAATCTGCCAAACGGTTATCACACCATTGGCGGGATTGAAAAAGCCATGCATGAAATTGTCAGAGTGCTGAAAAAAGGCGGTACCCTCTACATGAATGTGCTGCTATATCCCGGTGAAGGGTTTATGAATAAAATCAGTACGAAGGTGAACGATTACGGACAATCTATTGGTATCCTTAACCGTCCTTACACGCGGGAAGAAGTGCTGGCCAGTTTACCTGAGTTCGGACTGCGTCTTGACAGTGAGCACATCAGCCAGAACTGTATTTTCCTTAAAACCACAAAAATCTGATATTCCCTTCCAACAAACCCGGCCAGCAAGCCGGGTTTGCTTTTAAAGCATCATTTCACTACAGTGAAAACTCACTAATGAACAAGGATGCTGTCATGAGTGGTCTTAAACGACTCGCACAAATCACACTTTTATCTTCAATGCTTTCAATGTCTGCTGCGGCTGATGAATTCAGTGAGGTCTACCGTGCGTTTAAGGAGGCGGTGGAAAAAGATGACATCGTACTGAGTACGGCGCTGGCGAAACAAGCCTGGCAGCTGGGTCAGCAAAAATACGGTGCTGACAGCGAAAATGCGGTGAAGCTCAGGCATTCCTACGCCAATATGCTCGCACAGCAGGACTATATGGATGAGGCTGTCAGCCAGTTCAAAGCTGTACTGGAGCAATACGATTCGCTGTATGAAGAAAACTCCCCTGCGTTACTGAATATGCACATCGATATTCTCAGTGCAGTGAATAAGCTTAAGGGCATGGATAAGGCTAAAGTCAGCTTTTCACAACGGCTGAGTCGTTACATCATTCTCAACATGGACGACATCCAGTTTAAAGATGATGCTCAGAAGGTTATGACGCATTACCTTGCTGCCACAGTAGTTATCAATTCAATCTTAGGAGTGACCAACAACGCAATATTGCGTTTCTATAAAGACAACCTGAGTATCGTTGATGGCTTTTGGGGGGATAAAGATTTACGGACTCTGGAATCCCGCTTGTTGCTGGGTTTGGTGTATGAGAGTTATAACCACCGTTCTGCGGCCATCGAGAATTATGAGATTGTTGCTGATACCTTCGACAGTAATCTTGATTTCTCCCATCCGTACGCATTGAATGCCCATGCGAAACTGGTCGGTTTGTATGAGAAGAAAGGAGAGTCAGATAAGGCTACAGAGCACTGCCGGGCGATAGGGAAAATGAAGCCGTGGTCAGATGATCAGGAGCCCGAGCCGCTTTATCGTGTAAACCCGGATTATCCGGTGTCTTATGCAAGGCGGGGTAAAGACGGCAGTGCAGTCCTGTCATTTACTATCGATGATGAAGGCTTTGTCCGTGATATTGAATTGATAGAAACTGACGGTGGCAGCATGTTTGGTACCGCAGCAATAAAGGCGCTGGAACACTGGCGTTATGCTCCCAGATTTGTCGGTGGTAATGCGGTTGCAACGAAATCGCGCATGGTCAGAATGGATTTTAAATTGGGTTGAGTGGGCTGCACAGGGGTTATTTCTCCTCCACAAATCCGGCGTAAAAGACTGATTCTTCATTCTCAGAAGAGGCATTATCCGCTTTTTCTTTAATGCTGATAATGTCATCTTTTATGGTCAGGAATTTCTCTGCCAGTGCCGGATCAAAATGAGAACCTGCGTTATCGCGGATGTAGTCAAAAGCGTCGCTGACGCTCCATGCTTTTTTGTAAGGTCTTATCATGGTCAGCGCGTCGAACACATCAGCGATAGCAACGATACGGCCTGACTCGGGAATATTTGTCCCTTTCAGTCCATTCGGGTAGCCAGAGCCATCCCAGCGCTCATGATGACTCACCGCCACTTCAGCAGCCAGTTTGAACAACGGTGAATGGCTGTTAGATAAGATATCGTGACCGATTTGAGCATGGGTCCGCATGATCACCATTTCTTCGTCTGTCAGCCTCCTGGGCGCTTTCAGAATGCTGTCGGGAATGCCTATTTTTCCCGTGTCATGCATAGGAGCTGCATGTTCCAGCAATCTGGCTGCTTCCACAGACCATCCCGTGGCAGTGGCCAGCCTCCTGGCATAAGCCGCCATCCGCCAGATATGCAGTCCCGTGTCGGTATCGTTATAGTGACCCGCTGCAGCAAGCATACTGATAGCACTCAACTGACTTACCTGAAGTTCTTTTGTCCGTTCCTCCACTTCCTGGCGGGTGACCCGTTGCTGATGGGCAAGTGAAATATGGGTCTTTACCCGGGCCAGCACAATGGCGGGTACAATAGGCTTGGCAATATAGTCCACTGCGCCGGCGGCGAATCCGCGCTCTTCATCTTCACCTTGCCCGAGCGCCGTGACAAAAATCACCGGGATGGAGGCCGTGGCCGGATCTGCTTTCAATCTCCGGCACACTTCCAGACCATCCAGATGGGGCATCATGACATCAAGCAAAATAAGATCGGGAGGGGCTTTACTGACAATTTTCAGTGCAATTTCCCCCGACGGTGCCACCTTTACCTGATATTGATGGATCAGTATATCTTTGAGAATATCAATGTTTGCCGGTTCGTCATCAACGATTAAAACACTAAACGCTTTCACTTTACGCCCACAGTTATTGCCCGTTTACTAATGGCTGCAAGAGCACAGCCGCAGCTTCAAAATCGTATTGAGATACTTTCTGTATTGCCTGTTGCAGCACCCAGCGATGGGGAGACTGCTGATGTTCACTATAGAGTTGTTGCAGGTTGTCCGATGCTTTTGCATCGTAGTCTTCCAGTAAGTTTAGTATAAATTGAACTTGTGACGTGAAATCCTGTTCATTTTCTTGTTTTTCCTCAACATTGCTCAGTGCATCCAGGCTGGCAACGACTTTCTTCAACGTCATATCCAGCTCTCCGGCAAGTTTGGGAATGGCGGCGTGAACCAGCTCAGCCGGAGTATCCTGCTGCAGCAGTGCGCCGAGCATTTTCTTCAGTGGCTTCGCGCCAATCGCTGAGGCATCTTTTCTGATCCCTGCAAGAATTTCCACCGGCACTGATGACTGTTGCTGCAGACCTTCAACAAGGAAGTCAAAGGGGGTATTTCCGCTGACACTGTATTTCCGGTAAAAACTCTGAAGCAGTGACGCATAGGGATCTTTTATGTCGTCGAAGTCATCGCCGGCGTGTTCTGCTTCGCCGGTATAAATCATGTAATTATCGAGAGTACGGAGTAGATCATCATTGCTTACCGGCTTGGTGAGCAAGGCACACATTCCGGAATCACTGATTAAATCTTCAATGGCAGAGGCATCTTCTGTGGAAGTGCAGATAATCGGGGTGGTCAGGCTGTTGCCAAATACAAGACTTTCAGCCACTTCCCAGCCGGGAATGTCAGGTAATTTATTGTTCAGAATAATGGCGTCAAAGGTCAGCTGTTTACACAAGGTGATACAGTCTGCGCCGGAAGAGACACTGGTAGCTTTAATGCCGGCAGAATTAAGTTGTTGGGACATTACGGTCTGACTGATGTCGTCGCTGTCAGCTATCAGTACATGTTTGCCGTTGAGCCTGCGCTCAACCAGGCCAATGTCGTCCAGTGAAGTGAAACCCGTTTGAGCGTCCTTAATCATTGCTCCCTGATTGAGGAAGTCGTGCATAGAACGCTGGGTAAACGGAAGTTGCATCACAGCGGCATCAGACAATCCGTGACTGATCAGAAGATGACGCATCTCCTCCTGATTGCCCGGGGTGAGGATGCGCAGGTGAGAATAATCCAGTTGTTTCGAGCGGAATGCCTCAGCCAGTTGTTTCATCCGCTCTTCCGTAATTTTATCTGCAACAACCAGCAGGTGGGTGGTTTGTTCCGGCAGAGATTCAGCACGGTGAGTTGTGCAGTGTTCATGAGGAACCATCAGCGTTGATAACGTTTTTTCCACCAGCCCCACTACCGGTAAAAGGGCATCGTTCAGACAGCAAAGGGTAAGAAACTGGTGGGCACCTAAAGGCGGCATAGTATTGCTGGTTCCGGCCAGAGGTAACACCAGATCAATACTGAACTTACTGCCTTCACCGGGAGCGCTTTCTACCGAAATGGTGCCGTTCATCTGTTCGACAAGGTGGCGCGTAATACTCATGCCCAGACCGGTGCCGCCGTATTGTCTGGATATAGACGCGTCGGCCTGAGTAAAGGGGTCAAACAGCTTTTTTTGATGGGCATCACTGAGACCGATACCGGTATCTGTAACGCTTAATTTAACCGATACCTGTTGTCCCTGACGGGGTTGTAATTCAACCGACACAATAATTTGACCCTGCCGGGTGAATTTAACGGCATTACTGACCAGGTTATTGAAAATCTGCATCAGGCGGTTTTCATCGCCCAGCAGAGGCAGGCTCATATCGCCGCCCATATCAAAAAGCAGTAATAACCCTTTGCTGACAGCTCTGTCCTGAAACAAATTCGACACTTTTTCCAGTAAATCGTCGAAGATGAATGGCTGAATATCTAAATCCAGCTTACCCGCTTCAATTTTGGAATAGTCCAGAATGTCGTTAATGATGCCCAGCAGAGTGTTGGCACTGTTGGTGGCCTTTTGCAGATAATCTTTCTGTTGAGTATTAAGAGGCGAGTTCAGCACCAGATGAGTAAGGCCCAGTACGGCATTAAGCGGCGTGCGGATTTCGTGACTCATGTTTGCGAGAAATTCGCTTTTCGCGTTATTTGCCCGCTCAGCCTGAGAGAAGGCATCCCGCATGGCTTGCTCAATATTCTTACGTTCGCTGATATTCCTGAACACACCGACGTGTCCCCGTATGTTACCCCTGTCATCCTCCAGTGGCACGGCAGTGATAGAAACCGGAAACATAAGCCCGTTCTTATGGGTGAAATAAGTTTCTTCTGAAAAATAAATTTCACCTTTCTTAATGGTTTGAATAAGAGGGCTTTGCTGTACCGGAATGAACTTTTTATCCGGTGACTGGAACTGCACGGTGTCGTGGAAACGTCTGTTTCTCAGTTCATCCATAGTCCAGCCGAGCAGGCGACTGGCTTCCGGATTAAGAAATTCAATAGTACCGCTGCGGTCAACAGCGAAAATGCCCTCACCGATAGAGTCGGTAATGCTCTGATAAAAACGCTGGCTGTCGGATATACGTTCCTCCAGCAGTTTCTGATGGGTAATGTCTGTCATGATGGCGACGTACCGCTCAGCTTGTCCGGCGTTGCCTTCGATTGGCACAATGGTGGAGGACACCCAGAATGTCTCGCCGTTTTTTCTCAGATTGTGCACTTCGCCGTGCCACACCTCGCCAGCCCGCACCGCGCGCCAGATTGGTGTATAGAAACTCTCTTCGTGATAACTGCTGCGGATAATTTCGAGGCTTTTGCCGTTAAGCTCCTTCTCTTCATAGCCTGAAATCTCACAGAACTTACTGTTGGCGAAGAGGATTTGCTTTTCATTATCCACCACCACAATAATCGCATGCTGGTCGATGGCACGGCGCTGAACTTCTACTTCATGCAGTGCTTCATTACGTTCTCTGGCGAGGTCAGCCATCAGCTCTGCCAGTCCGTTCAGTGAATCTGTATCTTCTGATAATTCCGGCTTGGCCAGGCCTTTCAGCAAGTCATTTGCCGCTATTTTCAGTTCCCGTACTGCCTGCTTTTGCTTAACCGCATCACGGCGGGCCAGCTCCAGTGATTCAGTGAGCTCCTGAGAGCTTAAACGGATACTGCGGTCGCGGATTTCCATGTCTCTTTCATGGGATTTGTAGCTGGTATCGACCCTGTCGACGAAAGGCATCAGACCCTGTAATAAGGTCAGAACCGCCGGTGGCAGTGAATCGTCAAGGGCATGCTCCAGCAGCGTATCAAGCCATTGTTCAGCCTCTTCAATGGTCTGAAAGCCCATGGTTTTCTTGATTTGTCTGAACAGCAACCTGTGCATCAGTCAGTCGTTCCGAAAAGCGTGACAATCATTGTCTGGTTATGCAATTTGCAGGGGCCCGGGGCCGTGAGGGGGCCAAACTCTCCGTTTGAATAGAATCCGCAAACCGGCAGGTTCTGCCCGAGTGCACTGGTTATGGCCTCTACTTCTTCTTCCACCTGATCGCCCATGACAATTTTGCGGGCTAGACAACTGACTACCAGAGCAAAAGCCGGCTTAAACTGATTTTCAACACTGAGACTGAAGGACTGCGCTGCATCTTCCACACCGCTTATCAGATCGTTTGTGGAAGCATGCATGAGCCTGAGATAGGCACCCTGTTCAATCTTTCCTCCCAAAATCAGGCTGCCGTCTGATTCGTTGACATCATAGAGTACGCGGAGTAACCCGGAGGGCTCGTCATAGCTGTCCATCATCTCAAGGGGAAAAAGTAGCCCTGATACGGGCAGGCGACTGGCTGAACGGCCCAGGTATTTTTTATAAATATCCAGAGCAGGTGTGCCGTCCAGTTCATACAAAATGTTATTTTCGCTGCGGGTAACCTGACGGATCGGGCCGAAAGACTGCCACCCTCCGATAACGGCCTGGCTGACGGCAAGATTGTCTCCGTAGAGTCCGGCTGCAACCACATCATGATCGCTGATCCCTTGCGGAGAGAGTGTAAAGGTCTGCACATAACTGGCGTTGTCACCGGCCATGCCACCACATATCAGTAAATCTGTTCCGAGCACGTGGTGTAAGCCGTCGAACATTTCACCGGGTACGAAGTCGATACCGCGGGTAAAAATAATAACGGCTTTTAAGTCGTCGCCACGAAGCGATTCGCCAAGGGCTTTACCGCAGTTAAAATAATCTTCTTCATGCACCTGACTGACGGCAATATGAGCAAATCCTTTACCTTTAAGATCGATGCGGGTGAAAACTGCGCTCTGTTCACGCACATCGCCGGCAGTAATTTCTCCGCTGGTACCACAACCTGCCACCGGTACGCCTGAGGCGATGATGTCAGTGAGCAAAGATGATGAGGAGAAAAATGCAGGGCTTGCGAATACCAGCAGTAAATCGCAGGGCGCTTTAATTGCCTGCAAAATAGCATCATCTTCCGTTTGGGTACTGCGAATAATGTGTTGGGTAACTTCCATGCCGCAACAACCGTGGCTAACATAAAAAATATAGAATAAATCTAGCGCGACCTTACGGGTAACGCCATAAATTTACTGAAATTTAATGCGCAGGATCAACCGGGACGGGACATCCGCAGGAAGACAAGTCCGCCAAGACAACCCGCCAGACATTGTAAAGCCAGGCCGGCAGCAGAACGGGCGCCGGCGATAAGTGTGACATGCATTACCGGGTACATGGCCATCAACAGAACCAGCATCGCCACGCCACCGGCCAGTGGCAGCAGCCACCTCAGACGGGTGAAGTTTCCTGTCAGCCAGCCGCACAGAGAGAAAGCGATAAACAGGGCGGCGGCCGTGGCAGAACCATACACAGGTAACAGACCAAAGATATCTTCGAATGTTGTTTGTAACCAGAGCGGGAGGGGAATGACCACGTCTAACCGGAGCAACTCAAGCAGTACCATTTGCGTATGGAAAACGCTTGCCAGGCAGTAACAAAGCAGCCAGGCGGGGAAAAAAGCCAGTGAAAACGATTTTGCAGTTGCTAACGGCATGTTGTTCAGACGATTTTTCGATGTATAGTGCGAAACTGATTTATCGCATCTTTTCACGCCATGCTACAGATCACAAGAGGAACGATACAATTCCATGTTTGAAAACACGCTCGTTGCTATCACTCTGACCATTCTCGCTTTGCCCGCTTTTGCTGAAGACATTCGTTATCAGGCAAAGCGTATTGCACCATGGACGATACACTATCCCAAAGCGCTGGAACCTTTACCTGATGGCCGGTTACTGGTCACTGAGCGTGAGGGCAATGTGGTGATCCTCGGAGGAGAATCGCGGCTGGTCAGGGTACCGCTGGCGTTGCCTGACCTGTACGTAGCCGGACAGGGGGGGCTGCTGGATATTGCGCTGGCGCAGGACTTCGACTTGTCCGGACGTATCATACTGACATTTTCTCAGGGAACAGAAACGGCGAATCATCTGGCAGTGGCCACAGCAACGCTTCAGAACGATACCATTACCGGTATCGACGTCGTGTTTTCAGTTTCGCCGGATAAAGACACGCCGGTTCATTTTGGTGGTCGTCTGGCAGTGCTGAATGACGGCACCTGGCTGGTGTCATCCGGTGACGGTTTTGATTACCGGGAGCATGCACAGCGGACTGACAGTCAATTGGGCAAAATTCTGCGAATCCGCGAGGATGGCGCCGCGCCGCTTGATAATCCATTTTATGATACTGCGCCCTATATTTATTCAACGGGCCACCGCAATCCTCAGGGACTGGCTATCGATGAAGATGCCGCCGTCATCTATGAACACGAACATGGTCCCGACGGGGGCGATGAGATAAATATACTCCGCCCGGGACTCAATTATGGCTGGCCGGTAGCGACATCGGGCAGAGACTATTCCGGTGCCCGTATTTCACCATTTACAGATTATGCCGGCATGGAGTCTCCGCTGGTTGAGTGGACTCCCTCTGTGGCGCCGTCTGCCATGGTTTTTTATAACAGTGATCTGTTTCCCGGCCTGAAAGGGCAGTTGCTGGTGACTACGCTGAAAGAGCAGTCCGTCATCGCTGTGGATATGTCAACCACGCCTGCCCGTAAAACAAAATTGTTTGCTACTATTAATCAGCGTTTACGGGACATTGAAATTGATCGTAAAGGCGCAATCTATGTACTAACCGATGGTGAAAACGCCACCGTTTTGCGAATTGCACCCCTCTGAATCTAATAATCATTATTTTTGTAGTTCCATATATTTATAAATTTTGTGAATGGTGGTGATAGGCGTAACAAGGGTGCAGTCCGGTGTTATTTTATACTGTGCGCCGATATAATTCCGGCGTCGATAACGTGTAGTCAGGCTCAGGACCGTTGAATCCTTCCAGCCTGAGTAACAAGGAGGAAGCAATCGTGTTAAGTGAATATCGTAAACATGTTGAAGAACGTGCTGCTGAAGGTATCCCCCCTAAACCCCTGAATCCGGAGCAGGTTGCCGGTCTGGTCGACTTACTGAAAAATCCGCCTGCTGGTGAAGAAGAGACGTTATTAGAACTCATTTCTGAGCGTGTTCCTCCGGGCGTGGATGAAGCGGCTTACGTTAAGGCCGGTTTTCTGAGTGCCATTGCGAAAGGCGAAGACAGTTGTCCCCTTATTGATAAAGAAAAAGCGGTTGAACTGCTGGGTAACATGCACGGCGGTTATAACATCGCTACACTGGTAGAGCTGCTTGATGATAAAGAACTGGCTCCGCTGGCGGCGAAAGAACTTAAACATACCCTGCTGATGTTTGATGCCTTCCATGATGTAGATGAAAAACGTAAAGCGGGCAACGAATTTGCTGCTGATGTGATGACATCATGGGCAGAAGGCGAGTGGTTTACTGGCAGGAAGCAAATGGAAGACAAAATCACTTACTCTGTCTTCAAAGTTACCGGCGAAACCAATACTGACGACCTGTCTCCGGCCCCGGATGCATGGTCACGCCCTGATATCCCTTTGCATGCCCTTGCGGCTTATAAAATGACCCGTGACGGTCTTGAACCGGAAGAGCACGGCGTGAAAGGCCCGATGAAGCAAATCGAAGAGGTAAAAGCCAAAGGTTATCCGGTCGCTTTCGTTGGTGACGTTGTGGGTACCGGCTCCTCACGTAAGTCAGCCACCAACTCTGTTTTGTGGTTCTTCGGTGAAGATCTGCCGGGTGTGCCTAACAAGCGCGGTGGTGGTGTCTGTATCGGTTCTAAAGTAGCACCAATCTTCTTTAATACCATGGAAGATGCCGGCGCACTGGTATTCGAAGCCGACGTAGAAAAAATGAACATGGGTGATGTTATCGACATCTATCCCTTCGAAGGTAAAATCACTAATCACGAAACCGGCGAATTGCTGGCGGAGTACAGCTACAAATCTAAGGTAATTCTGGATGAGGTTCGTGCCGGTGGCCGTATTAATCTCATCATCGGTCGCGGATTAACTGAGCGTGCCCGCGAAGCGCTGGGTATGGGCCCGTCTGATCTGTTCCGTAAGCCGGAGCAACCCGCCGACACCGGTAAAGGCTTCTCCCTTGCACAGAAAATGGTTGGCAAAGCTTGTGGCGTGGAAGGTATCCGTCCGGGTACTTACTGTGAGCCGAAAATGACCACTGTGGGCTCTCAGGATACTACAGGCCCGATGACCCGTGACGAACTGAAAGACCTGGCCTGTCTTGGCTTCACGGCGGATCTGACCATGCAGTCTTTCTGTCACACCGCGGCTTATCCTAAGCCGGTAGACATCGAAACTCAGCACACCCTGCCTGACTTCATCATGAACCGCGGTGGTGTCTCCCTGCGTCCCGGTGACGGAATCATCCACAGCTGGCTGAACCGTATGCTGCTGCCCGACACGGTCGGTACCGGTGGCGACTCGCACACCCGTTTCCCTCTGGGTATTTCTTTCCCCGCGGGTTCCGGTCTGGTTGCTTTTGCTGCGGCTACCGGTGTGATGCCGCTGGATATGCCTGAGTCAATCCTGGTTCGTTTCAAAGGCGAGCGTCAGCCCGGCATCACCCTGCGTGACCTGGTTCACGCGATTCCTCTGTACGGTATCAAGCAGGGCCTGCTGACGGTAGAGAAGAAAGGTAAGATTAACGCATTCTCCGGCCGCATCCTTGAGATTGAAGGTCTGGAAGACTTAACGGTAGAACAGGCTTTCGAACTGTCTGATGCCTCTGCAGAGCGTTCTGCAGCAGGCTGTACAATCAACCTGTCTGAAGGGTCCATCGCCGAATACCTCAAGTCCAACATCACCATGCTGCGCTGGATGATCAATGAAGGTTACGGCGATCCCCGTACGCTTGAGCGTCGTGCTCAGAAGATGGAAGAGTGGCTGGCGTCGCCATCTTTGATGCGCGCTGACGCAGATGCTGAATACGCAGAAGTGATTGAAATCGACCTGTCAGAAATCAAAGAGCCCATCGTGTGCTGCCCGAACGACCCGGACGATGCGAAAACACTGTCTGAGGTTGCCGGCGACAAGGTGGACGAAGTATTCATCGGTTCCTGCATGACCAACATCGGACACTTCCGTGCCGCAGGTAAACTGCTGGAGCAGTACAACAAAACCATTCCAACCCGCCTGTGGATTTCTCCGCCCACTAAGATGGATAAAGCCCAGTTGATGGAGGAAGGTTATTACAACATTTACGGCCGCGTGGGTGTTCGTACCGAAATGCCGGGCTGTTCACTGTGTATGGGTAACCAGGCGCGTGTTGATGCCGGTGCCACGGTACTGTCTACTTCGACCCGTAACTTCCCTAACCGTCTTGGTGATGGTGCCAACGTATACCTGACTTCTGCTGAACTGGCAGCTGTCGGCGCGATTGTTGGCCGGATCCCCACGGCTGCAGAATACATGGAATATGCCGGTAAAATCGACTCTATGGCAGCCGATGTATACCGCTATCTGAACTTCGATAAGATGGAAAGCTTTAAGAAAGCAGAAGAGGATGCAAAGGCTAAGATCATTCCGACATTGAATGTTGCCTGACTTGAGTTATAAACTATCGGGCCGGGTACCTCAGGGACCCGGCTTTTTTTGTCTTTGCAAGGAAGAAATAATGAAATCATTCATGGTGCTGAGAAATTGCCTGCTTATCTTGTGTGTTGCCCTTGCTGCATGCCAGAGTGCTGCGCAGGAGCCGGTTGAATTTGACACTGCCGCCATTGAAGTGGCGGGTAAATCGCTGCCGGTGGAGTTTGCAAACACACCAGAGCAACGGGCACGTGGCCTCATGTATCGCCAGTCTTTATGCGAAGATTGTGGCATGCTGTTCAGGTTTGTGCCGGTGAGGCAAGCCAGTATGTGGATGAAAAATACATTTGTACCGCTGGATGTGGCATTTATCGACGGGAATGGCGTGATTACAGATATAAAACCGCTGATGCCGCATGACTTAACGTCTGTGGGAGCATCGAAAGCGGTGATGTACGCGCTGGAAATGAATCAAGGGTGGTTTGCGGCAAATAATGTTCGTGTCGGCGACCACATTAGTATCAAAATTTAACACATCAACGTGTTGGGAAAACCGGAGAATACCGTGACGAATCCTCTTAATATCGCCAAATTTGGTGGTACGAGTGTTGCTACTTATCAGGCTATGCAAAACTGTGCCAGAATCGTGGCTGGCAATGAGGCGACACGCATTGTTGTCGTCAGTGCTCAGGCAGGCGTAACAAATCACCTTGTCAGCATTGCGCACACAGCGTTGACCAGCGAGCAGATCAAAGACACCTGCCAGGCTATCATCGACATCGAAATGGCTGTGCTGGCACAAATTAAAAACAAAGATTCGGTCAGTGACAAACTGGAAGACTTGTTTGAAGAACTTCGCGGTCTGGCGAATCATGAAGAAATTTTGCACCGCGACGATTTAAAAGATCAGCTGCTCTCTATGGGCGAACGTATGTCGTCGTTGTTGTTCAGTGCGGTTCTGGCAGAACAGTCGGTGACTACTCTGAACTTTGATGTGCGTAAAGTACTGCGTACTGACAGTGAATTCGGTGAAGCCGTTCCGCAACTGGAAGACATTGAGCAGTTAGCTGAACAATTGCTGCGCCCGGAAATTAAAGACGCAATCGTAGTGACTCAGGGATTTGTCGGTGCCAACGAAGAAGGCAAAACAACCACGCTGGGTCGTGGTGGCTCAGACTTCACTGCTGCCTTATTGGCTGAAGCACTGAAAGCTGATACCTGCGAAATCTGGACCGATGTAACGGGTGTTTACACCACGGATCCCCGTATTGTTTCTGCAGCCTATCCATTACCTGAACTGAGCTTTGAAGAAGCGGCAGAGATGGCCACATTCGGTGCCAAAGTTCTTCACCCGGCCACTATGGAACCGGCGCTGCGTAAAGATATCAAAGTGTTCGTGGGTTCCAGTAAAGAGCCTGAAAAAGGCGGCACATGGATCATGCGCGACTGCGAAGTTGAGCCTCCGTACCGTGCGATCACCCGCCGTAAAGAGCAGGTGATGGTAACGGTTAAAACGCCGAAGATGATGTATGCTCAGGGCTTCCTGCAACAGGTTTTTGCTATAATTGCCAAGCATAAACTCAGCGTAGATCTGGTAACGACTTCAGAAATTTCTGTGTCATTCACGCTGGATAACCCGGCTAACTCTGTGGCATCCCGTTTGAATAAAGAAACCATTGCAGAGCTGGAAACGATTTGTGATGTAACCGTTGAGAAAGGTTTCGATCTGGTTACCGTGGTCGGCAATCACATGCAAACAGCGAAAGGTGTATCCAGCCGTATTTTCGCGGCAGTACATGATTACAATTTGCGGATGATTTGCTTCGGCGCAAACCCCCACAATTTGTCATTCCTGGTGAATGAAGAGAACAGCACTGACATTGTGCAGAAACTGCATAAAGAGTTGTTTGAATAATAAGAGGAGGGCAGTTATCAGACTGCCCTTTTTAATGCATGCCTGATTCCCTTTCAATCCGTTCTTACAGCAAGCAAACAACGGGTCACAGTCACGACTTTCATCAGCTCGTGCTGCCCCTCAGTGGTGTTATCAATATTGCCGCAGGGGACATAAAGGGGAAGGTCGCACCCGGTGAATGCGTAGTTATCCGGCGTAACACCCTGCACATATTTACTGCCGAAGAACAGGCCAGGTTTGTTGTGGCAGACTTACACGAGTTACCCGATAACCTCTCAGATGCAGTTGCCAGCGTTTTTGCTGTCAGTAAGCCCATGACATCGCTTTTATCTTTTATCGCAACCCAGCTTGAACACAGAGTCAGTAGTGAGGTGGAAACACTGATGCTGCAAATTTTTCTGGCGGTGCTTGCAGAACAGGAGCAGGGCGTTGCATTAGACCCGCGGATCCGGAATGTGGTGGAGTTTATTGAAATCCGGCTCAGTGAGTCTCTCACCATAGAGGATATGGCTTCTGTGGCGTGCATGAGCGGGACTCAGTTCAAAAAGATTTTCAGGGCACAAACGGGGAAAACGCCGGCACGGTATATCACGGCATTAAGAATGGAGAAGGCGAGAGCACTGCTTATTCATACCGATATGCCGGTACAGCGGGTGGCTGAAGAAGCCGGTTATCAGGACCTTTCTGCCTTCAGCCGCCGTTTTTCTGCCTATTTCGGACTTCCCCCGTCTAAAATGCTGCAGTAATCAATGCCCCTAATTGCGTCTTTGCAACACCATGAAGCGTCCTTTCTGCAAAGTGCTTTTCAATTCGCCTGTTTATACTGTCTTTAAATTCATCATTTATTAAAATTTTCATGTCTGAACAGCAACACCTCTTCCGCTGCGTGCTGGCTATTATCATTGCCAGTTTTTTATGGGGAACCACAGGGACCGCCGCCAGCTTTGCGCCGGATGTCAGCCCCCTCGCCATTGGCGCTGTGGCAACGGGTGGTGGCGGTTTTCTGATGCTGTTGAAATCTTCCGGTCCGCTGCTCAGGCAACGGGGTTTATTGTTTTCTCAATATAAATACGTTTTCTGGGGAGGTCTTAGTGTGGCCGTCTATCCACTGGCCTTTTACTCTTCAATGCGTCTGGCCGGCGTCGCCATCGGTACAGTCATATCCATTGCCAGTGCTCCGTGCTTCGCAGTTTTAATGGAGCGGTTTATTAACGGCAGGCCTGTAACGGCAAAATGGATGCTGAGTTTTTTGCTCGGGTTTGCCGGGATCTTGTGCCTGGTCATGGCTAAACCACACGCTGATACTGCTGTAGCCGGTGATCAACGTGAATGGGGGATTCTGCTCGGCTTGTTGGCAGGCTTAACCTATGCCGCCTACTCATGGACAGGTAAAACTATGATAGTCAACGGCGTGCGTTCAGATGTCGCCATGGCAGTACAATTTGGAGTTGCTTCCTGTCTTCTGCTGCCCTCATTGTTCTTTACCGGAGATAATCTGCTTGCCTCTTCCGGTAATATTACGGTTGCCCTGTATATGGCTCTCATCCCTATGTTTGGCGGCTATCTGTTATTCGGATACGGATTACAAAAAATAGATGCGAGTATTGCCACGCTGATCACGCTGCTTGAGCCGGTGGTCGCCACGTTACTGGCTGTGTGGATGTTGTCTGAACGGTTTTCACTGACCGGATGGATGGGGATTGGACTTATTGCGGGTTGTATTGCTGTGCAGATGATAAAGGGCGGACGGAAAGCTAAGCGCCGCCGGCACGCAGAGGTGCTTCAGTCTGACCCTCAGTAATAAAGCAGTCCCGTCCCGATGACTTCGCCCTGTACAGGGCGTCATCTGCTTTCTTAAGCAACTTTTCCGGCAGCAGGGGTTCCCCCTCTCTCTGCCAGGCAATACCGGCAGACACAGTGACTATATGCTTACTGTCATCTCTGCTTTCGTGGGGAATGTTTGCCAGTCTGATCCCGTTCAGTAAGGTTTCTGCAACCTTGACAGCTCCCTGCGCAGAGGTTTGCTGAAGCACGATAAGAAATTCTTCTCCGCCATAACGGACAACGATATCTGTGCCGGTGCGGGTATTTTTACGCAGCAGAGCGGCAACCTGTTTTAACACTTTGTCACCGCCTGCGTGGCCATAGTGGTCGTTATAACGTTTGAAATAATCTACATCGGCCAGGATAACGGCAATATTACCGCCTCCTGCTCTGACCGGCAGAGGGAGATTTCTGAAATAACTGTCCAGGTGCCTCCGGTTCGCAAGCCCTGTCAGGGGATCGGTATTGCTGATCTTTTCCAGTTGTTTGTTGTGCTGGAGTACCTCGTTGCGCTGATGATTTATCAGGGCGAACATCTCATTGAGCTTACGACCCAGCCGGAAAGCTTCATTGCGGCCTCTGTATGGCGTCTGGCGGGAAAAGTCCCTGCTACGCATAGCAAAGCTTACGTTGTCGTGAATACTGGCTATCGGCGCGATAAGTTGCCGGTTTACCCACAAATAGAACACTGCAATTACAGTCAGCGTGATCAGAATCCCGGCAATTAGGCTGGCATCGAACAACGAATTATCATATTGCCTTGGTCTGGGTTGTATCGACAGAGCAAAAAGCGGGGTGTTCTGCAGACTGTTGATGACCAGATACAGTCTGCCTTTAAATGGCTGTGCATGCACCGGGCTGCCGGATGCAAAGTTCAGTGAAAATGCTTCAGGGTTATCAGGCAGAGCTTTTTGCGAGTGAAAGATAATGTCACCTGCCATACCCGGCGTAAGTGAATCGACAAACTGTTGATCGATAAAGCGCCACAGCACCAGTGTACCGGCTGGTTCGCCATTTTCATCAGAAGGTAACACGGGATGAAAAATTGCCACTGCAGGATTCCCCGCAATGCGGGTGAAAAGAGTGTGGGCAGATGGCTGTGCCGGTGCTTCATTACCGGCGCTGTTCAGATTCAATTTCGTCGAAGATGACAGGTTCTCCGGCACGAGTTCTGTGCCGTCGTCACGATAACTTCTGCCACTGATTAATTCACCGCTTCTGTCATAAAGGTACCAGCCATTGATATGAATTCGCCGGTAGGATTCGGGGATGAGATAATTTTCTTCAAACCAGTCACTGTCTCTGTGCATGGCGGCGTTATACATTGCATCCCATACGGCACTGTCGTAGACCAGATTGTGCAAAGACTCCAGTTCCTGTCGTACCTGAGAGGCGACCCTTTCAAGGTCCTGACGATCACCCTCCTGCGCCATTGTTTCAAATGCTGGCAGGATGTAGTAATAGCGGATAAATGCTTGAGCACTGAGAATAGTCAGGCACGCCAGAAGGATGCCCAGCATAAGCTGGGTGCGCAGCGTGTTGAATTTAATCATTCGTCGGGGCAGCATTGGTCGTTTTGCATCTTTACAGTATAAACGCTGTCAGCAGCTTTGCCTGAAAGCCAGGCAGAAAATAAAAAAAAGGCGCGTCCTTACGGACGCGCCTTTGCATTGAAAAATGTGAAAAATTACACTTTAAACTGTCGGATAGATTGCTGCAGTTCTTCAGCCAGACGGGCCACCTCTGAGCTGGACTCAGAAGTCTGCTGCGCACCGATAGTGGTTTCTTCAGCAATACCAACAATGGTTTCCAGTTTCTCACTGATTTCCTGAGAAACTGTGTTCTGTTCGCGGGCTGACTGCTCAATTTGAGTACTGACATCATAAGCCTTGCGAACCGCATCTGAAATCACGTCCAGCGCTTTCGTTGCATTGTCTGTTTGTTCAACACACACAGCCGTCTGCTCTTTACCCTGATTCATGACTGACACGGCTTTTTCTGCTCCGGCCTGCAGCATTTCGATCATAGCATTAATTTCCTGCGTCGATTGCTGCGTGCGTGAGGCAAGGGTACGCACCTCGTCAGCAACAACCGCGAAGCCACGACCCTGCTCTCCGGCACGGGCAGCCTCAATAGCTGCGTTTAGAGCAAGCAGGTTGGTCTGGTCGGCAACACCACGGATAACATCCAGAATGCCACCGATGCTTGCACTGTCCTGATGCAGTTTATTAATAACTTCAGCGGCTTGCTGAACGTCCTGGGCAAGTACTTCAATAGTGCGTTTGTTTTCCAGTGAAATAGTACGTACTTTTTCGGCTTCGCTGTCCGCGTGGCGGATTTCGTTCAGCGTGTCTTCCGCACTCTGACTGACCAGTTGAGAAGTGCTGTGCATCTCTGTAGTTGCTGTTGCCACCTGGGCGATTTGCGACTTCTGGTTCTGAATAGAATGGGTCGTTTGCGTTGTTACCGTTGATGTTTGCTCAGAAGCTGCAGCCAGTTGCTCTGCACGGGTATTGATACCGGTGATTAATGACTTCAGGTTGGCAATCAGCTTGTTACAATTCTTCGCTAACTGACCAAATTCGTCCTCAGCAGTGTCATCCAGACGGTGGGTTAAATCACCGGAAGATGCGACGGTCAGCAGTTCGTTCACGCGGTTTAACGGACGGGTAATGGCAATCACGGTCCAGTATCCGATAACAATGGCTGCTGCAAGCGATGCAAGAGCGACAATGATAACGATGGTATTACCTGAGGTAACTTTCGAAGATACCTGCTCATCAATATCATCTGCTTTCTGATCGGCCTGCTTAAGTAAGGCTTCCAGGGCTGCGATACCTTCCTGACCATTTTTGTCAGAACGGGCCAGTGCCTGTTCGGCTGCATTGCGGAATTCCAGACGCGCTTTTTGTAACTGCAGCACACCGTCTGAACCCGTGATAGCATCAATGGCGTCGTCCACCAGGCCTGAGATTTCATCCAGCGTTCCTGAAGTATCACTGCCGGCCGCCGTCGCCTGCATGTTGTTCATGAGTTCGCGGACTTTACCCACGGTGAGCTCTACTTCATTGCCCAGTACCTGTGCCCGCACCAACGTCTGGGTTTTGGCATATTCGTTAGCAACGGTAATAAGACCAAGCAAAGTGCTTTCCAGCTCACCACCGATATCTGAAGCTTGCTGAAGGGCACGGTTTGCAGCGACTGCATCAGATTCAGAGAAATCCAGCAGGTAGGTAGAGGCGTCGTCGGCATTATCTTCCACATCACCAACCTTGTCGAAAATGGCATTACGCATTTCCATAGACTGACGGTGATTGCTGTACATGGCTTCGACGTTAGTCACGTATTCATTATAAGATTCACGGACACCGGTAAGACTGCTCTGCATGGCACTGTCATCAGACAATACGGAATTCAGCGCTTTTAATTCAGCATCAAAGTCGGCTTTGCTGCCGGTAAACCGTGCATATTTGTTTTCCAGACCGGTGACCTGCTCTTCGATATAAGCTTCGAAGGTGACCCGGCTCATATTCAGAAAACTCGCTTTTAATGAGTTGCTGCTTGAAAGGGTAGGTACCGCGACCCGGTTAACCTCATCAACCGCTGATCCCACAGCGTTGAGGTTAATGAGTGACGACACACTGATAATAATTAACAACAGACTTATAGTGATAAATCCGCCGATAATACGCATTGCTACCGTGATTTTCATCCGAACTCCTGAAACACAGTTTTATTTATTGTTGTAGTCTATCAGTTGTGTTCTTTATGACTGATATGAAGGACGTGACATGACCTGCCATCTTTTAGTTACTCTCCGCAAGTTTTTATCGACAAAATATTCCTATACTTTAGTCGGAATTGTTGCGGTTTAAAGTGATTGTAAACAGATTTTGCACGTAAGAGCCATAACTATCGTATAAACCAACGTATCTTGCCACTTTCTGAGGTATTCAGGCTGATACACTTATCAGTTCATTAGTTTCCAGTCGCAGCGCTGTCAGGGTATTGCCCCATACGTAGCCGGTATCAAGCCCGGTGATTTGTTCTGAACCGGTTTCTCCCTCAAGTGCCGCCCAGTGTCCGAAAATGATGCGTTGTTCAGCGCAAAGTGCAGGGTTGGGGATAGAAAACCAGGGGGTGAGGTTGGCCGGAGCATCATCCGGGTGATGCTTACAGGCAAAATCGAGATATTTCTGATCCTGTATAAACCGCATGCGGGTACAGGCGTTGATAATAAAACGCTGTCTCTGTACACCTTTCAGTGTGTCTTTCCATTCGAAAGGACCATTGCCGTACATATTTTCCAGCAAGGTTTTCCAACCGCTTCCTTTGAGAACCGTACTGATTTCATCACTGTAAGCGAGTAATTGGGCGGGAGACCAGCCGGGATAAAGTCCTGCGTGAACCATCGTGGTGTTTTCCCTGACAGCCATGGCCAGGGGGAACTGACGAAACCAGTCAACATAGTCGCCCAGTTTTTTGCTTTTTAACAGCGGGTCAATACGATCGCTTTTTTTGGCCTTTTTAATGCCCTGAGATACGGCCAGGAAGTGCAGGTCGTGATTACCCAGCACCGTGCAGAAGCGGTCGCCCAGATCCATCAGATATTTTACCGTGGCATGGGAGTCTTCTCCCCGCGCGAGCACATCACCCACCGCAAGAAGTGTATCTCTTTGCTCATCAAAACCGGCTTTTTCTAAAAGGGCCATCAGGCCACCGAAGCAGCCCTGAATATCCCCGATAACGAGAGTTTGTGATTCACTCATGGCAGCATCCTGTCTTATTGATTACGGGCATGTGCCGGTATACCAGCTAATTGAGCGCGTTCGGCACACTTAAGCTGAATATATGAATGGGCACACGAAAACGCTGACCGCTTTCATTTTCCATTTCGTAATGGCCCTGCATACTGCCCACAGGCGTATCCAGTAATGCGCCACTGGTATACTGATATTCACTTGCCGGGTCGATATGGGGCTTTTTGCCAACAACCCCTTCACCCTGAACTTCAGTATTCTTACCGTTACCGTCGGTGATAAGCCAGTAGCGGCTCAGCAACTGAACGCGGGCATCACTGTGGTTACGGATAGTAATGTGGTAAGCAAAGGCGTATTTGTCAGGCCCGCTGGCCGGGTGATCCGGCAGGTGCCGTGTGGAAACGGAGACGATAATGCCTGGCGATGCCTGCATATCAGCATTCCCCGTCCCGTTTTGCTACCAGGTTGGCGACGGCAGCAAAATCTGTCAGTGATAATGTTTCAGCCCTGGCTGTCGGTGACAGACCCAGCGCTACTAATTCTTCTTCGCTCACCCAGTCGCCCAGACTGTTACGGATAGTCTTCCTGCGTTGATTAAACGCTGCAGAACAGACTTTTTCCAGTAACGTGACTGATGTGACTTCTACAGGAGGCTGGCTGTGTGGGATCAACCGCACCACCGCAGAGTCTACCTTCGGGGGCGGCTTGAATGCACCGGGAGGCACATGCAGAACCGGTACTACTGCGCAGTAGTATTGTGCCATTACCGACAGGCGGCCATAGTTTTTAGAACCCGGGCCGGCGGCAAGGCGGTTTACCACTTCCTTTTGCAACATGAAGTGCATGTCCTGCACTTTTCCGGCAAAGCTGAACAGGTGGAACATCAGCGGCGTGGAAATGTTGTAAGGCAGGTTACCGAATACTCTGAGTTTGCCTTCAGGGTCGGGCATGTCGGGCAGCAGCGTAGAGAAATCGAGTTTCAGCGCGTCTTTTTCTACGATTGTCAGCTTACTGCCATGAAACGGATGATGACGCAGCCGTTCGGCAAGATCCCGGTCCAGTTCAACGACGGTAAGTTTTGAAACTTCTTCACAAACCGGATCGGTCAGTGCACCCAGACCCGGTCCGATTTCAACCAGATTTTCGCCATCAACAGGGTTAATGGCACTGACAATATTGCCAATGACATAATCGTCATGCAGGAAATTCTGGCCAAATCGCTTTCTGGCGGTATGACCTAAATGTGTTTTGCTCATTGTTGTTTGTTCGCTAACTCAATAGCTTTTTGCATAGCTTTTCTGAAGCTGCCTGCATCTGCTTCACCGGTGCCGGCTAAGTCACAGGCAGTGCCGTGGTCTACCGACGTCCGGATGAAGGGCAGGCCCAGCGTAATATTGACCGATGCGCCAAATCCTTTGTATTTAAGCACCGGTAAACCTTGATCGTGATACATTGCCAGTACGACATCGGCATTGTCCAGATATTTAGGTTGGAAAATCGTATCGGCAGGTAACGGACCGGTAAGATCCAGACCTTCTTCCCGCAGTTCATCAAGGGCAGGGATGATGGTGATTAATTCTTCAGTACCCAGATGACCACCTTCGCCGGCATGAGGATTCAGGCCGCAAACGTAAATTCTTGGCTTCTGAATGCCGAATTTAAGTTTCAAATCGGTGTTGATGATATGAATCACTTTATTCAGGCGATCTTTGGTGATGGCCTTTGATACATACTCCAGAGGAATGTGGGTGGTGGCGAGCGCTACATTAAGGCCGTCAGTAGACAATAACATCACCACATCCATCGTATTCGACTGATGAGCGAAGTATTCTGTGTGACCACTGAAGGAAACACCGGCTTTGTTGATGATACTTTTGTTTACCGGTCCGGTAACCACCGCATCAAAGCCTTCTTCCATATTCGCCTGACAGGCCTGCCGCAGGGTTTCAACTACGTAATGACCGTTGTCGCTGTTCAGCTCACCGGGAATCACAGCTGTCGCTGTATCGATTTGTTGTAAATACAGTGTGCCCGCCGGCTGGATGGCATTGTTGCCGGCATCATACGGCTGCAACTGAAGGGGCAGCCCGAGCAGTTGCGCACGGGCTTTAAGCATGTCGCCATCACAGAACACTACCAGCTGGGCGTCCCACTGCTCCTGTGCCAGAGCAATGATGAGGTCAGGGCCGATACCTGCGGGTTCGCCGGGAGTGACTGCTATTCTGATTGGCTTCATTTAACTAACCTGTTTTATTCCAGTACTTCGATGTAAGCAGCATCACGCATTTCACGCAACCAGGCTTCTGACTCTTCTTTAAATTTACGGTTGTACAGCAACTGAGAAGCTTTATCTTCTTTGCGTTTTTCTGTTGCATCGTCGAAGCGGCGGTCAAGAAGCTGCATTAAGTGCCAGCCAAACTGCGAGCGTACAGGCTGGCTGTATTCTCCCGGCTCAAGGCCTGCCAACGCTTCACGGAATGCCGGTACATAGATGCTTGGATCTGACCAGCCTAATTCGCCGCCTTTCAATGCAGAACCCGGGTCTTCAGAGTATTCTTTTGCCAGCTCGCCGAAGTCGGCTTCACCGTCGATAACTTGCTGACGGAATTTCACCAGCATCTCACGGGCTTTTTCGTCGCTTAAAATGATAGACGGTTTTATCAGAATGTGACGGGCATTCACCTCTTCAATGGTCACTTTTTCAATACCGCGGGTATCGATGACTTTCAGAATATGGAAACCGGCACCACTGCGGATAGGGCCAACCAATGCTCCTTTCTCTTTACCCTGAACCGCTTCGGCAAACAGGGTCGGCATGGAGTTAATGTTCAGCCAGCCCATATCACCACCTTCCAGAGCGTTAGAACCTGAAGATGAAGTAATCGCGATTTTGGCGAAGTCAGCACCACCTTCGAGGATTTCGATAACTTTGTCTGCACGGTCACGGGCGCTGGCAACGTCTTCGTCAGTGGGGCTGGAAGGCAGGCCAATCAGAATGTGGCCAAGGTTATATTCAGCCTGCTCGGCACCCTGCTGATCCATTAATTTCACCAGACCACTGATTTCCTGAGGTGTGATGTATACCCGGCGGCGAACGTTAGCACGGGTCACTTCGCCTACGATCAGCTCTTCACGCACATCTTCACGGTAATCGTCGTAAGCAATGCCCTGCTGACGAAGTTCGTTGCGTAAATCTTCTACCGACGCGCCCTGTTGTTGAGCGATATTGGCGATGGTTTGCTCCAGTTGGGGATCACTGACCTGTACACCCATACGTTCAGCCATTTGCATTTGCAGACTTTTGGTGATCAGGCGTTCAATTGCCTGAGTACGTAAAACACGGTCTGAAGGTAAAGCTTGTCCCTGTGCTTCTGCGTTACGCTTAACATCTGCAATCAGGTCTTCTATTTCACTTTCCAGAATAACGCCCTGGTCAACGATAACCGCTACGCGGTCAAGTGAAACAGGTTGCGCCATGCTCATAAATGAAAACAGGGCACTGATACAGATAGCGCGGATAATGAACTTCATAATCACTCTTTTTATCGGTTTATGCTTTGCTGCCGGCTGCGTTTACCAGCCGGGCGCATTAATTTAAACTATATGGCTGCCGGTAGCCAAATAATCCGTTCGACAACATATTATTGCCGGTGCTTCCTGAACCCATTCCTTTGAAAATGAATTGCATGGAAATACCGGAATCGAATTCATCGACAGATTGCGCACCGTCGGCGGCATAACGGTTACTTAACTGACGCTGGGCAACAATCTGAATGGCCCAGCAACAGGATTCATACTGCACACCGAAGTAGTTTTCTACACTCCGGTTCAGGTCTAAATCACGGTATGTCCGGCCGACAAGTTGCCAGCGGTCGGATAAAGGCCAGGCGGCAGACAGTCCTACTTGGTCAATGGTTTCGCCGGAGAGTTCCCTCACATAGCGGTGCGTCAGCTGAATCAGCTTACTGCTGCTTTCCCTGTATTCAAACGTGGTGCTTGCGCGCTCTACTTTATCGGTTTCTGTGGCGATTTGAAAATCAGTATGGAAGAACCATTCATCATTTACCCGCCAGTCCAGCTCTGCGGCCAGCGCTGAACGGTCACCTTCTTTTGTCGCGGCAATGACTTTGTTTTCATCGAGGTAGAATATCTGACCCACACTGAGTACGAATTGTTCCCGGTTAGTCTTATCCAGCAGGCGACTGGTTAACGCCACGGTAACCTGATTATTGTCGCTGATACGGTCAAGACCGGTAAATTCCTGACCACGGAAAAGACCTTCCACGTCAGTCAGCCACAGAGTGGTGTCGTAGAATCCGATCCCCTTCTGATCTTCGTAACTGGTATACAGATACTGTATTCGCGGCTCAAGGGTCATCGACATGTCTTTACTGAACCAGCTTTCGTCATTCTCGAAATACAATGCGCCGTAAAGTTTTCCCTGTCCCAGCGTCCGGTTCACTTTCTCTTCCAGTCCGGTTCCTTCGATATTTTTCTGGCGATAATAAGTATTCAGCATGCTGGCTTCGGCGGAAAATTCTCCCCACTGTCGCTGAAAAGGTATCGCCAGTGTGGGCGCAGCGTGGAATCGCATCGCGGTGGGCGCATCCGGTGAGGTATTGTCAAACCAGGCAAGCTCTGAATCCAGGCGGAACTCAAGATAACGGGCCAGCGGATGAACATAATTCAATTTGGCTTCAGGCAGTGCACGGTAGGTGTCTGTGTAATCGCCAATAATTTCGAAGTCTCTCACGTTCACCGAGAAAAGCACTTCATCAGAACTGTAACTGACAGACCCTGTCCGGAACAGGTGAGTATCGGCACGGTTATAAAAATCACTGCCTAAATCAACAATGTAGTTGTCGTCGCTCAGTCCGTTAACATTCACTGAGGCGGTCCAGTTATCTGCGAAGTTCCCTTCGTGGAATACGCGGTAGAAATAGCGGTCCGGATTCTCTGCCATGTCATTGTCCTGTGGCAGATATTCCATATTCAACTGGCTGTAACTGGCTGCTGACATATGACGGAATTCCGTCTTCAGCTGCACGCCACGGGCACTCATAACCCTGGGAGACAGCGTCATGTCATAGTTCGGTGCCATATTCCAGTAGAAGGGCTGTTCGTAATCAACACCGGTATTACTGGAGTTAGACACCTTGGGAAACAGAAAGCCGGTCTGACGCTGATTTGTGATCGGGAAGGCAAAATAAGGCAGATAAAATACCGGCACATTGCCCAGATAAAAGCGGGTGTGCTTGGCTTCACCCCAGGCTTTGCCCCGGCGGATACTGATTTCAGACGCGCGGATCAGCCACTCTTCTTCACCTTCCGGACAGGTTGTGAAACTCACATCACGCAGAACAAGGCCATCCTGAGTATTTAACGCAATGGTACTGGCATCGCCGTGGCCGTTTGAACCGTTAAGATGATAAACCGTGTTTGACATAGTCAGGCTTTCATCTTTGGAATCAACATCCACGCTGTCAGAGGCCACATGCAACTGCTTATCTGCGTATTCAACATCGCCCTTGGCATACAATTGCTGGCCGTTGTTATTGATCTGCGCCTGATCGGCACGGATAGTGGCAGAGTCTGAAGTAATATCGACGTTGCCGGAAAACAGAGCAACTTCCCGTTCAATGATTTCAGCACGGTTAGCCTCAACTTTCACTTCACCGGCCGGCATCAGCTTTTTACTGGAAAAACTGACCGGTGGCACAGGGCAAAACCCGGGCGAATCGTCATTTTTTTCGGCCGGAGACCGTGATTCTTGCGCCAGCGCGGCGGTGCTGCTCAGTGCGACAAGCAGAAAGGAGGCACAGGTTTTTTTCATGCGTCTGTGGGAGGCCTGTTTCGTGATCACAATGATATGTGACGGTGTCCTGAATCGTGGGTTCACTAATGCTTTCGCCAGCGAACCATAAAGTAAGCAATTCTAAGCACTTCTGGTGTCTGAGCCAACCGTCAAAGCTAAAAAATTGAAAAGTTTTACAGTGTTTTTGTCAATTCAGTGTTTTTTGACTTTGATCTTTACGGTTTGACGCCATATCTCATCGTTAATGTCATAAATTCCGTTTACTGTGCCGTCAGGGCAGAGTATCAAGTCAGGCAGCATTGCTATACAGTATTCATTAGCTGCTTTACGTCAATCAGGAGAAAGGTTGTATGTCTTTTTGGGGGAAAATCCTCGGCTTTGTATTTGGTTTTATGTTCCTGAAAATACCGGGAGCGATCTTAGGTTTAATCGTGGGGCACTTCTTCGATAAGGCTTACAGTCAGGATTTTAATCAGCTCGGCGGATTTGGTCGTTTCTTTACTGACCAGTCCGGAATGAAGCAGCAGGCAGTATTTTTCCATGCGCTCTTTTCTTCACTGGGCCACCTGGCGAAATCCGATGGTCAGGTTACCGAGCGGGAGATAAAAATTGCTACGGTACTGATGGATGATATGCAGCTGACCGGCGATGCCCGCCGTGAAGCCCAGCAGGCATTCCGTGAAGGTAAATCATCCGCTTTTCCGCTGGCAGATACACTTAAAGGCCTGGTTGAATCCTGCCATGGCCGCCGGGACATACTGCAAATGTTCCTGGAAATCCTGATTCAGGCTGCGTTTGCCGACGGCACGCTGTCCACACCAGAATACAAAGTGCTGGAAAAAGTCGCCATGGCGCTGAATTTCAAGCGTAAAGATCTGGATTTTCTGATTTCTGCTTATGAAGCGGAAATTCGATTCCGTCAGCGCGGCGGGCAGGGTGGTCAGCACGGTCATCAGCAACGTGCACAGTCATATTCTGACACCCAGTCGCTGGATGATGCTTACAGTATTCTCGGTGTAACCGCGTCGGATGATGAGAAAACCATAAAACGTGCTTATCGCAAGCGCATGTCTGAGCATCATCCGGACAAACTGGTATCAAAAGGCTTACCGCAACAGGCGCTGGATATTGCCAAAGCCAAAGCGCAGGATATTCAGGCTGCCTATGAACTTATCAAAGAAAAGCGCGGGTTCTGATCCGGCATGGCAAAAGAGTTACTGAGCGACAAAAACCGGGCGTTAATTGACGAGTTCACCGATATGCTCTGGTTAGAGAAAGGGTTGAGTGAACATACCCAGCAGAGCTACCGCACTGACTTATCAAAACTGGCTCTGTTCTGTCAGGCGAAAGAGAAGATAGACGATATCAGCCTGCTGTACACTGAATCAGTGCAGGCCTGGTTACAGTACCGTCATGAGGCCGGCTTGTCTGCCCGCAGTACCCAGCGGGCCATGTCTGCCATGCGTGCGTTTTATATTTACCTTATCGGAAAGCAGGTACGTACCGATAACCCGGTGACTCAGCTTGCTAATCCGAAGTTGCCGAAAAAATTGCCTTCGTCATTAAGTGAAGCTCAGGTGGATGATTTGCTCAATGCGCCAAACCCTGAAGATCCGGTAGAGTGCCGTGACAAATGTATGTTGGAAGTGCTTTACGCTACAGGGTTGCGGGTCAGTGAACTTATTGGCTTACGGCTGGATCAGGTGAGTATTCAGCAAGGTGTTGTCAGGGTGACCGGTAAAGGCAATAAAGACCGTCTTGTGCCGCTGGGAGAGGACGCTGTCGACTGGATAGAAACCTACTGTAAAACCGCCAGACCTGAACTGGTAAAACACCAGACAGATGTACTTTTTCTCAGCCTGCGGGGCGTGCAGATGACCAGGCAGACGTTCTGGCACCGCATTAAGCACTACGCCTCTGTTGCCGGTATCACACAACATTTATCGCCGCACACGTTGCGCCACGCATTTGCCACACATCTGTTAAACCACGGGGCTGATCTGCGGGTAGTGCAAATGTTACTTGGTCACAGTGATCTCTCTACCACACAAATTTACACCCATGTTGCCACCGAGCGGCTGCAAAACCTCATTCATACCCATCACCCGAGGGGATGAAGGTTTGCTTGTGCAGGTATCATGGAACGGAGTCTGATTATATCTGCGTCACTGACACCATTTTCAGTCATGTATGCCGGCCATTCCGATACAAGTTCAATTACTTCCTCAATAATACGGCGCGCTTTAAATGTTTTCAGGCCAAAGCGGCGGGACTGGCTCAGTGCGTTATCGATATTGCTACGTCTGCCCTGGTCACCGATACCCATACCGTGTAATAAGCTGTTATTGACGGGCAGAACATCATAGGCTGGAGACAAGCGCCACTGGCGGGTTTCAAATTCGTAGAGAATCGCGTGATTACGCGTATGGTCATCAGTATTGCCTGTCAATATATTGAAAACCATCCGGTAATACAGTTCGTGCGCATCGTAAGGGTTTGCGCTGTGCTTCCTGAGAAACTCAGCCAGTTGTCCATAGGTGTATTGATTTCTCAGTGAGGAATCACTCACTTTCCCCGTGTGAAACAGAGAGTTTGCGCTGAGAAAATGGCATACGGGTACGCCATTTTTCACATCAAACCGCTCAACGAGCAGGACATCACCGGAGCCGGTATTGACGACACTGGTGGAGGCAACCCGCACCGGCAACTCCGCCAACATTTTCATGCTGGCATTTTCCACTCTTACAATGTTTATGCGGTCATCGGGCCGGTTAAATTTCGCCAGATAGAGCTTTCTGTCATCAGAAACCACGGTTTTTGGTCGCGCGCCGCCCATACTTACGCCATATTCGAACGCTTTTTTGGCTTCAGTACTGATTTCTTCGTCGGCGAGTATGGCGTCTTTTGTTCTCAACAACATAGGCAGTTTGCCAAGATGGTTTTTATTTACCTTATGTTTGGAGCCTGTCTTTGACAGACTGAAAACCAGTGAGCCTACTCCCATGCCAGATCCGGCCAGAAGAAATTCCAGTTTATTTTTCGGTACTGTACTGTGAATAGAAAGGATGACTTTCTCACCCCAGGAGTCTGCGCCTGCATCTGCCAGTGCGCCAAACAGACCATGATTAACGGAACTGCTGAATTCACTCTCTGAGAGCGGTAAGTTAACAGGATCTAAGGGAAAGGCATCATCGCGAGAGAGCCAGGATTTGCCATAGCGAAAACGCCCGCTTGCAGAACTGGTATCCAGTTCAACAATTCCGCATATAACGGGTTTACTTTCAAGTCCGTCAACAAACACATACGCTTTAGAAGTCATTGTCCAGCTCCGTGTACTTCCTTGATTTTCTTACTAAAGCGGCATTGTTTTCATTCAATTTTTCGTCAATCACCACCTGAAAGTCATCGATTAATTCCAGTTGCTCCAGCACCATGAGCAAGCTTGATACACTGACATTTCTGCCATTCTCAATATTTGAGATTGTGTTTCTGCCTACGCCGCACCTTACAGCCAGTTCCTGTTGGTCCATGGATTCAGACCTCCTGCTTTGTACAAGTTTGCCAATGCTGTGCAGGAATAAATTGGATTTTTGCATGGTTTAATAAGCATAAGGTGGATTTTGTTTGCATTATAGTGCATCCATTACCTGATTCAATGTTTAAAAAGGCAAACGTAAACTGTCTAATGATTATAATTTAATGCATTAGCGGGCACCTGACACGACCTTAACCGGATGTAGCTTCCTTCACACCGCTCCCTTTCTGCGGTGAAAGAATGATCACGGACTTTCAGATAACTTTTGCCGGGGTGAGATTGTGATAGTATTGCATAAGAATCTGTTTACGTATTTACACATGCGGGCGACTGGCCTGCGTTCCGGGAGTTTTTGTGAAGAATATTCGTTATGCCGTGATGGTTGCGTTAGGTATTGTGCTTTCAACAGGGTGCTCGGCAGAATCTGATGCATCATCTGAATCCACCGGAAAGGCGGCAAGTCAGCCTGCGGCGACTGTAAACAGCAGTGCAGAGCAGGCGGTCAACGATAAAGTAAAAAGCATAGTGGGTGTTGAACCTGAAGCTATTGCTAATTCTCCTGTTGACGGTTTGCTGGAAGTGACTGCGGCGAATCAGGTGTTTTATGTAACAGAAAATGCAGATTATATGATGTTCGGTCACATGTACGATGTGAACGCGGGCATGAAAGATCTTACCGAAGTGGCGCTGGGTCAGGTTCGTCTTGATGCCATTGCACCGTTCGCTGATCAGGGCATCGAATTTAAAGCTGAAAACGAAAAGCATGTGATGACGGTCTTTACCGACTACACCTGCGGCTATTGTAAGAAGTTACACCGAGAAGTAGATGAGTTAAATGAGGCCGGTATTACTGTACGTTATCTTGCGTGGCCCCGTGCCGGACTGGGTACAGAAAACTATGAAAATATGGTTTCTATCTGGTGTGCAAAGAATCCTCAGGAAGCATTGACCCGCGCGAAATCAATTGCTAACCCGACCTTTGCAAAAGAAGATTGCGATAATACTGTCGCCGAACAATTTGTTGCCGGCCGTAAACTGGGGATCCGTGGTACTCCTGCCATCATTTTCGACAACGGAACCATGTTGCCGGGTTATAAGCCTGCAGACGTCCTGATCCAAGAAATCGCACAAACTGAATAATATGTCGTTACCCATTGTGAGACGGGAGCTTTGTTCTGACTCCCGTTTGAGTACACATCTGCACCCTGTACTTGACAGGGTGTACCGCGGCCGCGCTATCCGGAACATTGACGAGCTGGATAACGCCGTAAAGCAACTCTCCCATTTCAACCTGCTTAAAGGTATCAACGCTGCGTCGGCTTGCCTGGTTGATGCTATCAAAACGCAAAAGCGGGTCACCATTATCGGTGACTTCGATGCCGACGGTGCAACTTCCACCGCTGTTTGTATACTGGCGCTGCGCCAGTTAGGCTTGCGGCAGGTAAACTATCTTGTGCCTAACCGGTTTGATTTCGGCTACGGCCTCAGTGAGCAGATTGTCGATGTCGCGTATGAGCAGGGCACCGATATCTTACTTACCGTTGATAACGGTATTGCCTGCCTTGCCGGTGTGAAGAGGGCGAAAGAGTTGGGGCTCACCGTTATCGTGACAGACCACCATTTGCCCGGAAACACGCTGCCTGATGCCGATGCGATTGTGAATCCCAACCAGCCGGGCTGTGAATTTCCTTCAAAGAACCTGGCCGGCGTTGGCGTAGCCTTTTATCTGATGCTGTCTTTACGGGCAGCGTTACAGCAACAAGGCTGGTTTGAAGGCAAGCAGGCGCCTAACCTGGCAACGCTTCTGGATATCGTTGCCGTAGGCACCGTTGCCGATGTTGTTGCGCTGGATAAGAATAACCGTGTTCTGGTGTATCAGGGCCTGCAACGCATTCGCAGCGGACATTGCCGGCCGGGCATTCAGGCTCTTTTCGAAATTGCTAACCGCAATAAGCCGCTGGCTTACCTCACCAGTACCGATCTGGGATTTGTTATCGGGCCCAGGCTAAACGCAGCCGGACGGCTGGACGACATGGCGCTGGGAATAGAGTGTTTACTCTGCGATGACCCGTTGCAGGCACGCCATATGGCAGCAGAGCTTGACCGTCTGAATTTACAACGGCGGGCCATAGAAACCGAAATGAAAGAAGAGGCGGAAGCGGCACTGGCTTCTGTTTCTGTGGGCGAGGACCTGCCTCCTGCACTGGTGATGTACCAGCCCCATTTCCATCAGGGCGTCATTGGCATTGTGGCAGGGCGCTTAAAAGAAAAGCATCACCGGCCGGTTATTGTATTTGCCAACCAGGATGACAACACCATTAAAGGCTCTGCGCGCTCCATTCCCGGTTTGCATATCCGTGATATTCTGGATGAAGTGAATACCGGCTGGCCGGGTGTGATCGACAAGTTTGGCGGCCATGCTATGGCGGCGGGTTTAAGCCTGGCAACAGATGCGCTGGCTCAGTTTGAAAAGGCGTTTCATCATGTAACCCTGCGTCATCTGGCGAATATTGATTGCGAAAGAAAAATACTGTCTGATGGTGAGCTGGCTGCTGACGAAATAGATTTAAGCCTGGCCCATGCCCTGCGTCAGGCCGGCCCGTTCGGTCAGGGCTTTGATGCCCCTAAATTTGACGGTGTGCTGGATATTGTTGATCAGCGCATGGTAGGGGAAAACAAAAATCATCTTAAGCTGGTATTCCGTAAGGCCAATGGTGAAGAAGTAGACGGCATTGCGTTTGGTGTTGACACCACAGTTTGGCCAAATGCCGGTATCCTGCGCGCACAGGTGGTGTATCAGCTCGATATAAACACCTTCCGGGGACGGGAATCAGTTCAACTGCTTATTGAAGAGATCGTGCCCGGTGAATGACGGTAAGACACTCACAGAGAAGCATCAGGCGCTGACCCACAGTGAAAACTGTAAAGTCGTCTCTCACGTTCAGCGTGAAGAAGGCGAGTGGGTGCGTCATACGTTGATGCTCGAAGGCGTGGACGTGCCCTTCATTTTCCGGCGTAAACAACAGTATCAGTCACTCAAAGGGGCCAGGGTCAACCTGACCTATTACCGTCAGCAGGAGGAAGTGGCGGGTATCCCTTTTGAAACAATGAAAGTGGTCCGGATCAAGCGGAGTTAACCCCCAGATGAGTCAGCCAGAGTGGTCAGATGCTTATGTGCTCCACCGCCGTCCGTACCGGGAAACGTCCTATATTGTTGATTTCTTTTCCTTGCAAACGGGTAATGTCAGCGCGGTAGCGAAAGGCGTGAGAAGCAGCAAGAATGAGCGCAAAAGCTTGTTGCAACCCTTCCGTAAAGTGCGCATCCAGCTCAGCGGAAAAACCGATCTTAAAAACCTCAGACAAATTGAAAGTGACGGGCCGGTGCCTATGCTGGCAGGGAACGATTTGTTTTGTGCCATGTATTTAAATGAAATACTTAACCGTGTCATGCCGGCGGGCCTGGCCAGTGATACGGTGTATGCCCAATATGAGCACGCCCTGAATTCCCTTATCGTTCAACCTGATATTGAAAAAACATTACGTGAGTTTGAGTTTTCTCTGTTAGAAGAAATGGGTATGCTCGCGGACTGGTTTACTGACGGGCTGAGCGGTGAAGCCATTGAACCTGATGGCTGGTATTTGTATTCGCCGGAACAAGGGTTCGTGGCCTGTCATCAGCCAGGACATAAACACCGGTTGCCGGGAACGGCGCTTATCGAATTAGGACACGGTGAATGGACTGCGTTGTCGCGACGGGCTGCGAAACTGATCAACCGCCAGGCACTGCATCAATTGCTGGGCGGTAAACCGTTAAAAAGCAGAGAATTATTTCGCGCTTAAGCGGTGGCTGACGCCTATTTTCCTGAGTCAGCGGGGAACTTCTTTGCTACAATCTTCACACTTTATTGCCAGGGTTATCTATCCATGAACGACATCTTACTGGGCGTTAACATTGACCATATTGCCACGCTGCGAAACGCGCGGGGTACGAATTATCCCGATCCTGTTCATGCCGCTGATGTGGCCGAGCGGGCAGGCGCAGATGGGATCACTGTGCATTTACGGGAAGATCGCCGTCATATTAAAGATCGTGACGTGGATTTACTGGCACAAACGATCAACACCCGTCTGAATCTGGAAATGGCAGTGACAGACGAAATGCTGCAGATAGCGTTGAAAACACAGCCTGCTTTTTGCTGTCTGGTGCCGGAAAAGCGTGAAGAGCTGACCACAGAAGGTGGCCTGGATGTCGCCGGTAATTTTGAGGCAGTGAAAAACGCTTGTACCGTGCTGGGTGAAGCGGGTATTCAGGTTTCCCTGTTTATTGATGCAGACGAGAAGCAAATTGATGCGGCCATTGAATGTGGTGCGCCTTATATCGAAATTCACACCGGTCAGTATGCTGAAGCAAAAAATGAGCGTGAACAGGAAGTGGAACTGGCACGGCTTAAAAAAGGTATTCACTATGCCGCTAAAAAAGGCCTGAAAGTTAACGCCGGTCACGGCCTGCACTACCATAACGTGAAGCCTGTCGCCGCCATTCCTGAAATCATTGAGCTGAATATCGGTCACGCCATTATTGCCCGTGCGGCGTTTGATGGTCTGGCAAAAGCCGTCGCTGATATGCGTGCGCTGATGCAGGAAGCCCGTGCAGGAAAAGCAGGCTGAACATGGCCATTGTGGGAATGGGCACGGACATTGTCGAAATTGCCCGTATAGAAGACGCTCTGTCCCGTTCAGCGCGGTTAGCCAGTCGTGTACTGACTGAGCAGGAAATGGTTATCTTCGGAGCCAGCCCTGAACCGGCAAGATATCTGGCTAAGCGGTTCGCGGTGAAAGAAGCAGCGGTAAAAGCATTGGGCACGGGGATTGGCCGGGGGATCAGCTGGCATCATATTTGTGTTGGTAATAATGAGTCCGGCGCCCCTTTTCTGACCTTTAGTGATGAATTTGCTAAACGCTGCGAAGAAAAGGGCGTTGTTCGCAGTCATGTCTCCATTTCTGATGAGCAGTATTACGCTACTGCTACTGTTATTTTAGAATCTTAATTATGGTCAGTTTCTATAAGCCGGCAAAGTCGTCGAAAAAAACACAAACCGGTAAAACCGTCACCGTTCAACGTTGGGACATGACCGGACAAGGTGTGTGTAACGACAGCAAACCGGTACTGTTTGTTGATGGTGCGCTGCCTGGCGAAAAAGTTGATGTGCTGGTTACACAACAACAAAAGCGCTTCGCAAGAGCGTCGGTAAAAAAAATCCTCACGTCCAGTCCTCATCGGGTAACACCCTTTTGCGACCTCGCTGATCGTTGTGGCGGTTGCCAGTTGCAACATGCAGATGCCGATGCGGCACTGACATATCGTCAGGAAGCGCTGGATAGCTGGTGGAAATTACAGTTTGGTTTAGATCACATTCCCTGGACCGCAGCGGTTACCGGAGAACGTCGCGGTTATCGCCGGAAGGCCCGGCTTGCCACAGACGCACGGAATGACAAACAGTTTAAGTTAGGTTACCGGGAAGAGCAGGGTAAGCAGGTGGTGGATGTTGACCAGTGTCCTGTACTGCAACCCGGATTATCCGCGTTGATTGCGCCTTTAAAAGCACTGCTATCGGGTCATTCTGCCCGTAAACATGTGGGCCATGTCACCTTACTTGCCGGCGATAATGTGAATGCTGTTTCTGTGCGGCTGACCAAACCCATGTCCCCGGCATTCGGCGATGCACTGATAGCATTTGCCGTTGAGCACAAAGTAAACATGACCGTGGAAGGACAGGAAGGCACGCTTACATTGCATAAAGAAGCGGAGCTGTATTGCACCACAGAGCCCGGATTGAGTTTGTCTCCGGCGGCAGATGATTTTGTTCAGGTAAACGGGCCGGTTAACGCTAAGATGGTGGCGCAGGCCATGGAATGGTTGAATCCGCAGCCCGGTGAAAAAATTGCTGACTGGTTCAGTGGTCTGGGGAATTTTTCCCTGTCGCTGGCAAAACGGGGAGCACAGGTGCAGGCCGTTGAAGGCGTGGCTGAAATGGTGCAGCGGGCTAAAGAAAATGCGTCAAAACAGGGCGTAGACAATGTGAACTGGTTGCATCTGGATTTGTCTGATGAACAGGCGGTAGCTCAGGCTCTGAGCGGCGGTTTTGATAAACTGTTGCTGGATCCCTCGCGGGAAGGCGCGTATGCCGTTTGTGAAACCCTGACACGACAACGGGTAAAATCAATTTTGTATGTTTCTTGCAATCCGGGTACTCTGACAAGAGATGCGCAGTGCCTTCTGGCGTCCGGGTATGCAATCGAGCGCGTGGGGCTCATTGAAATGTTTCCCCAGACCCGACATCTGGAAGTCATGATGTTATTAACGGACCACAAGAACAAAGCATAAGCGAGTTGATGTTTTATGGTATCAACACGAAAAGTACACGAGCCTGACAGACCGTCATTTGAAGCCTGGTTAAATAGTCTGTCGCTAAGTGATACTACAAAAGAAAAATTAAAAGCAGTGTCCCATATGCCTGACCGTCTGCTGGTCGGGCAGGAAATGGTAGAAATTCTGCATCAGCTGAACATGGATGATGCCACGCTTCAGGCGGCACTGGTGTATCCGTATTGTGAAAAGCACAATCTCACCGATACTGACGTGCTGGCGGAGTTTGGTGAGGAGATCAGCGATCTGATCAATGGTGTCCGCCGCATGGACGCTATCAAAACCCTGCATAGCCGTCGCCGGAATGAATCTTCCCTGTCTGTTCCTGACGAACAGCATATCGACAGCATCCGCCGGATGTTACTTGCCATGGTGGAAGATGTCCGCGCCGTGGTAATTAAGATGGCTGAACGGATTTGTGCACTGCAACAGGTTAAAAAAGCCGACGAAGAGACCCGGGTGCTGGTGGCCAGAGAGTGCGCGACGATTTATGCGCCGCTGGCAAACCGTCTGGGTATCGGTCAGTTAAAGTGGGAACTGGAAGACCTGGCTTTCCGCTACCTGCATCCGAAAACCTATAAAGATATTGCTCAACAGCTGGATGGTAAGCGCAAAGAGCGGGCAACCTACATTCAGAATGTCGTGTCTGATTTGCAGGCGTTGGTGGATAACGAGCATATCAAAGCGGAAGTCTACGGCCGCCCTAAGCATATCTACAGTATCTGGAAAAAGATGCAGAAAAAGCATCTTACTTTTGAGCAGCTTTTTGATATTCGTGCGGTACGCATCATTGCTGAACGGTTGCAGGATTGTTATGCCGCATTGGGTACCGTACACGCAAACTACAAACATATTCCCAAAGAGTTTGACGACTACATCGCCACACCAAAACCGAATGGATACCAGTCTATCCACACGGTTATTGTGGGGCCCGAAGGCAAACCTGTTGAAATTCAAATCCGCACTCAGCAAATGCATCAGGATGCAGAACTGGGTGTGGCAGCCCACTGGAAATATAAAGAAGGGTCTACCGGAAAGGCATCCGGTTACGATGAGCGCATTAACTGGCTACGCCGCATTCTTGCCTGGCAGGAAGAAGTGGCGGAGAGCGGCGATCTGGTCGAAGAATTACGTAGTCAGGTATTCGACGACCGTGTGTATGTGTTTACCCCGAAAGGGGATGTAGTCGACCTGCCACAGGGTGCGACGCCGCTGGATTTTGCCTATTACATTCACAGTAACGTTGGTCACCGGTGTATTGGTGCTAAAGTAAACGGGCGTATTGTGCCATTTACCTACCAGTTGCAAAGCGGTGACCAGGTAGAAATTCATACCGGTAAAGAGCTTAACCCGAGCCGTGACTGGATGCATCCGGGGCTCGGCTATGTGCATTCATCCAGAGCCAGAGCGACTATCCACTCTTTCTTTAAAAAGCAGGATAAAGAGAAAAACCTGCTGGCCGGAAAGGAAATGCTGGAACGGGAATTATCCCGTGCTCACTTGCCGGTGAAAGTACCTGCCGAAGCGTGTGAGAAGTACAATCTCCAGCACGTGGACGATCTCTACGCTGCCATAGGTGTGGGTGATATCCGTGTGATGACAGTGGTGAATCATATTCAGCACCTGCTGGAGCCGGAACCGGCAGAAGAGCCGGAAATCAGTCCGAAGGTGAAAACCCGCAAGAATGCCGGCTCTAAAGGCAAGCAGGATACGGTAGTCATTGAAGGGGTTGGTCATCTGATGAGTCAACTGGCGAACTGCTGTAAGCCTGTACCCGGTGAATCCATTATGGGTTATATCACGCAGGGGCGGGGTGTCAGTGTGCACAAAGAAAACTGCGATCAGTTGCAGCATTTGTTAGAACAGCATCCTGAAAGACAAATCGAAGTCAGCTGGTCGACACAGTTAAATGTGGGTTTTGAAACCGGTATCGACATTTTCTGTTCAGACCGGACTGGTCTGCTCAGAGATATCACTACTGTACTGGCAAACGAGAGTGTGGCGCTGCTTGGCGTTAACAGTCTGAGTGATAAAACCCGCCAGACGGCGATGATTTCTATTTCGGTAGAAGTGCCGGACCGTCAGGTCTTATCAAAAGTGATGACCCGGCTGTTGCAGTTAAAAGGTGTAGTTGATGTCAAACGTAAAACCGGTTAACGGTAACGCTGAGGCGTTCTTCGAAGCCACCGATCCCGCATTGCCTGCGCTCAAATATGCGCAGGCCTTGCAGCAGCGCTGTCGTGACGTGGGCTTTGACTGGCACGAAACACAGCCGGTGCTGGATAAAATAAAAGAAGAAGTCGATGAAGTTCAGCAGGAACTGGATGCAAGCCCGGTGGACAAAGGCCGGCTTCAGGAAGAAATTGGCGATGCTTTGTTCGCCATCGTCAATTTAGCCCGCCATATGGATATTGATGCCGATCAGGCGCTGCGTGAAGCCAGTGAAAAATTCCGCTACAGGTTCGAACATGTGGTTGCGCTGGCCAATGAAGAAGGCCGGGCACTAGCCGGTTACGACTTACCGTCTTTAGAATCCTTCTGGGTAAAAGCTAAAGCGGCTGAGCTTGCAAAGCAGAAATCTCGTTAAGTAACGCATAAGGTGCTTCAATCCAGTCGGGATTTTCAAATGAGTAAGACAGCACGTTTGATTCCAGCAGATGCACAACCCGCTTCCCCTTTTTGACCATGTCCCATGCTTTGCGGTGCTCAGGATAGCGGTTAAATATTTTCGCCAGTTCTCCGGATTTCAACAGCCTTGTCAGCCCGTCCTGCAATCTTTGCTGTAATTCGGGCGCGTGAGGGGCGACAAAAAAGTATTCGTAGCTGGGGTAAATGATCAGATGATTCTGCTCAATAGTCAGCTTATCGCTGTTGTGATAGGACAAATCTCTGTATACCTCCACCACATTACGGGGAAAATAATCGATGATCCCCTCTTCGAGACTGCGGTACATAGTAGTGTACCAGTCACTCCAGCTGATACTGGCAACTGTAAAATTGTGATACTGCAAAATTTTAGTGTCCGGCCAGTCACTCCCCTGAACCGATGTCATCAACTTAATACCATCAAGGGTCTGCCCCGGGCCAAAGGCATTTTGCTTATTTTTATTGATCACGAAAATGCGGTGACCACCTAACCCTTGCAGTAAAGGGAACCTTACCGGCAGTAATTGTTGTTCGAGTTCATCAGTGGTCACACTCCACATGATGTCGCTTTCACCCCGAAGCAGCGTGAGAATTTGTCGTCCCTGCGGCATGGGGAAGGGATGTCTCTCAAGGGTGACAGCACCGTAGTCATCTTCAGTGACGCGCAGTGCCGCGCGCATCACATCAATATTGTACACGCCGTAGGTCGGACCGGCGAAGGATTGGGTAAAGGTATAAGTTTGAGACAACACGGGGGCGCTGCACATGAAAGAGCACAGTAAAGTGATGCATAGAAGCAGCCTCTGTCTGACATATCGTGTTTTTATAAGCAAAGTTTGTTGTGTGCCGGATGTGTGCGTAAACACTATTTACTCTAGCTTAATAATTAAGCGATGCCAGTTTTTTATTTAATTGTCAGAAATTTCCCGTCAGGGGTTCGCTTTTTATTCAAATCCTGTATAATTCGCGCCCTGCCCAGTTACGCCCACCTTTGGGAAGGTGGAAGAATCAATGGGCTCGAAGGGGTCCGGTCATTGATTTTAATTAGATTTCCGGCTGTTCCGGTAATCTGTAACGAAGAATTTTTCGGGTGATTTTGAAATGAAAACTTTTGTTGCTAAACCAGAAACGGTACAACGTGACTGGTACGTGGTAGATGCCACTGACAAAACTTTAGGTCGTCTTGCGACTGAAATTGCACGCCGTCTGCGTGGTAAACATAAAGCTGAGTACACTCCTCACGTTGATACTGGCGATTACATCGTTGTTATCAATGCAGAGAAAGTGACTGTAACCGGTAATAAAGCGAAGGGCAAAATGTACTACGCGCACACTGGTTACCCAGGTGGTCTGAAAGAGACAAACTTTGAAAAGCTGATCGCTCACAAGCCAGAAATGGTTATTGAGAAAGCAGTTAAAGGAATGTTACCAAAAGGCCCTCTGGGTCGTGAAATGTTCCGTAAAATGAAAGTTTACGCTGGTGCAGAACACAAGCACGCAGCTCAGCAACCACAAGTTTTGGACATCTAAGGAGCATTTGACATGGCAGATACTCAATACTACGGCACAGGCCGCCGCAAAAGTTCTACTGCTCGTGTGTTCCTGCGTCCGGGTACAGGCAGCATCGTAGTTAACCAACGCGCGCTGGATACGTACTTTGGTCGTGAGACTGAGTGCATGGTTGTTCGTCAGCCTCTTGAGCTGGTAGAAATGACTGAGAAGTTTGACGTTTACGTTACTGTAAAAGGTGGCGGTTCAAACGGTCAGGCTGGTGCAATTCGTCACGGTTTGACTCGTGCTCTGATGGAGTATGATGAAGCGTTACGTCCTGCACTGCGCAAAGCTGGCTTTGTTACTCGTGACGCTCGTCGCGTTGAACGTAAGAAAGTTGGTCTGCACAAAGCACGTAAGAAGCCACAGTTCTCCAAGCGTTAATTCGCTTACTACTGTTATCAAAAACCCGGTCATCGACCGGGTTTTTTTATGCCTGTATTTTATTTACTGATAAGTTTGTCCGGTGTTTCTGCTGCACGCTGAAACACCGGAAAGACTCTGATTAGTCGCGCTAATCGCGGTAATTCAGCGCCGGCTTTCGATCTCCCAGCAGAGCTTCATATTCCACTTCTGATGCACGACGGTCAAATTCTGCTTTTGCTTCTTCAATAACTGCAGGTTGTTCGAATAATTTTATCGCAGTGAGAGCCAGTGTGCTGGCCGCAAGCGTCATACCTTTCTTACCGATGGACATGCCACCGGCAGCAACCGCCTGCCAGCTGTGGGGTGGTGTACCCGGAACCCAGGTTGCTGCACGCAATCCGGCTGTAGGTACCTGCCAGCTCACATCACCCACATCTGTTGATGCAGACCAGACAGGGATATCCTCTGAAAACTTCGCAACCTCACTTTGCTGGCCTTTCGCTTTCATGGCCGGTTTACCCAGTGACGGACGAATTTTATCAGCGAAGTTTTCTTCTTCAGCGCTGTAACTGATCCCGCCGAATGCGTGCATGCTGTTATCCATCTGGCGGGCCAGCGTCAGATTAGGCAGAATGTTCCAGGTGCCGCCAACAACTTCCTCTTCCATTTCTGTTTCCGTTCCCAGTGCTGCGGCTTCTGCTATTTTTTCCAGACGTTTCCATAAAGACAGTACCACTTCAGGTTCGGGGGAGCGTACGTAATAATAAACTTCAGCAAAATCGGGCACGATGTTCGGAGCGGCACCACCGTTGGTGATCACGTAGTGGATGCGGGTGCGGTCAGGTACATGTTCACGCATCATGTTTACCATCATGTTCATTGCTTCTACTGCATCCAGCGCGGAACGACCCCGTTCCGGCGCAGCCGCAGCGTGAGCCGCAATACCACGGAAGCGGAACTTTGCACTCTTGTTGGCAAGAGTGGAAGAAGCTTCGGCAGAGTTTCCGTCTCCCGGATGCCAGTGAAGTGCCACATCTACATCATCAAACAAACCTTCACGTGCCATATACACCTTTCCGGAACCACCTTCTTCCGCCGGCGTACCATATACCCGGATTTGGCCAGCGGTACCGGTGGCTTCCAGCCAGTCCTTCACAACCAGCGCAGCACCCACTGAACCACCGGCAAACAGGTGGTGGCCGCAGGCATGACCGTTGTGCATGCCGCTCTGTGGTTTTTTATCAGGAATCGCCTGCTGGGACAAACCGGGCAGAGCATCCATCTCTGCCAGCATGCCGATGACCGGACCATCGCCACCCCAGGTGGCTACGAAAGCGGTGGGCATACCTGCCACGCCGGCTTCAACGTTAAAGCCATGTTCACGGAGGACAGTCTGCATTAATGCTGAGCTTTGTGTTTCTTTATAGCCAACTTCGGCCCAGTTCCACAATGAGTCTGAAATGTTCTCCATTTGAGATTGATGATCAGCAATGGCGTTCTTAACAAACGTTGCGTCATCTTGCGCAGCAAAAGTGAAGTGTGTGCAAAAGGGCAGGGTGACCCAGAGAATTTTACTGAGTGTTCTCATGATATTAGTGACGCTCCTTGCTTTAATTAACCGGTTAATTGTGAATTTCGGGGCGGAGGTTTAATTATTATTAAATTCCCGCCGGAAAAACGGTTTTCCGGAACTGATAGACTATACTGAAGTCCGGCTGAAGATTTGACTCCGGTTCCGGCTTATTATTGAAATTGAACGGCAATACGTTCGGGTTTCATCATTGTGTGACATTCACCATACATCATGTCACTACAATGATAATAACAGGACAGGAATCATTAAATTTTTAAAAGGTCTTTGATTAAGCGCAGGTTATCGTTTTTTAATCGTTGATAAAACCTTGTAACAATAAGGGCTTTTCACTTATCATCTTTGGTCGAAATAATTATAAAGCATCGTGACGCTCACAACAGACGGGCGCTGACAGTGCAAATCAAGACAGGCCGACTGATACCGGTACGTAACTTTAATGTTAAAAAGTTGCTCCGGTATCAAAATCCAAATCTGGAGAATTGTGGATGAGTAACGTATCAGTAGATGCAAAAGACTCTGCACTCAACGGAAGCCAACCGGACAACACCCGCCGCCGTTTTTTAACGGTAGCAACTTCGGTGGTTGGTGCTGTTGGTGTTGCAGGTGCAGCGGTACCTTTTGTTACTTCCTGGAACCCGAGTGCGAAAGCCAAAGCCGCCGGCGCAGATGTTGAAGTGGACATCAGTGCGATTGAGCCGGGTCAGTTAATTCGTGTTATGTGGCGAAGCAAACCGGTCTGGATTGTACGCCGTACCCCGGAAGTGCTGGAAGAACTGGCCACTCACGAAGACAGTCTTCGCGATCCTGAGTCTGAAACAGAGCAGCAACCTGCATTTGCTAAAAACCGCTACCGTTCTCTGAAAGAGGAATACCTCATTCTGGTAGGTATTTGTACTCACCTTGGCTGTTCTCCGCAATACTTGAAAGACGGTGCCTTCGAAGAAGCCGTAGAGGGTGTACCCAGCGGATTTTTCTGTCCTTGTCACGGTTCCAAATTTGATATGGCCGGCCGTGTATTTCAGGGCGTACCTGCACCACTTAACCTGGTGGTTCCGCCTTATCAGTATGTTAACGACACCACCGTTATCATCGGTTCAGAAGCGGAGGCAGTTTAATTATGAATGCTTTTTTAAACTGGATTGAAGAGCGTATCCCGATGATGCGTGTGGCGAATATGCACGCCATTCAATATCCTGCTCCACGTAATATGAACTTCTGGTACGTATTTGGTTTTCTGGCCACCATCGTGCTGGTCAACCAAATCGTAACCGGTATCTGGTTAACCATGAACTTTAACCCGACGGCGGAAGGAGCATTCTTCTCTGTCGAGTACATTATGCGTGAAGTCGATTTCGGCTGGATCATCCGTTATATGCACAGTACCGGCGCATCTGCGTTCTTTATTGTGGTGTATATGCACATGTTCCGCGGCATGATTTACGGCTCCTATCAGAAACCCCGTGAGTTGCTGTGGGTTTTCGGTATGTTTATCTACCTCGCGTTAATGGCCGAAGCCTTCATGGGCTACGTACTTCCCTGGGGCCAAATGTCTTACTGGGGCGCACAGGTTATCGTGTCTCTGTTCGGTGCGATTCCGGTGATTGGTCCGGACCTGGTCATCTGGATTCAGGGCGACTATGTTATCTCCGGTGCTACGCTGAACCGCTTCTTTGCTCTGCACGTTATCGCTCTGCCACTGGTCATTGTCATTCTTGTGTTCCTGCACATCATTGCATTACACGAAGTGGGCTCTAATAACCCTGACGGTGTGGCCATCAAGCACAAGAAGGGCTCTCTGCCTGAAAGTGAAAAGACTAAATACGAAATCCACGAGTACTACACCAGTAAATATGACATCGCTGATGATGTGGTGCCCTTCTTCCCGCACATCGTGCTTAAGGATTTAGTGGCGTTCAGTATCTTCCTTTTCGTATTCTGTTACATCATGTTCTTTGCGCCAGAAATGGGGGGTAAGTTCCTTGAACATCCAAACTTTGAAATTGCTAACCCGCTGAAGACGCCGGAGCATATTTTCCCTGTGTGGTACTTCACACCTTTCTACGCCATCCTCAAAGCGGTGCCGGATAAGCTGTTTGGTGTTATTGCTATGTTTGGTGCCATTGCGGCCCTGTTTGCACTGCCGTGGCTTGACCGTGGACGGGTGAAGTCATGGCGTTACCGCTGTGGCCTGCACAAAGTCAACTTGCTGCTTTTCGCTGCGGTATTCGTATTCCTTGGTTACCTGGGCGGTACACCACAGGAAAACTGGAAAATCATTGCTTCTCAGGTGGCTACCGTGTTGTATTTTGGTTTCTTCGTGGCACTGTTCTTATACAGCAAAAATGAAACGACGAAGCCTGTACCAGCGAGGATCCCGAAATGAGAAAACTAATGTTGTTACTGGCATTCCTCGTACCGGGTATGGCGATGGCTGCCAGCGGAAATGTCCATCTGGACAAAGCGCCAGTTGATTTAACCGATAAAGCGTCGTTACAGCGCGGTGCCAAAATCTTTATGAATTACTGCCTGGGTTGCCACTCTATGCAATACCAGCGCTATCAGCGTACCTTCACCGATTTAGGTATTCCTGATGAGATTGGTCAGGAAAACCTCCAGTTTACCGGTGAGAAGGTGACGGATTACATCACCCGTTCTATGCCTGAAGAAGCAGCTGCTACCTGGTTTGGTGCGGCGCCGCCTGACCTGACGCTGGTGAACCGCGTCAGAGGCTCCGACTGGATTTATACTTACCTGCGCAGCTTTTATGTTGATGAAAGCCGTCCGTTTGGTGTGAACAATGTGGTATTTAAAGATGTAGGTATGCCTCATGTCCTTCAGCCGCTTCAGGGCACGCCCCGTTTAACCCATGAAGAAACCATGGTTGACGGTGAAATGAAAGAGCAGTTTGTGGGTATTAAAACCGATGGTGACGGTGCGCTGAGCACAGAAGAGTACGATCAGGCGATTGCTGACCTGGTTAACTTCCTTGCATACAGTGGCGAACCGTTCCGCCTGCAATCCGAAGCTATCGGAAAGTGGGTACTGGTGTTCATTGTTGTGCTGTTCATCTTCGTTTTCTTACTGAAGAAAGAATACTGGAAGGAAGTGCACTAATTTCTGTTAATTTGTGTATAATACGCAAGGGGGCATTCCGCCCCCTTTTTTAGCATTTGTTTCTGGTCGCAATACGGCCGGGCAAGGTAACACTCTCGACGGAGGAAAATGAATGGCCGTAGCCGCGAATAAGCGTTCAATCATGACGTTGTTCTCAGATACTATTGACATATATAGTCACCAGGTTCGTATTGTTTTGGCGGAAAAAGGTGTGGGTGTTGAAATTAGCTACACTGATCCAACTAACCTGCCTGAGGATCTGATTGATCTGAACCCCTACGGTACTGTGCCAACCCTCGTTGACAGAGAGTTAGTGTTATATAAATCCCATATCATCATGGAATACTTAGATGAGCGTTTCCCTCATCCTCCATTGATGCCGGTATACCCTGTTTCCCGTGGTCAGAGCCGCTTGATGATGCACCGCATCGAACAGGACTGGTATTCTCTGGCTGCGCGTATTTTCCGTAATGAAGGTGATGTAGAAGCTGCACGTAATGAATTACGTGAAGCGTTGCTTTCATTAGGTCCTATCTTTGCTGAAATGCCATTCTTCATGAGTGAAGAATTCAGCCTGGTGGATTGCTACCTGGCACCGCTGTTGTGGCGTTTACCTGCGTTGGGGATCACTCTGACCGGTAATGGCAGTAAAGAAGTGAATGCATACATGAACCGCATTTTCTCCCGCAGTTCTTTCAAAGCTTCTCTGACTGATCAGGAACGCGAAATTCATAATCCGTTATGAGTAAAATGACATCCAATCAGCCGTATTTGCTGCGTGCATTTTACGAATGGATTGTAGACAACCAGTTAACGCCCTACATTGTGGTAGATGCCACGGTGGATCGTGTTGATGTTCCGCAGGAATTCATTAAAGACGGCCAGATCGTGCTTAATGTTTCTCCTTCTGCGTGCGTTAACTTCTCGCTGGATCTGGACGCTATTTCGTTTCAGGCTCGTTTTGGTGGGCAACCCCGCCAGATCTATATGCCTTGCCATGCTGTACTGGCAATCTATGCCCGTGAGAATGGCGCAGGAACTGTTTTTGCCGTTGAAGATGAAATGCAGGCGCCTGAACAGTTGAGCGATGACGATACTGACACGCTGAACGGACCGTCTTCCGACGTTACCGATGGCGATTCTGAGAACGCGCCGGTGCCGCCGAAGAAAGGCAAACCTACGCTGAAAATCATTAAATAAAAAAATCCGGCCTCCGCGCCGGATTTTTTAATTCTGTTTAATACTGTTTCTTAAAAGTACTGCTGTTGTGATCTGGCCGTGAGCAAACCGGGAGGATCCTGCGCCAGGATAAATGCTCCATACAACAACAGAGAGCTTTATCATGGCAAACAGAACCCTTCGCTACACAACCCTCTGCATGGCCACCCTGCCGGCATTTACTTTAAGCGCCGCTGAAGTAGAAATATCAGTGGAAAACCTCACCCGGGGTATCGCATTCACACCTTTATTCATAGCAGCACACAGCAGCGACACCCATCTGTTCGTGACCGGTGAAGCAGCAAGCACAGAATTGCAGGCTATGGCGGAAGGCGGTGATATCTCAGGGCTGGAAACAGTGGCGGCCGGAGCGTCTGCTGATATGGTCAGTAATCCCGCTGGCGGATTACTTATGCCGGCAATGACCACATCTGCCATGCTGACCACCACTGACGGCAATACCCAACTGAGTCTGGTAGCCATGTTGTTGCCCACCAATGATGGCTTTGTTGGTTTAGACAGTTGGACCATACCGGAAACTCCCGGCACCTACATGATTTACCTGAATGCCTATGATGCCGGTACCGAGGCCAATGATGAAGTTCGCGGTAGCGGCGTACCCGGTGAAGCAGGTATGCCGGTTCCTCCTCCTCTGGAAGCGTTAGTCGGCACGGACGGCACCGGGGTGAATGCCACTATCACCAATGCGACCGTTCATATCCATCCCGGCAATCTGGGAGACGATATGCTAAGCGGTGGCATGAGTGATGTTCAAAACACGGTACAGCGCTGGCTCAATCCCGTAGCCAGAGTGGTTGTGACGGTAAGTGAATAGGAGTGGATATGATGAATCAACGGATAATACGCTTAAGCGCACTGACCGTCGCTTTATTCACCCTGGCGGCGTGTTCAGATGACGATGATGAAACCGTCGTTGAACCACCGGCACCAGAAATGCGCACTTATGAAATAACCGTAACCAATCTGACCGCTGCACAACTATTCTCGCCGGTCGCGGTGATTGCCAGTGACTCTGTGACTCTGTGGCAAACCGGCAGCGCTGCATCGGACGGGCTAGCCATGCTTGCCGAAGGAGGAGACAGCAGTGCACTGACAGCACAGGACGAGACGCTGGTTGCAGAAGCCGGTACTGAGCCATTGATGCCCGGAAGCAGCGAAACCTTTATGCTTACCATGGAAGCCAGTGATTCTGCTTTGTTGAGTGTTGTCACTATGCTGGTAAATACCAATGACGGATTCACAGGAATAACCGGGTTGGATTTATCTGCGCTGGTGACAAATGACGCGCTTACCATGTTGCCCCATGTCTACGATGCGGGTACAGAAGACAATACGGAGGCGGCGGGCACTATACCCGGTCCGGCAGATGGCGGGGAAGGTGTCAGCGAAGGCAGAGAGGCCCTTGATGCTGTCACATTTCATGGCGGCGTTGTCAGTGCAGAGGATGGACTGACAGACTCTGTTCTGGGTTCAGAACACCGTTTTGACAATCCGGCGATGAAATTAATTATCACCCGGGTGGAATAAAATACCGGCACCTCCGGTCTGTTTCTATGCGAGTCATTGCATATGAAAACAGCCGGAGGGAAGATGATTTTGTTAACTCAGCATGATCAGGCTCAATCACAACGGATCCGCAAGTGTCTGGAGGCACTGGGACACCAGTGTGTGACAACGCTTAGCGACCCCTGTGAGGCAATCTCGGCAAATCAATTTAGTCTGGTGGTTCTGGATATTGTATTGCCCGGCCGCTGCGGACTGGATGTATGCCGTCAAATCCGCCGGCAATACCCTCTGCTGCCTGTCATTATTGCTACCGCATCTCAAAGTGAAACTGACCATATCCTCGCGCTGGAACTCGGCGCAGACGATGTGGTGATGCTGTCGTGCCACGACAGGGTTTTACAGGCAAGAGTGAAAGTGCAGCTTCGCCGCTATCGTCCTGAATATGAGGAAAAGCCGCCGGAATGTCATCTTTTGCAGTCTGGCAGGTTATCTCTGGACATCAAATCCCATCAGGCAAGGATCGGCGAAAGGGCTCTGCCGCTTACCGCTACGGAATTTATGTTGCTTGCGCATTTTGTCCGTCATCCCAATCAGGTATTCAGCCGTAATCAGCTACTGGAAACAGTGTGGGGTCATCAGCTTGACTGCTATGAACATACCGTGGTGTCACACATCAACCGGTTGCGCAGTAAGCTGGCTGCAGATGAGAGCGTGGCCGCTATGCTGGAAACCGTGAGGGTAGTAGGATACCGCTTTACGCCCCGGCCGCCGGTAAGTAGTCTCCGGCAGCATCGTGCGTCTGCTGACAGATATTCTGCAGCCACGTATTAAGACGTGGCTGCCGGGGCGTGAATATGCTCAGGTTAAAAGCAGTGACGCAGTTCCCAGGAAGGCAAAAATACCCACCACATCGGTAATGGTTGTCAAAATAACGCTGCCGGCCAGCGCAGGGTCGATTTTCAGACGTTTCATGATCATGGGTAAGGTTGCACCGGATAGCGCAGCGGCAATCATGTTGACGAGCATGGCGAAGGCGATAACGAGGCCAAGCATAACATCCTGCTTCCACAGACCTATTACAGAAGCGATAAGTACTGCCCACATTACGCCGTTTAACAGGCCGATTGCCAGCTCTTTATTAACCAGCCACTTTGCGTTGCTGCCATTGACATGGCCCAGTGCCATACCACGGATAACCAGCGTGAGTGTCTGATTACCGGCTACACCACCCATGCTGGGAACGATGGTATTCAGGATAGCAAGCACGGCCATCTGGCTCAGTGTTGCTTCAAATAAGTCGCTGACCGCTGCGGCAAGGAGGGCGGTAACCAGATTCACAGCCAGCCATACGGAGCGGCGCTGGGTAGATTGTAACACCGGCGCGAAAGTATCTTCTTCATCATCCAGACCGGCCATACTCATCATCGAGTGCTCCGCATCCTCGCGGATAATGTCGACTACGTCATCGATGGTAATTCGACCGGCAAGGCGGTTTTTCTCGTCCACAACAGGGGCTGACAACCAGTTGTAACGTTCAAACAGACTGGCAACCTCACCGTCAGGCATATTAACAGGGATCGCTTCGGGATCATCATCCATGACCTCTGACACTTTATCGTCGGGATCCGCAGTCAGCAGGCGTGCTACCGGCACAATGCCCACCAGATTGTCTGTGCGGTTGACCACGTAAAATGTATCCGTGTTTTCCGGTAGATCCCCTTTCAGTCTGAGATAGCGCAACACCACATCAACAGTTACGTCAGGACGCAACGTAATGGTGTCGGTGTTCATGATAAAACCGGCGGTTTCTTCACCGTAAGACAGCGCCTGTTCTGCCCGGTGTCTGTCCTGAGTATCCATGGACTGCAGAATGTCCTGCAATACTTCATCCGGCAGACTGCTTAACGTTTCCGCCAGGTCATCGGTGTCCATTTCTTCAAGGGCATCAACAACCTTCTCAGGCACCATCTTGCTGATAATACCGTTACGTACATCTTCTGACAGTTCTTCTAAAATATCGCCGTGAAAATCGCCGTCTATGAGGTCCCAAAGTTCATCACGGGTCCGGGTCGGGCTGGATTCAAGGATCAGGGCAACATCGCTGGGTGGCAGCTCATGCAGCATTTTGCGCACAGAAACAAAACGGCCGTCATTTAACGCCGCATTCAGAGCCCATAGCTGGCTTTGTGCTGATTTGCTTTCGAGTGCTTCTGCCACGGAAATCCTTTGAGAAACAAACAGGGAGGTAGATAAAGAATACCTTACCCTCCGGAAACTGTCATCGGGAAAGCGGCGTATATCTGCCTGCGAATCGTCACAAACAGTCCGTTTGCACAAATTGTGAGCATCGGGGTGATTTATTGCTGCTGCGCTTCGCTTTGCTCTCTGCGCATCTTTTCAAACAGGGAGGGTTCCCAGGGACGCATCGCCAGCAACATACCAATATGCGTTCGTTCTGAAACCGGTAAAGATGAATCAGCATCGTTTAATTCTGCCGCTTCCGTTGACAGTTGCTTCAGGCGCTTCTCAATGATCCGGATGGATTCCTCTGAATAGCGGCCGCGGATGTATAGCCTGAACAGCCAGGGCTCACCCCGCTTCGGCGCCATGAACTTCACCATAACTTCCTGTTCCATAAACTGTGCTAACGGTCCTCCCGGGATCCAGCGGAAATTCTGGCCAATGCGCAGACGGTACCGGTTGCCGGGCAAAAGTTCTATCAGCCTGAGTTTATCGAGCTTTGCCAGCAGCCTGACACCTTCCAGTGGGTCTATCTCATAATGACCGGTGATATCGTCAAACTGCCATCCGTCCCTTACCAGCACGGCCATAAGCAAAAGCTTCGGGTTAGCCAGTAACTCTTTTTCCTGCTCTTCTGTTAACTGGGACAGGGCGGGCTGTTCCCGTTCGCTGAGTTGAAACAGTTCACTGAGGGTCAGGTCCATCACATCGCAAATTTGTGCCAGTCTCTCCAGAGTAAAGGCTTCCTGTGCAAAACATCTTTTAATGCTTGCCTCACTCAGGTCAAGGCGCTCCGCCAGTGATTTATAAGTAAAACCCCGCTGCTTCAAACTGCGTTTCAGGGTGCCGATGAGTTGCTTAATCTGCTGCATAGTATTAATAAGTGATACTTTTGGTGTTGAAATAGTCTACATCAATTATTTGAGTTTATTAATGTTCTTCTCCGAACTACTGTGAATACACAGTCACTACTGAGGAACTGAAAATGAAACATGGATTGATATCAGGTTTAGCAATACTGACACTGAGTTGCGGTGTAATGGCCGACGACTCAATACAACACAGCGGTCAGGCAAGTAAACACAGTGTGCTTGCAGCAACGGAAAGTGTGCAAACAACAGCATCAGTGGCCAGCGCTGTATCGGTTGCACCGGTCGTGTTAAGTGTGGGAGTGGCAGTGATTGCGGCAGATTCAGCCCACTCCGTTCACCATAGCATTGAGAAAAGCAATAAACCTTTACCGGTGACAAAACGGGTGATTACTGCAGACCCGGCCCCCAACGTGGTGATAAACCAGACTATCGTGACACAGGGGAAAACTCAATGAGGTCCGCGATAGCAATGCTTGCGTGTCTGGCGTTGCCTGTGTTTGCCGGCAGTCAGCAAGAAGCACCCCGCCGGCATGCGCCGGAGGCGATTATAAAGTTTGCAAAGCAAACCGAGCATTATCTGGCTGAGCAGGGAGCCTATGCGGCGATCATTGCGCGGGTTGGACGGGCGTCTGAAGACTTGCCTGAAGGTATTTCATTTACCCATACGGCAATTGCACTGTATTCCGATGTTACGCTGGATGACGGCACGGTAGAGCAGGGGTATGCAATACACAATTTATATCAGCTGGCAGATAAGCCGGGTACAAGCGTACTGAAAACGGATTATCCGGTGGATTTCTTTTGGGGAGCGACGGAGTTAAAAGCCGGCATAATTATTCCCGATTGGGAAGTGCAGCAGAAAATTGTTGCCCTGTATGCGCAGGACAAAGCGAAATTGCTTCACGAACCGGCCTATTCCGTCATAGCGAGTCCGTTTACGGAAGGAAAGCAAAACTGCACTGAGTACACCCTTGATGTGCTGAATGCTGCTATTTACGACACCACTGACAGTCATCGCCTTAAAAACAATACGCAGGCATGGTTTAAAGCACAGCCGGTGAAGGTTAACAAAATGAAGTTGCGGTTAGGCAGTTGGGTGAGCAGCGGTGTGTCGTTAAGCGACCATCCTGGCGCGATACAAACCGCTACGTTTACCACAATTGCTAATTATCTGGAAAACAATCAACTGGTGGCACATCAAACCGTGCTGTATGCCAGTCACTGATATAAAACGGAGATCATCATGAACGCAAATAAACCAACGAAAGCCTTTTTTATTGCTTCTGTTATTGCACTGCTGACAGGATTTGCTGCTTACATCACCGGACTACTGAATGCCGATATGCCACTTAATGAAAAAGGCTACTACTTTGCTGTATTTCTCTTTGGACTGTTTGCTGCCGTGTCTGTACAAAAAACAGTGCGGGACAAAATGGAAGGCATACAGACAACGAAAATATACCTGATGTTGTGCTGGTTTGGCCTTGGTGCTGCTATTGCACTGTTAGTCATTGGTTTGGTAAACGCCAACCTGTTGCTGAGTGAAAAAGGATTTTATGGGATGGCTTTTGTACTGAGTTTGTTTGCCGCGACTACGGTGCAAAAAAATGTCAGGGATAATGCGGCAGCGGAATAAGATGTGAAGTTGAAAGCTCAGATCGCAGGATCCGGGTCTTTAACATAGTCAGACAGGACGTGATTGAATTTATCTATGAAGCCCGGGTCCACAGATTGTTTACTGAACATGAAGTGGACGTCCTGTACGTTAACGGGCTTATTACTGATTTCCAGTTCGAGGTGCAACTGTTCAGCATTAAAGCTAATCACTCTGATATCGTCCAGCACCAAATCGACACGGCCTCTGTTCAGAAACTGTAACCGCCGTTTAACGGAATCCAGATGAATAAGCTGCGCGCTGTACTGCTCAGTGACTGTTTCATTAAACCAGTCGCCGAACCACCCACCGGTATTTAACGCCAGGGTTTTGCCTTCCCTTAGTAAGGTTTCAAGAGATTTGCCGGCATATTCGTTATGATGGGAAGGATGAAAGGCAAAGCTGATGGTTTCTTTGCGGTAAGGAACAGAAAAATAGTTTTTCAGTGCTCTCGCCGGTGTGAAAGCTGCACCTGTAACTACATCAATTTGCCCCAGTTCTATTTGCTGAGTGACCCGTCTTTCAGGCAGGATCTGGCTTTCCAGTGCATAATCCAGCTTGCCTAAAACCGACTTCAACAATTGGTAGTCTTCACCGGCCGGCTCATTATTGTCTGTTATGTACAGATAAGGAGGCCAGGCTGTACCACCGGTTGTCAGACTTTTTCTGTGCTCAGCACACCATACAGAGCTTTGATAAGCCATCGCTGTCAAAAAGATGATTAAACTGATGAAACGTTTCAACGGGTTTGCCTTTAAGCCTTCGCCGGCACTACACACTCAGTGGTGTGCCGGCGCTATTCATCTTCGTTAAATCTGCCTGCAATTAATGCCTCAACAGCATCCATTGCAGCTTCAGCATCAGGACCTTCAGAGATCACAGTAACCTGTTCCCCCTGATGACTTTCCATCATCATCAGTCCCAGTACACTATTGGCATTAGCCTGCTTATCGCCTTTTTGTAAAATAACTTCGGCATCGAACTGATTCGCCAGTTGCACCAACTGCGTTGCAGCCCGGGCATGCAGGCCCAGTTTATTAACAATAGTCAGAGATTTCTCTATGCGCATTATTTACTTTGCTCCCTGTGGCGGATCTGGACATCAGGATGAGATTCCCGGAAGTTTTTCGCCAGTGATTCCGCTACATAAACTGAACGGTGCTGTCCGCCGGTACATCCGATAGCGACTGTCACATAACTGCGGTTATTCCGTTCAAGGTGCGGCAGCCAGGTCGTGATGAGGTTCTGAATCTGCCAGATAAATTTAGTCACAATAGGCTGGGAACTGAGGAAAACCTGAACCGGTGTATCCAGGCCTGTCAGGTGTTTTAAATCCGGCTCCCAGTGAGGGTTTGGCAGAAAACGGGCGTCAAATACATAGTCTGCATCTTTGGGAATACCGTGTTTAAAGCCGAATGATTCAAATACCAGAACAAGTCGTGAGCTTTTCTTACCGAGGATACGCTCGCGGATTAATTCTGCCAGCTGGTGGATGCTCAGAGAGTCGGTATCAATATTCAAATCCGCTCTTTCTGCTACGGGGGCCAGTAATTCCCGTTCTGTCTGAATGGCATCAGACAATGATTTATTCAGTTTGGCCAGCGGGTGTAACCGGCGGGTTTCGCTGAACCGGCGCACCAGCATATCGTCACTTGCGTCAATATATACGATGGTGACAGTCCATGACTGAGGCAGGTAGTCGAGAATTTCAACCAGCTCAGAAGGCTCTTTAGGCAAGTTCCTGACATCAATACTCACAGCTACCTGCTCGTATTCATCGGCGACAGTGTGTGTCAGGGCTGGTAGCAGATTAACCGGAATATTATCGACGCAGTAATACCCCAGATCCTCAAGGGCACGAAGTGCTACTGATTTTCCTGAACCTGAACGTCCGCTGATGATAATTAACTTCACGCCGTTTCTCCTGAAGTCACGTGTTGTCGGTGCGTATTACACTAAGTTACTGTAATGCGCGAATAATATCATCACTTGTCTGAGCTTTGCGGATAGTTTTTATGGTTTCTTTATCGCTGAGTTTCCCGGCAACCATGGCCAGAGTTTGTAAATGTCCTTCGGTTTGTTCCTGAGGGACAAGCAGAGTAAAGAAAATATCCACAGGTTTATTGTCGATTGCATCAAAATCGATGGCGGGCGTGCTGGTAACCACAATGGCGATGACTTTTTCCAGTCCGGCCAGACGACCATGGGGGAGGGCAATGCCGTTACCTATACCTGTGCTGCCCATTCGCTCACGGGCCAGCAGGCTACTTAACACGGTGGCTTCGTCTACATCGGGGTTATTTTTAGCTGCAATCCCGCTGATGATTTCGAGAATGCGTTTTTTGCTATTGCACTGGACCGCACACTCGGTGCGGTCCAGGCTGACTATGGCTTGTATATCCATGAATTCAATTAGTGCTTTTTAAGCTTTTCCTTGTGTTTCAGGACCTGCCTGTCGAGTTTATCGACCATGCTGTCAATGGCAGCATACATGTCCTGATTTTCGGAAGAGGCGAAGACTTCCGCGCCGCTAAGATGAACCGTTGCTTCTGCTTTTTGGCTAAGCTTTTCAACATTTAAAATAACGTGCACATTTGATATGTGGTCAAAATGACGTTCCAGTTTGCTGAACTTAGTATCGACATAATTACGCAAAGAATCAGTGATCTCAATGTGATGACCAGAAAGGTTGATTTGCATATTTCGTCTTCCTTATTTTGAGCAGCCTTAAGTTAGATAAGGCTTTTGCGTTGGTTAGACGGCGGGATCGACAAGGATTCCCGGTACTTTGCTATTGTTCGCCGGGCAACCATAATGCCTTGATCGGCCAACAACGAAGCAATCTTGCTGTCACTCAGTGGCTTGCCTGGATTTTCAGCGGCAACCAGCTTCTTAATCAGGGCGCGAATCGCTGTCGATGAACACTCTCCACCTGATTCAGTGGCAACGTGGCTGGAGAAGAAATACTTCAACTCGAAAATACCACGGGGCGTGTGCATGTACTTCTGCGTTGTTACCCTGGAAATAGTAGATTCGTGCATATCTACCATTTCTGCGACATCATTCAGCACCATTGGTTTCATCATTTCAGGGCCATGCTCAAAAAAGCCCATCTGTTGCTGAACAATACAATTTGCTACTTTCAGCAGCGTATCGTTCCGGCTCTCAAGGCTCTTAATGAACCATTTAGCTTCTTGCATGTGAGAGCGGATAAATTGTGAATCGCTGCTGTTTCTTGCTTTACGGCTCATTGCAGCGTACTGCTGATTAACACTGAGCTTAGGCAGGCTGTCGGGGTTTAATTCTACAACCCAACGGCCATTTTTCTTCGCAACCGATACATCCGGAATGACATATTCGGGTTCTTTCGTAATTAATGCACTGCCCGGACGGGGATTAAGCGTTTGCAGCAAACGCATCGCTTCCCGCAACTGATCTTCTTTCAGGCGGGTTTTACGCATTAACGTACGGTAGTCTTTACTGCCCAACAGATCGGAATGCTCTCTGAGCAGCAGTTTAGCTTCTTCCAGCCACGGTGTTTCCGGTGCAAATTGTGCCAGCTGAACTAACAAGCACTCCTGCGGTGTGCGGGACCCGGAACCGAGAGGATCAAAAAGCTGAATACGTTTAAGTACACACTCAACCTCATCTTCTTCAACGGGCTCTTCCATATCTTCACTGTTAACGCTTTGCAGAATGTCGTCAACGGTAACCGTGAGATAGCCGGACTCATCAATAGAATCGATGATCGCCAGTGCAATGGCGCGGTCTGTATCAGAAAAAGGTGTCAGACGCATTTGCCACAGCAGATGGTCCTGAATATTTTCGGTGGTTTCACCCTGAAAGATTTGTTCATCGTCGCCACCGGAAGGGCCGGGCGCGGGTGCAGAAGACGCAGAAATGTACTCATCCCAGGTACTGTCGATGGGCAGCTCGTCCGGTAAATCATTCTTTTCCAGTGCTTCCCCGGTATCCATGCTGTCAGAAGATGAGGCTGATGCAGACTCTTGCATGCTGTCATCATTATCGATGTTATTTTTCTCAATTACATCGTTGTCGGAGCTGTCGTCGACTTCCAGCAAAGGATTAGAGTCGAGGGCTTCCTGAATTTCTTGTTGTAAGTCCAGCGTAGACAACTGCAATAGCTTGATCGCCTGCTGAAGCTGAGGCGTCATTGTCAGTTGTTGGCTAAATTTTAACTGTAAAGATGGTTTCATCTACGTCTTATATAAACTCTAAAAAGGACATCCGGTTGTAGCGGTGTGAGTGCCGGTGGCGAAATCTCCGCTAAATGCTCATCCCGATATCTTAACTATAGCCTGAATTGCTCACCAAGGTATACATCACGAACTTTTTGATTACTTAATACCTGTTCTGCGGTGCCCTGAGCAATCAGTTCTCCATGACTGACGATATAGGCCTCTTCACACACATCAAGGGTTTCCCTGACATTGTGGTCGGTGATGAGGATACCGATACCTCTGTCCCGTAAGTGCTGAATGATCTTCTTTATATCATTAACCGAAATCGGGTCAACTCCGGCGAAGGGTTCATCGAGCAAAATAAATTGCGGATTGGCTGCCAGTGCGCGGGCAATTTCAACCCGGCGGCGTTCGCCACCCGACAAACTCATACCTGTGCTATTACGTATATGGTTAATATTAAATTCATCAAGTAGTGCATCCGCTTCCTGCTCACGTTGATGACTTTTTAAGTCTTTACGCGTCTGCAATATCGCCATGATGTTTTCATGTACGGTCAGCTTGCGGAAAATGGATGCCTCCTGGGGCAAATAACCAATTCCCCGGCGGGCACGTTCGTGCATTGGCTGGTGAGTCAGCTCCTGCTCATCTATGAGGATTTTGCCTTTATCCAGCGGCACAAGACCGACAATCATGTAAAACGTTGTGGTTTTACCTGCACCGTTAGGACCCAGCAGACCTACTATCTGTCCGGTAGAAACCGATAAACTAACGTCACGGACGACCTGGCGTGATTTATACGACTTTGCCAGATGAGTCGCACTCAGGGTTGCCATGTAACTCAGTTACCCTCGTTTTCGTTGCTGTCTGAAGTCTTGTTCTCTTCCTTCAACTCTTTAACTGTGTCAGGACGGAAAACCGTGGTTACCCGGCCGTTGCTGTTACTTTCACCGCCGGTTGCCAGAAGTTGCTCTTTTGACATGTCATAGGTGATGCTATCTCCCTGGACCATGCTGGTATCTTGCTGGATTTTCGCATCACCTTGCAAGGAAATAAGTTGTTTGGCGACTTCGTAGCGAATTTCATTTGCGCTGGCTTTTACCTTTGCACCGTCATCCAGGGTTTGAGAATAACTGGCTGGTTTTCCGCGGGCGATAAAAATTTCTTTTCCTTCGCCTTCACTGGCGATGGCTTCCACTTCATCTGCGGCAATAATGAGTGAACCCTGGGTGATTTTCACATCGTCTTTAAAAACCGATTTTTTCTTCTTACCGTCGATAAACTGTGACTTGGCATCCACGGTAATCGGCTTTTCAAAATCACCGGAGCCGGCCATTGCCTCACCGGCAACAGCAAGCAGCGTTATTACTGCAAAAAGGCTAACTGCCCGGGGAATAAATTGTCTGCACATGATCAATTAACTCATATTGTTGGGTACGCAGGTTCGCATTGAAACCGTTACTTTTAATGATGGTCTGTACGCCGCGTATATCTACCGGCTGGTCTGAAGTCATGGTTTTGTCATCCAGATTCACCTTAATAAAATTGGTTGTGATGGTCTGGATAAACTCTTCAGGGTTCAGGCTTTTTATCAGCACATTGTCTTCCAGCTGGATCAGGTCATCGTTGTAGAGTGTGCCTTCATCAGCGGTAACTTGCCATGGGGCCTCGTCATCATTCACATAGACAGTGTATTTGGGTTGGTCGAATAACACAAAGCCTAGTTGGTCGTAATGCTCCATAGAGGCGGCAAAGACTTCGTGGTTGAGTTTGCCTTCTTCGTTGTACAGCGTGGTTGTCAAATTCTTTGCTTTATAGGCAGGGCGTAAGGCGTCTGCACCGGCTTTTTTCGCCGGTGCCTGCTCTTCTGCCATCCATACAGGAAGGTACATCAGCAGCGCCATAACAAACAGCGCAGAAATACTGATCCCTAAACGGTTCATACACTGGCCCCGTGTATGGTGTCCAGCGTACCGAGCGCTTGTAAAATTACATCACAGACTTCCCGTACTGCCCCGAATCCACCATTTTTTGTGGTGATCCAGTTCGCTTCGCGGGTAACGGCCGGATGGGCATCTTTCACCGCAATTTTTGTTTCGGCAAACCGGTACATGCCAAGATCCGGCATATCATCACCGATAGCTGCGACCTCTGATGGCGCCAGATTCAACATTTCGCACAACTGAGCCATAGCCGTGGCTTTATCTTCCTGACCCTGAATAATGTGCTTCACATTCAGGGCGGTCATGCGATTCTTTACAATGGCCGAGTCGCGGCCGGTTATGACAGCAACGTCCACACCACTGTTTATTAATGCTTTAACGCCATAGCCATCGCGGGTGTGAAAGGCTTTTAACTCTTCACCATTGTTGCCAAGGTAAATTCTGCCGTCAGAAAATACGCCGTCGATATCACAAACGAGCAGTTTTAGCCCTTTGAGTTTTTCAAACCGCTCTTCACTGATCACACCGTAAAAAGTGACTTCATGTCCCATCAGAGAACTCCTGCTTTAAGCAACATATGCATGTTGAATGCGCCCACTGGGTAATGATTTTCATCCACCACCATCAGCGCACTGATCTTGTGTTTTTCCATTAAATTTAACGCTTCCACTGCCAGTGTACCGGAGCGGGTAGTTTTCCCGCCGCGGGTCATAACATTGGCTACCGGAGTAGTATGAATGTCGGTTCTGGCGTCCAGGATTCGTCTCAGATCGCCGTCGGTAAAAATACCGCTGAGTTTGCCGCTGTCATCTGTAATACCTGTCATTCCCAGACCTTTAGAAGATATTTCCAGCAGAGCCTGTGAAATGGTCGCGGCAGACGATACAAGAGGAAGAGCGTCGCCGGTCAGCATGATATCGCCCACTTTGAGTAACAGTTTCCGGCCCAGACTGCCGCCCGGATGAGAGAGGGCGAAATCATCTGATGTGAATCCTTTAGCATCCAGTAGTGCAATGGCCAGCGCGTCACCCATTACCAGCGTTGCTGTAGTACTTGAGGTCGGTGCAAGCCCCAGCGAACAGGCTTCTTTTTCCACACTGATATTGAGTACCACATTGGCATGCTGGCCGAGGGTGCTTGATTCGCTGTTCGTCATCGCGATGACAGGCACAGACAACCGCTTGACCACGGGAAGCAGGTTCACCAGTTCGCCGGTTTCTCCGGAATTTGAAATAGCCAGCAATATGTCTGTCTGACTGAGCATGCCGAGATCGCCATGATTGGCTTCGCCCGGGTGCATGAAAAAGGCCGGTGTGCCTGTACTGGCAAGAGTCGCAGCAATTTTGCGTCCGATGTGGCCGGATTTCCCCATGCCGCACACGACGACTTTGCCTTTGCATTCGGACAACAAGGTGCAGGCTTGCTCAAATTTATTGTCCAGCCGGGATGCCAGCGCACTTACTGCGCTGGTTTCAATTTCTATGACCCGTCTGGCTGACGCGATATACGGTGAATTACTCATTTAACCAAATAACCAGAATTGATACGCCACAAAGCATAGTACAAAGATGCCACCTTCCAGGCGGCCTAACTGGCGTTTGCCGATAAAATTAAAGCTCAGGAAAAATAATAACACTGTGAGACCAAACATCACCCACATGTCTCTGTTATACACATTCTCGTCCAGTAGCCCGGGAGCAATGAGTCCCGGCATACCTAATACTGCCAGCAGATTAAAGATATTCGAGCCGATAACATTTCCCAGTGCCAGATCGCTTTCACCTTTCAGTACACCGGCCACACTGGCGGCCAGTTCCGGTAAGCTGGTGCCCAGCGCTATGATTGTCAGACCGATTACCAGGTCGGACACTCCGAAGAAATGGGCGATATCTACTGCTGCATTCACCATAAAATGGGCGCTGAGTGGCAGTAACACAATACCCACGCCAACCCACAACACCGCAGAACCGGTATTTACACCATCGGGAATTTCTCCGTCAGTTTCTTTCACCAACGGATCTTCTTTATCTACCTGTAATGAAATCCAAGCCATACCTGCGAGTACAAATACAAACAGGCCGAGGAGAATCATGCCTTCCAGGTGAGCCAGTTTGCCGTTATTAAGAAAGAACATGGCAAGCACGGTTACACCAAGCAGAACCGGGAATTCACGTTTTAAAGTAGAGGAAGAGACGACGAGCGGTTTGACCAGGGCCGTGATACCCAGCACAAGGGCAACATTGGTAATATTCGAGCCCAGCGCATTACCTACCGCTGTGTTCATATTGCCATTTGAAGAGGCGATAGCTGATACAACAATTTCCGGTGCTGATGACCCCATAGCGACAATGGTTAAACCAATCATCATGGGGGAGATTCCGATATTTTTCGCCAGTGCGGAAGCGCCATAAACGAAGCGGTCGGCACTCCAGCTAAGTACAGCAAGACCCAGCAGGAAAATACAGATAGAAAGTATCACAAGTTACCATTCGTCCTTTGTTTTTTCGGATTGTCGCAAAAAGTACAGCATTTGCATACGGTTTAGATAGAATACCTGCTAATACGGTTGCAACTGGTTATAAGTGCAACAGTTGCTGTTGCTTTTCCGCTATCTGCAAGCATATTTCTGCTCTGTATCAACAACATCAATGTGATAAATCATCCGGATTGTCAAAAACTGTCAGCATGATGACAAAAGTGTAATCGCGCTGTGACGGTTTTTTTTACGTACAAAAGAGAGTGGTCAGTCTTGAGGCTGGCTCTGATGGCATGATTCTCGCTGGCAAGCTTGCCGGAACCGGAGAAATTTGCGCAGACAGTGGCAATAAAAGCAAGCGTAAAGTTTTCGAAAAATGCGAACACACCTTGTAACTTTTTCGTTTTGGCGGCTGTCCTCAAATGAAGATACAATGGTGTATGTAAAATCGGGTAGTAGCATTTTCTGCTACCGCCGGCAAAGAACATAAAGGGAAGGCGCGTCTTCAAGAATATGGGAAATTTAGTGGAAATAGATAACATGACATTCCGGCGCGGATCCCGCGTTATCTATGACGGAGTGTCGATTGTTGTTCCCAAAGGCAAGATTACAGCGGTAATGGGCCCGAGCGGAATCGGCAAAACGACTTTGCTGAAATTGATTGGCGGGCAGCTCCCGCCGGATGAAGGCGATATCCGCTTCGATGGCGACAGTATTGTTTCTATGAGTCGCAGCGAGTTATACAAAACCCGTCGTCGCATGAGCATGTTGTTTCAGAGCGGAGCGCTTTTTACTGACATGACGGTACGCGACAACGTAGCGTTTCCGCTCAAAGAACATACAAAGCTAAGCGATGATATTATCAACACCATTGTCGCACTTAAGCTACAGGCTGTAGGGTTACGTGGTGCGGCAGATATGATGCCCAGTGAACTGTCCGGTGGTATGGCCAGACGTGCTGCACTGGCCCGTTCTATTTCTCTGGATCCGGATCTCATCATGTATGACGAGCCTTTCGCTGGCCAGGACCCCATCTCCATGGGGGTGCTGGTGAAATTGATTCGTGAACTGAATGATGCCCTTGATGTCACCAGTATCGTAGTGACACACGATGTCACGGAAGTGCTTACCATTGCTGATTACATCTACATTCTGGCGGATAAGCGCATTATCGGTCAGGGCACTGCCGAAGAAATTCAAAACAGCGATTCTGCGCTGGTTCAGCAGTTTCTGAATGGTGAAGCCGATGGACCGGTGCCATTTCACTATCCGGCGAAAGACTTATCCGACAGTTTGTTCGGGGGTAAGTCATGAAGTTTCTTCAACAAACCGGCGCTGCAACCATCGCCAAAGTCGCTGCAATTGGCCGTGCAGGCATCATGCTTTCCGGTGCCTTATTTGCAGCTCCCAAAGTTAAGAATATCTCACTGACCATTCGTCAGCTTTATGTTGTGGGTGTGCAATCACTGCTGATTATTCTGGTATCAGGCCTGTTCATTGGCATGGTAATGGCTTTGCAGGGCTATACCATTCTGGTGGGTTATGGAGCTGAAGGCAGCCTGGGGCCCATGGTCGCACTGTCATTGTTACGGGAATTGGGACCGGTGGTCACCGCATTACTATTTGCCGGTCGTGCAGGTTCTGCATTAACCGCCGAAATCGGGTTAATGAAAGCCACAGAGCAATTATCCAGTCTGGAAATGATGGCGGTGGATCCTCTTCGCAGAGTGGTTGCTCCCCGTTTCTGGGCCGGCATGATCGCTATGCCGTCACTGGCAATGATATTCAGTGCGGTTGGTATTCTGGGTGGTCACCTGGTTGGTGTCGACTGGCTGGGTGTTGATGGCGGTAGTTACTGGTCGTTGATGCAATCAACGGTTGAATGGCAAAAAGATGTGGTCAACGGCGTCATAAAAAGCCTCGTGTTTGCCCTGGTTGTGACCTGGATTGCCATATTTAAAGGATATGATTCGGTTCCGACCTCAGAAGGCATCAGTAAAGCCACGACGGAAACCGTTGTTTTTTCATCATTAGCTGTATTGGGGTTGGACTTCGTACTCACTGCCCTGATGTTCGGAATTGAGTAGAGGATAGAAATGAATAAGTACAAAACGGAAGTGATGGTTGGTGTATTTGTGGTGCTGACTATTGCAGCCACCTTATTGCTGGCTTTGAAAGTGGCAAACCAGACCATGACCAACGCAGGCGACACGTATAACCTCTACGCCAAATTCGACAATATTGGCGGCCTGAAAGTGCGCTCTGCGGTAAAAGTGGGCGGTGTGACAATTGGTCGTGTAACAGATATTCATCTGGATAAAGAAGACTACACGCCGGTTGTGACGCTGAGCATTTCGACCAGTTACGAAGGATTTCCTGATACCAGTTCGGTATCCATTCTGACATCCGGCCTGCTGGGTGAGCAATACGTCGGATTTCAGCCCGGTTTTTCCTTCGACGGGGTTGAAGAGCTGAAAGACGGTGACTATTTACAAGACACCAAGTCTGCGCTGGTGCTTGAGGATCTGATTGGTCAGTTCCTGTTCAACCGCGGCGGCAGCAGCGACAGTAACGAATAATTGAAACAATTTCCGTGATGCGGGGGTCTGATTCTTTAAGGCTACCGCACCACAATAAGGACACAATTTTAGGAGATTAAGTGTTGAAAAAGCTTTTATTGATTGCCGGCTTACTGGTTGCAAGTGTAACTGGCGGGGTGCAGGCCCAGGAAGTTAACGAACAAAACCCGTACGCACTGGTTAAAGAAGCCGGTCAGAAAACCTTTGATCGCATCAAAGCCAGTCAGGCGCAGATCGAGAAAGATCCTGAAGAACTGCGCACCATCATGAAAGAAGAGTTGTTGCCTCATATCGATTATCAGTTCGCGGCTTTTAAAGTGCTGGGTAAATACTTCAAGTCAGTACCCAAAGATAAATTATCAGAATACGTTCAGGTATTCAGACAGTACCTTATCACGACTTATGCGGTAGCAATGGGCTACTACGACAATCAGAAAGTGACTTTCGAGCCTGAAGGAGACTTTTCAGATAAAAAGTCTGTAACTGTGCGCGCTGTGGTTCAGGATCCCGGTCGCCCGGACATTAAAGTGGCATTCCAGGTTCGTAAGGACAGCCGGACTAACGAATGGAAAGCCTATGACATGGTCGCTGAAGGCATTAGCCTGCTGGACAGCAAGCGCAGTGAATTCGAACCTATTCTGCGTCAGGAAGGCATTGATGCCGTGCTGAAATTAATGCGTGAGAAAATCGAACAGCCTGTAGGCGAGCAAGTTAAGCAGGCACAAGATAAGGATGCTGCGTGAGTCTTTTTCAGCTAGGTGAAAATGGTATTGTGCATATTCACGGTCACCTCGACCGTGATACACTCGCTAAAAATTGGTGGGACATGTTAAGTTCCGCTGAAAAATCCGCTCTGGCAAAGCAGGGGCGCTGCATACTCGATTTAGGGGATGTAGAGCGAATCGACAGTGCCGGTCTCGCCTGGTTGATAAACGCTGTGCGTGACGGCAAAGGCAATCACGTAGATGTAGTACTGGCACAGGTGCCGGAGAAACTACTGAAACTGGCTAAAATCAGCGACGTCGATACCCTGTTGCCCGTAGAATAATACGTTTCCAAATCTAAGAGTTAGCAGACCATGGAATTATCTGATATCGAAACTTTGCTGAAAGACAAGCTGGGTTTAACTGAAGTACACGTTAAAGGCGAAGGTTCACATTTCACTATTATTGCTGTCAGTGACAGCTTCAATGAAATGAGCCGCGTACAGCGCCAGCAGGCTGTTTACGGCCCGCTGCAGGACAAAATTGCCGATGGCTCAATGCATGCCATTTCTATTAAAACCTTCTCTGAAGCAGACTGGCAGCGTGAGCGTCAGTTCCACGTACCTCAATAACGGTAAATACATCTGTGGATAAACTCGTAATCAAAAAGAGCCCGCCACTGAATGGCGAAGTACGTATCAGTGGTGCTAAAAACGCTGCGCTGCCGTTATTATTTACCCCGCTTCTTACTTCTGACACGTGTCGTTTTACGAACGTACCTGCACTCAGAGATATCAATACCACCACGGCTTTACTGAAAGAACTGGGTGCAGAAGTCTCCCGGCCGGCAACGAATGAAGTGGTTATCTCATCTGCATCATTGAACAGTGTTACTGCATCGTATGACCTGGTGAAAACCATGCGTGCCTCTATTCTGGTGCTGGGGCCTTTACTTGCGAAGCAGGGAAAAGCGAATGTTTCCTTACCCGGAGGCTGTGCTATCGGCGCACGTCCGGTGAATTTGCATTTGTCAGGTTTAGAACTGATGGGTGCAAAAATTGAAGTCGACGAAGGTTATATTCGCGCTGAAGTAGACGGCCGCCTGAAAGGGGCGCGTATCTTTATGGATATGGTCAGTGTCGGGGCCACGGAAAACCTGATGATGGCAGCTGCACTGGCAGACGGTACCACTGAGCTGGAAAACGCTGCCCGTGAACCGGAAATCGTCGACCTTGCTAACTGTCTTAATCAGATGGGGGCAAAAGTTAAAGGTGCTGGTACCGATCATATCACCATAGAAGGTGTGGAACGCTTAAACGGTTGTGATTACCGTGTACTGCCAGACCGTATTGAAACCGGAACGTTCCTTGTCGCTGCAGCTGTATCCGGTGGCAAAGTTAAGTGCCTGGATGCTGCGCCGGATACGCTGGAAGCCGTACTTAATAAGTTACGACAGGCTGGTGCCGTTATAACCACAGGTGATGACTGGATTGAACTGGATATGCAAGGGAGAAAGCCTAAAGCGGTGCAGGTGAAAACCGCCCCTCATCCGGCTTTCCCGACAGACATGCAAGCGCAGTTTGTCACGCTGAACTGCGTGGCAGAAGGTTCCGGTGTGATTACTGAAACCATCTTCGAGAACCGTTTCATGCATGTGCCCGAGTTACAACGCATGGGCGCTGAAATCGCGCTTGAAGGTAACAGTGCGCTGACGAAAGGGACATCGCGATTAAAAGGTGCACCGGTGATGGCCACTGATTTACGGGCATCAGCAAGTCTGGTAATTGCAGGTTTGATTGCTGACGGTGAAACCCACGTGAGCCGTATTTATCACCTTGATCGTGGCTACGAAGGCATTGAAGAAAAGCTCAGTGGTTTAGGGGCTAACATTACCCGCGAAAAAGAATAACCAGACAAGAACATCGTTACAGTTTACCTGTTTACGATTGCTCTTACCGGATCTTCGGAAAACGTAATAAAAAGTCAGCGCCACCAAGCTGACTTTTTTGTACCTCACATTCCCCGTCATGCCACAGCATAATGCGCCTGACGATGGCCAGACCCAAACCGGCCCCGCCACGCTCACGGCTTCTTGCTGCATCAGGCCGGTAGAATGGGACAAAAATCTTCTCTATGTTTTCTTCGCTTACCCCGGGCCCGTCATCTTCTACATGCAAAACAATGTGGTTACGGTTGTCACTTACCCGGAGCCGCACTTCCGTGCGGGCGTAGTGGATGGCATTTAGCAGCAGATTTTCAATAGCCCTGCCAATGTAATAATCGTCCCCCAGAACCACTAAACCGTCATTGTCCGCAGTAACTGAAACTGAGATGGCGGTATTTCCGGCAGTACGTTCTGCTAAATTTTCCGCCATTGCCCTTAACGGGATCTGACTGACATTCAGTTCAGGCTGACGTCCGTCGTGGCGCAAATAGTCCAGCATTTCCTGCACCATACGCTCAAGTTCATTCACGTCTTCCCGCATCGCCTTCCACCCTTCTTCATCAGCGGGACGTTCTGTTGCCAGCGCAAACTTAAGCCGCGCCAGCGGGGTACGCAGTTCGTGCGCGACTGCACCGGTCATTTCTTTATGCCGGTTAAATAATTCGGTTACCTGTGCACTGAGCTGATTTAACGCTTTAGCGATAGGCGCAACCACCGAGCGTTTAGGCAGCCATATTTTCCCGAAAGATCCATCGGCGTTAACGTTGCTCAGGCCGCGGGTAATGGTGGTGAGATCCCGCCAGAGTGGCCAGAGCCAGAGTGCAATCAATGCCCCGAGCAGAACGTAGAAAACCGTTGAATACCAAAGGGCACGTGAAAGAGAGCCGGTAACCGGCAGGGTCAGTTCATACAACGTGGTGTCGTCTGCGCGGGCGTATAACTGTATTGAGTCCTGATAGAACAGGGGAACGACTTCGCCGTTTTCCAGCGCCTGTTCCGATGCCGGACTGAAAGCCAGTGAGGCGGCAGGGATCACTCTGGGTTCCAGTTTTGCGCCGGCAAGCCAGGCGGCTCTTTCCTCCGGTTTCCTGGCAACAGTTTCCAGTGCAAGGACTATATCCGTTGCCTCGTCACTCAGGCCTTCGTCTGATGTAAAAAATAACGGTTCCAGCGCGGCACTTAACCCCGCCAGAGCAAGCGCGATAAAAAGATAAAGGCTCAGGAAAAGGCGGGTCACTTTAATCCCACGCATCTGCGACGAAGAAAAAGCCTTTACCCCAAATCGTTTTTATACGGTAAGGGTTGCTGGGATTATCGTGAAGCTTTTTCCTGAGTCTCGACACCCGAACGTCAGCGGAACGGTCGAGGCCATCATATTCTCTGCCGATGATCTCTTCGTAAATGGTGTTCCTGTCCACCACTTCAGAGGGGTGACTGGCGAGCAACCATAACATATCGAATTCGTGACTGGTCAGGGTGATTTCTTCACCGTGTAATAATACCTGTCTGGCCGCTTTGTCGACGGTAAGGTTCCCATACGTCAGAACCGGTTCACGTCCCGCTTCATTGGGCCGTCCGGCAGATTTGATACGACGCAGGAGTGCATGAACACGTGCCAGCAGAACTCTGGGTTCTATGGGTTTGGTGACATAATCGTCTGCGCCGATTTCCAGTCCAAGCACCTGGTCGAAATCATCATCCCTGGCAGTCATAAACAGCAGCGGGCCTTCATAATGACGTCTCAGATGCTTGCAGAGTGTAAAGCCATCATCACCCGGTAACATCACATCCAAAATGACCAGTGACGGCTTTTGCAGCTTTACTGTTGAAATAAGCTGACTACCGTCAGCCATTGCAGTAACGTCAAAATGATGCTGCTGAAGAAAATCTTTGACCAGCGTGCGTAAACGGGCGTCATCTTCCACAAGGACAATATGTGACATCAGAACAGACTCCATGGATCACGAACCCGTTTTCGCTTTTCTTTTTGTTTCCATTTCACCAGCAATTTTTGGGAATAGATAACATCGCCACGGGTATTTTTTATAAAAATCCAGCTGTCATGCTTTAGCCGGACAGTCTGAGGCGGCAGGCTCCCTGTACCGCAGAAAAGCTGCTTCTCATCTGCATAAACACAAAATTCATTATCAACGGCATGCTGTGGTACATGAATAGTGATGCGCATTTCACAGGGCTCTGTTTGTTGCTCTCCAACACATATCTGGGGCATGATCTCCCAGCTTTCTCCCCGTGCCGTGTTGCAGAGCAGAAAAGTAAATACGAGTATTATTGTTATGATCTTCCCTGACACACCCGGCTCCGCTAAAACTGGTATGTCAGGCCGGTGAAGACCGTGAGAATATCATGACCGGTCAACAACGGGCTTTCCGTCACCGCGTCGGGAAGATACTGATAACGGGTAAAGGCCAGTAAGCCCCAGTGTTTGTTAAACTGCCTGGTTACCGCTACATTGACACCCGGCCTGAATCCGCTGCCGGCACTGTACCAGAGCCGCTTATCTGGAGTGTCCTTTCCATCAATACCATAGTAATAGTCGTTAAATGTCCTGTTGTTCCATACCAGTTGCGGACTGACACTGAACAGCCATTTCTGCCAGCGGTGACTGAAACGCCAGGCAATACGGGCCTTTACACCCTGGTGGATCCCTGCGATGTCTTTCTCTACAGAAAATTGCCACTCGTTGGCGGGTGAGCTGCCGGCATGGAGCCGTACTCCTGCATGTCCGCCATTTCTGCGATCTGCAATACTGTCTACGTTGATCTCTGTATTGGCTTCGGCGGCCGGAGTGACAGCCAACTGCTCACGGGAAAACAGCTCTGCCGGGGTGGCATCGAAACCTTCATAGGAAAAGAAAGGACGGGCTTCACGATCGATAACCAGATAGGCATCAACAGACAAACCCGGCTGGTTGCTTTGCCATTGATAACCGAATTCAAAATTATCAAAATAAAAGGACTCAGCGTACCAGGCTATATCGCCAATCAGAACGAGTGACTGTGTACTGCCGCCCCTCAACGGATTAGTCCGGCCGCCAGCACCAACGGCCGCGGCTACCCGCCACTGACCAGTATCAATGCATTCACCTTTACTGTTGCATCCGCTCGCTGCGAGGGCCGGGCCTGTGAAAAGGGTGCAAATAAGAATGAACAAACGAATTTTCAACAAACAAAACTCTTCAGGTGACGTACCGGTAATCTGATGCAGCCATCAGATTAGCCTGCCGGCGGATTGCAAGAAAGGGGCAGTTACAATTTAAAACAAATCTGTACGCTTTGGATCTGACGAATTGTGTCAGGGCAGGTATGCTGGCTGCATATTTTCTCAATCAGAATTAACAAGTGGTTTACATCGTCAGTAAACGTTACGGGATAGTTCGGGAAAATCACTGAAAAGAATATTAAATAATACTGAATTGCTTTTGCCGGCTGTCAATTTTTTGCAATCTGTGGTACATATACTTTTGCCTGAGTTGACAGTTATCTTTTTAATCTGTCTACCGGTCGAAAAAGACAAAAAAATAACAAGTCCATAGGCATTTCTGGTTTGTATTAAGAGGTAACTGATTACCCGGTTAAGCATTTCAGAGATAGACCTGACGAATCCATCTCAATTTGTTTGTATAGACACAATACAAGTATGTGGTTCAGGGAAGTGTCAAAATTAATGGATAAGATTGAATTTATTGGGGTTCGCGCGTGAGTAATGTAATTTCAGTCCGGCAACAGTTCCGGCGGGTACTGAGTACTGATCCAAAGGATGCTATACCAGCAGTGTTGTTCAGCCTGATGGTGGCCACTATCGTATTTATCGGTGAGCCGCCTTATGCACTGGCTAAAGAGCCTGATTTAGAAAAAACAGCACAGACAGAGAGGCATTGTCCTGACAATCTTCCCTGCCAGACAATGAAAAACCGGAGTTAAACTCCGGTTTTTTTTGTGTCAGACGAACGTCTCCGGCAACAACCGGAAAGCATGAGGAGGTCTTTATGAAGCCGGTTGCCCCAGCTCTGCCACTGTTGCTGAAATCATCATATTTTCCCCGCCACGGCTGATGTTCAGCTCGAGTGTTGTACCGGGATCTGTTTCGGCAATCATATCCAGTGTTTTCGATGCACTTTCCAACTGTATACCGTCAATAGCCAGAATCACATCTCCGGCCCGCAAACCGGCCTGATCTGCAGGGCTGCCGTTGGCCACTGCCGTGACTTCGATACCGGGCGTTCCACGATATTCGCTTCCAAGGAAGCCCAGTTGTCCGCGGATCACCTTGCCATTCTGGATGATGTCATCCATTACCCGTCGCGCCAGTTCATAAGGGACCGCAAAGTTGATACCGTCCACGTTACGCACGCCGTTACGGGAATCCCTGACCTGGAAGTTGGCGTTGGTAATGCCTACCAGAGTACCGTTGCTGTCGACCAGTGCGCCGCCGGAGTTCCCCTGATTCAGTACCGCATCTGTCTGAATAAAATCAACGTAATTAGACAGTCCGTTTCGTCCGGCGCGGCTGACAATACCATGAGTAATAGTTTGGCCGAGATCGAAAGGGTTGCCGATGGCCATGACCATGTCACCGACGTGCAAATCAGGCTCGTCCATCTGAGGAATAACATGCAGGCTGTCCGCATTCACTTTAAGCACGGCAAGGTCAGTAAGCTGATCAGTACCAACAATCTGGGCTTCCAGTACACGGCCGTCCTGCACAGCAACAAAAATGCTGTCGGCATTTTCAACGACGTGGTTACAGGTTAACAGGTAACCGTTCTCTGTCATGATGACGCCGGAACCCAAACTGGCCCGTTCACGTGCACGGTTACGGAAAATGCCGGTGTCGTTTTCAATACTGACACTGTAGATGTTTACAACAGCAGGCGCGGAGCGGCTTAATGCTGTGTAATGAGATTGCCTTGCCGGACGGGTAGTGTTGCCGGAGAAAAAGTTGTCACCAAAGCCTGTACCGCTTCTTAAATCCGGCATGAAGACCAGCATAAGTGCTGCTACTACAAGGCCCAGTACGATAGATTTGATGATAAATAAAAAGAATTGCTTGCCTGCCACGCCTGACTCATTCCATTTTGCCTCTTAACATTATGAACGAGGCGGGGTTCATTAATGTTAAGGATATCACCTAAATGATTGAATACCAATCAGGTCATCGGTTTAGCAAAAACAAAACGGGCCGGCAGTATTCGCTGCCGGCCCGCTGTATCTTCACTGCATTTTAATTGCTTAGCGAATGACCAGATAAATGGTGGCGGAGCCCCGTCTGACATTCAGTGCAATGACATTTTCACCGGAATCATCCAGTTTCTCACGGAATTCCGCGACAGTGGTCACTCGTTGGCGGTTAACACCAATGATCACGTCTTCAGGCTGAAGGCCGATACGTGCTGCAGGCGTGTTGCGCTCGATTTCAGACACTTTCACACCATCGTTGCCGGCTTCGTCTTTTCCGTTCACCAGTGTTGCACCTTCAAGCGCAGGGTGAATGGTTGCGGCAGTCACTTTGCTGTCAGCTGCATCGTCGAGCACCACGTTCACGGTTTTTTCTTCGCCGTCACGAATAATCGTCAGCTCAACTTCAGCGCCGGCACCCATACTGGCAATTTTGGCAGCCATTTCACGGAAACTGTGAAGACCACGACCATTCACTTCAGTGATAATATCACCGGCTTTCAGGCCACCTTTTTCAGCCGCAGACTCCGGCGTTACTTCACGAACGAAGGCTCCGCGGTTAGCACTTACGCCCATCGCTTTTGCCAGTCCGGCATCAACATCATTGCCGGTAATTCCCAGCAGTCCGCGACGCACTTCACCAAATTCAGCAATCTGATCCACGAGGTTTTTCATCATATTGCTTGGAATAGCAAATCCGATACCTACGTTGCCACCGTTAGGCCCGAAAATGGCCGTGTTGATACCCACCAGCTCACCGCGCAGGTTCACCAGCGCACCACCGGAATTACCACGGTTGATGGCTGCATCGGTCTGAATGTAGTCTTCATAACCGCCAATGTTCAGGCCGGAGCGGCCCATGGCTGAAATGATACCGGAAGTAACGGTTTGTGACAGACCGAACGGATTACCGATAGCTACTACGTAGTCGCCAACACGCATTTCATCTGAGTCAGACAGGGGCAATGCCGTCAGTTTTTCCGCTTCAATTTTCAAAAGTGCGATATCACTTTGTTCATCAGCACCCAGCTTTTTGGCTTTAAATTCGCGGCCGTCACTCAGTTTTACGGTAATCTCGTCGGCGTTCTCAACGACATGGTTATTCGTAACTACGTAGCCTTTTTCCGAATCGATAATGACGCCGGAACCTAGCCCTTTAAATGGTCTTTCCTGAACCTGCTCCTGCGGGCCGCCAAAGAAGTAGCGGAACATTTCCGGTACCTGCCGCGTGGCAGTTTGCGTACCTTCTACGGAAATGCTCACCACAGCCGGCATGGCTTCTTCAAGCATGGGTGCCAGTGAAGGCACTTCCTGTTTTTTATCATCGCCGAAGAAAGGTAACGCAGCGCCTGCCGTGGCAGACATACCCAAAGTACTGGCGACAACACTGGAGACAACCAACATCTGGCGTAGAGATTTCTTCATATTCGCTTACACTCCTCATGTTTCATGCGATATGGTTACTATCACTGACAGACTCAGGTAAGTGAGAAAAAGTTCCTGAATCAGTCCTTTTCTGCGGTAGAACGACCGGCGTTGCCGACAAACAAACCGGAACTTGCGTTAGCAAAGTCTTTAGGCTGAGTGTCAGAAACCGGTGCAGGTTTGCTCTTTTCTCTCCCCTGCATATTGTTACGTAAATAGGTAGTAGCCTGCTCACCATAGAAAGGTACGCCCGGCGCATCGCCGTCTTCGCCCTGAGTAAGCAAGGTTTCATAATCAGCAACCTGTTGCTTTAATGCCTGGCATTGCTTTTCAATAGACTCAACCGCCTGACGGGTCTGGTGAATGTGATGTGTCGCTTGCTGAGACATCAGTTCCTTAATATTTTGCTCTGCCTGTTTAGCCGAACCGGAAGCGCCGTCACGGGTATACATATAACGGGCAACAAAGAAGCCGATAATCAGGCCCGCAATCAGCAGGGCAACAGGAATTAAAACGTCCATTCATTTCTCCAAAAATCTCTGTGTTCATAACTATTTGAGTTAAGCACAGTAAAACAATCACTCATGCCGACTATAGCAAGTAATGAGCGTGAATGCGCATTGCGAATTGTTGCAAAATGCGGATATGGCGATAAAGTTTGATTTCGTCGTTTTTTTCGACGATTCAAAGCAAATCATTGCCTGTAAACCTTATCTGCAGCCCGGCATTGCGTTATGATAGTGTCTTATTCAGGTTTATACGGTATTTGGTTTTACTTCGACCAATACCACCCCGCATAACACACAGCGCTGCGATTCTACCTGTATTTATCCGGAATTTAAGATCAGATTTTGTTTTTTCAAGGAGGTCGGTGCAGCGGACCTTCTGCCTACCTTCTATCGGGAGTAGTTTCGGCGATGACGCCATGGGAAAAATATCAGCAAGATTTGCAGTTGCCCACGTTTAAACATGATCCTGCGCAGGAAAATGCAGTCAGAGCGCTTCAGCGGTTATACGATGATCTCATCAAAGCGCCGCCATCTTCCGGATTCGGTGCAAGCATCAAAAAACTGTTCGGCAAGCAGCCAGTATCAAAGCCGGTAACCGGTATTTATTTTTACGGCGGTGTAGGCCGGGGTAAAACGTATCTGGTCGATACCTTTTTTGAATGTCTGCCTTTCAGTAAAAAATCACGGGTGCATTTTCACCGTTTTATGCACCGCGTTCATGACGAGCTGAAAACCCTTCCTAATGAACCGGATCCGCTGAAAATTGTGGCTGACAGACTGGCCAGTGAAGCCCGTGTAATCTGTTTCGATGAATTCTTTGTGTCCGACATCACCGATGCCATGATTCTTGGCACCCTGATGCAGGAGTTGTTTTCCCGTGGGATAACCCTGGTAGCGACATCGAATATTGTGCCTGATGAACTGTATAAGAACGGCTTACAGCGGGCCCGCTTCTTACCGGCTATTGATCTCATTAATAAACACACTGAAGTGATTAATGTGGACAGTGGTATTGATTACCGGCTTCGTACTCTGGAGCAGGCAGAAATTTTTCATTCACCGCTGGATGCCGATGGCGATAAGCACCTGCATGAGTATTTTGAGCAACTGGCACCGGAAAATTATCAGACCGGCGAGATGATAGAGGTGAACAACCGTAAAATACCTACCCGCCGCAGTGCTGAAGGGGTGTTGTCTATCGAGTTTTCCGCACTTTGTGAAGGGCCGCGCAGCCAGAGCGACTACATTGAATTGAGCCGCTGTTATCATTCGGTGCTGGTTGCCAACGTGAAGCAAATGGGAGCAAATAACGATGACACCGCCCGCCGTTTCATTGCGATGGTGGATGAATTCTACGAACGCCACGTTAAACTTATAATGACCGCCGAAGTGGGACTGGAGCAGCTGTACACTGAAGGCCGGCTGAATTTTGAGTTTCGCCGGTGCCTGAGCCGCCTGAAAGAAATGCAATCCAGAGAATATCTGGGCAGGGAACATTTACCCTGAGTTAGCGGGCGAACACTGTTAACTCAGCGGCAAAGCCGGTAAACTGCACGACAATTTTTAAACTGTGCCTGAATTTTTTCACGGGCATTGTCAGATAAAAGTACGATACAGAGACCTAAGATGGGCAGAGCATTTGAAGTAAGAAAGAACGCCATGGCCAAAACGGCTGGCGCAAAAACCAAAGTTTATTCTAAATACGGTAAAGAAATTTACGTGTGCGCGAAGAACGGTGGTCCTGACCCGGATACCAACCTGTCGCTCAAGCGTCTGATGGAAAAAGCGAAAAAAGATCAGGTGCCGAGCCACGTTATCGAAAAAGCCATTGATAAAGCTGTAGGTGGTGCCGGTGAAGATTTTGTGCCTGCACGTTACGAAGGCTTCGGTCCGGGTAACTGCATGGTGATTGTTGACTGTCTGACTGACAACAATAACCGCACCATTACCGACGTTCGTAATTGCTTCACTAAAACTAATGCCAAAATCGGTGGTCCCGGTGCAGTAGCTCACATGTTCGACCATCAGGCGATTTTCCAGTTTGCCGGTGATGATGAAGATGCCGTGCTGGAAGTATTAATGGAAGCCGATGTAGACGTGACTGAAGTGGAATGTGAAGACGGTAAAATTACTGTTTATGCACCCCATACAGAGTTCTACAGTGTGAAAACTGCATTGACTGAAGCGTATCCTGATATCACCTTAGATGCCGAAGAAATCAGTTTTATTCCACAGACTGAAGTAGAGATCAGTGAAGAAGATATGCCCATGTTTGAGAAATTCATGGACATGCTGAACGACTGTGATGACGTGCAGGACGTTTATCACAACGCCATCACGCCAAACTAAGCTGTACAAGACAATTTAAAAAGGACTTCCGTTTGAAGTCCTTTTTTTGTTTGTGAACAAGTATTATGGTCGCTTACGTGTAAAAACTTCTGTAGAATGCGCGCCGGAGCTGGCCTGGCAATCGCTGCTCTCGCAAGAGAGGGGAGGAAAGTCCGGGCTCCACAGGGCAGGGTGCCAGATAACGTCTGGGCGGCGTGAGCCGACGACAAGTGCAGCAGAGAGTAAACCGCCTAAGCGCGTAAGCGCCGGTAAGGGTGAAAGGGTGCGGTAAGAGCGCACCGCGCCACTGGTAACAGTGTGTGGCATGGTAAACTCCACCCGGAGCAAGACCAAATAGGCCTTCTATACGTGCGGCCCGCACGGAAGGCGGGTAGGTTGCTTGAGCCTGTGAGTAATTGCAGGCCTAGAGGAATGATTGTCCACGACAGAACCCGGCTTATGGCCAGCTCCCATTTCTAAAAACTCCAAAAAATCTTTTAGATCCTATCTCGTTGAATTGGCTGGTTTTCGGTCGATAGTTCATAATAAAGTATCAGTTAAGATAATATTTACCTGTAGAGAACTAATACAAATCGCGCTTTAATACGTAGGCATCGGGACAAATTAATTTGCAGGACAGAATAGCCAGAGGTTATCTGAAGCAAATTACTACAATAAGTATTTACCCATAAGGAGATCTCATGGGACAGGCAAAGTTAAGCATTCTCGCTACCGCAGTTGTGTTGGGATTAACCGGTTGTGGTGGTTCAAGTTCAAGTGTTGATGATACCCGCGAACCGACAAACACCGCGCCGGTTGCCGAAGCCGGCAGTGCGCAGGACGTGGCGACAGGCACCGAAGTTTCTCTGTCAGGCGCAGGCAGCTCTGATGCCGATGGTGATTCTTTAACATACACGTGGGCATTTACATCTGTGCCTTCAGGCAGTGATGCAACCCTATCCGGCGCGTCCGCTGTTTCTGCTGCATTCACACCGGATGTAGACGGTGAGTACATCGTTTCTCTGGTGGTTAACGACGGCACAGTAAACAGTGCTTCCGACACTGTCGTGGTAACTGCCACCGCTGCGAATACCGCGCCGGTTGCTGATGCCGGTGCCGATCAAAACGTTCCGACTTCTTCAGTTGTTACTTTAAATGGTGGAGACAGTACAGATGCAGATGGCGACAGTCTGACTTTCAGCTGGTCGTTTTCTTCCCAACCTGCCGGCAGCACTGCTGAATTAAGTAATGCTGCGTCTGCATCACCTACCTTTACACCGGATGTTGACGGTGAATATACCATTGCTCTGACAGTCAACGACGGCACTACAGACAGTGAAAGTGACGACGTAATTGTCACGGCCAGTACCGAAAATTCTGCGCCTGTAGCAGAAGCCGGTGCTACTCAGAACGTTACACTGGCAACCCTGGTAACATTAGACGGTTCCGCCAGTAGTGATGCTGACGGTGATACACTGACTTATTCCTGGACCATTGCTTCAGCACCTGAAGCTAACACCGCAGTACTTGGCGGAGCAACGACAGCTGCCCCGACCTTTACGCCGGATGCAGAAGGTGAATATGTTGTTTCACTTATTGTAAATGACGGCACAGTTGATAGTGCTGAAGACAGTGTGACTATTAATGTGGCGAGTGGTAACTCGGCACCTGTAGCGAATGCGGGTGAAGATCAGAATGTTGCAACTGGCGATACTGTTCAACTTGACGGTGCGGCAAGTACTGACTCGGATAATGATGCATTAACTTACGCATGGAGCTTTGTTTCAAAACCCACAGACAGTACAGCGACACTGAATGACGATACTGCTGCAGATCCTACATTCACTGCGGATTTGGCGGGTAGCTATGTATTGTCGCTTGTGGTTAACGATGGCACGGTCAGCAGTGCTGCAGACAACGTGCAAATTGAAGCCGTTGATCCACGGGTGAGATTATTCCGTAAGAGCGGTTCGTCGGATACATATAATGAGTTCAGCGTAAGCTCTCAGTTTGCCGGTAACTTCTCCCGTGAAGTCTCTGATCCGCCTCCTGAGTCTGTTACTCTGGTTACCCTGAAGTTGCTTGCTGAAGGTGGCGATTTCACCGTAACAAATGTGTCAGCCTCAGATTCACGAAACGTAGTTGTCCCATTCTTTACTGGTATCGAAAACGGTACGGTACTGACTAAGGGCACCGAAGTGATTGTGACTCTGGACTCTCCGCCTACAGGTGGTCAGGCAACCTCACTGACCTACACATTTGAGATTGAAGAAACAGGCGAAACATTCCTGGCGGTATACCAGTTCAGTACCACTACACCATAATGTGATACTCACTGAAAAACTAACGAAAATGCGCTCTTATGAGCGCATTTTTTATTGGAAGCGTTTGTGATGAATAGTGTTGTCGTTTGCGCTGTTGAGCATGAAATCAGGCACTGAACGATAGCGGGGTGAATTGGTTGCACCGTTGTTTTGTTTAGCACTGTGCCAGCTGAATTGGAATAATGTCATCTTTCCATCCTGACCGGATGCAATAATAACCGGCGTTTTCTTTGTCAGTGCGCCGCAACTTTCCGTAATTAAATCCTGAACCTTTTCCTCAATAACAGCTTGTAACGAGGTATTAAGGAAGACGGCATTACATACATTAACTTGTGCGGCTAATGAAAGTGCACTGGTGGCACTAAGAGGCATAACACGGCTGGTCAGTAGCAAAGGGTCATTGTCTTCAGTGGCTCTCAGCTCATTTATCCAGTCGATATTCACCGGGAGCCAGTGGATGTCGTGCTGAGACGGGGTTAACTGCCGGCAGGTTTGTTTGACTGTGCTCATAAGATTGCCTGCAAACGCCCTGTGATGCTCACCAAAACCGTGAATAACAACTGCTATAACGTGGTTTGACATCTTGTCCTCTCTGACATTCTTATTTATTTAAAGTGTTTATGCAGATACCAGTGAGCCATTCAGGCGGTTTCTCTCACACTTTTTAAGAATAAATCTCATTAATTTTCAAATAATCAATGGTGATTGAAATTTGTGCTTTCTCTGCAGGTGTTGTGTTTCAATGGCTTAGCTGACACAAGATAGCCATATTGTGCTTTTTTTCTTATATATAGAGTGCTGTAAATAAGCCTTTAAGAAGCGGTCGCGATCTGCGATAGGCATTGATTTAACTGGCGTTAGCCGATATGGTTGGAAGCACAAAAGCAATAAAGTACTCAAAAATTTTTACCCGGATTAGGAACACCCGTGACGCACCCCGCCGCACTTATTGAACGCATCGTTCAGGGTGATAAAAATGCAGAAAGGCAGCTCGTAGAAAATTACTATCAGGGGCTGCTTTTTATTTTATACCGACAAACCGATTCATTATCGCTGGCTGAAGATCTCACTCAGGATACATTCGTCGTTGTTCTCAGAAAATTGCGCGATGGTGATCTCCGCAATCCGGATGCGCTGTCTTCTTTTATTCGCCAGACAGGTATTAATACGCTGATTGCCTACCGGCGTTTGCAAACCCGCAGACAAACTGATGTTTCACATCTTACCGACACGTTTGCTGCGCAAAACCCTACTTTGCTGCACCAACTGCACGAGCGTGATGCGTCAAATCTGGTTCTCCGGGTGTTAAATCAACTGGGTACAGAAAGAGATCGGGAAATTCTCAGTCGTTTTTATCTGCATGATGAGGACAAAAGCACCATTTGCGACAGTCTGGATTTGACGCCGGCTCACTTTGACCGTGTATTATTTCGTGCAAGACAGCGTCTCAGACAACTTATCGAAGGTGATGATGAAGCTGCTTCCAATGTCAGGCAGATTATCGATGGTGTCATCGTGCTGATGCTGCTTGCGCCTGTAGGCGGGCAGAATGCTTTTTCTCCGCAATTTATCTCTTTTACGGAAGAGGTGAGAGTTTCCGTCTCTCACAAGCACTTTAATGGACAGAATGGCCGGATACCACAATCAGGCCAAAAAACTGACCAGGCCTTTTATGTCTGAAAAATATAATGATGAATTCACCCGGCGTTATCTTGCTAAGCAGCTGACTCTTGATGAAGAAATTGCCTTTGAAGTTGCTATGCTCGATTCAAATGAGCTGACGGAACAAGTGATACTTAGCCAGTCACTAAGTCAGGCTGTACCTGATGTGGCCGTATTACCTCAGAAAGTCAGAAAGACAGCCTCGTTGCCAGCATGGGGAGCTTTTGCTCTCGCCGCCGGAATCTCAGCCTGGATTTGGCTACCGGCAGCTCTGGTAACATCCGGACCGGAAGTGAGTCCGGCAATTGTTTATCTTGAAGATTTTCGTAGTCACGTGACTCAACCTGTGACTTTACATTTCAATGACGGTGAGCAATTTAAAGTCATCGTCAGTGATGCACCGCCAGACTTTAGCGGCTCTGTTTACGCACTCCTGACCAATGCAAAGGGAGAAGAAATTGAGTCGCGGCTATTGAAGCCGAATGATAATAATGAAATCACGCTGGTTATCCGTGCCGGAGATATCGATAACGGAAATTATCAGCTGATTCTGTCCCGTCATGGTGGCAATAATGATAATACTGAGATCAACCGGTTCTCCCTGGAAGTAAAAAAGGACTAAAAAATGGGTGGTGAAGATAGGGATTATCTTTTCGGAAAAACACGGATGCCGCTGCCTGCTAAAGAGGAAATTGCAGAGATGGTCGCTGCAATTATTCCCTGGTCCGATCCCATTTCCGAAACGCCTGAGGCTCCTTACACCTCTGCTGGCATGCAAGCGTTACTGACACCGGTCAGTGAAAACCCTGTTCACCCTCCGGAGCAGTCAGTAAGCGAAAATGTTGTCAAAATTCCTCTGAATCCCGGCAAGTTACCGGCAGGATTTACTTATTGGGGGCAGTGGATAGCCCACGACATTATTTCACCCACTCATCCGGCACAGAATCACTATTCATCAAGGCAAGTCTCTCCGGCTTTGAATATGGACAGCCTCTACGGTGAATCAGGAAGTTTACCTCCGCACTGGCTTACCGATGAGCAGGGCTTTTTCAGATTGCCTGATAATGACTGGGATTGTTTGCGCGATAATTGTGGTACGCCCCTGCTGTTCGAACCCCGTAACAATGACAATGCGATAATTCTTCAATTTCACAGTCAGTGGCAGCGCATTCACAACCGTATACTGGGAAGCTTATGCCAATCGCCGGAGCGCGAGTTACCTCACCTCTGCGAGGACGTGTCATGGTTTCGTAAAGCGCAACAAATTACCGTCGCTTTATTTCACCATCTGGTTATTCATGAATGGTTGCCTGCCATTCTGGACCGGCAGGTTTATGACTATTACTTTTCTGAACAGCCGCCCGCTGTCACCATACTCGGGAGCGACGAATACATATCAAGAGTGCCCTATGAATTCAGTCACGCAGCGTTTCGTTTCGGGCACAGTATGGTGCGCGAAACCTATAAACTTCGTGGAAATGACAGTTTCACATTACATGCACTGCTGACTCATCAGGCTGAAAGAGGAAAGGCCATTCCGCCCATTGACTGGTCATTGTTTTTCGGCGAGTTTGCTCAGGAAGTTCAGCCTATTAACTTAATTGTAGTGTCCGGCATGGGTGGGATACCGGTTTCCCGTAATATCGCAGAGCGCAATATTGCCGCTGGCATGAAAGCAGAATTGATGACAGTTCAGGAGTGTAAACAGTATCTTGAGGGAGAATACCCTGAACTGTTTAAGGGCTGCGGATTGACAATGGACGACAGCGAGTCACTGCTGACAGAGTTGAAGATGGATCCGATGAATCAGGCATCACTGTTTTATACCCTTCACAGGGAAAACCGCCTGCCGCTCTGGCCATTTCTGCTCGCCGAATCTTCCGCTCAGGAGGACAATCCGGGGCACAGAATGGGAAAACTGGGCAGCGTAATTATCGCTGATGTATTACTGCATGCCATCAATGCCGCGAAAAAACAGTTATTCCCGCTAAAAGAAACACAACAAGAACTCGCCATTTGTCTGGATCAGTTCAGCAAGCAGTGTGGCGTAGAAAACGCAGCATCTCTTACTATGTCTGCAATTTTATGTAAAAAGGAGTAAACCACCGTGGAGTCTTTGAAAGACGGATACTGGCAAACCAGTAAAGCCGGCGTCAACTATGTTAATCACCGCACAATTGTCCCTTCGTTAAGTAGTTATCACCCTGAAGGGCTGGGACAAAACTATCCGGTAAAGTTCATCTTTGATGAGAAAAAAGGCACTTACCAGGTGGTTCTTGGCGGGTTATGGAATGGTACCGCGCAAGCTATTATGAAACTCAGCGAATTTAAGGTCATTGATAAATCGGGTATTTTTATTTCTAACACCATTCCTTTAGATGCAGCGCAGGGCACCGATGTGGCAGGTTTTAAATCGGTACGGGTTTCTATTGTAGCCTATGAATATGAGCATGAAGAAAAAACGGTACGGGAGTACACGTCAACACTCGCCTGGTTGAGAGATGGCCCGGCGGTCAACGACGGTGATCCGTCAGAGCTCATTCTGACAAGCTATCGCTGGAAACACGACGACTGAAAAAACGGCAGGAACTGACGAATGCGTTTTTCTACAAGGAATTCATTTATTGCAGGTATGCTCCGCAGAGCAGGCCTTGCAGCACCGGTCTTCTTTGTATTTGCGACGTCAGTTTTTGCTTCTTCTTCAGCTCCGCACACGTTGTGTGGGGAGCCTGCCGGATGGGCTGCGCTTAATCAGGTTTATGAGCAGGATGGTGTTTTCTTTCAATGTACCGGCCTTTCCGCGTCGGCATTAAACGTTAATGACGTTAAGCAGGCCTCTTTGTTGGCTTTGCTGGCTAAGTTTGATACCGGGTATGTTCAGCAAGGCCTGTCGCTGCCTGATGACTTAGCGGATCAAATCGGGGCGCAGTCTGTCAGTATTAATGACCCTTACTATCATGAGTGGTTGATAAGAAATCTGCTGATAAAACTGGAAAATATGGCCTACAGGGAAACAGCTTCGCTTGCGGCGGAAGCTATTTCAAGGGATGTTTTCGCCGGGTCTGCTTATGAAAACACAGTCAGGCTGATATACCTTCAAAGCACGTTTTCTATAGACCAATACGATAAAGTGAAGCAGATTTGTACTTCCCCGGATCTGCTGGCCAGCGTCAAAAATAATCAGCAGGAAGCTGTATTCTACGGGTTTTGTGGCTTTAATGATGTATTGTCTGAGGACTCGTCAATCAGAGAGTCCGGATACGCACAGTTGCAACTTGGTAGCGCGAGGATAATGGCTGATACCGATCCTCATCTTTGTGCACAAATAAATAATGGTCTGGCGAGTTATTTTCAGTCGGTGGCAGATTTACCCCGCACTGAACAGTTTCTGGAAGAGGGCATTGCCTGTTTACCAGCTCCGGAAAATTTGCAACAGCAGGAGATGCTGGACGATCTCACCAATAATCTGGCCTGGGTATACCGGCATCAGGGGAAGCTGCCTGAGTATCTTGCCACGCTCAGAGAGTCGGTTTACCGCCATACTTATAATCTGGCACCGGAAAAGCTTATCGTCAGCTATGCTAACCTGGGTCGGGCTTATATGCTGGTGGGAGATATTGAGAAATCTGAACGATATTATCAGCAGGTATTGCAGGTAAGTAATGCAGAAAACTTCACTACCGATTTCGTGGATACACTTATCTCTCTTGCCGGCATCGCGATTTCGAAGAATGATCTGGCATCCGCTCAAAGCTGGCTGGACGAACTGGCTCCTCTGCAGCACACCAGACTTCAGGAATCACGATACGAGGTTTTGTTGGCAAGAATAAGAGCAAGATTGTCGCCTGCAGAGTTTGACGAAGATGCCTGTGTAAGAGCATTAGGACATCTCACCGGCCAGTATTCTGTGACTCAACGTTCACAACTGATGAGTGACTGGCTGGAGGTGCTGTTACTGGTTAAGCGTTACGGGATGGCTAAAACTCTGATAGAAGACATCAGCCAGCATCGCCGGATGACATTGTCAGTGAGCCTGGCGCTTGCGAATGCCAGAATGACTCTGTTAAAGGCCGGTGGTGGCGAGCATCTTCCTGAAATCGCCGGAATTTTTTACGATGCATTCGCCAGTATTACGGAAGCTTCAACACGGTTCAGCAGTAATGAAACCGGGATGAGCTGGTTAAGTCAGTCCCGCAGACTGATCAACAATTACTTATCGGCCATTCTGCCTTCAGACGATGAGCGCATTATAGAGGAAGCTTTGTTTATCTCTGAAAGGTTCTCCGCGATCGTTTTCAACCGTCACAGAATGGCTCTGGCCAGCCAGAGTTATGAAAAAGTGGATGAGACATTGCAAAGCGAGTGGATGTTGGCAAACGCCGCTATGCCTGACCCCCAATCTTCAGCAGTTAATGATGATAAGCAATTTCTCAAAGATAAACTCTGGGAGCGTGTTCAACTGGCCGGTCAGCAAAGGGAGCTTAATGATAGTGAGCCTGTGCAGACATTCTCGTTAGATAAAATCCGTCAAGGTCTCGGAAATAAGCGGGCTATCCTGAAAATTTTTGCACTGGAGAATAAGAGTTGCGCCTATCTTATTTCAGGCCCTTACATAGAACAACAATGCGCATTCAGCCCGGATGCGCTGACTGCGTGGATAAGCGGCAGGCTGACGGAGTATCATGGCTTTGAAACCCTGTATTTACTGCCTGAAGGGCCGTGGAGAAATAGTTCTTTTGCCGCTTTGAATGATAAAACCGGAACCCGCTATCTGGGATTTGAAATGGGGCTCGTCAGGATCTTGTCTCTGATGGACTACCAGAGCGCCGGAGATGAAAACAGCGCCGCCGGTAATATTGTTGCTTTTACCAACCCCTCGAATCCGTCACCTGAATATATGTCTGATAGTGAGGCAATGCAGTGGCGCGCAGGGTTTCCTCCATTACCATGGACAGCGAGAGCAGCAGATGTACTGGCAACTTCCTTTCCTACAGTCCCCTTACAAGTGTTTACCGGTGATGATGCAACAAACGAAAGCATCACTTCCGCGGCTGCAAGAGATGCTTCCTTATTGCATGTAGGCAGTCATGCCTGGTATTCGCCGGAGTCGCCGGAAACCGTGGGGCTGGTTACTGCAACAGGCGATGAAAATGAACATCAGGGCTATATCTCCTATGAAAATCTGTTCTCTCATGTTTTTCACAACCGTTTGGTGGTTATCAGTGCCTGTGAAACGGAAATGGGCAAATCCTATCAGGGGATCGGGATGAGAAGTTTAAGCCACGGATTTCTCTATCAGGGGGCCGGAGCAACCATTTCAACGCTCTGGAAAGTGCCGGACCGGGCAACAGCTGAATTTATGCAACATTTCTATGTTTCTTTGGCCGGTAACGGAGGCGACATCGCGGATGCCATGCGAAATGCCAGGGTGCTGCTGGCGTCAAAGCGTCGATTCCGCGATCCGAGATATTGGGGGGCCTTTGTGTTTACTGTTACCGGTCCTGACTACGAATTCCTGTCATTAGAGCATTGATCTGCTTTTATTCCGGAGTCCGGTACGGCAAACTTTTCGCACAGTACGAATGCTGCTGTCAGTACCGTTATAAACAGCAAAGGCAGGAAGTATATTCCTGCATTAGTATCATAAGCGGCCTGAATTAAATAAGTCGCTATCGCTGCCCTGCAACCTGTCAGCAGGCCATTGAAAGCACAATCTACAGGCCTGAAAATCCGCCAGAGCATGTACCCCAAAGGCATCGCCAGTATCAGGAAACCCACAATACCTGTTGTCGCCATGGTTTCGAGGTAGTCATTGTGAGCCCGCTTAGACATCTTAGAAATGCCCAGTGCCATCGGTTTGTAGACATGCTGAATATAAGGGTAAGTACCGGGACCTGTGCCTGTCACCGGATGATCACTGATAACACTGATAGCAGTATTTCTGAGGTGCATTCTGCCATTGTCGGCCATTTTCTGGTGAGCAAAACGGTCATATACCGATGACTGCATGAAAAGAACAGCAGCTGCGAGTAACATTACCGCACCGGCAGCAATGCGCTTTACAGACAACCATTCTTTTACAAGTGATTTATGACGCAGCAGGAACATCGCGCCGGCGAGTCCTGATCCGCCGGCTAAGGCGACAATAACGCCACGACTGCTGGTATTGATAAGGGTAAGAGTAAGCACTATCAGAGTCAGAATCAGCGTTACAGTAACCATTCGGTTGCGGCGGCCCCTGATATTATCGGCCAGCACACCTGCAGAAAGTGCAATACCAAAAGCAATGTAAAGTGCATATTGGTTTTTATAGCTGAAGGTCCCTCTTATGCCGTCTTGCCACTTCAAATCCCATGGCGGAATGTTACCCACCAGTTCAAATTGACCTCCACTGAAGAAATTGAGCAAAGAATACAGTGCTGTGATGGTGCATCCGGTCACCAGAATAATAATTAGTTTGTGCAATCTCTCTTCTGAATGGCAGAGAAGCCATACCGAAGGCAAAAGTAGTGCTATTCCGAGAAATTTTATCCATTCAATCAGACTGGCCTGATAGTAAACAGACAGCCGTACTTCATTTTCCTGGCCATTTAACGTGTACCAGTGGCTCATGTGCGGGGACAAAAAGTCAGTGACGGTAGCGGGAAGCGGGATCAGATACAAGGCTGCGTATAAAAGCCATGCCGCGAACATTATTAAAACGTAACGGATGCTGCCTTTAAAATGGAATGAGGATGAGAGAACGGAGAGTGCAAAAAAAATACTGATACAAGCCGCGGCAAGCACCTGCTCCCATTTTAAATCAAGTCCGTGAAACCAGGGGAAAACAACAAACAGACTACCCAGTAATACAAGAGCGGCGCGATTTACAAACCTGTTTATCATTGATTTGTACCCGGATTGCCGGTAATCGCTTTTAATTTCGCCGTTGTTGCTCTGTCAGGTGAAATTTTTAAAAAAGGGCGTATCACATTATGGGTTTTCATGGCCTGAATCAGAATACGTTTCACCGGCTGTTGTCTTAATCCGCTTTGAATAACAGGAAGGGCGAGCTCGTTAATATCGGCAGGTAATTCCTCCCAGTGCGCAATCAGATAGCTACCCGCATTAATTTGCACTTCTTCTTCATTTGGCGCCAGCGGTAGCCATGTTCTGAGTAAATCATGATATGCGGTGACAGGTTGATCGTTTAGAGATGCATTCGCCATGGTAAGGGCAAATGCCTGATAATGTGCCGGCTGTAGTGCATGGATTCTGTTGATAAACGCGTTAAAAAACTCCGGCACGTTGTTTTCACCGCCAACCCGTGCAATCTGCAATTTGTGCAGGGCAAGTGAAGCCTGCAGATACGGGATCTCTGCTTCTCCCGGTTGCCGCATTGATAATCCGGTTAATGCTTCGCTGTAGTTTTCAAACGGAATGAGTGAATCTCCGGGACCCGGAAGCGCTGACCGGGACAACGCTTTTTCACCGGAAATCGTTTCAGTCAGCCGGTGCAGTTCGACATAATCTGACGCTAAAAACAAACACCAGCCGGCAAAAAGTAATGAGCCCGAAGCCAAAATTAGCCTTGTAAGCGATAGGGTAAGCGGCCCGAGTCCTTGATTTTCTTTGTTATCCAGAGTGACCTGATTCAAAATAGGGTACGCCATAAGTAAGACTGATGAGGCAACCGGCGGGACAGCGACCGGTTTACCTCGTTTATCTGTATTCTTGCAATTTGTATTTCAGTGCAACGAGTATTCCAACTTTCGCAGTTCGGGAAAAGATTTAAAAGGTTGCGCTTCAGGTGAAAGGTATAGGTAAAGAGCAAATGTAATTAAATTACACACTTTATATCTCTAAGTAGGATCTGTATCCTCAAAGTGTCGTAAAAATTTACACTGGTAACATTAAAGTCCCAAAGAAAATTGTTTTTAGGAAAATTGAATATTCGCCTTGATAGCCCTTTAAACGTCCAACATTTGTTACTTGCCAGCTACTAAACGGCAAGTATTTAATTGAGGCTATCTGTTTTACGTTTATAAATGTTTCATAAAACAATGCAAAATGTTCTTATTTTGTTAATTTTTGGTGCATCTTTCAGCTTGTTGTCAGCATTCTTTACAAAGCGAATTAAAGATACAAAGCTTAGGCAGTAAAACACGCCGAAAATGGTCAGTTTTTGATGCTTACATCAATATGTAACAATATGCTGTCAGGTTCACTTTATTATAAATAAAATAATTCACGCAGTTACTTCATGGGTTTTTCACGGAAGAGAGGAATAGCCTTTAATTGAAAAAGTTGGTATTTGTTTTGCTTTGCTTAGACTAATGGAGCAAGCGCATTCACGAGACTTCAAACAAATACCGTGAGTAACCGAATTATAGTTACCCAAAAATTAACGTTACACGCAAGGATGGTTCATCATGGGAAACGGCTTCGTTAGAAACAATATTAATCAATTTGCCGTAGTATACCGCTTTGTTGATTTTCTGATCATTCAGCTCACTTTACTGGCTGCATGTAATCTGTATGGTGTGCCCATTGACGTGCACTATCATTTGCTTGGCCTGATCGGAAGTACTACCTACCTGCTGTCTGCAGAACTGTTCTGGCTGTATCGTTCCTGGCGCTCAGGTACCTCTAAAGAACTGATTTTTTACACCGTTGTAAGCTGGTTTGTCAGTACTGTCGTGGTGCTTTCCTATCTCTTCCTGTCTAAAACGTCTGACGACTATTCCCGCGTTGCGTTGTCAGCATGGGTTATCGTTGCCCCTGTTTTCCTGTGCTCCTGGCGTATGTTTATGCGGGCATTTTTGTATCATGTGCGCAAGAAGGGCTTTAACAGCCGCTCTGTTGGCATTATTGGTATGAATGAGAATGCTGTTGCGCTGGCCAATGAGTTGAAACGTAACCCTCATACAGGTTTCAGGATTGACGGTATCTTTGATGATCGTGATACAGACCGTCTGGCTATTCCCGATGGTATGAAAGTAGAGGGCTCAATTAACGACGCTATTGCTGCGGTCAGAAATGGTGAGTTTGATCAAATCTTCATAACATTGCCGATGACAGCCAACAAACGCATTGAACAAATTCTGCATCAGTTAGGTGATACAAACGCTGAAGTTCACTTTGTTCCGAATTTCTTCATGTACAACATGGTGCATTCCCGTCTTTGTAATATTGGTAATTTACAAACAATCAGTGTGTTCGACACGCCCATGCGCGGAGCAACGACTGCGATTAAACGTGCTGAAGATATTTTCCTCGCAACGTGCATTCTGGCTGTCATTGCCGTCCCGATGCTATTTATCGCAGCGGCTGTGAAGCTGACATCTAAAGGTCCGGTCATTTTCAAACAGAACCGGTACGGGGTAGACGGGAAGAAAATTAAAGTATGGAAATTCCGTTCTATGACCGTTACTGAAGATGGTGATAAGGTCACTCAGGCAACCAAAGGCGACGCCCGGATTACCAAAGTCGGTGCATTTTTACGCCGCACCTCGTTGGATGAATTACCCCAGTTTATTAACGTTTTGCAGGGCTCAATGTCTGTTGTCGGTCCCCGTCCTCATGCTGTCGCGCACAATGAGATGTACCGCAAAACTGTTAAATATTACATGCTGCGTCACAGAATCAAGCCGGGTATCACGGGGTGGGCGCAGGTAAATGGCTGGCGTGGTGAAACAGACACCGTTGAAAAAATGCAAATGCGTGTGCAGTACGATCTGGAATATATTCGAAACTGGTCTTTGTGGCTCGACTTTAAAATTGTTATCTTTACTTTCTTTAAAGGCTTCGTGGGCAAAAACGTTTATTAACGGGTCTTCTCCCGAAGTCAGTTGCAGTAACAGTATCGGATAAACATGTGGACTAAAAGCCTGTACTTTGGCAGGAACATATTTCGGCACTACAGGCTTAGTTTTCTGTTTATCTTCGCCATCCTGATGGCAGAAACTGCTCTCAATCTTGCTATTCCTTATGTTGTTGGTAAGCAGTCAGCCGCCGCGGTAAACAGCAGTTTCACTTCTTTAAACGAACTCACACTTTACCTTGCTGCATGGTGTGTGCTTTTCGCTGTTCAGTCACTTCTGAAATTCTTTTCTACTTATCAGTTGAATGTATTGGGGGCCAGATTAATGGCCAACCTTAGCTGCAGGTTATATGACCACGTGCAAATCATGCCTATGAAGTATTTTCAGAATACGAATAAGGGTGATGTGTTGTCGCTGCTTACCTATGATTTAGGAACAGTGAGTTATTTCGTTACCAGTGTTCTGACAACCTTACTCCCCAATATACTGGTGCTGGTGGGAAGTGTGATCATGATGTATCTGATTGAACCACTGGTCGCCGTGCTTATCATCACCCTTGTGCCTCTGGTTTATGTCGTGACCAAACTGGTTGGCAGGCAGATTCATCCTTTGTCCAAACAAATCGTCCAGAAGCAGGCCGATACTCTGGCGATTGCCAGTGAGAATATCAGCACAATTTCCCTGATAAAGTCGTTTAACCGCGAAGAGGCAGAGTCCAGCAGGTATAAATCTCATACAGGTGAAGTACTGTCATTAAGAACCAGACAATTTCGTTATCAGGCCATGCTGCCGCCGCTGATTCAGTTTCTCGCCTCAGTGTGTATTATCACAATTATCGGGGTATGTTTGTTGCAGTTTAAAGCGGGCAAGATTGATGTATCAGATATTGTCAGTTTGCTTCTTTACGGCATGATTTTTACACGGCCCGTAAGTGCGCTCGCCGGGTTATACGGACAGACGATGCAGATGAGTGGTGCTTTATCGCGGTTACTCGCTATGCACGCTCAGGAAAGGGAGCCTACAGAAACAGGGCTTGCTGAACTGGCTGCAGAAAGAGGTGAGGTGCGGTTCGACAATGTCTGTTTTTCCTATCAGGACAATGCAGATATATTGTCTGGTATTTCTTTTACATTAAAAGCCGGTGAAACGGCGTTGATAACGGGTGAGAACGGAGCAGGTAAATCTACCTTGTTGCACTTGCTCATGCGCTTCTTTGAGCCGTCCCGGGGGCAGATCAGCATTGACGGACAGGATATATTTAAAGTCACCACCACGTCAGTGCGCGCTTGTATAGGTCATGTCTCTCAGGATGTCGTATTATGCAATGGCAGTATTCTTGATAACATTACTTACGGTGTTGAGAAACCAGAACCGGATGATATCGACAAGGTATGCAAATTGTCCGGACTTACTCAGATTGTGGCGAAAATGCCGGCAGGAATGAGCACATTAGTCGGCGAGGGCGGTATCAGGCTATCTGGCGGGCAAAGGCAACGTATCGCTCTGGCCAGAGCATTACTGAAGCGGCCAAAAATCTTATTGTTCGACGAACCTACATCGATGCTGGATGAGGGAGGAAGGCACCGTTTTAAAGACGAATTTGAACATCTCTTTAAGCACTATACGGTATTGATGATTTCCCATGACCCTACAATTGCCGATGTGGCAGACCGGTTGTTTGAATTGCAAAACCGGACATTAACTGAATTGGTAGTAAAGGAATAACATGACAGCTTATAAATTGAAAGAAGACGTCCTGGCTCAAAAAGTCGTCGATGAAATGGTGATCCTTGAGCCGGAGAACGGTGAATATTTTACAGTTAACGGTGTCGGCACCGAGATGATTTCACTACTTGAAGAGGGCAAAGATGAGGATGATGTGGTATCAGCAATGGTATCCCGTTTTGATGTATCTGAAGATGAAGTCAGGAAGGACTACGCTGAGCTTGTGGCTTCGCTCCTTGAACAGGGTCTGATTGAGAAAGCGTAAGCATGATGGCAGATGCTTTCTTTCGATTACCGTCGAGCCATAAAAAGCTTTTTATTAAGGCGTGGCTGATGTTTCTGATATGGGACTGGCGTATTTCAAAACAGCCGTATCAAAAATGGAAAGGACATATTTTTACCCCGGATCAATTTCAAAGTACGAAAACGCCAGTTCCTGAATCGTTTATCTCTGTCATTGAGAAGGCGGGCAGGCATCATATCCGGAAAATGAATTGCCTGAGAAGGTGCCTGGTGACCATGTCATTACTCAACGACCTTCAAATTTATCCCGGGTTACATTTCGGGGTGAGAGTAACGGCAGGGAAAACGGAGGCCCACTGCTGGCTGACACATGACGGCATAATCATTAATGATAGTCATGATGTTGTCAGCACTTATACAGAATTGAGAACGAAAAAAGGAAGTGAACAGGCTTTTCTCAGCGCGTTGACCTAGACATGAAATGCCTGAATCCAGCGCTGGGTGAGGATGACAAACAACAGGTCCACATGCACACCGCCATGCCGGTTATATACCGCATCATCAAAAGCTTTAAGCACTTTCTTATTGTCAATCAGTCCACGATCGCTCAGATACGGGTGAGACAAACATTCCCGGAGTTCACCAGCATTTTCTCTGACAAGATTGCCGAAATGATGATCAAAGGTGGTTTTCGTTTGACGCCAGCATACTGAATCCGGTAAGTGGCGGCTCATCGCATTACGTAAAACGAATTTGGGATAAGGCCCGCGTATCAGTTGCGAGGGTGGCACAGCGAAAGAAAACTCAGCAAGCCGGTAATCGAAGAAAGGATGCTTCACCTCTATATCAAACTCGGCAGCGATGGCATCGTAGGATCTGACAGAATTAAACGTGGTAGTTGTTTTGAGCGCAAAGTATCTGGCATGGCTGGCTGGTTCTTTGACAGGATCAAAGGGATTATGGAACCCGAAAGCTTCGTTGGCCAGCAGGCGTGATTTGTCTGTCAACCAGGCTGGCAGTGGCAGCACACCGGGTGTTTTTCCTTTCAGACGTTTGGCCATATTCAACATGGCAGTGGGTACGAAAGGTTTAATGAAGAGTTCACGGGCAACAGATTTAAAAGACATGCCAGTTTCTACGCAGGCTTTGTACACTTCAGTTAGAACACCCCATTCCCCTTCACGTAAACGCTGGGTGTATGCACTGGCATGACCCCAGCAAATTTCGTCGCCCCCGTTTCCGGTAAACAGTTTACTGATACCCATTTGCTTTAAATCTGAGAGTTCATCCCGGTAACGGGGAGACAGAACAATACCCGGATGATCAAAATGTGGCGGGTAAAGACTTAGAAAATTACGATATCGTGATTTGTCCACATCCTGAAAATGAAACTCTTCTAACTGAAGATATTCGCGCATGTCACGGATCAATTCAGTCTCATCTGATTTAGGATCGTGCTTATAGTAATGCGAAACCGCAATACAGCGGCGTTTATGCTGCTTCTGATACTGGTGTACAAGAGAGGTAACCGAGGTAGAGTCCATCCCGCCGCTCATCTGGCAGCCCGCTACTTCTGTCGTTCCAGTGTATTCTTCCACCACAGAAGTAAAGAGCTCGCGAAAGGCAGTTGCATACTCATCATCACTGGTGAGTCTGATCCGGTTTTCCGGATCAATATCCCAATATTGATGACTTGTTACCTTATCCTTACTGCATCGCAGGTAGTGGCCTGCCGGCAATATCTGCAGCCCTGAATAAATACTTAGCTGAGGGACTGGCTGACCGGCAAGCCATCCGGCTATGGCAGTGTCTGAAAGTACCGGCTTTAGTCCGGATACATCCAGCGCATGGGCAGCACTGTTACTGATGACGGTGAAATCAGGTGTAGACACGAAGTACAGAGTAGTCAGAGAAAGCGCGTCCGTACCGATGATAACAGCATCATTTTCAGACTGTATAAAAAACGGACAGTTTATAGATGCTAACTTTTCTGCAGTCCGCTCATCTGCCTGAACGGGTAATTTTGTGTCACCACTGTTTGAAAAACCACTGAGTCTGCCGTTGCGAACAAAGCAATGGGTAAAAAACTGGCTTTCAAGCCCGCCGGACTGAAGCGGACCCGGGGACTTATGGCTGTATATGAAGAGAAATGGTTTCACAAAGTTCCGTCTTGTTGCGTAAATGCACCATTACTGAGCGATCAGACATAGTAACAGGTTCTGCTGAGTATGCCTGAATGCTAACATTAATAAATTCAGGAGAAAAATTAACATTGCCAATTTAACTTCATAATTTATAATCTGTTTTCTGCATCAGTTCGGGAGAAAAATTGGTGCAGCAGATATGATCTAAAAGGATCTGTCTGAATTTTTTACAGATCTGTTTGTAAATATCATTCATTAACATCAAATTCACATCATTATTTTTTAAATAATTGAAAATACTCATTTTTTTAAATGTGGCGTGATGCTTGCTTTTCTATTGTGTACAACAATAATTTATACCACGTAGTTTTATACTTACAAGGAATATGGAATGAAAAAGTCGGCTTTACTTGGGGCAGCAGCAGCCCTGCTTTTAAGCGGTCAAGCTTCAGCTAGCTACATCAGCACTGTCACCGGCGCTGACATGGCAGGCATGGAAGTGACTGTTACTTACTCTGACCTGAGCACTGAGACGTTAACTTGGGGTGTAACCTCAAGCGACGCGACTGTACCTTATATGGAAGGTTACAGCGGCGGCGTTACCGGTACTTCGTGGTCTTTAACACAAACTGGCGATACTATCGCTGATCAGCCTCCTGGTGCCGCATATGTTTACGGTGCATGGACTTTCACCTATGACGGTACTGGCCTGAGCATTGCATCTGTTTATGTTGATGCATATGCTGCTGATGTTGTTTTTGATACTGTTTCAGGCGATGCGAGTGCTAATGGTTCTCTTGCTGGTCGTGAACTGGTTACAGACGGTTATGTGTTAGATGCTTCATATTCAATGAATATTGAAGATGAGCTTTTTGGTGGTTTAACACTGAGTGGCGTTAGCGGCAACCTGATGGACGCTGCAGGCAGCTTCCAGTTTGTTGTTGATACAGACAAAGTGGCTGTACCAGCACCTGCAACTCTGGGTATCTTTGCCGCTGCTCTAGGATTTATGGGCTTCAACCGCCGTAAAAAGGCATAAGGATAGAAAACATGAAAACTTTTGAAAATGCTTCTGAAAGCAAACAAGAGTATGTAAAGCCGGAACTGCAAAAAGTAGGTACCCTGGCTGAACTGACTGAAGGTTTCGCAGGTAGCATTCCTGACGAACAAGGCGGTCAGACTAAGCGTAACCCATTCCAGGGTTAAGCTGATCGGATAAAAAAAGGCCAGTCATACGACTGGCCTTTTTGTTTTGCTCTGAGCATGTATCCGTACCCATCACTCGAGCGCTGCGTCTCTACCCGTTCTTCGCTGAAATCCATTCATTAATTTGCCTGCAAACTTCAGTCAGTCGTTCAAGTCCATCAGGATATTTTATTTCATAAACCGGAAGCGTATTTATCAACGTAGCAAGTGAGCCAACCCGTTGTTTGTCGATTCCCAGCGCTTTATAAGCGTCACCCAGCATGCTGTTTTGCATGAGTAATATGAGCGCTTTACTATTGGCTATGCGTGTTATTTCAACAGGTCCGGTATAATTCTCAGCTCTGTTCAGAAAATACAATGCACTTATTTGAGCGGGTTTATCTTCTGACATCTGCCCGGTGAAAGTGATTTCATTTTTTGCGAAGCGATCGTGTACTTTTTTAACTGTTGTTTTATCGAATGATGCACTGTCTGCAAAATACTCTGTGCTATCTGGCCACAGACGAACTTTAGGCCAGCTGGGATATACTGAAAAAGCATTGCCGTCAGAAAACAGGGCTGCCATGTCATCAGTCGTGAGAGTAAATCCTTCGTGAGTTAATGCTGTGGTTAATGTCGACTTCCCGGTCCTGCTGGGAGCAAGAAACAGATGCGCCTGTCCTTCTTTTACCAGCGTATTAGCATGCAGGCAAAGGTGACCTTTTTGTTCAAGAAAAACAGATAAACCGATAGTTTGCAGGTAGTGAGCAGGTCCTGTGCCGTTAGCATGCCAGTCTACTTTAATACCTTCTTCAGTGAATTCGAATGCGCCTTTGCCTTCGCAATCAATCATCAGCACCTGCCGGTCATTTTCCCGGTGAAGCTCTATAACTGACTTATACCTTTCACCTTTGTCGGTCAGTTTCCATATCGCACTTTCTTGTGATGGTGATTCGACTTTGCCACTACTGAGCCGCAGTGCGTATTTGTTCTTTATTGCCGGCTTTGAATCCGTAAATAAACTCACCCCGTGCAAGGGCACACTGCAAAGTGAATAAAGCGCCGTATTGTTATCCATTCCATTTCTACTTCAGATATTGAATTGCCGCAACACACTTAGCAGTGCTACTCCGTAAAGCGCGCATCAATGTGCTTTTGATTGATTGTACAGTAATTAAATCAGGAATGATCCGCTGAAGCCACAGGAAGGAAGCTTTCTTGCAGATCCGGGCGTCAAGTTTTCGTAATCAAACAGTCAACGAATCAAAACAACCTTGTCACATTCCCTGCGTACGCTCTTCGCGATTTACTTTTATCAAAAGAATAAGCGCAAGGAAAACACATGAAACACACTCTCACTCGTAAGAAGCATATACTGGCGATGTCTGTACTGTCAGCAATCGCAGCAAGCACCTCAAATGCGTTTGCCGAAGAGATGGCTGCAGAGTCACGTGAAGGCGAAGTTATTGAAGAAATTCAGGTTATCGGCCGCAGCGTGTCTTATGCCAACAACGCCACCGACGAAAACATGAAACAGCAGCAAACAGCAATGACCAGCGTGCTGGCGACAATTGATAACCTGCCGGGTGTTCTGATTAACGAAGGCGATACATTCGGTGCCGATGACTGGTCTACCAGTATTTCCATCCGTGGTTTTCAGGTGGATCTGGATCAGCAACAAATCGGTATGACGGTAGACGGTATCGCTAACGGTAATTCCAACTACGGTGGCGGCTCGAAGGCCAACCGTTATATGGATACAGAAAACCTGCGGGCGGTCGAGGTGTCTCAGGGAACGGCTGATATCGCTTCCCGTTCAAACGAAGCACTGGGCGGTACGCTTAACTTCACAACCATTAACCCCGGTACAGAAGAAGGTCTTATCCTGAGTGGTACGCTGGCTGAATATGAAGGTCAGAAAATCTATGCCCGTTATGAAACCGGAGAGCTGGTAAAAGACACCTACGCATGGGTGAGTGTATCGTCACAGGACAGTTCAGACTGGATGGATCAGGCGGCTGAAAATACCCGTGACCACTTTGCAGCCAAAGTTATCAGCTATGTGAGTGGTATCGATTTTACCGGCTATGCCTCTTACGACGATACTCACGAAGACAACTATCAGCGCATTTATGGCAACGAACAATTTGCCCAAAATCCGGAATGGGACCAGCTTACCAGTGACTGGTCGGGTGTGCCTTATCAGGATCAGGCATATCGCCGGGGATGGTCAACACTGCGTGAGAACTTTTTCACCTATCTGAAAGCTGATATGTCGGTAGGCGCAGTGGATTTCAGTGCCAACGTTTATTACCACAATCAGGAAGGGCGGGGCGACTGGTTGCCACCTTACGTGGTCGATGTTACAGACGACGGGCTGAATCAGCCTAATTCTGAACTGGTTTCGGGTAACACGGTATACGGCGGTTCTCAGTTAGGTCAGCTTTTCTATGTGTCTCCTGAAGGCGCGGCGTTATCGCCTGCAACAGGCTGTGTCAGCTCGCTTAAATTCCCTTATGGCGGCAGTTCTGCCGAATACGACCCTGCCTGTTACGACAGCAGCGCAGTGCCGGTTGGCTCTTACCGTCATACACATTACAAAAAGGAACGCACCGGCTTCAACGCTGACATGATCTGGAATACGCAGATTGGCGATATGGACAACGTGTTACGTGCAGGCTTGTGGTACGAAGATTACAACCGCGAAGAATCACGTGACTGGCACAAGATCATCGATTCGAAAACCAGTTTCTATTATGACCACATTCCTTACTGGGTACAGTACAGCCGTGAATTCCCGGTTGAAACCATAATGTATTACCTTGAAGACGAGCTGGACTTGGGCGTAGCAAAAGTACGCCTTGGAGCTAAGCAATTCAATGTAGACGTAAAGAAAAACGATTTGTTTGATGCCAATAACAACCAAGCTGTATCGTCTGATTCTGATGTGCTGTTCTCTGCCGGTTTTGTTGCGCCTCTGGCTGACAATCTGGAATTCTTCGGTGGCTTCGCGCAAAACTACGCGGCAATCAAAGATGCAGTGCTTGAGCGTGATGACGCTGACTTGTCGGTAATTGAACCTGAAACGGCTGACAACATTGACCTGGGTGTGCGCTACTCAACCCCGGGCTTTAACGCCAGCCTGACGTACTACACAATTAAATTTGATAACCGCATTCGTTTTGTTAGTGCTGAACAGTCTGAAGGGATCGACTTCCTTGAAGAAGGTGCCGGTGGTTATGTTAATGACGGTGGTGTTGAGTCAGACGGCATTGAAGCATCTGCACAATGGCAGGCGACGGAATACCTGAGCGTGTATGCATCGTATACCTACAACAATTCTGAATATGCAGAATCCCGTTATGAAGATATTGAAGGCAATACTGTTCTTGGCACCGCAAAAGACATGGCTGTTCTGAGCCTGGACTATGCGAAAAGCAATTACATTGCCGGTCTGAGCACAAAGTATGTCGGCCCCCGGTTTATGGATCAGGCGAATCTGACAGAAGTTGAGGAGTATGTGGTCAGCGATTTCTACGCAGGCGTTGTACTGGATAACGTGGCAAGTGGCATTAAATCACTGGATGTACGCTTAACGGTGAATAACCTTTTTGACGAAAGCTATCTGGGCACAGTGGTTGCCGGTGCAGGCTGGATTGGTGCACCAAGAACAGCCGCGATAAATGTGAAAGCGGCATTTTAAATCGCTTTGACAATGTAACAAAGGCCGGGAATTCCGGCCTTTGTTTTTTCTGAAAAACTGTCCGGCAGTTTTCATGACCTGAACGCGGATAAAAAAGCTAACCTTCAGCACATCCGTGCAACAGCACTCAGCAAGTCTTCTGCGGAAAAAGGTTTGCTTATATAATCGTCCATCCCGGCCGCTTCACAGCGTTCTCTGTCACCTTTCATGGCATTGGCGGTAAGAGCAATTACCGGCACATTCAGGTATTTCTCGCCGGCGTCTCCGGCGCGAATACGCCGGGTTGTTTCAAATCCGTCCATTTCAGGCATGTGACAATCCATCAGGATCACATCAAAAGTCAGCTTCATTCTGTTCAACGCTTCCAGCGCTTCTTTACCGTTGCGGGCTGTCATGGTTTTATGCTGGCTCAGGTGTTCTCTGGCAATAAGCTGGTTTATTTCATTGTCTTCGACGATGAGAATTTTGGCGCAGAAGTCTTTAGCCGGAAGCAGAGGGGCAGGGGCCTGAGAGTCGTTGTGGCTTTGTACCGGTTGTGTACCTTCAGCATTACCCTGAAGCATCACAAAGCTGAAACAGCTGCCACGGCCCTTCTCGCTGGTGACGGTTAAATCTCCGCCCATCAACTGACATAACTGCCTGCTGATGGATAATCCCAGCCCGGTACCACCAAATTTACGGGTTGTGGACACGTCTTCCTGGCTGAATACTTCAAAAATGCTGTCCAGATTCTCAGGCGCAATACCTATACCGGTATCTTCAACATCTCCCCGTAAGGTCCATTTCTGTTTATCACCAACAGTCAGAGCAAGACGCAGAGTAATGGTACCTTCTGATGTAAATTTCACTGCATTGCTTAGCAGATTACCCAGTACCTGTCGTAATCTTACCGGATCGCCGGTGACCATAGTCTGACCATTCAGATCACTTTCCAGTTTCAGTGTCAGTCCTTTCTCACCACAACTGATACAGAACTGGTCGTATATGGTTTTTATCAGTAATTCCAGATTAAACGGAATGGCTTCCAGATTGAGCTGTCCCGCCTCGATTTTTGAGAAATCGAGTATATCATCCACAATGTGCTGCAAGTTCTTCAGACTGTCTTTTGCCAAATCGACATAACGTTTCTGTGTACTGTCCAGCGGCGTCTTATTCACCAGTTGCAATGCACCAGATACACCATGCAGCGGGGTGCGGACTTCATGACTCATGCTGGCAAGGAAGCCGGATTTCAAACGGGCAGATTCTTCTGCCTTTAAGCGGGCGTCTTCAAGGTACTGCCGTGTTCGCTCCCGGTCTGTAACATCCTGAAAGAAAGCCACGAAATGCGTTAACTTATCCTCAGTGTAGACGGGTGTCAGGATCAACTGGTTGTAGAAAACAGAACCGTCTTTCTTGTGACAAATCAGCATTTCGTCAAAGGCATGACCATGTCTGAGGGCATATTTGATTTTATGCAGCTGGCTTGCTTCAGCTTTCATCTGATTTAACATCAGGAACGTTTGTCCCATGACTTCATCTTCATCAAAGCCGGTGATCAGACTAAAATGAGGATTAACGTAGATGGCTGGGAAGCCTGCTTCCTGAGCATCAACAATGAGTATCGACACGGTGGCAGATTTCATGGCATGACTGATTACGTTTATCTGATTTTCCAGCACCCGCCGCTGAGTCAGGTCATTGCCCACCAGAATACTGCCAACCTGCTTACGCTCATCGTCTATCAGAGGAAGCACCCGCCAGCTTAACGTGACCGGCCTCTTGTCACTTAAAGAGGCGTAGTGGCCGGTAAGAGACTGTTTGTCAGCAGATAAGTCAGCTTTTATATCTCTGAGCGTGTTGTCTGATAAATCATAATAGAGGGCGTATCGCTTATAAGCGCGGTTCGCCAGAATGTTCTCACCGGTTTCGTCCTGTACAACCAGGATCTCTTCCAGTGAATCCAGCACATTAGAAAATTGTCTGTTGGACAGGGAGATAGTAGATAAATTAATGATTAACTGATTAAACGCTGTCCGGATTTCGTTAAGTTCCGCAGGTTCATTTTCACTGCCGGTGCTGGTTCCCCCTTTCTTCCGGCTGGTACTGCGCTGAATATCATCGTGAAGCTGGCGCAGAGTTACTGCGCTCAGTTTTGCAGCGTGACTGGATGCGTAAACACTTACGATCACAGCAAAGGCCAGGGTGATCAAAATTGCCGGAATTAACCAGAGTACATTAGAGTAAGCTTCCAGCGCCGGCGCCTGACTGATAAGAGTCAGTCCCCGCCATTGCTCTGATTCAGACTCCCAACCGGAATAGGCTGCATGGTCAAATAGACTGCCTGGTCTGAACATCGCCGGTTTATTTGAATAAAGGATCTTCCCTTCATTGTCGAGAATTAACTGGTTTGCATCACTGTCCCGTTGATAAATTAATGCCTGCAGAGCCGGAATATGGAGTACCAGCGCACCTTCTGCTGAATCCGCGAGTAATACCGGTACCGCGATAATTGCACCGTCACCGGAAATATTATTATAAGGTTTCGATTCGTTCAGCACCGTTTCCTGCCACGCATTGGCCATCGATGCCGGCACCTGACCTTCCCAGTTGTTTGTGATGAGCGGTTCACCATTAAACTGAAACAATCCGAGACTGAAAGATCGGGCACGGGTAAAGCGCAAAGACTCAAAAAAGATGGGCAGGTAATTCTGCCGCTGCTGAATATCAATAAAACTGTTTATCAGCAGGTCGTTAGCCGCGATACCCTCCATTAACTGCTGCGTGCTGTCGAGGGTAAATGTGAGATCTGCCTTGAGGTGTGAGATATAAGTGCGCTGTTCATTCGCCACCTGCTTCTGTGCCACATAAAAAATACACAGGCACAAGATTATGCTGACAGCAATCAGTGCGACTAAAAGCCGTGGGAGTATGGTTTGCTGCAGTTGGGTATACAGCGAGGGGCGGGTACTCACCGGATATCTGAAACCGGGATAAGGTGTCCGTCTTCGTTAAACATCGCCATAAAATAATCCTCCGCCATTAATGCGTCATGCATATTTTCCGTAAACGCCGGCGCATATTGTTTCACTGCGCCTTGCAACACCGGCAAGTTCTCAAGGGCCTGACGAACAGCATCAGCTTCAACAGAGCCGGCTTTTTTCACTGCAGCAGTCAAAATATGGACCAGGTCATAGCTATGAGCAAGGCCCACAACAGCCGGAATTGCCTGTGGAGCAATATCGTCATAACGTTGGCGGTACGCTTTCAGTAAATAAGCAGAGCGGCTATTGTTCTGATATAAAAAGCTGAAAGTTTGAATGACAGACAAGTCGAGTTTAGATAGATCTGTCAGACCGACTTCCGCGACAAAATCACCACCTGCCAGACCCCAGTGAGCAATTAACGGCATTTCTGCCGCTTCCAGTTTGAGCAGAGCTTTGCTGACAACAGCTGCTTCAGGCGCATTAGAGACAAGAATAATAGCCCCGGCACCAGACTGGATAATCGCCGACATCTCATTGGTAAAATCTGTCTGGCGCCAGTTTATCCATTGTGTGCTCACGATTTTCAGGCCCTGATGTTCAGCCGCTTTAGATAATGATGTTAAATTTGAACGACCCCAGCCTGTACGCTCAAGTACCAGGGCAATTTCTTTAACTCCCCGTTCTCTGGCTGTTTTAATCAGAACTTCTCCGGCCTGCTCATCACGGATAGAGACACGAAAAACGTTATTTGGCGTGTAATGATTATCGACCAGTGATGTACCGGCGGCCCAGGGGCTCAGGAACAAGAGGTTGTTCTTATGCACTGCATCCAGTTCGGCCACAGCTACCGGTGTATGTACACCGCCAAAGATAGCCAGTAAATCCTGCCGCTTTGCCAGTTGTTCGACGTTATACACGCCGCGGGCCGGGTTTCCACGGTGATCCGTTGTGACCAGTGAGAGTTGGTGACCAAGAACGCCGCCATTGTTGTTAACTTCCGCGATGGCAATTTCCATTCCCCGGCGTATCGCGGTTCCGCCTTCCACGGCAACAGCACTGAGATCGGCATCAAGTGCCAGTACCAGCGGCGCTTTTTCCTGTGCCACGGCCAGGCTGCCGGCACCTGTCAGAGTAAGCAGAAAGATTAAGAGAAATCTGGTCATATTCAGTCACGTAAACGTAAAGGAAAACGGTTGTTTTAAAAGGGCTCGGGATAATATTAGTATTTGCATGCGATTCTGCAATTAGACAAAGGATGGTGGAATTTATCAGAATAAAAACTTGCACCTTTCAGGTTAGAGACTTAGTTTTAACGTATAACGAATAAATCAAAATTAGCGTGCAAAATCATTATCCTCCTACCATTTTGGATGTCGAAGCCAGCGGGTTCGGCAGCGACAGTTTTCCCATCGAAATCGGTGTGAAGCGTTCTGATGGTGCGCGCTTTTGTCGTCTGATAAAGCCCTATCAGCGCTGGACGCACTGGAACAGCGAGGCCGAATCTCTACACGGTATTACCCGCGATGTGCTTTCCCGATACGGCATTGACGGCAGGGAAGTGTGCATTCAGCTCAATGCCTTCATGCAAAACAGCACCGCCTATTCAGACGGCTGGGTGGTGGATTATCCCTGGCTGATCAAACTCTACGCAGAAGCCGGCATAGAAATGGACTTTAAGCTGACAGCGCTGGAATACCTGTTATCTGAAAACCAGATGCAACACTGGCATGAAGTGAAGCAGACTCTGGTCAATCAGCAGTGTGTTAAACGCCATCGTGCCAGTGTAGATGCGGAGCTCATCCAGCAAACCTTCATGACTACAGCATCCATGCCGATGCCGGCACTGGCAAGATAGTACGTACAGGGAACTTCAATGAAGCAGATTGGTATTATCGGTGGCATGAGCTGGGAATCATCGGCAATGTATTACCGCCTGATTAACAGCTATGTGAAACAACGTCTGGGCGGGCTGCACAGTGCACGCATATTACTGAACAGCGTGGATTTCGCAGAGATTAGCCAGTGGCAGCATGAAAATAACTGGGATGCACTTACCCGGGCGATGGTTCAGGCTGCAAAACAACTGGAAGTCGGCGGCGCAGACGGCGTTGCTATTGCGACTAATACGATGCACAAAGTCGCTCCTGAAGTAGAAAAGGCCCTGAACATACCCTTACTCCATATTGCTGATGCGACAGCCAGTGTGTGCGAGCGCGGGGGCATAAATAAAGCAGCCCTGACAGGCACCCGGTTCACCATGGAGCAAGCATTCTATACTGAACGGCTGCAAGGGTATGGGATCACTGTCCTGACACCGGATATGGCCGGCCGGCAGGTCATTCATGACATTATTTATAATGAACTGTGCAAAGGCGAAACACGGGCATCCTCAAAAGAGATTTATCAGCAAATCATTGAGCAAATGGCAGCAGACGGTGCGCAGGCTGTCATTCTCGGCTGCACGGAAATTGGTATGTTGATAAAGTCCGGAGATGTCAGTATTCCGGTACTGGACACCACGGAAATTCATTGCGAAAGCATTGTGGATTTTATGCTGGGGTAACGCAGGCCGTTGTCTGAGTAAGGGTCAGAAATAGTACTGCACGCCGAGCAACAATGAATTGATGTCTTTATCACTCACTTCCCTATACTGGTACTCCACTGCCATTTTCACCGAATTTAATTCTCCGATTTGCCAGCCGACGCTGGCGGCGGTGCCTGCATTGTAAGGCAGATAAAGCCAGTCAGAATAGGCGGCCTGTTGATCGTTACTGGTTTGCAGAGCTGCGAAAACGCGTTGACTGGAGTCTTTTACCAGGGAGCGGCTGGCCGAGACCCTCACGGAGTCTACGGAGTGATACGTACTAATCTTGTCAACCCACTGGTCGTGATAAGGCAGCTCGCGGTTGTAGCGCACCCCAAATCGCCAGGCTGGCAGGCGCTGACTGCGAAATGAAATTTCAGACTGATAGGGGGAGGCAACGTATACCGGCTGACTTTTTTTCGTAGCAGAAAGTACACTGTCGCCTGCATGACACAGCGTACTTAATAAAGTCAGACAACTCACTAGCCAGAAGCATTTCATGGCATGGTTCCTATGTGTGTGCCTGAGTCTGCAGCTCAGTTAGGGATTGATTATCGGGCAGGCAATGCGATTTATACTTAAGTGTAGTTGGTTTGGATGATTATCCCAGTGGGAAAATGTAATTATTTTTAAAATAATTTAAATAAAAAAAGCGGCATGTTCCCACATGCCGCTTTCCTTTTATCTTTGTTTTTATACAGAGGCTTTAAGCGCTTCTGCTTTGTCAGTGGCTTCCCACGGGAATTCATCACGGCCGAAGTGACCGTAAGCAGCCGTCGGACGGTAAATCGGACGTTCCAGATCAAGCATCTTGATCAGGCCGTAAGGACGTAAGTCAAAGTGTTCACGTACCAGTGCCACCAGTGTTTTCTCATCAACCACGCCTGTACCAAACGTTTCAATACTGATAGATGTTGGCTCTGCTACACCGATAGCGTAAGACACCTGAATTTCACAACGCTTCGCCAGACCGGCTGCAACGATATTCTTCGCCACATAACGACCTGCATATGCCGCCGAGCGGTCTACTTTTGACGGATCTTTGCCGGAGAATGCACCACCACCGTGACGGGCCATACCGCCGTAGGTATCTACGATAATTTTACGGCCAGTCAGACCACAGTCACCCATTGGGCCGCCAATTACAAAACGACCAGTCGGGTTAATGTGGAATTGAGTATTTTTGGTCAGCCATTCCGAAGGCAGTACAGGCTTAATCACTTCTTCCATAACGGCTTCGCGAAGTTGCTCTGTGGTGACCTTTTCATTGTGCTGAGTAGACAGAACAACGGCATCAATACCCACCGGCTTGTCGTTCTCATAAATAAAAGTCACCTGACTTTTCGCATCAGGGCGCAGGAAATCGAGCTGGCCGGATTTTCTGACTTCAGCCTGCTTTTGTACCAGGCGGTGTGCGTAGGTGATCGGTGCCGGCATTAATACGTCAGTTTCGTCACTGGCATAGCCGAACATCAGACCCTGGTCACCGGCACCCTGTTCTTCAGGGCGGGCACGGTCAACACCCTGATTAATGTCAGGAGATTGCTTACCAATCGCATTCAGCACAGCACAGGAGTCAGCATCAAAGCCTACATCTGAGTGGTTGTAACCAATTTCTTTTACCGTCTGACGGGTCAATTCTTCAATATCGACCCAGGCGGATGTGGTGATCTCACCACCTACCAGTACCATACCGGTTTTTACATACGTTTCGCAGGCAACCCGTGCTTTGGGATCCTGTTCTAATATGGCGTCAAGCACAGCATCTGAAATCTGGTCGGCAATTTTATCCGGATGTCCTTCTGAGACTGATTCCGATGTGAATAAATGTGCGGCCATAAATCCTCCGTTATTTCTGGGTTAACCAATACATCACTATCATAAGCTTAAGTGACTGGCTGGTTGGGTATATTCGTTCGCCCCCGGGTATATTCTGTCGTCCCGGACGATGAACAGCATTGTACCGGGTTCGTGTAAAAATACCATCTTTACTTCTGGACGTCTAAAAGTCTATTTGTTACGTTTCGTTGACAGTCCGGTTCGTTATTACGTGAGTAAGACGAAAAACGATTTCTGTCAGCAGAGAACCTGTTTTGCGCAACGACTATCCGAATAATTGTTATAAGTTAACTAAATTCGATAAGTGCACCCGGTATAAAACACATTGAACTGGTTATGCGCTTAGGTAAGAATAGTCGCCAGTTTGAAAATTCATAGTCGGCAGCAGGAATTCCTATCCGTTTCCGGATTAATGTCCGGGTTGTCAGTGTCAAAGTTTTAAGCAAATTATTAAAGGAGTTAGCATGCCAACTCGTCGTGAACTTGCCAACGCTATCCGCGCACTAAGCATGGATGCAGTTCAGCAAGCCAAATCAGGCCACCCGGGCGCCCCTATGGGTATGGCGGATATCGCGCAGGTTTTGTGGTGCGATTATCTTTCTCATAACCCGTCTAATCCTAACTGGGCGAACCGCGACCGTTTTGTGCTTTCAAACGGTCACGGCTCTATGCTGCTTTATTCATTGCTGCATCTTACGGGTTACGATCTGCCGTTAGAAGAGCTGAAAAATTTCCGTCAGTTACATTCTAAAACCCCTGGTCACCCTGAATATGGCTATGCGCCGGGTGTTGAAACCACCACCGGCCCGCTGGGACAAGGGATCAGCAACGCCGTAGGTATGGCGCTGGCAGAGAAAGTGCTGGCTGCACAGTTTAATCAGGACGGCCACGATATCGTCGACCATTACACCTACACGTTCCTGGGTGACGGCTGTCTGATGGAAGGTATTTCTCATGAAGTTTGCTCATTAGCCGGCACTTTAGGTCTTGGCAAGCTGGTGGCGTTCTACGATGACAACGGCATCTCTATCGACGGCGAAGTGGAAGGATGGTTCACCGACGATACTGTGAAGCGTTTCGAATCATACGGCTGGCATGTCATTGCCGGAGTTGATGGTCACAACCCTGATCAAATCCGTAAAGCGGTTGATGAAGCCCGCGCGAATACCACACAGCCTACACTTATCTGCTGCAAAACCATTATCGGTTTTGGTTCCCCTAACAAGCAGGGCAAAGAAGATTGTCACGGCGCCCCGCTGGGTGATGACGAAATTGCATTAACCCGCAAAGAACTTGGCTGGACCCACGGTGCCTTCGAAGTACCACAGGATATTTACGCTGAGTGGGATGGTAAAGAAAAGGGCAGTGCGGCAGAAGCGAGCTGGAACGAAGCGTTTGCAGCCTATGAAAAAGCGTTCCCTGAACTGGCAGCAGAATTCAGCCGCCGCGTAAACGGTGATGTTCCGGCTGACTTCGTTGAAAAAGCGGATGCTTACATTGCAAAACTGCAAGCTAATCCTGATGCCCCGGCAACCCGTAAAGCATCGCAGAATGCACTGAATGCATATGGTCCGTTACTGCCGGAATTGCTGGGCGGTTCTGCTGACCTTGCCGGTTCTAACCTGACAATCTGGTCAGGCTCAAAAGGTGTTGATGAGAAAGACGCATCCGGTAACTACATCTATTACGGTGTACGTGAGTTCGGTATGTCGGCAATGATGAACGGCATTACCCTGCACGGCGGCTTTAAAGCGTACGGCGCGACCTTCCTGATGTTTATGGAATATGCACGCAACGCAGTGCGAATGGCCGCGCTGATGAAAGCGCCGTCTATCTTTGTCTATACCCACGATTCTATTGGTCTGGGTGAAGATGGTCCTACGCACCAGCCGGTTGAGCAACTGGTGGCATTACGCTCTACGCCTAACCTTGACAACTGGCGGCCTTGTGACCAGGTTGAGTCTGCGGTTGCCTGGAAAGAAGCAATTTTACGCACCGAAGGTCCTACCACCTTAATTTTTACCCGTCAGGGTTTACCGCAGCAAGCACGCTCTGCTGAGCAGGTTGCTGACATCGCTAAAGGTGGTTATATCCTTAAGGATACTGAAGGTACACCGGATGTACTGCTGATCGGCACCGGCTCTGAAGTGCAACTGGCTGTCGCTGCCAGCGAGCAACTGGCTGAGAAGGGTGTTAAAGCCCGTGTGGTTTCTATGCCTTGTACTGATGCGTTTGACCGTCAGGATGCTGAATATCGTGAAGCTGTTCTGCCTTCAAGTGTTACTAAGCGTGTTGCAGTTGAAGCATTAGCGAAAGATTCCTGGTATAAATACACAGGTTTCGGCGGCGCAATTGTGGGCATGGACACCTTTGGTGAATCCGGTCCGGCAGGAGAACTGTTCAAACACTTCGGCATTACAACAGATGCCGTTGTTGAGGCAGCGTTGTCTTTATAATAGTTCGACAACAGGCGGTTTTTTATGGTCCATGTAGCCATAAATGGGTTTGGCCGCATTGGTCGTAACGTACTGCGCGCCCTGTATGAAACAGGGCGCAATCAATTGATTAAAGTAGTTGCGATTAACGACCTGGCAGAACCTCAAGGCATAGCCCATCTGCTCAAATACGACACCACGCATGGTCGGTTCGGGTTTGATGTGGCGCTACAAGACGAACAGTTAATGGTGGCGGGTGACAGTATCCGCCTGTTGGCTGAACCAGATATTCACAACCTCCCCTGGGACACTCTGGGGGTGGATATTGTGCTCGAATGTACCGGTGTATTTTCTGACCGGCAGGCCGGTCAGGCCCATCTTGATGCCGGTGCCGGCAAAGTGCTCTTTTCACAGCCCGGCAGCACCGATTTAGACAACACCATCATTTTTGGCACCAACGAAGAATCGTTGTTACCTGAACACAAACTGGTATCTAACGGCTCGTGCACCACGAACTGTATTGTTCCTGTCATCCAGGCGCTGGATAATGCTTTCGGCGTATTAAGCGGCACAATCACTACCATACATGCGTCAATGCATGATCAGCAGGTGATTGATGCTTATAACAAAGATCTCCGTCGTGCCAGAGCTGCGAGTCAGTCTATCATTCCTGTCGACACCCGGTTAGCCGCCGGCATCGAACGTATTCTGCCAAAGTTTGCAGGTAAGTTTGAAGCCATTGCGGTGCGGGTACCCACAGTCAATGTGACGGCCATGGATTTAAGTGTCACGCTGGACACAGAAGTGAACATCACTGATGTGAACAACGCACTGAAAAAAGCGCGCGAAGGGCGACTTTCCGGTATATTGGGTTATTCGGAAGCGCCGTTAGTCTCAGTAGATTTTAATCACGATCCTCATTCATGCATTGTTGACGGAACGCAAACCCGTGTAAGTCACCGTCAGCTGGTGAAAACGCTGGTGTGGTGTGACAATGAATGGGGTTTTGCAAATCGAATGATTGATACCACGCTGGCCATGTACCAGTCGGGGTGTTGAGGAAATTAACTTCAGTTTTTAAGGGAAAACTATGGCAATTCCAAGCATGCAGGATTTGGCGCTGAACGGTCAGCGCGTGTTGATCCGTCAGGATCTCAACGTACCGGTAAAAGACGGTAAAGTCACGTCAGATGCGCGTATCAAAGCATCTATCCCTACAATCAAAGCTGCTCTGGAAGCCGGCGCAGCGGTAATGGTGATGTCTCACCTGGGTCGTCCTGAAGAAGGCAAATACGAAGAAGAATATTCACTGCAACCAGTCGTGGATTACTTAAATGGTGCACTGGACGTGTCAGTGTCGCTGGTCAAAGACTATCTGAACGGTGTTGACGTGAAGCCGGGCGAACTGGTTATTCTGGAAAACGTTCGTTTTAATAAAGGCGAAAAGAAAGACGACGAAACCCTGTCAAAACAATACGCTGCGCTGTGCGACATCTTTGTCATGGATGCCTTCGGTACAGCTCACCGTGCTCAGGCGTCGACACATGGTGTCGCAAAATTTGCGCCAAAAGCATGTGCTGGCCCGCTGCTTGCAGCTGAACTGGATGCACTGGGTAAAGCATTAGATAATCCTAAGCGTCCGATGGTTGCTATTGTGGGTGGTTCAAAGGTTTCTACCAAACTTACCGTGCTGAAAACGCTGGCAGAGAAAGTGGACCAGCTTATTGTTGGTGGTGGTATCGCCAATACGTTCATTGCTGCTCAGGGCCACAATGTGGGCAAATCACTGGTTGAAATGGACCTGGTTGATGAAGCGAAAGAGCTCATTGCACAGGCGCAGGCAAACGGCGGTGATATTCCGGTACCTACCGATGTGGTCACCGGTACTGAGTTCTCTGAAACCACGCCGGCCACATTAAAGGCGGTGGATCAAATCGGCGACGACGACATGGTGTTCGATATCGGTCCTGATTCGTCGGCGGCGTTAGAAACAATTTTGAAAAATGCGGGCACAATTGTCTGGAACGGTCCTGTAGGCGTATTTGAATTTGATCAATTCGCCGCTGGCACAAAAGCGTTAGCACAGGCTATTGCAGACAGTGACGCATTCTCTATTGCAGGTGGCGGTGACACGTTAGCTGCAGTAGATAAGTATGATATCGCAGATAAGATATCTTACATCTCTACCGGCGGTGGTGCTTTCCTTGAGTTCCTGGAAGGTAAAACCCTGCCAGCGGTCGCTGTTTTAGAAGAAAAAAACCAATAATAAAAACAGCGCTCGTGTAACGAAATTCGTTACTCAACTTGTCCGGCGAACAGTGACGTTTGCCGGCATTATTATAAACCCTACAGCCGTCTTTACACGCGGCACATAAAAAGGAGTGTTGCTCATGGCATCACAAGCGCAGCAGGCTATGCTGGATAAAATTAAAGTCCAAAAAGGTTTCATTGCAGCCCTCGATCAAAGCGGAGGCAGTACACCTAAAGCTCTGAAACTTTATGGGATCGATCCGTCTGCTTACAGCACAGACGAAGAAATGTTCGACATGGTACATGCCATGCGAACCCGCATTATTACCAGCGATGTGTTCAGTGGTGAACGCGTTCTGGGTGCCATTCTGTTTGAAAACACCCTCGACAGGGATATCGAAGGCATGCCTTCGGCAAAATTCCTGTGGGAGAAAAAGCGTGTGGTTCCTTTCCTCAAGGTAGACAAGGGACTTGAGGATGAGGCGAATGGTGTTCAGCTGATGAAGCCTATTCCTACCCTGGATACCCTGCTTGCTAAAGCCGTGGCGCAGGACGTATTCGGTACCAAGATGCGTTCAGTGGTCAAGCTGGCTAATCATGAAGGTATCAAAGCCATCGTTGCGCAACAGTTTGAGGTGGGTAAGCAAATCCTGGCTGCAGGTCTGGTGCCTATCATCGAACCGGAAGTAGATATCAACAGCCCGGAGAAGGCGGAAGCCGAAGCATTGCTTAAGCTGGAAATCATGACGCAGCTTAATCTGCTGAATGAAGGCCAGGAAGTGATGCTGAAACTCACGTTGCCAACTCAGGATAACTTCTACAAAGAACTGGTTGATCATCCTAAAGTGATTAAAGTTGTGGCATTGTCAGGGGGTTATACCCGTGATGAAGCGAATGCAAAACTGGCAGAAAACCCGGGTATCATCGCCTCGTTCTCCCGTGCATTAACTGAGGGCGTCAGTGCTCAGCAGTCGCAGGAAGAGTTCGACAGTACGCTGGATGCTGCCATTGAGTCTATCTATCAGGCGTCAAAATCTTAATTCATATCAACAAACCGGTAAGATCCTGCTTACCGGTTTGCTTTCTTTTTCCTCACACACTTTGCTGTCTTTAAGTTCTGCTTTATACTTTATTAGTAGATTCTAATTTATATCCTGTCTGAGTGTAGTTTATTAAGCATTTCATGCTACGAAATTGACAGATTGAAGCCGGCTGGACTATGGTTTCACATTGGCTAAAACTCCAACAAAGCGGCGCGAAGGCATGCGCCGGAATACTTCGCCAATAAAAGGGATCCGTTGTAGTGAGCAATACAGAACACATCTATTTTTTAATTGGCATTCTCAGTTTGCTGGTAACGGTAGGTGTTGTGTTTACTTTCGCCCTGCCTGTGCCTAATCACCGCTATAAAGCGCAATCGCCGGTTTTTGGCCGGCTATTCCTCATTTCAGTCTGGTTTGCATTTCTGGCTATTTGTCTGGAACCGCTGGGCTATCCTCTGGCCAGCGCGGCCACCCTGAACCTGTGTATTTTACTGGCGATGTATATGTTGCTGATGGTGGTAATGCGGCGCTACGGATTACCTCTCAGGCCACTGGAAGCTGCCGGCATAGTGTGTCACCTGGTCTTGTGTGAAGCCGTGTCTTTGTATTTTTATCTGGTCAATGACCAGGTGCTTATCAGAGAACTCATCGTCTCCGCATGTGTGCTGGTACCGCTGGGAATGGCGCTGAAGCTCATTTACCGGCATATTCCGCAAAATAAGGGCGGCGATGAAATGATTTTCGTCGTGGTCGCTATTACTACTGTGGGCGTCGTTTTCGGGGTGCCGGTTTATCTCTCCATGCTGGAAGAAGGGGAGTCAGTCAGTACCAATGTGGCGTTTGTCGCGATCTTTTTTCTGACTATTCTGTTCATGCTGGGCTTTCCCACCAGTCTGATGCAATCTTTATTTCAGCGGCTCAGCACCCAGGTGTATATTGATGCTTTGACAGGCACGAAAAATCGCCACTTTCTCTACAAAGAAGCACCGAAAATGCTGTCTCATACACGCCGGCATAACCAGCCCCTGTCCCTGGTGGCCTGCGACATTGATTATTTCAAAGCTGTGAATGACAAGTTCGGCCATCCCATGGGAGATATTGCCCTGAGGCGATTTACTGAAATTGTGGAAACATCTCTGCGGGATGGCGATACCATGATTCGTATGGGGGGCGAAGAGTTTTTGATCCTGCTTCCAAACAGCAAGCTGATGGAGGCCAGTACGCTGGCTGAACGGCTTTGTGAACAGGTCCGCAGCAGCGAAATACAACTGGAAAAAGCATCCATTAATCTTACAGCATCATTCGGTGTGGCCGAAATTGGTAAAGATGAAACTATATTTGAAGGCATCCGCTACGCTGATGAAGCCCTTTACAGAGCCAAGGCATCAGGCCGCGATCAGGTAAAACGGGCACAGAGCTGAATCTGGCTTATAAACAACTCTGCATTACTCAGTTTTCCTGAATCACTAACTCCAGTTCCAGTGTTTTCCAGTAGAGGATTTCTTGCTGAAGATCCGCAGACATGATGGGTTTGGTTTCCAGCCATCCGGCGGGAAACGTAAGCGTCAGCGCATGCTTGGATGCATTCACTTTCATTTCCGGCAGAAACGCTTCCTGACGTTTGATGTTCAGTAATGCGCCCAGACGAATAAGACAAATGGCCCGTTTCACGGCATTACTGTCAAACAGTTGAAACTCAGGGATCTCAGCCACTTTAATTTTCTTACGGTGAAAACGAACCAGTGTGGCCAGTAAGTCCTGTTGCTCCTGAGTGAAGCCGGGCATATCCACATTCGCTAAAATGTAAGCCGAGTGCCGCTGCACACCACGGGAGTTTATTTGTAAACCAACTTCGTGTAACAGGGCTGCCCATCCGAGCATGGCGCGGAAATCTTTGTTTTTGAATTTCCAGTCACCGGACGCCTGGTCAAAAAGACTCAGGGTAGTGGTAAGCACCATGTTCGCCTGATCGGTGTCCACATCGTACCGCGTGGCCAGGCTCTTTGCTGTCCGCTCACGGATATCGGTGTGTTTAAGTTCATCTTCCATCTGATACAACACTCCTTCCCGCAGAGCGGCCGGGGAGTATTGCAGGGTGTCGATGCCGAGGGATTCAAAAATACCGATAAGAATGGCCAGACCGCCGGCTATCACGCCACGCCGGTCATCACTGATTTCCGGCATAGTGAGTTTGTCGGTGTGGCCGGCCTCGATGAAAGACTTCATCAGATTGCGCAAACTTTTCAGCGTCACCGGCTCATCGTGACCGTTTGATTTGTCGCGCTGAGCAAGGCTGAACAGGGTTTTAATTGTGCCGGACGTACCGATACACTGAGACCAGCCTAACTGCTTGTAGCGGTTCTCAATCATTTCAAGTTCTTGCTTCGCCGCCGTAATAGCGCGGTTGAAATTTTTGGCTTTTAATCCACCGTCAGCAAAGAAGCGGTTGGTATAACTGACGCAGCCCATTTGTAACGAGCGGCAAATCAGCGGGTCAAAACCTTCGCCAATAACGAACTCTGTGGAGCCGCCGCCAATGTCAGCCACTAAACGGCGGCCGTCGCTGTGATTGGTATGGGCTACGCCCTGATAAATTAAGCGGGCTTCTTCCACACCGGAGATAATTTCGATGGGGTAGGGCAATACTTCACGGGCTGCATTGATAAACGCACGGGCATTGACTGCACGGCGAAGGGTATGCGTGGCAACAATGCGTACCGAATCCGGTTCGAAGCCCCGCAGGCTGTCTGCCACCAGTTGCAGCATTTTAAGGCCACGTTCAATCGCTTCATCAGATAATACATTGTCTTCGCTTAAACCCGCCGCCAGACGGACTTTTTCTTTCAGGCGGTGAAGAATCTGAACGGAGCCCGCATTAATACGGGCAACCACCAGGTGGAAGCTGTTTGAGCCAATATCAAGTGCCGCAACCTTAGTGGTGTCACGGCTTTCAACAGCTTCAAATACGGATTCGGATGGACTCAAATGGCGTTACTCATCTTCGAGACGCTTAAGATAGTCATAGATTTCTATCTGTGAGCGTAGTTTTTTACGGTTACCCCTACGAACGTACTTATTCGTCTGTTCCTTGTCAATCACCCGCGCTTTCAACGTGTCTTTAAATTGCAGCTCAAGGACATCGACAATTTGCTGTTGCAAACGTTTATCATAAACCGGACAACCAACTTCAATGCGGTTGTCCATGTTACGGGTCATCCAGTCCGCCGATGAGATAAACACTTTTCTGTCACCGCCACCCTCAAATACCATCACCCTTGGGTGTTCCAGGAAACGGTCAACGATACTGGTAATAGTGATGTTTTCGCTTATGCCCGGAAGACCCGGGACCAGTGAACACATGCCCCGCACAATACCGCGAATCTTCATGCCGGCCTGGCTGGCGCGGTACAGGTCGTCAATCAGCTCCTTGTCGACCAGGTTGTTTATTTTGAAGGTGATCTGGGCCTTGTGGCCTTCCTTCAAATACTGAATTTCCTGGCGGATTAGCGACTGAATTTTATTACGGCTGTTCAGCGGCGAAATTTGCAGATGCTGGAACTTATAGCGGCGGTACGGGTACTGGATAAGATCGAATACACTGGCGGCTTCTTCTGCCAGTTCCTGATTGCGGGTAAACAAACTGAAGTCGGTATAAATCTTGGCGGTTTTCTCGTTAAAGTTACCGGTACCGAAGTGCGCGTAATTGACCAGCGATCCCCGTTCCTCACGGGTTACCAGACACAGCTTACTGTGAATTTTTAACGTAGGAACACCTAGTACAACGCGGATACCTGCGTTAGTCATCCGGCGGGACCATTCAATGTTGGCTTCTTCATCGAAACGGGCACGAAGCTCTACGACTACGGTTACTTTCTTGCCGTTGTCTACCGCATCAATGAGTGAGTTAATGATCCGCGAGTTGCTTGCTACCCGGTAAATGTTGATTCGAATAGACTTTACGCTCGGGTCGAACGCTGCCTGACGCAAAAACTCGGTGAAATGCAGGAAGCGGTGATACGGATAGTACAGCAGAATATCGTGAGCGGTAATGGCATCGAAGACGGTATTGTGGGTTGAGAACATCTTCGTGTCGATGGCCGGCAGTTTAGGATTTTCCAGATACTCACGACCTACATTCGGAAAGCCGATGAAGTCTTTGAAGTTCCGGTAATGACCTGCAGCATGCATGGTATCGAGCTTAGTGACTTTCAGGCGTTTACGTAAATCCACTACCATGTCTTCCGGCATGGAGTAGTCGTGGATAACACGTACAGGTTCGGCAATCAGGCGTTGCTTCATACTCTCGGACATCTTGTCCATATAGCTCTCATCAATTTCGTCATTGATGGAGTATTCAGAGTCGCGGGTCATTTTAAAGGAATAAGCTTCAAGAGAATCGTACTTCACGAAGCCACGGAATATTTCTTCAAGACAAAGCTGAATGACGTCATCCAGCAAAATAATGTGCTTTTTCTTACGGCTTTTTTCCGGCGGGATCAGGATAAACCGTGAGGTTTCTGACGTGGGCACCTGAACAACGGCGTAACGGGTATTTTTACCTGTGCGACGTAATGCCACATACAGATAAACAGATGTGCCATTAAGGCGGCTTAGCAGATCGGTTTTTTTATCAATCAGGATAGGCGCAATGTGGCGAAGAATCTTATTGACGAAGAGGTTACGCAACCATACACGCTGGTAATCGTTCAGCTCATCTTTTCGCAGAATGAAAATGTTGTAACGGGCCAGAGCCTTCAGCACATCTTTGTGAATTTCATCGAACTTGTTGGATAGGTGTACCACTTTCTTCTGAATTTCCGCCATTAAAGCCATCAGTTTGTTGGCTTCATCATCACTGCCATTGTCTTCTGCAATCGTTATTTGACGTTTTACGTCGGCGGCGCGGACACGGTAAAATTCGTCCAGGTTGTTCGAATAAATGCCCAAAAAGCGAATGCGCTCCACTGCCGGGTTATTTTTGTCGGCAGCCTCCTGCAGCACCCTTTCATTAAAGGCCAGCCAGCTAAGTTCTTTGGGGTAATACAGTTCGTTGTGTTCCATACTTACGGTTTTACAATTCAAAAGTTGCAAAGCCTGCCACTTATCCGTGACAACCGTGTGACAGGCGGGGTTTCCGGCACGGAACCGGAGGTGATTTTCGTAGCGTTATACGCTGGTGTTGATGTCGACAACCAGGTCGTTTGCGATACCTTCCAGCGCTGTTTGCAGTGCACTGTCGTCGAATGACTCCGGCACGGCGATAACCGCTTTAGCTTTAAACATCAGACTTCCCCAGTTGGGGGCACTCTCGCAACGGGAATCAAAAGAGACAATATTCAGGTTGAACTGGTTTAGAATATTTGTCAGTTCCTGTACGATGCCGGGCTTATCGTTACCCATGATTTCTACTTTCAGGGTGTCGCTGAAGGTCTGAGAATTCTCAGCAACAGTGACAGACTGCACGGTTAAATCGGGCAGGCTGTCTAAGGCCGATACCAAATCATCGTGTTTTTCTTTGGGAACATGTACCTCAACGAAACCGGTAAACAGGCCAGCCATATGAGCAAAGCTGCTGCCCAACCAGTTGGCATCGTGACGATAAACACACTTGGCAAGGGCATCAACCAGACCGGGTTTGTCCTTGCCCATGATAGTAATGATCAGAGGTTGCATTGGCACTCCTGTTATTTTGAATGACGGCACCCGGCAACGGTGCTGACGAGTGGGTTGGCGCAGAGAGACTGCGTAACTTTCACTTGATTAGAAGTATTAAAATAACACATCATTGGCAATCAACCCTATCTGATCTTCTGAAAAATCAGGCAAAAGTTGCTTTTACAATAATGAAGTCACCTGCGGACAAACAAATTAAGAAAAGGCAGCGTAAAGACAAGCGCCTGACATTCATCGTGACACTGTTTGGTGGCATGGTGCTGTTCACGTTGGTATTGCTCATTACTCACCTTATTTCACAGGCAATGCCACTGGCTATGCGTCCGGATGTGGTTAATGTGGCCAGTGCGTCACTCAGCCCGGAACAGATAAAGCAGGGACAGGCGGTTTTGGCCAGCGGCGATCTGATGGAAGGTCAGCCATTGATGACGCGGTCAGATGAATGCCGGGTGAAAATGCTGGCGCTGAACGGCACAAAAACAGGCTTTGAGCCTTTTCATGACTATATTCGTCCCTGCGATCATGAAACCCGCGTGGTAAGTGAAACCGGACAACATTTCATTGCTGATGTCTCCTCTTCCAGTCAGGTACGGATTGTTGAAGTACAGTCTCTGGCTCTGCCCACTGCTGAACCGCAATTTAATGCCGGCGAGCCGCGAACAATCGGGGCCGGATTGATCAGCTTTGCACTACCGCAGGATATCTGGGACGGGCGCATCCGCTGGCAAATTGAATTAGGGGAGCAGTGGATTGTGGCCGTTGTTCACACGCCGTCTCAAATATTCGTCCGCTGGGTAAACCGCAGAAATCCGGTGAAAATAACGGATCATCACTACTCCTCTGATGCCAGTGTACTGCCTTTACCCGGCAGTGGCATCACGCTGGTTTATGAAAATGGCGTGCTCGGACAATATCCCCTGAAAGGCGCTCCTGAAGAAAAATTCACCAGAGAGCCGGTTTCCTGGTGGCACAGCCTGCCAAAAGATCGCACGGTGCTGATGGCGTCGCCGGAAGGGAAGTTAACCCGCTGGGTGCTGCAAAATACTGACGGTAAGATGCGTTACTATCCAACGTGGACCACCACTCTGCCTGAGAAGCAGCTCCCCGCTGATGTGACTGCCCATGCAACCACCAACGGTCTGGCGCTGCTCACAAAGCAACAACAGGTGTTGCTGATGAACAGAGTCACCGGTGAAGTGGTAAGCCGTTTCAGGAATGCAACGCCACAAAGTCATATCAGCTGGTACGGACAGCGGCTTTATCTGTGGTCAGACTCTGGTGTGTCGGTTGAGAAAGTAAACTGGCTCACCGGTATCACCACCTGGTCCTCGTTATTCAGTCCTCAGCAATATGAAGGATACCAAGAAGACGGAACTATCTGGCAAACCACCAGTGGCTCAGATTATCAGGAAACGAAATACAGCCTGGTGCCGCTATTAATCGGCAGTCTGAAAGCTTCAGTGCTGGCTCTTATCATTGCGATACCTGTAGCCGTGGGGGCTGCGGTGTATTCTGCATATTTCTCCAGAGCGGCACTCAGGCACTGGCTGAAGCCGGCTCTGGAATTGCTGGAAGCAGTGCCTTCTGTGCTTATCGGCTTTGTGGCCGCTATCTGGCTGGCTCCTATGGCTGAGCGGGTACTTTTTTCCTTTGCGTTTTTCCTTGTGGTTGTGCCGTTGATTTTATTTGCAGCGGCTTTTGTACAAAACCGCGTAGCGCGAAAATTACCCCATGTATTGCGTCAGGGTACAGAACTGGTTGTTTTGCCTTTGATGGTATTCTGTCTGGGCTACGTCAGCATGCAATGGGCACCGGAATGGATATTCAGCCTGGCCGGCGTAGACGGTTTTGAAACCATGTCGGCATCGTCTGAAACGCCGGTTGGTAAAACTACTATCGTGGTTGCGCTGGCTCTCGGTGTGGCTATTTCCCCGACAATCTACTCGCTGGCTGAAGATGCAATCAGCGGGGTACCTGATTATCTTAAGCACGCGTCTTTTGCCCTCGGGGCAACACGGTTACAGACATTGCAATACGTGGTCTTGCAGATGGCCATGCCCGGTATTCTGGCAGCGATTATGCTCGGCTTTGGCCGCGCCTTTGGTGAAACCATGATCGTACTGATGGTCACAGGGAATACGCCGGTTTCCGACTGGAGTCTGCTGGAGGGACTGCGGGCACTTACCGCGAACCTGGCCATCGAACTGCCGGAAACCGACGTGCAGGGCGCGCACTATCAGATCTTATTTTTAACTGCCTGTATCCTGTTCGGCTTCACTTTCATTGTGAATACGCTGGCTGAACTGTTGCGGCAAAAACTCCGGGTCAATGCCCGTCATGATTAAATCCAAAATTGAAGCCATTATGACGCCGGCACAGCGTCAGTCGTTTGTTATCAGCTTCACCGCATTTTTAACCACGCTGTTATTGCTGGCGCTTGTCAGTATTCTCGCCCTGATCATTTACCGGGGTGTCGCTTATTTCTGGCCTGCACCGGTATATTCACTCACGTTTATTGATGAGCAGACGGAAGAGGCCAGGTCTGTTTACGCCCAGGTTTTCAGTGAGTACAGGGAAAACAATAACACCGTGCGCTGGGTGGTGTATTCGTCGGAGCAAAATCCCCACGGTACACAGGCGCTTGTAGACGAAGATCGCACGCTTACGCTGGTGGAATCGGTAAACAGTGCCGACATCACCCTCAATGACGGGCTGTCCGTACTGGGTGTGCCGGTACAGATCACTGCCGGCGGGCAGCATGTTTTCGATGAGTCAGCCTACGGCACGGTCACTGAAAAAGTCAGCCGTCTGGAAGAAAGCATTGATGATTTGCGTACCCGCTGGTTGTCAGGGATCCACCAGAAACTGGCTGAACTGGATACGCGGGGAGTGGCTGCAGATGCGCCGGCGCGGGAAAAACTGAATGATGCCTTCCGGCAGTGGCAAAGCAAAATTATTGCACTGGAAACCGAGCGGGACAGTTACACACTGCACGTTGCCATGGCTGACGGTTCAGTCATTACGATTCCGGTGGCGAGCATACAGGAAATGATTTTTCCGGGTCAGCTTGGCATTGCCGGTAAAATCGGGGTTACGCTGAGTCATATCGGACAGTTCCTGATCCAGGCACCCAAGCAGGCCAATACCGCCGGTGGCGTGTTCCCCGCGCTGTTCGGCACAGTGTTGATGGTATTTATTATGACCATCATTGTGACACCATTTGGTGTACTGGCCGCGGTGTACCTCAATGAATATGCGCCGGATAATATCCTCACAGCAACCATCCGCATCAGTGTGTCGAACATGGCGGGTGTGCCTTCCATTGTTTATGGCGTATTCGGCCTGGGCTTCTTTGTTTATATTGTGGGCGGTAACATCGATTCGTTGTTCTTTTCAGACACATTACCCTCGCCAACTATGGGGACGCCCGGACTGTTCTGGGCAGCGCTGACCATGGCTATTCTTACTCTCCCTGTGGTGATTGTTGCTACCGAAGAGGGGCTACGCAGGGTACCGCGGGGATTGCGGGCGGGAAGCTACGCCCTGGGAGCGACGAAGGCGGAAACCATTATGCATACTGTATTGCCCATGGCTTCGCCCGGCATCATGACCGGTGTCATCCTCGCGATTGCGCGGGCTGCCGGCGAAGTTGCACCACTGATGCTGGTGGGAGCTGTGAAGTTTGCGCCTAACTTACCTTTTGACGGCGAGTTTCCCTATCTCCATCTGGAACGGCAATTTATGCATCTGGGTGTACTGATATACGACGGTGCTTTCCACAGCCAGACTGACGCAGAAGGGGCTTCCATGATGTTCGCCACCTGTTTGCTGTTATTGCTGGTGGTGCTCATTCTTAATATTCTGGCGGTGTTACTCAGAGCACGGTTAAGAAAACGGTACTTAGCGAGCTGATTATGCTGAAGTTATTTGAACATGAAACGCTGGATGTCCATCATCTGAATGATGACGATACGGCCATTAAGGTGGAGCATCTTAATCTGCGCTTTGGTCAGAAGCATGTGCTGCAGGACATCAGCATGAGCATTCCGAAGAACCGTATAACGGCATTTATCGGACAAAGCGGTTGCGGTAAATCTACCCTTATCAGCGCTTTCAACCGGATGAACGATCTGGTTGCTGACTGTCGTTACGACGGCAGCATTTACATTGGCGGCCGGGATATTAATGGCCGCAAGGAAAATGTGTCTCAGCTCCGTACCAAAGTCGGCATGGTGTTTCAGCGACCCAATCCGTTCCCTATGAGCATTTATGACAATGTCTGCTATGGTTTGCGTTTGCAGGGAATACGGGTAAGACGTTTTCTTGATGATGCTGTTGAACAGTCGCTTAAAGAGGCTGCGCTATGGGAAGAAGTTAAAGACCGGCTGTTTGAATCAGCACATATTTTGTCCGGTGGTCAGCAGCAGCGGCTTGTCATTGCAAGGGCGCTGGCATTGAAGCCGGAGATCCTGCTGTTGGATGAGCCTACATCGGCACTGGATCCGCTGACCACATTGTTTATTGAAGAGCTGATGGCCGGCCTGAAGAAACGATGCACTATTGTGATTGTCACCCATAATATGCAACAGGCTGCGCGGGTGTCTGATTACACGGCATTCCTGCATCAGGGGAAATTGATTGAATATGCTGACAGCGATTCACTCTTTACCATGCCCGAACATAAACAGACAGAAGATTACATTACAGGCCGTTATGGTTAACGGGAGATATTCATGCCACGTCAGATTGCGTTAAATACCCATATCTCCGGCAAGTTTAATACTGAGCTGGAGAACCTCAGAAATTCCGTGCTTACCATGGGAGGGGAAGTCGAGCTGCAACTGGTGGATACCCTGCGGGCGATTAAGCAGAATAATGCCGGTCTGGCTGAAAAAGTCATATTAAATGATCTCAAGATCAATGCCATGGAAATGCAGATTGATGAAGAGTGCTTACGCATCATAGCCAGAAGACATCCCACCGCTTCCGATTTACGGCTGGTGATGATGGTGTCGAAAGCCATTACCGATATTGAGCGCATGGGTGATGAGATAGAACGGATAGCCCGTCTGGTAACGAAAAATAAGCTGCCTGCTTCAGAAACGATTAAAAGCAGCATGATTCTGATTGGTGACCGGGTTGTACAAATGATGCGGGGTACCTTCGATGCTCTGGCGCGGCAAAATGAAAATTCTGCGCTGGAAGTGTATGAGCAGGATAACCGCATTGACGCAGAATATAAGAAGTTGCTGAAATACACCACCGGAGAAATGCAGAAAAGTACTGACGATATGCAGGACTGGCTGGAAGTACTGTGGGCATTACGTTCTCTGGAACGGATTGGTGACCGGTGTAAAAATATTTGTGAGTATGTTGTTTACTTATCGCGGGGAACTGATGTGCGGCATTCACCGTTAGAGAACATGCAACAGAAATTAAAGCACCTGAGTTAGTGGCGATCTGTCACAAAATTGAAATATTTGGTGTATAAATAAGCGGACGCGCGTAGTTTTATTGCGATTTAACTTATTCCGCAAATTTACACTATTGCATTGGATTGAATTTCGTTATCATGCGCCGCAGCCGAATTGGAAACGTTTAAAAAATAATCTATGCCAGATATCACACCGTTAGCGCCGGTTGTCATTTTCGACTGCGAAGATAAAACCTCCTTTACTTTGCGCCAAATGGCGTTTTCTAGCTTAGTCAGCGAATAATCCAGGAGCGAGACCTGTGGAACTTCTGCAAAGTTATGGCATGACGCTTATTATCCTGGCCGCGGTAGTCGGCTTTATAATGGCGTGGGGGATCGGTGCCAATGATGTAGCCAATGCAATGGGTACATCGGTAGGATCTAAAGCCTTAACCATCAAGCAAGCAATTATCATTGCGATGATTTTCGAATTTGCCGGAGCTTATCTGGCGGGTGGGGAAGTCACCAGCACTATTCGTAAGGGGATCATTGATCCCATGTTCTTCACCGACAGGCCGGATTATCTGGTTCTGGGGATGATTGCCTCGTTATTTGCCGCAGGTATCTGGCTGGGACTGGCGTCCTGGTTAGGCTGGCCTGTATCAACTACGCACTCTATCATTGGTGCCATCATCGGATTCACTGCCACCGGCGTAAGTATGGATGCCGTTGAATGGGGCGAAGTGGGCGGCATTGTTGGAAGCTGGGTGGTGACACCTGCTATTTCCGGCATCATTGCTTATCTTATTTTCATCAGTGCGCATAAGCTTATTTTTGACACGGCCACGCCGTTTAAAAACGCCAAACGTTTTGTTCCGTTTTACATGGGGCTGGCAGGCTTCGTCATGTCGCTGGTTACCATCAAGAAAGGCCTCAAGCATGTTGGTCTGACACTGTCTCCGGAAATGGGGTATGTGCTGGCCGTTGTTATTGCCATTATGCTGGCAGGCCTGGGCCGGTATGCGATTTCCCGCATGACATTTTCTGAAAATCAGAGTGCTGATATTCAAAGTGCCAATATCGAAAAGATATTCGCAATGCTGATGGTAGTAACGGCCTGTTGTATGGCTTTCGCTCACGGCTCAAATGACGTAGCCAATGCTATTGGTCCACTGGCGGCAGTCGTCAGTGTGGTTACTTCTGGCGGTGAAATTAACGCAAACTCAGAACTGGCGCCATGGATCCTGCCTCTGGGTGGTTTAGGTATTGTGGCTGGCCTGGCGTTATTCGGTCATCGTGTTATTAAAACTATCGGTCAGGGGATCACCCATCTGACACCGAGCCGTGGCTTTGCTGCAGAGCTTGCTGCTGCCTGTACGGTTGTTATTGCTTCGGGCACAGGTTTGCCTATCTCCACTACGCAAACCCTGGTGGGGGCGGTGTTAGGTGTGGGTATGGCACGTGGTGTTTCGGCGCTTAATCTGGGTATCGTACGCAATATCGTCGTCTCCTGGGTTATTACGCTGCCTGCAGGTGCCATTCTGGCGATTATCTGCTTCTTTGGCCTTAAAGCCTGGTTTGGCGTTGAGTAAGCAGCAAAGCTGATTGCCAGTCAGTTGAAACCGGACTAACAAAAAAAGCGAAACAGTCACTGTTTCGCTTTTTTCGTTTCAGGCCGGCGCTCAAATCCGGCCACAAATCTTCCGCACGTAGTGGTTTAGCCGTCAACATCCACCGGTGTTACAAAGCCGTCAGGCTTTAAGCCCACCACCGCGCAATCAATCTGCTCAATGGTTTCTTCTGCGGTACCGCCCATGATGTAGCCGGGGACGCCAAGGCGGGACAATGTTCCCATTACAATAAGGTCGGCGTTACATGCATTTGCTGTAGCGGCAATGTCACGGCGGGGATAGCCCCGCACAAGATGAACGGCAGGTTCCGCTATGGTTGGAGATTCGTCGTTGTGATCCAGAGCAATCAGTCCCAGCAACCGGTTGACCTCTTCTTCACGCTCCAGTTTGATTTTGCTTAAATCGTGCTGCACCGCGTCTTCATCAACGCTGATAAAGCCCTGCCGCAGGATATTTTCAGGCACCGCGTCATACACATGCACAACATGCAGTGAGGCATTTTCCGCTTCAGCCACACGCCAGGCCGTATTGAGGATATCCAGAGCCAGTTGTTTACGGATAGCCACTTCGTGTTGAGGGTAATGATAATTTACATCGACGGCTGCCACTACGTTTTGCAGCGATGTGGTGCGTACTTTGTGCATGATCCAGACAGGGCAGGGGCACTTGCGCAGCAGGTGCCTGTCATCACTGCCGGTAATTTTACTGACAACGTCGTTTTCATTCAGCTTAATAACCAGATCATGATCCGCCGACACTACCTGCCGGATAATATTGATAAACCGGTGACCGGTGCTGACAATCCCTTTGGCCGGGTATTGTTTGCTCCACACCGCAATCTGCTCATCCAGCCAGCTTTGTGCAGACTGAGTCAGCGATGAATCTGACTCCAGGTATTCAAAGGACTGCATGATCATACGGGCATTCGGGGGAAGTGCCTCAAGTGCCAGCATGATAGTCAGTGATGCGTTATGCTTGTTTGCAATTTGCATCGCCCGTTCTACCAGCACGTCCTGGCCGTGTGTGTCGTGCAACACGCACAGTATATTACTAAATTGCCCTTTCATTTATTCCCCTCCTTTTCCGGCAAAAAATGACACGTCTTGCCGGAAGCACAAAACTGCTGTGATCACATTTATACATTATCTTTTTAATTATAGTTTTTAAATATTCCCGCATCAGCCCCTGTTGATGAATATTTGGTGACGGATTTTATACATTTTACCAATCTGCACACCAGATGCTTCAAACCAGAGAAAACATGGATAATTGTTGTAGTGCTTTTAATCTTTATGTTAGATTAAATTATCGTTTTCTAATCTGATTTGTGACTATGAAATGGCCTAACCTGAAACATCTGCATTATCTGGTGACCTTGCATCAGGAACAGCATTTTCACCGTGCTGCCCAGCGATGTAATGTCAGCCAGTCGACGTTGAGCACAGCGATCCAGAATCTGGAAGAGCACTTTGGCAGTCAGTTACTGGAGCGGGAGCACAAGACCTTTGTCTTTACTTCGCTGGGACTGGAGATTGTTGAGCGCAGTAAAGTGTTGCTGCAGGAAGCCGGTGAACTGGTGGAATTTGCGCAGAATGCCGGTAACTGGGAAAAAGGTAAGCTGAAGCTGGGCGTGATCCCGACCATAGCACCGTTCATGTTTGAAGGCATGATTGGCGCATTCAAAACATTTCTGCCGGACATCAGTCTGGAGCTTCAGGAAGACACAACCCACAACTTGCTTCAGCAACTCACTGATGGCCAGTTGGATCTGCTTATCCTTGCGTTGCCGATGGAAACACCGGGATGCAAGCAGATGGTACTGGGCCATGATCCGTTTCATCTGGTGGCTCATGAAAGTCTTGCCAGCACATTGCCGGAACCCTTTGATATCACGACTCTGCCTAACAACAGTATTTTCCTGTTACAACAGGAGCACTGTATGACCGGTCATGCCGTAAGCGCCTGTAATCTGCAACATCGTGAGCAGGTAAGCAGTCTGGCCGCCAGCAGTTTATACACACTGGTGCAACTGGCTAACAGTAAACTGGGCTATACCTTCATGCCTGAGCTGGCACTGAATCAGAATATCATTAAAAATACCGAACTGAAGGCATTACCCGCGGAAGACAATGCATACCGGGAGATTGGCCTGGTATGGCGTTCCGGTACCACACGGATGCGTTTGTTCAGAAGAATTGGTGAAGTACTGTCACCTTTATTACCGGTTCCGGTACTAAAATAGTTCTACTTTATGAACGGCCCGCAACCACGATGATTGCAGGCCGTCAGCTCCTCCGGTAATTCCTTCCCGGATAAGTCAAAAATCGTCTCCACTCCCTTTTTCGAAAAAATTCAAAAACACTTCAAACTATTTCCTGTGTCACTCCGACTTTACTTGTAAGCTTCAGAGAAAAAGTGGCATCGCAGGCATTACCGTCTGCCGGAAAACCAATTAAACAGTAATAAGGAATACACGTGTTTGAAAAACACGACGACCAGCTTGTGGCCAGCGCGCTGAAAGGGCAGAAGCGGGCGTGGATAACACTGATCAAACGCTATGAAAAAGCTGTGTTCAGTTACGGGGTTCGTATGACAGGCAGCAGAGATGACGCCGCTGACCTGATGCAGGATATTTTTGTGTCTGTATTTAAAAGCCTCGGAAACTACCGCGGGGAGGGCAGTTTTAAAGGCTGGTTATTTAAGGTAGCGCACTACCGGTGTATCGAATTCTATCGCAAAAGAAAGCCTGAGCAGGGGCTTGAGGATATACCGGAACCAGACAGTGGTCAGCCTTGTCCGGAAACCGTCATGCTGGAAACTCTGTCGGGACAGGCACTGCTAAAAGCAATGCAAACCCTGCCTCTGGCTCAGAAGGCAGTAGTCGAGCTTAAATTTTTCGGGCAATTCACATTTGATGAGATTGCTCAGCAAACAGGTTTATCACCAAATACAGTGAAGTCGCGCTTATACAGCGCGCTGACGAGACTGAAAGTGTTGATGGAGGATGAGCATGCAAAAGCATGAACAGGAAAAACTGCTGGCAGGGTGGCTGGAAGGTACGCTGACTAACATTGAGCAGGAACAGTTTGAGGCACTCTGCGCGCAAAATACTGATTTTGCAGAACGGGTTGCCGCTGCACGGTGTTTAACTGAGCTGGCAACGCTCACCGGCGAAAATATGAATGTACCGGAGTGGAACCGTGACAGTACTTTTACCGCTCCTGAAAAGCAGAGATGGTGGCAATGGCAGGGCTTGCCTGCCATGTCTGTGGCGATGTCATTGGTTGCCCTGGTGATGGTTGTCAGTGGCTTTCAACTGCAGATATCCGAAGGCGATGTGACCATAGGATTCAGTCAGCCGGCTCACAAAGAAAACGAAGTCGCAGCCATCGTCGATGAGAAATTACAGAAATATCAGAAGCTCAATGAATTGATGTTCAGCAAATATGCCGATGCCATGGCTGCCCAGCAAAGAGAGAGTTCAGCGCAACTGACTCAATATTTACTGGCGTCCGGCAGACAGGAGCGCCGTGAAGATTTTGCTGAATTCGTAAAGTTTATTAATCAACAGCGGGACGACGACCAACGCTTTATGGCCCGCCAGTTAAATCATCTTAAACAGGAAATCAACGCGATGGAAAATAGCTACAGCGCGGATTTACCGGTAACCGAATAATACGAGGACTTGGGTATGCGTAAACTGAACAAAACGAAACTGGCTAAAATCATTAACCGTTCAACACTGGCCGTAATGACAGTGGCGCTATGTCATACGGGATATGCAGTCGCTGAGAATTATTCCGGGCTGGCTAAAGAAATTGAAATTGTGAAAGGTATTGTCGATACCTCTCTGAAGCAGCAACAGCGTTCAGAGGGAATACGTTACCGTTCACTGGATGCTATGTATCTGGCAGGGCAAGGTGTTGTATTTACGGTTTCCTCAACCGGAAACGGTAACTGGATGTCGCGTATAACAGATATTGTTGATCGCATTCCTCCCATCCCCCCGGTTCCTGATGTACCGGCGATCGTCAGTAACGGTGAAATCGATATTGAATTAAGTCGCGAATGGGAAGCCTTTGCTGACGAGACTGCCTCCCGGTTTGGTGAAGCCTTCGCTGAATCTACAGAACAGATGTATGACTTACGAAGTGAAGAACGGGAAATTGCCTGGGAACGCAGAGATATTGAGCGTCGCAAAAGAGATCTTGAATTTGAAGCCGGACAGGCTGATAAAGCGCGGGCAAAAGCTATCAAAGATGAAGTGGACACCCTTGAAAAAGAACTGGCGGCGCTGAGCAGCAAAGAAGGCTCTCTGCGTGCCCGCAGAGAAAGTATCGAGCAGCAAAGACAGGAAAGTGCAGACGCCCGAAAGCAGGCACAGTTGAAAGCAGCAAAAGCCTTTCTGAGTAATTTTGAAGCAGGGATAGGGGAAGCGCTTTGTCGCTTTGGCGGCGGAATGCGGGCGTTACCCGATGATGAGCATGTGACTTTTGTGCTGAAAGGTTTTGTTCAGGGCGGTCAGTCAGGACAGAATGATAAAGTGTATGTGTTTAAGAAATCAAAAATTGAAGATTGCGTAAAAGAAAAATTGAATACTGACGGACTGCTAAACAGTGCCAATGTTTACGATTTTTAACTGCAAGACAGTTATGGCATGAAATAGTTGTTAAAAAAGTGTGTTGAGCACTCGTACAACTGGCAACGCAAAGATTACACACGCCTCAAAAAAAAACGCCGCAACTTTCAGGCTGCGGCGTTTTTATTTAATCAGTCTGGTGCTTATTTACGGGCGTTAATAAGCATTTTTATCACTAAAGCCCCCGGTGACTGTTTGCAGAATGATCTTCAAGTCAAACGGGATAGACCAGCGGTGCATATAATCCAGATCATATTCCACACGCTTCGCCATTTTATCCAGTGTGTCCGTTTCGCCGCGCAGACCATTGACCTGAGCCCAGCCGGTAATTCCCGGACGCACTTTGTGTCGCAACATATAACCCGTGATCAGTTTGCGGTATTCTTCGTTGTGCGCGACCGCATGAGGACGTGGTCCAACGATTGACATCCGTCCTTGTAACACATTGATAAACTGAGGTAATTCATCCAGTGAAGTACGGCGTAAAAACGCTCCTAATTTAGTGACCCGGGGATCATTTTTAGTCGCTTGTTTTACCACAGAACCATTATCCTGTGTCGACATGGAGCGGAACTTATACACAGTAATTTCTTTACCATCGAGGCCATAACGCTTCTGACGGAAGATAGCAGGACCCGGTGAAGACAGCTTCACAGCGGCAGCGATGCACAGCATGGGAATTGCCAGTACAGTAAGAATACCCATACTTACAACCACATCTTCAATACGTTTAAGAATGTTGTTAGCACCCTGGAAAGGCGTGTCATAAATACTCAGAGCCTGAACATTTCCTACACTTTGCCAGCGAGAGTTAAGCAGTGTGTACATAAAGAAGTTAGGGATCAGATACACGTTAGCGGTGGTATCACTGCACTTTTCCAGAATCGCTTTAATGCGATCTTCTGCAGCCGTAGGCAAAGCAATATAGATATAATCTACCTTGTGGGTCTTCGCCAGCTCAATGGCTTCATCAATGCTGCCCTTGATCTGGTTACGAAATTCACCGGTAACACGGTCCTGAGGACGGTCATCATAAACCCCTTCGAAACGAATACCGAGTTGATCGTTTTCCATCATCTGTACAGCCATATTATAGCCTGCTTCGGTGGCACCAATGATAATTGCTGAGCGGCTGTTAAGCCCGCTGCGGCGTACCTTAAACAGGAACTGACGCATCACAAAACGCCAGCTTGTCAGAGTGATTAGCGAGCCGCCGAACCACATTCCGGTTACCGCAACAGTGGTGGACAGTGTGTGGGCAAATGCAAACGCGAAAACCAGTGTTGCAACAAAGCTGATAATACCGGCAACGGCTGCCATTTTCATCATTGCGCTGGTATTGCTGGAACGCCAGGAGCGGTACAGATCAAGCGCTTCAGCGGATACCTGAAATGCCACAACATTAATGAATAAGAGGATCAAAGCACCAGTAGTCACAGGCACGGCGTAGTAGAACATCGCGACATAGAAACACAATGTGATAGCGGTCAGGTCGACTAACCGGTAAATAGTAGAAAAGCTACTTTGATAAGAGCCTGAAAGACCACTGCGTTCATCGCTCATTCTCGTAACGTTGCCATTCAGCGTCTGGCTCTGCAGCAAATTGAATTTCATTTTTCGTCTCTCCGAATCGTGACGTTCTTTGATAATCAATGGGTTACAGGATAACTACCGGTATCTCATATCATTTACGTCACAGATAAAACCGTTTCCTGCATGAGTTAATGCAGATCCCGTTCCACATTTTTTGAAGACAATGGTAAATAATGTAAAAGTACTAATAGACTGATAGCAATGGCACAGTAATCGCATAGCCTCATCCGGACGAACCGGCTCGCCTCCTTAAAAAAGGAAGGGAGTAGCTATTCAATCTCAAACTCCGGGAGAAACTATGATTAAACGGACTTCAGGCGCAATTCTTGTCACCTTATTTGCCGGCAATGTTGCCCATGCGCAGGATAAAGGCGCTATTCAGGTGGGGAAGTTTGATATAAAACCCGGCCTGACCACCGATGTTCTTCATATCGATAACGTGACTTACGCCAGCGAAGAAGCTGATGAAATAGACAGCTGGGTATCAGTCGTTTCACCGAAAATTGATGCTTACACTGAGTTTAACGGGCATATCATTGAAATGGGCTACCGCCTTGAGCGCGGGGACTATTATTCTACCGATGCCGATGACTACACCGACCATTTCGCTCATCTAAAAGGCGACTTTGAAATTAATGACAGAAACAGATTTAAGGGCGTTGCCACCTATGAGGCCGGACACGATGAGCGTGGCCGCAGATATTCGAACGGTTTTGGTAACGAACTGACCAGTGTGGATACCTACAAAAATTCTGAAGTTGGAGCCATTTACTCCTACGGTGCATTGTCTGCTTTTGGCCGTATTGATCTGTCAGTAGGCTACGAAGACATGGACTATGATGGCGACACAGAACTGTATCTTATTCGCGACAGAAGCACGACAAAATACGGTGCCGAATTTGTTTATCGCATTGTCGACGGGACGAATTTGTTACTGGACGCTGACCGCAACGAAATACGTTATGACTATGATGCAAACCCGGCCAATCCACTGGATAGCATTGAGAATCGTCTGCTGGCAGGCTTCAGCTGGGATGTTAACGCGGTAACGCAAAGCTATGCCAAGGTTGGCTACAAAGAGAAATCCTTTGATGCCGCAAGCCGTGATGACTTCTCCGGTCTGGCATGGGAAGTCGGAATGAGCTGGCTGCCATACTCCTACTCAGAATTTACGGTCAGCACAAAACAGGACACCCGCGAAACAAATACCACCGGTGCGGATTACATTCGTGGCACAGACTATGCTATCAGCTGGGAGCATAGTTGGGTTCAACGCTTTTCGACTACCGCCACCATGGCATTAATGAACGATGATTACGTTGGCGACGTAGAAGACTTACGTGAAGACGATACAAAGAAATTGACATTAGCGGCTGATTACGAGTTTCGTCGCTGGTTGACGTTCGGTCTTTACTACTCAATGAACGATCGTGAAAGTAATCGCAGCGATATTGAGTTCGACAGAAACGTTTACGGTTTAACAGCAAAGGTAACCTTGTAATGATGACAAATGCGAAAAGGATATTTGCCACTTTAATTCTGCTGACCATGGCATGTGTTGCCAGCGCGCAGGAAGGAAATGCAAGTATGAGTTCCTATCGCCTGGGTGTTGGTGACAAAGTGCTGATCAATGTGTTTGGTCAAAGTGATTTGTCGATGGAAACCCGTCTGCCTGACGTAGGTAAGATTAACTATCCGTTTCTTGGTGAGTTAAAGCTTGTCGGGCTGACACTTTCTGAAGTAGAAAAACTGATTTATACCGGTTTGGAGGGGGATTATCTTGTTAATCCTTCCGTGGCCGTATCTATTGTTGAATACCGCCCGTTTTTCATTGATGGTGAAGTCAAACATCCCGGCGGTTATCCCTATCAGCCGGGTTTAACTGTGAACAAAGCCGCAGCCTTAGCCGGCGGGTATACGGAACGGGCGTCCCGTTCAGACATTCAGATTGTCCGTGAACAGGAAAGTGGCCAGGATACCCTTGAGGTAAACGTAAGTCACATGATTCAACCGGGTGACATCATCACCATTCCGCAACGTTTTTTCTGAGCGTAGTGTATTTTGCAGCCCCGCTGACACCGGGAAGATTAATGGAATTAAAGGATAGAGTATGTCGTTGAAAATGAAGGACTCGCTGCAAGCGAACATCCTGGATGATGAAACCATCGACTTTGCGCACTACTGGCAGGTATTTAAACGTTATTTTGGTCGCATCATTACGCTGGCGATTGTCTTTACTGCACTGGTGGCAATAGTGGTGATGAAAATGACCCCTATTTACTCTGCAACAGCCAGTTTGTTGATTGAATCTCAACCGGCCAACGTGATGTCTATTGAGGAGGTGTATAAGTCTGACACTACCCGCAAAGACTACATGCGCACCCAGTATCAAATTATCCAGTCCCGGCAGGTTGCAGCCCGTGCTGTGGATGAGCTGGATCTCGCGAATGATCCGGTATTTATGCCGCCTTCCGACGGGGAAATCTCACTTATTAAAGAAGCGAAAGCCTGGCTTTTCGCTAATTTGCCTTTCATTGAAAAAGCGCCCAAAACTGAGTTAACCGAAAGCGAGCGGGAAGAAAAGCGTCGCCAGGCAGCAATCAATAAACTGATGAAGTCTATTAATGTGTCACTGGTAGAAAATACACAGGTCATCAATATTACTGCGACCAGTGATTCTCCGCGTCTGGCTGCCGCCATTGCCACTACGATGGGCGATGTGTATGTAGAGAACTATCTGCAGGCCAAAGTGGAAATGACCACCAAAGCAACCTCTTTTCTGACTGAAAGTATGGAAGGCCTGCGTGATAAGCTTACTTCTGCTGAGAAAGACTTATCTGACTTTTATGAAAAAAATCAGCTGGTAAATCTTACCAATGGTGTTGTCGGTCTGGCAGCGGAAGAGCTTGAGCAACTCAGTAATCAATTGCTGAAAGCTGAAACTACGTTAAAGCAGAACAGAACGATTTATGAACAAACTCAGCGTAACGGTGCTGACTACAGTGCGCTGGCCCGTTTACCGGAAGTGCTGAATCATCCGAATATTCAAAGCGTCCGTCGTCAGGAGGCGGAAGCCATGAGCCGTGTATCAGAGCTCAGTAAAGTATTCGGTCCTAAACACCCGCAAATGGTGGCGGCCAATGCGGAACTGGATTCCGTCCGCGATACACTGCAAACTCAGATCCGCGATCTTATTTCCAGTATTACTACACAATACCGTGCTTCACAGGAACGGGTTGTGACTTTGCAGGAAGAAGTTGCAGAGGCTAAATCTGAATACCGTCAGTTGTCTAACCTGGAAAATACACGGCGTGCATTACAGCGGGAAGTGGATATCAACCAGCAGTTGTACAATTCCATGTTTACCCGTCTGAAAGAAACCAGTGAGATGGGCGGCTTCGAGTCAGCGAATGCCCGTGTGCTGGATCCTGCTCCGGTACCGAACAATCCCACTGCACCGAATAAAACGCTGTTAATCGTGGCGGCATTCATTGCCAGCTTTGGTTTTGGCGTACTGCTGGCCTTTGTGCTGGAAGCTATGAACAGCGGTGTGCGCTCTGTGGATGATGTTGAGAAGAAATTGGGTCAGCGCATGTTGGGACTTATCCCTGTTATTTCGGTAAAACGCCGTAAAGACATGGACCTGCGCGCCTTCTTTGACAGTAAATATCATCAGTTCAGCGAGGCGGTAAGAACCCTGCGTACCAGTTTATCTCTGATAAATCTTGAGAAGCAGAATCAGGCCATACTGGTGACGTCATCAGTGCCGAAAGAAGGTAAAACAACGGTTTCTATCAACCTGTCCTTCGCTCTGGGTCAACTGGACAAAACCATTCTTATCGACGCCGACTTACGTCGTCCGGCCGTTGGCAAGCGGTTCGATGTACCTAATTACCAGCCCGGACTGTCTAACCTGATCATGAAAACCCACTCTCTGGAAGAATGTCTGGTTCATGACGAGCAATCGGGTATTGATATTATTTGTGCCGGCAGTATTCCTTCGAATCCTCAGGAATTGCTGGCGGGTAACGGCTTTAAAGCACTGATCAATTATCTTAAGAAAACCTACAAATACGTGGTTGTTGATACCGCGCCTACTCAGGCGGTTTCTGATGCTATGGTTGTATCAAAAAGCTGTGACTCCGTTATTTATGTTGTGCGTGCTGACAGTACCAGTGAAAAAATGATCAAAAATGGTCTGGGCCGGTTCCTGCAAGTGGGGCACCGTGTTGACGGCGTAGTATTGAACCAGGTAGATCTTAAAAAATCAGATGTGTCTGAGCGCTATGGTGGTTTCTATGACCAGTATGGTTACAATGCTAACTGAGTTAGTGTGAGGACAAATTGTGATTGATTTACACAGTCATATAATACCGGGCATCGATGATGGTGCCAGAGACATGGACATGGCTCTGGATATGGCGCGGCAGACTGTTGCAGCCGGAGTCACTCACCTGGTGTGCACACCGCATGTTCACTGGGGCACTTTTGACAATACCCCCGAAATTATTGCCACAGGATTCAGTGCTCTGAAAGAGGCTGTCGATAAAGAAGGAATCCCGTTGTCTTTGTCCCGTGCAGGGGAAGTGCGGATAAACGAAATGGTGCCGGTGTGGTTCAGGGAGGATAAATTACCTTATCTGGGTGAATACCGTGGTAAAAAAGTACTACTGCTGGAAATGCCTCACAGCAACATGCCGGCAGGACTCGATCAACTGTTTCGCTGGTTACTGAATGCAGGGGTGCAACCTTTGATCCCTCATCCTGAGCGCAATCGTGACGTATGGAAACGTCCGGAAAAGATCCAGTGGCTGCGCAATCAGGGTTGTCTGTTACAGGTTACTGCAGGGGCTTTCACCGGGCGTTTCGGAGAACATGTAGAAAAGATTGCTAAAGACATGTTGCGGGATAATCAGATTGACCTGGTAGCATCGGATACCCATGATACCAAACGACGTCCTAATGATATGGGTGAGGCTTTTGCGGTGGTCAGTGAACTGGCTTCTGAGGAGGTGGCGAATACTCTGTTCAAAACCACGCCCGGCGATATCATTGCAGCAGGTGCAACTGCGTGACAGATACAATATTAATAACAAACCCGCCATCCGGCGGGTTTTGTATTGTTAAGCCTCTAATTAAGAATGTTAGCTTTAAACCAGCTCCATATCCCCAGCGAAAAGTTTTCAAACAAGTTAATTCCCAGTGCTGATTTGATCAGATAAAGGATGAGCAGCCCGCTCAGAACACTGAATGTAATGAACAGAGCAAACATCAGAGCCATTGTCGCCCGTCCAACCTGCTGCTCAAGCCGGGACAATTCGCGGCGGTTCTTGCCGGCCAGCACAACGAAGTAGAAACTCGTCCGCCATATATTGATTGTGCCCCGGACATCCACCTTATGTCTGGCCCAGCTGCGCCCGCCAATCGCTTTGTTCATGGCTATCAGCTGTTCTTCTGAAAAGGATGCAGCAACATCCGGTGGCATTTTACTGAGTAGTTTTTGGATCAGTTGTGACTCATGGACAGGATGAGGTGTGTTATCCACGGCAAATAATCTTCCGGTGATGTGGCTTTCCGTCATCTTAACTCAAAAAGACAGCCGGTATAAATGTGCTCTGCTTCAGGAAGTACTGAGATCCGGGCAGAGGAAATTTATGTGACAGGGAATAAATTGCCATCAACAGCGTAAATGTTGCTTCACAGCAACAGTCATTCAGATCTGAAATGCCATTTCTTATACTAAAGTTGTAATTTTGGGTTTGGTGCATGGATCTTTAATCCGTCTGCAAGCATAAAATAAATTCACGCCAAACTTTAAAACTGATTTAAAATCAGTTGGTTAATCTTTTCTGGTGTAGTGGGAGAGAACATCGGATTTAGATATTCTTTCAGCCAGACATAAAGCCCGTACATTATTTTACGATCTGGCATAAAAGCTGAATAGACCCTGTATATCGCATTTAAATATGTGTCGGAAGTGACCAGCAGGGAAAAGCACATGCAACAGGCAAAACACAACATCGCGTTTATTATCAACTCCCTCGAAGGCGGTGGAGCTGAGCGGGTGATGTGTAAGTTGTTGACTATCATGGAAGCGGATTTTCAGAGCGCTGGCTATAACGTGCATTTAATACTGCTTGATGATTTGCCGCAGGAACAGCAGTGTCCTGAGTATGTGAATCAGGTCGTACTCGATACGAAAGGTAGTTTGCACAGTGGCTACAGCGCACTGAAAAAAGCGCTGGAAAAAATAGCGCCGCATACCTGCGTAAGTTTTTTAACCCGCGCCAATATGCTTAATGTCTCTCTGGCTAAACGCCTGGGGTATCGCGCTGTGATCAGCGAACGGGTAAATACATCCAGTCACCTGTCCGGTGGCCTCAAAGATTTTATCTCCCGTTGCCTGGTGAAAGCGACATATCCTTCTGCTGATTGCGTAATTGCTGTGAGCGAAGGCGTAAAAGCTGACCTTATCGAAAACTTTTCGGTAAAGCGGGAACGGATTAAAACTATCTACAACCCGTACAACATGGCTAACATCAGCGCCATGGCACAACAACCGGTGGATGATTTACCGTCAAAGCCCTACATCATTGGCACTGGCAGACTGGTTCGCAATAAGAATTTTGATTTGCTGCTGCAAGCCGTAGCGGCATCTTCTGTCGGACACGACATCGTTATTCTCGGACAGGGAGAGGAAAAGCAGGCCTTATTGCAACGGGCTGAGTCTTTAGGGTTAAGCGGGCGCCTGCATTTATTGGGCTTTAAGTCCAATCCGTATCCATATATCAAAGGCGCAGATTTTTTTGTGTCGACGTCGAACGCTGAAGGTTTCCCCAACGCCATTGCTGAAGCTATGTGCTTGGGCAAGGCCGTGGTGGCGACCAACTGTGAGTCCGGTCCTGCTGAAATTCTTACCGGTGAGTATCCGTACAACGTATCAGGATTTGAAGCTCAGTCATACGGCTGTATTTGTGAAGTAAACAGTGTATCAGGCGTTGCCGGTGCTCTGGATTATATGTCGCGGGACGAAAACAAACAGCGTTACGAACAGCGAAGTGCTGAACGTGCCGCTACATTCAGTAATGCCGTGTTCCGCGAAAAACTGCTTAAAGCCCTTAAATTACAACAATCACAGCCGGAGACTGAACATGTTTCTGGCCGTTAAATTACTGTTCAGCCTTATCAGCGCCTGGCTGGTCTGGCAGACAATTCGTCAGCACTGTAATAAGTATCTTGCCTTTGTAGTTGTCGCAATTTGGTTACGCTTTTTCCTTTCCGCGTTCCATCAAATCACTTATGACCCGCTTATTGCCGGATTTTCTATTAATGCCCTGGCTTCAATCGGCATTGCTGCAACCGGTTTACTGATGCTGCCGCCAAAAGTGTACCAGTTGCGTGTTTTGCTGCCCCTTTACGCTTTCTTTGTTGCTGTAGTAGCCAGCGGAGTGATTAACGGCGGAGTAAGCGGCCTGATCAACGTAATGGTTAAGTGGATGTTTTTCTTATCAATAGCGTGTGCAATGTTCATGGCGATAAGAAAAACTGACAAAGATTTTGTATTAAAGAAACTGCTGGTGAGCTTCTTTTTACCTGTTTCTCTCGCTGTGATGTCAGTGCTGCTGGGTGAGGTGAAAGCCACTGAAGCCGATGGTTCAGCCAGCTATATCGGGGGTTATAACCACGAAGCGGCGTTTTCGATGATCATCGCCGGGTTCATTTTAGTGGTGGGTTTGTTGTCTCCGGGCGCGATACGATTTCGTGGCGCGCTGTTTGCATTAGGTTGTGTAGTACTGGTTTTGGTGAACTACCGCACCTCGGTTCTGGCGATATTACCGCTGGCTGCCATTTTTGCTTACACCGCAATGTCATCAAAAATCGCACCGCGTTACCAGACTGTGTTTTTCTTTGCCGCGTTCTTCGGCATGGGCATGTTGTTCCTCATGGCCTCGTACACCATGCAGGACCGTTTTGCTGATGTATTTGTATTCCTGACCAGTATCGACGATCTGATCAAGGCACCGTTCTACTACTCCGAGGCTGAAAAAGACATTTTCTCTGCCCGGGTGTACCTCTGGAGTTTGTATATCTATGAGTATGTGAACGGTTCATTTGTACATCAGCTGGTGGGGTGGGGCCCTGAATCATGGTCCGGCGTATTCCCGAAATACGCACACAACACCTACGTATCGTATTTGTATGAGTATGGCCTGATTGGTCTGCTCACATTCCTCTTCGCTGCTGCCAGCTTTGTAGTGCAGGCGATGAGGATTAAGAACAAGCAGTTTGCCTGGATGCTTTGTTCATCAATGGTGGGATTTTTGATTATGAACTTCGCCACCATGCCTCTTTGGAATATCGAGGGGTTGATTTTATTTGCCATCTTAATTGGCAACGCCATCGGACCGGTGAAATTACCTCGCAATGCATGGTTTGACTCACCTGCCTTTGTGTCTCGTTTGGCGAATTGATTTTAACTCAGGTTTGTCCTGAGATTTTGGAGAAAGTTATGAAACTATGTGCCGTAGGACTAAGAGGAATTCCCGACGTAATGGGCGGAATCGAATCTCATTGCCAGCAACTGTATCCGCGGCTGGTCAAATCGGGCATGGATGTCACTGTGATTTGCCGCTCACCGTATGTGGATCAATCTGTTGAAGAATACAAAGGCGTAAAACTGCGTTCTGTGTGGACTTTGAAGCATAAGTTCATCGAGACATTTTTACACACCTTCCTGGCTATTTTTTACGCCCGCTTCGTGGTGAAGCCGGATGTATTACATATCCACGGTATCGGGCCGGCTCTGTTTACACCACTGGCGAAGCTGCTGGGTATGCAGGTTATGGTAACTCACCATGGCGCTGACTATGACAGACAGAAATGGAATCAGTTTGCCAAAAATATTTTGAAGTTTGGTGAAACCATGGCAGTGAAATTCTCAGACCGCGCCATTGTGGTTGGCCGTTCTCTCACCGGCGTGCTGAAGAACCGTTTCTCCGGTAAATCGAACCGTATCCTGTTCGTACCCAACGGTGCTAAAACCGATATGGATACTCAGATGGGTGCTGAAGCATTGCCAAAGGATCTAGGTATTGAACCGGGTAAGTATGTACTTACTGTTGGTCGCCTCGTTCCTGAGAAAGGCTTTCACGACTTAGTCGAAGCTTACAAAAAATCTGACACAGATTTGAAACTGGTCATTGTAGGTGGTGCAGACCACGAAGATGAATACTCTATGAAACTGAAAAAACAGGCCAGCGATAAAATTATTTTTGCCGGCCGCCGTCAGGGGGATGAACTGAACGCGTTGTATAAGTTCGCCCGGGTGTTTGTATTACCGTCTTACCACGAAGGCTTGCCTATCGTTGCACTGGAAGCCATCAGTGCCGGTACAGAAGTGTTAATCAGTGATATTACACCGAACACTGATATCGGTTTGCCGGAAGATGCTTACTTCAAGGTTGGCGATACTGACGCGCTGGCCTACAAAATCACCCACGTGGATGATATGAAGCTGGCTATTAATAAAGAAGCGTTCCTGAACACCTTCAACTGGGATGCCATCTCTGATGATACTTACGTGATTGCGAATAACCTTGCTATGGGCATTCCTGTTCAACCACGCACGGCGGCCTGATGACTGAAAGACGTAAGCTGTTTCTGTATCCTTTTGTACATAGCAACGGGTTTGTCGACAGGATAAAAGGGGCGTTCAGCGAGCTGGGATATGATATCCGCCCGTTCAAACACCTCTTCCGTCCGGCAAACCTGTTCAGCAGAAAGGAAAACTGGCTGGTATTAAACTGGTATGAAGATCAGCCCTTTCGCAAGGGCATGAGCGGGCCCAAACGCTGGGCCTTCCTCCTCGCATTCTTTCTTACTGTCTGTTCCATTCCCTTGTTCAGTAGCAAAGTAATTTGGGTACGTCACAACTACAAGCCTCACAATGTAAGTACTCACTCTGCCCTTTACACATTCATATTGAAGCTCTTGACGCTTATTGCGGACCGGGTTGTCACCCTTGAAATGACCGACAGAATAGAATCAAGCGTGGTGAAGCACCCGCTTTATTTTAACGACAGGGATTTATTTCAATTCTTTGAGGCCATCGGAGATACCCAAAAAGGTATCGACTTTCTGTACTTTGGATCAATTAAGCCCTACAAGCGCCTCGATAAACTGTTAGAGGTGTGGCCGCTGAATCAGAAATTGCAGGTGATGGGCTTTTGTTCCGACAAGGAATATGCAGCCAGGTTGTACAGTATTATTGACCAGAGAGGTTTGCAGGTGGACTGGAATAATGAATTTGTAAAAGAAGAAACGCTGGAAGACGCGGTGTCTGACACGCGCTTTGTTATCATGGCCCACGATGATAACGCGATGATATCCTCCGGCACCTTTTACATGGCTATGAGTTTAGGCGCTAATGTACTGTGTTTCGATTCCGCCTTCGCACGAATGAAGGCCAGAGAGTTTCCTTTCGTTAAAATTATTGAACCGGATAATCTGGAAACCCAACTGGCAAATCTGGAGTACGTTGATTCCAGTGTGGTAGTGAATCAGGCTGTAGACCGCTACGGTGAGGAAGCTATCAGAGAATCCTGGCGGGTAGTACTGACTACCTGATTATCTCTTGCAGTTTCATAACAAAAAGCCCTGCGTCGTAGCAGGGCTTTTTCGTTGCAGCCAAAAATCAGCTTGCTCTGGCCTGCAAGGTTTGTTTGTCATTCACCATCGCATACACAGCATCATAAATGGCCTGGTCAACGCGGTTCAGCTCTGTAATAACGCCCATTAATTTCGGGTTACTGGTAATGGCTGATGAGGCACCACGATTCGGGCTGGTATTTTTGCTGGCAATATTGATACGGGTGCTGAAGCGCTGATTAAAATCTTCCTGCCATTTATCCATTTGCTCCAGCGTGCCGTACACCGAGAAATGACGCAAATTTGCAACAGCTTTAGCAATCACATCATCTGCATTCGCCATAATGTCAGCGGCATTGCGGTATCCGGAAAAATAGCGGGCATAGGTGACTGCCGAGTTAAGCGCCTTTTCTGACTGCAGATATTCTTCGATGTCAGTTTCGTTTTTCTGCCATTCCGATTCTTTAAAGCGGTTGTATACATATTCAGAAATAAAGCGGTCTGCAGGCTTTCTGAGTATCGTCAAAAAGTGCCAGTCTTTGTAAAAGTTACTGACTACCTCAGGGCGCGCCACACAATGGCCGGTAGTAAATACCTGGTGTTTACTGCTGAGTTGAAAAGTTAACTGGGTTTCCCTTGCAGTCATCATGTCCACTCCCAGTAACTTCTCGCACTCCCTGCTGGCTCTGAGATCAATATGGCCGGTGAAGCGGGTTGCTTTCAGCAGTGATGGATAGACAGACTGATAGATGGCATTAGACAGAGAGACGCCGGCACACTTAGGAACGTGGCAAAAAAAGATTTTCGGATATCGGGCGAGATACTTCTCTGATTGCTGCTTTAAGATTTCTTGCATGATTCTTGCTCCATCATATTCATGTTCGGGAAATCTACGCAGACTTCCTATTCGGATTGCAACTCACAGGGATACCAATGAGCGACAAATTCAGCGTTGTTATTACAACATTCAATCGACCTGCAGAACTCAAAGAAGCGCTGGACGGTGTATATGCACAAGTTGAGCAGCCGCTTGAGGTGATTGTAGTGAATGATGCATCTTCCTTGCCATATGATGACATTCTCACTGAATTTTCAGAAAAGCCGAACTTCCACTATCACTTTTTGAAAGAATCATCGGGTGCGAACAAGGCTCGTAACATTGGAGTAGACAGCGCAAAAGGTGATTACATCGCCTTTCTCGATGACGACGACATATGGTTGCCGGAATATTTGTGGGAACACAAAAAAGCTTACGACAACGGCGCGGACGCTGTGGTCAGCGGTTATCAGGTTTTAGGTGGTGAGCAACTGTTCGTGCAGCCTTCAAGACGGGTAGAGCGCGAAGTACTCCGCACTGGGAATCAATATTGCGGTATGAGCGGTTTCAGTGTGAAACGTGATATCGCTTTAAAGGAACGTTTCGATGAAACCCTGCCCAACGGGCAGGACTGGGATATGTACGTGAGGCTTTCAGAGCTGGGCTATTCATTATGGAATATTCCCAAGCCCATCTTCTTATACCGCTTCATGAACATGGATGGCATCGGCGCCAAAGTAGCGAAAATGACGCCGGACGAAGCGGTGGTGCGCCTGCGCTCAGCAGACAAACACCGCCAGTTTCTCGGAGACGGGAATTACCGGAAACGGGTGGCTGCTCAATTGCTGGTGTATTTGCCACTCAAAAAAGACAAGCTTAAATGGGTGATGAAGTCTGTTCACATTGCCGGTTTGTCTGTGACATTGAACCACCTGGCTGCAGTAACGGCAAAAAAAGTGCGACAGCGGGTCAGTTAGGGTTACGGGCCCTCATTACAGGAGAAGAATCATGGAACTCTATCAGGATCAGTTTTCTTCAGAACACGACTTCCCTCATCAGACGGAAACCCAAAAAACACTGGTGATTGCATCAACCGTGCGCTCAGGCAGTCATATGCTTGGACATGTGCTTCATGAAACCGGTGCTTTTGGCTTTCCCCTTGAATACGTGAACAGAAAAAACCTCGACGAATGGAAACTGCGTCTCAATCGCAAAACTTTGCCGGAAGTGCTTGATGAGCTCAGGGCGCGGCGGACATCCCCGAATGGTGTGTTCGGTATCAAAGTGCACTATTCCCATATCGAAGAGTTCGGCGGATTCAAAGCAATGTGCAAACTGCTGCCGAATCCGCATTTTGTGTTGCTTACCCGCGAAGATGTGATGGCTCAGGCTGTATCGCTGGCAGTGGCCAGACAAACCGGGTCCTGGATATCACAGCAGGGCAAGCCGGCGGCAGATCCGGAATACAACTTTGAAGATATTGAAGCAGGCCTGCGCCGCGTCAGCCTGGAAAATGCGTCCTGGCGATACACCCTGGCGGCAACCGGCAGCAAATATATGGAATTGAATTTTGCAGATGTAAAAACCAACACTGCTAATTCTGTACTCAGAATTGCTGACTTTATGGATTTGGCGGTGGAGAGTCACCGTATTCCGCCAACGCCGGTGACCAAAAAGCAAAGTAACATTTTAAACAAACAGTGGCAGGTACGGTTTCAGCAGGAGTTTAACGGCGACGATGAACTGTTACGTTTTAACCGTGAAAGTTTCTGGCACAAGTTGTCGAAAAAATTATCCTGAATCAGACAGGTTCTGAGCCAGATAAAGAGTGGAACGACGGCGTAATCCGCCGTGAGTATTAAAGGAAAACTATGTTAAATCAATGGGCAGAAAAACAGGCACTGGCAGAAGAGAAAAAGCGGGTGTACTGGTGGCAGTCGAAGAAAGATGACCGGCCAAATATCGGCGATTATGTGGCTTACGATCTGGTAAAGCGCGTACTCGCTATGAAAGGAAAGCTCATCAAAGACAAACTGGATCCCTCAACCAAGCTGGTCAGTGTGGGCTCTGTTCTGCATTTTGCGCGGGACGGAGATACATTGTGGGGCACAGGTTATAACAAAAAAATGGGCGATAAGGTCATTCAGTTTGATAACCTCGACGTCCGAGCTGTGCGTGGCCCCCTTACCCGTGAATACCTTATGAACCGTGGCATCAGTGTGCCGGAAGTTTACGGTGACCCGGCGTTACTGCTTCCTCATTTTTATTCAAAGCACCTGATGGAAAAGGCGCACAAAAAAGACTACATCATTATCAACCACATGAACGATGATATGGCGCAGTACGAAGGCTATGAGAAGGATCTGATTACACCCATGCAGTATCCCGGCTCGTTCATTGAAGCTATTGTGAACAGTAAACGGGTTATTTCCAGTTCATTACATGGTGTCATCATTGCCGAAGCATACGGCGTGCCTGCTATCTTTTACGATTCCGGCAGCGGCGAGTCGATGTTTAAGTATGAAGATTATTATCAGGGCACAGGGCGTACTGAAATTCCTAAAGTGACCAGCCTGGCGGAAGGCATCTCTATGGATTTACCTGCGCCACCGGATTTCACCGCAATCACAGATAAGCTTTATCAGGCTTTCCCCTTCGATCTCTGGGGCGCATAAGTCGTTACCAGCACGTAATAAACGCTCAGCACGCCCCGTTGTTAATTTGAATAGCAACGGGGTTTTGGCTATGCTCCTGCAACAGGTAATGTTGTAAGGAATGCATTGTGTGCGAACTCCTTGGCATGAGTGCCAATACGCCAACCGATTTATGTTTCAGTTTTACCGGCCTGACCCGCAGGGGAGGGGAAACCGGTCCTCACAAAGATGGCTGGGGTGTCGCTTTTTATGAAGGAAAGGGCGTCCGGCTTTTCCACGATCCGGAACCCTGCGCGACTTCTCAAATCGCTGAATTCGTTTCAAAATTACCGATAAAGAGTAAAACGGCAATCTGCCATATCCGGCAGGCGAATGTGGGTAACATCAACCTTTCTAATACGCATCCGTTTACCCGTGAATTGTGGGGGCGTTGCTGGGTGTTTGCCCATAATGGCCAGATCCCCGGGTTTACCCGCAGAGCCGGCATGTACGAAGCTATCGGTGACACAGACAGTGAAGAGCTGTTCTGCGATTTAATGAATCAAATCCGTCAGACTTTGCCCCGCGATGCTATGCCTGATCAACTGGCCTCTTCGCTGGTGGCCCTGTCAAAAGAATATGCTGAGCAGGGTGTGTTTAACTGCTTGCTGAGTAACGGTGACTGGCTGTTCACTTTTTGCAGTACCAAGCTGGCCAGCATTACCCGCCGGGCACCATTCGGACCGGCCTGTCTGAAAGATGTGGAGGTGGAAGTGGATTTTGCCTCTGAAACCACGCCGGCAGACGTGGTCAGTGTTATCGCAACAGAACCGCTTACCCACGATGAAACCTGGGATATCTATGAACGGGGAGAATGGCGGTTATGGCAACTGGGTGAAGTGATTGCCAGTGGAAAAGTCGATGTGCCGGTACACAAGTCTGAAGCCGCCATGGTCAGTCCCTCAAACATGCCGAGAGATTGCGCTTAGCAAATCTCTCAGCATGGCTGTCGGTCAATCCGGCAGGATAAACCAGCTATACCTTCTTCTTTTTCTTTCCTGATTTAAATTCTTTCGCAATGGCCAGAGTCTTCTTGCGGAAAAACAGTAGCAGGCTGCCGCAATAAATCAGTGCGCCAAGGCCAACCAGAGCGGGGAGCTCAAGAAATACATTATCCAGTCCCAGTAAGTGATTGCGCTCGACATACAACACTACGCAGAACATAGCTGTACCGGTAAGGGTGAACATCCAGGTTTCTCTGAATGCGTCAGTGAGGGTAATGTTCAGTGATTTTTTCACCAGCATGAATTTCAGCACCAGGGTGACAAAGTTGGCAATAACCAGCGCGGTGATCACTGCATACAGACCCCAGGGAACAGCAGCTAACGGAAACAGGAAGTTAAACGTCAGGTTTATCAGGTTAAGTTTAAATGCCTGAGCCGGTAAGCCTCTTGCAATCAGCAAGTTAGGCAGGTAGTACGCCATCACGTTACAGGGCGTTTGCAGCGCCAGAATAGACAATAAGTATGCGCTGTCAGTCCATTTATCACCGAACACCACATCAATAAACGGATGAGCGATTGCACCGACGCCGAAGTACACCGGTGTAACAAAGATGGCGGTCATACTGACCACACGGGCGAAGGTCGCCGGTAGTTTGTCGTCTTCAACCCTTGCCAGGCCGGCCAGGGCAATTCTGTTCAGTGGCTGGAAAGTGAGGTTATTTAATACTGAAAACCCTTGTCTTGCCACAGAGGTGTAGGCGAAGGTAGCGGCCCCGAGAAAGGCAGCAATAACGATGTTTGATGTACGCTGGGAGAAGAAATTCATGAAAGACATGGCGATCAGCGGTTTCGCAAAGTGGATGATTTCAGGCAGATGGGACTTATCTTCTACCTTACCGGGACGGAAATCCGAACCGTGCCAGGTCAGGGCCGTGGAAACAAATGCCTGAACAACTTTGCCGAAAATAATCGCCCATGCGCCGAAACCGGTTAATGCCGTAGCGACAGACACTACACCACCAACCAGCACGCCCGCTGTGTCGTAGGCTGCCAGCCGTTTGTTGGCAAAGTCCCTTTCCATTTTTGCTTTATGGACCAGGCGCAAACCGTTGGCCAGCGGAATAATTGCCAGCGCCGCAATAAGTTGAGCGGCGAGTTCTGAATAGGTGTACCAGGCAACGGGCACTGCTACGGCGAACATCAAAATTGCGATGACCAGTGACACACCCATCAAAAACCAGAAGGATAAACTGGCGAAGTTGTTGTCCCATTCTTTTCGCTGAATGAGGTTTTGCGATACGCCCACGGTGACGAACAGGTTACAGAAATCGGTGACCATCAGACAAATAGCCACCAGACCGAACTCTTCAACGCCCAGAATACGCGCCATGATGGCGTAGACGACAAAATTTACCAGCTGGCCTGCGCCATTCGCGGATAAATTAAAAAACGCGCCCTTAAGGGACTTGGCTTTCAACGACATAGAGACTGACGTCCTTGTTACTGCACTTGATGTTGCTTATTTAATTGTTACTCAATAATTCCGTAGATTGCTTGTGTGCCGTCTTCATTGAGTCTGGTGAAGTTGTTTATACGGTATTTGTCAGAATTTGGGAGCAATACGGTTTTGCCTTTTATAAATAAAGCTTCTGCGATTTGCTGATTCAGTTTAGCCTCATCAAATTCATAGGGCACGGTAATATTCGCCTGAATTTTCGGCTTGCCCGCAGAAAGGTTATAGAAGTAATTGTTGATATATTCTGATCCCGGATAGCCCTGCGGATCGAAAACGGCAAAGCCTGAACGGTTCGCGTCTTTTTGATTTATTACCACATTATTCTGTACCTGCGTCCAGAAAGTGTTGTCGTCCTTAAACCGCGAAGCGGTTAATCCGTTACGCTTTGTGGTGATCAGATTATGCAAAATAATGCTTTGTCCCAGCGGGCTGGTGAGCAGGCCACCCATCTTGATTGATGCCCACTGTTTTCCCCGTAAGTCGCCCAAATCATGGATATAATTATTGAACACAAAGCCCGGGCCAACGCGGACCGGCGTAATACTTATCCCCGAGTAAGTGTGTGAAATGTCGTTGTTGTAAACCAGTACATTCTGCTGGCCGCCGTCCACTTCAATGGCATCATCGTTGGAATATGCCAGTACATTGTTATAAATCGCCGAGTCACGGACAAAACCGCCAAGAGGCTCTGCATTCTTGCGCCCTTCAATCACATCATTTAAACGGTGGTCTGCCGTACCGGTGAAGTGATTGTTACGAACAATCACCTGGCCTTTAAATTGCGGGTCAGGATGGTTTGCGTGTGCAAGAAACGCGTTGGGTCCTTTCGGGTGACCATGAGACCAGTCATTGGCAATGGCGCGGGGATCGTGCACGTGACAGTTTTCCACCGTGATCACGCCGGACTGACGAAAGTAAATGGCTGAGTCATAGTTAATCGGGCCGGCATCTTCCATTTCATAGGCAATGCCTTTTTTCATGACGTTCGGCGCCCGGCCCCAGCCGGAAATATCACACTGGTTTATCCAGATATCATGGCCTTTTTCACCATAAATAGCGTGCACTCTCGCGCCTTCTATAGTGATGTTCTCAAAGTAGATATAGCTGTTGTCGCCGGTAAAGATGGCGTATTTATCTGAATCGTCAGGGGTAATAACTGTGCCGGCGTCCCCAACAATTTTGGCGTACCCGTCTTTGCTGCCTTCAATGCCCAGCGCTTCAAGATCCAGCATGCCGCCTTTATAAATGTCGGAGAGTTTATATACCTTATCCGGGTCAATCACAGGTTTATCCGCGCGGGTGGTAAACCGGCTTTCAATTTCCCTGACAGGCTGCTGAGGAGCATGCAGAACTACCTTCACATCGTACGCTGTACCGGCCTCAAGATACACAACCGGCCCGGTCAGGATCCCGTTGACCGGCTCGAAACTTAAATCCCTTGCCTGCTGCCATTGTTCAGCACCTGAGCGGCGATAAAGTAATTCTGCGCGGGTGTCAGCGGTGACATCAAATACCGATATACTGGCTGACTCAATGAGTGGCTGGATAAACAGACCTTTATCATCCGGTGCCGGCATAGTCGGTTCAGTGAGGACCCCCGCATTTTCTGCCCACTTGTTCAGCAGTGTATCCCGTATCCCCAGGTGTTGTTGCAGATAATGGTATAAGTCAGCCTGATTAAGGGGAAACAGGATAAATGCCGATTTGACCACATGGCCCATCGCGGTTTCAGAACCTGCTCTTTTGGCTAACTGCAGGGTCGCTTTTTCCAGTGACTCGCCGCGACTCATCATCATTAAGATCTCACCGGACTCTTCGTTGTAGTCCTGCTTGAGCAGATTCAGCATCCGTCCGTAGCGCTTCGAAGCCGCTAAATCTTCCACTAATGCCTCTGCACTTTGTAAATCTGACACGCCCTGCGCAGCGATTTTCTCCAGCGCCACGCTGCCCGGTTGAGCCGGTGCTACGCTCGCGGCTTGTGCGAAGTGTACAGTCAGGCAGGACAATCCTAACGCAAGTACTTTAACGAAGTGCGAAGGGCGTGACGTGCGAAGATTTCGCGGAAGAGAAAGAGAGGCATAGACTGATTGCGGCGATAGTCGCATTAAGATACTCCGTGACGGGAAAATGAGAAGAAACTAATTACTCATTACTGTCAGAAGCAAAACAAAGGCCACAATGGGGATTTAACGGTGAAGCCTTGCGGCTTTGCGGTTTTAACCGGTTCAGGACTGGTCAGAACCGCAAAGAGGTAAGAGGAAACCTGCGGAGTGTCTTGTTTTGAATACACTTCGCAGGCAACAGGTTATCTTATTAATGCACCGATAACCCAAGGCTGGCAGCCCACTGTAATTCTGCACGGCTTAAACGGTTTGCTGAGCCTGATGATAAGTCGTGCAACATAGGGTAAGCACTGGATGACGGGATGCGGCGATGGTGGAGCAGGGCAAAAATCAACAACATACAACGGTTTCTGGCATCGTTGCAGTGAAAATAAAGCTGTTTGCCCTCAGTGGTAAGCTTACCCAGTTCCTGAATATACTGCCTCAGTAATTCAAGTCCGGTCTCTGTACTGTCGAGGGTTTCGGTGAACGGAAACCAGCGCCAGTGCATACCCGCATCTTTAACCAGCCGTTCCACCTGTTCAGCATGCTCTGATGAGGTCTGCAGCGTGATAACGTGGGTGATACCCTGTTGTTTAAGTGTCTGAATGCTTTGCGCATCCGGCACCGCACCCAGTGTGATGGATGCCGTTCCGGTGATCAGACGGTGAGAAGCCGGTTTGTCGGTTGTGTTCATGCTTGAGCTTTTACACCACAAAATAATAAATTGAAAAGAAATGGCAACTACAGCCACCCAGCACAAACAGATGCCAGATAGCGTGAGTGTAACGCTTTGACTTGGCAACGTAAAATAACACTCCGATACTGAAGCATAGTCCTCCGGCAACAATCAGCCACAGTCCGGCTCCCGGCAGCGCCATATAAAGCGGATAAATCAGGCCTAGGGCTATCCAGCCCATCAGCAAATAAGTTGCCACAGATACTTTCGGGAAACGGTGCCGGGCAATGAGTTTAAAGGCAACACCGCCTGTAGCTAACATCCACACAATTGCGGTCATTGTAATACCCAGCCATCCGCCGATACCGACCAGAAGCAGGGGAGTATAAGTCCCGGCAATGAGCAAATATATTGCGCTGTGATCAAAAAGCTTCAGCATCCCCTTTACTTTGGTGTGGGAGATACTGTGATAAAGGGTAGAACTGAGAAACATCAGGATCAGCGTGGCGCCATAAACGGCGGCTGCGGCGATGGCTACCGGTTGCTCAGCACGAAGCAGTAAAAACACCAGCCCTACAATGGCCGCAACAAACCCCGCACCATGGCTGATGCTGTTTAACCATTCTTCCAGCACAGAGTAGGCTTTTGCCGCAACAGGCCGCTTTTCTGATTGTGTCATGTGATGCTCCCACAGATCTTACCAGTCAATAAAAACCAGTGTATAGTTTCAGCGTACACTTGTACACTCAAAATGCTGCAGAAGTATGACGCTCTCCGGGGATTACGTGTGAGTTTTAGGTCCATTGAACTTATGTTCAAAGTTATGGACTTGATTTAAATTATTGTATCTTATGGTTTTTTATCCAAGGGGAATGTTTCTTCTGTTTTAGTCCAGCCCTGTCTAAACGCACAAATAAAGCATGATCAGTAGGAAATAATGCAATGGACACCGAACCGTTCCCGGCTAGTTAAGTAAATACCATATTTAATTTTGGAGTATGGGCTACACTTACCTTTTGGACGATTCTTTTTCGTCGATATTATATACGTAGATTAATGACTTATATTGATTTGAAAAGAGTTGTTTGAATTCCGAATTCAATAGGCTGACTTCGACCATACTGCAAACAACCATTTAACTTTGAAGCATTGAGAGTTGATTCTGAACATTACTTTTTCTTACCACCATAAGTACGAGGATCGAAGTCTGGTTTTGCCCGTTTCAGGAAACTACCAGCAGGACCAGCGTTAACCTAGCCGTCTTCATTTTGACAGAGTTCCCATGCTTTAAGAAATGCCGGAATAAGCTCTTCAGCACCGTTAGAAGAGCTGACAGGCGAGGGGCCTGCTACTACTTTTTCGGGTTTGGCATCCTGACCTGTATCCAGCTTTTCAGTAAAGACGAAATCATCGCAAGCATTCCGAAACGAAACTGGCGTTTTCTTCTCTCCCACACCAAATACGAATTTCTCTGATTCCCTCAATCTGGATGCGAGTTTAGTAAAATCGCTGTCACTACTGACCAGTTCAAAAGCGTCTATCCGGTCAGAATAGAGTAGATCCATAGCATCAATAATCATTGATGCGTCGGTAGCAGTCTTCCCAGTGGTATAGGCAAATTGTTGAATTGACGGAACGTAACTATTAGATAAATGGAGTTTGTTGATTTTTTACTTGAAAAGTAAAGTAAGTTGTATAAGGATAGTTCGAAGGTTGAAAATTCAATCAAATTATCAGGTTTTTGTACTCTGGCTAAGTTGATCAAAAACAAGGCATTTGAGCGAAGCAGTTTTGATACCTGTGAAAAGAAGGGGCAAAAGTCCCTCAGTAGAAAAAACAACAGGATCCAGCGAGGAACAACAAGATGAGTGAATTTAAGCATTCCAGATTGGCGTGTGCGGTAATTAGTATTTTTTCTGTCAGTTTTGCGAGTTCAGCTTATGCTGAAGATGGTGATCAGGGAATCGAGAAAATAGAAGTCACAGCGACAAAACGAACAACAGGCCTTCAAGATACAGCAATAGCAATGAGTGCCTTTACAGGTGAAACTTTAAAAGAGAACGGCGTTAGCGAAGTTACTGACATTGCGACCCTTGCTCCCGGAGTATCAATTACGCAAAATTCTGCGAATGTCATAGTCAGTATTCGGGGTGTGAACAGTCAGGACACCAACGAAACTGGTAACCCTGCAGTTGCAATAGCACAGGATAGCTTTTATATCGAAAGAGCAAATTCTTTTTCAAATGCTCTATATGACATGCAGCGAGTAGAGGTTTTACGAGGCCCTCAAGGCACTCTTTACGGTAAAAATGCGACGGGCGGAGTAATTAATTTTATTACAAATAAGCCTACATCAGAACAAGAAGGCAGCGTTTCCGTTGGAATAGGCAACTATAATCTCATAACTGCTGAAGGTATGTTAAACGTACCAGTGACCGATGAAGTCAATATGCGTGCTGCTTTTTTTAGTAAATCTCATGACGGATACAGAGAAAATGAAGCTCCTGCGACTCCTGGCGATGATGCTGACATGAAAAGCGGACGCGTGCACTTAAGTTATGCTCCAAGCGATGATCTTAGTATTTTACTCAGCGGTCAGTGGACCGATCTTGGTGGGGTTGGAGCGACCGTACAAGGGGTTGCAATTGACGAATGGAATAATGATGAAGTACCTTCTTTTGAGAAAGAAGGTATAGAACATAGCTTGCCGAGTCAGAAATTAGATCACTTCTACGAAACCTACCAGGTTCAGGTTGATTATTCTCTTGACTTCATGGATATCACACTACTTAGTGGATTGCGAAATTCTGACTACAGTCAAAGACGAGATTTAGACGGGACTGCCCGTGCTGACCGGTATATGAACGTAAATGAAGATGTTCAGGATGTTTCACACGAATTAAGATTCTCTTCAAATACAGATAATGCGTTTAGCTGGCAGTTTGGTGGCAACTACTTTAACGAGACAAATTCACTGTATTCAGTGTTCGAAAGTTGGGCTGTAGCGAATTCGCCAGATGGAATGATGACTTTTGATTTTGATGTTGAAACAACGTCCAAAGCAGCGTTCATTCATACAGGTTACAAGTTAACAGAAACGCTGGAGCTCGAAGCGGGCCTGCGCCGTTCAAAGGATGAAGTATCGCGGAAAGGGCAGCAAGATGTATTCGGTACTGCGAGTGTTTATGATAACAATGCAGATAGTGCTAAAACTACGCACCACCTTGGCCTTAACTGGAAAATGAATGAAGACACCTTACTTTATGTAAAGTCGACAAGTGGATATAAGGCCGGAGGCTTCAATAATTCTACGGATGTTGGAAGTGATGCGTATTCTCCGGAAACGTTGGATGCTATTGAAGTCGGATTGAAATCGCAGTTTTTTGATAATTCACTTCGGATAAATTCATCTGCCTTTACATACAAATATAAAGATCAACAAGTTAAAGTTACTGGCGCCAGTGGTCTATCAGCTATTGAAAATGCCGGGGAATCTAAAATCAACGGTTTAGAAGTAGAGTTTGTATGGCAAGTGACTAGTTATGACCGGGTTGATGGTTCCGTGGTGCTTCTGGACGGAGAATATGAAGATTTATGTCTCGCTTATAGCTCAGATGGAGTATGTGCGACTGATTATGCTGGTAATGAGACAGCTATGACGCCAGATTCTCAGTTTAACTTGAGTTACGAACATGAGTTTTTGTTGGACGACGCTTCGCTTGTAGCTAAAGTGCAAACTCATTACGAGTCTGAGTCCTTCTTAGGTATCGAGAACTTCGGCTTCCAGTCGAGAGATGCTTACACAAAAACAGATCTCATTCTTACTTATTACAAAGATGATTGGAATGTCAGGGCGTATATTCGCAATATCGAGGATGACGTGGTTATCACCAGCGCAAATAAAAGTAGTTTATTCGGTACCTACAATTATGGTCTGATGGCTCCCAGAACATTTGGCGCAAGCATTTCTTACATTTTCTAAATCAAAATGGCAAGAAGCTGGATTACAGCTTCTTGCTTCTAGCCTTCGATGTTAGTAAATAGTTTCGCAAGAGAAGTATTTAATTGTTTTATATCTTCTTCGTTGAAGCCCTCAAAGGCTTCATTGAATATTTTGGTTGTTGACTTTAATACGGATTGAAGTGTTTCATCACCCTCAGTGGTGATTTTGACTATAGAAACTCTGGCATCGTCAAGGCTCGGCTTGACCTCCACGAGCCCTTTTTCTTTGAGTTTATAAACAACTTTAGTAATAGTCGGTAACCTGGCTACAGCATGAGTGGCTATGTCGCTCATACTAATCGCACCGTTTTCCCGCAAGATCATACACACTCGCCATGATGTGATGTTCATACCTACCTTTTTTAAAGCAAACTCCATACGGTGTTCATACCGGTTCCCGACTCTGGAAATCCAGTAAAACGGGAATTGACGGAATTCGAAATCTTTATCAAAAGGCTTAAAGTGTGAATCTGACATAGTTTGTCCTGTTTATTTTGTTTGTAAATTTACTAAAAGCCGCCTGCCTTTACTATTTTTATTTAAATTTTCACATAACTATTACAGTTAACGGGCATGAACAAAATATAATTTGAAAAATTACTTGAAAAGTAAAGTAAATGTGTGGAATATATAGTCACGCAACAGGCGCATAGTTCTACAAACAATAAAAATCTTGTTACATTTAATTTGTTGAATATTCAACTTCTTTTTCAAGTAAGGCGGCTATTTTGTTCACTCATAGTTTTATCAGTGGCACCGGAGATATCAAAGTTGTCATTAAAGATAATTTTGATATCAAAGGGTTAGTAACGACATGTGGAAGCAAGGCATTGTCGGATATGAACGCTGCGAAGAAAAATTCAGAAGTAGTTGAGAGAATAGTGGCGAGCAATCAATGTAGCCTCGTTGGCAGAGTCACGATGCATGAGTTGGCTTTCGGTATGACCGGAATTAATCAGTGGGCAGGAACACCAGTAAATGTTCGATATCCGAATTTGATGCCCGGAGGTTCTTCTAGTGGTTCAGCGGTTGCTGTTGCTTCGGGGATTGCAGATTTTGCATTGGGCACTGATACAGGAGGATCGATCAGGTTACCCGCTGCCTGTTGCGGTGTTTATGGGTTCAAGCCGACTTTCGGAAGAGTGTCCAGAAAAGGTGTTCTGCCGGAAAACAGCTCTTTAGACTGCGTTGGCGTGCTTTCATCACAAGTTACATGCCTTACTAAAGGTCTTTCCATCATTGACCCGACGTTCGACTGGAGCATTCCTGACTTTGAACTTAAGCAACTGAGATTTGCTTTTCCGGTAATTCAACTTCATCCACTTATAAATTCTAAATTCACAGAACTTCTGAGTCAGTTATTTGATGAATCAAAAGCTGTGGAAATAAAATCTCTGTCAGATGCAAATGAAGCGGCCCGCATACTCATGGGGAGCGAAATGTTTACTGAATTCAAACACCTCTTACCCTACAAAAAACTTGGTGCTGATGTTCAGAAACGGCTGGAAGAGGTAAAACCTCTGACTAATAAGAAGCTACATGAAATTGAGAGTATTAAAAACAATATAAACAATGAATTGAACAAAGTTTTCTTATCTTCTGATCTTTTAATCACCCCAACATTGCCATCTTCCCCATTAACTTTAAGCGAGGTGAAAGACGGTAAAGATGTATTGAGTCTTAGCGCATTAGTCCGGCCTTTCAATTTATCAGGCAATCCCTCTATAGCTATTCCTGCCGGAACATTGGAAGGAGCACCTTTCTCTCTACAAATAATTGGACCTCACGGTTCGGACGAACTTGTATGCAGCGCTGCTTATTTAATCAAAAGAAAATTAGTCAAACTCGGAGAATTTTGAAACATGTGGGAAATCGATAGAAGTCTTTGGGGTTCCGAAGACGAATTGGACCAGATACTGACCGAAATAAGAAGCAGAGCGAACGAGTTTGAAGAGCAGCGCTTTATCTCTCAGGACATCATAGACGGTTTGAAAAAAATAGGTGTCTATCGGGCATTTGTTCCAAAAAAATTCGGTGGTCTCGAAGTTTCACCTATCGACTTTTTACTACTGATTGAAGAAATTGCAAAGTCAGATGGCTCAACTGGCTGGGTAGCCAGCTTTGGAATGAACCCCGCTTATCTGGCGGCGCTGCCAGAGCACACAGCTCAACAGATATGGAAGGATAGTCCCGATATAGTGTTTGCCGGAGGTATCTTCCCCGCAACTCCGTCAAGTGAAGAAAATGGACTCTACACAGTTAACGGCAGATGGAAATTTGCCAGTGGCTGTATGAGTGCAGATTATCTGGGCGTCGGAATCAAACCTTCTAATGATGAAAAACTGCCCAGAATGGCCGTGTTACGGCCTGGACAGGTCAAAATAGAGAAAACCTGGGATGTGCATGGGATGGCCGGTACAGGGAGTTTTGATCTGGTTGTCGAGAATCAGCACGTCGCTCACGACTGGACCTTCGTCCGTGGTGGTATGCCGACTATCAAATCTCCATTTTTTACATATCCGTCCCTCGCACTCGCTGCTCAGGTTTTGTCAGTAAATCAGTTAGGGCTTGCGCGCGAAGCGTTGAATATCATCCGTAAAGTTGGAAGCCGGAACAAAACTGTCACCGGTGCACCCAGTATCGGCGATCGCGAGTATGCACAAATTGATATAGCAAAAGCAGAAGCAAAAGTACTTGCAGCACGTGCATTCTTTTACAACGCCACACACGAACTATGGACACACATACTGAAGACCGGGGAGTCAGATGACAATCTGACAAACGCTGTTCGTTTGGCAACTACAAATGTTGCGAGAGAGTGTGCATCCGCAATTCAGACAGTATATCGAATACTGGGAATGGCCGGTATCTACCGGGATCAGACGATGTCGAGAATTTTCAGAGATTCTCAAGTCATCACTCAGCATGCATTCATGGGTGAGTTCACCTATCAGAATGCTGGCCGAATGTTCTTCGGTTCCAATCCTTTTCCTGGTTACCTTTAAAACGGAGTAGCAAATTATGAAGTCAGATTCACTTAGAGTTTTGTTTTGTATAGGTATTAACCAAAATTTTATGGATGGTACCGAACAGGAGATGAAAGATGTTTGGGGTGCATTCAGCACTATGATGAGTTCCATAGCATCACTTCCTGACGTAAATGTTCTCGGTATTCTGGATGATGACCAATCCCAGGTTGGCGCTTCAGCAGATGCGCCCTGGACATGTTACATCATGGCAGATGTCCCTGATTATCAAACAGTCGTAGAAGCCTGCAATTTCTTCCGCACTACGCCAGTGGGAGACGGAAAATTCAAATTGTGGAAATACGCAAAAGTTGAAGCCCGAATTGGCAGAAAACTGGTGGTTCCAGAATGATGCAGGTTGAAAAGGAGCTGATATCAAGGCTGACGCTTCTGGAAGAAGAAAAAGCTGTGTCGGAGTGTATGAAGCGATATATGAAGCTCTGTGACGATCTTAATTCGGAAAAAGTCCTGAATGAGCTACTGAGCCTGTTTGCTGATAATGCAGTCTGGGAAGGAGTTGGCTCTCGCTATAGTAATTCTTTTGGAAGCATTAATGGACAGGATGCCATCAGGTCGATGTTTTCAAAGTACTGTAAAGCGCCACCTCACTTTTCTATGAATCTCCACTTTTTGGGAAACGAAACTATTCATATAAGCGACCTCGATGCCAGGGGCGAGTGGACATTACTGCAACCCTGTTCAATGAGTAGCGGGGAATCCAGGCTCAGCTGTGCGCAAATTACTGCAGAATTTAGGAAAATTGACCACCAATGGAAAATTACACTTTTCCAGACGAGAAGTATTTTTAACAGGCTTATGAACAGTCAGTGGGATGACCAGACAAGTCAACCTGTACCACAAAGGTAGGTATGCCATGACAGATATAATATTTACAGATAAAAAAATTTCAGAATCAAATTGGAAAGATGAACTCGTTCAGGAAGACCGGGTACATAAATCTCTTTATTCAGATGAAACGATATTCAATCGTGAGTTGGAAAAAGTCTTTAACCACACTTGGGTATGGGTCGCACATGAGAGTGAGATTCCTGACAAAGGATCTTATAAAACCGCAATGATTGGCAAACAGCCCGTGATTGTTGCCAGGGACCGCAAAAACAATATTCATGTATTAGAGAACCGGTGTCGTCACAGAGGCGCAACAGTTTGTGAGGGTAAAAAGGGTAAAACTAAATCCTTTAGCTGTCCTTATCATGGTTGGGGTTACGCTCTGGATGGCGAGCTCAGAGCTCTGCCTATCCCGGAAGAATACGATGGAATTTTAGAGAAAGAAAAATTTGGTCTGGTAAGTCTCCGGCATGAGACTTTCATGGGGATGATATTTGCAACACTTGACGTTGATCTTGAACCACTTGAGGACTTTCTTGCAGGTGCAAAAAAGTGGATAAAGTTATTCATGAAACAGTCTGGTGGCTACCCAATGAAGGTACTCGGAGACCACAGGTTCAGATTTCCGGGAAATTGGAAAATACAACTGGAAAACACAACTGATGCATACCACTTTCCGATAGTTCATAAATCCTTCATCTCTTCGATAGACGAGCAAACACAAGAAGTATTTGATTTCCTGGGCGGGGATGGATTTGTCGAAGACCTTGGGAACGGACATAGTGTGATGGTCATGATTCCCGAGTTAGTCGACCTGGAAAGTAATCTTGAAGAGCCAATACCAGAAAGGTTTGAAGAGCTCGCCCAAGATCTCAGAAGTGAAGGTATTGAAGAACCTGAAATCAGGAGATTAGTTCGCGCGGTGGGCGGAACCGGCTTCAACTTGAATTTATTTCCGAATATATCCTGTTCCATGGCTTTTTTCCGAAACCTTGTACCCATTTCAGCCCGGGAAACAGAAATCCATCATATTGCCATTGGTGGAGACGGCGCACCAACTCCTTTTAATCAAAAGCGTATTCGATTGCATGAGCATTTTCAGGGACCAATGGGCTTCGGTACTCCGGATGATGGTGAAGCCTGGGAGCGGGTCCAGAAAGGTTCGTTATCAGGGGTTGACGGCTGGATCATGGTCAACCGGGGTCAAAACAACCTGAGAACTTCAGAAGATGGAAATGTACAGGGAGCAGTTTGTTCTGAAACGGGAATGAGAGCTGCCTATCAACAATATAAAAAACTAATGACCATTAAAAAAGGTTGAGGAGCCCCTGATGCAAGATTTGGAACTACTTGATGAAAAAGCCAGACAATTTTTAGAGTGTGAAGCAGATTATTTAGACAATAAAGAGTACGAAGCATGGCTTTCTTTATGGGATGAAGCTGGCCTGTATATCGTGCCAGTAGATCATTCAGCAACAGATTTTGAAAACTCTGTAAATGTTGCTTACGACAACAGTGAAATGCGTTCTGAGCGAGTCAGAAGGCTGACGGGCGGGGAAGCTGTTTCTACATCTAACTCACTTCCGACTGTCAGAACTTTATCCAGGTTTCGTCTTTTAGAAAATACCGGGACTGAACTTACCGTTCGCTGTGCTTATTGTCTGTTTGAGAACAATAAGAATGGTATCAGGCAATTTCCCGCGAACGTAGAGTTTGTGCTTAAAGTTACGTCAGATGGTTACAAAATTCTGAGAAAGGTTGTCCGGGTTATGAAATCTGATGAGTATCTGACAACTGTAAGTTTTTTATTTTAGAAAGGCGTTGAAAACTATGAATAAAGTAGCGCTGGTAACAGGTGCGTCAAAAGGGTTGGGCGTTGAAATCGTCAAAGCGTTAATTGGCGACGGATACAAGGTCGTCATGACTTCGAGTTCACGCAAGGGGGTTGATCTAGTCGCAGGTGAACTTGGGCTTGAATATGATAAATATCGTACTTTGGCACTCGATGTCAGAGATAAGTCTGACTTTGAAAATGCGCTTTCGTTTTGTATTGAAGAGTTTGGAAGTTGCGAACTTCTGGTCAATAACGCTGCTATAACACCAACTACAGATGTAATGGAAATTACCCCCGAGGAATTTTCCGAGGTTGTTGATACCAATCTCAGAGGTACTTTTTTAGGCTGCCAGGTTTTTGGTAAATACCTGGCAGGAAAAAATTACGGAAGAATAGTTAATATCAGCTCGCTGGCAGGACAGATGGGGGGGACTGCATCCGGCGCTCACTATGCCGCTTCAAAAGCAGGAATAATAACCCTGACCAAAATTTTCGCTCGGAAACTAGCGCCATTGGGGGTCACTGTTAATTCTATCGCTCCGGGTCCAATTGATGTCCCTTCTATGTCTGAAAAGTTGTCAGCACAACAACTCGAAGACATTGTTAACAATGCCATTCCAGTAAAAGCACTTTCATCGGCAAAGTACATCGCGGATATGGTTGTGATGCTGGCTAGAAAGGATGCCGAAACTGTTACAGGCGCCACATGGGATATCAACGGCGGCATCTACATGCGTTAACAGGTCTTCGGAGAGCAAAGTGAAAAGTCAATTTATCAAGGCACGTATTATATCCCGGGAGACACATGGTGGCTCGGTAGCTGTTATTTCATTAACCGGAGACGGCTGCAAACTACCTGCATTTTCTGCCGGAGCACACATAGATATATTCGTAAGTGATGACATAACTCGTCAGTACTCTTTATGCGGAAGCCCGGAGATCGCTAATCTCTATAAAGTCGGCATTTTGAATGATCCGGAGTCCCGGGGCGGATCAAGTTTTATTTATGAGCATTTCGACAAAGGACGTACTGTTTTCATCAGCACTCCCAGAAATCATTTCCCTCTGGAAAATAACGTCAGTAAAGCAATCCTGATTGGCGGTGGGATTGGCATTACCCCTTTGTTGTCAATGGCATACAAATTAAAGTCTGAAGGAAAACCATTTGAAATTCACTATTGTGTGAAGACGTCAAAGACGGCGGGGTTCATTGATGAGCTGGCTCAAAATTTTGCTGATTCTACTCATATTTATGAGTCACAGTCAGCGACACCGAACAAGTTAGACGCGATGGCATTGTTTAGCCGGTTGGAAGGCAATGAAGAGATTTATATCTGCGGACCAGATAAATTTATGGAGTCAATCCGGTCCAGTGCTTCCTCAGCAGGTTTTACGGAAAAACAAATCCATACAGAGTATTTCTCTGGCGACATTGACACATCAGGTCAAGCTTTCGAAGTCGTATGTGAGCAAAGTGGAAAAACCCTTAGTGTAGCAGCTGATGAGACGATTGCAGATGCCCTGAAAGCTGCAGGCATTAAGGTTCAAATGTCATGTGCTGAAGGTGTTTGCGGGACCTGTATCACTGATGTTCTTGAAGGTGAGCCGGAGCATCGTGATCTGTTCCTTAGCGACGAAGAAAAAGCTGACAATGATCAAATTGCAGTGTGCTGTTCGAGAGCAAAGTCAAAACGATTAGTGCTTGATATATAAATGATATTTAAGGTCCGACAATGCCAATTGTAAAAGTTGAAATGATTCAGGGGAGAACACCTGAGCAAATTGAAAAACTTATCGAATCAGTAGCGAAAGCGGTTAATGAATCAATAGGTGCTCCTGAAGAAAGCATCAGGGTGATGGTAAAAGAATACCCGAACACACATTGGGGTATCGGTACAAAGCAAGCTTATAAGCTCGGAAGGTAAATGACTATGAGTATTAAACAAAATTTGCGTCGTGCATTAGGTCAGTTTCCGACCGGTGTGACAGTGATGACGGCCAGAAAAGGCAACGAATTGGTTGGTGTGACTGCCAGCAGCTTCAATACTGTGTCACTTGAGCCTCCACTTATTCTGTGGAGCATAGATAAAGCCGCGTTCAGCGCCGATATTTTTATAAACAGTGATTATTTCACGGTGAATGTACTCAACGAATCACAAACAGATATTTCAAACAAATTTGCGAGTAAAGGCGCTGATAAGTTTTCTGATGTGGATTTTGAGAATGGTTTGGGGAATGTACCTTTACTGAATCATTGTATAGCTAATTTTCAATGTGAAGTCTGGAACGTTCATGATGGCGGCGACCACTACATCATAATTGGTGAAGTTAAAAAGTATGATTACAGTGAAAATCTAAAGCCACTTGTTTTTTCGCAGGGTCAATATAGCAGTCTTGTTCCCATGGCTACACTGCAAAATTAGGAGTCCGGACTTTTGAAAATTACAGTTTTGCTTTGTTTTCTTTTTTTTATCGGGTCTTCAATTCAGTGGGCTGTCTCTGAGGAGTTAGATGATAAGCGTTTTGTAGAAACAAATACAAAAGCGATTGCGGGTGAAATCACCCGGCTTTCCGATGCCGTTTGGCGCTATGCTGAAGTGGGATTTGTGGAGCGAAAGAGTTCGTCTGAATTGGCGGCTTATCTTGAAAAAAACGATTTTAAGATCGACATGGACGTGGCAGGCATGCCAACAGCATTTGTCGCCTCATATGGTTCCGGAGGACCGGTAATCGCCTTGCTCGGTGAGTTCGATGCATTACCTCAATTATCACAAACAACTGACACTTTCAGACAATCAGCTAACGGTGTAGCAGGCCATGGGTGTGGGCATAACTTACTTGGAGCTGCTTCTGCTGGTGCCGCGGTTCTTGTAAAGAAATGGCTGGAAGAGAATGAAGTAGATGCCACGGTAAAATATTTTGGGGCACCTGCTGAAGAAGGTGGTTCAGGGAAAGTATATCTTGCCCGGGATGGCTATTTTGATGACGTCGATATTGTCCTGCACTGGCATCCAAGTGACTCTAACAATACCAACTCATTATTGAAGACGCTTGCCGTTATTTCAGCCAAGTTCAGGTTTTACGGAACATCAGCCCATGCCGCGGGGACACCTGAAGAAGGACGGTCCGCACTTGATGCAGTGGAATCAATGAACTACATGGTCAACATGATGCGTGAGCATGTACCTGACTCGACAAGAATTCACTATGTTATTACCGATGGTGGCGGTGCGCCCAATGTAGTGCCAAATTTTTCCGAAGTTTATTACTACGTGCGGAGTCCGGATGTAAACGTGCTTAAGGAAGTATTTAATCGGGTAGTCAAGGCAGCTGATGGTGCAGCTCTCGGAACCGAAACGCGTATGGATTATGAAAAGGTAGGGGGTACATATAGTCTGCTTGCTAACTTAACACTTAATTCAATATTGGATACAAACCTCAGAAAATTTGGTGGCGTCGAATACAGCGAAACAGAAATCGCATATGCCAACGAAATCCGAAAGACCGTTTCGCGCTCTAAATTGCCAGAGTTAGACTCTGCAAACTACATCCCCCCGCTGACAAATGAAATCGTACTGGCTTCGGGCTCTACCGATGTAGGTGACGTGTCATGGATTGTACCTACTGCAGGAATAAATATCGCTACATGGGTACCTGGTACGTCCTTTCACAGTTGGCAAGCTGTTGCAGCCAGCGGTATGTCCATTGGTCATAAAGGAGAGCTACTAGCAGCGAAAACGCTTGCCTTGTCGGCAATTGATTTGATCAAGGACCCTGAAAAAGTGAAGCAGGTCCGGGAAGAATGGTTGAGTCGCAGAGGTAATGAATTTCAATACGAATCACTTTTAGGTGACAGAGCTCCGGCATTGAATTACAGGGTGAAATATGACCAGCAATAACTCTAATCTCCCTCCTATCAGCCGTCGCTCATTACTCAAAGCAATAAGCGTTAGTCTGGCAGGTGTGTCCGGTCAGGTACTCGCTGACTATTCAATTGCTTTCAGTCGAATAAACCCATCGGTCACGGATTGGACGGAAGAAACCAAAACAATGGTAGCGTCTTTGTGCGAATGTATTATTCCAAAAACAGACACGCCGGGGGCAATTGAATCAGGTGTCCCCCAGTTTGTTGAATCTGTTTACGCAGACTTGTTATCCACCGAAGCGCAAAGTGAGTTTTTTGCTGCGTTGGCTGAGTTGAACAAAGCTGCGCAAGAAGAGTTTGGATTCACTTTTTCAGAATGCCCGGTGAGTGAGCAAAACAAGATTGTATCGACCTTTTCCTGCCACTCATATGAGCTATACAAGTCTCTGCAGCGCATTATCACAGTCGGCTATTTTACCTCAATGAACGGGGTTACTAAGGCACTTTCTTACAACCCTATGCCACTTAAATACGATGGAAGTGTTGAGGTTAGTGGTTTTCCAAAGCAGTGGGCGTATTAAAATGGACAAACATTATGATGCTATCGTTGTTGGATCGGGCATATCTGGTGGTTGGGCCGCGAAAGAATTGACAGAAAAAGGCCTGAACGTTCTTGTTCTCGAAAGGGGGAAGATGGTTAAACATGTCCGGGACTATAAAGGGGAGCATATGCCCCCCTGGAAAATACCCTACGGTGGGATGCCAATTGACAAACTTTATGATGAAGAATATGCAGTTCAAAGAAATTGCTATGCGTTTAATGAAACGACGAGACACTTCTGGAATAACGACAAACTTAACCCCTACGATGCAGGAGATAGCAATTTTGAATGGATTCGGGGTGACGTTGTTGGTGGTCGCTCCCTTATGTGGGGGAGGCATTCATATAGATTAAGTGACCTGGATTTCAATGCAAACAATGTTGATGGTTATGGTGTTGACTGGCCAATAAGGTATCAGGATATTGCTCCGTGGTATGACTATGTTGAAAGCTTTATCGGAGTAAGTGGTCAACCTGAAGGGTTAGAGCACTTTCCTGATGGTAACTATTTGCCGCCAATGGAATTAAACATTGCTGAGAAGCATTTTCGTAAAGTACTTACCGGCAACTATGCAGAAAGAACACTTACCATAGGCAGAATTGCCGTACTAACAAAACCACACAATGGCAGGGGACAATGTCATTATTGCGGTCCCTGTGAGAGAGGATGTTCGGTTGGAGCTTACTTTTCCAGTCAAAGCTCTACCCTACCTGCTGCTGAAAAAACCGGCCGCCTTACTTTACTCTCCGACATGGTTGTTGAAAAGCTTGAATATGACGAACAAAAAAAACGTGTTTCAGCGGTTCATGTTATCAACGCCACCACCGGTGAAAAGAAATCATTTCGCTCAAAAATAGTCTTTTTGTGTGCGTCGACTATTGCCACAGCGCAGATACTACTCAATTCCAAAAGTGACAGGTTCCCAAATGGACTCGGAAACGATTCGGGTCAGGTCGGCCGCAATTTGATGGATCACACTATGGGGGTATTTGCTACGGGATATTTCGACACGTTTCAGGATTACACTGAGTTTGGTCAAAGGCCTACAGGTATATATATTCCCAGGTTCAGAAATATCTCGAATGAAGAGAACCTGCCATTCGTGAGGGGATATGGATTTCAGGGACGTGCAAAAAGGGACGATTGGAGAGCTCAACTCGCAGAGTCTGGTGATTTTGGTGTCGATTTTAAAAAGCATCTGGAAACTCCCGGAAAGTGGAAGATGACGTTAGTCGGGCTTGGTGAGTGTCTTCCCAATGAAGACAACCGGGTTACCCTCGCAGAAAAAACAGACCGTTTCGGAATTCCTCAGGCCAAAATCAGTTTTGCTTATCAGAAAAATGAACACGAAATGATGAAAGATATTGGTCAGGAAGCTGAAGCTATGCTTCTCACCGCAGGTTGCAAGGATGTCGCTGTCGACATCCGCCCCCCTGTTCCGGGAAGAACTATACATGAGATGGGGACAGCCAGGATGGGGAATGACGCCGGGACATCTGTACTCAACGGCTGGAATCAGATGCATTCAGTTCCCAATGTCTTTATTACCGACGGTTCATGTATGTCCTCATCATCTTGTGTAAATCCGTCACTAACCTACATGGCTCTCACCGCCAGAGCCGCAGATTTTGCTGCCAAAAACATTAAAACAATATAATTACCGGAGTGGCTCACATGCACAGAAGACAATTTATAAAATATTCAACTGTATTATTCGCTTCAGTGGGAGCCGGAGCATGCTCTGTTCAGGTGCAATCAAAGTCTCTGAATACAAGTCTTGGCGTTCAGCTATTTATGCTTAGAGAATCGATGCAGAAATCGCCGGAGAAAACTCTGGAGGAAATTGCTGGTATTGGTTTTAAAGAGGTGGAGCTTTTCGGATTTGGTAAAAGTCTGTTCAACAGTGATCCGTTCTTTGGTCTTGGGCCCCGTAGATTTTCTGAAGTGTTGAAAAACAATGGTCTTACTGCCCCGATAGCTCACCTCGCCGGTAGCGTAGATGATGAAGAGAAACTTGCTGAACTTGCCGATATCGTTGCAATAAAAAGGTTTGTCATAGCAATGCCGCCGGAGTTTGTTGACAGGACGAGCGGACGGGCCAGGATTGTTGGTGTTCAGTCTCTTGAACAACTTGACCGGATGAGCGAAAGGCTTAATAACGAGGCCAGTAAACTAAGCAAACACGGTATTGGCTTCGGCTATCACAACCACAATATGGAATTTAAGAACGTCGGCGGGGTTGTAGCTTTTGATTATCTTATGCAACAACTCGACAGAAACTTAGTTGCAATTGAACTGGATTTAGGTTGGGTCGCAGCGGCAGGGCTCAGTCCTGTTCAATGGATTAACAAATATGGAAGCCGCATTCAATCAGTACATTTGAAAGATTATTCATCTTCAATACCTGCAGGCCTGGATTCTACAAAATATCCAATTCCTGAAATGTCTCAATTGGTGCTTCCGGGACATGGCGATCTTAAATTTAAAGATATTTTTAATGCGTTAGACAGCATGGGCATAAAGCATAGATTTTTAGAAGTAGATTTACCTCAAAATCCAATGGAAGAAGCTCAGATTGGTTTTTCATATTTAAGTCGATATTTGTAACATTCCGGGAGGAAAACATGAGCATGTCATCTTCCGTAATTCCGGAAAATAGATTTGTGTCCTACAGACAGTACGTCCTGATAATCATTTGCTTTTTTCTCAATATCGTGGACGGGTTCGACATTACTATGATTGCTGTCACTATTGCCGATATTGGGAAATCCCTCGAAATTCGTGAAGCATCGCAAGGAATTGTTTTTAGTTTTGCACTAGCAGGGATGATGATCGGTGCAATGGTCGTTGCTCCTGTTTCCGATTTAATTGGTCGCCGGGTTTTATTGCTTTTGTCTTTGGCCACAATTGTGATCAGTGTTAGTTGCACTCCCTTATCTGTAAATTTATCAACACTTGCATTTTTTCGCTTTCTCAGCGGGCTCGGGGGCGGGGCGCTTCTCGCAGCTCAGGCTACACTTGTCAGTGAGTTTTCACCTGAAAGATATAAAACATTATGCGTTACATTTGTAACTGCGGGGTATCCTATCGGCGCTATGACTACCGGCTTTGTGGCAACTTTGGTAATACCCGAATATGGCTGGCATGTTATGTTCTATATTGGCGGAGCGTTGACACTCTTTCTTCTCGTTCTTTCCTCAACACTGCTACCGGAATCTGTCGAGTTTTTATTAATTAAGCAGCCTAAGAATGCAGACGTAAAGTTAAAGAAGATCTTAAGTGATTTTAATATTAGCAATGGCCCGGTTCATTTCGAATCAATAACCCGAAAGAATGGTCTTATAAGTAATATTCAGGCGTTGTTTCTACCATCTAACCGCAAAGCCACATTGCTGCTCTGGTTGGTTTTTTGCTCCTGTTCATCAACACTTTATTTTTTAATGAGCTGGATTCCGAAGCTCGCTACCCAAATTGGCTTTGAGCAGTCAGTGTCTTATTCTGCATTTTCCTATTTTAGTTTCGGTGGTGTATGCGGAATTCTTTTACTCGGTTTTTTATCCTCAAGGTTCGAAGTTGTAAAATTAGTCGGCGTGTTTTTATTTTTCTCTACCTTGTTCATGTTGCTAATGGCTTATGGTGCGGAAAACGAACTTATGTTCTTATTCAGTATCTATTTTGTGGGGCTTACGCTTCAGAGTGCTTATAATGCGCTTTATGCTGTAGCTACGAGACTTTATCCTGCTGCTGTACGAAGTACCGGAGTGGGTTGGGCAATAGGCATTGGCAGATTAGGCGCTGTTATTGCTCCTGCTGTTGCTGGTGTGCTACTGGCAAACGGAACGGGCGCATCTTCGAGCATTGGCCTATTTTCTTTACCAATTCTAATATCTTCATTTGCAGCATTCTTAATAATGAAAGAAACAAAATAATGCTTTGCAAATACAAGCGACCAGGAGAAGCCTGGTCGCATCCATGGTTTACCTAATCAAGGAGGTTCTTTGCGGTTACAGCTAATTGCGCCGCCCGCGAGCCTACATCAAGTGCATCAGCCGAACTCGCGTTACCTTGAATCGCTCTGGCATAAACACCCTGGAGTATCGAAGCAAAATTACTTGACCATTACAAATCATCCTGTCCGATCTAACGATGACCGCTTTGGCAGTTGTAATTGGTGGATCTGCGATAACGGATTTAAGTTATTGGTACGTGCTCACTTCAACTTTTATCACCTGCATGATTCTGTTTGCTGTTGCGATAATGTTCAACAATCTTTTTCACTGGAGGCGTTACCCGCAAAGTCTTATGCGATATAAGGGGATAGGCTATAACCCTGACACGAGACGCATAAAAATGCGACATATCCATGAGGCAATCAACCGGTCAGAATTGGTTATTGATGCCAGTGACGAGCAAATTAAACATATCATTGACTTAGCTGATACGATTTTACACGAAGAATTAATAGCCGGTTTTGAGCTCGAAATGGGCGCATTCTACACAAATAACCAACCCGGGCGTTTATGGTCTGTTCGTCAGGTTGTAGACGAAAGAAAACATAATTGTGAGTATAATCAATTTCTTATATATAGGGTGGTTGAAGGTGATGGGAAGGGATTCTCCGATTGCTGTACGTATCAAGAATTTGCCGAATGGGCAAAAATGAGAATGACGCCATCGCAAGTTTAGCATGCTGGTTAATAGTCAAACTGATACTTAGCTTACATAGTATCGCTTCAAGATTGAAGTCTATCGCAGAGGCAATAAGTGATCGAAAAGAAGTCCTGGTACCTACATAATGATATATCCCATGGCTTTCTATGCAATAAGGTATGACTGCTAATTGCTATCGCAAAACGATATAGGTGATTAGGTGCAAAATAGTGACAGGCAACAGAATCTAGGGCAAGAAAACGATGGATGTATTCAGGTACGCGGCGCTCGTGTACACAACTTAAAAAACATCAATATTGATATATACCTCGAAATGAAGTGGTGGTATTTACGGGTGTGTCTGGTTCCGGTGTAGTGGTCAAGTCATTTTGGCCACTACACTGCTATGTTTTGCCGCGTTTGGGATAAGTTACTATCCCTACATTGTACCGGGTCAGCTCACCATCATGGATGCGCTGGCAGACGCGAATTCTCTTCGCTTTTTGTTGGTAGGTACCGTTATTGTTGTCCCTTGTATTCTCGCTTACACTGTCATGGTATACCGAATATTTGCCGGTAAATCGGAAAAATTTTCTTATTATTAAGAAAAGTAAACAGCCTGAAATTCTCAGGCTGTAGATTTGCCTCATCTGTATTTAATAGTAATTAAAGTGATGTTTATAAAAGTCAGCTGCAGTCCCGTCACCGTGACTAGATGATGATGAGATTCTGATATTTATTTGTTTCTTGCATTCAGACTAGATTTGACATGAATTTCGAGGCGATCTGAATTCACTTTATGCGTTTTTTAAACTACACCTTGCTCAATCATTGCGTCTGCAACCCGACGAAAGGCAGCAATATTAGCTCCTAATACAAGGTTACCGGGCGCACCGAATTCTCTTGCAGTCTCACTGGCTCGTAGATAAATATCCTTCGTTATTTGTAGTAATTGACAATCGACTTGTTCGAAAGTCCATTTTTGCATACTGGCGTTTTGCGCCATTTCTAACTGACTTGTCGCTACTCCCCCGGCGTTAGCGGCCTTACCCGGACCATAAGAAATACCGGCTTTAAGAAAGTACTCTACCGCACCTTGTGAAGAAGCCATATTTGCACCTTCACTAACCAATTTGCATCCGTTAGAAACCAGTGCTTCGGCATCACGAGTTGTTAACTCATTTTGTGTGGCACATGGAAACGCTAAGTCTGCCTTGTATCGCCAAATAGTATGTCCTCCTGAAGGATATTCACTGATCGGAATGAACTGTGCCCTGGGGTGAGAATTTAAGTAACGTAAAAGCGAAGTACGTTCTTTTTCTTTGATTTCCTTAATAAGAGACAGATCCAGCCCTTGTGCATGATATAGCGTACCGGTTGAGTCACTACAGGCAATAGGAGTAGCACCAAGTTGATAAAGCTTCTCCATTGCATAAATAGCGACATTTCCAGCACCGGACACGAGGCAACGTTGTCCTTGTAAGTTTTCACCACGTGCATTAAGCATATGATCTGCGAAATATACTGTTCCATATCCTGTTGCCTCCTTTCGCGCGTACGAACCACCCCAAAGCAAACCTTTTCCGGTAAGCACGCCCTCATATTTCCCGGTTAGTCTTTTGTATTGACCGAACATGTAGCCTATTTCTCTGGCGCCTACACCAATATCACCGGCAGGCACATCAGTATTGGGTCCAATATGACGATAGAGTTCATTCATGAATGACTGACAAAAACGCATTATTTCGGCATCGCTTCGTCCTTTTGGATCGAAATTTGCGCCTCCTTTGCCCCCCCCAATTGGCAGGCCAGTTAACGCATTTTTAAATATTTGTTCAAATCCTAAGAATTTTATAATACTGGCATTGACCGAAGGATGAAAACGAAGTCCTCCTTTGTACGGACCAAGTGCCGAATTAAATTCAATGCGGTATCCCTTATTAATCTGTATTTTTCCGCTGTCATCTTGCCAGGGCACCCGAAACATAATTTGTCTTTCGGGTTCAACTAATCGCTGTATAATTGAATGCTTCGCATAATAGTTATTTTTTTCCAGAACAGGTTCCAGAGTTCGCAGGACTTCTTCAACAGCCTGATAAAATTCAGTTTGTGCCGGACTGCTTTGTTTTAGCTGAGAAATAGTAGTACTTAAATAATTCATAAATCAACCTGTTAATGATTACCTTCTAATCACAGACGAGATAACGGACTTTTCTTTTTACTTCTAATATATCAATTTGCTGTTCGCCACTTTTAGTATTCCAGCTAATTTTTTGACCAGCTCTTAAACCTAGTAATGCCGAGCCAATTGGCGCGAAAATTGAAATGCCGTCTTCGTATTTATGCATATCCAATGGAAGGCAGAGTGTTTTAGTCAAGTATTTATCAAACTTACTTATTTTAAATGTAACCTGAGAACCTATTGCCACCACGTCTGGAGCAAGATCTTTAATGTTAACGACTTTGGCGCGAACTAATTCTTTTTCTAATTCGTCAAACCTTTCAGCCGGTAATTTAATTTTTCTTAGCTGTTCTTCAATATCATTCAAGTCTTCATATGAAATTGTGATGTTAGGTTTTCTTGACATGATAATCCTTCCTCTTTGAATTAAAAATCACCCGCAGGAGAGCCTTCCCTGTGAGGAAATAGAAATTTAATCTATAGCTTTAATTTATTCCGGTACGGAATTTCTGGTTTTAGATAAATAAGAGGCGGCCGAATGCAGAACTGCATCCGGCTTAATTGGGTAAGGTGAGTAAAATGCTCTTGTTAAGATTACAGTGCTTAGTCATGATTTCCTCATTGCTGTCACTGATATTAATACTTAATAAAAAAATAACAAGAACTTTTCAGATTATATCGCTCCGTATTTATGCAATAAGCAGTGAAAAGTTCTGAGTTTTTCGCCATGAGCAATATTTTATTCTTTAAGGTATTTTTTTTGCTGATTTATCAAAGAGTTTATTGGCGTCAATTATCGTTGAAACTTGATTAAACTTCTTGATGCGGTCCGAATAATTCATAATTTATTCGCGATTGACTGACGCCCAAGGCTAATAATTCATGCTTGATAGCAAGCATAAATTGCAAAGGTCCACAGAGATAAAACTCGCCCTCTTTCAGCGGTAAAGAGCCTTTAACGTCTTCTATTTTCATTCTTCCGGTAGTTTCATTTTGACTACTGCTAACGTCATTTTCATACCACGTGTGCGACTGCAGGTTCAGAGTATTCTTAAGACTCTCAACATGTCCTTTGAAAGAATGCTGATTTCGATTTTTACATGCGTGAAGATAGGTCACCGGATGTGCGAAGTTCTCTTTTACTAAAGAATCTAACATCGCTTGCATAGGCGTCAGACCCACACCTGCAGAAATCAATATAACCGGAGTATCAAGTTGTTTTAGATAAAAGTCCCCGGCAGGGGGCATGACCAGGACTTCATCGCCAACATTTATTTTTAAATGAAGATAATTAGACATTACACCACACATTTCACCCAGGCCTTCCCGTTTAACACTAATGCGATAGGATTTTCCATTCGCGGCAGTTGATAGTGAATACTGCCTTATTTCATCATGCTCACTACCATGAGGATGCACCTTTATTCCTAAATACTGGCCCGGTTTATAATCGATAACACTACCGCCATCGACGGGCATTAAGGTAAAACTGGTTACGAGTTCGGATTCGGTCTCTTTTGAGACGACAGAAAAGGCTCTGAAGCCAGACCAGCCTCCTTTTACAGCAGCTCTTTTTTGATACAATTCACTTTCAACTTTAATGAAAATGTCTGCTAATTGACCATATGCAGCTGTCCATGCCTCTTCAACATCAGGAGTAAACGCGTCCGGAGCCAATTCTCTCAATGTCTCAATCAGATGATGTCCCACTATTGCGTACTGTTCAGGCTGGATATTAAAACTGGTATGCTTGTGTGCAATACGCATAACGGCATCTGTCAGTAGCTCTAACTGATCTATGTTGGCAGCGTATGCAGCTATCGCATTAAATAGAGCCGCTGGCTGACGACCTGTTTTTTGATGCGTCATGTTAAATATATTTTTAAGCTCAGGATTATGTAAGAACATTCGGGCGTAAAAATGTTCGGTAATTGCGGTTCCTCCCGAAGCAAGTAGTGGAATGGTCGCTTTGACACTATCTATATGAGTTTGAGTAAGCATTAACATACCTTTAATGACGTTAAGTATTTAGTAGCTATGAGTAATGCGACTCGTGTGCCAAATTTTATTTCACCTAGTATCAATGTGTTACGAATAACTCTTTAAATAATGTGTCAAAATGACTCATTGCTTAATAGGTCAATTAGGATTGTTTGTGTCATAATGACCTGTACTTCGTGTTAATACAAAATGGTCTCATGAGTAAAATATCTCAATTTAGTTTGGTTAACTTTGCCCTTGATCTGTCCGCCGCAGTTTCGATGAATTGTTTTTATGAAAGTTTGATTTCTGCCGTTTGTGCAACTATTAAAGCAGATGCTGTAGCACTATTGATTTTTCGACACGAGACACTTGTTCCCGTTGCGCAGAGAGGGTTGTCCGATGACGTCATGGGGCGACGGTTTATTCCAGAGCAACATCCACGTTTAAAAGCAATCTGTAGCACGAGGGCGGTCACTCGCTTTTCAGCTGATTCGCCGTTACCAGACCCCTATGATGGAATGATTGCAAGTCATAACCATAATATGAACGTACATTCCTGTATGGGAATTCCTTTATATAAAGATGAAACGTTGCTAGGTGTACTTACTCTCGATAGCCTGGAACCTAATGAGTATGATGGGCTTGATGCCGCTTCAGTTGACACACTGTCCAGGCTGGCAGCCCGGCTTTTATATGCTGCGTTATATATCAGAGAGTTAAATGAACAGAAGACTTATACTCAGCATGTATTACGGACAATGAATGAGAATAGCTCTGAGCATCATCAGGGTGAAGAAATAATAGGAAATAGTGTTACGACAAAAAAATTAAAGCAGACCATTCGACTGGCAGCTTCGTCCGACCTCACAATTTTGGTGCAAGGTGAAACTGGTGTGGGCAAAGAACTTGTTGCCCGTGAGCTACATTATCAATCAAACCGGCGGAATAAACCGCTCGTATATGTAAATTGCGCTGCTATTCCTGTTCATCTGATAGAAAGTGAACTCTTCGGCCACGTGAAAGGTGCGTTTACCAGTGCCGCAAACGACCGCGATGGTAAGTTCTTACTTGCTGATGGCGGAACATTATTTCTGGACGAAATTGGAGAGCTTCCGCTTGAAATTCAGGGTACATTGTTGAGAGTAATACAGAATCAGGAAATCCAGGTGGTCGGTCAGGATAAGAGTCGAAAAGTGGACGTTAGAATTATTGCTGCTACGAATAGAGAGTTAGGGCATGAAGTTCAAAATAAACGCTTCCGGGCCGATCTTTATCATCGTCTCATAGTGTTTCCGATATATGTCCCGCCTCTTAGAGACAGACAAAGCGATGTTCCGCTTCTGGCTGGCTATTTTGCAGAGAAAATGCGGCGAAGTCTGGGACTGCAAAAGTTGATACTGGCTAAAGAAGCAATTTATAAACTGACAGTTTATCACTGGCCGGGAAATGTAAGAGAGTTAGAGCACGTAATATCACGCGCAGCACTTTATGCTCGAGAGAAGAATCCAACCGGAAATACAATAATTGAGCCATCTGACATTACCGGTTTAACCGTGTCTTCAGACTCTTTAACAAGTAAAGACACAGATTCGTCCACCGTATGTTTCGAGACCGATAGCCACACCGACTTACGGGAAGCAACAGATAAATTTCAACGTCAACTCATTATCAAGGCATTGCATCACGCAGAAAACAACTGGTCTAAGGCAGCCAGATCTCTGTCAATGGACCGTGCAAATCTTGTCAGACTGGCGAAGCGCCTTAATATCACCCTAGTGAAAAAGATAAGAACGTAGCTTTTCGTTCACAGAAATTATAGATATTGGCTATACGTTTCCTATATCTGCCCTTACAAAGGAATATATGTTAAATACGCTAAAACGGTTTTGGGGTTTTCAAAACAACGTAGTTGTATCAGAAAAAGTCGTTGCCACTATCGGTGGAATGCTAGCTATATTTTTATGCTTTTTTCTTACAACATGGTTGCTAGGCACGGAGGGAGCAGCGGCAATTTTACCATCCATGGGAGCGTCGACGGTCCTTCTTTTTGCTGTTCCTCATGGCCAGCTATCGACGCCATGGGCATTCTTCGCTGGCAATGTTCTTTCTGCTATTGTCGGCGTTACAAGTGCACAATACATTGAAAATCTCTTTATTGCCGCTCCGGTAGCAGTGTCGCTTTCGATATTTATTATGCACCTATCCCGCTCATTACATCCTCCAGGTGGTGCTACCGCTTTGGCAGCTGTAATTGGTGGGTCTGCGATAACGGATTTAAGTTATTGGTACGTGCTCACACCAACTATTATCAACTGCATGATTCTGTTTGCTGTTGCGATAATGTTCAACAATCTTTTTCACTGGAGGCGTTACCCGCAAAGTCTTATGCGATATAAGGGGATAGGCTATAACCCTGACACGAGACGCATAAAAATGCGACATATCCATGAGGCAATCAACCGGTCAGAATTGGTTATTGATGCCAGTGACGAGCAAATTAAACATATCATTGACTTAGCTGATACGATTTTACACGAAGAATTAATAGCCGGTTTTGAGCTCGAAATGGGCGCATTCTACACAAATAACCAACCCGGGCGTTTATGGTCTGTTCGTCAGGTTGTAGACGAAAGAAAACATAATTGTAAGCATAAGCACTTGCTTATATACAGGGTGGTTGAAGGTGATGGGAAGGGATTCTCCGATTGCTGTACCTATCAAGAATTTGCCGAATGGGCAAAAATGAAAATGACGCCATCGCAAGTTTAGCATGCTGGTTAATCGTCAAACTGATACTTAGCTTACATAGTATCGCTTCAAGATTGAAGTCTGTCGCAGAGGCAGTAAGTGATCGAAAAGAAGTCTTGGTACCTACATAATGATATATCCCATGGCTTTCTATGCAATAAGGTAGGACTACTATTTGCAATCGCAAAACGATATAGGTGATTAGGTGCAAAATAGTGACAGGCAACAGAATCCAGGGCAAGAAAACGATGGACGTATTCAGGTACGCGGCGCTCGTGTACACAACTTAAAAAACATCAATATTGATATGTATTGGTCAACAATAACCTTTTAAACGGAATCAAGCTTTCAGAGAGTTAATTGTTTAAATATTCTCACTTCGTTCCGGTGTATAGGGCGGTATAGAGTATGTACCCACAGCATGTGCTACTAAATTGTACTAGCTCAGACCTGATCTGACAGTTACCCAGTTTTTCTGGTGCCAGCGTCAGACTAGATTTGAGCTAAATTCTTCTCAGCCCAAACCTGTTTCCCATCAATTAATGTTTCCATTGGCGTTCTGCCGCAACACATTTTGCCCTGATGAGTTCGTTCATTGTTGTAATAATCCAGCCACTCGTCCAGATCTTTCTGCAACATTTCCAGTGAATCATAGAGTTTCTTACGGAACGTAACCTGATAAAACTCGTTGAGAATGGTTTTGTGGAAGCGTTCACAGATACCGTTTGTCTGTGGATGACGGGCTTTTGTTTTGGTGTGGTCGATATCATTTATCGCGAGATAAAGCTGGTAATCATGCTGTTCGACCTTTCCACAGTATTCCGTGCCTCTGTCGGTAAGAATTCTTAGCATCGGCAGCTCCTGAGCCTCGAAGAACGGCAATACGCGATCATTCAGTACATCTGCGGAGGTGATAGGCGTCTTCGTTGTGTAGAGCTTGGCAAACGCAATTTTGCTGTAAGTATCAACAAACGTCTGCTGGTAAATCCGACCAACACCTTTTAAATTTCCAACGTAAAACGTGTCCTGAGAGCCGAGATAGCCTGGGTGATGTGTTTCAATTTCACCGCAGGCTTCATCATCCTGTTTCTTCCTTTCCAGTGCAGAAACTTGCTCGTCGGTTAGTATAATTCCTTCCTTCTCGACCTTCTCCTCAAGAGCAGCCAGACGCTTTTTAAAGTTCTCAAGGTTATGGCGGAGCCAGATAGAACGCACGCCGCTGCCGGACACGAATACGCCTTGCTTGCGAAGTTCATTACTGGTTCTTGCTTGACCGTGGGCAGGATAATCGACGGCGTGAACGAGTACAGCTTGCTCGGTCTTCTCATCAACGCGATTCTTTAAGTTAGGTGTTCTTCTGGATTTGCTGATTAGCGAATCAACACCGCCATCTTCAACTAACTCTTGATAGCGATAAAACGTGTCTCGGGATACGCCCATCACTTTACAGGCTTTAGAGACGTTGCCGAGTTCCTCGGCCAGATTGAGTAATCCTGCTTTGTGTTTAATGATTGGATTGCTAGTATGCAACATGAGAGTTACCTTTTGGTTTGTTTAATAAAGATTCGACACCTTTATCAAACTGGGTAACTCTCATCTTTTCAAGTCGATGTGTCAGATCTGGTCGGAACTAATTCAACTAAATCACTCACCCCCTCAGAGTACAGAGAAACCTCCCCAACCACGAGAGTACGGCCGACTTTGATCAGAGAACATTCCGCAATGATTCGCTCATTTGCCGATGGCTTACGTAAGAAGTTGATGTTAAGGCTAGTTGTTACTGCCAATGGCACGATGCCAATTTTACCAAGTATCGCCACATAAAGTGCCACATCAGCCACACTCATTAAAACAGGCCCCGAAACCGTTCCGCCAGGACGTAATTCATCCTGACCTACATGATGAGTTACAGTCGCTCCACCGTTGCTCACTGCTTCCACAACGCATTTGCTTTGTGGAAACTCCGATTTCATGAAAGCGATAACTTCTTCTTTTGTAGCTGTCATTGAGACTCCTTAAATATTTATTCACGTTTATAGGCACCTGGTGAAGCGTTGCTCCAAGACTTCTATACCCCATTGTAAGCCTGGTTTCTCTTCCACCAATGCAAAGCCCTGACTTTCGTACAGAAGCTAGAACTTTATCGTCCTGTTTGATCGTCCAAATCTCATTGCTTGGATTATCTAGCCTTCCAATAAATTCCGCCATGCTACTCGCCACTGAACATGCAAATCCCGACCAAAATCAGGCACTGACTGAGTTGAGAGACTAGCGGAAGCTACAAACTGTTAATCAAGTTCGACCACTATTTTACCAATCTGCTGATTGGACTCCAGATAGTGATGCGCTGCTACTATCTCTTCAAATTTAAAGCTTCGATCAATGACAGGCTTGAGTGTTCCCCCGGATAAACCCGAGTGGATAAATTGCTTTGCTCTGCGAAAAAACACGATGTCTTTTATAACTTCAGTAAACACATATCCCCTTACTGTCAGACTTTTACGAAGTGCTATTTTTAAGGGAAAAGGAGTGACTTCGGGACTTAATGCTCCGTGTACTATTATTGTTCCTTCAGGGCTCATTGCTTCAGCAATTTCAGCTATCTGCGGCCCACCGACAGCATCAAATGCGACTTTTAAATTGTTTGCTCCCAAGATGCTTATCAAGCTATCCAGCAGCGGTTCTTCTTGGGTTGCAATCACATGGGCCGCGCCAGCCTTGAGCACAGCAGCCTTTTTAGCTCCTGTTAGAGTTGTAGCGATAGGGATACCCCCCAGAGAATTCACAATTTGAATCGCAGCCAATCCAACACTGCTCGATGCAGCGGTTATCAGTACTGCATCGCCTTTTTGCACGTTAGCAATTTCGACCAAAGCGCCATAAGCTGTCAGGTACTGCATCCAAGCTGCTGCGCCTTCAGCAAAGGTTAGTCCTGCTGGTTTAAGTGCCACACATTCACTTGGTACGACAATCTCTTCTGCGTAGCAGCCATTCTGAGAAAGCCCCATCTGAGGGACAATACAGACCTCGTTCCCGAGGCGTAAATGATTTACCTCTTCCCCGACTTCAATGACTATCCCGGATGCTTCATAGCCAATTCGCGAAGGGAAGTCAGCCTTTTCTATATAGCTGCCTCGCCTAAACATGGCATCAGCACGATTGAGCCCAACAACTTTGACCGCAATACGTACATCAGTGGCCTGCAAACCTGGACTCGCGATCGAGTCAATAGTTAATACCTCGGGGCCACCTAATTCATGGAAACGAACAGTTCGAATTAGTTTTCTTGGGCTCATATGCATCCTCAACAATGACTTTTAAGCAATTACATCAATAACTACTTTACCCATGGATCCCAACTCTACGGCATTATGTGCATCCATTGCCGTGTCCAGGGAAAAGCGTAACGGATCGAGTAGTGGCTTAATTTGTCCAGCTTCAACGAGAGCCGTAATTTGCCGCAGAATGTCACCATGATGTTTGCGCCCCTCTCCGCTGAGCTGTGGGTGTAACACAAAAATCGCTGACAATGTTGCAGAGCGTAATGACGACGGTGCCAGATTATGTGAGCTGAATGCAGCACAGCTTAAAATATGTCCATAATGTGCAATGATACCTAATGAGGCATCGAGTACAGAGCCACCGACAGTGTCGTAAACGATATCGAATCCTTTGCCTTGGGTGTATGCGTCCACGTAGTCAGCAGGGCTTACAGTGTGATAATCAATTGGCGTGGCACCAAGCGCCTTGAGCAGTTCTTGTTTTCCAGTCGATGCAGTGGCATAAACGTCGGCACCTAAGGCCTTAGCAATTTGCACAGCTACATGCCCAACTCCGCCAGCTCCACCTTGGATAAGGACTTTCTGGCCCGCTTTAACATTCGCCTTGTCAACCAAACCTTCCCAAGCGGTAAGTGCAACCAGAGGTAAAGCCGCAGCTTCACGCATGGACAAATTTTTCGGTTTGAGAGCAAGTAACTCAGCATCTACGTTGGCATATTCAGCCAATGATCCTTGCAATCCTCGCACTCCGCCAGTCAGACCATAAACTGCATCGCCTACTGCAAAGTCGGTGACGCCGTCGCCGATAGCAACAATTTCTCCAGCTAAATCGGTGCCAAGTACTGCGGGTAATTCCGGCATGGCATAAGGAGCGATACCTTGGCGGATTTTGTAATCAATAGGATTGACTCCACTTGCAAATATTTTTACTTGCACCTGACCTGCTGATGGAGAGGGTAAGTTAATCAGGGCATCCCGGAATACTGTACCCTCTTCATATCTATCTAATACCAAAGCACGCATTTGTCTGTTTAACGCTGTCATCAATAACCTCACAAACTGAATATTCAGCGTGTGGTTAAATCACCCGCTGGTTAATAGGTCTTTTATTAAACGATTTAAAACTCTTGAACAGTTGGGCGCAGAACAATCTCGTTGATATCTACATCCGCAGGCTGCTCAATTGCGTATGCGATAGCACGAGCAACAGATTCAGATGGAATTTCATTTTGCTGATAAAAATCTTTTACAAAGGCTGCCCCCTGAGTATCTGAACTTCCATGTTTTAATTCAGATTCGACTGCCCCCGGTGAAATGATTGTTGAACGAATGTTACCCCCAACTTCATGGCGCAAGCCTTCGGCAATAGCGCGAACAGCGAATTTGGTTCCGCTATAAACCGTGCCGCCGGGACTGAATACTTTGATACCCGCTACGGACGAAATATTGATAAAGTGGCCTGTTCCCTGAGCCTGAAAGATCGGAAGCGCTGCGGCTACTCCATACAGCAGACCTTTAACGTTGATGTCAATCATGCGATCCCATTCGTCAACCCGAGTCTCAGCTAACGGTGCAATCGCCATTAACCCTGCATTATTGATAACCACATCAACTTTACCGAAGCGCTCTTGTGCAAGATTTACAAGGGCCTTCACTTGGTCCGGGCTAGTCACATCTGTCGCTTGAACCGCAACTTCTCCGCCCGCTGTGCGTATGTCAGCAGCAATAGCTTCAAGCTTGTCGATGCGTCGGGCACCTAAAACAACAGATGCGCCAAGGCTGGCTAAATGTCTTGCCGTGGTCTCGCCTAAACCGCTGCTACCACCAGTGATAACAACGACCTTACCGCTGATGTTATTTGCTAAAACACTGCTCATAGTTAATATCCTCAAATAAGTTGAATGACGTTGTCTAAATAACAAGCAAAGTATCTCTTACCTTCAAAAACCAATAAATGGAAATGTTTTAATTTCACAATTCCATATTTTGGAATAATATTTATGTATTCATTTCAAACCTGAATGTGACTGTGATGCTTAACAGATTGGAAATGCTCCGGATATTTTGTACTGCTGCTGAGTCTCGCAGCTTTAAAGAAGCGGCTAACCGTCTGGGAATTTCTCCTCAGGCAGTGACACGAGCAGTGAAGGAGTTAGAGCGATTGCAAGGGGAGCTTCTATTTCATCGAAATACTCGACACATACAAGTGACCCTAGTTGGAGAAAAATTTGCTGTGATAGCAAAAGAACGCCTGCGTGCTGTAGATGAATTGTTTCAAACAAGCGCCCCTGACTCGGGTAATGAATTACAAGGGCGGGTTCGTATCGCAGCGCCTGTTGGTTTTGGTCATAAATGCTTAATGCCAGTATTACTGGAACTTTCAACAATACATCCTCAACTGGATATAGACCTGACACTCAGTGACGAGCGCGTGGATGTAGTTGACGAAAAAATAGATATTGGGATTCGTATCGGCTTCATGAGAGATAGTCGATTTATTGCCCGTCAGCTCACCAAAATTAATATGTATGTCGTGGCTTCGCCTGAGTTAATAAATAGAGTGGGAACGCCTGCGTCTATTGAAGAACTAAACCACTTGCCCGTTACAGGGTTAGTAGATCGCAATACGGGAAAGCTTTGGCCATGGGTTTTTTCCATGGACAGACAGTGGACGCCATCCATAACACGTTTTCGAAGTGCCGACACCGAAGCTGAATTAATGGCTATACAAAATGGGCTGGGGTTTGCTCAAATTCCTGACTTTTTGGCCCAAGACTTATTACGCCAGGAGAAACTTGTGAGAGTGTTAGAAGAGGTCGAGCCGGTGCCTTGGGATTTATATATTTATCGCCCTCAACGTGGTCCAGTACCACAACGTATTCGATTGGTTTTTGATCACTTGGTGTCAAGATTGAGTGTCCGCTAATGGCACATATGCGACTGTCAGATTTGACAGACGAATCCAAAGGAGGACTCAAATAAAGTTGAAGTATATTTTTCACCCGCACGCTCAGAAATTGTCATCAGTCTGAGCTGCTTTTAAGCAAATTTTTTCCCAAAAGTTCATATATAGCTGAACTTTAGCAGAATTCTTATTTAAACGTCCCCGTCAAACCCGCATGAATAGTGGAGCTGAGAACTGCATTAAGTTCATTTCCACCAAATATCACATACGCTTTTGTAGTTAACGGACCGTCACCCTTTAACGGCTTTTACTGTCAAACCGAGGCTTCCTTCATACTGACGTAAAGCCTCAACGGCGCTGTCGGGTATGGCAATGCTAAGGGTTACAGCCTGCGAGTAAGTGCAATCTGTGACTTTACCTTTTACCGATTCAGTCCAGTGGCGGACAAATTGTTCCTGAGCAAAATCAGTGGTCACGGTAAAGTCATTGAGTTTTACCTGAGTAATAACCGGCAGGGTTTCCATGGTCTGTTGTGCTGCGCCAGAATAGGCGCGGACAAGTCCGCCGGCTCCCAGTTTTATACCGCCAAAATAGCGGGTAACGATCATCATGATGTTACCCACCGGTTTGTGCTGTAATACATTGAGTATAGGCTTTCCGGCCGTGCCGGAGGGTTCCCCGTCATCAGACATCGCCACGCTGAGTGGCTGCTCGGGATGGCCTAACAGATAAGCCCAGCAATGATGCCTGGCATCCGGATAGCGGGCTTTCACTTCATCAAGCATCAGCATGGCGTCTTCGCGGGTCTGGGCGAAGCCGGCGCAGGCATAAAACTTACTCTTCTTAATTTCCAGCAGGGTTTCGTAACGCTGCGCAGGAATGGAATAACTCATCTTAGTTAAAAGGGTTCTCAATACTGTTAGCGGGCTCAGTAAACCATGCAGGGCCTTCATCTGTCATGTAGAAATGGTCTTCAAGGCGAATACCGAACTCCCCGGGGACCACTATCATCGGCTCGTTACTGAAACACATTCCGGTAGCCAGTGGCTGCGGATTATCTTTCACCAGATAGGGCCATTCGTGTATGTCCATGCCGATACCGTGACCGGTGCGGTGGGGCAGGCCGGGCAACTGATAATCGGGGCCTAACCCGTAGCCCGCCAGGCACTCTCTGGCTGCGGCATCAACCTGTCCGCAAGGCGTACCGGGTTGTGCTGCGTTAAACGCGGCAATCTGCGCTTCTTTTTCTGCCTGCCACAAGCGGGCCTGTTTTTCTGTAGGCTCCCCGAAGCAGTAGGTACGGGTTATGTCAGACAGATAACCTTTCAGTTTACAGCCCGTGTCGATGAGGACCAGGTCGCCGGGTTTCAGTACCTGTGGATCTTTTACTCCATGAGGAAAAGAGGTAGCTTTACCGAACAGGACGATGCAGAAATACGAACCTGCCGGCGCGCCAGTTTTCTTGTGCGCTTCATGAATGAACTGTTCCACTTCGGTGGTGGTGATCCCTTCGTAAAGAATACTGGCGGCGGCTTTGTGCACCTCCAGCGTCATATCCATGGCCCGCTGGATCAGCGCCAGTTCCGGTGCCGTTTTATGCATGCGGCACCCGGCTGTCACCGGACTGGCGTTAACCAGTTGCAACTCAGGCATGGCTTTTTGAAAACCGTCGGTAATAAAAAAGGCCGTTGATTCGTCAATACCCACTTTGTCGCCGGGCTTTACACCGGCTTGCTTCAGTAACTGCGCGAACAGGACGTAAGGACTTTCATGTTCCTGCCAGCCGGCAATGTCACCGGCGATGATCTGACGTTCAGACAGGGAAGCTATTTCGAAAAACGGTGCAATAAAAGTGACCGGACCTTCTGCTGGCAGTAATGCGCCCACCAGTCTTTCACTGGCGTACCATTCAAGGCCGGTGAAATAAGTCATATTGGTGCCGGCATTCAGGTAAAGCGCCGCAATACCCTGCGCTTTCATTAATGCCTGCGCTTTTTGGATCCTGGCTTCAAACTCTTCTTTGCCAATCGCCACAGTATCTTTTGTCATATCCTGAAGTGCGGACAAAGCTTCTTCTTTTGTTTTCCCGCCTATGCCGTTTCCTGTCATGGTACCTCCGGTAAATTCGCTTATTCTGCCGGTTATCTGTCCGGCTTCTTGTGGTTGCTATCATACGGATAAATAAGCAAAGGATCTCCTCGTCCGGCGGTAAATTCAGTCCGCCTGCCGATTTGCTGTTTATCCGCTCATTTTGCACAACCGGCGGCTAAATCTGGTAATCCGTTGTCCTGCCGTGTTAAAACTCAATGCAGCCCATTTCAGGTAAATAACAATAAAAACAGGGAGAACATTTGTGACCACTTTTACACGCTCTGTCCGCATCCTCAGTTTATCCGTCTTTCTGGCCTTTCAGGGAAGTGCTGCAGTGTATGCTGCTTCTGAATCCCTTGCTACAGATACTGCCGACGGCCAGTTTGAAACCTTATACTCGCAGGAATGGCAGTGGCGTAAGAATTACTACAGTGTGGATGAAAACAGCGATACACACGCAGCGCCATCTGCTTTGCCGGATGTGAGTCAGGCCACACAGGAAAAGCGCCTGAGCCGCTGGCAGTCTGTACTGAGAGAGCTGAATACCATTGATACCTCCACATTGTCGCAAGAGAATCAGACCAACTATGCGGTGTACCGTAATCAGATTGAAAACCTCATTATGGAACAGGAATACCGTACCTGGGAAAAGCCGTTGCTGGGCGATACCGCATTCTGGAGCGACCTGACTTACCTGGCGCGGGAGACATTTCACAGCGAACAGGATTATGTGAATTACATCGCCTGGCTTAACGATATGCCACGGTATTTTGATCAACAGATTGCCAACATGAAAATGGGTCTTGCGCGGAAGTTTACCTTACCGGCGATTTCTCTGGCTGGCCGTGAACGCTCTGTGGAGTCGGTAGTTGATGCTGCTGGTGAAGATAACGTGTATTTTCAGCCGTTTACTAAATTCCCTGCAAAAATTCCAGCACCGCGACAACAGGCTTTGCGTGCACAGGCACAAAAAGCGATCAGCGAAGCGGTTATTCCTGCGCATAAAAAACTGCTGTCCTTTTTAGTTGAAGAGTACATTCCCGGGGCACAACCTTCCATTGCCGCTTACGATTTACCTGATGGCAAAGCTTATTACCGTGCTCAGGCAAAGAAATACACCACACTGGATCTAACCCCGGAAGAAATTCATCAGATTGGTCTGGATGAGGTGGCGAAAATACGTGACCGCATGCACGATGTCATGGCTGAGGTGAACTTTGACGGTGATTTGGCGGCATTCCTTCATTTCCTGCGTACCGATCCGCAGTTTTATGTCGATACGCCTCAGGCGCTGCTCGACAGAGCGGCCTGGACGGCTAAAGAGTTTGATGCTGTAGCCTCTGACTTCTTCGGTCATTTGCCCCGTGCCCGTTTTGCTATTATTCCTGTGCCTGATGATATTGCACCGTTTTATACTGCCGGTCGCGGTGGCCCTGGCGTTTATCTGGTTAACACCTACGATTTACCGTCACGCCCGCTTTATTCGCTGCCAGCCCTGACCTTGCATGAGTCAGCACCCGGACACGCCTTCCAGATGCCGTTGTCACTGGAAAATGACGGGATCCCGGACTTCCGTCGTGAAAGCTACATTTCTGCTTACGGAGAAGGATGGGCGCTGTATACCGAGAAACTGGGCGAAGAGATGGGAATCTACCACACCCCTTATGAAATCTTCGGCATGCTGAGCTATCAGATGTGGCGTGCAGCACGACTGGTGGTAGATACCGGTATCCATGCAAAAAGCTGGAGCCGTGAACAGGCGCAACAGTTCATGAAAGACAACACGGCGCTGTCGGTCCATGAAATTACCACTGAAGTTGACCGTTATATTGCATGGCCTGGTCAGGCGTTGTCTTATTACCTCGGACAGATGGCAATGGAATCAAACCGTGCCCGTGCTGAATCTGCATTAGGTGAAAAATTCGATATCCGCCATTTCCACGATACTGTTCTGCAACTGGGCTCAGTACCGTTGTCTGTGCTTGAACAGCGTATCGACCGGTTTATTGAAGAAGGCGGTGTGTCTCCTTATCAGTAATCGTTTTACTTCACGCTACCTGCCCTGATCATTAAGGGCAGGAAGTCCGTAGTTTTATTGCAAAATGTTCATTTTTTATCTTTTCCGATATAGCGTCTATGCTATATACAGTATCGGGCATGGGTTGTTGCCCGGATTCAATTTTATTATGCAGGGTTTGTTTTGGATTACACGGATTCAACTCACGAAAGGAATCTACTTTCCGGCAATCTTCACGAATTACTGGTGAGTCTTAATGATGGCTTTACAGCTTTTTATGATAAAAATAAATCGCTGTGTAAGACGTCACCTCCGGTATCGCATTTTGCTTTTCACGCTTTACTCCCTCATTCGTTAAAAGTATTTGAAAATATAGAGTTAACGGATTTGCCCCGCGTCCTGGACGTACAGAATTTCCTCGGTTATCACTGCGTCTTATCTGCATCAGGGTCTGAACAGTACCCCTGGGCATTATCGGTGATTGCTGATAGCAAGAGCATTTCAAAAATTGCCCATGATTTACCAATCGGCGTTATCAACGTGGATAGCAACTGGAATGCGGCTTTTATCAATGCACGCTGCGCTGACATGATGAAAACTTCATTGGATGAGTTATACGGCAGGAAATGGATTGATTATTTGCCCCCGTCACTGGCCAGGGAATTCCGCGATCACGTGAGTGATACTGAAAATTGCCGGAACCTGTATAAAACACGGATAGAGTTCGTTACGCCTCTGGGCAGCATCTATATATTTTCAGTGCAACTGGCTGCTTACTTTGATTCCAGGGACAATTTTATCAGTGCCTCGGTAACCCTGAATGATGTGACCAACGAATTTCGGGCAGAAAGCAAATTGCAATATATGGCTGACCACGACTCATTAACTGAGTTATTTAACCGGTCCGCCTTTATTCGCAAAGTCGAAGAGATGGATGCCAACCGGTTTTCCCGTTCTTTATTTTTGTTTATCGACATCGACAGGTTCAAAGAAATTAACGATACCATGGGTCATAAATTTGGTGACCTGGTCCTGAAGTTTGTCGGCCGGAAGATAAGTTCTGCTGTGCGCGAAAACGATCTCAGTGCCCGATTTGGCGGCGATGAATTTGTTGTTTGTATGTCTTCTATCACTTCAGACAGAACAGTTGAGGGGATAGCACGAAAGATAGATTCCTTATTGAACAGTACCTGTGTGCTGGATGGGCGCGAAATAGAATTGCGTTGCAGTATTGGTATTGCCTGGACGCCCACTATTCAGTTTGAAGAAAATCAGACCAGAGCTGAAAAGGTTCAGGCTGTTCTGGATGCAGCCGACCAGGGGATGTATGAAGTAAAGCGGGGAGCGCTTACTGCAGAACACTTTAAAATTTATGATGTGAATCTCAGAGAGCAAAAGAAGTGGCTCAAGAATCAGAAAAAAGAACTTCAGGACGTTTTAAGTGACGATGGTCTGACGTGCCATTTTCAGCCAATTTACAGTGTGGACGGCCATATCCGTTCAGTAGAAGCCCTCGCCAGATTTAAAACACCGTTTCAGTATTTCAAAGGCATCGAATCCGTTATCAGTTTTGCTAAACGGCAGAACATGGAGTTGGCACTTTTTGATAACGCATTAAAAGAGGCATTGAAAGGCTTCGCACGATTACGCGAGCATCAGCCTGCGTTGACGCTGAATATGAATGTGGATGTCAGTCAACTCGAAGAAGAAAATTTCAATAAAGTCATTACACAACTCTGCATGGAATTCGGGGTTCCTCTTTCCAGTGTATGTATTGAAATTACAGAGATGATGCTAGAGCGTAACAGCACAAGGGTACAGCGACAGATAAAACAATTGCAGCGCAGAGGGTTTTTAATTTCAATGGACGATTTCGGTACCGGATTCAGTTCATTTAAAAGGTTAATGAATTACGATTTTAATGAACTGAAAATAGACCGCTATTTTGTTCAGAATGTGTCCACCAATGACAAATATAAGAAAACTCTGACAGCAATGATCGCAATGGGGAAAAGTCTTAATCTGCAAATTCTGGCTGAAGGTGTGGAAACAGAGGAACAGTTCCAGCTCTGCAGAAATCTTGGTGCCCAGCTTTTTCAGGGGTTTTATTTTTCTAAGCCACAGGATTCGGATACACTAATAAAAATGCTTAACAGTCAGCCATGTGTAACCTGACACAGGTAGTCTATCGGGAATGAAAATGGAAAAGAGAGCAACGGAAAAGGAAGCGCAATACATTGTAGGCATAGGAGCTTCTGCCGGCGGTCTTGAAGCTCTGCAGGAACTCTTTAATGTACTGCCGGACAATCTTGGCGCATCGTATGTCATTGCTCAGCATTTATCGCCTGACTTTAAGTCGATGATGGATGAGCTGTTAAGTAAAAATACCAAAATGGCTGTACATCAGGCAGTAGAGGGGGAAAAACTGAAACCTGATACGGTTTACCTCATACCTGCCGGCAAACTGATGAGGGTGGCTGAAGGATGCATTTACCTGTCTGATTTACCCCCTGACAACCGCATAAATCTCCCCATTAACGAATTGTTCAGAACCATCGCAGAAGACGTACAGAATCGCGCGATAGGTATAATACTATCCGGTACTGGCTCCGACGGTAGCCGTGGCATTCTGTCTTTGAAAGAGATGGGGGCGATGGTCATCGCCCAGAATCCCGCTGAGGCTCGCTTTGATGGCATGCCGTTAAATGCAATCAATACCGGCTCTGTGGATTTCGTGCTGAATGTTCAGGAGATCCCTGAACAGTTAAGACGTTTCATCGAGCATCCGCTGGTGCGGGAGCAACCCAGTAAGTTCCGTGAACACCTATCTAAGAACTCTAAAATACTCGACGACATTCTTGGTTTAATTAACGATCGTACCGAACTGGATTTTCGTGCTTACAAAGAATCTACGGTCTCCCGCCGTATTGAGCACAGAATGAGCATTAACAGCAAGCATACTTTGCTTGAATACTGGGAATACTTAAACGGTACACCAGATGAAGTTGAGCTTGTAAAACAAGATTTGCTCATTGGTGTCACTCAGTTCTTCAGAGACGCTGAGGTTTGGGAAAGGTTGTATGAAGATGTTGTAAAGCCTATGGTGCTGGAAACATCGAAAGATGACACCATTCGTGTATGGGTTCCGGGGTGTTCTACCGGCGAAGAAGCTTATTCTTATGCCATCCTGTTTTCTGAGGCAATGCAGGAACTAAAAGTGGAGCGTCAGGTTACACTGTTTGCCAGCGATATTGATCAGTCTGCCGTAGCGTTTGCCGCGAATGGAATTTATCCCGGCAGTATTTCTTCTGAAATGTCTTCAGAATTCATTGCGCGGTATTTTAATTTACTGAATGACGGCAGTTACCAGGTGACTAAAGAAATCAGAAATATGGTGGTGTTTGCCACCCACAATCTGATTCAGGATCCGCCATTTTCTAACATGAATCTGGTGAGTTGCCGTAACACGCTTATTTATTTACAAAATGCAGCGCAACAAAAAGTGATGGCGTTTTTCCATTTTGCGTTGAAAGTGAAAGGTTACCTCGTATTAGGAAGTGCAGAATCTCCGGGAAGCTTCAGTATCTATTTTGACTTTACCGATCAGCGCAACCGCATCTATCAGAAAGCCAAAGATATAAAAGTGCCTTCCTCCCAAATTCACTCTGCAAAGCCTTTTCAGAACCGGCATTACAAGCCGAAATCTGTAGCTCACTATTTGAGTTCTCCGAATAAGCGCATTGAGGTAGATCGCAAGTCTGCAGCCGTTGGCAGACAGGCAATGATGGAAGCTTACCTGCCTCCGACATTAATTACAGATACAAAATTGCGGGTTATATACAGCTACGGCGATACGACCGCCTTCACAGCACCTCTGCGGCCGGGTTTGGTTACCCATGATTTATCCGATGTCTTGAGAGACGATTTATCAGGACAGGCCATATCAGCTGCCCATCAGGTATTACGTGAAAATATCTCGGTATTCATGGAAGACATCAGAGTAACCGAAACGGAGCGCTGGTCCTTGCGTTGTTTCAGTTTTAATGAAAACGGGCCTGATAATGTGTTTGTCGCTATAAGTTTCGTACCGGGTTCAATGCAATCATCCCCTGATTCAGACATCACCTATAAGCGTAGCGAGCAGACAGTTAAACGCATAGAAGAACTGGATAATGCTCTGATAGAATGTCAGAAGCTTTATCGTGAAGCGCTGGAAGACTTAGATACAACCAGTGAAGAGTTACAGTCGAGTAATGAAGAGTTGATGGCAGCTAATGAAGAACTGCAGTCGACCAACGAAGAGCTGCAATCGGTGAACGAAGAACTCTATACGGTAAACAGCGAGTATCAGCAAAAAATTGTTGAGCTGACGGACATCAACAATGACTTAGAGAATCTGATGATTGCTACCCATCTGGCCGTGCTGTTTCTTAACAGCGATCTCAAAATCAGAAGATTCACACATGCAATGAAGCAATATGTGAATATTATTGATTTTGATATTAACCGGGATTTCAGAGATTTGTCGTTTAAGAAGCCGCTGAGTTCATTAGATGAGCTCGTTTCCCAGGTTAATCGTGGACAGAAATCTACTGTTAAGGAAGTCTATCAGGATGACAGTACCGCGCAGCGTTACGAGGTAACCGTCAGTCAGTATAAAATTGGCGATAGTGCAAAAGGCGTAATTATCTCTATTGTTGAATTACATCAATGAAAGATTCTTCTCACCCTGATGCTATGCTGGAGCAAGGGCAGCATTACCTCGAAAAGGAACTGCTCAATTTGTTGCAACGCGACAAATTAATGTTCGAATTTTTTCAGGATGATGTTGTAGACGGGCTCTGGTACTGGGATTTAACCGACCCTGAAAATGAGTGGATGAGCCCGAAGTTCTGGCGTCTTTTTGGTTACGACCCGGAATTTAAAGAGCACAAAATTACTGAATGGCAGGACATCATTTTTCCTGAAGATCTTGCTGTCGCTAAACGTAATCTTGAGCTTCACCTGAAAAACCCGAAACATCCTTACGATCAGGTAGTCAGATACTGGCACAAAAACGGCACAATCGTGTGGGTACGCTGTCGCGGTATTGCCATTTATTCCAATGAGGGTGAGCCGTTAAGGTTGCTGGGATGCCATCTTGATATGACAAGGGTCATGGAAAGGCAACAGGAGTTGCTTGGCCTTCAAATAAAATATGAGCATCTGCAAAGAAGACTGGATGAAGTGCATTCAGAGCTTTCCCAGGTAAAGCTATTAAATGACTCTCTGCTCCGCCGCTCGGAAAGTGAACGAATCCGGGACGAATACGGGTTTGCCGGAAGCCAGTTTTTTATTGAGCATGTGCGCTTGCTTGCCCAATCTGCTGACCGCTTAGGATGTAAACTCACTACACTAAGGTTCTCTTTCAACGGTATTAATGGCGATATCACTCAGTCGGATGAATTAAAAAACTTTCTCAATAAATCCGTTTTTGCGTTGATTCCGGGGTGTGTTCCTTTTCAGTTTTCAAATGAGCTGATAGGCGTTGTTATGCTGGATTATTCGGAAAATGACGTCAGAAAAATTGAGTTAGAAATGCGAAGTGCTGTTCAGACTCATTCGTGGTTAGCAGGAAAGCCGGTCATAGGCTTGCAATACCGTGTTTTGCCGGTAAACAGCGAAATGTTAGATAAATATCTGGACCTGTCATACATTCTCGAAATGTTCTTTAAATAAAAAGGGTGTGCTGTGAAGCACACCCTTCGGTCTCTTTCTGAATTTCCTCAGATATCGATACTTAACGGGCCAAGGTTCAGAGAAATCAGTGAACCCGAATCACCCGAGTCGCCGGAGTCAGAGCTTGGACCACTCAGGAAGCCTTCGAGTAGTGACAGACTTCCTCCTTCATTCACAGTGGTTACGTTTCCGGCAGCATCGGTAACAGATGCCGATAACGATATCGGGCCTACACCCAAATCGAGGAACGGTCCGTATGTCCAGGTACCATCTTCAGCAATAGTTACGGTTACTGACACAGTTTGCTCAATTCCCAGAATGTTGGCAGTCAAATCTACATTGACGGCCAGACCTTCCAGTTCCGGATCGGCAGTTCCGGAGATAAACGGTTCAGTAATTGTAGGTACGTGGGTCACATTGAGTGACGGCGGGGTCACGTCGACTTCGCCACTCAGAGCTACCTGACTGAGGTTACCGGCCACATCCAGCACTGACACATTTACATTCAGAATACCTTCCGCCACATCGGCGGGGATATCCAGCGTGTATGAGCCGTCACCGGCTACCGTCGTTGTCAGCGACTGGGTTGCGCCCAGCGCATCTTCTGTTTCAATGGTCACCGTCGCGCCGATTTCATCAGATGTACCAGAGATGGTTGGTGTTAAATCGTTAGTGAAACCAATTGCATCAACGGTCAGTATTGGCAGGGTTAAGTCAATTAACCCTGACGTGCTGACGGTTGCCAGGTTTCCGGCATCATCCAGCACCGACACATTCACATCCAGCAAGCCCTCTGAAATGGCGGTTGGCACAGTCGCGGACCAGGTGCCGTCACCGAGTACTGTGGCGTTGAAGCTCTGGGTATCGCCATTACCATCCGTCACAGCAATACTGACAAGAGCGCCGATTTCGTCAGCAGTACCGGAAATCAACGGGGTGTCACTGGCCAGATCGGTGATCGGGTTGATGTTCAGGATTGGCAACGTCAGGTCAATCAGGCCGGAGGTGTTCACCGTAGCCACATTACCTGCTGCATCCAGTACCGACACGTTCACATCCAGTAAGCCTTCTGAAATTGCCATGGGCACGTTGGCAGACCAGGTACCGTCGCCCAATACTGTCGCGTTGAAGCTCTGGGTATCGCCGTTACCGTCTGTAATGTCGATGGTAACCAGGGCACCGATTTCGTCAGACGTACCGCTGATGAGTGGCGTGTCGCTGGCCAGATCGGTGATCGGGTTGATATTCAGGATTGGCAACGTCAGGTCAATCAGGCCGGAGGTATTCACCGTGGCCACATTGCCCGCGGCATCCAGTACCGACACGTTCACATCCAGCAAGCCTTCTGAAATTGCCATAGGCACGTTGGCAGACCAGGTACCGTCGCCGAGAACTGTCGCGTTGAAGCTCTGCGTGTCGCCGTTGCCGTCAGTAATGTCGATGGTAACCAGTGCGCCGATTTCGTCAGACGTACCGCTGATAAGCGGTGTGTCACTGGCCAGATCGGTGATCGGGTTGATGTTCAGGATTGGCAACGTCAGGTCAATCAGGCCGGAGGTATTCACCGTGGCCACATTGCCTGCCGCATCCAGTACCGACACGTTCACATCCAGCAAGCCTTCTGAAATCGCCACAGGTACGTTGGCTGCCCAGGTGCCGTCGCCGAGAACTGTCGCATTGAAGCTCTGGGTATCACCGTTTCCGTCTGTGATATCGATGGTTACCAGTGCGCCGATTTCGTCAGAGGTACCTGAAATCAACGGCGTGTCGCTTGCCAGATCAGTGATCGGGTTGATGTTCAGGATTGGCAACGTCAGGTCAATCAGGCCGGAGGTGTTCACCGTAGCAACATTACCTGCTGCATCCAGTACCGACACGTTCACATCCAGCAAGCCTTCTGAAATCGCCATGGGTACGTTGGCGGACCAGGTACCGTCACCGAGAACTGTGGCGTTGAAGCTTTGGGTATCACCGTTACCATCCGTGATATCGATGGTTACGATACCGCCGATTTCGTCAGAGGTACCTGAAATCAACGGGGTGTCACTGGCCAGATCGGTGATCGGGTTGATGTTCAGGATTGGCAACGTCAGGTCAATCAGGCCGGAGGTATTCACCGTGGCCACATTGCCTGCGGCATCCAGCACCGACACGTTCACATCCAGCAAGCCTTCTGAAATCGCCATGGGCACGTTGGCAGCCCAGGTGCCATCACCGAGAACTGTGGCGTTGAAGCTCTGGGTATCACCGTTACCGTCAGTGATATCGATGGTTACCAGGGCACCGATTTCGTCAGAGGTACCGCTGATGAGTGGCGTGTCGCTGGCCAGATCGGTGATCGGGTTGATATTCAGCACTGGCAGCGTAAGGTCAATCAGGCCGGAGGTATTCACCGTGGCCACATTGCCTGCGGCATCCAGCACCGACACGTTCACATCCAGCAAGCCTTCTGAAATCGCCATGGGCACGTTGGCAGCCCAGGTGCCATCACCGAGAACTGTGGCGTTGAAGCTCTGGGTATCACCGTTACCGTCAGTAATGTCGATGGTTACCAGTGCGCCGATTTCGTCAGAGGTACCTGAAATCAACGGGGTGTCGCTGGCCAGATCAGTAATGGCATTCACGTTCAGAATTGGCAGTGTCAGGTCAATCAGGCCGGAGGTATTCACCGTGGCCACATTACCTGCCGCATCCAGTACCGACACGTTGACATCCAGCAAGCCTTCTGAAATCGCCATGGGTACATTGGCCGACCAGGTACCGTCGCCCAGTACCGTCGCATTGAAGCTCTGGGTATCACCGTTACCGTCAGTAATGTCGATGGTAACCAGTGCGCCGATTTCGTCAGAGGTACCTGAAATCAACGGGGTGTCGCTACCAAGGTCTGTAACCGGGTTAACGTTGAGTACCGGCAAGGTTAAATCGATCAGGCCGGAGGTGCTGACAGTTGCAACGTTGCCCGCATCATCCATGACCGATGCGTCGATTGTCAGTAATCCTTCATTGAGATCTGATGGTACGTTAACAGACCAGGTGCCATCAGGCTGAACCGTGGCAGAGAGGGTTTGTTCAACACCCAAACCGTCTACAAGCACGATTTCAACGTTGGCGCCCAGCTCATCTGAAGTACCGGAGATCGTAGGCTGCACATCGTTTGTATCGACAAACGTGTCCAGCGTGATGCCCGGATCGGCTGTATCGATTGTGCCCGCTGCACTTACGTTCACGATATTGCCTGAATCGTCCAGAACCTGCGCCTCGACGGTGACAGAGCCGTCGGGCAGAACGGGGAGATCTGAGCTCCAGCTTCCATCAGCCTGAACAACTGCAGACAGATTGTATTCAACGCCATCTGAATCGGTCACGGTTAACAGGACAATAGTGCCTACACCTACATCCGTACTGCCTGTAACTGTCGGAGAGTTGTCATTGGTGATATCAATAGGATCGATGATTAAGCTCGGTGCGGCCATATCAATAGTTGAAGTGAGCGTTGCCGTAGCAGTATTACCAGCATCATCGGTAGCCGATGCCTGAACCGTGAACTCACCTTCAGCCAGATCGGTGGGAACTTCAACACTGAATGAACCATCTGCGGCTACAGGAACAGTAAGAGTTTGCTCATTTCCGGCAGCATCGGTGATCACAAGTGTAACGATATCACCTTCAGGAATATCCAACGTACCGGTGATCATGGGGGTTGCATCATCATAGGTTGTGGTAACAACAATGTTTCCTGTAGGAGCTGTGGTATCCACCTCTCCACTTGTTGAAGCACTACCTGTATTCCCCGCGGCATCCGTAGCAGATGCATCAACTGTGTAGTTGCCATCGGCCATGTTTGCAGGCACATCTGCACTGAACGTGCCATCAGGCTGAACTGTTGCAGTGAACGTTTGTACATCACCGTTGGCATCAGTGACGGTTAATGTCACAGCCTCACCCGGCGTCAGATCCGTGGTGCCGGAGATTGTTGGCGTAGCATCATTACCGAGACCTTCAGCATCCAGTGTGACTACTGGTGCAGTGGTATCGATATTACCGCTGGTTGAAGCCGTCCCGGTGTTACCGACTGCGTCGGTCGCGGCAGCATCAACCGTGAAGTTACCTTCTGCCATTTCTGCTGGCACATCGGCGCTGAACGTGCCATCAGGTTGCACAGTTGCTGTTACTGTTTGTGCATCACCGTTAGCATCGGTCACGGTCAGGGTGACAGATTCGCCCGCTGGCAGATCGGTGGTACCTGAAATGGTGGGCGTGGTGTCGTTACCTGTGCCCTGAGCGTCCAATGTGACTGTCGGTGCGGTTGTATCCACCGTACCTGACGTTGAAGCCGTGCCGGTGTTACCGGCTGCATCGGTAGCGGCCGCATCAACGGTGAAGTTACCTTCTGCCATTTCTGCAGGGACATCGGCGCTGAAAGTGCCGTCTGGCTGCACAGCAGCGGTAACGGTTTGCGCATCGCCGTTGGCATCGGTGACTGTTAACGTCACTGATTCGCCCGCTGGCAGATCGGTGGTGCCTGAAATAGTCGGGGTAGTGTCGTTACCTGTACCTTGTGCATCCAGCGTGACTGTCGGTGCAGTGGTATCCACCGTACCTGAGGTCGAAGCCGTACCGGTGTTACCGGCTGCGTCTGTAGCGGCAGCATCAACGGTGAAGTTACCTTCTGCCATTTCCGCAGGGACATCGGCGCTGAACGTACCGTCAGGTTGTACAGTTGCGGTAACAGTTTGTGCATCGCCGTTGGCATCGGTCACGGTAAGGGTGACGGATTCACCGGCTGGCAGGTCGGTTGTACCGGAAATGGTCGGTGTGGTGTCATTGCCTGTGCCCTGGGGATCCAGCGTGACCGTTGGGGCAGTGGTATCGATATTGCCACTGGTTGAAGCCGTACCGGTGTTACCGGCTGCATCGGTAGCGGCAGCATCGACGGTGAAGTTACCTTCTGCTAACCCAGCAGGAACATCGGCACTGAACGTACCGTCTGGTTGTACGGTTGCGGTAACAGTTTGCGCATCACCATTGGCATCAGTGACTGTTAACGTCACTGATTCGCCCGCTGGCAGATCGGTGGTGCCGGAAATAGTTGGTGTGGTGTCGTTACCGGTGCCCTGCGCATCCAGCGTGACCGTTGGCGCAGTCGTATCAACTTCACCGCCAGTTGCTGTTGCAGTCGTGGAATTACCGGCTTCATCAGTGGCCGTCGCTTCAACGGTATAGCTACCTTCAGCTAGTTCCGCAGGGACATCGGCACTGAACGTACCGTCTGGTTGTACGGTTGCTGTTACTGTTTGTGCATCACCGTTGGCATCGGTCACGGTTAACGTCACAGATTCACCGGCTGGCAAATCGGTGGTACCAGAAATAGTCGGGGTAGTGTCGTTACCTGTACCTTGTGCATCCAGTGTGACTGTCGGTGCAGTGGTATCCACTGTACCAGACGTTGAAGCCGTACCGGTATTACCGGCGGCATCCGTGGCGGCAGCATCAACAGTGAAGTTACCTTCTGCTAACCCAGCAGGCACATCGGCGCTGAACGTACCGTCTGGTTGTACGGTTGCTGTTACTGTTTGTACATCACCGTTAGCATCGGTCACGGTCAGGGTGACAGATTCTCCCGCTGGCAGATCCGTGGTGCCTGAAATAGTTGGCGTGGTGTCGTTACCTGTGCCCTGAGCATCCAGAGTGACAGTTGGTGCAGTGGTATCAACTTCACCGCCAGTTGCTGTTGCAGTCGTGGAGTTGCCCGCCTCATCAGTGGCCGTAGCTTCAACGGTGTAGCTACCTTCTGCCAATTCCGCAGGGACATCGGCGCTGAAGGTACCGTCTGGCTGCACAGTTGCTGTTACTGTTTGTGCATCACCGTTGGCATCGGTCACGGTTAACGTCACAGATTCGCCCGCTGGCAGATCCGTGGTACCGGAAATCGTAGGCGTGGTGTCATTGCCTGTGCCCTGGGCATCCAGTGTGACTGTCGGTGCGGTGGTATCCACGGTACCTGAGGTTGAAGCCGTACCGGTGTTACCGGCTGCATCGGTAGCGGCAGCATCGACGGTGTAGCTACCTTCTGCCAGTTCTGCAGGCACATCGGCACTGAACGTACCGTCAGGTTGCACGGTAGCGGTAACAGTTTGCGCATCGCCGTTGGCATCTGTCACGGTTAACGTCACAGATTCTCCCGCTGGCAGGTCGGTTGTGCCTGAGATAGTCGGTGTGGTGTCGTTACCGGTGCCTTGTGCATCCAGTGTTACTGCCGGTGCGGTGGTATCCACCGTACCTGAGGTTGAAGCCGTACCGGTATTACCGGCGGCATCCGTGGCTGCCGCATCGACGGTGAAGTTACCTTCTGCCATTTCCGCTGGGACATCAGCACTGAACGTACCGTCTGGTTGTACGGTTGCGGTAACAGTTTGCGCGTCACCATTAGCATCGGTCACGGTTAGCGTCACAGATTCACCGGCTGGCAGATCCGTGGTACCAGAAATCGTAGGCGTGGTGTCATTGCCTGTGCCCTGAGCGTCTAATGTTACCGTCGGTGCAGTGGTATCAACTTCACCACCTGTCGCGGTAACCGTTGTTGTGTTGCCTGCTTCGTCAGTGGCGGCGGCCTCTACAGTAAATCCGCCTTCTGCCATTTCTGCAGGCACATCGGCACTGAACGTACCGTCAGGTTGCACGGTAGCGGTAACAGTTTGCGCATCGCCGTTAGCATCGGTCACAGTTAACGTTACAGATTCTCCCGCTGGCAGATCCGTGGTACCGGAAATAGTCGGCGTGGTGTCATTTCCTGAGCCTTGCGCATCCAGCGTGACCGTAGGGGCTGTGGTATCAACTTCACCGCCAGTTGCTGTTGCAGTCGTTGAGTTGCCTGCATCATCAGTGGCCGTCGCTTCAACGGTGTAGCTACCTTCTGCCAGTTCCGCAGGGACATCGGCACTGAAGGTGCCGTCAGGTTGCACGGTTGCGGTGACGGTTTGCGCATCGCCGTTGGCATCTGTCACTGTTAATGTCACAGGTTCTCCCGGTGGCAGGTCGGTTGTGCCTGAGATAGTCGGCGTGGTGTCGTTACCAGTGCCCTGAGCGTCTAATGTTACCGTCGGTGCAGTGGTATCAACTTCACCACCTGTCGCGGTAACCGTAGTTGTGTTGCCTGCTTCGTCAGTGGCGGTGGCCTCTATAGTAAATCCGCCTTCTGCCATTTCTGCAGGCACATCGGCGCTGAAGGTACCGTCTGGTTGAACGGTCGCTGTCAGAGTCTGTGCATCACCGTTAGCATCTGTCACGGTTAATGTTACAGATTCTCCCGCTGGCAGATCCGTGGTGCCTGAAATAGTCGGCGTGGTGTCGTTACCTGTCCCTTGGGCGTCTAATGTGACTGTTGGTGCAGTGGTATCAACTTCACCGCCTGTCGCGGTAACCGTTGTTGTGTTACCTGCTTCGTCAGTAGCGGTGGCCTCTACAGTAAATCCGCCTTCTGCCAGCTCTGCTGGGACATCGGCACTGAAGGTGCCGTCAGGTTGCACGGTTGCGGTGACGGTTTGCGCATCGCCGTTGGCATCTGTCACGGTTAGCGTCACAGATTCACCGGCTGGCAGATCCGTGGTACCAGAAATCGTAGGCGTGGTGTCATTGCCTGTGCCCTGAGCGTCTAATGTTACCGTCGGTGCAGTGGTATCAACTTCACCACCTGTCGCGGTAACCGTTGTTGTGTTGCCTGCTTCGTCAGTGGCGGCGGCCTCTACAGTAAATCCGCCTTCTGCCATTTCTGCAGGCACATCGGCACTGAACGTACCGTCAGGTTGCACGGTAGCGGTAACAGTTTGCGCATCGCCGTTAGCATCGGTCACAGTTAACGTTACAGATTCTCCCGCTGGCAGATCCGTGGTACCGGAAATAGTCGGCGTGGTGTCATTTCCTGAGCCTTGCGCATCCAGCGTGACCGTAGGGGCTGTGGTATCAACTTCACCGCCAGTTGCTGTTGCAGTCGTTGAGTTGCCTGCATCATCAGTGGCCGTCGCTTCAACGGTGTAGCTACCTTCTGCCAGTTCCGCAGGGACATCGGCACTGAAGGTGCCGTCAGGTTGCACGGTTGCGGTGACGGTTTGCGCATCGCCGTTGGCATCTGTCACTGTTAATGTCACAGGTTCTCCCGGTGGCAGGTCGGTTGTGCCTGAGATAGTCGGCGTGGTGTCGTTACCAGTGCCCTGAGCGTCTAATGTGACTGTTGGTGCAGTGGTATCAACTTCACCACCTGTCGCGGTAACCGTAGTTGTGTTGCCTGCTTCGTCAGTGGCGGTGGCCTCTATAGTAAATCCGCCTTCTGCCATTTCTGCAGGCACATCGGCGCTGAAGGTACCGTCTGGTTGAACGGTCGCTGTCAGAGTCTGTGCATCACCGTTAGCATCTGTCACGGTTAATGTTACAGATTCTCCCGCTGGCAGATCCGTGGTACCGGAAATAGTCGGCGTGGTGTCGTTGCCTGAACCTTGCGCATCCAGCGTGACCGTTGGGGCAGTCGTGTCAACTTCACCACCAGTCGCGGTAATCGTAGTTGTGTTACCTGCTTCGTCAGTGGCGGTGGCCTCAACAGTGAATCCGCCTTCTGCCAGCTCAGCAGGGACTTCTGCACTGAAAGTGCCGTCAGGTTCAACGGTAGCTGTAATTGTTTGTTCATTGCCGTCTGAACCAGTGACAGTCAGCGTGACGGTCTCCCCGGCTGTTAAGTCTGTTGTACCGGAAATGACAGGCGTAGTATCGGAATCTACATCAGGTGGATTGATAGTCAGTTCAGGCGCTGTTGTATCTGGCTCAACAGGATCGACGGGGTCTGATGGTTCTACTGGCTCAGAGGGATCGACATCTGTCGAGCCTTCTGAGGGAGGCGGGGTAGTGGTGCCACCTTCAGGGGAAGTTGTTGTGTCGCCACCCTCAGGAGTAGTGGTTGTTTCTCCGGTTTCACCCGGAGTAGTGGTCTCGCCGGTTTCACCAGGAGTTGTGGTCTCACCGGTTTCACCCGGAGTTGTGGTCTCACCGGTTTCACCCGGAGTAGTTGTCTCGCCGGTTTCGCCCGGAGTGGTTGTCTCGCCGGTTTCACCCGGAGTAGTGGTCTCGCCGGTTTCGCCCGGAGTGGTTGTCTCGCCGGTTTCGCCCGGAGTGGTTGTCTCGCCGGTTTCGCCCGGAGTGGTTGTCTCGCCGGTTTCACCCGGAGTAGTCGTTTCGCCGGTTTCGCCCGGAGTAGTTGTTTCGCCGGTTTCGCCCGGTGTAGTGGTCTCGCCGGTTTCGCCCGGAGTGGTTGTTTCGCCGGTTTCGCCCGGAGTGGTTGTCTCGCCGGTTTCGCCCGGAGTGGTTGTCTCGCCAGTCTCACCCGGTGCGTCAGGTGCTGTCTCTTCTGCCGGTGCTGGTTCTGACTCAGCCGCTGTTACAGAGAAGGTGTCGTTAGCCTGAGTCTGGTTGCCGGCTGCATCCGTTGCGGTTACACCTACTGTGTAATCACCCTCAGCGAAGTTGTCCGGTAAAGTCAGATTAAAACTGCCGTCCGCGAGGACATCAGCAGTAAAAGTCTGACTGGTGCCATCTGCACCGGTCACGGTAATTTCAACGACACTGCCCTGAGCCAAATCAGTCGTACCGCTTAGTACAGGCGTTTCTCCTTCAGCAGCATTTACCTCAAAAGTAAGCTCTGGTGGAGTGAAATCTGTTTCACCGGTGGCATTTACTGACGTCGTATTACCCGCTTCATCGCTGGCGGTAACCGCTACATCAAAAGCGCCTTCCACAAGAGGGGCTACCGGTGTTGCGGAGAAGCTGCCATCTTCAAGAACGATGGCAGTGATAGTTTGCTCGTTTCCGTCTGCATCAGTGATTGTGATGGATATTTCGCTGCCTGCAGGCAAATCTGAAGTGCCGCTGATTTCGGGAAACTCATCGTTGGTAACCTCGATGGGATTTACATCGATAGTGGGAGGCGTGGTATCAACCAAAAATGTTTCTGATACCGTAACTGTGCCGTTCTGAGGATCCGGTGCTTCAACGACAACATCGAAAGTACCGTCTTCCAGCGTATCCGGTAACGTAGCATTGAAACTGCCGTCATCTGCAACGACAACGTCAATAGCTGTTTCAGCGCCAGTCTCATCAATGATTGTAATTGTAATCGGGGTACCGGGTTCCAGATTAGAATCACCGGCTACTACAGGCGGAAAATCACCGGAGATGGTGATGTTGTCCAGTGTAGTAGATTCGTCCTGAGTCGCTGTACCGGCAGGATCCTGCTCGATATTCTGTGGTTCTGTCGTCGCCGGCTCATAGTCAAATGCCAGCGGATCCACATCTTCGGCAATACGGCTTAATTGCACAAATGACGCACCGCCGCCACCGGCACCACCGCCGCCACCGGCCGCAGTTTCTTCTAACGCATCAAGGATGTCTCCGTCGCCACTCAGCAGGGCGTCAATATCCGGAACGCCCTGCGAACCGGTGGAGTCAAATCCCGCATCACCACCGTCAACCATGGCAAGCATGTCATCAAGAGAATCGTCGTAAACCACGAATTCATCATCGAAGGCAGATGCTTCAAATGACTCTACATCTGCTACCAGTTGCGGTGCACCCGGAGCAAGGTCAATGGCTCCCTGTTCCTGAGTGATGATCTGGCCACCGTTGTCTGAAACGATTTGCGCATCTGACGGGATCGTATCGCCGGCTGAGACCGGGAATTCATCCCCGTTGGGAAGGCGGATAAATACGTCACCGGACACATTAGTTACGTTCAACATAATTCAATACCTTTTGCGTTTGATGCACTAAAACTAGTCGCCGCGAAAAGTTTGACCCTGTACCAGAGAACAGTCTGAATCTAAATATCTGTTTTTATAGCAATTAAAAATTAATTTTTTTTTCCGTAATAAAAATTCATTCCTGCCGGTTTGCGGGCTTCAAAGTTCATGACTACTTTTACAACTACAGGGAATTAATAGTGAAAATGGATATTTGTCGGTAAACGGAAATGGGGTATTCATGCTGATTCGAATTTTGGCCGTGGGTTTGGCAGCAGGTTTTTCGCTGGGCGGCTCACTTGTGAGCGCAGCACCAGTGAGCCTGACAGAAGTCGTAAAACAAGCCATTGACACAAATCCTGATGTACAGGCAGCGTGGCGGGAATTTCTGGAAGCAGAACAAAATGTGAAGATCGCCAGATCGGGCTATCTCCCGAAAGTGGATGTTACTGCCAGCTCGAGTCTGGTGCGCCGGAACTATGGTCTCGACCAGAGTTACGTATCCAATGAAGCCCGTATTTCTGTTACCCAGATGCTTTACGACGGCTTTTTTACCTCATCGGAAGTAAAGCGTCTTGAGTCGGCGAAGAAGGTCAGATTCCTTGAACTGTTAAATCAGGTAGAACAGATTTCATTAGAAGTTGCCACTGCCTACTCGGATGTATTGCTTTACCGCGAGTTGTTACTGGTGGCAGAAGACAACCTCAAAACCCACGTCGACGTTTATAAACAAATTGAAAAAAGTGCTGCTGCCGGTGTGGCCAGACGGGCTGACCTGGAACAAATCAGCGGACGTCTGTACCTGGCTGAATCTAACGTGATGACAGAGCAGTCGAACTTGCATGATGTTTCTTCCCGCTTCCTGCGATTGACCGGGTTTCGCCCGCCGGCGGAACTTGAACCGGTAGACAATCTCATAAACGCTGAGATCCCGTTATCGATGGAAGAGAGTTTACTTGAAGCCTACAAGCGCAATCCCGGTTTTCTGGCGTCATGGTACAACGTAAATTCAACCAATTACGGTATCGATTCTGCCAAGAGTCGTTATCATCCCACATTAAATCTGGTGGGCAGTTACGGTTCTCAGTCCCGGGATGAAGCGGGCCTTGATAACACCCAGACCGAAGGGCAAATCGGACTCCAGTTCTCATACAATCTTTACAACGGTGGTGCAGACCGGGCGTCTATCCGTGCTGCGCTGGCAGTAACCGATCAGGCTAAAGATCTGCGGGATAAATCCTGCCGCGATGTTCGTCAGACAGTGCAGATAGCCTACAACGACATTCGCAATCTGGACAGACAGATCCCGGCTCTGAACGAGCACCGGCTATCTTCCAGCAGGGTGCGTACAGCTTACCTGGATCAATTCAAAATCGGTGACCGGACTTTACTGGATTTACTGGACTCAGAGAACGAAGCCTATGAATCCGGCCGGGCATACACCGAAGCTGTTTTCACTCAATACAAAGCCATTTTACGTTTGATGGCCGGTAGTGGTGAACTGGCTGAATACCTTACGGTGACGCGGGATGAGTTTGATTTAACTGAAGCTATTCGTCTGTCGGAAGCCGTATACGATCCTATGTACGTTTGTCCGGCTGAAACCATCGATGTGATGTCTCAGGAAACCAATATTCTGATCCGTGATACAGACGGTGATGGCATTACCGACTTGTGGGATGAATGTCCTGATACACCTTTTGATACCGCAGTGGATGACTTTGGTTGCGCAACTCAGCAGCAAAACACCGGTGACATCATTGGTGTAAAACATCAATCTGAAGTGGTGATTCCTTTCGGCGCTGATTCCGCTGAACTGGACCCTAAATACCTCGTTAAACTTGAGCCTATGCTGGATACGCTCGGTAAAGACCCCGCAGCCGGCGTTGTTGTGTACGGCCACGCCTCTCTGGAAGGGGAGTCTCACTACAATATGATGCTCTCTGTACGGCGTGCCAATGCCGTTGCTGACTGGCTGAAAGTTCAGTCCGGTAGTAATGAGCAACGGATCTCTGCCATAGGCCTGGGTGAAGATAAGCCCCTTATCAATGACATTTCACCTGAAGCGAACCTGGCGAACCGGCGCGTGGAAGCCGTTGTCGTGGTACTTAACTCTTCAATAGATTCGCCGGAGTACATCAATTAATGGCGCAACCTAAGTTGTCTGACCCCGCAATCGAGAAGCTGGCCGAATCCTCTGCAATCCATGGCGGCTGTCTGATGGCCTGCCTGAAAGCAATTTGTGATTTCCACGGCATTACCCTCGTGCCCGATGCGGTTATGGCAGGATTGCCAATGGACAACGGAGAATTATCACCATCGGTAATGCCCCGCGCTGCCAGCCGGGTGGGTCTGAACTGCAAAGTGGTCAAACGTGAGCTGGTTGAAATAAATCCTGCGTTATTGCCGGCAATTCTGGTGTTGTCAGAACAGCGTTCCTGCGTTTTAGTTTCCTGTCAGATTGAATCCGGCCAGGCTGAAGTGGTATTCCCTGAAGCACCGGAAACCGTTGAAGTCGTCGATATAGAGGATATTGAGAAGGACTATACTCAGTTCGTTATGTTTTTGCGTCCGGACAGGCGCATCGGAAAACCGGCATCGGTATCCAATTCTCAAAAAGGTGTGCACTGGCTCTGGCATACCGTAGGTTCAGCGGTTTCGCTGTATAAAGATGTATTGCTTGCCTCAATATTCATCGGGCTGCTGTCTCTTGCCATGCCACTGTTTGTGATGAATGTGTATGACAGGGTAGTGCCAAACGCGGCGACGGAAACGTTGTGGGTACTGGCTATCGGTGCTGCTATGGTGCTGTTTGCCGAGTTTTCATTACGTATGCTGCGGCATTTCTTTGTTGAACTGGCAGCCAGTCGTATCGATATCACTCTGACGGCGAATTTGATGCAAAAAGTGCTCGGCTTTTCGTTTAAGGAAAAGCCGGCCTCCACTGGTGCCTTTGTCAACAACCTGCAATCCTTTGAGGCGATCCGCGGATTTACTAACTCACTGACCCTTGTGGCGCTGGTCGATCTGCCTTTTGCAGTATTTTTTATTGTCATTATTGCGCTGATCAACGGCTTTTTATCACTGCCAATTCTGGTGGGAGGACTTTTACTGATTTGTTTCGGGCTTTACGCCCAGCGCAACATGGCCAGGCTTGCCAGCAGTGCAAGTGAAGCTGGCTCAGCCAGAAACGGGCTGGTGACTGAATCAGTCAACATGTTCGATGACGTTAAGTTTTTTAATGCCGGTCATCATGTGCAGCATGAATGGGAACAGCATTCCATTTATCTGGCAAAACTTAATGCCAAATTACGTATCGCAGGAACATCGGTTAGCAGTGCTGCTCTATGGATCCAGCAGACTGTGGGCGTGTCTATGATTGTCGTCGGTGTCTTTCTGATCGTGGACGGTGAACTTACCCAGGGTGGACTGATTGCGGCGTATTTGTTGTCGTCCCGGGCCATGGGACCGCTGTCACAGGCTGCCAGTTTGCTGTCGCAATACCATCATGCCAAAACTGCCTATGAAACCCTGTCTGATCTGATGGCCAAAGAAGACGAGTCAAAAGCCGAACAAAAGTGGACGCAGCATACCCGTATCAATGGCAGGTTACACTTCGATAAAGTGTCATTTGCTTATCCTGAGCAGCCATCACATGTGATTAGCAGAATGTCCCTGACCATTGAGGCAGGAGAGCGGGTAGCTATTCTTGGCAATAATGGTTCCGGCAAAACTACCCTGCATAAATTATTGCTGCATGCCTATGCGCCGACCAGTGGCCTTATCACTCTGGATAATATTGATTTACAGCAATACGAGCCGAGCACGCTGCGTAATCAGATTGGTTATGTTCCTCAGGATATCAACCTGTTTACCGGCAGCCTGCGTGACAATATTACGGTGTTTCAGGAAGACTACGACGAAGACTTTATCTGGGAAATACTCAATGCCTGTGGTTTAACCGACTTTGTTAACCATCATCCCGACGGCCTGAATCTCAGTGTGGGAGAAGGCGGAAAATTACTGTCCGGAGGCAAACGTCAGTCTGTCGCTCTGGCACGGGCACTTATCCGTCGTCCGTCACTATTTTTGATGGATGAACCGACTTCGGCCATGGATGCCACTGCCGAACAACGTATAAAGGAACTGCTGGACAGAGAAACGAAAGGGAAAACCTTAATTCTGAATACCCACCGGCACTCTCTTCTCTCACTGGTCGACCGCATTATTGTTATCGATCAGGGGCACATCATTGTTGACGGTCCCCGTCAGGAAGTCATTAAACGTCTCGCTGCTGCGGTTAAAGGCTAAGGATTCATTATGCTTATGTCATGGGCCCGCGAATGGCTGGCACCACCTCCGGAAAATGACTGGGTTTTGGAAGCCGAGTGGGCGCGTATTCAGCAGCGGCCACTGCGAGCCAAAGCGCTGCTTTATGTGGTTGTACTCACAATCACGGCATTAATTGTGTGGGCATGTTTTGCTCCCATCGCAGAAGTAGCGAGGGGTGAAGGCAAGGTTGTGCCATCCAGCCAGCTACAAATTTTGCAGTCCTATGACGGCGGTATTGTTCAGGACATTCAGGTAAGGGAAGGGCAGAAAGTCAACGCTGGTGACATTATTCTGAAAGTGGATCCTACCCGTTACTTGTCTTCACTGCAGGAAAACAATTCAAAAAGAAACGCTGTGGCCGCAAAAGTTCACAGGCTGACTGCACAGACACGGGCGCAGCCATTGAGTTTCCCGGAAGAGCTCAAACAGGCCGCGCCTGAAATTGTGGCCAATGAAACCGCATTATATTTTTCCAGTGTGAAAGAGCTTGAAGAAACCTTGTCGAGGTTTGAAAGCCGGATTGCCCAGCGCCGGCAGGATTTGCAATCTTACCGCGCCGAATTGCAGCAATATCAGGACACTTTGTCTATTGCTCAGCGGGAGCTTACCGTCACCCGTCCGCTGATGGCTTCGGGCGCTGTTTCTGAAATCGATATTCTGCGGCTGGAAAAGCAGGTTATTGAAAATCAGGGGGCCATTCAACGCACACGGGCTGCAATAACCCGCAGTCAGGCAACCATTGATGAAGAGCAGAACAATCTGAAAGAAGCCAGCCTGAAAATGCAGAACCGGTGGAATGAAGAGCTCAATGAAGCGGTTGCCACCATGCAATCCTTGCAGGAGTCTCAAACCGGCCTGGAGGATGTGGTGAAACAATCTGAAATCCGCGCGCCGGTCGCCGGTACCGTTCAGCGACTGCTGGTAAATACTGTGGGTGGTGTGGTGACGCCGGGCAGTGCCGTTGTGGAAATTATTCCTGCCGATGACCGGTTAATCGTTGAAGCAAAAATCCCGCCCAAAGATATCGCGTTTCTGAAATTAGGACAGCCCGCCATTTTAAAATTCAGTGCTTATGATTTTGCTATTTACGGCGGTATGGAAGCCAGCGTTGAGCACATCAGTGCTGATACCGTGACTGACGATCAGGACCGAACTTACTACCTCGTCAGGCTTTCCACCGAAGACAAAAACGCCCTCAATATGGATATCCTGCCGGGCATGATGGTGCAGGTAGATATCATCACCGGTAATCGTACCGTCATGCAGTACCTGCTAAACCCGCTTATCAGGGCCTCTTCATCAGCATTAGGAGAACGTTAGGAATGAAATTTTTCGTGTTAGGAGAGTCGCTTAAGGAGTATGCACCGCTATCTGATGCAATAGCGTGGCACGAAGTTTCATTTTCCCTTGCTGCTGACGGGGGAATCTGCTGGGTCGACACCCGTGAAACTGACTGGTTACGCTTTGTGCGGGAAAGCAGTGTGCTGGGTGTGCATCCTGTGGTGATAAGTCACGCACCCGACATTAAAGAAATGCAGAGAAGCTTGGTCGTCGGCGGACGGGGCTATTGCAACGGAACCGAATTGATACGCCATTGCAATGAAATTGCCAGTGCTGTCATGGCCGGCGGCATGTGGATCCCCGGCGGACTCGTCACGGCGATGGTTCACCGCCTCAGTGAACATCCGGATTATGAGTTTAAAGAAGCGCAGACCGAAGTGCTCACCGAACGGGAAAAGGAAGTTTTGCGGCTTTTACTGGACGGTGATTCTAATCAGGATATGGCGGATAAGCTAAATATTACTGTCAGAACGGTAAAAGAGCACATGTCGTCTATTCTTAAGAAATACAGAGTGAAAGACAGGGTGGCCTTGCTGCTTAAGATTGGCCAATTCAAACGAACTGCCCTTTAACAGCGCTGAGAATCCGGAGAGGTAGGGGTGAATTTAATTCTTCAAAAAAACGTGCTCACTTTTTTGAGTGTGCTTTTCAGTATTCTTTGCACCTTTGGCGGTTACAAGGTGTACATGCAACTGTCAGAGCAGGAGCGCGCGGCATCTTTCGATGGACCGGTTAAAGAGTTCAATGAACATTTTAATGAGAATCTGGAGGACATGGAGTATACCCTGCATTCTGTGAATCAGCTGTTTGACTCTTCCTCAAATGTAGATGAAATTGAATTTGACTCTTTCAGCGGTCTGATTCTGGAATACAACCTGTCCATCGCAGGTATCGGCGTTTTCAATTTTGACTCCCGTGAAATGGGAGCTAAAACCACGTTGCCGGAGCCTCAGTACTGGCTGGCATCTGATTCATATCCCCAATTTACCAAACGGGAAGTAACGCTGGCGATGAAGCGGAACGTTGATTTACGGGAAGCGTCAAAACTGGACAATTTCGCCTCCGACCTTTTCAGTGTTAATGATAGTCAGCAGCAATACGTATTACTTACCCGCATTATGCCAGAACACAATTTATTGCTGGCTATGGTGATTGATCTACACCGCGCTGCCAAGCTTTCTATAAGTAATAGGATTGTCAGTAATTTCATTGTTTACCGCGAGGGAGAAAACAGAAAAGAGCTGGCTTTTTCTGATGTGAAATATTCTGCGACGCTGGCAAAACCTTTTAACGGCGAAATCTTCCTGTTTAACCGTGTCTGGCCCATGGTGATTTATCCGCCGGCAAATTTATTCAACCAATATTACGTAGCTATCCCTGTCATAGCGTTCCTGTTCAGTTTGATGGTGCTGTATCTGGTTTACTTTGCGTTCAAATTACACAAGCTCAGTGATGACCGGCAACTGGCCCTGCAGGACTTGAAGTTCGCCCAGAGTAAGATGGTTGAGGCCGAGAAAATTGGTGCGATGGGGGGACTGGTTGCCGGTATCGCCCATGAAGTGAATACGCCCCTGGGAATCAGTATTACCAGTTGTTCCCACGTGAACGATTTGATGCGGGATCTAAAAGAAGATTTCGATCGCGGTGAACTGGATCAGGAGAAGTTTGAAGATTTTCTGTCCTCCGGCAAGGAAATGCTGGGTATGGCGCTGGAAAATATGGGCCGGGCATCTAAGCTGATTGCATCATTTAAGAAAATTGACGTCATTAATGCAGACGATTCCACCAAAACAGAGCTGGTTGACGTGGCCGAAATCGTTGAAAACTTTGTTGAGCATTATCAGCAAAATGCCATGTCAACGAAGATTAAATTTGATGTGGAAATTGGCAAGCGGGCACAAATTCATACCTACCCTACTGTTATTACTCAGGTGCTCGCCAGCCTTGCATCGAACTCAGAGGTTCATGCGTTTGCGAAGAAGAATGAAGACTGTGTTATTTCAATCCGGGTGTCTTCCTTCGGTAACTCCGTATTACTGAAGTTTGCAGATAACGGTAGCGGCGTGAAAAAGAAAAATCTCGCACAAATTTTCGACCCCTTTTATACCACTAACCGTGGTGCCGGTAATGCCGGTCTCGGCTTAAGCGTGGTGTACAACCTGGTGAAAAGTAAGCTGAAAGGTGAACTGAACCATGGTGCAGTACCCGGAGGTGGTCTGTGGATATCACTACGAATTAAAGACTTAGAAGAGAAGGAGTAAACTATGGGGAATCCATTATTTGCCAAGCAGAAAGCTGCACCAGCTGAGTCTGTGGATGACGCGACAGAGCAGAAAGATACCTCACCGTTGAAAGTGTTGATTATCGATGATGAAACCGAAGTTCACCGGGTAACCGACCTGACGTTAAAGCGTTTCCGTTTTGACGGCAAGAAAATTCAGTTTTTGCATGCGTATTCCGGAAAAGAAGCGAAGGAGATTTTCGAAAAAGAGACCGACATCGCGCTGGCCCTTGTGGACGTAGTTATGGAAACGGATCATGCCGGCCTTGATGTGGTGCATTATGTGCGTAAAGAGCTGAACAACACAGCCTGCCGGCTGGTATTACGCACCGGTCAGCCCGGTCAGGCACCTGAGCATGAAGTCATTGAGCGCTATGATATTAATGACTACAAAGAAAAAACGGAATTAACCAGCCAGAAGCTGAAAACCCTGATGTACACAGGGCTGCGCTCATACCGCGATATCTCTACCATTGAGAGCCACCGGAAAGGTCTGCGTCAGGTCATTGAAAGTACCACTAAAATGTTGCAGACCCATGCGCTGAACGAGTTCGCCTCAGCGGTGCTGAAGGAAATCATGAACCTGCTGCAACTGGACTCCAGTGCCATTTATTGCTCTACCTTCCCGCAAAGCGCCGAAGCCACTAAAGGCCGCACGGTATTGGCAGCTACCGGAAGTTTGGCTGACATTAAGGAAAGTCACCAACCTGAAGTGCCTGACGAAGTGGAAAGTTGCTTTAAAGAGGTTTTGGCATCTAAACAGTCTCAGCATTTCCCTTCTGGTTACGTGTTCTATAACTGCACCGACCTGGGTTATGAAAATCTGCTGTTTATCGACACCAAAGGTACGCTTTCTGATGCACAGAAAGAGTTTCTGGAAATTTACTGCATAAACGTATCACTGGTTTACGAAAACCTGATGATTACAGAAGAAATTTCAGAGACACAAAAAGACATTATCCACATGTTGGGGAATGCTGTTGAATTGCGCACCAAGGAAGTTGGAGCGCATGTTAAACGTGTGGCGGAAATCAGCTACAAACTCGCGGTTATGGCAGGTTTGAGTGATGATGAAGCTGAGAATATCCGCCGTTTTGCACCGGTTCACAATCTGGGCAAGGTCGCCATACCCGATTCTATTTTACATAAGCCCGGAGAACTCACCCCGGAGGAGTGGGACATCATGAAGTCTCACCCCAAAGTCGGTGCGGATATGCTGAGCCTTTCTAACAAACCCATGATTAAGAATGCGGCGAAGATTTGCTATGCACATCACGAGCAGTGGAACGGTGGCGGTTACCCTGAGGGCCTTAAGGGTGAAGACATCCCTGTAGCTGCGAGGATCACAGCGCTGGCTGATGCCTTTGATTCCATGGGCTCAAAACGCAGCTATAAAGAGGCGTGGCCGAAAGAAAACATTATTTCAGAGATAGAAGCACAAAAAGGTGAACAGTTTGATCCCCAACTGGCGGAAATCTTACTGGCCAATTTTGATGACTTCTGGGCTCTGCGTGCCCGCTATCCGGATTAAAAGGAGAGTATCGTGTCCAAATCTGTAACCGAATCGATGGCGGCGTTACTCAGCCCTGATTTGCTGCGGGCACTCCCGGTACAGTCTCAGTTTCCGCTGCTGGATCAGGCCGTTTATATTGGTGCTGATTGTTATCATGTATCAAGCTGGCATGTGAGTGACGAGGCAAGTATTGCCGTGGACTGCATGGGGTGTATTCCCGGCCGTCAACTGGAAAACAGCGTGTTAAGTTCCCTGCTGGCCTGTAAGGGGAAAAATCGCTGGGCAGAACGCAGTGTCGTTGATGCCAGTTTCTCTGACTGGATGGCACAGGCAGGCATGGCGGACAAAGTTTGCTCTGTGTATGTGATTGCCGATGAACAGCATGTGGGGGGATTCATTGTTTTGGTAACGCAAACGCCGGTAGATGAAAACGATGCAGGTCTGACTAAATTGCTGGACGAATTCACACCGCTACTCATAGAAAGTGAGTATCTGAAGGAAAAGAAGGAAGCGGCCATCGAAATGGAGAAACTGTGCAACTTAGGTGGCATGGTCGCAACGGTGGCTCACGAGGTAAATAACCCTCTCGGTGTAGCGATCACATCTTTGTCGCACCTTAAAGAAAGTGTTGATGATCTTGATAAAAGTTTCAAAGACGGAACCCTGACAGAAGAGTATTTCTCAGACTTTATAGACGACAGTAACGAAGTAAGCGATTTGCTCTCGTTCAACTTAGGGCGTGCTGCCAAACTCATCCGTGACTTTAAAACCAATGCGGTAAACCAAAGCGCTGATGTGCTGATGGCGTTCCCGCTGAAGGGCACCATCGAAAGTGTGCTGAGCAGCGTAAAACCGCAGTTGAAAGCGAAGCAAATTGAAATTGTGCTGGATTGTCAGGTGCCCGACACCTTTATTATGAAGGGATTTCCGGGAGCCCTGTCTCAGGTGCTGACAAACTTACTGTTCAATGCGTCTATTCACGCTTTCGATAAATCCATTACGTCTCCTAAAATTCAAATCAGGGCAGAATCAGCGGATGGCAAGGCAACGATTACCTTTAATGATAATGGTAAAGGGATCCCTGAAGAGTTTCGTGAAGTGATGTTTGAGCCCTATTTTACCACCCGCCGTGAAGAAGGTGGCAGCGGTTTAGGCCTACATATCGTGAAGAACCTGACAGAAAACAAGATGCAGGGACAACTGACACTGCAAAGTGAAGTGGGCAAGGGGACTGAGTTTGTTATGGTCCTTCCCGTTGAGATAGATGCTGAATAGAGTAGTTGTGAATGACCCTGAATAAGCAGCTGTGGATTGCCATTCTCACCATTATTGCCATTAACAGTGTGGTGAGCTTTCTGGTGCTATTTTTCTCTACGCAGAAAAATACTGAGGAACAGTTGTATCTGAAGAACATTGATGATGCGAATTCACTGGCACTGGTGCTGACGCAGGCGGAGAAATCACCGGCCGGCATTCGCCTCATGTTGTCTGCAAAATTCGATTCAGGGCATTATTCACTCATCCGGCTTGAAGGCACGGACGGGAATGTTATCGACGAGATCTACTTTGAGGGGGAAGCGTCAACCGCGCCGGACTGGTTTCAGTCCATGGCGGAACTGACCGTGCCGCCCGGCATTTCCCAGGTGAGTGACGGTTGGGATCAGTTTGGTACCCTTTATGTTGAAAGTCAGACTGCCTTTGCCATGGATACATTGTGGTCGAAGTTTAAAAGCTTTGTGATGAGTATCGTGATCCTCACTGTAGGGATCGGGATAATCGGCTCCCTCATTTTACGTGTCATCCTGAAACCGTTGGGGACTATTGTCGACCAGGCCAACAGTTTTTCAGAGAGGAAATTTATAAAAATTGCGCTGCCCTGGACCGCCGACTTTGCCCGGGTGGTAAATGCCATGAACTCGCTGGCCGACCGCTTTAAAGCAAACCTCGTAGAGAACAACCGCCGGCTTGAACTTGCCAGGGAACGGGAGCAGCATGACCCGGTGACGAATATTCCTAATATCAATGCCTTCTTTACACTACTGGAATCTCAACTGAGATTTCGTGATAAAGATGGTCAGAACGTGCTGCTCATGCACAGCCTGATGAAAGACAAAGGCGATATTCAGGCGTTTGCGCCGGAGATATTTAATCAGTTCGTAAAAGAGTTTGCTGACAGGCTGGACGGCTTCTACCGTGAACACAGTGAGCTTTACACCGACTTCCGCATGGCCCGAATCAATGAAACAGATATTTGTGTATTGCTGACAGAGTGCCGTGATCTGGAAGGGATTCAGGAAGTGTTTATGGAAGACAATCCGCTGGAGCACAGTCCGGATTTTGCCGATCTGAATATTCACTGCGTCACCGCCGGCGTTTACATACGGGCCGATGAAGCGAGTTACGAACTGCTCGACCGGGTCGACGGATTACTGGAAGAAGTGCAGGAAAGTGAAACCGTGTTCGGTTTTAATCTGCAGCCTTTACCGGAAACGCACTATCGCTGTGACAGTAAAGAAAAATGGCAAAAAGATTTCGATATCGCCAGTCAGTCTGCCGAACTGATGACGGTGAGCGTTCATACCCATAGCGGTAAGACCATGCATTATCAGGCTTTCATGCTGTACAAAGACGGCGATGAAATGCGAGGATTCGGACGTTTTACTGAAGCGGCCCGCCGCTTTGGTACGGTAGATAAAATCGATCTTCTGGCTCTGAAGAAAGCGCTGGCATGGCTGAAAGATAATCCCGAAAAATGCTGCGCGGTGCTGCTTTATCAGGAAACAATCCTGGATACGTTTAACAGATCACAACTGGAAGATTTATTAAAAGCGAATCAGGATGTGATCACCCGGTTATCGCTGGAGTTGCGGGAGCACACAGCTGCAAACCATCCTAAATCCTTCCGTCAGTTCTGTGAGCTGGCTGATTATTTCAAAGTGGATACCGGGCTCAAAAGAGTGGGAGAAAGCTTTTCGAAGGTGGCCGATGTGCATGAATTTGGCCTTAAATACCTGAAGATTGACAGTACTTACGTGTATGACGTGGTGAACAACCGCTCAAATCAGGTCTACCTGAATGGTCTTGCCGATCTTGCCCACTCCCTGGGAATGGCGGTGATTGCCGATGGCGTAGTATCTGAAAAAGACGAGGAAGTTCTGCTGTCTATCGGTTTCGACGGTGTGGCGCGGCTAAACATTGACGATCAGGTTGCAGTAAAGTGACAAACTCGCCGTACGTGGTACAGTACATGCTCAGTCTTTATCAGGGTAAGTAGTTGTGCTCCTGTTGAAACAGCCATTCTTTCAGGGTAACCCCATATCATTCAGTCAGCGTCGGCTGTGCATTATGGTGATTGCCTGTTTCCTGCTGACAAACGCATTTGTTACCCGCGCATTTGTCGATATTAACTTTGGCAAATTCTGGCAGGCCGTCGCCAGACATGGCGGTAAAGTCGATGCGGGCCGTCAGGCGGGTCTGGAAGGCATGTTCAATGAAGCGCAGAATCTGCCGGAGTCGAAGCAGCTTCTTCTGGTTAATGCTTACTTTCGCGATAACGTAACCTACAAAACCGATGATATCGTCTGGAAGCAAAGCGATTACTGGGCATCACCGGCAGAGTTTCTGGCTAAAGAACTGGGCGATTGTGAAGATTACGCTATCGCTAAATATATCTTCCTGCTCAAACTGGGGGTCGCCGAAGAAAAGCTGCGTCTTATCTATGTAAAAGCTAAAGTGGGGGGGCGCCGCAGCACTGTGACACAGGCGCACATGGTTCTGGGTTATTATGAAACTCCCACCAGTCAGCCTATGATCCTCGACAGTTTAATTTCAGAAGTGCTGCCCGCACGGCAGCGAACAGATCTCATTCCGGTGTTCAGTTTTAACAGTATGGGGATCTGGTCTCCGGGCCAGAAAAAATCATCCGGTTCTCCCTCGGCCAGATTATCCCGGTGGCGTAACGTGCTGGACAAAATCAGCTCTGAAGGCATCACGGTAACATCCTGATCCCGCTTTAGCCTGTACGAATCATCGCCGGTGCCGCGGCGGATTGTTGACTCGCCGCGCCGGTGTGGTCAACATAAGGCATGACGTGTCTCTGACTTTATATTGTTGTTCTTATGAAAATCCTCCATTCCTCAGACTGGCATCTCGGTCAGAGCTTTTTTACCCAAAACCGTAAAGACGAACACCAACAGTTTCTCGACTGGCTTTTGCAGGTTGTGGAAGTGCAACAAATCGATGCCATCATCGTTGCCGGCGATGTGTTTGATACCGGTACGCCACCCAGTTATGCCAGAGAAATGTATAACCGGTTTGTGGTGGCCTTGCAGGCTCACCGCTGTACCCTGATTGTGCTGGGCGGAAACCATGACTCTGTGTCAGTGCTGAATGAAACACGGGGGCTGCTGTCTTGTCTGAATACCCATGTTATTGCCTCGGTGCTGGAAAACCCCGCGGATCAGGTGGTAGAACTTAAAGATAAAAACGGCGAAACCGGCGCATTTGTTTGTGCGATCCCGTTCATTCGCCCCAGAGACGTGCTGGTCAGTGCTGCGGGTCAGTCCACAGATGAGAAGAAACAGCACCTGGGTGATGCAATCAAAGCCCACTACCGGAGTGTGTACGATGTCGCGGCTGAGCGCCGCGAAGCTTCAGGAAAAGCCGTTCCTGTTATTGCTACAGGCCATCTTACTGCGCTTGGCGTGTCTGCCTCGTCCAGTGTGCGGGATATCTACATCGGTACGCTGGAAGGCTTCGCCGCCGATGGTTTTCCGCCGGCAGATTATATTGCGCTGGGACACATTCACCGGCCACAGAAAGTGGCTAAATCAGAGCATATCCGCTACAGCGGCTCTCCTGTTGCTCTCAGTTTTGATGAGCTGGGTACACAAAAGCAGGTGGTGCTGGTGAGTTTTGAGGGCAGCACAACCCCTGTTATCGAAGTCCTTCCTGTACCGGTTTTCCAGCCTATGGCAGTTATCCGTGGCGATCTGGATACCATTGAGCAGTCACTGAAAGCGTTCACTGATACGGCAGCAACCACCTGGCTGTGTATCGAAGTCACCACGCAGGGGTATTTGTCTGATTTGCACCAGCGTATTCAGGCAATGACAGAAGATAAGCCGGTAGAGGTGCTGCAACTCAGGCGGGTTCATGAAAGGGCTGCAGCGTCGTTGACGGCAGAATATGAACAGGATTTGTCAGAACTGTCGCCGGAAGAGGTCTTTGAGCGGCGCTTGCTGTTAATGGATGACGCCACAGAGGCAGAGGTGAAAGCAGAGTTGCGTACACAGTTTCGTGAAGTAGTATCGGGCCTTGATGCCGGGGAAGCAGCACAATGAAAATTTTGACCCTGCGGCTTAAAAACCTCAATGCGCTCAAAGGTGAGTGGAAGCTGGATTTCACCGGCGCCCCGTTTACGGATAACGGCCTCTTTGCCATCACCGGTGCTACCGGAGCAGGCAAAACCACCTTACTGGATGCAATCTGTCTGGCGCTTTATCATCAGACGCCCAGGCTTGGGCAACTGTCTGCGTCATCCAATGAAATCATGACCCGTGGTACCGGTGACTGTCTGGCTGAAGTTGAGTTTTCTGTTAAGGGCACGGCCTACCGTGCTTTCTGGAGTATGCGGCGGGCACGGGGTAACGCAGACGGAAACCTGCAACCGGCGGAAGTGGAACTGGCCGAAGTAAAAAGCGGGAAGGTACTGGCAACACAAATCCGTCCGAAAGCGGAGGAGATAGAGCGGATCACCGGTTTAAACTTTGCCCGTTTTACTAAATCCATGATGTTGTCGCAGGGGGACTTTGCAGCCTTCCTGAATGCGCAGGAAAACGAAAGAGCGGAGCTGCTTGAAGAGCTGACCGGCACCGAAATCTACGGTGAGATTTCCCGCCGCGTTCATGAAAAATATAAAGAAGCTGAACAGGAACTGGCATTGCTGCGGGGAAACCGCAATAACATTTCTGTGCTGAGTGAAGAAGAAAGAGCATCGCTGGTTTTGGCACTGGCGCAGGCCGACAATACGCTGAAGGAAGCCCGCGAAGCGTGTGAACACTGGCAGAGCGGGCTGAACTGGCAGGCCGGTTTTGCACAGCGCTTGTCACAGAAGCAGCAGGCAGAAGCTGCGCTGGCTAAAGCAAAAGATGATCTCACTGCATTTGCACCGGAGGCAGAAAAACTGCGGCAGGGTGAACTGGCAGAGCAAATTAAACCTGAATATGAGCAACTGCGTGCGGCAGAATCTGAAGTGCAGACATTGCAGCAGCGCAATGAACTGCTGAAAGAGCAGCAACAGCAAAGTGCACAGCACGCAGAAAGCAGCCTTAAAGAGAAAGACCAGTGCACCGCAGCCCTGGAAATCGCGGAGCAGGAAGGAAGTGCCCGCATTGCACTTATTCATAACCGCGTGATCCCGCTGGATAACAATATTGCCAGGCTGACTCAGGAAAAGCGTGAACTTGAATCCGCGCTGGAGCAGCAAAAAGCAATCACTGACAAACTTGCCGCAGATATTGCAGGATATGAGCAGGCGGTAGTAAGCATGCATGAGCAACTGACTGCGCATAAAAACTACCTGGACGCACATCGGGCCGACAGTGTTTTGCTGACGAAGCTGTCAGGCTGGCGCGGACAAATCAATCAGCTTGGCGGGCTCACCGCCATTGTGGCGACTTCAGAAGAACAAGCCGTAAAGGCCCGTGAGCAGGTTGACGGGCAGACACATCAGGTTGCACAGGCGGAAAAAGCCCGCAATGAGGCTATCAATCTTTATAACGACAAGCAGTCTGCTGTGACAAAACAACAGCAGATAGTTAATTCGCTGGCCGCTGAACAAAGCGGGCAGCAGATCGAACAGGAGTTACTGGCCATAGAACAGTGCTGGGCGCCGCTTAACCGGGCGATGTCGTTACAACAGCAATACCTGAAGTTATGCGGGAAACAATCTGAGCACAAAGCTGAACAGGCGAGGCTGCAAAGTGACTACGATGAAGCGGTAAAGCAATGTGGCCTCATGCGCGAAGAATTTGTTGCCCTCAGGCAGTCTTTAAAGGATGTCACGTTACTGCTGAAACAAGAGGAGCAACTGGCAGAGTTCCGGATGCAACTGACTGACGGCGAGGCGTGTCCGCTATGCGGCTCATTGTCTCATCCTGCCTCCGGGGAGGTCGCACTGGACGTGTCTGCTACTTTAACCCGCAAGCATGAACTGGAAGCACGCCTTAAAGAGGCGGAGAGTCGTGGCATTGCGCAAAACGAGCTTTGCGAGAGATTAAGGCTCGGACTGGAACAGAACACGCAGGCGCTGGAAAAAGCTATACAAGATTCAGATGACATTGCCGCACAGTGGGAAACCATATCACAGGAAGCCGGTGTTTCAGTTTCTCTGAATGATGAAACCGGACTGACTCAATATGAGCAGCAGCAAAAAAATCGGGGGGCAGTGCTGCGGGAACAGCGAAGCAGAGCAAATCTTGAGAAGGAAAAGCTTGCTGCACTCACCACAGAACTCAACGAGCTGCAACGGCAGGTAAGTCATGGTGAAAATCAGGTAGCACTCGCCGCTGAACGGTTGGCCCAATATCAGAAGCAGGCTGGTGACACACAAAGTGCACTTAAAAGCGCACAACAACAATGTGCTGCGCTGCACAATGCCATAGCGAAAGAAACCGCTGACGCCGGACATCCGTTACCGTCATCGGGTTTTGAAGCCTGGCTGGAAAGTCTGGAGGAGAAAGCGCAGCAATGGGCAGATACCAAAGAGCAGGTGACTGCCCTTGAGCAGCAGGCATCTCAGCAGGCGGTGTATCGTGAAAATGCACAGCAAAACTGGCAGGCAGCAAAAGCGCAGGCCGGTAAGCTGAGTACTGCATTTAACGCTTTATGTGACACCCTTACTCAGCATCAAACCGAACGCCATGCTCTGGCCGGTACAACTCCGTCGCAAACAGCCATCACGGAAGCGGAACAGCGCATCGCGCAGGCAAAGCAGGTAGCACAGCAGGCACAGGAGCGGGCAACGGCCGCAAAGGAGCGCCATACCGGCATCACATCTTCATTAAACGCTGCTGTTGAAGCGCTGGGAGCCGCGCAGCAAAAGACGGAAGAGTTATCTGAACGCTGGCAAATGCAGCGCAACCGGGCCGGTTTTGACAGCGATACAGATTTTCAAAATGCGTTACTTACACCCGGAGTACGTGATCAGCTCAGCCGTGAGAAGCAAACCCTGGAAGCTGCAACTCAACGTCATTCGGCGTTATTTGAAAGCGCCTGTACCCAGTACAACAGCTGGCTCAATGATGAACAGGCAGCACTGTGGCAACAGGCTGACGGCGATGAGTTGCAGAGTAAATATCAGCAGGCCAATGAAGAACGGGATCGCATTCTCACCCGACGGGGAGAACTGGCTGCCAGATGTCAGGCTGATGATGAGCAGCGTGAGAAATTGCACAGTTTGTCAGAAGGTATAGCGGAAAAAGAACAGGCGTTTGAGATCACATCTGCCCTGCACGGACTAATCGGTTCCGCCACCGGTGATAAATTCCGTAAATTTGCACAAGGCCTGACGCTGGATAATCTCATTGTACTGGCGAACCGTCAGTTACAACGTCTGCATGGCCGCTACAGGTTGCAGCGAAAGCAGGCGGACGGTCTGGCTATTCTGGTAGTGGATACCTGGCAGGGCGATATCGCCAGAGACACCCGGACTTTATCCGGTGGCGAGAGCTTTCTGGTCAGTTTGTCGCTGGCACTGGCGCTGTCTGATCTTGTCAGTCATAAAACCAGCATTGATTCGCTGTTTCTGGACGAAGGGTTTGGTACGCTGGATGCTCAAACACTTGATATTGCACTGGATGCGCTGGATAACTTAAACGCCTCCGGCAAAATGATTGGCGTGATCAGCCATATCGAAGCGATGAAAGAACGGATCCCGGTACAGATCAGGGTGAATAAGCGAAGTGGCCTCGGGATCAGCGAGCTGGATAAAAGCTTCCGCTTCTCCCCTGAAGCGCCTCTTGCCGGATAGTAAAATCCGGTCTGAGACTGTGCTATTCAGGATGCTGTATCAGCCCCAGTGAAGCCAGTGCCAGTTCATGGGCGCCGGCTGATGCACCGCAGAGCGGGGCGGTATCCGGCATTGCGCTGGCAATGACCCTGGTCGGCATCAGTGTTCTTTGTGGAATTGTGTCTTTCAGTGTTTTCATAAAGGCATCGTGACGGGAAAGCGGACCACCAATCACTATGAGATCCGGATTAACCAGAATACCCGCGTTAGAAATCACGTGGATAATTTTATCCATAGCCGGATGATCGTACAAAGAACGGTTTTCCAGTAAGGCCTTACCCAGCTGGTTCTCTACCACGTAATCCTGGAGGTTCTTCGAACCGTCCACTTTAAAATAGCCTACTTCGCCGGCAATACCTGAACTACCGCGGATAAGGTGCCCGTTGATATAAATGCCGGCACCGATCCCCCGGCCAAAATAAAAGAACATGAAGTTCTTCTCGCCAATAGCATTACCCTGCGAACGTTCCGCCATGGTTGCCCAGTTCACGTCGTTATCAATGGTAATGGGGCAATGGAACATACTGGCAAACAGGGAGGGAAAATTAATATCGTGGGCGAGGGGGAAAGGGGCACCGTGCAGAGGCAATACCTGGCCCGTTTCTGAATTCACCGGGTCGGCAATAGAAATGCCGATGGCGAGGACTGCGCTTTTCGTTCGTGCCACCATGTCTTCAGCCATGGTGGTCAGCTTCTGGAAAAAGGCTTCGCTGCTGTCTATGCGTGTGGACGGCACGTGTGCGGCTTCTACATCGTAGTCGGGGATGGCGTGGCCATTAAGCGCGGCTAATTTGAACTGTTCTTCTGCAACAATATTTTCAGCCAGGTCGGTCAGGCGCATCTGAATGTGCTGACTGTCCAGGGCAACAGACAAGGTAACACCCCGGTTAGCATTAATCTCATAAAGAATACCTGCACGGCCCTGTTTATTCTGGGTTTTCTTTTTCGTTTCATTGACCAGAGACTGGCCCTGCAAACGTCCTGCAGCCTCTGAAATAGTGGGGCGGGAAATGCCAGTAAGCTGAGAGATGGCTGCTCTGCTCATGGGGCCATTTTCGCGAAGACAGCGAAAAAACTGTCTGTCTGTGTCCAGTGCCAGGCCTTGCTGTTGGAGACGCTGACTCGATTGCTTGTGTACGGGCATAGTATTTTTGTTATGGAACAGCTCGCGCTGTTTTATCCTGTTGTTGAATAATTGTTAACGGTAAAGGGACTTAAAAAGTCGTTTTCGTGACACACATTGTTAAAACCAGATCGCTGTTAAAGAGTCTTCTGCACTAAAAAAGTTCAGGGTTTACCGTTGTTTGTTTTTTGTTCTTTTTTGCAATAATTCGGGCTTTACGGAACTTTCTGGTTTCTTTACATTTGTGTGACAGCAAAGTCAGTTTTATTATTGTTTTTTGCTTTGCACCATTCCCTTTTCAGGGGCCTCTATCATCTTCAGGTTATATTCTCTATAACTAATGCTTATATTTTTCCTTTATTTTTCATAGCGAATTTTCAGCCTTTCCAAACAGTGACTTATCATAAAAATTTAATATGACCAATCCTTGCACTCCGGACAGTTGTCACCTTTACTTAACCTGTATTTGTAAATAAAAAGTGCCTGACAGGCCATTTATTCTAATCAGATACAGATAGTAAAATCTGCATTTACCCGCTCATTTAAGACTAAAGAATACTTCAATTTCAAGAAAAAGGTTAATTTTGTTAGGCAGCCTAACAAAATACTTGCAATTGCTTCACAAGGCGGGATATAACTACACCGTTACAATTCGTTAACGTTAAATGGCGACTTGTAACGCGTTACATTGTGAGAATGGGATCACAACGTAACGGTTTGCACAGCGAGTGCGTGATGGGGTTGAGTGAACTGATTGACCAGTGTTTTATGCGCGGTAGTCATCCTCCTCATAAGGGACACGCACTTTAATTCACGTGTGAAAACTCAACTGGAAACCAAACTATGTTTAATAAAACAAAGCTATCTTGCGCAGTGTCAGGGGCACTCTGCGTAATGGTCGCATCACCTGTATTTGCTCAGGACGCACCAGAACAAGTAGAACAGATTGAAGTACGCGGTGTTCGCGGAAGTTTGTCTCAATCTATGAACGTAAAACGTCAGTCTACCGGTGTTGTTGACGCCATCTCTGCTGAAGACATGGGTAAATTCCCGGACACCAACCTGGCAGAATCTCTGCAGCGTATCACTGGTGTTTCTATCAACCGTGTAAACGGTGAAGGTTCAGAAGTTACCGTTCGTGGTTTCGGTGGTAACTTCAACCTGATCACATTAAACGGCCGTCAGATGCCTGCTGCTAACGTAGCATCTATCACCGGTAACCCGCTTGACCAGGGTGCTTCCGGTACAACCCGTTCTTTTGACTTCTCTAACCTGGCATCTGAAGGTGTAAGTGGCATTGAAGTTTATAAGACTGGCCGTGCAGCCGTACCATCAGGTGGTATCGGTGCAACAATTAACATCAATACGTTAAAGCCACTGTCTCAAGGTGAAAACCGTGCCTCTATCGGCGCGAAAGCCATGAAAGACTACAGCGGTGACGGTGTGACACCAGAATTAAGTGGTGTTGCGAACTGGTCAAACGATGACAACACATTTGGTGTAGCTGTGTTCGGTTCTTATCAGGAGCGTGACTCCGGTAGCCGCCACATGAGTGTTGAGAACTACCAGCTGTACAACTGGGATTCAACGTCTCCGGGTACTTTCGGTCTGGTAGACGGCGCTAACGTGACTAACGCACCTGCGGAAGGTCAGTTGGTTGCCATGCCTTCTAACTTAGGTTTAGGTTTGAACGAAGATAACCGTGAACGTCTGAACGGTATGGTTACTTTACAGTTCGCACCTTCAGAGACCTTAACGCTGACTGCTGACGCAACTTATGCCAGCAACGAAATTAACTCTACCTCTGTTGTTGACGGCATCTGGTTTGCCCGTCAGTTCACAGATATGGAATTCGATGGAAACCCGGTTGTTGCCACGCCAATTCGTTTCACTGAAGACATCGATGGTGGTAAAGACTTCTTCTTCCAGAACCTGGTGATGGCCGCTAAAGATGAACTGACATCTTTCGGTTTCAACGCTGACTGGTGGGCAAACGATTCACTGAACCTGCGTTTCGACGCTAACATGGCGAATGCAAAATCTGGCGGTAACGGTCCTTATGGTAAAAACGTAATCCGTTTCAACGTTGCTGGTGCAACTGCCGGCTGGCAAACCATGGACTTCGGTCTGGATATGCCTCAGGCAAGCATTGTTGTTGACGATTCTGTTAAAGGTAACAACAACGGTATTTTCGACCTGGCCGATGTTGGTCCTCAGGTTACCCGTGCCATTTCTTCTGATCAGGAATCTGACGTTAAGCAGTTCCGTTTCGACGGTACCTGGGACGAAGGTTCTGACGTAAAAGTTGACTTCGGTATCGGCTACATGGCGACCGAAATGAATCAGCTTCGTTATGAAACTGAAGCGCAGCTTGGTGGCTGGGGTGTTGCTGATGTAGGTAATATTCCTGAAGGTCTGCTGGAAGTGACTTGTACAGCATGTGCATTTGAAGATCACAACATGAGTGGTGTTGCCGGTGCGGACTCAATTGCTCAGCCTGCAGGTTCAACCACTATTCCTCTGGGTAGCGTATCTTTCCGCGGCAACGCAGTAGACCTGCTGAACGCTGTTGCGCCGGCTTATGGCTTCACCCCGGGTGATCTGCCTTCTGTTGGTGCTCAGAACAACACCGTTAAAGAAGATATCCTGTCTCTGTACGCGATGGCGACAATGGATGGCGAAATCGGTGGTTTCGAAGCTAACTTAGTGGTTGGTGCCCGTTATGAGAAGACAGACGTTGAGTCTATCTCTCTGCAATCTGTACCAGAGCAAATCATCTGGTTGTCAGATAACGACTTCACAATCAGCTATGGCGATCAGACTGAAGCGCTGTCTCAGGATCACTCTTATGAAGCGTTCCTGCCTAACATCGACTTCTCGGTTAACCTGACTGACGATTTGAAAGCCCGTGCTTCTTACAGCATGACGCTGGCTCGCCCTGCGTATAACCAGATGTACACTGCTACCAGCATTGGTGCGCCTGGTCGTCCTACTTACTTAGGCGGTGTGGCATCAGGTAGCCGCGGTAACGCTGCGCTGGATCCACTGGAGTCCAACAACTTCGACCTGTCACTTGAATACTACTATGGTGATTCAAGCATGGTGTCAGTAGGTTACTACCGTAAAGACGTAGACAACTTCGTTGGTACACAGCAGGTTTCTCAAACTCTGTTCGGTCTGCTTGATGCGACTTCAGGTGCAGCCGGTACTGTTTCAGGTGAAGCTATTGCAGAGCTTGAAGCACGTGGTATCGAAGTAACAGAACGTAACTTCTTCACCATGTCTGCGTTGCTTGCAAACCCTGACGTGTTCCCTGGTGGCGCTGATGAGTTCGAAGAAGGTCAGGCATTTGCTGATGACGTATTCGCTAACAACAATGTTGAGCCAATGGCAGGCGACCCTGAAATGGCCTTCGAAGTTACTCAGCCTGTAAACAACCAGAGTGCACGTATCTCCGGTTACGAGTTTGCATGGCAGCACTTCTTCGGTGACAGCGGTTTCGGTTACCAGGCTAACTTCACCATCGTTGACGGTGATATCGGTTACGATGTAGGTGCAGATCCGGCAATCGACCAGTTCGCACTGGAAGGCTTAAGTGACTCAGCTAACTTAGTACTGATTTACGAAAAAGACGGCCTGTCTACCCGTGTTGCTTACAACTGGCGTGATTCCTTCCTGGCGGAAGTAAACCGTGGCGTATCTTCTGTTCGTAACCCATTGTTCATCGATGAGTACAAGCAGGTAGACGTTAACGTAAGTTACGACTTCAGCGAAGACCTGACAGTAAGCATGGACGTAATCAACCTGTTCGAAGAAGGTTCACGTCAATACGGCCGTAGCTACAACAACACGTTCTTCATCCAGGAACTGGACAGACGTATTGTACTGAGTGCCCGCTACAGCTTCTGATAGCTGTCAGCATCCGGTCACAATCCTCCCGGATTGTGACCTTTGATTCTCAGGCCGGTGTGCCCTCGCATGCCGGCCTTAATCCTTACAAACATGACATTGCGCCTGACGGGGTAGCGCGATAACATCCTGCGTATACCTTTCGCTCAACCCGCAGTAACGGGGACCAATCTATGTCTAAACCAGCTGTTCTGAATAACGTCGATCATAAGGATCTGAAAGTTAATACCCGTCCGGGGGCTTTTTCCGGCCATCAGGTAAACCGTACCCGCGTATTCGCGTCTGAAATCAGTGAGCTGCACAAAGAGTTTCCGCTGGTATTTTATAAAGATGCCGACAGTGGCGAGTTGCAGATCCACAGTATTCTGGGGCTCAGCAAGGACGAAAACCTGTTCCTGAGTGAAGACGGATGGACAACCCGTTATATTCCTGCCGTGCTGGGGCGCGGCCCATTCAGTATTGCCTATCGCGAATCTGATGATGCTGCACCGGAGCCATTTATTTGTATTGATATGGACGATCCCCGAGTTGGCGAAGAAGGTGAAGTGGTCTTCCTGCCAATGGGTGGCGAATCCGGTTATCTGAATTATGTAAAAAAGGCATTGCAGACTATTGAAGCCGGTGCCCAATACAACAAAACTCTGTTCACGCTGGTGGAAGAGATGGATCTTCTGGAGCCGGTGAACATCGAGATTAAGCTCAGCAATGTAGAGCAGGTGAATTTCTCCAACTACTATTCTGTCAATCAGGAAAAGCTTTCTCAGCTTGACGGTGACAGTCTGGCAAAGTTAAGTCAGTACGGTATGCTTGGGCCGCTTTACTTTATTTTATCTTCACTGGGTAATTTTCAGCGTTTAATTGATCTGAAGAACGCAAAATCTGCGCTGATTTAGGTACAGTGCTGGTCCGGATTGTCAGTACCGGCTGGTACTGACATTTAAGCCGCTTTTTATTAACGGACAAAAACCATGGTTACACCTTCCCGACAAACCGTAACAGTGTGGGAAGGCATCACACCAGATGCCATCCCGTTTGATGATCTCTTCGCTCTTAACCAGCCGGTTATTCTTAAGGGGCTGGTAAACGACTGGCCAATGGTTAAAGCAGGGCGGACATCCTCCCTGGATACCATGCAGATGCTGGAAGATAACTACAGCAACAAACCCATGCTGGTGTATCGCGCACCATCAGAAATTCAGTCCCGCTTCGGATACAACGATACCTGTACCGGATTTAATTTCTCTGCAGAACGGTCAACGATCCCCGATGTGTTCAACACAATCCGTAATGAGCTCAGTGAACAGGAACATGAATACCTGTACGTTAACTCTCTGGTGCTGAAAGAAGGATTCCCTGCACTGGCAGACAGTCATTCTCTGGCGTTTACCCATCCTGAATTTGAGCAAAATCCGGTAGTCGCGAAAATCTGGCTGGGAACAGAATCTGTAGCCGCTGCACATTTTGATCAACCTAAAAATCTGGCCTGCTGCGTTGTGGGCAAACGCCGGTTCATGTTGTTTCCGCCGGAACAGGTGGAGAACCTTTATCCCGGGCCGCTGCATCCTACGCCGGGCGGTCAGGTTGTTACGCTGGCGAATCTCGCTGACCCTGACTTTGATAAGTTCCCCCGCCTTAAAGAGGCAATGGACAATGCGTGGATTGCTGACCTGGAACCCGGTGACGGCCTTTATTACCCCAGTATGTGGTGGCATGAAGTTACGGCATACGACCGCTTTAACGTAATGGTTAATTTCTGGTGGATGACCACTGAGCGTCATAAAGGCAATCCCATGGATGTGCTGTTACACGGCATGATGAGTTTGCGGGAAAAACCAGAACAGGAAAAACAAGCGTGGAAGGCGTTGTTTGATTATTACGTGTTTGGTGATGCGCAGCGTGTTCGTGAACATCTTCCGCCGGAGAGCCGCGGTGCGCTGGGGGAAATGGACGACATTAACGCCAGGCGTTTGCGTTCCATGTTAATCAGTAACCTGAACCGGTAAGGAGCAGGCGTGAGCGAAAATAAAAAAACAAAAGTTGTCATTGCCGGTGGTGGTACAGCCGGCTGGCTGACTGCATTCAGTTTGGCTACCAGGCTGGGAAATTTACTCGACATTACGCTGGTTGAATCCGACCAGATTGGCACCGTGGGTGTGGGCGAAGCCACTATTCCTACCATGCGCAGTTTCCATCAGTTGATGGGCATAAACGAACAGGAATTTATGTCTGCCACCCAGGCCACATTCAAACTGGGCATTCAGTTTGAAAATTGGGGGTGTAAAGATGAAAACTATCTGCATTCCTTTGGCGAAATTGGTCAGCGCGCCTGGATGGCAGAGTTTCACGCTTTCTGGATGGCGGCAAAAGAAAATGGCTACAGTGCCGGACTGGACGACTTCTGTCTTGAGCTGAAAGCCGCCAGAGAAGGTAAGTTTGCCTTGGCGGCGGGTAAGAAACCACTGAATTATGCCTTTCATCTGGATGCCACGGCCTATGCCGCCTGGCTGCGTAAAAAGAGTGAAGCCGCCGGTGTAAAGCGCATTGAAGGCAAAATTGCTACAGTGGATCTCCACAGTGAAACTGGCAACATTACGGCATTAAAGCTGGAGAAGGGCAAGGTCATAGCCGGTGATGTGTTTATTGACTGCACTGGCTTTCGCGGACTGCTTATTGGTGAACACCTGGGTGTTGAGTACGAAGACTGGAGTCATTATCTCGCAGCCGACAGCGCCATTGCTGTGCAAACTGAGTCCGTTGAACCACCTTTACCTTACACCCGTGCTATTGCTCACGATGCCGGCTGGCAGTGGCGTATACCGCTGCAAACCCGCACCGGTAACGGCATTGTCTATTCCAGTCGTTTTCTCAGCGATGAAGAGGCTGAAAAGACACTGCTGGCAAACCTTGACGGCAAGCCCCTGACTCAACCACGGAAACTGAAGTTTAAAACCGGAAGGCGGGTAAAGGCGTGGCATAAGAACTGTGTCGCCATCGGTTTATCCGGCGGCTTTCTGGAGCCGCTTGAATCAACCAGTATTCACCTGGTCACCACGGCACTTATCCGTCTTATGAAGTTATTTCCGTTTTCGGATAATTTTGGAATATTAGCCGAAAGGTTTAACGAGGAAACGGCGGTTGAACTTGAAACTATCCGGGACTTTATTATCCTTCATTATCATCAGACTACACGTGATGACAGTCCGTTCTGGAACCACTACAGGACAATGGATGTGCCCGGTTCGCTGAAACACAGACTGTCGATTTTTCGTGAAAATGGTTATGTGTGGCCTGACGATGTATCGCTGTTCAGAGTGGACTCATGGGTACAGGTTATGATGGGGCAGGGACTGATGCCCGGAAGCTATCATCAGGCCGGTAAATTGCTCCCGCCTGAAGGACTGAAACAACAGTTAACAGCGTTAAAGAATCAAATTGATAACCAGTTGGCGCAATTGCCGCCACACGCACAATTCATAGAGAAATATTGCCCGGCAGGGAAGGTGGGTTAATTTTCAGGAGACTGGAAAATGACGAACCGTGTTGTAATTGTAGGTGGTGGTGCCGCCGGATGGCTGACAGCAGGCATCCTGGCCGCAAAAAATGGCGAAAAATCCGGATGCACACATCCGGTTCGCATTGAACTGGTTGAATCTCCCAACGTTAAAAACCTCATGGTAGGCGAGGGCACCTGGCCTACCATGCGGGATACTCTCCGCCAGATTGGCATTTCTGAAAAAGACTTCATGCAGTTCTGCAATGCCGGGTTTAAACAGGCTTCTAAGTTTGTGGGCTGGCAATATGGTAACGGAGAGCATTACTATCATCCGTTCACTGCGCCGGCTGGGTACGGCGCGGTGAATCTGTCGCAATATTTTCTTAAGAATCGTCCAGGTTCTGATTTTGAAACACTGGTCTGTGCCCAGGGGGCTGTATGTGAGCAGTCACTAGCGCCAAAGACGCTTGCAACGCCGGAATTTGCCTTTGCTCTGAATTACGGTTATCACCTCAACGCCGGTAAATTTACTGAAATGCTGCGTTTGCACTGCACGCAGAAATTAGGTGTGGTGCATACCACCGGACATGTCGAACAGGTTAATGGTGCGCCGGACGGTGATATTGCTTCAGTAACATTGTCGGATGGCCGTGTCATTGAAGGTGATTTGTTTATTGATTGCAGTGGTTTTAAAGCACTATTGCTGAACGGGTTTTATAATGTTCCTATGGTGTGCAGGCGTGATCAGTTGTTTAATGATGCTGCGCTGGCACTTCAGGTGCCTTATCGTGACGAAAATGCGCCGGTAGCTTCAGCAACCGTAGCAACGGCACAAAAGCACGGTTGGATTTGGGATATTGCCTTGTCCGGCCGCCGGGGTATTGGCCATGTATTTTCCCGCCAGTACTGCTCGGCTGATCAGGCTCAGGATGCACTGATGCAGTATGTGAAAAATGACCCGCATCTGGATGCATCAAAAGCAGAGCCCCGGTTAATCACCTTTGAACCCGGTCACCGTTCTGTGTTCTGGCACCGCAACTGTGTAGCCATTGGCGTGTCAGCCGGATTCGTGGAGCCTCTTGAAGCAACGGCGCTGGTGCTGGTGGAAAAATCCGTTGAATGGATAAGCCACCAGTTTCCCCGTTGCCGCAATGCCATGACGGTACTGGCTAAACGGTATAATGAAATCACCCACAGCCGGTGGGAAGAGATCATCGACTTTATCAAGCTGCATTACGTGTTGTCGTCCCGGGATGACAGTGAATACTGGCGTGCTCACCGCGATGCAGCCTCAGTGCCGCAAAGCCTGAAAGACTCTCTGGCATTGTGGCAAACCCAGCCGCCCTGGCTTTACGAGAGCGATCGCCGTCTGGAGCTGTTTTCCTCAGCCAGTAAGCAATACGTGCTGATGGGCATGCAATCTACATTCGGTGAGGCGTGTACAGGCCTGTCGCAACATGAAATGCGGGTGGCGGATAAGGCTTTAAATGATGTGCGACGCTCGACAGAGCAATTGCTGAATGGCTTACCTACCAACCGCGAGTTTTTGTCACGGCTGGCAGGCGCAGTTAAAAAGGACTGCAGGGCTAGCGCTTAGCCCCCGCTATTTTTTCAGCCAGAGCCTTAGAAACAGGCATAGGTTTAAACGCACTGACGTTTCCACCGCCGGTGTTTCCCGCCGGGACCAGACCTGCAAAGGTCTTCGTGGCGGCGCCGGTGATACGTATGATCTGAGCAATCACTTCGCGGATGTCGGTTCGCTGCCAGGCCCACAGCAACATCAGAATATGAACACGGGTATGCCAGTACGTTGAAAGCTGCCCCAGCACATGTGCATTTTCCAGATGCTTAAATGCACTTTGCCACTGCCCGTTAATTTGTAAAGACCGGGCCATGACCAGTTCGCGGCGAACAGGCATGGCGATGTTTTTTGTAAAATTTCCCATGTGATGGCTTCCTGTTCAGTTTTTTAATGACAGCTGCTTTGCATATTATTGCCGGAAAACCACTTGTCCTTCGCTGCCTGCCAGCTGTTACGTACCATCAGTGCGCCGAGCACTACCGCACACAATGCGTAAAAGGCATTTACTGTTTCGCCGTGATGGTGGGCTCCCTCACCGGTGGGGATAAAAGATTGCCAGTTAAATGCCTCCACCGCCGCATTCAGCAGGTAACCCAAACCGATGCTGGCTGTGAGAATGCAGAACAAATAGATGATAAGAGAGCGGCGGCCGAGTTCGCGGCCAATCATGCCCATGGTAGAAATATTGGTTGCCGGACCTGCAAGCAAAAACACCAGGATCGCACCGGGTGACAGGCCTGCAGACAGGAACCCAACGGCAAGAGGTGTTGATGCCGTTGCACAGATATACATAGGGATCCCGATCAGCGCCATGACCAGCATAGCCAGAAAACCATCGCCCCATTGGGTCAGAAAAGATACCGGTACCCAGGTCTGAATGGCTGCAGCCAGCGTAAGGCCAATGAGTAACCACATGGTGATATCTTCCAGTAGTTTACCTGTAGCGAACTGCCAGATTTGAACGACTTTATTCTCTTTTTCTGATTCGACCTGAGTTGAGCTGCAACAGGAAGACGTTTCTGCAGGTGCCGGTGTAGTGACTTTCGTGTCACAGCAACTATTTTGCGCTGCAGGCTTTTCACTGCTGCAACAGGATTTAACCGGCGCAACCACTTCCGCTTTTGAGGCACAACAAGACGATACCGGTTCCTGCACCGGTGCTTTACTGCTGCAGCAACTATCCTGCTCAACCTTTCCCGGGGTAGCAGATGAAGAAGAAATGTCCTGTTCGTCTTTCACAAACCACTTCACCATTAAACCGGTATAAATGGCGCTGAAGATGGCTGCAACAGGGCGAACCACAGCGAACACGGGGCCGAGCAGGGCGTAGGAAACCGATATTGAATCTACTCCTGTTTCCGGTGTGGAAACGAGAAAGGATGCGGTGGCCGGCTTCGAAGCACCGCTTCTTCTTAATCCCAGTGCGGCGGGAATGACTCCGCATGAGCACAGTGGTAATGGTGCACCGATGAAGGCAGATTTTATCACCGCCCCCACGCTGTTCTTACCCATATGTTTCTGCAACAAGCTCACGGGGACGAGCTCGTGCATTATGCCGGCAACCAGTAAGCCCATGAGTAACCACGGCGCTGATTCCATAAACAGACCAAAGAAATTGGTGAGTAATAGCGTGATATCGTTCATAGCGGTTTTTCTGAGTCCAGTAGTTGTAGAATCGTGCAATGCTGAGCACTTTCAGGTCCGCCATCGCACAAATTATTCATTTGAAGCAGAGACTGACGGATTCGCTCAAGTTCATTAATTTTAGCAGTCACTTGCTGCAGCTTTTGTTCGGTGACTTTCTTTACCTCGCCACAGGTGTGGGTATCAGGATGCAGTTTCAGCTCCATGAGTTCGCTGATTTCATTCAGCGTGAAACCCACCGTTTTGGTACGCTGAATAAACAAAAGCTTTTCCACGTCGTCTGCAGAATACAGGCGATAACCTGCATCAGAGCGTTCGGAAGGCGTTAGCAAACCCTTGCTCTCGTAAAAGCGAATGGTGTCGTTACTCAGGTCAGTCAGGCGGGCCAGTTCGCCTATTTTCAGCAAGTCTGATTTTTTCATAGTGCTTACTATAAACCCTGGAGTTAACTCCAGAGTCAAATGTTTTTACATAAATATAGAAGCCGGATCAGCGTAGACGGGGATTTATAGATAACGGGAGGAAATTACACGATTTACCGGCTGGCAATTTTACTTGCTTCGTTTAGTTTATCCGGACAGCGAATCCGTCTGTGATTCAATCTATACAAAACTGTATAGATCCGGCAATGATGTCGCAATATGCAGTGTGGCAGTCTGTTAACTCCGGCACACCTTGTGTCATTAACAGGAGATATCCCATGCAAAACGCAATTAAACATTTCATTATTCCGGCAACATTGATTTTAGCCAGCGCCGGTGCCAGCGCTGACAACGATGATATCCGCGCTTTCCATGAAGCAAAGATCACTCTGCAACAGGCCATTGAAGCGGCCGTAAAACATCATGGTGGCCAACCTTTTGAAGCATCTATTGATGACGACAGTTTCAGCCCTGCCTATGAAGTGTCTGTGGTTAAACGTAGCCGGGTATTTGATATCAGAGTGGATGCACTCAGTGGTGAAGTTACAGGTATCAGAGAGGACTATGACGATTAAGGCATGGCAAAACCATTTTTACAAACCCGCTAAGGAGGGCTGATGCGCGTCTTACTTGCTGAAGACGATAAGGATACCGCCGCATTTATTGTGAGAGGTTTGCAGGAACATGGTCATGTGACTGACCATGTCACCTGCGGGCCCGATGCTCTGTTGTCAGGTATTGAACAGGAATACGATGTTATGGTATTCGACCGGATGATGCCCGGACTTGACGGGCTGTCTCTGTTAAAAAGTTTACGGGTAGCGGGAAATACCACGCCTGCCATATTTCTGACTGCGGTCAGCGGCATCCATGATCGTGTAGAGGGGCTGGCTGTGGCGGAAGATTATCTGGTAAAACCTTTTGCATTTGCTGAGTTATATGCCCGCCTTTGCAGTCTGACGCGCAGGCCCGTACTTAAAACTGAATCAACCGCACTGATGTGTGGTGATTTAGCAATGAATTTACTGACAAGAACCATTACCCGCGGGAAAAGAGCGCTGCAGCTTCAGCCCACAGAATTCAGGTTGCTGGAGTATTTCCTTCGTAATCAGGGGCAGGTTATTACCAGAACCATGTTGCTGGAATCCGTGTGGGATTTACACTTCGATCCAAAAACAAATGTTGTGGAAACTCATATCAGCCGGCTACGTGCCAAGTTAAACGATGGCAACGAGCCCTGCTTGCTGCGGACAGTCAGAGGTGCGGGGTATATTCTTGATAAACCGTCTGCTTCATAACAAAGGGTTCCGCCTTCTTATCATCACCACGGCGTGCTTCAGTCTTGCCTGTATCTTGTTGGGATTATTTATTTCTGTGCGGATGCAAAACACCCTGGAATCCCAAATCCGGACCCATATTTTGCAGGAAGCGCGCAGTTTACTTGTTGATTACGAACAGGACGGGCTACCGGAATTGCTGCATGATGTAAGGGAAAGGTTTGAGCTGCGGGATATCGATAATTTGCTCCACGCGCTCAGAAGCCCTGACGGGAAAGTGCTGTTTGACAAAGATATTGTACATGAAAGGAGTAGTGAGGACTGGTATCACACCAGCCGTAATCCGGCGGTGCTTGTTAACGTCACCCGGTTAGAAAATGGTTATGCTCTGTTTGTCGGTGAACGGTTAACTGCCATCGACGATCTGAAGGTTTTGTTGCGAAACAATGTGTTGTTATTTCTCGGCTGTACGGTGCTTCTGAGCCTGGTAACAGGATTGCTTGTTACCCGTAATTTTATGGCCAGAGTTGATGAGGTCACCACGGCGACCCGCCTGGTTGGCCGGCATTCATTGTCAAACCGGCTTCCGGTTTCACCGGCGAATGATGATTTTGACCGGCTGGCGGTGGCAATAAACGGAATGCTGGAAAGAATTGAAACGCTGGTGCATGAGATTCGTCACGTAACCAACAGTGTTGCACATGATTTACGTACGCCCTTATCGCGGGTAAGACAAGAACTTGAACTGCTGTCCGCCACAAGTGATAAAGACGCTGCCAGAATAGAACGTACTGTCTCTATGCTCGACGGTACGTTGAGTACGTTTACTGCCATGCTGCAACTGGCTGAGCTTGAATCGGATCCCGTTCCGCGACAACTTCAGACAGTTTCTTTGAGCAATCTTGTGACTAATATTGTGGACTTGTACAGGCCTGATGCTGAGGAAAAGGGACAGACACTGCTGTTACAGGAAGGCCAGATCCCTGATATGCGTGGTGACCCGTCACTATTAAATCAGCTTATTGTTAATTTAGTCGAAAATGCCATTAGCTACAGTGGTGAAAACAGTACAGTCAGGATTGAACTGAGCAAAGATAATCATGACAACATTATTTTGAAAGTCAGTGATAATGGTCCCGGCGTATCTGTTAATGATGCAGAAAAATTGCTTCAGCCATTTTTCAGGGCTGACAGGAGCAGAACCACATCAGGCACAGGACTGGGCCTGAGTATTGTTAAGGCGATTGCCTCCTTGCACAACGGCGAAGTAAAACTTAACACCGCCGGGCAGGGGCTTGGAGTGGAAGTAACATTCAGGCGGCAATTTAATAGCGGGTGAGTTTCCCTTCCATGTTCCATCAGGATATTTGTACATACTGCTTCTTTAATTTTTCCGGCAGGTAAGCCATTGTCGTGTTGTAGCCGGTTTCGAATAGCGCTTCTTTGTCAGCGCCGTTGGCATCAAAGTCCACGGCGGAGACCTCTCCGGTATCAATCAAAATAGTGCGCTGCCAGAATTCAGCGTGTACGTACTCCCTTGCCAGTGCCGACATAAAAGTACGGATTAACAGCATGACATAAGTGGGCAGGGCGAAACGGGCTTTCTTCTTGCCCAGGTTCTCTTTTTTCTGACGGCTTTGCAAGCGGAAGCAGACCGAAGGGGTTCCGTCCTGCTGCCAGTCACGAAACAGTGCGTCCTCAGACAGTACCGCGCCGTCCACCAGTAATTTATCTTCGAATTGTTTGAAGGCAAAAATGAGGGGGATCGACATGGAAGCCCTTACTGCAGCGGAGACTTTCACATCCGGTGTTTCTGTCGCATTAAACAGCGCCGGACCGCCGCCGTTCACATCTGTGGCCAGAATATGTAAAGGATAGTTGATGGTTGAAAAGGTGACGCCGTCGAGCTGCTCATCCAGCCATTGTTCGAAAATATCTCCCGATGCCAGGCCGCCTTCACGTAACAGTCGCCACAAAGAAAAATCAGCAAACTGACGGAAGTCAGTATTCAGTGCCAGATGCTTCATTTCGGTTACTGTGAAGCCCCGTGCGTACATTGCCGCAATGATAGAGCCGCCGGATACGCCCACAATAGTGTTGTGTTTTACGTTAAGGTCGTCGAGTGCCTGTAATATACCTATGTGAGCAGGCAGCCGTGTACCGCCGCCGGATAAAATGGGAACGATTTGCTTGGGGAATATTCTGGATACAGACATACACCATCACCTTTTTCACCTTATACAAAGCATAGTTCAAGGTTGAAAAAGGCGACAGTTTCCGCTGTGTGATAAGCGCTTTTCAGTTATTAAATTTAATACTAAACGGCAGCGCTGTGAGCGAGGAACTCTTCGTAGGTACCTTCGAAATGATTGATTTTCTGATCTTTAATTTCGATAACCTGGGTGGCCAGTGAAGAGACAAATTCACGGTCGTGGCTGACAAAAATTACAGTGCCGTCGTAGTTTGCCAGAGCATTATTCAGTGCCTCAATAGATTCCATATCAAGGTGGTTAGTAGGCTCGTCCATTACCAGTACATTGATATCCTGCAGCATTAACTTGCCAAACAACAGACGGTTTTTCTCACCACCGGAGCAAACACTCACTTTCTTATTGAAATCATCAGAGGTAAACAGCAAACGACCCAGCATGGCTTTAACCTGCAGATCATCATGCTTTGGTCCGCGCCACTGGCTCATCCATTCAAATAAAGTCAGATCGTTGGCAAAGTCACGGTTGCTGTCCTGAGGAACGTAACCTACTTCAGCGTTTTCTGCCCACTTTACCATGCCCTCATTGGCGTCCAGTTCGTTGATCAGACATTTCAGCAGGGTGGTTTTGCCGGCACCGTTTTCACCGATAATGGCCAGGCGGGCTCCCGCTTCTAAAAGCAAATTACCGTTACTGAAAAGTGGCAATTCAGGGAAGCCGTGCCCCAGGTCTTCAAGAGTAATCGCCAGACGGTGCAGCTTCTTGTGCTGTTTAAAAATGATGTATGGCTTACGGCGGCTGGACGCTTTAATCTCGTTCAGCTCAATTTTCTCAAGACGCTTTGCCCGTGAAGTTGCCTGCTTGGCTTTTGAGGCGTTAGCTGAGAAGCGGGCTACGAAACTTTGCAGCTCTTCAATCTCTGCCTTTTTCTTATCATTTTCATGATGGAGCTGTTCCAGCGCAGCGGCAGCGGCTTCTGAGAAATCGTCATAGTTACCGGGATAAATACGTAATTCACCGTAATCAATATCGGCCATGTGAGTACAGACGGAATTTAAGAAGTGACGATCGTGAGAAATAATGATCATCGTAGACTTACGCTTGTTGAGCTCTTCAGCCAGCCAGTTGATGGTGTAGATATCGAGGTTGTTAGTCGGTTCGTCCAGTAGCAGAATATCCGGATCGGCAAATAACGCCTGTGCCAGTAAAACACGAACTTTTTTACCCGGCGCGACTTCCTTCATCAGACCAAAGTGATAGTCTTCCTCAATGCCGGCAGCAATTAAGATATCTCCAGCACGGGCTTCGGCGGTATAACCATCCATTTCAGCAAAACGGGTTTCCAGATCGGCAACACGCATACCGTCTTCTTCACTCATGTCTGCTTTGCTGTAAATCTCGTCACGTTCCTGCTTCACTTCCCACAGTTCGTTATCTCCCATGATCACAGCATCAACCACCGACATTTCTTCGAAGGCGAATTGATCCTGATTCAGGATCCCTAGCTTAGTGCCCGGGGCGAGTGATACATTCCCGGCGGAAGGGGTAAGCTTGCCGCTTAAAATTTTCATGAAGGTTGACTTACCACAGCCATTCGCGCCAATCAGGCCGTAGCGATTGCCGTTACCGAACTTAGCGGAGATATTTTCGAACAAAGGCGCAGAGCCAAACTGCATGGTGATATTGGCGGTGGTGATCACAACAAATTCCCGGAAAACAAAAAAGAGGTACACGTGAGTGCATTCAAGGCCGCGCAATATAAAGAATCCTGCCGGCTGTGTCGAGGTTAAACTGGCTAAAAGTCGCGCAATAGCGCACCGGTGGGTCAATCTGTCACGAAGGTGACTGAAATGTTAAAAAAATGAGAATGCCATTGACCTTTATTTGACCGTGTCGTAATGTAATGAAAGCGCTTTCATAATCAGCGGGAATGGAATTCAATCGCGCTCAACTGAACAGTGCTTTCTTTTTGAGAAGATTTGTAAGCGCTTACAAAATTAATTCGACCGCACAGACGGGACGAAAACTAAAGACAAATTTCCGGCAACGCCTGCTTGCCGGAAGTTGAAAACAGGGCTGAACACAATGACTAAAACATTTTTACAATTGTCGCGGCTGGCGGCCGCAATATCGGTCACAACCCTTGTGGGATGTGGCGGTGGCGCCACCACAAATACGGACGTGAATATTGTTGAGCCAACGGTACCAGTAACAGACTGGGAGTTGGTATGGAGTGATGATTTTGACGGGTCTTCTATTGACGGAAATAACTGGACTCATGAAGTCAATTGCGCCGGTGGTGGCAACAACGAATCCCAGTGCTACACCGACAGTCCTGAAAATGCATTTGTCTCTGACGGCACGCTAAAAATTGTCGCGTTACCCGCCGCAGAAGGGGCGGAGAAGCCTTACACATCAGCCCGACTCGTTACACAGTACAAAGCAGACTTTAAATATGGCCGTTTTGAAATGCGCGCAAAGCTGCCCTCTGGTCAGGGAAGCTGGCCGGCATTCTGGATGATGCCTACCGATTCTGTTTATGGTGGCTGGCCGCGAAGTGGTGAAATCGACATCATGGAAGCGGTTAATCTGAAAGCCATGGACGCCGACGGTAACCCGGAAGCAAACATTCACGGTACCCTGCATTACGGCAGTGAGTGGCCGAATAACAAATACAGTGGTAAGGCCTATAAGTTACCGGACGGCGCTAATCCAGCTGACGATTTCCATACTTATGCGGTGGAATGGCAGGAAGGCGAAATTCGCTGGTATATGGATGATTACCTGTACGCCACACAGCGAAAGTCAACGGTGCGTTACAACAGCAAAGGCGAAGCGACCGGTCTGGCGCATCGTGGCTGGTATACCGAATACTTCGATCAAACCAGCGGCGAATTACAGAACTACTACACCAATGCACCCTTCGATCAGGAGTTCTTCATGATCCTGAATCTGGCGGTGGGCGGCGACTGGCCATCTAACGTGAATGAGCTGGGTATCGACCCGGAAGCCTTCACGGAAGGACAAACGTACGAAATCGATTATGTGCATGTTTATCAATGTTCAACTAATCCGGATACCGGTAAAGGCTGTGAAACTGTGCGCCCCGGCTATGACTCTACAGATGATGCTCTGGTAGAAGGTGAAGCGCCCATTCCTTCACCACCTTCCAGCGGTGTGGCACAGAACCTGACCATCTTTGGTGGTACCGATAATCCGAACTGGCCAGCATGGGACTGCTGTGGTGGCTCAACGCCTGCCATCGTCGACGATGCCGAAAAAGGTGACGTTTACGAATTCTCTATTGGCGCAACACCAACTGTAATGGGGTTCGTCAGTCGCAGTACCTTTATTACCGATCCAAACGGTCAGGCAACCCCTTTTGACGGTGCGCCTATGGTGGAAACCGGCAGTGTAAAGTTTGATTTGAAAGTCACGTCGCTGCCTTCTGAAGCCAGTGCTGCCTGGCTGTTCAAAATTGAAAGCTCAGAAGGGTCAACCGCTGTAGAGTTTCCACTGGCAACCGGCTACACGGGCCCGAATGAATCTGCCGGCGATATGCCGGAAGAGGGCGTGTGGGAAACTTATGAATTTCCGCTTTCCATGCTCGATGAAGCTGGCCTGGATGTGAGCGCCATTGACGTCATTATGGTGTTCCCTGCCTGGGGCGCGGGTGACGGAGCAACTTACCGCCTGACCAACGTGGAAATTTCTGCAGAATCCAGCTACCCGGAACTGGTGATTTTTGAAGATGCTACAAACCCTAACTGGCCTATGTGGGACTGCTGCGGCGGCTCAACCCCTACAGAAGAAATGGATGACGATGCCCACGGCCTGACCGCTGAATTCCGTATCGGTGCCGAACCTACTGTAATGGGCTTTATTACCCGTCCCGCTGACGGTGGCGGTGACACCCCGTTCGACGCCACTGCACTGGCAGACGGCGGCCTGCTGCAGTTCGATATGCGTGTTGTGAGCTTGCCAAACGATGCCTCTGCAGCCTGGTTATTTAAGGTGGAATCTAACGGTGCTTCTACGGCCATTGAATTACCCATCACAGAAAGTGTGGAAGGGGAAGCGCCGGTTGAAGGCGAGTGGCAAACCTACACCTTCCCCATTGCTGACCTGCAGGCCGGTGGTCTGGATATCAGTGCCATTGACGTGATCATGGTGTTCCCGGCCTGGGGCGCCGGTGAAGGTGCGGCATATCGTATCGACAATATGAAACTCTATCACCCGGGTGCCGGTGCGGCAGCAGGTTTAACCCTTTTTGCTGATACCGCCGCTGACATGTGGAGCGTGTGGGATTGCTGTGGCGGTTCTACTCCGACAATAGAAGCCGATGATGATGCCCACGGTGACGTAGCCGAATTCCGTATCGGCGGTACCCCGACGGTAATGGGCTTCCTGGCAGATGATGAGGTGTCTTTCGATGCTACAGCACTTCTTACCACAGGCGCTGTCCGCTTTGAAATGAAAGTGACTTCCATGCCTGCTGACAGCACAGCGCCCTGGCTGTTTAAGATTGAATCTACCGGTGCTGCCACTGCCGTTGAGTTGCCGCTGTCGGAAAGCCTTGAAGGCGTCGATCCGGTAGCCGGCGAATGGCAAACCTATACCTTCCCGCTGCAAACGCTGTCTGATCTTGGTCTCGATGTGTCAGACATCAACGTGGTGATGGTGTTCCCGGCATGGGGACAGGGTGACGGCGCGGTTTACCGCATCGATAACGCAGAAATTGCAGCGCAATAACAAAGCCTCCGGCTAAGCCATACCGGCTCGCCGGAACAATTGATTATGATGAGTAGGTCAACTATGAAAAACAATACATTTAAAAAGACCCGGGTCGCCACATCAATGGCTTTGTTACTGGGTACAACAAGCATGTTCAGCGCGCAGGCACAGGAAGTTGAAGCCGCTGCTGACGAAAGCATGGAAGTCATTCAGGTTAAGGGGATCCGCGGCTCACTGATGCGCTCTCAGGATCTGAAGCGCAATTCCAGCGGTGTCGTCGATGCCATTTCCGCCGAAGAACTGGGTAAATTTCCGGATACCAACCTTGCGGAAGCGTTACAGCGTATTACCGGTGTCACCATCAGCCGTGCAAACGGTGAAGGTAGTCAGATCACCGTACGGGGTTTTGGCCCTGAATTTAACCTGATTACCCTGAATGGCCGTCAGATGCCGGGCACCGGCTTCACTCGCTCTTACGACTTACAGAACCTGTCTTCTGAAGGAGTAAAAACCCTGGAGCTGCAGAAAACTGCACGGGCGGAAAACCCCAGTGGTGGTCTTGGCGCAACGGTAAATATTCTGACTATGCGCCCAATGGATAATCCGGGTCAGCAATTCTCAGTGTCTGCTAAAGGCATTATGGACACCTCTAACGAGGAAGGCAGTGATATTACGCCTGAAGTGGCCGGCGTGTTCACAAACACCTTTGCTGACGATATGTTCGGTATCGGCATTTCGGTATCTCACCAGGAACGTGATTTCCGTCAGCAATCAGCCAGCATTCAGGGGTGGGTGCTTGTGCCCGACGAGGATTTACCCGAACTGGACCCATCCATGGTAGTGGATAACCGTTCTGTCATTACCGATGCGGCATTCTTTCCTAAAGATCTGAACTTTGGCTTTGCCGATGTTCAGCGTGAACGTACCAATGCACAGGTCACGTTCCAGTTCCGCCCTACCGATAATTTCACGGCAACGGTGGATTACACCGCATCAGACGCCGTCACCGGCACTAACAGCTTTGGTTGGGGGATTTGGAACAACTTCGGGCCGAATATTAATTCCTATGAACTGGACGAAAATGGCACTGCATTGTATGCCGATATTGCCGGTGATGACGGTTCTGCTACAGCCAGCCGTAACACCACCGAGGTGAATGCCCGCTCTCTGGGTGTAAATCTTGAGTGGCAAATCACTGATGATTGGGAAGTATCAGTGGATTATCACGACTCCTACAATCAGATTGATAATGGCAAGGACAAAGGGTTAGGCGGCAGTGGCCAGGTCATTCTTGGCTCCGATCAGCTGATTTCCAAAGTGTACGATTATCGGGAAGGTGATATTCCCAGCTATTACATCAATTGGAATAACGGCACCAACGAGCTGATGCCCGGTGAAATTGATTCTAACTTCAGTCAGTTTACCCGTAATCAGGGCCGTTCGGACATTGAACAGCTACAAATCGACAGTACCTGGTATAACTCGGTTTTTGACAGCATTCCACTGGTGAAGGTCGACTTTGGTTATGCCCGTACCGAACAGTCGTTGGGGGCAACGGACGCATGGGGTGGATTACGTGGCGGCCCCGGCTTCAGTCCGTCCTATACTGAAATTTTCCCGGATAGCATGTTTACCCGCCATGATACCGGTGATTTCCTGGATGCATTCAGTGGCGGCGGTGATGCGCTGAATCCTAATTATTTTTACACCTACAGCTTTGACGAAGCGATCACCCGGCAGTTGGCTTACCTTACGGCAGACGTGACCGGTGACAGCAACGTTTACTCCATCGATCCGTTCTTTAATGCGCCAACGGTGAACTTTGTCGAAGAGATCACCGATTCTGTTTACGTACAGACAGAGTGGGATTTTGATATTGGTGAATTCTATGTGCAGGTAAATGCCGGTGTGCGCTACGAAGAAACTGAAGTGCCCAGTTCCGCGCAGGTGCGGGTGCCGACGCAGGTAAACTGGGTCGCACCTTCTGAGTGGATCACTGAATATCAGTCGGAACTTATCCTGCAGGATTTCACCGGTGAATACGACATTCTGCTGCCCATGTTCGACATTAAAGTGGACGTAACAGAAGATGTCGTCGCCCGTTTCTCATGGGGTAAATCGATAACCCGTGCGCCTATTGGCTTGCTGCAAGGAGGCCGTGCATTTAGTGGCAGCCCCAAAATTGGTGCCCGTACCGCGTCTGAAGGTAACACCGGCCTGAAACCTTACGAGTCGCAAAACCTCGATTTGTCAGTGGAATGGTATTACAGCGAAGACAGCTATGCCTCCGTCGGCCTGTTCCGCAAGAAGGTGAGTGAGTATATCGAGACCACCGGGGGCGATCAGACCTTCGAAGGGCTGCGTGATATTTACCAGGGACCGCGGTGGAACGAAGCCGTTGCGGCTCTTGAAGCTGATGGTGTGCAGGCCACAGACAGTGCCATTTTCCAGTATTTTCAGGATAACGGCTACGCTAACGCAGAAGGTGTTGTTGAGCCAAACGCTGATGATCCACTGATCACCTGGCGTGTTACCAAGCCGCGTAACCTGCCGGATTCCCGCACTGTGGATGGTATTGAACTGGCCGTTCAGCATACTTTCGGTGAAACCGGCTTTGGGGTTGGAGTGAACGGTACGCTGGTTGACGGTGATGTGAAGTATGACCCCTATATTCTCGAAAGCGGTCAGAACCCGCTGGTGGGTATCGGTGATTCTGCCAACTTCCAGATGTTCTACGAAAAAGAAGCGTTGTCGGTAAAAGTGACTTATGCATGGCGTGCAGGCTATCTGCAGGGCATGGGACAGGCACAGGGTTCATCTGATGTACCACCAACACAGGCAGACTCTTTCGGTCAGTGGGACTTCAGCATCAACTACGATTTCAACGAACATTTCACCGTGTTTGTTGAAGGCGTAAATGTAAATAACGAGACTGAACGTGGCTACGGCCGTTTTGAGGAACAATTCCTTTACGCCCATCAATATGGTCCGCGTTATACCCTCGGTGCCCGGTATACGTTCTGATAAAAACAACAGGACCACATTTGTTCAGGCCGCATTGCATTTTGCTTTGCGGCCTTTTTTATATGCAAAGCCTTTTCAGAATACTTCTCCGTTAGCGTCCATTTCGGTGAGATAAACCCTTACATCAAACTCTAACTGGTGGTAGTCCGGCTGCATATGGCGGCAAAGCTGGTAGAAGGCTTTGTTATGATCTTTTTCTTTAAGGTGAGCCAGTTCGTGCACCACTATCATATTCAAAAAGGGCTCAGGCGTATTTTTGAATAAATCGCTGACCCGCAGTTCGTTTTTACTTTTCAGCTTCCCGCCCTGATTTCTCGCTACATAGGAGTGCAACCCCAGCGCGTGATTCACGATATGAATTCTACCGTCGTAAACGACTTTGCTTAATGGCTGGGTTTTCTTCATGTAACGGTTTTTGATGTCCATGGCGTACTCACGCAAATCACGGTCATTGTTAATGTTGTGCACGGACGGGTAACGGGAGCGGAGCCAGTCGCCCAACTGATTGTTGTCGATGAGGTGGCGGATCTGATCCTGAAGATGTTGAGGGTAATGAGATAAATAGGTCAGTGGCCGGGACATGATGAATGCATAAATAATAGTGTGGCGGTCAGTATACAACATGATTAACCGCACACCATGCATCCGGCTTTGATTATGCGGATCTGCGGCTGAATATTAAACCTTTGACAGGATTTTACTATGGATAGATGGAGCAGGAGTGAATGGATGGTAGACTGTGCGCCGGGCATTACGGGAAGCGACGTATGAATTGGTTTAGTAAGGGGAAGGCGGCATTGATGCTGGCTGTTTTAATCGCCGGAGTGGCAATCTGGCAATGGTCTGCAGCAGAAGCGCCACTATTTGATAACCCTGATACGGTTGCGGCGACGGAACCCTTACCGGCACAATTCTTTGAGCATGAGGTCAGCCCGGTTTTGACGAAGCGTTGCGTGGTATGTCACGCCTGCTACGACGCACCTTGTCAGCTTAAAATGACAGCGCCGGAAGGTATTGCCCGCGGAGCGAATAAAGAGAAGGTTTACGAAGGTACCCGCTTAACTGCTGCACAGCCAAACCGGTTATTTATCGATGCGCATTCTGAAGACGCCTGGCGCAAGCGTGGCTTCTTTTCTGTTTTACCTGATGAAGACAGCGACGTTGTACAGGAAACGCAAACCTCTGTGCTGGCGCAGATGCTGTTATTAAAGCGGGCCAATCCGCAACCTGATACCACCCACCTTGGAGACGGTTTCGATATCAGCTTAAACAGAGAGCAGCAATGTCCGACACTTGATGAAATGGGGCGTTATATTGCAGACCAGCCGCTTGGGGGCATGCCTTACGCGTTACCGGGCCTGAATGCTGAAGAAGAACTGACACTGCTAAGATGGCTGCAGCACAATGCACCCTTATCTGAATCTCCTTCGTTAGACGAAAAGACTGTCGCTAAAGTATCGGAGCTGGAAACGTGGCTGAATGCAGACAACAACAAAGCGAAATTGTCTGCGCGATATATTTATGAGCATCTGTTCACCACCCATTTGTACTTTGACGGCCTGAGTCCCGAAGGCGAAACACCACAGTTTTTTGATCTTGTGCGGTCAGCCACGCCGCCGGGTAAACCGCTTTCGGTCATCGCAACCCGCCGGCCCTTCGACGACCCCGGTGTTGAGCGGGTGTGGTACAGGCTCCAGCCTGTGTTCTCAACCATTGTCAGCAAAACCCATCAGCCGTATGTGATTGATGACGATTTACGGGCTAAATGGCAGGCCTGGTTTGTGGATGCAGAATTTGATGTGCCGGCATTACCCTCTTATAAACCGGATGTAGCGGCAAACCCTCTCACATCCTTCACTTTGTTACCGGTGAAAAGCCGGTACCGTTTCATGCTGGAGCGGGCACAAAATACCATCATGGGGTATATCAAAGGGCCCGTTTGCCGTGGTCAGGTAGCGCTGAATGTCATCAATGATCGTTTCTGGGTGTTCTTTGTCGATCCGGAAGTGGCGGCTTCAGAGGAGCTTAATGAATTTTATGCCTCTCAACGGGAGAATCTGCATCTGCCGGCGGAAAAAGACAGTACTGCATTAGCAGTAAGCTGGGTGAAATACGCCCGTCGCCAGGGCGAATACATGCGTGCCAGAACAGCATTTCTTAATGAAGCGTTTAAGCAGGGTGAACACCTGAGTTTACAAAGTGTCTGGGCCGGCGACGGCAAAAATACTAACGCCAGTCTGACCGTATTTCGTCATTTCGACAACGCCACCGTGGTGAAAGGTATGGTGGGTAAACCGCCGAAGACTGCATGGGTGATTGATTACGCACTGCTTGAGCGTATCCACTATTTGCTGGTGGCCGGATTTGATGTGTATGGCAACTACGGCCATCAGTTGATGACAAGGCTCTACATGGATTTCCTGCGAATGGAAGGGGAATCGAATTTCCTGACATTACTGCCGCCTGAAACCCGCCGTACCCAGTTAGCTGACTGGTATCAGCATGCCGGACCGGAACTGACAGATTACATTGAGGGTGATATCAACAGCTTTGAGCAGGACACCGGGATTGAATATGACACCGGCAAACCCAAAGGGGAGTTGTACCGCCTTCTGGCCTCTTATCTCAAGGGTGTTCAGCCGGAGAATACAGGATTACACAGTGATGTACTTAACGAAGAACAGCTTGCCGCGCTGGCTACCATAGACGAATTACCTGCTCAGCAAGCCACAATTATGCCGGAAATCACGATGATTATGGTGCGAAGTGACGAAAAACCGGAAGACTTCGACGTGTTCACTGTGCTGAGAAACAGCGCACACTTTAACGTAAGCAGCCTGTTTGAAGAAGATAAGAACCGTGACCACGCCAACGATTCACTGACACTGGTTCAGGGCTTTCTGGGCAGTTATCCTGATGTATTCTGGCAGGTTAATGCCTCAGATATTCCGCAGGTCGTAAAACAGTTGAGTAAAGTGAAAAACGAAAGTGACTATCAGCGTCTGTTAGATAAGGTGGGGGTACGCCGTACCAACCCTGAGTTCTGGTCATTCAGTGATGAGCTTATCAGATGGTCAGAAGCCCGTTATCCCGTTGACGGCGGTTTGCTGGATTACAACCGGTTAGAGGACCGGTAGGGGCATTGGCTGAATATTATATCCAGCCAATAAGCGTTACTCCCCATGCAACAGCAGCCATCGCAATTGCAACCATGACGGCTGCTGAAGCGAGATCTTTGGCGAGTCCGGACATTGGGTGTAACTCCAGTCCGATACGGTCAATGGTGACCTCAATGGCGGTATTAATAATCTCCGCAAACATGACGAACAGGACTGAAATCAGTAATAACCCTTTTTGCTGAATCGGAATATCCCATGCTACCAATACAATAAGCGCGCCGGCCAGAAGCAGTAGCTCTTGTCTGAATGCCGCTTCATTCGTGGCTAGCCATTTGAGCGCTCGCCAGGAGTGACCGGCAGCAAGTATGATGCGTCGCATCCCGCCGGGCTTTTTCGTGTTATTGAAGTAAACAACATTGCTGGTAGATTTATTTACTGGCATGTGGCGAATATATCCTGTTCAGATTGATAGGTAGTGCTGACAACGCCGGTTAAGCCCAGAAGCGTGTCATATAAATTATCCTGAGAATAAGGGCGATCTTTCAGTGATTTTGCGCAACTTAACTTAGCCGTCATATCATCGCCGTTTCGCCAGTAAAGCATAGGGACGTGGGTTTGTTCTTCCGGCGCTAAACTGTAAGGAAAACCGTGAAGGTATAAGCCTTTTTCTCCCAATGATTCACCATGATCAGACAGGTAAAGCAACTGTGCGTTTTCCACGGCTTTAAGCTGCCCGATGATGTGACTTAAAACAAAGTCGGTATACAAAATGGTGTTGTCGTAGGTATTCGATAACTGCGTCATGTCGCAATTTTGAATATCGCTCCTCGCACAGTCAGGCGCGAAGCCGCTGAAGTCCCCGGGATACCGGCGATAGTAAGTCGGTCCGTGGGACCCTATCATATGCAAGACTATCAAACGCTTCTTCTGTGTGTTTTGTTTAAGCGTTGCCTCCAGCTGGTTAAGCAATATTGCATCCAGACAATAATCGCCGTCGCAGAAACGTTCATCCCGCGCCGGGTCGTAAGGGATTGTTTCAATGCGGCTGCAAACCCCTTTGCAGGTGCTGTTATTATCAATCCATGTCACTGAATAACCGGCTCGATGAATGATATCCAGAACATTGTCCTGGCTATGAGCTATACGGCTGTCATAGTTGTCCCGGCTTAAACGGGAAAACATACAGGGTACGCTTACGGCAGTTGCTGTTCCGCAGGAAGTAACCTGAGTAAAACTGACCACCTTCTCATCTGATAACAGTGGGTTAGTATTTTTACTGTAGCCATTCAGACTAAAACGGTCAGCTCTGGCTGTTTCGCCCACCACCATGACGATAGTGTCGGGTAAGTCCCCGGTGTTTTCAGCAAGGGTGGGCTTACTGTCTAAAATACGATAGGGCAAAGGGGGGATAAATAATTATCGCGCAGGTATTTGTAGCCAGCATCGTAGAAAGCGAGGGGCGTAATTTGTTTGATGATGTTCCGGTTGTTTCTGCCTACTGCCGCATAATCTTTATAAAAAAGAGCTGCGATCAGCGCAATCGCCACAATGGCAATGCCGTTAATCATCAGAATATGTTTAATACTTTTACTGAACGCCGTTTTGATTTCCATATTACACAGTGCGAATACAGGCAAAATGCCCAGTACGCAGAAGAACAAAACAAAGCTCGCGTTGAGATAAGAAAATGCTTCTCCTGAGTTCGTTTCTATCAGGTTTTGAATCATGCTTTTATCGAACAGCAGGCCGTATGCTGTCATGCCGTAAAATATCAGTGATGCAATAATGATGTGTAACGCGGAAATCATCCGCGGAAAAATTAACCCCCCGCTCAGAGTGGTAAAAAGTATCAGCAGGCTGAACAGCAATACAGGAACCGTGGCCAGAAAGGCATAATCTTTTATGCTGTCAGGCGATACGGCTTGCCATACCGTGCTCAAAAAAGGAGCATTAAAAAGCAGGGAAATAAGCAAGCAGGAAGACACAAGCGTTTGTGCCGGGGTCAGCTTAAATTTTAGTAAAGCGAAAATACGCATCCTGTGGGGGCCGGGTTAATCTTATTTCGCTGCATCTTAGGGCTGGATCCTTAAGAATGACTTAAGACAGACTGATTGTTCTGGGGCCGTTATACAAATAAATATGTGCATAAAAAGCAAAGAGTTACATCTTCAGCTAATCTTAAGTTTTCTGGTATACACTTCGACGATTTAGTTTTTAAAAGAGGTTGGCGATGAGAGTATTGCTAATTGAAGATTCCGATGCGCTCAGACGTAATATTACCATCGGACTTAAAAAGTTAGGCTATGCCGTGGACAACGCTGCTACCGGAACGGATGGCCTGAACATGGCGCTTCTGGGCGAATATGACATCGTGATCCTTGATCTCATGTTGCCTCACCTCGACGGTATGGAAATTCTGACGGTATTAAGAAAGAAAAACATCGATACCCGGGTAATTATCCTGTCGGCCCGCTCCGGGCCTGACGATAAAGTTAACGGTATCATTGCCGGTGCTGATGATTATCTGGCAAAGCCGTTTTCCTTCGATGAATTATGTGCCCGTATGGTGAACCTGATGCGTCGGGGAAAGCTGGTTCACAGTGATGACAAAGTGGTGGTGGGAGACTTTACGTTAGATCTGCAAAGTAAGCTTTTACTGCTGAATCAAACGCCGGTAGATCTGACCCCCAACGAATACCGGATTGTGGAGTGCTTGTTTCACAATAAAAACCGCATAGTGACATCAGAGCGCCTGAGTGAGTCTATTGCCGGGAGTTATGACATGGTGTCTAAAAATGCCATTGAAGCCCATTTGTCTGCGGTAAGAAAGAAAGTGCGTAAACTGGGCGGCGAATTGCCGGTTAAAAATAAGCGGGGATTCGGCTATATGGTCGCTGAGGAACTATGATCTCTATTCGCAAAACACTCACCCGACGCTTATCTGTTGCTATTTCATTGCTGATAGTCACTGCCTTGTTGATTACAGATATTGCTGTAGATGGTTGGGTAGAACGACAGTTCAATCATGCGGTACATGACAAAATTGGCCTGTTAGAAACGCTGGTCGATGAAGACACGACCGGCGTCGAATTTGAGTTCGCCGGTGAATACTATCCGGAATTTACCGGCACCAATGATCCTGAGTATTTTCAATTATGGTACGACGGAGAAACTTTCGAGAAGTCAGCCACACTGCACATGCACAGTATGAATGCCTTGCCATTTAAGGCGGTTCAGGAAGGCGAAACAGTACTGGAAGATATTGTTTTACCTGATGGCAGGAACGGGCGTATAGCTTACACCCGGTTCATTCCTCAAATCGATACCGAAAACAGAGAGGCCTATTTCGCCACAAAACAAAAAGGCGAGCGCAAACCGATGACACTGGCCTACGCGGTTTCGATTGAGCAATTACAGTATTCACTTTGGCTCATCGACGCCGCTTTCATTCTGGCACTTATCATTGTTCCATTAACGGTGCGCTTTACCGTGAAAAACACGGTGGCATATGCATTAACCCCATTGGACGACTTTATTGGACAAATCCGCAATACGCGCTTAATCGATAACCCTCAACCGATGCAAATGAAAGTGCCGGTTGAAGAATTACTCCCGGTGGTTGAGAGCCTTAATTACTTTATTGCAGAAAACAGTCGCCATTATCAACGGGAAAGAAGACTTACGTCTGATATTGCCCATGAGTTGAAAACCCCGGTGACTGAACTTATCACCATGGCTGAAATTGCGACCCGCTTTCCCGATGATGAAGAGTTAGAAGCTCACTTTAAACCCGATGTCTTAACGATTGGTTTAAGGATGAAAAGTATCATCTCAGGGTTAATGATTTTACACAAATACTCTAATCAGAAACTGGCTTGCGCAGACATTATCGATGTTTGCGATCTGCTTACAAAAGTGATTGATTCTGAGGGAAGTGGAAGGGTGCATCTGGTCTTTGATGAAGCTACAGATACAACTGTGAAAAGCAATTTATTTGCGCTGGAGTCCGTATGTACTAATCTGATTGCCAACGCATTACAGTACAGCCCGACTGACTCGCAAGTGACTTGTAATATTGAAAAGCTTACCGGTGATACTCTGGATGTTGTGGTAAGCAATACCATGCAAAAACCGGTGAGCGACGAAGAGTTGCAATTGATGTTCGAGCCTTTATGGCAACACGATCCCGCCCGTACTTCGACAGAAAACTTCGGCCTCGGACTGGCTATCGTCAAAACGCTTCTGAAAGCGGTGGATGCCGGCATTCGGGTGAGTGCTGATGGGGGCGATATCGCCTTTCGGGTTAGTTTGCCGGTGTAGTGTCAAAGCCCGTCATACCAACTCGTTATAACGGGCTGTTAACTAGTCATCCTACATGTTCAAGAGCGACAGTTTTGGGGTGCTAAATTACTCACATGCAAGCACATCTACGTTTTCAGGGGCTTGCTGAATAAACACATCGGCAAGGCTTAACGTTCCGCTACCTGATGTGCGCAGGGCGAAGGCAGTTGTCAGTGTGTTTACGTCAGGTGAGGCGAAACATTTAAGGGGTAATGCCAGAGACTGCCAGCTGTTACCCTCAAAGTCCGACAGCGCCGGTGCGATATTGACGCCGGACGGGCAGGCTTCATCGCCGTCTTGCTGTTCAGAACACAAGGTAACGAGAACATCATCTGAAAAAGGTTGCGAGACATTGACACTGAAAACCAGCGCACGGTTTTCTGCATGCGCATTCGATGCAACTAATTCAGCTTTTTCAGTGCGCGTGAAAGCAACACCGGCCGGCGTCTTTCCATTGAAGGTGACGGTGATCGCATCTTCCTGTACCACTTTGTCGCTGGTGCGGTAAGTAATGCTGCCGAAGGATTCAGCGCTTGCGGCAACAGTTTTGCGTTCATTGTTTGAGGTAAGCTGTAACGACCATGGCGCGCGGACGCCGCCCTGTAAAATGGCAACAGACTCTGCAGATTGTTGCTTAAGGCTTTCATCTTGTTCGTTCAGGTTGTCCGGCAGAACATTCTTGTCGCTGAAGGTTAAACCAAATCCATAGGGCAGGAGAGGGGCGTAATCATCATCTCCCACATTGGCTATCTGCAGGGGGGATGCCGGCCATGAGAAGGGCAGTTTACCTTTAAAATCAGCATCGCCGAATAATACCTCTGCCACAGCCGCACCTTCGGATCCCGGAAGCCAGGCGGCAACGAACGCATCCGAGGCATTCAGTTCAGCATTCACCCACATCGGCCTGCCAGAAATGAATACCGAAACCACAGGGATTCCGTCTTCTTTCAGTTTCTTCAGTAAGGCCAAATCTTTCTGATTACCTGGCTGGTAGGCGAGTGTTTCTCTGTCGCCTACACCTTCTGCATAGGGCTCTTCACCAAATACGACAATGGCCACATCGGGTTTGCTGCTATAGCTGCCATCAACCGATAAAGTGGCATTACCGCCAGCTTGCTTTGCGTACTGTGAAATACCATCAAATACCGACGTGCCACCAGGGAAATCGTCATTGGTATTGTTCGTCCCCTGCCAGGTAATTGTCCAGCCGCCGGATTGTTTGCCAATGTTGTCAGCCGCATCACCGGCCACCAGAATGTTCGCGCTTGCAGACAGCGGTAACAGGCTTTGTTTGTTTTTCAGTAAAACCAGAGATTCCTTAACGGCCTGACGGGCGACTTTTCTGTGTTCTTCACTGCCAATCAGAGACTGTTTACCGGAAAGCGGGCGCTGGGCAGGGCTGGCTTTATCAAAAAGTCCTGCCCGCATTTTTACCCGCAGAATGCGTCTTACCGCATCGTCTAAACGGGCGCTGCTGATGGTGCCGTCTTTCACCTGCGCCACTGTATTGTGGTAAAGCGCTTTCCAGTCGGAAGGTACCATATAAATATCGAGGCCAGCGTTAATCGCCTGAGCGCAATTGTCGTTAGTGCAGCCTTTAATCTGACCATGCCCGTTCCAGTCGCCCACCACAAAGCCGTCGAACCCCATGCGGTTTTTCAGCACGTCTGTCAGTAAGTATTCATGACCATGTAGTTTTTTGCCGTGCCAGCTGTTAAATGACGCCATCACCGATTGTGCGCCCGCAGTAAGGCCACCCACATAGCCCTGAGCGTGAATATCAAACAGGTCTTGTTCTGTTGCGATGTTGTCGCCCTGGTCGTCGCCTTTCACTGTGCCGCCATCACCAACGAAGTGTTTTACGGTACTGATCACCCGCTCGTCACCCAGGAAATCACCGGCATCAGCATGGCCTTGCAGGCCTTTAACCACAGAAGCAGCATAGGCTTTTACAATTTCAGGATCTTCTGAGTAGCTTTCATAAGTGCGGCCCCAGCGGTCATCACGCACAACGGCAACTGTTGGTGCAAATACCCAGTCGATCCCGGTGGCCATGACTTCCTGCGCCGTGATGTTAGCTATCTGTTCCATTAACTCAGGATTGTTGGCCGCGCCAAGGCCAATGTTGTGGGGAAACAGCGTGGCACCAATCACATTGTTGTGACCGTGTACCGCATCTGTTCCCCACATGGTTGGAATCGTTGAGCCGTCTTTACTGTCGTCAACAGAAGCCTGATACATGGCTTCTGCCAAATCTATCCATTCCTGCGGCGTTGCATGTTTATTACTGCCGGGAAATGAGCCTCCGCCGTTAAGATAAGAGCCAAAGCCGTATTGACGCATATCTTCCGGGGTAATACTGCCGATTTCAGGCTGGATCACCTGCGCGACTTTTTGCTCAACAGTCATTGACGCTAACAAAGCAGACACTCTGTCTTCCGTCGCCTGGTCCGGTTTAACGGCCATATCCAGATGAGGCCAAACTGACGGGCTGTCTGCGTTATCTGTGGAAGAAACACAGGCTGTCAGCAGAACGGAGGCAACGACCGTTGAGAGCAAAGTCTTTCGCATAATGTAAGAACCTTCATAGTTAGATTTGAAAGCGCTTACATTTTGTTATAATGTTATTTGAAAGCGCTTACATTTTTTCAAGATAATTACACGAAGCGTTAACAAGTTCAATCCTGAATAACGAAAACTGGTTTGCCTGCCGGGAACAGACATGAAAAAAATAGAGTTACCTGATGACAGCCCGATGCGGCATTGCGATTTCCTGTTTGGCGTTGCTACGTCCAGCTATCAGATTGAAGGTAGCAGGCATCAGCGGGATGATTGCATATGGGATCTTTTTTGCAGAAAGCCCGGTGCCATCAGCGATGGATCTGACGGCGATATTGCCTGCAGGCATATTGAAAAGTGGCGGGAAGATGCTGAACTCATTGCATCCCTCGGCGTGGATGCCTACCGGTTGTCTGTGTGCTGGCCCAGAGTTATCAATGATGAGGGAACAGTGAATGAGGAGGGGCTGGCTTTTTACATTGAATTGGTCACCTGGCTGCACAACAGAGGGATTAAAGTCTTTGTTACCCTTTATCACTGGGATCTTCCGCAATGCCTTGAGGACAAAGGCGGGTGGTTAAATCGCGATACTGTCCGGGCGTTTGCCCGGTATGTTGACGTTGTTGCCAGCGCTCTGGGCGATAAGGTCTATGCCTGGGCTACCATCAATGAGCCTTTTTGTTCAGCTTATCTGGGATACGAAACCGGTGTGCATGCGCCGGGTATTACCGGTGTTAAAAATGGCAGACAGGCAGCACACCATATATTAATGGCCCATGGTATAGGCATGAAAACCTTGCGAGCCCGCTGTCCCGACGGCATTCATGGCATTGTGTTGAATTTTTCTACCTGTATTGCTGCGTCAGCGTCTGCTGATGACATAAGAGCTGCCATTCAGGCTGATGCCTATCACAACCAGTGGTATTTGCAGCCGGTGTTAACCGGTGAATACCCGGATATACTGCTGTCACTGGCACCGGAAGAACGGCCTGAAATCCTGCCGGACGACATGGCATTAATCCGCCAACCGCTGGATTACCTGGGCGTCAATTATTATTCGCCGACAGTATACCGGGATAATGGCAAAGGTAGCTTTATTGCGCAGCCACCCTGTGATGTACCGGTTACGGATATGGGATGGGAAATCCGGCCGGAAGCGTTCACTGAATTGCTGGTGTCGCTGCATCAGCGTTATCAACTGCCGCCGGTTTATATCACCGAAAACGGAGCCGCGATGCATGATATCCTGGTTAACGATCAGGTGCACGACGACGACCGCGTCGCCTATTTTCACACTCACTTAAATGCGGTGGATGAAGCTATGCGTCAGGGCGTGGATATACGCGGCTATTTTGCCTGGTCACTGATGGACAATTTTGAATGGGCATTTGGCTACAGTAAGCGATTCGGACTGGTCTACACAGACTATGAATCCGGACAACGCATCATCAAGCAAAGCGGATTTGCCTATAAAGAGTTGATAACCCGCAAATAACCGGTAAATTGGTGACATGATGAAGGCGCAGTATTTTTATTATGGCAACCATTTACGAAGTTTCTAAAGCAGCAGGTGTTTCGCTGGCTACAGTGTCCCGGGTGATGAACGGCAATGCCAAAGTCAGTGACCGGACGCGACAAAAAGTCGTGGATGCCATGGAGGCGTTAGGTTACAAGCCTAATGCTATCGCCCAGTCTTTAGCTTCAAACCGCACAAACAGTGTGGGTTTACTGGTGTCTGAACTGCACGGCTCCTATTTTGGTGATCTGATGAGCACCATAGAGCTGATCCTTAAAAAACACGGCAAGCACGTTATTATTACCGCGGGCCACGTAGATGAAAGCCGTGAAACAGACGCCATCGATTTTCTGACCAGCCGGCGTTGTGACGCATTGATTGTCCATGCTGAAGCTGTGACTGATGACTATCTGATTTCCTTAAGCAAAACATCTGTACCGGTGGCGGTGGTGAACCGTAAAGTTAACGGTCTGGAAGATAAGTGTTTTGTCGCTGATAACGTGGATGGCGGTTATCTGGCAACAAAAGCGGTACTGGACAAAGGTCACCGGAATATCGGCTACATCAGCGGACCGCTTTTCAAAACAGATGCCTCAGACCGGTTAACCGGACATAAAAAGGCGTTAGCAGAAGCGGGTATCAGTTTTGAGTCTTCACTGATGTTTGAGGGAGACTATCATGAGTCGTCAGGTCAGGAAGGGTTTGCCAGCCTGCTGGCTCAGCATCCTGATATGACTGCACTGGTGTGCGCCAACGATGAGATGGCCTCAGGGGCAATGACCGCCGCCAGAGAAGCGGGTTTTGCTTTACCTGAACAGTTGTCGGTAGTGGGGTTTGATAACGCCATTTTCTGTCGCTATCTGTATCCCAAACTGACTACGGTAAGCAACCCGGTACGTGCCATGGGCGAAATGGCAGCGCACTGGGTGCTGGAACATGTTTACGACATCAAATGTCCTCAACCTGTCACGCATATTTTTGAGCCTGAACTAATCTTACGGGATTCGCTGGGACCGGCACCCCATGCTTAACAGGCTTTCTCCTTCGCTGCGTTACACACTCATTGTAGCGCTCGGCGGGTTCATTTTTGGCTTCGATGCCAGCGTGATTTCCGGCGCTATCGGTTTCATTGATTTAGCCTTCGGGTTGTCAGACTGGCAGCAGGGGTTTGTTGTCAGCTCCCCCACACTGGGCGCATTGATAGCCATGTGCTGTGCCGGTGCGGTCAGTGACGCTATTGGCAGGCGAAAAACCCTTATCATCATTGCTGCGCTGTATCTTGTTTCCGCCCTGGCTTCAGCCCTGTCGGTGAATTACTGGATGCTGGTAAGCGCCAGGTTTCTTGGCGGCATGGCATTTTGTTCACTGTTAATTGCCCCGGTGTATATCGCTGAAATCAGCGCACCGGAAAATCGCGGCAAAATGGTGTCAGTAAACCAGCTCAATATTGTCACGGGTCTGGCGCTTTCGTACTTCAGCAATTACGCCTTCCTTCAGCTCAGTGGCAGTGATGCGCAATGGGTCAGTGATCTTGGGATCAGTGACAACTGCTGGCGTTATATGTTGGGACTGGAAATGATACCGGCGGCCATATGGTTAGTGCTGTTGTTTAAAGTGCCCCGCAGTCCGCGCTGGCTCATGCTTAAAAATCGTCAGGCAGAAGCAGAACAGGTTGTCAGAAAACTGTTCAGTCATGAGCAGGCTGAAAGACAGCTCGCGGCTATGAGCCAGTTATCAGAAAACAAACACTGGCGATGGCGGCAGCGGCTTGGATTTCTGGTTGCACCCCGTATGCGCTTTCCTCTCATTGTCGGATTAATACTGGGTGTGTCACAACAAATCACCGGCATTAACGTGATTTTTTTCTACGCCCCGACCATTTTCGAGCATAGCGGAGTCGGCACCGATGCGGCTTTTATGCAGGCAATCTGGATAGGGTTAATCAATATTGTTTTTACCATTATTGCTATGGTGACCATTGACCGTTGGGGCAGAAAACCCTTGCTTGTAACCGGACTCTGCGGAGTGATGCTGAGCATGGCAATCTGTAGCTGGGGCTTTAAGCAAGCCACTTATGAACTGAATTCTGTGGAAGTGGCTGAAATTTCACTTGGCGATCCGGCTCTGGCCTCACAACTTGTGCCACTCACCGGCAAGGCATTTTCATCAGACGTGTCATTTAAGCAGTCTTTAATAAATGCACTGGGACAGGAACAATACAGTCAGCATCAGCGGGTTCTGTTAAGTAAGGGCATCAATATGAATGCACCAGTGGTTCTCTTTGGATTACTGGCGTTTGTGGCATCCTATGCCATGTCTTTAGGGCCTGTCATGTGGGCCATGCTGGCAGAAATATTTCCTAATCAGAGCAGGGCCCTCGCCATCTCCGTGGTGGGCGTAGTTAACTCTCTCTCCAGCTTCCTGGTACAGTTTCTGTTTCCCTGGGAGCTGATGAATCTCGGTGCCGCCGTCACTTTTGCCTCCTACGGTATATTCGCGCTCATCAGTCTGGTGCTGGTGGTTAAACTGTTTCCGGAAACCAAAGGACGTTCGCTGGAGCAAATCTCTGAGGGATTGTAGAGAAACCTCATGTGTGTGCAGGCCGGCATTAAGGACAGTTGCGAAAGCAAACTGAGATGGTAATTTTGCTCAAGAACCCGGTGAAATGGCAGAACTTATGTTGCCATTATCTGGTTAATTTTGATTGTTTCTCTGCATCACACCCTAAAAGAAAATTACTCTATGAATCTGGCAAACCGGTATCTGAATTATGCATTCACTGGCATGACGTCAGTAATAATTGTACTCACGTTTTTCAAACCTCTCTGGTTTGTAGAGTACGAGGCATTCAGGATAGTTATCCTGATTGGAGGCGGCTTCCTGCCGGTATTGTATTGCCGGAAGTTGCTAAGGTTTAAGTCAAGTCGTCAAACTTAGCTCTGGTCTTTATCTTGCGGGAGGTGAAAGGTATGTGTAGCTTGTGCGTGCTGCTGGCTAAGGTTTAAACAACTGAAATACACTGGGGTGCAGGGTGAATTCAGGTTTATAGGCGGCCTTCACTACTTCAAGGTAATTTTTTCAGCAGTTGAAAAGCAAATCATTAGCATCAGGTGCGACACGGTTTGCTACGGCAGGCCGGTGTTCTTCGGTTAGCCAAATTCAATCAAATGCTTCTTTATAACCCTGTTTAGAAGTCATCTATCACTTCTGTGCTCGTTTTTCTGGCACTTTTAGGCAGCAGTGACAGCTTTTCTTCAATTTGCCTGACTTGCATAGTAAGTCGGCCAGGCTCTGCCTCAAACAGTGTTACACCGACGATTCTGGCTACCTCAAAAGTTGCTCCTATTTCGCATTTCGGATCTGCTTTTTCTATGCGGGAAAGCATGCCTCTGGAAATACCTGCGCGGTCTGCAACCTCCTGCGCACTCATCTTTTTCTCGAGTCTGGAGGCACGAATGAGCTTCGCCAACAATGTTAGCGCTTCTTCTGTGTTACGGGAGTAACTTCTGACAGTAGATTTTGGCATTTGCGTCACATATGAAACGTTGATGGGATTAATGTTCTATATGAAGCTCATTAAGGCTTAATTTGTCAAATTATCATTTGAGTGAGTTATAGAGTATATGGTGAATCTCTCAATTCATTATTGATACTGTCCACTTCCCCTTTAATGTTACAGCCAGTCAGTTGGGGAATGGCGTTCAGGAGGATGCATACTATCTGCCTGAAACCGGCTTAGCCGACCACATTCGCGCTAAAAAGGGTAATAGCTGGTTGCATCACATGAACTACTCGGCTGGTTACGATAATTTCGGCAATCTTATTGAAAGTATGAACGTCATTACCGGTATGACGATGAATTATGAATACGATTCACTCCACAGGCTCGAAGGTAATACGATTTCGGGTTGGGGTAGTAGTGAAAGGATCAGTTACAGTTATGACGCTGTGGGTAATCTGCTCTCGAAATCTGATTATGCAGGTACATACCGTTATGGAAATGCAAACCGGAGTGCTGGCGGTAATGCCGGCAGCAATGCTGTTCGCCAAATAGTGAAAGGAAATAGTACAGTTAATTTCCTCTACGACAATATGGGGAACATGACATCAGGGGATGGGGTGTCACTAGTTTATAATGCATACAGACAACCAGTACGCATTGTGAGAAACGGGACGACCTTTGATTTTACTTACGATGCAAATTTAGAAAGGGTCAAAGAAGTACGCAATGGCATTACTACTTATGAGATAGATAAGGTATTTGAGAAAAGTTCTGACGGTAGCTGGTCGTTGTATATCGCAGATATTGCGGTATTAAAATATAGCAATAGTGACGGGCATTCTATTTTCTACCGCCATAAAGACAGACTTGGCTCGGCCCTTACGTTTACCGATGAAAACGGCAATGTAAGCGGGCGCAGAGCATTTGATCCATTTGGTAAGCCACGTGCAGAAAATGGCAGTAGCCTTTCCGTTCCCCGATTAACATTTTTAAATGATTCCGGTCAGGGCGGCCGCAGAGGCTTTACCGATCACCGTCACCTTGATGAAGCTCAGCTTATTCATATGAACGGGCGGGTGTACGATTATAACCTTGGGCGGTTTATGTCGGTGGATCCTTTGATACACGAAGGGTCACAAGGTATTAACCCCTACAGCTACATCATGAACAACCCGTTGGCGGGAACAGATCCGACAGGTTATAAGCCGGAAGAGAAAACGGTCACTGTTACCAAGGCTGGCAGCCGCATCAAACGCAAAGTAAAAGTGAGCGCAGAGTCTAATGGAGATGGTACTGCGACACTTTCATTCAGCGGTACTAATGGCGCAGCCGTCAACGCTGTAAAGAACTCAGTGGTAAACACGCTGTCTGGAGCTAGTTTTGAGGTTGCGGAAATTGGCTCACAAGGAGAAATAGCACGCAACGATCTATCATCTAATAAAAACCAGCAAGTGAATCTTACCGGAGAAGAATCCGTTTCTTTGGATGGTGGAGGTAAACTTGTTGAGGATGAGACTCTTCCCGATTACCCTAACTTACCTAAAGAAGAAGAGTTTTGGGAAGTCGTGAATTCTGCCAGAAAAAATCTTAATGATACGGTTAAATTTATGAGGGAAAAAAATCCGGGGGCAGAATATGGAATAGCTATTTATAGAAATGAAGACGGCACCTATAGACATGGTAGAGCAAATACGGCGGTTCCTCATGGATATGATCACGGACTGTCAAAATCGATACACTTGGTAGAACCACCGTTGCCAATAAAAGGAAACAACGCAGTATTAATCATGCTCTCCGCTAGAAAAAACGCTACTAGGCAAACTATTCTAGGTAGAAGTTATTTTTATAACCACTTATCAAGAGAAACTGAAACTCCAGTCTTTGTAAAAGGGAGTTATTTTACAAATGCTGCATATTTAACATTCGGAAAAGATCCGATGTTGAAAATACAATAGCATGAGGTTTTAAATTTTTATGATTAAAAGTCTTTTTTTACTTATCTTCGCGTTTTGGTCTTTCCATTCATTTGGTAAGTGTGCAGAAAGCCCGAGCTTTATAGATTCGGCAATTACCTTTGAGAAGAGTTTTAAAAATGTGAAATCTGTTAAATTCAAATATGACGATGGAAGAAACATAGATGGAAAGGCTGAATTTGTAGAAGTGACTTCGACAACTTTCTTCGTAAGATACGAATTGGAGTTTGGCATGAAAGGAGCCTATCTTTTCGCCGTAGATTTAAACGAAAAAAAAGTTTTTTTCGCAAGTTTCATGGATGGAGCTGCTATCCCATTGAGTCTAGTTGAGGGCGAGCTTGATAGCGACCATTGTGCTATAAAGTTTGCTGACTCTGATGCCTCATATACTTTAACCTATGGGGTTAAACCGACTATAACATTCGAAATGAAAAACCAGAACTCTGAGAAAGTTAAAATTTTTTTTGACTACTGAAAGACAGAATTGAACAATCAATTTTTGAGTTGATATTCGTATCCCCGCCCACCCAGCGGGGCTTTTGTCGCCAAAGTGGTGGCAAGCATTATTGGAATCATTTCAGCTTGAAACCAAGTCCCGCGTCGGCGGGGTTTGCTATCAATTATATTAATTTAGGCCGCGATGCTAGTTGCGAGGCTTTCCCACAAAAATCATGGCTTTCGCCAAACGAAAAGACTTTCGGATCACCGAGTCAACATGCGTCCTTGCAGACAATAACGTGCATAATAGAAGACGTTAATCTGTTACTGTACATGAATAGCCAGTGTGTAGTGGCATAGTGAATTTGGCCACTAAATTAGAGCTTTAATAATAACTGCATAGCAAAATCAAGTGGCAATATGGCAACAAAAAGCAGTGCGCCAGGCGCACTGCTTCTCCATTCACTTTTTATAGTTCAAAAGACAGTCTCACATACGCCTGACGGCCTAATGGATCAGCGGCGGTAGACAGATACTTGGTGAAAAAGGCTGCCGGTGGTTCGCGATCGAACAGGTTCACGGCACCCATAGCAATCTGATATTGTTCGTTGCCGCCAAAGCGGAATGCGTACTGTGCATCAATCACCGTGGATGAACTGATCTGTCCCCATGGCGTAGTGTAATTCATCGGCAGGAACACGTCATCTTCCACACCATCAATAAAGCGCATGGTGACGTTTGCGGAGTGGGCGTTGTGTAACCAGGATACCTGCATAGTGTCGCGATATTCCGGTGCAACAGAGCCAGGGTTGTTATCGTTTCTGCGTCCCACTACGTCATACACGGGTTGGTCCGGGCCCACCTGCACGGTGTACTCGTTAATCCAGGTCAGCGAGTTACTGATGCTGAGAATGTGACCATCGATGATTTCTGTACGGTAATCCAGACGCCAGTCAATGCCGTTTGTTTCGGTTTTACCCGCATTGAAATATCCCACATTTACCGCCAGTAACCGGCCATCAGCATCCCGAATCAAATCAGGCCCGTTTGGATCCCGCTCTATCACCTGAGTTGCTGTTTCTGCCGTTACCTGATTCTCAAACTCAAAGCTCCAGTAATCTATCGATGTGGTTAATTCATCTGTTACTGTCCAGGTCATGCCGATATTAACGTTAGTTGATTCTTCCGGCTCAAGGTCGGGATTGGCAATTGTATTGATTACACGGAAAGTTCCGTTGTCATTCGGGTCCAGCGGATCAATAGTCTGGCTGACGCCGGAAGATGACTGATTCCCCACTGAGTGCGCCAGAGACGGTGCTCTGAAAGCGGTACTGGCAGAGAGTCTGAAGGTGAGGTCGTCGGTCGCACGCCAGTTAAGACCTAATTTCGGATCAGTAGTGGTGAAGCGCCCGTAGTCTTCATAGCGCAACGCCAGTTGCATATCTAAATCCAGTGTCCAGGGCAGGAATAACTCTGCAAAGACAGCATCGATGGTCCGTGAGCCTTGTCCCGGAGACTGCTTGCCGGTAAAGCCCCAACGTCCGGCCTGCGTCGCCGCATCAACAGTAACTTTACGGGTTTCCTTTCTGGTTTGCCCGCCAATAGCCACACCAATCGTTCCGCCGGGTAAATCAAACCAGGAGCCGTTGGCAACAAATTCAATGATTTGATAAATCACTTCATCTGAAGAACGGCTGGGTTGCAACAGGTTGTAAAATACGCGGTCGTCATGGTTAAGCTGATCTTTACCAAAAGGGCTGAACCAGACACAGTTTCCTTCACCGGCGGTTTCAGCACTACTTGGGTTGCCAAACGGATCTGTCTGGCAATCAGCGCCACCATAACCATTTAAAGCATTTTGCAACATTTGCAGATCAGTGTCCGGCTCTGTATTCAGTGCGCGCTCCTGACTCCACACCCCGCTGACTTCGTACTGCCAGTCAGAGAAGCCCAGCTCACCTTTCCCCCCTAATACTAAATGGGTACCGTCCACGTCAGATTCTGCGAGACGGTAATCCGCATTAATTCCCAGCACACGGCCATTGAACTGGACATCAACGCCGAAAGGGTTATATGGGTTTTCTGCCGGGACAACAGGGGATCCCAGTGAGATGGGCATACTGGCGACACCATAGCGATTACCTTCCTGCTTATAGAAGCGGCCTTCGAAGAACATCTCATGCTCATCATTTACAAGGTAATTGGCTGATGCATAGGTTAGCCAGGTCTTAGACTCTGGCATGATAGGGTTCATTTGCTGGTAGCTGAACTGGCAAGTGCCGTAAGGAAACGGATTGCTGCCAACATAAATGCCGCCGGTGCCTTCGGCGGTACAGTGCGGATCGGCCAGCGTCACTCTGTTGCTGCCTGTATCTGCTGAAATCTGGTCGTACAGGGCGGAATAGTTTACCGGTCCGTTTACGCCGTTATCGATGATGACATCTGAACCGTCAGCGCCGACAGGGCGCTCTGTAAGTACGAAGTTGCCCGGCTGCGCTGTCCCTGAGGTGTTGTTAGTGGCTGTGACGGCGCGATCTGAATTCTGCAAATTTGATTTGTACTCGTAGCTGCTGGCAATCATGCCGTGAAACTTGTCGTTTCCGCCGCCCAGTTTAAATTGCAGCAAATTAGCCGGTGCGTTTTCAATCGCCGTATGTTGCCAGCTGGCCGTCACACCTTCGTAGCGGTCATCGGTTATGATGTTCATGGCGCCGGCTATGGCATCAGAACCATAAATGGCAGATGCGCCGTCCAGTACGGTTTCAATTCTTCCCACCGCGATAGTGGGAACTAAGGCCGCAAGGTTGGTGTAACTGTTCCGTTTAGCATCCATTTCCTGTGAAGAAACACGGTGTCCGTTAAGCAATACGAGCGTGGAAGAGGGGCCCAGGCCCCGCAAGTTAGCTGAACGGGTCTGACGGGATTCTGAGCCGCCGCCGGCGCGGTTATTTACGCCGCCCACACTGCCAGTGTTCGCTGTATTGTTTACAATAATATCGTCCACACCGGAAAAGCCGGATTTGAGAATTTCTTCACTGCCGACAATCTGGATGGGTGATGACATGGAAGCCTGTGCATCGCGGGTCACATAACTACCGGTCACTCTGATGACTTCAACGTCTTTTTCTTCTTTGTCCTGAGCAAAAGCAGTTGTTGATGTAGCCGGGTTAAGCAGGGCGGCGAGAACGGCGAGTTGCAGCTTGCTTCTTAAGAGCGGATGCTTTTTTGATGTGCTGAACATGATGTATAGTCCTGAATCTGGTCGGACGGCAACCACTAATGCCGTCCTGTTTTATGTGTTTGCCAGCTCCCGGCTGGCAGTCCTTATCAGTTCTCATCACACCATGGTGATATCAATAAGTTAAATTGATTTATACTATTAATTAACAAAATTTTAATATGAATGGGTTTTAAGTTTTTGAAATATAATGATTTGGTGTCTAGGGGATCAGCTAAATTTTTCATCAGCCCATATAGACATTATTTAAGTATGGTTTTGGCGGGGGCTAACTGAAAAGTCTCTTTTGATTTACCGTTTACCGGTGCGTGGATGACGCCGGGCTCTGTGCCGTGCTCAACCCACTGTTGCAGGGCAGGAAAAGCATCAAATTCGCTGATAAACGGACCGCCGGCACAGTGAGACATGCCCGGCACTTCGTAATATCTGGCATTAAAAGACGCTCCGGTATCTGCCGCGGCTTCACGGAAATAGCGTGCCGTATCGGCTGATGATACAACCGGGTCTGCCAGGCCATGATAAATAATGAGTTTTCCGCCTTGTTGCATGAAGGCAGACAAATCCGTTTCTGTGGCGTCGATACGCGGGGAGAGAGCGTTGCTTGCCCGCTGATAATCTGTGTGCCAGTCAAATGTCCATGGATCCCATTCCGCCTGATCAAATGCCCACAAACGCCAGAAGTCTGCTCTGGCAGGTTGGGAAGGATTTTTCGGGTCGGCCATATAAGCGGCCCAGCCTGCACCTCCTGTGTATTCACTGCCGGGGGGAAAACCGGGATAGATTTGCTCGCCGGTGACAGGATCGACCGGCCCCTGATAAATCTTTTGCAGGCGGGATAGTTTATCAGCGCTCAGGCATTGGGTATCAAGGTCATTTTGACATTGCAAAACGGTGAGATCCGGCTTGCACGACTCTGTTCGCAGGATCACGCCCTTTGCCGGGCCAGATTCTTCGCCGCACTGCCGGGCAACGGTTCGGGACAGCAAAGCGAGATCCGGTTTGGTGATCACCGCTTCTCCCGTTTGTTTGTCATGAAATTGCTGAAAAAGCCACAGAAAGGCGGCATTAAGGGCGACGCGGTTGTTGCCCGGAGCCCCTGCCAGTACACCGTCAAAATCCTGCGGAAAATACTGAACACTGGCGAGAGCCTGATGGCCACCGGTGGAACATCCGGAAAAATAGCTGAACTGCGGTGCATCGCCATAGACATGTTCAATGAGGGTTTTACCTGTTTCACTTAATGCATGAACCGCATACCGTCCCCAGTAATCAATCCGTTCAGGTACGTCTGAGGCGAAACTTAAGTCGTCTCCGCGATGGCCTGTATTTGTAGCCCCCACAGCGAACCCTTTATTCAGAAATGCCGTCATGGCACTTTGGGCAATACTGTCGCTGTAACCCCCGTTTCCAAAGGCAATAAACCGGCCATTCCATTTATCCGGTGCGGGCAGCCAGGTGTATACCTCAATAAATGAACCGGCTGACCGGCTGAGCGTTGCAGGTCGCACCTGTGTGGTCACGCGGCAATGTTGCGCTTTAGTTTCAATGTGGCTGACAACGCCGTCTTCCGGCCCGGCTTGTTTGATAGCGTTGCAAAAGCCGGTCAGATCTTTTGCTGTTAATGTGTGAGAACTCAGAAGGCAAGTGGAAACTGCAAGTTGGCTCAGCAGTAACCGGATTAAGAACACCCGGCTCATTGTGCATTCTGCCTGTTCAGCATTGCCAGACCGGCGCGTGACGTAGTTTGTCGTCGCAGTGCCTTGTTTATCCATAATCCGGTTTCACTGAGTTTGAGTAAAGCGATGCCGTGGTTAAACCCTTCGCGGTCAAGCAGATAAACGAGATCCTCAGTGGCTACATTGCCTGTAGCGCCTTTTGCGTAAGGGCAACCGCCAATGCCGCCCACAGAGGCATCAAAGGTACGGATGCCTTCTTCCAGTGAAACATAAATGTTGGCAATGGCCTGCCCGTAAGTGTCGTGCATGTGCATGGCAATTTTGTGTGGCGGTATGCTCTGTAACAGGGCTTTCAGTAAGTGCCTGATGCGCCCCGGCGTGCCGGTGCCGATGGTGTCACCTAATGACACTTCAACACAGCCCATATCAAACAGCTTCTCTGTGACATCAATCACACTTGCGTGTGAAACGTCACCGTCATATGGGCAGCCCGCAATGCAGGATACGTATCCCCGCACCGGTATGCCTGCTTGTTGCGCCGCACGGGTAACTTCTGCAAAACGGATCAGGCTGGTGGCAATATCGCAATTCAGGTTTTTACGGGAAAACCCTTCTGATGCTGAAGCGAATATAGCGACTTCATCTGCACCGGCACTCACTGCCTGCTCAAAGCCTTTCAGGTTAGGTGTGAGGGCTGAGTAAATCACCCCGGCTTTCCGTGTTATACCTTCAAATACGGCAGGGGTATCCGCCATTTGCGGAACGCGGTCCGGGCGTACAAAACTGCCGGCCTCAATATGTGTTAACCCGCATCCGGCAAGCTGGTCAATGAGCGTAATTTTCGTTTTCAGGGAAACCGGAAGCCGTTCGCTTTGCAGGCCATCTCTGGCACCCATTTCCACTATCTTAATATCGGTGTTCGTCATGTTTTTACCCTGTAACGACTTTTATAAGGGGATTACGCCAAGCAACACGGCTACCAGCGTCATGAATAACGACACGCCGGCCAGTAAGGGCAGGGCGTAGCGCTGATGATCTGCCAGACTGATTTGCGTAAGACCAATAAGCAGGAACGTTGCCGGTGTTAACGGGCTCACCGGAAATCCGGTGGTCATTTGCCCCAGCAGCGCACCGTGTGCCACGCTGACAGCAGGCAGGCCCGATTCAGCAGCAATGCCTGCCAGTACCGGCATAATGCCGAAGTAAAAAGAGTCCGGATCAAACAACAGGCTCAGGGGCATGGATAATACGGCGACCACAAGAGGCATGTTTCCGGTTAATGCCTCAGGTAACAAGGTACTGCCACTTGATGCCATGGCATCCAGCATGCCTGAGTGCTTCAGTACGCCGGTAAAACATCCGGCAGCAAAGAGTATGCTGACCATCATGAATACCGGCGCAGCGTGGTTATCGATGGTTCTTTTCTGTGCTTCCTGAGAAGGGGCATTAATCAGCAAAGCGGCCAGCGCACCGCCGGTAAATGCCACAACAGGGGGGAGCAGACTGGCGACGATAGTGCTTATAACAATGACTATAAGCGCAATGTTGATGAACCATTTTACGTCTTCCCGGCGCGTTTGCTGCGCTGAAGTGATGGACGTATCTGTAATCGCAGTTTGTTTCAGCCGTTCTTTATGGCCCATCCAGTAAGCAATCAGGAGCACGAAAGCAAAGCCACTGAGATGGACCGGCAGAACGGGCGCGTACAGCTCCATAACCGGTACGTCGAGGGCGGCGGCTGCACGGATGGTAGGGCCACCCCAGGGAAGCATATTGTTGACACCTGCCGACATCGCTACCAGTGCTGCCAGCTTTTTGCGCTCAATGTTCAGTGCATCAAAAACCGGTAATACCGCAGGTATCACAATTAAAAAGGTACTGGCGCCGGAGCCGTCAAGATGCACCAGGGCGGTAATCAGCACGACACCGGTGAACAGTTTCCTGGGGTCGCTGCCACACACTTTCAGCACGCCGTTGATAAAGGGCGTAAACACATGGTTGTCGTTCATGATGCCGAAAAACAAAATGGCAAACATGAACATGACCGCCACCGGGGCAATAGCGGTGATCCCCTGAACCATATAGCCGGGCACCGCCATACCTTCGCCGGCTATCAGCGCGCCGGCAACCGGAATAGCAACAAGGGCAACCAGCGGGGAGAGACGTTTGCTGACGATGGCCAGCAACACGGTCACAATGGTCAGAAAGCCGGTGAGCGCTAACATAGGCTGTTAACGGGCTTCTGCGGCAGTCGCTTCAATCAGGTACTGACGAAACGGGACCTGTTTAGCGAAGGGAGGCGGCGTGATGACCTGCGTCATAAAAACCACCAGGCTTTGGGTTTCGGGGTTGACCCAGAACACGGTATTGCCGGAACCTGCCCAGCCGAAAGACCCGTCGGGCATAAAGTTTTCAGCTTCAGTGTCCGGTGATCCAATCGCAAAGCCATATCCGAACGCCATCGGGGCGTCGTTACCAAATTCTTCAATGGTGATCCGTGGCGCAAATAAGGCATCCACAGACGCTTCGCTTAACAGCCGCTTACCGTTATAAACACCTTTATTTGCCAGCATAGTAGCAAATGCCACGTAATCAGATGCGGTGCCGGCCAGTGCACCGCCGCCATCGAGTAAGCGGTTTGCATCTTTGTAATCGGTATTTTGTGCCGTTTCTATGACCTTCAGACCATTCTCAGTCATCAGATAATTGGTCACAAACCGGTTGAGATCGTCACCGGTGACAAAAAAGCCGGTGTTGTTCATACCAAGAGGTGTAAACAGGTTGTTCTCAAGCCAGCTATCCAGCCGCTCGCCGGAAACGGTTTCAATAATTTTACCCAGCAGGGTAGTGGAATAGCTGTAGTCAAACGTTTCGCCCGGCTGGCTTAACAGCGGGGCTGCGGCAAGGCGTTCAGCCAGCTCCGTGAGATTACGCGCCGGCGCACCGTCTGTTGGCAGTGTGCCAACGGGGGTATCACGCTTCACGCCATATTTCCGGTAATACTGGTGAACCGGTGTGTTGCCGGTAAAGTGATAGGTAATACCGGATTTATGGGCCAGCAGGTCATCAATTGTCATTTGCCGCTTTACCGGCTCCGTGACCATGTTCTCAAGGTCGCCGGACACGTAAACCTGTGAGTCTTTGAAGGCTGGCAGATACTTGCTGACCGGATCGGACACCTGCAATTTGCCCTGCTCCTGCAGCATCATAATGCCCACACTGGTAATGGGTTTGGACATAGAATAAAGACGAAAAAGGGTATCATCCGTCATCGCCGTTTTGCTGCCAGTATCCTGATACCCGTTCACATAATGATAAACCGGCTTGCCCTGCTCAATAATTGTGGTGACTGAGCCCGGCATGGTGCCGTTTTCAACCAGCGTATCTAATTTGGCAGACAATGCCGCAAACCTTTGGTCATCCTCTGCAGCAGGCGTTGCACATTCGCTAAGCGAAGCAAAAGTAAAAAGCGCAGCCGCACCGAGAATGTATGATTTTGCCTGAATGTTGAAACTCATTTTTCACTCCGTTCAGTGCTGAATATGATGTTCTTTTTCTGTAACTCATCGATAGCGTCGTGGCTGTAGCCTAACGCTTCAAGAATGCTCACCGTATGCTGGCCGGGTAGCGGTGGTGGTAAATCGTCTGTGACTTCCCCGTCAACATTGAAAGGTTTGCCGGGTTGCCGTAAGCGGCCTTCAGAGGGGTGTTCGTATTCATTGAAAAAGCGGATTGATGACAGGTGCGGGTCATGAAGTAAGCTATCAATGTTGTTCACCGGAGCAAACGGGACGTCAATTTCAGTCAGTGCGGTGACCCATTCTTCCGTGGTGCGTGCGGGAGTGGCTTCACTGACAATTTTATACAGCGATCCCACGTTTTCGCTCCGCTTTACCGGATCGGTCACCGTGGCGTGCTCTGTCATATCTTCGCGTCCAATCAGGCGGAAGAAGCGTTGCCAGTGACGTGTGCTGTAGGGCAAAATACTGATGTAGCCGTTTGACGTAGGAAAGGGTTTACGGTAAGGCGAATTCAGCCTTTCATAACCGGTGCCGCCGAGAGGCGGTACAAAGGTTTCGCCGGCCAGTTGTTCTGTCATCAGAAATGACACCATGCCTTCAAACATGGGCGCTTCAATGCAGGTGCCCTCGTTATGTTTCAGGCGGTGAACCACGCCTGCCAGTACCGACATGGCCAGATGCATACCACCCACTTTGTCGCAAATAATAGTGGGAATAAAACGGGGCTGACCGTCAGATGTGCGGTTTAGATAGGCAATGCCGCTTTCCGCCTGAATAATGTCATCGTAAGCGGGTTTGTGGGCATACGCGCCGCTTTGACCGTAGCCGGGCGCAAAGCAGTACACAATTTTATCGTTAATCTTTTTTACCGCCGGGTAGTCGATACCGAGACGCTCTGCGGTAGCCGTACGCATGTTGTGAACTACCACATCGGCTTCTGCGATCAGCTTTTGAAGTATTTCCTGTCCGCCCTCACTTTTTAGATCCAGAGCGATGGTTTTTTTATTGCGGTTACAGTTAATGAAGCCCGCGCCCATTTCCGCTGAACGGCCGGGTCTGACGGTTCTGAATAAGTCCCCGGTGATGTTCTCTACCTTGATAACGTCTGCACCAAAATCACCAAGGAATTGCGTTGCATAGGGCCCTAAAACGATGGTCGTCAAATCAAGGACCTTGATCCCGTTGAGCAACGAAAACATAGATTCTCCTCAGATAGGCCGGCAGGATGGAAGGGTAACGTGCCGGCTACTTTATTTTTACAAGTTGTTCATACTATGCGGAATCGTTATCTATCAGGCAAATCAATTAATTCTATAATTCAATATTGAAAATTTATTAATTGACCGGGGCCTTGTCAGCCCCGCTGCCGGAATTTATTGAAAGTCTTTAGCGTCGAGATTGAAGAAGCGCACTGCGTTATTAAACAGAATGTCGCGTTTTTGCTGTTCAGTGAGGTAGTCAGCATCCTTAATGACATTGATAGAGGTTTCCATCAGGCCCGGCCAGATCAACAAGTCGGTTCCGTACAAAATACGGCGGCCAAATCCTGCTGTCACCAGACGTTCGATGTAGCGGTTTACTTCGGCCAGCGGGTAACTCCAGATCATACCGGCAATGTCCACATACACGTATGCGTGTGCGCCCATCAGTGCAATCATGGCATCGTCCATAGGATAGCCGGCGTGCATCACCCATATTTTCAATTTCGGGTGACGGGCAAGCATGTCTTCCAGTTCGAAGGGGTTACCCAGTGAAGCGCGGTAATCGGGTGAGGTAATATTTGCCATACCATTGCCCCCGGTGCCCATGTGAATAGCTACGGGGATCTTTAACTCTTCAGCAATGGCAAAGTACGGATCCAGTGACATATCAGAAGGCGACATACCGCGGTACTGGGGCGCTACTTCACCAACAACCTTGTAAAATCCACTCTCAAGGGCCGTTCTGAATTCATCCGGTGACATATCATCAGTAAGACTCAATGCCATACCCAGTGAAGGGATCACTCTGTCCGGTGCAGCCTTGTGCATGGCCCGTAATACATCATCATCGCCACTGGCCACCATGGTGACGTTCAGCCTTTGTGCTTCGCTGATGGCTTTTGCAATGTAGTCTTCAGTGGATGTAGCTGACGCCAGCGGTTGCTCACAGTTTGTGTTCATAAATGAAGGCGGTGCCTGATGGGGATCGCCGCCCGGCATATCGGTAAGGAACCAGGGACACATGGGGCCGGCTTTGCCATTTACCTGCATGGCATGCACGTGCACGTCGATAACAGGCAAAGGCTTATCCGCCGCGGTGGCAGGCGTCAGTGCGCCGGCCATCCACAGACCCGTTGTTAAACACAGTGCTTTGCAAGGAAGAGGTAACGGCATGGTATGATCCTTTTTGATGTTGGTTGATCCGGAGCTGAAGTTCAGAAATCAAATTAACCTTTTTTAGATTAAAAGTTTACATTTTATTCATACTATGATTTTCTATTATCTATAACTCCAATAAATAAATTGTATAAATCTATAATTTATTCTGATTAATCGGGCGTGCTCACGTGGTCAACATTAAACATCTCAAAGCCTTCATTGCTCTTGCCACAGAACTTCACTTTACACGGGCCGCAGAACGGGTTTGCCTCACCCAGCCAGCGTTAAGCTCATTGATCCAACAGTTAGAACAGGATTTCGGGATCCAGCTTGTAAGAAGACATACCCGTCAGGTCGAACTGACGCCCGCCGGAGAAGAATTTCGTGACACGGCAGAAAAGCTGGTGGCTGACTTTGAGCAGGCCATTTACGACGTCAAGACTTACAAGTCCATAAAGCGGGGCAGGCTGGATATCGCGGTGCTGCCCTCAGTTTGCAGCTCTTTGCTGCCACGGGTGCTGAAACGGTTTAACAGCGATTATCCGGATATCCGGTTAAACATTCAGGACTGCGCCGGACAGGAAATCATCAATGCGCTGAATGAAAAGCGGATTGATTTCGGCATTTGTTATGCCCAGTCTGACAAAGAAGTGGAAGCATTGACCCTCATCAAAGATGCCATGGTAGTGGTGTGTTCTGATACACATACTCTGGCAAAGGAGAAATCCGTCAAATGGGCACAACTGGCAAATCAGCCGGTCATTGCCATGAACAAGGGTACGACGATCCGGACCCTCATCGACAGCACAGCACTGGCTCAGGATATGAAGCTGGATATTATTCTTGAACCCATGCAGATGACATCTGCTTTTGCCTATGCAGAAGCCGGTTTGGGCGTGGCAGTGTTACCCAGTTCAGGAGTCCCGGCACGCATGTCCCCGGGGTTGCGGGCAATCGAACTCACCCATCCGGTAGTGGAAAGAAATATTTCTTTACTCCGGCGTAGGGGGGTTGCCTTGTCTCCAGCAGGTAATATTTTAAAGCAGTATCTGATGGAGGCGGTTAAAGGGGCAGAATAGTAACCTGACATGGCAAAATTTCATAAATGTGACCAGAATTAAGATACTTAACGTCTGCTTTATATACCGATAAGAATTTTTGAAAGAGTTATATTACAGTGACATCGATAACAACAATGAGATCACGACATGAATATTTCCCAAAACCTGAATACTCTGGACAGAAGTCTGCGGGGAGTGATTGGTGTGTTATTTACCGCCTTCGCTCTGTTCAACGGTAACATCATCGAAGAACCTGTCATCGAAGTCCTTATTGGTATATTCGGTTTTCTTAATCTTATTTCCCTGTTCACCGGATGGTGTCCTGTCTATCACGTAGCGGGGATCAGTACCCGTAACGGCGATCACTAACTGACGGTTGCGTTATAGATGGTACAACTCTCTGAGTTAACCAGAGACAAATCCTTCAGAACCAGGCTCATCCTTGCGTGTCTTGGTGTGTCGCTGTTTGTATCTGTCATATACGTCGTAGTGTCTTACCGGCTCACCGCAGAACTGGGCGTGGAAACCGGTTTGCAGGCGATGGAAAAAGAAGCCAACATCATTTTAAGTGAACTGGTTTCTAACAATGACGGACTCGCTGCCAGTGCAGCCTCTGTGGCGACTATGATCTACGGAGGAAACGAGGAAGAAGCTGGTATTTTTGCCCGTGTTAGCCGCGACGAAGGTATTTGGGTTTATGTTCGTGGATTGAAAGCCAGTCAGGCGGATGATTTTCGTCAGTACCTTGCAGATCACACTGATCTCGCCAGAGGCATGCTGGAGTTCGGTGATGAAAAATTTCTGTACATCCATGCTGAACGAAACGGTTATAAACTCGACCTCATTCAGACTACCACTTCTCTGGACCTCACCATGGCCATGGTGGCTAAGCGACTCTCCATTGTGTCTGTTGTTGTATTATGGATCGCCATCTGGCTCGCGCTGACGTTGTCGTCTTTTATTGCTAAACGGGTGCAACAAAAGAATGATGCACTGGCGAAAATTGCAACCCATGATGGCCTGACAGGATTTCCAAACCGCCGTTTTCTGGATGACTTACTGGAAACCTGTATAGATAACGCTTCCTCTTCTGCAGACAGTATGGATGAACCGGTCGCGGGGCAGGGTTGTTTATTCGTCATCGATCTGGATAAATTTAAAGAGGTAAATGACTCTTTTGGTCATGCTGCCGGTGACAAGTTGCTTGTTGAAATTGCCCTCAGATTGCATGGTGCATTAAGCAGCAATCAGGTACTGGTAAGGGTCGGCGGTGACGAATTTATAATTTGGGCACCCGGCCTTAATATTGATGAAGCTAAAGGGCTGGCAAAGTCTCTGGTGGAGCAATGCGATGCACCGGTGATGATTAATAATCTGGCGATTAATACCGGTGCCAGCATTGGAATTGCCCATTATCCTACACACGCTGATTCCGGTGAAAGCTTAATCATTAACGCTGATACAGCGATGTACAAAGCTAAGCAACTGCGCTGTGGCTGGATGCTCTTTGACGAAAGCAATGCAGTTGATTATAAAAAACAGCTCAGATTACGCGCTGAACTGACCGGTGCGCTGGAGCGGGAAGAGATCAAGCTTTACTATCAGCCAAAGGTCTCGCTGAAAGACGGAGATATTATCGGGGTAGAGGCGCTGGCACGCTGGCATCATCCCATTGACGGGATACTGCCGCCGGGAGCATTTATCGATTTGATTGAGCATAGCGGCCGGGTACAGGAGTTTGGCCGTTATATTATCTGTCAAAGTATTAAGCAACTGGCGGCGTGGCGCTCACAGCAGATTGAACTTCCGCTGGCATTGAATTTGTCCCCCTATAACTTGCTGGACCCCGGTCTTGTGGACTTCATTGCAGGCACATTGGAACAGTTTGATGTGCCTGCCAGTTTGCTGGAAATTGAGCTCACAGAAAGCGAAACCAGCATGAATATCGAAAGTATTCAAAGTCGTCTGGATGCCCTAAAAGTATTGGGCGTCACGCTGACCATCGATGACTTTGGTACAGGGATGAGCTCTCTGGCTTATATTGCCAACCTCAATGTGAATATTATTAAAATTGACCGCGCGTTTATTTGCGACATGCTGACGAACGATAAACATCTGGCAATTGTTTCTACAGCACTCGCCTTATCAAAATCCTTTGGCTGTAAAATGGTTGCAGAGGGAATTGAAGACAAAGCGCAGGCAGAAAAACTGCTGGCAATGGGGTGTGACTATGGTCAGGGCTACCTGTTCTCCAAACCTGTAGAAAGCAATGCGATAACCGCACTGTACCTGAAAGGCGGTTCTCTGGTTTAACCTGTAATCTCTACACTCTTGCGGGAGGATATTTCTTCTCTGCAATCTCCTAACTTCCCTCTTTTTCATTCTAAGTTATTGATTTGAATGGGCGGCACTGGCTTTGCATCAGCTAACTCCGAATGACTATTCATTGTTCTCAAAAGACATATCAATTCAGGAGGTCATTATGATGAACACGAAGAAAACATTAGCTGCTGTATTTGTTACTGCAACTTTATCCAGTGTTGCCGGTGCCGCTGCAGCCAAACAGGTTGAAACACAGACCGGTGCCATGCAGCCGGTGAAAATGGAAAATCAGCAACAGACCAACGCCCGTGACCGGATGAATAAAGCTGTGATGCAGGCTCAGGACTCCAACACCACAACGCGTCTGGCTGATATGCCGGACACTTGGATAACGCTCACTGGTGAAGTCACTGATGTGGATTCAAAGTTCTTCACGCTGGATTACGGTGACGGCACCATTTTCGTAGAGCTTCATAATACTGACCTGGATGCACAGGCTTATGAAGAACTTGAAGGGAAAGATGTCATGGTAACCGCACAGCTGGATGATGGTTTATTTACTGACTCCCGAATCGTGGCACAAAGTGTCTTTGTGGACGAGCTGGAAACGACCTTTCTGGCTGACGATGTGGACCAGCACTCTGCAGATATGTATCTGAGCGCGGCAAACTCACTGGACGTGGATGACGAAGAAATGGTGCTGGTAGGTACAGTTCAGTCTATCGGTAAAAAAGCACTGCAGCTAAAAGTAGGCGACTCAACGCTAACTGTAGAGCTGGACGATCTTGATGACATGCCGTTGGATCAGGATGGCAAACTCACCTTGATTAAGGGCGAGCGGGTCCGCGTTACTGGCGAGATGGAAGAAGAATTCTTCAATACCTTCACCGTTGAGGCCGAAGGCCTGATGAAAATGAAAAGCTAATTTGATGAAACGTAAAGCGCCCGCCCTCCGGCGGGCTTTGTTTTCTGTGAACGTTTGTAATCACCGCTGAGGAGAAACAATAGTGAATCCCATAGCCAATATGTCCGGACTGAAAACGGCGATAGCCAATGGTGAAGAAGACAGAGTAAAGCAACTGCTGGCAGGACAAACGCTGGACGAGTTGCAAAAAAGCTATCTGATAGATCTTGCAGACCTCGCCGGTAATGAGTCAATTAAAACATTGCTTCAGGACGCCCCTGAAAAGCCTTGAGCGATTACTTAACCTGTTATCTTTATCGGGCCAGTTATCCTTGGGGATAGCTGGCTTTTTAGATCCCGATTAAACTTCGGGTTTCTAATCTTTAAAATCAATCTAAACAATCAATTTACTTCGTTTTATTCAAAAATAGTAATCGACCATAATCTTCTTAACGGACAGAAACAGTCTCTACCTGAGCACTTAAATAAAAATCTGTCCATCACAATAGTGTCAGTTCAGAAGGATAATATTATGAGTCAGTGTCCATTTTCGGGTAAGAACCCTCAATCTGTTACGTTAACCTCGGCTAACGGCGCGCCGGTTGCGAATGATAATCAGAGCCGCACTGCGGGTCGTCGCGGTCCGGTGACTTTCGACAATCACTACCTGTTTGAGAAGCTGGCTCATTTTAACCGCGAGCGTATTCCCGAGCGTGTTGTCCATGCCAGAGGCAGTGCAGCTTACGGCACCTTCACGCTGACCAACAGCCTGTCGGATTATACGATAGCTGATTTCCTGCAGCAGGAAGGTCAGCAAACACCGGTATTTCTGCGCTTTTCCACAGTAGGCGGCGGCCAGGATTCAAGTGATTATGCCCGTGATCCCCGTGGCTTTGCTGTGAAGTTTTACACAGAGCAGGGAAACTGGGATATGGTGGGCAATAATACGCCGGTATTCTTCTTACGGGACGGGATTAAATTCCCCGACTTCATCCACAGCCAGAAGAAAAATCCGCGGACGAATCTGCCTGATCCGCAGGCGGTTTACGAATTCTGGGCGAATAACCCGCAATCGTTGCACCAGTCCACCATTTTGATGTCTGACCGCGGGATCCCGTTATCATACCGTCATGTGAACGGATACAGCTCCCATACTTTGAGTTTGTGGAACAGTAAAGGTGAGCGTTACTGGGTGAAATGGCACTTCAAAACTAATCAGGGGATTAAAACCCTGACCACTGAAGAAGCTGCACAAATGCCGGCCTTCGGCGCACAGCAGGACCTGGTTGCCAGCATTGATAACGGTGACTTTCCATCCTGGACCGTGAAGGTGCAGATCATGACGGAAGAGGAAGCCCGCAGCTACCACATAAATCCTTTTGATTTAACGAAAGTATGGCCACACAAAGACTTCCCGTTAAAGGAAATCGGGCAGCTTGAGCTGAACCGTAATGTTGACAACTACTTTGCAGAAACCGAGCAGGCGGCGTTTGCACCAAATAATTTAGTACCGGGGATTGGTGTATCGCCGGACAGAATGTTACAGGCGCGCTTGCTGGCTTATCAGGATGCACACCGTTACCGCGTGGGCGCGAATGTGAATCAGATCCCTGTGAATGCGCCAAAATGCCCGGTGCACAACTACCAGCGTGACGGTGCTTTTGCCGGTATTAACCCTGCACTGGCAAGCAGTGGTGCTAACTTCTATCCGAATAACCGCGCTATGGCCGGTGAGCCGGCAGAAGCTGTGCAATATGCAGAGCCACCCATGCCGCTGGAGCAGGATGCATGGCTGGACATTTACGATACGCAGGATGATGATAACTTTTCTCAGGCCGGTGAGCTGTACCGCATCATGAACGAATCGCAAAAGCAGCAACTGGTAAGCAATATTGCAGATGGTTTAAGTCAGGCAACTGCTGATGTGCAGGAAGCCATGTTTGCACAATACGATGCCGCCGATGAAGACTACGGCCGCAGAGTAAAAGAAGCTGTGATGGTAAGACTAACTGCCGGCTAAAAGCCGGTAATAAAAAGAAGGGCCGGTGAGGTAAGTCACCGGCCCTTTTTTATCTCTGCAGTGAAGCTATTTTTGCAACCGGCGACTAAGCCAGCACTTTAGCGCCCAGCGGTAACCTGCGAACTACTTTACCGGTTATGCTGCTGATGGCATTTAAGATAGCCGGAACGGCAGGCGGTACGCCGGGCTCTCCGATCCCCGTTGGCGGCTTCACGGAGTCAACCGTAAATACTTCCACTGCCGGTGCTTCATTGATGCGAAGAACCGGATAATTGTGGAAATTGCTCTGTGTTACCACACCGTCTTCCAGGGTGATTTCCTGTTTCAGGAATGACATGGCAAAACCGATCCCGCCCTCTACCTGTGTCGCCACATTGACCGGGTTAATTACCTGGCCGCAATCCACAGCGCAGTATACCTTGTCTACTTTGTAGGTGTTGTCTGGACGCACTGTGACTTCCGCTACCTGAGCAACGATGGTGTTAAACGACTGACGTATGGCAATACCCCGCGCTCGCCTTTCGCCCTCTTTGCCCTGCGGAAGTGGCGTGTTCCAGCCGGATTTTTCAGCAACGAGATCCAGCACGTGTAAAAATTCAGGCGCATCAGCCAGTAATTTACGTCTGAACTGGTAAGGGTCCTGTCCGGTTTTAGCGGCAATTTCATCAATCAATACTTCGCCGACAAAGGCCGAGTGCGTATGGCCTACAGAGCGCAACCACGAAACAGGCACATCACCTTTAACCAGGTGCTGCTCTACCAGCATGTTATTAATGGCGTAGGGCAGGCCGTGAGCACCTTCCATCAGCGTATGGTCAACCTGCGTGGCCGGCATGGGGAAGAAACTTTGCCCTACAACACGCCAGCGCCAGGAAGCCACACTGCCATCGGCGTTAATCATGATTTTGTTGTTGTGTACTGTCATCGGGCGATACTGCATGCCACCCATGTCTTCTTCCCGCAGCCACACCATTTTGATGGGCACGTGAAGCCCCTGCGCACGGGCAACTTTAGCAATACGGGCTGCTTCTATCACAAAGTCGCAGCTTGGGCCGGCACGGCGACCGAAACTGCCACCTGCATAAAGCTGGGTGATCTGCACTTTTTCAACCGGCAAACCGGTCTCTTTGGCGATGGCTGCCTGGTCTGCGGTATGCCATTGTTCGCCATTCCACATATGACAGCTGTCTTCCTGAAGGTGAATCAATGCGTTCATCGGCTCCATTGCTGCGTGAGCCAGGTAAGGCAATTCAAACACCGCATCGATTTCATGACCGCCTTCAGGCACTTCAGCTAATTGCGGGCCGGTATTTGCCACTTCAAGCCCGGGCGTCGCGGCCAGCTGTCTGTATTCTTCAAACAGGGCAGCGGTACCGGCGTGTGAACCTGTATTCCCGTCCCATTGAATATTCAGTGCATCACGGCCTTTCTTCGCAATCCAGGTATTTTTAGCAAGCACAGCTACACCGCCCTGAATTACGTTGTCGCCGGGAATGTCCAGTACCGCAACGACACCCGGCACCGCCAGGGCCGGCGCTTTGTCTACGCTGGCTACTTTTGCGAATTTTCTTGGCGGGTGAGCAATGACGGCCACCAGCATATCCGGTAGTTTGATATCCTGAGTATAAACAGCCTTGCCGTTTACTTTTTCCGGCACGTCGACACGGCGCATGCCTTCCGCTTTTCCGATGCGCTGATACTCAGCCGGCTTTTTAAACGTAAGTGTACCCGCATCAGGCACCGGTAACTCTGCAGCGGCATCGATAAAGGCACCGTAACCGGCACGCTTATTTGTTGCTTTGTGAATAACGATACCGTCTTCCACAACCAGTTCTTTAAACGGGACTTTCCACTCCAGGGCTGCTGCCTGAAGTAACATATGGCGTGCCGATGCTGCTGCGGTTCGCATTACATTCCATGCTCCGGCCATAGCGGTACTGCCGCCGGTACCCTGCACATTAAAACCTACCGCCGCCAGCACCGGATTGCCGTATTTTTCTAAGTCGGCAGGGGAGCCTGTCACCTGCAGTTGCTCCGGTGTAATATGTAATTCTTCAGCCGCCAGTGTAGCAAGACCGGTAAAGGTACCCTGGCCCATTTCTATATAGCTGGAAATAATCGTAACAAAGCCGTTTTTATCGATTTGAATAAACGCGTTGGGCATAAATACATCAGCCCCGGCGTTTTCTGCTGCCAGCGCAATCTGGCCTTTAAAGTTTACCGCCAGTGTCAATGCGCCCATGCCGGCCAGAAACTGCCTGCGGGTAATGGCAGCACCATGTTGCGCTGCTTCAGTTTGTTGCTGATGTTGAGGGTTAATGATCATTATTTCAGCTCCCTTGCCGCACGGTGAATAGCGCTGCGGATCCGTGGATAGGCTGCGCAACGACAAATGTTTCCGCTCATGGCGGCATCAATATCATCATCCGTTGGCGCAGCTTTCTCTTTCAGTAACGCGACCGCAGACATGATTTGACCAGACTGGCAATAACCACATTGTGGCGCCTGCTCCTCTATCCAGGCAGCCTGAACAACTGCACCGATCCTGTCGGTTTCAGCGGCTTCAATGGTGGCGACAGCGGCTCCTTCCAAAGCCAGCATTGGAGTGACGCAGGATCTGACCGGCTTGCCATTTACGTGCACGGTACATGCACCGCACTGGGCCATACCGCACCCGAACTTTGTGCCGGTAAGCGCGATTTCATCTCGTAAATACCACAACAGTGGCATTTGCTGGTCTCCGTCAAAGGTTTCGGGACGACCGTTTACGGTAAGCTTAATCATGATATTTCCCTTGAAGCTGGCCTGTTCAGATTACGGGTTTCAAAATGTTTGTATGCAGGGGGAAAGCGATTCTTCGTGGTGGCAGCATATGCATTGCGCTAATGCGTAATATGAATCTTTATATCCCTGACTGTAAAAGATAGCGCCAATTTGCTGAGAAGCGATAGTCTGATCCTGTGAAAGTATTGCCTGATCCTCCGGGCGTTTTTTAATTGTATACCCCGGGGAGTTCCGGCTCTTTCTAAGTAACTGTAACCCATCTATTTATTAAAAAGATTCATAGGTGCTATGCACAGCTTTTGAAAAACTTTGGCGGTGGTTTGGCGTAATCTGAATAACCTTTCCAACATCAGGAACTCAGTTTTATGCATACTTTTGCAACGTCATTCAGTGTGGTCTGTTTACTCGCTATTTCTTCATTGTCTTCAGCGCAATCTCTTGAAGTCACGCAAAACGGTGAACAGCAGGCAATCACCGGCTCAGACAAGTTCTTCACCGGTACCAGCATCGTGAATCCGTATTTCAGTAACAAAGAAGCCGGTGTTTCCGGTGCCAGTGTCACTTTTGCGCCAGGTTCACGCTCGGCCTGGCACACCCATCCCAAAGGACAACGTCTCGTTGTTACTGAAGGTACGGGATACGTTCAGGAATGGGGTAAAGAAAAGCAAACCATTAAGCCCGGCGATGTGGTCTGGACCCCGCCCGGTGTTAAACACTGGCACGGTGCTACGGAGCATTCCATGATGTCACATATCGCCATTCAGCAATTCGGTGATGGTAAAAATGTGGTGTGGATGGAAAAGGTCAGTGATGAGGAGTACCTGCAAATACCGGTTTCCCGATAGATTCAGAACACGGCGTTTTTGCGGATCAGGTTATGATAAACGTGATGCAGGCTGTCCAGTTGCTCACGTGATACCGTGTCGTTCGCGCTGAGCTGTTGAATGTTCTGATCCAGTTCAAAGAGGATTTCCCGCATCGGTGTGTCCGGAACCAGACTTTGCATCCAGGTGATAGCGGCCAGTCTCACACCTGAAGTGACCGGTGTTACCATATGTAAGCTGCCGGACGGATAGGTGACAGCATCACCGGCACGGGGTTTTACTTTTTGTTCGCCAAACTCTGTTTTTATGAGCAGTTCACCGCCTTCATATTCGTCCGGTTCTGACAGAAACAGTGTCATCGACATATCTGAACGCATTACATCCGGCGAGCGTGGCACGCGCATTACAGCGGCATCAACGTGCAAACCGTAAGTTTCTCCCTGTCCGTAGCGGTTAAAGCAGGGTGGGAAAATCTTTTGAGGTAACACGGCAGACACCAGCTTCGGATGCTCGCCATATCTGGCCAGCAACTGATTGGCTAACTGCCGTACCGTATCATTTTCCGGATCAGCCTGGGCATTGTCTTTTACTGCTGCAGACATGCCCATCGCTGTGCCTTTACCATCCAGCCACGGCACCTGACTGAGGTGCTGACGAAAAGTCTGCACTTCATCTTTTGACAGCAATTGCTCAATCAGGACCATGATATTTCCTTAAAACTGGTAGGTTAATGTGGCGCGCAGTGACTGACGGTCACCGATGTACATAAACTTCGGTGCACGGTATGTAGAGGTATAATACTCTTTATCGAACACGTTACCAAAGTTCAGGCGTACGGTAATATCGTCAGTAAAGTTATAAAGAGCAAACAGGTTAACCAGGTTGTAGGACGGCACAACCGGACCGGAAGAACCTGTGTCAGGCTGACCACCTGTCATCTTGTCCTTATAAGTGAAGTCACCACCGAAAGCGAAATCTTCAGTTAACTGATAACGGGCCTGCGCATAAAAACTCTTATTCGCAAACAGAGCCAGTGGCAAGCCTACGCTGTCAGGACTGGAGACCGACTCCAGGATTTCTGAATCCATAATGGCACCACTGATTTGAATACTCAGGGCCTCTGTTACCTGACCATTTACCGCAACTTCAACCCCGGTCACTTCATGTTTACCGGTATTCAGTGAGCCTGTGACATCGTAACCACGACCGGCACCTTCCATCACATCGTCTTTAGTCAGTTTGAAAGCGGCGAGCTGAACAAACAGCGATTCGTCGTTCAGGGACATTTTTGTACCGATTTCCAGGTTTTCTACGGTTTCCGGATCGGCTGAGGCATTGCCGTCTGAATCGGTACACACACCACCGTATCCGCAGTTACCGCCAACATCAGATTCACCACCGTTGATGTTCGAAGCCGTGCCGTAAGAAGCATACAGATTCACATCGTCCATGGCCTCATAGACCAGGCCGAAGTGACCGTTAACCAGCGTATCAGAATAAGCAAAGTCTGCTGCACCACTGCGGCCAACCGTGCCGTTGCTGTAATCGTAAGAGTCGAAACGGATGCCGGCAAATACCATCAGTTCCTTGGTTACCTGCATGGTATCCATTAATGACAATGCCGATACTTCATAATTGTAATCCGCCGTATAATCGCCTTCATAAGCGGCAGAACGGTCGATGACACTGTTCAGACCGGCTGCAGCATTACCGCTGGCGTCCAGTCCGCAGAAGGTTTCGCTGACGCCGCCGCGGCCTGATGCCCAGCAGTTTGTTGTGGCAGCTGAACCGGTATCCGCATAGCGGCCGTTCAATACGGAGTAATCAGCATATTCGGCGCTGACCAAAAATTTGTGTTCTACAGAGCCGGTATCCAGATTGGCGAACAGATTCAGTTGCGTTGCGAAATGCTCTACATCCTGCCAGTTGGAATGTGTTCCGAAGGTGAAGGTTGTGTAGCCATTGGTGCCGTTTGTGGCGTCCTCTTCTGTGGCGTAACCTGTGGTACCTCCGGCGCTGGTGGCAAGATAGCCGTTATCCGTTTTACCGTAGCGGGTAATGCTGTAAATTTTCCAGTCATCATTCAGTTCATATTCAACCCGTAAGGTGCCGGATGTGGCTTCTGAAGTAAGGAAGTCACCGTTTTGCGCGTATACCGGAATATCTTCGATGATGACATCGTTTACGGCTGTGGAGCCCAGATCCGGTACATCTTCAGCTTTAAGATAATAGAAGTCCGCCCATACCTTGAGATCTGTAAGGTTATCGTACAGCCCTGAAATCAGCGCACCTTGTCTTTCACGCTCAGCACCGTCACGTTTCGGCGCATCTTCCGTGGCTTTCATGATATTCACACGGGTAGCGAAGTTTTCGGTTTGCGGCGTGTTTACATCCACCGTGCCGCGCAGATAGTTGTCAGTGCCTGCACCTACATCCACACGGCCGAAGTCGTAATCCAGAGAGGCTTTTTTAGTAATGCTGTTAATGGCACCGCCTGATGAGCCGCGACCGGCAAACGTTGAGCTGGGTCCCTTGGTAATTTCAATTTGTTCGACGGAGAAGCTTTCGCGGGTATTCATACCGGGGTCGCGTAAGCCGTCAACAAATACGTCTGAACGGGCTTCATGTCCGCGGATAATATAGCGGTCGCCGAAAGCGTTACCGTTTTCGCCGGTTCCCAGAGTAACACCAGCCTGAGTTGACAAGACTTCTTTAAGATCTGAACGGCCGGATTCTTCAATCTGGTCTTTTGTCAGTACAGTGATGGTGGCAGGGGTGTCTATCAGGTCGGCCAGACGACGGGCGTCACCTGAGCGTTTTACATTGTAAATCGAGTTGCGGACACCATGGATTTTGATCAGTTCGACCGCTTGTTGCTCTTTTTCTGCTGCGGTTTTCTCTGTTTTTGCTTCCTCTGCATGTGCTGCAGACACTGAAATTGCCAGCGCGGTTAATAAAGCGCCGGAGCCCAACTTATCGTATGCCATGGGTGTTCCTTGAATAATATTAGTTTATTGAGATGTGCGTTAGGGGTGGGAATGTAAATGATAATAGTTATCATGTAAAGTTATGGGCTTTATAATTTTTCATTATTAGTTAATATTTCTTCCAGTAAGGTTTGTTGCCTGTCGATACATAACGGGTATGTGATGCGAATAAAAAAGGCTGTGATATAGTGTTTTACAAGGTAATGAAAACACTGTCTTTACGGGGAAAATATTAGTGACAAACCTTCATCAGCAGGCGCTGGACAAAGCCTCTCAGGGAAACTGGGACGGCGCACACGCGATTGTCGAAAATGAAAATGATGCATTGTCATGTTTAATTCACGGCTATCTGCACCGGGTAGAGGGCGATAAATTCAATGCCCGCTACTGGTACACCCGTGCCGGTGAGACGATGCCGTCAAACAGTCTGGATGACGAGTTTGTCCGCCTATCCGAAATGGTAAACAGTTGATTCACGCCGGTATCAGCTTCCGCTCCGGTACTCACAATTATGTCACTGACAACACAAGGGATTTGAATTGAGCTCATCACCATTTTTAATGCCAATGCTGCTTCTCATGATGACTGCCTTTTACACCCTTGCGGACGACGAAACTGCCGCTACAGGCGACTCACCTAACCGCAACCTGACCGGTTTTGAGTCGCTTGATGAAAAGCAGCCATTGTGGGAAGTGGGTATTGGCGGCGGCATGATAGAAGTGCCGAATTACCCCGCATCCAAAGAGCGAAATTTTGTCGGACTTGCTGCACCGTATGCTATCTATCGCGGTGATATTTTTCGCATCGGCGGTGACGGCGGGGCACGAGCTGTATTTCTGGAAAATGAAAGACTTGAACTGGACATGAGTTTCAGCGGCGCGTTCTCTGCCGACAGCGACGACAATACGGCGCGGGAAGGCATGCCAGAGCTGGATTATATGTTTGAGGCCGGTCCGCAGCTAATTTACAAAATACGGGATTTTTCATTCCAACGTGGTGGAAATGGCAGGCTCACCGGCAGAGTGCAGGCAAGGGCTGTATTTTCAACAGATCTTGGTGATTTGCATACCAGGGGTTATGTTTTTGAACCGACTTTACGCTATCAGCAGCGCGGCGTTTTTTTCGACAGTACCGGACTGAGTCTGGCATTCAGAATGACCTGGGCGACAGAAAAATTGCATGACTACTTTTATCAGGTAGATGAGGCATATGTTACATCGACACGCCGTCAATTTAATGCCAAAGGTGGTTATCTGGGATCAGAAGTGTCGCTGGGATTGTCTTTTCCTGTTATGAATAAAGTTCGCGGGTTTCTTGGCACATCTTTGCAATTCAATCAGGGGTCAGCCAATGAAGACAGCCCGCTGTATGAGAAAGATGTGACTTACAGTATAGGTGTTGGTTTTGTCTGGCGGGCCTGGGAGAGCGAGGCGAGATCCAACTGGTGAGTTTACGCATATTAACCTGTTCAGAATAATAAGCAGGACAACCCATTGATGTTAGAAAATGTGAAAGCGCTTAAACGTTATGTGTTAAGTGCGCCCGACAGGGTAAACGCATTGCGGGTGAATACCGCTGAAACTGTTGTCATTAACGGTTTCTGGCGTAGTGGTACTACGTGGTTACAGGAATTGGTCGCGGAAGGTTTGAATGCCAAACGGGTGTTTGAACCTTTGCAGGCCCGGTGCGGTTATATTCAGAAAGCCGTGCAGGGTATCGCACTTCCTGACCCGGGATATGCTTACATTAACGGTTTTATGCCTTATGCCACGACGGCACATACGCCGTCTCCGGCTATGAAAGCGCTTTTGCATCAGGCGCAAAAAGGCATACTGACTAATCCGTTTGTGTTGCGTGATCAAGCACTACTCGACCCGGGCAGGGCTTTTAAAAACCGGGTTGTAGTGAAGTATGTGAAAGGGGCATTAAGCCTGAAATATCTGAAAGATACTTATCAGTGCCCGGTCATTCATATTTATCGTGATCCCCGCGCCGTAATCTCTTCCATTAAAGCAAGAAAAAACTGGGCTGAAGGTGCGTTTGAAAATTTTTCTCTTACCAACCATTTGCTTAATGTGAACGATGGCAGGGCTGATTACTTCAGCCGGTTCAGTGATGACATCCGTGCTATCGATAAAGCCGGAGATTTCGAGCGACTTACCGGCTATTATTTTCTTACGGAAAAATTTATCGAAGACAGCTTTGGTGGTGACTCTCTTCATTACGTGCGGTTTGAAGAGCTGGCCAGAAATCCTGATTTAGAATTCCAGAAGATTGCCGGATATCTGAATTGTGATGACATTATAGTACCGGACTTTAAAAAGCCGTCTTCAACAGCTTACGTGCCTGATTCGACAAAGAAAATGGAGACCAGTAAAGTGACTTCCGGCTGGGCCGGTAAGCTTGGAGAGGCACAGTTACAGACGATAGAAGATATTGCAGCAAAGTTTGCTATGACCCCGCGGTTAACCGGTCTGGCAGGCGAAAAAAACACGTCAGAACAATCAACCAGAGAGTATGCTGAGTCAAAATGAAAATACGAATATTACTATGGTGTTTATTTATGTGCGCAACCTTTAACGCTAACGCAGATACGGAGTCACAAACCGTCAGACATATCGTTGTATTCAAATATACCGGCGATGCGAGTGCTGCGGATATTGATAAAGTCACCCGCGCGTTTGCTGAGCTAGAGCATAAAATCCCCGGTATTGAATCATTTGAGCACGGGGTGAATAACAGTCCTGAGGCGCTTAATAAAGGCTTTACGCATATTTATCAGCTCACCTTTACTGATGAAGCGGCACGGGATAATTATCTGCCTCACCCGGAACACAAGAAGTTCGGTGAGTTACTCGCTGAACTCGGCATTCTGGATGACGTCTTTGTGGTGGATTACGCGAAGTAAATTCTGTTCAGGCCGCCGGATGGCGGCCTGAATCCGTTAACTAAAGGACGGATTAACTGTCTTTTTCAATTGAATTACCCCCGGTTACCGCTATGCGCATGGCAGTTTCCACATCAATATCCAGTGGCGTAACTTTTTCCCTCGGTAAGTACAGCGTGTATCCACCAATCTGATAGCTCATGGGTAAATACACGGCTACTTTGTCCTCATCAGGAAATAACTTGTTGGCCACCTTATCGCTGGTCATAAAGCCAATTAACTTAATACCACCTTCCATTTCTACAGAAACCGCTTTTCTGCTGTCTTCGTCAGGCTTTACTTCAAACAGTTCTACTGCATCCTGCACGGCACCGAATAAGGTTTTTACTACCGGAACGCGGGCAAAAATGCGTTCACCTAACAAAATAACCCAGTTAAACAGATAGGCATTGATTAAAATGCCGACGGCAGTCAGGGCCAGAATGACTGTAACGACGCCCAGGCCCGGGAAGTAGTAATCTTCGGGAAGGAAAGGCGATAACAATGCTTCCGTGGTACTGACCAGCCAGACAAGAAAATAGATAGTAATGGCAAACGGCAGTATGGTGATCAGCCCTTTGACCGGTAATAAGATCAATTTATTCAGCATTGTAACCCTTTTGGAAAATTAGCGGTGTAGTGTAGACCAGCATGGAAACTCAGAACAGAGCTGCCGGTGTTGAAATCAGCCCCGGATGTCCGGTTTGATGATTCATGTCTGGCACGTTTTGCTCACCGTGGCATTATGAACACATACGGGACTAACCCCAATTCTACCTTCGTCATATCACTCAGGGATCAAAATGATAGATAAAGAACAGTTACACCAACTTGCCGGTATTTGCAAAGAAGCCTCTGACGCTGAAATCATGCCCCGTTTCAGACAACTACAAAACGGGCAGATAGAAGAAAAGCTAAGCCACCACGATCTCGTGACCGTAGCAGATAAGGCGACTGAAACGTTTATTCTTCAGCGACTCCGTGAACTGTTCCCCGACGCGTTGCTGATTGGTGAGGAAAGTGTGTATGAGGACCCGGCAGCATTGGAACGGTTCGGTGATGCACCTCTCAGTTTTGTGCTCGACCCCATCGACGGGACCTGGCATTACGCTAATGGTTCGGTGAACTTCGGCGTGATGCTGGGTATCGCCAGTCATGGCGAAATGATCGCTGCCATTATCTTTGAGCCTGTGACCGGCGACTATTTATGGGCTATCAAAGGGCAGGGGGCTTTTCAACGCATAAACAGTTCAGACGTTCCGTTAACCGCTAATCGCCACGGCACACTGCCACTTACAGATACCATGGGATGTTATTCCTTCGGCGTCACGAAAGAGGAAGAGCGGGAACAAGCGGTGAAAGCCGTGATGAAAATGGGGCGGGTGATGGATTACCGCTGTGCGGCAGCAGAATATCGTTTGCTCAACACCGGCGCCGTCTCTTTCGTGTTATTCCAGAATAAGCTTAATTTGTGGGATCACGGCGCCGGATTACTCATTACCAAAGAAGCCGGCGCAGTAGCGAGAATGATCGACGGCAGCGAGTACACACCGCAAATCACTGGCAAATTGCTGGTGGCGGAAAGCGAAGCCCGCTGGCAGGAAGTGGCGGGGTTGTTTGTAAAATAAGGATTATTCTCTTTTCAGCTTTTGTCATGTCCTATGATAATTCATTAGAGGCACTGCGAGTAAATACTTATTTTTATTTTGAAGCGAAACAACACTATTTTCATGGCTATTTATTGTTCTGTCACGTGATCTCATGATAGTAAATTAATACTAAGTGGTGAGAAGTGCTGTACACCTGATGAAGGAACATTAGGAGTTGCTGTGAATAATTCTGAAAGTGGAAGAACCGGTGCAGACAATGCAGCAGGCAGGGAACGGGGTATTATTGCTTCGCAAGTTAAGTTGCACCAGGCCATGGCGAATGCCGGAATTCACTCTAAAACTGAACTCGCCCGCAAAATTCAGGATATTGAGGGACTGGATAAATTACCCAGATCGCTTGTCAGCAGGGTATTCAGTCAACCGGTCGATCTGAAAAGTCTGGAGCGGGTAGCCAATGCGCTTTCTTGTCCGTCCTGGACTTTGTACTCTAGTGCAGAGGATTTGACAGATAAGGGCACTACGGCAGTACCTGCTCACGAACCGGACTCTACCTTGTCTGAAACGCGGGGCTTTCGGTGGAAGCCAATGGTAATGTTTGGCATCATCGCTATTGCTTTGATGTCTGTTATTGCCTACCAGGTGCCTGAGCAAGGCGTTTCGCAAGAGTCTGATCTAATCCCTTCATCTGACGGTTTGTTTGATCACAATGTTGTTGCAGTGATGCCCATTGCTGGTGATGACAACGAATTGACTTACACACATATGCTGGAAGATGCTGTTGCCGGTGTCAGCGATTTCTTACCGGGGAGTGCATTTCGTTATAGCGCAGCGATGAGCCCGCCGTCGTTAATTTCAGAGCAGAAAGCAGAACTGGTTATTACCGGCGAATTGATAGAAACAGGTAAGTTCGTCTTAATCCGGTTATCACTTTATGATGAAGACGGCATGTCTTATTTCTGGTCCGGTCACTTCAGTGCAACTTCCTCTCCCCTATATATCAGCCGGGCTATTAAGTCAGCTATTGAGAATGTTAATCAGGGGATCGCGAGCGCTGTTACACCTTCCTGGGAGGATTACAAGCTATATACCGGCGGATTGAGTTATCTTGACGGGGAGCGAAATGAAGCGGTATTACTTAAGTTATCCGACATCTTGCACAGAGTATTGCGACAGGCCCCCGATTTTGCAGATGCTCATGCAACTTTGTGTAATGTGCTGGTACAGAAACATATTTTTAGCGGGGAGAAAAGTTATCTTCAGGAGGCTGACGAAGAATGCCAGCGCGCCAGAATACTAAATGATTCATCTCCTACAGTGTTAACCGCCAGTGCAGTACTCGCCCGAAAGGCAGGAGACCCGGAGGCGGCGGCTCAATACCTTGAGCAGTTATTTCTAATTGATCCTGACAACACCGCGGGACTACAACTGCTCGCAGAAGTCGAGGTGCAGCGTTTCCGGCAAACCGGTGACGAGCAATATATTAAATCTGCAGAGCTTGCGCTTATTAAGGCAATTGACCTGGACCCGCAGCAATGGAAGTTTCCGTTTACTTTGGCCCGGGTTTACTTTTTTACCGGTCAGGTTGAGAAAGCGATTTACTGGTCCGGAGAGGCAGTAAATGACTGGGAAGGTTTAGAAACGCTCACTAATCTGGGCACCTATCAGTTTTGTCACGGCGACCTGGCCAGTGCGAGAAATACCTATCAAAGCGCGCTGGTATTTTCACCGGACCATCCTGTGATTACATCAAACCTCGCAACACTCTACTACTACCTCGGGCAGTACGAAGATGCACTGAATTTTTATCAGCAACTTGAAAGCAAAGAGCCGCAGAAGACCGAACTTTATCAGTACTGGGTCAATGAGGCAGATACTTTTTATCATCTTGATAAAATCGACAAAGCCCGTGCGTTGTATCTGAAAAGTCTGGACTACCTTGATTCTGTGCTGGCAAAAGGTGAAGCGAATGATATGCAAAAAGCCGTACGGATAAGCGTTTATGTGCGGCTGATTAAGATTGATGAAACGCTGGCGTCTCCGGCTTTAATTGCCTCACTAAAGAAAGAAGCGCTGGAGTTGGAAGATAACCAGGACATGTTGACACGTTTTCATTTGAGCCTGAGCTGGTTGAATATGGGTGATGAAGCGCGGGCAATCCGCCTCAAGAAATCCATAGAGGGGAGTTGCCCGGGATTTGTTGCATCACCCGATTTTACAATCTGAGCAAGCGTTTTCTTAATGGCAGCAGGAGCAGGCTAAATAGCATCAAACCTGCAGCCGGTGGCGCAGGAACCGGCGTGGGTGTTGGTGGCACTGGTACACTCATTACATTAATGTCCGCGATGAAGCTGTTGGCAAGGTTCAGCGTAAAACCTAAATCATCGGATAGTAGTACATCTGTGAACATCAACTGTCCGATCCCTTCACTGACAGCAGTAAATGTCAGTGAAGCAATTTGGAAAGCATCTGGTTGGCCGCTCAGATCCCAGTCCAGACTGACCGCAGAGAGATTTACCTCGCCATACGTATCTGAACTACCGTAAATAAATGTTCCGGTGCTATCCAAAGTGAAATCTACACTAAACAAATCAGTAACAGGTTCATCAAAACTGAACGTAATATCCAGTCCGCCCAGATTCTCAGGGTTTAAGCCTGATATCCATACCGGTATATCGAGACTGTCACCTTCATACGCGGTATACAGATAATCCTGTCCCTGTTCACCAAAAGATAATACAGGCGCTGCTGTTGCCGTCGCAGAACCGATAACTAGCAGTAACGAAGATACAATACATAAGTGTTTCATAGTCAATCCTTGTCTGATATTCGGGGGCCCCGCGGGCACCCCGTTAAAACATTATTGTGGTGGTTGAACAGCACAGTTCGTAAAGGTGCACTGTAATACGCAGCCCCTTGCATCCAGTACGTTTATCACACCATCACCATTCAGGTCCGCAGGATCGTCAGGGCCGTTTGCCTGTGTATTCCTGCGGGCAAAAATCTTCATGATGTCGGTGGTATCGACTACATTATCACCATTTATATCGCACATCAGTGGCTCTTCGGCTTCAATTGTGATTAGTATTTCATCGGTATCACTGGCTGATCCATCACTTACCGTCAGGCTAAGAACGTAATCGCCGGGCAGAAGAGCAAAGAAGCCTGCTACCGGTGCGGTTGGCGTAGTGACTTGTATATTGCTGCCCGCAGGCTGACTGACAACCTGCCACAGATACGTCAATGGAGCCGGTGAAGCATCGGGGTCATAACTTGCTGAACCATCCAGTACGATATTGCTTTGCACATCATGAGTCTGATCCGCGCCAGCAATAGCAACCGGAGATTCATTGGCAACTACTGTTACAGTCACGTTGTCTGCCGATGAAATTTGTCCATTTACCAGTGTAAGACGCAGTACGTAGGCTCCGCTTGTATCCGGCATAAATGACGCAGCCAGTGTTCCGGAGCTGGCAATGTCATTGTTGTTAAGCACACTGCCTGAAGGAACCGAAACAAATTGCCAGTTAACAGAGAGCTCATCACAGGCACTGGTGTAAGTTGAACCTGTACCGTCGAGCTGAACAACTTCACCCGGGCCCGCTGTAGTATCAAATCCTGCTTCTGAATTCAGAGAACAAACTGGCAGCGCACCTACTAAAGTAGTCGCAGCTATACTGTTTTCCAGTTCTCCGTCGTTGACCGTCAGCCACACAGTGAAATTACCGTCTATGTCAGGTACAAAGCTGGCTGTTGCTAAGCCCGGATTGGTTATATCTGCGTCAGTCAGTCCGCTGGCTGCGGGGATGCTACCGAAGGACCAGGCATAACTCAGCGGGGAAGGGCCATTGTCAGGATCGTAGCTGTCGTTGCCATACAACACTATGGTTTCGCCAACCAGAACTTCAAGGGGAAGGGACGAGAGTGCAACAGGCGCAACATTCTCATTAACCACGGTCAGGGTAACAGTGTCTGCCACACTATCGGTCTCACCATCGTTGACAACCAGAGCTATCACATAAGTGCCTTCAATATCTGCTGTGAAGCTGGTAATGACTGAAGCAGATGAATCGATACCCGCATAGCTGCCAGAAGGTTTGCTAATGAAGCTCCAGCTATAAGTTAGCGTGTCTCCTTCGGGGTCGTAAGAATTACTGCCGTCGAGGGTGACAACACTTCCTGTTGCAAACTCACCGTCGGTACCAGCTTCGGCAACAGGAGCCCGGTTCATTACGGTCACTGTCACTTCTGTGGAATCAGTGAATAACCCATCGTCAACAGTGAGTGAGAATACATACTCACCGCTTACATCAGGGACGATAGAGGCCGAGTCTCCAGTGACATTGTCGAGCATATTCAGAACGAGATCACTATCAGCAGGAATTTCAGTTATAGCCCAGTAATAAGTAAGTGGCGCAGGTGCATTATCCGGATCTGTCGATCCTGAACCATCCAGCGAGATAGTATCGAAACGATATACATTACCATTCGTGCTGATTGACGCAGAGGGTGGAACTGGCTGAGGGGCGCCCGGTTCAAGATTGAACCCGATTTGGTATGGGCCGGTGTCTGCGTAGGCGAAGTCATTGCTAACATCACCATCCAGAACCACAAGAGTATATTCCCCAGTTTCCAGGAGAGTCAGATCAACTATGTTTGCTATGCTGTAATCTACCGCCTGTGAAACTATGGCTCCCGACGGTGAATATAGAACTGCATATGGCGCAAGTGATGCGACCTCGGTTTTAGATACTTCAATAGAAACAGTATCCCCTGAATTTGCGTAAAATTGCCAGGCGTCCATGTCTCCCGTATCGACAAATTCTTCAACATAGCCGTTTTCAACAAGATAACCGTGTTCATTAACCGGCGGGTTTAAAAAATAGATGCGGTAATCACCAGTGTCAGCATAAGTATAGTCATTGGCGGAGTCACCATCATAAATCACAACGGTGTAGGTACCATCGGCCGGAAGAGCAAAGTTACCTATTCGTGAAACCGTATAGTCAAACGCGGAAGTGAGCAGGGTTCCGTCGGGTCTGAAAACCTGCACCAGAGGCGCAAAAATCTCGCCCCCGACATCTACGGCGTGAAGTGAAATTATATCACCGGTGGTGCCTTCGAAATGCCAGGTATCAATGTCGCCGAGCTCGATGGTCTCCTCAACGTAGTCGCCATTTACTAATTCACCATGCTCACTGACGGGGACGCTCATAAGATAGATACGATAGTCACCGGTGTCTGCATAAGTATAGTCGTTGGCGGAGTCACCATCCTGAATGACCACGGTATAGGTACCATTGGCCGGAAGTGCAAAATCTCCGATCCGTGAAACGGTATAGTCAAATGCGGAAGTGAGCAGGGCACCGTCAGGTCCGAAAATCTGCACTAAAGGCGCAAAAATCTCGCCATCGACATCCACAGCGTGAAGTGAAATTATTTCACCGGTGGTGCCTTCGAAATGCCAGGTATCAATATCGCCGAGTTCAATGGTCTCCTCAACGTAGCCACCATTTACCAGCTCACCATGCTCACTGACGGGGACGCTCATAAGATAGATGCGGTAGTCGCCGGTGTCCGCATAAGTATAGTCGTTGGCGGAGTCGCCATCCTGAATGACCACGGTGTAGGTACCGTCAGCCGGAAGAGTCAAATTTCCGATCCGTGAAACGGTATAGTCAAATGCGGAAGTGAGCAGGGCACCGTCTGGTCCGAAGATCTGCACCAGAGGCGAAAAAATCGCACCGTCGACATCCACAGCGTGAAGTGAAATGACATGCCCGGCTACGCCTTCGAAATGCCAGCTATCAATATCGCCGAGTTCGATGGTCTCCTCAACGTAACCGCCATTTACCAGTTCACCATGCTCACTGACGGGGACGCTCATAAGATAGATGCGGTAGTCACCGGTGTCCGCATAAGTATAGTCGTTGGCAGAGTCGCCATCCTGAATGACCACGGTGTAGGTACCATCAGACGGAAGAGTAAAATCTCCGATCCGTGAAACGGTATAGTCAAATGCGGAAGTGAGCAGGGCACCGTCGGGACCGAAGATCTGTACAAGAGGCGCAAAAATCGTACCGTCGACATCCACTGCGTGAAGTGAAATTATTTCACCGGTGGTGCCTTCGAAATGCCAGGTATCAATATCACCGAGCTCGATGGTCTCCTCAATGTAGCCGCCATTTACCAGTTCACCGTGCTCACTGACGGGGACGCTCATAAGATAGATGCGATAGTCACCGGTGTCCGCATAAGTATAGTCGTTGGCGGAGTCGCCATCCTGAACCACAACCGTGTAGTTACCATCAGTCGGAAGAGTCAAATTTCCGATCCGTGAAACGGTATAGTCAAACGCGGAAGTGAGCAGAGCGCCGTCGGGTCCGAAAATCTGTATAAGAGGAGCAAAAATCGCACCGTCGACGTCCACAGCGTGAAGTGAAATGACATGTCCGGCTACGCCTTCGAAATGCCAGCTATCAATGTCGCCGACTTCAATAGTTTCCTCAACATAGCCACCATTTACGAGTTCACCATGCTCACTGACGGGAACGCTCATAAGATAGATGCGGTAGTCACCGGTGTCAGCAAAAGCATAGTCGTTTGCAGAGTCGCCATCCTGAATCACAACCGTGTAGGTACCATCGACCGGAAGTGTAAAATCTCCGATCCGCGAAACGGTGTAGTCAAATGCGGAAGTGAGCAGAGCGCCGTCGGGTCCGAAAATCTGTACAAGAGGAGCAAAAATCGCACCGTTGACGTCCACAGCGTGAAGTGAAATGACATGCCCGGCTACGCCTTCGAAATGCCAGCTATCAATGTCGCCGACTTCGATGGTCTCCTCAACATAGCCACCATTTACCAGTTCGCCATGCTCACTCACCGGGGCATTAACTAAATAAATCCTGTAGCTGCCAGTATCATTGACGCCGTTATCATTACTAACATCTCCGTCCTGAATAGTGACGGTATATGTTCCGTTTGACGGAAGCGTTAAATTGGCGAAACGGGTTACAGTATAATCAAGCCCTTCAGCCAGCAAAGTCCCGCCAGGATTAAAAACTTTAACCCGGGGGGCCAGAGCTGAACTGTTATAATCTGAAACATTTATTGATATTACATCTCCGGCATTCCCGTCAAACGTCCAGGTATCAACTTCCTGTGCAATGGCAATTTCGCCTTCCACATAACCACCGTTATCCAGGTCAGCACCTAACGTAGATGTTGTGAATGCTGAAAGCGCAAAAGCGGCCCAGAGCATATGTAGTGATTTGCCGGCTAAGTTAAAACGCCGGACACATTTTTCTTTCAGAGTTGCATACAGGTATCTGTAAAAGAGAGTAGATCGCATTATCAACAGTCCTTTCATCAATCAGAGTTTATAGTGCGACCGGGTCTGGGACTTCATTCTCAGACAACATTGTCTTAGGAACCTCCATCACGGTCTTCAGGCCGGAAAAGGCAGTCTGTACTATTAAAAAATAACTGCAATTTGATAACCGGAGAAAAGTGCTAACCGGGATTTTTGGAAGTTAAATGAGACTAAGTGAGACACTTTTTCAGTTGAGTGGCGGAACAATTCAGATTGAATTGTTGGTGTTTGGGAAGATAGCTCTCCCGTAAATCAGAACTTCGTATTGTCTATTGCAGATCAAGTCACCTGTTTATCAACCTGGCTAAATTAATAAAAAACGAGGCATTTATAGACCGCGGAGAGCGCATTGGTACAATGAAGTTTAATGCAAAATTAATTGGAGAAACTTTACTGGAATAGCAACAAAAGTTTGGGCAAGACTACTTGAGCACTACTCATCAACCTTATTTTAAAACTGTAGCACATGTGTAGTACAGAAAAATTTGGTTGGTGATTACTGACGCTGTAGGTCTCTAAAAATGGTGGCCCCACCTGGACTCGAACCAGGGACCTAACGATTATGAGTCGTTAGCGCATGGTTTTATTTTTCTCTTAATTTTAATGTTTTTTCTATACTAAACAGTTGTTTGTCTTGTTTTGAACATTTCGTTGCATTTCATTTCATACCGCTGAATTTCACTGAAGTGCTCTTTTAGGACTCTTCTTGGGACTCTTTATGATATAGTAGGTTATCTCTAGACCTGCGAGTATCCCTCTGTGAAAATTGAAAAAGCTCAACATATTGAATCAGCAATTAAACTGATGAAGTCTGGTAGTGCCAAACACCGGCAACAAGATTTCTCTGTTGTCTGTAATGATCTGAGTAGAGGAATGGGCCGGTTAATGCTACAAGTAAGCCAGGTAGGAACTGCAACATTTCGCTATGTTCAAAAAGTGGCAGGTAAGAGAAGTTATGTGGTTATTGGACCGTATTCAAAAGACGGGAGAGGTGGCGTTACACTGGCGGAAGCAAGGCAAATAGCGCTTGGCTATGGTGCCATCGCAAAGAAAGGTGATGATGTTAAATCATTTCTGGCCGGAGAGGTTAGAAAGGAACGTGAAAAGCTCGAGGCAGAAGAGCGTGAAAGGGCTGCAGGTACGTTCGGACAGCTTATTGATTCTTATATTCAGTCAATGAAAGCAGATGGGAAGCGCACCTGGTCCCAGGTTTTTTCTGCTATTGAGAAAAATGTATTTCCTCTCATTGACCCCGTTCAGAAAGCCCACTCTGTGACGGATGATCAAGTCATCGCAGTGTTAGCTTCAATGATTGACCGGGGGGCTGAAACTCAATCAAACCGTATCAGGTCATATTTGCATGCGGCGTTCAACACAGGGCTTCAACACGATAAAGACCCGAAAAAGCGGGTATCAGAAACTTACTTCGATTTAAAAATTAATCCTGTTTCATTTATCCCTAAGCAACGGCACGCGGAGAAAGTCGGGGAAAGATATCTGGACAAAACTGAGTTGAAGAAGTTTCTTCATCTTCTCAATCAGGCCTCAGGTATCAGCGAGTGGACAGCGAATATATTAAAACTGTGTTTGTTCACCGGAGGCCAGCGGCCCTATGAGATTCTGACGTTAAAGCCAGGCAAAGTAGACTTTGAACAGAGAGTGTTTGAAATCAGCGAAGACTTCAGTAAGAACAAGAGAAGCCATCTTGTGCCGATGACTGACACAGTTCAGGATTTAATGCACTGGTTCACTGATCACCAGAAACTAAAAGATGCGGACTTCCTAATATACAACCGACTAAATCTAAATAAGCATTTTCGTACTGATTCACTGGGAACGGCTTTAGACCGTTTCAGAGCGGCGAATAAATTTACGCATTTTGCGCCGAGAGACTTACGGCGGACGTGTAAAACTCATATGGGAAGTATTGGAATCTCTAAGGAGATCCGCGACAGAATTCAGAACCATGCATTTACCGATGTTTCCAGCCGGCATTACGACAGGTGGGACTATTTGCCAGAGAAGAGTGATGCCCTTGAGCAGTGGGAAGAATGGCTGCTGAATCTCTAAAGGCTATTGAAAACCTTGTTCGCAAAATTTCTTATAAATAAAGATAAAACTCACTACCAAGCCCGAGTAACAGCATTTTCGTTTCGTAGCAACAATTCAATTTCAGAATTTTAGATATTATTAAGGTATCAGGAATGAATAGAATTAAAAGGATGTGCGATGAAAAACCAATGGTCAGAAAATGTTAATACAGGTGAGTTGCTTACTTCGCTAGAACTCATGTCGATGCTGTCGATCAGTTCGACAACGCTTTGGAGGCATGTGAAAAACGGAGAGTTACCCAAACCTGTTTATATTGGAAAAAAGCGATATTGGAAAAGAGCATCAATTATTGGGCTTTTAGGTTGACTGCTTTCTCTGCCGTGAAGGCGATTTACAGTGAGGTCTTTCAGACCTGCAAAAGAATCTTCTGTCTCGAATTGACAACCACGTCATTGCTGGTTGCGATTGAGTATCTAAAGAGTACATATGCACAATATGTAGAGGAACCACTTTCAAAAGCTGGCTAAAACAAAAAAACAACTCAAAGGTCGGTTTATTGTTTTCCCCTAATGGGAAGAATGGTACCAGTGGGCGGACTCGAACCGCCACACCCGAAGGCGGGGGATTTTTGAAAAGTTTGTGTCTATCTTAATTTTTTATTTTCAATGGCTTATGTCGTGAAAAATTATCTTTGCATGACAAGCTGGGTTCTGTGATGTACCCATAAGTACCAATTTCTCTATCACGAACCTAGCCTGCCATTATAAACGTTGGTATTTACGAATCAGTCAAAATGGTCTATATTTTAAAGCTGTTAAGGATAGGCTGATGTATAAATTCCATTCAAAACATATTGTTATTATTGCTTTATTATTTGCCTTCGCCACAAAGGCAATGGCTTTTGGTGCAATGACTTGCAAGCTTATGGATAACGGCCATCATACATACTCGTCGATGAATCATTGCTCTGTAGACGAGTGCATCAAGATGAAGCTTAGCAATGATAAATCTGAGGAAATTAAGGATATCTCATCATGTGAGTGTCCACCTAATGGTTGCACTTCAGGTCCATTCTTGTTCTCGACAGTCAGAATGGTCGATACTGTAACTTCAGATAAAATTACTTTTATTTTCCTATTAAAACAGCCGATCTCAAAGACCTCTTCACTTTACAGACCACCAATTTTTGCCTGACACGGGATTAGTGCGTCCGCAATTTACACACTACAAATATTACTTCCTGTTTATTAAATAGGTGCATTCACACCTATATTTTCCAGCAATGTCTGGGGGCAAAAAATGTTTAAAAAACGACTTCATAAAGCTGCATTGATGTTGCTGCTTTTTCCTTTGTTTGCAAGTTCTAATGAACACGCTGAGACAAACCAAGTTTTAGAACTATTGGTTTATAAAACACCTACCTGTGGATGTTGTAAAAAATGGATATCACACATTCCGAATGAGGGCATCCGTGCATATTCAAAGGATTTTCAAATCATCAGCAACATCAAAAGAGAATACGGGATCGCTGCTAAATATCGTTCATGTCATACGGCAGTTACGAGAGAGGGGTTTGCATTTGAGGGGCACGTTCCAGCGAAATATATAAAACAGTTCATGTCAGAGGATCATCCTGACGCTATAGGATTATCTGTTCCTGCTATGCCAGTTGGTTCCCCCGGTATGGAAATAGGGGATCAATTCATGCCGTATAGCGTTCTCATCCTGTTTAAAGATGGAACAAGCAAAGCGTATGCAGAAGTAAATTCTTTTGAGGAGCAGTTTGAATGAAGCAAGAATTAGCCATTTTGTTGAACCTTTCAATTGCTATAGCTTGTGGCCTCTTATCCTTAAACGTAAGAGCAGAGCAAGTTATATCGCTGGAGCAGGCCATTGCTATTGCACAGCAAAATGATCCCTGGCAGCACGGCAATAAACTTAAGCAAACTGCTTTAGAGGAGCGCAGTATTGCGTCTGGATCGTTACCCGACCCTCAGATATCCCTTGGCTTAGCTAATTTACCGACAGATACATGGAACTTCAACCAAGAGGGTATGACTCAGTTCAAAGTCGGTATATCGCAGATGTTCCCCAGAGGAGACAGTCTGGAAATTAAGCAGGACAGACTAAAAACGGCATCAACTAAGTTTCCCCTTCTACGTGAAGACAGACGCGCAAAAGTCAAACAATCAGTTTCTGAGCTTTGGTTTGATGCATATCTTGCACAGCAAACAATCAGGCTGATTGAGAAAGATCGCGTGTTATTTGAGCAAATGGCTGACGTGGTTAAGGCAAGTTACTCAAACGTCATCGGTAAGATAAGGCAACAGGATGTGATCCGTGCTCAATTAGAAATCGTTCAGCTTGATGACAGATTGACCGCAGAAAAGCAGAAATTTGAATCTGCAATTGCTCGATTAAATGAATGGCTGGTGATCTACAACAGTGACGATTTGAATCAGACCTACGACTTTGATCGTCAGACATCGGCCTTTAGCGTTTCTGAACAGTTGCCACACGTAAAACTGACAACCCCTGCACTTGTTGAAGCTAATAATTACTCGCGCAATGCATTAGCTAATGAGTTATTAGCACACCCAGCAATACTCGCAATCGATGTGGAGCAAGAAGTAGCGGATAAAGGAATATCGCTGACTAAACAGCAGTACAAGCCCCAATGGGGAGTTAATGCGAGTTACGGTTATCGGGACAATATGCAAAGTGGTGAAGGGAGGGCCGATTTATTTTCAGTTGGTGTCACATTTGATTTACCTCTATTTACCGGGAATAAGCAAGATAAAGAAGTAGCTGCATCAATAGCGGAGTCTGAAGCGGTTAAAACCGAAAAATTGCTACTAGTTAAAAAGATGCTAAGTGCAATTGATAAGGAGTTGCAACAGCTTAAGGGCCTTTCACAAAGGCAATCCATTTATAACGATCTGTTGCTCAAGCAAACTCATGACCAGGCAGAGGCAGCTTTAACAGCCTATACCAACGATGATGGCGATTTTGCCGAAGTAGTGAGATCCAGAATCGCAGAATTGAATGCCAAAATATCATCACTTCAAATTGAAGTGGACACACTCAAAGCGATTACCCGCATTAATTATTTCCTGACCCAATCCACCGGCAATAACCATGTTGGGCGCAACCACCAATTTGGAGAAGAGTAATGTTCTTAAATAAAAAACTTATTGTTGCAACGCTTATTGGCGCGGTATTAGGTGCAGGAGGGCTTAGCTTTTTCAAAAGTTATGATGACACCAATCAGAATTCCGCGAATGATTCGGCGCAAAAGAAGCCGCTATATTGGGTCGCGCCAATGGATTCCAATTACCGTCGTGATAAACCCGGCAAATCGCCTATGGGTATGGACTTAATCCCGGTTTATGAAGATGCAACATCCAGTGATGATGCTGGCCCCGGTGCAATAAAAATATCCCCGAATGTGGTAAACAATCTTGGTGTTCGCACTGCAAAGGTTGAGATGAAGCCAATGCAGACTGAGATATCAACAGTCGGTTATGTTCAGTACGACGAGGATAAATTAATTCACATTCATCCTCGTGTAGAAGGTTGGATAGAGAGATTGTATGTGAAAGCGGCTGGAGATCCGGTAGAAAAAAATCAACCCTTATACACGCTTTACTCACCTCAGTTAGTCAATGCGCAGGAGGAGTTACTGATAGCACTAAAACGCAATGAAACTTCTTTGATCGCTGCGGCAAAAGAGCGCTTGAAAGCACTGCAATTATCCTCTCAATTTATCGCCGAACTGGAGAGGTCACGAAAAGTACAACAGAACATCACCTTTAACTCCCCACAAGCTGGCGTTGTTGATGGCTTAAACATCAGGGAAGGCTTCTATGTTAAACCGGGTACAACTTTATTGAGTATCGGAGTGCTGGATCAAGTGTGGGTTGAAGCTGAAGTTTTTGAGCGTGATGCCGGGTTAGTTCAACAAGGTCTGCCAGTATCAATGAAACTCGACTATTTGCCGGGGAAACAGTGGACAGGAGCTGTTGATTACATCTATCCAACACTCGACAGTAAAAATCGAACCTTACGTGTTCGGCTTAAATTTGACAACGCAGATTATCAACTTAAACCAAACATGTTTGCACAAATCACAATTCATACCAGTCAGGGCGGTAATGCTCTGCTCGTGCCCAAAGAGGCGGTTATCAGAACGGGTAAACAGGATCGTGTAGTGCTGGCGTTGGGTGAAGGCCAGTTCAAGTCTATTGCAGTGACCTTAGGACGAGAAGGTGCAGATAATATCGAAATTCTGAGCGGACTCAATCAAGACGATAAGGTTGTCACCTCTGCACAATTCCTAATTGACTCAGAATCGAGTAAAAGCTCCGATTTTAAACGTATGACTCACGATGAAGTACCCAATTCTATTTGGATGCAAGGTGAAATCAATAGTGTCATGGCAGCTCACCGTATGGTCAATATCACCCACCAAGCTGCTGAAGCTTGGGATTGGCCTGCAATGACAATGGATTTTGACGTTGCTGAAAGTGTCGATATCAAGGCACTTGAAGCCGGACAATCCTTACATTTTGAAGTGAGTAAAAAAAATGGTAACGGGTTTGAGATAACTGGCGTTCATATTATGGATAAGCCTGAAATCCCCTCTGCTACTGTATCGGGTGTGGTTAACGCTATTGATAGAAGAAGCCGTATTTTGAATATAAGTCGCGGCCCTATTGATAAGTGGAATAGAGAGGCTGCAACGATGGATTTCCACGTTGCGGATGATATTGACCTATCCAACATCGCAGCGAGTGATAAGGTGACCTTTACTTTTGAAGTAAGAGATGATCTGACTATCACCAATATCTCCCATGACAACGACGTTCAACAGCATAGCTCTGTTGATCATTCGTCACATTAATTAATGGGAGACAACTATGATCGAATCAATCATTAGATGGTCGATAGGTAATCGCTTCTTTGTCCTTCTGGCCACATTGATTTTAATTGGTTTGGGTCTGTTTTCGTTAAAGAACACCCCTGTCGATGCCATTCCCGATCTGTCTGACGTTCAGGTCATCATAAAAACCAACTATCCCGGTCAAGCACCACAGGTGGTGCAGGATCAGGTGACGTACCCTCTGACGACAGCAATGTTATCCGTACCCGGTGCCGTTACGGTCAGGGGCTATTCATTTTTTGGCGATTCTTTTGTTTATGTGATCTTTGATGAGAGCACAGATCTCTATTGGGCACGAAGCCGGGTATTGGAATACCTTAGTCAGGTTGCACCTTCTCTGCCAGAAAATGCCAGACCCCAGTTAGGTCCTGATGCGACGGGGGTGGGCTGGGTTTACCTATATTCCTTAGTGGACAGAACCGGCCAGCTCGATATAAGTCAATTACGTAGCATTCAGGATTGGTTCCTCAAATACGAATTGCAGACTGTACCCGGTGTATCTGAGGTAGCTGCGGTGGGAGGCATGGTTAAGCAGTATCAGGTTCAGGTCGATCCTGATAAATTGCGAGCCTACGGCATACCGCTAAGTCACATCCAGATGGCATTAAAGCGCGGTAATCAGGAAACTGGTGCATCAGTAGTTGAAATGGCAGAAGCCGAATACATGGTAACCGCCTCTGGTTATATCAAGAATATTTCAGACATTGAATCCATTCCATTGGGAATCAATTCACAAGGTACACCACTAACCATTGGTGATGTGGCGCAAATTACCCTTGGACCACAAATGCGCAGAGGCGTTGCCGAGCTAAACGGTGAGGGTGAAGTCGTTGGTGGTGTGGTGGTAATGCGTTTTGGTGAAAATGCGCAAAAGACTATTGATGGTGTCAAAGCCAAGCTCAAAGAATTGCAAAAAGGTTTGCCTGAAGGGGTTGAAGTTGTCACTGTCTATGATCGTTCAGGTTTGATTGGAGAAGCAGTAGAAAACCTCTGGCATAAATTACTGGAAGAGTTTGTGGTCGTTGCCTTGGTTTGTGTGGTGTTCCTTTTTCATGTGCGGTCTTCACTCGTGGCTATATTCAGCTTACCGGTTGGCATATTAGCGGCATTTATCATCATGCACCTACAGGGCATTAACGCCAATATTATGTCTCTGGGAGGTATTGCTATTGCCATCGGGGCCATGATCGATGGCGCAATTGTTATGATTGAAAACATGCACAAGCATATGGAGAAAACCCCTCTTACTAAAGAAAACCGTTGGCAAATTGTCGCAGAATCCGCCAGCGAAGTCGGACCTGCTTTGTTTTTCTCGCTGCTGATTATTACGGTGTCCTTTATTCCGGTTTTCACACTGGAGGCACAAGAAGGTCGGATGTTTTCCCCCTTAGCCTTTACAAAAACCTACGCTATGGCTGCATCTGCGGCATTGGCCGTTACGCTTGTGCCAGTGTTAATGGGCTATTTCATCAGAGGTAAAGTCCTGCCCGAACATAAAAATCCTATTAATCGGCTGCTCATTGCTGCTTATGTGCCGCTATTGAACTTTGTGCTCAGATTTCCCAAATCAACCATTCTGGTTGCAATTGGGGTCACTGTGATCGGGTTTTGGCCCATAAATAAAATTGGCAGCGAATTTATCCCGCCACTGGATGAGGGGGATCTGATGTATATGCCAACGACATATCCGGGTATTTCGATTGGCAAAGCGAGAGAGCTATTACAGCAAACCGACAAACTGATTAAAACTGTTCCTGAAGTTGAAACTGTGTTTGGTAAAGTAGGCCGCGCTGAAACGGCCACCGATCCTGCACCACTAACTATGATCGAGACCTTTATTCAACTTAAGCCTCGATCTGAATGGCGAGATGGCGTTACAACGGAAAGTCTTAAAAAAGAGTTTGATCAATTAGTTAAATTCCCCGGTGTCACTAATGCATGGGTGATGCCCATCAAAACGCGCATTGATATGCTGGCAACGGGAATTAAAACCCCTGTGGGCATAAAAATAGCAGGAGCTAATCTCGGTACGATTCAGGATATTGGTAAACAACTTGAAACCATACTCGCAGATGTGCCGGGGACGGCATCGGTTTACTCTGAGCGGGTTGCCGGAGGGCGCTATTTAAAAGTCGATATTAACCGTGAAAACGCCGCCCGATACGGACTGAATATTGCTGATGTCCAGCAGGTAGTTGCCTCTGCGATAGGTGGGATGAATGTAACTCAAACCGTCGAAGGGCAGGAACGCTATCCGGTCAACCTGAGGTATCCGCAAGACTACCGGGATTCACCCAAACAATTATCCCGATTACCCATAGTGACACCCAATGGTATGCGCATTGCCTTAGCGGACGTCGCGTCAGTGTACGTAGAAGACGGGCCTCCGGGGATCAAAAGTGAGAATGCCCGGATTAATGGTTGGGTATTTGTCGATATTGATGGTGTCGATATCGGCAGTTATGTACAACAAGCGCAACAAGCCGTAACCGACAAATTAGTATTGCCTGCCGGATACTCATTAAACTGGTCAGGTCAGTATGAATATATGCTTCGGGCAAAAGCGAAACTAACCTACGTTGTGCCTCTGACTCTCGCCATCATTATTATCTTGCTGTATCTGAACTTCAGAAATGTCGCCGAAGTCGCTGTCATTATGGGGACGCTTCCGTTAGCAATGGTGGGCAGCATATGGCTGATGTATCTGCAAGGATTCAATTTCTCGGTTGCTGTTGGAGTCGGTTTTATTGCACTGGCAGGTGTGGCGGTAGAGATAGGCGTCATTATGCTGGTCTATCTCAATCAGTCTATTAACGCACTCAAAGCTCGTTGCCTGGCAGAAAATCGGTCGCCTGACATTGAGGAATTGCGAAAGGCGGTTCTGGATGGGGCAGGCATGCGCGTGCGCCCGGTTATGATGACCGCTGCCGCCATTATTGTTGGTCTTCTACCTATTTTATATGGCACCGGCACCGGCTCTGAGGTTATGAGTCGTATTGCAGCGCCAATGGTTGGCGGAATGGCAAGTGCCGTTGTACTGACGCTGCTTGTACTGCCTGCTATTTATTTTCTAATGCGCTTGCCTTCCATCAAGGCACTTCCACAAAAAGGAGATTAAATGGTCATACTTTAACGTAAACAAAGCGAAACAAGATTTTTCTATACGATAGGTTCATATACAAAAGAGGTAAAAATGAAAACATTAATTAAGTCGGTTGCAGTTTTGGGGTTGCTGTTCAGCAGTATCGCTATGGCTCATGAAGGTATTGAGATTGAATCCAGTGTACCTGCTGATAATGCGATGCTAATGGAAAGTCCAAGTGAGCTAGCAGTCAGTTTCAGTAAGGAAGTCAGACTGATTAAAGTGGTCTTAAAAAACCAGCAAGGGGATGAAGTAGACTTTGATTTTACACCACCAAAGGAAGCCGCTGCTCATTTTTCATGGAGCTTGCCAAAACTGAGTCCTGCTCACTACCAAGTCGAATTAATCATACTGGGTGCTGATGGGCATAAAATGAAAGAAAGCTTCAGCTTCATGGTGCATTAATTTAAGAGGGAAAATGATAATGGAAATGTATATCTGGAATACTGTGATAGTGATATCCAAATTGATGTTTTATATGGGGTTTGCGGTAGTGGCTGGATATACATTTTTTGCGTATAGCAGTCTTACCGAGTCTAAATCAGCAGTAAATATCAATTATCGGAAATTGACGACTGCATTTGTGATACTCGCTATTGTTGCAACTTTCGTTTGGTTTTTTGCTACGACAGGTGCAATGGCAGAAGATGGAATACAAGGCGCATTTGATCCTGACATGGTCAGTATTATGTGGAGTACGGCTATAGGCGACACTACTTTAATGCGGGGACTTGGACTGCTTGCTGCCTTAGCAATCATTTCAGTATCTTCTACTTCTCAATCAGCCAAGTATAAGCATTATATTGAGTACGCATTGATGATGGCAATTGTCTTGGTGTTGGCGTACTCCTTTATCTTATTAGGGCATGTCTCCGAGCTTAATTTCATTAAACAGTTACTATTAATGTTTCATGTACTCGTAATGGCGTGGTGGTTTGGCGCATTGTATCCGCTAAAACTTGCCTGCAATTATTTAAGCGACGACAAATTATTGAATGTCATGGAACGCTTTGGAAGACAAGCATCTGTGCTGGTGAGCTTGTTATTCATAGCGGGCTTGATTCTGGTGACTCAACTCGTCAATAGTTTCGATGACTTGCTCAAGTCAAGCTATGGCCAAGTCTTGCTCTTGAAATTAAGTTTGGTCATTTGCATTTTGGCTATCGCGGCCAGACACAAATTAAAACTTGTTCCAGAACTTAAAAATAGAACCGGCAGACAGTTATTGTCAAAATCTATCACAATAGAAATGATGATTGCTTTTGCCATATTGTTGGTAACTGCTGTGCTAACCTCAGTTGTTGGTCCAGCGTCCTGAAAATGAGATAAAAATGAAAATTATAACGGCCTTATTTTTTTCCGTTGCTACATTTAGTTCCATTGTATTTGCGCATGGTGATAAACATCAAAATGAAGCGCTATTCAAGGGATTAGACTCTCCTGCTGCAAAAGTTGTAGTTGCCTTTCATGAGGCATTGAAATCAGGAGATAAGCAACAAGCACAAGATTTACTTGCTGATGATGTAACAATTTTTGAAGGCGGTGGCGTAGAGAGAAGTGCGCTCGAATACGCTCAGCACCATATGTTAGCTGATATGGCGTATTTAAACGCAGTGGATAGTCAAACGCTAGAGCATCAGGTAGAGGTTGTTGGAACAACTGCCATTTCGATTTCAAGAAGTCATACAAAAGGTGTTTATAAAGGCAAAGAACGTGACTATGAAAGTATGGAAACCATGATACTGGAATTGCAAAAAGGAAGTTGGAAAATCATTCATATTCATTGGTCTAATTAATCCGGCTGTGTAAAACTTGATCCATATCAAGAAGGAGTGTTTGGGTATTTGCTAGTTTATCCTGATGATAACGGGTAGATTTTTCATGTATCGCATATTTAGGTGGTTAAAGATAGCGTTAGTTACTGTGCTGCTAACACAGCACAGTTTTGCTATTGCTATGCCTATGAGATGTGATGACCATGCAGAATCAACCTTCCATCCACAGACTGATAAATCGACAGAAGGTCCTTCTCATACATCGCACTCCGCATACAAGCAAGGCTCTGACCTGACTGCAAGACATGGTCAAAATGAAAAGGATTGCCAGAAATGTCAATCAGGACAATGCTCTTGTTGTAAAGGTGGATTTTGTACAGCTTTCCATTTGCAGACTTTCGTGACGACAGAAAATTATGGGCTACAAAGCAAGAACGCTAATCTGGGTTCATTTTTTGAACTGAAAATTAATCCATTGGCTGGTATCTATTCACCTCCCTATCATCCCCCCAAAATAAGCTAATCACAGGATAGGTGCATCTTTTTTACGCCAATTCCGGGTTGAAAAATACTAAAATTATTAATTAAAAGAACCGATTAGCAAACAAACAGCAAAATAGTGGTCGCTTCGCGCTAGCGGGGTATGAATACGTTGATTTCGAGATCAGAAGATTAACTGAAACTATAAAATCCTGCTTGACCTGTGTCTTAGACACAGGTCTATGCTCAAGGTGAGAGTATAAACCTAGGTGAAAGACAGCGGAGTAACCATGAAGGTTAAAGAGATCGCAAAAGCATTGGCTACTACGCCAGACACTGTGCGCTATTACACACGCTTGAAGTTGGTCAATCCGGCTAAATCTGACAATGGCTATAAGCTTTATTCAACGAAAGATGCTTCCAGATTGAAGTTCATATTAAGCGCAAGACAACTAGGTTTCTCGGTTGATGATATCAAACAAATTCTTAGTGAAGCAGATCACGGTAAGACGGCTTGTCCTCTGGTTAGAACCTTAATTATAGAAAGACTGGCAGAAACAGAAAGACAGTTTAAAGCAATGCAATTACTACGCGAAAATATGACGTTAGCAGTAAGTAAATGGGAATTAATGGAAGATAAAGCCCCAACCCCACACATGGTATGTCATTTGATAGAAGGGTTTGAACATACAGCTTTAGAGGAGGACAGGAAATAACACAGTTTAACGCAGATGTTTTTTCTGAAAAAAGTTGTTGTTGTCAGTCTAAAAAGAAATCTTCGGAATGTGAGAAAAAGGAGAACACCATGAGCGCAGCAGTAACAGAGCAACAATTAGTAATAGAAGGTGCAGGATGTGCCAGTTGCGTCGGCAAAATAGAAGCAGCCTTGAAGCAGACACCGGGGGTGCAGAGCGCAGAGATGAATTTTGCAGACAGAACAGTGCTTATATCGGGTACAGCGGATGCTCAGTCATTGGTTAAAGCCGTAGAGTCTGTTGGTTACAACGCCAAGCCACTTGAAGATAGTCCCGACACTGATGCTCTTGATGAAAAAGAAGCCGCAGATTGGGCCTATTACAAAAAGTTGATGCGGGATACTTTTATTGCGCTTTCGTTGGGTGTCCCCCTAATGATCTATAGCATTGTTGTCGGTGAAATGACGGTTGAGACCAATACAGAGAGACTGTCATGGTTTGTCGTTGGCCTGCTAACGCTAGGTGTCATGTTCTTTTCCGGCAGGCATTTTTATATTGGTGCGTGGAAGAGCTTTAAAAATCATTCTGCCAATATGGATACCCTGATTGCGCTTGGTACGGGCACCGCGTGGTTCTATTCGATGTTGGTTGTATTTGTGCCTGACACAGTGCCGCTAATGGCAAGGCACGTATATTTTGAAGCGACAGCCATGATTATTGGCTTGATTGACTTAGGTTTAGCACTTGAACTCAAAGCCAGAGGCAAAACATCGGAAGCTATCAAACGTTTGATTGGGCTACAGGCGAAAACCGCAACAGTCATTCGGGACGATAAAGAGGTCCAGATTGCTATCGAGCAAGTGCTGCTCAATGATGTTATCAAAGTCAGACCCGGTGAGAAAATTCCCGTTGATGGTGTCGTCATTGAAGGTCATACCTCGATCGATGAGTCCATGCTCACGGGTGAACCCATGCCCGTTGAAAAAATGTTAGAAAATGAAGTTGTAGCGGGGACCCTCAACAAGTCAGGCATGATTTTATTCAAAGCGACACGAGTGGGTCAAGACACCGCGCTGGCCCAAATCATCTCGATGGTCAAACGAGCACAGAATTCAAAACCGCCTATCGGTCGCTTAGCGGACGTGATATCTGCCTATTTTGTTCCTGTTGTCATGATTGTTTCTGTGCTCAGTGCGTTGGCATGGTTGAACTTTGGGCCAGAGCCAGCACTGGCGTTTGCTATCGTTTCAGCCACCACAGTACTGATAATTGCCTGCCCATGTGCATTAGGCCTGGCCACGCCGATGTCAGTGATGGTGGGGGTTGGCAAGGCTGCTGAAGCAGGCGTGCTTATTCGCAATGGCGAAGCGCTACAAACTGCATCAAAAATCACTGCAATGATACTGGATAAAACCGGGACGATTACGGAAGGTACACCCAAAGTCACTGACATTATTTTAGTCAATGCCAGTGATGAAAAGACAGTGCTGCAACTGGCGGCCAGTCTGGAAAGCGGTTCCGAACACCCTTTGGCTATGGCGATAGTGGAAAGTGCCTTAGAGCAAGATATCGAGCTGCTTAAAATTGAGGTATTTAACGCCATTACGGGTATGGGAGTCGAAGCCCGTTGTGATGGAAAAGCCTTGTTGTTTGGTAACAGCAAGCTCATGGCAAAAAAACAGGTGGACTTAGGCAAGTACACCGATAAAGCACAAGCTCTGGCCAAAGAAGCCAAAACCCCGATGTATTTCGCAGTAGATGGACAACTGGCAGCCATCATTGCGGTTGCCGACCCCATAAAATCAGACTCTATTTCTGCCATCAAACGCCTGCAAGCCAATGGTATCCGAGTCATCATGTTAACAGGTGATAATAAGGAAACTGCCGCAGCGGTGGCAAATAAAGCGGGGATAAGCGAATTTTTTGCTGAAGTATTGCCGGAAGACAAAGCCAACAAAGTGCAGGAACTTCAGGATCAGATGGAAATAGTGGGCATGACGGGGGATGGGATTAATGATGCCCCGGCACTTGCGTTGGCAGACGTTGGCTTTGCCATAGGAACAGGTACAGATGTTGCGATTGAAAGTGCAGATATCACCCTTATGCGCGGCTCTCTACATGGCTTGGCTGATGCAATCGTGGTAAGCAAAGCTACCTTACGTAATATTAAACAAAACCTGTTTGGTGCGTTTGTTTATAACGTGGCTGGTATTCCTTTCGCTGCTGGCGTGCTCTATCCATTTTTTGGTTTGCTGTTAAGCCCGGTCATTGCTGGGGCCGCTATGGCCTTTTCTTCGCTAACAGTCGTGTCGAATGCCAATCGACTTCGCCTTTTTAAGGCACAAGAGCACTAAGGAGACACATTATGATGATTATTAACCTTATGGGACTAGCAATTATCGCGCTGATTGTCTGGTGGTTTTGGCTATATACAGCCGACAATACAATGGTAATCAACAATGATGTGACAATAGAAGTCAAGGATGGCGTATATTCGCCGTCCGCCATTCAGGTAAACGCAAACCAACCTGTTACACTTAAATTTTTGCGAAAAGATCAAACTCCCTGCTCAGAAACACTGCTTATCCCCACACTCAATATCAGTGAGCAGTTAAAACTGAATAAAGTCACGCAAATCCACCTTCCAGATATTCCACCGGGCGAACATGCTTTTCACTGCCAAATGCAGATGTATCGCGGTGTTCTCAAAGTGGTATAGGGCTAATCATGAAAAGCAAGCATCCTAAATTTTGGTCGACACCTACCGGTTGGGCGGCGTTAGCCCTTATTGCCGCCGCAACTTATTTTTTAATTTTTGAACATGGTCATCATGTTGCCCAGTTTCTCCCCTTTCTGATATTGCTGCTGTGCCCATTTATGCACATGTTCATGCACGGTAGCCACGGAAAACACGGACACGACCACTCTCCTGACGCTGAAAGTAAACAGGAGAGTTTTCAGGAATTGAGCGATAAAAACGCTGCCTATCGTGATGGCTACATTCAAGGATTAGAGGAAGGGCGAAAAGAAGCGCACAGAAAGGAGAAAGATCGTGACTGAAACATCTGATTATGGACTTTGGTCTCTGGTATTGCTTAATTCGGCGATTTTCATTTTTTTTGCATTCAGTTTTGTAAAACCAAAAACAAACACTGATTGGCGCAGTCTCGGCGCATTTTCTGCGTTTATAGTCGCTCTGTTTACCGAAATGTATGGATTCCCTTTAACTATCTATTTTTTGTCTGGGTGGCTAACCGAGACGTACCCTGACGTGAACTTCTTAGCGCACGAAAATGGCCACCTGTTACACACTTTCTTCGGTGTTCAAGGTGATGCACATTGGGATCCGTTTCATATCGCCAGTATGGTGTTTATTGTCGCGGGTTTCTTTATATTGTCGTCAGCATGGAATGTACTGCACCACGCTCAGAAGAACCATCAATTAGCTACCACAGGATGGTATGCAAGTTGTCGCCATCCTCAATATCTAGCATTTATTATGATCATGTTCGGTTTTTTGTTGCAGTGGCCAACCCTTCCTACACTGGGCATGTTTCCAATTTTAGTTGTTGTGTATGTAAAACTGGCTAAGCGTGAAGAAGCGCTGGCCATTGCGGAATTTGGGGAGCTGTATATGAATTATATCAAAACTACACCGAGCTGGATTCCATATCTAAACCTTAATGTTGAAGGTAAAAATCATGAAAACACCCATTAAGTCATTCTTTTTTGCAACGTCTTTATTAATGATGGCAACAGTCTCTGCTCAAAGTATGGAGGAGCATGAACACCAGCATTCAGATAAACCAGATATGAAAATGGGTATGAATATGTCTGAAAATAGTATGCATATGATGGATGCCAAAATGATGGAAATGAAGGAAGAGGTTAACGCTATCAAAGCGGAAAAAGACCCGCAGAAGCAGCATAAGATGATGAAAAAACAAATGCAATCCATGATGGACATGATGCAAATGATGCATAAGAAAATGAAAGGACAGTCTATGGATAGTCAGATTGATATGGCGGAAAAACATCTCAACATGATGGAAATGATGATGTCTGACATGGATGGTCACCATTCATCCATGTCAAAAAAACATTAAAACTAATCCATAAGGAGTAAATTATGAGCGATTTAGATCATAGAGTAGGTGTTAGGGAGGCCAATTTGGTAATCCGAAATTTGCGGCTAAGTAATGTAAATGAGGCAAATAGTGACTCCCTTATTGAAGAAATCGACAGGCTCTTTGGAATTGATGAGGTGAGTTATAATATCCAACAGGGTGTCATTCACCTTGCTTATGATGCGACACATATAGACTTAGAGAGGATTGAAGCGACCATTCGGAAACACGGTGCAGCTCTTCACAATGATTGGTGGACACAAACGAAAGAAGGATACTACCAGTTCGTCGATCAGAATATAAAAGACAATGCTACGCACAAACCGTGGAGTTGCCATCAATCGCCGCAACGTTCTCACAGAAAGCGTAAATAATATTTATGTGTTTTGGCTCTCACTCAGCATCAACCCTGAGTGAAGCCGTTATATTAAGCAGGCTAAAGGAAGTCTAAGATTAAAATTCAAAAAAATACATTTGCGTGCAAACCTGCAGAGGTGTTTGGTCTGGTATGAACTGTTTGTTCCTTATTTGTCATTTCGCTACTGGATACAATGCCCACGATGACAGGTATTGCGTTGCACACAGACTGGCAATGGATGGGATGGCACATGCCTGTATCGTGATAGGTGGTGTTTTGTGGGTATTGCTTACAGGCGTACTGGGTTGGCTTATTGCCATAATTTACAATAGGCAGTAGCAGGGGGCCGGCAAAATAAATAGCCAGCTTTTAATATCTTAACGTCGGTACACTATTTGCTAGTTTATTGTTTTAAATAAAAGTGAGGCACTATGGTAACCAATTATACAGACTCCGCATTGCAGAAAACCACGGAATTACTCAATCAAACCGGCACAGAGAAATCGGGCTGTAGCCAGTCTTCTGAGTCAAAGCAGCAGGGACAAGAGTTTGCTGAAATACTGGATACAATAAAGCAACAAAAAAGCGGCTAAAGGATGCCGTGAGAGGAAATAACCGGCACGCTAATGCCGGTTATTTCCCTTACTGCCCCATGACAGAAGGGCACACTGCTTCGACTACTACTCAGTCCCCGTTGACGGTTTTATTTTCCAGTGGGAGTAGTTTATTTACTAACCAGTTACTCACATCAGTTATAATTCGTGTCATCTTCTTCATACGCATGTAATTTTAGAAACCATTTTTCGGCGGCGAAGACAATAAGAAGTCCGGCGACAGAAATCCAAACAATAAAAATATCTGACTTTGCTTTAACCCACAAAAACGCCAGAAGTACAACGAAATCGAGAATAATCGCACTTACCAGCACCCAGGTTTTGGCGTGTACGTCATCTCTTAGGCGTTTAAACACACCCCAATGGATGAAAATATCCATCACGATATAAAAAACTACGCCTATCGATGCTATCCGGCTTAAGTCAAAGAATATGGTCAGAATTATTGCGATTACCAACGTATAAATTAACGAATGCCTTCTTAAATCTCCCGGTAATGAAAAATGACGATGGGGCACAAGTTGCATTGATGTAAGCATTGATAGCATGCGGGAAACTGCAAATATGCTGGCGATGACGCCAGAAGAGGTGGCAATAATCGCAAAGGCTATTGTAAACCATGCGCCATACTGGCCGAAGGCAGGTTGTGATGCCTCAGCTAGAGAATAGTCTTTAGCCTGTATAATTTCGTCAATTGACAGGTTTGCGCCAACTGCAAACGCTACAAAAACATACAGTACTACACAAATTGAAATAGAAATGATAATGGCCTTTCCAACATTTTTTTCCGGTTGTTTTAGCTCGCCGCCACTGTTTGTGATTGTCGTGAAGCCTTTGTAGCCCAAAATACCCAGTGCTACAGCTCCCAGAAATCCGGTTGCGCTGGTTTCCCGGGGTTGCGCTGATACACTTTCAAACGATAAGCCGGTTGCCCACAGTCCGCCTATTGCCAAAATCGCCAGCCCGGCGATTTTGATAAAAGCCATGATAAATGAGAGCGTCTGAATGAACCGGTTGCTTAGAATATTGACAATAAATGCAACAATAAGAAGACTCACCCCTAGTGCGGGAATGAGCCATTCAGCGCCCTGAGAGTCGAACAATTGCAGGACATAGGTGCCAAATGTACGGGCTACGAGGCTTTCATTGATAACCATGGAAAAAAACATCAGCAATGCGCAGGCCCCGGTCATCAGGCCTCTGCCATAAGCTTTTTTTAAGAACATGGCTATACCCCCTGCGGAAGGGTATTTCTGTGCCATTTTGACGTAACTGTATGAACTGAATCCTGCAATTATCGCTGCTACAAGAAACGCAAACGGAAACCATGTGCCAGCCAGCTCAGCTATTTGACCGGTTAAGGCAAATATACCTGCGCCAATCATCACACCAGTTCCCATTGATACCGCGCCCCAGAGACTTAACGAATCTTTATTATTTGAATGGTCATGAGCATTCATATAAATTATCCCTTTTTGTCGTCTGACCAAATCAGACGCAGCAGTGGCTCGCTGTGTACATCAAAACATTGGTCAGAAAAATAGATATTCGAAGGTTTTGCTTTTTGAAATAACCGGCACTGTCTTGCCGGTTATTTCTCATCTTTAGCAGAATTTTTAAAACCAAATCCTGGCACCTAACACGACACCGGTTTCGCTGGTTGACTCGCCCTCTGCTTTCAGAGCGTCAGCCGTATTACCAACGGCTTTGCTGTAATAAACGCCGACATAGGGCGCTACCTCCCTCACAATCTCATGACGATACCGCAAGCCGATACGAATGTTACTCAGCCCGCTGTGGCGGTTATATTTTTCCGAATCGGTGAGGTTAGCTACTACTTCCAGGCGCGGTTGCAGATAGGAAACCTGACTTAATTGCCAGTCGTATTCTGTTTCATTGATGAACTGCATGTCACCGTCTTCGTTGATACGAAGTGAGTTTTCCATTTCAAACCAATAGGGGGCGAGTCCCTGATAACTGATCACCGCATAGTTTTCCATGTCAGCATCTGACGACATTTCGCCTTTCGTACCAAGGCCGACCTGCACAGACCAGAAAGCAGAAACGAGGTACCCGTAAAGTACCTCGGCGCGTTCAAGATCCGTGGGCATGCCGTCGTTTTGGGTATTTTCACCTTCACTTTTAAACACTAAGCGATGATAATCACCGCCATACCAGGCCTGCATATCCCACACAGCCTGATTTTGTTGTTCATCAGTTCGCGTATACTCGAGTCGGTCAAACAGTACCTGACCAAAGTTCTCATTCGGAATAGGAGACGGCCAGTTATCTTTTGACTGCGCCATTACCATATTATTGAAGCCTAGAGCAAAGGCGATGAGCCCTGTTGACAATATCTTGTTCATCTTCATCTCCTATGCAACCTGAACAACACGAAACATGCCCGCTTCCATGTGGTAAAGCAGGTGACAATGAAAAGCCCACTCTCCGAGTGCATCTGCGCTAATCTGCAACGATACTTTCTCACCGGGTTTGAGGCTGATGGTATGCTTCCTCGGTCTTGGATACTGGCCATTTTCCAGTTCCATCCACATACCATGTAAATGAATGGGATGGTCCATCATGGTGTCGTTAACCAGAACTAGACGAAGCCGCTCTCCAAAATTAAAACGGACATACCCATCTACTTCGCTGAACTTCTTGCCGTCGAACGACCACATGTATCTTTCCATGTTTCCTGTTAAATGAAGCTCGACTTGACGCTCTGGCTCTCGCTCATCAGGCCATCCATGTTCGCCTATTAGGTCAGCGTAAACCAATACGCGATGTGGACTGCCTTCCAACCCTATGCCCGGCTCGTCTAAACGCGGTCGTGGATTTTGTGCGATCATAGCGGCGCCTTGACCATGCCCGTCTTCACTATGAACAATGTCTATCTTTTCTACGGGCAGCACCCGTGAAGATTTCATATCCCCCTGCATCATGTTGCTATGCATCGTGTGTTCGCCATGCTGGGCCATTTTCTTCATTTCCATTTCTGAAGAAGCCTTTCCTTTTTTCATGCCTCCTGATTTTTGCGTGTTCATACCGTCCATGCCTGACATGTCCATGCCCATTGCTGCCATGCCGCGCTCCGTGATAGTTCGTTGCGGAGGAATAGCAGCAGTCATGCCTATTGATGGAGTGAGCGTGCCGCGGGCATAGCCGCTTCTGTCAAAACTCTCAGCAAAAAAGGTATAAGCTTTTCGTTCTTTTGGTTGGACAATGACATCGTAAGTTTCAGCTACTGCAATTCGGAACTCATCTACATTGACCGGCTTAACGGGCTGACCGTCAGCAGCAACAACCGTCATCTCTAATCCCGGAATACGAAAATCAAAGTAGGTCATAGCAGAACCGTTGATGATGCGTAAACGCACTTTCTCACCCACATTAAACAGCGCCTGCCAGTCATCCTCTGGGGTGCGGCCATTCATCAGGTAGGTGTAAGTGCTGCCTGTGACATCTGCGATGTCACGAGGACTCATGCGCATTGCGCCCCACATGGCGCGTTCCTTCCATGTTTCGCTAAGACCTTTTTTCTCAACATCTTCCAATGTGTCGAAGATAGTTCGCTTTTGGTAATTGTAATAACCCTCAGCCACTTTCAGCTTTCTCATCACGTCGTGAGGGTCAGCAAAGGTCCAGTCACTTAGGATGATAGTGTGTTCCCGATCTGCGCCGATGTCTCCGTCGGCAGGCTCAACGATGAGTGGGCCAAGATGCCCGCGTTGCTCCTGAAGACCGGAGTGGCTGTGATACCAATATGTTCCGTTTTGCACTACATCAAACGCATAATTGAATGTCTGACCTGGCTTTATCCCAGCAAACGAAACGCCTGGTACTCCATCCATCCCAGCGGGCAAAATAATGCCGTGCCAGTGAATAGACGTATCTTGTTCAAGTCGGTTGGTAACATTCAGTTGAGCACGCTGACCTTCTTTTAGCCTTATCAGGGGCCCCGGCATCTGGCCGTTGATGGTAATAGGCAGGCCAGTTTTTGAGCCTATTGCTAAATTGGCCTCAGCAATCGTCAGATTTTTAATGTCATCAGTCAGCACCTGATCTTTAAAGTGACGACCAGCGGGCGCGGCCCAAAGCGGACTGACCTTAGTCAGAGCCGCCGCTGCGCTCGCAGTCATAGCACCAAGAACGAACCTGCGACGACCGTCGTTAAATGAATTATTCATAAAGTTAGCCTTCAATAGTGATACTTTCAGGTTGAATAACTCCAACCTGACTGAAATAACAATATTAATGATATTCAGAGAAAGGCTATTGGTGGCCGGTATGGCGGTGCTGCAATGGTTGAAGGAACGGACAGAACAGTAAATTTATAACGCTCTGCGAATTTTGAATTTAAATAATACGGCAGTAAGTTCGTTAGAGAAAAAATGTGATGACAGTTTGTCATCTTGCAAGAGCAACCGCCTTCACAACAATCTGGTGTGTCGCTATGAGATGCACCGTTCGTATCCATATCTTCTGATAGAAGATAATGTATAATTTCGTCAGCAGTGATGCTTATATCTGGTATAGCATACATTGCACTGGCAGTGCGCTGTTTTGATTCCTCATCGCAGGTGTTGGCCTTCCATATAAATAGTGCCAATAAAATTCCGAGGGACGAAAAAACAATGGGAAGTTTCATAACTCAGCGTTTAGATTCCTGACAAGATTTTGCTATTCTGCGGCATACTTTTGTACAAGTAAGTTTGCTTATGGTTAACGCATCTTCAATTACCAAATATACGATGGAGTCGAGGAAAAGATCTCAGTTTGTATCGCTAAGCGGTTATGAATTCATACATGCGGCAGGTGATACTGTAGTGTCTCAGTTTTATTAGCGACCTCGAAGCCGGAACTTCGAGGTATACTGTAAAGAAATGCGGTTTACATCAGCAACATTATTAATGCACCAGCGATCATAAACAGATTTTCAGATAAAGACACGAATCCCAGAGGGACATTACTGTCCCCACCGACACAGGCACATTTGAGCTCGCGCTTATCAACGTAAACTGCTTTAAAAACGGATATGGCACCTACCATACCGATGAATAACGAAAATGGTGCAACCACAAGTGCAGGCAATTGTGCAACCATACCAATTCCGGCGTAAGCCTCGATAAATGGATAGATATAGCCATAGCGCAGCCATTTCATTGCCAGTAAGTCATAGGTAATAAATGAATTAGTAAAGCCATATAGGTCCTTTAGTTTTTGTACAGCCAGAAAGGCCATAGAAAAGGCAATGAACAACATCAGTGTTCTAATTGAGACAAACTCGCCTGATATTGCGAACTGATATGCCAGTGATAGCAGGGCTGCCACAGAGAAAATAGCAATAACAGGGGTGTATGTTGTACCTGTCTGACCTGCCTCATCTTTACCGAAGTAGTCCCTGAGATCATCATAGCCTCCAATTCGTTTATCATTAATAAAAGTTTGAGGTGTCGTTTTGACGCTATGCTTTTGCTTGAATTTATCGGTTTCTTCACGAGAGGTGAGATGGTGATCCTCTATTGAGAACCCCTCACGTTCCAATAGATCTTTTGATCGTAAGCCGTAAGGACATATGTGTTCGTCAGTCACCATTCGATAAAGGATAGCTTTTTTATTCATTTTATTCTCCTTGATTCAGTCTGCCTTCGAACTCAGGAATGGGTCGCTGAGCAACATCAGATTGATTAGTTATCTTTCCGTTTACTGAAATGTCGTTAATCAGCCATTCCATCTCTTTTATCTCTTTTCGTTGCGCTCTAATAATACCATCTGCCAGTTCACGCACACGTACGTCCTCTATGCCGGCACGCTCACTGGTAAGAATGGCAATTGAATGGTGAGGAATCATTGCTTTCATGTAGTCCGTATCAGATATGGTGCTTTGTGAGCGAACAAGGTAGAGACAAGTAGCAAAAAGCACTGCTGCTAGTGAAAAAATGGCCACGTTTAGCTTTTTGTTGTTATACATGCCAAGCATAAATGCCAACATGATTATCGCCATGCCTGCACCCATATAAATTGCCATATAGGTTCGTGTTTCACTGAACCATACATGCGAAACTGCGTAAGTGTTCAAATACATCATGACAAACATCGCCATAGTTGAAGTGACGATCATTGCGACAAATTTGGTGTATTTCATATGTAATCCTTACTCAATAGAAATTTGATTTGTGTAATATCCTCTCGTCATGACGGGTAAGAGAAGCTCATATACGATAGTTCAAGATTTGTACCAATGGAGGGCGAAATGTTTACAGCAATAATTATCAGTGCGGTGACACTTTTAGTGAGTGTTTCTATACATCTCTTTAATATTTCTGTGTTAGCTGACAGGGTAATTGCGTATCACGATAGAGTCTGGTCAAAAACGCCTGTTTTGGTCTTCATTGCCATTTCCAGTCAGCTTTTACTCGCCGTTGTTTTCGCGGTTGCGTATAAAGCCGGTCTGTTTTTGGACTTGGGCGACTTTAAGCAGCCGGCAAGCTCAGGCGATATTTTCTATTTTTCGCTAACGACCATAACTACGCTCGGCCTTGGAAGTATTGAACCGACTGGGCATCTACGCATGCTTGCAGGAGTTGAATCGGCTACCGGATTTTTACTAATAAGTTGCTCAGCGTCGAAAGTATTTCAGACAATGTAAATTTATTTAAACAGAATTCACCTTCAGCTTTGACAGATGTTGAAATAAAGAGAAAAGATATGCTGTGACAGATAATCCTTAGACTTCTTGAAATGAAGTGTTGAAAGTAAAAACAACGTAATAGCTGGTTTGTGACTTTAATGCTTTATAAGGTCATGTTAATAAGCTTTTTTATAACGCAAAATATACATAGAAAACAGGTGGATAATATTATTCTTAGTCCCTATATACTCTGAGTAGACGCATCATTTTTCTTTGCAAACAGGTATCAAAGGATGTGGAAGCAGGCAGACTGGTCAAAGAAGTCTGTCTTGAATAGGGTATTTCAGATGCGACCTATTACATCTATGGAGCACCTCCGTATTGCAGTAACAATTTTAGTTTTTGATCCGATTGTCAACATCTATCCTGCATAATATGATTTTTCTGTTTGCCAAAATGGGAAGTGGACACATCCAGTGAGGAAAATCCGATTGTGATAAAAGGGTGGTAAGCCCCCAGTTTTCTAGACATCTTCAAGCTGCTGATAATACTGCTTTTCATATCTGACTGGAGACAGTCCACCATTTGTACCATGATTGCGTCTTGGATTGTAGAATCCTTCGATGTAATCAAATATATCGGCCCTTGCCTGAGCGCGTGTCGGGTATATTTTTCGTTTCACTCGATCTTTTTTAAGCAGAGAGAAGAAGCTTTCTGCAACTGCATTATCGTGACAGTTACCTTTTCTGCTCATACTTGCTTCCAGATTGTGTTCATTCAGGAAGGAACGCCAGTCTGAGGAGGTATACTGAATTCCCTGATCTGAGTGAACCAATACCTTCTGCTTGGGCCTGCGGCGCCAAACCGCCATGAGCAATGCATCAATGACCAAGTCCGCTTTTGGACTGCTCTTCATCGTCCAGCCTACTACTCGTCGCGAGAACAGGTCGATAACTACGGTAAGATATAACCAGCCTTCGTAGGTACGGATATATGTAAAATCTGTTACCCAGTAACTATCTGGCTTATCGACGATAAATTCGCGGTTCAGAGTATTTGGGGCAGCTATGTTAACTTTGCCGCCTTTGAACCCTGGATGGCGTTTGTAACCGCGCACTGCGCGGATACTGGCTTCTCGCATTATGCGGTGGACACGATTCTTACCGCATGTCTCACCGTCGCTTTTCAAATCGATAGTGATATTCCGGTAACCATAGGTACAACCGCTTTCAAGCCAGAACTGCTTGATTTTACCTAGTAATCGCTGATCTTCCTTGGCCCGGGCACTTAACGGCTCCTGGAGCCAAGCATAGAAGCCGCTGCGCTCGATATTGAGGATCTGGCACATAACTTTAACTGGATAGCGCGGGAGCCGCTCCCTTACGAACGTGTACTTTTCTTTGACTCCCCGGCAAAGTACACGGCGGCTTCCTTTAATATGTCTCGTTCCATCGTAACGCGTTTTAACTCAGCACGAAGACGACGGAGTTCTGCAGCCTGATCATCATCCTGCTTTCGTTGGCTAGCAGGTTTGTCGTAACGCTTCACCCAATCTGACAGGGACTTGTAACTGATACCTAGACGTTCAGCCACAGAGGACAAAGAATGACCTTGCTTCGTGACTTGCTCAACAGCCTGGATTTTAAATTCTTCGGGGTAGCGTTTTCCGCTCATTAGTAACACCTCATAGTTTATGTAATTATAAAGCTATAAAGTGTCTAGGGAGCTAGGGGCTTACCACACTCTTCCCCATCCTGAATAGTGTGCAACAAGTAAAATTATTTACCCAAAACTGAAAGAGAAAAAGAGCTTTTCTGAGTGCTCATTGAGCAAGCTGGAAAAAGAGATAACAACTCTTCTGGTATCGATAGTTTTCTAGCATCGAAAACTCTTCCTTGAATGCTATTTGTATCTTCAAATACTTGAAGGCAAATAAAATGAAAAATTGTGAGCAAATAATCTTAAGTTGGTGAGCTCGTTACTACATAGGAAACTAACTATTTTAATTCGTCTTAAGTGATACAAAGTTTAGAAGAGAATGGCGCTAGGAGTCACGGTTATGCCGAGCAATTTAACAAAAACATTGTGAAAAAATGTCTCGGGTAAGGTGCCTTTCCGGAGCGTTACCCCTAGAAAAAAATCGAGCGTTACCCCTAGAATTTTATTCTAGGAGTAACGGGGGGAGTTGTTCAAATTTAATAATATTCCTACTCTAGGGGTAACGCTATTTCCGTGGCCTGCAGAGGAATCGGGCCTGACTATTTGTGAAAATTCTATTTCTCAAAATTTTACGCGAATTCAGCCATAATTTGGCGCGAGTTTACTCGCACAGTTATCGTGTCAAAAATGCATGCGACAACTACACGCAGTTATTGAGACTAAAGAGCTTTTTTGCAGCTAAAGATTGCTTTTTTCTAAGGTGCAGGACAAGTGTATTTTCGCAAAGATATTTAGATAATCGTACTGTTTACGCGTAATAAACGTGGGTTCCTGCAGTCAGATTTTGTAGATGAATTTTGTGAAAAATTTCTGCATTCTGACAGTGATTTCTTCTATTATCAACTTAGTTAAAAAGCAAAGTATACGCAATCCAAAGCGCCAGAACGGCGGAGATCCTAGCCCTTCTTAACAACAATTTATTTACTCTTCCTTGCGATACAGTCGCATAAAATCTGCGTGCAATATGGGCTCAAAGAGGCTGTCCGAAACATCAATTTGGCACCCGGTTCCTTAACTAAAATTTCACTGTTTGAAACGAATAATTTAAAACGAATTCAGGGATATCTGCCCTGAATCCGGTTTTGCACCAATTCGTCCAGAATCCCCATCGCAGCTTTCATAATCTCATCTTCCGGCTCAACTCTTTTACTTAAAAAAACGGGAGAGGTGACATTGTGATCGGAAAGAGGAATAAAGCTCACATCATCCCGGTTGATGCGTTTGACCTGTTCCGGAACAAGGGTAAACCCCATCTCGGAAGCCACGAGGCTCAAAGCTGTCTGAACATCATTTACTTGTTGAGCTACTTTGATCCGTAAGCCACGGTTTGAAAAAAGTTGAAGGCATAAATTTGCAAAGTTGGGAGTATTTCCTGCGGGGTAAAGCACCATTGGTAACTTAGATAATTCTTCCAAGGAGAGCTGACTCTTTTCCATGGGGTGATTAACTGGTAGGGCTGCCACCAGTGGCTCATGGAATAATAGGGTCTGCGATACATCAGATTCCAGATTATTCATTACAACACGACCAAATCCAATGTCTATTCTACCTGCTCTGAGGGCCTCAATCTGCTCTGCAGTTTTTAACTCATGCAGTTCTATATCTGCACCAGTCATCGGTCTTAAGCGCCTGACTAATTGCGGTAATTGTCCATAAAATATCGATGGTACAAAACCAATTCTGAAGATCTGTTTCTTCCGCGAATCTATTCGCTTTGATTCGCTAATCACAATGTCCAGTTTTTCAAAAATTAGTTTCGCCTGCCTCCAAAAGTACTCCCCTGCAGGAGTCAGAGCTATTCCACGCGCTTGTCTCTCAAATAAAGTTACGCCAATTTCTTCTTCTAATTGCTTTATCTGTCGTGTTAAAGGCGGTTGCGCCATACAGAGTTTTTCCGCAGCTCTGGTGAGATTTTTTTCTTCTGCCACGGCGCAGTAATAACGTAGATGCCTGAGTTCCACCGATACCTCCTGAGTATTTCTTCGGACTAAATCAATATTGGTTGTAAATAATAAATATCTGTAAGTTGCATTTAGAAGGTAATTGGTAACACGAATTTAACAATGGCAACTATATCACAAATTAACTCATACATAGTCGATATTCCAACAATTCGACCTCACAAACTCTCGATGACCTCAATGGCTGTGCAATCGATGGTCATTGTGAGGATACGTGATTCAGAAGGAAGAGAGGGGATTGGCGAAGGTACCACTATAGGTGGTTTGGCTTACGGCGCTGAAAGCCCGGAGAGTATTAAAACCAATATCGACAGTTACATTACACCTTTGCTGAAAGGCAAGGGTACAGACAATCCTCAGGTTGTTATGCAAGACATTCACCGCGCAATACGCGGAAACAGCATTGCCAAATCAGCCATAGAAACCGCACTTCTGGATCTACTTGGCAAAACTTTGAATGTTCCTCTATCCACACTGTTAGGAGGAACTTTGCATTCCCACATTCCTTGTTTGTGGGTACTGGCTTCCGGCGATACTCAAAGAGATATTGACGAGGCGAAAACCATGATTGCAACTGGTCGTCACAATACGTTCAAACTCAAAATTGGCAATCGCAGTGTGCAGGATGACGTTGCTCATGTTGCAGCTATTAAATCTGCTCTGGGGAACGAAATTAGTATTCGCGTGGATGTGAATCAGGCTTGGACGGAATCAGATGCGAATTTGGGTATGGCTCTGTTGCAAGAGGCCGGAGTCGATATTGTTGAGCAACCTACTTCAGCCGGTCAGCTCGACAGCCTTGTGAGATTGGCAGATAAGTACCGCATCGGCGTTATGGCCGATGAGTCCATTTCAAATATCAATGATTGTTTCGAATTAGCGAAAAGGGGCTTCTCAGGTTCTGTCGCTTTAAAGATTGCTAAAGCCGGCGGACCGGTACAGGCGCTAAAAGTGGCAACCGTTTGTCAGGCTGCGGGAATCGATCTCTACGGAGGAACCTTACTTGAAGGTTCTATCGGAACTGCTGCTGCAATTCATGCCTGGTCAACACTCCCTGAACTTCAGGCTGACTCAGAGATGTTTGGTCCTCTTTTACAACGTGATGACATAGTCACAGCACCTCTAAATTATCACAACTTTGGCGTTGATGTGCCCCGGGGACCGGGTCTGGGACTGACGCTGGACGAAGATAAGTTGAAGGAATACGCCAGAAGTTACTGAAAGCTTTTGAAAGGTGGAAGTAAGCCGGGTGGCAGCTTCCCAACAAACAGGCAGAAAACCCGTTACAAATTATCGGAGAAAAAAGATGACAATCACCACCAATATCATGAATACCGACCACGTTAAAGAATTGCTCCATAAAGCAGCCGGACTCGATAAAGAAACAGGCAGTGCCCGAAATAAGCAGATTATGCATCGGCTACTTACAGACATTTATACGATGATCGAAGATCTGGACATCACACCGGAAGAATTTTGGCAAGGTGTGAACTACCTCAATGAACTGGGAGCTAACGGTGAAGCTGTATTGCTTGCACCGGGGCTCGGGTTTGATCATTTCCTGGATTTACGGGAAGACGCTAAAGATGCCCTGGCCGGTGAACTCGGCGGCACACCGCGTACTATTGAAGGTCCGTTGTATGTGGAAGGCGCGCCATTGAGTGATGGAGAGGCCAGAATGGACGATGGCCAATCACCCGGACAGGAAATGTGGCTTCACGGACAAGTGCTCGATGAAGCCGGCAACCCGCTTGCCGACGCGATTGTAGATATCTGGCACGCAGATAAGAAAGGGGGTTACTCTCACTTCGATCCTACCCAAAGTGAATTTAATCTTCGTCGCCGTATTAAGACCGATTCTGAAGGAAAGTATCGCGCGCGCAGCATTGTACCCAGCGGTTATGGTTGTCCTCCTGGAGGCTCTACGATGAAAGTGCTTGAAAGTCTTGGACGTCATGGCAACCGTCCGGCTCATATTCACTACTTTGTTTCAAAGCCTGGGTATAAACATCTCACAACTCAAATCAATCTTGCGGGTGATGAATATACGTACGATGACTTCGCCTTTGCCACAAGGGATGAATTGGTTGTTGAAGCTGTTGAAGTCACAGACAGCAAACGCATTACTGAAAAAGGTTTTAAAGACAACTACCTGGATGTGGAATTCAATATTTCATTGATGCAAACCAGTGACGACGAAAAGCAGAACAAACACGCTCGTGCTCGTGCGGCTGCGAGTCAGGCGTAACCACGAAATTTGCCAGGAGAAATAAGATGAAAGCAACTTTGTCACAACTTGAGCAAAGAGTTCGCGGTGCCGTCGAGGCAGATGAAAAAACCGGACATTATCGCTGTGATCGCAGTATTTTCACCGACACGGATCTGTTTGAACTCGAGCTAAAGCACATTTTTGAAGGTAACTGGGTGTTTCTTGCTCATGAAAGTCAGATTCCTGAGGTAGGGGATTATTTCACGACTACAATTGGGCGCCAACCAGTCGTTATTACCCGCAATAAAGATGGAGACTTGAATGCCATTCTGAATACCTGCTCGCACAGGGGGGCTACGCTTTGTCGCCGCAAACGTGGTAACAAAACTTCATTTACCTGTCCGTTTCATGGATGGACTTTTAACAATTCAGGCAAGTTACTAAAAGCCCGCGATCAAAAGAAAGGCGGTTACCCTGAGTCTTTCAATAAAGAGGGCTCTCATGATCTTAAGCATATTGCTCGTTTTGAATCATACAGAGGGTTTTTGTTCGGTAGCTTGAACAGCGATGTGTTGCCGTTAGAACAATACCTTGGCGAAACCACCAAAGTGCTGGACAACATTGTTGATCAGGATCCTGATGGTATCGAAATCTTGCGCGGAACGTCGACCTATACCTACGAAGGTAACTGGAAGCTCACCGCAGAGAATGGCGCTGATGGTTATCATGTAGGCACTGTGCACTGGAATTACTTGTCAACAATGGGACATCGCAATTACGAAGATGGCGGCACAGAAGCTGTCGATGCCAAGAGTTGGTCAGGCGAGGGCGGTTTTTATTCTTTCGAAAACGGCCACATGATGCTGTGGACGCGGGTAGCTAATCCGACAGCACGACCTGTTTACAGTCTGCTCGACGAACTTAAGGAAAAAGTCGGTGAGGCTCGTGCCGACACAATAGTTAATCAAACGCGTAATCTCTGCCTTTATCCAAATGTATACGTGATGGACCAGTTCTCAACGCAAATTCGCGTACTGCGCCCGATTTCAGTGAATAAAACAGAGATCAGTATCTATTGTTTTGCGCCGAAAAATGAATCTGCTGAAAGCCGACAAAAACGTCTCCGTCAGTATGAGGATTTCTTCAATGTTTCAGGAATGGGAACGCCTGATGATTTGGAAGAATTCCGCGGCTGTCAGCAAGGCTACGAAGCCCGTGATATGCGCTGGAACGACATGAGTAGAGGTGCAGCTCACTGGATGGAAGGACCTGACGATTACGCTAAATCTGTCGGAATGGATACCATCGCAACAGGTATCAAACCTGAGGATGAAGGGCTCTATGTACATCACCATAAACACTGGGTGGATGAAATGTTACAGGCTATTCAATTTGAGAAGGCCGCTCAAATCCCTGTTGTGCAGAAAGGTTAAGAGGTATCAATCATGACATATCAAGAGATTCAGGCATTTATTTTTCGCGAGGCCAGGTTGCTCGATGACCGGCAGTGGGACGACTGGCTGACTTGTTATCATCCTAAGTGCGAGTATTGGATGCCTGCATGGGATGATGACGACAAGCTGACAACTGATCCGACAAAAGAGATTTCGCTCATTTATTATCCGAATCGCAATGGCCTCGAAGACCGGGTTTATCGCATTAAGACAGAACGTTCAGGAGCCAGTATGCCTGAGCCGAGAACAACTCATCAGTGTGCCAATCTAGAAGTTCTCGAGCAAACCGAAGGCAAAGCTGAAATTCGCTATAACTTCAATACTCTCAGCCACAGGTATAAAGAAACTACGCGGTTCTTCGGTACTATCTTCTGCACACTGGACACGTCAGGAGAGCTGCCAGTGATCACGAGTAAGAAAATCGTACTTAACAATGACTATATCAATCAGGTCATTGATGTTTACCACCTTTAAGATGGAGTAGAAGTTATGTCTTTTAAAGTTGCGCTCAATTTTGAGGACGGGGTTACCCGCGTAATCGAATGCAATGATGGTGAAACAGTTCTCGATGCTGCTTATCGGGCTCATGTGAAACTGCCAATGGACTGCTCCGACGGTGTTTGCGGAACCTGTAAAGGTACGTGCAAGCAGGGAAAATACGATTTAGGTGATGAGTACATAGATGAAGCGCTGACAGATGACGAAGCTGCTGATGGTGTGGTTCTCACTTGTCAAATGGTGCCGGAATCAAATGTAGTCGTCAGTATTCCCGCAGCTTCATCACTCTGTTCATCCGGACCACAGAGCCTTACTGCTACTGTAGAGACTGTGCAGTCTTTATCGGAGACAACAATTGAACTTAATGTGACGTTGTCCGAACCACTGCAGTTTCTTCCTGGACAGTACGTCAATCTGGGGATTCCGGGGTCAGATGACAGCAGGGCATATTCTTTCAGCTCGGCACCGGGCGCACAAAAAGCCAGCTTTCTTATCAGAAACGTTCCCAACGGTAAGATGAGCTCATATCTTCGAGATAAGGCTGCGCCTGGTGACGAGCTCCCCCTTACCGGCCCATTAGGTAGCTTCTATTTGCGTGCAGTTGAAAGACCTGTGCTAATGCTTGCCGGAGGGACTGGTCTTGCACCTATTCTGTCGATGTTAGAGCTGATTGCAGAAGAGGGAGCTGAGAAACAGGTATTTTTACTTTACGGCGTAACAAATGTAGATGATTTGGTGAAGCTGGAAGCATTGAACGCGTTCGCAGAAAAAATGAGTAATTTCTCTTATGCAACCGTTGTGGTGAATCCGGATAGTAAGCATGAGAAATTAGGCTTTGTTACTGAACACATGAATGCGGTTCCATTTGCAATTGCAGACGCCGATACCTATTTGTGCGGACCACCTCCTATGGTCGATGCCGTAAGGCAATATTTCAAACAGGAAGCAACTGAGCCGGCAAGCTTCCATTATGAGAAATTCAATCCGAGCACCCCGAAAGAGAAAGCCGCATGAACCGGCGTTTTGAGGGGCAAGTTATAGTAGTGACTGGTGCCGGGCAGGGAATTGGTCTTCGGGTAGCAGAACGTGCATCAGAAGAGGGAGCTAAAGTCGTTTTGGTGGACCGTGCCAGTCATATTCACGAAATTGCTTCTTCGCTTGTGAAACAAGGCAAAGAAGCTATTGCAGTTGAGGCTGATCTTGAGACCTGGGAAGGGGCTGTTGGCGCTGTTGAGAATGCTAAGGCCCATTTCGGCCACATTGACAAGCTCATCAACAATGTGGGAGGTACGATCTGGGCCAAGCCTTATGAGCACTATCAACCTTCAGAGATAGAAAAAGAAGTACGCCGTTCTTTATTCCCTACACTCTGGTGTTGCAGGGCTGTACTTCCTGCTTTACTTGAAAATGGTCATGGCGCTATTGTGAATGTGTCTTCTGTCGCGACCCGCGGGGTAAACCGTGTGCCATATGCTGCTGCCAAAGGCGGCGTAAACGCACTAACTGTGGCGCTTGCATTTGAATATGCGGAGTATAACATCCGCGTAAATGCCACGGCACCGGGTGGCACTGACGCGCCGGCCAGAATCATCCCAAGGAATGAACAGCAGCAATCTGACGAAGAAGCAATCTGGTATCAGCAGATTGTTGATCAGACCAAAAATACTAGTTTCATGGGCCGTTACGGCACGTTGGATGAACAGGCTTCCGCAATTTTGTTTCTTGCGTCAGACGAAGCAAGCTACATAACTGGCACCATTTTACCGGTTGCCGGAGGAGATTGTGGCTGACATTCGTCGTATAACCCTTCAACCATTGCAAACATTCCGGTGACAGTTCTGTCACTGGAATGCTTGTTACCAGACTCAGTCTGCCACTCGCTATTACACACTATCCATTCTGCGAATTTATCGCTTCTCAAAGTAACCAGTCTTTTTGCCTTTTCTAAAATGTAACACATGAGGAATCTTCAATATGTCCGGACCTTCTAATTCTGTATTTTTTCCTCCATTGAAAGACTGGTCGCTGTCCGCTGCAGTTGCCGGTGTTTTGGCTTCTACAATGGGTTATGCGGGGCCGCTTGTTATTCTTTTTAAGGTTGCAGAAGCTGCGAATCTGAGCAATGAAGTACTGACATCCTGGATATGGGGGATGTCAATTGCCAGTGGTTTGTTGTGCGGCTGGTTCAGTTTGAGATACCGGATACCATTGCTGTTTGCCTGGAACGCGCCGGGCTCAGCATTACTGGTAACGCTTGTTCCGGGTATGGCGTGGAGTGAGGTGATTGGCGCTTACGTAATGGCTGGCGTAATTCTGTTGCTGCTTGGAATTTCCGGGGCTTTTGAAAAGTTAGTCAGACGACTACCGCTTTCAGTTGCGGCGGCCTTACTAGCAGGCATTCTTGTGCATTTTAGTCTGGATTTATTTTCGCAGATGTCCGGCTCGCCAATGCTTGGAATCACTATGTTCGTTGCCTATATTATTTTGAGGCAGCTTTTACCTCGTTATACCATTATGCTCACTGTGGCTATTGGTGTGTTGGTACTTCTGGCCACCTACGATTTATCTTTTTCAGATGTGCAATGGAAAGTATCTGTGCCTCAGTGGTACTGGCCAACATTTTCAATCACGTCTCTTTTCAGTATCGCCATACCTTTGGTGCTGGTTGCTGTAAGCGGTCAGTTCATTACTGGGATCGCTATCCTGCGACAGGACAAATATGATCCGCCGGCAAATTCTATTGTTGCCGGTAGCGGATTGTTAAGTATTTTGTTCGCTCCTACAGCCTGTCATGGCGTTAATCTTTCGGCTATCACAGCTGCAATTTGTACCGGTAAAGACGCTAACCCGGATCCGGGGAAGCGGTATTTCGGACCAGTAGTCGCAATGCTCTGGTATCTTATGTTTGGTCTGTTTAGTGCTGCTTTAGTCAGTATTATTCAATCATTTCCGGCCGCATTCATTGCGATGGTAGCTGGTATAGCACTATTAGGCGCCCTCGAAGGCTCGCTAAATGCCGCTATGAGCCAACCCACACAGCGAGAAGCGGCATTGTGTACATTTCTGGTAACAGCGTCTGATCTGTCATTGCTAGGGCTATCTTCTGCTTTTTGGGGGCTGATATTTGGTGGCGGGATCGTATTAGTTCAGAGTTTTTTACTTCGCAAAAATCAATAGGAAGGGTTTAATAATTAAGGTTCAAAGGCTCTTCTGACAACATACCTTCTAAGTATCACTTTTAACAAATATGGTATTTGTTAAGCAATTTTAGTTTCGTTATTTTTCAATGTGTAAACAATTGTTAAACAAAATAATAACTAACTTTTTACTTTGTGGTGTTTACGAGCGCTTGTCAGTGAACGTCTCTTTCAATTCAGATTGAAAGGCTAAGGCCAAATTCTGAAGTCTGACAGCAGTCCGGCCAGATTATGATGCAATTAAGACGTTGCTGTCTCAGTTAGCATTATTTTCAGGTCATAAAATGAAAAGTCAGTAGAGGCTTCATATGATTCGTACAAAGAAAAACACACAATTCCAAAAGCTTTTATTTAATCGAAATCTCATTTACGCAGCGTTGTTTATGCCAGTTGTTGCCCTGACGGGCTGCGGTGATGATGAACCTGATGATGGTGATATTGCCGAGCTCCCCTCAGAAACAGTTTTGAGTTGTGATGACAGTTTCATCACAAGCCTTGAAACAGACTCAGAAACCAGTGTCCTTCTGGTGCATGCATTTGCTCAGGGCGATGAGATAACTCTGGATGGATCCGAAACAAACATGACTGCAGCGGTAGACATGTGTCTTGTAAAGATACTGGTTGGGCCCGGGAATCCGGGTACTGATGGATTGCCTTCGACTTCACAAGGTATCGGGGTAGAAATATGGTTACCTGGTCCCCAAAACTGGAATGGCAGAATCCGGAACCTTGGCGGAGGTGGGTGGGCAGGTGGCTCACAAACATCACTTACAGAAATAGGTAACAGCCAGGCTTCTCTGGTAGCGGAACAGGGATTTGTGGTAGGAACTACTGATACTGGTCACACGGTAACAGGAACTGGCTCTTTCGCTATGGACGAAAACGGTTCTGTCAATGAGAGGTTATGGGAAGATTTTGCTGACCGCGCACTTGAAAAGCTCGCGGAAAAAACAAAAGACATAGTTAAGCAATACTATGGTAAAGAGGAAGATTATGCATATTGGGATGGTTGCTCTACTGGAGGTCGTCAGGGTTATAAGATGGCTCAGGAGCATCCTGAATATTACGATGGCTATTTAAATCAAGCTCCTGCAATTAATTGGACTCGTTTTATTACCAATGAGTTATATCCTCAGATAGTGATGCAACAGGAGCTGGGTGGTCCTATTGCTTCAGAAAAACTGGCGTTAGTTAGTGGAGCGGCGGTAAGTGCATGTGATGTTATCAACGACCAGCACTTAGGTTTCATCGTTGATCCTAACTCTTGTGCTTACAATCCCCTGAAAGATGAGGAAGTTCTGTGTGCAGGAGAAGTTGGTGATGGGGTTACCGGTATTAGTGAAAGCAGCGCATGTGTATCGGAGGCCGAGGCGGTAGCAATTAATAAAATTTGGTATGGTCAAACCGTTGACGGAACCGCACCAGATCCAGACGAAGATAATGCTGGAAATGCATTCCTCACAGCGGAACATAAACAATTGTGGTGGGGGTTAGACCGCGGTACTAATCTGGAGTATTTGTCTGGCAGTATTTTTGGCCCGTTCTCAATCTCTTCTGACCTGGTAGCGTTGGAATTGCAAGATCCAACAATTGCGACTCCGACTTTCAGGAATTCAACCGGGAATGGCGAAGATGGTTGGAAATTGCTAAGTTACGCTGACTTAGCGTATGCATATACTGAAGGTTTAGCGTTACAAAATTGGTTTGGTAATATAAATACTGATAATCCGGACTTATCTTCGGCTAAAGAGAGTGGAGCCCGGATCATCAGTTATCACGGTCTCGCGGACCAGTTAATTACCGCAGACGGATCAATAAACTATTTTAATCGTGTCGCAGATAAAATGGGAGGAATGGAAAATGTTCAGGATTTCAATCGTCTTTATTTAATACCTGGCTATGGACATTGTAGAGGCATAGGATCTGTAAACGGCACGGAAAGCCCGGAACTAAACGCCAATAATGTGCCTCTTCCGGCCCCTGAGCAATTCTTTAATCTACTTATGGATTGGGTAGAAAATGGCGTTGCTCCGCCCGATGATGTGATCCTCAGCTCAGCTGATGATAGTGTGACAATGCCCGTCTGTTCATATCCGAAAAAGGCAGTTTATAGCGGCACTGGATCTATTACAGATGCATCAAGTTACACGTGTGAATGAATCAAGCTGAGTCAAGAAACTTAAAGAACAGTCTCTGGCGGTGAGCACTCACTGCCAGAGAAACTCCCTTCATGCTACCCGATTCGCATCAGGCACTATCATATACCCGCTATTTTCCGGGTTGCTGCTTCACACGCGTTAATAACTGACTGAACATAAACACAGCTTTTAGTAACGGGCGTATCACTGCTTAAGCCGAGCAAACTTACCACTGAATTCACAGAGCCATCCAGGCTAAATATCGGAGCTGCGATCACATTGATGTCCGGTAAAAAATCCTCTTTAAAACAGCACAACCCTTCTCTTTTTATTTCATTCAGAAGGCTGTAAAACTGTTCTTTGTAAACAGGTTTTCCCATGTATCTGGGTAAGGGGGCGGGGGCGTTAAAATACGCTTCTACAAGTTCTCTTCGACGCGATAGTGGGAGGTTTGATAGGAAAATTCTTCCTGCAGCGGAATTAAAAGGTGAAAGTTCAGAGCCAAGGCGGATATTCACCGGAAGGAAGCGGCTTGAGTCCAGCCATTTGATAACCAGTGGTACATCTCCATTCCAGATGGTGATAGTTATTGTTTTATCGAGCTCCTGATGCAACCGGTCTGCATATTCGAAGGCGACCTGAACGGGGTTCAGGTTCCTTAACGCTGACATTCCTAATCGTACACTACTGAATGACAGGGTATATTTTGAATTTTCTAGCTGAGCCACATAACCTAATTTAGTGAAACTCACCAGGTACTTATGAAGTCTGCTTGGGCTCATATTAGAAAGTTCAGATAGTTTCGTTAGCGAAACCGGAGAACTGTGTTCGGCAATGAGTCTGAGAACTTCCATTCCCAACTCCAGTGAATTTATGCCTTGTCTCGCCGAGACGCCTTGTTTTTCTGACATGGCTCATTTCTATTTTTGGTTATAAAAAACCGGTCATCTATTGTGACCGGTTTGCTGAAGGGACATACTTCTATATATGTTTCGTCAGGAAAATATCACATTTTGGTCATACAGCAAGGGAGGACTCAATAAATGTCTTATTGGCAAGGAGGGCTTCAGAGTCGCCGCTAAACTTTATTTTACCCTTAACAATCAAAATGTGCTGATCGCATAATTCTTCCAGTACTTTGATATTTTTATCAACAATAATAGTAGAAACACCCGTTGCTTTAATTTTTCGTATAACGTCCCAGATTTCCTTGCGGATAAGGGGAGCAAGTCCTTCTGTCGCCTCATCAAGAATTAACAGGTCGGGGTTAGTCAGCAGAGCACGACCGATGGCCAGCATTTGTTGCTCACCACCAGATAACTGAGTACCCTTATTCGTGAGTCTTTCAGTGAGTCGTGGGAATACATCCAGCACTTGGTCATACGTCCAGTTCTCCTCGCCGCGGGAGTTTTTTCTTGCGGCCATCTGTAAGTGTTCTTTTACTGTGAGATTATGAAACATACCGCGGCCTTCAGGAACATAGGCAATATCGTTGCGCATGCGTTGCCATGTCGGTTGTGTATCGATATCCTCTCCCTTATAACGTATTGTGCCACTGCGGGGACGTACAATACCAAGTATGGACTTCAACGTAGTTGATTTACCCATACCATTCCGCCCCATGATACTTACGGTTTCACCTTTCTGAATACTGAAAGATATACCGTGCAGAATGTGGCTTTCGCCGTACAAGGTATGGATTCCATTTACTTCGAGAATATTGTTTTTCATCTCAGAATACCTCATCGTCATTACCCAGGTACGCTTCCTGGACCAGTGGGTTTGAACGGATATTATCGACGACATCTGTGATTAAGTGTTGACCATCCACCATCACTGTCATCAAATCTGACAGTTCAAAAACCGCGTCCATATCGTGCTCTACCAATACAATGCAATATCTTTGCTTCAGCTTTTTAAGCAGCTCAATAATAGTCTGAGACTCCTCATGACCCATGCCAGCCATTGGCTCATCCAATAACAAGACTTGCGGGGCTGTAGCGAGTACCATAGCAATCTCTAATTGCCTTTGTTCACCGTAACTGATGGCTCCGGCACGGGTATTTGCACGACGGCTAAGACCAGCCTGCTCAAGCGCGTCCAGCGCTATTTCTCTCACTTTCTTATCAGCCTGACGTGGTTGGAACAAGTTAAAGCACTTACCTATACGCTGCTGCGCGGCGATGCTGCAATTTTCTAAGCATGTAGCTTCCCTGAAAATATTCGTTTTCTGGAAACTACGTCCAATACCTTTGCGACAGAACTGGTAACTTTTCAGGTTGGTTATGTTCTCACCCTTATAGAGAATCACGCCTTTGGTAGCCGGGTATGTTCCGCAAAGAATATTCAGCATTGTGCTTTTCCCTGCGCCATTAGGACCGACTATGCCGTGTACTGATTTGTCATGAAACTTGATGTTAAATTCATTCAGAGCTTTAAGTCCGCCCCAATGTTTGGAGAGATTCTCCGCTTGTAAAATGCAATCGTTCATTTTCGTTTCCCCGTGACAAACTGTTCAACCAGACCCGCGATTCCACTTTTCAGTGTTAACACCATAATGATGATCAGTGACCCCATCCAGAACATCCAGTATTGCGTCATATGTTCAATGACATAATGAAGGCTCTCATAAACGAATACGCCAAGAATGGCACCAAAAATAGTACCTAGTCCGCCAAGAATGGCCATAACCAACGCAGATGCAGAAACCTCCCAGGACATCATCGTAGGATTTACAAACCCATATTGGAGCGAGAAAAGGTATCCGGCATAAGCAGCCAAAGACGATGACAAAACGTACGCAATCAGACGGAAATGAAAAATGTTGTAGCCGAGCGCCAATGCTCTGTCAGGATTTTCCTTTATTGCGTCAATAACCCTTCCGAAACGTGAATTGAGACTGATTTTACAAAACAGATAGCAATTGAACAGTGAAAGCAGGCAGAGGTAATAAAAGTGAATTTCATTATCCAGATCGAGAAAGTTCAACCCGAAAATACTGGTTTCGGGTTTCAGGTAGATAAACAGGCCGTCGAGACCACCATATTCGGTAGAGTCTGCGAAAAAGTAGAAGGTCATTTGTGCCAGTGCCAGTGTTATCATAATCATATAAATGCCACTTGTGCGAAGTACAATTAAACCCACTACAAACGCTATAACTGCACTGGCAGTCATTACATAAAAGGTATACAGCCAGAAATTAACCACTTCATATTCCGGAAGCATAATAGCGAACAGATAACCTCCCAGTCCGTAGAACATCGCGTGCCCTAAACTGATAAGACCGGTTCTGCCAACCAGATAATCCAGCGACATGACGAATATTGACAGGATGAGCATGCTGGAAATTTTGTTTACATAGAACGTGTTTTCATTGAAGAACAAGGGGATCCCAAGGGCAATGAAAAAGAACGCGAGAATGAATATTTTTTCAGCTTTGGTAGAAAATACAGACATCGGTATACCTTAACTTTTGAATAGCCCTTGTGGTTTGAAAATGAGGATAATTGCCATTAACAGATAAACTGTCATGCTCGACATCCCCGGTAACAAAACAGACGCGAAGGTATCTACGATGCCTACAAGCAAAGCTGCGACGAAGGCGCCTTTTATGGATCCCATTCCTCCGATGACAACCACTACAAAGCAGGATATTAAAACCCTTTCACCCATACCTGGCACCAGGCTGACAATTGGCGCTGATACGATTCCCGCCAGTGCAGATAAGGTAACGCCAACGGCAAATACAATGGTGAAAAGCTTGCCAATATTTACGCCCAGATTTTCCACCATTTCCCGGTTTGATTCTCCAGCCCGGATCATCATTCCAAGTTTTGTGTTATTGATGATGTAGTACATCGCAACGGCGATTGCTACACACAATACTGAGACGAATAAGCGGTAAACTGGATACTCAACAATGTCAGTTATTTGTATTGAGGAAGAGAGAAGTGATGGCACCTGAACGCCAAGAGGATCATTGCCCCAGATAAAGCTCTGTGCAGCATTAAAGATAAAAATCAGACCGACAGTTAACAGAACCTGATCCAGATGATCCCGTTTATATAAATGTACGATCAGAAAGCGCTCAATAACTATTCCGAGAATCATTGCGATAAGACATGCAATGATAACCGCAAATAAGAAGTTATCTGTTACCGTCGCGAAGTAATACACGAGGTAAGCGCCAATCATATACATTGAACCGTGGGCAAGGTTCAGTATTCCCATTACGCCAAAAACTAACGTAAGCCCGGATGCAATCAGAAACAGGAGAAGCCCGTATTGAACACCATTCAACAACTGCACCAGGAATAAAGACATATCCATACTATTACACCTTATAAAGGAAGCCCGCAGGCTTCCGTACAACGCTTGATGCTTATAATCTGCAACCGCGAGCAGGGTCACTCAGCTCGCTTGCGGCAGTTTTAACTACAACATTTTCTCCGTTTTCAACCTTTCTCAGGTAAATGTTCTGAATCGGGTTATGTGCTTTAGAAAAACGGAATGCACCACGGGGGCTGTCTATTTCCACCTTCTCCATCGCTTTGATCAGCGCATCTTTATCGCTTGTGTTACCCTTTGTAGCTTCGACAGCCTGAATTATTAATTGTCCGGCATCGTAACCCTGAACAGCGTATAAATCGGCAGGCTTGTTGTAGAGTGACTGGTAATGTTCACGGAAGGCTTTATTTTTCGGATTATCAAGCGTATCTGCATAGTGCAGCGTGGTGAGTAAACCTTCAGCAGAGTCACCTTGTGCTTCAATTGTTCCTTCCGTCAGGAATCCTGAACCGATAAGTGGAATTTTGCCTTTGAGGCCCAGAGCATCGTAATCTTTTACAAATTTGACTGAGCCGCCGCCAGCAAAGAATACGAAAACAGCATCTGGTTTAATTGAGGCTATTTCTGTCAGGTAAGACTGGAATTCTGTATTGGGAAACGGAACGTATATCTTTTTAACAACTTCGCCCCCTGCTTTCTCATAGGATTCTTCAAAAGCTTCTAAAGACTCCTTACCGAAACCATAATTCCAACTCATGGTTACGACCTTCTTATAGCCCATTTCAACCGCTTCGCTTCCCATAGGATATGCGGTCTGCCAGGATGAGAATGATGTCCGGAATACATTGGGCTGGCAAAAGGCGCCGGTCGCAGCATTGGCTCCCGCATTGGGAATAATCATGATGGAATCTTTATTTCGGATGGTTTTTATCATCCCCATAGCTACACCAGAGTGAACGGGTCCTACAATGAAATCGGCATCGTCTTTATCTGCCATTGCAGAGGTGAGTTCCGGCGCCCGCGCTGGTTTTGCTTCGGTATCACTGATCATGAATTCCACGGGACGACCGGCAATTTCATTACCATGTTCTTTCAACGCTTGTTTGAGGCCATTGGTTGCTGCTTCGCCCAGACCAGCATAAACGCCGCTATAAGGTAACATTACACCTATCTTAATCGGCTCCTCATCTGCATGGGCAGGAAAAGTAGCCATTAAAGTTGTGCCCATCATGCCTGTTGCCAACATGCACTGTTTAATAAATTTTTTATTCAGTTTCATCATTGTCTACTCGCATTTTTGAAAATTAAATTTCTGAACTTATGTAGTTATTTTTTAATTTGTAGAAATCTGGCTGATAATCTTGTCAGCTGGAGTACAAACCTGCCGGTTGGGCAGGTTCGGTAAAAAGCTTAGAAGTCGTATCTTGCTGAAACTTGTACCCGGCTCATGTCGCCGTCGAAACCGTTGACTGTTTCACGTTTGGCATAGGTATATTCAATACCAAGTGAGAGGGGAGCTGTTATGTGCTGGATGTAATTGATTCGGGTGCTGTAAACATCGTTAGTCAATGAACCCACCATGCCTTCAATCGTGTCGACATCCAGAGATGAGAAAATTATGTTTGACCGTGAACGCTCATTCCATGTATGGCGATACGCCAACGTAACGGCGGTAGCGTCAACAGCCTCAAACTTGCCTTCGGCATTAAGAAATGCACCATTTGCGGCGTTCACACCCACATATCTGCCAATACCAGAACCACTGGCAACCTGAATACGAATGTCATCACCATTACCAATGTTAATTCTTGAAGACAGCGAGAGCGAAACCCCAGTCTCGGTATAATCCTCTTCTGCAATTTCGTAAGCCAACTGGCGAACAAGACCACCGAATTTCACGTGGCCCCAGCCAGTTTTCATTGTGTAGGTAGCAATAAGATCCGGAACCGAGTTATCGTCTGTTGTAATCTGGGCTGTCTCGGTAGTACCGACAGTTGTTTCAGGATTTTCCAGAGCAATAGAAAATCCATTATTGGTATAGCGGATTTGAGGTTGACGGGTAAACGCAACGCCGTCGGTCGTTCCGATAAAGTCTACTGAATCGACCAGTGCACCGAGATCCATTATGGTTGACCATGTCTGGCCTACCAGCCAGTTACCATATTGCAGATATGCATGACGTAACCTTGGTACATATGAGTTACTTACTCTCTCGTCACCGCCAGAAGTCAGCAGAAAATCAAACTCCAGGACTCCTGTAACGCTGTTTTCGCCATCAACAGGTGTATTGGTTGTAAATCTGAAACGGGATTGTTTTGCATGAGCGTCAAATCGTCCGCCTAGATCATCATCTTCAGCGCCTGTCTGGACCAGAGAGGGAACGTAGATATCTCTCATCGGGCCAATACCTTCACCGTTTGAATAATCGCTGTACATTGCGTCGACCTTAATATAGCCATTAAATTTTACATCTGTACCAGCAATGTTGGCAGCGCTTGCCGTTTGGAGTTGAGTGAGTGCAGTAATTGTTGATACAGCGAGTAGGGTTTTGTTGAGCGTTTTTCGTTCTAAAGTGTTCATGGTTCTCTCCGTTGGAATTTGCAAAACACACGCTTTTATCTGAAACGTCCGAACAACACTGCTCACATCCTTGTTGTAAAATAAGTGTTATTTGATTGTTTCTTTATTTGGAGAAATTACGTTGAACTTTTTACATTATCCAATACTGAATGAGTCCCGTGGGATACCCTCTAAGTATCAGTGAAGGCTGATTTTAGTTTATGATGATAATGTTAAAAATGGTTTTAACTATTAAAATGCTGAAAAATATAGATTTGATTTTAGTTTGAACAGCGGCTGTTGAACTTTTACCTCCTGACAGAATGGGTGGCTTTTATTGATAATTGGTGAACCTATTTACTAAAAATAAATTTTCTGGAGGCTGCTCAGGAGAGTCAAAAAAGAGTTTTGATGCGCATCGATAAATGATCTCTACCGAAGCTGATAAAGAGATGTGCTACAGGCAGTGTTCAAAACGCCATATATTCAGATAAAAAGGGCGAACAAAATCAGGAAGCCCGCCCTTTGACTTACGGCGACTGGTTTCAGCGACAAGCGGTCGCCAAAAATTGTTTTACATGGTGCGTAAATTGTTCGGGTTGCTCCACTGAAGGAACGTGCCCCGTATCCGGCATTGCCAACAGTGGCGGATTCCCCAGGCTAAGCGATAATGTTGCCAGTAACGAAGGAGGGGTCGCCATGTCATCGCTTCCGGCAATCAATATTGTGGGGTGGTGTAGGGGAGTTAGTTCACCGATGAAGTTTCTTTCACCTATCCAGGCTGACAACAATCCGTAACTATGATCATCAACTTTCGAAAGTTCTTCTGTCCAGTGTACTACCTGGTCAGGCCGGGTTGCAGTAAAGACCTTACTGAACCAGCGGGAAACAAGCGTAGGGGCCATATTGCTAAGGCCTGATGATATTACGTCAGCTTGCCTGCGAAGCCAGCCTTCCCGGGTACCGATAACAAGACCAGTGTTCGTCAGCACAGCACTCAATAACCGGTCGCGATGATTAATAATCAATTGTTGTCCCAGCATTCCGCCAATAGATGTACCTACAAAATGGAACTGCTGGATCCCAGCCGAATCACATGCATTCAAAACAGCATCTACAATGCTGGTTTCATTAAGCGTGGTGATTTCTGATGCTACCGGTTTCGATTTTCCGTGGCCCGGCAAATCAAACCTGAGAATATGGAAACTATCCTTAAGGTGCTCAACTAAGTGATCCCATACATGCAAATTCATACCCAGGGGATGAGCGAGAACCAGGGCGGGATTATTTCTATCGCCAAGGGTTTCATAATTAAGTACTGGTGTCATTATGCCTCCGGATGTTCAATTAACATTGCAATTCCCTGGCCCACACCAATACACATAGTGCAAAGTGCGAGGCGTTTTCCCGTTTGCTGTAGTTGTACTGCTGCGGTGTGCACTAGGCGGGCGCCTGACATGCCCAGTGGATGTCCAAGGGCTATTGCCCCTCCATTCGGGTTTACTCTCGCGTCGTCATCTTTCAGACCTAACTCTCTCATACAGGCCAGTCCTTGCGAAGCGAATGCTTCATTCAATTCGATCACATCGACTTCTGCCAGAGAAATGCCGGTGCGTTGCAGGAGCTTTTGTACCGCTGCTACCGGGCCCATCCCCATTAGTGCAGGCTCAACACCCGCTGTTGCCATTGCTATAACGTTTGCAACAGGAAGTAGCCCGTGCTGTTTTACTGCCAGCTCACTGGCTATTAGCATGGCTGCAGCACCATCGTTTATGCCTGATGCATTGCCGGCAGTGACGGTCCCTCCTTCTCTGAAAGGTGCTCGCAACTTTGCCAGTGCTTCCAGTGTTGTCTGTGGTCTGAGATGCTCGTCAGTGTCAATTATAATGGGGTCGCCTTTGCGGGGGGTAAAGGTAACAGGTACAATTTCCTTTGCAAACCGGCCGGATTCCCTTGCTGCTAGTGCTTTTTGTTGAGAGCGCAAGGCAAATGCGTCCTGGTCCTGGCGGGAAATACCATATTTCTCAGCCACATTCTCAGCAGTTTCTGGCATCGTTTCAGTGCCATAGAGACTTTTAAGTGCGGGGTTAATAAAACGCCAGCCCATTGTCGTGTCTTCCAGTATTTGGCTACGGTCATATTCTGTTCCGGCTTTACCCATAACATACGGAGCACGTGACATCGACTCTACACCGCCAGCAAGAACAAGGTGAGATTCTCCGGCTCGTATTGCGCGGGAAGCCATTCCAATTGCATCCATTCCTGAGCCACATAAGCGGTTTATCGTTGTGGCAGACACTGATTGAGGTAAGCCTGACAGTAATACTGACATCCGCGCAACATTGCGGTTGTCTTCACCTGACTGGTTCGCGCACCCGAAAATTGCGTCATCTATAGCCGCAGGATCAAGGTCGCTTGCTTCTTTCACAGTTGCCCGGATAACCTGCGCGAGCAGATCATCGGGACGGATTGGAGCAAGGCCGCCGGCGTAGCGTCCAACCGCAGAACGTCGGGGGTGGCAAAGAGAGATTTTCATTGTGCATTCCCTCCAGCATGTTGTCTTGCTGTACGGGCTTTTAATTCGCGTAGCACTTTTAGCGATGCTTCATCGGGTACGGGTGTTTCATCGAGCTTTTCAGCGAATTTAATTTCCCAACCTGTGGCATCTTGTACTTGCTTTTGTGTCACTCCCGGATGAAGGCTTGTTACAACCAGTTCTTTGGTTTCTGGATCAGGTTTCAGAATACATAGATCAGTAATGACGACAGAGGGGCCCTTACCAATATTAGGATTATTTTCCCGGCCCTTACCATCGCGACCAAAACCCAGCGTTGTAACAAAGTCGACTTCTTTTACAAAAGTGCGGGTGGAGTGCTTTACAGTGATGAACACTTCTTTTGCATTTGTCGATATTTCAGGCGCACCGCCGCCTCCCGGCAAACGTACTTTAGGATGTGCATAACTATATGCACCATGTTTTCCGTCAGCCTGGTGCTCAGCTGCAATAACTGTGGTGTTAAGGTTTGCGAAACGATCGATTTGAGCGGTCCCCAGAAAACCTACGTCAATGTGGCCACCCTGAAGCCAGTAGCGAAACATTTCCGGTACCGAAACCGTGGTTAATGCCGATTCACACAGTTCGCCATCTCCTATCGAGAGAGGTAGCACATCAGGTTTTGTTTGAATGGTCCCTGATTCGTAAATTAAAGTTATGTCCGGCGCATGGGTAAGTCTTGCGACGTTTGCAGCTTCGCTGGGTAAACCAATACCAACAAAGCAACTGGACCCATTTGACAGAGCGCGGGCAGCAGTGATTGTCATCATTTCTGAAGGCGTATAAGACTGATTCATGTTACTGCTCTCCCTTTTTGTAAACGATGTTGTTTAGCCACACGGTGAACAGCTCACGGTCGCGGGCTATGTTGTCCCAATCTTTGTAATACTGATTGTCCCGCGGGTAATAGCCGTGAGCGTATGATGGTTTCGCGCCTCCGGGTACAACCGCAATGGTGTTTATGGTCCATGACGGAAGTACGCAGGCATTAGGACTTGCTTCTAATTCATCCACAATTTCTTCCACTGTCACAATGCTGTGTTTTGCTGAGAGCACGACTTCTTTTTGTATCCCGACAATGCCTTCAACCAGCACATTGCCCTTGCGGTCTGCTCTTTGTGCGTGAACGATTCCCACATCCGGGCGAATAGAGGGAATTGCTGCCAGTTCTTCGCCAGAAAACGGGCAAGTTATTTTTGCAATCTGACTATTCACAAGGGGTAATTCGCTACCGACATATCCACGAAACACTGCCAGCGGCAGGCCTGAAGCACCTGCTTCATAGGCGTTAGCCATTGCTGCATGACTGTGTTCTACCGTTTCCAGTGACCTGGGGAACTGGTTCTCAATAGCGTCGCGAACTCTGTGCAGAGAGCCCACACCAGGGTTGCCACCCCATGAAAATATGAGTTTTTTTACGCACCCGGCACCAACCAATTGGTCATAAATCAAGTCCGGTGTCATGCGTATAAGTGTCAGATCTCGTTTTTCCTGACGGATAATTTCATGACCTGCAGCGAAGGGAATAAGGTGGGTGAAACCTTCCATCGCAACGCTATCACCATCTTTCACCCCATCGCGAATAGCTTCTGCAAGTGAACTGAATATAGTCACAGTCTCTCCTTTGTTCGATATGCGAATTAAAATTTAATATGCGAACAAAATAAGCCATACTGTCTGTGACCGTCAAGATAAATTGTTAAAATTTTGTGCGGTCATTTGTTGTGGCATATTCAAGCTATTGATTTGTAAGCTAAGTATTCGAATACTTAAACGCGTAAAATAATTAGCTGCATGGTTAGGACGTGTTGGATAGAATTCATCCTGGGATGGCGAAGGGCTGCATACCGCAGAAATTTCAAACGACAAAGTTTTTAGGACAAGATGGAAGACGAAAGTATTACACCAGAACATCGCGATTTCGTTGGTGCGTTAGCTTCGGGTCTCGTAGTTATCCAGGCTTTTGATGCCAGTCACCGGCAAATGACTTTATCGGAAGTTGCTGAAAGAGCAGGAATGGACAGAGCAAAAGCCAGGAGGTTTCTGCTGACGCTTCATTCGCTGGGTTTTATTCGTAGAGATGGCAGGCTGTTCATGTTAACGCCGAAAGTACTTTCGCTTGGATATGCTTATAGCGCAGGCAATGATTATTTACCTGTCGTCGAACATTATCTTCATGAAGTGACTGCAGAACTTGGTGAGTCTTGTTCACTGGCTGTCCTGGACGGGCAAGACATAATCTATGTTGTACGTTCAAGTGCTGCTCACAGGTTAATGTCGATTAATCTTTCTGCGGGCATCAGATTGCCCGCTGCATACACGTCGATGGGACGGGTTTTGGCTGCCCAGTTAGGGGCTGATAGGAAGGAAGAGTGGTTGAACGGTGTGTCATTTAGTTCTTATACGAGTTTTAGTGTTAAAGACAAGGCACTATTGAGCTCTGAACTGCAGAAAGTCTCAGCTCAGGGGTACTGCATTGTTGATCAGGAATTGGAACTGGGTCTGAGATCCTTAGCAGCACCGGCTTTCAATCATAAAGGGCACTTAATAGGTGCCGTCAATATAAGTACGAATGCGCTACGGGTTTCACTGGAGGACCTGAAAGAGCGCTGTCTGCCTGTATTAATGGCAGCAATAGAAAATATCAGGGTGCATACCCGCTGAATATAAATTCAGATAGTTCTGCGATGCGAGCCACACATATTAAACAACCGCTCCATACCCTCAAGGTATAGCCTGATACCAATTCAATATTGGTCGCCACTTTTAAATCACACTAAGTTTACGTCTGTTCAACTTGGAGCTTGATTAATTAGTATGAGTTACATCGCTCACATCGAAACTTATATCGTCGATATTCCTACTATACGGCCACACAAATTGTCCGTGACATCAATGGCCGTTCAGTCGATGGTAATTGTTCGTGTCAGAGATAATGAAGGGCGTGAGGGGGTTGGCGAAGGTACGACCATTGGTGGTCTCGCATATGGACCTGAAAGTCCTGAAAGTATCAAACTTAATATTGATACATATTTCGTACAACACCTGCTCAATCAGCCTCTAAATAACATTAAAAAGTTGATGTTAGCCATAGATAAGAGTTGCAGGGGCAATGCTATTGCTAAATCTGCTATTGAAACGGCACTACTCGACCTGCAGGGAAAAATCCTGGGCGTGCCGGTTTCCACATTGTTGGGGGGAGCCTGCAATTCACACCTTCCATGCTTATGGGTACTTGCATCAGGTGATACGGAGCAAGATATTGAAGAAGCCCGGGCACTAATCGCAGAACGTAGACACAATGTTTTCAAACTAAAAATTGGTTCCCGCCACTATAAGGATGATGTTGCCCACGTTGGCAGAATAAAAGCAACTTTGGGTGATGAAATCAGTATTCGTGTAGACGTGAATCAGGCTTGGGATGAGCCTACCGCATCATTGGCGATGGCTGCATTGCAGGAAGTTGGCGTCGACCTGGTTGAACAGCCAACCCCGGCCAGAGATTTTTCCACTTTGGCTCGTCTGGCTCAAAAGTTTCACATGCCCATCCTGGCCGATGAATCCGTTCTGGATGCAACAGACGGCGTAAATCTATCTCGTGCTGGTTTCGGCGGTGCAGTGGCTCTGAAAATAGCAAAAGCCGGCGGACTTACCGGAGCACTGAATTTAGCGTCAGTGTGCCACGGGGCTGGCTTTGGTTTGTATGGCGGAACGATGCTCGAAGGAACCATTGGTACAGTGGCCTCGTTACACGCATGGGCTGCACTACCAAAAATTCAGTGGGGTACGGAAATGTTCGGGCCTCTGTTACAAAAAGACGACATCGTAAAAGTCCCGCTAACATACGCCAATAATGGAGTGGAAATTCCAACGCTGCCGGGACTGGGTGTAGAAATAGATGAAGACAAGTTTTCACAATATGTTCGCAAGTAACTAATCAGGAGATTCAAAGATGCTTTTTCAGGTAGAGATGATAGTCAACCCCCCTAAGGACATGAGCTCTGAGGAATTTGACGCTATCAAATTGACAGAGAAAGAATACTCACAGGAGTTACAAAAGAAAGGCATTTGGGTACATCTGTGGAGAGTGGCTGGGCAGTATGCAAATGTAAGTATCTTTGAGGTTGAGGATAACGCACATCTTCACGAAGTTCTGATGGGACTTCCACTTTATCCTTATATGACTTTATCCGTAACCGCTCTTTGTAAGCATCCGTCATCAATAAAGTAGCCTGACACGATTTCGGTAATTATGACCATAAAGGCTTTGTTGCTATCTGGTTCCTGAGATCACCAACGCACTACTTCAGAAATTTCAAGAGGGTAGGAGCTAGTACAACTAAGGGGGCAACACAGCCCCCTAAATAATCTTCTACATTATTCAGAAAGGATACTGAACCCCCTGATTCATCACACTAATCCACTTTGTGTGTGTGAATTCATCAAGATTTACAGGTCCGCCAATACGGCCCGAATCACCTGAGTCTTTCAACCCTCCAAAAGGAATGTGGTATTCGTTATTAACGGTCTGGTCATTAATGTGCACCATTCCGGCATTGATAAACGTCGCCAGATATTCTCCCCGCGCGCTGTCTGCCGTGTGAATTGAAGCCGACAACCCAAGGGTTGTGTCATTTGCCAACGCTATAGCCTCTTGTTCCGTTTTAAACGTTACCACGGGCGCAACCGGCCCAAAAATCTCCTGTTGAAATACTGGCATATCAGAGGACACATTTTTCAGAACTGTAGGGGACACCAGTTGGGTATCTATCGTACCGCCGGTCACGATCTCTGCCCCCATAGCGACAGATTCTTCAATGAGTGTCCTGACCTTTTCAGCCTGTTGCGCATTAATGAGCGGACCCAGATGACATTGTTCTGTAAACGGGTTACCAGTGACGAGCTGGTTGGCCCTGGCAGCCAGTGCTTCCACGTATTTATCTGCAATGCTCTCATGCACAATATGCCGGCCCGATTGCATGCAGATTTGACCCTGATGCAAAAACGAGCCCCATGCTGCGCAAGATGAGGCTGATTCTATATCGGCATCAGCCATTACGATGAACGCATTGTTTCCGCCTAATTCCAGCGATGTTTTCTTAAATGTTCCTGCACATTGCTGAGCGATAGCACGACCAACGGCCGTTGAGCCTGTAAACGCAATCATTCCTGTATCCGGGTGTTCTACAATCGTCTGGCCTGGCTCTGCGCCACCCGGAATTAGTCTGAGTACATTCTCTGGTAATCCCGCTTCAGCCATTAATTCACTTATGATGACACCGCCAGTGAAAAAACTCTGTGGATCTGGTTTCAATACCACCGTGTTTCCCAGTGCAAGGGCAGGTAGAATAGCACGTAGGGAAAGTAACAGCGGGAAGTTCCAGGGCGCAATCACCCCGACCAGACCAACCGGCACTTTCACCCGCATATTTTTCCGCCCGGGCATTGTTGACGGATACAATTCACCATTGGGGGCTTGCGCCAGGTTAGCAGCCGTATAAGCCTGCTCTATGCAAGCCTGAAGTTCCCATTCACTTTTAGGACGAATTGAACCGCACTCTCTGGCGTTCCAGGCGTGAATCATTTCGCAGTGATGCCCCAAAGCTTGTGCAAACCGACGAAGAATCGCCGCCCTGTATTCGAACGTGGTGGCAGCCCAGTCCGGCTGGGCGTGTTTACAAGAGCTAATTATCTTTTTTGTTTCCTCAATACTTGCCCCCCTTACGGTTCCGAAAATTTTGCCAGTAGCGGGTTCGCTAATATCAAAGTATTCGCCTGAGAAACCGGAATCATAATCCAGAACAAAATCATGCTCTTTTATTTCGTTATATTTCATTTTTAAAATCCTTAACCCGGGTTAGCTTCGTTAATTTGGTCTGCAATATAGCTGGCGAGGGCATACACCGTTTCGGACGGGTTATAGCCTATTGAGGTTGGCAGTAAACTGGCATCTACGACATAAAGGTTTTTTATGTCGTGAGTTTCGCCATAGGGATTCACTACTGTTTTCGACTTATCGGTACCCATGCGGCAGGTGCCCTGAGGATGGAACGAGGTGTATCTGTATCGGGCGCTCTCGTTTTCAAGCGCATCGATAACACTGTCAATTTCGTCTACAGAGTTAATTCGCTGAGTGTCATAAGTGGGTAAGTAGAGGTATTTAGCGCCGGATGCAAACAAGATCCGTGCATTCTCTTTCAGACCTTTTTTCATGGCTTCAAAATCTTCGTCGTCTACTTGATAGCGAATTTCTTTATAGCCATTTTCCATAGTGACCTCGCCGACATTCTTATCATGGATAAGTGTGATGAGACGGGTAGAATTTGGATAGTTCTGCATGTATCGCACATAGGGTTTTCCTGTACCCGGCTCAGCCATAAATGAAGCTTCCACGGGGTCCTGTACGGCATTAAGCTGGATCCAACCGCCATTTTCCGGCAGGGTATGGCGATCATCAAACAGGCTATGTGTGGCACCATGGAAGTCGTTTAGTTTCTTTTCATAAATGGCCGTTACCGACAACGACGGATGACAAGCAAAGTTCTTACCTACCTGTCCGCTGGAATTTGCCAGTCCGGATTGTTGAAGCAGAAGGGGCGAACCGGTTGGGCCTGCTGCCAGCACGACGATAGGAGCTTTTACACTTAAGCGTGTTTTCGTTACTCCGGTTTTAGGATCTATAACTTCAGCATTGACGCCTTTGGCTGTACCGTTTTCGGCGGAAATTTTCGTTACCCGGGTGTCAGCATAAATCTCTGCACCGTGGTTGCACGCCCAGGGAAGATAGGTCACCATCATTGATTGTTTACGGTCAGTTTTGCAGCCAGCGAAGCAGAAACCTGTCATCGCACAATCGCGGATATTTCGGCGAGCCAGACCTAAAGGGATATCTAGTGCTTTCAGACCTTTTTTAATTGTTTCTGCACCAGAGCTGGTTTCGTGAGGTTTTACTTCAGTTATGCCGAGATTTTTTTCAACTTTTTCGAAATAAGGCAGCATTACTTCAGGCGTCAAATTAGTAAGCCCAAACTCCTTGCCCCATTTTTTCAGATAGTAGTCCGGAGTACGGAAGCATAAAGCTGCATTTACGACAGTCGAACCTCCCACACAGCGTCCCTGAAGTACTGTAATATCGCCATCCGTATTGCTTTGCGCACCTTCTCCTTCATACATGGTGGCCATGGAGACGGCCATCATTTCGGTGAATTTCTCTGAAGGTACGTAGGGACCTGCTTCAAGGATAATGACTTTTTTCCCGGCTTTAGCAAGCTCGTAGGCGCTAATTCCTCCACCAGCGCCTGAGCCGATTATGACTACATCAGCTTCGATATTTAATTCAGTGGCGGTCATATCTTCTGAGGTTTTTACATTTAACTGATTTTTGTTCGACATCATTTTTTCTCCTGCCTGTTTTTATGCTTTTGGCTCTGGTGTGACACCGCGGTATTTAAGTTTCCACTTTTCTGAAACAGGCCCGACATAGCCTAGTGGCGTCCAGGTGTCAGGAATTGCCCAATATGCAAGAACTGTTAGCTTCTTTAAGCCCATTGCAAGTGCACGATGTGGAGCTTTTTCACTGCTGGTCCATTCGTCAACAAAGGCTGTAGCTTGTTCATCAGGGAGTTCATTAAATGATTTGCCGTACTTTTTCAGCGGCCCCTGATTGAAGTAATGAATGCCTTGATTCAGGCCCTGGCGGATGTGAGGCGGCATCCCTGCAAGGAGTGCACCTTCTATGGTGGGGATAACCGGCAAGCTTGCAGGGGGGATGAGAGGACTGCCTTCCGTAGGCAGGGAGGTGGTGAGCATTTTAGTAAAAACAGCATGCTCAGTGGCGTCCATCTTATTGTCTTCAGTAATTTTACCTGCGATTACCTGCATAGGAGAGAGGCTAGCAACGGCAACACTGATGGCGGTTGCCAGTTTCAAAAACTGCCTGCGTTGTTTATTTATATCTGACATATCTTTGCCTTTTTTCTTTGTTATCGAGATAAGAACTCACTACACATAACAACGCAGAGATTATGCCAAAAGTTAAATTCAAGTTAATTTGTTGTATTTGTTAGCTTTTTGAGGGGGCTGGTGGGGAAGGTGTTTCATAGTGAAACACCCTGTATTTTGGTGCGTCTCAGTTTAAGGCAGTAGTGTCACGTTCTTTCGCTAATTTGCGATAAAGTGTCGCCCGGGATATACCAAGCTTTTTGGCGGCCTGGCTTATGTTGCCCTTACAGTCTTCGACAACCTGGTTTATCAAATCCTGACTAGCCTGGTCTAAGAGACGCCCTGATGTTGTATGTTTTGGAGCGGACTCATGTGTCTGAACCAGAATGCCACGGCAGCTTTGATATTCTTCCGGAAGTTCGTAGGTTGCTACCTCTTTGCTTTCCTCCCCTATTGCATCAGCGTATAGAAGCACGTTACGTAATTCACGAATATTACCTGGCCAGGTGTGCCTCTCGATAAATTCAGCTACCTCCGCGCTAAGGTGCTTTTTACACTGACAGTCTTTGTTCAAGATACGGCGGGCGATGGCAAGTTTGTCGCTTCGCTCACGCAGTGGCTTAATTGGAATTTCAAATCCCTTCAGACGGAAGTAAAGATCCCGGCGAAACCTGCCTTCTTCGATTGCTACTTTAAGATCCACATTAGTTGCACAGATGAGCTGGAAGTCAACTTTATGTTCGCGGGCAGAACCTAAAGGGCTGACTTCACGGGTTTCAAGGACCCGCAACAGCCGGCTCTGCAGGGCCAAAGGCATGTCACCAATTTCATCAAGGAAAAGAGTACCTCTATCGGCTTCGGCAATGCGGCCTTTGAACCCCTTTTTGTCAGCACCGGTAAAAGCGCCCGGTTGGTAACCAAATAGTTCACTTTCAATGAGGTTTTCAGGGATCGAAGCGCAATTGATAGAAATAAACTTTCCACTGCATTGACTGGCATCATGCAGGTGCCTGGCAGTCACTTCCTTACCTACTCCAGACTCTCCGTAGAGCATTACCGGTAGTCGGTTAAGCACTTTAGCTCCTCGTGCAACAGAATTTTTCAACCCTTCATCGCCAAAGGTGGTATCCGGTTCTTTTTTACCAGAGGCGACAGGTTTAATTTTGCCTTTGCACCGCGCTAGACTTTTATCTTCGTGGGGTAAGCTAATTACCCTCGACGCGAGAGTCACGCCAGAATGTAATGTGAGAAAAAAGGGATCGCCGTTGATTGCTCTTCGTGAAGACAGGCTTTGAAAGTCGGAGCTGAATAAATCGCTAAAACAGGTTTCATAAAAACGACGTTGGTCGGTGATAAATGTTGAAGCAGCTTCATTACATCCCGTCATTTTTCCATCCGGGGTGATAGCCAATAGTAAGTTTGTAATATCACCAAATTGTCCGGAGGAGGGGATGATTTCTAAGACATAACTGTTATTGAGATCTAATATAAGTGATTTTTGGATGTTTCTGGCACATGTCTCGAGCATGTAAAATACGGCCATATCATTCAGTGAGTTTTCGTTAGTAATGTCCAGAGAGCCACATAGTCGGCCAAGATGATCAAACACAGGAGCTGCCGCGCAGTGAAATGAGTTGTGTTGTTGTTGATAATGTTCTGCACCGAAAACCCGGCTGAACTGTTTGCTGTTTAATGCACACGACATGGCAGTGGTGCCTACAGTACTTTCATTTAATATGACACCATCTCGAAAAGCAGACGCGATTCGGGTATTTCTCAGTCGACTTGCTTGCCTGACTTGTAAAGCGGTACAGTCTTTATCAGTGAGTAAAACAGACCAGCCAGCACCAGCAACAGCTTGAAATAATTGTTCAACATGCCGGTTAGAAATGTTTAGTAAACGAGAATTTTTAGATTTAAGCTCTTTAAGATTATCAGGACGAACATAGGCGTATTCAAGCTGCCCGGACATCTGAATAGTCTGGTTAGCACAACGAAGCCAAGAGTCACGAATAGCGTCAGGCAGCCTGTCGGCTACCTGAGTATCTCCCTCATCAAATCGCTGACGAATTACGCTAAGCTCGTTATTCATGACTACTGCCCTCATTATCCAGATTGAAAACTGAAATCGGTCATTTGGCGATTAGCCTTATACCTGTTCAATGGAGCTATAACTTAGCATAAAATGTAAATTAAATGTAATAAGTTTATTAGGCGAACTTTGGTTTTTATTGCGAACTTATGAGGTGTCTGTTATTCCGGCGGAAATGTAGTTAGAACACTTTAACAAAACGTAGGTTAAGTCTGTCGTTTTCGAAAAAGCCATTTTCTACAGAGATGCTGCGGCCATATTGTATTTGAACCTGAAGGTCGGGCTTGATGAAGTGCTGCAGAGTTGCCTGCCAACGATTGCTGTTCAGTTTATCCTGTTGTCGGGAACCGTTTACCTCAGTTTCCGCACCGAAATCCTGATAATAGTTAACCGACGCAGTAGTGGAGTCAGAAATGTGGTAGTTCAAATGTACCTGAAAACCGTACTGATCATCCTGCTTCCGGGTGACCCCTGAAGCGCCGAAATCGTCGTTGTCTCCAAAGAATGTATATTCACCAATCAAATGAAGAGAAAAGTGTTCAGTTAGCGGTGTTACAAATGCAGCTTGCGTGATTAATTTTGTTCTGTTTTCACCAAGGTTAACGGGTCCTTTTTCAATGTCGTAACTACCCCATGGGACTGAAACCAAACCAGTCAATCCGAAGGCTTGCTTTGTTGCCGCGTTATTGTATAACCAGATCGTTGCGCCGAGTATAGGATCACCAATACCCGATGCTTCTACTGTATTGCCGCCGGCCTCCAGTTTCAGTTGGCCGAATGGTAGAATTATTTGAGGGTCGATAATAAATCCACCGATTTCCATATAGTGGACCCAACGCAAAAGACCTATATCTGCGCCTAACGTCGGCCCATTTTCAATCTGTTTGCCATCGACATAAAACTCATCATTGTCGAAAGACTGCAGATATAGAATCCCGAGATCTATACCTGCTGGCAATGGTGAATAGTCACCCGGATCTGTAGCAACCTGAGCCGCATGAGAGATATTATTAATTGTAGAGCAGGCAAGACCAGCAGACAGAACAGCAGCTTTTAAGAATGTGTTTTTCATTTTGTTATCCTTTGTGAGTGATTACGCTGAGCAAAAGCTCTCTTAGGTCACTGGGATAAATAGCATTTAACATTCCATAAACATTTAAGTGATGTAATAACAGTTAGTTAGATATTTTTGTCCAGAAAGGTGCGCCTCATTGATGTTTTAAAAACAAACATACGCATAAGACTGCCGTCTCAAAATGAAACAGTTTTATATGAAGTCTGAGACTTTCTTTGGGTATCAGTGATCACTGATTAGCTGCAAATCTTTTTTACTCTAATTCATACGAAGAGAGCTAAGCTCACACTTCGTTAGTAAGCACATGGGTGAGTTGTCAAAGTTGGAAGGAAAATTTGCAGCAAAAAAGAAAATATTTAGGTAGGCAAACTTCCAAATGATGGAAAGCTTTATAATTGTAAATGATTAGCTGTGATGTCGCCCATCGTTGCAGTGCAAATACTTTCCAGGTCACTCTTATTTCTGCAATTTATTTTTCCACATTTTTCTTATATTTTTTTCTGACTTCAAATGGTGTTTTGAGTGGGAAGTTTTAGATGACTAACTTCAAAATTAAAGTACTTGTTAACCAACAGGAGTCTGGCTGTTTTTTCGACTTTTTATTCGCTATATGTGTGCCAATATTCTGAACGGATTTTAATGTGAGAAAAGACACGCTCAACAAAAACTTTGTGAAAAAATGTGCTGAGTCAGGTGTCTTTCCAAAGCGTTCCACCGAAAAAAAAATAAAGCGTTCTGCCGAAAGTTTTGATTTCGGAGTAACGTGGGGAGTAGGTCAAAAATGAAAAACTGTCTTCTTTCGGCAGAACGCTTTTTCCGTGGCCTGTAGAGGAATCGGGCCTGACTAATTGTGAAAATTCTATTTCTCAAAAATTTACGAGAGTTCAATTCGAAATTGGCATGACTGTACTAGCGTAGTTTTCGAGTCAAAATGCATTTACTATACGCACGTAATAAGTTAAAAGAGAGAGTTTTTTTACTGCCAAAGAGTGCTAGGTTGCACTCTTTAAAAAATTCCTCTAATGCAGTCTGTTTAGTTCAATTTACTTGATGTTTTGTTAGCAATTTTTTTGCTGATTATTCGTCACAATTTTGACAAGATTTTAAGCGGATCTATGAAAATATTTCACGACATGCAAGACACATTTGACAAAAATAATGTGAAAAAATGTACTGGCTAGGCTGCACTCCCGGAGCGTTACCCCTAGAAAAAAATCAAGCGTTACCCCTAGAATTTTATTCTAGGAGTAACGGGGGGAGTTGTTCAAATTTCATAATATTCCTACTCTAGGGGTAACGCTTTTTCCGTGGCCTGCAGAGGAATCGGGCCTGACTAATTGTAAAAATTCTATTTCTCAAAATTTTTCGCGAATTTAGCCTTAATTTGGCGCGAGTTTACTCGCACAGTTATCGTGTCAAACACGCATGCGACAACTACACGCAGTTATTGAGATTAAAGAGCTTTTTTGCAGCTAAAGATTGCTTTTTTCTAAGGTGCGGGAGAAGTGTATTTTCGCAATTTTTGCCATTCGTTCAGAGTCGATAATCGTGATGTTAAGATGAATGAAATGCCAACTCTGGGAATCCAAATTTTCACAAAGATACCCGGACAAATTGTACTGCTTAGGCGCAGTAAACGTGGGTTCCTGCAGTCATATTCTGTTCACGGGCTTTGTGAATAACTTCTAAACTCAGACACTGATTTCTTCTATTACCAACTTAGTTGAACAGTAAAATATACGCTATCTGAAGAGCCAGAACGGCGGAGGTCCTGGCTCCTCTTACCAACAACGCAATTGCTCGTTCTTGCGATAAAGACACATAAAATTTGCAGGCAATATGGGTTGGAAGTGTATGCTCAAAACATCATTCCTAAACCTTTATTACTGCCACTATTTTCATTAATGATCGAAGTATATGCATGTGAACATAATGATCCAAATGCAAGGACAAATACTCATCTAAAAGCCCGGTAAAGTTAGTCAGACATTAAATCATCGTTCATTTTTTCGATTGCATCGAAGACCTGATCTACAAACCACAGCGTAGATGCTGATGCTGAATTTCTGCGATGATAAATCAACTTGACTGAGAATTCCGGGGACTCAATGGGTAGAGGCTGCCATGTCAGCCAATTCTGTCTAAAAGCATCATTTACGAGTCGTGACGGCAATACCGCTAGCAGATCTGAGGTACGTAGCATTCTTGTTGCTACGAGAAACTGATTCACGTTCAGTTTAATGTTTCGGGCCATATTCATTTCTTTCAACGCCAGGTCTATCGGGAGTCTATATGAGCCAGTGCCTGACGGATTGATTACTAAATGTTCTGCTTCACAAAACTTTTTCAGAGATATTTTTTTCTGTAAAAAGGGATGATCTTTTCTGCCTGCTACTACATAATTTTCTTTCCAAAGTGTTCTGCATTCCAGCGTTGACATCTTCGGATCCTGCACAGAAATTGCAAAATCTATTTCGCTTCTGGAGAGTCTGCCGTCCGTCAGTTCGGAATCATCCTGTACTAAAAAAAGCTTTGTAGATGGACCATTTTTTTGCATAGATTTGTATAAAAATGGAGTAAGCAAACTCGCGGACAAGTCTGTCATTGAAACCCTAAATTCAGTCTTTGATGTATGCGGGTCGAACACATTAATCCTCATCGACTTCTTTAATTGCGCCAAGGCTGTATGAACATCTGGCCACAGTGCAGACGCTTTCGGAGTGGGTTCTACTCCCTTCGGCACTTTGACAAAAAGTGTATCTTGTAATTCATCTCTTAGTTTGACAATTGCATTACTGACAGCTGACTGTGTCAATCCAAGGCTTTCTGCTGCCCGGGTCACGTGCCGCTCAATCATCACCTGGTCGAATATCTGCAGAAGGTTAAGATCCATCCGCTCCACACGCTTTCTATCCATATTTTTTATCCCTACTAAATAAATCGTAATCATTTTTAGTGATGATATTAATAATAAGTGTTCGATTGATCAATGTTAAATGGGCGGTTATTTTCCACACATTCCTTTAACTTTTAGGACTGAATGAATGAATCAGGAATACGATTTAATTGTAATCGGGTGTGGACCTGCTGGAGAGGTTCTGGCTTCAACCGTGGGCGCTGCCGGATATAATGTGCTTGTTATTGAAAGGTGGCCTGAACCCTATCCATTACCAAGATTGACAACTTTAGACGGTGAGTGCTGCAGAGTTGTGCAGGCAACCAGCGCAGATGTAGACAAGGGCTTTGAACAGAGCACCATCCAGAATGCGTGTCATTTTGTTGACCGTGATGGCGAAGACATTATGAAGGTGCTCTATCCTGGCAAGCTGGCAGGCTGGCCTACAAGGCTCTCGATATTTCAGCCCGATTTTGAAAAGGGTATTACGGACAAACTGGAGTCGCTACCGAACGTCAGAATACTGAGAGGATTTGAAGTCCTCGATTTCTCACAAAACGAGAATTCAGTAACGGTTGAGTTCAGCCCCTTTGATGCTAACCGGATGATTGCCGTCGGAAATCCTGAAAAGGTAACCGCTAAATATATGGCCGGAACAGATGGTGCCAGAAGTTTCGTACGGTCCCATTTGGGGCTGGAACAAAAAGACTTCGATATGCACGAGCGCTGGTTAAACTTTGATGCAGAGCTAAAAAGGCCACTTCCCGAAAAATTTCACAAGCTTGCAATCTTCATGGACCCTTCCCGGCCGCATATGTACATGCCTATCGGTGAAAAATATCTGCGCCTGGAATTCAGAGTTATGGAAGGTGAAACTGACGAGGATGTTACAGATCCGTCTGTTGCCTGGGACTTTCTTACCAAGGAGCATGGGCTAGGCAGTGATGATGTGAATATTATGCGTCAAGTTGTCTATCACTATCACACACGAATAACCCAGCAGTGGAGAAAAGACAGAATTTTTATCGCAGGTGATGCGGCACATACGATGCCACCTTATATGGGGCAAGGTGGTTGTGCCGCCATTCGTGATGGCAGAAATCTGGGATGGAAGCTCATTGAGGTACTGTCTGAAAGAAGTTCAGAGAAGTTACTTGATACCTACCAATCTGAACGAATGCCTCATGCGTCAACGATAATCATGGGGTCCGATATGCTTTCAAGACAAGTGAATATCGTTGACCCGTCCGAAGCTGAGAAAAGAGATTCAGCCATGAGGGAAAGGGGCAGTTTTACGCCGCCAGATTTGCCTTCATTGTCTTCAGGTATTTTGTACTTCGAAAAGTCCTCACAAGAAACGAGTATTGCAGGAAAGATGACTCCTCAGGGAACCGTTGGAAAAAATGGAAAAGCGGGTAGAGGTGATGATTTGATTGGGAGCGGCTTCCAACTTTGGTGTGCTAAAGACCCATCCACATTCCTTAATGAAGAATCGACGAAAGTCATTACCCGGTTAGCGATTGATATTGCAGTTTTCAATGAGCCGGAGAGTCAGTATGCATATGAAGATATCGAAGGCATTTATCAAACGTTTCTAGAAAATAACGACGCTGCGTTTGTGCTTGTCAGGCCAGATTTCTACGCGTTCGGCAGCGGTTCCTTCTCACAAATTAACGATGCGTTGTTAAGCCTTAAAGCGCAACTGTTCTCTAACTATTAATAAGAGGTAATTGATATGAGTTTTAATGTGGGCGGGCTTCGCTTGAATCAGCCTTTCAAAATAGATCGACTCGGACATTTTGGTTATCACACGAATGATCTTCAGGGGACAATAAATTTTCTTACAAATGACTTGGGACTGACTCTGAGTGATGAAGATGATTTTTCTACACGGGTTCCGGGGCTTGCGCCGGAGTTTGCTAAGGGATACTTCATTCGTTGTGCCCATGATCATCATACATTAGTAATTGGGCCACAGGAACTTGTCGATACCCGCGAACCAGAACGTAAAGGTGCTTTGGTAAATCAGGTTTCGTGGCAAATAGGTTCGTTGAAGCAGGTAGTCGATGGTGTCGATTTCCTTGATAAAAATGCAAAGCTCAGGCGAATTGGCCGCGATGCGCCAGGTTCAAACTGGCACGCTTACGCTTACTGCCCGGACGGATATGTTAATGAAATCTTTTATGGGATGGAGCAAGTTGGATGGGATGGCAGAAGTAAGCCCGAATGTATGTACAACAGGGCATTTCACGATTTACCACCCTTACCACAAATTTCAGAATATCAGGAAGTTAAGGATGTTTTGGAGCAGGGGCAAAGTCTCGATGGCTACCGGTTCGAAGAAGAAAGAACTGAAACATTTGATGTTGACGGGGTCCTGCTACATCAGCCCTTCAAATTAACAAGTCTGGTCAGGGTTTTATTGCCGGTCCAGGATCCTGAAGAGAGTCTGAGCTTCTATTGTGAAACTCTGGGTATGAAAGTTTCGGAACGCACAGAGATTAACGGATGCAAGGTAATCTTCCTGCGAAATACTGCAGAGTTTAGCTCCCTGGTATTAGTACAAAAAGGGCTACTTGAAGAGTTTCATGTAGGTGCTGCCTGTACTTTCACTGTCGCATCATATCAGCAGTTTCTCGCGGCGCATAAATATCTGCAAAGCCGGGATGTGCGAATAGTAAAGTTGCCAGGTGCACTATCAAAAGGGAATTCCTACAGTTTCTGGGTGCAGGGGCCTGATAAGGTCGCGATCGAAATTGTTTTTGGAAACCTCAGACATGATGCACCGTCAATCGAATTCACTCCCAATCAGTCCTGGCCTGATGAGATTGAGAGTCTGGATGATGTTTCTGCTCAACCAACATTCATGGGACCCCTCGGATAATGCCTTATTTAAATGTTAAAAACGCGCGTGTGTACTATGACGTTTGTGGTGAAGGCCCTGAGTTGGTATTTGTTCATGGTGCCGGAGCGAACTCACTGGTGTTTTTCAGACAGGTTCAGTACTTCTCACAAAAATACCGTGTAATTTGTATGGATATGCGTGGCTTCGGTCATTCTATTTGCGAACCCGGCACATTTCATCAGCGGGATTTACCTGATGACCTCTGTCGTGTTCTGGATGCAGAAGCAACCGGGCCTGTAAATATAGTCTGTCAATCAATGGGCGCATGGGCGGGGCTTCCTCTCGCGGTAAGAGAGCCTGACAGAGTCAATGCCCTCGTGCTGTCAGGGTCTCCTACACCTGCTTATGGTCCTCATCATGCTGCTCTTCAAAACGTATCGAGAACTTTCAAAAGAGCAGGTGCAGGCGAAACTGTTGCACCAACTCAGCTTGGTTTCACAGAAGAGTTTGTCAATAAATATCCGGAACTCATTACTTTATATCAAATGCTCGCACGTCAGAATCAACAGGTTGATACATCTCATATTACAGACGAAGAATTGAGATTGATGCCTGACGATTTCTCTGAATACAGTGTTCCGACTCTGGTAATGGGAGGTATGAAAAACAAATTGTTGGGGGGGGAGACTCATAAAATAGCTGCTCAGCATATTCCGGGCGCGGAGGTCTACACGTTTCCTGAAAGTGGTCATTCTTCTTACTTTGAGGAACCTGACCATTATAACCAGGTGGTCGACGAATTTTTCGCGCGCTTTCCTCTGGGCAGGGAGGACGTCAAATAATGTTAGAGAAAAAATCACTGTCTCTGGATGATGCAAAATTTCTGGTTGAGGCTGTATGTAAGGCTTCCATGGAGCATGAAGGAAGCTTCCCGGTTTCTGTAGCCGTGGTGGATAGCTCTACCTATCTTCAGTCAATGGCGCGGATGGACGGCGCCCCTCTTTTTAGTGCACAGGGGGCCTTTGATAAAGCGAGAAGCTCAGCAGAGGGTGGTCATTCGACAACTTTCTTCGAAGAGCCGTTAAATAATGGACGCTTCTCAATGCTCAAGCTACCACACACTCCAATTGAGGGCGGTGAGCCTGTCATGATTGATGGCATATGCGTGGGTGCTGTTGGAGTGGGAGGAGCTCCCCCGCATCTCGATGCTGCTTTTGCTAAGGCTGCAATTCATGCTTTTGTAAAACAACAGGAGTCTATCAATGAAGATTGTTAGTTATATACATGATGGTGTCCAGAAATGGGGCGCAGTTACTGAAGACAACGAGGTGGTTGATTTAACCTGTAATGCGCCTACCTTAAAAGCCGCACTTGCAGGCAATGCTATACATCTGAGTCCAAATAAAGACTATGTAAAAGTAAGTCTTGAAGAAATTGAGCTGCTGCCAGTTGTGCCCAATCCGGATAAAATTTTTTGTATTGGCATTGCTTACCATGACCATCGCAAAGAAACTGGCCGGAAAAATTCTGAACATCCTACCGTATTTACCAGGTTCGCAGATTCTCAGGTTGCTCATAATAAACCGATTGTCGTGCCACTAGAGTCAGAACAACTGGATTTTGAAGGTGAGCTGGCGATTATAATCGGAAAAGGAGGGCGAAGAATTGCTGTCGAAGATGCATGGTCACATGTGGCAGGGTATGCCCCTTATTGCGATGCGACTATCCGAGACTGGCAGCATCATACATCCCAATGGACGCCGGGTAAAAATTTCCCCGCTACTGGCGCTTTTGGTCCGTGGATGGTTACACGGGATGAGATTGAGGATGGCAGACCTCTAACTCTTGTCACGCGATTAAATGGCAAGGAAGTTCAACGCGCTACCACCGATCAGCTCATTTTCAGTATTCCCGAAATCATAGCTTATTGCTCCTCATTTACTGAGTTAAAACCCGGAGACGTGATTGCCACTGGCACGCCAGGTGGCGTAGGAGGAAAAAGAACACCTCCACTCTGGATGAAAAGTGGGGATCTTTTAGAAATAGATATCGAAGCGGTCGGTGTACTGGCGAACTGCATTGAGGAGGAAATGCATGACAAATGAATTTGATGGCATGGTTGAAACCGTAAATCGGGAAGCCGAGAAAGGCCGCATGGGTTTTTACGAGCGCGCAAAAGAAGAGAATCTGGCCCCTTTATGGCGCGTTTTACATGGTCTGGTTACTGAAGAACCGAAAAAAACAGCTTTACCAGCACATTTCTCGTACGAGAAAGTTCGCCCTTACCTTATGGAGGCGTGTGACCTGATCGGAACCGAAGAATCTGAACGGCGGGTGATGGTGTTAGAAAACCCCGGATTACCCGGTCAGTCCAAGATTACCCCCAGTCTGTTTTGTGGACTGCAAATCATTAAGCCTGGCGAAATTGCGCCTGCACATAAGCATGTTGCATCTGCCTTACGGTTTGTTGTGGAAGGAAGTGGCGCTTATTCCGCTATTGCCGGTGAGAAAACAATGATGGAGGTGGGGGACTTCGTTATCACGCCAAGTATGACTTGGCATGATCATGGTAATGAGTCTGACGATCTTATGGTGTGGATTGACGGTTTGGATATGCACATGGTGAATACCTTTAGTGCATCATTCCGGGCTAACTATCCGGAAATGTCTCACCCAACGTTAAAACCCGAAGGTGCGACGATGGCCGAAGTTGGGATCAACATGTTGCCGGATGGCTATTCGCATAATTCCAAAACTTCTCCGATTTTCAATTACCCGTATGCACGTACTGTTGAAGCCTTGCATAAGCTAACGCGCTTTCGTGACCCGGACCCGTGTCACGGTTTCAAAATGAATTACATTAATCCGCTTAATGGTGAGTCTGCAATGCCCACCATTTCAACATCTATGCGTTTACTTCCCAAAGGATTCTCAACAAAGCCATTTAGATCAACTGCAGGGACGGTATTTAATGTGGTGGAAGGCGAGGGTAGCGTGACCATAGGTGAGTTAACGTTTACTTACAAACCCAAGGACATATTCGTTGTTCCAAGTTGGTACAAGATTACCCTTTCTGCAACTTCAGATTCAGTTCTCTTTGCTTATTCTGACCAGGTCGTTCAGGAAAAGTTAGATTTCTATCGCGAACTAAGAGGTTAAATTGACTATGCATATCATAAATATACCTGAAATTACTGATGTGCCGGTTCTTGGCACTGACAAACGCTTTCCTGTCAGAAGAATATATTGCGTGGGGCGAAACTATATTGAGCACATAAAAGAAATGGGAGGCGATGTTCGTAAGCCCCCATTCTTTTTTCAAAAGCCAACAGACTGCATTGTGCAGGATGGAAGTCAGGTTAAGTACCCCACACTGACTTCGGATTTTCAATTTGAAATTGAACTGGTACTGGCTATTGGTTTGGGGGGAAATAATATCAAGGTGGAAGACGCTGCCAGGCATGTTTTGGGGACGGCAGTTGGAATTGACTTCACACGACGCGACCTTCAGATTCAGGCGAGAGATGCCGGGCGCCCATGGGAAATCGGTAAGTCGTTTGACCAGTCAGCACCCATCGGGGGAATAAAGCTCCTTGAAGGTGAGTTACCTGTAACAGGTGAGATTTCACTCGAAGTAAATGGAGTAACAAAACAACGGGGTGATCTTGAGCAATTAATCTGGAACTGTGCCGAAATAATTTCAAAATTATCAGAACAATACGAGTTGCAACCAGGTGATCTCATTTATACAGGTACGCCGGCTGGAGTTGGGCCGGTAGTTCGGGGAGACCATATCACAGGGAAGGTTGAAGGCCATCCACTACTGCACATCGACATCGTTTGATCATAGTCGTTATTTATTTAAAAAGAATGCTTCTCAGGCATTCTTTTTTTTATTCAAGATAGAGGTTAATTGGATTTGAACCGTTTATTTATTCTAATTTTTGTGCTGGTAGCTATTCTCAATATAGCGGTAGAGGCTACAGTTGTCTCGACTGCTATGCCCGGAATTATAAACGACCTGAACGGTTTTGAACTTTACTCGTGGGTTTTTTCCGCATTCTTAATCGCGCAAACAACCTCAGCGGTAATTTTCGGACAACTTACGGATTTATATGGCAGAAAGTTACCTATAGTATCCGGCTTATTCATTTTTATGACTGCATCTGTCCTTTGCGGCTTTTCAGAGTCAATGATTCAACTTGTCATTTTCCGGTTTATCCAGGGCATTGGTGCCGGTGCTATTTTACCTGTCTGTATCACTATTGTAGGAGATTTGTTCGACATCAGTGAGAGAGCGAAAGCACAGGCATCTATAGCAAGTGTGTGGGCATCATCATCCATAGCCGGTCCACTGATTGGTGGATTCATTGTATCAAACTACGATTGGGCCTGGATTTTCTGGGTCAGTACACCATTAAGTGTAATTGCAATGGTTGGATTTGTTTTTTTCCTGAAAGGGGATGTTAAAAAACAAAGGTATTTTGATACTACAGGCTCAATTACATTTTCATTTTCGACGTTGACCTTCCTTTTATTCCTGTTGTCGATTGGAACTGGCGACATTTCGATATCTATTCTACTTTTCGTTTTTTGCGCACTATCGACGTTCACCTACCATTGCCACTCCAAGAAGATAGCGTTTCCTTTCATCAACTTTAAGATATGGTTCCGGCCACAAATTATATATCCAAATATGGCGACAATGTTCGGTTGTATGGCCACTGTTGGAATAAGTATTTTTATCCCTTTGTTCATTCAAAAAGTAATGAATGGTAGTCCGGTTCTGGCTGGATTTGCTGTTACAGCAGTTGCTATGGGCTGGCCTGTGGGCGCAACATATTCCGGAACACTGGTCAGGCAGCACAAGTTTAAAACGTCACTTATTGCAGGGGCCGTCGCACTGTTTACCGGAACTATCCTTTATACAACTCTTGACTCTGATTCCTTTTGGTTTTTGCCATTCATCGGCTCACTGACTTGCGGTTTTGGTATGGGCTTAATAACGAGCACATGTATGATAATCGTTCAGGAATGTGCAGATTATTCTGAGCGTGGTACGGTGTCAGGTGCGCATGTCTTCGCCAGAAATCTGGGTAATGCTATTGGAGCCGCTGTTTTGGGTATTGTGTTTAACCTGACTGGAGAAGAATGTCTGTCCTGTGTGCGTGCTGTTGAAAATTATGGTGCTGGCGAATTCGATGTAAGCACAGAAGCTATATTTATCGGTTTACACAGTACGTTTTTCGCGATGGCACTCATCGCTCTTGTTGCCGGCTTATTTCTCTATATTTCAATTAAAACGATTAACTCGCAATGGCTTCAAAGACCAACTTGAAACCTAATATAACAAGACAAAAATAAATAAAAAAATAGAATCTGTCAGGTTCTATTTTTTTTACAATTTTGGTTCCAATAAAAGTTGATAGTAATGCAAAAGGTAACAGGTAAAGTGAATAAGTAAGGTTTGTGGCGGAAAGCTGCCCCAAAGCAATAAAAGCAGGTACTTTCATTAAGTTTAACGCAGTGAAACAAATTGCTGTTGTACCAACCAGCGTGTCCCGCGGTAACTGTTTTGGCAAAACCCAAAGTTGGTATGGCGGAGCACCGGCGTGCGCGATTTGACTTGTAAAGCCAGATACAATTCCCAGAAATGCACCGATGATATTGTTACTTGGGTTGATTACATTTGAAGCTCCGATATTCAGTAATTTTTGAGTACCGAAAATAATGGAAATCACACCTACCGCACCCAGCACCAGGGTGGTGTTTACTATTTCGGCAAATGCAAATCCAGTGAGGACGCCGGCAGCCATCCCTGGCAGCATGACTTTTAAAACCGTGGCATCGAAATGACGACGGAATGCTGTGACAGCATGAAAGTCCTGTACGATTAAGATTGGTAACATAATGCCTGCAGCCATAAGAGGGTCCACCGACAATGACAGTAGTGGCATAGCAAGTACGCCGATACCGGCAAACCCACCTTTCGACAATCCAGTGATGAATACGGCTGTCAATGCGCAAACGTAATATGTTAAAGGGTCCGACAATTTACTGGTTCCACTCTTATTCTGAATCAGGAACGTTCGCTATCAAGATACTCATGCTGGCTGATGTATTTTAACCCTTTAGCTCTGAGCTTCTCGCGGAAGTTATAAATATCCAGCCCAAGTTCTCCCCGGCTCATCCGTGCTCTTTTCGATTCTTCCAAGGCCTCACGCTCAATGGACTGTTTCAAGACGGATTCGGCATTTTTCAGAGGAACGATACATACACCGTCATCATCTGCAATGACAAGATCGCCCGGATGAACAAGCTGGCCTGCGCAGATTACGGGAACATTTATATCTCCCAGAGTTTCTTTGACTGTACCTTGTGAATATATGCATTTAGACCAGACAGAAAAGCCTTGTTTGCGAAGTTCACCGGTGTCGCGAACTCCAGCGTTGATGATGAGAGCATGAACACCTCTGCTTTGAAGAGACGTTGCCAACAGGTCACCAAAATACCCTGAATCAGAGTCGGATGTAGGTGCTACTACTAATACATCGCCGGGTCTGCATTGTTCAACGGCTGCAACTATCATCCAGTTGTCGCAAGGGGGGACAGAAACAGTAACTGCGGGGCCACAAACATATGCTCCCTGCTGTATTGGCCTGATTGATGAATCAAGTAATCCCGTCCTGCCTTGTGCTTCGTGGACCGTAGCAACTCCCAGTTTCTGCGTTATATATTTTGCTGTGATGTCCGGATCAGGACGCTGAATATCTGTAACTACAATAGCCATTTCTTTTCTAATCTTGTTGGAATGAATATGAGCACGCTATTAAAACAGTGGCAAATTAGCCAGTGATTAACGTCATCATCTATTGTGATTAGCTCAGGTTGAACAGTTTCCATTTCAAGCTTTTTCTTCTTTAACTCATATTATAAATCATCACTTTTAGTGATGACACTAATCTACATGTTTATATTGATTGATGATGTGCTCTGCATTTAGTTTGTTAATAACTTTGGGCCTAATCGTTAAGTTCGTTAAATGAATGAAGGTTGAAGTTAAAGGTTTGGAGTTGATAACAAGATCTGTTTCGTGGCTTGGCATGAAGAGATTTAAGAAAACAACAACGAAGAGAAGGCAAGATGAAATCACGCATAAGTTTATCAGTCGCGTCATCACTAATTTGTATTGGTCATTATAACGTGGCGATAGCGCAGGAAGTTGATACACAAAGTACTGAAGATGTTATTAATACGCGGGAACTTGAAGTTATAACTGTTTCAGCAGAAAGAGTCACATCAGATGCTCAAAAAACTGCCACGGCGCTTAGCGTTTACAATGGTAGTGAATTAGCCTCCAAGGGGGTCACTAGTGCGGAGTCTCTGGCGACAGTTGATCCCAGTGTGAATTTTACAAAGAACAATGGTGTGCCTTATATCGCAATACGTGGTATTGCCTCCACGGACACGACAGAGATTGGTGATCCGTCAGTCCCTGTTTCTCGCGATGGTTTTTTTACTAACCGCCCATATGCCCTTCAACTTGGCATGTACGATTTAGACCGAATTGAGGTTTTAAAAGGACCGCAGGGTACTTTAAATGGTCGAAATTCTACTGGTGGATTGCTCAATGTATTTGTCAAGCGCCCCGGGTTTGAAGACGGGTATATTTCTGCAGAGATAGGAAATTATTCTGCCAAGAATGCGGAATTCGGGATTGACTGGCGTCTCACCGATACAATCCAAACACGTTTTTCTGGCACCTACAGAAAACGTGATGGTTATAGAGAGTTGACAGGGCTTGCTGAGGGGATTAATGCAGAAGACGAAAACAGACATTCTTTGAGGGGACAAGTTTTATTTACCCCTTCTGAAGATTTTAATGCATGGGCTATGTTTCAGCATGATTCAATTGACGAGACCGGATCTGCATACTGGACAACCGACTTCACGGTTAAATCTGAGCCGGAAGATGCGGATACCTGGGACGGAAAAAGTCCTCTTTTGTACAACAAGTTAAAAAATGACAAAGCGCAATGGGAATTCAATTACAGTGGGTTGCCTCTGGACGGCGTTCTCACATACTCAGGAGGTTATGAGGAGCTGGAGTATAATAATGCGTTCGAAGCATTCAATCCCGGCTATCCGTCTACACGCTCCTTCCTGCAAAACCAGTACCCTGAAACATGGAATCACGAGCTCCGGTTTGCTACTCCGATAGATAAAGAATGGTCTGCCCAGTTTGGGGTCTTTCTTTTTGATGAAAAAATGTCTTTGCGTGACTCGGGGATTTTTAATATTGAATGTATTGCCAGTCATCCGCTAGGACAGGCTTGTATTGATCGTGAACTGGATAATCAATACGGATTGCGTTTCAACTATCAGGTAGAAACAAATTCTGATGCAGTGTTTGCTCATTTCGGTTACCGACCTGCCGAAAATGTAAGGTTGACAGCCGGGGCAAGAAAAACATGGGATGAGAAATCTCGTACTGGCGGAAACTATTCTTATCTTGCTGCGCTCGCGAATCCCTTTATACCTGCACCAGCATCAGAAAATGATGCGACGGGAAGTATGAAGGATTCGCAAATTACTTATCACGTTGGTGTTGAGTACGACCTTACGGATGATAATTTTGTATATGGTAAGTTTGATACAGGATATAAGGCCGGTGGATTTAACAGCAACGCAGCCGGCGTAACATCTTATGAAAGAGAGGAGGTTAAGACATTTGAGATAGGTTCTAAAAACAGTTTACTGAACAATATGGTTCGACTGAACTTTTCCGCATTCATGTCTACTTTCAGCAATTATCAAGCTAATCAGATTGTTGATGACTTTCTGGTGGTTTTTAATACCGGAAGTGCGGATATTTTTGGCGCTGAGAGTGAACTGGTTGCACTTGTCGGAGACAACGGTAAGTTGCAATTGAGTGCCGCCTATCTTAATACGGAGTTCGATGATGGTATTTCTGTCATAGAAGGTACCTCTCAAAATCCCAATTTAAGAGAAATCAGTGGAAACTCACTCCCGAATGCCCCGTCCTTTTCCATGACCGGAGGCTACAGTCACGATTTCAATGTGAAGGAAGGCATTCTGCGAGCCAGTATCGATTTCAAATACTCCTCAAAGGTCTATTACACCGTCTTTAATGACAGTGATACTACAGGTGACGCATACACTCAAACGAATGCATCGCTGTCTTATCAGCCCGAATCGATGGAATGGGAAGCCTCTCTCTGGATTAAGAATATCACTGACGAAATGATTTTTGCTCGTGCAGTCAGAAACTATAACTCAAATGTTAACAATTTTGAGTTTGCCCCTCCGCGTACATTCGGAGTTAAAGTGAAATGGAATTTCTTTTGATTTAACGGCTATCCCTTAGCCCAGGCCGCGGATGCAGAATGTCCCTATCCAGCATCCCGGCCGTCCTTTCGTATATATATTTAACTGGAGACTCTATGTCCGCCTCTCAAAATTTGAAGTTAGGGGAAAAAGTTAGTTTCGGAGCGGGTGAAGTCGCTTCGAATCTGACATGGAACCTGGCAACAGGATTTCTGCTCCTCTATTACACCGACGTTGCCTTGTTACCGGCTGCATCTCTAGGGATCCTGATGCTTGTTACCCGTGTTTTGGATGCTGTTTTTGACCCAATCGCCGGAATAGCGGTCGACCGCACTAATTCTCTACGTGGAAAAGCGCGCCCCTATTTGCTTTATGCGCCAATTCCGTTCGCTATTTTGTATGTTGCTACTTTTTCTGTGCCAGACTGGTCTACAACAGCGAAGCTGATTTACGCCTACATTACTTTCACTCTTTTGGGGCTGGTTTATTCATTTCTCTATGTCCCTTACAGCTCTATGTTACCGATGCTTACCAAAAAAGCATCTGAGAAAAATCAGTTGGGTAGTGTCAGGGCAATGGGCTCTTCTATTGCGTCGATTATTGCATTTGGTCTTACTATGCCTCTCATCAACTATATCGGCGGGGATGACAGGCAATTAGGATTTACTGTGACTACAGGGATTATGGTACTGATTGCCGTGTTCTTGTACTGGATTTGTTTTGCCTACACGAAAGAGAGACATACACAACCGGTTTCGAAGACCCGCCCTGTTGTTGAAAGTCTTAAAACACTTATTCGAAACCCAGTTTGGCGAGCTGCCTTTTTTATAAAACTCCTGGTTTTTATCCGTATCGGTATCATGGTTTCGTGCCTGGCGTATTTTGCCAAGCAGGTCATGGGAGATATTTCACTTATATCAGTAATTTTGCCGCTGATGTCTATAGCTATTTTTGTTGGGGGAGCTTTGTCCTCAACATATATTTCGAAAATAGGCTTGGAGCGCGGAAATATTATTGCGCTTTCTATACAGAGTGCTCTTTTTCTTTCTTTATTTTTCTTCGAGGACAATAGAAGCGCATTTATCGCGATTTTTGTAATTGCAAATATTTTTAGTGGAATCGCTGCAGCATCCGGCTTCAGAGTTTCAGCTGATGCAGTGGAATGGCATGAAAAATATTTTGGTCACAGAGATGAAGGTTTAATTGCGTCTGTGCTGAGCTTTGGCTTGAAAGTCGGACTTGCAATAGGTTCTGCGCTCACGGGCTTTGTATTGGGCTGGGCAGATTATGACCCTGCTGTGGTAACTGAATTGTCTGCAAACGCACTTCGTTCTTTGCTTTATCTTGGGCCTGTATTGGCCAATTCCTTCTTAATTCTTTGCTGGGTCTCTCTCATAAATAACAGAAAGAAAGAGACCAACGGGCAACTTGTTAACTTTTCACATAGAGGTACTAACTTATGATGGATCATCGCGCCGTTAGTGATAATGGCTTAATTCTGACTACGTCAGGAGTAAAAATTGATGTCAGGCTTCCATGGTACAGAACTCTTCCCTTATCTGTCGTTGAATTTCTTGGAGTAGAAATTGATGGAAAGGCATTTGATCTGGAAAAACTAGACTTCGAATTAGAGGGCAAGTTTATGCCTCTGACATCACTCAGACCCAAAACTAATGTTTGGTGGTACGTACTGGATAGTGGATTTATTCACATAGATTCGCCTGATTTTGAAAAAGGGAAGAGCTATTCCGTTTCCGTGACCGTGTCTTTTAAACCTCCATATATTCAAGGTTTAAACCGGATAATCAAGACAACTAAATCCCTGGTAGCACATTAAGGAAAAATCATGACGTATCAACCTAAAGGCCTCGAATTAGGCACCACACTCTACAGTTTGACCACGCAGTTCCATGGTCGGGAGTACACTTTTAAGGAGCTTGTGCGGAAAGTTGCAGCTGAAGGTATAGGACCCGGACTTGAAGTTGTCGGGTTCCAAAGCATTAAAGGCTTTCCTGTTGTAAGTGACCAATTCAAAGACGAATTTCTTCAATTAATGGACGAAACAAATCTTGTGCCCTCATGCTTGGGGATCAACGCTGATATTCGGATCAATCCTGATAAACCGATGAGCGAAAATGAAAGTGTTGAATATCATATTAGACAACTTGAAGCAGCGGCCAAACTTAAGTTTCCCCTTGTTCGCTACCAATATCCAGCTGGCCCTTCTGTCATTGAGAAGCTTGTGCCAACAGCAGAAAGATTGAATGTAAAACTGGGTCTGGAAATCCACGCACCTCATCATACTCAACATCCTGATGTGATGGCCTACAGGGAGATGTACGATAGAGTAAATTCACCTATGCTGGGCTTTATTCCTGATTTCGGCTCAACAGCACGGACAGTCCCACCCAGCTTTTTCGAGGCACAAAGAATACAGGGATGTCCTGAAGACCTGATTAAGCTAGCGCAAGATATCTGGCATCAGGATGGTGATCCGTATGAGAGACGAAATATCTATATAGAACAAGCACGAAAGCGTGGTTTTGAAGATAGGCTGATCATGAGTTTAGTTATTATCTTTGGCCTGTTTAATCGTGTCGCCCCCGAAAGCTGGGCTGAAATCATGCATCAGGTAATTCATATCCACGGTAAATTTTTTGATTTTGATGATGACGGCAATGAAATTGCCGTTGACTACGAAAGGGTGTTACCAGTTTTTGTAGATGGTGGATTTAATGGATTCATGTCGAGTGAATATGAAGGGCATATGTGGAACGATGCTGACGGTTTCGACAAAATTAAAAGACACCATACATTAGCGAGAAGGATATTAACTAGTTTGAAAGGCGAGGGAAATGAATAATATTTTTCATATTTCCCGTCGCCAGTTACTTTGTATACTCGGTGCGGGCCTGGGTGCATCAGCATTTGCATCAATTTCAAATAATGCTTTGCTGTTAAAACAAGATGCAGAGTCTGCCAATGAAGAACTGAGCTTACTCGCAGAAATTTGCGATATTTTAATTCCGGATACAACATCTAAGGGGGCTGTTGCGGCAAATGTTCCGGCATTTGTCCACATGGCATTTCAGCACCAGTTGTTTGGTGGCTCAGTTGACACAGTGGTGAGCATAGGAAGCTACTTAAACTCGAAGTCACCTAGCGGTAACTTCTTGCTTGAGGATGAATTTTTCAAACGTTCAATCATTGAGTTGATTGACAAAACTACATTTTCCAAAAGCCAGGAAACGGAAATATCAGCAAATTGGAAGATAATCAAAGAAGCTGTAATCGTTGGATATTATACAAGCGAAATCGGTGGTGCTGAAGAACTCACGTATCTGCCCGTTGCCGGAAGTATGTATCGCGCAGACATTGCATTTAAAGATACTCCACATGTGTCGAATCTTTGGATGGAGAATGCATTTTGATAAATTCTGATTACGATGCAATCGTCGTTGGTTCAGGTATTTCTGGCGGTTGGGCAGCGAAAGAGCTAACTGAGAAAGGGCTTAAGGTTCTGATGATCGAGCGCGGGCCAATGATCGAACATGGCCGCGATTATAACACTGAATTCAAAGCTCCCTGGGAGATGCAGTTTCACGGAATTGGTGATGCAGAAAAATATGCCGATGAATATCCGGTTCAAAGTAAAAAAAAGATGTTCTTTAACGAGTATTCGGAGAAGCATTGGGTTAATGATAAGGAAAATCCCTACGCGACTGAAGAAGGAACTGAATTTGAGTGGTATCGCGGTTATCAGATGGGGGGAAAGTCACTGATATGGGGCAGACAGTGCTGGAGATGGTCTGATCTGGATTTCAGTGCAAATCATGAAGATGGTATAGGTGTTGACTGGCCTATCAGGTATGAAGACCTGAAACCCTGGTATGACTATGTGGAAGAATTTATCGGGGTTGCAGGGAACAATGACGGATTAGATGTACTTCCAGACGGAAAGTACCTGCCGCCCTTTGAATTAAGGGCTGCAGAAAAAAAATTCAAAGAGGTGCTTGAGTCTGATTTTCCCGGACGTACTCTCATCTCGGGGCGAACGGCAAATATTACTCAACCTCATAATGGAAGAGGGCAATGTCAAAAAAGGCTCGTGTGTAATCGCGGTTGCTCATTCGGGGCCTATTTTTCTACCCAATCTTCCACATTACCAGCAGCAAGAGCAACGGGCAACCTTACTTTATTAACTGAAACTGTTGTCGAGTCAGTTGTTTATGATGAAAAAACAGGCAGGGCCTCAGGTGTTAAAACTGTTGGTGCTAATAATGGTGTAAGGCAGGAGTTTAATGCGGATGTTATTTTTCTTAATGCAGGGACAATAAATACTGTAGGTATACTACTCCGATCTAAATCAATATCTTTTCCGAATGGCTTGGCTAACTCGAGTGGGGTGTTGGGGCACTATCTTATGGATCACGCCAGTGCGACATCAGCTGTTGCATTATTTAACGGTGTTGATGATAGAGGATACATAGGGAACCGGCCTAACACTGTAATTGTCCCGAGATACAGAAATGTGGGGAGCAGTGATGCACCGTTCAAACGAGGCTATCATTTCCAGGGAGCAGCTTCCAGACAAGGCTGGCGCAGAGGAGCAAGAACGGCCGGTGTTGGTAAACAACTAAAAGAAGCTCTGGCGAATCAGGGAAGCTGGACTTTCTTTCTGGGAGTTTTTGCTGAATGCCTCCCATACAGGGAAAATAAAATTAGTATCCATCCGACGGCAAAGGATCCTCAAGGTTTGCCGCAGATGAATATAAGTTTCAGATACGGTGAAAATGAGTACGCTGCGCTCAGAGATGCCGAAACAGAAGCCCGTAAAATGCTTGAAGCTGCGGGGGCAAAAATTATTATGAGTTCATCTGAGCCTGATCCGGGGGGAAGCTCTATTCACGAAATGGGAGGGGCAAGAATGGGACATGACAAACGAGATTCCGTTGTGAATAAGTTTAATCAGTGCCATGACGTGCCAAACATCTTTATCACTGATGGTGCTTGTATGTCCTCTACGGCGTGTCAGAATCCTTCATTGACTTATATGGCGCTTACTGCTCGAGCTGTTGACTATGCCGTCGGCAAATTGAAAGTTGGCGATCTTTAACATTTCAGATATCGGAAGTTCTACAAGCGGATGACACCTTGTTCGGTCTTTTGAAATAAGGTGTCACAATTTACTTGTATAGTCTAAGGTGAATTTTTCTTCACTTCATTAAGAATGCAAGAAGCAAAACAGTACACAAACGTAAAAAAATTCATCGTTGTTTTATAATTACTGCGACTTTTATACTGGCCTGCGCCAACTAGAGTATCCGGAAATAATGAGAAACTATAATTCCTCATTACCTCATGTGTAATCACAATTAATTTTACAGTTTGTTTTTTACAGGGGATAAAAAACATAATGAACTTATAAATTAAATACAGTGCAGAGTTTCAGCAATAAGAAGTTTGAAAAGGGAGTACACTAAAAACTAGAGAAGTATAGGGGGAATATTGAGAGGAAATGGTGGCCCCACCTGGACTCGAACCAGGGACCTAACGATTCGCTAATCCAATGCTTTCGCATCGGCCCGGACTATATCATCACCCTCGCTATCGCGGTGGGGTGTCGGACGCTAATGGTGTATTACATGACAAGAACGTGCCACTCCACCTAGTCTCTGAACCGTCCCGTGGCGCCCCCCGGGCTTGGCTGCTGATTGGCAAGTTTAGAAAAACGTAGCTTTCCAGCAATTCATCCGATTTTTCCGCGTATTATTACTAATACGGGTCACAAATATTTTATGAGTCGTGTGCTCTAACCAACTGAGCTATAGGGCCATTTCCGAATTTGTGACAGAGTCCAATTTGAATCTGAAACAAATTTGACGCGTAGTTTACTGATTAAATCTACAGATGTCACGCCGGTTATTAGGTTCTGCAAATCATTCGCTCATTTTTCATTCAGTGATTTCTAGCAACTCCCCAATTTCACACTGCAGATATCGGCAAAGAGTCTCAAGAGTTTCAAAATCTATTCGACTTGTCGTTTCGTGATATAGCCTGGTCGCGGTACTGCGGTTAATTCCGGTATCACGGACAAGATCAGAAATTTTAATTTTTCTCGCTCCAAGTAGAGCTGAAAGGTTGCATTTTATCAAGTTAAAGCACCAAAATAATTCTTTAGAGAGTCATTTTTGTTGACTTCTCATTCATGTTGATTTATTGTTTCTTTAGAGAATCAAAATGCTTCTTTTGAGTTTTTTCTTCCCTTATGGAGTAACAACCGATATGACTGAAATCCATTCGTTCCAACCACTGCTAAATAATACAACCGATTTAACTCGATTTCGAGGAACGTATTTTTTAACAGAATTTGAATCGAGAATCGGAGATGAGCATCATTACTGGAAACTGTCCCTCGCGGATTCATCCGGAGAATTGACGGTGTACTGCTATGATCCTGAATTTATTCAGGATTATATTGCAGTTGATATGTATGTACAGATTGAAGTCGTTCGAAAATCGACACGTGGTTGCGAATTTGTTCAGTGCGTACAGCTACATAGGTGGGAGCGGGAACAGGAAAAACGATTGTCTCCCATGCAATTGCCCCGGTGTATGTGCCCTAAACCGCAGGCATTGGACTGGTTTTTGGATTTCAGAAATCGAATCCGAGTACAAAATCTCAGACGATTTTTAGATAGAGTCATCATGCAACCCCACGTTTCTATGGCATTTCTCACTGCTCCAGCTTCACTCGAAACGCATTACAGCTATCCGGGCGGACTGATTGAACATTCTGTCGCGACTGCATGGTCAGTTATAGGATATCAGGATCACTCATCTGTTGAGCGCGATCTGGCTATCGTCGCCGCTCTGCTGCATGACATCGGAAAGACACAAACAATGACCAGTGATTTGGTCAAAACCCGGCTGGGACGACTGGTTAACCACAATCATCTCACACTGGAAATTTGTGCAGATGCTCTGGCGGAAATGGATCTTTTGGCGCCAGGACTGGGTGATCAACTGCGACACGCGTGGACAAGTGCTGAAACTGACAGTGAATGTTGTGAACCGGAACAATCACGGTTGGCAGAGCGGCTGGAAGAGTGCGATCTGAATTCGTTCAGTGAGCATGTTGTTTTTCCATAGCTTAGAATGTAATACATAACAGAGGTCAGCATGCTAATGGATTCTCCAATAGTCGATTTTACGAGATTGACGCCACCTGAATTAATTGATGGTGTTCCAGCGTTTTTAAAGTCAGATTCGGGTTGGTACTGGTCAACAAATAAGGCTTGGGGCACTCTTGAGCTAGAGTATCCGAGAACAGCCGTTGAGCAAGCTCTACTGCAGTCATTTACACAGTTTGGGTGTGGCGTGAGTATGTTACGATTGGGGCGGTCTTTGCTACACAGCTATCGCTATCCATCAGAAATACAATCGGACTATTTAGGTTTGCAGTATCTACTGTCGGGTATGGATGCATTCAATATAGTTTTAAGAGAAACTGCTGCTCCTCTCAGTATAAAAAAATACGTCTATACTCCTGAATTTATTGGGCTGTGTCAGTTGGCTATTCATGAAGTTGCAGATAAAAATATCAGTATCTGCCCAGAGCTAAGCGAGTTTCTCCGCAAGTCAGTGAGCCACATACAGCATTGATTTTGTTTTTTTGATGTGAGGAGAGGGAGCGAGAAGTTGCCCAGCAGTTTGGCTTTTTTGTTTGTAATGAGCCAATTGGGAATTCTAAGGCAAGTTAGGCTAGTCCGTTGCAGTCAGTAGCGGACTTCTTTGTACAGACCCTCAATTTGTACGGGAAGCAGTCATTGGCTTGTTGCAATTTTAAGGCAGCTATGAGTGAAATATAGGACATTCGTTCATGTTTCCTGTGGAAACATTGTTATTTGTCTGTTTAACACGAGTTTCTAGTAGAAACCGAATGAATGCTTGCTCTGAATCGCCACTGATTTTCTAGATGCCTTTTAGCCAGCTAACCTAACTGAAGGAGAAGTGCTTATAAGCCGTAATGGTATCCTGATGAATTTAAAACTGTAGCATTTAAACAAGTTGTTGAGCGTGGCCATTCTGTCCGCCTTTAGCTTGTAGCTGCCTTTAGAAATGCAACACGTTAATGTCCGCTTCACGTACAGAGCAGTCATTAATATCAATGTCCACAAATCCGCTCTTGATTGTCTAAGATCACCAAAACGCTGGACTTAAAATATGTACTGGACAAGGCATTTTTCGAGAGTCTGAATTTTCTACTCGGAATAGTTTTGAAAAGACTCTTCAAGGGACTCTTCACAATCAAAAAAATAAGTATGAATTTAAGTCTTTTGGCTAATTAGTTGAAAGTAAAGGGGATTTATTTTGAGGAGTGATTTCGCACTATCGATTATGAGTCGTGTGCTCTAACCAACTGAGCTATAGGGCCATTCTAACTTTAAGAAGCTTGCGTGGAGAGCCGGTGTTTGCCGCAGTACTGCGCACTGGTTTTTACAAGCGGGGCGAAGTATAAGCAGTTTTTTGTGGCTTGTCACCCTATACAGCCTGTGAATTCAATTACCTGGCGAAAAGTTGTTCAGCCTGCAGTTGTAACACCCGGCGGTTAAAGTTGTTAGTAAAAAGCGTACGGCTTCCGCGCACCTCATTCTTTGCCCCGTTAGTCTTTTGTCTGGTTGACGAAATGGTGGCTGCCCGCTCACTATGGTAGCGGTGTAAGTTTTAAATTAAGCGTAATTATGAACATGAAATGGATTTTCCTGATCCCGGCTTTTCTGATGCTGACAGGTTGCGGCGATCTGTTCGGGAGCAGCAAAGCCCCCGGAGATATCCCCGTGGAATTTACCGACCTCTCATTAGGCGAAGACTGTGCCTGGGAAGTCACGGTGGATAAAGATCTGTGGAAAATAAACTATCTGGCATTTTATCTGAGCCAACCGGAAGTAAAGGTAGAGGGCAGGTGGGTCCCGCTGAACTTCGTCAATAACGACTGGCAGTCAGATAAGGTTGCCTTTTTACAGTTTCACCATGCCTGCGATAAAAAGCTGAACAACAATCATATACTGCTGGATGCCAATGAAGCTTTGCTAAGCAGAGCTACAGAACTGCGCCTGACGATGGGGCTTAATTTTGATGAGAACCATTCATTGCCGGTGGAACAAACACCGCCGCTGGACAAACCAACGATGTACCAGTCGGTGAATGCCGGACATAACTTCTTCCGTGTAGAATTACAAAATACCCGCGAGCCGGGCGCCATCTGGTCGTTTTTACTGGCCAGCGGAGGATGCAATGGAGAGAATGCTGAAACCAAGCCTTCAGATTGCGCGTTTCCTAATCGTGTAACGGTGAAGTTACCCATGGCCCAGAACGTGTCGGACCTCAGCTTACTGGCGAAGCTGCAACAAATTCTGTTCCGCGTTGATTTAAAAGCGGTTACGGAATGTAATATGGCCGGTTCTCATGATAAGAGCTGTGAAAAAGTCATGAAAAATCTCACCGGCAGGGAATGGTTGCGTTGGGACGCGCCTGAAAAGGTATACCTGAAATCCTGAGGGTATGAACGTAAGTCGGTGGTTTAAGGCGAAATTTGCCTGTGGCGTAGTGCAAGGTTTCAGATTCTTTGCTATCTTTCCTGTACACTAATTTTAGCCAGCCAGCATGGAGATAAGAATGACTGAGAAGCCCTTCCTGGTGAGTGGCCGCAATACAATCATCCACAAAGTTCGCAAGTTTGATTTGTTGATTGTTAACGGTGACGAAAATCCGCCGGTAATCGTGACTTATAAAGGTATTAAGCGCTACGAGGGAAAAATCCCTGATAACAAGCGTGAAGCCAAAATGATGGACATGGAACTGGTTGATATTACAACCGGCGATGTTTTCGGTGACGAAAAGACACTGGTGTTCATTCAGACACTCAATGGAAAAGAATACAAGGTAGATTACAGCAAAGCTGAAACGCCTATGTTCATTAAAGTGCATCAGGACAGCGCTTTCTGATCTGCCACTGAGCCACATTTTCAGGCGCCCGGTAATCATGCCGGGCACCCTCGTTTGCTCCTCTGATCGCTATTCATTTCTCGCTATATGGCAATACAGCTTTGAGCGCCACACCTTAAGCATTCTTTTTTGTAGTTACTTTTTACTAAGACCATTGTCGGTTGTGAGACCCGGACTCTGTCAGATACACTGCCTTATCTTCATTAATACGGACGCCTATGAATAACCTGCTGCACATGCTTGCCGGTCTGGCTGCGATCTTTCTTTTTTATTTCTGCGGAGAGATGCTGGTAAGAGTATTAGCACTGCCGTTTCCGGGTACACTTGCCGGACTGTTAATGTTGCTCGCTTTTCAGTTTCTCCGCAGGAAAACCCCTGTCGTGCTGATATCGGGCGGGGCCCCGCTGTTAAAGCATATGGCGATGCTTTTTGTTCCTGCTGTGCTGGGCGTTGGCGTCTACTGGCAGCAAATCAGCGAAAACCTTTCCGGCATCGGGTTAGCCATCATTGTTTCAACCACTGTCAGCCTGGGCCTCAGCGGGTGGATAGCGCAACGTTTATTGCAATCTGTTGCTGTGGATTCAGAAGAAGATCCTGGCTTATGACTGTTGTACAGGCATTTAATGACTGGTTTGCAAGTGTCTCTAAGCTCGTTGTGCCTTCTTTTTCGGTAACGGGATTAGTCTGGATAAGTATAACCATTGTGGCCTATTTACTCGCATTATCCGTTGCTCGCAGAACCAGAGGACATCCGCTGGCGAACCCTGTTCTGGTCACTGCGGTGATCACCGGCATGGTTATTTTGATAAGCGGGCAGGGAACGGGTAATTATCAGCATGAGGCGGGCTTTATTCACTGGCTACTGGGGCCGGCCACGGTAGCGCTGGCAATCCCTATGTATGCCCAGTGGCAAAAAATTCGTGAACTGGGCTGGCGTCTGGTTCTGGCGGTATTTCTTGCCGGCGTCATCGCACCGTTAACAGCATGGCTGACAGTGTGGTTTTATGATGCACCACTGGCTATTCAGATGACCATGCTGGCGAAGTCCATTACTACGCCACTGGCAATGGAGGCGACTGCGCAAATCAATGGTATTCCTGCGCTGGCTGCTGTATTCGTTATTACTACAGGCATCGTGGGGGCGGTAATTGCGCCGGGGGTCTATCACTTGTTAAATGTCACTATGCCGCAAGCCCGTGGTGTCGCGCTGGGGGCTGTGTGTCATGCAGTGGGGACCGCTAAAGCATTGCAAATGAGTGAGCGCACCGGCGCGCTGGCAACGTTAGGGTTGTGTCTGAACGGCATCATGACGGCCATTATCCTGCCTTTATTGTTTGCGTAACAGTGTCATTAGCAGGAACCTAAGTTTAAAAAATAACCGCCGTGTTACACCAATGACGAATGGAAATTACTCAGAATCCTGCTATCAATGTATAAGGGATTCAGTTGACTGAAAACTGTTGTATGCACGGTGTACAATGTTCTTAGTCAGACAATTTCTGCAAAAGATTTCGCAATCCTGCGAAGGCTAAAGGAAGGTAATCTTTTTACATGATTTCGGTATTGGTTTGTGACGACTCGCTGGTAGCACGCAAACAGGTAGCAAAGTGCTTGCCGCCTGACTGGGATGTCGCTGTTCATTTCGCCAAAAATGGTCAGGAAGCGGTCGCCGCTTTAGAGCAGGGTAAAGGGCAACTGTTATTACTGGATTTGAATATGCCGGTGATGGACGGATACGCCACCTTGCAGGCCATTCAGGATAAAGGGCTGAAAACCAAAGTTGTTGTGATCTCCGGGGATATACAGCCCGAGGCCCACGAACGGGTAACCCGGCTGGGAGCATTGGAGTTTATTCGTAAGCCCGTGGACCCTGCAACGCTGGAAAGCGTGCTGGTTAAACATAATTTGCTGGAAAACGAGCCGGAAGTTGAAGAGTCCGTTGAACTGGATCCGGATATCCGCGACTGCTATCAGGAAATCACTAATATTGCCATGGGTCGGGCTGGTGACCACCTTGCCCGGACGATGAATGTGTTTGTTCACCTGCCTATTCCCAATGTGAATCTTATTGAAGCATCTGAAATGCGCATGATGCTGTCGGATATAGACAGCCATGAGCAGGTAACGGCGGTGTGTCAGGGCTTTATCGGCTCAGGGATCCGCGGCGAAGTCATGTGTATTCTCAGTGACTCAAGCTTTGAAGATGTGGCAAAAATTCTCGATGTGCAGGAGGATGTGGACGATCAGTTGCAACTTGAGTTGCTAATGGATGCGGCCAGTATCCTTATCGGCACCTGCCTCACGGGCCTGGCGCAACAAATGGACGTAACTTTTGCACAGGGGCAGCCCATTGTTCTGGGGCAGCACCGTGCGATTACCGATATTATTCAGACTAATCAGGTGAAGTGGAAACGTACTCTGGCGATTGAACTGAGTTACGGGCTGGAAGGCTACAATGTGAATTGTGACCTGTTAATTCTTTTCACCGAAGACTCTATGCAAACCATGAACGCCAAACTTGCTCATTTACTGGAGGATATGTAATGCAGGACAGTGAATTAGAGCAAATGCAGTCTTTCCACTGGATGATGGATATGCTGCAAAGTGTTGATGTTGGTATTATCGTTCTGGACAGAGCATTTCAGGTAAAAGTATGGAATGGCTTCATGGAAAGCCACAGCGGGCTCTTACCCAGCGAAGTGCGTGACAAAACCTTATTCAGCATTTTCCCTCACATCAATGAAAGCTGGTTTGCGAAAAAATGCAAACCTGTATTTGAGTTGAAAACCCGGGCATTCATGACCTGGGAACAGCGGCCTCATTTGTTCAAGTTTCACAATTACCGGCCGATTACAGGTAATGAGCCGTACATGTATCAGAATATCACACTGGCACCTTTAACATCGGCGAACGGGAAAACCGACCATATCAGCGTAATGATTTACGATATGACGGATATCGCGTCCGGTAAAAAGCAACTTGAAGCGTTGCAGGTGAGCAGTGAAGAACGCAGGGAAAGACGTTCACCACAATAAACTGAATACACCGGCGTTTTCTTTTTCAGAGGGTAAGACGACGTGATGTTTCGAATTTCTCCACACCTTCCGTGCCGGCACGGGTTCACCGTTTTCTTAATGAGTCTCATGCTGAGTGCATGCGGCGGAGGCGGCGGTGATGACTCCGGTGGCACGCCAACTAATCCCAATGCGATTTACGTGAATGCCGGTGCCGACATTGAAGTACTGGAGGCCACGGACGCCAGTTTGAGTGGCAGTGCTACAGGCAATACCGATGGCGCGACCTGGCGCTGGTCTGTGACGCCTTCTGCCACTATCACGCAGGATGACAATACTGTTGCAGACGCGGTTTTTACTGCTCCAGTCGTTACCACCGATACGTCGTTTGTTGTTACCCTGACTGTCACCAATAGCAGCGGTAACAGCGATTCTGATACCTTAAATATTCTGGTCAGGCCGGTAAATGTGTCACCGACAGCTGTGATCACGCCGGAGCAGGAAGCCGGTCAGCCGCAGAATACATACTCTGCCGGCAGTACCGTGGAGCTGAGCGGGTCCGCCAGTACTGACGAGGATGCTCCGGATTCAGCAAATCCCATTGCAGCCTGGGAGTGGCAACAAACTTCAGGTAACAGTGTTTTAAATGGTATCGCCACTGATCAGCCTTCGATAACGATTACTATGCCGGTGGAAACCAGTGCGCAGGCGCTGACACTGACGCTGACTGTTACTGATGCAGAAGGTGCCACAGATACCGCCACTGTTACCCTGAATACATTGTCAGAAAGCCAGACCTTACCAAAGGTCAGTGCCGGCAACGACCAGGCGGTATTCAGTGGTGAGCGGATTGTCCTCAATGGCGTAGCAACCACGACGGTATCCGCCGGTTTACCGCTACTCAGTGAATGGGAAGCGTCAGGCAGTGCCGGCATGGTCCGCGATGCAGATACGCTTTCAACGTATGCGATTGCGCCGCAGGTCGATGTAGAAACGCAAATGAGTTACACCCTTGCCGTGAGTGATGCCTTCGGTCATATCGTCTATGACGAAATTTTCGTTACCGTCCGTCCCATGCCCGTTCCTTTGTTAAACGACACCGGCGTTACAGTGCAGGCGAATAATACGGCCTACGCCAATACCCAGCAGAACGATTTTCCCGGTCAGGACGGACAGCGGGGTGGTGATGTGATCAGTGCTGCCGGTTTCCTTGAAAAGGCAGGCCGTGGTAAAGCGGGTTTTGATTTCACCAAACTTAATAGCAACGGTGATGAAGAAGACGATACGTCGCAGGCCTGGTCTTGTGTACGCGATAACATCACCGGTCTAATCTGGGAAAAGAAAACCGACGATGCCGGACTTCGTGATGCAGATAACACCTATTCCTGGTTCTTCTCTGCGCAAAACGGAGGTTATCAGGGCCCGCAAACTACGACTACCGCCAGTTGTACAATGACAAACTGTAACACCCAGGCGTATGTCAGTGCGGTAAACGCCCAGGGCCTGTGCGGGTTCTACGACTGGCGTATGCCGACACATCAGGAGCTTATGTCGATTATACATTTCGGTCAGCCCAGCGGCGTGATGCTTGATGATGACTATTTCCCTTTCGCCGGCACACTGGCGGCCGGTGAAGACAAGTTATGGTACTGGACCCGCATGCCAAGTGCTGACGGCGTGTCCGGTGATGCGGCACAGAATGCCTGGGCACTGGACTTTGCTTCCGGCCTGGATAACTTCTTAATTAAATCGAGCCCGGCGCGGGTGCGTCTGGTAAGGGCAGGGAGATAAGCATGAAACCTGTATTTGTATTGTTATGCTGGCTGTTTTCGGCGTCTTTAATGGCTCAGACCTGTCTGGGTGATGGTATTGAAACCGCCGGCGAGGACGATTTTGAAGATTTGGGTGGCGGCGAAGTGCTGCATATTGAAACTCAGCTAATCTGGCAGCGCTGCTCACTGGGGCAGACCTGGAACGGGACAACCTGTACAGGCACTGCCACTAAATATAACTGGCAGGAAGCGCTCATCGCTGCGCAGGAAGCCGATGCCGTTGACCTTGCAGGATTGCGTTTACCTAATATCAAAGAGCTGTCGACTATTACTGAACGCCTGTGTGTACGCCCTGCGATTAATGAAGCTATTTTCCCCAATACACCGCCGGATGATTTCTGGACATCAACGCCTTCACTGGAAGATCCGGTACGTTCCTGGGTAGTCGCATTTTTTAACGCCAGTCACTCAATCAAAGAAAAGGACAGATTTGTTTACGTGCGTTTAGTGCGTACACAGCTTGATTAGACGTTAACAGCTCTTATAATGCCGCGATTTATTCAACCTGAATTTTAGCAGGTTGGACTTGTCGCGGCTTTTTATTTAGGGGTAAGGCGTACACAATGCTACGCATGAGAATGCGAAAATTACTATCTGCTTTGCGAGTTCCGCTGGTGTTTTTCACCACGGTGCCTTTTTGTGCGTCAGCAGATATATCCTGTGACATCGACTTTGCCTATGGTCTGGTGGTTAACGAACATCAGTTACGGATCCTTGATAAGAGCCGTACTGTCGTTCAAATCAACGACCAGGATCAGCTGTTCGTAAAAGGTCGCTGGCAAAACCTGAGTGTACCCGAGCGCCGCTGGCTCCGTGATTATTCGCGTGGACTGCATTATGTTGTTCCCAAGATGATTATTCTGGCGACAGAAGGTGTAGACCTGGCAGCAGACACCGTGGATAACGTATATCAGGGGCTGGTGGGAACCGATCACGAAAGTTACGAAAAGCTGCAGCACGCAATGAAGCGCGTGCGTAACCGTGTTAAAGACAAGTTCCGTCATGCCAGCAACCATTACTTTATCGGCCCGGGATCACTGGAAAGTGTCGACCACTTTGTCGACAGTGAAATTGAAGCTGAATTGGAGCAGGCTATCTCTATGTCTATCGGCGGTATTCTCTCAGCCATTGGCGGCATGGATGAAAACCGGGTAGATTTAAGCAGCGAAAGGGTGGAAGAAATCACCCGTCAACTTGAGGCCGTAGGTGAGCAACTGGATTTTGAAGCCGGGCCGGCATCACTGAACAATAAAGCGCAGTGGTTCTGTGACAAACTACACCGCCTGAATAACCTGGAAGAAAAGCTGCGCAAGCATATCCCTGCGCTGAAACCTTACGACATTATTATTTCGGAATAAATCGTTAAACAAATGCTGAGAGCAGGCTGTTAAGGTATCGTCTGCCTTTTGCCGTCACCTGCCAGTGCAACTCCGTTTCTTCAATCAGTCCCTGCTCGCGGGCTTTAGAAAGCTCTGCTAATTCCTGAGAAGATAATGTCTGTCCGGTAAAATCAGTAAAATCCCGCTTGGGGCAGGGTTCGACAAGGCGGAACCGGTTCATGAAAAATTCGAAGGCCAAATCTTCTTTCTCTACCGTTGAAGAAGTATCGAGGTAGGGGCGGGCAATATCCATATAGCCTCTGGGATGCTTCACTTTTACTGTACGGACTATTTCACCGCTGTTGATATCTGTGATTTTACCGTGAGCACCACAGCCGATCCCCAGGTAATCACCGAAGCGCCAGTAATTCAGATTGTGTTGGCACTGGAAGCCGGGTTGGCTGTAACCGGAAATTTCATACTGTTCGAAGCCGGCAGCTTTGAGCCTCTTATGCCCCTGTGACTGGATCTCCCATAAAATATCATCATCGGGCAGCTCAGGAGGCTTTGAGTAAAAGGGCGTGTTGGGCTCAATGGTGAGCTGATACCAGGAAAGATGGCGTGGAGACATGGCTATGGCACGGTCTAAATCGTCCAGCGCATTGGAAATACTCTGATCCGGTAAGCCGTGCATCAAATCCACATTAAAACTGTTCAGCGGTGCGGCCTTCGCCAGAGTGATGGCCCGGCTTGCCTGGTCAGTATCGTGAATGCGGCCAAGGGCTTTAAGGTGATGGTTCTGAAAGCTCTGGATCCCCATGGAAATTCTGTTTACTCCGGCCTGAGCATAGCCGTCAAAGCGTCCCGCCTCCACGGTGCCGGGATTAGCCTCAAGAGTAATTTCAGCATGCTCAGACAACGCTACCCGTTGTTTAACGCCGTCCAGCAGGGTTGCTATGGATTCTGCGGAAAACAAGCTTGGCGTACCGCCGCCGATAAAAATACTGGTGATCTCGCGTCCTTTTATACGGGCTGCGTCAATAGCCAGATCGTCCAGCAAATGGGCGACGTATTCATTTTCAGGAAGCGATGACTTCAACCCGTGTGAGTTGAAGTCGCAGTAAGGGCATTTCTGAACACACCAGGGAATGTGGATATACAGGCCCAGTGAGGGATTACGCAAAAGTTTGTCTCATTTGTTCGAGCAGAAATGCCATGGCCTGACCACGATGGCTGATTTGATTCTTAACCTGACGGTCGAGTTCAGCGGCAGTACATTCATGGGAAGGTACATAAAACACCGGGTCATACCCGAAACCGCCGTGACCGGCCTGAGACTCCGTAATCGTGCCATGCCAGTAACCCTGACTGATAAGCGGTACCGGATCGTCTGCATGACGCATGAACACCAGCATACAGAAGAAATGTGCACGGCGGTTTGCTTTACCATCCAGCGCTGCCAGCAACTTATCAATGTTATCACTGTCGCTGGCCTGTGCGCCGGCGTAGCGGGCGGAATAGATGCCCGGCGCTCCGCCAAGTGCATTCACTACCAACCCGGAGTCGTCTGCAATCGCCGGCAAGCCGGTGACTTTCGCAGCATGACGGGCTTTGATAATGGCGTTCTCCACGAATGTGGTGCCTGTTTCCGGAACGTCTTCCACGCCGAGTTCTTTTTGCGGAACTACGGTCACGTTCAGCGCTGAAAACAGGCGGGTGAATTCCTTCACTTTGCCGGCGTTACCTGATGCCAGTACAATTTTTTCCGGAAATGACATATCAAACCGTCCTTACTGATTACTTACTTTTCTTTTTCGCTGTGGCGGCTTTTTTCTTTTTGGCCTTTTTCTTCGCGGTGTTTTTCGGAGCTTTATGCTTAGGCCGCAAATCTTTTACGAAACGGGATTTAAGCGGTTCTCCGGTGTAACGCTCAACTTTGCCTACCAAGTCGAAGTCGTGAGCTTCAATCAATGATATGGCTGTACCTTTTGCGCCTGCACGACCTGTGCGGCCAATACGGTGAACGTAAATATCGGCCTTGCGGGGCATATCGAAGTTGATGACATGACTGACGTTAGGTACGTCTATGCCACGGGCAGCCACATCGGTTGCCAGCAGTACGGGGACTTTTCCGGATTTAAACCGTAGCAGGGCGTCATTACGTTTATCCTGCGGCATTTCTCCCTGCAGCCAGCACACTTCAATTTTCTCTGACATCAGAAAATCTTTCAGTGCCTGCAGGCGCTCGCGGGTTTTTATAAACACCACCGCATTGGTAATGTCGTTTTTAAGAATATGCACCAGCATGGCCTGCTTGTGGGCCATGTCATCAGCCAGGTGATACCACTGATGAGTTTTCGCTTTTTCCTTCCGTGAAGGATTCGCTTCTACTTCAACCGGATCATTTAGAATATCGCGGGAGAAAAACTTCACTCCCGGCCCTTCCAGTGTGGCGGAGAACAGCATGTTCTGCTTACGCCAGCGGGCTTCTGCGGCAATCTGACCCACAATGGCACCAAATCCCATGTCGAGCATACGATCCGCCTCATCCAGGATAAGGCATTCTATGTTGCGACAATCCGCAGACTCTTTCTCGATATGCTCAAATAAGCGGCCCGGCGTGGCCACAAGGATATCCAGGTTCTGGCTCAGTGTTTCTCTGTCAGTACCATAGTTTATGCCGCCGGTAATTACGCCGCATACCAGTTCGGTATAACGGGTAATTGCCCGTGCCTGCTCATATACCTGTAAGGCAAGTTCACGGGTTGGCGTGAGAATAAGGATGCGTGTCGAACCGGGTTCCCGACGTGGGAAATCCAGTAAAAACTGGCACGCAGGCAGCAAAAAGGCCGCCGTTTTTCCGGTTCCGGTAGGGGCCGATGCGAGGATATCTTTGCCGTCCATCGCCGGCGGGATCACGAGAGACTGAATGGAAGTTGGGTTTTTAAATCCCATCTCCGTAACAGCCTGACAGAGGCTGTCATCAAGCTCTAATTCTTCAAAGGTCATTCGGTGTTTTTGCGTCGCGAAAATAAAGGCGTATTGTAGCACCTCACCGCTGTGTTTTGATAACTATTATCTCGAAACTGCGCCTTCAGATTCATTCACAACAGAATTGGCACAGCTGAGCAGTACGTGATAAGCCGTCTCTTCGTTTTTTCCGAACTGCGGCTGCTGCTTTGCCTTAATTTTGGTGAAAACGGGTTGGGTAAGTCCGGCCATGAAGCGACTCAGCAAGACAGGTGTCAGCATCTGTGCAGGCAGCTTTTCAGAAAGCCAGTTGTGGGCCTGTTGCATGTCAGGGGCGATATTGCCGGACTCTGTTTCTGAGTTATCACGGCTAAGACTCAGTGATTGTCCCCTGCATACTGAGCAATGCCCGCAGTGTTCAGGTGCATGCTGATCGCCGAAGTACAATGCCAGATTGTGATTCAGGCAGCGGTCGAGATTGAAAAAGCGCAGCATGGTAGCAATACGGGCAATTTCTGATCCTTCGTTCTTGCAGGCATACTGATGCAGATTGCCGGCAAGGTCGGGGGTGAATAAATCGGGATTTACCCGGTACACATCGGTGAGCTGTTTGGCTTCCAGCTCAGCCTGGCCGTTGTCAGCCAGTTGCTCCAGCAGATTCAGCACCATTCCTCTCTGGTATCCTTGCTGCTGAAGGGCGTCGAAATCAGGAACGCCCCAAATTTTCCTGAAGCGGGTGTGGCTGACAATTGAATCGAACAGTCCCTGATGTTCCTGCGGTAAGTGTTGCGCAATTTGCTCAGGAGCCGTCAGCCATTTTACCTTTACGTCTTCGTAGTAGCTGTATTCAGGTTCAACTACGCCGGCGAGTTCCAGCTGCACCAGCAGCGTCTTAAGTGGTAAAGGGCGAATATTGGTGGTTTGTGACAGCGACCAGGCTCTGGTTTCCCACTGACCATTTTGTGTGTTGGCCGTGATTTCATTAAGCAGCACGTCAATGGCGTGCTTTTCAGGTGTGTCGCCATAGACAAAGTTTTCCAGCACGTTAATGCCGTCCAGACTGGCCAGCAGTACGCACCGGCTGTTCTGTCCGTCACGTCCGGCACGGCCGATTTCCTGGCTGTAATTCTCTATGGATTTCGGGAGGTCGTAATGCACCACGAAACGGATATCTGCTTTATCGATACCCATGCCAAAGGCGATAGTTGCCACAATGATGCGTGTTTCGCCCGCCATAAAGCGATTTTGAATGGCTGCACGGTTGTCGTTACCAAGGCCCGCATGATAAGACACCGCTGAATAGCCGGCTGCCTGTAATTGGTTGGCAAGTTCGTCTGCCGTTTTTTGCTGCGTGACATACACAATGCCGGCGCCGGCCGTGTCATCAAGCACTTGCGTGAGCAACGGGAACTTGCCGGTGTCCTGTGCCGGAATCAGGTCTATGTCCAGGTTAGCCCTGTAGAATCCCGTTTGTACGATATGCTGCAGGCCGATATCGAATTTCTGCGCCATGTCTTTTTGTACCCGGCGCATCGCTGTAGCGGTGAGCAACAGCACCAGCGGAATGTTCAGTGACTGGCGGTAGCGGGGCAGTTTCAGATAATCGGGACGAAAATTGTGACCCCATTCAGAGATACAATGGGCTTCATCCACTACCAGCATGGATACAGGAATGCTGTCGATAAAGCGGCGGAAGCGCTCGTTTTTAAATCTCTCTACCGAAATCATCAGGATCTTAAGCTCACCATCACGGGCCTGCTGCATCACCTGCTGGCTGTCCTCTTTGCTCAAAGTGGAATCCAGGCTGGCAGCTGCAATACCCTTACTCCGCAGAAAGGCTAACTGATCATGCATGAGCGCAATGAGCGGCGAAATCACCAGTGTGAGATGGGGCAATTGTGTTGCGGTGAACTGATAACACAAAGACTTCCCTGAACCGGTAGGAAACACCGCCAGCGAAGAATGGCCGGCCAGAAGCTGCTCAATAGTCTGTTGCTGACCTTCGCGGAAACCGTCGAAGCCAAAACGTTCATTGAGTTTGATTTTTAGTGATTGCATTTAAAAACGGGTCTAAGGTTGCTGGATCAAATTAATGTGTCTTATGAAAACGGGAATTATTTTAGAAATATGAGCAATAGGGAGATGATTAAAGAAACTGATAATGAAACTAGTAGTATACTCTTGCGATCGCTTTTAATAACCCAGGAAGTGTTCGGACTTTTTCTCCAGTTTTCATGATTCATATGCTTATTCATGTAGTATTTCCTCAGTTGTATTTTAGCAAGTAGCTTCTCAATGAGAAGCTACTATAATTAAACGCAATTTTACTAACGCCAGTTTTCCCCATTTAACTGCTCTTCGATAAAAGCAAAGGTTGTTACAGCACTCACTCCAATCATCATTAATGGGAACCAGGCAGGAGCTGTTCCGGCGAGCGCTATACCAACACCGATACTGATGATACCCATGTTCGTTCCGACTGCGAGTTCTTGAGATACACCGCCATTTACTTCTTCGATTTCTGTTAAAGTTAACTGTTGCATTAAATTAAGTCCTTTTTTACTTGTTCTTGTTCTCAACAAGATGTGATGATTAGTTGCAACTAATCCATATTGAGTTGCAATTTTAGCATTACAGGAAATTTTACAGTCTACTGTAACTTGCTGTTCTCTAAAAAAGCTTAATGGGCTAAAGGAGAACTAAGAAACATTTTATTGAGAGATATTTGTTTTTTAACTGATTCAAAGTACAGAATTCAAGATTTCTCCGCGGGCTTTATCAATAGCGGAGCCAATAGCAGGCCCTTTTAGTCCTTGCTTGATAAAATTCGAAGCGTTGATCTTATTGGCTTCTTTCAGTGCGTATAGCAATTTTGGTGCAACTGTGTAGGATTTCTCTTTCTCATAAATCAAAGCCATAACAGATAAAAATTTTTCGAATCGCTCAGGCCGGCGCCATGCATCACAAAGATTAAATAAATTTAGCCAGTCACCTGCAGAGTCTGCGGTTTTATAAATGTTGCAGTGGCGAGAAACGAGCAGTGCAAGATCAGAGTGTTTATTCGGAGCCTTCAAACGTTGGCAAAGCGAGGATGTCTCATCAACGGATAAAAAAGCACAAACTAATGCCCATTTTTCATCCTCTTCTCCCTGCGTTAGTGAAGCTTTTTTTAAAGGATTTGAAATATTAATGAGATGCGGCTTAATTTCTTTTAACCAGGGGCTGAGTGCATCAGCGTTTTCAAGCACCTGAAAATAGACTTCAGGATTCATTTCTCCCAACGCACGGATAGTCTCCTTCCATACACGCTCAGCCGTAAGATGGGCAAGTTCGCCACTTTCAGCCATGGAACGCATGAGTGAAGCGGTTTCATCTGCAACGGTAAACCCGAGATAAGCATACCTTGCTGCAAAACGGGCAACGCGGAACACCCGCAGGGGATCCTCACTGAAGGCTTGAGACACATGTCGCAATGTGCGGGATTCGATATCTTTAACACCGTGGTAAGGGTCAATCAGGTTGCCATCTTTGTCTCTGGCGATAGCATTTACGGTGAGATCCCGACGGATCAAATCCTGCTCCAGCGTGACGTCAGGTGCAGCGTAACAAACAAACCCGGTGTAACCGCTGCCGGACTTTCTTTCCGTGCGGGCGAGGGCATATTCGTCTTTGGTTTTCGGATGCAGGAACACCGGGAAATCTTTCCCGACCTGTTCATAGCCTTTACTGAGCATCTCCTGTGGTGTGGCACCTGTAACTACCCAGTCCCGTTCTGTTACCGGGCGTCCGAGTAATTCATCCCGTACTGCGCCGCCCACTAAATAAACATCCATAAAACCATCACGCTGTTTGTTTTGTTTCATTATGCCTGAACTAAGAGGCTTTTTGTTTATCGAAAGGCTTTGATTTTGACTTATTCACCCGGGCCGGTTAGTTTAGTCGCGGTGAATTGCTAACTCTCTCAAACACATGTATCTGAATTATTTTGGACTGACGGACAACCCGTTTTCCATAGCGCCAAACCCCGATTATTTATATATGAGCCCGCGCCACAAAGAGGCACTGGCACATCTGACCTTTGGCCTGCGCGAAAGCGGCGGTTTTGTGATGCTGACCGGCGAGGTTGGCACCGGAAAGACCACGGTATCCCGGAAATTGTTGCAGCAATTACCTGACAATACACAGGTAGCAATGATTTTAAATCCCACGTTGTCTGCTCTTGAACTGCTGGCCACCGTCTGCGACGAGCTGGGCATTCCCTATGATGTGGACAAGGCCAGTCTGAAATATTTTACTGATCGTATTCTGGCAAAGCTGGCTGACAATCATCAGGCCGGCATGAATACGGTACTGATGATTGATGAAGCACAGCATCTGATGCCGGAAGTGCTGGAGCAGCTGCGTTTACTGACCAATCTGGAAACCAACCGTGAGAAACTGCTGAAGGTGGTGTTAATAGGACAGCCTGAATTACAACAGTTACTGAAGCGAAACGAACTACGGCAATTAGCTCAGCGTATTACTGCCCGTTATCATTTGTTACCGCTCACCGCACCGGAAGTTTCTTCCTACGTAGCACACCGCTTAAGTGTGGCAAAAGGGGATGTGAGCATTTTCAGCCCGTCGACGATTAAAGCCATTCACCAAATCACAGGGGGCATTCCCAGAGTAATTAACTTGCTTTGTGACCGCGCACTGACCCTGTCATTCACCAAACAGCATGCAGTAGTGAAGAAACCTGTATTCCTTGCCGCAGCAGAACAAATTCTTGGCGAAGATGTGGTGAGCCAGCGTATTCAAAGTCAGCGTAAATGGCTGATGATATTGTTGTTTGTGATTGCTCTGGTGACTGGTTTTGGCCTCGGGAGGTTGTATGTCTGACCTCATTAAAATTGCAGAGCTGAAACCCGGTATGGTGATTATTCGCATCACTGAGCAGAACGGGCCGGTTAAAATTCGCAAAAGTGGTCTGGTATCCAGTGACGCCATGGTACAGGGCCTGGCGGAAATGGGGGTGCAGGAAGTTGAAGTTGACCCTGCTCAAGCCGTTGAAATTGAAAAGCCGGTGCATCACCGCACGCAAACGCAGGCGCTGCTCAGGGGAGAACACGACACCAGCGTCAGTAAGTTTGATGCCGGGTTGTCAGATCAATTTAACCGCAGCTTGTTCCTTCCCACTGTGCAGGGAATGCCGTCGTTGTGGAAAGTGTATACCAGACAGGCAGTGTCTTTTACCGGTGTCATCCTGGCCGGACTGATTACAGGTGGTGCCATCGGCAGTTACCCTGCGTGGTGGCCTGATACGGTAAATATTGTGTCCGCCGGCGATGGGCGCGGAAACGGACAGGAGATACCGGGAACAACACCTGAAGACAGCACAAACCTGAAATCCACCGGAGAGGCTGTGGTGCCAGACGGTAATAATATTGCCGCAGTGGATAGCAGCCCGGTAAATAACACAAATGAATTAAACCCGGTTCCCGATACCACCGCCGGGAGTCAGCCTGAAATAAACGCAATCCCAAACCAGAGCGCAACCGGGCAGCAGAATACTGCGTCCGCCAATCCGGTGAACAGTGATGGCGCAGGGAATGATATTGCTACGGAGGCCTCAGATTTAGGCGGTGAAATCATCAATGCGCCGCAGGAAAGCGATGTGAATGTGTCACCGGAGCTTATGGCCCGGTTTAATAAGGCCATTGAAGATTTGGACAACAAGGCTACCGAAGATGAGCCTGAAACACAGATCACCGTGCGTGATGATTTACCCCGTGTCGATCAACTTCCTGTCAGAATGCTTACCCGTTTACCGGGTATGGCGTTTAATGCCCATATGTATGCCAGTCGTCCGTCTGACCGCTGGGTGAGAGTGAACGGCAAACAGCTCGGGGAAGGGGACTGGATTGATGACAAGGTGCAAATAGTAAAGATTGAAGCTCAGCGGGTTATTCTGAGTTTCGAAAATAAAGAGTTTTCTATGGCGGCGTTAACAGACTGGTGACCGGGTTTCAGCCCGGCACCTGGCTGATAAATACATCTTTGAAAAATTTCGGCAGATTAATGCCAAAATCATCAGGGCGGACACCTGACTCAATTTCATCGTCGACAGTAAGCAAATCAATGCGTTTGATTTCACTGAAGTGACCTCCGGTAATGCTGTAGAAAGTCATTACCACCGGTGAGGTGAGATCGTCGGGATTTTGTTTACTGATGATCCCCAGTCTCCCGCTTTTCAGTTTTACCAGCGAGCCCACGGGGTGAACACCGACACACTGCACGAACTGTTTAACTAACACGCTGTCAAGAGACGGATCTTTAGCCAGCCTTTTCAGCGCGAGCGCCGGCGTAATGCTGTCTTTGTGAGGACGGTTGGAAATCATCGCATCGTAACAGTCCACAATAGCCGCCATTTTGGACAAGGGAGAGATGGTGTCACTCTTCAGTGCGTTCGGGTAGCCGGAACCGTCTTCCCGTTCATGGTGTTGTGATATGACCGACAGTGCCAAATCTGAAATCTGTTCGCTTTGCTCTACCAGTTCCACGCCAATATCAACATGGCTTTTCACCACATCCCAGTCGGCCTGACTCAGTTTTCCGTTTTTATGCCTCAGTTCCTGTGGGATCTGCGACATACCCACGTCCATAAGCAATGCGCCCATACAAGCTTCATCAATCGTATCCCGATCATAACCAAGATGCTGGGCAAACATAGCCATCAGGATGGAACAGTTAATCGAATGTTCAAGCAGGTATTGATCTGAATTCTTTATCATTGTCAGGCAGGACATGGCATCCTGATTATCGAAAACTGCATCAATGATGCTGGATGACAGGTCTGATGCCTGCGAGAGATCATTAGGAGCGCCCTTGTTGAGCGAAGTGATGAAAGACTGCTGTAAGCTCACGGCTTCTTCATAAAGTACACTGGCGGCATTCAGAGCGTCTGAATTCGACTGTGTGGCAGATGAAGGGGCGGGCACCTGTTCACTGACCATTGCTGCTTCCGGCAACTGACTTCTGGCATAGTCGACTTCTACCAGGGTGATCCCCATTTCCTTCAGCTTGCCGATGGAGACCGGTGATTTCACCACGCCGCTGGAGCGCACGCGTAATTGTCCGGTTTGTTCTAAAACCTGATTGACGTACATACCCGGAATGAGTTCATCAATAGTCACGTTTTTTAGCATGCAATGTTACCTGAGCAGAAGCCGGGGCCGAAAAAAAGGGCGATGCTGATGCATCGCCCTTTGAGTATAGTTGATATCGAAAAAATTAAAGCCAGACTGGTTGTCTACTTTCGTATGATTCGATGGTTTCTGTCAGTTCCAGCGTCTGACCAATAGCATCTAAGCCTTTGATCAGATTGTTTTTGTGGTGTGCAAGGATATCAAAACTGAATACTGCATCGCCTGCTTTCACTGTTTGTGCCGGCAAATCGATTTCCACAGCGGTTTCCGGATTGGCTTTGACAATGGCAAACAGCTCATCCATTTGCGCTGATGTCAGCGCTACCGGCAGCAACTGGTTGTTAATGCAGTTACCATAGAAAATGTCAGCGAAGGATGTGGCGATAACGGCATCAAAACCAAAATCTGCCAGTGCCCATGGCGCGTGTTCCCGACTGGAACCACAACCAAAATTTTCCCGCGACATCAGAATACTTGCACCGGCGTGTTCCGGTTTATTTAACACGAAATCAGGATTGGGTTCTTTTTCATGCAAGTCCAGATAGCGCCAGTCGTGAAACAAATGTTTACCGTATCCGGTGCGTGTTACGCCAGTAAGGAACTGTTTCGGGATGATCTGATCCGTATCGACGTTAGCCTGATCAAGGGGGCAGGCGCGGCCGGTGTGTGTAGTAAAACCTTGACTCATGATTTACTCCTGAAATTCTCTGACATCGGCGAAACGGCCTTTCAATGCAGCGGCAGCTGCCATCGCAGGACTCACCAGGTGAGTACGGGCACCGCGGCCCTGACGGCCTTCGAAGTTACGGTTACTGGTTGAAGCACAACGGTCACCGGCCTGAAGAATGTCATCATTCATGCCCAGACACATCGAACAACCCGGCAAACGCCACTCGAAACCTGCATCGGTAAAGATTTTATCCAGACCTTCTGCTTCCGCCTGACGCTTAACTGCACCGGAGCCCGGCACAACAATCGCGGTGACGTTGTCAGCGACTTTGCCCTGTTTGGCGATGAATGCAGCAGCACGCATGTCTTCAATTCGGCCATTGGTACACGAGCCGATAAATACATGACTGATGGCCACATCTTCCAGCTTGTCGCCGGCTGATAAGCCCATGTACGACAGGGCTTTTCTCGCGCTCTCTTTCTCTACCGCATCGCTGAAGGAGTCAGCCGCAGGTACCGGTGTATCCACACCAATTACCTGACCCGGGTTAGTACCCCAGGTGACCTGTGGTGCGATATCAGCGGCATTTAATTCAACAACGCTGTCGAACTTTGCGCCATCTTCACTGTTCAGAGTTTTCCAGTATGCAACGGCGTCATCCCACGCTTCGCCGGAAGGTGCATATTCACGGCCTTTCACGTAGTTAAATGTGGTCTCATCCGGCGCGACCATTCCGGCTTTCGCACCGGCTTCAATACTCATGTTACAGATGGTCATACGCTCTTCCATGGTCAGAGAGCGGATGGCTTCACCGGCGTACTCGATAACATAACCGGTAGCGCCGGCGTGTCCGATTTTGCCGATAATGGCCAGAATGATATCTTTTGCCGTAATGCCCACCGGTAATTTACCGTGCACATTAATCAGCATGCTTTTCGCTTTGCTTTGCTTCAGAGTTTGTGTGGCCAGTACATGCTCAACCTGAGATGTACCGATACCGAATGCTAAGGCTCCGAATGCGCCGTGGGTTGCAGTGTGCGAGTCACCACATACTGCGGTAACGCCGGGCAGGATTAAACCCAGTTCAGGACCCATTACGTGAACAATACCCTGCTTCTGGTGACCTACCGGGAATAGCTTAACGCCGTGTTCTTCACAGTTTTTCGCCAGCGTTTGTAGCTGTAACGCATTTTGCGGACCGCAGGCGTCAATGGCCAGTGAGCGGGTAGAGATACTGTGGTCCATGGTGCCGAATGTACGGTCAGGTCGACGCACTTTACGGCCTTTTTCATTCAAACCTGCGAAGGCCTGAGGCGAAGTCACTTCGTGGATCAGGTGACGATCGATATACAATAAGCTGTCTTCGCCAATCTGGTCTACAACGTGTGCTTCCCAGACTTTGTCATATAAGGTCTTGGCCATGACGGTCTGTTACTCCTGATTTAAAATCTGTTTGACAATTTCATCGCCGACCTGAGCTGTGGTGGACGCTTGTGCGCGTTTGTCCTCAGGTAACAATTCTCCGGTTAATACACCGGCTTCTAACGTGGCTACAACCGCTTTTTCGATAGCGTCCGCAGCATCTTGCAAGTTTAAGCTGAAACGCAACATCATGGCTGCTGACAGCACCTGAGCGATAGGGTTAGCAATACCCCGGCCGGCAATGTCAGGTGCAGAACCACCAGCCGGCTCGTATAAGCCAAAACCTTCTTCGTTCATACTGGCTGATGCCAGCAGGCCCATAGAACCGGTCATCATGGCGCATTCGTCTGAAATGATGTCGCCGAACAAGTTAGAGCATAACATCACGTCGAACTGGGCCGGGTTTTTCATCACCTGCATGGTCGCGTTATCGATATAGATGTGCTCGAGTTCCACATCAGGATAGTCTTTGGCGACTTCTTCGGTGACTTCCCGCCACAAACGGCTGCATACCAGTACGTTGGCTTTATCTACCGAGGTAACTTTACCGCGGCGCTTCTGTGCTGCTTCAAAGGCGGATACGGCAATTCTGCGAATTTCCCGTTTGGAGTAGCGCATGGTATCAAAGGCGTATTCTTCTTCACCCTCGCCGTCACGTCCCTTAGGCTGACCGAAATAGATACCGCTGGTCAGCTCACGGACAACCAGTACATCCACACCGCTGGCAGCAATGTCTGCGCGCAGCGGGGATAAGTCCTCAAGACCCGGATAGATTTTGGCAGGACGCAGGTTACTGAATAAATCGAAATGGCTGCGCAGGGTTAACAGTGCTGCACGTTCAGGGCGTTGTTCCAGTGGCAGGGAGTCCCATTTTGGTCCACCGATTGAGCCGAATAAAATCGCGTCGGCCTGTTCACAACCTTGCAGGGTGGCTGGCGGTAATGCTTCACCTTCAGTATCAATGGCATAGCCACCAACCGGATACGCGGTCCGGTTGAAAGTCACTTTGAATTTGCTCTCAACGGCATCCAGGACCTTATTGGCTTCCTGCATGACTTCCGGGCCGATACCGTCTCCGGCGAGTACGGCAATATTGAATTCGCTCATTTATACTCCTGCAACGCGTTCTTGTTGAATCTTTTGCTGATCAATCTGGTCAGCAACATGTGTATTGTTCAGTACGAAGATAAGGGCTTTAACCCCGGCTTCGACAATGTCTGTGGCCAGGCCGATACCGTGGAAACGGCGCCCTTTGTACTCGGCGATAACACCGACCTGGGCAAGGGCGTCAGCACCTTCACCTTTCGAGTCCAGTTTGAAGTCCACCACTTCCAGGTCTTCATGACCCAGAATAGAAATAATGGCATTAAAGGCGGCATCCACCGGACCGTTACCGATGGCTGTTTTGGTAACGGTTTCGCTGCCGACCTGTAAACGAACAGTGGCACTGGGAATGATTTCCCGGCCAGAGTTGGCCTGCAGATAAGACAGCTGGTAATACGCGTCTTCGTGTTTTTGCTGATCGAAAAACAGCAAGGCTTCCAAATCGTAATCGTAAACCTGACCTTTCTTATCGGCCAGCGCAAGGAATGCGGTGTAAACCGTTTCCAGATCGTAGTCTTCCGCCTTGTAGCCCAGCTCTGTTAAACGGTGCTTAATAACGTGACGACCAGAGCGTGATGTCAGGTTCAGGTTGTTTTTATTAATACCCACACTTTCCGGTGTCATGATCTCATAGGTATTTTGCGCTTTTAATACACCGTCCTGGTGGATACCTGAGGAGTGACTGAAGGCATTCGCGCCCACAATGGCTTTGTTCGACTGAACCGGCATGTTACACAACTGGCTGACCAGTTTGGAGGTACGGAAAATTTCAGTGGAATTGATGTTGGTTTGCATGCCCAGCATGGCCTCGCGGGTTTGCAGAATCATCGCAATTTCTTCCAGTGAACAGTTTCCTGCACGTTCACCGATACCGTTAATGGTACATTCTACCTGGCGGGCACCTTGCTCAACGGCTGCCAGTGAGTTAGCAACAGCCAGACCTAAATCGTTGTGACAGTGCACGGAAATCGTGGCTTTATCGATATTCGGTACGCGGTTAAACAGGTTGCCTATGATGCCGCCGAACTCGGTGGGCGTTGTATAACCCACGGTATCCGGAATATTTACGGTAGTGGCACCGGCATTGATGGCGGCTTCGACCATACGGCAAAGATAATCGATGTGGGTACGGCCGGCGTCTTCACAGGAAAATTCCACATCGTCGGTATAGCGGCGGGCATGCTTTACTGCAGCCACTGCCATATCAACGACTTCGTCCTGAGATTTTCTGAGTTTGGCACCAACATGAATTTCAGATGTGGCGATAAAGGTATGGATACGGAATTGTTCAGCGACACTCAGCGCCTGGCCGCATGCATCGATGTCTTTTTCAAGAGCACGGGATAAACCGCAAACCACACTGTTTTTCACTTCCCGGGCAATCATCTGCACGGATTTAAAATCACCCGGCGAAGATACCGGGAAACCCGCTTCGATGATGTCTACGCCCAGACGTTCGAGGGCCAGAGCGATCTGCAATTTTTCTTTGGCACTTAAACTGGCGGGCAGTGCCTGCTCGCCGTCGCGTAACGTGGTATCAAAGATTTTTACCTGATTCGTCATGGCTTGTACTCGTGGTGATAATTAGTAAAAAAAAACCCGTGCGATGCACGGGTTTATTGTAATTCCTCTTACTGGATGCATTCTACCCGTGCAGTCTTGCTGCCATAAGGAGTAGAAGAGAAAGTAAAAAATATTGCATAATTATGCGAATTTCACGGGCATCCAATTGATAGCCGACAATGTAACCATACAGGGGCCACAGGTCAACCTTTCTTTGCCATCATGAATATAATAATTGGTTATATTTATCCTAACTCTGTTTGGTTGGTCAGGTATTTAAGGTGAATTTTTTCCACTTTACCGTGGTGGAAAGCAATAATTCTCTTAATGAGAGTGTGCGTGGGGCCAGTCTGCCTTTGTGATTCCAGCGGTGTCCGCAGCATGCGGCAGACATCACAGCTTTAGTGGGTTTCAGTAACGTATAGTCGGTGTCTGTATTGTTGGCCTGACTCACACCATCAAAAGTAAACCAGCCATATTTATTGGTGTGCACCATCTCATTCTCAGGCTGGACACGGTCAATAGAGTCCAGCTCGATATGCTCTTCATCAAAGCGAAGTAATCTTACCGGTACAGGTAAACCATAGGCTGCATGGTCTGTATACCAGGCCAGCGTGTCCTCCGGCGTAATTTTATTGGCCGGACATTTAGATGCTTGTTTACATTGCCAGGTACCGTTGTGACTGTCTACTGCAAGCGGTGTTTTGTGGTTTGCCAGATAGTGGGCTGCCCTTTGGATCCGGTGCGGAAGTGCGGCCAGTCTGCGTTGGAGGTAAGATATCTGCGCAGCGGACGCTTGTGAAAGTACCAGCAACTCGCGCTCGTACAGGGCATTACAAATTTCTGTGAAGACCGGAGAATCGTCGGTTGCGCCGGTGACAGCAAAAATATCAGTCTGACTGGACGACGTGTGAGAACCTGACGACATGGCTACAAAGGATTATGAAGAATATCAGTAAAGTAGCATTAAAAAGAACGGGTAGCCAGCGCTACCCGTTCATAGTCATTATTGACCTTTGATTGCACTGCGACCAGGATATACCGCTTTGTCGCCCAGTGCCTGCTCGATACGCAGTAACTGGTTATACTTGGCAACACGGTCAGAACGGCACAGAGAACCGGTCTTGATTTGACCCGCTGCAGTACCAACCGCCAGGTCAGCGATAGTCGCATCTTCGGTTTCGCCTGAACGGTGAGAGATAACCGCAGTGAAGCCGGCATCTTTCGCCATCTTAATTGCATTCAGGGTTTCGGTCAGTGAACCGATCTGGTTGAATTTAATCAGGATAGAGTTACCGATACCATTCTCGATACCACGGGACAGGATTTTGGTGTTAGTCACGAACAGGTCGTCACCAACCAGTTGTACTTTGTCACCAATCTTCTTAGTCAGGCTTGCCCAACCGTCCCAGTCACTCTCGTCCAGACCGTCTTCGATAGAAACGATAGGGTACTGCTCAGCCAGTTCAGCCAGGTAGTCACCAAAGGTTTCTGAGTCAAAAGACTTGTCTTCACCAGACAGCACATATTTGCCGTCTTTGTAGAATTCAGACGCCGCACAGTCCAGCGCCAGCGTGATGTCTTCGTTCATTTTGTAGCCCGCTTTTTCAACGGCTTCTACAATAACAGCCAGCGCTTCAGCGTTAGAGCTCAGGTTAGGTGCAAAACCACCTTCGTCACCCACTGCTGTGTTCAGGCCTTTAGCAGACAGTACTTTTTTCAGGTTATGGAAAATTTCCGCACCCATGCGCAGGGCTTCTTTGAAGCTCTTCGCGCCAACTGGCTGAACCATGAATTCCTGAATGTCTACGTTGTTGTCAGCGTGCTCACCACCGTTGATGATGTTCATCATAGGTACAGGCATAGAGTACTGACCTGACGTACCGTTTAAGTCAGCGATATGCTCGTAAAGTGCAACGCCTTTTTCAATCGCAGCCGCTTTGGCAACAGCCAGAGAAACCGCCAGAATCGCATTTGCGCCCAGCTTTTCTTTGTTCTCTGTACCGTCCAGCTCTAACATTTTGTTATCAACGTCAGTTTGTGCCAGTGGATCCATGCCAGCCAGCGCCGGAGCAATGATGTCGTTTACTGCAGCAACGGCTTTTTCTACGCCTTTGCCCAGGTAACGGCTTTTGTCACCGTCACGCAGTTCCAGTGCTTCACGTGAACCAGTTGATGCACCGGATGGTGCAGCGGCACGACCCATTGCGCCTGAATCAAGGTAAACGTCTGCCTCTACAGTGGGGTTACCACGAGAGTCCAGGATTTCGCGTCCTACAATGCGAGCAATCTTCGCCATTTTATTTCCTCAACGTTTGTGCAGAAGGCAACGGGAGTAAGCCTTCTGCTTTTTAGAATCAGTGATTTTCTTTCTGGTATTTCCCGGCAGCTTCTACAAATCCTTTAAACAGCGGATGGCCATCACGGGGCGTAGAAGTAAACTCCGGGTGGAACTGACCGGCAACAAACCATGGATGGTCAGGGATTTCGATCACTTCTACAAGGCGTTTGTCGGTGGACAAACCACTTACTTTCAGGCCCGCAGCTTCAATCTGGTCACGAAGGTTATTGTTTACTTCGTAACGGTGACGGTGGCGTTCGTAAATCTCTTCGCTGCCGTAGGTTTCACAGACTTTGCTGCCCGGGATCAGGTGACAAAGCTGGCTGCCTAAACGCATGGTGCCGCCTAAATCTGAAGAGGCATCACGCTGTTCGGTAGAGCCGTCTGCATCCAGCCATTCAGTGATCAGGCCAACAACCGGGAACGGTGTATTAGGATCGAATTCGGTGCTGTTTGCGTTTTCCATACCTGCTACATTGCGGGCAAATTCAATTAAAGCAACCTGCATACCCAGACAAATACCCAGATAAGGGACTTTATTCTCACGGGCATAGCGTGCTGCTGCAATTTTGCCTTCGATACCGCGTTCGCCGAAACCGCCGGGTACTAAGATAGCATCCAGGTGTTCTAAAATTTGTGTACCTTTTGTTTCAACGTCCTGAGAATCGACATAGTGAATATTCACTGTCAGGCGGTTTTTCAGACCGGCATGTTTTAATGCTTCATTGACAGATTTGTACGCGTCAGGCAGTTCAACATATTTGCCCACCATACCGATATTCACTTCTGCAGTAGGGTTAGACTCTGCATAAAGTACCTGTTCCCATTCGGTGAGATCGGCTTCTTTGCAATCTAAGCGGAAACGGTCAACAACCAGCTGGTCCATACCCTGTGCTTTAAGCGCAGCCGGGATACGGTAGATGCTGTCTACGTCTTTCAGTGAGATAACGGCTTTATCTGCCACGTTAGTGAACAGGGCAATCTTAGAACGTTCGGTAGCCGGCAGTGCGCCAACAGAACGGCAAACCAGGATGTCCGGTTGAATACCGATAGAACGCAGCTCTTTTACAGAGTGCTGAGTAGGCTTAGTTTTCACTTCGCCGGAAGCAGGCATGTAAGGTACCAGCGTCAGGTGCATGAACATGGCGCGCTCGCGGCCGACTTCTGTACCTAACTGACGAATAGCTTCCAGGAACGGTTGTGATTCAATATCACCTACTGTACCGCCTACTTCAACAATAGCTACATCGTGACCTTCTGCACCGTCGATAACGCGACGCTTAATTTCGTTGGTGATGTGCGGGATGACCTGGATGGTTGCACCTAAATAGTCACCACGTCTTTCACGGCGTAATACTTCTTCGTAAACCCGGCCAGTGGTGAAGTTATTACGCTTGGTCATACGGGTGCGGATAAAGCGCTCGTAGTGACCTAAATCTAAATCGGTTTCTGCGCCATCATCCGTGACAAACACTTCCCCGTGCTGGATTGGGCTCATTGTTCCCGGATCAACGTTGATATACGGATCCAGTTTTAACATCGTAACGGTGAGACCACGCGCTTCAAGAATAGCTGCTAACGAAGCGGCAGCAATACCTTTACCAAGCGATGATACGACACCACCGGTGACGAAAATATAATTTGTCATGCGAAACCTAAGGCGTTGGAATTTTTGGCTAATGTGCTGAGAGTTGCGAAAACCGAACTAAGCACCTGGACGGCGCAACATTATAGCGAAAGAGTAGCAGGCAAACAATCGGTTTGCCTGCCGGGCTGGCGGGTTTATTTCAGGTAAATTAATAAAGCCTTAAGTATCACGCCTGACTTAGCCGTTTTAGCGTATAGATTAAATCCAGTGCCTGCCGGGGAGAAAGTTCATCGGGAGACAAATTATTCAGTGCATCCCGCAGCGGGTCAGGCATATCGGTAAAGTGCATTTCCGATTGTCCGGCTCTGGTTGTGGGCGAACCGGAATCTGACGACGTTTTTGTTATTTTTGTGGCCGGGGCGTCTTCCTGTGGTGCCCGGTTTTCCAGTTCATGCAATTTAGCCCGGGCAGCATTGATTACCGGACGGGGAACGCCGGCAAGCTGGGCAACCTGCAAGCCATAGCTTTTGCTGGCCGCACCGGTTTCTACCGTATGCATAAAGCGAATGGTATCGTCGTGCTCTACCGCATCTAAATGTACATTGACCACGCCTTCTTCAGAATCAGCTAATTGTGTCAGTTCAAAATAATGGGTGGCAAACAAGGTATAAGCATTAATCTCCCTTGCCAGGAAGCAGGCACATGCCCAGGCGAGAGATAAGCCATCGTATGTACTGGTGCCGCGCCCGATTTCATCCATTAATACCAGCGAGTGCTCAGTGGCATTATGCAAAATATTGGCGGTCTCGGTCATTTCAACCATAAAGGTAGAACGCCCTGACGCCAGATCATCAGATGCGCCAATACGTGTGAAAATACGATCCACACGGCCGATTTTTGCATTTTCTGCAGGTACGTAACACCCAAGGTATGCCATCAGTACAATCAGAGCGGTCTGACGCATGTACGTTGATTTACCGCCCATGTTCGGACCGGTAATAACAAGCATGCGTTGTTTGGTGTCCAGGGTTACCGGGTTGGCAATAAACGGGTCGGTCATGACCTGCTCAACCACCGGATGACGACCGGCTTCGTAGGTGATTTCGCGGTTGTCTGTGAGGATAGGGCAATGTAAGTCGAGCGCGGTCGCCCGGTCGGCAAAACACTGAATCACATCCAGTTTAGCCAGTGCTTCGGCTGTGTTTATCAGCTTAGTAAGCTGAGGCTGGAAGGCATCGAATAATCCTTCATAAAGCTGCTTTTCCAGAGCCAGCGCCCGGCCCTGACTGGTCAGTACTTTATCTTCATGCTCTTTCAGCTCAGGCGTAATGTAACGCTCGGTGTTCTTCAACGTTTGACGGCGGATATAGTCTGCCGGTGCTGCGCCGCTGTTTGCGCGGCTTAATTCGATAAAAAAGCCATGCACTTTGTTATAGCCCACTTTCAGTGTAGAGACGCCGGTACGCTCCCGTTCTCTGACTTCCAGAGCATCCAGGTAGTCCGTGGCTCCCCTTGACAGCGCCCGCAATTCATCAAGCTCTTCATTAAAACCTTCAGCGATAACACCACCATCGCGGATCACAACCGGAGGGTTATCCACGATAGCCTGATTTAACAGGCTTTGTAATTCGGGGTAGGTGCTGACAGCCTTGGCTAAATCCGCACATAACGAATCCTCAAGAGAGGATAACTGGTCGAGCAGTCCGGGCAATTCGTTAAACGCATTGCGTAAACGGGAGAAATCCCTGGGACGGGCCGAACGCAGGGCTAACCGCGCCATGATGCGTTCTATGTCACCAATGCGTTTTAATGTATCGGCGATATCTTCATGACCCTGTTCAATCAGTTTTCCGATGGCCTGCTGGCGTCGGGTGAGTTCATAATGATCGGTAATGGGGGCGTGCAAATAGCGTTGAAGTAATCTGCTGCCCATGGGGGTGGCGGTAGAATCCAGCACGCTGAACAGAGTATTTTCCTGACTGCCTGATAAATTGTCGGTTAATTCCAGATTTCTTCGCGTGGCGGCATCCAGCTGAATACGTGTTTCCTGCTGTTCACGATGAATACTGCGAATATGGGGCAGGGCGGTACGTTGGGTATCTTTAACGTATTGCAGTACACAGCCGGCTGCACCGGTGGCTTTATCTAAGCCGTTGATGCCGAATCCATCCAGTGATTTGGTGCCGAATTGCTGATTGAGTTGCTCTGTTGCCGTTTGCGGATCAAACTCCCATTCGGGACGGCGACGTAAACCTTTTCGTTTTTCAATAAGAGGTAAACCTTCGAATCCTTCCGGATAAAGCAGTTCCGCAGGATTAAGGCGTTGCAATTCGGCCAGCAATTGTTCATCACTGTCACATTCAACCACCAGAAAACGTCCGCTGCTGATATCGAGGGTGGCAACGCCGTACTGCATGCTGTGACCGCACACTGCAGCAAGCAGGTTATCACGACGCTCTTCTAATAGTGCTTCATCGGTCACTGTGCCCGGCGTGACAATACGCTGAACCTGACGTTCCACCGGCCCTTTGCTGGTGGCAGGATCGCCAACCTGCTCACAAATCGCCACAGACTCGCCCATTTTTACCAGGCGCGCCAGGTAACCTTCCACTGCGTGATAAGGCACTCCCGCCATGGGAATGGGTTCACCACCGGATTTGCCTCTGGCTGTTAATGAAATATCCAGCAGGTGTGCGGCCTTTTTGGCATCGTCATAGAAGAGTTCATAAAAGTCCCCCATCCGGTAAAACAGTAAAATATTAGGATGTTGTGCTTTTATGGCCAGATACTGGCGCATCATCGGCGTATGTGATTCCAAGAAAACCTCTTTTTTTATTCTGGCGCAATGTTGCTAGTTGTGAAGGGCGCGCGGTCGGGGGGCGTAATTGCATTTGAAACCGTCTGCCGCATGGATGCGGCAGTCGAGCCCCCAGGGATGGGTTTTCGGCGTGTTTCAAATGCAGTTACGCTCCCCCTACCATCAGCGTACTTCACTACAAAGCTTTCATCAGGCCAACTTTCTGTCTTTACAGTTTGCTAAATGTGTAAAATGGTACAACGGAATTAATTCATTGGTGAGTATTATTCGTATGAGCGCAGATTTTTCAACTGTTTCACAAGACAGTGCCTTACTTAAACAGGTGGTTGCCACCGGAGATGTGCTTCGCCGGCGAAACTGGCATGTATCCTGTGCTGAGTCCTGTACCGGTGGTGGAATTGCTTACGTATTAACTTCTGTTTCCGGTAGTTCTGACTGGTTCAATCAATCCTGGGTCACTTATTCAAATGAGGCTAAGCAATCACTTACTGGGGTGAAAGCTGAAACGCTTGAAGAATTTGGAGCTGTATCGGAACAAACCGTAGCTGAAATGGTGCGGGGTGTTGTTCAGGAGAGTGGTGCGCAGGTTGGTGTGTCGGTGAGTGGTATTGCAGGGCCTGGTGGTGGTTCGGCGGAGAAGCCGGTGGGTACAGTTTGGTTTGGCTTTATGATAGACGGTGAACTGAACACGCAGCGTCACGTATTTTCAGGTGACCGGTTAGCGGTGCGGGAACAGGCCATCGCCCATGCAATTTCTTATCTGTACCAACGACTGGTTGCTGAATAAAACGGGATTTGACAGACTAATTGTGAAATCTTACTTGACTGTATGCTTATACAGTATAAAATGCACTCAACATTCGAATTACGTTTCGTGAGTTACTGAAGCGCTGACCGAATTATATTTTGCGGAAGTTAAAAAATAACAGAAGTAAAAGTGGCAGCGTAATACGACAGGGTAACTACCGGACAGTCATTATCTTGAGGATAATATCGTGGACGACAACAAAAACAAAGCTCTTTCCGCCGCTCTTGGCCAAATTGAAAAGCAATTTGGTAAAGGTGCCATTATGCGTCTGGGTGACAATCAGGCACATGATATCGAAGCCATTTCTACCGGTTCACTCAGTATCGATATTGCACTTGGAATAGGCGGTTTACCTTGCGGGCGTGTTGTTGAAATCTACGGTCCTGAGTCATCAGGTAAAACAACTCTGACACTGCAAGTTATCGCTGAAGCGCAAAAGAAAGGCAAAACCTGTGCATTCGTTGATGCGGAACACGCACTGGATCCTGTTTACGCAAGAAAGCTGGGTGTAAACATTGATGACCTGCTGGTCTCTCAGCCTGATACCGGTGAGCAGGCGCTGGAAATTTGTGACATGCTTGTTCGTTCCGGCGCTGTTGACGTAGTAATTGTTGACTCGGTAGCTGCATTAACACCGAAAGCCGAGATTGAAGGTGAGATGGGTGATTCTCACGTGGGTCTTCAGGCACGTCTGATGTCTCAGGCGCTGCGTAAGCTTACCGCTAACATCAAGAAATCGAATACGCTGTGTATCTTCATCAACCAGATCCGTATGAAGATTGGTGTTATGTTCGGTAACCCTGAAACCACTACCGGTGGTAACGCGCTGAAATTCTATGCCTCTGTGCGTCTCGATATCCGTCGTATCGGTGCGGTGAAAGAAGGTGATGAGGTTGTTGGTAACGAAACCCGTGTGAAAGTGGTGAAGAACAAAGTTGCCCCACCGTTTAAGCAGGCGGAATTCATGATTCGTTACGGCGAGGGTATCAGTAAGGAAGCTGAACTTATTGACCTTGGTGTGAAGCAGAAGCTGGTTGATAAAGCCGGTGCCTGGTATAGCTACAACGGTGACCGTATTGGTCAGGGTAAAGCGAACGTAATGGCGTTCCTGAAAGATAACCCTGATATCGCTAACGACATCGAAACCAAGCTGCGCGCAGAGTTACTGGCTCAAAAAACAGTGAAGCCTGAAGAAGCCGAAGGCGAAACAGAAGAAAAATTGTAAGATTTATGTCCGGCAGCCTGTGAAAGGCTGCGCATGAAACGACAAATCAATAGACAGTTAATCAAATGAGAAGCCAGCTGAAAAGCTGGCTTCTTTTTTTGTGTGAAAAAACCGGGTTTTAAAAAATCAATGTCCTGAAAGGCGAACCGTCCTGTAAGAAGGCCTCTGTAGACCGTTTAACTCTTTTTATTAGTGTTATCTAATAAAAAGAATAATAAAATCAGTAGGTAATGAACTGTCCAAAAGACGAGGAATGCACTTTTTTTATCGTTCAATTTACTGTAGAAGTGAAGATGACTGCCGTTAAAAATATAAACTTATAAAAAAGATTTCACCAACTCCCGAATATGGAAGGTGAAACACAAACACGGGAACGCGTATGAAATCACTCTCACTTCAGAAAAAATTTGTGCTCATTGTTGGCGGTGCTATCGCATTGTTACTGATTGTAGCAACGATTTTCCTGCTCAATATTGTTAGCGATAAAACCAGGCAGACCGTCGAGCGGGATCTTCATTTTCTTGTTACCAGTGAAGCGGAATCTGTAAAAGGTTTCTTTGCTACCTACGGAGGTGTCGCTTCTACATTTCTGAACAATCCTTTCTTCACGGACTTTTTTACTCAACACTCGCAGCGTGGCGGTACGTTAAGTGGTGAGGCTGCTGACGATATTTTTGCGTCATTCAGCGCCATCAGCAGTAATGACAAGCACATTAAGTCTGCTTTTTTCGGTACTGCCGGTACCGGAGAGTATTTTTATGAGCAGGGCCGTGTGGGTGAGGAAGATAATTACTTTGCAAATCAGCGCCCGTGGTTTTTGACCGCTGTAGAGAAAGGGGGGATCTATGTCACACCTCCGGCGACAGATTCACAGGATGGAAGCGTTTCGACGGTGGTTCAGGGGCCTGTGTACCGGGATGGTAAACTTCTGGGAGTGGGTGGCGTTGATATTCTCATCACCACAGTCGCAGATATGCTGTCAGAGATCCAATATGAGAAAGCCGGCGCTGCGTTTCTTGTCGATGACGAACAAAATATTGTGTACTTCCCGGGGAGCAGGGAAGCCCTGCCATTATCATCTCCACTGGCGTCCATTGATAAAAGCCTGAAAGGTGCTGATGGCTTTGCAGCCTTAAGCGGAGATATTGCCCGCCATCCGGAAGGTATCACGCCAGTTTCATACAACAATGAAAATTATTTTGTGGTTTATAAGCATGTCACTCTTGCTTCGCCGCAAATGAACTGGACATTGGGATTACTGGTTCCTGAGGCCGTGGTTGAAGCGCCGGTACAGGAAGCGTTACAAACTTCACTGATTGTTGCTGTGGTTGTCCTGGTTATCGCCGGAGCGGTTACCTGGTTTGCTGGTGCAGTGATCACCCGTCCAATTTTACAGCTCAAGGACGCTATGGCTGATATTGCTTCAGGAGACGGTGACTTGACCCGTCGCCTTGAGATTAAGTCGGGCGATGAAGTCGGGCAACTGGCTGAACAATTCAATGTATTTACCGGCAAAATTCATACACTACTACAGGATATTGTTCAGCATACCAGAGCGGTCGCTGAGGCCGCAGACCACTTGCGTGATGTGTCCGGCGCCAGCAGCCGCGAAATCAATCAGGAAAGAACCGAAGTAGACAGTGTGTCGACGGCAGTAACGGAAATGGCGCATACCGTACAGGAAATTTCAGCTAATGCTGCCGAATCCAGCAGAGCCGCAACCGTGGCAGAGCAGCAGGCGACAGACGGCATGTCGCAGGCACAAAACATGTTAACTGAGATCCACGCCCTCGCAGACGCAATCAGTCAGGGCGTTCAGACCGTTAGTGGTTTGAGCCAGGAGTCAGAAAATATCGGCGCGGTCGTTGATGTGATCAACAGCATAGCGGAGCAAACAAATTTACTGGCATTGAATGCGGCTATTGAGGCTGCCCGTGCCGGTGAACAGGGAAGAGGTTTTGCGGTCGTTGCCGATGAGGTGCGTTCGCTGGCTTCGCGGACTCAGGACTCCACTGATGATATCCGCAAGATGGTAGAAAAGCTTCAGAAGATGGCATCAGAAACCGACACGGCGATGAAGGCTGGTAAAGAGCGCTCGTTAAAAGGCGTAGAGAAAACCGAACTGGTGGTATCGTCCTTACGGGATATCAGTCACTCGATCAGTACTGTTCAATCGCAGAGTACGCAAATTGCCAGAGCGACTGAGCAACAAACCGTGGTGGCAACTGAAATAGATGAGGCGCTGGTTAAAATCATTAATCTGAGTGAAAAGACCAGCGAGCATTCAGAGGAACTGGCTGCCGAAGCTACCCAGCTCAGCGGTGTATCTACCGAGCTGAGAGATTTGGCTGGACAGTTTAAATTGTAACCTGGTGGTCAGGCCGTATCGGGTAAACAGGCCGGGCAGTTTTCTGTGCCGGCTTATACCCTTTGGGGAAGTTGCCCGCTGTTCTCCCAGCCTTCCGGTATTTTGCCCTGAAGCACATAGGACCAGGCGATCAATTCTGCAATCACATAATACAGAGATTCCGGGATTTCCTGCCCGAGATCTAATGTTGCCAGCAAGTCAGAAAGGTAGGGATCTTCGTGAATAAGAATGCCTGCATCTTCAGCGGCCCGAATGATTTCACCGGCCAGTTCACCGTACCCTTTTGACACGACTTTAGGTTTTGCTCCGGCTTCGCCACTGTTGTATCTCAAGCCAATCGCTTTACGTGTTTTGTCACTCATACCAGTGTCTCGAACAGTTGATAGGGCGTATCTTTGAGAGACGGCGGTATTTTTCCCCGCTGACAACTGTGCTGTTCAACCTCAAGCCCCAGGCCTTTTAAACGCTTTAACAGCCATGGCATGGTGTCCATAACCTTTATCAACAGTGTATCTGTCGATGTGTATACATTGATATGAATAACGTCCTTATCAATTTTAGTTTTTGCCAGCAGCTCTCCATACTCGCCTGCACTGAGTTTCATGGTCAGATGCCATATTCTCTGTGCGGACGACTTTGCCTGCTCTTCCCGCGCGTCCCGTTCTTCGACACGAAGAAACAGTTCGGGAGGTGGCTGCTCGTCACCGGCTACAGGCAACACATAATACAAGGTGTCCTGACCCTGCAACCGGGCTTCTGCACTTTGGAGTTTTTGTTGCTGATGATTAGCGAGCAGTGACTTAACATGATCGAGCAAATGGGTTCTGCTGTCGATTTGCGCCATATCGCCGGCAGTTTTTGATGGCGGACTACCCCCGCCGGCGGAAGCTGCACTTCTGGCTATTACCGATTCAGCTTTATCCAGCGCTTTTGCCAGATCTGGTTGGTTGCGAACTGCACGTCCTGCAAAACTGATTTGTAATAGTGTGATAAGGGCGTTCACGAAACCGGATTGTGATGGCGGATTAAGAATATTCGTTGGTGTTGTGACCAGTGCGGGCGTCTGCAACAGCTGTTTAATCGACTGCGCTGTATCCTGAGACGGAATGCCAGTCTCTGTTTGACCGGTAACGGCGTGTTGAATATTGTCAGTTCCAGCGGCAGTTTTTATAACAGGAAGCGAAGCGGCTATCTGAGTGGATAAAGCACTCATTAAATCCTTTGTGCCGGCGGCCGTTCCCTGAGGCGCTTTGGTAAGGATAGAAACCAGTTTAGTCAGTGCTTCTGATGTAGAGCCTGTTTCTGCGAGAAGTTGCCGTGAAAGCTGACGGATAGTTTCACTGACACGGCTAAGTTGTTCGGGCGGCAGGTTCAGCGAACCTGCAGAAAAGACATCTTTTATATTATTAGCTGTCGCGCCCGATACTTGCTGACCGGCAACCGGAGCCGCATGATCCGGTGGCGGTTGGATATGCAATACGGGCAACCCTTTCCGGCTTGCAATGTCTGCCAGTTTAAGAGGTACCGGTGGAAGAGCCTGCAGAGTATTGCTTGCAGATGTCGCTAAAGCAGGTGGCAAATTGACCATAGCAAGGGGGCGTGTTTGGGTGCCCGTCGCTGATAGTTGCGTTCCGCGCATGCTGACATTCAGGGTTTGTAATGTTTCTCTTCCCGTACTGCCTGATGGTCCATCGGGTAAATGCAATGAACGTTGCAGAGCCCCCTGCAATTTCCCCTCAATGCTGAGCCCTTCACTGACCAGCGCTTTTGCCAGAGCCAGTTTTACTACCGGCGCCGATGCCGGTACATTCACACTTTGAGCAGGCTGCGCAGAGCCTTTCCCTTGTGGCGTTAAGGTAATTTGCCATCCTGACTGCCTGCTGTCAGTTGAAGGCGTTATTTTTAACGAAAATTTGTCTCCGGCCTCAGTGACAGCGTGTTGGGTTGCCGGTATATCCAGTTTAATCACTGGTGCGCCGGGTAACTGTAACCTGAGTGTCAGTTGTTTGGGGGACGCCTGCTCAACTATGGCGCCCAGAGATAAGGCTGCATTATTTTTGACAAGGCTGAGTTGCTGCGACTGTGCCAGCCCTTCTGCCAGAGCTGTAACCAGTCTTTGTGTGTCAGCCTGTGTCAGTACTGCACTGTGCTTCACAGGCAGAAGTTCAAATAATGTCATCTGACTGACTGATGATCTGGCCAGGGAAACCTGCGGCTGAGATGTGCTGAGACCGGGATCTTTAACGACAAGTCCCTCCTGAGGGAGGGCGTTTCCGGTTAACTGAATAAGCGGACCGGGTAAACGGGTTATGGCTACTGCAGGTAGCTGCTGCAAGGTGTCTGAACGCAATGCACCTGCGTCGGCATTAACCGGTGCGGCAGTGGCATTCGCCGAAAACAGTTGAGCAATCTGCAAGTTCATGTCAGATTTATCGGCAACTAATTGAAAAATTCAAGCATTTTGTGCATTTCACTGTTGTCAATGGTCCTTCAGTTTGAACTAAGTCATAAAAAAGTTTAATACGCCAATGGGCGTGATGTGTTCCGTTTTGCCTATGCTAGAATGCCAGACCGGAATATACAAAGATATGTTAAAGAGGATAGCGGTTTGTCGGGACTGGTTGCCAGCAAACTAACGTGCATTAAACGGGACAGAGTACTGTTCGAAGATCTGTCTTTTCAGCTCCTGCCAGGGCAGCTGATTTATTTGCGTGGGCCTAACGGAGCCGGTAAAACCAGTTTGTTGCGTATCCTCAGTGGATTAAGTCAGCCTCAAAGCGGCTCCCTTCTCTGGCAGGGGAATCCATTGGGCGAAGACTGGTTCACCAGCCTCATCTATATAGGACACAAAGCCGGCATAAACGGCACCTTGTCGCCTTTGGAAAACCTTCAATTCTGGTGTGCGCAGCATAAAGTCAGCTTTAACGAAGAAAATCTTTATGACGTGCTGGCCCTGGTGGGGCTGGTGGGTATGGAAGATGTACCCTGCCGCACACTGTCTGCAGGGCAACTTCGCCGTGTCGCTCTGGCAAGATTATGGTTGAAGCAGGCTGACGTGTGGATCCTCGATGAACCTTTTACCGCACTGGATACCCGTGGCGTTGCCCAACTGGAAGATAAAATATGTGAACATGTAGGTAATGGCGGTGCTGTGTTGACTACTTCACATCAGACACTGAGCCATCGCGCGGGCGGGTATCAGACATTTGATTTGGAGTACCGGTTTTGAGCGGCCTGTATCAGGGGGTGTTTAAACGGGACCTGGCACTGGCATTTCGTCAGAAGGCCGAGCTGGTACAGCCGCTTATGTTCTTACTCATGGTAGTGACATTATTTCCGCTGGGAATAGGACCCGGCCCTGAAACCCTGCAACGAATAGGACCGGGCGTTATCTGGATAGCCGCTATATTGTCCTCATTGCTCGGGATGGAGCGCTTATTCCGGGACGATTTCGCAGATGGTTCACTGGAACAGCTACAATTATCCGGACAGCCCTACTATGCTGTCGCCGCCCTTAAAGTACTTTGCCACTGGCTGGTGACTTTCATTCCGCTTTTGCTGTTGTCACCTTTGCTTGCGCTGTTTCTTAATCTCACTGTTGACATGTACATAGCGCTGGTACTCACCCTGATGTTAGGAACACCGCTTTTGTCACTGGTGGGCGCAATCGGCACAGGATTAACGGTTGGGCTTCAGCGTGGTGGTGTACTCCTGGCGCTGCTTTTGATCCCGGTTTTCATTCCATTATTGATATTTGCTACCTCGGCAGTGGATGCAGCTGCGCTACAATTACCCTACAGGGCGCAAATTGCTATTATTGGCGCGATGTTGTTGCTGGCAATGGCATTAGCTCCGGCTGCCATTGCCTACTCTTTAAAAGTGAGTCAGAACTGATGTGGAAGTGGTTACATCCCTACGCCAAGCCTGAGCGGGCTTACCAGCTTTGTAATACGCTGCTCCCCTGGTTTTCAGTGGCTGCAGTAATCAACTTGTTGTGCGGTACGGTATGGGGGCTTTTATTTGCGCCTCAGGATTATCAGCAAGGTGATTCCTTCAGAATTATCTACATCCATGTACCATCTGCCATGTTGTCAATGAGTACCTATGTTGCCATGGCCGTAGCTGCACTGGTGGGAATGGTTTGGCAATGGCGGACTGCTTACATGGCCATGATTGCCATGGCCCCTGTTGGTGCAGCGATGACATTCATTGCTTTGCTTACCGGTGCGGCATGGGGGAAACCTATGTGGGGCGCATGGTGGGTGTGGGATGCACGGCTGACATCAGAACTTATTTTGCTGTTTTTGTATTTTGGCGTCATTGCCTTGTATACCGCGTTTGAAGATAAGCAGCAGGCGGGTAAAGCGGCGGGTGTTATGGCGCTGGTGGGTGTTGTGAACATCCCGGTGATCCACTATTCGGTAGAATGGTGGAATACATTGCATCAGGGTTCCACCATCACCAAATTCGACAAGCCGTCTATAGCGCCGGAGATGTTGTGGCCACTGCTGATTAATCTTGCAGGCTTTGCGCTGTTTATCGCCGCTGTTACGACCATGCGTATGAAAACTGAAATTCTGCGGCGGGAAATGCACCGGCCCTGGGTGCAGGATATCACCGGTTTGCGGGAGACGTCTGATGCAGTTTAACAGTTGGGCAGAATTTTGGGCTATGGGCGGTTACGGATTCTATGTCTGGCTGTCCTTTGGCATTGCTGCGCTGGTGATGACCGGCATTATTTGTCAAAGCTGGCTGGCGCATAAGCAACTCATCCGCCACATTGCTGCTGAGCAAAAGCGTAAAGAGCGCATCCGTATGGCTGCGCAAGCCGCTCAGGCTTCTTCCCCCAACTCTGACAGGAGCGTTTAGTATGAATCCGCGCAGAAAACAAAGGTTATTGGTTGTCACTCTGGTTGGCGCGCTGGTTACCGGTGCTGTGGGCCTGATGCTGTTCGCACTGACCGACAGTATCGATTTGTTCTACACGCCATCTCAAATCGTCGATGGCCGCGAAGGCGTGAAGCCACAGGTTGGCCAGCGACTGAAAATAGGCGGAATGGTTGTGCCCGGCACTGTCAACCGTGACAAAGAAAGTCTTGCGGTATCCTTCGATCTTGTCGATACGGGACCCGCAGTGACGGTACGTTTCAAAGGCATTCTGCCGGATCTTTTCCGTGAGGGGCAGGGAATTGTGGCTACCGGTACACTGGTGGCAGACCGTGTCATTGAAGCGCAGGAAGTGCTGGCAAAACACGACGAAGATTATATGCCGCCGGAACTGGCTGAACAGATGAAAGGCATTAAACACGTGAAGCCGGCAAATACCGGAGCCGGACAATGATCCCTGAGCTGGGTAATATTTCACTGACACTGGCACTGGTATGCGCCATTTTACTGGCTGTGTATCCGCTATGGGGCGCGCAGACAAAGCATACTTTTTTGATGGGTACTGCCAAGCCGCTGGCCTCTGGCATGTTCCTGTTTACATTGCTGGCGTTTGTTGCGCTGGTGTGGGCCTTCGTCACCGATGATTTCAGCGTCGCTTACGTAGCGCAACATTCTAACAGCAGACTGCCGGACTATTACAAAGTGACAGCCGTGTGGGGCGGACATGAAGGTTCGTTCCTGCTGTGGGTACTGATGTTATCTGTCTGGACCATGGCTGTAGCAATATTTAGCAAAGGCATTCCGGATGAAATGGTATCCCGTGTTTTGTCGGTGCTGGGCGCTGTGGGGATCGGTTTCTACCTGTTTATGCTGCTCACTTCAAACCCTTTTGACAGCATGTTGCCTTTCTTTCCCGTGGACGGGCGGGACTTAAATCCTCTTTTGCAGGATTTCGGCATGATTATCCATCCCCCCATGCTGTATATGGGATACGTGGGCTTCTCTGTTTCCTTTGCCTTTGCCATTTCCGCACTGATTTCCGGTCAGCTGGATTCAACCTGGGCACGTTGGTCACGCCCCTGGGTGATTGCTGCATGGTCGTTCCTCACCGTAGGGATCGCGCTGGGAAGCTGGTGGGCCTATTATGAGCTCGGCTGGGGCGGATGGTGGTTCTGGGATCCTGTTGAGAATGCGTCCTTCATGCCATGGCTGGTTGGCACGGCGCTGATGCATTCTCTGGCTGTGACAGAAAAGCGTAAGGTGTTTAAATCCTGGACTGTTCTGTTAGCCATCGCAGCGTTTTCATTAAGCCTGCTTGGTACTTTCCTGGTGCGCTCCGGCGTCATTGTATCGGTACACTCTTTTGCAAGTGACCCGTCAAGAGGACTTTTTATCCTCGGTATCCTGGTCGTGCTGTCCGGAACCGGTTTATTGCTGTACGCGCTGAGAGCATCACAGCTGAAATCACCAGGCCGTTATGGCCTGTTTTCCCGTGAAGTCCTGCTGATGGGGAACAATGTATTTTTGTGTGCAGCAACACTGGTGGTGCTTCTGGGCACGCTGCTGCCTCTGGTTCATAAAGAGCTTGGCCTGGGTTCTATATCCATCGGTGCGCCGTTCTTTAATCAGATGTTTACAGTCCTGATAGTACCTTTCGTGTTCTTTCTTGGCCTCGGCCCGCTGACAAGATGGAAGCACCAGGCGCCGGGGGCATTGCAGAGGCAAATCATCATTGCCGCCGGACTGAGTATCAGCGCCGGGTTACTGATTAATTTTACCTACGATTCTCCTACCTATATGGCTGCGCTGGGTCTGGTACTGGCTGCGTGGATCCTGGTGACCTCGGTGCTGGAAGTCATGCAGCGCACTGATGCAATGCCGCAGGACAGCTTGTGGCGAAAATTACGTAAGCTCACACCCAGCCACTGGGGCATGGTTCTTGGTCACCTTGGTTTTGCTGTTACGATTATTGGTATCACCCTTGTGTCAAATTACGCGCTGGAGCGTGATATCCGTATGGCGCCCGGAGAAACCGCAGAACTGGGCGGTTACACGTTTAAATTCAATGAAGTGAAACCGTTTCAGGGGCCAAATTATACCGCTGATATCGGCGTTTTTGATGTGTATGTTGATGGTGAAAAGCTAGTCCACCTGGAACCGGAAAAACGCATGTATACCGTGCAGAGAATGCCGATGACGGAAGCGGGCATTCACTCCACCGTCTTCCGTGATCTTTTTATTGCTATGGGCGAGCCCCTTGATGACGGTGCCTGGGCGGTGCGGGTGTACATCAAACCCTTTGTTACATGGATCTGGGCCGGAGCAGTTATTATGGCGCTGGGTGGGATCTGCTCTGTTTCAGACCGCCGCTACCGGATGGCAAGACTGGCAAAAGTGAAAAAAGTCTTTCGTGCTTCAACATCCCCTATGGCAGGAGAGCAGGGATGAAAAAAACAGGTTTATTTATAATTCCGCTGGTGATTTTTCTGGCACTGGTGGTGTTTCTTTTTCAGGGACTGTTTTCCGATCCCAGAGCACTGGACTCACAAGTGCAGGATAAGGTGGTGCCGGACTTCTCGTTGCCCGATCTGATGCAGCCTGATGTTGTTTACACTCCCGACGTTTTTAAAGGCAAGGTCACGATTCTGAACGTGTGGGGCGTATGGTGTGTTACCTGTGCCGTTGAAATGCCTTATCTTACGGAACTACGTCATGAGCAGCAGGTCAACTTTGTCGGTTTGTATTTTGATCAGGATCTGGATCCTGACTTCGGCACGAAAACACTGAGCCGGGTGCAGCAGGAAGTCACATCAATGCTAAGCCGCTACGGCAATCCGTATCAGTACAATATCTTTGATGTTTACCGTGACACCTCGCTGGATTTAGGTGTGACCGGTGCTCCGGAGCACTTCCTGATAGACAGCCGCGGTATTGTCAGAATGCATCACATCGGTGATATCAATCCCAGAGTCTGGGAAACCAAAGTTGGGCCTTTGTACCGTAAGCTCCTGACTGAGCAGGAAGCGCAGCAAGCCGGAGGTGCCGGATGAATACCATACGGATAGCTTTGCTTTTACTGGTTTCTTTACTGTCTGTGACCGCGATAGCGGTAGAAGATAACTATGCTTTTGACGATCCGGCACGGCGGGCACTTTTTCTCAAGCTGACCGGAGAACTGCGTTGTCCCATGTGTCAGAACCAGAATATTGCCGATTCTGACGCCATGATCGCCCATGATATGCGCAGGAAAGTATATTCACTCATGCAGCAGGGCAAGTCAGAAGATGAAATCATCGGCTACATGAAAGAACGCTACGGTGACTTTGTTTATTACAAACCGCCGGTGAACATTGCCACATTTTGGTTATGGGCTCTACCCGTGCTGTTTATTGCAGTGGTGCTGTTCTTCGTTACCCGCAAATCCGGCCAGAGTATGCCGGTGGACACGGAAGAGAAATTAAAGCGCGCAGAAGCTATGTTAAAACAGGATAAAGAATGAGCTGGACTGAATTCGGGCTGATTACCTCAGGATTGATCACTCTGGTCCTGTTGCTCGTTGCCTTCCCGTGGTTACGTCGTCGTGAAGTACGTCAGCGGGATGTCTTATCGAACATTGAAATTGTCCGTCAGCGGCTGACTGAACTGGAAAGAGAGGTCTCTGAAGGTCTCATTTCCGAAGCTGACAGGCAAAAAGCCAGTGATGAACTGAAGCTCGCTATGGTGGATGAGGCCGGTTCTGAAGCGACGGTGAAGAAACAGTCTGCACTTCTGCCTTTGCTGACCGGTGCAGTGCTGGCCATAGCTACGGGCACTATCGTTTACGCGTCGGTCAACCATCTGCAACAGGTCAGACAGGCTGAGGCGGCTATCGAGTCACTGCCGGAATTGAGTGACAAGCTGGCATCCGGTGATGCCGGTAGCTTCACTGCGCAGGATATTGCCAGCCTGACCTATGCTATCCGCCAGCGGCTGCGCAGCGAACCCGAAGATGCTACCGGATGGATGTTTTTGGGCCGGTTGTGGATGTCTGTGGGAGAAGATGAGCAGGCTTTACAATCTATTCAGCGGGCTTTGTCACTCAAACCCGGTGACATGACTATCAGGATTACGTATGCGCAAGCATTGATGGTGTCTGAAGACGCCGGAAAGCTGGCCGCCGCCCGGCGGGTTTTGCAGAGTCTGACAGAAGAAAACCCTGAGAATGATAACTTATCTTTGATGATGGCTGTGGTATCGGCAAGGCTGGGTGATCTGGCCGGCACCGAGCGGTACTTTGCGCTTATCCGCGATAAACTGACGCCGCAACATGAAACCCGTCTGGCGCTGGAAGAACGTATTGCCGGTCTTAAAAAGCAGCAACAATCTGTGCCTGTTGCAGCAGAGCAAATGGCTGCTAAAACAGGGTTTGATATTACGGTAACTATTGCTGATGAAATAAAAGATAAACTTCCTGACGATGGTTATCTGATTGTTTATGCGCAGGATGCACAGAGTGAAAACCGTATGCCGGCGGCCGTAGTTAAAATGCAGTTACAAAATTTTCCTGTATCTTTGTCGCTAAGTACGGATAATGCCATGGTGCCAACGTTCACTTTGGCATCTCTGCAGCAGGTTAAGCTTACCGCAAGAATATCGACCGGTGATGATGTTATGCCCGCTGCCGGAGACCTCAGTGGAGTACTTACGGTACCGGTGTCACCGGGCGAAGTGCTCCCGCTCCCGATACAAATCAACAAGGAATTGCAGTGATCAATACGTCTAAATCACTCTTCGCCTGCATTTTGCTGGGCATAACGTTAATGTCAGGTTGCGCCAGTCAGCGTGCTTTGGATGAGCAGGCACAGGCCAGCAACGAGATGCCGCAAGGCGACCCGCGGGATCCGCTGGAGCCACTGAACCGTGTGGCCTGGAATTTCAACTGGGAAGTACTTGACCAATACATTTTGCGCCCGGTAACAATTGGTTATGTGACTGTTATGCCGCAATTTGCCCGGACCGGACTTGTGAATGCCACCAATAACCTGGATGAGCCCGGTAATATGTTTAATAACTTTTTCCAGGGAAAAATTGACGAAGGGCTGGATAGTCTGGCCAGATTTATCATCAACTCTACCGTAGGATTGTTCGGTGCGTTTGATGTGGCCGACGCGATGGGTATCAAACGTCAGCGTGAGAATTTCGGAGAAGTGCTCGGCTACTGGGGCGTGGAAACGGGTCCTTACCTCATGTTTCCTGCACTGGGGCCAAGCGATCCGCGCTCACTGGCCGGTGATGTAGCGGATAACGTGTATTATCCGATGACTGTGCTTACCGGTAGCATGAATGTGGCCCGTTTCGCTGTCTCTATTCTGGAAGGCCGTGCAGGGCTGATCGATCAGGAGCCGCAGCTTGAGCAGGCGATTGATGACTATGCCTTCGTTAAAAACGCTTATTTCCAGAATCTGGAATTTCGTGTAACTGACGGCAAAAGTGGTGAAAAGGTGATTAAGCAGGAAGAGTTGGACGATTTCGAAGAATTTGAATCTATGCTTGATGATCTTGATTTGCCTGAAGAGCAGAACTAGCCGTCATTCAGATTGCTGCTGTAATAAAAATATGCGGAGATAGTTTCTCCGCACTCCGGTACTTATTCCGGCACACATTTCAGTGTGCCGGCGGCTCATAATCAGTCCTGATAACCTTTCGGGTTATTTGACTGCCAGTGCCACACATCTTTACACATGTCCTGCAGGTTTTTTTCAGCATGCCAGTTAAGCTCTTTTGCCGCCAGTGTAGGGTCGGCATAACAGGCTGCAACATCACCGCTGCGTCTGGGAGCTATGCGGTAGTTAACAGTTTGCCCTGATGCTTCTTCGAATGCTTTAATCATCTCCAGCACGGAATAGCCTTGTCCGGTTCCCAGATTGTACACATCCAGTCCCATGTTAAGTGCCAGGCGGTCAAGTGCTTTCAGGTGCCCATTGGCAAGGTCTTCAACGTGAATGTAGTCTCTTACGCCTGTACCATCTTCTGTATCGTAGTCATCACCGAATACGCTCAGTTGTTCCAGTTTACCTGTAGCTACCTGAGAGATGTATGGCATCAGGTTGTTCGGAATACCATTAGGATCCTCACCAATCAGGCCTGACTTATGTGCACCCACCGGATTGAAGTAACGCAACAACACGATGTTCCATTGCTCATCTGACTTGTACAAATCTGTCAGCATGTGTTCCACCATGAGTTTTGACATGCCGTAAGGGTTAGTCGGATGGCCTGTTGCCATTTTCTCATGCAATGGTAACGACACAGGATCGCCGTAGACAGTGGCTGAAGAGGAGAAAACCAGATTCATGACATTGTGCTTACGCATTGCCTTACACAGGCTCAGCGTGCCGTACATGTTGTTTTCGTAGTATTCCAGAGGCTTCTGTACAGATTCACCAACCGCCTTCAGACCGGCAAAGTGGATCACTGCATTAACCTGATGCTGGCTGAAAATGGTATCCAGTACATTGTCATCGCGGATGTCACCCTGTACGAATGTCACTTGTTTACCAGTGATTTTTTCAACACGACGAAGGGATTCGGCACTGGAATTAACCAGGTTATCGAGTACGACAACATGATACTCCTGTTCCAGCAGCTGAAGCACAGTGTGGCTGCCGATATATCCTGCACCGCCTGTTACCAGGATGGTTTTCATTGTCTCTCCTTAGATAATATTTGTGGCACATACTTGGCGCACAGTGAATATTGAATAGGTTTCACGACTAACGGATACAACAAAAATACCAGCAATGCCCACAGCAATGAGTGCCAGTTCGTAGTTGTCCGTATAATCAAGGCAAACACCGGTACGATAACCAGTAGTTTTAAAATATTGAGCAGAGTTTTTTCGGGGACAGTGAGACATTTTGCGGCACTGTCCAACACAGTCATACGCTGAGCAAGGGGAAGAGCGGACAGGCCCGGAATTTGTCTGGTAGAAAAATAAATTGCCATTACTGCTTGATGATCCTGAAAAGAAAAAACCGCTGAACCAGGAATAACGTTACAGCGGTTTATAATAGATTAATCGGTAGCGGGATCAACCCGCCTTTGGTGGAAGGTGTTTAATCTTCCTGTGGCAGCTTCTCCCAGCTACGGGTTTTCAGCGAGAATAACAGAACCAGTACACCGATGACGCCGGCAAACATGGCGATATTGCTGAACAGTGCCGACACATTATCTGACTCTGTACCAAACGCACCGGCCATTACACCTGCAATCACACTGCCGATTGAGTAAGTCAGTACGAACAGACCCATCAGCTGTCCTGAGAAGCGGCGGGGGGATAATTTACTTACCGCACTTAATGCTACCGGGCTTAAACACAGTTCACCCACAGTGTGGAGGAAGTAGGTAGCAACTAACCAGTAAGGCGCCACTTTCTGATCGCCCGCTGCATACATGGCTGCAAAAAACATTACGATGAAACCGCTGCCCATGATAAGGGTACCCAGGGCACACTTGATACCGTAGGAAGGATCCATCATTCGTTTACCTAACTGGATCCACAGGGCGGCAAAGAAAGGTGACAATACGATGATGAACAACGAATTGAGCGACTGGAACCAGGCGAAAGGAATTTCAAAGTCGCCCCACATGCGGTCAGTATCTTCGTTAGCAAACACGTTCAGTGAAGAACCTGCCTGTTCGAAACCGGCAAAGAAGCAGGAAGAGGCTACGCAGATTAAGAACAATGCAAGCATCCGCTTCTTTTCATTTTCACTTAAATCGCCGAAGAAATAGATGAAACCAAAATACAGCAGGAAAATAGCAGTAAACAGATAGGCTACCGACTCTGCGACTTCTGCAACATCAATGACCAGATAACCCATGCTCATGGCATAAGTGACGATGGACAGTGTGACCAGAAACAAAATAATGCCCGTCCAACTTTTCTTCACACCGGCTGGTGTCATGTTCACTGTAGGACTCGCTGATTCTGAAGGCAGTTTATGCTGAGTCATTTTGTATTGAACAAGACCAATACCCATACCCACTGCAGCAGCACCGAATGCCCAGTGATAACCCTGGTTAACGGCTAACCAGCCACACACCAGGTTACCGATAATTGACCCGATATTGATACCCATGTAGTACAGGGTGTAACCACTGTCACGGCGGGCATCATGTTCAGAATAAAGCTGACCGACCATTGCACTGATGTTGGGTTTCAATAAACCTGTGCCAAGTACAACCAGGATCAAGCCGATGAAGAAGGTAGAGGTGGTAGGGATGGCCAGCACGATATGGCCGCACATAATAATAATACCGCCGTACCACACTGCATTCTGGCCACCAAACAGACGGTCTGCCAGCCAGCCGCCGGAAAGGCCCATGAAATAAACAGCACCGGTATACAAACCATAAATGGCATAGGCGGTTTCTTTGTCGAATCCTAAACCTTCCTGCTGGATGGTGAGAGTCATGAAAATAACAAGCAGGGCGCGCATACCGTAGTAACTCATGCGCTCCCACATTTCAGTGAAGAACAGTGTCTGCAGGCCCCCCGGATGGCCAAAGAAACTGGAATCGTTAGATGTTTTTATTGTCACAATGTCGTTCCGTTTTGTAATGATTGTTATTGGTTTTGTAATTCATTGCCTGAGATAACGGCGGTTCTGTTTCCTTGCGGACACAGTCAGGTGAATTAATGCCTGACTCCACTATACACAAGAGAATTACAGGGTAAAACGCTTAGTCTTTAAAAGGACAACCCTGTAAGGCAGGTGTAGCCCTTTTAGCTGTTTACAACTCTTTGATAGTCGCAATGATAATACGTGCTGTGCCATACAGGATGAGTAAAATGACCCCAAAAAGCACCAGGTTATAGACTATTTTAGGATAAGCATCGTCATCCGGCAGGGTGGGTGACTCGATGGTGACCAGATATTGTAATTTCTGATAGGCCTCGACCCTGGCATTTTCCAGTGACACCAGCGAAGACGAAAAAGCCTGAATAGCCAGTTGCAGCTGGATTTGCAGGTCAGAGTACTTTGCCATCTGTTCTGTTACAGACAGCGATTCACCGGTTACCTGGTTGCTGAAGCCTTCCTTTTGAATATTAATTTGTTGTTGCAGGGCTCCAATCTGACGTTTGATGTTTTGTACCTCAGGGGCACTGGGTGACATCATCGTCTCCATGGTATTCAGCTCTGCCTTCTTTTGCGCCAGCGTGGCCTGCAAAGAGAACGCAATTTGCTGGGAAGCGGCACCTTCGGCGGTAGGGTCAAGCACGTTGTACTTAGACTGGAAGGCGAGGATGTCACGCTTTGCTGTTTGCAGTTTATCTTCTACAACCTGATGTTCGCCCTTAGCGAATTCCATTTTAGATTTGGCCAGATTGTTATTAATGTCGTTCAGAAATTGCTCGGCCTTATTCACAATGGTGCTGTTGACCTGCTGTGCAAATTCCGGCGTGTAAGCTTTTACATTCAGGGTGATAACAGAAGATGCTGAATCTACTTCCACTGAAATTTGTTGCAGGTAATACTCATAAAATTGTGTCTGGCTGTGGTCTTCCGGTAAACGGCTGAACATGTCCGCATGGTCTGCACCGTAATGGCTGCTTAAGGACAACGTTTTTTCCAGATAACGCATCATATCCTGAGATTTGATATAACTCTCAATGATCTGACTGTCGTTTGTCGACGCTACGCCGCTGATTGATGCACCCAGTAAACTGGTGGGGTCAAAGGAACTGCCGCCGTCTGTGGATTTAATAATGAGCTTACTTGTACTTTCATATTGCGGTGCTGCCCACACAATCAGGTAGAACGCATATAACAGCCAGGGCGCAAGAATGAAAACCAGCTTGTTCTTTTTCAGTTTGTTGAGGGTTGCTTTCGCTTTCATAATTTTAATATCACTTAACCTAAATTTATTCTGCCATGTAGGCACTGATGCCTTCTTCCAGGTCGCTGAAATAATTCAGCTTACCGTCTTCAATAAGAATGGCTGAAGTACAAAATTCCCTGATCTGGTCCAGTTCGTGACTGACCATGATCATACCTGCTGTCAGATTTTTCTCTTTCAGGGCATTACGGGCCTTGCGGCGAAATGTGGGGTCGCCTACAGAAGTTGCTTCGTCAATGAGATAAATATCAAAATCAATATTAATACAGCAGGCAAAAACCAGCTTGGCACGCATACCTGAGGAATACGTCTTAACCGGTAAATCAAACCGGCCACCAATCTCGGCGAATTCCTGCACTTGTTTTTCATACTGAGGCAGCGACTTCACCTGGTTGATACGGCCAATAAATCGCGTATTTTCCCTGCCGGTCATTTGCGGATGAATACCGGTGGCCAGTGCAACCGGCCAGGACATGGATTTATTTGTAAGGATCCTGCCCTTGTCCGGATATTCGCTTTTGGCCAGCATACGGAACAACGTGGATTTACCGGCACCGTTTTTACCCAATATGGCAACACTATGGTCGGTGGGGAATTCAAAGTTTAAATTTTTAAAAATGTATTGCGGCCCGAGTTTGCTCGGGTAGCTCTTAGTCAGATTTTCTATTCTAATCACCGTGACAACACCTTCTTCCAGGTTGTGTGATAGAGCGCTAATCCGGCAAACAGAGTGATGGCGGTAACTTCAACAGCAAACTGCAAAGATACACCGGTATCACCATAGGTTTCATAGCAGGCGTATCTGGCGAGTTCAATAAAGTGAACCAGTGGGTTCCAGGTTAACCAGGGCCAGACCTCAGGGGATAGATCCTGCAGACTGAAAAAGGTACAGGAAATGAAAAAGATAGGCCGGTTAAGCATATTTTTAATTTTTTTCATTTCAGGTATGAAGGCAATGAGGACACCGAATACCAGGCTGATGGAAAAGCAAAAAATCCACAGTAATGCGAAAAGTGCAATTAACAGCAGAGGGTTGTCCACGTCAAAATCAATATCCAGCAGATATACAGCACATACAACAAGGCAAACCACACCAACTTTTATCACAAATTCCATAAACGCTGAGGTGATAAGCGCAGCCATAGGCTGTACCTGCCTGAAGGCATAGAGGGGTTTTGCTTTACCGATTGATTCAGGTACCACAGACGTGCAGGTCATGAATGTTTGTACGCCCATCAGGCCCATCATCATAAATACAAATAACGGCACGGAATGAACGTCGCTGCCGCTGATAAAGCTGCGGAGATAGGACATGGCAAAAATGAACACGAAGGGTTCAATAAAGGCCCAGCCAAGTCCCAGTTTATCATTGAACTTGCTTTGCAGCTCACGGAGAAACAGGGCGAAGATCACTCTTCGCCATGCTGCAACCTGTGATTTAAAGGTAATATCCATCAGTTGGTAGCTACGTTGGCCGCCACAGCAATCTGATAAATGATTTGTGTGATATCTTTGATGGTCTGCAGAGACTTAACATCGATAGACGGTAATACCACAACCTGATCACCGGGACGGATAGTGAGCTTACCTTCGCCTTCAGACCACAAACTGCTGTGAATACTGTCGAACTCTACGATACCGTTCTGTCTGATGATAAGGATGCGCTCGTCGTCAGCGCGCTGGGTAAACCCGCCGGCCCAGGCAACATAATCAGCGGTGGTCGCATCTTTATTGAAGACAATAGCCTGAGGCATCATTACTTCGCCGCCCACATGAATGAGATCAGTGGCTTCAGGGATGACAATGGTATCATTCGGCTCCAGCAGTACATTGGCCACTTCACCGTTTTCAGCCACAATGACTTTACCCTGTGGCTCTACTTGTCTGGCACGCTCAATGAAGTCGCTGACCAGTTGCGCTTCCTGAACACGGATAGAACCTTCTCCGGTAGAACTGATTGGTGCTGTATAGATGCTGCGCTCCAGGCGCTGCAGCGACTGTTCTATGAGCTCCCGTTGACTTTGTGCCACGCTTTCGCGACGCAGATAAACATCTGACGCACTGGCGAGTGACGGGTCAACATGAATGTAATCCAGAACATCCTGCAAACGGGTGCCCCGGTCAACCATGATTTTGGAAGGACCAGTGTGACCACCTTCAATGTTTATCTGGTAAACCTTCGCGACGTGGTCATTAATGAAATTGACTTCATCACCGGACTGCAAAACAACATTGTTGAATTCATTTAGCGAAACGTACTGAGCAAACTGCTGATCGCTTCTGAGGCCGGCAACGGAAACATGACTGATAAAATCCCGTGGTCTGGCATAGTCAAGCAAAGTCTCACCCATCAACTCGTCTTTTTTGAATTCAAAGGTATAGCTGTTATTCGCACCGTCGGCGACAGTAACTCTGTCACCTACCGGATGAACAACAATGGTATCACCGTCTTTAAAAGAAACGCCGGGCAGGGTGCCTTCACGGATAAATTCATAAAGGTCTGCCGTGGCAATTACTTTTCCTTCACGGCGGATATCGATTTTACGGAAGCTGCCACGGTTGAAATCAATACCGCCGGCACGTTTAAGATAATAAAGCACGCTGTCTGATGCCAGGCCGGCATACTGGCCGGGGCGGATAACGGGGCCGGTAAGATAAACCGCTACCGGCGTAGACGTGAGCAAATTCACGTAGGTGTTAACGTCGTTGGTATAGATTCTTTTAATACTGTTAGTGACCAGTGCATTCACCGAACCGGCCGGCGTATCTGCAACATGCACAGGACCAATGTTAGGAATAAAAATATTTCCCTGGTTATCAACTGTTACCACATCGGAGAAGTTGACGGCACCCCACATCCAGATTGAAATCTTATCACCGGGCGCAATCAGGTAGTTTTCATTAAGGCCTGAGCTGCGCTCAGATTCGAAACCGCCTATGAAGAGGTTGGCAGCGAATGGCGGGCTGACAAGCGGTTCGCTGTAAGGAAATACATCTTCTACGGTTGGTTCGCCGGGCAGTGACACACCGGAGCGGGGTTCTTTATTGTACTGGCCGGTAGACGTTGACATGCTGCTGCGTGCGCCCGGCAAAGTACGGGAAGTCTGCACATTCATAGGCGACACGGCTTGAGTCTGGGCGTTCCCGGTTCCGGTGGTAGCGGAATTGCCCGAGTTTTGCTGTTGGGCCTGTTCACGTAATTGCTGAAGATCGGCCAGAGATTGTGCTGTTGCAAGAGATGAAAAACAGGCACAGGCCAACACCACCTTACCCAAGGTGGAAAGTGTACGGATTACTGACATAGATTCTGCCATGATTATTTAGCTGAGATTTGAGTAAGAAGCGGAGCAAGCATTTGCCATTGCCCGTCCCGTTCACAAATTGCACGACGGTTTGCCGGATTGGTCAGATCCCGCAATGACATACAGGTTAATCCTGATGCTGAAATATAGCGGTTGTGGATCTGATACTGTTCGTTGCCAATCTGCAACATTTCACCCGGCGACAAATTGCCTTGCGGTACCGGATATACCTGGCTGTCAGCTAGTCGCATTGAATCGCCTGAAACCAGCGGAATATTCGCATTCACCTGCGTAGGGGCTGAAGAACATCCGCTCAACAGTACGGTAAGACCTATCAGACCAGCACTTAAACTTCTGATAATACTCATGTCTTAATAATTCCTTGTCTAATCTGGCCGGATAGCATACCACATTCACCGGCTTTTGCAGTCTGCCCTTTATGCATCTGCGCTAAATCTGTAATTTGTCATGTTTAGTAACCAATTATAGTGATGGCTTGATAATTGCTTGAAAGCTACTGACATTTAAAATGGTGTTGTTACTCAGGAGTGCCTGCTGATGTTACGTATCTGCATAAGATGGTTCCCCCGGGTAATGTTAAAACTAAAAATGACGTCTGTGTGAGTCTGTGATGCTAAAAAAGTGCGCAGTATGCTTTGTAAGGCGGTGGAATGTCAGATGTGTGTCAGAAGAGGTAAAGCAGATTTAAAGATTTGAAAGAAAATTTCTCTGTTGTAATTTCAGGAGGTAGTCTTTTTGTCTTTAGTCTATTATTATATTGGCATGTTGGTGTTTGCTGATCAAAATGCTGCCCGGCATCAGGAAGTTTTAGACAAAATGGAATATCGCTATCAACACCGCTCACACATATTTCACATCTACCGGCAAGTCAGACCTATGGTTAGGGATTAGTACTTTGTATGTTTGATTATCTTCAAATTGTACCGTTGTTCACGGCATTTTTTGTCGCCCTGATTTTATTGATTGTGATGACTCCATTGGCTCATCAGTTTGGCCTGGTTGATCATCCGACTTACCGTAAACGTCACGCAGGCATGGTGCCTTTGACTGGTGGAGTTGCCATTTTCATGGCTGTGCTGGTGGCGAGTGTGGCGACTGATGTGTGGATGAAAAACAATCCTCTGTTTTTCACAGCATCAGCGTTTATTGTTTTGCTTGGCATGCTGGACGACCGCTTCCAGTTAAGTGCCAAAGGCCGTCTCCTTTGTCAGTTTGGTGTTGCTGCCATCATGGCATGGAGTGCACAGAATTATATTACTTCCCTGGGTAACATTTTCGGCTTCGGTGAAGCGTATCTGGGGATTGCCGGTTACTTCTTTACCATCGTCTGCGTTGTGGGTGTAATTAACGCTTTCAACATGATTGATGGTATAGACGGGCTCGCCGGTGGCATGAGTTTGATTGTTCTGTTGACAGTTGTCGGTATTCTGCTGGGAACAGGTAACGGTGCGGCTATCATGGAGCCGCTGATTATTGTCGCTGCTATCGTGCCGTTTCTGGCCTTCAATCTGAGCTGGAAAGGATTCAAAGGCAATAAAATTTTTATGGGTGATGCCGGCAGTATGTTTGTCGGGCTCACTATTGTGTGGTTGCTGGTGGACCACACGCAGGGCGAGGCCGCCGCTTTCAGACCTATTACCGCTGTGTGGTTGATTGGTCTTCCGCTGATGGACATGGCAGCGATCATGTACCGACGTGCACGCAAAGGGCAGTCAATGTTGCGTCCTGACCGGAAGCATTTGCACAATATCTTTATGCGCGCAGGTCTCTCCAGCAGACAAGCGCTGGCTGCGATTTTGTTCCTGGGTTTGTGTTACGCCGGTGTGGGTATTCTGGGAGAAATCCTGATGGTGCCTGAGTATGTCATGTTCTGGTCGTTCCTTGGCTTGCTGATGGTTTACAGCTATATCATTCAAAACATCTGGAAATTGATCCGTCACGTTAAACGATCATTGAAAACAAAACCTTAAAACCGTCAACTGCCCATAAATAGTGCAGACGACAGGGAATAATTTTGGTATGTTTGCAGCCAGTTAAAATAGTGATGTGTTACTGGCGGCTGCCTTGTCAAAAGCAAAAACAAAGATAATTCATCAGGGTAAAATTCCTGCCGGTACCGGGTCTCTGGTGGCAATGGCGGTGTATCATAAAGACCAGTTGAACTGGTTGAAGCAAGCTGTCAGCAGCATTACCGGTCAATCCTACTCAACGTTTATCTTCCTTATCATCAAAGACGGTCCTGTCGACAGCAATATCAGTGATTTTCTGACGCATACCGCGGCCAGTGATGAACGTATTTTTCTCGCAGAGAACAGCTCTAATATTGGTCTGGCGGCCAGTATGAACTTTGCTATAGAGTGGGGCATGGCGTTGAACTTTGATTTCTTTTTCAGAATGGATGCCGATGATATCTCATTGCCGGATCGTATCGAAAAACAGGTGACATACCTCAGTAATCATCAGAATGTGGGGATCCTTGGTACAGCACTGACTGAAATCAATGAAAGTGGTGTGGTCGTAGGAGCGAGAATTATGCCGGCATCCCACAAGCAAATCGTTAAAGTCTTACCCCGCCGCTGTTCCATAAATCATCCTACAGTCGCTTTCAGATATGAAATATTCCGGAAGGGCTTTCGCTATGATGCTGAACTGATGAATACTCAGGACTACTTCTTGTGGATCCAACTGGCAGAGGAAGGTTTCGTATTCAGAAATCTCAGTGAGCGTTTACTGGAATTCCGCCGGGTAAATAATTTCTATAAACGCCGGGGCTTTTCCAAGTCGGTCAACGAATTTCGTGCAAGGCTCTACGCTATGCGTGCCTTAAAGCGGATGACGCCCTGGAATCTGTTTTATGCCAGTTGCGTACTGCTGATGCGGATGATGCCTTCAAAGCTGGTTAAATTGGCGTATAAACTGGACCGGAAGATGCTGGAGAGAGGCGAGAAGTCATGAAAACCGGGGTTGTTATAATCCTGTTTCATCCTGATACTTCGCATCTTAGCCGGATGTTAGAAACGCTGATTGATTCGGGTTATCGGGTGGTATTGGTCGATAATTCTCCCCATGAATTGAAGCTGGCATTGCCGCAGGAAGTGGTTTATCTCCACTATCCCCAAAACATCGGGATTGCCGCTGCTCAGAATCGCGGTTTGTCTCATCTTGCCGGGCAACAGTTCAGCCATGCTGTTTTATTCGATCAGGACAGTGCTGTTACACCAGCGCTGATGGAAGGATTGTGCGCCGGTTTTGTTGAAGCGCAAGCACATTTCGGCAAGGTAGCTGCGGTAGGCCCGCAAATTATCTGCGAATTTTATAATCAGCCGGTAAAGCCAAAAGTGCAGCAGGCAGTAGATGTGCGGGACGGCCTTGCCAGTGTTAAACAAATAATTGCCTCAGGGATGATGCTCAGCCTTTCTGAGCTGGAAACCATTGGTCACAAGGAAGAGTCACTGTTCATTGACGGTGTAGACCATGAATGGTGCTGGAGAGCCAGAGACAAAGGATTCTCTGTGGTTAAGTTGACGGACGTGACCATGTTGCATAAGCAGGGTGACGGCAGACATAAGGTCCTCGGAATTACCTTTAAACGTGGTGCACCGGTAAGATTATATTATCAGGTACGTAATGTGCTTATATTAAGTCGCAGAAGTTACGTGCCGCTTTACTGGAAGCTGAGAAATATTCCGGCCATTCCGTTAAGGTGGCTCATTAACCGCTGGGTTTTCGACAACGGAAAGCAGCGGGGCCGGTATTTTGCGAAGGGATTGGTTGACGGACTCAAAGGAAAAAATGGACCGCTGGAATAGGTATCATGTTTCGTCATCAATCCGTCACGGTGGTTAAGTAAACTGTCGCGATTTTAATACATAGACGTCATGAAGAAATTGTTCTAACGGAGTGCGTCTGTGTCTATTTTAGTGCGTTCGCACTGAAATGGTGCGTAAGTGGCTGCTATTTTGTATTGGTTGTAGTAAATGCAAGTTGATTGAGCCATATTAACTCGTTTATCGTAGAAGCATGGGTAACGCATCCTGCTTATGTAAAATGATTTTATAGCTGGTGTTAATCACTGACGGCAGCTTAAGTTGTGAACCATGTTGTAGAGCGGAATGCGGATTGCATTACTACATCATCGGTTGAGGATTTTCAGTAAAAGGACACGAATATGAGTCAAGTAAAGAAAGCGGTTATTCCGGTAGCTGGTTTGGGAACACGTATGTTGCCGGCAACCAAGGCCATCCCGAAAGAGATGCTGCCAGTTGTTGATAAGCCGCTTATCCAGTATGTAGTAAACGAATGTGTTGCTGCTGGTGTGAAAGAAATTATCCTGGTTACTCACGCGAGTAAAAACAGCATTGAAAACCATTTCGATACGTCCTTCGAGCTTGAAGCGACACTGGAAAAACGTGTTAAACGTCAGTTACTCGAAGCGGTACAGTCAATCTGTCCAAAAGACGTAACTATCATGCACGTCCGTCAGGGCCATGCTGCAGGTCTGGGTCACGCAATTCTGTGTGCGCATCCGCTGGTAGGCGATGCACCGTTCGCGGTTGTTCTGCCTGACGTAATCATTGACGATGTTGCGAGTAATCCGAAGAAAGATAACCTGGCAGACATGGTTGCTAAATTTAATACCAGCCGTGTTAGTCAGGTTATGGTGGAGCAGGTGCCAAAAGAAGATATTTCTAAATTTGGTATTGCAGATCTGGAAGGCGTAGACATTAAGCCGGGTGAATCTGCGAAAATCCACAAAATGGTAGAAAAACCAGAACTGGAAGAAGCACCTTCAGATCTTGCAGTAGTCGGTCGTTATGTGTTGTCCGAGAAAATCTGGGATCTGCTGGAGTTCACACCTCCAGGTGCCGGTGGTGAAGTTCAATTAACTGACGCCATTGATTCACTGATGAAAATTGAGCAGGTTGATGCGTATTACATGAAGGGCAAGAGCCATGATTGTGGTAGTAAACTTGGCTATATGAAAGCAAATGTTGAATATGCTCTTCGTCACCCTGACCTGGGTGAAGAGTTCAAGCAGTACATTGCTTCACTGAATGGTTAATGCCGCAACGAGAATAATAATGGAGCCCGCGTTTTGCGGGCTTTTTTATGTGCGGTGATCAATGTTGAACTACTTTTACGCGGTCCCGCACCTTTGCCAGCAATTTTTCACCTATCCCTCTTACTTCGGTGAGTTGGTCCACTTCATGGAAATAACCCTTTTCATTGCGGTAGGCGATGATGGCTTCCGCCTTACTCAGCCCAATACCGGGTAAGGCAGTCAATTCTTCTGCTGTGACAGTGTTTAAATCTAATGCATCGGGCAGAGTAATTCCGGCTGCTTCAGTGACATCTGTTTCAATAGTATTGGCAAGAGTAGCGCCACTTTGACTCAAAAAGAGTGTTGCAAATAAAGCGGCCAGTGCCAGTCTGGATTTGTTCATTGTATCTTCCTTGTGTTGAATTAAGTGATTTGTGTGTACCGGTGTACATAAAAAGCTTAAATCCAAAGAAGATAAAAAGAGAGACCAGTTTTTGTACAGGTAAAGGTCAGGACAACAAAAAAGCGGACATGATGCCCGCTTTCTACAAAGTTTTTTCAACCGTTCGCTATCAGAGACGTTCCAATACCGCGTCGGTAAACTCAGTCGTTCCGGCCTGACCACCCAGATCACGGGTTGTACGGTCACCGGTTTCGATAACTTCTTTCAGTGCACTGCGGATTTTTTCTGCTTTGTCACCCATGTTGAGATATTCAAGCATCTGGATTGCAGCAAGGATCACTGATGTCGGGTTTGCCAGGTTTTTACCAGCGATATCCGGTGCAGAACCATGTACCGCTTCAAAGATGGCGCAGTCTTTACCGATGTTTGCTCCCGGAGCCATACCCAGACCACCTACCAGACCGGCGCACAAATCAGACAAAATGTCACCGAACAGGTTGGTCGTAACAATGACATCAAACTGGTGAGGGTTCATAACCAGTTGCATACAGGTATTATCAACAATCATTTCTGTTGATTCGATGTCCGGATAACGCTCACCCACTTCACGGGCCACTTTCAGGAATAAGCCGGATGTAGACTTCAGGATGTTCGCTTTATGTACTGCAGTGACTTTCTTGCGTCCTTCACGGCGGGCAAGTTCATAGGCAAACGTAACAATTTGCTCTGCACCCTGGCGGGTGATTTTACTCATCGCTTCAGCTTCCTGGCCGTCTTCAGAGACCACCTGACCAAGACCTGAGTACATACCCTGGGTGTTTTCACGTACAGTAATGATGTCGATATCTTCATAGCGGGCTTTGGTACCCTTGAAAGATAATACCGGACGTACGTTAGCATATAAAGAAAACTGCTTACGCAAGCTTACGTTGATTGATGTAAAACCTTCACCAACCGGCGTCGTCAGCGGGCCTTTCAGTGCCACTTTGTTTTTGGCGATAAGGTCGAGGGTTTCTTGTGGTAGCAGTTCGCCATGATTTTCCAGCGCTACCAGACCTGCATCAGCATAGTCATAAGCGAAGTTACATCCCACCTTGTCCAGTATTTTAATAGTGGCATCAATGATGTCCGGACCAATGCCGTCGCCGCGAATGACTGTAATGCGTTGCTGAGTCATGTTGAGGAATCCTTTGGGTTTCTGTTTTTAATTAATCGTCAGGTTGCCAGGCGCTACTGTGACAGCGTAAAGTTGTGTCACCTACGGAGAGTCGCCAAAGCCGGAAATGCGTAAAACCGTTGCCAGTGGCAAAAGTCTTAACCCTTCTATTTTATATCAAGACGACAGGGTGTAACAGAAAACTGCATGTCACTCGCCATAAATTTCATGAATGTTGGCTATGAGCGTTGGCGAAGAGGTAACCACATCAGGTAGCTGGTGACGCCGGCTATTTCTGACAAAGAGGATGGCGTAAGCTTCAGACTCTGTAACGCCTGACTTTTAAACAGCTTCGTATTCTCACATTCAGCGCCACCAAACAGCCATTTGTTAGCCAGTAATATACTGAGTCCGGCTAAAGCTGCGTCTGCCCGTACCGCTTCAGGCACATGAGCCGGTAACGTTGAACAATGGGTGATAACAGCCTGATAGCGCGCCGGCTGTTGCCACTGTTTCGCCAGCGAAGCAGACAGGGCCGGGAGGGGCTGGGTCTCCGTCTCCTGCAATGCCGTTAGTTGATACAACCGCTGCCGCTGAAGCGGCCAGTGTTTAATAACCTTTAGTGCATGCAAGGTAAACAAAGGTGCTGTTATAAAGGTGGCAATCAAAGCTGCTGTTTGCGGTGTCTGCTTAACATTACTCCTCTCAGCCAGTTCTGATGCAATCGCAGCAACAAGTTCAGCGAACCGGATACAAACAGCAAGCTGCGGGAAGTGCCGCTGGTGCAGACGCTGGTTCAGTGCCCGCATGATTAGCATATCGCCCACCCGGGTAAGGCCGTAAGTCATAATGGCTTGTTTAACGTCTTTCACAGGTAACTGAAGCCGGTTGTCCAGACTGGCCGTTTTCTTCAGATAGTCTGAAAATACCGGCATGCGTGAAAGCCTGCGCGAGAGCTTATGAATGTCGGTATTGGTATCGTGCAAACTCGTAATGATAGTCTGCAGATCACCGGGTAAACGACTCACAGGGTAGGTATCGGGTATCAGTTGTCTGACGGCAGGTTTAAAAGCCGCATCGCAGGCCTTTACTTCTGATAGCCATTCATTCAGAGACAAAGCCTGATAGCGTGTTATTTTAATCTGACGAAGGTGTTTCTCCTCCACATCCCCGGACCCTGTCAATACAGCACCTGTGGTGGACGTTAAAGTGAACAGGAAGACACCTTCACCATTAGGAAAAGACACTGCGCAGCCGGGCATAAATTCGCCGGGATACTTCAGTAAACATTCAAACCGGTGCTGTTCCCTCTCATTAGTGCGGGGAATAACCGGTTTCAACCTGCTTACCATTGAGCCCTGCTGATTTTTAATCAGTGAAATGACGGAGATAAACAGCGATTGTTCTTCGTTTAACCGGTGAGGATGCAGGAAACGGTGGGGGGCTGGTGCCTGAGCCACTTTTTGAAGTTTCAGTAAACCGGAAAAAAAAAGCAGTCGCTTCTCCCGCCAGAAAAGCTGACAACCTTCTTGTTGTTCAGCATTGTTTTTCAGGCTGCAAACGGCGAAAGTAGCGGCTACGAGGTGCTGAAGATAGTGATCATTAAGTTGAAACTTAAGGCCCAGAAAGGTCATTAAACAAGCTGCACGTTGTGGCAACAGATTGTGAGCAGAAGAGGCCTGCGGAAGCGATGTAATGGCAAGAAGCGAGTCGGGTAATGTGCGGCCGGATTTAATTAGCCGGATGGCCAGAGAGAGACTCTGCCTGGTTATTTCTGCGGGAGAACACGCCTGCGTAAACAGCAGGCCGGTTTGATGAATATGGTTTACAAGATCTTCAATGACACTATGCATTGCAGGGGAGTTATGACTTCAGATAACTCTGATAGGCACCTTCTCCCCAGGCGATTAACTGATCGCCCTCAAACAACAAAGGCGTGCACTCATCCTGAGTAGTCAGGCCATCAGCTCTGACATGTTGAGTACGGTAAAACATCACCTGAATAGTTGTGCCTGAGTCCATCTTTGCTTCGGTAATGTCCGGAGACCCGAGCAAGGCAAGTACTTCTTCACGGGTGGCACCTAACTTCAGTTTGGTGATTTGAACCTTGTTGTATTCTTCCCGATCCTGCCAGTCCATATTTTCCGGCTTGTCAGGGTAAAATGACATTACCAGAAAAACAAAGAGGGCGTAGGCGCATGCGCCCAGCAAAATCAGTTTTAAAACCTTGCCATTCATCCTTTTTCACTTTTAACTGCGAATTGCCCTCAGTGTACCTTAAAACACCGTTCAACTGTAACGACTAAATCGTAACAAGCTTTAACCGGAACTAGGCATTAATTGTATAGCAGGGAACGTAGTCCGAACCGGGCAACTTCATTCGCTGTTGTGATACAAATGACTGCAACAGCGTATCAATACGTTCCATCATGGCGGGATCGCCGGTAAGACGGAACGGCCCCTGTTCTTTAATCTGCTTTACACCGTCCGCTTTTACGTTACCGGCGACAATACCGGAAAAGGCTTGTCTCAGTACTTTCGCTATTTCTGAAACCGGTTGATCAGTATGCAGAGGAAGGGCAGCCATACTCTCGTGAGTGGGCTCGAAAGGCATCTGGAATGACTCATCGATACGCACCGACCAGTTGAAACTGAATGCATCCCCCATTGCGCGGCGGAAATTTTCTACTTTTTTCAAACCGGCGCTGAGCGTACGGGCGACTTCTGCGGCATCATCGATAATGATCTGATACTTATCCTGTGCTTCTTTACCGAGTGTTGCACCAATGAACTCGTCTATCGCTTCAAACCAGACTCTTGATTCAGCGGGACCGGTAAGAATGACAGGGAAAGGCTGCTGGGCGTTGCGGTCGTTCATCAAAATACCGAGAAGGTACAGCAATTCTTCTGCTGTACCCACGCCACCCGGGAAGATGATAATGCCGTGTGCAAGACGAACAAAAGCCTCAAGACGCTTTTCTATATCCGGCATGATAATGAGTTCATTGACGATAGCATTTGGCGGCTCGGCAGCAATAATGCCCAGCTCTGAAATGCCAATGTAACGCCCTTTGGAATAGCGCTGTTTGGCGTGGCCGATGGCAGCACCCTTCATCGGCCCTTTCATGGCGCCGGGACCACAGCCGGTACAAATATTCATTTCTCTCAGACCCAGCTGGTATCCGACTTCCTTGGTATATTTATATTCGTGCTGTCTGATGGAATGGCCACCCCAGCAGACAATGGTATTCAGTTCATCATTGCCTTCCAGTGCCTGGGCGTGACGCAGCATATCGAACACCATGTCGGTAACAGCACTGCCTTCTGTGGGCGCTTTTTCATGAACAAAAGCGTATTTATTGCCCATGAACAGTAAATCACGAAGCACCGCGAATATATGCTCATGTACGCCACGCATCAACTTGCCGTCCACAAAGGCAACCTCAGGGGGATTAATCAGCTCTATTTTGACTCCGCGCTCACGTCGTATCAGGCGAATATCAAAGTCGTCGTATGGTGCAAAGAGCAGTTCGAAATTGTCTTCGTCTACGCCGCTGTTGAGGACTGCGAGACAACATCGTTTAAAAACATCGAATAACTTGCTGTTAGTGGTGTCCTGAAGTCTGGCGACTTCATCTTGTGACAGCTGGCTCATCCAGCCTACCGGGTTCAGTTGCACTTTATTCATATCACAGTCCTATTCGACTACAACGCGATTTCTGCCGTTCTTTTTCGCCTGATAGAGTAATTCGTCGGCCCGCTCAAACATGGAATGAGGTTCATCGTTCTCACGCAGGCAGGTACCACCGAATGATGCGGTTATACTGACTTTTTCCTGTTTAAATTTGAAAGGTAAACGGGACAGAGACTCCCGCATGTCATCCAGCTTTTTCTCCAGCGCTGAGGTTTCGATAAATGGCAGGATCATCACAAACTCCTCACCACCCCAGCGGGAAATAAACTCATCACCGTGAAGCTGTTTTTTCAGGTGATGTCCCACCACCTGCAAGGTTTTATCACCGGCCTGGTGGCCGAAACGATCATTAATAGATTTGAAAAAGTCGATATCAATCACAGCGAGTGATAACGCACGGTTGTCATTCAGGGCATCCTCATACTCGCGGTTGAAGCGTTCATTGTAAGCCAGTCTGTTTGGCAGGCGGGTAAGAGGATCAGTATGACTAAATGCAGTCTGCTCAGCCAGCTTGCGACGGTAAACCTGAGTTTGACGCTGCAGGGTTTCCATTTGCGTTTGCATCGCACTCAGCAAGCCCATCAGTGCCTGCTGTTCCTTATTGTCTGCCTCTTTCCGGTTAGCCACGGCCGTAGAAATAGACGTAATGTGTGCCTGAGCCTGCGTTTTCAGTTTTTCCAGTGAATCAGAGTCCTGAACGGTCTGACCCATTTCCGTCAGCTGGCTGGCAATGTCATCCGCACTGGCGTTTCGCGCTTCAAAGGCTTTGCCCGACGAAGCCATACTGGCTTCAACACCTTCCTGAATCCCGCCTAACGCGTGATGGATACGGTAGATCATACGTCCGGACAGGGTTGCCTCATGCATGGATTCCGTAACTACCAGCCTGATAACGATAATACAGGTCTGCAGCAGCTCTTCTTCAGAAAGTTGCGATTCCAGTTTCGTGCGCAAATCAACGACCTTCGGTTCATCAGGTTGCTTTTTTGCGTAGCTGTCGATGAGCTGACTCAGTTCGTTCTGAATTTCTTCAAACAGTGAACCGCTCGTCCGTGCTTCAGGCTTTTTGTGCAATTGGGGAGATGAGCCGGCGTTTTCCTCAACGGCTTCGGCAGACACAAGAGAGAACAGTTTGATTGCTTTAAGACACAATGACTGCAGCTGAAACAGGTTATCGACGGGCTGTTGAGCGGCAATCAGTAAATGCGCACTTTGCTGACGCAATGTCTTATTCTGCTGAAATGTGCTTTGAAACTGTTTGATCGCCTTTTCAAGTTCTTTAACGGTAAGCTGGGTGTGCTGTTTCACTGATGTGTCAGCATGCTGGATATGGGTGTTCAGCTTGTTAATACTGACCGTGGCGAGAGTAAAATCAGGCTTCCCGGACAAGTGTCCCCGCAGAACCCGCAATTCTTTATCTGTTTCGGCTGACAAACCCTCATAAAAGGAACTTAACCGTATTATGAACTGTACCAGCGTCTCATTATGTGAAGCTAATGAAGATAGTTGCTTAGAATCCATCATTTTCCTTTGCATACCGGCGGAGTGACCGCCCACTATTGGCGAGCCGAACGGGTGTTTAAACCTGCAGTTTCATAATTCGACCGGAACGGATTAATATCCAGTCCTCCCCGTCGGGTATAACGGGCAAAGACAGTAAGTTTTTCCGGCTTACACTGGCTCATAATGTCGCAAAATATTCGTTCAACGCACTGTTCATGGAATTCATTGTGTTGTCTGAAACCAATTAAATATTTCAGTAACGATGCGTGATCGATTTGTTTTCCGCTGTACCTGATTTGAATACTAGCCCAATCTGGCTGATTTGTGATTAAACAATTCGATTTAAGCAGATGACTGACTACTGTTTCGGCAACATCCTGATTTTCTGTAGTTAATAACCCGCTGTCAGGAGAATATGACGTCACCGTAATATCCAGATCGTCAATCACATGCCCTGACAGTTCTTCCATTCCCAGCGCGTTGAATGCGTCTGGCAGGATAACTGTGACATCAACATTTTCTCCGGCACAGGCAGATAGATCTCTGGTCAGGGCGTCCTTTACTGCTTCTGCATCATCAAATTTCGACTGATTAAAGCTGTTAAGGTAGAGCTTGAAAGATTTAGACTCAATTAATGAAGGAGACGTGACCGGCACTCTGCATTCAAGAATCGCCACACAGGGTTTACCTTTGCTGTTCAGCCATGACAATTCATAACCGGTCCAAATATCGCAGCCCTGAAAAGGCAGGGTTTCCGCTGATAATGACAGTGTATCTCTGCTCAGGCTGCGTGGTACAGCTTGCAGCAATGAAGGATTGTAAGACGTTTCATATTCAACCGTTTTTCCAAGGGAAAGATCCGAAGGCACCTTGAAAGGCTTTGGGTTTGTCATAATGTGTGATTCAACCTTAAAATAGCGGGCAGAAAAGTCAACGGGCCCGCAATCTGATAAAACCAGAATGAAGCAGGTCCTCAGTGTAACCAAAAGGCCACCGAAATGCCCGACCAATTAACACAAAGTTTAGATGCTTTTATTCAGCAATGCCTTACCGCCGGGTCACAAAATCCCGAATTTCTGACGATTGAATTTGATAAAGACTGGCCTTCACCGTGTTATTCCCGGAATGCTGAGAATGGTGAAGTGGTAAACTGGCAACCTGTTAAGCAAACAGGCAACAATAACTTTAATGGTCTGGAAGAGGCGCTGGATATTAAATTACACGCTGATTTTGTTACCTGGTTTACCCGCTACTTCAGCTTTCATATACCGGCAAAAGCGGAGCAGGGCAACTGTGAACTGCTGCAGGTATGCAGCGATGAAGATTTCGAAAGACTTCAGGAAAATCTCATCGGGCACATTATGATGAAACGTCGCCTGAAACAGCCTGCTACGTTATTCTTCGCACTCACAGACGACGATGACTACCTGATTTCACTGGACAATAGCACCGGTGAGGTATTGCTGGAGAGAGTTGGCAAACGTGCTGAGCAGGTGCTTGCCCCTTCAATGGCTGATTTTCTGTCGGCGCTTACCCCGCGCACTTAATCTTTACGCTGTTTTATCACTCAATTGTGCGAGACGTTGTTCAAGTATCGCAATAGCCGATTCCATTTCGCTGACACGTTTTTCCAGCGCAGCGACCCGGTCGCCGGCATCTGAAGCTGGTGTTGCCGGCATTTTGCTGCTGGCATTCCAGGCTTTTATCGCATCGATAGCCTGCGTCACTGAGACTTTGAAAGGAGCCCGCGCGCGCAACAACCCTACGCCGGGCTGCAAACCTTCCTGGTGCATTTTGTGGCAAAGCATAACGAGCTGTTGTGACTGATCGGCCTGAGACATCATTTTTCCTTACTTCGGTTACTGAGAATACAGAGTTTTCGGGAATAGTATAAAGCACCAGTTAATAGTGTAATACACTAAATGTTAACCAGGCTTACTTTACTGGATTTTATAATGTTAAACAAAATCAGTGAGTTAATTTGTGGTCTGAAATTTGATTCTTAAGGTGTTAATAAAACCACTGAAATTATTTTTATAAAAAGGATTACAATGAAACATCTCATTCTGGCCGCTGCTCTTATTTCACCGTTCACACTCACCGGTTGTGTTATCTCTGTAGGCGGAGATGACGGACATTATTCTTCAGACTGGCAGGATCGTGAATACAATAACCGTAAGCATGTTTCGCAGTTAGAAACCGGTATGACCTATGAATCGGTTGTCCGCAAAATGGGTGTAGCCGACTTTAACGAAATGCACGATAAGAATGATCACGCTTACCGCGTACTGTTCTACCGTACTCAACGCACCATGGATGACGGTGTCACATCTAAAGACGAATGTACGCCTCTGGTATTCCGTGACGGTGTTCTTACGGGCTGGGGTGACGGTGCTTACAACCAGCTCTGAACCGCTGAATAGTGTGAATTAACTTTTAGTTAACAAATGAGCCGTTCTTCTGTAAAGTGATTAAAAAACAGGCTATAACTGTTTGTCAGGCGTCAGTAGTGCATCCGCCTGTTCTCATTTACAGGAGATCGTCCCATGAATACCGTTCTTGAGTCAGATGTACATATCGAAGACGTGCGTGCAGTATTCCTTACTGCCGACAATCTGAAAGTAGCCGCTTCCATTCTTTATAACGCCTATCATGATGATCCTCTGTTCATGGACATCTTTCAGGCAGAAAAAGAAGGCTATGAAGGCCGTCTGCGTAGTGCCATCAGAGAAGAGCTGGATGCCTTCTGGGATGCAGGTCAACCTATGATAGGGTTGTTCGAAGACAGTCGCTTGCTGGCTGTCACTTGTCTGACGAAACCCGGCAGCAGCTTTTCCAGCGGGCGTTTCTGGCACTGGCGATTGAAAATGCTGCTGACAGCAGGCTATTTCAGTACCCGTGCTATGGTTGAGAAAGAAGAGAAGATCCGTAGTGCAATGCCCGCTGAACATTATCATATGGTGTCTTTTATTGCCGTCCATCCGGACCATCAGCATCATGGTCTGGGTCATGTATTAATGGGGGCGATAGACAGTATCGTAAATGAAGACTCATCCAGCGAAGGGGTGGGCGTTTTTGTGAGCTTGCCCAAATACCTGAAGTTCTTCAGAAGCGGGTTCTATCAACAGATCTCGGTGATCACAGTGTCTGACGTTACCGGAGAGATCCTCTTTAAGCCGAAGCCGCTGGTCTGATCACTTAGCCTCTATCTCCCTGTTTTGAAAGCGTAACCTGATGGTTGCGCTTTTTTTCATCACTATTCTGCTACCGGTGTTTTTTCGCAGAATTCCCCCGGTAGACATTACCCAAAAGTTTGTAAGACATGTCTTACAAAAGTGTAGGACTTTGAAGTTTTTTTTATGACGTTTTTATTATACCAAAGTATAAAGTTGCTGTTTTTGTTAGACTTTTTGCTAATGCCGCTAATGACAGATTTATGACGGTGAAAATAATTGAAAAAAGCATGTAGCACAGATCTACAGGATCAGTACTATTAATCATGTCACAGGGAAACACGACGAGTCAGGGATGAACTTTACGACACTCATGGATGAACTGCGGACAACCGAAGGAACGGAATACTGACTCAGGAAGAGCCAGTTTTCAGGAGAACGGAAAAGGGATACGGTCAGGATGACCGTCAGGGACAACTTCAGGATGAAGAATACCACGGGGATTGTGGTCAAAAGGACATTGGAAGCGCGAAGGAAAGCGCATCAGGGACAACCTCAGGAACGGGGATTACCACTGCACGGATGAGTGGTTAATATGGATTAAGGGATAAGGATAGCGTTCATGATGAACGCAATGGACAACTTCAGGGATTGAAGAATGCTGCACGAAGGATGTGTAGTTACTACAGGAAAAATGGAAAGGGATCCGCTCACGGAACAGAGTGGCCTGCTCAGGATGACGCAGGAAAAGAAGGAAAGGGGCGCATACGGATTTTTACTGGACGGTGAAAGTTGCAATGGATCGCAGAGAAGGACGCTCAAAATTCAGAAAAAGCGATAGCGTCGGGCTATCGCTTTTTTTGCGTTTTTATACGCGGTAAGGCGGTAATTGCGTTCTGAGTACCCGTTTTCCCACCATTTCCATTTCTCCTGTATATCTGTCTTCTCCGTTTCCGGAAAATTCAAACTCAAATCGTGAATGCCAGTCTGGCTTAGCATATTTGAAAGTCAGTCGTGTGGAGCGACGGGCCAGTGTCAGCAACTGGAGATGATGCGTGTCGCAGTACAGGCGCGCGTGTTCGAATGCCGCCTCTGAAATGCTGCGTATCCGCCAGAACTGAAAGCCCGCAAATCCAATCAGCAGAAATAAAGTTAATTCACCTAAAGTCATTTGTTTACTGCTTCTGTGCCTGGTTAAACAACCGCCCGAAGGCCAGTTTCAGCTTTTCGCTGCACGTATCCGTTCTCAACAGGGTCAGTACCTGTAATCTGAGCACCGGTAACTGAACCAGGTCAGAGAAAAAACCGCCAAATACTGCGCCTTGCCTGTTTTCTTTATCATCCATAGCGGCAGCATTTTCAAAAAAGCGAACAAGAAGGGTTTCATCGAGCTGTGCATAGTGGCGGCCGGCAATCACGCTGAGCAGATGAATATCAGCCTGTTCCCCGTTCAGTAAATCTTTCAACAGTGCCGTGACAGTTTTATCTGCTGTTTCGCTGGCCAGTGCCCGCAATGCGGCCAGACCCGTTACCGGGTTCTCAATCAGCGTTTCCTGACAGTAAACGGCGATGGCCTGTTTCAATGTTGGTGCCAGGTCGACGGGTTCGCAACTCTCCATCAGTGTCTTGACAAAATCCTGCTGAAAAAGTGACAGGTTAGTTATTACAGCGGTGACCGCGTCATCTGATGTCAGCGTAGTAGCATAATCGGCAATGGCCTGTACAGAGAGTTCCCGCCAGTCACTGACTGCCGGGGCTTTTACATACTGCGCAACTTTATCTGTGCCCGGCGCCGCCGGCAGGCCGAGCATATTTCGGGTCAGGGCGTTGAACTGCGCCATCTGCGACTGTACCGGCACAAAAGAGTAAGGATTATCCGGCAATGTATCCTGCTTTTCATTTTCCGGACTGCTACCGAGCACATCGACAATAATTTGCAAAAAATGATTACGGGCGGCCATGACCAGTAAACCCCGCTCATCAACCGGGAACTTCAGAAACCAGATATAATGATGTTTTACCGGCTTGCCCGACCAGAAAACAATGCCAAACCAGGCGTGTTGCTGGCGTGGTCTGGGGCAGGGGCGCATGCCGCTTTCCATCTCAAGGAATTGCTGCGTGTCCAGAGGGTGTACACCGCGGCCTAAATCAAACAATTGAAAGTCCGTTCCTGCGTGAAGCAGAAATTCGCTGAGTGTTTGAATAGATTGGGCTGACTGACCGGACATACTGAACTGCTCCACCTGAAAACAAAGGCGGTATGATAACGGTGTGCCGGGGCTTTTACTACCGTAACAGTGACTCTATAATGGCCGCTTTTCATCATAAAGAGCCGTTATGTCACAGGTTGAACACATTGGTCTGTTACTGAAAGATTTGGAAACAGTCCTTAAAGCTGGTGGCTACTGGTCGTCAACAGCACCGGCGCCGGAAGCGTTGCAAAGTACGCAGCCCTTCGCCCGCGATACGCTGGCCTTTGAAGCATGGCTGCAATTTATTTTTATTCCCCGTTTTCAGCAATTAATCGCGGAAGGACAATCTTTACCCGCCAATATGGCTTTACTGCCTATAGCCCAGATTGCGTTGCCGGGCGAGTTAGATTTGCATCTGGTGCTGCAGCAACTTGACGAGGTTGTTTGTGGTGAGTGAAGCGGGATTGATAACCGGTCATCAGCCAGTGAAGATTTTATATCGGGATGATCACATTGTTGCCATGGACAAGCCTCCGGGTTTGCTGGTTCACCGCAGCCCGATAGATAAGCGGGAAACCGAATTTGCCGTTCAGAAACTACGGGATACTGTGGGGCAGCACGTTTATCCGGTTCACCGTCTGGACCGGCCTACTTCCGGTGTACTGGTATTTGCATTTAACGGACAGATCGCCAGTCAGCTGGGGCAGGCAATGATGGGCAAACAGATCCGTAAAGGCTATCTGGCCCTTGTGCGCGGATGGATGAATGGCTGTGGTTTAATCGATTATGCCCTCACATTTAAACGGGACAAGTTTGCCGATGCTCACCGGGCAGAAGACGTAGCCCCGCAGCATGCAGTAACTGAATACACGGTTATGAAAAAATTCAGTGTGCCTGTGCCGGTGGGAAGGTATGATTCTGCGCGTTATTCGCTGGTGGCGCTGAGGCCGTTTACCGGACGCAAACATCAGTTGCGCAGACACCTTGTTCATTTACGCCATCCCATCATCGGTGACACCTCACACGGTGATGGCAAACAAAATAAATTTGCACGGGAGCAGTTTGGTTTTAATCAATTAGCCCTTACGTGTACTTTAATGCAATTTTCACATCCGGTGACGGGAAAAACCGTTACCATCAATACAACGCCTCATGCGCCTTTTGCCAGTATGCTCAGCAACCTGGCCGGGTATGAGGTGACTTAATGACTGATTAAAGAGGGCTGATATGACAGCATTAACCATTCTTGCCGGCAGTGTTTACGGAAATGCGCAGCATGCCGCAGAAACGGTAGCTGAATCCCTGAGTGCGCAAGGCATCGAGTGTCAGGTGTGCAGTGATCCGCAAGTTTCAGATGTGACTAATGCCGGAGCTTTGCTGGTGATCACATCAACAACCGGACAGGGAGATGTGCCACCGAATCTGGAATTTGTATTTTCAGATTTGAAAGACCAGTTTCCGTTGCTCGACAGAAAACCTTTCGCTGTTTGTGCGTTAGGTGACAGCAGCTACGGAGATACGTATTGTGCAGCAGGACGCCAGTGGTTTGAATTGCTCAGCGAATTGCAGGGTAAAGCCGTGGCTGAGATGCTGGAGGTGGATGCTATTGAGTGCTTTGAGCCGGAAAAGCCGGTGCTGGCGTTTGTTGAATCGATCAAAGATGAACTGGTGGTGTAATCACCGTCAGTGGGTTTATAGCAGGCAGCTATAACGAAAAAAGCGCAGCCGGGTCAGTTTATACTCCCGGCTGCGCTTTTTATTTATGTGATCCGCAGAATTATTCTACGCCACGGAGCAGGGCGTTGATGCCTACTTTTGCACGGGTTTTTGCGTCCACTTTCTTCACGATGACCGCTGCATACAGGCTGTGAGAGCCATCTTTAGAAGGCAGAGAACCTGAAACCACAACTGAACCTGCCGGTACGCGACCATAAGTGATTTCGCCGGTTTCACGGTCATAAATGCGGGTGCTCTGGGAGATGTAAACGCCCATAGAAATTACCGCGCCTTCTTCAACAATCACGCCTTCAACGATTTCAGAGCGTGCACCGATAAAGCAGTTATCTTCAATAATCGTCGGGTTGGCTTGCAGTGGCTCCAGTACACCACCAATGCCTACACCGCCTGACAGGTGAACATTTTTACCGATCTGTGCACACGAGCCAACAGTTGCCCACGTATCTACCATGGTACCTTCATCAACAAATGCGCCGATGTTTACGTAAGAAGGCATCACAACCACATTCTTACCGACAAATGAACCGGTACGTACTGCAGCCGGTGGCACAACACGTACGCCTTCTGCGGCAAATTGTTCAGCAGTGTAGCCGGTGTATTTTAAAGGTACTTTATCGAAGTATGTTGTTTCAGCACCATCAATAATGTCATTGTTGTGAAGACGGAAGTACAGTAATACCGCTTTTTTCAGCCATTGATGAACAACCCACTCACCGGCAATTTTTTCCGCTACGCGGGCTTTACCGCTGTTCAGCATAGCGATAGCGTCTGCAACAGCTTGTCTTACTTCGTCCGGCGCAGAAGAGGGTGACAAAGCGTCACGGTTTTCAAACGCATCTTCAATGATGGATTTCAATTCAGTCATGATATGTTGATGTCTTCAAGTTGATCGAGTTTAAACAGGATTTGCTTTTTAAGGGCAACCTGCTGCTCCTGGGTTAATGATTTGCCAGCGTCGTTGCTGACAATAAAAATATCTTCGGCACGTTCCCCGATGGTGGCAATTTTTGCCAGTTTCAGCACCACGCTTTTATCCACGAATGCATGGCCAATTTTAGCCAGAATCCCGGGGGCGTCCAGCGCTTCCAGTTCTATCAGTGTGCTTTCATCATTTAATGTAAAAAAGCGGACTTTCGTGGGGACATCCAGCTGACGCATCTGGCGGGAAAGTTTGCGCTTGTTGTCATGGGCCCGTCCCGGCTTTTCCAGTTGAGAAAGAATGGCATTCTCCAGACTCTTCGTACGGTTTTCACCACTTAATCTGGAACCGTCATTTTCCAGCACCAGAATGCTGTCAAACACATAGCCGTCACGGGTGACTGTAATGTGGGCATCGTGAATTGAACAGTTTCTGCTGTCTATGACTGAGGCAACCTGAGCGAACAGTGCTTTCCGGTCCCGCCCGTAAATGAGAATTTCAGTGCCGCCTTTTGCGGAGTTGTCATTAGCCTTAACCACCAGAGCGTCCGGATTATCTGCCAGTACGGATTTTTCCCCGTTTAAAATCTCCAGTGTATGCCAGGCAATCTGCGCCGGCTTGAAGCGCACAAAGTAATCGTCTTCCAGACGATCCCACAGCGACTGAATATCGTTTTCCGGCACACCCTGCGCGTCCAGAATAATACGCGCTGTGTGTTTATGTTCTTTTACCCGGTCGTCCAGCGTGACCTGACATTGCAAACCATTGTCCAGTGCCTTTTGGGTCATAAGATACAACTCTCTGAGCAGCGATGATTTCCAGTCGTTCCACAGGTTATCATTGGTGGCGCGGATATCCGCCAGAGTGAGTACGTATAAAAGGTTCAGGTGGGTATGACTGCGCACGGCGGTGGCAAATTCGCTGATCACATCCGGATCATAAATATCACGACGCTGGGCAACCACTGACATTAGCAGGTGGTTTTCGACCAGCCATTCAATCAGCTCTGCATCTTTCGGCTTTATGCCATGTAATCCGGCAAATTTTGCCACATCTTCAGCGCCCAGTTCTGAGTGGTCGCCGCCACGGCCTTTTGCAATGTCGTGAAATACTGCGGCAATATAAATCAGCTCAGGTTTGTCCAGATTACGGACAATTCTGCCGCACCGGGGAAATTCAATGTTTTCCGGCTGGAAGTAATGATTCACATTTTTCACCACACGGTGGGTGTGCTCATCAACTGTGTAGGCATGGAACAAATCGAATTGCATCATGCCGACAATTTTGTCCCATTCCGGCAGGTAACATTCCAGAATGCCGTACTGATGCATGATATCCCATGCGAAATCGAAAAAGTGGGGATGGCGGAAAAGTAGCATCAGCCGTTCCCTGCAACCTTCCCGTTCCACGTAGTAGTTATTTTCAAACTTTCTGCGGACATTCCTGAGCTGGCGGATGGTATCGGTGTCCAGTCCCTGTACTGCAGGAGTGTCGGCCACGACTTTGAGAAAATCCAGCACAGCTTCCGGGCAATCAAATACACCGGAACGGGTAGGAGATATCATTCCGTCCAGGAGTTTGAAGTCTGCGTTAACCGGCGTTTCAGACTGTACACTCTGATTCAGCATATCGTAGCGGAACCGTTGCAGCAGCATTTTATTCAGTTCACTCACACGGCGGATAATGCGGAAAAAGTCCCGCATCATTTTTTCTACTGATGCTTTTCCGTCGCGGCCATATCCCAGTTTTTCTGCTACATCCGGCTGGTAATCAAACAGTAAGCGGTTTTCACTGCGTCCGGCTATAAGGTGCAGAGCAAAACGCATACGCCAGAGGTGCATGCGGCAGCTTATCAGTTCGCCATGTTCTTCTTCAGTAAAATAACCGTGTCCAACCAGATTAAAGCCGTCATATTCTTTGAAATGCTTCTTCGCGACCCAGCCGATGGACTGAATATCACGCAAACAACCCGGGTTCTCTTTAATATTAGGCTCAAGGTTGTAAGACGTGCCATTGAATTTGGCATGACGGGCCATTTGCTCGTCGTACTTGGCTTTGAAAAAGTCTTTCGATGAAAGGGATTTGCGACTGTTCAGCTTATCCCACAGTGTTTCAAACACATCCATGTCACCGGTGAGCAGGCGGCTCTCCACAAGGTTTGTGGTAATCGTGATATCTTCTTTTGCAAGTTGCAGTGTTTCTTTCACTGTCCGGACAGACTGGCCCACGTCCAGTTTGATATCCCATAACAGTGTGATGAACTGACTGATGCGCTCCTGCACATCTTTATTGAGCTTTTTGTGACTGACAATTAATAAATCAATGTCTGAATGCGGCTGCAGATGACCGCGACCATATCCCCCAACCGCACAAAGCGCCAGGCCGGATACAACATCCAGACCCATCAGTTGCCAGAGGTGGGCAAGCATGGCATCCACAAACTTCGCACGGCCGGTGACCAGTTGATCCACCGGTGTCGTATCAAACGCGCTTTCGAGCCACTGGTTAGACGCAGTAATACACGCTTTGATACCTGCGATATCTTCAGCGGAGGTGATGGTTTCGGCCTGTTCGATTAGTCTTTGTAAGCTCAAAATGTGCCTTTTATTACTTCAGAAAGGAAAAATCTGGCGAACAATAACACGAAACGTCATATTTTCGCATTATGCAAAGGTGATGAAAATGAGCTAAAAAGTGAATAATTAGTCGAAAAAGTTATAACTAAGGGAGACAGACAGGCGCCGGGACACGCCTGTCGGAAAAACTCACCGGCCGGAATTAACTGTGGCTGATGACTCTGGGCAAATCTTCTTCTTCACGCAGCGTCAGTACTTCAACACCGTCTTCAGTAACCAGCAAAGTATGCTCCCACTGGGCACTCAGGCTGCGGTCTTTAGTGACCACAGTCCATTGATCCGGCAGTACTTTTGAGTGGCGCTTACCGGCATTTACCATGGGTTCAATTGTGAAGCACATACCCGGAACCAGTTCATCACCCGTGCCCGGACGGCCGTAGTGAACAATCTGAGGTTCTTCGTGGAAACCTGCACCGATACCGTGTCCGCAGTACTCACGGACGATAGAATAATTATGCGATTCAGCATGTGTCTGGCAAAGGTGACCAATGTCCCCCAGACGCATGCCGGGCTTTACCTGTTTGATGGCGTTATATAAACACTCCTGCGTTACCCGCACCAGGCGTTCAGCCAGAATGGCGGGCTTACCGACGATAAACATCTTTGAGGTATCGCCGTGGTAACCGTCTTTTATCACGGTTACATCAATATTAATGATGTCGCCGTCTTTAAGTTTTTTATCCGACGGGATGCCATGACAAATACAATGGTTTACCGATGTACAAATAGATTTTGGAAACGGTGGATGACCATAGTTTAATGGTGCCGGAATCGCTTGTTGCTCATTGACAATATAGTCGTGGCATAAGGTATTCAGTTCGTCAGTGGTTACACCCTTTTTCACATGTGGTGTAATCATCGTCAGCACATCTGCGGCGAGTTTGCCGGCAACGCGCATTTTTTCAATTTCTTCAGCGGTTTTAATAATAGCTGCCACTGTACCCTCGATTATTGATAACAGAGAAAACGGGAATGCGCCGGGAATGTGTTTAGTCTGATGATATACCTGACTCAGGTATTTGAAGTTATCACAAATTAAAACGGCAGGCGCATGATTGCTATTATGGTAACGTCTGACAGCGCAACTGTATAGTCATCCTGCATTTTGACAGCCTCAGATGACGTTAAAACTTGAGCATGGGGGCCTGTTGTGGTATAAAGCGCCCGCGTTTTGTGAGAGTCGGAAAAACACTGTTTATCCGGACCGCAATATTCGTAAATTAACTTTTTAAATAACACACATATACCGACACTTGTCATCGGGGTGTCTGCAAGGACTTCACAGACCGCGCGGATCGATGGAAGGGGTATATGGAGGCCTAACCCCAAGAGGAAAATATCATGGCTAACGTATCAATGCGTGACATGCTGAAAGCCGGTGTGCATTTCGGTCACCAAACCCGCTACTGGAACCCTAAGATGAAGCCTTTCATCTTCGGTGCCCGTAACAAAGTTCATATCATCAACCTGGAAAAAACAGTACCTCTGTTCAACGAAGCAATGAACTACCTGTCTGGTGTTGCTTCCAAGAAAGGTAAAATCCTGTTTGTTGGTACTAAGCGTGCGGCTGGTGAAGCTGTAAAAGATGCAGCACAGAAATGTGACCAGTTCTACGTGAACAAGCGTTGGTTGGGCGGTATGCTGACTAACTGGAAAACAGTTCGCCAGTCTATCAAGCGTCTGAAAGATCTTGAGCAACAAGCACAAGACGGTACTTTCGACAAGCTGACCAAAAAAGAAGCGCTGATGCTGCAACGTGAAATGGACAAGCTGGAAAGCAGCCTTGGCGGTATCAAAGACATGGGCGGTCTGCCTGACGTGATCTTTGTTATCGACGCTGACCACGAGCACATTGCAATCACTGAAGCACGTAACCTGGGTATCCCTGTAGTTGGTGTTGTAGATACTAACTCTAACCCTGACGGTGTTGACTTTATCATCCCTGGTAACGACGACGCGATCCGTGCTATCCAGCTGTATCTTGATGCTGCTGCTGATGCAGTAAACAAAGGTCGCGAAAGCAACCTTGAAGTTCAGGCTGAGCAAGACGACTTCGTAGAAGCCGCTGAGTAATCAGACCTGACCGGTGACAGTGGTCATGGCAATGACATGCCACTGTCATCAAAAATACCGAATATCTCAAGAGGGGCACCAATAGCCCCTTTTACCTTATTAAATGTTTAATGCTGAGGAATTGAAAAATGGCAGTGACTGCAGCACTTGTTAAAGAACTGCGTGAGCGTACCGGCGCAGGTATGATGGATTGTAAAAAAGCGCTTGTTGAAACCGACGGTGACATCGAACTGGCCATCGAAAACATGCGTAAGTCTGGTCAGGCTAAAGCCGCTAAAAAAGCTGGCCGTATCGCCGCTGAAGGTGTAATCCTGACTCAGGTTGAAGGCAACCGCGCTACCATGATGGAAGTAAACTGTGAAACTGACTTCGTTGCCCGTGACGAAGGTTTCCTTGGCTTCGGTAACAAAGTTCTGGCCGTTGCACATGCCGGTAACATCAACTCTGTTGAAGAACTGAACGAAGCTGAATTAGACGGCGCGAAAGTTATCGAAGTACGTGACGCGTTAGTTGCTAAAATCGGTGAAAACATTTCTCCTCGTCGCGTTATCAACGTTGAAGGCGACAACCTGGGTGCATACGTGCACGGCGGTCGTATCGGCGTAATCGCTATCTTAAACGGTGGCGACGAAGAACTGGCTAAAGACGTAGCAATGCACGTTGCAGCGGCAAGCCCTCAGTTCGTTAAGCCTGACGACGTTCCTGCTGAAGTTGTAGAAAAAGAGAAAGAAATCCAGGTAGAACTGGCTATCCAGTCTGGTAAGCCTGCTGATATCGCTGAAAAAATGGTTGCTGGCCGTATGAAGAAATTCACCGGCGAAATCAGCCTGACAGGTCAGCCTTTCGTTAAAGATCCTTCTGTTTCTGTTGGCGAACTGCTGAAGAGCAAAGGCGCTGACGTTGTTAACTTCATCCGTTTTGAAGTGGGTGAAGGTATCGAGAAGAAAACTGAAGACTTCGCAGCTGAAGTTGCGGCTCAAATGGAAGCGGCGAAGAAATAATTCTGCGTTTCGCTTTTTCATTCGGCCAATGTCGGATACACTACAGAGCACCTCTTCGGGGGTGCTTTTTTATGAGTGAGGCAATCAACTGCCTGACAGTAAAAATATCGCTTGTAACGAGTCGGCTTGCGTCATTTCTTGTTATGTATAACGAGGCATGAGACAAGCCGAATTCATAAGGACTATTCAAACAATGAGTATCACACCAAAATCAGCCTATCGACGTATTTTGTTAAAACTCAGCGGTGAAGCGCTAATGGGTTCCGAAGGATTCGGTATAGACCCTAAAGTGCTCGATCGCATGGCTCAGGAAATTAAAGAGCTGGTTGAATTGGGTGTACAGGTTGGCTTAGTTATCGGTGGCGGTAACCTGTTCCGTGGTGAAGGCCTGGCGAAAGCCGGTATGAACCGTGTAGTGGGTGACCACATGGGTATGTTAGCCACTGTCATGAACGGTCTGGCTATGCGTGATGCATTGCACCGTGCTTTTGTAAACGCCCGCCTGATGTCTGCTATTCCTTTAAATGGTGTTTGTGACGCCTACAACTGGGCAGAAGCTATCAGCTTATTAAAATCCGGCCGCGTTGTTATCTTCTCTGCAGGTACCGGGAATCCTTTCTTCACTACCGATTCTGCTGCCTGTCTGCGCGGCATTGAAATTGAAGCTGAAGCCGTATTGAAAGCCACTAAGGTAGACGGTGTTTACAGCGACGATCCGGTAAAAAATCCTGACGCTACACTGTATGGCCAATTGTCTTATCAGGAAGTGCTGGAAAAAGAACTCAAAGTGATGGATTTATCTGCTTTCACTCTGGCACGTGATCACCGTATGCCTATCCGCGTATTCAACATGAACAAACCGGGCTGTCTGAAGCGGGTTGTCATGGGTGAGCAGGAAGGTACGTTGATCGACCATCCTGAAAATTTTAAGTAAGAAATAGGAAACAACTGTGATTGATGAAATTGAATTAGATGCGCAAGAGCGTATGGATAAAAGCATCAGTGCACTGAAAAGTCAGTTAAGCAAAATTCGTACAGGCCGTGCTCACCCGAGCCTGCTTGACGGCATCATGGTGCCTTACTACGGTGTGGATACGCCGCTGAAGCAAGTTGCGAACGTTGTCGCAGAAGACAGCCGCACGCTGGCGCTGAGTGTATTTGATAAGAGTGCTATTCAGGCTGTAGAGAAAGCTATCATGCAATCTGATCTGGGCCTCAACCCGATGAGTGCAGGGGCGTCGATTCGTATCCCGTTACCTCCGCTGACGGAAGAGCGTCGTAAAGATCTTATCCGCGTTGTACGTAACGAAGCGGAAGGTGGTCGTGTTGCTATCCGTAACATCCGCCGTGACGCAAACGGTGACATTAAAGATTTGCTGAAAGAAAAAGAAATCAGTGAAGATGAAAGCCGCGCTGCGGAAGAAAACATTCAGTCTCTGACGAATGATTTCATTAAAAAAGTGGATGCCATGCTGGCAGACAAAGAAAAAGAACTGATGGAAATTTAAAAAGTTACTATGTTAGGAATGCGGTCTAACACAGCGCCTGAAACTACTGAGACCCCGGTCAATGTACCGGGACCTCAGCATGTTGCGATCATCATGGACGGAAACGGTCGGTGGGCGCAAAAGAAAGGCAAAATCAGAACGTTTGGCCATAAAGCCGGCGTGGAATCTGTCCGGGCAGTTGTGCGTTTTGCCCGTCAGAACAGTATTCAGTCATTAACGCTTTTCGCGTTTTCCAGTGAAAACTGGAAACGTCCGGAAGAAGAAGTGTCTGTATTGATGGAGCTTTTTAATCTTGTTCTGAATAATGAAGCTAAGCGATTACATAAAAACGGTGTACGTTTAAAAGTGATCGGTGACGTTTCAGCTTTTGATGATAAATTGAAAGATAAGATCCGCAAAGCAGAAGAAATGACTGCTGACAATAAGGATCTTGTTCTCAATATTGCTGCCAATTATGGTGGCCGCTGGGATATCGTTAATGCGGCGCGGGAGTTATCTCAGGCTGTAGCAGAAGGCTCGATGACTGCGGCTGATATCACTGAAGAGGCTTTCGACGCAAAAATGTCAACAGCAGGGCTGCCGGAGTTGGATTTACTTATCCGCACAGGCGGTGAGCATCGCATCAGCAACTTTTTGCTGTGGCAATGTGCCTACGCTGAACTCTATTTTACTGACGTACTATGGCCTGATTTTTCTGAAGATGTTTTTCAGCAGGCAGTCAATGATTTCAAACAACGCCAGCGCCGTTTCGGTCTTACGGGCGAACAGGTCAGCGTTCCACGGAACTGAAGCCTGCAACTAACGGCGGTGCCGGCACCGCCATCAGGAGCACATCGCCAATTATGCTAAAACAACGAATAATAACAGCATTAATTCTGGCGCCTCTGGCGCTGATAGCCATCCTTTTCTTACCAGTCTGGCAGTTCGAAGTTGCCATTGCCGGTGTTGTCGGGTTGGGTGCTTATGAGTGGGCGAATATGTCCGGCATCACAGCACGACCCCGCAAAGCCATGTTCGCTGCTTTTGTTTTTGCGCTGTGTCTGGTGCTGTCGTCCATTGTGGATGCTCAATACATCTGGTACCAGGGACAACTCCACGGGCTTTACCATTTTATCCTTGGCGTATCCGTTATCTGGTGGATGTTCTCGCTGTGGATGATCATTTTCTATCCCCGTTATTCAGCCTTCTGGCGGAACAATAATCTGATTCGGTTAGGCTTCGGTCTGTTGACCTTAATCCCGACCTGGGTTGCCGTTATCAGTCTCAGAACCAGTCTTCATGATGTTGACACCTTATATGGCTCATCGCTGATTTTCTATGTGCTCGGTATTGTCTGGGCGGCGGATATCGGCGCATTCTTCAGCGGCGTTAAATTCGGTCGCCATAAACTGCGGCCTAATGTGTCACCCGGCAAAACGCTGGAAGGTTTAATCGGTGGAATCGGTGCGTCTTTCGCTATTATCGCTTTTGCAGCATTACATTATCAGGTAGCAACAGACCGCATCTGGCTGCACTTGCTTATCGGTGGTATTACCGTGGCGGTATCTGCGCTGGGTGATTTGAACGAAAGCATGCTGAAGCGCTGTGCAGGCATTAAGGACAGCGGCAAATTACTGCCCGGACACGGTGGTATTCTCGACCGTATCGACAGTCTCACTGCGGCCTTTCCCGTATTTGCATTTTGCTATGTTACCTGGATGGCTTGATGCAGACAGTTACCATACTTGGCGCAACCGGCTCCATCGGTTGCAGTACCCTCGACGTTATCAGCAGACACCCGGATAAATACCGGGTTTTCGCTGTTACCGGCAACAGTCAGCTTGAAAAGCTCATGCAGCAGGCAATCAGCTGCGCTGCACGTTACGTGGTAGTCGCAGATGATAATTTGTATGACGAAGCGGTGAAGCTGGCGCAGTCGATGAAAGTCAGTTCTGAAATTCTTTGTGGCCCTAAGGCGCTGGAAGAAGTTGCCAGTGCACCGGAGGTGACTTCGGTGATGGCGGCCATTGTTGGCGCAGCAGGCTTATTACCAACCCTTGCAGCGGTAAAAGCAGGTAAGCGTGTATTGCTGGCAAACAAAGAAGCGCTGGTTATGTCCGGTGCGCTTTTCATCGATGCTGCCAATCAGAGCGGGGCAGAAATTCTTCCCATAGACAGTGAACACAATGCCATATTCCAGTGTTTGCCTGATGGATTTCGCTATGGTGAATTGCAGCAGGCAGGGATCAGTCAAATTTTGCTCACCGGTTCCGGCGGACCCTTCCGTCACCGCGATATCGACACCTTTCACACCATCACTGTAGAGGAAGCCTGTCATCACCCGAACTGGTCCATGGGCCGGAAAATCACGGTGGACTCGGCGACCATGATGAATAAGGGACTGGAATTTATTGAAGCCTGCTGGTTATTCGGTGCTTCTTCAAAAGATATTACGGTGGTACTGCATCCTCAAAGTGTGATCCATTCCATGGTACAGTACACCGATGGTTCGGTGATTGCCCAGTTAGGTAACCCTGATATGCGCACGCCCATTGCTTATGGCCTCGCCTGGCCTGCACGAATTGATGCCGGCGTTGAACCGCTGGATTTTGCGAAAATGGCAAGCCTTACTTTTGAGTCACCCTGTTACACGCGGTATCCTAACCTGAAACTGGCCATTGATGCCTGTGACAGCGGTCAGGCTGCCACAACGCGGCTTAATGCGGCCAACGAAATTGCCGTTGCCGCCTTTCTGGATGGCGCCATTGGTTTTACCGATATTGCAGCAATTAACGAGGAAACGTTAAACAGAATGGAACCTGTAACGGTATCGTCACTCCAACAGATCCTTGAAGAAGACAGAATGGCGAGGGAAGTCGCCACAGAACTGGTACGGAGTAAGGTGTAGTGTTCACGTTTCTGTGGAGTTTAGGTTCATTCATAGTCGCACTGGGTATTTTAGTCGCGGTACACGAGTGGGGACATTTTATTGTTGCCCGGATGTGTGGCGTGCATGTCGAACGGTTTTCAATCGGCTTTGGTAAACCGTTCTGGACACGAAAAGATAAGAAGGGCACCGAATTTGCGGTAGCCGCTATACCGCTGGGCGGATATGTACGTATGCTCGACGAGCGCGTGGATGACGTGCCTGCGGAAAAACGTCACCTGGCGTTCAATAACAAACCTGTATTACAACGTATGGCAATTATTGCCGCTGGCCCCGGTGTAAATTTTATCTTTGCAGTGCTCGCATTGTATATGATGTTCCTGATTGGTCAGAATACAGTAAAGCCGGTGATTGGCGATATAACGCCGGATAGTTTTGCCGCGCAGGCTCAGTTAAAAGCCGGTGATGAAATTATTACTGTGGGTGGTCATGAGACGCCTGACTGGGAATCGGTAAATCTGGAATTGATATCTGCAATTGGTACACCTCAGGTGGGAATTACCGTGAAATCTGCCCAAGGTGTGACCAGTCAGACGAATTTACATATCGCCGGCTGGAACTTTGACCCGGAAAAACAGTCTGCTTTAAACAGTTTGGGCATCGTACCTTTCAGACCTGAAATCACCACCGTGGTGGCATTCATTTCTGAAGACAGTCCTGCAGAGCAGGCGGGGTTACAGGTCGATGATGAACTGATTGCGCTGAATGGCGAAAAGATAGAAAGCTGGATGTCTCTGGTTGACACTATTAAAGGGTTACCCGGTGAAACCGTCAGCATTACGTTAATGCGGGGCGGTCAGCAACAGACAGTTAGTGCTACAATAGCGCGCCGGGATACCCCTGACGGTCAGGATGGTTTCTTAGGGGTAAGCCCTAAAGCGGAGCCCTGGCCTGAAGGTTATGTCTTTACTCATCAGTACGGTCCTGTTGAAGCCGTGAGTAAAGCACTGGATAAAACCTGGCGGCTGACTGCCGTCAGCGTGGAAATGCTCGGCAAGCTGGTTACCGGCGATGTATCGCTGAATAATCTCAGCGGACCAATTTCCATTGCGCAGGGCGCAGGTGTCAGTGCCGGATACGGACTGGCATACTTTTTAAGTTTTTTAGCGTTGATCAGTGTCAGTCTCGGCATTATCAATTTGTTGCCAATTCCCATGCTGGATGGCGGTCACTTGCTGTTTTATATCATCGAGTGGGCATCAGGCAAACCTGTACCGGAGCATGTGCAGGAGTGGGGGTTTAAAATTGGCGGCGCACTGCTTTTCATGATGATGAGCATCGCCATATTTAACGATATTAGTCGCTTTGTTTCTTAGGGACAAAACGGCAGTTTTACATTAGAACAGCAAACGCGGCCAGGAATAAAAGAATAGATGAAGTTAAATCAGTTAGTAGCAGCCGGAATCATGGTTTCCAGTGCTAGCTTCGCCAATGCTGCAGCGTCTGACAGTGAATTCGTTGTTGAAGATATTAAAATTACCGGTCTGCAACGTGTGGCACTGGGTGCGGCACTGACCTATCTGCCTGTTCAGGTAGGCGACCGCCTTAACAGCTTCCGCATCACCCAGGCTATTCGCTCTCTTTATTCTTCTACTCACTTTGAGCGGGTAGAGGTATTACGCGACGGTAATACCCTTATCGTGAAAGTGTCAGAGCGTCCGACTATCAGTAACATTATCTTTGAAGGTAACGATGACATCAAAGATGAGCAGTTACAGGAGAGTCTGGATGGTAACGGGATCCGTGTGGGAGAGCCGCTGGATAAAACCGTGCTGACGTCAATTGAAAATGGCCTTAAAGACTTCTTCTACAGCATTGGTAAATACAATGCTGATGTGTCTGCTATTGTGACACCGTTGCCCCGTAATCGTGTTGATTTGAAACTGCTGTTCGAAGAAGGCGATGCCGCTGAAATCCAGCAAATTAATATCGTCGGTAACTCAGTATTTTCTGATGAAGAACTGATGCAGGACCTTGAACTGCAGTTTGACACACCCTGGTGGGATTTTCTGTCTGAAACCCGCTACCAGCAGCAAACCCTGCAAGGGGATATGGAAACGTTAAGAAGCCATTATATGGACCGTGGTTACCTGCGTTTCAATATTGATTCTACGCAAGTTTCCATGACGCCGGAAAAAGATGGCATCTACGTTGCGATGAATGTCACCGAAGGTGAGCAATACACCATCTCTGATGTGGAGCTTGTCGGTGATTTGCTGGGTAACGAAGAGTATATCGAGCGGGTGCTGCCGCTGACTGTTGGCGAGCTTTACAGTCAGGCTGAAGTTACCTATACCGAAGAATTTATCAGTAAATATCTGGGCCGTTTTGGTTACGCTTATCCTACTGTGACCACGGTGCCGGAAATTAATGACGAAGATAAAACGGTTAAACTGACCCTGTCGGTCGATCCGGGTAAACGTATCTATGTGCGTCGTATAAACTTCGAAGGTAACTCTGTTACGTCTGATAATGTATTACGTCATAACGTTAACCAGATGGAAGGCACGTGGCTGTCGAATTCACTGCTGGAAAGCTCAAAAGCGCAGCTGTCCCGTCTGACTTACATGGAAGAGGTTGAGTTCGAAACTAACCGTCTGCCTGGCATTGATGATCAGGTTGATGTGGACTTTTCAGTGAAGGAACAACCTTCAGGCTCGTTTAACGCCGGTATCGGTTACGGTGACAGAACGAAGCTGAGTCTGAATGCCGGTATTCAGCAGAATAACTTCCTGGGTACAGGTAAGCAGGTGGGTCTGAACATCAGTACGGTATCGTATCAGCGTTCAGCTCAAATTACCTATAACGACCCCTATTTCACCATCGACGGTATCAGTCTGGGTGGTAGTATCGGTTACAGCGAGTTCGACGGCTCTGACTTTAACGTTATCCAGTACAACTCTAAGCGCTGGTCAGTGGGCGCTAACGTTGGTTATCCAATCAACGAAGTTAACCGTATTAACTTTGGTATTACTTACTCCAGTGTGGAGTTATATAACACCGGTTACTACGAGCAAACTGAGCAGTTTTATAACCAGTTCCGGGATTCCGCCGATCCGGAAGCTCCTATTAACTATGACAGCTTCCAGGCGAGTGTGGCGTGGAGCCGCAGTACACTGAACCGTGGTCTGTTCCCGACAGCCGGTTCATCACAACGTGCAAGTTTCAGTATTACTACGCCGAACTCTGACGTGAATTACTTTAAAACTGTATTCGATACCAAGTTCTATTTCCCGCTGTCACGTAATCAGCGCTGGTCAGTGCTGGCACGTTTGCGTTTAGGTTACGGTAACGGTTACGGCGACATTAACGGTAACGAGCAGATCCTGCCGTTTACGGAAAACTTCACGGCCGGTGGTGCAGATACGCTGCGTGGCTTTGAAAATAACACCGTGGGCCCCCGTGGTGTGATCAGACGTAATTACAATACGGTGACTGGTCCTGACGGAGAGGTGTATCCGGGCGATTCAGCTGATGATAGTATTCAGATCTCCAGCCGGAGCCTGGGTGGTAACGCCATGGCACTGGGTGGGATCGAGTTAATCGTTCCGACACCGTTTGTGGATGTGGAATACGATAATTCAGTACGTACCAGTGTGTTCCTCGACGTAGGTAACGTGTGGGATACTGAATTCGACTACGATAAGTACAAAAACTTAGACCAGATCAACTCATCGTACGGTAAGTTGTTGGACTATTCCGACTGGACACAGTATCGTAGTTCCGCCGGTATTTCTGTACAATGGATTTCACCGATGGGACCTATGGTATTCAGCTTCTCGCGTGCTATTCAGGAACGCGATGGTGATGATGCCAAGTTCTTTACGTTTAATATCGGTCAAACATTCTAATACTAATCCGGCAGTGAACCGGGCTTAAATTTTAAAAAGGAGTTCCTTTTGAAACAGTTGGCAAGACAATTCGTAGCAACCCTGATGTTAGGTAGTGCGCTGGTAAGTGCCTCTGCAATGGCTGAACAAAAAATTGGCGTTGTAGATGTACAGGGCGTATTCCAGGCGATGCCACAGGCCGCTGAAATCTCTAATAACATTCAGGTCGAATTCAAAGCGCAAATCGACGAAGTTAACCAGCTTCAGAAAGATGGTCAGTTCTATGCTGAGCGTCTGCAGCGTGATGCCGCTACGATGAGTGAAGATGAGAAAAAAGAACTGCAACAGAAAATTCTGAGTGTTCGTGAGCAACTGGCAGAAAAAGGTCAGCCTCTGCAACAGAACATCCAGCGTCGCAGCAACGAAGAGCGCAACAAACTGTTGGGCTTGATCAAGCAGGCGATTGACTCAGTGGCTGCGAAAGAAAAATACGACCTGGTACTGAATGCCGGTGCTGTAGCATTCGCAGACGACCAGCATGATCTGTCAGAGCAAGTGCTGGAACAGGTTAAAAAAATTAAGTAATGTCCGGCCGGTTACCGGCTGAAGATTACCGGGCCTGAGCCCGCAAGCAGACTAACGTCGTGAGGCGTTGGTCTGATTTGTTTTTAGCGCATATGCGCGTATGGTTGCCGCCATTTAAAATTACAATACGGCAAACAGTCTGCTATAAGCCTATGACAGACTGGTTTTGGCATTAGGAGAGCTTTTTTGGCCAATTCACTCAACACTATTGATATTCAGGAAATCCTGGATTTATTGCCTCACCGGTATCCGTTCTTGCTTGTTGATCGCGTAACTGATTACGTGGAAGGCGAGTCTATCAAGGCATATAAAAACATCACCATGAATGAACCCTGCTTCACAGGGCACTTCCCGGGTCGTCCAATTTTCCCGGGCGTTCTAATCCTGGAAGCGATGGCACAGGCTGCCGGCGTACTGGGATTCAAGACCATGGGTAAGTCAGATAAGCTATACTTGTATGCCGGCATCGACTGCGCGCGCTTCAAGCGTCCTGTTACGCCTGGTGACAGACTGGAATTTGATGTTAGTCTGGTTAAAGAGCGCAGAGGGATTTGGAAGTTTAAGGGTACCGCCAGCGTTGATGGTGAAGAAGCTTGCAGTGCCGAATTCATGTGTGCAATGAGAGAGATGGTTTAACGTGATTCATTCTACTGCCGTGATATCTGAAAAGGCGACACTGGGAAATAATGTTTCCGTAGGTCCTTTCTGTTATGTCGGTGACGATGTGGTTATCGGTGACGATTGTGTACTTGAGTCTCATGTGGTCATCAAAGGCCCAACGACTGTGGGTAAGCGTAACCGCTTCTTTCAGTTTTGTTCTGTAGGCGAAGAATGCCAGGACAAAAAGTACGCCGGAGAAGAAACCCGTCTGGAAATCGGTGATGACAATGTGTTCCGCGAAACCTGTACAGTGCATCGTGGCACTATTCAGGATGAAGGACTGACAAAAATTGGCTCCCGCAACCTGTTTATGATCAATGCCCACGTGGCTCACGATGTGATCATCGGGGACGATTGTATTCTCGCGAATAATGTTTCACTGGCAGGACACGTTGAACTGGGTAATTTTGTTATTTTTGGTGGTGGTGCAGCTATACACCAGTTCGGTAAAGTAGGTAGCCATGCCTTCGTTGGCGCCGGCGCGATAGTCTTGCGTGATGTACCGCCCTTTGTCATGGTTAACGGCCAGAAGCACGTCGCTGCGGGCATTAACTCTGAAGGCTTACGCCGCCGTGGATTTACATCCGGTCAAATCATGGCAATAAAGCGGGCTTACCGTACCATCTACCGTGACAACAATACCATCGCTGAAGCTGTGGCTAAGCTGTCTGATGTAGCTGAAAGCGATGAAAATATCCGCTCACTGGTGTCTTTCCTTGAAAATGCCGAGCGGGGTATCATCCGCTAAATGCCCGCATCAACATTGCGAATTGGCGTTGTGGCAGGTGAGCCGTCAGGAGACGTGCTTGCCGCCGGTATGATAGCCGAACTGAAAAAGCGTTACCCCGATGCCATTATCGAAGGCATCGGCGGTGATCACATGAAAGTCGCCGGCTTTCACTCACTCTTCGATATGGAAACACTTTCTGTCATGGGACTGGTGGAAGTGTTGTCTCATCTTCCTGCTATTCTCAAACTGAAAAAGCAACTGCTGGCGCATTTTGAAGCCAATCCGCCGGATGTATTCATTGGTGTGGATGCCCCTGACTTTAATCTTCGTGTGGAAAAAGCCCTGAAAGCCAGGGGGATTAAAACTGTTCATTATGTCAGTCCTACCGTGTGGGCATGGCGTGAAAAGCGCATTCATAAGATTAAAGCCGCCACAAATCACGTGCTGGGTTTGTTTCCTTTCGAACAGCAGGTTTACGATAAGTACCATGTTCCCTATACGTTTGTCGGTCATACACTGGCTGATGCCGTGCCATTAGAACCAGATCAGTCTGCCGCCCGTGAGACACTGGGCCTGAGCAGCTCCGGTCCTGTGCTGGCCGTATTGCCCGGCAGCCGTGGCGGTGAGTTAAAGGCACTGTTACCTGTTTTTGCTGCCACCATGGAGAAAATGAAAACCCTGCTGCCCGGCATCCGCTTTGTAATTCCTGCGGCTAATCAGTATCGTTTTGATGGCATTCAGGCTTATCTGAAAGAGCATTGCAGTGCCTGGCTCAGTGACAACGACTACAAGCTGGTGAAAGGGCAGGCCAGAGACGCCATGATTGCCAGCGATGTCATTTTGCTGGCATCAGGTACGGCAACCCTGGAAGCGATGCTTTGCAAGCGCCCCATGGTGACTTGCTATAAGCTGTCACCGCTGACCTATAAAATAATGCAGCGACTCTACAAAGCGCCGTTCTTCTCCCTGCCGAATTTACTGGCCAATGAAGCGTTAATTCCTGAATTACTGCAGGACGACGTGAACCCTGACACGCTTTGCGATTACTTATTGCCCCTTTTCACGCAGGATACGACTGAACTGGTAAGCCGGTTTACCGGTTTGCACCGGTCCCTTAAACTGGATGCTGATAAAATGGCAGCAGATGCGATTGCAGAGGTTATCAATGGCTGAATATATTGCCGGTGTTGATGAAGTGGGACGCGGACCGCTGGTGGGTGATGTAGTGACCGCTGCGGTTATTCTTGACCCGGCAAATCCGGTTGCCGGACTCAACGATTCAAAGAAATTATCCGAAAAAAAACGTATCGCTTTATCAGAAGAGATTAAGCAAAAAGCCCTCTGCTGGGCAATCGGGCGGGCCACGCCGCAGGAAATCGATACGCTGAACATTCTTCATGCAACTATGCTGGCCATGAAGCGTGCCGTTGAGGGATTGTCTGTACAGCCGGATTTCGTGCGGGTAGACGGTAACCGTCTGCCGGACTGGCAGTATGCAGCAGAAGCGATCGTGAAAGGGGATGGACTGCATGCAGAAATCTCTGCAGCCTCGATCCTTGCTAAAGTTGAACGTGACAATGATATGATTGCATTGCATGCCCTTCATCCGCAGTACAACTTCGCCGGCCACAAAGGTTACCCGACGAAAGCCCATTTTGAAGCATTAGAAGCATATGGTGTCCTGCCGTGTTATCGTATGAGCTTTAAGCCCGTACAGGCGCGTCTGGCAGCACAAAAATAAGAGAAATTCACATGTCTTCGCCGTTTATTCATCTTCGCGTTCACAGCGACTTTTCAATGATGGATGGGTTAAACAAGGTTAAACCCATCCTCGCGCAGGTTGAAGCCTTTAACATGCCTGCGGTGGCTATTACAGATCAGATGAACATGTGTGGTCTGGTTAAATTCTATTCTGAAGCCCATAACCGCGGTATCAAACCCATTATCGGCACCGACTTCTGGGTGCAGAACGATGTTCTGAACGAGGAACCTTTCCGCCTCACTTTGCTGGCCATGAACAACGAGGGCTATAAAAATATTACCCTGTTGATTTCAAAAGGCTATCTGCGGGGGGCGGTGCACCATAAAACGGTGATAGACCAGGCCTGGCTGGCAGAACATGCTGAGGGCGTGATTGTGCTTTCCGGAGCACTGCACGGCGACGTCGGTATTGCTCTGACCAAGAACAACCAGAAAATGCTGGCGGACTCCCTGGCGTTTTATCAGCAGCATTTTGCCGATCGTTTTTATCTTGAGCTTATCCGCACCGGCCGTCCCGGCGAGGAAGACTACCTTCATCAGGCTGTGGCTGTAGCTGAGGAATACGGTTTGCCGGTGGTGGCTACGAATGAAGTGTGTTTCATTGAACAGGCAGGATTCGAGGCCCATGAAATCCGCGTAGCCATTCACGACGGTTACACACTGGAAGATCCCCGTCGCCCCAAACGCTACAGCGAACAGCAATATCTGCGTAGCAGCGATGAAATGGTTGAGCTGTTCAGTGATATTCCGGAAGCTATCGAAAATACCGTAGAAATTGCTACACGTTGTAATGTCACTGTAAGGCTTGGAGAGTATTTCCTGCCCCAGTTCCCTACCGGTGGTATGACAACGGAAGATTTTCTGGTTAAAAAATCAGAAGAGGGACTGGAAGAGCGTCTTGAATTCCTGTTCCCTGATGAAGCCGTCAGAGCAGAAAAGCGTCCTGAATACGACGACCGTCTGAAAGTAGAACTCGACGTAATTAACCAGATGGGGTTCCCGGGTTACTTCCTTATCGTTATGGAGTTTATCCAGTGGAGTAAGGACAACGGGATTCCGGTAGGACCGGGCCGTGGTTCCGGTGCAGGCTCATTAGTGGCTTATGCGCTGAAAATTACCGATCTGGACCCGCTGGAATTTGACCTGCTTTTCGAACGGTTCCTGAACCCCGAACGTGTATCTATGCCTGATTTCGACGTCGACTTCTGTATGGATCGCCGCGATGAGGTTATTGACCACGTGGCCGAGCTTTACGGCCGTCAGGCGGTATCACAAATTATCACCTTCGGTACGATGGCAGCTAAAGCTGTAGTGCGGGATGTGGGCCGGGTGCTTGGTCATCCCTACGGTTTCGTTGACCGGATTTCCAAGCTGATCCCGTCCGATCCCGGTATGACTCTTGGCAAAGCCTTTGAGGTAGAGCCCCGTTTACCGGAACTTTATAACGACGATGAGGAAGTCAAAGACCTTATCGACATGGCCCGTATTCTGGAAGGTGTTACCCGTAATGCCGGTAAACACGCCGGTGGTGTGGTTATTGCGCCTACCACTATCACCGACTTCGCACCGCTTTACTGTGATGATGAAGGGAAAAACCCTGTCACCCAGTTCGACAAAAATGACGTCGAAACGGCAGGTCTGGTTAAATTCGACTTCCTCGGTCTGCGTACACTGACCATTATCCAGTGGGCACTGGATATGATCAAAGAAGGTCAGGGAGTGGACGTCGATATCAGTGCCATCCCGCTGGAAGATAAAAAGAGTTTCCGTTCACTGCAGGCGGCAGAAACCACGGCAGTATTCCAGCTTGAATCCCGCGGGATGAAAGAGCTGATCAAGCGACTGAAACCGGACTGTTTCGAAGATATTATCGCACTGGTGGCCCTGTTCCGTCCGGGTCCGCTGCAATCAGGCATGGTAGACAACTTTATTGACCGTAAGCACGGTCGTGAAGAAATCTCTTATCCGGATGCTGATTATCAGCATGAGTGTCTGAAAGAAATTCTTGAGCCCACCTACGGTATCATCCTGTATCAGGAACAGGTTATGCAGATTGCCCAGGAAATGTCGGGGTACAGTCTGGGTGGCGCTGACTTGCTTCGCCGTGCGATGGGTAAGAAAAAACCTGAAGAAATGGCGAAGCAGCGCTCAACCTTCGAGGATGGCGCAAGAGACAACAACATCGACGGCGAGCTGGCGATGAAAATTTTCGATCTGGTAGAAAAATTTGCCGGATACGGATTTAACAAATCGCACTCTGCGGCCTATGCACTGGTGTCATACCAGACACTGTGGCTGAAAGTACATTACCCTGCTGAATTTATGGCGGCGGTAATGTCGGCGGATATGGACAACACCGACAAGATAGTAACGCTGGTAGATGAAGTCGACCGTATGGGGATGACCATTTTGCCGCCGGATTTGAATGTCGGACGGTATAAATTTACGGTTGATGAGCATGGCCGTATTGTTTACGGTATCGGTGCTATTAAAGGGGTAGGTGAAGGCCCCATTGAAGCCATTATTGAAGCCCGGGAACAACAAGGTAATTTTACTGATTTGTTTGATTTCTGTGCTAAAGTTGACCTCAAACGGGTGAACAAGCGGGTGCTGGAAAAGCTGGTTCTCGCCGGCGCCATGGATAATCTTGGACCGCAGGACGGCAAGGGGCCGCACCGTGCATCGATTATGGCCTCTTTACCTGAAGCTATTGCTGCTGCAGATCAACATGCAAAAGCGGAATCCTACGGACAGTCTGATATGTTCGGTTTGCTGACGACAGAGCCGGACGATGTGAAGCAAGCCTTTGCGGATGTGCCGTACTGGCCGGAAAAAGTCTGGCTTGATGGTGAAAAAGACACTCTGGGCTTGTATCTGACAGGGCATCCTATTAATCAGTATGCTGATGAAATTAAGCATTACTCTGATGGTCGCCTGGTTGACTTAAAACCAACCGGAAAAGATCAGATGTCCACCGCCGTTGGTCTGGTGCTGGGCGTCAGGGTAATGACAAACAAAAAGGGGCGTCGCTGGGCCATTGTGACTCTCGACGACAAGAGCGCGCGCATGGATGTACGTTTTTTCCCCGATATGTACGAAAAATATGAGAGTATTCTCGAAACTGACCGTATCCTGTTAATAAAAGGACAGGTCAGCTTTGATGATTTCTCCGGTGGCAATACAATCTCTGCCCGTGATGCAATGGATATTGTTCAGGCCAGAGAACAGAACGCAAAAGCACTGATGTTGGAACTCGACACCGTGCAAATTGATGAAAACAGAATATCGTCGCTACAGGCAATTCTTCAAACGTACCGGGGCGGCAGTTGTCCGGTACAAATGCGTGTAGTACACCCGGATGCGGAAGCAGTGCTGGCCTGTGGCGCACAATGGTATGTGACGCCGGAAGATCAGCTGTTGCACGAATTAAAACAGTGTCTGGGTGAGCAGTCAGTCGCCATGTGTTATCACTGACAGGCGTGAAAGGTAGTATAGATAGGACACAGAATGAGTATACAGTTTTTGGAATTTGAACAGCCGATCGCTGAACTAGAAGCAAAAATCGAAGAGCTTCGGCTGGTTAATCAGGGCGGTGAATTTGATGTTGGTATTGAAGAAGAAATCACCAAACTTCGTACTAAAAGTTCGGATTTAACCCGCAAGATTTTCTCAGATCTGGGCGCCTGGCAGATTTCCCAGCTTGCCCGTCACCCCATGCGTCCCTACACGCTGGATTATGTTGGCCGCATCTTCACTGAGTTTGATGAACTGGCCGGTGATCGTGCTTACGCTGACGACAAGGCGATTGTTGGTGGTCTGGCAAAAATTGATGATCAGCCAATCATGCTGATTGGTCATCAGAAGGGGCGTGATACACACGAAAAAATTAAGCGTAACTTTGGTATGCCAAAACCTGAAGGTTACCGTAAAGCCCTGCGTCTGATGAAAATGGCTGAGCGTTTCAATTTGCCTATCGTTACACTTATCGACACGCCGGGAGCATATCCGGGCGTAGGCGCAGAAGAACGTGGACAGAGTGAAGCCATTGCCCGCAACCTGTTTGAAATGGCTCAGCTTCGTGTGCCGATCATCTGTACCGTTATCGGTGAAGGTGGTTCCGGTGGTGCACTGGCCATAGGTGTTGGCGATCGCGTTAACATGCTGCAATATTCTACCTATTCCGTTATTTCTCCGGAAGGTTGTGCATCTATTCTGTGGAAGAGCGCGGATAAAGCGCCATTGGCTGCAGAAGCGATGGGCGTAAGCGCACCACAAATCAAAGAGCTGGGTTTAATTAACAGTATTGTTGAAGAGCCTTTAGGTGGTGCACACCGTGACCATGACGGCATGGCTGCAAACCTGAAAGCGACCATCAAACAGCAATTGAACCAGTTAAAAACACTGGATGTGGAAAACCTGATGGAAGAGCGTTACCAGAGACTGATGTCTTTCGGTTACTGCTGATCCGGAGCGGGTAACGGTGCCTGGTGAAATGGATGTCAGTACGCTGTGTTCTGACATCATCTGCACAACGGCCAGGTTGCTCGATACTGTTACCCCGGCGCCAAACTGCCTTGTGGTAGGTTTCAGTGGCGGGGTAGACTCCGGTTTATTACTCCACGCACTCTCTTCATATTCTTCTTTGCCCGTTCACGGGGTGTATATCCATCACGGTCTGAGTCCCAACGCAGACGCGTGGCAAAACCACTGCGAAACCTTTTGTCACCAGCGCAATGTTATCTTTTCTGCCTTATCCGTTAACGTGACGGTTCAGTCCCGCACCAGCCTTGAGGCAAGTGCAAGAGACGCCCGTTATGATGCATTACTGCGCTATTGCCGGCAGCACAACGGCGCGCTGGTTTTAGGCCAGCATCAGGACGACCAGCTCGAAACCTTATTGCTGGCGATAAAGCGGGGAAGCGGCCCGGCAGGTCTGGCTGGCATGCCCGGGCTGCATTACCGGCAAATCAGTGAGAGTGAGCAACCCGTTGCTATTCTGCGGCCTCTGCTTAATTTTCGCCGTGAAGATATTGAGGCTGCGGCGGATTCACTGGGGATGCCGCGGGTTGAAGATGAGTCCAATCAGGACAACCGTTTCGACCGTAATTTTCTTCGTAACCATGTACTGCCGGATATGCACAGGCGCTGGCCCGGTTTTGCAAAAGCCGCTTCACGCTCCTGTGAACTGTTACAGGAACAAAATGCATTGCTGGCAGAAGTGACCGTTGAACGGCTTAAAGACGCTGAGACCGGTAACGGAGGACTGAGCGTTCCTGCTTTGCTGCTGCAAAGCTCTGGCTGGCAGAGGGCGATTATACGTCACTGGCTGACCGGACGGGGTGCGACCTTGCCTTCTAAAGCTCAGATGGACGAGGTCCTCGCTATGTTACATGCCAGAGACGATGCCATGCCGTGCGTTAAAGCCGGCGCTGGCGTGATCCGCCGCTACAACAGCGAACTGTTATTTACTGCGGATAGCGGGAGCTGCACGGACGATATGATGCAGGAAAGCGGTGATCCGCAACGGGTAGATATAGAGCAGTGGCAGCAAGTCCCCGGGTTGCCGGTAACATTTAAAATCTCCGGCCCGGGTGACTGGCAGCGGGTGCCGGCGGTGAGTCTGGATAAAATTTATGTGAGCCGGAATCCCACAGGGAAAACAGCGCGGAAATGGTTTAAGCAGTGGAAGATACCGCCCTGGGAAAGAGAACGCATTCCTGTTTTACTATGCAATGGTGAAGCGGCAGCTTTGCTGTTGACAGACAGAGTGGTCTGGCTGGCGGCCGGCAATCAGGATCTTAACAGAATAATGTACAAAAGCAGCGGTGAATAAGATGGCAGTCTTCTGGTAAAGAGGCAAGGTTTTGCCTCTTTATTTAAAAGCCTGCGGGGAGATTATGCCGCAAGATAAGCATTCTTTCCGGCGGCTTTGACCTGGTATAACGCGTGATCAGCGCGCTCAAATAACGACTGCATGTTGTCTCCCTGGCGGTAGACCGCACCGCCGATACTGCAGGAAACTCCGTGACCTTTAAGTAACGGGTTCTTTTCGATTCGTTTGTTGAGACGGTCAGCAATGACTTTCAGCGACTCTTTTTGTTTGCAGTCCAGCAGACAACAAAACTCATCACCCCCGATGCGGAATGCCTCATCTTCATTACGCAGCACAGACGAAATCTCTGCAGCCACAGCTTGCAATACCTTGTCACCTTCCTGATGCCCATAGGTGTCATTCACTGTCTTAAAGTTGTCTAAGTCTATGACCAGTAATCCGAATTTTTCATCATGGCGATCTGCTCTGCTGGTCAGACGGCCACAGGACTCATCAAATGCGTTGCGGTTACCTAACGTGGTCAGTGCATCTTTTGTCGCCATTTTTTTCAGTCGTTCGAACTCCAGAGCATTGGCGAACTGATGGCTGAACAGCACGTGTAACTCAGCTACACACTGACGTTCTTCCCGTGATGGCATGCTGGCAAACACATAGCGGATGTATTCCGGCGCGGATGTGCTGTGACGGTTATTCATAGGCAGCATCAGAGTGTTTGTGTCATTGTCTTCCGGCTTAATGCGGCCATAACTCAGGTGACGTGAGGCATCGCTCAGGTTGAGGTGAACGAGCGCAACATGTTGTCTGAGCTGATGAAAGTATAAAGAACCCAGTGCAGAAATATCGATAGTTGACAGGATCTGCCCCAGGAAGCTGTTTTTCTGATCGGCAGTTAACCGCGGGCCGGATGAGGCCATAGGATAAAAGCTGTCAGGGTATACGTGTTCATAAACAGAAGTTGAGAATTCCAAAACAGTACTCCTCGGGAACATGGGTTATACTTAGCATTAATTGTTTACTTTTACGTCAGAAAATCGTCATCTAAGCGTGTCTGACTGAAGTCTTGCAAGTGGTGTGCCTGCTTGTAGTGCCGGATTAAAGGAGTTGCCGTGGTAGCAAGTGGATTTGGACAAATCGTAGTGTTAATGGCGCTGTCAGTGGTCAGTGTCGCGGTATTCCGCAAGCTCCATTTGCCACCTATTCTGGCCTACCTTTTTGCCGGTCTGCTTACCGGCCCTGAATTGCTGGCGTTGTTTCCTCATCCGGAAGACATGCACCTGCTGGCAGAAATCGGGATTGTATTTCTATTATTTTCTCTGGGGCTCGAGTTTTCGCTGCCCAAGCTCATGTCCATGCGCTCACTGGTTTTCGGTGTCGGATTAGGTCAAATGGTCGTTACTACGGGTGTGTTCTCAGCAATCGCACACTTTCTCGGATTTGCCTGGGGGCCGGCAGTTATCATTGGCGGCATGCTGGCACTGAGCTCCACTGCTATCGTCATTAAGCAGCTTACTGAAGCCGGAGCACTCAATCATCGTCGTACAGAAATGGCCATCAGTATTCTGCTGTTTCAGGATCTGGCAGTGGTGCCTTTCCTCATTGCCATTCCATTAATGTCATCAGAACAGAACATCAGTCTCGCCACTGCGTTAATTCAGGCACTCATAAAAGGTGTACTGGTCGTTATCCTGCTGCTTTCTGCCGGCAAGTGGGTATTGCCCTGGATATTCCGGGAGGTGGCGAAAACCAGAACTGATGAGTTGTTCGTGCTTACCACGATTCTTGTGGCTATTCTGGCCGGCGGGCTGACCTATATTTTCGGTTTGTCCATGGCGCTGGGAGCTTTTCTTGCCGGGATGATGCTGGGAGAAAGCCAGTATAAGTACCAGTTGGAAGCGGACATCCGGCCATTCAGAGATATTCTGATGGGCCTGTTTTTCGTCACTGTGGGCATGCAGCTGAACCTGCACGTACTTTACCAGGATGGTCTGTGGATATTCAGCGGTGTGGCGGTATTAATGGTACTTAAGGTGCTGATATTGCGCCTGGTTGCCAGGTTACTGAATTCAGATGCGGTGGATGCCTGGGCTACCGGCATCAAATTGTGTCAGATTGGCGAATTCAGTTTTGTTATTGCTGCACTGGCCACCGCAGAAGGAGTCATCGACAGCAGAACATCTTCTATTATCATCAGTATGGGCGTGATCAGCATGGCACTGACACCCCTGCTGGTAACCCGCAGTGTGGCCTGGGCGCAGAAACTCGAACCTGCGTCAGCGGTCAACGTGGAGCCCGACAGTGCCATTCCTGAAGCTTCAGCTTTGCAAAACCATATTGTCATCGCCGGATTTGGCAGGGTGGGGCAGTCTGTTGCCCGTTTGCTGAAACTGGAGAACATTTCCTTTATCACCATTGATGCAGACCCGGTAAGGGTGCACGAAAGCCGCAATGCCGGCGAACCGATTTTATTTGGTGATGCCAGCCAGAAGGATATTCTTGAAAATGCCGGTGTTGGCAGAGCCAGTTTACTGCTGGTCACTTTTGATCAGCCTGAGAAAGCTAAGCAGGTCATTAACGCAGCAAGGCAAATCTCGCCGGACATCAACTTAATGGTACGTACAAAACGGGACTATCAGCTGGATGCTTTGTATAAAGCCGGTGCCAGTCAGGTTGTACCGGAAATACAGGAAGGCAGTCTGATGCTGATTTCCCAGGTACTGCATTACGCCGGCGTACCCATGTCGCGGATCCTGCGAAGGGTGAGGGAGGAGCGTCAGGGGCGGTACGATCACCTGCACGGCTTTTATCCGGGGGAAACCACTGAAATCAGCTACGGCACAGAAGATAAACTGGAATTTGTACATGCTGTTGTACTGAATAACGATGCAGCCTGTTTAGGTCAGTCATTGTCAGACATCGATTTTCAAAGAATGCGGGTAAGACTGCAGGTTCTGAGAAGAAATGGCAGCGAAATTGCGCAGCCGGATGGAAATGAAGTGTTGCAAGCCGGTGATGTGCTAGTCATCGCCGGCAAGCCCAGAAGGGTAGAGCGGGCAGAACGTCGTTTTATGGACGGTGCCTGACAAAGCCGTTATGCAACTTTACCGCTCTCAAGATCTTTAAATTGCTTTTTCAGATCGTAATTTTCTTCGGTGACGATTTTTTCCAGTACTTCAACGCGCTCCCGTAGTGCCGCGATTTCGGCTTCCATGGCTTTATCACTACGGATATCTTTTTTCGATTTACTCTTGTCTTTCGCTGCAGTGACGATAGAGACCAGTGCCCAGGCACAGATTGCAACAATGACAACGGCGGTTGTATTCATTTTGTTCCCTCAACAAAGTAAAATTTTAGTGTAACGGCTTACGGGCATTTTGTCGTTAATTCAGCCTGTTTTATAACCTTTTTGTACAATTTAAATCGTAACATTGTGTTTTTCATCAGTCTGAATTTTTGCATACAGACCCGCTTTAACCGTGCTTTTGCTGTATGATAATTAAGAGTACGCAAGATTGTGACCAATTTGGTAAAACATTATATTTCAATTGGTTATGATTTTTACTATACCGTGTACTGTATTCCTTTAGTCGAAATAACCAAAAGTTTGGTCAAAATAACCAATGAGTAATGAAGAATTATTCAGTGATGAACACTGGATGCAGCAGGCGTTACTTCGTGCTGATAAAGCTGAAGCGATTAACGAAGTACCGGTGGGTGCGATAGTTGTTGCAGGCGGAAAGATCATCGGAGAAGGCTGGAATTCACCGATTACAGACCATGATCCCGCCGCTCATGCGGAAATGCTGGCTGTACGTGCAGCCGCCAGCCATATAGAAAATTACCGGGTTACCGGTGCAACCCTTTATGTCACTCTTGAGCCCTGTGCTATGTGTGCCGGAATGCTGGTGCACGCACGGATCGCCAGAGTGGTATTCGGTGCCAGTGATATAAAAACCGGTGCTGCGGGATCAGTGATGCAATTGTTGCAGCATCCTGAACTTAATCACCAGTGTGATATTACCGGAGGCGTGCTGGCTGATGTTTGCGGAGAAAAGTTGTCTGCATTTTTCCGGCGTCGCCGGGCTGAAATCAAAGCTGCTAAGTTATTGGCCAGAGCGACTCAGGCAGAAGAGTGCGGGGGAAATGGGGAGGAGTAGTCCGGAACTGCTACTGGCAGGTTGACTCCGGACTTTTCGCGAACATTTCATGAGTCATAAAATGACGGCGCCGTTGAAGGACCCGTTGATGGGCACGTTTAATCATTAATTTTCTGCGGTTATTACTTTTCAAAATTTTCTTTGCCTTTATTGCTTTTTGTCTTCTCATAAACCCTCCTCATCCTTAAATGTGTAAGGAGAACGTATTCAGGGTGGCATTGTTCTTATGCCTCATGCCGTTCTACCGGTATAACATGAAGGCTTTATGACAATTTTCAATCTTTTTCAGACAGTGTTTCCAACGTTGTTGCGTACTGCTGAATATTTTCTGTAAATCTCACGGTATCAGCACCGTCTGCGTAGCCATAATCAAGGTGACGGTAAACGTCCTTAACGGCCAGCAATGGATAGCGCTGTTTCACGTCCAGCCAGCGATCATTATTGCCGCCCTGGCGGGATGTCAGTTCCCGGCAATCCTCAAGATGTGTCAACCCCGTGCGCCACGCTGCAAGGGTCATCATCATCCTCTCCGCAGCCGGGATCCGTGACGGGATTTTCTCATGTAGTATAAGCAGTTGCTCTACTGCACCGGCAGTTTCACCGGCATCTTCCCACTGATTTAATTGCCAGGCGAAAGCTGCCAGCAAAGTCCAATTTGCATCGCTGTCGTAAGCACTGAATTGCTCTTTGAGCGCCGTTATTTTTCCGGCAGCCGCAAGAATGAATGCCGGAATATCTGCCTCTTGCAGCGGAGTCGCCGGCGTCAGCCATTCATTCTGCATTTTTGCAACCACACGTTGTTGCCTGAGCGTCGCAAAGTAATCAAAGACTGCACTGCGAAGAGAGTCATCAAGGCGGGCAGAGAATGCCCAGGCGGTGCCGGCATACGCCGGTCCGGAAACCATATCTGCTGACAATGCCTGCGATCCGGCATCACTGCTCACAATCAAATCGATATCTGAGCCGGCCAGAGCAGCGTTCAGACTGTGGTCGTCGTAATAGGGGATAAGTGCCAGTTCAACGCCAAGGTAATCAGCGAATCCGGCGATCAGTGTGTAATCAAACCCGCGGGGACCCTGCGGGCCATATTCATAACGTGAAGGTGCATACTCAATGCCTGCTGTCAGCTTACCGGCTTCCTTGACAGAACGAAGGTGATTGGGTAATTCAGGTTCGCTGCAGGCGGCAACGGTCAGAACTAACAGCAAACCGGTAACGGAACGTAACATGACTGTCAGGGGGGCAGACAGGAGAAAAGACATCTTACTCGACACGGTCAGTGGTATTACCTTTGGTTGAAAATCGAAAAAAAACTAAACTTGTTTTGAATGTAGGTTATCAAGTGGGCGGAATTCCTCTATAATCCGCGCCGAAATCCCCGTGCATCCAAGAGATAGCGTTTGAGCTGTCAGACGCTGTTTCCAAACAATCAGGTAAAACGATATGTTGGTCCTAAGAGGCGCTCCCGCACTGTCTGAATTCAGACAAACTAAACTTATTGAAAGGCTGGGTCAATCCGGTATTACTGTGAATGGCATTTACGCTGAGTTTGTTCACCTTGTGGACACAACCGGCACGTTAACTGACGATGCCCGTCAGGTACTCGATAAATTGCTGACTTACGGTCCGAAAACTCAGGCCAAAGCGCCTCAGGGAGAGTGCTTTTTTGTTACTCCCCGTCCCGGCACCATTTCTCCGTGGTCATCCAAAGCCACTAACATTGCACAAAACTGCGGCCTGACGGCTATCGAACGCATTGAGCGTGGTTGTGCGTATTATGTTGACGTAAATGGTGAGCTGACAGATGCCGATAAAGCGCTGGTGGCAGCAGAACTGCATGATCGCATGACTGAATCAGTGTTTGCTGCGCCGGAAAGTGCATCAGTATTGTTTGAACATGCCGAAGGCCAGAGCTTTGCCTCGGTGGACGTGCTGGGAAGCGGCAAACAGGCACTGGTTGATGCGAATATCAGTCTGGGTCTGGCTCTTGCCGACGATGAAATTGATTACCTGTTTGACAGTTTCACCCGTTTAGGTCGTAACCCTAACGATGTTGAGCTGTACATGTTCGCGCAGGCCAACTCTGAGCACTGCCGGCATAAGATTTTTAACGCCAGTTGGACTATTGATGGCGTAGAGCAGGACAAGTCCCTGTTCAAAATGATCAAAAACACCTTCGAAACCCACCCTGAATTTGTTCACTCTGCGTATAAAGATAACGCGGCTGTGATGGAAGGCTGGCAGGCGGGTCGTTTCTTCCCTGACCCGCAATCTCATCAGTACGAATATCATCATGAAGATATCGACATTCTGATGAAGGTGGAAACCCACAACCACCCGACGGCCATTTCGCCGTTCCCGGGTGCCGCTACCGGTTCCGGTGGTGAAATTCGTGACGAAGGTGCAACAGGCCGTGGCTCTAAGCCGAAAGCGGGTTTAGTTGGCTTTACCGTGTCTAACCTGCGCATTCCGGGGGCTGAGCAGCCATGGGAAATCAGCTATGGTAAACCACAGCGTATTGTCAGCGCGCTGGATATTATGATTGAAGGCCCGCTGGGTGGCGCGGCGTTTAACAACGAATTTGGTCGTCCTAACCTGTTAGGTTATTTCCGTACCTATGAGCAGGAAGTCTCCAGCTTTAACGGTGTGGAAGTACGTGGTTACCATAAGCCAATCATGCTGGCCGGTGGCCTGGGTAACATCCGTAAATCCCATATCGAAAAAGGCGAAATCACCGTTGGCGCGAAACTGATCGTGCTGGGTGGTCCGGCAATGAATATCGGTCTGGGTGGCGGCGCGGCGTCTTCTATGGCGTCCGGTCAGTCTAACGAAGATCTGGATTTTGCTTCTGTACAGCGTGACAATCCTGAAATGGAGCGTCGCTGTCAGGAAGTTATCGATGCCTGCTGGCAGTTAGGTGACAACAACCCGATCCAGTTTATCCATGATGTGGGCGCGGGCGGTCTGTCTAACGCATTGCCTGAACTGGTTAACGACGGTGGTCGTGGCGGTAAATTCGAACTGCGTGACGTGCTCGCCGACGAAGCGGGTATGACGCCACTGGAACTTTGGTGTAACGAATCACAGGAACGTTATGTTCTGTCTGTTGCACCTGAGAACCTGGAAAAATTTGCGGCGATTTGTGCCCGTGAGCGTGCCCCGTTTGCGGTAGTGGGTGAAGCCACTGAAGAACAACACTTGTCATTGCACGATGCTGACTTCGATAACCAGCCGATTGATATGCCACTGGATGTATTGCTAGGTAAGCCACCTAAAATGCATCGTGATGTGAAATCAGAAAGCGTTGCGCCGGAGGCGCTGAAGCGTGAAGACATCACGCTGGCTGATGCGGCTCAACGCATGCTGCGCCTGCCAACAGTCGCGGAGAAAACCTTCCTTATTACCATTGGTGACCGCTCGGTAACCGGTCTGGTCTCACGTGACCAGATGGTGGGTCCGTGGCAGGTGCCGGTGGCTGACGTGGCGGTTACCGCCAGTGCGTTTGATACCTATCACGGTGAAGCCATGTCTATGGGTGAACGTACGCCTGTAGCATTGTTGTCTCACGGCGCATCTGCCCGTCTGGCAGTGGGTGAAGCACTGACTAACATTGCTGCATCAAATATTGGTGATATCAAGCGTATCAAACTGTCTGCGAACTGGATGGCTGCTGCCGGTCACCCGGGCGAAGATGCGGGTCTTTACGAAGCCGTAAAAGCGGTAGGTGAAGAACTGTGTCCGGCGCTGGGTCTGACGATTCCGGTAGGTAAAGACTCTATGTCGATGAAAACAGCATGGCAGGACGAAGACGGCGCTGACAAGGCAGTAACGTCTCCGTTGTCGCTGGTGATCACCGCATTTGGTGCAGTAAAAGACATCCGTAAAACGCTGACGCCACAACTGCGTACCGATAAAGGCGCAACCCGCCTGATGCTGATTGACTTAGGCGCGGGTCAGAACCGTCTGGGCGCAAGCTGTCTGGCACAGGTTTATCAGCAACTGGCTGACAAACCGGCTGATGTGGACAACGCAGAAACCCTGCTGGGCTTCTTCAATGCCGTACAGGCAATGATTGAAAAAGAACTGGTTATTGCGTACCACGACCGGTCAGACGGTGGTCTGTTTACAACCATAGCGGAAATGGCTTTTGCCGGTAAGACGGGTGTGACCGTTTCTCTTGATGCTCTGGCTGACGATGACTTAGCAGTACTGTTTAACGAAGAATTAGGTGCGGTTATTCAGGTAGCTGAAAGCGACGTGGATGCGGTGACAGCGATTGCTGAAGCTCACGGTCTGGGCGCGGTGTTACACGATATTGGTACTCTGAATGCGACAGACATGGTTGAGTTTAACCGTGGTGACGTTGCTGTACTGACTGATACCCGCGTGAACCTGCGTACCATGTGGGCCGAAACTACGCACAATATGCAAAGCCTGCGTGATAACCCGAAATGTGCTGACGAAGAACATGCTGCCAAGCAGGATGCGGCAGATCCGGGTCTGAGCGCGAAGCTGAGCTATGATGTTACTGAAGACGTTGCTGCGCCTTATATTGCTAAGGGTGTTAAGCCGGAAGTGGCGATTCTGCGTGAGCAGGGCGTTAACTCTCATCTGGAAATGGCAGCAGCATTTACCCGCGCGGGTTTCACTGCTATCGACGTGCACATGAGTGACGTACTGAGCGGCCGTGTGTCCCTGGACAACTTTAAAGGTCTGGCGGCTTGTGGTGGTTTCTCTTACGGTGACGTACTGGGTGCCGGTGAAGGTTGGGCGAAGTCGATTCTGTTCAATGCCCAGGCCCGTGACCAGTTTGCCGCTTTCTTTGACCGCAACGATACGTTCAGCCTGGGTGTATGTAACGGTTGTCAGATGCTCTCTAACCTCAAATCGTTAATCCCTGGCACAGAAAACTGGCCACACTTTGTGACTAACGTGTCTGAGCGTTTTGAAGCTCGTGTTGCCATGGTAGAAGTCATGGAGTCTAACTCTGTGCTGCTGCAGGGCATGAAAGGCTCGATGATGCCTATCGCGGTATCACATGGTGAAGGTCAGGCTGAGTTTGCCTCTGCTGATGCACTGAGTGCGGTTCAGAGCGCGAATCAGGTAGCCCTGCGTTACGTGAACAACTACGGTCAGGTGGCAGATACTTATCCTGCGAACCCGAACGGTTCACCAGCAGGTATCACGGGTCTGACATCTGCTGATGGTCGGGCAACGATTATGATGCCTCACCCGGAACGTGTATTCCGTACTGTAGCGAACTCCTGGCGCCCGGACGACTGGCAGGAAGACGGTGCGTGGATGCGCATCTTCCGCAACGCCCGCGTCTTCGTGGGCTAGGTTGTAGTCGCTTCCGCATTGCGCAGCGCGACCGGGATTCAGAAACACGCATAAACCCATCCATGGGGCTCGGCTGCGGCATCCCTGCCGCAGACGGTTTCTGAACCCCGGTCGCACTCGCTGGTTGCGGAAGCTGAGATCTCCAGCCTTTTCTGGCTTCCAATTTAAGCTCGGTTGCGGCGCCCTTGCCGCAAACAGTTTTTAAAACGCAGCCCCTCTTCTTTTGTGCGAGCGCTGGTTCATCAGCCTGTTCCGACTTCGCTGGCGGTTTTTAACTTTTGCAACGGAATCCGTTCTGCGAAATCTTAGATCTTCAGCCTTTTCTGTTTTCAAACCCGGCCGCACTCGCTGTTTGCGGAAGCCGCATCTCCATACCCATTCCTGCTCAGTTGCAAAGATTTACGAAAATTGATTAATTTTTACATTTTCCGGAACAATTTTAACCGGACGTGGTCTGCATATACTGAGCGCCAAAAATAAGTTGTTTCAGTGTCAAATTTTTGAACCGATCTCTTGTGATCTGTAAATCACTGTTTTACATTAGGCGTGTCAGGAAGACTTATAAAAGGTAGCAACGGAAGCGGGTTGTTTGGTTAGGATCGTTAGGGATCCGCAGTTATTGTTAGATAATAAGAGACGAATATGTATCGTTCTGGTAAGGGGTTCGGTTTAACCGGTGTCGCTGTCGCAGTCTTGTTTATGATTCTGACCGCTGTATTCAGTTCTTCCGCAAGTTCCGCAGAATTAAAAGTGAGCGAAAAGCGCTCGCAATCAATCTGATTGCTGTTTAGTCGCAGGGTCAGTTAACAGTGCACTCTTCGCATTGCGGAGTGGGTTAGTACTGTCTTCAAAAACTTCCGGTTTAGTCAATTTCGTAAACACCAGAATGATTACCGGTGTAGACGCAATACCTGAAACACATTTCAAAACCGCCTCACATAGCATTTCAACGGCCGGTCTTTAAACATAGATCACTATCGCAATTTTTCCACATTATCTTTTTATCTTTTTCTATTTTTTTCGCGGTTTATTAACTTTTGTTGCGGATGTTTTTTCAGCAATACATAGGTTGCGCCGAAACCGCCATGACCGGGTTGTGCGGTATGCCACGCGATGACGAAATCCAGTTCGGCGAGCCAGTGATTTACGTAGCTTTTTTTCATTGCCGGAACCGGTTTACTGTTTTCGCCTTTGCCATGCTGAACAAGCAGAGCGCGTGTGCCCCGTTCATGGGCGTTTTTGAGTTGCTTGTAAAGTAAGTCTCTGGATTCCGCGAGGGTCAGGTTTTTAAGAGATATACGCTGTTCAAGTTCATACTTACCCAGCCGTAAGTTCTTAAACACACCGTCCTGAATGCCGGGTTGTTGAAAAGCAATGAAATCGTCGGGTTTGACGGGCTTCACGTTTTCCATGCTGAGGGGATTGAATATGTCCGGATTATCTTTGGCCAGTGCGGCTCTTTTGGCCTTTTTCGCAAGGCTGTCCTGTGCGTCGTGATTGAATACTTTGTCGTCTGTAGTTATCCGTTGTACATCGCCCATCTCTTCCATGAAAGAACGTAAATCATCATCGTCGAACTGGTGGTGCATGGCTGACCTCGAACACAAAGAATATGTCGCTTAACGCTATGGCGTCCCTAGCTGGAATCGAACCAACATCTAAGCCTTAGGAGGGCCTTGTTTTATCCATTAAACTATAGGGACATCCGGTCCGGAACTGCCGGAGAAACGTTATTATAGCTATCCTGAATGGAAGTTGAACCCGCAATTCTCTGATTTACCGTGTTTTCTATCGTCTGGCTACAAAATCATTGGGCTGGATATTGGCAAGAATTCCCCCGTCAACCGCTTCAACCGTAGCGCTGTCAACGGATGCGCTGGTTACCCGCACTTTCACGGGATAAAGGTTATATTGCAAAAATGTCATGCCCTGCGGATCGCGCACCTGGCTGGTTTTATAGACGGTGAGTTCGTCACCGGGTTGAATACCATGGCTGCGGCCAATGGATACCTGCAAGACATCGCCTCTGACGGCCAGTACCCGGCCGGTAGCCGGCTGACAGGTGAGCATGTCATCAATGTCTTCCACCACGCCGGTAAACAACCGGTTGACGGCTTTGCCGTATTCACTTTGCCAGAACCGGTAGCTGCTGACATCAATCTGTGAGAACTGATCGAATTCCCACACGGCTTCGGTAGCATAATTTTTCTGCATGAGTACGGCACCGTTCATACCGTCTACCAGAGAAACATCGAGGGAAAACTGACGCAATGCATCATCACTCTTCCAGAATGCCAGTGAAGAGTGAGCGGGACGCAGCATACTCAAATCTGTGATGGTTGCTGCCAGAATGTATTGTGAGCGGCTCTGTCGGGCCAGGTCAGGTGCCTGAGCCAGCACATTCGCGCGGTTCCATCTGACAGTGTAGGGCACTATTTGAGCCAGTGAAGTTAATTCAGAGCGGGCTTTAAATAATTGCTGGAGGTGTCTGGGTGCCTGTTCGGATAAATCGTGGATTTGTCCGTCCTGTGCCTGCGCCCTGTGTTCGATAGGAAACCAGGTGGTGACCAGGGTTTTTTGAAAGTCAGCAGCACTGCATGAGGCGGTTTGCGGGAAAATGTCAGCCCGTATGGTTACTGTTACATAATCGCTATGCCATTTCTCATCAATAAGCTCAAGGTTGTTCACTTCTCCGCTGGCACTGATTTGAAGCCTGTCTTCCTGCAACAGTCCGTTGGTCAGCATCTGAACACTTTGCACTGAAGCGCCGGCAAAAATCATTGCCTGTCTGATCGCCTCTTCGGTGGCCTTTGCTTTGGCGGCAATTTTATCTCCGCCCTGGATGAGTGCCTGTCCTCTGGCTTCATACCAGACGGCAGAAGTTTGCCACGACAGTAATAAAAATAGCCCTGTAAGAAACAGTTTAATCCCCGCTGGCCGGAGCAAATTGTCAATTCGAGTCATCTTTATCACCGCAATCATATTTAAAATGAAGCGGAACCGCTGGCAAAGCAGCGTTTCCGGGTTTATGTGCAAAGACAAGAGCAAAAAACGTTCCTGAAATTGCGTCTGAAAAATGGCGCAGAACATCAGGGCACGGTTATTGCTGGAAACGGGTAACAGAAACAATCTGCTGTGGATGCAGAACAATGGTGTTCAGCGACTTTCAGCAAACTGATTAAGAACTACAGGTGGGTTATGCAATCTATTATCCTGCGATCAGCAAGAGCTACAGGCGTCAGTCTGGTATTACTGCTGGGTGGTTGCTCAGGGCTTATTGATAAGCATGTTGAGTGGGAAGTGGTGGAGCCGGAAAGTTACCCCGTGCTGACAGCGATAGGATATGCACCGGTTGCGCAGCAAATGGGTCAGACGGAAAATGACCGCTCCCTGATGGCAATGAAAGCATCAAAGCTGGATGCCTACCGTGAACTGGCTGAACAAGTATATGGTCAGCGACTGAATGGTTCCCAGTCGGTGGCGAACATGGTGATGCAAGATTCACAATTAAAAGCATCCGTTGAAGGCGTGATCCGCGGCGCGAGGGTGATAAAAAGTTATCCGGTGGGCGAGGATACTTACGCTACTGAGTTAGAGCTGGACATGCGTAAGGTGTACGATATTTACCTGACAACCGCTAAGCCTAAAAGGATTAGGGACGTTACTTATTACTGAGCCGGTTTTCTGACTCAGATCTTCTGTAAAAAGCAAAAAAGCCCGTTTCCACGGGCTTTTTGGTACTTGTCACTATTATCAGGCGCTCACGCCTCTGCCTAATCCGGAGCCTTTCGGCTTTCCGCTTTTATCGTAGGTCAGAGATTCTTTGGCGCGGACTTCCAGCATTAAATTACGCAGGTGGGTCAACCTGAGCTGACCCTGTTCAACAGCTTTTTGATTAACTGATGTACGGTACTGACACTCTTCGAGAAGCTTTTTGGCCTGGGCAATCAAGGCGGTAACATCGTCTGGCGCTGTTTTTTCCGCTGTAAGTGCAGTGTACTGCTTACTGATAGCAATATCACTTTGCTGAATGGTATCGAGGGTTTGCTCTTTATCCTTGAGCAGATTCATCAATGCCTCAGCATCCCGGGAGCTGATCAGGTGCAATTCCTGTTCAAGCAAAGTTGCCAGATGCGTTAAGTTTGCGATCTGTTGCTCCAGTGCCTGTACCAGTGACTGCGACATAAATTACTCTCTACGATTTAATGCCAAAAACCTGCGCTTCTAACCGTGCGATTTTCTGCGCCAGGGAATCCGGGTCGATTTTATACTCACCACTTTGAATGGCTTTCTTCAGTTTGTCGACCTTTTCCTGATTGACCGGCGCCTCAGTGCCTTTCTTCTGCACCTGACTTAACTGCTGAGCAGACTGAGTCAGTGAGACAGAATCCTGGCGCGGAGCCGTCGTCTGTGTATTTTTCGCCGCAGCTTCCTGTTGCTGCGCCGTTTGTGTCTGTGCCTGCTGATTATTCAGCTTTGCATTGTCAATGGGCGCCTTAGGGGTTCCATTGTTAACATTGTTGATTGCCATAAATTTTTTCCACTACCAATAACACCTCATACACGTTATCGGCCTGAACTGGCGCATCTTTAACCTTTTTTCAGTGTTTTTTACTGTTTCAGGCTATAAATTCACAACCACTGTTTGCGTGCTGGCAACTTCAGCGATAAGCGTCTTTTTCGACGATGCGTTAACTACCTGAATACTATCGCCTATTACCCCGTCCTGTCTAGCGATGCCGGCCGTTTTCACCTGCATTCCCGCGGCCTGAGCACGGATAGTGATGCGATCACCTTTACAGACAAAGCATAGCATATTTGCCTGTACAGGCTGGCCGTCACGGACCCGTCTTTTCATCCTCGCACCGATAAGTTCTTTTTGCGACATGTAACTGGTGTGCCGCAGCTGGTTAATGTCTACTTCAGCCAGCTTCAGGTTTGCTGATGTCAGCACTGTGCCCGGGCTGATAAGACCGGAGGTCACCACCACCGTGCGGGTCCGCGCAACCCGAGCGTTGGTAAACAGATACCAGTCATTGTTGCCGCAACTCACTCTTACTGAAATATAGGACTGGGTGAAGGCGCTGCTGTCTGCGTGATACTGAAAAGGAGTATGGCAGACGGGGATCTGAATGCGGTCATCAACAGGCACAATACTTACCTGAATATTATCGTCGCCGTGAGCGTCACCAATTTCGCCTAACAGATAAGCCTGAGCTTCCTGCTGAATTTTTTCCCGCATCTGCGCTGAAGATTGGGCAAATGCCGGGATACTGGCTATGTTTAGCATCATCAGCAACATAACCATCAGTGGCCTGCTTAAAGATTTCTGCAATAATTTCGATAACTTTTTCTGCATGATGACTTTTTTCGTGTTCAGTTCATTGTATTTTGACTATGATTAAAAGCAGAACCCTTAGATTCGTAACGGTTAAAGTGTCACTTTTTTGGCGATTCTGTTTTTAAACATTAAGTGATATGGTGAAACGCAATGTTCGTGCCCAATTTAAATTAGAGGTGATGTATGTCAGGCATTCTTGATTCCGTTAACCAGCGCACGCAGTTAGTGGGGCAGAATAGGCTGGAGCTACTGTTATTCAGACTCAACGGCCGTCAGCGCTTTGGTATTAACGTGTTCAAAGTGCGGGAGGTACTGCAGTGCCCGCCATTGACAGCAATGCCTAAATTGAATTCACTGGTACGGGGAATCGCGCATATCCGCGGGCAAACCATTTCTGTCATAGACCTTAGCATGGCAACAGGCGGCAGACGGATTGAAAACCTCGAAACAGCATTTATCGTTATTGCCGAGTACAACCGCTCAGTACAGGGCTTTCTGGTTGGCGCGGTTGAACGCATTATCAATACGAACTGGGATGCCATTATGCCCCCGCCGCAGGGTACGGGCCGCGCCAGTTATCTCACTGCCGTTACGGAAGTGGATAAAGAGCTGGTGGAAATTCTGGACGTAGAAAAAATTCTTAACGAAATTTCTCCGCTCAAAGCCGAGGTCAGTGAAGATGTTATCGCCGGGCTGGATACCACTGCTCAGGAAGATAAGATTATATTCATTGCCGATGACTCTTCTGTTGCCCGCAGTCAGGTGAAAAAAGCGCTGACGGCACTGGGACTGAAAATGGAGCTGGCTAAGAATGGCCTGGAAGCATTGAACCGTCTCAAAGAGATTGCTGCTGAAACCGGCGACGTTACAGATAAAGTGGGCGTACTGGTTTCCGATATAGAAATGCCGGAAATGGACGGATACACACTGACGGCTGAAATTAAAAACACCCCTGAATTGCAGAAATTAAAAGTGGTTCTGCACACGTCGTTAAGCGGGGTATTCAATCAGGCGATGGTGCAAAAAGTCGGTGCCGATGATTTCATTGCAAAATTCCATCCTGATGAACTTGCTACTGCTGTAGGTAAATGGTTGTCTAACTGATTGACGGGGCCAGGGAAGCTTGAAAAATAAAGAAGTGTCTGCCGATAGTTACCGTCAGTTCGGAACTTTTCTGCAGCAACAGTGTGGCATTTCGTTAGGCGACAACAAGCAATATCTTGTTCGTAGCCGCTTGTCGTCTTTGATGTACGAATACGACTACGACAGTCTGGACGGATTGATTGCAGCAGTGGTACGCGGTGGGAACCGTAATCTGTTGCAATCCGTTCTGGATGCCATGACCACCAATGAAACCCTCTGGTTTCGTGATAATTATCCCTACGAATTACTTATCAATAATATCTTGCCGCAGTACGCCAGTGAAAATCGCCGGTTGCGGATCTGGAGTGCTGCCTGTTCCTCAGGACAGGAACCGTACTCCATCGCTATGTCAGTACTGGAATTTCAGCGGCAAAAACCCGGCGCTTTAAGAGCAGGTGTGGAAATTACCGGCACAGATTTGTCGTCGGCCATGCTGGAGAAGTGCAACAAAGGTGTGTATGACGAACTTTCTCTGGCCCGCGGGTTATCGGCAGAACGCCGACAACGCTATTTCTCTCCCAACAGTGAGGGTATGGTTCAGGTCAATGAGGAAGTACGCAGAATGGTTACTTTCAAAAGCCTGAATCTGCTGCACAGTTATACAGCCCTGGGTCGCTTCGACATCGTATTTTGCCGTAATGTACTGATTTATTTTCCGGCAGATGTGAAACAAAAGATACTGCAACAAATTGCCGCCCAGATGCAGCCCGGGGGGATTTTGTTCCTCGGCGCTTCGGAATCTATCGGTGAAGCCGGATCTCACTTTACCATGGTGAAGTGCCATCCCGGCCTTTACTATCAAAGAAATAAATAATCTCCTGACGCCCCGCCCGGGGCGTCAAAAAATACTTGGCACTTCATTTGCAAAGTTTTCAACAATAAGAAAACGACGATTCATACTCTGAATCTCTTTTTAATTCGATGTTGTAGGAATCTTTGCCTGTGGAGTGTTTTACATGGCCATCAACTTAGACAATCTGACCGGTTTCCATAAAAAAGCGCTGGATATCAGAGAGCAGAAGATGGAAGTGATTGCCGGTAATCTGGCAAACGCTAACACACCCGGCTACAAAGCCCGCGATATAGACTTTAAGCAAGCCATGGAAAGCGCCCGCAGTGAACAGCGCCAGGGCTCTTTGCAGCGCACTCATGAAAATCACATTGGTGGCGGTCTTAATATCAACAGCTTCGACATCGATTATCGAATCCCAAATCAGCCCGACACCGGGGACGGCAACACCGTTGAAGTGCAGGCTGAAAGAAATGCCTTTCTGGATAACGGAATGAGATACCAGGCAACCCTGCAATTTCTCGAAGGAAAACTGAAAGGTATGAAGAAGGCCTTAAGTGGAGGGCAAAGTTAATGAGCCTGTTTAATGTCATGTCCATTTCCGGTACCGGTATGGAAGCAGAAAGTGTCCGTCTGAACACCACCGCCAGTAACATTGCTAACGCTAACAGCGTCAGCAGCAGTTACGAAGAAACCTATAAGGCACGCTATCCGGTTTTCGCCGCAGAACTTGCCAGAGCATCTGATGAACAGAGCAAAGGCGTGGGTGTTGAGGTTAAAGGCGTAGTGGAGAGCGATGCACCTCTGCAAATTGAGTATGCACCGAACAATCCCATGGCTGATGAAAACGGTTATATCTACAAGCCCAACGTCAACATTGTCGAAGAAATGGCAAATATGATGTCCGCTTCGAAAGGCTACGAAACAAACGTTCAGGTTGCTGATACAACCAAACGTATTTTCCGTCAGGTACTGCAGCTTGGTCGCGGTCAGTAACCGCGCTGAGCAGAGGGTATTTTCGTGAGTACTATTTCAAATACGACCGGCTTAAATTCAGAGCTCTACTGGCAGGAAGAAGGTGTAGCCGTTGCCGATGGCAGCGAACAGCGCCTGACTCAGGAAGACTTTTTCTCATTGCTTACAGAGCAGCTGGCGAATCAGGATCCAACTAAACCGGTGGACAATGATCAGATGGTTGCCCAGATGACATCTTTCACGATGGCAGACGGGATCTCCCAGTTGAATGAAAAGTTCGAATCCTTTGCCGCGTCCATGACATCCAACCAGGCATTGCAGGCTTCCAGTCTGATCGGTCAGCAGGTGCTGGTGGAAGGTAATGTGGGCTACATGGCAGAAGAAGGTGCCGGCTTCAGTGGCGTACTGGTTAACGATCAGACCGTGCAGGATCTGAAGATCACCATCGAAAATCAATATGGTGAAATTGTTAAGACCATTGATGCAGGTACGCAGGCGGCAGGAAATATCCAGTTTAACTGGGACGGAACAGACACAAACGGCAATCCTATGCCGGCCGGAGAATATGTGGTTAATGCTAACGGCACCGTCGACAATGAAGGGACAACCGTTCCTACTGCTATTAACCGGCAGGTAGGCAGTGTCAGCATGACTGGCAGCAGTCAGGGCATTATTTTGAATTTGGCGGGTGATGTGAGTATCAACCTCAGCGACGTCATCCAGATAGGCAGTTAACAGGAGAAAGAGTTATGTCTTTTAATATTGCACTTAGTGGCGTTGCAGCCGCGCAGAAAGATCTCGACGTAACCGCCAATAACATCGCGAACGTCAACACGGTGGGCTTTAAAGAGTCCCGCGCAGAATTTGGTGATGTCTATGCATCGTCATTGCTGGCAGGCGGTAAAACAAAAGTCGGTGACGGTGTTTTGACACAAGATGTGGCACAGCAGTTTTCTCAGGGTAGTTTACAGTTTACTAATACTTCTCTGGATCTTGCGATCACAGGTAACGGCTTCTTTGCTACGGTGCCTGAAATCACATCACGGGACTTCTCATTTACCCGTGCCGGACAGTTCAAGCTGGATGAAGATAACTTCGTTGTGAACAGTAATGGTGACAACTTATTAGGATTTCCGGTAAATACAGATGGCACCAGTTCATCTGTAGCATTAAGTACTACCATTCCCGTACGCATTCCTGATTCATCCGGTTCGCCGCAACAAACAAGCGAAGTGGATATCCGGATGAACTTGCCGGCAGGGGATCAGGCACTGGACCCTACATTATTTAATCCGGACGATCCGCTGACTTATAACGCGGCTACATCGGTGACCGTTTATGATTCACTGGGTGACAGCCATGTAATGACTTACTATTTCATTAAAGACCCGGCGGCTACAACCACTAATGACTGGTATGTTGCTACTGCCATCGATGACAATCTCGTCGATCTGGTGAACTCTGACGGGACTAACTCAGACCCGGCAACGGCGACGAACGTGGTTGGTACTGCAAGTGGTTCAGCAGTCACCGTGGCGAAAATGTCTTTCAGTCAGGGCGGTGATTTTGTGGGCATTGAATCGCCGGATGGTGTGGCTCAGACTAACCTGAAGATTCAAACAGAAGCCTTAGGTGGAACTATTCTGTCAAACGGTTCTGATCCGTCACAACAAATTGCAATAGACTTTAACCTTGATCCGGCGGGGGCAACCACCAACGAACCGACTCAGTTTGCGTCAGCGTTTGAGGTTACTTCACTGGAGCAGGATGGTTTACCGGTAGGCCGTTTAACTGGTATCGATATCGGTGCCGACGGTCTGGTTCGGGCGACCTTCTCTAACGGAACTTCTGAGCCTATCGTACGGGTTGCGCTGGTGCGCTTTTCAAACGAGCAGGGCCTGACCCAGCAAAGCAGCACCCAGTGGAAAGAATCAATTGCTTCCGGTGAGGCACTGGCTGGTGAAGCCACAACCGGTACTTACGGTGAAATTAACTCATCAGCTCTGGAACAGGCAAACGTTAACCTGACTACCGAGCTGATTGACCTGATCATCGCTCAGCGTAACTTCCAGGCGAACTCACGGGCGCTGGAGGTCAATAACCAGCTGAACCAGACAATTCTGAATATCCGTTAATACGTCAGTGGTATAACATTCAGGCAGGCCGGTTTTCCGGCCTGTTTTATTTCCGCAGCGGGGCGTTCACTCACATTCTGCACGCTGAAATTTACCCTCCGCCCGTGTTGTCAGGCGAGGAAACTTTGTCAGCAAACCGTCAAACTTTCCCTTCTTTACGTCAATTTACTTTTGGCATTTGAATTGCAGTTGTCACTGTAAGGTTCATAAAAACGTCAAAAGTCAGTCATGGATAAATTACTCTATATTGCTGCAAGCGGCGCCAAGCAAGACCTGCTGGCCACCGGAGTGCGCGCCAATAATCTGGCTAATGCGCAAACCACCGGTTTCCGTGCGCAGCTTGAACAGGCCAGAGCTATGCCGGCATACGGCGAAGGTTTGCCGACCCGTGTATTTTCCATGACTGAAAGCCCGTCTAATAACTACGAGTCCGGTGCGATGGTGCAGACCAACCGCGATCTGGATGTTGCTATTCAGGGAGACGGCTGGTTTTCCGTTCAGGGCGCCGACGGGCAGGAAGCTTACAGCCGTGACGGCAGCTTTCAGCTTGGTGCTGACGGCATGCTCACAGACATGCACGGCAACATTGTGATGGGTGACAACGGGCCAATTTATCTGCCTGTGCCACTGGATAATCTGAATATTGCAATGGACGGCACCATTTCCACCCGCCCTGTTGGCGCACCGGAGAATGTGTCGGAAGAGGTGGGCCGGTTAAAGCTGGTTAACCCCGATTTAAATAACCTGGAAAAAGGGTATGACGGTCTGTTCAGAACCAAAGACGGCGCGGCAGTCGATGCCGATGCAAATGTTATGGTCAGAACGGGCATGCTGGAAAGTTCCAATGTGAATGCGGTTGATGAGATGGTCAATATGATCAGTCTGCAACGCCATTATGAGATGCAGGTCAAGCTGATGAAAGAAGCTGACCAGCTGTCGACTCAGGGCAATCAGCTACTTCGCATAATTTAATTTTTAACTAACGACCACATGCTGTTGCCGGTGGTCAGGAGGTCGATATGCATCCTGCGTTATGGATTAGTAAAACTGGGCTAGACGCCGCACAAACCGACGTTGCCGTGGTATCCAATAACCTGGCAAACGCCTCAACAGTAGGCTTCAAGAAAGATCGTGCGATCTTTGAAGATCTGCTGTACCAGAATATCAATCAGCCGGGCGGACGTTCGTCGGCCGACACTGAATTGCCTTCAGGCCTGATGCTGGGTTCCGGTTCAAAAGTGGTTGCTACGCAAAAAGCCCATACTCAGGGCAATATGCTGACTACCGAAAATGCACTGGATATGTCTATTCAGGGCCGCGGATATTTTGAAATTCTGCAGCCTGACGGCACCATTGCTTATACCCGTAATGGTCAGTTTACATTAAACGATCAGGGCCAGATTGTGACCTCAGGCGCCGGTTTCCTGTTACAGCCGGAAATTGCAGTTCCTGAAGATGCCCAGCAAATTACTATTTCTCAGGATGGTGAGATTTCTGCCTCGGTACGTGGTCAGGCTGAACCTCAGGTGCTGGGCCAGTTGAACGTGTCTGATTTTGTTAACCCCACCGGCTTACAACCTACCGGACAAAACCTGTTTGTGGAAACCGCATCCAGCGGGGCGCCGATTCAGGGCGTGCCGGGTTTACAGGGGCTGGGTACGATTTCTCAGGGCACGCTGGAAACCTCCAATGTGAACGTCACGGAAGAACTGGTAAACCTGATTGAAAGTCAGCGTTTATATGAGATGAACTCAAAAGTAATTTCTTCCGTTGACCAGATGCTTGGTCAGGTGATTCAGCAGCTTTAACAGGTGATGTCATGCGAATTTTTGGCTTTATCGCAATCAGTGTAATGCTGGCGGGATGTAACAGCACCCCGCAGCCACCGGCCCAGGCGAATGATCCTGCGTTTGCTCCGGTGATCCCCGATATTCCCCGGGAGCAGATCACTGAGGACGGGGCACTGTTCCGCCCGTACATGGCAAACAGTTTGTATTCTGATGTGACCGCGCGTCGGGTAGGCGACATCATTACCGTTACGCTGAGTGAAAATACCGCGGCGTCGAAAACGGCTGATACCACAACAGCGAAAAGCACCGGTGTGGATGTGCAACCAATAACCGGCCTGGGTGGCGATACCATTAATCTTGGAAGCCAGTCCATTCAGTTCGGCCTGAATTCGTCGAATGATTTTACCGGCAACGCCCAGGCGAACCAGAGCAACAGCCTTTCCGGGGCTATCTCGGTTACCGTGGTTGATGTGATGCCAAACCAGAATCTGGTGATCCGGGGAGAAAAATGGCTGACGCTGAATCAGGGGGATGAATATATCCGTCTGACCGGCATTATCCGTCCTGCGGACATCAGTCCTGAGAACGAAATTGTGTCGACAAAGATAGCCAATGCCCGCATTCAGTACAGCGGTACAGGCAGTTTTGCACGGGCACAGGAAAAGGGCTGGCTTACCCGCTTTTTCTCTTCCGACGTGTGGCCTTTCTAGGAGCGACGTATGCCAATTTTAAGATTTCTCCTTGTCGCTGCTGTGATATTTACAGCACCTCTTGCTGACGCACAACGCATTAAAGATGTGGCCAGTATCCAGGGCGTGCGGAGCAACCAGCTGGTGGGGTACGGACTGGTTGTAGGTTTGCCTGGCACCGGTGAACAAAGTCCGTTTACCGAACAAAGCTTCCGCACCATGCTCAGCAACTTCGGTATCAGTCTGGATCCTAATACTAAGCCTAAAATTAAAAACGTGGCAGCAGTTGCCGTACATGCTGAACTGCCGCCGTTTATCAAGCCCGGTCAGTCTATTGATGTGACTGTATCATCTGTGGGCGAAGCCAGCAGCCTGCAAGGCGGCACATTGTTACAAACCTTCTTAAAAGGGGTTGACGGAAAAGTCTATGCCGTTGCTCAGGGCAGTCTGGTAGTGAGTGGTTTCGGTGCCCAGGGCGGAGATGGATCACGCATTGTGGTGAATACACCTACTGTTGGCCGCATCCCGAACGGCGCGTTTGTTGAGCAAACTGTTCCTTCCGGTTTTGCTAACGGCGACACCTTAACACTGAATCTGCACTATCCGGATTTTTCTACGGCAAAGCGGCTTGCCGATACCATTAATGAACGTCTTGGTGCACAACCGGATCAGGGCTATACCATTGCCACACCTATTGATGCTGCATCTGTCCGTGTTACCGCCCCCCGTGATGTGGGTCAGCGGGTCGGTTTTCTGGCGACGGTGGAGAATTTTGATTTCGAACCTGCTGACGCTCCGGCGCGGGTGGTTATTAACAGCCGTACCGGCACCATTGTTATCGGCCAGGATGTGGTACTGCTGCCTGCAGCTATCACCCACGGCGGATTAACGGTGACGATTGCCGAGAACCAACAGGTGTCTCAGCCGAATGCCCTTGCAGACGGTAACACCGTAGTGACGACCCAGTCTATTGTGGATGTGGATCTGGCAGACAGCCGTATGTTCAAGTTTGAGCCCGGTGTAACACTTGACCAGCTCGTACGTGCCGTGAACGAAGTGGGTGCCGCTCCGGGCGATTTGATGGCTATCCTTGAAGCCCTGCGTCAGGCCGGCGCGCTTCGTGGTGAACTGGTGATTATCTGATGAATCTGCAAAACACTTCCCAAAGCCAGTTAGAAATGGCCCGTAATGCCAGTGATATCAGCGGGCTTAATAACCTGCGTGAAGCCATGGCAAGTGGTAACGGTGAAGTGTTGCAGGAAGCGGCGCAGCAGTTTGAAGCGATTTTTGTGCAAATGATGCTGAAGTCGATGCGCAAGGCCCAGGATGCTCTTGCTGATGAGGACAGTCCGTTTAACTCTGAGCAGGTTAAGTTCTACCGCGATATGCACGATCAACAGCTGGCCGTGGACTTATCCAGTAATGGCGGGCTCGGTCTGGCTGATTTAATTGTGAAGCAACTTGGTCAGCAGGACCCGGACTACCGCCCGGCAAGTACCCTCCGCTCCGATGGCAATCTGTCGTCAATCAATCGTGAAAGGGCAGAGGCAGTAAGCCGCGCTCAGGCAACAATGCTGGACTCCGCGTCTGCCGGTTCGCAATCCGCCTACAAGGCCGCAATGTTCAGTGGCCAGCAGGATTTTGTGGAAACCCTCTATCCGTACGCAGAAAAAGCCGCAGAAGCGCTGGGTACAGATGCCAGAGCTATTATTGCACAGGCTGCCGTTGAGACCGGCTGGGGCCAGTATGTTATTCACGACAAGCACGGCAACAGCACGCACAATTTGTTTGGTATCAAAGCCAACAACCAGTGGCAGGGTGACCAGGCCGTAGTTGATACGCTGGAATTCAGTAATGGTGTACCCGAACGGCGCAAAGCAGCTTTTCGTCAGTATGACTCTCTGGAGTCCGGACTGGCTGATTACGTTGATTTTATCCGTACTCAACCCCGTTATCAGCAGGCTGTGGCAAACGGTGCAGATGCATCGCAATACTTTAATGAATTACAACAGGCCGGTTACGCTACCGATCCGCAATACGCCAGTAAAGTGATGGCTGTTTACCGCAGTGACGCAGTACAGGGATATCAGCCATGAATACCGGACCTGCTCAACCTTTTGATGTTCTGTTACGGAGTGTCACACCATGATCCGCACTGACCTTTTTAATATTGCTAACAGTGGGGTTACCGCCAGCAGCAAACTGCTGAATACAACGTCGAATAACATAGCTAACGTAAACACGGAAGGCTACGTCCGCGAGCGCACGGTATTTGAAAGTACAATTTTAGGTGGTGTGGGTAAAGGCACAACGGAACGGGTTATCAGCATTTTTGCGCAAAACCAGTTGCGCCGTGATATTACCTCTGTTGGTGAGCTGGAAACCTTCGTGGAGAAAACCAACTCGCTGGATAATCTGCTGGCCAGTGAAGCCAACTCCATTGCAGACGGTCTGAGCCAGTTTTTTGCTGCTATACAAACGGCGTCTGATGATCCGACTAACCTTGCCTCCCGGGAAGCGGTGCTGGGTAAGGCTTCCGGATTGTTATCCCGCATGAGCACGTTATCTGACTTCATGGAAGCGAAAGAAGAAGAGCTGAACCTGGAATTCACCAGCCAGATTGAACGGGCGAACAGTTTGATTGCCAGTATCGGTGAATTAAATACCGCCGTTCTGACAGCCAGAGGCGGTAGCGGCGAAGAACCGGGAGCATTGCTCAACGAACGTGACAAGGCGATCAACGAACTGGCTGAACTGATGTCAGTAGAAGTGCGTGAAAATCAGTATGGCTCAGTGGTGGTAAATTTATCATCCGGAGAGTCGCTGGTACTGGAAGATGGTAGTTTTAATCTATTCGAGCTGGGCAATGATGCCGATCTGACTTTCAAGGAACTGCAACTCACCACCAATTTTGCTAATAAACAGAATACTGCCATCAACGTGAATGAAAAAGATCTTGGCGGTTCGCTGGGTGGCTTATTCCGTTTTCGCGATGAAATTCTCGGACCGGCACAACGTGATATTGGCCAGATGGCGCTGGCGATGGCTGATGCGGTGAATCAGCAAAACCGTCTTGGTATGGATTTAGACCTGCAGCTTGGCGGTGATATTTTTTCCATGCCGGAGTTTACCGGTTTACCGTTCAGCGGAACACCGGATAACTTACCCGTACGGGCACAGGTAACGGCAGGGCAGGGTAATCAGCTTACCGACGCAGATTATAAAATTACCGTGGATGCGGTAAACGGCGCAGGCTTTCCCACTTCAGTGACGGTTGAGCTGTTAAATGGTGATGGTACGCCGAAGAAAGACGCTTCCGGCGCTGATGTGGTATTTACCGGGATCTCAGTCGGAGCCGGTTTCAACGAATTGCCGGGTGGCATTGAGGTCGAGTTTCAGGCTGCTACGGGCTACAGCGTCGACAATGAATTTTTGATCCAGCCGTCTAAATATGCGGCATCCGATCTGACGCTGGCAACGGACCGGCCGGAAGATCTCGCCTTTGCTGCTCCACTGCGGGCAGAAGCCAGCTTATCTAACCTTGGTGATGCCACGGTCAGTAAAGTGTCCATAAGTAATACTACCGTTGATGCTGCCTTAGGCGCTGAGGCGTCTGCCTTTGACGGCGCCGGCGGTATACACAGTGCGGCAGCTGCACCGGGTGGTACTGTCGGTGCACCGGCGCAAATCGTATTTACCTCTGCCAGTGATTTTCAGGTGCTGGACGATGCAGGTAACGTCATAACCAACGTATCCGGTGTGACCAGTTTCGACAATTTGCTGGCACAGGCGGAAGCGAATGGCACAGGGCCCGCCTGGCCGGCCGCGTTCAGTGCGCTGGATGATTATCCCGGTTACGATGTCAGCCTGAGCGGTATTCCTGTTGCGGGAGATTCTTTTAATCTGACCTATAATACTGACGGGATTGCTGACAATACTAACGCCGAAGAAATGGCGGCGTTACAGCGCGAAAGCCTGGTACAATTAAGCAGTGACAGTTCGAATAAACAGCGTACTTTTCATGATGCTTATTCGTCGCTGGTTGGACGGGTCGGTGAGAAATCTGCTACGGCACAAATTTCTCTGGATGCCGCTGAGGCGATGAAAGTTCAGTCGGAAAACTGGTTTGATTCCACATCCGGCGTAAGTCTGGACGAAGAAGCGGCGAACCTGGTTCGCTATCAGCAATCCTACGCTGCAGCAGCCCGCATTCTCACCACGGCTCAGGAGTTGTTCGATACGATTTTATCGGCAGCGAGGTAATGTAACTTATGCGTATTTCAACTAATCAGATTTACGATCAAAATATCCGCGCCATCATGGATAACCAAAAAGGCCTGGCAGATACTCAGGAAGCACTGGCGACCGGGAAAAAACTAAATCGTCCCAGTGACGACCCTGTGGGAGCTGCAAAGGTTATCCGTATCACCGAACAACTGGATAAGCTTACTCAGTATCAGCGCAACAATGACTTGCTGACCAATGCCCTGGAACAACAGGAAGCAGTGCTGACCAATATTAATGATTCGCTGAACCGTGCACGGACTCTGGTCGTGCAGGCGGGCTCCGGCATCATGACCGACGAAGATAAACGGGCAATCGGCGTGGAACTGGAACAAATCCGTAATGAGGTGTTCGATTTGATGAACACGCAGGATGCTGCCGGCAACTATATTTTCGCCGGCTATCAGTCGCAGCAGCAGGCTTTCACCTTCAATCCCGCAGCCACCGGTAATGCTATTTTCTATACCGGCGATTCAGGGGCGACATCAGTGAAGCTTTCAGACAGTGTGACGGTGCAGCGCAGCACGTCCGGACAGGAAGTGTTTGAAAATGTGCTCAGTCGTTTTGATTTCACTGTAACCGGTTCTGCCGGCGCCACCGTGCAAACGGCGAAGGTGGGAGAGCAGGGCACGTTTGATCAGTTTTACGAAAATAACTATGACCCGGTGACAGCGGCAAATAATAATTACCAACTGACAGTACTGGGTACCGGACAGGTACAGTTAACGAATACCGGTACCGGTGCCGTGGAAGGTACAGTAGATTTCACGTCCGGAGAGCCGTTCACCATTAAAGGGATGGCATTTACCCTTGACGGAACCACCGGAGACACGGTGAATTTCTCTTTGGATACGCCGGTGAAGAAAAACGTGGCCGAAACGCTGAATGATATCGCTAATCAGCTGATTAATGATTCGTTAAGCGGCGATGCGTTAACGGATGCCCTCGGCGATGCGCTGGTGGGGCTGGACAATGGCATGGAACGTATTAATCTTGAGCGTTCATCGCTGGGGGGCCGGATGAACGTGGCGGAGTCGATATATGAAACTAATCTGGACTTAGAAATCACCGCAAAAGATGCCCGTGCACAGATTGAAGAAACTGATTATGCAGAAGCGTCAGCAGAGTTTGCTAAACAGGAAGCTGCGCTGAGCGCAGCCCTGGCAACATTCCCGAAAGTCTCAAACCTTTCCCTGTTTAATTATATCTCTTAACTTATTAACGCCTGAAACCCGTGCGAAATACACGCGGGTTTCATCGTCGGCGTGGCCTGAATAATAGCTGATAAACAGTGTGTCGTCCTGAATCACAAGGCCGGGATAGCTGTTATCTCCACCGGACGGTAAAGTGAGGCAGGGCACCAGTGAAGCCTTCGCCAAATCCAGCAACCAGATTTGTGTCACCAGTTTTTTGCCCGTCCATTGTCTTCCGGCTACCAGTGCATATCCCTCCGTCAACATTACCATGGCAGGTCCGCCAATATAGGTTTTTAAATCCCGCCAGTACCAGCGGTTATACGGTGGCTTGCTTGTGCCTAACTGCGCGGTAAAACTGTCTGCATCGCGTCTGACCAGTGCGGTAATCACACCGTCACTGCTAATGTGCATGTCACTTTCATTAGGGTACCCCAACTTATCTCTTGCCAGAGACATCGCCGGTATGGGGTGACGCTGCATATTTTTGCCGGGATGACCGGTAAATAACGTCAGTTGCTGAGGACCGCCATGGTAAGCAAGGCCCAGCGCTTTGTTGTTTTGCCATATAATCCGCCATATCCACCAGTGTTGCTCTCCGAAGAAACGGGGAGAGGACCAGCTTTTTCCGGAGCCGGAAAACCAGCTCACCATCTGAAAACGGTTTCCCCGTGTCGCCTGAGTCACCGGACGGGCAAATGCAATTAACCATAATCGCCCGTTATCATCGCGGGAAAGTTTAGGATCCCGCAAATCGTAACCCGGTAACGACAATCGCTGTCTGTCTGTCACCCGTCCGTCACCGGTCACCGACGTCACCTCAATCCTGCCATCATCACTGACATGGGTCAGTGCCTGGCGGTAACAGCAAAGAAATGTTTCACCATTTTCTATCAGTCCGGTAAAGGCAGAGTGGGCATACGGGCTGGATATGCGGCAAAGACGATCAATTTTTAAAATTTTTTCGGACATAGAAAATAGTTATAAAACCAACGTGTTAACTAAGTATAGGCGGCAAATGTCTGCCGCTCTACGGCAATTTTTGTATTTTTTTATTAAAGGGAAATCCCCCCATGTCGATAACACTACTGAGAGAGCCAGTTCATCAATTACCCCTCAGGTTTTGGTGACTACTAATTTGTAATCGCCGGTAGTTCCGGCAGCCAGCCCTGCTGGACTGAGAGTGTAGGAGAGACTATGTCTTTGTACGTTAATACAAATGCGTCTGCATTAAACGCACAGCGTCAATTATTTGATGTTGGTAATTCCCTGAGCACCTCTTTTGAGCGTCTGTCATCTGGTTTCCGGATTAACAGTGCAAAAGACGATGCCGCTGGTCTGCAAATCACAGACCGTATGACTACCCAAATTCAGGGCCTGAATCAGGCCGTACGTAATGCCAATGACGCGATTTCTCTGTCACAGACAGCAGAAGGTGCGTTAGATGAGACCACAACTGCGCTTCAGCGTATCCGCCAGCTTGCGGTTCAGTCTCAAAACGGTATCAACAGTTCTGCTGACCGTCTGGCGCTGCAAAAAGAAGTGTCTGCACTGAAAACAGAGATCACCCGTATTTCTACGGACTCTCAGTTCAACGGTGTTGATATCTTAACCGGTGGTTTCTCAGCGCAGTTCCTGGTTGGTGCGAATGCCGGTCAGACTATCTCTGTAAACCTTTCTGCTGCCAATCTGGCGGGCATAAATGGCTTCAGTGCCGGCGGCCTGGGCATGAGCGATGCGACTGTTGCTACCGTTGCCGGCGCGTCAAGCGTGCTGGACGCCGTTGACAGCGCAATCTCTGCGATTGGTGGTGTACGTGCTGACTTAGGTGCGCTGCAAAACCGTTTCCAGTCTACTATCCGTAACCTGAGCAACATTTCAGAAAACGTATCTGCAGCACGTTCACGTATCCGTGATACTGACTTCGCTTCAGAAACCGCTGACCTGACCCGTAACCAGATTATCCAGCAGGCAAGTACTACAGTATTGTCACAGGCTAATCAGCGTCCTCAGGCAGCCTTACAGTTACTGGGTTAATCACCCGTATAGCTGAAAACGCATGGGAATGAAGCCGGGAGGTAGTGACTCGTAAGGCCCTTTGCGTGAGAATACGCTCATTCTCTCCTAACGAAGAGCGGTTGGCCGGACAATTTGTCCGGCCATTTTTTCCTTTAAAATCAATCATCCTCAAAAAATCCCATCTCTTTTCTCTGCTTTTTTTAAAAAAAGGCTAAAGAAAATTTCGTCCCCGTACGATACATAAAGCAAAGGGGCACGGTACAAAAATAATAATCATCCGGCTACCTTCAGAAGAACAATAAAGTGACAAGAATAAAAACAATATTTGTCACCGCCGGGAAAGAATAAAAGCAATATATCCGGCAACAAAAATCGTTAGGAGATGACAGGTAAGTGGCAATATTTTGACAAGCCCGCTTACTCCGGCAAAACAACCGAACATTGCCGGCTATCATCAGACCAGATAATTTTCCTCAAAAATTAGAAGAATAAAGGTTAGGGAAAATTTAGATTGATAATGATAGTAAGTACTTACTAGTTGATGGGGCCGACCGGCAGGAATGAAGCCAGGAGGTAGTGAGAGGTATGAGGTCTGGAACAACATACCTGCCTGTCAGCAGAGCGTGACGCTCAACTCCCGGGAGTGACCCGGAAGTGTCAGAGAATTATCACTGACATAGCTTATCAAGCATACGCTGTGCCAGATTTTAAAAAACCGGTGTTGATAAAAAAGATAAATACAACACTTACTTAAATTGTTAGGAGAGACCCATGAGTCTGTATGTAAACACCAACGTGTCATCTTTGAATGCACAACGACAATTGTTTAACACTGGAAGTTCACTGACAACTGCGTTCGAACGCTTGTCTTCCGGTTTCCGTATCAACAGTGCCCGCGACGATGCTGCAGGTCTGCAAATCTCTGACCGTATGACGTCACAAATCATGGGTCTTGATCAGGCAGTTCGTAACGCAAATGACGGTATTTCACTTGCTCAAACCGCTGAAGGTGCGATGCAGGAAATTACCAACGCATTACAGCGTATTCGTGTACTGGCTATTCAATCCCAGAACGGTATCAACAGTTCTGCGGACCGGTTGGCACTGCAAAAAGAAGTATCTGCGCTTAAGTTTGAAATTTCCCGTATCGCACAAACTACCCAGTTTGCCGGTGTGGATATTTTGACGGGCGGCTTTTCTTCAGCCTTCCTGGTCGGAGCGAACGCCGGGCAAACAATTGGTGTGAATATTTCACGTGCCGGTGGTTATGGCTTCTCGGGACTGACCAATGGTAATAGCCAGCTTAACGTGCTTACTGAGTCTAACGCTTCGGCGACGTTGACAGCGGTGGATGCGGCTATCTCCAATATTGATGCTAAACGGGCAGATCTCGGTGCGATACAGAACCGTTTTCAGTCAACTATCCGCAACCTGAGCAACATTTCGGAAAACGTATCAGCGGCAAGATCCCGCATACGTGATACAGATTTTGCCACCGAAACGGCAGAGCTTACCCGCAATCAGATCCTGCAACAGGCAAGTACAACTATATTGTCACAGGCAAACCAGCGTCCGCAGGCAGCGTTATCTCTGCTCGGAGGTTAATAAGGAATAGAGCGCAATACCCTGCGTAATTATAAAGGGTAAAAAATGGGGGGTAGGAAATGAGAGGCCAGCCCATGAAAAACGGCCCCCGGGTGGGGGCCGTAGCAAGAAAACGCCGGCTAACAGGACTGAGAGGTAGAAGTGTTGGTTGAGAGGCCAGTTAATTCTACTAATTTTCCTGCCAGCCGACTGGAAACATTTTAAAAGTTTGCTCTATCTCCTAACGTGAGCAAATTGGCCGGAACATCTGTTCCGGCCTTTTTTATAGGATGTACCGGAACACCGTAATTTGCTTCTCTTTTTAAGAGCGAAACTTTTTCATCAAACGGCGATGATGAATCCCCCGGCATTATTTTCATACCTGAAGTCTTCATTCTAATCTTAGCATTTCCTGTGCCAACTAATTGTCAAATTGTTGGCGTTTGCATCAGTTATGTATTTTCTCTGATACACAAGTTGTGCCAGTTATACTTTTCTATTTTGCACATTTTTGCCCGTTCGCAAACTAAATATCTTTATCAATACTCCTCTAAAACTACTTTTCAGCTGTTTTTAATCATATAAAATATTTATAAATCAATGGCTTGAAATTATTTTAAATTTTTTTCGAAAAAAAGCTAAAGATCCTCAAGAAGTCGCCGATACCTATAGCTGAGGGGTAATTTAATTACTTTAATGCGATTCACCGAATGTGTTCGCTAAGAGGGGATTCAATGGGAGTAGTGACCCGGAGAATCTGAACAGGAAGGATTTGATTGTAGCATTGTATGCAACGGATCCCCAGGAGGTATTCAAATGTCTTTATACGTAAATACAAATGCTTCTGCTCTCAACGCACAGCGTCAGTTGTTCGATGTAGGCAATAAGCTAAGCACATCTTTTGAAAGACTGTCGTCAGGTTTCCGCATTAACAGTGCTGCCGATGACGCAGCCGGTCTGCAAATTTCCGATCGTCTGACTACGCAGGTTCAGGGCTTAAACCAGGCTGTGCGTAACGCAAACGATGCTATTTCATTAACGCAGACTACTGAAGGTGCGTTAGCTGAGGTAACAACCAGTCTACAGCGTATCCGTCAGCTTGCTGTTCAGTCACAAAACGGTATTAACAGCTCAGCTGACCGCGCGGCGCTGCAAAAAGAAGTAGCAGCACTGCAAACTGAAATTTCCCGTATTTCTACCGACACTCAGTTTGGTGGTGTTGACCTGCTGAAAGGCGGTTATTCTGCCGCGTTCCTGGTAGGTGCAAATGCCGGTCAGACTATCAGTGTGAACCTGTCACGCACCGGTGGTTACGGTGCTTCAGGTCTGGGCGTTGGTACATTGTCAATTGCTACTGTAGACGGTGCAACGTCCGCTTTAACGGCCATTGATAACGCTATTTCTACTATCGGTGCTGCACGGGCAGACCTGGGTGCATTGCAAAACCGCTTCCAGTCTACTATTCGTAACCTGAGCAGTATTTCTGAAAACCTGTCAACTGCACGTTCACGTATCCGTGATACTGACTTTGCGTCTGAAACTGCAGAACTGACCCGTAATCAGATCATCCAGCAGGCTTCTGTTTCTGTGCTGAGTCAGGCTAATCAGCGTCCACAAACAGCTCTGTCTCTGCTAGGATAATAGTAGAGAGCCGTACTTGAAAGGCTAAGGGGAAACAGGGAGTTCTGTTTCCCGTCTGAGCCGTTTGAGAATGGAGGTAAACGTGGAAATTGCAAATTTACAAGTTGGCCAAAATTTTGCTGCTTCAAACCTTACAGAAGTGCAGTCTCAACGTGTGCAAACACCTGCCCCTGCAAACCAGAATGCATCAGCAACCGATAAGCAACAGGAAGAGCGTAATTCTTCCCGAAATGCTCAAGGTGTGACCGATGCTGCCGATATAGTAAGCATAGAGGGTCAGGCTCAGCAAGACATCGAAGTTGCTGCGCGTGAGGTGGAAGCATTCCTACAGGTTCAGAATCGAAACCTGGCATTTTCCGTTGACGAAAATACTAATCGTTCAGTGGTTACTGTTAAAGATTCTGAGTCTGGTGATGTCATCCGGCAGATCCCTTCCGATGAAGTGTTAAAGCTCGCGGAACGGATTAAAACCTTGCAGGAAGATGTTGGCAGCAGTGTAGGAGTGCTGGTAAACAACAAAGTTTAAATGAGGTAAGCAAATGACTATTCAATCGTTAGGTGTTGGTTCCGGACTTGCGCTTGACGATCTGGTCACGCAACTGCTTGAGGCCGAAAGGACGCCGAAAGAAGAGCGCCTGAACGAGCGTGAAGATCGTATTGAAGCTGAAATTTCTGGTCTCGGGCAGGTTAAATCCTTATTGTCCGATTTTAAGGACGCAGTCGATAAACTGCGCAGCGATAACGACATCAATGGTCGTGAGCCTACTATTACCAATCCTGATGAAGATGTAGAGATCCTTTCTGCAGATGCATCAAATTCTGCCCTGCGGGGCAGCTATGAAATTGCCGTAGAGCAGCTGGCAACGGGCAGCCGTATTGTCACTGATGACGGTAATTTCTCTTCTTCTTCCGATGCTGTATTGAGCTCCGGTTCAGGTTCCCTGACGTTTAATGTAGGGGCATCCGGCGATTCCTTTACTATCAACGTGTCTGCCGGTATGACTCTGGCGCAGTTGCGGGAAGCTATTAACAACAGTGAAGATAATTTCGGTGTGAATGCCAATATTATCGACACGGGCACATCGGCCGGCCCCAAGCTGGTTTTTACATCTGATGTGACCGGAGACGGTAATGATCTGGAAATTGTCAATGACACCGGTGCGGCAGAACTCAACCGCGTGGCAACAAGCAGCTCAACCTCTGCCGGTTTAATCTCTCCGTCTAATATCACGTCTGCGACCAATGCCCGGGCTACCATCGACGGTATCGTGGTAGAGAGCAGTACCAACGAATTTGAAAACACTATCCAGAACGTTTCTTTTGAAGCGGAGCGCGTGTCACCAAAATCGGCTGATGGCCTGAGCTTTCAGACATCAACATTAGAAATTGGTTACGACCGTGACGGCCTGGATAAAAAGATCCGTGATTTTGTCGACACCTATAACAGCGTTATCAAAGAGTTGCAGAACCTTACCCGTTACGGTGAATCTGAACTGGAAGATGACGGTGATCTCGCCGGCGACTCGCTGATGCGGGGCATCATGACCGGACTGGGTTCGATTGTCGGCGGCAGTGTTTCATCCTCTGCGCTTGGCGGTTTATTCCAGTTGGGTGTAGAGCTTAATTCCGATGGTGAGCTGGAAATCGGTGACACAGATTTCGGTCTGGGCTCCGGTAATGAGCGCCTTGAAGATGCACTTGAAGATAATTTTGACGAAATAGCCAAATTATTTACTGATGAAAACGAAGGTATTGCCGTTAAACTCTATGAGTTCACTGATCAATACACGTCATACAGTGGATTAATCAGTTTAAGAGAGCGTGCAGCGAAGGATGACCGGGATCAGCTTTATGATGACCGTGAGCGTCTGGAATTAAGAATGGCAAACTACGAACAAATTTTGCGGGATAAATATCTGGCCCTCGACCAGACCGTTTCGCAATTGAATTCGACAGGCTCTGCACTGCTGGCATCTCTGTGATAAGTGAGGAATTATAATGGCACTGACAGGCATAAACGCATACCGCAAGGGTAACCTGAAACAAGATATCGCAAATGCTGATCCCCATAAGTTGACGCTTATGTTGATGCAAGGCGCACTGGACCGGTTAGCGTTTGCAAAAGGCGCAATGGAGCGTAAGGAATTTGCCGCTAAATCTGAGTTTCTTTCCCGCGTGACGGCAATTCTGATGAATCTTCGTGACACACTGGATTTGGATGTGGGCGGGGAAGTCGCAGAAAACATGTACTCACTTTATGAGTATATGATTGAGAGAACAGGGGAAGCTCACGTACGGAATGACTTGCAGATCCTGGATGAAGTGATTAGCCTGTTAACTCCCATTCGTGATGCCTGGGTACAGATTCCTCAAGCCGCTAAAGAGGAAGCGTACGAAGCACAGCGTCAAAAACGACAGGCCGTGTGAATATACAATTAAATCATGAGTTTACTCCTCAGGCGCTGGCAGACATTAATGCTGAAATCCTGCAGTGCCTGACGGACGATGACGAAGAAGCCCGCTACAATACTTTGCTGTCTTTGATGACCCGGCGTGATACGGTTATTCAATCCCACCTTAGAAATTCAGACCCAGAAACGGCAAGATCTTTTGCAGAACAGGAAGTTACCGTCAATAATATGTTAAAAGAAATGGCGCAGACTTTGCTAAAATCAGCCAAAGACGATGTCAGCCAATTTCTGAGAAGCCAGAAGGCGGTAAAAAAATACCGTTAAGTCTGGCTGTACGATGCGCTGAATCTTGACTTGCAGCCTTAGGGCTCACGCTTTGTGGGAACACGAATATGTTCAATGATAAAAATATTTTGATTACCGGTGGTACAGGCTCTTTTGGGAAAAAGTTTGTCAGTCACTTACTCAAAAATTACTCACCCCGAAAAATCATCATTTATTCCCGCGATGAATTGAAACAGTTTGAAATGCAGCAGCGCTTTAATGACAGCTGCATGCGTTACTTCATTGGTGATGTCAGAGATAAAGAACGTCTGATCACTGCCATGAGAGATGTGGATTACGTGGTCCATGCGGCAGCACTGAAGCAGGTACCGGCGGCAGAATACAATCCTAATGAGTGTATAAAGACCAATATCAACGGCGCGCAAAATGTCATCGATGCCTGCATCGCAAATAAAGTATCCTGGGTCATTGCGTTATCCACCGATAAAGCTGCCAATCCGGTTAATCTGTACGGCGCAACGAAGCTGGCTTCGGATAAACTCTTTGTGGCAGCCAACAATATTTCCGGAGCCAACGGTGCAAGATTCTCGGTAGTACGCTACGGCAATGTAGTCGGCTCCCGCGGTTCGGTAGTTCCTTTTTATCGTCAGTTGCTCAGTGAAGGGCGGGACAAGTTGCCGGTGACTCATCCGGAAATGACCCGTTTCTGGATCACTCTGGATGAAGGGGTGGAATTCGTGATTAAAAACTTCTCCCGCATGCAGGGAGGAGAAATCTTCGTTCCTAAAATACCCTCAATCCGTATCGTCGATCTGGTGGAAGCCATGAGCGGTAAACGGGAATACGAAACCATCGGAATACGCCCGGGTGAAAAACTTCACGAGGTCATGGTGCCTGAAGAAATGGCACATCATTCTATTGAGTTCGATGACCACTTTGTTATCGCACCGGCAATTACTTTTTTTGATAAGAATGTGGATTACTTCAAAAATCGCACCGGTGAGCGTGGTAAAGCCGCAGAAGAAAAGTTTGAATATCATTCCGGTAAAAATCCACATTTTTTGTCAGTGAAAGAGCTTCGTGAACTGGATAAGCTCACCTCATGATCCCTTACGGTAAACACACTATTGCTAAAGAAGATGTGGATGCCGTGGTACAGGTGCTGGAAAATGAGTTCCTGACCCAGGGCAAGCAGGTACCGGCCTTTGAGCAGGCCTTGTGTGACTATACCGGGGCAAAATACGTGGTCGCCTGTAACAGCGGCACGTCAGGACTTCATATTGCTTGTCTGGCCGCCGGCGTGGGGGCCGGAAATTTAGTATGGACAGTCCCGAACTCCTTTGCGGCTTCTGCCAATGCAGCGTTGTATTGCGGGGCTACTGTGGATTTTGTCGACATTGACCCTGTCACCCGTAATTTAAGTGTGGATGCCCTTACCGCTAAACTGGAAAAAGCGTCTGCTGCCGGTAACGTGCCTGACGTGCTTATTGCTGTGCATTTTTCTGGTAGTAGCTGTGACATGAAAGCGATTGCTGATTTATGTCGCCCGCTGAATATTACGATCATTGAAGACGCTGCCCACGCGCTGGGAGGTAAAGATGCCGGGGGAAACCGTGTCGGCTCTTGTGTTTACTCCGACATGGTCGTGACCAGTTTTCATCCGGTGAAATCAGTGACCACAGCAGAAGGCGGGGCGGTGTTGACGGGTTCCCAGCTACTGGCGGATAAACTTCGTTTGTATGCCAGTCACGGTATTACTAAAGAGCCGGCAACCATACCGGCCGGGCATGACGATGAACCCTGGTTCTACGCGCAAATACATTTAGGCTTTAACTACCGGCTGAGTGACCTGCACGCGGCGTTAGGTGTGGCACAAATGGGCAGACTGGACAGTTTTGTCGCAGAAAGACGCGCCAGAGCAGCCAGATATCATGAGGCACTGGCGTCATTGCCGGTAAAACGTCCGTTGTTCGATAACAACAGTGCGTGGCATCTCTATATGATTGAAGTGGACCCGGCGCAGCGCACAGCCATTTTTAATACCCTGAGAGCCGCTGGTATCGGCGTAAATGTTCATTACATCCCTATACATCTTCATCCTTATTATCAGGCTTTGGGGTTTGGCGCAGGTGACTTTCCTGTCAGTGAACAATATTACCGCGGGGCACTGACGTTGCCCTTATATCCTTTACTCACAGACAGCGAGCAGCAAAAGGTGATTGACTGTCTGAAAGAGGTATTACTGTGAACATTGCCATTATTCCGGCACGGGGCGGCAGCAAACGGATAAAAGGTAAAAATATCCGGAATTTTGCTGGCAAACCGCTCATTGCTTATTCTATAGAAGCGGCGCTGAAAGCCACTGTTTTCGATGATATTGTCGTATCTACCGACAGCGAAGAAATTGCCGCTATCGCAGAAAAGTACGGTGCCAGTTATGTTATCCGTCGCCCGGCGTCGCTGGCTGATGATTTCACCGGCACTGCGCCGGTAGTGTGTCATGCTATTGATACTTATCAGGACGATAAGGGGCAGGTCGACAACGTATGTTGTATCTATGCCACAGCGCCTTTTTTAAGTGCCACATACCTGAAAGAAGGGTTGTCACGGCTGAACGACAATTCTGACATGCACTTTGCTTTTTCAGTCACAACGTTTCCCTTCCCGATCCAACGGGCAATCCGGTTACATGGCAAAGGGGTGCTTCCTTTCGATGCCAGCAAAATGGCTACCCGTTCTCAGGATTTGACCGAGAGTTTTCACGATGCCGGCCAGTTTTACTGGGGGAAAGCTTCTGCCTGGCTGACAGATAAGCCTATGTTTGCGCCTACCAGTATTCCCGTGATCCTGCCCCGCCATCTGGTACAGGATATTGATACCCCGGAAGACTGGGAAAGGGCTGAACTCATGTACCGCGCGTATATTAAGACAGAATAAATTTATGCAGGAAAAAATACTCATAATCAGAATGCTGGGACTTGGCGATGTCACTTGTGTGGGGATCCCGGCTATCCGCTACGTAAAAACAAAATTCCCCGGAGCCAGTATTCACGCACTGACTTATGCCGCCGGTGAGGAGTTACTGAAGCTGGCAGAACCGGACATTACCGTTCACGCGCTGAAACAGGGAGAGTGGCCGGAAAACATCGTAGATGCCATGCAAACGTTTCTCGGGCTGGCTGAACAGATTCTGGCTGAAGAATATACTCAGATCATCAATCTCGACACCTGGTTTATGCCGTGTTTCCTCGCCCGTTTCTTAAAAGACGCCGGTGAACCAGTAATTGGTAATACCATGAGTATCAGTGTGGCTGAACTCGTTGATAAATTTCAGAAGCAAACTCTGTCACCGGATTACGTTAATTTACCTGCTCAGTATATGCAAAGCAGCTGGATGAGCATGGCACAATGGCATACAACCTGGTGGGAGTACGGGCAGGTACCTGAGCGGGGGTATCCTGAATTTTATCTCAGACGTTGTTGCGGATTCAGTACTATCGACATGGACATGACCATTGATGTGGAAGCCGACAGTCATCTTGCCGGTCTCAACCAGCCTGTGGTTGCCATGGCGACCGGCGCAAGAACTGCGGAGCGGAATTACCCTCACGGAGAGGCGCTCAAAGCGCTTCTTGAAGCACAGGGCGTTCATGTCTGGACCGGTTTTGACGGGCGTTGCTCTATGCGTCAGACGTTATCACAACTCAAAGCAAGTCAATTACTGATAACCGTGCCTTCTGCGCCGCAGTGGCTGGCAACGGCCACCGGCACGCCGTCTCTGGTTATCAGCGGCAATGTCGATCCAAGAACGCTGATGCCCGAGTATGCCACTGACATGTCAGATGTGGCTGTTGAACCTGAGCAGATCGCACAGGGCGTGATGAATATCTTAGAGGGGAATGCCGGTGCATGATGTAAAAATTGGTGACCGTTTAATCGGCCCGGATGAACCTCCGTTCATTATCGCAGAACTGAGCGGCAACCACAGTCAGGACTTTGACCTTGCCTGTGCGATGGTGGATGCTGCAGCTGAAGCCGGTGCTCATGCTATTAAATTGCAAACCTACACCGCCGACTCCATGACGCTGGACGTTGCTACCGACGATTTTGTGATTTCAGAAAAAGACAGTCTGTGGCATGGCGAATCTTTGCACGCGTTATATCAAAAAGCGGCAACGCCTTATGAGTGGCACAAACCACTGTTTGACCGGGCAAAGGCGCTGGGTATGCTCGCTTTCAGCTCTCCCTTCGATGGTGAAGCTGTGGATTTCCTCGACAGTCTGGACGTGCCGTGTTTTAAAATTGCGTCGTTCGAGCTGACTGATTTACCCCTTATCGCCAGGGCCGCGAGTAAAGGGAAGCCCCTGATCATGTCTACGGGCATGGCAAGCCTTGCTGAAATTGAGCAGGCCGTTCACTGTGCCCGCCGCAACGGGTGTGACAATATCGTACTGCTGAAGTGTACCAGTACCTATCCGGCAGACCCCGGCAATACTAATCTGAACACTATTCCCAATATGCTCAGCGCTTTTCACTGTCAGGTGGGATTGAGTGATCACACCGGCGGTATCGGGGTGGCAGTGGCTTCCGTCGCGCTGGGCACCACTGTTATTGAAAAACATTTCGTGCTGGATCGCAGCGCCGGTGGTGTGGATGCGGCTTTTTCACTGGAGCCTGCAGAACTAAAACTGCTGGTCACTGAATCTGAACGTGCCTGGCAAGGCATGGGGCAGGTTCGTTACGGAGGCAGTCAGGCTGAGGAAGCGGCAAAACAATACCGCCGCTCAATTTATATAAGCGCAGATGTGAATATTGGTGACACGCTGGATGAGTCTAACCTGAAAATTGTCCGGCCGGCTTTTGGCCTTGCGCCAAAGCACTGGCAGGAAGTCCTTGGCAGTAAAGCCCGTACCGCGTTGAAAAAAGGCACCGCGCTCAGGTGGGAACATCTGGAGAAATGAGCGCCCTGAAGTGAGAATCTTTAAGTGAGACCTATAGTATTCAGAGTCAGTGTGTCGCCCGCGATTGGAATGGGACATCTGATGCGTTCGCTGGCACTGGCTCAGGCGGCCGGAAGCTACGATATTCCCTGCCATTTTTTTACAGATAAGGGCGGCAGGGCGCTGGCTGTAGCAAGAAACGACTGGATTTATCCGGTGACGGAAGTGCCCTGTGGTAGTGATGATGACGAAAGTCGCTGGCTGACAGAACAGGCAAAGCGCATGAATGCCTCAGTTGTTGTGGTTGACGGCTACGATATTCCGGCTGCCTCATTGAGCGGACTGCGCGGGGCAGGGATCCCTGTGATGGTCATGGATGACGGACAGCTTAGCCAGGTCGCGCAGGCCTCGCTGGTGGTAAACAGCACCACTTCGTCACTGGATGCACACTATCAGGAAATTAACCCGGCAGTAAAAATTTGTTCCGGACCCGATTACCGTTTGATGAGACTTGAATTTCAACGGGGCGATAATCCGCCTCAGGACAAGCGCTTTGGCATCGCCGTTTGTATCGGCGGCAGCGATCCGAAAGGGCTGACCGTCCCGTTAATTAATGCGTTGTCTGATGTACTTAATGATGTGCCGGTGCGGGTAATTACCGGTGCGGCGTTTAATGATATCAGTGCGCTGAATGAGGCAATAAAAGCGAGTCCGCTGGCGATTCAGCATATACACAATTGTCAGGATATGGCCGATGTGTGGCGGCACAGTAAGCTTGCTGTCAGTGCCGCCGGAGGCAGTCAGTTTGAACTGGGCGTATGCGAAACACCTTCAGTACTGCTGATGGTGGCAGAAAACCAGAGAACGGCGACTGAGCAGGCTCAGCAGGAAGGCTGGTGTACCACCTTTGACTGTACCGGTGATGTGCCTTTTGATGAAATTGCCGGCACAGTGCATGCACTCTGGCAGCAACCCGGTAAGCTGGAAGCCATGCAGCAGGCAGTAAAAGGTAAGTATCACGCTGAGGGGGCGTTTAATGTCCTTAATGCTATCGCAGAGGTTATTCAGCCATGAGGCAGGAATCTCTGGTTACAGCACCACGTATTGAAGCCTGGCAGGTTACCTTAAGGCCGCTGGAAGAGGGAGATCTGGATAAATTAAGGCAGTGGCGGAATAGCGACTACGTGCGTGAGAAGATGGTGTCTACATCACTCATCACTGCGGAACAACAAGCTGCATGGTTTCAAAAAATCAGCCACGACCCGTCTCAGATGCACTGGATTATTGAATACAAAGGGCGGCCTGTTGGCTCAACCAATGTGAAAGTGCCGGTCATCGGAGAAACGGTAGTCTCCGCCCGGGTATTAGAGCCCGGTTTATATATTGGTGAACCCGATTATCAGGGTAACATTCTGGCTTTCGCTCCCACTCTGGCGATGTATGATTATTGTTTTTCCCACTTCAGCGTGACCGAATTTTCGGCGGCGGTAAAACCGGATAACGACGCCGCACTGAAATATAACCGTCAGTTGGGCTATGAAATCAGCGGTCAGGACGATTTTGTTCGCTTGCGCTTGCAAAAAGAGGTCTATGAGCGGCAAACTGTTACACTGAAATCTTTCTTGTCGCGTCCGCGCAAGTCTTAGTCAATAAAGAGGTTTTTTGTGGATAATCAGCAAAAGCTCGTACAGTCATTTGTTCAGGCTCTGGGGATCGGTGCAGAGCGGGTCACGGATGAACTGACCTACAATACTATTAAAGAGTGGGATTCTACTGCACACATGATCCTGATCTCCGAGCTGGAAAACACCTTTGATGTCATGCTCGATACCGACGACATTATTGATATGAGTTCCGTGGGCAAAGCGAAAGAGATCCTGACAAAGTATGACGTCCAATTCTGAATCTATCCTGCTTAAAGGTGGCTCGGTACTGGTAACAGGGGCTACCGGTGATATCGGCCGTGCCATTGTAAACGAGTGTGTGCAGGCCGGTGCCGCAGTATTTGCTGCCGGGCGCAATGAAGCCAAACTGGCTGCGCTGGTAAATCAGTATGAATCACGGGTGATCCCGCTGAACTATGACGTGACTGACGAAAAAGCGGTTAAAGACGCCTTTCGTCAAATTCAGAAACAACAGAATCAAAGTGATATCGGTCCGTTAACCGGCCTGGTTAATAATGCCGGCATTATGGAAGAAGCCGCTTTTACCGTAAGCGGTATGGACGCGTTAAAGTCACAGCTGAATGTGAACTTCCTTGCCCCTTATCAGCATATGCAACTGGCCAGCCGCTTAATGGCGCGCCACCGACATGGCAGTATTGTGAACATTGTGTCTCAGATTGGCGAAATGGGCGCTACAGGCATGAGTGCCTACGGTGCCAGTAAAGCTGCGCTGAGCGGAGCAACCAAATCGCTGGCGAAAGAACTGGCGGCAGTGGGGATCCGTGTGAATGCGGTATCTCCGGGCTTCATCGATACAGGACTTACCGCGCATTATGAAGAGGATGCCAGGGCTGAAGTTGAAGCCAGAATTACCATGAAAAGGGCTGGCCGTGCCGGTGATGTGGCGCGGGCTGTTGTATTTTTACTGTCCCGTCAGTCGGCTTATACGACGGGTCATACCTTGCCCGTGGACGGGTTATTTTATCCGTGAGCGTTGTGTTCCCTGAGGATGTGTTTGCCTGCAACAGTGAAAAGGCGGCACTGATCACAGACGAAGGGAGCTGCTCTTACGCTGAGCTGCAAAGGCATATTGCAGAGTGGCAGGAAAAACTCAGTAGCACCGTGGAGCGACCGTTAGTGGCACTGGCCATGTGCGGTAATGTTGATTCTGTAAGTTGCTACCTGGCCTGTCTGAAATCGGGCTTTCCTGTGGTGCTGTTTCACCCCGGTTTGTCCGCAGCGGGACAACAGGCATTAATCACCAGGCTCACCCCCAATTTGCTGGTGGCAGATAACAGCCTGACCGTAAAACACCAGCGGTGCATACCTGTGGCCGGGGAACTGGCACTTTTGCTTACCACATCGGGTTCAACCGGTGGTGGAAAGTTTGTTGCTTTATCCCGTGAAAACCTTGCTGCGAATACGGCCTCTATCTGTGGTTATCTGCCAGTTACGTCAGAAGATAAAACCCTGCTTACCATGCCCCTCTCTTATTCTTACGGGTTGTCAGTGTTAAACACCCATCTGGCAAAAGGGGCGACAGTCAGATTGACTTCACTCACGCCTATGGACCGTGCATTCTGGACGTTGCTCAAAGATGAAGGGGTGACGTCACTGTCCGGCGTACCGTCTTTTTATGAAATGCTGCTGCGCTTGCGGTTTAACCGCCAATTGTTGCCGGAACTTGCCTATTTCACACAGGCGGGTGGCAAGCTCAAAGAAGCCGGGGTTAAAACCCTCGCTGAATATGCCGATAAACACAACAAGCAATGTTTCATCATGTATGGACAAACAGAGACGACCGCGAGAATGGCATATCTCGACCCACATACCGTGTTACGCAAACCTTCAGCAGCAGGTAAAGCGATACCGGGCGGCAAATTGTCACTTTGTGATGAATATGGCCTGCTTATCAGTGAGCCCGGCGTAACGGGTGAACTGCTGTATGAAGGAAAAAATGTCATGCTGGGGTATGTGTCTGATCATACCGATCTGGCAGTGTTTTCTCCTTCCGCTGTGTTACATACCGGTGATTTAGCCTTTTTCGATGAAGACGGCGACTACACCATAACAGGCCGCCTGAAACGCATTATTAAACTGGCCGGTGAACGGGTGAATCTGGACGGACTGGAAGCGTTATTTGCAGAGCAGGGTCTGGAAGTTAAAGTGGCCGGTGAGGACAACTTTCTTGTCACAGCATGTCGTGAAAGTGAGATGTCAGAAGCTGAAAGTCGTCTTAAATCTCTGGTATCCGCGCCGCCTGCCTACTTAACGGTACGGGCATTTTCAGACTGGCCATTGCTGGGTAACGGAAAAACAGATTATCAGGCTATTTTGAAAGCAGGAAGGGATAAGCATGATAACGGCTGATACTGCGCCTTTTCCAAAGTCTTATGAAGACGCTTATAACCTGCTGCTCAGCGAACCCGTGTATGGCCTGCCTCAGGCAGAGAAAAGTCGCTTACTGTGTCATGTCACGTCATTGCTGCATCAGCATCATCTTACACATTGTGATGCATATCATCAGCTTTTCGCTTCGTCCACGGAGACCTTCCATGATTACAGCGACTTACCTTATCTGGCTGTGCGGCTTTTCAAACTGATGCATCTTAGCAGTGTGGCACCCCAAAATGTGTTTAAAACCTTGCAGTCATCCGGAACGACCGGTCAGGTGACGGCGAAGGTGACTCTGGATAAAGAAACCAGCGGCAGACAATCGAAAGCGCTGGTTACCATCATGCAGCAATTTATTGGTAAACAGCGTTTACCTATGCTGATCATTGATTCGCCGGATGTACTCAAAAGTCCTCATCTCTCAGCCCGGGGAGCCGGCGTCGGCGGCATGGCTTTTTTTGGCCGCGGACATACCTATGCACTGAACACTGATAAGACGCTGAATCATAAGGCGGTCAAGGAATTTGCAGATAAGTATGCCGGACAACCGGTGCTGGTGTTCGGCTTTACCTTTATGGTGTGGTTACACTTCGTGGAAGCGCTTAAAGCAGACGGTATTGCGCTTAATTTATCTAAAGGGATCCTTATTCACAGTGGCGGATGGAAGAAGTTGCAGGACAAACAGGTCAGTAACCGTCAGTTTAAAGACACCGTGCGTACCGTTACCGCCATCACAAAAGTGCATAACTTTTACGGCATGGCAGAGCAGGTGGGTAGTGTATTTGTGGAATGTGAAGAAGGTCACTTACATGCACCTTCGCTGGCGGATGTGGTGATCCGCGATCCCCGTACGCTGGCAACCTGCGGCCCTGACGAACCCGGTATTATTCAGGTTATATCGGCGTTGCCTCACAGTTATCCCGGTTACAGTTTACTGACTGAAGATCGTGGCAAAATTCTGGGTGAAGATGATTGTGCCTGCGGACGTAAAGGACGATATTTCGAAGTCACCGGACGGTTGCCGAAAGCAGAATTGCGGGGTTGCAGTGATACAGCCGGAGGTGCTGTGTGATTAAAGATTTAATCCGGCAGGAACCGGTATCCGCTGATGCTTTACCTGCAATCAGTGCGCAAAATTTTGCTGTCAGTGCCGCTGACGTGCTGGTATTTACTACTGCGTTGTCGCGCCAGCTCATGACATCATCAGATTGCCGCCAGTATCCTGAACTCATAGCGCTGGGTCACTGGCTCAGACAAGGTAATCTGAATGCGCTGACAGCCAATATAGCAAAGCAAAGTTACCGTCCGCTGGGACTGGTAGTGCATTACACACCGGCGAATGTGGACACCATGTTCATCTACAGCTGGATTTGCGCCTTGCTGATGGGCAACAGAAATCTGGTACGGGTATCAGGCAGAGACAGCGATGTGCAAACGGTTCTGCTGGAAAAGTTACGATACTTGCTGTTGCTACCGGAGCATGCTGCCATCCATGCCGGCAATCAGTTTATCCATTTTGAGCGGGATGACCCTGCCGGTCCGTCAGTGAGCATGCTGGCGGATGCCAGAGTGTTATGGGGCGGAGACGACAGCGTGAGGCAAATACGCGGGTTATCCTGTAAGCCAAGATGCCGGGATATCAGTTTTGCCGATCGATTTTCAGCAGCACTGATAAACGTGGATGCATTAAACAGTGACGGTGCGCAAAGTGCTGATGAAAAGGCAAAAGGCATGGCATCAGCATTGTGGCGTGAATGCGATATGTTTCAGCAACAGGCCTGTTCTTCTCCCCGTATTCTGTTCTGGACGGGAGAAAAGCAAAACTGGAACACATTGACCCGCGCCCTGTCGGGCATCGCGGTTCAGCATGCCCCTTCAATGGTGCAGCGCAACGAGCAGCTAGTGCTCGCCCAGTGGTGTATTGCTGATGGTGCGGCAAGTACAGCGGAGCAATGCGGTGATCTGTCTCTTGTACATATTAATCACTGGCACCATGCTTTGCTGGAACGCCATCAGGGGCATAGTACGCTGTTCTGTATTCATATTGATGATGTACAGGCCATTGCCGGTTACGACCACGCAGGCTGGCAGACATTGTCTTACGCCGGCTTTGAAAAAGAAGTACTTTTTAAGATTATCCGCGCGTTGCCGATACAGGGAATAGACAGGGTAGTACCTCTGGGGAATGCACTTGCTTTTTCTCCGGACTGGGACGGATATGATTTGTTTAGCCAGTTAGGCAGAAAAGTGGTGTTTGAATGAAACTGTCAGTCATTGTACCGGCTTATAATCTTGAGCGTTATATCGGGGAGTGCCTGCGTTCAGTGCTGGACCAGCATGCCGATTTCGATTATGAAGTGCTGGTGTGTGACGATGCATCCACTGACAACACCCGCGAAGAAATTGAAGCGCTGTGTCAGGAGTTCAGTCACTTAAAAGCTATCTTTAAAACGCAAAATGCGGGACTGGCTGAAAATATGAAAACCCTGCTTGGTGAAGCAGGAGGTAAGTACATTGCTTATCTGGATGGCGATGATGTTGCCTTACCGGGTAAATTGCAAAAGCAGGTGGAATATCTCGACAATCACCCTGAATGCCAGATGGTTTTTCATGAGTCTGATATGTTCGATTCGCAAACTAATGAAACCATTCGCCTGTACAGCCAGACTTTCTACAACTGGCAGTACATACCACCACAGTCAGACATCACTCACCTTATCCGCTACGGCACCTACATGCAGGCCAGCAGTGTGATGTTCCGCCGGCATAACCATCTTGCCTGCACCATTGCGACAGACTGCCGCATTATTCTGGATTATCCGTTTTATATCTTAAACGCCGGTTTCCTGAATGCCCGCATCGACTACATGCCGGACGTACTGGGGCGTTACCGTATTCATCCTGACAGCTTTGGCGCGCAAACGCAGCGTAGCGCAGAGCGCCGTGAGCAAAGCCTGCGGGATATCTGTCTTGCCTGTGAACAGGCTGCACAATTTGGTGTAGAGCCGGACATTATTCAGCAGGGTATTGCCCATCATCAGTTTGCCGCTGCTCTGTACTTTCTGTTCCGTGATAACGATGAGAAATTTGTTGAGTGGATAGAAAAATCTGCTGCCTCCGGGCATTTCTTTGATGAACGTCACCGGTTTGCGTTTGGCAACCGGGCAAACCCGTCAAAAGTGAAAGCTTTTATTCGTCAGGGGAGTGCATGATGACAGTCTCCCTGACCGCAGTGATATGCAACTTTAATAAAAAAGACTACCTGAAAGGCTGCCTCGATTCTCTGTTGGCCACACAATCTGATTCACTGAGTATCAATGTGCTCGTGGTGGACAATGCCTCCACCGACGGCAGTCAGCAGATGATTGAAAACGAGTACGGCAAACAGGTGACGCTGATTGCAAAAGCGGAAAATACCGGCGGAGCAGGGGGCTTTGCCACCGGCATGCGTGCAGCAGTGGAAACCGGGGGCGATTTTGTGGCCTTGCTGGACAACGATATTCTTCTCGACACCGACACCTTACTCAAACTGGTTGCGTACTTACAGGCACATTCTGAGGTAGGCGTTGCCGGTGCCAAAATCTGCACCATGGATAATCCGGCTATTCTGCAGGAACTCGGTGCATTTATTGACTGGGAAAACTATGGTGTGAAAACGCCATTAAAGGGCCACAAAGATGATACTTCGCTACCGGACGTTGTGGTCTGCGACTACGTACCTGCCTGTTGTCTGGTCACACGTACAGAGATCATCCGCGAAGCGGGCGTGTTCGATGAAGCCCATTTTATCTATTGGGACGATATGGACTGGTGTACCCGGGTGAAGCTGGCCGGTTATGAAGTCCACGCTATTGCCAGTGCCCGTGTTCAGCATAAGATGGGAGCAGTTCACGCCACCAATACATTCAGTAATTATTACTTTGAGCGTAACCGTTTACGCTTCTTTGCCAGCTACCTGTCAGCAGACGCATTTGCCGACTTTGTGCTGAAGCGTTGTTCCGAGTTAGCGCCACAAGCCTTCTTTGCTCATTACAAAGGGGTAACCAGTCAGGCGATCAGCGCGCAGATCGCGCTACTGGATTTTGCTGCCGGCAATTGGTTTGCTCAAAATGACGGTGTATTGCCGAAATCGCAGTATGATGTGACCGCTTATTTGCCCAAACATTACCGTTACTGTTTATGTGGCGACGATGAGATTAAAGTGGCTCAGGTTCACTGGCAGTTGATTGCCCAGGGGATGGACGCTGACATCGAAGACGCCACAGTGTCCGCACTAAACCAACAACAACTATATGTGGTGGAGCATATTCTGACGGCAACCACCCCAGCTGACGGCTGGCTGATTGACGGATACTTAAATGTCTGTGAATCCGCAAGTCATCAGGCGCTTACACAAAACTATGCGGAATTTTTAGCGGTCTTCAACAGTGTTGAAATGCCGGTATTTATACAGCAGCTGATGCAGGGATATCGGCGTTTTCATCAGCCCCAATAGTCACCCGGTAAATAATTATGACTCACTTTGAACGCATTCTGGATTACGTCCGCCAACATCATATCCGCCGGGTGTCATTTGATATTTTTGACACACTGGTATTTCGGCATGTTCATTGCCCAAGAAGCCTTTTTGAACAGGTTGTACTGGACGATGCTGGTTTAAAGGGCTTATCTGGTGGCGACTACAGCCTGATGCGCGAACAAGCGGAAAAATTGGCCAGAAAGCAGGCATCTGACCGTGAAGATATTCGCTTTGAGGAAATTTTTGCATGCCTGCCTTTTTCTGCCGAGCGTAATCAGGCGCTGCTCGACAGTGAGCTGGCCGCAGAGAAACAGTTTGGTCTGTTGAATGAAGGCGCCGTTGCGCTTATTCAAACTCTTCAGCAACAGGGTGTAGAGGTGGTACTTATTTCTGATATGTACCTGCTTAGTGAGCAAATTAGAACAACATTTTTCGGTGCTTGCCCGACGTTGTTGTCATTACCGCTGTTCGTGTCTTCAGAATTCGCCGTCACTAAACACAGTGGTAATCTGTTTGCCCTGCTGGCAAATAAGCACTGCTGGGAAATGGCCAGCTGGCTGCACGTGGGAGATAATATACTGGCTGATGTTACCGTTCCCAAAGGGCTGGGTATCCACGCTATTCACTATCATCCGTCCATCGACACCACACTGATCCGTGAAGCCGAACGTAAACAGTTTGCTTCGGCGGGGCATTCCTCGGCGGTGCGATTGTTAGCTGCATTGAGCGGCGACTCGCAATCCGCAGATGCAGCACTGGCGTTTGAATCAGGCGCATTTGTGTGGGGGCCGGTGATGGAAGCTTTTGCCGACTGGGCAATAAAGCAAAGCGACATCACTGGGTGCAAACATATTCTTTGCCTGATGCGGGAGGGCTACCTGTTCACGCCTGTTATCCGTCAGCGGTTGGCGTTACTGGGGCGGCAGGATATCCGCGTGAGTGCATTTTATGTGTCCAGAAAGTCGGCGTATTGGCCTGGCATAGATACCAGTAAGCCGCAATGGTTGGAAGATGTCATGGATACACTGATGATGTACCGTGGCTACACGTTAAAGAATTTTATTCGCGATTTTCACCTGTCTGATGCTTTACTACAGTCGCTGGACAGCCAGATTGAATTGAGAAACATAGAAGGCGTGTTTGTGGATGGTGAACCGCTTTATCAACGCCTTTGTAGGGAAGCTAAAGCCAGCCGGGCAAAACTTGAAGATAAAATAGCGACTCAGAAAAGCCTGTTGCGCACCTACCTGACGCAGGAAGCCGACGTGCCATACAACCAGTGTGCGGTAGTGGACTTTGGCAATGGCGGCACTATTCAGCACAGCCTGGAAAATGTGTTTGGCCAGCAGGCTGGGGCAAATCTGTTGTTTTACTCTTCATTACGGGTTTATCGCTTTGTCAACTCGACCATTTACCGGGCCTTCATTTCACCCGGCGTGGAAAAATTCCGCTTGTCAGAATTTCTTGCCCGCTCTCCAGAGTGTCTGGAAGCATTGCTTCTTGGCAGTGAAGGGTCGACGCTCAGCTACCGGCAACAGGGTAATACCGTGGAGCCCGAAAAGGCCCAAGGTATTCAGGCTAACAAAGTGATATGCGATGCCTTTCTTTCGGGGTGCCTTGCGTACATGGTTCATGCGGCACAATACCATCAGCCGGTTATATCCAATGACATGGCGCAATCGGTTGTTGCCCGCTACGTGCTGATGCCAACCCGCAACGAAGCGACGCTGTTCGAACGGCTTCTGCATCAGGATAATTTCGGTACTGATGGCGAGTACCCGGTTATCGATGAGCGGCAATTAGAAAGAGTCAAAACGTTAGGCCTGGCTACAACCTGGTCGGAAATGCATAACAGCACGCGCTGGGAACTGGGTCACATTCACTGGCCTGCGGCAATTATTGCCCTGATTGATGATGCGTTTATTCCGCGGGCGTTTGGCTTGATGGAGAACGATAACTGGTATCATGTGAACGTACTGGTAGCCAAACTCCTGAGTTTGGGTTGGAAGCAGGTGGACGTATACGGCGCCGGCGAGTTCTTTTTAGAAGTGTTACCGCACTTGCAGGCAAATGGAATAGAAGTCCGCAATCTGGTGGACAGACGCGCAGAAGCAGGCGAACGTTACCGAGTTGCTGGTTACGAAGTGAAAACACTAACAGAGGTGCTGACGCAGGGCGCAAACCGTTTTATCATCTCTTCTGTCGCATTTCGCGACGAAATCGCCCAACGAATCAGTTCGACTGCGCAAGCTGAAGGCACAAAGGATATTCAAATGGTCGGTGCCTGATAACCGGTCAAATTACATTCAATTAACCCCGGTAACTGCATGATAAATTAGTAAAAGTGCAGGTTATGCAATACACTTTGCTGCAGTGCTGAAACAGATTGTCGTGATGCCGGTGGTCGTTATTGCGACGCACCAAGGCGACAACGCCGTTGCATAACTGACACAGAAATACGGGAAGAATCATGCTTAAAGATGTCAGAATTCATTTAGACACTGACGAAGAGCGTCAGGGGCAACGTGAACGCGATGTTGCCGCACTGATTATGCAGAACGTCAGGCGCAATGAAGCCACCTTTAAAGCCTACATTCCCTCCTTGGTGGGTATCGTCAAAGCTGCCCGCAGTCAGCATATTTCGGTATTAATTAACCGCTTTGGCAATATGAACATTGTTGATTACAACAATGGTCGCACGTTTTATGGCTTGCATCCGAATGAAGAAATTCGTGCCCAGTATGAACTCAAAAAACAACATTGCACCTATAGCGCGCTAACTGCGCCAGTATCTGCGCAATCGACCACGCAATCATGCGCACAAACATCCACGCAGGTTGCTTCATCGTTTACGGATGTGCTGTCAGAGCAACCGGTTTATTCCAGTTTGTTAGCCCAGCCGCCGCTGCCTCAAAAAGCCGATGTTGTTGTGGTTTTAGGTGTCGGGCTTGGCGAACATATTCGCATGCTGATTGAAAATCACGATATCCGCCATTTGATCATTTACGAACCGGAAAGCCAGTATTTTCAGTGTTCGGTGCTGGCAACAGACTGGCGGCCGATATTTGATTTGGCGAAAGATAAATCGACTCAGTTGTATTTCCAGCTCGATAATAATGGCAGTACTCTGGTGGACGACATCAAAGAATTGTCGCAGCACAACCCGATAGACGGGTTCTATTTGTACCGGCACTATAATCATGCCGTGTTCAATTGTTTGGAACATTCGCTGTTAACCACCAGTTGGTCACACCTTGAGAAAAATGGTCTGGCTTCTTTCCTGACGCAATACAAAGACGCCGCGTTGCCAGCCTGGTCGCCGGTTGTAGACATCAGTCAGTATCGTTCCACGCTCACCGATGACCCGCAATTTCAACAGAATATCGACGCATTCAGCCATTACTTTCCGGCCATTGCCAAAGAATTTGAAGACTTCAAACCTGCATACTGGCTGCCTGTGGCCAACAGTGACGGACAGGTAAATATCGTTAGCAAGTTTTCGTTATCAGCATGGTTCAGTGATACCCGTGATGACGATGCCGCGCTGAACCTGGCTAATTTTGTCAGCCACCCAAATAAGGATGGCCTGGTGCTGGGTTATGAAGGAGAGAAGCTGAAGAACTATTTGCATTTCCGTTTTGTTCAGCAGGCGCAGAAAATACTTGATAGCACCAAAGAAGAAGCGGGTACGCTTCCTGATGTTATTAAGTCAATGATTCTCTTTGGCATTGGCCCGCAGTTGTCTGCGCTCAGTGAACAATTCACGATTGAAAAGCTGTTCATTTGCGAACCCGATCGCGATTTGTTCTATGCCTCACTGTTCTATATCGATTGGGCAGCTATCCTGACCAAAGTTGATACCAGCAATGGTCGCTTATATATCAACGTGGGCGACGATGGCAGCAATTTATTTAAGGACCTTATCAACCAGTTTTACTCGGTGGGCCCTTATATTCTGGCCAGTACGTATTTCTATCAGGCTTACCATAACGAAACCCTGGTACGAACCATTAGTCAGTTGCGCGAGCAGTTGCAGGTAGTGATTGCCATGGGGGAGAATTTTGATCACGCCCGCCATGGAATTGCACACACGCGGGAAACCATTATCCGCGACTATCCGCTGTTGGAAAGTAAACCGTCAGGCAAACTGTCAGCTGTAGACAAAGATGTGCCGGTATTTATTGTCGGTAACGGCCCGTCGCTGGACAGTGCTATAGCGGCCATCAAAGAATGGCGCGACCACGCCATTGTGATTTCCTGTGGAACCGCACTGATGCCGCTGTATAAAAACGGCATTGTGCCTGACTTTCATGCTGAAATTGAACAAAACCGCTCAACGTTTGACTGGTGTAGCCGCATAGGTGACTTCGAATACCTCAAGCAAATCAACCTGATTTCCTGCAATGGCATTCACCCCGACACCTGTGCGTTATTTAAAAGCACCTACATCGCCTTTAAAGAGGGTGAGTCGTCGACGGTGTCGGCACTGAATATCCTTGGTCGGGAGAACTATGAAGAACTGCAGTTTGCATTTCCCACGGTGTCTAACTTTGTCATTAATTTTATTACCCTGATTGGCTTTCAGCAGCTGTATTTGTTTGGCGTTGACCTGGGTTTCATCGACCAGAAGAAGCACCACTCGGCACAATCCGGCTATTACGATGCCACTGGCAAAGAGAAATACAACTATCAGCTTGAGAACAATACCAATCTGGTTGTGCCCGGTAATTTTGAAAAATTCGTGTTTACCAAATACGAATTCAAAGTGTCGAAAATTATCATTGAACGCTCACTGGCGCAGGTGAAAGTCGATTGTTTCAATACCAGCAACGGCGCGAAAATTGAGGGTAGTGTGCCGTTGCCGGTAGACTACATACTGATATCGTCCACGCCGGAACAGCGTCTGGCCACCCTCGACACGCTGTTTACAAAGGTATTTCGCCCCGCGGCTGCCCATGTCAATTATCAGCAAATTTTTGATAATAAATACGACAGCCAGTTGCTGACAACGGAGTTAACCGAGTTTGCTACGCTGGTTGGCAAGCCTTTTGATGACATTAACGATGTTGAGAAACTCACCGACACACAAAAGGAATTGCTGTTTAAGTCTTATGTGAATGGGCATTCGCTGCTGTTCTATTATTTGTATGGCACAGTAAATTATGCCAATTCCATGTTGAGTAAGCTCAGTTATGCGGCGCTGGAGCCTGAAAATAAGCTCGAGAAACTCAATGAGTTACGGGAACTGTGGGCGCGCACGTTAACCACCATTATCGGCGAAATTCATGATGTTCCTTACCTGTACGATCATGTGTCCAGTTTCTCCTATGAGCGTGAGGAGGTTTTCCTGCGAGAGAAAATCTTCGGCTTGCGGGTACACAGTTGTCTGTCTGAACATGACACTTACAAACTGGATATTCTTGCGCAGAAGCGCTCAGCCAGACATTTACATGAAATCAGTCGTCAGCGCCCTGCGGATGCCACGCTTGTGGTTCGCCACTATGACGCACAAGTATTCGAACAGGTTAAAGCTAATACGCAAGATATTCACAACATTATTCTTGTCAGCACGGAACACAGGTTACAGGATTTACAGGCATCAGCGGCGGGGATGAATATTACTTACGTGTTTGTGCCGCCGGAACTGAATTTGCCGGAACAACAGGAAAGCTATCTTTCGGGAGAAAGCGTGCTTTCTCACGAATACATGACTATCACCAACCTGTTGAAAGCATGTGTGTTATATCGCAATGCCGTGGCGATCCTGCCAAAAACCTACTACGTCAGTGAAGCCGGGGGCATGTCGGATGCTGTTCGTAACTACGCCGACGCTGTTTATGAGAGCATGCACGCGGCAGAGCACGTCATCGAATTTCCCAACTACTGGCTAGTGCCCGGTCAGGCACTGGACGACCGGGAAAACGTACTTGATGAGCTTGGAAACCGCGGTGTGGTGCGAGCTGCCATTCCAGATCGTCAGGCCTTATTCGTTGCCACCGTGAATCGCGCCAAAGCATTAGTACAGTTGGCGAACTATAACAAAGACTGGTGGGGCAGCTGACAATGAAGATTGGCGGGAAACCGCCCCTAAAGACGCTGCAAGGTGGTGTCTAAAGTGATTCTGAATATTGCCGATACAGTCTGTATGGCATTACGCAGATTGCGTTTCACCAACTGAGTACATGGGGCTTCTGTCCTTATTGGAAAGCTGCATTTTTTAACGTAACCTGTGGAAATCGTTATGAGTTCGTCCGTACTGTTGAACACCTTCTTAAAAAATACATCGCAAGTAGCGCCAGTTTTTGCGTTAACAGAGTACGACAGCACGGCATTCGCGAAACAAAGTGCAGAGTTGGCAGTCACGCTATTTACTCAGCCAGTCATTTCCAACGGCAGTTTTATTTGTCTGGTGAACAATCTTCCTCATTTCTTTACCGCTTTTGAAAGTAAGTATCAGTACGCGTCAGGTCAGGATATTTACGTTACCGTAGTCGCCCTAAAAAACAGTATTACCCGTCAGTATGATATTGAATCTCAAATGTATGCGCAGGGTTTTCATCTTGCCGCACAGGAGTGGCAGGTAAGACGCTATAACGATATTGATGAAAGCGACTACTTTCGCACGACCACGTTCAGAAAGGTAAGACAGTCTGGACATCCGCTCACGGTAATGGACAACTTGCTGATTGAGCGGGATTTACACATGGACATGCTGCGGGAATGCTCTGGCCGTTCCGACGCACATGTGTACCGCTATGTATTCGCCGGCGAATTGATCCGCAAAAATGACAAGGTGCTCGACTGTGCCTGTGGATTAGGTTATGGCAGTTATATTTTGTCTTCATTCAGAAATCCCGCACAGGTAACGGGTGTGGATATCTGTCCGGACAGTTCGGCGTATGCTAATGCCGTGTACGGTAACGACAAACTGTCTTACCGGACACTGGATATAGACCATTTCACCGATGCCGGTCTCGACAGCTACGATGTGATTACCTCATTTGAAACCATTGAACATGTGGTGGATTACCATGCTTTCTTTCGCATGTGTCTTGCGCATTTAAAACCAGACGGTCGGGTTATTGCCAGTGTGCCTTATCTGTGGGTGGATGAAACGGGGAAAGACCCCAACCCGTATCATTTTCATGAATTCGACTGGGCTAAATTCAAAGCACTATTCCTTGAGTATGGGTTTGTCATTGAAGGGCGCTATCATCAGACCGCTCCGGGGGGCTTCAAGTTGCCACAAGCCCGCCGGGCCTGGTCAGGCTTTAACATTGAAGCGTCTGAAAGTGAAACTGAGTGGCTGGTGGTGGTGGCGACGCCTGATTTGACCCATGCAAACTGGCAAGGCAGCGCGCAACAAGCCTATGTTAATCCTGAATACCACGGGCAACATTTGCCTCTGTATCTGAATTTTGCTGCTGGTTATGCCAATCCGTGGCTACACCGTCAGTTAGTGCAGATTGGTCAGCGCATCGACAATAATCAGGTGCGGGCAGACTATGCAGCGCGTCTTATCGCGCACTCCGGCCACGACAGCATGATGCTGAAAACCGTCGAAGGTTATGCACTGCAACAGCATACCGACTGGTTTGCGCAGGCTAAGGCATTGATAGATGCAGCCGACACAGCCAGCTTCCACCTCAACCTGTTTGATTTGCGTTGGTATGTATCGCTGACATTCTTATGGGCACGCAAGCAGTTTGAGGCTGGCAATATGGCTGCGGCTAAGCCGTACTTTGAACGACTCACCGCCACCGATTGCAATCAGTTTTGTGTGTTACTGACGATAAAGGCGGTTGAGAGTTATTACTTCCTCGCGAAAATGGCCATTATTGCTGGCGACACACCTGCCGCCATCAACCAATTGCAAGCGGGTAAGCAGGTGATTAGCGACGCGACCCGTGCTTTTCAGGCAAGCCTGGATCAGCACGAGGACGAAGTGGCAACTTTTCTGTGGCCTGAAATGGCCGACATGCTGGACGCCGGTGCATTGCTGAATAATTTGTTGATCAAAATTCGCACTGCCAACACGACAGAAGAAGTTCTGTTGGAAGCCCGCTTCCTCGAAAACAATAAACGTTTCGGCCTGATCAACTTGGTAGACAGCTTCAAGCAAACTTTCAAAGACGATGATACGCAACAGCTCAAACTGATTGGCCAGTCCTATGTGAATAGGCTGGTGGCGAAGGTTTGCACTCAGCCTACAGAGGGTGACTTGTACATTTGGGGTACGGGTGTGGTGGCCAAAAATGCGTACGTGAAATTGCAGGAAAAACGTATTCGGGTGGCAGGATTTATCGACAATAACGCTGAGTCTGGCGCGCAGTTTCTCGGTTTACCGGTCTTGACGCCGTCACCGTCATTATTTGCCACTGCACGTACTGTATGCATTACTTCGGTGGGCTCTTCTGCTGAGATTGCGTCGTCAGTGCCAAACCACGTGCAGTGCATTTATATAGCGTAGCCAGCGAGTTGTGATAACGAATATGCAAAAAATTGCGGTAATTGGTACAGGCGGCAGTGCAGATAAATACCTGAACACCTTGGGCGATGAGGCCTTGTGCCACTTCTATAATTCCCGTGGTGAAGGGCAAGTGCACGGACAAGCGGTATTACCACTGCAACAACTTACAGACAGCCACTACGACCGTATTGTTATTGCGATTTACGATTATGCCGACGTGCTGCCACTGCTTACCGTATCGGGGCAAACGCCATGGTATTGGTTCAATGGGCTAACTGGCGAACTGACATTGCTGGAAGATATCTATCAGGATAAGCAACACCTGTTTTTGTCGGGCAATGATGTTCTCACTGTAGTGTATGACTTACGTATCGCACCACCCACATTCGATTTTCTGGTGTTTATGGTGCGCTGCAAGCTGGAAGCTAACCGGCGTGGGTTGTCTTCGCTTTCTGTGGTTATCTGCCCCGGCGACAAACACGGCTTTCGTAGCAATATTGATTTTTTCAGTGTTGAAGAAATGAATTATCGGGTGATGAACCTGTTTCTGCCAATTGCCAGCATGATTGATAAAAATGCCTCGTTTTATCTGGCTCGTTCGCGACAGGAAGCCCGTGAGCGTTTTACCGCAGCGGCCCATCAGTTCCCTGAACAGCATAACTTCCTGCACCCTGTTGGCCGGCATTTCTACCATGAAATGTTTGCGTTTATTGAGCAGGGTATTGAGCATCAAATCCTCGATGCCACCGATTTTGACAAACGCAAAATCAGTGAGTGGGCTGCTAGCAGAGGCCTTGATATTGCACGTTGTATTTGTATTACCTTGCGAGAGTGTGAAGCACACCAGTCCAGAAACAGTTTGCTGGCTGAATGGAAAAACGTCGCTACACAGTTAGTGGCGCAGGGCCATGCCGTCATCGTGATCCGCGACACTGCCAAAGCTATGTCCGCGCTAAACTGGGGCTCAGGTATTTGGGAATGCCCCGAGGCCGCGTTGTCGGTGAGTTTGCGCTTGGCGTTATATCAGCAATGCAGAGTGAACCTCACCGTCAGCAATGGTACACAGGTGTTGTGTTATTTTTCCAACAGCCATTATTTGTGTTTTGGTATGGTTGATGAATCATGTACGTCGAATACGTTATCTCACCTCGCAGAAATTGGTTTTCACTATGGCAGGAACAAACTTGTCGGTGCCAAAGAGGGGCAGTATTTATGCTGGGACGCGCCGCTGGCAACTCACATTCTCGCTGCACTTTCTTACTATTTTGATAAAGGTCTTCTATGAAAATTCTTGTAACGGGAGCAACAGGCTACAAAGGGTCGGTACTGGTACCCAAGTTACTGGCAGCCGGACATCAGGTTGTTGCCTTTGATACGCAGTGGTTTGGAAACTTTCTGCCACAGCACGAACAACTGACAGTGGTAAAGGGTGATGTGCGCAATCTCGCCGAGATCCCCTTTGACGGTGTAGATGCCATTATCCATCTCGCTTCTATTGCCAATGACCCGTGTGGCGACCTGAATCCAAAACTCACCTGGGAAGTCAGCGCACTGGCTACCATGCAAATTGCAGATCATGCTGCACGCATTGGCATCAAGCATTTTATTTATGCGTCGTCTGGCAGTGTGTACGGCGTGAAAGATGAAGATCAGGTGACCGAGGATTTACCTCTGGAGCCAATCTCCGAGTACAACAAAACCAAGATGGTGTCTGAGCGGGTGCTGTTGAGCTACAGTGACAAAATGACAGTGCAAATTGTGCGTCCGGCCACCGTTTGTGGTTTGTCACCGCGTATGCGTCTGGATGTAGCAGTGAATATGTTGACGATGCAAGCCATTAAGAATGGCCGGATTACGGTATTTGGTGGCGACCAGTCGCGTCCGAATATCCACATCGATGACATTACCGACCTGTATGTATTTCTGCTGGACAACCCACAGGTAACCGGCGTTTACAATGCGGGTTTTGAGAATATTACCATTGCTGAAATTGCCGACATTCTGGCTCGCAGAACGGGGGCTGAAGTGATTACTACGCCGTCGAACGATCCGCGCTCGTACCGGGTTAATTCCGACAAACTGCTGGCAACAGGGTTTGCACCGAAGAAGTGTGTGGAAAACGCCATTGAAGAGATTATTGCTGCCTATAAAGCGAATGAACTGGAAGACAACGAGCAATGGTACAATCTGAAATGGATGGAAAAGCACGTTTTATGACGCCAATTACTTGCTCTGTATACGCTGAAAAGCTGGCTGGAATTCTTCGTTCCTACGACTGGAACACCGTAGAGGTGTTTGCTGAAAAACTGCATCAGTTATCGTTGGCGGGCGGCACGTTGTACATTTGTGGCAACGGCGGTAGTGCCGGGAATGCGATACATCTGGCCAACGACTTCCTTTACGGTATTTGTCCGTCTGCCGAGGCAACCATTAAGGTTGAAGCGTTGTCAGCTAACGCGGCGGTACTGACATGCCTGGGTAACGATACCGGATTTGAAAACATTTATGCCCATCAGGTAAAAACCAAGGGCAAGCTTGGCGACATTCTGTGGGTATTGTCTGGCAGCGGCAATTCACCCAATATCGTAAAAGCAGTGGAACAGGCGAACGCGACCGGCGTTTATACCGTCGGCACGTTGGGTTACAAAGGGGGCAAATGCCTAGAGTTAGTAAACTTGCCGATTCATTTTGCCGTGGATGACATGCAAATCGCAGAAGATCTCCAACTGGTGGTTGGACACATGTTAATGCGGCTGTTGAATACCTCGCTGGGGAACAATCATGAGTAAAGCGGTTTTTGTCATTGGTGCCAACTCCTTTTCCGGCGCGAGTTTTTGCCGCTATTTATTGGCAAAAGGCAGTGAAGTGGTGGGGATCAGTCGCTCTGAACAGCCCGTCATGGCATTAGCTCCTCAAACCTGGGGCGACACCAAGGGGTATCAGTTTCATCAACTGGACTTAAACCACGATTTGCCGCGTATCATGCAGTTGATTGATGACCGAAAGCCCGCGCATATCTACAATTTTGCTGCGCAAAGTATGGTTGGTCAGAGCTGGGAGTTTCCTGAGCACTGGTTTATGACCAATGTGGTGTCTACCGTTAAGCTGCATAACTTCCTGCGTCACAAGGATTTTCTTGACAAATATATTCATATTTCCACCCCGGAAGTGTATGGCAGTTGCAGCGGCTTTATTGATGAGAGCCATGGTTTCAATCCCAGTACACCGTATGCGGTATCCCGTGCTGCTGCGGATATGAGCCTGAAAACATTTTTCGATGTGCACCAGTTTCCAGTGGTGACGACGCGGGCAGCCAACGTTTACGGTGAAGGCCAGCCATTGTATCGGATTATTCCAAAAACCATTATGTCGGTCATGAAAGGCGAAACGCTGCCGTTACATGGTGGTGGGCACTCTGAAAGGTCGTTCATTCACATTGACGATGTGTCGGACGCAACGCTTGGCATTGGGGAACGTGGCACCATCGGTGATACCTATCATATTTCCACCAACGATACGGTAAGCATACGGAATCTGGTGGCGACGATTTGCGAGCGTTTGGGAACCACGTTAGAACAAGTGTGCCAAATTACTGAAGATCGTCCAGGTAAAGATGCCGCTTATTTGTTGAATACTGACAAGCTCCGCCGCGAACTAGGCTGGCAGGATACGATTTCGCTGGAAGACGGCATTTCCCGCACCATTGACTGGGCAAAGCAGTATTTTGATGTACTGAAAACTCTGCCAACTGAATACCAGCACAAGGCCTGATGATGGAAATTGACTTACTAAAAAATTATCCACGCACCAAGCGCGATACCAAAGCCCGGGTGGAAGCAAAAACGGAAGAAGTGCGGCGTATTGCTCGCCAGTTCGGCGAAGCTTTTTTTGACGGTGACCGTCAGTATGGCTATGGCGGCTTTCATTATAGTGCCCGTTTCTGGCAGCCTGTAATCCCTGATTTTCAGGCGCATTTTCAGTTAACTGCTCAAAGCAAAGTACTGGATGTGGGTTGCGCGAAAGGGTTTATGCTTCATGACATGCAGGAGTTGATTCCGGGCATCGATGTTAACGGCGTAGACGTTTCAGATTATGCAATTGCTAATGCTTATCCCACGGTTAAACACAAGCTTCAGCAGGCCAATGCCATGGCACTGCCGTTTGAAGACAACACGTTTGATGCGGTGATCAGTGTGAACACGGTGCACAACCTGGAACAGGACGACTGTGCAATTGCCTTGCAGGAGATCATGCGGGTAAGCAAAGGCAACGCATTTATTACCGTTGATGCTTACCGTGATGACGAAGAAAAAGAGCGTATGTATGAATGGAACCTCACCGCGAAAACCATCATGCACGTGGACGAGTGGAAAGCCTTCTTTCGCGACGTGGGTTACACCGGTGATTACTATTGGTTTATGCCGTGAAAACATTGCATCACTACTACAATGATATGCTGCGCATTCGCATGGTAGAAGAAGCGATTGCGCACCATTATTCAGAACAGAAAATGCGTTGCCCAACTCATTTGTCGATTGGTCAGGAAGCATGCGCTGTAGGCGTATCAGCCATGCTCACCAAAGACGACAAAGCGTTTAGCTCACATCGCGCACACGCCCATTATCTGGCGAAAGGCGGCGACCTGAATAAATTAATTGCAGAATTATATGGTAAGGCAACGGGCTGTACGGGTGGCCGGGGTGGCTCAATGCATTTGTCTGACCTTGACGCCGGCTTTGTGGCCAGTACCGCTATTGTGGCTAACAGTATTCCAGTGGCAACCGGGCAGGCGCTGCATCAGCAACTGCAACGACAAAACAACCTGACTGTTGCTTATTTTGGTGATGGCGCAACGGAAGAAGGGGCGTTTTACGAGTCGGTTAATTTCGCCGCGGTACGTAAACTGCCTATTTTGTATGTTTGCGAAAACAACCAGTATTCCGTTTACAGTGGCTTGCGTTGTCGCCAGCCGCAAGGGCGTTCAATCACTGGGATGAGCAAGTCTATGGGGTTGTTTGCGCTGGAAGGCGATGGTCACAACCTTGAGTCAGTATTACAGATAGCCGAACAGGCCGTTAAATGGATACGCGATGGCAACGGCCCGGCACTCATTGAATTGCATACCTACCGCTACCGCGAACATTGCGGCCCTAATTTTGATGATGATTTAGGTTATCGCCCCGCAGGTGAAATGGCCAGCTGGCAAGCGAAAGACCCGCTCTTACAACTGGAAGCCACTTTCGCGAACGAGGCCAACTGGGCGGCGACGAAAGCGGCAATGGTAAGTGAGATTGAGGCCCAAATCGAAGCTGCATTTACGGCGGCGGAACAAGCGCCGTTCCCAAACCCTGAACACAATGAGTTGTACGTTTATGCAGAATAATTCCACAACCTTTGCTCAACAGGTAAACGCCGCTCAAAAGCAAGCCATGGCCGATGATCCCGGTATGATTTGCATGGGGTTGGGCATTGACGATCCAAAAGGTATTTTTGATACCACGTCAGGTTTAGCCGAAGCCTATGGCCCTGAACGAGTGTTCGACATGCCCACCGCAGAAAACGGCATGACCGGTGTGGGAGTAGGTGCTGCGCAGGCGGGAACCCGGGTGTTAATGACTCATCAGCGGGTGGATTTTTTTCTGCTGGCGATGGATCAGCTGGTCAACAATGCCGCCAAGTGGCACTACATGTTCAATGGCCAGATGCGTGTGCCACTCACCATTCGTCTTATTGTGGGACGAGGTTGGGGGCAGGGGCCTACCCATGCACAGAATTTGCAAAACTGGTTTGCTCATATTCCGGGTTTGAAAGTGGTGATCCCCAGTAAAACCGACGCGGTTGGCCAACAGTTATATCAGGCCATTATGGATGATAATCCTACCGTGTTTATCGAGCATCGCTGGTTACACAATCAGGCTTGTGAACGGAGTCAGGTTATCCCTTTTTCTGAGCCTTTTGCGTCAGTGAGAACCCATTGCTCGGGCGAAACCGTCACCCTGGTTGCAAACAGCTACATGGTACTTGAAGCGTTGCAGGCCGCAGAGCATCTGCGTCAGCACGGGGTAACCTGTGACGTGATTGAAACAGTTGGTCTGGATAGCCGCGACTGGACACCTATATACAATGCCGTTAAGAAAACCGGACGCTTGCTGGTGTGCGACAGCGCCCACAGCAAGTTTTCTGTGGCCAGCGAAATTATTGCGTCCTGCACAGAGCAGAGTTTTGGTTCGCTAAAAGCCGCGCCAGGCAGGTTAGGTTTGCCGATGTATCCGGAACCCACAAGCTTTGGCATGACCAAGGGCTTTTACAATACTGCAGCAGATATCGTGCAGGCAGTCAGTAAAATGTGTAATACATCAATACCAGCCGTCGCACCGCGGCAGAATCCCCATGATGTGCCTGGCCATTGGTTTCAGGGGCCATTCTGATATGAAGAAAATCCTCGTCACCGGTATCAACAGCGACATTGGCGAGGCCATGGTGCAGGACATCCGTCAGCAACATGGTGAGGTGACTTTTTATGGCACCTTCCGTCAGCCGTCGGCACAGGTCGACAGATTACACGCGTGCGGCTGCACCTTGTTTCAGGTGGATATGGCTAACCAACAACAGGTTGAAGACTTCGCCAGACAAGCGGTGCAGTTGGGAGTGGATGATATCGTGTTCTTGCACGGCAGTTTATATCCGATTGGCAAATTTGGCGAGGTGTCGTTCCAGCAGTGGCAGGATAGTCAGTACCTGAATGCGTTTTCCATACTGCACCTGCTAAATGCGTTGTTGCCAGGTTTGGCTGCGGGAAGTCGCGTTATTAGTCTGGCAGGTGGCGGCGTGAATGGCGCACCATTGAATTTTAGTGCCTACACCAATGCCAAGGTTATCCTGATTAAAATGACCGAGTTGCTGGCAGCAGAATATCCTGATCTTCTGTTTTTCAATCTCGGCCCCGGTTTTGTCAAAACCAAAATTCATGTAGAAACACTCAGTGCCGGAGAGCGCGCAGGTGCGGCTTTTGCTGAAACTCAACGCAGGCTTAATGAAGATGCGTTTGTGCCAATGTTAAAAGTGACTGACGCATTGCGATTCTTGCTGTTCAGTGCACCGCTTGCATTTTCTGGTCGCAATTTTAGCGCTGCACACGACACACTGTCATCGGCGCCGTTTGCAAACTTTCTTGCGGCGGACACCAATGCTTATAAGTTAAGGCGCGCCGGGAATGACTTTGTTGCATGTGAGAACCCGGGGGAAGTGAAATGAAATTATCTGATTTTGTTGCCAGTGCGCTTGCCGTTTTTACCGACCATGTTTTTGTGGTGCAAGGCGGCGCAGCATTACATTTAATTGACTCTGTGCATCAATGCGACGGCATTGTCGATATTCCGATGCAGCACGAGCAGGCTTGCGCGATGGCGGCGGACGCCTACGCCAAAGCTCAGCACAGTATCGGTGCTACCATTGCTACTTCTGGCCCCGGCGCCACCAACCTGCTCACGGGTATTGCCTGTTCGTATTTTGATTCGGTTCCTACCGTGCATATTACCGGCAATGTGGCGTCGTTCAGGCAGTCGGGTTCCATTGGCGTGCGTCAATATGGTTTTCAGGAAACCGATATTGTGTCGATGGCCAGTCCCATTACCAAAGTGGCCTATCAGATTTCTTCCCCAGAGGACATTCTGCAGGCACTGCCACAGGCGATCTATACTGCGCTGGGCGGCAGAAAAGGGCCGGTGCTGATTGATATTCCTGATGATTTTCAGCGTGTAGTACTGGACAGTAGCCAATGCGCAAACGCGTTAGACAACTTGCGAGCCTATACGCCATCCGTATCAGTTAATGCTTTGCCATGTGCCGATGAAGTGCAGGTAAGCGAGGTGCTTGCGCAGTTTAATGCCGCTCAGCGCCCGGTGTTTATTTTTGGCGCTGGCATCAGCACTCCGTCGCTACAGGCACAGTTTGTACACATAGCTGAAAAGTTGGACGTTCCGTTTCTGGTGACCTGGCCGAACAAGAGCATGGCAGCTGGCCATCCGCTAAACGTAGGAACGTTCGGTACGCATTCGTCCAGAGGCAATAATGTGGTGTTACAGAATGCCGATTTTGTCTTTTCAGTTGGGTGCCGTATGGACTCCCGGGCAACCGGCAAGCTGGATTTATTTGCACGGGAAGCAGTAGTCGGCATGGTCGAAATTGATAAAGCCGAAATGGACAAATTTGACACTTTCGGTTTTGAGGTCGCGTATAAACTGCATTGCAGTGCACAAAGTTTTGCTGACAGGTTAATAGCGCTAACCGAAAGCAATGACGCCCATGCCAGTCTAAGTAAAGCTGCGTGGCACGATTACATCAGCAAAATGCAAAACAAGTATAACGGCCAGCCTGCGTACGCCTTACCGTTAGTGAACCCCTATGAAGCAGCCCGGCAAATGTCAGCGCATTTGCGGGAAAACGACAAAATCTGTGTTGATACCGGTACGTGTTTGCCGCTAACACTGGTGTACAGTCAGGAGAAAGCTGGCCAACAGTTTATTTCTTCCTACAACAATACACCAATGGGCTACGGGTTGCCGGCCGCCATTGGCGTGGCACTGCAAGCGAAAGCGCGCAAAACGTTTTCCATTAATGGTGACGGCGGTTTGCAAATGAATATTCAGGAACTTGCCACGGTTGCCGCGCATAACCTGAATATTCTGATCATTTTGTATAACAATCAGGGCCACGCAATGATCAAGCAAACTCAGGATGATTGGCTGGATGCTCGTTACATAGCCTCGTCATCCAATAGCGGCTTGCCAAAGCTAAATTTTGCCAACATCGCCAAGGGTTATGGGATAGAGGCTTATCAGGTGACATCCAACGCAGTCTTCGCACAGGTGCTGGAAAAAACGCTTAATGCCACCCATCCGGTGTTAATCGAATTGATGATTGATGAGGGCTTTCGCTGTGAGCCCATCATAAAATATGGCAATCCACTTGAAGCAATGAGTCCTGCTGATCTCAACATGTCGATTCGCGAAGACATGCTTGTTGCCAACGTTGAATCTTAATAAAGGTGCTACATGTCGAATTTTTTTGCAGATCTATTTACGCTACTTCAACAGAACAAAGCGCTTCATCAGCGCGACGGTGAGTTTCATCGTGTGATGTCCAGTGCCTGTGAACGTGTGTTCAGTGTTTCCCAGTTTTCCGAACATCCACGGGAAACAGTGGTGTTGGGGCCATTTGGCGAGATAGCGTTGCCTTATTACTCCATGGGCAATATTAATTCTTTGGACCTGTTTGGTTTGGATGAACTGATCCTGTTTTCTTTCTATCTTGCCAAAAAAGAGCAATACAAAAGTGTGGCGGACATGGGGGCAAACATCGGCTTGCACTCCCTCTTAATGGACAAAAATGGCTGGCAGGTGACAGCCTTTGAACCCGATCCTAATCACACGGCGAAAATTAAATATCACGCTGAGTTGAATGTTTGCGAACATATCACCGTGAAGGAATACGCTATTTCTGACCAAAAGGAATCCCTGACATTCACCCGCCTTATTGGCAATCGAACTGGCAGCCATTTAAAAGGCAAAAAAGAGCATGTGTATGGCAGCACGGAAGAGTTTACTGTCGCGTGTCTTGCGCTTAAAGATGTTCTGGCTCAGTTCGACTTCATCAAAATGGACATTGAAGGTGCAGAAGCTGATGCACTGTGTTCTACCGATAAAGCCGATTGGGCTAACACGGATATGATGCTGGAAGTTGGCTCGGCCAGCAATGCACAGCGTATCTGGCAGCATTTGCAAACCATTGGGTTACAGGCTTACAGTCAGAAAAATGGCTGGGGTTTGGTAGAATGTCTGGAGCATATGCCCACTTCCTATAAAGAAGGCAGCCTGTTCCTCACAATGTCGGGTAACGCGCCATTCTAATTGTTACGCAGCGGGCACTCCACCGGGGGGCCTGTTTCAAAGTCTTCCTGCGCTTTTGCATAACTTTCCGGCGTGCCAATATCCCGGTGATAACACGTATTCACCCACGTATTAATCTGGCCCATCAGGTGGGGAATAACTTCCGTACTGATATCTGAAAACTGATTCGAAATAATGGTGTCGATAACGTCAGCAGACATAATATACACCGCGCCATTTGCCAGGTTACCCGGTGGGTTAGCCACCTTTTCATGCATGTTCAGCACAATGCCATTTTCGTCATGTTCGATAATGCCACAGCTTTGTGGTGTATCGGTATGAAACAGCATCATGGTCATAGCAACCTTCGCGGGTCGTTGCGTGAATGCCTTTATATATGCATCGGTATCGAACACAGAAAGGTTGTCTGCATGCACGATGATCACACTGTTACCAGCCAATTCGTCAGCATGGGCGCATACGGTGCCGCCGGTTCCGAGCAGTTCAGGTTCATACCAGGTTTTAAGTTTGGGTTCATGTTGCCAGTTGGCGGTCAGGTGCTGGGAAACCTTCTCGTGCAGATAATGCAGGTTGATGTAGATATCGCTGACATCGTCACGATGCACAAACTTCTCAATCCAAAAATCCAGCAACGGCTTGCCATGAATAGGTACCAGGCATTTGGGTACGGTATCGGTTAGGGGGCGAAGCCGAGAACCTAACCCGGCGGCAAGCAACACAACTTTCATCCTACCAGCTCACCAATTTTGGCCAGTACTTTGTGTTTCGGCAGCGGCAGGTTGCCGCGGGTATTCACCTGTATAGCTGAGCTGACACTGCCTACAAAGGCGGCCTGCCAAATAGTTGCGCCAGCACACATCATCAGTGTGGTGGTGACAAACAGCGCATCGCCGGCACCTGCGGTATCTATAGCATTGTCTGCCAGTGCAGGCAGGTTGTCGGTTTGTAACACGTCATCCAGGGTATTACGGTGACGAATTAAAATTCCTTCAGCGCCCAGCGTCACGATCAGGCTGGTGGTTTTGAGTTTGTCAGCCAAATCCATCGATACCTGAATCAGGCCGCTGTCATCGTCTTGTGCGGCCAGCCGCGCCTCAATTTCCGTTGGTGTGGTCAGCATCAGATGTTTGAATTTGGTCAAATCGCCAATTTGCGAAGATGTCTGACTGTCGGCAACCATGGGAATGTTGTGTTTAAGGCATAGCGTTTGAATCTGTTTGATGAACGCAGGGCAGAGCACACCGAAACTGAAATCAGCAAATAACACCACGTCGTAATGGTGGATATTCGCTTTGAATTTTTCCAGTAACGCATTCATAACCGGCTTGTCTATGGCGTGTTTGCGGAAGCTGTTTACCCGCAATAGTGTTTTACCCTTGGCTCGATAGCGTAACTTGTGAGTAGTGGGGCGGGATGCGTCTTCTACAATATGCGCGGTAACCCCGTATTCGGTTAGTTTTGACTGGGCGAATTTACCCGCGTCATCCTTGCCTACCACGCTGAAAAAGTGGGCCTGGGCACCAAGACTTTGCGCGTGACCTGCGACAATACCAGCGCCGCCCAGGTACTGAAATGATTCTAATGGGCTGACGGCAATTGTAGGGTCCTCCTGTGACATACCGATGGCCAGGCATTCCTGATATTCATCAACAATAATATCGCCAATAACCGCGATATTAATACTGCCCACGTTGTCCATGTAGCGGTTCAGGAGTGGACTGCTGATATCATAACGCTCGTGATAGCGTTGCAGTTGTTGGGTAAGCTTTGTATTTTCAGTCAGTTGCTGTTGCAGTAGCTCCCGTGATGAAAATTGCTTTTCACCGGATGAGAACACCAACTTGCCGCCGTAGCTATCAACCAGTATTTGCTCGATATTGTCGGCGTTTTCCCATTCTTTACCTTTCACGATAACGTCTGGCTTTAACGCTGAGACAAACTCCGGCAAGGTATTATTCAACACCACCACTTCGTCAACGAAGGATAATGCGGATAATGCCGAGCTGCGTTCATCATTGGAGAAAAACGCACTGATGGATGAGGCCTTGTCGTACAGGCCAACCACCAGAATATCGGCCTGTTCTTTTGCGAACAGCAAAAAGCGCAAATGACCGGGATGGATAATATTAAAATTACCCGACACAAAACAGATGCGCTTGCCATCATGCTGGCGCGCCAGTTGCGCGGCGATAATCGTATCCTGTGAGTTATCCATCAGTGGTCAGCTACCTTAATCATGGCTCTTACCACCTTACTATCGGCCAAATCCTGCATCGCTTGATTAATATCATGTAATGCATACGGAGAAGACATCATTCTGCGCAATAGCGCATTATCAGTATGGCCGGCCTGTTGCTGTAACAGTGATTCAGGATTGGCTTTGCCGCCCCACGAGCCTTCTATGGTTTTCCCACAGATTAGTTCGAAGGGGTCAATGCTGATGGTGTGACCGTGCGCCGGGTGAGAAGCAAATACGCATTTTCCCTGACGGCTCAGCGCACTGAATGCCAGTTCGATGGTTCTGCAACTGCCGGCAGATTCAATAATATAGTCAAGATGATGACCTTCAGTTTGGGCAGCAAGTTCAGTTTGCCAGTTATCAGTACCGGTGTTGATGGCGTAGTCTGCTCCCATTTGTAACGCCAGACTGAGTTTGTTGCAGTTGTTGTCAAATACCACAACTTGCGCCGGTCGCTTTTGCAGAATGGCCATCAGAGCGCTCATGCCTATTCCGCCAAGGCCGAAAACACCAACACGACTCTCAGGTTGATAGGGCAACTGGTTTTGGACCATGCCCATGCCAGTGGGAAGTGCACAGCCGAATAATACACCCGTTTCCGGCGTCAGACTGTCGGGAAGCAGGTAACAGCGATTCTCTGATACCACAGAATATTCGCTGAATGTGGTTACTCCACCGGAATTAATGGTACCGACAGGTGATTGGTATTTAGCGCCGGCAGCATCGATGCCACTGCCTTTCAGCCACCCGAGCACTACCGTGTCACCGGCGTGAACCTTACTGACGCCGGGACCCGTGTCGATAACCTCTGCCGTAGCTTCATGTCCCAGCAAATGAGGCAACCAGCGATCTTCTCCACGTTTTCCTTGCACTTCCATAAGCTGACTGTGGCACACGCCAGTGAAGATTATCTTTACAAGCACCTGGCCTCTGGCGAGGCCGGGAACCTGAATATCAGAAATCAGCTCAAGGGGTTTTCCTGTTTGTCTTAAAACGGCACCGGTAAATCGCATAGTGAGAATATCTGGAAATCAACTTATATTTCTATTGTATCGGCAAAAATTACAAATGTATTTGAAAAGTCCGGCGAAAAATGGCTAAAGATACGAGTAACGAAAGGTATGAAAGCAGATATACACGCATGCGCTGTCATATCTTTGTTGTACATGTGCTATGCTCTAATGCAGAGAGGAGGCGTGTATGATCAATTTCAACAGCAATTCGTCATCGACAACATCATTACTTCAGCAGGTGCAGGAAAAACAAACCAGCCTGATGGAGAAACTGGCGTCGGGCAAACGCATTAACAGTGCTGCCGACGGTGCGGCTGCGCAGCAAATCATCGACCGTCTTACTTCTCAGGTAGAAGGCAACCGTCAGGCAATTAATAATGCCTATGACGGTATCTCGCTGGCGCAGGTTGCGGAAAGTGGCTTGTCCGGCATTAATGACGATGTCAACCGTATCCGCGAACTCACCTTGCAGGCCGGCAGCGGCGTACTGAATGATGCCGATCGTCAGGCGATACAGTCTGAAATTACCCAGTTGCAGGATAATATCTCGCAAACAATCGATCAGACGACCTTTGGCGGTAAGCCTCTGCTGAGTGCTGAAGGGGAAATTAATTTTCAGGTCGGGGCAAATCCTGATCAGTCCGTGGGCGTACGCACTTCTGATGTTGCCGGCAATCTGTCCGGTATTTTGAATATTGATATCACTTCCGGCGATTTGGATGCTGCGTTGCAGGCGGCTGATGAAGCCGTTGAGTCTGTGGGCGGATTCCGCGCAGATCTCGGTGCGACACAGAATGCACTGGCCAGTACGGCAAGAAACCTCAGTGAAGCTGATGTGAATGTGTCTGCAGCCCGCAGCCGTATTCAGGATCTGGACTATGCGCAGGCGGTATCAGAAAATATTTCTAACAGCGTACTGGGTCAGGCTGCTACTTCTGTGCAGGCACAGGCGAACCAACAACAAGGACAGGTTCTGGCATTGTTAAACTAGAACGGGTGTGATTACGTTTTAATCAAAAAGGCAGGTTAAACCTGCTTTTTTTGCTTCAGGAACAAGAATCAGTGTTTGCGAACTGATCTTTTACCGCTACAATCATGCAGATGCGCTAAACTGTAAATAATAAAAATGCGTTCTCGGGGAATAGATGAAGGAAATTCTGCTCGTTAGTGATGACGGCGAACTCATTCAAAAATTAGAAACCGTTATCACGTTCATGGGGGAAGCTTGCTACGGGCAATCTTTTGCGGATAGCTACGGCTATCTGAATACCCATACCGTTGAAGCGGTCATGATTGATTACGCCAGAGCTGATCAGGTTCAAAACCTGGTGGCGCAGTTTCCCCACATCCCGTTTGTCGCTATTCAGGCGCAGGATGGCCTTATTGCACCGAATTGCAATCTGGTCAGCACCGCTACACTTCCTATTACTTACCCGGTACTGACTCAGGCAATTCATCGTTGCCAGGAATATACCCGTCACCGTCCGGGCCCGGTAAAAACCGCTGGCCTGAAAACCCGTCTTTTCCGTAGCCTTGTTGGTCGCAGCCAGCAAATTCAGACTGTACGTAAACTGGTAGAGCAGGTTGCCCCGACCGACGCCACCGTGCTGATTCTGGGTGAATCCGGTACCGGTAAAGAGGTTATCGCCCGTAACGTTCACTTTATGTCTGAGCGTAAAGAAGGCCCGTTTATTCCGGTTAACTGTGGTGCCATACCCGGTGAACTGTTAGAAAGTGAATTATTCGGCCACGAGAAAGGTGCATTTACCGGTGCAATCAGTGCACGGAAAGGACGCTTTGAACTGGCAGAAGGCGGGACACTGTTTCTTGACGAAATAGGTGACATGCCGCTGCAAATGCAGGTTAAATTGCTGCGGGTATTGCAGGAACGGACATTTGAGCGTGTTGGTGGTCATACACCGATAAAAGCCAATGTACGTATTGTTGCTGCCACTCACCGTAATCTGGAAAACATGATTAAAGACGATAAGTTCCGTGAGGATCTCTATTATCGCCTGAACGTGTTTCCTATCGACAGTCCTGCACTTCGTGAACGCCGCGAAGACATCCCGTTATTACTGCAGGAATTAATCAGCCGTATTCAGGGTGACGGCGTATCGGTGGTTAAATTCACCGAAATGGCTATTTCCTCTTTAATGGAACATGACTGGGCGGGTAATGTCCGTGAGCTGTCTAATCTGGTAGAGCGGCTGAGTATACTGTTCCCTAATCAGATCGTTGATATTCAGGACTTGCCGCCTAAGTATCAGTACGGTGAAATTCAGGCTTACGAGCCGGACTATCCGGAAGAGTTGCTTGAACGCGATGCATTCAATGAATTGTTCGCCGAATCAGCTGCTTCGGAAGATTTACGTTCACCGGTTGAAGATTCGGTTTATGCTTCCCCCCGTGAAGAAGGCGCGGACTCTTCCCAGCTACCGGAAGAGGGTGTGAATCTTAAAGAGTATCTGTCGGAACTGGAAATTAACCTGATCATACAGGCTCTGGATCAGCAGGACTGGGTCGTTGCCCGCGCTGCTGATAAACTGGGCATGCGCAGAACCACTCTGGTTGAAAAGATGCGCAAGTATGAAATTCAACGGGAAGAGTCGATATCGTCAGATAATTGACTTTAACCTTCTTTACAAAACCTCTGTAACCTACTGTTTTAAATATAAAATAATACTGGCACATCAAATGCATTAACCCAGTCAGGACGTAATGTCTGCTTTTTGACGAGGGTTATCATGACATACGATGGGCATAGCTACGCAGCCGCTGCCGGCGAAGCATCCGTACATTTATCTGACTATCATTACGCGCATTCTGCACAGGCGGAAAGCAGTAGTGATGATATTGATGTGCTTAAAAAGCAGGCCAGTCGTTTATCTCATTTATTGCAGGTCATGCCTGCCGGCGTCATCGTCATTGACGGGCAGGGGATTGTGCGTCAGGCGAACGGTCAGGCTAAGTCACTGTTAGGTGAACCCCTCGAGGGCCAGCTCTGGCGAACCATCATTGCCCGTTCATTTAAACCCCGTGCGGACGACGGCCATGAAGTGTCATTAATTGACGGCCGCCGGGTAAAGCTATCCATTACACCCCTTGATAACGAGCCGGGCCAGCTTATTGTTCTGACCGATCTTACCGAAACCCGGCAATTGCAGGCCAGAGTCAGCCACATGCAGCGCTTATCAGCGCTGGGCAAAATGGTGGCGTCACTGGCGCATCAAATCCGCACGCCGCTTTCTGCTGCGATGTTGTACGCCGCTAATATGAAACGCAAAGGCCTCGGGGAAGCGGCCACAGCCGATTTTGCCGGCAAACTCACAGACCGTCTGAAAGAACTGGAGAGTCAGGTAAACGATATGCTGCTGTTCGCCAAATCCGGTGAAGATCAGGTCGTGTCCGTACTGACACCTGCACAACTCGAAGATGCCATTGTTCCTGTTGCAGAAACCATGACCCGTCAGGCCGGCGTGAATTTATCCGTCAGCGGTTTCAGTGCTGACGCCACACTTACCGGCAATCTTACAGCCCTGCAGGGAGCGTTACTTAATCTTGTACATAACGCCTGTCAGGTCAGTGAAGCCGGCGGGACGGTCTACGTCAATGCCGTTTGCAGCGGTGAACACATTGCTGTTTCTGTGATTGATGAGGGGCCGGGTGTTCCGGCAGCTGTGCGCCAGAAAATTTTTGAACCGTTTTTCACTACGAAAACCCATGGCACGGGCCTGGGACTGGCGGTAGTGAAATCTGTTGTGAATGCACACAAAGGCCGGCTTGGTGTGACTAATTTAGAGGGACAGGGAGCGTGCTTCACCATGACGCTGCCTGTTACCCGGACCACTTTATCCCCTGAGAATACAGGAGACCTTGTATGAGCCACTCTACTATTTTGATTGTTGAAGACGACGCGGGGTTGCGTGAAGCATTAAATGACACGCTGAAACTGGCTGATTACCGGGTTATTGCTGCGGCTTCTGCAGAAAATGCACTGATTCAGCTGGCTGCGGAGAAAGTTGATCTCGTCGTCAGTGACATTCAGATGGGTGACATGAACGGTCTGACCCTGCTGAAGAATATCAAAGCCCGCTATCCCCAGTTACCGGTATTGCTGATGACGGCGTATGCCACCATTGATGATGCGGTTCAGGCCATGCGTGACGGAGCGACAGATTATCTGTCCAAACCGTTTGCTCCTGAGGTACTGCTGAATCTGGTCAGCCGCTATGCACCGGCACATAAAATTGAGTCCCGTACGCCCATTGCGGCAGATCCCGGCAGTCTGAGATTGCTGGAGTTGTCACGCAAGGTTGCCGGTTCTGATGCCACAGTAATGGTGCTGGGGCCAAGCGGTTCCGGTAAAGAAGTGCTGTCCCGTTATATCCACGATCAGTCATCCCGCGCTGCAGAAGCGTTCGTGGCGATCAACTGCGCGGCCATTCCTGAAAATATGCTGGAAGCCACATTGTTTGGTTATGAAAAAGGTGCCTTTACCGGCGCGGTTCAGGCATGTCCCGGCAAATTTGAGCAGGCGCAGAACGGCACTATTCTGCTGGATGAAATTACCGAAATGGACCTGGCTCTGCAGGCGAAATTACTGCGTGTATTACAGGAAAAAGAGGTCGAGCGCCTGGGCGGACGCAAAACTATTGCGCTGGATGTCCGGGTCATTGCCACCAGTAACCGGGATTTGCGTCAGGCTGTAGAGGCGGGGGAGTTCCGCGAAGATTTATATTATCGCCTGAATGTCTTCCCGGTGGTCTGGTTGCCGCTGGCGAAAAGGCCGGGTGATATTGTTCCGCTGGCCGAACACCTGATCCAGCGTCATACCGGCGGTCAGCGTGAAAGTACGCTGCGTTTGTCCGGTGCCGCCAGAAACAAGCTGGTTCAGTATGACTGGCCGGGCAATGTGCGGGAACTGGAAAATGTTATCCAGCGCGCTTTAATCCTGTGTGACGGTGAAGTTATCGAATCCTCTGATCTGATGATTGATATGGCTGCTACACTGGCAAGCCATAGTATTCAGGCTGATGAAGTGGTAACCGACGACAGTAAGCTCGGTTCTGAGCTGCGTCATCAGGAACATCAGATAATCCTTGATACCCTGCAGTTGTGTAAAGGGAAACGTAAGGAAGTGGCTGAAAAGCTTGGTATCAGTCCCCGTACCCTGCGCTACAAACTGGCCAGAATGCGGGAAGAAGGTATCGACGTTCCTGCCTGATTAATATTGCATCAATGCATTCATTGCAAGTGTGTGTTTCACACTAAAGCCTCTTGCCACGGCAGCCGCCGTGGCTTTTTTCGTTTTTCTCTCCTGCCTGTGTCATTAATTTGGCATTCTTTCTAACTTGCTGATTAAATTGAAAAATAAAAGTTGGTATTGCTTTTGCTGTTGTCTGTTTAAGAACCAGTGTCAGACAGCTTTCTGACGATAAGCAATATAATGAGGAGTGGGGTATGGACGTTAAAGCCAACAGTTTGTATCAGGAGATGCAATCAATGATCGGCCAGACTCGTCTGCAGGCTACAGAGATGCCCGAACAGGCACTCGAAGTAAAAAATGCCTCTGCCAGCGATTTTTCAGCCATGTTGAAACAGGCCGTTGAAGGTGTGAACAACATGCAGATGGAATCAAAATCAATGCAACAACGCTTTGAGATGGGCGACCCGTCATTAAGTCTTGCCGAAGTCATGCTGACCAAAGAAAAAGCAGGCATTGCCTTTGAAGCGACCGTTCAGGTACGCAACAAGGTGCTGGAAGCTTATAAAACCATCATGAACATGCCGGTGTAGTGGAGTAGTACGTCATGGCCGAAGCAACAGGTACTAACCTGACAGTCAGCGACTCAACCGGCGAAACCGGCGGTTCAGACGCGGAGAACAAATCCGGATTCATGGACACGCTGGGCAGTGCCGACATGGTGCGCCAGATGGCACTGGTCGTTGTACTGGTGATTTGTGTGGCCATCGCCATTTTCATTTTATTGTGGGCACAGGAGCCGGATTTCCGGCCGCTGGCGAAAATGGAAACCGAAGAGCTTATCGAAACACTGGATTACCTGGATGCCAGTCAAATCGAATACAAGCTGGAAGGTAATACCATATATGTACGCAGCGACGAGTTTCAGGATGTGCGCCTGGGAATGACCCGTCAGGGACTTACCCGTGCGGGAGATGCCGGCACCGATATCATCATGCAGGACATGGGATTCGGTGTATCTCAACGGGTAGAAATGGAGCGTCTTAAACACGCCCGTGAACAACAGATTGCAGCCACAATCGAAGACATGGCAAGCATTCAGAAAGCCCGTGTTTTACTGGCTATGCCAAAAGAAAATGTGTTTGCCCGCCGGGAAAAGAAAGCCAGTGCTACCGTTGTGCTTACGGCCAAACGTGGCAAAGTGATTGCCGGTGAAGAAGTGGATGCGGTGGTGGATATCGTCGCTTCCGCTGTGCAGGGCATGGAGCCGTCACGGGTTACCGTTACAGACAGCAATGGACGTCTGCTGAATTCCGGTTCGCAGGATTCCATGAGCGCACGGGCGCGGAAAGAATATGAAATCGAGCGTCAGCGTGAACAGGAATATCTGGAGAAAATTGACGCCATTCTGATCCCTGTTCTCGGGATCGGTAACTACACGGCGCAGGCTGATATTTCCATGGACTTTACGGCTATGGAGCAAACCCAGCGTACATACAATCCGGACCTTCCTGCTGTACGCAGTGAAATGACGGTAGAATCAAATTCTGTTGGCTCTATCGCCGGCGGTATCCCGGGCGCGCTGAGTAACCAGCCGCCGCTGGAATCTAATATTCCTGAAAACGCCATCGGACAGGATGGTCAGTCAGCGCCGGTTCCCGGACGCAGCAACCGCGAGTCCACGAAAAACTATGAGCTGGATACCACTATCAGCCATACCAAAAAGCAAACCGGTGTGATCAGACGTCTCAGTGTGTCTGTGGCGGTGGATCACGACCGTACCGTTGCGGAAGACGGCAGTGTCACCACCGCACCGAAAAGTCAGGAGCAACTGTTAAATATCCGCCGTCTGCTGCAGGGTGGTATAGGGTTCGACGTCGCCCGCGGAGATTCCCTGGAAGTCGTCAGTGTGCCGTTCACGCGGATGGATGCAGAAGGTGTTGAAGAAGTGCCTTTCTGGGAACGTCCGGAAATCTTACCTATACTTAAACTGGTAGTGGGTGGGTTGATCATCATTGTATTGATTATCTTCGTGATAAGACCCATGTTACGTCGTCTTATCAATCCTGATGAATCGAAAGACACCGACGAGTTTGATGCAGATGAAAGTCTCGACCTGGGTGATGACACTATCAGCATGCTGAGTCAGGATTTCGACGAAGCACAGGTTGGCTTCGCGCCGGACGGCTCACTGATGCTGCCGGATCTGCATAAAGATGAAGATGTTCTTAAAGCCGTGCGTGCGCTGGTGGCCAATGAGCCGGAGCTGTCTGCACAGGTTGTTAAGGGCTGGTTGACACTGGATGATTAAGGTTCAACGTAATGCCTGATGAAATGGCTCAAAGCGAACAAAGTTACGATATCAGTAAGTTAGAAGGGGTGGAGAAAGCCGCTATCCTGTTACTGAGCTTATCGGAAGAAGATGCCGCGCAAATTTTAAAACACCTGGAGCCGAAGCAAGTGCAGAAGCTCGGTGGTGAGATGGCAAAAATCGAAGACATGACACAGCCGAAAATTACGGCGGTGCATAAGCATTTCATCGAAGAAATTCAGAATTACAGTACCATCGGATTCCAGAGCCAGGACTTCGTTAAACGGGCGCTGACTGCGGCATTAGGTGAAGATAAAGCCGCAAACCTGATTGACCAAATCCTCATGGGCAGTGGTGCTAAAGGCCTGGATTCACTCAAATGGATGGATTCCAAACAGGTTGCCAGCATCATCCGGAACGAGCACCCCCAGATCCAGACTATTGTATTGTCTTACCTTGAGCCGGAGCAAAGTGCCGAGATTTTGTCTCAGTTCCCGGAAAAAGTGCGTCTCGATTTGTTGATGCGTATTGCCAACCTGGAAGAAGTGCAGCCGGCGGCACTGCAGGAACTGAACGAGATCATGGAGAAACAGTTTGCCGGTCAGGCTGGTACTCAGGCAGCGAAAATGGGCGGCCTGAAGTCTGCTGCCGATATCATGAACTACCTCGATACCTCCATTGAAGGTCAGTTGATGGATGCTATCCGTGAGCAGGATGAGGAAATGAGCCAGCAGATCCAGGATCTGATGTTCGTCTTCGATAATCTGATTGACGTGGATGAGAGAGGTATTCAGGCCATCCTCCGCGAGGTTAATCAGGATTCACTGCTCAAAGCGATTAAAGGTGCTGACGAAGAGCTTAAAAACAAAATCACCGGTAACATGTCCAAACGTGCTGCTGAAATGCTGCTGGATGATCTCGAAGCACTGGGGCCGGTTCGCTTGTCTGAAGTGGAAACTGCGCAAAAAGAAATTCTGTCTGTTGCCAGACGTCTGGCTGACTCCGGTGAAATTATGCTGGGCGGCGGCGGTGGCGAAGAATTCCTGTGATAAGTGCTTGTGCAGTTAACGGGTGCCAGATTGTATGAATGATAATTCAACACCAGATGACGAATTTAACGAGGCTAAATCCTGGGATTTGCCGTTTTTGTCTGACGAAAAATCAACGCAGGATTTACAACGCACAAATGCGCTGAATCGCCGCAGCGACTGGAAATATGAACCTCCGGAGCCGGAAGAAGAAGAGATCCTGCCTCCTACTGCTGAAGAAATTGAAGCCATCCGTCAGTCAGCCCATGATGAGGGCTACAACGAAGGCAAGCAGACCGGCTTTGAGGAAGGCAAAGCGCAGGGATATACCGAAGGCAAAGAGCAGGGCCATGGTGAAGGTCTGGAGGCCGGCAAAGCCGAAGGTCTGGAGGCCGCTCAGGCTGAAATAGATGCACTGGCTGCAAACTGGACATCTCTTGCAGATAATCTCACTGCGCCGTTATCGCAGGTAAATGATGATACCCGCAAACAACTGGTCAGGCTGGCTGTATCACTGGCAAGGGCAGTGATCCGCACCGAAGTGAAAACCGGTGAAGACGCTATTTTGCAGGCGCTGGCAGAAGGATTAAAAGCCCTGCCGGTGAACGAAACCCATTATCACATCACCATGCACCCCGACGACATACAACTGGTCACAGAGCATTACGGAAAAGACGTAGTGGAACAGAAAGGCTGGCAGTTTATTGAATCACCGGCAATGTCCCGTGGCGGCTGCGATATTACCACCCAACAGAATGCTGTTGATGTGTCTGTAGAGCGCCGCTGCAAAGACATACTTAACAAATTCCTCCTCGACCGGGGGCTTTCAGATGACTAGTCCCTGGGGCAGTTATTTTGAAGATCTTGTCGACCAGATCCCCCAGCCTCCCGTGGTTGCCGCCGGAAAACTGGTTCGTGGTATTGGTCTCACCCTGGAAGCCGTCGGCTGTCAGCTGCCTGTTGGCAGTCAGTGTATGGTGCAGACCATTGAAGGGGAAATTGAAGCTGAAGTCGTCGGTTTCGGCGACGATATTACTTATCTTATGCCCACTGAAGCGGTGCGCGGGATTGTACCCGGCTCAAGGGTGTTGCCGTTAAACCGTGAAAGTGGTCTGGCTGTGGGTATGGGTCTGCTCGGTCGTGTGGTCGACGGTAATGGTCAGCCTCTTGATGGATTAGGACCGGTAAAAACCGACACCCGCGTGCCCACCACCAAACCACCCATCAACCCGCTGACACGCCGGCCAATCTCTGAACCTATGGATGTGGGTGTACGTGCAATTAACGCATTGAACACAGTCGGCGTAGGGCAGCGGATGGGACTCTTTGCCGGATCCGGTGTGGGTAAATCAGTGTTGCTGGGCATGATGACCCGTGGCTGTGAAGCTGATGTGGTGGTCGTGGGTCTTGTGGGAGAACGGGGCCGTGAGGTTAAAGAGTTTATCCACGATATCCTTACTGAAGAGGAACGTCAGCGCGCCGTGGTTGTGGCTGCACCGGCAGACACTTCACCGTTAATGCGCCTGAAAGGCTGTGAAACAGCCGTGACGATTGCTGAGTATTTCCGCGACCAGGGCATGAACGTATTGCTGCTGATTGATTCTCTGACCCGTTATGCCATGGCGCAACGGGAAATCGCGCTCGCCGTAGGCGAACCCCCGGCAACTAAAGGCTATCCGCCCTCTGTGTTTGCACGCTTACCGGCACTGGTTGAGCGTGCCGGTAATGGCAGTGCCGGTCAGGGCTCAATCACTGCTTTCTATACAGTTTTAACCGAAGGCGATGATTTACAGGATCCCATTGCCGATGCGGCAAGGGCTATTCTTGACGGTCACGTGGTGTTGTCACGTACGCTGGCAGACAGTGGCCACTATCCGGCAATTGATATTGAAGTGTCTATCAGCCGGGTGATGCCTATGGTGACCAGTGACGAGCATTTACAGCAGGCGCGGCGTATTCGTCAGGTGTATTCCACGTATAAGCAAAACCGCGATCTTATTTCTATCGGTGCCTATGCGAAAGGCTCTGATCCCCGTATTGATCTCGCTATCCGTGCGGAACCGGCTATTAATGCATTCCTGCAGCAAGGCATGAAAAACGTTCTGCCCTATGATGAGTGTCTGCAGGGCATGTCGGCACTGGCCGGCGGGTTAGGTAAAGGATAACGTCAATGAGTCAGCTTGCACTGGTTGCAAAATTCGAACTGGAAAAAGAGCAGAAAGCTGCGCAGCAGTTTCAGCTTGCTCAACAGCACGTTACTCAACAGCGTCAAAAACTCAGCAATTTGCAACAGTACCGTCTTGATTATGTCCGGCAAATACAGGCAACCGGTAAAGGTGGTGTGGCGGCGAAAGCTTACCATCAGCATTTGTCGTTTGTCGGGAAGCTGGATAAAGCCTGTCAGCAGCAAATGAATGTGATTTCTCAGGCATCACTGGTCGCTGAGCAGCGTAAAAGGGCTTGGCTGGAGCAGCAAAAGCGCCGTAAAGCGGTGGATATGCTCATTGACAAAAAAGCACAGGAAGCACAGCGTATTGAAGCCCGCCGCGAACAGCAAATGCTTGATGAATATGCCTCGCAGAAATTCTTCAGAAATCAATTAACTAAATCTCCATTCTAACTACCTGTGCCCCTGTTGCGGTATGAACAAATCCGGCGGTGCCGTAATTAATGTCTTCTTTAACGTCTGAAACCGGCGACCTGGAACAGGTTTTGCGTAGTTGTTAACGTGAAAGTAACTAACCCGCAAATACCACTGTTTTTTGACAGAAATACGGGGTTTCCGGGAAGAGGATTAAGATTATGATGCAACAAGTTGCCACTCAGCGTTCAGAAATTGCCGCTTTGCCGATAGATATCGATACATCCGCCGGTGTATCGACGTCTGACGGACAGCAACAGGCCTTTGCTGATGTGTTTAACCGCGCTGCCACACCGGCAGAGCAGGCAAGAAAATCCTCTTCTGCCAGTCAGCGTCCTGATAATACTACAGATGCCAAATCCGTGGACAATAAACGCAGTGTCTCCTCCCGTGATTCACAAACAAGCCGTGAGCCCATGGAACGGAATAAAAACCATGTGGCAGACGAACACAAAGTGACTGAATCTGCGCAAACTGCCGCAAAACAATCTGCTAAAGAAAAGGCAGACGTTGAGAAAAGTAATGCATCTGAAAACGGTGACGCAAATGCCGCAGTAGCAGCAGAGGCTGAGTCAGAAACAAACGCGGAAATCGCCGCTTCTGCAGATACGCAGAGTGCCACTGACGAAGCCGGTGATGCCACAGACTGGCTGTCTTTTGTTGATGCCGTGCGGCGTCTGAACGAAGGTGAACTTAACACCGGTGCACAGGTAGAAGGTGATGTCACTCTGGCTACCAGTGTTGAAGCGTTGCCGGAGGAACTGCACCTTGACGCATTGATCAGCGGCGAAGAACTGTTTGCCGGTAATGGCAGTGATGAGCTTGAAGCGCTGATCGCCGGCTTAAAAGAGGCGCAAAAAACGCAATCCGGAACGGGTGAAAGTAATGAAATTGACGGCAATGAGTCATTACAGGCCCTTGCTGAAGCCCTTAACGAAGCTGTGAACGCGCTGATTGCCGCACAGGAAGAGGAAAGCACTGCCGCCGGGGATGCAGAAATCTCAGATGAAGAGGCAATGAAGCTGGCTGCCGCCATGATTGCTGCTATGAATAAGGCGTCAGGCAAAGATGTGAACAAAGCGGCCTCAGAGACTACTGAAAATGCCGGCTTGACTGAAAGTGAACTGGAAGCAGAAGCTGCCTTGCTGGTTTCTCTGATGAAAGCAGAAATGAGCGGCGAATCCGGTGCGGATAATCAACAAAGCGGGAAAGAACAGCAAACACTGAACAGTAGTGCATCTGCAAATGCTGAAGCGGGCATTGTCGCACAAAGTACAGCCGGCGAGTTTGCCAAAATACTGGCGTCATCATCAGAAGAATCACAGACACTGGTGACAGATAACCTGGCTGATAAGGTGGTGGCTATGTTGCCCGATAACGCCAGTGAAGGTCAGAAAGCAGAAGTAAAACAAGGCGTCATCGATGCTGTTAAGCAGTTTCAGGCTCAGTTGCAAAGCGGCAGTGAACAACAATCAGCGCTGGAAGCGATGATTGCCGGTGCCATTGAAGAAGCGGACGTTGCGCCGGTGGAGAATCTTGAGGTCATGCTGCAAACTGAAATGAGACAACTCACTGCCATTACGGGGACCGCTTCGCAACTGGCGCAGGGCACCACAGTGACAGCTCTGGCATCACTTCATTCGGGCTCAGATACTACCGTAGCTGATATTCAGCAGGCCCGCACAGAACGCTCAGCCGCTCAACAGGCCGCTGATGCAGACAAGCCGGTGAATATTCATCAACCGGAAGGTCAGCAGCAACTGGCTGAGAAGGTACGCTGGATGGTCAATGCCAGAAATTCCATGGCGGAAATCCGCCTCGATCCGCCGGAATTGGGTAGCATGCAGGTGCGGGTAAATGTATCCGGTGACGCCGCGACGGTAAACTTTGTCGTACAGTCAGCGCAGGCCAGAGATGCTCTGGCTCAGGCCGAGCCGCGCCTGCGTGAAATGCTGGCAGAGCAGGGAATTAATCTGGGTGAATCTTTTGTCAGTCAGCAACAACAGGGTGGCAACGGTGAAGGCAGTCAGCATGGGGGCGGAAATGGCCAGCTTGCACAGGAAGCCGGCGAAGACACACAAGTAACAGAACAATCGCTTACCCGCCAGGCACAGGGCGGAATTGATGACTATGCTTAACCATGAGCAGACATACGCAATGGTTATTGCCAATTGTCTGTAATTCACCATAATACTCGCCAAAATGGTTAACGGGGAAAGCGCAATGGCTGATGAAGAGTTACAAATCGAAGAAGAAGGTGGCGGCAAGAAAAGTAAGATGATGTTGATCATCATTATTGCTGTGGTATTGATTGGTGGCGGTGCCGGCGCTTATTTCTTTCTGTTTGCCGGTGGTGATGAGCCCGCAGCAGAAGCATTAGCTGAAGGCGAAGAAGGCGCAGCCGCCGAAGGTGAAGGCGAAGCACCGGAAGCTGCTCCCGCATCAGGTTCAGCGGAAGTGGGAACAGCCTTATATGTTGCTTTACCGCAACCCTTATTGTTTCATATTCCGGGCAGTGGCCGTGAGCGTACGGTACAGATTAAAATTCAGTTGCTGGTCAGGGGCACTGATAATGAAGAAACTGCGAAAGTGAATATTCCGCTTATTCAGGGGCGTTTATTGCAAGTCTTCAGCAGCAGTAATGCCGATGATCTGGTCACAGAAGCGGGCAAAATCGAATTGCGGGAGAAAGCCCTTGAAGAAGTACAGTCGGCCATGAAGGAATATACAGGGTCAGAAGTGGTTGAACAGGTATTGTTCACAGGTTTCGTGATGCAATAACGGGTTATCACAGTGAGCGATTTATTATCACAAGACGAAATTGATGCGCTGTTACATGGTGTCGATGATGTCGAAGAAGAAGAGGTATCGGACGCACCCTCCGACAGATCTGCGCTGGAATATGATTTCTCCTCGCAGGACCGGATTGTACGTGGCCGTATGCCCACGCTGGAAATTGTTAACGAGCGTTTTGCCCGGCATTTGCGGGTGAGCTTGTTTAACATGATGCGCCGGTCTGCCGAAGTCTCTATTAACGGCATCCAGATGATCAAATTCGGCGAGTACATTCACACACTGTTTGTACCCACGAGTCTGAACATGGTGCGCTTCCGTCCGCTGAAAGGGACGGGGCTCATTACCATGGAAGCCAGACTGGTGTTTATTCTGGTGGATAACTTCTTCGGTGGTGATGGCCGCTATCACGCGAAAATCGAAGGTCGCGAATTTACGCCTACTGAACGGCGTATTATTCAGATGTTGCTGAAAATTATTTTCGAAGACTACAAAGAAGCCTGGGCGCCGGTCATGGATGTTTCTTTTGAGTATCTGGATTCTGAAGTTAACCCGGCCATGGCTAATATTGTCAGCCCCACGGAAGTGGTAGTTATCAGTTCCTTCCACATAGAACTGGACGGTGGCGGTGGTGATTTTCACGTGTCGTTGCCCTATTCCATGTTGGAACCTATTCGTGAATTACTCGATGCGGGTGTGCAATCTGATAAAGAAGACACCGATTTACGCTGGAGTAAGGCACTGCGTGACGAAATTCTTGACGTAAAAGTGGCATTAACCACGCATATGCTGGATGTGGACGTGCCGCTGCGTCAAATTATGGAATTTAAAGCCGGGGATATCATTCCGGTGGAAATGCCGGAGCACATTACTGTGCTGATTGAAGATCTCCCCACGTTCCGGGCTAAGCTCGGACGCTCCAGAGATGCGCTGGCACTGAAAATTTCCGATAAGATCCCGCGTCCGACGTCGGTGAAATCGGAACTGCAATTATTAACCCGCGGCGGGCGCGTTATTGATAACGACGCTGAGCTGCAAGTACTTGAAGAAGATCTGTAGTGACGATCTTAGTAAGAGGGCAAAGTCATGAGTGATAATGACGGAATGGACGACTGGGCCGCAGCCATGGCCGAGCAGGCTGATGCTGAAGCTGGCGAAGGTGAAGGTGGTGATGACGTTCAGGTTGCTGAGTTAGATGAGCTGACCGATGATGCGCCGATTACTCAGGAAGAGAAAAAGAAACTCGATACCATTTTAGATATTCCTGTGACCATTTCTATGGAAGTGGGACGCAGCCAGATAAGCATCCGTAACCTGCTACAATTGAACCAGGGTTCCGTGGTCGAGCTGGACCGGGTGGCCGGTGAACCACTGGATGTTCTGGTAAATGGCACGTTGATTGCTCATGGAGAGGTAGTAGTGGTCAACGATAAGTTTGGTATTCGGTTAACGGATGTTATCAGTCAAATCGAGAGAATCAAAAAGCTTCGCTAAAACGCTTTCTAAAACAGGGGGTTGCATTCTGCTGCCCCTGTTATTTAGCCATCAGGTCTGTGCTCAAAGCACCCAGTCAATAACTAATCCCACGTCTGTACTGTCAATTTTTCTATCATTGCTGGTGGTTGTCGGCATTATATTTTCCCTCGCCTGGCTTATGCGCCGGTTTAATGTCACTCATGCTGCGAACGGGCAGATGAAAGTGGTTGCCAGCATGATGGCCGGTGCCAAAGAGCGCATTATGGTTATTCAGGTGGGTGACGAGCAGCATCTCATCGGCGTGACTGCTCACAACATCAATCATCTCAGTAAACTGGAAACGCCATTAGCACCTGCCGGAAACGGACAGGAGAGTAACGGTGCCGATTTTCGTCAGAAACTGGTTAAAGCTATGGCTGGCGCCATGAATCCGGCAGTGAAAGGAGAGGGCAATGATAAACAATAAATGGTTGTGCCGTTTTCTGACACTCTGTCCGCTATTATTTCTTCTGGCTCTGCCTGCCAGTGCCCAGCAGGGGATTTCTGCTGTCACTGTGACCACCAATGCGGACGGCACGCAGGATTATTCAATGACGTTGCAGGCATTGTTCATCATGTCTGCGCTGAGCCTTATTCCTGCGTTTATTATGATGATGACGTCATTCACCCGTATTATCGTAGTGTTATCCATTCTCCGTCAGGCCATTGGCCTGCAGCAGTCTCCTTCCAATCAAATCCTTATCGGCGTGAGCCTGTTTCTGTCTATGTTTATCATGACGCCGGTGTTTGAAGAGGTAAACGAGCGCGCCCTGCAACCTTATCTGAACGAGGAGATGACCTCCCGCCAGGCGCTGGAAGAAGCGGCAGAACCCATGCGGGCGTTTATGTTGTCACAAACCCGGGTGAAAGATCTGGAAACCTTTGTCCGTATTGCCGGCGATGAAGATAAGTATGATGAGCCTGCAGATGTGCCGCTGACCATTCTGATCCCGTCATTCGTGACCAGCGAGCTGAAAACCGCATTTCAAATTGGCTTCATGTTGTTTATTCCGTTCCTCATTATTGACCTGGTCGTGGCATCCATTCTTATGGCGATGGGTATGATGATGCTGTCGCCGATGATTGTGTCACTGCCCTTTAAATTAATGCTGTTTGTACTGGTGGATGGCTGGAATCTGATATTCGGCACTCTGGCAACCAGTTTCGGCATGGGCGTTTAGGAGACAACACATGACACCTGAAGTCTTTGTCCAAATTCTCCGTGAATCCATGTTTATGGTTATCCTGCTGGTGTCAGCGGTGATTGTGCCCAGCATGATTGTGGGTCTGATTGTGGCAGTGTTTCAGGCAGCCACATCAATTAACGAACAGACAATGAGTTTCCTGCCAAGGCTTATCGTGACCTTGCTGGCACTGGCGTGGGGAGGTAACTGGCTGGTGGAGCAACTGATGGACTTTACTTTTCATATGGTCAATCAAATCCCTCAGGTCGTCGGGTAAAGGTTACGTTCCGTGAACGTGGATTTATCTACCATTAATCAGTTTCTGGCTGATATGTTGCTGCCGTTTATGCGCATCAGCGGCATGTTTGCAGCCATGATTGGATTAAGTGCCAAATCTATTCCCCAGTCGGTGAGAGCCCTGCTGGCTATCTTTCTGACTCTGGTGATTATGCCGGTCGTTAAACCGGTACCCGTGGACGATTTGGTCGGCGTAGGATCTTTTCTGATGGTTATTCAGCAGTTGCTGATTGGAATCGCCATAGGGTTTATATCTATGATGGTCCTGAACACCTTTGTTCTGGCAGGTCAGATCATCGCCATGCAAACCGGTCTGGGGTTTGCCTCCATTGTCGACCCGGTAAACGGAATTAACGTGCCGGCAGTCGGTCAGTTTTATCTTATTCTGGCGACGTTGCTTTTCTGGACCGTTGACGGCCATCTTGCCATGATCCAGATGATTGTTATCAGCTTTGATGCGTTTCCCATCGGCGAAGCCTGGTGGACAGCAGACCAGTTCCGCGATATTGCAGAATGGGGCGGCTGGATGTTTGTGTCTGCGATTACGTTATCGCTGGCACCTATCGTGTCACTGTTGATCGTGAACCTTGCGTTCGGGGTGATGACCAAGGCATCGCCACAGTTAAATATTTTCAGCATTGGTTTTTCCATTGCGCAAATCATGGGGTTAATCATTATCTGGATTACCCTCGATAACTTTACGTCCCACTTTGCCACCCAGTGGCAACGTGCTCAGCAATTCATGTGCGAGTTGCTGATGATCTGTCCCGTGTGAGGTAGACGATGGCTGACGAACAGGAAAAAACAGAAGACCCCACGGGGAAAAAACTCGACGACGCACGAAAAAAAGGCCAGCTTGCCCGGTCCAGAGAGTTATCTACGACACTGGTTCTGGTGGTCAGTGGTGTCATGTTTCTTGTCATGGGAGGCACCATCGCACAGGCTATTTTCGGCATGATGAAGAACATGTTCCAACTTTCCCGTGATCAAACCTATGACGCAACTCACATGTTTGGTGCCTGGGTTTACGGTTTTTCTGCGGTGGCAGCGCCTGTTTTACTGTACATGGTCGTGGCGATGGCCGCCGGTATTTACGGCTCTATTGCGCTGGGCGGATACAATTTCACCTGGGAATCGGCGTCGCCGAAAATGAATAAACTGAATCCGCTAAACGGTTTTAAGCGCATGTTCGGTATTAATGGCCTTGTGGAGCTGCTTAAGTCCATTGCCAAGTTCTTTGTTATCGGTGCCATGGCGCTGGTGTCGTTAATGTACTTTCAGGATGAAGCACTGCATCTTGATCTTGAGCTGTACCCGAATAATTTGTTCCATGCACTGAATATGCTCGAATGGGCGTTTTTCCTGCTGACACTGGGCATGATCCCCATCGCTATTTTTGATGTGCCGTACCAGCTGTACAAGCACAACAAAGAAATGAAAATGTCAAAGCAGGAGGTGAAAGACGAACGTAAAAATGCCGAGGGTGATCCTCAGGTGAAAGGACGTATTCGTCGCCTTCAATACCAGGCAGCAGCCCGCCGGATGATGCAGGAAGTACCGAAAGCGGATGTGGTTGTGACTAACCCGACGCACTATTCCGTGGCACTTAAATACGATGATAATGGCGGCAGAGCGCCTGTGGTGGTGGCAAAAGGAATTGATGAACTGGCCATGCACATCCGTAAAATTGCCGGTGCCCATGAAGTGCCTGTTGTGCCGTCACCCATGCTGGCAAGGGCTATTTATTATTCCACTGAAGTTGAGCACGAAATTCCCCATAAATTGTTCATGGCGGTGGCACAGGTACTGGCGTATGTGTATCAGTTGCGGGCGTTTAAAGCCGGTAAGGGCAAACGGCCTAAGCCACTTAAGAAAGACTTGCCCATCCCACCTGAACTCAGACGGTAAACCCGTCAGTACTTTTATCCACAACAATGATGGCGTCGCGGCCTGTTTCTTTGGCCTGATATAATGCTTTGTCGATGGCTTCCAGTTCTGCGGCCATCGTATCAGGTCCTGTAACGTATCCTATCCCGCCGGATACCGTAAGCGGGCCCAATGCATAGGGAAGGGCATTTCCGGCCGTTTTCAGGGCAGCTCTGAATTTGTCTGTAGCAGCTTTTGCCTCTGTAATATCCGCATCAGGAAATATAAGTAAAAATTCTTCACCGCCTATTCTGCCTGTAATATCGGTTTTTCTGAAATTGTCTCTGACCAGAGCACCAAAGGTGCGTAATACTTCATCGCCGGCAGCGTGACCAAAATTATCATTTACCTGTTTGAATAAATCGATATCGAGCAGGGCGACAGCTAGTTTTTTGCCGCAGGCCCCGGCAATGTCAGCCTGTTCTTCCAGTAATTTAAAGGTATGCTGGCGGTTTAGCAGAGATGTCAGGCTGTCAGTCATCGCAATCTGTTCCAGTTTATGCTGATACCTGGCGCGCTTTTTCTGCAAAATAACCAGTGCCACGCACAGACTGAAAAGTAAAACGAGCGCTGATATCATAAAGAAGCCCCGCTGGCGCTCTGTTTTTATCCGCAATTCCTGAGCTTTTGTCATCGCTTTGAGGGCGGCATTTTCCTGACTTTTCTTATCAACGTCGAAAAGAGTCTGCAGTTTGAACAACTTTTCAGCACTGATTTCATTCAGGCGTTTTACTTGTTTATTGCGTGCGTCTTCCAGGGTTTGATAGGCCTCGCCGTAGTTGCCTAATGCCGCCTGAATTCTTGATTCCAGTATCCGTGACTCAATCATTTCTTTAGGCGTAGCTGATGCAGAAATCGTTTCTGCGCGGGCCAGTGTGTCCAGTGCGGTGCCGAAGTTGCCGGTATGATAATGGGCGTTTGATAAGCCCCGTAAAATGTCCCCGTAATACTGTTCAGATGGCAGTATTTCCTGAATCGCTGTTAAGTGTTGGTAAATTGCCAGCGCCTCCTGCAAATAGGGAAGGGCATTGTCGTACTGTTCAGCCTGCTGAAACACCGATGCAATAAGACCAGCTATGTGAGCAGGCAGGATTTGAGTCGCGTTCTCCGATGCAATTCTGTGGGCAATGATCAGTTTTGTCAGCGCGGCCTCACGATTTTGTAGTGATTGCTGAATTAATCCTTCCGTTATTAATGCACCGATGTACAGCTGGGTGACAGTATGCTGCTGTGCCCACTCACTGACGACAGCGACATAATGCAGCGCCAGCACCTGGCGCTCTGTTTTTTCGTAAAGTTGCGATTTTTGCAGCAGTAAACGGTGATATAGCAACGGTTCGCCTACTTGAACTACATTTTCAAGCCCCTGTTCCAGAAGAGACTCTGAGCGGCTGAAATCACCCAGTTTCATGTAAAAGTACGACAGCAGATATTGAATGGTGGCAGGCGTATAGTCGGGCAGGACATCATCAAGCATCTCCTCCAGACCAAGTACGGTTTCCTGCGGGTGCTGATGAAAAGACTTAATGACGTGGATAACCGCATCATCGGGCGCAGATACCTGTGCCGGTGCCGCAAAGGTGCAATAAGACATAAATATCAGGCCTGTCGCGGCGACAACAGGAATAATATTGTTCTTAAATGCAATACGTCGCTGTTTTAACGGGTATTCCGGCACTTGTTGTCCTGAGCATGTCTCATCCGGTTTAACTATAGTTCAAAAAACACCGCCGGGCGCACGCAGGCAAACATTTTCAAACTGGCACATTAGTTGAACTGACACTGACAGACACGAAGTAAGCGTCAATTTTCTGTTAGCGAGAGCAAATTTTATGCAGCTATCCGGCTATCTGCAGCGGTTCGACAAAAACCAGATTCAAAATATCACCAGTGGTCTGGGGGCGCCTGTCGTTTTGCTGGCGATCATGGGCATGGTTATTTTGCCCATGCCGCCCTTTCTGCTCGATGTTCTTTTCAGTTTTAACATCGCCCTCAGTCTGGTCATTATTCTTGTGGCTGTATTTACCCAAAAACCGGTGGATTTCGGTATATTTCCCCTGGTTTTGCTGATTGCTACGGTGTTGCGGCTGGCATTGAATGTTGCCTCGACGCGGGTCGTTTTGCTGTATGGTCATGAAGGCGGCGATGCTGCGGGGAAGGTAATCGAAGCCTTCGGAGCCGTGGTTATTGGTGGTAACTATGCGGTGGGTGTGGTGGTATTCGCCATCCTGCTCATTATCAACTTCAAAGTAGTGACAGCCGGTGCCGGCCGTATATCTGAAGTCAGCGCCAGATTTACACTTGATGCCATGCCCGGTAAGCAAATGGCCATTGATGCCGATTTGAATGCCGGCTATATCGATCAGGATGAAGCCCGCAAGCGCCGAGAAGAAATCACCGCAGAAGCAGACTTCTACGGCTCGATGGACGGTGCATCAAAATTCGTTAAAGGTGACGCGGTAGCCGGTTTGTTCATCATGATGATTAATATCGTCGGTGGCTTATTTATCGGCATGATTCAGCATGACTTGTCGTTTGGAAATGCGCTGGAAGTTTACACTATTCTGACAATCGGTGACGGTCTGGTTGCCCAGATCCCATCCCTGTTGTTGTCGGTGGCAACGGCAATTATCGTCACCCGTGAAAACGAAACCCAGGAAATGGGTAAGGAAATCCGGACACAACTGGGTAATCAGCAGGCTCTGTATATTGCCGCAGCGGTGCTGTTTGTCATGGGGATTGTGCCCGGCATGCCCCACGTGGCCTTTCTGGGTTTCTCTGCTATTGCTGCCGGTTATGCATACTGGCAGGGTGTGCAGGCGAAGAAAGCGGCAGAAAAACCGGCTGTGCCGGCCAAAATGGAAGGTGGTGCTGACCAGCCTGCTCCGGAAATTAAAGAGCTGGGTTGGGATGACGTACAGCAAGTTGACACTATCGGCCTTGAAGTTGGTTACCGGCTCATTCCGCTGGTGGATAAATCACAGGGCGGCGAATTGCTTACACGTATAAAAGGTGTGCGGAAGAAACTGTCTCAGGAACTGGGCTTTCTGGTTCCGCCGGTGCACATCCGCGATAATCTGGATCTCGACCCCAATGCCTACACGATCTCCATGCTGGGTGTGACCATCGGAGATGCGCAAATCAGTCATGATGAAGAGCTGGCGATTAACCCCGGGCAGGTGTTCGGTAAGCTGGAAGGACGGGCGACTAAAGACCCCGCTTTCGGACTGGATGCCGTGTGGATACGGCCGAATCAGCGGGAGCATGCGCAAACCCTTGGTTACACAGTAGTGGATGCGGCCACCGTGGTAGCGACACATCTCAGTCAGTTACTCAGCAACAATGCTTACCAGTTACTCGGTCATGAAGAAGTACAACAACTTCTCGATATGCTGGCGAAATCCAGTCCTAAGCTGGTGGAAGGGCTGGTACCGGATATTTTGCAGCTGAGCACCGTTGTAAAAGTACTGCAAACCTTATTGTTCGAAGGCGTTCCCATCCGCGATATGCGTACTATCGTTCAGACCTTATCGGAATACGGACCCCGCAGTCAGGATCCGGATGTGCTGGTATCTGCAGTGCGTATTGCGCTGAAGCGTTTGATTGTGCAGGAAATCAGTCAGGGAGCGAAAGAAGTGCCTGTCATAACTCTGGCACCAGAGTTGGAACAGATGTTGCACCAGTCACTTCAGGCAGGAGGAGAGGACGGCGCCGGCATCGAACCGGGACTGGCAGACCGGCTCCAGCAATCCCTGCAACAGGCCGCACAACAACAAGAACTGAATGGCGAGCCTGCGGTACTGTTGACGTCAGGCATGTTAAGACCTGTGCTGTCACGCTTCCTGAAGTATTCGGTAGCTGGCCTGCATGTGTTGTCTTATCAGGAAATCCCTGATGACAAACAAATCAAAATTGTCAGCTCTGTGGGTCAATAATCTGACGCCGGGTGAGTGAAGAGGTTGAGATGAAAATCAGACGGTTTTTTGGCAAAGATATGCGGGAAGCATTAAGCCAGGTAAAAGCAGAATTGGGCAGTGACGCCGTAATCATGTCGAATCGCAAAGTGGCAGACGGTATTGAGCTGGTCGCCGCTTACGATAAAGAGCCGGAAGCAAAAATAAAACTCAACACCCGCCATGACGCAGGTAAAACAGCTGCACAAAAGGCGACGCCAAGCCTCAGCGAAATTATCGGTGACGATGGTCCGGATACCTTACGGGCGTTACTTGAAAAGCAGGCTGCAGAAAAAGCTGCGGCTGCCGGAAGTGACCGTCAGAATCCTGCAGTTTCTCCTGCACCACAAACATCGTCTGCATTTGCCGCAGATACCCGTGGGGTCAACCCACAACCCGCTGCATCTCATGACGAAGAGGCGTTTTCATTTGCTGATGTATTTTCTGCAAAAGAACAAAGGCCTGCACCGGTATCTCAAATGAATCCCGATTTTAAAGCGGCGGAAAGTCAGCAGTCTGCCGGTGCCCCGGCCAGTGAGCTGGATGCGATAAAAGAGGAACTGGCCTCTCTTCGCAGCGTTTTACAATATCAGGTCGCAGACTTGATGGATGCTAAAAAGCAGCGTCAGCGCCCTGTACACAGTTATCTGACCCAGTGTTTAACCGGTATGGGGCTGAGCGCTTCACTGGCTGAGCAACTGGTGCACTACACCCCTTCTCAATACACCGAGCGGGAAGCGTGGATTTACCTTCTCAACCTTTTGGCTAATCGCCTTAATGTTTCCGGTAATGATATCCTGACCCAAACCGGTGTGGTTGCTCTTGTTGGTCCAACAGGAACAGGCAAAACCACGACTGTTGCTAAATTAGCAGCACGCTATGCGCAAAAATACGGTGCTGATCAGGTGGCTATGATCACTATCGATACCTACCGTATTGCCGCTTATGAACAGCTGGCAACGTATGGCAAAATTATTGGCTGTACCACAAGGAAGGCGCAAAGCAGTGAAGAATTAGCCGAACTTCTCTTCCAGTTACGCCATAAGCGTCTAATATTAATAGACACGGCTGGTTTCAGTCAGCGCGACAGTCGTTTAATTAAGCAACTTGGTCAATTTAATCACGGACAAATGCAACCTGTCCGTAAATACCTGGTTGCGCAGGCAAATACCCAATATCCTGCATTGCAACGCATCATTGAAGCGTATAATTCCGTTAAGCTTGACGGATGTATCTTCACGAAAGTTGATGAATGCTACAGTTTGGGTGAGGTTTTAAGTGTTGCTGTTGAACAGCAATTGCCAGTTAGTTATGTGACCGACGGGCAGCAGGTACCTGAAGATATTAAAGTTGCTGATGCAAAATCTCTCGTATCTGCCGCTGCAAAGCTTTATAAAAAGTACGGTTTGAATCATACTAAGCGTAATCATGAAGTTAATTCAGTTCAGGCAGTATGATCGAAGATCAAGCGAGTAGCTTACGAAAGATGAATCAATCACGCCTCATAAAGGTTATTGCCGTTACCGGCGGCAAAGGTGGTGTTGGTAAAACCAACATTACATTAAACACGGCGATTGCTATGGCCAAGCAAGGTAAGCGGGTCATGGTACTCGATGCCGACTTAGGATTAGCGAACGTTGACGTCATGCTGGGTTTGCGTGTTGAGAAGAACCTTTCTCACGTATTATCCGGTGAATGCACACTTGATGATGTTCTGGTAACCGGACCTCACGGTATTAAAATAGCTCCGGCGACTTCAGGTACTCAGGCAATGACCGAGTTATCGCCTACAGAACATGCCGGATTAATCCGTGCTTTCAGTGAGTTACGGTCGCAGATTGACGTGCTGATTGTAGATACCGCTGCCGGTATTTCCGATATGGTACTGAGTTTCTCCCGTGCCTCGCAGGACATCATGGTAGTGGTTTGTGACGAACCGACTTCTCTGACCGATGCCTATGCACTGATTAAAATATTGAACCGTGAACACGGTGTGTTCCGCTTCAAAATTGTGGCAAACATGGTTCGGGACATTCGTGAAGGGCAGGAATTATTCAGTAAATTATCAAAAGTGACAGGCAGATTCCTGGATGTGGCACTAGAATTGGTGGCAACTGTACCTTTCGACGAAAATATTCGTCGGGCAGTCAGAAAGCAAACCGCTATTGTGGATGCATTTCCCGGTTCTCCTGCGGCCGTCGCGATTAGTCAGTTAGCCACCAAAGCGCTTAACTGGCCGGTACCGGCTCAGCCGGGTGGTCACCTGGAATTTTTCATTGAACAACTGGTGACGAAGCAAGCAGTAGGAAGCCAACGTTGAATAGTAAAGCGGCAGCTTACCAGCAGCAGACCGACAAGTCGCAGCTGGTCGAGCGCCATGCATCCCTTGTAAAACGTATTGCCCATCACCTGATGGCGCGTTTGCCTGCCAGTGTGCTGGTGGATGACCTGATTCAGGCAGGGATGATCGGATTGCTGGAAGCAGCCAGAAATTTCGACGGCTCGAAAGGGGCCAGTTTCGAAACCTTCGCAGGTATCCGTATTCGTGGTGCTATGCTGGATGAAATCCGTAAGGGCGACTGGACACCCCGTTCAGTGCATAAAAATAGCCGTGCTATTACGGAAGCCATAACACAAGTTGAAAGAGAAACTGGCAGAGACGCGCGTGATACAGAAATTGCTGCTAAGCTAAATGTCAGTATTAATGATTATCATCAAATGCTTAACGAGGTGAATGCCGGTAAACTTGTCGGTATTGAAGACCTGGGTGTATCAGAAGATGTAATCAGCACAGAACAGAATAAAGGTAATGATTCACCCCTCGAAGATTTAATGCAGGGGGCGTTTCAAAAGGCGTTGGCACATGCCATCACAACATTACCTGAACGGGAAGCAATTGTACTGTCCCTGTACTATGATGAAGAACTGAATTTACGTGAAATCGGTGAAGTTCTTGAAGTCAGTGAGTCAAGGGTCAGCCAGATTCATAGCCAGGCCATGTTAAAACTAAAAGCCCGAATGCAATCATGGCAGGCAGAAGAATAAAACATACTAATATTAATAACGATTGATAATCCTCACCGGAGGCTATTTTGGACAAGAGTATGAAAATTCTTGTAGTAGACGACTTCTCTACTATGAGACGAATCATAAAGAACCTGCTTAAAGATCTTGGATTTTCCAATATTCAGGAAGCTGACGATGGAAGTACGGCCCTCCCCATGCTCCAGCAAGGCGACTTTGAATTTGTCGTGACCGACTGGAACATGCCAGGTATGCAGGGTATCGACCTGTTACGCGCTATACGTGCTGACGACAAACTCAAGCATTTGCCAGTATTGATGGTGACAGCTGAAGCGAAAAAAGAGCAAATCGTTGCTGCAGCACAGGCAGGTGTAAACGGATATGTTGTGAAGCCTTTCACAGCCGCTACACTTAAGGAAAAACTCGACAAGATTTTTGAGCGTTTAGGTTGATCCAGCCGCTCCCGCCAGAGAAGAGGATTACTGGATGTCTCCTACTAAAAAAGTCCCTATTTCGCTCGAAGAAGCAAAACAACTGGTAGCATATCTTGAGCAGGGTGATGATGAATCCGCCAACGCCCTGCTTGAGGCCGTATCTGCCAAAGAGTCTGTCGAACTTTTTGCTGAAGTTGGCAAACTTACCCGTCAACTTCATGACGCCCTCAACACCTTCCAGTTAGACGAGCGTATTGCTGGTCTGGCTAATGATGATATTCCTGATGCGCAAACGCGTCTCACCTACGTAATTGAAGAAACTGAAAAAGCGGCTAATACTACAATGGACGCTGTTGAGTCCTGTATGCCAATTGCTGAATCTTTATCAGACCGGATCACAACCCTTGAGCCTGAATGGCAAAAGCTTATGACCCGTCAGATTGAGCTCGGTGAATTCAAGAGTTTATGTATGGATATCGACGCCCTGTTTAAGGACATGTCGAAAGATTCTTCTAAACTTAACAGCCTTTTGACCGAAGTATTAATGGCACAGGGTTATCAGGATTTGACAGGCCAGGTTATTCGCAGAGTGATTGACCTGGTGAAAGAAGTCGAAGACAGCCTTGTGAACATGCTGACCGTGTTCGGTGAACGGGATGCACCTGTTAAAGCACAGAGCACCACGAACAAGCCGGACGCTGTTGAAGCGGAAGGGCCAATCATGAACGCTGAGAAGCGGGATGACGTAGTACAAGGCCAGGATGACGTGGATGATCTCCTGTCGAGCCTTGGTTTTTAGGGGAGCGAATGAATGTCGTTTGATGTTGATGAGGATATATTACAGGACTTTCTGGTCGAAGCCGGAGAAATCCTGGAACAATTACAGGAACAGTTAGTTGACCTGGAGAATAATCCGGAAGACGCTGACCTCCTCAACGCGATTTTCCGTGGATATCACACGGTAAAAGGTGGCGCAGGTTTCTTATCTCTGACTGAACTGGTTGAGATTTGTCACGGCGCAGAAAACGTCTTTGACGTAATGCGTAATGGCCAGCGTACACTGACGCCGGAATTAATGGATGTCATTCTGCAAGCGACAGACGTCGTAGTGGAAATGTTTGAGCGGGTAAAAGCCCGTGAGCCACTCGAAGCCGCTGATTCAAATCTTGTTGATGTTCTGCATAAGTTGAGCAAGCCAGAAGCCCCCGGCGAAAATATTTTTGGCGGGGAAACGGCAGCACCGGCAGAAGAAGTGCCGGTAGCAGAAGAACCTGAGCTGATAGTTGAAGAGGTACCGGTTGCACCGGAAGCCGCCGCTGTTGCAGAGCCTGCCGGTGATAACAGCATTGAAGATATCAGCGAAGATGAATTTGAAGCATTACTGGACCAGCTGCATGGTTCCGGTGCGCCCGGCAGACCGTCGGCAGATGCACCTGCAAAGCCAGCTGCACCTGCGCCCGCTCCGGCAGCAGCCGCTGGCGGAGATGGCGAAGATATCACCGATGATGAATTTGAGGCTCTGTTAGACGAGCTTCACGGTAAAGGACAGTTTGGTGGCGATGCCGCACCTGCCGCTACACCGGCGGCCGCAGCACCGGCAGCGGAACAGGCTGCAGCCGGTTCTGACGGTGACGAAATCACCGATGACGAATTTGAAGCTTTGCTTGACCAGTTACACGGTAAAGGTCAGGGACCCGGCATTGCCGGTGGTGTTGAAGTCGACACTCAGGCAACCAAAGCCGTTCAGGCTGCCAAAGCGGAACAGTCTAAACCTGCAGAGCCTGCCAAGCCGGCTCAACCTGCTAAAGCTGCTGCACCTGCTCCGGCCGCAAAAGCGGCTCCGGCTGCGCCAGCCGCACCCGCTGCCCCTTCCAAGCCCGCAGCACCTGCTGCAAAAGCTGCACCTAAGAAAGAAGAAAAAGCCCCGCAGGCAGAAACTACTGTTCGGGTAGACACCAAACGCCTTGACCAGATTATGAATATGGTCGGTGAGTTGGTGCTGGTTCGTAACCGCTTGTTAAGCCTTGGTATCAATACCAATGACGAAGATATGTCGAAGGCTATCGCTAACCTGGATGTGGTGACCGGTGATCTTCAGGGCGCGGTAATGAAAACCCGCATGCAGCCCATTAAGAAAGTCTTCGGTCGTTTCCCCAGGGTTGTCCGCGACCTTGCCCGTAGCCTGAAAAAAGAAATTACCCTTGAGCTTGAAGGGGAAGAAACGGATCTGGATAAAAACCTGGTTGAGGCGCTGGCCGATCCCCTGGTTCACCTGGTGCGTAACTCCGTCGACCATGGAATTGAAATGCCGGATGATCGTGCCAATGCGGGAAAACCGCGCATGGGTACAGTGAAACTGGCAGCATCACAGGAAGGCGATCATATCCTGCTTACTATCACCGATGATGGTAAAGGGATGGATCCGGAAAAGCTGAAAGAAATCGCTATCAGTCGTGGCGTGCTTGATGCTGATGCCGCCGCCCGTATGTCTGATGTGGAAGCGTTTAATCTGATATTCGCGCCGGGCTTCTCTACCAAGACAGAGATCAGTGATATCTCCGGTCGTGGTGTGGGCATGGACGTGGTTAAAACTAAAATCAACCAGCTGAATGGTACCGTAAACATTGATTCTCATCTGGGTAAAGGCACCCGGTTAGAAATCAAAGTACCGTTAACACTGGCAATCCTGCCAACTCTGATGATTGTTGTCGGTCAGCAAACCTTTGCATTGCCATTGGGCGCTGTTAACGAAATTATCAACATGGACATCAAGAAAACCAATACGGTAGATGGTCAGTTGACGATGATCGTCCGCTCTAAGGCTATCCCGTTATTCTTCCTTGGTGAATGGCTTATCCGCGGCCCGAAAAATATCGAGAAAGAAAAAGGCCATGTTGTTGTAGTGCAAATAGGTACACAGCAGGTGGGCTTCGTGGTGGATGCATTGATTGGTCAGGAAGAAGTGGTGATCAAGCCACTGGATGCCTTGTTACAAGGTACACCGGGTATGGCTGGTGCAACCATTACATCGGATGGCGGAATCGCGTTAATTCTTGATATCCCGAGTCTGCTTAAGCGATATGCGCGCAGGTCATAGTCGCAATTAAAGGAACATCATTACTATGGCTTTTAAAGTCCTTGTTGTGGACGATTCGACGTTTTATCGTCGTCGTGTACGCGAAATTCTGGATGAGGACAGAGAACTCGAGGTTGTTGGCGAAGCCAAAAACGGTGAAGAAGCACTGGATATGCTGATGAAGTTGTCACCCGATGTGGTGACAATGGATGTGGAAATGCCGGTTATGGACGGTATTTCCGCTGTAAAAGCGATCATGCAGAAACGCCCTGTACCTATTCTCATGTTTTCATCTCTGACTCATGAAGGTGCTCAGGCAACGCTTGACGCGCTGGAAGCCGGTGCGCTGGATTTTCTGCCAAAGAAATTTGAGGAAATATCTAAAGAGCGTAAAGAGGCCGTGGGCTTACTGCGGACTAAAGTTCGTTTACTGGCCCGGCGTGGTGTCGGCATACGCCGGCCTGTGATTTCACGCAGAGAGCCAGCGGCAAAGCCCGCTCCACCAATGCCTGCCAATGCCCCTAAAGCGACGTTCTTTAAAAGCTCGTCTATCCTCACCGGACGTACTGAAACTGCATCCCAGCCTACTGTTTCTAAAGTTAAGGCATCAGGAAAGCGGTATAAATGTCTGGCCATCGGGGCCTCTACAGGTGGTCCTGTGGCATTGCAAAAAGTGTTGTCAGGGCTGCCGGCTAACTTTCCATATCCGATTTTATTGGTTCAGCATATGCCCGGCACGTTTACTAATGCGTTCGCCCAGCGGCTGAACAATAACTGCGAGATTTCGGTAAAAGAAGCTGAACACGGGGATATTCTTAAACCCGGTTGCGCTTATCTTGCGCCCGGAGGCAAGCAAATGGTAGTAGAGTCTATGTCACTGCCGAATATTGTTCTCCGTGATGCCCATGAACATGAGAAAGATACCTACAAACCCAGTGTGGATATTACACTTAACAGTCTGGTGGATATTTACGGCGGCGATGTACTGAGTATTATTCTGACGGGCATGGGATCTGATGGACGTGAAGGCTGTGAAGCTCTTCACCGTAAAGGCGCCAAAGTGTGGGCGCAGGATCAGGACACCTGTGTGGTATACGGTATGCCACAGGCGGTTGCGAAAGCGAACATCGCAGAAAAAAGCATAGCCATTGATAATATCGCTTCGTGCATACTCACGGAAATGATGCAGAAATAGTTCAGTCAGCAGGAGTTGAAGGTTGAAAATATGGACGATTGCTAACCAGAAAGGCGGGGTAGGGAAGACCACTACCACCGTGACGCTGGGCGGCATTCTGGCGCAACAGGGAAAGCGCGTTCTGCTTATTGATACCGACCCTCATGCATCGCTGAGTTATTATTTTGGTATGGATGCCGAGGAGTTAAATGCTTCTGTTTACGATATTTTTATTAATCATGAACAGATTACTGCCGATAGAGTGCTTGACTGTTTGTGTCCGACAAAATTAGACAGTCTGTATATTTTGCCTGCCTCAATGGCACTTGCCACGCTGGACAGGCAAATGGGTATGCAAAACGGTATGGGGCTTATTCTCAAAAAGGCACTGGATACTGTACGCAACGAATTTGACTATGTGTTGCTGGATTGTCCGCCGGTACTTGGCGTGTTGATGGTTAATGCGCTGGCTGCATGCCATAAAGTCATTGTGCCCGTGCAGACCGAATTTCTGGCATTAAAGGGCCTTGACCGGATGATCCATACACTTGAGATTATGGGCCGTTCGTTAAGAAAAGAATTTGATACATTAATAGTGCCGACTATGTTTGACCGCCGGACGAATGCGGCCATCCAGGCACTACAAAAACTGAATGAAGATTACGGTGATAAGGTTTGGCACGGGATGATTCCTGTGGATACCCGCTTCCGTGATGCCAGCCAGGCGCAGTCGCCTGCGTCTGTTGTCTATCCGAAAGCGCGGGGCGTTTACGCCTACACCAAATTGTTAGATGAACTGGAGCAGTGAGTCAGCTATGAGTAAAAGTACGCCCTTCGCCCGCGAAGATGTGATGCAGGCGTATCTCGACAGCTTGTTACAAAGCCCGGAAGATCCGGCTGAAGTAACGGCTAACACTGCCCGTTTGCTGGAACAGGCCACGGCGGACATTATCGCCAAAGAACCTGTGGTTGCTCCTGTGGCTGAGCCGGTCATAGCGCCGCCAGTAACTGAAGAGGTTACCGACACAGCCGTTGAACAACTGAGCGGGGCAGTACCTCCGCCGGTTAAAACCACGCCTGTGAAAGACATGCTGGAAAATCGTTTTCAGGCACTCTTTTTCGAGGTGGCAGGATTAACACTCGCTGTGCCGCTCATCACTTTAGGTGGCATTCACCGGATTGAAAAAGTGGGTGGACTGATAGGAAAACCCAAATGGTTCAAGGGCGTAATGCTTCATCGTGATCAAAAAATAAACGTTGTCGATACTGCAATGTGGGTTATGCCAGAAAAATACGACCAAAATCTCGCAGAAACGCTAAACTATCAGTATCTTATTATGTTAGGGGACAGTTTGTGGGGCTTAGCCAGCGACAAACTGGTCAACACCGTTACACTGACCAGGGACGAGGTAAAATGGCGCGAGTCAGGAGGCAAGCGTCCATGGTTAGCGGGCATGGTAAAAGAAAAAATGTGTGCGTTAATAGACGTATATCAGTTAATCGCAATGCTAAATAGCGGCTTAGGCAGTAACGACCAGACGCCATAGCCCGGGGAGCCAGGTTCATGAATGACAAGAGCACAACGAATAACGCGCCGGATAACGATCAGGTGCTTCAGTGGGTTACCTATCGCTTAGGTGACGAAACTTACGGTATTAACGTAATGCAGGTTCAGGAAGTCTTACGCTATACCGAAATTGCGCCTGTTCCCGGTGCACCGGATTACGTGTTAGGCATTATCAATCTGCGTGGTAATGTTGTGACGGTTATTGATACCCGCGCCCGCTTTGGCCTTATGCCAACCGATATTACCGACAACACACGGATTGTAATTATCGAATCCGATGAGCAGGTTGTCGGCATCCTGGTAGACAGTGTTGCCGAAGTGGTTTATCTGAAATCATCTGAAATTGATAGTGCACCTAACGTGGGTACTGAAGAGAGCGCCAAGTTCATTCAGGGCGTGAGTAACCGCGATGGTGAATTGCTGATTCTGGTAGATCTTAATAAGCTTCTCAGTGATGACGAGTGGGATGAACTGAGCAGTCTTTAACTTCATACAGCGCCTGCTAATCCGGCGGGCGCTCATCTATGCCTGTATCTTCGCTGTGCTGCCCGGCACAGTGCTATTACCAAAGGGAGAAAACACATCAATATGGACGTGCCGGCACTATCTTTACTCGCTGTTGCTACAGGGTTACTCGCCGTCATTGCTGTTATATGGATGTACTTTTTCTTCAACCGTCAGTTTAAACAACTCGACGATACTGTCCGCTATCAAAAAGAACACATCGATACCCTGCAACTGGAAATTAATGACCTGGAAAACCAGAACGGTGAAATGCAAACCCGTTCAATGGTACAGGGCAAACACATGCGGGAGCTGGCAGATCAATGCACGCAACTCGAAAACCAGTTACGTGAAGTAAAAAGTCAGGACCCGTCCATGCGCTTATACACCCGTGCCGCTGAACTGGTTAAAGCAGGCGCTGACGTCGAAGAGGTAATGCAAGCCTGCGACCTGCCCCGGGCTGAAGCTGAGCTGCTTATCAGCATGCACCGTCAGCGGGGATAAAGCTCACCGGACAGGTAAACGGGTAGCGCTCTTAATTTCGCGTAGTGACAAACTGGAGCGAATGGCAGTCACGCCCGGCAATTTGCGCAAGTAACTCTCAACAAAGTGGCTGTAATCATCTAAGTCCCTCGCGACTACCTGTAACAGAAAGTCAGACTCTCCGGTAGTATTGTGGCAAGCGAGAACATGTTCTGAAGCCAGTATAATCTGTTCAAACTTCATCGTACTGGTTTCATCATGTTCAGATACCGTAAGCTGAACAAATGCAACAACGCCAAGCCCTAATTTTCTCCGGTCCAGATTAGCCTGATAATCACAGATATAACCATCATCCTCTAGACGCTTCAGACGGCGCCAGCATGGACTTTCGCTTAGCGACAGGTGGCTGGCTATTTTGCTGTTTGTTAACCTGCCATCGTGCTGCAACAGGTTTAAAATAGCCTTGTCTGTCTTATCAAGAGGTTTTACGGGCATAGTCTTCTTATTTCGTGGGTTGAATGAGGGTTTTCTTTCCTATTTTGGCGTGTTTCCTTGCATGAAAGCAAGATAATCCCCTTAAGTATCTTTTAATCTGTTGATAAATCATAATTCTGGAGGAACAACAATGAAAGCTGTCGTATTCGAGAAATTTGCACAGATGCCGGTTATTCAAAATGTGGCCGACCCGACGCCGGCGAGCCACGGTGTTGTTATTAAGGTTGAGGCAACCGGTGTGTGTCGCAGCGACTGGCACTGCTGGCAAGGTCATGATACTGACGTGGTTGTTCCGCATGTACCCGGCCATGAGTTTGCCGGTATTGTTGAAGCCGTTGGAAAAGATGTGAAGCGCTTCAAAACCGGTGACCGCGTCACAGTTCCGTTTATCAATGCCTGCGGGAGTTGCCCGGAGTGTCACTCAGGTAATCATCAGGTATGCGGCAATCAAACACAGCCCGGCTTTACTCACTGGGGATCTTTTGCTCAATACACCACGGTTGATCAGGCCGATGTAAATCTTGTGGCATTACCTGAGCATCTTGACTTTGTAACCGCGGCCAGCCTCGGGTGCCGGTTTGTTACATCATTCCGCGCTGTTGTTGATCAGGGCAAAGTTTCTGCAGGACAGTGGGTGGCCGTACATGGTTGCGGTGGTGTTGGTCTGTCCGCAGTAATGATAGCCAGTGCACTGGGCGCAAACGTTATTGCCGTGGACTTGCAGGATGACAAACTGGCCCTGGCGAAACAGGTGGGCGCGGCGGTTACGATCAATGCATCACAAGTGGCCAGCGTGCCCGAAGCAATCAGAGAGATCACGACGGGCGGTGCTCATGTGTCAATGGATGCGCTGGGTCACTCTGTCACTTGTGTCAATTCTGTCCAGTCACTGCGTAAACTGGGTAAACATATTCAGGTTGGCCTGTTAATGGCAGAGCATGCAACACCGGCTATTCCCATGGGCCGTGTGATTGGTGATGAGCTGGAAATCATTGGCAGTCATGGCATGCAGGCTTTCCGGTACGATGCTATGCTTTCTATGATGATGTCCGGGAAACTGAAGCCTGAAAAATTGCTCGGGCGTACCATTTCTCTGACGGAATCTATTGAGGCTCTGACTACGCTGGATACGTCAAACACTGCGGGAGTTACAGTGATTTCATCGTTCTGATTTCTGCATGGTTGGTACGTTAAGCCGTTTAGACGTCCAGCCGTAAAGATGTTGACATCTATCGGGATTCAGCCACAATATCGTTATTATCCGTTAATTGTTGGAGCTGCCATGCCTATTTGTATTCCCGAACAACTTCCCGCGCAGGATGTGTTGTCAGGTGAGAATATCTTCACTATGGACAGCACCCGCGCAGCGACACAGGATATTCGCCCCATGGAAGTGGGGATCCTGAATCTCATGCCCAATAAAATTGAAACGGAAGTGCAAATCTTACGTTTGCTGTCTAACACACCTCTGCAGGTGAACGTGAACCTGATCCGCGTAGACAAATTAGCGCCAAAGCACACGCCTCAATCTCACATGGACGCCTTCTATCACGACTTTTCTGAAATTGCTGATAAGAAATACGACGGTTTAATCGTAACAGGTGCACCGCTGGCTCACTTGCCTTATGAGGAAGTGAAATACTGGGATCAGATGACAGAGATTTTGGAGTGGGCACAACGTAATGTGCAATCCACACTCTATCTGTGCTGGGCTGCTCATGCGGCGATGTATCATTTCTACGGTGTGCAGAGAAAACTCAGAGAAACTAAACTGTCTGGTGTCTTTGAGCATAAAGTGCTCGACCCTTATAACGAGCTGCTGAGAGGTTTCGATCCGGTTTTTTATGCGCCTCATTCCCGTTTCGGGTATATTGACTCCGGCGAATATAACAGTGTTGAAGGTTTGAAGGTCATTACGGAATCTGATGAGGCGGGTGCATACACCATCGCATCTGAAGATAAGCGTATGGTGTTTGTTACCGGGCATCCTGAATACGACCCGGAAACTCTGCATGACGAGTATTTCCGTGATTTACAGGCGGACGCCCATCCGGCAGTGCCGGCTAACTATTTTACGGACGATGACCCCGCAAAAGCGCCTTTAGTTCGCTGGCGCTCCCATGGTAGTCTGCTGTTCAATAACTGGCTGAACTACTATGTTTATCAGACAACACCTTATGATTTGAGTCAGCTGGCTGAGAAACCCCGGCCAAAGAGGTAATAAGTGACATCAGGTACAAAACAACAACTTCTGGATGCAGCGGCAAAGCGCGTTTTGATTCTGGACGGTGCCATGGGTACTATGATCCAGGAGCACAAACTGGAAGAAGCCGATTATCGTGGTGAGGCATTTGCTAACTGGCATTGCGATGTAAAAGGCAATAACGATTTGCTGGCAATTACTCAGCCGGACATTATTTACAATATCCATTGCGCTTATCTTGAAGCCGGTGCAGATATCATTGAAACCAATACGTTCAATGCTACCACCATCGCCATGGCTGACTACGACATGGAAGCGCAGTCGAAAGACATTAACCTTGCTGCTGCTAAGCTGGCCCGTAAAGCCTGTGATGAATTCACTGCAAAAACACCGGATAAGCCCCGGTATGTGGCAGGGGTCCTCGGCCCGACAAACCGCACTGCATCGATTTCACCGGATGTAAATGACCCCGGCAAGCGGAATGTAACCTTTGACGAGCTGGTAGAAGCCTATATCGAGTCCACAGAAGCGCTGTTAGATGGCGGTTCAGATATTATTTTGATAGAAACTATCTTTGATACCCTGAATGCCAAAGCGGCAGCATTCGCGGTAGAAACCGTATTTGAGAAACGCGGTGAGCGCGCACCGGTGATGGTATCAGGTACTATTACCGATGCATCGGGCAGAACCTTGTCAGGACAAACTGCGGAAGCCTTTTACTATTCCATGCGTCATGTATCGCCGGTTTCCATGGGCCTCAACTGTGCATTGGGTCCGGATTTACTGCGTCAGTACGTTGAAGAAATCAGTATTATTTCTGAATGCCTGGTTTCGGCTCACCCCAATGCCGGTTTACCCAATGAGTTTGGTGAATATGATTTGGGGGCAGAAGAAATGGCAGCACACATTAAAGAATGGGCAGAGTCCGGTCTGGTGAATGTGGTAGGTGGTTGTTGCGGCAGCACGCCTGAGCATATCCGTGCCATGGCTGAGGCGGTAAAAGACGTGAAACCACGTACCGTGCCGGTTTTTGAACCTAAAATGCGCCTTTCCGGGCTAGAACCTTTTGTTCACTAAGGTGTTATTGTGACAGCAGAGTTTTCAACCTTTATTAATGTCGGTGAACGGACAAACGTTACCGGATCGGCCGTATTCAAACGCTTAATTTTAAATGCTGAGTACGAGAAAGCCCTCGATGTAGCCCGCCAGCAGGTGGAAAACGGTGCGCAGGTGATAGACATCAACATGGACGAAGCCATGTTAGATTCTGTTGAGGCCATGCGTACGTTTCTGAACCTCATTGCTTCAGAGCCTGATATTTGCCGTGTTCCGATTATGATTGACTCTTCAAAGTGGGAAGTCATTGAAACCGGACTCAAGTGCGTTCAGGGAAAGGCGATTGTGAACTCAATCAGCCTGAAAGAGGGAAAAGAGCAGTTTGTTCATCAGGCTAAACTGATCAAGCGCTACGGTGCCGCAACGGTGGTCATGGCGTTTGATGAAACCGGCCAGGCCGATACCAAAGCGCGCAAAATTGAGATTTGTCAACGCAGCTATAAGGTGCTTACCGAAGAAGTTGGATTCCCGCCGGAAGATATCATTTTCGACCCGAATATTTTTGCTGTCGCGACGGGCATTGAAGAACACAACAATTATGCGGTGGACTTTATCGAAGCCACCCGCGTAATCCGTCAGACCTGTCCTTACGCCCATATCAGTGGTGGACTATCTAATATTTCATTCTCGTTCCGGGGCAATAACCCGGTACGTGAAGCCATGCACTCGGTGTTTTTGTATCATGCTATCCGCGCGGGTATGGATATGGGCATTGTAAATGCCGGTCAGCTGGAAGTGTATGATCAGATCCCTGAAGAACTCCGTGAAGCAGTAGAAGATGTGATCCTGAACCGTCGTGAAGACGGCACTGAGCGTTTGCTGGACATCGCACCCAAATATCAGGGGGATGGCAAAGCCGCGGCGGCAGAAGATCTTTCGTGGCGTGAGCTGCCGGTGAACAAGCGGCTCGAACATGCGCTGGTAAAAGGCACCACCGATTACATCATTGAAGATACTGAAGAAGCACGGCTGGCGGCTGAACGTCCGCTGCACGTGATTGAAGGGCCGTTAATGGACGGCATGAACGTCGTCGGCGACCTGTTCGGTGAAGGTAAAATGTTTCTGCCCCAGGTGGTGAAGTCTGCCCGGGTGATGAAAAAAGCGGTTGCTCACCTGCAACCGTTTATCGAAGCGGAAAAGGACGGCAAGTCATCGAGTAACGGTAAAATCCTGATGGCTACCGTTAAGGGCGACGTGCACGATATCGGCAAGAACATCGTCGGCGTGGTACTGCAATGTAACAATTTCGAAGTAGTAGATTTGGGCGTCATGGTGCCCTGCGCTACGATTTTGCAGGTGGCCAGAGAAGAAAACGTGGATATGATCGGGTTATCCGGTCTGATTACCCCGTCGCTGGACGAAATGGTACACGTGGCCAAAGAAATGGAGCGCCTGGGGTTAGATTTACCACTGCTTATAGGCGGTGCGACGACATCCAAAGCCCATACTGCGGTGAAAATTGAGCAAAACTACAGCCATCCGGTAGCTTATGTACCTAATGCCAGCCGCGCCGTGGGTGTGTGCCAGAAGCTGATTAACCCTGAGTCCCGCAAAGTCTTTGAAAAAGAGCTGTCAGACGAATACGAAAAAGTACGGGCCCAGCATGCCCGGAAACAACCCCGCAGTAAGCCGGTTACGCTGGCAGAAGCGCGGGCTAATGCGTATAAGCCGGACTTCTCTGTTCTGCCTGTAAAGCCTAAAACGCCGGGCGTAACACCTGTGTCCGTCGATTTGGCGACATTAAGAGATTATATCGACTGGACACCGTTCTTTTTGACCTGGTCACTGGCCGGTAAATTCCCCCGCATTCTTGATGATGAAGTGGTGGGTGAGCAGGCAAAAGAGCTGTATGCCGATGCCAATAAAATGCTGGATAAAGTCATTGCTGATGGCAGCCTGCAGGCAAAAGGGGTAATCGGTTTATTCCCTGCTAACCGGGTTGGCGATGATATTGAAATTTATCAGGATGATAACCGCGATGCCGTGCTGGGCGTTTCCCGTCATTTGCGTCAGCAAACATTGAAAGACAAGTTTGCCAACTATTGTCTGGCAGACTTCGTTGCTGAGAAGCAAAGTGGAATTGCTGACTACATCGGTGCGTTCGCTGTTACCGGCGGTATCGGTGAAGACGAGCTGGCTGAGTCCTACAACAAAGCCGGAGACGACTACAACGCCATCATGGTGAAAGCCGTGGCTGACCGTTTGGCAGAAGCGTTTGCTGAATATCTGCACGAGCAGGTGAGAAAAGACTACTGGGGCTTTGCGCCTGATGAGAACTTCGACAACGATGCGCTCATCCGCGAGAAGTACCAGGGGATCCGTCCTGCACCCGGTTATGCAGCCTGTCCTGAGCACACTGAGAAGCAGTTGATTTGGGATTTGCTCGATGCCGAAGCGCATACCACCATGAAGCTGACTGAAAGTTATGCTATGTGGCCGGGAGCAGCAGTATCAGGCTGGTATTTCTCGCACCCTGAATCCAGATATTTCGCTGTGGCAAAAATCCAGCGTGATCAGCTTGAAGATTACGCACAGCGCAAAGGCTGGAGCACAGAAGAAGCTGAAAAATGGTTAGCACCGAATCTGGATGATTAACCCGCCTGACAGCCGGAGTCACTTATGACTGATGAACTGCCTTTCTCACAGGCATGCGAAAATAACAAAGGGCCCATTTCTGCCATTTTGGAAGTGGCCCTGAGTCAATGTAAGCGTGTGCTTGAGGTGGGCAGTGGCACCGGACAGCATGCGGTGCACATTGCACCCTTGTTACCTCACCTGATATGGCAGACCAGTGATCAGCCGCAGTATCACGAAGGGGTACTGAAATGGATAGCTGCGTACCCGTCTGAAAATCTGTTACCGCCGCTTAACCTCACCGTGGGCAAAGACAGGTTGCCGTTTTCTGAATATGACGGTGTTTATTCAGCGAATACTGCTCATATTATGCAGAAAGCCGAAATTAAAATGATGATGCAGAGCCTGTCTGAATCACTGCCGCAAGGCGCAGTATTTTGCCAGTATGGCCCGTTTACAGACAACGGTGCATTCAGCAGCGAAAGTAACAGAGAGTTTCATCAACATCTGATAGCCAGTGGCTATGGCGGTTACCGGGATATACAGGAATTGCAGGCATGGGCGCCGGCACTCACGCTGGAGAAAATTCATGAAATGCCGGCGAATAATTTGTTATTGCAGTGGGTAAAGAACTGAATGCCGGGTCTGCTTAAAAATCATTGAAAAACGGTGCCCCGGCACCGTTTTTTTATGTCGTCAAATCAATTCTTTTTTCTACAATAACAGGCACACCGTTACGCACTGCAGAAATGCGCACTCTTACCCGTTTATCGTCGCCGTTGCCACTGCGATACTGAATTTGCTTGTCTTCTTTCAGGCGGGTGAGATAAAGACTGTCTCTTCCCATTATCCTTACGCCTTTGCCGGCAATAATGTCAGCTTTCACATTATGATAATCAGGGTGGACTTCATAGCTCAGTAGCAGGTTGGCGCGGTTAAAGGCATCATTAGACACTGACAGCGAAACCCGGATAGGGGCCTGTACCGGCGGACTGAAATGCTGCAACATGACCGGATGCAACGCAGGCTTCAGCGGCGGAAACTGAGGAATGTTATTTTCCGTCGGTTCATGGAACTGACAACTTATCGCATCGGCCGCCATTAAGCTGAGAATGGCTGTCAGACAGTAAATTTTTTTGTTCATAGTGAGGGCTCTGATTAAGTAATGAAGGCGTATGTGCGCCGGTCCTGAGCCTGAAAATGCAAAGCATGAACCCGTTGTCAGTGGCAAACTGCTTTGGTTCTGCAAAAGAATTAATTTATTATATTTGTATTGTATAACCTTAAACCAGCAAAGCCGGAGGGTAAAGTGCTACCGGTTAAGCTTTATCGATGAATGATTAACATCCGACGTATTTTCAGCCGTTTCAGAGCGCAACCCGCAGCGGCGGTGGTGGTGGCAGGAACTGACTATCCGTCATACCAGCTGGCGACCAGAATTCAGCAAAATCCTGCGTTTCATCTGGCTTATTTTATGAATGAAGAGCCCTGGCATCACCGCACCTTTATACTGGGTGTTGAACTGCGTTACGCCAGTGAGCTGCTTTCTCTGGTGAAAAAACACGATATAAAAGCCGTGTTTTGTGCCAGTGAAGATGATTATCACAGCTGGCTTTCAGATATGGGAACGGCGCTGACCCAACATCATTGTCAGGTATTGCTGTGCCGCCCGGGTGAAACGCCGCAACTGCCAGCCGTTTAAAGCGTATCTGTCAGTTTCTTTTTGTTGGCATGCTGTCCGTACTCAGGGCGTTCCCAATGCTCTGGCAAGTCCGATAAAGGCTCTGATAAACGGTGCATCAGCATCACTCTTTCTGAACCCCATGTGCAGTGACTTGGCAATACCGTTTTTCCCGGGCCTGACAGTTGTCAGGTTTAAGCTGCCGTCCTGCTCTTCAATCAGCCATTTAGGCAGTGCACCAATGCCCCGGCCGGCACTGATCATTTGCAACATGATTTCAGTGGTTTCAATGGTTTTGTGCTTTTTCACTGTACAGCCTGCAGGCGTCAGAAAGTGGGAGAAGATGTCCAGCCTGGAAGGCTCTACCGGATAGGTCAGTAAGGTTTCTTCTGCCAGCGCTTGTGGCGGTACCCATTCACTGGCTGCCAGCCTGTGTTCGCGGCTCATTACCAGCACCTGCTCATAGCCGAATACCGGTTCGTATTGCAGAGAGGGCAGGTGAAGAGGGTCAGGTGTTAAAAGCAGATCAATATCATAGCCATGCAGCGCCTGCAGGCCTCCGAACGTAAACTTTTGTCGTACGTCTACGTCTACCCCGGGATAATCCGCCAGAAACGGTTTGACGACCTTCAGGAGCCATTGATAGCAGGGATGGCATTCCATTCCGATGCGCAGCACGCCTTGTTTACCCGAGGCGATCTGACGCAACTGCTCTTCCGTGTGCTCAAACTGGGGTAACAGCCGGTGGGCAAGATTAAGTACTGCATTGCCCGCATCCGTCAGTCGCAGTCGTCTGCCATCTTTTTCCCATAGCGGTGCACCGCTGTGCTGTTCCAGCTTTTTCATACTATGACTCAGTGCAGACTGGGTGAGATGCAGATGTCCGGCGGCTTCTGTGAGCGTGCCGTAGTCATGAATAGCAGCAATAATTTTGAGGTGTTGACGGTCTAACATAGCGTGGATGAGTAAATTTCACTGATTTTGCTAAATGTATCACTTAAATTCATAGATTGTGAAAGGCAGCGGTGAAGCTGCCACAATATCCGGCTAATGGTTCACCTTGATTATGACGGGGAAATATCAGTGACTGATACCGCTGTGGCCAGCCGGTCGCTGATCACACTTCGCATCAGACTCGCCAGTTCTCTGAACGTAGCGCGGGCAGGGGAGGTGTTCCGCCAGGCCAGCATGTGTTGACGTACTACCGGCATATCAGCGAGTTCGCATACATGAAGGGCTTCCGGGTTATGCAATTCAGAATGAACATAGAGTCCGGGCATAAAAGCCATTCCCATGCCCATAACAACCATCTGCCGCAAGGTATCCAGACTCGTCCCCTCATAGTCGCGGTCGACATTTGCGCCCAGTTGAGTACAAATTTCCTGTACCTGATAGTGAAAGTGATGCCGGTCTTCCAGTGCCATAATTTTCTGGCCCCGAATTTCTTCCGGTTCAATAAATTGCCTGCCGGACATCGGATGGTCTGCCGGCAAAACAAATTTCAGCGGTTCTATAAACAGTGGCTGAACCTGAATTTGCGAGTCGCGGTTCGACATGGGAGACAAAGTGATATCGAATTCGCCGGTCAGCAGGCCTTGCAGCAACTGTTTGGGGGCTGCTTCGCGGACATAGAATTTCAGCCCGGGACGCAGACGATGAATGTCCGGCAGAATATGGGGCAGCAGATAAGGGCCCAGCGTCGGCGGGATCCCCAACCGGTAGGTTGTGGATTCGCCCTGAGCAAGTGATCGTGCCATCTCACCAAACTGCATCGTCGACTGAAGCACAGCTTCTGCGTATTCAAGTAACGACTTCCCCTGTGCTGATAACAGTGTGCCTGATCGGGAACGTTCGAACAAAATCAGACCCAATGTGTTTTCAAGCGCACTGATCTGGCTGGTTAACGTGGGTTGACTGATCCCTAAAATATTTGCCGCCCTGCGAAAATTGAGGTGTTTTGCGACGGTGACGAAGTACCTGATCTGGTTCAACGATGGAGTTTTGCCGTTGAATAACATGGTGTAGTCCTGCTAACTCGATTAAAATTCGCTGTCTCTGATAGCTTATGGCTATCTCCATTTACTCTATAATTCTATAAAGCTATCAGTCAATCTTAATAGTATCTGAATGTAGCAGTATTTTATTCAATTTAATTTAGGAGTATTAAATGGACCACGTAATCTCTGGCGTAGCTAAATTCCAGCGTGATGTTTATCCTGAGAAAAAGGAAACTTTCCAAAAATTAGCTAACGGTCAGAATCCGGAAGTGTTGTTCATCACTTGTGCCGATTCCCGTATCGATCCTAACCTGGTTACCCAGACAGACCCGGGTGAACTGTTTATCTGTCGTAATGCCGGCAACATTGTACCTCCACACAGCAATCAAACCGGTGGCATGACTGCTTCTATCGAATTTGCTGTTGCTGCTCTGGGCGTAACGCACATTGTTGTATGCGGTCACACAGACTGTGGCGCAATGAAAGGTGCATTGGCCCCTGAGAAACTGGACAGCCTGCCACATGTAAAGGAATGGTTGGGCCATTGCCGTTGTGCCACTGAAGTTGTGAAAGAAAAGCACGGCGAACTGACTGCCGGTCAGCTTGGCGAAGTAACTAAAGAAAACGTGTTACAGCAGTTACAACACCTACGTACTCACCCTGCTGTTGCTGCGAAGCTGGCTACGAAAGCTGTTCAGCTTCATGGTTGGGTTTATGACATTGAAACCGGCATGATCCATTGTTATGACCCTAAAACGGAAACTTTTAAGGAAATGGAACAGGCCTATGCTGAGCGCACTCTGGTAGCAGGCGCATAAGGATAGCCTATGAAACTTGATTTATCGTTCAAAGAAATTAAAAGCGACTTACCTGCCAGTATTGTCGTTTTCTTTGTAGCTCTGCCGTTGTGCCTGGGTATTGCCCTGGCGTCCGGCGCACCGCTATTTTCCGGCGTAATCGCCGGAATCATCGGTGGTATTATCGTCGGTCTGGCCAGTGGTTCACGCCTTGGTGTGAGTGGTCCGGCAGCGGGTCTTGCTGTTATCGTTTTTGATGCCATCGGTACACTGGGAAGCTGGGAGTTATTCCTTTGTGCTGTGGTTCTGGCGGGTGTGTTTCAGCTAATTCTGGGCTTCATGCGTGCCGGATTTGTCGCGTACTTTTTCCCGACGTCAGTTATCACAGGTATGCTTGCCGGTATCGGTTTGCTTATCGTGCTTAAACAATTGCCATACCTGTTCGGCTGGCACTCTGATTTTCTGGGCGAAGAAGCCTTTAATCAGGTTAACGGTGAGAATACGTTCTCTGCCATTGAGCACGCGGTTTCTATGATGTCTCCGGCTGCTATTGCCATTTCGGCAGTGTCTCTTGCGCTGCTGGTGATTTGGGATAAGTACCTTACAAAAGCACATAAAATCTTCCAGCTGATTCAGGGACCGATTGTCGTTGTGTTACTGGGTATCGTAGCTTCAATCATGCTGGCTCAGGCTGGTATGCCTTTGCAGGCTGATCAACTGGTAAGTTTACCGGTTATCGACAGCTTCGAGGCGTTCAAGGCAGAAATGGCGTTTCCGGCGTTTTCGGAGATGCTGAACATTGACGTATTCACCATCGCGCTTGTTATGGCGGCGGTTGCCAGCATCGAAACTCTGCTTTGTGTTGAAGCGACTGACAAACTGGATCCGCAGAAAAATACCACGCCCACAAACCGCGAACTGAAAGCGCAGGGTATTGGTAACATCGTGTCTGGTCTGGTTGGTGGTCTGCCAATCACTCAGGTAATTGTACGCAGTTCTGCGAACATTGCGTTTGGTGGTAAAACGAAAGCTTCAGCCATTCTGCACGGTGTGTTTCTGTTAATTGCTGTATTTGCCGCTGCGTCTATGCTGAATCAGATCCCGCTGGCTTCTCTGGCAGCTATCCTGATTACTGTGGGTTATAAGCTGGCTAAGCCTGCTATGTTCAAAGTCATGTACAAAACGGGTTGGGAGCAGTTCCTGCCGTTTATCATTACCATTGGCGTAATGTTGTTCACTGACTTGCTGACCGGTGTTGTTGTTGGTCTGGGTGTGAGTGTTTTCTTTACGCTTAAACACAGCTACCGCAACTCGTACCAGTTCACTGAAACAGTGAACGAAGACGAAGGTGGCAGCAAAACGCACCACATTGTTATGGCCGAAGAAGTGTCTTTCTTCAACAAACCAAGCATTCTGAAAAAGCTGAACTCGATTCCCGGCAACTCAAAAGTTGTACTGGATTTCTCCAAGAGTAAGTCTGTAGCCTTTGATGTGAAAGAGCTGGTGAAAGACTATCTTAATCAGGCTGACAGTAAAAATATCAAAGTTGAAACGATTCAGTTTCAACAATAGGTAACTTACCTTTCCCAACCTGCCGGTACTTCCGTACCGGCCTTTTAAAAAGGGGCGGCAATTTGGCCCCTTTGCTTTACCTCCGCTAACTGCGCTATCGTTCATCTGACTGCATTATTGATACTTATCTCATGTTGATAGTTTTTATCTATCGCGAGATACGGTGTTTTTCTATAAAGCTATCAGTTAAAACTTTCTTTAGAAAATAATGATAACAATATGTTAATATGAGGTAATTATCATGGATCATGTCATTTCCGGCGTTGCCAAGTTTCAAAAAGAAGTCTTTCCGAAAAACAAAGAAGTTTTTCAGAAACTGGCAAACGGCCAAAATCCTGAAGTCCTGTTCATCACCTGCGCTGATTCGAGAATCGACCCCAACCTCGTGACTCAAACCGGCCCGGGTGACCTCTTTATCTGCCGTAACGCGGGCAATATAGTGCCGCCGCATTCAAATCATACCGGTGGTATGACAGCGTCGATCGAGTTTGCCGTGGCGGCTCTGGGCGTAAGCCACATCATCATTTGCGGACATTCAGACTGCGGTGCAATGAAAGGCGCACTGGCACCTGAAAAGTTAGACGCCCTGCCGCATGTAAAAGACTGGTTGAGTCACTGTCGCTGTGCCACAGAAGTGGTGAAAGAAAAACACGGAAAGCTGACAGCTGATCACCTTGATGAAGTCACTAAAGAAAACGTGTTACAGCAAATACAGCACATCAAAACCCATCCTGCCGTTGCAGCTAAAATTGCCACTAAGCAGGTGCAATTGCATGGCTGGGTGTACGACATAGAGTCAGGCAATGTACTTTGTTATGACGAAAAAGCTGAAGAATTCAGACTGTTACAAGAGGTTTACGGCGGTAAGCCTTTCGGTAAAAAAAACAGCAAGGGGGAATAACCCATGAAAGGCTTATTTAATAATGTACGTGGTGATCTTACCGGCGGGTTAACGGCCGGTATTGTTGCTCTACCTCTCGCGCTGGCGTTAGGTGTTGCGTCGGGCTTAGGTCCGATGGCGGGTTTATACGGCGCGATTGCCGTAGGTTTCTTTGCTGCTTTGCTGGGTGGTACACCATCGCAAATTTCCGGTCCGACAGGTCCGATGGTTGTCGTTCTGGCTGGTCTGTTTGCATCTCTGTCGGGAGACTTAGGCCTCATATTTACCGCTGTTATGCTTGCCGGTTTGTTGCAAATCATAATGGGCTTCACCGGAGTTGGTCAGTATATCCGGCTTGTGCCTTATCCGGTTATTTCCGGTTTTATGTCAGGCATTGGTGCGATCATCATCATCCTGCAACTGGGACGGTTAATGGGTCATGAGCCTCCGGGCGGTACAATGGGCGCATTAATCTATCTGCCTACCGCTCTCGCTGATATCGATTTTGTGACCCTGGGATTGGGCTTGGGCACGCTCATTATTGCCTATAAGTGGCCTGCCAAACTTGGCAAAATTGTACCCGGCGCGCTGGCTGCCCTTATCATCGGTACACTGGTGAGTTTGTCTCTGGAAACCCCCGTATTAGGTGATATTCCTACAGGATTGCCTGAGTTGCACATGCCGGTATTCGATCAGTCGAAGGCGTTGCTGGTGTTCGAGGCTGCCTTCATTCTGGCCATTCTCGGTGCTATCGACTCATTATTGACTTCGCTGGTTGCTGATAACATGACCCGTACACGTCACGACAGTAATAAAGAACTGATCGGGCAGGGTGTGGGTAACACGGTTGCCGGTTTGATTGGTGGTATTGCCGGTGCCGGTGCAACCATGCGTACTGTGGTGAATATCCGCAGCGGTGGTAAAGACCGTTTATCAGGCATGGTTCACGCACTTGTGTTACTGGCTATTGTGCTGGGTCTGAGCCCTCTTGCGGCTAAGATCCCTCATGCTGTTCTGGCTGGTATTCTGGTGAAGGTAGGTCTTGATATTATCGACTGGAGTTATCTGAAGCGTGCCCACACCGGACCTCGCTGGGACTTCGCGTTGATGCTGCTGGTGCTGGGCCTGACTGTTTTTGTCGATTTGATTACGGCAGTGGGTGTGGGTGTTGTTCTGGCTGCCCTGGCCTATGTTAAGCAGGTTGCACAACTGCAGTTAGATGAAGTGAAGAAGATCCCTGACACACTTCAGGATCCGGAAGAAGATGCGCTGCTTAAGCAGACGAAAGGTAAGGTGCAGATTTTCAGTTTCGGTGGTCCTCTGAGCTTTGGTGCTGCCGCAGACTTAGGGCATCATGTCCGCGAAAAAGTCAGTCGTGGTTCAAGTGCCCTGATCCTCGATTTCAGTCGTGTACCAACCATGGATGTTTCCGCTGCCATGGCCGTTGAGACCATTACTTCTGATGCTAAGGCCGCTGGCCGGCAGGTACTGATGTGCGGTGCTGTTGAAGCGGTTAACACGGTACTGAATAATATCAATGCGCATCAAAGCGGTGTGACAGTATGTGCAACACGTAAAGAGGCACTGGCGAAAGCTGTTGAAATGGTGAATCAGCCGGGAAAGGCTGAGGGTAGCGGTTCAGCTACCCAACATCTTGCCAGCGTGTAACTGAATTAATTAACGTTCAGTAATACTGAAAAAGGCTTCCCGGGGGGAAGCCTTTTTAGTTTGTGTCGTCGTCAGACCATGCCGGATATTTATTATCCGGCAAGGCTGCAATTACATGGTGTATCTGGCCCCCAGGAAGATCTGAGTGCCTGTATGGTTGTATTCACGGATAAGGTTTTGTGAACCGTCACCGGTGGTAAACAAACGCTCATATTCATCAGTGAGGTTAATGCCTTCGATGGTAAATGTGAGGTTCTCGTTGTAATTGTAATAAGCAGACAAATCAACGTATGTCGGGCCGGTAGTGGCTTCTTCCGCGTTACCGTTACTGCCGCTGTAATCCGTAATGTAGTCATCACGTTTGTTCAGCGACAGGCGGATACCGTAATCTTCCCGCTCATAATAGAGGGTCGCATTATAGGTATTTTTTGAAAGCCCGGTAATTTCACCTGCTGACACACGGGTATAGTTCATCACCGTGCCTAAACCGTCAAACGGAGCCGGCAGAAAACGGAAAGGCTGCTGATAAATAATCTCAAAACCATTTACCGTAGTGCCTTCACCGTTTACTGGTGAGGTATGTGTATACGGCACAGTACGCGGGTCGAGGGCCAGTGCAGGATCATACTGCGGATCAGAATCAATAAATGGCAGATATACCGCATCAACCAGGCGCTCTTCTGTTGCTGAGGTGATAAACGTTTCTATATCTTTATAGAAGTAGTTAGCTGCCAGTAAAGACTCTTCCGCAAAGTACCATTCAAGTCCCAAATCGACGTTGTTAGACGTGAACGGGTCCAGATACGGGTTACCGGAACTGACAGTACCGTTTACGTAAGAAAATGAAGGATTACCCGGGTTCAGTGAACTGAGGCTCGGACGGGTCATCGTGCGTGATAAACCCAGACGGGCAATGACATCTTCAGTCACCGACAAAGACAGGTTCATCGACGGCAGGAAATTGTCATAGTCGTTCTCAACAGTGACTTCATCCAGCTGAATGTAGCCCGAGGCCGTGGACGTGGTTTTCACATAACGCATACCGAAGTTAGTGCGTAAGCTCATGTCAGCGATATCGTACTCAGAATTAAACTCAAGGTAACCACCCAGCGTTTCTTCGCCAACTTCCCAGCTTTGCTCTGTACGGGGAGTCCAGGTTTTATCCAGCAGCTGAGACTCGATAGCACCAAAGTCAGCCACAATAAAGCGATTCAGTTCTACGTCAAATCCGTTACCAAAGTCGTCGTAAGGGATGAGTTCTGCAAATCCGACCGCCGAGTCCTGATCAGGAAAACCGTTAATTTGCTCTTCACTGTAGGCGACGGTACGGTCGTTCCAGGCCATACCCATTTTGATTTCTACACTGTCATTGGTATAGATAAAGTCGACTTTCGCGGTGTCGTTCTTGCGTTCCACGTCAGTGGCCCGTAAGCGGCCGTCAGATAAATCGTACAGGCTGGCGTCGGTGATATCGTAACCGTAATCCATTACCGGAACATTGGCATTGCCGCTGAAATCAAAACTGAACGTATGGGGTGTCAGGTTCGTCATGTTATAGCGGTACTGTTCAGAACGGGCGTCTGATTTAGCGGTACCGGCCATAGCATTCATTTTCAGTTCATCAGATAAATAGAATTCACCACTCAGCACATACTGGCTGAAGTCGGTTTCTGATAACTGCTGACGACTCTCTACCCGGGATGTCATATTGTCAAAGGTACCGGCAAGAACCTGATTACCGCTTTCATCCACTGTCAGTGACACCGGTGTGATATCACTGAATGTGCTGCGGAACATTTCAAAGTTGTTGTACATGGTACGCTGGTTCTCCAGCGTGGAGTGCAGGGTGTCGAAAGTGATTGTACCTGCATCTCCGACTGCAAATTGTAATGACCCGGTAATGCCCAGACGGTCCTGATTGTTACCGAAGAAATCATAGCGGGGAAGGCGGGGTGTCCATAAACAGTTTACCGGGTCGACAGCTTCGCCGTCAGCCTCACAGGGACCGGTATTGATTGTACCGTTGATGGTTGTATTCCCGGTGTCGGTATAAATGCCACCTCCGTCCCTTACCGGCGTGGTCCAGCGGACGGTGCCGAAACCTTCCTGGCGGACGGTGCGCTGTGATTTGGCAACGGAAAACAGTGCGCCGATGGTGTCGTCAGCAAAGGTGTTGCTGATCATAAAGACCATACGCGGATCGACTTCTTCCGTAACATCGTTATAGCCGGCCTGACCTGACGCAGCTACGTGAAAGCCCGGATTGGAGAAAGGTTTCGCGGAATACAGGTCGACAGTACCAGCAATACCGCCTTCTTCCGTAGATGCAGACGAGGTTTTCTGAATGTCTACCCGGTTAAATAATTCAGAGGCAAAGACGTTGAAGTCAAAAGCACGTCCACCGTTTACACCACCACCGGAATCGGTTCCGTCGGTACTCGACGGGACTTCCATTCCATTTAACGTGGTACGGGTGAAGTCAGGACCTAAGCCGCGCAGCGTAATCTGGCGACCTTCACCCCCTTCGCGGGAAATTGCCACACCCGGTACCCGTTGCAATGACTCTGCAATATTCAGGTCCGGAAATTTACCAATGTCTTCACTAAGTATGGTTTCTTTTGAAGTCACAGCACTGCGTTTTTCAAACAATGCACGGTTCAGCGCGCCACGAAAGCCGCTGACTTCAATGATTTCATAATCTTCTGCTGTGGTATCTTCAGTTTGTACTTCCTGTGCAAATGCCAGGGAAGAAGTAGAACAGCTCAGCGCAACAATCATCGCGCTGAATACAGGGTTTTTACGGAAACGGTTTTTATTCATGGTGTTCCTCTGCTCAGTTCGTCCTGCATTGTTGTAGGGTGCTTAACAGCGGCACGAAATCAACAATGGGTGTCGTAGGGTATGACAGCCATGTTCACACATATTTATAAATGAAAGTGCATGTGTGAACTGGACAGTGTTAAATTTGCCACCGGTGGCAAATTAGGCGTAACGTTACAGACTTGTTAATGATATTGTCAATAAAAATGTGATCGCGATTACAAAATAGTTAACTAATCTTTCACCGCTTCCGCATCCTTCAACGCAGAGAATTTACCGTTCCAGAACTGGTTGCCAATCTGCACATTCTCAAAGTGAATATTTTCTGCATTTTCCAAAATCAGCGGAATGTCAGCCTTTTTGATACGGATATTCCGGAAAGTGACATCGTGAACAGGGGCTGCATCCGGAGCATGGATTTCAAGCACAGTACCCACATTCTCTACGGTCATATCTTCAATGATGATGTCAGTGTAAGTTGCCGGAAAATTACCGTGCAGATTGCTCGGGTAATTAAGCTGGAACCAGAAAAGATGTTTAAACGAGGCAACTTTACTCCCGCGGATCCGTATCATTTCAACACGTCCGCCACGATCTAAGTTGCTTTGAAACGGTAAGCCGAATCTCCTTCGTGGAGGGTATTATTTTCGAAGAAAACCCGTTTGATACCACCGGACATTTCCGACCCCAGACCAATGCCGTCTTCGCCACCAAGATCATTATTTCTTACGACGATATCAGTGCTGGGAATACCTATGTTACGGCCATCCGCATCGCGGCCGGACTTGATTACGATGCCGTCATCACCGGTGCGGAAATGATTGTTTTCTGCCAGTACAAACTGACTGGATTCAATGTCCAGTCCGTCGTTATTGTACAGGTGGCTGTCTACTTTCACCCTGCGAACCGTTGCGTGAGAGGTGTATACCAGATGGTTAACCCAGAAGGGGGAGTTTTTGGCCGTGTAGTCTTCCAGCAGAACACGTTCGGCATGGAAAAACTGGATAAGTGGGGGGCGAAGAAAATGCCCTTCACCGAATTGCCTTTGTTGCACAGGCACACTGTCAAAACCCATTCTTCTCAGCGCATGCATGTCAGTATTTTGCTTTTCGTACCAGTTGATAAAAGCAGAGTTTGCATTGCCGTCTATCGTGCCTTCACCTGTGATAGCCACATCTTCCACATTGGCAGCATAAATCATTGGTGAGTAAGTAAATACTTCCGTTCCTTCCCAGCGTGTTGTCACAACCGGAAGGAAATCAGAGGGCGTAGCTGAAAAGAGTAGTGTGGCGTTTTTCCCGAGATGCAGATTGATTTTACTTTTAAGGTGCAAAGGCCCGTCAACATGCCAGATACCCTCCGGAATATGAACAATTCCACCACCGGCAGCCGCTGCTTTGTCGATAGTTTGCTGGATGGTTTGTCTGGCGGCCTTTCTGATTGAAGGTGAGTCTTCCACAACAAACTGTTTATCCGGAATGTCCGGCAGGCGTATTTGCTGCAAAATTCCGGTCGCAATTTGCCAGTCTTGCTCAGTGGAGGCGCGGGTTGATAGCGGGATCAGAAAACACAGGATCAGGGTAAGGCGGAATATCATGAAAGCTCCGGTATTCCCGAAAGAGTCATGTCACGACTGCGGGAAGTTAATTGGTTTACAAGATTTACAATCAGTTAATAATGCTACCGGTGGCATTTGGTGTCAAAGTATTTAATAAATATTGGTTTCTCAGGAGTGAGGAAGGAGTAAGGAACAAAGTTTGTTGGAGGGCATTAGAGCTTATTTTGCTCCCCCGTGCGGAGGAGCAAGTCAGTCAGCGTGTTACCAGATCTGAACGCGGTCTTCCGGTGCAAGATACAAGGCATCGCCGGGCTGGACGTCGAAAGCTTTATACCAGATATCCAGATTACGTGGCGCCTGTGTACGGTATCGGGCCGGAGAGTGCGGATCAGAGCGGAGCTGGTTGATCAGGCTTTGCTCAGTGCGTTTCTCACGCCATACCTGTGCCCAGGCGAGGAAGAAGCGTTGATCGCCGGTGAAGCCGTCGATGACAGGGGCTTCTTTGCCATTCAGGCTCAGCTTATAGGCTTCATAGGCCATTGACAAACCACCCACATCACCAATGTTCTCACCCATGGTCAGACGACCATTTACATGGTTGCCGGGGATTGGCTCATACTGATCATACTGAGCACCCAACTGGTCAACTTTGGCAGTAAAAGAAGCTAAATCTTCTTCAGTCCACCAGTTGCGCTGAATGCCTTTGGCGTCTGATTTGGCGCCCTGATCGTCGAAACCGTGTCCCATCTCGTGTCCGATAACAGCGCCGATAGCACCATAGTTCACAGCAGGGTCTGCATTCGGATCGAAGAATGGAGGCTGAAGAATGGCAGCAGGGAATACAATCTCATTAAATGACGGATTGTAATACGCGTTGACCGTTTGTGGTGTCATACCCCAACGTTCGCGGTCAGTCGGCTTAAGTTCTGCTTCCACATCTTTAGCGTTAAAGAATTTGCGCAGGTTACGAATGTTTTGAACCAGCTTATCTGAAGATATTTCCAGACCACTTAAATCTACCCATTCGTCCGGATAGCCGATTTTAGGATGGAAAGCCGCCAGTTTTTCTTTCGCTTCTTTCTTCGTTTCTTCACCCATCCAGTCCAGGTTGTCAATGCGCTTGCCCAGCGCTGCGCGCAGGTTTTCAACCAGTTCAGACATTTGCTCTTTCGAAGACTGAGGGAAGTAACGGTCGACATAAATCTTGCCCAGCGCGAAACCCAGAGACTGCGTACCGGACATTTGTGCAACAGCGCGTTTCCAGCGGGCTTCCGGTTCTTCCTGACCATTCAGCTTTTTGTTATAGAATTCAAAAGATGTCTGGTAAATCTCTTCCGGCAGCAGAGAGGCATTTTCACTCAGAGTATGGAAAGTCAGATACGCCTTCCACACAGCAAGATCCGTTTCGTTGATGATGGTAATGACATCTTTAACGGGTTGCGGGGTAGTGATGTTCAGCTCTGGTACTTTCAAGCCACTTTGTGCGAAAAAGGTATCCCAGTTAAAACCCGGATACGCATCGGAAAGAGACGATCTTTCAATCTGGTTTAATGTCAGATCACGATCCCGGCGTTTTTCCCGCGGCCATTGGGCATGAGCAATACGGGTTTCCAGATCCATAATTTGTTGTGCCTGCTGTGCAGCGTCCTGAACACCGGCAAACGACAGCATTTTCTCGATATGAGACAGGTATGCTTCACGAATATCAACAAAGCGTTCCTGATCACTTAAGTAATAGTCCCGGTCAGGCAGACCCAGGCCGCCAACACTGACACTGACCTGATACTCGTTGGGATCAAGACGGTTGTACCACATGCTGCCCAGCAGAGGCGTTGCTGTGCCGTATAACCAGGCATTCCCGAACACCTCTGTCAGTGCCTGACGGTTATCGATGGCCTGAATTTTCGACAATACATCCGAAACAGGCTCAATACCTTTCGCATTTATGCCTTCCACATCCATGTAAGCGGTGTAGAAATCTTTTACCATCTGTTCTTCAGCATTCAGATCTTGCCTGGTCATCAGGTCGTCGATGATGGCTTTAACCTGTTCTTCGCTGCGATCACGCAGGGCATTAAATGCACCGAAGCGGGTTTTATCTGCCGGAAGTTCATAATTTTTATACCAGGTGCCGCTGGCATAGGAAAAGAAGTCGTCGCCGGGTTTTACGGCTTTGTCCATTGCTGTCAGGTCGATGCCGAAGCTGCCCAGTTCCGCACTGCCTTTTTGTACGGCAGACTGTGCCTCTGATGATGAGGCTGTGGTGTTTTGTTCCGGTTTGCTACAGCCGGTTAAACTTAAGGCCGCTGCAATAGTGGCAGCGAGTAATTTATACTTCATTGTCGTTTCTCTTTTTTGTTGTTGCAGCGTCCGGAGTGACCACTGCTGTACTTGTTGTTTTTAGTGTTGTTTGCATCGCTTCATTGAAAGGTAACACAGTGGCTGCCTGTTGAAAGTAACGGGCAATCTGTGGCGTCTCCTGCTGTAAAAATTGTTCTACAGCATGCTGGAAATCAGCATCATACAATTTGTGAAGAGATACACACCAGGTGGGCTCAAAGCCCCGTAAAATCTTGTGTTCGCCCTGTGTGCCGGGGTTGAATAAAGGTATGCCATGCTCAACAGCAAAAGCAATGCCCTGATTGTAACAAGTTTCGAAATGCAGGCCGTCGACCTCTTTCATTGCACCCCAGTAGCGCCCGTAAAGCCCGTTATCGTCATAGAAAAACAGTGCACTGGCTACAGGTTCCTGTTCTTGTGCGGCGACGACCAGCAAAACATTCGATGCCATAGAGCTGAAGATCTGGCGGAAAAAAGCCGGAGTCAGATATCCCGTGTGGCCGGATCGTTTTAAATAAGTTTGCTGATAGCAGCGGATGAAAAATTCAATGTGTTCAGAGGTGAGGGCATCACCGGTAATTCTTGTCAGCGAAACACCGGCCTGTTCAAGTTTCTCCCGTGACTTACGCAGGGCTTTACGCTTTCTCGATGTCAGTGTGGCGGTAAAGTCACTGAACGTCTGATAGCCATAGTTGTACCACTGGAACTGCACGGAATAGCGCCGGGCAAAGCCCTGCTCATACCAGCTCTTGCTATTTTGGTATGGCGAAAAAAGAATGTGAGAAGATGAGCATCCTTGTTCTGACAATGCCTTCAGAGCAGGCACTGCTACTTGCAGAATGTCCCTTTCTTCATACTCAGGAGATATCAGAAGTCTGTTGCCGGTGACCGGTGTAAAAGGCACTGCACTTATCCACTTGGGATAATAATTCAGCCCGTGCTGATCGTAGGCATGTGCCCAGCCGTGGTCAAAAACATATTCCCCGTAACTGTCTTCTTTCAGGTAACCCGGCATCACCGCAACGAGTTTATCACCGTCGCAGACTCTCAAATGATGAGGTTGCCAGCCTGTTTCAGGACCCACGCAGTGACATGCTTCCATGGCAGCAAGAAACGGATATTGCAGAAAAGGACCTGCATCCCGTGCAAGTGCCTGCCACTGTGATGAATCAATGTCTTTAATCGATGAGGTAAAGGATGTGGTATATTTCATTTTTACTTTCGCAGTAAACACGTTTTTAATTCACTGCTGTATCGTGGTTAGTCACTGCATTGTACTGCGACGAACTCTTCCATGAATGCCGGTACATTTACATTAGAGCTAATTTAAACATTCTTCAACATGACAGACCCTGACCGCAAAATCATTATCGACGCGATTACGCGCATGCTGGCACGACGAGAGCACAGCCATGTGGAGGTACTGACAAAACTGACACAGAAAGGTTTCGACGCCGGTTTGTCGTCGGCTATTTTGCAGGAATTCACCGACGCTGATATTCAAAGTAATGCCAGATACGCAGAAATGCGTGTCCGCGCCTGCGCATCGAAAGGTCAGGGGCCGGCCAGAATAAAGCGTGAGCTGGCGCAGCATAAACTCGATGACGCTACCATCGCGTCTGCGATGAGCGAAGCTGACATTGACTGGTTTGAATTAGCCCTGAAGGTAAAAGAGAAGAAATTTGGCGAAGGGCAGGAGCGGGACTTCAAAGCCAGACAAAAGCAAATGCAGTTTCTCAATTACCGGGGCTTTACTCAGGAACACATCCAATACGCCGTAAATGGTGACTAAATTAACCGCGAATGCCTTAACAACGGCGCGTGTTCCATGATATGTTTGCGCCCTGCGGGCCGTATGCCCGATTTAGTGACTTGTGCACCACAATTCCCGGCATCTGACGAGCCATTTTATCAGAGTAAATTTGTGCTCCCGATGTTCACCGTTAACAAGAGTAGGAAGTTAGGATTTCAATGACATTATCAACTGCTGACATACGCCAAAAGTTTATCGATTACTTTAAAAGTCACGGCCACCAGGCAGTGGCGAGTTCCTCATTGGTACCTGCAGATGATCCTACGCTCCTGTTCACCAACGCGGGGATGAACCAGTTCAAAGACGTTTTCCTTGGCGCAGAAAAGCGCAGCTACTCCCGTGCAGTGTCTTCACAACGTTGTGTGCGTGCCGGTGGTAAGCACAATGATCTGGAGAACGTTGGCTATACTGCCCGTCATCACACCTTTTTCGAAATGCTGGGTAACTTCAGTTTTGGCGATTACTTCAAAAAAGACGCCATTTCCTTTGCCTGGAATTTCCTGACTGTTGAGCTTGGATTACCAAAAGAGAAACTGCTGGTAACCGTTTATTCAGAAGACGATGAAGCCTTCGATTTGTGGGAGAACCACATTGGCGTGCCGGCAGAAAAAATCATCCGGATCAACACGTCAGATAACTTCTGGTCGATGGGTGATACCGGCCCCTGCGGTCCCTGTTCTGAAATTTTCTATGACCACGGTGAGCACATCTGGGGTGGTCCTCCGGGAACGCCTGAAGAAGACGGTGACCGGTTTATTGAAATCTGGAACCTGGTTTTCATGCAGTTCAATAAGCAGGCAGACGGCACCATGGAGCCGCTGCCTAAGCCTTCTATCGATACCGGTATGGGCCTTGAGCGTATTTCTGCCATTCTTCAGAATGTGCACAGCAACTATGAAATTGACCTGTTCCAGAACCTGATTAAAGCGACTGCTGACATTACCGGGGCTAAAGATCTGGAAGACAAGTCTTTACGTGTTGTGGCTGACCATATCCGTTCATGCGGCTTCCTGGTATGTGACGGCGTAATGCCGGGCAACGAAGGTCGCGGCTATGTACTGCGCCGTATCATTCGTCGTGCAGTACGTCACGGCTATCAACTTGGCGCGAAAGACATATTCTTCTACAAACTGGTAGCGGCTCTGGTGCAAGAAATGGGTGAGTTCTACCCTGAACTGGCTGATCAGCAACCTGTCATTGAGAAAGTATTGCGGGTTGAAGAAGAGCAATTCAGTAAAACACTGGAACGGGGCATGAACATGCTCAATGACACGTTATCTTCACTGGAAGGCGATACGATTCCCGGTGAAGTGGTGTTCAAACTGTATGACACTTACGGATTCCCGGTTGATTTAACCAACGATGTTGCCCGCGAGCACAATGTAAAAATTGACGAAGCCGGTTTTGAAAAGGCCATGGAAGCTCAGCGTGCCCGTGCTCAGAAAGCCAGTAACTTCGGTGCCAATTATAATGACCTGCTGAAAATTGAACATGAAACAGCATTCACCGGTTATACCGATGTGGAAGGTGAGGCAAACGTTGTCGAACTTATTCATGACAATCAATTTTGCGAATCGCTCACCGACGGACAGGAAGGTATTGTGGTATTAGACCAGACGCCCTTTTATGCCGAGTCCGGTGGTCAGGCCGGCGACCGTGGTGTGCTTAAAGTAGCTAACGGTGAATTTATTGTTACTGATACCCAGAAAATGGGTAATGCATTCGCGCACAAAGGTAAGGTCGTCGGTGAAATACGTAAAGGCGAAAAAGCGGCTGCGGCTATCGACAACAGCAATCGTGAAGCCGTGAAGCAAAATCACAGTGCGACGCACTTGCTGCATGCTGCACTGAGAGAAATCTTAGGTGAGCATGTCACTCAGAAAGGTTCTCTGGTAGAAGCACAACGCCTGCGTTTTGACTTCTCCCATTTTGAGGGCGTGACGGCAGAGCAGTTGCTGACAATTGAAAACCGGGTAAATGAAGAAATTCGCGCTAACCATGCGCTGCAAACTGAATTAATGGAACTGGATGAAGCCAAAGCCTCTGGTGCGATGGCATTGTTCGGTGAGAAGTACGACGAGAAAGTACGCGTTGTCACAATGGGTCCGTTCTCTGTTGAACTTTGCGGTGGTACTCACGTCAAACGTACAGGTGATATTGGTTTATTTAAGATTGTGTCAGAAAGTGGTATCGCATCAGGCGTTCGTCGCATAGAGGCGATAACCGGCGCAACTGCAGTTGAGTTTGTTCAACAACAACAAATTCAATTACAGACCGCAGCCGGATTGCTGAAAACTGACGTATCAGGACTGGTTGACCGTATCGGTGTACTGCAAACGCAAACGAAAGAGCTTGAGAAGGCATTATCAGCGGCGAAGCAAAAACTGGCTTCTCAACAAGGCGCTGATATGCTGGGTCAGACTATAGAAATTAACGGTGTGAAAGTGTTAATTTCTGAACTGGAAGGCGTTGAGTCTAAAGCGTTGCGTGGAATGATGGACGATCTTAAAAACCGAATCGGCGAAGGGATCGTAGTACTAGGTATGGCTGATGGTGCGAAAGTCAGTTTGATAGTTGGTGTGACCAAACAGCTTACCGGCAAAGTGAAAGCAGGCGAATTGGTAAACTTTATTGCCTCACAGGTTGGCGGAAAAGGTGGTGGGAGACCAGACATGGCGCAAGCCGGTGGTAGTCAGCCAGAAAATTTGGCAAGTGCATTGGCTTCGGTTAACGCATATTTGTCAGATAAGCTATAATCCAGATTGTAAGGTAATCAGTGAGTTTTTGGAGTGACACAAAAACACGGAATCACTGACGTTACCGTCGGGTCGTGCCGGCGAGTGACATAAGGTTAAAGGATATTTTCATTTGTAAGGATCAGGAGCAAGCGAATGCTTATTTTGACTCGTCGTGTAGGTGAAACCCTGATGGTCGGTGATGATGTAACGGTTACCGTATTAGGCGTTAAAGGAAATCAGGTACGAATTGGTGTGAATGCGCCGAAAGAAGTATCAGTGCATCGTGAAGAGATTTACATGCGTATACAGGCTGAGAAAGGCGGGCAGCCGGGTAACAGTGTTACCGAATAATCCCGATAGAAAAAGGCCGGTTGAACCGGCCTTTTTTGACTCTGAGGTATGATAGAGCGGGCTTTTTATCCGATTTGTTTAAAATGGCAGCATACGATTCATTTTATTGAAAAAAGGGTTTGACTCCCTCACGAGTATCAGTAAAATGCGCACCACTGTTACGGAGAGGTGGGTGAGTGGCTGAAACCAGTTCCCTGCTAAGGAACCATACCTATTACTGGTATCGAGGGTTCGAATCCCTCCCTCTCCGCCATTGTTCAAGGTTGGACGTGGTGGCCAACAATAAGTTTTAATGCGCGTGTGTAGCTCAGCTGGATAGAGTACCTGGCTACGAACCAGGCGGTCGGAGGTTCGAATCCTTCCACACGCGCCATCTTATAAAAGCACCACCTTTTACGGTAAAACGTAAAAGTACAGTTAAAGCGTGTGTAGCTCAGCTGGATAGAGTACCTGGCTACGAACCAGGCGGTCGGAGGTTCGAATCCTTCCACACGCGCCATACCGGAAAGCCCACCATCAGGTGGGCTTTTTTCGTTTTTCCCCTTTAAACTCTGCCTTAAGTTTTCTTTAAGCTTATGGTGCTATAATCTGCCAACAATTCTCTCAGATTCGGTTTTATGCGAATTCTACTTGTTGAAGATGACAGACCCCTTTCCGATGCCCTTGCGCAATCCCTGCGGGACGCGAATCACGTTGTTGATTGTGTATACAAAGGGAAAGACGGGATAAATACTGCACTGACCGGTCAGAACGACATTACTATTCTGGATCTCGGCTTGCCCGATATGGACGGATTAGAAGTACTCAAATCACTTCGTCATAAATTGCCGCATATGCCTGTCATTATTCTTACCGCCAGGGATAAAGTCTCTGACAAAATTCTCGGACTCGACGCAGGAGCCGATGATTATCTGCCAAAGCCATTTGAAATGGACGAGTTGTTCGCCCGTTTGCGGGTTGTCGAAAGACGTTTGGGAACGGCAACCAGTGCCGTGGTCTCTATTGGCGAAGTACAGCTTAACACGCAAACCCTGGAACTGAGTGTCACCGGACAATCTGTTGCCTTGCCCCGCCGTGAATTAATGCTGCTTAAGGTTCTGATGGAGAACGGTGGCCGCATACAGCCTAAACAAAAACTTGAATCACGGCTCTATGAGTGGGGAGAAGAAGTAGCCAGCAACACGATTGAAGTGCACATACATCATTTGCGGAAAAAGTTACCGGAAAGCTTTATTAAAACCGTACGCGGTGTGGGCTACTGTATTCCTGTGAAGGCTTCCGGCCAGTGAGATCTATTCGCCGCTTTTTGACGGCAGTTCTGGTGAGCTTCCTTATACTGGTTATATTCAGCGCTGCTATTCATGGGTACCGGGCTGCGACCCGCGTGTCGGGCTCTTTTATGGATGAAGAGTTGCAAAGCGTGCTGGGTACAGTGGCTGTCACTAATGGATTAATCACAGACACAAATCATGAGCCGGGCCTGGTCTATCAAATCTGGCAAAATCAGCAGCTTATTGCGCGGTCAGAGAATGCACCGTTAACTGCGCTTGCCTCCGGAGAAGACGGATACAGTGACAGAAATTTTACCGCTAAACGCTGGCGGGTATTAAGGCAAACACTCCCGGGAGACTATGTGGTACTGGTGGCTCAACCTATTCAGCGTCGGGTCGACTTGTCGGAGTCACTAGTTATTTCGGTCATCATGCCCTTTATTTATGCGGTGCCGATCCTTGCTCTGATTATATTTTTATCGGTCAGCAGGGGGCTGCGCCCGCTTAAAGTGTTATCGGAAAAATTGTCCCGCAGGAAAGGGAAGGATCTCTCGACGATTCTGTTACCGCAAGTTCCCGAGGAAATGCAACCTGTTATGAAAACGCTCAACAGCATGTTTTCGCGGTTGCAGGAAGCGTTTGAGCGGGAACAGCAATTTGCTTCAAATGCTGCCCATGAGTTACGTACGCCACTGAGCGTGATGAAAATAAACTTGCACAATGTGGCTCAGGATATGCCGCAGCAATCTTCAAAGCTCACTGCAATCCGGGAAGATACTGACAGAATGATTCATGTGGTCAATCAGATTTTACTGCTAAGCCGGACCAGTCCCGAACTGTTCCACTTGCAACTGGGCAGAGTTGACGCATTCGAAGTCGCGCAAAAAGTCATTACTGATTTGTACTCAAAAGTTGAGTTTAAAGAACAGGAAATTAGCCTTGAAGGAGAAAGTACCCGGATACATTCTACTGAATTTACACTTTACACCCTGCTGTCAAACCTTGTAGCAAATGCGATTTCATACTCTCCTGTGCATGCGGTGATTCAAATTACTGTTCGTCAGCAAGGAAATAGCGCAGAGCTGCTCGTTGAAGATTCTGGTCCGGGGATTGCTGCAGAAGAAAGAGAAAAGGTCCTTGAACGTTTTTACCGGGATCAAAAGCAGGAGGCCCGCCAGACGAACGGGAGCGGTCTGGGATTAGCTATCGTGCGGCAGATTTTAATGTTGCACCAGGGGACGATAGAGCTTGGGACCTCAGGCCTTGGAGGGCTTAAAGTTCGTGTTCAGCTGCCTTTGAATGAGGTATCTCTGTGAGAAAAATGAGATATCCGGCAGGACTAAGCTTCCTGCTTATCCCATGCTTTACCTTTGCAAAGATGCCTGAGGCTGTAATAGAAATCAGAGACAATTTGTTTGTGCCGCAGACCATCGTGATCCCCGCTAATCAGAAAGTAAAGTTGACTTTCATAAATCATGACACCACGCCGGAAGAGATCGACAGCTTCGATTTAAACAGAGAAAAAGTTATTTTCGGGAACAGTAAAGGCACTATCTTTGTCGGGCCTCTGCCGCCCGGCGAATATCAATATTTTGGTGAGTATCACCCGAATACCGCAGTAGGATCTGTTGTAGTCAGCGCAGAAGGAAAGCCAGATGCTAATTAATACTGTCATCCTGTTTATTCGCGATACTTTGCCTATCTTCCTGCTGATCAGCTTTTTGCTCGTACAGCGACAAACAACAGTAAAAGTGATCCTTACCGGCACAATTACCGGTCTTGCGATGGCAATAATGCTGTATATCAATTTGTCAGCATTATCTGAAGTGGCCGACGGTAACGGACTGGAATGGGCAAAAGGTATTGCTCTCATTGTCGCATTTATAGCCTTTTGTCGTTATGTAGTCGCTGAGCCGGTTTCATTATTTTCTGCATGGGCAGTGTTAAGCAGTATCACAATGGTAAATGCCATTCATTTTATTATTTATAGTGTTGCCTACTGGCCATCTCAGCAAGCTGATATGAGTCTGATGATAGGAACGATTATCGGGCTGGGGATCAGTTGCAGTGTCAGCGTATTGCTATTCTTTGTGCTTGAATCCACGCATTCTTACTTCATCAAAATCAGCATGCTGGCTGTTTTCATTGGCGGCCAGGTGGCGAATATAACGGTGATGGCTGAGCAAATTAATTTACTCAACGAGCAGCCAAGAGTGTGGGACACATCATCATGGCTGGCAGATGACAGTGAGTATGGCCATTTCTTTAACGTGCTGGTGGGCTATGAGGCAACACCGGGCCCTGTTTATCTGGCTGTCTACTCTTTTGCGGTCATTGTGCCTTTAATATTGAAACTTTCGTTGCGTGGACGACAAAGACGTAAAGCAACGGGGAGAAGTGTGTAATGCGGTATTATATTTTTCTTCTTTTCAGTCTGCTGATTTCCGGCTCCGCACTGGCTGATAATTTCATCGTGGACAGAGTTTATCATCCTTATGTACTGCCTTTTGAGCGGGAAGTGGAGTGGCGTCTCATGTCCAGACAGAACGACGATGGCAACCTGCTGCAGCAGCGCTATTCCTTCGGTCATGCTTTGTCGGAGCGCACAATTCTTGAGGCATATATTGTCGGTTCCCGGGATGAGCAGGGGGACTTCGGAGCAAGTTCATATGAGCTGGAATTTCGCTGGATGCTGACAGAACAGGGTCAATACTGGGCTGACTGGGGAATGCTGTTTGAAATCGAGAAGGAACTCGCTTCGAATGACTGGTCTGCAAAATCCGGAGTGCTGACTGAAAAGGAATTTGGCCGGTTCAGTCTGACTACCAACGTATTTCTGGTGTATGAATGGGGCGATAATATAGCCAGTGAATTCGAAGGCGAATTTAAAATGAAATACCGGTACCGTTGGATACCGGAAATTCAGCCCGCCATTGAATTCTATGCCGCAGAGGATTATGTGGGCGCAGGGCCGGGTTTCATGGGGATAAAACGTTTCCCGGCCAGCAGACAATTAAAGTGGGAAGTTGCATTTATCACCGGATTCAATGGTGATAGTAAAGACCATACGTTACGGATGGCGCTGGAATATGAATTCTGAATTATTTGACGTTAACCGGGTATTTTTATCTATATTAAGATTGCCTTAAGTTTTCCCCTTCACACTGTACTTAACAAACAAAAGAGTGTCTTTTATGTTAAGTACAAAAACTACTGCAGATGTTTCCGCAACGGAACTGCCTGCAAATAAACGGTATAAGCCGGCATCGTCGCTTTCGGTGTTTGCGGCTACTCAGGGGGCTCTTAACCGTCCGGTGCTCGAACAGCAAGTGGCAGGAGGTTTCCGGGCAGCATTTGGTGCTGAGATAACAGAATTCATGCCATTGCTGGTCGGGGTCGGAAATACAACCCCGTTGGCCGTTGCAGGGATCAGAACAGGACAGTCCCCCTTTTTTGTAGAAACTTATTTGAAAGATAGTTTGCAAGTGTGCCTGGCGCGCAACGGCCTGGTGACACCCCGCCACCGGATTGCGGAAATCGGCAACCTGTTCAGTCCGTCTTCATATCTTACTTTGCCCTTATTACTTATCACAGCACTTGCACTTTTCAGGCGCGACTATGAAGTCCTGGTTTTTACTGCCACTTCTTCTTTGCGAACCCTGATGGCTAAAAGTCATATTCAATTGACAATTCTGGCCTCAGCCAGGCGGGACGCATTGTCCGATGATGACCAGATAAAATGGGGGAATTATTACGATACCTCGCCACAGGTGGTAGCAGTTAGCTTATCTCACATCGTTAGTCAGCTTTTCAGAAATAGCCGGATCCGGACTTTATTTTCGGGGCTTGCTTCACAATGTGCTCAGCTGTCCACTGAAATAGAGGAGGCCCTGTGATTTTAGGTAACTGGTTATCCCGGGCTGAACTTCCCGCTCTGGAGTGGGAAGAGGGCGTAATGACTTACGGAGAACTGGCTGCTGAAGTTGACCGGTTGTCATTCTGGTTCGAATGTCAGCCAGGCGCTCATTTTGCCATTGAGATCAGCAACAGTCCCGAATGGGTCATTCTTGATCTTGCCTGTCAGGCTGCCGGAAAGGTGCTGGTGCCTGTACCTCCCTATTTTTCCCGGCAACAGCGGGCTCATTTATTCGCGGAAGCCGGTATTGAATACTATTTTTCTGCTAGTCCTGTGACGAATCAAACCTTCAGTTTGAAAGAGTGCCCGTTTCAGCGACTATATCTTTATCAAATTGCCGGAAGTAAGACGCCTCTGGTACCTGACGGTACCGGTAAGATTACTTTTACCTCTGGTTCAACCGGAAATCCAAAAGGCGTATGCCTTAGTCACCAGTCGCAAAAAGTGGTGGCTGAAAGTCTTGTCAATGCGACCGGTATCGCTTCGCCCAGGCATTTGTGTTTGCTGCCATTGTCTACTTTGCTGGAAAACATCGCAGGTATCTATGCGCCACTAATGGCAGGAGGCTGTGTTGTGCTTCGTCGTGCTGAATCACTGGGCTTTGAGGGCGTTTCGCTTACATCACCGGAACGCATGCTTCAAAGTATTTCAGAGGCGAAGCCTTCCACACTCATTCTTGTACCTGAGCTCTTGCAGCTTTTGGTCTCAGCGTGTTCTCAGGGCTGGCAACCTCCTGCTTCATTATTATTTATTGCTGTGGGCGGAGCGACTGTACCGGCGGCACTGATTAAGAAAGCCAGAGATTGCAGATTGCCTGTTTATCAGGGATATGGACTGTCTGAGTGTGTATCGGTTAATACGCTTAATACACCAGCTAAAGACAATATTTACAGTGCTGGCACAGCACTTGGCCATAACAGGCTGGTCATTGAAGATGGCGAGATTGTGATCACCGGAACGCTTTTTCTGGGATACGTAAACATGCCGGAGTCTTTTTATCCCACAGCCGTTTACACCGGAGATCTCGCGGTGCAAACAGATGGATTTTTTCAGATCGCCGGCCGCAAAAAGAATGTGTTTATTAATTCTTTCGGCAGAAATATTTCCCCCGAGTGGATTGAGGGAGAACTCATGGCAACAGGTTTATTCAGACTTGTTGTGCTGACGGGGGAAGCCAGACCATATTGCGGTGCACTTTTGCTGCCCTATGAATCCGGTTTGGACAGCAAAATAACCGGCCAGGCAATCGCTGCGGTAAATCAGCATTTACCCGAATACGCCAGGGTAAGAGTTTGGCAATCCGTGCCGGAACTGGCCACAGATAAAACCCTTTTCACGGCAAACCGGAAGCTTAAACGGGATGCTCTGGCGTCAAAATATCAGTCAGTCATCGACACAATGTATGCCGGGAGCGGCCTTATCTCTGAGGAAATTGAAGCATGAATCTGTATCAACGTCTTGAAAATGAAACCCAGAAAGAACGTGCATATCTGGTCAGTTCTCCGGTTATCCGGCGGTGCTTTGCCGGTGATGTGTGCCTGAGCGACTATATTGCCTTTTTAAGTCAGGCATATCATCACGTGAAACATACAGTGCCGCTCCTCATGGCAACAGGCGCAGCTTTACCTGACGACAAAGAGTGGTTGCGGGAAGCTGTTGCGGAATATATTGAGGAGGAAATGGGGCATCAGGAATGGATTCTGAATGATATTGCCGCCTGTGGTGCCGATAAGGAAAAAGTGCGCAACAGCCAGCCTGCCGCAGCTACTGAACTCATGGTTTCCTACGCATGGGATAGTATCCGCAGAAAATCACCTCTTTGTTTTTTTGGTATGGTGTTTGTACTGGAAGGTACCAGTATCGCTCTAGCTGACAACGCTGCGGTATCAATTCAAGAGCAGTTAGATTTGCCCCGGAATGCTTTCAGTTATTTGCGTTCTCATGGTTCGCTGGATCAGGAACATATCGTTTTCTTCAAAAACTTGATGAACAAAATTGAGGATGTCGAAGAGCAGAATATCATTGTTCACAGCGCCAAGATGTTCTTTCAACTCTATGCAAATATCTTTCGCACACTATCTCAAGATACCGCCATTCAAGAGGTTGCATAATGTCTGTTCAATGGCAAAAGCAAGTTTGTTTACTCACAGGCGCATCCGGCGGAATTGGTCAGGCGATAGCTAAAAGGCTGGCTGATTCGGGCGCGCGTCTTATCCTTACCGGCCGTAATGCACAAAAGCTGTCTGAGCTGGCAGAGGCCTTGCCCGGTCAGCACCGGATTTTATGTGTTGATATTACCAGGCCTGATGACAGGGAGAAGATTGCTAACGTATGCCAGGAGATGGGATTAACCCTGCTTATTAACAATGCGGGCGTGTCTTGTGTTGGAGATTTCCACGGTGTACCCGCACAGGCTATTGAAGATGTGATGACTGTTAATCTGCTGGCACCTGTGGCGTTAACGCAAAGACTTTTGCCGGTTCTGCGAAGAAGTGAGGAAGCGCGGGTTGTTAATATAGGGTCGACGTTTGGTTCTGTAGGCTTTCCATATCACAGCATTTACTGCGCTTCAAAATTCGGATTAAGAGGTTGGACAGAATCACTTAGCCGCGAATATCGCGATACCTCCGTCTCTTTTCATTATCTTGCACCCAGAGCAACGAATACTGCAATTAACAACAAAAATGTTGTCGCGATGAATCACGCTCTTGGCAATGAAACTGATGCGCCGGAGGTTGTTGCTGACGCCCTGATGCTTCAGCTGTCTAAATCCAGACGTCGATGGTTTATTGGTTCACCCGAAAAGTGGTTTGCGCGTCTTAACGGAGCGCTGCCTGAGTTGGTAGATTTCGCGTTAGCAAAAAAGTTAACCACAATCCGTCAGTTTGTAAGTTCAGCGAAAGAGGAAAAATGGCTATGAAGATAACTAAATATATAGTTTCAATAGTGGCTGCCAGTTTTATGAATACTGTGCTTGCCAGTGAAGCAATCAGTTTGTCAGACATTCAGCATGAATGGGCTGAAATTAATTACAAGACGAAGGAAGACAAAGATAAAGCATTTAAGAAGTTGATCACAAAAGCAGAGTGGCTGGTAAAACAGTCTCCGGAAAAGGCAGACAGTCATATCTGGCTTGGCATTGTACAGTCGAGTACAGCTGGAGCGGAAGGTGGCCTGGGGGCACTTTCCTACGCAAAGGCAGCCCGTAAAAACCTGGAAGAAGCGCTCAGGCTGGATGAGAATGCGCTGCAAGGTTCTGCACTGACAAGTCTGGGAGTGCTGTATCACAAGGTACCCGGATGGCCCATAGGCTTTGGCAGTAATAAAAAAGCAGAGCAACTTTTGAAAAGGGCGCTTGTGGTCAACCCTGAAGGCATCGATCCAAATTACTTTTATGCAGAATATTTATATGACGAAGGTGACTACATGCAGGCAAAGCACTTCGCCGCAATAGCTTTGCAGGCGCCGGCCAGAGAAGACCGTCCTGTTGCCGATGAGGGCCGCCGGGCAGAAATTGGCCAGTTAATCAGTAAGATTAATAAAAAAATATCTGATTAGTTTTTCAAACACCCCCGCTATGTGCCTGGCTCCCTTGTTCAGGCACATATTTTCATTAATTCTGAATCAACATCTTCATTCAATTTGCGATTGTGCAAATATCGCCCACACTGAATCATAGCACATGTGCAGGTTCGTCCGGCGTTCTGTCTGATTTTCATCGCAAAATGTTGCTTTTGTTAGTGAATATAAGGCCGAAGTCGCATTGTTTCTGCCTGTTTAACATGTTACTTATTCCTAATACTCACATCACAATATAAACAGGTTCTGACATGGCATCAGATTCGTTAGTTAGTTTGCTTGGTGAAGCTGCCACATTAATGTTAACCGGCATGGTATTTGTGTTCGCTTTTCTGGCACTGCTCATCGCCGGTGTTAAGGCCATTGCCTGGTACTGCCGGCGTTATCCCGGCAATGAAGACGTCGCTGTTCCGGTGAGAACGCCATCTGCACCTGCTCAGTCAGCCGTGAGCGGGCAAACCATAGCTGCCATCACAGCAGCCATTCATCAGCACAGAAACAATCAAAAATAGCATCAAAGAGGATTTTTTATGTCTAAGCCACTGGCACTGACAGAACTTGTATTGCGTGATGCCCACCAGTCTTTACTGGCTACCCGCATGCGTCTGGAAGACATGTTACCCATTGCAGGCGAGCTCGATAATGCAGGTTTCTGGTCTGTTGAATCCTGGGGAGGGGCAACGTTTGATGCCTGTATCCGTTATCTGGGTGAGGATCCCTGGGAGCGCATCCGGGCGCTGAAAAAAGCCATGCCGAAAACCCGGCAACAAATGTTGCTCCGTGGGCAGAACTTATTAGGATATCGCCACTATGCTGATGATGTGGTCACCCGTTTTGTTGAACGTGCCCATGAAAATGGCGTGGATGTTTTTCGCATATTTGATGCGATGAACGATGTCCGTAATCTGCAAACCGCCGTGAAGGCTGCCATTGATTGCGGCGCTCACGCGCAGGGTACCATGTCCTATACCATCAGCCCTATGCACACAATCGACGGCTGGGTGGATATGGCGAAGCAGCTCGAAGACATGGGCGTGCATTCTATCTGCATTAAGGACATGGCTGGTTTGCTTAAACCTTACGAGTGCGAAACGCTGGTTACCCGCCTGAAAGAAACCGTGCAGGTGCCTATTGCCATGCAGTGTCACGCCACCACCGGTCTGAGCACAGCTACCTACCAGAAAGCCATTGATGCCGGCATTGACATGCTGGATACCGCTATATCGTCAATGAGTATGACCTACGGTCACAGCGCCACTGAGACTATTGTGTCGGCACTGGAAGGCACAGAAAGAGACACAGGCTTGTCGCTGGAGGGGTTAGAAGACATTGCTGCTTATTTCCGCGACGTGAGAAAGAAATACGCCAAATTCGAGGGCAGCCTTAAGGGTGTCGATGCCCGCATTCTGCTGGCGCAAGTGCCGGGCGGCATGCTCACAAACATGGAAAGCCAGCTGAAAGAGCAGGGCGCCGAAGACAAATTCGATGAGGTACTCAAGGAAATTCCCCGTGTACGTGAAGATCTTGGCTTCATTCCTCTGGTCACACCTACCTCACAAATCGTGGGGACGCAGGCTGTTTTGAACGTACTCACCGGCGAACGTTATAAAAGTATTTCCAAAGAAACGGCGGGTGTACTGAAAGGCGAATATGGCGCAACTGCTGCGCCGGTGAATGCTGAATTGCAGGCCCGTGTGCTTGATGGTGGTGAGCCGGTTACCTGCCGCCCGGCTGATTTGATCAAGCCGGAAATGGAAAGCCTGACTGACGACCTGGCATCATTGGCCAAAGAAAAAGGCTTCCTGTTGGCGGAAGAGCAAGTTGACGACGTACTCACGTACGCCCTGTTCCCGCAAATCGGTCTTAAGTTTTTGCAAAACCGCGGCAACCCGGATGCCTTTGAACTTGCGCCGGGCAAAGAGCCGGAAGTGGCTACAGCGCCTGTTGCTGCTCCAAAAGCAGTGGGGCAACCCTCAAGCTACGATGTGAAAGTAGACGGCAAAGTGTATCACGTGGAAGTGGCTGAATCCGGCACGCTGACCAGTGTTACACCGGCCGCAACAGCGCGCGCACCGGCTCAAAGCAGCGCAGCCGCACCGGCTGGCGGACAGGCAATCAATGCGCCGTTATCCGGCAATGTGTTCAAAATTTTAGTCTCTGAAGGTGATGCTGTGTCCAACGGGGATGTGGTTATTATTCTTGAAGCGATGAAAATGGAAACCGAAATCCGTTCCGCCTTTGACGGAACAGCTGGCCGTATTCTGGTGAAAGAGGGTGACAGTGTTGCCAGTGGTCAGGCGCTGATAGAGTTGAACTGATGGAAAAATTATCAATTTTGTGGGACAGCACTGCACTGGCGCATTTTCAGGGCGGGCAACTGGTAATGATGGCAGTGGGTTTACTGCTTTTATATCTGGCCATCGTGAAAAAATTCGAGCCGCTATTGCTGTTACCCATCGGTTTCGGCGCGCTGTTAACCAATATTCCGCTGGCTGGCTTCAGTGAACCGGGTGGCCTGTTATATTACATCTATGAAGTGGGCATTCATTCCGGCGTGTTCCCGTTACTGATTTTCATGGGTGTGGGAGCGATGACAGACTTTGGCGCACTGATCGCAAATCCCAGAATGTTGCTGCTGGGCGCTGCGGCTCAATTTGGTATTTTTGCCACATTGTTCGGCGCTATTGCCCTTAATTTCATTCCCGGTTTCGATTTCACGTTAAAAGATGCCAGTGCTATTGCCATCATCGGTGGTGCTGACGGACCCACGGCAATCTTTCTGGCTTCCCGTCTTGCCCCTGATTTGCTGGGGGCAATTGCTGTCGCCGCTTATTCTTACATGGCACTGGTTCCTATTATCCAGCCACCTATTATGAAAGCGCTGACCAGTGAAGATGAGCGAAAAATCGAAATGGCGCAGTTACGCCACGTGTCGCAAAAAGAGAAAATCATATTTCCGCTGGCGGTACTCATTCTGACCATTTTATTCCTGCCTTCTGCAACACCACTGGTGGGTATGTTCTGTTTTGGTAACCTCATGCGGGAATGCGGTGTGGTAGACCGGCTGTCAAAAACGGCGCAGAATGAACTTATCAATATTGTGACCATCTTCCTGGGCCTGGCTGTGGGGTCTAAATTATCTGCCGATAAATTTTTAACTGTGGAAACGTTAGGGATCCTCGGCTTAGGTGCGATTGCTTTCGCTATCGGCACTGCCGCCGGTGTATTGATGGCAAAACTTATGAATAAAATGAGCGGTGGCGGAATCAACCCGCTTATCGGCGCTGCCGGGGTGAGCGCTGTACCCATGGCGGCGAGAGTGGTCAATAAAGTGGGTTTGCAGAGTAACCCGCATAATTTCCTGTTAATGCATGCCATGGGGCCAAATGTAGCCGGCGTACTGGGTTCTGCCGTCGCAGCAGGTATTCTGCTGGCGCTGGTGGGTTAATTGTCTTTCCGGGCAACGTTGACCACTCAGGTCAACGTTTGCTGGGGTACCAGTGACTGATAAGCAAGGATCAGCTTTTTGGTCATATCATGTTGAGGCCAGCGGAAGATTGTTTCCGTTTTGCCGGTTTCAACAATCTGTCCGTTTTCCATCACGATGATCCGGTCGGCAATGTGTCTCACAATGCCTAAGTTGTGGGAGATAAAAATAAACGACAACCCCAGCTCTTTTTGCAGGTTCAGGATCAGGTTTACTGTTTGTGAGCGTACTGAAGGGTCCAGTGCAGCAAAAGGTTCGTCTGCGACCAGAATCTTTGGCTGTAATACCATGGCTCTGGCGATGGCTACACGTTGCTGTTGACCGTCAGACAACATGTGGCGGTAAAAGTAGTAGTGATCACGCAGCAATCCCACTTTAACCAGAATATCTTCGATGACTTTCTTGCGTTCTGTTTCATCCAGTTCAGTATTCAGCGATAACGGCTCATCAAGAATACGCCCTACAGGAATGCCGGGGTTCATGGCTTCGCTGCTGTGCTGGAAAATCATGCGGATATCATTGCTGGCGTTATAGCTCTTAGTCGACTTCTTTTTAGCCGCGTTATACATCACGTTGCTGAGGAATATCTCGCCTTCATCGGCAGGCACTGCACCCACCAGCAGCTTGGCCAGCAGGGATTTTCCGGCGCGGTTTTCACCGATGATGGCAATAGTCTCGCCGCGCTTCACACTCAGTTCTATAGGCCCTAAGGCAAACACTTCCGGCTTTTTCAGCCAGCGTTTCTTATCACTGTGGCGGAATGTCAGGCCGCTGACATGCATGATCTCACTCATAACTTCTCCATGTGCAGAGGGAAGTGACAACTGTAAGTGTGGTCATGGATACGACGCACGCCGGGCGTACTGACACAAGCGCGCTGGGCGCGGGGGCAGCGCGGGCCCAGCCGGCAGCCAATGGGAACGTGTTGCAATGAAGGAATGGTGCCGTCCAGTGCCGGCAACACGGACTTAGGCGGTAAGTCATTCCTGAAACTCGGCGCACTGTCCAGCAGTGCTTTTGTGTACGGGTGCAGCGGCCGTTTACGGATATGCTTCATTTTGCCGGATTCAACAGTTTGGCCGCAGTACAGCACTGTCATGGTGTGAGACATACTGGCGATGGCAAGCAAATCGTGGCTGACAAACAATATGGATAATGACTTTGTTTGATTCAGACGTGTCAGTAACTTCAGTACTTTGGTCTTCGTGGTCGTTTCCATGCCACGAGTGGGATCGTCAGCAATTAACAGTCTGGGCTGTGAAATCAGCGCCATAGCAATCATGAACTTCTGACCAATGTCGGTAGGCACCTGGTGGGGATACGCATTCAGATAGTGCTTATGATTTTTAATCCCGACTTTGTGTACGGTACTGATAGCGGTTTTCCGGCGGTCCTGCTTGCGTTGCCAGAACCATTTACCGTTTACCAGTTCATCCGGGATGGCTTCTTCTAACTGCTCACCTAATGTGGTGGAGGGATCCATGGCTGATACCGGATCCTGAAATACCACGCCGATATCCCGGCGCATCAGTTCACGCCGCTCTTTTGCTGACATGGACAACATATTTTTACCATTCCAGCTCATTCTGTCAGCGGTGATACGCCACTGCTGGGGAAGTGAACCGGAAATTGCCTGAACCATCAAACTCTTGCCGGAGCCGGATTCGCCCACCAGCGCGCGGATTTCTCCGCTGTTAACGGTGAGGTTCACTTTGTCTAACGCTTTAACACGGGTATTCCCGTTATCTATCTCAAGCGTCATATTCTTTATATCGAGCATGGGCATTAGTGTGTCAGCCTCCGTCGAAGTGCAGAGCGCAGTCCGTCACCGACAATGTTCACCGCCAGTACCATCAAAAATATCGTCAGGCCGGGAAGACCCACGTTCCAGGGCGCGATATAAGCCACATCCAGTCCGTCTGCCAGAATTACGCCCAGCTCGGGAAGGGGTGGCTGTGCACCGAGGTTCAGAAAACCCAGTGCGGAAATGTCGATGACAGCAATGGATAACGCCAGTGACCCCTGTACCACCAGCATTTCAATCATATTCGGCAACACCGAGTGAAAAAATAACTGCAAAGGCCGGGCGCCATCCAGCCTGGACGCCAGAATGTATTCTTTTTTCATTTCACTGCGCACATAAGAGCGGGTGTGATGGATAAACTGAGGAATAAGTGCCAGCGTAATCGCCCACATACTGTTGACGAGACCAGTACCCAGAATGGCCACGATAATAATGGCTATCAGCAGAGTAGGGATGGCCATCAGCGCATCCAGAGTATGATTTATCACGCTGGAGCGAACACCGCTGGTCATGCCGGCGATGGTGCCAATTGTTACACCTGCCAGCATAGCGATAAGCACGAGCATCAGGCTGGACCCGAAGGTAACCCGGCAGCCGTACATAATGCGTGAAAATACATCTCTGCCCAGTGCATCAGTGCCGAACAGGTGGGAGATGGTACCGTTCGGTTCCCAGCTCGGCGGCACCAGCAGGGCATCGATATTTTGCTGTAACGGGTCGTAAGGCGCTACCAGCGGCGCAAACAGAGACACGAAGAAAAACAGGCCGAGCACAATGAAGCCGGCAAAGGCCACATGACTGCTGCGGAACTCTTCCCAGGTGCGCTGCCAGGGAGAGGGCTGCGATTCTTCCTGATATAAACTAAACCGTGCCACGTTCGTACTTTTCCCTGCTTGGGTCGATAAAGCGATTAAACAAATCAATCATAATAGTGAAACTGATCACCACTGTAGCTACTGCCAGCATACCAACACGCAGTGCCGGATAATCGCGCTGGTAAATGGCCTGAATCAGCCAGTTGCCAATACCCGGCCAGGAAAACAAGGTTTCAACAATCATGGCATTGGTGATGAGCGTTGTAATCTGGATCGCCATCAGTGGCAAAATGGGGAGTAAGGCGTTTCTCAGTATATGGCGGAAAAAGATTTGCCGCTTGGAAAGTCCGCGGGATTCTGCCGCTGCAATGTACGGGCTTTTCAGCACGTCGATCACTGAACGCCTTGTCAGCCGGACCATGGAGGCGGTGGAAACCAGCGCGATAGATACCGTGGGCAGGAGCAGGTGGATGAGTGCATCGCTGAGTGCCAGGCCGCTGTCCACACTGTCTGCAATGATGATGTCGATGAGGATAAAGCCGGTTTGCGGAGGCACATCAAATAACAAGCTCACACGCCCTGATAACGGCACCACACCAAGATTCAGACTGAAAAACAAAATGAAAACCAGCGCTATCCAGAATACCGGAAATGAGTAACTGACCATACTGGCCGAATTAATCAGGTAATCCCGTTTGGTGTAACTGCGTAACCCCGCATAACAGCCAAGAGGCACACCCACAAAAATAGCGATAAAAAGTGCATAGGCACTGAGCTCTATTGTGGCGGGCATGGCGATACCGATTTCCTGCCTTAACGGCAGACCGGATATAAAACTATACCCCCAGTTCCCCTGAAGCAGTTGCTGCACATAATAGATAAATTGAAACAGATAGGGTTTATCGAGCTGAAACTGGCGGATGAGTGCAGCACGCTGTGCCTCATTTTGCGGCGTGATTCCTGTCAGATTCACCAGTACGTCGCCGGGAAACAAATAAGCAAGGGCGAAGGACAATGCCGCCAGCACGAGCATAGTGGTTATAAACAGGGTCGCATAGCGGATCAGAATTTGTATCACAGGGATTTCGTCACTCCGGCAAAACGTACACCACCGTACGGATTAATACTCATGCCCTTCAGATTTTTACGGTAAGCCTGATACCGGTAAGCATGAGCAATAGGCACGATGGGTAATTCATCATACAGCAAGCGGTTCACTTCTTCATAGATTGCTTTGCGCCGCTCCATATTTTGCGTTTGCAGTGCTTCATTAATCAGTGAATCGTATCGTTCGTTACACCACATTGCGCGATTGGTGCCGGACGGGATTGCGCCGCAACTGAGCAAAGGCCGGTAAAAGTTGTCCGGATCACCGTTGTCTGCGGACCAGCCAATCAGCACGCTGTCGTGTAAGCCTTCCCGCAGATGGCGGCGAAACGTGGTCCAGTCATAAGTGACAATATTCACCTGAATATCCACCGCTGACAAATATCGCTGGATCAGCTCAGCCATCTTGGTGGCATTCGGGTTGTAAGCGCGCTCCACCGGCATTGCCCAAATTGTCATGGTAAAGCCCGGTTCAATGCCTGCTTCCGTGAGTAATTTTTTTGCCAGTACCGGATTGTAAGCGGTATCTTCGGCATCACTCTGGAAAGCCCAGCTGGCAGTAGGAAGCAGGGTTTTTGCCCGTGTGGCACTGTCAAAGTACACAGCTTCAAGGAGGGTATTCTTGTCGATAGCCAGTGCCAACGCTTTACGCACGTCCGGATTGTCGAATGGAGGACGGTTGGTATTGAACGCCCAGAAACCGATGTTCAGACCGGGTTTTTCAGATAACTCAAGCTCTTCACGGTTACGGATCACCTCCAATTCTGTCTGGGCCGGGAAGGCAATAGCATCACACTCTCCGGTGATCAGTTTGGCAAGCCTGATTGAGCTCTTCGGCGTGATGTCGTAAATCAGGTGTTCCGTGTTTGACTGGCCTTCCGGCAACGACTGTTCACCCCAGTAATGCTCGTTGCGCAGAAAACGGATATAGTGGTCTTTGCGGTAGCTTTCAAATTTAAAGGGGCCTGTACCAATGGGGTAATAGTCAATCCTTTCCGGCGTGCCACGGCTCAACAGAAAATCAGCATATTCGGCTGATAAAATAACGGAAAAGTCTGTCGCAAGGTTCGCCAGGAAAGAGCTGTCACGCTGTTTTAAGGTGATCTCAATCCGGTAGCCATTGATGCGCTTCACATCTTCAATATTGGCAGCGATGCCGAGACTTTCGAAATAAGGGTAGCGTCCACCGGACACGCGGTGATATGGATTGGCTTCCAGCCGCCAGCGGTTGATGCTGAAAATGACGTCGTCGGCGTTAAAGCTCCGGGTCGGGGTAAAGTAAGGCGTGGTGTGAAATTCCACATCTTTATTTAACTGAAATGTATAGGTAAGTCCGTCATCCGATACCAGCCAGCTGCTGGCCAGGTTTGGCACAATCTGACCGGTTTCAGGATCGAAATCCATAAGCCGGTCGTAAACCTGGTGGGCGGTGGCATCGGCGGTGGTGCTTGATGTATCGGTTTGCGGGTTAAAATTCACCGGATTGCTTTCAGAACAGTAGATGATACCAGACTGGTAAAAAGCAACCTGCTCTGATTTATCGCAGGCCTGAAGCCCTGTCAGCGCGACCAGTATAGTTGCCCACCGAAAACCCCGTCGCACCGTTATGCCTCCACAGATTCCGCTGAAGAATCCAGTAAATTGTATTTCTTTAAATAGCCTCTGAGCTGATGATAAGTCAGACTCAACTTTTCTGCAGTCTTTTTCTGATTAAACTGACTGTCTTCAAGTGCTTGCCTGATCATATCAATTTCAAATTGCTGGGAGCGTTCTTTCAGATCCAACGGATAAACCGGAGCTTGCGCAGCCTCGGGCACCGGCGTAAATACAGCGTCGTTGGGAGGCGGGGGGAGATCAGGTTGAATGCCGTTGATTTCTGATGCCGGCGGGGGAGCGGTAATTCTGTCCTGAGTCTTAATACGGCCTTTTGGTCTGAAGGGGGATTCAAACGGGTCAAGAATGATTTCGTGGACAGGCAGGTGAGGGTTATTGCAGCGGTACACGGCCCTTTCCACCACGTTTTTGAGCTCACGAATGTTACCCGGCCAGTGATAATCGAGTAAGGTGCGGCGGGCTTTCTCTGTAAAACCACTGAATAATTCCATATCCAGCTCCCTTGCCATATTAATGGCAAAGTTTTCAGCCAGTAACAGAATATCTTCTTTCCGTTCTCTCAGCGGTGGAATGGTAATAACGTCAAATGCCAGTCTGTCGAGTAAATCGGCGCGGAATTCGCCGCTTTCCGCCAGTGCAGGTAAATCTTCATTGGTTGCTGCTATCAGACGCACGTCGGTTTTAAGGGTTTTAGTACCGCCCACACGTTCAAATTCACCGTACTCAATGACCCGGAGTAATTTTTCCTGAATCAGACCTGAGGTATTCGCTAACTCATCCAGAAACAAGGTGCCGTTATTGGCGACTTCAAAACGGCCCTCACGGCGTTTGGCTGCACCGGTAAATGCCCCCGCTTCATAACCGAAGAGTTCACTTTCGAGCAGATTTTCATTCAGCGCGGCACAATTCAGCTTAATGTAATTTTGATCCCAGCGCTGAGACAGAAAGTGCAGACGGGCGGCAATAAGTTCTTTACCCGTCCCCCGTTCTCCGATAACCAGCACCGGCTTGTTCAGTGGTGCGATTTGGGAAATTTGTTCCAGTGTTTCCAGAAAGCTGTTGGCCTGACCCAGCAAGTTATCCTGTTGGCGAAATCTACTCATTTAGTCCCTCAATTGTTAGTCATTTAGACCAATAATTAGTGTAGATGAAAAACTTCGCAGAATCGAACATTAATTTAATTCAGAAAAAATGAATAAATTCAGTGGATTAAAAAGTATTGGCTAGTTGGCAAGCATATTGAATAGCTTAAGACAGAGATGCGTATTAACTACGAGCATTAAAATCCATGCACTTTTGCATGATTCCATACGAGCTGGAGGTAATGAATATGGGTATCTTCTCGCGTTTCACCGACATAGTGAACTCAAATATTAATGCATTGCTGGATAAAGCTGAAGATCCGGAAAAAATGGTTCGTCTGATTATTCAGGAAATGGAAGACACACTGGTTGAGGTGCGTTCAGCATCTGCGAAAACCATCGCCAGTAAAAAGGAAATTACTGCACAAATCAGTAAATACGAAGCCGATGCACAGGACTGGCAGGCCAAAGCGGAACTGGCTTTAAGTAAGGACAGAGAAGATCTGGCACGTGCAGCATTACAGGAACGTAAGAAAGCTGCAGAAGCTGCCGTTGCTCTGGGTAAAGAGCTGGCGGTAGTGGAAGAGCAGATTTCGAAACTGCAGGATGAGGTTGGACAGTTACAGGATAAGCTGGCCGATGCAAAAGCCCGTCAAAAAGCGATTATTATGCGCCAGAAAACGGCAAGTTCACGTTTAGAAGTGAAACGTACGCTGGATAGCAGTAAAGTTGATGCTGCTATGGGCCGGTTTGAGCAATATGAGCGCAAAATCGACGACCTGGAGTCTCAGGTAGAAGCGTACGACTTAGGTAAGAAAACGCTGAATGATGAATTTGCCGAGCTGGAAGCCGGCGATAAAATCGACGAAGAATTAGCAGCGTTAAAAGCTAAAATAAAAGAAAATAAAAGCGCAGAATAATGCGCGCCCGGTGGCGGTTTCCTAGCTCACAGGAAGCCGGACAAGCGGCTTTGTGGGCAGTTCTCACTAGAAATCGGAGGTTATGGTTATGGACGAGGGAATACTGGCACTGCTATTGGTACCCTTATTTTTGTTTTTGATATTTGTCGCACCCATCTGGCTTATTCTGCACTATCGCAGTAAGAAGCAAGTCAATCAGGGGTTAAGCGCAGAAGAGTTCGCAACGATCAATGAACTCGCGGAAAAGGCTGAAAAAATGTCTGACCGCATCAAAACATTGGAAGCCATTCTTGATAGTGAAGCGCCTCAGTGGAGAGACAGAGCATGAACCGTCAATTCTACCGTGACACCGAAAATGCCAGAATTGCAGGGGTATGCAGTGGTATAGCAGACTATTTCGGGTTGGAAAGGTGGCTTGTCAGAATTCTGGTTGTGTCTGCTTTTTTCCTGCTGGCCGGTACCTTCGTGTTCATCGGCTACATTGCCTGCTGGTTTATTCTGGAACCGAAACCTGCCAATGTTTCTGCTCAACAGGATGATCCGTTAAGCCGGTTTAAAGGACATCAGGGTAAAGGCTGGACAAACAGCAGTACCGGCGCACAGCAGCACGAGCAATCCGGCAAAGTGTCGGTAAAGACGAAAGTCTGGCAGGCCGGTGAGCCACCGAAGCAGGCAGTGCATGATATCGCCTCGAGGTTCAAAGAATCAGAATTGCGTCTGCGCAAAATGGAAAAATATGTAACCTCCAGAGAGTTTCAGTTAAACCGTGAAATCAGCCAGCTCTGAATAAAGTGACGGCAGAAGCAGACCGGTAGTTAAAGAACTCAAATGAGGGCCGGTGACACATCAGTGTCACCGGCCTTCTTATTTACTTTCACTAATTCAATGGCTTATATTAATTTGTAAAATTAATGTTACATGGGAAGTCTCAGGCTGAATCAGCCTGAGACTTCCACAGTGTCATAAATTCCTTAGACTAAAATGAGTAACAGCAATTAAGGTTTTTTATGGCGAAGTCATCTGCTTATCAGTCCAGACAACCGGACGAAAACGGTGTGATCTCCTGGTCCGGAGAAGAAAACAAGATTTGGTCTGAGCTTTATCAACGTCAGGATTCGTTATTACAGGGCAGAGCCTGTAAACAGTATATGGACGGGCTGGCACTACTGGACCTGCCAGCGCACCGCATACCACAATTAGGTGAGATTGACCGGATCCTGCAAGCAACAACAGGCTGGCAAACCGCGCCGGTACCGGCACTCATAAACTTTTCATCCTTTTTCTCGCTGCTGGCAAATAAGCAATTTCCGGTGGCAACTTTTATCAGAAGCAGGGAAGAATTCGATTACCTGCAGGAACCGGACATTTTTCACGAGGTCTTCGGCCATTGCCCGCTGTTAACCAATCCTTCTTTTGCGCATTTTACCCATACCTACGGCAAGCTGGGTCTGGATGCGTCGAAAGAAGAACGTATCTATCTGGCCCGCCTGTACTGGTTTACCGTTGAATTTGGTCTGGTAAAAACCCCCGCCGGGCAGCGTATTTATGGCGGCGGTATTTTGTCATCGCCGGGTGAAACCCGTTATGCGCTGGAAAGTGATGCCCCTGTGAAAGTGCCTATGAATGCGCTGGATGCCCTGCGTACACCTTACCGCATCGATATTATGCAGCCGCTGTATTATGAGTTGTCCGATTTCGATGATCTTTTTACCCTGGCTGAAAGCGACATCATGCATTTAGTGCGTCAGGCCATGCGGCTTGGCCTCTATGACCCCCTGTTTGAACCTGCGCCCAGACGGGTGAGTTAAACAAATTTAAGCGTTCCAATGTTAGTATTTTGTGATATCCTGTAAATATATATTTACAACAAAAATGATAGAATACTATGCGCTTAGAAATCAGTTGTCAGGACCGTCTTGGGATCACTCAGGACATCCTGGATATCCTGGTGGCTCATGAAATCGATTTACGGGGCATCGAAATCGATGAAGCGGGCAAAATTTTCCTCAATTTCCCTAATCTTGAATTCGAAGATTTTCAGCATCTCATGCCAAAAATCCGGAGGATCAATGGTATTGATGACGTAAAAACCACGCCGTATATGCCCGGCGAGCGGGAGCGGAATCAGCTTTCGGCCATTTTGCGTACTTTACCTGACCCGGTATTTTCCATCGACAACCGCTGTCGTGTCCTTATGTGCAATGAAGCGGTGATCAGTGGTCTTGAATTGCCGTTTTCCGATATTGAGTCCACAGAAATCAGTGAGCTGGTTAAGGGGTTTAACTTTAACCGCTGGATGGAGAGCAAGGACAATGCGGCCACTTCAGTGAAGGTGAAGTTTATCCAGCAGGATTATCTGGCGGATATTTTGCCGGTGATAGTGCCGGATGGTCAGAACAGTGCCATCTTTGCCGGTGCGGTGGTGATCCTTAAATCAGAAATGCGTCTGGGTCAGCAATTTACGGCTTTCCATCAAACTGAAACGGATTCTTTCGATCACTTCATTATCCGGTCGCCGGCTATGGCGAAAGTTGTCAACGATGCCAAGCAAATTGCCGATCTTGATGCGCCGGTGCTGATCTTCGGCGAAACCGGTACAGGGAAGGAAATGATTGCCAAAGCCTGCCATCAGGCAAGCCGGAGAAACAAAGGCGAGTTCCTCGTACTGAATTGCGCTTCGTTACCTGACAGTGTCGCAGAATCTGAGTTATTCGGTTATGCCGCCGGCGCATATAATCAACCGGAGGGTAAAGCAGGCTTATTAGAGCTGGCAGCAGGCGGTACAATTTTGCTGGATGAAATCGCTGATATGTCTCCGCAGTTGCAGGCTAAGTTGCTTCGCGTACTGGAGCACAACGAATTCAGACGTGTTGGTGATGACAAACCCGTAGCGGTCAACGTGCGTTTCATCTGCACTACCGGCCGGGATCTCGGGCAGATGGTGGAAGAGGGCGTGTTCCGCAAAGATTTATACTATCGCCTGAATGTACTGAGCCTGGTCATGCCGTCATTAAAGGAACGCAGACCGGACATATTGCCACTGGCCGAAGCATTCATTATGCAACACAGCAGTAAACTGGGACGCCGGCCGGCCAAGCTGAGCAAATCCTGTGTGGATTTCCTGCAGCAGTACCCCTGGCCGGGAAATGTCAGGCAGTTACAGAACGCCTTATTCCGTGCGCTGTCGTTGCTCGATGGCAATGAAATTTCAAAAGAAGATATTCAGTTGCCTTCCTGTGCCCCCAGTGTCACGTACATCGATGAAAACTTTGACGGCACGCTGGATGAAGAGGTGAAGAAGTTCGAGCGGGATCTGCTTAAACGTTTGTATCCGTCCTACCCGAGTACCCGTCAGCTGGCGAAAAAATTAGGCCTGAGCCATACAGCCATTGCCAACAAGTTGCGTGAATATGGCATTAATAAAGGTACTGTAAAGTTATAGATACGCTCTGTACTGCCCGCTTTACAAAAATCGCGGGGCAGGGGGCTTCACGGGCGGGCATTTTAATAGTCTCCGCCTGTTGTTCAGTTTTATTTACGGCTTTCCTTAGTCAGACCGTCAATGCTATCCGCAGGCCCTGTCTTTTCTGATTGTTAAATTTGGTGTTTATTTATCACATAACTTTTACAAGTGTGAGGAAACACCATGTCACAAGTCGATTACTCTTATAATCCGCTGGGCTCAGACGGTTTCGAATTCGTTGAATATACTGCTGCCGATGAAAAAGGTATTGCGGCCCTTAAAGATCTTTTTTCATCACTGGGTTTTGCTGAGGTAGCCAGCCACCGTTCCAAGCGTGTGTGGTTGTATCGCCAGGGTGATATCAATTTCATTGTTAATGCTGAACCGGCATCTCAGGCTGAAGAGTTTGCCAAATTGCGGGGCCCCAGTGTTTGCGGCATGGCCTTCCGCGTTAAAGATGCAGGAATTGCGATGAAGCACGCACTGGCAAACGGCGCGAAGCAATTCGTGGGCAATCTGGGACCCATGGAACTGAACATTCCTGCCGTTTATGGTATCGGCGAGAGCACGCTTTACTTTGTTGACCGCTACGGTGATGACAGCATTTACGACGTAGATTTCACCTTTTATGACGACTGGCAGGCAAGAATGGAAAAAGCCGGGGCCGGCCTGAGTTTTGTCGATCATCTCACTCACAATGTCCGCAGAGGTAACATGGCGTTGTGGGCCAATTTCTACGAGAACATCGGCAACTTTCGCGAGATCCGGTACTTTGATATAGAAGGCAAACTCACCGGCCTGGTGAGCAAAGCGATGACGTCTCCCTGCGGTAAAATTCGTATTCCTATTAATGAATCGTCTGACGATAAATCACAGATTGAAGAGTTTATCCGTGAATATAACGGCGAAGGTATTCAGCACATCGCATTAGCCACTGACGACATCTATCAGACAGTCAGAGATCTGAAAGCCAGAGGAATGCGCTTTATGGATACGCCGGATACTTACTATGAGGGCGTGGATGCCCGTGTGCAGGGGCATGGTGAAGATTTGAATATGCTCAAAGAATTGCGCATTTTAATCGATGGTGCACCAATGAAAGATGGCATTTTGCTGCAAATTTTTACCGATACAGTCATTGGCCCTGTGTTTTTTGAAATTATCCAGCGCAAGGGCAACGAAGGATTTGGCGAAGGGAATTTCAAAGCGTTATTCGAGTCTATAGAACTCGACCAGATCCGTCGTGGCGTTTTAGACGGCCAGGCGCAGGACGTGAAAGAAAATGCGTAACTGGATCCGGTTTCCGGCTGCGCAGGGGACGCACTCAAAGCAGGCCCACGCCGATTTTCCGGAAGAGGGCATTTATGAACGTGAAATTGGTCGCAGTGGCTTTTTTGGCCCTGCGAGCCATTTACATCATAAACATGCGCCGACCGGTTGGATTGACTGGGAGGGGGATTTACGACCCCGCGCCTTCGACCTGAATAAGTTGCCCCGTGATGCAGAGCAGGGGCCTTTTTCAGCTCCTCTGATCCTCGGCAATGCCCACTGTAAATACCGCTTATGGCATTGCAATACTGCCATGCCGCGCCTTGCCCGTAATGCTGACGGTGACGACTTATTGTTCATACATGAAGGTGAAGGTGAACTGTTCTGTGATTACGGACATCTGCCGGTGACCGCCGGTGACTATGTGCTTATTCCCCGCTCCACGCTATGGCGGCTGGAGCCGGCAAAGCCCATGACCATGTTAATGATTGAAGCGACTAACGAAGCGTATCAGTTGCCGGATAAAGGCATGCTGGGGGGGCAGGCTATTTTCGACCCCGCCGTGCTGGAAATACCGCAAATCAATGACAGGTTTATCGGCCAGCAAGACGAGAATAACTGGCAGGTAGAGGTGAAACGGGGCAATAAGGTGTCTGTGATCACTTATCCGTTTAATCCCCTCGATGCCATTGGCTGGCATGGTGAAGTGTGTGTAGTCAAGCTGAACTGGCGGGACATCAGACCTTTAATGAGTCACCGTTATCACTTGCCACCGTCAGCGCATACCACCTTTGTGGCCCCGCGTTTTGTTGTCTGTACCTTTGTACCACGGCCAATAGAAAGTGACCCCGGCGCTTTGAAGGTGCCGTTTTATCACAATAACGACGATTATGATGAAGTACTGTTCTACCACGAAGGTGACTTTTTCAGCCGTGACAACATTGAAAAAGGCATGGTGACTTTTCATCCGGCAGGGTTCACTCACGGCCCCCATCCAAAAGCCTTTGCAGCCGGTCGTGCCCATAAGAAGAAATTTACTGATGAAGTCGCCGTGATGCTGGATACCCGTGACGCGCTGGAGATGGGGGATGCCGCGCTGGCGACAGAAAATCCGGAGTATGTGAATAGCTGGAAGACACCGGTGAAGGAGAATGAACAATGAAATTTGCGACCTATAAAAATGGCAGCCGTGACGGTCAACTGATGCTGGTTTCAAGGGATTTGACCCGTACTGCTGCGGTACCGGATATCGCACTGACATTGCAACACGCTCTGGACAACTGGGCGCAGGTTGCCGGCGCATTGCAGTCACGATATGAGCAATTAAATGATGGATTAGTTGACAGTGAGGCGTTCAAAGAAGAGCGCTGTGAGTCGCCTCTGCCACGTGCTTATCAGTGGGCTGACGGCAGTGCCTACGTGAATCATGTGGAACTGGTGCGTAAAGCCCGCGGTGCAGAAATGCCGGAGAGCTTCTGGACAGATCCGCTGATGTATCAGGGCGGGTCTGATGACTTCACCGGCCCCCGGGATGACGTTATTTTACCCAGTGATGATTGGGGTATTGACTTTGAAGGGGAGGTGGCGGTTGTCACCGACGATGTGCCAATGGGATGTTGTGAAACTGTCGCGGCTGAACGCATCAGGTTGATTATGTTGGTGAATGATGTGTCACTCAGGGGGCTCATTCCAGGTGAACTGGCTAAGGGATTCGGATTCTTTCAGTCTAAGCCTGCCAGCAGTTTTTCACCGGTGGCGGTAACACCTGACGAACTGGGTAGTGCATGGAACCAGGCACAGGTTTGCCTGCCATTACGCTCAACCTATAACGGCGAGTTATTCGGCATGCCCCATGCGGGCACCGACATGACATTTAACTTCGCGCAACTGGTTGCGCATGCCGCGAAATCGCGTAATCTGGGAGCAGGAGCTATTATTGGCTCAGGTACCGTATCCAATAAACAGGGTACGGACCATGGCAGCGCTGTAAAAGAAGGTGGTGTGGGTTATTCCTGTATTGCCGAAATCAGGATGATTGAAACCATCCGTGACGGCAAGCCATCCACTCCCTTTATGCAGTTTGGCGACAGGATCCGCATAGAGATGCTGGATGAGCAGGGACACAGTATCTTCGGCGCGATCGAACAACAGATTAAACCACTCAGCTAACAAGAAGTGGCAAGCAAAAAAGGGCAAAACATGAGTCTGAAACTTTATGGTTACTGGCGTTCTTCGGCAACCTACCGGGTGCGCATTGCAATGAACCTGAAGGGGTTGGATTACGAATATGTACCGGTTCACCTGGTAAAAGAAGGCGGTGAACAAACTCATGAGGTGTTTAAGCGTCTGAATCCGGCGCAACTGGTACCTGCACTGGTGGATGACGACGAAGATTTCGTACTCAATCAGTCTCTCAGCATCATCGAATATCTGGATGAAAAGTACCCAGATACTTGCCGTCTGATCCCCGAACACGCGCTTGAAAGAGCACGGGTTCGCGGACTGGCCCATGATATTGCTATGGAAATGCAGCCGTTAGGAAACTTACGGGTGCTGAATGCATTACGGGATGATTTCAATGCGGATGATGAAGACATTGCCGCATGGGTGCGTAAGTGGTCAGAAAAAGGCTTTCAGGCAATTGAACGTCGCCTGCAAACACAGGCAGGGAAGTACTGCTTTGATTTTAATGTCACCATGGCTGACGTTTGCCTGGTGCCCCAGGTCTATATTGCTAAGCGGTTTAAACTGGACATGACGCCATTTCCGCTTATCTCCAAAATTGTTGATAACTGTCTGGCGCTGGATGCGTTTGAAAAAGCGAGACCGGAGAATCAGCCGGACTGTCCTGAATAACCATGACATAAAAACAAAAAGCCCGTTGATACTGCCATGTATCAACGGGCTTTTTCGTTTGTGATAACCGGTTACTGACTTTTTATTGGTAACTCTGTGGTGTTTTTCACCTGCTTCAATGCAAAAGTGGAGCTTAAGTGATCGACCAGTGGCAGATGGGTCAGCTTGGTTTTCAAAAGATATTCATACTCTTCAATGCTTTCAACAACCACTTTAAGAAGATAATCCTTCTCACCGCTGGTGGTATGGCATTCTACGATTTCATCGATTGACTGTACCGCCGCTTCGAAATCGGTGAGTGAATCTCCGTCGTGGTTTTTCAACGTCACGAAAATGAAAACCGATACGCCGAGATTCAGCTTTTTGCTGTTCAGCAGCGTCACTTTGCGAAGAATAATTCCTTCTGATTCCATGCGTTTAACACGGCGCCAGCACGGCGTATGTGACAATCCGACCTTTTGACTCAAGTCGGCCATGGAGACAGTGGCATCCTGTTGAAGCACGCGAAGAATTTCGCGGTCAAATTTATCTAATTTCATTAATCAGGCATCTCGTCAGGTGTATGATAATTATTATAACACTCACATAATACTAGGATATATATCCTAGTCTATAGTTCTTGTGAATAACCATATTTCCTCTTGTAAACATAGCTTGAAATTAATGCAAAATCTGTCCTCGTGATGTTCGGATAAGATAGCCGGGTTATCAGTCACGATCAGAAGAAGAAAATCCATGTCAGTTTTTGAACATCCAGAGTTTGACAGTCACGAACATGTGGCATTTTTCCACGATGAAGCTTCGGGCTTAAAAGCGATTATTGCAGTGCATAATACGAATCTCGGTCCGGCATTAGGCGGTTGCAGAATGTGGCCGTATATCAACAGTCATGAAGCGCTGACAGATGTTCTCAGGCTTTCAAAAGGCATGACCTACAAGTCAGCTATGGCCAATCTGAAGCTGGGGGGCGGGAAGTCAGTGATAATCGGCGATCCCCGTAAGCACAAGTCTGAAGAAATGATGCTGGCTATGGGAAGGTTTGTTGATTCTCTGGGCGGCAAGTATTTCACAGCTGAAGATTCCGGTATTGCAGTGACTGATTTGAAAACCATGGCAACGCAGTCGGAATACATCACCGGTGTAAGTGCTAAGTATCATTACAATAATGAGCAGCCTGACGGCAATCCTGCTCCTTCAACAGCTTATGGTGTCTTCACCGGCTTGAAAGCAACAGTGGAACACGCGCTGAAAACAGATTTGAAAGGAGTGCGGGTGGCCATTCAGGGTGTTGGTCACGTGGGTTACCGTCTGGCGCAACATCTTCATGCCCACGGCGCTGAATTGTTTGTCACCGATATTTTCCCGGAAGGAGTTGAACGTGCCGTTTCTGAATTAGGTGCGACGGCGGTGAAGCCGGAAGAACTGTACGGACTGGACGTGGATGTGATTGCACCCTGTGCGCTTGGCGCATCCATTAATGATGAAACGGTGCCGGAAATAAAAGCTAAGGTGATTGCCGGTGCTGCGAACAATCAGCTTGCCAGAGAATCTATGGGAGAAGTTCTTCGTCAAAAGGGCATTGTTTATGCGCCTGACTATGTGATTAATGCCGGTGGTGTGATTGATATTTATCACCAGCGCATGGAGTCATCCAGTGAAGCTATGCGTGAGCACATTGAGCAGATTGGCCTGACGCTGAAAGAAATCTATCAACGTGCTGATTCTGATGAAAAAGCCACCAACATTGTGGCAAATGTCATCGCTGAAGAACGATTTAATCACAAGGCTTGAAACTTCGTCTTCAAATCGTCATAATTCGCCGCTCCTGAGGACAGCCGTCACGGCACAGTATCCGTTTTCAGGAGCACGCAAAGTTCAATGGTGGGCCCTGGTCCTCTCGCAATGATACTCTGTGAACCCGGTCAGGCCCGGAAGGGAGCAGCCGCAGCAGACGACTCATGTGCCGGGATGTGGCTGGGGCCCGCCACCCAATCTCCTCACTCATCTGTTCGTTTCGATTTTGCCTGGTCCAGATACTTTATCGCCTTGTCCACGGCGTGTTCCACATTCATTTCCATTTGTTGCCTTTCACTCTGAGGAAGATAAAACGCCATATCAACTTCAAAGCGGATATACCGTGGCGGTACCTGATTCAGCGCAAGGCAGCAAATATCTGCCAGATAGTCTGATGATTTAGTTTTATCAAGCTCCAGTTCGCTAAGCCGCTGCAAAACAAGGTGCTCATAATAGTTATGGATATCATCATCTAACTTCATAATTTTTCCTTTTTACTGGTAATTACTAAACTTACCCATGTTGTCATGCTTACCTTAACAGGGTGTAAACCTGTTCTGCCAGCACAAAAATGCCCTGAGTCTGGCGCACAGTTCCCTCTACTGTTTATAGTTTGTTTCGTCTAAATGTCGAGAATTATCCGCCACATCAGCATGTTTAGCGGTGCGGCAATCAGTTTGATGTTCACGACAGTCGAACTCTCCTTACCAATAAGGCAGGAATATGAAAAGGAATACCACGCCGGTTTATTACGGCGATTATCTGCAACTGGATAAAATTTTAGGCGCACAGGGCCTGCAAAGTGAAAAGTATGGTGCTGCGGCCCACGATGAAATGCTATTCATCATTGTCCATCAGGTTTATGAACTGTGGTTTAAACAGGTACTGCATGAATTAAATGCGGTCATAGATACCTTCTCTCAGGACAAGGTAAAAGACGAACAACTTATCGAAGTGGTTCACCGTCTGCACCGTATAATTCAAATTCAGCAACTGATGAATGATCAGATATCAGTAATGGGAACCATGACGCCGCAAGATTTCATGTCCTTCCGCGATTACCTCGTGCCTGCTTCGGGTTTTCAGAGTATTCAGTTCAAACGTCTGGAAATATCTCTTGGATTAAAGAGAGAGTTCAGAATCGACTTCGATAAACAGAGCTTTTATAACCGTCTGACAGATCAGGATCGTGCGTTGCTTGAAGCGCTGGAGTCAAAGGACAGTCTGTTTGAACTGATTGACCGCTGGCTAAGCAGGCTACCGCTTCTCAAAAAAGATGAATTCACCTTCTGGCAGCATTATCAGGAAACTGCAGAAGCGCTGTTACTGCAAGACAAAGCCACTATCGAATCGACAGCACCCGATGAAGCATCACGGCGTCAGGAATTACATGACTGGCAGACTACAAGAGATGATTTTGCCGCGCTGTTCAACAATCAAAAATATAATGCGCTCAGAGAGAAGGGGACATTCAGACTCAGCCATGACGGCATGCTGGCAGCCTTGTTTATCAAGCAATATTCTCAGGAGCCTATATTTAATCTCCCATTTCAGGTGATTACCGCATTAACGGAGATTGATGAGAAGCTGACGATATGGCGATACCGCCATGCGATGATGGTTCAGCGTATGATTGGCAGTAAAATAGGAACCGGAGGTTCGTCCGGACACCACTATCTCAAGCGGACTACAGAGTCGAATCGCATTTTTACTGATTTTTTCAACATGGCGTCTTTCTTATTACCTAAGGCAGCGCTTCCTCCATTGCCGGAAAATATCCGGAAGTACTGTGGCTTTTATTTAAGCGAATAGCATTGATTCGTATTACCTGCACGCTTGCTTCATTTTTTGTATAGATAAATTTACGATATGATCAAATATATCGTATTAAGTTATTAAAATGTTACTTGATCGTGACTTCTATTTAACGCTGCAATGAAGAATATTTCCGAAATTTGCTTTTATAAGGATGAATGTTTTACGTAGTTGTATTTTTTAGTGTTTTCATCTCATTAAGTGTGGCTTTAATGTCCTTAAAGATGATTGATTTCCTAATAATGTAAAAATTCAAAAAAAATTTGAACTTTTGGAACTGACCCCCGCAAAGTAAGTTGACCGTCTGATAAGTATGTGGTTATTATCATCGCTGAGGTGTTATACCTTTTAATAATAAGTCGTGAAAAAACGATTTAATAACACACACACTAATTATTTTAGTGGTCCAGGGAGACAATACATGTTTGAAAATACAAGACTGGCGAAGTCAGTGAAGCTTGCTTGTGCCTTCGGTGCAGTAACTGCTGCCTCAATGACCAGCAATGGCGCATTCGCGCAAGAGGAAGCCACGGCAGATGGTGAAAAAGTTGAGAAAATCCAGGTAACTGGTTCTCGTATTCGTCGTACAGACATCGAATCTTCCAGCCCGGTTCAAATTACATCAGACGTTGAAATCAAACTGTCTGGTTTTACCCGTGTTGAAGACCTTCTGAACAGCCTGCCTCAAATCGAAGCTGGTCAAACAGCTTTCCAGGCTAACGGCGCCTCAGGTACTGCATCTGTTGACCTTCGTGGTCTTGGCCCGAGCCGTACTCTGGTACTGGTAAACGGTCGTCGTCTGCAGCCGGGCGGTGTTTATTCTCAGTCTGCTGACATTAACCAGATTCCTGCTGGTCTGGTTAAGCGTGTTGAAGTACTGACTGGTGGTGCATCAACCACTTACGGTGCTGACGCAGTAGCGGGTGTTGTTAACTTTGTAATGGATACTGACTTCGAAGGTTTCGAATTCACTGCCGGTGCACAAGGTTACCAGCACGACAACTCTAATGCCTACATCCAGGGTCTGATGGACGAACGTGACTTCGAATACCCTACAGGAAGCTCTGGTATTGACGGTACGTCATTCAACTACGACCTGGCGATCGGCGGTAGCTTTGACGGTGGTAAAGGCCACGCAGTTGCTTACGCAACTTACCGTCGTGATAATGAATTACGTCAGGAAGCCCGTGATTACTCCTCATGTGCTCTGAACGCTGCTGGTACTGCCTGTGGTGGTTCCGGTAACGCTGAAGTACCTAACTTCTACATCGGTGGCGTAGCTGACGGTGCGTTTGACTGGGATAACTCAGGTTATTATACGCTGGACACTAACAGTGACTTCATTGATTCTGTTGGCAATGCTTATAACTACGCGCCTATCAACCACTTCATGCGTCCGGATGAGCGTTACAGCATCGGTGCTTTCGTTAACTATGAAGTTAATGAGCACTTTAACCCGTACATGGAAACCATGTTCATGCGCGACGTAACGCGTGCACAGATCGCGGAATCAGGTACTTTCTTCGCAGAAACTTACCTTATCGATTACGACAGTGAGTTAATTAATGATTCACAACGTGCTTTCCTGACATCTGAACTGGGTATTACCAGTGGTCAACAGTTTGCGACTTACATCGGTAAGCGTAACACTGAAGGTGGTCCACGTTCTTCTAACCTTGAGCACAACTCTTTGCGCATGGTTGTGGGTACTCGTGGTGCGATCAACGACATGTGGGAATATGATGTGTCTGCACAGTACGGTACTACCGGTTCTTCTGCTGCATACATCAACGACTTCTACCTGGAAAACATCGCTGCAGCACTGTCTCCGGACTGTGATGGCGACTGTATCCCTTACGAAGTATTCACTTATCAGGGCATCACGTCAGAAGCTGCAAGCACCTTAACCGGTACTGCCATCCTGAACGGTGAAACTGCTGAAACTATCGTGAACGGTTACGTAAGCGGTGAGTTCGACTACACACTGCCTACTGCTGATGCGCCAATCGCGGCTGTATTCGGTGCTGAGTACCGTAAAGAAGAGTTCTCACGTACTTCTGACACCGTATTCGCAACCGGTGCACTGGCTGGTCAGGGCGGTCCTACGCCTAGCATCTACGGTTCTTACAGCGTTAAAGAGCTGTTCACAGAATTAAGCGTACCTGTTCTTGAGTCACTGACTTTAGACCTGGGTTACCGTTACTCTGACTACAGCACTTCAGGCGGTACAGATACGTATAAAATCGCCGGTGAATTCCAGGTCAACGATGACTGGATGATCCGTGCTAACTATAACCGTGCGGTTCGTGCACCTAACGTTGCAAACCTGTTTACTCCTCAGGAGCTGGGTCTGTGGTCTGGTGTTGATCCATGTGCCGGTGCAACGCCTGAATACAGCGAAGCACAGTGTGCTCTGACTGGTGTTACAGCTGCGCAGTACGGTAACGTTGTTGCAAGCCCTGCGAGCCAGTATAACGATTACACTGGTGGTAACCCTAACCTTGACCCTGAAGTTGCTGATACTTACGGCTTAGGTGTGGTTGCTAACCCAATCGAAAACCTGAACTTCTCTGTTGATTACTGGTTAATCGAAATGGAAGACGTTATCGGTACAGTTGGTTCTGAGCTGACAGTTCGTCAGTGTGCTCTGACCGGTAGCTCTACTTTCTGTGATAACGTTGTTCGTTCAGGTTCAGGCTCTCTGTGGTTAGGTACTGAAGGCTATGTTTCTGCAACTAACATCAACCTTGCCGGCCGTACATGGGAAGGTATCGACTTAGATGCGAACTATGAGCTGGAAGTGGGTGAAGGCACAATCACTACCCGCTTAATCGGTACATACTTCCTGACCAAGGAATACGATACAATTCCTGGCGTAACTGAAGCGTATGACTGTTCTGGCGAGATCAGCACTGACTGTTTTGCTCAGCCTGAGTGGCGTCACACTCTGACAGTTAGCTACACCACTGGTGACTTCTGGTCTTTACAGGCTAAATGGCGTTACTACGGTGAAGTTAACTACAGCGGTACTACAGATACACTGCTTGCAGACGGCATTTCTGCACAAAGCTACCTTGACCTGAAAGGTACTTTTGATGTGAATGACCACGTTGGCGTATTGATTGGTGTGAACAACGTTCTGGATAAAGAGCCGCCTCTGGTTGGTGGTAGCTTGTCTTCTAACGGTAACGCAGTTGCTGGTTTCTACGACACACTGGGTCGTTTCCTGCACGCTAGCGTAACTGTTCGCTACTAAGATAAAGTTTATCTTTGTAAAAGCCCCGACTTAGTCGGGGCTTTTTTGTTTTTATATCGTTAAAAAAGTGTTATTGGTCGCAATTGACTTGCTTAAAGTACTTGATTTGTGTGTCGCACTGTTACAAAAATAGAGAGGTTGAAGAATCCGGAAAATAAAATAATAAATATAAGCAGGTAGTTACGTGGAAACACTCAATCACGGTCTGAAGGAAATTCAGCTGCTGATGCAACAGCAGCACTACGACAAAGCACTTCATGCTATAAATGAACTCGAGCGGGCATTCGGGCCATCAACTGACACAACATTGTTTCGCGCCAGAATCTGTTTATACACCCACAGGTATGCTGACGCAGAGAAAAGCTACCTTACAATCGGGGTCCCGGCGCTCATTAAATGTAATGAGATCTACAACTTTCTTTTTGTTCTGAAAAAGCTAAAAAAAATACACACAGCTATCAATCATTATGAGCAGTATAAACTTGCAGACCTGTCTCTGAACCTTGCATTACTGTATTGCCAGTTGCTTCATGAAGCTGGCATGGCTGAGTACCTTTTGAAGCATCTGAGAACTGCTACAGTTAAATTTCAACATGATGAACAGTTTTTGATTACCAGTGCTTTCTATCATCGCCTGGCTAATCACCCGTCCCCCTCTTTCGAAGCGTTAGAAGCAAAATCAGGGACTTCAGAGCATTATTTTCTGGAGCTCGCACACGGTTACCTCCATCAACAACAGAACGCAAAAGCAATAGAGGTTTTGCATCAGGGGTTGAATGGTCATCCTCAAAGTATTGCCTTGCACAAGATGCTGGCAGAGACATTACGCACTATCGACCCTGACGGGAATATTTTTGAGGTACTGGATGAGCACATTGCCCGTCTCAATCAAAATAGTGTGCAGGTACTACCACTGGCTTTTCTTAAAGCAGAAATACTCATTACCATCAAATCATTCAGTGAAGCCGGTAAATACCTAGCATCTCTGAGCCAGCGTTATCCCTCGCAACTCAGGCTGATTTATTTGAAATCTGTGGTTGCTTGCCGGCTGGAGAAATATGCTGAAGCCGAGCAATTACTGGATATTTGTATCAATGGCAGCGGTCCTGACAAGCGGCTCTTTATTGATAAGTCTTTTTATCTCATGCGAAGAGGGGATTTTCCCGCTGCAGAGTCGTTTTTGATGAAGGCTGCTAATATTGCGCCATTTGATCAGGAAGTATTGGGGTATCTCAGTGTTTGCTGGCAGCAGAATAAAGCACAACACCGCAACTGGCTGGTTAATCAACATGAGTTCGTGAAGTGCATTCAGGTTAAAGACGATTTCGAACAGCTTGTACAATCAGAGGATGCCTGGCATCAACTCACCGGGTTTCTCAAACAGTTACACTGCAATCAGCAAGACCCTCTGGATCAGAGTGTTAATGGCGGTTCACAAACAACCGGCAATTTGTTCTCGTTAACTGATCCTCTCGTCCTCAATCTCAGGCAGGTTCTCGAAAGGGCTGTTGATCAGTATCTCAAATCCTTGCCAAATGATCCCAATCATCCGTTTTTAAAACGAAAAGGCTCCGGCTTTTGTTGTTCGGGAAGCTGGTCAGTAAGATTACGGGGTGAAGGCTTTCATACCAACCATGTCCATCCGGTAGGCTGGCTTTCAGGTTGCCTGTATGTCGATGTGCCATCGTCACTATTAAATAGCCATGCTATGGAACAAAAAGCGGGCTGGATAAAATTCGGTGTTTCAGAAATTGTGCCGGATGTTGCGCCTGATGCCTCGTACCCGCCGGTGCCGGGCAATCTGATGTTGTTTCCGGCGTATTTCTGGCACGGCACTAATCCGTTTAAGGTGGAGGAAGCAGAGCAGGGGGCTTCACGGTTAACCGTGATTTTTGATATAGAGCCGGTTTACGGTTAGTTGCCGAATAGTTCGCTGTAATGTTTCCAGCGTCCGACGGACCGGTTATGAAGGGGCTGACGGACCTGTTCCATAGAAGCTGTGGTAATAATCCCGTTATCATCTGACCCGCTGTTGCGGGCTGCGGGGTCAAGACCAAGCCATCTGAGCACGGTATCAACGGTGTCCGCCTGATTTGCAACCAGGTCTTCGTAAGACACAGTTAATATGTCCTCTTCATAGTGTGTTTGCCAGTAAGACAGTAATATCTGTTGACGGTCGAGGTAATCCAGCGCAGTTTCTGTCGTCAATGAATAAGACATTGCCGGACCAAAACGGTTAAACAATAAAGATGTCGCAATGTCCTTATGATTACGCCGGGTACATATAAACCGCGCACGGGGAAAGAGGGCTTTAATAAATCCGATTTTTTCAATATTGTCCGGTCGTTTATCAAGCACGGTAGCATTACCGGTTGTTCGTAAAGCATCGAGCCGCTCAAGGTAGGTTCGTCTTATCCGGTCAATAGACTCTGATGTTATTTCAGCAGCAGGTGGAAATCCTCCGCATATCAGAGGCGCGAATTTGAAGAAATGATCAATCTCTCCACCTGAACAGAGAAGAGGGTGAGCTGACAGTTGTTTTTCGAGGAGTGTTGAGCCACTCCTGAAAGGGCCGCAAATAAACACAGGCGACACATCATCCAACTCTGAGACAGGGTTCTGCGGAATCCTGCAATATGTTTTGTGCCAGGCCTGTATGCCGGTCAACCGTTTCCGGTGACATTCTTTTATCGACTGAATATTTAAATGTGACTGGGCCAGGTCGGCATTGTTAGCCTGTACTATTAACCGGGAGGCTGTGTCGTAATGATGTCTGCTGTCAAACCAGCGGGCAACTGCATAAACAAGATCAACGTCATCGTTATCTTTAAATGCGCCCGGAGACACAAAATGGGAAGATACCTGATAGGCAAGCCGGGCAATATCCGCAGACTGATGATCGCCCGGAAATTCAACTAATCTGGCAAGAGCACGCTTTTTATATTCCTGAGTTGAAAGCAACGACTCAAACGTGTCTTTTGCCGCAGGATAGTCTCCGGTTTTCTGTAAATATCCACCGTAGTCAAATAACCCCGCTTTGTAACCGGGGGATAAAGACAGCGCCTTACGGTAATGTTTGAGTGCCGTGAGTTTATCAAGGTAGTGATCTGTATAGACAACCGCGAGCTTAAGATGCACTTCTTCCGGTTGCTCAATATTTTTTTCAAGACACCGTTTGTAGAAGCGAATTGCTTTCCCGTAATCTCCGCAGCCTTCTGCATACCACGCAATATTAAACAAAATATTATGGTTATCGGGATGGCGTTGATTAAAAGTTTCCAGTACTTCAACGGCTTTAAAAATCTCGTTATTGGAAGCATAGGTTTCGGCCAGTTTTTCACTCCACAGAGGATTGTCACCTTCACGCTCTGATTGTTGTTCATAGAAACCTATTGAAAAAACGGAACACGGTTGTGCATTTGCCAGTTCAAAATAAAAGGAAATCCTTTCACGTTCTGTCAGAGAGTGCTCCTCATCTACCATACGCCTTGCTTCATCAAATTGTTGCTTATCAAGCAATTGGCGGAAACTGGAAAGAAGTACAGCTATATTCATCGGGTTCTCTTTTGCTGAAGCGCACTTTCAGGGAATGCGGGTAAATGCATTAAGCAGGGTAACATTTTTCCACGGGAATCCGAATTGGTAAACCTGCTATTTACGTGCGGTGAGTGGTTGAAAATCGGCCATGAATAACCGAAGTTAGCTTGTAGCTTATTTGTAACACTTGAGAAAAAATGCCGGAGTTAAAACAAAAAAACTGCTCTAAACGGCCTCTTTCTCCAGAAAAGTAAGAAAACAGAGCAAAGTTACAATAACTGAATAACGTTTTATTAACGTCAAATCCTGAAACGCTTTAAACACGGGTATTTTGATCGGGGAGGCTGTATTAAGGAAAAAGCGATATCCGACAACATTTATCGCAATTTTACGCCTTTTTATCTACAAAGGAGGGCAAAATATGCCGGTTTTCACAAGTTATTCTGGTAAGACCATTGCAAAATTGGTTATTCAGTAATCGTTCAGTCATTTTAAAATGCGGTGTTAAGACTGTGTTACTTGACTCATTCTATTAATCCGTGTGAGTATTAGAGTTCGTAGTGTTGGCGTTTTACGACAATCACTACCTTCCTTAAAAACATTGATAAAGTTTTTACGCCCCTGGCTCGAACATATTTTTATGTATCGCGCGAGGATTCAAATAAGAAATTTGGTTGGGAACTATGTCCAAGATGAGCAAGAGAACTCTTATTGCTTCTACTGTGATCGGTGCTTTCGCACTAACTGGTAGTGCAGCTGTCTCTGCAGTGGAGCTATCCGATCTTCAAAAAGAAGACGCGAAGATTCAGGCTGCTGCAGCGAAATCTCAAGAAAAAATCAACACGCTGTTCGAACAGTCTCAAGAACTACTTGTTGAATACCGTCAAGTTGTAGATCAAACAGAAAACCTGAAAATCTACAATGACTACATCGCTAGCCTGGTTGCTGACCAGCAACGTGGTATCGATTCTTTGCAACGTCAAATCGACAGCATTGAAGCAACTAAGCAGGGCATCGTTCCTCTTATGTTCCGCATGATCGATAGCCTTGAAAAATTCATCGAGCTGGATACGCCTATCCACCTGGAAGAGCGTCGCGAACGTGTTCAACGTCTTCGTGACCTGATGGCTAACTCTAACGTAACGGTTTCTGAGCAGTTCCGTCAGGTAATTGAAGCCTATCTGGTAGAAGTTGAGTACGGTACGAAGATGTCTTCTTATCAGGGTACTATTGAAGCTGATGGCGCGGAACAGACTGTTGATTTCTTCAACTTGGGTCGTACTGCACTGCTGGCTCTGTCTCTTGACCAGACACATGCCTGGGTATGGAACAACGATGCCCGTTCATGGGAAAAATTAGGTGACGAATACCTGGCCTCTACTGTTAATGCAGTAAAAATGGCTCAGGGAACTATTCCACCTGATCTGATCAAGTTACCAATCAAAGCAGCGGAGTAAGCGTTAATGAAACCAGTATTCAAATCTCTTGTAGCCGCTGCAACATTAGCAGTGGTAGCTTCCGGTGCGCAGGCACAAGAAGCAGTGAGCCTGCAGGATCTACTGGAGCAGGTTAAGCAAAACCGTGTCTCTGAATCTCGCATTAACCAGCAGCGTGAAGCAGAATTCCAATCTGCACGTGCTGATAAGCAAGCATTGCTGAAAAAAGCCCAATCTGACCTGACTGCAGAGCAGAATCGTGGTGACCGTTTAGCACAACAATTCTCTGACAACGAAACTACGTTGAACGACAAAGCTGCTGAGCTGGACCAGGCAACTGGTACACTGGGCGAAATGTTCGGTGTTGTTCGTCAGGCTTCTTCTGAAGCATTCGGACGTATTTCTACGTCTATCGTAAGTGCACAGTATCCTGGCCGTGACGATTTCCTGGCAGAAATGTCAGAAGAATCTAAAGGTCTGCCAAACATCAGTGAACTGGAAGATCTGTGGTTTGCTCTTCAAACTGAAATGACTCAGTCTGGCGAAGTTGTTCGTTTCAACACTGAAGTTGTGAGCCTTGAAGGTGGTTCTTCTGAGCAGGAAGTTGTTCGTGTTGGTGCATTCAACCTGATCAGTGATCAAGGTTACCTGGCTTACGATGCAGAAAACGAAGTTGTTCAGCCTCTGGGTCGTCAACCTGACGGTTACCTGGTTGCGTCTGCAAAAGACCTGGTTAACGCTACTTCTGGCCTTGTAGCTTTCAATGCTGACCCTTCTCAAGGTGCAATCCTTGGTCTGTTGAAGCAAAAAGCGACAATGTCTGAGCGCTACCATGCAGGTGGTGTTGTAGGTTATGTAATCACAGGTATGTTGGTTATCGGTCTGTTAATCGGCGTATTCAAGATGATTCAGCTGGGTGCAGTTGGTGCGAAAATTAAATCGCAACAGAAAAACCCTGGCAATCCTTCTACCAGCAACCCTCTGGGTCGTATCCTGACAGTTTACAAAGAAAACAAAACTGTTGATGCAGAAAGCCTTGAACTGAAACTGGACGAAGCAATTCTGAAAGAATTACCGACTATCGAAAGCGGTATCAACGTAATCAAGATTTTCGCTGCAATCGCACCTCTGCTGGGTCTGTTAGGTACAGTACTTGGTATGATCGCGACGTTCCAGACGATTACATTGTTCGGTACTGGTGACCCTCGTATGATGGCAGGTAGTATCTCGATGGCACTTGTAACTACTGCTCAGGGTATTATCGCGGCTCTGCCTCTGATCCTTACTCACAGCATTGTAGCTTCACGCAGCAAGTCTATCGTTCACATCCTGGACGAGCAAACAGCGGGTATCATCGCTGCTCACTCAGAGTCGGAGAAGGCGTAATATGATTTACCTGATTGGATTATGGGAATCTGTCAGGGATTTTATCGCTACCGGTGGTGACGTACTTTATTTCGTCGCCCTCGCGCTCTTTCTCATGTGGGTACTTATGATTGAGCGCTACTGGTATATGACTTCAGTGTTTCCAAAGGTGAAGAAAGACATCATCGCCAAATGGGACGCTCGTAGTGATACTACCTCTTGGTATGCGCATAGAATCCGTGACGCATGGATTTCTCAGGCGTCAGATGATCTGGACGCCAGGATGCTAATCATTCGCACGTTAGTGGCAATGTGTCCACTAATCGGTCTGCTGGGTACAGTTACCGGTATGATTACAGTATTTGAGACTATGGCAACGCAGGGAACCAGTAATGCACGTTTGATGGCATCTGGTATCTCAATGGCAACAATCCCGACAATGGCGGGTATGGTTGCGGCATTGTCCGGACTATTCATTAGTTCTCGTCTCGAAGCTAAAGCGAAGATGGCAAAAGAAGGCTTAGTTGATAGCCTGCCACATCACTAGAGAGAACGATTATGGCTCGAAAAGTCAGAACCGAAGAGGAAGATGCAGCAATTGATATGACGCCGATGCTCGACATCGTGTTCATCATGCTTATCTTCTTCATCGTTACTACTGTTTTCGTTAAAGAAGCAGGCATTGAAGTTAACAAGCCTGAGGCGAGCCAAGCGTTTCTTCACAAGAATGCCAACATTTTCATCGCTGTAACAGAAGATGGAACTGTATGGCTAGATAAACGTGAAGTCGCTGTGGACACCGTAAGGGCTAATTTAGAGCGATTACTTACAGAGCAGCCAACGGATTATGTATTTATCCAGGCTGACGTCAAAGCCAAGCATGGTATCGTAGTCAAGGTTATGGACCAGGTTAAAGCCGCAGGCATTGACCGTATATCGGTAGCGGCAAGGGGTTAAGATGGTAAGGATAATCGTTTCTATATTATTAGGTGCGTTAGTTGCCTTTGGTCTGTTTGTTGTTATGGCAAAGCTAATTGAGAACTCTGCCAGACCTGCAGACGAGGTACCGGAAGCACCAGTTATTGATATCGTGATGCAGGAGCCGGATGATGAGACGCAAACGCGTACGCGTAAGCCACCTCCGCCTCCGCCGCCACCTCAGCAGCCACCTAAAGTTCAACCTGTTGAACCAGAAGCTGCTGAACCAAACACAGATGGTTTCAGTCTGGCAATTCCGTCAGTTGATACCGGTGGTGTTGGTGTAGATATTGGCGGTGTTGGTGCGATGCAACGCGATGGTGACGCTACACCAATCGTACGTATCGATCCTAAGTATCCACCTGATGCTGCCCGTGATGGCCGTGAAGGTTGGGTAAAACTGCAGTTCACTATTAATGAACAGGGTGGTGTTGATGACATCAGTGTTATCGATGCAGATCCCAAGCGTATCTTCGACCGTGAAGCGCGTCGCGCGCTGAGCAAGTGGAAGTACAAGCCAAAAATTGTTGACGGTAAAGCGGTTAAGCAAGAAGGCATGTTCGTTCAACTGGACTTTAAACTGGAGCAATGATCATGAAACTACGTACATTTAAAATGTCCGCCGTTGCTTTGGTCATGGGTATTGGTGCTGCGATTGCAGCGCCAATGGCCGCAGCGCAGGAATCCGCACCAGCGGCTAAACCTGCAGCGGCTAAACCTTCTGGCCCTGTGCTGTGTCCTGGCTATGTCAAGGGTAAAACTACTCTTGTCGGCGAGCGTACCGGTAAGAAAGTTCAGGCTGCTTTTGAAGCCTACAATGAAGACCGTGTTCAGGAAGCTATCGATATCCTTAAAGAAGTGGATCCAAGTGACGACTTCGATAAGGCATACGTAAACCGCTTCCTGGGTAACCTGATTGCGTCTCAGGAAGGTAAGGGTGCAGAAGCATTCGGTTACCTTCAGTCAGCAGTACAAACTAAAGTACTGAATGACTTGGAGCACGCAGGCACGCTGAAGTTACTTGGTGACTTAAGCATGCAGGAACAAAAGTTCGATGAAGCTGTTAAGTACTATGACAAGTGGATGGACTTTACCTGTAAAGAAGATGCTCAGGTTTACACACGTAAAGCACAAGCATTGTATGAGCAGAAGAAGTTTAGCCAGGTTGCAGCAACTGCTGACAAAGCTATCAAACTGAATTCTGAAGCTGGCAAGCCAGATAAGAACCCTTATCTGTTGAAACTTTCTGCTTTCTTTGAAGACAAAAAGTATCCTGAAACAGTAAGTGTTGCTGAAGTGCTTGTTAACATGTTCCCTGAGAATCCAACTTACTGGGTTCAGTTGGGCAGCTTCTACATGATGGTTGAACGTTTTGATAAAGCTGTACAAACGCTGGATATCGCTTACACGGCGGGTTATCTTGAGAAAGACAGCCAAATCAAACAGCTTGCTTCCCTGTATGCAAATGCGGGTAATCCACATAAGTCTGCTGAACTTCTGTCTAAGTATGTTAAGAGCGGCCTGCTGAAGAAAGATGCGGAGATGTATGCAAACATCGCTAACTCTTATCATCAGGCGAAGGACTATAAAGATGCGGCCAGTTATTACGGCAAAGCTGCAGAAGTCGATAGCGATCCTGAATATTATCGTAAGCAGGGTACTTTGTTACTCGTAGCTGAAGATTATAAAGGTGCTATCAAAGCTCTGAACAATGCTCTGGAACGTGGTGCTGAAGATCCCGCTAAGATTCACTTCTCATTAATGGAAGCGAACTTCTATATCGGTAACTATAAAGCAGCTTACGATCACATTCAGATTGCTAAGAAAGATAAGTCTTTACGCAGAAATGCGATGGCGTGGGAACCTTATATTAAAGATAAGGCTAAAAACCGCGGCATTAAGATTTAATGCTTAATTAGAATTAAAAAACCCTGCGACAGCAGGGTTTTTTGTTTTCAGTACTTCTCATTTTAATTTTTATATCAGGCTCAGAACCTGATTTCACACCTGACCTCCGTCATGCCCTGAAGACAGTAGTTTTTCACACCGGTGTCTCAGATCATTAACCATCTCTTTCTTACCTTGTAAGCCCATGCGGTACGCTAACTGTTTCAAAGAGTCCCCTGCAGATAACCTGCGAAGTATTGCAGCTAATTCAACATCAGAGTCGGAATGGGCTTTATCAGTCAGTTGGGTTAAATAATTCAGCGAGGAATAAAGATGATCGATACTCCGGCTGCCTTCAACGAACTGGCGAATCCTTAATAAATGGCGCTTACGCAGAAGTGGGGGGAGCTCACCGTTTTCTTCCAGTGCCAAAAGCAGGTCAATGGCTTCTGCTGCCCTCTGAGAGACCGGATTGACGACCAGTGCACTAGGCAATCCTGATGCTTTGTCCGGTTTATTACCCCGTTTTACAATGGTATAACCATTAGTTGTCCAGAATCTCAGTAACTTGTCATCAGCGCCAAAAGATGAAGTGATCAAATCAGCACCTTCAGTCTGGCAGGTGAAAACAATTTGCTTTAGTAATTTTGACCCGAGACCTTTTGACTGCCAGTCAGGACTTACCGCAATGCGGTTAATCCGCCTGATTGTCATGGATGCAAAATTTTCATCAGTGCTCATCAAAGCCAGACTCTGCGCCGTCAGATGGCCTTTTACGCGACGTTTTCCTTCTGCAATATGCTCAGTGAGGGTTTCCGGCGCAATGCCGCCTTCATGCTCTACTACTGCGGCAGCAATAATCTTGCCCTTCACAATTAGCAGGTGAAAGTTGTTTTGAGGAGAGTCTGTCAGTCTTAACATGTCATCGGGACTACTCTGGTAATGCGCAGCAGTGAGCATTTCCAGAACCTGACGGAGTGTTGACGGTTCCATGTCTCTTGCCGGCAGGACAAAGTGCTCCGGTGAAAAAGGCTCCCGCGGGTCGCCCGGTTCTTCACGGCACAGGGCTTGTCTGAATGTCAGCTTCGATACCAGAGCTTCCAGTTGGTCGCCACCGCGCCAGCGTACAGGCTCTGACAGCTTTCTCACCGGAATATTGTGAGGCTCGAGAAACTTGGTTCTGAATCCTTGTCCACTGCCTTCGTAACCCTCTGTGGTAGAGCTTAAAATAACAAACGCAGGTGTTGATAATAAACGCTGTAGCAGCGGCAGTGGCAGCGCTGCTGCTTCGTCTATGACAAGAACATCAATGTTATCTTCGGACAACCGGGGGCTGTCCGTAGCCATCCACTGCGCTTTGTTTCCGCTTTCGCATTCCGAGGACGCGAGTAATCCTGAGACAGAGGCTTGCGAATACGCTGTAACAGCTACATTTAACTCCAGTTTCAGAAAGTGGGCGATAATTTTACCGGATAAAAATGACTTTCCTCTGCCTCTGGCTGCCTCAATACAAACACACTTGTAAGTGCTGCAGTCATCCTGCGTGATCTTGTCAAACACCTTCTGCTGGGTAGCGGTCAGTCTGTCAGACTCAGATATGCGGGAAACTTCCACAGCCTGCGGGGAGGGCAAGTACACGCTGTCCCGGCTGACCATGCCCGTCTCCGGAGTGTCTGTTAAAGGGCGCAGAATCTTATCTATATATACACTGCTATTCAGTGTTTGTCCGTAGCTTAAAAAATAGGGGCGGGTAACCGACGGATGAGAGTGCCAGGTATCTGATGGCGGTGTCAGAAGTATTAGTGTTCCGGATACTTTTACTGTACCGGCCAGAGCCGTCAGCACAGATGGCCTGAATTGCTCAGAGAAGTCGATGATGACAATGTCATACTCACTGCCTAAACACTGCCGGTACAAATTGAGTGGCGTGGTCTTCGCTATCCTGGTCTTTGCTATATCAGCAAGCCTGGCGTTAAGTTCGCCGGCAATGCAAAAAGAAATATCTTCAGGCAGTGATGAGAGTATGTCTTCAACTGTGGTGGCATGGTGATGCTTATCGCCATGGATCACTAGTCTTTGCCGGTGATAATCGCTGGTATTACAAAACAAGGGTGCTGTAAGCCAGTCAGTCACAGTTGTCTGAGCCATTTGATATCATTTCACGTATAATCCAGCCGCTATTTTATCTATTGTTTACGAGGAATTCGAATGCGCTTTTTATCCCGCCGGCTTGTCATGCCCAATGATCTTAACTACGCCAATGCTTTATTTGGTGGCCGGGCGATGGAATGGATTGACGAGGAAGCGGCAATTTTCGCGATTTGTCAGCTGGAAACAAATTGTCTGGTCACTAAGCATATTGGTGAAATCACGTTTGAATCCCCGGCATTACAGGGCGATATCGTGGAGTTTGGTCTGGAAACTAAATCGGTGGGGCGTACGTCGATTACGGTAACATGTCTGGTGAGAAACAAAGCGACCAAGAAAACCATATGTCTCGCTGATGATATTGTTTTTGTAACTCTCGATCCGGATTCCCGTACTCCGACGCCCCATGGTAAAACGATGGAGATATTGAAAGCACAAACAGAGGCTGAAATCCGCAGCCTGAATCTGAATGCAGAATAAACGGTTAAAGCCGCCTGCTCACAAGTTCTGATGCGGGTAAGCGGCACTGATCATAGATATCAGGCCGCTGAAACCCGCCAGCTCGTCACGATCTCTTCCAGCATCTCACTTTGCACCTTAGTCAGCGTATCCTGACTGTATTCAGGTGTTTCCTGTGAATTCAGCAGATTGAATGCGATGGTATGACACAGTGTGATCTGACCCGTCAGGCTGTCAGAATTTCCATTTTCGTCGTTGCTGCACAGTTTCCACAATTGCTGATTCACTGCACTGTTAAAACCCCATCTCAGTAACATTAATGATGTGGCACCATACAGGCAAACGCCGTATTCATCATTGATACGGTTAAAGAAAACGTCAAATGAAGCGCTTTCATCCCAGTGAGTGACTGCGCCGTCGGAAAACAGACATTCGTCGTGAAAAATTAGAAACAGGGATAACGTGCCAAACAGTAAAAGCTGTTTGACCTGCTCAGTTTGGTCTTCGTTTAAGCGGTTGAAACCGAACAGGCGCTGAAAGATAGTCAGGCTCAGCAGCATCGCATCAGTGAGCAGGTTAACTTTTTCAAACCGGCATTGAGAGGTTAGCAACTGCTGCGCTGCGAAAATTACAGCAAGATTCCGGATATTGCCTAGCCCGAGATTCCGGCCGATTGCCTGTTCAAGATTTTTGGGTACAGAGCCATAAACCGCTCTGCTGGCCTTGCTCATAACGTGGGCCTGAAAAATTGGATCTTTTTCAATCAGTGAGACCACATCTGCCAGCGTCATTGTTTCACAGTCCATATTCAGCAGAGTCTGAATTGAATTGGGCAGGGGAGGCAGGTTCTCCACCACATTAATGAGATTACCGTTACCTTTTTGAAAACGCAGGCGGTTGCCAAGCTGGCGTAGCTGTCCTGCACTGATCCCGGCATGTTCCTTAAAACTGCGCTCAAAGGATCGGCGGTCAGAGAAGCCAAGGTGGGCGGCGGTGTCTTCCGTTTTTTCGCCACTGAGTAACCGGTGACATGACTGGTCATGAATGTACTCTTTGAGTAATGCGCTGAAAGAAATGGACTCTTGCCTTAACTGGCGACGAAACGCGGACTCCGTTTGACCTAGTTGCGTTGCTACCCATTCCGAACGGATCCTTGCCGGGCTCGGGGCTTTGAGAAATGCTTCTTTAACCTGCTGCTTTAACGGCAAATCATTGCTGGTGTCGAGGTTTCCCGCCAGCATTTTTTTAATCGACTGAGAATAGTAAAATGATGCCTGTTTACACCATTTATTATCGAAAACAAGGCATACAACAACTCCCTCATGTCTGATATCACCGCTGCTGACCGGCCTTAATAAGCTGACCGGTTGTTCGCCGGATGGCGGTAAGGTGACCGTTGTGAAGTCGAATTTTCTGCCGGCCAGGTGACGGCACAAAGCGAGGAGGAAATAACAGCGGAATTCGGTAAGAACAGGATGTGATGATGGCTGAAACCGGAGACAGGTTTCATTTCCGTCAGTTTTTACTGTCAGTGCCGCACTGTTACCCAGAATATAGTGGTAGTGTTTTCCCAGTACATGGAGTGCGTCATCAATATGCTTACTGGCCGTGAGATACACCACCAGATTACTCATTTTGTTGAAATCAAAATAGCCAATCAGGGAGCGGCCAATTGTCTCATATTCGTTGGCAGGACAAAGAGAGTGAAGAATAGACGCCAGTCCGTCATCGTCCATTTTCTCATTTTCTATTTGTGTGACGCTTTCGAGCATCGTTGTGTCATATTCGTTATCAAGTCCGTTATCCCTTCTCAGACTCAATAAAGCGCGGATGACTGCCGACCAGAAAAAACCGTGATACTGCACGTTTGCTCCCTATACCGGATCCCTTCAGTCAAGGATATAAGAATTACCTGTGGCTTGACAGAAAAAGGGTGAATTTTGTGTTGGTACAAATTTGTACCGGATTTCGTTCAGAAGTGTCCTTTTTTACTTGCGGGCCTCTCCCTATCATTACAACCGTCGACTCATTGGTGGAAACGTCACTTCCACAGAGTAGATTCGCCAAACCTGTCGTGAGGCAGGGACGGAAAGCCACGGGTCTTATACCGCCATAAGACAGCCGGGTTGCAGTGAAGTTGTTTAACTATTTTCAGGCACACACTGCTCAAGGAACATAAATGAAATTTAGCATCAAAACTGCAGCCCTGCTAACCGGCTTCTGTGCGGCATTCACGGCTAACGCCAACATTATCAGCAGCTACGATATCGACTTCGCTGCCCAGACTCTGACTGCACATCAACAAAGCGGCACGTCTAACTACGGAACCTGGACAAACAATGGCAGTGTACTGAACCTGCGCGAAAACAGCTGGTTCACACTGAACCTGGATGATGCTTTCGGGATCCAGAGCCTGGATTTAGATAATTCTGCTTCAGATATTTTGTTGTCATTTGAATTTCGTATGACGCCGGGCAACAACAATACTAATGCAAACCCTTACTCTGAGATTGGCGGGATCTGGCTGGCAGATTTCTCTGCCGGTGAACAGAATAACGATGCCAGCCGCACGTTTGCTCTGGGTGGCACACAGAATTTCGGTCTGGATGACTTTACTTATACCAACGAACCAGCCTGGGAAACCTTCTCTATTACTCTGGATGATTACATGTCAGGACTTATTACCGACATCGTATTCATTAACGATTGTGATGCAGCCAGTGGTTGTGGAGATATGAAGGTTCGCTTCCGGAATGCCTCTATTACAGAAGTCAGTGAGCCAACCGCCATGTCACTGATCCTTCTGGGAATAGGGTTTATGGGATGGCGCACAAGACGCCAGAATCAGAAGGTCGCCTGATCTTCATTGCCCGCCACGTCACATCGCGGGCTTTTTTATTGCTTTTTCGGGGCTGCCGGCAACTTGACTAAGTCACTGAAGTTGTTAGACTGCCCTCGCTTAATTTGCGGACTCCGCAATAAGCATTAGGCCAAGGGGTGCCGTCTTTACGGCTGAGATCCATTCCATGGGAACCCTTAAACCTGATCCGGATAATACCGGCGTAGGGATGGTGATAAAAGCAATCTGAAAACCTCAATACCTGCCGTAAAGCCGGATCTTTTTGATGATTAAAGAGATCCTAATGAAAAAAAACGCAATTCTTCTCGCACTACTTGCACTTCCTGCCTTTGCTGATGACACTGCAGACATCGAACGTATTACCGTCAGTGGTGATTTCCGCACAGCGACTCTCGATCAACTCAGTGCCAGCGCTTCTGTGTTATCAGGCAACCGCCTGGACAGCCGTCAGGCTACCTATATTGACAATGTATTAAGTATTGCGCCGAATGTGAATTTTGCGGCCGGAGCATCCCGTGGACGTTTTATTCAGATCCGGGGGATTGGTGAGCGCAGCCAGTTTGCTGAACCGATTAATCCTTCAGTCAGTTTCCTGGTCGACGATTTTGATTTCTCCGGTCTTGCTGCAGCAGGTGTACTTTTTGATACACAGCAGGTAGAAGTTTACCGCGGACCACAGGCGACAGTATTCGGAACCGGTGCTCTGGCCGGTGCGGTTAAGATTGTCAGCAATGCTCCTTCAGAAGAGAGTGAGAGTCATTTTGAATTGTCTGTGGGAAACAAATCTTTCTTCCGCGCTGAAGGTGCTCATGGCGGACAAGCGTCTGATTCTCTGGCCTGGCGTGCAGCGTTTGTGCACAACAGCAGTGACGGTTTTATTGAAAATGACTTTTTGGGTGCCGACGATACCAACGGGATTCATGAGAATGCAGTAAGGCTGGGAACACTGTGGGATGTGACTGACAAAACATCCGTTGCGGTGGATTTCCGCTGGTACGATATCAATAACGGTTACGATGCTTTCTCACTGGATAACAACCGCCACACGTTGTCGGATGAACCCGGCTTTGATGAGCAGGAAACCAAAGCGGTCAGTGCACATATCAATCATGAAACCGCCGGTGGTTTGCTGGAAATCATTGCGACTATGGCCGGTCATGATATCGCTTACGGCTACGACGAAGACTGGACCTACACTGGTTTTCACCCCTGGGGCTATACATCCTTTGATGCATATTACCGGGATGTTTCCCAACAATCTGCCGAGGTGCGTTTTACTTCTGCTGAAGATAAAAAAATCTTCAATGACACCACGACCTGGGTTATCGGTGGCCGCATCAATCAGAGTGAACAGGATTTACTGCGCCAGTATACCTATGCTGACGGCGACTTTATCAGTACCTTCGAACCGCAGACAACAGCGGTTTACGGTCAGCTTGATACTCAGCTGACTCCGTCTTTATTGCTGACGTCCGCCCTGCGTGTTGAAAATTACGCCTATGATTATGCTGATAATGCGCAGGTGGTGTACGACGATGACACGACCATGACCGGCGGCAAACTGGCACTGACCTGGGATATGGGAGGGGACTACCTGTATGCCAGCGTATCCAGAGGTTACAAAGGTGCCGGCATTAACTATGATGAACAGGTCAGCCGGGAGCGCCGTTTCTTTGATGCGGAATACAACTGGAACTATGAAGCAGGCTACAAAGGCAAACTGTTTGTTCCTGAGTTGACTGCCCGCGCAGCAGTTTTCTTCATGGAACGGGAAGATACCCAAATCAGCGATTTTGATGTTCAGGAACGTGAAGACGGTTCTGCCGCCTTTATCGATATCACGGCGAATGCCGATGTGGGCACAAATAAAGGGGCAGAACTGGAGCTTTCCTGGCAGGCAACGTCATCCTGGACAGTGCAGGCCAGCGCGGGTTACCTCAGTGCCACCTTTGAAGGTTACGAGACTGCCGACGGTGAATATGTCAGTAAGCAGCGTCAGGCTCAGGCACCTAAATATACAGCGAACCTGTTCAGTGAGTTGTGGCTGACTGATTCTCTGGTATGGCGCGCTGATATGGACTTTAAAGACGAATACCGCTTCTCTGATGGCCATGATGAAACAGCACCGGCCACAACGTTGTACAACACTGATATTACCTGGGTAAAAGGCATGTTGCGCACCACACTGTGGGTAAAGAACGTGTTTGATAAAACCTGGTACACCCGCGGTTTCGGTGGATTCAGTAACGATCCCCGTGATTACTATGAGTTTGCTGAACCTTATTATCAGTTGGGTGATGGCAGACAGTTCGGCGTCACAGCCCGTTTTCAATTTTAAGGAATCTCTATGCAGGTCATGGTTGAGCTATCTCTGTATCCTCTGGTGAATGAGTACATTCCACCCATAAAGTCGTTTATTGACAGACTGAACAGTTACGACACCCTTGATGTGACGACCTGTTCTACCAGTACACAGGTCACCGGCGAGTATGCCGACGTTATGGCGGTACTGGGAAAAGAAATGCAGCGCACCCATGAAGAAGTCGGGCAGGCCATTTTTGTGGCCAAGTTTCTGAACTTCGATGTGATGCAGGCCCGTAAGGATCAGGATGACTGATTTCATCCCGCATTTCTTTGAACAGATAGCCGCGACATCACTGGCCGAGTGGGTTGCTGTAGTGCTGGCACTGGCCTATGTCTGGCTGGCTGCCAGGCAAAACCGCTGGTGCTGGCTGTGTGCATTTATCAGTACGGCTATTTATACCTGGCTCTTCTGGCAGGTTACACTGCCATTTCAGGCCATCCTGAATCTGTATTACATGATGATGGCCGGATACGGGTATTATCAGTGGAACCGTCAGGCTGCCGGCGACGACCGGGTGCATTCCTGGCCATGGTATACCCATGCCATGCTGGTGCCGGGACTTCTCCTGATCGCCTGGGGCTTATCCTTCTGGGCACAGGGGCAGTTCAACAGCGAACACCTGCTACTCGATGCAAGTATACAGGTGGTCAGTGTGGTGACTACCGTGATGGTGGCCCATAAGGTTTTACAGAACTGGTTGTACTGGATAGTAATCAATCTGGCTTCAGCTTACCTTTACGCCCAAAGCGGCCTGATGTTGTCGGCGTGTCTGTTTCTGGGATATGTCGGATTTGCCGTATTTGGTTATGCACAATGGCTGAAACAATGGAAGATGCAGGAACATGACGCCCGCGCTTATCGTTAAAGCGTTAGCAGAGCCGTTGAAGCTTAGCGGTAATGCAATCTGTGAATCACGGCAGGGCGGGGATGTGAATCGTCTGTTCAATATCACTGACGGTGAGCGTGAGTTCGCTGTTAAGTGGTCTGCCGGTGAGAGTTTTACCGGTGTAAACAAACATGCTCAGTTTACGCTTCAGCATAGCCTGTTCCGTCAGGGCATTGCGCCTGAACCTGTGTGGCTGAGTCCTGACTGCACGCTGTGGGCAGAACGCTGGGTCACCACGGATGCGGAACCGGCGAACAACGCAAACAGTGAAGACAGTATCATCCTGCTCGCCTTTGCGTTACACACCATTCACTGCACAGCTATTGACGCGCCACCTCTGTGTCTTGAGCCCAGACTGGTGCGCTATTTTGAAAGTGCAGATCTTGAGAGCAGTCATCCCCTGGCTGAAGCATTGAGAAACGTGATTGATTCCGGTGATGCACAGCAGCCGCCTGCTGAACAGGCGGTGCTTTGTCACAACGATCTGTCTTTGCCGCACATTGTGAGAACCGGAGCCGGTGGCGCTAAACCCGTTATCGTAGACTGGGAATATGCTGCCAGCGGCAATCGTTATTTTGATGTGGCATCCTGTGCTGCGATTAATCAGTTAAATGACGAAGCCGCTTTGCGCTTGTATAAACACTACGCCGCTTTAAGCGGGGCCGCTGAAGAGAAGGTCATCTTTGCCTGTGAACAGCAACGCCGGGTGGTGAATGTCACTGCTGCACTCTGGCAGGCAGCACTGGAAACCACTAACCGGCAGAAGGTGAGTGAACCGGAGTAACAGCCATGCTGTGCGCTTTTTGTGCGTATTGTGCGAATGCCAGGCAAAGGCACTGGTTTTGCTGTTTTTTTGCCACAAAAAGGCTTTACCTTTGTTAATGCATACGTATAATGCACAGCGCGCTAGGGGTGTAGTTCGAATTGGTAGAACAGCGGTCTCCAAAACCGATGGTTGGGGGTTCGAGTCCCTCCACCCCTGCCACTTTTCCTCTGAGTAAGTTATAGTGTTCCTACTTTCTTCCACTCAAAAGTAAATCCATTTTCATGACGTCCGGTTTAAATCCTTATCAAATTGCTGTTCTTCAGGAAATGGGTATCTGTGTATGGCAATCTCAGGCTGTATCACAGACTCAGGCAACATCTGCTGCCGGTAACAGTCACACTGCTGAACTAACGCCTTCCGGCGCTGCCGTTCCATCTCAGTCTTCTGTTCAACCCGCCGCAAGTGGTCAGGCACGCATTGCGCAGCTTCGTTCCATGCTGGGGAATAAACAGGATAAAAAACCATCTGCCCCGGAAAAAGTGCAGGACGATGAAGCAAAACCGGCATCACCGGCGGTTGAAACCATTGATCCCCGCAGCTTCGGAGCTGCCGGACAGGACATATTACAGGCGTTGTCTCTTTTTTACGATGCAAAGTCTGTTCGCTGGCAATTTGGTTCAGAGTTGTCCCTGAAAAATAATATTCTTTCATTACCTTATAAAACTGCGCCATCAGACGCTGCGGAAAAGCGCCGTCTGTGGCAGGTCATTTGTGCCGGTCAGTAAGTGATGCCGTCGTTCACACTCCAGCCACTTTCTGACACTCTGATCAATGACGCCCATGCTATTCATCAGCAGGCCACTTATAATCCCTGGTCCTTATCTACCTTTGCGGACTGTCTTACACCGCCCTATGCAGGTTTGGCAGCACTTAACAGTGAGCTTAAGCTCACCGGTTACGCCGTGATATTACTGGTTGCCGGCGAAGCCACGTTAATGGACATTGCAGTTGCTGTTTCTGACCGGGGGCAGGGGGCCGGAAAACAGTTATTAGACGGTGTGATTGCATGGTGCCGGCAACAACAGGCTGAGTCACTGTGGCTCGAGGTAAGAGCCGGAAACCTCAAAGCCATTTCACTGTACGAAAAAGCCGGTTTTGAAGACATTGAAGTGCGTAAAAATTACTACCCTTGTGATGGCGGTAAAGAAGACGCGCGGATAATGCGTATGTTGCTGGTATAGGGCGTCAGCGATTATACCCGGCGGTTGTATCCTACAGAGTAAACCATCTCCCGGTGAGAAAAATAATCTGAAATCTCATCCAAAATCCTCTCTTCACGTATAATTAACAAAAGTGTGTTTTGTTCAATTAGCAGGTGAATATGATGGCTGACAGCAATAAAAAAGCCCGTGAACATGAACGGGAAATCACGCTGGCGGAAGAAGACTTTCGTCATGACGAAGAAGAATTCGACTCCGTCGCCGGGGAAGAGGATCCCGGGGCTGCATTAGAAGAGCTGGTGGAATACGATAAATCCATACCGGAGAAGAAAAAGTAAGACCTCCGGAGTACAAACTTTCTGCCTGCCGGTGCAAATGCGCCGGCGGATTTGCACCGTAGAGAAAAGGGCGGCAATTTTTCTCAATTCTGGTATCATGCGCGCCAATTTTTGAAATTCAAGGTGGCGCCGCCCGCAAGCTCTGAACCCGCGTCTACCCTCACACAGTGACAGATCAGAATATCCATGAGTAACCTAACCAGCGAAATCAGCAAACGCCGTACGTTTGCGATTATCAGTCACCCCGATGCGGGTAAAACTACCATTACTGAAAAGGTCCTTTTGTTCGGACAAGCTTTGCAAAAAGCCGGTACCGTGAAAGGGAAGAAGTCCGGTCAGCATGCCAAATCTGACTGGATGGAAATGGAAAAAGAGCGGGGGATCTCAGTTACGACCTCGGTCATGCAGTTCCCTTACTGTGAAAATCTGGTGAACCTGCTGGATACGCCGGGACACGAAGACTTCTCTGAAGATACCTACCGCACACTGACTGCCGTTGACTCCTGTCTGATGGTTATCGATGCGGCAAAAGGTGTTGAGGATCGTACCCGTAAGCTGATGGAAGTTACCCGTCTGCGCGATACGCCTATTATTACCTTCATGAACAAGCTCGACCGCGATATCCGCGACCCGCTGGAGTTGCTTGATGAAGTTGAAAACGAGCTGAAAATCCTGTGTGCGCCGGTGACCTGGCCAATCGGTTGTGGAAAAGAATTTAAAGGTGTTTATCACCTGCACCGTGATGAAGTGATTTTGTACAAATCCGGTCTGGGTCACATGATTCAGGATGTACGCATTATCAAAGGTCTGGATAATCCGGAACTTGAAACTGCTATTGGCAGCGGTTTGCTGGAAACATTGAAAGACGAACTGGAGCTGGTTCAGGGGGCGTCTAACGAGTTTGATCAGGAACTGTTCCTTGAAGGCGAACTGACACCGGTATTTTTTGGTACAGCACTGGGTAACTTTGGTGTTGACCATATGCTGGATGGTCTGGTTGAGTGGGCACCTGCGCCGCAGGGACGCCAGACAGAAGACGGTGAAATCAGTGCTGATGCGCCTGAGTTCAGTGGTTTCGTGTTTAAGATCCAGGCGAATATGGATCCTAAACACCGCGACCGTATTGCGTTCTGCCGCATCGTTTCGGGGAAATACGAGAAGGGCATGAAAATGCGTCATTCACGGATTAATAAAGACGTCCGTATTTCTGACGCGCTGACCTTCCTGGCCGGTGACCGGGAACTGCTGGAAGAAGCCTATGCCGGTGACATTATTGGTTTGCACAATCACGGGACTATCCGCATCGGTGATACGTTCACGTCCGGCAATAATTTCCGCTTTACCGGTATTCCTAACTTTGCGCCGGAACTGTTTAAGCGTATCCGCCTGAAAGATCCTCTGAAGCAAAAGCAATTGCTTAAGGGACTGATCCAGTTATCTGAAGAAGGGGCTGTGCAGGTTTTCCGTCCTCTGATCAACAATGACCTGATCGTCGGTGCGGTAGGTGTACTGCAGTTTGATGTGGTTGTGGCCCGCTTAAAAGCGGAATATAACGTAGATGCAATCTACGAACATATCAGTGTGAGCACAGCACGCTGGGTGTACAGTAAAGATGCGAAGAAGCTGGATGAGTTCCGCCGTAAAGCTGAACAAAACCTGGCGCTGGATGGCGGTGACAACCTTGCCTACATTGCACCCACTATGGTGAATCTGCAACTGGCTAAAGAGCGTTACCCGGATATCGAATTCAAAGAAACCCGCGAACATTAAGAACAGACAGAAGACGAAGAAACGATGAACATACATGCTTTATTAGTCAGCCGTTTTAGCGAAGCACTGGAAAAATTAGGTGCTGAAAATGCGCCGGTGCCTGTGGCACGCAGTTCGCGGCCTGAATTTGGTGAATATCAGTTCAACGGTGCGATGGCACTGGCGAAACAATTAAGACAAAAGCCCCGTGACATTGCGGAGAAAATTGTTGAGCTTGTTAACCTGGATGACGTTGCCAGTAAGCTGGAAGTGGCAGGTCCCGGTTTTATTAATGTGCATCTCAGCGATTCCTGGCTGGCGAATCAGTGTGAACTGGCACTGCATGATCCGCGGATGGGCGTGGCAAAAGACAGCCAGCAGACCATTGTGGTGGATTACTCTTCCCCGAACCTTGCTAAAGAAATGCACGTGGGCCATCTGCGTACCACTATCATTGGTGATGCGGTAGTTAAAGTGCTGGAATTCCTTGGTCATAAGGTTATCCGCCAGAACCACATGGGCGACTGGGGGACACAGTTCGGCATGTTGCTGGCACACCTTTCAGACAAGCTGGAAAGTGAGGTAGCGGAAACTGCACTGTCTGATCTGGAAGACTTCTACCGTGAAGCGAAAGTGCGTTTCGACGAAGAAGAGGGCTTCGCAGACCGTGCCCGTGAATACGTGGTGAAATTACAGGGTGGCGACGAGCAGTGCCTCACGCTGTGGAAACAGTTCATTGATGTATCCGTTCAGCACAGCGAAGAAGTGTATAACAAACTGAATGTCAGTCTGACCCGTGACGATATTATGGGTGAGTCTGCCTATAATGATGATCTGGCAAATGTCATCCGTGACCTGAAAGAAAAAGGCATTGCGGTAGAAGATCAGGGCGCGCAGGTTGTGTTTATTCCTGAACTGGCGGACAAAGAAGGGAATCCGGCGGTGTATATTGTGCAAAAATCCGGTGGAGGCTACCTGTATTCCACTACCGATCTTGCAGCCATGCGCTACCGCAGCGGCAAACTGAATGCTGACCGTACGCTTATTCTTACTGACGCCCGCCAGGCGCTGCACTTTAAGCAAACTGAAATTGTGGGCCGTAAGGCCGGTTTCATGAAAGCAGAACAGACTTATGAGCATTGTCCTTTCGGTATGATGCTTGGCAGTGACGGCAAGCCATTTAAAACCCGTACCGGTGGCACGGTGAAACTGGTTGAGTTACTTGACGAAGCGGTAGAGCGCGCCGGCAAACTCATCAGCGAGCGGGACAACGACCTGTCAGAAGCTGAACTGGCTGAAGTGGCCCGTAAAGTGGGTATTGGTGCGGTTAAGTACGCTGACTTAAGTAAAAATCGTACCACAGATTACGTGTTTAACTGGGACACCATGCTGAGCTTTGAAGGTAATACAGCGCCTTATCTGCAATATGCGTTTACCCGCGTGAAAAGTATTTTCCGTAAATCCGGTATTGCGGTGGCAGATTTGAAAGGTGCAATGACCTTTACCGAAAAGCAGGAGCATGCACTGGCTGTGCTGTTACTGCAATTTGAAGAAGTGATTGGTCTGGTATCCCGTGAAGCAACGCCTCACGTGCTGTGTACTTACCTGTACGATGTGGCAAGCGCATTCATGAGTTTCTACGAAGCCTGCCCGATCCTGAAAGACGGTATTGATGAAGCGGTGCGTAACAGCCGGCTTGAACTCGCCGCGCTGGTGGCCAATACACTGGAACAGGGCCTCAGCCTGCTGGGTATCGAAACACTGGAAAAAATGTAAGTTTATCAGGCAGTACTGATATCAGAGAAACCGGCAGTCGCTTTTAGCGCCTGCCGGTTTTTTGTTTCCGGTCAAATTTGTACGCCGCATCAGGCAAACTGCTCAGTGAGCCAGTTTATGAAGGTGCTGATTCGTTTAGGCATATGGCGTCTTGATGTGTAAACCACCGAAAGAGGCAGGGGCGGGCAGGTAAAATCATCCAGAATTGTTACAAGTTCGCCACTGGCCAGGTACTGCTTAACCCCGTGATGAGGAACCTGAATGATTCCCAGTCCCGCCAGGCAGGAGGTCAGGTAGGCGTCTGTAGTGGCCACCGATACCCGGCTTGTCATCGCTACCTGATAGTTATGCCCGTTGTGGAAATAATCAAAGGAATCCGCCGCAGGGCGCATATCTGGTGAGTAGCCCACCACGAAATGCTTGCTCAGAGCCCTGTCATATTTGCATTTAAAAGCGCCGTACTTTCTGACGCAGGCATTGCTCAGTGATATTGAAGATAACGGGCATATTCTGAATATCTCATCGGGTCTGGCCCGGTTCAGCTTGCCCGGCTCAAGTGCTTATGCAGTGATGAAAGGTGGCGTGGAAGTACTGACACGGTATCTGGCAAAAGAACTGGGCGGTCGCGGGATCAGCGTAAACACCATCGCGCCGGGTGCCATTGCCACAGATTTTGCCGGCGGAACGGTAAGAGATAACGCGGAAGTGAATCAGTTTGTCAGCAGCGTGACAGCAAAAGGCAGAGTAGGAGAAGCTTCAGATATCGGCCCGGCAATCGCCAAAATACTCAGTGATGATTGTGCATGGATGACCGGTCAGCGCGTGGAACTTTCCGGCGGCATGTTTTTGTAAAATCACCAAATTTGTTTGTTTTTATACCGTCCGGTAAAGGCTTCAAGGCATTTGCCGGACACATCCCTTCGCCGTAACCGGTCATAACCACTGAAAATCTGGTGAAATTCGCCTGATTCCCGGCGCGCCCACTATCAAAATCCCGCCAGATTCGGTACTATCCGCCGTCCTGTTTTTTAATTTATCTCCTGGCGAAATCATGTTTGAAGTAAATCCTGTCAAAAATGCCATAGCAGATATCCGGGTGCGCTCTGAAGCACTTAGGGGGTATCTTTGACTTCGATACGAAGTCTGAACGTTTAGAAGAAGTTAACCGTGAGCTTGAAAGCCCGGACGTCTGGAATGAGCCTGAGCGCGCACAAGCCTTAGGGAAAGAAAAAGTAGCCCTGGAGCAGGTGGTTGAAACCATTCAGAAGCTCGAACAGGGTGCTGAAGACGTTGAAGGCTTACTGGAACTGGCCATCGAAGCGGAAGATGAAGAAACCTTCGAAGAAGCGAAATCTGAACTTAATTCGCTCGTTGAAGCGTTGGAAGTACTCGAATTCCGCCGTATGTTTGCAGGTCCTAACGATGCCTGCGATGCGTATATCGATTTGCAGGCGGGCTCCGGTGGTACGGAAGCTCAGGACTGGGCCAATATGCTTCTGCGTATGTATTTGCGCTGGGGTGAAGCACACGGCTTCAAAACAGAAATTATCGAACTGTCAGAAGGCGAAGTGGCTGGTATCAAGAGTGCCACGATCCGTTTTGAAGGCGAGTATGCGTTTGGCTGGCTGAGAACGGAAACCGGTGTACACCGCCTGGTGCGTAAGTCACCGTTTGACTCCGGAAACCGCCGTCACACGTCGTTCTCTTCTGCGTTCGTCTATCCTGAAATTGATGACAATATCGAAATCGATATCGATCCGTCTGATTTACGTATTGATACTTACCGCGCCTCCGGTGCCGGTGGTCAGCACGTTAACAGAACGGACTCGGCGGTTCGTATTACCCACGAACCCACGGGCATCGTAGTGCAGTGTCAGAATGACCGCTCACAGCACAAGAATAAAGATCAGGCAATGAAGCAACTGAAAGCCAAACTTTATGAGTTTGAGCTGCAGAAGCAGAATGCTGAAAAGCAGGCGTTGGAAGATAACAAGTCTGATATCGGCTGGGGCAGCCAGATCCGCTCTTACGTGCTGGACGATTCCCGCATTAAAGATTTACGTACAGGTGTAGAAACCCGTAATACGCAAGCCGTCCTCGACGGTGATTTAGATAAATTCCTGCAAGCCAGTTTGAAATCTGGCCTGTAAATTACACTTAAAAGTGAACAGGTTATGACCGACCAACAACTCGACGAAAATAAACTCATTGCCGAGCGCCGGGCTAAATTGAGCGCGATTCGGGAAAACTGCCGTGCCAATGGTTTCCCTAACGACTTCCGCCGCGAAAACTACGCTGAGGAACTGCAGGCGCAGTTCGGTGAAGTGGATAAAGAAGCGCTGGCGGAACAGGGCAATAAGGTTTCCGTTGCCGGCCGTATTATGGCCAAGCGCGGTCCGTTTCTGCTGCTGCAGGATATGACCGGTCGTATTCAGGCTTACGCCGACAAAGAAACACAAAAAGAAATTAAAGCGAAATTCGGTAGTCTGGACATCGGTGACATCATCGGTGTAGCCGGCGACCTGCACAAGTCAGGTAAAGGTGACCTGTACGTGAACATGGAAAACTGGCAACTGCTGACCAAATCACTGCGTCCGCTGCCAGAGAAATTCCATGGTCTGAGCGATCAGGAAACCAAATACCGTCAGCGTTATGTGGATCTGATCACCAGTGAACATACCCGCCGCAACTTCAAAATCCGCAGTGCCCTGATTAACGGCATCCGTCAGTACCTGACCGAGCGTGATTTTATGGAAGTGGAAACGCCAATGCTGCAGGTCATTCCCGGCGGTGCAACGGCCAAGCCTTTCGTGACTCACCACAATGCGCTGGACATCGACATGTACCTGCGTATCGCACCGGAACTGTACCTGAAGCGTCTGGTTGTGGGTGGCTTCGAGCGGGTATTCGAAATCAACCGTAACTTCCGTAATGAAGGTTTGTCGACCCGTCACAATCCTGAGTTCACCATGCTGGAATTCTACATGGCGTACTCTGATTACAATGACCTGATGAACCTGACTGAAGACATGCTGCGCAAGCTGGCTCAGGACATTCTTGGCACGACAGAACTGGTTAATACTACCCGTGACAGCGAAGGCGAAGTGACGTCTGAAACCCGCTATGATTTCGGTAAGCCTTTCGATCGTCTGAGCATGGGCGAGGCTATCCTGAAATACTGGCCAGAAGCCAACGAGGCTGCTATCCGCGACCCGGAAGCGCACCTTGATGAAATGAAAGCCATGGCGAAACAGCTGCACATTAAAGAGCCTGAAGTAGACGGGATCTGGGGTGCAGGTAAGTACCTGTGTGAAATCTTTGAAGCGACAGCTGAAGAGAAACTCATCCAGCCCACCTTCATCACTGAGTATCCGTGGGAAGTGTCTCCGCTGGCCCGTCGTAACGACGATAACCCGTTCATCACAGATCGCTTCGAGTTCTTCGTAGGCGGCCGTGAACTGGCTAACGGTTTCAGCGAACTTAACGATCCTGAAGATCAGGAAGCCCGTTTCCGTAAGCAGGTTGAAGAAAAAGATGCCGGGGATGATGAAGCCATGCACTTCGATGAAGATTACATCCGTGCACTGGAATATGGTCTGCCGCCAACAGCGGGTCAGGGGATCGGTATCGACCGTCTGGCTATGTTGTTCACTGACAGCCCGACAATCAAAGACGTTATCCTGTTCCCGCACATGAAGCCGGAAGTACAGGAATAAATCTCTATTCTGCTTGCTAAAAAACGGTATGCGCGAAAGCCCATACCGTTTTTTTATGTCTTTGATTCAATCGCTTTACTCCGGCCTGTCGTATCACTCGTAACAAGGCGTATTTAAGAACACTTTTGCAGGAGCCGGATATGACAGGGAAAGAGAAAAACGAAGACGAGCGTCATGTTGACTCGCCGCTTACGAAGGAAGAAGAGCAGGATGTGCGTGATCACCAGAGTCTGAGCTCAGTTTCTCTGTATGCGGTGATTCACCGTGAGGGGCTTGAAGAGCTTGAGCGGCCGGGTATGTCGCTGTGGTGGTCCGGCGTGGCCGCCGGCATTGGCATATCAACCTCAGTACTTGCAGAGGGCATTCTGCATACGGTGTTTGAAGGTTCAGACTATCAGTTTGCGCTGGAGAACTTCGGGTATACCGTGGGCTTTGTCCTTGTGATCATGGGCCGGCTGCAACTGTTTACTGAAAATACTCTCACTGTCATTTTACCGCTGCTTAACCACCGCTCTCTCACCATGCTTGGCTGTACCGCAAGGTTGTGGGCTATCGTGTTTGCCGCCAACATGGCGGGTACTCTACTGGCCGCGACGTTAATGTATCAGTTACATACCGTGCCGGTGGAATACATTGAGGGGATGAACGCTATTTCAAGACATTATGTGGAGCTGGAATTCGGGCAGGCCTTTTCCTACGGGGTCATTTCAGGCTTCATTATCGCCGGTATTGTCTGGATGAAACCGTCGGTGCAGAGTGCCGCTTTCTTCGTCATCGTTATGTTTACTTATCTCATTGCTATGGGGAATTTCACCCACGTGATTGCCGGGTCTACGGAATTGTTCCTGCTTGCGATGCAGGGGGAAGTCACACTATATCAACTCTGCTCACTGATTTTTGCTACGCTGCTGGGGAATATTGCCGGTGGGACAGGGTTATTTGCCATGCTGGCTCACGGGCAGGTCGCCCATGAAATCGATTAAGCCGGAAAACGGTCTGTCAGTGCATCAAACAAAGACTGATGAGCGGGAACCGGGATGTGATGCGCTGCAGCTTTCTGTAACAGGTATCCGGTAATCGCACCGGTTTCCAGCGGACGGCCATGAGCAGCGTCCTGGTGCATACTGGAGTAGTTGGCTGCCGTGGCCCCGGCAACCCGCAATACACGGTTTTTCAGAAAGTCTGCACTTTCCTTGTAACCGCAAGCCTCCATGACCAAGCTGGTTTCGCGACATAACGATGAAATCACTGCGTCATATGCCGGCTCTGTAAGTTGCCCGTTGCGGATGTTATGCAGTGCCGTGAGCGGATTAATCACCAGATTGACAGACAGCTTCTGCCAGAGAGCGAGAGCAATATTGTCGCAGCGTGTTACCGGCGGAAATGCCTGCCCGAGGATTCGAAACACTTTTTCATCCGCACTGTCATTCCTGTTTTGTCCTGTTGCCGGGCCTGCCAGCGTTTCACCAAAACCGGTATGGCGCACAGCGTTCTGCTGACGCAGAGCGCCGTGGCTGGTGGTTGCCTGATAAAGTCTTACAGAAGGCAAAACAGAACGAAAGATCTCATCTCCCCCCATACCGTTTTGCAGCAGCAAGGCCGGCGTATTATTCGTAAAAACGTGAGACCACTGTATCAACGCTTCTTTCAGTTGATAAACCTTCACAGGAATAACAATCAGATCGAACAGAATATCCACCGGGCTGTCCGAAGTAATGATGGTGTCAGGCAAGGAAACCGTGCTGTCATTTTGCAATGTCACCGTCTTAACGGTGGTCTGTTGCGCACCAGAGCGGGGCTGTCTCACTGCACGGGTGACATCAAAGCCGGCTTCCAGTGCCTTTGCAGCAAAGAGTGAACCTACAGCGCCGCTGCCTATAACACAGAGCCTGACTGACATTACCGGCTCTTTATTTCCGGCAGGGTGAAAGATGGCCAGGGCAGTGACCGGTTGTCCGGCTGTTCCGCAAGCCAGCCGGAAAATGCCTCAGAGACAAAGCGCGAGCCTTCCTCAGGCGTACAGGTGATGCTGAAATCCTCACCGTTATAGCAAAAGTGTAATTGCCACGCGTGCAGATAGACACGGTCAGCCTCTTGGCCGCCATATAACGTGTCACCCAGAATAGGCGCACCCAGACTTTTCATGGCAACTCGTATCTGATGGGTTTTCCCGGTAAGCGGTTTAACCAGCGCAATGCGTCCGGTTTCAGCACGGTGATAACTGAAGAACTGGGTGACAGCCGGATTTTCGCGGGTTTTCATCAGCACATGCTGTCCACGGCGCCGGTTTTTCATATCACCGGCTATGGTGCCCTGTTTCTTCGCCGGTTTTCCCGACAGGATGGCCAGATAATATTTTTGTATGTCACGACCGGCAAACAGCCCGCTTAACTGTGCGGCTGCAGAAGCATTGCGGGCGATCAACAGACAGCCCGAAGTTACAGTATCGAGACGGTGACATAAGTAAAGTTGCTGTTCACCGGTGAGTGCCCGGACAGCATGTATCACGCCCAGCGCGTCATCGTGCATAGGCATGCCGACGGGTTTATGAATGACATAGAAGTCGGGATGTTCAAAACACATCCCGACAGAGGTAGCGGGGCTATCCACGGATCAGGTTCAGTGCGGTATCGTAATCAAGTTCGTCAATGGCATCACGCAGGGTTTGCTGTAATGCCGGATCCGGCGTGGTGGCGGCCAGCCAGCTGTCCAGCTGATCCTGTGCAATAAATTCACTTTGTTCCAGCGCCTGAATAAAGGCAGCAGGCGCCTGACCGGTTTGCGGAGCAGAAGCCGGGGATTCAGCGGTACCGGTGGTGGCTACAGCAGGCTCACTGTCCTGTTGACCGGCTGCCGGCGCATTCATAGCGGCTTCTGCGGCTTGCAGGTCGTCAAGCAAGGCCGGATTAGCCTGTAATGTTGCGATAGCGTCCAGGGTAACAACCACTGTTTGCTTGAGGGCAGGGAGGGAAGCCGGCACCGTTTCCTGCGCTTTAAGCTCGTTTTCTGTTTCTTTACAGGTCAGGTGAAGCTGGTTAATCCCCAGATTACTCGATACCCCTTTGATGGTATGAATATACACTCTGGCTTCCTGCCAGTCACAGTTATCGAGTAAAGTTTGAAGTTTATCTGAGGCGTGCTGGTATTCGTCGGCAAACTTTTGCAAAAGTCGCAGAAACAGCGTTTTATTCCCACTTAACTGAGAAAGGCCAAATTCGAGATTGATTATCTTTTCGGCAGAATCCATACAGTCTCTCCAGGTGTTTACACCAGTGTATTTCATTAATAAATAAATTGATACAAAGGGGTTAAGGAGACCTGGGCTTTCTGAGCCAAATTCTGGTAGTCTCAGTAACAATCTGTATTCTGTTCCGGCACAACGGGGCAGACCTGTTTAAGACGGATTGTCTTAACAGTGACGAACTTACAATGAAAAAAGGAAGCCTGATGGCGTTATCTCTGGCCACAAAAGTTTTAGTGTGTGCGAGCGTTGCAGTGTCATTAAGCGGATGTCAGTCTCAGAAGCCTGCTGAGCAGACAACCGTTGCGGTGCAGGAGCAGCAAGTCCATATCCCCTACGAAAAATATACGCTGGATAACGGCCTGACCGTTATTTTGCATGAGGACCATTCTGATCCACTGGTACACGTGGATGTGACGTATCACGTAGGCAGTGCGCGGGAAGATGTCGGTAAGTCCGGCTTTGCCCATTTCTTCGAACATATGATGTTCCAGGGCTCAGAGCATGTTGCTGATGAAGAACACTTCAGGATCATCACTGAAGCCGGCGGAACCCTGAACGGAACCACCAATACAGACCGGACCAATTACTTTGAAAGTGTACCGGCTAATCAGCTTGAAAAAGTACTGTGGCTTGAAGCCGACCGCATGGGCTTTTTGCTGCCGGCGGTAAATCAGACCAAGTTTGAGAACCAGCGCGATACCGTGAAAAATGAGCGGGCGCAGCGGGTGGATAATCAACCTTACGGATTGCGGTCTGAGAAAAATGGTGAAGCCCTGTATCCGGCAGGCCATCCTTATTCCTGGTCCACCATCGGTTATGTGGAAGATCTCGACCGGGTTGATGTAAACGATCTGAAAGCCTTCTTTAAGCGCTGGTATGGTCCTAACAATGCCGTGCTGACCATTGGTGGCGACATAGATGTCGCGCAGACCAGAGCGTGGGTGGAAAAGTATTTTGGCCCGGTGCCCCGTGGTCCTGAGGTGGCAGATCCTGAGCCACAGCCGGTAACCCTGAAGGAAGACCGGTACGTGACGGTAGAAGACAAAGTGCATCTGCCTTTACTGCAAATCACGTTTCCTACGGTTTACGCCAGGCACCCTGATGAAGCGCCTCTTGATGTACTCGCTGACATTCTCGGCGGCGGTAAAACATCGCTGTTCTATAAAAACCTGGTGAAAGAAGGCGTTGCGGTTCAGGCGGGTGTTTCTCACCCCTGTCGTGAACTGGCCTGCGAGTTTCAGTTACTGGCACTGGCGAATCCGCAGAAGGTAGAAAAGCTTGCTACGCTGAAGACGCTGGTTGATGAGACACTGACAGAGTTTGAAACCCGCGGCGTTAATGAAGATGATCTTCAGCGCACCAAAGGCGGGATTGAAGCATCAACCATTTTCGGTCTGCAAAGTGTATCGGGTAAAGTCAGTGCCCTGTCCGGCGGGGAAACCTTTTACGGCCAACCTGACCTGGTTCAGGCTGATCTTGACCGTTACCGTAACGTGACAGCAGAAGATGTTATGCGGGTTTACCGTCAGTACATTAAAGGCAAGCATGCTGTGACCGTGTCTGTGGTACCTCAGGGGCATCCGGAAATGGCGGCTGCCCCGCAAAACTTCACGCTTCCGCCCCGTGATATTCCCGGACCTGACGAGTCTGCCGGTGACGTGGTGACGGCGGAAATTAAAGATTCGTTTGACCGGACAGTGGTTCCGGAAGCGGGTCCTGCGCCGACGGTGCATGTGCCTGAATTCTGGAAAACTAAATTAGCGCCGGGTATCGATATGCTTGGTGTAACCAGCGCTGAAACGCCAACGGTGACACTGACGCTGAATCTGGAAGGCGGCATGCTGCTCGACCCGCAGGATAAGGCCGGTCTGGCTTATCTCACGGCTGCGATGATGAATGAATCAACGGAAAATTATTCCAACGAAGCGTTATCAAATGAACTGGCGAAACTGGGCAGTTCGGTGAGCTTCAGCGCGTCAGGCCGTTACACCCAGGTGTCAGTATCGTCGCTGACAAAGTATCTGGATGAAACCATGGCACTGGTGCAGGAAAAGCTGTTTCATCCTGCATTCAATGAAGAAGATTTCAACCGGCTGAAAGCCCGCATGGCGCAGAGTCTGCAGCAAAGTATGCGTAATCCGGATTACCTGGCAAACCGTGCAAAAGAAAAAGTGTTATACGGAGAAGAAAACCGGGTAAGCCTGCCGGCTTCCGGTACCCTTGAAACACTGGCTAATATCGAACTGGCCGACATCAAAGACTTCTACAGCAAGTATTACACGCCGTCCCATGCCACCATTGTGGCAGTCAGTGATTTAACTCAGGTCCAGATGGCTTCTGCTTTATCTTTCCTGTCAACGTGGCAGCCTGCGGACTACACCATTCCTGTGTTCAGCGACTTTCCTGAGTATGATAAAACGCAGATCTTCGTGGTAGATAATCCTCAGGCCGTACAGTCGGTGGTATATCTGGTGAAACGGGCGCTGACCTTTGATGCAACCGGCGATTACTTTTTAGCACGACTGATGAATTTCCCGCTGGGCGGAGCATTTAACAGCCGTATTAACCTTAATTTGCGGGAAGATAAGGGATACACCTACGGCGCGTCCACGTCTTTCATTGGCGGTAAAACCTTAGGCTGGTTTGAAGCCCATGCAAATGTGACGGCGGTGAATACCGCTGACTCCATCAAAGAAATGATGAAGGAAATTAAGCTGTACAGAGAGCAGGGCATGACGGAAGAAGAACTCCGCTTCATGCAGAACGCCTTTACGCTCAGCGATGCGCTGGAATACGAAACACCGAGCAGCAAGGTAGCATTTCTGCGTCAACTGCTGGCCTACGATCTGGCAGATGATTACCGTGAAACCCAGACCAGCCTTATCAGGAATATGACAACGGACAGGTTGAATGCTGTGGCGCAGCGGGAATTGAATTTGGACGAGATGCAAATTATTGTGGTAGGGGATGCTGAGGCACTGGCGCCACAGCTTGCTACACTGGATTTGCCCGTTGTCCCGCTGTCACTGAATTAATTTTTATTGAAATTTGAGGGTTACGCCCCACATCGTGGTGCTGACCCTCCTCTATGGATGAATACATTGACCTCATCAGAGCCAACTTTCTCCCGTCGCCTTGCGGCGATGAACGCGACTGCGTTTTCAAGTGCACTAAAAGACATTAAACATGGCGTCGAACGTGAAGGCCTCCGTATACAGTCCAATGGCCGGCTGGCGGAAACAGCCCATCCTCAGGCTCTGGGTTCGGCACTGACCCACGAGTGTATCACTACCGACTTTTCTGAAGCCTTGCTGGAATTTATTACGCCGCCGGTGGCAGACAGTCAGGTAACAGAAACCCAGTTAAGGGATATCCACAAATTCGCCAGTGAAAATATGAACGGCGAAATGTTGTGGCCCATGAGCATGCCGTGTTTCATTGATGATGAAAATAAAATTCAGCTGGCTTATTACGGTGAATCTAACGTTGCACAAATGAAGCGCGTGTACCGTATGGGACTTAAAAATCGCTATGGCAGTATGATGCAGGCGATTTCCGGTGTGCATTTTAACTTTTCATTGCCGGATACATTCTGGCAGGCGTGGGCAGAACTGAACGGTGTAGAATACTCTCAGGATCAGGTTTCTGCTGATTATTTCTCGCTGATCCGTAATTACCGCCGTTTTTGCTGGTTACTGCCGTATCTGTACGGGGCATCGCCGGCGCTGTGTCAGTCCTTCCTGAAAGGGAAGCCGACGACGCTGAATTTTGAAAAAGTCGGTAAAGGCACGGTTTATCTGCCTTATGCGACCTCTTTGCGTATGAGCGATCTGGGTTACACCAACTCAGAGCAGTCAGCTTTACAAATTTGCTATAACCACATCGATACCTATGTGGAAAAGCTTCGTAGTGCCATGTACACGCCGTCCTCACGGTTTGGCCAGTTTGCCGCCGGAGAGGGCGGGCATTTTCAGCAGTTATCTAAGAATATTCTGCAGATAGAAAATGAACTGTATTCGCCTATTCGTCCCAAGCAGCCCACGCGCTCCATGGAAAAACCTACCGATGCCCTTGTGCGCCGCGGCGTTAACTATGTGGAAGTGCGGGTACTGGACGTGAATCCTTTCTCGCCTGTGGGCATTGACAAAGGCCAGATGGATTTCCTCGATGTCTTCATGCTTTCATGCCTGCTGACAGACAGCCCTGAAATGACGGCAGAGGAGCTCACCGTTTGCCGGGAGAATATGGATAAAGTGGTCCTTGAAGGACGTAATCCTGACCTGATGCTGGAAAACAAAGACGGCAGTGTTGCATTTCGCGAATGGTGTGAAGGGCTGTTTGCTGTATTTGAGCAAACCGCAAAAGTGCTTGATAACGCCAACGGAACATCGGCATACAGCGATGCTGTCAAAGCTGAGTGGCAAAAAGTACTTAATGCTGATGAAACGCCATCCAGTAAAATTCTGGCAACGTTGCTTGAAAATGATATGGATAACGGTGTACTGGGGCTTAATCTGGCCAGACAGTACGCGGAAGCATTTAAAGGCTATGAATATCTGCACTATGATTTGAAAACATTTGAAAAAATGGCCGCTGATTCACTGGCTGCGCAGCACGCTGTTGAGGCGACGGATGAAGTACCTTTTGCAGATTTTATTGCCGGTTATTTCGCAGAACCGATGGCTACACGGGACAGCTGAAGCCTGAATTGACCTTGCCGGGGATAAAAAAATGCCTGGCAAGGGGGCCAGGCATAAGAATGTTCCAGGGAAACACACACATTTATTACCAGAACACTTATTAAGACAGCGGGCAGTGAGAAAGTTCAACAATTCACAACGATTTTTTGCAGGTGCCGGAATTGTACTGCTTTTAAGTGGTATTACCGGTTGTGCCACGTCGCCTCCGCAGGACACCAGTAACATTTGCGAAATCTTCTACGAGAAAGAAGACTGGTATGATGCGGCCGCTGATGCCCGCGATAAATGGGGCGTGCCAATCCATGTTCCCATGGCAATCATGTATCAGGAAAGCTCATTCCGGCATGATGCACTGCCACCAAAAGATTATGTATTTTTTGGTCTTATTCCATGGGGCCGGGTCAGTTCCGCTTACGGATATTCTCAGGCGAAAACGGTTACCTGGTCTGACTATGTCAACGAAACCGGCAACAGCTGGGCGGACCGGGATGATTTTGATGACGCCATGGATTTCATGGGCTGGTTTATTTCCAAGTCGTACAAAATTAATGGTGTATCAAAGTGGGACGGTTATGCCCAGTACCTGAATTACCATGAAGGGTGGGGCGGGTATAAACGTCGTACCTACAACAGTAAGCCCTGGCTGAAAAAGGTGGCTGGTACGGTTAAAGCACGCTCATTGCGTTATGCTACCCAGTTAAAAACCTGCGAAGAAGACTTGCAGAAAAGCTGGTTTTGGAAACTGTTCACATAATGATGATGTGATTGCGTAAAGGGCTGGCATTATTGGTGTGAAAGTACCGGACGCGGCAGTTTTTTCCTTACGAAGGATTCAATACGAAGTTTACTGAGAGAGAAAAGAAGTAGGCAGGCGCACCACACACCTGCCTACAATCGACGCTAAGCCAAGACCGTTAATCACCCAACGTCGAACAGGCAGGAACAATATAGTGTAAATGATAATGATTTGCAATAGCGTTTTGTGAATTAAATCCTATTTTTTTAAAAGCCTCTTTTTGATCTGCATCACGGGTCTTATTTGCATCGACTGTTCCCATTGATTCAGATCACAGATTTACCTGCCGCAGCCATGCACACTAGCACTGTAAAAAGTTATCAATGTTAGGGAGTAATCTGATGTGGCTGACCATGCTTAAAGACCCTGTAGTATGGGGTTCACTTCTGGGTATTTTTATTGTTGTTTTGATGATGTGTTATTACACATGGCTGTTTATGCACAACAGCGCGGGACCGGATAAATAGTTTGTTATTGTTTACTGAGGCCCGGATCAAGGGTTTCGATAAGCACCAGTAACGCGCCTTGCCCGCCATACTCCAGGGGAGCCTGGTGAAACGCTTTGACATGGGGGTGTTGAACCAGGTAGTGAGGCAAGGCGTTTTTTAGTACGCCGGAACCGATGCCATGCACAATGGCTACACAATCAATAAGCTCCTTGCGCGCGGTGTAAATGAGTGCGGATAATTCCAGTTTTACGTTTTCGCGGTTCAGACCGTGTAAATCCAGTACAAGCTCAGGATAGAAATCTCCCCGCCGTAATCGCTTCAAACTGTGTGTCGGTTCATTTTCGCGGCAATACCGCATGGGACCCTGATGGGGCAGGCTGGCCTGATAGACATCTGAAAACGCAAAACTGGCATCCAGCAGCTTTTGCTGACGGCTGTCCGGGCGGGTGGCGGAATGCAGTCGCTTCGCCGGCACATGACGGCGTTTATGCACAATTTTGTCCTGTGACAGCGGCTTTATACCACTTACCGCTTCCCGGAATAATGACATGTCATTGTCGTCGTCTTCCGGTTTCCACTGATCAGCCAACCATTTTCTCCTGTCTGTTTTAGCCTGTGTTCATCTGCACGTCTGTTATCGCGCAATTTGTGTTGGGTGTCATTGCGAGTTTCGGTATGATACCAGCTTTATTTCTGGCGATGTACCACACTCCATGACCGATAAGATTTATTTAGACGAAGCCATCCGTGAACTGCACACCATGCTGGACATGGTGAGATGGTCTGTGAGCCGTTTTAACGATGCGCACCTGTACTACGGGCATGGCACTGATAACAGCTGGGATGAAGCTGTTTGCCTTGTGATGCATGCATTGCATCTGCCTCAGGATATTACATCGCAAACCGGTGACGGCTTATTTTCAGCCCGTCTTACCACTTCAGAAAAAGAGAAAGTTGCAGATTTAGTCTTAAAGCGGGTACAAACACGCATGCCATTGCCGTATATTACCCGTGAGGCATGGTTCTGCGACATGCCATTTTACGTTGACGAAAGAGTGTTGATCCCCCGTTCACCGTTTGCCGAATTGATCAAAGATCGCTTTTCCGCTTATCTGTCATCTGAGCCGGCCAGTATTCTGGACATGTGCACAGGTGGGGGTTGTATTGCTATTGCGCTGGCCCATACATTTCCTGAAGCCCAGGTGGATGCCGTGGATATTTCCCACGACGCCCTGGAAGTGGCAGATTTCAATATTCAGGAACATCAGTTAGGCGACCGTGTTTTCCCTATTCATTCAGACTTATTTACCAGTCTGGAAGGCCAGCGGTACGACTTAATCGTGTCGAACCCGCCTTATGTCGATGAAGAAGACATGAATGATTTGCCGGACGAATATCAGCATGAGCCTGAATTAGCCCTGGCGGCAGGAGAAGATGGTCTGGATCTGGTTGAGCAGATGCTGAAGCAGGCACCGGTGTATTTAAAAGAAAATGGCTGGATGCTGGTGGAAGTCGGCAACAGTCAGGTGCATATGGCTGAACGTTTTGCCGGGTTAAACGTGGAATGGGTAGCACTTCAACACGGCGGACACGGTATTTTTGCCGTCTCCCGTGCGTCTTTGGTTTCATATCTTAACGGGAAGGAAAGTTAATACAGATGTCTGGTAATAGCTTTGGAAAATTATTCACTGTCACCACATTCGGTGAAAGCCACGGGATTGCAATAGGTGGCGTGGTTGATGGCTGTCCTCCGGGACTGGAAATCTCAGAAGCCGATCTGCAAGTAGATTTAGATCGCAGAAAACCCGGCACTTCCCGTTACACCACCGCCCGCCGGGAAGGTGATGAGGTACAAATTTTATCGGGTGTGTTTGAAGGTAAAACCACCGGTACCAGCATTGGCCTGTTGATCCAAAATACCGATCAGCGCAGTGGTGACTATTCCAATATCAAAGACCGTTTCCGTCCCGGTCATGCGGATTACACCTATCATCAAAAATACGGCATGCGGGATTACCGTGGTGGTGGCCGCTCTTCTGCCCGTGAAACGGCTATTCGTGTTGCGGCAGGCGGTATTGCCAAGAAATTCCTGAAAGAAAGTTGCGGCATCGAAATTCATGGCTATCTTTCCCAGCTTGGACCGGTCAAAGTAGAGACCGTTGATCACAGCGTGACGAATACCAATCCGTTTTTCTGTCCTGACGAAAGTAAGCTGGACGAATTAGACCAGTACATGCGTGACCTGAAAAAATCAGGCGACTCTATCGGTGCGAAAGTCTCGGTAGTGGCGACGGGAATGCCTGTCGGATTGGGTGAGCCGGTTTTCGACCGCCTCGATGCTGACATTGCCAGTGCCATGATGGGCATTAACGCGGTGAAAGGCGTTGAGATTGGCGATGGTTTCGGTGTGATTGAACAGAAGGGCAGTGAGCACCGCGATACACTGACACCGGACGGCTTCAGCAGCAACCACGCCGGTGGTGTGCTGGGTGGTATTTCCAGTGGCCAGGATCTGGTTGTGCACATGGCGCTTAAGCCAACGTCCAGTATTTCAGTGCCCGGTAAAACCATTGATGTGGACGGCAACGAAATCGATATCGTGACGAAAGGTCGTCATGACCCGTGCGTAGGTATCCGTGCTGTGCCCATTGCTGAAGCAATGCTGGCGATTGTGTTAATGGATCACGTGCTGCGCCACCGCGCACAGAATGCCGGTATCATGTCCGGCACACCTGTCATTCCGGGCAACTCTGCGAAATAAGCGCCTCTCTTTGAACAATTCCAATCTGTGGTGCGTGTTATGAATGCTCATTCGCGCACCAATATCATTCTGCTAGCTGTTACCTACTGGTTGTATTTTGGTCAGCTTGGTGTACTCACACCCTATTTAGGCATTTTTCTTGATGGCCGCGGGTTTACCTCGTCAGACATCGGCGAATTGTGGGCAGTGATTACTTTATCCCGAATTGTCGGTCCGTCTCTGTGGGCCAGTGTGGCAGACAAAACCGGTAAAGCGGTAAATGTTGTCCGCCTCGGTTGCCTGTTGTCTGTGGTGTGTTTTACATCTGTATTCTGGTTTAGCAGTTTCTGGGGCCTCACGCTGGCCTTCGGATTAATGATGATGTTCTGGACGGCGGTGTTGCCTCAACTTGAGGTGATCACCATTCAGTCGGTAAAACCCACCAGGATAAGTTATGGCCAGGTTCGCCTGTGGGGCAGTATCGGTTTTATAGTACTTACAGTGTCCACAGGAAAAGCGCTGGATATCTTTTCCTCAGAAGCGCCGGTGTATGCCAGTTTATTTGTGCTGACCGGGTTGTTTCTGGCTTCTCTGTTTATTCGTCAGCCGGACAAAGTGCCGTCTAAGGATGAAGAAACCGGTACGCTGTGGCAAATTGCCCGCAACAGAACCTTTTTGTTATTTCTAGCCTCCGCCGCTCTATTGCAGGTAAGTTTTGGCGCTTATTACGGGTTCTTCGCTTTGTACATGCGGGATCTCGATTACAGCGGTCAGCAAACCGGTATGCTCATCGCCATTGGCGTTGTGGCTGAAATCGGCATTTTCCTTATCGCCCGCAGACTGATTGCCAGAGTGGGTGTGTGGCAATTGTTATTGTGGTGTATGGTGTTAACAGCAGGCAGATGGTACGCACTGGCGGCGTGGGCAGAGCATGGCGTGGTTGTGGTGATAAGTCAGCTTATTCATGCGCTCAGCTTTGGCCTGGCGCATGTTACTGCTATGCACTTTATCACGCACTTTTTTCCGTCCCGTTTCCAGAGTCGCGGTCAGGCCCTGTACGTCAGTATTGCTTTCGGTATGGGCGGAGCGCTGGGCAACTATGTGGCAGGTCAGTTGTGGGACCAGGGTGTTCATGCTTATGAAACCTTTGCCTTTGCGGCCGGAGCGGCGTTTCTGGGGGCTGTTTGCTTGCTGTTCTGCCATCGTCCGACAATTAATACACAGGGCGCATCCTAGCGTTCCTGTGCTTTTTTGCCACTATCCCCGTTGATGACAATTTGTTGCATTTAAAATAGCCATACAGGTTGAAATAAGTCTGTAAATCCCTCAGTGTAGATTGCACCTGGCGGTGAAATTTGTGTCATTCTGACTCTGATCATCGCCGTATTTTCTGGCAAGGGAGTGCATATGAAAAGGTTTTTTGTTTTACTGCTGGCTTTCGCAGCGTGGGGCGTTTGTGCACAGGATTTTGACAGTGCAAAACTGGACAAATACTTCGCGTTACTGGAAAAAGAAGACAAGGCGATGCTGAGTGTGGCGATTGTTGATGGCGGTGAGCCGGTTTATCAACGCTCCATTGGCTTTGCTGATGTCGCCTCTGGCCGTAAAGCCGGAGCGGATACGCAGTATCGCGTGGGCTCGATCACCAAAGTGTTTACCGCAGTGATGATTTTTCAATTAATTGAAGAAGAAAAACTGAGCCTTGATACACCCCTCTCCACATTCTTTCCTGATATTAAAAATGCCGGTGCTATCACTATCGGCATGTTGCTGAGTCATCGCAGCGGCCTGCACAATTTCACAAATTTACCGGCATACCGCACATACATGACATCTCCCCGGAGTAAGGCTGAGATGCTGTCTGTATTTGAAGCGCTGGAAGCTGATTTCCCGCCTGGTACAGACACACGTTATTCCAATACTGGTTATGTTTTGCTGGGGTACATCATTGAAGAGCTCGGAAACGACAGCTATGCCAGCCAGCTGCAAAGCCGTATTGTGAAAAAGGCGGGATTAAAGCGTACGGCATACGGTGATGCCATTGACGTTGAGCAGGGGCAGGCTAATTCGTATTACTATGACGGTGGCTGGCAGCCGGCTACCGAAACCAACATGAGTGTGCCCCATGGTGCCGGTGCAGTTATTTCCACGCCCACAGACGTAGCGACGTTCCTGACGGCATTGTTTGAAGGCAAATTAGTATCATCGTCATCACTGGCTATGATGAAGAGGGTGCAGAAAGGATTGGGTCACGGCTTGTTTCCGTTTCCTTTCTACGAAAGAACTTTGTGGGGCCATAATGGCAGCATTGACGGCTTTGCTTCCCAGTCCGGCTATTTTGAGATGGGGAACGTAGCGTTTGCCTTAACTGCAAACGGCGTGAACTACACCCTGAATGAGATCAGTGTTGCGGTGCTGAGTATTTACTTCGGACTGCCCTATGAGTTACCGGATTTTTCAAAAGAACCTGTGACGCTAAGTGAGTCGCAACTGTCCGGCTATGAAGGCACATACAGCTCGGATGCTATTCCTCTTAAAATCACGCTGACGGTCAAAGACGGGATATTAATGGCGCAAGCCACAGGCCAGAATGCCTTTCCGCTGACAGCGTTTTCGCCAACGGAGTTTCAGTTTGAGCCTGCCGGTATTGTGATGATGTTCAAATCATCCGGTAAAGAAAATGAGAAGCCCGCCTTTGACTTATTGCAGGGGGGCGGGAAATATCCATTCGTCAGAGAGTAAGGTTCGCCGGGTATCTGCAGATTAAGTGCAGCAGGCAGACATTCATCAGCCTGCTGCTGGTGCTCATCAGGCGGCGTTAGCCGGGCGGGTGCAGCTGGCAATCACCTCAGCGCCTTCCGGTCCGTCCTGTTCTAAAAATACATCAAATTTCCACAGGCGGAATAAATGCCGCATGACTTCCTCTTTCGATTCTGCCAGCGGAATACCCCGTTGCGGAATGTACCGCAGCGTCAGGGAGCGGTCGCCCCGGACATCTACGTTGTATACCTGAATATTGGGTTCCAGGTTACTCAGGTTGTACTGGGCGGACAATTTCTCACGGATCTTTAAATATCCCTGCTCATCGTGAATGGCGCTGACACTGACAAAATTATCGCGCGCATCATCTTCAATGGCGAACAGCTTAAAGTCCCGTATGAGCTTGGGAGACAAAAACTGGCTGATGAAACTCTCATCTTTGAAGTTATGCATGGCAAAATGCACAGTTTCAAGCCAGTCTTTTCCTGCAACATCCGGTAAGTAGTATTTATCCTCCGCCGTGGGGTTCTGGCACACACGTTTGATGTCCATGAACATATTGAAACCCAGGGCATAAGGGTTAATACCGGAATAGTAAGGACTGTTATATTCAGGCTGCATCACCACGCCGCTGTGGCTGTGCAGAAATTCCATCATAAAGCGGTCAGTGACCAGTCCTTCATCGTACATCTGATTCAGAATATGATAGTGCCAGAAGCAAGCCCAGCCTTCGTTCATTACCTGAGTCTGTTTTTGCGGATAAAAATACTGGGAGACTTTTCGGACAATTCTCACCAGTTCCCGCTGCCAGGGCTCAAGCAGGGGGGCATTTTTCTCTATAAAATAAAGCAGGTTTTCCTGAGGTTCTGACGGAAAACGCTTTTGTTTCGGTTTTTCACTGGCGTTAGCATCGGGCAGGGTACGCCACAGTTCATTTACCTGAGATTGCAGATATTTCTCCCGCTGCTCCTGTCTGGCCTGTTCTTCCTGCATGGATATTTTTTGCGGGCGTTTGTACCTGTCTACACCGTAATTCATCAGGGCGTGGCAGGAGTCCAGAATACTCTCTACTTCATCGGTGCCATAGCGTTGCTCGCATTTGGCGATGTAGTTTTTGGCAAACACCAGATAATCGATAATAGAGCTGGCATCCGTCCACGTCTGGAACAGATAGTTGCCTTTAAAAAAGGAGTTATGACCATAACAGGCATGGGCCATGACCAGTGCCTGCATGGTGATGGTGTTTTCTTCCATCAAATACGCAATGCACGGGTCGGAATTGATAACAATTTCGTAGGCCAGTCCCATCTGGCCGCGACGATAATTTTGCTCGGTTTGAATGAATTTTTTGCCAAAAGACCAGTGTGCATAATTAATGGGCATACCAATACTGGCATAGGCATCCATCATTTGCTCAGCAGTAATAACTTCAATTTGATTCGGGTAAGTATCCAGTTTGAAATTTTTGGCGATGCGATCGATGTGGCTTTCGTACTGCTCTAGCATATCGAAAGTCCAGTCCGGACCGTCACTCAAAGGGGTCTTAGCCCGCTTCGTCGTTTTTGCCATACTATCCTCCCGGGGCTGCTTCCTGTTCCGACTTTTTAAAGAGTTCGCGGAATACAGGGAAAATATCGCTGACACTTTGAATGTGTTTACAGACAAAATTATCGCAACTGTTCTCGACCTGCTGGTATTCCCGCCACAGGCTCTGATGTTGCCGCTCTGTTATTTCGATATAAGCAAAATAGCGGGTTGCCGGTAGCAACTCCTTCATGAGTATTTGTTTGCATTGCGGCGAATCATCGGCCCAGTTATCACCATCCGATGCCTGTGCAGCATAGATATTCCAGTCGCTCTCTGTATACCGCTCTTTGATGATTTCATCCATAAGCTTCAGCGCGCTGGACACAATGGTACCGCCGGTTTCCTGTGAGTAGAAAAACTCCTGTTCGTCGACTTCTTTAGCCTGAGTGTGATGACGGATGTACACCACTTCAACGTTCTCATAGGTACGGGTAAGAAACAGGTACAGCAAAATGTAAAACCGTTTTGCCATATCCTTGGTTGCCTGATCCATTGAGCCGGATACATCCATCAGGCAAAACATTACCGCTTTGCTGGTGGGCACCGGGCGCCGGTCATAGTTTTTGAAGCGTAAATCAAACGTATCAATAAATGGCACTCTGGCAATTTTTTGTTTCAACGCTGATATTTCTTTTTCAAGCTCCATGATGGCCAGCGCATTGTCATGCTTGTCAGCTTTCATGGCTTCAAGTTGTGCTTCTTTCTCGCGGATTTTCTTCCGGTCACTGCCGGTCAGCGCGATACGCCTTGCAACTGACCCTTTCAGCGAACGGACAATGTCGAGGTTACTGGGGACACCATCAGTCTGATAGCCGGCACGGTAGGTTTCGTACTGTACCACCTTATCAAATTGATTTTTTTTGAGGTTGGGAAGGGCGAGATCGTCAAATAACAAATCAAGGTATTCATCTTTGGAAATTGAGAATACAAATTCGTCCTGGCCTTCGCCACTGTCACTGGCATCACCTTCGCCCTGTCCTTGTCCGCCGCCCCCGCCGGGAGGACGTTCAATTTTGTCCCCGGCCGTGAACTGATCGTTGCCGGGGTGAACGATGGTGCGCTGGCCGCCCTGGCCGGTATGAAATACCGGCTCTTTGATGTCACGAGCGGGAATACTGATCTGCTCGCCGGTCTCCAAATCGGTGACTGAACGCTGGCCGACCGCATCGGATACCGCCCGCTTTATTTGCTGCTTGTAGCGGCGTAAAAAGCGTTGACGGTTTACCGTGCTCTTTCCCTTACTGTTTAATCTTCGGTCGATAAAATGCGCCATAGATACCTACTATTTGGTTGCAACAACAATGCGTGAGTCTGGTTTGCCTGAAGCGACAAATCAGGACGCTTTGCGTACCCGCAGATACCATTCGCACAGCAATCTGACTTGTTTGGAGGTATAGCCTTTCTCCACCATACGGTTAACGAAGTCATCATGTTTTTTCTTATCTTCAGTGGAGCCTTTAGTGTTAAAAGAAATCACTGGCAATAAGTCTTCTGTGTTGGAGAACATTTTCTTCTCAATCACAGTGCGTAGTTTTTCATAGCTCGTCCAGGCTGGATTTTTGCCCCCGTTATTAGCACGGGCCCGCAACACAAAGTTGACAATTTCGTTGCGGAAATCCTTAGGGTTACTGATACCCGCCGGCTTTTCTGTTTTTTCCAGTTCGGCATTCAGTGAGCTGCGGTCAAACAGTTGACCGGTTTCCGGATCGCGGTATTCCTGATCCTGAATCCAGAAGTCAGCATAAGTGACATAACGGTCAAACAGGTTCTGGCCGTATTCAGAATAGGACTCCAGATAGGCTGTCTGAATTTCTTTGCCGATGAATTCCACATAGCGGGGAATAAGATAGCCCTTCAGATATTCGCGGTATCTGTCCGCCGTATCCTGAGGGAACTGCTCACGCTCAATTTGCCGCTCAAGCACATAGAACAGGTGTACCGGGTTTGCTGCCACTTCCTGATGGTCGAAATTGAACACACGGGATAAAATCTTAAAGGCGAAACGGGTAGAGAGCCCTTCCATACCTTCATCTACGCCGGCGTAATCACGGTATTCCTGATAAGACTTAGCTTTCGGATCGGTATCTTTCAGGCTTTCACCATCGTAAACCCGCATTTTAGAGTAGACACTGGAGTTTTCAGGCTCTTTAAGACGGGACAATACTGTGAACTGTGCCAGACACTCCAGCGTGTCCGGAGCACAGGGCGCACCGCTGAGCTCACTGCTATCGAGCAGCTTGCGGTATATCCGCATCTCTTCTGATACCCGTAAACAGTAGGGCACTTTTACAATGTATACGCGGTCGAGAAATGCCTCGTTGTTCTTGTTATTGCGGAAAGACTGCCACTCGGATTCGTTGGAGTGAGCAAGGATCAGGCCGTCAAAGGGCAGGGCAGAAAACCCTTCAGTCGGGTTATAGTTGCCTTCTTGTGTGGCCGTCAGTAGCGGGTGCAGCACCTTAATTGGCGCTTTAAACATTTCAACGAATTCCATCAGGCCCTGGTTAGCCTTACACAGTGAACCGGAATAGCTGTAAGCGTCCGGGTCGTTCTGTGCGAATTGTTCCAGACGGCGGATATCCACTTTGCCCACCAGTGATGAGATATCCTGATTGTTTTCGTCACCGGGTTCTGTTTTAGCAATACCCACCTGATCGAGCACAGACGGATAAACCCGCACTACTTTGAATTTAGAAATATCGCCACCAAATTCATGCAACCGCTTACGGGCCCAGGGTGACATAATGGTTTTGAGATAGCGTTTTGGAATGCCGTATTCTTTTTCCAGAATATTGCCATCTTCGGCAAGGTCGAACAGTGAAAACGGATGGTCGTTGGTCGGTGAGCCCTTGAGCATGTAAATCGGTACTTTTTGCATCAGCTCTTTAAGCCGTTCAGCAAGAGAGGATTTACCGCCCCCGACGGGACCAAGCAGATATAAGATTTGTTTCTTTTCTTCCAGGCCCTGAGCAGCATGCTTCAGATAAGAGACAATTTGCTCTATCGCTTCTTCCATACCGTAAAACTCATGGAAGGCCGGATAGCGTGCAATGACCCTGTTCGAAAAAATGCGGCTGAGTGCCGGGTCAGTAGAGGTGTCGACCATTTCAGGCTCGCCTATTGCCTGTAACAACCTTTCTGCGGAGTTCGCATAGGCTGTCGGGTCGCTTTTACAGATATCCAGAAATTCCTGGATGGTGAATTCTTCTTGTTGGCGCTCTTCGTAACGTTGCTGGTAATGCTCGAAAATACCCATAGATTTCCCCAAAAAACGGATTCCCGTCTTTACAGCTTAGTCCTCTTTGGCAACTTTAAAAGGAAATTTTCAGGATATTTGGTAATAAACGCTCAATAATTAGTCTAATAAAAGAATGAACCTTTTCGAATAGATTTTGTCTTTTATGCCAGTCAGTTGACGTTAAATTTGTGTAACAAAAAACCCGCAAGCGATTGCGGGTTTTTTCTTTAGATTCAGCTTTCGCTCAGTAATTACTTCGCGAAGTTTTCGTTCGCGAATTCCCAGTTAACCAGTTTCCAGAAGTTTTCCAGATACTTAGGACGGGCATTGCGGTAGTCGATGTAGTAAGCGTGTTCCCACAGGTCAACTGTTAAAAGAGGTGTTACACCTTCTTCAGTAATTGGCGTACCTGCGTTGCTGGTGTTTACGATGTCCAGAGAGCCATCAGCAGTTTTCACTAACCAGGTCCAGCTTGAACCGAAGTTATTTACTGCTTTGTCATCGAATGCAGCCTGGAAGTCTTCGAATGAGCCCCATTTTGCTTTAATCGCTTCAGCAACAGAACCTGTGGCTTCGCCGCCACCATTTGGGCTCAGGCAGTGCCAGTAGAACGTGTGGTTCCAAATTTGAGCAGCGTTATTGAAAACACCGCCTTCTGAAGTTTTGATGATTTCTTCTAAATCTTTGCTTTCCAGGTCTGTGCCTTCCACTAAACCGTTCAGTTTAGTTACGTAGGTGGCGTGGTGCTTACCGTAGTGGTATTCCAGCGTCTCTGCTGAAATGTGCGGTTCAAGTGCATTTTTTTCGTACGGCAGTGGTGGTAGTTCAAACGCCATTTGAATTCTCCATTCTTTTCAATGTATTAACGTCGATATTCCCACTTTGTTCACAACATGGGCGCGGGAAAACGACAACGGTCAAAGCTGTATACAGATATAAGGGTAGATTTTGATAACTCAATGACAAATTTATGCATTTTTAGTGGTGCAATGCAAAAAAATCATCATCTGATTTGCCAAAAAATAGTGATATCCACTGGTAAGGTTAACAGGCCATTTCAGATCACATTAATGAAAAGATAGTCATGCTATGACAGAAAAACCGCTCTCAGCCCTTGAATCCGGCGCTAAGATACCCATAATGCACTGAAAGTATCTCCCACCACCAGAGAGGATCGGATGGAAAACAGTACCGAATCAACCGTAGACAGAATTAAGCAGCAAATTGGCGAAAACCCAATTCTTTTATACATGAAGGGTTCTCCTAAACTGCCTAGTTGTGGTTTTTCTGCACAAGCCGTTCAGGCGCTGATGTCATGTGGTGAACCATTTGCATATGTGGATATTCTGCAAAATCCGGATATCCGTGCGGAATTACCTAAATACGCTAACTGGCCAACTTTCCCACAGCTATGGGTAGATGGCGAACTGGTTGGCGGTTGTGACATTATTATCGAAATGTTCCAGCAAAATGAATTACAACCTTTGATCAAAGACACTGCTGCAAAGTATAAAACTGAAGAAGAATAATCCGGTTTTCAGAGTCTGAAAAAAGTAAAAAAATACCCGGCATTTGCCGGGTTTTTTGTGTCAGAAAAACACAATACGGTCGAAAGGGAGATAACCAAAAATTGTATGTAAATTAGCCGGATCGGGCTGATTTTCACTGCGCTTAAACCCCGCCAATATTGTAATAGACAGGTCAGAAATCAAAATCCTCCATCACTTTAAAAAATATTTTTAATTTGGCTAAAAAGGTTTGTTTTCTATGGGTTTGCGGTCTATAAGTTCCCCAACTAACGCGGTAAAAGTTAGTGTGTGTATTATTAAAAATAAAAAAATTCCGGCTAAATTGACACGTCATATTCAGTGCTGATTCAGCCGGGGAAAAATCGCAAAATCCAGGAAACCACTATGAAAACGTCAATGTCAAAACTGACAAAAAATGTGCGTACTGCACTGGCAGCTTCTGCTGCTGTAAGTATGCTGGCCTCTGTGAATGCTTATGCGCAGGAAAGTGAAGAAGCTGCAGCGAAAGATGTTGAAAAAATCGCTGTTGTCGGTACCCGTGCCGCTCCCCGTTCAGTCGGCGACTCTCCTGTTCCGGTAGATATCATCTCCAGTGATGAGTTCCAGAACCAGGGCGCAACGGACATGGTATCGATGATGCAAACCGTCGTACCTTCTTTCAACGTAAATGACCAGCCTATCAACGATGCGTCAACACTGGTTCGTCCGGCTAACCTGCGTGGTATGGCTTCAGACCACACTCTGGTGCTGGTAAACGGCAAGCGTCGTCACCGCTCTGCAGTCATTACCTTCCTGGGTGGTGGTTTGTCTGACGGTGCACAGGGTCCAGATATTTCTGTTATTCCTTCATCTGCTCTGAAACAGGTAGAAGTTCTGCGTGACGGTGCTGCTGCACAGTACGGTTCTGATGCGATTGCCGGTGTTGTTAACTTCGTACTCAAAGACGCTGATGAAGGCGGCATGTTCGAAGCCCGTTACGGTTCATACTATGAAGGTGACGGTGACATGATGCAGGTTTCCGGTAATATCGGTTTACCGTTAAGCGAGAACGGTTTTATTAACCTGTCTGCTGAATACCGTACTTCTGATCCAACGTCACGCAGTGTGCAGCGCGATGACGCAGCTGCGCTGATAGCTGCCGGAAACACATTTGTTGAAGATCCTGCACAAGTTTGGGGTAGCCCTGAGATCAAAGACGACATCAAAGTTTTCGCAAACTTAGGTCTGGAACTGAGCGACAATGCCGAAGCCTACATGTTCGGTAACTACGCTGAGCGTGAAGTAGAAGGTGGTTTCTACTACCGTAACCCGCATAATCGTAGCGGTGTTAACGACGGTGGTACAGATGCTGACGGCAACCAGTTACTGCTGGTTGGTGATCTGACCGGCGATATGTCCGGTAACTGCCCGACTGACATTCTGGTCGGTGACAATGTATTGCAGAACCCGCGTTATATTGAAGAAGTAGCAAACAATCCTGATTGTTTTGCATTCAACGAAATGTTCCCGGGCGGTTTCACGCCGCGCTTCGGCGGTACTGTTCAGGATATGTCACTGGTATTCGGTACCCGTGGTGAATTGGCTAACGAAATCGGTTATGACGTCAGCTTGAACCTGGGTCAGAACGAAATTGATTTTGCGATTTCAAATACCATCAACCCGTCTATGGGTCCGGAAACACCTACGTCATTCAAGCCGGGTACGTATGTACAGTCTGAACAGACTCTGGATATTGATCTGACTAAGCCAATCGAAGTGGGTCTGAATGAGCCGCTGTACCTGGCAGGTGGTTTCCAGTACCGTCATGAAAGCTACGAAGCGAAAGCCGGAGACATTGCGTCTTACACTATCGGCCCGCTGGCTTCTCAGGGCTTCGGTATCGGTTCAAACGGTTTCCCCGGTCTGTCTAACAAGAGTCAGGGTGAAGCGTCACGTCACAACATCGCATTCTACCTGGACGCAGAATTATATCTGACTGACGACTTCCTGGTTGCAGCAGCGGTGCGTTATGAAGACTTCTCGGACTTCGGTAATACCACGAAAGGTAAACTGTCTGCCCGTTATCAGCTGACTGACAGCATTGCATTCCGTGGTGCGTACTCAACAGGCTTTAAAGCACCAACGATTGGTCAGAGCACAGTACGTAACGTAACCACGGCATTCGGTTCAAGTGGCCAGCTGGAAGATCAGGCTACATTGCCTCCTACAGATCCTATCTCTGTTCAGAAAGGCGGTACGCCGCTGACGCCTGAAGAGTCTGTATCCATGAGCTTCGGTGTGGTTGCTGAGTTTGATAACGGTCTGTTCCTGACTGCTGACTACTACAACATTGAAGTGACTGACCGTATCAGTACAACATCTGCTATCGCATTAACAGAAGAAGACATTGCTGCGCTGCTGGCCCAAGGCGTTTCTGATGCATCAAGCTTCTCTGCGGTGAAGTTCTTCACCAACGACTTCGATACCACTACTGAAGGTCTTGACGTTGTTGCTAACTACAGTCAGGACATGTTCGGCGGCGAGACTAAGTACTCTCTGGCATACAACTGGACTTCGACCACTGTAGACCAGGCGTCTGAGAACATCACACCAGAGCGTGTACGTATGCTTGAAGACAACCTGCCGGCAACCCGCTGGAGCTTCACTGCTAACCACACCAATGGTGACTGGCGCGTACTGGGTCGTGTGAACTACTACGGCAGCATCTTTGAAGATCACCTGGATTCAGGCTTACCAATCGATAACATCGGTTCTGAGCTGTCTCTGGATGTTGAAGTGGGTTACAGTGTAAGCGAAAACCTGCAACTGGTTGTCGGTGCGAAGAATGCGCTGGATGAATATCCGGACCGCAATACGCAGTATGACAATGAGATTGCCGGTGCAGCTTATCCGGTTACCTCTCCGCTGGGTATCAACGGTGGCTTCTACTACGTTCGCGGTATTTATACCTTCTAAGCGTAGCAAAGGGTTATAAAAAGGGGGCATCTGCCCCCTTTGTACCCTACTTAAGTATAAAAAATAATGCATGACTTCATGAGCAAAAAACTGGCATCATAGAGCGACTTGTAACGGTTTAGCTACATTGCCTGTAAAGAGATTATGTCCAACAAATCGACTATCGCCGCCACTTTTATAAAATACCGCACAAAGATGATGCGGGCGGTGAGTGCTATTGTCAGTTCGGATGATATTGAAGACATCGTGCAGGAAGCCTTCATTAAAAGTTATGAGGCTGAATTAAAACAGGAAATCCGCTATGAGCGGACCTACATGCTGAAAACGGCCAGAAATCTCGCGCTTAATCATGTGAACAGTGCGGCGAGCCAGTTAAACCAGCCGGTAGATGATATGGATATGCTTCCTCACGATTTAGTGGGTTACAGCCTTGAGAAGCATGTCGAAAGTAAAGAGCGCTTTATTCATTTTTGCAGAGCAACAGAATCCTTGTCGCCTGAAGTGAAGCGGGTGTTTTTATTAAAGAAAGTCTATGGCATGAGCCAGCGGGATATTGCAGATCTGACGGACCTGAGCGAAAGTACCGTCGAAAAACATGTAGCCAAAGGGCTATTGCAATGTTCACGTTTTCTGGCAGCCAGTGCCGGTACCGGTGCTAAAGGTACAACAGGGCAGACAAGATCAGGACAAACAAGTAGTTAAGCCATGAGTAATGTGAGCAAATTCACCAGTAAGGATGACATACACGAGGAAGCTTGCCTTTGGGTAAGCCGTATTGATCGTGGCTTAACCAGCGAAGAAACAGACACGCTCAGGGACTGGCTGAATGCCAGTCAGAGTCACCGCCGTATTTTATTTGACGTGGCGCGTGTCTGGGATGATTTAAGCGTGCTGAATGAATTAAAAGGCATGTTCCCCCTGCGTCCGCAGATTAAAGGGGAAACGGGCAAAGCCAGAAAAGTACTTCGCCAGGCACGCTGGAGCGTGGCAGCCGGTTTTCTGCTTATGGCAGCGGCCGCTGCCATGATGGTTGATTCTTACTGGCTGGGTCAGAATGACACCGGCTATCATCTGGCGCAACGTATTGGAACGGCCATTGGCGAACAGAAAACACTGACCTTAAATGATGGCTCAGTGGTGCACATGAACACTAACTCGGCTATTCAGATTAACTTTGACGGCGAGCGCCGCCTTATTGATTTAATTAAGGGCGAGGCACATTTCACTGTGGCTCACGACGCTTCCAGACCATTTACCGTAACAGCCGGCATAAATACGGTTACAGCCATTGGTACTGCTTTTAATATGCAGTACACAAACAACGAAGCATTTGAGCTGGTGGTGACAGAAGGTAAAGTGCTGGTGCAGGACAAACAAAATTCTGTGAGCCGGGAAGAAATTGCAGAAATGATTCAGAAAGGCAATGCATTTGGCAATCTGAAACTGCTCACTGCCGGCGAAAAAGCCAATGTCGACGGCGAACTCAGCGACCTTAAAAATCTCGATACCGATGCAATGGAACAGGACCTGGCCTGGCAACAGGGTATGATTGTGTTTAAAGGCGAGGCGCTGGAAGATGCTTTACGTGAAATTGAACGTTACACCGCTGTTGATTTTACCATTGAAGGTGAAGCGCTGAAGCAGAAGCGGGTTGCCGGATATTTCAAAGTGGGCGACATCAGTGGCTTATTGTCGGCGTTGAAGAACAGCTTCCACATTGAACATAAACGTGTTGACGCGATGACCATTCAGTTGTCTGAACAACAGGGATAACACAATTTACACTGCCCGCTAAGACGGGCAGTGTTGTATTTAACGCTTTGACTGTCATATGAATATTCCGGAGAAATAATACCGGGTCCGCCGTTTAACCCTATATTTCCGCTTTATACTCTTTATTCCCACTTTTCCTGCTGTTTCCATATTGTGTAAAAGCACAGAATTCTGTAGCGTTGCGTATAAAGGAAGTGATCCGGCAAGGCGGGAAAATATTTAACTGAGCGGTTTGATGTTTTCGCCGCTATTATTGTATCGGGTTCTGGTTTTACTATTATTAACGAATAAAAGAAAAGTAGTTGTGTTGCTAAACGTCCTGTTTACTCACAAAAATAACAATAAAACGGGCTGAAAACGGGCCCCCCGGTATGGGTGGCGGTTTTTTTTACAACACAGATATAGTCGACAGTCAGATTTTCATGCGCAAAACACTTCTTCGCTTATCGCTAATCCGCGTGTTGACTGCTGCAAGCTTTTGCGCAGCCAGTTATACCGCGCCTGTGTTTGCGCAGCAAAAAATCGATTTTGATATTCCCCCTCAAAGTGCAGACGCTGCTCTCACTGAATTTGCCAAACAGGCAAATACCACATTACTTTTCCCCTACGAACTGGCAGAGAAAGTCCGCGCCAATGGACTTACCGGCTCGTTTACTTTGCAGGAAGGGTTATTGCAGCTGCTCCGCGGCACCGCACTTGCTGTACAGATTGACGCAACCGGCATGTTAACGGTGAAAGCGGTCAACGAGCTGAAAACACCGCCACCGCGCCCGCCACGCCCCAGAGTCAATGACGATATTGGTTTTTCTATTGAACGGATTGCTATTGTGGGCACCCGCAGTGCGCCACGTTCAGTTGTTGAATCTCCGGTACCTTTAGACATTATTGCCGGAGATGCACTGCAGGCGCAGGGCAGCACAGATGTATTAACCATGCTGGCCGGCGTGGTGCCGTCGCTGAATGTTAACGACCAGCCCATTAACGATGCCGCCAGTCTTGTCCGCCCGGCAAACCTGCGGGGAATGGCGGCTGATCACACGCTGGTATTGTTGAATGGCAAACGCAGACACCGTTCTGCAGTGATCACATTTTTAGGCGGCGGGCTGTCAGACGGCGCTCAGGGACCGGATATTTCAGTGCTGCCGGCAGGCGCCATGCGTCAGGTGGAAGTACTGCGCGACGGCGCTGCTGCGCAATATGGCTCTGATGCGATCGCCGGTGTTATCAACTTTGTACTGGATAACCGCCGTGAGGGCGGGTATGTCGCCGGCAAAACCGGACAGTATTACGAAGGTGACGGAGAAAGCGTGCAGTTGCAGGCGAATACCGGTCTGGCACTGGGTGACGGTTTTTTTAACATTACGGCAGAATATCAGCAGCAGAATGCGACCAGCCGGTCTGTGCAGCGCTCTGATGCACTGGCACTGACCGAAGCCGGCAATCCCTATGTTACTGACCCCTCGCAAATCTGGGGCGCGCTGGATGTGGGCAGTGATATGAAACTGGCTTTTAATGCCGGCGTGCCTTTGGATGATCACACTGAATTGTATTTTTTCGGCACCGCGGCACGGCGTGCTGTAGATGGCGGCTTCTATTACCGCCATCCGCATACCCGGCTGGGTGTGTTCAGTGATCCGGAGTCGTCAGAGAATAAACTGTTAGTTGCCGATAAAGACGGCATAGGACAGGGGATAGCCTGCCCGGATATTTTCATTACCGGCGCAAATGTGCTGGACAATCCTGCTTATCAGCTGATTGCGGATAATACTACGCCTACAGGGGCAAACTGTTTTGCATTTAATGAGTGGTTCCCGGGTGGTTTTACTCCCCGCTTCGGGGGCGTGATCAAAGACGGGTCTTTATTCGCAGGGGTTCGGGGCGAACTGAACAAGCACTGGCTATTTGATCTCAGTGGCAGCGTCGGATACTCCAATGTGCGTTTTCGACTGGAAAACACGGTCAACCCGTCCCTGGGCGATGCGTCTCCTTTGTCCTTTTCCCCCGGCGCAGTAAGCCAGGTCGAGCGGACGGTAAATCTTGATTTTTCCCGCTTCTATGATGGCTGGACGTCCAAACCGGCCAGCGTGGCTGTCGGCTTCGAATGGCGTCGGGAAACCTACGGTCAAATCGCCGGCGATGAGGCATCGTGGGTGGAAGGGCCTTTTGCCAACGACGCTTCCCGCAACGATTCCGCCGGCTTCAGTGTGGGGTCCAATGGCTTTCCCGGCTATCAGCCTATGTCTGCGGGCCACTGGAGTCGTCACAACTGGGCCATGTATGCAGATCTGGAGTTACATCTGACTGAAGATTTGCAGGTAGCAACGGCGTTGCGTGGAGAGCATTTTTCAGATTTCGGCTCAACGCTGGACGGCAAGATTAATCTGCGGTATGTCCTCAACGATGTGATTTCTTTTCGCAGCTCGCTGAGTACCGGTTTTAAAGCGCCTACGGTAGGGCAGAGCAACGTCATTAATATTACCACTGCCTATGCCTCTTCCGGTCTGGAAGATCAGGCAACCCTGCCGCCTACCCATCCTATTTCCGTGCAACTGGGAGCAGAACCTCTGACGCCGGAAGAGTCTGTGAACGGTAGTGTGGGCTTTGTCGCTTTTTGGGATGAAGATTTTTACCTCACGCTGGACTATTTCAATATCCGTCTGCAGGACAGAATAAGTACAACATCTGCCATCCCTCTTACTGACAGTGATATCGACCTGCTGTTAAGTCAGGGTAACCGTGAAGCGGATAATTTTAATGCGATAAAGTTTTTTGCCAATGATTTCGATACCGAAACACAGGGTATAGATGTAGTAGTGAATTACCGTTTTGATGTCGCCGGTATTACCCATGCGCTTACTACCTCGATGAACTGGACTGACACCAAAGTGAAGCGGTTATCAGCATTCCCGCAACGAAACCGTGACGGTGAAGTGGTACTGGTACCCAGTCTTACCCCACAGCGGGTCAGAATGCTGGAAGATAACCTGCCAGCTGTCCGGGTAACCAGCACGTTAAAACAGCACTGGCAGGCCTGGTCACTGTTGTGGCGCCTGAAATATTATGGTGGTTTTTATGAGGATCATGTAGACGCCGCAGCAGACATGGACATTAACAGTGGCAGTATGATTACGCTGGATACAGAAATGAGCTGGCATTATTCAGAAAATCTGACCTTCGCGTTAGGCGCATCTAATCTGTTTAATACGTATCCGGACCGGAATCCATACAGTGAGGTCGTCGGCGCGTTGTATCCGCCTACAGCGCCGTCCGGCATCAATGGTGGTTTTTATTATCTGCAGTCGCGATACGACTTTTAAGAAAGAAAGGGAAGAATAAACGTCAGAGAAGTGTGACTATGAGGATCAGCACACTTCTTTGAAAAGAGATTCATCGACAATGGTCGAATCGATAATTTGCTGGGCCATCTGAATGCATTTTCCGCACTGGTTTCCCAGTTCCAAATGCTGACGCAGTTCACGGATGTTACCCACACCGTCCTGTTCCACTGCATTCATGATGTCTTTATCCGTCACGCCGTAACACATACAAACGAACATACAACAAACCTTATTAACTTCAACGTGAATGATAATAGTTGTTATTTGTATAATTAGCAATACTTCTGCAACAATCTTTCGATTAATCTTTAGTCTACATTAAGAAAACAAAGGGATTTATTTTTGATTTAGGCCTGAAAAACCTTGGCTTTCAGATAACTGCACCTATATTGGTTATGCCTGCGGGCAAACAGATAATATTTAAAAGATTAATGGAGCGAACAATGAGCGTACTGGTAGGCCGTCCGGCCCCTGACTTTACTGCAGCAGCTGTTTTAGGAAGTGGTGAAATTGTAGATTCTTTCACGTTAAGTGAAGCTATCAAAGGTAAGAAAGCCGTTGTGTTCTTTTACCCTCTGGACTTCACTTTCGTATGTCCTTCTGAGCTGATCGCATTTGATAAGCGTTATGAAGAATTCCAGAAGCGCGGCGTGGAAGTGATCGGTGTTTCTATCGATTCTCAGTTCTCACACAATGCGTGGAGAAATACACCGGTAAATCAGGGCGGTATTGGTCCGGTTAAGTACACTCTGGTTGCTGACGTTAAGCACGAAATTTGTCAGGCCTACGATGTGGAACATCCTGAAGCGGGTGTTGCTTTCCGTGGTTCATTCCTGATTGATGCTGAAGGTAACGTACGTCACCAGGTCGTTAACGATCTGCCTCTGGGCCGCAACATTGATGAGATGCTGCGTATGGTTGACGCGCTGACGTTCAATGAAGAGCACGGTGAAGTATGTCCTGCTGGCTGGACTGAAGGTAAAGCGGGTATGGATGCATCTCCTGCCGGTGTTGCTAAATACCTGTCTGAAGAAGCAGACAAGCTGTAAGCAAAGCCTGAAATACCGGAAAACGCCGCACGGAGCACTGCTCCTGCGGCGTTTTTTTATTTCTGCTGTGGCGTTATCACTTAACGCTGTGAGCGGGAAAGTGTATCTCCCAAATCTTCCAGCGTTTCTCCTCTTGTCTCGGGGAAAAAGGTAATCACACAGATAAGCTGGCAGGCCATCATAACCGTAAAGAACGCAAACAGAGCGGATGCTGAAAACTGGCTCAGCAACCAGGGCATCAGCAGGGCAATCAGCGCTGCGAACACCCAGTGAGTACTGCTGCCCAGGGCCTGACCTTTGGCGCGGACGCTATTAGGAAATATCTCTGAAATAAACACCCATATAACAGCACCCTGGCCCATGGCATGAGAAGCAATGAATAAAAATATCAGACCCACCACGAGTATTCCCTGCCATTGCAACCAGAACGCGCAGGTGAGCAGGCTCAGAGACACCAGATAGCCCAGTGAGCCGGCAAACAGCAATTGTCGTCTGCCCATTTTATCAATCAGTGCCAGTCCGGCGAGGGTAAACACCAGGTTTACCAGACCAATGCCTGCACTGGATAACAAAGCCGAAGAAGCATCCAGGCCGGCCAGTGAGAATATTCTGGGTGCAAAGTAGATAACAAAATTAATGCCTGACAACTGATTAAACATCGCCACCAGAAAAGCCAGCAACACCGGTAAACGGTAGGCAGCATTAAACAGTGACGGACTGCGATGATTCTGAACATCCCGCTTTACCGCAGCCAGCACAGCATCCGGGTCAGTTTCACCGGCGCGGAGCAAAATATCACGGCTCTGTTTTTCATCATTCCGGTGCAGAAGCAGCCAGCGCGGGCTTTCCGGTACATTAAGTACTAATAACAGATAAATCATTGCCGGAATGGCTTCTATACCCAGCATCCACCGCCAGTCGAGGCTGAACCAGGCGGAGAGTATAAAATTTGAAAGAAAGGCGATGAGAATACCAAACACAATCTGGAACTGATAGGTGGCTACCATACGGCCCCGTTTCTGCGCCGGCGCAATCTCAGCAATGTAGGCGGGCACCGCAATGGACGACACACCGACCCCAAACCCGCCAATAAAGCGCATAATGCTGAAAAACACAGGATCGGTTGCCAGTGCTGAGCCTATGGCTGACACCACATACAAAATGCCAATGCCAACAAGTACTGGTTTGCGTCCAAACTTATCGCAGGGAATATTGGCGGTGAGGGCGCCGGCAACGGTACCCCACAGGGCAGAAGACATGACCAGCAATCCGTGAGTCAGATCTGAGGTTTGCCATAAAGCCTGAATGGGTTGATCAGCGCCGGAAATAACAGCGGTATCAAACCCGAAAAGAAAACCGGCGAAGGCGACGGTCAGGGTCCAGAGGACAACGGGATGTTTCATAACGTACACGACTTAAACGATTCAGTTATTCTCAGTGTACGTTACAATTTGTTAACAAGGAAGAGGCGGCGTCAAATAGAAACAGGATAACTGTCCCTGTGACCGGTCATTCCGCAGGCGCGACTGGCCAGCCACCTAAATGTTTGTAGCGGTTCACAATGTAGCAAAACAGTTCTGCTGTCCGCTCTGCATCGTAAAGGGCACTGTGTGCTTCACTCTGGTCAAATGCAATCCCGGCTTCGCGGCATGCCTTAACCAGTACCGTCTGACCAACGGCTAACCCTGCCAGTGTCGTTGTATCGAAAGACACAAACGGGTGAAACGGAGTGCGCTTAATGTTACTGCGGGCAATCGCGGCATTCACAAAGCTCTGATCAAAGGTGGCATTATGGGCCACAATCACTGAGCGTTGACAATCTGCATCTTTTTGCAGTTTGCGGATTTGCTTACATACGTCTTTCATGACATCGGCTTCATCCAGTGCGCCCCTTAACGGACAATGAGGATCGATACCATTAAACTCCAGTGCAGCCGGCTCCAGGTTCGCGCCCTCGAAGGGATTGACATGGTGATGCACGGTTTTGTCGGGGTGCAAATCACCTTGTTCATCCATACGCAAAGTGACAGCAGCGATTTCCAGCAGTGCATCAGTTGTAGCATTAAAACCGGCAGTTTCCACATCAATAATGACAGGAAAATAACCACGGAAACGGTGCTTTAACAAATTCGCGTTTTCAGACATAGAACGAAGAAGCCTCTGAATAAACAAGTGCATGGGCAAAGGAAAAGTGGATTATCGCAAGATAAGCCGTATGTATCTACCTTTGTTACCTGTGAGGGAAGGGGATTATACTGACCATTGTGCTAAACTTTTTTCGCAGGGCGGCGATAAAGAAAGAGCCACCTCTTTTCTCTTTGTTTCAGGGCATATTATGTTTCGACAGGCTTTATTGTGTTTTTTGCTGATAAGTGCACCGGGTTACGGCGCAATGCGCCAGTATTCTGCGACTGTGGAATCCTCTGACTGGCAATTGAAAGATGAAAGCCGTCTGCAGTGCACTTTATCTCATGCAGTGCCCGGTTACGGCGATGCCGAGTTCTCCAGCGTAGCGTCGAAGCAACTGAATATGGAATTCGAACTGGACATGCAACTGCTGCCGAAGAAATTTGGCGTAGCCGCCGTTTATTCCGTCCCTCCTTCCTGGATGCCCGGCGCAGCACCTAAAAATATCGCTGATATGACCCTGCGAACCCAGTACAACGGCGACCTGCCTGAGCAGGCTGCCTGGACAATGCTCAGTGAACTGGAAAAGGGCTACTGGCCGACTATCTACTATCAGGACTGGTACAACGAATACGACAAAGTGGCTGTTGCCCTGAATGCCAGCAACTTCACACCGGTATACCGCAACTTCGTGAAGTGCGTGTCACAACTGTTGCCCTACAGTTTTGATGATATTGCGTACACTGTGCTGTCTTACGAGAAAAACAGTGTGGATTTAACCAAATACTCAGAAAAGCGTCTGAACATGATTGGGGAATATCTGAAAGAAGACAGCGGACTCGAACTGGTGCTACTGGACGGTTATACCGACAGCTATGGCGGACGCTGGAGCAATGAGCAGTTATCTGTCCGCCGAGCTAATCAGGTGAAAGAGTACTTTACAGCCATGGGGGTGGATGCCTCCCGTATCGAAGTCACTGGCCACGGCGAGAAGCGTCACATCTCGCCCAATGACAACAGTGACGCCCGTGCGCTCAACCGTCGCGTTGTGGTGCGGTTGTCCAGGGGATAGGCGTCGGGTTATTTTCCGCTGTGTTGTAAATAGCTTTTTACCGGCGGGACCTGATCGGTAAAAACGCCATCAACCGCCAGCGGCCCTGTCAGCAGTCCGAGGATCTGTTCTGCTGTCATACCTGTTGGCAGTGCATCAATTCTGAATGTATAAGGGTGAATAATCAGCCCTTCTTTTTTCGCAGTTGCCAGCCAGGAAGCAGGGACAACTTTACCTTGCTGCATTGCCTGCATGTCCAGTAACTGTGGTAACCAGGGACCAATGCCATCAGCATATTTTGCGATATCATGCATGCCCTGTTCAGTCAGAAGTGCCTGGTAATCAGTGGGAGACTCACCCCAGCTGTTGTCAGCCAGCAATAAGACTACCTTGCCTTTAAAACCCAGCTCGTCGCGCAGACGCTTAACTTCAGCAAAATCAAAACACTGTACATAAATATTGGCATTCCCGCCATTGAGGTCATAGCGCGCCAGTGTATCAAGCAGAAGTTGGCTGATATCTGTGCCTTCTTTTTTATGCCAGGCTGGCGACTTGATTTCAGTATAAAAGCCAATGTTGCTGTTAAATTCGCGGTTTAACTCACTGATGAGTTCTATATGTTCATCTAACGTAGCAATGGTAAACAGCGCTTTACTGCCATGATAGCGATTGGCAAACACTTGTTTTCCAGCGGTATCCGACCGTTCTTTTACTTGAAGAGTGCGCAATTCCGCTAACGTGAAATCCAGTGCATACCAACGGCCATCTTCACGGGCGCGGTCAGGAAACTTCGCGGCCACATTGGTTACTGTATCCAGATGAATATCATGAAGTACAACCAGTTCACCATCTTTGGTGGCTACCACGTCCTGTTCGATGAAATCCGGTTGCTGGGCGAACGCCAGTGTTGCGGCTTCCAGCGTATGCTCGGGAAGATAGCCAGATGCACCTCTGTGAGCAATGATATCGAATGCAGCGGCACTGGTACTCAAACACAGCGTAGAAAAGGTGAAAGAGAGCAAAGTGTTTTTTAACACAAACAGATCCTTTATTGGTGAACGACACAGGTAACGACAGCAAAAGAAAAGCATACAGGATGTTTTTGCCGGAACCAAAACCTCTATTCTGGCGGGGAAAGAAGACATTTGTGTGACGTAGATCTGTAAAGGCGGAAGGTATGGTTAAAATGGTCAGTGAGGAAAGAGAACAGGGCGGCTCAGTAAATTCTGCGCCGCCCTGACATATGTTCAGAAGCGCTTAAACGGGGGACGACTGCCCTGTTTTTGACTTTGCTGTTCCGTTTCCAGCAGTTCAAACTGAGCGACATCGTATACAGGCATCGTTGTTGTGATGCGACGGTACGGAGGCTTACCCCGCATGATGACCTCTTTCACTTCCACATATTCTTTAGGTTCGCCACCTGCCAACTCAAGTTGAGCCACATCATGTACCGGCAGGCTGACTATTTTGCGTTTAAACGGTGGTTTACCGGCATAATCCACAACCTGGATATCAATCATTTCATTATTTCGTGTTTCGCCGGCAGCCGCTCCGGTAAACAGGGCCGGTAAAACACATAAGCTCAGCAGAGAGAGGGTTCTTTTCATAACAGTGTCCTTTTATTTGCATTAAAATGGTGCTTTATTCCATTGTATGGCTGAATAAAAATGAAACAATACTATCTGGAGATAGCTTTATTCTATCAGTCATGAAGTTTGAACAATGGTTAGCTATCAAATGTGGAGGATTTCACTGCATTTTTATCTTTTTGTGCTTTTTGGTGGTGCAATTTAGCTGGATGTGCACTTTTTTGGTTTGTTAAATAGACACTGAGAGGTACGGGACAATGACAAATCAGTAACTTACCGGAATGGCGTTTAAGTTGCTGTAACTGTACAGGTATCGTCAGCAGGGCCGGAACAGTTATGAAGTACATCATTTTATGGGTAGCAGCAATGCTGCTTACAACTGCGGTAGTTGCCAGTGAACAGGCGGTGCCACTTGACCAGAGTGCTGGCGGTACACTGTATCTTGAAGCGACGCTTGAATCGGCAGTCACAGCTTCATTTCTTCTCGACACCGGCTCCGGCTTGCTGACCTTAAATAAAGCAACTTTTGAGGCGTTAACCAAAGGCCGGAAGCTTGAACAAACGGGGAAATCGGCAGCCAGACTGGCGAACGGAAAAATTCTCACTGTGTCGCAGTATCAGCTCAGTTCAATCCGTATCGGACAGGCTTGCGAACTGGGTCCGGTAGAAGTTGCCGTGATGCCCGGAGGAAACAATATTCTGGGTATCAATACACTGCTTAAAGCGGCACCTATGACCATCACGGCTGAATCCGTCACCCTGTCCGGTTGCCGCTGATAAATCAGACTTCTGTTTTTTCCTTAAACTCACACAAGTCTTCAATAATACAGGAACCACAACGTGGTTTGCGGGCGATGCAGGTGTAGCGGCCGTGAAGGATCAGCCAGTGGTGAACGTCGACCTTAAATTCAGCAGGCACGACTTTTAACAGCTTTTCTTCCACTTTGTCCACGTTCTTGCCCATGGCAAATTTAGTGCGGTTTGATACCCGGAAGATGTGAGTGTCCACAGCAATGGTGGGCCAGCCGAATGCTGTATTCAGTACTACATTCGCCGTTTTACGGCCAACGCCCGGCAAAGCTTCCAGCGCCTCCCGGCTTTCCGGTACCTCGCCATTGTGCTTTTCAACAATGATCTGGCTGAGCTTGTGCACGTTTTCGGCTTTGGCATTGTAGAGGCCAATAGTTTTGATGTATTCCTTTAAACTATCTACGCCCAAATCTGCGATAGCCTGCGGCGTATTGGCCACGGGAAACAATTTGGCCGTCGCCTTATTCACACCCACATCGGTTGCCTGTGCGGATAAGGTCACTGCGACCAGCAATTCAAAGGGTGTAGTGAAGTTCAATTCAGTCGTGGGATGAGGATTAGCGTCTCTCAGCCGGGTCAGAATTTCCTTTCTTTTAGTATTATTCATAGCAAAACTTAACTTTCAGCAGTTACCCTGATTCGGGTGACGGTTTTGGCTTCCGGAACCTTTTTGGCAGCCATCCGCGCGTCGATAACATTTTTAAGAGCAATGAGCAGACCCATGCCAATGAATGCGCCCGGCGGCAAAATAGCGAGCAGGAAAGGCTGGTCTGTATCAAACAAAGTAATGGTCCAGTTGGTCGCTATGCTGCCAAAAAGACGGTCGGCTCCGCTTAGCAGGGTACCGGAACCCAGCGCTTCGCGCATGGCGCCTAGTAACATCAGCACAGCAGTAAACCCTGCACCCATCATCAGGCCGTCAAGGGCTGCCGGCAGGACCGGATTCTTCGAGGCAAAGGCTTCAGCCCGGCCAATGATGGCGCAATTTGTCACAATTAACGGAATAAAAATGCCCAGTGTTAAATAGAGTTCGTAAGTAAAGGCGTTCATCAGTAGCTGAACAACGGTTACAAAACCTGCAATTACCATCACGAACACCGGGATCCGGATTTCGTTCCTGACAATATTTCGTACCAGACTCACGGTAATATTTGAACCAACCAGCACCAATGTGGTTGCCAGCCCCAGGCCAAGCCCGTTAATAACTGTTGCGGTGACCGCAAGAAGGGGGCATAAACCCAGAAGCTGAACCAGTGCCGGATTATTTTTCCATAAACCTTCGATGGTCAGATTTTTCCACTCACTCATTCTGAACCTCCGGGTTGCTTAGCCATGCAATTAACTGGCAGGGCAAATAAAGACTCACGGTTTGCTTCCACATACAACAGGGCCCGTTTTACTGCACCTGTAACGGCACGGGGAGTAATCGTTGCGCCGGTAAACTGGTCAAATTTGCCACCGTCTTTTTTTACCTGCCATTTGTTCAGCGCCGAATCATCGAAGGACTCACCGTTGAAAGACGTTATCCAGTCACTGACTGACAATTCAATTTTGTCACCCAGCCCTGGAGTTTCCTGATGTCTCACAGTCCGCACGCCGGTTACCGTCATGTCATCAGTGACACCGATAACAATGGCAATATCCCCACTGTAACCGTCCGGTGCCACAGCTTCAATAGCAAGGGCGGCGGGCTCTCCGTTTAACCGTGCACGGTAAACGTGGCGTAAAGTGCCCGGCTTACCAAGCAGCGGATCAGTGACGGCGGTGCAATCTGCATACAGTTCATTATCATAAAGCGACTGGGGTACCACTGCGTTCAGCAAAGACATCAATTTTTGCTGTTCCTGCTCTGCAATGCGCGACTCAGTGCCGAAAAAAGTAGTGGCAATTAAACCGGTGGTCACAATGGCAAAAGCGCCCAGCATCACGCCATTTTTCACAATACTGTTCATCATGCTTTACCCCGCGGATGGCCGTAGGTGCGCGGACGGGTGTAATAATCGATTAGCGGCACAGCCATGTTCATGATAATGACCGCAAAGGCGACCGCATCAGGATACCCGCCAAACGTACGGATAATCACAATCCAGAATCCGATGAGCGCGCCAAATACTATCCGACCTCTTGCTGTGGTGGAGGCGGAAACCGGATCAGTGGCAATGAAAAACGCACCGAATAATACGCTGCCGTTGATAAGGTGAAACACCGGTGACGCGTAGATATCCTGATTGAGCAGATGAAGAAATAAAGCGCACAGGGCAACGCTGGCGATCATGCTGCCGGGAATGTGCCAGCTGATAACCTTCAGACGCCACAGCGCCAGCCCGCCAAGGGCCCAGGCTGCGCTTACCCAGGACCAGCCTGCGGCACCGCTGTCAAAAAGGCCGCCATCGTAAATTGGCGATGCCAGTAACTCAGAGTGAGTTGAAGAACGGGTCAGGCCGGTTTTCAACTGATCCAACGGCGTCGCAGATGTCATGCCGTCAGCCACATCCCTGATTTGAGTAACATCCAGACCGGTTTGCGTATAACCGGTAAAAATCAGGCTCAATGTATCTGCAAAGGATAATGCTGCCGCTCTTACGCCTTCCGGTGGCAGCCACTGAGTCATTGCCGCAGGGAAAGATACCAGCAGCACGACATAAGCCACCATCGCCGGATTGAACAGGTTATAGCCCAATCCGCCGTAAAGCTGTTTCACGATTGCTATGGCGAAAAAAGTGCCGGTGACGGTCATCCACCAGGGCAGAGTAGGAGGGATACTGACTGCCAGCAGGCAGGCTGTGAGTACGGCACTGTAATCAGACAGATTGCGTTTAACCTGTTTGTTACGCAGAGACAAAATCGCGGCTTCTGTTGCCAGTGCTGTAGCAACAGCAAGGAACGCCTGAATGACGACGCCCCAGCCAAAGAATACAACCTGACAAGCAATACCCGGCAACATGGCGTACAGCACCAGGCGCATGACCTGACTGGTATCACGCTTTGCGCGTAAGTGAGGGGAACTGGCAAGATTTAGTTTCATTTAGTCATTATTCCCGTTGTCTCTGGCGGCTTTTTTCGCTTTTGCTTTTGCAACCGCAGCAGCAATACGGGCTTTCTTTTCATCCGCAGGATCTGCTTTTTTTTGTACTGTGTCTGAATCAGCCTGTGCATCTGTTTGCTTGTCAGCGTCGGGTTTATCAGTCGTTTCCTGAGCCCCTGCTCCGGTTTTTGCATCCTGTTCCGGTGCGCCATCATTGTCTTTTGCCGCCTTTTTCGCTTTTGCTTTGGCAACAGCGGCTGCGATACGCGCTTTTCTGGCTTCTTCAGCAGACGGTGCTGCAGGGGAGGATTGGGTTGCTTCAGGTTCTTTTTGTGCCGGTTCTGTTTGTACCGGCGGTTTTTCGCTGTTGTCGTCTGCAGACTGTTGCGCTTCTCTGGCCGCCTTTTTGGCTTTAGCTCTGGCTATGGCTGCTGCAACTGCAGCTTTCTTATTGTCAGTTTCGCCTTCCGGTGCAGGAGCGGCGTCAGCGGGATCAGCAGGAGGCGTTGCATTTTGAGCTGCTTTCTTAGCTTTCGCTCTGGCTATGGCTGCTGCAACTGCGGCTTTCTTATTGTCAGTTTCGCCTTCCGGTGCAGGAGCGGCGTCAGCGGAATCAGCAGGAGGCGTTGCATTTTGAGCTGCTTTCTTAGCTTTCGCCCGGGCGATGGCTGCTGCGACTGCGGCCTTCTTATCAGTTGCAGCAGGAGTTTCGTCCTGTGAAGCGGGGGCCGTTTCCGGTTGCGCTTCTGCTTTTTGTGCTGCCGCTTTGCGGGCTTTGGCACGTGCCAGTGCGGCCGCTACTTTATCTTTGGGTGCTGTATCGCTGCTTGGCGAGGCAGGAGCGTCAGTTACCGGTTGTGCGGCAGCTGCCAGCCTTGCTTCTTTGGCTTTACGATGCTTCGCTTCCCGCTCTTCTTTTTCCCGTTCAAGACGGGCCTTGCGGGCTTCGAAACGTTCTTTGGCTTTGTCTGCTTTCGCTTTTTCGTCAAGCTCCAGGCGAATGTCAGCTTTGGCTTTACGGTAATAATGAACCAGCGGTATTTCACTGGGGCATACATAAGCGCAGGCACCGCATTCGATACAATCAAACAGATTATATTCCTGTGCCTTATCGTATTCTTTCGCTTTACTGTGCCAGTACAATTGCTGCGGAAGCAATGTTGCCGGACAGGCATCAGCACAGGCACTGCAACGGATACAGGCGCGTTCGTCGTCACCGTTGGTGAGTTCACCTGTAGCCGGTACCAACAGACAGTTGGTGGTTTTTACCACTGGTACCGCGGCGTCATTTAAGGTAAAGCCCATCATCGGGCCGCCCATGATGACCTGTGGCGTTGTCTGCTTTTCACCGAGGTAACCCGCCTGAGACAACACGTGATTCACCGGTGTCCCAAGGCGAACACGATAGTTTCCGGGGCGTTTAACTGCCTGACCTGTGACAGTGACGATCCTTTCGATCAGGGGTTTACCTTCAATAACGGCTTGAGCAACTGCAAAGCAGGTACCCACATTGAACATGGTCACACCCACATCAAGAGGTAATCCTTTGCGGGGCACTTCACGGCCGGTAACGACCTGAATAAGTTGTTTTTCACCGCCGGCAGGATACTTTGTCTCTACTGTTGCCACACGGATGTGGGGCAGGGTTTCAACCTGTTTTGATAAAACCCTGATGGCTTCTGGTTTGTTGTCTTCAATGGCGATCACCACGCATTTGGGTGACAGCAGGTGTACAAGAATTTCAATACCGGCCATGATGCCGTCAGCGTGCTCACGCATCAGCCTGTCGTCTGACGTGATGTAAGGCTCGCATTCCACGCCGTTGATGATCAGAAACTCAACTGGCTTGTTGGTATTCACCTTAATGTGGCTGGGAAAGCCGGCGCCTCCCATACCTGAAATTCCTGCATCACATAACCTTTCAGTCAGTAACACCTTTTCTTCTTTTACATAGTCGGGGCAGGGAGAAAGAGGATACCAGGTATCATGGCCATCGGCTTTCAGCGTCACACAAAGTTCATCCAAACCACTGGGATGAGCGGTAACATGCTGCGATATGCTGGCTATGGTACCGGAGGTGGGCGCATGGACAGGCACAGAAAAAGGCTGGCTGGACTGAGTCAGTGGCTGACCTTTGAGAACCTTATCGCCGGGGCGCACCAGTAACGTGCCTTCTGTACCAATATGCTGGCGTACCGGCACGACGTATTCCTTTGCCAGCGGCAGATCCACTATTTGAGTCTGATTCGAAAGCCCTTTATGACCTTCAGGATGTACGCCACCGGGAAAGCTGCTGAGCTGACCCTTATCCAGCCGGGCCAGAACATCTTCATAAACAGGAAACATCACGATTACGACACCATCTTAATTGGAATATCGCCTTTGGGCGTTTTATCAAAATCCCATTTCCATGACGCCGTTGTGGTTTCAACGGGCACCATGTCGATACAGTCAACAGGGCAGGGGTCCACGCAGAGATCACAACCCGTACATTCCTGAGTCAGCACCGTGTGCATATGTTTTGCAGCGCCCAGAATGGCATCTACCGGACATGCCTGAATACATTTGGTACAGCCGATACATTCATCTTCGCGGATGAAGGCGACTTTTTTCACGTCTTCTTCACCGTGGGCTGAATCGAGGGGTTTGGCTTCTTTACCGGTCAGGTCGGCAAGTTTTTTAATCGTGGACTCGCCGCCGGGCGGACATTTATTAATGTCATCACCGTTCGCAATTGCTTCTGCATAGGGGCGGCAACCCGGATAACCACACTGACCACATTGCGTTTGCGGTAAGATTTCATCGATTTGCTCAACCAGAGGGTCGGCTTCAACTTTAAAGCGGATACTGGCGTAGCCTAAAAGCAGGCCGAATGCGACGGCAAGTACGCCGATGGCGATAAGTGCTACTGATATCGTCATTATAATTTCACCAGACCGCTGAAACCCATAAATGCCAGCGACATAAGGCCGGCGGTAACCATGGCAATAGAAGCGCCTTTAAAAGCCACCGGAACATCTGCTGCGGCCAGACGTTCACGCATTGCAGCGAATAAAATAAGCACAAGAGAAAAACCAACAGAAGCACCGAAGCCGTAAATCAGGCTCTCAATGAGATTATGTTGCTCTGTCAGGTTTAGCAGCGCAACACCCAAAACCGCGCAGTTGGTAGTGATAAGAGGCAGAAATATTCCGAGTAGCCGGTATAAGGTCGGGCTGGTCTTGTGCACGACCATTTCAGTGAACTGTACCACGACGGCAATCACCAGGATGAATGCCAGTGTACGCAGATAACCGATGCCCAGGGGCACAAGCAGCCACGTTTCGACCAGATAACTGGTGACAGATGCCAGTGTTAAAACAAAGGATGTCGCCATGGCCATGCCAATGGCCGTTTCAAGTTTTCCGGACACGCCCATAAAGGGGCATAAACCCAGAAACTTAACCAGCACGAAATTGTTAACGAGTACTGTACCCACAAGGAGTAACAAAAAATCTGTCATAGTAAAAGCAGTGAACGCATATTGGACATTAGAAAATTTAAAAAACAGCAGTGTCTGTCACGTTGCGTATTATCGCTTTTTGTCGCGCGATTAACAACTTAATACAAATGAGAATAATTTAAAGAAATGAATTTCTGCGATGAAACAAAGAGGAGAAATAAGAGTGGCTCCCCGCCCCGTCCTTACTGGGAACTATTAACGTTCCATTCATCCAATTTCGCCGCAAACTCCCGCCATCATTGAGAAAGGCGGCATAAGGACAATTTCTTCTAATAGTTCCCCTGTACCAAAGTTGCCCTAACCCTGCTGCTGGGGCAAAACGACAATACAGACATGAAAACAGATAAAACGCAGTATCTTCAACCGCGGACGGACATTACATTTCGATGTGATGCCTGTCAACACGTCTGGGATGCAGAGCCGGACGAAGTAAAAGAGGATAGCGGATTATCTCATCCTTACCGGTATTTTGCTGATTGTCCGGAGTGTGATTCCCGTTCTCAGCAAATACCCTGGCAGCGCGGTTTATTCTCCAGCTATGTAAAAAGCACTGGCCCTAAAACGCTGGAAGGTAAAGCGGCATCAGCTGCAAACCTTGATGGCCACCCAACGCCTGAAGAGGCAATGCGAACCCGCTTCAATGCGCTAAAGCACGGCGCAGCCGCCAAGCAGGCAATGTACTTTCCGGCTAAACCCGGTAAATACGATGCCTGTAAAACCTGCACGATTGATTTTGAATATTGCGCCAGTCAGGTTGCCTGTGCCCGCCGCACAGAACTGTTTATGCGCCATCTCATTGCGATAGAAACCAATGACCCCAGAGTGCTGCGCGAACATCACGCCATTACTCAGGCCAATCTGGCCACGCTGATGGATGACATGTTGCTCAGCGTGATCAGCAAAGGGGTATTGTTAGAATCTCCAGCTTATGCATTCGATAAAGACGGTAACTTCCATTTAGCGCAGTACATTGATGATGAAACCGGCCAACGCCGCACCATCATGGATGCCAAAGCCAACCCGCTGCTGAAACATATTTTTGATCTGATGAGTAAAAACAACCTGTCGCTTTCTGACCTCGGCATGACACCAAAAGTACAGGAAGAAAACGAAATTCAGATGGGCCGGTTACAGCAGGATGACAAACAGAAGGCTGATTTGCTCAGTTTCCAGGAGTCTCAGGCAAAGAGTCTGGAGAATTTGCAGCAGATGCTGAAGAACTCACAGGATGCACTGAAGAAAGATCCTATCCTAATCGAACACCAGCAAGCGAACGGCGATGGCTGAACGGGTTACAGCCAAAGAGCGGCGCAGACTGCAAAATTTGGCAGAAACGGAAATTCTGCGATACCAACATGACCATGCCCTGTGGCACAAACACGTTCATGATGTGACACTCGACCCCATGCAGGTACTGAAGTGTCTGGAGATGGACAAACACCAGAATACTGTAGACAACAGCTGCCGCCGTACCGGTAAAACAGCAGTGAAAGAAATGTGGATACAGAAGTATCTGGCGTGCAACCCTGATCAGGAACTGGGCATCGTTGCCCCTAAAGAGGCGCAGAGTCTGGTAAACCTCGGGTATCACCTCGACGCAATCCGCCGTTCCGACATTCTCAGTAATTTCATTGAATACCGTAACGGCCGTAAACAGATGAGCGACACGTATTACCGTTTCGCTAACCGCAGTATTGCGCGGGGTTACGGTATCTTCAGCCAGATAGACGGTGGTGACTTAACGATTGCCAGTATTGAGGAAGTGGACGACCTTGATCAGGAGCGTCTGAATTCCCGTTTCTTACTTACCATGGGGTCAACACGCCGGCTGGGTGCGGATGAAGATGCCAAGAATGATCCGATAATCCGGATTACCGGTGTATTCAAAGGTGCATCAGTACTGTCTAATTTGCTTGAAACGAAAAAGTATCATCTTCTGCCTACAGTAGACTGTCATCTGGGAGTCCAGCTGGGCATTCTGAATGGCAAGTTTATCGACGACATGAAAGTGCAACTTTCTCCGGAAGAGTACATTCGCCAGCTGCTCTGCATTAATACATCTTCCACTAACCTTATCTGGGAAAAATACATTCGTGCCGCCATTCAGACCGGTGCAAAAGTGAATGTTGAAATGGTGGTCCCCGAGCCCGGCAGCCGTTACAAAAAACGCGGCCTGCTCAGTTTCGGCTATGATGCCGCCGGTCACGGTGAATCGGCCAACGCATCGAAGCATGCTTTTATCGTGTCAGAACAGGTTGGAAACTACGTTGTGATCCTGTTCGCCAAAACGTGGGCACCCGGTACCGATGACACCGTTGTGAAAAATGACCTGCTGGCGTTCTGGCGTTACTTCCGTCCGGATTACGCTATCGGGGATGCTTACGGACTGGGTATGCTTACCCAGCTGAATCACGACTTATTTGCCGAAGGGCTGACAGATATCAATATCCGTGCAGTGAATGATGGTGAGTCAAACGCCAGTGCGTGGAATGAATGGGCCTTTGCTCCTCTGCGTTTTGAAGGGTCAATGAAACACAACATGGCGCAGGCGCTGCGGGCTATATTTCATCATCTTCATGCAGTGATCCCTTACGTCGACCATTTAAACCCAACCGGACTGGATGCCGAAAGCCTGGCGGTCAGCGATATGCAAACTTTCATTAAGCAGCTGTCGAACATTCGTCCTGAAGAAACAACAAAAAGCTATTCCAGCTACGTTATGGTGCTGAAGAAAATAGGCGATGACTTGTTTGATGCGGCCATGGCCAGCATCTGGGGTCTGGCCACGCGGGGTAACCCCAAGCCGGCCACAGTGGTTGCCACCACTTCACGTACCCGCGACGAACTGCTGGGCACTCAAATGTATATTGCGGGGAATTAACACATGGGCATATTCAGTAAAATTTCTGGCATGCTGGGCCGTCATCCGTCCGGTGATGCGGTGGTATCACCTGAAAATGACCAGGCAAAAGAAAATGACACACGGGGCGGTACCACCGTTGACTCCGGTAATTACCTGCGCCGTATGTACGATGAGTTGTTTATCTCTCCGGAATATAAATCGTCAGTACTGAATATCCGGTTGATGGACAAACAGGATGGCCGTGTAAAGAAAATTCACAAGCGCATGGCCCGCGATGCCACAAAGGGCGGTATTCGTCTGCAGTGGAAAGGTGCAGAGAATAAGCGGATTGCCAAATTGTTCAAGCAGTGGCAAAAGCGGCTGGGGCTGGATAATGCACAAAAACTGCAGTCTGATGCACGGGGTGCAGTCATGGAAGGCCAGCTGGCGCTGCAATGGGTGATTAATAATCGCCGTGAGGTGACACTGGGTTTACGGATGCCGGGTGAAACTATGTATCCGGATACCGATGCCACAGGCCAGTTCAAAAGTACCCGTTCTGCGTATAAGCAACTGGATCCTGTCGGCGGGCATCAGGTCATTGCCGAATTTGCTTTCTGGCAGATTTCTATGGTCCGGCTGGACCCTGATAACTACGATGATTACGGCGCACCTGGCCGCCCGTATCTGGATGCGTCCCGCAAGTCATGGAAGCAGCTCACCATGACAGAAGATGATTTGGTTATCCGCCGCCGCACCCGCGCTCCCCAGCGCTTCAGTCATGTACTGGAAGGTGCCAAGGACGAAGAACTACAGAAATACAAAAATGAACAGGAAGCCGGCAAGGGCTTAATCACTACTGATTTTTATTCGAATTACAAAGGTGGCGTAAACGCACTGGGCGGTGATGCCCAGTTAGATGCCATTGCCGATGTGGTGCATCTGCTTGATACATTCTTTGCCGGTGCACCCGCGCCAAAAGGCCTGTTCGGTTACTCGGAAGGGCTGAACCGTGACATTCTTGAAGACCTGAAAAAAGACTATTTTGAAGAAATAGACGGTCTGCAGGACACATTATCCCAGGCATATTACGAAGGGTTCCGTTTGCAGCTGCTTCTGAACGGGATTAATCCGGATGCCTATGATTTTCAGGTGCAGTTCTCAGAACGTAAAACGGAAACCCGCAATCAGAAAGCGGATCTGGCACTGAAGTATCAGGCCATGGGCGTACCTGACTCGCTCATCTGGGAAACGGCGGGCCTTGAATCAGCAAACGTGATAGACCGCATCAAAGCCCAGAAAGCCAGCAAAGACCCGTACCCCGGCGAACAGGACGATGATGATGGTACCGTCACCAATGACGGTACCAAACAACGTGTCAGTATTACTCCGGGAAATCAGCCCAAAGGGGAATCGGCCACCCATGTGTCAAACTCTTAAGCCACTGGAAGACAGAATTATTATTTCTGACGATGCCAGAGAAAATGATTCCATTATTGAAGTGACAGACAAACGGCCGTCGAACATTGCCACTGTTCTTGCCGTGGGCCCGGGGCGTGTTCTGAAAAACGGCCGCCGTGCTCCGGTGGGGGTAAGCGTGGGTGATAAAATCTTCATCAGCTGCTACGCCGGATACCGCTACGAACTGGACAGCGGCACAGTACGCATTATCCATGAAGCTGATGTGCAGGCGGTGTTATGAGCGAACTGTCACGTAAAAAAGCAACCATCCGCCGCGCTCAGGCCCTCGCTCTGGCGGCTTACTTCGCACTGGACAAAGAAACCCTGTCCGCGCAGCAGGAACACTATGAAAGCAGCTTGTCTGAAATACTCACCGTACTGGCCTTTCATACAGACAGCTCAGGCATTGTGAGGTTACAGCAGTTGCAGGCGCTGCGCCGTGATGTGGAATCGGTACTGGATAACCTTGCCAGATTACAAACCTCGTTACTGAACAGCAGTATTCAGCAGGGTGCGGAAATAGGTACCCGTGCTTTCCAATCGTATAAAACTGTCGAAGCGGCTGTGGATATCAGCCAGCGCACTACACGGTATGTTCAGCAGTTTACCGGCGCTGACGGGCTGCAACTGTCTGATCGTCTCTGGATTGTTAACGACAGCAATAAAACTGCAGTGGTACGCGCTATCAACCGTGCCGTTATTCAGGGGCATTCTGCCAGTGAAGCAGCAGCGCAGCTGATCGCCAGTGGTGAAGTGCCGGCGGCGCAGATGCAAAATAAAGTGCAACAGGGCAGCGAACAAAACATTGGCAATGTACTGAAGGCGCAGGCAAAGGATCCTGACGCGGCTTACTGGCAGGCCAGACGGTTGTTCCGTACTGAAATCAACCGTGCACACGGCATGGCTTATCAGAACAGCCTGGCAGATGATGACGATGTGATCGGCACACGCTTTATGCTCAGCCCCAATCACCCCCGTGTCGATATTTGTGATATGCATGCCACAGTGAACCGGTATGGCCTTGGCCGTGGCGTATATCCTAAAGGAAAAAGCCCGTGGCCGGCACACCCCAATACCTTAAGTTATGAAGAGGCGGTTTTCGAAGACGAAGTGTCAGAGGAAGACCGTTCGGGGAAAGAAGACCGCATCAGCTGGCTGGCTAATCAGCCCGGCAATATTCGGGTGGGCGTGCTGGGCGTGTACAAAAATAACCTGCTGCAGTCCGGTGTACTCAAAGAAACCATGATTAATTCAAAAGTCAGAGCGTTGAAAAAGCGCTTCGGATAACCTTTTGCCCTAACCCTGCTGTTACCCCCTTGCCACACTGCTGACAGGTATTGTTAGAAGAGTGTGGACATGAGCCAACACAACAATCGTCGAATCCAATTGGAAGCACCTGCGGAAACCCGCACGGTGCGCTTTCTTGCCTCTGCAGTCTCGGTGGATGCCGAACGGCAGAGCAGTGTCGTTACGGTTACCCGCACCGGTCAGTTTTTTGACCCCCGGTACGGCCAGTTTGAAATTACCCCCGTGATGCTACAAAGCATGGTGGATAACTTCAATAAAGGCGTATTCGGTCAGGACATCTCAATTGACCGTGCGCACAATCCGGCTGACGGCGCGGCAGGTACCATCACACGCTTATTCCTGGACAGGAACAAACTGCGTGCAGAGGTGGCGTGGACACCCTTTGGTCACGACCTGATCAAGCAAAAAGGGTATCGCTATCTGTCGGCAGAATTCATGGAGAATTTTGTCACCAATGAACACCCGTTCACTGAGCACGGGCCAACCCTGTTGGGTGCTGGCTTAGTTGTTCGTCCCTGTGTCAAAAACCTAGACCGGGTTGAACTCTCTGAAGGCGATGCTGCATTTACCGGCATGCAGCTTATCAGTGAGCAGCTCGCTACCGAACTATCCGAGGAATCAAACGTGAAAGAATTAATCAAATTGTTCACCACTGCGCTGCAGAATAAGAAACTCAGCGAAGCGGCTATTAATAAGTGGGTTGCTACTGCAACAAATGCCCTTGAAACGGTTTCTGATGAAACCCAGCAAAGGCAACTGATGGCACAACTGCAGGAAACGGCGTTATCGCTGGCAGAATCTGCGCCTGAAACGGTACCGGTTATTAATTTGAGTGCGCCATCTGCCGGCTTATCGAAAGATGACGTTGTTGCATTGATGCAGCAAATGAAAACGGAAGAGGCCAAAGCACTCAGCGAAGCGCAGCAGAAGAAAGATGCGAACATTAAACTGTTCAGCGATCACATTACTGCCACCAAAGCGCTGTCTGAAGAAACCAAAGCCAAATTGCTGAAAGCGGCAGACCTTATCACCGGTGATATGACTGAAGGCCAGGTGAAAGCCATGGCAAACCAGCAAATTACCCTGGGTGAAGAACTGGACTCACAAACCAAACTGGCAGGTATGGGCTTTACCGGTGCACATGGCCCGATGGGTTCAGTCATGCTGGCATCCGGTCACAACGCAAATGCAATGAAGCTGGCACAGGATGTCCGTAAACAGTTAAAACTGACATCTGCATTTGCAAACGGGGCAATCCGTTTGTCTGATTCTGTTGACCCGTTCGTGGATAACGTACTGACATTGTTTGATGGTCAGTATAACCAGCAACTGATGCGTGAACACAAAGTGCTCTCCGGCGAAGAAGGCAGCATGAGTGACACATCTTTACCGTATGCCTTCCGCCGTGAAGTAATTCGTGAAGCGCTGCACGACTTAAACATTCTGCAGCTGGTTGCCACTACCACTGACCCGTCTGCCCAGACAACCACCCAGATCCCTTACGAAGAGCGTAAAGCGTTCAATGGCCGTACTGATGGCCTGGTATTTGAACGCGGCGGTATTCCTAAGGCCGGCGTAAGTCAGAAAATGGACACCGCGTACGTGAACGCCATGAAGATTGCGTTCAACGTGTCTAACGAAATGATGCACTTTACCCGCGTTTCCGGTGTGAACTGGGATGCATGGGGCCGCCATGTGGCAACCTGTTCACGTATTCTGCGTGAAATTGTGGTGCGCCGTCTGGCTAACGAAATGCTGCGTATGTCTGACAGCTTCAATGCAGGCACTGTCACCAGCGAGAACATTGCGTCACAACTGGATGGTTCAACCAGCCAGATTAAAACGGCCCAGTTCCCTGTTGTCCGTCCGCATCAGGTTTATGACCTTCAGGGTACGGCAGTGGGTTCTGCTTCTAATCCGCTGGTACTTACTGTTGACGGTGCGAACATTGCGCCATTCGACGGTACCGGTAAGCAGGCAACCGGCACTTACTATGTGATCACTAACGCCAACTTGGGTTACATCACACTGGTTGATGAAACCGGTGCAGCGGTCACACCAAATGCCTCTGCCGCCACGCTCAGCTACAGCTATGCAACCAATGTCAGCAAGTTTGATATTGACCTGCCGTCTGACACCAAGCTGGAAGCGCACTTAAACGGCCTGTTACGTAAAATTGGCAGCCGCAAGGCCACCATGAAAGACGACCGTTACATTACGCCGAACTTCCTGCTGATGAGCAACACCCTGAACGACACCTGCACTAACGCTGACCAGTTCGTGGTGAGCCTGAAGCGTGACGGTGCAGACACCAACAGCATGGGTGACCTTGAAAAAGTGAAAGGCTTGCCATCATGGGCCACTAACGCCCCGGGCATCGACTTAGGCGATGAGCGTATTCTGATGGGTGAGCGCGGAACGTCTCACTACGTAGTAGCCAAAGCATTTGCGATTGGTGAAATGCAGGAAGGGCGCGACCCGGTAACCGGTGAAATGAACGGTACCAAAGAAGCATACGGTGAAGAATACAACGCGATTCATACACCCAAGCCGCTGGCGAACCGTTACACCTCTGTACTGGTTTATTCAGCAACGGGCCGTTAATCCGGTTCACTTACCCCAAAAGGGCAGGCATTTGCCTGCCCTTTTTCATGGAGCGCATTATGCAAAAGCTATTTACCAACAACACTGACAAAATTGTTTTTGAAAGCGGTGTACTTATTCCCCCGGGTGAAAGTCGTCCTGTAACGGTTATTCCCTCTTCATCAAAGAAAAAATTCGACCCTGTTCCCATTTTGGACAGACCTGTAAATGCATTAGAGAATAGTCTGGCTGGTTTAACATTGGACCAGCTTAATCAGGTGAAGGGCGCGGAAGAAAGTGGCGCAAACCGTAAAACGGCCCTGACTCTGATTAGTCAGGAAATCGAAAAACGGGAATATGACGCGGAATTAAGTGATTTCGCCAGAGAACTGTCTTCAGTGACCAATCTGGACGAATTATTACTTGCAGTTGCTGACGATGAAGCCAAGGTAGCCATGGTGGAACAGGAACTACAATCCCGCGCAGAGAAAACTAAAGATGACAATAAGTAGAACCACACTGATTACAGCGGTGACGGATGCTTTGTCGGGCAGCGCTAAGCTGCTCGACTTCACCAGCGACAGCAGTTTTGCCGATACCATGATTGATAACGCACTGGATGCACTGGCGAAGCTGGCCCCTAACACCGGTATCGATACTATTACGTTGCAACCCAATGTGCTGACGTATGCCGCCCCGGCAGATGCCTGGGCATACAAGTCTTCACCGTGGGGGACAGAACAGAATGTAGCGCCGTGGGAATCGGGGTTTGTGTCCAGACTGCCCAACGTGGAAATGAACAACGGCAACCTGTATTTCAGTTTTGCCCCGACCGCCAAAATGCTGGCCAGCCTCGGCAGCAGCTTCACTTATTATTACTACGCCACTTATGCCTACGATGGCACCACCATTACGGTTGAGCCACGCAAACAGGGATTATTGTTACTGCTTTGCCAGATGGAGTGCATGAAAGCGCTGATGATCCGTGAAGCCGGTACACAGGTGACAGCGAAAACATCAAACGGCCGCATTCAGTTCGGCAGCCCGAAAAAGGCTTACGACATTCTGGATAGTGAAGCCAGCGCACTGGCCCGTTCGCTATGAATGAAGTGGTGCTGCAGCTGAACACCCGTGCTCTGCTGAATTATTTGCAGAAGAGCATGGGAGATATCGACGCTACTGCAGCGAAGATATTACGCCGTGGTACCAATGAAGGGGTACGTGAAGCAAAGCGTGCTGCGCCTAAAGCAGAGTCAACGCTGACAAATTCAATAAACGGTAAACAGGTTTCTTTAAGTCATCAGCAAATCGTTGCCGGCGCTCATTACTCAGCGTATGTGGAAAAAGGTACGAAGAAAGGTGGCTGGGTACCGGAACAAACACTGATGGACTGGCTGAATGTAAAGAACATCACACCCGCCGACAGTGAAATGAGCATGGAAGAACTGGTGTACCTGATCCAGACAAAAATTTTCTATCACGGCACACAGGCTCAGCCTTTCATGAAACCAGCAGCAGAACATGTACGAAAAATACTGCCGGCCACTGCAGTTCGTGTTTTGAAAAATGACTTAGATATTCGGAATGCTAAAAGATGAAGCCATCTGACAACCTCAACAAGATAAAAGCCGATCTGCAATCACTGGTACCGACTGCGTATATCACCCGCAGCTATGAAGAACTGAACACCCGCGAAAATGACTCACGCCCGATTTATGCGGTGGTGTCTGCCGGCTTTCCCCGTTTCGGTGACTGGTTGCGCACTAACGACCGCAACCATAAATTTATGATCATCGCCCAGCAATGGGTCAATGACACCGTAACCGGTGAAGAGCGGGAAGAAATGGAATTCGCCATGCTGGATATCATCACCACGCTGGTTCAGCAGGACGGTGTATCCGGCGATGAAACCAATATTGAAATTACTGAAGCCCACACATCCAGACAGATGGATCCTAATCATGCCTGGGTAGTGGCAGAACTGCAATTTAACGACCTGTAAGAATTTGCCCTAACCCTGCTGAACACCTGTTGCGACACTGGCCCAATCAAAAAAGGGGGCCAGTATGCCTGTTATCAAAAATTCCACATCCAAACCGGTACGCAGTGCCGGTGTCGATTTTAAACCCGGTGAAAACAAGTTTGCTGACGGTGCGCTAACACCTGCTCAACTGGCGCAAGTGAATGCTGCGCCGGCACTGGAAATTATTGCGGTACCAGCGGATGAAAAAGCCGCGCTGCCACAGAAATCACAGGAGTCCAAAGCATGAGTGCGACTTTCCAGAAGTACAAAGTAAAACGTCTGCTGCTTACCATGGCCGTGTTTGCGTCCGGTCAGAGCTTAACGGTAGGTGAAGATTACATCGCTGCGGGCCAGACGCCGGTTCATATTCAAACCAAGAATGCCACCCTGACCCTCAATGTCGATACCCTCGACCGCGAACTGGACGATGCCACACTGGGTTATAAGCCTCAGATGCTGGTTGGCCAGCACTTCGAAATCTCTACGGAAATTGAAGTGGCCGGTGCCGGTACCGCAGGCAATGCGCCGGTATATGGCGGCATGTTCAAAACGGCAGCTTTCGGTGAAACGCTGAATGCCGGTACGGATGCCACTTACGAACAGCTGGACGATGATAGCTGGCCGGATGCCACGTTCTACTTTTTCCATGCTGGCCGGAATCACAAATTGCTGGGTGCCCAGGCTAACATCAGTTGGTCGCTGGCGAACGGTGCAGTGCCTACCTATACGCTGACCATCAAAGGCATTTATGGCGGGGTACTGGCGGCAACCATGCCAACACCGTCATTCAATCAGATCACGCCGGTGAAAGTGGGCAGTCAGTACACCACGTTCATGCTGGACGGCACAGAATACGCCATGATCAATTACTCCTGTGACCAGTCGATGGAAGTGAATTACACCGACATTCCGGGCTATGAAGGCATCAGTATTGATGACATCAAGCCGGAAGGCTCTATCGAAATTCTGGCGCCGGAACATGGTGATTTCGATCCGTTTGCGCTGGTTACCAGCGAAGCACAAACATTCATGCCGGTGTCGTGTGTGCACGGCGGTACTGCCGGCAACATCGTCACGTTCTCAAACCCCCAAATTCAAATCCTTGGCGTCAGTTACGGTGAATTTGAAGGTAAACGCACCTTCATTCTGCCCTACGGCGGCATTGGTAAAAACACAGTTACGGTGGCCTGATGAAACTGCAAATAGTCAAAAAAGAAAGTGTGGTATGGCCGGTGACTGTGAATGTTCCGGCTGATGGCGGCGGTACCGAGCAACACAAGTTTTTTGCCCGCTTTAAGCGCCTGTCAGAAGAGGAATTCGACAGCGTGTCAAAAGGCGGTCAGAACCTGCTGCTTAAGAAAGTGGTGATGGAAGTAGGTGACACGGAAAAGGACATGGAAGTCGTCTCCGCTGCTGATCACAAAGAGCTGCTGGCAGACACCAATTATCGCGTTGGCCTTTACAACGCTTACCTGCGGATGGATGCCGGGGTAGAGGAAAAAAACTAACAGAGGCCGCCCTGTTCTGGGTCGGCCCTTCTGTAACCAGCAAGGACAAAGACGAATACATTGCGCAGCTGCGTGACGGCTACGGCATGACAGAGGCGCAAATTAAGGAGCACCTGCAACAAGATGATGACTTTCAGGATCGCACACTTGAACTGCTTCCGGAAAACCAGGCTGCTTTTTATTGGTTTCTGGATGTTGATGACCTCTGGATTTTTTCCGAAGGCATTCGTGTGGCGCTGGATATCCGCGCCGTTCTGGCAGATGCAGAAGCTATCGAACGCCGTTACACCAAACAAGATTACGTGAAGCTGCGGCAACTAAGCCGCCATGTAGTCGCTACTCTGGCAGAGCGATACCGTGAGCAAAAGTGATTTAGACATCATGATCAACCTGCTGGCAAATACCAAAGGTATGCGCAAAGAGTATCAGCAGGCCATTACCGAGCAGGTTGCCCTGAATAAAGAACTGACCCGTGGTCAGTCTGCATCAGCAGGACAGGCTGCGGCATTCACGCTGGTTGAAGCCAGCGTGAAGAAACTGGACAACCATGTTCAGCAGCTGGTGAACCAACAGAACCGGCTGAACAAAGAAATCAATGAATCCCGTCAGCAATCCACCACAGCCACAGCCGGCATTACTCAGTATGAAAATGCTTTGCAGGAAGTGGAACGCGAGCTGCGGCAGGTTATTGCACACCAGAACAACCTGAACAGCACCTTACGCAACACTGAGGTTAGCGGCAGAGCGGCCAGCCGGAATATTAAAGATATTGAAACCAGCAGCCGCGGCTTAGGTGATGCCGTTCGCCCTCTGGCTGGCTATATGGCCGGTGTGTTCGGCGTGTTTGCCGCCACCAACGCTGCCGTGAACATCAAAGACACGCTGGCAGATTACCAGCAGTTCCGTACCCGGCTGCAGTACTTAAGCGAAGATACCCGCGACTACGCAAACAGCATGGCATTTCTGACGACTCTGGCTGAAGAACACGGTAAATCAGTACTTACCATGGGTGAAAGCTACGCGTCACTGGCGGCTCTTCGTAAAGGTGACATCATCGACCAGCAGCAACAGCAGCAGCTGATGACTGGCCTGAGTAACGCACAAAGCGCACTGGGCGTATCGACCGACCAGCTGGGCAACCTGATGTACGGTTTAGGGCAGGCATTGTCCCAGCCTAATATTCAGGCTCAGGAATTTAATCAGGTCATGGAACCGTTACCGGGCCTGATGCAGGCGATGACCCGTGCGGCCGGACTGCAAGGGCAAACATATCGGGATCTGGTACTGGCCGGTAAAGTGACCAGCGCCATGTTCCGTGACGACTTGATTAAAGCGCTGGGTGAGTATGACGGCGCGGCCAAAGCGAATATCAACAATATTACCGCACAGGAAAACGCCCTTGAGAACCTGCGCGTTCAGACCATCGCTGCCTTTGAAGAGCCCATAAACAACGTATACGGCACGCTGCTTGAAACCACGGCAGATGCAATGACATTTGTTCGGGACAATGCAGAAACACTCACCTCTGCAATCGAAACACTGACAACCGTGGGCCTGATCCGGGGCGTGGCTGCTGTTACCAATTACACGACAAGTCTGGGTAAAGAAGCTATTGCGAAAAACGCCAGCGCACAGGCTACGTTAATCGCAGCCAAACGGCAGCATGAGTACAACCTTTCTGTACAGGCAGGCGCTCAGCGCTCACTGGCAGTAGCCACATCTGATACAGCCAGAGCTGCAGCACTGACACGCCTGGCAAAAGCTAATCAGGCGGTGGTGGCCAGCCAGACGGCAGTGAATGTGGCCACAGCGCAATACGCAGTGGTTGGCAGAGCTGCTACAGCAGTAGCCCGCGGACTATGGGCCGCTATTGGCGGTATTCCGGGACTTATTCTGCTGGGGGCTTACGCGGTATATGAATTTGCCAGCAGCACTGATGAAGCCACATCCAAAACCGGTGACTTAAAAACAGAAACTAAGGATTTAGCATCAGAGATTAACGACCTGATAGCCAAATATAAGCAGCTGGATGATGCCGGCAAAAATATCGAACTGAAGAAACTGGATGCGCAGGAACTCTCTGCGCGTCAGAAAGTACTCGAGTTAGAAAACAAAATTCGTGAAACACGGGATAAGTATTACCAGCCTGGTACCGTCCGGTATCAGGAACCGGCTGAACTGGTTGCTTTGAGAAAGTCACAGGCCGAATTTCAAAAACTTGCCGACGACACGGCAAAGAAAAAAGCAGAACTGTTCAATATTGATTTATCCAGTGTCCAGTGGGTGAAACCAGACCCTGTTGTTGAAGTAAACAGTGAGCTGGAGAAGTTGCTGGCTAATCTGGAAAAACAACGTGCTCTGTATGGCGAAACGAGCGAAGCGGCAAAAGTTGCTTATGAAACCACCTATGGTTCATTAAAAAGCTTAACAGCAGAAGAGAAAGCACAGCTTATTCTGGCCGCATCAAAACTTGATGCGAAAAAAGCTGAAGCAGATGCCAATCGCACTCTGCAGGCGGAAGTAGACAAACTGCTTGAGAAACACCACGAAGAATTGGAACTTTACGGCGATACCAGCCGGGAAGCACAGGTGCGTTACGACATCGAATACGGTGCTTTGAAGAACGTAAACGATGAGCTGAAGAAAAAACTGATCCTGCAGGCGCAGGAACTGGACAACCTCGCAGAAGCAAAAACGATGCAAAGCAAGGTTGAACGTATTGCCGCCGCCACGCAAACCCCGACCCAGCGTGAGAACAGTACTTATCAGGAAAACATTATCACGCTGGAAACCTACCGTGATTCTCTGCCGGAAACAGACCTGACCAAACGACAGGAAATAAACCAGCTGATTGAAGCAGAGCAACGCCGGCATGATCAGGTTCTCCGTGAAATTGAAGACAGCCGGAAAACTGACTTCGACATGATGTGGCAGGAATCTTTCGATCGCTTCGCAGCCGGTGTCGGGCAGGCAACAGTTTCTGCACTTGATGACTCTGAGAATTTAGGTGATGGCCTGAAGAATGTCATTACTGCGGTGGGTAAACAGTCTCTGGCCACACTGGTTGAAATAGGTGTGAAAGAGGCAGGGAATTTCGCTATGCGGGCCTTGCTACGTAAAAGCGATCTGGCTGACGATGCAGCCACGCAAACAGCAGGTAATGCCCTTGCAGTGACTACGGGGGTTACCACCGCTGCCGCGCTGACGGCAGCATGGACTCCCGCTGCTGCAATGGTATCGCTGGCAACAATGGGAGCCAATGCCGCTGCCGCCAGTGCCGGTATTACCAGCACTATGGCATTAACAAAAGGGTTGGGTTACGCAGGCATGTTCGACAATGGTGGCCGCATTCCTGCCGGCCAGTTCGGTATCGCCGGTGAGTTTGGTCCGGAAATCGTCAGGGGCCCTGCGTATGTTACCAGCCGCAAAGATACCGCTTCTATGCTCAGTTCTGCGCAGTCGCAAACCAGCGCGGGCAGCACAGTCGTTAATTATACAGATAACTCCGTTACCAACATTTCCGGCGGCAACACTGATGAAGTTGTTGAGAAAGTACGCCCCATGCTTAAAGCACAGAAAGAAGAAACATTAGCTGAAGTCGGTATGCAACTTAAGCGCGGCCGTGGTGTTGTGTATGACGGACTGAGGGCTTCACGATGAGCAGTATTCCGGTTTTTCCCCGCCATATTTTGCCGGGTTCCCTCAAATTTCGCATTCAGCCTAACAGCCATGTGACAACCGGCCCCAACAGAATGAGTGAAGTGTGGGTACGCCCCGGAGCAATCTGGACGTTCTCGGCTACATTCACCAAAATTCGCTATACACCGGCCCGTGAGCTGGACACATTCATAGACAACCTCGACGGTTCAGCCGGCCAGTTCATGATGTGGGATTCCACGCACCGTCAACTGGGCGAGTGGGGCGGCACACCGGTGGTAAATGGAAACAATCAGTCCGGTACCGTGCTGACCATTCGCAATGCTGAGCCAAACAGCCTGATTGCCCCTGCCGGTGACCGTTTTCAACTGGATAACTATCTGTACAAACTGATGGAAGATGCGGTTGCAGACAGCAGCGGTAATTGCACACTGCGGTTCAGGCCGCAGCTGTTTACTGAGCCGACAGACGGCACAAGCCTTATCGTCACCGACCCCATGTGCAAAATGATGCTGCCGGATAACGCGCAGGGTCCGAATTTCGCCAGCCGCAAACTCATCCTGACTGATTTCACCATCAGCGGTTACACGAGTTTACGCCGATGAGTACCCGTGTTCTTGATCCGCAAATGGAAAGCCTGCTGGAAGGCGAAGAGAAAAAAGCCTGCCTGATGGGTTCGATTGTCTGGCCGTCCGGTGTGGTCCGCTTTCACAACGGCATAGGCACTCTGCGCTGGGATGGTGAAGCATGGTACGGCGTAGGCGAATGGGGAAACATCGACAATATCCGTGAAGGTACGCCGGGCGCCATGACACTGAATCTGCGAACGGCTGATGCCGCACAGGTGGAAGAGGCATTGCGGGAAGATGCCGGCGGCGGCGAAGTGCGCATTTATCTCGGTGCGTTTAACGACGATTTTCAACTGGCCGCTGTGCAGCTGATGTACATCGGCGAAGTAAACCGTACCCCGGTGAAGTACACAGCGCCCCCTACCATTTCTGTTGAAGTTGTCAGTATTTCCAGCCGCTGGAACATGCCCAAGCGGTACACCAATTACAACTCTGCATCACAACGCGCCCGTCATCCGCAGGACAGCTTTTTTGATGATGTGGAAAACGTAGCGAAGGGCCCGCTTTCTTCTTACAGCGGCAGCAACACTATCACTACCGGACGTTCATCTGCAGGGGGGCGCAGCAGCGCTGGCGGTGGCGGCGGATCAGGACTTGCGAAAAAATGAAGAGACTCACTACCTGGACACAGCAACTTACGCAATTTATTACCGGCAAAAAGCATCAGCCCTTTGAATGGGGTGTCAATGACTGCTGTTTGTTTGCCGCTGATGCAGTACTGGCCATCACGGGAGAGGATCCAGCCATTCAGTTCCGGAACCGTTACAGCACCCGCCTCGGCGCGGCCCGTGTGCTTAAAAATGAAGGACACGACAACATAGAAAGCGCGATTACGGCGATGCTGGGCGAACCGGTACCGAGACTCAGTGTGCGCCGTGGCGATGTGGTACTGGTGGATCTTAACGGCGATATGACCGCCGGCATTATGTTTGGTCAGGTGCTGGCTCCTGGTGAGCAGGGTATTGCTACCGTGTCACCGCTGGATATCACTACGGTCTGGAGGGTTGGCTGATGCCTACGGTCATTATTGGTGTAGCGGCAGCCATCGCTGCAAGTGCAGTTGTTACCTCTGTAGTGTATGCCATTGCCATCGGGGTTGCTGTAGCCGTAGCTGCGAATTCCATGATTCCCGATATACCGTCTTCAATGGGCGGCGTGGATACATCTAACCAGAACCTGCGCACAGAAAGTAACCCGCCACGACTGATGATTGTCGGCGAGGCGGTGACCAGCGGCCCTATCACGAAATATGAAAAGCTCATCGTTAACGAAACCGAGTTTCACCTGTTCGTTACCCCGCTGGCCGACCATCCCTGTGAAAGTGTTGAGTTGTACCAACTGGACGGAGTGGAACGCACCAGCTGGATTGGCTCCGGTTACCGGCTGATTTACGAACTGGGCAATCAAACTGAGCCGAATACCATTCTGTCGCAGGAAATGGTCACTGTTGATGAAAACTTTGTCGGCTTCGGGATCACCTATGTGTATCACCGCTACGAAATAAACCCCGACATTTTCCCCAACGGTGTGCAGGACGTTAAATTCAAAGTAAAAGGCATTGCGGTTTATGATCCCCGCAAAGATTCCACCGTTGGCGGTAGCGGTACCCATCGTGCAAACGACGAAACCACATGGGAATGGAGCGACAATGCAGCGCTGGTTAACCTGCACTGGAAGCGTTTCGGTGGCGATTACGAAATTCCGGTGGAAATGTTCGATATCCAGAATCTGGCATACGAAGCGGGTTTGTGTGACGAGGAAGTCACCTTCACTGATGCACAGGGCACTGAACACACAGAGAAGCGCTGGACGTGTAACGGTATTATCGACCTGAACCAGGGCCAGCGTCTGGTTGAAGAGGAACTGCTGAAAAGTTGTGGTGGCCGCTGGGTTGAAGCCGGCGGTAAATTCTGGCTGCTGACAGCTGCTTATCGTGGCCCTGCCACAGTAACGCTCACAGATGACGACCTGAAAGACGACATCAGCCGCGAACCGTACACCGCCATGGAAGATCGCTGTAATGCGGTAACGGCAACGTTCATTAATCCTAAGGCGTTTTATCAGCAGACAACCTGTACCGAAATTAGCAGCACGTATTATGAAACCGTGCGTGATAAGCGCTATTTGCTGCATAAGCGTGAGCTGGGTTACACAAACTCTGACACAATGTGCCAGCGCCTGAACCGTATCTTCATGGAGCAGGTCGGGGCAGGTGACACCCTGAAAATTGTGGTCGGCTGGCGCGGAATTAAATGTCCGCCCGGCACTGTGGTATCGCCGGATTTCAAGGAAGCCGGAATCAGTGGCAAGGAATATGAGGTTATTGATTACGACCTCGACCCGAACGAATTTCTGTGGACACTGACACTGAAAGAAACCGGTGCAGCACTGTATGACGATTCCGTTATTCCGGCAGAAAAAGACTTACTGCCCAATACCACAATCGACAACACGCTGATTTCTGAACCGTACAATGTCCAGTACACAGAAACCCCCGCTGACAGTTTCCGGCAGGGTGTATTGACTTGGCAACATGAAACCCCGTTAAGCCTGCGCCGGTTCTCTGTGGAAATCACCCGTGTTCCGGACGATGGCTTCAGCCGCAAGTACTACCCGACAGACCCGGAGCAGAATATAACCAACCTGCCAATTGGCACGTATCAGGTAGCTGTGCGGGCGCAAAACCGGTTTGAGAAAAGCAGCGACCCGGTTTACAGAACGTTTGCAGTTAACAGCACTGCCACACCATCCGGTGTAACCACACAGGTTCTGACCGGTAAGGTCATTGTGACCGGCCCGCCACTTCCGCACGATGGTGCTACGTATGACTGGCGGTATGCCTTCGATGGCGTGTGGGGTTCGTCGTACGATGGTGGCCGCAATGTTTCTCTGACCATCACCAATACGCCGCAGGGCGGCACTGTCACAGTGTGGTACAGGCTTATCGACGGTGAACGGGCCGACCCGAACTGGACCAGCTTTCAGATTGGCGGGTTGCTGAGCGAAACCATTTACACATGGATCCGCTACGCAGATGACGAGCAGGGGAACGGCATTTCCGCTGACCCGACCAATAAGCAGTACATCGGCTTTGCCTATAACAAACCGGTACCGACCCCATCTGAAACCCCGACAGATTACACGTGGGGTTTGATGACAACGCAGGGTATTCCGGGAGACCCCGGCGCGGACGGTGTAACCACATACACGTGGATCCGCTATGCAGACAATGCCGCCGGCACTATCGGATTCAGTAATACACCACTGGGCACGACACAGTACATAGGTATTGCGCACAACAAAACCACTGCAACGGAATCGACAGACCCTGAAGATTATGTGTGGGCACACTTTAAAGGTGATCCCGGTCCTCAAGGTGTGGCCGGTGCCCCCGGTGCTGATGGACAAACTACCTACACATGGATTAAGTACGCAGATAATGCCAGTGGTGGCGGGCTAAGCAATGACCCTACCGGCAAAGCGTACATAGGCTTTGCGTACAATAAAAACACGCCGTCTGAATCATCGAACGCCGCAGATTACACATGGGCGAAAGTGAAAGGCGATCAGGGCGATACCGGTGTGGCCGGTGCACCTGGTGCTGACGGCCAAACCACTTACACGTGGATTAAATACAGCGCCAATGCTGACGGAACCGGTCTGACCGACGACCCGCAAAGCAACACGGCTTATATTGGTATCGCCGTGAATAAACTGGTTGCCGCAGAGTCCAGTAATAAAGCCGATTACGTATGGTCAAAGTGGAAAGGTGATCAGGGTCCGCAGGGTGTGCCGGGTGCTCCGGGTGCCGATGGCCAGACGACTTATACATGGATTAAATATGCTGATGATGCTAGCGGTACCGGATTAAGCAATGACCCGTCCGGTAAAGAATTCATCGGATTTGCCTACAACAAAACCACGCAAACTGAATCAACGTCACCCGGGGATTATGTCTGGTCGCGTATGACCGGTCAGGGTGTGCCAGGCGCTCCGGGTGCCGATGGCCAGACGACTTATACATGGATTAAGTATGCTGCCAATTCAGATGGCACATCCGGCTTTAATGACGCCCCGCAGTCCAATACAACGCACATCGGTATCGCCGTTAATAAAACCACTGCCAGCGAATCTACCAATCCGGCAGATTATGTCTGGTCTCGGTTCAAAGGTGATACAGGCCCGCAAGGTAATACGGGTGCGAAAGGGGATACAGGTTCACCTGGCGCAGACGGACAGGACGGCGTAGCTGCGCCGAACGTCATTCCGACAAGAGGGTTGATATGGCATTTCCGGAACAGCAATAACGGCGGCTGGGTGCCTTATAATTCAAGCTTCGGCTACGGAGTCGACACATTAATCGTAAACGGAACATCCAGCTCTCCCTACATCGTAAGGAATTCAATAGGGCCTTTTGCAGGCCGCGACAGCTATGCAATAGTAGTTAAAGTGCGCTGTCTGGATACGGATATATCCAGTACAACAGCAAGGCTATATTACACCCGCTCCGGCGACACTGGTTACACGTCAGACAGGCGCAAATTTATTACTCAGAAATATGTTCAGAACGAATACACTTACCTGATTTTTGACATGCGCGATGATGCCACATTCACTGCTGCCGATATCATCGGACTGCGTGTTGACCCCGGCAGCGGTGAACACGACTGGGAATTTGATCAGATATGGGTTGGTTACACCGGCGCCGCTGACGAAACAGATTACGAAGACAGCCGTATCAGCAATGATGCTCTGCAAGCCGGTACTGTTCTGTATTACAACGACCAGCGCAGCTCTTCAGTAGGCTGGAGCGATGGCAGTCAGAATAGTGGCGGTAACGCATATTCTGTGACATCCAGCTACACCGGTGATGCCTATGTTCATGTTTTATCTGCCGACTCAGAAGGCGGGCATTTCATATCAATGAATGGTATTCAGGCCGGTAACGGACTTTCCGGCGCAGACGATGAACTGCGCTGGTATACACGTAAAGTGGCTGTGACTGCGGGTAGTAACACACTCAGACTATACCGGTTGAACTCGGATGGCGGTTCATTCTATGCCGTGGTAGTTACTAACACCCAGATATTCGATCCTGAAGCGTTTTTGTCATCACGTGATGCCTATCTAAACAACCGGATCGGCGCTGTACGACCCGACAGTTACTACAAAAATTCCAACACAACTAAGAGCGATGTTGGTTTACCCAATGTTGATAACGTATCGCAGTCGACAATTATTGCAGGTGCGAACGCAGCTGCGCTTCAAAATGAATTATTGCGCAATCCATCGGGGCTGGGTGTTAACTTCTTTCCGGCCATGTATGTAAATCCGCTTGATGGAGTGCCGTTCGGGAGTAAAAGCGGCACAGCAACAGTAGGTAGCACAACATACAACTACGATCAGCCATCCGGCGGTTCTGTACTCAGTATCGACGCCTATGGCAGTGACGCATGGGTGAATTTGTCTGTTTCAGGCTACAACATAAAAATACCGGCTGGAAAAAAATGGATAGTGAGTGCGTGGATTAGTAATCGTTCTGCCACCGAGGGGTCAAGGAATGGTCAATTCTATTTCGGTCACCCTAATGATTCAGGCGGCACGTCACACATGGCAGGGTCGTTTCAGTTAAAAGACGATTCTAACTACCAGTGGCATCGCTATTCTGCGGTTATCGATATGACCAGCTCAACAAATGGCCGCAATGATGCGAAGGAGGTGTATTTCCGCATCGACAACGATGCAGGGTCTGGAACAAAATGGCGCTTCGACCAGATTATGATTGAAATCGCAAAGGACGGAGATACTGACTTTATTCCGAGCCCTTATACGCTGCCGCCGGGAATGCCTGTCCTATCATCCCGAAACCTGCCCACTGCCACATCAATGGGTTATGCGGCGGTAACCACAACTGTCAACCTTTCAAGCAGCGTGGATAGTGGTAATTCATCAAAAGCCCGGATTGATATTTCTGCGCACTCAGTGAATGCCAGTGGCGGCAGCATCAGCTACAACTCAGGTTCGATATCTAACCTGTCGCAGGGCACTTATCACTACGTCTATTGTGATGACCCTTACGGCGTGGGCGGTAATGTGTCGTACAGCGCGACCACATCAACAGCGAATCTTGCACAGGATGGGCGTTATGTACTGGGCCGCATCAAAACATATTCAACAGGCGGTGGTACAACAGCGCCTGATATGGGGGATTGTCCGCATGCTGATACATGGCTGACCGACACCCTGCAGGCGAAAGATGTTCAGGTAGGTGATGTGATTGATGCTGCTGTCGATGGCAAGCCGCAAAAGGGTGTTGTCATTGCGGTAAAAGCGGAAGTTGAGGACTGCGTAACGCTCACTACCGAGTCAGGTAACACAAAAACCGTATCCCTGCTGACGCCTGTTGATATGCGCTATGGCAACTCTTTGCTGGCTGTGAATATCAGATTAGGCGATGAAATGCTGGCAGAACAGCCGGATGGTTCTCTGGTATGGGAGCAGGTGATATCAAAAGTGATTATCCCGCAACAGCCGGTAATGCACATATCTCTGGGCGGCAAGAACTTTCTGGGCGGTGCAGACCCGTCACGCCGCCTGGTAACTCACAACTTAAACAAACCTTAGGAACGAACATGTCAGATTTACAATGGCAGGCTGTATCGAAAACCGGTTATGCATGGGCAAACACCGGTGACCGGCTGATTCAGATTTTAAACGGTGCCAGTGCCAACGAACTGGTACGTGTGATAGTGCTTGAGAAACCGACCGATGATGATTTGGACGGTGATATTGACCACATCCACACCCTGGTCACCGCATCTATTGTCGACGAGCTCACCGGCGAACCCGTGGTAATTAATAATGCACCTGTGCAGGTAAACTTTAACGCCAGCGTGAATCTGGATGAAATGGAAGATGCAGACGCTGAAGTCCCCGTGTTCGTAGCCAGTGCAGTCGAAGATGCGGTTTACAAAGCGCTGCGCCGAAAACAAACGCTGATTGCCAAGAATGCAATTTAATATATTGCCCTAACCCTGCCACACACCGCCCGCCAGAATAAGTAAACTCTGGCGGGTACTACGCCCGCCGCGGTCAGGACAAACTGACGAAAAACGCGGGGGCGCGGATGTCATACAAAACTCACATATCAAAAAGTGGACGGGCTGTAGAGATACAGACCGTGATGTCTGTCGTTGTGAATGCAGTAGACGGACAGCCGCTGACGATTCAGCAACTGAACATCCGCACTCCGGGCAGACCACTGCCACGGGATTTCACCTGCTCTGCAACTGTCGTTAGCGACCAGGCTTATGTCTGTCTCGGTGCCGGGCACACAAAAAAAGCTAACCCCCGGGAAATATACCGCGCTATCGATGAAGCGCTGGCGCAGCTAGGTGTTACAAAAATCATTTACGACCACGAAGGTAAAAGCGTAAAGCGCAACGTTCGTGGTGCGAACAAACTATCAGTGCCGCCGGTCAGCGCGGTTGTGTAGGAAGGAATTACCATGCCCTCAGCTCAGAAAATACAGCGGTCGACGGCCCAGATTAACGCGATAAACGAAACTGCAACAGTCGTTAAACAGACCCTCGCTGATGCCATAGCGGCATGCTTGGCAGGTGATGTGGCGGTGGGTAATAGTGTTGAATGGCGTGAATATCATGCTAATACTGGGGTTGGCGGGAATACTGGGCCTCTTATAGATGCTGGCAGCCCCGAAAACAGGCCGGATGAAATGCCTGGCTACATTTCGTGGGTTGGCGATCAAGGGCTATACATTGAAAGCCTATTTCCCAGCGGCGCAGTTATGCCGGAGCATTTTGGTTGGGTTCAGGCTACGGGCAACACGTATTTAGTAGATGATTCAGAATTCCTTAACAACGCGGATTTTGTCGCACGAACGCTTAATAAATCCTGTGACTTTGGTGACTTCAATCGAAATTACTATCTACTTAATCCATTTTTATTCAATAACGGCACAACAATAAAGGCCAATGGTGCTAAATTCTGGCGAAACCCAATGTTTAACGGGGGCGGCGAAGCGCTAGGGGCAACGTTTAGAAATGAAAATCAGGTGCTCGGCAATACGCAGATGACAATGCTTGGATTTTTTCGGTTTGCCGATTTGAACGATGGCACATCAGGAAAGACCCGCCCAGGCAAGCATATTGGGCTGGATGGTACTGGCTGTGATGGCTTTAGTTACGAAAAAGTGCAATTCGACGAATCCCATACGTTTAGCACTTCAATATCGTGCAACAACGTCACGTTGATGAATACGATCCTAAACCACCAGGATGGGGCGGCGGGTGGTGACGACGGTATTCATATACGCGGTGGTAAGCGTGGTTATATTGGCACAGTAACCGGCGTATCTGGTGATGACTGTGTTGCATTCACAGATGAAGGGGATGGGCGTGGCGCGGATATAGAGGATTGGACTGTCTCTTCTATTAACGCGGATTCCCGTTCTGCTGCGCTTTTTAAAGTGTGGATAGACCCTGCGGGCACTCATAGTATAAAAAATATCGAGGTACTGAATATTTCTGGCAAAGCTGGGTATAACGGGAAAGGTATCAAATTAGAAAACGCTACTGCGGATCGTACGTTAATGTCCGGAATATCGTTTAAGGGGCGGAAGCTGGATTGTTCACAAGTTACGGATAATGGCATTGCAGTTATTAACGGGGAGTCCATTTCATTTGGTGGATTCAGGATAACAGAATCTTTAGCCGCAGCCGTGCGGATCACAGATTGCTATGATGTGCAGATGGATAACGTCTACATCCGAGACTGCAAACACGATAGAAACGTGCATGTAGAGAATAGTCAGAATATACGCATAAATAAAGGAACGGACTACAACGCCCGAGGGTGTGGGATTATCGCATTTGAGTCTACAAACGTTACCGTAGACGGTAGAACCCTCCGAGCATTCGGCTCTGCTGCGTATCGGGCTTGGTATTCCGGCAACGCCGTTGCTGTGGGTGAGCGTAGACTCAGCAGTGGGAAGGCTTACGAGGCGTCTACAGCTGGAACTACTGGGGCAACTGCTCCAACGCATACCAGCGGTACTGTCTCCGATGGCGGTGTAAACTGGTTGTATCTGGGGACTGCAACTAACTGGGGCGCAGGCTCGGTTAAATCTATCGGGGATATAGTAGTACGAAATGGGCGCATCTACAGCGCAGCGACTTCTGGCACTACTGGGGCAACTGCTCCAACTCACAAAACGGGCACAGCATCAGATGGCGGTGTTGATTGGTCGTTTGTAGATTTATACGCAGGGGTTAGTCTGCGGAGTGCTACGCGCAGCAAGGTTATAAACTGCGACATCGAAAACGGCGCATCCACTTCCGTTGAGGAACGCTGGTCAGCAGTTAAAAACTCCATCGTTAATAACTCCATTCCATTGGGCGAGGTCTTAACAGTTAGCGCAGGCACCGTTAATAGGGATAATGTCGCATGATCTACCCCCTAAAGAAAACCCAGAAACTCACAGTCAACGTTAGCTATCCCCACGTTGGCATCATCACATATGCTGACGATACAACGCTAATGTATGCCGCCAGCAACGAACCTAGCGGGCCGGTCGCGGTCGCGTATGATGATAACTGGATGCAGTCGGAAAGCGGTTCTGTGTTTTTTAGCAATGAAGACACACTGATGCGCAATGACTCAACGCCGGTAGAGGTGCTGACCGGCATTACTATCAATGCGACATCAACAACGTTCAGTAATATGCCAAAGGGCATTAAATCTATCCAGATGGATGCCGCGTTGCTCGACTTCACGCTGGCCGGTATCAGTGCAATTGAATCGGCATCCGGACGCAGTCTGGCGCTGGCAGGGTTTGCGAATGAGGCGGAAGCGTTTACAGACCCGAACGTTACATATATGGCGCTGCGGGAAGCGATGGAGCAGTGCCGGTTCACCATGTCCACAGACACTGACATTATGATTCTGGAGGGGCGTTCGAACCGTCAGGCCTTATCGTGGACACCGAATAAAACTGCAAACCTGCCGCTGCTGGATGGCAAGCTGGACACTTCAGATCCCCGTTTCGAGAGATTTGAAATCATCAGCGGTGAAGATTCTATGATTTCCTCTGCAGACGATTCACGCATGCGAAGAGGTAACCAGCTGGTCGCTGAACTGGGCAGCCTGAAGGTTGATTCTTTGTCAGGTGTCGAAATCTCCGTAGTGGCGTTTATTTACGGTGATGAAAAAGGCATTGTTCTTACCACATCAGAGAAAGTGGCGCTGGCAAAGGCGTCAGTCGTGAAAAGGCGGTACCGTGGCTCTGTGATGTAGCACATTGCCCTAACCCTGCATCATCAATTATCACACGATACCCGAAACTAATTCGGGTATTGCTTCATGCCAAATTCAGACAACAATCAATCGCCGTTCGAACATGGATGGCTTTATCACAACATCGGCACGTTAGTACTGGCCCTGATGATGTTTCTGATGAATTTCGTGTTCAACGACATGCAAAGTAACGATTCACAGCTGAATACCGAAGTGAAGAACCTGAACATTCAGGTGGCTGAACTGAAAGCGGTAATAACGCCGGTGATCACCAGTTTCAATCTGGCCAACCAGAAACGCTATACCAGCGACGATGCCGCCCGCGACCAGGCACGGTGGCAGCAGCAGATTGACGAAATGAAGAAAGAACTGCGCGAGAACAAAACCACTGTTCAGCAAATCAACGACCGGTTGTTTCGTGTCGAGGCAAAGTTTTGAAACTCTGGTTAAACCGTCTGAGTACGGACAATCAGGGCACACCGGGTCATCTTTTCCTGGGGCCATGGACGGCCCATACTTTGGAATTACCGTGGCGCGATAATCAACCGAATATTAGTTGCATCCCTGCAGGTGAATACCCCATCCGGTTAGTTAAAACCCGCAAACCCATTGGCGGTCGATCGCATTTGTACCTGATTGAAAATGTACCGGGCAGAACAAGTATTTTATTTCACGCCGGCACATTCGCCGGCAATAAAGACGAAGGTTTTAAAACCTCTGTGCTGGGCTGTGTTCTCACAGGCTACCGCACAGGCAGTTATCAGAATCAACGCGCCATTTTCGATACCCGCCGCGCCGTGGGAGACATGCTGGCGATACTGGGCGGCAAGCCCTCAACGCTTATCATCACGAACGGCTGGGAGAAAACACATGATTGAATGGTTAGGCGATACACTAATGGCTGTCGTCACAGGCGGCGCCACAGGCATTCTGGGCAGTGCCGTGCAAAGTTATTCCAACTATAAGAACAAGCAGTTGGAGGCAGAGCAGGAGAATCGCCGGCTGGAACACGATGCGAAGATGGTGCAGCTGGAGTCTCAGGCGCAAATCAACATCAGTCAGCAGGAAGCGGCAGCGCAGGCAGAGCAGAGTGCGTTTGTGATGCAAACGGCCAGCTACGGCCACGATGCACGAAGCTATATGCCGGATACCGGTGCGCCGGCATGGATTATTGCCGCGCTGGGTGTGGTTGATGTACTCAGGGGGCTGATACGTCCGGGCCTGACGGCTTATTTTGCGGTGGCTGTGTCGTTTATCTTATTCGAGGCAAACGGCCTGTTGTCTGATATCGACGGGATCACGGCAACAGAACGGCTGGCCACCACAACCAATATCTGGGCCACACTGCTCTATGTGGCCACAACTATCTTTTTCTGGTGGTTTGGTCAGCGCCCGCCTAAACGAAATTAATTGATATTGGCTAACAGGGCGAAATGGATGTCGTCTTTAGTCAGCTGGTCCGGAGTTTTACCGCTTTCTTCCAGCATGGCGAGTGTTTCGAGTTTAGTCTCTTTGTCGAGTTTGGATTGCAGATCATGTTCTGCAGCGACATCCAACATCAGGTAAATGACATCTGTTTTCTGTTTGGCCGTGAATGCTTTGATTTTCTCGGCCATTGCGGAAAACGAAACAGAAGATTTCCCTTGTTTCATTTCACCAATAATAAGGCCTTTGTCCGATTGGAAAGCGAAATCTACACCTTCTGTTTTTTCATTTTTCTGAATAATCCCTTTCTTATCCTCACTACCCAACATTTTGTAGGTACCGTACTGGCCACGTGTATATGCGGTGAAATCTAACTCATTCATTGAAAAATAACGGACATTACAACCGGACAGCATTTTATCAATCTCTGCAATAGCAAACGGGATAGGACCGGTCAGCATTTCAACATGGCTATATTCAATGGTCTTATTCTTAAATGTGAAGGTTGCCGGTTCAGAGAGAACCACAGCCATTTGATTTCTTTCAAAATTGAGGCATAACCATGCATCGTAATGCGCATCCTGTGCATGAATTCGCAGCATATTTTCGAACTCTTCTGCGCTTGTGTAGTGGTCGAGCATAAACGGTGTGCCATGACCGCCCAGTAACCAGCTCAGATTCACATGCTCAGTACGCATGATCATCGTGAGAATATCGGTTCCCGGAGGCTCATTATTCAGCATTCGACTGGATGTCCCGCCTGAAATCCCCAAAGACTTTGCCCATGGAGTCATTTTTCTATCGGCAAGCATCCACTTCAAACGGTCTGAAAAATCACTTTTGTTGTCAGATTGCATAAGTTAATAACTAAATAGACTAATAAAATTCAATATAAGTATTTAAAAATCCAAATTTGGATCTTAATATCACTACGAACGATACGTTGTAGTGATGTTACCCCAAATACGGAGTTTTTACAGTGAAAAAGCGTAATACAAAATCCCCGAAAGTGCCTGTTACATGCAGAGTACCAGCGGAAGTACACCAAAGAGTGGCTGAGATAGCGACAAGAGATAACCGCACAATTTCACAAGTGATGGACATGTGTGTGGCGGCAGGGCTGGAAGCGGTGGAACAGCGAGTCATTCAACCAGCAGTGCAGGGCGCGTGATGGTTGTTATCAAGCTACGCCACAACAGCGAATTGGTTAAATTCAGTGGTGAAGATTTCACGTTTTTCTTTAACGGTGGTTGGGCTCATGGCACTTCGGTCGCGCTTTCAAGTAGTGACCACACAGGCGAGGAACGTTGTTCTTTGAATTTGCTGGTTGAAAAGAAAGTTGTGCTGAGCAAATCGCTTAAACCCAGTGAGTTTCGCCACATTTACGCAGTGTTAAAACCGGAGACAAACGATGAACTGAACATATTAAACAGAGCAGAAGTGAAAACCGCTGACACGGACCAGGTGCCAGCGGCAGGAACTAACAATGCAGCAATCGTATAGGAACGAAACAATGCAAAGTCAAAGGAATTATAACGCTGTTTTACATTCAGCGCACCTGTTGCTGAAAAGCAAACCGCAGGCCGCAGAGGAATTTGCTTATCACCTTGGCAAAACGGCCAACTCTGTCCGCAATGAATTAAACCCCAACCTGCCGAACCACAAACTGGGTGTTGTCGATGCACTGGAAATGATGAATGTGGCCGGCGTGTACAGCCTGCTTTATCAGATGGCAGCAGCATGCGGTTTTGCAGTGGTACCGGTGCAATATCTCAATATCAGCGACGACAGCCGTTTGCTGGACAACTTCTGTAAATGGCAGGCCGCTGTTGGCAACACCTGTCAGAGCATCTTTGAAGCCATCGAAGACGACATGATCACCCCCCACGAACTGAACAACATCACGAAGGCCGGCAACCAGAAAATGGTGCAGTGGTTCAACGTTCAGCATGCACTGGAAGCGGAGGCGAAGAAACACCATGCAAAACGCACATAGCTTTGAAAAACAAAACGTCGATGTGAATGCATCAATGACTGAAATCGGCCATATGTCACCTGCACAGGCACAGTTAATCATTCAGAAGCTGAAAGCTGAACGCCGCATCCTGTCTACACTGGCCAGTTGCTTAATCAGCCTGCATTTCAAAAAGCTGGGCGATAAGAAACAGCGCAGTCTGGAACACCTGGTTCGCATTCAGGCCAACATGGCCGGATTAGAGGTGCCGGACAATGAATGAAGATATCCCTGCAGCGTTGAAACGCAGCGGCATAAAACGCGTTTCCACTAACCGCAGTGCCGGTGAAGACATCGTGCTGAAACCCGGAGTACTGGGGTTGTTCTTCGGTGACGAACTGGCAGAAGCCCTGTTAAAGCGGCAGCAGAAAAAGGAGCGGGCACATGGCTGAAGTAAAAAGTTTCACCAAAGAAGAAGAGCGCAGCCTGTTTTCTACTCTGCGCAAATTCAAATGCATCGAAGCTGAGCGTGATCTGAACTGGATGCTGCTGATGCGTTACACCGCCCGCCGTGTGGAAACCGTTCACCTGATGGACATTCAGCATGCAATGGATGCCCTGGAAAGCGGTTATCTGGATATTGAAAGCCACATGCAAAAAGGCGGTAAAGCCGGCAATGCCAGAGGCCTGAACAAATCACAGGAAATTTATCTGGTAGAACCTGCACGTAAGGCCCTGGAAGCGCTGCTGCGCATCAACCGCAAAATGAAAGCAACCTTTGCCGGTAAGTCTGTGAACGATGAAGCACTGATTTTAAGCCGCAGACGCCAGCGTATGAGCAAACGGGCATATCAGCAGCGCATGACGTACTGGTGCAATCTGGCCGGTATTAAAAAAGCTACGCCGCACTGGTTACGGCACACATGGGCAGTTCGCCGGTTACAGAACGCCACGAACGGGGCAGCGCTGCGCGAAGTGCAGGAAGTGCTGGGCCATCGTCATATCACCACCACGCAGGTTTACACCCAGCCAAGCAGGGACGACCTGAAGCGCACCATGCAGGAAGCCTCATTATGATTTTTATCCGCAAAAGTTTTTCTCCGTTGCACAAAGCCATCAAAGAGCAGAAGCAACGTTTACTGGCCGACAAGGCCCGCCGTGAAAAAGAAGATGCTGAACGGAACAAGGCTGTAAGCAATGGATGATTTCACCACGCTGAATCAGGAGCAGCTGGCAACACTGGAATACACCATCGCCATGCTGCGTGATGAACTGAAATCACAGATTGCCAGAGAGCTGCTTTCCAGACAGTCCGATTTGTCACATTTCGGTTTGGGTTCACAGCAGTTCAGTGACCTGGTGATCACCTTAATGCCAACACTTGAACGTTTGGCGGAATATCTGATTTCGCACCTTGTGCTTGAACTGCTTGTAGATATCGCCGTCAGTCAGCCGTCACGGCCAGACCAATAAAAAAGAATTTTCAGAGGTTACAACATGCTGACGTTAGATCAGTTACGTGAACGTATTGCTTTACCAGACCTTGCCGGACGGCTGGGAATGGTGCGCTGCAGTCAGAACGGTGATGTTCAGCTGTGGCGCAGAAAGGACGCTGAGCGCCCCGAGATATCCATAAACCTGATGCACGCATTCTGGCGTGATGCCAGGGGGCAGGGCGGCGGCCATGTGCTTGACCTGGTGATGTGGGCAATGGATCAGGATTACCCTACGGCGAACCGTACCTTGCACAACATGTATTACCTGCATTATCTGCCGCTGCGTGAGGATGAAGAGGAAGATACCAGTGATACAGACAAGCTGCTGTACATTGCTAATAAAAATGCAGAGCAGGCCGGCAATGCTTATAAATATCTGAACAGTGAACGTGGTATTCCGGATCATGTGATTAAAGCCGGCATTGAAAACCGTTCACTGGGCTGGACTAACTATATCAATCCGAAAGTGGCTGCCGGTGAGCCGCACCACGGCGGCGAAGCCGTCAGTTTTAATACTTTTCATCCCCATACCAAAATGCTGGCCGCCGTTGACTACCGGTACTATGACGCCGAATTAAACGGGGGCATGAAAACCAAGTCTCTCGGACAGAAAAACGGTGTGTTCTGGATGCTGGATCCCCGTGCATTGCGTGAAGCGCAAACCGTCTATGTAGTGGAAGGGCCGCTGGATGCATTAAGCATTGAAGCTGCATTCTGGGGCAACCCTACAGTGTGCGCCATTGCGCTGCGCGGTACGCAGGTGCAGGTTAACTGGCAGTTGTTTCGTGGCAAAACCATCATGAGCTGCTACGACAAAGATGAACCCAAGGAAGATAAGCGCAACCCGAACGGCCCTTATCGTTGTTACTCTGCAGAGGCAGAATGGCGCATTCATGAAGGTTGTCTGGCGGCAGGCGTGGCATGTTTCTTTGTTGACCGCAGCGAGTGGGAATACGGGCAGGATGCTAACGATATCTGGAAAGAACACAAAAGCCGCCTGAAGTTTACCCGCAAAGAATCATGGCTCATTCCGGGTCTGGCCGGCAGAGATAACGATGACGACCAGCAGCAACGGGCAAAGCCACGTATTTATCTGCCGCATCACGATCAGCAGCAATACTGGCGCTTCCGTGTAAAGCCGGATTTTATTTCCTTCATCAAAATTTCAACTAATGATGAGGGTGAACAAAAGGAAAGCTATGAAGATGTAGCCGGCTACCGCGTGGCCGGTATCAGTAAAGTAGAGATTGCCAGTGCTGCCGCCACCATGAGCGGTGAAGATGACAATGCCCCCCGGGTGCAGTTCGTGGCGCTTATCCAGAACCCGCGCCATAAAGCAGAGCTGCAGCGCAAGGTGATGGAAGACGAGCAGCTGCACAACCTCGACACATGGCGCAAACTCGGACCCATTTTCAACGCCAAGATGTTCTCCCGAATGCTGAACATCTTTGAACGTACCATCGGCATCGGTTCTGTTAACGCTGCCAACTTCGTCGGGCTGTGTTACCTGAAGGGTAAGCCGGTTGTGAATGAAGGCAAAGACTGCTTCTTTACCGAACCAAAGCAGCAGTGCCCTTATTCAGATTTCGCCTTTCCACGTGGTATGCGCGGTCATGCGGCACAGGTCATTGAAGCGTATCAGACAACCTTCACCGATAACGCCGCAGCGCGGGCCCTAATCTGGGTAATTGGTGCTCAGTTGAAACTGTTTCTCGGATTCTGGCCACACCTGATAGTACAGGCCGGTAAATCGTCTGGTAAAACCACACTGGTAAAGCGTATTGAACGCAGTACCGGTATGAAAATGCTGTCCGGCCAGAGCATGGGTACTGAATACCGGTTAATGACCAGCGTGTCCGGTACCAGCCATCCTATCGGCTGGGAAGAGCTGTCGGCCCGTAAAGCTGAAATTATCCACCGTGCAGTGAGTCTGCTGCAGGAATCATACAACTACACCGAAACCACACGGGGCAGTGCGCAAACACCGTTCCTGATTGCAGCGCCTGTACTGCTGGCCGGTGAGGATGTGCCCGTAGAATCACTGACCGGTAAAACAGTGCGTACAGACCTGAGCAACCGCAAAGGGCCGCTGATGCCCGAGAACCTGCCCAAGTTTCCTATGTACGAATGGATGCAATGGCTGGCGCAGCTTAACAAGGCTACCGTCCAGCAGGTGTTCTCTGTATGTCTGGAGAAATGCAAAGTGTACTGCCGTTCCCGCGACAACGACCGCGGGGCAGAGCGCATGGTAAACAACTACGCAGCGCTGATGACTGCATGGCGGCTGGCCCGCAGTTTTGCCGGCATCGAAGACTTCACTGAAGAATTCGAACGTGACCTGATCACCGAAATGAACGCCCATATTGCAGACACCAACAACGACCGCGACCCGTGGATATGGATTGTTGAAATCATCATGGATGAAATCGCTGCAGGCCGTTACCCGTTCCCGTATTGCTTCGAAAAACAGACCGACTTTTCCAGTAACGATGCTGACTTCCTGTGCATCCGTGTGCCGCAGATGATGGCGCACCTGTCCACCTCAGTGGCCCTGCGGGAGAAGTACAACAACATGCCGGTTAAAACCCCGCGTGTGCTTAAGCAGCAGCTGGAGCAGGCTGGCTGCATTGAAGCAGACGGCAAGGTACGGGGAATCGATGGCAGACGCGTTGCCAACATGCAGCGCCTCGACCTCAAAAAGCTGGAGCAGTACGGGATCACCGTTACCGTTCCTGAAAACACACGTGCAGAGAGAAGTGAATTGCTATGAACGCCACGTATTTCAACAAAACCTATCCAGTGGGCACACAGTTCCGGTACTACCCGGTGAAGGGCAATTACACCTTCGTCATTGTGCGCACCACATCACAAGCATGGGATATCCCGAGTAGCCGCCATGCCGTTGTAAAAGTATCCGGACGCAGCGGGGGTGTCTGCGTCTCTCACCTAAAACAGGAATGACACAATGAAAGATTTAGCGCGAGCAAAGCCACCGTACATGGACCTGATTAATTTTGTGGTGTACTTCAGGTCAGCTAGTAACGAATTATTAGCTCATTATCTCGGTGTTCCTGAAACAGAAGTGGCTCATGTCATAGATAGTTATGAGGAACCTAAGGTTGTAATCAAAAATGAAGAAGGTAATTGGACTTTCGATATCAATGTTCTTAATCAAGAAACTGAATTTTCGGAAGGCCTGCGGCCGCTATGGGTAAATAGTAGTGCCCTGATACAGGATTTTCCATTTACCTACCAAGCTGCTTTAGCTGCAAATCGTGCGCACTCGTCTGCGATAAATAAGTTCCCATTGTGGCCTCAAAACCCCTTTCAGGCGCTCGCAATAGTGGGTGAGGAATTCGGTGAACTTCAGAAAGCGGTACTCCAATACAGTGCGGAACCTGAAAAGGGAGTCACTTTAGAAGACATTGAAATTGAAGCGGGCCAGTTAATGGCCATGACGTTACGATTCTTCAATGGTTTGGCTTCATATCGTTATCAGAATTCAGATGGTACTTCTGAATTAGATAACGCCGCGAAAATTGAAAAGTATCTGTCGGAGAGTAAATAGCATGCTCGCATTCTTACCCAACTTCGGAAAAATGCCGGTACCGGCAGAAAAGAACGTTAGCGTTATTTTAAATAACGAAGCGTTTCATGAAGGCCCGGCCAGTGATTTTGACTGGTCAGGCGAAAAACCTACCTCTGTACAAGGCTGGCGCGAAATGATGCCTGGCGAAACGCTGCACAGCGAACACCGCCTGGCGCATCGTCGTGGTAACCATAAGCTGGTAAAGCATCCGGGAGTCAACGCATGAACGCACTCATTGGATTATTTGGCCTGCTGATTGTTACCAGCGTCGACTTTGAACAGGCGCCGCTTTATGCCTTCATCATCCTGCTTTTATTCGTGCTGCTGGTAATTGAACGCAGAGCCCGCCGGAACGAATGCAGCAAACTTTGGAGGGAAGTACACCGTGGCAACTAAAGGTGTTAATTCCGTGACCCTCGTGGGCAACTTAGGTTCAGACCCGCAACTGCGTTACACACAACGCAACGTGGCCGTGTGCAATATCTCACTGGCCACTTCAGAAGTGTACAAAGACCAGAATGGCAAGAAGGTTGAGGAAACCGAATGGCACAAAGTGGTGGTGTGGGGAAAAAAAGCTGAAGTCGTAGCCCAGTTCCGTGCCAGCGGCGATCAACTCTATGTGCGCGGTAAGAACAAAACCCGCAAATGGACCGACGAAAACGGACAAGATCACTACGTGACCGAAGTTATCGTTGACCAAAACGGAGACATTCAACTGCTCGGTGGCAAAAACCCACAGAGCGTGTAACTAACGCCCGCGGACCAGGCGGGCTTAATTAAACAAAACAAGGAACTAACAATGACAGACTATAACCCTTTTCGCCTGGTAGGTTCATTACGTAGCCATACCACCAGTTCGTCTAACACCATGCCTAAACGGGACAAGGCTGACCGCGAGAAAGCCCTGAAAACCCGTCATGACATCGAAGATTACCGGTTGGCTAAGGAGTGCGGTATCAGCCTCGAGGAGCTGCGCTCATGAGCTCTGAAAAAACCACCGTCAATGTGAGCATAGAACTGTGTATAGGCCTGTATGGCGTATGCATTATCGGCCTGCTGGGTGACGAGTACGACTGGGTAGATCAGGACATACTGAACTGGGACCCTGAAAACTGGCTCGACCGCCTGCCAGAACACCCACAGCCTGTTCAAGGTGTTTACACCATCGATGCCAGTGTGGCTTACCTGGAAGATATTGATGAATGCGAATATGAAATTGTTGCAACCAGCTGGGATGGAATCGAAACCGCCAGCGCCGGTGAAGAAAGCCTGTGTACAGCAGAATCGCGGGTTGCGTAACAACGAAATTGATATTGCGCTGGAAGTGCTTTGCCGGTTGGCGAAGCCCGGCCAGTGTCTGAATACACGTGAAATCGCAGAAGTATGCGGCTGCTCGCAAGTGACCATTTCACAAATTATGCGCGAAGCATTAAAGAAAGCCCGCATCCGGGCAGAACGACTGCAGCTGCGCGATTACTTGGAGTGAGGATGCTGTTTATGACATTAGATTGCCCAACATGTAACGAATTAACCGACTTTACCTTTGTGGGTGAGGACCCGAACACCGGCGCAGAACTTTACGAGTGCATGGTGTGTGAAGAACGTGTCGAACTGCATGGACCTGAGCAGTTCGACACGATGATTAATCAGTAACAACTAACAGGAACTACCAATGACCGAACCAACAGCAAAATTTAAGACCATTATCGAGTTTCACGGCATGCTTCTTACCGTGATCACCTATGAAAATACAGATTATATTCCGCTAAAACCAATAGTAGAAATGCTAGGCCTGCAGTGGAAATCGGCCAGAGAAGCAGCCATTTCTGGCGATAATCGCGAATTGTATGGCTGTTGCGAGTTAAAAGAGCCAGTTTTTAATAGTTTCGACACCCTTAAGGGTGCGAAAAACACGATGTTCATTCTGCTTGAATCGTGTGAGATGTATCTTGCGAGAGTAAACACTACCAGAGTTCGTGCTAACGGTAACGAAACTGTGGCTGATAACTTGCTGGCCCTGCAGAAAGAATGGCGCAAGGCACTGCACGACTACGAAACCAAGGGTATTGCTTTCAAAGCGAGCAAAGGCAGTGACCTGGTCAAGCTGGATAAAATCAAAGACCCTCACATCAGAGCCGAATATGCGCGAGACATCAACGAACGCTATGGAATGAATATTCCCATTGGCCGCCAGACCGTTATGGATGTGTGAGGGAATATCTATGTCAGACGAACTAAATACAACACTAACCGTCCACGGCTACCATCCGCAGCACGGTGCACTGGTCTCTGCCGCCGAAGTTGAAAAGCTGATGGAGCCGATCATTACTGAGACATCCAGCCTTAAGGATTCATTTCTCGAACAACTGGAGTTCACTAAAAGCATGGGCGAGAAAGTCAAGGCTATGCAACAGGAATTGGGCCGACTTGAAGGTGAGAATAAACGCAGCAATGAGCTACTAAGTGAATGCTGGAATATGGTGGGGAATGATATTGATTTCGAGCACGGAGGATTCTCAACAATCTGCGAACATGTTAATGCGCAGCGTGAAGCCCTGGCAGCAGCAGAGCAGCGTGTGAAGGAGTTGGAGAAAGCCTGCTTAAACCCAAAGGTTACAGACTTGATCAGATGCGGGATAGGCGGGAATTATGGCGGCGACTGTTACGACAAGGCGATAGCTGAAATTTATGAACCCGTGATCCAACTCCGCGCAAAGGTAGGTGAATAATGTTCAAATTCACATGCGAGATATGCAACAAGCAGGTAAAGCGGGGTAGAAAGTTCGATTGCAATATGTTCGAAATGGATAGCGATAGCACTGGGAACGGTCATATTTGCTTTGATGAAATCTGCTTTAGTTGCGCTAAGAAAATCGAGAATAAAATCGAAACGATGAGACGTAAAGGACGGATTGTCAATGAATGAAACTAAGTGGTTAATTCTCCTCGGTGTGGTGATATTTGCATCTTGGGATCTCTATACTGTGCCTGAAGGAAACCTCACAATTGGTAACTGGGCGGCGGTATTTATTGTGCTTGGCGTGGTAACGTGGTTGTTAGCTATTACAGCCGTGAGTTGGAAGGTAACCACAGTCATCATGGGATTTGTTTTCAGTAAGCGGAAGGGCAAGTGATGGATATTCAACGATTGCGTAATTTAACTACCGGCATTCTTCACACAGACATTGGACATGTCTATGAAGATATTGAGGCTGTCACCGGTAAAAATGGCTTGATGACTCACATGATACCGAACATGTTGAAGGCTATAGAGCCCTGGCTAAAAGAAAATGTTACAGATGAACGTTACTGGAACAAAGTTTTCGATACTGAGCATCAGGGCGAATACTCGTTACCTCAGCCCTCTGAAAGTGAACGTGATTTAATGATTCAGCGGTTTCAGGCCATGCCGGATCCGTTATTAAGTCAATTTACGTAACCAATACCTATCATTGAAACCCTGGGAACGAAAAACTGATTCGCTCCAAACTCCCAGCCCGCTGAAGCGGGCTTTTTGTTGCGCTCTCTACTTTATAGAATTATTGTTAACGGGAATTTTATGGAGTAGAGCTTTATGGATGAAAAAATAAAACAGGAAGTCAGGCGTAATGAAGAAATCTTAGATAAGGACACTATTCATTATCCTGAAGTTGCAGTTGCCACAGGATGGCTGGCGTTAATTATATGTTGGACTGTCTCTTTTTTTGCTTTGCCGGATAATCCGTTTATCGGAGATCACGAGTTTGTAATGTACCTTGGAGCCATCCAATGGTTTGTAACTGGAATATTTGTTTCCGTGGTTCTCGCAGGATTAGGGAAAATTGTCACTGCAATTAATTTAGCTAAATAAATGAAAAGGAATTCATAATGAAATCAGTCTGTATAATTTTTCTCTCCCTCGTAATTTTTGCGTGTGCCTCTTCTGGTACCAAAGTTGACCAGAATTATGTGAGTCAAATAGAAAAGGGTGTCACTACTGAAGCTGATGTTGTTGCAAGGCTCGGTCAGCCCATGGGCGTGGCGTTAAGTTCTAACGGAGAAAAGATTTTAACGTACATGCATGTGTCGTCGCATGCTACGCCCGAAAGCTTTATTCCTATCGCAGGTATATTTATTGGCGGAGCCAAATCTGAAGCGACAATATTCACTGTAACCATTAATAAAGAAACTGGAATTGTCAAAGATTGGAACTATTCTCAGAGCAATAACACTGTAAAAACTGGATTGGCCAACAGAGACTGACAGCCGGCTTTTATATTTTAGTGTAAACAGCCTCATATTTAATAAACCAAGCCCCTCAATTGAGGGGCTTTTCTTATTTCACGTAAGGTGAAACTATCTGTTCGCACTGGTCAATTAAGCAGTGCAACCCCAGCGAGTGGTCTGCGCCGGTTTCTTCCATCATGATCAACATGGCACGAATAGAAGCCAGAAGTGCTGCAACGGTGATTATATCCTTATTCATAACTACTCCATTTATTATTAGATAACGGCATCCACCGGAGTCCATATTATCAGCAGTTCATCGGGTAATATGTGAATCCAAATCCACATTCAATAATAAATAGTTATATGTGGGCGAACTAATGTTTATTTTTTAGTTACTTGCCCGACCAGGTACTTGGTAAAGGTGTTCATAGTTTCATAGCGCACTTTACCTTTGCACACTAAACACCAGTTCCTCACCGTCTTCCATTTCAATCCGTCGATGGCCGACTGCTTGTTGTTCTCTATTGCAACTACCGTTTCCCTGCTTAAGCAAACTGCATCGGCGATCTGCTGCTGGGTAAAGCCAGCTTCGAGACGCAGTTTACGTAGCTGCCTGCCATCAAATGAAGGTGGAAGGCTTAACATGTCATCCTCTGAAGAAGGGCTCATTGCCCGTGCGTTTGTACTGCGAATACTAGCAGGCCGTTCAATATGGGGGCGTATATGCCTTTTCAGAATGCCGGGGTCGGAGGTAAATGTTTTTGACATCAGACATTTTCAGTAATTTATCAGTTATTTTTGCTGCAAATTATTGTTATACGGTTTGTTTTTGGTTATTTCGCTTTTTATTTGTGTCAATTTTGGTGTTTGGTTTGTCAAATTTCATGTCAATTTTGTCCATTTTCGGTTTTTGCGGTTTCCGGCCCTTTTATTCCTTTTTATTATTTTTCTTTAAGAAAGAATTAGTTAGAGAGAGATCTAAAAAATACAGAAAAAGGGGGAATGTCCATTTTCATTTTGGCAACTGGTCTGAGTTGTCCAAAATGAAAATCGAAATTTCGCGTTTTTGGACAAAGTTGGACATGCACAATCCCTTTACTTATGCGGGCTGCAGGGGTAAAAGAGGGTAAATGTCCAAAATAAAGCGGGAAATGCCCCCCTGGGATCTTTTTTATGAAAACGCTGGTTAAAGATTGGCTGCAGTTCAAACTGATGAACGAAGGTAAGTCTGCAGAGACGACAAAAAAGTACGAATATTACCTCTCTCTGCTGGAAGAGTTCTGTGAAGTCACCGGAGCCAACCCGCTGGCCATCACTATCCGGCAGCTGGAGATGTTCGTAGGCCACTTCCTGCATAATAAGAACCTGAAGCCCAGCTCACGGCGAACCGCTGTGGCCGCAGTAAAAGGTTTCTACAAATGGCTGCATAAAGATGAGCACATTACGCAGGATCCCGCATGCAATCTTCCTTACCCGACTTCTGATAAGAAAATCCCTGTGGCCATGGGCCTGAAGAACTTCGAGAAGCTGCTGCAGCAGTGCGACCTTGATACATTCTTAGGTGTGCGTGATGCCGCAATCATCGCCCTGCTTGGCGGCTGTGGATTCCGTGTAGCCGGTATTTCGGGCCTGAATCAAAGCAACATCGTGAAATATGACTATCTGGATACAGAGCGCCTGGCTATCCGGGTGTTTGAGAAAGGTAAAAAGGAACGGATGGTACCGGTGCCCCTTGAAGCCCAGATATATCTGCGCGTTTATATTGGCCATCCGGAATTAAAAGACATCAACCGGACACTGGCCAATGGTGATCAGGTGCTGTTCGTCAGTGTGCAGAACCGTAAAGTAAATGAATGGGATTATTACGGTGAGAACCGTCGCATGGGCATCCGCTCTATTCAGAAGATGATAGAGCAGCGTGGTGAAAAGGCTGGTGTGCCTGCCAATCAGTGCCATCCTCACGCCCTGCGGCATCTTACCGGTACTGAGTATGCAGAAGATGACCTCGATCTGATTACCCGGCAGATGCTGCTTGGCCACACAGACCCGAACGCTACCGCTATTTACACACAGATGGCCATGCGCAAGCTGACTGAGCAGATTGATAAAGCCAACCCGCTTGGAAAGGTGAGTTCAGCAGCCGGAGCCCTGATATCACAGCTGCGCTAATAGCGTGATATCTCCGGAAAGATGTCTATTCAGGCATTATTTGAATCGTGGAAAACAAATAGTCTGTACCGCCTATGTTCAATATATCTATGTTTAAAGGGGTGCGTAGCAGCCCCTGAAACTCACCTTTAAAACGGACAATAGCATACAGGTTCGTGGAACTCAGTATTGCGCCTTATATACAAATAGCGCAACAACTCAAAGCGACACACAAGTAATACAGTACCCACAGAGCAGCTTATTTAATAAATAGCGCAATAAAATATAAAAATATTCATCTATCTCATTGCTACTGTTCAAATAAAGCACACAGTATGGTTATCCTTTAGTATGATTAGAGGGGTGGGGGCTCGGCAGACAGCTATTGCACCATCAGCAGGATAGGGTGGGTACCAGCATATCTGCACAGGTTTCAAACTCGCTATTTAGGCAAACACTATGACTAAAAAACTGTGCCCCAGCCATGAACTGAAAATGGCTGAACTTGAACAGTTAAATCTGCCCAAATTGTGGCGGGATATCGCCAAAGCGACCGGACCAGACATATTTTTGAAAATCTGGCGTATTGTCAGCGCCCCTGAATATCAATGGAAAGCCAATTCCATTTACGTACCTTCCATAAACCGTTACTACGAGTTTCAGCGCATCCAGATAACCAAAACCCTGCTGATGCAGAAAAAATCGAAACATGATGTCGTTAAGGCTCTAAATACGCACGGAATTAAAACTTCTTTAAGCACAGTCGAGCGTATTGCGAAAAAGCACAATTTAAAGTTTCCTGACTCTGATGAAATTGAAATAGATGAAGTATCAGGCACTAATTACCAGATGAGTTTGTTTTAGAGAAAAGCATCCCATGCGTGACTTTAATTTCACTTTAATTTTTATCACGGCAATTTTGTCAGTTGAAGGTTTATACCTCAAACGCAAAATAGTAAGCAGAAGGGTCTTGTATGCATGAATCAAAACATTGCTGTGAAGAGTATGGCGTGGATGTAACGACTATTGAGGATGAAAGTTCGGGACATAAAGTCCGTTTATGCCCGAAGTGTGGAACAAAAACGAAACAACCATTCAGATACACGGATTATCGAAAAGAGCTGTTTACCATCTTCACCAGAGGGCATAGACAATGATTGAATTAAAGGCGTGCGGATGGTGTGGCTCACCGGCACATAAATACTTTAGTCATTTACACGAAAACAGAGTTACTTGCTCAAACAAAGAGTGTGCTGTTAGAGGGATTTCTTTTACCAGAGATAAATGGCAAGCAGAGCGCCCCGCAGAAGCCAAAATCAAGGCTAAGGGGGTTCGGGAGGCGATAGAAGCCGCCTACAGTGACAATGTTGCAGATACAAAAGGTGAATACTACGTCATTAGCTATTTTGAGGGATACGCCAACAAACTGGAGAAAGGCGATGTTTGAACATTTGTCAGATAAATTAAGGCTTATTCTCGCCATAATCATTGCGGTATCCTCGCTTTCGGTGGGAGTTAAGTATTTGTATGACGCTTTACAGTGCGATGGTACGGCAGTTCGCGGGGCTGTCTGGGTTGAATGTGTGGAGAATAAAAAGTGAAATATCTAATTGTCATTTCTATTCTGTTAGTCGCGTTCAGTTTGGTTGAAGCGCTGTATTACGCTTTTAAGCCTCATAGTGATGTCAAGCGACATGATTGAAATTATCCTGTACGAATCGTTCCCGCTAAACGAAATCCCATTTCTGATTGTCAGCGCTAAAACTGGTGTCTCGTATGAGAACCAAGTGGGCGGGCATTCCTGTGCCCATGTTAGCTATGAGGGTTTTCTTGTGCCCTTTGCTGATATTGCACCAAGATTTGATGATTGCGAATTGGGTTGTGGTGATATAAATCCTGATAACCCTGGGACGCAGAGGTTCGCGGCAAACCAGATCGCAAAGGCTATTTTGGATTACAACGACAGCGGCGACTGGAAGCTGAAATTTGATTTTGATTACTCGCGGTTATCAGAATTGAAAGAGGACTGGTGGCCGGTTGTCATCACCGGCACTATTGGTAATACCCGTTTCGATAAGCATCCGGCAATTTATACAAGGATGCAGAATTGTGACTGAATTAATGGTTAGTGATGAGTTTATCAGGGATTACATAACTTATAATGCGGAAGTAATTATTTACCAGCAGGGGAAATGTGTATTGCTAATTGATGGCAGGTATTACTGCGGAAGTTCTGCAGAACGCTGCATTTCAATGTATGACGACTGGCTTTACAGAAATGAATGTTATTTCTTACCTGTGGTCATTGGTGGTATTCCCTTGCCAGTGCTTTCTGAAAACGCGGTATTTTATGCAATAGCTTCAGTTTTACTTATTTTTGTTACGACAATGGCATATATGACATGGGGATTTTTCTTTCGCTGAACTAAATTCCCTGCCCCTGATAATCCCAGCGTTCAACCTCTTCCGGCCGTGCATACTTCAGCGCCCAGTGGTCGTGGATTTCAAACACACCGTTGCGGAATACACCGCGACAGAAAATAACCGGTGACTTCAAATAGAATATCACCTGGGTTTCTTCCTCTGGTAAACAAAAATCACTATCCTCTGTCATAGGAACTCTCAGGAACTATAAAAATGACCACTTGTGTAATATACGCCCGTGTCTCTACGGTCAAGCAGGCGGAAAAAGAACTTCCCGTACAAAGCCAAATCGACAAATGTAAAAAACACGCAGTCTCACTGGGTGCCGACATTAAGAAAGTTTTCACGGATGAAGGTATTTCCGGCACCTCTGATAACCGTCCAGCTTTCCAGCAGGCAATTACTTACTGTGAAAACTTCGATGTGGATTACTTTATCTGCTGGAGTACATCCCGTTTTGCCCGTAACGCACTTGAAGCAAAGCTCAACAAGCGACGATTAGCAAACAGTAATACGAAGATAGCCTATGTGTCACAAAACATCGATGAGGGCGATTCTGGCTTCATTTACGAAGGTATTCTGGAACTGTTTGACGAATATTATTCCCGTCAGGTGTCGCAGGACACAAAACGCTCAATGATAGCCAATGCCCAGAAAGGGTACTTTAACGGCGGCTTTGTCACATTCGGGTACCAGCAGGAACCTGTGGCCGGCCAGAAAAAGAAAACCAGACTAATTCCCAATCCATTAGAAACGGGTACGGTAAACCGGATATTCGAATTGAAGCTGGCCAGCTACGGTGGAAAACAGATTGCCGAACTGATGAATGCTGAAGGGCGCCTGAATCGTGGTAAGAAATGGAACAAAACAACCATACTGGAGCTGCTGCGCAATGAAAGGGTAGTGGGTAAGGTGGCATTCGGTAAAAAAGGCCGTAACGGGTCACTGCCGCGCTCAGAATGGATTGTCGTGGATAGCCATGAACCGATCGTAAGCACTGAAACATTCGATGCTGTCCAGACGATGATGGACAAGCAAACAAACACTGCCGTTCGTGAAGAGGGTTCCGCAAAGAGCACCAGGTTCTTTACCGGTATCCTTAAATGCGGCAAGTGTGGTCAGTCAATGAAAATTGAACGGGCCAAAGGTGCAACCAAAGTTTATTACTACTACAACTGTGGTACTAAAAAGGCCGGACTGGGCTGTGAGAACAGGAGAATCAATTCAGCAATATTCGACCCCTGGATGGTAGACGTTATTTGCTCTGAAGTGCTTACAGAGCGAAATCTGAAAGACTTACTACTGCAGTTGAACGATTTATGTGGATCCTGGGCAAAGAAAAAACGTGAACGGTGCACCGATTTGATTCAGCAAATCAGAGAAATGGAAAGACGTAACTCGCGTTTGTACGAAATGCTGGAAGATGCATCAGGAGTTTATAACCTGCAGGATTTAGCACCGCGTCTTCGCTCAAATAACGAAGCAATCAGAAAATTGAATACTGAACTGGCAATTGCTGAAACGGAAAAACCACCAACACTGGAAATCACAGAAAGAGATCTGTCTGAATTGAGTGAACTGCTGGTAGATATAATTAAAACGAGTAGCAATCCGGGAAAGGTGAGGGAGTTTTTCAAAACGTTCCTACACTCAGTAGAAGTGCAAGATGATGAAATTAAAGTGAAATATCGACCTGAAGCCTTACTCTCTGCGCATTCTGGAATAGTTCCCAGTAGAGAAGAGTGGCTCCCCCTCCCCGACTCGAACGGGGGACCTGCGGATTAACAGTCCGTCGCTCTAACCAACTGAGCTAAGGGGGAACCGGATTTGTCGAAAGTTGGCTCCCCCTCCCCGACTCGAACGGGGGACCTGCGGATTAACAGTCCGTCGCTCTAACCAACTGAGCTAAGGGGGACCGGCTTTCAACGGAGGCGAATATTAATGACGTATGTTGTCACTGTCAACAAACGTTTTAAGGTTTTTATTCCGTTCGCTCAAAAAATAGCTTTTTTCAGATTTACGAGCCAAAAATTGCTCAAAGCGCTTAAAAAATGCACTTGTTTACTCCAGGTACAGACAGGTTGTTGAAAAATAAGTCAGATTTTTGACTATGCCTGAAATCGAATAAACACAAATAAAGCTTATAACTAAAAAGTTAGCCGAGTAATTTAAAGGGTATTAAAAAGGCTTTGACTACTGTATTAAAGTACAGTTATTAATGTAACGGTAACGTGCATCAGCCAATCATAAGGTTAGTCTTCACTTACAAAAAAATCGGCGGGATCCCGGAAAATACACGTGAATACTGGCCTTTACGCACTTATCCACTAAATCTGTGGATAACTATGTTGATAGGTGGGGGGATCGTTGGAATTTGCAGCAATAAATCAGTTTGATTCGTTGATGTGATGGCATGAGTTTGTTTGATTTATTTATTAAATTCAACTGCTTGTATTGTTTGATCGTGCCCGGTGGATAATATGATCTGCATTGGTCACACATTAACACACTTGTGTGTTAATTCGCTAACAGCGGTTAATAAGGCAACAGGATTTTGACGATCTTTTTTAGTGTTAACGGATAATTAACATAGTTCGCCGGATCCGCACAGGGATTAAAAGGGTTTTCCCACGCCGGTTATATGACACAAGCTGTCAAATAGCTGTCATCCCACTGTCATTTAAAATTGTGGAAAATCATAGGTGTTTTTCATTTATAAAAGACGAACTTTTGACGGCTTAGTGACTGACAAGGCGATAAACCAAAATCTGTCAAATAAAAAAATAAAAATATTTCTTAAAAAAGAATAAAGGATAAGACGGGTGTTCACCGTGGCGGATAGTCGTGCAACCGGGCAGTCACTCAAGTAGACTAAGCCCGTTTTATTTCCCATCGTCACTTCATGGCGAATCAGTAAAGAGACCGACGTGACCGAATCAAAAAATAACACGCGCGCTTCCAGTTTAACGCAAGGTAATGTAGCTACTATATTAAAGCGAATGACCGTACCGATGATCATGGGCATGGTTATGATGATGAGCTTTGGCCTTGTTGATACGTTCTTCGTCAGTTTACTGGGCACTGAACCTCTGGCAGCCATCAGTTTTACGTTTCCGGTTACCTTTACGGTTATCAGTTTAAATATCGGCCTCGGGATTGGAACGTCAGCCATTATTGGTAAGTTGCAGGGTAGCGGGAGTTATTCTGAGTCCAGGGAGTATGCAACCAGCTCGATAACCTTGTCCTTCGTGATGGTGGGTTTGCTTGCCGTTGCGGGGTATTTTTTGATTGACCCGATATTTAAAGCACTGAACGCCAGTGAAACATTGATGCCCTACATTCATGACTATATGTCATTGTGGTACTTATCAAGTGTGTTTCTGGCGCTTCCCATGGTGGGGAACAGTGTGTTGCGGGCATGTGGCGATACACGCACTCCCAGCATCATCATGGCCGTTGGCGGCGCATTGAATGCAGCCCTTGATCCCATTTTTATTTTTGGCTGGGGACCGGTACCGGCGATGGGGATTCAGGGAGCGGCACTGGCGACGTTCCTCGCCTGGGTGGCGGGAGCCAGTTATATCATCTGGTTGCTGGCAGTGAAACGAAACCTGATGGTACCCCGTTTATTGACCATTACGGAACTGCGCAGGAGCTGTGCGCCCATCCTGAAAATTGGTCTGCCGGCTGCAGGGGCGAATATGCTTACACCTGTCGCCGGTGGCGTGATGACCGCAGTAGTGGCGAATTATGGTGCGGAGGCCGTGGCTGCATGGGGAGTCGGGAACCGGCTTGAGTCCATTGCGTCTATCGTTATTCTGGCATTGTCCATGACCCTGCCGCCCATTATTTCGCAAAATGTGGGAGCCGGTTTGTATCAACGGGTTGAAGAAGCTTACCGGTTAACGGTGAAATTTGTTATTGGCTGGCAACTTGTCGTGTTCGCTATCATGTGGTTGCTTTCCGGCTGGATAGCCCAAATGTTTGCTGAGGAAGCTGAAGTGGCCTGGCTCATTCATCTGTTCCTGATGATAGTTCCGCTGGGCTACGGGATGCAGGGCATTGTGATTTTAACGAATTCGTCTTTGAATGCCATGCACAAGCCAATGGCAGCGTTGATCCTGAGTGTCATCCGGCTGTTTGTTTTTTACGTACCTGTATCCTATGTGGCAAGTTTGTTCTTTGGTTTGAAAGGCTTGTTCTGGGGCGTCGTCATTGCCAATTTGTGTATGGCGACCATCTCTTATGTTTATTTTAATCGGGCGCTGTCTGAGCATCGCCGGCAACCGGGAGAAGAAGTAGCACAATGAGTAAAGGTTTCGAACTGGAATCCAAATATCAACCGGCAGGGGATCAGCCAAAAGCCATAGAAGCTCTGGTTGACGGGCTGGAAAGCGGTCTTGCCAGTCAGACATTGCTGGGGGTTACCGGCTCCGGTAAGACCTTCACCATGGCGAACATTATTAAGCAGGTGCAGCGTCCGACATTGATTATGGCGCACAATAAAACCCTGGCGGCCCAGCTTTATGGTGAAATGAAAGAGTTCTTTCCGAACAATGCGGTGGAATATTTCGTTTCCTATTACGACTATTATCAGCCTGAAGCGTACGTTCCCAGTACCGATACTTTTATAGAGAAAGATGCGTCAATCAACGACCACATTGAACAAATGCGGTTGTCAGCGACGAAGGCACTGATGGAGCGGCGCGATGTTGTTATCGTGGCCAGCGTGTCTGCCATTTATGGTTTGGGTGATCCTGAGTCCTACATGAAAATGCTGTTGCATTTGCGCCAGGGCGACACTATGGATCAGCGGGATATTCTGCGCCGTCTTGCCGAACTGCAATATAAGCGTAATGACCTGGCCTTCGAGCGGGGCACATTCCGTGTACGGGGAGACGTGATTGATATCTTCCCTGCGGATTCAGAGAAGCAGGCCGTGCGGGTAGAATTGTTCGACAGTGAGATTGATAAAATCAGCCTGTTTGACCCGTTGACCGGTGCGGTGGATAAATCGGTGATCCGTGCCACGGTGTTTCCTAAAACCCACTATGTCACACCCAGAGAAAAAATTCTGGCTGCCATTGAAGAGATTAAAGTTGAACTGAAAGATCGCAAGGCGCAGCTACAGGAGAGTAATAAGTTACTCGAAGACCAGCGGATTTCCCAGCGCACCCAGTTTGATATCGAAATGATGCTGGAGTTGGGCTACTGCTCCGGCATTGAGAACTACTCACGCTATCTCTCCGGCAGAGCGCCGGGTGAGCCGCCCCCGACACTGCTGGACTACTTTCCTGCTGACGGCCTGATGTTTATTGATGAATCACACGTTACTGTGTCGCAAATCGGGGCGATGTACAAAGGCGACCGGTCGCGGAAGGAAACGCTGGTGGAATACGGCTTCCGGTTACCATCGGCACTGGATAACCGGCCTCTGAAGTTTGAGGAGTTCGAGCAGATCTCTCCCCAGACGATATATGTTTCCGCGACGCCGGGTGAATATGAGCTGAAAAAATCTGACGGCGAAATTGTGGAGCAGGTGGTACGTCCCACTGGCTTGCTCGACCCGGAAATTGAAGTACGTCCGGTGGCGACGCAAGTCGATGATGTACTGTCTGAAATTCAGAAAAGGGTTGCCGTAGACGAGCGGGTGTTAATTACAACGCTGACCAAGCGCATGGCCGAAGATTTAAGCGAATATCTGAATGAACATGGCGTGAAAGTGCGTTATTTGCATTCCGATATTGATACCGTTGAACGTATTGAAATTATCCGCGATCTCCGTCTGGGTAAGTTCGATGTGCTGGTGGGCATTAACCTGCTCAGGGAAGGTCTGGATATGCCTGAGGTATCGCTGGTTGCGATTCTTGATGCGGATAAAGAGGGCTTTCTCCGCGCTGAGCGCTCACTGATCCAGACCATTGGCCGTGCAGCCCGTCACGTTAATGGCCGCGCCATCATGTACGCAGACGTGATCACTAAGTCGATGAAAAAGGCCATTGATGAAACTAACCGGCGCAGGGAGAAACAGGAAGCCCACAATAAGGCCAACGGTGTAGTCCCTCAACGGTTAAACAAACCCATTACGGACATTATGGACTTAGGTGACAGTGCCCATCCTGCTTCCGGCAAAGTGAAACTGCGTAAAGTTGCCGAGAAGAAAAAAGAAATGCAGGCTGCCAGTGCCACGGAACTTATGGCGCAAATTGCTGATCTTGAGAAGAAAATGTTTGAGTTTGCCCGTGAGCTTGAATTTGAAAAAGCCGCGTCAGTGCGTGATGACATCGAAACATTACGTAAGCAGGTCGTCGCCGTGTCTTAAGGGGTTTGTCAGATATATCAGAAGCGTCCTTCGGGGCGCTTTTTTTGTTTCAGTTTAATTAAATCGTTAATTCCGGTGAATAAACTTACAATTTGCCGTTGTAATCGGGCAAACAGTTACCTATTATGATTCTAAAGTATTTATAACTATACCTATAATTTCACGGATTGCGCCATGTTGAATCGTTTACAAGAATCAGATATTAAGCTGTTACGGGTGTTTTATGCGGTTGCGAGTTGTAATGGATTTACTGCCGCTGAGCCGGTGTTACGTATGCAACGCCCTAATATCAGTGCTGCGATTAAAAAGTTAGAAGAACGTCTGGATCTGGTGCTTTGTCACCGGGGCCGTGGCGGTTTTCAGATGACAAAAGAAGGTGAAGTAGTTTTCCAGGAAACCAAACGAATCTTCAATGCATTCGATAACTTTGTTTTTAACTTGAAATCGCTTCACGACGATTACTCCGGTCACATTACCCTGGTAATGATGGCAGGCCTGCCGCTTTCCATGCATCTTGCAGTCAGTAAGGCTGTTAAGAGCACCATGAAGAAATTTGATGATATCCATGTCAATATTCAAACCCGTCTGTACAACGAAGTAGAGCACGTTGCGTTATCCGGTGAGTGTCACCTCGTGATTTCTACTTACGACATGGTGAAACCCGAATCTGTAACGTTCCATCCGGTTGGCATTTCCTGCAAGGGCCGCCTGTACTGCTCACCGACACATCCGCTGGCAAAATTCCGCGATGTGTCACTGCCGGAAGACGTGAAAATTGGTGAGTATCCGGCTATCGGCATATCCGGTCTGTCATCTGCCAATTATATTGAAGATGATCAGCGTCTGGCTATTCAGACGTTCTCCGATTCTTTCGAGGCGGCGCTCTCTGCCATTATGACCGGTGAATACATTGGTTTGCTGCCGGACTATATTGCTAAAGAGCAGGGCGCAAGTTTAGGACTGGTGCCTATTGCTAAAGGCAGTCTGTTTAACTTTAACCACGAACTGTTTGTGATGAACGGTAAAAATACCCGCCTGAATCCGGTACTCCGCCACTGTATCAAAGAGCTGACTTACTTTATTTCAGAAAGTCAGAAGTAACAGGCATCATGCCGGTCAGATTGAATTGAAAAGGCCCCGCAATATTGCGGGGCCTTCTTCTTTCATTTCAGGACAACATTACTCATAGGTGAGAGGGTCCACAGCACCGTTATCACGAAACGCTTCCAGCCGCTCCTGACAAGCACCGCAACCACCGCAGGCATGTTCTCTGCCGTTATAGCAGGTCCACGTTTTACCGTAATCCAGTCCCATTTTAAGACCATCGGTGAGTATGGCTGTTTTGCTTACTTTTAGATAAGGGGTGACAATTTCAACCGCTTCATAATTCGCAATGGCGCACACGTCATTCATCTTCTCAACGAATTCAGGGCGGCAGTCCGGGTAAATAGCGTGATCACCCGAGTGAGCACCGTAATACACTTTGGTGGCATTTTCGCTGACCGCATAACCCACAGCCAGTGACAACAGGATCATATTTCTGTTCGGCACCACGGTGGTTTTCATTGACGGCTCTTCATAATGTCCTTCCGGCACATCAATGTCATCAGTCAGTGCCGAGCCGCCAACCAGTGAATTAATGACAGAAATATCCACCACTTTATGAGGCACATTCAGCTCAGTACACACGGCCGCAGCATAATCGAGTTCTTTTTTATGCCGCTGACCGTAGTTAAATGACAGGGCATAAGGTTTTTTCCCGTCAGCGATGGCTTTGTGCAGTACGGTGAAAGAATCCATACCGCCGGAATAGATAACAATGACTTTTTCAGACATAAGTTCGTTTTTTTCGCGAAAAGATGCCAGAATTTTATGTGATTCTTGGTAAAATCCCAAGCCGAATCAACAACAGGTACACCACATTGCATCACACCCGTCTTAAAATTAATGAAATGTTCGAAACGATTCAGGGCGAAGGCGTAAAAACCGGCGTTCCGTCAGTGTTTGTGCGTTTACAAGGGTGTCCGGTGGGTTGTCCCTGGTGTGATACCAAACATACATGGACGCTGGACGAGGCGTTTTTGACAACATCAGATGAAGTCCTGTCGAAAACTCAGGAGAGTGAAGCGTGGTTCAGTATTGAAGATGAAGCGTTACTGACCTTATTTAAAGAAAACGGATATCAGGCCAAACACATCGTGATCACCGGCGGTGAGCCGTGTATGTATGATTTGCGTCCGCTCACCTCACTGCTGCATGCGCGGGGGTACACCACGCAGATAGAAACCAGTGGTACCTTCGAGGTACTGTGCCATGAAGACACCTGGGTTACGGTATCGCCTAAAGTCGACATGAAAGGCGGCATGCCGGTGCTGACTCAGGCGCTGGAGCGGGCGGATGAAATTAAGCATCCTGTGGCTATGCAAAAGCATATTGATGAGCTGGATAGTCTGCTGGCACGGCTGGACGGAAAGCTACCGGCAAATATTTGTCTGCAACCTATCAGTCAGCAGCAACGTGCGACGGATCTTGCTATCGCCACCTGTATTGCGCGAAACTGGCGCTTATCGTTACAAACACATAAATATATCGGCATTGAATAGATTTATGCTGTCTGTTCAGGCACGACACTAAGGATTTTAACGATGGGAAAATGGTTGTTTCCGGTTCTTCTGCTCTTAAGTGCGAATGTGCATGCTGCACTATGGTCGATAACCTATCCGCGGCCTATAGATGAGCGCGATTTGCGCAATGAATATCCGCTGGCTTTACTTACCCTGGCGCTGGAAAAGACAGGCGTAAAATACAGTTTACTGCCGTCAGACCGGATCATGCTGCAAGGGAAAGCACTGCGTCAGCTGCGGGAAAACCGCGAAGTGAACGTAGTCTGGAGTATGACAGACGCCCAGCGTGAAAAAGACCTGTTACCAGTGCGCATCCCGCTGGCGAAAGGACTGATTGGCTGGCGCGTATTTCTGATCAATGAAATGAACCGCAGCCGCTTTCCACAAGCGCTGAGCAAATCTGCCTTGCTTAAACTGGTGCCTATTTCCGGTGAAGAGTGGCCGGATACCAAAATTTTGCAGGCAAACGGGTTTAACGTGTTCACCGTGCCGGCGTATGGTGATGCAGCGGAAGTACTGGAAACGAACAAGGCTGACTTCTTCCCCCGTTCAGTGATGGAAGCGCTGAATGAGCTTGAGAAGGGGAATTTGTCTTCAGACATCGTACTGGAAAGCAATACAGCGATTTACTATCCCACGGCGTTGTATTTTTTCGTAAATAAAGGCAATACCACACTGGCACGGCTTATCGAGACGGGTCTGCAGATGGCAATTGAAGATGGTTCTTTCGACGCTTTGTTTTTGTCTACCTATGAAGATACGCTGAATGCACTGGAGCTCGAAAAGCGCACCACGATAGAGCTGGATAACCCGCTTTTACCACCTTTGACACCTGTGCAAAACGAAGCCCTGTGGTATAAGCCCGCCAGTATTGATGCCACCATCGATGCTACGGAAGAGAATCCCTGAAATCTGGTGAAGCTGGCGGTCAACGCGCCGGCTTTATTAGCAGAGCTTGTTACTAGCTGATACAAAAAAGCCCGGATTCACCGGGCTTTTGCATTTTTAACTCATGAATCAGTGGCTTTTGCCTGAGTGCACGTCTTTCATCGAACGACCTGACGGGTCAGCATTGTTCTTGAAGCTTGCATCCCACTCAAGTGCCTCTACGGTACTACAGGCGATGGACTTACCACCCGGTACACAGCGCGCAGCACTTTCCTGCGGGAAGTAGCCTTCAAAGATAGTGCGGTAGTAATAACCTTCTTTGGTATCAGGTGTGTTCACCGGGAAGCGGAATTCTGCTGTCGCCAGTTGCTGATCAGACACTTCTGTTTCTACGAAGTCACGGATAGAGTCGATCCAGGAATAACCTACACCGTCACCGAACTGTTCTTTCTGACGCCACAGTACTTCTGGTGGCAGCGTTTTGCCATCGTCGAAAGCTTTACGCAGGATCCATTTCTCCATGCGGCCATCAACACACATTTTGTCCTGCGGGTTCAGGCGCATTGCTACGTCCATGAAGTTCTTGTCGAGGAATGGCACACGGGCTTCAACACCCCAGGCGCTGGTAGCTTTGTTGGCACGGGCACAATCGAACATGTGCAGACGATCCAGTTTACGTACTGTTTCTTCGTGCAGTTCTTTTGCGTTCGGCGCTTTATGGAAGTACAGATAACCACCAAAAATTTCGTCAGAGCCTTCACCGGACAATACCATTTTGATACCCATTGCTTTGATCTTACGGGTCATCAGGTACATTGGCGTTGCCGCACGGATGGTGGTGGTATCGTAGGTTTCCAGATGATAGATAACGTCACGAATCGCATCCAGACCTTCCTGAATCGTGAAGTGGATTTCGTGGTGAACAGTACCAATCATATCAGCAACCTGTTTAGCTGCTTTTAAGTCCGGTGCACCTTCAAGGCCAACTGCGAAGCTGTGCAGGCGTGGCCACCAGGCGTCAGACTTGTCTTCGTCTTCAACACGCTTGGCAACATACTGAGCCGCAACGGCAGAAACCAGCGATGAATCCAGACCACCGGACAGCAGCACTGCGTAAGGTACGTCAGACATCATGTGCGACTTAACGGCTTTTTCAAAAGCCACTTTCAGGTCGTCCAGATTCGTTTCGTTATCTTTTACTGCATCGTAGCTCATCCAGTCGCGCTTGTAGTACTTAGTCAGCTCGCCGGTTTTGCTCCACAGGTAATGACCCGGAGGGAATTCACTGATGGTTTTACAGATAGGCGCCAGCGCCTTCATTTCTGACGCAACATAGAAGTTGCCATGTTCGTCGTAACCGGTATACAGCGGGATAATGCCGATGTGGTCACGGGCAATCAGGTACGCATCCTGAGACTCGTCGTACAGGATAAAAGCAAACATGCCCTCAAGCTCATCGATAAACTCAATGCCTTTCTGCTCGTACAAAGGAAGGATTACTTCGCAGTCCGAGCGGGTTTTGAAATCATAAGGCGTTGCCAGATCTTTGGCGAGTTGCTTGTGGTTATAGATCTCACCGTTAACGGCCAGGATCTTATTATTATCCTGGCTGATGAGCGGCTGTGCACCAGTGTCTACATCGACGATGGCCAACCGTTCATGGCACAGGATGGTATTGTCATTATTCCAGATACCCGACCAGTCAGGGCCGCGGTGACGCAGCAACTTTGTATAATCCAGCGCTTGGGTTCTGAGTTCAGACACATCGGTTTTGATATCAAGGATACCGAAAATACCACACATAAAACGGGTTCTCTCTTGTCACTTGTTGAAAAAAAGGATTGTTTATTCTGTCGGGTCGCTTAACGCGGCCGCGGGTGAGACTTTATTGTTTTTGAAGGGTGCAAACTCCGCGTCTGTTGAATGTGCCAGTATGAGAGAAAAAAGCAAGGAATAACTTGCCGGAAACTCAAATTATCCGTTATTCAGGGCGGGTAGTGGCGGTTTTCGCGGAATATTGAAAGAAATGTTGCAATACGGGAGGCTAAAAAATCAACAGGCTGCCCGGAGGCAGCCTGTTTGCGTAAATGCTTAGCGCTGGAATTCGCTGGCTGCATTCCATTTCGGCCAGCTGTCAGCATTGGCCACATCGGTACCCACTTCAAACAGCATTTGCGTGTCCTGGGCGATGCCTGATAAATCCCACTCCTTGCGGAATTCATCACAAACCTGGTGATAACAACCGGTTACGATGACATTCATGCGTTTGCGGTAGGTAGCCGTTTCAGCATCCCAGGGTTCGTCTCCGCCTTCTGCGTACAGAGCCGGTACGCCTTTCTTGGCGAAGCTGAAGTGATCAGAACGGTAGTAAGAGCCGGCTTCCGGACGGTCTTCCTGTGTCAGATAACGGCCCTGACGGGTTGCTGCTTTTTCCAGATAGGTTTCCATTTCTGATTTACCCATACCGACAACACTGACATTTTTCGTTTTACCCAACACGTTCATGGCATCCATGTTGATGTTTGCAACGGTTTTCTCCAGCGGGATTACAGGATGATCAGCATAGTATTTTGAACCCAGCAGACCTTGCTCTTCAGCCGTCACAATCAGAAACGTTACTGAGCGGGCAGGGCGGGGCGTCAGTTCACCGAATGCTTTCGCCATCACAATAGCGGCTGCTGAACCGGTGGCATTGTCATGGGCACCATTGTAAATCTGATCACCTTTCAGGCTTTCATCTTTACCCAGGTGATCCCAGTGAGCAGTGTAAATGACGTGTTCATCAGGCTTTGTAGCGCCGGGAAGGGTGGCAATCACGTTATGGCTGACAGATTTCTGAAAGGTGTTCTTCACTGTCACAGAAGCGGTTAAGCCCATGTCTTTGTGATAGGGACCCTGCAAGGCTGCCTTTTTCTCAGTATCGAAATCCAGGCCTGCGTCAGCAAAGACTTTCTTTGCCGCATCCAGTGTGAGCCAGCCTTCTACAGCAACCCGGCTGGCGCCGCCATCCTGAGATACCAGGCCGTATTGAGGGCCACTCCAGCTGTTGGCAACCACTGACCAGCCGTAAGAAGCTGGTGCTGTTTCATGCACAATAATCGCACCGGCAGCACCCTGACGGCTGGCTTCTTCATATTTGTAACTCCAGCGGCCGTAGTAGGTCATGGTCGTGCCCTGGAACTTACCGGACTGAGGATTTTCGAAACCCGGGTCATTCACCAGAATCACCACAGTTTTGCCTTCTACATCCAGACCTTCATAGTCATTCCAGTCATATTCCGGTGCATTAACACCATAGCCGACGAAGACGAGTTCGGAGTCTTTCAGATCGATAACTGATTGTTCCCGTTTAGAACCGGCAACCATGTCTTCTTTATAACGGAACGTGTTATCACCAATGGTCATCGTCATGTCGGGATCGGCAGTGATTTCCATTAAATCCACAGGTTGCAGGTAGCTGTCACCGTTACCCGGTGCTAACCCGGCGGCTTTGAATTCTGAAACCAGAAAGTCCAGTGTTTTCTGCTCACCCGGAGTGGTGGGAAGACGGCCTTCAAATTCATCAGAGGCCAGTGTTTGCAACGGTCCGCTGATGTCTTCAGCAGTGATCCCTGCGTATACGCTGTCAAAATTGGCCGTGCTGCCAGCCTGCGCGGTATCCGCCGGTGCGGGTTGATCGCTGCTGCAGGCAGAAAGTCCTGCTGCAGAGATTCCGACCAGCGCCGGTACCATAAATGGCAAAAGAATTTTTTTCATTGTTAGTCTCTGTTTGCTCTACAATAACCTCCCAGTATAGAGAATCAATCACACCGAACCAATACATCGCTTATGAATTCCACCGCAGAGAGTTGGTCATCTGCCATAAATCGTTCCAATCTTGCTTTTTCTGTCCGTGAGCTGTTAACCCGCACCGGCCTCGACGGTGAAACAGAATTTCCGTCAGCGGCTGTTTTGAATGACGTTGTCCGCCGGCATCACCCCGTGAACTGGCCGGGTCCTGAATTTAAGGGGCAGTCTTCTTTTCCGCTTTCTGAACAACGTTATTATGAACAGATCATCTTTGAAGATAATGTTGTGCCCACCAGGGAAAACAGCTGGCATGACTTATTCAATGCATTGATCTGGTTGCAGTTTCCACGTACGAAGCGATGTCTGAATAATCTGCATATGCAGGATATCAGACGTTTCGGCGTTAGCCCCCGTACACCGGCAAGAAATCGTATTACTCATTTTGATGAATGTGGTGTTGTGATTGCTGTACCGGACGATATGAAGGTTCAGGCTGAACCTTTACTCAATGCACTGGCGATGCATAACTGGCAACAGGTTCTGGTTGAGCACAGAGACAAATGGGGTCAGTTATTGTTTCCGGTGATATTCGGCCATGCCAATCTTGAAATGTTATTGAACCCGTTTACCGGCCTGACGGGTAAATGGATGGCGGTCACAGTGCCCCCGGGATTTGCTTCTATGTCATTCGAACAACAATGCAGGGAGACGGATTGCGCAATAGAGCAGAAAATCGCTTCCTGTGATGTCTTTCAGAGTAAAGGCATGCTTCATCCTTTACCGTTACTGGGCGTGCCCGGCTGGTACCCGGTGCAGGACCGGCAGTTCTACGCTAACACGGATTATTTTCGGGCTGTATCCTCTAAAAAGCAACTGCAGATGCCACTGATTTAGTACTGTCCGGCGGGTTAAAGCGTACCTGCAGTGCTTTCAACCCGCCAGTACAAGGTTACAGCAATACGAAAACCAGCCAGATTCCGTAAATGATGGTGACAGGAGCGGCTGCAACCATCCAGGCTTTTTTGTTGCTGAAACTTGTCCACTGACCAATTGCCACCGCGGTGAGATAAATTGACCATAGCATATCGAGCCGGAACTGACCGATATTGTAAAACGCTGAGTCCGGTGTCAGTCCAAATATCCATGTAAAGGTAAGCGGGCTGAGACTGGCCGGGTCTATTTCGTGGGTGCTGGCCATCACCAGTACCAGCAGTGCCGCAAAACTGGTAAGCAGAGAGGGAAGTGCGGTCCACCATGTCATTCCGTACCAGTCGGTAAAACCCTGCACTGATTTTTCATCATTGCGGGCCATGAATGTGAGGTATCCGGCATAGATGGCATTCAGGATTATGACGCCAAGGAATACGCTGACAATCGTGCTCCACATCACGAATCCCTGAGTCATCCGTTCTGTAAATGCCTCTTTTTCTGCCGGACTCACGTCACCCAGTTGCATGTCTGCAATAAAGTTTCTGTACCAGTCGAAATCAATGGTCTGGAAATACAGATAAACCGGAACAAGGCTCATACTCATTAAGATGAAAAACGGAACCCATGACCAGTTGTCAGTGGTAGCCAGCTTTCTGAAAACGCCGTTCGGGCGAAAGAAAGTCTCGCTGATGGCCTGAAAGGGATTGGATATTTCCTGCATAATTACTCCTTTATTTGCGTACAGATGCCATTTTTTCCTTAATTAACAATGCTGGCACAGGGAATTTTCTTTGTTACCTTAGAGAAAAATGCTGCCTTTGTATACTGACCCTGTACAGAAATATTCTGTCGCATTTTTTTGCTTGAAGAGTGTAATAAAGTTGATTCAAAGTAGACTAGGTTTACTTCTCTTCCGGTAAACGGATAACGGAATTAATAATATCAACAAAGGAAACGCGATGATTGAAATCAGTCAACTGGCGAAAAAATTCACCATCGAAAACCCGAAAAAATTGAGTGAACAGGAGAAAAAGGATCCCCGGCTGAAAGGGAAATTTTTCCATTCTGTGCAGGATGTGTCGCTAAATTGTGCTTCCGGTGAAGTACTCGGGCTACTCGGGCCTAACGGTGCCGGCAAAACCACCACATTACGTATGCTATCAACAGCGCTGAAGCCCGATACAGGAAGCATCACCATTAATGGTGTTGATGTACTTAAAAAGCCGGTGCTGGCACGCCAGAAAATCGGTTTTTTATCCGGCTCAACCGGCCTGTATGGTCGTCTTACCGGCAGAGAGAATATTGCCTATTTCGGCCAGCTTCACAATATGTCGAAAACCCGTATTGAAGAAAGAATTCAGTCGCTGGCCGATTTGTTGGATTTGCACAGTTTCCTGGACAGACGGTGTGAGAATTTTTCTACCGGCATGAAACAAAAAACGGCAATTGCCCGGGCGGTGATTCATAGTCCGGAAGTAGTCATTCTGGATGAACCCACCACGGGACTGGATATCATGGCCGCGCAGACAGTACTGAATTTTATCCGTGGTCTGAAAGAGCAGGGGATCCCGGTGATTTTCTCCACTCATCACTTAGAGGAAGTCTCGGAACTGTGCGATCGGGTGACCATCGTCAATCATGGACGTACGGTATTTAATGATGATATCGCCACTTTCAGAGCGCTGTCGCCGGGCTCAATGAGCAGTGCATTTTTATCAGCTTTAAGGACGGAGGCGTAATATGTGGTTAGTATTTTTAAAAGAAATTAAAGAGTTAGTACGGGACAGAAAAACACTGTTTTTTATGATTGCTCTGCCTTTGCTGGTGTTCCCGGCTATTTTCGGGGTGGTAACATTTGTGTCTTCAAAGGCCATATCAGATGCTCAGTCTGAAGTGCTTGATTATGCCATCCGTGGTGCAGAATACGCGCCTGAACTGGTATCAAAAATTGCGGAGTCAAAAGACTTTAATCTGGTAACGTTACCGGAAAACGAAAACATAGAAAGCTGGGTTAAGAGTGAACAGGCTGATTTCGTGCTTGAGATCCCGGAAAACTATAATGACGATATTCTCTCCGGCGGACAGATTACCCTTAAGGTTTACTTAAATGATGCTGGTCTCAATTTAGTCCTCTCACGCCTGCAGGCTATTGTAAACGACATTTCAGAACGCAATCAGCAGACTGCTTTTGCACAACTGGGTCTCATTGAAAGTCAGCAGACAGCGCTCATTGAGCCTATGGTTATTGAAAAAGTAGATGTGGCTGACCAGCGGGAAAACTGGGGTGAGAAGATAGGCGGTTTTATTCCCTATATTATTTTTATGTTGTGCCTGCAGGGGGCCATGATACCGGCAACAGATTTAGGCGCCGGGGAAAAAGAAAGAGGTACCCTGGAAACACTGCTCATATCGCCTGTACCCCGCCATCATCTGGTGATGGGGAAATTTTTTGCCATTGCCCTTGCCGGGGTGACCTCAGCCATGGTCACGGTAGCAAGTATGGCTGTATGGGGCATTGTCCTGAGTCAGGGCATGGCCATACAACTGGTGGCTGAATTTATGGGGGCCATCAGCGGCACGGACTTTTTACTGATTTTCTTCATGCTTATTCCCGTGGTGGCAATTTTCTCATCCATTCTTTTAAGTTTGTCTATTTATGCCAGAAGCTTCAAAGAAGCGCAGGGCTATATGACACCGCTGGTGATGTTTACCATCGTGCCGGTGATCATGGCAATGTTACCCGGTGTCGAGTTGAAAGGTGGCTGGGCATGGGTTCCGCTGACGAATGTGGCGCTGGCGATAAAAGAGCTTATTAAAGGCACAATGGATTATGTGCAGTTGATAGCCATTTTCGGTTCCACCGCACTCATTGCAGCGGCGCTTATCGGTTTTTGTGTTTACTGGTTCAACAAAGAAAAAGTGTTGTTCAGATAATCAGATAAATTGTTACCGGCAATAAAAAGCCCCGTTCACCATTGTGAACGGGGCTTTTTGCTATTCAAACCGTTATCAGAAATACGTCATGTTCAATAACACCAGCACAATGGTGCTGTATGTGATGGAAATGGGTAGTCCGATTTTGATGAAATGTGAGAAACGATAATTCGCCGCATTAAATACCAGCAGGTTAGTCTGGTAGCCGTAGGGCGAAATAAAGCTCGCACTGGCAGCAAATGCAACAGCAAGAGCGAATGGCATCAACGGGGCACCGATAAGTCCGGCAACGCCATAGGCGAAGGGGAACATCAGGGCTGCCGCAGCATTGTTGGTCACAAATTCTGTTAACACCAGGGTAGCCAGATAGACCGTACACAGGGCGACAAACCAGTTTGTATCAGAAAGGTACGGCATCAGAAAATCAGTACTCAAACTGATAACCCCGGCATTTTCCAACGCACTGGCCAGACTGAGGGCTCCGACAATAACTACAATCAGATTCAGTGGCAGATTACGTTTTATCTCTCCGTTACTGGTGACTTTCGCACCAACCAGTACGGCAGCAAAGAACAGCAATCCGATACCAAGGTTTAATGTATCCGTCGCTGACAAAGCCACCACCAGTAAGAAACCACCCATAGTGATCCATTCCTGCCAGTTGGTCAGTGGTCTGGAGATTTTCTGCTCAGACAGTATGAAGAAATTCTTCGACAGGTTCTGTCTGGTCTGGAAATCCGGACCGGTTGCCAGTAACAGGAAATCACCGGCTTGCAGCTTAATTTCCCCCAGTTTACCGGAAAGCTGCTCACCATCACGGCGAATAGCCACAACGGCGGCATCAAACAAAGCCCTGAAGCCCAGCGCTTTAATCGTTTGTCCGATAATCTGCGCACGGTTAGAGATGATCACTTCCGTGAGGTTTTCCCGCAGTATGCCGTCAGCTTCAGCGAACATGGTTAAGCCTTTAATGTGGCTTAAGCTGTCCAGCTTCTGTACATTGCCGGAAAAAATCAGCTTATCACCCTGATGGATAATAAGTTCCGGTGAAACAGGGCTGATAAGTTGTCCGTCCCGCACAATTTCTACCAGAAAAAGCTCAGGCAGGTTCCGCAGATGGTTTTCCTCGACGGTTTTGCCAATCAACTCAGAGCCGGGCTCCACTTCTGCTTCCACAATGTAAGCGCGGTAGTCGGTTTTCTTATTGGCGATATCCGGCAATAAGGTCGATAACACAAACATCAGGAAACCACAGCTTAATCCGGCAGCCAGACCATAGAGTGTGAAATCCCAGAATGCGAAACCCGGATGACCGTGTTCCTGCAAAAATGAGTCTACGATCAGGTTCGTTGACGTACCAATCAGCGTGACTGTGCCACCTAAAATGGCCGAGTAAGACAACGGAATTAACAGGCGCGATGCCGGGTGATACTGGTTTTGTTTTACCGGCCCGATCAGGCTGGCCACAATCGCGGTGTTGTTCAGCAGGGCTGACGAGAAAAACGACAGACCGAACAACCGCCAGTAGGAAACAGTAAAACTGGGCGTGATGAGCTTACGTCCTATTTGCTTAATCAATGCTGTTTTATCAATAGCACTGCTGACAAGCAGTAAAAGGACCAGTGTGATCAGGCCTTTATTGGTTAAGTTATTGAGGATCTCATCGAAGGTGATTTGTTGGGATACGAGTAAAATAAGCATCGCCACCGCGAAAATGGTGGAAGGACGCATATTCGACGCAACTAGTGCAAAAATGGTGCTGAAGAAAACCCCCAGCACCATCAATTGGTTGACATCCATATAAACCGTTCCGGCTCGTTACAGTTTACTGATGTCGAGCGCGTTCCAGTGTGGGAAGTGCTTGCGAACCAATTCGTTGAATTCCAGCTCAAAAGCAGAGAACTCAGGCGTTTTGTGTTGCTTGTCTTCGGCCAACTGGTCGATGATCATACCTGCACCAACGGTTCCGTTAGTCAGGCGGTCAATTACAATGAAAGCACCGGTCGCACGGTTGCGCTCGTAGCTGTCACAGGCAACTGGCTGAGTAAATTTCAGGTCAACTACGCCAATTTCGTTCAGATTAAGATGCGCACCCGGCTTCTGTTCCATGGTGTTTACATCAATCTGATACTCTACTTCTGATACAGAACCTGAAGTCGATTTGGTCGCAAATTTAAACAGATACTGTTTATGCGGCATCATCGGCTCTTCAGACATCCATACCAGGTGAGATTTAAACTGGCTGGACAGCAGCGGCAAATTGTCAGACTTAACAATCATGTCACCACGGGAGATATCGATTTCATCTTCCAGTGTTAACGTAACGGCCTGTGGTACGTAAGCACGCTCCTGATCGCCTTCAAACGTTACGATAGATTTGACTTTTGAAGTCTTCATGGAAGGCAGGGCAGTGATTTCGTCACCGGGCGCAACCTGACCGGATACCACGGTACCGGCAAAACCACGGAAGTCCAGGTTAGGACGGTTTACATACTGAACCGGGAAGCGGAAATCTTCTTTATTGTCATCGTTACCGATTTCAATGGTTTCCAGCATTTCCATCAGCGGCTTGCCAGTATACCAGGGCGATTGTTCGCTGCGGTTTACCACGTTGTCACCTTCAAGAGCTGACAGCGGGATGAACTGAATATCAGGAATGTTCAGGTTTTCAGAGAACTTCAGGAAGTCCGCTTTGATGTCTTCAAATACTTTCTCGCTGAAGCCCATCAGATCCATTTTGTTCACTGCAACGATAACGTGCTTGATACCCAAAAGGCTTGCGAGGAACGAGTGACGGCGGGTCTGAGTTTTTACTCCGGCGCGGGCGTCAACCATCAGGATGGCCAGGTCACAGGTAGACGCACCGGTAACCATGTTACGGGTGTACTGTTCGTGTCCCGGAGTATCCGCAATGATGAACTTACGCTTATCGGTAGAGAAATAGCGGTACGCTACGTCGATAGTGATACCTTGCTCACGCTCAGACTGCAGACCGTCAACCAGCAGCGCCAGGTCAACTTTGTCACCGGTGGTGCCGCTCTTTTTGCTGTCTTTTGTAATAGCAGCGAGCTGATCTTCATAAATCATTTTTGAGTCATGAAGCAAACGGCCAATCAGCGTACTTTTTCCATCGTCTACGCTACCGCAGGTCAGAAAGCGCAGCAGGTCTTTCTTTTCGTGCTGTTCCAGGTAGCCCAGAACGTCTTCTTTCAATAATTCGTTATCTACATTCATTGCTTATGCGCTCACTAAGAAATAAGGGTTCAACACAGATTCTTTCTGGTTATATGTCAGGTCAGGGGCATCCTCGGCCAGCGGGTTTGCGCCATCCAGCACAGTGACTTTCGCACCCGCCGCAGTGGCAACCGCGTGGGCTGCGCCGGTATCCCATTCAGATGTCGGACCTAAACGGGGATAGAGGTGGGCTTCGCCAGAAGCGACAAGGCACAGTTTCAATGAACTGCCCATGGCAACCAGTTCCGCTTCACCGCCGAGGTCTTCCAGCAGTTTCTGGATTTCAGGGCTCTGGTGAGAACGACTGCCAACCACTTTCCAGACTTCACCGTCTGCGTGTTTCTTCGCGGAAATTGGAGTGAATTCGCCATTGGACTCCATCCACGCACCCTGACCATCAATACCCACGTAAGAGCGTTTCAGGGCAGGCGCGTAAACCACACCCATCACAGGCTTACCGTTATCGATAAGCGCGATGTTCACTGTAAACTCACCATTTTTCTTGATGAATTCTTTAGTGCCGTCCAGAGGGTCAACCAGCCAGTATTTATCCCAGCCACGACGCTCATCCCAGGGAATATCCGCAGATTCTTCTGACAGGATTGGCAGGTGAGATACTGCTTCCAGGCCGGCAACAATCACTTTGTGTGCGGCAAGGTCCGCTTCTGTCAGCGGGCTGGTATCTTCTTTTTCATAAATAGCGAAATCTTTTTCGTAGATTTCCATGATTTTGTCACCAGCTTGTTTGCTGATGGCGAGAATTTTTTCTGCTAATGGATCAGGTAATGCCATTACACAAGTCCTTTTTCTTCAAGCATGGCGTACAAACGTTCCGCAGTTTGTTCTGCCGGTTCGTCTTTATACGTCAGGTGGATCTCCGGGTTCACCGGTGCTTCATACGTGGAAGAGATTCCGGTGAAATGTTTGATTTCACCTGCACGGGCTTTCTTGTAAAGCCCTTTTGGATCCCGTGATTCACACACGTCCAGCGGGGTATCGATAAACACTTCCACAAACTCACCTTCTTCAAGCAGATTGCGGCAATAGTCGCGGTCAGCCTGAAATGGCGAGATAAATGCGGTGAGTACAATCACACCGGAATCGACAAACAATTTAGCCACTTCACTGACACGGCGGATGTTTTCAACGCGGTCTTCATCACTGAAGCCCAAATCGCCACATAGACCGTGGCGTACATTATCGCCATCCAGCAGATAAGTGTGTTTGCCCTGTTCCTGGAATTTTTGTTCCAGCAGGTTCGAAATGGTGGATTTACCGGAACCGCTGAAGCCTGTCAGCCACAGTACACGAGGCGTCTGACCAAGGCTTTCGGCACGGGTCTTTTTATTGACCTCGTACTTGTGCCATACGATATCCGTCGACATCAGAAGTATCCTTCCATTTTCTTCTTCTCCATAGAACCGGAGCTGTCGTGGTCGATAACACGGCCCTGACGCTCAGAAGTCTTGGTCAGCAGCATCTCCTGAATAACTTCAGGCAGGGTCGCTGCAGTAGACTCAACGGCACCGGTCAGCGGATAACAGCCTAAGGTACGGAAACGTACTGAACGCATTTCCGGTGTTTCACCCTCTTCCAGAGGCATACGGTCGTCATCAACCATAATCAATACACCATCACGCTCTACTACAGGACGAGGTTTCGCCAGGTACAGAGAAGGAATATCGATGTTTTCCAGGTAGATGTATTGCCAGATATCCAGCTCAGTCCAGTTAGACATAGGGAATACACGGATGCTTTCGCCTTTGTTTACTGATGAGTTGTAGATGTTCCACAGCTCAGGACGCTGGTTTTTCGGATCCCAGCGGTGGTTGCTGTCACGGAATGAGTACACACGCTCTTTCGCACGTGATTTTTCTTCGTCACGGCGGGCACCACCGAATGCAGCATCAAACTTATACTTGTTCAGTGCCTGCTTCAAAGAAGCGGTTTTCATGATGTCTGTGTGCTTTGCACTACCGTGGCTGAACGGACCAACACCGGCATCAACACCTTCCTGGTTGATATGCACTAACAGATCAAAGCCATGTTTTTCCGCTTGCTGGTCACGGAACTCTATCATTTCGTGGAATTTCCACGTGGTATCAACGTGTAACAAAGGGAAGGGGATTTTGCCAGGCGCGAAGGCTTTGCGGGCAAGGTGTAACAGCACTGAGGAATCCTTTCCGACAGAATATAACATGACCGGATTATCAAATTCCGCAGCAACTTCGCGGAAAATGTGGATGCTCTCGGCTTCGAGTTGTTTCAAATGGGTAATAGACGGTATATCAAGTGTCATTTTCGAGTCCGATAGTTAAGGTTATATGCTAAACGATTATATATATAGAACCCTAACATATTTAGATCACAAAGTAGTAATTCCGATTTGCTATACGAAATAGCCGTTTTATTACCTTGAAACGAATTTGTCATAACAAAAAGCCGCTTATAAAAAGCGGCTTTCCGGTTGCGTATTAACGGTGTAATTTCTGCCTAAGCTAGACGTGCTTTGAGGCCTGAAGCTTTTCATTAAAGCTGTCGAAAACCTCAGTAACTCCTTCCCGGGGGGAACCGCTCTTACTGAGCACAATGATAGTTAAGCTGGATAAAATAAAGCCCGGTACGATTTCATACATCCAACTGCTTAAACTTTGTCCGTCAATGGTGAAAGGCAGGTAAATCCAGAGCAATACAGTGACGGCGCCCACAATCATACCGCCCAGTGCTGCACGGCGGGTCATATCACGCTTAAACAGGCTGAACAGCACCAGCGGGCCGAATGCCGCACCGAAACCTGCCCAGGCATTACTGACCAGCGAGAGAATCGTGCTGTCACGGTCGTAGGCAAGGTAAATAGCCACTAATGCAACAATAACAACGGAAATCCGCCCGGCAAGTACCAGCTCTTTATCTGACGCATCACGTCGCAGGAACGCTTTGTAGAAATCGCTGGTGAGGGAACTGGATGTCACCAGTAACTGTGATGAGATGGTACTCATGATTGCGGCAAGAATAGCTGCCAGCAGAAAACCACCCACAAGAGGATGGAACAGTAACTGAGATAAATAGATGAATATGGTTTCAGGATCGATGCTATTACCGTTTTGCGTCACGTAAGCCAGTCCGAACAGGCCTGTCATTAACGCACCGATAATGGAAACGATCATCCAGCTCATACCAATGTTACGGGCAGTGGGCACATCTTTGACTGAACGGATAGCCATGAAACGCACAATGATGTGAGGCTGTCCGAAGTAACCAAAACCCCATGCCATCAGTGACAGAATACCTATCAGTGAAAGTGCTTCACCACTTTTGGCGTCGGTAAAGGCGTCAAATAACGCAGGATCGATGGATTTAACTGCATCTACCGCTTCGCCCGGACCGCCTAACTGCATCACGACGACTACCGGTACCATCACCAGAGACACAAACATAATACAGCCCTGGACGAAGTCAGTAATACTCACTGCCATAAAGCCGCCGAACAGGGTATAAGCCACAACCACACCGGTAGTGACATACAGTCCGGTTTCATAGCTCAGACCAAAGGATGATTCGAACAGTTTACCCCCTGCAACCACGCCGGATGACGTATAAAGGGTAAAGAATATGACAATCACCACCGAGGCAATAACACGGAGCAACCGTGAGTTGTCTGCGAAACGGTTTTCGAAATAGTCGGGGAGGGTAACAGCGTTGTTAGCAATTTCTGTGTATAAGCGCAGGCGCGGGGCAACGAGTATATAGTTGGCGAAAGCGCCGATGGTGAGACCAAGCGCAATCCAGCCTGCGGAGATTCCGGAAACATACATGGCGCCCGGCAGGCCCATCAGCATCCATCCGCTCATATCAGACGCACCGGCAGACAGTGCGGTTACCGCCGGGCCTAATTGTCTTCCGCCCAGCATGTAACCTTCCACGTCACTATTGGTCTGGCGGTAAGAGAAAAGTCCGATGCCGAGCATGGCCGCAAAATAAATGCCCAGAGAAATCAGCGTACCTGTTTCCATATTATTCCTTCCTGTTTTTTCTTTTATGCTAACAGGAAGTAGATACAGTCTCTATGGCAGTCTGGTTTATCTGTCTTTACAATCGGGCAATTAACTTTGCACCTGACCGGTTTGCGTGAAATTCACACAAGCCGGCAGATTATGCAGAAAAGCTGATGCTGCTTTTTACTTTTTCCACCAGCGGATTCAGATCAGCACCTTTATCGCCTACCACCATAATGCTGGCGTTTTGCAGAGACCAGCTTTCGCCGTGATACTTTTCATCGGCGAAGGCAGGCGGCACCGGATTACTGTCATTATGGGGCATAACAAACACCGACATTTTCCCCTGGTCTGTGTTTAAAATCAGGTGCAAGGTTTGCTGGCGGTTAAGATGGCAGTAGTTGGCCACAGCCACATCACCGATAGACTGTGAAAATGTACCGCCGAAACCGGCCAGTTTCGCATTGACCTGCTGCATGTTAACCTCAATGCCGGAATGGGGTGTTTCAATTTCAGCGTAGCGCATGTGTGCCAGAGCTTCTGTGCCGATATCTGCAGGCGCCTGATTGAATACCATGGTGCCGGTAACACCGGCCATAAATGCCACGGAAGCAGCCATGGCAATAAACCACCGGCTACGGCGCTTATGGCGGTTGAATTCACCGGTAGCCTGTTGCCAGATGAGCTTATGCGCCAGATCGTCGGGTACAGGCACCTTGACTGCCTGGAGCAATTTACCGTCAAGTTGCTGAAGTGACGATTTCAAAGCGGCTTTGTCGCTGTCGCCTTTAATGGCGGCCAGCATGTCTTTGTCTGTCGTATTGGGATCGGCATAAATACGACGGCGGAATTCTAAATCATCCATTATGGCGACCTCTCTGTTGTGCTGAATCACTCTCCAGCATGTCTCTGAGTTGATTACGGGCGCGGAATAACCGCGTCATCACGGTATTTTTATTCAGCGACAGTTGTTCTGCTATTTCCTCACCGGAATAGCCGAAGATAAGCTGCAGGATCAATGGCTCCCGGTAATCTGCCGGTAATCTGGCAATGAGTATCCGGAGTTCTTCTGTGTCATCCCCGTTTCCGGCATGAAATGCTTCGTCAGCCACCGGCACATCATCAATGTCCACCGTCTCGAGCTGTTTGCGTTCAAATCGTCTGGCATTCTCCCGCCTGACAATGGTGATAAGCCAGGACTTAGCTGACTTCTCATCCTTCAAACTGTCCAGTGAGCGCCATGCCCGCAGGAAGGTTTCCTGAACAATATCTTCAGCTACCGCCGGGTCGCGGGTGAGCCAGTACGCATAGCGATAAATATCGCCATGAAATGCGTGAACCAGTGCTTCGTAACGTTGTTGTTTTTCTTTCATGACAGTTAAGACCTGTCGCATGTCAGAAAACTTTCAGTGTGAGAGAATATTTTTAGCCTGGCAGGACAGAGAGAAGCAGGCAACCTTAATGGTTGCCTGTTTATCGTGGTTGCTTTTTTACAAAGATTGTTGCTGTTCAACCCAGCGGTTAATCTTTTCTTCCAGTACTGACAAGGGCACCGGACCGTCTTTTAACACTTCATCGTGGAAGCCCGCATAAGTGAATTTATCACCCAGCGCCTCTTGCGCCTTACTACGCAGTTCCATGATTTTCAGTTTGCCAATCATATACGCAGTGGCCTGGCCCGGCATGGCGATGTATCTCTCAATTGCTTTAACCACGTCAGGTTCAGGGTTGGGGGTGTTTTCCAGTAAGTACTGAATCGCTTCTTCCCGTGACCACTGTTTAGCATGCATGCCCGTGTCTACCACCAGACGGCATGCGCGCCAGAGCTCCATAGCAAGGCGGCCGAAATCTGAATAGGGATCTTCATAAAAGCCCATATCTTTCGCCAGCTCTTCCGTATAAAGGCCCCAGCCCTCGGTATAGGCTGTGGCACTCAGGTACTTTTGAAATTCAGGAATACCATCAAGCTCCTGAGCAATAGCCCGCTGCATGTGGTGACCCGGGATCCCTTCATGATAGGCCAGTGCTTCCAGCTGATAGGTGGGCATGGCGTCCATGGTGTAAAGGTTGGCGTAATAGATACCGGGGCGGCTGCCATCCTGTGAAGGGCTTTGATAGAACGCCTTACCGGCAGATTGTTCGCGGAAGGGTTCAACACGTTTTACTATCATGTCTGCTTTCGGAATTAAGCCGAAATAATCCGGTAGCGCTTTTCGCATTTCGTCAACTGCCTGCGTGGCCGCCTGCAAGTATTCTTCACGGCCCTCATCCGTGTCCGGGTAATAAAACTGAGGATCGGTGCGCATGAATTCGAAAAATGCCTGTAACGACCCGTCGAAACCGACCTTGTCTTTGATGGCTTCCATAGCTTTGTGGATTCGTTCTACATTATCCAGCCCGATCTGATGTATTTCTTCAGCGTTAAGATCTGTCGTCGTGAACCAGGCGAGGCGGTTTGCATACCATTTGTCACCGTCGGGCAGGCGCCACACGCCGTCACCTTCCGGTGAAAGGGTTTTCTGGTGAGCGAAAGCGGCCATAATCGCTTCATAAGCCGGCTTAACAGAGGTAACCAGAGCCGCTTTGGCTTCGCCCAGCAGGGTCTGTTTTTCAACATCATCAATGGGCAGCGCGTTTACCTTGTTCTGAAAATCTTCCCAAATGGTCGAAGGTGTTTCTGAAGTATCGAAAGGCGCGCCGGTAATGACATTTTGCGCGGCGGCAATCATCTGGTCGTAGGCCCATTTCGGCGGATACACGCCGGCTTTTTCACGCAGTGCCATCTGCTCTATAACCTGATCGAAATATTCATCTACCTTATCCAGACGGGAAATGTAGGCTTTAGCGTCAGACACATCACTGACGCGATGAATATTGATCAAAAAACTTGGTACGCTGGTGTGCGCCGCACGGAATTGATGAACAATATAAGTATGGTGTCTGAATTCATCGTTAGCGAGGTCACGCTCTATGCCCATACGGTAAAGGCGTAAACTGAGCTTTTCCTGCTCAGTGAGCGTTTCAGGGTTAAAGCTGTCCAGTTCTTCAAGACGATTTTTCTTAATGGCGATGGTCTGCTCTTTATGCTCTTCGCTTAGATCATTCCATTCGCCGTAATTCCATTTTTTCCCGAGCCGGCTTTGAAATTCCGGTGAGCGCTTCAAATCTTCTTCAAACGTCCGTTCAAAAAACGCGTTCAAACGCTCAGATTCGCTTTGATTGGCTATGGTGCCGGCTGGTGGCTCCGGTTGCGCTGGTGCAGCCGTTTCCGGTGCCGGTGAACAGGCCGTCAACGCTGCAACAAGCAGCGCCAGCGGCGTAAATTTAAATGATGAAAGTGTTTTCAAACTGAGTCTCCCGGTAAATATTGTGCTTGTACGGAAGACGCAGAGATCAGGATGACTGGCCTTCCGGATACAGAGGTGGCAGCGCTGAATTGCTCTGCTTCGTGTTCTGTTGCCTGATGGCCTGAATACTCTGTAACAGTGCCTTTCTATCCCATTGTCGTGGCTTATCGCTATATTGACTCGATAACATGGCATCAATTTGCGGTTGAAGACCGGATTTTCTGAGATAAACGTTTGCCGGCACGGCGGGACTATGTTGTTTGCCAGCCAGAAATGCCCACTGTCTGAGCGCTTTTTGTACCTCTCCCGGTGCACCGGACTGAATGACGTTTTGCAGCGTATTAAACGCCTGCTTTTCGTCATTGCCTGCAGAGCCGCGAACATCTGATGGCTTTTCACCTTGCATCACCGGACGACGTCTGAAGTAAATAACAGTAATAATCCAGCCGGCAAGCGTCACTATCCACAATGCAGAGACAATCCACAGCAGGGTATCGTTACTTTCTGCCGGTGCAGATTGCGGCACCGTTCCTTGAACACCTTGCGGTATATCCGGCTGTACAGCGGGGGCGGGCAGGGCTGTATTATCAGATTGCGCCTGAGTAAGCGGTGCAGGCTGAACTGGCGTTGCCGTTGCTGAAGCCGGTGCTACGGTAATTTTCTTCGCCGGTAACCGGGCGGTTTCCGTTTTTCCGGTCAGCACATTAAACCAGGGCACAGTTACCTCAGGTAAAATGAAGTCGCCGGCCTGAGTGGGGATCATCGCCAGTGTCTCGACCCGCTGGGCGATGAGGGTATTGTTTTTGTTTACGGTAGCCGTACTGGCCTGGTCAGGGTAGAGCTTGAATCCGGGCGGATACATCTGAGGTAGTTCAGGTAACTGCTCTTCCACTACACCCATTGCTGTCAGGGTGATAGTGCGGGTAACCGGTTCACCTACTGTAAAAGACGATTGTTGCGGCCACTCTTCGTTCAGTGACACATATTCGCTGGGTAACCAGTGGTAATCAATATCAGCAGGAACGGGCTTAACGTGAATAGTAATATCCGGACCAAGGCGGTTGATTTGCTTCGTGCGGTTGAAGAAACCAAAGCGGGTATTCGGATCCTGAGCCAGTACTTCGCCGGCGAATACCGGTCCCTTAATAGTAAATTCGCCTGAGCTTTGCGGCACAATTGCAAATGTGCGCTCAATAACCTGATACCGCTTACCGTTCACAATATCAGAATATTGCTTGTCGTCACCTAACTGCTGAATTTGCGCATCTTTAAGTTCCGGTGCTTGCAGGCTGCCACGTTCAATATTTGACGCCAGATATAATTTGGCAGTGTAAAGTAACTGCTGGTGAAGATAGACCTCACTGGTGTCCACATCCGTCGTTAAATAATAATCTCTGGCGGGTTCATCCTGACCGGCCTGTACCGGAATCACGTTTACCGTCAAAGGTTTTGTTTGCTTTCCTTCTACAGTCAGCGCAGGGATCGTAAAGTTACCTTCACCACGGGGAAACAGAGTAGTCGTCCAGGTAACGGTTTCTTCTTTATCAAAGTTGATAATACGTGTTTGTGTGCTCACCGATGTGCGGCCAACCACAAAGTCTTTCAGTAAAGGGGAGCTGTCGAACGCTTCCCTCGCAGGATCACCCTGAGCGGTGACAGTTAATTGTATCGCTTCGTCCACCATCACCGGATTTTTATCAATAGTTGCTTCAACCCGGGTGACGTCAGCCAGTGCCGGATGTGCCAGGCACAGAAAGAGAAAGATTGAAAAGAGAGATTGTTTCATTACCACTCGCTCCGGTTTGATGGCGGTCCCTGACGACGTCGTTGTTGTGCTTCAAGTTGCATTTTGCGTTTAAGCAGGAATGCAGGATCATCAGGGATTTTCTTCATCAAATTATCCAAACGTTGCATTTTTTCTTTTTCTTCGTCTGTCAGTTCGCCGGTCTGAGCCTGCGCTGACTGATTTTGTTGCTGTTGATCACCTTTTTCTGCCTGTGCAGGAGATTGGGACTCGTTATCTTCGTTTTCTGCTTCCTGACCGTCAGCTTGTTCATTCTGTTGTTCCTGGCCGGACGACTGAGACTCTTCATTGCGATTTTCGCTCTGCTGATCTTCTCCTTCACCGCCTTGCTGTTGCTGGTCACCGGAAGATTGCGACTGATCGTTCTGTTGCTGTTCGTCGCTGCCGTTATTCTCATCATTTTGACCCTGCTGACCGTCCTGAGGCTGCTGGTTACCCCCGTTCTGATCCTGCTGGTCCTGGTTTTGTTGCTGGTTTTGCTGTTCCTGCTGTTGTTTTTCCTGTTCCTGTTTCATTTGCTCAAGCAGGGCTTTATTGGCTTTCGCATCAGCATGTTCCGGATCCCGCTTTAATACCTCATCGTAACGGGCAATGGCGTCATCCAGCTTCCCCAGTTGCGCCAGTGCATTGCCCTGGTTGTACACGGCATCTGTACTGTTTGAGCGGGAAAATGCATCCAGTGCCTGCTCATAATTACCGGACTCATAAGCTGCTGCACCTTGCCATTCCGCAGATTTGAAGGTATCTGCAGCGGTATTAAAGTTGCCTGCGTCGTATTCTTTTGCGCCCTGCTGGTCGGCATTCAGAAACGGCGTTTCATACCAGGAAGTTACCGGCGTTTCTGCTTCCGGTTCCCCGTCTGTGACCGGCCCGCCGGCCTGTGCAAAGGCCGGTTGTGGCGTGGCAACAAGCAAAGGAACCAGTAATAGGGTGAGTACTACTCCGCGACGGAAAGCGTAAGCGGCAAAGGGTAAAATCAACAACAACAGCCAGGGACCCAGCTCTGCCCACTGATCGCCATCCTGAGACGTTTGTTCTCCGGTTTCTTCTGCATTGTTGTGCAGTAAATTCCGGCCTGTAAGACGTTTAATATCACTGTCGCCTGCAGACAGCTTGCTGTATGCACCGCCTGATGCACCGGCGAGATTCTGCAGCTGCTGACCCCGTAGTTTTGGGATAACAATCTGACCGCGCTGATCTTTTAATAACTGCCCGTCAAGCTGACGGATTGGCGCACCTTCCTCCGTGCCCACACCTAAAATATTCACCGTATAAGGCAACTCACTGATAAGAGAGCGCAGATCCTGAGCCTGTGGCAGGGTAATACCGTCGGTCAGCCAGTAAATATTCCCTTGCTGATAGCCGGCGTTTTGCAGCAAGTCTGCCGCTTCCTGAATGCCCCGGTAAGGATCACTGCCGGCGACAGGCATAATCTCAGGGCTTAATCCGGGTAACAGGGCAACCAGGTTGCCGGCATCCGCAGTCAGCGGACTGATAGTGAATGCATCACCGGCGTAGGCGACCAGTCCCGTTTCGCCTTCATCAATGCTGTTTATCAGATCAATGGCTTTATATTTGGCACGGGTTAATCTGTCCGGCGAAACATCGGTTGCACGCATCGACAGCGACATATCAATGACAACAACATGGCCTTCCTGCACCTGAAAAACAGGCTGGGGCAAACGCTCCCAAACCGGCCCTGCAAGGGCAACCACACAGATAAACCAGCACAAAGCAAGAAGACTGAGCGGAGCCTGCTTTCCTGCAACGGCTTTGCCGGCAATAAGATGCTTATAAAGATGAGATGGGATAACACTTTGCCAGCCTGACTGACTGCGGCGATATTGCCTGATAAGCATTATCAGCAGACACAGGGGGAGCAGGGAGACAAACCATTCCGGGCGGAGAAAATGAAAATCGTGAACAGGAAAATTCATGCTTGTCCTCCTGCGCGTGTACGGCCGTTTACCCGGTACCAGATGTTTTTAAAGCAATATAGCAGCGCCGGTAATACTGTTAACAGTAAGGCCAGCGATAAGGGATAAAAGAACAGGGCAGTGCGTGGACGGAGTTTTCTTGCTTCCCCTTCGACGGGCTCAAGTTTGTCCAGCGTCTCATAAATACTGTTCAGTTCCTGTGCATTGCGGGCACGGAAATACTGACCACCGGTAGATTCCGCAAGATCGGTGAGCATATCTTCGTCCAGCTCCTGAGAAGGGTTGACCTGACGGCTGCCAAAAAAGCTGCGGATGAGCATTTTATCTGCCCCGACGCCGATTGTATAAACCGTCGCGCCGCTCTCAATTGCCAACTCTTTAGCTTGCTCCGGTGTAATATTTCCTGCCGTATTCTGACCGTCGGTCAGCAGAATCACCACTTTGTTAGAGTCTTCACGTTTTTTAAAACGTTTTACCGCAAGACCTATCGCATCGCCGATAGCCGTTTGCTCCCCGACCAGACCAATGACAGATTCATCCAGCAGGGTAGCAACGGTTTGACGGTCGTAGGTAAGCGGTGCCTGAAGGTAAGCGGTGTCTGCAAACAGAATTAAACCGAGACGGTCGCCGACACGGCGTTCAATAAAATCGTGGAGGACAGATTTTATCATGACCAGGCGGTTCACCTGACGGCCGTTAACTTCCATATCATCAATTTTCATACTGCCGGACAAGTCCACCGCGAGCATTAATTCCCGGCCTTCATTGGGGATACTCACCGGTTCGCCCAGCCATTGGGGGCGGGCAGCGGCGCAGACCAGTAAAGTCCAGCTTAAGACGGCAATGAGCGTCAGCCACCGAGAGCGGCCGGGTTTATTCACAGCGCTTTCGCTACCCGGAATTAATGCGGGCACTTTAAGCGCCGCGCCCTGTGAGCGTGGCTGTGCCGGAAGCAACATAAATAATAAAGGTAACGGAAGGGCGAACCATGCCCACCACCATGCAAATTCAAACATTGCGGGCTGACTCCTTTACAGAACTGCGTAAAGAAAAAGTATAAATACGCGCTTTTCGCACCCATAACAGGGCAGCGGATTTCATCGCTTCTGCCTGTTCCGGTGTGACGCCTTGCGGACGGTACATGTTACTGTTCACCGGTGAAAATCCTGCGGTAAATGATGCGCGTTCTTTTTCGGGCAGGGCTGTCGTTAAGTAGTGCTGCCATTGTTCTCCCGACCTGGATGAAGCCATTGCCTTTTCATCATAGTGACGGCTGACCCGCTTCAGGATGCCATTGATATTTGCCGGGGCTGTACTCACTTGCGTATCTGTGCTGGCAAGTAAGGTGAGGGCTTCCCGTCTCGCACTGGTAAACCTGTGATGTTTCCGCCAGATGATGACGGCACTGATAAGTATAATAAGTACAACAGCAATCAGCGCCCACCAACCCCAGGCAAGGGGCCACGCGCTGACATCAGCCGGTGTGTGAATGGCTTTTAACTGATCTAACGGATTTTGTCCGGCAGGAGGTGTCATCGTGGCTGCCTCCCCAGCATTTCAAGCTGTTGCTCCAGCGGTAAACCGGCGGAAACCTGGCTGAATTTAATCATTTTCGACTGGAAGAAGCTTTCAATACCCGTTCTTACTTCTCCCCGCCACTGACTGTATTTTTTACCCAGGGACTTATCGCCCAGCAGCCAGCTTTGTTCATCTGCGCCATTGGTCACGCTGACCTGCTGAGATACCGCTACGTCGGGCAGATGGGTATCCATGGGATCGCCTACGCGGATAGCATGTACGTCGCAATGTCTGGCAAGATGACTGAGGGGTTGTTCTGCGCCTTGCTGCAGGTTTTCAAAATCGGAAATTAAATAAACCAGGCTGCCCGGTCTGGCTAAGCGGCGTAGCCTGAGGCAGGCATCTGAAAATGCCTGTGAAGTCTGCGCGTCTTTTTGAGCTGCCCCCTGTTGCACGCGGATCAATTCGTGACACAGAGATAACACAGCACGCTGACGGGAAAGCGGCTTACATTCCCGGTGCATGGTGTCGTTAAAAATAAATGCGCCGACTTTATCGCCCCGTGCGGCGGCAGACCAGCTCAGCAGGGCGGCGATATGGGCTGCCTGAACAGATTTCAGCAGTAACTGACTACCAAACTGCATGCCGGCGGTTAAATCGCATAAAATAAATACCGGCCGTTCCCGCTCTTCACGGTATATTTTCGTATGGGTTTTGCCGGTGCGGGCGGTGACCCGCCAGTCAATAGCACGGATATCGTCGCCCGGCTGGTAATGTCTGGCTTCATCAAACTCCATGCCGCGGCCTTTATGCCGGCTCAGGTATCCACCGGACATCAGTGCCCTGGGCGGTGTAGCCGGTTTCAGATTTAGCAGTTTGGTTAGTTGCTGGTAACGGATCAACTCACTCAGCGACAGATTTACCCCGTCGCTTTTCAGTGCCGCCAGCGTATCATGTACGGCGTTCATCAGCTTAAGGTACTGCCACCAGGTTTAAAATGTTGTCCAGTACCTGATCCACGGTAATGCCTTCCGCTTCGGCTTCGTAGGACAAAATAATCCGGTGACGTAACACATTATGCGCCACAGCCTGAATGTCGTCCGGCCCGACGAAATCACGTCCGGCAAGCCAGGCGTGGGCACGGGCACAGCGGTCAAGGGCAATGGTGGCCCGCGGGCTTACGCCAAATTCTATCCAGTTCGCCATTTTTGTATCAAACGCTTCAGGCGTACGGGTGGCCATAACGATCTGAACCAGGTATTGCTCCAGTTCCGGTGCCATATGTAAAGACAAGGCAGCATTTCTGGCAGTGAATATATCCTGCTGACTCAGAGAAGGTGGCGCAACGGTGGCTTTTTTCAGCTCTTCATCGCGGGTAAGGCGCAGAATCGACAGCTCAGTATCAGCGCCCGGGTAATCAATACTCACGTGCATCAGGAAGCGGTCAAGTTGAGCTTCCGGCAACGGGTAGGTCCCTTCTTGCTCGAGGGGGTTTTGTGTGGCCATGACAAGGAACAGAGGGGGTAACGCGTAAGTTTTATTCCCTACTGTAATTTGACGTTCGGCCATGGCTTCTAACAGCGCAGACTGCACTTTGGCAGGCGCCCGGTTAATTTCGTCAGCCAGCACCAGGTTATGGAAAAGGGGGCCCTGCTGAAATACAAACTCACCGGTCTCAGGACGATAAATGTCTGTCCCGGTTAAATCTGCCGGTAACAGGTCAGGGGTAAACTGAACACGGTGGAAGTCGCCGTCAATACCATGAGCGAGTGCATTAATCGCCCGGGTTTTTGCCAGCCCGGGCGGGCCTTCAACCAGCATATGTCCATCGGCTAAAAGCGCAATCAACAGGCTTTTCGTCAGTTCACTCTGACCAATAATCTGGGAGTCTAAATAAGTATGAAGTTGTTGAAACTGCTCTGCAGACATAGTGATTTAATCCACTTTTATTTTTTGAAACCAGCGCACATTTACGTTGACTGGCTAACTGAGCACTCAGTCGTGCCTGTGTTCTGTGCAACCTTGCAAATGAACCGTCAGGGCAGACAACGCAATGCAATCTTTTACATAGCCGGATGAGTACCTATACATAATAAGGCCCGAATCCTGCGCTTCAAGCCACCGGCGTAAATTTATTGTATAGCCGTTAATGGGCTTTGTGATGTTCTTAAACTACATTAGTTTCAGGCTCTTGGATAAGCTGGCAATTTTTCAGGATGAACTGCCTGCAGGGGAAATTTGCTATTTTGTTCATTGTTTGTAAAAATCTAACTCTTTACAGGTCTGACCACTTAGGGTCATTTAATTCAGGTGCAACATGACAGCTAAACAATCAGTCACAACCCGTAACGGTGACAGAATCGCGATAGTCGCAGGATTACGTACGCCATTCGCGAAAATGGCAACGTATTTCCACGGTGTGCCCGCCGTTGATCTGGGCAAGATGGTGGTCAATGAACTGCTCATCCGTAATGGCGTATCACCGGAGCTGGTGGACCAGGTGGTGTACGGACAAGTTGTGCAAATGCCGGAGGCGCCCAACATTGCCCGCGAGATCGTTCTGGGTACTGGCATGAATGTGCATACCGACGCTTACAGTGTGTCCCGTGCATGCGCTACCAGCTTTCAAAGCACGGTTAACATTGCAGAGAGCATGATGGCCGGTACCGTAGAAGTTGGTATTGCCGGTGGTGCCGATTCAACATCTGTATCACCAATTGGCGTGTCGAAAAAACTTGCCCGTGCACTGGTGGATCTGCAAAAGGCAAAGACAGTCGGTCAGAAGTGGGCCATTGTTAAAAAGCTGGGATTAAAAGATTTAATGCCTGTGCCGCCTGCAGTTGCAGAATATTCCACAGGCTTGTCCATGGGGCAGACAGCAGAGCAGATGGCCAAGACTCACGGTATCTCACGACAGTCTCAGGATGAACTGGCACACCGTTCTCATTCTCTGGCGGCTGCAAGCTGGAATGAAGGTAAGCTGGATAACGAAGTAATGACGGCCTATGCAGAGCCGTTCAAAGGCGCGCTGGGTAAAGATAACAACGTTCGTTTTGACTCAAAGGTGGAAGGCTACGCTAAACTGCGCCCTGTATTTGATAAGAAATACGGCTCCGTTACGGCCGCTAACGCAACGCCGCTGACCGATGGTGCATCTGCAGTACTGATGATGACGGAAAGTAAAGCCAAAGCATTAGGCTACACCCCGTTGGGTTACATCCGCAGCTACGCCTTCGCAGCTATTGATGTGTGGGAAGACATGCTGATGGGACCGTCTTATGCCACGCCAATGGCGCTGGACAGAGCCGGTATGACGCTCAACGACCTTACTCTGATTGAAATGCACGAGGCATTTGCAGCCCAGACACTGGCCAACGTGAAAATGTTTGCCAGCGACAAATTCGCTAAAGAAAAATTGGGTCGTGATAAAGCTACCGGTGAAATCGACATGGACAAATTTAACGTGATGGGCAGCTCTATCGCCTATGGTCACCCGTTTGCTGCTACCGGCACCCGGATGATCACCCAGATGCTGAATGAATTACAGCGCCGTGGCGGCGGAAGCGGATTGCTGACCGCATGTGCTGCCGGTGGTTTAGGCGCAGCCATGATTGTGGAGACAGAATAATGAGCGAACAGGAAAATCAGGACGTGGTTATGAGTGATTCATCTGCCAAAGCATTTACCCTCACAAGACAGGACAATGGTGTTGCCATTCTGACGATGGATGTTCCGGGCGAGTCAATGAATACGCTGAAAGCGGCTTTCGGAGACGAGATTTCTGCGGTCCTTGATGAAATAGAGAGCGACAGCAGCATTAAAGGTGTTGTGCTGACAAGCGGAAAGCCTTCTTCCTTCGTAGCGGGTGCTGACATCACTATGCTTGCAGCCTGTGAAACCGAGGCTGATGCCAGAGCGCTGGCGGCCGGTGGTCAGGCTGTGTTTGATCGCATTGAGAATATGAAAGCTACTTTTGTTGCTGCTATTCATGGCCCTGCCCTGGGTGGTGGTCTGGAGCTGGCGCTGGCTTGTCATTACCGTATTTGTACCGATTCACCAAAAACACAGTTGGGCTTGCCAGAAGTTCAGTTAGGCTTGCTGCCCGGCAGTGGCGGAACCCAGCGGTTACCGCGCCTGATTGGTGTACAGCAGGCAATGAAAATGATGCTCACCGGCGCTCCGGCCCGTGCTAAGCAGGCGAAGAAATACGGTATTGTCGATGACATGGTGCCGCAAAGTGTATTGCTTGATGTGGCTGAACAATTTGCGCTTAAAGCAAAGCCACACCGTGATGCCCCGCAAAAAGGCCTGGTGAATAAAGCACTGGAACAAAATCGTTTCGGCCGTAATCTTTTGTTTAAGAAAGCCAGAGAGCAGACTTTTGCGAAAACAAAAGGTAACTATCCGGCACCGGCGATGATCATTGATGTCATTGAAACCGGTCTGAATGACGGCATGAAAGCCGGGCTTAATGCAGAAGCTGATGCCTTCGGTAAGTTGGTGATGACACCGGAGTCATTCCAGTTACGTCAAATTTTCTTCGCCACTACAGAGATGAAGAAAGAACATGGTGTGGAAGGCGTAAAGCCTGCCAAAGTGCATAAAACCGGTGTACTGGGCGGTGGCCTGATGGGCGGTGGTATTGCTTATGTAACGGCAACCAAAGCCGGTGTCCCTGCACGGATCAAAGATGTTCGTGAGGAAGGTATCGCCAATGCGATGAAATACAGCTACGACATTCTTAACAAGAAAGTGAAAAAGCGCTTCATGCTGAAAAGTGAGATGCAAAAACAGCTTTCCTTACTGACCGGCAGTCTTGATTACCGTGGCTTTCAGGATGCTGATATTGTGATTGAAGCGGTATTTGAAGATCTTGCTCTGAAGCAACAGATGGTGGCTGACATTGAAGCCAACTGCAAAGCTGAAACGATTTTCGCTTCAAATACATCCTCTATTCCGATCACTGACATTGCTGCGAAGGCACAACGGCCGGAGAATGTTATTGGCCTGCATTACTTCTCTCCGGTAGACAAAATGCCGCTGGCGGAAGTTATCGCTCATGACAAAACGTCAGACGAGACTATTTCAACCACCGTAGAGTTTGCCCGTAAGCAGGGGAAAACCCCGGTTGTGGTGAAGGACGGGGCGGGGTTCTATGTGAACCGTATTCTTGCTCCTTATATGAACGAAGCGGCCTGTTTACTGCTGGCTGGAGAGCCGGTGGAGTATATCGATAAGTCGCTGGTGAAGTTTGGTTTCCCTGTGGGGCCGGTTAAGTTACTGGACGAAGTCGGCATTGACGTCGGGACCAAGATTATACCGTTTCTGGTTGAACAGTTTGGCAGCCGTTTCGAAGCGCCTGCGGCATTTGACAAAGTGCTGGCTGATGACCGTAAAGGGAAAAAGAATGGCAAGGGCTTTTATCTGTATGAAGGTAAAAAGCCCGGTAAGGAAGTGGATGAATCCATTTACACCGTGCTTGGTGTGACCCCGTCGAAGAAACTCAGCGAAAGGGCCATCGCGGAACGCTGTGTTCTGATGATGCTGAATGAAGCTGCACGTTGTCTGGACGAAGGTGTGATACGCAGTGCCCGCGACGGCGATATCGGGGCAATCTTCGGTATCGGCTTTCCGCCATTCCTTGGAGGTCCGTTCCGCTACATGGACACATTAGGACTGGATACCGTAGTCAACAAGCTGACACAACTGGCGGGTAGTGTTGATCCGAAATTCACCCCGGCTGAATGTTTACAGGAAATGGCAAAAGAAAACAAAACGTTCTATTGATGTTTTTATAATGTTAAAAAGTCGGGCTTTGCCCGACTTTTTTGTTTTAGGCGGTGTTTTAACTGGCTTTCGTGGTCAAAATAAGTACACTGCAACCGGTTTGGTTATTTTGTAGTCAATTTTTTGGCGTAGTTAATCAAGAGGTTATTTTTCATATGATGGTTTTTCTGGCTTTAATGGTGTTTGGGTGTTGTGCTGCGGGATATTACGTTGCAGCAATGAAAGCCGGAATGAATGCGAAACGCTGGGCAGTAGGTGGTTTATTACTGGGGCCGGCACTTTTCCCGCTGTTTAATATGAAGCGGTACTTACTGTGGCGTGAAATTGCAGGGTATCGCGGACCAGTGTTTGCCGCTTAGCCTTATAAGGCTCAGAATCGCCTTCCGTGGCGAATTTCAGGCATAAAAAAAGTCAGACTGTTCTGACTTTTTTTGTGCACCGAACAAAATTTTAGTTCAGGTCACAAGCTTCCAGATGCTGGCAGGGTTTCATCTTCTGAAACTGAGTAGTGGCTTCCTGTTGTTTCTCAACAGGCTTGGCGCCTTCTTCTACAGTGACAGGTGCAGTTGTGGAAAGTGCTAGTGCTACAGCGGCTGCTTTTAACATTATATATATCCTCTGATTTTTTATTTGAACAAACAACACCGTTCTCGCCGGTGCACCAGAGATATTGCTATATGCGTGCCAACCTAAACCTTTAGTAGTATGAAAGTTTTAAAACTCTTATTTTTCAGTAAGTTAAACGTGTTGTTTTTAAACTGAATTTTGATGGTGCCAGAAAAAAAGATTTGCAATAAATTAGAATGTGTACTATGCCTTATTTTTGACGCAGAGAAGATCAGTAAGAATTCTGACCGATGAGGTTATAAAGCTTTTGATTTTCCTGAAGTAATTTCTCAAATCGTTCAGCATTCAGTGGTTTTGAGTACAAATAACCCTGTAACATTTCACATTCGTAGCGACGTAAAATCGTCAGTTGTTTTTCCTGTTCCACACCTTCAGCGACCACTTTTAGCCCCAGATTATGGGCAATATTGATGATAGCGGCAGCCATATGCCGGTCTGTGCTGCTCTCTGCAATGTCGTCAATGAACGCTTTATCGATTTTCAGTGTATTCAGCGGGAAGCGCTTAAGATACGCCAAAGAAGAATAGCCTGTTCCGAAGTCATCCAGTGCCAGGTGAATGCCCCGGTCCCGCAGACGCTTCATCATTTCCAGACCCTGGTCCGGATTCTCCATCAGCGTGCCTTCGGTAATTTCACACTCCAGATGGAGCGGGGATAACCCTACTTCCTTCAGGATTTGCTCAATCCGGTCGTCCAGGTTTGGCAACTCAAACTGCTTTGCAGAAATGTTTACCGCTACACGGCCGGAGAACAAGCCGGCGTTGACCCAGCGTTTGGTATCTGCACAGGCCTTACGCAGTACCTGTTCACCAATTTCAACAATTTGCCCTGTTTGTTCTGCCAGCGGAATGAACTGACCCGGACTGACAATCCCTTTTTGCGGGTGTTCAAAACGCACCAGGGCTTCCATACTCACCAGCTTACCCGAGGCAATATCAACTTTAGGCTGGTAATAAACCGTGAACAGATCGTCTTTAATCCCCTGACGGATCAAGTTTTCTATCTGCAACTGGCGCACGGCGTTCTGGTTCATTTCACCACTGAAGAACTTATAGGTATTGCCACCATTGTTTTTCGCAAAATACATGGCGGTATCTGCGTTTTTCAGCATTTCCTGAGGTGTTTTACCGTCATCAGGATAAAAGGCGATACCGATACTGGCACCGAGTACAAATTCCTGCTTATTAATAATGAAAGGCCGTGACAGGTTATCCAGAATGTCCTGTGCATAATGGGTAATAGTGTGGATGTCTGCCTGGTCTTCCATCAGAACACTGAATTCATCACCACCAAGGCGGTAACAGGTTGCCGTAGTGCCGGTAATACGCTGTAAGCGCTTGGCGATTTGCTTGATCAGCACATCGCCGGTCTGGTGGCCAAGGGAATCATTAATCTTCTTAAAGTTATCCATGTCCAGACAGAGCAGGGTATGAGACGCTGCTTTACGGACCAGGTTTTGATGGCTGGCCTGGAAGAAAGAGCGGTTAGGGAGTTCTGTGAGCGGGTCGGTATTCGCCAGCTTCAGCAATTCTTTTTCTGTGCTCTTACGGGATGTAATGTCAGAGAATACCCCCACAAAATGACTGATACGGCCATCGTCGTCATGTACGGCATCGATATTCAGTTCCATCTCGTAGCGCTCACCGTTTACCCGGGCTGATTCGACTTCGCCAAACCAGTTGCCTTTGGTGCGTAATGTTTTCTTAATTTCTTCAGTAAAGGCATCCGGATACTGATTAAAGTACATGTACGAAGCCAGTGCCTGATCACGGCTTTCTCCGGTATAACCGCAATAGGCGTTATTTACCGAGATGTAGCGGAAATTGGTGTCGGTAATGAATACCCCTTCGGAGATATTTTCAATCGACCGTTTGAACAGGTTTAACTGTTCTTCTGCTTCTTTCAGGTGATGAATGTTTTTGAGCGTACCCGTCATCCGCATGGGTTGTTGATTATGATCCCGCTGCACCACCTTGCCCCGGTCGAGTACCCAAATCCACGAGTTAGAGAAAGTTTTCGCCCGGTAGGCCAGCTCATAAAATTCAGACTTACCTTCCAGGTGCGCCTTTAAAGCTTCCTGGACACGCATGACGTCATTAGGATGAATATTGGCATCATAAGCACTGGACGTGCGGATGTTGTCCTGAGGGAAATCAAGCGTGCCCCATGTGTTAGCACGGTATACCTGACCACGGTAAACGTCCCAGTCCCAGAGTTCGTCGCCGGAACTCCACAGGGTAAGTTTCAACCGTTCTTCCGACTCCTGAATAGCCCGCTGACCCTGCTTACGCAGCTGGTACTGGCGCAGAATGTAAAAGAGTACGGAGAGTGCTATAAAGGCGTAGAACACCAGTGCTGCACTGTGTAACCAGAAAGGCCGGCCAACAGATATTTTAAAGCTGGTGCTCTCAGACCAGGTTTTATCCCCTTCCTTGGCCTGCACTTCAAAGACATAATTGCCAAAAGGCACGTTATTAAATTGTGCCAGTCTGCTGCTGTCCGTAGGGAACCAGTCATCTACGTTCCCTGCCATACGATATCGGTATACTACATCTTCAGGAGTGATCGGATTAATCAGTCCGAAAGTGATACTGAAACGGGATTGTTCATAATCGAGATGATACTCCGATTTTTCGAGGATACTGGTATTGGTTGATTTTGCTTCACGATCTGATTCACTAAGGGTAGTGGAACCAAAAATTTTTAAGTCAAACAAATGTGGAGCCCGTGTTTGGGAAACGTCCACTAGTTCATTGTCGATAAAGGACTTTGTAAGAATATTGAAACCTTTAGAGCCAGCAAATACTAATGCCTCGTCAGAGGTTAGAAGGACAGCTTTTTCACTGAATTCGTTATAATCGAGTGATTCTCTCGAAATATTCTCCTTGGGCTCAAGGCTGAACAAGTCGACACGAGTAATTCCCAGTCTGTTTGTATACCATACGGAGCTGTCACGGCCCTGAGCGGAAAAGGTGACTCCCGCATTCTGCACTACCTGTTGGCGGTCCTCTATCTCAAGGCTATGGGCGTTTATTTTAATAACGCCATTATAAAATGTAGTGACCCAGTAGAAGTTACGCCAGTAATAGACGTTCATAGCTCTGAAACTTCTTTCAGAGGAATCTTCTATTGTTCTGACTACTTTGCTGGTGACGGGATCAAAAACAAGAACTTTGTCTGGTGTTGAAATCCAGAGCCTCTGTTCGTTATCTGCAAAAAGGGGAACAAAAAAGGTATCTTTTAGTGGTAATTGATATTTTGTTACCAGTTCTTCTAGATCACCAATATGTTCATTGTCACCTAAAGTTGAGGTGGGTATTGAAACGAGTTTACCATTATTAAGATTTAGCCAGACAAATTGGCCGTCATAAAATAAACTCTCTACGACATTATTCTTAAATAATGTTGTCAATAAATGAAATTTACCATCCTTCATTTCGTAGACGTAAATACCATCAGTAGTTGCTATCCAGAAATAGCCATTTTGGTCAATTACCAAGTCCCAGTAATTATTTTTATTGTCGACAAGATAGTAATCAATGGTTCCGAGTTCACGGTCGAATTTACCCAAACCTTCATTTTGCGTGACAAACCACAAATCACCATTTGCATCTTCATCCATAGCCCAGATAGTCGATGAAATGGAAGCCTTCTGAAATTCTTTTCTGTTTTCAAAAGTACGGACAGCACTGAGCTCTGGCTGGTATCTGAATAAACCTGAATAGGTGCCTACCCACACGCTGCCGTTGCTGTCTGCCTGAATAGAAAAAATAATTTTCTGAGTTAGACCGGTAAGTTCTGCACTTTTAGATCCTGCTAAAATAAATTTTTGCTTCCTGAGGTCGTAAATAGCCAATCCTTTGAAGGTGCCTATCCAGACGATATCTCCGACTTGGTTCAGAGTTGACGTTGTTGATAATTTAATTGGCTGGTTGTCTTCTGAACTGCCCAGGTAAGATATATCACCATTGTTGGAGATTTTTGTAATCCCGTCACCCGTTGCCAGCCAGTATTCTCCGTCGATGACCTTGATATCGTATATCCGCGTTTGATTGATGGAATATCCGTAAGGGTTTACTTTCGAGAGCGGGAAAATCTGATCACTGTTTTTATTCAGAATAAAAGCACCGTGATTTCTGGTGCCAATCCAAACTCGGTGAGCTTCATTATAAATAACCAACATATCGTCAGGCAGCTTTGTGCCACGAAAAGCCGGGATCAGTACCTTCCCATCGGGTTGCAGACGGTAAATTTCGTCAAAAGTATTTACAAGTATACGACCATTTTCGTCCGCTGTTATCTTTTTAATATATTTAGACTTTGATGTATTGGCTTCAAAAGTGATGACGGAAAAGTCGTCTGTTTCTGCATTATATTTCGCCAGCCCCTGGTCAGTACCAACCCATAGTGTGCCATCTTTATCTATGAATAAATCATTAATCCAGGCAGAGGGAAGTGAGCGGGGATTCGATGTTTGGGGATGATACTGATTTGCACCTTCTGAATAACCGGTATAACGGTGCAGGCCGGTGAGTGTGGCAATCCACAAGCTTCCGTTCTTGTCTTCAACAATATCCAGAATACTATGGTCTGAAATACCATCTTTTTGCGAGATATTCTGGAAGTAAATGTCTGTGATTGATACAGCCTTACTCTCCGCACAGAGTAGATACCCCGGCAGCAGAATGCAGCTGACAAAAATCCAGATTAAGGTTGAGCGCACCAATACACCTTTGGCCGTATTATTTTATCGTTTTAATTACGTTTATTATCGGCAGCATCCATTCAAACCGAAGGTTCAATATGCCGAAATCAGCCAATATCTACAAGTTTTTTTCCGGATAGGGGGCAGAGGAGGTTAATTCTTATCCACTTTAAAGTTTACACCCTATTTATCGTGAAAAATCAGTCAAAATAAGGTGTTTGCTTTTTGAACGATGACAGGTCGCTGAGCAATCTGTCCTGAGGTACGTCGATACCTTTGAATTTACCGGGGGCAAACAATACCAGTTCGCCGAACAAGCTTCGTTTGGCCAGCGCGTTGGCGTAGTCCTGTATATCGGTAAAAGACAGTCTGCAAATCAGGTCGGCAAGCTTACTGTTCCTGTCAAAACCATGGTCCTGAATGCCCAGGCTTACCCACAGCCTTTGCGATTTCATCGACAGTGATAAATCTCGCTCTTCCATCTGTTTTAGCAGATTCTTTTGAATGGTTGACCAGTAGAAGCGGTAAAAATCGATTTCATTAAGTTGCTCAAACAGAAAGGAGGTCATTTCTTTAAGCAAAACTTCCGGTTCGTGAGACGGACTTTGAATGTAGAAAGCCATACCCGGATGCTGGTTATGAGGCACATAGCCTGTGCCAACCACGTACCCGAGTTGCTTTTCTGTTCTGAGTACATTGAAAAACGGGGCGGCGAGCATTTGTTCCAGCACCATACACATGGCGGTGTCTTTCAGGCTGTTACCGGGCGCCTGCAGATAAAGTACTACTGCCGCGTCATCGTGTTCACATATGACTTCGTGATAGAGGGCTTCGCCAACAGGTAATTGGGTCACAGCGCGGGACAATGGCTGACAACCGGCGCCGGGGCAGGCACCTTTTAAATGCTCTGCAAAGGTAGAGGCTTCTTCTGCCGGCCAGTTGCCATGCATAAAGCTCTCAACGAAATATTTATCCAGCGCCTGCCGGCAAATGTCTGTCATATCTTCGAAAGAACATTCACGGACTGCCTTTAACAGTTCCACCGGCGCTTGGGTATTGCGCTGAACAATTACGCTGAGCCGTGAAAACAACCGGTTGGTAGGCTTATTCATCAGGGCATTTTCAAGGGTCTGAATTTGCATGGCTTTCAGACGCTCAAACTGGGAAGCTTCAGGCATAAATTGATGGATAGTTTCCAGCAGCTGACCAGCCAGCTTGACCTGATGATTTGAAAATCCCCGGGTATGGAGGGTAAAACCAGCCTGATGTCCGTAAATCCGGTAATGCAGGCCGGCAATTTCTGCGCGGTAATATTTCGCCTGCAAATGGTCATTCAGCGCTGCAAGCCAGATACGTTTTGCCGCTACTGCAATCAGGTTGTCATTAAATGCAGGTGCATCGAAAGAAATATAAATATCGCCTTTCGGGCTGTGGAACTGGTTGTCCTGCGCAAACCAGAATGCGAAATGTTCTTCTCTGACCAGCGCCTTAGGCAGTAAATAATCATCGCCCGGAATAGTAAGGTGGTAATCATCACCCAGATAAGGATTGGGCGGAGGTAACTGTAAACCGTCGTAAGCTTCCGGCTCTGCCAGCTTGTGCAATAAGTCTTCAGGCAGGGGACGCATCTGATAACGGGCGTTATAGTGCCGGCATACCGAATCTGTGGGAAGGTCAGGCGCAATCATTTTTACCCGCATTGTATGGGGGGTAAAAAAGGACAGTGCGTGTTCCAGCTTCTGCTTGTCAAAACTGTCGATAATGATTCTGAAGAGCTTTATTTCTTCGCTGTCGAAGGTGAACAGATGCTGGGAATATTCACAAACAATACTTTGCAGCTTGGGATTCTCTTCATACTGATAAGCCAGTGCGCCAAGATGCGCTTTTTCCTGATACCGCCACTTCTCATCAATACTGTTTTTAATGAGCCTGACGAATGCGAATAAGGCTTCAAGTATGCTGTCTCTGTTATTCAGACCTTCTTCGGTTAACTGAAAGCTGACATTGAAATCTTTAAAGTCATCGCCTTCAATCCCGCTGCCTGCTATCAGATTGGTGACCCAGTTTTTGGCCTTCAGACAGGCCAGTAAGCTGCCTTCACCTTCATCGCCGATGAGATGACTTAAATAGTTAAGCGGTTTGGTGCGGTAATCCAGATGGAGTCCGGGCAGAGCAAAGGTGACAATCATCCGCCGCGCGGTTTGCAACGGAATGATATTAATATCTACCGCAAGTTGTTCTTCGTTATAGAGTGGCGGCCATTCTTTTGGCGCTTCTTCACCCTGACGGAATGCACTGAAGCTCTGCTGAGTCAGTTCCAGCACATCTTCCGGATCTTCACTGGTAAAAATGGCCAGGCACATATTGCTGGCAGTGTAGTACTGACAATGATAATCGTGTAACGCTTTATGCAGTTCGTCTTCCGGTAAAGAGCGGAAAATATTGGCATTGCCTACAGAAAATTTACTGAAGGGATGGGCCGGATTCGCGGTTTCTTTATGGATTTGATAAAGACGGCGCAAATCATCTTTACGTTTAAATTGAAATTCCGCCTCGATAGCGTTGATTTCTTTATCCAGAGTGTCTTTATCTAACAAAGGGAGTCTGAGCATATCTGCAAAAGCGGGAAGAATGCGTTTGAGTTCCGCGCTTCTGCAATGAAAATGGTAATTAGCAAACTCAGTGCCGGTCCAGGCGTTGATACTGCCGCCTGCACTGTCCACCATATCGTTAATACTGTTGGCCTTGGGCAAGTGGCGACTGCCCAGAAACATCATGTGCTCGAGGAGGTGAGATAAACCTTCACACTGTTCGGGATCATAAAAATGGCCGGCACGGACAGACATGGAAACATAGGTGGAGGGTGTCAGTTCATGCTGGTAAATCATGACCCGCAGGCCATTTGGAAGCGTATGGAAAGTGGCTTTTTCCAGGTTCAGTGGTGTTGTCAAAATGCTCTCTTTATTTATGTTTTTTACTGCATTTCTTAAAAGGTAACTTTCCGGCGCTTGCGCTTCCTGAATTGATTACTCGTCCGTATCACCTAAAGTCTTACATATTTATACTAGGCTAGTCTTTTCCGGTCTGCTATGGTTACAGTGTAGTCTTTCATCATATTCATTAAACTATGCCACGTCAAAATTCCAACGCCGACATTTTATTGTTTATCATGCGCCACGGTGAGGCGGAATCATTACGGGTTGATGATAAAAGCCGGCAGCTTACCGATTATGGAAGGGCTCAGGCATCAGTCAGTGCTAACTGGCTTATTGATAACTACTGCCCGGACCGGCAAATAGATCTGGCTCTCATCAGTCCTTACCGCCGTGCTCGTCAAACATTTGACATGGTTAGTCTGGATATCAGTGCTAATAAAACGGAGTTGTGTGAAGACATTATTCCGGAAGGCAATCCAAAACTCGCACACGACTATGTAGACACCCTGTTCACCGCCACGCAGAGCAGAAGTCAGCCTGTTGAACGTATGCTACTGGTCAGTCACATGCCCTTTGTCAGTTACTTTCTTGATGAAGTGTGTGTCATACCCAGTAACAGCCTGTTTGCCACCGCTTCAGTTGCTGTTGTCCGTTATAATGTGCAGAAACAGCATGGCGAACTGCTCGCACATTTCCAGGGGTAACCCTAAGCCAAAGATTCTTAAGGCTTTCTCAATAAAATCAAAAAAATGCTTCAGAAGTTGGTTTATTAACCGATATACAGGTTAGTGAGAGTGTAACCAGCTGCGCAGGGCAGTATTCCTAATGACGACCAAATCTATTCCGGATTTGCTCCGTCGATCTCTGGAGAGTCATATGGCGGAAGCCGATCTCAGAGATGATGAGGAGCTAAAAGATATCCTAGGCAAACTGAATGTGTTGTCGGGTAAAGTTGCTGCGGCGAAAGCGCAGGTACTGGCCCGCAGAGCGCAGGCCAAAGAGAAATCAGAGTAAATTAAATATCTGAAGCGTTATCCCGTGGCTCAGTGAAGTATTCGGGTAGGATACGCACAGTTTTCACCATGTTGTCTTTTATATCCACGATCTCCATAGGATAACCGGCGAGACGCACACTGACCTGATTTTCCGGAATTTCTTCCAGATACTCCAGAATTAGACCGTTAAGGGTTTTCGGGCCGTCAACAGGCAACTTCCAGTCCATTTCCTTGTTTAAATCACGCACGTTGGCACTGCCATCTACCAGCACACTGCCATCCTGCTGAATGTTCGCTTCTTTACTGTGGTCCGGCACCATGGACGTGGTGAAGTCACCGATGATTTCTTCAAGAATATCTTCCAGCGTGACCAGGCCCATAATATCGCCGTACTCATCGACCACCAGAGCAATACGTTCTTTTTCTGCCTGGAATTTGTACATCAGAGTATGCAGCGGGGTGGACTCCGGTGTGAAGTAAATTTCACGCACTGCGCGTAGCAAACTCGATTTGGTGAATTGATCTTTTGATAACAGACGAAGGGCATCGCGACAATGCACAAAGCCCACAGCATCATCAATGCTGTCACGATAAAGAAGTACACGGGTATGCTGGGCATGGGTAAGTTGCTTCTGGATTTTCTTCCAGTCATCGTTGATATCAATTGCGACAATCTCTGCTCTGGGAACCATGATATCTTCGGCGGTGACATTCTCTAAATCAAGAATACCCACCAGCATGTCCTGGTGCTTTTTCGGTATCATCGTACCGGCCTCGTATACCACCGTCCGTAATTCCTCCCGGCTCAGGGAGTCATCGTTACCATTTGTCGGGTTGATCCGAAGCAGAAATAAAATACTGTTGGTGATGGAATTGATGAGTGCAACAAACGGATAAAGTACAAATAGCAGAGGTAGCAGAATGACTGAGCTCGGGAACGCGACTTTTTCAGGGTACAACGCCGCCAGTGTTTTCGGGGTTACTTCGGCAAATATCAGCAGGACCAGGGTAAGACCAAATGTGGTTGCAAAAAATCCCCAGTAATCGCCAAACAGACGGGTGCAGATAATCGTTGCGATAGAAGACGCCGCAATATTAACCAGGTTGTTACCAATCAGGATCAGGCCGATAAGACGGTCAGGACGTTCAAGTAACTTTTGCACCCGTAAAGCTGCACGGTTACCTTCGTTTTGCAAGTGTTTGAGCCGATAACGGTTTATCGACATCATGCCTGTTTCAGAGCTTGAGAAATAGGCAGATAAAAAAATCAGCACGCCAAGTGCAATAAATAGCGTACTCGTTGATATGTCGTCCAAAAATCCGGGTTCCTTTACCTGTGTGGACTATCCAATTTAGTTATTCAGACAGCGGGTTTCAAGTGTAAGTTAATGAATCTTTATTATAACTGGTCTTTTTCGGGCATTTTATCTGCATTTTAAGACATTAAGAAGCCTTTAAAGCAGTATTTCTCTGACGAAGCGGCTTCCAAAATAGGCGAGTGTGAGCAGCATCAGACCAATAACGGTGAGTACGATAACTTGTTTGCCGCGCCAGCCCCAAATGTGCTGACCGGTAAGCAGGACAATATAAACTGCCAGGGCAATTATCGACAGGACAGTTTTATGGGCATACATGGTACTGAACATATTGTCGAGGAAGACGAACCCGCTTACCAGCGATAAAATCAGCAGGAATGTGCCGACAAGCAGTAGCTTAAACAACATGCCCTCTACCAGCATTAACGGAGGTAGCGGCGAATTCAGCAGAGATGCGCCTTTCTGTTTCAGCTTAAACGTAATAAACGACATTTGCAGCGCGTAAAGAAAAGCGATCACCAGCGTGCCGTAGGCAAATAACGAAAGGGTAATGTGGATAACCAGACCAGGCTGCATTTCTATGTGCATGATATGACTGACCGGCAGTACCTGAGCGGCCGCAATTGTCATCGCAGAAAACCCAAACACCACGGGCAGCAGAATGATATTAGGCATGACCGATGCGCTGATAAGCATAGATACAGTGATGAGCCAGGATACCAGTGACAATACATTGGTAATACTCATGTTCTGGCCAGGGGCAATAACAATGGCCTGTGACAGGTAGCAAATATGGGCAGCCGCACCTGCCAGAGACAGGACCATTGCCAGTTTCTTGTTTGGTGTTTGCTGATTGACAATCTTGCCCATCAAAAGAAAAGCGGCAGCAAGATAAAAAATTATGCCGGCAACGGCAAATACGGTGGTCATCCCAATTCCTGTACGAAGGGGTGCTGTGTGACTTTTTCCTGCACCCGTTTTACTGGCTGTATTGATACTGCAAGTGCAAAGGAAATTCAACCAGAACCATTGTTTTTACACAGATTAAGACAATATAAACAGAGAAACACATATCAAGGTTCGTTGTGAACGCCTTTTTCGCTATAATGGCGGGAATAATGAGTTAACCGATTTGAAGAAGCTGCCTTATGTTTGAGAATTTATCTGAACGCCTTGGTCAGACGTTACGCAACGTCAGCGGCCGTGGCAGACTGACCGAAGACAACATTAAAGACACGCTCAGGGAAGTGCGCATGGCACTGCTTGAGGCGGACGTTGCCTTACCGGTAGTCAAAGAATTTGTCGCCCAGGTCAAGGCCCGTGCTGTAGGCACAGAGGTGACCAAAGCTCTGAAGCCCGGTCAGGTCTTCATAAAAATAGTGCAGTCTGAACTTGAGTCTGTCATGGGGGAGGCCAATGAAAAGCTGAACCTTTCTGCCCAGCCTCCGGCTGTTGTCCTGATGGCAGGTTTGCAGGGTGCCGGTAAAACCACCAGTGTGGGTAAACTGGCTAAATATCTTACTGAGCGCGAAAAGAAAAAAGTGCTGGTGGTCAGTGCGGATATTTATCGTCCTGCGGCAATCAAGCAGTTGGAAACACTGGCTACAGATGTGGGTGTGGGTTTCCATCCTTCCTCTATTGAACAAAAGCCCATTGATATTGTTAACGGCGCCATCGATGCGGCGAAAAAACAATTTTACGATGTACTTTTAGTGGATACAGCCGGTCGTTTGCACGTTGATGCAGACATGATGGATGAAATCAAAGCGCTTCACGCTGCGGTTAAACCTGTAGAAACCTTGTTCGTGGTAGATGCCATGACCGGTCAGGATGCGGCAAATACAGCGAAAGCCTTCAATGATGCATTACCGCTTACCGGTGTGATCCTGACTAAAGCCGACGGTGATGCCCGTGGTGGTGCCGCGTTGTCGGTGCGTCAAATCACCGGCAAACCTATCAAGTTCATTGGTATGGGTGAAAAGGTTGATGCCCTTGAGCCGTTCCATCCCGAGCGTATTGCCTCGCGCATTCTGGGGATGGGTGATGTACTCAGCCTGATTGAAGAAGTTGAGCGTAAAGTTGATAAAGACAAAGCGCAGAAACTGGCGAAGAAAGTTCAGAAAGGCAAAGGTTTTGACCTTCAGGACTTTAAAGAGCAGCTTGAACAGATGCGCAATATGGGCGGCATGATGGGTCTCATGGACAAGTTGCCGGGTATGGGCGGCATGGCTGACAAAATTAAAGATCAGGCCAATGAAAAGCAGTTCAATCAGATGGAAGCCATTATCAACTCAATGACGCCGGCTGAACGTGAGCGTCCTGACATGATCAAAGGCTCCCGTAAACGTCGTATTGCTGCCGGTTCCGGTACGCAAATTCAGGATGTTAACCGTCTGCTGAAGCAATTCACCCAAATGCAAAAAATGATGAAGAAAATGTCCGGCGGCGGCATGAAGAAAATGATGCGCCAGATGAAGGGTATGATGCCTCCGGGTGGAATGGGTGGCATGGGCGGTGGCGGCGGAATGTTCCCGCCACGGTAAGCTACAGGGATAAAACGAAAAAGAGACGGCATGCCGTCTCTTTTTTTGTGGCGGGGGACTAACTGCACTGTTTGATATTCACTCAAACAGTGCACCGGAATACCGACAAAATCACATCCACACTGGGCAATTTTGCCAATTCATAATACACTGCTACCCCGCTTAAACGATGGATATCGCTGGCGACAGGGATGCCTTGAAGAAAAGGTTCGGGCCAGACTCTTTGCAGGCCGGAATGCTGGTTTGCAATGCCTGACATATTTCCCCTCCCGACAGCGGTATAACAATTTCAGCAAGACGCATACCGGCGGTCACGACGATAACAAAAAAGATATGCCGGTACGAAGACAGGATTATTATGGCTGGTTTAAAACGCATCATTCTTATTGATACCCACCTGCCGGGTGTCGTTGAACTCAAACTGGATGGACATACCAATATTTGCGGTACCAATGCATCCGGCAAAACCACCTTGCAGCGACTTATTCCCGTATTTTACGGCGAGTATCCCAGCCGCGTTGTACCGGCCACCCGGGACAGCTTTGAGCGCTGGTATTTACCCCGCACATCCAGTTTTATTATTTACGAATTCACCCGTGCTGAAGGGGATTTATGTCAGGCGGTATTGAGTTCTAACGGGACTGGGGTTAATTACCGCTTTATCGGTAAACCTTTTGATATCGACGATTACCTGCTGCCGCAAAAAAACGGTAAACGGGTGAGTATCAGCAGCGCCGAGCTTGCCAGAGCGATGAAACGCAACAACGTGCTGGTAACCAGTTTACTGACCACAAAAGACTTCCGTGCCATATTGCAAAACGATCACGGTGTACTGAACCAGAGCAGCAATGCACGGGAACTCTTGGGTTACGCCCGTATTTTCAGTTTGTGTCAGCCTAATTTGCATGTACGTCACATCGAGAAGCTGGCTAAAGCCGTGCATTCTAAAGAAGGCAAGATGGAAACCATCAAGGCCATGATTGCCGCTATTCTGGAAGAAGACGGTGTGCAGCCGCCTACGTCAAATTTAAGCCGCAACCGTGTGGATGACTGGCTGCGTGAATGTCAACTCATCAAGCAGTTTGATCGTATCCGCCCCGAGTTTGCCAAACTTGAACAGGCCGATATGGCGCTGGGAACGACAGAGAAGCAGCTTGGCGGTTTAAAGCAGTTGTTTGAGGCGGATAAGAGTCATTTATCGGCGGCTGTTGAAACGGCTAAAAACCAGCTGGAAGAGAATCAGTTCCAGCGCAAGCAAAATGATAACCAGTGGTCTGAGACCCGCGACACGCTCAATCAGACGGTGTCATCTGCCCGCGCGGACGTAGAAAAATACACCTCGGAACTGGATGCCGTGGAAGAGGAATTCCAGAGCTGGCAGGAACAGGACATTGAACAGTTAAAAGAAGATGTGGCAAATCTCGGGCAGTGGCAGAACGAGCTGGAACTGGTATCCGGCCGGTATACCTTGTTGACTGAAAAACATCAGGATATTGAGTCCACATTTAACCGCCGTATTGCTGAACTGGGTGAAAAGCTCAGTATGAACCTGGAGCAGCTTTCAGCCAGCCGTCAGGAAGCGGCAGATAAACGTAGTGATCTGCAGCAGAAAGAGCGTGATGCATTGCAAAACATCCGCGACGATTATGCACAGCAAATTCAATCGTTAAATCACGCACATCAAAACGCCCTCAGCGACCTGAAAGTTGCAGAAGCCGAACTGAAAGCCGGTCTGAATAACGCCGGTTACAACGAGTTTGAGCAGTCTCAGCTTGATTTACTGGATGCCGCAATAAAAGAAGCCAGTATCAATGAAGATGCTGCGCGCAGCGAGTATCGTCAGGCACAGCAGGCCCATAGTCAGGCGGTACTGCACCGTCAGTCAGCCTCATCGGCACTGGATAAAGCCCGCAACCAGCATCAGGCACAGGAAAAGCAGGTTGATGGTATCAATCAGCTCCTGTACCCCGGGGAAGGTTCCTTGCTGGAGTTTCTCCGTGGCAACCTGGATAACTGGGAACATACGCTGGGTAAGGTCGTGCGTCCCGAATTGCTGGAGCGCAAAGATCTCGTTCCCCAACTGGCTGAAGGTGAAAGCCTGTTTGGTATTAAGCTGGCACTGGAAGCACTGGACACGCCGGAATATGCCCATACTGAACAGGAGCTTAAAGCCCGTTTAAGTGCTGCAGAAGAATCTCTGGCGCTGGCGTTAGCGGCACAAAACGAGTGTGAAGCGGTATTGTCGAAAGCCAACGAAGACGTGCGTAACGCTGAGCTGGCGATGACCCAGAAAGATAACGCTGTACGCAGTGCAGAAGCCACCCGTAAGCGTGCCCAGCAGGATCGTGATGCAGTACTGAGTGAATATCAGCAGGCGTTGTCGGCCCGCAAACAGAAAGCGCGCAGCAAACTGGATGATAACGTTCAGGCCAGAAAACAGCTGGTGGCACAGTTTGAACTTGACCGCGATGAGATTAAAGATCAGCAACGGGAAGCCGAAACGGAGCACAGCTTCCACTGGCAGCAGCTGATTGCTGACACTGATGCCCGTATCAGTCAGCTTGATTCAGACATGCGTAAAGCCAGAGACAATGCGGCAAAAGACCGTCGTGACACTGAGCAGTGGCTGGAAAATGAGCTGAATAACCGCGGCGTGGATGTGGATGAAATCGGTGAGATGAAAAAGCGCATTAAAGTGCTTAAAGAAGATATCTACCGCACAGAAACTCATCGTCATAAAGTTGCTGACTACGAACGCTGGTATCAGACGGTGTTCACCGGTCACAAAGTTGCCTGGCAAAACAGCCTGGCGAAAGCCCGTAAGTCACTGGCCGAATCTGAGCGCGAACTGGCTGCAAAACAAACCGTGTACCGGGAAACGCGGGAGCAGCTCAAAGATCAGCATGGTCAGTTAGAGTCAGCGCTGAAAACCTCATCGGAGCAATATGAGCAGGTGGTTAACTTTGCTAAATCGCTGGCAAAAATTGCCCTGCCGGCGGTACAGGCCGAAGAGGCTGTACGCCATGATGAGTTATCCATTAATCAACGCTTATCTCAGGTGCAGAGTGCCCTGCAGGAGCGCGAAGGCTTGATGTCTGATGTGAAAGCTTATGTTGAACGCTTTGATCAGCTTATCGCCGCGCAGGCGGGAACCGGTTTGTCAGATACCTGGGAACGGGCCCGTGAAGAATGTGCCGTGATGAACGCCCAGGGTGTGAAGAGCGTTGACCACCGGCGCATGGTCGGCCATCTGGCGCAATTGCTGAATGTTATTGTGCCGCAGAAATTACAGGGCCTGAAAGAGCAGGGACGTATCTTTGGTGCGGATCTGAGTCAGTACTACTACGTACTGGCAGATATCGATAAGCGCATCGTCAGTCAGAGCCGCCGCATTACCAGAGAGGTTGACGGAGAACTGTTCCTGGATGGCGTGTCTGACTCCGCGGTAAAAATCCGCTCACGGATCAGTGAACTGGAATTCTGGCCTGAACTGGAACAGTTCCGGGCTCTCTACGACGAGTGGATGAGGCAGGGTGCCAATGAGCTGCCGGATGAAGAATATGGGCAGAGTATGCGCCGTGTGCTGGATATACTCGGCCGTGCCGCGCTGACCGGCGGCATCAGTAAACTGCTGGATATTGAACTGCATTTACGTGAAGGCAACAGCGATCTTGTGATCCGTACCGACAGACAGCTGAACGAGTCTTCCAGTCACGGTATGGCTTACCTTATTTTGTGTAAGTTCCTGCTTGCCTTTACCCGTCTGCTTCGTGGTGAAGCCGATACCACTATTCACTGGCCTATCGATGAATTAGGCACACTTCACCAGAGTAACGTGAAGAAGATCTTCGACGCCTGTCAGAACAATAATATCAGCGTGGTAGGGGCCTTCCCGAATCCTGAGTCTGATGTATTAACGCTGTTTGAGAATCGCTACCTTATCGATAAAGTCAGCAGACAGTTACAGGTGGTTGAGCCAAAAGTCAGCGCTATTGCGGAACGCATTAAAGCCCGCCGCGAACAGGAGGTGTCAGCATGATGTCAGAACAGGGTCGTATTTTAAGTTTATTGCTTAAAGGGCAGTTTATTTGTCAGGTGAGTGATGAAGAAGGCTGGCGCTACTTGAAAAGCCGCGACAATGCACAGAAGCTTGAGCCTCATCTGAATGTGCTCAACCGCACACTGGCGTCAACCGGTGAAGGTGACGTGTTTTTCGCTGCTTATTTAACGCTGGGTGACGATGAGCGCAAAGTGCTGACCCAGCAGTTTCAGGAAACTGCATCCAGCCTGGTGCCGCTGGTGGAATGGTTGTTACTGGTACAGCAAGCCAGTGAGTCGGATATGCCCGTCACTATGGGTAACGCACTGCGTTTAAATGAACTGCAAAGTGTTATTGAAGATACGCCGGCTTATGCTGAACAGCTCGAAAAAATATCTCGTTACCGGGTGTTCAACTCTACCAGTATGAATCTGGACGGTCAGCTTAAGCAGGTGTTCAAGCGTCTTACCGACATGGGATACCTGATTAAACCGAATACCGAAAAGCAGATTTATCTGGTGACCGGTAAAGTTGAGCATCTTTTCGAGATGATCAAATTTATCGACGAAACCGAAAGTCTGTCGTTGTCTGAGCAAGCTGAGGCTGCCGTGCAGCAGGGGAGCCTGATATGAGTCAGGTGTTGGTTCAGGCCGGCACACGTTTGCTCAATGCGCTGGGCCGCCACAGCGACCTCATCATGCATGCTTACGTCAACGGGTCGGTAAAAGAGGCGGATTTTAGCCGTAAAGTGCTGGAGCAACTGGTTCAGCTAGGTGTGTTGTGGCGTCCCGATCCCCAAAGTCCGCTGCGCTTGAAAAACGCGGTACGTGCGTTGCTGGAAGGCAGTTTGCAAGATGAAAGAAACCGCACCATCAACACAAACATCACTGCGTCGCTGGCAAGCTTGCGCACGTTAGCTGAGCACTACAAAGAGTCGCTGCACTACAACCGTTTTAACGAAGCCCATGCTCATATGACCGATTTAACTGAGCATGTGTATCAGTTAACAGAGTCACTGACCAACAGCGTAAGGGTGCTGTTCAGTCGCATTAACAATGAGTTTGGCTATGTCTCTTCGGTAGAAGCAAAAATTCGTGAGAACGAACTGGCGCAGGGACAGGTGAGTGACTTACTGCAGCAACTGGAAAGTTTCCATTTTGATGAACTCAGTGAGCTCGCCGGCAGTAACCGTGAATTGCGGCATTTGCTGGTCGTTGCGTTACAGCAGAGTTTCTCTAAAGCTGCGCAGGAACTGTCTGTGGTGCAGGCCCGCTTACTCGACCTGCTGGGGCGCTTCCGTGAGTTTCAGGGACGTACCCGTCTGCTCAAGGGCTTTTTACTGCACATGGAGCAACAACCGGATTTTACGCCAGGCAATTATCCGGCATTAAGTCAGGTGCCCGTGTTGTTCAATCAGGCAGAGAGTGTGCTTGAAGCGGCGGCAGCCGACGTGAATCAGGTCGCTCACGAAGGTGACTATCAGATGATTGTCAGCACCCTGACTGACATTCATCGCCGTAAGCCGGATGAAAATGCCCACAAGGCCGCACAGGAAATTGAAGTTACGGCTCAGTCCAGTGTGTCTCTGGAGAAGGATCCTATCCATGTTGCTGTGGATGATTACTTCTGTGATGTAATTGACTCCGGTCAGCCTAAATCAGCCCTTGAGTACTTTGAAGAACGGGAACTTGAGTTCGATAAAGAGGTATGGATTTATCAGGTTATCGGCGGTTATCAGTCGCTGGATGAAAACGATAAACAATTCTTCGCGCTGGATGCTTCCGGCCAGCCGGACGCTGTTTACACCGGCAATTTCTACATTAATGACGTTACGCTGGGGCTCAGATAGTCCCGGCATAACCCGTCAACTCTGTGTCATTCATCCCGGTTTAGAACAATTTAGTCTGAACAAAGGATGAAAATTTTTTAAATTTCCATATAATTAACATTTGTGTAACATAATGAACTTTCTGTAGCAGCTATGCGTAATAGGCGTGTCACATAGAGGAACTAAAGTGGCGCGCGAATTTGATAATACCGGCTGACCGTCGTTGTTATCAGACTGTTAAGGCATATGGCACACGAATGGAGATTATCATGCAGTTGTCCCATGAGCAGGCTTTTAATCAAGCTCTGATCCGTTTATCGGTTTTGTTATACCAGGTTGACGGCAAGGTCACACTTTCAGAACAGGATTATCTGGAAGACGTTATAAACCATTTAGACTGGCAAAGCCCCATTTGCCGCGAGGCATTTTTTACCGACGCTATCTACCAGACACGGCAGGTGCTGGATGCAGGCGAAGAGCAACGGTATCTGCGCACGTTACAAACTGATTTACTCTTTGATGCTGATAAGGCGCTGGAAGTGGCCATGGCCATCACCGGCATTGACGGCGAACGTAGTGATGAAGAAACAGAGCTTCTGTCACTGTTAACACACAAGGTGCTTGCGAAAGCGCTGGTAAACCGTGCGAAACCGGTATCACCCTCGGAATTAAACTAGAACGAAAAATACGGCGTCTTGCAAAGATGACCGGTATCTGAATTCTGAACAGATAAAATAAGTACTGACGACATGAAAAAGGCCGCTTCAATTGAAGCGGCCTTTGTTTTTTGCTGTGTTGTTTACGCTATTTGCTGCTCGTCGGCATCGGTGAGCTCTTTCTCCAGCCGCTGGGTTTCATCAGCCCGTGGCTTGGTGAAGCGGGCGAGGGCGAGATACAGCACCGGTGTCAGGTAAAGAGTAAACACTACCGCGATACCTAATCCACCAAATACTACCCAGCCGATAGCGTTACGGGATTCAGCGCCGGCACCGGAGGACAGGATAAGCGGCAGACCGCCCAGGATGGTGGATACCAGTGTCATCATAATCGGACGCAGGCGCACCTTACCGGCTTCCACAATGGCGTCGTAAACCGAATAGCCGTGGTCACGGAGCTGGTCAGCGAATTCGATGAGCAGGATGGCATTTTTCGCCAGCAGGCCTATCAGCATCACCAGACCAATCTGCGAATACACATTAATTGTGGTATTGGTGAGGTACAGCGCATAAATCGCTGCTGCTATGCCGAAGGGTACGGTTAGCATAACCACAATAGCACTGTTAACACTCTCAAACTGCGCTGCCAGAACCAGTAGCACGATGATGAATGCCAGTACATAAGTCAGTGCAACCTGCTGAGAGGTTTCTTCGAATGTTTGTGCTTCGCCAAGGAACACAGTGCCGATGCCATCAGGCAGTGTGTCGTTGCCGAGGGCGCGGATTTTCTCCACCGCTTCATTGATGGGGAAGCCGTCAGGTAATTCCATTTCCAGCTTAATGGCTCTGCGCTGGGACTGACGCTCCAGCTCAGCGGCAACACCTTCTTCCGTGATGTACGCTACGCTGCTCAGCGGGATGAGTGAGCCATTATCAGACTTCACATAGAGATTAGTTAAATCTGACGGATTGCTGGTATTCCGTCTGCTGGATTCCAACATGATTGGAATCGCCTGGTCACCCACATTCAAATCAGCAATATCATCGCCATTAACGGCTGCCCTGAGTGTTGCTGCAATGTCACTAAGCGGTACGCCCAGTTCTTCTGCCCGGCGACGGTCGATATTAACCCGCATTTGAGGCTGGGTGGGTTCATAACTTACACGGGGCGAACCCAATTCAGGAATGTTGGTTTCAATCGCGGCTGCAAAGTCCATCGCGGCTTCATAAATACGTTCGTAGCTGCTACCGGTTAAGGCGAGTTCAAGACCGCCACCCTGACCACGTAAATTCAGGCTGTTACCCCCGAACGCATTTCCCGGTGCTCCCGGAATTGCCTGCAACTGAGGACGGATTTCCGACACGATATCCTGCAATGATTTATCGCGGTCATCCCAGTGTTTAAGAGGTACTGTGATAAATACAATGTTTGGATCCCAGGAGCCGACGACCGTATAGATAGAATCCACAGTGCCATTTTCAACGTAAGGCAGCAGCACCTCTTCCATCTTATGCGCCTGACGGTCCATAAAATTCATGCCTGCGCCGTCAGGGCCACGGGCAAAAATGCGGATTGTGCCCCGGTCTTCGCTGGGGAGCAGCTCATTGTTGATATTCTGAGCTGTAAACCAGGCGCCAACAGCAGCAAGAATACTCAACAGGACAATAAGCCAGGCGTATTTAAGCGACCATAAAAGTGAGCGCTGATACCCACGCAGGCATGCATTTCCGAAACGTCCCAGCGTGGCTGAAAATATGCCTTTCTCTTTAGCTTTCTTTACCGGCAAACGTGCGGTCAGAGCGGGTACCAGAGAAAGTGCGACGAAGGATGAAATGATTACCGCACCGGCCAGTACACCGCCGAATTCTCTGAACAGACGTCCCGCCGTAGACGGTAAAAATGCGATGGGGATGAACACCGAAGCGAGTACCGCCGTGGTTGCTACAACCGCAAAAAACACTTCACGGGTACCGATAACGGCCGCGGCTCTGGCTCCGAGGCCCATGCCCCGGCGACGCTGAATATTTTCCGACACCACAATAGCATCATCAACAATCATCCCGGTTGCCAGCACCAGTGCAAGCAGGGTCAGAATGTTGATAGAGAAGCCAAGCATCCAGATAACGCCAAGCGCGCCGGCCAGGGATACCGGAATCGACAGGGCGGGGACTATGGTTGCACGCCATGAACCAATGAAGACTAACAATGTAAACACAACCAGAATGATGGTGATGCTTAAAGAGCCAATCACTTCGCCCACAGAATCACGGATGAATTCAGCGTCATCACTGGTAACGACAATGTCCATATCAACAAAGCGTTTGTTCAGATCCTCCACCATGGCCATAACTTCATCTGAAATTTCGATGGTATTAGAGCTGGCTTGTCTGATCACCCCTAAACCAATCACCGGACGACCGTCAAGGCGCACCATACTGCTGCTGTCTGCCGGGCCAAAGAATACGCTGGCAACATCGCCGACCCGGATATCTCCGCTGATCACGATATCTGAAACATCCTGTGCTGAAACTGACGTCGCATCTGCGCGGACGATAAGAGACTGATCCTGAGACTGGATGCTTCCTGCAGGAACATCAAAGGGAGCTAATTCGAGTGCATTTGCCACATCTGTCATCGACAGGTTGAAACTGGTCAGCCGCAGAGGATCGACAGACACGCGAAGTACACGCTCGCGGTCGCCACTTAACTGCACATCAGCAACACCGGGAATACTTAAAAACAGCGGCGCCAGATCGGTATCAACACGCTCGGTCAGCGTTTCCATATCCAGAGTGTCACTGGATACTGCCAGACTGACTACTGCCTGAGCGTCACTGTCTGCACGGATAATGGATACCTGTTCCACATCCTCGGGTAACTGGCGCTGCACACGGCTTACTGATTCGCGGGTTTCATTGGCAGCATCTTCCAAATCAATGCCGGGTCTGAACTCAACCCGCACGCGGGCGGAGCCTTCTTCGCTCTGAGCGTAGATATTTTTCACACCGCTGACCCGTGCCACTGCGCCTTCCAGCCGGCTGGTCACTTCCGCATCCACGGTTTCCGGAGAACCACCGGGGTACTCTGCCGTTACAGTGATTTGTGGTGTATCAACGTCAGGCAGTTCCCGTACTTCCAGACCGTTAACAGCAGCAAAACCAGCAATGACGATAAGCAGATTAAGAACAACAATTAAAACAGGGCGGCGAATAGAAACCGACGGTAAATCGCCGGTCTGGAGAGAATGCTTAGTCATTGTTGTCGCTCCGGCGTGCCAGTTCGGTTGTGATTTGCTGCCCTTCACGAAGACGCTGAACACCTTCAGAAATCAGCATATCACCCGGAGACAGGTTACCGGATACGAGAATTGTGCCTCGCAGACGCTGATGCACAATCACATCAACCCGGCGGGCTTTACCATTTTCAGCAATCCACACGTAGGCACCGGTTGCACCCCACAACAAAGAAGCTTCAGGTACAGCCGCATATTCATTGCCATTAATCTCAAGGTTTACACGGAAGCTCATGCCCGGGCGGTAGTTGTCGAGATTGTTATCCAGGATAGCCCGTGCACGTAAGGTACGGTCAGTTTCGCTGATACGCGAGTCAACTTCAGCAATTTCTGCCGGCAGTGTTTTATCGCGGTTTGTCCAGGGTTGTAACGTGACTTCCGGCTGGTTGAGCAATACAGTAAGCGCTGCTTCAGGGGCGCGGAAATCAACAAAGAGTTTGCTTCTGTCATCCAGAGTCGTGATGGCGGTGGTGGCTGTAATACGATCGCCTACTTCAACATCTGTCAGGCCGACAATCCCGCTGAACGGTGCTTCAACGGTGCGGTCTTCTAAATCTGCTTTGGCTTCATCAAGGGTAACTTTGGCAAGGTCACGGGTGGTTTGCGCCAGATCGAGTTCACTCTGGGGAATGGCGCCCTTTGCCCGGCTTTCCTGTAATCGTTTATAAGAACGTTCTGCGTCAAGTAACTGGAGCTCAGCACGACGAACAGCAACCTGCTGACGGCGGTCGTCCAGTTTTACCAGTACCCGGCCCTGTTCTACATACTGGCCCGGTACAAAATTCACTTCAGTCACTTCGTCTGCAACAGCGGGATACAATACAACCGAGCGGACGGCTTCTGCAGTTCCCACAGCTTCCACGTCCCGTTTGGCATATTGAAATTTAATTTCTTCAAGGACAACGAGTTTGGCCTGATTATCGCCAAAAAACTGGGCATTGGCACTGCTGCTCACTATGGAAAATAAAACAGTGAGACTAAAAAAAACAGAGGTTCGTAGTTGGGTTTTCATTGTATTTCCGTGTTTCATCAACGCTTGTCACTCTCCTGCACGCTGAACGGAGACGCGCCGGAGTCAGTAAAGTGATTGTTGTTAAATTTTTGTTTTTATAAGCTGTGTATAGCACCACAGCCTTGTCAGCTAAGCAATTGCAGTTCAGCGTACTCCCTGTACAGCGTATCGTTTTCTATCAGTTCATCGTGTTTTCCGGTACTTACAACGTGTCCCTTATCCATTACGATGATCCGGTCAACATGTTTCACGGTGGCCAGCCTGTGAGCAATGATAATGGTGGTGCGACCCTGCATCAGCTTATTCAGCGCCTCCTGAACCATTTTTTCACTGCGGGCATCCAGTGCGCTGGTTGCTTCATCAAGTAACAGTACTGGCCTGTTGGCCAGCAGGGCACGGGCAATGGCAATGCGCTGCTTCTGACCGCCGGACAACCTTACTCCCCGTTCTCCTAACTGGGTGTGATAACCTTTCTCCAGCTCTTCAATGAATTCGTGGGCAAATGCGGATTTAGCTGCTTTCCTGACCTGCTCATCGCTGGCTGACGGGCAACCGTAGCGAATATTTTCAAGTACACTGGTGGCAAAAACCACGGGCTCCTGAGTAACAATCGCGATCTGGCTTCTTAATGATTCCAGCGATAATGACGTTATAGGGGCTTCGTCCAGCAGAATGGTGCCTTTGCGCACATCATAAAAGCGAAGCAACAATTGAAACAGCGTCGTTTTTCCTGCTCCGCTGGCCCCTACCAGGGCAACCTTCTCGCCGGGATTGACAGTTAAAGACAGTTGATTAAACAGGACGCCGCTGCCGGGGTAACAAAAAGTAATATTGTCAAAAATGATGGCTGGTGGTCCGGCCGTGTCATTACTGAACTGTGTTATGCCCGGGGAAATGTCCGGCATCGTATGTAAAAGTTCCAGTAACCGTTCGCTGGCGCCGGCTCCACGTTGAACTTCGCCGATAACCTCGCTGATGGTTGCCACGCTGCCGCCGGCCATCACCGCATAGAATAAAAAGGCTGACAGTTCACCTGCCGTCATATCACCGGCAAACACTTGTCTGGCACCGAACCAGGCAATCAGGACGATAGCGCTGAGACTCAGCAGCATAATTAATCCAATCAGCATAGAACGGTAATGGATACGGCGTCCGGCGGTTTCCATAACGGCATCCACGCCGGCCTTGAACTGGGAGCGCTCTAAATCTGCTGCGTTGAACGCCTGTACAGTCATTATTTCATGTAAACTTTGATCAATATGCGCCCCCAAATCTGCCACTCTGTCCTGACTCAGACGGGCGTAATGACGTACCTGAGGGGCAAGCAAACGGATGGGAACTAACACCGCCGGCACCGCCAGTAATACGCACAAGGTCAGCACCGGGCTGGTAATGGTCATCAGCACCAGCGCGCCGGTGAAAGTGATAAAGGAGCGGATCGCCATCGACAGACTCATACCCACCACAGTTTGAATAATGGTTGTGTCGCTGGTGAAGCGGGAAATGACTTCTCCGGTGCGTAATTTTGCAAAGAAAGATGGTGGCAGGGTGAGCAAATGAGAAAATACGCTGATGCGTATATCGGCACTGATGCGTTCACCCAGCCAGGTCATCAGGTAAAAACGCACATAGGTTGCCAGGCTTGCCACCGCAGTAATCACAAGAACACCAATAATTGCCCGGTTCAGCATGTCGGCATTATCGTTCATAAAACCCTGATCGACGGCCAGCTTAATTCCCTGACCCAGAAGCAGCCACGCGCCGGAGGCCACCAGCAAGGCAATGATTGCGCCTGTTACCTGTATCCGGTAGCCCGCGAGCAGGGACCTGATCCATTTAACAACCTGCCAGGTGGTTGCCTTATTCTTTCCTTGTTCTGAAGTCATGCCGGTATCTCAAAAAAACACTGAACTTTTTATTTTACGCCACAGTTAACTATCAGGATTGCCGGATAAGACCACTTCGTCATTCAGCAAGACCAAAAACACAATAAATTTCTGACCCATAATTTGAATTTCACCGGAGATTGACCATAGTTAAACAACAGCAAAAGGTATTTTTAGTAGTCAGTCAGGTTCTGTGTTTGTTAAACAAGTGAACCGTCTCCGGGAGCCTCCATGCAAAACAAAGCACTACTGGTGGATGATGTGGCCAATGTGCTCGATTCTTTCCGGCGCAATCTTCGGGGGCAACTTGCTTTTGATGTGGCAAACAGCGGTAAAGCGGCGCTGGCACTGATGGCAGAAAATCATTATGCCGTGCTTGTCACTGACATGACTATGCCGGATATGAATGGCTTATCGCTGCTAAGGGAAGTAAAGCGTCTCTATCCCGACACGGTGAGAATAATGCTTACCGGTAACGGCGATCAGCAAACAGCCATAGATGCAGTGAACGAGGGGGATGTTTTCAGATTTCTCACCAAGCCCTGTTCTGTTGTTGAACTGAAGCGGGTTATAGAAGCCGGATTTCATCAACATAGTCTGATTATGGCAGAAAAGGGCCTGTTGAATCAGACAGTAAGAGGCATTGTCAGTGTTCTGGCTGAAGTCCTGGAACTGGTGAATCCGCAGGCTGCAGCACACAATGTACAGTTGAAAATGTACATGCTTCAGCTCGCAAGGGAACTGAAATTAAAACAAAGCTGGATGTTAGAACCCGTTGCTGAGTTATCACAGTTGGGAACGATTGTATTGCCGGGCGTACTGGCCGACCAGTATGAAACCAGCAAGCTGACGGCGGCTGAAAATGAACTGATTGAGCAACACGCCAGTCTGGCCAGCGATTTACTGGAAAAAATTCCCCGCTTTGAAGCGGTAGCCAGGAACATCCGCTATCAGGACAAGTGCTTTAACGGGGAAGGTGTCCCCGCTGACGATGTACAAGGTGCAGACATTCCTTTCGGAGCGAGAATGCTTAAAGTGGTTAATGATTTTATCAGGGCACGGGAGACAGGCTTGTCCACGGTGGACGCATTACGCCGTCTGGAAACAGATGCCCGCTGGTACGACGGCAAAATTTTGTCGGCTTTTACCCGAATGTTGCTGCGCAAATCCGATTTGATGTCTGTGCCGGTATCGTCCATTGAACCTGGTATGGTGATATCAGAAAAAATCGCGACCACTGCCGGAAAGCAACTGGCCAGAGAAGGGCAGGTAGTGACCACTACACTCAAACAGATCCTCACTGTATGCATACAAAGTGGTGCGCTGAGTCCTGCACTGATGATCGGGGTGTATCTGGAAGATAACGGTGACGCCGGAAATGTGGAGGATATTGCAGTATGACTTTCTGGAGGTTTATTACGCCGGAACCGGCGTTATATACGGAAGTAAACGGTCATTATAATCACTTTATTCTTTTCCTTTCTCTGCTCGTTTCTACGCTGGCGGCCTACTCGTTAATTGTTGTGTTAAAACGGATGTGGCAAACCGAATTATTGTCGACAAGACGTCAATGGAAGCGGTTTGGCAGTGTGACATTTGGGTTAGGGGTATGGGCGATGCACTTCACCGGCATGCTCGCCTTTATGTTACCTATCGGCATGTCATTTGATGTGGCATTGACCATGGTATCTATATTGCCACCCATTGTTGGCGCTTATATCGCTGCGAAACTCATAGCGACACAAGTATTCACCTTTACCAATATTCAACTGAGTTCACTGAGTCTGGCGATCGGGATAGGGGCAATGCATTACACAGGCATGGAAGCTATGGAGACTGAAGCTGCCATGACCTACGATTTTGGCTTCTTCTTACTCTCCATCCTTTGCGCCTGGCTGTTTGCGATGGTTGCCATTTACATGGTGATTTACATACAGCGTAAAAACATTCGCGGGCAATTAGGATTGGTGGGCTGTGCCATGGTGATGGGCATGGCCATCGCAGGCATGCACTATGTGGCAATGTATGCGGTGCATTATTATTTGCCTGTAACATTTATTCCCTCAGAGACCGGGGGCCACGCTGAACCAGCCATTCTCGCACTGGCTATTACAACACTGGTGTTCGTCATTTTTGCAACAACGCTGCTGGGGTCAATTTTTGACAAGCGTTTACAGGCTGCTGAGCTTACAGCCAAAGTCAGTGCAGCCAGAGAGAAAGACATCGTTGAAAACCTGGCTGACGGCTTGCTGGTGGTCAATGAAAATGGCCGGATTACCGGCGTGAATACTGTCGGTCTCAGTTTGTTCGGATATAAAGATGCAGACCAGTTACGCAACGAAGATATTACAAAGATCCTGCCCGGATTCGATATCCGGCTGCTGACAGGAGACGGTGAAGAAGGGAAGCAACAACACGTCATGCAACTGGACGGAAAACGGTCGGACGGCACTACCTTTCATTGCGAAATGAATTTTTCTCCTATGACCGTGGTTGTGCAGAACATGCATCTCTTCAACGTGGTTATCCGTGATATCACCCAACGACTTATGCTGGAAGACCAGTTGCGGCAGGCGCAGAAAATGGAATCCATCGGCCAGCTTGCTGCCGGTATTGCTCATGAAATAAATACCCCTACGCAGTATGTGTCAGACAATATCTTCTTCTTAAAGGGCGCATCTGAAACCGGCATTTCTGTGATGAAAACCGTTCATGCGCTTCTCAACAGTAAGGATGAAGGCGAACAGGCTGAAATAAGAGCAGAACTTGAAGCTCTGATGAAGGGTGAAGATATTGAGTTCCTTATTGACGAGATGCCAGTGGCGTTTGATCAGTCGGTTGAAGGTTTGCAGCGTATTGCAAAAATCGTCGGGGCGATGAAGTCTTTTTCCCATTCCGGTGACGAAAAAATGCATAAGGTCGACCTGAAAGAAGCGATCTCCTCAACTATTACCGTTGCGCGGGGGGAATGGCGTTATGTGGCCGACCTCGAAGCGGAGTTTTCTGAAGACGTGCCGCTGGTGACCTGCAGCAGAGATGAAGTGAATCAGGTGGTACTCAACTTTATTGTCAATGCCGCCCACGCTGTAGAAGAAAAGTTTGGCCGTGAACGGATGGAAAAAGGTTTGATTCAGGTGCGTGTGTATCCTGCGGATGACACGGTGGTCATTGAGATTACCGATAATGGAACAGGTATGAGTAAAGAGGTATGCAAACGCATTTTTGAACCGTTCTTTACGACCAAGCCGCCCGGTAAAGGAACAGGGCAGGGGCTTTCACTGGCCTATGCAGTGATTATAGAAAAGCACAAAGGCCAGATATTAGTTAACAGTGAAATTGGACTGGGAACTACCTTTAAAATTGTTTTACCGGTGGAACACCCGCAGACCGTTGAAAGTGAGCTCAGTGATGAAAATACTCTTTGTTGATGATGAAAAAATGGTGCTCAACGGCCTTAAACGGGCGTTGTATCAGACCGGCTGGAAAATCAGTATTGCTGACTCGCCGCAAAAAGGGCTGGAGGCTATCGCGTCCGGTACGCCTGATGTGGTCATTACCGACATTATGATGCCGGTGATGAACGGTGTTGAATTTCTTGAGAAAGTGAGCGAAGGCAACCCGGTGATCAGTCGATTCGTGTTATCAGGCCAGGCGAATGAGAGTTTAATACTGCAGGGAAGTCAGGTGTCTCACTGCTGGTTTACAAAACCCTGTTCACATGGTTTGCTGACTCAGCATTTGCGTGCGGTTGAGGAAGTGAATCAGACATTTCCGGATAGTGCTGCTTGTCAGTCGATGGCAGCCAGTTCGCCTTTGTTTAATTCTTTTACCTTGCTTAAACAGTTCATGCAGTGCGTCAATTCCAATTTGTGCGAGCTCACAGCATCTGCGCGGCCTGACATCAATGATAATATGAAAAAGGCCGTGTCTCTTTGTGGCGAACGTTTTTTCGGGCAGGGAGATTACAGTGATTTCAAAGATGCATCATTGAAACTGACGCTGGGGGAGAGCCAGTTTTATGCGTTGTTGTTCACCGCTGAGTTAATGATGCGGCTGCCGGGTTTATTGGACGAACCTGCAGTTGGCGCTAAGCTGGAACAGGCACTTTCCCGGTGCAAAGACCATGCTACCCCCCTTAACGCACTGGTTCTGATGATCATGGCGTTGAAAGAGGATTTGCTGGCCGGTGTGACCATTCCGGCAAAAGTTTCACCCCGACAGGCATTGTTATTTATGCTGCATATGTGGAACTTACCTTACCCCATCATCCACACCGTATCGGAAAAGGTGTCCTGAGGCGCTTTTTTCATCACTAAACTTGCAATTAAAGCGTAGATCCGTATAATGCCGCGGCCTTCTTGTTGGCGCTGATTTTTCAGTGCTTTCAACGAGGTAAGTTAACGGTAACGCTACAACGAGTTTGAGGCAACTATGGTTACTATTCGTTTACAGCGTGGTGGCGCGAAAAAGCGTCCATTTTATCAAGTAGTTGTGGCTGACAGCAGCCGCGCAAGAAACGGTCGTTTCATCGAAAACGTCGGTTTCTTCAACCCAACTGCACAAGGTCAGGCAGAACGTCTGCGTTTAGATCTTGAGCGTGTTGAATACTGGGTTGGTGTTGGCGCGAGCTTATCTGAGCGCGTTAACAGCTTGGTAAAAGAAGCTAAAAAAGCGGCAGCGTAAGCTGTCCTTAATCTGGTAGGTAAAGATGAGTCAAGCGTCTGACAAAGTGATTATTGGCAAGATCGGGGCATCGTATGGTGTGAAAGGTTGGGTCAAGATCAACAGCTTTACTGATGTACCAGAAGGTATTTTTGACTATTCACCGTGGCAACTCAGTGATGGTAAAGAATACCGGATTGATCAGTGGCGACCCCACGGTAAAAGTCTGGTGGCGAAAGTTGTCGGTGTAGAGAGTCGTGATGACGCAGAGCGCATCAAGAATCTGGACATCGCAATTAACGAAAACCAGTTACCTGAACTTGGTGAAGGTGAATTTTACTGGCGGGAGCTCACCGGCATGCAGGTCGTAACTACGCAAGGTTACGATTTGGGTGTGGTGAAAGATGTGTTTAACACTGGCGCAAATGACGTTTTGCAGGTCCGCGCCAAAGTGAATGACGCATTTGGTCAAAAAGAAAGATTATTGCCGTATGTGATGGACTCCGTCATTAAATCGGTAGATAAGGCTGCAAGTGTGATTACGGTAGACTGGGATCCGGGGTTCTAGTGACTGCGGAGAAATGGTTCGGCGTTATCAGTTTGTTTCCTGATATGTTCGCACCCTTCATGCAACAAGGCGTTGTGGGACGGGCTGTGAAATCAGGCATTCTGGAGGTCGACATGTTTAACCCACGTGATTACACGCACGATCGTCATCGTACCGTCGATGATCGCCCTTATGGCGGTGGTCCGGGGATGTTGATGATGGTGAAGCCTTTAACTGACGCCATCGCCGCGGCAAAACAAGCCGGCGGTGAACATGCAAAGGTGATTTACTTATCACCACAGGGTAAAAAGCTGGATCAGGCAGGGGTTAAACGCCTTGCCACTAACGATCGCATGATATTTATCTGCGGACGTTATGAAGGAATCGATGAGCGCGTCATTGAGGCCCATGTTGACGAAGAATGGTCAGTAGGGGATTACGTGCTAAGCGGCGGCGAACTGCCAGCGCTTGTGCTCATGGATGCGGTAGCCAGAATGGTTCCGGGTGTACTCGGTCATCAGGCTTCTGCCATTGAAGATTCTTTCACCGACGGGTTACTGGATTGTCCGCATTATACGCGGCCTGAAGTACTCGACGGTAAAGCGGTTCCTCCTGTGTTGTTGAGCGGTGATCACGAAAAAATCAGACAGTGGCGACAGATGCAATCGCTGGGCAGAACCTGGCAGCGTCGCCCCGAGTTATTAAACCACCTAGCTCTGACTGAGGAGCAGCAGCGTCTTCTTGAAGTATTCAAGTCGCAGTTGCAGCAAGATGACAGTTAACTAGGACGAGAGGATATGATGAGCAAAGTCAGTCAAGATATCATCAAGAAAATTGAGCAAGCACAGCTCAAAGCTGATGTTCCTGCATTTGGTCCAGGTGACACAGTAGTAGTAAAAGTTCGCGTTACTGAAGGTGACAAAGAGCGTCTTCAGGCGTACGAAGGTGTTGTTATCGCTAAGCGTAACCGTGGTCTTCACTCGTCTTTTACCGTACGTAAAATTTCAAGCGGCGAAGGCGTAGAGCGTGTGTTCCAAACACACAGCCCGGCGGTTTCTTCTATTGAAGTTAAACGTCGTGGTGCAGTTCGTCGTGCTAAGCTTTACTATCTGCGTGAGCGTTCAGGTAAATCTGCACGTATCAAAGAGAAGCTTAACTAAGATTACTAATCCTTGCGTTACTGTTAACTATGAAAAAGCCCGCTTTAAGCGGGCTTTTTTGTGTCTTCTGAAAAAACCTTTACAGCCAGCCTTTCTGTTCTGCGATTCTGGCTGCATCAACACGGTTTGTTGCCCCGAGTTTGGCAATGGACTCTGAGAGATAATTTCGAATCGTGCCTTCTGACAGAAATAACTGAGATGCAATTTCTTTGGTTTTTAATCCGTCGCTGGCGAGTTTCAGCGCCTTACGCTCCTTTTCAGACAGGGGGTTATTGTCATCTAATGCCAGTAAAGCCAGCTCAGGATCAATGACACGTTCTCCACGATTGATTTTCCTTAACGCTGAGATAAGATAATCACTGTCAGATTCTTTTAAAATAAAGCCTTTTGCACCAAGCTGCATAGCCCGTTTAATATAACCGGGTTTAGAAAATGTCGTCATAAATACCACAGTGCCGGCAAAACCTGAGTCCTGTAACTTACGGGCCATGTCCAGGCCACTCAGATTTGGCATTTCGATGTCAGACAAAATCATATCCGGATGAGGATTGTTACTAAGCCATGAGATGGCAGCTTCCCCGTCCACACACTTTCCGGTGACTGTGATGTCATCTTCCAGATCCAGTAAACTGGCGATAGCATCCCGCACCAGTGACTGGTCCTCGACAATGAGTAACGAAATAGCCTGCATAGTTATTCTCCGGTGTGTAAGGTCAGTCTGACCCTTGTTGCGTCGCCACTCGTTATCGACATCTCTGCACCTATTAAGCCGGCGCGTTCTCTGATGCCAGTCAGTCCATTTCCCGAATCAATAACCGCATGCTTACCATTATCTTCAATCGTTATCGCTAACATTCCGTTTTCCCGCAGGGCTGAAAGACTCACAAGATTCCCCTTGCTGTGCCGCAAAATATTGGTAAATACTTCTTTTACGACCAGCGCGAGATGAGATTCTTGCAAGGCGCTGAGACCGCTAAATGCATCGTCGTGAACAGAGGCGTTGACTGCAAAGCCCAGTTCAGAGAGTGCGCGGGTGTTTTTGGTAATTTCTTCCGAAACGCTGAGTTTTTTCAGGTCGCTGACTGCATGACGGATCTCGCTTAAAAGAGACTGAGAAAGATGTGCAAGCGCTTTTACTTCCCGGTGTGCTTCCTGCGTGCGGCCTTTTTCGATGAGTTTCCCCGCTAACTGTGCTTTCAGTGACATGCTGCTTAGTGCGTGGCCGGCAATGTCATGGAGGTCACGGCCAATGCGTTCCCTTTCTGCAATAGCACTGAGCGCACTCAGTGACTCTGCGTGTCTGGCATCTTTGAGCTGGCTCCAGGTTTCCTTACGTTCCATTACGCCAAAGCAAAAAAGTACAAGCAGGTTAATTAATGAAGCGAGAAAAAATAGCAGGTGATCATCAAACCAGAATAATTGTAAGCCTGTTAAGGACAAACCGGTAAACAGTACAAATGCGATACCGGCGGAAACCGGGTAGTAGTAGCCGGCAATATATGCAATAAAGCCAAATAGTACAGACGCTCCCGGATTGTAAAAGCTGATGGTAAATGACAGGGCCGTCAAAGCCGACAAAGGCAGGGGCAGGGTAGAGAGCTTGCAGTGAATGGCAAGCAGATACAGAGCCACAAACAGAATGTATCCGCAGCCAAAGATCACTAACTCCCGGGGAGCAACTGATTCAGCATAAAAAAGAGGGACAAAATAAGATAACGAGAAAATTAATGAACTGTAAGACCATTTTTTCTTGGATCCTTCCGACAGTAACGGTAGCTGAGCAGCATGCATAACTGATGAATTCCTTCCTTATTGGAATACGACGGCAGATTTGCTGGTAATTAATAGTGTACCCGAAAGTATGAGCACTATTCCCGCAACAGCGTAAGTGTCGAATTTTTGGTTCCAAAATACAACTGACGCGGTGACAATAAGCGCAATGCCCATTCCCGACCATATTGCATAGGCGACACCAATACCCATATTTTTTAATACGGCCGCAAATATCATTCCTGAGATTGCATAAAGAGCAATTGACGCAGAGCCATAATGCCATTTTTCCCAGCCGTCCGACATTTTTAAACAAAGTGTGGCAGCAACTTCTGTGAAAATGGCGCAAGCAAGTAATACATAAATCATGGTGTTCTCCTTATTCTGCAAGCCGGGCTTGCAGCGGGTTAAGTTCTGGTTAAATGTACTCAATGTTGAAGCATGTTCAGTATGGCTTGCGCGGTTGCCTGTTGTAAGTCACAAACATCATCAGTGTCAGATGACAAATGTCATGATAAATAATGATTATCTAATGTTAATGATAATAATTATTATTTGAAATTCGCTATGTCCTCTTTATAATGTCGTCCGAATTTTCACTTTGGTTAAGAGCAGGTTTCACAATGACTAAAAAGCACATTTTTGCGCTTTCACCTATCATGCTGGCAATGGCTGTACAGGCGCAGAATGCTGATGCAGACAACAACGGTGCGCAAGCGGATGAAGACAATATTGAAGTAATCCGAATTGTTGAAAGTCGCGTTCAGCGTATCAGTTCAGGCGCGACGGGCCTGGGTCTGGACAGCTTTGATACGCCACAGTCGCTGTCGATTCTGGAATCTGATCTGATTGAAGACTACCGCTTAAGTGATATCAACAGCCTGTTTAAACAGGTGACAGGTATTAACGTCGACCAGTCTGAAACCGACCGGACATACTTCAACGCCCGTGGTTTTGACATCACCAGTATGCACATTGACGGCTCCGGCATTCCTTTCGGCGATATTTTTGTCGGCGATCTGGATACGGCGATTTATGAAAAGGTCGAGTTTATCCGTGGTTCAAACGGTCTGATCACCGGCCTGGGTAATCCGTCCGGTACGGTAAACTACGTGCGCAAACGCCCCGGTAACGAAACCGAAGCCAGTGTTGACTTTACACTGGGACGCTGGGCATCCATGCGAACTGTGGCTGATGTATCCACACCACTGACTGATTCCGGCAGCTGGGCAGCCCGTGTGGTGGTGGCCCATCAGAACAAAGAAAGCTGGCTGAACCTGTATGAAAATGAACGTAATGTGTTTTACGGTATCGTTGACGGACAGCTGAGTGACAGCGTGACTGTGATGTTCGGCTATTCGCATCAGGACAACAACAGTGACGGTGTAACATGGGGCGCTGTGCCTCTGATTTATTCAGACGGCACTCAAGTCGACTTTGACCGCTCTACCACGACAGCAATGGACTGGACATACTGGGATACCCTTAATAAAACCGCCTTTGCCGAACTGAACTGGTTTATTAACGACAACCTGCAATATACGTCGAAGCTGAACCACATCCGTTATGAAGATCATTCTGCGTTATTCTATACCTACTCCAACACGGGTTTAGAGGCAGACACAGGGCTGGGAATGCTGGGTTATCCCGGCAGATTTGATGCCGAAGATAAAACCTTAATCTGGGATAACAATCTGCAGGGCGTGTTTCAGGCCTGGGGCAGGGAACATACATTTAATGTCGGTATCAGTCTGGCTGATGCAGAAACCAGCGATCTGGATGCCGGTGCACTGAGTGGCTTTGATGTAATGCCTGCTCTGCCGGGCTGGACGGGAACTGAAGTGGCACTCCCTGAGTGGGCGGCTCCTTATCAGGCCGGTTATACCGATATTTCACTGAACCGTTTCTACGGCTCAATGCAGCTGGCAGTGACAGACGCACTGGATCTGGTACTTGGTGTCAGCTTTGTAGATTATGAAAACGAGGGAGAATCCTGGGGCGCGTCTACTTCTACTACTGAAGATGGCAGCAGCCCGTATATCGGCTTTACCTGGGAAGTGCTGGAAGGCCTGAATGTATACGGCAGCTACAGCGATATTTATCAGCCACAGTATTACCTGAATGAAGATCTTCAGCCTCTGGGTTCAGCAGAAGGCCGCAGCTATGAAATGGGCGTTAAGAAAGAGTTCGCAAACAACTTCCTGCTGACTGTTGCACTGTTCAGAACGGAACAGGAAAACCTGTATGAATTCATCGAATACGGCGATGGTGACGGTGTTGATGATGACGATTACTCTGATGACTTTAATTATGCGCTGTACCGTGGTGTAACCGTAGATTCAAACGGTTTTGAAGTTGAACTTTCCGGTGCAATCACTGATGAGTTATCCGTTCAGGGGGGGTTAACGGTGCTGAGCATGGATGAAGAGAACGGCGATGAAGCCCGTACCTTTATTCCCCGCCGTACTTTTAAGATGCTGGCGGATTATGCACCTGTGTGGAATGAAAAGCTGAATATGGGTCTGTCTGCCCGGTATCAGAGTGAAACTTATTTCACATCAGGTTATGGCCGTATTACTCAGGATGCATACGCTGTGCTGGGCGGTTATGTGACTTACAGCTTCAGTGATAATCTGTCTTTCAGCCTGAATCTGGATAATATTACTGACGAGAAATACCTCAGCTCAGTAAGAACCGAGCAGGCATTCTACGGCTCACCGACAAACTACAGTCTGACGGTAAGCTGGGATTATTAATTCCTGCTGACAATGTAACAAAATGCCCGCCTGAGTAGCGGGCATTTTTGTGTCTGTGATAGGCTTTCTCTTCCCCATCTTTACAGGCATTTCTGAATGGAAAACGGCACTTCACTTTTACAGCACAATCCTGAATTTCTGAACATGCTGGCAGGGGAATGGTATCTCACTAATGATGCCGGCCTCAGGCAAGCCAGGGCGCAGGCAAAAAAGCTGTGTCATCAGGCTGACGTTCTCTCAGGAACGGAAAAATCACAGGTACTCAGTCAACTTATTCCCGGTGCCACGGGCTTACAGACAGGCCGTCACTTTAATTGTGATTACGGATTTCAAATTGTTTGCAGGGGTGTGTTTACCGCTGGTTGTTATTTAACCATTCTCGATGGCGCTTCTGTGGAAACCGGCGATAATGTAATGGCCGGAGATAATGTGGTTATTGCCACCGTTGAGCATCATAAAGATCCCCAAAAACGACTTGCCGGATGGCAACGGGCACGTCCAGTGGTGATAGGGAGTAATGTAACTATCGGAAATGGCGTAACAATTCTGCCGGGCACCGTAATAAAAGACAATACAGTCATCCCCGACGGCGCAGTCGCAGGCAGGCGATGACCTGGTCTTTAGAACGATTTTGCCGGCGTGGTGTCAAAAAAGTCTCCGGTGGTGGTTGCGGCCTTTATCAAAAATTGATAAAAAGTCAACGAGCTACGCCAATAAAGATTTTTATATTCTGTAAACTTAGATTTACATCGTGAGCGGGCAGTTAAAATACCGTGTAGCGCCGGCGGCAATTTTGCAAAAGGTCACTGCAGGCAGGCCAACCAATTTTATTTTATGAAGAGAGTCTCATGATCAAGGACACCGTTAACAACGTACACGTCAGTGCTGAACAGGTACTGATCACTCCGGATGATTTAGCTAAAGAATTGCCGGTTTCTGATAAAGCCCTTTCGGCTATCTCTGAATCCAGAAAAATTATTTCCGATATTATTCATGGCCGTGACCACCGTTTACTGGTGATCTGTGGTCCCTGTTCCATTCACGACATCGACGCAGCAAAAGATTATGCGCTGCGCCTGAAAGAACTTCATGAGTCGTGCAAAGATACCCTGTTCATCGTTATGCGGGTGTATTTTGAAAAACCACGTACAACCACAGGTTGGAAAGGGCTGATAAATGACCCGCATCTGGACGGTACGTTTGATATTGAAACCGGCCTGCGTAAAGCCCGTGAATTACTGATCTGGTTAGCAGAGCTGGAAATCCCTGTTGCGACAGAAGCGCTGGATCCAATCAGCCCGCAATATCTGGCAGAGCTGTTCAGTTGGAGCGCTATCGGTGCCCGTACTTCTGAGTCTCAGACCCACCGTGAAATGGCATCAGGTCTGTCTATGCCTGTCGGATTCAAAAACGGTACAGACGGCAGTCTGGATATTGCAGTGAATGCATTGAAATCAGCTGCTTCGGGTCACAGCTTTATGGGTATTAATAAGCAGGGACAGGTAGCGGTGATTTCTACCAGTGGTAACCCTGATGGCCATATCATTTTGCGTGGTGGTAAACAGCCAAACTACGACTCCGTTTGTGTATCTGACTGCGAAGTTGATTTGGAAAAAGCCGGTCTGACTGCCGGACTGATGGTGGATTGCAGTCATGCTAACTCCTCCAAAGATTACCGTCGTCAGCCACTGGTTGCACAGAACGTGGTTAACCAGATCCTGGAAGGTAACCAGTCGATTATCGGTATCATGCTTGAAAGTCATATTAATGCCGGTAACCAGAAAGGTGATGGTGTGCCTGTTGACGAGCTGGAGTATGGTGTGTCAATCACTGACGGTTGTATAGACTGGGAAACCACAGATACGCTTATTACCCAAACCAGAGATAAGCTGATAACTGTGTTACCATTGCGCCAAAATAAACGGTCTGCTGTAGCCTGAAGCTGCAGCGCCTCTCTTCAGAGTCGCAACATGACGGATCATTCCAGTAAACTGGCCGCGCTGCGGTCAGGTATTGACGAGCTCGATGCTGAGCTCGTTTCTTTATTATCCCGGCGGGCAAAACTGACCACTCAGGTTGGTCAAATCAAAGCTGAAACAGGCATGCCTGTGTATGTGCCCGAGCGGGAAAAAGAACTCATTGCCTCAAGACGTGCCGATGCAGAAGCCGCCGGTGTATCGCCTGATTTAACCGAAGATTTACTGCGCAGGATCATGCGTGAGTCTTATCACACCCAGAATAACCGCTACCGCTGTATTAATCCTGATATTCAGCAAGTTGTTATTGTCGGTGGTGCCGGTGCGCTGGGTAAAGTCATCGTCAGTCTGTTTGAAAAGTCCGGTTATCCGGTGGCAGTGGTAGAAAAAGACGACTGGTCAAAAACGGAAACGGAACAGCTTTTTGCGCGGGCAGATCTGGTGATTGTTGCCGTACCTATTACACTGACTGAAGCGGTGATTAAACAACTGGATGCATTACCTGAGCATTGTGTTCTGGCTGACATCACCAGTATCAAAGTGAAGCCTCTGACCACTATGCTGGCGTGCCACAAAGGCCCGGTGGTGGGTTTACACCCCATGTTCGGACCCGATGCGCCCGGTATGATAAAGCAGGTTGTGGTGGTATGCGATGGCAGGGGAGAAGCCAGCTATCAGTGGTTGATTGAGCAAATGCGCACCTGGGGTGCCACTGTTCATCACAGCACGGCAGAAGAGCACGACCGGGCTATGGCCTTTATTCAGGTAATGCGCCACTTCAATACATTTGTTTACGGCGCCCATTTGCAGGGTGAAAATCCTGATCTGGAAACTCTGACAGTATTCAGCTCACCGATTTATCGTCTTGAACTGGCAATGGTAGGCCGCCTGTTCGCTCAGTCGCCGCAACTCTACGCAGACATAATCTTCAATAATCCTGATAACTTTGCGTTGCTGAAGCGTTTTCATGAGCGTTTCGGACAAGCATTATCGCTATTAGAAAAAGGCGATAAACAGGCATTTATCGATGAGTTTGACCGTATTGGCAGCTGGTTCGGAGATTACGCGAAAAAATGTCTTGTCGACAGTAAACAGCTTTTATTAAAAGCCGACGATGATGAGATGTTGAGAAAAAATTAATTATCTTTATTTGATATTTAATTAATAGAGAAAGGTGGACGTTTGTCTGCCTTTTTTGTTTTGTATGATATTTAACTCAAATTCGTCGAATTAAAAGGTCATTTCATAATTAATTTAAGGTTAGTGTTCACTATCAATAAAGTGACTGTTTAGTTGGACTTTATTTAGGTTTTACTGATATGCGTAAAACTTATTCATCCACTGTCTTTAAAATGTAATTAAAAGTAAAAAATGGAATTTTTGTCGCTATTTCCCCTTTTGTAAATTGATTTACACAGCTGGATTATGATTTATTCCCCGCCGCGATTTCAGTCGCACAAATATAACCATCAATAATCAGAACTTCGTAATTGTCTGATTTCAGATAATGCAAATAGTTCAGGGGAACTAAAAAGTGAACATCAATCCTAAAATCGCCCAATCGATTAAAATTGCATTTGCAATGGGAGCAGCTTCAACCCTTCTAACGACAACACACGCCTTCGCACAGGATACAGCCACAGCTGAACAGCAGGTTGAAAAAGTGCAGGTTACCGGCTCACGCATTAAGCGTACCGACATGGAAACGGCCAGTCCCGTTGCAATCATCAGCGCTGAAGACATTTCTTTAGGCAGCTACACGTCGGTTGAACAGGTTTTACAACAAAGTCCTGCTGCCAGTGGTATGGCAACAGGTGCCGCATCAAACAACGGCGGTGTGGGTGCTGCCCGCATTAACCTGCGTGGTTTAGGCGCCAACCGTACACTGGTACTGGTTAATGGCCGCAGAATGGTAAACTCCGGCACCGGCGCAGACTCTTCAGTTGACCTTAACACTATCCCGCTGGCGGCAATTAAGCGAATTGAAGTACTGAAAGACGGTGCTTCTGCGGTATACGGCTCAGACGCTGTTGCCGGTGTGGTTAACATCATTACAAAAGACGACTTTGAAGGTTTTCAGATTGATGTCGGTTATGCAGGCAGTGATGAGGGTGATGCCAACACAGGTAACATCAGTATTGTAACCGGTGCCGGCGGTGATAAAGGCAATATCGTTCTGGGTATCAGTTATGTTGACCGTGGCTCTGCTATGCAGGGTGATCGTGGTTTCTCTGCCTGTCCTGACAACGATTATGATGCAGAAGGTAACTGCCAGTCAGGCAGTTCCTATGTACCGGGTGGTGCATACAATGCCGGCGACGGCTGGGGAACACTGGACAGTGATAAGAACTTCTCTGAAGGATACACGCCTTACAACTACTCTGAGCGTTCTTATCTGTACACGCCGCAGGAACGTATCGGCTTATTCGCGAACGGTAATTACAACCTGACTGATGATGCACAGGCATACATGGAATTTTTGTATACCAAGCGTACATCCACGCAGCAAATGGCACCTTCTCCGATCAGTGCAACCCTGACCGCTGATGCTACAGGTAACCCTTTCGGTGTCGCAACCTCCATGCGTCGTCGTATGACAGAAGTGGGTGACCGGGTTTTCGATCAGACCACAGATACCATCCGTTCAGTCGTCGGATTCCAGGGCTATCTGGATATCGGTAACGGTTTTGACTGGGATGTGTCTTACACCTACGGCCGTAACGATGCGACAGACCGTTCTTCCAATTACATCAACCTGACTAAAATTTATCAGACCATGGACACTGATGTGTGTGACGATGTCACGATTCCTTGTCAGGACTGGTTCGCCACTGAAGGCAATATTACTCAGGAAACTCTGGATTACATCACTTATACCGACCAGGCGTCCGGTGGTAACCAGTTTACTTCCTGGAATGTAAACCTGTCGGGAGAACTTTTTGAGCTGCCGGCCGGTTTCGTCGGCTTTGCCGGTGGTGCGGAATACCGTAAAGAGAAAGGCTGGTATCAGCCTGATGCGGTAACTGTTGCAGGTGATGGCAGCGCCTCGGCGCAGGATCCTACATCCGGTGGCTACGACACCACGCAAGTTTACGCAGAATTTGCTGTGCCTTTACTGGCTGACGTCCCCGGAGCAGAAGAGCTGTCTCTTGATGCCGCTATCCGCTGGTTTGATTACAGCACGTTTGATTCTGATATCACCTGGAAGCTGGGTCTGACCTGGCGTGTAAACGAAGATCTGATGTTCCGTGGTGTGGCGTCTACTGCATTCCGTGCACCCACCGTAGATGAACTGTACGGCGGTAATGTGGGTTCTTTCGATTACCTGGTTGATCCGTGCTCAGGCTACGGCAGCCTGGATACTGCGTCAAACGTATATCAGGCCTGTAATGCGCAGATTGGTAACACCTCTTATGCGTACACGGATTCTCAGATTGAAAATACCTATGTGACCATTGATAACCTGAGCCCGGAAGAGGCTGATACTTATACATTAGGTGTGGTGTACAGCCCGTCTTTTGTGGAAGGCTTATCAATGACACTGGATTATTTCACCATTGAATTGAGCAACGCTATTTCCCGTATCGATACACAGTCTTATCTGGACAGCTGTTACGGTGGGGATGAAGAAGCTTGTAGTGTACTGAGCATCGTCCGTGACGATATCACCGGTAACATTGATTACATGGAATCACCGCTGACTAACGTGGGTACCCTGAAAACCCGTGGTGTTGATGCCAATGTGACCTATAACTTCGACGCACTGGGTCTCAACTGGAACGTTAACTGGGATACCACCCGTCTGCTTGAGTACACCGAAGACAATGTGGAATACACGGGTAAAATCGACGGTAACAACGGTGGATTTGCAGAGTGGAAGTCTAACTTTGCGATTAAAGCCGGTACTGATGACTGGAAGCTGCGCTGGAAGATGCGTTACATCGGTGGCATGACAGACGATTACTATCTGGAATCGTACGGTCTGATGACTGATGTGGGTACTGTGGTGTACCACGATGTTTCAGGTGAATACTACATCAATGATCAGTGGTCAGTGTCTGCCGGTATTGACAACCTGTTTGATAAAACACCTCCGTACCTGTATTCGTACAACGATATGAACACAGTACCGGAAGTTTACGACGTGCTGGGCCGTTATTTACACGCCCGCATCACTGCACGCTTCTAAGCTTTGTGCAATATGAGTAAAGCAAGTCCTCAAACATGCTTGCTTTACTCTGATTGAACTGCGCAACCGGTCGTCTCCCTGGTACCGTGTTGCGCTTTTTTTTAGTTAAAAGCTGAATGTGCGGCTGACACTGGCAAATAATCTTGCATCCGCCGTGTCGTAACTCAATGTTGTATCCTCCGCTGCAATCTCAATGTCAAAACCATGAAACTGTGTCTGATACGCCACTTTATAATGCACATAACTGCTGTCGCCGGTATCCCACTGATATTTATCTTCATCCAGTGAATGAGAGTTATCTACCGTCAGCTGTATCGCATGGTTGTCTGCAATACTGAACGTATGGGCGACTTTCCCGATGACATGATCTGCGCCGGTACCGAAATAATCCCACGAATACCACAGTGTGGTTTCTGTTATACCCAGACGGTGGGTAAAAATCAGTTTTCCGTACATCTCCGGGTAGTTATATTCGCTGGCTGCAGAGCTGCCATAATAGCTGTAGTAAGCAATACCGAAATCAGCATCTGTTGATTCATTCAGTGACTGATAATAACCAGTGTAAAAATCCAGTTCGCGGTTTGCTGCATCGCCGTAATCCACATTGGACGTCCAGCTGCCAGCATACCAGCCGTTGTCAGCTGCATAGTCGATACTGCCCTGAAGGGCCGGACTATTCTGCGTCTGACTTACTCCGTTAAACATGTAATCAGAGGCGCCGGTTACCGTCGCTGACCAGTCCGCCAGCGCGGCCGGTGCAACGGCAAGTGAGCAAATCGCTACCATTTTTGAATATGTAAACTGCATATATTCTCCTTACTGCATGGTTTCGATTTTTTCAAAATCGAGTTCATTTTCTTTCGGTGAGCTGTCTATTTTTCTGACCGGTGTGAATTTCTTGTACAGAATGTAGCCCAGACAGCAATAGAACAGGGCAATCACCAGGGCGCCGACCCACTGAATTTTCAGGAAGTCGATTTTGAACAGCATGGTCAGTGCTGCCAGTGCGATGAAGTTCAGGAAAAAGTATTTCCACTTACCCAGTCGTCCTGACGACAGGTTCAGGTTGTCGGTATACAGACGAATGAGGGAATCCAGCGAGTTGATCACAAACACAATGCCTACAAACACCATGGCGATGTTGCGGATCCCGGTGGTATCCAAACCTGCCTCGTGATAGTGATACAGCACACCAAACCACAGTGCGATGGGGATCGAGGGGAAGATCAACATCGCTGACAGCACCTGCCAGGTTTTTAAGCCGCCGACGAAGCGGGAAGTAAACTGACCAATCATGATGCTCCAGGCAAACCACCAGAAAAGATAAAATGCGTGATAGTTATTCAGCGGGAACAGGAAGTGCTCAATATTGGCGAAATAGCCGCCCAGCAAGGACGTGGCAGCGAAGTATTCCGAAATGTCACTTTTACCCCACAAGAAAGCACCGCCCCACATGAATGCAATGAGCGAGATAAACAGCCAGGTTGTAGAAACACTTAAAATTCTGACGTATTTAATATCTGTACTGCTGTACACCGAAAAAGCGATGGCTGCGAATACGATAAGATAAAACACAGGTACTATGGACTCGCCATCTCCGAGGGACGGTAAATACCATGGCAGGTTTTTAAGTAGCAGGAACGCTGTAAATGCACAGGTACCGATGATCACCACATTATTGATGAACTTTACCCAGCTGATTTCAAAGAATTTTACTTTAGGCTCGATGACACAGAAGTAAAAACAGGTAACAAAGTAAAAGGCCCAGATAAAGAAGCCCCAAAACCCGAACTCAATGGCGAGTGGGTTGGTAAAGGCATACTCCGGGTTTGCCGGGGTATCGGCATAGGTACTGAACTCCGTCAATGGAAACATGATCAGTCCTACATCCAGTCCTGAAGTAAACAGAATGGAAATGAAGGTCAGTGTTTTCACCGGCGTCACACCGATCATGGTTAAGTTGCCCCATTTCCACAAAATGAAAACAATGGCGATAAGGGTTAGCGCGATACCGGCGCTTAACCATAAATTCATAGGTTACTCCTGATTGTTCACCGGCGATTCAACGCCCATTACACCCATATCTCTGCTGCGTTGACGTTGCTTCCACTTAAGATCGCCCAGCACATCACGGTTCTCTGAAGCCAATGGTTCATTACCCAGGATCAGATCGGCAGCCCGCTCAGCCACCATGATGGTCGGAGCATTCAGGTTGCCGTTAGGAATGGTGGGGAAGATGGACGAGTCAACCACGTGCAGATTAGCGATACCGTGTACCCGGGTTTGTGAGTCGACGACGGCCATATTATCTTCACCCATTTTGCATGAGCAGGAGGGGTGGTAGGCACTTTCCACCGCCCGGCGGACAAATGCGTCGATTTCCTCATCAGTCTGTACCTGCTTGCCGGGCTGGATTTCTTCGCCGCGGTACTTATCAAAGGCAGGCTGATTGATGATTTCACGGGTCAGCCTGACGCAGGCACGGAAGCCTTCTATGTCATCCTGATGTTGCAGATAGTTGAACTGTATTGCCGGAGCCTGTGAAGGATCTGCTGACTTTACATGCACGAACCCACGGCTCTTTGGTTTGTTGTGGCCAATGTGCACCTGGAAGCCGTCACCTTTTACTGCACTTTTCCCATCGTAACGCATAGCGGCGGGTAAAAAGTGATATTGCAGATCAGGCCATTCCACACCTTCTTTCGAGCGGATAAAGCCGCAGGACTCAAAGTGATTGGTGGCACCGAGGCCATCTTTAAACAGCAGCCAGCGGGCTCCGATCAGGCCTTTTGAAAACCAGTCCAGTTTGCTGTTCAGTGTGACTGGTTCTTTGCAGTAGAACTGGAAATAAAACTCCAGATGGTCCTGCAAGTTTTCTCCCACACCGGGTAAGTGATGCTGACAATCAATACCGGCTTTTTCGAGTACTTCGCGGTTACCGATACCGGATAGTTGCAACAAATGAGGAGATCCGATTGAACCGGCACTGAGAATAACAGCCTTGCTTGCAAACGCTTTTTCAGTGCCGTCTTTGCCGGTGAACTGAATACCTTTTGCGACCTTGTCTTCAAGCAGGACTTTTTCAACAGTCGCGCGGGTCACAACAGTCAGGTTGTCGCGGTGCTTAACCGGATGCAGATAAGCCCTTGCAGCAGAGCAGCGCTTTCCGCCTTTCACGGTCATGTGCATCGGGCCAAAACCTTCCTGCTGCGCGCCGTTGTAATCGAGCGTTTCTGCATAACCCGCCTGTTTGCCCGCTTCAATGAAAGCGGTATAAAGGGGATTCTGCATCTGGTTGCCGTTATTTGTTCCCAGCGGGCCGTCTTCTCCGCGGTAGGCGTTGGCACCTTCGTACCAGTCTTCTGCACGTTTAAAATAAGGCAGACAATGTTGATAATCCCATTGCTCAGCACCGTGCTCTGCCCATTCGTCAAAGTCACGGGCATGGCCCCTTACGTACACCATACCGTTTATTGATGATGAGCCGCCCAGGACCTTTCCTCTCGGGCAGTGCATTTCACGGTCATCAAGATAAGGCTCCGGTTCCGTGTGAAACTGCCAGGCGTATTTGTCGGTATTCATCGGAATCGACAGGGCAGTGGGCATCTGAATGAAAATGCTTTTGTCACTGCCGCCGGTTTCTACCAGTAAAACCTTATGCTGCTTATTGGCAGACAAACGGTTTGCCAGCACACAGCCTGCAGAGCCCGCACCGATGATAATGTAGTCATACTGTTTCATCGTGACTCCTTAAAACGGTGCTTCAAGTGGTGTCATGCCCATGTATACCGATTTTGTCTGGGTATACTGATCAAGGGTTTCGATACCGTTCTCACGGCCGATGCCGGATAGCTTGTAGCCGCCCACAGGCATTTCAGCAGGAGAAGCGCCGTAGTTATTGACCCAGCAAATTCCGGCTTTCAGCTGGTGGATGACACGGTGAGCCCGCTGAACATCTTTGGTCATGATGCCTGCTGCCAGGCCCAGAGGGGTGTTATTAGCACGGCTTATCACTTCTTCTTCATCTTTAAAAGTCAGAATACTCATGACAGGGCCGAAGATTTCTTCCCTGCAGATAGTCATGTCGTCCGAACAGTCTGTGAAAATGGTTGGTGCCACGAAATAGCCGTTGGGAGCATCGTCCGGTTGCAACGTCGTGCCACCGGTGAGTAATGTTGCGCCTTCAGCTTTGCCTTTTTCGATGTATCCCATCACAAGATCCTGATGTTTTTTCGAAATCAGGGCACCGAAATTGACGTCCGGGTTCATCGGATCGCCGGCTTTGATATTGTTTTCCGTGCGGGTTTTCAGTTCACTGACAAAAGCGTCATAAACACTTTCATGAACAAATACCCGTGTGCAGTTCGTGCATACTTCGCCCTGGGTGTAGAAATTCCCAAGCATGGCTGCACTCACAGCCTGAGAAATATCGGCATCGTCAAAAACGATAAGGGGGATTTGCCACCTAACTCCATGGTGACGTCTTTTAAATTGGCGGCAGCGGCTTCCATTACTTTACGGCCTGTGCCTACTTCGCCGGTAAACGACACTTTTTCAATGTCCGGGTGAGTGGTCAGCCAGTTACCTGTGTCGCCGTCACCATGAACCACATTAAACACACCGGCCGGCACGCCGGCTTCAATGTAGACTTTAGCCAGCTCAACCGCTCCCCGGGGCGTTTCTTCTGATGGCTTGAACAGCATGGCATTTCCGGCGGCCAGTGCCGGAGCCGATTTCCAGCAGGCGATCTGGATAGGATAATTCCATGCACCAATCCCAGCACAAATGCCCAGAGGCTCTTTACGGGTGTAGTAGAAATCCCCGCCCAGATCCTGTTGCTGACCAACCTGAACAGGGGCCAGATTGGCGAAGTATTCGATAGCATCAGCACCGGTGACCACATCCACGCAATCTGCTTCCTGAATGGGTTTTCCGGTATCCAGTACTTCATAACGGGCCAGTTCGTCGTTGCGCTCACGCAGAATAGCGACGGCTTTAAGCAGTATTCGCGAACGTGCCATTGCAGTCATAGAGGACCACTGCTTAAAACCTTCTCTGGCACTCTCTATTGCTGCCTGACGCACTGAGTCATCAGCAACTTCAACATCGTAAATGACTTCTCCGGTGGCCGGGTTAGTAACAGAGAAGGTTTCCCCGGACTGGTTACTGACAGGTTTGCCGTGGATAAAATTCAGAAGTCTTTTTTCAGACATTAGATACCTCAGTAAAAATTAAAAATGACCATGACACCGGCCAAAATACGGGTAGCAAAATACCCCCGCAGTGCAGGTATCATTCAATTCGAAATCGCGTTATATACTTTCTGAGAGGGTGTTTTGGCTCACTTTCGTTTGAAGTCAAACGGGTGTGATGACGCTTAATTATTATTTAGTGAATTTGAAAGCTTTCTGTATCAAATAGATAGCATGCTGAACTTCAGCAGAAAAAAACGCAGTAAAAATCGCGGCGCATGGTCGCAGAAATGAGAGGAAAAGGCAAATCAGCCCCTGCACGGGGCTGATTTAAAGGCTGGCGATTACTCGCTGTCGATGAGCGCGCTGGCGGCGGCTACTTTTGTCGGACTGACTTCTTCAGTGGGGTAACAACCCAGCACCTTCAGGTAGCGGGTCATCTTTTTCAGGCTCTCAATGGCATTTTGTACCGGCCCGTCTTCCAGATTTCCTTCGAAGTCGATGTAAAACATTTCTTCCCAGGGATTACCCGTGATCGGCCGTGATTCCAGTTTGGTCATATTAAGCTGGTTGTCTTTGAGCACCGTCAGAGCTTCAACGAGAGCCCCCGGCTTCTGTACAGTAGACATAATAATCGTGGTCTTAGCCGGAACCTGTAGCGGTACTTTTACCGGATCTCTGGATACAACAAAGAAGCGGCTGTGGTTCTCTTTCTGATTTGCCAGATTAGACTTAATAGCCATTAATCCGTAAAGGTTTCCGCCGGCTTCACTGCCGATAGCGGCCACATCGTCACGTTGTAACTCACTGACAGTCAGCATCGCTGAAGAGGTGGCATCCATGGTTTTCACTTCGACATTGCCCAGTTCCGCGAGGAAATGGCTGCACTGAGTAAATACCTGAGGGTGGGCATACAAGGTTTTAATTTTGCTGAGACTGGTGTCTTTAGCTACCAGTAAGCTGTGGCGGACAGGGTGGGTAAGTTCACCAATGATACTCAGGTGAGTGTGTTGCAGCTGGTCATAAACTTCATTGATGCTGCCTGAGCTGGTGTTTTCAATGGGCAGTACGGCGTAATCAGCTTCATTACTTTCTACTTTCTGAACAATTTCAGCAAAGCTCTGGCAGCCCATTTCCATCAGTTCACCGGGCCGGCGGGAGAAATATTTTTGTGTTGCCAGATAGCTGTAAGACCCTTTATCACCCAGAAAAGCGACACGGTTAAGCGGCAGGCTGCTGCCGGGATTTGCCCGCTCGGCCAGCATGGCTTGCTGATTCAGTACACTGTCTTCAATGATAACGTGAAAAATTTGGGTGACGTAGTGGGGATCCAGGCCAGCATTCCGGCCTTCTTTGATTAAACGGATAAGCAGTTGTTCTTCCCGTTTAACGTCTCTCACCGGAATGTGGTGGCGGATTTTTGTTTCTGCTACTTCATTGGTCAGCTGACGCCGCTCGGCCAGCAGGGTTAACAACTGGCTGTCCAGTTCGGTAATGCGTTTTCGTATTGCGTCTAAAGCGGGTTCTGACATAGTTCTACACTCGTATTCGTGGCAAAAAAAAACCTCCCGTGCGGGAGGTTTATACACACAGCGCATCCTCCCTCAAATGAAGGTGATAAAACCAAAAAAGAATGCGTTAGTGTGCTTTATATTCGTTTTCATATGCCCGACTTTATGACGATGACCGGTGAGTGTCAATAGTTTTATACAGTTTTGCACCGGTCGTTATCACCGTTCATCTTCAATATTAGGGCCGGTTGTGCTAGCAGGACCGGGGCATTACCGGTTACTCGCCTAAAAGTGCCGCCAGCATAGCCCGCACTTCGGTGGGTTCGAAGGGTTTATCACACAGGGCATTAACCCCGGTTTGCTGAATGTTAGCCATGTGCATACTATCCTGAGACTCAGATGTCACCATGATAATCGGGATGTGCGCAGTCTCCGGGTTAAAGCGGATAAATTCAGATAATTCACGGCCGTCCATTTCCGGCATGTTGTAGTCTGTCACTACCAGATCAAATTCGGCATCTTTGATATGCGTCAGGGCCATGGCACCGTTTTCTGCTTCAGTGATCTTCTTCAGACCCATTCCTTCCAGCACCCGGCGAATATGATTGCGGGCCAGACGGCTGTCATCAACCAACAGTACACGGACTTCATGCACGTCGAACAATTCCAGTTCAAGCTCATCGTGGTTAATCAAATCTAAACTTGCGTTCAGGGCACGGGACAAGTGAATCGGTTCGAAAGGCTTGGGCAAAATCGCGGCCACCCCTGCCTGTTTAAATTCTTCCAGTTTCACAGTACGGCTTTCGCTGGACACCAGCATGAAAGGAATGGATGCATATTCCTGATGACTTTTAATGAATTTTAGTAACTCAATGGCGGTGCCGTCTTCAAAATACATGGCACTGACAACCAAATCTGCACTGTGAGATTCGATAGCCTCGCGGGCTTCTTTAATTGAGCTGACAGCGTCAATTTCTCTGACGTTTTCCTTGAGTAACAGGTTTGTAATTATTTTTCGTTGTGTATCTGAAGGTTCGACCAGCACTATGTGCAAGTCAGAGATTGAAAGCTTTTCCATTTTTTCTCACCTGACGTCACTATATTGAATGAGACTAATTGTAGTAAGGATTCGGTTTATCCACCGGCCAGTTTAACGGTAAATTGTTTGTCCTGAAGTAAAGTCCGCAGTTTTTCGCGGTCATCAGTTTGAACTTCTATCAGGCCTTCCTTTACTGCGCCACCGCAGCCACATTTCTTCTTCAGCTCGGTACACAAGGCCTTCAGGGCTTTTGCATCCAGGTCCAGACCGTGGATAACGGACACACCTTTACCTTTGCGTCCTTTTGTTTCACGGTGAATTCTGACCACACCATCTTTGGAAGATGAGCGGGTCATTTGTGGTTTCGATTCCTGAATACGTCCACCGTCGGTACTGTATACTAATTTTGAGTCTTGCATATGTATGTCTCTGATTACGTTTGTATGGCACCGTACGGGTGATATAGTCTTTAGTCTAATATCAGTGCGCTTTTCGCTATTTCCGCATGCATCTCAGTACGTTAGTGTGCCTGCTAAGGTAATGATAAGAAATATTACAGGGAAATCCCAATGGATTCCGGCTTTTTCCGTTGTTTATGTTTTATAAACGGTTAATAACGGACTACGCTTAAACAAGATTTAATCAAAGGAAGAATGAATGACAATTGCAGCTGGTTTATCTGATGATGGCGTCACCTGGGTAATCGAACTGGACGATAAATTTGATTTCGGCAAGGTGCAGGAATTCAGAGATGCGTACATGTCGCTACCTCAAACTGTTGAAACCGTAGAAGTCGATTTGGGCAAAACGGAATACATGGACAGCTCGGCTCTTGGCATGTTGCTCAACATGCAGAAAACACTGGCAGACAAATCGCTGAAATACAAAATTACCCATTGTCGTCCTCAGGTCGGGCGCATCCTAACTATCTCCCGGTTCGACAAGAAATTTGCCATTTCCTGATAAGCAGAAAGGCTCAAAGCCATGAAAATTCTGATTGTCGATGACGAGTCGCTGAACCGCTTTTTGCTTCTGCACATGCTGGAAGAGGAGGGGTATACCGACTGCTACGAAGCGAAAAATGGTGCAGAAGCACTGGAGATGGCCTCACGGCTTAAGCCTGATCTCATTTTGCTTGATGTGATCATGCCCCAGATGAACGGATACGAGGTCGCTCCCCATTTGAAGCAAATGTATGGTGACAGCTATCTGCCGGTGATTTTCATCACTTCACTGGATGATAAAGAGAGTCTGGCCCGTTGTCTTGAAGTAGGTGGTGATGATTTTGTCGCCAAGCCTTTTGATAAAGTGATTCTGGCAGCGAAAATCCGTGCTCACGGGCGAATCCGGCAACTCAGCAATAAAATTGAAATGCAGAACCGTGCCTTACGGTATTTTCAGCAGAACGTTGACCGCGAACATACCATTGTCGAGCATATTTTTAATAACGCCATTGTAAACAAGTCTGAAATCACCGCTTTCTTCGATTTTGATTTGTCACCGGCGGCGGTGTTTAACGGAGATGTATTTCTGTGTGAAGCCAGTCCTGCCGGCGGCGTGTATTTCATGGTGGGTGACTTCACCGGTCATGGTCTTGCATCTGCTATCGGTGTGCTGCCTGTCAGCCGGTCTTTCCGTTCTATGGCCAGGCGTGGTCTCTCTGCCGGGGAAATGGCGGCAAAACTGAATACCACCTTATTATCTTTACTTCCGGCAGATATGTTTTGTGCCGCTGTCATTGTGGAAATCGATGCCAGCGGCAAGCGGTTTTCCGTCTGGAATGGCGGCATGCCTCAGTTATTGCTGAAGGAAGCTGGCACACGCCGGGTGCGCACCTTACCGCCAAGGCATATGGCTTTGGGTATCCTCGAGTCTGATGAATTTGAAGATGACTGCGAGGTGTTCGAAGCGGCAGAGGGAGACCAGCTACTGGTCTACACCGACGGACTGATGGAGGTGATGAATGCTGCCGGAGAAATGGCTGACGAACAGGGCGTTATTAAGTGGTTTTCCGCACAGGCAAAGGTAACTTCACAATATTTGCACGACAGGGCAGTGAATTACCGGGGCGACCTGCAACAGGCCGATGACATGACCATTGTGTTGTATACCTGTCAGTCACTGGCAACAGTGAAAAATGATTTTACCCTCAACGAGCTGCCTTACAGCATCAGTTTGTCTCTCAGCGGGGCAGAGCTTAAAAATCAGCATATCGTACCGTCGCTTATCGAAATGATTAATTCACAACCCGGTATGACGTTGCTGCGATCAGATCTATACACTGTACTTTCGGAGATGTTTAATAACGCACTCGAACATGGCATTCTGAAACTGGACTCTGCATTAAAGTCCTCACCGGACGGCTTTCTGGAATATTATCAGGCGCGGGAAATCAGACTTAAACAACTGCAGGAAGGTTCGGTCAGTTTTTTAATTCAGTTTCTGCCCAAAGATGCAGCACTGGATATCACAATCAGCGATTCCGGAGAGGGGTTTGATTATACCGCACCGGCAAATACCGGTGAAGACAACAGTTTTGGCCGGGGACTGACACTACTCAACGAGCTTTGTGAGCAGGTGAATTACTCAGGTAGCGGCAACACACTGAAGGTACGGTTGTCTGTAGACCGGTAATTTATCGCCGGCGCTTGATTGCTTATCTCACGGGGTGAAACATTCTGGTTGAAAACGCGTATAAACAGCTAAACGTCCAAACCGGAATATCACATGTTAAAAGCCGTACTTGATTTGTTCAGGGATAACCCGTCAGATAAACCGCAAACCCATACAGTAGAACTGGCCACCGCCGTATTGCTGAGTGAAATTATTCGCGCAGATCGCGAAGCTGACCCGAGAGAACTTGAGGCATACCGCGCCTTGCTGGAAAAGCAGTTTTCTCTGGATGCTGATGAGCTGAACGCATTAATGAACGAAGGTCAGACTTCGGCAGAAGAAGCGGTCGATATGGTGCAGTTCACACATGTTATTAATCAAAAGTGTAATATTGATGAAAAGCAGGCTATTCTAACGGGCTTATGGGAAGTGGCCTATGCCGATAAAAATATTGCTCCTGTTGAAGAGCATACCATCAGACGTATAGCCGACTTATTACATTTACCTCACAGCCAGTTTATTAAAACAAAGCTTTCCGTTACGGAACAGTCTGCCGGTTGAGCAGTTTGCATAGCTGAGTCGTCCGACTGGTGTAAACAATCAGGCAGGTTAGTTTGTTCCGGTCCATGAAGTTGCCGTTGACGTTGCTGATATCTACAGCCGTAGCGGCGTCTGTAATCGTTGTCTACATCGTGTCGCTGAACGCGCAGCAAGCCCGTGTTACCTCCATGCAGCAGGAGCAGATGTCTGCCCTCGTGCAGAATGTGGCGGCCCGCCTGGAGCCGGCGCAGGGTGACCGTGACATCGATGGCGAAGTAGCGCGAAAGGAACTTGCTCTGCAGTTGTCGCACCGTCAGGTCACTGCGGCTTTCGTATTTGATTTAAGAAAAAACCTCATTACCTCTTCGGTTAAACAGAATAACCTGGCCAGTGACTCCTTTGCTGTTACATTGCCTGCCGGCATTCAGATGGCTGACGGACTTATGTATGCCGTTGCCAATATCGGTAAAGAGCCTTATCTGACTGGCAAAGTGGTGATTGTCAGTGATATGAACGGGTTGCTGGCGCAGTCGCAGAAGACATTATTTTTCTCTGTCATTCCCTGGCTTGCCGGCACCATCTTTCTCACCGTGATTGTCGCGCTGCTGGTAAGCCGCAGATTGCTCAGACCCCTGCAGGCCCTGATCGAATTTACCCGTGATATCGCCAGAGACAAAGATTACTCAAAGCGATTTTCTGATAAACACAATCACGAGGTCGCCAGGCTGGGCACCAGTATCAACAGTTTTCTCGATACAATCGAAGTCGAACTGATCATCAATAAAGAACAGAACGACACGCTGGTGGAACAGCAACAAACAATGATGCGGCTGGCGAATTATGACAGCCTGACAGGACTCCCTAACCGGCAATTTGTGGTGGATAACCTCAGGCTGGAGCTCGCCCGTGTAAGACGCACCAAAGATGATTTGGCACTGGTTTTCTTTGATCTCGACGGATTTAAGGGGATTAATGATTCACTGGGACATGAAACCGGTGATCTGATCCTGATAGAAGTGGCAGACCGTGTGGTGAACATGTTGCGGGAAGGCGATTTGATTGCACGGCTGGGCGGTGATGAATTTATCATTGTGCCTGACAGGGACGTGTCGGATGCAAGCCTGAAAAACCTGGCAGATAAACTGGTCGGCGCATTTACCGAACCCTTCATGCTGAGAGGTCTGGCGTTGACCGTCGGTGTCAGTGTGGGGATTGCCAGAGCCAGTGATGCGGAGTACGAGCTCAGTCAGTTAATGAGTAATGCTGACCTTGCCATGTACCGCTCTAAGGCGAAAGGTCGCGGTACTTACACGTTATTCACCATCGATATGGTTGAATCGTACAAGCGTAAAATGTCTATTGCTAACAGTATTGACGGTGCCATCCGGCAGGATGAATTTCTGGTTTACTATCAGCCCAAAATTAGTCAGCAGGGTGAAATTATCGGCCTTGAGGCGCTCATACGCTGGCAGCACCCTGAATTTGGTCTGGTGATGCCGTCAGAGTTTATTCCCATTGCAGAGCAGGGCGGCAAAATATCGGCCATAACCCAGTGGATGATTGAACGGGTATGTATGGAACTGCCCGATCTGCAAATGCTGATCTCCCGTAAATTTAAGGTCGCAATCAATCTGTCCGGCCACGATTTACGCCACACCGGTTTGTTCGACGATATCTACGGGTTATTCGAACGTTATCAGGTGAATCCTGAGTATTTTGAATTTGAAGTCACCGAATCCGCCTATCTGGAAAACTTTGCTTTTGCTGATAAGTTCTTCAAGCGTCTTAGCAATCTCGGTTGTGCTATTTCTCTGGATGATTTTGGTACCGGTTATTCGTCGTTAAGTTACCTCACGCAAATCACCATCGATACGCTTAAGGTTGATCGTCAGTTTATCCGTGAACTGGACACCTCTGAGCGCTCCCGTCTGGTAACCGGTACCATCATTGATTTGGCTAAACGACTGGCCTTAACCGTATGTGCCGAAGGTATAGAGCACCCCGGTCAATGGGCGTATCTGATTGAGCATGGCTGTGATCATGTTCAGGGGTACTTGTTCAGCAAACCTGTCCCTCTCTCCAAACTGCTGACTATCGACCAGAATTATCTGCATCTATTAAATGCTCCGGATGCGGCGCAGGGATAAAAATTTGCGCCGCCAGTGTAGATAATTTGCAACACCTGCAACTTCTTATTCGTAGTGTTAAATAGCAAGTTACTGATTTTATTGGTTAATAGTGTTTTGGCACTACTTGTGCTAACTCCTGTTTAACGTGAGCTTCTGTATAACCGGACGGGTCCCAGTCCTTTACATCCGCTCACAACCCGCGAGCACAGGAGGTTGTTATGAAGCGAATTGAGAAAGTGTTTTTATTGTTATTTACCATTATTGCTGTTCAGGCTGTCGCTGTTGCAGAGGCCAATGCCGGTGAAGCATGGCTATCTGAACTGGATGAAGACCAGGACGGTTATATCTCCCTGAAAGAGGCTGTTGCTGATACCCGTTTGTTACGCCTTTTCAGTCGCATTGACGATAATGCAGACGGTCAGTTGAGCATTGACGAACTGAAAGCCAGCGAGGAAGTAGAACTGCTCAGCATGCGTGCATCTGCTAAATAATCTTTTTAACGATGGCACAGGGTATTTGGTGCCATCATCTATTGCGGCATTGAAAGGGGTATGCGATCCTGAAAAACCGGACTTCATTTAGTGATCGAATTTTGCGAGTTGGTTCCCTCAGACAACTTACGTTAGGTAGTTTTTTACTTGCGCTGGTTCCCCTTATAGCACTGCTTTGGCAAAGCCAGAGCGATCTTGCCAAAGTCAGCAGGATGACCACCAAAGAGACACGTTTCGTGGTGACGGTCGTGGGCTACCTGCAAAATCTGGACGGCGCTGCCATCGACCTGGAGCGTACCCTCCGTCAGTACGCCATTATCCAGAACGCCACCGTCGCTGATTTAACTGACAATGCAATTGCACAGTTTGCCAGCGCGCAAAGCAAGCTCTGCGGTATCGTTCCGGCGAGTGAAAATTGCGGGCTGCTGAAAAAGCAAATTGAGCAATTACGAAATTTCCGCACTATTAACGATCAGCTTTTACTGAATGCGTATCTCGCTTCATTAAGTAATGGTGTTACTGCCATCCGCAAAGACGTGGACAAGGCTATTCAAACCCGTCTGGCTGTGCAGCAGGAAGACATGACTGATATGCAGGCCAAGCAGGCATGGTCGACGGCGCTGCTGGTCAGTGTGTCATTGTTGCTGATTTTGCTCGGCAGCCAGTTGATTGTAAATCCGGTGCGCAAGCTCAAGCAAATCATTCAGATCCTCGCCCATCAGCGTGGTGAGTTGCCGCCATTGTCTACGAAGGCACCCTATGAATTAATTGGGGTAGAAAGAGATCTTCATTGGCTGGCGGAACGTTTACAGCAGCTTGAACATATTCGCACTGCGCTTTTGCGACATGCCGCCCACGAACTTAAAACGCCGCTGGCAAGCATTAAAGAAGGGTGTAGTTTGCTTTCTGAGAACGTTGTCGGTGAGCTGAATCCCCAGCAGGTTGAAGTACTTTCTTTGCTCAGTTCCAGCACCCAGCGCCTGAATACGCTGGTAGAAAAGCTGCTGGATTACAACCTGCTTCTGCAGCAGGCTGAACCTAAATTTACGGACATTAATCCGCAGGATCTTGTCAGAGATTGTATCGAAGACTACGCCCTGGCGCTGCAGGACCGTGAAGTTACTGTGGATGTAACCGTAGAAACCATTAGTGTCGACGAGGAGTTGTATCGTCGTATACTTGATAATCTGGTATCGAATGCTGTAGCACACGGTGCAATAGGCAGACCTATTTCCGTGAGGATTTATCGACAGGAGGAGGTAGCAGTACTCGATGTAGCTAACCGGGGGAAAAAGATTCCGCCGGAAAAAGTGGGTAAACTTTTTGAACCGTTTACCCGGGGTGACGATCCAAGAAACGACAATGTCATTGGTACGGGTTTGGGCCTGTCCATTGTTTCAGACTGTGCCCGTTTGATGCACGGCGATGTGGCGGTTGTTGATGTAGATTATGCCGATGTCTGTTTTAGAGTAAGCATTCCGCAGAAGGAAAAACGTTAATGAAAATCAAATTATTGCTGCCACTGGCCGCCATGCTGGGTGGATGTGCAGCGATAGAAGGGAATGAGTCTGCACCAGTTATTCCGGTCGAGGAAAATACGGTCGCACCGCAACTGGTGGAGAGTGATTCCCTTTGTCTGGTAGAAAAAGACACAGAATCTTTTGAGCACCAGTGCGATTTGCTCTATTGGGTGAACCTGTGGGTTCAGGCCGACAATACCCGCTGGCCTGTACGCAGAGATGCTATCGCCGGGTTGTCCGATTCAACAGAGGATAAAATAAAAAAAATCATTTTATCACTGCCTGTAGACACCCCTTATCAGAGTCGCCTTCGTGCCCGGCACTGGCTGACCGAAGTGAAGGATAAGCTGACGCCGGATATGCAAACCGTGGTGGCCACTATTGTTAATGCCCCCAACGATGAAATGCTTGAGCTTGAATCGGCGATGGTGATCTTAAACCGCGTGAACACCGATAAAGAAAAGCAGTTGCAGATGCTCGAAAAAGAACTGGAATCACAAACTAAGAAGATGGAAGAGTTGCTTAAAGTTGAAGCAACGCTGATGGATAAAAACAGGAGTACGCAGCGATGAATGAATCCGGAGCGCGAAACGCCAGATTATTGCTCGTTGACGACGATAAAAGTTTACTTCGCCTGCTGACCATTCGCCTTGAAGGCGAAGGATATCAGGTCACGGCGGTGGAAGATGGTCAGGCGGCATTACGCAAAATTCGTAGTGATGACTACGACGTGGTGTTGTCAGATTTACGTATGCCGGGCCTTGATGGTCTGAGCTTATTTGAAGAAATCATGGGCGTCCGTAAGGATATTCCTGTGATATTGATGACTGCCCACGGTACGATTTCTGACGCCGTTGCGGCAACCCAGCGTGGTGTGTTCGGCTTTTTGCCTAAGCCGGTGGATCACGATGAGTTACGCAAGTTATTGCAAAAAGCCCTGAGTCAGTCTCTATCTGTTCAGCCGGAAGAGTGGTGCAAAGATATCATTACCCGTGCACCGGAAATGACCAGTGTGATGGACCAGGCTTTCCGTATTGCCCAGCGTGAAGTGAGTGTGCTTATCAGTGGTGCCAGCGGTACCGGTAAAGAATTGCTGGCGAATGCTATTCACCGGGCCAGTAACCGTCGTGACAAGCCGTTTATTGCCATTAACTGTGGTGCATTGCCGGAAAACCTGCTGGAGTCAGAATTGTTTGGTCATGCAAAAGGCGCCTTTACCGGTGCGGTGCATGCAAACCCCGGTTTGTTCCGTGAAGCGGATGGCGGCACCTTGTTCCTTGATGAAATTGGCGACATGCCAATGACGTTACAGGTCAAATTGCTGCGTGCGTTACAGGAGCGTCAAATCCGGCCTGTGGGCAGCGCCAAACACGTAGACATCGACGTACGTATTATTTCTGCAACACACAAAGATTTGCATAAAGAAATGGAAGAGGGCAGCTTCCGGGAAGATTTGTACTATCGTCTTAACGTGGTGAATCTGAAACTACCTTCCCTGAAAGAGCGCAGTGAAGACATTCCCTTGCTCGCCCGTACATTGCTTCAGCAAAGCGGTCAGCGTCATGGCGTGAATGTGACGCAATTTTCTGATGATGCCATGCAATTACTGGTGAAGTCAGAATGGCCCGGTAACGTGCGGCAACTGGTTAACGTGGTAGAGCAGTGTGTAGCACTGACACAAACGCCGGTGATCCCGCTGCATCTGGTACAGCAGGCATTGTCGGCTACCCGCCAGAGCTGGCCAACACTGACCGAAGCCCGCGATGCCTTTGAACAAAAGTATCTGCACAAATTATTGAAAATGACCGACGGTAATGTGACCCGTGCCGCCGAGCTGGCCGGTCGTAACCGTACCGATATGCATAAGCTGATGAAAAAACATGAGCTAGATGCCGGTGATTTCCGCTAAAAGCCGGTAATTTCACCAACGTTATTTTCTGATAATGTCCCGCCGCACTCTGTTAAATGAGCAGAGTGCGGATATTTATTTCCTCTCTGCAACCCGGTTCTTAATTTTTCAAAACAAAGAAGTTTGCTCAGCAGGCGGTGGTGCGAAAGTCAGAGCAGGCAATGCTGCATCAGGATAGCAGTCGTTATAACTGTCGATAAATTCTGCTGCCAGCCAGGGCGCATCGCCATTTTCCGGTTTATGAAAGAACATGTATGGTGTGCGGCCTTCAAGCCGCCATTCATGGCATTTTCCTATCCAGGGCTGTAAGCAGCGGGTATTGGCGGCATCGTCATTACCACCCACAAAGCGCACAACCGGTGCCGTGGATGTCGCAATCACATTCACCGGCAGTCTGGGCTTTTTCATCCGTACCTCTGTGGTCAGTTCGCTGTCAGACGGACCGGCGAATAATCCCCGTGTATCCATAATGACCCGGTTTACCTTCTGTTCCATGAGCATGCGGTTAAATTGTTGTTCCGCGCCGCCTTTATCAAAAAATGCCGGATGACGTACTTCAACGCCAAGAGGTATGTCTGCCGGAAATTGCTTCAACATGGCGGAAATGGCCTGCAAACTGTCAGGGCCGGTACTGGCGGGCAGTTGCAACATCAGCATGCCCAGCCGTTCTTTCAGCGGGGCCAGCAGCGACAACTGCTTTTCAATATCAGGGTGGTTCGGGTCCGGTGCACCGCTGTGAGTGATGGTCTGGTGGACTTTAAACGTAAAGCGGAAGGCCTGCGGGGTTTGCTCAATCCACCGTGCCACAGTGTCCGCTGAGGGCAGGGCATAGAAGGTGGTGTTGCCTTCCACTGAATTCATCTGCTTTGCATAATATCCGAGGGCGTTTTTTCTTGCTCCGGCATCGTTAAACCAGTCCCCCGGCCAGCGGCTGTGTTGCCACTGAGGCACACCAATGTACACAGGTGGCAGAGAATTGTTCAGTTGGCTGTGGAAATCGCTTTTAGTCATTGGGCTTTACGATGCATTTGTTTATACTATGCGACCTTATTTTTATCTAAAGTCTGAGGCTTAACCGGATAGTTGCCTGACTGAGACAAGTCACCGTCCGGCTGCATTGAAGCACTGACCGCAATGCCTTGCAAGTCAGCATCGCCAGGCAGACAACACATTACCAGAGGTTCAGGGACCATGCGCACAGATTACTGTGGGAATATTGATTCATCTTACGCCGGCCAGGAAGTCACACTTTGTGGTTGGGTTAACAAGCGTCGTGACTTAGGCGGCGTTATTTTCATCGATCTTCGTGACCGCGAAGGCATCGTGCAGGTGGTATTCGATCCCGACTTACCGGAAGTACTGGACGTAGCCAATAAACTGCGTAATGAATTCTGCGTGAAGCTGACCGGTAAAGTGCGTGCCCGCCCTGAAGGGCAGATCAACAAACAAATGCGTACCGGTGAAATTGAAATTCTGGGCACTGGGCTGGAAATCATCAATAAGTCTGCGGTACTGCCGCTGGACTGGAACCAGGAAAACTCTGAAGAACAACGTCTGCGCTATCGTTACCTCGACCTGCGTCGTCCGGTAATGAGCGACCGCCTGAAGTTCCGTGCCCGTGTTACCGGTGCTGTTCGCCGTTACCTGGAAGAAGAAGGTTTCCTGGATATTGAAACCCCGATTCTGACGAAAGCTACGCCGGAAGGTGCCCGTGACTATCTGGTTCCAAGCCGCACCCACAAAGGCGAATTCTTTGCACTGCCACAGTCACCTCAGTTGTTCAAACAGTTGCTGATGATGTCGGGCATGGATCGTTATTACCAAATCGTAAAATGCTTCCGTGACGAAGACTTACGTGCTGATCGCCAGCCAGAATTCACTCAAATCGATTTGGAAACCACCTTCCTTGATGCTGATGGCGTAATGTCTATCACCGAAGGCATGATCCGTGACTTGTTTCTGAAAATGCTGAATGTCGATCTGGGTGAATTCCCCCGTATGACTTACGCAGAAGCGATGCAGCGTTTCGGTAGTGATAAGCCTGACTTACGTAACCCGTTGGAACTGGTAGATGTGGCTGATTTGCTGGCTAACGTAGAGTTTAAAGTATTCTCCGGTCCGGCCAACGATCCGAAAGGCCGTGTGGCGGTTATCCGTGTGCCCGGCGGTGCCAGTCTTTCCCGCAAACAGATTGACGAATACACTAAATTCGTCGGTATCTATGGCGCCAAAGGTCTGGCATGGATGAAGGTGAATGAAGACAAGCCTGGTCAGGACGGTCTGCAATCACCCATTCTGAAATTCCTGTCTGAAGACATTACTGATGCGCTGATACAGCGTACCGGCGCACAGGCGGGCGATATTCTGTTATTCGGTGCGGACAGCAAAAATGTAGTAACTGAAGCCATGGGCGCACTGCGTCTGAAGCTGGGTGAAGATTTCGAATTGCTGGAAGGTGACTGGAAACCACTGTGGGTTGTTGATTTCCCTATGTTCGAAGAAGCGGACGGCGCGCTGTTTGCGTGTCACCATCCGTTCACGGCACCCCGCGGCCTGACCGCTGAAGAGCTCAAAGCGAACCCGGCTGAAGCGATTTCAGATGCCTACGACATGGTACTGAACGGTGTGGAACTGGGCGGTGGTTCTGTGCGTATTCACAATCAGGACATGCAGTCTGCAGTATTCAGCATTCTGGGTATCGACGAAGAAGAAGCGCAGAACAAGTTTGGCTTCTTGTTAGAAGCGCTGCAGTTTGGCGCGCCGCCCCATGCTGGTCTTGCTTTCGGTCTGGATCGTCTGGTGATGCTGATGACCGGTGCAACGTCAATTCGCGACGTAATGGCATTCCCGAAAACCACCACGGCTGCATGCCCGCTGACAGATGCACCGAGCCCGGCGAATCCGGCGGCGCTGGCGGAACTGGCCATTGCGACTGTTAAGAAAGACGCTGAATAATTCCGGATGGCGTTAAAGCGACCGGAATCTGTGCTGGTGGTGCTCTATGATGAGCACCACCGCATATTGTTACTACAACGCAATGATGACCCTTCATTCTGGCAATCTGTGACAGGGACTGTTGAAGCCGGTGAGCTTCCTGCAGAAACTGCCGTCAGAGAAGTCGCCGAAGAAACAGGCATCGTGCTGACTCCTCTGCAGCTTAATGACTGCTCTCTCATTAACCGCTACGAAATCCGCCGCCGCTGGCTGCACCGTTACCCGCAGGGTACCCGTTTCAATACTGAGCATGTCTTCAGTGCCTGTGTCTCTTCGGCCAGTGAGCTTGTGTTAACTGAGCATCTGGCGTTTGAATGGCTGGACAAACCGGATGCCCTGGCTAAATTATGGTCGCCTTCAAACCGTGATGCAGTAGAAGCATTTGTGCCGGAGTGCCGAAGATGATTATACTGGGTATAGATCCAGGTTCCCGTGTAACAGGGTATGGTGTGATTGCCAGAAAACAGGGCAAAATTGTTTATTTGGGCAGTGGATGCATTCGTGTAAAAAGCGATGTTATGGCTGACCGGCTGGCACAAATTTTTGCAGGTGTGGGTGAAGTAATACGTGAATTCACGCCGCAGCAATTTGCCATAGAACAGGTTTTTATGGCGAAAAACCCGGATTCTGCATTGAAGCTCGGGCAGGCAAGAGGGGCTGCCATTGTGGCCGCTACGCAGTCTGAATTGCCGGTGGCTGAATATTCGGCCAGACAAATCAAACAGGCTGTTGTGGGAAAGGGGAGTGCGGAGAAAACCCAGGTACAGCATATGGTAAAACATTTGCTGAATCTGCCGGGAACGCCTCAGGCCGATGCGGCCGATGCCCTGGCTGTAGCACTGTGCCATGCACACACGGAACAAAGTCTGATTAACATGGCGGGACAGGCCAGTAAAACCGTCCGTCGCCGCCTGCGCTGAAAAGTACCCGTCTAAATTGGTTATCAAAATAAATGATTGGAAGAATTGAAGGGCGATTATTAGAAAAGCAGCCCCCTGAAGTGCTGATAGATGTGAATGGTATTGGTTATGAAATTCAAATGCCGATGACCAGTTTTTATCAGTTGCCTGCTGTCGGCGAAAACGTAGCCGTTTATACCCACTTTGTTGTGCGTGAAGACGCCCAGCTTTTATTTGGCTTTGCCGATAAAATGGAGCGGGGTTTGTTCCGCGAACTCATCAAAGCTAACGGCGTGGGGCCCAAACTAGGACTGACTATCCTGTCAGGCATGTCGGCCGGACAATTTCTTATCAGCGTGCAAAATGAAGATGTGAGCGCACTGGTCAGTTTGCCTGGTATTGGCAGGAAAACCGCTGAGCGTCTGGTGGTTGAACTGAAAGACCGGCTGGCCAAATTCGGTAAGCAGCAGGCAGTGGACATTCCGTTTGATATGGAAAATAAAGCGGCTGATACGATTGTTCCGGTGAATGATGCGAAAGAAGAAGCGCAGAGCGCGCTGGTGGCATTGGGTTACAAGCCGGTTCAGGCAAATAAACTGGTTACTTCGGTTTATCAGGATGGCATGAACAGTGAAAATCTTATCCGCGAAGCTTTGAAAGCTGCGATTTAACGGGAATAAGTGATGATTGAAGCAGACAGACTTATAGCGCCGGCTGCCACCACCGAAGATGAAGTTATCGACCGTGCCATAAGGCCGAAAATGCTGGCTGACTACACGGGTCAGCCCCATGTGTGTGAACAGATGGAAATTTTTATTCAGGCGGCGCGCAATCGTGATGATGCCCTTGACCACTTGCTCATTTTTGGTCCTCCGGGATTAGGAAAAACCACGCTGGCAAATATTGTTGCTAATGAAATGGGCGTGAATATTAAAACCACATCCGGTCCGGTGCTGGAAAAGGCCGGCGATCTGGCAGCACTGCTTACCAATCTTGAAAAAAATGATGTGTTGTTCATTGATGAAATTCATCGTCTGAGCCCTGTTGTAGAGGAAATCCTGTATCCGGCTATGGAAGACTATCAGCTTGATATCATGATAGGTGAAGGCCCGGCTGCCCGCTCCATTAAACTGGATTTACCACCGTTCACGCTGGTGGGGGCGACTACCCGTGCCGGCTCTCTGACATCTCCTCTGCGTGACCGTTTCGGTATTGTGCAACGTCTTGAGTTTTACAATATCAAAGATCTCACTACCATTATTCAGCGCAGCGCCAGTTATCTGAATCTGGATATGGATGCCGCCGGTGCTGAGGAAGTGGCGCGACGCTCCCGGGGGACGCCGCGGATCGCAAACCGTTTGCTTCGCCGTGTCAGAGACTATGCAGAAATTAAAGCCGACGGAAAAGTACATGCAGACATTGCAGCGAAAGCGCTGGATATGCTGGATGTGGATAAAGAAGGCTTTGATTACATGGACAGAAAACTACTGACGGCCATTATCGATAAATTCGACGGAGGTCCGGTGGGGCTTGATAATCTGGCAGCCGCAATCGGGGAAGAAAAGGAAACCATCGAAGACGTCATTGAGCCGTTTCTTATTCAGCAGGGGTTCCTTCAGCGCACCCCGAGAGGCCGTATTGTGTCTCAGCGGGCTTACCTGCATTTCGGATTTGAACCAAAAAGCTAAAATATCTTTTCTTGCCGGTCAGTGACTCACTGGCCGGCCATGTCTTCTTTCTGCTGCTATTTATGATATTTTCTTTCGGGCATAAAAAAAGCCCGCTCAAATTGAACGGGCTAAAACAACAAGTGTTGAAGGAAATAAATCCAGGGAACTCATGTCAATCAGGAGAAAACTCGTGTGAAACCGTTCCAGAACCGCTTCACTCTGTTCGACAGATGGGCGCATTATAGAGTAGTTTCTGAACCTGACAATTGAGGAAAATTATTTTTTTCTATTAGAAAATCTAATGTGTTAAGTTGCTGTTAATGGCTTGCCGTAGAATTTGTTTTTACCGCAGAAATAAAGCGTTTCAACGGCATAAATGGACCATTTGGTGAGTTCCCGGGTAAGTTTTTCTTTATGACGTTTTCATTACATTTTTAAAAGTGGAGTATTGCATGTCTGCAAAACATACCATGCCGGTGCGGGTTTATTACGAAGACACAGATGCCGGCGGTATTGTGTATTATGCGAATTATCTGAAGTTCATGGAACGGGCCAGAACCGAGTGGTTGAGATCACTGGGTTACGAACAGGACAAGTTGATGGAACAATCCATAGCCTTTGTCGTCAAACGGGTTGAAATGCATAACCATGCGCCGGCCAGATTTAATCAATTGTTGAGTATTGAATCGCAAATTGTAGAATTGAAGGGCGCAAGTTTGACTTTCAGACAAGAAATAAAAGATCCGCAAGACAACTGTTTAGTGTCGGCGGACATAAAAATTGCATGTGTAGACCCTGTGGCAATGAAGCCACGGAAATTACCAGCCACTTTATCAGGGGATTTAGCTAGTGGAATCTGATTTAACCTTTATCGGTCTGTTCCTTCAGGCCAGTTTTGTCGTTCAGCTTATTATGTTGTTGCTGCTCAGTGTGTCAGTGGCTTCATGGACGTTTATTTTTCAGCGTACCAAAGCATTGAATGCAGCAGATAAAGAAATGCGCCAGTTTGAAGACAAATTCTGGTCAGGCGCAGATCTCAACCGTCTTTATCAGGAATTATCCGCCCGTTCTGATGTAACAGGGATGGCCAATATTTTCTGCGCCGGTTTTAAAGAGTTTGTGCGTCTGCGCAAAGGTAACACTGCGGTAAACGGCATTGTTGACGGTACCTACCGTGCAATGCGTGTATCTATGTCCCGTCAGGTGGAAGAGCTGGAAAGCCGTTTACCCTTTCTGGCGACTGCCGGCTCAATCAGTCCTTATATCGGTCTGTTCGGTACGGTATGGGGCATCATGAATGCATTTATTGCACTGGGTGAAGTGCAGCAGGCCACACTGGCCATGGTGGCGCCGGGTATTGCAGAAGCCCTTATTGCAACCGCTATCGGTCTTTTTGCTGCTATTCCGGCAGTTATCGCTTACAACCGCTTCAGCCATAAAGTTGAGAAACTGGAGAACAGCTACGGGAATTTCATGGAAGAGTTTTCTGCCATATTGCACCGTCAGGCGATGACGGCACAGCCACAGTAACGATCTCCGGAGACTGATTATGTACATTCGTAAACGGCGTCGTCCGGTATCCGAAATTAACGTGGTGCCTTATATTGACGTGATGCTGGTACTGCTGATCATTTTTATGGTTACCGCGCCGCTTATTTCCCAGGGCGTGAAGGTGGAATTGCCGAAAGCCAGCGCCCAGCCGATTGAGCAGGAAGATACACCGCCGCTCATCGCTTCGGTGGACGTACAGGGTAACTATTACCTGAACGTTGGCAACGACCAGGAAACCCCGCTGGGTACGCAGGAACTCACTGCACTGGTGGCCGAAAAATTAAAGTCTGAACCGCAAACGCCGGTGGTGGTGAAAGGGGACGGACAGGTTGCATATAACGAAGTGATTCAGTTGATGGTCTTGCTGCAAAAAGCAGGGGTGCCGTCAGTGGGATTGATGACAGACCCGGTGGACGAATCATAAAAAAGTATGCGTAAATTAAATTCTAATCAGCAGGCATTAGCTAAAGCCATTGGCGTTCACGTGGCGATTGCTGTAGTGTTGCTAATTAGCGTCAGTTTTTCGCCCGATCCTTTCGAGCCTGTAAGCAACAGTGATGCGCCTGTCATTCAGGCAACATTCATTGACGCGCAGGCTATTGCCGATAAGAAGCGTGCTGAACAGGCTGCAGCTGAGAAGGCTCAGGCGGAAGCCGATGCCCGTCAGCGTAAAGCCAGAGAAGCAGCCGCTCAGGAGCGCAAGCGGAAAGAAGAGCAGGCGGCCAGACAGGCAGCTGAAAAGAAAGCGGCAGATAAGAAGCGCCGCGAAGAAGCTGAGCGTCAAAAGCAGCAGGAACTTAAGCGTATTGCTGCGCAAAAGGAGAAGGAACGTAAGCAGCGCGAGGCACAGGAAAAAGCCGACGCGGAAAGAAAAGCAAAAGAAGCCCGTGAAAAAGCAGAACAGGAAAGGATTTTGCAGGAGAAAGCCGAAGCTGAACGCGCAGCTCAGGCTCAGCGTCGCCGGAAGCAGGTGATGTCTGAAGTTGATCGCTACCGGGCGTTGATAACCTCTAAGGTGCAAAGCTTCCTGTATGCAGATGACAGCTTTAAGGGTAAAGAATGTCGTCTGAATATTCGCCTTGCAACGTCAGGTTACGTGACTCAGGTTAAACGCCTGGGTGGTGATGATGCGTTATGCCGTGCAGCAGAAGCAGCCGTGCGCCGGCCGGATAAGTTGCCTATGTCGGATGATCCGGCTGTGTACGAACAAATAAGAGATATAAACATAACGGTGAGACTGTAGTGACGATGAAAAAAATCAGGATGTTATTAGGTCTTGTCATACTAAGCGCTAGTGGTATGGCAAAGGCGGCATTGGAAATAGTGATCACTGAAGGGGTAGACAGTGCGCGCCCGATAGGTGTTGTCCCGTTTAAATGGGAAGGGGCCGGCCAGATGCCGGAGAACATCTCCGAAGTGGTGATGGCAGATTTAATGCGCAGTGGCAAGTTTAACCCGATTGCCGTTGCTAAAATGCCACAGCAGCCGGCAACCGATAAGCAGGTTAATTACAGTGCCTGGGCGGCTACCGGTGTGGACACCATTGTCGTGGGCAGCGTGGCACCGGAAGGGGCTGACAGATACAGAGTATCATTTGAGCTGATTGATGTGTTGCGTGGCCAGGTTACCGGCGGCAAAAGTCAGGGTATGAGCAATGGCAAGCTGGTTGACAGTGCCGATCATGTGATTGATGCCCGCCAGTCGGTAATCGGCTCTGCGGATTTTCGTCAGTACGCTCACCGCATCAGTGATGTGGTTTACGAAAAATTGACAGGTGAACGCGGTGCGTTCCTCACCCGTTTAGCGTATGTTGTGGTGCGTGACAGAAATAAAGAAAAGCTGCCGTACCAGCTGGTTATTTCAGATTATGATGGTGAAAATGAGACGAGATTATTGTCTTCACCTGAGCCGTTAATGTCACCATCATGGTCGCCTGACGGTGAGAAACTGGCTTATGTCAGTTTCGAGAACAAACGTCCGCAGATTTTTATCCAGGATATTTACACCATGGCGCGCACAAAGATGACGGATTTTCCCGGCATCAACAGCAGCCCGGTTTTCTCGCCGGATGGTAAAAGTCTGGCAATGGTGTTGTCAAAAGATGGCAACCCGGAAATCTATGTGATGGATATTGCGACGAAAAATTTACAGCGCATTACGCGAAATCGTGCCATTGATACGGAGCCGGCCTGGACACCGGATGGCAAGAGCTTAACATTTAGCTCGGAACGGGGTGGTAAACCTCAGATTTATAGCGTAAATTTATCTTCTCGTAAGGTTAGACGCCTTACATTTGAAGGCGAACAGAATCTTGGCGGTACCATTACACCTGACGGTAAACAAATGGTATTGGTAAATCGCACACGGGGTGATTACCGTATCGCTAAACTTGGATTGGAAAATGGCGGAATACAAGTACTGACGAAGACCTTTCTGGACGAGTCTCCGAGTATTGCGCCGAATGGAAGCATGATTATTTACAGTACCCTTCACAATGGCACACAGGTTTTATCTCTGGTGTCTTTAGACGGGCGCTTTAAAGCCAGGTTACCAGCCACAAATGGACAAGTGAAGTCGCCGAGTTGGTCACCATTTTTGTTTTAAAACAGATATACACAAATAAATATAAGGATTAAGAGGATGCAAATGAATAAAGTGATGAAAAGCTTCATTATTGCCTTGCCAGTGGTGACTATGATGGCTTGTTCTTCCGGCCCGTCTGAAGAAGAACTGGCCGCTGAACGTAACCGTGTTGCCCAGGAGCAGGCAGAAGCGGAACGTCAGGCTCGTGAAGCTGAACAAGCGCGTGTACAGGCAGAAGCTGCTACCCGCATGCAACGTCAGCAGGAAATGGTTGAAGAGCAGAAAGCGGCGCTGAAAAAAGAGCAAACCGTTTACTTTGATTTCGACCGTGCAACGATTAAAGCAGAATTCCAGGCTTTACTGGATAAACACGCTGAGTTCCTGGTAAACAACCCGAATCAAAACGTGGTTATCGAAGGCCACACTGACCAGCGCGGTACACCAGAGTACAACATTGCTCTGGGTGAACGTCGTGCACAAGCTGTTGAAACTTACCTGATGAACGCAGGTGTAAGCAGCAGCCAAATCTCTACTGTTTCTTACGGTGAAGAGAAGCCAGCAGTTATGGGGTCAACTGAATACGCGATGGCACAAAACCGTCGTGGTATCGTAGTTTACCAATAAGGGTTAAGCTTTGGTTAAACCAATGATTCAGGGCGTCACCATGTGTGCCGCCCTTTGTATTTCAGCCGCAGCGCAAGCTCAGGCACCTGTTTATGATGTCGGTAACAGCAGCTCGCAGCAAACGGCTAATTCAGGCAATTCCTCCAGCACGTTAGAGCAACGCATCACTGTACTGGAACGAATGGTAGACAGCCGCACGCAAATGCAGCACCGTTTGCAGCAACAACTCGACACCATGCAGGGTGAAATTGACGAGTTGCGCGGGGCTGTTGAAGTGCACACCAATCAACTTGAGAAAGTGCTTGAGCGCCAACGCGAGTTGTATCTGGAAATTGACAAGCGTGTTGAAGCGTTAAAGCAGGCTGGTGTGGGCAGTGCATCCGGTTCAGCTTCTGATTATTCATCACCTGCGCCGTCTCAGCCAGCACCGTCGAAACCTCAGTCACCGGCACCGGCCAGCGCAGAGAGTGAGAGTGATGCCTATGACGCTGCGGTCAATCTGATCCTGAAGTCCAGAGAATACGACAAAGCCATTCCGGCTTTTCAGTCTTTCCTGTCATCTTATCCAAACAGTGAATACGCGCCTAACGCGCATTATTGGTTAGGGCAGTTGTTGTTTAATCAGCAAAAGTGGTCTGATGCATCTGAACAGTTCAATATTGTTATTGATCGCTTCTCAGACTCTCCCAAACGACCTGACGCATTACTTAAGCTTGGAGTGATAGCAGAAAGACAGGGCAACAAAGGACAGGCCAGAAGCCTGTTTCAGCAAGTGGTCAATGAATATCCTGATTCATCCGCCACCAAACTTGCCCAGTCCCGTTTATCCGGATTATAAGCTGATTAAAAAAACCTCCTCCGGGAGGTTTTTTATTGCCTGCAAAATTCTGCGTAAAATACGCCTGCCTGTTTTTTATACGGAAAAACAAAAGTTAGCGGTGGTGAACTTAAATTCCTCACTGCAAATTTGTCTGCGAAGTGTGATGTTGAGAACGTAAAATAACCATCTGTTGCCGGCGTCTCAAAAATAATTAAAATTATTTTGAGAAAGTTGGTGAATAATCCGGCAGTTGCACAAAATTTTTTTAAAAGATGAGAAAAAATTCAGGCAAATCCCACTGCAATTTTGCGTCTGGATGCTACATTTTTATCTGTCCGGCAGGGTTAAATTCAAAATAACTCTCCGAAAAGCGGGGGAATACTGTACGATTTGATTTCATTTTGACCGTTTGAACAAGAAAAACGAGAAAAGTGAAAATAAATCCGGATTTAAGGTTGCACTGCCTCAGAATCTGAGTATTATATGCCGCCGTTGCCACAGAGTGGTGACGCAGAAAGGCGAAAGGGTCGTTAGCTCAGTTGGTAGAGCAGTTGACTTTTAATCAATTGGTCGCTGGTTCGAATCCAGCACGACCCACCACTTTCTCCTCAGTGAGAATATCGCTTTTCACCGCAACCATAAGATGGGTCGTTAGCTCAGTTGGTAGAGCAGTTGACTTTTAATCAATTGGTCGCTGGTTCGAATCCAGCACGACCCACCATCTTATCTTTGCTCCGGTTATCCGGAACCTCTTAAAATTCTTAAATACTTCCTGTTAGATATTATCCCGATTCGTTATCAGCTTTATCAACCGCAAAAGCATTGCACTGTTATAAGTCATAGCGCTTTAATCCGGGCAAACACTTTTATTCATAGCGTATCCCTATGTAATTTTTATGACAGTCGGGTATAATCCGTCGCCCTATTGTCGATTATTCAGGCTATTTGTTATGACTATTGCTTTCAGAGTCGATCAAGTTGATTATCCGTTCCCGGCCAAGCCTGCGCCGCTTACTGATGTGCGCAAGGCCGAACTGAAGGAACAGATCAAGCAACTGCTGCGTGATCGTAATGCTGTTCTGGTAGCTCACTATTACACTGACCCCGAGATTCAGGCGCTGGCCGAGGAAACCGGTGGTTGCGTTGCGGACTCTCTGGAGATGGCACGCTTTGGCCGTGATGCCACTGAGCAAACGTTAATCGTGGCCGGTGTCCGCTTCATGGGTGAAACAGCAAAGATTCTCAGTCCTGAAAAAACCGTACTGATGCCAAACCTGGAAGCAACCTGTTCGCTGGACATCGGTTGCCCGGTGGAAGAATTCAGTGCTTTCTGCGACGCGCACCCTGATCACACCGTGGTTGTTTACGCCAATACGTCTGCTGCTGTAAAAGCAAGAGCCGACTGGGTGGTGACATCCAGTATTGCGCTGGAAATTGTTGAGCATCTGGACGAGCAGGGTAAACCTATTATCTGGGGCCCTGACCGCCACCTGGGTGCATACATTGCTAAGAAAACCGGTGCTGATATGTTGATGTGGCAGGGCGAATGTATCGTTCATGACGAGTTTTCAGCACAGAAACTGAGTGATATGAAAGCAGTGTATCCTGATGCAGCCATTCTTGTACATCCGGAATCACCTGCCAGTGTGGTTGATCTTGCGGATGCTGCCGGTTCGACAAGTCAGCTGATCCAGGCCGCTCAGGATATGCCTAACAACACGTTTATTGTGGCAACAGATAAAGGCATTTTCTATAAGATGCAACAACTGATGCCAGAGAAGACGTTTATTGAAGCTCCAACGGCCGGTAACGGCGCAACCTGTAAAAGTTGTGCTCACTGCCCGTGGATGGCAATGAACGGCTTACAGGCCATCTACAACAGCCTGACAGAGGGTGTGAATGATCACGAAATCCATGTGGATGAAGCTTTGCGCCATAAAGCTCTCATTCCGCTGGACAGAATGCTCAACTTTTCAGCACAACTTAAGCAGAAAAAGCTGGCAACTGCTTAATAAAAGCGCAGTTGAGGTTTTTTTCCCGGTGAGTACTTGATTCAGCGGGAGACTTTCCCTACTATACGCGCGCTTTGACGAATTTCGTCAGACAATTCCGGAGAGATGGCTGAGTGGCTGAAGGCGCACGCCTGGAAAGTGTGTATACGTTAATAGCGTATCGAGGGTTCGAATCCCTCTCTCTCCGCCAGATACCTACAGGCCCGCATTTACTGCGGGTTTTTGCTTACCGGCGTTTATTTTTCACAATCTTCCCGCCCGGCTTCTGCTGAATCCTTCCTCTCTTTTGTCATCATTCTTTATAAACATTTCAATATGTATCTAGTCATTAAATATTAAGTAAAAGTAATGAGTTCAAGATACTGTAACAATCTTATTGAGTTCAAAAAATAAGCAGTTTATGATAATTGCTGTTACGTATTAAAAGTCACACACTTCTTTCTAAGTTTCGGGGTTTTAAAATTAAAAGTTAGTTTAAAAAACTTAAAAAGTTAATGGTTATAGCAGATAAGGGAGTATCTCAGTTATGAATCGTTACAATGATGTCGCGATGCTTGAATCCAAGCTTTCGCAGGAAATAGGCTTCAGAACATTTGCAGAAGACCAGACTGTTTTTGCATCTAACTGGCCGTTGCTCAATCAATTGTTTCAACAGAGTTTTCTCAAGAGTCCAGGGGCTGAACCGGAACAAACGTTTCGTCATACTGGTTTTGAAACATTGGCTGATCTTCAAAACAATTCTGCTAATACCAACAGTACTTCATTCACCGGGAGCTCCGGGCATTCACAGAGGAAGATCTGTGTATGAACCTCGTCTATCTGACATCTCCTAAAGGTGGTACCGGACGTACGACACTTACGGCAAATCTGGCTTTTGCTCTGCAGCGGCTGGGTCATCAGGTTGTGGTATTGGATCTTGATGTACAGAACACCCTTCGCTTCCATTTTGGCGTAGCAGTGGGAGAGTCCCGCGGGGTGGTTGCACAATCACAGCATAACAGTGACTGGCGTGAATATATTATTGAAACGCCGGGTGGAGTGGGTCTTCTGCCTTACGGGCAGGTAACCCGTGAACAACGCGAAGCCTTTAATGCATTATTGCGTCGTGAGACTGGTTTTCTGGATCAACGTCTCGGTTCCCTTTTACAACAACCAGGCTGTATTACGCTTGTAGACCTTCCTTCCGGGCCCGGTTCAGGCCTTGACGCTGTCAAGCGAATGGGGGGCCTTGGAATAGTGGTCCTCACTGCTGACAGCACGTCAGCTGCAACTTTGCCTTTGGTTGAGCAGGAGAGTTACCTGGGTAAAAAGCTGGCTGGCGAGGCGCTCTATATTATCAATCAGACTCACATCCGGAGCCGGCTCAATCGCGATTCTACAGAATTTTTTGAGCAAAAGCTGGGCGCCGCGCTACTTGGCAGGGTGCACCGTGATGAAGCGGTACCCGAAGCTGCCGCATCTATGAAATCTATTTTTGAATACGCGCCAAGTTCGGCTGTCATTCAGGATCTCGAAGACATAGCCAGGGGAATAAGCAGAAGTCTGCCAGAGGCATTCAGCCATGACTCCATGAAATTTTCGTTGAGATAACCGCCATGGAACAATTAAACAAACCTTCCCGGGTGGCTAAACTCTTTCTTTTTTTCATCCTTGTTGCTGTGTTCTGCGTGCTCATGCTGATCGTATCAACGCCGCTTGACCTTGAAAATCAAACCCTTTTTGCACTTTTCAGTGTGATTCTCTGTTTGATTATCGGCCGTATAGAAACCTCCTGGGCGAGGCTGGTGTTGATGATGGTAAGCGTCATTATATCAACCCGGTATTTATTTTGGCGTGCAACAGACACACTGGTTTACAACACACCTTTTGAAACATTTCTGGGCATAGGTCTTCTGCTTGCAGAAGTTTATGCACTGCTAATTTTAGTATTGGGATTTTTTCAGACTGTTTGGCCGCTGGAAAGAAAAGTTGTTCCTTTACCTGAAGATACAAGTTTATGGCCAACTGTTGATGTGTATGTCCCTACGTATAACGAAAGTTTATCTATTGTTCAGGATACGGTACTGGCAGCGCTTAATATTGACTACCCGAAAGAGAAATTGCGGGTTTATCTTCTGGACGACGGACGCAGGCCCGAATTTGGTGCGTTTGCCTCTGCCGCCGGAGTGGGATACATAACGCGTGAAGACAATAAACACGCCAAAGCAGGGAACCTGAATAATGCTTTGAAACTCACAAGCGGAGAGCTGATCTGTATCTTCGATTGCGATCATGTGGCGACCCGCATGTTTCTTCAGGCAACGGTTGGCGCATTTATCAAAGAACCCAAACTGGCACTGTTACAAACCCCGCATCACTTTTATTCGCCGGACCCGTTTGAAAGAAATCTCAGGACTGGACTCGATATGCCGGGGGAAGGTGAGCTCTTTTACGGGCCGGTACAAAAGGGAAATGACTTTTGGAATGCTGCGTTTTTTTGCGGGTCCTGTGCGGTTATACGGCGTAAAGCGCTCGGGGATACCAATGGCTTCGCAGTGGAAACCGTTACCGAAGATGCTCATACTGCACTAAAGTTACAGCGAATGGGCTGGGATACCGCTTTCCTTGCGATACCTCTGGCAGCCGGACTCGCCACTGAACGTCTTTCCCTGCACATTGGACAGCGTGCAAGGTGGGCACGGGGAATGTGCCAAATTTTCCGGGTTGATAATCCTTTGTTTGGCAAGGGATTAAAAATAGGTCAGCGTTTGTGTTATCTCAACGCCATGATGCATTTTCAGTTCCCGTTGCCCAGATTTGTTTTTGTCACTGCGCCGCTGGCTTATCTGTTGTTTGGTGCAAACATTATAGCCGCTGCTCCCGATCTGTTACTTGCCTATGCATTACCTCACCTGTTTCACGCCATTTATACCAACTCTGTTTTACAGGGCCGTTACCGATACAGTTTCTGGGGAGAGGTTTATGAAACTGTACTTGCTTTTGCTCTGATAAGGCCGACGCTGGCCTCCTTGTGGAATCCGTCTAAAGGCAAATTTAATGTCACTGACAAAGGCGGAACATTGGATGAAGCCTACTTTGATTCAGAAGCTGTCAGGCCGCACCTGATCACACTTGCATTGTTACTCGCCGGGATAATCTGGGGGGCAGTGAGAATGGTTTTCAGTGAAGACTTTGCCGTAAACCCCTTTGTACTTGGCCTCAATCTTGTGTGGGCGTTGTTAAACGTCACGATTTTACTGGCGGCAGTCGCGGTAGCGATGGAGGCAAAGCAAGTTCGCAACGCTGTAAGAGTAGGTATCAGTCTGCCGGCCGTTCTTCATTTGTCTAATGGTCACACTGCCCGTGCTGAGACCTGCGACTTTTCGATGGGAGGTATGCGCCTTAGCAATCCTTATGGTGATGCCTTCGCTGAAGAAACTGTAGAGGACGTTGAAATAAGTTTTGACGGCAAGGCAATGCTTTTTCCTGTTTCTCCGATAACAGCAGATCCTCACTTTTTGCGATTCCGCTTTCAGGATTTGCCTCTGAGACAGCGCCGGAAACTGGTGAATGTAGTTATGGGGCGTGCAGATGCCTGGGTACCGGATAAGCTAAATGCTGCTGATCATCCTTTTCGTTCGTTTAGCGGTGTGTTGAGGGCGGTGACAGGTCTTTTCTCATCCGGTAACAGGGATAATGCATGGTTAAGGTGGCAACGAAATCTCTTTGGAAACTGGAAGTTTTTGTTGGTTCTTACAACTGTGATTGCTCTTGGTTGGGCCATCGTCGCTAACAGAGCGTGGGCCGGTGAGGCTGATTTCTCGCGACAAATTAGTCTGCAGGATGCCGGTTTCGACAAGCCCATCACAATCAATGGCAACGGAAATAGTTTTGGCGTGCATTTTTCGATAAGAAAAGATGAAGTTGTTACCGGTGCCACTTTTAAGCTCTCATTCAGTTACCCTGATTCTACGTTTCCACGTGGCGCATTGCTGGAGGTTTCACTAAATGGCCAGCATCTTGAAGATATTGAGCTGGATGCGTTCAGGGGAGATGGCTTTTCCACTGATATTAAAATCAGACCTGAGTTTATTGTCAGTCAGAATGATCTCAATTTCCGCATAAGAAGCCAGCAAGCAATCACTTGCAGTGCAGGCCAACTGATGACTGAACGTCAAAACAAGGTGTTAATAGACCAGAACTCTGTTTTGAATTTAAAACTGCTACGTCTGCCAAGACCTGACAGTCTGGAGAATTTTCCGGCGCCTTTTTTTGATGAAGGAATTATGCGCCATGTTTCAATTCCGGTAGTAATTCCTGAAAATGCTGATGGAGATGTTTATGAAAGTGGTGCAATAGTCGCATCTTATTTTGGCAGCCTCGTCAGCTTCCGTTCTGTGTCTTTCCCTGTTCATCATGGCCGGATACCGGCAGAGAATTCCATTGCATTTGTTATTGGTAATCAGATCGCAGGGATTACCTTGTCACCCCTTGAAGGGCCTGAAATACGGTTGATTGCTAATCCGGTTTCACCGCTGAATAAACTTTTGCTTGTTATGGGGCGCAACAGCCGGGAATTGAAGCAGGCGTCAGAATATCTCGTCAGTGGAGCTCCACTGACCGGAAAGAGACAACTGGCCAGCGTATTAATGTTACCTCAGAGGCATGCCTATGATGCACCGAACTGGATAGATACCAGCATGCCTGTGACGCTTGGCGAATTGACAAGTAAAGAGGCTTTAACTGCAAGAGGAATTTATCACGAGGCCAACGAAGTCAATTTTCGTGCGCCACCCGATATTTTCAGATGGCGCAGTAAGCCTATAAAAATGGATGTGCATTATTTGTTTCCTGAAGGTGAGTGGCTAAACGAAAGGACTTCACGACTCAATATTACCCTCAACGGACAATATTTGACTTCCTTACCTGTAAATGCAGTGGGAGTTAAAGCATCGGTCATGCAGATGCTGGGTGACGATATTCGTCAGCAGCGCGCGATTATCGAAATACCTCCCTCGTTGTTATATGGGGAGAACAAACTCGAATTTTATTTCGATCTTCAAATTCATCCCGCAAGTGACTGCAAGAATGTAATGGACAGTAATATTGTTTCCCGTGTGCTTCCTACCTCAACCATCGATTTTTCTGATTCTGAACATTTCACTGCGTTACCGAATCTCTCCTACTTCGTCAGTTCCGGATTTCCGTTTACCAGGATGGCAGATCTTTCTGACAGTCTGGTAATGTTGCCGGAGAAGCCGGCAACTGAAGAAATAGCTACTTTTCTTGCGGTCATGGCCAGAATGGGTCAGTCCACCGGATTACCCGCTTATAAGGTCGATGTAAGACTCGGTATTACCGGCGGTGTTCATAACACGGGTAAAGATGTCCTTCTTTTTGGGTATCCTGACCAGCTCGAACCTGCGCTGGCCGGTTCTGTTTTCCATGTCGCAGATCACAAAATCTCTCTTGACGAAGGTAACCTTGTCAGTAACTGGCGGGCCATTATCGCCGGAGACTGGTCCAGAGAGCTTAAACAGGCAAAACGGCAATTAGATGCACTGGATAATTTTGCCGGAATTCTGAGTTTCTTATCACCTCAACACAGTGACAATGTGGTGGTTGTAATGACCGCCAGCCAGTCTGAGAGCTGGGCTTCTCTGGTGACGGACTTAGCCTCTTCACAAGTTGCTAAAGAGGCGATCGGCGATCTGCTTGTTTTCAATAATCAATATCTCAGAGCTTTCCATGTCGGAACCACGAGGGGAAGTGGAAATATGAGTTGGGACAAGAGCATACGCTGGTATTTTGGCAATCATGTTTTACTTCTGTTGGTGTTGATGCTCGGCGCCATATTACTTGCTGCTACTTTACTCTACCGCATATTAAGCCGTCATGCCGATCAGAGACTTTCAGGGACGAAAAAAAATGATCATGACTAAGATACCGATATTTATTTTAGCAATTACGACGTGCGTTGCAGCTATTGCTGCGGAGGATGACGCAGCTTCAGGGACAGATATTCAGCTGCTTCTGAAGCAATCAGAATTCTGGCAGAGTCAGCAACGTCAGGATATGGCAAAGGATTCTCTCAAACGAATTCTACTAACGTCTCCCGATAATATAGAGGCTTTGTACCGTCTTGCCCTGATCGCTATTCAGGAAGAAGACGAAGAAGCTGCTAATGAATTGATTGATAAGCTAGCTCAGGTTGCACCGGAACATAAGTATTTGCTGGACTTATCTATCGCACGCCAGAGCAACCTGGATTATGGTGCTTTGAAAGAAGCGCGCTTTCTGGCAGCGAATGGTGAACCGGAACGAGCAATTCAAAAATATGAAACACTTTTTACCGGAGACGTACCGCCAGCTAATCTGACAGTTGAATATTATAGCGTGCTGTCTGCAACGGATGACGGATGGGAGACGGCAAAAGACGGGCTGGCAAAGTTTGCCCGTGAAAACCCTGACAACACTTATGCAGCTGTAGCTTACGGGGAAGTCCTTACCTACAGTGAGACAAGCCGGCGGGCCGGAATTAAACTGCTTTCCAATTATGCTCAAAGAGCGCCTGAGGCAGATAAAGCATGGCGGAATGCTCTGTTATGGTTAGGTGCAACCGAAGGGGATAAGCCAATCTATGATGCCTACATGCAAACGCATTCTGATGACAACGAAGTCGCTGCATATTTTGAAGATAAAACTAAGCTGAGCGGTGCTCAGCAAGCTGCGCGTCTGAGGGCTAGAGGCTATCGCGAAATGGACTCGGGCCAATTGACGAAGGCTAAAAAGTCTTTCAGTGAGGCATTGAAACTGGATAAGAGCGATGCAGAGGCTGTGGCTGGTCTTGGTCTTGTCGAGCTGAAGTTTAACCGCTATCAGTCTGCTTCAGATTATCTGAATCAGGCCGTACGTCTGGCTCCTTCAAAAAGAGCGCAGTGGCAAAATGCGCTGGAAAGTGCGTCGTTTTACGGAGAACTTAAAGCCGTCCGTGAACAGGCAGAAAAGCGCCAGTTTCAAACTGCATTAGCCCGGGTTGAGCCTCTGACCAATGCGCAAGGCACTATGCGCCGTGATGCATTGCTTTTGAAAGCTGAGTTATTACAGCGCCTGCAAAAATTGGATGCCGCTGAAACTGTTTACTCATCACTACTGAAAGGTAACACAAAAGATACTGACGCACGTGCCGGACTGGTTAACGTGTTACGTCAGCAGCAACGATGGCAGGAAGCCGGGCAAGTGGCGCAACTGTTACCTGAATCTGCACGGGGTACACTCAGCGAAATTGCCAGTGGTCAGGCGATGACGCTACGTGAACGTGCCTCTGCAGAGCCGGATAAGGTCGCAGAAGTCACGCTGCGACGAGCGCAGGAGCTATCACCTGAAAACCCGTGGGTAAGATTAGATCTTGCCCGTCTACTAAACCGTTCCGGACGGGATATTGCTGCCTGGCTTATGGTCCAACGAGCTGCTGACAGATATGGTACAGATGACGACTTGTATGTCGCTGCCATGGTTGCGTCTGACCAGGAACGGTGGGATTCTGCTATGAAGTTGTTGCAAAAAATTCCTGCAAACCGGGTAAGTGAAGAACAAAAGGCACTGACAGAAAAGCTCTCTCTGAATGCCCGGATTGCTGAAATTGAGCGCAGGTTTGCAGCCGGCGACAGAACCGGAGGACGGGAGCTGATGTTGGATTTGTACAATCAGCCTCCTGCAAACGCGTCGGGCACTGGAAGCGTAGCGAGTTTGCTGTTTGATTATGGTGAACCGGAAATGGCGATGCAGCTTATCCGGGAATCCCGACCGGGGGACGAAACCGCGCCCGCCGGTGACTTTCTTCAGCAGATAATCGTTATGATTAAGGCTGGTGATGACACCGGTGCTGAATCTCTTCTTACCAGACTGAGCAAGCGACGTAATCTGTCACCGTCAGACTGGCAGGCGATTGAGGAAATCCGGAATGCGGTATCTGTCGCAAAAGCAGATAAATTACGGGACAAGGAAGATTTTGCTCAGGCCTATGATTTGCTCGCAGGGCGGTTGCGGATTTCACCTGAAGATGAGTCTCTGCTTCTCGCTATGGCCCGGTTGTATCAGTCTGGCGGCAAACCTTCCAAAGGGTTGGAAATTTATCAGTACGTACTGACTGAATATCCTGACAGCTTAGATGCGTTAGGTGGGATAGTCGACGCTGCTATAGCCCTTGACGAACTCGATCTGGCTTATGAAGCCATGGATGATCTGAGTAAAGAAAGAGCTCAAAAACCGGAAATTTTACTGCTGGCAGCAAAATTAGCGAGGGCTGACGGTGATACCGGCCTTGCAATTGAGTTGCTTGAAGAGTCCAGGCAGAGATTGCTGAAAACTGATATTGCCACACCCTGGCTGGCCGGAAACACTTATGGAAACAGCTATGTAAATCCGTTTGCAGACAACGATGAAGCTGTACTTTCTGAAAAACAAACCAGGCCGCTCTGGTTGCCTGACGGAGACGGTAATGCATCAGAGCAATACAGTTGGGATATCAAAAAGGCGAATAAACCGCTTACACTCGTTCAGCAGATAGATTTTATGCTTGCCGAAATGCAGCATGAAGATGCTACAACCGTTCAGTCAGGAATCGCTTTCAGGACACGAAGTGGTGAGAGCGGGTTGAGTAAATTAACCATGATCACTGCACCGGTGTCTGTTGATACGTCATTAGGTAGTGGCCGCATACAGCTAAAAATGACACCGACTTATCTGAACGGTGGCAACCCTGATTCGGAATTCGGCAAGATGGGAAGCGGTGCGTTTGCTGTTGCCGGGCAGGGTCTGACGGAAACGTTGGACGAACTGCCTGATATATTAGATAGCATAGAAAATTCGGCTTACGCTTACGAAGAAGCAAACGCGCTTTATCAGGCAGCTCTCCTTGTTGATGATATTTCGCCGTTAACCCTCGTTCAGTATCAGTTAGATGCAGAACAGGCAGAGCGCAACTTTGAACAGGCAACGCAACAGGATCTGCTTGAGGCAATGGGATTGAATCTTGACGCTTTGACAGAGGAACAGTTGGCGTCCTTTGATGGCGTTCTGTCGGAGTTGGCTGAGATCACCAATGGCGCACTGTCCTTTGAGTCTGTTGATGCATTCCTCGAAAGCCGTGCTGAACTTGAGTCGATGATAGGCGGCTTCCGTGCTCAATTGAATAGTCTTGCTTATTTAGCGGGTAATCCGGAAGCGCAGCATGATGAAGGAGTTGCCTTTGAAATTGAATATCTGAACAGGAATTTTTCTGCTGATATCGGGGTAACACCACTGGGCTTTGAGAAAACCAATCTGGTAGGCGGCATCAGATGGCAGCCTCAGCTTTCAACCTTTACAAGGGCTTCTCTGGAGCTCGAGCGGCGTGCTGTCACAGATAGTGTGCTGAGCTATGCCGGTACAAAAGATCCTATGACAGGAGAATTTTGGGGGGCAGTCACAAAAACAGGTCTGGATCTGGGGCTTGGATTTGATAATACCTGGTCAGGCATGTACGGAAATATTGCCGGTTACCAATATAGCGGTTCCGGTGTGGAAGATAACACCGCCTTTGAAATTGCTGTTGGCGGATATCTCAGACCGTTAAAAAATGCAGAAAGTGAACTTCAGACCGGAGTGCATTTATCTTTTCAGGCATTTGAAAAAAACCTGGGTAAGTTTAGTTACGGGCATGGCGGATATTTTAGTCCCCAGGGCTATGTAGCTCTGGCGCTGCCGGTCACCTATTCCGGAGTTGGAGATAATTATGATTTCTCAGTGAGTTTTGCTCCGGGCTTTCAAAGCTTCACAGAAGATGCTGTCGCGTATTTTCCTGACGACCCTGTTCTTCAAAGTTTACTTGATTTAGCCGCTCAGGCTGGTCTTGTCAGGGAATCTGTTTATCAGGCTAACAGTAAGTCAGGCTTTGGTATGCGACTGAATCTTAAAGGGGTATATGAGTTTTCTCCTGCATTTACATTAACCGGTGATCTCGGGTTCGATAACTTTGGAAATTTCCGTGAAACTAACGCACGCATCAATCTGAATTATTTGATGGATGCTCAGGATGACTGACAAATACGCTGGAATTTCACTATACAGAATGGCGTTTTTTCTTTTCATTACATTGCTAACAGGAACAATGTTGCCGGCCTCTGCAAACGAAGACTGGGCTGATTACAAACAGCGGTTTATTGCCCCCGACGGTAGGGTTATGGATACCGGAAATAACAACATCAGTCACTCTGAGGGGCAGGGATATGGCATGTTGCTGGCAGTATTTCATGACGATGAGCTCTGCTTCAGCAGGATGTGGGAATGGGCGCGTAAAAAGCTGGGACGTTACGATTTGCCACTGTTCGCCTGGAAGTACGATCCGGCTTCCACTCCCCATGTTAAAGATGACAACAATGCGACAGACGGTGATATTTTGATTGCGTGGGCATTACTACAGGCAGGCAGGAAATGGCAGAACACAAACTATCTGAATATCTCCCGTCGTATCAGACATGCAGTGTCTGACAACCTTATAAAGTACTATGCAGATCACTGGGTACTGGTTCCGGGGCTGAAAGGCTTTAGTGGTGAAGGCTATGTTGATCTTAATCTTTCTTACTGGGTGATCCCCGCGTTGCAGGATTTTGCCGCTACAGATAACCATGCAGCCTGGTCCAGAGTGATTGACAGCGGACTGGCACTCTTGTCGTTGTCTAAATTCGGTGATGCACAATTACCTGCAGACTGGATCAGATTACAAGCTGATGGCTCTGTAAAGCCTGCACCTGACTGGCCGGGCCGGTTTGGTCCTGATGCAGTCAGGATTGGATTGTACCTGGCGTGGGGCGGGTACGGGAACAATAAAAGCCTTGAGCCGGTAAAGTTATTTTGGAATGCAGCCAGAGATGTGCCACCAGCATGGATCGATCTTGAGAGTAGTCAAGTTGCACCCTATCAGGCTCCGGGAGGCGTTGTTGCTATCAGGGAATTGTTAAGTAGCAGGAGGGTGGCAACTGAATTAAACAGTAATGATGATTACTACAGTGCAAGCCTGATCATGCTGAGTAAAGTGGCTCAGAACAATTAATGTGCTTATCGAATTTAAGCTGAAAACCCGCATTCACTGCGGGTTTTTGCTTTGCAGTCCTAATACTGAGTATCAGGCGCCAATCACGCCGCACAATGCTCTTGCACCGCCACCACCGAGTTTTTCCGGCGCGTCCGAGTAGTTATCACCGCCCTGGTGAACCATCAGTGCTTTGTCTTTTACGTCTTCCAGTGATAACCGTGGTGCCAGTACCGGATGGCTGGCATTGCCCTCATCGTCCACCAGCAGTATCGGTAAATCCCCCATGTGGCTGTTATCTGCCCAGGGATAGCCGTGCTGACCGGTTTTTTCCGGGTCCATATGGCTGCCTGCTGCACCTGCGGGAACCTTCTTTCCGTCTTTCATAGCAGAATCGCATGACGGATTTTCATGCACGTGGAAGCCGTGTCCGCCAGCCTCAAGACCGGATAATGCCGGTGTAAACACCAGTCCGTATTCGCTCTCTTCAATTTTTACGGTGCCGGCTGATTCACCGGTTGCAGGGTCTTTCAGGGTAACAGTGAAAAATTCTTCGTCTTCTGCAGCAATGCTACCTGCTGCGAAAAATAATGACATAGATAAAACGAGGGCTGATTTTTTCATGAAATCTCCGTGTATATGAAATCTGAGGGCCGTTGCAATGGAGAAGCGGTTCTTGCAGTGGCTGTCAGGGTTTCTACCCGGTTAACAGGGAAGGGAGATCAGATTTTAACTGTGACAAATACAAAAAAAGCAGCCATCAGAGGCTGCTTCGCTAAAGAAAAATTATGCTTACAGAGCGGCAATAGCTGCTTCGTAATCCGGCTCATCAGCGGTTTCAGCAACTTGCTGGGTGTAGGCCACTTTGCCTTCTTCATCAATTACCACAACACTGCGTGACAACAGGCCTGTCAGAGGACCGGTAGTGAAAGTCACATTGTAGTCTGTACCAAAATCTGAGCGGAACGTTGAACCGGTCAGAACGTTTTCAATCCCTTCTGCGCCACAGAAACGGCCGGCAGCGAATGGCAGGTCCGCAGATACACAAATGACCACAGTGTTGTCCAGTGAAGCGGCTTTTTCATTGAATTTACGTACAGACATGGCACACGTGCCGGTATCTATGGACGGAAAGATGTTCAGTACCACTTTCTTACCTGACAAATCTGCAGAGCTTACGGTAGATAAATCGGATTTTACCAGCTCAAACGACGGCGCAGGTGTACCAACGGCGGGTAAATCACCCAGAGTTTCTAACGGATTGCCCTGTAATGTAACTGTTGCCATGGAAGTTCCTTCATAATTGGAGTGAATGTTCATGATCTATATTGATGGAGTCAGGCGGGATTTCAACCGCTTAATCCGTAATTTATCTAATTATTTTTCTGTCTGCTTTGTAAAGCGGTTATTTGCCGTATACTCAGAACGTAAAGAGATAAGCGGGGGAGCGTTGTGAGCGTTAATAGTATTATGAGTCAGCGGGTAGTGAGCGTGAAAATGGACGACAGCCTGCACACCATTAAGGAGCTGTTTGAAGCCACGGGGTTTCATCATTTACTGGTTGTCGAGGGCCGCAAACTCACCGGGATTATTTCTGACAGAGACTTGCTGAAAGCCTTGAGTCCGTTTATCGATACGATTTCAGAAAGGGCGAAAGACAGGGCGACACTGGAACGCCGGGCCCATCAAATTATGACCCGTGATGTGATTGCCGTTAAAGAACACAGTTCTGTTCTTAATGCCATCAGCACCTTCAACCGTCACCGCTTATCCTGTCTGCCGGTCATCAACGCAAAAGACGAACCTGTCGGGGTATTATCCTGGCGGGATATTCTTCGCTACATGGAAGACAAGGTTACCGCCAGGCAACAAAGTTAACCTGCGGCGAACTGTTTGAGGGCGTCGCCGTCAAGTCGGTATCTTATCCACTCATCTTGTGGTTTGGCACCAATAGACTCGTAAAAATCAATTGCGGGTTGATTCCAGTCCAGCACGCTCCATTCAAAACGGCCACAGTTTTGTTCTGTTGCGATCTTTGCCAGATGTTTCAGCAGAGCTTTGCCTGCACCGCAGCCTCTGGATGCCGGTGATACATACAAATCTTCCAGATAAATGCCGTATTGTCCCTGCCAGGTGGAATAACTGAAAAAATAAACCGCAAAGCCAACCGGGCCGTTTTCATTTTCACACAGCACGCAGTGGGCCTTTGGTTGATCTGAAAACAGGGTATTCTCAATATGCGCTATGGTTGCTTTTACTTCATGCTCTGCTTTTTCATATACCGCCAGTTCGGTAATGAAATCGAGTATTTGCTGGCTGTCCTGCACTACTGCAGGACGGATGGTAAGTTGGCTCATCAAAGAAACTCCGTAAATTATTCCGTGCGTGGCTGGCCGGTGGATTTTCGTCCGGGCGTCACTTTCTTCGCAATCCGGACAATGTGATGAAATAGCCATTTAAAGGCATTGCCTGAATCTATAAGAATGAGATACAGACAGGGCACCAGAATAAGCGTCACCAGTGTGGCGTACATCACAGCAAATCCCAGCGCGATAGCCATAGGAATCACCAGAACAGCCTGCAGGCTTGTTTCAAAGAGAATAGGCAGTACGCCCGCAAAAGTCGTAATGGATGTGAGCGTAATGGCTCTGAAACGGGCAGAACCCGCTTCTTCCACAGCATCCCGGGTACTGTACCCCTGGCGGCGGCGCTGGTTGACAAAATCTGTCATCACAAGAGAGTCATTAATCACAACCCCGGCGGCGGCAATCAGACCGAAGAACGACATGGTACTGAGATCATAACCGAGCAGGAAATGTCCGAATGCCGCGCCGGTGAAGCTGAACGGAATAACTGACATAATGATGAGAGGCTGACTGTAGCTCTTTAACGGCACGGCCAGCAGTATGTAAACCATAATCATAGCGGCAGTGAAAAACAGCATTTGCTGATCCTGTTGTGCCTGCTGCTCTTCAATATCACCGCCCAGTTCTGTCATGACACCGGGGTAGGTTTTTTGCAGTTCCGGTAGCAAGTTTTCATAGATGGCTTTGATAGCCTCACCCGGTTCTACTTTCTGTTCGTCGATGCTGCCCCAGATATATACACTGCGATAGCCACTTTCACGGCGGATATAGCTGATGCCGGGGGCTTCGGTCAGCTCCGCGATGTCACCCAGCATGACTTCCTGACCGGCAGGAGTGGTAATCACACTGTATTTAAGATCAGCAAGCCGTTCCCGCTGCAGGGCAGGGTACCGCACCATGACTTTAACTTCCTCGCCGTCACGGATCACGCGCTGGGCTTCGCCACCATAAAAGCTGCTGCCAATCTGCCCGGCGATGTTTTGCAGCGTCAGACCGAGATCGTAGGCTACCGGCTTCAGTGTCATCTGTACTTCTTTGCTGGCGGGATCGATGGTTGAACTGACATCAAACAAGCCATCTTCCCGCTGAAGCATTTCAATGAAAGCCAGTCCGGCCGCGTTCAGGGTTTCCAGCTCCGGTCCGAACAGCAGGAAGCCAAATTCGCCGTCATCACTGCCGCCGTTGATATCATCTATGACAACCAGTGATTTCATCGCCGGAATGTCCGGCATGGCTTCACGCCAGCGCCTGGCAAGTTCGAAGGTATTAATTACCCGTTTACTTTCATCTACCAGGGGGGCAAACACTTCGCCGTTAGTACGGTCGTCGTTAAACACCAGAATATCCCGGACCATGCCGTCGCCACCAAACTCCTGTTTGATTTTTTCATCTTCATCGAGGATGGTTTTTTCAATGATTTTTAACGCATCGAGTACGGCGCTGTCCGGCACGTTTTCGTTCATTTCGACGCGGACTGAAGGGAAGTCGTGGGGCACTTTGCCTTGCGGTACCATGCGAATGAAATTGCCCTGAATTAAACCCATTGCCAGCATCAGCAGTGCCACAAACACCATCAGCACAGCCCAACGCCATTCAATGGCTTTAATGACGGTACGCTTGTACGGACCGTTGACAAAGCCATTAAAGCGGCTGTTAAAACGGGCGCGCCAGCTGTCCGGCTTCACCGGCTTAAAAGTGGTGTGAGCGATATGCGCCGGCAGAATAAGTTTGGATTCAATGAGACTGAACACCAGGCAACAAATCACCACCACAGCAATGTTCACCATGAAAGGTCCGTCCATACCGTCACTTAATGTGAAGGGAGCAAACACGGCAATGGTGGTCAGCACCCCGAAGGTTGCCGGTGTTGCGACACGTTTGGCACCGCGGATCACGTTATCAATGCCGCTGCCTTTGCTTTCAATTTCTGTGTAGGCACTTTCTCCGATGACGATGGCGTCATCCACCACAATACCCAGCACCATGATGAAGGCAAACAAAGAAATAATGTTCAGACTGATACCGAGAAGCGGCATCATCATCACTGCGCCGAGAAAACAGACCGGCAGCCCCAGCATGACCCAGAAGGCGAGTCTGAAGCGTAAAAAAATGGTCAGCAGCAATGCAACCAGAATGGCACCCTGAAGCAGGTTTTTCAGCATCATGTCCAGGCGGCCGTCGAGGTAGTACGTCATGTCGACCATGGTTTCCAGCGACACACCTTCCGGAAATTGTTCATTTTTGTGCGCAATGTACGCTTTTACTGTTTCTGCCACTGGCACAATATTCTGTGAAGGTGTTGCTTTAACCGAAATATAGATGGCGTTTTTACCGGAATACTTGAAGTAGTATTCGCCCTCGGTGAAGGCATCGCGGATCTCTGCCACATCGCCGAGCAATACTCTGGCACCGCCGGGGCCGACTTTTACTGGGATGGCAGCAAATTCTTCGCCACGGTAGTACTGGTTCTCAACACGCACAGAGATAATGCCAGAGCGGGTTTTCAGTTGTCCGGCAGAGAGGTTGGTGGAATACGCTCTGATGGCGGTGCTGATATCACTGATCGAAAGATTGTATTTACGTAACTGATCAGGATTCACTTCAATGGCAATTTCATCTTCGGGATAGCCCACGTCTACCAGCGAAACGTTATCCAGCAGTAATAATTCATCCTCGACTTCTTTCGCCAGGACTTTCAGATCTTTAAGAGGAAGATCGCCCACAATGGGCATGTCGATAACTTGTTGCCTGAAGGCCAGTTGCCGGATATTTACCGGTTCCATGTCTGCAGGGAAGGTGGCAATGCTGTCGACTTTCAGTTTAATTTTATCCAGAACGTCGCTCAGTTCTTCCTTATCGTCAATCTCCATATTGACTTCGCCACCATTGCGGTAGGCTCTTGAGATCGTACTGTTGATTTCAGAAACGTCTTTTACCGCCTCTTCAATCTTTATCAGGATCCCTTCTTCAATTTCCTGCGGAGACGCGCCCGGGTAACTCACATCAACACGGATGTAGTTAACCTCGACGTTAGGGAACATTTGTTTCTGGATGGAGGAATAAGCAGACAAACCCATGATGATAATAAAACCCATCAACAGGTTTGCAGCAACAGAGTTTCTGGCGAACCAGGCAATCACGCCGCGGTTCGTATCGTGTTCCTGATGCATAACTTCCCCTTAAATACCGGCGGAAGTGCTGTTCGCATGAGCAGCAACCAGTTTGTTGCTTTGCTCAATCACTTTCACTGCCATTCCGTTAAGCGGATATTCCGGCGGGGAGGTGACAAGTTGCAGACCATCAAAATTCCCGCGAACGAAATAGAAATCGTCCTGCTCACGGACAATTTCAACAATCTTCGACTGTAATGTGGCATCTTCACTTACCAGCCAGATCCGTTTATTGTTCACCAGTTCCTGTGGAATACGAAAAACATTTTCCAGTGTTTTACCGTTAAAGCTGATGTTGGCGAAACTGCCGAATTTAATCAGGGCTTTGCCGGAGCGGACACCGTAAGGGTCGTCAATACGTGCAACCAGATGACTCATTCTGGTGGACTGATCCACAATACCAAGATCGCGGTGGAGTTTGGCCGGGATGGTACGCTTGTCTACAGTTACTGTTGCGTCAAGGCCGGTGACGCTGACAGGCAAAAATGACTGGTCGAAGCCGGCAACCGGGAAGGTAATTTCAGCGGTTTCCACATTATTCAGGGTGGCAGCCACTGTACCGGGAGTTACGTAGTCACCGGTACCGATTTCACGACTGATGATCAGTGCATCGTAGGGAGCGCGTACTTCACAATTATCCAGGTCCCGCTTAGCAATGCGTAACATGGCTTCAGCAGATTTTACGGCGGCTTGTGCGCTGAGTAACTGAGGCTTTCTTAAATACAGATCGGTTACACGGCTCTTAGACATGCCAGCCGCTTCCCGCTCCGCCACGTTCGCCTGAGCCTGCTCCTGTATTAATTGTGCCTGTGCTGATGACAGGTTAGCTTCGGCTTGCAGCAATGCGGCTTCGTAAGCATCTTTCTCGATGGAAAACAGGATTTCACCACGACGGACAAGCCCGCCGGGCACAAAATCCGGATTCCAGGACGTTACTTCACCCGATACCTGAGCAGCCAGCATGGTGCTTTCAAGCGGCGTGATCTCGCCATAGGAATTAAGGGTAACCGCGTAATCTTCAGCTTGCAGCTCGCTGATTGTCACTGTCGGACGGGTATCAACTACTTCAGGTTCTTCTTCTTTATCACCCGCCGAGGCGATAAGTGTCATACCTGCAAATCCTGCAGCAAGAATGACGATTGGCAGGGCAATTTTTTTCCATTGCATGTGACGCTTCCCCAGTTTCCATCTCTGTTATTATGATACTTGTTGAATCTGCTGATTGTATTGTCTGTTTGTAACAGCGTATTTATTTTGTTTCAGCGACTGCTTTTTTTATTATTGCATAATACTGGCGCATACAACTTTATTACGACCAGTTTGTTTTGCTTTGTATAGTGCTTTATCGGCCAGAGATAACCCACGGTTAAGTGAAATTTCCTCATTTATTTCACATAAACCGAAACAGGCGGTGACCTTTATTTCTTTTTGTTCCAGCCAGATGCTGGATTTTGCCAGCGTATTACGAATTTTTTCTGCCAGAACAGAAGCACTTTGTTCTCCGGTTTCAGGCAATACCATTAAAAACTCTTCTCCGCCCCAGCGGCACACAATATCTTGCCTGCGCACATTTTGCCGGAGCAGGGTTGCAGTACGTTGCAACACAATATCACCGTTTCCGTGCCCGTAAGTATCGTTGATTTCCTTAAATTTATCTACATCAACCAATATGAGTGTGAATGCCGAACGGGTGCGCTGATGCCGTTTTATTTCCTGCCCCAGCAGTTGTTGCATGCCTCTGCGGTTTGGCAGTGATGTCAGGGTATCGTGTAGTGCCTGTTGTTCGTATCTGTCACTGAGTTTCTGCATCAGCTCAAAGGTTCTTTCCCGACTGTACTCGTAAAATGCGGATAAAAATGTGACAGTGGCAAACGACAAGATCAGCCGGCTTTTAAAATCTGTGGAGTAGCTGGTTAACAGCAGGGCATCGTGTGGTGTGAAGAGAATAATGACAATGAGCAGCGTAAAGACTGCCATCACCATCAGACCCCGTTTGAAGCCACCGAAAAACATTGCAACGGGGGGTAATATGTAAATCCAGAGCGGACCGGTATTGTTATGCCCGCCGGTAACCACCAGGTAAGTTTCCAGCCCCATCAGGCAACCCGTCAGTAAATAAACGGATACCATCTGGCCGATTTTATTGGGGTAGGCAGCCTGAATCTGACTGGCAAGAAAAAACAACAGCGAAGCAGACAGTAAGCTGAATCCGAGCGCCCATCCACCTTTCATCAGAGAGCTTATCCCCAATACCAGTGTGATGCTGATCCCTACCAGAGCGAACAGATTGACAACCAGGATCCGGCGATTGGTTTCTTCGTCAAATTCGGGGTGACAACCACGTTTTAAAAAAAGCGATGTGGCCGGCTTAAACATTGTCCTGCTTTTGAATCGTTACGGCGCCTTATCACTTATCGCTGAAGCCAGGTCATCGACAAGCAGGCGCATAGTTGCCACAGCCTCTTCGAAGCCATCGCCCTGCATGGGGCGGCGGAAATCAAACTGATGAATTTGAGGCTGTGTATTTTCGTCCTCTTTCCAGTATTGACCTTTAATCAGCACGTTGCCATCAAATGCGGGAATAAAATCGTCGATTTTGATATGTAATCCTGCCACCGGGTATTGTGGTGAATACACGGCAGCAGGTAAAACCGCCACTCCGTGATGTTGCAGAGAGGCGGTTAAAGCCTGACGGAGACTTTTATCAAGTGGCTCAGCCCACACATGGCGGGGGGAAAAATACACCGTAGCAGGTCCGGTTTGCATAGCCAGAGAACGCTGCTTCAGATACTCAGGTAAACTGAGTTGTTCAATAAAAACCCGTGCTGCCGGCTCAGGTTGTTCTTCTGTCGACGCCTGAGGGGAATGTAAAACGTAATAGGTTAAGGATGCCGGTGCACTGCTGCAACCGCTCAATAACGCAGCAAAACAGGCAGCGGCGAATAACTTAGTTCTCATTAAACATTCCTTTTCCGGCTTTCGGCTGAATATCTTCTTCGCTGTTGTCCGAGAAGATTAACCCGTTAGGTTTCTGATTAAGTTGCAGCAGCAGAGGCTGAATATTCCGCAGGGTTTCCTGCATCGTATCAACGGTTTCCTGAATTTCACCTTTACTCAAACCGCCTTCGGTATAGTTTTCCAGTAGTGCAGACACGTTGATCAGCATTTCATTCAGGTTTTTATTCAGGGCTTTCGCGTCAATGTCGCCCATCAAAGTATCAAAATCACTGCTTGCCTGTTCAACCCGGTTAGATGCGGCTTTAATATCGTCGATCACATTAGTGACTTCTACAATCATGGTTTCAAGAGGTAAATTATTGAGCTTATCCAAAATTGCATCGGCTTTTTGCGTGAGCTGGGTGAATTCGTTCGACACGGTGGGAATGACTTCAATATCGCTGATGGTTTTTACCGTCAGCGGGCTGGCATTGATGTCATGTTGTAAATCGACATAAAGTCCGCCGGTAAGCACATTTCCCATGCGCAGCGTGGCGCGTAAATCTTTGCCAATCCACTCGTGCATGGTGTCTTTAACAGCCTGCAGACTTTCCTGTGTATCCTGCTGGCGCACTTTACCCGGATAAATGCGGATAAGCACAGGAATGGGGTAATTCTGATCAAGAATATTACCGTCTATCAGATTGGCCGGATTAATTTGAGCCACTTCACCCACTTCAATACCACGATATTCCACCGGCGCACCTTCGGTAAGGCCCCTTACGGTTTCGTCTATCAGCAGTACATAACTGGCGTACAGTTTATAGCGGGCGTTAGAGGCGGCTGCATCATCTGAGAAAATAATAAAACTGGCATTTTCATCTACCTGTCCACCTGAACTCGCGCCTTTGGGAATACCGAAAGTGACACCGTTAGCCAATAGCGTTTCCAGCGAACCGGTTTCAACTTTTACACCACTGGATTTAAGGTGCAGCTTTACGCCACTGACATTCCAGAACCGTGTATTCTGGGTGATCAGTTTATGATAGGGGGCCTGAATGAAGGCGCTGTAATACACCACACGTTCTTCAATATTAAATTCTGCTTCTTCAAATTCGCCGACTTTGAACCCCTTGTAAATGATCGGGTCGCCGGGTTTATAAGCAAACTTATCATTACTTTTCAAAGTCAGATGCAAGCCCGGTGTGCCGGGCGGTGTAGCCGGCGGGCGTTCAAGAGCAATAAAGTCAAATTTACTGCGGCCGCTGTCATCGGCTGACATGGCGATGTAAGAACCTGACAGAAGGGTATTTAAACCGGAGACTTCAGAAAAACTGATCCGTGGTGCCACCACCCAGAAATCCGTATTTTCTGTCAACAGCCGCTCAGCACTGGCATCAATACGGGCGGTAACCAGTACGCCGTCAAGGTCCGGCTTCAGCTCAATTTTCTTCACCTGACCAACTTCAAGATCCCGAACCTTTACCGGCGTCTTGTTTATCTCAATGCCACTGGCTGATTTCAATTCTATGGTGATTAACGGTCCCTGGTTTTTCCACTGGTACCACACCATCCATCCGCCGGTAATAATGGCAATAATCGGGATCAGCCAGACCTTTGAAACATGGGTTGTTGATTTTATTTTAGCTTCGTCTGTCATGCTTACTTCCTGTTTTGCCAAATCAGGCGGGTATCAAAAGTCATTGCTGCCACCATTGTAACAAAAACCACGCCACAAAATGCGAGGGCGGCCGGGCCGGGATAAATAGAGAGCGTGTTGCCTAACTGAACCAGTGCTACCAATACTGCCACAACGAAGACATCGATCATGGACCAGCGCCCTATGCCTTCCGTCACGCGGTAAAACCGTGTCCGGATGCGGGTACGTTTCTCAAGACCACGCTGCACGGTTAAATTCAGCCACGCGAGTATGATGATTTTCGCCACCGGAATAATAACGCTGGCAATCAGAATGATAATGGCCACCGGATAGTCGCCGGATTGCCACAGTGTAATAGCGCCGCCCACGATGGTACTCGGCTCATCCCGCCCGAACATTTCGGTATGCATAATGGGAAGCATATTCGCCGGAATATAAAGCAGTGCAGCGGTAAACAGTAATGCCCAGGTGCGCTGAATACTCACTGAGGCGACTGCCGGTGTCAGTGGTTTAGGTGGTGGCACTTCTCCGAAAATCCAGAACGCATAGCGGTTGACATCGAACTGAATAATACAGGCGGTCATACAGACAGAAAAGCCAATGAAAGCATAAAATGACAGGCCGATAGCAATGTCTGCCATAGAAGATATTTTGATCAGGCTGACCAGTGTGCCTACAAGAAATATTTCCGCCATGCTCCACGGCATCAGTGCTTTCACCCAGAAAAACACATGCTTCACAAACACGGGTTTTTTATTGTGTTTGCGGCAGTGGCTTAAAATCATCATCCCGGTGAGCACGAGCCCGGGGAAAACCACGGTGGCCAGGCCGGTGATTATGGCCAGCGACAGGTAATCCTGATTCAGCAGCGCATTGAAACTGTCTGGCAGGGCTATCTGGTGCTGAATGCCACTGGCACGGAAGGATAAGAAGTTAAAGGGCAGGGAAAGGCCCAGAAAAATGAGTGCACTGATAGCAAACGCCAGTACTTTATCATTTTGATGATAACGGTAAGTCAGCAGGGTATGGCCGCATTTGGGGCATACAGCCCGTTGCCGGTGATCCAGCGAAGGTAAATGTACTACCGTCAGACATTGGTCACATTGAATTGTAGACAGCGCGTTTTCCTGCATGCCCGGCCAGATTTATCCTGTAGAAACAACCAACTTATACAATAGCATGAATTTGTTCAACATCAGCGCCTTTATCTGTAACGGAATGTCACCCGCCGTAAAAAACAAAAAAGGTGGCACAAAAGGCCACCTTTTTTCTCACTGAAAAAATCAGTAGTTAGCGTTACCCGGAGTACGGGGGAACGGAATGACGTCACGGACGTTCTGCATGCCTGTTACATAAGCAACCAGACGCTCGAAACCCAGACCGAAACCGGAGTGAGGGACGGTGCCGTAGCGACGCAGATCACGATACCAGCTGTAATCTTCTTTGCTCAGGCCCATTTCTTCCAGGCGGCGGTCGAACACATCCAGGCGCTCTTCACGCTGTGAACCACCAATGATTTCACCGATACCCGGCGCAAGGATATCCATTGCAGCAACGGTTTTGTTGTCATCATTAATACGCATGTAAAACGCTTTAATGTCTTTCGGGTAGTTCTGCATGATAATCGGCGCACCAACATGCTCTTCTGCCAGATAGCGTTCATGCTCTGATGACAAGTCCACACCCCATTCAACCGGGAACTCGAACTCTTTACCACTGGCTTTCAGGATTTCAATCGCATCGGTGTAATCCATACGTACGAAATCAGAACTGATCAGTTTTTCCAGACGTGTAATGGCATCCTTACTGATACGCTCTGCAAAGAAAGCCATGTCATCGGCACGTTCTTCTAGCACGGCTTTGCACACATATTTCAGCATGTCCTCCGCCAGTTGTGCCACATCGCTTAAGTCAGCGAACGCCACTTCCGGTTCAATCATCCAGAATTCCGCCAGGTGACGGGAGGTGTTGCTGTTCTCTGCACGGAATGTGGGACCAAAGGTGTATACCTTTGACATTGCTGCACAGTATGTTTCCACGTTCAGCTGACCGGATACGGTAAGGTAAGTTTCTTTACCGAAGAAATCTTCCTTATAGTCAATGTCACCTTTATCAGTGCGGGGCAGGTTCATCATATCCAGTGTGGACACGCGGAACATTTCACCGGCACCTTCTGTATCACTGGCGGTCAAAATGGGTGTGCTGATCCAGAAGTATCCGCGCTCATGGAAGAAGCGGTGAATGGCTTGCGACAGACAGTTGCGGATACGGGTAACAGCACCGATAACGTTTGTGCGCGGACGCAGATGCGCATACTCACGCAGATATTCAATTGAGTGACGTTTGGCTGCCATCGGGTAAGTATCCGGGTTTTCTACCCAACCTAAGATTTCGATACTTTTGGCTTCCAGTTCTACCGCCTGGCCCTGGCCCTGAGACGGTTTGACTTCACCTTCAACAGACAAAGAGCAACCTGCCGTCAGGCGCTGAATATCAGCATAATTTGACAGAGAATTTAACGCGATTACCTGTACGGGATTAAAGCAACTGCCATCGTGCAGAGCGATAAAAGAAAGTCCGGCTTTTGAGTCGCGGCGAGTACGCACCCAACCTTTTACCGTCACCGTTTCGCCAACTGCGTACTTACTATCAAGCACGTCGACAACGGGCGCATGCGTCATTTGAATGTCTCCATCTTACCTGTTTGAAAAAATAATGTGTTATCAGGCGTAAAAATGCCGTAAATAACTAAAAGACACAGAAGAATTGCCGATAGTGAATGACAAAGCTAAACGCTGATAAACAACGAAAAAAACTATTAATCTTGTTATGGCATGCCAACCGGTCAGGCATGGCGGGTATCTAAAGTGTCGGTTCGTACGTATAAACGAATCGCTAGTATACTCATTCAGAAACGGGATACCAGCGAACTTTCTGCACGGAGAACTAAAATATCATGAATTCGCAACAACCGGACAGACGACGTAAGCCGAGAGATAAAGACGGTTTTTACCAATTTGTACTGACAGTCAACTCAGTTTGCTGGCTGGTGCTGATCGGGGCGCTGGTGGTATTTCATTTTGCCCGTCCGGAAATGGTTACGGGCTTACAAACATACTGGGGCATTGAAGGCCGCACTACCTGGTCTGAAGAGCATGTGGACGCGTTGATCATGTTGTTGCAATTGTGTCTGGGTATGACGTTGCTGACCATGCTGTTGCGTTCCCGTCGTAACCGTCGCCGTGAAGACAATTACGGAGTGAATTTATTTATTCTCGCGGGTATTTCAATGTTAAGTTTGTTCACCCTGAATGTCAGCGTGGCCTGATACAACGGTGAAAGCTCAATTAAAAAAGCGGCCTGTGAAGCCGCTTTTTAAAACATACTCACCCGCAACGGGTTATCAGACGAAGGCAGACTGCACCAGATACCAGGTGTAAGCCACATATCCGAGTACAAATACACCACCTTCCAGTCTGTTCAGACGACCCTGACCTTTAATGCCGATACAGAAGATGAAGAGTGCTACAGACAGCCCCAGCATGATCATCACGTCGCGGTAGAAAAAGCTTGGCTCTACCTGCATAGGCTGAATCGTTCCGGCGAGTCCTACCACCGCCAGCGTATTAAACATGTTCGAACCGATAACATTTCCCAGTGCCAGGTCATGTTCACCCTTGCGGATAGCCATCAGTGATGAGGCCAGCTCGGGTAATGATGTGCCCACAGCAATGATAGTTAATCCGATAATGGTATCGCTGACACCAAACTGGGTGGCAATTTCCACGGCTCCCCATACCAGTATACGGGAGCTGGCGACCAGCAAAGCTAACCCGGCCAGCAGCCAGATCACATTGGTTTTTACGCTGGCATCGTCCGGATTAATTTCACCTTCATATTCAGCGGCAAGGGTATCACTGCTGCCTTTCATGCCAGTCCAGATACTCCAGCCCATCAGCAGTATGAATAAACCAAGCAGGGAGAATGCATCGTCTTTGGATACATGAAAATCAATTAATTGCCAGCAGGCGAAAAAGGTTAGGCCAAGCAGAATAGGCAGTTCGCGGCGGATGATATCTGAACGGACGGCAATAGGGCTGATAACCGCGGTCAATCCAAGAATGAGTGCGATGTTAGCGATATTGGAGCCGTATGCATTACCTAACGCAATGCCTGAATTGCCCTGCAACGCAGCAAATACCGACACGATAATTTCCGGAGCCGAGGTACCAAACCCGATGATTAGCATACCAATGAGCAACGGAGATAAACCAAAATGCCGTGCCACACCGGCGGCACCACCGACAAATTTTTCTGCACTCCACAGCAGAACCAGCAGGCCTGCAATTATCGCTAAACTGGGTAAAAGCATATCAACTCCTTGGTACCCGTAACGGCGATAAGAATACGGGCGGGACATAGACAGGTCATGTGACCACTATATAGCGTTTCTGCTGCGTTATTTAAACGTTCTCTGATAAAAAAAGTTAAAACGATTTAGTGCATAAAAATGACAGGCGAAACGCTATCACAAAAACTCATGGTAACGACAAAAAAAAGCCGTTCTGAAAACACTGGTGAATGCCCGCAGTTGAATTACACTGCCCGGACAGAAAAGGTTACTTTCAATGAAATTAACATTGTGGTAACAAATAGTTCTTACTTATTCAGGTATCAAGAAGCATTTCATGCATAAAACTCTTATCGTTGTTGACGACACAAGTGGTTTCACTCTGCCGGACCAGACTATTCTGACTTTTCAGGATTATCTGGATGAATTCCCGAAACGGAATGAACCCAAAACCCGTGTTATCAACTTGTGTGACACATCCCGCTATTTAAGTCAGGGATATTACTGTTCGTTGCTGGCGCAAGCGCGTCAACACCGTGTGTTACCGTCTGTAAAAACGATTAATGATTTGCGCATTGCCGATGAGGGCAGCGCCCGTTTACCGTTGCCGGACAAATTTAAATGGCCGGTGACAGAAGGCATTGAATCTTTCTTTGTACTGTTCGGTAAAACAAAAGATCAGGCTTTGTTGCAGGTTGCGGCCACAGCGTTTGAAGCATTTCCGTGTCCGATTTTACAGGTCACTTTACATATAGCTGCTGACAACATCGGCTTTATGGAAGTGCAGGCACGTGGCTTTGCTGATTTGCCGGATCCACTGAAACAAGACTGTATTGATGGTTTACAGCAGTTCACACAACAACAGTGGCGCAGTGACCGCAAAGGCAAGAAGATGCGTTGGGATATGGCAATTCTGGTTAATCCTGATGAGCCGACTCCTCCGTCTGATGACAAAGCGATTAAGAACTTTGTAAAAGCGGCTGAAAAAGCGGGTTTTAACGCCGAAGTGGTAACCAGTTTAACGCCGGAAGCCGTGGGTCATTATGATGCCCTGTTTATCCGCGAAACTACCGCGATAGACCATCATACCTATCGTCTGGCCCGTGCGGCAGAGCGTGAAGGCCTGATTGTTATCGATGACACCCAGTCGATTTTGCGTTGCTGTAATAAGGTGTATCTGCAGGATGCGTTTGCTTATCAGCAAGTGCCTGCACCGCGCAGTGAAATGGTTTCAGACAGCACTGATGACACCTGTCAGGAGTTGATTTCAACCCTGGGGTTACCTCTGGTACTTAAGTTGCCTGAGAGTTCGTTCAGTCGTGGTGTGTATAAAGTGGAAAGTGCAGAAGCGTTGAAAACACGTCTGGTAGAAATGCTTGAAGCGTCAGCACTGGTTTTGGTGCAGGAGTACGTGTTTACCGAGTTTGACTGGCGGATTGGTGTGCTTGGTGGCAAACCTATCTATGCCTGTCAGTACTTCATGGCACGCAACCACTGGCAGATTTACCATCACGAAGGTGACCGTTTCAGTTCCGGTGGCTTTAAAACCATGCCGACTTTTGAGGTGCCAAAAGCAGTCTTACAGGCGGCGATCAAGGCGGCCAAAGTGGTGGGTGACGGCTTGTACGGTGTAGATATTAAACACTCAGGCAACAAAGTGTACGTGATTGAAGTTAACGATAACCCGAGTATTGATTCGGGCGTCGAAGACAAATATCTGGGCAAAGAATTGTACCAGTTAATTATGCAGGAATTTGCAAACAGGTTGGAGTTACGCGGTCGATGAGCGCCAAACTTGCAACTCGTGAAGTCGCAGAGCCCGTATTATCACTTTCACCGGTGACGGTACGGTCTGCGGCGGCTGAGGATTTATCGTCTTTGTGTGATGTTGAGCAACGTTGCTTTTCTCATGACAAATTAAGCCGTCGTCGTATGCGGTTTTATTTGACGGCGCCCCATGCTGAATTGCTGGTGGCTGAACGGGACGGCATTATACTCGGTTACGCATTGTTGTTATTACGTCGCGGAACCATGCTTACGCGCCTTTACTCTATCGCAGTGCTGCCGGAGGCGAGGGGACAACAGGTTGCCCAATCGCTGATTGGAGAACTGGAAATCAGGGCATTGTCGCGGGGAAAGCGCTTTATGCGCCTGGAAGTGTCTGAGGACAACAAGGGCGCAATAACACTGTATCAACGTTTAGGTTTTAGTCAGTTTGGTATGTATAACGAATACTACGAAGACAAGTCTGACGCCATTCGTATGCAGAAAGTACTGAACTATCCATCCAGTACTGCAGAAGTTGATGTGTATCCCTGGTATCAGCAAACCACTGAATTTACCTGTGGCCCTGCATCGCTGATGATGGCGATGGCACAGTTGAACAATGACTACGTGGTGTCGCAGGAAAAAGAGTTAGCTCTCTGGCGACGTGCAACTACGATTTTTATGACGTCAGGTCATGGTGGTTGTCATCCGGTAGGACTGGCTCTGGCAGCGGCTGACGAAGGCTTTAAGAGTGAAGTATGGTTGAACCGTACATTACCGCTTTTCACTGACGGCGTAAGAACAGCCCATAAGAAAGACATTGTAGAGGTGGTGGAACAGGGTTTCCTGCATGAAGCAGAACAAAAGGGCATTACCGTCGACATTCACGAATGGAAGATGGAAGCATTGGATGCCTTGCTGGAACAAGGTGCTGCGGTACTGTGCTTGATCAGCACCTATGCGTTTGATAAGAAAAAAGCGCCGCACTGGGTCACAGTGACAGCCTCCGACCAGCGTTGTTTCTACATTCACGACCCGGATCCTGAAACCTTTGAAGATCAGGTCGTCGAGTATCAACACATTCCGGTCGCGCGGGAAGATTTTGTCCGTCTGGTCAGCTATGGCCGGCGAAAAGTCCGGGCGATAGTCATTATCAGAAAACGCTGAATTTAAGCGCGGTGTGAGAATAAATCACTCCGCGCTTATGCGCTTTCTGTCTTCAACGGCTGATGCGCGCGTTGAAGTTACGCAGTGCCTTTACCAGATTAGACAATTCTGCCGCTGAGCCCTGAAAAAGAGAAGGCTTAGTGAAAGTCGTGCCTTTACGGGCAGTGTTAAACGTACGTTTAATATCGAAGGCGGCAGTGCGGTCTGTGAGACGTTTCCATTCGCTTTGCAGAGAACCCGGAATAGCGTGGCGTTTTGCCAGAATGTTGTCTCGAATTTGCAACACTTGCCCAATCAGTAACGTATTTTCATTCAACATGGTTAAAACCTATTTCAATGTTGTTAGTAGTCTAAAGCCTTTATTTATGGGGTCCTGACACCAACTTATTGCCGTTTGACCCTGAATAAAGGAGCGCATTCACTTAAGACTGTTGCAACATCGATGCCTGTTTATCCTTTAGTATAATAAAAAGGCGGGTCAGTCCTGGCGCTTTACCTCATCGTATTGTCGTTTGAGTAAGGATTCAGGCAGGTAAATAACAGCAATGTTCAGAGACCGGTCATCCTCTGCCAGCATTGCCGACTGTATTTGAATTTTTGTGCCGTCGCGACTGAACGTCGGGTGAGTATGATCCCTGGCCGAAGTTTTGTGGCCACCGCTGAGCAATTGCATTTCATCTGTGGTTCTGTCAATCAGATACAGATTACGTTCGAAGTCATCACCCACAGCCCAGCGCCCGTCCGGAGAACCGTGTACATGCCATAATCCGCTGCCACTGCGGGTTTGCCCTGCAATTCGCATTTCATTTGTACGCAAGTTCACAATACCCAATCCTGTGGGTTTCTGGCGGCTGGCTGACGGGCCCCATTCATCATTTGTACCCACCTTGCGGTGACCCATGATAGCAAAGGCTACTTCGTCCCTGGTGATCACCGCTTCATGGGTGACCCACTCATAATCTGCTTCAGGGTACAGCGCTTTGACTTCACCACCGACTTTCATTGTCCACATACGTTGTGGCGATTTGCCGCCGGTTTCCCAACAAAATACCAATTCCCTGCTCACCCATGGGTTGGTCTGTATGTGACCAAGCTGGAAGGGCAGTGCCACCACCATGTCTATCTTTCCGGTTTGAATATTCATACTGGCGATGCCTGTCGGGCCCGCGCCCATATTGCGGGGACCGAAATTTTCCTTGAGTGCAACTTTATCACTCAAGTGTCTGGCTGCTTCTTCCCGGCCAATACGGAAATAAATGATATCTTCGGCGGCATCCAGCGCCATATCTCCACCGGCCCCCATGGAGGCGGGTACAACTCCCACTGTCCGTTCATAGTGTCCTGACTGCTTCACTTCATTATTCTTTACGTCCTCCAGCAGTGCTTCAATGTTCACTTCGATGATGGCTTTATCGTTCGGGTTATCGCCGTAACGGGGCTGGGCATCTGCTGCAACAGCAGGATCCCGCATCAAATAGAGCTTGCCGCTTCGCTGTGCATTCACCAGCATGCCAAAATAACCACCTTCACTGACCTGCACTAACAGGCCGGTTTCTTCGTTGACAGCCATGGCCTCTCCCGGCACCCGTGCAGACCTGAATACCAGCCACTCACCGTCAGCCGTCCATTGAGGATGGGTAGGGTAAATTTTGGAATCACCCTTCGACTGTGTAGTTAAAAAGGCGATTTTTACACCGGTAACCGGATCGCGGATAACTTTTCGTTCCGAAGGAAAAGTGTCACCGGTGGCCGCGCTGGCCGGATTTTGTAACAGACAGGCAAACAATAATGCGAAGAAATAAAGCGGGTTCAGGCAAAAGCGGGTAACAGTCATGGCAATTTTCTTTTTGTGGTTAGCTGAACTGAAAGCAAACCACAGTGCTCACTTTTGCGCGACGGATACCTGATTTTTTTGTCAAATATGAAACACAGCAGCCAGAAGCGGTGCTACTGGCTTAACTTTTACTTAATTTTTAAGAGTCCCTGATGCTTATCTTAACTAAACCGGACCCGCGCCTTTCTCGCCTGACGCCAGTGATAAACCCGGCGACCAGCCCAAAGCGGCGAGACCACAAGAATGTTCAATGCAATGGCAACAATCAGACTGAATACAATGGCAGCTGGCGTCAGGGGGATGGACGGCGCAAAATTATCCAGCACTCTGAATAAGGTATCTTTCCTTGCGGGGGCAAACATATAGCGGGCCTGCTCAAAGTAGTTGCCGGTGGAGAGGGTTTTCAACCCTTTGTCTGCTTCTTCCAGTTTTGCCTGCAGCGCGGCTTTATTTTCAGCGTCCTGCTGCACCACGCCATCGGCGTTATTTCGCAGGCTTTCTATTAACGCATCTACAGAACTGAAATTGAATTGTCTGGCCAGATTTTCCAGCTCTATGACCTGTTCTCTGGTGGCATCGTAGTAGCCTGAGAGATACTGGCGGTAATGATCCGCCAGAATTGGAACCTGCAATGCAGCGATGAAGAGTCCTGCGAACAGAATTTTATCAATTACCCGGGCCATCAACTGCATTGTTCATCCTTTGTTTACAGACTGGCTAAGGTGTCATAAATGCCCGTTGTCAGTCTTTCAAGTTGGCTTTCAGTAATTATGTACGGTGGCATGATATAAACCAGTTTACCGAAAGGCCGGATCCAGATCCCTTTTTCGACGAAATGCTTCTGCAGTATGGCCACATTGACCGGTTGTTTCATTTCTACCACACCGATTGCACCCAGCACCCGCACGTCAGCCACGCCGGGAAGCGCTTTGCACTTTGGCAGGCTGGCTTTCAGTTGTGATTCGATGCCGGCTACCTGTTTTTGCCAGTGCCCTTCATTAATCAGTGACAGACTGGCATTTGCTACAGCACAGGCCAGCGGGTTACCCATGTATGTCGGGCCGTGCATGAATACGCCGGGTTCTCCCTGGCACACACCCTGTGCCACATCTTCAGAACACAGCGTTGCGGCAAGGGTCAGATAGCCGCCGGTGAGCGCTTTTCCTACACACATAATATCCGGGCTGATATGAGCATGATCACAGCCGAACAATTTTCCGGTGCGGCCAAAACCCGTGGCTATCTCATCACAGATAAGGAGCACATCATAGGCATCACACAATTGACGGCAGCGCTTCAGGTACTCCGGATGATATATCCGCATGCCGCCGGCACCCTGAACCACCGGCTCAATGATCAGAGCGGCTAATTCATGATGATGGCGTTCAAATAGTTCCTGAAGGGGTAAAATGTCATCTTCACTGAAGGTTTGATCAAACCGGGTTTGCGGAGCGGGCGCAAACACCTGCTTACTGAGTACACCGGAGAATAAGCTGTGCATCCCGTTGACCGGATCGCATACCGACATGGCGGCGAAGGTATCGCCGTGATAACCATTGCGGGGGGCGATAATCCGGTGCTTTTCCTGACGGCCCTGACAGGCCCAGTACTGCAAGGCCATTTTCAGTGCCACTTCAACAGATACCGAGCCGGAGTCGGCCAGAAAGACCCGGTTCATGCCGTCCGGTGCCATATTAAGCAGCGTGCGGCAAAGTGATACCGCCGGGTCATGGGTCAGACCGCCAAACATGACATGGGAAAACTTGTCGATTTGCTGTTTGGCTGCGTTGTTCAACACCGGATGATTGTAGCCATGGATGGCTGCCCACCAACTCGACATACCGTCGACCAGGTTCTCACCGGTGGCCAGACTAATTTCTGCGCCGTCAGCTCCGGTCACCTCAAAACAGGGCAGGGGGGAGACGGCAGACGTATAAGGGTGCCAGATATGCTGGCGATCAAACTCAATATTGCTCAAAATGTAACCATTGGTAAAGGTTTGAAAATGGTCAGAGTTGACAACTCTGTAACCAGGCATAGACTAAGCCAGCATTTCTCATTAGTAAAGGATAGGGCATGACCATCGCGTCCAACGCACCACAACATCAGGCAGACATTCGCCATGACTGGACCAAAGCCGAAGTTAAGGCACTTTTCGCATTGCCATTTAATGACTTACTGTTCAAAGCCCAAACGGTTCACCGTCAGTATTTCGATCCGAACGAAGTGCAGGTGAGCACGTTATTATCAATTAAAACCGGCGCGTGTCCGGAAGACTGTAAATATTGCCCGCAAAGTGCCCGCTATGATACCGGATTAGAAAAAGAGCGCTTACTGGAAATTGAAAAAGTGATTCAGCGCGCTAAAGAAGCGAAAGCCACCGGATCCACCCGTTTCTGTATGGGAGCTGCATGGCGTAACCCCCGTGACCGCGATATGCCATATGTCACCCAAATGGTGTCTGAAGTGAAAAAGCTTGGTCTGGAGACCTGTATGACGCTGGGTATGCTTACCCGCGAGCAGGCAGTGGCACTGAAGCAGGCCGGTCTGGATTACTACAACCACAATCTGGATACTTCCCCTGAGTTTTACGGTGACATCATTACAACCCGTACCTATGACGACCGTCTTAATACCTTGCAGAATGTGCGTGATGCCGGCATGAACGTATGTTCCGGCGGTATTGTGGGCATGGGTGAATCTGCAGAAGACCGTGCAAGCCTGCTGATGCAACTGGCTAATCTGCCGGAACAGCCGCAAAGCGTTCCCATTAATATGCTGGTGAAAGTAGAAGGTACGCCGCTGGATAAAGTGGACGATCTCGAACCATTCGAATTTATCCGGACCATTGCTGTCGCCCGCATCATGATGCCTGCCTCACACGTGCGTTTATCCGCCGGCCGTGAAAACATGAATGAACAGATGCAGGCGCTGTGTTTTATGGCCGGTGCCAACTCGATTTTTTACGGTTGCAAGCTGCTGACAACCTCTAACCCGGATACCCACGAGGACGTGTTGTTATTCCGTAAGCTGGGCATTAACGCTGAGCGCACCCGCGAGTTCTCTGATGAAGCCCATGAGCAGGCATTGCAGGAAGAAATTGCTGCGCAATCAGCGCCGGCCGACTTGTTTTACGATGCCACCGCGCCGCGCAAAACCGCGCCTGCGGAGGCCTGATGGCATTTGATTTTATCAATGCTGAGCTTCAGAAAAAGCAGGATGCCGGTTACTTACGTCGCCGGCATTGTGTGGAATATGAAAAAGACGGCATTATTTGTGTAGCCGGCGAGCACTACCTGAACTTTGCCAGTAACGATTATCTGGGCATGCGCCAGCATCCGGGTGTGCTGCAAAGCTGGGTAGAAGGCTTAGCCCAGTTTGGTGGTGGCAGTGGCGCGTCTCCGTTAGTGACGGGCTACACCCAGGCCCATGCGGCCCTTGAAGCCTATCTTGAAGAGCATCTTCAGCGTGAAGCGGTACTGCTGTTTAATTCCGGCTTTGCAGCGAATCAGGCCATCTGTCAGGCACTGTTTCAAAATGGTGGCAACGTACTGGCCGACAAATACATGCATGCTTCATTCATTGACGGCGTGCTTGCCAGCAAAGCTGAATTCAAGCGTTTCCGTCATAACGATTTAGCGCACTGCGAAGCACTACTATCCGGTTTATCCGGCGATACCCTTATCGCCAGTGAAAGTATTTTCAGCATGGACGGAGACAGCGCACCGGTTGAAGGACTTGTGTCTCAAAGCCGAAAAAGCGGCGCGTGGCTGATGCTGGATGACGCCCACGGATTTGGCGTACTGGGCGAAAATGGTTTTGGTGTGGCAGAGCATTATCAGCTCACGCAGCAGGATTTACCTGTATTGATGGGCACATTCGGCAAGGCGGTGGGGACAGCCGGTGCCTTCGTTGCCGGCAGTCAGGCCTTTATTGATTATCTGGTCAATCACGCCAGGCATTATATTTACTCCACCGCGCTGCCGGCCTCTCAGGCTATTGCTACCTTGTATTCGCTTACGGCCATATCAACGGGTGATGAGCGTAAAAGGCTACATGAGAACATTGCGACATTTCGTTCTCTTGCACTGGCGCAGGGTCTTCAGTTAACTGAATCTGTCAGTGCGATTCAGCCTGTGATGTGCGGCGATCCTCATAAGGCGCTGGCATTGTCTGAAGCGCTGAAACAACGTGGAATATGGGTACCGGCAATACGTTATCCGACAGTGCCGAAAGGGGCTGACAGATTGCGGATCACCATGACTGCCCAACACAGTGCCCGGGATATCAGTGTGCTGGTGGATGCATTAATGCTGGCTATGGAGGCGGTGTGAATCAACCCGCTTCAAAAACCGCTGAAACAACCGTATCCCGCAAACAGGCGATTGCTGCCCGCTTTGACCGTGCCGCTGACTCATATAATCAGGTGGCAGGAGTTCAGGCCCGTATCGCTGCTGATGCCCGTAGATTGTTGCCCGTTGAGCCCGGCAGCAGGGTACTTGATATCGGCTGCGCCACAGGGCGGGAAACCATATTGCTGGCGAAAAACGGTGCACAAGTTACCGGTCTTGATATTGCCGCAGATATGCTCCAAAAGGCGCGGCGGGATTATCCGTCTCTGACATTCAAAGAAGGTGATGCAGATGCACTGCCTTTTTCTGCACAGCAATTTGATGCGGTATTTTCCTCAATGGCGTTGCAGTGGAGTGATGATCCAGCCACGGCGATGCCGGAAATTGCCAGGGTGCTTAAACCCGGAGGCAGAGCGCAGTTAGCCATTATGGTTGCCGGTTCTTTTCATGAGCTTATTCAGGCCCGTTCAGTGGCGGGGTTGCCTGAATCCGTGAACACCTTGCCGCAGTCACTGGTGTGGGAAAAAGCCGCCTGCCAGGCTGGCTTTCATGTGGTGAAAAGTACGGTTGAAACGTACACAGAGCACTTTGACGGAATACGCAGTCTGCTGCATTCAATTACTAAAGCCGGTGCAGGTTTATCAGACAGCGGACACGCTCAGCATTCTTTCACCCGGCATTCACTGAAAGCGTTGGAAAAGGCTTTCTGCACCGCCCCGGACGGCAAGCTGCCCCTCACTTATCACGTATTACAGATATCGCTGGAACGCTAATTTATGCACGCTTATTTTGTTACCGGTACCGACACAGAAGTAGGTAAAACCTTTGTGTCGTCTTTATTTTTAAAGGCTGCGGCGCAATCAGGGCTTTCCTCTGTGGGGTACAAGCCAGTCTCTGCCGGATGTGAAGTCATTGACGGCATGCTCAGCAACGAAGATGCAAGAGCTTTACATGCGGCGTCCTCGTTACCCGTATCACTTCAGGAAGTGAATCCGGTGACCCTTGAACCGCCTGTTGCACCGCATATTGCTGCAGAGCAGGCAGGTTTAAAAATTGAAAAAGAAGATCTGATTCAAGGGTACGAACATCTGGCAGGGAAGCACCCTGACTTTATGCTCATGGAAGGGGCCGGTGGCTGGCGGTTACCGTTAGGTAATGACCTCTGGATGCCACAAATCGTTCAGGCACTTAAGCTGGATGTCATTGTGGTAGTGGGCATGCGGCTGGGATGCCTGAATCATGCCGTACTCACCTGTGAAGCCATTTTAAAGGACGGCCTGAGTATTAAAGGCTGGGTGGCGAATCAGTTGTCTGCTGATATGCCGGTATACGATGAAAATCTGGCGACACTTAAAGCCGTGTTGCCTGCTCCCATGCTGGCCGAAATTCCTTTCGGCGCAGATGAGAATACGGTAGCAGACCTGATATCAACGGTGCAGAAACTGGCTTAAGTCATCACCGTCTTCAATGGCGGTTTTTTCTTTTCCTGAGAATACAAAACCGCCATATTCCCCTTTAAATGTCAGTTTGCCTCTGGATAGCTCCAGCGCAGTGCCTTCACGTATTGCCAGTACCGGTGTATCCGGATTCAGGGTAGTGAATTCAGCAAGACGTTGATCTCTGGTTTCCCCGTTAAAACCCGGCGGGTGATAATCGGAATAGTGCGGATTCAGCTGACAGGGAAGCAGCGCCAGCGCGTCAAACGACGGCGGCTCGATAACAGGCATGTCATTGGTGGTTCTGATGGTGGCACCGCAAATATTTGAACCGGCACTCCATCCGATGTAGGGAACGCCTGATTCAATGGCCAGGCATATAGGCGCAATAAGCGAGTTTTTATACAGATTTGCCAGCAAATTAAAGGTGTTACCACCGCCGGTTAATATTGCTTTGCCTGCCTGAATGGCTTCTGTTACTGCTTGTGCAGGATGCTCAAATGTATGTAACCCGGTAACACGGCATTCAGGTAAAGCAGCCTGTACTTTTGCTGTGTACTCGTCAAAAGATACTTTCACACCGGCGTAAGGTATAAACAGTACATCCCGTTTGTCACCCAAATGAGAAAGGATCATGGGTTTGGCGTGGGCAAGATAGTCTTCGTCTCCCACACGGGAACTGCTGAGCATCAGCACATGAGCAGGCATGGTCACTCCGGAAATTGAATTTTTTGATTTTAAAAGATGATACGCGAACACGAACCCTGTGTTTAGTGTGGTGTACAAATAACTTTTTGGAAAGGGAGAGAGGAAGAAAACCGGAACGTCCCGGATACTTTTCATATTCTGTATCTGATTTCCCCTCAAACAAAACAAAGTTTGAGGGGAAACGGTGACATGGATAAGTGAAGGTTTACAACTGTATGACTACTCAGAATTGTCCCTGAGGCGGTCTCCGGCCCGGAGGCTCACCCATATTATCAGGCCGGCAGGCCAGTTCTTCTGATGAAGTGTCTTCGTCTGGCCCGGATGGCGGCGCCATACACTGGCCTGACATTGTCTCACCATCCCGTCCGCTCATGGAGCAACTGTCACCCTCTGATGAAGATGCACAGGCGTCAAATGCTTCCTGAGGGATTGAAGGCCGTTCCTCCCGTTCCGCTGCACAGGCGGCAAGTGCAGTGAATCCTGCTACAAAAATGACACAGCGCTTAATCGATTGTTTCTTTACCATAGTATGTTCCGGTTGGGCTTAAGGTATTCTTAACTGACTACCGTAATGGTCTTTGTGTTCTTTTCTTTTCGATTTCTTTACGCTGTTCAACGGTATGTTAAATGTTAATTTGACGAAAAAGTACAATTGATTGCGGGAATAGTGACTAAACGCAGGTGTTAAATTCATTCACGATAGGTTAACAATTTAGTCCTTTGCCGGAAGAAAAAAATGAATACCACCAAAACTGATGTCGCTATTATCGGTGCAGGCCCGTCGGGACTGATGCTGGGCCACCTGCTCACTCAGGCAGGCATCAACTGTATCATCGTAGAACGTAAATCACCGGATTATGTGTTAAGCCGTATCCGCGCCGGAGTGCTTGAACAGTGCACCCTACAGGTAATGGAAAAGCTTGGTCTGGACAGCAGACTGAAAGCTGAAGGTTTACCACACAATGGCGTTATTCTCGCTGATGGCGAAAGGGTCATTGAAATTGATGTGAAGGGGTTGACCGGCAGCCAGGTGGTTGTTTATGGCCAGACTGAGATTACCAAAGATCTCATGGACGCATCAGACAGTCGCGGTGTAATGCGGGTATACGATGCAGATGATGTAGCTCTGCATAATATTGAAACTGAAGCACCCTGCGTAACTTATACAAAAAACGGTGAACCTCATCGTATCGATTGCCGGTTTATCGCCGGTTGTGACGGCTTCCACGGGCCTTCCCGTAAAGCCATGCCGGGAAGCAACACGAACTACGTGGAAAAGGTCTATCCATTCGGCTGGCTGGGAGTACTGGCAGATGTGCCGCCTGCCACACACGAAGTGGCATACAGCAACCACGACCGTGGTTTTGCCTTATCTTCAATGCGGTCACTTACACGCAGCCGCTATTACATTCAGGTAGGGCTGGATGAAAAGGTGGAAGACTGGTCTGATGAACGGTTCTGGGATGAACTGGCTGTTCGCCTGGGTCCTGAAATCTCCTCAAAGCTGGTGACCGGGCCTTCAATCGAAAAATCTATTGCGCCACTGCGTTCATTTATTTTTGGCAGCATGCGTCACGGCAGCCTGTTTCTCGCGGGAGATTCTGCGCATATCGTGCCGCCCACCGGCGCGAAAGGCCTCAATCTGGCATCTTCGGATATCACCTACTTGTCGGCAGCAATAATCAGTTACTTCAAAGAGAAGCAATCTGATGGCATTAACCTGTACTCTGAAAAAGCGCTGAACCGCGTATGGAAGTCGTCACGTTTTTCATGGTATCTCACCACGCTGATGCACCGATTCCCTGAAGGCGGAGAGTTTGACCGCAAGATGCAGGTGGCGGAACTGGAATACATTGCCGGCTCAAAAGCAGCGCAGACCACTATTGCTGAAAACTACATAGGTCTGCCACTTTAACAGCGCTTTACATCATCGCCAGACGTTAGGGTAATCCCGGCACGCACGCCGGGATTTTTCTCTTATTAGTGAACTACAGGCCCTGGGCAACCATCGCATCTGCCAGGCGTCTGAATGCGGCGATATTCGCGCCCTTTGCATAATCAGTAAAACCGTCTTCACGGCCTTCTTCCACACATTGTTCATGAATGTGCTTCATGATTTTTTTCAGTTCGTTATCCAGTGTGTCATAACTGCTTCTGCGAAAACTGGCGTTTTGCATCATTTCCAGGCCTGACAATGCGACGCCGCCGGCGTTAGAAGCCTTACCCGGTACGAAAGGAATACGGTGTTCAGCAAACACTTTCTGTGCGTTAGCAGTGCACGGCATGTTTGCACCTTCCAGCACGTACTTTACGCCGTTCCCGCAAAGCATATCAGCGTCATCTTCATCCAGCTCATTTTGCGTCGCGCAGGGCAGGCAGATATCTGCGGTCTGATGCCATGGCTTTTTGCCTTCGTGCCATTCTCCGCCACTCTTCTCCCTGATGGCTAAAAGGATGTTGTCATAGTTGTGCTTCTGCTCAATTGCAAACTGAATGTCCTGCTTTGACAAACCGTCCTCTTTTATCAGGCAACCACGGCTGTTCGACAGGCTTGTCACCACAGCGCCGGATTCACAGGCTTTCAGCGCAGCGTGCAGCGCCACATTGCCCGCGCCGCTGATTCCGGTGCGTTTGCCTTCGAGGGTATCGTCATGTGCAGCCAATACCTCCTGTAACATGTAAATCAAACCGAACCCGGTGGCTTCTGTGCGCACATGGCTGCCGCCGAATGAAATGTCCTTTCCTGTCAGCGTGCCGCCAAATTGATTGTGAATACGGCGGTACTGGCCGTACATGAATCCGATTTCCCGGCTGCTGACGTTAATATCGCCGGCGGGTACGTCGGTCTGCGGGCCGATATGACGTTGCAATTCAGCCATGAACGCCTGGCAAAAGCGCATGATTTCAGTGTCGCTTCTGCCTTTCGGATTGAAATCAGAGCCACCCTTCGCGCCGCCCATGGGCAGGCCGGTTAATGCATTTTTGAAGGATTGTTCAAAGGCGAGAAATTTTAAAACAGACTCGTTGACGGTGGGGTGAAAGCGCAGGCCGCCTTTATACGGGCCAATCAGGCCGTTGTGTTGTACGCGCCATCCGCGGTGTATTTCGACCCCGCCGTCATCGTTCATCCACTGAACATTGAAGTGAATAATACGCTCTGGCACGCAGAGCCTTCTGACCACGTCATAGCGTTTGTAAGCTTCCGACGCGTTTGAGACTGGCATGACATGATCCACAATCTCCTCAACGGCCTGCAGGTATTCCTTTTGTTCGCCGTACAATTCTGTCAGCCATTTAAGCACGCTGTCACGATTTGATAGTTGACTCATAATGCATTCTGTTTCAATAAATTGTGTGTATTGCTTACCTGTACGGCACTGATGTTGATCATTAATTCCTTGTCATCTGAGGTTTACGGCTGTTCTGAACGGGATTGCATGGACCGTGGTTGAACCTTGGCGGTAGTGGCGCGTACCCAACAATACAACTGACTTTATTCACTGGATGACAGGAGACATTATGACCTCAACTGTACTGGTAACCGGCGGTAACCGCGGTATTGGCCTGGAGATCGTTCGTGGCTATGCGCAGGCGGGCTTCAAGGTGTTGCTTGGCTGCCGGGATGAGGAAGCCGGCGAAGAGATTAAGAAGGACATTGTCGGCAAAGACATTCAGATAATAGAAATTAACCTGTCCAATGAAGCGGCAGCTAAAGAAAATATTATGCGTGCTCAGGCCATTTATGGCGGTGTGGATGTGCTGGTAAATAACGCCGGTGTACTCCATGAAGAAGACTGGCAGGACGTGTCTTCTGATTCACTGAAAGAGGCTATGCAGGTCCACGTAAACGGTCCGCTGACATTGATTCAGCAAATTCTGCCCGGCATGCGTGAAAGGGGTTATGGTCGCATCGTCAATGTCTCATCGGGGTGGGGTGCTTTCTCAGAAGGGATGGAAGGGCCGCTGGCCTATGCCGTCAGTAAAGCTGCACTGAATGCGCTGACGAAACACCTTGCCGCCCAGGTGGCCGGCGAGAAAAATATAAAAATTAATGCCATGTGTCCGGGCTGGGTACACACCCGCATGGGAGGACGTGATGCACCGCGAACACCACAGCAGGGGGCTGAAACCGCTGTCTGGCTGGGACAGCTTGGTGAAGACGGTCCTTCCGGACAGTTTTTCCGAGATAAAAAATCTATCGGCTGGTGAGTATTTGTTGTCCGGCTTTATACCGGAGGCGGGCTGTATGTGCGGCCTGCTTAAATCTTCGCTTACACCATCATCGTTAAGAATTCGTTTATGAACAGGCCAAATTATGGCAGTCTATGCGGCGAAATTGTGGAAAGGATTTTCCTTAGGGTAGTACAGCGGGTCTGAACCGGACGCCGGTCATAACTGGTCGCTTCACAGATAGACCGCAGAAATTAAGAAAATTGACATGTTTAAGTCGAAGAAGAAAACATCAGTGCTTTTTGTGTGCCTGGGCAATATTTGCCGTTCACCCACGGCTGAGGCCGTTTTCCGTCATAAAGCGAAAGCGGCGGGTTTAGATCTCAAAATTGATTCGGCCGGTACCCACGGTTATCACATCGGAAAGCAGCCGGATGGTCGTTCGGTATCAGTGGGCGTCCAGCGTGGCTATTCATTTAAAGGCATTAAATGTCGCCGTGTAGAAGACAAAGATTTTACTGATTTTGATTACATCATGGCCATGGACACCAGTAACTATGAGAATCTGATGAAAGTGAGTCCTGAGGAAGAACTGCACCGTATTCATTATTTTCTCGACTTTGCTCCGGGCGATGAAAAGGAAGTGCCGGATCCGTATTACGGCGGGAAGCAGGGCTTTGAACTGGTGCTGGATTTAATCGAGCAGGCATCGGATGGTTTTATCCGTCATCTGAAGCAACAAAAGCCGGCCGGCTAGGTTATAGCGGGCTGTAACGCCCGCTAAAAATCTTCGTCGTTATCTCTGTTATAAGCCATCGCAAAAAACTCACCAAATTTCTGTGATGAAACCTCCGGCAGCGGTTGAATTGTGGTAGACTCCCGCCAGGTGTTTCATATAAAGACGTAGCTGTCAGCCTTATTGGCCGCATGATACGCAATAAAGTACATTCAGGTTCATCATTGCACTTCGCAACCTTTCTGCTGAACCCGTTACACAAATCAGGCTACACCAACAGAGACATGCATGAACTGATGCCGTTGAAGCGGCACCGGTTGTATCGTCCGGGGACATCAATTTTTCTGTGCCATCGCTGCCAACAATGAGGAGAAAGCGTGAGTAACTGGCAACCTGACAGCTGGAGATCAAAACCGATCCTGCAGCAACCTGAATACGATAATCAGGAACAAGTCGCTTTTGTAGAGCAAACATTAAGCAAATATCCGCCACTGGTTTTTGCTGCTGAGACACGTGAGCTGCGCCGTCAGCTAGGTGAAGTGTGTCAGGGAAAAGGTTTTTTACTGCAGGGCGGTGACTGTGCCGAGTCTTTTGACGAGTTTAATGCGCCTAAGATCCGTGACACGTTTAAAGTCTTGCTTCAAATGGCAATCGTGATGACTTTTGCCGGCCGTTGTCCTGTCACTAAAGTTGCCCGCATGGCCGGTCAGTACGCCAAACCGCGCTCTTCTGACTACGAAACGATTAATGGTGTGACATTGCCCAGTTACCGTGGCGATATCATCAACAGCTTTGAATTTACCGCAGAAGCCCGTCGCCCGGATCCGAACCGTCTGCTGGATGCTTATCATCGCAGTGCGGCTACGCTAAACCTGCTGCGCGCATTTGCTCAGGGTGGTCTGGCTGACTTAAACGAAGTTAACCGCTGGAATATGGCGTTTCTAGAGAATAACCCGCTGAAAGACCGTTATTCTGACATTGCCAGCCGTATTCAGGATTCTCTGGAATTTATGAAGGTGATTGGTCTGAATGCGCTGAACACGCCTTCATTGCATGAAACCAGCCTGTTTACATCTCATGAAGCACTGTTACTTAACTACGAACAGTCTCTCACCCGTATCGACACGTTAACCGGTAAGCCGTACAACTGTTCTGCCCACATGGTGTGGATTGGTGAGCGTACCCGTCAGCTTGATCATGCCCACGTTGAGTTTTTCCGTGGTATTCATAACCCTATCGGTGTGAAAGTTGGTCCGACGATGGATGAGGATGAGCTTATCAGACTGATTGACGTGCTGAACCCGGATAATGACCCGGGTCGTCTCACTTTCATTACCCGTATGGGCGCAGATAAGCTGGAAGCGAACCTGCCGCGCTTACTGCGTCGTGTTAAAGCTGAAGGCCGTAACGTGGTGTGGAGTTCAGATCCGATGCACGGTAATACGTTCTCGGCATCAAGTGGTTATAAAACCCGTAACTTCGATGCGATTTTAAGCGAAATTCGTCAGTTCTTCGCAGCCCACGAAGCTGAAGGTACTCATGCCGGTGGTGTGCACCTGGAAATGACAGGTCAGCATGTTACCGAATGTACCGGTGGTGCTTATGAAATTTCAGATGAAGATTTGAAACAGGCATACAAAACCCAGTGTGATCCGCGTTTGAACGCCGATCAGGTTCTGGAAATGGCGTTTCTGGTCGCAGACCATTTACGTAAAGGCGCCTAAGCCTGTCTATTTCCCGCTGGCGGCAAAAGTCGCCAGCGCTTCTTCTCTTTCCTGCTCTGTTAACACACCGGTAAAAATGGTGTTTCTTCGTAACGCATTCCAGCGTGGCTCATCGCTGAGTAACTGTGCTTTGAATGCTTCCGCGTCATGTTTTAATTCCAGCATGCTGTGCCACAAAAGATAACTGCCGTAACGCAGGAGCTTTTGCTGATAACGGGCTTCCAGCGTTTCTTCTGCCTGCGCGATCAGCACCGGATTACTTATTACCTTGTCAGCAATTGCCCGGTGGATTTGCAGTATACGGTTGTCGATATCCGCATCCCGTTGCCTTCTTGACCTTGAATACATCTTGCTACTTCTTAAGGTTGCTGTATGGTTATACAGTGTCATTCTAACTCATTACGGAGAAAGTACAATGGAAGTGCAGGGCAAATTTGATGTGTCGTTACAGCCGGCTGAAGGCTTCATGACAGCTAAAGACGGGATGAATCCCGGTCGTATGACCATAGAAAAAACATTTTACGGCGCCCTCAGTGCCACAAGCAAAGGCGAAATGTTATCCCTGATGACAGCTGTTCCCGGTTCCGCAGGTTATGTGGCAATAGAAATTGTGTCCGGAACATTGAACGGAAAGTCAGGCTCATTTGCTTTGCAACATTTCGGCGTGATGGATAAGGGCCAAGACTCCCTTATTTTAAAAGTGGTGCCGGATTCCGGCACAGAGGCGTTAACCGGGCTGTCGGGTGATATGAAAATCATTCGGGAGGGGGGGGAGCATAGTTACGTATTCGACTATTCGTTGTAGACATTCCCGTGGGGGACTGCCGCTCTGCAATCATTTACAAAAGCGCAGGTACTCCCTACATATTCAGATATGGAAGTTTCTGATTATTTAAGCCGTTGTAACAGGCTGCATCAGCAGTTTCAATTGACGAGAAGTTTGCTCTGTCATTAGCATGATTTTTTATGGTGGCTTTTAAATTTACCGGCGGACGTGTTACATGCGCAGAGTGTTCTTTCAGATGTCTTTACTTTGGCTAACCGGCTTCATCCAGAACGTGCAGGCTCAGGACATGCAGGGGTACTACAACGTCAGGGACTTCGGAGCCGTTGGCGACGGTATAAGCAGGGACACAGATGCGATTAATGCTGCCATCATCGCTGCCAGCAGGGATGGTGGGGGAACGGTGTATTTTCCGGCAGGCATTTACGCGAGCTTCAGTGTTGAGCTGAAAAGTCAGGTTGATGTTCACCTTGCGAATGGCGCAACGCTGCTGGCCGCTACACCGCAGGATGAGAGCGAAGGATATCTGAAACCTGAGGCCAATATCTGGGGTGAAAAATATAAGTATCAGGATTTTGGTCACAGTCATTTTAGAAACAGCCTGCTCTGGGGCGAAAATATTCACGATGTCACCATTTCCGGCAGCGGACTGATCGACGGTAAGGGGCTGTGGAAAGGCTTATACCCGCCACTGGGGCCGGCACCTTCAGCCAATCCGGGTAACAAAACCATTGCGATAAAGGGCGGCCGGAACATTACATTCCGGGATTTCAGTATTTATCGTGGTGGACACTTTGGGATCCTCGCCACTGCCATTAACAACCTGACCATCGATAATCTGCGCATTGACACCAACCGCGATGGCATTGATATAGACGTGTGTAAAAATGTCCGGATAAGCAACGTGGTGGTTAACAGCCCCAATGACGATGCTATCGTGTTGAAAAGTTCCTATGTGACGGGCAAAGCCATCGCTACCGAAAATGTGACCATCAGCAACAGTATTGTCAGTGGTTACGCCATGGGTACCATGCTTGATGGCACTTATCAGCCAATGAAAGGCACTGCACCGGATGGTGACGGGGCAACGGGCAGGATAAAGCTGGGCACCGAGTCTAACGGTGGTTTTAAACGCATTACCATTACTAATGTGGTCTTTGATCACAGTCGCGGTCTGGCGCTGGAAACCGTAGACGGCGGCATTATTGAAGATGTCGTTGCATCCGGTCTGGTGATGAACCGGGTGAGTAATTCTCCCATTTTTATTTATAACGGTGCACGCATGCGCGGGCCGGAAAATACGCCGCCGGGTGCTATTCGCCGTGTGCTGATCAAAGATGTAACGGTAAGTCATGCTGACGGGCGTTTTCCGGTGATCATACAAGGGTTGCCGGAATCGCCGGTGTCTCAGGTAACCCTGAAAGATATGTATCTGATCGCCGGCGGCGGACTGACGCAGGAAGATGTGCTCACTCAGAAACCTGATCACGTCAGCGCCTTTTTTGCCCTGAAAGAAAAGGAACCGCGACATTCGCCTTTTGATGTGCCGGAGCGTCGTGCAGCCTATCCTGAACCTGCAATGTTCGGGTTATTACCTGCTTCCGGTTTGTACATGCGGTACGCACAGGACATTACACTTGAAAATATCAACCTGCAGCTTGAAGCGCCTGATACCCGTTCTGTGCTTGTCTTCGATAGTGTCAACGACATCACGCTGCGGAATATGACGTTGCCGGGGCGCGCGCAGAAAGACCAGATCACTGTAATTGAAAGTCGTGATATCAGATTATCTTCCCACGGGCAGAAACCTGAGACGCTTTCAGCAGACAAAGCAACCGGCTTCAGCGGTTTCTGAATTCAGCAGGTTCTGAATGACAGACTCCGTGACTCCGACGTTGCTGTCAGTCCTCAAGCAAGGGCTCTGCGACAGCCTCCAGCCCGTTTAATTTGATCTCGTACATCAGAGCCAGTTGTTCGCCAAGCTTTCCCTGCGGGAAGCCTTGTTTGTGAAACCACACCAGATAAGGTTCCGGCAGATAGAACAGTTTTCTGCCGGCATATTTGCCGAACGGCATTTGTGCGTTAACTGCGGTTTTTAAGAACGCCGGATCCATTAGTCTTCCTGTTTTTGTTGTAGTGTCCACAGGCGTGCGTATTCGCCTTGCTGCATCAGCAATTCCTGATGGGTACCCTGTTCTGCCAGTTCACCCTGTTTTAGTACAAGAATGTTACCTGCATCTGTAATGGTTGATAACCGGTGTGCAATCATAATCGTAGTGTGTCCGGAAGCAAGCTCAGACAGGGCCTCCATGATGGCACGCTCAGCACCGCTGTCCAGAGAGGAAGTGGCTTCATCGAAAAGCAGTACGGGCGGATTTTTCAACACTGCACGGGCGATGGCTACCCTTTGCTTTTCTCCGCCGGAGAGTTTTAATCCCCGTTCACCCACACGGGTTTCGCCCTTCTCAGGCAATTGAGCAATAAAGCTGTCCAGATGGGCGGTACGAATCGCCTGTTCGATATCCGCATCACTGGCATCCGGGTTACCGTAGCGGATATTTTCCAGCAACGTATCGTTAAACAATACGGTGTCCTGGGGGACAATACCCAGCTTTTCTCTCAATGATTGCTGCGACACTTTCCGGATGTCCTGTCCGTCAATCAATATGCGCCCCCGGTTTGTGTCGTAAAAGCGGAAAAGCAATTTAACAAGCGTCGATTTACCGGCACCGCTGGCACCCACAATGGCCACCTTTTCACCTGGCTTGATGGTAAAACTGATATTTTTGAGGATTGGTCTGTCATCGCGGTAAGAAAAGCTGACATTCTCAAAACAGATTTCTCCACGGGTGATGTTCAGTGGCGGTGCACTGTCTTCATCTTGCACTGAAGAACGGGTATCCAGGAGGGCGAACATATTGTCTATGTTTGCCATGGAACCGCGGATCTCCCGGTAAACGAACCCTAAAAAGTTTAGCGGCATAAATATTTGCATAGTAAATGCGTTTATTAATACAAAATCACCGATGGTCATGTCGCCCCGTGCGACGCCGTAAGCGGCGTTTGCAAGCATGGCCGTCATTGCCACTGCGATGATAAACGCCTGACCGCCATTCAAAGCAAATAACGATAACCGGTTTTTACGTCTGGCCTGTTCCCAGTCAGCAAGGTTATTGTCGTAACGGTTGGCTTCATATGCCTCATTGCTGAAGTACTTCACTGTTTCAAAGTTCAGTAAGCTGTCTACCGCCCTTGAATGGGTTGATGAATCAGCCTGATTCATGGCATGAACAAAGCGCGTACGCCAGTTTGTTGCTTTCATGGAATAAGCTACATATGCAATGACGGAGGCAAGGATAATAGTGGCAAAAGAAAGGCCAAACTGAAAAAAGAGCAGGCCGGTTACAATCAGAATTTCCAGCAGAGTAGGGCCGATATTGAATACCATAAACCGCATCAGAAAGCTGATGCCGCTGGTACCGCGCTCTATATCCCGCGACAAACCGCCGGTCTGACGGTTCAGATGGAAAGATAAATCAAGGTCATGCAAGTGTTTAAAAACCCGTAGCCCCATACGTCGCATGGCCCTTTCAGTGACCCGTCCGAACAGCGTGTCTCTGACTTCACCGATGATCACGTTAAGCAATTTCAACGTACCGTATGCCACAATTAATGCCAGAGGCACGGCAACCAGACCGGTGGCCGCATCTTTTGTGTTCAGTGAATCGACTGTGTATTTAAGTACATAGGGCAGACCGATTGCTGCAAGCTTTGCCGCGATCAGGCAGGCCAGTGCGATGGCAACGCGGCTTTTAAACTCAAGTAAATAAGGCCAGAGCTGATTCAGCACGTGCCAGCGCACCGGAGTGTCCGGTGAAACATTAAATCGGGATGGTCTCATCGTGAAAATGTGGTGTACGACTGTATGTAAATAAGAGTACCGCAAAGCGTTGCGCGCTCAAAGTTTCACGTTAAACGCATTTTTTGTGTTCATGACGACATAGTTCTTTCGTGGTAAAGTGCTAATCTGAATTGTTTCTTTCATTTTCCTGTCTTTACAGGGCCAATGCTAAGCGGGAGTGTCTTTTTGTTACAGGACAACTTTGGTCGCCGGTTTCATTATCTGCGTTTATCCATCACAGAAGCATGCAATTTTAAGTGCCAGTATTGCCTGCCTGACGGATACCACGGGCCTTCTGACGACACATTTCTTACGCTGCCTGAGATAGATACGCTGGTACAGGCCTTTGCCGGTCTTGGCACATCTAAAATCCGGATCACCGGCGGTGAACCCAGCCTGAGGCGGGATTTTACCGACGTGATTGCACTGTGTAAGAACACTAACGGCATTAATAAAGTGGCGACCACCACCCACGGCGGACGCCTGGCCAGAGATGCACAAAAATGGCGTGATGCCGGTCTTGATCAGGTTAATGTGAGCATTGACAGTCTTGACCCCCGCCAGTTTGCCGACATTGCCGGACAGAATAAATTAACTCAGGTGCTGGATGGCGTCAGTGCTGCCATTGATACCGGCATGACTGTGAAAGTGAATTCTGTTTATCTTAAACATTTTGCCGGTAAACAACTTCAGCAGTTTAAAGACTGGTTGAAAGACACGCCAATTACCTTACGTTTCATTGAGTTGATGGAAACCGGTGATCATCCTGAATTCTTTGCACAACAGCACTTATCCGGCGGGCCGCTGAAGCAACAGCTGCTTAATGAAGGCTGGATGCCGGTATTGCGCAGCAAAGATGCCGGTCCGGCGCAGGAGTTTCATCATCCGGATTACGCAGGCCGCATTGGGCTCATCATGCCTTACAGCAAAGATTTCTGCGCCAGTTGTAATCGTCTCAGGGTGGCCGCAAACGGCAAGTTACACCTCTGCCTGTTCAGTGAGCACGGTATTGATATCCGCCCTTATCTGCAGCAGGGTGATGTGCAGGCATTAATGGCACACTTGCAGCAGTTGCTGACTCAGAAGCACGCGACGCATTATCTGCAGGATGGTAATACCGGAGCAACGTCACATCTTGCGATGTTGGGCGGCTGATTACCGTCCGCGGGTAGCAAATCATGCACATTCCTCATACAAAAAGATTGTCCTTTCATTTTGTCACCGCAGATGACGCAGAGTTTTTGTGGTCGGTGGATCAGGATGAAGCCGTGATGAAGTACATCAATGGCGGTAAAAAAACATCTATGGAGACGATTCGGGAACAGTTTATTCCGCGGATCCGGGCGTTTTCTGATGAAGCGAAAGGGTGGGGGCTTTGGCGGGTGAGTGCTCTGGAGTCACCACAGGAAGATCTGGGTTGGATTCTGGTGCGGCCCTTCGGATTTTTCACCGGTGAAAGGGATGATAATAATCTGGAGCTGGGCTGGCGCTTTCACCGCAAAACCTGGGGAAAGGGGATTGCCACCGAAGCTGCAGCACAGGTCAAACAGGCGTTATATGTTAACGGGACAAACCAGTTTTCAGCCATTGCACTGCCGGATAACAAGGCATCAGTAAACGTAATGGAAAAGCTGGGTATGACGTTTTCGCACCGTTATCTCTATTCTGATGCAGTGTTCAATGATGAAGTCGTGGTTTACCGGCAGACACTGTTACCAGCAAAACCGGTGTGCTGAGAAACCGTCAACTGATCAGGTGATTAAAGGCCGCTGAGACTACTTTTTACCCGGTGATAGCGGCGTTCCTGTTCATCTGTCAGGGTGGCCGACTCCAGCGTTTTCATGCAGTTGAAAATTATTTTTTTATTGTCTTCTGTTTGCCTCGCAGGGTTATCCCTGATCTCAGACGCGGTGGTTTGCAGCAGATTCAGCGCTATGGCAGGGTTCTTTGGCATAACCGTAAATGCCTGGCGGAAGGCAATAAGCGCATTGGCTACATCGCCTTCGCGGAAATAGTTTACAGCCGTGTTGTTCAGCGCTTTCGGGCTTTCTGCAATCTCCCGTTTCTCCTGCTGTTGCTGCTTCAGATAATGCATAAACAGCGCACTTTGATTTTCATCGGTAACACAACGCCGCTCAACTTCATCCAGAATCGCTAACGCATGCTCCTGCAAGCCAACCTCATGAAAAGCTTTCGCTCTGTCCATCAGGGCTTCAGTATTCTCATGGCTCATATCGGCATTTTGTAACTGACTCAACAGCATGCGGGCTTTATCGGTTTCATCTTCAAGATAATACAGCCTGGCATCAATGACTTTTAGTTCACTGTCTACCTCTGCTTTCGGAAACGCTTCTTTCATCTGACGGATAAAGTCCTGCGTTTGCCTGACCAGTTTTCCTGTCTCTGCTGCGTCGGCGGTCATGGCAAAATCAATGCCCGCGCGGGCCACGTTGAGGTAATTTTCTGGTTTGTCGTGAATCGAATGCTTAGCGTATTTTACCACCCGTCTTGCTGCGTCAAACTGCGCAGGGAAATCGTGGGTGATCTTAGACAAATCCACGGCCTGTTTATGCCGGTGCACATTACGGGGAGAGATTGAGGATGCCAGAGTGACAGACTCCAGCGCATCATCGAACTCCTGTTGCTTTATCTGCAACGCCGCCAGTAAATCGTAGGCGCTGAGCATGGCGTCCGGCTGAAATGCCAGCCTGAGGATAAGCTTTTCCGCTTCATCATCTTTATCCAGTTGCAGATAGCAACGAACCAGTCCCAGCTTTGCCCAGGTAAAATCCTGCACATTGATGATGGCCTGATAAAAATCAGCGGCTTCTTCAAAGTGTTCGCATAAAAGCAATAATTCGCCTTTTGTTCGCAGGGCCAGCGGGAAAAATTCAGCGTTATTGGGCTCCGTCAGAAAGCGCTCAAGTTCGTCAAGTGCCCCTTCGAAATCCCCCTTGTCCATCAACGCATAAACATCTTTGAGCGCTTGTTTGCGAACCAGTACGCGACTCAGACGTTTATCCAGCTCTTTTACTGAGAACGGTTTGGCAAGAAACTCGTCCGGTTGCAGTTCAACGATGGAATGAACGATCTCAGCAGTAGTGTCTGAAGAAATAAAAACGAACGCAGTGGTCAGAGGCAGGATCTTGTGGGCTTTGAGTTGTTCGTAGAGAAAGTAACCTTCCTTTTCTTCCCGCAGATCATACGCGCACACGACAAGTTCAAAGGTTTCTTCTCTTATCAGGCGCAGGGCTTCGTCAGCTTTATCAATATAACTGATTTGCTGGAACCCGAGTTCTTCCATTGTGTATTTCAAATATCCCTTCGCCAGGATCTGATCATCTACAATCAGAACACGAATAGCGCGGGCAAGCTTGATATTCATCGTGCGTGTTACTACCTGTCCATAGTAATACATTGTGCTGTTTTTGTATCGGCAGCATCCTGCAAAACTATTAGGAAAATCAACTGCAATAGTTAATCAGCACCTTAGCACGGTTTGAAATACAAAGAGAATGGGAAAGTTAACAGGGAAGTGGTGGACGTCTACTGTGTCTCGCAACGAAGTTGTTGAGCCAGTGAACGGACAAGTTACTTGATATATAAACGAAATAAGGAATATAAAAAGGAAGTGGTGGACGCTACTGGACTTGAACCAGTGACCCTCGCCTTGTAAGGGCGATGCTCTCCCAACTGAGCTAAGCGTCCGAATTTTTTGCTGCAACAAATTTTTAAAAGGGAAGTGGTGGACGTCTACTCGAAGCTCTTATTAAAAGAATGCAACGAAGTTGTTGAACCAGTGACCCTCGCCGTACCAATTCAAAAGAATTGGTGGACGCTACTGGACTTGAACCAGTGACCCTCGCCTTGTAAGGGCGATGCTCTCCCAACTGAGCTAAGCGTCCGGTAATTTGTTGCTAAAAGAAAGAAACTGCTCACAGTGATAGTGAGAAAGTGGTGGACGCTACTGGACTTGAACCAGTGACCCTCGCCTTGTAAGGGCGATGCTCTCCCAACTGAGCTAAGCGTCCTCTTTCTTTTCAAACAGCCCACCGCTCAAGGCGAAGTGGTGGACGCTACTGGACTTGAACCAGTGACCCTCGCCTTGTAAGGGCGATGCTCTCCCAACTGAGCTAAGCGTCCGCTGTTTGTTACCTGTCCGTGCTGGACAAGTGGGGCGGTATTATAGGGTTGCATTCGATGGTGTCAACAACAAAATTACGGAAAAATGACTGCCTGATTGAATTCCGATCAATTCGCAGGGTGCTGATGTTTCTCTGTCCGGTGGGTGACGGAATTTTGAGCACTAAATGAAAATCCCGTCCATTATTTCGCAGTTAACCGCTGATATTAAATAATGGCACGATAGCTGGCTTTTGCCGCGCCGGATTGGCTGGTAGAATGCACGCAATTTTTTACTTCCATTTAAAGATAGAGAAACTACATGTCTGTCGTAACGCGATTTGCTCCCAGCCCTACAGGCTATCTTCACGTTGGTGGTGCCCGTACTGCACTTTATTCCTGGTTATATGCAAAAGCCAAAGGTGGCGAATTTGTTCTTCGTATAGAAGATACCGATCTGGAACGTTCAACAGAAGAAGCCAAGCAAGCCATTCTTGATGGTATGCAATGGCTGGGTCTGACCTGGGATAAAGGTCCGTATTATCAGACACAACGTTTTGACCGTTATAAAGAACTGATTCAGCAAATGTTGGATGAAGGTAAAGCTTATAAGTGCTTCATGAGTTCAGAAGAACTGGATGCCATTCGTGAAAAGCAAAAAGATAACGGCGAGAAGCCCCGTTATCCCGGTACATGGCGTGATCGTACAGATCACCCGGAAGGTCAGCCTTTTGTTATCCGTTTCAAAAACCCGCAGGAAGGCACGGTAGTTATTAACGACCATATCCGTGGCAAAATCGAAATCAGTAATAAAGAGCTGGATGATCTGATCATTCAGCGTTCTGACGGTTCGCCTACTTATAACTTCTGTGTTGTAGTGGATGACTGGGATATGGGTATTACCCACGTAGTGCGTGGCGAAGACCACATTAATAACACGCCACGCCAGATTAATATCCTGGAAGCATTGGGTGCGCCGGTGCCTGAATACGCTCACGTATCTATGATTCTTGGTGATGATGGCAAGAAGCTTTCTAAGCGTCATGGTGCTGTGAGTGTAATGCAGTATCGCGATGATGGTTATCTGCCGCAGGCGGTACTTAACTATCTGGTTCGTCTGGGTTGGTCTCACGGTGATCAGGAAATCTTCTCACTGAAAGAAATGATTGAATATTTCGATCTGGATGCCATTGGTCAGTCTGCTTCTGCTTTTAATACTGAAAAACTGGTATGGCTGAATCAACACTACATGAAAACGCTGCCGGCCAGTGAGGTTGCGTCACGTCTGAAATGGCATTTTGATGAGATGAATATCGATTTGGCAGCCGGACCGGCATTGGAATCGGTTATTGCTATTCAGGCTGATCGTGTCAAAACGCTCAAAGAGCTGGCGGAAATCAGTACTTACTTCTATGTGGACTTTGAAGATTTCGATGCGAATGCTGCGAAAAAGCATCTGCGACCTGTTGCCAAAGAGCCTCTGGAGATGGTTAAAGATAAGTTGTTGGCTATTGAAGAATGGAATCCGGAAAATATCGGTGCTGCTATTAATGCGGCGGCAGAATCTCTGGGTGTGGGAATGGGTAAAGTCGGTATGCCTCTACGTGTTGCAGCAACCGGAAGTGGTAACTCTCCGTCGCTGGATGTAACGCTGAATTTGCTCTCAAAAGCCAAAATTGAAGAGAGAATAAACAAAGCGCTTACTTTTATAGCAAACAGAGAAAATTCCTAAAAAAACCGTTGACAGGGCAGTGGGGTATGCCTAGAATGCGCCCCGCTGTCACGGAACAGTCACACGAAATACAGTGACCATTCCAAGTACGGGGCCATAGCTCAGCTGGGAGAGCGCCTGCATGGCATGCAGGAGGTCGGCGGTTCGATCCCGCCTGGCTCCACCAAATTCTTAGAGAATTTACAGTAGTCGGAAATACATTTTCCGGTAAGTTCTTAGGTAAGGCAATAAGGTCGCTCATCTCGCGGGCTCGATTCGCCTTACTGAAAATCTCGGAAGCTTGCTTCCGAAAGCAGATTTTCAGTCCCCTTCGTCTAGAGGCCTAGGACACCGCCCTTTCACGGCGGTAACAGGGGTTCGAATCCCCTAGGGGACGCCATATTATATCGCGTCACAGTCGGTTAAAACTGTGAAATAGGCCGGAGTTGTTGTTTGTAGCTTGTATCAGTGAGTTACACTTAAGCAGTTTCAGGACTTGAAAGTCAGTAAAGCAATAAGGTCGCGCGGTTCGCAGGCTCACCTTGCCTTTACTGAAATTTAGCGAAGCATGCTTCGCTGAGCAAAATTTCAGTCCCCTTCGTCTAGAGGCCTAGGACACCGCCCTTTCACGGCGGTAACAGGGGTTCGAATCCCCTAGGGGACGCCATTTATATCGCGTCACAGTCGATTGAAACTGTGAGATAGGCCGGAGTTGTTGTTTGTAGCTTGCATCAGTGAGTTACATTTAAGCAGCTTCAGGACTTGAAAGTTCAGTAAAGCAATAATGTCGCGCGGTTCGCAGGCTCACCTTGCCTTTACTGAAATTTAGCGAAGCATGCTTCGCTGAGCAAAATTTCAGTCCCCTTCGTCTAGAGGCCTAGGACACCGCCCTTTCACGGCGGTAACAGGGGTTCGAATCCCCTAGGGGACGCCATTTATATCGCGTCACAGTCGGTTAAAACTGTGAGATAGGCCGGAGCTGTTGTTTGTAGCTTGCATCATTGAGTTATATTTAAGCAGCTTCAGGACTTGAAAGTTCAGTAAGAGGAATAAGGTCGCTCATCTCGCGGGCTCGATTCGCCTTACTGAAAATCTCGGAAGCTTGCTTCCGAACCTAGGATAAGGTCGCTCTCACGATAAATCGTGAATCGCCTTACAGAAATTTAGCGAAGCATGCTTCGCAAGACAAAATTTCAGTCCCCTTCGTCTAGAGGCCTAGGACACCGCCCTTTCACGGCGGTAACAGGGGTTCGAATCCCCTAGGGGACGCCATATAAGAAAGACCAGCAAATGCTGGTCTTTTTTTTGCCTTGAATTTACCTGCCTGAATTATTCTGCGGGAACCGCACTGGTGATCCTGCCATCATCACAAATTGTTACTTTTTCACATACTTTCCAACCTCTAATCTTGCTAGTCTGATAGTTGATTAATAAAAGGAATTATCGCTATGCAAGGAACGCTTTTCATAAAACGTTTGTCGACGGTCGCGCTTTGTGTGAGTGCGCTTACTTTCCCGGTTATTGCCAGTGCAGACACCCTGATTTCCGATGAAGCACTGGACGCCTGGTACAGGGATGGTAAGTACGGGCAGGTCATCGCGACGCTGGAAGATGAAAAGAATAAGTCGGCAGAGCGTTTTTCTACTTACATCTCAGCACTGATGAATACCGATCTGGATGACGCAGAAGAGGCAGCGGAAGATTTTATCAAAGCCTATCCGGAAAATTATCGTGTGTACATGCTCCATGCGAGTGTCATGGGCGCACAGGCAGGAGAAAGTATTTTTTCAGCGTTGGGCTATGCCAAAAAAGCCCGTAAGAGTCTGGAGAAAGCTATTGAAGTGGCACCTGACGAAATCCGCACTTATCAGGCTCTTTTCCAGTATCACCTTTTTGTTCCATCCATAGCCGGTGGCGATATGGACACGGCAGAATCACTGGTGGCTGATATAGCAGCACTCGACCCTGACGAAGGACAGATTGCCGAAGCAAAATATCTGCTGGCCGGTGATAAAAAAGAGGAAGGTATTTCGCTCCTTAAAACGCTGATGGAAAAACCTGAAACCCGGGTTTATGCCAGATACGTGCTAGGTGATCAATATATGAGTGATGAAGCTTACCCGCAGGCTTTTGAAACCTTGCAGCCTTTGCTGACGCTGCGCCTGGAGGCCGCTTCTGAAGAAGATGAGTTTGCTTGGGAGGCATACAGCGAGAATCGGTTTAATCAGTTATACGGTCTTTACCGCCTGGGGCAAACAGCGGTCCAGTCCGGTGAATATACCGGAACCGGCATTCAGGCGCTGGAGACTTACTTGAGCGAATTGCCCGAAGCCGGTATCGATACAGATGGATTGCCTTCTCTGAACTGGGCGAATCTCCGGCTGGCTGAATTGTATCTGCATGATGATAATAAGGAGCAGGCAAAACTTATCCTTCAGCGTATCAGCGGCAAAGAAGATGACCGCTTCAGTAAACTGCTTAAGAAACTGCAGAAAAAAGTCTGACTGTCATTTCAGGCTGACAGCCCGCCACAGTATGCGTGCCCGGTAATTCTCTGCCGGGCCGGATAACGTGATAAAGTGCATATTCATCTGACTCGCGATAACAGCAACTTTAAATGCCGTGATATCGTGTCAGTCAGAACATTGTTGTTAACAGAAACAAAGGTTGGATATGCAAGATTACCCTATTGGTACCCCCGGAACGCCCTGGTCAGACACAGAGAAAAAACAGTGGCTGGATGCCCAGTCTGTTAAACGTAGCTATAAAGAAGAAGTGATTGACCGGTTGCCCGCGGTACCTGAGAATTATGAAATCACACAGTATGGTGCGTTACCTTACGACGAGTCCCGCTATCCGCTTTACGTCATCAAACCAAAGTTATTCGTTAAATCCCTGCCAACCGTACTTATTACTGGTGGTGTTCATGGTTATGAAACCAGCGGCGTACAGGGAGCACTGAAGTTTGCCACAGACCATCTGGCTGAGTGGCAGGACAAATGTAACTTCGTAATTGCACCTTGTGTCAGTCCCTGGGGTTACGAAACGATTAACCGCTGGGATCCCCTTGCCGTTGATCCTAACCGCAGTTTCCGCGCGGATTCTCCGGCACCTGAAGCCGCAATGCTGAAAGCCATGGTTGATGCCATTGAAGAGCCGGTCCATATGCACATCGATTTACACGAAACCACTGATACTGATAACTCCGAGTTCCGGCCGGCCCTGGGTGCGCGGGATGGTATCACTCAGGACGTCTGGGAGATCCCGGATGGTTTTTATCTGGTTGCTGACAGCGGGAAGGTTGAGCTGGATTTTCAGAAAGCGGTCATCGAAAAAGTGCGGGGCGTTACACACATCGCACCTGCAGATGAAAATAACAAAATCATCGGGGCAGAGGTGCTTTACGATGGTGTGATCAGCTATGACAAGAAATCCCTGTTTCTGTGCGGAGGCCTGACTGATGCGCCATACGTTACGACAACCGAGGTTTATCCCGACAGTCCATCAGCCTCTGATGAAATATGCAATGATGCTCAGGTTGCAGCCATCATAGGCGGTCTGGAATATATTCTGGCCGGTTAAGAACAAAATATTCTTTGTTTACACTTCCGGACGTTTGAAAGTATAGACGTCTAAATGTATAGTGTGCTTCCTGACTCAGCGAGGCACACTATGTATACTTTCAAAGCATTGATTTACGACGGCAACCGCCAGCGCATCGTTTCTCACGATTGCGATACCAAAGCTGAGTTCGAACAGTACCTGACCCGTGAGTTCGGATGCTACGTGTGTTTGTGGATTGCTCAGGACGTTAAAAACATCGCCAGTTAACCGGCGAACCTTGCAGTATCATCACTTCATATTGTATTACCCCTTACTCAACGGCTTTCATTTCATCTGTGGCAGGATGATTCGCTGCCTTTTCTCTGCTAAACTTCGCGCCCGTTTCTAAACCATACCGGCATAGTGTAAACACATGAGAATCCTACTTGCTCCCATGGAAGGGGTCGTTGACCATCTGATGAGAGACATGCTTACCCGCGTGGGGGGCTTTGATTTATGTGTGACCGAATTCGTGCGGGTGGTCGATCAAAAATTACCGCATAAAACCTTTTATAAGCTTTGTCCTGAGTTGCATAACGGCAGCGTAACACCGTCTGGCGTACCGGTAAGGGTTCAGTTACTGGGCCAGCACCCTGAGTGGCTGGCAGAAAATGCGCAAACAGCAGTAGAGCTGGGTTCCCCCGGTGTGGATCTGAACTTCGGATGTCCGGCAAAAACCGTTAACAAAAGTAAGGGCGGGGCAGTGTTGCTGAAAGAAACTGAAACCCTTTACAACATTGTCAAAGCGGTACGGGAAGCCGTGCCGGCAGATCAGCCTGTCACAGCGAAAATCCGGCTGGGGTTTGAGGATAAATCTCTGGCCATCGAAAATGCCATTGCTATTACAGAGGCTGGCGCGGATCAGCTTGTTGTGCATGCACGCACTAAAACCGAGGGTTATAAGCCTCCTGCTTACTGGGACTGGATTGCTAAAATTCGCGCTCACACCAATATTCCGCTGGTTGCTAACGGTGAAATCTGGCATGCAGAAGATGCACTGCGCTGCCAAGCGCAGTCAGGCTGTACCGATTTGATGCTGGGACGCGGCGCACTGGCCATGCCGAATCTGGCGCGGACTATCCGGGGCGAGCAGGCGGTTATGCGCTGGGAAGAAGTGGCGGATTTATTGATTCATTATTCTGGCTATGAGATTTACGGAGATAAGGGACGGTACTATCCCAACCGCATTAAGCAATGGTGTGGTTATCTTAAGCGTCAGTATCCGCAGGCGGAAACCCTGTTTAATGATATTCGTAAATTGCAAAAAGCGGATGAAATTGTCGCTGTACTGCGTCGTCAGTCCTCGCATAGCAGCGTCGCTTAATCTCACCGTATATTGTTTGTTTTCCCGCAATTGTCTAGGTTATTAATGGGGAGGGCTTTTCGACAGAAACAGCCGAAATACTCATACTAAAAACGTAAACAATAAAAACGGAAAACATCATGAAACACACACCAACAAAGCTGGCCTTAGCGCTGGCTTGTCTGTGTACCACTGTTTTAGTCGCTTGTTCCGACAAGCCGGCTGAAAAGGGAGAGCAGGCGCCTCATGTGTCAATCAACACCGATCCTTATCCCGGCACCTACACACCCATAGCCGGAAAGCCCACAGTCATTACCAACGTCACCATCCTCGATGGTGTGGGTAACCGCATTGAAAACGGCATGATTTATTTTGCTGACGGGAAAATCGTAGCAACAGGTGAAACGGTTGAATACCCCGCTGATGCGGTTGTTATCGACGGTGAAGGAAAGTGGGTTACTCCCGGTATTATCGACAACCATAGCCACCTTGGTGTTTATCCGTCTCCGTCAGTGGGCTCTACGTCTGACGGAAACGAAATGACGAAGCCGGTAACCCCGGGCGTATGGGCAGAGCATTCCGTATGGCCACAGGATCCCGGTTTCGGCCGCGCTCTGGCGGGTGGTGTCACCTCGCTGCAAATACTGCCCGGCTCAGCGAATTTATTTGGCGGCCGCTCGGTGGTACTGAAGAACGTACCAAGCCGCACTATGCAGGATATGAAGTTTCCTGATGCCCCTTACGGGATGAAAATGGCTTGCGGTGAAAACCCGAAACGTGTGTATGGCCAGAAAGGCGGTCCGATGACCCGCATGGGCAATGTTAAAGGTTACCGACAGGCGTGGTCTGACGCCCAGGCTTACATGCGCGAATGGGATAAATACGAAGCGGATTACGATGCAGGGAAAGATCCCAAGGCCCCGAAACGGGATCTGGATTTAGAAACCATGGCCGGCGTGCTTAATGGTGACATTCTTGTGCATATGCATTGCTATCGCGCTGATGAAATGACGGTCATGATGGACATGATGAAGGAATTTAACTATCAGATTTCCTCATTCCACCATGCAGTTGAAGGCTACAAAATTGCCGACAAGCTGGCAGAAAACAATGTGTGTGCTTCCATGTGGGCCGACTGGTGGGGCTTCAAGCTGGAAGCGTATGACGGGATCCGTGAAAACATTCCGGTGGTACACGCTGCGAAAGCCTGTGCCATTGTACACAGTGACGACGAACTCGGTATTCAGCGATTAAATCAGGAAGCGGCCAAAGCCTGGTCTGACGGTAAACGTGCGGGCATAGATATCTCTATGGCCGATGCATGGCAATGGCTGAGCGCGAACCCGGCAAAATCACTGGGGATTTTTGATAAAACCGGTTCTCTGGAAGCAGGAAAGAATGCCGATCTTGTATTATGGACAGGGAATCCTTTCTCGACTTACACCAAAGCTGAACAGGTCTATATTGATGGTGGCAAGGCTTACGATCTGAAGAACCCGGATAGCTGGCCGTTAAGCGATTTTGAAGTGGGTCAGGTCGGTGAAGGAGATGTAAAATGAAGCGCTTATTATCACTTGCTGTTGCCGCAGCTCTCAGTACCGGTGTGATGGCTGAGAATATCGCCATTACAGGGGGGAAAGTACTTACCCAGACAGCACAGGGTACGATAGAAAACGGCACCGTGTTGATTAAAGACGATAAAATTGAAAAAGTGACAGCCGGCGGCAACGTGCCGGCGGGCTATACCCGTGTGGATGCCAGCGGAAAAGTTGTCACACCGGGTTTTGTCGGTGCGTTAACCTCTCTTGGCCTTGTTGAAGTGTCGTCCTGGGCGGGTGAGGTGGATTCTTCTGCCGGAGTAACGCCTGTCAGCACAACCGGTGCGGCTCTGGATGTCACATATGCGATAAATCCTGACTCCACGCTTATCGACGTAAGTCGTATTGAAGGGGTCACCTCAGCGGCAACGACAGTGCAGTATACTGACATGTTGTTCCATGGTCAGGGTGCGGTGATCAGTCTTGACGACAACGCAGAGATATTAAAAAACAAAGCCTTTATGGTGGTGAACGTGGACGGTAATTCAGCCGACAGCCACGGCGGCTCAAGGGCAGCATTGTGGGTGACACTGGAAGCGCTGTTTGATGAAGTCCGCAGCACGAAGTCCGTGCCTTCACTGACTTCAAGCTGGGACGGTATTAACGCCCGTGCAGATATCAAAGCGCTCAAAGGTGTTGTCAGCGGTGATGTACCGTTATTCATCGAAGCCGACCGTGCAGCAGATATCCGCCAGGTGCTGGCGTTTAAAAAGCGTCACCCGGCCATGCATCTTGTGTTACTGCATGGCGTGGAAGCCTGGCGTGTTGCTGATGAACTGGCTGAAGCCGGCGTGCCGGTTATTCTTGATCCGCAGTTGAACTTACCCGGTAACTTTGAACAGTTAGGTGCAACGTTACATAACGCGGCAAGACTGGAAGAAGCCGGTGTGAAAGTCGCTATAGGTATGGAAACTCACAATATCCGTCTGGCTGCGCAGCATGCCGGGAATGCTGTTGCCAACGGCCTGAGTTATGAAGGTGGTATCGCCAGTCTTACTTCAGTTCCTGCAGCGATTCTGGGTGTGGACGGTCAGGTTGGTTCACTAGCTCCGGGCAAACGTGCCGATGTTGTGATCTGGAGTGGTGATCCCCTTGAAGTAACAGAAGTGGCAGAACAGGTCTACATTGAAGGCGAAGCCATTGAAATGTCTTCCCGTCAAACCAAACTTCGTGACCGCTACATGAAACTGACAGAACAACCTGCAGGTGTGACTTCACATTATGTGAAGCCGTAAAGGTTTAAAACAAACAAGAGGATGCCGGGCATCCTCTTTTTTTGTGAGCAAATAAGGTAATGAAAAGCGGGATATCTGACTGGTTTGTGCGGATGCTTTCTGCCCGGGCAGAATAGGTCACCCGCTGAACTGGCGGGCTCAGCTCCGGTTCAGAATGAGCGGTGCGAGTTGCTGAGCCATAAACTGTGCAATCATTGGCTGGGCTTCTGCATTAGGATGAATCCCGTCGTTCTGCATCAAAGATTTATCCAGCGCTACCTGTTGCAAGAAAAACGGGATTAAATTTATGTCATTTTCTTCTGCCACCGCATCAAATGCATTGGCGAACATCTGTGTGTAGCGACGCCCGTAATTTGTAGGAATTTCCATATCCTGTATGAACACAGTGGCCCCCGACGCTTTTGCCAGCTTAACCATTTCGTTCAGGTTGGATTTCGTCTTTGTGACCGGATGACCTTGTAATCCGTCATTACCACCCAATTCTATAAGTACATGTGTTGGCTGATGTTGTTCCAGCAATCTGGGAAGTCTGGCAAGGCCACCGTCGGTGGTTTCTCCGCTTATCGCGGCGTTTATTACATCAATCTGATGCTGTTCGTCATTCCAGATATTTTGTAACAAACTAACCCAGCCTTCCTGTTGCTTTAAACCATAGCCTGCACTTAGGCTATCACCCAGGACTAACAGTTTGAAATGCGGTGATGTTTGCTGATTTTCTGACGCAGCGTGCAGATGATCTGAAACCACCAACAGCTGTAAAAATAAAAGAGCCCATGCAAAAGCAAAGCGGCGGTATCGTTGTAACAAAAACACGGCAGTGACAACTCCTATGATTAGCACCCGAAATATTACGAAAACAGTATCTACGAGTGAAGGTGAGCTTCAGATCCTTCAACCAATTTCATTCGAAGTCAAGGCAGGTGAGTCTGTTGCCATTGTCGGCGCGTCTGGTTCCGGCAAATCCACTTTACTGAGTCTGCTGGCAGGGCTGGATGAAGTGAGCAGCGGAGAAATTCATCTCGACGGCGCTCCCCTTCATACCATGAACGAAGAAGCGCGGGCACGGCTGAGAGGGGAAAAAGTCGGGTTTATTTTCCAGAGCTTTATGCTGGTGCAAAGTCTGACAGCCATCGAGAATGTCATGCTGCCTGCGGAGATTTCAGGGCTAAGTGACGCGAAAGGCCGCGCGAAGAAAATTCTGGAGCAGGTGGGATTGTCCCACAGAGCGCATCATTACCCTAATCAGTTGTCCGGCGGCGAGCAACAACGGGTTGCTATCGCAAGGGCGTTTATCGGTCAGCCAAAAATCCTCTTTGCCGATGAGCCTACAGGTAATCTTGATGCTGCCAACAGTGAAAAAATTGAGCAGCTTTTATTTCAGATGAACCGTGAGCTGGGCACGACACTGGTGCTGGTTACCCATGATAATGAGCTGGCACTTCGTTGCTCACGACAGTTGACGATGCAGGCGGGGGAACTGACCGAAACTACGGTGTCATCCGGTCCTGTCGCTGAGGAAGCCTGATATGGGGATGGCATTTAATTTAGCGTGGCGTTTGTTTAAGCATGAGGCCCGGCGGGGTGAACTTACCATTATCCTGCTCGCTATTGTGTTATCAGTGGCTTCGGTGTTGTCACTGTCGTTGTTCAGTGAGCGCCTTCAGGGCGCACTGACCGAGCGCTCCGCCAGCTTTATGGCTGCAGACAGTCAGTTACGCGCCTCTCAACCGGTGGATCCTGCCTGGATTGCACAGGCGCAAACGGACGGGCTGGGCACGGCTACACAGGTCGCCACCCGTTCTATGGCATTCGGTGAAGAGCAGATGTCACTTGTGGATTTGCGTGCTGTAGACGGACATTATCCGTTAAAGGGTGAAATTCTGGTGACGGACTCGCCGTTCGGAGAGGCGAAGCCGGCTACAGGTTTGCCTCAACCCGGCGAAGCGTGGATAGATTCGCGATTATTTCAACTGCTGGATGTTGAGCCCGGCGGTACCGTTTATGTGGGCGATGCCGCATTTACAGTGACGAATGTGCTGTCCGAAATTCCTGATGCCGGTTTCAGCATTTTTTCAACTGACCCCATCGTATTAATCCGTGAAGCCGATTTAGCGGCTGCAAATATCACCGGCCCCGGCAGCCGGGTGACGTACAAAGCTTATTTTACCGGTGATACGTCACAACTTGACACGTTCTATGAGTGGCTGCGTCCGCAGCTTGATGATGAAATTCACCGCTGGCAGTCTGTTGAAGATGATGAATCCCCGGTCGGCCGCTCGGTGAAGCGCGCCGAACGTTATTTCCTGCTCGCCAGTCTGCTTGCCATCATTCTGGCTGCGGTGTCGATTGCCGTTGCCGCCCAGCGATACAGTCAGCGTCATTTTGACCCTGTAGCCATTATGAAAACCCTCGGCGCGAGCAAAACCACAATACGCCGCATTTACACCATGCAAATTTGTTTTATCACTCTGGTGGGCATCGTGATTGGTATTACTGCCGGCGTTATTATTCAGCAGATAGTGGTGACGGCGCTGGCTGATCAGGTAGATGTATCACTGAATGTATGGCACTGGCGACCGGTGTTAATTGCTGTCTTTACCGGTGTGGTTTGTGCGCTTCTGTTTTCACTTTATCCCTTACTGCGCTTATTTTCGGTGCCGCCGCTGCGGGTACTGCGCCGTGATGTTGGCGCAGGAATGAGCTCAAAATCCCTGCAGTTTCTGGCTGCGGGTGGTGCAATTTTCTTACTGATGTGGACGTACAGTCAGGACTTGAAAATCAGTGCCATTCTGTTTGTGTCCGGCATTGCGCTGGTCGCCGGTTTGCTGCTTGTTACGCTGGGTCTTATCCGTGTGGGACGCAAACTGGGCAGCGGCAGCATGGGACCGTGGCAGCTGGCGTGGGCCCGTATCCGCAGGCGCTCCATGGATAACAGTGTGCAGCTTATCAGTTTCTCTGTGACCTTATTGTTGTTGCTGGTAGTGCTGGTTATGCGCAACGATATGGTCGCGCAATGGCGGGCACAGTTGCCTGAAGGCACGCCTAACTATTTCCTGATCAATATCACCCAAAGTCAGAAACCTCAGTTGCAATCGCACTTTGAGCAGGCGGATGTGGAAGCTTCTGACTTTTATCCCGTTGTTCGCGGGCGGTTCGTTGCGGTGAATGATGACCGTGTGAATACGGAAGTCTCGAAAGAAGACAGGGAAGGTCCCCGTGAAGGCAGGGACGGTTTGGGCCGTGAAGCGAATCTGACATGGAGTAACACCCTGCAATTTGGCAATGAAATCGTTGCCGGTGAGTGGCAGGGTAATGCGACCTCTGCGCCGGAGGACGGGATTTATCCTGTATCTGTAGAAGAAGAAGTGGCCGGCAGGCTGGATATCCGGCTCAATGATGTGCTGACATTTAATATCGGCAGTGAAGAGGTGCAGGCGCGGGTAACCAGTTTACGAAAAGTCGACTGGCAAACTATGCAACCGAATTTCTTCTTTGTTTTGTCACCTGAAGCGATGGCGGCGTTTTCACCAACCTATATCACCAGTTTCTTCCTGCCACCTGAAAGAAAGCCGGAACTTACAGAATTGCTGAAGCCATTCCCGTCCGCCACCTTGTTTGACGTGGACGCCCGTATCAATCAGTTGCGGGATATTGTTGACCAGGTCTCACTGGCTGTTGAGTTTATTTTGATTCTGGTTCTGGCTGCCGGCGCACTGGTGCTGATAGCACAGGTCCAGGCGTCAATGGACGAGCGTCAGCAGGAACTGGCTATACTTCGTACTCTGGGAGCGAAAGGATCGCTGATCCGCCTGAGCGTGGTATATGAATTTGTCATCATCGGCGTCGTGGCCGGGTTTATGGCCGCACTTGCCAATGAGCTCAGTCTCTATTTGCTGCAAACACAAATTTTTCAGATGGAAGCATCGTTGCATCCGGAGTTTTGGGTGATTGCACCGGTGACCGGAGCGATTGTTGTGGGTGTATTGGGGGCATTGGGCTGCTGGCGTTTGCTGTCATTAAATACCACAGCGTTGCTACGAAAAATGGTGTAGCAACCCTATTGAAATTACTGCGGTACAAAATAGCTGTACCGGCGGTATAAACCGGTTCAGAGAAGAGTGTGTCACTCTCTGAACCGGCTCCTTTCCTGATATTTTCCGGGCATTTTCCCGCCAGCTGGCAGGCTTCAGGTATTCATCTTTTCTGCACAGCGTTTTTTTATTTCGTTACAAAATTTACAACACCTCTTTATGTTGCCTGTGATAACTTACGCAATATTGCTGCCGGCCGTTCTGACAATCCGTTCTCCGGCCTGAAAATAATTGCTTCGCAGTGACCACAATCATTACGTTCAACACAATAAAAATGACACCCAGCCTGACAAAGGATTTCATCTGACAATGAAAAAATCATCTGTTTTCGCACTCCTGTTTATTCTTCTTATATGTGCATGGATGGTCTCCGGACTTTTTTCATCAGAGCCCGAAGAGCAAAATCAGACTCAAAGTGAGAGCCAGCCATTTTCCGTGGAAGTGACGGTTTCTGAAGCGCAGGTTACACCGGTTTCGCTGGTGGTTCAGGGACAAACCGTGCCGGAACGCTTGCTGGAAATTAAAGCACAGACGGCGGGACGTATTGAGCAGATTTTGGTAAGCGAAGGCGACTCTGTGCGAAAAGGTGATACCTTACTGACCATCGATATGGAAGACAGACTTATTCAGCTTGAGCAACAGGAAGCGCTGTACGAAGCCCGTAAGAAAACCTATAAGCGTTTGTCGCAACTGGCTGATAAGCAGTATCAAAGTGAATCAGAGCTCGACACCGCTCTGGCAAATGTAAAAGCGTCTGAAGCCGCCATTGCGAACATCCGTTCAGATATTAATTTTGTGCGTCCTGTGGCGCCTTTTGACGGCGAAGTCCAGAGTTTGTCTGCAGAAAGCGGCGATGTGGTAAGTATCGGCGATCCGATGCTGGAGCTGGTGGATAACTCGGTACTGGTGGTTGAGATCCAAATCGCACAACAACGGGTGAATGAAGTCAAAAAAGGGCTGCAGGCAGATATTAAGCTTGCCACCGGCGAGCAGGTATCAGGCAAAGTCCGCTTCATTGCTCCTTATGCCAGCAGTGAATCCCGTACCTATCTTGCTGAAATCGGCATACCCAATCCTGACGGAAAACTGAAATCCGGCTCCAGCGCCACGGTTACCCTGCACGTGAATGAAGTGAAGGCCCACTATGTATCGCCGGCGACATTCACTCTGGATGCCGATGGGCGAATTGGGGTTAAATCAGTTGGTAGTGACAATAAAGTGGAATTTCATCAGGTATCACTGCTGCAATCTGACAATGAAGGGGCCTGGGTAACCGGCTTGCCTGATACCGTGCGTCTTATCACCACCGGGCAGGGCTTTGTGGATGCCGGTAATGTGGTGACGCCAGTTGAGAAGGCGGCCAGATAATGAATGCGATAATCGATGCGGCATTTGCCCGCACCCGTACCGTAGCGTTGGTCTTTTTTGTTTTAACCATTGCCGGTGCCAGTGCTTATTTTGCCATTCCGAAAGAGTCTGAGCCGGACATCACGATTCCGTTTATCTATGTCTCGGTGGTGTACGACGGTATTGCACCGGAAGACAGCGAACGCCTGCTGGTGAGGCCGCTGGAGAAAGAGCTTCAATCCATTGAAGGCTTAAAAGAAATGAAAGGGACGGCCATTCAGGGCTTTGCCTCAGTGGTGATGGAGTTTGAAGCCGGCTTTGATGCTGACCAGGCGTTGCTTGATGTCAGGGAAAAAGTCGATCTGGCCAAAGCGGAGTTGCCTCCCGGCAGTGAAGAGCCCAGAGTTACCGAAGTGAACCTGTCACTCTTCCCGGTGCTGACTGTCATGTTATCGGGTGATATTCCAGAACGTACGCTGGTGAATATTGCCCGCCGTCTGCAGGATGAAATTGAAGCTTTATCCGGTGTACTGGAAGTGGATATTGCCGGTGACAGGGAAGAATTACTTGAAGTCATTATCGACCCGGTTGCGCTGGAAACGTATAACCTGTCTTTTCCTGATGTGCTGAATTTTGTCAGTCAGAATAATCAGCTGGTGGCTGCCGGGGCCATTGATGCCAGTGCCGGGCGCATGGTGTTCAAAGTGCCGGGCGTGATTGAGACCATGCAGGACTTGGCTACCTTGCCGGTGAAAAAAGTCGGAAACACCATTGTCACTTTCGATGATGTCGCCACCATCCGCCGTACATTCAAAGATCCCACCAGTTTCGCCCGCTTGCGGGGTGAAAAAGCCATTGCTCTTGAAGTATCAAAGCGAAGCGGCGCAAATATTATCGAAACCATTGCTGATGTACGCAATCTTGTGGAACTGGCAAGAACTCAGTGGCCGGATACCATCAAAGTAGACTATCTGCAGGACAAATCCGGTGAAATTAAGAGTATGCTGGGTGATCTCGAAAACAACGTGCTGACCGCTATTATTCTGGTGATGATAGTGATTGTTTTTGCCTTGGGTATACGGCCGAGCATCCTGGTCGGTATGGCTATTCCCGGTTCATTTCTGGCGGCCATGACGGTGATATTTTTCTTCGGCATGACCATGAATATGATTGTGCTGTTCAGCCTGATTCTGGTGGTGGGTATGCTGGTTGACGGCGCCATTGTTACCATCGAGCTGGCAGACCGGAAAATTGCTGAAGGCGAGCCGCCGAAAACTGCTTTCGCCACCGCCTCCAAACGCATGGCGTGGCCTATCATTGCTTCAACCATCACCACGCTGACCGTATTCTTTCCGTTGCTGGTGTGGCCTGGCCTGGTGGGGGAGTTTATGAGCTTCCTGCCGCTGACCGTCATCATTACCTTAACCGCTTCGTTATTTATGGCGCTGATATTTATTCCGGTACTTGGCGGTGTGATTACCCGTAAAGTCAGCGTCGATACCCAGTCTGATACCGTAAAATTTATCCGCATGGCGGAGAAGGGCAACCTGGATGACATTCAGGGCTGGCTGGGCCGTTATCTGCGATTCTTAAAGAACATCGTAAATCATCCCGGCAAGTCCACACTGGCAGCACTGGGTATTATGTTCATGACCTTCGTGCTTTACGGTTTCTTTGGTCGTGGCGTGTTGTTCTTCCCTGACATTGAACCCGAATATCTGCAAATTCAGGTACAGGCACGGGGTGATTTATCTATTTATGAGCGCGACAAACTGGTTAAGAAAGTCGAGAAGTTTTTGTTGCAACAAGACAATCTCGATTCAGTTTACGCCCGCACAATTGGCGGCGGTGGTGGTAACGAGTCGGAAATGCCGGAAGATGTTATCGGCGTTATCCAGCTTGAATTAAGCGACTGGGAAACCCGTCCGCCGGCGTCAGAAATCATGGCTGATATCCGTGAATATGTTGAAACCATCCCCGGCATCAAAGTACAGGTACGGTTGCCCGACATGGGGCCGTCCTCCGGTAAACCGGTGGAAATTGTCCTCAGCGGGATCAGTAATGACAGTCTCATTGAAGGCACGGAACATATTCTTGCCCTAATGGAAGAAACGGGTGGTTTTGTTGATGTTGAAGACTCCCGGCCTCTGCCCAGTGTGGAGTGGCGTTTAAACGTGGACAGAGAGCTGGCAGCCCAGTACAACGTGGATGTCACCCTGCTGGGGAATGTGGTGAAGTTAATCACCAATGGCGCCATGCTGGCGGAGTACCGCCCGGATGATGCCGAGGAAGAAGTCGAAATTCGTCTGCGCTTCCCGGAAACCTTCCGCAATATTGAGCAGCTCTATCAACTTCGTATTCCGTCTGCCAACGGCTCTGTGCCCATTGGTAACTTCGTGACCATTGAGCCTGCACCCAAAACCGGACGGATAAACCGTCTTGATGGCGCACGGACTTATACTATTAAGGCTGAAATTGCGGAAGGTGAGTTACTGGATCAGAAGCTGAAGCAGATGCGTGAAAAGCTCATCGAATCGCCGTTACCTGCTGACGTTATGTTGTCATTTAAAGGCGAAGATGAGGATACCCAGGAGTCAATGACATTCCTGAGTAATGCCTTTATCGGCTCGATTTTCCTCATGCTGATCATTCTGGTGACTCAGTTCAACAGCTTCTATCAGGCCTTTGTGGTACTGAGTGCAATTATCTTTTCAACAGCGGGCGTGTTAATTGGCCTGATGGTCACGTCGCAACCCTTCGTGGTGGTTATGAGTGGTATCGGCACCATTGCCCTTGCAGGGATAGTGGTAAACAACAACATCGTTTTAATCGACACCTATAATGCACTAAAGAGTGAGGGCATGGATGCCAAAGAGGCCATTTTACGCACGGCAGCGCAGCGTGCCAGACCGGTACTGCTCACGTCTGTCACCACCATCCTGGGGTTATTGCCCATGGTGTTTGCGTTGACTATCGATATCGTCGGCCGGAACATTTCAGTGGGAGCGCCGTCAGCGCAGTGGTGGACAGTGTTGTCGAGCACCATCGCCGGCGGTCTGACATTTGCGACCTTGCTCACACTGCTGCTGACACCGGCACTGTTGATGTTGGGAGAGAAAATAAAATCCCTGACCTCAGCCAGGGATTAGAGCAGCGCCGTTACCAGAACTTTTCGAGGATGTTCTGAACAATGTTAAGGCTCATAACGTGTGCAGCAAAGGCCTGCACACGTACCTGCATTCTGTGAACAGGATAGCCGCGAAACACCCACCACTTGCGGGTTGCATTATAGCGGGTCAGAAATTGCTTTTTATGCGCCGGCAGCGGTGTGGTTCCGTAACGCTCCCAGGCTTTATATGCCCCGGTGATATCTGCATAGCGCATGAATTTCTGCAACCATAACGGGAAACGTTGCCAGCGCAAGCTCGACTGAAAATCAATAATAGCAGGCTTTCCCTGCTCATCAATAAGAATATTCCCCATGTTCCGTAAGTCCAGATGGACCCGTCCGGCCTCATGCATCCGGTGAATAATTTTTTCCAGTTCAATACAAAATGCCGGTGACAACCGGTTTCCCTCAGCAGCGAAATCTTTCAATGTTTGCCCGGCAATATGGCTGTAAGCAATGGTACATTCACCCGGCCGGAAACAGAGCGGTGTAATGCCCGGTATGTGTTGTAATGCCGTAATGGCATTGAACTCCTGGCGAACTGATAAACGCCCTATGGTTTTTCTGATAAGCCAGTGCCGTGAAGAAAAGTCTTTGATGATGAGTTGATAGTGTTCGTCCTGATATAAATAAACGATAGCGTTAGCAAAGCGTCCTTCATGCAGAACGGACAGGCTGCCGGCAGAAAACGTGTGGCCGGGTATGTGTGCTGACAGAGCACGAAGAATTGCCTGAATCATGTTGAGTGTGTGTTTTTGGTTGACCAGGCAAGTATTTTATCGCTTGTGGTTGCCCGGGCAACTAAATAGAGATTGTAAGCGGATAAGTGCGATAACTGTCAGTTAGTGACACAAATTATGCTGACAACGGGTGAGCATGCTGAAAAATTGTGCTCTTTCAGATTCTGAAAAATCTTTCAGTGCGACATCGTAAATGGCATTAATTTTAGGCGTAGTAAGCGGGAAAAGCTGTTCGCCTTTTGCGGTGAGGGCCAGTTTAAATGCGCGGCCGTCGTGAGGGCAGGGTTTACGGCGGATAAGCGCCTTTTCTTCCATACGGCTTAAAATCCGGCTCATCGCGCCTTTATCATGATGCATCGCTTCACAGAGTTTTGCCAGAGTATCGGCTCTGCCTTCAGCGATCAGCTTGATAACGGCAAATTGTGAACCGGTAAGGTCAAATTCTTTCAGAGCCTCGTCCAGTCTGCTCATCATCTGATTTCTGACCAGTGCGATTTGTTTGCCGAATTCACCCGCAGCCACAGCCGTTACTCCGTTATGTAAAACACTAAGACACCGGCAGACTAAACAGGTTCACATCGGGGTGCAAGGCTTTTGATTTTTATACAAAAGCCTTTCGCTGGCCGGTGGTAATATTCAGGCGGATCAGATGCTGCTCTCAGCCTCAGCCATCTTTGTAGTGATAGCTGTAGCCGTTCAGGGCAGGGGCACCGCCAAGGTGAGCATAAAGTACTTTTGAGCCTTCAGGGAAGAAACCTTTTTTAGTCAGGTCGATTAGCCCCTGCATCGATTTTCCTTCATACACCGGGTCGGTGATCATGGCTTCGGTTTTAGCTGCCAGACGTATTGCTTCATTGGTTTCTTCAGACGGAACACCGTAAGCGGGATAGGCATAGTCAGGGTTGATAACAATTTCGTCTTCACGTACTTTGCGGCCAAGGCCCACCAGATCAGCCGTTTTATCAACAATGCTGGTTACCTGATCCCGTGTCTGCTGCAGAGTGCCTGAAGCATCGATGCCAATTACGGTATCTGCACGGTCGTGATTGGCAAAGCCTACAATCATGCCGCCCTGGGTAGAGCCGGTCACCACACACACCACAATATAATCGAACTTAAAGCCCAGCTCTTTTTCCTGAGCAATCACCTCTTCCGCAAAGCCGATATAGCCTAAAGCACCGTATTTATGTACTGATGCACCGGCCGGAATTGCATAGGGTTTGCCGCCTGCATCTTTTACTGACTGAATCGCTTTATTCCAGCTGTCACGAATGCCGATATCAAAGCCGTCGTCCACAAGGCGACTGTCAGCCCCCATCAGGCGGGTCATCTGAATATTACCCACGCGGTCATAAACGGCATCGTAGTGTGGCACCCATTTCTCCTGCACAACCACGCATTTCATGCCGATTTTGGCAGCCGTCGCAGCAACCATACGGGTATGGTTAGATTGCACACCACCAATTGAAACCAGCGTATCAGCACCGCTTGCAATGGCGTCCGGAACAATATATTCCAGTTTTCTCAGCTTATTACCACCCATTGCCAGACCTGAATTACAGTCTTCCCGTTTAGCGTAGATATCTACTTTTCCTCCCAGGGCTTCAGTCAGTCTGGGCAAATATTCGATTGGCGTTACGCCGAATGTCAGCGGGTAGCGCTCAAAATTACTGATCAATGATTTCATAATCCGGTTTCCTGTTCTTACCGGTAGCCGTATTTATTCTTCGGGCAGTCCGGCAGGTGGTTTGTCAGGACAAGCAACAGACTTTGTCCTTTTTGTGCGTTATACTGCACAACATAAAACAAACATAACACCGTGCGCTATAGCGCACAAATAGTTTTTTGCTATGGCCGAACAAGAATTTAAGCAACATATCGCGTTACACCTTAAAACCCTGCGAAAAGACAGAGGACTCAGTCTGGATGCTCTGGCAAAGATGTCCGGAGTCTCTAAGGCGATGCTGGGACAAATAGAACGTCAGGAATCCAGTCCCACCATTTCAACTCTCTGGAAGATTGCCAGCGGCCTGGATGCATCGTTTTCTGCTTTTTTTGCATCCGGACCGGATGACAGAGAACACAGTGATAACTTTCCCCGTGATCCGGACATGAAAGTGAAAGCCATTTTTCCCTATTCAGCGGATACGCGGATAGAAGTCATGGAAGTATGTTTGCTGAATTTTCATGAACAACAGTCTGATCCCCATGCGCCCGGGGTAATTGAACACGTTTATGTGACAGAAGGGGCGTTATCGTTGCATGTGGACGGGGCATGGCATGATTTAAAATGTGGTGGCAGCTTGCGTTTTCATGCCGATCAGCCGCATGTTTATAAATCCACGGCGCAAACGACCCGTTTTCAAAATATTATTTGTTATTAGGCAGTGATATCGCCCGGCAAAGACTAAGCTGAGTAACGTCTTTGCCGGGCGGGTGCTGGATCAGTTATTTTGCTCTTTATCTTCAGAAGCCTCTTCTTCATCCAGATCCGTCACTTCAACACGACCCATGCTGACTTCATGTTTGGTACGCAGTTTCTGCAGAATTTCCAGTTGTGCTTCTGAAAAACGGAAGTTAACAGGCGTTTTCATTATGTTGTCTTCAGCGAGGTAGTTTTGAATTGCTACCGTGTCGCCAAAGGCCTCGCCGGGTTGAGTCGCTACTACAGCATCCAGCATGGCCGCCCCGTTGGTTGCAGCAGACCGGCCATACTTTCTGCCTTCGCCAATCAGCGCTGCCAGAGTCCAGTCTTCCATTTCGAATTCGACGTCGTCGCGGTTTGCGTATTCATCAAACATGTCACCCTGCAGATAGTCCATTAAATGGCTGACCAGTTTGGCCTGATCGTTGTCAAAGAATGGCATGTTGCGCTCGTATAATGCCGACACTTCGCCGTCAAAATACGTACCACGGTTTGAATTAATAAATTCACCGGCATTGTCTTCCAGTTTCCGCCACACTGTTTTGCCGGTGTAGGCAGTACTTCTCAGGCTCGGGCCACCAATATTGCCTTGCCAGAGACCATAAATAATCAGCGGATTACCAAAGTATTTTTCTTTGAGGATCGTAAACTGAATGTCGTCCAGGCTTAACGGAACACCGGCGACGTTGAGTAGTTTTTGCGCCATGATTGAGTCGTCATCACCGTAATCGAGCACCCGTAGTAAATTGTGCTTCGGATACACTTTCATCATTTCATCGAGCAGGGTGAAATTGTAAAGGTTCAGCCAGTATGCCAGCTGCTCATTTTTGTTCAGCAGACGTAATGGCACTTCAGCGGGCAGCATTTCAAGGCTTGCGCGAATGTCAGAGATAAATTCAGCTATCAGATCTTTTTCACTTGCGCCTTTAAAATAGAACCTGTTGCCTTCCAGCGCCGTCAGTCTGTTGATGCGGGTTTTTAATCTGGTACCGACACCTGCATCCGGACGTGGTGCTTTTTCCCGCGTGGACCAGCCACTTACTGTTACATAAGATGAGAGCAGCGCATTCAAATCATCATAGGCCACTTCCAGAGTAGAATTGGGATCATCGCCGCGAAATGGCTCAGGAATATTTTCTTCACCGGCAACAGACAGAGGAGATGTGCCAGCGAGCAGCAAAATCAGCAAGGTGTTGATTGTTTTTTTCATAGTTACATCCTTTTTACTAATTTGGAGTGATAACTATTTACCTCTGAGGCCGGACTGTCAATGCAGTTGTGTGATTAATAACCGGATGTGTGTCACGAAGATGTGACAAAATGTGAATGGCACCAGTCAGAGCAATTGCCAGTGACGGGCGCCGGACTCCATGGTTAAGTTTCAGGCGTATATTTGTTGCAAAGCTGCTGGCAGGGCCGGATAGCGAAAATGGAAACCACTTTCCTGCAAACGCTCAGGGATCACATGCTGGCCGGTAATGACCATATCTGCAGCTTCTCCCATCAGTATTTTTAGTACGAATGCCGGGACAATGAAGAAATCCGGCCGGTGAAGCGTTTCCGCCAGAATCCGTGTGAAGACCGCATTGGTCTCCGGTTCCGGAGCAGTAAGGTTATAAGGCCCTGAGCAGCGGTGGTTTTCGAGGAGATGTTCAATGGCTGACACCATGTCATCAATGTGGATCCATGACAGGATCTGCGTGCCGCTCGCAATTTTTCCTCCCACACCCAACTTTACCGGCATTGCCATTTTGGGCAATGCTCCCCGGTCCTTATCGAGCACGACACCGGTGCGTAACAAACATACACGGGTTGCGTCAGAGGCTGCCTGCATGGCGATTTGTTCCCACCGCTGACAAACCTGGTGGGTGAATTCATCATGAACGGTATGGTTATTTTCGGAAACCGGTCTATTTCCCTGACGGCCATAGTAGCCGATGGCTGAGCCGGATATAAAGACAGACGGCGGATGTTCACAGGCTTTCATGCGGGTAACAAGCTGCTGTGTCAGATCCCAGCGGCTATGGCAGATACGTTGTTTTTGTAACGGCGTCCAGCGTTTATCTGCAATGGGCTCGCCGGCCAGATTAATGACGCCGTCAAACAGACAAAAATCTGCAATATCATGCAAACCTGCAATTACCTCAACATTGTCCGGCAACTGTTTGCGGGCCTGCTCCGGCGACCGGCTTAACACGGTGAATTGATATTTACCTGCTGTTTTATGAATAAACCGGCTACCAACCAGCCCGGTACCGCCTGTGACAAGTATTTTCACTAATACCTCTTTAAGGTTTGGTGCACGACAACGTCAGGGACACTGAATCGGCGAAGCGCAGCGCGTGAGGCTTATCCACTTCCACTTCTGCAAACGTTACCCACGGGTGCTCTGCTGCAACGGCAAGCACATCTGAAGTAAGTTTCTCAAGCAGAGAGAAACGGTTGTCTTCCACCAGTTTTATAATCGCTTTCGTCACCGTTTTATAATTCAGAGCATCATCCATGTTGTCAGTATTGGTGGCGTTTATTGCATCGTAATGAATCTTCGCGTTGACCACGACATCCTGTTTATTTTTTATCTCGTCGTCGTTAATACCAATATAGGTGCGCAGGCGCAGGTTCTTGATCCGGATGGTTGCCTGATTCAGCGTCATGATCTCTCTCGTTATTCTGGTTATATCTATCAGCAGTATAATTTGTTAATTTGATAACAGGAATTATCTTTAAAAGACCACTATGGAACTCAAATCACCCACAGCCAAAGCGATGATAGTACTCGCTTGTCTGGTCGTTGTACTGGCCGGTATTAAGGCCGCCAGCGCCATCATGGTACCTTTCTTCCTGTCGGTATTTATCGCCATTGCCTGCAGCCCGCTTATAAATTGGGCCAGTGCTCACCGCATTCCGCGCTGGGCATCCATTACTTTAGTAATACTGATTATTCTGGTTTTCGGATTCCTGCTGGCAGGGCTGGTTGGCCAATCATTAACAGATTTTAAGGAAAACCTGCCCGGTTACCGTAAACAGCTGGACAGTGAGTTTGCCTGGATCATTGACCGGCTGGCTTCAATGAACATTCATATTAACCGTGAGCTGTTCACTCAGCACTTTGATCCCGGTACGGCGATGTCTGTGGCAACGAATTTTCTCAGCGGTATGGGAGGCGCATTGTCTAATATGTTCCTTATCCTGCTGACGGTTATTTTTATGCTTTTCGAAGCTGACAGTATGCCTTCACGTTTACATACGGCGCTTGCCGATCCGGAAATGAAGATGAAACATGTGGACCGGTTTATTAAATCGGTGAACAGCTATCTGGCGATTAAAACCGTGGTAAGTCTGGCAACCGGGCTGATCATTGGGATCTGGTTGTATATTCTGGATATCGACCACTTTCTGCTCTGGGGTGTGCTTGCGTTTCTGCTCAATTATATCCCGAATATCGGCTCAATTATCGCTGCCATTCCGGCGGTGCTGATTGCACTGGTGCAATACGGGGCCGGCACTGCAGGACTGGTTGCACTGGCATTCGTGGCGGTAAATACCGTGATGGGAAATATCGTGGAGCCCAGATTGATGGGGCGGGGGATGGGACTGTCTACGCTGGTGGTGTTCCTGTCTCTGGTATTCTGGGGATGGCTGCTGGGCAGTGTCGGAATGTTGTTATCCGTTCCGCTGACCATGGTTGTGAAAATTGCGCTGGAATCCCGTGAGGAGAGCCAGTGGCTGGCATTACTGCTGTCCAGCAACGCAGAGCGGGATGCCAGACAGCTTTAATCAGTGAAATTACCTTTATCAGGCGATTACATTGACCGGTGTAATGATGACCGGTACCGCTTTCGAGGTCGGGGTGGCACTTTGCTGCCCCACACTGTTGAAGGGCACCAGCGGGTTCGCTTCCGGATAGTAGGCCGCAACGTTCCCCTGAGGAATATCGTAGCTGACCGCTTTAAAGCGTGAGATTTTTCGGGTGACATCGTCATCCCACACGGTCTCAACATCTATCAGACTGCCTTCACGTATATTCAGTCTGGCTAAATCCTGCGGGTTAATGAACACTATATTACGTTCACCGAAAATGCCTCTGTAACGGTCGTTCATGCCGTAAATCGTGGTGTTGTACTGGTCATGACTGCGCAATGTCTGCATAGTGAAAACCGGCGTATCACTGGCTGCGATTTTTGCCACCACGCCTTCGCTGAATAAATTCTCCGGTAAGGCATTGTGGTTGAACAGGGCTTTACCCTCTTTATTCCGCCATTCCCGGTTTGCTGCAGCGTTGTACAAATGAAAGCCGCCTGGTTCGGCTATCTTATCATTCATATTCTCAAACCCGGGGATTATCTTCGCGATAAGGTCGCGGATCAGGCTGTAATCGTCTTTCAGCGACAGCCAGTCTGCCGGCGTATTCTCACCCAGAGTTGCAGCGGCGATACGGCAAATGATCTCTGTTTCCGATTTAAGGTTGTTACTTTGCGGTGGTGTGCTGCCGCTGGAACCGTGCACCATACTGAATGTGTCTTCTACGGTAATCACCTGATTGCCCGTGGCCTGCATGTCGATTTCTGTTCTGCCTAAACAGGGCAGCAGCAGGGCGTCCTGTTTAGCGGTTACGTGAGTGCGGTTGAGTTTAGTTGCGATGTTTACCAGCAGTTCAGCGTTGCCGGCTGCAGTGGCGGTAAATGGCGTATCTGCTGCGGCAGCCACCAGGTTTCCGCCAAGACAAATAAGTACTTTGCTGCGCTTTTCATGCAGAGCGCTGAGCATATCAAACACACGGTGTCCGGGTTTTTCCGGCGGATTGAAGCCAAAAGTCTCTTTCATGCGCTGATTAAAATCGGGTTTTGGTGCTTCAAGGATCCCCATCGTGCGGTTGCCCTGCACATTGCTGTGACCACGCACCGGACTCAGTCCTGCACCGGGTAACCCGAGGGCACCGGTGAGCAGATGCAGAGAAACAATTTCTTTGATGGTATCTACTGAGTAAAGATGCTGGGTGATACCCATCGCCCAGGTAGAAATGGTTTTGCGTGAAGCAGAAAACAGTGCTGCCAGTTCTTCGATTGTACTTTGCGACAGGCCACTTTGTTTTTCTATGCTCTGCCAGCTTGTTGCTTCAACAGCAGATGCATACGCATCGAAACCTGAAGTGTGGGAAGTCATAAACTCATGGTCGAGCCTGTCTTTGTGGTGGTTCAGAATGGCCTTCGCCATACCTCTGGCAACAGCATAATCGCCCCCCAGTTTCGGTGAAACGTACTTGCTACTGATTTGCACAGTTTCAAGACCGAGTAACTCTGCAGGCTTTTGCGGGCTGGCAAATTTTTGTAAGCCGACTTCTTTTAAGTTATTCACCGAAACAATGGTCGCCCCCCGTTTCGACGCCGCACGCAGGGCGTTAAGCATGCGCGGATGATTGGTACCGGGGTTTTGTCCGAACACAAACAAGGTGTCAGCTTTTTCAAAATCTTTCAGGACCACCGTGCCTTTGCCTACACCTACCGACTGGTTCAGCGCAATGCCGCTGGCTTCGTGGCACATATTGGAACAATCGGGGAAATTATTCGTGCCGAATGCACGTCCGAATAATTGATAGACAAAAGAGGCTTCATTACTGGCACGGCCGGACGTATAAAGTTCCAGTTCATCAGGGCTGCTTAACCCGTTGAGTTTAGCGGCAATGATATCAAAAGCATCATCCCAGCTTACCGGTTCATAATGGTCTGTTGCTGCATTGTAACGTAGAGGTTCTGCCAGCCGACCCCGACTTTCCAGCCAGTGATCGGACTGCTTATTAAGATACGTCACACTATGCTGTCTGAAAAACTCAGCACCAATGGTCATCTCTGTCGATTCCCATGCCACTGCTTTTGCACCGTTTTCGCAAAATCTGAACGTACCGTCTTTTTCGTCCCCCCAGGCGCATCCCGGGCAGTCAAATCCCTTATGCTTGTTCACCTTATAAAGGTTCAGCATGTTTTGACGAACCTGCTTACTTTTAATCAGTTCGTTCACAGTGGATTTAATTGACGGTAAACCGCCTGCCTTAGTGGATTTAACTGCCATGTTGAACCTCGCGGGAGAAAAATACAGGCTGGTTGTTTCGTGGCAGAAACACCAGATTCAATTTGTGTTGCCGGGCGAAAGACACTGCCAGCGACGTGGGAGAAGAAAAACTTATCAGTGTGGTAAAGCCTGCAATCACTGCCTTCTGGACCAGTTCCACACCACAGCGGCTGGTCACAACAAGATAACCTTCTTCATGGTTTTTTATGCGTTTTCGCACAGCACCGATCACTTTATCTAATGCGTTGTGACGGCCAATATCTTCCCGTCCGAGTGCGATGTCATTACCTGAACCGTAAAGGGCGGCGTGCAGGGCGCCGGTCTTACGGGCTTTTTCCTGCAGCTTGTCCATGGCATCTCTGAGTGAACCGAAGTCACAGGCTGGTACAGGGGACCAGCTTGCTGCAGCTTCAAGTTGCGGAAATGCCTGTTCAAGTGCGGTGTGATTACAAATTCCGCAGCCTGCATTGACCCGTGTAAAACGCCGTGATTTTAGCAGGTGCTCCCGGCGGCCGGTAAGGCTGACATTGGCTTCGATGCCGGCTTCGTTGCGCTCGATATGAATATCTTTAATTTCAACCGGCGCAGTAATGATTTGTTCAGTCAGAAAGTAGCCGGTAATGAAGTCTTCGATATCGTCAGGGGAGATCATCATCACTACCAGACTGATGTCATTGACGGAAATCGCCAGCGGCACTTCTTCAACCAGCAGTGATTCATCGTCAGGCAGTCGATGGTTGTCAGCAGAAAGTAAATCCGGTTTCGTCATTAACGCATACAAAATGTTTAATCGGCTAAGATGAGCCATACTAGATGAAAATGCAGGACGGGCACAGTCGTATACCCAATTCGTCACCCTGTATGCATAGATAGCAAGTGTTCTGCAACGGCTCAAGTCGGTTGCGGTCAAAACAGGGAAACTAACGTCAGGAGAAATTCGTGAAGCAAAAAGCGCTAATTCATGGCATAGCGATGTCAGCCAGTATTCTTATTCTTACCGCATGTGACAATGGCGGGAAAGAGGAAACCATCGCCGGACACCCTTACCAATATGACTGTGGCGATGCCGGTGCGGTGATTTTTCAGGTTGACGGCAACGATACTGCCATTCTGCAGATTGGAGTAAATGCCATGGTACTGACGCCCGGGATCAGTGCTTCGGGTGCGAAATATACGGGTAACAGTGTGGTGTTCTGGAGCAAAGGTAAAGAAGCGACGCTCACCCTCAGTGATGAGGAATATCATTGTGCTCTGGTTGAAGGGGAGTGAATTCCAATTTGCAAAATTAAAGTCATCGAATCTGATGGCTTTTGAAATGATACGGAGTTAAACCGTTGATATAAAAAGCCCCGACAACGTCAGGGCTTCTTAACAGGCTTAAGAACCGTTAATTAAACGTTCTTAACCGCTACGTCTGCTTCAAACTTAGGCTTAACAGCCAGGTCTTCTGAAGGCGGAGCAAACTTGGTCAGGTCGATGCCTGCAACAGCCTGCTTGTACTCTTCAGTAGTCGGGAAGCGACCCAGTACTGTAGACAGTACTACCAGCGGCGTTGAGCCCAGCAGTGATTCGCCTTTCTTCTCGCTTGTGTCAGCAACAACACGGCCCTGGAACAAACGGGTAGAAGTAGCAATTACAGTGTCACCAGGTTCAGCTTTTTCCTGGTTACCCATACACAGGTTACATCCCGGACGCTCAAGGTACAGAATGTTTTCGTACTTAGTACGTGCTGCTTCTTTTGGCTTGGCATCGTCGAATTCGAAACCGGCGTATTTTGCCAGGATTTCCCAGTCGCCTTCTGCTTTCAGCTCATCAACAATGTTGTACGTTGGCGGAGCAACAACCAGCGGTGCTTTAAAGCTTACAGAGCCGTTCAGCTTCTCCAGGTTACGCAGCATTTGTGCAATGATTTGCATGTCGCCTTTGTGAACCATACAGGAACCTACGAAGCCCAGGTCAACTGGCTTGCCGTCGTAGTAAGAAACCGGACGAATAACGTCGTGGGTGTAACGCTTAGACACGTCTTCGTTGTTTACGTCCGGGTCAGCGATCATTGGCTCATCGATTTGGTCGAGGTCAACAACGACTTCTGCGTAGTACTTAGCATTGTCATCCGGTGCCAGTGCCGGCTCTTCGCCAGACTTGATTTCAGCAATACGCTTGTCTGCCAGGTCGATAAGACCTTGCAGCATGTTCGCTTCATTATCCATGCCCTTGTTGATCATGATCTGGATACGGCTCTTCGCCAGTTCCAGTGATGCAATCATGGTCTCGTTGTCAGAGATACAGATTGAAGCTTTCGCCTTCATCTCAGCAGTCCAGTCAGTGAACGTAAATGCCTGGTCAGCCAGCAGGGTACCGATTTGAACTTCGATAACACGGCCCTGGAACACGTTTTCACCGGAGAACTGCTTTAGCATTTGCGCCTGAGTAGCGTGAACCACATCACGGAAGTCCATGTGTTCTTTCATGCTGCCTTTAAAGGTCACTTTTACAGACTGCGGAATTGGCATTGCTGCTTCACCCGTTGCCAGTGCCAGTGCAACAGTACCTGAGTCAGCACCGAAAGCGACACCTTTGGACATACGGGTATGTGAGTCACCACCAATGATGATTGCGCGGTCGTCTACAGTGATGTCGTTAAGCACTTTGTGAATAACGTCAGTCATTGCGTGGTATACGCCTTTAGGATCGCGGGCTGTGATAACACCAAAGTTGTTCATGAAAGACATCAGTTTAGGAATGTTAGCCTGAGCTTTCTTATCCCATACTGATGCAGTGTGACAGCCAGACTGATATGCACCGTCAACCAGCGGAGAAATCGTTGATGCAGCCATCGACTCCAGTTCCTGACAGGTCATCGGGCCTGTGGTGTCCTGAGAGCCAACGATGTTAACTTTTACACGTACATCTGAACCGGCATGCAGAGGAGAATCTGAATTCACACCTACCGCGTTACGGTTAAAGATTTTCTCAACAGCAGTCAGACCCTGACCTTCATGAGAGATTTCTTTTGCAGCTGCATACACTTCCGGTGCTTTAACACCCAGTGTTTCTGCCGCGAATGTTTGTAACTTCTTACCAAACACAACCGCGTAAGAACCACCGGCTTTCATGAACTCCATTTTTTGAGGAGTGAATGAAGCAGAAACGTCAGCCAGTTCTTCAGAACCGTTGTACAGTTTCTTCGCTTTGGTATCGATGGTCAGTACGGTACCGGTTGCAACAGAATATGCTTCTTCCAGTACAGGGTCGCCATTTGCGTCACGAACCACTTCGCCGTTTTCGTCAGTTTTCTTAACCCAGTTTTTAAGGTCAAGACCGATACCACCGGTTACGTCAACGGTAGTCAGGAAGATAGGTGCAATACCGTTAGTACCTGCAACGATTGGTGCTTTGTTGACGAAAGGAATGTAAGGGCTGGTAGGCTCACCGGCCCACAGTGCCACGTTGTTCACACCAGACATCCGAGAAGAACCTACACCCATGGTGCCTTTTTCTGCAATCAGCATGACTTTAGCGTTAGGGTGCTTTTTACCCAGCTCAACGATTTCCTGTTGTGCTTCAGGCGTAATCATACACTGGCCGTGCAGTTCACGGTCAGCACGGGAGTGCGCCTGGTTACCCGGAGAAAGCAGGTCAGTAGAGATATCACCTTCAGCAGCGATATAAGTAACAACTTCGATTTTTTCAGGTACATCAGGCAGCTTGGTGAAGAACTCTGCTTTCGCGTAGCTTTCCAGAATCTCTTTTACGATTGGGTTGCCTGCTTTATAAGCCGCTTCGAGACGCTCGGTGTCTGCGTCGTACATGTAAACCTGTGTTTTCAGTACTTCAGCAGCTGGTTTGGCAACTGATTCGTCATCAGATAATGCCAGGTCCAGTAATACTTCTACAGACGGACCACCTTTCATGTGAGAAAGCAATTCAAGTGCAAACTCAGGTGTGATTTCTTCTACTTTTTCTTCGCCAAGAACAATTTCTTTCAGGAATTGTGCTTTAACACCAGCCGCGCTTGTGGTGCCGGGCAGGGTGTTATAGATAAAGAATTTTAAAGAGTCTTCACGGTGCTCATTTGCTGTGTCTTTGATTTGAGCAATGATTTCTGACAGCAGATCAGCACTGTCTATTGGCTTCGGGTTAAGACCTAGTTCCGTTTTACGGGTTTCGATCTCTGCCAGATATTCTGAATACAAACTCATAATTTTCTCTCGGTCTTGGTTCACTCGGGCGTAGAATTAAGACGGTCTTAGCTATACGCGTATAAAAATGAGGGACATATTAACTGATTTTTAGTGATTACGTAATGACAGAAAGTGACCAGGGGGTGTCATGCAACATGCTTATGTAAAACAGATGTTGCATGTCGATTTTTGGTTTCTTTATTGATGATTTGCGATTTATAAATTAATTATAAAAATCATTGGTTTATGTAATTCAGATAAATGTGATTTACGGTGGCGCGTCAGATTGGTTTTACCATTGAGGATAAATTATAGTGTTGCATTTATGGTAAGCATTCATGATGGTTATGGTTGTACCAGATTGAAAAGTAAACATAACGCACAACAAACTGTAATTACACAGGAAATGACAATGTTACCGCTGCGCCGCCAAGCGTACTGTCTGCAATATCCAGCCTCCCTTCATAAATAGCAACGAGATCGGCAACGACAGCCATGCCAATACCCTGGCCTTCCGCATAGGTGTCCAGACGCTCGCCCCGTTCAAGCAGCGCGTCTTTTTGATCCGGGGGGATGCCCGGCCCGTCATCTTCTATTCGGATATGACTCCAGCCCTCTTCCTGCTCAAGGGTGAGAAGTACGGTTGTGCTGGCTGCTTTACAGGCGTTGTCCAAAAGGTTGCCCATCATTTCCATCAAATCAGTTTCATCGCCCTTGAACTGACAACCGGTATCACCTGCCATGTTTATGTTAAGTGAACGGTCACGATGCACTTTTTCCATTGCATTTAGTAGTTTTTGCGCCAGCGGAGCTACCGTGACACTGGCTTGCCAGCCGGCTTTGGCTGCTGCGGCCCGTTTCAGCTGGCGTTGGATGATATTGTTGATTTGCGTGAGTGAATCATGGGCATCATCGGGAAGGTTACTTGTTCCCATGGCAACAGCCAGCGGCGTTTTCAGGCTGTGCGCCAAATCACCGAGACTATTCTTATAGCGACTGCGTTGCTGGGCTTCTGCTTCAAGCAACCGGTTAATGCTGTTTTTTAGCGGGGTAAACTCTTTCGGATAATGGCGGGTGAGTGCACCCTGGCGTCCGCTGGCTGTCAGCCGTATTTCATTGATCAACTCCCGCACAGGATTTAGCACGAAAGTAATGCCCGCGATGATCAGTACAAGGAGTCCGGCAGCGAGCAGGAGCAACCATTTCCACAATGTACCGGTGAATGCGTCACGCTCGAGGTTGAATTCCTGACGGCTGTTCATGATGTAAAAATGAACCGGTTCGAAGCTGTCGGCGGCCGCGAATTCTGCTGTAAACGCATAGCTGAAATAGCTGCCGGTGTTACTGAGTGCGCCCCGGTCTTCCGTGATAAATTCTTCATCGCCGGTTGCGGGGGCGGGCAGGGTAGCGATCACCTCATTGTGTAACGCTGAAGCCGATTTCCAGATCACTTTATTGCGGAAAACGATAATGCCTATATAGCCTGAATCCGGTAAATTAAGCTGCTCTTCGTACAACAGTTCCGGCATGTAAGGCACATCACCGTCCAGTTCAAAGGCAGAGACCAGTGCCAGGTTCATCAGTTTTAATTCGTTATGTTTCGCCTGAGTGAGACTTTCCGTATAGGCTTTGTCCAGAGTCAGCACGGTCACCGGAATAAAAATAGCCAGCGCCAGCAGTGCCAGAAGGGCACTGCGAAGACGAAGAGACAGACGGGTCATAGCTCTCTGTTCAGGCGGTAGCCGCGGCCACGAAGTGTTTCAATAGGTTTCAGTGTGCCGTCAGGATCAAGTTTCTTCCTCAGGCGTCCTACAAATACCTCAATCACGTTACTGTCTAAATCGAAGTCCTGATCGTAGATATGCTCCGTCAGTTCTGTTTTCGACACAATCTTCTGCGGATTAAGCATCAGGTATTCCATAACCTTGTATTCGTACGCCGTGAGGTCCAGGCGGACGTCGTTCAGAGTAATTTCTTCGGCAACTGTGTCCAGACATACCGGACCAAACTGAATAGACGGATTTGCCTGACCGGAAGCCCGGCGGATCAAAGCCTTCACTCTGGCCAGTAACTCTTCATTGTGAAATGGCTTGGTAAGGTAGTCATCAGCACCTGCATCCAGACCTTCTACCTTTTCCTGCCAGCGGTCCCGGGCGGTCAGGATCAGCACCGGTGTACGAACGTCGTTCTGACGGGCTTTACGGATCACGTCGAATCCGTCAATACCCGGCAGTCCGATATCAATAACGGCTAAATCGTAATTATATTCCTGAAGCTGATATAAGGCGTTATTACCATTGTCTGCAAGGTCCACGCTGTAGCCGTTTTGTTGCAGCAAAGCATCTAACTGGGTTAGCAGACGACTGTCGTCTTCGGCAATTAATAAGCGCATTTGTTTTAATTATCCTTGTCCGTTGCCGGCTGAACTTTACCGGTTTTCTTGTCTACATCCACCGACACCACACGTCCATTTTTTTTCAGAACTTTTACACGGTATTTTGTACGGGTCTGGTCGACCCGCAACACACGACCTTTTTCATGTTGTTGTGCTTTTGTCGCGGCCTGACTGCGATCTATCTGTGGCGCCTGCTCCTGAACGGCAGCGGCCTGCTGCGATAGCGGAGCTATGAGCAGTAACACAGTCAGAAACAGGGATTTAACGATATTCATACAGCCTCAGGATGGTGCTCAGGACACGGTGTCCGGCATTCTCTAATTTTCGTATCCTAGCATAACCGTTATAAATGAACATTGGCTGAATCGAATCTGACTTTTGTTAATTGCTGCAAATTCATTGCTTTAATCCCTGTCCGCCACCTGAGTTCATACCACCTCAAGGTAAACTTTACAGAAAATGAGACATATCAGTTTGTTCCTTAAGTGAACCAAATCAAGAAAGGTACATTTAATCAATGGGTTAATAAGATATCTTCGTCTGGCATAGCTACTGCAGTGGATATCAGGTGTTGAATTAAAGATCTTTGCAGAAGAACGTAAAACGAGGAGATAAAATGACATCTGATGATATTCGTACCCGCATGTGGAAAGCGTTGTCGGACAGCCCTAATGTAATGTTGAGCCTTGATGCCAGTCGGGAGCACGCTGAACCTATGCACGCCATTCTTGACGAAAAAGCTAACAGCGAATTCTGGTTTTACACAACTAAGACTAACCGTGCAGCGTCCGGAGGACCGGCTATGGCGCAGTTTTCCAGTAAGGGGCATGATGTGTTTGCCTGCATCCGGGGTACGCTGGTGGAAGAGACGCGCAAAGAAATTATTGATAAATACTGGTCGAATCCGGTATCTGCATGGTTTGAAGGCGGAAAAGATGACCCCGCCCTGAAGATGATGCGGTTTGAATTAAAGGATGCTGAGATCTGGCTTGCAGAGCCCGGTTTTAAAGGCGTATTTAAGTTACTCACCGGAAAGAAAGTCGATCCGGAGGAAATGGGCGAGCACCAAACCGTCAATCTCTAACGAAAAGTTGCTCAAGCAAATAAAAAACGGGAGCCGCCGGCTCCCATTGTTGTTTCCGTAACCGGTTACGGCAATACCTTCTTGTAGGGTTTTACCACTACGTTTTCATAGACGCCGGCTTCTACATACGGGTCGGCTTCAGCCCAGGCTTTCGCGGTTTCCAGAGAGCCAAATTCAGCGACAACCAGAGAACCGGTGAATCCGGCCGGGCCGGGATCTTCACTGTCGATAGCAGGGAAGGGGCCGGCAATCAGCAAGCGGCCTTCGTCTTTTAACGCATTCAGTCGTGCCAGGTGAGCAGGACGGGCAGCCAGACGCTTTTCCAGACTGTTTTCCACGTCGGTTGCACAAATCATATAGAACATCGTATTTCTTCCCTTACTTTTCCGTAGCCGCTTTCATGCCGGTAACAAAGGCATCAAGTGCGCTGAGCATGGCCGGTACATCATCCAAATGTTTGGCGATGATGTTAACGGTGGCTGAACCACTGATTGCGCCCGCAGCGCCGGCTTTGATGGCTGTCGACACCTGCTCCGGTGTTGAAATACCAAAGCCGAGAATTGGCGGTGCACATGCATAATCCGATAATTTGGCAATTAATGACTCTGCCGGGATATCTGCAGCGGTTTCCACGCCGGTCACACCAGCACGGCCTAACAAGTAAGTGTAGCCGCGTGAGTGCTCACCAATCTGCGATAACGCTTCTTCTGTTGCATTAGGCGGCGCGATAAGAATTTGAGCTACGCCGGTTTCATTGGCTACAGATATAAAGGGTTTTGCTTCGCGAAGCGGTACATCCGCCACCAGAATTGAATCAACACCGGCATCGTGTGCCTGCTGATAAAAAGCTCTGATCCCTTTGGCCATCACCAGGTTGCTGTACAGCAATAATCCCATAGGTACATCGGGGTATTTTGCTCTGACGCGGGACAGCATCTCAAAGCAGGCATCCGGTGTGACGCCGTTGCCAAGGGCACGAATACTTGCAGCCTGAATTGTCGGGCCATCAGCAATGGGATCTGAGTAGGGAATACCCAGTTCAAGAGCGTCTGCACCGCTTTCAATCAACTGACAGATAATTTTTTCAGATGTGTCGATATCCGGATCGCCAATCATGACGAAAGGCACAAACGCACCGCGATTACCGGCGTTCAGCCGGCCAAACATATCACTATAGCGATCCATTAAAATCTTCTCCCAGAATCTTGATCACGTGTCCAAGGTCTTTGTCGCCGCGACCCGATAAATTCACCACGATAATGGTTTCTTCTTCTGCTTCGTCTGCCATGTTGAGCGCATGGGCCAGCGCGTGGGAAGACTCAAGCGCCGGAATGATACCTTCTTTGCGGGCTAACAACTGGAAGGCATTCAGCGCTTCTTCGTCAGTAACTGCAACATATTCAGCGCGGCCGGTATCTGCAAGATAGGCATGTTGAGGCCCAACAGCAGGGTAGTCCAGACCGGCAGATACTGAGTAGCTCTCTTCAATCTGGCCTTGCTTGTCCTGCATAATATAGGTGTATGCACCGTGCAGAATGCCTTTCGAGCCGGTACAAATGGTGGCACCGTGTTCTTTGGTGTGCAGACCTTTACCAGCAGGCTCTACACCGATTAGCTTCACAGAAGGCTCGTCGATGAAGTCAGCAAACATGCCGATAGCATTCGAGCCGCCGCCAACACAGGCAACCACGGCATCCGGTAATCTGCCTTCTTTTTCCATGATCTGCGCACGGGTTTCTTCACCAATCATGCGGTGGAATTCACGTACAATATGCGGGAACGGGTGAGGGCCGGCCGCGGTGCCCAGCAGATAGTGCGCTTTATCGTAATTCGCAGACCAGTCACGAAGTGCTTCGTTAACCGCATCTTTCAGTGTGCCTGAACCAGCATTCACAGGAATGACTTCCGCACCCATTAAACGCATACGGAATACGTTCGGTGCCTGACGCTCAACATCTTTCGCACCCATGTAAATGCGGCATTTCAGACCCAGCAGTGCGCAGGCAAGTGCCGTCGCTGTACCGTGCTGACCTGCACCGGTTTCGGCAATGACTTCGGTTTTACCCATACGCTTAGTCAGTAGTGCCTGTCCCAGAACCTGGTTGGTTTTGTGCGCACCGCCATGCAGTAAATCTTCACGCTTCAGATACAGCTTAACCTTGGGGTTTGTAACCAGATTGCGCGTCAGGGTCATCGCCGTAGGACGACCTGCATAATCTTTTAGCAGTGCCGAAAACTCTTCCTGAAATGCCGGATCTTCTTTGGCATCAATAAATTCTTTCTCGAGTTGGTCTAGCGCGGGAATAAGCAACTCGGGCACGTACATGCCCCCGAAATCCCCGAATTTTGAATCAAGTTGGTTCATGAATAATCCTGTTGATCATCAATTAATAGCGTCGTGCTGTTTTGAACAGCGCCGCCAGCTTTTCAGCAGATTTTTGTGCCGGAGCATCTTCTACTCCGGAATTTACATCTATGGTGCCCGCGCCGGTTCCGAGCGCAGCGACCAGGTTACCGGCATGAATGCCGCCGGCAACGATGAGTTTTTTCTTGTCTGTCACATCATCCAGCAGTGACCAGTCGAATGACTGTCCCGTTCCGCCTTTTTCCGTACCTACCTGACAATCCAGCAGTACGCGATCTGTTACGGTTTCGCCCAGCAAGTCACTGAGGTGCGGCGGTAAGTCGCCAGATACGCCAACTGCCTGCCAAATCTGGCATTCAGCAGGCAATGCCGCCCGCAATGTCTGGCGGAAAGCCGCATCTTCGCTGCCGTGTAATTGAACGGCAAACAGCTTAAGTGAACGCGCGGCGCTGACAATGTCATCCACAGGCTGGTCGACAAATACGCCCACATAACGACCCGGCACTGTCTCAGTAATCGTACGCGCCTGCTCCTGCGTTACACAACGTTTAGACTTTTCTGCGAAGATAAGACCGCCATAGTTGGCGCCGCCGTCAAACGCAGCTTTAGCGTCTTCTGCACGGGATAGGCCACATACTTTGATGTCGCCGTAAATGAGGGCACGCACCGCTTCGGGTAAATCTTTTTGAGCCATCAGCGCACTGCCGACCAGGAAGCCCTGGCATAGCGGCGCTAAGCGGCGTACATCCTGATGGGTGTAAATGCCGGATTCAGAAATCACGACGAAATCATGAGTTGCCTTGTCCAGCATGGGGATCAGCTTTTCGCTGGTGGCGAGATCGGTGGACAAATCCCGCAGATCACGGTTATTAATGCCGATGATTTTCGCTTCCAGCGCGATAGCGCGGTGCATTTCTTCTTCGTTACTGACTTCGGTAAGAATATCCAGCGCCAGGCTGTCAGCCAGGCCGGCAAGTGTGCGGTAAGTGTCGTCGTCCAGCACACTCAGCATCAGCAAAATGGCATCAGCGTTATAATGACGGGCCAGATAAACCTGATACTCGTTCACAAAGAAATCTTTGTTCAGCACCGGTTGCGACACCCGCTCAGTCACATAAGCCAGATAGTCATAGCTGCCCTGAAAATACTTTTCATCAGTCAGCACTGAAATGCCTGCTGCGTATGGCTTATAAGCAGCAAGAATTTCGTCGAGGTCGAACACAGGGCGGATGAGACCTTTTGACGGCGATGCCTTTTTACATTCAAAAATAAAACCGGCATCCGGCTGACTTAATGCATCGAACAAGCTTTTATTTGAAGGTGTCAGTGAATCTTTAAACGTGGCTAACGGCATTGCTGCCATACGTGCTTCTAACTCCACACGTTTATCGGCGACGATGCGTTCTAACACATTACTCATCGTTACTGCTCTCCTGATGACTGATTTTTGCCACGGCGTTAAGCGTGGTTAACGGTTTGCCCTGTTTCATGGCTTCCATAGCCATTTCCGCACCGTCTTTGAATGTGGTCACGGTGTCGGTAAGTTTCAACAGCGCGCCGCAATTCATTGCGATGGCGGCCCGGTGTGCTTCCTGACCTTCGCCGGCCAGAGCGGCTTCCACCATTTTGCGGTTTTCATCCGGTTCACCGCCGGCAATAGCTTCAAGAGGGTAAGAAGGTAAACCGAAGTCTGAAGGCGTCACGGTCAGTGTGCGTAAATCACCATGCTCTAAGTCGATGATGTGAGATTCGCCGTGCAGAGCCAGTTCGTCCAGTCCGTCGCCATGAACAATCATGGCCCGGTGCTGGCCGAGCAGCATCAACGTGCGGGCATACGGCTCAAGAAGCTCCGGAGAATATACACCGAATAAACCATGGGTAGGGCCGGCAGGGTTTGCCAGCGGACCCAGAATGTTGAAAATGGTGCGGGTTTTCAGTGCCGCGCGGATGGGCGCAGCGTGACGCATACCGGAATGATAAACCGGTGCGAACAGGAAGCAGAAGTTCGCATCGTCCAGACATTGTCTTGCTGTCTCTGGGCTGATTTCCAGATTAATACCGAACTGTCTGAATATATCAGCAGAGCCGGATTTACTGGAGACACTGCGGTTACCGTGTTTGGCGACTTTTACGCCGCAACTGGCGGCTACCACACCCGCCGCACTGGAAATATTAATGGTGTTATGTCCGTCACCGCCGGTGCCGACAATATCTGCAAACGGATAGTCCGGCGTGGGGAAAGGCAGCGCGTTTGACACCATGGCACTGGCAGCACCGGCGATTTCATTAGGTGATTCGCCGTTCAGCTTTAATGCGGTAAGCACGGTTGCCAAAATCAGATCAGGTTGTTCGCCATGCATAATGCTGTTAAATAAAGCAAAAGACTGCGCCTGACTCAGATGCTCTTTAGCAAATAACAGGTCCAGCAGGGGAGAGGCATCATACATGTTCCAACTCCTTGTCGGTTAAATAGTGAATACTTTGCAGTAGTAAACGGCTTCCGTCTGCGGTGAGAATTGACTCCGGGTGAAACTGGAAACCAAGCATTTTGTCTTCGGGGTGATAAACCGCCATGGTGGTGTCACCAAAACTGGCAATGGTTTCTAACCCTGCCGGTAATGATGTAGCCACAAGAGAATGATAACGGGCCACATGCAGCGGGTTAGCCAGACCTGAAAACATGGCCTCGCCGGAGTGACTGATGGGCGATGATTTGCCGTGCATTACCTCTCTGGCCCGGTCGACCACGCCGCCGTAATGACTCACGATAGCCTGGTGACCTAAGCATATACCCAATACCGGAAAAACACCCTGTACCTTTTTAATCAGTGCGGGCATGCAACCGGCTTCATGGGGCGCTCCCGGACCCGGCGACAATAACAGCAATACCGGCGCTTTTTCTGCTTCCTGCTGCATGCGGGAGAACAACATGTCCGCATCTACCGTGTTACGGTACACAATGATGTGTAAATCCAGTGCCCGGAGCTCGTCAACCAGGTTATAGGTGAAGGAGTCTACATTATCGAGCAGAAAAACGGTGATTTTATCTTTCATGATCAGGCTCCCTGTTTCAAAGAGCGGCGAACCGCGTTGATGACAGCCTGCGCTTTGGTGCGGGTTTCATTGGCTTCAGACTGGGGATCTGAGTCGTAAACCACACCGGCGCCTGCCTGAATATAGGCACGGTCGTTTTTCACAAACGCTGAGCGGATAACAATACAGGTATCCATATCGCCGTTTCCGTTTAAGTAGCCCACAGCGCCGCCATAGCTTCCCCGGCGTTTCTTTTCAACCTGGCGGATCAATGTGGCCGCACTGACTTTTGGTGCGCCGACCAGGGTGCCCATGTTCATGCAGGCCTGATAAGCATGCAGCGCATCCAGATCGTCACGCAACTGACCCACGACACGGGAAACCAGGTGCATCACGTGAGAGTAGCGGTCTACTTTCAGCAGGTCTTTCACGAAACGGGTGCCCGGACGGCTTACTTTCGCCACATCGTTACGGGCCAGGTCGACTAACATAATGTGTTCGGCTTTCTCTTTGTCATCTTCACGCAAATTCAGTTCAATGCGGCTGTCCAAATCCGGATCGATTTCGCCATTCGCCCGTTTGCCTCTGGGACGTGTACCGGCGATGGGGTAAATTTCTACCTGATTCGATGATTTCTCATATTTGATTGCCGACTCAGGTGACGCGCCGAATATAGTAAAGTCTGCATCCTGCATATAAAACATATAAGGACTTGGATTACTGATTTTTAATTGAGCGTATGCGGTTAACGGGTCGGGACAAGGTAAGGAGAAAGTGCGGGAAGGTACAACCTGGAAAATGTCACCGGAAAGGATATTGGCTTTTAAGTCGACAACATCCTGCTTGTAGGTTTCATCGTCTTTGTCGACATCCACATCCATAGCATCCTGTGCCCCGGGCGGGATAGTGGCAGTGCTCGCAGGTATATCTGTGAGTCTGGCCTGCAGCCGCTCCAGTCGCTGTGCCACATCAAAATAACTTTGCGCCACGTTAGGGCCGCTGAATACGCTGCCGATTAAACGGGTCTGGCGGGTTTGATGATCGACTGTGAGTAAGGTCTCTGCCAGATAGAATACATAATCCGGACAGTCATTTTCGCCATCGGGTACATCAGGTAAGTTTTCGAATGTGGCCAGCAGATCATAAGCAAATACACCACCCAGAAAGACGGCGTGGGGATGCTGGCGGATTGGCGTGATTTTCTGAACCAGTAATCGCAGGGCGTCGAATACACTGGCCGCTTTCAGCCGGCTGTCTTCATCCAGGGCATCATCCGCAGCGTGGCAGGTGAGCGTTACCGTTGCACCGTCTCTGACAACACTGGTGTTGTCCGGGCGCTGTGCTTCAATCAGCGGTAATACCGATTCGCCGTTGGGGGTCAGTGCAGTGCAGATAACCTGATTACCTGTGCACACAAGGCGCATCGCGGCATCTACCATCAGCAGGCTTTGCAAGTCGTCCTTGCTGTCAATTTCTGCTGATTCTAACAACAGTGCATTTGATTTTCCGGCACAAAGGTGGGCAAAGGCGGCTAACGGATCGTTCAGGTAGGTACCTGACTGTTCGATTGTTTCCACTTTGCCGGGCTGGGTGCCCAGTTCCGCTAAACTCATTGTCGCATTTTCTCCAACTGCGATTAAAAAAAAAGGCCCGTTAAACGGGCCTTTATTGTGTTCTTTTACGCACTCACGCGTACACCGCCCGTTACTTCAGGGAGTGCCACCACCAAACTGCTTTTACTAAAGTGCTGATTGATAATTGATTACGCATGATTTCTCTGTCATAAACTTCGATAGGCATCGAAGGCGTTAGTACGTATAATATGCCCTATAGAAGAAAACAAAAAAGAAGTTGTGTCAACCGTAATTTTGCATAAGACATTGAAAATCGATCTACATAGTCATACAAAATTTTCCGACGGCCATTTAACGCCGGAAGAGCTGGTGCTTCGCGCGCACACCATGCAGGTGGATGTGCTGGCCATTACCGACCATGATACCCTCGCCGGATTACCGCTTGCCCACCAAACCCAGGCAAAGCAAAAGCGTGTAATGACGATCATTAACGGCGTTGAAATCTCCACCGCCTGGCACGGGTTCGATATTCATATCGTCGGCTTAAATGTGGATGTGGAAGATGCATCACTCAACGGTTTTCTGGCTGAGCAAAGTGCAATACGCAAGGAACGTGCGGTTAAAATTGGTGAAAAGCTGCAAAAATGCGGGTTTGACGGTATGCTTGAAAAAGCAGTGAATCTTGCCGGTGTGGGGCAGGTGACCCGTGCACACTTCGCACGCGTATTAGTGAATGAATATGGTGTTGCTACCATGGATGCCGCTTTTAAAAAGTACCTTGGAAAAGGGAAACGGGCCGCTGTTAAGGCTGTATGGCCCGGCATGGAACAAGCCATATCTCATATTCGTGCTGCCGGTGGTCAGGCTGTACTTGCTCATCCCGCCCACTATGACATAACGGCAAAATGGTTGCGCCGTCTGGTTAATGATTTTGCGCATCACGGTGGACAGGCCATCGAAACGGCTTTTCCCGGTATCAATCCTGACAAGCAAAAGCTTATCAACGAGCTTGCCAGCGAGCACAATCTTTTGGCTTCGGCGGGGTCTGATTTTCACTTCCCGTCCAGGTGGACAGAATTGGGGCGTAATTTAGGTATCGCTTCTCACCTCAAGCCAGTCTGGCATGACTGGGCACTGCCCGCCCATCAGTAACAGGACATTGTAATGAGTCAATTTTTCTATATTCATCCGGAAAATCCACAGCAGCGATTGTTGAATCAGGCTGTGGAGTTAATCCGGCAGGGCGAGGTGGTGGTGTATCCCACTGATTCCGGCTACGCCATTGGCTGCCAGATGGAAGACAAAAAAGCGCTGGAACGCCTTTGCCAGATCAGGCAAATCGAACACGATCACAACTTCACTCTAATGTGCCGTGATATGTCCGAATTATCGTTTTATGCCAAAGTGGATAACACCGCTTTCCGGCAAATAAAAAATAACACTCCGGGTCCATACACGTTTATTTTTAAAGCTACCCGTGAGGTACCCCGCCGGTTACAAAACCCGAAGCGGAAGACCATCGGGATCCGTGTGCCGGACAACGTGATTGCACTCAAGTTGCTGGAAACCCTTAATGAACCGCTGATGTCCACATCGCTGATCCTGCCTGGTAAACAAATGGCAGAGTCAGATCCTGATGAAATCCGCGACAGGCTGGAAAAACTGGTAGGATTGATTATTCATGGCGGGTATCTTGGTGAAGATCCCACCACCATTGTCGATTTCTCTGAAGGCAATGCGGAAGTGATCAGGGAAGGCAGTGGCGACCCGTCACCGTTCCTGTAAAACACTCATAACACGGACGAACAGCGCGTAAGATGACTGATGAACAAACGCCGGCGGCAGTAAGCGACCCCGTTCAGCAACCTTTGCCACTGGCGTTTATCAATGGCGAAGCGGTCATTGAAAAGCCGTCAGATCTGTACATTCCCCCTGATGCACTGGAAGTCATTCTGGAAACCTTTGAAGGCCCGCTGGACCTTCTTTTGTATCTTATCCGCAAACAGAAATTCGAAATCGTAACCTTACCCGTGGCAGACATTACTGCACAGTACATGGAATATGTGGAGGTTATGAAAACATTGAAGCTGGAATTAGCTGCCGAATATTTGCTGATGGCAGCGATTCTGGCTGAAATTAAATCCCGGTTACTGCTACCAAGGCGAAGCGATGAACCGGAAGATGAAGAAGACCCCAGAGCGGAACTTATCCGCCGGTTAAGAGAATACGAAGCCGTTAAAAAAGCTGCACAATCACTGGATGAACAGCCCCGTATGGAGCGGGATGTGTTTGCTGTGAAGGCTGATGTGGCTCTGAGTGTGCAACCGGTGCGGATAGAGCCGGATGTGTCTCTCCAGGAGCTTGTGCTGGCATTCAGCCATGCCATGAAGCGGGCTGCCGCGTTTGAACATCATACAATTGAGCGGGAGGCGCTGAGTACCCGTGAGCGCATGAGCCAGATTCTGGCTATGGTAAACAGTGAGACCTACACACCGCTGGATGCGTTATTCACGCCGGAAGAAGGCAGAGCAGGTGTGGTGGTGTCTTTTCTGGCGATTCTGGAATTAGTAAAAGAACAGCTTTTATTGTGCGTTCAGACAGGACCATTTGCCAGAATTCATGTAAAATTGGGCCGTCATGAAGAAGATTAATAAAGTCCAGCTTAAGCAACTGGTCGAGGCCGCACTGTTTGTTGCCGATGCGCCTATGACTAAACTGGCACTGCGTGAGTCTGTGCTGGCTGAATTTACAGTCAGTGAAAGGGCGCTTAACGAGGTGCTCAAAGAGCTGGTGCTGGACTATCAGCCCAGAGGAATTCAACTGGTTGAAGTGGCCAGCGGATACCGCTTTCAGTCACTGGATAGCTTAAGCCCCTGGCTGAGCCGCATGTGGCAGGAAAACGCGCCCCGTTATTCCCGTGCAATGTTGGAAACGCTGGCGTTAATTGCTTACCGTCAACCCATAACCCGCGGCGAAATTGAAGCGGTTCGCGGGGTGGCAGTCAGCAGTAATATTATCCGCACCCTGACAGAAAGAGACTGGATCAAAGTGGTAGGGCACAAAGAAGTGCCGGGCAGACCGTCGTTATATGCCACTACCAGACAGTTTCTGGATTATTTTTCGTTAAAGTCGTTGGCAGATTTACCCGGATCTGAGGTTTTTGAAGGGCTTGAAGACAACGAACAGCCGCCTGCGACGGCTACACTGGAGGCACCGTCTGACGACGACCGTGCGATTGAAACCGCTGAACAAAAGCGAGAAGAAAATGAGTGAAAAGTTGCAAAAAGTCCTGGCTAACCAGGGACTGGGCTCCCGCCGTGAAATGGAACGGTGGATAGAAGCCGGAAGGGTATCGGTAGATGGCAAAATTGCGACACTGGGCGACCGTGTTGAACCCGGCCAGCAAATCCGTGTAGACGGTCATCTGTTATCCCGTCAGGCAGAAAAACCGGTATGCCGTGTATTGATGTATAACAAGCCGGAAGGTGAATTATGCAGCCGTCACGATCCTGAAGGCCGCCCCACAGTATTTGACCGTCTGCCTGCTATCCGCGTGGGACGCTGGATTGCCGTAGGCCGCCTGGATATCAATACCAGTGGCCTGTTATTGTTCACCAATGACGGTGAACTGGCAAACCGCTTAATGCACCCTAAATGTGAAGTAGAACGTGAGTATGCTGTACGCGTATTCGGTGAAGTGTCCGGTAAAACCCTGAACACGCTGACCAAAGGGGTTGAACTGGAAGATGGTCTGGCGCGGTTTACTGAAATCAAAGCCCGTTCTAAACCTGCCGGTGAAGAAGATAGCATGAACCGCTGGTATAACGTGACGTTGTCTGAAGGCCGTAACCGAGAAGTACGTCGCCTGTGGGAGTCTCAGGAAATGCAGGTCAGCCGTCTCGTTCGCGTGCGCTACGGACCGGTGGAGTTGCAAAAGCGTTTACCGCAGGGGGCCTGGGTAGAGCTGCCGCTGGAGCAGTTAAATGCCCTTCGTAAACTGGTGCAACTGGACGATGAAACACAAACGCTGGTGGATGTAAGACAGGGTAAACTTGATCATGCCCGCCTTACCCGTATGCGCCGCTCGGTGAAAAAACACCGTACACGGCAGTCTCATCAACGTAATCAGTCAGCCAGCTCTGACTGACGGGAAGGGCGTTTCTTTAAACAGGCACGCCCGTTATCAATACCGTGCCGGCGGGCAACCTGAGCAATCAGCCCGCGGTGCGTTTTGAGAAATTCATCTAATTTTTCCAGCATCGCCGGATACTGCTCACTGGAAATCCGCAGGCTCTCTTTCTTATCCTGAATATGTTCTGATGCCACAATGCGTTTACCTGACAGCTTCAGTGCTGCAGTTGCATCATTCAGCTGTTCGCTGTCTGTGATAATGGCATCAACCTCACCGTCAACCAGCGCCTTTACCAGGTGTGTCGGCTCAGAGAATGACACTATTTTTGTGTAGCCTTTACGTTCCTGTTCTAACCAGTCACTGGAAACCGGCTGATCTTCAATAATACCAAGTGCAGTCACGTCGGGAATTCGCATCCACTGATTCTCAGGCAACACGCGGGTGATTTCACAAATACCGATCACAGGCTGGCTGTAAAACAGCGTGCCGTCTGTGGCAGACCAGCGGGGGTGATCCGGAAAGCGGAAATCAATCGTGTTTTCTTTATACCACTGATCGTAAGCGTCGCCCTGAAGGGGCACATATTCCAGTTCAAAGCCCTCTTCAAGAGCAAATGCTGTCATCACCGCATCGAGTACCGGTTGATATTTGCCACCGTTTACCGGGTGGACCTGTCTGCCTGAACTGTCTTCAACACCTACAAAGAAAGTATCTTTCGCCGCAAAAGCCTGACCTGAAAGCAATACGGCAGCGAGAAGAGTGATAGCGCGTCGCATCGTATTCGTCCTGTTCACTTAAACTTTAGTCGTAACACAAGCCTATCAATGCATTTGCATTTGCACGATAAGGCCGTTGGCATGCAAGTATTAAAACCAATACCTGAAGAAAGTGAAGTAATCTGTATTCAATGTCTTAGCGTAGACAAGGTGAATTCATAAAACAGGAGAAGATAATGCAATCGATGCCTCAATTAGGTGTAGGTACGTTTCGTTTAGAAGGAGAGGTAGCAAGAAAAACGGTTTCAGATGCGCTTTCCACCGGCTTCCGCCATATTGATACCGCCCAGTTTTATGGCAACGAAGAAGAAATCGGCAATGCAATTCAAACTGCCGGTCTTCCCCGTGAAGAACTGTTCGTGACCACCAAGGTATGGCACGACCATCTTGATAAGGGTCACTTCATTCCGTCTGTGCATGAAAGTCTGAACAAACTGAAAATGGCCTATGTTGACCTGCTGCTCATCCACTGGCCGTCACCCAATGATCATATTCCCATGGAGTCATATTTAGCCTCACTGAAGCAGGCCAAAGAAGAAGGTTTAACGCGCCATATCGGTGTGTCGAATTTCACCATGGCACAAATCGACAAAGCGGTTGAGATCCTGGGAGAGGGCGAGATACTCACTAATCAGATAGAGCTTCACCCGTTTATGCAAAACCGTCAGGTGGTTGAACATTGTAAGCAGGCTGGTATTTCCACTACCGCCTATATGCCCTTTGCGGTGGGCGAAGTCATGAAAAATGATGAACTCAAAGCCATTGCTGACGCGCACGGAGCCAATCCTGCCCAGGTTGTACTGGCGTGGATGGAAGTAAAAGGTATCCATGCCATCCCTTCATCAACGAATAAGGACCATTTGCAGGCGAACTTCGATTATACCGCTGTCACGCTGTCAGAAGATGATGTGGCGCGCATTGATGAGCTGGATAACGGCGAACGTATCGTGGATCCGGATTTCGCGCCGCAGTGGGATTAATATCCTTTTACATTTAACCACCCGTAATTGTCATAAAGGGTTTGCCGGCTGCACTTTCATCACCATATAGTGGATAGGATGTATATGCCTGATGACGTGCAGTCAGGTAAATGAGGCAATATTAATACAAGGACAAACGTGCTACCGGATAATAAACAGCAGCAGCTCCGGCGTGCAAAACGCATCGCCCTTTTCTGGCTGGTGGGAGCTGCGTTTGTCTTTATTCTTGCGACGCTGGCAGAGTACCGGCAGTGGATAACGCCATGGCCCGCCTGGGCCGGACTCATTAAGATGGCATCAGAAGCTGCGCTGGTTGGCGGGCTGGCTGACTGGTTTGCCGTCAGCGCATTGTTCAGGCCTATTCCGGCCAGATTTCCAATCCCTCACACGAATATCGTAGCGAATAACAAAGCGGCGGTTGCCGGCAATTTGTCCCGCTTTGTGAAAGAAAAATTCTTCAATGAAGTCGCTATCGAAAAACTGGTCAATGATGCCCGTCCTGCTCAGGGAATGGCAAGGTGGTTGCGCGAGCCTCAAAACGCAGACCGTCTGAGTCGCTTCGCTGCGCGCTCGCTGGTGGGGATCATTAACACGCTGGATGATAAACCCGTTCAGGACATGATGGTAAGCGGAGTAAAGCGGGCTCTGCTGAAAATGGATCTTTCACCTCTCGCAGCCGGCACGTTACGGGTTCTGACCCGTGATAAGCGCCATCAGGAGGTGCTGGATCAATTGCTTTATAAAATCGCAGAACTTGCTCACCGGCCTGACAGTCAGATGTTTATTGCTGAAAAGCTGCATAGCTGGCTGAAAGCAGAGTACCGGCGACTGGAGAAAATATTGCCGACCACCTGGTTGAGCGAGCAGGGCGCTGACATCGCTTCCAAAGCCATCGTGAGCATTCTGGCGGATATTGCCAATGACAGCGAACACCCGGTACGCAAGAGTTTCGACCGCCAGCTGGAGGACTTCACCGCGAGGATGGAAACCGACCCTGCTATGACAGAGAAGCTGGAAAATATCCGTAACCAGTTGCTGAATAACGATACCCTTCAGCAGTACCTGTTTCAGGTGTGGGGCGACGTGAAACGCTGGTTAATCGATGATGTTGCAGCCACAGACGGCAAGTTCACAAACCGTTTATCCCATGCACTGCAGGAAGCAGGTAAATCCGTGGCCAACGATGAGCAACTGGCAAACGCTGTTGATGTACACATCGCAGAAGCCGCCAGAGCGATGGCGCCGGAGCTCGCAGATTTTCTTACTGATCATATCCGTAAAACCATTCTGGCATGGGATGACAACCAGATGGCGGAACAAATTGAACTGAACATCGGTAAAGATCTGCAAAAAGTCCGTATTAACGGTACGTTGGTGGGCGGGCTGATTGGTGCCTGTCTGTTTTTAATTGAACATGCCATCAGTCTTCTATAACCGGTACGTAGCCGTCTTCCTTTTGAGTTTTTTGCACTATCGTGTGACACTTTTCCTTCCCCATTTGTATTTATAAAAAACGAAAACAACATGAGAAAACGAATTCTTCCCGCGTTACTGCTGGTGTTGCCGCTGATGCATGTCAGCGCAGACGCAGAGCAGGTCAGAGCCCGTGATATAGGCATCGCGCCTGGTGTACTTGCGACCGGAAAACTGAACAGTATTACCGATGTTGCAGGCGTACGGGTGGGGCAGGTAACCCTTCATAACGGAAAAGACGTTCACACCGGCGTGACAGCCATTATTCCGGCAGAGGGCAATTTACGGCAGCGTAAGGTACCGGCTGCGGTATACGTGGGCAATGGTTACGGCAAAATGGCCGGGATCAGTCAAATCCGCGAATTGGGTGAAATTGAAACCCCCGTTTTGCTTACTAATACTCTGAATGTGGCTGAAGGTATTGCCGGCGTGGTGGAATGGACGCTGGCGCAACCGGGAAACGAAAACGTGGCATCGGTGAATGCTGTTGTAGGTGAAACCAACGACGGATTTCTTAACGACATCCGCCGCAGAACCGTAACGAAAGCTGATGTGATTCAGGCTATCAATAAAGCGCAAAGTGGCCCGGTTGCAGAGGGGAATAATGGCGCCGGCAGCGGTACCCGCGCCTTCGGATGGAAAGGCGGGATCGGTACAAGCAGCCGTTTGCTGCCTGCATCACTGGGCGGATACACAGTCGGTGTACTGGTACAAAGTAACTTTGGCGGCATCCTGAATATCGACGGCCTGAAAGCCGGGGAAGCGCTAAATCAGCACTACCTGTATAACGAACTGAATAACGATACCGCTGCTGACGGTTCCATCATGATAGTGGTTGCAACAGACGCACCGCTGGACGACCGCAATCTGGAAAGGCTGGCAAAGCGGGCCATGGCCGGTGTTGCGCGAACCGGTGCCAGCCTGACAAACGGCTCCGGCGATTATGTTATAGCCTTTTCTACCGCAGATGCATTACGTCGTGACGAGCAGTCACCGGCGCATTCATCCACTGTCATGGCGAACAGTCAGGTCTCACCTTTATTCGAGGCGGTGATTGAAGCAACGCAGGAAGCCATTTATAACAGTTTGCTGATGGCTGAGGACGTGGAAGGTTTTCACGGGAGCGTAAAAGCCCTGCCGGTAGACAAAATCCGCTCCATGTTATCGGCAGAGCACGGGAAAACAGAGTCTTCTGATACGTTGAGAGTGGCTACTTTTAACGTAAGTATGGAGTCGACGAATTACCCTTCTTCAGGGCTTCCGCCCGGTGATGACGTGCTTAAAGAGATACTGTCAGATGGCAATAATCCGCAGGTCAAAAATATTGCTGAGATCATTCAGCGCACCGCGCCGGATATTATTTTGCTTAATGAGTTTGATTACATTAAATCGCAGGGCGATGGTGTACGGGCCTTTATTCAAAATTATCTGAATGTCAGTCAGCACGGGCAACCTGCTATCGATTACCCGTACGTTTATCTCGCGCCGGTGAACACCGGTGAGCCGTCTCCTTTCGATCTGGATAACGACGGTAAAGCCACCGGAACAGGCGGTGATGCGTGGGGATTTGGCTTGTATCCCGGCCAGTACGGCATGGTTGTATTGTCGAAATATCCCTTCGTGCATGATCAGGTACACAGCTTGCAGACGTTTAAGTGGAAAGATATGCCCGGTGCTCAGAAGCCCGTTGACCCAGCCACAGATACTCCCTGGTATAACCAAGAGGAATGGGCTGAGTTCCGGTTAAGCTCCAAGTCTCACTGGGATATACCCGTTAACGTTAATGGCCGCATTGTGCATGTACTTGCTATGCATCCCACACCGCCTAATTTCGATGGCGATGAAGACCGAAACGGTAAGCGGAACCATGATGAAATCAGGCTGATGGCTGACTATCTGTCTCCGGATAAAGGCGAATACATTACTGATGATGAGGGTAAACAATCCGGCCTGCCGGAAAACACCCGTTTCGTACTGGCAGGCGATTTCAACGCTGCCGATGCGGGTGATAAACACAGGCCGGGCGTAATAGAACAGCTTATTGATAACCGGTATGTGAACGGCAACGTTATCCCGGAAAGTGAAGGTGGCCGTGAATATTCAACAGAGCCTTACAGCCGCAGGTTCACTGCACACTGGGGGGCAAGGGCAGATTACGTTTTACCGTCAAGATATGGCTTTGAAGTGACCGGTAGCGGTGTTTTCTGGCCCGAAAAAGCCAGCCCGTTGTACCGTCTGGTGAAAGATCGTGAAGCAAGTTCTGATCACCGCCTGGTCTGGCTGGACGTCAAGTTAACCGGTAAGTGATTAAACAGGCCGGGCAGATGTATTTCTGTCCGGCCTGCAGGGATTAGCTGCGGTTGCTGTTGTTACGTCTAATTACTTTGCTTTCCAGCGCAGGATTAGCAAGCTCAAGTACAACGGCGCGCTCTAAAATGATATTGCCGTTAACAACCACATCGTCCGTGATTGAAAGTACCGGTTGTTCGGATTTGTTCTTCATCCAGCCATTTTCAGTTTCTTCAAATACGATGTCGCCGTAGATCCGGGTATTGCCTGACAAGCTGACATCACCGTTTTGCGTTGTGACTGAGCCTTTTATTTCGCCATCCGGCACCGTAATATCGCCATTCACTGTTTCCAAATCGCCTTCCACCAGACTATTCACAGAAAGCCCGATATTGCCATTTACTGTAGACATATCACCAAATACATTCAGGTTTTTACCGGCATTGATATCGCCGTTAACCGTACTCGCATCATTGATTGCAGCGTTATCTGCAATACTGATATTGCCATTCACCGTACTGACATCTTCAGCAACAGTAAATGTTTGCAAAGTCACGTCTCCGTTGACGGAAGACACATCACCAGCATGGCGGCCTTCATAGATGGTTACCGATCCCAGCACACTGCTTACATCGCCGCCATCGTGATAATCACCGTTACCCCCGACATTGATTACACAGCCTGATAGCGTGGCAGCACATAAAAGTGATAAAGCAATAATTGAGCGATTCCTGTTTAGCATTCTATTTTCCGTTTTGTAGTGATGTGTGTCCGGTATGGCGTTAATACTCCCGATTTTACCGGGAAGGATTCACTTAATAATGAGCAATAACCGCACACGAATGAGTGTAAAAAGTATGACGAGTTCAGCAATTGCTGAGCCAAAAATGATTATGTATTTAAAATCAGTGAGTTATGGGTTTTTTGGCGTTCAGGGGGAAGGAGAGAGCGTATCCGGAAGTAGTCCGGAACACCAAAATGTGGTGTTCCGGACCAAAAATGCTTACTGATCGAGCGGGGTATTAAAATCTTCTGACAGTTCGAAGTCGCCTTCTACGGTGGTCAACACATTACCGTCGAAATTAAGTACCAGTTGCTTCTGGAAATCTTCACCGCGTTTGGACATACCGCGCTTCATATCGTACACGTAATACCATGTGCTCTTATCAAAAGAGTCTTCAACAACAGGGTGGCCAAGAACATAAACAACCTGCTCTTTGGTCATGCCAACACGCAGCTTTTTAACGTCACGTTCGTCCAGAAAGTTGCCCTGTGGCACATCAATCCGGTAGATCCAGTTGTTACAGGCAGTGGTGAAAAATACAGCGGTTAACAAAATAGCGATTTGATACAACTTCATGCGTGAGCTTGTCCAGTTATGCTTTGATTATAGTGACAGGCATTACCTTTGCCGGCAAACCAGTGTCAGAATGCGGCTGTCGCAAAATAATGCGCGACAGCATGCTACCCAATCACCTATGACCAATCAACCGCTTATTAGTTCGATTCTGCACTTTCTAACAGTTCTCTGGCATTTGCCAGTGCTGATTCGGTTACCTTGTCACCGGCAAGCAACCGGGCCAGTTCGTCTATCCGGTCCTGCTTCGTTAATGGCAACATCTGTGTTTCTGTTGTACTGCCATCGCTGAACTTGGTCACAAACAACTGGTTATGGGCCTGTGCAGCAACCTGAGGTAAGTGCGTAACACACATAACCTGACTCACTTTACCCAGCCGGCGTAACAAACCACCCACAATGGCGGCGGTCGGGCCGCTGATCCCTGTATCGACCTCATCAAAAATCATGGTCGGTGTTGCGTGTTTGTCACTGGTCAGTACCTGAATGGCAAGCCCGATACGCGACAGCTCACCGCCCGACACCACTTTCTCCAGCTTGTCTGCCGGCTGACCGGGGTTAGTGGATACCAGGAAAGTCACATCATCCAGACCAGACGCCACAGGCGTTTTGTCTTCCTGATAATCAACGGCAATATCAATCACCGCATGAGGCATATTCATCTGACGGATTTGCCCCTGAATTGCTTCAGCCAGCTTAACCGAAGCGATCTGCCTTGAAGCTGAGAGTGCTTCACAGGCCTGACGGTAAGCGTCTTTTGCTTCAACGACCTCATGCTGTAAATCTTCCAGACGATTCTCATCCTGCTCCAGACCGGCAAATTCTGCCGCCAGTGCCTGATGATGCCCGAACAGTTCTTCAGGCATCACAGTATGCTTACGTGCCAGTTCCATGGCCTTGCTGTAACGGGATTCCACCTGTTGCAGCCGCAGAGGATCTATTTCAAGATCATCGCAATAGCTGCGTAATTCTCTGGCCGCTTCTTCTACCTGAATAGAGGCATCGTTCAGCAAGGCAATAATCGGTGTCAGGGCGCTGTCGTGCTCTTCCAGTTCAGACAGGCGGTCAAGACCATTTTGAATAATGGATAACGCATTACCCTCGTCATTCTCATACAGGTTATAAAAACTCGTTTGCGCCTGTTCCAGCAAGGTCTGTCCGTTACTCAACCTGCGGTGCTCAATTTCCAGTTCGGTAAATTCGCCGTCTTCAATGGCAAATTCATCCAGCTCCTGGACCTGGTAGGCCAGCAGTTGCTGACGGTCAGCACGCTGTTGCGCCTGTGTTTCCAGGTTTTTCAGTTCCGACTGCTTCTGTTTCCACAAGCGGTAGTTATCTGACACGGCGCTCAGCAACGCAGGATGCGCGGCATACTGATCCACCAGCTTTCGCTGATAATCGTCTTTCAAAAGCTGAAGGTGCGTGTTCTGGCCATGGATAGCAATGAGGTACTGGCCGAACTGTTTCAGTTGTTGCAGCGATACCGGTGTGCCGTTAATGAACGCTTTCGATCTGCCTTCGCGGGAAATGACACGGCGCACAAAACAGCTGTCGTCATCTTCATCCAGCAATTCCTGCTCATCCAGCCAGGCCAGCGCAGCTTTATGGCCTTTCAGATTAAAATGGGCAACGATTTCTGCTTTAGGCGCGTCTTTACGCACCGCGCCGGCATCGGCCCGCTCACCCAGACAAAGGCTGAGTGCGTCAATGGCAATAGACTTACCCGCACCGGTTTCACCGGTGATGGCCGTCATACCCGACTCAAGATTGACAGATAATTGCTTAACAACAGCGAAATTTTTGATCGACAGATTAACCAGCATGTGTTCACCGCAGTATGTTTATACAGTGTGTGTAAATATATACAGTATTCTGATTGTGTAAAGTAAAGTTTTTTCTACGTTAAAAAAAATCCGGGTAAATTGCTTTATTATAATTTTTATTAAAAACCTGCGCACAAGGCATTACAGGCTGGCAAACTCAAACAATGGAAGCAGGAAACGGATTACCGCAAACGTTCGCTGGCTGAGACGGCCATGTGGCGATATAAATCCCTGACCGGTGACAAGCTTCGTTTACGGGTTTATGACGCGCAGGTGGGTGAAGTCATGGCCCGGGTGGCAGTGTTGAATAAAATGGCCTCGTTAGGGATGTCCTTGAGCCAGATGGTCCGCTAAGTGAACTGGGGTTAAGGGGAAATCTGTCCTAGAAGATGATTTGATCAACAAGGCTAGGGTTGAAAACCCTAGCCTTGTTTCTCATTTGCACTCTGCTGTAGTGATTTTGGCTCAACCGGAGCAGTAATATTCAGTTTCAACTCAATTTCTTCAAGCGACAGCTGTTTGGTTTCCGGTACTTTTCGCCAAATGAAGATAAACCCGAGTAAACAAATAATGCCATAAATCAAAAAGCTCCCTTGTGCTTCAAAAGTATGATTAATCAATGGAAAAGTGTAAGTTAAAACAAACGAAGCAAACCAAAGAGTAAAAGTACCGATAGCCATAGCTACGCCACGAACCCGATTAGGAAAAAGCTCAGCTAGTAATACCCAGGTAACAGGTGCCAATGTCATCGCATATATTGCAATTGCACACAGTACCAGCAGCAGAACAGGCAAACCTAAAGTGCCTGTTTGATAAGCCAGTGCAATCAAGGCATAAATAATCGTCAAACCAATTGAACCGAATAACATGAGTTTACGTCGCCCTAGACGGTCAACTAAAGGTAAAGCGAGTAAAGTAAAAATTAAGTTCACAGAGCCGGTTGCTACAATGGATTTTAGTGTATCGTCAATATCAAATCCTGCGCTGGTAAAAATTTCCTGCGCGTAATTAAATACTACGTTGATGCCACACCATTGCTGAAATGCAGCCAGTACTATACCAATGATTAACACGGGTTTAAGTGATAGCAAATCCCCAAATCCACTGCCATGCCTTACTGACAAATTAGCCTTTAGTTCGGTTAGAACCTTACTTGTGTAGCTGCTACTACCAATTTTAGCCAACACTTCTCGCGCTTCAGTAAAGCGAGCTTTTTGCGTTAGCCAGCGTGGTGATTCAGGGATTAAAATGGCCAGAATTAAAAATAACATTGCCGGAACTAGCTCAGCCGCATTGCTTCGAAGAACTTGTAGCTATTCAATTTTATTTTTACGTTGTTATCGAATGTTGGAGCGTTTGTTACAATATTTAACACCGGTGCTCGACGAAAGAGAATGCTATATTTGCGCATTCATGATGGATTATTTTATTGTCATTAACCTGCAGCATATATAAAGCGGGCGCCTGCGTGTACCGGCAACGATTAACTGCATTTGATACATTTTTCCTTTGTTGTAAATCGCAGTTGCGCCACCTCGCCAGGTAAGGTAAACACCACATGGTAATACTTTACCGGCAACAACTGTTGTTCTCTGGCCTGAACCCAGCGTTTGGCACTCGCCCCTGACGCTTCGGAAAACGCCGGTTACGACAGGAGTTGTACGCAATCAGCCCGGTATGACAACTATCGCAACCCTACGGGAATTCAGGACGACATTGCCCTTTATTCAGGATAGAAGTGCAATACAAAATCAGAATAAAATTAGAGATGTGGGAGCGAGAATCTTACCACGGAGCGGTTTAGTCCATTGTCCATTCCCTGTCTTGTGAAAGGTTTATACATCCCCTACAAATTCCGCCAGACAAAGAAAAACTAAAAGATATTCTTAGAGTACCCGGGCAGTTGACCTTTCCCGCAAAGCTATTTTACTCACCCCAAAACCACCTTCACGGCCCCGAACACCACCACGCCGGTGAGAGTGGGTAATCCCATCGAGCGGGTTTTCGACCATACAAGCAGTGTTGCCAGCAGGCCTGCTACCGTTGCTGTCCAGGAGGGGATGGTGAGGTGTACCGGTACCAGCGAGCTGCCGAGCATGGCGGCTATCATTGCCGGGCCGGATACGGTGAGCCAGTCTGGCATATCGGGTGTTGTTTCATCATTTGCATGCTTAGCGAGTTTTTTGCGCATCCACAAATAAGGAAGCAGTCTGATTAAATAAGTGCCAACGGCAATACTTACCAGGGTCAGCCACATTTCCTGACTCATTTCTGGCTGTCTCCGGGTTGCATTGCCTTAATTGCATAAAACACGATGGCGCCGGCTAAGGCGGCAAGGGGAATGGCTGCATTCGGGTAACCTGCTATTTTGCACAGCATAGACAGCGCCGCAGCGGTGACCAGAGTGGTGGTCCACAACATGCTGTTGCAGCGGGGGGCAACCAATACCGCAAACAGGGCGGGCAGGGCGAACGGCAGGGCTTCATTGACGAGTGGCCAGCGTTGGGTAAGTGTATCGCCGGCTACTGCGCCAAGTGCTGTACCGCCAATCCAGCTGAACCATGCCAGCAAGCCTAAACTTGTATACCATGCCATCCGGTGTGCTTTGGGCAGTTGTGGCAAGCGCACCAGTGCCAGTGCAAATACCTGGTCGGTAAGACCATGCATCAGAGGAAACCAGCGTTTATTTGAATCCATGTACCTGGCAATATTCGGTGCATAGACCATATGGCGGGCGTTAATCAGTAGTGTCATCAGTACAACAAGTGGAAGGGGGGCACCGGATGCCACCATTGCTACAAATAAAAATTGTGAAGCACCGGCATAGATGAATGTTGAGATCAGAATGGTTTCAAATACGCTGAAACCAGCTTGTATTGAAATTAAGCCAAAGGAGATGGCTACGGGAATATAACCCCCGAACAAGGGAAGGGCATCCTTCAGTCCCTGACGCCATGGCGAAAAGTCCGGCGTGATTGTAAGCGTATTCATTCCGCAGGTTCCTGTATGCATGTTCCGGTCACCCGGTCATGGTGAAAATAGTGTGTCATGTGCAAGGTGAGATGAAATTAAACGTTCCGGCTGTAACCACGCAGCACCGGGGCGGTGGGATCCAGTAAAGCCAGTTTCTCCAGTGCAAGTTCTCTGGCACCGGCAGATGCGCCGTATAACGGTGCCTTTTCCGGCTCTGAGGTAACAGAAATAGCCGTGCCGGCAATATTACTGGCCAGTGCATCTTCAATGCAGGCTTGCAGTGCCGGATGGTGACAAAGCTGACCGCCGAGCACCACCTTTTCCGGGTTGGTCAGAACGCAGGTAGCAGCCACCACCTTACCGGTGGCATTCAGCACCTCTGCGGGCAGTGCGTTGCCGGGTGTCAGCGCCATTTCATAAAAGTGTTCAGTATACAGAGATTCAAGTAGCGGTGGCGCAGTGCCCAGCCTGACATAACCAATTTCACCGGCCATACCGTCAGCACCACGCACAATATTACCGTTGAGCATGAGGCCGCAGCCTATACCTCTGCCAAGATGGATATAAGCAAAATTCTGACAGCCGTCATTCAAATATTCGATGAGTGTGGCCCAGTTTACATCGTTATCGACGGTCACGGGGCAGTGGTAACGATCGCCAAGCAGCTGTGCAAACTGAAGGCCGTGCGCCATCGGAAAAGGAGAGTGAGGCAGGGCCAGCACATTACCGGTAACCGGACTAACAGGATCGGCCACAGACACGCCCGTAGCGAGCAGCGGTGCGTTTGTTGTCTTCAGGGTTTTGTCTGTGAGGGTGAACATATTCTGCACGAAATCTGCCTGCAAACGCCCTTTGGGATAAGTCACAAACTCTTCAGAAAGTGTATTTCCGGTAAAATCCGTGATACGTATCCAGGTGGCATTTTCTTCCAGTGCGAGGGAGAGCAGGGCCCCGAAATCCGGGTTTATTTCATATATAACCGACGGACGCTTTGATGACACGTTATCCATTTCAGATGCGGTTTTAATCATGCCTTTTTCAGTCAGTCTTTGTGCAGATTCTGACACCGTGGGTTTGGAGATCCCGGTCATTTTGGCGATGGCTGCACGGGACAAACGCTGCGCTTTCTCCAGACACTGAAAAAACTGCTGGTCTGTGCGCATGGCCAGGCTGCCGGGCCGGTGATCAGGCTTGGCTGACATCGTGTGCTGCTTCCTTTCTCTTAAATCTGCTTTGTTAACGAAATGAAAAAAATGTCTTTACTCAATGCGATGCCCAGACTAGTATAATTTAACAAGTTAGGAAACCTTACTTATTTAATTGTGAGGTTAATAATCCATAAAATGAGAGGGAAGTATTGTGAGCGAACAGACGTCTAAATCGTATCTGCCCGACGATATCGAAAAAGCCATTAAAGACACTAAACAACTATGGCGGGAGCGCATTGGTGATGTACCTGCTCTGCTGGAAAGTATTGTCGCGGGACTGGAAAGAAACATTCAGGCTATTGAACAGGATATTCAAAACGGCAACACAGGCTGGCCTGAAGCAAACTATGAAGATATTGCCGCCGGTACGGTCTCTGCGGATGTGATGGCCGGGGTAAAACAACGGGGATGTCTGGTGGTACGGGAGCACTTTCCCCGTGAACAGGCCGTGAAGTGGGACAAAGAGCTGGTGGATTATGTGGAATCTAACGATTTTGATAATCAGTACCGGGGGCCGGGAGATGACTTTTTCGGGACCTTGTCGGCGTCCCGTCCTGAAATATTTCCTATCTACTGGTCTAAACCTCAGATGGAAGCGCGCCTCAGTAGTCGCATGCAGGATGTACAGGTATTCTTAAATTCATTCTGGAAAACGGAATCGGAAGGCAGGAAATGGTTTGATCCTGCATGCAATTATATTTACCCCGATCGTGTAAGACGCCGCCCGCCCGGCGTGACATCCGGCGGTCTCGGACCACACACCGATTCCGGTGCGCTTGAAAGATGGTTATTACCGGCATATCAGAAGGTGTTCCGCCATATTCTGGACGGCAACTTTGATAAGTACGACCCCTGGGATGCAGCCTGGCGACCGCTCGTGAATGAATATGAAGGCGGAACAACGAAATGTTCGGCGTTCAGAACGTTTCAGGGCTGGACGGCATTAAGTGAAATCAAACGGGACCAGGGCGTGCTGTTTACCATTCCCGTGCCGGCTGCGATGGCGTATTTGCTTATTCGCCCGTTGCTGGACGATGTGCCCGAAGACAGTCTATGTGGTGTATCACCCCGCAAAGTGCTGCCGGTGGATGAGAAATGGCACAGCTTGCTGTTGCGGGCGAAGGCAACCATCCCGGATATGTCGCCGGGAGATTCGGTGTGGTGGCACTGCGATGTGATCCACGGCGTAGAACCGGTTGAAAATCAGCAGGGGTGGGGGAACGTAATGTATATTCCGGCGGCGCCGGGTTGTGAGAAAAACCGTTTATATGCACAGCGTTGTGCCGGAGATTTTAAAGCAGGCAGATCGCCGGATGACTTTCCGGAAGAGCATTACGAAGAAAGCTGGGACAACAGAGTGAAATGGTCAGACTTATCTGACGCAGACAAAAAAGCATTTGGTGAATAAGCCCTACAGTGCCGGCTTATACGATATCCTCACCGGACGGTGCCAGAAAGCAGGAGTCACCGTTTTTCTCACCGCCTTTAAAGGTTTTCACCTCACTGACGGTGAGACCGGTGTATAGTTTGGGTTCGTCCAGAATGGCACTGACTACGGGATCGTCCGGTCCACCATTTAACCAGGCGTTCACAGCGTCGCGGTTGTGGGGCAAAAAGCACGGAATGGATTTTTCGTGAAACTGGCTGAAACGGGGATGGGGCGGTCTGGTGATCACTGCACAGGCAGCCGTGCCGTTGTCGAACTGCCTGTACACCGCACCGATTAACATGGCGCCCTGCGCTTCCATCAGGTAGTGTACTTTCCCTTTTCCCTGCGGATTCGACTCGCCAACTGCGGTGGCAACCACAATACCTCTTTGATAACGTACCGCATGTTTCCAGAAAGGACTGTCGAGATTACGCGCATTGAAAGTAGTACGGTCACCAATAACCAGTCCGTCGCCCTCTGGTCTGGCATCAAACCACCAGGTCGCATCAATAACGTTGTCAGGCGCTGTTATCAGATTGGTGATTTTACGGGCCGGATTTTTACCAAAAGCGGGATAGAAATTCAGTACCCCGCCGCTTTCTTCCTTAAACAAGGGCAGTGTGGTGGTTAAGCCAACTTCTTCTAGCAGGTCAATGACGGCGGGGCAATCTGTCACCCGCTGAATGAATCCGCACATAGTCACTTCGCCTTTTTGTTCTGATTATCCTTACCCTATCTGAACATAATGCATTTTGTAAGGTACGATAGAGCCAAAATGAAGCCCGCAATACTTGCGGCCAGAAGCCCCCCTACCAATCAGGTAAAATAATGAAAAGAGCATTTAAACAGGTTGATGTTTTCACCAGCGTGCCGTTTAAGGGCAACCCTGTTGCCGTTGTAATGGATGGCTCATGGGAAGGAGATGACTTTTGATTTACTGTGCAGCTATGATCTCACGTCAGGGACTTATTCGCCCCTTCCCCAATAAATCAGTTACCTGTAAGCACTTTAAAAAATGGCTAAAGTCAGTAGAATGATGGTCATTTATTGTTCAGAACATTGTTGCCGTGACGGAATCGCATGCCGGTCAATATTCATTCGGCCCTTTTTTACTCGACATAACGCATCGGGAGTTGCGAAAAGAGGGGGAGCTCATCGAGATATCGGTGAGAATGTTTGAGCTCCTCAGTGCGCTGGCCAGCCAAAGTCCGCAGCCGGTGAGTAAGCAATCTCTGCATGACATTCTGTGGCCTGAAATCGTTGTGTCTGACTGGTCGTTATCGCGTCTGGTGTCGGATACCCGACAATTGCTCGACGATGACGGCAAAGATCAGAAATACATCCGAACAGTAAAAGGCATCGGTTTTCTGATGCCAGAAGTTGTGTCTATTGAACCCTCTTCTTCGCTCACCCCGCCATCGAAAATGAAACCCTTCTTGCTGGTTGCCTTGCTTGGTCTCTTCATATTTAGTGCTGCCAGTATGTACCGGTACTGGTCTCATCAACGCTTAGTGCAAGCCGCCAGTGATATCGCCACCTATCAGGCCCATACTTATACCGCCTTTATGGCACAACTTAAGCGGCGTAACGAACTCGTCGCGTTACTTGAAAAGCGGTTAGGTATTACGCGGCAGGAGCAATATGAGAAATTTTTTGTTCGCTACTGGCCTCAAATGAACAAAGAAGAGCGTTTTGTCTGCTCGCAAAGCCGCTCTATTACCAACACTGGTTTGGCTGAAAACAACCAGAAAATACACGATGTGCTGGAAGCGAATCCGGCTTTGTTTGAACACATTGAAGGCACCCGGGAGCTAAAGCAGCATTTGCGTTTCTGGCTGGACAAATATCACGGAGTATTTATTAACAGGGAAGATATGTGCCTGCTGTACAGCGGTGTTGAAGATGGGGTGCCTTATCCCTCCGGCGTGGATGAGGCGGTGCTGACGTGGCTAACTCAAAATAGCGTTAAATAAGCAGTCTGAGAAGGAATGTGTCCAGGCTTTTATTCTGAATAAGTTAAACTTATTTGTCTGTAGCAGATGGTAATGACAGTATTTAATGTCATTAACCTAACCCATTGAATTTTCTGTCTTTCAAAATTAATCAAGTGTCACTCAAGCAATTCAATCCGTAAATTCTTACCCTGTCGACGATGTGAAGTAAGCAGAATTGCCGGACAGGAAATCCTTCAGAACTAGTTAACAGAATGATTGCTTTTGTGGGCCGGTCGATTCATTTGAATTAACGACGAAAAAAGTAGGGAAACAGGATGAATAAGATCATCAGGCTAATCTTGACATGTACAATTCTGATGCAAAACGCTCAAGCTGAGATAATACTTGGCGACCCGAATTTTAACGTAGACATGCCGGTTCTGTCTTCTGCCATATTGAAAGGACATCAGGAAATAGATTCTCGCGGCGTTACAGAAGTGAGAAGCTACAAAAACAGTGACACCATCTATCTGACAACCGGCCCGGGCAGCGGCTATTCCAGCTTAGACATTCAGGGAGGTTACGCATCGGGCAGCGCTCGTTGGGAGGCTGTACAAAAGCGTCCGTGGAGCCCTAACGGTGCACTGACAGATATAGATATGGGGGGGAGCTTTACCATTGGGGATATTTACATTACTTATGACGGGGCCGAGGCTGAAACGCCTCGTCACGTGAGAGGCTCTGTACATACTTCACTGAGCCTTGAAAGCTTCGGTAAAACCCGGTTTGAATTAGCTGTAAGCATGCCCGGATATTATCAGAATAAGCACATCGCGGATGTAGAGGATGGTGTTGAATTAGTCGATGAAGTGATTAGCTATGACGATATTCTGATGGCAGTAAACTCTCCACTTTATTTAGAAGTGCGTCCTTATGCGTATATCCGCTCCATAGATACTGATGGCGATCCGCTTGATACTCATTATTTGTCTGAACTAAATTGGAATTTAATACTTGGAGGCTCTCCTGCATTCGTGCTTCCTGACGGATTCTATGCCAATTCTTTGGACGGCACGATTGTCGACAACTACTTTGTGGGGAACGTTGCTTCACTTCCTGCAACCGCAGTACCGGCGCCAGCTACCTGGTTGTTGTTTGCAATCACGCTGGTAGTAGTTATTGTCAGACATAATCACTTTTGTAAGATACGATAGAGCAAAAATGAAGCCCGCAATACTTGCGGCCAGAAGCCTCCCTCCCAATCAGGTAAAATAATGAAAAGAGCATTTAAACAGGTTGATGTTTTCACCAGCGTGCCGTTTAAGGGCAACCCTGTTGCCGTTGTAATGGATGGCTCAGGGCTTACAACACAGCAGATGCAAGCGATAGCTCACTGGACCAATTTATCTGAAACTACTTTTGTGCTTCCTGCAGAGGATAAGCGGGCCAGCTATCGGGTGCGGATATTTACCCCCGGCAGTGAGTTACCATTTGCCGGTCACCCCACTATCGGTACAGCCAGCGCATTACTTGAAGCCGGTCTGATAACTGCGGCAGACGGCAAAATTGTGCAGGAATGTGCGGCAGGGCTTATTACACTGCACGTTTCCGGTGATGCTGATCAACCGCTCACTATCGCTTTCACGTTACCGGAGCCGGTAATTACGCTGTTAACTCAGGATGAAGTGGAGAAACTGGAAAAAGCTCTGAATTGTCAGATTGACCGCAGTGTTACGCCGGCGCTTGTTGATGTGGGGGCCCGCTGGGTTGTTGCTAAGGCATTTACGCCGGAATCGGTATTGCAGGCGAAGCCGGATTATACGGCTCTGGCAGCCGCAGACAGTGAAAATAGCGCAACAGGAACCTGTTTATTTGCTGCATATGATAGCGGAAGTGCCGACATTGAAGTGCGCTCATTTGCACCAGCCTGCGGCGTCAGTGAAGACCCCGTGTGTGGCAGCGGCAATGGCAGTGTGGCGGCATTTATGCGTTTTCATAATATGCCGCTTATCCAAAAATCAAGTTTACTGTCATCGCAGGGGCAAAAACTGGGACGGGCAGGCAGAGTGCATCTCGACATTACGCCAGATGCGGTGAAGGTAGGTGGCGCGGCAGTAACATGCATAGACGGCCACCTGACAGTTTAATTATTGCGTAACTTCAAGCACATCCGGCAACACGAAAGACACTTTATTCGGGTGCAGGCGGAACCATAAACCGGGATTCTCATCAAGCTGGGCCTGTGCAGTGGTTTCGTCTTCGCTGATGGAAGTGTTCAGCACCTTTGCGTAGGTTACCTTTTTTGCCGGTGCAGTGCTGGCATCCACCACTGACTGAACCAGTTTTTTCGCGCCCAGAATAGCGGCCGGTCCGAGGGTTAAAATCATCCCTGCTGCGCGGCATTCTGCTTCGTCCTGCGGGCTGATTGCGCTGCCACCGGCTTTAAATTTGCTGATGTGGTGCTCAAGAATACTGGCAGAAATGGGAATGAGACCTGCCATGTGGGAGGCTTTTGCGCCGGAGAAAGGCTTGATGTAAGCGAGGTGAGACGCCGCATTGTCTTCCGGACCGTGACCGATAAAGAAAATGTCCAGACCACCAAGGCGTTCAAGTTTTTGTAAGTAATCTTCCAGACCTGCCCGAACATCTTCAAGATCCGTTTGCATGGGGGTGAAGCTTTTGATTTTGGCAAAGAATGCATCGCCAAGAATACGCTCGAAATCCCGCACAAAACTCAGGCTGTTTTGCATGCTCATGGGGGCCAGTGCATCCTGTGTGAATACGTTCAGCCGCGCAAGTACATCATCCAGTTCGCTGCCTTTTGCTTTTTCTCCCAGCAAACGGTGAAATGCCTGAGCGCCACGCCCGCCAAGCAGGGCAATATTAATATCACCGTCTTTGCCTTCTGCTGTTTTCAGTAATTCTTCCAGCATGGCTTTGCCCACTTCCGCTTCTGATGGCATAACAACGGGGGAAACACCATAGTCTTTGTTGTTGCTGATGGTTGCTTCGTGCTGACTTAACCAGACGTTAGTTTGTTTATTAGCTTGCTGAGTCACTCATTTCACCTGTTAAAACGATTCGGTTCTGTACTCGCTGTATCGGTACATAAAAAATGCTACCGGTAGCATATCATTGGTCAGGGTTTGTTTCGAGGCTATCCTGAACGCGCAAACTACTCACCGGTATTCGGGTGACGGCAATGTCTTCCTTGTTCACGGCATAGCTGATCCAGAGTGCATCACGCCAGACAATACTCTTCGGGTAACTGTAACCGGTGCGTTTATATTTTCCGGCGAATTTCATCGGCGGCAACGAAGATTCATCTCTGGCGAGCAGGGCATGATCAAAGTGTTTACCGTCACGGCTGAGCGTGACAACCAGCGGCAGCCGGTCTTTCGTGCCGGAGGGATTATTAACCAGATAGGCGGTGCCATCGGGTAAATTACCGGCGCTCTGTTTGGCCCGTGAATCAGGCATATTGGTAACCACAGGTAAAGACCAGGTGTCACCGTTATCTTTACTTACCGATGCCAGCACTCGAAAGCTGCCGGCCTGATCACGAAATGTCATAACAATGTTGTTGTCTGCATCAACAAAGGATGACGGTTCAAGCTCCCGGCTGATGGTGTCTTTGTGGGGTAAATTAGTGAAATTGCCCGCTGTCCATCCTGACGTGGCTGAGGGGTCTTCAGTGTAATAAGGTGTCGCATGCAAACCCGGTTGCATGTGAAAAACCGTAAGAATGCGACCTGGCGGTAAGGCTTTCAAATCCTGTTCAATAATACCTTGTACCGGGCGTCCGCCGGCACCGGTAACCGGTTTAAACGCACTCCAGTTAATGCCATCTGAACTTGTTGCATATTCTGTATAACCCTGCTTTTGTGGTGCATCGTCTGGCCATACATTAATAAACGCAATTAAGGTATCTCCCTGCGTCCACCAACCGCCGCTGGTGACAATGGCGTGCTCCCTGGCCGGTGCAAGCACACGGGAGTTATTCCAGTGTTCTCCGTCTTCACTGAAACTGTAAATGACATGGGTGCCGGGTCCGTCTTCATCTTTGCCTGATGTTTGCCACTGGCAGAAAAGTTGTCCTTTAAAGCCGGTGAGCACAGCGCCGTGGTTGTAGCCCGCCTGAGTTTGAACACCTTCAAATACGGTAAAGTGTTGTACACCATCCGGCGATTTAAGTGCAGGGAAAGTGTCGCCTTGCTTCGTAAATAGAGTCGGATCGACGGTAAACGGCGCAGCGGGCTTAGCGGGTTCTTCTGAAAATGCACTGAACGGATAAGTCAGGATGAGTAACGCAAACAGAATACGTAGATCTACATAACGAAAAGCCGTCTGGCGGAATGCAAAGAGGGAAGCTGAAAATGGGGATTGAAACATGGCAGAAACTCATTGAAACATAACAACATGCTTGCCGGAGTGTACCAATATGCCCGGCCTGCGTTTTTATTTCTGCCCGGGATGTTCAAATATCAACATCCTCGGGTGTGTTCAGACCAGCTTGTGCAAATATCAACGGGCCGGTTACCAGCGTTTCAGTTTAGGTTTGCGGCGTTGCCAGAACTGAGCGCCTTCGTATGGGAGTTCATGCTCTACAGTGAAGGTTTTATCAGCAATAATGCTGCCGTTTAATTCCAGTGTCATGCGCCAGTCACCGGCTTTATCGTCAAGGGGCTCCCAGAGCGTATCCCCCAGATAAAAATCCCAGTCGTTTGAGCGTACATATTCTTCACCGTCGAAGGGCGCCATGGGCTCTCCGTCTTTACCCGGTATGTCGGGGTGATAAATACAGTACCGGACCTTTTGATTTTTCGCCCGCTTGATATTCACAATGAAGCCGAATTCAATATCCAGTTCAAGGGGGATATCAAGGGTAAACGTCTTTATCTTAGGTAACGCTTTGTCTTCAGCATCCCACTTTGAATGGATACCAAAAGTCAGCATTTCTACAACGGGTTCAGGTTTGGCCATGGTCTTATCCGGCTGGGGTAAAATCGCGGGCATGGTATCAAATCCCGTGCCGGTCTCACAGTCTGTTTGAACCCTGTAGAATGCTGGTGGCGATCAACTATACTGTAATAAATGCAGTAAACAGAGTCTGACAGGTGGTTAGCACTATGAAAATGACAGGCATTGTGGCGGTGTGTGTTTTATTACTGACAGGGTGTGGTGGTTCGGGAGACAGCACCAGCCGGTCTGCGCCGGCTGTCAGTGAGCCTGACATAACAGTGACAGAAAATGTCAGTTACCGCCAGGTGCTGGCTCTGAATGCCACATCCCCTGATGTAAATATGGCTTATGGCGAAGAGCCATTGCAAACCGGCGATTTGTGGATGCCCGCAGACGTAGTATCACCGCCGCTGGTGATTGTGATCCACGGCGGCTGCTGGTCAAATCAGTACGGACCGGAACAACTCTATCCTCTTGCCTCGGCGCTTCAGGAAGACGGTTTTGCTGTGTGGGTGCCGGGTTTTCGCCGCAGCGGGGATGAGGGCGGCGGCTGGCCGGGTACGCTGGAAGATGTCGTACAAAGCATCAATTATATTTATCAGCAGAATGAGTATCCGTTTGACGAAACCAGCGTTACGCTGGCCGGACACTCTTCAGGCGGTCACCTTGCATTGCTGGCCAGTCAGCAAATCACATTACCTGTGGCGCGTATCACCGGGCTTGCGCCCGTTACAGACATCGTGGCTTACTCACAGGGCGCAAGCAGTTGTCAGCAAGCTGTGACTTCATTCATGGGAAGCCGCCGGGAGGACGATCCCGAGGCCTGGGCTGAGGCAAATCCTGTCAGTTACAGTTACGGTACACCGCTTTGGATCCTTGCCGGTGAGCAGGACATTACGGTGGCCATTGAACAGAATCCCATACCTGAGGCCACTTTTGTTGTAGTGGAACGCGCCGGACATTTCGACTGGCTACATCCTGATACGCCTGCTTTTCAGGTGTTTACCTCTTTGCTGGCCCGTTAGCACCTACTACAATTTTCGTGTAATTTGCAGTGAATATGCATAAAGTGGCTTTTTTCTGTCATCTGACAACCGTATTCTGAGCCGTAATAAGAAAAAAAGTAAGGACGCTGTTTTGTTGTTATCCCATAAGCATCAGTTTTTGTTTGTTCATATCGCCAAAACCGGCGGTACCAGTGTAAGAAAAGCCTTATCCTCTCACCGTTGGGATATTAAATACGGTCTGCCGCAGTTTGTGGTGAACAAGCTGAGCCAGTTCACCGGGCATAAACTGGGATGCCGTTTTCCCCGTCACAGCCGCATTGTGGCAGCCAGTGAAATGTTGCCGGCGGATTATTTTAGTAATCTGTATAAATTTGCCTTTGTGCGCAATCCCTGGGATTTGCAGGTCAGCTCCTTTTATCACATCAAGCGGGAACGCCCTCAGGTTCTGGAAGGGCATGACAACTTTAAAGATTTCATGCGTTTCAAGTTTGATCCGGCGCGGCCTTACCAGTACCACATTGATACTTCGCTGCAATTACAGTCTGACTATCTGGTGGATTTGCATGGCAATGTACTGGTAAATAAAGTCGGCAAATACGAAAACCTGCAAGGGGATTTCGATAACATCTGTGAGCATATTGGCCTGAAAAAAATCAAGCTGCCCCATAAGCGTAAAGCGGATGACAGAAAACGCTACCGCGCTTACTACGATGATGACCTGGCGGAAAAGGTGGCTAACCATTTCGCCCGGGATATTCAAATGTTGGGGTATGAGTTTTAACCGGGCATACTGCCCGGGAGGATCAGTAAAGCTTGCTGCCCCAGCTCAGTTTATTCCGCAGAACATTGAAATAGCTGTAGCCTTTAGGGTGCACAAGGCGCAGGGTATCCTGACTTTTATGCACGCGGATCTCATCCCCGGGCAGAACTGGCAATACAATATGACTGTCGCAGCTCACTTGCAGGCTGTCGCTGTTTACTTTTGATACCCGCATAGAAATAGTGCTTTTTGAGTCCACCACAATCGGACGGCTGCTGAGGGTATGAGGGAACATGGGCACCAGGGTTAATGCATCCAGGTGGGGTACAATGATAGGGCCGCCGGCAGATAAAGAGTAAGCCGTGGAGCCGGTAGGTGTGGCAACAATTAACCCGTCTGAGCGCTGACTGAACACAAACTGGCCGTCGATATAAATCTCAAACTCCATCATGTGAGCCACTTTACCGTGGTGCAATACTACTTCGTTCATCGCGGCATTATTGCTCTTCAGTTTTTCGTGGCGATACACACACACTTCCAGCAGGAAGCGCTCTTCAACCACGGTTTCACCGGAAAAAATAATATCCAGTTGCTCTTCAATCTGGTCCGGGTGGATATCGGTTAAAAAACCCAGGTTTCCACGGTTTACGCCGACAACATGAATGTCAAAACGGGAGAGTACACGCGCTGCGCCCAGCATACTGCCGTCCCCACCGATAACCACGGCTAGGTCGGCTTCTTTTCCGATAGTGACTAAATTGGCGGCAGGGTATTTGTCGTTATCCATCTCATCAATGATGGATTCTTCGATAAGTACGCGGCAACCACGCTTATCGAGCCAGGTCGCTATTTGTTTGAGACTGTCCTGAGTGCCGGTATGGTCAGGTTTACCAATCAGGCCAACGGTTTGATAAGTCATAATCTGGCTAATGCCCGCATGCTGCTACATTTTTTCGGACATTAGCACAGAGTTTGATAAAAAAGAAAGGGTTAGCGCGCCACCCAGCCGCCATCAAGTACCATGGTCTGACCGGTGATATTGCGTGCACCGTCGCTGATGAGAAACTTCGCCGTCGCGCCCAGTTCGTCCATTGAAATAAATGCTTTCTTAGGCATGGGCTTGAGCATAATTTCATTTAACACTTCTTCTTCGCTGATCCCGTTTTCCTTAGCCTGGGCAGCAATCTGCTTGTCTACCAGCGGCGTTTTTACGTAGGAAGGGCAAATGGTATTGATGGTGACGTTGCAGTCGCCGGTTTCAAGCGCAATGGTTTTGGCAAAGCCAAGCAAGCCGTGCTTGGCTGCGACGTAAGCCGATTTATAAGGAGAGGCAACCAGCGAGTGTATTGAGCCTACATTGATAATGCGGCCAAAATCATCAGCGCGCATACCGGGTAAAAATGCCTGTGTAAGCAGGGCAGGACCAACCAGCATAATGTTGATGAGCTGCTGCCATTTTTCGGCCGGAAAATCCTCAATTTTAGACACATGCTGGATGCCGGCGTTGTTGATAAGCACATCTACCTTCACGTCTCCCAGTTTGCCGGGAAGTGCTGCGACCTGCTCAGCATCGCATACGTTAACTTCAACGGCCTGCGCGCTGAAGCCGGCGTCCTTTAATTGCTGAGCAGCAGACTCAGCGGCATCAAGATTAATATCTGCAATGAGTAGATGATGCCCGTCATTTGCCAGTGATTCAGCAATGCCATACCCGATGCCACTGGCACCGCCAGTGATAAATATATTCAAAGCCATGATAGAACCTTAATTTGATGATAATCCAAGAACGATATCGCGGACGGCATTAATCTGCTCTCCGCTGCGAGTGGCGTAATCTTCTCCGGTGTAACCCCACCAGTCCCAGCAGCCCTGAGGATTTAAAGGCATGAAAAGCGATTTGCGGGTTTGCGGGTACACCACCACCATATTGTTACTGTCGGCCCAGTTATTCAAGCCGGTTTGCTCTACGTAAGCTTTGCCCACTGCTTCTGCGTACTGATTACAACCATGAAAACTGACATGCACCCGGCATTGTTCACCTTCACGGCAACTGGCAGGAATATAAGCATAGCCGGTTTCTGCCATAGTCGAGGCATTATCGCCGGCGAGTGTCTGCTGACTGAAACTCACTACCTCACCACTCAGCTTGTCGCTGGCGGGTTGTAAACCGTCCAGCAGAAAGTTGAGCATTTCACCTGCTGCATCATAGTCACAACGGCCGATATAAGGTGAGTCAGAGGACATACACTGTCCGCCGTTGTTCTTTGTAGGAAATAAATGGGCAACCGGTTTATTGTTAACGTAAGTAATTTGTTCAGCCGGCATCAAAGCCGCATACTGGGCGTTTAATGCATCACTGACTGCGCTGTTTACCCGTACGTCGCGGGTGCCGTGAAATAACCAGACCTTATCGTTTTGCAGTGCTGACAAAGGGGCCAGTTTTCCTTCCTGCGCCAGCGTTTTTACTTTTCCGGTGAGTGCATTCACATCAATGGCTGGTTCAGTTTTATCTACACACTGACTCAGCGCTGTGCTGATATCACCTTTTGCGCAGTAATAAGGGCCAGCCGCCAGAATACCCGCTCCGTCAATCCAGTCGCTGTAAGCCAGGTGAAACTGATTGGCCATGTAACCGCCGGAAGACAAGCCTGACACTGTGATGTGATCAGTATCGAGGTTAAGCGCCGGCACCTGTGCCATTGCGCCGGCGCTAAAAAATGCTGAGAGCAGGGCGGCGGTGGCGTTGTTTTTCAATCCGTGCATAAATCGTGTTTCCGTTATGAATCGTGAATGTTTGAATGAGGAACCGGGTGCATCATTCAGTTTCGTCGTTTAAAAACCGGCGCAGCAGTTGTTCTTTTTGTTTGATGTCTGCCACTCCTTCAAGATGCCCCAGCGCGCCTTTCAGATAACTGAGTTGCGTATTCTTGCCTTGAGATTTCAAAATACCATGGGGAGCTTCAGCCATGTATGGCATAAGCAGAAGATCGGTTTCAGCGGGCAAATACAGCGTTTTCGCCTTAACGTTCTTCAGCCCCTCTTGCAGGGATCCCCGGTAGCCGGCAACGAACAATTGATTTGCGCGAACCAGATAAAGCAGATGGTTGGCATCCATTAAATCAGCACGGTCTTCTGCCCGGCTTCTGAGCCAGTTAATGATTGAATGGGTGGCATGAATATCCTCAAGCGGGCCTTTTTCCTGTGGGGTATAGCCCAGCGCTTTGCCTTGCTGATTGAAAAAATCCGGATGCAGCGCCTGCAGAGTAATGCTCATGAGTGCCACGACCAGACCGTCTTTTGGCGGATTATCACGGGTGTAATCACCGTTATTCCAGTGCTTATCCAGCCGGACTGGCAAAGCCCACTGTTCCAGCGCGGCGGTGGTCCAGGCGTCAGCCTGAGCCGCAGGGATCACGGCAACCATTCGGGGCACCCAGTCCGGGTAAGTCGCGGCCCATTCCTGTGCCTGCATCGAGCCCATAGAAGGACCGGCAACGGCATGCAGCGATGAAATGCCAAGGCTTTCCAGTACGAGTTTTTGTACGTTGACAAAATCGCGGATGGTCACCACCGGAAACGACAAACCATAAGGCTTACCGGTTTCCGGATTAATGGTGGCCGGGCCTGTGGTCACCACATTCGGGTCGTAAGCGGACAGGTTTACCAGAGAATCCACACTGATCACAAAGAATTTATTGGTGTCTATGGCCTTGCCGGGGCCGATAATGGCATCCCAGTATCCGGGTTCAGCATCATCTTCGTGATACCGGCCGGCGGCGTGAGAGTTTCCCGAAAAATAATGCGTGATAAGTATGACGTTATCTTTGGCGTCGTTGAGTTTGCCGTAACTTTCCCAGCCAACTTTCACTTCAGGAATAATTTCTCCGCCGTAAGTTTCAAACTGTGTAGTAGTGAAAACCTGCTTTTCTGTCATCAACATGGCTGTACCTGACTGGTTGGGCGGTGTGGCGGCACAGGCCGGTTGGACGGCTACCGCGAATAAGACAATTAACCTTACCAGTATGCTACGAAAATTAGTCATAAATGTAGTCATCATTTTCCTTAAAACAGACTGAACAGCGTAATGGCAATAGCTAAGCCAATAACCGGCACTACCACGGTCAGTGCGGCCATGGCACCGTATGCGGCTTTGTGGGTTTCGCGACAAATAGCACGGATGGTGGTAACAACGTAACCATTATGCGGCAATGAATCCAGCGCGCCGGATGAAATAGACACGATACGGTGCAATTGTTCGGGCTGTACGCCCTGGTCAATATAATGCGGTGCAACCAGCGGTAAAACAATGGCCTGGCCGCCGGACGCCGAGCCGGTGAGTCCGGCAATGACACTGACCGCAATCGCTGCGCCAATCAGTTCATTGCCCGGAATATGTGTCATAATTTCAACGGTTTGCTGAAAAGCCTCTGTGTGTTTGGCGATGGCACCGAAACCCACCACGGCTGCGGTGTTGCCAATGGCGACCAGAGCACCGGTTGTGCCATCGTTAATGGCGGCGGATAAATTATGAAAGTAGCGGAAATTGATGATCATCAGCGTCAGTACGCCGCCTGCCAGTGCAACGATTAATGCCAGTTGCGCCATGCTGTCATGGAGTAAAAAGGATAATGCCAGTACGACAAACAGGGGCAGTATGCCGGTCAGCGGACTGGGGTAATCTCTGGCTTCAATTTCTGGATCCCCGGTGCGGCTTTCAAACTTTTCGCCGTTAGCGATGGCACGGCTAATCATGCGCTTCAGCCACCAGTAACCGAATGAGGCCATAAAGACAGCAACCAGCAAGCTGACTTCCCATGCTGCAAAGGGAGATGTACCCAGATATTTTATCGGGATCCAGTTTTGGATTTCAGGTGAACCTGCTGATGTCATGGTGAAAGTGACAGAGCCGAACGCCAGTGTAGCCGGAATAAAACGGCGGGGCAGATTGGCGTCTTTAAACAGGCTGAGCGCCATGGGGTACACCGAAAATGCCACGACAAACAGACTTACACCACCGTAAGTTAAAATGGCGCAGGCAAGCACCACAGCCAGCACGGCATGTTTAAAACCCAGCTTATCGACTATCCAGCGGGCCACGGAGTCTGCCGCACCGGTATCTTCCATGAATTTACCGAAAATAGCCCCCAGCAAAAACATAAAAAACCAGGCCGCAATGAAGCCGGAAAAGCCACCCATGTAGAGGGTGACAAAATTCTCTTCGCCCTGAAAAAGAGGAATACCGCTGGTAAGCGCAACAATAACGGCGCAAAGCGGAGCAGCAATAAATAAATTCATGCCGCGGATGGTAAGCACAATGAGGAGGGCAAGCCCGCCTGTAAGGCCAATCATACTGATCATATCGGGTTCCTTAATAACAATCTGTGACCGCAGACGCTTCAGGAACTGAAAAGATTGTGTCGTTAAATCAGTAAGATGCCCATAGTACGATGGTACTACTTACTGCTACAAAAAATTAACATAGAGTTTACCTCAGACCGCAGCTTCAGTGCCGAATAGTTGAAACAGATAACAAAAGGGACACATCATGATAAACGCACAGAAACCCGTTAACCGCTTTACCCGCACGCTAAGTGCAGTAGCGGTCACAGCCGCATGCTTAAGCACTCAGACTGCATTTGCACAGCAAAACAACGATGAAAGCAGAGGCAAATTAGAGCGCATTGAGGTGACGGCCCGTAAAACGGTAGAGTCACTACAGGAAACGCCTGTTGCTATTACTTCAATCGGTGCTACTGAGTTGACAGAAAAGGGCATCAGCGTGCTGACGGAAATTCAGCAGTTCTCACCGAATACCACTATGCAAACCAGCCGTGGTACTAACTCTACCTTAACAGCATTTATCCGCGGGCTGGGTCAGCAGGATCCGCTTTGGGGTTATGAACCCGGTGTGGGGATTTACATTGATGATGTGTATATGGCACGGCCACAGGGCGCGGTGCTGGATTTACTTGATGTACAGCGAATTGAAGTGCTGCGGGGGCCGCAGGGCACACTGTACGGTAAGAACACCATTGGTGGTGCGGTGAAATATGTCACGAAAGAAATGACCGGCGAACCTCAGTTTAACGCTGAAGTGACACTGGGCAATTACAGCCGCCGCGACATGAAATTAACCGGTCAGATGCCGCTGATTGAAGACAAAGTTTACCTGGGTGTGGGTTATGCAAACCTGAACCGCGATGGCTACGGTGAGTTTCTGATCTCTGCACTGGATGGCCAGGATACAGAAAACTACAACAAAGATCTGTGGGCTGCCAGACTGACTCTGGAAATTCATCCGTCTGATAACCTGTTTTTACGTTTCGGCTGGGATAAAACCGAAGATGATTCAAATGCCAAAGGGGGTTACCGGTTACTGCCAAGCTTACGTACCGACGCACCGCAACCGGATTCCGTTTTCGACTCTTACACCAGCATGCCCACAGACAACTATGTTGAACTGGAAGGCTTCAGCTGGCTCGCCAGATACAATGTGAATGAAAATCTGGAACTGAAATATATCGGCTCCCACCGTGAGAGCTTTTCTGATACCAATATCGATTTTGATAATACTCAGCTGGATATTTTTGACGTACCGGCCATTTACGATGATTCTAACGATACTCACGAAATTCAGGCGAACTATACCGGCAGTGCGTTCAGCCTGGTGAGCGGTCTGTATTATTATGACGGTGAATCCTGCGGTGTATTTGATGCGGTACTTGGTGTGCTGGGGCGGGACTACGCGGCGCTTGGCATCTTCCCTGAAGGTACGCCGGGTTTCACCCGTGAAGTGTCCGGTTGTAATAACAGTGAAAGCTGGGCGGCGTATACCCAGTTAAATTACGATATTACCGATAAACTCTCTCTGTCTCTGGGGGCCCGTTATACCGACGAAGAAAAACAGGCAACGGTAAATAATGGCACGGTATTGTTTAATCTGTACCCTGAATCCGGCTGGATTGACGGTTATGTCCGTCCTGACGGTCTGACTATGCCGCAGGTGCTGGGCAGCGATTCCGATGGCGACGGCGTGCTTGATGCGCCGGCAAAAGAAAGCTGGTCACGTTTTACGCCGCGGGTCGGGGTAGAATATCAGTACACCAGGGACACCATGTTCTTCGCCAGTTATTCTCAGGGCTTTAAGTCCGGTACGTTTAACCCCCGCGCGACAATCAATGAACCCGGTGTTTCACCGGAAGTGGTGGACTCGTTTGAACTGGGCGTGAAAAGTGATTTAACCAGTCAGTTCCGCGTTAATGCCACGGCTTTCAGCTACAACCATAAAGATCGTCAGTATATCGGTATTGAAGGTAACTCCGATGATCCCACCGCATTGCTTCAGCGTCTGAGAAACGCCGCTGAAACTGCCGCCTCGGGTATTGAGCTGGAGATGACCTACGTGGTGAATGAGGCGCTGAAGTTTGATCTGGCCTACGGTTTTATCGATTTTGAAATTAAAGAGAATAATGCAACGCCGCCGCTAATCGGACTGGCAAGCACACCGGAAAACACTCTGAATTTCGGTGCAAACTATTTATTGCAAACCAGCATGGGTGATTTCATTTTCAACGCAAACTATTACTACCGTGATGACTATCTGCTGTTTGAAACCAGCGACCTTATTGAGCAAGACGCGTACGGTATGGTCAACTTTGGCGTAAGCTGGGAAAGCATGGAAGGTAACTGGTACGGTGGTCTGCATGTGAAAAACCTGACTGACGAAGAATATCTGGTTGGCGGTTATGACTTTGTCACCCGTAATGAGGATGGCAGTTACGGTCCCGGTTTGGGTAACGATACCACGCTGATTGGCTATTACGGCGATCCGCGCACGGTACAACTTACCGTAGGCTACCGGTTCTGACTCTGATTGTGTGTAAACTCTTAAAGGCGGCAAGGGCCGCCTTTTTGTGTTTGATGACTTGAACCCGGAGGCAGACTTCGTCAAAGTAATTCATGAATATGACTCAAACGGATTTACCCATGCAGGCCAATGTACTGATAGCTGATGATCACCCGTTATTCCGCGCCGCCATGCGCCAGGCGCTGGCCGGTATCACCGGTGAGTCAGTGGTTGAGGCCTCAACATTCAGTGAAGCCAGAGACGCCCTGATTCAGGATGATAGTATTGAACTGGTGTTCCTGGACATTCACATGCCAGGCAACGATGGACTCACAGGGTTGAGTGAACTTCGCACCACATTTCCTGATGTGCTGGTGGTGATGGTGTCAGCGGAGGACAAACCGGATCTTATTCGTAAAGCCATCGATCTGGGGGCCAGCGGTTATATTCCCAAATCAACGCCATTGCCGTTAATTGCCGGTGCCGTCAGTCAGGTGCTGGATGGTGGTCAATGGTTGCCGGACGGGCTGGAGGCTGAATTAGCCTCTCATGAAGACGCCGCTCAGGCAGAATTTGCAGAACGACTGGCTCAACTCACACCGCATCAGTTTACAGTGCTCAAAATGATGGCAGATGGTTTGCTGAACAAACAGATTGCCTGGGAATTGTCTATTTCCGAATCCACAGTGAAACAACATGCTTCGGCGGTGTTGCGTAAACTCAACGTGATAAACCGTACCCGTGCCGGCGTGCTTTTCCGTCAACTCACCGGCGCGGAGTAGTGTCAGTACATCAGGTAATTGTGACTATAAAGCGCGCAGTCAGGCTGACTGTGGTTTACCCGTCTGTGATGATAAGCTTTTTCAGCATGCGCTTTAAGGCAGCGGGTTTTACCGGCTTAGGTAAATAGCGCAAACCCGCTGCTGCCGCTTCATCTCTCACACCGTCTTCCCGGTTCGCTGTATTGAGAATACCGGGTACATCTTTTTGCCAGAAGTCTTTTAACGCAACGGCCGATGTTGTGCCTTTTTCGCCGTAATCCAGGTGAAAATCAACCAGCATCACATCCGGCGCCTGAGGACAAACGGCTCTGGCCTGTTGCAATGACTGACTACCGGTGACCGTCGCGCCCCAACCGGTGAGCAGGGTTTTCATCGCAGTCATGATCTGGTCATCGTTTTCCAGCACTAAAATGTGTTTTTCAGCCAGCCAGTTTGCCGTATTTGCCATGTTTGGATTGATATCTGCTGCAAGCATATTGCTACTTTTCTGCAGTGCCCTTACACCACGGGGTAACGTCACTGTAAATACCGTTCCTTTACCCACTTCCGATTCCAGCGCAACAGGATGACCGAGAAGCTGGCTGATCCTTTCAACAATGGTCAGCCCCAGACCCAGCCCCTGATTACCGGGTAAATGTTCCAGTTGATGAAATTCATTAAAAATCGCTTTTTGCTGACCCGCAGGGATCCCGGTTCCGGTGTCGTAAACCCTGATTTGAATCTGATTGTCTGACCGTCGCCGGACGCCAATCAGCACTTTGCCTTCCGGGGTGTACCGGATCGCGTTTGAAATCAGATTCTGGATAATACGCCGGAGCAGTTTTTTGTCTGAACGCACAACCAGCGCAGAGGGAATATAACGAAGTGACAGCGCTTTTTGTTCTGCAATAACCTTAAACTCATCCACCAAGGGTGTCAGCATGTCGTCGAGGGCAAATTCGGTGACTTGCGGGACTAATACTCCGGACTCAAGTTTAGTCATATCCAGCAAGGTAGACAGCAATGATTCGGCACTGTTCAGCGATGTCACCAGTCCCTGTGACAGACTTGCCAGTCCGGTGCCTTCGGTTTTCTGCGACAACATGCCGGCAAACAGGGTAGCGGCGTTGAAAGGTTGCATCAGATCGTGACCTGCAGCAGCCAGAAAGCGGGTTTTACTTTCGCTCGCCCGGTCGGCTTCCTGCTTCGCCTGTTCAAGCTGAGCCGTACGTTGTGCTACGCGAACCTCAAGATCTTCTTTTGCTGCCCGCAGTTCATCCTGAATGCGTATATAGGCCGTAATGTCGCTGTAGGTAGTTACGTAACCACCGTGGGGCAACGGGCTGCCGTTAAGCTCTATTACCCGACCGTCGGGTTGCTTGCGGATATACTGGTAACTGCTGCCGTTTTCCATGTAAGCAACCCGTTTGCTTATTTCTGTTTCAACATCCGGAAGATTGCCCAGCAGGCCGCGCTCAGCGTTGTACTGCAATAAGGACTGGATCGGCATACCGGCCTTCAGGAATCCCGGTGGATAGCCAAACAACTCTGTATAGCGGTCGTTCCAGGCCAGCAGGGAAAGATCCTGATCCAGTACGCTTATCCCTTGCTGTATATTTTGTACCGAAGACTGCAATATGTCGTGATTAAACTGGAATGACTGGGAAGCTTCTTCTACCCATTCTACGATGTCACTGAGTTCGCCGCCGCGCTTTTGCGCAATGGCTGAAAGCAGAATACGGGCACCCGGTGTGCCCATCTGAGCAGCCAGTAATTTTTCTACCCGTGACAACAGGCCTGCACTGGCAAACCCTTCTGCATAGGCAGAAGAATGGGACAACTGACTTTTAAGTGTGCGGTGCACCGATGGCTCCAGTACCCGGCCGGTGAGCAGGAACAGATCTCTTAATCTGATTGCCAGATCAGGATGACTGTCGCTGACGATATCGCCTGTATCCGGTGCCTGAACAGACCTGGCGCTGCCCTGATTAAAAAGCAGAGACAATCCTGCCAGTGTGACCAGGTTAATAAACAGGCTGATGATAAAACTCCGGCCCAGCTCCAGTTCAGTCGGCGGACTTTCAAAGTAATAGCTCGACAAAATAGAAGGGTAGAGCAGCCAGGCGCACCAGCAACAAAAACCGGTGAAAATGGCAATAATGACGGCTGTCTTTGATGTCTTTTTCCAGTACAGACTTAACAACATTGCCGGCAGCAGTTGACCAAGTAACGCAATAGCAATCACACCGCTTTTCACCAGTGGTGCAGACTGACTGACGTTCACGTGATACCAGTACGCCACTGACAGCACAACAAGCACGGTTAAACGTCGTACTGTCAGCAGGGTCGACGGCGTCATGGTGTTATGTGGATCGTCTTTGAGGCGGATTTTCAGCCATAAAGGCGTGATAAGGTTGTTGGAAATCATGATGCCAAGGGCAAGGGTTGCCACGATAATCATACTGGTGGTGGCTGACAGACCACCTATCAGCGCGGCCAGCGCCACACCGGCATTGCCGGCCTGTAATGGTAATGCCAGTACAAAGGCGTCTGTTTTTACCACTGAGGTGTCCAGTAACACGTGCCCGGCCAGTGCAACCGGCAGAATAAACGTCGTCATGCCAAGCAGGTAGAGAGGAAACAGCCAGCGTGCGGTGCGCATTTCTCCTTCACCGTTACACTCAACAAAATTCATATGAAATTGTCTGGGCAATACAAAAAGTGAGCAAACTCCCAGCAGGACGTGACTGGCATACACCAGCGGTGCGCTGTCTGCGTACAGCACTTCTCTGGCAACGGGGTGACTGGCAGCCTGAGCGATTAAGTCAAAAGGCCCGCTGAACAGGCCATAGCAGACAAAAATACCGACGATGGAAAGCCCTACCAGTTTCACCACCGATTCTACGGCAATGGTCAGCACCAGCCCGGGATGTTTATCGGTAAGGTTTAATGTGCGTGTACCGAACAAAATGGCAAACAGAGCCATGAGTCCGGCGACATACAAGCCAACCGTGTTGGTTCCCTGTTCCGCATCATAAGCAATCAGGCGGATACTGGCTGAAATGGCATCGAGTTGAAGTGCAATGTACGGGATAACGCCGGTAAAACACAATACGGTGACTGAGGCAGCCAGAAAATGTGAATGCCTGAAGCGCAGGGCGAAGAAGTCTGCCAGTGAGGTCACATTATTTTTCTGGCAATAACGGGAAATTTTTATCAGCACCGGAAAAAGAAAAGCCATACCGGCAATGATCCCGGCATACGTCGGTACCAGTGCCCAGCCAAATTGTGACGCCTGAGTGGTTGTGCCGAAAAATGCCCAGGAAGTGCAGTGAATGCCTAACCCTAAACTGTACAGCACCGGATGCTGCTGATTGTCGCGCAAACGCTTGTCTCCCCAGAAGGCAACAAGAAACAAAAACGTGAGATAAATCACGGTAATAACGCCGACAGTCCAGATACTAAACATGACCAGAAAGAGATGAAAACAATTCGTTAACAAACTCTACAGCAAACCCGTTGGCAAGCAAATCAGAAAAAAATCGCGGTTTAGCCACAAATTTTTCATGGATACCCTTGAAGGGTGGGTAAGTAACCCCATTAATAGCCCCACTGAACGCATTCACGCAGCCTGTGGCACGGACTTTCCTGTGCAGGCCGCTAAGCAAAAATTCACCGCAGATGAGTATTGTTGGGAGGATAGCATGAGCGAAGATCGCGACGTGCAGGATCAAAAACAGCCTGAAGACGCAGAAGTGATTCAGGGTGAAGTAGTTAACGAAGACGCTGCAGAGGCGCAACCGGTTTCTGAGCACGAGCAGAAAGTTTACGAACTGGAAACGGCTTTATCTGACGCTCAGGCGCAGATTAAAGAACAACAGGACAGCGTATTACGTGCCCGTGCTGATATGGAAAATGCCCGCCGTCGTGCTGAAGCTGAAGTGGAAAAAGCCCGTAAATTCGCGTTAGAGCGTTTTGCCGGTGAACTGCTTCCGGTTATCGATAATCTGGAACGTGCTATCCAGGCCGGTGACGGTGAAAACGATGCGGTTAAGCCATTGCTTGAAGGCGTGGATATGACGCTGAAATCTTTCGTCAGCACAATTGAAAAATTCGGTTTAACACCTATTGATCCACAGGGTGAAGGTTTTAACCCGGAACTGCATCAGGCGATGTCTATGCAGGAAAGTGCAGATCATGCGCCGAACACCGTAATGGCCGTGATGCAGAAAGGGTATCAAATTAACGGTCGCCTGCTTCGTCCGGCCATGGTGATGGTGTCCCGTGCACCTGAAGGTGGCGTTGATACGCAGGCTTAACCGGGGCGGAAGCCAAAAACGACAGATTTTTTCTGGCGACTATTGAAATGGTGCGGGAATAACCCCACTAATAATGCAGAAATTAAAGATTCTTATTTTGGAGACACGTAATGGGTAAAATCATTGGTATCGACTTAGGTACAACGAATTCATGTGTCGCAGTTCTAGACGGCGACAAACCTCGCGTAATTGAAAACGCCGAAGGCGATCGCACAACCCCCTCTATCATCGCTTACACAAACGATGGTGAGACTCTGGTAGGTCAGTCTGCGAAGCGTCAGGCAGTAACCAACCCGACAAATACTTTATTCGCTATCAAGCGTCTGATCGGTCGCCGCTTCGAAGATAAAGAAGTACAGCGCGATATCGACATCATGCCTTACAAAATTGTTAAAGCTGACAATGGTGATGCATGGGTTGAGACCAAAGGCGAAAAAATGGCGCCTCCTCAGATTTCAGCTGAAGTGCTGAAGAAAATGAAGAAGACTGCGGAAGACTTCCTGGGCGAAGAAGTAACCGGTGCTGTTATCACAGTACCTGCATACTTCAACGACTCTCAGCGTCAGGCGACTAAAGACGCCGGCCGTATCGCTGGTCTGGAAGTAAAACGTATTATCAACGAGCCGACTGCTGCTGCCCTTGCTTACGGCATGGACAAGAAGAAAGGCGATAACGTTGTTGCGGTTTACGACTTAGGTGGTGGTACGTTCGATATCTCTATCATCGAAATCGATGAAGTTGACGGCGAGCACACCTTCGAAGTGCTGGCAACTAACGGTGATACTCACTTAGGTGGTGAAGACTTCGATAACCGTGTAATTACTTACCTGGTAGACGAATTCAAGAAAGATCAGGGCATTGACCTGCGTAAAGATCCGCTGGCTATGCAACGTCTGAAAGAAGCCGGTGAAAAAGCGAAAATTGAACTGTCTTCTTCACAGCAAACAGAAGTTAACCTGCCGTACATCACTGCTGATGCGACAGGTCCTAAGCACTTAGCGATTAAACTGACCCGTGCGAAACTGGAATCTCTGGTTGAAGACATGGTGAAAGATTCTCTGAATCCTGTTAAGCAGGCGCTGGCTGATGCTGACCTGTCAGTATCTGATATCCACGATATCATTCTGGTTGGCGGTCAGACGCGCATGCCTCTGGTTCAGAAGTACGTTACTGATTTCTTCGGTAAAGAGCCACGTAAAGACGTGAACCCTGACGAAGCAGTTGCTGTTGGTGCGGCAATCCAGGGCGGTGTATTGTCCGGTGATGTGAAAGACGTACTGCTGCTTGACGTGACGCCTCTGTCTCTGGGTATTGAAACCATGGGTGGCGTAATGACGTCACTGATTGAGAAGAACACTACGATTCCTACTAAGAAATCGCAAACCTTCTCAACGGCGGAAGATAACCAGTCTGCGGTAACAGTACACGTACTGCAAGGTGAGCGTAAGCAAGCTGCCGGTAACAAGTCGTTAGGTCAGTTCAACCTTGAAGGTATCCGTCCTGCGTCACGTGGTACACCGCAAATCGAAGTAACTTTCGACCTGGATGCCGACGGTATTCTGCACGTGTCTGCGAAAGACAAAGATACTGGTAAAGAGCAGAAGATCACCATCAAAGCATCTTCTGGTCTGAGCGATGAAGAAATCGAAAAAATGGTTGCTGATGCGGAAGCAAACAAAGAGTCTGATGCGAAGTTCGAAGAACTGATTCAGGCCCGTAACCAGGCTGATGGTATGATTCACGCTACCCGTAAGCAGCTTGATGAAGTTGGCGATGCATTAAGTGCCGACGACAAAGCGCCAATCGAAGCCGCTATTTCAGCGCTGGAAACCGCCACTAAGGGCGAAGACAAAGCTGAAATCGAAGCGAAAACGCAGGAGCTTATCCAGGCGTCTTCTAAACTGATGGAAGCAGCTCAGGCGCAAGCCGGTGCAGCGGGCGGCGCAGATGCCGGTGCTGAACAGCAAGCTTCCGGTAAGAAAGCGGAAGACGACGTTGTTGACGCTGAATTCGAAGAAGTGAAAGACGACAAAAAATAAGCTGTAGTCAGTGTGTCTCCGGTACTTTGTGCCGGAGTGCTGTACAAGCCGGGCGCAGCAGGAAGTTCTTGTTGCGCCTTTGTCGTGTAAAGACCGGCTCATTGCCGGATGATTTAAAAGTGTGTGGTTTAAGACAACTTGAACCGGGTGCTTGATGTAACGAGTAGGAAAAGTAAGCGATATGTCGAAACGTGACTACTACGAAGTGCTGGGTGTAGATAAAGGTGCTGGCGAACGCGATATTAAGAAAGCGTATAAAAAGCTGGCAATGAAATATCACCCCGATCGCACACAGGGCGATAAAGCACTGGAAGAAAAATTTAAGGAAATCCAGGAAGCCTATGAGGTTCTGACCGATTCGCAGAAACGCGCTGCGTATGATCAGTACGGTCATGCCGGTGTGGATCCGAATCGTGGTGGTGCAGGCTTCGGCGGTGGCGCAGACTTTGGTGACATCTTCGGTGATGTATTCGGCGATATCTTTGGTGGTGGCCGCGGTGGACGTCAGTCCCGCGCACGTCAGGGAGCTGATTTACGTTACAACCTGGAATTATCGCTTGAAGAAGCGGTGCGTGGTAAAGAAGTTGAAATCCGCGTACCTACGCTGGTGGAATGTGATTCGTGTCACGGCTCCGGTGCGAAAAAAGGCACTTCGCCGACTACGTGCCCAACCTGCCATGGTAACGGTCAGGTACAAATGCGTCAGGGTTTCTTTGCTGTCCAGCAAACCTGTCCGACGTGTTCCGGGCGGGGCAAAATTATTTCCGACCCTTGCAATGCCTGTCATGGTCATGGTCGCAAAGAAAAAACAAAAACCTTGTCGGTTAAAATTCCGGCGGGCGTTGATACCGGTGACCGCATCCGCTTAACCGGCGAAGGCGAAGCAGGAGAGAACGGTGCACCGGCAGGTGATCTGTATGTTCAGGTTCATGTGCGCGAGCATGATATCTTCCAGCGTGACGGCAATAACCTGTACTGCGAAGTACCACTGAGTTTCACAACCGCTGCCCTGGGCGGCGAGCTGCAAGTACCGACCCTTGACGGTAAAGTGAAGCTGAAAGTGAGCCCGGAGACCCAAACCGGCCGTATGTTCCGTCTGCGCGGAAAAGGCGTGAAGTCGGTAAGAAGCGGCGTAACCGGCGACCTGATGTGTAAGGTAGTGGTTGAGACCCCGGTTAACCTGTCTGCAAGACAAAAAGAATTGCTGCAGGAACTGGACGACTCCATGGGAGGCGATTCTGCAAAGCACCGTCCGAAGGAAAAAGGTTTCTTTGACGGCGTGAAGAAATTTTTCGACGACCTGACTAACTAATCAAATCCAAAGCATTTAAAAAGCCCTCGTATGAAGTGACCCCATAAAGTTGGACTCATTTCTAAGCGGCTGCCAAGGCCTGATTTCGATATTGTATCGGACTCAGGCCTTTTAGTTTCAGCTTAATACGCTCGTTGTTGTAATAGTCGATATATTCTTTGATGCTTTCAATCAGTTCGTCGGCATCGTTGAACTTCTCGTTGTGATACATTTCCGTTTTTAATATGCCGAAGAAGTTCTCTGCGACGGCATTGTCTAAACAATTTCCTTTCCTGGACATGCTTTGAACTAGCCCGTTTGCTTTGATGTGATTTTGGTACTCTTTATGTTGGTATTGCCAGCCCTGATCCGAGTGAATAAGCGGCTTCTCATGTCGCTGTAGCTTACTCGTCGCGGTTTTGAGCATGTCTGTGACTAGTGGCAGTGCAACCGATGTGCGTACTTCATAGCTGACAACCTCTTGGTTAAACAGGTCAATTATCGGTGACAGATAGACTTTCTGGTCTTTGACTTTAAACTCAGTCACATCGGTCACCCATTTTTGATTTGGCTTCACTGCCGTAAATTCTCGATTAAGTTCATTGCCTGCGATTCTGCCGACTTCACCTTTATAGGACTTGTAACGTTTAGGTCTTACCTTGGATTTTAACCCCAGCTCATTCATCAGGCGTTGTACGCGCTTGTGATTAACTATCAAGCCTACTGTTCTCAGCGCAGAAGTAACTCTGCGATAGCCGTACCGCCCTCTATGTTTATGAAAGATAGTACGTATTTTTTCGCTTAAGCCAATATCGGGACACGACCGTTCTAGCGTATTACGATGATAGTAATAAACGCTTTTCGGGAGTCCTGTGATTTTTAATAGATTTTGTAAGCTGTAACTAGCCTTGAGCTCTTCGACAACTATCGTTTTGTCTTTGCTTTTTTCTTTCTGGCTTGAGCCAAGGCTTCTAACTTTTTTAGAACAGCATTCTCCGCACGTAAATAGTCCAACTCTTCTCTGAGTTCCTTCTCCGTCATTTCAGTTGATGGTTTAGGTGCAGAAGGTTCTTTTTTCACGCGAGGTTTACCTTTTTTCTTTGGTTTTAGACCGGAGATACCATCGTGAGCATAAAGCTTTTGCCATTGGAAAAGAATCCCAGGGGACGATAAATCGAAGAAGGCGCTGGTGTAACTAAGTGACCAGTTGTTAGCTGCCATTGTTTTCAACACATCTGTTTTAAATGCTTGAGAATATGGCCTGTGAGTAGACCTGAAGCTTTCAGCGCCATGAATTCGATAAACAGCAGTCCAATATCGGACCTGCCTTTCTGTGACATTAAATCTGCCACCTATCGCCGAAGAACTTTCAGATAAAGCACACTCAGCTACTTTGAGCTTGAAGGCTCGAGGATGTTTGGACATAAAAAGACCCCCAGTAATTGGAATGTCCAACTATTGGGGGTCACTTCAGTATGAGGGCTTTTTTGTGTTTGAGGCTATTCCTCATCCGGTGCCTGAGCGCGGATTTCCTGAATCTGGTCAAAATGCTCCAGCATGACATGTGTGATGATAGGGTCGAATTGCTTACCGGCATTTTCATTCAGGTAAGCTTTAACATCTTCTGCGCTCCAGGGCGGCTTGTAGCAGCGTTTTGATAACAGTGCATCGACAACATCAACGATAGCCATGATACGGCCTTCAACAGGAATATCGTCACCGGCCAGTCCTTCCGGATAGCCGTCACCATCCCAACGTTCATGGTGGGTTTTGGCAATGATAGCGCCCATCTTCGCGACAATTTTGTCGGAGCCAGCCAGTAACTCATAGCCTTTCTGAGCGTGGGTTTTCATGATTTCCCACTCATCCGGTGTAAGCTTATCCGGCTTGTGCAGAATAGTCTCCGGAATACTGATTTTGCCCACATCATGCAGGGCAGAAGCATAGCGGATGGTTTCAATAAACTCGTCACTCATGAACAGTTTTTCAGCCAAAAACTCTGACATCAGCATGACACGCTTAACATGGCCGCCGGTTTCTTTACTACGCATTTCTATGGCATCACTGAGCACCATAATCAGCTCTTTCTGGGTATGCTGAATATCTTCTTTGTGCATCAGGTTCTGGAAAATGACGGACACATTTGAGGCAAACATTTCCAGCGTTTTCAACTGAAACTTATTCAGCGGCTCACTTAGTTCCACATACAGAATATTATGGCTGTCTTTACCTGTGGGATAGTAGCCGATGAACAGCTCTTCAGATTGGAAATGAGATTTCTTCTCCAGGACTTCTTTCACTTTCTCCGCAATTTCGTCCGGGATCTCTGCTGAAACGCCTTCTTTACTTAATCCCACCAGATCACCGCTGGCACCGAGTACGGTCATTTTTGTGTGGCCGTACAAGTCCGTGTGCTGGGCAGATAAATACAGTACAGAGTTATTCAGATTAAGCAGAGTCAGGGTTTGTTTTAACACTGCGGTGCCGAATTGTCCCAGCGACTGGCTTTCCAGAATTGAAGATGAAGACTGTAACACGCCTTCGATGCCCCGTTTACCTTCCTCAATAGTCTGGATATCACGGTAGGAGCGGATAGCCGTGTACACACAGGATTTCAGTTTTGAAGAGGTCAGTTCGGTTTTCGACTTGTAATCGTTGATATCATAGCGGCTGATCACTTCTTCTTCCGGTGCCTGACCAGGCTGCCCGGTGCGTAAAACTAAACGTGTCGTACGGTTCTTAAGTGTATTGCGAATGGCGTCGATAAGGTTCAGACCAGCTTCATCTGTCTCCATGACCACGTCGACAAAAGCCAGCGCGATGTCTGGCGTATTTTTGAAGAGTTCAAGTCCTTCCTTAGCGCTGTATGCCGACAATAATTCGAGATTGCGGTTCTCAAAGGTAAATTTTTGCAGCGTGAGTTTCGTGACCTTATGCACATCACGTTCATCGTCAATAATGACTACTTTCCAGGGGGGGAGCTTAGATTTCTTGACTGCAATCTCTGACTTTTTAAAAAACGGCATATACGACTAAAAAAAGTTTGCGTTACTTAAACTTAATTCACAATCTGCGATACCGCAAATGTGAACAGGCAGATAACTTCAAATTATCAAAAAGCCAGCCTCAGCCTGAAGGTGGCTCATGGTGCCGGAGCGGTAATATCCATTCTTAATCGTCAATTATGACTCAAGTTCACCGCTCACCGGGCGAATTTTCAGGCGGAATGTGGTGCCTTCGTCCGGTGCTGAGATGAGTTCAACTTCGCCCTGAAGTTTTTGGATAACAAGATTGTATAAAATGTTCAGACCAAGACCGGTGCCGCCCTGATCCCGCGCGGTGGTGTAGAAAGGTTCGAAGACTTTTTTGTGCAGTGAAGCCGGAATACCCTTACCGTTGTCACTGACACTGATGATGACGCCGTCATCCACACCATAGCAGCCCACGGTTATCAGATTACCCTTGTCATTTTTATAGCCATGAAATCCGTGTCGTTGTGCATTGGAAAGTAAATTAGTAAGTAGCTGGGCAATAATACCCGGACTGGTAATGATGGTAGTGTCAGGATGAATATCCAGTTTAAGTTGGATATTGTCTTTTTTAAGCATGGGCCGCAGCGGATTACATACTCTGGGAATGTAATCATCGAGAGACAAACGTTCCACGTCCATGGATGTCTGGTCGGCAGAGGTACGTTTGAAGTCCTGTACGAGGTCGGCAGCCCGGAAGAGGCTGGATTCAGCCAGATTGAGTCCTTCGTTGCATATGTCATTAAAATCCCTGAAGCCTTCTTCCGAAAGCTCCCCGGATTCAAAATCCTTATAAATCCCGGCCAGCTCCTCCTTACAGTTACTGACAGAAGTAAGCGCAATGCCAAGTGGTGTATTAATTTCGTGCGCAATGCCGGCCACCAGATTCCCCAGTGCTGCCATTTTTTCTGACTGAACCAGTTTCTCCCGTGCTGATTCCAGAGATCGGAGAGTATCTTCAAGCTCTGCAGTACGATCCTTAACTTTTTGTTCCAGCGTCTGATTAGCTTCAATGAGCTTATTCTCATAATCAGCCCGCTCCTTGGCACTTACTGCGCGGCCGTATAAGTCGGCCAGCGCTGCAGCAAACACGATTTCATCGGGATCCCACTGTCTCGGGTTTCCGCGATGTTCGCAGCATATTATTCCAATCATATTACCACGGTGACGTATAGGTACATCGAGCATGGCGTTAATATTCAGGGGAGTCAGGTAGCATTCAGCAAATTCGAAGGTTGCAGGGTCGGTCATTGCATTATCAGCGGCAATGGTCCGCTCTGAATCCAGTGCAGCAAAATAGTGAGGGAAGTCCGTTCTGCTTAATACAATCGCTTCCTGATCGAGTGTTTCTCCTTTGTCTATGAGCAATGCACACTCTATATGTGATTGAGTTGTGTCGTAAAGCCAGATCCCCGCACGTTCGATATTCAGGCCCTTACAAACAGAGTGAATAATAAGTTGGGAAGCGACGGCGAGTTCACCCTTATCGATGTCTTCACTTTGGCTGACTGTAAGAAGAATTGACTCAAGCGCTTCTTTCATTTTGACATACCGGCGTTAATTCAAAGGAGCTTTAGTTGATGGCATATTCGTATGAGAAGCCGGCTTCATAAACAGAAAAACCGGATCCTGAACATCAGCATAGTTAAACCTTAAGAATTTTAAAGGTACTTCACACCGGCGTATTCAGCAAACCGGGCATCTCAGTTCTAGCCTAAAGTTCAATCGCGGCATTACATCCGGTCTTCTATTCGAATGAATGTAAATAGCACTAATTATTAGTCAATACGGCTACTTAAGCTGGCTAAAATAATCACTCATTTTTGCTGCCATCAGAGTGTTTAAAATTAAGTTATTGATTTTAAATGTTCAAAAAAGTTGGCACTTCCATTGCGATAGTAAGAGCAAGCATAACGCTTAAATCTCTTAATAATTGAAAAGGAAATAATTATGAAAGCATTTACGAAAACTCTGGCTGTTGTTGGTTTGTCTTTTGGTGCAATGGGTATGGCAAACGCAAGTCCTGAACTGACGCCTGCAGATACAGCAGTGACGTCAAAAATTTGTGTCACCGCAGCAACCGGCAGCAAACTGAAGCTTCGAAATGCGCTGGAAGATGCAGGTCTGACTAAGCACTATGTTGAAAATAATGTTACCTGTAATGGCCTGCCCATTGTTGAATTTGTTGCACAGTACAGTGACAACCCTGACAGCATTAACGCCTTTATCACCAGTGGTAAATATGTGGCTGACAACTACATCGCGAGTGTAAAACCCCGTCATTAATCCGGTTTTGCGTTATGTTTACTTACCCCGCAGGGATGTCGGCGTTGCCGGAGCGGGGTGAGGTAAACATCTGGACTTCCTTCCTTATATTCTGTTTACTCTCCCTATCATTCGTTTTATCCCGTCACTTTTATGGAACCCCGTCAGACCGGTGAAAAGTACGATCGTATCGCTCGCTGGTGGCATGCGGGAATGACTGCGGTTAACACATTGAACTTGATCAGTATCCGCAAAAACATGTGCTGATTGTTGCCAGAAGGCAATAATAGAAACAGTTCAGGTGACAGCGAATTTTCGCATTTGAACCAAACTGACAGAAGTTGACAGGTTTGGCTTGAGTCCTTGCGTGTAATTTTCTAGTTTACGAAAAATTAACATTTGTGTTGATATTTCGGACAAGGAAAATACATGATATTCCAGACTAAGCATCGCGCACTAAAATCCGGCCGCCTTATCACCGGCGCCTTAATCCCTCCCGTCCTTATGCTCAGTGCCGCATGCGCTGATGCCAGCGACAGACACAGACAAAATCAAAGTGATCCCGCTACCGGTATCATCATGGAATCCCTCGACCGGGGACTGGTTGTCATTCCCGCTGAGCAGGGCAACGCGGTGAGCTGGCGGTTGCTGGGCACCGATCCGCTCGATATTTCCTTTGATATTTACAGGAACGGTCACAAGCTGAACGGTAAAAAGCTATCCGGTGCGACTTTCTTCACCGACCCGCAGGGAGACAAAGATGATGTGTATGAAATTAAAGCTTCCGGCCTGAACAACAAAAATAAACGCAAAAAAGATCGCAGTGCTGCCATGGCCACAGCCTGGCAGGATGTGATGCTGCACATCCCGCTGAACAAGCCTGCGGACGGCTGGGTAAACGGACAATCCTTCACGTATTCGGCCAATGACGGCTCGGTGGCGGATTTAACGGGAGATGGCCGGTACGAAGTCATTGTTAAATGGTATCCGTCAAATGCCAAAGACAATTCACAGGCCGGTCATACCGGAAACACGTATCTGGATGCTTATACTTTGGAAGGACAGCAACTTTGGCGTATCGACCTTGGCAGGAATATTCGCTCCGGCGCCCATTATACTCAGTTTGTTGCCTATGATTTCGATCAGGATGGGCGGGCAGAAGTCGCCATGAAAACGGCGGATGGCACTGTGGACGGAGAGGGTATGGTAATGGGTGATGCCAATGCTGATTACCGTAACAGTCAGGGCTACGTGCTGGACGGGCCTGAATTTCTGACCATGTTTGATGGTTTGTCAGGAAAGGTACTGGATACCATTGATTATGTCCCTGAGCGGGGCAGTGTAAGCAGTTGGGGGGATGGTTACGGAAACCGGGTGGATCGCTTTCTTGCCGGCGTGGGCTATTTTGACGGCTCCACACCCACCGCTTTTTTCGCCAGAGGGTATTACACCAGAGCAGTTGTCAGTGCCTTTGACTGGGTTGACGGTCAGTTTGTCAGCCGCTGGGTATATGACAGTAATAACGGCGGTGCAGATGCCGGTGGATATGGTCAGGGAGCCCACAGCATTTCTGTGGGAGATGTTGACGGCGACGGCAAAGACGAGATCGTGTACGGCGCCGCCACCATCGATGATGATGGCCATTTGCTGTACAGCACGGATTTAGGTCACGGTGATGCTTTGCATATGTCGGATATCGATCCTGAACGTCCCGGTCTTGAAATTCATATGGTGCATGAGTCACCGTCTGCTTATACCAAAGACGGTACAGAGTATGGCGTTGAATTGCATGATGCCGCCACCGGTGAAATATTATGGCACCGCCCGGGCAATGGCACCGATGTGGGACGTGGCGTAAGTGCCGATATTGACCCGGCATATGTTGGTAATGAGAACTGGGCAACACGGGGCGGACTCGTCGCTGCCAACGGAACGGTTATTTCGGATACCCGGCCGTCTCAGGTAAATTTTTTATCCTGGTGGGATGGTGATTTGAATCGCGAGTTACTGGATGGCAACCGGATCTACAAGTGGCAGCCGGCTACGGAAACCTCTGAAGTCATACTTGACGGTAGCCAATGGGGCGCCGTGTCGAATAACGGCACGAAAGCAACGCCGGTTCTGTCAGCAGATATATTGGGTGACTGGCGGGAAGAAGTCATCTGGGCCAACAGTGACAGCAGTGCTTTACTTCTCTTTTCTACCACTGAAGACACGGAATACCGTATTCCGGCATTGATGCACAACCCACAATACCGGACAGCTATTGCGTGGCAAAACGTGGGTTATAACCAGCCGCCTCATCCTTCCTTTTACCTGGGAAGTGATATGAAAGCTATGCCGGTGTATGACATTCAGACACAAAAGAGTCAGCTGTGGCTGAAGCCTGTTGCCCGCGGAAATGCAGACTCGGTTGAAATCAGCGTTCATTCAAACGGCTATCCTTACAAGGGAATGACATTGTATAAGAGTTTATCTGACGATCCGGAAACCCGGGAATTGCTCACTACACTGGACAGCGGTGAAAGCCGCTTTGTGGACACTGATGTCGAACCGGACACCCGGTATTACTACTGGGGCAGTGTAAAAAGTAAGCATGGTGAGCCTGAGTTATTGCCTGTGACAACTGCAACATTAACCTCAAGCGACATACCGGAAATCCGCACTTATCATCAAAGTTCTGCCAGCCCGGTAACCCTGAGCTGGTTCACTGCGAATATTGAAGTGAGTAGTGTATTTGTGTTCCGCGCAGAGCGTGCAGAAGGTGAAGCTGATCCCGTTTTTGAACAGGCATCAAGCGTCGCTTCACTTGCAGCGGATTCAACACAGTGGACAGATGAATCATCAGTGCCCGGTACGCCGTACATTTACTGGCTGGTGTTTGATACTGCATCAAAAGGCCAGATAATCAGTGCTCCGGTGAATGCTGAACGTCTGCTGGAGCCCAAAACACATTTATCTGCAGTGCAAAACGGTGATGGTATTGTGGTCAGCTGGCAACTGGAAGATTTCCCTCAAGCTATTCGTGGTGTACAACTTTACCGGAACACCAAAGCAGAACTGAGCGGGCGCACGCGTATCAGTCCGTCAGCGCCGGTCAGCGGCAGTCTGACCGACACCCTGTCACTGGTAAATGGTACAACCTACTGGTACATGTTTAAACTGACCATGGAAGACGGTACAACCTACAACACCGAACCGGAAGCTGCGGTTACTTTTGTGCAGTAGCCGTTGTTAAGGATGTCTGGTACCGGAAATACTCAGGGCTGCTTTGTCGAAGGTGTAAACCGGGATGTCCTGTTTATGGTTTAATTGTCCAAAGCGTTTGGCTTTGTTTACTATAAGTGCATCGGGAAAATCGGCTTGTTTCGCTTTTCCCGATACCTTCAAAACTACTGCGTTATCAAAATCCCTCAGCGCTGCCCACACAGCCTGAGCATCTTCAAATATGACCCGGGGCTCTGCAAAGAGTGCATAGATTACATCGCTGATCTGTTCCTTACTCAGGCCGTACCGTTTACCTTTCAAAGTCCAGACTGTCTCTGTCAGAACAATATCAGTTATCAGTACATCATTTATACCCGATAACAATGCATTGGCTTTTTCTGCCTGAGCGGTTTCGTCCTGCAGTAAATATCGCAGGAGAACATTTGTGTCAATTGCTATCATTTTCTGACTGCGCTCTCCAGAGACTCCTGTTCACTGACAACAGCTTCAACGGGGATGTTTTTAAGTATGCCTTTTGCAGCTCCGGCTTGTTTCTTAACAATTGAAATAACGCCCTGTCTGTCGACAAAACTTATAACATCATCGCCGGCATTAATATGTGCACTAATGCACTGATCAACCGGCAATGTTATTTGTCTCTTTGCACTTACTTTAGCCATGATGCTGTCTTTACTATCTTCATAAAAGTAAAGAATAGCAAAGCTGTATTGATCGTCAACTTGACGAAAGGTCAGTTTAAAGTGGAAGCAGGATGGACCCGGCATGGACGATAGACGGGTTATCTCAACCGGTAGCAGCGCTCGGGGCGGCCCACGTTGCCGTAAACCTGTTCAGCAATGAGCTCTTCGGTTTCCAATAAGTATTCGAGATAGCGACGGGCGGTGGAGCGGCTTACGCCGACAGTGTCACCAACCTGTTGTGCACTCAGGCTGTCTTTAGGCGCTGCAGTAAAGACCTGCTGTATTTTTTGAAGTGTCAGGCCATCTACGCCTTTGGGTAAGCGCTGCGCCTTTCCGTCGCTCTGCCGGCTGAAGAATTGATCCACGACAGTTTGCGTAAGCTCTGACGCACCGGATAACTGCTTATGGCGGTTCTCAAAGTGCTGCAGGGCCTGTTCCAAACGACTTTGCAGAATCGGTTTTACCAGAAAGTCAGACACGCCTAATTTCATTGCCTGCTCCAGTACCTGTACTTCTTTCGCTGCCGTTAGCAGAAACACTTCTGTCTTCTGCAATTCATCGTGATGGCTTTTCATCAGTTCAAGGCCATTACCGTCGGGCAGATAAACATCCAGCAGAAGTAAGTCAGGCTGCATGGCGCCGAGCAAAGCTTCAGCTGCCGCCACGTTATTTGCCATGCCCATCACCATGTAGCGACCGGTTTGAATGAGGTACTGAGCCAGATACTGGGCTACGTGGGGCTGATCTTCAACAATAATACAAGAGTAGGGCATAACTATTTTGACACTTCTGTTCTCGGAATATACACAGAGAAGCGGGCTCCGCCTGATTCCGACTCGCCAATCTCGATACTGCCGTTGCAGCCTTCAAGATGCGTTTTCACTATATACATGCCCACTCCATGACGGGCATCAGATTTTGAGCTGAACGACGGTGCGAAAATACGTTCATATTCAGCAGCGGGAATACCGTCACCGCTGTCTTCAACATCGAAAACGATATTATTGCCCATTTCTTCCAGGCTCACACTGACTTTTGCCGGCCGGTGACTGCTCGCACGCTGGGACGCTTCGATGGCATTATCGATCAGGTTACCGAAGATAGAAACCAGACATTCGAGTAAGTGTTTATCGTTAATCACAGAAAGCTGCGTATCCGGACTGATGTCCAGCGCCACATTGCCTTCCTGTGCTTTGTGATATTTGCCGAACAACAAAGCGGCGAGCACCGGCGTTTGTACCCGGCCGACCAGACTGTGTACCTGCGTCTGCACTTCCTGACTTTCATTACTGATCAGTTCAAGGGCTTTTTCCACATTCCCCATCTGCAGCAAGGCGGCAAGGGTATTCAGTTTGTTCGAGTAATCGTGAGTCTGAACCCGCAGCAGCTCAGCAAACGCTTCCACCCGTGCAAGTTGCTGTGACAAATGTTCCACTTCATCGGCAGGACGCATAGTCAGCATCAGGCCGGCCATCTGACCCTGAACTTGTAAAGGTACGCGGGATAACACCAGCCATTGCTGATTGGCAAACAGTTCGAAACCACGGATGTGTTTGTCGGTGTTTTTCAGCAGAAATTCTGCATGCTGGGGCAGGATGTCGTTTATCGTGCCGCCGTTTTCGTTCTCAGCGAATAACAATACCCTGGCACGCTGGTTCATGCGTTGTATTTTACCGTCCAGTGTCATGGCAATGATACCGGTCCGCACGGTGTTAAAGATAGCTTCCTGCTCGGCATACAAGCGGCCAATTTCATCCGGTTGCAGACCAAATAAACGACTACGCACACGGTTACCAATCCAGCGCGCGGCAATCACAGCCAACGCCAGAATTACAAAAATAACGCCCAGGATAAGCCAGGTTTGTTGCTCAATGGCGAGGCTTACTGATTTTTCCAAAAATCCCACAGACACCAATCCGATGATATCGCCACTGGCATTGATAACCGGCGCTTTACCACGGATTGACGGACCCATAGAACCCGTTGAAGAGGAGATGTAATAGTTGCCTTCCAGTGCAGCCTGACTGTCGCCGCCTTGCATTGGCTGGCCGACACGATCTGTTACCGGGTGAAATAAACGGATTTTACTTTCGTTCCCAATGACAACATAACTGGCGCCGTAACCGTGTTGCAGCAGAGCGAGTTCCCGCTGAAGCGGTTCAGGAACGGATTCTGCTTCTACAGCATGGATGATATCGGGACGACTGGCGAGGGAACGGGCAATGGCAAGCGCCTGTTGCCCGGTTTTTTCTTCAATGACAGAAGCCAGCAGGTACTGACTGGCAAAGCCTAATACAGCAAGCTGTAGCAGGCTCATTACAACGATGGCGGCAACTAACCAGGATTCCAGTTTGTTACGAATGAAATAACGTTTTGTTGCCACCAGTTATTTTGCCCCTTTTTAGTCCGGCGTTGCCGTTGTATTTGCCCGGCGGTTTTTGACAAAACCTAACAGCGGTACCAGCAACACAACAATTGCCACGATCAGAATCGACAGGGTAAGCGGCCGCTCCCAGATGAAACTGAATGAACCGTCTGAAATCAGCATGGCACGACGGAAGTTGCGCTCAATCATGTCGCCCAAAATAAAGCCCAGTAGCAGCGGGGCCATAGGGAATTGTAATATGCGCAGGACAACCGCCACGAAGGCAAACCCGATCATCATAAATAAATCGAATGTGTTAAAGGATACCAGATACACACCAATTAAACTGAAGAACAGAATAAAAATGGTCAGCAGTGATTTGGGCAATACCAGCACTTTGGCCAGATACGGGATCAGTGGCAGGTTCAGGATGAGCAGTACCACGTTACCAAAATACATGGACACAATGACAGACCAGAATACGTCAGGATTTTCCTGCATAAGCAGCGGTCCCGGTTGTAAGCCGTAAGCAATCAGTGCACCCAGCATAATTGCCGTAGTACCTGATCCAGGGATCCCCAGCGTTAACAAAGGGACAAATGAACCTGTACACGCCGCGTTGTTCGCTGCTTCAGGTGCAGCAAGACCACGCTTGGCACCCTGGCCAAACTCTTTCTTGAAGCGGGCAGGGGCCAGATTTCTTTCTGCGGCATAGGCCATAAAGCTGGCGATGGTTGCACCGGCACCGGGCAAAACACCAATTAAAAAGCCAAGGATGGATGAACGGCCTACTGATGGCGCGATTTCTTTTACTTCGTCTTTGCTCAGCTTAAAGCTGCCCAATTGATTACCGCCCATGCTGGTGTCTTTAGCACTGTCAGGCTTAATGACATTCATCAAGGCTTCTGACAAGGCAAAAGTGGCCATAGCAATCAGCAGAAAGCTCAGCCCGTCCAGCAAATCGGGCTGGCCGAAAGTAAAGCGCTCAGTACCGGATGACGGGTCGATACCAATGGTGGACAGGGCAAGACCAAATACGGTCATCATCATGGCTTTTAAAAATTCGCCGTTGCTGGAGAACGCTGCAATAGCGGTTAAACCTACCAGCATTAACATCACGTAGTCGCCGGAATGGAAACTCAGCGAGACTTCTGCCAGCGTAGGAGCCGCTACCATCAGCATTACCGCACCGATGGTACCGCCTGTGAACGAGGCCCAGGCTGCGATGGCCAGTGCCTTACCGGCCTGTCCCTTCATAGCCAGAGGATAACCGTCGAAGGATGAGGCGACGGTGCCGGCAATGCCCGGTGCGTTAATCAAAATGGAGCTGGTTGAGCCTCCAAAGATGGCACCGTAATAAACTCCGGCCATCAGAATCATGCCTGAACTGGGGCCGATACTGTAGGTGATCGGGATCATTAAAGCGATGGCAGTAATGGGTCCTAAGCCCGGGAGCATACCGATAAAGGTACCGACCAGACAGCCAATCACAACATACATCAAATTGTGCCATTGGAATGCGGCATCCAGGCCTATCATCATTGCATCAAACATGGGTTAACTCCAGAGGCTGCCGGGGGCCAGGTAAATATCAAGAAGTTGGGTCATGAGGAGCCAGAAAAACACCACCATAGGGACTGAGGCGAACAGCACTATGCGGGCGCGTCTTTCTCCCATAACCCAAAAGCCGGAAATCAGAAAAATAAGTGTTGCTACAATGAACCCTAACGGATCGAGCAGCGCGCTGTAGATCACCATCAGCAGCATAACAATCGCGGTCTGACGAACGGTATGTTTAGTGATCCCAAGCGGCTTTTGTTCGCCCTGTGGTTCCTTGCTTTTAATAACATGGCTGACGATAGCTAAAAAACTGAACAGGGCGCCTGCCATGGCGTAGAGTTTTGGCATAGTGGATGAATCCACCACTTCATATTGTTCAAACGGTAGCAGAGGAATTTGCCAGGCATAGATACCGTAAAACGTGAAAAAAACGAGAAACAGGGCAGGGCCGGTTAACTGACGTGTCATTGTTGTTGCTCCTGTTGAATAAAGCCAAGTTGAATCATCAGGGTCTTAATTTGTGCTTCCTGGGCTGCCAGGTCTGCGGCAAAATCGTCCGTGGTACGGAACAAATCCATCCAACCGTTCCGGTCACGAACTGCCGCCCACTCAGGGGTTTTCAGCAGCGCGGCGTATTTATCGATATATTCCTGTACTTTTTCATCAGATGTATCAGGCGCTGCAAACAATCCACGCCAGTTTACGAACGTTGCGTCGTAGCCCAGCGATTTTAAAGTGGGAATATCCGGATAGGCGGGCACGGTTTCAGGGGCTGTGATGGCTAAAATACGTGCCTGGCCACCTTCTGCAATTTCCAGTGCTTCGCTTAATCCGGTAGAAAGCATTTGTACTTCACCTGAAAGCAGTCCGGCTTTTGCCTGACCGCCTGCGTCATAAGGGATGTAGCGGATGCGGGCACCGTCTAGGCCGGCAGCATTGACTGCCAGCGAAGCCACCAGATGATCCATACTGCCCCGTGCAGAACCGCCTGCGATGGTCAGTTCACGGACGTTTTTGGACAGGATCGCTATGGCTTCATTCCAACTTTTGATGGGCGAGTCTTCTCGCACCACAAAGGCGCCGTAGTCGGCAATTATGCTGGCAACGGGCTTCACATCACGGTAGCTGAAGGGTACCTGACCGGTTAACGCACGGATTACAATAGGCGTAGAATTAACCATTAACATATCGCCGTGTTTGTTACCGGATTCAATCAGATAAGCGATAGCGCGACCACCACCACCACCGGACATGTTCTGAAACGAAGCGTTATCTGAAATACCTGACTTCATCAACGCTTCCCCGATACCACGACCGGTAGTGTCCCAGCCGCCGCCGGGACCGCCGGGGATCAGAAAGTGATCCTTGGCGAAGGCACTGGCACTCACCAGCCACAATATTGCAGCACTAATCAAAACAGAACGCATGAATCCCTCCGTTAAAAGTCGTAATGGAAACGCATGGTGATGGCATTGCCGCTGGTTTCATCACCCACAAGCGCTTCTGTGCCGGGGCCTGACACTTTGCTATGCACGCCGTTCAGCATAATTTTTGTATTTTCATCGATGTAGTAAGACACACCCGCGGTGAAGGATTTGGCCTGGGTACCCTGAAACTCGCTGGTAGCATCCATAGACGAAACGCGGGCGGCTATTTCCCACGCGTCTTCAACGCCTTTGGGCTGATTGAAACGTGCGCTGCCTTTGGAATAAGACTTGCTCTCGCCGGTTAGCATGTAGCTGGCCTGAAAGTAATAGCCGTCGTAGTTTTCGTCGTCGGGCAGGGATGCAGGATCGCTAGTGGCGATATTGCGACGGGCTACTTCACCCTGAACCAGTAAGCTTTTGTACTGGTAGGCGGCTTCAATGCCGTACTGACTCAGATGGTCAAGGGGCACGATATCACCGCCTGCGGCATAATTTACCAGTCTCACGTTCGGCTCTCTGACTTCCGCGCGGGCGAAAGAGGCTGACAACTGGCTGTTATCCATTTTGCGGTACGAGCCCCATGAGCCCAGGTGGATCAGATTGTTTTCTTTAAATTCGTGAGCCCAGGTGAGGCGTCCGGTGGTTGCCAATGAAATGGCGGAGTCATCATCGGTACCTTCTGCGCCAAATGCATCATTTTTATGCACACCCACAGCGTAACGCAAACCTGTTGACGGGAAATATTGATACGCAGCCACACCCCAACGAAAATAGGGCGACATAGTATTTGCCATGCTGGCACGCTCAATTAACGCCATGTGCTTAGAGCTGGTCAGAGCGTCCAGAGTAATGTCTTCACGGATTTTACCGAACTTAATCGTCGGGCCGTTTTCAAAACCGGTATATTCAAAACGAAGTAACAAAATTTCGATGGTTTCTTCGGCGAATTCCAGAATCATCTTGTATTCCAGATCGCTGCGTTCGCCTTCTACCGACAACCGCGCACGGCGGGGAAAAATAGTAGAACCTGTGTTGCCTTCGTTGTCTGCATTGTAGGCACCGTCGAAGATGTTAGCGTCTATCTGAAGTCGCCCGCCTAACGTCACCCATTTATCGTCACTGGCGTCTTTCGCTTCCATTGATGCGAGCTGTTGCTCTAACTGAGAAAGCCTGTTTTCAAGAGACTGATTACTGGCTGATTCTGTTTGTGCCGAAGCCTGATAAGTGGCTGCCAGACACAGCAAACCAATTGTTGTTTTATGCATCACAAAGTACCTCAATGTTTCGTGACGCAAGAATATTGTTAGTCCTTTGTTAAGGCTATGTAATGGATGTTTTTGTGCTTGAAAATATAACTGTCTGTTTTGTTTGTTTTGTCCATGAACACAATGAACAAAATGGATCAGGTTGCAGAAATAAACGAAGCTTTACCGGTAACAATTACTGTCTGATAATGTTAAGTTAATGTTATTATTGCATAAACTTTAACGGTGCCTGTCACCGGTTTCTATGATGAGGACCAGGATGTTATTCACTTTATTTTCCCACCAGCGCTTTCGCGGGTGTTTTTCTGTACTGTTTTTAACTATTTCGTCGCTATCCTGCGGGTATGCTGCCGGCCATGATACGCCTGAGGTGACTCTCGCCTCCGGTAAAGTAACCGGACAACATGCAGACGGAATAAACTTTTACCGCGGTATGCCTTATGCCAAAGCGCCGGTGGGTAACTTGCGGTGGCAGCCGCCTCAGGAACCGGATGCTATTGCATCGCCCTATGCAGCAAATTCGTTTTTTCCTCCCTGCCCGCAGCGGGGCAAAGATAATGGCAGCGAAGACTGTCTGGGAATTAATGTATTCTCACCATCAGCGGATGACGGCCAGACTGCGCGGCCAGTGTTAGTGTGGATCCATGGCGGCGGGTATGTAGGCGGTTCAGGAGATTTAGATCCTAAAGTCGTTTCACACTGGGTGAATCAGGGACTCGTACTGGTTTCATTTAACTACCGGCTTGGTGCACTGGGTATTTTTGCTCATCCGGCTTTATCTCAACCTGATGGTGTTAACTATAGTGTCATGGATATGGTCGCTGCGCTGTCCTGGGTTCAGGACAATATCGCTGAATTCGGTGGCGATCCCGCCAGGGTGACGATTGCCGGCGGCTCTGCAGGTGGCATGGCCGTGCAGATGCTAATGGTAACACCCAAAGCTGAAGGTTTGTTCTCCGGCGCGATTTCTCAAAGTGGCTACGGCACCTGGCCGTTGCCACGCACTTCAGGTGCACCGGCCCTTCAGGGCAGCCCGGATGCAGAGGTCCTGTCCTCTGCCATCGCACAGCGGGCAACGGGAACAGACAAAGTCAGCAGGGAGCTGCTTTATCAGACCAGTCCGGAAGCATTCGTCAATGCGATAAACGGCTTTCACCTGCCGGTTGCAGACGGTATCACGTTGCCCGACGAACCGGCGCGATTGTTTGCTCAGGGGAAGCAGCACGCTGTACCTTATATTAGCGGCGGGAACAGTTACGACGGCAATGTTTATCCCTATTCCGGTGTGTCACCTCAGCGCATGCTCACCTTAACGGCATCTGCTGCTGACAGTGTGCAAAAAGCGTATGGACTGGGCGAGCAGGCGCTGACGGCCTTACCTTTTCAACATTTGTTCGGTGATTTGCGTTATGTTCTGGCCGGTATGGTGACAACCGGCGCAATGCAAACCGTTAAGCAACCGGGGTACCGTTACTTTTACGATGTTGCGGATGAGACTACGCCGGGGGCAGGTCATGCCTCAGAAACCTTTGCACTTTTTAAACCTGCCGGGAATGATGCTGTTAAAGCGATGCAGGCGTACTGGCGGAATTTCATAAGAACCGGCAACCCGAACGGGCAGGGCTTATCTGAGTGGCAGCCAGTGGATAAGCAGGACAAGAACTGGATGGTTTTTGATAAGACAGCCCATGCTGAAAAAGAGGTCAGAGCCGGAAAGCTTGGCATATTGCGACAGGTTTATCAGACGCGGGTGAACCCTTAACCCCGTTTGTTATTATCAATAACAAGGCATATCTGCCGTTAAACGAAAAAAGGCCCGGAATGACCGGGCCTTATCATTTCAACTGTTCAGCGAAAATATCACTGCTTGCAGGTATCGTTACCTTGTCCCGCCGTCCACTTCATACCGTTCTTTAATAACTTAATGTTGTATTCAGCGTTGTAAACTTCTTTGCGGTGACCGATAGCGCTGTACATTGCGCGGCCTTCGCCGATGCAATGGGTCCAGACCAGCGGATGATCTTCACCCATTTCCAGTTCTTTACCCGGCACATAAGTAGTTTCATCTATGGCCACTACGATGTCGTAGCCTTTGGAGGACACGCTGTCTGAGAACGAATACCACTCATCATTTAATTCCCAGCGGTCAGGGATCCCTTCTGCCACACCGGTGCCGTGACGGGTAACATCCAGCGATGCATCCTGGAACCAGTTGTCATCACCCGGATGGCCGATAAACTGAGCACCAATCAGCACATCACGATACCAGTCCCAGAAATACACCGAGTCGCCGGCTGATGCATGAATGCCCAGGAAGCCGCCGCCGTTATTCATGTAGTCTTCAAACGCTTTACGTTGTGACAAAGTGAGGGTGTCACCGCTGACATTATTCCAGATCACCACATCAAATTCAGACAGGTTTTCCGGTGTAAATGCACTGCCTTTGGCGCTGACAGAAACACCATAGCCCATTTCTTTTGCCAGCTTGCTCAGGTTTTCTGTGGCAGCAGTTACTGATTCGCCGTGGTCATAGCCATTGATTTTCTGATAGATCAGCACCTGAACAGGTTCTCCACCCAGGTCGAATTCCACCGGTTCTGAATCGAACCTTGCACAACGTGCAATCTTATCTTCACGGGTGACCGGCAGTGCTGCCAGTTCTTTACGCATAGCCGCAGCGTTTGCATCGTCTTCAACACCCACACGGGCCAGTAACTGGTCCAGTGTGATCAATGTACTGAAGGAAGGCATTGATTCACTTAAGATCCACGCCGGAATTTTAGCCAGTACGCCGGGATAGTGTTTTTCAACAATGGCTCTGGCTTTCGGGCGCATTACCACATCGTAAGCCGGCATAGAGCTGGAAAAAGGCACATCCCGTAAGGAACAGTCGGTTAAAGCCTCTGCGGCAGACGCGCTGCCTGTCGCTACCAGACTGCCCATTGTGATGCTGCCGGCAATAATGGCTTTAAGCATATTTTTCTTCATCATCAGGAGTCTCCTTACATCGGCCAAACGGTCATCCAGGCTTTGTCCCCTTTCTTATAAGGGATATCTTTGTAATCGCCCGGTATGTCTACGTGACGGAGCACCTGAGTGCCGCCTGTTTTCGACGTAAAGAAACCAAAGATCATCAGCTGCTTGTAGAGGGTAAAGTAATGGGGCAGGCCATCTTCTTTACCGTCCCAGGGCGAGTCTTCACCGCGGTTAAACGCCAGCGCCTCACTGTCCAGCTTTGAAGCCAGTGCCGTTTTCTGTTTCTGGCTTAAGCCAACGAAAGGCTTACCATATTCTTCCTGACTGCGTGCATCCACATCTTTAAATCCGGCTTCCATCAAAGCCTGTTGTTCCGGTGTGTAGCATTCGCGGATCATGCCGATAAAGAACGCCGGCAAACCCGCATCTTTTGCTCCCGGCGTATCAGTTCTCGGTAATACGGTTTCGCACAGTTCAGTAATCAGCGCGACGGTGTTGTCGTCCAGTCCTGAGTCTTTTACAGAGGTCAGGGCCGGTTGCTCCTGCCAGACGGCCATGGCCGGAGAACAGATAAAGCTTGTGCCGGTGGCGGTTGCGATAAGTTTTAGTAAATCACGACGATCCATTACAGATTACCCCGCTTGAGTTCTTCTACTGCAAAATCTGCGGCACGGGCTGTCAGTGCCATGTAAGTAAGTGAAGGATTAACACACGAAGACGATGTCATACAGGCTCCGTCGGTAACAAATACGTTAGGCGCATCCCACACCTGGTTGTGCTTGTTGAGGACGGAAGTCTTAGGATCCCGGCCCATGCGGGCAGTGCCCATTTCATGAATACCTTTACCCATGTGGTAAGTGGTTTCCCAGGCGGTGGCGTTTTTAAGACCGATGCTGTCAAACATTTCTACAATGTCTTCTTTCATGGCTTTACGCATTTTCAGTTCGTTGTCACGGATTTTGGCATCCATTTCCAGCACCGGCAGTCCCCATGCATCTTTCACATCATGGTTCAGACTTACTTTGTTGCGGTGGTCCGGCAGAATTTCACCAAAACCAACTGTACTGATGCTCCACGGACCCGGCTCACTGAGACCGTCTTTCAATCCGGCTCCGATACCTAAGTCGTCAGCGCTGCGGCTGAAACCTGAACGGGATGCGTTACCCTGGAAGCCGAAGCCACGGAGGAAGTCACGTTTGTCATCGCCCCAGTTTGCAAAGCGGGGAATGTAGAAGCCTGTTGGCCTGCGGCCATAGACGTATTTGTCGAGATGGCCTTCAATTTCTGCCATACCGCCCAGCATGTAGTGGTGATCCATGACATTGTGACCCAGTTCACCTGAGCTTGAGCCAAGACCGTTATCCCAGACATCACGGGCTGAGTTCATCAATAACCAGGCAGAGTTCAGTGCCGAGGCATTCAGGAAGACAATTTTGCTGTGGAAAACTTCAGTTAATCCGGTTTCAGAATCTATTATCTCAACCCCGGTAACCCGTTTGGTGTCTTTATCGTAGATCAGCTCTTTTACGATGGAGAGCGGGCGCAGAGTAAGATTGCCGGTTTTCAGTGCCGCGGGCAGGGTTGCAGACTGGGTACTGAAATAGCCGCCGAAAGGACAGCCCGTCCAGCACTTGTCACGGTGCTGACACTTCACACGACCCTGTTCGGGACGTTGCTCGGTAATGTGGGCAGTACGGCCCATAATTAATTGACGCTTGCCCTTGTACTGTTTTTTAAGGCGGGCTTGTACGTCTTTTTCCACAGCATTAAAAGCAAATGCCGGCAGGAATTCACCGTCAGGTAATACATCCAGACCGTCGCGGTTACCGGAAATTCCGGCAAACTTTTCAACATACGAATACCATGGTGCCACATCTTCATAGCGAATAGGCCAGTCAACACCCACACCTTCTTTACCATTGGCTTCGAAGTCTTCAGGGTTTAAACGGTAAGACTGACGACCCCACAACAAAGAGCGTCCACCCACCTGATAGGCACGAAACCACTGGAAAGGTTCTTTTTCCACATAGGGAGATGTTTGCGCAGAAGCCCATGCGCCCATTGTGGGTTCATTAAAAGGATACCCCTTACCACGGGCCATATTGGGTTCAGCGGCCAGTGCTTCCAGGCTGGGACGACCGTGGTGTGGATAGTCCCATAAATTTTTACTCATGTTGGTGTAGTCTTTGATGTGCTCGACGTTTTCGCCGCGCTCAAGCATAAGTACCTTCAGGCCCTTTTCGGTAAGCTCTTTAGCAGCCCAGCCCCCGCTGATACCAGAGCCGACTACGATGGCATCATATGTATTTTTTGACATTTTCGCCCCTGTTTAAGTTGAAAACGATCTGCGCCTGTTTTTGTCCCTACAAGCAGATCACACAGTGAATCCTGACCTTAACCTGATTGATTTTGTTTGTAATCAATATGGTTAACAAAAAGTAAATTTAGTAACACTATAATGTATTTATGTCATCGATGTCATTATAAAATTGTCGTGTTTTGTAACAGACGTGGGGGTATATTTGTAAGCGCTTTCTTGCTTTCCTGCTATGCATATGAGCAGTAAGGGGTTTTTGAAAAATTAATGTCAGAAGGAAATTGTGAGATTTTGTTTCAATGGCTCACGGTGTCAATATGCCGTGAGCCGGAAAGTCCACCCGAAACGTTATCCGGAAACAGCAGGGATTTCAGTAAATGCAGCGGCGAAAAAAACGGGAGGCTTCGTTATGTGCCATACACAGGTGATACAAGGTACTGGCTGCCATTTTCGGGTCCACGGGCTGTCCGTTGCTGTCAATAACATACGTGTAGTGAGCTTCAAGTTGCGGATGGGAGAAGCCGTCAATCAACTGGTGGATGGCAAATGTAGCACTGGCAATGTCCTGCTCACGGTTTGCATTGTCAGGCAAAGTGCTGTGAACCAGTGCAGCTTTGATCCACTCCGTCATCGGCCAGCTCTTAAAGGTGGACGATACGACAGTTCCTTCAGGTGTAACTGTATCGTGCAACCAGCGGTTACCGGGCGTCAACCCGTAGTCCCTGGCATTGCGGTATAATACCGACTGATAACGTGTGGTATCTGTGCCACTGACAGTCTGAAATTCATGCAGCAGCCATACCCACTCCATCATGTGGCCGGGTTCTACACTCCGGCCGCCGGTGGGGCATGGCTGCCAGTCTGTGGTGAAAAACTCAAGCAACACACCGTGCTGTGCATCGAAAAAATGCTGCTCGAACAGTGCATACACCTGATTGCAGCGTTCAAGCCAGAACATGTCATTACTGACCCGGTACAGGTGAATAAAGGCTTCGAACAAATGCATGTGCGGATTTTGACGCCGCGTGGTGTGGGCATATGTCCCTTCAAGCCAGCCACCATGATCACTTTTCAGAACAGTATCCACGTGCAGTGCAAGGTTTTTCGCTTTTAGCAGAGCATGATCATCATTCAGCGCGTCTTTCTGCCAACTGTATGCCAGCAGAAAAAATGCCACATCATACAAATCGGTAGCGGCATTTTTTACTTTATCGGATGCATCAAGGGTCATCGGGTAAAAGCCGGGAAGGGCGTCAGGACAGGCGTTACGGATAAATTTTTCCGTTGCCTGCGCCAGGGCTTTACCTTCAGGCAGGAAGCCTTTTTTGTAGCCGTAGCACATTGAAAATATTTGTCTGGATTGCACCCGCATACGTTTGTCGGCTTGCCTGTCGGGCTTGCCTTCACCATCAAAACATTCCAGTGCGGCGCCGTTTTCAGCAAAACCCTGTGCAGCCCATTTCGGAAACAATGATGTCGTCAGCCAGTGGTCGAAACGCTGCCAGGCGTCGATAAAATCGCGATGTATCGTTTCCATGAAATTTCCTTGCACTACAGATGAATGGACAACGGACACGCATTGTAATCGTCAGTACATGGGTTTGACAGTGTTTTTGCAGTCTAAAAAGCCAGCTGGCGGACGACCTGGTTGCTGCGTCTGCAGTAAACATTGTGCCGGGAGGTCGCCAGAACATGAACTGATACCCTGTTGCGACCCCTTTCCTTTGACTGATAGAGTGCTTTATCAGCGCGTATCAGAGCTTCTTCAATCCGGTTTTCAGCGAGTTGTGTCAGCCCGAATGAAGCAGTAACTTTGATACTCTGTTCTGGTGACGGAACAATGTCTGTTTCTTCAATCACTTTTCGCAAAGCATGGCTTACTGTCAACCCATCTTCGGGACTCGTGTCAGATAACAATATGGCAAATTCTTCACCTCCGAAACGGCAGGCACTGTCTGTATCTCTGATATTATCCCTAATCGTTGCTGCCATTGTTTTGAGAACTTCGTCACCGGCAGGATGACCATAGGTGTCATTTACCCCTTTGAAATGGTCGATATCCATAAGGATCAGAACTGCCTTCGTTCCGTAGCGGTTGGTCCGACCTGCTTCGTATTTTAAAACTTCGTTAAACGCTCTGCGGTTCATCAGGCCTGTCAACGGGTCAGTTCTTGCTGAATTCGCTAATTGATTTTCCATCCTGCGTCGAATTTTATCGCTTCGTTCAAACAAAGCAGCACTAATAGTGACAAGGATTATTATCAACCAGCACACAGCAACAGCGTAAGCACCGACTACTCCGGAATATTGGATAGATGCAATTGATTTGACGACAAGATATCCAAGGAAGAAAGCAAAAATACAACCGGTAGCGAATTGAAAGCGGGCTATCTGACCACCAATGTACGGTGACAAGATTGCCCTTACCACTCCGTGGTTTGCAGTACTCCAAAGTGCGGCGCAACTAAGCAGGAGTAAAGTCGCGGTGCTTAATAAGGACATTTCTCCGTGGAAAGGTGCAATTGTGTACGCATAACCAAAAAGAGAAAGTGACGGAAAAGATAATGCTGCGAACGCAGCAGACTGTGAACCCAAATTATAGTTAAATGCTTTCATAGCCACGGAAAACCAAATCAGCAGAAAGGTGATAAAGGTATTTATACCAACATGATTGATTTTCCCTGCATTGTGTTCTGACAGTGCAATCTCGGTAAAAGGAATGATCGTATAAAGGATCTTACTCCCTAGTATCTCGTCTGCGAGCCACGAAAGTGACAGCAATAAACTCACTGCCAGTATCCATTTAATATGCTGTCGTCTTCCGGGCCTGTTTAAAACAATACATAAAGCGATCAAAAAAGCCTGAATAGCGGTGTAGGGGTGGGTTGCTACCTGATCCTCGGCGGGACGATACAAAAAACCAACATTATAGAAGTAACCGGCAAGTGACATAATGCTCATTGCCATAATAAGCACCGACAACTTTTTGCTGAGATCTATTGCAACAAGAACAAGATAGCGGGTTCTCTCTTTTGTGACCGGTGACATGGTTGTTTTCCTTAAAAAGTCAGACTGATTTTGAGGATTAACATTAAATATTTTTATACTTTAGTCTAATATCCGGATTTTGCTTCCAGATGGCACAAAAATTCTTTTTGCAACCGGGTGGGGTGCCAGTTTTTTCTTAATGTGTAGCCAATCTGTCTCGGTGCATCGCTCAGGGGCGTCGGGTTGACCGCCAGCAATCCTGCGGCAACATCAATTTCAACCTGGCGGGCAGGCAGGATGGCGGCGCGGTCGCTGTTGATTAGCAATCCGCGAATTGCCATCAGTGAGCTGCATTCAATCACTTCGTAAGCGTGATCGGGACAAATGGCTTGTAGCACATCACCAAAGGCCTTACGTGCAGGTGTACCTTCTTTTGCCGCAATCCACTTCAGTGATTGCCAGTCTTGTGTCGTGAGGGAGCATTTGGCGGCCAGCGGATGGTGACTGCCGGTCACAATTGACAGGTAATCATCAAACAAAGGGATCTGTTCAATATCGTCAGACAGGGCGGGGAAGCGCAGGGCGCCTACCAGTATATCAATATGTCCGTGCAGCAAGGCATGCAACTGCTCTTCATAAGGACCGTCGACAATGCTTATGTTGGCGCCCGGCGCTTCTTCAAGCAGAGCGAGTACAGCTTTGGGAACAATCTCAGACCGTGCGAGCGGTAAGCTGCCAATACGCACGCTACCCAGCTTTTCACCATTTAATTCTGCGACTTCATCCAGCCCCTGGCTGAGTTCTGAAAAATACAATGAGGCAATACGGGAAAACTGTCTGGCACGCCAGGTGGCCTCAACACCGGTGGGGGAGCGGTTGAACAGGGTTTGCTGGCACAAGGTTTCCAGATCACGGATAGTTCTGTGAAGCGTGGGTTGAGACAAGTCCATTTTTACTGATGCAGCCGTGTAACTTTGCAATTCAACAATATGTACCAGAGCATCAAGTTGCCTTGCAGTGACCCCCCGCAGAAACGACGTTCTGCCATGCTTGTCGGCACTGAATAAAGTGGTGGCAAAGCTTTCCAGCAAACTGAAGGCACGGCCAAACCGGTTAAGAAAAACATCTCCCTCCGGGGTTACGAACATACCGGAGGAGGAACGGGTAAACAGCGTCCAGCCAATGCTCTCTTCCAGTTTTTTAATGCTTTGAGTAAGGGCAGATTGGGTGAGGTGCACTTGTCGGGCTGCTTCTGACAGATTGCAGTACTTTTTAATTTCAAGTGCACAGTGCAGGTGCCGGATATTCAACATGGCATGGCAAACCAGTAGCGATTTTTTGCCATTATAGAAAAAAGTAATGATGCTGCACAGGTTTCTAAACGGCTTTTTAACATTTACCGGCGCATACTGAGCCACACCAAAAAGTCAGAAGGGTTAAAGGTTATGGCAGTATGCGTTACGAATTGTCCACGTGCATCTGAGGACACGCTGAAAAAATATGAAGGCGCGGAAGTGGCTACCGTCCACGAAGCTCAGGGTCGCAAAGGTTTGCTGGCTGATTACATGCGTCCAATTTACCGCCCGGCCAGTATTTCCGGTACGGCTGTAACCTGTCAGGTTGCCCCGGGTGACAACTGGATGATCCACGTTGCTGTTGAGCAGTGTCAGCCCGGAGATGTATTAGTTGTATCGCCCACCAGTCACTGCATTGATGGTTTTTTTGGCGATTTGCTGGCTACCTCGTTAAAAGCCCGTGGCGTGAAAGGGTTAATCATTGACGGCGGTGTGCGTGATACCGCAACGCTCCAGGAAATGGAATTTCCCGTCTGGTCTAAAGCAATTTTTGCCCAGGGCACAGTGAAAGAAACCATCGCCAGCGTAAACGTGCCGGTGGTTTGTGCCGGCGCACTGATTCATCCGGGCGACATTATTGTTGCCGATGACGATGGAGTCGTGGTTGTGCAGCGTAACGAAGCGGATGCAGTGCATGAAAAAGTACAGAAGCGTCTTGATAACGAAGCATCCAAACGGGATCGCCTGGCCGCCGGAGAACTGGGGCTGGATATTTACAATATGCGTGAGCGTCTGGCTGAAAAAGGCCTGAAATATGTGTCTTACGAGGAGTACAGCAAGTGAAGGCCATTCCCTGCCATCTGATGCGCGGCGGAACGTCTAAAGGCTTGTATTTTCTGGCATCTTCGTTACCGGAAGATACCGTATTGCGGGACCAGGTTTTGCTGGCTGCAATGGGATCTCCGGATGACAGACAAATCGACGGTGTGGGCGGTGCCCATCCGTTGACCAGCAAGGTTGCAGTAGTCAGTCCGTCTACCAGAGACGATGCAGACGTGGATTATCTTTTCCTGCAGGTTGTGGTGGATAAAGCAGTGGTCAGTGATGGCCAGAATTGCGGAAATATTCTTGCAGGCGTGGGTCCTTTCGCGATTGAACAAGGCTTAATTGACGCACAGGAAGGTACCACCAGTGTGCGTATTCACATGGTGAATACCGGTGGCCTTGCGGTAGCACAGGTCGAAGTTAAAGACGGAGCGCCGGTATATGAAGGTGATGCCCGTATTGACGGCGTGCCGGGCACGGCAGCGCCGGTTCTGATTGATTTCCTCGATGTTGCCGGAGCCAGTTGCGGCGCATTGTTTCCCACCGGCAACGCCAAAGATGTGATTGATGGTGTGGAAGTGACCTGTATCGATAACGGCATGCCTGTTGTGCTGTTAAATGCCGCTGACTTTGGCTTAACAGGCGATGAGTCGCCTGCGGAAATTGAAAAAAATACCGGCGTTAAAGAACGCATTGAAAGCATCAGGTTAAAAGCGGGCCGGCAAATGAACCTTGGTGATGTAAGCGATAAAACTGTCCCTAAAATGTCGCTTATATCGGCCCCTGTCCGGGGTGGTTTGCTGAATACCCGTACCTTTATTCCACACCGTGTGCATGATGCCATAGGTGTACTGGGTTCGGTGAGTGTTGCTACAGCCTGCGTGGTGGACGGTTCCATCGCCTACGGCTACCTTAAAGGTTGTAGCGACTACTCCCGTCTTGAAATAGAACATCCGACCGGCAGTTTCACTGTGGCAATGGATGTGGAAGGCAGCGGTTCGCTGTCGACTTTAAAAATTAACCGTTCTGCGCTGTTGCGCACAGCCCGTTTGCTCATGCGGGGAGAAGTGCTGGTCGCAGACTCAGCTTTCTCTGCGCCCGGGAAACAATAAGTTACAGGATTGATTATGATTATTGATTGTCACGGCCATTACACAACGGCACCGGAACCACTTCAATTATTCCGTGATGCGCAACTGGCGGCGTTTAAGGCGGGTAAAGCGTTACCTGAAGTTCCTCATATTAGTGATGAGCAAATTCAGGAAAGTATTGAGAAAAACCAGCTTCGTTTGCTGATTGAGCGCGGTTCAGATATGACCATTTTTTCTCCCCGCGCGTCTGCCATGGCACACCACCTGGGGGACGAAGCCGTTTCTAAACAGTGGACCAGCGCATGTAATGATTTGATCAAGCGTGTGGTGGATTTATATCCGAAGCAATTTATCGGTGTTTGCCAGCTGCCACAATCACCGGGTGTGCCGATTAAAAATTCGGTGGATGAACTGGAACGTTGCGTGAACGAACTGGGTTTTGTTGGTTGTAACCTGAACCCGGATCCTTCCGGTGGTCACTGGACATCAAAGCCGCTGACAGATGAAAGCTGGTATCCCTTCTACGAAAAAATGGTAGAACTGGATGTACCGGCAATGATTCACGTGTCCGGCTCCTGTAATGCCAACTTCCATGCTACCGGCGCTCACTATATGAACGCAGATACCACGGCATTCATGCAGTTCCTGCAGGGAAATCTGTTTAAAGAGTTTCCGGATCTGCGTTTTATCATTCCTCATGGTGGCGGCGCAGTGCCTTATCACTGGGGACGTTACCGTGGTCTTGCCGATATGCTGGAGCAGCCCCCGTTACGTGAGCATGTGATGAAAAATGTGTATTTTGACACGTGTGTGTATCACCAGCCGGGTATCGATTTACTGTTTGATGTTATCGATCTGGACAACATTCTGTTTGGTTCAGAAATGATTGGTGCTGTGCGCGGCATCGACCCGGAAACCGGTTACTACTTCGATGACACGAAACGTTATGTCGATGCGCTGGATTTAACTGAGGAACAACGAACGCAGGTTTACTCAGGGAATGCCCGCCGTGTTTATCCCCGTCTGGATGCAAAACTGAAATCCATGGGGCTGTAATTCAGATAAAAAAATACCGCCGGGATGAGCTCCGGCGGTCTAAGGGTCCTGCCTTTTGGCTGGAGGAGTAGTACCAGGTTGAAAATTAACAGGCTCAATTCTCAAAAGGTGAAACCATCTTAATGCAAATGAGAATGTTTATCAATAAGATTTAGCCGAAAAGTCCGGGTAAATCGCAACTGTCTCTTTTCCCCAAATCTCCGGTACTGGTTTCCAGCCATTGCTCAGCGGTTTTTATGCCTTCCTCCTTCAGTTCCAGAAGGAACGCCCGTGAATTGTCGTACTTACTCATCTGGTCAAGGGCAGACATTAATTCACTGTTTTCTATGATGTGGGTACGGGTGGCCCGTATACGTTTCTCAAAATCTCCGGAAACCCAGCCCCACCGTTGAGACGAGGTTTTAATGTCCAGTATTGAGCGCATCTCCCGCAAGAAAGCACAGTGAAATGTGAGTTCACTGATGCGGTCACTGATTTCTTCCGTACGGACAGGCAGTGCTCCCCGTTGTAACGGTTGCAGCAGTACAATCAGAACATCCTGAGCGTCACAACTGTGGATCAACGGAAAGATAGCCGGATTGGCCGCGTAGCCACCGTCCCAGTAGTGCTTATTATTTATCGTCACCGCTTTGTATACGTTGGGCAAACAGGCGGAAGCCAGAACGTGACTGACGGTCAGTTCCTGTTCATTAAAGAGTTCCAGTTTTCCCGTCGTCACTTCAGTTGCGGCAATGAATAAGCGAAAAGGGGAGTGGTGCTGCAGTGCTTTGAAATCAGTAATTTCATCGAGCACATCCCGCAGCGGGTTGATGTCCATCGTATTGATGTCGTAGGGGGAAAAATGTTGAAACATGCTCATCCACCATTTGTTCAGTGATTGTTCCAATATTTTCGGCATGGGCATCTGTATACCTTTGTCAGCGATGGCTTCCCAGAATGCATCCAGTTGCGTCGCTGCACCCCGGCGACCGTCTTTACGCCAGCCTTCAGCCAGCATTACAGCATTCATTGCGCCGGCACTGGTGCCGCTGATGCCGTCAAACTCCAGCCACTCTTCTTCCAGCAGCCTGATTAACACTCCCCAGGTGAAAGCACCGTGGGCCCCGCCACCCTGTAAAGCGAGATTTATCTTCAGTGGTTTCATCGCCTGTTCCTTAAGTTATGCTGCTATGCAGCATTTTCAGGATAGCATACGGTTCTGCCCGGGGTTTAGTGCAAAATTGAATAAAAAATAAACATCTCAGGTGGGGAGGGGGAAACGGACAGCCTTATCCGGCTATCCGGTAAACAGGTATTATCAGCTTCTGGCTGACCAGGGACCAGTTATTGCAACGGTTCTGGCTGGTGAATATAAATTAACAAACAGGGTACTGCCGTCCGGTGAGAAGCATGCGCCGGCAAGTTCAGTTTGATCATGTAAGCGGGCAAAAGGATACACGCTGCCATCAGGGGTTACACCCCGCAGATGGTTGTCAACGACCTCTGTGTACTGATCTTCACAAACAATTAAGTCACCAAAAGGTGCAACAGTAAGATTGTCGCCAAAGTTAAACAGAGATTTATCTGTACTTTCCAGGAACAATTGCAGCCGGCCCGGCTTAGCTGCTTCGTGTTCTGTGCCTTCAGACGCAGAAGGCTGATAGCGCATAATTTGTCCCAGTTGCTTCTTGCCGCCATTGGTACAGCAAAAATAGAGTTCACCGTCTCCCCAGTGAATCCCCTCACCACGGGCAAACAGGGCTGCGCCGTCTGCATATCCCCGTTTACGGAGATCATCTTCCGGACTCTCCGGGTCTGTCAAATCTATCCAGCTGGCGTCGAGCCATTGTTGCAGCGGCATTGCCGGGTTAACCCAGTTGCGGCTGTCGTAACCCGGACTGGCTTTTATTGCCAGTGCCTGAAGTCTGCCACCTTTGATAAGATCGCCGGGCACATCGGGAATAAAGCGGTAGAACAGGCTGTCTCCCCGGTCTTCCGTCATGTAAACAATACCGGTGCGGGGATCTACCGCTGCAGCTTCATGGTTAAACCGGCCCATGGCTTTAAGCGGCTGAGGTGAGACAAGGGTTTGTGCTGTTGAGGGGACTTCAAAAACCCAGCCGTGGTCTTTACTGTTATAAGCCGACGGCTTATCAATACTCTCTTCGCAAGTGAGCCAGCTGCCCCAGGGAGTAATGCCACCGGAACAGTTCCGGATTGTGCCGCATAAACTCACATGCTGGCTTTCTGTTTCACCGGTGATTAAGTTATACACCATGGTAGTCGTGCCACCGGGCAGTGCATTCCCGTCGGGGGCGGTGTCGTAGGCGTTTGCAGTTTTGTGCGAGGCAACCGATGCAGGCTGTAAGATCCGGTCTTTCGGGGTAAGTTCATGGTTTCTCACCAGAGCCACACGTTGTTCATCCAGTTTGAAACAGCCCATTCCGTCAGCTTTATCCGGCACATTCAGGCCGTCAGACATGGCCTGGCCCAGCGCCGAAATGACTTTATAAGTAAAGCCTTCCGGTAAATCCAGCAGGGAAGCCGGATCCGGTTTCAGCGGGCCAAACCCGGTCGCAGCACGCAGTCCGCCTGCGGCATGCTGAGTAGCTGCATTTGCGAGCCCGCCGAATGCGCTGCTGCCTGCAGACAGAGCCGCCAGGCCAAAGGTGAATTGTCGTCTTGTTATCATTATTGTGTTCTCATAAAAAAAGGTATTGTTACAATATAACAATACCTTAATTCTTCATGCCAGTCTGTTACGTTAAGATGAAACCGTAACAAGATTAACCGTCAGATCAGCGTCGTGGTGATGCATGCGCTGCACCACGGAATATAGCATTCAATAGCATGACGTTCAGACCATCCATATATGCGCGGCTTGAAGGGTCCTGGGTAAAACCTATCACCATGCCTTCGCCGGACGGTTGCACCATCAGAAATGGCTTATAAGCCAGCTGTTCACGGTTCTCGTCCCATAAGTATCCTGATGCGAGCAGCTCATCAGCACCTTTGTACCAGGCAACATTTTTTCCGGCATCCAGTTTCATGGGGGCAAAAATAGTATTGCCTGTTACCAGCGAAACCACTTCAGGTTTAACCCCTGCGGTAAGCCAGTGCTCCTGGTCCACTTCAACCTTCGCAAGGATTCCGGCGACGTAATCAGGTGAACGCTGGTCGTTTTCAATGCGACGTATAAGTTGCGATTTATCAGTAATATGTGAACCGGCAACATGACCACGATGATCTGCCTGTTCATCTGCTTCCACCGTTTTATCGTTAAAGCTGTATTCCAGGTCTGCATCCAGCAAGCCGTTATCCGGTGAGGCTGCAAAAGCGGTTGCCTGTGCAAAAGTGATTAACACACCTCCCTGTTTTACCCAGCTCTTGAGGTTTTCAGCGCCGCGCTGGCCTAAGGCTCCGTCGTACCAGCCTGCGGGCAAAATGATCACCTGATAGTGGTTGAGGTTTCTGCTTGCCAGCATATCTGTCCGGATTGCGGTGACCGGATAGTTAAACTGCCTCTCAATAACAAAGCGGGTGCTGCCGGCGCTCAGTGAGCTGGTGGGAGAATCCCAGGCCATAGCAATATTGGGTGCTGACATCACCGGTGTACTGCGGCTGCCGAAGCTGGGACCGTCAGTTACCCAGCTGCTGTCAGTGCCTGTTACCAGCGCGCCGGTTTGTGCTGCAAGCGCGGCAATCTTTTCACTGGTGCCTTCGCCATTGGCTTTCACTTCAATAATTAATGTGCCGGCCGGAAACCGGCGCTTATCGTCGAGAGTGAAGGCTTCGTCAGCACTTTTCAAATGGATCCCCTGTTGCAGCGCGGCTGTCAGAAAACGGCCGGCTGCGGCATCACCCCAGGGCACCAGCCAGGCCACACTGGCGTCCGGTTTATCCACATTGCCTTTCAGGGGCATATCAGGTGTCACGTAGCTGCCTTTTACAGATAAACCATCATCACAACTATCGGTTTTGACATTGAATAACAATGGCAGAGACCAGGCTGTTACATCATAAATTTCATCGTCCAGCTTGCGGGCCCGGCGCCGTTCCTGCTCTTTGATGAATGATTCCGCCATATCGACCTGGCGGGTAAAGGTAGTTTTCACAAACCGGCCACGGGGCTGGGCAGTATCAATGATATAGGCACCTTTGTTATACCGTGTGCCGCATGCTTTAAATGATTCGCCTGCCTGTTTTACTTCGACACCGTGGGTCGCCATTAATGTAGCCAGACGGTGGCTGCCGGCACGATCGGTGGTTGCCGGAATAATAAAGGTACGCTCGTCATCTTTTTTACCGGCTTCTATAGCATTAACCTGATACTGATAAAAATCGTTAAGGATTTTCTCACGGTTATCCGCGGCTGCCTCGAGGGTAGAAAGGGAAGCAACAAAGTGCTTTTGCACAGGATCCCGATAGTGATTCACTTTGCCGTCTTTATTTCTGAATGTCATTCCACGGGTAGAAGCCACTTCATAGGTGGCAGCAGACGCCCCGTAAAAAGTAGGCCAGCTGTCACCATAGCCCGGATAAAATGCGTCATAGACTTCGCGGGTAAAATAGTCAAAACCCATGCGGTCAAAATGTTTACCGTTGTTTCTGCCTATTAAATCGTTATTGTCGAGCTGTGCCTGCTGCATATGCGGGTTGATCGGGCTCGCTGCCGGCACGAAAAAGTAGGTGGAGTCACTGCCCATTTCGTGTAAATCAATGACTACCGTTGGCTTGAAGTGGTTCAGGGCATTCACCCGGCCCAGCGTTTCAGGCTGGGTAATGGCAAGCCAGTCGCGGTTCATGTCAAACAGATAGTGGTTACTTCTGCCCCTGGGCCATGGCTCATTCTGATCGACGCTCAGGCGATCATCGCTGTCCTGTAAGCCGGTGGAGGAATAGTAATTGTGCGTAAACCGGGTGCGGCCATCGGGGTTCTGCAACGGGTCGATAAAGACCAGTGTGTTTTTTAGCACCTTCGCCGTTAACGGGTCATTCTGTGCTGCCAGCAAGTGATAAGCCGTCATCATTGCGGCATCGGTACTGCTGATTTCGTTACCGTGAACACCGTGCTGAAGCCATACCGACGAGGGCAGGGAAGCAATGAGCTTATTAGCTTCATCACGGGAAGTTTTTCGCGGGTCGGCCAGGCGGTTCATATTTGCTGCGAACTGCTCCAGGTCTTTAATATGCTCAGGCGAACCGATAGCGACATAAATAAGCGCACGGCCCTCCCAGCTTTCTGCGTATTCAACCAGATGGACCCGCTCCGGAGCAGCTTCCGCCAGTGCTTTGAAATAGGTCAGCATATCACTGTGGGTCGTGATGCGTTCGCCGGTGTTATACCCGAGCACCGATTTTACCGTGGGGATGGACGGGCTGTACTGTGCGCCCGGCCACATTTCAAAACTGTCTGTTTGCTGGGGCGTGCTTGCAATAGCTTTTCCTGCACTGAAGCACAAAGAGGCTGTGAGTGCAGAAATGGTGAATAAGTGTCTGAGTGTCATGATTTTCCCGGTCAGATATTTTTATTATGCAAAGTGAATCATAGCAATTAAAAGCACCCCGCAACATTTCCCTTATCAGTGGTTTTCAGGGCTTTATCGAATCGTTTTGCTGTAATTCGTCTTAAAAATAAGCATTTACATTTGTTTTACTTGAAGGTAACCGGTCGTACCAGTAGGATGCGGCCCTTTTTCAATAATCATAGAGTTTTTATGAAGCATCCTTTATTCGTCCGTACAGCGCTTGCGCTTTCTGTAGCCGGACTGTTCTCTTCTTCTGCTTTCTCTGCAGGTTTTCAGGTCAATGAACACAGTGCGAACGGACTGGGTCGCGCTATGGCGGGTCAGGCTGCAAAGCCGGAAAACGCTTCTGTGCTGGCAACTAACCCGGCTGCTATCACCGCGTTTGATAAAGCACAATTCAGCGCCCAGGTCAGCTATCTTGACCCCGAAGTGGATATCCGTGGTGACATGACCACCTCAGTAGGCGGCGCAACCATTACCAGCGATGCCAGTGCTGAAGACATTGCTGAATCAGCCGTCATTCCTTCCATTTTTTACGCTGCGCCGGTTAACGATAAGTTCTCCTGGGGCATTGGTTTGTTTACCAGCTACGGCCTGTCGACGGATTACAGTGATGATTACAATGCGCTGCATTATGCAGATGAAGCTGAGATCATCTCTTTTACGGTAAATCCGGCTGTCGCCTGGAAAGCAACGGACACATTAAGTCTGGGGCTTGGCCTGAATGTTACTTATGCCGATGCTAAAATCAGTACCTCTATTCCTCAGGTCTTTGGTCAGGTGATGGGCAATCCGGCACTGGGCAACCTGACTATTGTCGAAATGGCCGGTGATGATATCGGCTATGGCTGGAACGCCGGTGTATTCTGGCAACCGGCTGACGGTACTAATGTGGCGCTAAGTTACCGGGCAGAAACACAGCTGGAACTGGCCGGTGAAATTAAGTCAGATCTGGGTGTGCTGATCCCTGAAGTTGCTGAGCTGTATAATCAGGGCGGTAGTCTGGATTTGAATTTCGCTGCAGTCACTGAGCTGGCCATCGATCAAGAAATTGATGAGCAATGGTCTGTGCAGGCAAGTGTAAATTACACAGACTGGAGCACCTTTGACAAGCTGGAAGCGAATCTGGACAGTGGCTATGATTTGCTGCTCAAAGAAGAAGATTTTGAAGATACCTGGCGCTGGAGTGCAGGTGTTACTTATCAGTATGATGAGAAGCTGACGCTGCGTGCCGGTTATGCTTATGATGAAGGTGCTGTGAGTTTTGCACACCGTTCACTGAGCATTCCTGACACAGATCGTCACTGGGTAAGTGCCGGAGCAACCTGGGCGTTGACTGACGACACCAGTGTGGATATGGCCTATGTGTATATCAAAGGACGTGAAGCGGCGGTATCTCAGCAACGTGCAATCGGCTCTATTGTCAGCGATCTTACCGCTACAGAGCATGCGAAAGCGCAAATTCTGAGCGTGCAGATTAATACCGCATTTTAACAGGCCGGGGCATCAGCCCCGGTGGCATATTCAGACACTAAAAGCACAGCAGCAACAGCAGCTGTGCTTTTTTATTGTCAGAACCAAATCCGCGCGCCGGCAATAAAGCCGAATTCGGACGTGTCTTCACCGCTTGCAGCGGTAGTGTTCGCAGTTTGTCCTAACTGCTTTTGCCAGTAAATACCAAAGTATGGTGCAAATTCCCGTACCACTTCCTGACGGTAACGTAAGCCGAACCGCACGGATTCAACACCGGCCTCTCTGCCAAAGCGCTCTGAATCTGTCAGGTTAGTATTCACCGTGAACCTGGGTTGAAGATAACTGGTTTGTGTCAGCAAAAAGTCATATTCAAACTCGTTAAGCCACTGAACGTCGCCGTCTTCATTGATAAGCAAACTGGAGTCAGTTTCAAAGTAGTAAGGCGCCAGGCCTGTCAGACTGAATACTGCATAGTGCTCGGCGTTCTCCCCGGACGACATTTCACCTTTCAGACCAAGCCCGGCCTGCAGTGACCAGAAGGATGAAATCATGTAGCTGTAGCTGATATCTGTTCTTTCAAGGTCAGTGGGATGACCATCGTTTTGCTGATTTTCGCCCTCAGTCCTTAACACAACGCGGTGATAATCGCCGCCGTACCAGGCGGTGGCATCCCAGGTAAACACATTTTCTTTATCTGTATTACGGGATAATTCCAGCCTGTCGAGCATGACTTGCCAGGCTGACATTTCCATCATCGGCGACGGCCAGTCTGATTTATCCTCTGCCTGTGTGCAGGTTGAGAATGTAATACTGCTGAGCACAGCAACGGCTAAAAGATTGAATTTAACCATGATGATGCCCTCCGTGCTGAACACTGACTACCCTGAACATGCCGGCTTCCATGTGATAGAGCAGATGGCAGTGGAATGCCCAGTCACCCATCGCATCCGCGGTGATAAGTAATGACACTTTTTCTGAGGGTTTTAAGCTGATGGTATGTTTTCGTGGACGGGGATACTGACCATTTTCCAGTTCCATCCACATACCATGTAAATGGATAGGGTGGTCCATCATGGTATCGTTTACCAGCACCAGTCTTAACCTTTCTCCGTGGCGGAACACCACCGGTCCGTCAACCTCGCTGAACTTTTTGCCGTCAAATGACCACATGTAACGCTGCATGTTTCCGGTAAGGTGAAGTTCGAGGTTGCGGGACGGTTCACGTTCGTCCCCCCAGGTTTGTGCTCCGGTGAGATCTTTATAAACGAGTACCCGGCGACCGTCATTACCCAGGCCAATACCGGGTTCGTCCAGTCTTGAACGGGGATTCGCTGCAATCATCGCTGCCCCCGGACCGTGTCCGTCCGCGTCGTGATGAATGGCAATATCATCGACGGCAGGTCTGCCGCTGCCCTGCATTTCATGACCACCGTGATTCATTGCACTGTGATCCATATTTCCATGGCTCATTTGGCTATGATCCATACTACTATGGTCTCCGGGCGTCGTTGCGCCGGAGGCGCTTGTTGCCGCAGGGGGATGGTTCATAGCAGCATGATTCATTCCACTGTGGCCCATGCTGCCATGGCCAGTATCGTCGTGGCTCATACTACTGTGATCCATGTCACCATGATCCATGCTCATGGCATCCATACCGCGTTCAGTAATCGTCCGGCGGGGAGGGACGGCGGCGCTCATTCCGGGCCGTGGCGCGAGCGTGCCGCGAACAAAACCGCTGCGATCATAACTTTCGGCAAAGAGGGTATAAGCTTTGTTCTCTTTGGGCTGCACAATGACATCGTAACTTTCTGCAATGGCAATACGGATTTCATCAACGGTGACAGGTTTTACCGGCTGACCGTCTGCCGCGACAACCGTCATTTCCAGCCCCGGAATACGGAAATCGAAATAAGTCATGGCGGAACCGTTCACCAGCCGAAGCCTGACTTTTTCTCCCGGATTAAACAGAGCTTCCCAGTTCATCACCGCATCCCGGCCGTTCATCAGATAGGTATAGGCGCTGGCTGACACATCAGCAATATCCCTGGGATCCATCCGCATGCTGTTCCACATACTGCGAACATGCCATGTATCGGCCAGGCCTTGTTCTTCCACGTCTTTTAAGGTGTCGAAGATGGTCCGTTTCTGGTAGTTGTAATAACCTTCAGATACTTTAAGTTTGCGGAATATGTCGTGAGGATCTTCAAAGGTCCAGTCTGACAGCAGGATCATATGTTCCCTGTCGGCACCAATATCGCCGTCAGCGGGATGAATAACCAGCGGGCCAAGATGCCCAATCTGTTCCTGTAAGCCCGAGTGGCTGTGGTACCAGTAGGTACCGCTTTGTTGCAAATCAAATTCGTATCTGAAGGTTTCGCCCGGCTTTATGCCGGCAAAGGACAGGCCCGGCACACCGTCCATGTTGGCGGGTAAAATGATGCCGTGCCAGTGGATTGACGTGTCTTCGCTGAGGGCATTGCTGACGTTAATTACTGCCCGTTCACCTTCGCGAAAACGTAATAGTGGCCCCGGCATCTGACCGTTAATGGTAATGGTGTTATTTTTCTTATTGCCAAAAGAAAATGTTTGCTGGCTGATCTTCAGATTAACTTCATTATTATTGGTCTGAAATTCAGTGTTCCCCTGAGCAACAGCCCAACGCGGGGCGGCCTGATATAATGCCATCGCTGACATAGAGGTCACCGCGCCGCAAAGAAAACGACGACGTGACGAATCCTGGTTTTTCATGACTATTTCCGGTTAAAAATGTAATGTCCGCCTGCATGCAATGCAGGAGGTGCTTAACTGTAATTAACTTAACCGGATAGGTGGCTTGAAGGGCGGACCACCATGAGCAGTCAGCGGTTCTGATATGGTGTTAATGGTATCACTCACCACAACTGCTGCGGTGAAGTGCGTAAAGTGAGACAGCACGAACAGGCTACCGTGGCACATAGAGACATCACAATGACACTCGTGTTTACAGCAGTCTTCCTGAGTCATACCAGACATCATTGCATCAGACTTTGAATGGTCCTGCATGTGGCCGGTCATATTCATTTCCACAGATTGCATTGCATGGTGCCGCGCAGCATCGTGCACAGTCCCTTGTGCGTTCATTGTGAACACACCAAGCAGACAAACCATTAAAAATGCAGTGAAGACTTTCATCAGAGAAATAAATTGTTCCTGTTCATTTACCTTTTCAGAATATAACGGTCGCCGGATGCTATGCAAGAGCAGACACGCAATCATGCGACTCTGTTGCCTGATTTCACGGCAGGCAGCTTCATGCTAAAGTTTAATGTTTAAAAATTGTTAATGTGTGGTAAATTTAAGTTGTTGATAACCAAAAACGGGAAGTCCGCTATGAACCACCGTATTGATAAAATGAAAAACTATCTGAAAGATTGTGTGTCCGATCCGGTACTGTATTGTTTTGCTGCGGGTCTGATGATGTTGCTTATTGTGGAAAACAATCTGGTGATCAATCTTTAAAGCCTCAGACTTTTTCTTTCATATCCGTTGAAGTCAGTTTTCTCAGTGAGGGGAATTGCCAGATTCCCCATCCAACCACACCAAAAGCTGTGATTGCTCCAATCAATGCAGCGCCGGCGGGTCCTGCTGCGGCAGCTACTGTTCCCGCTCTGAAATCCCCCAGTTGATTTGATGACGCGATGAAGATGGCATTCAGCGCGCCCACACGCCCCCGTAGTGCATCCGGTGTATTATGCTGAATAACGGAGCCGCGGATAACTACGCTGAACATATCTGATGCACCGTAAATGAATAAGCATGCGCAGGCTATCAAGATACTGGTCGTCTGCGAAAATACGAGTACCGAGCAGGCAAAGACAAACAGGGCAGTGAATAGTGTATAACCGGCGTGGCGGAAGTCGGTTTTAAATTTCGACAGATAAATGCCGATGAGTACCGCGCCGATGGCGGGCATGGCCCTCAGCATACCCAGTCCTTGCGGACCTGTGTGCAGAATGTCCGCGGCATAAACGGGTAACAATGCCACGACGGAACCGCCCAGCACGATGAGTAAATCCAGCGACAAACTACCCAGTACGATGGGATTTCGCTGCATGAAATGTACGCCTTCCCACAAGGCTTTTTTACTACGTTGTCCTCCGGTATTAGCAGGACCAATCGGGGGCAGAAACAAGAAACAGATGCTGATCACAAAGCAAATTACGCATACTGTCCAGTACACTTTGAAGTCCATTAACGCTATCAGCAGGCCGGCGACGAAGGGACCGGCGGTTAGTGCCAGATTCCACACGGTGCTGGTAATCGCGATGGCTGCGCCAAGCCGGTCGGGGGGCACCAGGTTGGGCACAATGGCCTGCATGGACGGAGATATAAACGCTTTGACGGTGCCGAGTGCCATTAATAACGACAGTAAAACCCACTTATTGAAGTTACCGTCGTGCATCTCAAAGGCGATACAAAGAATGATACCCAGCCAGCAAACGGCCCCGGTTTGCAGTACCTTCTTACGGGACATATGGTCGGCAACCCAGCCGGTAAGGATAAAGAAAACATACACCGGGACGATTTGAAATAATCCTACCAGCGCCAGGTCGAAGGGATCTTTTGTGGCCTGATATAAATGCCAGCCAACAGCAGTGCCTAATATGGAGTCTATGACACTGAACAGCCCTCTGCCGGTGAGAAAAGCGTAAAATCCGGGCGGAAAACGTCCTGGTTGTCGTGTCATGGTATCCTTTACTGGTTGAGCATCCTTTGCGGAGCAATGACTTAACGTAGATGTTGGAAGACTATCTCTTCAATTTGTTTGCCAAGGTCCCGCAATACATTGATATCCTGATCAGAAAACGTGCGGGGCGCGTCATAGATAACGCACAATGTACCCAGCTCGTAACCATCCGGGGATTTCAGGATCATGCCAGCATAAGCCCGGATAAAGGGTTCACCTTTAACCAGCGGACTGCCTGCAAAGCGGTTATCCTGTGTGGCATCAGGTACAATCAGGTATTCTTCTTCGGCGATGGCATAAGTACAGAAAGACACATTTCGCGGCGTCTCAGTTTTATCCAGACATTGTCTGGATTTAAACCACTGGCGATCTTCTGCTATCAGACTGACAAGACATATCTTACAGTCAAAATACGCTTGCGCGGCTTTCGTTATCGCATCTAACCGTTCATCCGGCTCAGTATCGAGAATTTTCAGGTCGTGCAACGCTTTTAAGCGGGCGTCTTCGTAGGGCAGAACGGGATAATCCATACAGGGGTCACATCAGATCCGCAAGGGACCGGCCAATGTTTGTTACGACAGGTATGGGATTCTATATTAACTCTGCGCGGTGAAGAATATTTTTTCTTTAAATTTGAACTATAGTATAGAGACTATGTTTTAATGCGTTACGCTGAACACGGTTTACGTATGTAACATGTTGTGAAAGTGGAAAAAAACAGGATTTTCTGAGGTGGAAGGTCAGGTAAAGGAATAGATGTTTAAAGTTCAGTCGCACATGCAAAAACTGCTGGCCACTTTTCTGGTCTCAACAGGCTATATATTGTTTGGACTGCTCAGTATATGGGCTGCCATTCCGCCCGGTTTTGCTACGGTAGTCTGGCCCGCTGCCGGCCTCGGTCTGCTGGCCGTACTTTTGCTTGGCCCGTTTGCATTGTTTGGTGTGTTTGCCGGTGCTGCAGTGCTTAATTTCATTATATCTTTAAACTATGCCGGCGGAGAGCCGTCATTGTTTGTTTCCGGCATGATGGGGGCGTTCGCGGCAACACAGGCGCTGGTCGGGCGGGTACTGATTGTCAGTGTCATTCCCGCGCCGGTTAATTTTGTACGTCCTGCGGTGGTGGCGAAATTTTTATTGCTCGGAGCAATTATCAGCCCCTTAACCGGCGCCACATTGAGCAATATTTTTCTCTGGGCACAGGGGGTTATTTCTGACCAGGACTGGTTTAAAAACTGGGTAAGCTGGTATATGGGCGATGCTATCGGCATCGTGTTTATCATTCCCTGGCTACTGGTATTTACACCGAAAACCCTGTCTTCTCATGTATCCAAGGTCCGCTTTGTATTCTATTCCCTGATCACTATTACCTCCTGCACGGCGTTGCTGGGTTGGCTGGTGACCAAAACGGAAATGGAAAAACACAAAGTTGAGTTTACTGTTAATGTGAACGTCCTTGAGCGTGCACTCAGCGGTGAACTGTCCAAAGTCTCGGATATCCTTCAGGCGCTGGCGGGCTTTGTCAGAATTCAGGAAGATGTCACTCCTTCAGAATACCGTGTTTTTACGCTGGATCTGTTAAAGCGGAACCCGTCAATTCACGGGTTATCATGGAATGAAAGACTGGAGGGGCGGGAACTGAAGGCGTTTGAAACGGCTATGCAGGCGAGTTACGAGGCCTTCGATCCCACCATTCATTTTGAAGTGAAAGGTCTGGATGCCAAAGAAGATATGGTAGCGGTAGACAACCGCGATACCCACGTAATCGTGTCATTTATTGAGCCTATGACGGGCAACATAAAAGCTCTGGGTCTGGATGTGTATTCACAAATATCCCGCCGGAAAGCGCTGGATAACGCGTGGTCCAGCCATCGTTTATTCCCCACTGCGCCTATCAACCTTGTTCAGGGAGACCGCTCTGAGCCCGGCGTACTCATGTTCATGCCGGGTGGAAAAACCACCGGATCAAATCATTCCGGTTATGCCACTGCGGTATTGAAAGCTCAGGAAATGATTGAGAATGCTTTTGGTGATTCTCTTTTGCCTACCCTGGGTGTACTGGTCTTTGATCCGGCGGCACCGTCAGGCCAATCCACCTTGTTCCGGCAAAATCTCTCTGTCGAAGACGTAGAATACCTGACTACAGGATGGAATAAGCCGGCAGAGGACAGAGCGGGCTTCCTGGCTGAGCGTTTTCCGCTAAATGAGGTCAGGACAATTACTGTCGGGGGCCATAACTGGGTGCTGCTGCAGGTGAGCGGCAGCAGCTTTCTTTATCAGCCCTGGGGCGTACATTTACTGCTGGCAGGTTCTGTATTGTTCGCAGGGCTGCTGGGCTGGTTCATTATTATTGTGGCCGGGCATACTGATGAAATTGAATATCAGGTAAAACGCCGTACCCGCGATCTGACACAGGCTAACAGCAGACTGGTTGAGTCAGAGTATGCTCAGGCTGAAGCGGTTAAAGATGCAGAACGCTCAAACCGTGCGAAAAGTGAATTTCTGGCCAATATGAGCCACGAAATCCGTACGCCGCTGAATGCTATTCTGGGATTAAGCCGTTTAGGGCTGAACCAGGAGCCGCCGGCCAACTTCCGTGACAAGTTCGAAAAAATCAATCATTCCGGCGAGCTGTTGCTGGGTATTATTAACGACATTCTGGATTTTTCCAAAATCGAAGCGCAGAAACTGGAACTTGAGGAACAGATTTTTTCTATAAAGGACATTATCAGCCAGTTGCGGGATTTGTTTCTTGAACAAGCTAAAGCGAAGGGTATTGAACTGCAATTCCGTTTCGACGGCAAACTCCGCCCCTGGCTTACCGGTGACTCATTGCGTCTGCGGCAGATACTGGTGAACTTACTCAGCAATGCCATTAAATTCACCAGTGAGGGAAGTGTTACCCTGGTGTGCCGGTATGAAGATATCGACGACCATGAATGCTTGCTGGTAATTTCAGTGACAGACACCGGGATTGGGATGTCGGAAAGTCAGCAGAAGGTAGTCTTTGATGCCTTCACGCAGGCGGACTCTTCAACCAGCCGCAAATTTGGTGGTACAGGGCTGGGAATGACCATCAGCCATCGTCTGGCAACCGCCATGGACGGGAATATCTCAGTAACAAGCCGGCAGGGCGAGGGCACGACTTTTATAGTAAAACTGCCGTTTAAGTTACCTCAGCCACGGGAAATTGATGAGTTTAAAGCTGAGCGGGCACGGGTAAGAGACAACCGTGAAGGGGCTTTAAGCGGTCACGTATTACTCGTGGAAGATAACGAGATTAACCAGGAAGTGGTGGGTGAACAGTTACGTCACCTTGGGCTGGATGTCACCATGGCAGATAACGGAGCGCTGGCTGTGGCTGCAACGCGTCGCCATCATTTTGATATTATTTTAATGGATATTCAGATGCCGGTGATGGACGGCTATGAAGCGACCCGGCAAATCCGCGAATCAGGCATCAATGTACCGGTTATTGCTCTGACCGCTGCAGCCATGGTGGAAGACAAACGTAAAGCGCTGGAATGTGGCATGGATGATCATTTAAGCAAGCCATTCCGGCAGGAAGAAATGTATACGGCACTGACTAAATGGTTAAACGCATCAAAGCCTTCCCTGACGTCACCCCGTGACGACAGAGAGACGTAATATTATTTACCCGGTGACATCTTTTGCAGTTTTCTTTGTAGAGTCCGGCGGTGCATTCCCAGTGCTTTCGCTGTAGCGGAAATATTGTTTTCGTGATCGTGCAGAGTGCGCTGAATATGTTCCCACTCCGCCTGTGCCGGCGTCATAGGGGTCAGTGATTCTGTTTCATCCGCGGCTGATACCACCCCGAGGCGTTGCAAAATGGTCTGGAAAGAAACCGGTTTGGTTAAGTAGTCTGTGGCACCGCTTTTTATGGCCCGCACGGTGGTAGGAATGCTGGCGTATCCTGTCATCACAATCAGGTGTCGGGGGCAAAAGCGGGCGGCAAGCTGTTCAATAAAATCCAGTCCGGTTTCATCCTGCAGCATCATATCGAGTAAAATTGCATAAACTCCGGTTTGCTGGTGGTGCATGGCTTCACTGGCCGATGCAAAGCAATGTACGTTAAATTCTGTTTTGGTGGCAAACCGTCTGGCAAGCACTTGTGAAAGTCTGGGATCATCGTCAATGATAAAGATAGTCTGCATTATTGCTCTGCCGGCAAAATAACCGTGGTTTCAAGTGTGAGAGTGCCCCGGCTATCAATAATTTCCCAACTGACTTTGCCACCAAACCGCTCAATCGTGGCGTTTGTCAGCACACTGGCAACTCCGTTTCCTTTTTCGCTGTGAACAAGTTGCCGGCCGATGACCGGTGCGTGTTCAGGTGGCGCATTATTCAGCGGATTGGCTATCCGCAACGTCCATTGACCGGTGCTGACAACCTGAGTGATGCTCACGCCTTTGTCTGTTTCACCGGACGCTTCCTCACAGGCATTAACGACAATATTTGTAAGCGCAGGCAGCAGAGTGCGGTCAGCGTGAATATTGCAATCGCTATTACAGGTTTGCCAGTGTATAAGGGCTTCCGGTCTGGCAAGAGTCAGACTATGCCGTAATGCTTTGATTAATCCTGAACTGCGATAGGTTGTGGTGCGGGACTCTCTGACATCATCAGCCACTTCCCGCCAGTCAGACAATAATCCATTCAGTCTGCTGACCTGTTCACTGAGCTCTTTTATGAGTGCCGGATCCGGGCTGTCCCGCCACTCTTCCAGTAGTAAATTAATTGTCTGAACCGGCGTTGCAGCGTCATGGGTAAGTTGTGCCGCGGCTGTACCAATAGCCAGGAGTTGTTCATTTCTTAACTGAGTTTCTCTTAGTGCAACAATAGCCGCATTGCGCTTTCTTAACTGGCGGCGGTAATAAAAAATGATGGCTGCAATGAACACGCTTGTGCCGGCAAAACTCCACACCATATTGGCCGCATGCTGCGCCATACCATCGTGATGAGAAGCAGGGGAAGCAAGCAGCTGTAATAACTGGGCACCGGTACTGATAAGCAATACCGCCGTGGCCAACCTGAAGGGAAGTTGTACCAGACCGGCGACAAGGGGGATCAGTAATATGATGGCGTAGGGATTACTGGCGGCACCGTTCAATCCGATAAGCCAGTTTACCAGCACGATTTCCAGCACCGTGCAGACAAACAACGCTACGGCATTCAGCCGGCGCTTTTCGGGTAGCAGGGTGAGCAAGATCAGTAGCATCAGCGTGGATTACCGCATTGTCTGTTATTCCGGCGTACTGCTTCTGCAGAGCGGGCCTGATTATAGATTGCTCTGCGGCGTACAACCGCAGAGTATAAAGTGTTAAGGCTAAAACGCCAGTGTTACGCCAAGGTCAAAAGACCGCCCCCTTCCGGCAATCTGCGCGAAGCCCTGTTCCGGCGTTTGCTTAAACTGAGCAATGTTGACGCCGCCAGCGGGCTCTTCATACCAGGTATCCAGCAGATTATGGATGTCGAAGTGGAAAGTCATATTACCCTGTTGCCATGCAGTAGACAGATGCAGCAGTGACCAGGCGTCAGTGGTGTTCTCATTGCGCCGGTTATCCACATCGTTTTTACTGCCTGTCCATTGCCACGATAATGCACCTGAGAACGACGATATGGCATATTCCAGGCTCATAGTATTCTGTACCGGTATGATTTGGTAAAGATTGCCTTCTCCGTGACGGCGCTCACCTTGTTGCCAGCTGAACGCTGTTTTCCAGGTCAGTGCCCCTGCTTCATTGTCAAACAGACGCTTCGATGCTTTTACATCAGCACCGGTAAGGGTGGCGTCTGTGTTTATAAATTGCAGAATGTTTCTCTGTCCTGCAGCGGAGTCTGTGCGGTTGAAAGTACCGGAGACATCGACGTCAATGTAGTCTGATACCCGCGTGTACCAGATACTCACTTCTGCTGCCCAGTCTGATTTTTCAGCTTGCCAGGACACCGACGCTGTACTGGCGGTTTCAGGTGCAAGATTGATGTTCCCGATATAGCCGTTGCCGTCACCAAACCAGCCAATCATGGATGTGGCCATGGCGCTGGTTCCCCAGCTGTAACGTTCATAAAGGTTAGGGGCGCGGTCCTTTCTTGCGATACCAAGGGTCAGGCTTTGATCGCCGGATAATTTGCGTGTAGCCAGCAACGTGGCGTCGAACAGTGTGTCAGACTGACTCCGGTCTGCTGAATTAAATGCGCTGGCTGCTGCCAGATTGTTTGCCATCATCGTCCCGCTGCCCATGGACATGCCACCCATGGACATTCCATCCATGCTGCTGTTGACATATGCCTGAACTTCACCGGTATCCGTTGTGACATATTCAGCGCGCAGTCCCGCCTGGTACTGCCAGTCTTTATCAGCGGCGGACAACCATTCAGCCCAGGCTGCAAGGCGGTCCCGCTCCCCGTCATTAATGTTGATGTAGTCATTGGGGCCCATCATGGCTGAGCCTTCCACAGCCGGCCACCAGTCGTCCAGGCGATTGGCGTAATATTCCTGACCAAAAACAAAGGTACCGCTTTTATCTGCCGGCATTGTCCACTTCAGCTTTAGTGCAGTGTCGTGGCTGTCTGTGTTCATTGGCATCATGCCTGTTTTCTCCGCCGTGAAGAAACCCATTTCATGGGTGGTATGACGGGTACTGGCGGTGACATCCAGGGCAATATCTCCGAACTGTCGCTGGTACAGTGCCGTAATGCCTGTACTGGTATTGTCAGTCATGTCCATGTACTGGTTCGGGAAGCCCTGATAGGGGATACGCTGGTGAGAAATGCTCAGTTGCAGGCGTTGTGATGTATCCTGATAACCACCACTCAGCAAATGGTTTGTGGCTTTATAAAGGGTATCAAGTACCAGGTTGCCATGCCCGTCTTCGTAGCTTTCTGCTTTGGACTGATTTCCTGCATAGCTCAGATACCATGTGTCACTGGCAACAGTGGCATCAGCGCTCAGGGTTCTGCCATTGTCGTTGCTTTGATAAAAATACCCCAGCGACCCTTTCTCAAACGTTACCGTATCACTTGTATTGAATGCCGGTGTGAAAGTAGACAATGCAATAACCCCGGCAATATTGTCACCGCCGGCACTGACCGGAGATACGCCCGGTAAAACGGCAATGGTATTGACCTGATTGGCGGAAACATATGACAGAGGCGGGTTCATCTGGTTACCACAAGCTGCAGTAACAGGCACACCGTCGGTGAGTAGCTGAATGCGGTCACCCATCATACCGTTCATCACCGGTAATGCAGAGACACCGCCTGCTGCAGAAAACGTGATACCGGCTTGTGCCAGACGGGATGAGAGGTTCTCATCACCATGAAGATGAGGCTGGCGGGTGGTGACTTCGATGGTTTCCACCGGAGTTTCTCCGGCAGAAGCTAATGTACTGAGCAGTGTGGTTGCAGACAACACAGCATAGGGGAATGGTTTCACTTACATTTTCCGGTTATTAAATCCGGCGATAGTGTAACGGCGGCGTCGCAAAACCAACATGCGACAAATTGTCGCACATGTTCAAAAGTTAAGCGTTTGAGAAGTTTGGCGATATTTATTTAGCTTTACGGAAGATAAGCCCTTATTCAGGCTCAGAAATCATGTAACAATAGTCGTTCATCCGGTCCATCCTTGTCATACTAATGATTAGTTGCGGCTTTATCATATTGGTTATACGTTTCAGGTATAAAGTTATTCTGTAGGATATTGTAGTGTCTGATAATCTGGTTTCTGTTAAGACTCTCGATAAAGAGCAACTTAAACACGCAACAATTTTTTCTGGTATCAGCCCGAAGGCCATGCGCCGGGTGTTTGCTGCGTGGTGTATTTTTTGTGTTGTAGTCGCCATTATTGTGGTTATGGCTCCTGATTTATCTCAGGTTTTCCAACTTACCGTGTTTGGCGTACTGATTGCGTTTACGCTGGCAATGTTTGGTCAAAGCCGCATCGCTGAAGGCTGGCCGGCGGTACTTTCCAGTGACAATGAAATCTGTGTGATCCGCGACCCGCAAAAGCGGGAATTTATATGTGTGCCTGTCAGTCTGGTTACCGCAGCTGAACCGGCGCTGATAAAGCCAAATAAAAAAGCACTGGCGCTCATGCTGGATACGCAGCGGCTATCGGAAAACGATGTCAGTACCCTTAATCAGGCGGTCTGGCCACGGGACGACCGGTTGCTGGCTCTTGCGCACTTTATATCCCGCGATAAAGCATGCCGGAAAATTAATTCCTTCCTTTCCTGATATCCATTTCTTCCGGTGCTTGCACAAAAAATGAGCAGGTGCCGGGCGACTTGTCCCAAATTGGCCTGTCATGGGGACAATATTCACAGATAGAATTGTTTTTCAAATTTCATTAATGGTAATGTTGTCTTACCTTTTATCATGAAATCAGCACGCTTATTTCTTTAAGCTGTTGATATTTGGGGTTAATTCTGATCTCGGTGGTATCTAAAATTCGTAATAAACGCCGCTTATACAGAGATGGCGTGAATTCTGCACTCGTAAATCCTGCAGATAGAAGTACAGAAAGGTAGCAACTTGATTGCTGCACCTGTAGTACAAGTAAAATGTGCGTTTCCTTAAGTTTTAGGGTCTATGAGACCTGTCGCAGAAATGCGGACAGAGTGTGAAAACAGCAAGGAGGCAACATGACCCCCGGTACAATCTTACAAATTCTGGTCGTTGAAGACGATCCTGTGGTAGCAAGCCAGTTAACCTGCTTTTTGACCGGACTGGGATGGAAAGTGGATTTTGCTGCCAGCGGAAAGCTGGCTATCCGTCTGAGCAAGGCTCAGCGATACGACGCTATTCTGCTTGATGTGGCGATGCCGGATTTACCCGGTGCGGATATACTGGCACAAATAAAACAAGCCTGTGATTCGCCGGTATTACTGATGAACCCGGGGCAAGACCCCGCAGGTAACGCAGCCTTTGCCGCTGCAGATGACAGTGTTCCGGATCCTTCAGACTACCGTGACATTGTGGGTCGTTGTCAACGCTTTGCCACACAGGAACCGCTGGCAATCACAGCCTGACAAAATACCCTCAAAAGAGAGTTCATGGAAACCTGTAGCTGAAAAGCCACAGGTTTAATTAGATGGTCCGCCTCACCTCTAAGCTAGTCTTAGAGTTAGGCAATCAAAGAGGCGAACCATCATGTCTACTATTAAAGTTCTTGGTATCGATTTAGGCAAATCATCCTTTCATGTGATAGGCCGTGATTATTCAGATAACCAAATCATCCGCAAAAAGTTTTCCCGCACTGCACTCATTCATTTTCTTCATCAGTTAACGCCATGCACAATTGCTTTCGAGGCTTGTGGCGGTGCGCACTGGCTCGGCAGGCAGTGTGAGTCGATGGGGCACAAAGTCAGACTGATCCCTCCGCAATATGTAAAGCCCTTCGTTAAAAGCAATAAAAATGATTTCATAGATGCAGAAGCAATATGCGAAGCATCGACAAGACCCAATATGCGCTTTGTCAGCGTAAAGTCGGAAGAAGCACAGGTCATTTCCGCTATTCATAAAGCCAGGCACGGTTATATTAAAGACCGGACAGCATGTATGTCCCGCATAGGCGCATTGCTTCTCGAATTTGGCATTGCGCTGCCAACAGGCCATAGCGTGATGAAGCAGTTATTTAACTGGCTTGCTCAGCAACGACAGGAATTGCCGGGCCTGCTCATGCAAGAGCTTGCGGAGCTTCACGATTACTATCTGTTTCTCAATGAGAGCATTGAGAAACAAGACAAAAAGCTAAAGCAACTGGTTGAAACAAACGCGATAGGCCAGCTTCTTAAAACCATTCCAGGTATTGGAGACATGACAGCGAGTCTTTGTATTGCCAACATCAGTAGCGCCACTGACTTTAAAAGTGGGAGAAACATGGCGGCATGGTTGGGACTGGTTCCGGCGCAGTATTCGACTGGCGGTAAACCCAAATTACTGGGGATAAGCAAACGGGGTAACAAAGAGCTCCGGACCTTGTTTATCCATGCTGCCAGGGCGGTCATGTCCCGACCAGATAAGACCGGTAAAATTTATGGCGAGTGGCTAATTAATTTACGCGCCACAAAGCCATTCAATGTTGTAACCGTCGCTCTGGCCAACAAGCTGGTACGAATAGCATGGGCAGTAATGAAAACTAAACAAGCATTCAATAGCAAAGCGTTAGCACCAGGTTTGCAATGATAAATATGATGACGAAAACGGTAGAAGCACTGGATTAAAACCTGACACAAAAAACAGCTCACAGAAGCTTTCGGTTTTTTGAGGATAATCCAGCGCGGATCTCATCGTGGAGCGGGTTGCGAAAGCGCCTAATCAGACTCCGAATACATTAGCGCATAACCAACCCCGTTATCGACATTTACTGTTGCAATAACGAGGCGGACCATACATTTTTATGCCTGTTCAACTGAAGGATTATTTTTTAATCTCAGTGTTGTGAGTAAAGGAAAGTGATCTGAGCCTACAGTGGGCATTCTTTCTATTTTGACCAGTTCAAAATGCTCAGTGTGAAAGACGTGGTCCAGCGGCCAGCGCAGCAACGGATAATCCGCATGGAAAGTGTTGAAAAATCCACGGCCACGACGGGGATCCAGCATGCCACTTATTTTTCTGAATTTTCGGGTCGTCGGTGACCATGCCACATCATTGAGGTCGCCGGTAACGATGGCCGGATGCTTTAACTTTGCCATTTCTTTTCCTACCCGTGTCAGTTCCTTATCTCTGGGTCCGGCAGATTTATTTTCTGTAGGACTTGGCGGTTTAGGGTGTACAAAATGGATTTTTACCTGAGTACCCGCCATTTCCTGCCAGATTTCCATAGACGGTACGTCATCTTCAATAATGAACCGGATTTTTTCGTTGCCGAAGGGACGCCTGCTATAAAGATGCATGCCGTAAAGATTTTCCAGCGGACAAGAGAGGCGGTAAGGATAGTCATCATGAAGGACCGACAGTGCCTGCTCCCAGTCTTTGTTGCTTTCCAGCGTCACCAGAATATCCGGTTTACGTTGCCTGGTAAGATTAATCAGTGCGTCATAGTTATCGTTAGTCATTAATACATTGCTGGTGAGAATGCTTATTGTGCGGTCGTCATCAGTTGCCGGTACCTGATTCACTTCCGTGCGCCAAAACGGTGTATAAGGGATTACCCAGGCAAGTTGATAGAGCAAAGCACAGACAGCACCGGCCTGCATGCACAGCGCCAGTAAGGGCGTTTCGATATACCAGTATGTCCAGACTAAGGTGAGCACAAGTAAAATAAACGCCTGCTGCAGACGGGGAAACTCCCAAACGCGGATTAACCAGTGCTGGCAGGGTATGTGAGGCAGTATTGCAGCCACAATAAAGAAAAGGGTAATGATAGAGAGTACTGTTGTCATGGTTCGTCCGCTGAAATTACTGTCCGGAATCAAAATATTTAGCTTACTTATATAAAGACTTTCAGTCCTGTTCGATCAAACGGGGTGATTTCAGCAATTGTAAATGCAAGGTAAAAAATACGGGGTTCTGAGAAAAGTTTGCATGAAGGGAAAGAGCGGAAAGTTGGGGGCCACTATAAAAAATCATATTTTTCAGTTATTTAATTTGCTGGCATGAAGTTGGCTTCATTTATTTTGCTTGATAATTAAGGAGAGCAAAATTATGAAACGTTCAATTCTTTCACTGTTAGTAGCTGGTACATTAACTACTTCTGCTTTTGCAGGATCTATGGATACTGCGAACAAGTGGGAGGAAGGTGCCAAGGATGCCTGGATTGACGGCAAAGCTGAAGCAACATTACTATTTAACGGTAATCTGAATTCTTTTGATATCAACACCGATGTTCAGAATGGCAAAGTTATTCTGACAGGTAAAGTTGATAACTCTGTCGATAAAAAGCTCGCGGAAGAGCTGGTAGCGAATATCGACGGCGTAACAGATGTTGATAACCAGCTGACCGTTGTAGAAGAGCATGACTCTGAAGCTATGGACGGTGATGACATGGATATGGACTCTGCAACCGGCAAACTGACAGATGCTAAAATCGCGACAGTAATCAAAACCCGTTTACTGATGGACTCTGACATTTCTGGTTTTGATATCGACGTGGATGTTGAGCAGGGCAATGTTACGCTTACCGGTACAGTAGACTCAGACGCTGAGCGTGACCTGGCCGTTGAGATTGCGAAAAACGCCACAGATGTTACAGACGTTGAAGACAACCTGAAGGTCGTTCAACAGAAAACAGCGATGAAAAGCGAATAATACTTTTTAACTGCATAATCCGGAAAGGGCTGAGTTATCTCAGCCCTTTTTTTATTGCGTCCCGGTTAGTGAGCCTTGCTGAAAAACCTTCCTTCCCGTCTGTGAAAATATTTCCCGCCTGTAGTAAAAAAGTATCATTTCTTTTTCAGGTCCACGTAAATTGTTTGGGTGTAATCGCCCGCATCCTTTCCCTCTGATTTTTCTTCTATGATAATGAGTTAATACTTAAGTCTAATAAAACAGTAGGTTACGAAAACGCCGGTCATGACGCTGAAGCACGGCGGTGGCTTTTGCGGCATTTCTTTAAGGTCTTTAAAAATATGGCGCGGAAATTGGAATATTAGGAATAGTTGTGAGAGTAAATAAGTCATTTACCGGAATTCAATTCTACGCACGCAAGGGAGCAGTATGAAATTTCTGAAGACTAAACACCGTCCGTTACCGTCAACGTCATTTGAGCGTCTCATTCACTCGCAGCCAGTTTTTAACTGGTTCGATCGCTATGACAAACGTGACCACAAAGCCGGCAAGGCAACAGCAGGTGCAGTGATGGCGGAGGCAGCGACCGCTAAGTAAGTACAGGAAAGCGATCCGGACGGCCCTTGAATTAAACAACGATGGTGAAAAACATGAATTACTTAAAAATTGCAGTAATGACAGTGTTACTTCTGACCAGCCTTGTAGCTCTGGGGTCCGGAAAGCAACTTTCAACCTGGCTGGGGGAAACGCCGGCAGAAACATCAACCGGTGCTGATCTGGCAGAAGTTGAGGCGGTATTTAATGAGTTGGAATTTGACCCGGCGAATTCGTTTCATCAAATTCGTAAGCAAAGGATTGAGCATTATCTTGATTTGGCCCGTAACTATGATGATAGTGACTGGGACTACAGCAGGGATGAAGCTCTGCAGCGGGCTCAAAATATAATGAATCACCACGAAAGGAAGGAAAGTGGTATCTATGCCAGCTTATAGACAAGGTGCTTTCGCCTTAATTATTTGTTTATTTTTATTGGGCGGCTGTGCCAGCGCGCCCGACACGCCTGAAAATTCTGCTGTACAACCGCAGGACAACAAGCAATCACAAAATAACGAACCCGCGCTGGCTGAAGAGCTTGCGAAAGGGAAGGACGTTACCGTGCAAACCAGCCAGGGAGCCGTATCCGTTTCTCCGGTAGTGGTTGCAGTAGGTGATACCCCTGAGTCAGGGAATACCGGTGGTGAGGTGTATTACAATGATCCCTGGGAAGGGTTCAACCGGGCCATGTTCAGCTTTAATAATGTGTCTTATCAGTATGTACTTTTACCGTTGGCAGACGGTTATCATTATGTAGTGCCCGGTGTAGTAAGAGACAAAATCGGTAATGCCTTTGATAATCTCAGAGAGCCGCTGAATCTGGTCAACAACACCTTTGCAGGCGAGTTCAGTGAGGCTGGTGCAAACTTAGGGCGCTTTCTGATCAATTCTACGGTGGGACTGCTCGGCTTATTCGACCCCGCATCCGACTGGTTCGACATCAAACCGCAAAAGCAAACCATCGCAAATACCCTACAACGCTACGATATTGGCTCCGGCCCGTATCTGGTTATTCCCATTTTAGGTCCGTCTGATTCCCGGGGCGCGTTATCTACGCTCACCGAAGGGTTTGTCCATCCGGTAAATTACATTGCCGAACCACCGGAAAGCTATCAGTTGAGGATTTTTGAAGGTTTTGATGACTTCTCAAATCAGTCAGATACTTACAGAAAACTGTATGAGCAGGCTGAGGATCCTTACATCTTTTTCCGTAATCAGTACATTCAGGGACAGCGACGTGACGAACTCTTCGAACTCAGTGAACGCGAACAGCAAGATAACCTGTAAGCTGGCGGCAGGAATCATTTCAGCCCGCTGGGGTATTCTGGTTTTCTTTATTGCGGCTTTAGCGTGGCTGGGATTACACATATCGCAATTTCGCATTGATGCGTCCGCAGACACCTTACTGGTCAAAGATAACAAGCTCTACATTCAGACTCAGGTTGCTGATCAGACGTTTGCCCCGCAGGAATTCATTCTGCTGGCTTATGAGCCGGTTTCTCATGATCTGTTCAGCCGGCAGACATTTGATGATATTGCTGCGTTGTCGGCAGAAATAAAGAAAATCGACCGTGTCGAAGCTGTGACATCCATTATCACCGTGCCGCTTATTAATGATGCCGGTGCACTTACCGGCGATACCGATGTGGCTTCTCTGTCATGGGAAAAGCAGCAGTATTCTCCCGCGCAAATGAAATCGATGATGTCAGGCCATCCGATTTTTACTGATCTGCTGGTTAACCGTCAGGAAACCGCAACGGGCATTCAGATCGTTTTTAAAGACAATCCTGAACTGGCAGAAATTGACAAAGAAATCACCGCCATTCAGGCCAAAGTACTAGACGGCGGGAGCCTCAGTGACGCCGACAATAAGAAAATTGAAGCGTTAAAGGCGAAGGCAGACCCTATCCGGCAGCAACTGACCGCACAGCGCAAAGCCGAAATTGAACAAATTGAACAAATCACGCAGTCTGTGTCTGACAGAGCGAACACTTATCTTGGCGGCGCCTATGTCGTGGGCCAGCATCTTATAGATATCATTAAGTCAGACCTGGTGAATTTTGGCACCGCAATCGCTGCAGTTATCGTGTTACTTCTGGCCTTATTGTACCGTTCATTTAAGTGGGTATTCTTTCCGTTACTGTCCTGTGCAGTCAGTGTATTTCTGACCATGGGCCTGTTCGGGTTGCTGGATTTACGAACCACAGTCATTTCAGCCAATTTTGTGGCTTTGCAACTTATCCTTACCCTGGCGGTGATGATCCACGTCATCGGCAGCTACCGTGAAATAAGCCGGGATAACCCGGCGTATTCTCAACGCCAGCGCATTGTCGCTACGTTGGAAGATAAACTGTCTCCCTGTTTTTACGCCACGCTGACAACCTCTGTGGGATTCGGCGCTCTCATCTTTTCAGGCTTGCAGCCGGTGGTCGCATTTGGATGGATGATGCTGGCTTCCATGTTGATCACCATGGCGGTAAGTTTGCTGCTGTTCCCGGCTTTGCTGTCATTTTTACCGGCCAGTAAAGAAACGAAAGAGTACAGTTTTATTAAAGCTTTGCTGGAACGCCTGCGCCGGCTATCGATGCGCGCACCATTGGCTGTCAGCGGGTTTGTGCTCATTGTGTTTGCTGTTATGGCGGCGGGCATCACACGGCTTAATGTTGAAAACTCCTTTATTAATTACTTTGATAAAGAAACGCAAATCTACAAAGAACTGGCGTTTATCGACCGTGAATTTGGTGGTTCTACTGCCCTGGATGTCATTATTACACTGGATGAACAAAACGCGTCGAAGGAACTGGTGCTGACGGCAGATTCTGTCGCACAGTTGCAGCTGGCGCAGGCGGCCATCAAGGCATTTGACGCCACAGGCAGTGTGACGTCGGTAGTGAATTTTACTGAACTGGCAAAACAGTTAAATGGCGGAAAACCGCTTACCGAGTATGAGCTTACCTCTATCTACCGTTTACTGGATGAAAAGGTGGTAAATCAGCTGGTGGGGGCGTATTTTTCTGCAGAAGATAATGCCTTTCGTATCTCTACGCGTATTCAGGACACCACGGAAGGGTTGAACCGTCAACTGTTTATGACTCAACTGCAGTCTGACTTAAAAGCCACGGGGCTGGATGACTCTCAGTATGAACTGACTAACCTGTTCGTGTTGTATCAGGATATTCTCAGTCGTCTGTTTGACTCCCAGATCAAAACTCTCGGCATTGTGTATGCTGTGCTGGCGCTGGTGCTGTTTGCTATTTTCCGCTCGCTTAAGGTCACACTGATTGCGCTGCTACCGAATATTCTCACCACGCTGGGAATTTTAGGGATCATTGGCTGGTCCGGTATTTCCCTTGATATTATGACTATCACTATTGCAGCTATTGCCATGGGTATCGCTGTCGATGATACCATTCACTTTTTACACAGTTACCTGTCTGGTATGAAACAGGGAGATGGCAGCGCAGACGCGGGGAGCCGTTCAGCCTTCGGGCATTCCGGACTGGCTATATTGTTCACCTCTACCATTATCGCAACGGGTTTCTCATTGTTCGGTTTTTCTGACTTTTTACCCAGTGTGTATTTTGGCTTGCTGACGGCACTGGCAATGCTGCTGGCACTGTTTACTGACCTGAGTTTATTGCCGGCGCTGCTAAATCGTTTTGTTGGTAAGAAAAGTAGCGGGTAATGCCCCTGCAATCAGGTATGATATATAGACGAATAAAGGCTTGCAGCGATGCAGGCCTTTTTTACTGATGGCTGAGAAAGGAGCTGAGCAATGCCTGAGGCAGATTCCGTTGCAGGGTTAGGGAGAGAAGAGGCCAGTATCCGGGTATTTATGGCCAACCGGCCTGATTATCCTTTGACGGGGCCAGCGGGGCAATTGTTGCCGGCAAATGGCACCCTCATTGAGAATATAAACCGGGAATGCGGAAACGGCTGGCGTAAAGTATTTAATGTTTACGCAAAATGGGTATTTGCGTTGTCAGAGAGTGCCGGCCAGACACGAGGCATTTCCTCATGGCAACAGTATCGTGACGAGCTTTTGCTGACAGAACAGGGGAGTACAGCGCTCTGGTTTGAAGCGCCGGAACACTTTAACCCTGCCAGATTAAACATTGTGATGGGCAAAACCTTTGCCGGAACGTTGGGACTTACAGACAGTGTGGAATGGCTGACGGCTGATTTTGCTGTGTGTTTGCGACGGTCATTGATTGTGACGCCGTATTTTGACTACCGGCAGTTGACGAACGAAAAAATTGGTTTTCTGAATCATCTGATCAGAAGCAGGCCAACTTTGTTGAAACAGGCTATGGGGCGCCAGACATAAAAAAACCAGACCCGGAGGTCTGGTTTTGAGTTTTCTCAGTACTGATTAACAGTCTTTGTCTTCTGCATTCATGCCTTCTTTGGCATCTTCACAGGCGTCTTCAACTGCGTTACCTGCATCGGTAACGACTTCGTCGAGTTTTTCACCTGCGTTTTCTGCTTCACCGTCGCCGCATGCGGCCAGTGAGAATGCAAAACCTGCTACTAACAGTGCCTTAAGCATTAATTTAGATAAGTTCATAGTCCTTTCTCCTTGTTCCAATGTATATTGTTAGACTCTAGGTGATTTGCCGCGTAATGCATTCGCGATCAGAGAGATCACCAGCAACGCTACAAACACGAAGAATAAAAACTGAGCAATGCCTGATGCTGCACCGGCAATGCCGCCAAAGCCAAAAACTGCTGCGATAATGGCGATAATGAAAAATGTAACTGCCCAACCTAGCATAATTATTTCCTCATATTGCTCTAGTAAATGACATATTAACTTATGCTGGTATTGTGCCATTATTTAAATTGTTGAAAATTAAGGTGTATTTTTTGTTTTGCTGTGTTTGGGTCTGATTGACAGGGCGGTAGTTACAACTTACTTGCATTTTTTACACAGTCTCCGGAAAGCTTTCATGCAGTGCATGAGAGACGCTGGTACACTAGATTTATATTTCATCATTTATTTAACCCGGCTTACCTGTGGCCCGCCAGCCGTTGCCGGTCCCGCTTTCGATACACGGACAACTATTCATGAGTAAAAACCATTCTGCATTTATCGGTTTGATGCAAAGAGCAAGAAACGTAAAACGCTGGCCATTGATGGCGCAGTTTCAGGAAGAAATGCTATCGACGCATATTTATGAAGCCGCAGTGGTTGCTCACATGCTCGGTGCAATTGCAAAAGACGTATTTAACGAAGATGTTGAGCCTGACCGGGTAGCCTCGATGGCTATTTTCCATGAAGGCAGTGAAATTGCCGGTATGAGCGACATCCCCAGCCCGGTAAAATATCACGACCCTGAAACCACCATGGCGATTAAGAAGCTGGAGCGAAGGTTTGAAGCCATGTTACTTCAAACGTTACCTGAACCACTACGTCAGCGTTACCAGCCTCTGATTGAGCAGGATAAAGAAGATATTCATGTGGCGCTGGCGAAAGCTGCAGACGTTTTGTGTGCTTATTTGAAATGTGACTATGAGTTATCAAAATCCAACTCAGAGTTTTCAAATGCTATGCACGAGATGGACATACAACTGAAAAAATATCGGGACACGTTTAAATGTGTGGATTATTTCTGTCAGGTATTTCTTGAAGATGCAAAAGGAACGCTGGATGAGCAGACCCGCGATTTAGACTGGGTCGAAAGGGCTAATACGCTGAATATTAAAGAATAACAGGGAACGTTTAACGTCCTCAGTTCAGGCGCGGTCTTTCAATAACTGCGTTCTGGCTTGTTTCAGGGATAATAATTCATCATAACATTGCTGCATGCGTGTGCGGATTTTCCGCAACAACTGAGCACAAGACTGGCTCTGTTTTTCGTTTAACGCATCATCGAACTGTTTCAGAACCCGTGATTCTAGTGCTACCAGTTGATCAACAAACACTTGCTCACTGTCTGCAGAAAGCTTACTGACTACATGGGTATAGAGTTTTCTGGCTTCGATAACCAGAGACGTTTCGGTAAAGTCACTTTGTTGATTTGCATAGGGCATGAGATCAGTACAGGCTTGTTGCTTCTCCCTTAATATACGGGAAAACAAGGCGCGGGTACTGTCGCAACTCACGGCTTTAATTCCGTCGCTGTAAAACGAGATACCGCTTTGCAGGACATTGATGAGATATGAAATATTATCAGACGGATAATTAGCAGCAGACACAGCGGGTTCCCTTTGTTGCAAAACTCTGTATGGGAAATTGCAGGGATCAGGCCATATGTTATGTCTGCTACTCAAATTTTATATTTATGATACATAAGGCTTTTTTTTCGGATGCTTAAACAGGCAGTGTGTGCAGGAAGCGGGTAAATACATCTTTACAATTTGCTCTGTAAAAAAGTAAAAGCCGGCATTGCGAACAATGCCGGCTTTGAAGTGCTGTTTACAGCAATTACAGATTGTACATTTTCACATCGCCTGCATTACCGGAATAGGTAGATACAGTGAGATCCTGAGTGAAGTACACAAAATGGACCTGAGTCGGATTACCGGTGTCATCGTAAAATACTTCGCCGGCATTACCGAGAATGTAACCGCAGGCGCCACTGTAGTAGTAAGCGTTCCAGCCAGTCACCAGGGGACTGTTGTAGCTGGCCAGCGCATTTACCGGTTCCGGACTGCTGTAAACTTTGTTCCACAGGTCCACACAGCCGGCGGTGTCCGCAGTACTCCCCTGAGCCCAGCCATCCGGTGTGAAATCTACAGACTGTCCGCCGATATTTATCGGCGTTGTCTGGCGAATCTGATATTTGGCCTGTAACAGCGTAATGCCTGACTTAAATGCGCCCATCTGACCCTGAGTAACGGCATTGGTGGCATCTTCAGACAAATCAATAAAACGGGGAGCAGCTGTTACAGCCAGCACGCCAAGAATGACAATGACGATGACCAGCTCGATTAATGTAAAGCCTGCAGAATATTTAAAAGTTTTCATCATGGTATAAGGTTCTGATTAACGACATGATGAGAATAGAGGAAAGGAACGTTTGCGCCAATAAAGAAACGCCTGAAACGGGTATTTCAGGCATTTATCAGGTATAGGGCAGAATAAGTAAATGACTACCCCGGCGATGCTTACAATTCAGATATCAGGCAGGTTTGTTTGCCAACAGTTCACTGACTGTAAAGGCTTTTTTACCCAGGGTTGCCGCATCATTGCTCATTCTTACCATGATTGAAAAATACACGTCTTCCATGGTCTGCGTTTCGACGGTCATGTCTGTAGTTTGCGCCGGGAATGGCTGGGCTACGCCGGAACAGCCTGACATTGTGCATTGTTCTTCCTGCAGTACAGGGATTTGAGCAGCACTGGTGTCTTTTACCAGGCGTTTGCCGGTAGTCATTTTACGTTCAACATCTGTCTTCACGATAGCCAGATACTGATAGCCGGCAGCCTTAGCGATTTCAGCGGCGCGGTATAAAGTATATTCCTGCACCAGCGCCGCATCGGTGGCTTCTGTGGCACGGAACATCACTCTGTACTCCGCATCAGACAGTTGAACAGATGAATATCCGTACTGTTTCTCAGATTTTGCCGCCTTATATGGCGTTGGCGCTGAGTCCGGTACACTGCTACAGGCACTGAGTACCAGCACACTTGCCGTTAGCACCGGTAAAAATACGTTGCGCGTTTTAATCATTAATCCTGATGCAAAACCTGGCATATGGTGTCCTTATCCTAAGAAATTGAAAACTGCGGTGCGGGCAAAAGCAAACAGGGCCTGCCGGCGCTTGCCGGGCGGATCATCACTGGTTGCACCTTTCCAGGCACCGGCACCGAAACAGGTAAGCAGGGTTTCGGGGCGGGCAACAAAAAGTCTTGCTGTCACTTTAGCATGGTTCACTGCAACCGCACTTTCATATTGCGATATTTCGTAGTTTTCCTGCGCCTTGTCACGGGCGCGCAGTGCCGAAGTTAAAAACAGGTTCATGATTTTGTTTCCTCCTGTTTTTCCTCTTTGTTCACACCAACAGCCTGTAACAGCGTTCTGACTGCAGGCATCAGCGAGATGTAGCGGTAAGCATTTCTGGCTATCGCAAATGCAGCCACCGCCAGAGCGAGATTAAGTACAAAAACAATCAGTGCTGTTATGCCGTTGTGAACGTTAAAATGATGCAATGTGATGGCGATACCGATATTGGCGATGAGCCAGCAGAAGCAGGCAAACACGAATGTCGCCAGAATTGATATGCCGGTGACGACCACTGATTGCCTGGCCACATTCACTTCGGCCGCGGTAAGGTCCGCCAGTGCTATCAATTCCTGCTGCTTTTGATACAGCACCCATTGAGCATTGGTTATCATGTCGTCCAGCGAAGGGTCAGACTCATCGGAAGTCTCTGCGTCTTCGTTGGCTGCGTCTTCAGCGTAAGGATCCTGACGGCCTTCCGGTGATTCTGAGCGGGAAGGAGAAAAACCCCGGTCAGTGTCACTGACCAGGGCTTCGTCGGGAATGTGCCCGGTGACCATCTCTTCACCGGGACCAGTCGGCTCCCTGACACTCATGTTACTTTTTACGTAAAAGTGAAGTAACCAGCATACCTGCAGCAAACGCGATACCAGCGGCTGCTACCGGGTTTTCAATAGCGTATTTACGTACGCCAGAGGCCTTCCATTTAGCATCCATCTGGGCCTTACGTGCTGCCATATTCTCAGCAGAGTCAGACGCGGTGGAGCGGATATTCTGTTCGGCACGGGCCGCTGATTCCGCCAGCTTATCTACAGACGAGTGCAGAGAAGCCTGAGCTTTGTCTGTAAAAGGATGAGTCGAATCAGCCACACCGTTAGATGTCTTCGTTGCTGAAGCTGGTGAAGCGGTTGATGCTGCATTAGCCATAATAATTTCTCCTTTTTGGAATGTTCACAAGGAGTATTGCAAGGCCAGTACCAATACGAGTATTAATTTAAATCATTGATAAGTAGTGGTTTTTGTTTCCGGTGAATTGATGTGTTTTGCCCAGGCCGGCGTTTGTTACAGGTTGCCTGTAATAATTGCAGGCAACCTCTTACTAAAACAGCGTGGCGAGATCGTTCCGGTTAACCGGTTTGAGCAACGTGCCGGCGATGTCGACGTTTTTTAAGTCATTTTCATCAGGCTCGCGGCCACTGACAATGTATATCTTCAAATCTTTGTGGTCCTGACGGATATCGCTGGCAAGGCTGATCCCGTCAGCATCCGGCAGGGTTAAATCCAGCAGGGCGGCATCGAATGGCTTTATCGCAATGAGGGATTTCGCGTCGCGGGCATTATGTGCAACCTCAACACTGTGGCCCAGGTGACTGAGCAACAGCTTCATCAACTCTGCAGCATCGTGATCATCTTCAACCAGTAATACCTGTTTTCCGTCAGAATCGCCGGGCTGATTGTCACTGCTATCTGAAAGCGGGGGAGAGGACTCTGTGTCAGGTGTTTTATAAGGTACAAACTCCAGCGCTTTATTAACATTGGATGCTTCATCTTCTGAAGGCTTTGCCATTCCCGGTGTGCTGATAAGATATCGATCCAAAATTTCAAACAGTGCCGGTTTATCGATGGGCTTGCCAAGCACATCATCAAATCCTTCGTCCAGCAGCGACTGTCTCAGGCCTTTTCTGCTGGCGGCGGTAATTGCTACTACGGCGACATTACACTGGTGTTTACGCATGGCTTTAAGGGCATCAATGCCGTTCATCACCGGCATGTGTATATCCATCAGCACCAGGTGATAAGGTTTGCCCGCTTGTTCAGCCTGCAAAACGGCTTCCAGCGCTTTAACACCGTTCTCAGCATAGGACACAGTTGCATGACACTGACTGACCATATGACCGGTCAGCTTTCTCAGTTCACGTAAATCGTCAACGATAAGTACCCGGCCGGTGACATGAAGATGGTTCTTGCTGAGTTCATCCGGTGTTGGCGCTGATAACCGGAAGACGTCAAAATGCTGTTCGCTGATGTCACCCGGATCAATGGTGAAGGAGAAAGTACTGCCGCGGCCAAATACTGACTCAACACTGATTTCTCCGCCCATTTTGGACACCAGTTCACGGCATATCGCCAGGCCCAGACCCGCGCCGCCATGGTTAGCCCGCATAACATCTTCAATCTGTTCAAAAGGACGAAAGATGTCACCCAGTTTGTTTGGGGGCATGCCGATACCCGAGTCGGTAACCCGGAATAACAGCAATTCTTTATTATCAGATTTTCGGGGGGGCAGGGTTTCCACTGACACCCGGATGGTACCGGTATCAGTAAACTTAACCGCATTACTGATAAGGTTGATTAATACCTGTCTGAGCCGGGTGGGATCGGCGGTAATAAAATCCGGAATGTCGTTTTGCGAAAAGACTTCCATGGAAAGCCCTTTGTCTTTCGCAGCCAGATTCATCAGTGAATGGACGTCTGTGAGAAAGCCGTTGAGATTCACTTCTCTGAGTGAAAGCTCAAGCTTATTGGCCATAATGCGTGACATATCCAGCAAATCGTTCAGCAAACTGAGCAGGTGTTTGCCATTGGTGTGGATAATCGACAATTCCTGGTTCATCGGTTCGTTGGCTTCATCGTCAAGCAGCAGCTCGGTATAGCCCAGAATGGATGTCAGCGGTGTGCGTAACTCATGGCCAAGGTGGGCGAGGAACTTATCTTTTGCTTTATTTTGTTGCTCAACTTTATGACGTTCGATGCGCTCGTTTTCTATTTCGCGACGAACCATGGCATATCGCATGGTCCGCATGAAACGGGGGGATTCGATTTCGCTTTTGTTCAGATAGTCAGCAGCACCGGCACGCATCACCATGTCATCCACCTGACTGTCTGTCTGTCCGGTCAGAATAACAACAGGAACGGTGATACCCGCAGCTTTAAAGGTGGCAAGCACATCAAGTGCATTTTCTGCCCCTAAAATGTAGTCCAGCAAACAAATGTCAAAGGTGCGCTTCTGAAAAGCATCTATGGCGGCCTTGCCGTTTGTCACCCATGTGATGTGGAATTTAGGGTCTTCACACTGGGACATATAGTCGGCGGTGAGGAAATAATCATCCTCATCGTCTTCTACCAGTAAAACCCGAATAACTTCTGCCACGCTTGTTTCCCCGTGCACTATTTATTGCTGCCCACTTAATCGTGGGGTAACTCTACAAACTCAATCCAGTAACGTCCTAATGCCCGCATGAGGTCAACCAGACCTTCAAAATTTACCGGCTTGGTGATATATGAAGCGCAGCCAAGATCATAGCCTCTCAGCATGTCTTCTTCCTCTTTCGAGGTCGTCAGAATGACTACAGGAATGCCTCTCAGAGACGGGTCAGCTTTGATTTCCTGTAACGCTTCACGGCCGTCCTTCCTGGGCATATTTAAATCCAGAAGAATGAGACTGGGGCGGGGCGAGTCTTTCGGATCGGCATATTTTCCTTCACGGCGCAGGTACTCCAGAAGCTCCACACCGTCTTCGACGCAGTACAGGTTATTCAGTACGCGGCTTTCTTTTAGTGCATCGAGGGTAAGCAAACGATCGTCTTCGTCGTCATCTGCCATCAGAATATTTATTGGTGTGCCATGTTTAAGAGACATGTTTTACTACTCCTTCGCTGTTTGTCGCAAACGGTTCGCCATTGACAGGCATCGTAATGACAAAGCGCGATCCTTTGCCAGGTTCACTGAATGCTTTTATAACGCCATTGTGCCGCTCTACTATCCGGCGGCACACGGCAAGTCCTATTCCCGTTCCTTTGTAGGCACTTCTGCCATGTAAACGCTGGAACGGCGCAAATATTTTTTCAGCAAAAGACTGTTCAAAGCCAATGCCGTTATCTTCAACTGTGATGGTTACCCATTCGTATTCATCTTTCAACAAAATGGGTTCGAGCTCTTCCTCTGTAGACGGGCGGGAATTCAGGGAAATAACCGGTGGGGTATCTTCAGATCTGAACTTAAGCGCGTTGGACATCAGATTGAGCAACAATTGTTCAATTTGCGTTTTATCGCACTGCACCACCGGCAGGGAGCCAGCATTAATAGTGGCTTTACTTTCTTCTATTGCAATTTCCAGGTCGCTGGTGACATTGTCGAGGATTTCAGACAAGGCAACTTCTGAGAAGTCCTTACCTCTTGTGGTCACCCGGGAGAAAGCGAGTAAGTCACTGATTAACATCGACATCCGTTCAGCTGCATTGAGCATGCGCTGCAGAAAGTCTCTTCCCCGTTCATCCATCACGTCAGCATAGCCAGCTTCCAGACGGTTACCGAAAGCGCGAATCTTCCTTAACGGTTCCTGTAAGTCATGGGAGGCGACGAAAGCGAAATCTTCAAGTTCGCGATTGCTCCGGGACAGCTCATCTGCATACAGTTTGAGTTCCTGCGTGCGACCCTCAATTTTATCTTCCAGTTCTTCATTGTATTCTTCCAGATCCCGCTGGTGTTTAACGGTTTCCCGCAAGTTAAGGCGCAATAAGATAAGAATGGCGATGATCAGCAAGCCGGTGGTGATACCGGAAATGATGAGGGTGGTTACCGAGTCTGAACGCAGGCGCATCAGGCTGTCGAGGTGCTTAACCTGAGCCTCTCTTTCTGTGGCATCCACCCTGTCATAACGTAAATCGAACTCATCGTATAAGCTCAGGCCCAAATCGGTATTCACCATAGATAATGCTTCAGAGTATTCACCGGCACGGGTAAGCTCTACGGTTTTGATAAGCTCGTTAATTTTCGCCTTACTCAAATCGATTAAATCTTCGATATTATCTTCCTGTTCGGGAAGATCCGATTCCACAGATGCGGCTTCAACTTCTTCAAGCAGTTCATTGAGCTTGTTCAGGGTGATGGTGTAATCGGTGAGGTAGGCTTCATCTTTGGTTAGCAGGTAACCCCGTTGCCCGGATTCAGCACGAAGTACAGCCATGTGAAGTTTATTGATAGCATTTATCACGCGGTTGGTACTGAACAGCCTGCTCTCAAGTGAGGCAAGCTCATCCAGTGTACTGACAACGTAAAATGCATTACCGGTAATAATAACAATGACCACGGTAACCAGCGTGATCCAGCTGTAAGCAGATTGAACAACTTTATTCAGCATACATTATTATTCCGCCGTGCCGCTGGCCAGTTCATCCATCATTTCTGTCAGGGCGTGGCTGCAATCTTTTGTACTTACGATAATTTTATCCAGCGCTTCCTGCGCTTTTTCTACCGGAATATCGCCGTTCAGCGCCATCTTTACCAGTTCGGCCTGCATGGAGATGCGGTTAAGCGGTTTTCTTGCATCATGTACCCACTTTGCAATTACCGCCAGCTTTTCATCAGTCATGGATCCTTTCCTCAGGACTCGTCTTTGCTCAAATCACCGTATGCGTGCAAACGGTTATAGAGTGTTTTGGTACTGATCCCCAGCATCTCTGCTGCCAGTGTTTTATTACCGTTCACTTTCTCGAGAGTGGCATAGATTAATTCTTTTTCCACATCCTCAATGGTCCGTCCGGCTTCCAGCGCCGTCGTCGTTGATTGTTTTTTCGCGAAAGGGGATTCAATTGTCTTCGGTAATTCTATGTTGGTTTTGTCCGGGTCACTCATGATGGCAGCACGGTGCACAAAGTGACGCAGTTCACGTACGTTACCCGGCCAGTCGTAGGCAGTGAGGGTATCGAGCTGGGCTTCATCCCATTCAAAACGGGTATCATTTTCTTTATTGAATTCTTCAATAAATTGCATGGCCAGAAGCGGAATATCTTCTTTGCGTTCCCGCAATGGCGGGATCGTGATGGGAAACACGGCGAGACGAAAATAAATGTCTTCCCGCAATACTTTGCTCTCAGCGATTTCTTCCATCCGCCGGTTTGTCGCTGATACGACGCGGCAGTTTACCGGAATGGTTTTCGAGCCGCCCACGCGGATGACCACTTTATTTTCCAGCACCCGTAACAGGTTAGGCTGCATATCGATGGGCATTTCAGTGATCTCATCCAAAAACAGCGTACCGCTTTCAGCCTGTTCAAATACCCCTTCCTTACGGTTCACCGCGCCGGTGAAAGCGCCTTTTTCGTGACCAAATAATTCACTGCCGATCAATTCTTTAGAAAACGCACCACAGTTGGTGGCGATGTACGGGCCGGTTACATCAGAGGCCTGATGAATTGAAGCGGCAACCACTTCTTTACCCACGCCGCTTTCACCCAGCAACATGACGTTTGCGCTGGTGCGGCTTACCCGTTCAATAAGCTTGTATAATTCTTTCATTGGTGCAGATTCACCAATGAGATGACCGAAATACTTCTTAATTTTATTGCCACCGGAAGCCGGTTTTTCTTTTTTTCCGGACAGGGCCGCTTCGATGTCTTCCCGCTGTATGGGCTTGACCAGATAATCGATATTCGGTCCGCACAGGCCCTTGATAATGCCCCGGACAGAAGGATGGCCGGTAATTAACGTCACTTTGGGACGTTTGGGCAAGGCATCGAGTTCTTCAAAAAGGTGTACGCCGCTACCATCGGGTAGCATGAAATCCAGCAGAACATGGTCGAAGGTTTCTTTTTCCAGCCATTCCCTGGCTTCGGCAAGGTTGCCTGCGGTCAGAATGTCATGACCCAAAAATTCGATAATTGTGCAAGCTACCTCGGTAAACTCAGGGTCGTCATCCACAAGTAAAACAGTCAGCACTGTGTTAGTCCTTTAGTAAAAATTATTGTCGCAATGTACGTATTACAGGGTGTCTGCGGATTAAGATCACGCATTATTTTATAATTATAAATTCAGTGACCGCCGGTGTGAGTGCGGCTTTGCGGTGATGTCAGGGAAGTACCGTCCTGCATCACAGAAAGGATGTCTTTTGCCGGCATGGGTTTGCCGTAAAGATAGCCTTGTGCGATGTGACAGTCCAGCCGGGTCAGTAGGCTGGCTTGTTGCTGTGTTTCCACGCCCTCGGCAATCACGTCGATCCCCAGGTTACGGCATAAAGACACAATCCCTTCCACTATTTTTGCGTCACGGTTTCCTTCAGCCAGACCGCGAATAAATGACTGGTCAAGTTTGACAGTATGAATATCCAGTTCCCGCAGGTAGGCAAATGAACTCATGCCGGTACCAAAATCGTCAATCGATGTGGCAATACCCATTTCTCTGAAATCTGACAGTACACGGCGACTTACTGCGATGTCCACCATCGTGGCGCTTTCAGTGAGTTCAAATTCCAGCAAGGCCGGTTTAATACCTGACTTTTCCAGCAAACTACGGACAAAGGGGATGAATGCGCTGTCCATTAAATTATAAGCAGACAGATTGACTGAAACAGGTAATTCAAACCCGTAGGATGACCAGGTTTTGATCTGATTGACCGCCATTTCCACCGTGTAACGGGTAAAAGCATGAATAATTCCGCTTTGTTCGACCAAATCAATGAATAACGAAGGTTGCAGCAGTCCTTCTTCAGGGTGCTGCCACCGCACAATGGCTTCGGCGCCTGCCAGCCTGCCACTGCCAATTTCTACTTTGGGCTGATAATGCAGTACAAATTCTTTATTGTGCAATGCAGAGCGAAGCTGACTGCGCAACGTCACTTTAATGGTGCTGTTATATGCCAGTCTCTCATTATAAATTTGCACACCAAGACGTAATTTCTTGGCCCTGTGCATGGCGTTCTCTGCGTTCCTGATCAGCATTTCGGGGTGATGACCATGCTCAGGGAAGCAGGCAACACCAATACTGCAACTGACCTCAAATGCACTGTTTCCGATAAATAACGGCTCGCGGCAATCGTACAGCAGGGTAAACGAGCGGCTGAGTACATCGTCTGCCGGCAGATCAGGGTGCCAGATAACAAATTCATCACTGCGGTAGCGATATACCTTAACGCCTTTTCCGGCAATATTTTTTAACCGCTGTGAAAAAGCAAACAACATTCTGTCACCCATAGCGTGTCCCAGCGCATCATTTATTTCTCTGAAGCGGTCGAGATCAAGAAAAAACAACGCGCCATAGGTTGAATTGAAGGTATCACCAGACAGCAGTGCATTGCGGTTGGGAAGTTTGGTCAATGCGTCCTCAAGAGCCAGTCGCTCCAGCGTGTTATTAGCCTGCTCAAAGCGGCGGGCAATGAAGGCGGACATCAGCAGGGCAGCCCACACTGCAACCCAAAACGTAATAAAGCCGGCGACAGAAAGGGTGTTGACTATCTGTGAGGATATCTCAGTGAGATCTTTTGTGCGCCAGATAACGGTTAACGGGGCTTCATCTGCGGTTGAAGGCAGTTCACGGATGTAAAGACGCAGGTTATTAAATTCTGTGACCGGCTCGCCTGCATTTGCCGCCAGTGTGTCAGGAAGGTCAGCTATGCCGGACTTTTGATACAAGATTACCGGACCCCGTTTCACCATCATTACCGCATCAGGCATGAGTTTTTTGTTAATGGCCGGCTGACTGGCAAGGGTGCTGATAAAAGGCATCTGGCTGTCGAAATACTGTTTTTCAAAATCGGTTTCAAGCTCAATCAGAATGCCATGGCCGAGGTAGCACAATACGCCTATCAGCAGCATAGATAAGCCTGTGGAGCCTGCCAGCAAGCGCTTGCGCAAGCTGGCTTTATTATGTTGAATTTCGACTCTATGCGGCATTGATTGTGGTATCCGCTTTGGAAGGCTGAATCTCAGGTGCAGACCCTGTGGTTCCGGAATAACAATAAATGATGGTATGTGGCACGGGTCCCTCCTTTGTTATTATTTTATACGGGACCTGTTTGTTATACCTGCTTACGCTTTTTGGGGCAACTTTTGCGCCCGATTTGCGTGCTGTTTAACGAATTAAAAAGCCTTCCGCTTCTGCTGTGGGAAGATTCATTGACTGATAGCGCAGCTCGCCAATAAAAGCACGGGCAGCGGGTCCGAGACGGTCTCCGTCTTCAAAACAAAGATACAACAGGCCTTTACGTATACCGCTGGTCTCCATCGGAAGTGGTTTCAACAGCCCCTGATTCAGCTGTGGCTTGATAATAGCCAATGGCAGCCATGCGAAACCCAGACCTTTGCATATAATGTCGATTGATGTACGTACGTGGCTTACTGTCCAGCGTTGGTCGGCACCCAGCCAGCCGGATTCAGCTTTGCGTTCTGCAGACGAATCCCGCACCACTATCTGACGGTGAGATTTCAAATCTTCTACGGTCAAAGCACGTTCAAGCTGATGCAGCGGATGGTCCGGGTGGGCAACGGCAACAAATTCAATTTCGCATAAATCTTCGCTGAAACCGTTTTTAACTGCAAAAGGTGAGATAGCAATATCCACTTCAGCAGCTTTTAATAATGAATTTGCACCGTTAAGTACGGTTTCCATCAGTTCTATCCGTAAAAGGGGATATTCCTGAGAGACTTTATTTAAAACATTATATAAAAGCGTAGGCGGGAAAATAATATCAACAGCAATGCGTAATTGCGTCTCTGTGCCACTTTGCAGGTTCGTCGCAACGGCTTCCAGTTTGTGCGCTTCATCAAGGAGAAAATTAGCACGGCGCAGCATTAAGTCACCGGCCTCTGTTAATTTAACTTTTCGCCCGTCATTTTCAAATAAAGTAATGCCAAGGGCTGTTTCAAGTTTTTGAACGGCGTGATGCACACTCGACTGACTTTTATGTACCAGCTGAGCTGCCTGATTAAAGCCACCTGCATCCACGACGGCTTTAAACATCCGCCACTGCTCTAACGTTGCTTTCAACATAATTTTCCGTGTCTGTCTTTAATCAACCACTAAGGTAACTTTGCTTCTGTTTCTGATAATCAGTTTACCTCAGAGCGCACGCGGGTAAAACACGAAAGCATAAAACCTTATCAACCGGTTGCGCAGGTCCGTCATTCAGGGAAGTGTTTACAAATATCTATAACAGGACAGGTGATCACAGAGACATTTTCGTATCCCATCAATGCAAGTTGTTCTGCAGCCAGTTTGGCACGAACCCCTGATGCGCAATGTAAATAAACCGGTTTGCCGGCGTCAGGGAACTTTTCGGCCATCTTCATCTCTAATACCCCCCTGGGGAAATTGATAGCGCTTTCAGACGGTTGGTTCTGACATTCACCCGGCTCACGAACGTCAATCAAAACGCCGTCGTTGGCGGCGCATTCCGACGCTGCCTCTTGAGCAGTGATAATTCGTAAGGGCAGGGTGATAGAAGCAATGCGTTCCTGAATCGTCTTCAGCATAGTTATTCTCCGGAAATGGTCGGGTCATGACAGTCATGCCCCCCGATAGTGATAAAATTCACAATATAAGCTAAATGTAATATAGCTTGCGGTAAATAAACAGTGGTAATACCTTGGAACGCATGTTATTTACGATGAACATTGTTGATAAGTGAGAATCATTTACGCTTTAATACCCACAAATAAATAATAAAGAAGTACTACTAATGACAGCGACTGCAAATAACATTGACACAGAAGAATTGTTATCCCACGCCTCCGAGGCAGAGCGATATTTAAAGCAATTAGCGAACAAAACCCGCCTTATGGTGTTGTGTTCTCTGCTAAATGATGAATTTTCTGTATCAGATTTACTTACCCGGATTCCGGTAACTCAGCCGGTACTTTCTCAACATCTGGCACTTTTACGTGAGGCCAACATGGTGGCCACCCGTCGTGACGGGCAGACAATTTACTATAGTCTTGCTGACGACAGAGTGAAGCAGACTATAGGCCTGCTTTATGGTTTCTTCTGTGCTGCAGAGTGACATCTCCGGTTCTTATTGAATAAAGGCGGCGGCTGCCGCCTTTATTATTTTCGATCTGTCATTAATGGTTTACTTGCCAGAGACGCAAGGTAGTCGGCATCATCAAGGCGGTCATCATCCACTTCCGGTAATGCCATCAGGTCATCATGACTGACGTTCACATGGATCTTATGCGTCGACCAGTCGATGTCTTTTATCAGCGCGGGGGCGAGCGCAATTTTTTTCCCGCCGGGCAGCCAGTTTCGTGTATCAATAATGAAAAGTTGAATGGCCCAGTTGCGTTTGTCGATGACAAAATCACATACGTGACCTGTGTCCTCGCCCTGTGCACTGATATCGTACCCGTTTACTTCGTCGCAGGACCGTAAGTGATTTTCAGGCTTGCTTTCCAGGTTGTCCATGTCGTCCTGCATACTTTGCTGATCAACAAGCTCTGTAGGATGTGAGAAGTCGCCCCAGGCACCCGGTCCCGTCCAGTAATAGCCGTAACCGAAATATTTAAACAAGATTTCTTCATATTCCCGCGATAACGGTTTGTGGTCGTCGATGGATGGACTTTCTTTCAAAGCATCTTTGGTCATAGACACATAAAGTTTTTCTTCTGTGTCATTCACCTCAGTAAGTGAAATGGGGGAGAGTACTACTTTGCGGCCAAGGGGCAGCCACTTGTGTGTGTCGGCCACAAAATACCGGATAACGAAATCCTGATCATCAAACAAAACATCTTTACACTGACCAATATCGCCGTCAGTGGCATGAATTCCGAATTTTGTCAGGGTATTAAAAGCAATCATCTTTTTGTCCTTTTTGCCTGCTTAAACCATAAGCGCAGTGAAATCCCGGTCTTACAAGTACTGAGATTGCACGGGTATACATGCTGTTTCGTACAGGCAATCTAAAAAGATCACAAAAAGCTGCGGGAAAAAGTAAAAAGTTAAAGCGTGAATAAAACGGCAAAACCTGACCGGTTCCATGAAAGAAACCGGGCAGGTTCATAAAGATGGCTGTGAAGATGAATCAGGCGACGTCGAATGTTTCGTCTGAGTAGTCATCATCAAATTCGGCCGCGTTGCTGGCCGAACTGTGTAACGTGTAGAAGTTACGTTTTCCACGGGCAAGGTGTACGTACTTTTGCCACGCTTTTTCCAGTCCGTTCTCAGCCGGAACAGTACCGGAAATGAAAGCGACAAAGTGTTTTTCGTCAGCGGATTCAGGTTGTATTGTGCCTGATTCCAGATCACACAAAGTTTTACCGTAACGGGTCAGCAAGTCGGCCTCAGGAATACTGAAGTCTCCGGATTTTCTAAAACCGTACGGAAATTTAACCCTGTCGATAAAGGGCTTTGGAGCTGGTCGGATATCAAACGTTTTCATGGCGAAGTCTCGAAAAGGAGTAAACTCAGCAGACTTTTAAATCAATAAAAACATCATGGGAAACAAATTTTTTTTACCTTTAAGATAAATTATTTTGAATGTGCTTTTGTCAGGACGACAAGCACCGTGAGCAGTCCGGGAAACGGGCTCAACGGGGAAATTAGCCCTTTAACGTTACACGAGTGAGGTATCTCATGAACAGAGGGTGGTTGATTTTTGTTCAGTGAAATTATTCATCGTCACGATGATTAATTTTTGTTTCCCATTTTTGTCAGCACACTGATAATGGAGATGTGGCAATAACTATGAGACTGCAATGAGTAAAGACTATCGTTACCAGCGTGAAGAATGGGACTCGGTAGAAGATGGTGACCTTCACGGCAAAAAAGGCCAGGACCGTCGTCATCAGGTGAAAACTAAGCAAAAGCGTGACGTTCAGCGTCGCGAAAAACAGCGAAGGCTTCACCAGGAAAGTTACTGATAACACGCGATTAATGTTATCTGAGCAACGCATCAGTTTTCTGATGCGTTGTGTACATTTTTGTTTTACAACCATAGAAAGCTGTGAGACCGTATACCTTGTAACGTGACTCGCTGTGTAGCATCTATGGATATCCGCTTTTTATCTACCTTTCTTGAAGTTGTTAAGACCCGGCATTTTGGTAAAGCCGCTGAGAATCTTTATCTGACACAATCTGCTGTCAGCGCCAGAATTAAACTGCTGGAAGAGTATTTTCAGACCACTTTATTTATACGCCACCGCAACAGTATTCAATTGACGCAGGCTGGTGAGAAACTCCTTCCTTTCGCGCATCAACTGACCGACACGCTAAAAGACGCCAAACGGGAACTGCAAGCCGAATCCGGCGAATTTGTGGTGTGCGCCGCTACCCAGCTGGCCAGTGAAATGGGGTTCACGTCTGTGCTGGGAAAAGTTCATCAGGCATTTCCTGACTGGTCTGTAAAAGCCGAAGTGCTTACGCTGGACAGCTTATCCCGTCAGCTTCATGAAAGAACCATCGACATTGCATTGTCTTCAGAACCGCTGAAGTCTGAAGAAATTCTGAGTACCGAGTTGCTGTGTGAACCCCTTGCTATGTTTGCTTATGGTACTGAAGCAGAAGAGCCTGCGCCGAACACCTACGTGTCTGTAGAGTGGGGCAGCAAAGTCAGGGATAAGTTACAGCAAATCAGTCCTCAGCTCCGTGATGCCAGACTCAGTACAAATTCTCTCCGGCTGGCTGCCAGTAGCCTTACTGAAGAAGGCGGTTTTGCGTTGTTACCGGAATCGGTTGCAAAAAAATTGTTACCGGCCGGGGAACTCCGTTGTGTCAGTACCTTTGAGGATCTCTCTGCGACGGTTTATCTTAATACAATGAAATCGGTTAAACGTCCTGGGCTACCCGCACTGCTCGATTTACTCACATCCGCTCAAGTGTGATATTACCGGTATCGTCCGGTCACTCACCTTTTTATTTACATCGTCAGACTGGCGTAATACCAGTCTGAATCTGGCATTTAATTCTGTTTGGGTTATGATATCTGCATGCGGTTAAACTTTCGCCAGTCTGGCGGATGAAAAGTTACCGTTTATCTCTGTGTCTGACGGATTTAGCACAGATGAGAACCAAATCACTATTAATACTGTATTGACTGACAGAATATGCGGCCATGGAAGGAGTAAAAGCATGCGTTGTCTGAAAATATGGGGTCTGGTAATCGCGTGTTTGACCTCATGGGCGTTAACAGCCTCTGTTGAAACTGTCTCTGCGGAACCAGTTCCGGCGAAATATTCCTCATCTGTTACCAGTGCGGTACAGCTACAGCCTGCCAACGGCGAAGTGTTCAATTCTGTTGCTCAGGGCGCGATAACGTTCACCCTGGAAAATGGCCTTAACGTGGTCATGCTGCCCATGAATACAACAGCCGCCGTCACCTTACATTTGCAGTTTGATACCAACCGGTATCCTGATAAACCTTTGCCCGGATTACCTGCGCTGGTTTTCGACGTACTGGCAGCAAATCCCGCTTTGTCAGATTTTAACGGTGATCTCCGGCTGGTCAGCGGCGCCCGTACCAGTCAGGTGAGCGTGGATACGTCCGGCGAAAAAGCTGTGGAAGCGGTTAATGTGCTGGCACAGGCTGTACGCTATAACGGTATTGATGAAGACATTCTGGCAAGAACAAAAGCTGAACACTGGCGGAACTATGAAATTGCCGGTTTGCAAAAAGCCACCGGTATTGAGGCCGGTAATTTAAGCCGCGGGACAGTGCAACCGGAAGCGGCTTTATTTTTGAATATCACCGGCGATGATATCCGCAACTATGTGACTGACACACTGGTGGCCAGCCGTGCCAGACTCTTTGTGGCAGGATATTTTATGCCGGATAAAATGGAACAGGCCATACGACAGGCATTTGCCGGCATGCCGGCTGGAAACGCAGGTGCGTCCGCCGGTGAAAATCGCTATGCCGGCTACACGTTAGTTCACCGTGAAGTGGCAACGCCCGCCAGCCGGTTAACAGCAGCCTTTGCGCCGGAAAAACGCTTAACGGCGGAGGATAAAACTGCTTCCAGCTTTGTGTTACCGCAACACCAACGCGGTGAATTAATTAATCAGTTAGCAAATCTTTACGCTTTTGACTTGCAGGAAAGAAGTCTGACCCAATATATCAGCTATATTCATCAAAGATCAGTCGTCCGGTCTGGCAATACTGTGGAGAGAAATCCCATGGCAGATTCATTATCATCGGGTAATGGAAAGCCGGAATATCAAACACAGGATGATAAGCCGGATGCTGAAAAATTTAAGTCAGATAACCGCTTGCCGGTTCTGTAAGGAAATGTATGTCTTTATCTCACCCTCTACTTGAAGTCAGTGCTGAAAAACGCCTTCAGGCCACCGTTGAATCCGTCATTGAAAATGGCGAGGTGTGGATCTTAAAAGATGACGATGGTTGTGTGATGCTCACTTCTGATGAAGAAGACGGTGTGCCGGTATGGCCTGATGAGGCGCTGGCTGCACTCTGGGCTACGGATGAATGGTCTCACTGTGAGCCGTTACGTATTTCCCTGCAGGACTGGATGCAAAAGTGGACACCGGGCCTGTTGAAAGACGCGCTGGTGGTCATGGTTTGCCCGGTACCGGGTGAAGAAGGCGAGATTATTGATCCGGATGTTATGGCGGAGAAAATTCTCGCTGCAAAAGGCTGATCGCAGGGGCTGCCTCTTACGTTAAAACCGTATCAGAAATGAATAAAAGGAGCAGCGCATGTTATTGCAACAACCCACGATGCAGGATCTGTTCGCTCAACTCGGTCTGGACAACAGCGATGAAGCGATTGAAAATTTTGTCGAAAAACACCGGGGTTTGAACGACAGCAGACACATTGAAGATGCACCTTTCTGGAATGATGCACAGGCTACATTCTTGAGAAGTGCGTTGCTGGAGGATGCTGAATGGGTCGAAATTATCGATCAACTGAATGCCGAACTGCATCATTAAATAAAGTCACGCCCTGCATATGACAGGGCGTTTTTTTGCTCTTCCCTGACACATTTTCTCACACTCTTTAGCGTCTCAACGCGAACCAGTGTCCTTTTGCAATTTCCATTCTGATGTCTGCCGGGTAAACTAGGGACGTAGAATAACGATGGAAAAAAGCAAAGGAATCAAGATGTCCCGAAAAACAATCATTGCTGCGTCAGTGGCATTTTGCTGTGCAGCGCTTCCGGCACTGGCAAAAGAAGGTATGTTTACCCCTGAACAGCTCCCGCAAATAGCCGGTGACCTTAAAAATACCGGTCTGGAGATTTCTCCTGAAAAGCTCTCTGACTTAACCGGATTTCCCATGGGCGCGATTGTTTCCCTTGGCGGTTGCTCTGCTTCGTTTGTTTCCGCACAGGGTCTGGCCGTTACCAATCATCACTGTGCCCGGGGCTCAGTGCAGTACAACAGTACACCTGACAACAATTATCTGGAAAACGGTTTTCTGGCAAAGGAACTGGCAGATGAGCTGCCGGCTGCACCCGGCACGCGCATGTTCGTTACTGTGGATTTTGCCGATGTGACCAGTCGGGTGACCGGCACGCTAAGTGAGGATTTACAGGGCCGGCAACGCTATGATGCCATCGAGCAAAACCGCAAGGCGATTATTGCTGAATGTGAAGCAGAGCCCGGTTACCGCTGTTCCGTGCCGGCTTTTTTCCAGGGACTGGAATATAAATTAATCAAGCAAATGGAAATACGCGATGTACGCATCGCCTATGCACCGGCGGAGTCCACCGGAAAATACGGCGGTGAAATTGATAACTGGATGTGGCCCCGCCACACAGGGGACTTCTCATTTTACCGCGCTTATGTGGGACCGGACGGAAAGCCGGCTGACTACAGTGAAGATAACGTCCCTTATCAGCCTGCCCAAATACTCAAGGTCTCTGCAGCCGGACTGGATGACGGCGATTTTGTGATGGCCGCAGGTTATCCCGGTTCGACAAACCGCTATGCCAGACTTTCACTGGTTTCCTATACGTTTGACTGGTTGTATCCCACATACCTTGATTTGGTGGGGCAGTGGGTGGATACCATCAAGGGCGCATCTGAAGAGGGCAGTGATGCGCGGATAAAATATGATGCCTTGCTCGCCAGCCTGAATAACTTTCTGAAAAATACTCAGGGACAACTTGAAGGCGCTAAGCGGGTGGGACTGGTATCGCGCCGCGCTGAAAGAGAAGAAGCACTGACTTCCTGGCTTACGTCGCAGGATAAAAATGCCCTGGTTGACAATATCACTCAACTGGACAGCGTCATGGAGGAACGCATCAGAAATAACAAGCAAAATTTCTGGTATAAAAATTTGTCCCGTGCACAGTTATTGTCAGTGGCGAAACAGCTTTACCGCAATGCAATAGAAAGAGAGAAACCGGATGCTGAACGTGAACCGGGTTTTCAGGAGCGGGACCGTTCACGGCTGGAAGAAAGCCTGACCCGGGTTGACCGCCGCTTTGATGCCGCTGTTGATAAAGCGGTATGGAAAAAAATGATTTCTCTTTACATGGCTCAGCCTGAAGAAGCCCGGGTGAAAGCCTTTGATAATGCAATGGGTTTGAAGGCCGCAGCTGATAAAGGAAACCTGGATGAAGTACTGGATACTTTTTATCGTGAAACTACACTGAAAGATACTGAAATGCGGGTGAACTGGCTCAAGGCCGGTCGCAGTGAATTTGAGAGCAGTAAAGATCCTTTCATTCGTCTTGCTGTGGCGTTGTATGACACTGAAATGCAGATCGAAGATGCCACAAAAGCGCTGCAGGGACAGTCTGCTGCCTTGCAGCCTTTGTACATGCAAGCCATTATTGACTGGCAGAAATCAAAAGGTAGCCTGGCGTACCCTGATGCCAACAGTACACTGAGGGTGACCTATGGAAATGTACTCGGCGGCTCGCCAAAAGACGGCTTAATCTATGAACCGTTTACCCGTCTTGAAGGTATTTTAGAGAAAGACACCGGGGAAAGTCCCTTCAATGCACCGGCAAAATTGTTGTCGCTGATTGAAGAAAAGCAGTACGGACCTTATAAGCTGGATAGTATTAACAGTGTGCCGGTCAATTTCCTTACCGATCTGGATTCCACCGGCGGTAACTCAGGCTCTGCAACGCTGAATGCCAATGCTGAGCTGGTCGGCTTGTTGTTCGACGGTACATTTGAAAGTGTTAACTCAGACTGGGATTTTGATCCCCGTACAACACGTACTATTCATGTTGATGCGCGATACATGCTGTGGGTAATGGAATATGTAGACGGCGCAACCAATCTCATTGATGAAATGACCATCGTGAAATAATTGCCCGTTCTGACTACGTACGGCCTGTGATTGACAGGCCGTTTTTATTTTAACTTCTTGATGGGGAGGTGATTATCAGCTCACTTAATCCGGCAAAAGATGATTTATGGTTTATTCCGCTGGGCGGTACCGGTGAAATTGGCATGAACCTGAATCTTTATGGACACGACGGACAGTGGTTAATGGTGGATTGCGGCGTCTCTTTTAATGAGCCTCTGTATCCGGCCGCTGACACGGGCGTCACGAAAGATGCCTTATTTTCTGTTGTCGCGCCGGACCCGGAATTTATCACATCCCGTAAAGAGCAACTGGCCGGCCTGGTGATAACCCATGCTCATGAAGATCACGTCGGTGCGGTTCCTTATATCTGGCAACGGTTTCGTTGTCCTGTTTATACCACGCCGTTTACTGCCGAAGTGCTGCGCCGCAAACTGGCGAGGGAAAATATGGCCGGACGGGTGCCAATTATAGAAGTGTCGGAAAACAGCACCCACACGATTGGGCCTTTCACCGTGCGCTGGCTGGCTATCACTCATTCCATTCCAGATCCCTACGCAATATTGATAGATACCTCCGCAGGTAAAATTTTTCATACCGCTGACTGGAAAATTGATGCCCAGCCTGTGTCAGGCAAGCCTTTTCAGCACACACTGTATCAGGCCCTGCAGGACGAAAACATTCTGGCCATGGTGGGGGATTCCACCAACGCATTAAAGCCCGGTATGTCACTGTCTGAACGTAATTGCTTCGATGGTTTGTTGTCAGTTATCAAACCATTGAAGGGCAGAGTAGTGGTAGCCTGTTTTGCCAGTAACATCGCCAGATTGATTTCTCTGGCGCGGATTGCTCAACGGACAGGGCGTTACCTTGCCCTGCTTGGCCGCTCACTCATCAACATGGTCAGCATTGCCAGGGCTCAGGGCTTCTGGCCGGAAGATATTACGCTGGCAGATCCTGAACATATTGGCTACTTACCACCCGAAGAGGTGCTGGTGGTGGCAACAGGTAGCCAGGGAGAGCCCCGGGCTGCGCTCTCCCGTCTGGCAACAAACAGTCATCCGCAACTGGAGCTGGCCAGAGGCGATCATGTTATTTTTTCCAGCATAGTGATACCCGGTAACGAAAAGCCGGTAGAGCGGTTGCTGTCCCGTTTTGCAGCTATGGGAGTCAGTACGTTGCTCAGTGAAGACAGTCCCCTTCCTGTTCACGCCAGCGGTCACCCCTGTGCTGAAGAGCTTAAGCTTATGTATCACTGGGTGAAGCCGGAAATTGCCATTCCTGTACATGGCGAAGCTGCACATCTGCAGGCCCATGCAGATATTGCAAAATTATGCGGTATCCGGAAAACCTATGTGGGCACCAATGGTGATCTTTACCGCCTCGCTCCTCAGGCCGGTATCAAACGCGGCGCGGTGAAAGCCGGCCGGATCCCTATCAGGGAAAAGGACTGACACGTATTAACAGCTTCTTATTTTTCAATGAGGTATGTAAATTTATCCTCAGGTCAGGCAGTGCCGCTTTCAATTATGTGCAGAATCGTTAAACTGCACACCATAGACAAATAGCAATTGCGGTTCGCTGTGTCAGACCGGTAAAAAAACGGTGCACGGCGAAGTTGTCAGGCCCGGTGAGGCCTCTCATGTCTAAGTGAAACGACACCTGATGATAACAATGAAAATAATGCGCCAGTTCCCGGACATCAGGGAACGATTAATGACACTGTTGTTTTTTATTCTGTTTTTTCTTACCGGCACGGTGAATGCCGCTCCTCTTATCGAAGATCCCACTTTTTTACAGCTCGGTACCGCCGATGGTCTGGCTCAGGACAAGGTTCAGGATATCGTGCGCGACCGTGACGGATTTATCTGGGTGGCGACAGAAGGGGGCGTGAGCCGCTGGGATGGTTACCGTTTTGTTACCCTGGAAGGGCCGGACGGCTTGTTCGTCAACAACGAAATCCGCAACTTGTTTGTCGACAGCAGCAATCGACTGTGGGTTTCCACTTACTCTGACGGCGTTTATTTTTTTGATTTAAACAGTAACCGTTACCAACTGGTCAGCAGAGTCAGTTATTTTGATGAAGAAGGGTGGACGCAAGGTGCTGATGCCTTCGAAGAACTGGCGGACGGTTCTATGGTGGTGGCGCTGGAACAGCACATTATCAGATATTATCCCAAAACCGGTGAAAGTACTGAACTGTATCGTCTTACCAAAGAGCATATCGGAGAGGGGAACGTAATCAGGGATGTAAAGAGTATTGGTGACCAGCTCTTTATCGCCACAAGTTACGGCCTGGAAGTTATGTCACTGTCAAAAGGGCTGGCAAGTCTTAAAACCCTCAACTGTCTGCCTGCCGGTGATATCTCCAATCTTTCCGTTAATACAAAAACCTTATATACCCCTTCTCCGGATACATTATTTATCGGCACGGTAGGGGGGCTTTTTTCAATCCCGGTGACTGGCTTTACCGAAAAAGATGGTGATGTTATTGAGGTTCAGGGCAGTCGTGTCGTTAAAGATCGCAATATCTGGACAATGACACCGGCCGGTAACGGAGAGTACTGGCTGGGCACAGACCTGGGACTGTTCAGGTTGTACCGTGAAAATGACCAGTGGCAAAACAGCCATATTCTTTATCCTCATGCAGGCATCATTGCGCTGGCTGACAAAAGTATCCGCAGCTTGTTGTCAGATGAGCAGGGGAACTTATGGATGGGCAGCATATATGGTGGTCTTTTGTTCTGGTATGCCAAGCCATTGGGTATCGAGACGTATCAGAACACCATTCGTGACGATAAGCCGGTCGTGGCAGATAACACCGTATGGTCATTTTTGCAGGAAGACGACATTCTCTGGGTGGGTACCAAAAACGGATTAACAGCATTCAATCTTAAAACAGAAGAAAGCCGGCATTTCCTTCGTGAAAATGATATCGCCAACAGCAGCGATGTCAGTATTATCATGAATATCTATCCTGCACCGGGTGACAATTTAATTCTGGAGACATACAGAGGACTGCGAACGTTCTCTAAGCAAACCGGAAAAATCAGTCTGCTACCGGCACATACACCGGAGGCTGAAAAAGTCTTAAACGATTGGAATTTTGGCACAGCAACGGACAACGAAGGCCGCATTTATTTTATTTCCCGCGGCTTCTGGCGCTACGACCCGGCCACAGAAAAACTGGAATCTCTGCCGCTTGATATCGAAGGCATTAATGCCAACTATTCCTTCACCTTTCTTGGCGCAGATAAGCGCTACCCCGGCAAGATCTTCTTGTCAGTGAGAGACGCCGTTCTGATGGTAGATACCACGGATTTCGGGATCCGCGATGTCTACCGGTTTCCTGAAAAGGAACGCAATAATATCAGCGCGGTTACCAGCTTCATGGTCGACAGTCACGATGTACTCTGGCTGGGCTTTCCCAGTTACGGCATGGTGGGTTTAGACGCTGAAACCTTTGCTGTGAAAACATACCTGAACGGAACAGAGTCATTGTTCACAGACATTGTTTACAGCCTCACCGGAGATGAAAGCGGGAACATCTGGTTTACTACTCATGGATTCCTCGGGCGTTATTCACCCCTTTCCGGTTCCGTAGAGCGGTACCGTTACGGAGAAGACATCAGAGTCTCTGAGTTTAATGATGGCGCAGCGTTAAAGCTTAGTGACGGACGCCTGGCATTTGGTTCTACGGCGGGATTCGTGTTGTTTGATCCGGAAAAATTGCTGGATAAAGCAAAGCAACGGGCCCGTAGCGTGAAAAAAATGGTGATCAGCAATGTGTTGCTGGATTCCCGCATGATCCATGAACCCATGCGAAACCTTAGTGGTGAACATGTTACGTTTAATCATGACGACTACGGCATTACTATTCAGTTCACTGCGCTGTCGTCCAGTTACAGCCGCGATACAACATTCCGCTATAAGCTCGTCAGAGAAAATTCGGTGGTCAGTGAGTCGGTCTCCAAAAACGGCAGTGTCACATTTGCATTTCTGTCTCCGGGCGAATATCACTTTGATGTGTCTCCGTTAAAGCAGGAGAACGATGTGGTGCTGCTGCCGGCTTCATTGTCTTTTACCATTCCGTATCCGCCGTTACGTTCACCGGTGGCTTACAGTATTTATTTTTGTTTTCTGCTGCTTTTACTTGCCAGTTATCTCTTTCACCGGCAGCGTCAGCAAAACCGTTTACATCAGGCGCAACACCAGGTGCGTTTGTTCGGTGACGCGTTTCAGCACACCCGTGACTGGGTAATGATTTTCGACAACGCTTATATGCCGGTGGCTGTGAATCCTTCATGCTGTGCTGCATTCGGGCTCGACAGCGACAAGGGACTGGAACGCCAGCTGAATCGTATGTTTGAGAACTCGCCGCGACTGGGTAAAACGTTAAGGGAAAAATTATCTGTACTGAAAGCCGGCGAGTTCTGGAAGAGCGAAGAAAGTCTCACCGGTGCTGATGGCCGCCATTATGATGTGCTGGTTGAAGTCTCTGTGACCGGCACGACGACTGATGCGGATAAAATCGACCATTACCTCATTATTATGTCAGATATTACGGAGCAGAAAAACGCCGAGAGAAAGCTTATTAAAGTGGCGAACTACGACAGTCTGACCGGTCTGGTTAACCGGACACTGTTGCTCGAAAGGCTTGAACAAGCGATTGAGCGTGCCAATCACCATGGCAGCGAGGTGGGCGTATTGTTCGTCGATCTGGACAGGTTTAAAGGCATTAATGATTCTTTAGGACATGATTATGGCGATAAGTTGCTCAGGGTTGTTGCCAACCGCATGCTGAATCTGGCATCACCGGACGATACTGTAGCCAGACTGGGCGGTGATGAGTTTGTTATTGTGACTGAAAATGTTACTGACAGGCAAAGAGTCGGTGAGTTTGTCGGCCACCTGATTGAGTCCGTAGAAACCCCTATCGCACTTGGCAACGAAGTAGTGCGGGTGTCTGCCAGTGTGGGGATTTCTTTTTATCCCGAAGATGCCTCTGAGCCTGCTGAATTGCTGAAACAATCAGATGTGGCCATGTATACGGCGAAGAAAGATACTGTGTCCGGCTTCAGTTATTTTACTGAAGATATGAATGCCAAAGTCCGCGACAGACTTAAGCTGGAAAACAGGGTGAAAAAGGCCTGGCAGGAACAGTGTTTTTACAATCATTATCAGCCCATCATTAATGCGAAAACCGGCAAAACTGTCGGGGTCGAATTGCTGCTTCGTTGCTCACTTAATGATCCTCCTTTATACCCGTCCGAATTCATTCCAATACTGGAAGAGTTACGTTATGTGATTGATGTAACCCGTGCTGCTATGCAGGGCGCCGTGGATGATCTGAAAACATGGTATGCGGACGGCTTTGAGGGGTATGTGGCCATTAACCTCTCAGCTTTACACTTTAAAACCGAGTTCGATATTGATGGTGTGAAAGCCTTGCTGGATGAGGCCGGATTGCCACGGAGTGCATTGCGCTTCGAGCTTACTGAAGGGATCCTGATGGATGATGCGGAAGGCGCTCTCCGTCAGGTTAACCGGTTTATCGAAGCCGGTTTTGTGCTGGCACTGGATGACTTTGGTACCGGCTATTCATCATTGAGTTATCTGAAAAAATTCCCGCTTCAGGTACTAAAAATCGATAAAAGTTTTGTCGATGATATTGAACCCGATGGCAGTAACGATGCGCTGGTGCTGGCGACCATAGAAATGGCAACTAATCTGAATATGCGTTGTGTCGCTGAAGGAGTAGAAGAAGCCGGACAGGTAGAATACTTACTTGAGAAGGGATGTATTTACCACCAGGGCTATTATTATTCCCGCCCTGTAGAAGCGAAATATGTGCCTGAGCTACTGAAACGCCAGTGGTAATAGCCATTCACTTGTTATTACCGGCAAAATGCCTGTACTGAGTACAGGCATTTTACTTTTCAACGCTTAGCTTTTCAGGTTGAGTTTTAACGGTAACGGCAAGGTTTTAAAGCGCTGGCCGGTAGCGGCAAATAACGCATTGCACAGGGCCGGCGTAAATGGCGGCGTCGGTGGCTCACCGACTCCGGCCGCCGGCGCATCACTGTCGACGATATCAATCTCAAAGTGTGCCGGTGCATGTTGCATGCGTGCCACGGTGTAGTTGTGGAAATTGCTCTGATCTATCGCCCCGTCTGTGGCTGAAATCTGCCCCAGCGCACAGCTCAAACCATAAACAGAACCCCCTTCACACTGCGCCCGTACATGTTCCGGGTTTACGATGGTGCCGGCATCAATACTGACCCAGGTAGCCGGAATACGCCACGTACCGTCTTCTTTCACTTCTATTTCCACCACGGTTGCGGTGTAACTTAAAAATGAGCGGTGGGCTGCCAGACCGAGGTAGCGACCCTGTGACTTCCGTTTATCCCAGTCTGCCATGGCCGTCACTCTTTCAATTACATTGATCAGGCGGCCGGTATCTACAGGGTATTTTTCAATGGGATCGCCATAATTTTCATACGCTGCGCCTTCCGCTTTTAAGTCAATCAGACGGGCAGGGCCAATGAGTGACAGCAGATGAGCTTTGGGATCCTGCCCGGCGTGATGGGCCAGTTCGTCAGCGAAACTCTGCACTGCCCAGGCATGGAAAATATTGCATACGCTGCGTAGCCAGCCGATTCTCACATGGTTAACCGCTTCACCTTTTTGCAGCAACATATTATCGATATTGAAAGGGTTATCCATGAATCCCAGACTCAGCTCGCCGTTTGATGGTGTGGTAACGCCGCCGGCGAAGGTGGTGGAAATTGACGGAAATGCGGTGCAGTGTTGCCAGGCCAGCGTTTTTCCATTTTTATCCTGCGCAGCTTTAAGGTGCTGGGCACTCACACTATGATAATAACCATGCTGAATGTCGTCTTCCCGCCGCCAGATAAGCTTAACGGGAGCGCCGGTTTGCTTTGAAAGCAGTGCGGCTTCAGCAGCATAGTCCGGCTTTGACTTACGTCCGAAACCGCCACCGAGCAAGGTCACATTGACCGTCACATTGTCAGCCGGGATCCCAAGGGCGCCGGCCACGTTATTGCGGGTAGCCTGAGGTGTTTGTGTACATGCCCAGATTTCAGCTTTATCACCCTTTACGTGAGCTGTTGCCGCCGGCGGTTCCATAGGCGCCTGTGCGAGAAGGGGGGCGAAATAAGTCGATTCAATAACCTTGTCTGACGACGCCAGTACAGCCGGAGCATCTCCTTTCGACCTGACAGTTTCGCCGCCTTTTTGGGCTGAGGCAATGAGCGCCTGTTTTTCATCTTCAAACTGATAATGGCTATGTTCGTTTTGTGTCCACTCAATGTTCAGCGCTTTTGCGCCCTGCATGGCAGACCAGGTGGACGCGGCCACGACGGCAACACCACCTAACGGATTAAACATGGCCGGTGCTGCAGCAGCCGGCATGGTGATAATATGTTTAACGCCGCTGACCTGTTTCGCTTTGCTGTCGTCCAGCGATTTTACCGTCGTGAACATGACAGGAGGGCGCACGATAACAGCGGTAAGCATGCCTTCACGTTGCACATCCTGACCATATACGGTGCTTCCGGCTACCACATCCGGTAAGTCGACACTGGCAATGCCTTTGCCACTGTATTTAAAGGCGGACTTTTCCTTAACAGTGACATCTGCTTCGGCAGGGACAGACAAGGTTGCTGCAACAGGAACCAGACTGGCAAAGCCGGCTTTGCGGCCTGTTGGCTTGTGTACTACGAAATGGTTTTCACAAACGCACTCACTGCTGTCAATTCCCCAGCCTTTCGCTGCGGCTTGTCTGAGCATCAATGCAGCGGTTGCGCCTGCTATTCTCAGCCGGTCGTAATTCCGGCGGATACTTCTGGATCCGTCTGTATTCTGGTCACCGTAAACCGGGTCGCCTGTTGCCTGAGTCACTTTGACCATGGACCAGTCGGCATCCAGTTCGTCAGCAATGATTTGCGCAATGGCGGTGCGGATCTGCTGACCCATTTCCGAGCGGTGACAAGTGACAGTAATTACACCTTCCTCGCTGACGGACACAAACAGGTTCGGCGTAAGACGCTCAACTGATGTGGCCATTTCTGCACCAAGAGCGTGAGTGGCCGGCAGCAATGTCACGGACAGGGAAAAGCCACCGGCAGCGGCAGATTTTTTCAGAAACGAGCGGCGTGACAGATTCAAATCAAATGTAGTCATTTTCCTGCCTCCGCTGCTTTTTTAATGGCTTTTTTAATTCTGGGATACGTACCGCACCGGCAGATATTGCCCGACATGGCCCGTTCGATGTCTGCGTCATCAGGCGAAGGATTAGAGGCAAGCAGGGAAGCTGCCTGCATAATCTGACCACTCTGGCAGTAGCCACACTGGGGAACATGTTCCTCTGCCCAGCTTATTTGCAACGGGTGAGCATTGTTTTCATCCAGCCCTTCGATTGTGGTGACTGTTTTGCCGTCTGCTGCAGACATGGGTAACTGACAGGAACGCGTAGCCTGACCATCCAGATGTACAGTACATGCGCCGCACAGTGCCATGCCACAGCCGTATTTCGTGCCTGTCATCTTCAGGTCGTCACGGATGTACCACAGCAGGGGCATGGCCGGGTCGCCGTCATACTCCTGAGTTTTGCCATTAATTGTAATTTTCATGATTTCGCCTTGTTTGTTCATTCCTTGTTCCCTGGTCAGTGCCGGGAGCGAAAAATGTATGCCTGTTAACTGGTTTAAGTGGTGTAAGTGTCAGTATCTACTATGATTAACCATGAATAACGCTTAGATTTATATAACCGCTTTGTGAATTTAATGTTAATCTCTGCGATACAATAGCAATAAAAACGGATGTAATGTCAATGACTCTAGCCGTCGTAAATGAAAATCAGCAAGTTCAGTATAGCCCTCTGGCAATGCTGTACCATTGGGAAAATACCCGGCCCGCCGATACCTTTCTTGTTCAGCCTTCAGAGGGTCATTATCAACCTTATTCCTACGCGCAGGTTGCCGGTCTTGCAAGACGGGTTGCCCGTCGGTTAACTGAGTTATCACTGCCTGCCGGCAGCCGTATTGGTATTTTCGCTAAAAATTGCGCGGAATGGTTTGTCGTTGATCTCGGGATCATGATGGCTGGTCATATTTCGGTACCCATTTTTGCTTCTGCCGGCGGGGATACGCTGAATTATATTATTCGCCATGCAGATATTAAGCTCATGTTCATCGGCAAACTGGATAAGCCCGATACGCAATTACCTGCAGTGCCGGCTGACTTGCATACTGTGGCAATGCCTTATCCCGGGATCCCTGCCAGCGAAAAATGGGAAGCCTTTATTGCCTGCGAACCGCTAGCCGGCTCGCCTGATCGTGATCTTGATGATGTAATGACCATTATCTACACCTCCGGCAGCACCGGCGAGCCTAAAGGTGTGGTGCACAGTTTTCGCAGTATTTGCTGGGCAGCGGCTAATTCACTGGAAGCGCTGACGTTCTGTGCCACTGACCGGATGATGAGTTATTTGCCGCTGGCGCACATAACCGAACGGGTACTGGTAGAACTGGCCAGCTTCTATGCCGGCGGAAAAATCCACTTTGTCGAATCCCTTGATACCTTCCAGCGGGACGTAAAACATTGTCAGCCCACCTTGTTCATTTCTGTACCGCGGCTGTGGACCAAGTTCAGAGATGGTGTGCTTGGCAAAATGCCGCAGAAAAAATTGTCTTTGCTGTTAGCTATTCCTTTTATCAATTCCATGGTGAAAAAGAAGATACAGCAGGGATTGGGGTTATCAGAAGCACGCTTGTTTGCCAGCGGTTCAGCACCATTGGCCCCCGCTATTATCAGTTGGTTCAGTAAGATTGGTATTCCCATCAGTGAAGGCTGGGGAATGACGGAAAACAGTGCATACGGGTCTGCCTGCGTACCATTCCGGCAGGATAAAATAGGTAAAATCGGGAAGGCTTATAAGGGTGTGGATATCCGCATCAGCAGTGAAGGCGAAATTCAGGTTAAGTCTCCCTGTAACATGGTGGAGTATTACCTGGACCCGGTAAAAACGGCGGAAGTCCTGACCCCTGACGGTTATTTAAAAACCGGTGATAAGGGAGAAATTGACAACGAAGGGTACGTGAAAATTACCGGACGCCTGAAGGATATATTTAAAACAGAAAAAGGAAAATATGTGACGCCGGCGCCCATTGAAGCCCGCATCATGGAGAATGATTTAATTGAGCAGGTGTGCGTCGTCGGTACCGGATTGCCTCAACCGGTGGCCTTACTGGTGTTATCGGAGGAAGCCGTTAAGCAACCCAAACTGACACTGGAAACCCGTTTGCAAAGTACACTGAACGCAGTAAACAGCAATCTGGAAAGCCATCAGAAGCTTGATCATATGCTGGTGATCAATGAGGAGTGGACCATCGACAATGGATTACTCACTCCCACGCTGAAAGTGAAACGACATGTGCTGGAGGAGCGGTATAAGTCAGTAATACTGGCCGGATACCGGGAACCGGTTGTGTGGATTAACTAAATTTTTGGTTAAATTTAATACAGTTTTCGGATTCTCTGTTACTATTAAAATTCTCCGGGTCGCCGGGGCCCGGCATGCAAAGGAACGCTTATGAAAATGAAAGTATTACCCGCCACATTAGTATTCGCTTCACTGGCCTTATCTGCTTCAGCACACGCTGACGTTGCTGACTACATGAAAGCTGCCGGTGCGTTCTGCGACAAGCTGAAAGTGTGTATATCGCAGGAAATGGAAAAAGAAATGGGCGGCGAGGTTCCCCCTCAAATGCGCGGGATGGTAGAAGGTATGGCCGACCAGATGTGTCAGCAATATGTACCTGAAATGTTCGAAGAGAAATTTGCTGCGCACGAAGACATAGTGGAGAAAAGTACAGAGTGTCTTAATGAGATGCTTGATGTCGACTGCAGTGACTTTGAAGACTTAAATGAACCCGCTTCATGCAAAGAAGCTGAATCTATGGCGAAGGCCAGGGGTCTGATTGAATAGCCTCTCAGCCCGGATGAAAAAGCAGAAAGCTCACTAAGAAGTGAGCTTTTTACTATGATTTATTCTCAGGCAGGATAGCGTTCTGCCAGTCCTGCGTAAACCTGATCAGCGTAGCTTTCGTGGTTGATATCCAGTGCCGCTAATACTTCCACAAGGTGTTCATTGTCTTCCCGGCCTTGCCACTCTTTAATATAGGTTCCGGCTTTATAACCATTGTCCTGACGGAAAAAGTTCAGCACATTCTTACCCACATACTGGCGAAATAACTCATCACTACTCATTTCGCTTTGACCGGCGATATGCATAAACAATGGCACGCTGAAACGTTTTGCCGCACAAAGGCCGGCCATCAGTTCCAGGTTATCCAGCAGCGACTGCTGTTCCGGGTGATATTCTGTGCCATCAAACTGCACTTGCACTGAAGTCTGTGCAAGTTGTGCCGCCAGTGCATCAGCCGTTGCCTGCACATCACCCTGATAATCAATAATGCTTGCAGAGAGGGCAAAGTGCCAGATATCGACCAGCTCCATCTGTAACTGAGGTAAATCTTTCTGTTGCGCTTTCCACCACTTCCAGCCGTGGTGCTCAATAGCCTCTACCGATTCCACCATCGCGGCACGCAGGTAACCATATCCGGCGGTTAACCACTGAGGGTTCACTTTGGTGTTCATTTTATTTTGCAGCGAGAGCATGGTGGCGAGTTGTTGTTGGCTTAGCATGATTTTCTTTATAACGACTGTTTAATGAAGGAATTGTATAGGAACCGGAAACGGTATAAAAGCACCTTCAGGTTGCCTTTTCTTGGTGCGTTTGCACCAAAACAAAAAAACTGCTTTCGCAGTTTTTTGAAGAGGCTAAGGCTAAGTTTTTGAATTTTATAGATTATTGTTTTCTGGCACGCATAGTGCCTTATCTATAGTGTTATCTGTGCTTTCTCCTGGCGTTAACCTTTTCCGGTGCCAGGCAACGCCGCGAACCGGTTGTCACGAGTGAGCCCGTAACCTTGCCCATACAGATTTTTCGTGTCCTGAGGTCTGTATGGGTTTTTTTATCCGCATAATTCTACCTCAAGGCCATTTTTTAGCCAACCGTTTATTTATTGAACTTTAGTCTGTTTTTTGCTGCTGGCTCATTTTCACGTTATCCCGTAACATGGAAAAAAACGCGTGAATTCAGGTGATCATTGCTAGCCCTTTATCCCTCAAACAAGCTCGAACATCTCAGTTTTTTATTGTCAGCGTTGCTTAGCCAACAGAGCCAGTCGGAAGACACGGCCACTCTGTTCACACCGCAAACGATTCTGGTTGAAAGCCCCGGCATGCAGCACTGGCTGAACATGTCACTGGCTCAGGACCGTTCCGTGGCGATGAACCTGTCATTCCCTTTGCCGGTCAGGTTCATGTGGGATACCGCACGTAAAATACTCGGGGAAGAACGGGTGCCGAAACAGTCGCCGTTTCGCCGCGAGGTACTGGTATGGCGGATAGACGCGATCATCCGCAGCGCTGCATTCTGTGAATTGCCGGAGGCTGAAGCGGTAAACCTTTACTGGCAGCAGTGCAGTAATGAAGAGGAAGCCAGTGTACAGCGCCTTCAATTTGCCGCGGCGCTGGCAGACGTATACGAACAATACCTGTTATTCCGGCCTCAGTGGCTGTTCGCCTGGGAAGAAGGGAAGGGCGCAGACACCGGTAACAGCGATGAAGTCTGGCAGGCTGTTATATGGCGTACGCTGGTAAAAGAGAACCGCGATCATCCGGCACGGCTTCATGCTGATGCGATGGAAGCGCTGGCAGAACGGGGCAGTGAACTGTCCTTACCGGAAAATATCATTGTTTTTGCCATTAACACCATGGCTCCGCAACTGGTGCAATTTCTCGATGCACTGGCTGTGCACACACATATCCATGTGTTTCACCTTAATCCCAGTGTGAATTACTGGGGCGAGGTAAAAAGTAACAAAGAGCAGGCGAAACTGTTACGGGAGTCCGGCCTGGCCCAATGGCAGGAAGCCCGGCAGGACAACCCCCTGTTAGGTAATCTGGGTCAGCAGGGGCGTGATTTGTTTAACCTGCTTACCCCCCTTGAAAGCTATGAAGTCAGCGCATTCGACACCGACCCCGTGGTGACAGAAGAGCAGGCCGGCCGGCGCCTGCATGCCATGCAGGAGGATATCTTACATGCCTGTGCACCTGAAGCCCGTTCCGGTTTTAACAGCGAAGACAACAGCATTACAGTTGTCAGTGCCCATACGGCGCTGCGGGAAGTTCAGGCACTGCACGATTACCTGCTGACGTTAATGAATACCGCTACAGCTGACGGTGAAACCCCGTTAAAACCCTCTGATATTGTAGTGATGTGTCCCGCAATTGAAGAATATGCTCCGTTTGTGGAGGCGGTTTTTCACCGCGTGGGCACGCCGTCACCGGGCGATACTGAACCGCCCCGTATCCCGTGCTCCATCGCAGACCGTGCGCCCCTTGATGCTGAACCTATGATCGCCGCTTTTGTAAGGTTACTCAGTTTGCCTGACAGTCGCTTTGAGGTGAGTCAGATCATTGATTATCTGCGTCTTGAACCGGTTCAGCGAAAGTTCCGGCTTACCTCTGAAGACATCGATATGATGAGCGAATGGTTGCACCAGGCACATGTGCACTGGGGTCGAAATGCAGCGCACAAATCTGCCTTACTTGATAAGGAAGCGGCTGAGACCTTTACCTGGGCCTGGGGATTGCGACGTTTGCTCACCGGCATGACTATGAAGGACTCACCGTTAATAGCCGGCGATATTCTGACTATTCCTGATGTGGAAGGGCAGAGTACAGTATTGCTGGGTAAGCTGATCCACTTACTTGAAGCGCTTTCCTTATTTGCCTCAGAATTGAAAGCGCCGCGAAGTGCTGACGCATGGCATGATTATCTCAATGAGATGAAAGCAGAATGTTTTGAAGCTACACCGGAAGATATGCCCGGCTGGGAAGCGATATCCAAAGCCACTGCTGATCTGGTAACCCATTGTGAGCAGGCCGGTTTCAGTGATGAGCTTACACTGAGTCAAATCCGTGCGGTGCTGGTAAAAAAATTCACTACACCGGATGCGGCTAACCACTTCCTCACTGGTCAGGTAACCTTCTGTTCCATGCTGCCTATGCGTAGCATTCCTTTCAAAGTCGTATGTATTCTTGGCCTTAATGACGGTGAATTTCCCCGTCAGTCAGCGCCGCTCAGCATCGATTTAATGGCAAAGACGCCCCGTAAAACCGGTGACCGTTCAAGACGTCTGGAAGACCGCTACCTGTTTCTGGAAGCATTAATCTCTGCCCGTGAATATTTGTATCTGAGTTATCAGGGACGGCGGGGAAAAGACAATACAGAACGCCAACCCAGTCTGGTGTTGTCAGAATTACTTGCGGTGCTCAGCAGCGGGTATGAATTTACGCCGTCCTGTGTGCGGCAGTTACCTTTACATCCGTTCAGTGCCGCCAACTTTACCGGTGATATGCCCTCGTTTGAAAGCGGCTGGTTCCGTCTGGCCGGTGCAGTAACGACTGTACCTGACGGAAGTCAGGGTGAGTTTGCTGCTACTTCTGCTCCGTTGCCGCAGGCTGTTATCAGCACAGACGATATGGCAGGCGTGTTCGACAACCCGCTGCGGGCATTTGCCGGTCAGAGACTGGGTGTCCGGCTGGAACAGGCTGAACCTTTGCTTGCTGATGAGGAGCCCTTCAGTGAAAACAATCTGCTGCGGTTTAATGCGTTAAGGGCCTTTACGGAGGCGGGTATTCACCAGCAGGATAAAACACTGGTGAGAGAAACGTTACAAAAAAGCGGTGACTTTCCTGATACCCCGCTGACACCTGCACTGATGGAAAGCTGGGAACAGGCAGGCGCACAATTATCTTCAAGCCTGGGTTTGCATATGGCAGAGCAGAACTATGTCAGCGCTGATCTGGGGGAATTACAGTTAGAAGCCGGTGCCTGGCTTGGCAGCGACGGCCTTAAAATGCTGCATTACGGTTCGCAGAACGCGAAAAGGATGATGGCCCAGTACCTGACGTTGTTATGTTTTAACGCAAACGGAAATGATCTGCCCCTGCAGGTTTTTTACCTGAAATGGGCAAAGGGACAGGCCGAACTCAGGCAGGCGACGTGGCAACCTGTCATGATGGAAGAAGCTCAGCAACGTCTTGAAGAAATTGGTGCATTGTACAGGCAGGTATTAAGTGAACCGGTGCCCTGTTTTGCCGGACTGGCAGTAGAGTTAACGAAAAAATACACCGGTGGCCGGAAAAAAGAAAAGCCACAAATTCCGTTATCTCAATGGTTGTCGTCGACTGAGGGCTTAAAAAGCTGGGAGAACGCACTGGACAGCGGTTTTATGCAGGCGAGCATCAACGACGACCCGTATGTGCGCTGGTTCTTCCCGCAGGGCTTGCTACCGGATCAGTTTCCCTGTGAAGCCGCAGAGCGGTTTTTCGTGCCGCTGTTGTTAAATCAGAAAGATGGAAAAGTCTCGTGAGTGAATCTTCCGTGCAATCTTCCCCCCTTGATGTTATTGCCATGCCCCTTCGCGGCCGGCACTTAATTGAAGCCAGTGCCGGGACCGGTAAAACCTTCAATATCACCCGTATTTACCTGCGGCTGTTGCTGGAAAAAAGCTATACCGTGCAACAGATCCTAGTCATGACGTTTACCAAAGCGGCCACAGAAGAAATTAAAGGGCGGATAGGTGAAACCCTTCGCGAAGCTGTTGATTTGTGGCGGCATGCGGCTTCTCAATCATCGTTACCGGACAGCGCCGATCCGGTATTTCACGCGCTGTATGCTGTTGCTCCGGGTGAGCAGGGGCTGGCAAAGCTGGAAGCGGCATTGCTGGAACTGGATGAAGCCGCGGTATTCACCATTCATGGCTTTTGTAATCACGTGTTGTCCCAACTGGCGTTTGCCAGCGGCTCGCCCATGTCTCTGACGCTTGAAACGGATACACAGGCTCTCTGGGAAGAAGCGGCGGCAGACTGGATACGGATTATGGCATTGCAACCGCAGCAATATGCGTTACTCGCAGAAGCGGGCTGGCATGTGCCCGGGCAGTTTATCGCTGAGTTTAGTCAGGCTATTAAGAGTGAGCTGGAGCCGGAATACTGCGATGATGAAGCTGTTCTGCGCCAGTACGAAAAAGGGCTGAACAACCTGAAAGTGCGCTTTCAGCACACGTTTCATGATTTATACAGTGAACTGAAAATCCATGAAGCGCTCATCAGCGAAAAACTGATTTTAAGTAAAAAAGGCAGTGAGCGGGATGAGCGGGCAGCAGAATGGGAAGTGTTGCTGAACTGGCTGGAAGCGAAGCGGATTGGTTCTCCGGATAAAGCGGCGAAAGAATTCGTCAAAGGCACCAGGTATGCCAGACAAAAAGAGGTGAAAGCGGTCCTGGAGCCGGTTAAAGATTTCATCATTAGCCTGGAAAAAGAGCTGGCGCAGCTGGACGCGGCAAAACAAAAAAATGAACAGCAACAACCGCTGTATAAACTGGTCTGTGAAGGCTTTGCATGGATACGGCAGCATGTGGCTACTGCAAAACGCAGGTTGGGCATTGTCGATTTTGACGACCTGATCCGTCTGCTGGCGCAGAAGGTGAGAGGTGGCGATGACACGCTGAAAAAAGCGCTGAGGGCGTTATATCCGGTGGCACTGATTGATGAATTTCAGGATACCGACGATAGCCAGTACAGTATTTTATCTGCGGTTTATCCTTCCGGCAGTGATGATTTGACCCTGATGATGATTGGCGATCCTAAGCAGGCGATTTACGGCTTCAGAGGCGGGGATATTTTCACTTATCTGGAAGCTGGCCGTCAGGCGGATTACCGGTGGGTGATGGATACAAACTGGCGCTCTGTTGCGCCCATGGTTGATGCGTATAACCGTCTTTTTTACGGTGCGCCTGTCGAAACGCAAGCCCGTGATGTCTTCGGTTACGGCATCCGGTACGAGCCGGTAAAATCGACTGAACATGCCAAAGCCGCGAAACATCCCTTAAGCGATCCTGCTGAACGTGCCGCACTGAATTACGTGGTACTGGAAGCTGAAGAAGACACGCCGGCCAATGCCAATACGTTGTCCCTGCAACTGGCTAACTGGATGAGTCATGAGATCCAACGCTTGCTGTCTGAGGCAATGATGGGGGAAACACCTTTACAGCCTGCTGATATCGCCATTCTGGTCCGCTCCGGGCCGGAAGCCGATCTGGTCAAAAAGGCATTACGGCAGGTCGGGCTGGGTTCGGTTTATCTCAGCACCAGTACCTCTTTGTTCGCATCGGCAGAAGCAGCAGATTTATACCGTGTTCTCGACGGCATATGGCACAGTGAGCAAATACGGCGTCTTTCTGCTGCCCTTGCCAGTCCGCTGATGGGGTATCCCCATGAAGAGCTCGTTGCCATGCTTCATGATGAAGACGATGACCTGTGGGAAGACTGCATGGCGGAAGTGGGCACACTTCGCCAGATATGGCTGAAACAGGGTTGTATGGCCGTGGTACTGAATTTGTTGCGGCGCAGGTTCCGGGTCACCGGCCGGGATACTGAACGGCAACTGACCAACTATATGCATCTCGCGGAAGTGCTGGAACAACAGGCGTCGGTCACATTGCAGCCAGAGCAGCAACTGCAATGGTTGCACCGTCAGGTTCATGATCCTCAGTATGGTGAGGAACAAATCCAGCGCCTTGAGAGCGATGCGCGGCTGATTCAAATTATTACCCAGCACGGTTCTAAAGGACTGGAATATCCGGTGGTTTTTGTGCCTTTTGCCAGCCGCTACCGTGACCCGGTAAAGCAGGGCACCCGGGATCTGACAATTTATAAATACTACAACAGCGAAACCGGAAAACAGACCCTGCAACTCGGGGCTACTGAGGAAGTGGCGGCACAGGTCCGTGATGAAGGTGAAGCGGAAGCCATGCGCTTGCTGTATGTGGCCATTACCCGTGCCGCACACCGGTGTTACTTAGGTGTAGCCCCCTATAAAAATAATGAACGCTCAGCATTAGGCAAGGCTGCAGATGTACAGGCCGGCGAAAGCTGGTACTTGCCGGTAATTAAAGTAGAGCAAGAGAACGGCGGGCATACCCGCTATTTGCAGGCCGCTGAATTACCTGCAGTGCCTCATTCTGATCACACTGCTTTCCCACAAGCCAGTGAAGTACCACTGGCAATCAGCCAGTTCAGAGGCTCTGTTGAAGATGCATGGCGTTTGTATTCTTTTACCGCGCTGACCAGACAGCAGATTGCGGTTAAACAGACGGCCCGTGATGAAGAGACCGACCTTGCAGTACCGGGAAACGAGCCGGTAGCAGGCGAATTACCCATCCGTTTTACCCTTGAAAAAGGGGCAACAGCCGGTAACCTGCTGCACGATTTACTGGAAGTGACCGATTTTACTGCGCCCGACTGGCAGTCCCATCGCAGTCTGGCCAATCGCTTAAGCCTGAGTGATGACGATTTTAGTGCGCTCAGCTGCTGGATGGACGAAGTACTCGCCACGCCGCTCTGCGCCCCGGGACTGCGCGTTCCCCTCAACAGCCTGTCGCTGCCTGTTACATTGCGGGAGGCAGAATTTTATTTTCCGGTTGAGAAAGCCAACTGGTGGTCAATAAGCCGTATCCTTACTGCCCACCGCAGCGCAGTAAACGGCGATAACGCGCTGGCAGTACCCAAGCTATCCCGTCCCATGCTGGAAGGTATGATGCACGGCTTCATTGATTTAATTTTTGAGCACGACGGGCGTTTTTATGTGGCGGATTATAAATCCACCCATCTGGGCGATACGTTCACCGGTTATTCTTTCAATGCGCTGGCGCACAATAACCAGCACCATTTGTACGATCTGCAATATTTATTGTATGCACTGGCATTGCACCGGTTTCTGACAGTCAGTAAACCGGATTATGACATTCACCGCCACCTGGGCGGGGTGTTTTATCTTTATGTGCGCGGCATGCATCCTGACAACAGCGGTAGTGAAGGCGTGTTCTATACGCCCCTTGCGGCTGAACTCGTTCTCGCACTGGATGCGGCCTTCAAAGGTGAAACCGGGGAGGTCGCGTTATGACAATACCTGCTATGAAAACCTACGCTGGTATCGAATCCATTGATTATTATTTTGCCCGCCATTATGTGCAGGCAGTGGATGCCTCAATCCGCACTGACGCGTTTCATTTGCTGATGGCATTGTCATGGCATTTGCGTCAGGGACATACCTGCCTGCCACTGGCAGAAATTGCCGGAAAGCAATTGTTTGATGATGAGGAACAGGCATGTGACGGGGTGACATTTGCGGAACTCACCCCCCTCATCAGGCTGGCAAGAACACTGGCTGAAACCTTTGAAGATCCGCAACAGCTGGTTTACCACAGAGGCAAGCTCTATACAGCCCGCTACCATGATTTTGAACAGGTTGTAGCAAAAGGAGTCGTGCAGCGACTGCACGCCAGACAATTTACTGATGAAGACTATACGCGGTTGCAAAAGATCTGGCGGCATCTGTTTCCGGTGACGCCGGTACTGGATCAGGACTGGCAGCAGATTGCGGTTGCCTGTGCACTGACACGGGAATTTGCAGTGATTAACGGCGGCCCCGGGACAGGTAAAACCTACACCGTAGCCCGTTTACTGCTGGCATTGCAGGCTTCGTCGGAAAAAGCGCTGAATATTAAGCTGGCTGCGCCTACCGGAAAAGCGGCTCAACGTTTAACAGAGTCAGTGAGTGACAGCCTGAATGGCATTACCGGCGCAGATATTGAGCCACTTAAAGCGCGCATAGTCACACAGGCCAGCACCTTGCACCGGTTACTGGGGATCCGGCCAAACCGGGTCAGACCGCGGCATCATTCCGATAATCCGGTGCAGTGTGACGTATTCATTATCGATGAGGCTTCAATGGTAGATCTTGCCCTGATGGCGCGGGTTTTCCGTGCCTTACCGGATGACGCCAGGGTCTATCTGGTGGGCGATGCCAATCAGTTACCTTCCGTTGAGTCGGGCAATGTGCTTGAAGCGCTGGCTGGCAATGATGACGACCGTCATCTTACTGTGCCTGCTGAGCTTGCTGCACATGTACATAAATTGTGTCCGCATTTACCCGGTCTTGCCACCGACGATGAACAGCTTACTACCGTGTTTTCTCTGAAAGTCAGTCAGCGTTACAGCGGTAAACTGGCAGAAATTGCAGTGGCGGTCAGAACCGGTAACAGCGATGACATGCTGGCACGGCTGACCCGTGTCAGTGAGCCGGTAACCGGTTTGTTAAGCCTGGAAGATGTGGTGCTCATGCCGCCACCTGAAAACACGGATTTCACCAAACTGGTAAAAGACAGCTTCGCGCCGCTGCAGCAGGCAACATCACCGGCTTCTGCACTGGCTGCTATGGGACAATGCCGGTGGCTGACACCGGTGCGCAACGGCAAACAAAGTGTCAGCGAACTGAATACGTCTATAGAGCGCATTTTGCAGCCCGGTAAGCTGAATGGCCGGGACATCCACTATACAGGAAGGCCTGTGATGGTCATGGAAAATGACTATACACAGCGATTGTTCAATGGTGATACGGGCGTGATCTGGCCTGATGACAATAAACAACTGAAAGCATGGTTTACTGATGACCAGGGTGCGTTAAGGGCGGTGAGTTTATCCCGGTTACCTGCAGTAGAAACGGTGTACGCCATGACCATACACAAATCACAGGGATCGGAGTTTCAGCGGGTGGTAATGTGGTTGCCGGAAGCAAGCGGTAAAGCAGCCAGCTTGTTTACCCGCGAACTGTTATATACCGGACTGACCAGGGCGAAAAAAGGGTGTGTGATGATAGGTCACACTCAGCGGATCAAAGAGATTATCGCTCAGCGGGCTACCCGTTTCTCCGGTTTACAGGCATGCATTGAAGAAAACTGGCATCACACCTGAACATCAAACCTGAAAGTAAAACAGGCAATCTGATTTAGCCGTTTCTGCCAGCCGGTTTACTACAATGAGCATCATGGGCATGGTCACTGTAAGACAATGATCGTCAGCACAGAACCAGGTGCTGACGGCTTCTCTGGGGCTTCTTCCGGCGATGCGGAAATGGCTGAGTTTATGATGGTCCACCCATCCGAGTACATCGCCGGGATTGACCTGTGTAAAACTCAGACCGGATATGTCCTGCCGCAACGTGCAATTGACGCCGAACACCGGTTTATCTGAATACGTCAGCGCCGCACTTCTTCGCAGTTCTAGTCTTCGCGGCTGTTTAAGTATGTTAACCAGCTGACGGGGATGGATTGTTCCGGTTTGCCAGAAATGCATCAGGCCTTTGTATAACTGACTACGCTGAAGACCGGTATATTCCGCCGGTGCATAGACAGAAATGAGGGGATAATCTGCAGATAAATCCGTAATCGCACCGGTCTTGAGGGGAGACCAGAGCAGATTGCCGGAGAAAAAAGATGTCAGAGCACAGGTATCTCTGTTTTCTGTCGCCGAAATGGCAAAGGTTTCTGTGAGCACGCAGGAGTCGTGGATATCGACCAGCGCACCGGGTTGCCATTTTTCAATCTGGTTGAGCAGTGTATTAGCGGGATGTCCGGGCTGGCAGATGAAAGGGTCGCGAAAGCAGCGGTTGAGATCCCGCTGACCCGGTAAAAACGGATGACTGAATTGAGGAAGCAGTTTCGCTGCTTCTACTGAGATAATCACAATTTTCATGTCCGTGGCAGGTTCGCCGCCATAGATCATGGTAGCCAGTAATGTTCGTAAACTGTTGCTGTTGTCTCCGTGCAGCAGGCTGGTAATTACTCTGCAGGGTGTTTCTTTCCCCTTTTTTTCCTTCCCTTTGATGTGCAGTACTGACGGGCCGGGCAACTGGGCAATGAAATCTGTTGCAGAGGCGGGGAGCAGAGCGGTATCCACATCATAAAAGTGATAGAACCCGTCCTGCTCAGTATCGGTTTTCCGGAATGCCGCCGTCATAATTATTCCTGTATCGCCATGAGATCCGTTATTCACAGAAAGCATAGTTGCCCGTGGTTTTTATGCGTTGACGCAGATCAAGAGGAAGGATTTCTGCAGAAATGGCCACCGTCCGGTAGAAATTCCACCCGACTTGCGTGGCGAAGGCGGGAGAGTTTAATCGCAAAACCAGCGTTATTCAGCGTGTGATCTTGCACCTTGCGAAATAATCAGGGTAGGGTAGGAAACGGAACTTCGCGTTCACTAAAACATAATAAATATAAATCCGCGCAGGCTTTTCTGCCTGTCGCAGACGTTCAGACACGACACTTGTTGAACTTATAATTTGGAGAACTCACTTTGCGCAAATCCCTCTCGATGTTGCTGCTGCTTGTCAGCAGTAATCTGTGGGCTGCACTGCCGTCGGTATCTGACTTTACGAAGGATATGACCCGCAGTGATGGCTACCTGCCATTCTATTACGATGCCGGCTCAGACAAAATTTATCTGCTGGTTAATAAACCTGATACCCAGATGCTGTTGCAGACCAGTCTGCCCCAGGGGGTAGGTTCTAATGATATTGGTCTGGATCGTGGTCAGCTTGGCCTGGCTCACCTGATAGTGTTTGAACGTCACGGTAACAAAGTGCTGATGAAAGAGCTGAACACCCGTTACCGTTCAGTCTCAGAAAATGCTGCCGAACTGGCCAGTATTGATGAAGCCTTTGCCGACTCCGTGCTGGCGGGTTTTACCGCAGTCGCTGAGAACGGTGACGACGTACTGATTGATTATACGTCGTATCTGCTCAGTGACGTGCACGGTATATCAAACCGTCTTACCCGTGCGAAGCAAGGCAGTTATAAACCTGACCCGTCACGCAGCGCCGTTTTTCTTCCGCGCAGCAAAGGTTTTCCAAAAAATACCGAGCTGGAGTCTATTGTTACTTTTGCAGGTAGCAATCCCGGTGAGTTTGTAAAACAGGTTACCCCCAGTGCGGAAAGTATCACTGTGCATTTGCATCACTCGTTTGTCGAGTTGCCTGAACCGGGTTATACGCCGCGGGCATATCATCCTTTTGCAGGGTACGGTAAGCAATATTATTACGACTACGCCACGGATATTACTGAACCTACTGAAGTAAAATACATAGCCCGTCACCGTCTGCAAAAGAAAGACATTGATGCAGAGATGAGTGAGCCGGTAGAACCTATTATTTATTACCTTGATCCCGGCATTCCGGAACCGGTAATGAGTGCACTTAAAGAAGGTGCAAGCTGGTGGAATCAGGCTTATGAAGCTATCGGCTATAAAGATGCTTTCCAGGTAAAAGTATTGCCTGAAGGTGCCGATCCTATGGACATCCGTTACAACATGATTAACTGGGTTCACCGTGCAACCCGTGGCTGGTCATACGGTTATTCAGTGAAAGACCCCCGTACCGGTGAAATCATTAAAGGCAATGTGACGCTTGGTTCGTTGCGGGTCCGTCAGGATTTTCTGATTGCGCTGGGTATGACCAGCCCGTTTGACGGTGAGCAGACAACAGATGCCCAGAAAGAGATGGCGCTGGCCCGTATTCGACAGCTGTCAGCTCACGAAGTGGGTCACACACTGGGTTTGTCGCATAATTTTGCTGCCAGTGAAGACGGCCGCGAGTCTGTGATGGATTATCCTCATCCCCTTATCAGCGTTAAGAACGACAAAATCGTGCTGGATGACGCTTATGATACCGGTATGGGCAAGTGGGACTTCCACACGATTGCTTACGGCTACCAGGACTATGCTTCTGCGGAAGCTGAAGCTGCCGGACTGGCGGCATTAATTGAATCGGACCGTGAAAAGGGCCTCGAATTTAAAACCGACTGGGACACCCGTTCTGCTTATCACCCTTCAAGTAATGGTCATATGTGGGACAACGGCAATGATCCGCTGGATGCCTTTGATGAAATGGCCGGTATTCGCAGTCTGGCGCTGAAAAACTTTGGTATGAATTCTATTCCTGATAATGCCAGTTTATCGTCTCTTGAGGACGTACTTGTGCCGGTTTATCTGTCTCACCGTTATCAGCTGGAAGCGGTATCCAAGCAGATTGGCGGCCTGGACTATGAATATGAACGCAAAGGTGATTACAGCAAACCAAAAGGTGTGAGTTTTGTTGCTGCTGAGCGTCAGAAGCGGGCACTGAAACAATTGCTTGAAGCGACGTCACCGGCTTTCCTGCGCTTACCGGATGAAGTGCTTGCACTTATCCCGCCAACGGCATTCGGCGATGATATTACCCGTGAGCAATTCAAAAGCCGTATGGGACTGGCATTCGACCCGGTCAGTGCCGCAGAAGCCGCAGCCAATTTCAGTTACAGCCTGTTACTGCATCCTGAACGCCTGAACCGTGTCTCCTGGCAGGCCAGCCAGTCGAAAGGGATCCCTGACGTGGCAGAAATTGCCGGCCGTATTTTTGCTATGCACTGGTACGACAAAAAGCAGGCTGATTATGGTCTGAATGCCAGATTACGCATGGTAGCGCTGAACGCTGTTATAAAAGCGGCAAAGTCAGATGAACTGGCGCCGGAAGCGAAACTGGCGCTGAATGATGCGCTTATGGAGCTTGACGAGTGGCTGGACGATAAAAGTAAATTGCCGGGTTCTGAGCTGTTACATAAACAACTCGGCGTATACTTTGAAACAGGCAGCTGGCCGGGTGCATTCGAACCTAAACCTCTGCCACCGGGTTCACCCATTTAAGCGGTGTCAGCAGGCAGTTTGTCTGATGAATCACCGGTGTAATACAGTATAAAAAAACGGCGCATCATGCGCCGTTTTTATTTGTGTTCTTTTTCTGCTCAGGCCGTAGTCAGGTAGGTATAGTTTGTGAATACCTTAAATAACTGGGTGCCGCTGAGCACCGATGCGGACGGAAAATGAAGCATGGGAATTAAATCGCAGGGGGCTTCAAGGGTAAAACAGCCGGCCTCTGTATCGAGTTCATCAATGTTGAGGACCCTCGCCATCGTGTCGCCCCGTGTGACTTTCTGACCGGGTTTAACGCAGTACTCCACCATACCGCCCCATTGGGTGAATAATGTTTTGTAGTCTTTTAGCGCCACGCCTATACGGTCCATCCCGGCTGGCTCCAGCGTAGATGCCGGTAACACGTCTTTTTGTGTCAGGTAAGTCAGAATACTCAGCGCATCCACTTTTCCTTCAGAGAACTGAATCACTTCCTGACTACCCATTTCAAGGGTGAACCCTTCCACGCCGAATGCGAAAGGCCGGCCGAACCTTGCTGTCAGTGCATCCTGCAGTGTCCACCAGGGACAAAACGTAGCTTCATCCAGTGCACCGGCAAATTTGTTAGGAATAAAAATACAGTGAGGAAAGTTAAACTGGTAGGCCGCGTCTCTGGCATATTCAGGAATATAAATGTGTCTTGTGGATACCGGTCCATTGTGTAAGTCCAGCACAAAATCAGCATTCACAGCCAGTTGCTGTAACTTCAGATTAAGTTGTTGAGCCAGCCCGAGTCCCCAGGGCGAAGCCAGCTTTTCGGCAATACACTCTGCCCAGTAATGACGGAAGTCGTTGCGGATAGTGGCTATATCATCACTGTCCTGCACCGTTTCTGCAAACGCCAGGACTTTTTCTTCATCATAAAAATAGCCGCGGTTCCAGTTTGTCCCGTTTACCGGGTCAAAGCGCCCAAGGGTGTATTCACCGGCCTTGATGTTGGTGCCAATGGGATTACAGTTCGGGACGAGAATGATTTCACCGGCAATCTGCTGATCTTTCAGTGCCTGAATTAACTGATATATCACCACGTTGCCCTGAACTTCAGCGCCATGGATAGAGCTCTGGATATAGACTACAGGACCGGGTTTTTCTCCCTTGAAACGGTAAACAGGCACATTCATGCTGCGGCCTGAAGCATTCTGGGCAACCACCATGTGGTTTTTCGTCATTATTGTCATAATATCTCTTTTATTTTGGCTGACAAATGTCACAGTCTGGCAGCGGTGGTACGGTAAATTTTTGCCATTGAAAAGTGAGGCCGTCAAAAAGGTGAAGTTCACCGGCGGGTAATGTACCAAAACCGGTCAGTACCTGCATGGCAAGTTGCGCCTGGCAGGCACCGGTGATACTGACTACCGGAGAAAGGATACCTGCCTCGTTACAACTCAGTTCTGTCATACTGAAGCGTTTTTCCACACACTGATAGCAGGCTTTATTGCTGCCGGGCATGCTGATAAAAAGCTGACCTTCAAACCGGATGGCAGCACCGCTGACAAGGGGTTTACCAAGGCGGTAACTGATTGCATTGATTTGCTTTCTGCTGGCAAGATTGTCTGTACAGTCAATAACTATGTCATGGCTTTCTACCAGACGGCTCAGCAGGTTATCATCCGGCCTTTCGGATACACAATGAATGGCACACTCCGGCACGAGTGCAAGTAAACGTTGCCGGGCCGCTTCTGTTTTTAATTTACCGCAATCTTCTGGCGTAAACAGAATTTGTCGGGGAAGATTGTGTGCTTCCACTCTGTCATCGTCGGCCAGTGTGATTGTTCCCGCGCCGCCGGTGCACATGAGCTGGGCAACCGTATTACCCAGGCCTCCGGCGCCAAGGATTAATACTTTGCTGTTGAGCAGTTTTTCCTGACCTTCCAGGTCAAACTGTGGCAGCACGATGTGCCGGTTGTATCGCATAGCTTGAGTATGCGTTAAAGTATCTGGCATAGTAGTAAAAAATCTCTTTTCAGCGACGGTGCGGTACTAAGCGTACACGTATATTTACCGCCGTATTTTATCAGGAAAACCCATGTCTTCAGCAGTATCTCTCAATATCGCCGTTCTTACTATCTCTGACACCCGGACAACAGACACAGACACGTCCGGTGCTTACCTCATTGAAGCTGTAGAAACAGCAGGCCATAAGCTTGCTGCGCGGGATCTGGTAAAAGATGATATTTATGCCCAGCGTGCGATTGTTTCTGCATGGATTGCCGACCCTGCTATCCATGCGATTCTGGTGACAGGTGGTACCGGCTTTACCCACAGAGATTCAACGCCTGAAGCGTTGTCGGTTTTATTTGATAAAACCGTTGACGGTTTTGGCGAGCTGTTCCGTCATCTGAGTTATCAGGAAATCGGCACCTCTACCATTCAGTCCCGTGCCATTGCCGGGTTTGCCAACCGGACTGCTATTTTCTGTTTGCCGGGCAGCACCGGTGCCTGCCGCACCGCCTGGGAAGGCATTGTACGCAGTCAGCTGGATTCTGAATACCGTCCGTGTAACTTTGTAAAACACCTTACCGGTGAACTGTAATGAGCGGGTTCAGTCATTTAAATGCCAGTGGCGAAGCCAATATGGTGGACGTTTCCGGCAAGCAGGAGACTCAGCGTGAAGCGCTGGCAGAAGGCTATCTGTATGTGTCTGATGCCGTTATGACAGCCATTTCAGAGCAAACCGTGATGAAAGGCGATGTGTATGCCGTAGCCAGAGTAGCGGGTATTCAGGGCGCAAAACGTTGCGCTGATTTAATTCCGTTATGCCACCCGTTACCGCTGACCAAAGTGGACATCGGCTTTACCGCTGAGCCCAAACAAAGGCGCATCCACACGACCTGCTTTTGCAAAGTCAGCGGCAAAACCGGCGTGGAAATGGAAGCACTTACCGGTGTGAATATCGCCTTACTGACATTGTTCGACATGTGCAAAGCGCTGGATCCGGCCATGCGCATTGAAGGTGTCAGAGTGTTACAAAAGCGGGGCGGTAAAACCGGTGACTGGGAGGCAGAGCAAAAGGCATGATTACCATAAAAACCTTTGCGCAGATCCGTGAAATCAGTGGCGACAGTGAGCTATCTCTTCCCCTACCGGAAAACTGCACTACCGTTGCCGGTCTGAAAGTGCATCTTGCAACCCGGTCATCCGCCTGGGAGCAGGCCTTGTCTGCCGGGGTGCTCTGCGCGGTTAATCAGTCGCTGGGTGACGAAACCAGTGCGGTTAACGATGGTGACGAGGTGGCGTTTTTCCCGCCGGTAACAGGAGGCTGAATGTTTGCTGAAGTAACCACAGCCTTACTGGATGAATCGGCTTATGTTGAAAAGCTTCGTCAATCATCGCACAATGCTGGTGCAATAGTAACGTTCACCGGTCTGGTTCGTGACTATAATTCTGACGGTGCAATTGAAGGTATCAGTCTGGAGCAGTACCCCGGGATGACCGCCAATGCCATGCAACAGCTGTTGCAACAGGTCTCAGACAGGTTTGCACTGCTCAGTGCCGGTATTGTACACCGTGTCGGTTACATCGGAAATTACGAGCCGGTGGTGTGGGTAGGCTGCAGCGCCAGCCACCGTAAGGCCGCCTTCGACGGCGCAGAATTCGTTATGGATATGCTGAAAAAGTCGGTGCCGCTTTGGAAGAAAGAACATGCTGACGGAAAAACAGCATGGGTTGCCGCAAAGGCATCAGATGAAGAAGCCGCCATGAAGTGGCTCAGGAATGAAGGTTTATCAGACAATTTATGAAGAACAGGATGTGTCGGGCGTATAAAGTCTGTCTGTGTGTCATGCTACTTCTGGCAGGTAAAGGATTTGCCGCAGAGCAGGTAGTAAATATTGCCGTTGCCGCCAATTTTGCCGGGCCGGTTAAACATTTCGCCAGTGCTTTTGAAGAAAAAACCGGTATCCGTCCGGTTATCACCGTCGGTTCAAGCGGCACTTTATTTGCGCAAATTGGCCACGGTGCCCCCTTTGACATATTTCTTTCTGCTGACGCAGCCAGACCTGAAGCGCTGGTGGCTGAAGGCAAAGCAGATAAACAAAATCTGCGCAGTTACGCCAGAGGGCGCCTTGCACTGGTAACCAGACAGTCAGCGCCGTCCGGCCTGGAAGAATTTCTGACAAGACAGTTCAACAAACCTGTTGCCATTGCCAATCCCAAACTCGCGCCTTATGGTCTGGCGGCTGAGCAGGTGCTTTCCACGCTGCCTGAAAATACCGCACTTCCTTTCAAGCTGGTACGTGGAAAAAGTATTCTACAAGCGTGGCAGTACTTTACTGCAGGCAATGTGGACGACGCGTTTGTGGCATGGTCGCTGGTGAAAAATTCGAAAGCAAATTACTGGTTAATCCCTGCCTCCATGCACGATCCCATCGTGCAAAAAATGGTGATTGTAAAACACAACCAGCACCCTTATGCCGCACGGCGGTTTATGCAATATATGATGTCACCGGCGGTGCAGAACGCGCTGGCAGACTGGGGATACCAGCCGGTAAAAGCGCGGCAAAAGAAAAACAAGGATAAAACCGGTGAGCGGTGACATGGATGCTATCTGGCTGACACTGGAACTGGCGTTGATCACCAGTCTGGTGCTGATGCTGATTGCCACGCCGCTGGCATGGAAGTTATCCCGCTGGCAGCATAAAGCAAAGAATCTGGTACTTGCTGTAGTGGCGCTGCCGCTGGTGTTGCCGCCCACTGTGCTGGGTTTTTATCTGCTGGTGGTGTTTTCCCCGGATGCACTGGCAGGGCAATTATGGCAGGCCGTAACCGGTCAGCAACTGGCCTTTTCTTTTTCCGGCCTGGTGCTGGGGTCGGTGATTTATTCACTGCCCTTTGCCGTACAGCCTCTTTATGCCAGTTTTATTCAGTTGGACAGTCGTTATATCGATGTAGCCCGCACCATGGGTATGTCCAAATGGTCACGTTTCCGTCGCATCATTATGCCTATCTGTAAACCCGCCTTTATCGTTGCACTTGGATTAAGTTTCGCCCACACCATTGGTGAATTTGGTGTGGTGCTGATGATAGGCGGCAATATTCCGGGTGAAACTCAGGTGCTGTCTATTGCGTTGTTTGAGCATGTGGAGGCACTTGAATACGGACAGGCTCATGCACTTGCCCTGGGCTTGCTGGTCTTTTCCTTTCTGTTGATGGCGCTGCTTTACCGCTATAACCGAAACGGAGTGTCGTCATGGAAGTCGTAGTACAGGCAGCATGGGACAACTTGCAACTCAATGCCAGTATTCAATTACCGGCAACGGCACAATTTATTGGCCTGAGCGGACCATCCGGGGCCGGTAAATCAACATTACTGCGTTGCCTGGCCGGACTTACCGGTTCTGCAAAAGTCACCGGGCAGTGGGAAAATAGTCGTATCGCCAGGGTCCGCACCGGACTGGTGTTTCAGGACAGTCTGTTGTTCCCCCATTTATCAGTAGGGCAGAATTTACTGCTGGCGGCAGATTTTGCAAAACAGCAAACTTATCACTTTGATGAAGTCGTTCTGGGGTGTAAATGTAATCACCTGATGACACGTATGCCCGATACACTCTCGGGTGGCGAAGCGCAGCGGGTAGCCATTGCCAGAGCCATTTTAAACTCACCACAAATTCTGTTGCTGGATGAACCGGTGAGCGCGCTGGATGATACGTTAAAGCACGATGTGCTTAAGTATTTGACAAAGCTGGCCCGCAGCGGCCTGAAAATGCTGATGGTGTCCCACGACCTCCGTGAACTGGCTTTGTACAGTGAATACATGGCGTGGATGGAGCAGGGCAGTATTGTCCATCAGGGCGCATCAAATGATGTGCTGGCACAGTTAACTCCGTCTATGCCAAATTTCGAACAGCAGTTCAGTGTGCTCAAAGGCGCATTAAAAGCACATCTGCCTGAGCAGGCTTGTTATGCCATAGAATGCGAAGGGCATACGCTTTATGCACGCCATCCTGTGGTCAGTAAGGAACAGGCCATGCTGACCATCGACGCCAGGGATGTCAGTATCGACCGGCAGGAAGCCAACGCCTCTTCCATTGTCAATGCCTTACCCTGTGTCATTGAGTCCGTGTCTGAAAGCCGGGGCGGGCAGGTAATGATAAATCTGATGTGTGGCCGCAGCAGATTGTTTGCGCTGATCAGTCAGTTGTCCCAGGAACGGTTACAGTTCCGTGAGGGAGAAGCTGTAACCGCCAGGTTTAAACTCAGATAACTCTGGAATACCGGTGCTGAATTGCGGCGCTGCCTTTAAGGTAAGCGTCGAAAGTCATACAGATGATGCGGATAAACAGTCTTGCTGACGGAAATACCTCGATACCCGTTCCGGTTACCTGTAATAATCCATCTTCTTCAAATTCTTTCAGTGCCGCCAGTTCCGGCTCAAAATGATGGCGGAACTGAATACCAAAAAGCGCCTCTGTTGCGGCAAAGTCCACGGCAAGATTGCACATTAATTGTTGGATAACGTAGCGTCTGAGCAGATCTGAGGGGGACAGAAACACGCCTTTTTCTGCAACTTCTTCATTGCTATCGAGTTTGCCGTAATAGTCATTCAGGGTTTTCGGGTTTTGCAGGTAAGCATTGCCTGCGGCACTGATAGAGGAAACCCCAAGCCCCAGTAAATCCAGATCTCCCCGTGTGGTGTAGCCCTGAAAATTCCGGTGCAATTTTTTATTCCGTTGCGCTTCAGCCAGTTCGTCAGACGGCAGGGCGAAATGGTCCATGCCAATCATTTCATAACCTGCCTGTGTGAGGCTGGTGATAGCTTGCTTCATAAGCCCTGTTTTTACCTGTGCAGAAGGCAGCCATTCATCTTTTATTTTGCGCTGGGCAGCAAACCGCTCAGGCAGATGGGCGTAGCTGAACAGGGAAATCCGCTCCGGCGCCATCGCCTTTACCGCTGCCAGTGTTGAAGCAAAGGTATCTGCTGTCTGATGAGGCAGGCCGTAAATCAGATCCAGATTCACAGATTTAAATCCGGCGGAACGGGCGCAATCTACCAGCGTGGCGATATGCGAGGTGCTCTGAACCCGGTTTATCGCTTCCTGCACACGGTAATCAGTATCCTGTACGCCAATACTCAGGCGGTTATAGCCTAAAGAGGCCAGGTGCCGTAAATAAGCCGGCGTGGTACGGCGGGGATCGATTTCAATACTCATTTCTGCATCGCTGACCACATCAAAAGCTGACTTAAGCATACCTGCCAGGCGTGTTTGCTGCTGCTCTGTGAGGAAACCAGGCGTGCCGCCTCCTAAGTGTATTTGTTCCGCTTTACGGTGGCGGAAAGCAGGCGCGCGCCGTTGAATTTCTTTTTCCAGATAATCCAGATAACGATCTGCTTTTTCCTGATGCCTGGTCACAATTTTATTGCAGCCGCAGTAATAACAAAGGCTGTGGCAGAAAGGAATATGTACATACAGTGAAACGCCGCTGGCCTGAGTGACACTCAGTGCTTTTTCCAGAGGTGCTGGTTCAGATAACCCGGAAAACGTTAGTGCGGTAGGATAAGAGGTATAGCGCGGCCCGTTAATATTGTATTTTTTCAGGCGAGCGGGATCGAATAATTCGTTTGCTGACATGGTTATTCCGGCTTGAGTAGAATGCACGGAAAGTATAATCAGCAGACAAAGAGGCGTTGTTGATCTACTTCAAGTTTTCGCCAGCCAGTTTTGTAAAACGCAACCGGCCGGCGTTTACTCTTCGAAATGACAATCAGAACTCGCGGGTAACAGTGACACCCCAGGAGAGCGGCTGGCCGGGATAAGCCATAAGCTTGCCGGCCTGAACAGGTACATCGAAACCGTTTCTGGCGATGTACTCTTTATTTGTCAGGTTCCTGCCCCATAACGTGATGCGTGTATCCCACTGGGGGACTGACAGTTCAACCCGTGCGTTCACCAGGGCATAACTGCTGCTGTGTTTATACGGATCGTTAGTATCATCAAGGAACAAGTCTCCCGTGTACTGATAATCTGCAGCCATGACAACCGGATACCCGCCTGCCATTAATGTGTGCTGCAACGTCAGGCTGGCAGAGGTTTCAGGCTCAAACCCCAGGCGATCGCCGGTTCTGGAGCAGTAGGGGGTATTTACAGAAGGCCGGCCGGGATCATCCGTCCCGGTGTGCCAGGGATAAGCAACCTGGCAGGTGCCTTTTTCAAAATCATCAAAACCGGTAAGGGTACGGGCCAGAGTCAGGCCGGCACGGGTATCGGAAACAGGAAACCAGACAATTTCAAGTTCATACCCTTTGGTATGTAAGTCGCCGGCGTTTTGTAAATTAAAACCAAGACCGGTAAAAGTCGAGGCCTGAAAATCTTTGATTTGGGTATAATGCAGTGCACCGTTAATACGCAGGTTTTGCTCCGGAAATTGCTTTTTCACACCCAGTTCGTAAGCGGTGGCTTTTTCTGCGTTAAATTGGGGGCTTAACCCTTCGGCAATACGATCTGTATTCATGCCTCCCGATTTAAACCCTGTGCTGGTACTGGCATACCAGAGGCTATTGTTATCTGGTTGCCAGCTTAGTTTCAGCGTCCCTGTAAGTTGTCCGTCGTTACGTTTTTCATCCAGATCACTGCGGGGAAGTACCGATGCTGTACCGAGAAAGTAATAGCCCCAGCCCGCCTGAGTAAAAGGAAGCAGCGCATTGATCTGCGTGTAATCAGGGGGATTACCGGTTGCCAGGCTCTGAGCAAAAGAGCCAAGAGCGACAGCGGCACTCAGCGGATCAGGAGTGTTTTCAGCGCCTGTTGGTAATCCGTCAATGCCCGGGCCCTGTTCATCAAAACGGGCGGTCAATGTTTTATCTTCGCGGGTGTATCGTAATCCGGCGGTGACGGTAAATTCTTCAGCAAATTGCCAGTCAGTCTGGCTGAACACGGCCAGGCTGTCCTGTTGCTGATAAGCATTGTGGGCAAACTGAGTCTGGCCGGGGGTGACTGGCGCAACAGCGGGGACAAGGCCGGATGTTGCAACACTCAGGGCATTTATGCCGTCAGTCAGGGGTTGCAGGTCAGCCGCAGACGCTGCGAAAAATGCCGGAAATGCGTCACCGGTCGTGATAGCAAAATCCAGGTCAAGGTTCTGGCTGAAATACCACAATCCGGCGATGGTAGTGACATGCTCACCGGACCATGTTGCCCGCAACTCCTGGGAAAACGCCTGTTGTCGGGCGTTATTGGTAGTGGAAAGCAAGTCTGCATCAGTAAAATCTGTGTCTGTCTGGTCGAAGCTGTCAAAGCCACGCCAGGCTGTGATGGAGGTGAGCAATAATGCGGGGGATGTTTGCCAGTTTATTTCTGCAGAAAGCCCCTTGTCCTGCATGCGGGACAAGGGCAGGGAGCTGAGTGCCGTGGTATAGCGATAAAACTCATCGCCGGTAAATAAGGTGGCATTAAACGGCGGCATCATAAGCAAGGTGTCTGTTCCGAATTTCCCTTCGACACCGTTGGCTTGCCGGTTATCCTGCAGCGTTAATGCACCGCAACAATGTTCATTGAGCTCTGCGTAATCGGCAATCACCCGCACAGATACGTCGTCTGACGGCGTATACAGGGTTTGCAGACGCACACCGGAACGGTTCCTGTCATTAATTGAGTTTTCACCATAGCCTGTATCGTTAATCCATCCATCCCTGCGAGTACTGAAGCCTGATACTCTGGCAGCCAGTTTATTATCAATCACATTGATTGACGTCGCTCCGCTTAACCGGATCAAATCATCATTGCCGGCGGTTGCTGTAATAAAACCATTACCGTTTTCAAAATCAGGTTGTCGCGTTCCGAAAACCACTGCACCAGCCGGAGTATTCTTACCGAAAAGTGAGCCTTGAGGGCCGCGAAGAATTTCAACAGTATCAATATCGACTAAATCATTAATCACCGCATTCTGGCGTGACCGGTAGACGCCGTCCACATAAAGACCGGTAGATGACTCAAAACCGTAATTCTGTGACGACGTACCAATTCCCCGTATGGAAAAACTGGAGTTAACCGCACTTTGACTTTGAAAGGCAGAAAAAGCGGGTACGTAACCCTGAATGTCGAAAACGTCCATTGATGCTGTTTCATTAATCATCTTTCCGGTGATGGCAGACATGGCAACAGGCACATCCTGCATATCCCGCGGGCGTTTCTGAGCGGTAACTTCAATATGTTCAAGTTTGGTCGGAGAAGGATCTTGCCGGGCAATACTTTGAAAAGAGGTGACTAAGGCGGTACTGATCAGAGAAAAATAAAACAACCTGCCTGTTGAGCTGTGCGACATGAACAATTCCTGTTTCTTATTTTGTCCGGTCCTTCGCTGCGATGAATAGGTTTTTCAGACTCCTTTTGAAAAACGGCTGTTATTCTGCCCGAATAATCAGCAACTTTCATGACAATTTTATCAAAACAGAAACAGGTATGAGCAGGGCGGGAGGGACTATATCCGGATTGCAGAAAAAGATGCGGCCCGTAAAACGGGCCGCGGAGATGCAGATGTTACTCTGCTTACCATGTTGAAAGGTTCAACACCTTCCCTGGTGCATGTTACGGGTTAGCCGCAACAAGATGGTCTGGTAAATTTTTTAAAAGAAGTGTCTTTTTGTTTTCCTGCAGGGAGCTGAAGATGTCTGCAGTCTGTTGTTCTTCTCCGGCTGCCGCCGTCAGAATGGTTTTGTCAAACGACTTACCTGCGCGAACTTTCTTTTTCACTGAAATCTCTGCAACACCGGAAGCCGCTGCTACGGAGGCTGTTTCGCTGGTGCCGGCCAGAACAACATTGCTGGAAGCCAGCAGAGATAAACCGATTAGTGTTGTTTTGATAGTTTTCATTCTGTTTATCCTGTTTAAAAAGCAGGACGCCGGAAGCGCCCGCAAAGATGTTGTTTGTTCGTTGTCTATTAAAGTCGATAACGACCCCGTTAGATACGCCCGGGCTGATACTTGGGTATGTGATAAAATACGATAAATTGAGTATTTATATATTTTACAATTAGTTACATCATTTTGGCGGGTGTAATTTCTCCCGCAGATTGTTGTTTTTTACCCCGTGAGCAGCTTTAACCAGCTATTTCGTATTTTCAACTATAACTTTTATGAAAGGGTGAATTTTTCTTATTTATCAATTCTATAAAAGAAAAAAGCGACGTCTCCGTCGCTTTTTAGAGTGCAGGCGTTAACCTGCTACCATGTTGAAATGGTATCATTTGTTTCGTCTGAATCCTTAGAGGCGCTTAGACAAAACATCCGCGATAGGGCTGTCCTGGTTACCGGTTTCGTTTACCCAGGCCTGAAGGGTTTTGCCATCAGCTTCCGGTGCACTCAGGTCGCTCTTTGGCATTTTCTTTACCAGCAAGGTGCCGGTTTCTACTGCGTTGCTGCTGATGGCAGTACGGATAAGGCTGTTGCCACCACAGCTGATGCCAGAGTAGTAATCACGCAGCTTCAGGCGGTAATCAGATTCTACCAGACGAATTTTCTTACGCAGCTCACCTTTATCGTCAGCTTGTACAATAGTGCAAATGTTAGCCAGATCATCATTGATGTCCGCTTGCGCTACGCCAGTAAAACCTAAACCCATTGTTGCTACGATGAGAGAAGTCTTAACAATTTTCAACATGGTTAATTCCTCAGAAATAAAATTAAAAAGTGGTGTTGTTTGTTCAGGTTTAATTAAACTAAATTAATGCAGAATGAAAAATAGCAGGGTGAATACTAAGGTATGCTGTGAAATACATTAATCCGCTTGGTTTTATCTAAGTGATTGTATTTATTGTATTAATGTAATTATTCTGATCTGGCGTTTTAATGATTTATCTCAGCACATCAGCGAAAAATATCAGGCCGGATTTAGGACGAAAAAAAGCGGCGTTTCCGCCGCTTCTTAAGTGCAGGCTTTCGCCTGCTACCATGTTGAAATGGTACTTTGAATTTTTAGTAGTAATAGAATTACAGACGCTTAGCCAGTTCGTCAGCGATAGGGCTGCCCTGGTTACCGGTTTCGTTTACCCATGCCTGTAACGTTTTGCCGTCAGCTTCCGGCGCACCCAGGTCACTCTTAGGCATTTTCTTAACCAGAAGCGTACCAGTTTCTACTGCGTTGCTGCTAATGGCAGTACGGATAAGGCTGTTGCCACCACAGCTGATGCCAGTGTAATAGTCGCGCAATTTCAGACGGTAGTCAGATTCTACCAGACGAATTTTCTTACGCAGTTCACCTTTGTCGTCAGCCTGAACGATGGTACAGATGTTAGCTAAGTCGTCGTTAATATCAGCCTGCGCTGCGCCAGCGAAAGTTAAACCCAGAGTTGCAGCGATGATAGAAGTCTTAACAATTTTCAACATGGTTAAATCCTCGAAGTAGTTAAAAGTTTTTGTTCTCGAAGTAGTTAAAAGTTTTTGTTGTGTTGTTTGTTCGGGACCTATTAAACAAAAGTTGAAGAGGAAGAAAAATACCAGGGGATAAACATGGGTATTTGAACTGATACCTAACTGAAGGGGGCTTGTAAAGTTTGCCCCCCGGACTGGACTTCACTTTCTGCGGACGAAAACTTGAAGAGTGAATCCGCTAAGGACAAAGTAAGCGTAATAACTATATAGACAGATTTACACTTCTAATAATGAAAGCAGGAGCAACGAAATGACAGAAAAGTTAGATGATCAGGCGATTGCCGCAGCGCTCACGGAATTGAACGAAGGTTTAGCAGAAGATAAGCAGTGGGTATTAAAAGAAGGGAAGTTGACGAAGGAATTTGTTTTCAGAAACTTTATCCGCGCATTTGGCTGGATGTCTCAGGCTGCCATATGGGCTGAAAAACTACGCCATCACCCGGAATGGTTTAATGTTTACAATAAAGTAGATGTTGCATTAACGACCCATGATGCAGGTGGAATTACTGAGCTGGACTTCATATTAGCTACCAAAATGGAGAGTCTTTTACAGTAATTTGTATGCGGATTGAGCGGTCTGCCGGAATATTGTCCGAACAGTCAAAAAATTGCAATATTCTTACTTCTATCCCTTGCCAAGGATTAATGCCTATGTATAATACGCACCACTCAACGGCAGGGGGCTTTCAAACAGCCAACAGCCGGTAAGTAAACGGACGCGGGATGGAGCAGTCTGGTAGCTCGTCGGGCTCATAACCCGAAGGTCGTTGGTTCAAATCCAGCTCCCGCAACCACTTTACTTTTTTTGAGAGCACAATCTATTTAATTCGGACGCGGGATGGAGCAGTCTGGTAGCTCGTCGGGCTCATAACCCGAAGGTCGTTGGTTCAAATCCAGCTCCCGCAACCACTCCGAATGTTTAAATTCTAATTTATTCCCGTATTTTTTCCAAAATAAGTCATCACTTTTTATTAAGTTGCGCTTCACCGTACTTTTTCGGCAACTTCACGACTTTCGCCCTGCAACTAATTTGTACTTCACTCAATAGCTGTTACGCTAACTATTGATAATAAACTATACACGGACTTACTGATGCTCGAATGGCTGATGTCTTTTTTTGTCATTCCTGACACCTCTCTGTTACTTACCGGCGAATATTCACCTGTTCTGGTAACTATTTCCATTTTTATATCGGTTGCTTCTTCTTATATGGCGTTCCGCGTAGCCGGTCAGACCGCAGGATCTGAAGACAATAACCGGAGACTAATTTTGCTTGGTCTGGGAAGTCTGGCGCTGGGAGGCGGAATTTGGGCCATGCACTTCATTGGCATGCTGGCTTTTGAATTGTGTACTCCCGTTAGCTGGGCTCCGTGGACAACATTTATGTCTTTTATTCCCGGGGTGCTGGCAGCATTTGTTGCACTGCAAAGTTTGACTCACCGGAAAGTGAAATTCTCACAGGTATTTATTGGCGGCGTCCTTGTCGGCTCGGGTATCGGGGCGATGCATTACACCGGGATGGCGGCTATGGAAATGGCACCTCTGTTACGGTACAACCTGCCTGTTTTTGCCTTATCCATCGTTGTAGCGGTATTGCTGGCAATGTTGTCTTTATGGATAAAGTTCGGTCTGAAGCGATTTGCAATTTCCCGCGGATTTAAAGGTACCCGTGTTATCGCCAGCGTTGTGATGGGTTGTGCGATCACAGCGATGCACTATACCGGTATGGCTGCCGCCCGCTTTGTTGCCCCTCCCGGACTGGAAACCTCTGCTCAGGATCAGTCTCTGTCGTACATCCTTGCCGGGTATGTGAGTTTCTTCACGTTATTGATTATTGGCATTGTGATGGGCGTTACCATGCTGTTCCGTTACATGGATATTTCTCAAAAAGCAGAGAACAGCCGCCGTACACAGCTTGCGTTGATGGATACTGCTATTGACGGCATCCTTACCGTCAATGACCAGGGAACCGTGCTGAATATGAATCAGGCGGTGACAACCATTCTTGGCTGGACAGAAGAAGATCTTACCGGTCACTCTATTCACCGTATGATCCCTGAAGAAATGCGCGGCCGCTACAATGAGCAATTCTTCCGGCAGGAAGTGGTTCCTGTTGATGAACAAATTATCGGGGTCAGCCGTGATGTGGAAGCACTGAATAAAACGGGCCAGCGGGTTCCGGTACGGGTGGGTGTGGGCCACACCCGTTTAGGAGAACAAAATCTATTTGTGGTTATTGTCGGCGACAACCGCGAACGCATCGAAATGGAAAAGACTATCAGGGACAATGAAGCCAAGTTCCGGTCTTTTTTCCACAATATTCCGGGCATTGCTTATCGCAGTATGAATACACCCGGCTGGCCTTTCGAATTTGTCAGTGCCGCTGTTGAGGAATTCAGCGGATATCCGGTTTCAGCATTTATCCGTTCAGACTCACCGGTTACCCTTGAGCAACTGGTGCATGAGGACGACCGGGAGTCGTTCCTTACTGCCCGCCGTTCCGGCGCTGAATTTTATGTGGAATACCGTCTTGTTCATAAAGACGGCACGATTAAGTGGTTGCGCGAGTACGGCAACGTTGTACACAGCACCGACAAGTCAGTGAGCTGGGTCGACGGCTTTATTATGGACATCACTTCCCGTAAGGAAATGGAGGAAGAGCTGCGTCATGCGAAAAATGATGCCGAGCAGGCCGCTGCGGCCAGAGCCAGCTTCCTTGCTAATATGAGTCATGAAATCCGTACACCCATGAATGCCATTATCGGTTTCAGTGATATTTTACTGGATGAAAAACTCACAGACGGCCAGCATAAACACCTGACAACCATTAACCGGTCTGCGCGTTCGTTACTTCATTTACTAAACGATATTCTCGACAGTGCCAAACTTGATAAAGGCAAGCTTGATCTTGAATACCGTGATTTTTCAATTACCGAAGAAATAGATACGGTGATTTCTACCTACTGGCTTGAAGCGAAGAGAAAGGGGCTGATGCTGGGGGTCAGTGTTTCGCCATCTTTGTCCGATTACTATTACGGTGCTCCTGAGCGTATCCGGCAGGTGCTGAATAATCTCATCAGTAATGCCGTGAAATTCACTGCCCACGGTGAAGTTGATGTAGAAGTCTACCCGGACGCGGACGGTATGATCGCATTTTCCGTCAGCGACAGCGGTATCGGCATGACCAGCGAACAGGTGAGCAGGGTGTTTGATGCCTTTGCGCAGGCAGATGCTTCCATGAGCCGCAAATATGGTGGTACCGGTCTCGGGACGACAATCAGTAAACAACTGGTTGAGTTAATGGGCGGTACGATTTCGGTGTCCAGCGAACCGGAAAGAGGTACTAATTTCACTTTCACGCTGCCTCTCACTGCGGTGGAAAAACAGGCCAGTGAAATCCGTGCAGCAACAGTTGATTTACCGCCACTGCACATTCTGGTGGTGGATGATATCAGCCAGAATATTGATCTTATCAGTTTGCTGTTAAACCGCGCCGGTCACACAGTTGATTTTGCAGAGAACGGTGCCAGAGCACTGGAAAAAATGAATAAAGGCAGTTTCGACATTGTGTTGATGGACTTGCAGATGCCGGTAATGGACGGTCTGACAGCGGCGGCACGACGCCGTGAATATGAGCAGGTACATCATTTAAAGCAACTGCCTATTGTCGCCTTAACCGCCAGTGTACTGGTGCAGGATAAACAGGATGCGATAAATGCCGGCATGGAAGGCTTTGCGAACAAGCCCATCGATTTTCCTGTACTGGTGAATGAAATTGCCAGAGTGCTGGGTTTTGAAACAAAGGAAAGGGTGCGTGAAACAGAAACAGCCAGAGAGGCCTGTGCAATAGATTATCGCAGGGGTGTGCAGCTTTGGGGCGATAAGGACACACTGAATAAGGAAATCTCACAGTTTCTGCGCAACAGTCATGAAACTCTGACTAAACTGGTGAATTTCTTCGCTGATGATGATTACGAGCAGGTTGTGAAATACCTGCACGGCATGAAAGGTGTCAGCGGTAATCTGGGCTTAACAAAGCTGATGAATTTGTGCGGCGAGTTCGAGCGCAGCGCAAGAAATGATCATTTAAGCGCCGAAGATATTCCTACTCTTAAAACTGCATTGCGGGAAGTCGAAAATGAACTCAACCGGCAGAAGGAAGAGCCTGCAGCAGAAGAATCCCGTGAGGAAGTCGACATTGCTGCCTTGCGGAACACGCTGAATGCACTGCTGGTTTCAGCGGCGCAGAATCAGTTTGACGAATCTACCTATCAATATTGTGAAGGTCAGTATTTTGGCAGCTACAATGTACAGGTGCAGGGCATTTTGCAGGATATGGATGATTTTGAATTTGAGCGTGCTGTTGAACGAATTAAGCAACTACTTGCATCTACAGAACAAACAGGGGAATAAGTGTGTTTGGTGAACCCGGAAAGCCCAAATTACTGCTGGTAGATGACGAACCGGTTAACTTGCGGGTACTGAAACAATTATTAGGTAAAGACTACACCCTCTATTTTGCAAAAAGCGGTGATGAAGCGTTAAAGCTGGCAGAGAAACAACGTCCTGATCTTATTTTGATGGATGTGATGATGCCGGAAATGACAGGTTTCCAGGCCTGTACACATCTTAAAAAAACACCCGGTCTTAAGCATATACCGGTTATATTCGTTACTGCTCTTAATGATGCGACTGATGAAGCGGAAGGGTTTGCTGTCGGAGGCGTGGACTATATCACCAAGCCTATTTCGCCACCGGTAGTGCTGGCGAGGGTAAAGACCCACCTTTCCCTGGTACAGTCTGAAGAATTACGCCGCACCCGTATGCAGGTCATACAACGACTCGGCCGGGCGGCGGAATATAAAGATAACGAAACAGGCATGCACGTGCTGCGCATGAGTCACTTCTCAAAAATCATCGCGCTGGCGTACGGTTTTTCAGAGGCGAGGGCAGATATGCTGCTTCACGCTGCTCCCATGCACGATATTGGTAAAATCGGAATTCCGGACAGTATTATGCTCAAACCCGGCAGACTCACAGATTCAGAATTTGAAGTCATGAAGACCCATCCCAAAATTGGTGCAGAAATACTCGGTGATGCGGACTCCGATCTCATGAATCTGGCGCGAATTGTGGCACTGACACACCATGAAAAATGGGATGGAACCGGGTATCCTGAAGGCCTCGCCGGGGAAGACATTCCCATTGAAGGGCGTATTGTGGCAGTGGCGGATGTCTTTGATGCGCTCACCAGCCGGCGGCCATATAAAGAAGCCTGGCCGGTGGATAAAACCCTGGACTTTATGCATTCCCAGAGCGGTATTCATTTCGACCCGGCACTCATCGCATTACTCGACCAGTGTCTGGATGATATTTTAGAAGTGAAAGAACGCTGGAAAGATGAAGATCCAAACCCGTTACTGAGTTGATATCTGGTCTGAGTACCAGTATAATGCGCACCAACTAGTTAGTTAGCGGGCTTACTGGAGCATTTTACACGGTATACGCCTAACTATTTTGCAAACTTTTCTGCGTATTTTGCGTAGTTAAACCTGTATTGTTTGCAACTGCCTCTGGCAGACAGGGTTCAGATTCTTGCAAAAAGCCCCGCTAGTACGGGGCTTTTTGTTGTATTTAAACTGATTTATTCCCTTTTCAGGCAGTAAATTAAGTAGTTGGGCTATATGCCCTTTTTTCGTTTTTGGAGGTAAGGATTGGCAAAGCTTGAAGATAAACTGACCGAGATGCTTGAGCCGGGTGTTGAAGCCCTGGGTTACGAACTGGTAGGCGTGGAATTTGTACGTGCAGGTAAGCACTCGATTTTGCGTGTTTTTATCGACCATGAAAATGGTGTAACCGTTGATGATTGCGCGGAAGTCAGTTACCAGGCAAGTGCGATTCTTGATGTTGAAGATCCAATTACTACGGAATACAACCTGGAGGTGTCTTCTCCGGGTATGGATCGACCTTTGTTCAAGGCCAGGCACTATGAGCAGGCCGTGGGTGAAGTTATTCAGGCGCGTTTGACTGTGCCTATGGATAACCGGCGGAATTTCAAAGGAAAGTTATTGTCATGTGAAAATGGCATGATCAATATTGAAGTGGATGGCCAGCAGTTCCAGTTAGCTGTGGCGAATATCGAAAAAGCAAACATTGTTCCCACATTTGACTAATGGAACAGCACGCTTTCAGCGTAAGAAAGCATCAGTGAGGCGAAAATGAATAAAGAAATTTTGTTAGTGGCAGAAGCCGTTTCAAATGAAAAACAAGTGCCTAGAGAAAAGATCTTTGAAGCACTGGAGTACGCGATTGCCAGCGCAACGAAAAAGAAAAACGAAGGCGAAATTGAAGTACGCGTAAGCATTAACCGCACCACCGGTGATTTTGATACGTTCCGCCGCTGGGAGGTTGTTCCTGACGATCACGAACAGGAAAACCCGTATGCAGAAATGTCGCTGTCTGCCGCACAAGTTGACGATCCTGACGTACAACTGGGCGATTATGTTGAAGAGCAGATTGAATCTATTGCATTCGACCGTATTACTACGCAAACCGCCAAGCAGGTTATCGTACAAAAAGTACGTGAAGCTGAACGCGCGCAAATGGTTGCAGAATACGAAGATAAGGTTGGCGAACTGGTAACCGGTACGGTGAAGAAAGTTAACCGTGACAACATTATTATCGACCTGGGTAATAACGCTGAAGGTGTTATTTACCGTGACGATATGCTGCCCCGCGAAACCTTCCGTCCGGGCGACCGTGTACGTGGTCTGCTTTACGTTATCCGTCCTGAAGCCCGCGGTGCACAGCTGTTTATCAGCCGTACTCATCCTGACATGCTGGTTGAGCTGTTCCGTCTGGAAGTGCCGGAAATTGCCGAAGAGACACTGGAAATTAAGTCCGCTGCCCGCGATCCGGGTTCACGTGCAAAAATCGCTGTAAAGACAAACGATAAGCGTCTTGACCCTGTCGGTGCCTGCGTCGGTATGCGTGGTTCACGTGTGCAGGCTGTATCCGGCGAACTTGGCGGTGAGCGTGTTGATATTGTGCTTTGGGACGAAAACCCGGCGCAATTCGTTATTAACGCAATGGCACCCGCTGAAGTGGCTTCTATCGTAGTAGACGAAGACGCCCATGCGATGGATGTTGCAGTGGAGCAGGACAACCTGGCACAGGCCATCGGCCGGAGTGGTCAGAACGTTCGCCTTGCAAGCCAGCTGACCGGCTGGGAACTGAATGTCATGACAGTTGCCGACCTGAATAAGAAGCACGAAGAAGAAACTGCCAAAGTACTTCAGGTGTTTGTTGAAGGTCTGGATATTGACGAAGATTTTGCAGAATTATTGGCTAGCGAAGGCTTTAGCACACTTGAAGAAGTAGCTTATGTCCCTGTTAGCGAACTGCTGGCCATTGACGGCCTTGATGAAGACACTGTTGAGGAACTGCGTAATCGTGCACGTGCTGCACTGACTACCCGTGCTCTGGCGAATGAGGAAACGCTGGAAGGCGCTGAACCGACTGAAGCGCTGCTGAACCTTGACGGTATGAATAAACACATTGCCTATGTCCTTGCTAGCCGTGGAATTACTGACCTTGAAGAGCTGGCTGAGCAGGGAACAGACGATATTAGTGATATCGAAGGATTGACCGAAGAAGACGCCGGAAAACTCATCATGGCGGCACGGAATATTGTCTGGTTTGGTGAAGAAGAAGGTCAATAAGGGGAAAAAGACTAAGATGGCAGAAGTATCCATAGAAAAGCTCGCCAGCGACATTGGAACAACCGTTGACCGACTGGTAACTCAGTTTAAAGATGCCGGTATTACGAAAGCTGTTGATGATTCCGTTACAGAAGATGAGAAACGTCAACTTCTTGAGCACCTGAGCAAGCAACACGGTAGCGCCGGTTCTGGCGAACCGACACGAATGACGCTGCAGCGTAAGACTACCAGCACGTTAAGTGTAGGCAAGTCTAAGTCTGTAAAAGTTGAAGTACGTAAGAAACGCACGTACGTGAAGCGCAGCGAAGTTGATGAACAGAAAGCGGCTGAAGAAGAGGCCCGTCTGGAAGAGGAACGTGCGCGTCTTGAAGCTGAGCAGAAAGCAGCAGAAGAAGCCGCCGCTGAAGCCGCCCGCAAAGTGGCTGAAGAAAAAGCGCGTGTAGAGGCGGAAGCGAAGAAGAAGGCGGAAGAAGAGCGTGCCCGTAAAGCTGCTGAAGAGAAAGCCCGCAAAGAATCTGAAGCGCCTGAGCTGAGTGCTGAAGAACTGGCTGAGCAGGAAGCTGCACGTCAGGAAGAAGAGCGCCTGCGTAAGCAACAGGAAGAAGAAGCGAAGAAAAAGCTTGAAGAAGAAGCAAAGCGTGCGGCAGAAGAAGCCCGTAAGCTGGCTGAAGAAAACGAGCGTCGCTGGAAGGAAGAAGAAGAGCGTCGTAAACGTGATGAGGCTGCTGAAGTTCATATGCACTCAAACCGTTACGCGCAGGAAGCGGAAGACGAAGAAGACATGCAAGTTGAGCGTTCTTCACGTCGCCGTAAGAAATCAAAGAGAAATGCCGGTGAGCATCTGAAGCAAGGCTTTAATAAGCCGGCTCAGCCAGTTGAACGTGTTGTTAAACTGGGTGCGACTATTACCGTTGGTGAACTGGCTAACCGTCTGGCGGTTAAGTCTAACGAAGTTATCAAGACCATGATGAAAATGGGTGAGATGGCTACCATCAACCAGGTATTGGATCAGGATACTGCCACACTTGTTATTGACGAAATGGGTCACAAGTATGAGTTGGTTAATGACAATGCGCTGGAAGATGAACTGATGTCAGAATCCGGTCAGGGTGAGAAAATTACCCGTGCACCGGTTGTTACCATCATGGGTCACGTTGACCACGGTAAAACGTCGTTACTTGACTACATTCGCCGCGCTAAAGTAGCCGCAGGCGAAGCCGGTGGTATTACTCAGCACATCGGTGCATATAAAGTTGAAACGGATAACGGCGAAATTGCCTTCCTGGATACACCGGGACACGCCGCGTTTACTGCAATGCGTGCACGTGGTGCAACCGCAACTGATATCGTAATCCTGGTTGTTGCAGCAGATGATGGTGTAATGCCGCAAACTAAAGAAGCGGTACAGCACGCGAAAGCGGCTGGTGTACCTCTGATTGTTGCTGTTAACAAAATGGATAAAGAAACAGCGGATCCGGATCGTGTTAAAACTGAACTGTCTCAACTGGAAGTTATTTCAGAAGAGTGGGGCGGTGAACACCAGTTTGTAAACGTATCTGCGAAAACAGGTATGGGTGTTGATGAGCTGCTTGAAGCCATCACGCTGCAAGCTGAACTGCTTGATCTGAAAGCAGTACCGAATGGTCCGGGTCGTGGTCTGGTGATTGAGTCGCGTCTTGATAAAGGCCGTGGTCCCATTGCATCGGTTCTCGTTCAGGAAGGTGAAGTGCGTGCCGGCGATATCTTATTGTGTGGTGAAGAGTACGGCCGTGTTCGAGCTATGCGCGACGAAAACGGTATCGAGCTGAAAGTAGCTGGTCCTTCTACACCTGTTGAGGTACTGGGTTTATCCGGTGTACCGGTAGCCGGTGAAGATGCAGTCGTTGTACAGGACGAGCGTAAAGCCCGTGAAGTAGCAGCCAAGCGTCATCAGAAGAAACGTGAATTGAAACTTGCCCGCCAGCAGAAAGCGAAACTGGAAAACATGTTTGCAAACATGGAAGCCGGTGATATCAGCGAACTGAACATCGTACTGAAAGCTGACGTACAAGGTTCTGTAGAAGCGATTTCTGAATCACTGCTGAAACTGTCTACTAACGAAGTTAAAGTGAACATTGTTGGTAGTGGTGTAGGTGGTATTACTGAAACTGACGCAACACTTGCAGCGGCCTCCGGCGCTATCATTCTTGGCTTCAACGTACGTGCCGATGCAACTGCCCGCCGCGTCATTGAAGGTGAAGAAATCGATCTGCGTTACTACAGCGTTATCTATAACCTGATTGACGAAGTGAAAGCGGCAATGAGCGGTATGCTTGCCCCTGAATTCCGTCAGGAAATCATCGGTCTTGCTGAAGTACGTGACGTGTTTAAATCACCGAAACTGGGTGCCATCGCAGGTTGTATGGTTACTGAAGGAATCGTGAAGCGCAGCAATCCAATCCGTGTTCTTCGCGACAACGTAGTTATCTACGAAGGTGAGCTGGAATCATTGCGTCGCTTTAAAGACGACGTGCAGGAAGTACGTAACGGTATGGAATGTGGTATCGGCGTTAAGAACTATAATGACGTTAAAGTTGGCGACCAAATCGAGGTCTTCGAAGTCATCGAAGTTGCCCGTCAAATTTAGTCCTGTTAAGGCATATTGATTAAAGCGGGGGCAGCAGCCCCCGTTTTTGTCCGTATCGTATTATTCAGGCATGAGGAGTCGAATATGGCACGGGAATTTTCTCGTACAGACAGAGTGGCGCAACAGGTTCACAAAGAAGTTGCCAGCATTCTGCAAAATGAATACAAGCACCGGGTGGGTAGTATCCCTATGATCACGGTGGCAGACGTGGAAGTCTCCAGAGATTTGGCACACGCGAAAATCTTCATTTCAATTTATGGTGCCGAAGAAGAAGAGGCCAAAGCGCATACAAAGCAACTGGAAGAGTCAAAGGGCTTCGTTCGTTCGTTGCTGGCTAAGCGCTTGCGCATGCGCAGTGTGCCGCATTTGCATTTCTTCCGCGACGAATCGCTCACCGAAGGTATTCGCATCTCAAATCTGGTTTCTGAAACCATTGCAAAAGATGAAGCGAAAAGTAAACAGCGGGACGAAGAGCAGGATTAATGGGCAGACGTCGTAAGGGCCGTAGTATCAACGGTGTATTGCTGTTGAATAAGCCAACAGGCGGTTCATCTAACCAGATTTTACAAAAAGTACGCTGGTGCTATAAAGCGGCGAAAGCCGGTCACACCGGCGCGCTGGATCCGCTGGCCAGCGGCATGTTACCCATATGCCTGGGCGAAGCGACAAAGTTTTCTCAGTTTCTGTTAGATGCTGATAAAACTTACGAAGTCACCATGCACCTGGGCGTCAGAACGACCACGTCCGATGCTGACGGCGAAGTCGTGGAAGAAAAGCCGGTAAATGTTTCTGAGGACGAAGTCCGCAGTGCCTGCCTGGCGTTTCTTGGCCAGAGTAAGCAAATCCCTTCCATGTTTTCAGCATTGAAGCACCAGGGAAAGCCGCTTTACTACTATGCGCGTCAGGGCATTACAGTAGAAAGAGAAGCCCGGGATATTACCATTTTCGAACTGGAAATTACCCGCATGGCGTTACCGGATGTAGACATGCGGGTGCGTTGCAGCAAAGGGACTTATATCCGTTCACTGGTGGATGACATCGGTCAGCAATTGGGTTGCGGCGGTTACGTTACCCGCCTCCACCGTACGGAAGTGGCTGATTATCCTGCAGATAAAATGGTATCTCTGGATGACGTGATTGCTATGCAGGAAGCACTGGATGAGGGGGAGTTTGACACCCTTGATCAACTGCTGTTACCCATGGACACGGCTGTTTTATCATTACCGGAAATCATGCTGGACTCACAGCAATATGCCCGTTTTGAACATGGTCAGAGTGTACTGCCTGACAGCGTGGCAACACTTGTTGCCGGTGAACAATACCGGGTGTATACCAGACAAGATGATGAAGTACTGTTTCTGGGGGTAGGAGAAGCCGTGGTATCGCCCAAAGACCAGCCCCGTGCAGATGCCGGTGAGGTATTTGTTTCGCCGAAACGCAGAGTCGTCTACACAGATTGATTTTACTTGCGTATGGTAACGTCATCGTTATAATACGCGCTCTCATAATTTCGCTGAATTAGTGATCGGCGGAATTTAATCCAATCAGGAGAAAATTATGTCACTAACTAAAGAAGAAACAGCACAAATCGTAGCTGATTATGGCGTTAAAGAAGGTGATACTGGTTCACCTGAAGTACAAGTTGCGCTGTTGACTCACAACATCAACAAACTGCAAGGTCACTTCTCTGGCCACAAGAAAGATCACCACTCACGTCGTGGTCTGCTGCGCATGGTTAGCCAGCGTCGTAAACTGCTTGACTACCTGAAAGGTAAGAACGCAGAACGTTATCTTGATCTGATCAAGCGTTTAGGTCTGCGTCGCTAAGACACAGTTCTGAACGAAAAAAGCGCCGAAAGGCGCTTTTTTTGTGTCTGCAAATTTTCAAGCCGGAGTTACTATCTGTTGAGCAGAGCGGTTGCGGACTGAGAACAGTCTCTTAAATACTCCGGCTTGCGGCAGACTGTCGCAAGCCGGCAACAGATTACTGAGGTTGAGGCTGGCTGACGACGACTTTTGTCGCTATTTCACGGATTTCATTTTCCATGCCGCTGATACGGCCTGCCAGGCTGTTGTTACGGTTTTCCAGAACTGAAATCTTGTCAGACAGGCTCTTAACCGTTTGCGCCTGTGATGCTTTATCACCGGCCGCCTGTTCAAGTTGAACGTTCAGCGCCAGAATTTCATCAGCCAGACCACTTAACTGGTTGTTTAACGAAACCACCTTACTTTGCTGCGCTTTTAAATCTTCAGCGACCGCAGTAACCGACTTCTTCAGTCCGTTTTCTGTGGCGTTAAGTTTATCACCCAAATCCGTGATTTCTTTCTGATTACGGCGCCATGCTGAGGCCCAGAGCTTATCCATCTGATCCCACAATTCATTGCTTTTGTCCGTCAGCTCACTCACTTTCACCTGCAGCGCAACAGTGGATTCACCCATTTCTTCGCCCGTTGCAGAGAGTTTTCTTTCCAGCTGGGCGATACGTGAATCAGCATCTTCAGCAGCGATTTGTTGTTTCTGCAGTTGATCATACAAGTAATAGCATCCGCCACAGCCGGCCAGAGCCACCACGGCGACAAGGGCAATCCACAATCCGTTACCGCCACCGCCACTTTTTTCAGAAACAGGTGACGCCGGTTTTTTGGTGCCTGACGGTGAACTTGTGTCCGCTTTAATGGTGTGCGCAGCGGTGTGCTTTTTTTGCTGGTAGTCGCGGCGATCTTCATCATCCAGTCTGATGGTAGGAAAATCATCGTTTCTTGAATCGTTAGACATACTTACTCTTTTGAAAACTCAACTTCAGGTGATTAATCTTGCTAATAAGGAAGATGGTATCCTTAATCCCATACCAATACCATTCTCCGCGGGAAATAACAATGCACGCAGGGTGCATTGTTATTAAATTCCCACAAGTTACAGCAAAGGGCAGGCCAGTTTGCTGTTTATGGCTGCTAACTGGCCGGTTAACGACTTATTTATCACCAATCCACTGAACACGGTAGAGATCACGACGTCTGTCCAAATAGTTACGGACGGAGCCTTCATTTTGCAGTTTGGTGAGCTTGTCGAGATCAAGATCTACAATAAGCGTCATCTCGGTGTTCGGTGTCGTCTCAGACACAATGGCATCGTGAGGGAACGAGAAATCAGACGGTGAGAACACGGCAGTTTGTCCGTACTGAATATCTACGTTATCTACTTTCGGCAGGTTGCCCACACTGCCTGCGATGGCCACATAGCATTCGTTTTCAATGGCTCGGGCCTGTGCACAACGACGTACCCGCAGATAGCCGTTCTTGGTATCTGTCCAGAAAGGAACAAACAGGATCTGCATCTCCTGTTCGGACTGGATGCGGGCGAGTTCAGGGAACTCCACGTCATAACAAATCAAAATGCCAATTTTACCAAAGTCTGTGTCAAAGACATTCAGGGCGTTACCGCCTTTCATGATCCAGTCTTTCTTCTCATGGGGGGTAGGGTGAATTTTATACTGACTGTCTATGGTACCGTCGCGGCGGCACATGTAACTGACATTATATAATTCTTCGTCTTCCACAACCGGCATTGAACCGGCAATGATCGTAATGTTGTAACTCACCGCGAGATGAGAAACGGCAGTAAGAATTTCGTCTGTATAGCTGGCCAGATGCCAGATGGCATCAATGGATTCCTGTGATTCACTAAGTCCCATCAACGGTGCATTAAAGAACTCGGGAAACAGCGCAACGTCGCAACTATAGTCTGATAAAGCATCCACAAAATACTCTACCTGTTGCAGTAACTCTTCAACGTTCTCAAAGTAACGCATTTGCCACTGAATACAGCCGATGCGGGCATTCGATTTCTTGCCGCCGAATAAACGTGGATTACCCGGTTCATAATAGATATTGTGCCACTGAAGCAGTGTGGCATAACCCCGGGAGGCTTCATCTTCCGGCAAATAGGCCTTCAGAATTTGTTTTACCTCGAAACCGTTGGATAACTGAAAGGTTAAGATAGGGTCATAAATGTCTTTCGACTTCACCGCTTCAATGTATTCATACGGCGTCATTTCGTGACTGTGTTTGCCGTAATTCGGAATGCGGCCGCCAGCCATAATAGACTGCAGATTCAGATTCCGGCATAACTCTTTCCGCGCTTCATATAAGCGCCGGCCAAGTCGCAGTCCGCGGTAATCCGGACATACAATGACTTCTACTCCGTAGAGCACATCACCGTTAGGATCGTGGGTGGTGAGGTATGCGTCACCGGTAATCTCGTCATAGGTATGTTTGTCGTCAAACTGGTCGTAATCCACAATAACTGAAATGGCAAACGCAACCACTTTGCCTTTATCTTCGATACAAATCTGGCCTTCAGGAAAGGTGGTAACCTGGGCTTTGTAATTTTTGAATGGCCAGGCGCCTCCCACGTTGGCGTAAACCTTGTCCATCAGTTCTTTCACATCATCATAGTCATCCAGCGTTAAGTTACGCAGTTCCAAATGATGCTCTGTTTCTTCGTTATGATGAATATCCTGACTCATTAAATTCGCCTTACTCTCTGTTTTTACTACACCGGATGTATACACCATGACAGAAAGAAAAGATCCTTTCCATCGCCTTGTCACAGTGGTTAAAAATTGATTGCCAAAACCACTTTTCCGTCGTATAAGTCCGCCAGTTTTTTTACTTACTCAAACACAATAATGACTGCACTTCTGGCTGATGACATTCCTGTCGACACGTCGCTTTTTACCCGTATCGCGGATGACATTTATTCGCAGGGTTACAGCGTACAAGAATATGCTTTACCCGAAGCATTGGCGAATGCTTTATTTTTGCAAAACAATGCGATGAGTGAAGCTGAGTTTCAGGCTGCCGGCATAGGCCGCAGTACTGACTTTCAGGAAAACAGTTTTGTACGGCGGGATGAAATTTGCTGGATAGACGGCTCGTCAGCGGCGGGTGCTGACTGGCTGTCGTGGACTGCACAACTTAAACAGTTCCTTAACCGTAATCTGATGCTGGGTCTGTATTCCTTTGAAAGCCATTTTGCCGTGTATCAACCCGGAGCATTTTATAAACGTCATCTCGATGCCTTCAAAGGTCAGGCGAACCGTGTTCTGTCTCTGGTCACTTACCTGAATCCGGACTGGCAGGAGGCTGACGGCGGTCAGTTGGTCATTTATACCAGTGAAGAAGACAAAACCGGTATTCGCGTATTACCTAAATTCGGTACCGTTGTGGTGTTTCTGAGTGAGGAGTTTCCTCATGAAGTATTACCGGCTACCCGCAGCCGGTCGTCTATCGCTGGCTGGTACAGGGTTAACGGCACCATCGGTGACGTCATTGACCCTCCTCAGTAACCAGCAGATTCATCGCTTCTTTGTAATCAAGGTTTATGATGGCAGTGATAATGGCTTCACTGCCGGCCTTACCGTACTTGTCTTCCAGTGTATTCCGGTAAGGTTCAACGTCGCTCTTGCGCAAATAATGATGGTTTTTAACTGCCAGAATTAATTCATCCAGTCCGGCTTTCGTTTCCCCGGCCTCCGGTTCAATAAAGGGTTTACAGGCCTTCAGCGCCTTACCGGTATTGTTGTAAACAATATTAAATTCTTTTCTCAGATCCCGCGTTGACTGCAGTTTACCTGATTTGTGTAAGTGCTCCGCTTCTTTAACCAGGGTTTCCAGCCGGGTGGCCCCGATGGACATGGATAAGCCTTTCATTGTGTGCAGGCGCCGGCCAATCTTTTCATCGTCGCCATGCTCACTGAGCTCCTCATCAAATTTGGCAAAATGAAGATGGAAGTTTTCCAGCAAACCCAGATACGTCACTACATCATTTCCCAGTCTGCCTGTGGCGGCGTCAATGTCGAAGCCAATCAGTGTGGTCGCCAGAGCTTTACGGATAGCTGCATCATCCTGATCCTGTTGATCCCGGGGCAACCTGACGACTGAATCTGCTCTGGCAATTTTTTTGACCAGTACTCTTTCCAGCAGTTTGTATAAGTCTTCTCTGACTACAGGTTTGGCGATATGTCCGTCCATACCGGTCGACACCACTTTTTCTTTATCCGACTCCATCACAGCAGCAGACATGGCATAAATAGGAATGGTTTTACCCACCGGTAAGTCGCGAATTTTGCGGGCAGCGGTAAATCCGTCCATATTCGGCATCTGCAAATCCATCAACACAATATCAAAGGGTTTCTTCTGAAACTTACTGATGGCTTCAACACCATCTTCAGCCACGACTACTTCCAGCCCTACAGCATTTAACAACTCTGTCGCGACAAACTGGTTTGTTGGATGGTCTTCCACAAGCAGTACAGATGCGCCGCTGAACATCAGTGGCGGTTTTTCTATTATCCTGTCTTTTAATGTGTGATTGCGATTTAAAATAGCGGTAACGGATTCTTCAAGGTCGGACAACACAAAAGGCGTGACCAGCCAGGCCGATGCCGTGCTTAAAATAATATCACTGGCTTTTTCATGAAAATGGCTTTCAGAACTTAAAAAGATAACGCCCTTCGTTATCATATTATCGTGCTGATTGCTGAGCAGCGCCTCCATGACTGTGCCTTTTTCTGTATTATTCAGTGTTGTCATATCAATCATAACTATGTCGAAATCCGTATCCCATTTCTGATGCAGATAATTGTGATTGTTGACAATGCTGACCTCGCAGCCCACAGAGGTAAAGTACTGCTCTATAACAGGAATATGTCGGGATGAATTCCCGATAATCAGTGTCCTGGCATTCAGCAATTTTCCTTCCAGCGTGGTGGCATGATGTGCGTCAGCGATAAGAGGCAGGGTGAGAGTAAATGTACTGCCTTCACCCGGCGCACTTCGTACAGTCAATGAGCCGTTTAACAATGTGGCAAGGTGTTTACAAATTGACAGGCCCAGACCGGTGCCGCCAAACCTGCGGCCAATAGAACTGTCAGCCTGAGAGAAAGACCTGAACAGACTTTCAAGCTTCTCCTTATCAATGCCGATGCCGGTGTCAGATACCGCAAACTTCACCATATACGTGCCGGATACGGGGCTGAGTTCAGCGGTTACAGACAGGGTAACTTCCCCTTTTTCAGTAAACTTAATCGCATTACCCAACAGGTTGTTGATGATTTGAGCAATGCGTGTGGCATCACCGATAACAAATCTGGGAACGCTCTTTCCGACGTCTGAATCGATAAACAGGTTCTTTTGTGTCGCCGTGGTAGAGAACAGGTGCAGGCTGTTTGATAACATTTTGTAGAGATCAAAAGGGGTGTTATCGATTTCCAGTTTGCCGGCTTCCAGCTTAGAGTAATCAAGAATATCGTTGAGAATTTGCAGTAAAGAGCGGGACGATGCCTGTACTTTTTTCAGATATTCCCGCTGTTTATTGCCCATTTCCATTTTCAGCACCATGTCTGTTAATGCGATCACTGCATTCATAGGGGTGCGGATTTCATGGCTCATGTTGGCCAGAAATTCACTTTTAGACTGATTGGCATCTTCAGCACGGTCTTTCAGTGATAACAGATTGTCCTGCATCTTTTTCAGTGGTGTGATATCCAGAAAAGATCCCATGATTTTGAGTGGCCGGCCTTTGTCATTTCTGTCGAAGACAACGTCCTGTGCCATTAACCATAACCAGTTTCCATTGGCGTGTTTTACACGATACTGGAGGGTGTACACATTACCGTCGGTAGGATCACTGAGCAGATGATGGAAATGATGTTTAACCTTGCCCAGGTCTTCGGAGTGGATCAGCGAACTGATACCTCCGTTCAGATTATTGAGCTGTTCAAGAGAGTATCCGGTAATTGCAGTATAGCGGTCGTTAACAAAATGATTTTTTCTGTTTTTTACATCGAAAATGTAGACGCCTGCAATGGAAGCGTTAATTGCTCTTCGCGTGATGCTTTCACTTTCAATCAACTGCCCCTGAAACTGTTTTGCTTCAGTGACATCTTCAAACATCACGACCAGCTTACCCGGGGAAGTATGAAACAAATACAATTGAAGGCTCTGTAAACCGGGAACGGGGAGAGTAATTTCGGTTTTAATCGCTTTTTCATGGCCTTCTGCGACAGATTGCATCTTTGCTGCTAGCGCAGGCTGTGAAATAAATACATCAGGCTCGCATTCTGAAAGCAGTCCGTCAGCAATAGTATTTGATTTCAGTAATACAAACTCTTCCTGATGATATTTATAAAAATGGACACCCAATGGCATATGTTCAATGAGGCTGTCGGTGGTGGAGCGGCTGGCCGCTAATGCCTGCTCGTTGTGCAACCGTTCGCTGATATCCTGCACAGACACATAAACCATGTGCGCATCGTGTTGAGCACGGTTAAGACGGATCTCCAAAGGTACAGGGCTGCCATCTTTTTTATAACCGGTCACTATCCGGTTCATGCTCAGTGCTGCATCAATGGCGCTGCCGTCGATGAATTGTTGCATGAGTTGATCATGTTTTTCCGTGAACTCAGTGGCCACCAACAGATTAATATGGCGATTTTCAAGTTCATCTTTTTCATAACCAAAAATAGAGCAGGTCGCTTTGTTAGCGACAGTAATTATACCATCGGAAGCCAGCACCATGATGCCCACATGGGCACTGTCTGTACTTTCACGCAATATTAAATCCTGCTGGTGTTCATTTTCCAGGCGTAAATTCTCCAGCTTCGCATTGCTGGCGTCTTCCATCGCTTTTTTTAACTGATTAACGTTTGGCAATTGCAGAGCGGCAGGAATGGAACTATATACTTTATAGGCGGTAATACACGAAACAATGGCGGTGACGAGTTTGGCGATACCATGGAGGCCGTAAGCACCATGCCAGATAACGAAGATACTGATGAGATGCGTCACGCCACATAAAGCGATGAAAAGAGAGAACAGGATAAAAATACCTTTAAACTTTAGATCGCTTCGCTGCCTGACAAAGTAAAAAATGGCAATGGGAATTGAGAAGTATGCCGTGGCAATGAGCAGGTCAGAGATGACATTCAGCCACAAAATTTCCGGGTTCCACAGGTAGCAGTGACCGTGCGGCATGAAGTTAGTACGCAATAAGTTATCTAATACGCTGGACATAAAAAGTCGTTTTGTTCGCCATGTATTTCATAATAGAAAGGTTTTTGTATTACTGCGAGTTGTTATTGGTTTAAGAAACAGGATTTCACAAAATGCCCATATCACGTTCCCGCGTGCTAATTGTCGATGATGACATTACGACAATCAGGCTGATCGCCGAAGCACTGGCGACAGATTACGAAGTGATTATTGCAACGGATGCAGAGGACGGCCTCGAACAGGCTATTTCAACTGAGCCTGAGCTTATTCTTCTTGATGTACTGATGCCGGAAATTAACGGTTTTTCTTTATGTCGTAAATTAAAGTCTGACGAGCGTACCCGCCGTATTCCCGTTGTGTTTGTTACCGGTTTAACTGAAGTGAGTGACCAGGCGAAAGGGTTCGAAATCGGTGCGGTTGACTACATTACCAAGCCTATCGAAGTGCCGTTGTTGCGGGCGCGGGTAAGAACCCATGTGCGCCTTTACCGGCAAACTATGCAACTGGAGTCACTGGCCGCCACAGATCCACTCACCGGGCTCTCCAACCGGCGCAAGTTCGATGAAAGTCTTGCCCATGAAATCGAGCGTTGTCAGCGTAGTCAGAGCGAACTGGCATTGCTGATGATCGATATAGACGATTTCAAAGCCTATAACGATAAATACGGCCACGGTAAAGGTGACGATTGCCTGATCACCGTAGCTAAATTACTTAAAGACAATGCCCGCAGGGGAACAGATTTATGCTGTCGTCTGGGCGGGGAAGAATTCGGTATTATACTGGGTGAAACCGACAGAGCCGGCGCAATGACGCTGGCTGAGCATATCATTTCTGTATTCAATGAGTTAAAACTACCTCATGAAACGGCCTCTGCGTTTCCTTTTCTTACTGTGAGTATAGGTGTGTCGGTTATGGATATGCGCAGTGCTCTGAAAAACCGCGTATACGGCCGTGATTTGGTAGACAAAGCGGATGAAGCGTTATACCGGGCTAAATCTCTGGGCCGGAACCGTGCCGAATTTATGCCTCTGGCATTTCCTATGGTAAAAAAAATAGGATAAAACCCGTAGCCGGTCTGCTTCATCATTGCTACTAAAGTCGTAACAGTTTATTGTAAACGGTAAATATTGCGAACTTTACACAGATGGCAGGCCGCATTTCATTCCGGTGAAACGGAATTAACATGGTGAGTGTGTGCAGCCACTGAACAGGGAAGAAACGCAAAGGCATTCGGATTAGCAGTAAGATTGGATACACAAATTGGAAAAGTTTCCTCCACTTGTCCCCGCAGAAGAGTTAAAAGTCCTGATTATCGATAATCAGGGTCTGGTTCATGATGTTATCAGCAACGCCTTAAAAGAAGTCGGCATCCGCCGTGTGGACAGTGCATTTAATGCCTTTCACGCTGTTCGCCTTTGTGAGCAGAACACTTATGACTTTGTCATGATCGCTTTTAATGTGAGTGTGGATAAAGACGGCTTTCATTTGTTTGAAGAGCTTAAACACCACCGTCATATCACCGATAAGACCACGGTTATCTTTCTCAGTGCCGAAACCAGTCAAGCGCTGGTGAACTGCATTGTTGAGTTGCAGCCTGCAGATTTCTGGGTCAAACCGCTGGATCGCAACCGTATTGAGCAACGGCTTCGCTATCTGATTAACATCAGAAGTAAGCTGCATAAACTGCAATGTTGTCTTAACCAGCAGGACTATTCCACCGCTGTTTATTACGCAGAACGCCAGTTGACGGATAAATCCGTCAGCGAATACCATCCCCGCCTTAAGCGTATAATCGGCGAAAGCTACCTTGCACTGCGTGACTACACCACTGCAGAAGTGTATTTCAGGAAACTGCTGCAGCAATACGATCATGCCTGGGTGCATATGGGACTGGCCAGAGCGTTACTTCGTCAGAATAAACTGGAAGAAACTGAAACCCTGGTGGAAGATTTGCTGCAACGTGATGATACCCGCTTCCTGACATATGATTTACTTGCACAGTATTACATTGAAAAGGAAGAGTTTGATAAGGCGTATGAGCAGATGCGTGAAGCCAGTAAGCTGGCGCCGCGGAATATCGAACGTAACAAACGTTTATGGGATCTTGCCAGGTTAAACCATGACAAGCCCGGTCAGTTAATGGCCGTGCAAAATATGGCAAAGTACGCTAAAAATTCAATTCACGATTCGCCGGAACTGACCCTGAACGTCATGCGTGCAACGCTGGATATGGCTACCACCGCTTCTGCCGGTGATGCAGAAAAGCTGGTGAGAAAAGTTGAAGCAGAACTGGCGGAACTGAGTAAACAGCAGGGACTGGATAAAGTACTGACCGAGCAATTTTCTGTACTCAATGCCAGAGTATTGTGTTTGCGTAATCAGAAAAAATCCGCCGAAGCGATCATGAAGACCAAAAAGCCGGATACGGACGGTCTGTCCATGGAAGACAACCTGGATAAAATGAAAGCGTTCCATGAGCTGGGTATGCGGGAGCATTGCCTGGCGTTACTGGAAAAACTGCATAAACAGATTGCCGGGGATACCTTTACCAGTCAGGTTGTTGATGAATACCTGAAACAGGAATCTATCGAGCGCAAAGAGATTAATTTTACCACCCGTGAGCTAAAAGACATGGCTGCGGTAAATTACAAAGAGAATCGCTTTGTGCCGGCGTACAATAACCTGCGACAGGCACTCACGTTATCTCCCGGCAATAAGCAGATCGCGCTGAGCCTGCTCAAGGTACTGGTGCAACTGAATAAGAAAGAACCTCTGAGCGATGAACAGCTGGAGCAGGCTGTAAAAGCTGCTACTACGTTATCCGGCGTTGGCCCGGGAACTACCCAGGCAGAAAAGCGCAACGAATACGTGCATTTGCTGAATATAGAAGAGCAACTGAGCGGGGTTGATGAACCAGCCTCTTCTTTACTGACCTGACACACCGCCCGATGCCGGCAGCTACGGGTTAGCTGCCGGTGCCTGCGTTTTAGCTGCCGGCACTTTCGGGTTAGCCCCCGGCATCACGGGCCGCTGTGCTGTGTTGCGAAATCTTCATTGTATTGTCACTTGATCCCGGCAATATACTTTGCCAAACTATAAATTGCATTTTCCGCTCAAATTCAAATCTAATAATCAGAAAAACTGATTAAGCCTTTCAATATTACCAATTATCTTTTTGAACCCTGCGCGACTATTCTAATCACAAGTCAACGGGGACGGGTTCAACAAACCATAAAGTTCGAACCATGTTTCTGATTAATTCGTAGATACCGTGTCCATTAGTCAACCGGTTGCCCGGTGCGAACGACACACAACAAACTAACTTAATGGAGATTAACCAATGGCAATTATCAACACTGCTATCAAACCTTTTAAAGCAAATGCATTTAAAGATGGTGAATTTGTTGAAGTAAGTAGTGAAGACATCAAGGGTAAATGGGCGGTATTCGTATTCTATCCTGCAGACTTCACTTTTGTTTGCCCGACTGAACTTGGCGACATTGCTGACAAGTACGAAGAGCTGCAAGCCCGTGGCGTAGAAGTATTCTCAGTATCAACCGATACACACTTTACTCACGCTGCATGGCACGCGTCTTCTGAGACCATCGGCAAAATCAAATTTGCAATGATCGGCGACCCTACCGGTGAGATCACACGCAACTTCGATTGTATGCGTGAAAACATGGGTCTGGCTGACCGTGGTACGTTCGTTGTTGACCCTGACGGTATCGTACAGGCAATGGAAATCACTGCTGAAGGTATCGGCCGTGAAGCAGACGACGTAGTACGTAAAGTTAAAGCAGCACAATACGTTGCTTCTCACCCTGGTGAAGTATGTCCTGCTAAATGGAAAGAAGGTGAAGCGACATTAGCGCCTTCATTAGACCTGGTAGGCAAAATCTAAGGTAACGTTGTTTACCAACTCTTTGTGACGGTGCAGGCAACTGCCTGCACCTCCTTAACACCAAGCAAAAGGCAGAATTACCGTGTTAACTAAAGAAATTTTACAGGCATTGAAAGGCTACACCGCGTCAATGCAGAAAGAAGTAACATTCGTTGTCCAGACTGGCGAGCACAGCAAGCGTGGCGAATTGGTTGAATTTCTGTCTGGCGTAGCAAGTGTAAGCGACAACATTAAGTTGGAAGAGCGTGATACAAATGGCGTTTTACGCAGCGCGACAAGCTTCTTACTTGAAGCTGACGGTGAAGATACCGGTATTCGTTTCTCCGGCATCCCGGGTGGACACGAGTTTAACTCGTTAATCCTGGCAATTTTACACGCGTCAGGCACAGCGCTGAAAGTAGACGACAATCTGCAAAACATCGTTAAAGGTGTCAACGAGCCGCTGCACTTTGAAGTGTTCATCAGCTTAAGTTGCCATAACTGTCCTGATGTCGTGCAGGCGCTGAATCAGTTTGCATTGTTAAACCCTAACATCACATCTGAAATGATTGATGGCGGTGTTTATCCGAAACTGATTGAAGAAAGAGACATTCAGGGTGTACCGAGTGTTTACTTAAACGGCGAATTATTCGCTAACGGCAAGGTAGATGCGTCTACTCTGCTTGATAAACTGTTAGAGCGCGACCCGTCGCTGAAAGAAGCGAACAAGGGCAAGAGCATGCCGCTGCAGGACGTAACCGTGATTGGTGGTGGTCCGGCAGGTGTGAGTGCCGCAATCTACAGTGCACGGAAAGGCTTAAACGTGACCATCGTGGCCGACCGTTTCGGTGGCCAGGTAAAAGATACCATGGGTATCGAAAACTTAATCTCAGTGCCGAAAACCACAGGACCCGAACTGGTGGGCAACCTGATGGAGCACATGAAAGATTATGACATCACGTTGAAAGAGCACGTGAAAGTCGAAAACATTGAACGTGGCGACATTAAAATCGTGGCGTTGTCATCCGGCGAAGAAATTCGTACCCGCTCTATCATTGTGGCTACAGGTGCCCGCTGGAGAGAACTGGGTGTACCGGGTGAGAAAGAAAACGTAGGTAATGGCGTGGCATACTGTCCGCACTGTGATGGTCCTTTCTTTAAAGGCAAAGACGTAGCTGTTATCGGCGGGGGTAACTCAGGCATCGAGGCTGCTCTTGACTTGGCGGGTATCGTGAAGTCTGTCACCGTGTTCGAGTTTATGCCAACGCTGAAAGCTGATGATGTTCTGGTTAAGCAGGCTGAAAAGCGTGACAACATTACCATTCTGCGCAATGTAGCAACGAATCAGATTGTGGCAGAAAATGGCAAAGTAACGGCCATTGAGTACACCAACCGCGAAACGCAGGAAGTGACCACGTTACCGCTGGCAGGTGTGTTCGTCCAGATTGGTCTGGTACCGAACAGTCAGTTCATGCAAGGTGTCGTGGATATGACCAAACACGGTGAAATCATCGTTGATAATAAGTGTATTACTTCTGAGAAAGGCATTTTTGCAGCCGGCGACGTCACCACCGTGCCGTACAAGCAGATTGTCATCTCAATGGGTGAGGGCGCAAAAGCATCATTGTCTGCCTTTGAATACCTGTTGACTCACGAAGTCCCTGCAAACGAACAGGCAGATGCATAACGCATCGCAATAAAGAACTGACCGGCATCCTGTGATGCCGGTTTTTTTATGTCCGCCGTACTGTGATAGTTATTCCCGCCACGCCCAGTCTGTATGCTGCAAACCCAGCAGGGTAATAAACTGGGAGTAATCGTTTTTGCCCATCGCCATGGCGACGGTTTTAAATACCGACTTTGCCCGTGAAGCTTTTGCCTGAAGCAGTTCAAGGCGTTTCTCAGAATGGCTGTCGAAGCGGCTGGCGAGGATGTCGTCTATTTTATTTACGGTATGCCAATACGCCAGAACGTTGCTGATAAGCTTCTGGTAAATGCTTACCAGTCTTTTGTCCTTAAATACGTTTTCAAGTCCGGCACTGCTCACTGCCTGTTGAAAAGAGTGTACAGTTTCATGCTCAAGCATGCCTTCCAGTGCTGACAGTTCTCTGAGTAAATCATTCAGGTATTTTTGATGTTCAGCACCGGCGTAAAAACCGCTTTCCTGCATTTCGATATCACTGAGAAGGATATCTATATTCACCAGGTGCCGCTGTGTCGTGGCGATCATTACAACATCAGAATAAAGAAAATAATCAGTGAGCATACACGAATTTCCCGCGTAAAGGGTAGGGAGAGCCTGATAAAACCTCTCTGAGCCATAAACAGATCTGCATATTGGTTGACAAAAGCGCTTATTTGATTTAAAAACCGACCAGTTGGTTTGTTTTGGAAGAGTGATGACAGAATCAAAAGCGGATACGTCGCGAAAGCGTATTTTGGATGCTGCCACAGAAATTGCTATTGAACAGGGGCCCAAGGTGCTAACCCTGGACAATGTGGCGAAGCAGTGCGGAATGAGCAAAGGTGGTGTTATGCATCACTTTAAAAACAAAGATGCATTACTGGCCGGTATGGTGGAAAGCATGATTGGCATGATGAAAACTGAACTGTGTGAAGTTGAGAAAGCCCATGCTGATGCGTTACCGGTGACTAATTTGTTGCGTACCCGTCAACGTGCACACGAAAAGCTTGCTGTGCATCAGGCTAAAATTTTGCTGGTCGCGGCGGTGGAAAATTCGTCGTTATTGGCACCCATGCTCGAAATGATGCAAAGCAAACGTGAAGAAATTGAACAGCGCGACGCGGTGGCTGAAAGCACCCTGTTGTGGCTGGCGGCTGATGGACTAAGCTTTCAGGAGCTGATGGACATCAGTCCGTTCACAGCAGAAGAGCGCATTGCCCTGCGCGGGAAATTAATTGATAAAGCGATTGCCTTAGAGGAAGCACGAAATGAAAATCAGGATTAAATTACCGTCAATTATGGCAATCGCTGCAGCATCTGCGGCTTTTCTGCTCGCAGGATGCAGCGGTGAAGCGCAGGAACAGAAAGCGCCGCCGCCACCGTTGGTTCAGGTTTATGAGGTCGGTGCAGACGATCAAACAGTGGTCAGACACTTTGTTGCCAGAGTGGATGCTCTGAGTACGGTGGATTTATCTTTTCAGGTAGCCGGACGCATAAACCAGCTGGCAGACCGTCAGGGGGTTGTGGTACCGGAAGGTGAATTGCTGGCCGCTCTGGATCCGCAGGATTACGAGCTGGCCCTGAAACAATCTGAAGCCAGTTTCCGCAAGGCAAAGTCTGATTTTGAACGTGGAAAACAGCTTCAGAACGATAATTACATCAGTCAGAGTGAATTCGATGCGCTGGAAACCGCTTATGAAAACGCGGAACTGGCAGTTGAGAATGCAGGCATCAATATCGAATATACCGAATTGCACGCGCCTTTCGATGCGCTGATCACTAACCGTCTGGTTGAAAAGTTCTCTTATGTGCAACCGAATCAGTCTGTGCTGCGGGTACAGAACATTAATTATCTGCGGGTTCACGTGAATGTGCCTGAGCAGCTCATGCGCTACGCCGTGGAAGAAAACCCGGTGTATCAGGCGTATCTTGAAGATGAAGACGGTAATCTGATTTCGGGTGATGACGGCAAACCGGTAACCCTAAGTTATCTGGAGCATAAAACTGAAATCAATACATCAACGCAAACCTATCAGGTGACATTTAAATTGCCCCGCCTCGAGCATCTGGACTTGCTGCCGGGTATGGTGCTGACCGCGCGTATTGTCGTGGCAAACCCCATCGGGCCGGTCGGGCTGTGGGTGCCGGTGAGTGCCGTCGATACGTCGGGCAGTGAAGACTTTGCGGTATGGCGGCTGGAAGGGGATAAAGTGGTTTATCACCCGGTAACAGTAGGTCTTATCCGTGATGATAAAGCGCAGGTAACGGCAGGGCTTGAGGCCGGTATGCGGCTGGTGGCTGCGGGCACAGACAGCCTGCAGGATGGTATGACAGTACGGGAATTTAACAAGGAGAAGCCTGTACTATGAAAATCGCCACTTATTCAATTAAGAATCCGCTGACGGTATGGCTGCTCATGCTGATCTGCCTGATTGGCGGTGTCACCGGTGTCATTGCCATCGGCAAGCTGGAAGATCCGGCTTTCGCGGTGAAAACCGCTATCGTTACTACCACGTATCCGGGCGCCACTGCCGAGGAAGTGGAGCTGGAAATTACCGAACCGCTTGAATCTACTATTCAGCAGCTGGCGCAACTGGGTGATATTACCTCCCGTTCTCTGCCCGGGCAGTCTCAGATCACGGTGGAAATCCGTGACGACTTCAACAGTGACAATTTGCAACAGGCGTGGGATGAATTGCGCCGCAAGGTGTCTGCGGCAGCCATGAAATTGCCGTCAGGAGCGAACAGTCCGGTGGTGAATGATGACTTCGGCGATGTATACGGCATGTTTTACGCCGTGGTGGCTGAAGGCTTTTCAGACCGTCAGCGCCAGGAACTGGCAACACGGCTAAGACGTGAAGTGCTCACTGTGCCGGGCGTAACACAGGCGCAACTGGCCGGGGTGCCGGAAGAAACTATTTATGTGGAAGTGACGCAGGAAAAGCTGGCCAGTCTGGGCATTTCCATGTCCAGTATTGCCAGTGTGTTTCAGACAGAAAGTGATATTGCCAATGCGGGCAGCATGCGTCTGGGCGAGCGGCGGATCCGGCTGGTTTTGCCTGCCGGTGATGATTCCGAAGAAACCATTAAAGGTTTGAAATTCGGAGTGCCCGGCACCACCGAACAACTGCACATCGGCGACATTGCCCGTGTGTACCGTGTGGAATCTGAATCGCCGTCACAGGTTGTCAGACATAACGGTCACGAAGCGTTTACCCTGGCCATTGCCGGTCGCAGTGACCGGAATATTGTAGATATAGGTCACGCGGTCGAAGCGCACCTCGACGAACTGCGTACCCACTTACCTCTTGGCGTGGATATTCTGCCGATTTATGAACAGCATATTGTGGTAGATACAGCCATCAGCGACTTTCTGGTGAACCTGGCGGCTTCTGTTGCCATTGTTGTTGCTGTACTGTTGCTGGTCATGGGCTGGCGCGTCGGCGTTGTGGTTGGCGGTACATTGCTGCTTACGGTACTCGGTACCGTGCTTACCATGTGGATATTTGAAATTCAGATGGAGCGGATTTCCCTGGGCGCACTTATTATCGCCATGGGGATGCTGGTGGATAACGCCATTGTTATTGCCGAGTCTATGCTGTTAAGCATGCATAAAGGTCAGGACTCGGTATCCGCCGCCGAAGATGCGGCACAACAAACCCAGTACCCGCTGCTGGCTGCCACCGTCATCGGCATTCTTGCCTTTGCCGGTATCGGACTCTCACAGGATACCACCGGCGACTTCATGTTCTCGCTGTTCGCGGTGATCTGTATTTCATTGCTGCTCAGCTGGATCCTGGCTGTTACGGTAACGCCTTTGCTGGGGCACTATCTGTTTACTCAAAAAGAAGCTGGTGAAGATGCCGGTCATTATGACGGCGGTGGCTACCGCTTTTACAAGGGGTTACTGGGTGCAGCGTTGCGCTTTCCGCGCATTACCGTACTGGTGCTGGTTGCCACGACGGCGGTAAGCGTAATGGGTTTTGCGCTGGTGAAACAGTCCTTTTTCCCGCCGTCAAATACGCCCATTTTCTATATTAACTACACCTTGCCTCAGGGCAGCGACATCCGTGCTACTGAAGCTGACATTGCAGATATCGAAGCACTGGTGAAAGCCCGTGACGAGGTAGTAAACGTGACCAGTTTCATCGGTATGGGCGCCAGCCGGTTTATGCTGACGTATTCACCGGACCTGCCAAATCCGTCATTTGGTCAGTTAATTGTACGCACGCATAACCGTGAAGAAATACCGCTGGTGATGAACGAATTGCGGGCACAAATACGTGAACGGCATCCTCAGGCTGATGTATTTACTCAGCGTTTGTTCTTCGGTCCGGCTACCGGTGCGAAAATAGAGGCGCGTTTTAAAGGTAATGATTCTGCCGTGCTGCGGGAACTGGGCGCAAAAGCTGAAGCATTAATGCGTCAGGAGCCTACCATTACCGATGTGCGTCAGGACTGGCGTCAGCGCGAATTCACCATCTATCCGGTAGTGGATGAGCAGAAAGCAAAAATTGCCGGTCTGTCGCGTACTGATATTGCTGACGCAACGGAATTTGCCACGGTAGGTAAAACCGTAGGTATTTATCGTGAAGACGAACGTCAAATCCCGGTGGTGATCCGTCCACCTGTGTCAGAGCGTCAGAACATGGACTGGCTCAGAGATCGTTTGATATGGAGTGAAGTGCAACAGGACTTTATCCCTATCACACAGGTAATTAAAGAGTTTGATGTGCAGGCACACGACGGTATTATCAAACGCCGTAACCGTGTACGCACGCTGACCGTTCAGGCAGAACCCGCCGGCGATTACACCGCGGAGGAAGCCCGCCGGAACGTGGCAGCCGTGATTGAAAACATGCCTCTGCCGGACGGCTACAGTTTTGAGTGGGGCGGCGAGTTTGAAAGCTCCCGTGACGCGCAAAAAGCGCTGGGACAGCAGTTGCCGCTGAGTTTTCTCAGTATGATTCTGATCACCGTATTGCTGTTTAATGCGGTCAGGCAGGCATTGCTCATCTGGTTTATTGTGCCGATGGCGATTTGCGGTGTTACAGCAGGCCTGGTGTTTACCGGCATGCCATTCAGCTTCACGGCATTACTCGGGTTGTTAAGTCTGTCGGGCATGCTGATTAAAAACGCCATCGTACTGGTGGATGAAACTGATCTGCGCCGCAAAGAGGGCGGAGCTTTGAGAGACGCGATTGTCGGTGCCAGCCTCAGTCGTGTAAGACCGGTAGTGCTTGCCGTGTTAACCACTGTTCTCGGTATGATCCCGCTGCTGTGGGATGCATTCTTTGCAAGTATGGCTGTGACTATCATGTCCGGCCTGACCTTTGCCACGTTACTCACGCTGGTGGCGGTACCGGTATTGTATTCGCTGTTTTTCAGTGAGAAGGACATGGGTCACTGATTACGACTTATTTGTGTGTGAGTGTCATATCCCTTCGTACCGGCGCATATTTTGCGCCGGTGCTTTTTCTGCTCCGTTAATCACGGCGTATACTGCGCTGCAGTTTTCGTGATATTAATGATAATGAATATCTTTTACATTTCTTAAGGGTGTTTGTACTATTAGCGTTTAAATGACTAGTGCACAGGACAAATGCACAAACCTGCCTTCAGGTCAATCCGGACGTTATGACAAATATCATTCTTTCCTGCGGGATCAGTGCCTTATCACTGGTTCTGCTTTATGTAAGCTGGCAGAAGCAACATCGTGTCTGGCTGTGGTTTTCTTTGCTCGCTTTCGCGGGATCTTTTTTCATGTGGAGCAGGGCAACCGGCTGGGAGACAGGCAGTGTGTTCGCCCTTTGTCTGCCTGCTATCGGAGTGTGGCCGTTGATTTTAGCAAACCGGCAAACGCTGCCGTCACCTAAAAATCAGCCGGCACCCAAACCGTTGAGTTTTGTCAGACGGGAGGTGTTGCAACATGCCGGTCATTATCTGGTGATCCTGATCGTGCTGTTAGTCGTCAGTTTACTGTCCAGTCTCGCTGTCAGTCTGGCGCTGCCCATGAAAGAAACAGGACAACTGGCTACCTGTATTGTGTTGTTGCCGGTTATCTGGGGCCTGCTGGGATATCACTACTTTGCCGTTGCATCAAAACCAAAAGCCCTTGCGCTATACACAGTACTGGGCGCTCTCAGCGCAGCGTATCTTCTTTTCATTCCGGCATTTCAGGCAGTATCAGTATGAATAAAAAAACAAAACAAGCTGCATTAAATGCCCACAGCTGGGTGGGTGTGTTTTTAAGTGCATTGCTGTTTCTTGTGTGCTGGTCCGGTACGCTGGCTGTGTTTCATCAGGAATTTGAACGCTGGGAGCAACCGGGTGTTACGGAACTGGGAACGGTATCAGGAGACGTTATTGATACCGCCATGGCCAATTTCCTTGCTGAACATAAAGAAGAAACTCATCATCTTTTCGTCGTTTTGCCAACCTCGAATATTCCGAGGCTTGTGGTTGAAAACGATCACACCGCCTGGTTTGCCGGTGAATCCGGTGAACTGCTGGAAGAGGAATCCGTGTCCTTTACCAAAATGCTGGTGGATTTGCACCTGTATCTGAATTTGCCGGCAAGCTGGGGCATGATTCTGGTGAGCGCGCTGGGTGCCATTATCGTCACGTTAGTGATAACCGGTATTGTGGCGCATAAACGCATCAAAAAAGATGCCTTCCGCTTACGACAGGGCGGAAACGGCCAGCAGTATCAAATTGATTTACATAACCGTTTCGGGTTGTGGGCATCACCGTTTCATCTGATCATTGGTATCACCGGTGCGTACTTTGGTCTGGCGGGTCTTGTGCTGGTGCTGGTCGCCCAATTGTATTTTGGCGGTGACCGTGATGCGGTGATGGAAAAGATTTTTACACCTGACCCTGAATTGTCGCAGCCTGTTTCGACTCCGCAAATCGGTAAAGCGGTAGAACAGATGGCTACCATTGCCCCTGATAATCAGCTGATTTTCCTCACCGTGCATGAAGTGAATACACCGGAGCAGTTCATCGAAATTTATGCCAGAGTGCCCGGTAAAATGATTTACTCAGAGAATTACCGGTTTGACAGTGCGGGGAATTATCTCGGTACAGCCGGCTATGCAGACGGGCACTGGGGCAAGCAGGTGGTTTACGCCATGTACCGTTTGCACTTCGGTGATTTTGCCGGTATTCCCTCTAAGCTGTTGTATTTCGTCCTTGGCATTATGCTTACCGTGTTGTGCATTTCCGGTATGGAAATCTGGTTGGCGAAGAAGGCTAATCCTCCGCTGGCTACCCGTTTGTGGCATTGTGTGGTGTGGGGAAGCGTGTCTGCTCTGGCGCTTACTGCGCTGGTTGATATGTTTGCTGCCATTCCCCTTATCCCGGTTTTCTGGATAGTGATGGCCCTCAACGTCATTCTTACGGTGGCGGTTAAAACGCTGGATAAATCCGCCTGGCTGGGAATATCGGCGCTGTCAGTGTTAGTGATGCTGTTCGCTTATGTCATCTGTCACGGCGGGGATGCCATGTCATTGCCGGCATTGCAACTGAACATACCTATGCTCGCTTATGTTAGCTGGGCATTACTCAGGTGTAAACAGTTAAGGGCGGGAACGAACTGAAACAGGAGGCTGATGCCTCCTGTTTTTTTATGCTTTTAGCGGGCTCTTTGCTGACGCTGTCCGGGTTTCCCTTTTGCGCCGTTTCTCCCTTTACCAGAGGCATTTTTTTCGCGGAAGCCTTTAGGCGGTAAACCGGTGTGCTTCGTTAAAGCCCGTTCACCCCGTTTGCCTTTTTGTGCCTTCTGGCGTTTCTCGCCGGCGGTTTCCGGCGGAACCAGATGCTGAGGGCCACGACCTATCAGATCTTCACGTCCCATTTTTTTCAGTGCTTCGCGGATTTGCGCAAAGTTTTTCGGATCATGATAACGCAGCATCGCCTTGTGCAGACGGCGGTGAATTTCACCTTTCGCCGAAGGTACCTGTTCGCTGTCTTTATTGACCTTACGCAGCGAATTCACCCCGGTGTGATACATCGTGGTGGCTGTCGCCATAGGCGACGGATAGAAATTCTGTACCTGATCCAGTTTAAAGCGGTTTTCTTTCAGCCAGATTGCCAGGTTCAGCATATCTTCATCCGTTGTGCCCGGGTGAGAGGCGATAAAGTAAGGGATCAGATATTGTTTCTTACCGGCTTCGGCAGAATACTTATCAAATAATTCTTTAAACCGGTAATAACTGCCCATACCGGGTTTCATCATCTTGCTGAGTGGCCCTTCTTCGGTATGCTCCGGCGCAATTTTCAGATAGCCACCGGTATGATGAAGTGCCAGTTCTTTTACGTATTCAGGGTCTTCTACCGCCAGGTCGTAACGCACGCCGGACGCAATCAGTACCTTTTTGATGCCGGGTAATTCCCGTGCACGGCGATACAAGTCGATAGTTGGCTTATGGTCGGTATCCATATGTGCACAGATAGACGGGTACACACAGGATGGACGGCGACAGGTAGCTTCCGCTTTGGCACTCTTACACCGCAGGCGGTACATATTTGCCGTCGGGCCACCGAGATCAGAAATGACACCGGTAAAGCCCGGCACCTTATCGCGGATCTCTTCTATTTCACGAATGATTGAATCTTCAGAACGGCTCTGAATGATGCGGCCTTCGTGTTCTGTAATCGAACAGAAGGTACAACCGCCGTAACAGCCACGCATGATATTAATGGAAAAACGAATCATGTCGTAAGCCGGTATTTTTGCATCACCGTAAACCGGGTGGGGGATACGCTGGTACGACAAATCGAATACCGCGTCCATTTCATCGGTTTCCAGCGGCATGGCCGGGGGATTAATCCAGATATGGCGGTCGCCATGGCGTTGCATTAACGCACGGGCACAGCCAGGGTTGACTTCCTGATGCAGAATACGGGATGTATGGGCATAAAGTGCTTTGTTGTCTTTCACCACTTCATAAGCAGGCAGTTTGACATACACGTGTTCCCAGGGCTTGCGGCGTTCAACCGGCTGGATAACAACCCCTTTCGCTTCCGGTGCTTCAGAGGACGTTGTGTCTTCTTTATCACATTCCGGCAATTCCTGATAAGGCGAGGGGATCGGGTCTATTTTGCCCGGGCGATCCAAAGACGTTGAGTCGACACCTTGCCATTCCGGCAATGCCTCTTTTACGATAATCGCTGTACCGCGTACATCACGGATATCAGCAATGTCTTCACCGGAGGCCAGTCTATGGGTCACTTCAACCAGCGGGCGCTCGGCATTACCGAAAAATAACATGTCAGCTTTACTGTCAAACAGTACGGAACGTCTAACTTTCTCTGACCAGTAATCGTAGTGTGCAATCCGGCGAAGGCTGGCTTCAATACCGCCCACAATAACCGGTACGCCTTTAAAGGCTTCACGGCAGCGCTGGGAATACACGGTTACCGCACGATCAGGCCGTTTGCCGCCCACATTGCCGGGGGTATAGGCATCGTCATGGCGAATTTTTTTATCCGCGGTATAACGGTTGATCATAGAATCCATATTACCGGCGGTCACACCGAAATACAGATTAGGTTTCCCCAGTTTCATGAAGTCGTCTTTGCTGGTCCAGTCGGGCTGGGCAATAATGCCCACGCGGAAACCGTGGGCTTCCAGTACCCGACCGATCACTGCCATACCAAAACTGGGGTGATCCACGTACGCATCACCGGTGACCAGAATCACATCACAGCTGTCCCAGCCGAGCTCGTCCATCTCTTCCTTTGACATGGGTAAAAATGGCGCTGTACCGTAGCAATGAGCCCAGTACTTCGGATAGGAAAACAGGCCGCGGTCAGCCTTGATGGTAGCTTGCATGACAATAAACCGGAAAGAACGACGTAAAGGCGTAATTATATCAGTTACCCGCGGGGTGACGATAGTTAAATACAAAAAAGCGTGCCCGGTCCGGCACGCTTTTGCCGTGTTTCAACCCCGGGTTGCCACACGGCAGACCACATCGTTGCCTGCAGGCGGCTCAGGCGGTGGTATTAATGCCAATGCTGGAAGTGAGTCTGTCCATCAGAGATGCGGACGCAGAACCCAGTTGTTCATTGCTGGCATAGGTTTGTGTCTGGCTGTTACCCGGCGGTGGTGGTGGCATATCAGTAGCTGCTGACTGTCTGGCAGACTGCTGATCGTGTTTCTGCTGAAAAAAGCTTTCCAGATTGATGCCGTTCTCTTCGGCAAAAGCCTGCATGGTGGCCGGCGCGTTGGCGGCAAGGCTTTGCGCATCAAATTCGCCGGACGCTTCCATATCCATTATGCTCTGCATAAAGGCTTTTACATCTTCATCACTGCCTGATTCCGCCATGTATTCTGATAATGCATCCTGCTGAGGTGGCGGTGGCGGCGGGCTCTGGTTTTTAATTCCGTTAACGTTACTGGTGCCGGTCAGTGCGCCGGTTTGCATGGCACTGTTTAGTTGAGAGATTTCCATTAGGTTGCTCCTGTGGTCGATGCCCGAATTGGCATGATGTTAAAATAGCAACCTGTATTCCGGTGTGTGTCAGTATTGTGTAAAGGTGGGTAAAGCAGGCGTTGTCCACGAAATCAGATGCTGTGATAAACTGCATTTTTAAAGAAAGCGTTTTCAGGAGACATTGTGGCTTACTGGCTGTTTAAATCAGAACCGGATGCATTTGGTATTGACGATCTTGCTGCCCGTCCGGATAAAACTGAGCCCTGGGACGGGGTCAGAAACTATCAGGCAAGAAATTTCATGCGCGATGAGGTGAAAGCCGGGGATTTACTGTTTTTCTATCACTCAAGCTGCAAGGACGTTGGCATTGCCGGTGTTGCAGAAATTTCCCGTGATGCCTATCCCGATGCGAGTCAGTTCGATCCCGAAAGCAAATATTACGATCCTAAATCAGACCGCGATAATCCCCGCTGGTTTTGCGTGGATGTGACGTTTAAAGAGAAGTTTGCTTCGGTGCTTCCGCTGGCCACAATTAAAGCCATGCCGGAAATAGAGCAACTGGGCGTGGTTAAAAAAGGGCACCGTTTGTCGGTGATGCCCGTTGTACCGGATGAATGGGACGCACTGTATGTAAAGGCAAAAGCCCCCGTAAATAAAAGCTTGCGCTGATAAACTGCGCAGAGCAAGCTCAGGCCCGGTGTCAAAAACCGGGCCTGTCTTACGTTAATAGAAACTGATGTCGTCCATTGACATCCATACTGAATCACCGGCTTTACCGTGCTTTCCGGTCTCCAGCATCAGCAACTGTGCACTGTCCAGTTTTCCGTCACAGAATGCACTGAAGGGTAACTGCACCGTTTGCCAGGCCGGGGTGGCTGAGAATGAGGTTTCACATTCGCCGCTGCCCGTTGTCAGGCTGACAAAATATGCTCCCTCGCCACGCACTGAAAGCGTGATGCCTTTATAAGCCGAAGCATCTACCGGAACTACAGCGCCCGGAGTAAAGTGCATCCGTACTGAAGCTTCCGGTTCTTCCTTATTAGACAAAGCAGCCTGCATGAAATAGGCATAGCCACTGCCATCTTCTTTCGGCACCCGCTGAGACAATGACCGGCTGTGTCCTACGCCGGTATCCCGGTGATTGATATACACCGTATTCAATGCCGTTCTGCCCGATGAAGACTCAAAATCATCAATCAATGCAGTGGCTTTTACCGCTGCCGGTAAGCCTTCGGGCTGCGGCGTGACAAGAGTGTTGTTACGCGCCTTCAGTTCGCCGTCAATCCAGACCTGTTCAACCTTGCGGGTATCTGAGATTGACTCCCAGGGTGTGCCGTCAATGATCACAAGATCAGCACGCTTACCGGCTTCCAGAGTCCCTCTGTCGTCCAGCAAGTTCAGGGCGGCAGCACTGTTTCTGGTTGCGGCAACCAGTGCCTGCTCCGGCGTCAGCCCTCCGGCAACTAAAAGCTCCATCTCACGGTGAGTGGAACTGCCGTGTGGTGTTTTAGGCATACCGGCGTCAGTCCCTGTTGCTACAGGAATGCCAGCTTCACTGAACAACTTTAAGTTGTACATAGAGTGTTTCTGACGGTTGTCTGCCATGGCCAGTGCTTCTTCGTCGTAATAAGCCTTTTTCGCTTCTGTGACTTCATACACCGCCAGGCTGGGCGAATAGGTCATGTTAGCTGACAGCATGGCCTGAACCAGTTCTTCATCTGCGTCGCCGTCCTGAACAGCATGTACCAGCACATCCACACCGGCACCGGCAGCTTTCTTCGCACGATCCACTGTTACCACGTGAGCCACAACAGGCAGACCCAGAGGGTGAGCAGCATCAGCCATGCCCTTCATGGTGAGTTCGTCCATGCTGGTATTTTCTTCCTTACGGCCATAGCGCCAGCCATCAGCAAATAATTTGATGAGATCGGGCTTATAGGGCGCCAGCGTTTTCATGGCAACAGCGGCATCTTCCGGAGTGGAAATTTTATACGTGGTGTGGTTATCTGCCCACATTGCGCCATGACCACCCGGTGTGCTCATTCTCGCAGCGAAAGCCACATGCGGGGCACTCAGGTTCGCCAGCCAGGCGCGCTTGGGTGCATAAGACTCTGGTGCAGAATGAAAATCGGTGACCGTGGTGACACCATGAATAACGTATTGCTCAGCAATGGCCGGAATAGAAGGAGGTTCACCACCCGGTGTCCAGTGCACGTGGATATCAAAAAAACCGGGTAACATGGCTTTGCCGCTGGCATCTATAACCTCAGCATTTCCCGCGTCACTGATGGAAGCGGCTATCTGACTGATGCGGCCGTCTTTTACCAGCACATCTGCAACGAAAGGTTTTTTACCCGTGCCGTCGAACAGCGTAGCCTGTTTAAAAAGGGTATCTGCACAGGCAGCGTTGAAAAGCGAAAAACAAAGAGAACCGGCCAGAACAAGAGATGAACCAGTTGGGCGTAAACGCATAATAACAATCCGTATTGTTTGCTCAAGCGTTGGCAGCGCGTGAAGCGGGTAGGGCGTCCTGACAAATCCGATATTTGCAGATGGCTAACGGATAACCTACAGGCTAAAGATAAATCGCTAATAAAATGCGTTCTGTGACATATAGGCTATACTTTTGTTGTAGAGATTGTGGTTGCAAAAAGTAGCCGCTGTTTTTTCTCAGGTAGCAGGGAAACACCTTGAATAATCACAGTACACCTATGTCAGCTCAGCCATTACTGAACAATCAGCTGGCCTTCACCGAATTGCTTTCAACACTGACCTCAAGATTAATCAATGTAAAACATGCTGAGCTGGATCCTCTGATAGAGCAGAGCCTTGGTGCATACGGAAAATTCCGTGGTGTTCAGCGGTGCTACCTGTTCCGTTTTTCTGCAGACAAAACCACCATGGCCAATACCCATGAATGGGTAGCAAGTGGTGTGCAGCCCTATAAGCAGCAATTGCAGGGCGTGGTAACAACAGAGCTCCCTTACTTTACCCGCGCCATTTTCTCTGAGCAGCTGTTCAGAATAAATGATGTTAGTGATCTGCCGGAGGAAGCCGCCGGAGAAAAGGCGGAGTTTCAGCGTGAAAATATCAGTTCTATTTTGTGTGTTGCCATACGGATCAACGATGAGCTCACCGGATTTGTCGGTTGCGATGTGGTGGGTTCACCCTATGAGTGGCAGGACAACGACGTACGTTATCTTAAGCTCATCGGCGAAATTCTGAGTAATACACTGGAAAGTCAGGCAAACCGCATCGCCCTCGAACGGGTAAGTAACGAATTACTGGCCGCGAATCAAAAGCTGGATGTACTGGCAAATTCAGACGGCCTGACCGGTATTGCCAACCGGCGCTTTTTCGACAACAGTTTGCTAAAGGCCATCCGCCGATGTGCAAGAAGCTGCAACACGTTAAATCTGGTCATGCTGGATGTGGATTTTTTCAAACAGTACAACGACACATACGGCCACGTGGCCGGTGACGAAGTACTGAAAAAAATCAGTGAAGTATTGAGCAGGGTTGCCCGCAGACCGGATGATGTAGCAGCGCGGTATGGTGGAGAAGAGTTTGCTGTACTGTTGCCCTGTATTCCCGCTGAAGAAGCGCACAGTATTACGCAAACGTTGCTGGATGAAATTGCTGCGCTGGCAATACCTTTTCCGGAATCTGCAGTGAGTGATTTTATCACTGTCAGCGCCGGCATTGCGTCTTTGCGTTGCGACAAAAACACCAGGCCGGTAGAGCTTATACTTCTGGCAGACAAAGCCCTTTACCGTGCAAAGCAAAACGGCAGAAAAGGAATTGTCCACGGAGAAGTGAATAATACGCAGGGTTGATTCAGATCGGGTTTTAAGAAAAAAGCAGCCCTTTCACCTTGATCCCCGACGCTGAAAAGGAATAATACGTCATTCAGTTCATCTTCCGGAGTTTTCTGGTGAAATACCTTCCGCTTTTACCGTTATTTTTGTTCGCTGCCCCCTCTTATGCAGCAACCGGCACCACCTTCATCGGTATGATCATCGTTGTGGTTTTTGTCACCATTATGCTGGTCCTTTATTTCCTCGTGGTAACCGAAGCCGGCAGCAAAAACAAAGACAACAATGACAGTGAGCAGGCTGCCCCGGCGGAAGAGCACAGTAAAAAAGAGCGTTAATCCGCTGATTCAGCGTATTAGCACTATTTTGGCTATTTTCTGCTCCGCAAAGTATTCTCAGGTGAAGTTTACTAAGTGAAAAAGCCGTGAATCATGTATCCTTGGCAACTTCATAAAAAGTTGTCAGTTAAAGGTTATTCCCCGTTATGAGTTCAGATCAGGCAAAACGTCTTAATAAATACATCAGTGACACCGGTCACTGTTCCCGGCGCGAAGCAGATAAACTCATCGAACAAAAACGGGTAACCATTAATGATAAGCTCCCTGAACTGGGCACCAAAGTGGCGCCGGGGGATAAAGTCAAAGTTGACGGTAAGCTTATAGGTGCGGTGGCTGCGGATAAATCAGACCGGATTTACATCATGTATAACAAACCGGTTGGTATTACCTGTACAACGGAACGTCATGTCAAAGGCAATATCATCGACGCGATAGGCCATAAAGAGCGGATATTCCCCATCGGTCGTCTCGACAAACCTTCTGAAGGCCTGATCCTGCTCACCAGTGACGGCGACATTGTGAATAAAATCCTGCGGGCAGAAAACGCCCATGATAAAGAATATGATGTGACTGTGAATCAGCCCATCAGCGGACGCTTTTTACAAAAAATGTCCCGTGGCGTACCCATCCTCGGCACAGTCACCAAACCCTGTCAGCTTGAATCCCGTGGCCGTGATCGCTTCACCATTATCCTGACTCAGGGGTTAAACCGCCAAATCCGCCGTATGTGCGAATTCCTCGGCTACGAAGTGACCAAACTGAAACGCACACGCATCATGCACCTGACTTTAGGTAATCTTCGACCGGGTCAGTGGCGTAACCTCACTGAAAAGGAACTGGATTTACTAAATAAAGCTGTGCGGGGTTCTAAAAAGACTGCGCCGGAGAAAGCGGAGAAGTAAAACTGCTTACACCCGAAATGAAAAAGGGACGTAACTCATTGATATTGAGCTACATCCCTTCGATGTTGGTGGAGCTGGCGACATCTGAATTAGATGTCTAAATCATTGTAATTTTTGGTGTATTTTATTTTTATTGATTGCTAGTCCCACAAAACGTACCACATAAAGTTAATTTTACCTTTGTAAGAAACTCCTATTCGTACATACCCAACAACTATAGCAATCAGGGGCTTTTCGTTACTTCTTCATCGTCCGGCCTGTCGCAATTTGTACCAGCGTAAGCTGTGCTACTGCCAACATTTCACCGTCTTTAGCATTGGCTTTGTATTGGCAGTTGTCAGGCTCAGTAATACCGCCATAGGTCACCGTCTGCGTTAACTTCCTTTTGCCGGTTATGGTTCTGTATCCTGTTACCACTTCGCCGTTCGCCACGGCGTTAATATACTCATTCATTGGTTACACCCTTACATATTAAAAGGAATGGTCAGGCTATCCGTTAGCGAAAAGCAGGACTAGGGCAAGAAATAGTTTATGAGTTGCGGAGTGCTGATAAAGGGCAACGGTGTTGCTAAGTAATGCTTAGACAATTTCCCCTGCCCAGGTACTTAAGAAAGCTATAGTTTGGTAAGTGACTAGAACCTGTCAAAACCTGACATCAAACTCTTATATTTCGCGGATATTTAAACCTTATAAAGGTCTGAAACGGACTCCTGAGAAAATCCGCAACTGTGAACACTATAGGCGTGAACGAAAGCAGCCGACTTCTAACGCTTTAACAGCATCAGCGACTGTAAGACAAGTATCCTCAATCGCCTATACAGCGCCGGTTATGATTGTATCCGTGAAGGTTTAGGCTGCGGTCTCAACTCTGCTTATTTTCCGCAATCTTGTTTTCAGCTTCCTCAGCTTCGCCTAACAGGTCATTCATTGCCCAAATAGCACTTTGAATAATTTGGTCATTAAGCCTTCCATCATCTTCAAAGTGTGATTGAAGTAACATTCCAATCGCGTGAGCTTTAGTAATGTTATTGCTTTTGATGTTCTCAAGATCGATGTTCATATTTGTATTCAAATGCTCATTAGTCATGATTGTTTCCTCATAGTTTTGTTTTGTCATTAGTGAAATGTTTAACTATAGTTTCGGTACACACCCAATATAAAAGTGGTACACACCCAATGCAAGAGAGAAATTCACCAAAGCGTTCAGATGAGCGTTCTGGCTCTACTCGTAAAAATATCCGTTTCGAAGATTCGCTACTTGAGCGGGTAGAAGATAATCGGCAATCCACCAGCGAAAGCTTTTCTGAATGGGTAAAAACTGCATGTGAGTTAAGGTTGCAGCAGAAGTAGGACTCTAAAGAAAGCGCCCACTGCGACTGCCTACTGAACCGCAATACTGGTTAAGCGGTCTCCCCATCGCCCTCGTTGGTTTTGTATGGCTTCTTCATCGCTAGTACTAACAGGGTCTAGACAAGTAATCGCTTTACCATCAATAACCAGGCGCAAAACCTTCATTGCCTTTCGTTTCTGAATGATTGGTATTAACTTAGGTTTCCACTCCCTCAATAAATCGGCAAGTTCAGATGTAAGCTGGTGGTCTCTATCACCAGTGCCTGAAACGATTAGAAAACCGCAATCAACTGTCAGCGAAATGCCCTGCTTTTCAACCTCACAGATTAGTTCTTGGGCGTTCATATTTTTGTACTCCAAGGGAGGGGAGAGCCGTTTACCCTGTTTTTATTCGTCACCTCGTCACCTCCTGCATTATTATTGGCCTGTAGCCTTTTTTCGTTCGTCACCTTGTTATATGAGGTGACGTTTTCAAAATCGCTGTAAGCCCCGCCATTACTGGAAGGTGACGAGGTGACGTTTGAAATAGGGGGGATAGGGAGATACCGCTCAAAAGCGTCTTGAAAATCAGATACGGTGTATCCTTTTTTTGTTATTCCTCCAAGCTTCCTCGTTCCTGAGTGGATGCCAAAATCCTTTAGTTTTGTGGTTAGTTGCCGTTGGGTGAGTGGTCTGCCTCGGTTGTAATTTAACCAAGGTGCATCTTCAATGTTTAATAATTGCTCTACCAAGTCAGCAGAAAAAATATGCTTTGAGTGAACTGGTTCAAGAAGTTCTCTTATGTCGCTCAAAAGTTCCTGATTAATGCTTAAGCTATCTTCCAGATTTAACGATGCTAAAGCTGCTTGCCTGGCTTTATCAGGCCATACGCCACCAGCCAGATCCGCTATTGCGAGAAGTGGCTCCCAATTATCGGCGTCTCGGTTTTGCAATGCTGGTGGTAGGGTTGGCAAGTAAGAAGCTAACAGCTGGCCGTTGTCATCTGCCCATCTTGCTAGTTGGCTTTTTACTTCCTCAAAATCCTTTTTGCTGGTTTTCAAACGGCTAGTTTGTTCGTCTGGTCTTTTACGTCTGAGAATTAAGTTAATCGAACGGCTCTCTATGGTTCCTGCTCGCTTACCTATTCCGCAAAGTGCTTTAGCTCCCCAAACACTGAATCTCTGCGGCTCGTGGTCATCACCTACACAACGAATCACATATGCACTGTCGCGGGTATGTCCGGCATTGATAATTCCCCGTAAAGCTTCGTCATCATCTGCGAAGCTATCTGCTTCATCAATGAGGAGGGTAGGTTGCCACTCCTCTACTATTCTGAATAATGCGCTTGATGTTGTGTTACTGGTTGTAAGGGGCTTGTATGCCAGTTTGCCAATGAAAGCTAGAAGGGTCGATTTGCCACAGTTTTTCTCAGGCGCGGTTATATTGGCAATTGGCAAGCAATCAACGTGATCAGTTAACCAAGTCAGGGCTATCCATAGACTGACAGAGGTTCGTGTGTGCTGTTCACAGATAACATGCTTAATGCTAAGTGTTTCGATCCGGCTTAATAGTGCATCGCCGCTCACTGGCTCGAATGATGGCTGTACTGTCTCAAACAAACCATAATCCGCAGTGCGTTCACTTTCTGCTTTCCTCGCCTTTTTTACTTCGTCATCTAAAACCTTAGCTCTGATATTAAGCGCCTTTGCTGCGCGGTCTCTGGCCTGCTCATAGTCCAAAACAGGCAAGGACGATAAAATATCAATCGCTTTGGTGTTTTCCATACCGCTGAAATCTATTTCAGGCTTTTGTGCTTGTTGTTCAACGATGTTGCTCATTAGGCCGATGCTCCTTCCTTCAATGAATTTAGGTAGTAGTCGTTCCAATCAGTCATACCTCGTTTTTTCTGTTCCAGCGTGAAGGGCGGGTAACTTACCTTGGCATTGATAGCAACAGCTGCGGCGGCTGCTTTCTCTTGTCCTGGATTAGTGCCATGTTTGGTAAACGTCAGGTAATCATCATCTCCAGCAATAACAAACTCACTAACAGGCCACTTTCTTTTTGCAGCAATTGAAACCGGCAACAGGTTTCCCGCGTTCATAGCGGCCAGAACTGGCTGTGAGGTGATTTTGTGAAGCGTTGAGCCGGTTGCATACCCTTCGCAGATAAAAAACGTCTCAGAATAGCTAAGGCCATCATCTACACCGATAAAACATGCTGTCCCTGTAATCTGACCTCCCTTTAAAAACAATTTTTGACCGTCCGGCGAGATCCTTTGTAAGTTAACCAGGTTGCCACTCGCTACATCGAAAAGAGGAATCAAAAGCCATTGGCCTTGAACCCTTAATCCCTCGGCATTTTCAATACCCTTGTTTGTGAGGTAAGGGTGAGCAGTAAAGCGGACTCCGGCATTAAACATTTGTACAGCTCTTAATGCCGTGGACTTTCGTTGCTGGCTTTTGGTTCTCTTAGCATTATCGATGGCTTGTCTGATCCGTCTCTGCTCAGCTTTGGTTAGCTGGTTTCCTTCACCTTTCCAAGTCGCAGTTAAGCCGGTTTGCCAGTCACCCATTACAAGGACATCACCAAACGATACATACCATCCATTCTGGGCTTTTGGCTTAGCTTTTGTCGGTACTCTGTGTAGCGCACCATCGTCAAGGATTGCTGAAACTTGTAACCCAAATTCAATGGCTGCTCGTTCTCTCGAAACTACACTCATATTGCACCCTCCGTTTTATTCTTGTTTTGAAGGTTGAGAAGAAAGGTAGTAACGGGCAACGTTTCTGTGAGTTTTTCCGGCCTGGTCTATGTAGGTCTCTGACACTGTCGGGATAACGTATCCTTGCGCCCTCAATTCGAATATTCGCGTTGCAGGAGCCATGAAACCGTAGCCTCGCAATTCGAGGGTATTTAAGCTTTGATGTTCTTTTAGAAGTGCTATTATTTGATTGCGTTGTGTAGCGGCGCTTGTGTCTTTGCTATCAAGAACGCTTCTGGCTTTGTCAGGGGCGTTTTTCATTTCTAAGCCCCCTAAGCCATCAGTTCAGCAATTAGGCGAGAAGCGCTTTCCTGGCGTTTCTGAACAAGTTTCTCTACCAGATCTTTTAATTGGTCATCAGAGAAATTAACAGACCTCGCTAGTAACACTGCGTCTACTTCGCTTTCAATATAGCCAGCCGAAGTTTTGCCTGTCTTTATTGGTGGGGGGAAGATGCCTTCTTTAACATCGTTCCAAATTGACGTTTTACATCTATTGACGCGTTTGAGTGTTTCACTAAGCTTAAGGATGGTTACTTGAGTCATTTGAGTTTAGCTCCGTTCGTTTGTTTGACGGAGCTAATAATCAATTACTCAAGCTTACTGGTCATCGCAATTGCGAAATTTAAAATCGCAACTAAGCAATTTGCGATCAGGGTTCAAGCTTATTTGCTTTAGCAAATACCTGCTTAATCGAGGTATCGCCTGGAAATGAATCGGCATCAGCATATTTCTCAAGCAACTTATCAACGATGAGGTCTTGAGTATATGGAGCTATTCTCTTTTCTTTTAAAAGATCCATTAGCCCTTTGATGATCCTAAGATACTTTCCTTCGATTTTTTCACTGATTTCTGGGTTTTCGTTTTTAGTGTCAGCCGTAAATGATTTTTCGAATGTGTGAACACTCTCTCTAGGAATAATGAGATCCTCTTGATAAACAACGAAGCCAGGAGGAGGGCAGTAATTTTCAGAACGAGGGTCATCACTTGTAAAACCGGGCTTAATTTCGATTTTGAAATATTCATCAACTCCAAAATCGGGACAGGTTACGAAACCTCCAGTTACACGAGGTGTTACTAAATCATCTATATATTCTGGTCGGTATAGAGATAACAATAAATCTTCCCATACATTCATTAAACTACTCGAGGATTCATGTCCGTTATCCCATACAAAATGATGTCCCTCATATATGTATTGCTGCTTTTTCCTAATATTGACCTTTCCCCCGAATTAGCACCAATCTTCCGATGAGATTTTTCATATTATGCTGCCCGTTTTGCATACTCAACAGGCGGCAGGTAATTCAGTGAGCTATGTGGTCGAACGTTATTGTAATGTTCGCGCCATAGATCGATTTCGTATCTTGCTTCATCTAAGGTTCTGAACCAGTGCTGATTCAGGCATTCGTTTCTGAACTTACCGTTCAGGCTCTCAACAAATGCATTCTGTGTCGGTTTACCTGGTTGGATAAATCCAAGCTCAACACCTGTTTCTTTATTCCAGAAGAACATCGCCTTGCTGGTGAATTCTGTACCGTTGTCGCAAATCACCTTTTTAGGCTTTCCCCGTAGCTCTATCAGTTGGCTGAGAAAACGAGCGACCTGTCGTCCGCTAATTGATACCGAGACTAGCTGTCCAACCATTTCTCTAGAGAAATCATCAACCACGTTCAGAACGCGGAAGCGCCTTCCGCTGCTTAGCTGGTCTGATACAAAATCCATAGACCAGCGTTGATTCGGCGCTGAAGGCACCTCTATTGGCTGTCTTGGTCGCGTTAGCTTTTTACGCTTCTTAGTACGTACCTGGAGCGCCTCTTCGGTATAAAGTCGGTATGTATGCTTGCGATTAACAACCAGACCTTCACCTTTCAGTAAGCCATGAAGCATTAAATAGCCGTATCGAGGATATTGAGACGCCAGCTCTTTCAAACGTGAACGAACTGAATCATCAGCTTTACCTTTTTGGCAGTAGCGAAATCCCGTTCTGCTAACACCAGCAAGCTTACAAGCAACCCGTTCACTGAGCTTAAATACATCAATCAAATAGCGGGCTACAGGCTTTCTTGCTGCTGGCGTCACCACTTTTTTGACAGCACATCCTTCATCGCTTCAACTTCAAGAAGTTTGTCAGCCAGCATCTTTTTCAACTTACTGTTCTCGGACTCTAATTCTTTGAGCCGCTTAGCTTCGTTGACTTCCATGCCCGCATATTTGCTTCGCCAGTTATAAAACGTACCCGACGATATGCCCATATCACGGCATATGTCGTCTACCTTGGCCCCAGCTTCATGCTGCTTGATTGCCTTGATAATTTGCTCTTCGCTGTAACGTTTCTTCATGTTGAGATCTCCATTGTCTCCAGTTTATTGGAAATCTCATCAATGTCATGGTGTTATTTTTGGGGGAAAGGTCAATATCCACAAAGAAATTAATTTTTCGGTCAAGAGCTAAGTCTAGAACTTCATTACAATTCAAATTCCACCTAAGCATTAGGTCACGCACATTAAACCAAGGCTTTTCAACAATACCTTTCATATTTCCCTCAAATATAACCCTGATATCTATCAAGCCAGGCCGACAGGGTTTCGGCTTTTCGGGAGCTACCCTAGACTTGATAAACCTGCTTAATTAGCCATTTTCAACTGTGTAATGTTGCTGGTGGCTATCCCGGTATTACCCTTAGCCGCTTGTTCAATAAAGTTTGACCAGTAAGCCATTACCACTCTACGCCGTTCTAAGTAGTCGGCCCTGTTATATGCGCGTCTAACTTCGTTTTTATCTATGTGAGCCAGGCATGATTCAATAACATCAGGATCGAAGCCATGTTCATTGAGTGCGGTACTGGCTATTGAGCGCAGGCCGTGAGCGACTAACACCTTTTCAAAGCCCATGCGCTTCAATGCCATGTTTGCGGTCTGCTCGTTGGTATGGCGTTTAGGATCTCGGTCAGCGGGAAATACATATTCACGTTTTCCGCTTAGAGGTTGAATGAAATCTAAAATAGACAGTGCCTGATCCGACAGCGGTACTATGTGAACGTAATCTGTCTTATGGCTATTTTTGAAACGGGCAACAGTCCATGTTTTGTTTTCAAAATCTATATCAGACCATTTAACCTGGGCCGCTTCACTAGGGCGAACCATCGTGTGTAACTGCCATTCAATGAGGCAGCGTGTCACTATTTTGATGCTGGCTGTACTTAACGCTCTCATTAACATTGGTAACTGATTAGGCTTAAGGGTAGGGAAGTTCTTTTTTTGCGGTGTTTTGAAAGCGGCTTTGATACCCGAAAGTGGGTTGCTCTGTATGAGACCGGTGTTAACGGCAAACACCATAACCTCATTTAGCCTCTGGCAAACACGTTTAACAGTTTCAAGGCTTCCTTTGGCCTCAAGAGGCTTGATTATTAAAATCGTGTCTGTGGCGTTTACATTCGATATTGGGATATCTCCCATTGCAGGGAATACATGCAATGTCAGAGATCGCCATATATCCTCAGCATAGTCCGGTGTAACTTCGTTTTCCTTAACCTTGAACCATTGCGCGGCGACTTCTTTTAAGGTGTTCGCCAGTCGGGTTTGTTCGTTCTTTAGCTGCTCTTTTTTATGGTTCTTAGGGTCAATGTTTTTCGAGAGTAAAACTTTTGCTTCTTCGCGCTTTGCCCGTGCATCTGCCAAGCCCACAGTAGGGAAAGCCCCAAAACTAATATCAGAACGTTTACCGGTGATTGGAGCCTGATATCTGAATATCCAATCTTTGGTTCCCGACAATCTGACTCTTAGGAATAATCCGCCACCATCACTAAGGCGATATTCTTTGTCTTTAACTTTAGCTTTGTCTACTTCACTAAAGCTAAGAGGCTTTACGATTTTTGGCATTTTTATGTGGTACTCAGAGAGTGATTTTTAACCTGTACCACAAAAAGTACCACAAAGAGTCCTGAACAACAACGAACGCAAATGAACCCGTAATCGATAATTAAGGGCTTATTTTATCGTAAGTCATTGATATTTAGTTGTTTGAGGCAAAGAAAAAGGGCGTATTAAACGCCCTTGAACTTTGAATTGGTGGAGCTGGCGGGATTTGAACCCGCGTCCAGAAAATGTCTACCTTTGGTACTACATGCTTAGTTTGTCTTTTATTTAACTACTTTGGACCCCGACAAACAGGGTTCCTGGTAGCTGTCCTGATACTATTTCGCGGTTCAACCTCAGGAGAGTTTCCCTCGCTAGTTTGCTTTAATGACCTTCCAAAATCCTGGCTAGCAGACAAAGCTTAGGGGGAAGGGCCTATGCCGGTTATTAAGCGGCTAGTGCGTAGTTTTCGTCGTTTGCGACTATTTAAATGCGGCTTTTTAAGAGGCAAACCGCTCCTCTGCATGCACCTCCAGCTTCCTAGATCCTGTCGAATCCTAATCAGCCCCGAGGGCTCCCCTTTCGGAGAATCATAAGTACTCACCTAACAATACTGTGAGTGACAAACTTGGCTGGATTCTACCTGCAATCATAATGATTTACAACATGAATCCAGCATCACCGAAACCCATCTAAGTGTCAGGATAGTAAGCTTAGTTCGTTTTTAGCTGGCAAGTGGATCACTAGGGCTCACAAAACTCTGGAAATCTTTCGTGCGTAGAGGTCACCAAGTAGCGGTTTGAAAGGAGAATTGACATCGGAACACCAACTGCGGGTTTAGTGAATTTTCGTCAATGCATTGGTTATAGAGAAAATTGAGAGTTTGTTAATTGAAACAAAATAAAGGCTAGTTTCTGGCGAAATAATTTCCTATACTCTGGCTAAAACTTACATATTATCAGTAGTATTGCGACTCAAAATGGACTTTATCAGCCGCAAATTTTTAATTGTTGCCAGCGTTTTTATCTTGTTTCTGAGTGGTTGTAACAGTACGCCACCCACGTCAACTCGCGACACAAAAACCGTAAGTGCCAAAAGAATAGCCCTCAATGAAGCATTCGAGGCTCGTGGTTTTTATCTATCCTCTCTCAATAATATTAATTACCTCAACGCAAAACAGTGTGGTGATTATCAACTACAGAGTCATCGAGGTTCAATTCGTCATCCTGAAAACTCCGTAAATGCTGTTATCGACGCAATAGATAATGGTTTTGACGTTGTCGAAATCGATGTACGGGTCACCTTTGATGGCGTGTGGGTTGTTCATCACGATAAACAAACAGGTAGAGAAACGGGAACGATTGATAATAAGCGAAGAAAAATCGAACGAATCCGCTACGAAAAAGAGTGGGGCTACCTTCGTGCTCGTGATCAGAATTCGGGACAATTATTGAATGTTCTGCCGCCAGATTTTCGTACATTGGCTAAAGCGTTTGCGTCAATCGCGGGTTTGAGCAAAAAACTGAATATAGAGATCAAGTCCGATGCATCAACGAAAGAATTAGAAATGCTCGATTACTTGGCATTTAAGATCATCGGGCAAGGTCGCTATTTCTACTCCGGTCTGTCACTGAGAAATTTGGAGCGGATGCGCGACATAAATTCCCAGGTCTTTTTATCTTTTATCCAAAGTCCGGCAGAACAATCGATGAGGGTGTTAAAAGCCAAACTCGAAAAAGGGGCGTCTAGCGACAACATCTATCAGGATAATCAGGAAAGAATTGAAGACATCGCCGGGTTTGCTTTTCGCCGCTACAAGGAAAAGCGCTACGATTCTAGCTCCGGTATAAGTAAGCTTAAAAAAGCGCTGAAAAGAAATTTCGGACTGGCAATTGATATTCGTCAGTATGTGGGACAAGCAAGTCGCATTAAATCGCTAGTCAGCAGTTACGGGATACCCGTCGCAACATACACCATTAACGACCACGCTTATCACGCTAATTCACTATTCAAAATAGCCTCAAACTCAAGGCCCGATTCGGTCATTATTGATGACACACTTTACGGGTTCTGTAGCCAATATGGATTGCCTGCTATGCGGACTTATATCGGCTCTACCGACCATACTAAGCGTATCGCTCTGTTGCCTATTGATCTGGATTTGGAGCGTCTAGATGAAGTAGACACCTACTTTGATAATGGTCTTTACCCTGCACTCGGTGGCCAGCTCAAGACGATAAATAACGATGTGACAAGCCCTGCTTTTATCCCTGTTATGTTGGAACTTAAAGCAGGCCCGAAAGAGCGGGAGAGTGAAGTTGATCTAAAGACTGATCGGGCAGTTGAAGTTGATCTAAGGAATTCAAATGACGCCCCCTTCTTGTAAACCTACACTGTGGCGAGTATTTTTATTTGTTCTTAGCGTTGCTTATTTAATACCGGAAGCGATTTTTAACGCGCAACTGGTGTCACTTATTGGTCTTGGCACGCCACAAGACAGCCAACTGGAGCAATTGGAAGTGTATGGTCGCGCTATCTCAGGAATAGGCGCTACTTTACTTCTGGCTGATTTTCTTCCCGCTAGATATTTTCGGTCTGCGATATCAGGTTTTTCGATATTGTTCGCTTTAGCGTGTGTAGTATGGCCAACAGTTTATTTCGGTCAAAAAATTATAGTAGAGCGAGTACTTATCGCGTCTTCTTCAGCAGAACAACGCGAGCAAGCGGTGTTGAGTGCTGCTTTCAGGGACGCACTGGCGTTAAATGCCGTTTCGGTGACCGGGCTTGAGTACGATACCGGGTTACAAAACAGCTCCGAAAATCTCACCTTTTTAGCGTTATTTGGCGGGTTACTGTATGCCGACAATAAACTCGCCACCAATTTGGAAAACTACAAACATCAAATTGTCAGGCAATTTGTTCAAAAACAGACTTATCGCGACTTCGATCTGCATTATCAAGATTTTTCGAGCTTGTATGTGCAATTGTCGGAGAGCTACGAAGACTATGCCAAAGGATCGAATACCTACAACCAGAAATTGGCTGGCATACCGCAGCAAGAGAAAGAATATTGGCAATCAATAGAGCAAAAAATTAATCAAGGCTGGAGTGATTATCAGCAAGCAACGAAAACATATGTCGCGCGGGCCGAGGCAAGGGCACAAAAATACGGTCCGCGGATTTTTGAATATCATAAACAGACAAATCAATGTTTGGAGCGTTATTCGAAATCTTCTCAAAGAGACCGCAGAACTCAGTGTATTGAGCGACTACAGGCCCGATATAAATCGGAGATAGATAAAGCGGGACTGGGATATGTTGAACCTAATTATTGGCTCATAGAAGAAGATGTGAGTGGGCTTGAAAATACCGCCAATACTGCTATTGCCGGCGTTATCACCGGAGGCTTATCGACCTTATTACAAGCGTTAAGCTTGGCCACGGGGGGAGACGGTGGAATAAAGGACAAGCGCTATAAGTACACCGATGATCCTACCCATTACCAGCGCAGAATTCTTGCTCATCCCAATTTTCAGGCCCAGTTCCAAAAAGATACGGGATATCCTATGGGAATTCCGGATTTGGGCGCTTTTCGGAATCATGATGAGACACAACAGCGAATCCGCAATACTCTGAAAACAAAAGGCTTGGCGCTGCCGGCAGACTGGCGGGTTGAACAACGTTTGGTATTCTCGCAAGCCGTTGCAAATAAAGTTAAAACCGACGCCGATGCAGGTTGGAACGATGCGATGCAGCGCAAAGGATTGTCGCTTCCTGTCAATTTGCAATGGCAGGATTTTCAGCTTCACCCCAGTGTTCAGAGTATAATTGCCCAGAAAATGGGCGATATGTATGTCGATAATGTTCACGCCGATTGGAGTCAGGCGAATTTTAAACAGTATGTGCTCGACCCCAACATCGAAAAACGAACGCTTCGCTACATTGACATGATTTCAGATGCCAGAGTGCATTTCGAAAACGGTGGTAAATATGCGGAAGCCGGTAAACAAGCGCTACGTTCTGTACTGATCCCGCCTATTTCAATGTTTTTAAGTTTGTTTTTAATCTGTCTAACAATTTTAAAGCTACCCATTAAAGCGTTTGAATTATTCAAGCCTGACTGGCAAGAGCACACGCCAAAATGGTCTAGGTGGGTTATAAAATCGATACCAATTTTGCTTATCTGTTTTTTGCCTTCACTTCTGGTGCAAAGCACATTTACGGCGCGAGCCGACAGTCCGGTAAACCACTTTTTGGAAAAGGTCGAAGAAAATGGTCATCCTGTGTTTTCGACTGTGCTTGGCTGGACTTTGCACGCTCAACCTATTCTTCATCCTTTGGGGTTATCGTTCGAAGCGCATACCGGCATTTACAAAAAAGTAGAGCCGTTAACCCACAAACTCGCGGGACTGGACGAGATATTGCCCATCACACCTAGCACTTCCAATGCTACCGAGCTGTCAGCAAGAGCAACGCAAAAACCGGTTCCTTTGACAGTTATATCGAATGTCGAAGGGGCTGCGATCCGTATTATGAATATAAAACCAAAATATCAGGAAGGAATGTTGCTGGCGCCCGGTAACTACGAATTTGAAATCAGGGCAGCGGGTTACCAAACGTATCGTCGTTGGCACCGTATATCGGAAGATAACCACAATTTGGAAATCCCACTCGATGCACTGTAAAGCATAAACCAGTGCATCGGGTTTAGATTCAAAACGCGCGGTTAAGAGTGTTTTGGTGTCTGACGTTTGAAACAAAAGCCGCTTAAAGCGGCTTTTTTGCTAAAGCTACCACAGATAAGCTGGCAGTACGGCTACTGATTCAGGTGCTGTGAATGAAACACTGTAATCCGGTGCCATGTCACCGCTTGCGGCATTCATAATGTCATCGAATCGCAGGATCATACCGTTGGATTTTTCTGCCACGTATACATTGCCGTTGCTGAGCATAATATCTACCGGATTACCCAGCATGCTTGAGGGACCGGCAATGTTAACCGTCATATCTGTGAGGCCATCTGCCATGCCGGCATCAGGAATGACATACAGTTTGCCGTCTGTGGCACTGTCGGCACTGCCCACATCAGATATGACCAGCGCATCACTTTGAGCATCATAGTCAATGCCGTGAATATTGGTGGGTGCAGCAATCGCCTCACCATTCATGGCCGGTATAAGCAGGCGGTCTTCACCCGTAATTTCACTGGTGCCGCTCATCATCTTGCGGGTAACTTCATCAAACACTGCAACAGTGCCATTTGTCAGGGCGAGGAAAGCGCGGTCAGTTTCAGCGTCGTAATCCACATCCCACGGGCGTGCACCGTCAGATGCTGATAGTGTCATCACAGGCATTACATTGCCTGCTGCGCAGCCAGAAAACACGCGGACGGCGGGTGAAGTTTCATTAACATCTGCGACGAACACCAGAGCGTGCTCACTGTTTACGTCCAGTCCTTTTGGCGCTACCAGACCTGTCATGTCGCCCATAATTTCACGGTCCTGAGACAGGCTGAACATGCCGTCATCGCGCATGGATGCCATCCGGTTCACTACCAGTAGTCCGCCCATGGCTGTTTCCGGGTCATCATAGGTAACGAAGCCGTCACCGTTGACTGAGTAAGCAACGCTTTCGATACTCATGCCAGTATCGAACATAGCAGTCTGACTACCGAGAGAGGCATCAAACTGCACTACTATGCCTGTTGTATCGCCGGCAGTAGCAGGGTTACTGCTGGCACTGACACCGCCGATGGTCACATCTGCAAGCGCCTGGTCAGAAAAATCTGCCATTTCAGGCATATCCGTCAATTCTGCGAGGGATTCGGGTTTTACTGAAGACGTGGCAAGGGTCGGGGCAATATCGCCACTGTCACCACTAAATATATTTGTATAAACAAGAATCGCGTCGTTGGATTTTTCCGCGACACGCAGTGTGGTGCCCGACAGAATAATATCAACAGGGTTGCCCAGCATCGTTGACGGGCCTGCGATGGTGCGCGCCGGTTCCACGGCACCGTCAACGGTGGAAGCATTGTTGATCACAAAGATCTGCCCGTCATCGGCAATACTGGCATCACCCACATCGGAAACCACCAGACGGTCCGAGTCTGCGTCGTAGACAATGCCGTGACTGTTTACGGAAATCTGTGTGCCACTGGCATCTGACGGTACAATAATACGCATCACTGACGGCGCGAAATCTGAACCCATAACATTGTCATATACCGCGATGGTGCCGTCGGTAAGCGCCACGTACATCCGGTCAGCGTTTTCATCTACGGCCACATCCCAGGGCTGTGCCGGCAACATGATCTCAGCAACCGGCGCTACATCACCTGCTGCAGCACTGCCGAAAACAGCAATTCGCATTGCGTTAAAGTCAGCCACATAAATCATACCGCTGTCATCAGCCAGTGCTATACCTTTAGGATTTGTGAGACCGGTGTTTGCTCCCATAATCTGGGAATCGACAGACGACATCATCATTCCGTCTTCCCTGCCTGCAATACGGCAAAATGCGCCAAGCATGGGTTCACCGCTGTCTCCTGCCTGATAAAGTGTGCCTGAATAGGACAACACAATACCTTCATTGGCGCCGGTTTCGAAACTGCTCAGCATGTCCCCGTCCTGATCAATCCAGTCCACCGTGCCCCGGTTTTCGTCACCGTTGTTTGCGCGCAGGAACGTTCCGGTGGTCAGGACCGGCGTACCATCCTGGCCGTCAGCACCATCCATACCGTCCATGCCGTCGTCGCCATCACTGCCGCTGCAGCCGGCCAGTGAAACAGCCAGTAACGTTGCGAGAAGAGAATATTTGAATGGTGCGTTTTTCGTCTGTGTATTCAGCATTGTTGTCTCCGTATGTGACATGCATTTTCAAAGACGCGCCTGCTTTTCTGCGTCCGTACAACAAGCCAAACGACTGGAAGATGCAACCGGATGCAAAAAATATAAGTTTTTTTAAATTTTTTATTTTTCGAGATTTAACGGGGTAAATAATAAGGGATGAAACGGGCGTGGCGCAGTACGTTGTCGTGCTGCGCCGGTAGCCGTGTTATGAGGGCTTTAAACAGAAAATATGTTGGTGTGGTAAAGCACGTCAGTGGGTGAACCGTTCGGCGAGCCCCCGAGTGGCTCCATGCTGACAGCCAGTACCGTAACGTTTTTGTCCAGCAACATGGAGGGCGGAATACGGGTGATATCTCCACTTTTGGGAAGCAGTCCCAGGGAGACTGGTGCACCGCCACCGGCCGGCGCCATCCACAATTGATAGTCCTTGTCAGTTCTGGCAGCAAGTGCTCCGGTAACTCTTACATTCAGGGAGTCGCCGGAAATTTCGATGATCCATAAAGGCTGATTATTGGTGTCATTAAATATTGCCACCCGCTCAACAGGGGCGGTGACAGGTTCCGTCATGGAAACGAGTAACACGGCCATCATCAGCGCAGCAGCGGCGGCCACGCCGGAGAACAGACGCCACTGTTTTCTTCGTTTACGTTCGAATGCGACAATGTCACCGGACGTATCTGTCCGTTCTTCAGGATTAATGCGTTTCTGGATGGCCTGCCATACGCGCGGAGGCGGAGTGACCGGCGGCAACCTGTGGTTCAGTCCGTCGAGATATTGTTCCCATAAGGCGGTCGTTTCAGCAATAACCTGATATTGCATCATCAGCTTCTGATAACGCACTCTGGCTTTTCCCCGCAACGTACCCAGTACATATTCTGCAGCGAGGGCGTTTCTCCGCGCTTCAGTAAGATAATTCATAGTGACAGACACCTCTGCAAACTTTGTAATCCGCGACGGATCCAACTTTTGATAGTGCCCAGCGGAGACGCCATGTGGCTTTCCACTTCGTGATGAGATAAACCGTTAATGTAAGCGAGATGGATAGCCTGCCGCTGGGCAGGTTCAAGTTCATCCATACAGGCTTCAAGCTTCTTCTGCTCCGCATCAGACAAATTGGATTCGTCCGGGGAAACAGGTAAATGTGTATCTTCAGACAAGTCCACTTCATTGCGCACTTTATGATAGCGCATCAAATCCAGTGCACGATAGCGGGCTATACTGAGCATCCAGGTAAACACAGTGCCTTTGCCACGCTGATATTGACCGGCATTGTGCCAGATTTTGACATAAGCATCCTGAATGGCTTCATCCGCCAGTTCAGGCCTCTTCAACATCTTCAGTGCGACAGCATACATCTGACCGCTGGTCAGCTTATACAATTCTGAAAACGCTTCTTTGTTGCCGTTTGCCGTTTCACACAAGAGTGGAAACAATGTTTCGTGTTCCATGAAATCTCAGTTTCCGCTGTCTGCTGTCACTATTTACACATTATTAACGTTTATCCCGTTTACTATCAAGTTGAACCTACCTGAACCAAACGACTGAACGTTCAGATCGGATGCGAAGTAATGCATATTAGTGAAAAGGTAATAGTGGCTTGTCAATGTTGACGAAGCCACATCACGCCCGGGAGTCATGTTTTTAGTGATATCAATGATTTAAAGCCGGCAAAGACACGCTTGATAGTGCGGCATGTGATTGTTGATAGTAAAACCTGTTCAGCCGGTTTACGGGCAGTGACAGGGCGCCGGAAAGAAAACGGATAAGGTACGGGTTAATGGATTAACGACAAAAAGTCTCAACATAGAGCGCTTCCACTTTGGCCCTGGCCCAGGGAGTACGGCGCAGAAATTTCAGTGACGACTTCACCGACGGTTCGTTGTAAAAGCAGTTCAGGTGAATGCGCTCATCCAGTCCGTCCCAGCCATAATGTTCATGAAACTGCACGATTATCTTTTCTAACGTCAGACCGTGTAAAGGATTATTTGGCTGTTGCTGGCTCATGGCAGGGCTTCCGGTAATACAAACCGCCGTAGTGTAACAGATAACCAGTACGGTGGGTCAGTTCCTGTCTGTTGATCTGTATCATTTACGTAACGGCAAAATAAAAAATAACGCACATGAAGCATGAAAGCGCCGGGCATTTCCTATAAAGTAGTCGCGCTTAAGCTTCAGACACGGAATCATGCAGCAAAATCAAATATCAATGGCGACACCGGTAACGTTGCCATGCGGGCAGGTTGTTAAAAACAGGATTGTAAAAGCCGCGATGGAAGAAAACATGGCGGATAAGCAACTTCAGCCGGATCATGCGCTTTATGCACTTTACCGGTACTGGGCACATGGCGGTGCCGGAATGATCATTACCGGTAATGTGATGATTGATGCAACTGCTATGACCGGCCCTGGCGGTGTGGTTATGCCGCTGGAAGGCGACTTAAAAGCCTTTGAAAAGTGGGCGGCAGTGATCAAATCCGGTGGCGCAAAAGCCATCATGCAACTTAACCATCCGGGCAGACAGATGCCCCGTGAGATTGGTGAAGTGGCATGGGCACCCTCAGACGTTCCGCTTTCTCTGGGACGATACACCAAACGTTTTGCTAAACCACAGCCGATGTCCTGTGAACAAATTCATCAAATCACCCATCAGTTTGCCCAGGCGGCGAGACGTGCAAAAGAAGCCGGTTTCGACGGTGTGCAAATTCATGCTGCCCATGGCTACCTGTTAAGTCAGTTTTTGTCTCCGTTGGCAAACCGCCGGGAAGACGAGTGGGGCGGTTCTCTGAAGAACCGTGCCCGCCTGTTACTGAACATTGTTTGTCAGGTAAGGGCATATTGCGGCAATCATTTTATTGTGATGGTGAAACTGAATACGGCAGATTTTCAGCGTGGTGGCTTTACTGCGCAGGAAGCAACTGAAGTAGCACAGTGGCTGGCAGGATTGAATGTGGATGTCGTAGAACTGTCCGGCGGAAATTATGAATCTCCGGCTATGCAGGGAACTGCGCAGGAAGGATTTGCCGTATCCCGTAGAGACGCTTACTTCGCAGATGTGGCAAAGCAGATTTCTGAACAGGCTGACGTACCGCTGATGACCACCGGCGGCATTGTCCGGCAGGAAACTGTGCAACAAGTTTTAGACAACGGATGTACGTTCGCGGGTATAGCAAGCGCTCTGGCATTTACGCCGGACCTGATGAGAAAATGGCAGCAAAAGCCGGATTATGCAGGGATAAAACCGGAGTGTGACTGGCAGGATAAAACACTGGCATCGCTGGTGAAAATGGCAAAAGTACGCCGGCAGCTGAGACGTTTAGGCAACGATCTGACCACAATGCATAACCCGACGGGGTTCTGGAGCTTGTTTCTGGATATTCTGCACCGCAGAAAGATGACGATGGTATACAAAGCGTATATCAGCGCAAAGATCAAAGAGACCATTGCGCCGATGCAACCTGAGGTTACACGCTGTGTTTCATCACCCGTTGTTTCTGACGTTGCCAGTCGCGATCTTTAACGGTATCACGCTTATCATGTTCCTGTTTACCTTTCGCAAGGTAAATTTCGAGTTTCACCCAGCACTTTTTCCAGTACATGGCAGTGGCAACAATAGAGTAACCCTGACGCTCACGGCCGCCGATAAGCCGGTCGATTTCTTTTTTATTCAGCAGTAATTTGCGGGCCCGTTCGGGTTCACAAATCACGTGGGTGGAAGCCTGATTCAGCGGCGTAATGCGCGCACCTACCAGCCAGGCTTCGCCGTTTTGCAAAATAACGTACGTGTCAGTAATGTTCACTTTACCTTCACGGATACTCTTTAATTCCCAGCCTTGCAGCGACACACCTGCTTCGAATTTGTCCTGCAGATGATAGTCGTGACGCGCTTTCTTGTTCAGCGCGATGGTGCCGGTTGAGTTTTGATTGGATTTGTTCTTTTTCATGCCCGCCATTATACCGATTGCAAACAGAATGTCTTTTCATTTCCATGGTATATGGGGGCGATAGCGCGCGCTTAAAGGGTAGGTGACAATAAACAGTCGTGGTAGACTTAACAAATTATCAGAAATAAAAAGTGAGTTTATGCCAAGTATCCAACGCAGTGCGTTAGTGGCATACAGTGCCGGGGCCATGTTTGATTTGGTCAATGATGTAGCTGCCTATCCACAATTTTTACCGGGCTGTGCCGACAGTCAGGTTCTTGACCACAGTGAAAGCCACATGAAGGCGTCGTTACTGGTATCGAAAGCCGGTATTAAGCAATGGTTCACAACACTCAATACTCTGGAGCCGGCAAGGCGTATAGACATGCGTCTGGTTGATGGTCCCTTCAAGCAATTATCAGGCGGGTGGACGTTCTCCCCGTTATCTGATGACGCCTGCAAAATTGCGCTTAATCTGGATTTTGAATTCAGTAACCGTTTAACTGAAATGGCCTTTGGTAAGGTATTCAGCGGGCTGGCCACCAGCATGGTGAATGCATTTACGGAACGGGCACGGAGCGTGTACTGATGAGTGACGAAATAACGGTAGAAGTTGCCTACGCACTGCCACAAAAGCAGTCGCTGGTGGAAATTTCGGTGCCGGCAGACAGCACTATTGAAAGCATTATTGTTGCTTCCGGTCTATGTGAACTTCATCCCGAAATCGATTTGAAGAAAACTAAAGTGGGCGTATGGAGCCGTGTGGCCAAAATGCGCGACACGGTTAATGATGGTGACCGGATTGAAATATACCGTCCGTTGATTGCCGATCCGAAAGAGATCCGTAAACGCCGTGCTGAAAAAGCCGTTGAAGAAGGCCGGGCAGATAAAGTGACCGGTGGCCGCCCGAATCCGCTGAAAGCAAAAGAATGATGAGTGAAGGTTAAGTGACATCCGGCGTGTTAATAACGGAAACAGACCCCCTTAAAGAGAAGCCACGGCAAACACCGTGGCTTTTTTTATTTGTCCCGCAGGGAACCCACTTCAAGAAACGGTGAGGCATCAATATCCTCAGCGTCCATCATAGAGGCTATGCGTTGCATCGTTGCAACCATCTGGCTTTGTTCCCAGTCCTTCATGTTATTGAACCGGTCAATGAAGTGCTCCTGTAAAGGGCGGGGCGCGTTTTCCAGAGACGCTTCACCTTTGTCCGTCAGATACACGCCAACCTTTCGTTTATCGGTGGTGCTGCGGATGCGGGTAACCAGTTCACGGGCTTCAATGCGATCAAGAATATTGGTAATGGTAGCAGGACTCAGATTGATGCTTTCCGCAATTTCCCGCACCATGATGCCGGGGCGTTCCTGAATATTTTGCATTACCAGCAACTGCGGGCCGGTCAGACCCACATCTTTACTCAGTTGCTTACTGCGTAAATCAACCGCACGGATGACCTTACGCAGGGCAACCAATAATTCTTCTTCTTTTCTCATAAATAAGCCCGTCCTGTGAACTGCTGATTTCACACTAGCCGGTGTAAAAAGTGCTGGTGTTTGTGGTACTGATCGATGACATCGTTGATAACAGCAAGTGTAGACCAGCCCATGATGTCGTATCCCTGTCCGCCCTCACTCAGGTGAACTTCGGCGCGATAGTACGTGTCATCACTATCTATGTCCAGCGTACCGTTTAAATCCGGTTGTACTGTGGATGTAGGATAAACCGCATAGATAAAATCAGGCTGCTCGTTGAGTTTCACCGTCAGCATCATGAACTTATCTGTCTGCTCTATTTCCACATCAAAATTCAGTTTACCAAATTCCTCTTTTACATCATTAAATGCCGGCAGTACCGTTTTATCCAGAAAGCGATTTACGGCTTTTTTGTTCGGGAAAGACACGATGTTTTCCAGCCTCGAACGCCAGTTTTTGTCACTGTCACCGGTACTGGTCTGAAAACCACTTATTTGCATACTTTCCCGCTTGTAATCTTCCACCCGCAGGGCCTTCATCAGGCCGAAGAGTGCAACAAGCAATATTACCGAAAAAGGCAGTGCTGCGACTATCGTCATGGTTTGCAACGCGCCGAGCCCGCCGGCGTAAAGCAGAATGGCAGCCACCACTCCCACGCTGACAGCCCAGTAAATGCGTTGCCATAAAGGCGTATCGTTACGACCGTTAGAGCACAGCATGTCGACAACCATGGCACCTGAGTCACAGGAGGTCACAAAGAAAATCACTACCATCAGTACTGCCAGTAAAGTCAGTACACTGCTGAACGGGAAGTTTTCTAAAAAGACGAACAGGGCGACTGAGGTATCTTCGTTTACCATTGAAGCCAGCGCGTCTTTGCCCTGTACCAGTACCATATCGATAGCGGTATTGCCGAACACGGTCATCCACAACAAGGTAAATGCAGTCGGGATAAGCAGTACACCCATGACGAATTCACGGATGGTGCGGCCATAAGAGATACGGGCAATGAACAAACCAACAAAGGGCGCCCAGGCTAACCACCATCCCCAGTAGAAAATTGTCCAGCCGCCAATCCAGTCTGTTTTGGCGTAGGCAAACAGGTTGAGGGTATTCCGCACGATGTCGGAAGTATACGCTCCCATGTTTTGCAGGTAAGCCTGCAGCAGAAATACCGTCGGGCCAAGCACCAGTACGAAAACAAGTAATGCTACGGCAAGTAACATATTTGCTTCGGATAAGCGGCGGATCCCCTTATCAAGACCGGTAGTCACAGAAATGATGGCAATACCCACAACACCGGCCATCAGGCCAATTTGTACACCTGTTGTGCTGGGAATGCCGAACACATAAGACAAACCGGCATTAATTTGTGCTGCACCGAAACCCAGTGACGTAGACACACCGAAGATAGTGGACGTAACAGCAAATATATCCACCAGGTGGCCGGGCCAGCCGTAGATACGCTCACCAATTAAAGGGTAGAGCGCTGAACGTAGTGTCAGTGGCAGTTGGTGACGGTAGGCAAAGTAACCCAGCACCAGCGCAACCGCGGCATAAATTGCCCACGGATGCACGCCCCAGTGGAAAAAGGTGGTTTTCATCGCTTCTTTCACTGCGGCAATACTGTTCGGGTCGGCAGTGGGTGGCGCCAGGAAGTGCATGACCGGCTCGGCAACACCGAAGAACATCAATCCTATCCCCATACCGGCGGCAAATAACATAGATAACCATGTCAGCTTGCTGAACTCCGGCGTGGCGTGATCAGGCCCGAGACGGATATCGCCATACCTGGAAAATCCGAGGATCACCACGGTAAGTAGAATAATGGCTACCGTGAGGATGTAAAACCACCCGCCATTTTGCGCCACTGTGTCCTGCAGTGACTGGAAGAATGTATTGGCCTGGTCAGGGTTGCTGGCTGCATAAATCAGCAAAACAAGAATGGCCAGAGAAGAGGTAAAAAATACCGGTTTATTTAACATTGCACCCGGTTTACTGGTTTCTGTCACTACGGCTTCCTTTGTCTTAATAGATATTAATTATGAATGAATACGACAATTTTGGCGTTTCGTTTAAGGCTCATTCATATTTGCCATAAGTATAATAATTAGTGTTCAACTTGATTTTATTGTCTCCGAAAGGGATCATAGACAAGTTTTTTGACTTATCTGCTATAATTAAAGGGTTTTGTAACGCTATTACCGCGATTACGTATGAACCAAATTGTTAGCGAACAAGTATATCTGCTTGCGATTGCTAAATAAATGATAAGCAAATAGCACGACATAAAATATTTACTCATCTAAGTAAAATAAAGAACCAGAGGAACACACATGCATAAAACACGTCTAAGCTGTGCCATCGTTGCAGCGCTGGCGGCATCTACGGTGCACGCCCAGGAAGCACAAAGCAAAGCGAAGATCGAAACCATTGAGGTAACGGCAACCAAACGTAGTGAATCTATACAGGATGTACCGGTCGCGGTAAGCGCGCTTGATGGAAAAGCATTGGAAAACCTTGGCATTGACAGCTTCCAGGATTACGTTGAATTCTTACCTAACGTGGTTTTCCAGGGTACAGGCCCGGGTCAGAATGAAATTTATATCCGTGGTGCTGCAACCACACAATCAAATATCATGTTGTCATCTGTTCAGGCACTGCAACCTTCAGTTGCTTTTTACCTGGACGAACAGCCGGTATCCATGGCCGGGCGTAACCTCGACATTTACGCAACTGACATCCAGCGCGTAGAAGTACTGCCCGGTCCTCAGGGAACACTGTTCGGCGCAAGCTCGCAGGCGGGTACGGTGAGAATGATCACCGCAAAACCTGATCACTCAGGTTTTTCTGCCGGTGTTGATACGAATATCGGTTTCACCAAAGGCGGCGAGATGAGCAATGCGGTTGAAGCTTACTTCAACATGCCTCTGACTGATGACCTGGCTGTTCGTGTTGCTGCATACAACGACAGACAGGGTGGCTGGATTGACAACGTGCTGAATGATCCGGGTAACGGTGGCTACATCGGCAGTGCACAGGTGATCAGCCGTATTTCCGGTGGTGTATTAACCAACCCTGCAGGCATGGATGCAAACCGTATTACTAATCCTGAGATCACGTCTCCGGTAGATGCTGACGTTGTGTCACCGCGAAACGACTCGCTGGTTGAAGACGATTTCAACGATGCAGTTTATGCCGGTGCCCGTTTTGGTCTGTCATACCACATCAATGATGACTGGGATCTGCTGGTACAGCACACACAGCAAATGTTAGAAACAGAAGGTGTGTTTGCATACGATCCGAATCTGGAAGGTGAAAGTTCCACTAACCGTTTCCAGCCTGAAGAGAACCAGGATGAATTCGGCCTGACGACGTGGACACTGGAAGGCCGTCTGCAAAAGCTGGATGTGGTTTATACCGGTGGTTACCTCGACCGTGAAATCGATACCCTTGCAGACTACACCGGTTACACCAACGGCGGTTTATTCTCAGCGTACTATGTATGTAGTTATGACAGCTCTGATGCAAACAGCGAAGACCGCTGCCTTGATCCTACCAAGTTCTACCGTGAAGACACCACTTCAACCCGTATGACCCATGAGCTGCGTTTTAATACCACCATGGATGAGCCATGGCGTGTTACTGCCGGTCTGTTCTATGACAATCAGGAAGTGGCTACTGTTGGTCAGTTTAACATTGCCAGTACTGAGTTATTCCCGGATATGGCAAGAAATCTGGTAGGTAATGAAGGCATTAACAGTGATGGCGGGCCGTTCCCGGCTGATATCAGCTTCGTTAACGACATTACTCATACCATTGAACAGGTAGCAGTGTTCGGTCAGTTTGAATACGATATCACCGATACCCTGACTGCCAGTGTGGGTGCCCGCTGGTACCAGATTGACGACGAATACAAAGGCTCTACAACCACCGTAGATGTGTCCCGCCGTATCCGTGCATTCGGTACAATGGACGATGCTGAATTAGCTGCAGTGGGACTGGATCCTGCTTTGGTTAATGAAGCTATTCAAAGCGGTCAGTTGGAAGTGGACCTGCTGGATTCTGACGGCGTACTTACCGTTGATGACACTATCTGGAAATTCTCACTGGACTGGAAAGTGACAGACGACATCTTACTGTTTGCTAACTATTCAGAAGGTTTCCGTCCGCCGGTAACTAACCGTGTTGGTGGTGGTCTGGCGTCTAATCAGTCCGGTAAGTTCGAGAACTTCCGTATTCCTGTTTACTCTACAACGGATACGCTGGACAACTATGAACTTGGTCTGAAAGGGGATTTCTTTGACGGACTGGTACGTGTGAATGCAACTGCGTACTATTCTGAAATCACCGATCTGCAAACTTCACGTTTCGATCCGACCAATATCTCGTTTCTGGTATTCACCGACAACGTGGGTGATGCTGAGATCCGTGGTCTTGATGCCGATATTACCTGGCTCGCCGGTGATGATTTAATCATCAGCAGTGCATTCAGCTTACTGGATACTGAGCTGACCCGCGTGAACTCTGAGTTGGAAGGTATTTCTGCCGGTGTCGGTTCTGAACTGCCTTACTCTGCGAAGTTCTCAGGAAACGTAAACGCCCGTTATTTCTTTGAATTACAGGGTGACAAGCGCGGTTACGTGAATGCTTCTGTGAGCTACACCGGTGACAGACTTGCCGGTATGGTGATGGATGCTTACGTAATGGAAGATGCCACGCAACTTATCTACGGCACGGGCTCAGGCCTTAAAATCGAAGATGAAGCTGCAGTGTATGAAGGCGTAACCTATGCAGACAGCAACGGCGAAACGTTCCGTGGCGGCCGTTATGTACAGGAAGCCTATGTACTGACAAATCTTGCGGTGGGTGTGACCAATGATGAGTGGAAAGCTGAATTGTACATAGACAATGTATTTGATGAGAATGCTATTTTGAACATCGATACGCAGCAATTCACGCCGAAAGTGGTAACTAACCGTCCGCGTACCATTGGTGTGCGTTTGTCTTACGATTATTTTTAAGTTATCCGTTGCGTAAGTAATTACGTTAATATTGAAACGGCAAGCCTTTACGGGCTTGCCGTTTTTTCGTTGTTTAATGCAGGATTAACATGACCCGTTCCGTTCAGTCTCGTCTAAATGAAGCCAAAAAAGCCCTGATGCAGTCTCAGTTCGCGCAGGCAGTGTCGTTATGCAAAGAGTGTTTGTCGGGAAATGACAATACCCTGACAGACCGTGAATGCCTGTACCTGATGGCTGTGGCTTTACGAATGACAAAAGAGCCGGCACAGGCCCTTCCTGTTCTGGACAGATTACTGAAAGCTTTTCCCGATTATGGTCGGGGATATCAGGAGCAGGGGTATTGTTTTAAAGCGCTGCAGAAAGGCCGGGAGATGGCCGCTGCGTTTTACCGTGCTACACGATTTAATCCGGCTCTGCTGACTGCCTGGCGGGAGCTGGAACAGGTATACCGCCAGACCGGTAACACAGACGCACTGATGCTGGCAGGACAACACATTCAGTCCTTATCGTCACTGCCAAAACCACTGCTGGGGGCCATGGATTTACTCCATGAAGGGCAGTTACAAAAAGCAGAACAAATTTGCAGGGACTTTCTCAAACAGCATAAACATCATCCCGATGCCATGATGTTACTTGCGGAAGCCGGCATGCAACTGAAGGTTTATCATGATGCAGAATTCCTGCTGGAAAGTTGTACAGAACTGTATCCGGATAATGAAGCTGCAGCGACTGCGTATCAAAGTGTGCTGGGTAAGCTGGGTAAGTTTCCCCGTGCCGTTGAATTTGCCCGCGGGCGTCTGGCACGACAGCCGGATAATTTTCAGGCAGCCGTAGCTCTTGCCCATGCTCTCACCGGCACCGGGGAGGTAGATGAGGCACTGACTTTATACCGCACACTGCTTGATAAAAACAGCAGGCGACCAGCGTTATGGGTACAGTATGGCCATGCGCTGAAGGCCGCAGGCGACGCCGCTGCCGCTGTGGCCGCCTACGAAAAAGCAGCAGAGATAGCGCCTGATTTCGGTGATGCTTACTGGAGCCTGGCGAATACCAAAACGTATAGCTTTCCAGCTTCGCTGACTGGCGGGATGAAAACGGCAGCAGAGAATGAAAATACTGCGCTGGACGATAAAATTCATCTGTATTTTGCGCTGGGTAAAGCCAGTGAAGACGATAAAGCGTTTGATGATGCTTTCCGTTATTACGATAACGGTAATCAGCTGAAGCGCCAGACACTCCGTTTCGATATCTCCCGTACTGAACAGGCGATGGCGTCACAGCAGTCCGCCTGCAATGCGGCTTTGTTTGAGCACGCAAAAGGCTGTGATGCTCCTGATCCGATTTTCATCGTGGGTTTACCCCGCGCCGGTTCTACACTATTGGAACAGATTCTGGCCTCTCACTCTATGGTCGACGGCACGATGGAGCTGCATGATATTCTGGGGATCGCATCAGGGCTCAGCCATCAGGCGGTGCCTTATCCGCAAAACTTGTCATCCCTCACCGATGAGCAATGCAAAAAACTGGGAGAGCAGTATATTGCTCAAACCCGTGCATACCGCCGGGGTGCACCATTTTTTATTGATAAGATGCCCAACAATTTTATTCATACCGGACTTATCAAACGCATTCTGCCCAATGCCAAAATCATTGATGCCAGACGGGATGCTGTGGCTTGCTGTTTCAGCGGGTTCAAGCAGCTTTTCGGCGAAGGACAGGAGTTCAGCTATTCACTGAATGACATCGGACGTTATTACAATGCTTACCGGAAGCTGATGGATCACTGGCATGAAGTATTGCCGGGACAAATCCTGACGGTGCAGCACGAAGATGTGATTAACGATCTTGAAGGGCAGGTCAGACGCATGCTGGACTTTTGCGGATTACCTTTTGAAGAGGCCTGCCTGAACTTCCATCAGACGAAGCGGGTGATTAAAACCCCCAGCTCAGAGCAGGTAAGACAACCGATTTACCGTTCCGGCATGACGCAATGGAAAGGCTTTGAACCTTACCTTGCGCCATTGTTTTCGGTACTGGACGGGGAGACTGAAGCTTAGTATTTCTTCCGTTGCAGGCCGGTTTCAGCAAGAATTTTCGCGGAAATTTCTTCTACGGAATAGCGGGTTGAATTCAAAAACGGGATGCGCTCGCGACGATAGAGGTTTTCTACTTCCCGAAGTTCCATACGACACTGCTGCAGTGACGCGTAGCGGCTGTTGGCCCTGCGCTCAGAACGGATCTGGCTGAGCCTTTCCGGATGGATGGTCAGGCCGAACAACTTCTGTTTATAACGGCGCAGTGCAGGGGGCATCTTCAGCATGTCACCCATGTCTTCCTCAGTGAATGGATAATTGGCCGCTTTAATGCCGTACTGAAGCGCCAGATAAAGGCTGGTGGGTGTTTTACCTGAACGGGAAACACCCACTAATATAATGTCTGCTTCTTCGTAGTTTTTGATGTTGGAACCATCATCATTGGCCAGTGCATAGTTCACCGCTTCAATGCGAATATCATAGGTTTTTTCGTGAATACTGTGGGTACGGTGTTTTTCCGGTTTTGATGGTACACCGAGCACTTTTTCAACAGGCGCAACGAATTGATCGAGAAAATTATAATTAATACCCACTGAACGGGAGATAATTTTGCGCACATCGACATTCACAATTGTATAAAAAACGAGCGGCCTTTCTCCCGTATCTTGAAAACTTTCAGAAATTTTCTCCAGTACCTTGTAGGCCTGTTCCTCGGTTTCAACGAAGGGAATCGTGGTGTGATTAAACTGTATAGGGAACAGAGACAGTAAGGCGTGGCCGAAGACCTCAGCAGTGATGGCTGTACCATCTGAAATGTAGTATGCGGTACGCAAAACAAATCCTTAACATTGTTGTAATTTTATTACGGAATACAGAAAGATTTTACTTTCGATTTTTCACCATTCTAAGATGAAACCGTCGAAAAGCCAGCATGCTATGAACAGGTTGGCACTAACCTCGGCGAATATCGCAAAGTTTCGTGATAAACATTTCGTAACACAGGTTGCGTAAATTAGCGGAACTGACAAGTTTAATAAAGCTGGAGGCTTTGGCCGTGCAAGAATACGTACTTTGGTACCAGGAATTGGGGATGCATGATGTAGGTCGCGTTGGCGGCAAGAATGCATCTTTAGGTGAAATGATTTCTAATTTGGCAAATGCAGGTGTGCAGGTGCCGGGCGGTTTTGCTACAACTGCAGATGCATTTAACGAGTTTCTTGAGCAAAGTGGTCTTGAAGCACGGATCCATGATGTACTGGATACCCTGGATGTTGACGATGTAACAGCACTGGCTGAAGCAGGTAAAAACATCCGTCAGTGGATCATCGACACGCCGTTCCAGCCCGCGCTGGAAACTGCAATTCAGGAAGCATTTGCAACGTTACAGGGCGATGCCGGTGATGAGGCGTCGTTCGCAGTCCGCTCTTCCGCAACAGCAGAAGATATGCCTGATGCATCTTTCGCAGGGCAGCAGGAAACTTTCCTGAACGTAAAAGGTTACGATGCGGTGCTGGTGGCTATCAAGCACGTATTTGCCTCTCTGTTTAACGACCGTGCCATCTCTTATCGTGTTCACCAGGGCTACGACCATAAAGGGGTTGCACTGTCTGCCGGTGTACAACGCATGGTACGAAGCGACATCGCGTCTTCCGGTGTTATGTTCACCATTGATACAGAATCAGGCTTCGATGATGTGGTATTTGTGACCAGTTCATTTGGTCTTGGTGAGATGGTGGTGCAGGGTGCCGTTAACCCTGACGAATTCTATGTACACAAGCCTACGCTGGCCAATGGTAACCCGGCTATCCTGCGCCGTAATCTGGGCAGCAAGCTGACAAAAATGATTTATTCTGCAGATGAGTCCCATGGCAAGCAGGTATCTATTGTTGATATCGACAAAGCCGACAGTCTGCGATTCTCTCTGACTGACGATGAAGTACAGGAACTGGCTAAGCAGGCTGTAATCATTGAAAAGCACTATCAGCGTCCTATGGACATTGAATGGGCTAAAGACGGTACAGACGGCAAGTTGTACATTGTTCAGGCCCGTCCTGAAACGGTACGCAGCCGCGAAGACAGTCAGACAATTGAACGTTTCCACCTCAAAGATAAGAGCAGCATCGTCTGTGAAGGCCGTGCTATCGGTCACAAGATTGGTGCCGGTGAGGCGAAAGTGCTTGGCTCAATTGAAGAGATGGACAAGATTCAGCCCGGTGATGTGCTGGTCACTGACATGACGGATCCTGACTGGGAACCCATCATGAAAAAGGCCTCTGCCATTGTGACTAACCGTGGTGGCCGTACTTGTCACGCTGCAATCATCGCCCGTGAATTAGGTATTCCGGCAGTGGTAGGGTGTGGTAACGCCACAGATTCTATTGCCACCGGCGACAAAATCACGGTTTCCTGTGCGGAAGGTGATACAGGTTACATCTACAGTTCTGAGCTGGAATTTGATGTGGTGACTTCCCGCATTGATGCCATGCCGGAATTGTCACTGAAAGTGATGATGAACGTAGGTAACCCTGACCGTGCATTTGATTTCGCCCGCCTGCCAAGTGCCGGTGTGGGTCTGGCCCGCCTTGAATTCATTATTAACCGCATGATTGGGGTTCACCCTAAAGCCTTGCTGAATTTTGACAGCCAGCCTGAAGAGCTGAAAGAAGAAATCAGTGAAATGATTGCCGGTTACGAGTCACCCCGTGAATTTTACATCCAGAAACTGGTAGAAGGGATTGCCAGCATTGGTGCTGCATTCTCGCCGAAGAAAGTAATTGTTCGCATGTCTGACTTCAAGTCGAACGAATACTTCAACCTGGTAGGTGGTTATCAGTACGAGCCGGATGAAGAAAACCCGATGCTGGGCTTCCGTGGTGCCAGCCGTTACATCTCTGACGATTTCCGCGACTGCTTTGCGCTGGAGTGTGAAGCCATCAAGCGCGTTCGTAACGTCATGGGGCTGACCAACGTTGAAATCATGATCCCCTTCGTCCGCACACTGGAAGAAGGCCGTCAGGTTATCGAAATTCTGGCTGAAAATGGTCTTAAGCAGGGCGACAACGGTCTGCGGGTTATCATGATGTGTGAACTGCCGTCTAACGCATTGCTGGCCGACCAGTTCCTGGATATCTTCGATGGTTTCTCCATCGGTTCTAACGACATGACACAGCTTGCGCTGGGTCTTGACCGCGACTCAGGCCTGATTGCTCACTTGTTCGACGAGCGTGACCCTGCCGTGAAGGCGTTGCTCTCTATGGCAATCCGTGCGGCAAAAGCCCGTGGCAAATACGTTGGTATTTGTGGTCAGGGACCATCGGATCATGATGATTTCGCTGCATGGCTGGTGGAAGAAGGTATCGATTCTGTGTCACTGAACCCGGATACTGTGGTAGAAACCTGGTTATACCTGGCAGAAAATCACGGATAAGCTATAGTTAGTTTGTAGTTTAAGGAAAGCGGGCCCATCCCAACCAGCCCGCTCAGACACAAAAGCCGCTTAAAGCGGCTTTTTTATTGCCTGTTCTTCAGCGTGATTTACGGGCCAACTTGCGGGAAAGCAGGAAGGTATCGAGCTTGCGGGCACCCCGCTGCATGCTGCCCTGTACCACCTTAAGCCACACACGGGCCTTTGGTATGTCGTAACTGAGTACAACCAGACCGGCCAGGATCAGCAGTGTTGAACCCGGAATAATGGTCAGTACAACGCCGGCAACGGCGAGCAGGGCACCAAGTGTAATTCGGATTGCTTTTATCATCATAAGTCCGGTTTTTCTCCAATGCTGACAGACTGCTTTATTTATAGCAAAAACCAAGAGAATTGATGTAAGTAAGTGTAAACGCCCCTGCTGATAGCGATAGTGATAACTATCAAGCCGGGAATAATGACGAAAAATGGCGTTTGTGGTAGTTTACGAAACAGGAAAGCATTAAAAACACCATTAAAAAAGAAGTGAAGTATGACAGAGCAAACAACGCCGCAAATTACAGAACAACAACGTCAGCAGTGGCTGAATGAGCAATTTAAAAAAGCAACGAAGTATCTGGCAGAGAACGGAGTTGTGGTATCCACCGTTGATGATGCAGCCAGCCGGTATCTTTATCCGTTGTGGGCAGTTCTGAAAGTGAAAGCGATGGACGGTGCAGCATTCTGGGTACTGAGTGGTGACTTACCGGTAGATTTTATCTCTGCAGGTAATGCAGCGAACGGTCGTGATGCATTACGCCACTTTGTTATGAGCTGGCAGCTAAAAGCAGAAAACATTCAGCGCTCGGGGATCACCGATCAGACTCAGCTACAGTTTGCAGCCATTATGCAAAACCGTGCAGAGCAACTGTATAAGTTTGTTGAGAAAGATGAAATTTGGGGTTCTGTCTGAGCTGCCGGGTATTAAGTATGACGGAGACTGTTATGGTTTAAAGTCTCCGCTCAATGGCATTCCTGCACGTCCGGTAGCCTGAAACGGTTGATAGGGCAAAACATACGCTGACGGGGAATGCCCGCTTCCATGAATACCGGCCCTTCCGGTGTGTAACCTCTGGCTTTATGCTCATCCACACTGGCCAGATTACAAACCACTTTCACCTGATCCACTCTGGCTGTTTTGCCCAGTTTAATTAAAGAACGAAACAAAATTTTATACACATCCAGCGTGCGGTAAGCATGCAGCACGGCGATCCGGCCAATTTCACCGTCTCTGGTAATTCTGCCGGTGGCAACCGGCTGATGATTTTCGTCTGAAACAAGGATGTGCAGGGCGTCAGGATCCCGATCGTCGAATTCTGCCTGCCGCGGAATACGCCACTCCACAACAAATACCTGTTCGCGAAGTTCTGTAAGTCGATTTTTACCACTCATCCAATCAACATTTTCGATTTGAAAACGCATGATTCAAGCTCTGAGTTGCCTGTACGCTGCGGGACTTTCTTCATGAAAAACGCAGCGAGCCTAAAGGACTAGTTCCTTAGTTCCCAGTAACCTTTATTGATCAGTATAGCCAAAAGTTGAATCATCGCAATGTCATCTGCGTCAGCAACCGGGTGTTCCGGCGGATACGGCTGGCCAGCGAGAACGGGCAGTAATAACGGTTTTAATGAGGACGCAGCACTAAACCTTTCACCATTCACATAAAACGAAAACTCTTCATCAGCCTGATTTTCACTGTATACCGGCTTGCAGCCGGGCGCCCGGTAAACAGCACATCCTGTTTCAACCGCTTCAGTGATTTCAGCAAGGGTATAGGGCTCTCCCGGCACGTTTTCCGGCAGGTACTGAGCGCTCAAAATACTGAGCAATCCGTCCTCACCCTGGTCAGATTGCAGGTAATCAATCATTAGTTGTCGTAAACCTGACAACGCATCATAGCTAACCATGGATGGATGTTCCTGCGGCAACAGGTGCGGGTCGCTGTATCGTCGTGGTGTAACACCGGCTACTGCCGGCGCTGCCGCGAGATGGTCTGCCAGTTGTTGCAGTAAATCGTTCTGGTCAGGGGCACGGAAGCCAATGGAATAAGTGAGGCAGTCTTCCAGTGCAGTACCTTCGTGGGCCCAGCCCGGAGGGATATAAAGAATATCACCGGGCTTAAGGACTACATCGATGTCGGGGTTAAAAGAGGCAACCTGTTGTAAATCTTTGTGCGGGCGGCACACTTCAGCATTGTCAGGAGGCGCAACGCGCCAGCGGCGGGAACCTTTACCCTGAATAAGAAAAACATCGTACTGATCGGTATGTGCACCCACGCCGGCGCCTTCTACAGCAAAGCTAATCATTACGTCATCCATTCGCCAGTAGGGGATAAAGCTGAACAACGACATTAATTCGTCCACGTCTTCACTGTAACGGTCTGTCGCCTGTACGAGCAACGACCATTTGCCTTTGCATACCTGGTTGAAATTTTCAAAGGGGCCGTGGGCAACGTCCCACTTGTCACCGGTCCGACTAACAATGCGGCTGTCGATGTCAGCTTCCATCGCCATGCCGGCGAGGTCATGTTCATCCAGGGGATCATCGAAATCAATAATGCCGCTGCGGATAACTAACGGGGCTTTTTGCCAGAAACTGGCGAGAAACTGATCAGGATTAAAATCAGTATTTAAGGTGTACATAAATAGTTAATCTTTTTGTAATCGCAATGAATGGGCAACCAGGTTGTCACCGACGACAAAGCTGTTAGAGAATTCAAATTGAGAGGCACCGGCATCGACAAGTTGTCCCCGGGTTCTGGCGCAAACGGTAATTGTGCCGGGCTGACTAGCTTGTTCAAGCCTTGCTGCGCGGTTTACGGTTTTTCCCCAGATATCAAAATGGGGTTTATGGGCACCGATTATCCCGCCCGTGACAGAGCCGGTTGCGATTCCTATCCGGATATTACAGCCAAGGTCTTTTTCTTTTGCCAGTTCATGAAAGCTTTCTAAAATTGCGCTGGCAAAGGTACACAGTGTCACCGCAGTATTCTCCTGAATATATTGAGGTACAGTAATGGTGGAGGGGATACCGGTAGCGGCCATGTATTCATCGCCGTTGGTTTTTACCTTTTCAATGCCCAGGCGCAGGGCGTGGGCATCGAACAGACGATAAAGATCGTCCAGAATCGCAACAATGCCAATGTCATCGTATTTCTCGCTGAGCTTGGTATAACCCTGAAGGTCTGCGAAAAGCACTGAGACATTGGTGATTTTTTCTGTGTGGCCTAAGGGCCAGTGTTTACTCTTATCGTCCGGCGCTGCCGGCAACATGCTTTTCAGCAAGGTTGTGTTGCGGCGTTCCGACAACAACAAGGCTTCCGCCTGCTTTTCAATTTTATCTCTGACCAGCCTGAGCATGACAAGCCCGCCGGAAACCAGAATGATGGCATTGGACAGGCGCAGTGTGGCCCAGGTATGGGTTTCACTGAATACAATTACGCCTTCCACGATGATGTACAACAGGCCGTAGGTATATTCAGCAAAGCGGCGTTGTTGCTGTTCGCTGCGGGGAAAAATAAAGCCGCTGGTGATCATACCGACCAGCAGGAGCTGTTGTAATCCCGTGTCTTTTTCCCACATCAGTGATAGTAGCGTGATGAGGGTCATACAACTGGTGACAAAAATAAACCGCGCGCGGTCAGCGGCATCCGGTTGATTACGGTAGGTCAGTGCGAGGGTGCTGCTGAACAAGAGTGCATGAGTGGCGATAAGCAACAGAATCGACACTGAATAGTCTTCAAGAATAAAAACAACAATCAGTGTATAGGCAGCCAGACCGGCTAAAACCGCAAGTGATAATGTCCGTACCAGTGAAAGCATTGAAACACTGGTTTTGCTAGCATGTGAATTCACAAGTATCCTGAAAAGAAGAAGGGCTGCACAGCAGCCCTAATATTCATACCGGTGACTAAATAGTATACCGTGACATTTATTCCGGCAACTGATCAACAAGGCGAATTGCATCACCGATGTAGTTAGCAGGAGACAAGGTTTTCAGTTCTGCTTTCACTGCGTCAGGCAGAGCCAGACCGTCGATGAATTCAGCCATGACTTCTGCATTGACTTTCTTACCACGGGTCAGCTCTTTGAGCTTCTCGTAAGGCTTTTCAATGCCGTAACGACGCATAACGGTTTGTACCGGCTCTGCCAGCAGTTCCCAGTTATTGTCCAGTTCAGCAAGCAGGCTGGCTTCGTTAACTTCCAGTTTGCTGATCCCTTTCAGGGTCGCCTGATAAGCAATAACCGCATAACCCACACCAACACCCAGATTACGCAGAACTGTAGAGTCAGTCAGGTCGCGCTGCCAGCGTGATACAGGCAGTTTGGCAGCCAGGTGGTCGAAAATTGCGTTTGCCAGACCCAGATTACCTTCTGAGTTTTCAAAGTCGATTGGATTGACTTTGTGCGGCATGGTTGATGAACCGATCTCACCGGCAATGGTTTTTTGTTTGAAGTGACCCAGCGCAATGTAGCCCCAGACGTCACGGTCAAAATCCAGTACGATGGTGTTGAAACGGGCCACTGCATCAAACAGCTCAGCAATGTAATCGTGAGGTTCGATTTGTGTGGTGTACGGGTTCCATGTCAGGCCAAGGCTGGTAACAAATTTTTCTGACAGGGCGTGCCAGTCAGTATCTGCATACGCAGACAGGTGAGCATTATAATTGCCCACTGCGCCGTTGATTTTACCCAGCAGGGTAACCGCTGCAATCTGGTCGCGCTGACGGCGTAAACGCATGGCAACGTTCGCCATTTCTTTACCCATAGTCGTAGGCGATGCAGGCTGGCCGTGAGTACGGGCCATCATCGGAATGGTTTTGTATTCCTTCGCTAAACGGGTAAGTTCACTGATCAGCTTATCACAGTAAGGCAGAAGCACGGAGTCACGGGCTTCAGTCAACATCAGGCCGTGAGACAGGTTGTTGATGTCTTCTGAGGTACACGCAAAGTGAATGAATTCACTGATCGCGTTTAATTCGCTGTTGCCTTCTACCTTTTCTTTTAAGAAGTACTCAACCGCCTTCACATCGTGATTCGTTGTGCGCTCAATCTCTTTAATGCGCATTGCATCATCAACAGAAAAAGAAGCAACAATGTCGTTCAGCAGTGCGTGAGATTCATCGCTAAAAGCAGGGACTTCAGTAATTGAAGCCTGTTCAGACAGCATTTGTAACCATCTTACTTCTACCTGAACACGGTATTTCAATAAGCCGTATTCACTGAAAATGCTGCGCAGCTCTGCACTTTTACTTGCATAGCGGCCATCGACAGGGGAAATTGCGGTTAACTGAGTCAGTTCCACCTTTAGCTCCTAAACTAATTGATTAATCTCAGCGCAAGAGTTGCACTGTGTAAAATTTGTTTGCGGTTAAAGAGTATCTGGCGGCGCCGGCCGCCCATTTGCCGCCACATGACGGCAGCACGCACACCCGCTAACAGCAGGGCACGGACCCGCTGCTGGTTAAGGGGACGGCTCAAATGTTCTGTATTGCCGGCTACCTGAATTTTCGGTGCCAGCGGGCTGATAATATCACTGTAAATACTGGCCAGGGAGGCAATGATCTGACTGTTGTCAAAATCTACATGTGCCAGCTGTCGCTGAACGTGGGAAATACGCTGGCTCAATTCATTCAGGGCTGCCGGTTTGGCGCTGAGTTTTCTTTCCAGACCAAGCAGGCTGGCAACATAACGGGTGAGTTCGGCATCTTTATGACTGCTGCGGCCGGAGAGCTGGGAGACAATGCTCTGATAACCCATCTTCAAATTGCTTAACTGCCCGAAAACATGTTGTGGTGATTCCGGGTCGGTCACCAGGATACTCGACAGGCTGGCCTCACAGGCTTCTGTATCTACAGTGCCTGCGCGCGCGACTTTTTGTACCAGTGCTGCGGCCTGACAAACGCCTGCCAGCGCAATATGTTGCTCTATTTTAGGATCCAGCATCACCGTATGTAACTCTCAATGATTCCGCCACCCAGACAGACTTCTTTCTTATAAAACACCGCAGACTGGCCAGGCGTCACCGCTTTTTGCGGCTCATCGAAGAGCACTTCTATCAAATCATCATTAAGCGGACGGATAGTGCAGGGGATGTCTGTCTGACGGTAACGGGTTTTAACAACAGCACGCACCGTTTCAGTTACAGGGGTTCTGTCTACCCAGTGCAGTTGCCGGGCGATCAGTCCTTTGGAATACAGACGGGGATGATCAGCACCCTGACCGACGATGAGCACATTACGTTCAACGTCTTTGTCTACCACGTACCACGGATCGTCACCATGGGCCGCGAGGCCTCCAATGTGTAACCCTTTTCTCTGACCCAGCGTGTGATACATCAGGCCTTCGTGTTCGCCGATAACTTCGCCTTCAGCGGTTTCGATAACACCCGGCTGTGCAGGAAGATATTTAGACAGGAAGTCTTTGAATTTACGCTCACCGATAAAACAAATGCCGGTGGAGTCCTTTTTGTCAGCCGTTACCAGTCCCTGTTCTTCAGCGATTTCACGGACACGGGGCTTTTCCAGTTCGCCAACAGGGAACAATGTTTTAGCGACATGTTCTTCGCCCAGCGTATAAAGAAAGTAACTCTGATCTTTATTACCATCCAGGCCACGTAACATTTGCCAGCGACCGTCTTTCTCACGGCGGCGTACATAATGGCCGGTAGCAATGTAATCTGCACCTAAGTCTTCAGCTGCAAATTCCAGGAAGGCTTTAAACTTAATTTCTTTATTACACATGATGTCCGGGTTAGGCGTTCTGCCGGCTTTGTATTCTTCCAGGAAGTATTCAAATACATTATCCCAGTACTCAGCGGCGAAATTGATCGTGTGTAATTCAATGCCCAGTTTATCAGCCACGGCCTGTGCATCCGCTAAATCTTCTGCAGCTGCACAATATTCGTCGTTGTCATCTTCTTCCCAGTTTTTCATGAAAAGCCCTTCTACCTGGTAACCCTGCTGCTGCAAGAGATACGCAGAAACAGAAGAATCTACACCGCCGGACATACCGACAATGACTTTTTGAGATGCAGGTGAAGGTGTTGAATTTGATGACATATTAACTCTTAGTGGATTTCCAATTTATCTGGCTGACTCAGGGTCGCGGATTCTACCAGAATTATCTGGCTATGGCACGGCAGTAACCCGGCAATTCAGCTATAACTTGTGCCTTTTTGTAAAAAGTATAGAAGCCTGCTGCCATTGCACAATTGCCGGTACGGATTTTCCTCAGGCTCTGTCAGGGAAAATTACTGGATTTGCAGGTATTCGCCGTTAGCAATGCCATCAATGGTCCAGTTGCCGATACGGTACCGGATCAGTCTGAGCGTCGGGAATCCCACGTGGGCTGTCATCCTTCTGACCTGACGGTTTTTGCCTTCGGTAAGGGTCACCGATAACCAGCTGGTGGGAATGTGCTGCCGGAACCTCACTGGCGGATTGCGCGGCCACAGTGCCGGTTCATCCATGCGGTGTACTTTTGCCGGCCGCGTAAGGCCGTCTTTCAGTTCCACACCATCACACAGCTGTTGTATGGCCTCATCTGTGGGCTCTCCCTCGACCTGCACCCAGTAGGTTTTACTGGTTTTGGCTTTAGGATTTGCCAGACGGTGCTGCAGTTTGCCATCGTCTGTGAGTACCAGTAACCCTTCGGAATCTCTGTCGAGCCTGCCGGCTGCATACACGCCGGGAACGGGAATGAAGTCTTTCAGGGTTTGTCTGCCTTCCTGATCGGTAAACTGTGTCAGTACGTTGAATGGCTTATTGAACAGCAGAATTTTGCCCGCCGGCATTTGTCACTCCCGGAAAATAGTCAGAACCGGTGCGCATGCTACCGCAAAAATGCCGGCGGGGCGGACTGTCTGTGTCACTTTTTTGAAGAAAAAAAACGAAATTGCAAAAAAAGATCAGGAAATTGACAAAAATTAGATTGATCTTCACGCTTAAGACAATGGTATGACTTGTAACTCCTACGTTCGACCCTATACTATTGAGCGCGGTAATTTCGGCAGGACAGGGTGCGTCTGCAAGGCGGGCCCGCAAAAATGACGAATTGGGTGTAGTGTTCGTGGGCGAGAGGACATTACACAGTGATCTGTAAACTACAGATATAGACCAGACTGAAAGGTTATTTCAGTAATCGTGATCAGAATCTTACGATATTACCGGAATGCCCTGCATATTATAGCGATTCCACGCGGGGTTAATGGAATAAATCAGGTAGCTCTTTACCGACAACTTTGAGGTATATAATGACCAAAGCTAAGTCGACTATCATCTACACAAAAACAGATGAAGCGCCAATGCTGGCGACTTACTCTTTACTGCCAATCATTGAGAAATTTGCTAAATCTGCTGACATCGACATCGAGTTAAGCGATATTTCACTGGCTGCGCGTATTCTCGCCAACTTCCCGGATTACCTGAACGACGATCAAAAAGTGCCTGACGCACTGACTGACCTGGGTGAAAAAACGCAGGATCCAGAAGCAAACATCATTAAACTGCCTAACATCAGTGCATCTATTCCCCAATTGCGTGCAGCAATCAAAGAATTAAACGCCAAAGGCTATAACGTTCCTCCGTTCCCTGAAGATCCTAAAACGGACGAAGAAAAAGACATCCGTGAACGTTACGGAAAAGTACTGGGTTCTGCTGTTAACCCGGTTCTGCGTGAAGGTAACTCAGACCGCCGTGCACCTACAGCGGTTAAAAACTTCGCGAAGAAACACCCGCATTCAATGGGTGAGTGGAGCCAGGCTTCACGCTCTCACGTTGCGCACATGCGCGGCGGCGATTTCTACTCAAGTGAGAAGTCCACTACTGTTGAGAAAGATGGCTACGTAAGCATCGAATTTACCGGTAAAGACGGTAGCAAGAAAACCCTGAAGCCACGTGTAGATCTGCTGGCGGGTGAAGTTATCGACGGTATGTTCATGAGCAAGAAAGCCCTGTGCAAATTCTTCGAAGAACAAATCGAAGATGCGAAGCAAACCGGCATTCTGTTCTCACTACACGTGAAAGCGACCATGATGAAGGTGTCTCACCCCATCGTATTCGGTCACTGCGTAAAAGTGTTTTATAAAGAACTGTTCGACAAGCACGGCGATCTGTTTAAAGAACTGGGTGTTAACCCTAACAATGGTTTAGGCAGCGTTTACGACAAAATCGCTTCTCTGCCGGAATCACAGCGTTCTGAAATCGAAAAAGACATCAACGCCTGTTACGCTGACCGTCCGCCTATGGCAATGGTTAACTCAGACAAAGGTATTTCTAACCTGCACGTACCTTCAGACGTTATCGTTGATGCGTCTATGCCTGCAATGATCCGTAACAGCGGTCAGATGTGGGGACCGGATGGTAAGGCGCACGATACTAAAGCGGTTATCCCCGAGTCTACTTATGCGACTATCTATCAGGAAGTGATTAACTTCTGTAAGACCCACGGTGCATTTGATCCTACTACCATGGGTACAGTGCCTAACGTTGGTCTGATGGCGCAGAAAGCGGAAGAGTACGGTTCACACGATAAGACATTTGAACTGGAAGCTGACGGTACTGTACAAATCATCGATCAGGACGGAAATGTGCTGATTGAGCACAATGTTGAAGAAGGCGATATCTGGCGTATGTGTCAGGCGAAAGACGCGCCGATTCAGGATTGGGTTAAACTGGCCGTTACCCGTGCACGTAACTCTGGTATGCCGGCAGTATTCTGGCTGGACGATGAGCGTGCCCACGATGCACAGCTTATCAAGAAAGTTGAGAAGTACCTGAAAGACCACGACACGAATGGTCTGGAAATCCACATCATGTCACCTGTACGTGCGATTCGTTTCTCTATGGAACGTGCAATCCGCGGCCTGGATACTATCTCCGTAACAGGTAACGTTCTGCGTGACTATCTGACTGACCTGTTCCCGATTCTGGAACTGGGTACCAGTGCGAAGATGCTGTCTATCGTGCCTCTGATGGCCGGTGGTGGTCTGTACGAGACCGGTGCGGGTGGTTCTGCACCTAAGCACATTCAGCAGTTCGTTGAAGAAGGTCACTTACGCTGGGATTCACTGGGTGAATTCCTGGCACTGGCAGTGTCTCTTGAAGAGCTGGCTATCAAGCACAGCAACTCTAAAGCGAAAGCGCTGGCGGTTGCCCTTGATAAGGCGACTGAGAAGCTGCTGAACACCGGTAAGTCACCTGAGCGTAAAGTGGGTCAGCTGGATAACCGTGGCAGCCATGTATGGCTGGCGCTGTACTGGGCTGAAGCACTGACTGAGCAGACTGAAGATAAAGAGCTGGCTGAACTGTTCAAGCCAACTCTGGAAGCGATGACTGCGAACATCGACAAAATCATCGAAGAAATCGATGCGTCTCAGGGTCAGCCACAGGATATCGGCGGTTACTACTTCCCTGACGAAGACAAGCTGTATGCAGCGATGTCTCCAAGCAAAACGCTGCAGGAGTCCCTGTCTAAGTAAGCGTTTAAGCAAGAACCAAAAAACCCGGCTTTCGCCGGGTTTTTTATTTGGTAGCGGTAAATTTGAAGACACCGCTGAAAATGGCGCATAAAAAAGGCCTTCTACCGACTGCCGAATCGCAGTAAAAAGCCCTTTGAGATGCTTTTTTGAATTTTAACGTTCAGGTTCTTCGACAACACCAATGTTTTCTGCGTGAAGGCCCTTCGGACCCTGCTGTACATCAAACGTTACTTCCTGGCCTGCCTTGAGAGAACGGTATCCATCCATCTGAATGGTGGAGTAGTGGGCAAAAATGTCCTCTCCGCCGTCCTCAGGAACGATAAATCCAAATCCTTTAGCATTGTTAAACCATTTAACTTTACCAACCGCCATACATCGACTTCCTCTTAATCCTTGAACTCATAATACTATGCCCCCACAATAGAAATATGGGGAGCACGATGGCTATGCGCGTCACTCGCATGGCCATAGTTAAAACTGTAGATATTTTAACCATTGAATGTCAAGCGTAAATTAAAGATTATTTATTTACAAAAAAATCGGCTAATCTGCGCTAAGGCACTATTATTGTACTATGAGTAAAGACAACGCGATCAGTATAGACAGAGAAAAAGAGAGGCTTGCGGAGCGACAAAAGACGCAGCCGCCGCCAATGTATAAAGTGTTGTTGAACAACGACGATTACACGCCGATGGACTTCGTGGTCGAAGTACTCATGCATTTTTTTAATATGGATGCTGAGAAGGCCAATCAGACTATGCTCACCGTACATTATCAGGGACGTGCTGTGTGTGGCATATTTACTGCAGAGATTGCAGAAACCAAAGTGATGCAGGTCAATCAGTATGCGCGTAAGCATCAACACCCGCTTATGTGCACCATGGAACAGGCATAGGTCTATTAACAGAGGGCGAGCGATATGTTGAATAAAGAGTTAGAGCAAACGCTGAACGAAGCTTTCGTGTTTGCCAGAGAACATCGTCACGAATTCATGACGGTAGAGCATCTGTTGCTGGCGCTGATGGATAATTCTGCCGCCCGGGACGCACTTAAAGCGTGTGGTGCCAATATCGAGCAAATCAAAAGCGAACTTATCGAGTTTGTTAAAGATACCACGCCACTCATTATGGATGAGCAGGCAAATGACCGTGAGACGCAGCCAACTTTAGGTTTCCAGCGTGTACTTCAGCGCGCGGTTTTTCATGTGCAATCATCAGGCAAAGACGAGGTAACCGGTGCGAACGTGCTGGTGGCTATTTTCTCCGAGCAGGAATCTCAGGCGGTTTATATTCTCAAACGTGCTGACGTCACCCGTCTTGATGTGGTGAATTACATCAGTCACGGTGTCAGTAAAAATGAAGATGAAAGTCCTGCCGGTGCTGAAAGTCAGGAAGAGACAGCAGAGGGTGAAGAGTCCGGTTCTGCACTGAGCAAATATTCTACTGATCTGAACCGTCAGGCGAAGGACGGTAAAATTGACCCGTTAATCGGACGTGATGCGGAAGTAGAGCGTACGATTCAAATTCTGTGTCGTCGCCGTAAAAACAACCCGCTGCTGGTGGGTGAAGCCGGCGTAGGTAAAACGGCTATTGCCGAAGGTTTAGCTTACCGCATCGTTAACGATGACGTGCCGGACGTGATTGCCGACAGTACGGTGTATTCTCTGGACTTAGGCGGCTTGCTGGCCGGTACCAAGTATCGCGGTGACTTTGAAAAACGGTTAAAAGCTATTCTTAAAGAACTCAGCAAAGACGAAAACGCCATTTTATTTATTGATGAAATTCATACGATCATCGGTGCCGGTGCGGCATCCGGTGGTGTGATGGATGCATCTAATTTGCTGAAGCCAAAACTGAGTTCCGGTGAATTGCGTTGCATCGGTTCTACCACCTATCAGGAATACCAGGGCATTTTTGAAAAAGACAGGGCACTTGCCCGTCGCTTCCAGAAAGTCGACGTGGTGGAGCCCTCAGTGAGCGATACGACCAAGATCCTGCTGGGTCTGAAGTCCCGTTACGAAGAGCACCATAGCGTTCGTTTTACCCAGAAAGCACTTCAGGCTGCTGCAGAGCTGTCTGCCAAGTACATCAACGAACGCCATTTGCCGGACAAAGCCATTGACGTCATGGACGAAGCAGGCGCCAGTCAGCGTTTGCTGCCGGTGTCCCGCCGTAAGAAAACCATCAATGTGGCTGATATCGAGCAAATCATCGCTAAGATGGCCCGGATCCCTGAGAAGTCCGTGTCTGCCTCCGACCGTCAGGCGCTGAAACATCTTGGCCGTGACCTGAAAATGGTGGTATTTGGTCAGGACAAAGCCATTGAGACGCTGACAGACGCGATTCACTTATCCCGTGCCGGTCTGGGCAGTGAAGAGAAGCCTATCGGCAGTTTCCTGTTCGCCGGTCCTACCGGTGTAGGTAAGACGGAAGTCACACAGCAACTGGCAAAAATCATGGGTGTGGAGCTTATCCGTTTCGATATGTCGGAATATATGGAGCGCCACGCGGTAAGCCGTTTAATCGGTGCGCCTCCGGGATATGTCGGTTTCGATCAGGGCGGTCTGCTTACCGATGCGGTCATTAAAAACCCGTATTCGGTAGTGCTGCTGGATGAAATCGAAAAAGCCCACAGTGATATTTACAATATTCTGCTGCAGGTCATGGATCACGGTACGCTGACGGATAACAACGGCCGTAAGGTTGACTTCCGTAATGTGGTCCTGGTCATGACCACTAATGCCGGCGTGCAGGAAACCGTTCGTAAATCTATCGGCTTCCAGCAACAGGATCACAGTCATGATGCCATGTCGGAAATCAACAAGGTGTTTACCCCTGAGTTCCGTAACCGTCTTGACGGTATTATCTGGTTTAATCACCTTGGCACTGACGTTATTCTGCAGGTGGTTGATAAGTTCCTGGTGGAACTGGAAGCACAGCTGGATACCAAAGGTGTTACCTTTGAAGTCACGCCGGCTGCAAGGGCGTATCTTGCTGAGAAAGGTTACGATAAATCTATGGGGGCACGGCCTATGTCACGCCTCATAAAAGAGGAAGTGAAGAAAGAGCTGGCTAACGAATTGTTGTTCGGAGAGCTGAGCAAAGGTGGCAGTGTGAAAGTCGATTTGGGTGAAAACAAACTGGAGTTCTCATTCTCCGGTGCGGAAACCCGGAATGAAGAGGCGGAATCCAACTAAGGATTTCGCGCTCAACCCGACTTAAAAACAAAAAGCCCGGTGATATCACCGGGCTTTTTTTTAAGATTCTACAGACTACTGAGTATTATCTTGCACGATAAACGATGCGACCTTTAGTCAGATCGTACGGCGTCATCTCTACGGTTACCTTGTCACCAGTAAGAATGCGGATATAGTTCTTACGCATTTTGCCGGAGATGTGTGCAGTCACAACGTGACCGTTCTCAAGTTCAACGCGGAATTGTGTGCTTGGAAGTGTGTCAACCACGGTTCCTTCCATTTCGATAGAATCTTCTTTTGCCATGAAAAGCAGTTACCTCAGTAAGTCAAAATTTTGCCGCGCAGACATTAACCAATAAACGCCCGTGTGTAAAGGGTTCAGGCTTTATTTGAGCTGAATTTTTGCCAATTCATGTCAAATAAACGTTCATGGGGCAAAAATTTCGTTTTGTAATTCATTTTATTGCACTCGTCTATCTGATAACCGAGATACAAAAAATTGCGGGCATCGGATTTAGCATGGGCGATTTGCTGTAATATCATCCACGTGCCCATTGACGAGGACGATAACTCAGGCGCAAAAAACGTATACAGCGCTGAGAAAGAAGCTGTACCGTCACAATGACGGATGTCATCGGTAACGGCCACTGCAACCAGCTCATCTCCGTCCCGCGCTTCAATAAATACGGGGGGATTCCAGTTGCAGAAAATGAAACTGTTATACTGGTCTCTGTTAGCCGGATACATGCTGCCGTCGGTATGGCGCTCATTAATGTACCGCTCGTAAAGAGGGTAGTATTCGTCTTTCGGTGTTGATGACAGCGTAGTGGTGAGGTGACTATTGCGCTTCAGCACACGTCGCTGGCTTCTTGAAGGCGAAAACAGTGCCACAGGAATACGTACCGACTGGCAGGCTTCGCAGGTAGGGCAGTGGGGCCGGTAAATTTGATCGCCACTGCGACGGAATCCGGCCTGAATCAGCTGTCCGTAACGATAGCGGAGATCCTGTTCAGTTTCTGCAAATACCAGTAACTGTTCATTCTTATCCGGTAAATAACTGCAGGCGAAAGACTGCGTAAGCCCAAACTTCATGGCGTTATATTTCCACCTTGCCAACTACTACGATATGAGGCAGTTATTCTGCCGTCTTCGTCTATTGTAGCATTATGATGACGTAAGCGGTCAATAAATGTGCTTCTGGGAACGGTTTGCGCCCCCAGGGACTGCAAATGTTCAGTGGGTAACTGGCAGTCAATAAATGCAAGATTATGGTTTTGCATGTGTTTTACCAGCGCCAGCATGGCCAGCTTGGATGTATTCGGTTCTTTGTGGAACATGGATTCACCACAAAAAACACCACCAACCGCCACACCGTACAAGCCGCCGGCCAGTTGATTGTCTTCATTCCAGACTTCAACAGAGTGGGCAATGCCGGCACGGTGGAGTCTTTCATAGGCGGTAATCATGTCGCCGGTGATCCAGGTGTCTGACGACAGTTCCTTACTGTCAGGCCGGTAGCGGGGAATGGATGAGCAGGCACGGATAACTGCGTAGAAATCTTCATTCAGTGTGACCCGATACTGTTTGCGTTTTGCCAGTTTTTTCAGACTTTTAGATACGTGAAAGCCATCCAGCTCAATGATTGCTCTTGGATCCGGCGACCACCAGAGTACCGGCTCATCATCGCTGAACCAGGGGAAAATGCCGTTGGAGTAAGCCTGAAATAACCGGGGGGCGTCCAGTGTTGCGCCGTAAGCCAGCAGACCGTCAGGTTCTTTCAATGCTGTTGAAACAGGCGGAAATGGTGTATCAACATTCAGGTAAGGGAGTTCAATCATGGAATCACGGGGCAGGGAAGCTGCCCCGTACCTCAGTTATCAGCCTTGTTCCGGGCGGAAACCATCGAGGAATTTCTCTGCATCAAGTGCAGCCATACAACCGGTGCCGGCTGAGGTAATTGCCTGACGGTAAATATGATCGCTCACATCACCGGCAGCAAAAATACCTTCCACAGAGGTTTGTGTGGCATTACCCTGCAGACCGCTCTGAACAACAATATAGCCGTCTTTCATTTCAAGCTGACCTTCGAAAATATCCGTGTTCGGCTTGTGGCCAATGGCAATAAACAGGCCCATTACATCGATTTCTTCTTTGGCACCAGACTGCGTGTCAGCAATACGGACTTTGGTTACGCCCATTTCATCGCCCAGCACTTCGTCCAGCGTTTTATTCAGGTGCAGAACCACGTTACCGTTTTCTGCTTTGTCCAGCAGACGCTGCTCAAGAATTTTTTCACTGCGGAAAGTGTCACGACGGTGAATAACGTGAACTTCAGACGCGATGTTCGACAGATACAGTGCTTCTTCCACGGCAGTATTACCGCCGCCCACAACCGCTACTTTCTGGTTACGGTAGAAGAATCCGTCACAGGTTGCGCAGGCAGAGACCCCTTTACCTTTGAACGCTTCTTCAGATTCCAGACCCAGGTATTTCGCAGAAGCACCGGTTGCGATGATCAGTGCATCACAGGTATAAGTGCCTGAATCACCGTAAAGGGTGAACGGGCGCTTACTGAAATCAGTTTTGTTGATGTGATCAAAAATGATTTCTGTATTGAATTTCTCTGCATGTTTTTGCATGCGTACCATCAGATCAGGACCTGTCAGTCCTTCAGGGTCGCCCGGCCAGTTTTCAACTTCTGTGGTTGTTGTTAACTGTCCACCCTGCTGAATACCTGTTAACAGTACAGGTTCAAGGTTTGCTCTGGCCGCATAGACTGCTGCGGAATATCCTGCCGGGCCAGAGCCCAGAATAAGTAGACGGACGTGTCTGCTTTCTGCCATTTCTATCTCCAATGCTTTCACTCATCGCCGCTGACAACGAGCCTTTAAATGATGGTATCTTTATGTGGGTCAATATCGCATATTCAACCTGAATTGAGTATGACTTTTCATTACAATATATGTCGGTAATGTTACCTGAGCCGTTAACCGGGCTATAATAAACCAAACCGCAGCATCTTTAGTATAGAATGCTGAATACATCCGGGATTTTTTGTAGTTTAATAAAATAAAATCCAGACGTTGACCGGGGTCAGCACCGGCAGGAGAGCAGGCATGTCACAATCAGTAATTACGCTTCTGCGTGACGGACAAGACTATATGAATACCTGGCCGGTAAAACGGGAGCTTTATGCTTTCTTTCCGGAGTGCCGGGTCGTCAGTGCAACAAAGCTGGCTATCAAAGCCATGCCGCCTCTGGCCATTGTGGCCGCGGGAATGATGTTAAATGTGCTGGGTAGTGCATATCTGCCGCAGGCTATGGCGATTGGCCTGTTCTTCATCAGCCTGCCCTTACAGGGCTTACTCTGGTTGGGTCACCGCTCGAATCAGACTTTGCCGCCGCAAATTAAAAGCTGGTACCAGGAAGTTCACCGTAAAATGGCAGCAGAAGGTTGCGAATTGCAGGCAATGCGTTCTCAGCCTAAATATCGTGAACTGGCGGCTACGCTGAAAACAGCATTCAGTGAACTCGACCGCGTTTTCACGCAAAAATGGTTTAACTGAAACCCGTTCCTGCTACCGGTGACGTGTTACTGCGTCACCTGACTGCCAGGATTTTAAACCTTTTTTAAGCCTTCTTTTCTTTTCAGTCAGCTTACGTTGCTTCGCTGTTCTTAACGAATACCAGATTTTCCCCGCATCGTCTGCAGCGATAAGTCCTGCCCTTTTTCACATTATTATGCCTTCTCACCGACAATGCTATGGTCTGACAGCCACAGCGGTAGTTAAAGGTTGTCAGGCCCAGTACGGATAAGTCGAAGTCATGTGTCGTCGAAGGGGATACGCCGTAAACATGTTGCATGACAGCCTGCCATTCCGGACCGTGAGGTTTCACTCTGCGTCGTTTGCCTGCTGTATGCCACGTTATCAGATGACTGACTTCATGTGGGATCACATCACTGAAAAATGCCGCTTTGTTTGCAGCCAGTAATACAGGATGAAAGTTAACCCTGTTCTGCTGTAAAAAGGCGGTGCCGGCGTTTTTACCGCTGCGCCTGAAAGACACATCCGGCAAAGGGAAAGAGCGGTTAAAATAACGTTCTGCAACAGCAAAGAGGCGGTGAACCTCACGGATCACCGCCTCTTTTTCAGAGTGATTAAGTGTCACCGGGTCTTAGTCCACCTTACACTGAAGGCACAGGGTGTATACACCGCGTGGATCATTCAGGTTGGTCACCGTGCCGGTTTCTGCTAACAGGTTCTTCACCATTTTCATCAGGTGACTGTCGTTATCAGCGAATTGCATTTTTGCACCCCACACCAGCGCCTGGCCGAAAAACTCTTTCCAGAATTGTTCCTGAGGAGACAGGATACGCTCAACGTACTGGGTGTCCCAGCTTTCCAGACCGGCAATTTCAGCAGCGGATGCGACGGCATCATCAAGGTCGCCCAGCTCGTCTACCAAACCCAGTTCCAGTGCCTGACTACCAATCCATACACGGCCCTGGGCAATTTTATCAACCGCTTCAGGGCTCATACCGCGGGATTCACCCACCATGGTGATGAACTGGCGATAAGCACTTTCCACATTGCGCTGGAGGATTTCACCAAAGCGGGGATCCAGCTCGCGCAGTGCTGACATACCGGCAATTTCGGTAGATGCAACACCGTCGGTGTTAATGCCAAGGTATTCCAGTGAATCCTCGAAGGTAAGGAACATACCAAACACTCCGATGGAACCGGTGATAGTGCTGGGGGAAGCAATGATTTTATCTGCCGGTGCAGAAATCCAGTAACCACCGGATGCTGCATAGGTGCTCATAGACACAACGACAGGCTTACCGGCGCTTTGCAGTTCCAGCACTTCCTGACGGATAATTTCGGATGCAAATGAACTGCCTCCCGGTGAATCGACCTGCAGAACGACAGCTTTCACCGTATCATCAAGACGGGCCTGACGTAATAAGCGTGCTGTGCTGTCCCCACCGATTGTGCCGGCGGGCTGATTACCGTCGAGGATTTCGCCTTTGGCTACCACAATTGCGACTTTATCCTTCGTGTTACCCATTTTGGGTAACGGCGGATTAACGGCTTTCAGGTATGTATTAAAAGGGGTAACGTTGACACCCAGTTTGTTTTCATCCGTTCCGACTAAAGCAACCAGTTCCTGACGGACTTCTTCCCGGGTTTTAAGGGCATCCACCCAGCCGTTGTTCAGTGCATATTTAGCGAAATCTGCACCGGCTTCTTCAAACTTGTTCAGCAGAACGTCCAGTTCTTCATCGAAGTTACTGACATCAATACCACGTGCAGCAGCCACATCAGCTTTGTATTGTGACCAGTAAGTGTCAAGCCACAACTTGTTTGCTTCTTTTGCCGCGTCAGACATGTCATTACGGATAAACGGCTCTACGGCAGATTTGTACGTACCCACTCGGAAGATATGTGTCGTAATGCGTAACTTCTCCAGCATGTCTTTAAAGTACATACCGAAGCGGCCGTAACCTTCAAACATCACACCACCCATTGGATTCAGGTAAATATGATCAGCACGTGCTGCAAGGTAATATTGATTCTGGCTGTAGTAGTCGCCGATAGCGTAGACCGGTTTTTCGGTCTTAAAATCATCGATGGCAGCGGCTACGGTGCGGAGTTTATCCAGTCCGCCGCCCTGTAACCCGGACAAATCCAGAATGAGCGCTTTTATGCGGGAGTCCTGTTTGGCGTTATCCAGTACCTTAACCACATCACGTACCAGCACTTCCGGGTTTTCCGGTTCTTCACCAAACGCTTCCTGCATGAATTGTGAAAACGGGTCGACCTGTTCTTTTTCAATGACCAGGTTACCGTTCAGCTGCAATAATAATGCACTGTCAGGTTTTACCGAGATGGGATCTTCACTGCTACTGATGGCAATAATGACGCCAATAAGAAGAACCAGAAAAATAAGATTAAATACGAGTTTTCTGGCGAAATTCAGTACTGTCCATAGTCCTGTGAATAATGCTTTCGTCCAGCTTCCTTTTGCTGCCATATTGCTTTGTACCTCAGACGGATGTTTAGTTCATGGTAACGGAACCACGAAGGATAGCTAACTTAAATTGTAATGAATTGTGATAGCGGTAAACAAGCGCTACAGGCCTGATTTACTGTGAATATACATCATTGAGGGATAAGTTTGGTAAAAGCTGTTTCATCTGCACCACGCCGCTGATACATTGTGCTTTCATCAATGTATTTCCCGATGTGTATAAGGAGAACCGCAATTGGAAGCTCTTGACCTGCTGTTAAACCGTCGTTCCCAACCCAGACTCAAAGCCCCTGCGCCGGAGGGCGATGCCCTGGAAAATATTTTTCAGGCCGCTTTACGTGCGCCGGACCATGCGGCGCTTACGCCATGGCGTTTTATTGTGTGTGAAGGGCAGGGGCTGGTAAAACTCGGTTCTGTGTTTGAGCAGTCTGCTATTGAAAACGACAAATCCGCCAAAGAAATAGAACGTGCCCCGCAGTTGCCGATGCGTGCTCCTATGGTGATTGTGGCCATCACAACGTATAAAGAGCATGAAAAAGTGCCCCGTGTAGAGCAGGTCGCGTCGACAGCCTGTGCGGTAATGGCCATGCAAATGGCTGCTCAGGCGCAAGGATTTAACGGAATATGGCGGACCGGCGCCTACGCCCATTGTGAGCTGGTAAGAAAGGCATTGTCGTTAAATGAAGAAGATGAAATAGCTGGATTTTTATATTTAGGCACACCGGCAATCGATACGCCGCCGGTAATTCGTCCGGACAGCACGCCGTTTTTCACTTACTGGCGCTGATCGTTTCAATCCTGACCGGCGTTGACCGCATCAGTGATAAGCACAAAGCAAAAGGCCGGCAACATTGCCGGCCTTCCTGTATCCGTTGAACGGACATTAAATTGAGTCAGTATTAATCTACCTGAACAATTTTCAGCGCGTTGGTCGCACCGATTTTTTCCATTTCATCGCCGTAAGTCATGATCACACTGTCACCTTCTTTCACCAGACCGATGGCTTTTAGTGCTGCCATGGTGTCGTGTTTCAGCTGACCCGGTTCACTGTCGCGGGAATCAAAGAATACCGGCTTCACACCACGGTAAAGTGCCATTGCATTAAGCGTGGCTTCGTGACGTGACATAGCTATGATAGGTAAACCGGTGGTAATACGTGACATCAGCTTAGGCGTATTACCACTTTCAGTTAATGCAACAATAGCTTTGATGCTTGGCAGGTGGTTAGCAGCATAAACTGCAGACAACGCCACTGTTTCACTGACCGTAGAGAACACTGTATCCATTCTGTGCTTGGACAGTTTAACACTGGGGTGTGTTTCTGCACCTTCACAAACCCGTGCCATAGCTCTCACTGTTTCAACAGGGTAATTACCGGCAGCAGTTTCCGCCGATAACATCACTGCATCCGTACCGTCCAGTACGGCGTTCGCCACGTCCATCACTTCTGCACGGGTTGGCATCGGGCTGGTGATCATTGATTCCATCATCTGCGTGGCAGTAATGACAACTTTATTCAGTTGACGAGAGCGGGCAATCAGTTTCTTCTGAACACCTACCAGCTCTGCATCACCGATCTCCACACCCAGGTCACCACGGGCAACCATAACGGCGTCAGATGCACTGATGATATCGTCAATGGCTTCATCAGTAGCAACGGCTTCAGCACGTTCTACTTTGGCACAGATTAGTGCTTCACAACCGGCTTCGCGGGCCAGCTCACGGGCATAGTTCAGGTCTGCACCTGAACGGGGAAAGGAGACTGCCAGATAATCAACGCCGATTTTAGCGGCAGTTTTAATATCTTCTTTGTCTTTCGCAGTCAGAGCTTCGGCCGACAGACCACCGCCCTGACGGTTGATGCCTTTATTGTTAGACAGTTTTCCGCCTACGGTTACTTTTGTATGCACTTTACGACCGGCTACTTCAGTAACTTCCAGTTGAATACGGCCATCGTCGAGTAGCAGAATATCGCCGGTGTTTACATCGTCAGGCAGCGCTTTATAGTCGATACCTACTGCGTTCACGTCACCGTCATCTTTTGCCATTTCAGCATCAAGGGTAAAAGGTGCGCCTACATCAAGATTTACTGCGCCTTCTTTAAACCGGGCTACGCGAATTTTAGGGCCCTGCAAATCACCGAGAATGGCTACATATTTATTTAAGTTCTTTGCTGCCTGACGTACTTTCTTCGCACGCTCAATGTGATCTTCGGCCTGACCGTGAGAGAAGTTCATCCGCACTGTGTTTGCACCTGCTGCGATGATGGCTTCAATGCGTTCGATGGTATCTGTTGCTGGTCCTAATGTGGCAAGTATCTTTGTTCTTCTGGTCATATGATTCGTCGCTTGTTCTTCGTCGTTAACAGGGAGGCTTCTACACACGTTACTTACATTGACAATAATGTCGAAAAAATGTTCGATTTATGTTGCTGTAATGCTTTTACGTAATTTTATTACAGAATAGTAGAGCAATCTGACAAAAATGTGAATGCAAAGAACTTTTTTCCTCACTGGCCTTACCAGTGAGGTGTGAACTAATCTGAACGCAGGAAGAAGAAAAAATGGTTAAAAAAAGATCGCTGGTAAAAGCGGTCTTCAATAAATCAGCTGGAATGAACTGTTATAAGTCACGCTTGTCAAAACGGGAACCACGAAGGGTGTCTTTGACCCGCTTGAGATTTTCTCTGAATTTATTGCCACGACGCAGGGTGAAGCCGGTGGCCAGTACATCAATTAAAGTAAGCTGGGCAATACGGCTCGCCATGGGCATGTACATGTCAGTGTCTTCCGGCACTTCCAGAGACAATACGTAACTGCATTCACGTGATAAAGGGCTGTCTGCAGAGGTGATACCAACGACAGTGGCATCGTTACTGCGGGCAATCTGGGCAATCTCGACCAGGCTTTTGGTTCTGCCGGTGTGGGAAATCAATACAACCACATCGCCGTCTGTGCAGTTCATGCAACTCATGCGTTGCATCAGAATATCTTCAAAGTAAACCACGGGCACATTGAAGCGGAAAAACTTATTCAACGCGTCGTGGGCCACAGAGGCCGAGGCGCCGAGGCCAAAAAATGAAATTTTTTGTGCCTGAGTCAACAGATCAACAACACGGTTAACTACATTGACGTCAATGGATTGCCGCGCAACTTCGAGGGAAGCCATGGTGCTTTCGAAAATTTTGTTGGTGTATTCACCCGGGCCGTCGCTTTCATCTACATGACGGTTAACATACGGAGTGCCATTCGCTAAGCTTTGTGCCAGATGTAATTTAAAATCCGGGAAGCCTTTGGTGTCCAGACGGCGGCAAAAACGGTTTACTGTCGGCTCACTGACATCAGACATTTTAGCGAGCGTTGCTATACTCGAATGAATTGCCGTTTGCGGGTTGGCCAGTATTATTTCGGCAACTTTGCGCTCAGACTTGCTGAAAGCGGCTTTATTTTGCGTAATTTTCTCAAGAATATTCATACGGATATAGCGAAAAGTAAGGTAAAGTTATAGTCATTCCAGCTTTCTATACTACCCAAAGTGACTCGGGTGACAAGAAAAATGTAATTTTTTGACAATCGAAGCAACAGAATGGCGGGTATTCAGCGAATAAATACCTCTTTAACGTGTCATAGATGACTCAAGTTGTAATTTTACTACATTTGGTGTTAACTATGTGCTAACAACGACGAGACAGTTCATCTGCGTTGCCTGACAGTATCGAACTGTTATCTGGATTATCATTAAGAAGGTCGACGAAATATGGTAATGGATAATTCCTTTGAACCCTGTGATTTTGTGCTGTTTGGCACGTTAGGGGATCTCTCACGACGGAAACTATTGCCGTCCTTATATCAGCTGGAAAAAGCTGAGCTCATTCACCCTGATACCAAAATTATTGGTGTAGCGCGTCAGGACCTGAGCACTGAGGACTACAAGAAAGAAGTCCGTAACAACATCGAAAAATTTGGTTCCAAACAAGTTTGCGAAGATACCTGGGCCCGCCTTGAAGCCCGTCTGCAATATGCTTGTGTGGATATGAAGAATACTGAAAGCTACCGCGTTTTTGATTCAGTGGTAGATGCAGACCGCATTATGGTGTGCTATCTGGCGACTCCGCCGGCTATCTACGGTGACATCTGCCGTGGTCTGCACAGCTGCGATATTATCGACAGCTCCGTACGGGTAGTGCTGGAAAAACCAATTGGTCACGATCTGGAATCTTCTAAAGTCATTAATGACCAGGTTTCAGAATACTTTAAAGAATCGCAAATCTACCGCATTGACCACTATCTGGGTAAAGAAACCGTTCTTAACCTGATTGCACTGCGTTTTGCTAACTCCATTTTTGCTACCAACTGGGACCACAACTCCATTGACCACGTACAGATCACTGTTGCTGAGTCGGTAGGGATTGAAGGCCGTTGGGGCTATTTTGATGACGCTGGTCAAATGCGTGACATGGTGCAGAACCACCTGTTGCAAATTCTCAGTCTGATTGCCATGGAACCGCCGGCAAACCTGAATGCCGACAGTATCCGTGATGAAAAACTGAAAGTACTGAAAGCCTTACGTCCGATTAACCTGAGCAATATCAATGAATCAACAGTTCGTGGTCAGTACACGTCCGGTTTCGTTAAGGGTGAAGAAGTACCCGGCTATCTGGAAGAAGAGGGTGCCAACACCCGCAGCCGTACTGAAAGCTTTGTTGCCATCAAGGCCGATATCGACAACTGGCGCTGGGCCGGCGTGCCGTTCTATTTAAGAACTGGTAAGCGTTTGCCGACCAAAGTGTCTGAAGTTGTGATTTACTTCAAACGTCAGCCACACAACCTGTTCGGTGACAGCTTCCAGAATCTGCCGCCTAATAAACTGGTTATCCGTCTGCAGCCTGACGAAGGTGTTGAAATCACCGTAATGAATAAGGTACCGGGTCTGACCAGCTCAGGTTCAATGGACCTGCAAAAGTCAAAACTCGACCTGAGTTTCTCAGATGCATTTGGCGATGACCGCATTCCTGATGCTTATGAAAAGCTGTTACTTGAAGTCATGCTGGGCAACCAGGCCCTGTTTGTTCGCCGTGATGAAATTGAACAGGCGTGGAACTGGGTTGATTCAATTCTTGAAGCGTGGAAGCAAACTAATGAGCCACCGGAGCCGTATCAGGCTGGTACGTGGGGACCGGTAGATTCTATCGGGTTATTAGCACGCGCTAACCGTAGTTGGTATGAAAGCAAAACAACACGGAAGAAGAAATAAGATGGCTTTGACAATTAATGCTTTTGACAATGCAGATGCACTGACCAGTGCATTTGCAGACACGCTTATTTCACTGCTGGAAAAAGGCATTGCTGAACGTGGCCGCGCCAGTCTGGTAGTGAGCGGAGGCAGAACACCTCTGGCACTGTTCAAACAGCTTAGCCAGTCTGACCTTGCCTGGGATAAAGTTGACATTACGCTGGCTGATGAGCGTTGGGTTGATGAAAATGACGACGCCAGCAATACAAAGCTGGTGCGTGAAAATCTGATTCAGAACAGAGCGGCAGCCGCTAATTTTGTCACTTTGAAAACGGATGATGCAGATGCCAATGATGGTATCGCCGAGGCGGAAAACCGCCTGTCCAGTTTCAGCCAGCCTTTCGACGCGCTTATTCTCGGTATGGGCGAAGATGGCCACACAGCATCACTGTTTCCGTGTTCGGAACAGGTTGCGGATGGTCTGGATCTGGCAAGTGGTAAAATTTGTATCGCTACCCAACCTACCACGGCCCCTCACCAACGTATTTCACTGACACTGCCTGCACTGTTAAACAGTCGCAATATCTTTATTCACCTCACCGGTGAAAAGAAAAAAGCGGTTTTAGAAGACGCCATTGCTAATGCAACTGAGCTGGAAAAACCCGTTACCGCAGTTGTCAACCGTGCTGATGTCACGCTGATGTGGGCACCCTAGGAGCAGATCATGAATTCTCAAATTGCTGAAGTAACACAGCGAATTATTGAACGCAGTAAAGAAACCCGTAAGGCCTATCTGGAAAAAATAGAAAAGGCTCGCCGTCAGGGGCCGCACCGTGGTGTGCTGTCCTGTGGTAACCTGGCTCACGGCTTCGCCGCTTGTGGCAGCGATGACAAAGCCGATTTGCGTTCAATGACGAAAGCCAATATCGCAATCATCTCTTCTTATAACGATATGCTGTCGGCTCACCAGCCGTACGAAGCGTATCCGGCAATCATTAAAGAAGCCATCCGTCAGGTGGGCAGCGTAGCGCAGTTCGCCGGTGGTGTACCGGCCATGTGTGATGGTGTTACTCAGGGTAACCCGGGTATGGATCTGAGCCTGATGAGCCGTGACATTATTGCCCAGGCAACCGCAGTGGGTCTGTCTCACAACATGTTTGACGGCGCTCTGATGCTGGGGATCTGCGACAAGATTGTTCCCGGACTACTGATGGGCTCACTGGCCTTTGGTCACTTACCGACTGTTTTCATTCCTGCCGGTCCAATGCCTTCAGGTTTGCCAAACAAAGAGAAAGCCCGTGTCCGTCAGGAATTTGCTCAGGGTAAAGTCGGGCGCGACAAATTACTTGAAGCAGAATCTCAGTCTTACCACTCTGCCGGTACCTGTACTTTTTACGGTACAGCGAACTCTAACCAGCTGGTGGTTGAGACTATGGGTCTGCATCTGCCGGGGTCATCGTTTGTTAATCCTGGCACGCCGCTACGTGATGCACTGACGAAAGCTGCATCCGTTCAGGCAACCCGTATCACTGACCTGGGCGACAACTACACGCCGATTGGTCATATTGTTGACGAGAAAGCCATTGTTAACGGAATCGTCGCATTACTGGCGACTGGTGGTTCAACAAACCACACCATGCACCTTGTGGCGATTGCCCGTGCAGCCGGTATTCTGGTTAACTGGGACGACTTCTCAGATCTGTCTGATGCCACACCGTTAATTACCCGTATCTATCCGAATGGTCACGCTGACATTAACCATTTTGTCGCTGCCGGTGGTATGTCGCTGTTGTTCAAACAGCTGCTGGATGCAGGTCTGCTGCACAATGACGTTAAGACAATTTGTGGTGACGGTCTGGATTTATACACCAAAGAGCCGGTTCTGAAAGACGGTGAACTTGAATGGCGTGACGGTCCGGTTGAATCTCTTGATAAAGAGGTACTGGCCACTGTTGAGAAACCCTTTAAGCCTGACGGTGGTGTTTGCGTACTGCGCGGTAACCTGGGTCGTGGCGTTATCAAAACGTCTGCACTTAAGTCTCCGGTTTGCCATATCAAAGCACCTGCTGTGGTGTTCGAAGATCAGTTCGAACTGGATGCAGCGTTCAAATCCGGTGATCTGGACAAAGACTGCATTATCGTTGTGCGTTTCCAGGGCCCGTCAGCGATTGGTATGCCTGAACTGCACCGCTTAACACCACCTCTGGGTGTATTACAGGACCGCGGTTTCAAAGTCGCGCTGGTAACAGACGGACGTATGTCCGGTGCGTCAGGTAAAGTACCAGCGGCTATCCATGTCACCCCGGAAGCCTACAAAGGCGGCATGCTGGCGAAAGTGGAATCCGGCGACCTCATTGAACTGAATACAGAAACCGGCGAACTGACATTGCTGGTAGATGACGAAACCCTGGCTGCACGTACCGCAAAAGAAGCGGACCTGGCGCATCACCAGGAAGGTATGGGACGTGAACTGTTCTCCGGTTACAGAAATATTCTGTCCGGTGCTGAAGAAGGCGCGTGTTCATTGTTTGTAACTCAGGAGCAGGCGCTATGACGGCACTTTTCGTTGCAGATGTCGGCGGGACGAACATTCGTCTTGCCCGTGTAACTGATAGCGGTGTAGACAATATCATCAAATACCAGTGCAGAGATTTTGCCAGTATTGATTTGGCTATTGGCCAGTATTTCGCAGATTTACCTCAGTTCGCCTTTACGTCAGGTTGTATTGCTATTGCCTGTCCGGTACTGGGAGACCAGGTAGAGATGACGAACCACAGCTGGGCATTCTCACAAACTGCATTACGTGGTCAGCTGAAGCTGGACAATCTGTTTGTGATCAATGATTTCACAGCCGTGGCGCATTCATTACCGGTATTAGGTGATGATCAGGTAGTGCAAATCGGAACCGGCACGGCGAAAACCAACGGCAATATCGCTGTATTTGGTCCGGGCACCGGGTTAGGCGTAGAGCACATCACCATGACGTCTTCAGGCTGGCAAACCCTGGACGGCGAGGGTGGTCATGTTGATTTCGCCCCTGTTGATGAAACAGATGTGGTGATCTGGCGCTACCTGCAAAATGAACACGGTCGCGCATCTGCCGAAGAGGTGATGTCTGGTCGTGGCCTGATGAACATCTACAAAGCACTGGCATTACACAATAACGTACCGGTAACACACACAGAACCGTCTCAGGTTACTGAACGTGCGTTGTCCGGCGAATGCGATGTGTGCGTACAAACTCTGACTCAGTTCTGCCGTATCATGGGCAGTTTTGCCGGTAACCTGGCACTGAACATGGCTACCACCGGTGGTATTTTCATCGGCGGCGGTATTGCGAACCGTTTTGCAGAATTCTTAAAAGAGAGTGACTTCCGTGCCCGCTTCGAGGCCAAAGGCCAGATGAAGCATTACGTGAAAGACATTCCAACTTATCTGATTGCAGAGCCCGACCACGGATTATTAGGTGCATCTGCATACCTGAAACAACATACAGCGAGTGAACTATGACAACGAACGCTAACTATACACCGGCAGACATTTTTGCTGCTGGCCCGGTAGTCCCGGTACTGGTAATTAAGGACCTGGACAAAGCTGTGCCACTGGCAAAAGCACTGATTGCAGGTGGCATTAAGGTGCTGGAAGTCACACTGCGTACACCTGTTGCTCTGGATGTGATCAAGAAAATCGCAGACGAAGTACCTGAAGCGATTATCGGTGCGGGTACTGTTACCAATGCACAGCAGCTTAAACAGGTTGTTGAAGCCGGTGCGAAATTCGCTATCAGCCCGGGTCTGACTGAAGCACTGCTGGAAGCCGGTAAAGGTTACGATATTCCGTTGATTCCTGGTATTTCTTCAATTTCTGATCTGATGACAGCGAAGGATGCGGGTTATGACCACCTGAAATTTTTCCCTGCTGAAGCATCAGGTGGCGTGAAGGCGCTTAAATCTATCGGCGGTCCTTTCCCTGATGTGACATTCTGTCCTACAGGCGGTATCGGTCCGGCTAACTACAACGACTACCTGGCTCTGTCTAACGTTCGTTGTGTTGGCGGTTCATGGGTTGCACCTGATGATGCCATTGAAAGCGGCGACTGGGACAAGATAACCCAACTGGCAAAAGAAGCCTGTGACGGTGCCAAAGCCTGAGTACAAATTCTCTGATTTTGCTCATAAACCGGATGTTGAATAACATCCGGTTTTTTTATGTCTGCTTAAATGCTTATGCCTGATGGTGTTTGTTTCCGGCTTGTGAAGGCGGCAGTTTGAAGGCGGTTATCAGTGCAGCAATCAGCACCACAGCACTTATAAGCCATGCATAACCCGGTTCTGTCACAATGCGCATCGTCAGCCAGTTAAAGCCAAAGCAAGCTGTCAGGAAAGCAAATATGGCCCGCGTTATTGCAAAAGCAGTATAGCGGGATGCCATTAACAGCAGTGGCAGTACTACCACACTCAGCGCCGCCTGAAATAACTCAACCCCTGCGTTAAACCCCGCCACCGCGAGTAACCTTGTGACTGTATCAAGCGGCAGCCCCTGCATGACTTCTGAAAAGGCGACGCCATGGATCACACCGAACAGTAATACCGGTACATTGTGAAGCCGTGCCGGTTGAATCAGCAACAATACCGCTGTCACCAAAACCGTAGCAGCCACGCACGCTTCAGTTAACCACACAGGCATGCTCAGTACACCGGTTGCAGATAGCGCCAGTGATACTGTATGGCCAGCGGTGAAAAGGGATATCATGATCAACGCCTGTCGCCACGTATAACCTTTACGCCAGTTATGCTGTTTTGATGCACTGACTACAGTGAACAACAAACAAAACAGGAACAGCAAATGGTCTGTACCGGCAAAGATATGATGGAGGCCGGCGTTAAAGTAGCGGATGAGCAGATCAGTGATGCTCAGGGCAGCAGCTTTCAGGCTGACAGATGTATGCCGCCAGGACAGCACGGTAGAATGACTTGCAGGGCTGTCTCCGCCTGAATTACTGACTGACACAAGAGTACGGTGATTACGCACCCGGTGCGTGATGCCATCGTACTGAACCTCCAGTGATGATGGCTGATGTGCGTGCTCAGTTGCGGCTGTTATACTCACAAACAGACAGGTCTCATAATCACACTGCTGAAACCGGGGAGCGTCAGTTTGTATGGCATAAGCCCCTGTGTGCATTGTGTCCGCGGCAGTCACAATCAGGTGTTCGTCAAGATATGCAGCCATGCGGTTGTGCAGCTGTGAAGGACTTTCAGAGGTGAGCGCAGGCCACAGGGGATTGGCCTGCTGTAACTGGTCCAGTGGCAATAATAATTCAATCTTCAGCGTACCGGCGCTCTGATGAATTGTCATTTTAGTGGCAGAAGCCGGATGGGCAGCAACCGGCAAAGTTACCAGCCAACAGGTTGCTGCCATCAGAAATAACAGATTACAGCGTATTGCCATAATCCATTTCCTTATCACGGTAGACAGTGTGATAGTGGGTCTGACCGCGGATAACAACGCCGCCCTGACAGGCGACTTCAATCCATACGCGGGGACCGTCGATCCTCATGTAAGTGCCGCTCTGATCGACATCAACGCCTGCTGATTCCGAACCTGCCCAAGCGATATAAGTATCCGCCAGTGCCTCTTCTGTTGTGTAATCTGCCATCAGATGGTCAGAAATATCGCTCTGGTAGTCGTCCACCCATTCGGCGATTGCTGCAATGACCAGCGCCTGCTGCGTTTCGCTTAAGGTTGCTACGTTAATACCACCGCGATCGTCGCCAACTGGATAGTCATTTGGCTGTACGCCACTTCCGTTGTCAGGCCCCACAAGCACATCAGAATAAGATTCACCGCTCAGATAAGCGTCTGAGAATTCATCGTCAGATAATGCTTCAAACATGGCTACCATCGCATCACCTTCATCCACCAGCGGCGCATACGTCGTACTGTTGAGTTCAAAAGCAGATTTAGGCTCTGATGCAATATGATTAGGCACAGGGTAACCGGTACCTTCCACCATCGTCACGTTGTAGGCAAGGTGATGGCCACCGAGCTGAATCATCCAGTTATCTTCGCGGCCAGGGGTTCCGAATATTGCGATGTAATAGTTCGCAGAACTGTAAGTGTTGCCGCCTCCCTGTTCCTGCAGATAATCATCAGCAGCCAGTACGCCGCGAAAATCTTCGTATCCGGCGTCATTTAATAACGTTTGCGCAACGGTGATGAGCGCGTCATAAGCTGTATCCGATAATTCTCCAATGCGCATACCATTTCGCTGCACATTGTTGGTGGGGAAATTTGACCAGATTGTCCGTTCAGTATTGGAATTATCCCACTCATACAAAATGGCTGATTGTTCAGTGGTGGTGAGGGTAGCGATGAAGTTCTCCGTGGCGCAAATCAGTTCGTCCATTTGCGCTGTGGACGTATCGTCACACTGACTTTCCGTGGCCGTTTCTTCAGACGCAGAATCGTCGGCGGCTTCATCGTCGCTGTCGTCTGCAGTGTCGTCATCACCGGCATCACTTTCATCTGAGTCATCTGGCGAATCGTCGCTGCCGGTATCGCCGGTTGAGCTGTCATCGGATGTTGAACCGGTTTCTGTTTCAACTGTGGTTGAATCTGAACTGTCTGAACCGCCGCAACCGGACAGTAACAGTGCAGCCAGGAAAATATAGATAAACGGGGAAGGTTTCACAAAGCGCTCCGCAACAAATAAGAACAGATCTCATTATTTATTGCGGAGTACTTGCAAAAAAGCTTTTTAACAATACTTTACACAGCCTTTACCCTGGCTGACTAAAGGGAGGAAACAATTTGCGTGACGCTGCGGCTTTCGCCGGGTGCTAGTGTGCATCCATTGGTCACGGCTGTCTCAATACATAACATATGTCTGAAACCAAACGCGTCCATGTCAGCGATAGAAGCAGCCCCTTGCCAGGGATTCCAGACCACCAGAGAATCGTGTCCCATAGACGTTACGCGGGTAAATGGCTTCTCTTCTACATAAATGGTTACGTCAGGAGCAGCATGCTGATGAATGCGGTCTGTTTCACCACTGAAAGTATACGGAGACGGGGCAGGCTTTAATGCCCAATTTTCCAGTTTGTCTTTGTACTCGCCTTCAATACCTGTAATTTTAGTATGCGCGATATCAGCCACTGAAAAATAGGTGTGCATTGCTGCATTGAATGAAAACGGCACGATACCGGTGTTTTCTGTTTTCAGTGTAATCGACAGGGTTTTACCCACCAGAATTTCGTAGCTGACTTTGCAATCATATTCAAAGCCTTCACCACGGCTGAATGTGGGGGTAAGAACAATGCGCGTGCCGTCTCCGGTGTCTTCAGAAGACTGAATCTGCCAGCTTTGGGTGCGCAAAAAACCATGAGAAGGCAGTTCACCTTTCTCACGGCCATGATCATCACTGAACCAGGGCCAGCAAAGAGGAATTCCACCACGGATCGGGCGCTCACCGTTTAAGAACGCATGAGGACTGAGCCATAAACGGTCACGATCATCAGATTTTGGAATGAATGACAGTACATGCGCGCCAAATAAGCTGATACGGCTGCTGGCAAACTGATTGTCTACGTTTAAAAAGGTAATCCCTGAAGATTCTTCAACGGTTACAGAGTCGGGAATACTCATGTGACATCTCCTTGCCAAAATAAAGTCCGGTTATTATTGTGCATCCAAAAACAAAAAGGTGCGATAGCAAATCGCACCTTTTTTTACATTTTTATCTTGCTTATCACCCGGTTAGGGCGTGTTCGCATTATTTTGAAATATGCTGAACCAAATCAAGTACTTTATTTGAGTAACCCCATTCGTTGTCGTACCAGGATACAACTTTAACGAACGTGTCAGTCAGAGCGATACCTGCATCTGCATCGAAGATTGAAGTGCGTGCGTCACCCAGGAAGTCATTAGACACAACAGCATCTTCGGTGTACCCCAGAATGCCTTTCAGTTCACCTTCAGACGCTTCCTTCATTGCTTCACAGATAGCTTCATAAGTGGTTGGCTTTGCCAGATTTACTGTCAGGTCAACAACTGAAACATTCGGAGTAGGCACACGGAATGCCATGCCGGTTAATTTACCGTTCAGTGCAGGGATAACTTTACCTACGGCTTTCGCAGCACCGGTAGAAGATGGAATGATGTTCTGGCTCGCACCACGACCACCGCGCCAGTCTTTGTGAGAAGGACCGTCAACAGTTTTCTGTGTTGCTGTCGTCGCGTGAACAGTCGTCATCAGACCGTCAACAATACCGAATTTGTCGTTCAATACTTTCGCCAGAGGCGCAAGACAGTTTGTGGTGCACGACGCATTAGAAACGATAGTCTGGCCATCGTATTCACCGTGGTTAACACCCATAACGAACATAGGCGTGTCGTCTTTAGATGGTGCAGACATCACCACTTTCTTTGCGCCGGCTTCAAGGTGAGCTGAAGCAGTATCTTTTGTCAGGAACAAACCTGTAGATTCAACAACAACGTCAACGTTTACATCGTTCCATGCCAGGTCAGCAGGGTTTCTTTCTGATGTAACACGGATAGTTTTACCATTTACTATCAGCTGGTTATTGTCTACCTTTATTTCACCATCAAAAACGCCATGGGTTGAATCATATTTCAGCATGTAAGCGATGTAATCTGTGTCCAGCAGATCGTTGATAGCAACAACTTCAATGTCGTCACGCTTTTGTGCAGCGCGCATTACCAAACGACCAATGCGTCCAAAACCATTGATACCGATGCGAATAGTCATGTCATACCTCTAATTGTATTTTGGTACAAGTGAAAAAAAATTACGTAAAGTATGGATCAAAATGGCATAATTGGCAAAGTAAAAAGCAAAAAATGTTGCAAAATTACAAGTATGAACTATGCAAACGTATTCAGTTTCGTTGTATCGGGTCTTTAACTGATAATGCTCAAAATAATGTGTTGATGAGAATGCGCGGCCGTTGCCTTAACATTATCAACACGGGAAACAGGAATAGATAAAATGACAAATCCCGTTTTACAACAGCTGGTTGAGATGCGCGGCATAGAGACCCACTATGTTGATGCGTGGGGCAAACCTGCCACGATTTCAGAATCAAGCCAGACCAAATTACTTAATGCACTGGGTTACGACACCAGCAATGAAGCTGCTATAGAACAACAGCTTTCAGAAGAAGCCAGAAAAATCTGGCAGACTCCGCTCAACCCGGTACAGGTTTTACGCCAATCAGACACCGTTCCGTTTTCTGTACGGTTACCGATAGAGCTGGTAACCGATGAGTATACTGTAGCGCTCTCTTTTGAAGATGGACAGACATTCGTCCACACTTTTGCACCGGTTGACGAAACACTGGTAAATGTCGCCCAGCTGGAAGACGTGGAATATCACGAATACGGTGTCACACTGCCGGTTCAGGCGCCCACGGGTTATCATACACTGAGCTTATCGGTGGAAGGGGATGATGAACCGCTTTGCAGTATGCGGGTTATTATTGCACCTTCAGCCTGCTTCATCCCTGAATCCATTGCTGCCGGTAAAAAGATTTGGGGCCTGAGTGTGCAACTTTACTGTGTACGCAGTCAGAAAAACTGGGGTATGGGCGACTTCTCAGATCTGGTTTTATTAACCGAAAAGGCCGCTGCCACCGGAGCAGAGTTTATCGGTCTGAACCCTATTCATGCGCTGTATCCGGCGAACCCTGATGCCTGCAGCCCTTACGGACCGTCTTCACGTCGCTGGCTGAATTATTTATACCTCGATGTGACTGCCATGCCCTGTTTTGATGACGCCAGTGTGCAGACCATTGTGAATGATGCGGCTTTTCAGGAAAAACTTGCAGCGGCAAGAGCGGCTGACCTGGTTGACTATGCTGCCGTTGCGTCTCTTAAATTGCCTGCACTCTCCGCGTTGTTCGACGTGTACTACAATAAGTACCTGACTAAAAATACAAAACAGAACAAAGCATTTAAAGCGTTCGTGGAAGCCGGTGGTGAAAGCCTTGATATGCTGGCGGTGTACGATACGTTGCAGGAAAAGCTGGCTGAAGAAGGTAAGCCTTCCTGGGGTTGGCCGGTATTTCCTGAGGAATTCCGTGAGTACCACAAACCTGATGTAGCGGTATTCAGAGAACAGAATAAAAAGCGGGTTTCTTTCTACCTGTTCCTGCAATGGCAGGCTGCGTTGCAATTACAGGCCGCCAGTGATGTGGCAACTAATGCCGGCATGGCTATCGGTTTATACCGTGATCTCGCCGTAGGTGTCAGTGAAGGCAGTGCAGAAATTTGGGGTAACAAAGACTTGTACTGTACCGGTGCCTCTGTGGGGGCGCCTCCGGATATTTTAGGGCCACTCGGACAAAACTGGGGGCTGCCACCCATGGACCCTTACAAGCTTTACGAACAGGCCTATCAGCCAATCATAGACTTGTTTGCTTCCAACATGGCCGGTTCCGGTGCTTTGCGTATTGACCATGTTATGGCACTGCTTCGTCTGTGGTGGGTGACTAAAGGTGACCATGCAAAAGACGGTGGTTACGTTTATTATCCTGTCGATGATCTGCTGGCCATTCTGGCACTGGAAAGCCACCGGAATCAGAGCCTCGTGATTGGTGAAGATTTGGGTACAGTACCGGAAGAAATCCGTGAAAAACTGGCGGATAACGGTGTCCATTCGTACCGTGTATTCTTCTTTGAGCAGGCTAAAGATGGCGGTTTTTATTCACCCGCCCATTATCCTGTGCAATCTATGTCGACACTGACAACCCACGATATGCCAACTTTGACCGGCTTCTGGCATTGCCAGGATCTTGAGCTGGGTAAAGAGCTTGGCTTATATCCTACAGATGAAATATTGTCTGTGTTGTATCACGACAGGCATAAAAATAAACAGGCGATACTGGATACCTTGCATGGTCACCATTCCATCAGTGACAACATCAGTCGTGATGTGAATGTGACGGGAATGACTACAGAACTTAACCGCGGTATGCAATTGCATATGGCGGCAGGTTCCAGCGCGTTACTCAGTCTGCAACTTGAAGACTGGTTGGAAATGGATAAGCCTGTTAATGTACCGGGTACGTTTAACGAATATCCTAACTGGCGCAGGAAGTTATCTCAGCCTTTAGAGACTATTTTTGACAATCAGGACATCACTAACCTGGCAGCTAAGCTGACCGCTGTCAGAAAGCAGGCCAGCACAGATTAGGGATGTTCTGCAGTCTGCCGTATTGTGCGGCAGACTTTGCAGGAGTAACAAATGGTAGTAGAGCAGCAACTGGCACAAGCGCGGTGCAGTCAGCCTTTTTCCGTACTTGGTAATCAGCAAAGCGAAGATGGCGTAACAGTTACCGCGTATATCCCGGAAGCCAAAACAGTGTCAGTCCGCTGTTTAAAAACCCGCAAAGAAATTATCAAACTCAAAAAACAGGGCGACTCCGCCCTGTTTTCTGCATTATCAAAAAAGTTAAAACCTGCACAGCGTTATGAACTGCAGGTGACAACGGCAGACAGCGAATACAGCTTCACCGACCCTTACCAGTTCCGTGAAGAAGCATTTCATGCTGTGCACTTTATCGATCATCAGCCTGAAAATCTTTACCGGCAGGGCGGGGCGCAACTGCTTTCCACAGATGGCATTACCGGAACACGTTTTGCTGTTTATGCCCCTAACGCATCTGCGGTTTCCGTTATCGGTGATTTTAACCGCTGGGATGGCCGCACACATCCTATGCAACAAACTGACATGGGCTACTGGGTACTGTTCATTCCGGGACTCGTTGCCGGCGAGCGTTATAAATATCAGTTAAAAGATGCCTGGGGTAACGATTTACCTCACAAGGCTGACCCGTTAGGCTTTGCTGCTGAGCAGTATCCATCTCACGCTTCAAAAGTGTTCGATCACAATGCCTATGAGTGGAATGACAGTGCCTGGATGGAGAAGCGGCAGGCAGACAAATACGCAAATCCCATGAGCGTCTATGAAGTGCATCCGGGTTCATGGCGCCGGCCTTCTGAAGAGAGCGGGAAACGCTATCTCAGTTATCATGAACTGGCAGATTCACTGATCCCCTACGTGAAAGAGATGGGGTATACCCATATAGAATTGTTACCCGTATCAGAGTTTCCTTTCGACGGTTCCTGGGGATATCAGCCGGTGGGGCTTTACGCACCGACAAGCCGATTCGGTTCACCTGACGATTTTAAATACTTTGTTGATCAGTGCCACCAGGCAGATATCGGCATCATCATTGACTGGGTACCGGCACACTTCCCGGAAGATGCCCATGGCCTTGCGCGGTTCGATGGCAGTCATGTATACGAATATGACGATCCCCGCCGTGGCTGGCATCCTGACTGGAATTCATGCATTTACGATTTCGGCAAAGATACTGTTCGCCAGTTTCTGGTTGCCAACGCACTTTTCTGGCTGGATAAATTTCACATTGACGGTTTGCGGGTGGATGCAGTGGCGTCCATGTTGTACCTGGATTATTCCCGCAATGAAGGGGAGTGGATCCCCAATGTGCACGGAGGCAATGAAAACTACGAAGCCATCAGTCTGCTGAAATGGATGAATGAAGAGGTTTACCGGCACTTCCCGGGGGCAATGACCATTGCTGAGGAGTCCACATCATTCCCGGGTGTATCCAGACCGGTGAGCGAAGGCGGTCTCGGATTCGGCTTTAAGTGGAATATGGGCTGGATGCACGATTCCTTGCATTACATCAGTAAAGACCCGGCGTATCGCCGCTATCATCACGGAGAAATCACCTTTTCCATGGTGTATGCCTTCGATGAAAACTTTGTATTGCCGATTTCCCACGATGAAGTTGTACACGGAAAAGGCAGCCTGATTGGTAAAATGCCGGGAGATGAATGGCAGCAGGCGGCAAACCTGCGTTGCTATGCCGGTTTCATGTATGGTCATCCGGGCAAAAAACTGAATTTCATGGGGAATGAAATTGCCCAGTCAAGGGAATGGAATCACGATGGTGAACTTGACTGGTGGTTGCTGGAGTTCGACAAGCATAAAGGCATGCAGGCACTTTACCGTAAGCTTAATCATCTGTACCGGACTATGCCTGCACTGTATGAGCAGGATCACAATTATGAAGGTTTCAGCTGGATAGACCATAATTATGCTGAACTAAGTATGTTGTCCTTCGTAAGAAAAGCCAAAGACGACAAGCAAAAAGTCTATGTGGTGAATAACTTTACGCCTTCTCCCCGTGAGAAGTTCCGCATTGGCGTGGAAGACCCGGGCACTTACTCACTGGTACTGAATACCGACAGCGGTGAGTTCTGGGGCAGTGATTACCCTGCACCTGAAATTGTTACTGCTGACGCGGTGGAATGGAACAATCAGCCGTATTCTATTGAAATCACTTTACCGCCACTGGCAACACTTTACTGGGTTTATGAATAACAGGAGAACCGGCAAAGGTGAAGCAAGACTCACTTGTAAACTATAACGTTAAGGCTGGCGTGCCGTATCCGCCGGGGGCGACTGTCACCGGCGACGGCTGCAATTTTGCTGTTGAATCGCCGGACGCCAGAGCTGTCGTGCTGTGCCTTTTCCAAAGTGATACAGAGGAACCGGTTGCAGAGATTGTGATGCCGGCCAAAACCGGTTCAGTCTGGCATTGTGAAGTAGAAGGTGCCGGCGAGAATCAGCATTATGCATACAGGGTGGAGCGTGGTGAAGAATCCCTTCACCATGTGCCGACAGACAAGCTGTTAATCGACCCTTATGCCCATAAACTCAGCCGGCCGCTACACTGGAATGCCAGACACTATGAACATGACTCACAATTTATGGTGCCGAAATGTGTCGTGGTACGTCATGATAATCATGACCGGCCGCCAAAGCCTGCCTTTCAGCCACATCAGCGAATTATTTACGAAGCCCATGTGAAAGGGCTGACTATGCTGCACCCGGCTGTGCCCGACGAAGACAAAGGCAAATACACAGGGGCTGCCCATCCTGATGTCATAAAACATCTGGTTGATCTCGGTGTGACCACGGTACAGTTTATGCCTTTGTCAGCGTTCATGCCGGAACCTTACATTACAGAAAAAGGCATGACCAACTACTGGGGTTACAATCCGGTAAACTACTTTGCACCTGAACCCCGTTACGGAAAAGCGGATGCTGTCCGTGAACTGAAAGCCATGGTGGATGCCTATCACGAAGCCGGTCTGGAAGTCATCATTGATGTGGTTTACAACCATACCGCTGAGGGCGGAGATGGCGGACCGGTATTGTCTTTCAAAGGCTTCTTCCCCCACCAGGCCTATTTGTACGAACAGACCAAAACCGGTGAGATTGTTTACAGCAATCACTCAGGATGCGGAAATACAGTAAATACTGCCAGTCCGGTCATGACGACGATGATTATGGATGCCATGCGTTACTGGGTTGAGGTTATCGGTGTAGACGGATTCCGTTTCGATCTCGCCGTATGTCTTGGCAGAGATCCGCAACAGTTTTCGCCTCACTCCGGTTTGCTTAAATCAATTTCACAGGACCCGGTGTTGAAACAGGCTGTACTGGTGGCGGAACCCTGGGACATTGGCCCGGGCGGTTATCAGTTAGGCGCTTTTGCGTATCCGTGGCTGGAAGTGAACGACCGTTACCGTGACACCTTAAGAGCATTCTGGCGGGGTGATCACGCTATTACCGCGGAGTTTGCGACACGCCTGATGGGGTCACGGGATATTTTCCATAAGGGATTCCGGCCTGTTTATACATCGGTAAACAATGTGACCTACCATGACGGCTTTACCCTTCACGATTTGGTGAGCTACACCGAACGCCATAATGAGGCGAACGGTGAAAACAACCGTGACGGACATGGTCACAATTTATCAGCCAATTATGGTGTGGAAGGGCCCACTCAGGACGAGAAAATTCTCCAGCTTCGTGAGCGTCAGAAACGAAATATGTTTTTGTCGATGATGCTGTCACAGGGGATCCCTCATGTGCTGGGCGGTGATGAGCTGAGTAAAACCCAGAACGGAAACAACAACGCCTATTGTCAGGACAACGCTCTTAACTGGTATGACTGGGAGCTGAATAAACGGGAATCTGATTTTCTGCATTTCTGTCAGCACGTGATTCAACTGCGTCGTAGCAGCGAGTTGCTGAGTCATTTACTGCTCGAAGACGATTTATTTCAGCTTGATACGAATGTAGCGGTGATCCGCTGGTATAAACCTGACGGACAGGATAAAGAATCAGAAGACTGGCAGTCACCGGACAGTCAGTCGTTTGGCGTTGAAATCCGCGGTACGACCAAAGATGAAAACGACCCTGAACACTGGTTCCTGTGTTTTAATGCCAGCCTGCAGGACAAGCGTTTTAATCTGCCCGGAATCTCGCCTCAGAGTGCCTGGCAACTGATGGTCGATACCCGGTACGGTTCGTTACCGGAACAACCGGATATTTGTATTCAGAGAGTGTTTTTGCAGGCGGGCAGAAGCGTAGCCGTGTTTAAACAAAGCCAGATAGTGTCGTAAAGGGTTTACTGCTGCACGGCAAGTAAGCAATCAGTCATGATTTGAGCATAATTCACAGAAAATCAGTCATAAGTTAGTGTTCGCACTATTATCGGGTGGTATGATCCGCAGCCATCTGTAACTTGAGGTGACACCCAATGCAAAAAGAAGATGGAAAGCACACTGAAACTAAGTGTGATATCGGTTTTATTGGTTTAGGCGTAATGGGCGCCAACCTGACGCTTAACCTGGTCGATCATGGATATCGCGTAGCCTGTTTCGACCTTGATCAAACCAAAGTCGATGCGATTATTGCTAAAGATGCTGAAGAGCGTGGCGACGCGGCTGCCCGTGTAGAAGGCTGCAGCTCATACACTGAATTACTCAGCAAATTGAAGTCACCTCACATGGTTATTCTGTCGGTACCTGCCGGCGAACCTGTTGACCATGTTTGTTCTCACCTGATTGACGCCGGCATCCAGGCCGATGACATTGTTGTGGATACCGGAAACAGCTTGTGGACGGATTCTGTCGAACGGGAAGAAAAGTATAAAAGTAAGTTTATCTTCTTCTCTACTGCGGTTTCCGGTGGTGAAGTGGGCGCACGTTTCGGTCCCTCTCTGATGCCTTCAGGCAACCCGTATGCGTGGACACGCCTTGAGCCGGTATTGAAAGCTATTGCAGCAAAAGTCGATGCTGAGACAGGTCTGCCAATCGAATCTTTCACCCCGGGTAAGCCGGTGCTGGAAGGGGAAGCCTGCGCCACGTACATTGGTCCTGTGGGGGCCGGTCACTACGTGAAAATGGTGCACAACGGTATTGAGTATGCCGATATGCAACTTATCTGCGAAACCTATCAGGTCATGCGTACTGCTTTACACATGTCTGCTGCTGAAATTGCAGAGGTTTTCCGTCGCTGGAATAAAGGCAAGCTGAACAGTTACCTGATGGAAATCAGTGCTGAAGTGCTGGAGCAGCTGGATCCTGAAACCGGCGTACCACTGGTAGATGTCATTCTGGATAAGGCTGGTCAGAAAGGCACTGGTCTGTGGACCGCTGTCAGTGCACTGCAAGTGGGAAGTCCTGCCCAGACGATTACTTCTGCGGTATTTGCCCGCAGTTTGTCCAGCCTCAAAGACGAGCGTGTTGCAGCCAGCAAAGTTCTGCAGGGACCGGAAGTTAAAGTCCTTTCTGATGAAGAAAAGTTTGCGGCTATCGACAAGCTGGAATATGCGCTTTATTGCTCAAAGATTTGTGCATACGCGCAGGGTTTCCAGTTGATGGCTGTTGCTTCTAAAGAGCACGGTTGGGAGCTGGACTTCGGTGGTATTGCGAAAATCTGGCGTGCCGGCTGTATTATCCGTGCGGTATTCCTCCAATCTATTTCCAAAGCCTACGAAAACAACGAAGATCTGGCGAACCTGTTGCTTGATCCTTTCTTTGCTGATCAAATCACTCAATATCAGTCTGACTGGCGGGAATCACTGGCACAGGCTGCTCTGGCAGGTATTCCCTGTCCGGCAATGATGTCAGCGTTAAGTTATTACGATTCTTACCGCACCGCAGTACTGCCGGCCAACCTGCTTCAGGGCCAGCGCGATTACTTTGGCGCGCACACTTATCAGCGTGTAGATAAACCGGCGGGTAAGAAGTTTCACCTTGACTGGAGTGATCCGGCGCGCCCTCAGATTGCTATCAAAAAGTAATCGTGTAAACGAACACAGGAGCAAACATGGCTGACGATAAAAACTGGAAAGCAACGCTGTCACCTGACGAATATCGTGTCACCCGTCAGGCTGGTACAGAGCGTCCTTACACCGGTGTATTACTGGACGAGAAGCGTCCGGGAACCTATATATGCAAGTGTTGCGGTGCGCCGCTTTTCAGTTCGGATGCTAAGTTTGATTCTGGTTGTGGCTGGCCTTCATTTGATCAGCAAACAAATGACGGTAATGTGTTGTACCGTGAAGACAACAGTCATGGAATGCGCAGAACGGAAATTATCTGTAAATCCTGTGACGCCCACCTTGGTCATGTTTTCCCCGACGGACCCACAGAAACCGGTCAGCGGTATTGTGTAAATTCGTTATCGCTGAATTTGAAAACTGCTGAGGATGAAGTCGTCCGCGGCTGACATGTTCACTTCTGGTTAAAAAATAAACATCGCTTTATTGTAAAGCGGTGTTTTTGTTTGTGACTTCGTCATAACGAATGGAAATACTGAAATTTCCTGTGAAAGTGACTTACAGGATCCGTTGAAAAAAGCGACCCCGGTCAATGCTGAAGTCTGCCGGTTACAGTTTGGTAAGTCCGAGCGCCTTTGCATCGAATTCACCGTCTTCCAGTGCGCCGGTTATTTCATCTGCTACGTTATTCATCAGTGACGCCGGTAACTGAAACTTTGTTGCCATTGCTTCCAGTTGATGCGTATTGATTGAGTCGGAGTAGTGACTGGCGACTTTTGACCAGATCCAGGCAAGTTTGTACTTCTTCTGTTCCATGCTGATGGTTGTCAGCGTATGAAATACTGAGACATCCACATTTTCATCATCTTTGTAAAGACTCAACGCGCGGTACAGGGTGTCTCGGGTGCGGTTCATGTCATCTTGCGCCTGTATTGACGCCAGGGCGATCAGTTGTTCCGGCGTGTTAAGGCGACCGGCACTGGCTGCAGCCATAAACCGTTTCAATGCGTCTTCATCACCGGAACGGGACCAGTGATACCAGGCGAGCAGGGGCTCACTGCTATTGCGGGTTTTACGGTTCAGACGATCGAGTTCTTTGCGTGCTGTCAGCACACCTTTCATCCGGTCTGCTTCTTTGTCCCGGTATTTTTTGTGGGTCAGGCCGGAGGCGTTAGTGATACAACGCTGGTAGTCTTCAAACATCAGCATCAGGCGATAAATGTCTTCACCTTCACCGTCGTCTGGGTGGCGGTAGCGTTGCTTGATTATCTCTGCTTTTTCCCCGCGGCACCATTCATCGCTGTTGAGATCGTTACACATTTGCGGATTATCCTGACAAATTGTGGCGACTTTAGGCGCAAACATATCACCGCAACCGGGAAATACCACTGTTACAATCAGTAACGGCAGGCATTTCGCCAGTTGTGTTGGAAAATTACTAAAGGATTGGGGTGTTTGTAGCTTAAATGATGAAATACTGAAAATTTTCAACAGTTTGGTCTTCCTTGATGGTTTTCTTAGAATAAGTCCGTTCCACGCAGACAACGACTTTTACACCTTAGTGTACCCTACAATTATGAAGCTTTCTGCGTGGACTGTCCGGTTAATTTCTAATGGTTAAGGCAAAGGCATGAATCAACAGTTTGAACAGGAATTGCAAAGTAGCTGGCAGGAACGTCAGGAATACGCGGAAATGATGATGCCGCTCATCGGTAAGCTCTACAGAAATCATTCAGTAGAAGTGTCTGTGTATGGCCGTTCGTTACTGGGTGCCAGTGTCATCGATATCGTTAAAGCACACCGCAAAGTGCGTTTACATGAAGGCATTAAACTGCGTTTACGGGAGAGCTTTCCTGTACTTGAAGCGTTAACAGCAATGCCCCTCGCACCGGCACAAATTGATATTGGTAAACTGGCTTTTGATTTCCATTACGGCAGTGCCGTCGATCAAACCGATTTGAATGCTTATTTGCAGGAAAAGCTGGCTGATGTAGCCGGTAAAGACGATGAGCAGACACCTCAGGATGTGGTACTTTACGGCTTTGGCCGTATCGGCCGCTTACTTGCCCGTCTGTTGATAGAAAGACAGGGTAAGGCGAACAAGTTGCGCCTGCGTGCAATTGTTGTGCGCGGCGGCAAAGACGGCGACCTGGAAAAGCGCGCAAGCTTACTTCGTCGTGATTCGGTACATGGTCCGTTCAATGGCAGTATCACAATTGATCACGAGCGCCAGGCCATTAAAGCTAATGGTTCTTTTATTCAAATCATCTACGCAAACAGCCCGGATGAAGTGGACTACACCAAATACGGTATCGATAATGCTATCGTCGTTGACAATACCGGTATGTGGCGTGACCGCGATGGCCTGGGTCTGCACCTTAAAGCCAAAGGTGCTGCGAAGGCATTACTGACTGCCCCGGGTAAAGGTGACATCAAAAACATCGTTCACGGCGTTAATCATGAAGACATTCTGCCTGAAGACACAATCCTGTCAGCCGCCAGTTGTACAACGAATGCAATTACCCCTGTACTGAAAGCGCTGGATGAAGAGTATGGTATTGATTCCGGTCACGTAGAAACCGTACACAGTTTTACCAACGACCAGAACCTCATTGATAACTATCACAAAGCTGACCGTCGTGGCCGCAGTGCACCGCTTAATATGGTTATCACTGAAACCGGCGCTGCGAAAGCAGTAGCAAAAGCCTATCCTAAACTGGCCGGGAAGCTGACTGGTAACGCGATTCGTGTGCCTACACCAAACGTGTCTATGGCTATTCTGAACCTTAACCTGAAAACTTCCACCGATAAGCTGGCGGTGAATGAGTTCCTGCGGGATACGGCTCTGTTCTCATCGCTGCAGCATCAGATTGACTATACGGCCAGTAAAGAAATCGTTTCAACTGACCTGGTGGGTTCACGAGCTGCGAGTGTGGTGGATTCACAGGCAACAATCGTCGCTGATAACCGTCTGACGCTCTATGTGTGGTATGACAATGAATTCGGATACAGCTGCCAGGTGATGCGTGTAGTGCGCGACATGGCCGGGATCACTTTCCCAACGTTACCTGCATAATTGTTAGCGCAGGCGTTATTACCGGTATCGCTTCGGCGTTACCGGTTTTTTTATGTCTGCAGAAATGTAAACCTTCATGCTGTTCATTTCCCGGGCATAACCACCGGACGGATGTGTTAAACATGGTATTTACATTCCCGACTATGCTAAATTAGCGGCAAAAATAGAAGGACACGACAGATCCATGCATATCTCAGCACAGTTTGACAGCGGAAATATCCATGTCATCGAAGCCGCCTCTCCGCAAAAAATCGTTCTTGGCATCAACAAAGACAATCAGTCGGATTTTTATCAGTGGTTCCATTTCCGATTGTTCGGGGAAGTATTCGAAACCCATCACATCACGCTCACTGATTTGGCTAAATCTGCGTATCCCGATGGCTGGAAAGATTACAATGTACTGGCTTCTTATGACCGCCAGAACTGGTTTCGCGTAGACAGCGAATTTGACGGTGATAATCTTTCATTCAGCTTCACACCGGAACAGCCAGCCGTCTATTTTGCCTATTTCATCCCTTACAGCTATGAACGGCATCTGGATCTGGTTCACGATGCACAAATGTCTCTGCGCTGTGAACACCGCCTGTTAGGCGAAACGCTGGATGGTCGTGACATTAACCTGTTAGTTATCGGTGACGAAGAGCCGGCTAAAAAGAAAATCTGGATCACAGCCAGACAACACCCCGGCGAAACCATGGCCGAATGGTGTGCAGAAGGATTGCTTTACCGCCTGCTGGATGAACAGGACGGTCTGTCCAGACAGTTACTGGACGACGCTGTTTTCTATATTGTGCCGAACATGAATCCGGATGGTGCGGCACGGGGCCATTTACGTACGAACGCGGCAGGTACTAACCTGAACCGTGAGTGGGCAGAGCCCAGCGCAGAGAAAAGCCCGGAAGTCTTGCATGTATTAAATGCCATGACAGATACCGGTGTAGACATGTATCTTGATATTCACGGTGACGAAGCATTACCGTACAATTTTGTCGCAGGCAGCGAGGGGATCCCTTGTTATTCTGCACGCCTGAAAGATCTGGAGGACACGTTCAAAGCAGCATTACTGTCTGCAACGCCGGAATTTCAGGACGAATATGGCTATCCTAAAGACAAGCCGGGTGAAGCAAACCTGACTGTGGCATCCAATGCTGTTGGTCAGAAATTTGATTGCCTTGCCTACACGCTGGAAATGCCGTTTAAAGATAATAATAATTTACCTGATCCTGTGTATGGATGGTCAGTGCAACGCTGCCGCCAGCTGGGAGAAGACCTTTTGATTGCCGTGCGTGCGGTAGTGTCAAAACTACGATAATAAAAACACGCAAAATAACAACAAAGTATTGAGGGGAACTCGTCTTGGAAGGCTTGTATAATTTTCTTGTGTCAATAGATGGCATGCTCGGGGGAGCACCTTGGTTCCCCTTCGTTCTGCTGGGTGTCGGTTTGTTCTTTACCGTGTACCTCAAATTTCCGCAAATCCGCTTTTTTAAGCATGCCTGGCTGGTCGTCACCGGCAAGTATGATAAAGAAGGCGAGGAAGGGGATACCACTCACTTCCGCGCATTAACCACTGCACTTTCCGGCACAGTGGGTACAGGTAATATCAGTGGTGTTGCTTTCGCAATCTTTCTTGGCGGTCCGGCGGCGTTATTCTGGATGTGGGCAACAGCCTTTCTGGGTATGACCACTAAATTTGTGGAAGTGACACTTTCTCATAAGTACCGCGTGAAAACGGAAGACGGCACCATGGCCGGTGGTCCCATGTATTACATGGACCGTCGTCTGAACATGAAATGGTTAGCTGTAGCCTTTGCTATTGCCACGGTAATCAGTTCATTCGGTACCGGAAACCTGCCACAAAGTAATGGTATTGCACAGAGTATCGAAGCCACTTTCGGTATTGATCCGGTAATCGTCGGTAGCGTGCTGGGTATCCTGCTGGCACTGGTTATCTTAGGCGGTATTCAACGTATTGCAGCATTTACAGCCAGAATTGTTCCTATTATGGCGATAGTGTATCTGATTGGTGCGCTGGCGGTAATTTTTGCTAACCTGGAAAATATCGGGCCGTCTTTCGCTGCAGTCATCGGAGATGCATTTACCGGTTCCGCTGCTGCAGGCGGATTCCTTGGTGCATCACTGGCTTATGCATTTAACCGTGGTGTAAACCGGGGCCTGTTCTCTAACGAAGCTGGTCAGGGTTCAGCACCAATTGCTCACGCCGCTGCGAAAACCAGTGAACCGGCATCTGAGGGTATGGTATCTCTGCTTGAACCTTTCATCGACACCATTTTGATTTGTACAGTAACCGGTCTGGTTATCCTGTCTTCAGGTGTATGGAAAGAAAAGCATGAAAACGTGTTTGACCGCGCAGATATGTATTTTGTACAGGGCGTCTATTCTGATGAACAGCCGCAGGACCGTGAAGCACTTTACAAGTACTTAAACGGTATCGACGGCAGTGGCGTTGAGGCTTATACCGGCCCGGTTTCAGTGGTTAACGGTACGGCAGTCAGTGAGGGCTTCACCCTGATTAACTCCCGTTCTATTGCGGAAGACGTCACCTATTCACTGGGTGACGACGATGCTTACACCGGCACGCTGCAAATTAAGAATGGTAAACCGGTAAAAGACAACCTGGAAGTGCAGGGCAAGTCGCTGGTGCATTCTGCCGCACTGACGACCATTGCTTTCACCCGTGGCTACTTCGGTGACTTCGGACAGTACATTGTATCTATCGGTCTGATGTTATTCGCTTTCTCCACCGCTATTGCCTGGTCGTATTACGGTGACAGGGCAATGACCTACTTGTTAGGTCCCCGTTCTGTTATGCCTTACCGGGTGATTTACGTGGCTGGTTTTATCTGGGCTTCGTTTTCAGATACCACGCTGGTGTGGGCTTTATCGGCGGTCGCAATAGTAGTTATGACACTGCCTAACCTGTTTGGTATTATGATGCTGAGCAAGGAAATGAAGCAGACGGTGAACGAGTACTGGGCTAAAGTCCGGGACGATAAGTAAACCGTCAGCGTATTCCGGCTGACACTTATGTCAGCCGTCGAATTGAAAAGGACACATTGGTGTCCTTTTTTGTATAAGCGGGCTACATGCAGGGTTCCGCAATGAAACTTATTTAAGTACCAGTAAAACAATCCGGGAGCAATAATGGCATTAACAGATTGTCCGTCATGCAATAAAAAAATATCCGATAAGTCTGAAGAGTGCCCCCATTGCCAGTTCAGAGTGGGTGATGCTTCAGCTGAAGATGTGTTGAGAAAGCAGAGTTTGCAGCGCTACAAGAAAAAACAAAGTATACAAAATCAGTCACTGCTGGCAGTGCTGTTGTTTGTTGCCGGTTTCGGCTTTATGTACTGGGGCGGCACAAAGCCCGGTGATATTCAGCATAACCTGGCGATTTTAGCCGCTGTGGCCGGCTTTATGTGGTATGTTGTGAACCGTGTCAGATTAGTCATTATTAAACGTTTTTCCTCATGAATATAGATGCATTACTTGCCGCTATGACGCCGGATGTGTACGCACGTCTGCGTCAGGCAGTTGAAACCGGCAAATGGCCTGATGGCACTGTACTGTCTGAAGAGCAGCGGGACAGTTGCATGCAGGCGGTATTGTTGTACCAGTCCAAAATCGAAAAATCCTCCGAGCACATGACAATAAATGCGCAGGGAGAGATCGTGCAAAAAAGTAAAAGAGAATTCCGTGATGCGTTGCAGGCGGAACAGGATGAAAACACCATAGCGCGGTTCAAACAGGATGATATTTAGTCGACTTTTTTCCCCGGCGCACACCAGTTCAGACCCGCAAAAACGCCTTCAGGCCATTGCCGGATTATCGGTAAGTAAACCAGCAGAACGCTCGGCGTTGCATGAACTGGCTTTCAACGACAGCAACAGCGATGTCAGTCTGGCCGCACTGGAAAAACTGGATTCCTTTCCCCTGTGGATGAAAATGTCACAGACAGCCCGTGATGACAAAATCCGGCGCCGTGCAGTTGCACGGGTGGAATCCGCTATTATTGATGCTGACAATGCGGATATATCTGCTGATGACCAGTATGAGTATGTCCTGAAGCAGGCCCCTGCTGAACTGGCACGCAGGTTAGTGGAATCTCCCCGCCGGGAAACGCTGACGGACGCTCAGGTTTTTGCGTTGCTGGAAAAAATCGGCCGCAGTGACTACACACGGGAGTTCTTTGGTGCTTTTGCATCTGTGCCGATGCAAATGCGTATCGCAGAACAATGCGATGATGCAGTATTGCTGGGCCGTTTATTGAAAAAGACGGACGATGCGCAGGTACAGACGTTTATTCAGGATAAGCTGAGCACCTTACAGGAAGCGGCAGAAAAGCCGGTCAGAACTGAGCAGGCTTATACGCTGGTGCTGTCAAAACTGCAGGCAGTCACTGATCGCTTCGATTATGAAGATGTGGATGCGCGATTGCAGGCCTGTGCTGAAGAGTTAGATGCGCTGTCAGCGGATTTACCCGTTCTCGCTGAAAATGTCGTTGCAACGATCACTGAAAAGCAAAGCCGTTTACTTGTGCGCGCGCAGCAACACCGTGATCGTCTGAAGGTCGACTGGGACGCGCAACAAGCAGAAAGGGCATTGCAGCAGGAATGGCTGTCATTCAAGACTGCATTGTCTGCAGCGGCAGAAAAGGTCGTCTGGCTGTTCAATGAGCGTTTGTCAGAAGCGACACTCTCTGATGTTGAATCTGTCAATGATGCGGTAAGGGAACTGGAAGGCAAAGCTGACAGCTTCGCACAGTTAAAGCCTGCCGAGGAACGACAGGCACTGGCAGATACAATTAATGAGCTTGCCGGTAAACTGGATGCATTCTCAGCACAACAGCAGATCGCCATACGGCTCAATGCGGTGCTCAGTGATGCTGAACGTGCCGCTGCGGATGCCGGTGGCGCAGAAAACATCGACGATGAAGTGTGGCGTGCGCTGGCAGGCCGCTGGGCAGAACACAAAGACTTATTGTTCCCTGTAGCGGATGCGTTAAAGCAACGCTGGAGTGTACTGTCGAAAGCGAAAAAGCGTGAACAGACTCAGCGTCGTGTGGCTCAGAACAATACGCTGAAGCAGGTCCGGAGATTATCATCTGTAGTCAGTAATCTTATTGATACCGGACGTTTCAGAGCTGCCATGACGCGGTTCACTGAACTTCAGACTTTATATGATGCACTCGATGAAACCAACCGGCTCTCCGTTGAGCGCAAATACGGGCAGCTCACTGAAGAGATAGCCCGTCTTGAAGGCTGGCAAACATATCTGGCTGCGCCGCGCAAACCGGCCATGCTGGAAGAAGCACGACAGCTCGCTGCAACAGCTCCTGCTGATATTGCTGCCAGAGCGGCAGCTATCAAACAACTGCGTAAACAATGGCAGTCACTGGCAACCTCTCAGGATAAGGATGAAGCAGATATCGCCTTTGACGAAGCGCTGGAACAGGCTTTTGCGCCATGTCGTGCCCATTATGCTGAACAGGAACAGCAGCGACTCGCTGCGCAGCAAAAACGGGAAGGGTTGATCAGTGAGTTATCATCACTCACACCGGCTTGTGATGTCCCCGCGTCACTGGCTAAACAGCTGGATAAATTGCGTCAGCGCTGGCGCGATGCCGGTGCTGTAGACAAACCCGTGTATGAGGCGCTCAGGAAACGTTGGGATGCTGCGCTGGCGCCACTCAGTGACAGCGTCAATCAGTGGTTTAATGACAACCGCGTGCGCAAGCAGGCCATTATTGAACAGGCCCGTTCTCTGGCGTCTCAGGAAGACAGTGCTTCTGTGTCTGAACAGGCAAAAGCACTGCAAGTGGAATGGAAAAATACCGGTCATGCCGGCAAGCGTCATGAAAGTCGTTTGTGGCAAACCTTTAAGAGTATCAATGATGAGCTGTTCGCCCGGGTCAAAGAGCAGCGGGATGCCGTTGCGCAAGAAGAAAATGCTCAGCTGAATACCCTGCTCGAACAGGTTAAAGTAGTTGGCAAATCAGTGAAACAACATCCGGAAGAAATGGATGCGGCACTGGTACCTGTGGTCGAAGCGATGCAGACCCTTGACGCAAGGAAACAGGCGGTGGTGCAGCAGCGTATTGACCGGCTTCGCAAAAACGCGCAGCAGCAGGTTCAGGATCAGGCGCTGGATGATCGTAAAACAGCCATGTTGTCATTGCATGATGTGATGAAAAGCTGGCTGGCGAATGATACTCTACCGGTGGATAGTGATGCCTGGGCTTCATTACCAAAAGCATGGCGTAATGCACTGACAGGTCAGTCTGCTGCAGATAAATCCCGCGACTGGTACACCCATGTGCTTGAGCTTAAATTAAATATTGATGCAGCACCGTCTTTGCAGGCGGAGCGCCGTGATGTGCAGCTTGCACTGATGACTGCGAAGCTGGAAAAGGGCGATGATATCAGTTTCAGTGAGGCGCTTTGTGCATGGCTTGGTCACGGAAAACCCGGTGATGCTGAGTTCCGGCGGTTACTGCAAATTATTGGTCAGGTGCAGGAAAATGCCGTGTTACTGAAAGAGGTCGTGTAGTGCAGGTGCAACTGGAATTTGTGTTTGATACGGAACCGGATGCTTACCGTTTCTTAAATACAGCGAAGCATTTTGCTGCAAAAGATCTCATCGTTAAACGGGGCAGGACTTCACAGCATGTGTTGATCCGCTACCGTTATGCTGACGGAGAATTTGATGATACGGCAGCAAAGCTTGACGATCTGGCCCGTGAAATGGGCGGTGAAGAGTTTTCCGGCTGATAAAGCGACCGGATAAGACAGAGAGCCGGCTTTTCCGGCTCCCATTTATTTTAATGCGTTTTCTTATCTGCCTGCTTGCCGGCAAGCATTAAAAAGACAATGTTACCCAGTAACCCGCATATTTGCGGATGTTTATGACCCTGTCACCATCGAGCATTAGATACTGGCCCTTGATGCCATGCAACGTGCCCGTGAATGCGGGGGTTTTGTCCAGATTAATTGATTTGATTTTTACCGGGTAGTTATCGACCGGATAGTGAATAGACACCGCTTCTGCGGTGGTTTCGCTTACCGCATCAAGCCCGTGTTCACGGCGGATATCTTCCAGACCGTCAGCGATTTTCTCCATCAGACTGGCTTTCAGAGCCGGTAAATCTGCCGCTTCCGCTTCGCCTTTCAGCATTGTCCGCCAGTTGGTTTTATCCCCGATGTGGGCTTTACATAAGGTTTCCACCAGACCACTGGTCAGGCGGTCTTTGACACGAAGAAAAACCATAGCCTGACTGGCGCCCTGGTCCATCCAGCGGCTGGACACCTGATCAGATACATGACGGGTAATGCCAACCTTCAGGTTGCCGGTATTCGCCAGATAAACAAAGTGGTCACTCAGACAATGGCTTTCTCCCCATTCCGGCTCCCTGCAGGTGCCTTCTTTGTAATGGCAAAGTTCAGGTTTGATAATACAACTGTCGCATTGAGCCAGGGTGATCAGGCAACGGTAGCAGTAACCCTGATTGAAACTTTTTTTGGTTTTCGCATCACAATGAACGCAGCGGATTTCACCTTCTGTGGTCAGCGTAATTTCTTTCCCGATGAGACTGTTCATATCTACCGTCTCATCACCCAGCGGTAATGTGTAGTGGACAAGATGACTGGTATTAACGGTTACCTTCATCTTGCCAAGTGCGCCTGTAAATGATTGCATGTTTACTCTTTTTTTATTCGCTTAGCTCACCACGTAAACTGGTCGTCAGCTTTGATTTAATCTCTTCATAACTTAATGACTGGCTGAGCAGGTAGTGCAATTTGGCAAGGGCTGCTTCCGGCGTCATGTCACTGCCGGACAGTACACCGGCTTCTTTTAGACTGTTACCCGTTGCATAGCCACCCATATTCACCCGGCCACGGAGGCATTGTGTGCAGTTAAGTACAACGATTTCGCGGTCTGCCGCGTACTTGAGTTGTTGTAACAGAGCAGGCTGTTGTGGTGCGTTGCCTACGCCGTAACTTAACAGAATGAGTGCATTAACCGGCTGCTGTAACGTGTTTTTAATTACCTCCGGTGAAATCCCGGGGTATAAGCTCACCAGACCGATGGGTTGTGATTTAACACGGCAGACTTTCAGTGGTGTTGCTGCCGGTTTGGCCAGTTCTCCGGCTTTGACACGGATATTAATACCGGCTTCCAGTAACGGCGGGAAGTTCGGTGAGTCAAACGCATTAAAACCGTCTGCATCGACTTTTCGGCTCCGGTTTCCTCTCAGAAGGCGGTTGTTGAAGAACAGGCTGACTTCTGCAATGGGATAGTTCGCCGCGACGTAAAGGGCATTGAGCAGATTAACCTGACCGTCAGAACGCAGTTCTGCCAGCGGAATTTGTGAGCCGGTAACGATAACCGGTTTACTCAGATCCTCCAGCATAAAGCTGAGGGCAGATGCCGTGTAAGCCATGGTATCCGTACCATGGAGAATAATGAATCCGTCATATTTATCATAATTATCTGCGATATCATCAGCGATACGCTGCCAGTCTGACGGGTTCATGTCAGAAGAATCAATCAGGTTGTCATACTCATGCAGAGTATATAAAGGCATTTCAGGACGATGAAACTCAGGCATGTTGGCGAGGGTGTTGCCAAGGAATCCCGCTGCGGGCACATAGCCTTGTCTGGAAGGTTTCATCCCGATAGTACCGCCGGTATAGGCAATGTAAATATGTTTTCTCATAGGGACTCCTGTTTTTAGCGGCGTATTGTAACAGGCTGGCAGGGCAAGTCATCATGCGCCGCCGCGAATTGAGGCGGCCAGGGTGATTGATTTGTCTCACATGTCTGATTAATAAAGGTAAGACGGACATAATTCATGCTTGCTCCGCAAAATTATCAGGGCATAATTAGAGTAAATCGCTCAGACAATATACAGCCTTTGACGGGCTGGTCTGAAACCGTTTATAAAATCATAAAAAATACAGCAGTACGGTTATTACTATGCAAAGTAACACAGGAAGTTTGGTCTGCGTGGGGCCGGGAATGACCCTTGGTGCTCATATGCCGCTGCGCTGCCGCAGTCACATCGAAAACGCTGATGTGGTCTTTACCAATTGTCATCCTCTGATGGAGCAATGGGTAAGCACCATGAACAAAGATACCCGTTCTTTACAGCCACTTTATGCGGAAGGTAAAGATCGCCGTGATACTTATCGCGAAATGGTCGCAGCGATAATGGCGGAAGTGACATCGGGCAAACGGGTGTGCGGTGTATTCTACGGGCATCCGGGTGTATTTGCTCAGGTGCCTCATACGGCTATTGCTCAGGCAAAGCAGGCAGGCTTTCGTGCGCATATGGAGCCGGGCATTTCTGCTGAAGACTGCCTGTATGCTGATATGGGCATCGACCCCGGCGCCTATGGCAGTCAACATTTTGAAACCACTCAATTCATGATGTTCTCACGTAATATCGATACTACTGCGTATCTCTTCCTCTGGCAGGTCGGTCTGGCAGGGGACTTATCCATTACAAAAAAATCAACGTCGGTGGCTCAGCGTAAAGTACTTACTGATCTGTTAATTGATGATTATGGCTATCCGCCGGAGCACCGTGTTGCGTTGTATGAATGCCCCGTGGTGATAACGGATAAAACCAGAATTGAATGGCTGCCTTTGAATACGTTACATGAAGCCGCGTTATCCTTGATCACCACCCTGGTGATACCACCATGCAAGCGATTAATTAAAAACGAAAAAATACTAAATAAACTCAACTCACTCTCATCTGACAAGGAAGCAACATCATGAATAAGACTATAGAAATACTCGCTGCACTGGCAGAGGATGTCACCCGTTCGGTAGATCAGTTATCACCGGAAGAAATGGCAGATATCGCACGTTTAAAAGCAGAAACTGTTAGAATGAACCCGCTGATGGCTATCGTGGAGCCTAATGATCCCGACGAGCCTTCACGGGAACCGGAGCGTGAGCCCGACAGAAACCCGATTGTGGCGTAACTGCTGCAACGGATAGTTGTTTAATACTGAGATTGCTGAATGCGCTGTTTTCTTTTCATTTTGTTGTTTATTCCTTTCGTCTGCACGGCAACGGATGATCATGAAAGACTGCAGCGCATTGAATCCCTCGCTTTGTCTGACTGGGACACGGCAAAAATCCTCCTGAAAGAAGTTAACCCGGAGTTGCTTGCACCGGCAGATAAACATTTTTACCGCTATTTATCCATTTACCTTTCTACGAAAGATACGCCTCTTGAAACTGTTGTCGGTCAGTATAAAGGGCTTTACCGCACGCTGCCGGATGAGGCGGTGAAAGTTAAAGTCGCTAAATCACTGCTGGCACTGGAAGCTTACCTGAACGAATGGGACCATGCGTTCGGCCTGGCAAAAGAACTTGAAGCGCAAATCGCCCGGCTGAATGACGTACAGAGTAATTTATCCGCCTGGAAAGGCATGGTGGTATTTTACAGCCAGGCCGGTTTGTATGACATGGCGTCTGATATGGTGGGGAAAATCCTTGCAACAAAAGAGGCAGGAGATGATTTGCGTTGTTTCGCACTGTCGCTGGGTGAAGAAATAAATCTTCATAACAACACGGCGTCTGAAAAAGGCTTTAATCATGCGATTGATGTATGCAGACGGGCAGGGCAAAATTACTACATCGCTTTCAATTACGTCCATCTGCTTGATTTATATGTAAAGGAAGGGGCTTTCAACAAAGCACGCATTATTGAGAAGGAAGCTACCTGGCGGGTAAACGAGAGTCAGTTTCATCATTTGATGGCCGGATTCAGTTTATCGCTGGCAGAGATGCGCCTCAGCGAAGGAAAAGTAGATGATGCTGAAGCACTGGCACAGGGTGTGATTCAAAAGGATATTCGTGAGGAATTTAAAGAGGCACTGCGGGATGCATACCGTATCCTGGTCGGAATAGCCGTTGAAAAGCAGCAATATCATAAGGCGTTTGATTACATCAGCAATAAACAACGCATGGAAGACGCGCTGCATTCAGAACAAAGCATTAAAGAGCTCGCATTTCAGAAAGCCATGTTTGATTTATCCAGTAAAGAAAACGAAATTCTCCTGCTGGACAAACAAAACAAGTTACTTCAGGCAGAAGCGAAATACAGCAGCCAGAAAATGAAGACTACGGTACTGGCCCTCTCGCTGGTGTCTGTAATGGGTGTTGCTCTGCTACTGTGGAGCTACCGCAGCCGCAGGCTTGCCAGACGCCTGCGCTACCTTGCAACCCGCGACAGTCTGACAGGTGTTTATAACCGGGGTTACTTCACGGACCTTGCCGCAGAAATACTTAAACGCTGCCAGAAAAATGAAACGTCTGTGGTGATGTTACTGCTGGATCTGGATTTATTTAAAGGTCTTAACGACACCTATGGTCATCAGGTGGGAGACTGGGTTTTGCGGGAAGTGGCCCGTGTTCTTAAAAATTGCTGTCCGGAGAAAGGACTGGTCACCCGCATGGGCGGAGAAGAATTTGGAATTCTGGCCGAAGGAATGACAACAGAGCAGGGATTCGAATTGGCGGAACGCTGCAGGCAGGCCATAGAAGAAATTGATTCCGGAATATCCGGTCATAAATTTACTGTATCTGCCAGTTTCGGGGTCAGCAGTTCATCGCAGGTAGGATATGGTCTCGATAACCTGTTTTCGGCTTCGGATCTTGCGCTTTATCAGTCTAAACGCTTCGGCCGCAATCAGGTTTATGAGTACAGTCATTCAATGAATTAAAAAACCCGGCATTTGCCGGGTTTTATATAATACTTAGCTGAGAGTTACTTCACTTCTTTACCGGCTGCCTGCTGGTCTGCATGATAGCTTGAGCGAACCATAGGACCGCATGCTGCGTGCACGAAGCCGATATCTTTCGCGTAATCGCCAAGAGCATCAAATTCGTTCGGGTGCACATAACGTTTCACCGGGTAATGGTGACGGGAAGGTTGCAGGTATTGACCCAGAGTCAGCATGTCCACGTCGTGGGCACGTAAATCACGCAGTACACCTTCGATCTCTTCGTTCTCTTCACCCATGCCCATCATCAGGCCGGACTTGGTTTTCACGTCAGGGTGCTGAGCTTTAAATTTCTTCAGCAGATCCAGAGACCACTGATAGTTCGCGCCCGGACGGCATTCCCGGTAAAGGCGAGGAATGGTTTCAAGGTTATGGTTGAATACATCCGGAACACCGCTTTTGAAAATCTCCAGTGCACGATCCATACGGCCACGGAAATCCGGTACCAGTACTTCAATGGTGGTTGACGGACTGTGTTCACGTATTGCATTAATACAATCAACAAAGTGCTGAGCACCACCGTCTCTGAGATCATCACGGTCTACTGAAGTAATCACCACGTATTTCAACTTCATTTCCGCAATGGTCTTAGCCAGTTTTTCCGGTTCTTCGGCACTGGGCGGTAATGGTTTTCCGTGAGCGACATCGCAGAAAGGACAACGACGGGTACAAATATCACCTAAAATCATGAAGGTGGCAGTTCCGTGGTTAAAGCACTCAGCCAGGTTAGGGCAGGAGGCTTCTTCACATACGGAATGCAGTTTGTTTTTACGCAGCGTCTGTTTGATTTCGTCAATACGATCAGTTGTACGTGGAAGCTTAATCTTGATCCATGACGGTTTACGAAGCATCTCCTCTTTTTCGGTAGGGACGATCGTAATCGGAATATGTTTTACTTTCTCATCATCGCGGAGTTTTACCCCGGCTTTAGGACGTGCGTTACTCATCAAAACCTTCTTTGTTTATGACTTCCTGAATATTTAGAATATTCAGAAGGTGTTGCGTGAGAGCCGGGCCTGCAATTTCCAGCGAATCAGGCCCTGCTAACCGCGCAGTATCAATCATTTCCATGCCGGCATAGCCGCAGGGATTAATCCGGTTGAACGGAGCTAAGTCCATATTAACATTGAGTGCGAGTCCATGGAATGAACAACCTTTACGGATCCGTAATCCTAAGGAACACACTTTCCGTTCATCAACGTACACACCGGGGGCATCTTTCTTAGCGCGGGCTTCTACACCGTAGTCTGCCAGTAATGCAACCACTGCATCTTCCATCGCCGTCACCAGCTCCCGCACACCCAGTTTTCGACGCTTAATATTCAGCATCATGTAAATAACCTGCTGGCCGGGACCATGGTAGGTAACCTGACCGCCACGGTCTACGTTGACTACAGGAATATCTCCCGGCATCAATATGTGTTCTGCTTTACCCGCCTGACCCTGGGTAAACACAGCGTCATGCTCTACCAGCCAGATTTCATCGGTTGTGTCTGCGTCACGCTCATCGGTGAACGCCTGCATTTTTTGCCACACCGGCAAATAAGACTGACGGGCTAACTGACGGACAATTACAGGATGATGTGTTGCGGTCACTTACAATACAACCCTGACCAGTTCAATTTTAGCCAGCTCGGTATAAATGGTTTCCATGTGCTCTTTACTGGTCACACGGACACTCACCGACACAGAATGGTAGTTACCTTTAGCACTGGGCTTAACGGTAGGAGAGTAATCTCCCGGCGAATGCTGCTGCAGACAGGTAATCACCTGCTGCGGTAATTCTTCATGGGCTACACCCATTACTTTAAACGTCTGGAAACAGGGAAAATCCAGCAACTCATCGAAACGGGTATCCATTACGATATCCTTACTTCTTTATATAAACAAAACGGCCAGATTATAACAATCTGGCCGCTGATCAACTAGCACTACTGACCGGTTATTCGTCCCAGCCAAGCTGCAGCATGACATAATCAACCATACGATCGAAGAAACCACCTTCATTCACTTCCTGCAAAGCAACAAGGGGATAGTTGGCAACGTCTTCGCCGTCCAGTTGCAGGTAAAGTGTGCCGACCACCTGGCCTTTTGCCAGTGGCGCTTCCAGTTTCTTATCTAACTCAAAGCTGGCTTCCAGGTTACCTGCCTGGCCACGGGGAATGGTAATGGGGGTAGATTGATTAATTCCAAGGTCTACAGTTTCGCGGTCACCCATATAAATGCGGTGAGCAACGAAGCTTTCACCGGCTTTATAAGGGGTTACAGTTTCATAGAAACGGAAACCGTAACGCAATAATTTTTTGTTTTCTTCTTTTCGGGCGCGTTCACTGTCTGTGCCCATCACAACAGAAATTAAACGCATATCACCTTGTTTGGCCGAGGTGATGAGGCTGTAGCCTGCATCAGAAGTGTGACCGGTTTTAATGCCATCCACATTCAGGCTCTGATCCCACAGCAAGCTGTTACGGTTGTACTGTTTGATACCGTTGTAGGTGTACTCTTTTTCGCTGTAAATCGCGTAGATTTCCGGCGTCTCAGCGACCAGCGCCTGAGACAACAGCGCCATATCCCGCGGCGTTACGTAGTGATCGGGGTCGTGCAGGCCGTGGCTGTTCACAAAATGTGAAGAAGACATACCCAGCGCCTGCGCGTGGGCATTCATCATGCTGGCAAAGGCACTTTCAGAACCGGCGATATGTTCAGCCATAGCAACACAGGCATCGTTACCGGACTGAATAATAATACCGCGAACCAGGTCGGCCACTTTTACCTGTGTACCCACCTCAATGAACATTTTTGATGATTCCGGAAAATTCTTCGCCCATGCATTTTCAGAAATGGTTACTTCATCGTCCATGCTGATATTGCCGGCTTCCAGCTCTTTTCCGATGACATACGTCGTCATCATTTTAGTCAGACTTGCAGGCGGCAACTGCATGTCTGCATTTTTCTCTGCGATAACCTGGCCCGTTTCGTTATCCATCAGCACGAAGCCTTCAGCGGCAACACTTGGCGGCGGCGGGATCACGACGTTGGCGTGGACTTTGGCAACATAAGACATGCACATCATGATAAACATGGTGAGCATGAAAGACGGTTTAGCGCGATTTATAATTTTATGCATGGGAATATCAATTACCGTTTTTTATTTAAGACAAACTGTTTTGAATTTTAACGTAAGCAACAAGCCTGGACCAGAGTCAGTGCAGCTTTGTTCCTTATATAAAGAGCAAAGTGATTCAGATACTGATTTGTACCTTAAAAGTCTACCGGATTACAGTGTTGCTGACCGATTTACCCGGCAAATCCACAAGTTCGGCAGATGAATGCCATATTTACAGGTTGCCGCCCACGGTATAAGCACCGGGATAGCCATTTTTCTGCAAATCATCTAACAGCATTTTTGCCTGAAAGCGGTCAGCCAGCGGGCCCAGCCGTAATTTGTAGATATTATTAATTAACGGTATTTCAGCAGGCACCTGATAAAGTTGGGACAGGACGGTAGATACTGATTTGGCACGTTCAGGATCACTCACTGCGGCAACCTGAATGTAAAGCCCGTCGTCAGCAGCAGAAACCGGCTCAGCTTCCGGCTCTTCAGGCAGAGGAACAATGCCGGCATATTGTTCATAGCTGACAGTAGGCTGATTGCCCACAGTCACCTGATTGTTCTCATCAAAATGAATCACTTCCAGCTTCACCTTTGCCGTGCCGTGCTGCTGGTAATCCAGTTTTTTCGCTGCGGCATAAGACAAGTCGATAATCCGGCTGGAATGAAATGGGCCACGATCATTTACCCGCACAATGGCTGTCTTGCCATTACTCAAGTTAGTCACTTTAACAAATGAGGGCAGCGGCAAGGTTTTATGTGCCGCTGTCATTGCAAACATATTGTAGGTTTCACCGTTAGAAGTGAGGTGCCCGTGAAATTTCTGGCCGTACCAGGAAGCCAGCCCGGTTTCCACAAAACCTTTACCGGATTGCAACGGATAATATCGTTTACCCAATACTTCGTAGGGGCGGCTGTTCCATTCACGGTAAGGTTCGTATTGCGGGTCTGCGTCAGTGTAATCCGGTTCGTCATACACAAACGTGGGGGCTGAATCGCTGTGCTGGGCATAGCGACCTGAAGACTGGCAGCCGCATAACACGACTGCACATAGCAGTAAGATACAGTATTTAGCGCACATAACCGGTTATCGGGATAAGAATCTTTTTTGTGTTCCGATTGCCATCAGAATGCCAAAACCAGCCATCAATGTCACCATTGACGTACCGCCAAAACTAACCAGTGGCAGTGGCACTCCTACTACGGGCAGTAAGCCTGACACCATACCCATATTTACAAACACGTAAACAAAGAAGGTCAGGGTTATCGAACCCGCCAATAGCTTACTGTAGGCGTCCTGAGCACGGTTGGCAATGATCAGGCCGCGAATAATGATAAACAGGTAAATTGCGAGTAATCCGATGACGCCAGTCAGACCGAATTCTTCACTGAAAACCGCAAAGATAAAATCGGTGTGACGTTCCGGCAGAAACTCAAGCTGTGACTGGGTTCCCTGCAACCAGCCTTTGCCCTGAAGGCCGCCGGAACCAATGGCAATTTTAGACTGGATAATATGATATCCGGCGCCCAGAGGATCGGATTCAGGATTTAAAAACGTGATTACCCGCTGTTTCTGATATTCCTGCATCAGAAAAAACCACATTACCGGTGCAAACGCACCGCCCATGGCGGCAACAATGCCAATAAGACGCCAGCTCATGCCTGCCAGAAAAATAGCAAAAATGCCCGAACTGGCAATGAGTAGCGACGTCCCTAAATCCGGCTGTTTAGCGATGAGGATTGTAGGAACGATAACCAGAGTGAAGCCAATGCCTATCTGAATAAGACGGGGGGGCAGGGTAAACTTACTGATATACCAGGCCACCATCATGGGCACCGCAAGCTTCATCAGTTCCGATGGCTGAAAACGAACAAATTTAAGATCAAGCCAGCGCTGGGCACCTTTACCCACGTCGCCGAATAAAAGTACAGCAATCAGCATCAGCAAGCCGGCAATGTAAGCATAAGTGGATAACCGACGGTAGGCCATAGGTGGTACCTGCGCCATGACGCACATTACACCCATGGCAATACCGAGACGGGCGAACTGCCGTTCCATCTGGCCGGGATCCTGACCGGAGGCCGAATAAAGGGTATACAGGCCGACCACCATTAAAACCAGCAATCCCAGCAACAGCCAGCCGTCAATATGAAGCCGTTCGAGCAGAGTAGACTGATTTTGTTTTATCGTTGTACGTTTCATTCAGCCTGTTCCTTTGATGCTTGCTCCGGCGGCACATAATCAGGCTGCATAAAGTCCCTTTCGCGGAAGAAAAAATCCATAACCTGACGGGCTACGGGTGCGGCATTGGAACTGCCGCCTCCGGCATTTTCAACCACAACCGCCACAGAGACTTCAGGTTGCTCATAAGGGGCGAAGGCTACATACATGGCATTATCACGAAGATGTTCAGAAACCTCTTCTTCGTTGTAGGACTCGTTCTGGCCTACTGAAAAAAGTTGTGCTGTACCGGACTTACCTCCGGACTGGTAAGGGGCATCAGAGAACGACTTGCGGCCGGTACCTTCATCGGAATGATTAACATCGTGCATGGCACTGAGCATTAAATCCCAGTTTTTTCTTTCTTTCACCATAATCGGACGCATGGTTTTTAAAGGCTCCTGCGAGACCTCGCCATTTTCACTCATGAATCCCATCATAATTTGCGGAACAAACCGTTCGCCGTGGTTTATCAGCGTATTTATTGCCTGATTCAGCTGGATCGGTGTCGCAGTCCAGTAACTCTGGCCAATACCCACAGGAATCGTATCACCGATGTACCAGGGCTGATTAAAACGGGCGCGTTTCCAGCCGCGGCTTGGCATATTGGCGTCGGATTCTTCGTACAAGTCTACGCCGGTGTAATCGCCGAAACCGAATTCAGACATCGCATCACTGATGCGGTCAATACCGAGCTTGTAGGCAAGGTCATAGTAGAAAGTATCGCAGGACATCATAATGGCCCGCTCAACATTGACTTTCCCGTGCCCCCATTTTTTCCAGTCACGCCACACATGGCTTACGTTGGGGAGCTTGTAACGTCCGGTGTCATTAATCGTGGTCTTCGGTGTAATGACACCGTCCTCAAGGCCCACCAGACCAAGTAGAGGCTTGATAGTGGAAGCCGGCGGATACTGTCCCTGCGTAGCGCGGTTAATCAGAGGGCGGTCAGGGGAATTCAGTAAGGCACTGTAGTTCTTGCTGCTGATCCCGTGGACAAACAGGTTAGGGTCGTAACTCGGACTGGAATACATGGCCAGTACACCGCCGGTATCAGGCGCAGAAACGACCACAGTGCCCCGCTTACCATCCAGCGCTTTTTTTGCAGCCAGCTGCAGGGCAAGATCAATATTCAGCACAATGTCTTTACCGGGCACCGGCGGATCAACACTCAACGTACGGATTATCCGTCCCTGACTGTTCACTTCTACCTGCTGATAACCGACCTGGCCGTGTAATTCTTCTTCATGGTATTTTTCGATACCCAGTTTACCGATGTCGTAGGTAGCAGCGTAATTATCTTCCTGACCAGCTTCCTGCAATTTCTGTAAATCTTTCTTATTAATTTTTGCTACGTAGCCAAGTACGTGAGTCAGCGTTTCACCGTAGGGATAGTAGCGCGAAAGACGGGCTTCCACAGAAACACCCGGAAAACGGTGTTGCTGGGCAGAAAACAATGCCACTTCTTCTTCATTTAGCTGGGTGCGCAGAGCGATGGGCTTAAACCGTCGTTGTCCGCGGTATATTTTGAGAAAATTGTCCCTTTCTTCCTGCGTGATCCCCATGAGAGCAGACAGGCTGTCCAGGGTGTCGTCCAGACTGTCGACTTCTTCAGGAATGACTTCCAGGCTGAATACCGGCCGGTTTTCAGCCAGCAAAATACCGTTGCGGTCGTAAATTAATCCCCGGTTAGGGGCAATGGGTAGTACTTTAATGCGGTTACCGTTGGAGCGGGTCTGATAAGCATCGTGCTGTTCAACTTGCAGTACGTAGAGATTACTCACCACGATACCGAGCATGGCAAACACAATAAGCAGTGAAACAGCGGCGCGGCGGGCAAACAGGTTCGCTTCCGCTGTATGGTCACGAATCGCCTGACGTTTACGGGCCATGGTTATTCCCGGTGATACGGATGGTTCTGGGTAACAGACCAGGCGCGATATAAGCTTTCCGCCACAATAATGCGCACCAGAGGGTGGGGTAATGTCAGATTAGAAAGTGACCAGCGCTGTTCCGATGCGGCAATACACTCAGGGGCGAGTCCTTCCGGGCCCCCGATGAGTAAACTTACGTCACGCCCGTCCATCTTCCAGGCATCAAGTTGTCTGGCAAGTTGGGGGGTGTCCCAGGGCTTACCGGTGACTTCCAGTGTGACGATGCGGTTTCCCTTCGGGATTGCCCCCAGCGTTGCTTCTCCTTCCTTTTGAAGGATGCGCGGAATATCAGCATTTTTGCCACGCTTTCCCGCGGCAATTTCAGTAAAGCTGACAGGCATGTCAGCGGGAAAACGGCGCACAAACTCATCAACACCCCTGGCAACCCAGTCAGGCATTTTAGTTCCTACCGCAACGATTTGAATTTTCACCGTTTTACAACTTCCCGGTTGAGCGATTTGAAGTGATAAGTCTTGCCGGAACGCCGCTGACAGTCAACGCCGTGGCATACTGATGGCTGATGTTCAGCCCCAGAGCTTTTCAAGCTGGTAGAAATCTCTGGCTTCATCCTGCATGACATGCACGATGATGTCGCCAAGATCAACAAGAACCCATTCACCGGTCTCTTTGCCTTCAATGCTCAGAGGCGGATGTCCGGCCTGTTTCATTTCTACATGCAGATTATCCGCGATAGACACCACGTGTCGCTTGGAATTACCCGAGCAGATAATCATCAGGTCAGTAATTGTCGACTTACCTTTTACGTCCAGTTGAATGACATCACGGGCTTTCATGTCGTCGATTTTATCTAACACGAATTGTTTGAACTGGTTACTGTCCAAAAGTTCTCCTCAAATACACAAAAAATTAACGTACAACATTTTAACTATAGCGAATTTTACCGCAATTCCCACACCGGTGTCAGTGCAGGTCCGGCATCAAAGTTAATCCGTTAAGCTCTATGCCCATGAACAACATACAAAGGTGTGCAAGCTTGATAAAAGGCCTTTCCACTGTATTTTGTTTAAAAGCAAAGTCGGCCTGTTCCAGCGCCTCTCTGATATGGTCAAGGTGGGCAGCGCTCAGCCGGTTCAGTGCCGACTGATAACAGCCCTGACGATTTTTCCAGATCCCGAACTTCATCCACTGGACAGGTTGTCCGGACGATCTGACTTCGTGTAACTGGCTTAAGGTCTGCCATTCACGAATAAATGCCCAGATCAGGATATTAGGTTCAATGCCCTCACTTTCCAGACGGTACAACATGCGGATACAGCGCTGCCGGTCTCCGTTCAGCATGACATCAACCAGCTGAAATACATTGAATCTGGATTGATCGACAATGGCCGCTTCTACCTGTTCAGGTGTAATGGCCTGTCCGGCATAAACCAGCGATAACTTCTGGATTTCCTGATGAGCGGCCAGCATATTGCCCTCACACATATCTGCAATCATGCGGACACAGGCTGCATCGCCGTTAAGTCCGGCTTTTTGCATAGTCTGCTGGATCCATGTGTGAAGATTATTACCTTCCAGTGCATAGCAAATGGAATGAATGCCGGTATCGTCAAGAACCTTGAACCATTTGGCTTTTTGTACATCTTTGCCAATACGGGGACCGTGGATCAGTAACAGAATGTCGTTACCCAGATTCGCTGCTACTGATTGCAGGGTCTGACTACCCTCAGTACCGGGTTTTCCGGTAGGTAGCTCCAGTTCAATAATCTGTTGCGAAGCAAATAAAGACAAAGATTGAGTGGCCTCAATTAACTGACTCCAGTTAAAACCACTGTCGGCAACTAATACTGTCCGCTCAGTGAAGCCCTGAGCTCTGGCTTTTTCCCGCACCGCTTCGATCATGGAAAATTTTTGCTGTGGCTCATCACCAAAAAGCAAATAACAAGGCTTGAGGTCTTTATCTAGTTCCGCTTCAAAACGGTTTGGATAGATTTGCATGGCAGTTGTTTATTCCGCCACTGCCTGAGAAGACTGGCTGGCTATACGACGGATAATTTTGTCTGCCGCTTCATCCCGCATTTCGCTGAGAACCAGTTCCAGCTCCCGCGATTTTGCCAGCACCTGTTCAGGATCATCCTGGTAATCCCGCAATACTTCAAAATACGCGGGCAGGGGAGCCTTGTCAGGGAAGGTCACTGTATAACGGACACCGTAAATCAGCTCGTATTCAGCTACCTGACCGGTAGAAAACACGGACAATAAACGCCGTTCCAGTTGCTCCGGCTGAATGTTGATCAGAACCGACATGTCCGGAGACGGGCTGTCTGCCAGTGTACCGCCGTGGAGGTCGTACACTGCCAGTTTTTTCTTCAACGCTCTGGCCAGTGGCGCATGGGCCTGCGCAGACGTTACCGCAACGTAATTAACTGATGGCGGCAACGCTTCATTACCGCGCAGATGAAAGCCGCAACCGGTAAGCACCAGTGCGGCTGCGCCTGCAGTTAACAGCCGGAAGAACGTCTTCATCAGTTAGCTACAATGTTAACCAGCTTACCGGGTACTACGATGATTTTGCGCACCGTTTTACCTTCGATAAACTGTTGAACATTGGCCTGGGCAAGGGCATCTGCTTCGACGGCTTCTTTTGCCGCATCTGCTGCCACGGTCATTTTAGCGCGCACTTTACCGTTAACCTGCACTACAATAAGCTTCTCATCTTCTACCAGGGCAGCAGGATCAGCTACCGGCCAGCCGGCATATTCTACAGGTGTATCATGGCCAAGTGCCTGCCACAGGTGATGACAGATATGCGGCGTGATGGGGTTTAGTAAACGCAGCACGCCTTCAACCGCTTCACGCATAATGGCATGGTCGGTTTCAGACTCCTGAGGTGCCTTTTGCAGATGATTCAGCAATTCCATTACCGCAGCTACGGCAGTGTTGAAGGTCTGACGACGACCCAGGTCATCACTGACCTTGGCAATTGTCTTATGCACTTCACGACGTAACGCTTGCTGATCTTTATTCAGTGCTTTTGCATCAACCTTGCCCGGTGTGCCGGAAACTTCAATGTGCTCACTGACCAGTTTCCAGATACGTTTCAGGAAGCGGTTTGCCCCTTCCACGCCGGAATCAACCCATTCAAGGGTTTGCTCAGGTGGCGCGGCGAACATTGTAAACAGGCGTACAGTATCTGCACCGTACTGATCGATAACCGCCTGAGGATCGATACCATTATTTTTCGACTTCGACATTTTAGTCATGCCGCCGTGTTCCACCGGCGTACCGTCGCTGGTCAGCCAGGCTTTCGTGATCCGGCCTTTATCATCTTTCTCAGTGGAAACAGCCAGCGGCGAATACCAGGTTTTCTTACCGTTTTCATCTTCACTGAAATAGGAATCTGCCAGCACCATACCCTGACATAACAGGCGCTTAAACGGCTCATCTGACTCTACCAGACCTTCATCACGCAGCAGTTTGTGGAAAAAACGGGAGTAGAGCAGGTGAAGAATGGCGTGTTCAATACCGCCGATGTACTGATCTACCGGCAGCCAGTAATTCGCCTGAGTTGGATCAAGCATGGCATCGCCATTTTGTGCGCAGCTGTAACGGGCATAATACCAGGATGATTCCATAAAGGTATCGAAGGTGTCGGTCTCACGCTGGGCCGGTTCACCGTTAAAGGTCGTTTTTGCCCATTCAGGATCAGCTTTGATTGGCGAAGTTACACCATTCATTTCTACGTCTTCCGGTAACACCACCGGTAATTCACTGGCGGGAACCGGCACAGACTCGCCGTTTTCCAGATTCAGCATTGGAATAGGAGCGCCCCAGTAACGCTGACGGCTTACGCCCCAGTCACGAAGACGGTAATTAACTTTCTTAGTACCCACACCTGCGGCAGATAATTTTTCTGCTATTGCATTGAAGGCGGCGTCGAAGGTTAAGCCATCAAACTCACCGGAATTAATTAAGGTGCCTTTTTCAGTGTACGCAGACGCAGTTAAGTCACAGGTTTCACTGTTACCATCTGCAGGTGTAATGACCTGTTTAACCGGCAGATTGTATTTGGTAGCAAATTCCCAGTCACGCTGGTCATGGCCGGGAACGGCCATCACAGCACCGGAGCCATAGCCCATCAATACGAAATTAGCAGCCCAAACCGGTACTTCCTCGCCGGTGAGCGGGTGAATCGCTGTTAATCCGGTATCACACCCTTTCTTTTCCATGGTGGCCAGTTCTGCTTCAGCCACTTTCGTGTTCTTACATTCTTCGATAAAGGTTGCAAGAGCAGGGTTATGTCTGGCCGCAAATTCTGCCACAGGATGCTGGGCAGCAACACCCAGGTATGTGACACCAAAGAATGTATCAGGGCGTGTAGTGTAAACGGTCAGAGTTTCCACTTCACCGGCAGGTGTTTTCAGTTTGAAGGTAATATCTACACCTTCTGAACGGCCAATCCAGTTTGCCTGCATGGCGCGAACCTGATCAGGCCAGTCTTCCAGCTGCTCCAGGTCAGATAACAATTCTTCAGCGTAGTCAGTAATTTTAATAAACCACTGAGGGATTTCTTTTTGTTCTACCAGCGCACCTGAACGCCAGCCACGACCGTCGATAACCTGTTCGTTGGCCAGTACTGTCTGGTCCACCGGATCCCAGTTAACGGTGGCGTTTTTCTTATAAACCAGCCCTTTTTCGTACAGGCGGGTGAAAAACCACTGCTCCCAGCGATAATAGTCAGGTTTACAGGTAGCGACTTCGCGATCCCAGTCATAACCGAAACCCAGCGACTTCAACTGGCCTTTCATATATTCAATGTTTGAATAGGTCCAGTTTGCCGGAGCCGTATTGTTATTGATGGCTGCGTTCTCAGCAGGTAACCCGAATGCGTCCCAACCCATTGGCTGCAGAACATTTTTACCCTGCATGCGCTGAAAACGGCTGATTACGTCACCGATGGTGTAGTTACGTACGTGTCCCATATGGAGACGGCCACTGGGGTAAGGGAACATTGAAAGGCAGTAGAATTTTTCTTTAGACGCGTCTTCTTCTGCTTTGAAAGACTGATTGGATTCCCAGTACTGCTGGACATCCTGCTCGATTTGTTTCGGGTTGTACTGATTTTCGGCCATCGTGAATAAGGCTTCCGCGTTGGTATTAATTACTTCGTGATTAGCCGCATAGAATACCCCGGCGCGCAGTGCACTCACAATAGGCGGGGGCTACTTTTATCCTTATCTGACGGGATTTTAGTCAGTTTTGGCAGTGGTTAAAAAATCTGCCAGCGCTTTAAGTTGTAATCCCTGGACATGGTCGACAACAGGCGCGAGGTCTTTATATCCGCTTTCGCTGTATCCCTGAACGTGATACCGAAGCGATATTCTTGTATCTGCGCCGGTTTGTTCCAGTTGCCAGTTCAGAGCGCCGGTCATGCCCATAGCTTGTAACGGCCCCAGTCCGCCGGTCATTACCAGCTGCTTTGCAGGGTCAACAAAACTTATCCGCATGTGCTCAGCACTCCGTTCACCGGCACGTTCGCAAAAACAACCGCCGGCACGGGCATCAATACTGAAGGTGCCCGTCCACCATGAGTGATCTTTGGGCCACCACCGGTCGACATCGTTTACCAGCGCTTGCCAGACAGTGTCAGCCGCTGCGTTCACCGAAACGGTATTAAGAACAATAAAGCCTCCGTTACCACTGCTTTCCACTTTGGCGGAGGTGTTAAAGGATAAAATTAAACTCAGGAGGGCGAGTACAGCAGTGGTTTTAGTCATGGACGCTCATAATCCTTAAAATTTTGCTGGCAATACGGTTAATAATGCCCATTAAACCGTAATGTGGTGCTTTTTGATACAATTTATCAAAACAAGTGGAGAAAAATGGCTGATACAGCCTTTTTATGGTTTGACAGTGGGAATTTTTCGCGTTTCACTTGATCTTATCTCCACAAAATCAAACCTGCCGGCTAACGGAGCAGTTTGATGATATAAGGTAAACAGGCAGTTATGACCGACCTTTCCGTTCTGCGCGCTAAATACGCTCTATCTCCCGCAGCACTGACACCGTCGCTGAACCGGCGGCAGATAAACCAGGCTTTAAAAGATGAGGAAGCCGTTAATGCAACCTTTATTGGCCAGGAGCGTGCCCGTGAAGCATTGTCATTCGGCCTTGGCGTACGCAACCGCGGATATAACCTCTATGTGATGGGGGAGCCGGCCACCGGACGGTTCTCGCTGGTAAAAGATTACATTGAGCGTCAGGTAGCATCATTGCCATCACCGGAAGACTGGGTCTATCTGAATAACTTTGATGAAGAACGTGAACCCTTTGTTCTGCGCATGGCGCCGGGTGAAGGTAAAGATTTGGTTAAAGATATAAACGGTCTGATTGACGACTTACTTGATACATTTCCTGCTGCTTTTGACAACCCGGGCTATCAGCGTCAGAAGTCAGCCATTTCCAGAGAATTTGAGCGCCGTTATGATGAAGCCATTGATGCAGTGGAACGCTACGCGCAGGCTCATGATGTAGCGCTTTATGATGAATCTAACGCCATTACCTTCGCCCCGATAGTAAACGGTAAACCCGTTACCGATGAAGAATTTGCCGTACTCGATGATGACAAGCGTCAGTATTTTTATGACTTGATTGCTGAACTTGAAAACCGTCTCAGTGAAAGTTTACTCGGGCTGCCGGTATGGAAACGTGAAAGTTCTGAGCGTATCAGGCAACTGAATAAGAAAACCGCAGAGCAGGGGATCAGACCCTTACTTAAAGTACTGGAACATAAATATGCCGGCCATCTCGGCGTACTGAAAACCCTGCGGCGCATGCGTTCCCATCTGGTAGACACCATCGTGTCACTGCTGGCAGAGGAGTCAAAAGAGGACAAGCCCGACGAACTCGACAGACGGCTTTATCTGGAAGAACTTTACTTGCCTAATGTGCTGGTGGGTCATCAGTTACAGGACGGCGCGCCGGTGGTGTATGAGCCGAACCCTACTTATCAGAACCTGTTTGGTAAAATTGAGTACACCAACCTGCACGGCAGTGTGTATACCAATTACAGAATGATACGAGCAGGGGCTTTGCACCGTGCTAACGGTGGCTATCTGTTACTGGATGTTGATCAGGTCATAGAGCAGCCCTTCGTGTGGGATGCACTGAAACTGGCGATAAAATCCGGTTCATTGAAAATGGATCTTCCCCAGCAGGATGTGGGTATGGTGAACGCCATCACATTAAACCCGCAACCGGTGGACCTGGATGTGAAAGTGATACTGCTGGGTTCACGGGATCTCTATTATACCCTGCAGGATTATGATGATGAATTTGACGAACTGTTCAGAGTGCTGGTGGATTTTGATTATGAAATACCGGTAACCCGTCAGTCTACTTTTGATTTTACGGGCAAGGTGCGTCATCACCTCAGTGAATGCGGCCTGAGCGGGATTTCCTCTAAAGCCATGCAGCGGCTGGTGGAATATTCCCTGCGTATGGCTGAACATCAGCAAAAATTCTCAGCCCATTTTGCCGAAGTCATAGAGCTTATTAATGAGGCCCGGTATTTTGCGGCTCAGCAGCAAAGCACTCACCTTGAACTGGAGCACATTGAAATTGCACTGAGTGCGAAAAAACGCCGCACCGGCCGGGTGAGTCATGCACTGCTAAACGATATTAAAGAAGGTCATGTCCTAATCGCTACCGAAGGTAAGTCAGTAGGTACCGTTAATGGCCTGACCGTACTGGAAGTCGGGGGGACGGCATTCGGTACGCCGGCCCGTATTACTTCTACCGTGTATGCCGGTGCCAATGGCGTGGTGGATATTGAACGGGAAGTTGAACTGGGACAACCCATTCACTCTAAAGGGGTTATGCTGTTAACCGGTTATCTTGGAAACAAATATGCCCAGCATTTCCCGTTGACCCTGTCAGCCAACATAGCGCTGGAACAATCCTACGGACACATTGATGGTGACAGTGCTTCGCTGGCAGAACTTATTGCACTGATATCTGCATTGACGGAAATTCCGGCTACCCAGTCTCTGGCAGTCACCGGCTCGATTAACCAGTACGGTGAGGTACAGGCAGTAGGCGGCGTGAACGAAAAAATTGAAGGCTTTTTCGATTTATGTCAGCACCGCGGGCTAACCGGCAATCAGGGAGTGATTATCCCCAAATCCAATGCCATTAACCTGGTACTGGATAAAGCAGTCATTGATGCAGTGAAAAAAGAGCTTTTCCATATTTACACTGCTGAAACCGTGGATGATGCCATTTCACTGCTGATGGAAAAAGAAGCCGGCAACATGACGTCCCGCGGGCGTTATCCGAAAAATTCGGTGAACTATCATGCCGTGAACCGCCTTTATAACATTGCACTGATTGTTAACGGAGGCGACGATGAATAAACACATAATAAAAAACGTCAGAAGGTGGCAGGAAAGATGAAAAAGTTATCTACGGGGAGTTTATTTGCGGGGAGTGTCATTACCGGAATGGTAACAGGCAGAAAACTAACAGCTTTAGTTGCCCTTACGCTATTCAGCACGGGCGCATTCAGTGCACCTGAAACTCCGGAGTTATCTCTGCAGGAGGCTGAGCGGTTGTCAGAGATGCCGCTGCATTGTGTAACGACAGAGTACCCGAACAAGTTAAATCAAACGTTATCCGGTCCACAGGATTTGCAGGGACCGGCTTCACTGCACCCCGCCTTTTACGGGTGTTTTGACTGGCACTCCAGCGTACACGGTCACTGGATGCTGGTAAATCTGCTTCGCCATTTTCCTGATCTGGCCAAAGCGACAGAAATCAAAGCAAAACTTAAGGAAAACCTGGCAACTGATAAAATTCTTCAGGAAGTGGCATATTTTGAAAAACCACAAAATGCCAGTTTTGAACGCACTTATGGCTGGGCGTGGTTACTGGCTCTGGCCGCAGAACTGAAACTGTGGGATGATCCCCTGGCTGCTGAACTAAGTCAGAACCTGTCTCCCCTGACTGAACTGATTGTCGGAAAATATCATCAGTTCTTACCAAAACTGGTGTATCCGGTTCGCACCGGCGAGCATCCAAATACGGCTTTCGGTATGTCGATGGCAATGGATTATGCCCTGATTGCTGAGGACAAAGCATTGCAGTCGCTTATTACAGACCGTGCTGTGCACTGGTTTGGCGGCGATAAACAGTGTCCGCTCTCATGGGAGCCAAACGGCTTCGATTTTCTTTCTCCTTGTTTTGAAGAACTGGATCTGATGCGAAAAGTGATGGATAAGAAGTCCTTTATGCATTGGGCAAAAAGTTTTCTGCCGGCGTTAGACAATGCTGACTTTCACATTGATGTGGCACGGGTAAGTGATCGCACTGACGGAAAACTGGTGCATCTGGACGGGCTAAATTTCAGCCGTGCCTGGGTGATGTATGGCCTTGCAGCAGAATATCCCGACGAATTTGGTCACCTGCGGGCGCTGGCAGACACACACGTGACCCATTCATTGCCTGCCATCGTTGATGAAAATTATGAAGGTACACACTGGCTGGGCAGCTTTGCTGTTTATGCGTTACAACAACGTGCCCGCGCCGGAGAGTAAATCATTTATTTAGGTGGCATACGGAGTGCGCCATCAAGACGGATGGTCTCACCGTTTATATAGGTGTTAAGTGCAATGTGCGCCACCAGTGCTGCAAATTCCTCTGGAAGACCAAGTCGTTTAGGGAAGGGCACGTTGGCGCTTAATGCTGCCTGAACGTGCTCCGGCATGGCCAGTAACATGGGAGTGCCCATTACGCCGGGCGCAATGGCATTAACACGGATACCCACTGCGGCCAGGTCCCTGGCCATGGGCAGTGTCATACCGATAATGCCCGCCTTACTGGCTGCGTAGGCCGTCTGTCCCGTCTGCCCCTCGTAGCCGGCAATAGATGCGGTATTAATAATCACACCCCGTTCACCGTTTTCATCTGCTTGTTGTGCGGCCATGGTCTGAGCAGCAAGCCGGCTGACGTTAAAGGTACCGTTCAGATTGATATCGGTTACTTTACGGAACTGTTCAAAAGAGGCTGCATTACCTGTTTTATCAAGCGTTCTCGCAGCCGGTGCAATTCCTGCGCAGGAAACACAAAGGTTAATACGTCCGGCTTTCTCCCGGAAAGCTTGCAATGCATCAGAAACCTCGTCTTCACTGCAAACATCGACGGGGTAAAAATGTGCATTTCCACCCGCCTCACGGACAGCCTTTTCCCCTTTTTCACGGTCTATATCAAAAAGAGCAACGGTCGCGCCACGCTGCAACAGATGCTGCGCGGTAGCAAAACCCAGTCCTGAACTGCCACCGGTAATGACGGCTGTGATGGAGGAAAGCGGAAGTGTGGTTTGTTCTGACATCATTCTCTGCCCGTTATCAGGTTTACGTTAACGTAAGTGTAACGTGGCAGAGATTGTTAACAAAGTGATTACATAAATGAAGATGTAAAAAGACTTTATTGTTTTGGCAACTGAATTTTACGCTCTTCGGAAGGGCGGAAGATGATCAGTGTGTGTCCGATGGACTGTACTTTTACAGATTCGGTTTCCCGCACAATAGCATCCATGATCAGTGTTTTTTCTTCACGATCATCGGTAGGCACCTTTACTTTAATCAGTTCGTGGTGTGCCAGTGCGCTGTCAATTTCAGATACAACACCCTCTGTGAGGCCGTTTGCACCTAATTGCACAACGGGTTTCAAAGAGTGGGCCAGGCCCTTAAGGAATTGTTTCTGTTTATTGGAAAGTTTCATTTCGTCGTTTTTCTTTACTATTGATAAATTTGTTTAACCTAAACGCCGGGCCACGTGGTCATTGACTGAACGTAAAACCAATTATTTTAAGTTAATGCCTTGAAATGCCATATTCTAACGCCATCTTCGTAACAATCCTAACGACATTATGTGTGAATGACAAAAAAGTCGCATGATGCCACCAATTATATAAGCAATACTGAACAGAACTGCACACTTGCACGTAAAACGTTACAAGGCGTTAATTTACGTGGTAGCGGGAACGTGTATTGGTGGCTACGGTCTATAATTTGTAGTAGGCTGTAATTTGACGAAGTAAGGATCGCATTTCGTACGGAAACAATGGGAGCGGAGCATGTTCCGGACGCCGGTTTCACCTTAGTGAGCGGTAAATGAACATGTTGGCAGTAAATTGTCATCAATCCCGGATGTTCCGGTATTTTTAGAGGTTAGTAGCTTGAGCGATATGGCAAAAAATTTAATCTTATGGTTGGTTATCGCCGTTGTGTTGATGTCGGTGTTCCAGAGCTTTTCACCTGGTGAATCGACACGTGCACAAACGGATTACACAACATTCCTGAAAGAAGCGAATCAGGGCAATGTCCGCGAAGTTCGCATTGACAGTGAGTCCCGCGAAATCCGCGGCACAAAACGTAACGGCGAAACATTCGTTACCTATATTCCCTATTTTGATGACCAGCTCATTTCAGATTTGGTGAAGAAGGATGTGCGTGTATTAGGTGAGCCGCCTGAGAAGCCGTCTATCCTGACGTCTATCTTCATTTCATGGTTCCCCATGCTGCTGTTGATTGCAGTCTGGATCTTCTTCATGCGTCAAATGCAGGGTGGCGGTGGCCGCGGAGCCATGTCATTCGGCAAAAGCAAAGCCCGTTTATTGGGTGAAGATCAGATTAAAACCACTTTCGCCGACGTTGCCGGTTGTGACGAAGCGAAAGAGGATGTCGTAGAACTGGTAGACTTCCTGCGCGATCCTTCAAAATTCCAGAAGCTTGGCGGTAAAATTCCAAAAGGCGTTCTGATGGTGGGCCCGCCGGGTACAGGTAAAACATTGCTGGCTAAAGCCATTGCCGGCGAAGCAAAAGTACCGTTCTTTACAATTTCAGGTTCCGACTTTGTTGAAATGTTTGTGGGTGTGGGTGCATCCCGTGTCCGTGATATGTTCGAGCAAGCCAAAAAGGCTGCGCCTTGCATTATCTTTATCGATGAGATTGATGCCGTAGGTCGTCAGCGTGGTGCTGGTCTTGGTGGTGGTCACGATGAACGTGAACAGACACTTAACCAGATGCTGGTAGAAATGGATGGTTTTGAAGGTCACGAAGGTATTATCGTTATTGCAGCGACTAACCGTCCTGATGTACTCGACCCGGCACTGTTACGTCCCGGTCGTTTTGACCGTCAGGTTATCGTAGGTCTGCCTGATATCCGTGGTCGTGAGCAAATTCTGAAAGTCCACATGCGCAAAGTACCGGTTGGTGACAACGTGGAAGCTTCTGTGATTGCCCGTGGTACGCCCGGCTTCTCCGGTGCTGATCTTGCAAACCTGGTTAACGAAGCTGCCCTGTTTGCCGCCCGTGCTAACAAGCGTCTTGTGTCGATGGAAGAGTTCGATAAAGCCAAAGACAAGATCATGATGGGTGCTGAGCGTAAGTCTATGGTGATGTCGGAAAACGAGAAAGCCATGACAGCGTACCACGAGGCCGGTCACGCAATCGTTGGCCGTCTTGTTCCTGAACATGATCCGGTTTACAAGGTGTCGATCATTCCCCGTGGCCGTGCACTGGGTGTTACCATGTATCTGCCGGAACAGGATCGTGTGAGCCATTCCAAGCAACATCTTGAAAGTATGATTTCAAGTCTGTTTGGTGGCCGTATTGCTGAACAAATCATTTACGGCGACGATATGGTGACCACCGGCGCGTCTAATGACATTGAACGTGCTACTGAGATTGCCCGTAAGATGGTCACGCAATGGGGCTTGTCCAGTAAAATGGGTCCGATGTTGTACGCAGAAGACGAAGGCGAAGTGTTCCTGGGCAAATCCATGTCTAAAGCCTCGCACATGTCTGACGACACTGCCCGCGCCATCGATGCAGAGATCAAATCGTTTATCGATGCGAACTATGACCGTGCTTATAAAATTCTTGAAGAGAATATTGATATTCTGCATTCGATGAAAGATGCCCTGATGAAGTACGAGACCATTGATGCGAAGCAAATTGATGATCTGATGGCACGCCGTGACGTGCGTCCGCCTGCGGACTGGGACGATCGTGCGCCAAAAGGTGGAGACAATCCTCCCGGCGGCAAGCCTGCACGTGAGGGCGAAATTACCGACGATGGTTTGGATAAGCCACCGGTAGGTAAACCCGGCGACCTTCCGGGCTAAAATTTCCAGGCGCCAGTTTCAACTGGCGCTTTTTGTTTGTGCTTTATAAAGCCAGCTTTCCTCTTCATATTCATAAAGACAGATATACGTTATGCATTTCAAACATACCGAAATCGACCTCAATCAGGCCCGCGTTATGGGTATACTCAATGTCACACCGGATTCCTTCTCAGATGGCGGAGCCCACAACACGGTAGATAAAGCCGTTGAACATGCCATGCGGATGATAGAGGCCGGCGCGACATTTATCGATATAGGCGGAGAATCAACCCGTCCGGGGGCGCCGGAAGTGTCTGAACAGGAAGAGTTAGACCGCGTGGTGCCGGTGGTAGAGAAACTGGCCGGTCTGGAAGGTATAGTACTCTCCGTGGATACTAGTAAGGCCGCTGTAATGCGGGAAAGCGTGAAGGCAGGAGCGGGTTTAATTAATGATGTCCGCGCCTTGCAGGAACCGGGGGCACTGGAGGCCGCAGCAGAAGCAAAGGTACCTGTGTGTCTGATGCACATGAAAGGTCAGCCACGAACCATGCAGGCCAGACCTGAGTATGATGATGTGGCAGACGAAGTGATTAATTTTTTGTTGTCACGCATAGATGCCTGTAAGCATGCCGGTATTGATGACAGCAGCATTCTTCTGGATCCGGGCTTTGGTTTTGGTAAGAGCCTGGACCACAATTATCAACTGCTGGTTGAAATGGGAAGGGTGCAACATCTCGGTTATCCGCTACTGGTCGGTATGTCGAGAAAATCTATGATTGGCCAACTGCTGGATAAACCGGTATCAGAGCGGTTGGCGGGCAGCATTGCCCTTGCCACTATTGCGGCGCAAATGGGCGCAAAAGTGATCCGTGTTCACGATGTGGCAGAAACAATGGATGCGATGAAAATCGTGAATAAGATTCAACAAATAAAAGACAATATTCAAGGAGCCTGAAATGGGTCAGCGCAAGTATTTTGGTACAGACGGCATCAGAGGGAAAGTAGGTGAAAGCGCTATTAATCCCGAGTTTGTCACCAAGTTGGGCTGGGCAGCCGGTAAAGTGCTGGCAGGCCATGGTACAAATAAAGTACTGATAGGAAAAGATACGCGGATTTCAGGTTATATGCTTGAGTCTGCATTGGAAGCTGGCTTATCTGCAGCCGGTATTAATATCGGTTTGTTAGGTCCGATGCCCACACCGGCGATTGCTTATCTTACCAAAACATTCCGCTCAGAAGCCGGTATTGTGATTTCTGCGTCTCATAATCCTTATTATGATAATGGCATTAAGTTCTTTTCATCCGATGGTTTCAAACTGGATGACGATATCGAAATTGCCATTGAGTCCATGCTTGATAAGCCAATGACATGCGTTGCTTCCAATAAATTGGGTAAGGCAACCCGTATCAACGACGCAGCCGGACGTTACATTGAGTTCTGTAAAGGCACGTTCCCGTCAGATCTGTCGTTAAAAGGCATGAAGATTGTTGTCGACTGTGCCCACGGGGCGACGTATCACATAGCACCGAATGTGTTGTCAGAACTTGGCGCAGAAGTTATCGAAATCGGTACTAAGCCTGACGGCCTGAACATTAACGACAAAGTCGGTGCCACGTCAATGAACGCCATCGTGGAAAAAGTGCTTGAGACAGGCGCTGACATGGGCTTTGCTCTGGACGGTGACGGCGACCGTATCATGCTGGTTGATCACCTGGGTAACGTACTGGATGGTGATCAGATTTTATATATTATCGCCCGCGATGCGCTTAAATCAGGTCGTTTATCCGGTGGTGTAGTGGGTACACTCATGAGTAATCTTGGTCTGGAAGTGGCTTTGGGCAAATTATCTATTCCATTTGCCCGCAGTGCTGTAGGCGACCGTTACGTAATGGAGTTACTGCAGCAGAAAGGCTGGGCTATCGGTGGTGAAAATAGTGGTCACGTGCTGAATTTGAATGTGGCATCTACCGGAGACGGTATTGTCGCCGGTCTGCAGGTCATCACTGCTATGTTGCGTTCGGGCATGGATTTGCACGATTTGAGCGGCGGGTTTGATAAATTTCCGCAAAAACTGATTAATGTCCGTTATGATGAGTCCTCAGATAATCCGTTAGCCATGTCTGCTGTTACAGATGCAGTGAAAGAAGCTGAAAGTTCACTCGGTAAAACAGGACGGGTATTACTGCGTAAAAGCGGTACAGAACCGTTGATCCGGGTGATGGTAGAATCCGACGATGAAATGCAGTCTCTGAAATGGGCTGAGTTTATCGCCGATGCTGTACGCAAAGTGGCCAATTGATTGATTCGTCATAAATATTATCATTTTTAGGCTTGTATAATAGGGCGGATATCGTTAATATCACGCCCGCTTCAGGACAGGGCAGGGATAAATTGTGGATACAGTGAGTCGTAAGCTTCTGGTTGCCGGAAACTGGAAGATGAACGGAAGCCGTTCATTGGTAGAAGAATTTGCAGCGTCTTTTGATAAGGCTGCAGCAGAAAATATTGATGTTGTGATTTGTCCGCCATCAATTCTTATTCCAGCTTTCTCAGGTAAAGGTATCGTCACCGGTGCTCAGGATGTGAGTGCATGTGAAAATGGTGCACATACCGGCGATTTATCCGTCACAATGCTGAAAGAGTTTGACTGCAAATATTGTATTGTCGGGCATTCAGAGCGTCGTGATGACCATGGTGAATCCAGCCAACTGGTTGCTGAAAAGGCCCTGAAGCTGAATGAAGCAGGAATTACACCGGTGATTTGTTGTGGTGAACCTCTTTCAGTAAGAGAAGCCGGACAAGTTAACGAGTTTGTTGAAGCACAGTTGAAAGCCGTATTCGATTTGATTCCGGTGTCTTCACTGAAAAATGCCGTTATTGCTTACGAGCCAATCTGGGCAATCGGGACGGGTGTTACAGCGTCGCCGCAGGAAGCTCAGGATGTCCATAAGTTCATTCGTGAGTTCATTGCTTCATATGACGGTTCACTTGCTGCTTCAATGCAGATATTATACGGCGGCAGTGTGAAGCCGGATAACGCAAAAGAATTGTTCGGCCAGCCTGATATTGATGGCGGCTTAATTGGCGGAGCAAGTCTTAAAGCGTCAGATTTTAACGCAATCTGCCAGGCGGCAAATTGACGAGGTAATTATGTTATACGAAGTGCTTTTAGTCGCTTATTTGATTGTAGCGTTGATGCTTATTGGTTTTGTACTTATCCAGCAGGGTAAAGGGGCAAACATGGGCGCTTCGTTCGGTAGCGGTGGTTCTAATACTGTATTCGGTTCTTCGGGTTCTGGTAATTTTATGACCAAAACCACGTCTGTACTGGCTACCTTATTTTTTGTATTGAGTTTATTTTTAGGTAACATCACAGCGAACACAGAAAAAGCCGAAGACGGCTGGCAGGATCTTGAAGTTCCTGTAGAGCAACAGGAATTACCTGCTGCTGATGATGTTCCTGCTGCAGATGCATCTGATGTTCCGGTTTCTGACGTGCCGGCAACAGATTCAGCAGAAGGTGATATTCCTAACTAAAAGTTTTGCGGAAGTGGTGGAATTGGTAGACACGCCATCTTGAGGGGGTGGTGACTTCGGTCGTGCGGGTTCAAGTCCCGCTTTCCGCACCAAATTTTTATTTGTAAAACAACAACTTAGCGTACTCCTTTAATGTTGTGGGACGCAGATGGGACTTTTTCAAATAATTTCGTGACCAGATCTGCCATATCTGGGATCTCTTCATCTATCCATCTGCCGTAGTGTTTTTCAAACATTACGATAGAGGTGTGACCCATTTCTCTCATTATCCAACGTTCATTTACACCCTTCGTTAACAGCTGACTGGCATAAGTGTGTCGGGCCTGATTTGGTCCTCTGTCCCTTACCTGAGATCGTTTTAAGTGATTACTGAAGAAATCGTATCCATACTTCGCACTTAAAGCGTAGGGTTCGGTTGAGCCGGTCTGACGAAACACATAAGACAGTTTCTGTTTCTTGGTTCGTCTTTTATCTGCCTGACCAACTTCAGCCTGAACAGGCGGCATCATATAGGTGAGTGACTTTTGTGCAAGCAGAATTTCATATGCCTGACCTAAAAGATGAACTGTCCGGATACTGGATTTCGTTTTAGGGACTTTTAAGTCATGTGAGACTACTGAACGCTGTACCTTAATAGTACGGTTCACAAAGTCCACGTCTTCCCAAGCCAGTGCCATCCATTCGGATATACGTAACCCTGTCCAGCATGCAAACAGGAAAGCATTCTTTTCTGACTCCATGTGTGTCGGTGTATTTTCAATGGCCTTAATTTCATTCAGCGTGAAAGGGTCGGCATTGTCTTCCTGATCTTTATCCAGATTTGGAACGTGTGCACAAGGATTGAAGTCTATGATCCTGTCGGCCATAGCATCGGCGTAAATACCTCTTAACGGCGTCATGATGTCGTTAATGGTTTTATTAGCCAGTTCGCCCAGTTCCACCATACGCCAGCGTTTGATTTCGGACTGAAGCAGAGTATCTACTTTTCTGTTACCAAACTTAGGAATGATGTACTTGTCTATGCGGTTACTCATTAAAGCATGTGTCTTTACGGACACTTCACTTTGTTTGGCTTGAAGCCAGTTCACCAAGAGTTCCGATATGGTGGGCACGTCCTTAACAGGCTCAAAGACATCGGCCATGGGTGAGTCGGGGAAATGGTCCCGATAATTAAATACCCGTGTCGTTATCTCATGCAGTACAGCGGTTCGTTTACCTGCTGCGTACTTCAGGTTGGCCGGTGTGTTCACCAGATTGCTTAAAGTCTCCCTGCACCTTTTACCTTTATAGGTAAAGTGTATCCGGATAGACGTACCCCGGGTGTAGACACCGGGGTACTCAGTCTTAATTTCACGCGACATCCGCTTCCTCGTATAACTGGTCAATGGCTTCGTAGTTATACATGATAACCCCGTTTACCTTTTTCCAGTGTATACCTTCAACGAATTGACCGCGATGCCGGCACTTTTCCAGTATGCGTAGACCCATGCCTTTATTCCGTTCAAGGATAACTGCACGGACCCAGCCTAGACGGTGAGTAGATTCTTTCATAAAATAGCTTCCTTAGTAGTACTATGAGGATAGAGTTTGAAAAATAAAAAAGAGGGATTCCGGCGAATCAGTGTTATTGCTAGTTGGGTGTTATGCGGCGTAGCACTCTTACTAATGATGGACGGTATGGGCGATTCTGCAGAGAGATACATCGAAAGTGCGGGTGCGATAGGAGTGGCCTATTTTGTTTTTATAGCTGTCCTCTGGGGCGTGCCAGGCTTCCTTATACCCCGTGTCCTTTTCTGGATTGGCTGCTACATAGCAGATGGATTCAAATCAGAGTAAAACAAAAGCCCCGTTAAGGGGCTTTGTCTTCAAAGTCAGTACCTGAACCAAGGACTGCACGTAGTACTTCAATCTGTTCCCATGTTAGTTCCAGTGTTACCGGCGTGAGTACATCAGGACCAACAATAGAAATACTGGCCCCTTCGTAATTAGCCCATCCAGTACGCTGTACCAGACAGCCGTTAACTTCGGCATACCGGTGGCTGACCTGAATCTCTTCGTGTTCGACTTCGATAGCCATCAGATATCCTCCCGGACACGGCTATCTTTGACATGGAACGGTGCACCTTCTGGGGTATATCCAAAGAAGAAGATGGTCAGATACTTGCCGATTTGCTGACGACCATTGACCGCTACATCGTGCTTTTCCTGTGCATCACCGGCAGCGGTAACTTCAAACACCTTGCCTTCTTTAGTCTGACAAATCCAGATGCCTACACGGGTTCCCAGTCGTTCGTTGACCTTACCTTCGGTGAGACCGGTGATCAGGAACTCTGCATCCTGTATGTCTTTCTTCTTCATTAAAGACTTACATCGCTTTCCTTTCCCATACGGGAAGTCCAGTTGACGAATCATGGTGCCTTCGTAGCCCTCGCCAATGTATACACCGTGCATGTGGTTTAACTGGGCATGGTCGTTCAACACGGTCGTTTGAGTGAGTGTTACGTACTCCGTGCTGAAGTGGTCCAGCATTCGCATCAGCAATGCTAGGCGGTGACGGTATCCCTGATCGACCATTATGTCATACAGGTTGTAACGTAGTTGCTCAGACTCGGGCTTCGGCTTCTTAACCAGTGAGGAAATGGTCTGCAGCGACAGGCCGTGTGCGTAAATCTCACCGTCCAGCGTGTCTCCTAGCCAGATTTCACTGTCGTACATACTTTGCAACGTGGCGCGGATATGTTCGCAGTCAATGACTTTACCCTGACGTGAGTAAAGAACCACTTTGTCATCCTGTACGGCAGCCAACATGCGGTGACCGTCCATCTTAGGCTGAACGTATACTGGGAAATCCCAGTCTTTAACCTTATCAACAGGCTGTGCCAGCATAGGTTTCTGGAAACTAAGGGCATTAGTGGATACTGAGCCAGCTTCCGGCATATCAACCGTGTAGCCTTTGTCCAGCTGCTTATTCACTTTGGATTGTGCTTCAGCAATGGCCTGTTGCAGCGGGGTAGTTTCATTGGCACGGCCAATGTTCTTACCCTTCGTGATTTTACGTGGTGTTTCCACGGACTTACCGCCAAGTTTTTTAGTGGCGATAACGGTCATGACAGCTTCAGCATCCGTACCGGTAACCTTTACTTCCCAGGAACCGATAGATCCGTTGCTGTGTGCTTTATAGAGTAGTTGATTAAATTGCATAGGTACTGAGTCCCTTTCTGACTTCGGTGTGGTATTGCTCCGGATTCACTTCTTTCTGCATAGTTCGGCATTTGGCAGCAGCTTCGTACTGATCATTACAAGGCTCTCGCTTAACTACGCTGCCTGTTTGTGAGTTGACGACGCATGCGTCAAAGGTTTGCTGTGACATGGTGATCCTTATGCTGTGATTTCACGGTACGCCAGCTGCGTGTCCGTTTCGTTGTGAATAGCTTCCAGTACCATCTCCAAGCCCAACTGGTCCCGTACTTCTATATGAGAAGATAATGAGTAGCCGGAACGGGCTTCATACTGGTCAATGGTCTCGCCTTCATTGGCGTAGGAACTCAGCTTCAGCGGGTTCCAGAGTTTGAATCGTTTCAATGGAATACCTCGTCTTCGGTAATGGTGCAGTGCCCGTCACGCAGGCGCAGGGTGTAGTACATACCATCCATGATATCTACCTTCCGTATGGCATCACGGATAGCGATATAGTTGTCATAAGCCTGAGACTCAGGGTGTGTGGTTCTGTAGCGTCTGTGCATCCTGCGGATGCCCTTACGCATGTAGGCCAGAGCCATAGGACGGAAGTGGGCAAAGTTAGTGGGACTGTACTCAAGTACGTATAGTCTTGCCTGTTCCTGTGCGGCATCCAGAATGCGTTCAAAGTCGTCATCCAGTACATGGCTACGGGTAACAGGCACTGGCTTCAGTCTGGTTCTGTTGGTGAAATACTGGTACATGTCTGTCAGATCGCCGGCAATACCATCTTCCTGTAGTTCACCGGCATAGTGACCACGGATGGCCCATGCACAACCTAATGCTTTTAGTTCATCTTCAATGGTGCCAATGGCTTCAAGGCCATGTTGGTGATCAATGTAGTCGTGGGCCAGTAGTGAGCCGTCACCGGTATCCAGTGTGTAATCGTCACGGTTAGGTACTCGGATATCACGTAGGCCAATCTCCCCGCTTACAGGGCAGATATCACCTACCAACTTAGTAGTCAGGGAAATCATGTTTTCTCCAGATACAAAAATGTATGGTCCGCCTCGTTATTGCAACAGTAAATGTCGATAACGGGGTTGGTTATGCGCTAATGTATTCGGAGTCTGATTAGGCGCTTTCGCAACCCGCTCCACGATGAGATCCGCGCTGGATTATCCTCAAAAAACCGAAAGCTTCTGTGAGCTGTTTTTTGTGTCAGGTTTTAATCCAGTGGTTCTACCGTTTTCGTCATCATATTTATCATTGCAAACCTGGTGCTAACGCTTTGCTATTGAATGCTTGTTTAGTTTTCATTACTGCCCATGCTATTCGTACCAGCTTGTTGGCCAGAGCGACGGTTACAACATTGAATGGCTTTGTGGCGCGTAAATTAATTAGCCACTCGCCATAAATTTTACCGGTCTTATCTGGTCGGGACATGACCGCCCTGGCTGCATGGATAAACAAGGTCCGGAGCTCTTTGTTACCCCGTTTGCTTATCCCCAGTAATTTGGGTTTACCGCCAGTCGAATACTGCGCCGGAACCAGTCCCAACCATGCCGCCATGTTTCTCCCACTTTTAAAGTCAGTGGCACTACTGATGTTGGCAATACAAAGACTCGCTGTCATGTCTCCAATACCTGGAATGGTTTTAAGAAGCAGGCCTATCGCGTTTGTTTCAACCAGTTGCTTTAGCTTTTTGTCTTGTTTCTCAATGCTCTCATTGAGAAACAGATAGTAATCGTGAAGCTCCGCAAGCTCTTGCATGAGCAGGCCCGGCAATTCCTGTCGTTGCTGAGCAAGCCAGTTAAATAACTGCTTCATCACGCTATGGCCTGTTGGCAGCGCAATGCCAAATTCGAGAAGCAATGCGCCTATGCGGGACATACATGCTGTCCGGTCTTTAATATAACCGTGCCTGGCTTTATGAATAGCGGAAATGACCTGTGCTTCTTCCGACTTTACGCTGACAAAGCGCATATTGGGTCTTGTCGATGCTTCGCATATTGCTTCTGCATCTATGAAATCATTTTTATTGCTTTTAACGAAGGGCTTTACATATTGCGGAGGGATCAGTCTGACTTTGTGCCCCATCGACTCACACTGCCTGCCGAGCCAGTGCGCACCGCCACAAGCCTCGAAAGCAATTGTGCATGGCGTTAACTGATGAAGAAAATGAATGAGTGCAGTGCGGGAAAACTTTTTGCGGATGATTTGGTTATCTGAATAATCACGGCCTATCACATGAAAGGATGATTTGCCTAAATCGATACCAAGAACTTTAATAGTAGACATGATGGTTCGCCTCTTTGATTGCCTAACTCTAAGACTAGCTTAGAGGTGAGGCGGACCATCTAATTAAGCCCCGTACGTAGTACAGGGCTTTTGTAAGGTTAAAGGGTGTTTACACTTCTGCGAACTCTTCTAGCTTCTGAGATACTTTCAGTGCTTTCGCATAGTCCTTCTCTGCATAGTCCATTTCTGCTTCGGCAGCGGCTACCTTTTTAAGCAGTTTCTGGCGCTTTTTGCTTAGGTTAGCGTGCTGAGTTTTGGCTTTTTCCTGTGCACGTTTGGCGAACTTCAGGGCGATAGAAATGAGTGTAGAAACAGATGGTGTCATGGGAAGGACTCTTTAACTAAGTGAGGGAATTAGGTGGCGGGAACGAGTCCCGCCGATAGTATTTCAGCTAATGCTGATCAACTATGAGGAAAGGTTTAACCAGAGACCGCGGTGTTCAGACCGGCGTAGAATTTTATTCCACTGTTTAGCCAGGTCTTGGATCTCTTTTTGTGCGTGGGAGTCAATACGCTGTCGGTATGCTCTGTTCCACGCCTTGAGCGAAGAGGTGACATAATAACTGGTCAGCATGCTCTGTGGCAAGGTACTTCTTACCTGTTCAGGAGCGAAACCGTCACTAATGTGCCCATCATACTCTTCTGCGGCATTGATTGTACGAAAGCCAACCGTTGCACACATAGAATCAGATTCAGGATGTACATCGCCGGAACCTTGTTTAATGCTGCCATCAGGACGGCTACGCCATTCTTCAATCTCATAAAACTCAGGTGTGTCATCTACATACCGGCGAGATACTTCATTGTAGGTCGTACCTACCATGTGCTTGAATCGCTGACGGGCAATGAAGATAGGGATGGTTTCACGCATCGTTACGTCAATGAATGCGGGGTCGGTTTCTCCAATAGGTGCCCAAACGTGTCCACGGCAAGCGTAAGCACCCTCTTCGTATTCAGGTAGTAACGCTTTAGCAGCTTCTGGTGCTTCACGGAACAGTAGGTGTACTACATCACAGATGGAATAGCCTGTAATAAGGCCATTACGGATAAGGTGTGCCCAGCCGAACAATGAAGTACGGAACTTGTACCGCCCAACGTCACACCGCCATGCAGCTGATGCTACGTCCTCTGGGTCGATATCATCCAAATCTACAATGGGACTATTCGATACCATGGTAATACGTACATGGCTGAACGGGGTCCAGTGACGGTGTGTAGCCAGATAGTTTAAGAGACCTTCATCAGAACTCTTTGGCTTATCTTTACGGTACGTGAACTCTTTGGATTCTTTGTCCATAGAGACACGGGCTGCGTTCACGACCAGCAGGTCATTGCTGATCGGGGTAATTAATTCTGCTTTCATTCTTCTCTCAGAAAGGTTGTCGCTTTGATGTGAGGAAAGGGCGGTTTCAGCTTACGTTCCTGAAATTCCAGTTTGCCGTTAATCTCACGTTCAAAGATGATGGTTCGGTAACCTCTGGCATAGAACACGTTGTTCAAGCCAAGGTAATGATTACGGGTAAAATCCTCACCACGCATGCCAATGATGGACACGGTTTTATGTGTCGGATAAGACACGTTGAATGTGCATCCAGGGAAGCGCCAGACTTCCTGCAGAGGCTGGACTTCAAACTTAATTTCTGAGGTCATCGTACACCCCGTTCTTTAAGTCCTGGTAGTCCTCCACAGGGATAAGCACCCACTTGGGTACTCTGTTATGGGTAACTACCGTTAGCCTGTCTGTAGGGGCGTTCTGTTCGCTCAACTTAGAGATGGGCACAGCTGGCGCATCAATATCCAGCCGTACGGAATCCCAGATCTTGTTCTCGTCCATGACGGTGTAAACCGTCTGGACGCTGATACCCAGTATTCGGGCAATCTCCTTAACAAGGTATCCGGACTTCCATAACTGGATAATGTCCTCTTTGCGCTTTTCAGCACGGTAAAACAGGCCGCTTTTCAGTTTCCATCTTTCCCGCCGGCAGCGAATCAGGGCTTTGGTAAAACCCAGCTTGTTCGCTATCTGCTCATCGGAAAGTCCCTCTTTGATTAACTGCTCAATGGCTGGCCTGTCGGAATCATAAGGGGGAACACGTAAGGTAATTTCAGGGTCGTTGCAACTCATAGGGGGAGACTCATATCCATGAGACAACGACTGTCCCACGGGGAAGGGGATAGTTAGGTTAGCGGGTGTTTCGTTTCATCAGTTCAAAGTCGTGACTGCAATCGCTGTCACAGAACAAACTGCCTTTTGGCAATTCCTCAGCACAAAAGTAGCAGCATCCTTTAGGGCGTAACTCACGGCCCTTGTTTCGGATATTCTGGATTGCTCGCTGCTTCATGTGTTCTTCCATGTGTGTAGCAGCATCAAGTGGATCGGCAAACATAAATGTTCCTATGCGATAAGTGACCGCACCACGCCGGGCTCTATCTGTTCAAAATCAAGCGCACCTAAATTAATAAGGTGTCTGGCAGCTTCCCGTTCATCCCATGACTTAGGGTACGGTGTCGCAATCCAACCTACAGAAAGCATCTGGTTTTTATTGAATGAAGCGACTATCTGCTTATGCTTTTCGACCAGAAGATCTTCCAGTTCCCATTGAAAGTAGGGTTCTGAGGCTTCCATCTCGTCAGCTTTTGAATAGGGTTTACCATCGACACCAATTCCAAAAACAGCCATATAAATCGTCCATTTATGGCGAATAGTGGTCATTTGCTGAAATTGTGTTTTAGTGGGGTCTGCGACTTGGTAAGTGCGAAGATTGAGTATCTTGCATGGTCCCTGTCCGGGAACGCGACCAATCGCTAAGTTTTTAAGAGTATGCTTTGCGTGAATAGCAGCATGTTTGAGTGGGTTGTAAGCCTTACGCTTACGCATACATACAGTACCTCTTTTGATCGTAAAATCAACTTAAAAATGAAAAGCCCCGCTTTCGCAGGGCAATTCATCAGGACATTGATTCTTTGATAGTGTGTTTAATTTCTTCCTGACTTGCGCCATTAGGTAGTGGAATTTCTTCGGCCCAGTTAGGATGAAACAGCGACAACTCGCCGCCCAGTCCTACCGAGTCATGTTGAATGTCAGGCAGTTCCTGCCACTCCATGCACTCCACTAAGTTATGGTTCAGCCACTCAACAACCTCAATGTCGTCCCGTACCATAAAGTACTGGGCATCGTGGATATGAGCGAAAGGAAGAATGTCATAGCGGTGTTCAGAATCGAATGTGCGTTCCTGCAAATCAATGCCGGCACGGTTATTCAACATACCGTATGACTGACCAAGCGCATTACCTGCGGTACGTCCTTCTTTCTTGGCCTCGTAGGGCGTTCTCCGGTTATTCATCAGGCATTGCTTAATGATAGGAGTACGTACCCGAAGGCCAAAAGCCACCTCTACATAACCGACTTTAGCCGCTTCATCTATCTTGGATTGAACCCAGGCATCTGAATGGCTGTACATCCGGTGGTAGTTCTGTTCAATTTGCTTGGCTTCCTGCTCAGGCAGACCAAGGCCCATTAAACCGTGATACGTCCCGCCGTAGGTAAGCAGGAATGTTGGTGACTTGGATTTCTGGCGAAGTGCTTTGTACTTCTGGGCAATGCTGTTAATCGACTCAACCGAAGTCGGGTCTATGTCCGGCATTTGATCTCCAAAGTACCCGTATGCCCGTAGGCAGTGACCATCGTAGCCATCGGTATACACCTTCAGCTTCTCAGGATCTTTAGTCGTCAGGGCCGATATACGGTCTTCCAGAGAAGCAAAGTCTGCTCCCATGAATACCCAGCCTTTAGGTGCTTTGAAACACTTCTTAACCAGCTTGGCATACGTAGAGCCAGTAGACGGAATGTTCTGTAGATTCTCTATATTCGATAAGCTGCGCTACTTTCTTACCCGTTCTCTTATGAACTGCTGCATATCTCTATACAGGATAGACTATATCAACACCCATATAGGGTGATTACCGTTTCCACTCGCTTGAGTGTACTCCCTCGCGGGATAGTCGTTCGGCATTTAGTTAAACAATGTTGCGAGGTCTGTCATGCAGTTGAAGTTGATCCAGTATCCAATTTACATGGAGTGCCGCATCTTCTTCTGAGTCGAATCGTTTAAGGAAATGATTCTTACCATTATGACGGACAACCGCTTGCCACTTATTCTTTGACTTGTCCCACGTCACATTTCGGTACTTGGATTTCGTCCCTAATTTCAACCCAGTAGAAGGGTTGTTATAGGTTTTTAATCCTGTATCCCTGGCGTGTTGTAGGTTCTCTGCTGTAGTTACCCATTCAAGGTTACTTGCTGCGTTATTCAGCTTGTTGCCGTCTATATGGTTTACCACAGGCTTGTTCTCAGGGTTTGGTACAAATGCAGTTGCTATAAGCCGGTGAACAAGAAAGGATTTCTTTTTGCCGTCTTTAGATAACTTAACTGCTTGATAACCTGAGTTTATTGAATAAGTTTTCATTATCTTTCTGTAGTTACTTACCCTTCCTAGTGAGGATACTTCATACAGATTTTCATAACCGGGAATAGGCATTCCGGTTTCTTTCACTTGTTTAACATTTAGCACGGGATTGTCCTTATTGGTATGTTTGTGATGGTACTTAAAGCCCATAAGTAAAGTATACCATGTCGGAGTTTCCCCGTTTAGGTAATTTTCGACATATTGTTGCCAATATGAAGCCCTATTAATTTAAGGTCCCGAAGAACTCAACCGCCCGGAAACCGTGCCGCCCAGGTTAAAGTTACCGTGCAGATAGTAATGTCCGTCATCTTTCAGTACAGAGCCTTCAAAGGCTTTGATGAACGTACCCAGTATTTTGTCGGCATCAAAGAAGTCAACAATGGTCTGGATCAGTTCCTTCAAGTCCTCACGCTCTGTCATCCCGTACAACTTCATCAGGGTGTCGCCGCCTGTGGCGGGCGCACCTGAGTCTGTCTTATCCACCACCGGATACTGCAAGTACTCATAAAAGAACTGCTGCATCTGCGGGTTGGAGTTGGGATTGAACTCTACGTAATCGAAGTCAGAAAGCGGTTTCACTTTCTTCTTCAGTTTGGCGTTGGCCTTATTCATTTCCTGCTCACGCAGAAGATAAGTAAATTGCTCAACGTCCGTGTGGCCCTGAATGACAGAAACACACTCAGCGATCTTGGCTTCAAGTACCTTACGCGCTTCTTTCACCATATCCATATCAACCGGCATACCGGTTAATTCCATCTGCAGAATGAGTTTTACAGAGGGCTTAAAGATGCCTTCGTAAATCTCCAGCTGCTTATCCTGGATTAGGGTCTGGAAGTGCTTATTGAATACGTACCAGGTAGATAGACAGTCTTTCAGCTGGTAGACCTCCAAGTCCTCTTTAGAGAGTAACCGGATATCACTTACATCCTCGGCAAAGTTGCCGGCGAACTCATGTGACTGGTCTTTTAAACCTAGCTTATTTCCTGCTGTACTGTTGGTGGCCAGATAACTGATTAACTTGGTATCGTGGAATGAGCGGGTCAGTATCTCGATACCTTGTTGTTTGCCTACTTCGTCCAGAAGATTATCCATAAACAGTGTATTTATGATGATCTTCATGTCGTAGTTGGCGTTGTGGTAAATCAACGTGCCACGGTACGTAAAGAAGAATCCACGTAGCAATTGTCGGATCTTGTGGTTCGCCTTTTCGTAATCGTCACACCAGATTACCACCCCGTTATGTTGGTCCCAGGCAAAGCCAATAGTGACAATACCTGTTTCCCAGAACTTCAGTGACAGCGTTTCTGTATCACAGGTTAATTCAGGGTATTCCTTGAGTTCCTGCAGCACCGTGTACACATCACTTTCATCCCGTACATATCGGGCGTTGTGGATAATGTTGCCGCCTATCTCTGCATACGTTCCTTTCAGAACAGACGCAAGGGTATCAAGGCCCATATCCAGTTTTTCTTGTAGATCGGGGTTATAGAACATCGCGGCGTGGTTAACGCCAAGGATGACCTGCATATCCGTATAACCTTCAATTGCACAGGGCAGGCAGTACCCGTGGTGCGGTTCGGCTTTCCGTTCCTTGGTGAGCGTTTTGAAGTAGTTACCGTCAGCACAGTAAATGTACTTAACGCCTTGTTCCTTCAAAATAGGTAGCAGATCTTTCAGGTAGTCCTTCTGCAAGGACACCGGACATTTCGCTTTGGGACCGTAGATAAGGTCGAAACAAATAATGTTTGCTTTGAATCCTCGGTCCTTCAGCGGCATGTAATAGTATCGCCGTAAAGCCGTATCGTTAAATGACTGGCTCTTAATGAGTAAGGCCACTTCGTACGATTCGCTTTCACGGAAGATAATATGTTGCATTTACTACACTCGCATTGTTTTCATGGCCAGAACCAGCCGTATAGACTTCAGCTGCTGGGCATGGGTGTTTTTAAAGTCTTCCAGTTCTTCTTTGTTTCTGAAGGGGGAAGTACCGTCTTTGCCCGGCAACTGGGAATGCAGCGAGTGAGGTAACAGTTCGTACAGGTCGTTAATGTTGCCCATGAAGGACAGCACCTGAATCAGTGCTACCTCGGCTTCACCTACGTAAGACCAGAGCCTTGTCCAGTCTTCAAGGTGCATATCAAACTCATCCCTTAACGACTCATGCAGCCGCTTCAGTTGAAACGGTAAGGCCGTCAGGCTTTCATGGAAGTAAGGGGTTTTGTTGTGCCGGAAACCAGGCTTTGTTTGCGTCAGTTCGTTATGCCGTACGGCAATACGGTTAATCGTGTTTTGCCTGGATTTGTAGAATGTTTCGGTAAGGTGGTTTCGCAGTAGCTGCAATAACCCTACTTTGAAGTCACGATTATAGTCAGGCCGATTCGGGGTACTCATTGAAGTCACCTGTCAGGTAGCGTTGAGGAAGTTCCCCACACATCACGACTTCTTTAGAAGCACGGGAAACAGCGACATAAAGTAAACGTGCGACATCATCCGGATTCTGGCAGTAACCCAGATCGGTTAAGTCGATGAATACTTTTTCGTAGGTTGAGCCTTGTGATTTGTGCACGGTAGATGCGTAGGCCGGACGGAGATCGCCCCAGAAATCTTTAATTTCAAAGTATGATTTCCACTCTTTCTCTTTCGCCATACGGCGAAGCAGCTGCTTCACTTTCCACCGTTCTGTAGGACAGAACATGGTGAAACCGCAACTCAGTGTTACGTCATAGCCTTCGACATCGGCAAGTACAGACGGTGTAGAGCGTTCGATAAGCACCGGCTTATCTGTGCTGTACATCACTTCCTGTTTGGCTGAGATAATGGGTTTGTTCGTGATCAGGTATTCACCTGCAGGATACGGCTCATGAATGCCCCGTTCATCAGCAATGTACTCGTTGTACTCAGATACACGGTCATTACGCCATGCCAGTACCTTGCAGCTGTTATCTGCCTTGTACTGTGCAGACGTAAAGGCAGCATCAATCTCAGACTGAAATGTCGGGCCATTGACGTGTCTTACTGCTGTACCGTCACAAACGAACGGTTTGAAGATTTTGGTTTCTACCGTGTTACGGTAAAGTGCCGAAATATCACTGATAGGGCCATCGTGCCGCATGATCTGACGTAACTTGGCCGTTGGTATACCTTGTCCGAAGATAGGGCTTATATCGGTGTTCACGCTGATTAGCTGGCACGGGTCACCCATGTATACGACTTTACAGCCGTAAGTCAGGTCTTGGATGTACTCTTTCAATTCGTTATCAATGAAGCTGGCTTCATCAATGATGATCAAAGAGTTCTCTTTAGGTGCTGCACCACGCCCCAGGGTCAGTTCCTGCTCTCCGGTTCTGTAGTTATTCTTCAAAACCAGTCCCAGATAGCTGTGGATAGTCAGCGGGTCAGTGTTCATGCTGTCAGCAAGTACGGTGGCCGCTTTGCGTGTGGTAGCTGTTACCGCGATTTCCTCAAACTCAGGGATCTTCTGGCCCAGTAGTTCAGTACTTTTACGTAAGGCATCCAACGCACCAATCATATACTTGATCAGGGTTGTCTTGCCTGTGCCGGCGAACCCTTCAATGACAAACTCTTGTTGTTCAGGATTTAACAGGAAGGCGATAAAGGCATTCTTTGCCTTCTTCTGGTCTTCATTTAATGTGATATTCATGGCTTCTCCATGGGGGTAAAAAAAGTAGGGGAGCGGAATGCAATGGGACTCCCCCACTGGGGAAACCTAAAACTGGTTCATCACGTACACGGCAATGACGGTCATTAAAAAACCGACTATGTGCGTGAGAATGTTGATTGTGCGCCGGTCCTGCTTTCGCAGGACTTGGGCGCGTTTCAGTAGTTTGTGCAGATGCGCCACCCTCTTGTGAGGGTCTTTCATCGTTCAAGCAACTCGTAGTGAATGACTTTGCCGGTATCGGCCTTAAAGTGCAGGTTGTCGTGGATTATCCAGAAGATCTGGCCTTCACGGGGAATAGGACGTTCCCTTATATCGAAACATCCGTCAGTGAAGATAATCGAAACTTCCGGCTTTTCCTCTTTGATGTCGTCCAGTACGGGACCAATGCGCGTACCGCCGCCACCGTGGAATACCAACTCAACAACATCACGCAGTTCGTTAACTGTGTGCTTATCAGTCAGACGGGTATCAAAGGAAATAACCTCTGTAACACTGGGTTGCAGCTTCTTAACGATATGGAATATCTCAGAGATAAACTGGTCAAACTCAACCTGTGTGATTGAGCCGGAGATATCCACGTAAATACGCAAAGAGCCCAGCCGTTCAGAGTACAAACCAGGCATGATGAAGTTCTGATCCAGATACCGCTTATTCGGCTTCTGATAAGAGTAATCATCAGCGGCTAACTCAGTCAGTACGTTATCCAGAATACGATTCCAGGGCAGCTTAGGAGTTCTGAGGTTATTCAGAAATGTAGTGACACAACCAGGGATAGAGGAACCCTGATTCATCAGCTTGGCTTTCATGAACGCAGACTGTACGCGCTCCTCCACCCACATCGCCATGTCTTCAGCGTCCATGTCTTCACATTCACGGATGGACTGATGGACAAAGGGCAGATCACGCTCATCCACCATATCTACGATGGTGTAGATATCTTCGCTGGTCTGGTCGGCGTATACCGGCTCATGGATAGCATCATCCAGTAACACAAAGCCAGTGCCTTTAAGGATATCGTTAGTCGCGTAGTCACATGACACATACCAGTGCTTCTTACGCTTACCTTTCATACGGCTCACGTGCTGAAGTGCAGTGTGATATGCCGCTTTAGCCAGTAACGTAATGCGCTGGTCCGGTGTCAGACGGATGAAGGCTTCCGGATTTATCCAGAGGTACTTCCCGTCTGTACTGAACAGCGTAGAGGACGTATCCCACTGAAAGCGCAGACTGAACAGAATAGTCGTAATGAATACGCTGTCCGGTCTGGATATCAGATGGATTTTTGCTGTATCCAGCAACTTGTTTGCTTCTTCAGTCTGCATAGCCTTCCTTAGAAGTAAGATGAAAGTTCGTCAGCCTTTTCCAACCACTTTTCATTGGCTGAAATCTCTGTGTACCGGCGGCCCATTTCACGGATAGTAATTACCTGAAACTCTTTAGGCATACGGTCAACGAATGACAGCAAGGCCGTAGCGTTAGCGGGGCCGGTGTGTTTGGCGATTAAACCTGACAGTGCGAACAGGCTACTCGGGTCGTTCGGTACAACAGCGTCTTCCGGCGTTTTAACGATAGACACCAGATCGGGCAGCTGGTCGTATACACGGGTAAACTGGTGGAACTCATGAGCCACACCTTCACTGATTGCACCACCCAACAGAATGACGCTCTTTGAATCCAGCTTCACTTTCTGCAGGATGTTGCTGGCAAAGTGCCATGTACGAGGACACGCGAAGGTTTTATCCGAGTGGTCCGGCTCAAACGTATGCAGGCTGTCAGGGCGTGATTGCAGGTAAGACGTGATACGGTAATCAATACCGTTCATCTGTGCCCACTCAATCCAGTCATTCGCGGATACTGTCATTTCGATGTGTACCAGTCGTGACTGCATGGCAGTACCTAAGCGGTTTACCAGTGCACCGTCTGTTTCAAGGTTACCGGCGGCAACCAGTGCTACATCAGGGTGTAAGGAGAACTTACCGACCATACGGTCCAGCAACAGTTTGTAAGCGGCACGTTGGACTGTCTGCGGAGCATGGTTAATTTCATCTAAGAAGATAAGCCAGCCGCTTTTACCTTTAGGTAATGTCCAGTACTCCAGCGGGAATAAATCCAGTGGTACGTACTCAGCAATGTCGTCAGTGACTTTAGGGAAGCCATTCAGGTCAGTCGGGTCACACTGGCTCAGACGCACATCAATCAGTTGCAGGTTGTATTCTTCTGCAATCTGCTTAACTACATCAGATTTACCGATGCCAGGGCTTCCGTGCAACATAGGGACTAACCCAGCCTGAATACTTGTTTCGATAAACTGCTTAGCCACTTTCGGGCTTACTGCACTCATAATATTCCTTGGTTTAAATTAAATGATCACCGCAGCTGCCGAACGGCAGCACTAAACGGTTGTTATGCGGATGTGTCTAGTAGCGTTCCTGCGCGTGTTTCGGACATTGGTTTGACACCTACCCGTTGACTGATTTTCCAGTCCACAGGGTTTGCGATTTGGTGGAGAACGGTACGCAGACGTACCTCGTATTCTGCTGTCATGTCATTCACCGCAACGAAGTCACGGCCATGCATAGGCAGGGGTTGTTCTGACTGATGCAGGTCAACGCTGTCCGGTTGCTGTAAATTGAATACATGGACTATTTCACCGCCACGACTACGGATGAAACCTGCTTCATTAGGGAAGCGAACGTCCGTGATGATGATCACATCGGCCTTTGATTTGCTGATGGTGTTATCCATACAACGTAGCCATAAGTCGTCACAGATGAGGTTACGGCCCCATTCTGTGCCTAACGTCTGCATCATCTTGCGGGGAGACACGCCGTAGCGTGGATCTTCCGCTTCTTTAGCGTCATGGTCTTCCAATTGGAAAGGTGCCAGGTCTAAGCCAGTTTCCAGCATACGTTTCATATGGTCTGCGAATGCAGCGGTGTCTACGGTTTTGCTGTACTGCTCAATGAGTACCTTCTGCAGAATGTCTGCACCGAAGTCTTTGCCTGAACCTTTACGGCCAGCCATACCAATGATTAATGGTTTTCTCATGTTTTCCTCTCACACAAAAAAGCCAGCTATTAAGCTGGCTCTGGTTGTTCAATTTTTTGGATTTGTTTATCAATCAGATCCCGTTGTGTACGGAACCGGTCAAGCAAGGCTTGTTTGCCTTTATCCACTTTCAGGTCGATGGGTTGGGGGAACAGATCGTCCAGCGATTCACGGAAGTATTCCCGCGCTGCATGCCAGTCAGGTACACCGAAGAACTGCTCTATTTCTTCACGTACCAGTACGACTTCTGTACCGAAATCTGTAACGACATGGAAAATACCGTTATCTTTTACACAGGTCACAACGGCGTTGCCGATGCGACCGGTGACAACAGGAATCAGTACCAGACCAACTTCCACCTTTTCAGGTACAGGCAGTAAGTTATTCACTTTTTGCTGCCAGCATGCGGTAGGCTTCCAGTTCGTAGATGCTTTGGAACGCATCTTCAAACGAGACCTTCTTACCGATTTCTTCACGGAAGTTCTCAGGGTCCAGTGCCAGACTTGGCTTACTGACTGCAACGAAACCACCACGTAACCGGATACCACAGAACATCATCTGCTGGCCGGCCAGTACAATCGTTTCGTAATCAACGGATTCAATACGGGAAATGATGCCACGGCTGCTGATGTATTCACCTTTACAGCCCATGTCTAACATCATGGCTTCAATTTGTTCGCACCGTGTCGGTGACTTTGGTTTTACTTCACGTACAGGCATAGTCAGACCTTAGACTTAGGTGCAGTATTTTTGTCGCTGTTGCCGCCAACAGTAGCGTTGCTTTTTTTGTCCTTGCGGATCTTAACCAAAGCAGCAACAAGTATGGCTACAACGCCCAGTAAAATGTAATCAGTAGTGGTCATGTATTTCTCCAATAAAAAAGCCAGCGGTCAGGCTGGCTTATCTTTTCTAATTCGGCGTTGGTATTGCCGCTTGTCTCTGCGTCTGGATTGTTTGTAGTCATGGACTACGGCCAGAGCGATTAAGCCAAGTGACATCAAGATCAGACCTGCTTCTAACATTCTGTGTCAGACAAGGCAGGGCCGATGTACGGGATAGGTTTGTATTCCATTTCAGGAATCTGGCTCTCAGCGCGGCGTGAGGAGGCTTTTCTTCTGCTGGACAGTACAATGTACCAACCGAACAGCGTAGCGATGCACAGGCAGGCCAGAGGAGCCAGAATAAGCATTTCAACCAGGTTCATTACTTATTCTCGATAGCGTTGCGTATTTCTACGCGAAGGTTTTTAGTAGTGTCAGACACAAACACAGCACCGTGAACGATAGGCCACCACCGGTCTAATGCTTTCATCAGAGCCAGTTTCATCTTACCGTTATGGTCTTCCAGTGTTTTGATGTAGCGGGATAGTTCGATATCCGTTTCCTGTTGGATTTGGATTATCTCAAGCAGCTCCCGCTTGCTCATGCCTTCAAGGTTGTTGATCACGCCACTGCAGATTCACGGACTGCACGGGCCAGACCTTCAGATACTGCTTTATTAGCGACATCAGTGCGTGCCAGTTTCAGTGCTGCATCGCTTGCAGCGATACGCAGCGCATGGTTCGCTGCCGTTAACTCACCAACCTTCTTTTCCAGTTCCACAATCTTTGGATCCACCGATTCAAACTTACCAATCATGTCTGCACAGGGACGTGCGTACTTCTGACCGTTATGTACGTGTTGGTAAACTGCGGTCAACGGATAGCGACAGGTTACACCGTCAAACGGGGTGTTTACGACATCAAGTACTTTATACGTGTTTCCTGATTTCAGGTGACGGATGATTGCGTCTTTTTCTAATAACAATTCAGGCATTTTATTATTCTCCTTCTAGGATGGTTACAGCGTCATATAACGCATCTGTGTCGTCTTCATCGGCTTCGTTCATACGTTCAATAGCGCGACTCATACGTACCCTTAAATGGGTGTTTCGTTTACGGAAGTCAGCAACTTCCTGACACTTGGCGTCATACTGCCAAACTGCTTCACTAATCCATGCTTGTACTGTGGCATCAGGGAAGTTATCAAAAGTGGTTTCGGTCAGGATACGCAGACCCTCAATACCTTTTAAGTTAGACTCGCTCATTGGCTTCACCAATATGAGCCTTCATTACCACAAGGTAATCCAGCGCATCATTGATGCTGCTTTCGCTGTTAACGTGGTTGTGTTGAAGTAGCGCCATTGAATGGGAAGTGGCAGGTAACCAGTTCGCGCGTTTCTTGCGGAAGTTAGCAAATGGTGCAACGATGGAGTCAGCAGCAACTTCACCAATCTCTGCTTCTAATGCCTTCCACAGATCTTGTGGTACATTTGTACCAGAGACCATGCGTACCCGTGGGTCTAAGATACACCAACCCAGTACACAGGCAGCAGAGCCACACTCATTAACGGTGGTACTGTCTTTGACCGCCATACCGTCTTCACGGTTAATGAAAGGGATTTCATCAATATTTTTGAAGAAGGCCGACATGTAAAGTCCTGAGCCTTCTTTTTTGAGCACGTCCTGCATACACAAGATCATGGCATCAAGGATTGGGGTGTTACGCATACTTCACCTCATTGAATGCGATTTTGACTTTCTGCAGGTAGTCGAGTGCTTCTGCAGCAGTAGGGGTTTCACGGATAAGGTGCGGGTGATCCAGTAAATGGTGTAACCATCCAGTCCGGTTAGCCGAATCCATCCGGTCTTCTGGGTAGGCGTCAAACATAGAATCAGCGGCACATACACTATCCAATTCCTTTTCGACACATGCCCATATCTTCCTTGGCGGAGTCCCTAAACCAACTACTTTGACATGACCTATGACGTCCATGTCTAAAGCGGCATACCCACAGATACAGGCAGCGGTGCCGCAAGTGTGTATCGTGGTTTCAGGTGCGACCTTGTTACGCTTTTCGTAGAAGTCGTACATACGGAAGGCTTTATCCTCCCTTACCACGATTTCCATGACACGGATGATTGCATCCAGTAATGGCGTAGCCGGTGCGGTTTGTTCGCTCATGATGAGTAGTCCTTACGCATAGCGTCAAGTGTCGTGAGAGCCTGGTTTATTAACTCTTCAATCTGGGCATGTTGTACAACCAGTGCGTGCATTAACTGACTGGCTTCACCTAGGGTGACTTCACAGTCACCCTTAGAGTCAATGTACATTTGCAGATCGTGCAAGTTGTCAGAGTCATTCAGTGTTCTTACAACTGCATCTGCATGAGCAATAACAGAGTTAATTGCCATAAGAGTTAGTGCTTTCATGGTACTTTTCCGAATAAGGTATTTAACGACCATAAGGTCAGTGAACGGGCAGCTACAAAGCCGTACCCGAACACAAGAACAATGGCGTTTACAACGAACAGCTTCTCAACCATTTCAGGCTGCTCGTTAACAATGGTGAAGAAGAACCAGCAGAACATATCTGCTGATATCAGAAGTAAGGCCAGTATTGCGGCCAGCTTTTTAAGCCAGTGCATCTTCTTTAGCCTCTGCTTGCAGTTCACGGAACTTGTCCGTCACACGATAGCGGTAATCGCGGTGTGTACCGGAACGGATAAGCCAGCCTGCTTTACGTGCTACTAAGAAGTAGTTACGTATCTTGGCAGGGGAGATATCCAGTAACGCAGATGCACCGGATGTACTGTAATCAGCCACGCGGTACGCTTCTAACATTTCTGTCAGTACTTCTGGCTTACGGGCGATCAGGTTTTCTACCTGCTCATACAGCACCTGCGTAGCAATGGTCTTGGCTTTCTCTTTACTGACTTCACCAATAGGCTTAGTCTCATTACTTACCGTTGATGCCTGCACACCGTCAGGTGTGTAAGGCATGTGTAAGTCCAGTTCCTGTGCCAGTGGTGCCAGATTATTCACGATAGCTTCAAGGGCATTCACCTTCTGGGTCAGTTCTTCAATTTTGTTCAGAAGCACCTGGCCCAGCGTGTATTGTTGTTGCGTCATTTTCTTTATTCCTCAAAAAGAAAAACCCGCTCTGTGGCGGGTTGTTGTTACTAATTTGAATCTTTACTTAGTTGTTCCAGTGAAGGGAAACGATGAAAGAGGCGGCGATACCAGGGCATCTTTCGGACTTTCAGGAAGTATCGGGCAAGACGTTGGTTAGCATCTTTGTACTGCTTAGTCAGCTCTATATTCGTTTCAACTTTTTGAAGCAGAAATTTTGCTTCTTCGTTCCACTCATTAGTACCGTGCTTAATCAATTTGTTGATCATTTTGCTGATGTGTTCCGGTACTTTATTACCAACATCAACCTGAATTAAGCCTTCATTGATTATCGCGTCTTTATGTCTAAAAGTAGGTAGAAGGGTCCGATCAATAACGCGCATGGTTACTACGCTGCTGTTTTCCAGATCTGCCACTTGGTATCGCAGCTTCTGGTTCGCATTAGAGAGTGTAGTATTGGTACGTACCATTTCCTGATACTTGTTAAACTCTTCGGGAGTAAACTCAACAGAGATATTTGGCATTTTTTACTACCTATTAAAAGTGGTCCCAGTGCAGGGAGTCGAACCCCTATTCAGGTAGCTAAGTCTGAATTGAGTACAAAGTGCCGCACCGTATAATTTCAGCACCACTGCTGACCGTTCCATGGTTGGCCGGCAGCAGTCATCTAAATACGTCACTCACACTGGGATAGAAAAGGGTCACAGCACTGGGAATTGAACCCACGATGCGCCTACAGGTGAAAGCGAGAAATACCTGCCATCTGTGCTGTGTTTATTCTTCGAGTTCTTCCAACTCTCGGTCAATGTCACGTAATCGTCTGACGACTTGATCACGTTCTTGTTGAAGTTCTTCATACCGTTCCTGCATCACAGGGGTTCGTAAGCCCCGTGCGTGAGCATCAATCAGTATGAAGCGGTTGCCGTGGAAATCACGACAATTACAGAAGTGCAGCGAACCAATGTAACCATCTAAGGCTTCACGTAGTTCACTGTGCGGTACTGTTTTGTCTGAGTACCAGTTATTGCATTTAGGGCAAGTGAGGTACAGGGAAGGGTCTGCCATAAGTCCTCACTTAATCTCAAATACCTCAAAGTGAGTGAAGTCTTCGTCACAGTCGCCGGACGTACAACAATCACATGTTCCGTATACCGAGTTAACATTGGTAACGGTCAAAGTTGTGTTGTCTTTCCGGTGCAGCCTCATTATCTGGCGTTCACCTAGATCGTGGGCTGTATACGGGCGTCCAAGTCCATCTACGTTAAGCGGTTGCTTGGGGATTACGGTTATCAGTTTTGGTTCCACATTTACCTCATGCACTTCTGGCTTACGTGTTACCTGATAAATACCGTCTTCAAGTTCCAGTTCATGGCCGCACTCGTCACAACTGGTAACACCGTTAACCACGTTAACGGTCAGATAGCCAGGGCATTCACCTGGGCAGAAGCCAGATTCAATGTTGTCGCGTTCTTGTTCGGTCATTGTTAATCCTTAAATAAAATGGTGCTTTGGTGGAATCTTAAATCTGCCCGAACAACACTAACCAAAGTGGCGGTCTGATGAATGCTGGGCGAGGAATGAGGACAGGGATTAAGATTCCCCAAAACACCATGATGGTGAATTGGCCTGTTTGTGCCTGCCGTAACCCACAGAAGCAGCTATGGGCAAGTGGCTTTCCACTTTGGCAACAGGACGGTTTATTACAGTGAGTTCGTTACCTCACCGGCACATAAGGTACTGAGACAGAGGGCGAACAATGCCGCAGTACGTTATCTATCTTCGGCTTTAACGCACACGTAGGTCACCACTTCGTAGTTACCTTTACTGTCTGTCTTGCCGATAGATTGTTTCCGTTTATACGGATTGGATGAATAACTCTGACTGTGCGCGTGGTCACCGAGGAGTGACCGCAGGGTAAGCCAGATGATTTTCATTTTGAGTTTAAACACAACTACTCTCTTAAAGTGTTGCGCTTACAGGCGGTTGGACTCGAACCAACAGTTCTACCTCTTAACTCGGCACCAGCCGATATACACCATGTAAGGTAGATACCTACCGAACATATAGCGTGTACAACGGGGATCGAACCCGATAGTGCACCATGCACCTGTAATACGACTTCCCGTTTCGCTGGGCAGCGGCTTAGGTCGTCACCTTAGCACCTACACGGATGAGCAAGCCGGATTGCTTGCCATTACCGCACTCAGTTACGCAGACGCATCTCGGTATCGTTGATACCGGATGTACCGCGTTGTGTTTCTTCCAGACTGTCTACCACTTCAAGGTCGAACATACTGGAGTAGACCGGCTGGATAAGCATCTGAGCAACCTTATCCCCTTTGAACAGTTCAATGGTTCTGTCGGAGTGGTTAATCAGATTGACCATGACTTCACCGGTGTAGCCTTGATCGACCACACCCGCCATGACATCCAGACCATACTTGGCAGCCAGTTTACTGCGCGGCCAGATAAGGCCCACCGTCCCTTCAGGCAAGCCGAAGGCTAAGCCGGTACGGATATTCGCCTGACAACCAGGCTTGATTACTACTGGCTCAATGGCCGTTAAATCGAGTCCTGCATCACCAGGATTGGCAATGGCAGGGATAACTGCATCTGCATGCAGCTTCAATACTTTAGTCATTCTTCTTCATCCAAATGGCAGTACGGACAGGTCTCATAGTCGTCTGTGTCAAAGTAATTCTGACAGTTCGGGCATTCAGCCATAGGGTCGAACATGGGACTGCGAGGATCGTTGCTGTACTGCCTTACATCTTCAGGCAAGTTATACATTGTGTTCTCCGTCATCGGAAAGCACCGCAGCCACCGAACGGTGGCCGCTAGGAATCCAGTCGTTTCCTGAGTCCCTTCATGAGCTGGTCGATAAGGGTGTTGTGATAAATATCCAGTGCCTGCTTAATCTGGCTTCTGGGACTGTCTGACAGTATTTCGGCGGCGATATCGCGGCACTCATTCAATGAGTCGGCACTCGCAAAAACACTGATTTTCTGATTTTCAAGGTAGGTTTGTTGTTCAGGTGACATATAGGCTCTACATAGTGGTTCTTCCCTCATTTCAGGAATTTAGAATATCGGTCTGATACTTCTTGCACGCGCAGCAGCTACCGAACGGTAGCACTAAAATCTCTCTTCTCTGAGGTAAAAAAAGAAGCCCCATAAGGGGCTTCGTTCAGGACAGTGCGTAGTTACACTGTTTGATTTGATTGGTGATGTTGCCAAGTTTAGGTAACTTGTATTTCACACCGTGAATTTGACTCAGTATGTCCTCCAAGAGGTCTGATGCCGATAACTCAGCAAAGATATCTCTGTAGTACATGCGAAGCCGGTTCATGTGGTTAGCGTGACACTTGAACTCATCGTGCACACATACGATAGGGAAGGGCTTGTATTCCAGCGTACGGTTAATCAACGCATACAGGTCAGGCAGTACAGTAAGTACATCAGCCAGCGCAATATCACCGGTTGCCAGTGCAGTAGCCCAGCGCAGTGATACGAACTTACCGGAAGGCTTGGGTACAGAAGCTGCAAAGGCGGCTTCAATCTTCTCACGTGCAATGTCCAGTAACACAGGATCATAGTTACAGCGTCTGTTCATCTCACGTACCACCATGCCGTCAATGCTGTGAATCACATTGGCCGCCACAGATAAACCTTTCTCTGTACCGCGAGGCATGTGGCACACGTGGTCAAAGGTGGCCTTACCCAGTTCTGCTACTTCAACTCTGAATTGCAGGGCTTCTGTAACAGGGCAGTGAGCATTGAACCCGTCCGGTAATATCCAGTCATGACTCAGTGCATACGGTTGCCATGCGTTAAGCAGATGCTGCATAACTTCACATGCGCCCGGTGCGACAAGTTCCAGTGCTTCGTAGAAACACTCCAGTTCTACGGTATCTTCACCAAAGATTTCCTTTGGCTTCTCTTTAGATCCGTAGAAGTGCGTCATTACCGCCGGCTTTACCAACTTACGGTCTAAGGTAATGGTGATACCCTCTTTGACCAGCAGTTTATTCATGACATCAGTTACCTGCGTATAGATATCAGCCCGTTCACTAGGGTTGATCAGGCCTGTGTTCTCCGCAGTCACAGCACAGTTATGCATTGCACCCATTAACTGTAAGCCGGATGAGCAGGCATCCAGCCCAACCATGAAGCCACTTGGACGCTTTGCCACAGCGTCTTCTAATGCCAAGATGCCGGCATACATGATAGGTGGCTCATCAGCAGCAGGCACCAGTGCATAGAGTTCTTCCATAGACTTACTTGATACCCACTCAATGCGGTCTTCAAACAAGTCTTTGTCCATGCCATAAGCGTTAGCGATGGCGATTTTAACGTACTCAGTTCCAGTAAAAGTTTGCATAGGTATTCCTCAATAGTATGCAGAGCAGCCCAGCGGTAGCGTAGGGCTGCGGAATGGATTTAGTTATGAAATGTGATGTTCACATCAAGGTAAGGCGGAGTAGAGTTAAGTATCTCTACTGTGATTTCTTCCTGTGGCTCGCCGTCTTTGGAACAGAAGTACCAAGTACCGTCTGTATCTTGGCAGTAGATCCTGCGTTCGGGAGACTTGAAGTATGTGCGACCAGCGGCAAGGTCAATATATCGTTTAAGAGTTAGCTTCATTTCTGTGCCCTTAGTCCGGCTTCGTAACCAGCTTTGAAACCGTCTTCTGGGTCAACATCGTATGCCTCGTTTTCAATCCAAGATTCGTAGGCTATTACCCAATCTGGCTTCTTAATGCGCCATCTCAAATGTGGATGTGAGATAGGATTCACATCGCCTGATTCCCTCATGGTGTGCCATTTCTCACCTTCCTTTACTTGGCACTCTAACGTATGGCCTTCCATGATTGCTTTAAGGGATTCGTTACGGTTAAGGATAGGGTTACTCATTCGATTACCTCTTTGTCAGCGAACTCAATAATGGCCTTGCGGAACTTATTGCCTTGGGTATTAACGTGATAACCCTGCGAGTAAGTACGACCTCTTTTGTCGTATTTGTGGGTTAGCCAGAACCGGTTACCCAGTTGAATTAACTCACGGTATATGCCATAGGATTCCTTAACGAATGTGTTCCACTGGCGCTTAGTGTCATGGCTCATCTTCTCAGGGTTCTTAGGTGTTTCAGACAACTGCGTTAACAGTCTTTGATTCAGGCACAAAGGCACCTGATTGAAGGTATTCAATGAGTCCAGACATATATCACCATCATGATATGTGCCTTTGCCAAGGATCATTGAAGACTTCTCTGTAAGCAGAGCATTATCGTAGTTGCTCATCACTTCATTAGGACTCACTACCATAGGTGGCAGATACTTTGTCCGGTTGATGTGATTCACTGTGGTTTCTTCAAGCTGAAGGTTATTTACTAAGTACCACTGTCCGTATTCTTCTTCCTGTATCAGGTCATAGAATCCGAACTCTGTAATCACAGCCATGATTTCAGCCGCGGTCTTAATACCATCTACTTTGTCGTCCATTCGCAGGACACCGGCAACCTGACCAAATACCTCAGTAAAAGGCTTTGGCTCAGTTATCTGGCATGTATGCACTAAGATACTCAATACAACATCATCAAAATCGAGCCCTGCAAGCTGTGAGAGGCGATAATTCTTCTTAGGGAAGTAATCACCTTGTCTCCACTCATCAACAGCGTCAGCAGCGTCTGAGATAAGCTGAGCGATGTCTGGGTCTGATGTCAGATCCCTTACAATCACTTTCTCAATGGATTTCTTACTGAATGTCTTCTCGACATAACGCTGATGGTCTACTAAATCAATACGTGTATTCATCTGACTCATCTGTCTCAATTCCTCTATTGGCGCAGCCATTACAGCCACCGAACGGTGGCCTAAAAATCTCTCTGTCTCTCTCAAAAACAAAAGGGCCGAAGCCCTGATGTTTAAGCGAAGTTGAAATCACCACACTCGAAGTGAGACACAATAGACTCTTTATCTAAATCCTGTTCTAACTCATGGATAAACAGGGCCAGTTCTTCGTCAAACAGGTTAATTTCTTCAAATTCACACATACTCTTTTCCTCATAGTTGTGTATTGGAATAACAGGCAACATGCCCAGAACAGTGACTTGTCACTGATTAAATGTGGGTGATTACCCATTGGCCGGCGATAAGACACGCACAGCCGAAGAACACAGTTAAGTGCCAGTCTTTAAGCTGAAATTTCATTGGTACTCCAGATAGCAAAAAGGCTACCGAAGTAGCCTATTTAATGATGTTAAGCAGTCTGTTTCTGCTGGTCTTTAGACTTGAATCCCAGACCAACCTGCTTATCTTCAACCAAGTTCAGATTGATTTTGAACTCAACATCACCTAACTGATCTTTTGCTTCAATGAGCAATGCGTGAATTTCACGGCGCAGTGACAATGGAATGCCACCAATGCGTGAAGTGGAACCGTCAGCCAACACCACATCCACATTCAGAAATGCATCAGAACGATTAGTCTGAGCACGTGATTGCAGTGGAGAAGCTGAACGAAGGTTTGCACGGTTTGCTAAAGTTGCCATAGGTCTATTCCTCATAGTTGGCATTAATGTCGGATTAAGAGACCATTCTCCGAATCCCACACTGGCAACTTGTTGCCCTAAAGTTCGGCCTGAAGAGAGGAAAAATTGAAATGTTTTGACAGGTGCTTAATACATCCATAGGCTGAGCGCCAGCGAAGCCCAGTGTAGTGTCTTGTTGTGTAATGTAAGTGTAGTTATAGAGATCTATATATAACTATACAGAGAGTATTTATATATAAATATTAAGGGTATATGGCGTAGCCATATACCCGTTATATATTAAGTAATAGAGAGTAATAATTAAGTAAGTATTAATTACTTCATAGGTGCAATTTGAGAAAAAATAAAGACTCCCGAAGGAGTCTTATTAGTGAATGAGTACAGGACATTCAGGTTTTGGTGGTACTAATGGTGGACGGAAGTGACTTAGCGGACTAACCATAAATCTACTACCATCTTCCCATGTATCACACGTATTCATGTCACCGTGGTAAGTGACACCCTGTTTGTCTGTGAACTCGAATGAGACAACCCCATCCTCATGTACATAACAAATGGTAATGCGACTGAATAACTCTAAGTGACTACCACTTAATACGTTAGCTTCAAGCCACAATGCAATCTCAACAGATTGATCTTTCATAACCATTCCTCTTAGGTTATTAACAGATGCACACTATTGTACATCCACTAAGGCAACTTGTTGCCAATGTATCGGTGATGTATCGGAATAGGGATAGAGATAGATAGGATACAGGTTATGGGAGTTATTCATTAATCACCTCATATTCCTAACCCTATCAATCCCTATAAGGAGATCTCAGTGAAGATGAGGCATTACCCTAGTTACAGACTGATGCTGTCACAGAGGCTTACAGGACGTAATAAAGAGTAATACAGAAAGCTGTCTTAGCACTGAGTGTAGAGTGTAGTGAGTGTAGGAGAATTAAAGGGAGCCGAAGCTCCCGATGATTAGTTCATTAACTGAGGTAGGACAGTATCAACCTCATAGTCAGAGATTTCCTGTTCCTTACGTTGTGACATGCGTTTGTTCAACGCTTCAATACGGCGTTCAGTTTCATACTTGTTGAACTTACGGCGAACTTCACGTTCACTGTTACGGTTCTCAGTATGAGCGTCCAAGTCTTTGTAGAAGGACTGAGTATAACCATCCACTGATTTAGTACCTTGGTCCAAGTTACGCAGGATACGTAATACGATGGTGAATGGTGCTAACAGGGTTTGTAGGATAACTTGCATGGTAGATTCCTCTATAGTTGTGGGCTTATTCCCACGGTAGCAACTTGTTGCAGGATTTGAGTGTAGGGGGGGTGGTTCCGAGTTTACGAGGAATTACAGGGAGTAATGTACCCGTACTAATTTTTTAAAATTTTGAAAAAGTTTCGACTGTGTTAAAGTGGGATTCCCTTCAGGTCTTCAGTACCTGATACCACGCAAGACATTTGCACTCCCTCAATCCCTCCAAAGTATTCCTGCCATGACAATTCTATCAGTCGATGAAGTGAAGGCGGCATTGCCGGCTAACTTTAAGAAGTCTATTAATCAGGAACTCATTGATGGTATTAATCAGACCATTAGTGATCCTGAAATGTATGAGCAGTACAGGGATAACTTAGTCAGTTATTCTCATGTTCTGCAGAACGGTAAGTTTAAAGTTACGCAGTACCTTGATGCGGTTATGTATGTCAGTTACAAACTGATGGGCCATACGAACATTAAGTCATACACGCTAACGTTCCCCGATAAGATTGACCGGTTTAATGCACAAGGTGTTTCCAGTAAGGACATTGCCAGTTACGTAACTGCGTATAACAAATCCAAACTGGTTAACTTAATCCTTGAGCAGACACTGGTTCCCACCTGGGTTCTAAACCAGGATTTATATCAGAAAGCCCTTAATGTACAGGCCGAGTTAATGATGACTGCTCAGTCTGAGAAGGTGCGCTCTGATGCTGCGAACAGCATCCTCACGCAACTCAAACAACCTGAAACCCAGAAGATACAGTTGGATGTTGGTGTTAAGGAAGACAGTATGCTTGAGCAGCTTAAACGCCATACGGCGGAACTGGTTGCACAGCAGCGTACGTTAATCCAGTCAGGGCATTCCTCTGCACAGGAAGTGGCGCACAGCAAGATCATACAGGCCGAGTACAGCGAGGTGCCTGATGAATAAGCTGACCCTTGAAGAGGACGGGCCACCGTCCGTAGAGGAACACCTGTCCTCTGTTATTTATGGTATCGACCCGCGCTACACCCCCTCTGATTTCGCCCTCGAATTTGTCTCATTCATCAAACTGGTAAACGGTGCTGATGGTGAGGAGAACTTAACCCCGCTGGTTCACTACCGTATGTTAGATACGGTCACCCGTGGCGGTACACGCATTACTAACCTGTGTCACCGTGGTATTGCGAAGACGACAGTGATGGGTGAGTACCTGTTCCTGTATATCGCTGTGTATGGTGAACTTCCTGGCTTCGGTAAAGTGGACCTGGCTTTGTATGTCTCTGACAGCATCGACAACGGTGTGAAGAACATGCGTAAGAACCTTGAGTTCCGCTGGGAGAACAGTGATTTCCTTCGTGAGTTCATCCCGACTATCCGTTTCACGGATATCCGGTGGGAGTTCCAGAACATTGACGGTAAGAAGTTTATCGTTAAAGGGTATGGTGCCAAGACCGGCGTACGGGGTGCGAAGGAACTGGGTAAGCGGCCGCAGCTGGCGGTGCTTGATGACTTGTTTTCGGATGAAGATGCTAAATCACCCACGGTGATTGAGAACGTTGAAGCGACTGTCTACAAGGCTGTTAACTTCGCACTGCACCCAAGCCAGAATATGATTATCTGGTCCGGTACGCCGTTTAATGCCAAAGATCCTTTGTACAAGGCCGTTGAGTCCGGTGCATGGGAAGTTAACGTATTTCCGGTGTGTGAGCGTTTCCCTTGTACCCGTGAAGAGTTTAAGGGTTCATGGCCTGACCGTTTCACCTACGACTACGTGCTTGAGCAGTATGAGAACGCTGTGAAGCTGGGTAAGGTGGATACGTTCAACCAGGAACTGATGCTCAGGATCATGAGTGACGATGACAGGTTGATTCTGGACACCGATATACGCTGGTACCGCCGTAATCACCTGATTGCCAACCAGCACCTGTATAACTTCTATATCACCACTGACTTTGCGACCTCAGAACGGGCCAGTGCCGACTATTCTGTCATTTCCGTGTGGGCCTATAACTACAATGGTGACTGGTTCTGGGTAGATGGTATCTGTAAGCGCCAGCTGATGGACGCCAACATCAATGATTTATTCAGATTGGCTCAGAAATGGCGGCCACAGTCGGTGGGCGTGGAAGTATCCGGACAGCAGGGCGGTTTTGTTACTTGGATCCAAGAGCAAATGATGGTCAGGAACAACCTTTTCACCCTGGCTTCAGAGAACAATAACGGAAAACCTGGTATTCGACCTGTAACGAAGAAGTTTGAGCGGTTTCAGACCGTGCTTCCGATGTTCAAAATGGGTAAAATGTACTTTCCGGTTGAAGACCGTGATACGCCGGTACTCCGCGAAGCCTTAGATGAACTCACACTGGCTTCCAAAAGCGGTTTCAAGTCTAAACATGACGACTTTATTGATACCGTATCCATGCTGCCGGTAATGAACGCATGGAAACCCTCGCAAGAAACTCACTACAGCCATGATTTTGAGCGTGATATCTGGGATGACGCACCAGAACACGATGACAATGACCGGTTGGCCTCTTACATCGTATAACCCGCCAAGGAAACTACATGTTACTTTCCGATTTCTTTGATCACCTGTCGTATGGTGACCTTGCACAGTACAAATTAGGTACTGATGATGCGGGGTACATCAGCGAAGCTGATTACCCCAAGATAGTCTCGTTTATTAACCGCGGATTATCCCGACTGCACACACGATTGCCGTTAAAGCACGGCCAGATCTTGATGCAGACCACACTTAACCAGAAAACGTATAAATTAGTCAGTACGTTTGCTGCTTCTACTGCACCAGACGTTGCTGACGGAGTGAATCGCTTTATACTGGACCACGAATCACCCTTCAAAGACGACATCATCACTGTTGAGAAGGTACAGAGTCAGTCCGGCTTTGAGTTTCCGATGAATGATGCGTCTGAAGACCTTACTGTACTGACTCCCAGCTACAACACCCTGCAGTTCTCCCAACCCAAGGATGAAATTGTGGCGGTCATGTACCGCGCACAACATCCACTGCTACCGAACGGCCCTGACATCGATCCTGCGGCGATTTCACTGGACATCCCTGACTTCTGCATAGATGCCCTGGGTTACTTCTGTGTACACCGTCTGCTTAGTTCAGGGGCCAATGCCGAAGCCATTCAGGAATCCAACGCTTTCTTGCAGAAATTCATGATGGAAGTTGAGGAAATCAAGTCACTCGGGTTACTGAATCCGGATATCAACTCAAGCCAGCGCATCTGGCGGGACGGATGGGTATAACATGAAAAGAAGTTTAGTATCTTCAATGGTACGCAGCATGCTACGACCCCTTTCCGGATACGGGCTTGGGCCACTTTTACAGTCACGTTATTTCACCCAGTTTGATGACGTTGCACAGACGTATATCCAGTTATCTGAAGATATCAATCTGGATAACGAATTTGAACTTGAATGGTGGGCCACAATCCCTGATGACGGTTCGTACATGCTGGCCGATAACAAGAACGCTAACGGTAACAGCCGGTTTGTTATCAACGGTGCAACTGACCGCACAGTATACGGGTTTGGTTTCTCCGGTTTCGCTACCGGTATCCAGCGGTACGCAGAGGATAAACACAAATTCTATAAGTTCAACATACGCCGGTTCGATGATGTATTGCGGCTGATGATTGATGATAAGCTGATCGGCGAGAATACCAACAACGGCTTTGTCATTAACAGTATCGGCTCACAATACAACGGTTCAACAGGTGTTGAGTTCCATTCGGGTTTCTTAGTCAATCTGAAGATTTGGGTTAACGGTGACAGGGATACCGGTGAACTGAAGGTAGATATGCCTATCGACCGCCGTATTGACCGCCCTTACGTAATGAATCATGCGGCCAAATCAACATTAGCACTTGTTCCAGATACCCAGTATGTGTCCCTTAGTGGCGACCAAGGCGATGCCGTGATTGAGAATGGTATCGCTAAAGGGTCACTGGAACCTGCTACTACATGGCGCGTGGGTTACGCCCAGAATGGTGTACTGGAATCTGGTAACACCTACATTGTCACGGTTCGTGCGCGTTCCACACAACCAGCGCATGTCTACGCACAGTCTTACACGTCCACTGACCGTGTACTGCAAAATATCCAGCCCGGAGATTGGCGCACGGTAACTTTGGTCTTAGTTCCTGAATCCACACGATTATTTGTCTGCGTAGAAAACAAATCACAGGAAGGACAGGTACTTGAGTTCGATGTGAATGCATTAACCGTGGTTAAGATGAGTCAGCCGGTTGGTCTTCCCGTTAACTTCAGCGGTACTGAGTCCCGCCGGTACGACTTTGAAAACGGTGAATGGATTTCCGGTAACTTACTGGACAATGGCAGCTTCACTTATGGTATGGAAGCATGGGGAGTGACCGGCGATGGTTGGTCTTTTGAGAATGGTGTAGCCTCTCGTGACGGCAATGCCACAAACTCAGGCATTCACCAGTTCGGAATCTTTGAAGCCCGTCACACCTACGATGTTTCATTTGATGTTACTGGCCGGTCAGCCGGTACGGTAGGTACATACATTGGTCAAGGCGAACAGAACTTAGGTTTCTTTTCCAGTAATTTCGGTAAAGCAACATACCGCACCGTATCCACAGCACCATCGGATAAGTTACTGCTTAATGGCGTTTCAGGCTGGGATGGTACGGTTGATAACGTAGTTGTAAGGGAAGTTCAACAAGAACTTTACCTTGCGCCGCTTGAACGCTACATCACACGTTTTGATAGCGTAAGCAACGGGTATGTCAGAACGTCTGACAGGATCAACGTAGGTACGGCCTTTGCCGTTGAATGCGTGTTTGCTACGGAAACAGACGGTGACTTCCTGCTTTCCCTGTATAACGCTGATTCCGCAACCCGATTACATTTCCGGTTACAGGGCGGCGGGGTAGCTAAACTCTTATCAGACGGTGTTACGCCAGGTCAGGGCGAACGCAGCATTAATGATGGACGTGCACACCGAATGAAAGTCGTATTCGCTGATGATGCTACTTACTCGGTATATGTGGACGGTGCACTGGAATATACCGGTACTCACGCTGACCCTGCCAGATACCAGAACGCTGACTTCAGCGTCCTTGTAGGCGGTTACAAGACGCAAGACAGCTATCCTACTGATTCTTACAACTGCCGTGTGTGGGATTTGAAAGTATGGACTGGCGGTGACGAAAGTACGGGGACGCTTGTGCTGGACATGCCGCTTGATAAGCCATTTGGATCCAAACAGGTAAACTTTGCCGAGAACACAGCAGCTACACTTACTGACATTGACCCGTCTTTCTATGTCGCTTCGCCTGATGATGGTGAATTAGTCTGGGCCACTAACTACAATAACGCGCCTGACGGTTTCACAATCACACCGCTGACTAACAGTTCATTTGGGGTTCACACTAATGAACTGCAAGTGGATAAGACCTATATAGTATCTTTCGATCTTGAAAGGCTAGATGAGGGTACAGTTCTTTTCCTGCAATGCTGGAAAGATAACTGGAACTCTACAGAGCAGAGTAACATAACCGTTGACACTGCCAGCGTAGGAAAACGATGCGAAATCGTTGTCTACGATACAGAACGATTACGATTCCGCCTGGGTAGTTCCGGTTACACAGGAACAGTAAAAAACATCAAGATTCAGGAAGTCACCTCCGGTGTTTACGGAGTACCAATTAACATCGTTGAGGCTGACAGTAAGCACTTCACGTTCGAGCCTTTCTACGGATGGTTAGGGGATGACCTAATCACACAGGAAATCTGGGAAGTACCTGCCAGTGCACCTGCCATCTTCAGTTTTGATACTGCTACCAACGAATGGGTGATGACTGGCGATAACAGTTATCAGTCGCTGGCTCTCATTAACGGTACTACGCAGCCGGTCCTTATGCTCATCGGTGGTAACGTTTCTGAAATTGACGGTGATGGGCTTGCCTATGCCGCTAATGGCGGCGGCGCAATTCGCACTACAGGTAATTACAAAGTCGTTTTCGATAAGAACGTTCAGAACTTTCAGGGCTACAAGCGTAGCGCAGGCTACGTAAACGCCCGAATCGGTAAACCCTACTTCCGCGAAATCATTGAGGTTATATAATGAAACTCTACGCCGCTTATTCAAAAGCAGTACAAACCGATCAGCGCGATGCCCTGATTGAAGCCTATCCACATGCCGCAGTCTACGGGGAACACTACCTGTTCCCCTGTTCGTACGAACAGCTGACCGGTGAAACCAATCCCAACACAGTAGACCTCACCGGCAAACGTCTGGTTGAGGAAATTGAGACTGAACACGATATGACGTTTGCTGAATTTGATGCTTTGTGTGATCAGATGCTGGCAGACGAAACGGGCCGCGAAGTACTCCTGTCAGTACAGCAAGGCCGCTACTTAAAAGAAACCCGATTCACTACCGAGGAGCAAACCGATGTTGCTTAACACTAACAACCAAGAAATTACCCTGGTCGGAGGAACCTACGTAGTAGGTGCCGACCTCGCCGGCGGGACACTGGACCTGCAATTCCAGTACGAACGGGGAACCAAATGGTACTCTGTCGGAGAACTGGAAGACGGCAAAGGCCAGCTTGTTGAAATCCCTGGCTTTAAGTCAAAAGTCCGTATTGTCAAAACCGGTTCTGCATCACTTGAATTAGCGCAGGCCATGTAATGGGAATTGTCGCTGATTTTAATCAAGGTCAGGGACTGCACACTCACTACCAGCATACGGCACTTACGCTGTATGTTGGTGTTGAGGACGAGTACGGTAACGTTGCTGCTGACGATATGTTCAGTAACATCGAATACAGTATTGTGACTCCTCGCGGTGCGGTGGCAATCCGTAAAGACCTGAATGACGGTGTAACCTTCGCTGACTCCCGTGTCACTGTGTTCATCCCCGATACCCAGTTGTCTATGTCAGGTTCACACACTCACCAGCTGGTTTTCTACGACAGTGCCGGTAACGCACTCCCTCCGGCATTCCAGTTCCCGCTGTTTATCACCCCAAGAGCCTAATATGTCCAAAGCCCTCCGCTTGTCTGATTCTGAAGACGAAGTAACAATCCAAATCTCTGCACCATGTACGGTAATAATCACTTATGAAGACGGTACTTCTGAACACGTCACTATTGATGATGCAGCTAACGTTGTACGGGAGTTCCAGGAATAACATGACACCTCTGAACGCATTTGATTCGCTGGAAGATGCGAAAGCCTATTCCGCACCGAAGGAAATTCTGATCACCCCTGACATGGTGATTGCTTTTCTGACTGAACATAACTCCGTGACCTCCCTGCAGGAGTCCACTGACGAGAAAGCCAGAGGTTTTCTGATGGCCATCAGTTCCGGTGGTATTGAGTTTAACCTGATGGATTCACACGCTGTAGGCCAGAAGCAGCAAGCCATTCTGACTTACCTTGTCAGTATTGATGCGGTAACGCAGGGATTTGCCGATGCCTGTATGTCCTATGCAAACCAGACCTGGCAGCCTTACGCTGATACCACTGAGTACCAGTTCATGAAGGCCAAAGGTACATGCCCTGTCAAAGAGGTATTCCCCTCTAACGGTTGGCTTAAAATTGAAGTCACTGAGGAATGTGAGGCCCACGCTCCACAGATTTACGCAACGATTCAGGGCGTAAAAACACGGGTTGCCGGCTTCAGTACTATCGGGCTGGCCGGTCCTTATCTGGCGCGTGTTCCTTCCCAGTATGGTGTACTGGAAGTTGACGATGCCTACGGGGTAATCCAGTAATGGGTTACTCCTTACTCTTTAACGGTTCGACACAGTACGCCGCCAGTGTAGGCGGTAACGACCGCACTTACTCAATCCGGCCGACAACGGGTAAGTACCGGATCATCTTTTCCCGCCTGCAATACTGGGGCGCACATACCGGCCCTGTCGTATGGCACTGCTATAACGGCTGTAAGATAAACATCCGTACCACGGACGGGCAGATTGAAACCAGTCCCGGCGGGAAGTTTATCGGTAAACCTGTCCCTAACGACGGGACGCCGTTCAAACTGGAAGTGGAATGGGATATCGATAACGGGACGGTAGGCTACTGGATAGATGATGTCTTCCAGCAGGAATTTACCGGCATTGATAACGGCTTCAGTCTTCATGCAGCAGGGACGCTTAACCGGACAATGTTCTGCCGCCGTCAGCACTTAGACAGTGCGTACATGAGCGCAGAGATAAGCGGTACGGTTACTATCTGGGAAGACGATGCCGACAACGGATTTATCTATGACTTTGACGCGTCCGGACCTTCCGGTAATGAGATCATTGAAACGGTACAGGGCCGTAATGCCGCACTGACCGGCTTTGCTACCGATGGTTCTCAGTGGAACTACTATGAGTCTGCAGGCACCGGCGGCGGGACGTTATACGAACTGGAACTGCAAGCCGGAAATACAGTCACTGAAGCAGTAACACTGGATATCATCGCATCCCTTAATACCAATACGTCTTGGGCTCAGTCAGTGGCGCAGGCATCGCCGGTAGCCACGGCAGTCGTACAGGCACTGAATGCGGTTACCTCAGAACACACTCAGCAGGCCTCTGCCGTTACCCTGCAGCAACAGGTACAAGTGGCAGGCGTGATCAGCGAACACCGTTCTGAAGCCGCTGCACTCACACCTACACAATCTTCTGCACAATCGGTTATACTGGTTACCGCCAGTCAGTCAGAGCAGGGTACTGTTCTGTCAGCTGCCCAGCAGCAGGTATTGACCGGTATCCTCGCTGAACAACTCCACCAGGCCGGTGTACAGGATATCTCATCCCTTCAGGCCATTACCTACGTACAGGCTGAACAGGCCTCTGATGCGACTGCACTGAGTATCGACACGCTGAACGGTGCACAACTGATTACAGTTATCACCTCAGAACACGTTCACAACGCTCAGACGGCGTTTATCAGTGAAGTTAATGCAACTGCCCTGATTGATGCTGAAATGCGCTCAGAGGCTTCCAGCGTTAGCGTAGAAGCCGCTTTAAGTACGGTGACACTGCCTGCTTCCCATGTAACAGAAACCAGTGCCCTTGATGTACTGATGTTTATCGGTACGCCGGATAACCTGCAGGGTGTCCAGCTTGTGCCGCTTACCTCCATGTATTCACTTACCCCTCTTACCAATCCCACCTACACATTAAAGGAAATTTAATGGCTACATTCTTCACGGCATCTGCAATCAAGCAGAATGGTTACCAGCATCTGAAAGATAACGTCACTACGGCGTATCTGTGTAAGGCTCCGGCCAAGTCCGATTCGCTGGCCACAATCCAGGGCAAAGCTATCGCACAGGCAGCTGTGGCAGGTTCAGACGTTGCGTTCTCGGCATCCGGCAATGATTTACTGGTTACCATCAACGGTAAATCCGGATTAGACCCCAGCGGTACAGCAGCAAGCGGCGATGACATTGCAGTGGTGTACTGCTCAGCGTCTGCCCCACTGGTTTGTGTCGATGCAACGGACCGGACTATCACTAACAATGACGGGGATACCCTGGATATTCCTGCCGCACAAATTTACGTACGTGAATTAGGATCGGTGTAATGCGAATTACGGCCCACAAAAACACCAGTAAATTCTTTAGCTATCGTGTCCAGAAGGACGGGGTAGATTTAGATTTGGATGCGATGGGCGTAACGAACATTCAGGTTGCTGATGAAGGGCAGAGCATTTCTGCCCTGAGCGGAGATATCACTTTTTCCGCTAATATCATGAGCATACGGTGGGGTAGTCTTAAATTACCGGCAGGTGAGTATTCGCCTACGGTGTACCTGTATAATCCGGAAAATCCAAAAGGATTAGTACTTTACGGGCCAGAGACCAACCCTGTTACGCTTGTCCTTGTTGAGGATGAAAGACCCCATTTAGTTAATATCTCTGCCACGACAGATTTGCTTACTCTTTCGGGACCGGCAAAACCCATTTCGGTGATTTCTGTTGATGGTGCTTTAATTAAATTCTCTAAATACTCCGGTAGTTTTACGAATATAACACCGCTTGAAATTAATACCCCGAACAATGAAGGCTCTGACCTCATTTATGCAAAAACTCCGCTCCCTTCCGCGAAGAGTTGGACTTTTTCAGTGTTGATGCCGGACGGGGTAAAAAGCGAGTTTAAAAAGCGTTGGATTGTCTAACTTACGAACTCAATAGGTTTGGATCTTTCACATAAAACAAAAGGCGTTAGGGGGAATTTCCTAACGCCTTTTTTTAATACTTCATGTAAAGTTCGACTGGTAGGTCAAACTATTCCCTTCCTTAACTCATCTCCATTTTAACTACGCACATGAAAGAAACTACCATGGTTGAGAATATAAAAGATCTTCCTCCGACAGTACTGGGAGCATTAATGGCAATTGTCATTTCTATTCTTCGAGTGATGTATGATCGGGAAGAAACATCAGTACTACGTGTAGGCTTGGAAGCCTCTTTATGCGGGACGCTTGCAGTTGTCGCAGGTAGTGCTATTACAGCTTTAGGGCTTGATCAGGAGTGGACACTATTTGTCGGCGGAGTCATAGGCTTCGTTGGATCACAAAGCATACGTACCTACGCCGACAGAATGATTAAGAGAAAAATTGATAATTAATGTTTGCTGGTTACTGCGGGTTTCATTGAGAGCCAACCCTGTATTGAATCCTCACAAACTAAACCCGAATCCAGCATTTCATTAATGCTTTTACAAGTCGAATCCGTAATCCACTCACCATTTACAAAACACGCTAATTGTCTTTTTCCCCTAATTGTCATAACGGAATATCTGCGCGGATATAACTGACCAAGGGTGTTTCCTTTCAGTACGCTCACTGTTTGTCCCTTACCGGTAAAAAGATCCGCCAAGATTAATTGATTTGTTTTGTGCACACAATAAAAAAATTCCCCTTTAAAAGGGGAATTTTTGTATCTACTTAATAGAAAGCAACTTATTTTTATCGCTACTCGATCTGGTAGTTCCTACCCAGTAAACAACACTGGCTACCCATAATGCGACCAGTTGACCTGCAAAATAATTTACAAGTGTTTTATTTACATCAGGTATTTCAATAAAGAATAGTCCGGCTAAATAAAATGTAGAAATTAGGGTGAGCGTTGTCGTAATGATTGCCGGCATTTTAGAATCTTTATGTAAATTCCGTGCGTCCTGCCGGTCCTTATTAATATCCTGCAAAACTGCCAGTTCTATTTCTTTTAAACGCACTCTTTCTTTTGATTCAAACTCTGCAATTTTAATTTGGTTTTCCGGAGAGAGCAGGGCAGTTTGAACTGCTTGCGGGGTATTCTCTACGTCCAGTTCTTTTGCAATGAGTGACCCGATTACCGTTCCGGTAGGGCCGCCTAATAACGTACCTAAGTATGGTGCGGTTTGACCTACTAAGTTTTTAATATCAGTCCAGTTCATGTGTAATTTCCAGTATCCAGGAAGAGTCACCAAACCATTCCAGAAGAATGTCCATGGCAGCTTCAGAGTTAATACCTACGCCATCGACAATCTTCATGCACGGGGCCAGACAGCCTGCCAACTGATGTACGTAATTGGCCAGATGGATTTCAATGTCTGTTCGGCCCTCTACATCCCGTAACCGGTAGAATTGGTGTTGGCCGGTGTAGTCGCGGTCCACAATGTATACCCCTTCAGGGATACATGATTTGAATGGAATGTTGTTCAGGTCGGGGCGTTCAAGGAAGCAAATCTTTGTACCGTCAGGCATGGTAAGTTCGCTTTCAGTGCGGTCAGGAAAGTACTTCCTATAGAGCGTTAACATGTTTTTCTACCTCTGTGTAACCCCCGATATGTTCTTCATCCCAGAAGACTTGCGGAACAGTTTCAAAGCCCTGGTCGATGATGAAGTTTAGCTTGTCTTTGTTGTCTTCTGATTTGATGTCATAATATTCAAACGGTAAATTCTTAGCCGTTAACAGATCAATTGCGTATTCGCAGTAGTCGCACTTAGCGCGACCATATACAGTAAACATTGGAGTACCTTAAAACGTGGATGGGTGGCCCGTTGCAATAACTGGCCGGTAGGAATCTAAAACTTACCCCTGACATTCACGTTTGTAAACCAATCCCTCCTGCATTCCCTCCCTTACATGAGTCTTGTCCATGAAACCACTAAAGACGTTATATACCGATAGCCATTACCAGCTGCGGCTGGTATACACGGACGCCGATGGTACGCCTGTAGATATCACCGGTGCTACGGCCACTATGGTATTAAGAAACACGATTGAATCCGCCGCACTGGTCACGACCAGCGCAACAATTGACGGCCCTACAGGGACAATCGAATTTACTATCCCGCCTGAAGATACATCCACTCTGATTGATGCCAAACGCCCTGAACGAAAGTTACTGGCCGGCGCAATGCTGTACCTGCCTGACGACCTCAGCATTCCCCTGTTTAACACCACGGTTCTTGCTAAGAAAAACATCGTACGGGGAGCGTAACTTTGACTGATGTACACGCTAATGAGGTACATGTGGATGAGTCAGATCTGATTGAAGTAAAAGCGCAGGGTGCTATCCCTGTGTATTCTTCTGAGGTACAGACGCTCTACATTACCCAGCCTACCAATCTTCAGCTGTTCAGTGAGGACGTGACAAAGCGCAGCCCTTACTTTGATGAGCGGGAAGACACTACTGAAGTGGCCGGTGTGGTTGCTGTACGGGGATTTACCCGTGCTTACTTGTCCTGGTTTGAACTGACATCACCTGAACGTCACAAAGCGACAAAGGTGTACCGAAGCACCACTGATGACTTTGACGGTGCAGTCTGCGTAGGCGACAGCCAGACGCAGACATTCACTGATACTGTAGAACCGGATACAGAATACTATTACTGGTTTATTCCGGTAACCCATGCTGGCAATGAAGGTATACGCACCACTTCACACTATCTGATGAAAAGTCAGGACAGGGATGCAGTCGTTAAGTTCCTTGGTCTGGATGGTGTGTTCGGCGCACTGAATGACCTTGAAACGTTGCTTACCGGCAGACTGGATGCCGTTGATAACTCCCTGTACCAAATCAACGCTGACTTACTCAATGAAGCGGTGACGCTGATCAACGAACAGATTGCCATTGTCCTCGGAAACCAGATAAGCCTTCAGAGTACACTTGGCTTGATGATGGACGAGTCCATTGCGCTGATGCGTGAGCAGATAGATATCGTGGTAACTGAGAACACCGCGCAGATCTCCCGTATCAATACGCTGACTGCACAAGTGAACTCTGAAACTGAAAGTCGTATCGCTGCTATCAACACACTGGAAGAAAGTCTGGTAGGTGTTGATTCTGCTATTGCTACAGTACGTGAAGAACTATCTGCAGAGATAACTTCAGAACGTCAACGTACGGACGCTCAGATTGTCTCAGAGCGACAAACACGTGTAACCCGTGAAGATGCCTTGGCAAACGCTATTACGTCCTTACAGACCTCTACAGAGAGCGATATTGCCAGTGCTAATGCTGCCATTGAGCAGGAGAGTACAGCACGATCATCTGCTTTCGGTGCAATGGCCTCACAGATTGAATCCATCAATGCCGGATTCACGACAGCACAGGGCGAACTGAATGCCCGTATTGACGAGGAAGCCCAGACCCGCGTAACTGCTACGGATGCACTGGCCCAACGGGTAACGGACATTGAATCATCTGTGTCCACAGACATTGCAGATTCCCGTGCGTCCCTTGAGCAGAGCCTGACTACCGTTACAAGTGAACTGAATGCACTTGCAGAATCCACACTGGATTTGAGCGCAGAGATTAGTGATGCCCAGTTATCTGCGGTAGCAGAAGCACAGCAGTACACACGGGCGCAGGTCGGTGTGTGTTACATCAACGGTAACTTATCAACCCATGTTGATGAAACAGCGTGCGTTAATGCCGGCGGTACTTGGAAGCGCGAACCTCTGTCCACTTCGTTTAATAACGTTCAGATCAGCTACACCAAGCCGGACGGTTCCACCGTCACCGGCGGGGCACAGATGCTACTGCAATCAGTGGTCAATGATGTAGGTAATGTTGCCAGCCGTGCTTACTTCGGTGTACGGGCTGACGGGGCTATTACCGGCCTTATTACTCAGAATGAATCTGGTGTACCCGAGAGCAGTAAAGTACAGCTGGTCGGTAGTGCAGTTGAAATCCTGAATGACGAAGACGGTACGCCGTTTGTATCGTACGACACCGTTAACAAGCGCGGTGTTATCCGTGGTCTGTTGATACTGGAAGATGGTACACGTGTTTCCGGCCAGTCTGACATTTCAGGCGGTAACGGTGATCCCGGGGCTGACGGCAAAAACGGGGCAGGCCTGTATGCACTGCAGAACAGCACCGGTGTATTCCCCGCCGATGCAACTGCCAGTACCGAGTTTGAGAACTCATTCGGACGCGCACCTACAAAAGGCGATCACCTTACCTACCGTAATGCTGATAACACGAACAGTTCAATCAAACGTTTTGATGGTACTTCGTGGGTGGCCCCGTTACTTATCGTAAACGGTGACATGCTGACTATGGGTACTATCACTTCCGGCGCACTGGCTTCAAAAGCGGTGACAGCCGATAAGATTGATGTACTGGACCTCTTTGCTCAGGACATTACCGCTACCGGTACAATTACCGGTGCCAAGTTCATCGGTTCAGAGTATTCAGGCGGTAAGGTAACGGTTGAGAACGCATCTACCGGTAACAAGGTTAGTCTGGATTCTTCCAGTGGTTCACCTATTCGGATCAGTAACGGTACTGATACCCTTCTGCAGTTTGATGCTGATAACAAACTTCAACTGCTTGCTGGTTTGGCTGACCACACAATCAACCGGTCAAGCATGTTCTCACAGGCAATCTGGGACTTAATTAAGCCACAGCCTACCTCTGGTTCTACCGGTGGTTCTTATGGCGCAGCTGGCGTCAGTGACAGCCAAACGTTAAGCCAGACAATACTGATGGAGAACGCTAACCTCAGTACCACCACACTGTCATTTAAGCTACGCAGCTGGTACACCGGTTCATCGCCTGTGGACCCTGTCTGGAAGATCATTGTATTCCGTAAAGTCAGGCCGAAAGGCGGGACGTGGGATACTTCCATTAAAATTCACGAAAAAATATATACCGGTAATGCCATACCTTCTGAGAACTACGCCGACATACTGGTCAACTACGTTGAGGATGTTGATGTCTCTGACGGATATTACGATGGTGAAATCCAGTTCAGTATTAGTGCACATTACCAGTCGGGCTCATTTATCTCAGAACGCTCAAGGTTAGAATCTATCGTTGCAACACAGTCCGTACAAGGCGGCGGGGTTAATGGTGATGCGCTGACACTGAATGGACAAGATCCTGACTACTACCTGAAATGGGCGAATGTCCAGAATAAGCCAGCTTATACAACACGCTGGCCTACGTTCTCTGAAGTGTCAGATAAGCCTGCACAGTCTACACGTTGGCCTACATGGTCTGAGGTAACCAGTAAACCGGACGTTGCCATCAAGCCAGGTGACCACACGACTAACAACACCGATTACTCTATGGTGTGGGAAAACAACAACGGTACGCTGTACACCAGTGCCGCGCACCTGAAGTACAACCCCGCAAACAAGCGCATTACTACAGGTGGCCTGACTTTAGGGCTAGGCGGTGTGACTAATGATCTCCTGACTCTGGACTCCGCAGGTCACGCAAACATCGTTATCGACCGCGGTTCTACGGACTACGACAACAATATCCTGTTTAAGACAAACGGTGCGTTATCGTGGCGTATCTGGCAAGGCTACGGCGATGAGCATCTGGGTATCAGGCACGAAGCGTCAGCATCAGAGCCTATGCGTATCTACGAAGACCACATCCGCTTGCAGAATAAAATCGCTTTCAGGATGTCCGATGGTTGGCTGCGTATCAATGACCAAGGCGGTTTCGGTAGTGGTATCTACTGCGGAAGCAGTGTCTTACGTACGGACGGTCAACTTGAAGTAGGCGGCAATGGTGCATACTTCATGGCGAATGGTTCAGAAGTTACCAGCAACAAGCCCCACCGGTTTAACCAAGACATCAACGCTTATAAGAGCGTGTTGTTCAAGACCGCCGGCACTGGTATTTATTTCCAGCCGGACGGTTCAAACGACTTTGGCGGTATCCGGTATAACTCATCTGGCAATGACGGGAACATGGAGTTCTGGACTTCGGATGATTACAGCGAACCATTTATTTTCCGTATGTACGATACAGGCTCAGTCGGTTCAGGTACTAACCGTGAGGTTTTTCGGATTAACGATGGTAACGCTCGTGTTATTCGCGCTGACGGCGGTGAAGCCAATCTGGATTTATCATCGTCTACCGGTACTTACGCACGCATGTACTACCGTAAAAGTGATAACAAGTTCGGGTTTTTCCTGCCCAGTTCGGCCAGTAACTATTCAACGCGCCTCAGTTGGGACGGGACAAACGACCGGTGGACGGCTTCGGGTGAAGTGTGGGCAGACGATAACGTTGCGACCTCTGATATTCGTGTTAAAGAAGACTTGAAAGAGATCCGCAGTGCGCTGGATAAAGTCGGCCATTTGACCGGTTACACGTACCTGCAAACGAAACTGAAAGCACGTAAAGCAGGTGTTATCGCACAGCATGTTGAAGGAGTCTTGCCGGAAGCGGTCAGTAAAGGCGAAGACGACATGTTGGCTGTATCGCAGGCCGGTGTCGTGGCACTGTTGGTCAACGCTGTGAAAGAGTTGCGTGAAGAAGTGCGGGTACTGCGCGGGAGAGTAGCTAATGGCTAACAAGGCATTCACGGTTCAGACACGGGACGAGTTCAATGCTGTCTGGTTTCGGCCTACAACGACAAGTATGCTGGCCGGTGATTCAGCGACATTCACCAACAACTCGAATGTGTCTATCCGTATAGACGGGTTTCTCAGTGATTACTGGACAAACACCAGTAGTCTTACACTGAGTCCGGGCCAATCATCTACACGGTATATTAAGAGCTCTCCAGCCAATTATGATCAGGAACACTATCTCGGGGCTAATGCCCTGAGTGGTGGTTATGACCCCGATACCACACGGATTGTCGTCAGTTCGCCACCGGACAAAGAACCTGATTCTTTTTCAATGGGGTCAGACATCAACGACTGTGACCCGAAAGTCACACAATCGGGCGGCTTTAACCTGACCGGCATCAACACGATGCCCGACATTACGTTCAGTAACACCATCAACGGCGGCTACCACACCCGCTGGCTTAATGGGACAACACTACGCATTAATTGGTGGTCGGACGCGCCCAGTGACTACGGCCAAGCGCGTACCATCACGTTCAAGGCAGGGAGTAAGTCCGATAATCTAGTGATCCGGACTAAGCAATGGCCGGACGTAGACCAGCTTATTGAACTGGGGATCACAAGCGGCACCATTAAACACAAAGACCATCTGGTTGATTTCTTCGGTGGCGATGCGCCGTACAAACTCACTAACCTGTATCGCGGTGCAGGACTTGTACCCAGTATCTACCAGAACCGTAATATCCCGACTTCCGGCCAGATTAAACTGACGGACTTCTATGGTGCGGCCAATGGCTTTTACTGGATTTATGCCCCGTCCGGACGCTTCGCCCGCGCAAACATTCTGAACAGTTCGCAGACACTCAGCTACGATTGGATTGCGAAGAACGAGTTCGAAATCGGATACGGGATTCTGGCGGCACACGTTGAGTACCGGTACACAATGACGGTTAACAGCGAGTCCACTGCCACCCCGACATTTCAGTCAACGCATGGTGTATCACTCGGGTCGTGGTCACAGAACAACAAAGGTTTCCGTGTGAAGCACACGTGCCCGCAGGGATACGAGGAAATGATACGGGTAACTATCCACGTCCAGGCCAGAAACGCACAGGACACTAAAATATCCATCCAGCGCGACATAGAAGTGGTCTACTATTTCTACGGCGTATGACGCAGAACTTTACTCACAGAACGCTTACAGGCATACTTTAGGGACTGCATCGTTCGATGCGTCCCTTACTTCCCCCTCAAATCTCACTCCCTCCGAGACCCCCAAAATGACACAAAATACCACAGCATATAATCTTGCTTTGAACCTCCAGTCTCAACTGGACAACGCGAAAGCCCAGAACGAACAAATGTTTCAGGCGTTGGAGCGTTTAGCTACAAAAGCCGGTGTTACAGAACCAGCCGGTATTGACTCACTTGTTTCCCAGATTGAGGCTTGCATCCTGCCTGCAGGACAGAGTTCTCCACCAAAAGGCGAAAAAACGAAATAGTTTTGTTTTCGTCACTAACAGTGATCTAATTCTCCCCGTTGACAGCAAATTCCCCCACGTTGTTGACCAATTTAACTAACCATTAAGTTGCCTTCCTACAGATGACCACCGACCATCCTACCGATAATGCCCCACCTAAGATCCGCCTTACCGACTGGACTAATGAGCCAACATTAGCCCAGTTAAAGCGAGATCATCAAGACGCCCAGGTTGAGACCAGCCAGCACAATGAAAATATTGACCGCTGGCTGGATAACCTCAACATCACGGGTACAGCGAAACTTCCTAAGCAAAAGAATCGCTCCTCAGTCCAACCAAAGCTAATCCGCAAACAGGCCGAATGGCGGTATTCATCCCTGTCTGAACCCTTCCTCTCTACACCTGATATTTTCAACGTATCTCCGGTGACCTATGAAGACAGACGCGCAGCCCAGCAAAACGAACTCGTACTGAACCACCAATTCAACAACCAGCTGAATAAAGTCAAACTGATTGACGACTATATCCACACCGCAGTTGATGAAGGCACAGTCATTGTCCGTGTAGGCTGGGAACTGGAAGAAGAAGAAGTCACCAAAGAAGTTCCTGTGTTCGCAGAACAATCCCTAGACCCTTATGACCCTTCACACAACCAGTTCGTCCAGCAGCTGCAGGAATTGATGTCACTGGCTCAGGCAGACCCTGAAGCCTTTGAAGCTGCTCCTGAAGAAATGAAGCGTTCTGTACAACGTACCATGGAATTAGGCTACCCCATTGAAGTCTACATTTCAGAATACAAAACGGTTACCGAAAATAAGGTTGTTAAGAATCAGCCCACCGCAGAAGTCTGCGACTACAATGATGTGGTCGTAGACCCCTCCTGTAAAGGTGATGCAGAGAAAGCGAAGTTTATTGTTTATCGCTTTACTACTTCTCTGGAAGAACTACGTTCAGCAGGTCTGTACGAAAATCTGGATAGTATTCAGGTCACGAACAACAGCCCGTTAGCACAGGCTGATGAGAACGACCCTGATAACATGTCCTTTAACTTTAAGGACGAACCTCGCAAGAAGTTCTATGCCTATGAGTATTGGGGTTACTGGGATATACACGGTAACGGAACCGTTAAGCCAATCGTTGCAACATACGTAGGTGACACGCTTATCCGTATGGAAGAAAACCCGTTCCCGGATAAAAAGATTCCATTTGTCATTGTCCCGTATCTGCCGGTAAAGAACTCTCTTTACGGTGAACCGGACGGTGAACTTATAAAGGATAATCAGGACATCGTGGGCGCAGTAACCCGCGGCATGATAGATATCCTTGGCTCAGTAGCTAACGGTCAACGTGGCTACCGCAAAGACGCACTGGATGCCTTAAACCGCAGACGGTTTGAGCAGGGTAAAGACTACGAGTTCAATTCTAATGTTGATCCCCGTATGGCTTTCCACACACATGCCTTTGCAGAAATCCCTGTATCAGCGCAGTTCATGCACCAACATCAAAGTGCTGAAGCAGATTCAATGACCGGCGTTAAATCATTCGGGGCCGGTATCTCCGGCAATGCTCTGGGTGATACAGCCACTGGTGTAAGAGGTGCATTAGATGCAGCATCAAAACGTGAACTGGGTATTCTCAGACGACTGGCCAACGGTATAGTTGCCATAGGACGAAAGTTCATTTCGATGAACTCACAGTTCTTGTCCGATGAAGAAATTATCCGTGTTACCAACGAAAAGTTTGTAGCCATTAAACGTGAAGAACTGGCCGGCAGCTTTGACCTGAAGCTATCCATATCTACCGCCGAGGAAGATAACGCGAAAGCACAGGAACTGGCTTTCATGTTACAGACTACCGGCCCGTCTTCAGACCCTGCAGAGGTTCGCATGATCCGTGCTGAGATTGCACGGTTACGTAAAATGCCGGACCTCGCCAAGAAGATTGAGGAATACCAGCCACAGCCGGACCCTATCCAACAACAGAAGGCCGCGCTGGAACTGGAAGAACTCAAAGTGCAGATAGCCAAACTTCAGGCTGAAACACAGAAGATCTTCTCTGAAATCAATCTCAATGCTGCCAAAGCCGATGAGACCACTTCTAAAGCTGACCGCAATAACCTCGACTTCCTTCAGGAAGAGTCAGGTGTGAACCAGGAACGTGAGTTGCAGAAACAGGGCGCACAGGCCCGTGCAAACATCCAGCTGGAAGCGGCCAAAGCTGCCTTATCTCCTAAGCAGCAATCTACTCAAAACTAACCATCCGTGGCGCATTCCCGCGCCACTCAATCCCCCAATCTGAGCCGCAAGGCCAGGAAACTAAGGAAATACTATGTCTACTGACAACGCAATCAAAGAAATCGAAATCTCTAAAAAAGACGCTGAAAAGCTGGTAGATGATGCCCGCGCTGTAAACCGTCTACTGAAGAACCGCGACTTTAAGCGTGTGATTACAGAAGGTTTCTTTGAGAAAGAAGCAGTCCGTCTTGTACTGCTGAAATCGGATCCAAACTTCCAAAGTCCTGAAGACCAGGCTTCTCTGTTAACCGCAATGGACGGTATCGGTGTGTTACGTCACTACCTGCAAACCCGTCTGGTATTAGGTGATCAAGCCTCAGCATCCATTGAAGATTTGGATGCAGAACTTGAAGAACTGCGCGAAGAAGCGGAGTAAGTTAAATGGGTGACGATATTCTGGGTATGTCCGATGAGGACTTTATGAATGCGTCATTTGACACCCCTGTTGAGGACTCTGCTACGGCGGAGTCTGCAAGCGACAGCGGTGCAGACGACTTTTCCGAAGAAACCACTGTATACGAAGAAGGTACAGACGAAAGCCATGATGACTTTGAATCCGAAGCTGAAGCAGAAGCTGATGAAGCCGATGGTGAACATGAGGCCGCTGATGAATCCGGAGAACTGGAGGAATCCCCAGCCGGTGAGACCGATCCCGATGAGTCTGGTGATGAAGCGTCTGAACCGGACAGTGCAGACAGCGTAGACTACAAAAGCGAATATGAACGGCTACTGGCTCCCTTTAAAGCCAATGGTCGTGATATGCAGGTCAGCAACGTAGATGAAGCTATTACGTTGATGCAGCAAGGTGCTAACTACAACAAGAAGATGACAGCGTTAAAACCAAACCTCAAATTAATGAGGATGTTGGATAACCATAGTCTGCTTGATGAAGGTAAGTTATCGTACCTGATAGATCTGGATAAGAAGAATCCGGATGCAATTAAAAAGCTGATTAAAGATAGCGGCATCGACACCTACGAACTGGACGGTGAAGATACTGACTACAAGCCCAACACTTACACTGTTGACGACGCTGAAATGGAACTGGCTTCAGTCCTTGACGAAATCAAGGGAACGGATGCCTATGAAAAGACAGTACAAGTGGTCAGCAATAAGTGGGACACAGCCAGCCGACAAGCCATTCTCAATAACCCTCAAACTTTAGCAGTAATCAATGAACACGTAGCATCTGGTATCTACGATCAAATCACTGCCGAAATTGAGCGTGAACGTATGTTTGGGCGGTTATCAGGACTCTCTGATATCGAAGCATACCGCCAAGTTGGTGATCGCCTACATGCCGCCGGTAAGTTCCGCAAACCGGACGCCGCGCAAAACCCTCCCCGTAGCAACGAAAGACCAACACCCACACCAAACAAAAAACCTGCTGAAGAAGTGCGAAAACAGAAACAGCGTGTTTCAACTCCACGGTCTTCAAAAGGTGCTTCACCCGAACCCACCTTTAATCCCCTCGCCATGTCTGACGATGAATTTCTCAAACAATTCTCTGAGATGGCTTAATGAATAGTTAGGACTATTTCATGTCTCAAATTTATAACTCTCCTGTAAACGGTCAGGCTTCTTCTATCGGTCCTCAGCACCGTACTGATGTCCACCTTAAACGCGCTCTGGTTGAGGCGGTAAAAGAAGAATACTTCGGCCAGCTGGCTACTTCTAAGCACATGCCGAAGAACATGGGTAAAACCATGAAGCTGTTCCACTACCTGCCGTTGCTTGACGAACGTAACATCAACGACCAGGGTATTGACGCATCCGGTGCAGCAATTGCAGACGGTAACCTGTACGGGTCTTCTAAAGACATCGGTACTATTACTTCTAAGATCCCTCTGTTGTCTGAAACAGGCGGTCGTGTAAACCGTGTTGGCTTCCGCCGTATCTCTATCGAAGGTACGCTGGAAAAGATGGGTTTCTTTGAAGAGTACACGCAGGAATCTCTGGACTTCGATACTGATGAAGATCTGCAATCTCACGTAAACCGTGAAATGACTGTAGGTGCTGACCAGTTAACTGAAGCTATCCTGCAATCAGACATCATCAACGCTGCCGGTACTGTGAAGTATGCAGGTACTGCATTGTCAGACGCTGATGTAAAAGTAACTGACCTGGTAACGTATGACGATCTGATTAAGTTATCTATCGACCTGGACAACAACCGTACACCTAAGCAAACCAAAGTCATTACCGGTACTCGTATCATCGACACCCGCGTAATCTCCGGTGGCCGCATCATGTACACCAGTTCTGAGTTGATCCCGACTCTGATGGCCATGAAGGACTACCACGGCAATCCTGCGTTTGTTGAAGTGAAGCACTACGCTGCCGCAGGCAACACTGTACGTGGTGAAGTAGGCTCTATCGCTGGCTTCCGTATCGTAACCCCACTGGAAATGCAACGCTGGGAAGGCGCTGGTGCAGCTGGTGACGGTTCTACTTACGAAACCAACGGTAAAGTTGACGTATTCCCGATGCTGGTTGTTGGTGATGAGTCATTCGCTACCATCGGTTTCCAGACTGACGGTAAGACTGTTAAGTTCAAAATCATCCACAAAAAGCCTGGCGTTGAAACCGCTGACCGTACTGACCCTTACGGTGAAACTGGCTTCATGGCGATCAAATGGTACTACGGCTTCCTGCCGTTACGTTCCGAGCGTATTGCACTGCTGAAGACAGCTGCTAAAGCATAACCCGCCTGCCGCCCTCTACGTCTGTAGGGGGCTTCCTCTTTCCCCTCATTAAACGAGACTCCTATGTCAGAAGTAACCCTGGAACAATTGAAAAATGAAGCTGATGCGCTGGGTGTTAATTACCATCCTTCCATCGGTGAAGACAAACTGGCCGCTAAAATCGCAGAGTTCAAATCCGGACTGAAAGGCGAAGCTGCGCCAGCAGAAGCTGAGCCTGCACCGGTAAACGATGTTGCCGAACTGAAGAAACAGGCCGGTAAGTTAATCCGCATTAACGTATCGTGCATGAACGCTGCCAAAAAAGACTGGGATGGTGAAATCATCACAGCCGGTAATACCACTGTAGGTACATTCCGTAAGTTCGTTAAATTCAACACTGAAGAAGGCTGGCACGTACCCCAGGCTATCTACAATGTTCTGAAAGCCCGTAAGTACAATGTCTTCTACACGAAGAAAACAAAGAACGGCGTGAACCAGCGTGCTGCACGTCTGGTTAATGAGTTCTCTATTGAAGTGCTGCCTGACCTGACTGAAGCAGAATTAGCAGATCTGGCTAAAGCACAAGCTGCACGGGGTTAATAAATGAATCTGGATAGCCTGACACAAGGTATACCGGACGGTACGGGTACATTCGATCTGCTGATGCAGTCCATTAAGGCGCATCTTACCGAAGAGTACGATAAGAACCGTCTGAACGGCGAAGAGTATTCCCGCCTGTATTTGAATCTGACTACCGCAGTCCTTCAACAGGCAATCCAGTATCAGTTATCAGAACCTCAGTCTGCCGCACAGGTAGACGTACTTAAAGCCCAGAAAGACCAGATTGACGCACAGACAGCCATGCTTGCCCAACAACGGGCAAATGCGGTTACTGAGGGCCAGAACCTGATTAAGCAGGGACTCCTGCTAGATTCACAGCTTCTGGCTTCAGGGGAAGAAGTCCAGCGTATTGCCGCTCAGACAGATCAAATCACGCAACAAACCAGCAACCTCGTTAAAGAGGGTGTGAACATTGGTAAACAAGCAGATCTGATTGATGCCCAGGTAGCTACCGCAAACGCTGAAATACTTCGTGTTCAGAAGAACACAGCCGTCTTGACTCAACAGGCCATAAACCTCGCGTCTGAGAACTCAAACTTACAGGCGCAGCATACCATCCTGACCAAACAGGCAACGAAACTTGATGCGGATACTGATTTCGTAGGGGCACAGAAAGGCCACCTGACCGCACAAACCTCTGTAGTAAACCAGCAGGCCAGTAACCTGACCGCAGAGGGTCTGAACATACCGAAGCAAGGTATTCTCCTGGATAAGCAGGCAGCGCAGTTAGATGACGAACTTCTGACTTCCGCGAAAACCCGCGAACGTGCTGATGCTGATATCGCACTATCCACTGTTCAGGCTTCCAAAGTTGCCAGCGATGTAGAGGTAAACACCGCATCCATTACCAAATCCACGAAAGAAGTGGAAATACTGGAGCAACGCAGAAAGTCCGAAGTAGCGCAAACTTCTGATTCTGTAGACGGTGTACTGGTTACTGGTCTTCTGGGCCGACAGCGCGAACTGTACGGTGCACAGATTGACGGTTTCAAACGTGATGCTGAGCAGAAAGTACTGAAGACGTTTGCTGATATCTGGTCAGTACAACGGACTACCGATAATGGCCTGTCACCGAATGACTGGGGATTCACACAAACAGCTGTGACCTCAGCGATTACTAAGGCACTGGCCGGTATAGACGCATAGTTTGTACTTCAACGATTAACTAAGTGAGGGGGAGGGGCGAAAGCCTCTCCTTTTTTTATGGGTTACGTAATATCCGCTTCGACTTCTACAGTACCACTCTACGATGAGTATCCGGAGCCGGCACTGGAAGCTATACACTCTGCTATTTTCTCAGGCGATGCTATCCGTACAACGGTCATTGACCGTGCTATGAACGGTATGAATAAAGCCATAGAGAAGTACTACCAGTACGGTAAAACCAGTTATGTGAACGGTGTACCGAAAACCGTCTACACGGGGCGTACTGCCAATGAATCCAGCCTGATTGAATTTCTGACCGGCGTTGAAGGCCGTCCGATCACGGTAGACCAGTTTAAGTACGGTACACCGACCACAGAACAGTTCATACGGTACTATCTGAATCACAACCATGGATTAAACCTTCTGACAGGCACTGTGACGAGTTTACCGGCCCAGAGCAGCATTGATATGGATGAGGACTATAATTCCTCACTGGCTGATGCTGAGACGCAAATACGGGAACAAACAGACGCACTGAAAGCCGGTATTCCGGTAGACAGGGAAGAATCTATCACCGATATCTATGAGGGTGAGACTGTTACCCGTGTCGATACTTACGTTGTCCTGCAGAAAGAATCAGTAAAGTGTATCGGCAGTAAAACCCGTTCTGTGAAGTATGTTGACTATGAAGTAACTGGCACGGGCGAAGCCCTGCCAGTGTACACGCTTAATATGTCCGGCTATCAGGATGTGAAATGTAATGCCAGCGGTTCCGTCAGTTATCAGGAAACCCGTACACGAAAATACGTCAGGGCAGACGGTACTGAGACCGGCCATGAAACTACTGTCTTTGATAAGGTGAAGTTGTCTACTGGTTTGCAGACCTACACGTATTCTTACACTTACCCGTACAGTGATGATTACACGTCCGACTATCAGGTAGACATGGTGTATACGTACGTGGAATACAGCTTTGAAGCTGAAGGCATTACTGTTACGAAGGCATATATTGATCAGGAAGATATGCTGACGCTTCTGATCGGTGACGACAGAGAAAACCCGTTTATTGACCTCAAATACCGTGAAGTGGATATCGCCGTAGAAGGAGGTAACTATCCGGTGGTATTTCTACGTCACCAGCAGGAAGATTACTTAACGGAAGCCAGGCAGGAAGAAGTAGAGTTTACACAAGCACAACACATGTTGGACATGTTCGGCATTGATATCCTTGAACTCAGGGATAACATCAATGAGAACGAAGACGTAAACGACATTGACGAAGCCTACTTCATGCTGGCCATACAGCTGAATAACGATAGCAAAGCCGCTAAGAGTTATGCTTTTGACTTCTGGCTTGATGCGTATGAGAACTCTCCGGAAACAGGCCGGTTTGATCCGCTAAACGGTACACCAGGGCTTCTGGCTTTCGACAGTCATGTCATGGCCGTCACTATCTCTGATGCAGTATTCGACTTACAGGTGATGTATGCCGGCATTGGGTTACGTTATGTTGAAGGTGTTCTGGATGACACCGGTGAAGTGTCTCTTGAGTACTCCGAAATTAACGATGTCCCTTACCTGACTTATAAAAAGCAGATTGACGATAACACGTATGCAATTCTGAAAGTCGCAGATCCGATGCATCGCAACACGGTGTACGGGGATGGTGTTATTGAGACACGACTCAAAGATTACTGGGAAGACGATGAAAACCATAACTTCATTATCCCGCTACGCAGAGATCTGGTTCAGAAACAGAACCCGCTACAGCAGGAGCAGCTGCACTATGTCGGCCTGATGTTGGTATTCCACGCCTACGATAAACGCAAAACCAAATGGTATGAATCCAGTCTGTTTAAAGCCTTCCTGATAGTGGTAGCTATAGTGGTCATTGCGTATACAGGGTATGATATCTATACCAGTACCGCCGCTGCATTTGCTCAGGGCGGTACGGCAGCAGCTGCAACCTACCTTGCCACAGTCGTCCTGACATCAATTGCCATTAACATCGCTATCAAGTACACCGTGAAAGTAATCGGACCGGAACTGGCGTTTCTTGTGGCAGTCGTTACAATCGTAGCTGCCATGTACGGCTATATGTCCGAGACATCCTTTCTGGATATCGACCCTAAGACGCTACTTTCTGTAGGTACGTCAATCGGTAAGGAAAATAACGAACAACTGACAGCGGTACTTCAGTCTGAGATGGAAGCCTTTGAGGAAGAATACGACCTCATGAAGGAAGATATCGAGACACTGAAAGAACTGCTCAGTACATCCAACCTCGTTGATCCTTACAGCTTCATTAACCGGCCCCATACCATCAACCTAAACGAAACCGCTGACCAGTTTCTCCAACGGTCACTTATCTCCAATCCGGGAGTGCTGGCTTACGATCTCATTGATAACTACGTTGCCACGCAAGTTCAACTCCCCAAACCACAGTACACATAGGTAAATACCATGTTCTCACTCAACGCTTTACCCGCCGCAGCAGTTCCCGCCGCCAACGTAGGCATTAACTTTAATCAGAACCAGTGGGATCCCTCTTTCTGGGACAACATGCTGGGGTACACCGATAAAACAACCGGCATCGACCATAACGGATGGGGTATGCCGGCACTACAAGGATTAGGCAGCCTGGCTCAGACGTATCTGGGTTTCCAGCAACTGGGGCAGGCAAAGGACCAGTTCAATTTCCAGAAGGACTTCGCCATCCAGAACTATAACCAGCAAGCCACCACACTGAATGCACAGCTGGAAGACCGCCAACGTGCACGATTAGGTGATGATGCCGCCACAGGTAACCAGTACTACCGTTCAGTCGGTGATTACATGAATACCTGGGGCGCAAAGGAGTACGGCAATAATGGCTAATCCTATTACATGGCGTAACGTGGCCGCACCTAACTTCGGTACTGCAAACTTGCAGTACAATCAGGGCGGCAACATGATCACCGATGGTCTGGACCGACTTGCCGGTGTCGTACAAGGCATTGGCCAGAGCCGTCAGAACGAAGCCGCACAGATGAAGGACTACCAGACACAGCAGTTCATGAACCGCATCATGGGACAGAACTCACTGGACGGCTTCAATAACTTCAATCAGCAAATCCAGAATGACCTTGCACCGTTAGGTGCAGGGCAGGTCGATACGCAGAAAGTACTTCAGGCGCTGGGTCAACGTAAGAACACGCTGCAGGACAACTGGACAACAGATACCGCATTCAATAATGCACAGGCTACTGAAGCTGAGCGTCCGTACATTCAGGCGTTCAACGACCTGTTAGGCCGCAGAGACTTCGCCGGTGCACAGTCTTACCTTGATGCGAATAAAGGGAATATCCGTGATACTGGTTCTCTCCTGCAGACACTGAATACACAGCAACGCAGTTACAATGAACAGCAGAAACAGGATAACCTTGACTGGCAAAGGGATAACGTAGGTGACCTCACCCGTAATATCCTTAAACAGGTAGATAATCCGGACAGGGTAGAGACCATACTCAAAACTGAGTTATCCCGTAACGGTATCACCGGTGACCGGCTTTCCACTGCACTTAAAAACGCTATCCCTGAATGGGAACGTATCCACACGCTTAACCGGCCGGCGCGTGAGCGACTGGACGGGGTTGCACAGTACAACCAGCAGGCACTGGATAACTTCGACAGAGAAACGCAATTGGGCGTTGCCGGATTCGGTAACATTGCAGCAGATGATGCAACGCAGTGGCAATCTACCGGTAACTCTACCTCTTCGGTTATCTCCGATATCATGGATAACGTTACTAAAACCAGCAGCTGGTACACTGACGATCTGGATCGTTCGGATGTTAAGAACGCACTGACAGAAGCGAAGTCAGCCATTATCCGCGATAATCCCGAGATTAAAGAGTTCCTGACCGGCCCTGAAGCAGATAACTTCTTAGGTATCGCCCTGAAACGTGCTTATGATGTGACAGGCAATGACACAGGCAGAGTTCTCATTGATAAAGATTCTGATGTACTGAAAGAAGCCATCGTTGATCAGATTAAGAACGGTGGTGAACTGTTACTGGCTTTACAGAAGCAGGGCACATACCGTGCAACTCGACTCAAAGATCGTAAACGGTTAGAATCGGAATCCGGTAACGCACTTAAAATTCTTGAGAGTGCGCTCAGGAAAGCACAGGAAGATCGCCTGTAATACCTCCCAAGGGACAGCCACTGTCCCTTTTTGTTTCCCCTCCCTCCATACTCCCACAGAGCCAAAATATGTCTAATCCGTTAGGAAGTAATTTATCTGCACAGAAAGCCCAGCGTGTGCAGCAGAAGGTGGATAGCCTCACCAGCCTTGACAGGCTGATTCAGGAATCACAACGTAAAGAAACAGCCCTCACTGACTGGGTTATGGGTAACCGTGCCGACACTGAGCGCAGAGCCCAGATAGACGGTAGAGCATGGGCAGGACAGACCGAACTGGGTACATTGTCCGGCCAGGCAAAGCAGTTAGCCAACCGTGTGTTATCCGGCGGTGCTAACATCCTCGGTGACTGGGCATCAGCCCCTGGCAACGCAGAAGCGAACCAGTACTTATCATTACTGGATGACGCTACACGTCAGGCACTGGCTTTAGAATTAAACAATAAAGCCCTGTCACCGGAGCAGCAACAGTTGCTGAATACACCGGTCAATGACAGCCGGTATAACCAGGGTGGCTACTCTTACAACGGTAACGTTAACCGGCCGATGGGTAACACTGGCCAGACTCCCCGCCAAATCTTTGCTAAGTATCAGGAAGCACTGAAAGGTGCTGGTGAAAACGCTGATTACTTTACAAAAGACACCTGGATTGAAGATGCCTATAACCCGCTGAACCGTGAAGCACAGTCCAAGCAGTTCGGTTACGCATGGGAAGACTCAGGTATCGAAGAAGCCAAAGGTGCTTCTGAGACTGCCGGCGCACTTGCCGATCTGACTGTGGAAGGCCTTAAAGCCTTACTGTCCAATCCCGCATCTACTTTTGAATATGCTGCCGAAAGCGCACCAAGTGCATTCGCTACAGCTGTCCCTGGCTTAGGTCAGGCCAACAGTGCGGCATACGCATTGAATACCCAAGCTGAGAACCTGCGTAAGGCTGACAAAGAGAACAAGGTTGTCAGTACCGATAAGCAAGCGGAACTCGCCGCAGAAGCTGCTCTGGGCGGCATTCTGGACTTTGCAGGTGATTCTGCAACACGTGCTATTTCAGGTATCAAAAAGCTGGGGAAAACGGATGTCACGAAAGCGACTACAGAAGCAACGAAAGAGGTTGCAAAGGAATCAGTGGCATCAGCAAAAGAAGTCCTGACTAAAGCTGCTAAGGGTACAGGCGGTATGGCCACTGAAGGCGTTACAGAAGCTGTACAGACTGCCATTGAAAATGATGCACTCGGTGAAGACTTCGACCTTAAAGAAGATGGCCGTGATATCTACGAGGCAGGCATGATCGGGGTAGGTGCATCTGGTGCTACCGCTGCCGCAGTCAGAACCCCTCAAGCTGTAGCGACATCCACTAATGCAGTAAATACAGTATCGAGTGCTGCTGCCGCTAAAGTTGGTAATTTGAACGAAGCGCGTAAGCAACGTACTGAAGAAGCTCAGAAAGTAGCCGATGAGCAGGTTAGGGCTGAAATAGACTCAGGTAACTATACTACTTTAGTTGAAAATTCTCTGTCAGATGGAGAAAACACAGAAAAAGTTTCAATTGACGATGGAATACGTAATATCCGCGCCCGTCATGAAGCCGCTCTGACCTCCGATGCTACCCAAGAACAGAAAGAAGCATTAGGTGATGAAGCACTTATTGAGGCTACCCAGCTGCAATCAGCAATCGCTGAGAAACTGGAAAGTCTGGAAACTGAAATCACTAATACCTCTGACCCCAAAGTAAGAGCATCATTAGAGAAACAAGCCGATAAACTGGTTGATCAGGAAAACCGTGTCACTGATGCCGTGAACAACATGTTTGCGCGTCAGGAGACTATTTCCAATACCGCACAGGCTGTGGATTCAGTAGTTAACGCTGAGCAACGTGACGATAAGTTTGAAGTGGATGCACAACGGATTTTCAAATCTGAAATGTATTCGCCGGAAAGTATCACTTTAGAAGATGTAGAGTCACTTTTGCAATCAAGACACTGGACCCCTGAAGAACGTACCCGCTTACAGAATGCTGCCGCAGTAAAAGAAGCTGCACTGGCTGCTACTGAGCAGAGAACTTCCTCAACCGTAGACGGCGTAAATAATGACCTTGTTAAAGGCCGTGCTGCCGGTACGTATGATAAAGCTGATCGCGGTGCGACCAGTGCACTGCAGTACCAGGCTGAGATTACCCAGTTGATTGATGCAGGTGACACAAACACTGCACGTCAGAAATTGCGCCGTCTGGAAGCACTTGCCAACAGTCAGACACGTAAAGCAGATGACTTTGAACGTGCCTTTGCTCCATGGTCCCGTGGTGGTATTCCGGATATCACTGATGAAGATCAACGGGCTATCGACTATGTAGCAGCTAACTACAAGATGCGTGGCTCCCGTAAAGACGGTTCACGTAGCTATCAAATTTATGAACGCTCCGGCCGCATGGTTAAATCTGTCCGTGCTGAAGCCAATCTGCTTAACGCTGTGGTTAATAACATCAATGGCCTGATGCCGGCAGAAGAACAGGTATCTGCGCCGGTAACTGAATCTGTCGCTACGCCTACGGCTGCGCCAGAAGCACCTGTAACGGAAGTAGCAGAAACTACTGCACAACCTGAAGTAACAGCAGCAACTACAGCGGCCAGTACAGAGAACACACCGGCAGACGCAATACCGGATACCATTACACCCGAAGAACAGGAGTCGCAGAGCGTCAGCGTTAGCGACGACACCAGTACAGAAGATACCACTGTAGAGTCAGTTGGCTTAACAGATGAAGAACTACCTGCACAGGATGAACCTGAACTGAGCGACACTGAAAAACAACTCAGTGAAATGCGTCTTAATGAGAACCGTCTTGACGCTACTATCCGTGAAGCCAAACGTAAGCTGAATAACAAGGCATTAATCCGCTCAGAAGCCATGGATAACCTTGGCTTTTTAGGTGAGCCCAATACGCCTATAGAAAAGCAGGCAGTGAAGCGGGAAACCCGCCGTATAACTCAGGAACTACTGGACACCATTGCCACAGCTAAAAGTGATATCAGTGATTCTGCATCTGCCCGTAAATATCTTGAGGGCAGGGAAGAAGGCTATCACGCAGCTGACAGGCTACTGGCCGGTAACAAGACCCTGAATAAGTTCTTCAAGAAGTCTGACCGTGTACGTAGCATCATTGCTGAAGTCCCTCATGTAATTCAGAGACTACGCGAACTGCCGTCACTACTGCTGACTGACAGTGATTCTGTTTCTGGCTTAACGACTCAGCAAAAGAATGCCGTTGAGCATTTCACCGCATTTGCACCAGGGTTCGCTAAGATCATCAACCAGATGGCTAAGCCAACGGATCCAAGCTACGACACACAGAACCTGCATAACACGTTACTGGAAAACGGGAAGTACCCTGAGTCTGTAACGGCTGCAATGTCCATGGCTGCTTACAACTGGGTAGCTACATCCTCAATGGATGCGCTATTCAATAAGAAAGCTACTGTCGGCCAAATGTTCGGTGTGAAAGAAGAGAAGGTAAATCACGACCTGCATCAGTTAATGATGACCCGTGGCTTACCGGAAGATTGGATCACCCGTCAGCTGGGCCGTGACATCATTAAGATGCTTGGCTTATCCCTGAATGATGAAAATGGTTCTACCGTTCACCTGTCCCGACTTGAGTTCCAACTGGGTCAGGTTACGTTAAGTGCCATGCTTAACGCACAGCTGGTTGAAGGCGTACAGACTTCCTGGGCAGATATTAAAGGTGCTGCCAGTAAGAAGGTAAACGCTGAGATTAAGAAGTCAGGACGTTACACAGGAACGGATAAATCACCTGCTCTGTACAACACGTTCCTTCCTAAATATAACCCTGATGCGCCACTGTTCAGTGATGAGCAGTTAGACGGACGTGCCCGTGATATTTACGAAGTAAATAAAGACACTGGCCGCATTCTTAGCGAAGCCCTGTCTATCGGTAATCCTACCCGTATGCCTTCATTCAAGCCGATTACGAAATTACCGGCACACATGAAGCGTACGATTAAAAAGCTGCCGCAGAAGATGCAGGATGCCATCCTGAAAGCACAGCAGACACCGATGGGTATTTCCTCTGACACCGATACGCTGGTTAATCTGTTAGGTGATGCGGAACAGAAACTGGTATTCAACTTCCACACTGAAGAAGAAATGCGCCTTGCTCCTAAGCGTAAGCGTAAAGCCATGGAAGCAGTGAACGCAGGCTTACAACGTGAACTGGATAACTACAATGAGTTCCGTGAGGCTATGGAACTGTCCAAAGGCGGCTTAGGTAAACCATTCTACCTGCCTATGGAATCATGGAAGTATGGTCGTCTGGGTTACAGCAGCAGCGTGAACCCGCAGACAAGTAAAATTCACCGCGGCTTAATTGGCGTCAAAGCGTGGAAGCGCGATATAAAACTGGATAATGAGCAAGCGGTCAACCTGTTTAAGTTAGGCGTGGCTCAGGGATTCGGGATTGATATCGACAAGATGCAGATTGAAAGCAGCCTGGGTCAATTTGGTACACTGGTCACTGAAGACACCCGTATTCAGGAAGCTGCTGAAGCAGCGGTTGCACTGGTAGAAGGTGGCGTTGACCCACTCAGTGCAGAAGGCCAGATTGCCCGTGCACTGGTTACTGACGTAGTACGTCAATACAAAGAAGGTACGCACACGTTACGGGCCTTGATGAACTATGGCCGTTACCTACAAGCCCTTGATGATCCGGATGAGAAGTCATTCTCTACTGACCTGTGGGTTGAACTGGACGGTGTAACCAACGGTGTCGCAATCGGTACTATGCTTTATGGTAACGGGACTGCCGACAACATGAAGGAAATGCTCAAGAAAGGTGGATTCTTCTTTGATGGGCAACGTTCACTGGGTAATGCTATCGAAGGTGGCCAACGTGACTTCTATCAGACACTGACTGACCGCTGGAACCAGTTACTTCAGGAAGACCTGAGCAGCTACCCCGCAGAGCATCCTATCCATGCTGTAATGAAAACCATCATGGACACGGTAACCAAGAACGGTACTGACATTCCCCGTGCACTGGGTAAAGAGCCGCTTATGCAGCGTGTTTACGGTGCGGGTGATGACACTATTGAAGCTATCCTGGGTCAGGAGTTCCTTGATAAGTTTGATGACCGCATTGAAAAGGCCATTGTTGATAACGACCCGCAGGGCAGCTTAACAGCACTGCAGGCACTTAATCGTGAATTACAGAGACTCACTAACTCCAAAGAAAACTTCATTCCGGTTACTAAAGGCATGTCAGTAAAAGACATGCGTGATCTGGAGATGCCTAACTATCAGCAGAACATGATAGCCGATGCTGTTATCCGCAACATGGCTGCACCGCTGGCCGGTGCCATTGACGAACAGTTCAATGACTTCAAAGAAAACCGCCAGAACTACGTGGACGGTATGCAGCAGTTGAATGCTACCTTTGCGGATCTGACAGACATGCTGATGGAAGACGCAAGACAGGCGTTAATTAAGGCCGGTAAGTTAGAAAAGAATCAGCCACTGCCGCGCAAGGTCTTCAATGACCTGATGAGTAAGTTCCACACCATCATGCCTAACGTGCAGTATGCTTATTCTCAGAATGCTGAAGAACAGACACAGGTTGCTGAAATCGGTGAAACCATTGACCAGAAGCAGAATGCCAGTACTTCCTTCGCCAAAAACATCCCTCTGAAACTCAAAGGTGCATGGCGTAAAGGTCTGTCTGCTAAAGCCAGACGGGATACAGTGACCCGTGAAATCGGCGTAGGTTCCGGTGTACAGAACATCCATGCGTTTGATGCTGCTATGGCCGCACACCTGCTTACTGAAGTCGGTGCATTTAACGTACACGATGGTTTCCCTGTCAGTGTACTGGATGCTGTAAAAGCAGGGCAGAGCCTTAACAGCGAAATGGCAGCACAGATTGGTAAGCTGAATCCGTATCAGCACTTACTGGATCAGATGCTGGCTATGGAGGAAGCTATTGAATCACTGGTTCAGGCCGGACGTATCTCTAAATCCAAACAAGGTAAGCTGGTTGCCACCCTTTACGGGCGTGACACATGGCAGAACCGACAAAAGGATATCTTACCTTCGCTTCAGAAGAACGCTGAATACCAGAATGATGTATCCAAGAAGGTAATGGACGATCTGGAATACCTGGTTCAGTACAACTTTGAAGGGGCCGGCTATGAGACCGAGAAAGGCCGCAATAACCGAGCGCTTGATGAAGCAGGTAATCCGGTGCCTTCGCGTACACGCTCTGCACCTGAAGCCCCTAAGCCAGCTGAGACAACTAAAACGACTCAGGTTAAGGAAGAGGCAGAACAGAAGAACATCCGTACCAGAAATGACTACGGCGAGTTGCGCGACCCGAGTGTAGCGGTAACTGACCCTTTCCAAATCCTGTTTGAGAAAGCAGTCAAAGAGACTACCAATGTACGTGAAGTACTTCATATGCTGATGAAGGACCGTAAGGTCAAGACACTGAACGCAGGCATTCTTAAAATGCTGGCCAAGCACGTACCGCCAGACCTGACATTTAAAGTCGTCGGGGATGAAGCCTATAACTCAGTGAACAACATGATGACAGTTGCCCTGGGTGTCTATGACCCTAATGACCGCGAAATCATGTTACGTTCAAGTGACTATAAGCATTCCGGTACTACGCTGGAAACAGTGGCCCATGAGTTAATTCACGCCATGACTTCGGACCTGGTGAACCGTGTACAGAACGGGGAGATTAAAGATCCTCAATCTGTAAAAGCTGTCGAAAAGCTGGAAGAACTACGCACTGAAATCGCAGAAAAAGCGTCAAAGGCCGGTATCCGGTTGAACAGTGAAGCCACACGTAACATCAAAGAACTGATTGCCTATGGCTTTACTAACCGTGAGTTTATCGAGCAGCTGAAAAACATTAAGACTAAGCAACGCCGTAATGGTGGACTTATCGACATGTTTACTTCATTCGTAAGCCGGATCACAAACGCCATATTCAAAGGCGAGAGCTCACCGAAAACAGACAGTGCAGTCCGTCAGGTGATTGAACTGGGTGCTTCACTGATTGAGTCACAGGCACGCTTACTCCCACGTGGTACAGAGAGTGTGTACGCCGCCGACATGCAACGCATCCGGAAGATGACACCCGCCGAACTTGTACAGGCGTTCGCGGAGCGAAATGCCGACAGAGATACAGACCACACTGAATACCTGAAAGAAATCCAACAGAGTCTGATTAACAGTGTTGCTGGCTTGAACGGTAAAGAGTTGTTTGATGCGGAAGAAGCACTGGGTGATGAATTTGACCAGTTCGTTACGCACCTGAACAACAACACCACACCTTTTGTCAGTAACCTGCGTGATACCTTCCCGATGCCGGAAGAAGAACTTTATGTTGCCGAGCAGCTGGAAAGTGTATTAGGCAGTTCACTGAATACGTACAGCTTTGAAAGAACGCAGTTACGTAAGGCATGGTTGTCAGCCAAAGAAGCACTGACCTGGGAATCGTTCCTGCCATTTGAGCAGGCTAAACTGGACCCCTCAGAAGTCGCTAAAGCGAAAGCCAAGTATGACTATCTGTTCAGTCCTTCTGGTTTAAATGCCGGTAACATTGAGCAGTCGGATATCGCCGGCCGCAATATTGATAGTAGACAGGCTGATTACCTCACACGCTTTGCTGTTGTAGGTGCAACCCACTTACCGGTGAGACAGTTACTGGAGAACATCGAAAATCGTGCTTCAGACACCCCTGAAGGCAGTATCTACCGACAGGTACAACATTATATCAGTCGGATCCTTGGACGCCTTGTGGACCTGCTGAACGGCAATGTGAACCTGAGCCGTACGGTACGTGATGCACATGACAGTTTGCTTGGCCGGCTTGCACAGAAGAACTATGACACCCGCCGTAAACTGGATGTGCTGGAACGCACGGAACAGAAACTGCGTAGTGGTGCTGATGATCTGATTAAGCAAGGTGTGAAAGCCGCCGTAAACAGTAAGGCCTTTGGTTCAGTGAGAACCACAAGAGTACCTTTCGTAGCGGCAACAGCCGGACTGGTTGAACTGGCCGTTAAAGACCGTGTGGGTAAAGTGACCCAGATGATCAAAGATGACATCAAAAACAACAAGCAAACACCGCAAAGCAATGTTGCCCTGGCCGTTGATGAAGTAATCGGTGACACGGTTAATAACGAAGAAATGCTGAAGCAGCTGCGTTACACCAACAGGGACATTGAACAGAAACGTACGTTTGTTTCCAAAAACCTGAGCCAGATTATTCACGAAGGTTTCAAAACCAGACTGAACAAGCACCAGAGTAAGGCTGTTACCAAAGCCCTTATCAAGTCTGATGTTCCTTCGCTACTGGCACACGGCTACACCATGGAACAGGTAGCAGAGTTGCTGGCAAGCAACGAGGCGGTACACGCTGAAGCCGCTAAGCTGGAACAACAGCTGAGTGAATTACCACACTTCGCAAAGTACGTTGCACACAGTAAAGCACTTGGTTTCTACATGGCGAGAAACGTGGCCACAACCCGCAACCTTATTAAGAATGCCTACGGCATCGCTAATATGTTCGGGTATGGTCTGGCAGTGTCTCAGGAAGAAGCACAAGCCGCGGAACCGCTTATTGAGCAGCTGGCTTCCCTGTACGCAATCAAGTATACCGATGCCGCTTCAAAGGCGCTGGCTCTGGAAGTCGTACGTACTGAGAACGCACGTAAAGACGGCCAGAACGGGGCAGAGTACCTGCTTAGACAGTATCAGGACATTCGTGAAGAATCACAGGAACAGTTGTTCCATGGCGATCCTGCATTAATGACTAAAGGCTTTATCAGTGAAATACACAACCCGTATGTGTCACTTGACTGGGCTGTACCAGGTTCTGAGAAAGCCAAGCAGCTTGAAGCCATGGGCTACATTAAGCGTGACGGCCTTATTGCCAAAGACAGAATGCTGGACAATGAACAGCACGTTCACCTGTACACAGTACGTGATGGCGGTATGCGCCGTAGGGTTACCGGTGTGGCCTCTCTTACAGAGGTTGCCGCAAAGGGTACTAACTACGTACAGGCAGCCTTTAACGCTGATAACGGCCAAATGTACCGTGACTTCGGAAAGGTACTGCCGGCACTGACACGCAATGCAGTTGATGATTCAGCTGAACGTATGGACATTGACTTCGATCCGGAAACCGTGAAAGAAGCGATGATGATTCCAACATTCAGCCCTGACGGACGTGTTACCGATTACCGGTATGAAATGTCAGAGGAAAACCGCGATAAGATTCTGGAAAAGCAGTATGACGTAGGTGAAGTGGTTGGTGGTATCGCCGGTAGCATCGTGGACCGTACAAATACGAAATCACGCAATGAGCAGATGATTGACGTACTGTATGACCAGTATGCTAACGACAAGAACCCGACCGCATCTAACTACGTGAAGGTCAGCGCAGATGCAAAAGATCCTGTTATCCGTGAATACTGGGACTTACTGCCACGGGATGCCAAGTTACATGCCAGGGATAAGTTTGGACGCCCACACTTAATGGTGCGCCGTGACTTGCTCAACCTGACGTTTGGCTACCGTAAGTGGTCAGCTGCCGAGATATTCAAGGCCGACAGAGATAAGCAGCATATGCTTACTAAAGCCTTCAGAACCGCAGTGGAAATGACACTGGGTAAAGTGTTCGGGGATAAGCTGATACTTCGTATCCAGCAGACTGAGAATGTAGTACAGACCATCGTGAAGATGATCAAAGACTCCATTATCGTCAAATCCCTGTTTACCACCGTGTTCAACATCGTGAGTAACGGCTATTTCCTCAACCTTGCCGGTGTTCCCCTGAGACAGGGTATCACTGACACTGTGAAAGGCTGGCGATATGCGAGTGCCTACAACACACTGAAAAAGCGGCAATATGCATTGCAGCGGCAGCTGGCCGTAACCGGTACAGGCTCAAAGCGCGAATCTCTACGGAGTGAACTTGCAGAAGTCACCACGGAAATGTCGGCCAATCCTGTACATGAGTTAATGGAAGCTGGCTTATTTCAGACCATCGTTGAAGACATTGATACCGCTAAAGACCCGTTCAGTTATAAAACCAAACTGACACAGCGTATAGATGATGTCCTGACAAACAAACGTCTGGGACCGGTGAATAAGTTCGGCAAATTCCTGTTCGTGACCCAGGACACCCAGTTTTACGATATGCTCAATCAGCCTATTCAAATGTCAGACTTCGCTGCACGATACGCGCAGTACCGTCACCTGACAGAAACAGCTGAGAACAAGTTAAGTAAATCGGATGCGCTGGCCAAGGTAAGCCGGAACTTCGTTAACTACGATATTCCGACAAGCCAGGGATTACAGTACCTCAATGATATGGGACTGCTGTACTTCACAAAGTATGCCTTACGTATTCAGCGACCAGTGTATGAGTTGTTCAGGGAACAGCCGGCATCGACTTTGGCGAACATGTTCCTGATCGGAAACATGGGTATACCGTCACCGGTAGATGCTGCATGGTTCCAGTCCAGTATTCTTGACAAGATTGGAAACCCTGTCAGTACCGGATTAAACGCATGGGATGAGATACTGCCGATAAACGGAATACTTCATGCCATGGGCTTTAAATCATAAATAAAAAGGGGCGTTAAGCCCCTTTGTCTTACTTTAAGGACAGGAGAAATGCCACTAAACACGCTGCCGTAATCACCAACCCTGCACGTAAATACATCTTACGTGATGTATCAGGGGTAGTAGTTTCCTCTACTACTCTGGGTTTGTGGGTGATAGTGGGCGTAATGACGTGACCTTGTTCCCTTAATAAACGGACACGTGACCCAACACTTGCAGCAGTCCGGCCAAGGATATCAGCGACTTCCCGATACATCAGGCGGTCTTCGTTAACCAGGCGGATAATAGTTTCATCTTCTTGTGGGGTATATAAAGCGGGCATAGCTTCTCTCAATAAAAAAAGACCTCTAATCAAAGAGGTCAGGGTTTTCTTTTTTAAATTCAGCGTCAGCCTTTTTGATAGCTTCCTTTATGTTGGGGGCTTGTTTGATAAGCCACACCAATCCCGCTACAGCGCATATCCCCAACAGGACGGCGAGAAATATAGAAAGGAAGTATGTCACGGCTACGACCACCCCGACACATACACACACAAGTATGATAGTCAGGATGGTTTTGAGGAATGACCAGGCCTTTTTAAGCATCAGGCGAACAGTGATTTCTTATTAGGTTGTTCGTCAGCTTTGAAAGGTGGCTTTTCATCTTCCGGCTCAACTACTGCAGATTTCTTCACACCGGCGAATAAAGACTTTTTAGGCTTTTCTTCTTCCTGTGGTGCTTCTTCTGTAGTTTCCGGCTCGGCGGTTTCTTCAGCAGCAGGTTCTTCCTTTGCAGGTTCCGGTTCCTGTTCGGCTTCGTCTTCTGCTTCAGGGGCTTCTTCGGCTACCGGCTCAGGAGACTTCTGTTTACGGCGGCGGCGCTTAGGTGCAGGCTTAGCTTCGGCTTCTGGATTGGCTACGGCAGCAACATCAGTGTTGATTGCGGCTGTGACTTCAGTACCGTCAATTTGTAATTCAACGGTGAACGGTTGTTCTGCCAGATTAAGTACGTTGGCCGCCTTAATGTGTTGTTCGATAATCGTAGTGATATCGGATTCTTCTAATAAAATTTTCACGCTCTGATCTTCCTGTGAAAGCTGAGTAATTGTTTGAAGGTGTCCGTTTGCATGCCTGCTTCTACAGCGGCAACGGCATCGGCTAAGTGTTCGTTCTTAGCTGTGATCACCTGATGGCCGTTACGCTTCTGCGTAAGCCATTTTACGTTTGGATACTTATTGACTGCCCACGTGATCATGTCCTGCTTGGTGGCGTTCTTATCGCCGGTAGCAGCCAGTTTCACTTCATTAGGGGTCACTTCAATAAGGGGGATTTTGATACCGGCAAGCAGCTGGACGCATGCACCGTATGACATCATTGCACGGGCTGACTGACTCCCTACGGGTACTTCTACAAATATGAGGTCTACGCCTTCGATAAACTTATGAAGTCCGTCATGGAGTTCACGGCAGCGTTGCAGGTCTTGGGAGTTCTTCCGTACCTGCTTCTTCGCTGATTTGTCCGCACTGGTTTGGACCAGTTTCAGTTCGTGCGGGTCAAAGGCCACTCCGTCAAAGTGGCCCTTTACCATCCCCAAGTTTGATAGGCTTGGATCCAGTCCCGCGACAATCATTACTTAAACAGGCTCTTTACACCTGAACGGGCTTTGTCACCGCCAGACTTAGGTGGCGCACCTTTAGTTGCACCGTTACCGGAAGCACCTTTGGCACGGTTGATTACCTGGCCTTTGTTCTTTTCGGTCCAGACATCAATGAACGTAGCTTCTTCAGCTTCAGACTGGATTTCAGTCACGGTCATTTTGTCAGATGCACGGAAGAACTTAACGACTTCGTTTTGCTGACGTGTCTCACCAGATGCAACGTACTTGCCCTGATCGTTCTTAACACGCTTGTCCACTTCCTGCAGTTCTACTGCGGCAATGATTTCTTTGTCCAGCAGATCTACCAGCATCTGTACTTTGGTTGGCAGTTCTTTCTTCGCATCGAAATCGTAAAGGTTGATCACCTTCTCTTCGGTGTCCAGATCACCGATTTCTTCACCTACAGATAGCAGGGTCATGGTGTTACCCAGAATGAAGCCAGGCAGGTACTGTTCGTTACCTTCCTTATCGGTGTACGTATTACTCAGACCTTTTTCCTCACCGGAAGTCAGGTATGTAGTTTGCGTTACTGAACCGGCTTCTGACTCCAGTTGGAAGTTCAGGCTGATTGCACCGCTTTTGGCGGCGTCCAGGAAGGCATACTTAATTTTCATCGGGTATGCGTCAGTTTCCAGCATACGACGACCACCTACACGGTCAGAATCCAGATTGATATCTTTTTTGGTTTTCAGGGCATTTTTAAGTGACATAGTGGCAATTACCTTAGTTGTAGTATTCGTTCAGACGGTCGAGCACTTTCTGTGCATCGTTATCAATGAAAGTTTCTTCCATTTCCCACAGGCCCATAGGACCGCGCATACGCTCGTTTACTGTTTTCTCAGTAATCTGTGTTTGGAAGACGTGTTTGTAGCCGAGGGCTTTTTCCTGCGGGGTGACGTTCAGAAGTTCTGACTCATCAGTCAGGTCTTTCAGCTTCATCTTTTTGGCTGCAATGATGCAGGAGAAGTAGCTTTCAACACCTTGGTTCTTGATAGCACCTTTAGCCGGTACTTTCGTTTCAAGGACCATATCTGCTTCGTTCAGTTGATCGACAACGTGAGCAAGGAAGATGACATTTTTAGAACTGCCGGCAACGTGGTGTTGCATCAGACGCTTAAAGTACTGGGTATAATCACCCCAGGCCTTCATGGTGTTCTCTGAGTTCAGTACATACACTGACTCATACATGTCCATCAGGTAGTTGAGTGAATCGACTACGATGGTGTGTACATGGGCCATATCATCGGTTTCAGCCATTTCAAAGGCTTCTTCCACTTGCAGCGGGTCAGTTACAACCAGTTCCATGAACTTACTGCGGAAAGGTAATTTCTTACCTGATTCACAGTTGAGGTACATGACCCCTTCGGGGTTTTTCAGGTCTCGCAATGATGCAGATTTACCTACGGCAGACTTACCGCAGATCAGCACCAGATTGTCATTCACTTCGAGTGACATGATGTTCTCCAAATTAAGAAAAGCGCAGTAGCCACCGAAGGGTGGCCACTTAGGGATGTTTAGGCAGCTTGTGCCTTGGCGAATGCTTTGCGGGCAGTGATCATGATCGTGGTGTGGATTTCGTCTTCCGGCAGTTTGTCAGCCAGCTTTTCGTTCAGGGCAAGTGTGGCCTGTTCTACCTGACTGAGTGTTTTACCGGAATCAACCAGCAGCAGGGCGTACTTAATCAACTGATTAGAGCGGTTACCCTGACCGGTGTTATTAACGAACCAGCGTTCAAGATTAGTGAGACTGGCTTGATCCAGCAGGCGTTGCTTACGTTCCTCATTCTTCGTGGTCTTCGGAATGAAGGAAACAGGGTCGAACAATTCACCATCCTGTACCAAGCAGTTACCTTCGTGGGATAGCCATTTACGGCTTCTCTGGCTTGTCTGTTCGTCAATGTCGAACGGGAGCCATGAGTACACTGCTTCCATAAATTCACGGTAGTCAGTGCCATCCATCTTCAGGGTGTACTTCATCGGCAGTACGATACGGAATCTGTCTACGCCTTCCGTCTGGTGACGTTTAGTGGTGTAGAAGATTGCTTTGTAGTCGTGCAGCAGTGCCTGGGCGGTAGCCAAGGGCACGTCACCATCACAATCAATAACCAGCAGGTTAAATCCGGGCTTAGTTTTATCTTCGCACCGGTGTCCTTCCAATACATGGTGGGATACCCAGTGGATATCGTTCATCTGGGTCAGCTTGGCTAAGTTTTCCCAGGTGATAGTGTCGTTGAAGTAGTTGTAGGCCACATGGTCTGAGTAGCTTACTGTGAGGGCATCAGTGTCCGTTTCTTTCAGGCTTTCGCCTTTCAGGAACTCAATACCATCAATGAATTGCTTCTTAATGATGATGTTGTTCTGATAACCGTAGGCTACGGCCATGGTCAGCATTTCTGCTTTCTGGCTTTGGTTTCCCTTGAAGAAAGGTAAGTCTTCGACCAGTTCTACCTGAGTCACCGGACGGGTGGTACCGCCTAAGTACTTTGCCAGCTTAACGTATGGCCGGTCACGGGTAAGGAGACCCTGGAATGATGCTCCACTGTCCTCTACCACTGCGATAGCGTTATAGAGGTTAGTTGCTGTGATCTTCGCATTACCTTCAATGAAGGCGTACGTAGCAGCAAGTTTCATGGCCTTAAACCAGCGGTGTTCCATTTCGATGCGTTTGACCACATCAAACTCGCTCATTTCCTCTGCACGGTCTTTACACCACAGGTCGTACTCGATACGCAGAATCTCTTCTTCGTAATCAAGTGCAATCTGGCGTTTGTAGTGCAGGGGGTCTGCCAGTTCCAGAAGCTGTTCAGCGAACTCTTCAATGAACTCCAGTGACTGTTTGGACACGTTACGCTGATAGATTTCTTCAGCGGTCATATCAAGGTTGCGGTTAACTGATTTCGCTATACCGAACAGGCAACGTCTGGCGTAACCTTTTTCCAGCATAGTGAAGAACTCTTCTTCCTTTTTACCACCGTCCATCAGCGAAGCCGGCGAACCGAACATAATAAGGTTACATGGTGTCTGGCCCTCAATATGGGTAAGACGCTGGTTGTCCTTAGTGTTCTTGGTAAGCGACTCTTTGATTTTACCTTTATCGTACAGTTCAAGGAACTTACTGAAGGCTTCTTGATTGCCAGTCAGGTTATCCCCGATTTCGTCAATCTCGAAATTAAGTGAGCCAGCATCTGCCATTAACAACTTGTGTCTGAACTGCTTCAGTGCTGCAGGAGTGGCGGAGTCGAATGACGGCAGCCACGTACCTGATGCTTTGAACTCAGCAATCAAGTCATCCATTTCATCGTCCGGATCGGTACTGTTACTGATAGAACGGCGCGTTGCCAGCTTCGCTAAGTTTTTCTCTGTAGCGTAGGGCAGCAACTCATCTTTAAAACGTTCGTTGAACAATCCGGCCACTTCTTCTTCAAGGAAGTTCATGGCTTTGGTTTTACCGAATCCCGATGGTGCCAGGTCCACTGCATACATATTAATAGGTAGTGGCTTCTGGTTGTGCGTCTTAATGGACGCCCGCATCTGTGACGCTACTTTTGCAAGTGCGTAGCTGGTCAGTACACGGAAGAAGGTTGGCACATCATTTTCGCAGTAAGCGCACAGGTGTTGTGCAATGCGTTCTGCGGTGGGGTGAAATGTGATTTTGTCACGGTCAAATACTTTAAACTCTCTCATGCTATCCTCTAAGCGTAAGTTCGCCGGATGCGAGGTATCTTTGTGCCTGAGAACAGATATCCATGGCTTTACAGAAACGACAGGCTTTTACTTCCCCGGGGAAAGTCTTAATTACACCTGAACCTTTCTGTCGCACGAAGCGTTCCGCTTCCCGCTTGTCGGTAAATCTACCGCCGCCTGATACTGCACGTCTGGCTTTATCGTCTTTATAGACTTTGAAGATAGTCTCGCTACGCCACAGATCTTCATCAGAGCATTCCGGCAGTTCGTCTTCCGGTACGTCTTTGAATCGTTTGATCAGGGCTATCTGGTTGCGTATGAACGACTCTGTTTCTTCCACTGGCTTGAGCAGCAGCTTATGTTCCAGAGTCCGTTGATTGGGGTAATTGGGCTCACGGGTACGGGAACCCTGCCAATCGGTGAAAATGAATTGAATCGCCATATCACTGCGCTTTATCTTGTCCGGATTAAGCCAGCGATATATAGAACCTTGCATGATGTATTTATCATCATTGGTTCGGTTCATGTAGGTGTAGACCGAGGTGGTCTTGAAGTCTTCTACTCGGCCATCACCGATGAAGTCAAATTTACCCGATACGATGAAGCCGTCTACTTCCCGTTCTGCACGGACTTCCAGATAAACTGGTATACAGCGTGGGTTTTCTTTCAGGAACTCTTCTGTCGGGTTTATCGCAACTCTGTCGATGACTTTCTGCGGGTAGCCCAGCTTCTCCATGTTAGTGCGGTAGTGTTCCTTCCATGCGGCTTCAATACCGTTGTGGATGGAACTTCCCATGGAACTTGGGATACGTCCAACAATGTCTTCTTTGCGTTCATCGTTTTCTACACGATTAGACAGGATGAATTGCTTGAGGGGTTTCAGTAGCGATGTGGCGGAAATGTGATTACTGCGATCATCGTAGTCGTAGTCATCATGTGCCAGCCACACGCCAATGGATAGTGGCAGTCCACTATGATTGGTATATAGCATCGTTGATTCCTTCACGGATTAAACCGCAATAGCCACCGACCGGTGGCCCTGGGAATCAACAGGGGGAATAGCAATGCGCCCCGTAGGGCGCAGTGGTTACTTCTTAGTTAACTCGTCCCAGAGATCTTTGGCATCATCATTAGCCGCCATGATCAGGTACGGGTTGAACATAAAGTGTATACGGTTAGCTGGCAGTTTCCGTCTGCTCACTTCCAGCTTGGATAGTTTGGCAATCAGACCATGCTTCTTCAGCGGCTGAAGGCCTTTACTCAGACGTTTGTACTCAGGTGAGTGCAACGTCCGTTCTTCCTGACTGGTTTCGTAATACACCAGGTTTGTATCGAACCGGTATGTATTTTTTAGCATCTGAAACAGAATCCCGGAGTGCGGGGGCAGTTTCAGAATAATATCAAACACGTCTTCGGGTACAGTGTTGCTTTTGGTAGAAATTACACCTATGCGCTGAAACAAGGGTCTCTTTGCAGGTTGGTGCTTTAATTTTAATTTTACGTTGTCAGACAGTTGCTGTCTTTGGTTAACCTCTAAATTACCGAAAAACAAGTTATACTCCAGATAATTTTTTCCTCAAAATCCGGCGAATTATTTCCTGTAGGTGATTGATCTTTCTTACTTAATCAGGTCTCTATATATATGTATATAGGGATCTTAGGGATATAAGTGAATTACCACAATAGCAACCGAACGGTTGCCTAATCACATTACTCCATGTACTTACACTACTATTAATTGCAGGGGTTACTAAGTTACCTCAGTAACTGTGCGGGGAATGGTTCCCAATAATGGTACTGAATGTGCCGGTTTCACTGTCTGTGAAAATTGTATAAGTCATACTTTAATCCTTGCACTTGACTCTTTATCCATCCAGCTGAGAAGAACTTTCAAGGTTACAACGTCTTTCAACTGGTTGGGCAGTTTAAATCGTAAAGATATTAAAGAAAACGTAAAAGTGATCCGTTTGTCGCAAATGTCTGTAGATGCACGGAAATTATTTTTAACTAAATAAAGTATTCAGTTTCACTAAATAGTGTCTGTATGTATACCTGATTGTATGGAACTGTCATATTCCTCGTATGCCGGTTCCATGATCACAATTTACGTCATGTCCCATTGGGATCTTTTCATGGGTGTTTCAGGGTTCTTGTTAGTAGGTACTATCACTTCAGGATACTGCTTTTGCGTCCCTCAGCTACCCAAGAAATATAAGTTTCAGGGTTCAAGTCCCGCTTTCCGCACCAAACTGAAAGCCCCGGCTTAAACGCCGGGGTTTTTTTATGCCTGCAATATTTGTCCTTCTTTGCGGTTAGCCGGAGGTAACACCCAGCCGACATTCCGGTTTTTTAAATCTGACCTCATCATTCTGGCATCATTCTGGCTTTATCCCTTGTAACCGTATTTATTAGTCAACAGAAAGGGAAAACTATGGATATTCTTCGCATATTACTGTCAATTTTACTGCCTCCGCTGGGTGTATTTTTACAGGTAGGCATCGGGGTACAGTTCTGGATTAATATTCTGCTGACGTTACTGGGTTACATCCCGGGAATCGTTCACGCAGTGTATATCATCGCAACCCGTTAAGTTCAGACCGTTGCGGCTGCATTCACGGCAGCCGCAACATCTTTCCTGTCTTTTTCGCAATGCAGATGTGGCCCAGCAAGGTCATTGACAGCCTCAACCTGCTTTTGAATTGTCTCTTTGTATTCTTCCGGCAACTTTTCTTTCAATGTTTTGAGACAGCCAAGAAGATGCAACATTACATCTACATGAGATGAGCCCGCCTGCCTTATCTGGTCAAACGCAGTGTTAAGAACAGACTCAAAGGTGTAAGTCCTTCGTTGCATCCACACATCGACATCACTGTTCATCACAGTGTCACAGGGAAATTCACATTCAGACATCAGTAAGCAAACGGCTGTGAGACGGTCTGCACAGGTCATTGCTGTTATCGGATCATTAATACCGGGCGACAGTGCTCTGAGTGCAACTTCCACAAGTTGCGTCAATGAAAACTCCGGGTCCTGCAATGATGTTCTGCGCTTACCCGGCACAAAACACGAAAGATAAAAATCACGGCTGTCGTTGCTAAGCTTTTCACTGCTGTGCACAGTGATAATCGTTTCTCCGGGCACCACATAATCACCGGCACGAACATACACTTTCACGCCGTCAATACCGTCACCGGACAACAAACTGAGATAGTCTATGGTTTGAATATAACCGGCTTCGTCCAGCGAGAGATGCGTGGTTACAGGACTATCGTTGATAAGGGCCGGTGCAAGGTGATGGTGGCCCTTCTCCCCGTCGGTCAGAGCAAATAAATTTTTCAGGTTGTCAGTGCACTCGCGGTAACAGCGGTTAATGATTTCATCCACCTGAATAAATCTGGCGATATGGTGAATGTAATAAATTAATACCAGCGTGTCAGCAATACCGATGGCAAGGACAATCAGCGAGAGCACTGAAGATATAACCATATCGGTGTCACTGACACTGATGCGGTGGAGTGCGCTTAAGCAAAAGATAAAGGTGGAGGTAAGGATCCCCAGCACGCACTGTGTACCGCGGTCGTCCATAAATGTTTGCAGCAGTCTGGGCCCGAACTGTGAAGATGCCATGGTCAGAGCGACCAGTGTCATTGAGAACGCAATACTCGTGGCGGTAATGATAGACGTTGCAATTGCAGAGATAAGATCACTGGCTTCTTCGGCAGGTACCGGAGGGATCAGGTTTTTGAATACCGCTTCTGACACTACATCCGGCGTATAGTAAATCAGAGTATAACCCAGCAAAAATGCACTAAACATCATGCATACCGGAATGAACCAGTAGCTGGCTCGTATTCCTTCCCATCTTGCTCTGGCAAAGCTGGTGACAGGTTTTATCATAGTCAGGCGTTCCCTTTTCCTGTTTTGTATTAATCGCGGGCCGTCAGTACAGTGAGGTTGCCGGGTATCGCTTGTACTTCCAGCTTATCTGCTTCACGTATTTCTCCGTCGATGGCATAGCTTGCCTGCTCAGGAAGGGTGACGGTGATACTTTTTACCTGTCTGTGTTTTATTCGCCCTGAATTTTGCTTACTGGTTTTAGTCGTGAAGATAAGTTCAGCCAGCGAGAGAAACTGTGTTTCACTGTCCTCCTGTGAGGTCAGCCAGGTAATGTCCAGCTTTCCGTCAGTAACGTCCGGCTCGTCGCCGCCCTGAGCCAGTGCGGTGGTCACCGGTGCAGCATTCGCTATAACGAAGCTCGGAGTAGTAATGGTCTCAGTTTCATCATTGTCAAAACTGACCTCTAGCTTCATGTCGGTGTTTGCAGATATTGCCTGCCATAAACCGCGCAAGTAAGCCATCTGTCCGCCTTCGTTCTTCTCTTCACGGTCAGCAGACGCAATCATTTCCTGTTCAAAGCCTACGGCTGCAACCAGTAACATCAGTTCTCCGTTGCACATTGCAGTGTCAACAGCCCGGGTGTGTCCGTCGATAATGACATCACAGGCTGTCTGAATGGGCATGAGTTTGCTGATATAACCATGGAATACCTGACTGAGGGCATTTGCCGTGCCAAGAGGAATAACACCCAGCACCGCGCGGTTATCTGTGCATACACTGGCAACTTCGGTAACTGTTCCGTCACCGCCACAGGCGACAATGATATCCGTACCCTCATTGAGCGCCTTCTCAGCAAGCTCCGTTGCTGAGCATTCCGGGGTGGTTTCACTTACCGTTACCCTGAAATGGGGGTTTAGTTCTGAAAGAATATGTTCTTTTTCCTGTTCCCATTTGCCGCCACCGGCCACCGGATTGGCTATGAGGCACAATGTACGCGTCAATTTGAGCCGGCCTCCGGATTTAACACTCTTAAGTGCCGCCAGTTGCTTTTTGTTTAATCTGGCCGTTTCTCTGACAGACTGGATTTGATTCATGGCATCCATTACTGAGAGTGTTTGATCTTTTGCCAGCAACCAGGCTGCAACTGTCAGTACTGAACGTCCCCGTCCCAGTGCACAATGTACAACGACTTTTTTTCCTGCTGACGTTTGCTGCTGGATCCAGTTTATGGCAGTGGTAAGTTGTTCCGGTGTCGGACTGGTATGATCAAGAACAGGGATATTCAGATAAGCACAATCATACTGGTATGCAGACCAGTCAAGGCCATCAAATTCAGCCGTTACATCCAAAATTGCATCCACGCCTTCTTCTTTCAGCGCAGCGACATCACTACCTGACAATCTGCAGGCAAGATACAATTGAGGCTCAATTTGTTGGATAGGAGGTACTTTATCGTATTTTCTTGCCCATGCGTTGTAGGCTCCCGTACCGAGCAAAAAGGGGATAAATATCCACCTGATGTAGAAGGGGATAGACCCGTCTTCACGTTTACGGAAAAGAGCAGGGTAGTTTGCGACGTATGCCAGTGAAACAGCTGCCAGTGAAAATCCGCTCCACCATAAAACAACAACTGCAGGCCACCAGGGAACAAGAAAACCCAGTGCAAATGCTAATATCGCGCCAGCCAGATAATACTTCACCATTTTCACAAAGTGTCTCCTTTCCTGTATTGAACTATGCTGCTGTCATTACGTAATGAAATACTAAAACGGTTAAAAATCCTGTTAGCAACAGGGGAAATATATTCGCTACTGTCACTTTCATTTTATCTTTAACCTGATTACCTGAAGGAAACCTATGCCGGCGTCTGCGTTAAGAAAAGTGTTGTACTTTGTCTGGTTTCAGACTATCTGGTTTCTGGCTATTCTCTTTACTTCAGAATACCTCACCATCATCGGGCTACTTATTGCCGCGTTTTTCATCCTGTCTCCCCGTAAAAAAACGGATCTGATAATGGCTGCCGGGATTGCCGTTTATGGCTGTATCATTGATGGCGCGCTGCTCTGGTCAGGATTTTTTGCATTTAGTGATCACGAAGGTTGGTTGATACCTATATGGCTTATTTCGTTGTGGATTGCCTTTGGTTTAATGTTGCGTGTCAGCCTCGATTACTTGCAGGGCAGATATGCTCTTGCTGCAGTGTTGGGCGCCGTGTCAGGTCCGCTAAGCTATTACGCCGGTGCACAGGCAGGTGCCGTTATATTTCCGGCTGATACGGTATTAACCCTCGGCATACTCAGCGCGATATGGGCTGTTACGGTTCCGCTTTGTCTCTACGCAGATGCCTTTCTCAACGGCCGGGAAGGCAAAACCGCTGCTGAGAGTTGATTGCAGCCGGGACGACAGGGTAATCAGACCAGACATCCATCAGCTCAGTCATCCGTATTACTGAATTGCTTCAGTGACCTTGTGTCCCCGTGAACCCAGTAGCGTTTTTATGTTGTTTACCTGTTGACCCTTTTTCAGGTTCACAACAAGTGCGTACTTCTTGCGCTTTATGGCCGATCTGACAGTTTCTATAATTTCGTGCCGGTCAGGACGTAATCCTGTCAGTCCTGCGATGAACAGCCCGATGAACAGTCCCGGACTGATTAGCGCGATGTACGTGAATAAGGGATTGTTTTTAGTGAGTGCCGGTCCGAACTGGACGAGCAGAGCCGCGACAATAAAGCCGGCAACAAGCCCGGCGAAGCCCAGCTTCAGGTGAGACGACCATAATGTTTTGCCTATTTTACTACTGGCTCTTTCCAGTTTCTCACTGAAATGAGGATCCATAGGGTTTATCAAAGTAATCTGATCTTTTTCAACTGCGGTTTCAGCGATAACAGACTCTATCGAATTTAGCGCATCCTGCTGTGAATCATAGACAGCGGCTACCTGAATGTGTTCAGCATGTACAATCGCATGAATGTCAATCAATGTAGCTTTGTTACTCATATTTCTTACCTTTACGTTCCTTTCAGAGCGGGATTAAGACAACACGTATCACGCTTAAACTATTTCTTAACACCGGACCTGATCAACATACTCAAATAATTATGTTTAGACAGATATATTCAAACTTTATTCCTTTTTGCAGGTTGTTGTTTTTATTGTACTTACTTAAGTGTTAAAGAGGTGAATATAAGATTTTCATGGTTTCGTCTGAATAATTTTCGTAACCACTGAAAATTATTCAGACTCATCAACCAGTGTTTCCGGCCGCAAAAAAACCTGTGCGCCAGCGACATAAGTTGCCTGCAAGCATCACGAAGGGCTCTGGCTTTTTATTTGCTTAGTTTTGTTTGATGAGTGTCGTTAAAGGGCGCAACAGAACATCCATCTTTTTTTATGGCCGGACTGTAACATGGAAAAAAGTGAATTGAATATTGTGCGTCAGCGCAGAGGTAAGGGCTTCAGTTATTGCTACGAGAGTGGCAGGCAACTGCAGGATAAGCGCAAGCTTAATCGCATCCGCAAAATGATAATTCCTCCTAACTGGCGTGATGTACACATTGCGGGTGACGCTTCCGCACCTCTGCAGGCAACCGGTATCGATGCAAAGGGTCGCAAACAATATATTTATCATGATAACTGGCATAAACAGCGTCAGCAGGAAAAATTTTCGAAACTCAGCGACTTTGCAGACGCTTTACCGGAATTCCGGCAATTCTGCTGGCGTGCTGTAGACACTAAAGGGTGGTCCCGCGAAAAGAGTCTGGCCCTTGTTTGCCTGATGTTAGACCACACTGGCTTGAGGGCAGGTAATAAGGTCTATTCTCAGCAAAACAGTACCTTCGGATTAACCACATTACGCAGGCAGCATCTTGAGAAAGAGGGTAAAGCGGTGTCGCTGAGTTTTACCGGAAAGCACGGAAAGGAGCGTCATGTAGATATCTCAGATCCGAAATTAGCCAACCTGGTGTGTGACAGTGCGCAGGCGCAGGGCTACGCAATTTTTCGTTACACCGGTGATGATGGCCGCTGGCAGGACGTTGACAGTGGTGACGTAAATGCCTTTATTCACTCCCGTCTTGGCGATGATTTTTCCTGCAAAGATTTCAGAACCTGGGGGGCATCCCGTTTCGGTCTGTTGTCACTGCCGGATGTGGAGAATTTGTATCTGCAAAACCAGCGCCGGCGCTGGGATACGACTTTTGTTAAGCACATTGCTTCCATGCTCGGCAATACGCCCTCAGTATGCCGCCAATATTACATTCACCCGAAACTAATTTCTTTGTGTGAAGAGGAAGAAAATCGTCAGCAGACACTGATGGAGATCGAAAAGATATTGGAAAAGAATAAACCCGGCAACAAGCTCACTTCGGCTATTGAACAGCGTCTTGCTCAAATTATTGTGTCATAAAACTGTCAACTTGCTGAACAGGGTAGTTTTAATCTGAAAAACAATTTTTAGCGTATAACTGGCATGAATTGCCGTGTCTGATAGCTACGCTAAATTATTTTACTGTTGCTTATGTGTTCTAAAACAATGAGTTATATTTTGTTTTCTTGCTGGAGTGCTGCTGAATTCAGTAATGATGAAATTGGCAATAAGGAGCCGGAAAGTCAGCGTTTCGAATAATTAGACTTGAAGGTAATTGTGTTTTTTTGTTATAGTTAGAACTCAAATTAATTAGTCAGATAAACAAAACGGCGCATCCGGCGCCGTTTTGTTTATCTATTTAAAGTAAGGAGCTGAATACCGGTTATGCAATTTGAAGGCTACATCTCTTTAGCCCTGTATTTTCTGGCAATGCTGGGAATTGGTTTATTTGCGTACAGGCAATCTACCAGCGATATCTCAGGTTATATACTCGGCGGCCGGCAGGTCAGCCCTCAGGTTACAGCGTTATCAGCAGGCGCCTCAGACATGAGCGGCTGGATGTTAATGGGATTACCGGGGGCGATGTATTTATCGGGATTTGATGCGCTTTACATTGCTATCGGTCTGGTTGCCGGTGCACTGGCTAATTACCTGTTGGTGGCACCCAAACTGCGGGTTTACACAGAAGTAGCAGATGACTCACTGACTGTGCCCGAATTTTTCGCGAAACGGTTCGGTAAATCCGATGCAAGAGTACGAATTGTTTCTGCAGCCATCATCGTAATGTTTTTCACCCTTTATACGTCTGCTGGTCTGGTTGCCGGGGGCAAGCTGTTTGAGAGTGCTTTTGACGTACAGTACCAGTGGGGATTATTAATCACGCTGGGTGTGGTTGTGTCCTATACTTTACTTGGTGGTTTTTTAGCCGTCAGCATGACCGATTTCGTTCAGGGATGCATTATGTTTGTCGCTCTGGTACTCGTACCGGTTGTTGCATTCACTGAGTTTGACAGTATTACACAGATGAATAATGCAGCTTATGAGTCGATACCCGGTCTGGCCGCATCCTGGGAAAGCGTCACTTTGATTGGACTGGTGTCCAGTCTGGCATGGGGGCTTGGATATTTTGGTCAGCCGCACATTATTGTACGGTTCATGGCAATCCGGTCAGTGAAGGCAATTTCTACCGCCCGGAATATTGGTATGTCGTGGATGCTGGTAACCATCACAGGTGCGCTGGGAACGGGGTTTGTCGGTATTGCTTATGCTAATCAGTTTGGCCTTGCGATTGATGATCCGGAAACAATATTTATCGTGTTTTCTCAATTATTGTTTCATCCGTTAATCAGCGGCTTTTTGATGGCGGCAATTCTGGCTGCGATTATGAGTACGATTTCATCGCAGTTACTGGTATCGGCGAGTTCACTGACTGAAGACATTTATCGTGTGGTCAGTAAGAAACAGGTCAGTGAATCAGACACTGTAAAAATTGGACGTTTTGGTGTAGCAGGGGTTGCGATAGCAGCGTTGCTGCTGGCACTGGACTCGTCGAATACAATTTTGTCTCTGGTGAGCAATGCGTGGGCAGGTTTTGGTGCAGCCTTCGGACCATTGGTACTGTTTTGTTTGTATAAACGAGACCTGACACACAACGCAGCGCTGGCAGGTATTATCAGTGGTGCGGCAACGGTATTGTTCTGGATTTATGTTCCTGTTCTGGAAGACGGGAAAGCACTGAGTAGTGCTATTTACGAAATTATCCCCGGGTTTGCTGTAAGTACAGTAACACTGTGGTTGTTCTCCGCTATGGGTAAGGCCCCGTCGTCTGAAGTATCGGCGATGTTCAGCGAAGCGAACCGGGAACTGGCGAATCAACAATCTTAAGGTAAATTGATATTATGATACGTAAAAATTGGAATCGCATTGTCATTAAAGTCGGTAGTGCTTTAATTTCACCGAACCGCAAAGGTTGCAGCAGTCACTATCTGCTCAGTATTGCACAGTTCATTGTGAAATGCCGTGCGATGGGAACACAGGTTGTGCTGGTATCTTCAGGCTCAGTAGCCGCAGGTGCACATCAGTTCCCTGATGGAGAACGTACCGATATTACTGTGAAGAAGGCGATGGCTGCAGCGGGTCAGACTGAAATGATGGCTACCTGGGACCGGTTATTTGACTTTCCTTCAGCACAGATGTTGCTGACACATGCTGATTTACGTGACCGTGAGCGTTACGTGAGCATACGGGACACTATTTTCAGTCTGCTTGATCACAACATACTTCCTATCGTTAATGAAAACGATACGGTAACAACAGATAAGTTGAAAGTTGGCGATAATGATAACTTGTCTGCGATGGTAGCAGCAGCCGCTGATGCGGATGCATTAATTATTTGTTCTGATGTGGATGGTCTTTATGATAAAAATCCGCATACCAATGATGATGCATCTTTACTGTCAGAAGTTGAGCATATCGACCAGCGAATTTATGACATGGCTGGTGGCGCTGTTGAAGGTGGTGTGGGCACCGGCGGCATGCGCACGAAAATTGAAGCAGCAGAGAAAGCGGTATCGCATGGTATAGATACTTTCATTATTAATGGTTTTACTGAGCTTTCGTTTAATATGTTGCTGGACGGCAAAAATCCGGGTACCCACTTCATTGCTCATGAGAAGCCGATGGCAGAAAACGAGCACTGGATGAGACATACAACCCGTGCGCAGGGTGAGGTGATCGTAGAAAGTGAATTTGCGCCGATCCTGTCTGAAGATGCAGAATCGCTGACCAGCAAAGAAATTGTGGACGTTAAAGGTGAGTTCTCGGTGGGAGACACCATCATCGTCAGAAAAGATGACGGGACCAAACTGGTGAAGGCACGCTCGAATTACAGCAGTTGCCTGCTTAACTTTATCGCCAATCAGGAAAATGATGAGTTTGCGTCGGAGTTTGAAGAAAAAACCGGCCCCATCATTTCGAAAAAGAATTTAGCAAATCTGGAGAAAGAATGAGTTTAATTACGACATTAGCAAAAAATGCCAAACAAGCCGCACAGAAGTTAGCGGTACTGGATGAAAGCACGAAGAATGCCGTGCTTAAAGACATGGCAGCGGCTCTCCGTGCTAATACAGCGTCAATTAAACAGGTCAACGCCGAAGAAGTTGCACGGGCTAAAGAGAATGGTCTGGATGCAGCTATGATTGACCGTCTGACGCTGAATGATGAACGCATTGAAGCCATGGCTGAAGGCATAGAAGTGATTATTTCGCTGGACGATCCTGTCGGACAGGAACGTGTTATCGGTACCCGTCCGAATGGCATTGAAATTAAGAAAATGCGTATCCCGTTAGGTGTCGTGTGCATGATTTATGAAGCCCGGCCTAATGTGACGGCTGACGCCGGTGCACTGTGTTTTAAATCCGGTAACGGGGTTATCCTGCGTGGCGGTAAAGAAGCACTGGATACCAGTCTGGCAATTGCCGGTCTGTTGCAGGATGTACTTGAAAAGCATGGGTTACCGAAAGAGCTGATCAGTGTGGTTCCTGATCCGGACCGCGCGTTAATGCAGGAGTTAATGGAACAGCGTGATTACATTGATGTCATTATTCCGCGCGGTGGTGAAGGGCTCATCAACTACGTAACAGACAACTCTAAAGTGCCGGTAATTCAGCACTTTAAAGGCGTGTGTCACTTATACGTAGATAAAGATGCTGATCTGGATAAAGCCATGGCGCTGCTGCTGAACGGTAAAACACAGCGCACCGGTGTGTGTAATGCACTGGAAGGTCTGGTGGTGCATCAGGCTGTTGCCGGTGACTTTTTACCTCAGGTAGCGAAAGCCTTTGAAGAGCACAATGTGAAAGTGCATGTAAATGACAAAGGTGCGCAGTACTTCAATAATGCAGATGTTATTGCTGATGATGCTTTTGGTGAAGAGTACTTGGGACTGGAAATCGCCGTACGTGTGGTTGAAGACTTCGATGCCGCTATTCAGCATATTGCTGATTTCGGCAGTAACCACACCGAAGTTATTTGTACCGAAAATGCTGATGCAGCGAACTACTTCCAGCGTGCGGTAGACGCCTCAGTTGTGATGGTAAACGCATCGTCACGTTTTTCTGATGGCAGTCAGCTTGGGCTGGGAGCAGAAATTGGTATCGCAACCACTAAATTGCATGCCTATGGCCCGATGGGTCTGGAATCGCTCACCGCTGAGAAATTCCTCGTTAACGGAACAGGGCAGGTGAGATCGTAACTTTTCACTGGTCCGCATTGTACTTACAGTACTGAATTGCGATAATCCAAAGCACCGGGCAACAGCCCGGTGTTTTTTTATGTTAATCCGGTTCTTACGTAGGTTTTATGATAGACATCAGCGTTGATTTTCAAGCCTGGTGGCAACAGGTTGCCGATTTTTCCCAGTCCCACAAACTGCCGGCGTCTGCAGTCCTGATCATTGTTTTTTTGCTGACCAAACGTGCCATTTTACGTTTGCTTAAAAAACGCAGTAAAAAAACCGGCGAAGACAGACGTCACTCCATCAACATCATTGAACAGTTGGGTAACGCAACCTTACTGGTGTTATTGATCATGGTGTGGTCCACCGAAATCCAGAACCTCGCAATCTCCATTGCTGCTTTTATGGTGGCCATTGTTTTTGCTACCCGCGAATTCATACAGTGTTTTATGGGATTCATTTATTACCTCGGCGCCCGGCCGTTTCGCGTGGGCGACTGGATTGAGATGAATAATATTCGTGGTGAAGTGGTGGAAATGGACTGGGCTAAAACCGCGCTGCTGGAAGTCGATCCCGAATCCCATACCTACACCGGTAAGCATTTGTATATTCCGAACAGCCAGCTGGTTACCCAGCCAATCAGAAATCTTAACTTCCTGCGACGGTATACCCTGCACAGTTTTACCCTGGTCATGGAGCCGGAGACTAATCCTTATGCAATTCTGCCTGCTTTTAAAACCCGGACGCTGAAGCATTGCGAACATTTCCGTGAAGTCGCCGGACGTTATAAAAGTTTAATCGAACGCCATATGGAAGCGGAGTTTATTGATATCGATCCGGATATCGCAATTGAAACCAATCAGTTTGCGAAACTGCGCATCACCGTGTCTTTGTTCTGCCCCATTGATGAAGCCCATACGTTGCAGCAAAAGATATCAGAAGACTGGATGGCGCTGTGGCACAGTGAAATTGCCACCGCCAATCGCCCGTCCGGCAAAACGGTAGCAGAGGAATAACGCTATACGCCTTCCTGCCAGTTACGCTGTCGTGAAAAGTGACTGCTCAGAAAGGCCATCTGGTCAGCCAGAATACGCCGGTTCATCAGGTAGAAACGTTCATAAAGATTTGGCCTGAAAGGAACGGCAAGTAACGGCATGTCAGCTTCTTCCGGTGTACGGGCTCCCTTGGCGTGATTACAGCGCCCGCAGGCCGTGGCGACATTCGTCCATTTATCCTGACCACCACGGGATCGTGGAATGATATGGTCGCGGGTGAGCTGGCCGGGGCTGAAGCGCTGACCGCAATACAGGCATAAATGATCATCCCGGCGGAAAAGATAACGGTTACATAATGCAATTTTTCCGCTTACATCAGTCACTTTTCCGTCGCAGGCAATAATGCTGGATAACGTCAGTTCGCTCCGGATTCCGGCATTATTCCAGCCACCGTGCAGGGTACAGGCGGTCGCACCAAGTTCGAACAACACTTTGTCCTGACAATAAAGCCTTGCAGCCTCTTCGGGCAAAACCCATTCCTGTGGCATACCCGCTTTGTTGAGTCTTAATACCAGCATCAGGGACATCTCCTCATGTGTGACTCTTATAGCATACTGCTTTATATTTCAATATGATGAAAAAGTAATCAATTGCCAAGTTTTTTTGTTGTTTAATTCGCCTGCAAACAGCAAATCAAAAAATCTTAGCAGTTTAAGGAGATAAATCCGGCAGTCAGCGGCTTTCAGGCATTTGATAATGGCATTAGGTAATTATCGCGGCTATACTATGCGCCGCGTTCAAAAGCGAATATATATATTAAAGAAAATAAAGGACAAATAGTGACTCCTATTACTCATTCTTTTCAGTATGGTCAGCATACTGTAACTTTGGAAACTGGCGTTATCGCACGTCAGGCAACTGCAGCCGTCATCGCCAGCATGGACGATACCTCTGTGATGGTAACTGTAGTTGGTAAAAAAGAAGCGAAAGCCGATCAGGATTTCTTCCCGTTAACGGTTAACTATCAGGAAAAAGCTTACGCTGCCGGTAAAATCCCAGGTGGCTTTTTCAAGCGTGAAGGCCGTCCTTCAGAAGGCGAAACACTGACAGCCCGTCTGATTGACCGTCCAATCCGTCCACTGTTCCCGGAAGGTTTTTTCAATGAAGTACAGGTTGTTGTTACCGTACTTTCTGCGAACCCTGAAATCCCGACTGACATCATTTCACTGATTGGTACGTCTGCGGCACTGGCTATCTCCGGTATTCCATTCAACGGTCCTGTTGGTGCAGCCCGTGTAGGTTACAAAGATGGCGAGTACATCCTGAATACACGTTTCTCTGAGCAGCCTGAAAGCCAGCTTGACCTGGTGGTTGCCGGTACTGAAAGTGCGGTTCTGATGGTTGAATCTGAAGCCAGCGTACTGTCTGAAGACGTGATGCTGGGTGCGGTAATGTTCGGTCACGAACAGTCGCAAGCAGTTGTGGAAGCGGTTAAGTCTTTCGCTGCTGAAGTAAATACTCCGGCATGGGACTGGGCGCCTAAAGCTGAAAACACCGAACTGAAAGCGAAAGTAAAAGAACTGGCTGAAAGCGGCATGACTGCGGCTTACCAGATCTCTGACAAGCTTGAGCGTAAAGACGCAGTAACAAAAGTTACTGAAGAAGCGCTGGCAAAAATTCTGGAAGAAAATCCAGAGCAAGATGCTAAAGAAGCTTCTGATCTGCTGCACGACCTGGAAAGTGACGTAGTACGTTCACGCATCCTGGCTGGTGAGCCACGTATTGACGGTCGTGATCCTGCCATGGTTCGTGCTCTTGACGTTGCGACTGGCGTATTGCCACGTACTCACGGTTCTGCTGTTTTCACCCGTGGTGAGACTCAGGCTCTGGTTGTTGCCACTCTGGGTACAGAACGTGACGCACAGATGATTGATGAACTGCAGGGCAAGCGTGACAGCAAGTTCATGCTGCACTACAACTTCCCTCCATACTGTGTGGGTGAAACCGGTATGATCGGTTCGCCTAAGCGTCGTGAAATCGGCCACGGTCGTCTGGCGAAACGTGGTATTCAGGCGGTTATGCCTTCTGATGAAGAATTCCCGTATGTAGTGCGTGTGGTTTCTGAAATCACTGAATCTAACGGTTCATCTTCTATGGCGTCTGTATGTGGTACTTCTCTGGCGCTGATGGATGCCGGTGTACCAATTAAAGCGTCTGTTGCGGGTATTGCAATGGGACTGGTTAAGAGCGACGAAAACTTCGTGGTTCTGTCTGACATTCTGGGTGACGAAGATCATCTGGGTGACATGGACTTTAAAGTAGCCGGTACTACCGAAGGTATCACTGCACTGCAGATGGATATTAAGATCGAAGGTATCACCAAAGAAATTATGCAGATTGCACTTAAACAGGCAAAAGAAGCCCGTTTACACATTCTGAGCGTAATGGATAAGGCGATCACCGGTCACCGTGAAGAGCTGAGCGAATTTGCTCCACGCATCTACACCATGAAGATTGATCAGGACAAGATCCGTGACGTAATCGGTAAAGGTGGCGCGATGATTCGCTCTATCACTGAAGCGTCTGATACCAACATCGAAATCGAAGATGACGGTACTATCAAGATCTTCGCCACTGAGCGTGCTAAAGCAGATATCGCGATCGGCATGATTGAAGGCGTAACGGCTGAAATCGAAGTAGGCAAAACCTACAACGGTAAGATCACCCGTATCGTAGACTTCGGTGCATTCGTAGAAGTACTGCCTGGTAAGGAAGGTCTGGTTCACATTTCACAAATCGCTCACGAGCGTGTGAACAAAGTGACCGACTACCTGAAAGAAGGCGAAATGGTTGACGTGAAAGTCATGGAAATTGACCGTCAGAACCGTGTACGTCTGAGCATCAAAGAGCTGCTTGAAAAGCCGGCTCCTGCAGAAGCTAAAGAAGATAAAGGCGAATAAGCTTTTATTTTCACCTTGTTGAAAAGGGCGCTTCTGGCGCCCTTTTTGTTTTTTACCTGTCCGTTGCCGGCGCGCCGGTGCATACGGATAATGATCAGGAGTGGAATATGACCAGCGATGAACAGACCAGAATTGAAGCAGCAACCTTCCGCCGGTTACTGAAACATCTGGATGATAATAAACAGGTGCAGAATATCGACCTGATGATCCTTGCGGATTTCTGTCGTAACTGTCTGGCTAAATGGTACAGCAAGGCAGCGGCAGATGAAGGTGTTGACGTAGACTACGAAGCGGCCAGGGAAGCGGTTTACGGTATGCCTTACAGCGAGTGGAAGGAAAAACACCAGTTGCCGGCTACCGCTGAGCAACTCGCAGCCATGGAAGCGAAGAAAAAATAGAAAACGGCCGGCAGGCCGTTTTTTTATGCGTGTTCTTTATCAGCCTGTAAATTACTGAAACGAAAAGCATGGGGCAGTAAATCGCCAACAGTATAGGTTTCTGTTTTACCGTCGTCAGTCACCAGAATCACCGGTGTGTCATCACCTGCAAACTCAGCTATTTTTTGCCTGCATCCGCCGCAGGGGAAGCAGAAACTGTCATTGGGACTGGCTATTACAATGGCCTTAATTTGTCGGGCGCCTCCTGCAATCATTGCTCCGATGGCTGTGGCTTCTGCACACTGGCCAAGCGGATAAGCCGCGTTCTCAACATTGCAGCCGGCAAAGATACTGTCACCGGTGGTGAGCACGGCAGCACCCACATGAAAACCGGAGTAGGGGGCATGGGCGTGTTGCTTTGCTGCCTGGGCTGTTTCTTTCAGTTGTGTTATTCTTTTATTTTCCATTACATCTCTCTGGTGGCTCAGGCTTTACTTTTTTTACCAAATCGGCGATGGTGTCAGCCATCGGATGACTGTCAGGAAGACAGTTTGCCCGCGCCACGTCATTTTCATAGCGAGTGAATCCATTTTTAACATGCGTAAAGTCATTAGTCTCATCTTTTTTTCTTATCTGGCGGTCTCTGTGTCCGGCTGTGCCAGTTCACAACAAGCGCAACCCAAAGGAGAAATGGGGAATCTGTTACTCGCAGAACCAGCGCCGGTTAATCCACGCTCTCAAATGGCAATTGCGCGGTACAATCAGGTACTGGCGAATGCGACTATTCCCGACGGGGATCGTGCTGAGTTACTTTATCAGCGCGGTATGTTGTACGACAGTGTCGGCCTGGCAGGTCTGGCACAGTATGATTACACGCAGGCTTTGCAACTGAAGCCGGACATGGCGGAAGCGTATAATTCAATCGGTATTCATTTTGTGCAGCAGCTGGATTTTATTCAGGCATACGAAGCATTTGATTCGACCCTTGATATCGATCCGGAATATGACTTCGCATTTTTAAATCGTGGTATTGCACTGTACTACGGCGGTCGCGCTGATTTGGCCATCGACGATCTCACCACTTTTCAGACCAAAGACGAAACAGATCCTTTCAGAGTGTTGTGGACATTTTTTGCCAAACACGATATCGATCCGGTTGATGCTAAGGCCTGGCTGGTCGCCGTGCGGCCCGGGCTTAATCCCGGACACTGGGCGGTGAAACTGGTTGATTTGTTTTTAGGCACATCCAGTGAAACGGCATTACTCAATTCGCTTATCGAAGGCATTTCCAGCCAGAAAGAGCTGACAGATCGTCTTTGTGAGGCTTATTTCTATCTCGGTAAATACCATAGCGCGCTGGGAAACAAGGGGATCGCTTCAAATTATTTCAAGCTGGCTCTCAGTACCAATGTGTATGATTATGTGGAGCACCGTTATGCCAGAATTGAGCTGAACCGTTTGCGCCATCCCGCTGACGATACTGAATAACCCGAATCCTGTATGCGTGGATTTATCGTAGCACTGCTGGCTATATTGCTGGTAGGGTCTGACTCAGGTCGTGATACCCGTCAACTCCTTCACAATGCAGAGTCCGCATCGAACCCTGCTTCACTGTTATGGCTGGCAGCCTCAAACGGCAGCGGTGTAGCAGAAGACCGCCTTGTAGCCTGGGCCACTATGCAGGGGTCAGCGTTCTGGCTTAATAAGCTGGTTGCTCTGGATAACGCCGATGCGGCCTGGGCACTGTATCAACTGGTCGGCGATGATGCGAAAAGTGACCGGTTGATGAGCCTGGCAGCTATCGGCAATGTGCCCGAAGCTCAGCTGGCCTTCGCCATGACAACGGATGACCCGGTAAAACGGGAAACCTGGCTTAAACGGGCCGCCGGACAAGGTTATTTGCCGGGTCAGGCGGCACTTGCCGACTGGTACTTACTGCATGCCCAACCGGAAGAAGCCAGACCCTGGCTTCGTGTAACCGCTAATGATTATCCGCAAAGTGCTTTTCAGTATGGCAGATTGCTGTGGGCAGACGGTAAACGTAAGGCTGCCGGTAAATGGATTGCTCAGGCTGCTGACAGCGGTCATGAAATGGCGGGGAAGGTCAGACGTATTCTGTCAACCTATTCACCCTACAGCGCAGCCTCAGTGCCGGCTAAAGCCAGAACGGATGAAAGTTGCAGCCAGAAAATAGGTCTGTTTGCTACTTCGTTATCGACCATTGTAAAAGCCGATGAAATCGTAACAGAATTCCGCAAAGACAAACGCCTGCAGTCACTGGCAATTTGTCTGGATGCGCCGGTGTGGCTGACGGATGACAGTCTGAACTGTGGTGGCGACTGGAAAGGACAGGGACGCCTCGGTTGTGATGTAAGGCCCCTTGCCAACGCGGTGGAAAAGCGGGGATTAACCCATGCTGTGATTATTGCAGAGCAGGGTAAAGCCAACGTAAATAACGGTGTAATGTTTCTTGACCTGATTGACTCCTATGCGGTTTTTGTTCATGAGCTGGCGCACTTTGCCGGATTTGTTGATGAATATGCGCTGGGGAAAAATGCCGCCAAACGGTACTGCGGCAGTGAGGATGCACCAAATCTGATTTTCGACGGCAAAATTACCTATTCACCTCTCTCCACACTGGATAACTGGCAGGCATTGCAACCCGGTGTCGGGATCTGGCCGGCACAAAGTTGCGCCCGTTCCGATATCCGTGCCTATAAACCTTCCGGGCATATTACCTTTCTTGAACACCATGACAGCGGTGATATTCCACCAATCTACATGGCTTTGTGGCGTCAGCAACTTTCACGCCCTGAAGCCCAGCGTCCGGTATTCATGAATATGTTTCAGTCTTTTCAAAAGGCAGGGCAAACCCGCAAGGCCGGAAAATGGCTGGATAAATACAATGCCTTTCTGGGAGCAGGAAAGGGAGACCCGGAAGAAACGGTTCCTGAAGAAGACGATGAGGAACCGTTACCGTTTTAAAACTGTTTTCAGCGGCTTTGTAAATCGGGCTTCAGACGTTCAACCCACATGGCGGTGGCACCACAAATAGCTACCGGCATAACGATAAAGTTCACCAGCGGGATAAGGGAAAATAAGCTCACGCCCACGCCGAAAGAGAAACACAGTGTCTTATGTTTTCCCAGGTGCGCCCGCATCACCTTAAACGGTACTTTATGGTTGTCGTAGGGATAGTCACAATACTGAATGGCCATCATCCACGCATTGAACATAAACCATAACACCTGGCCGATGACAGGGATAAGCAGAAACAGGATTAAAAACACAACGGCTCTGGGGATGTACCAGATTAACTTGGCGAATTCTCTCCCCAGCATCCGTGGTACATCTTTAATTAAGTCCAGCAGACCATCATCGCCGATGGATTGACCAGTGAGGTGGCGCTCAACTTTTTCGGCCAGAATGCCGTTAAAAGGAGCCGCTATCCAGTTTGCCAGGGTACCGAAAACCAATGCAAATATCAGCAGCACTGACAGTACTGCAAGAGGCCACAGGAAAAAGCTGATCACGCCACGAAGCCAGTCCAGCCATTGCGGGATCAAACTCATCAGCCAGCTAATGCCTTCTCCTATTTCGCCGAACAGAAAGTAAAATGCCACGGAAAAAAGCAGCAAATTAACCGTCAGCGGGATGAATACAAACCGTTTCAGGCCCTTTGTTTTAATCAGTGAAAAGCCGGTCATAAAATAACTGAGTCCGCTTTTATTTTGCATTACGTCTCCTGAAGCTGCACTTGAAAATGGGTTCTGATCCGGATTCAAATTGCCGGGCCAGTATGCACATGCAGTATACCTGTATCCGCATGCGGTGAGAAAACCCAATTGTTACAGCGTGTGAGTTTTGATAGAGTCAGCGGATAACAATAATTTTCCTATGCGCTGATCACCGGTAACCCGTTATTTATGCTGCAATTTCAGGCATTCTTCAGCTTGGCTGATGGCAACTTGAATCTCCTTTTCTCTGAGAGGTTTTTGTGCGCCTGAAAAAAATTAAGCTGGCCGGGTTTAAGTCCTTTGTCGATCCTACCACCATTCCTTTTCCCGGCGATATGACAGCTATAGTCGGGCCGAACGGCTGCGGTAAATCTAATGTGATTGATGCGGTACGCTGGGTGCTGGGGGAAAGTTCAGCAAAAAATCTCCGTGGCGACGCCATGACGGATGTCATATTCAACGGCTCCTCAGCGCGAAAACCTGTCGGTCAGTGTTCAGTTGAACTGGTTTTCGATAACAGCAGCGGTCGCATTGGTGGTGAATTCGCTCAGTATAATGAACTGGCCGTGAAACGGCTGGTAACCCGCGATGCCCAGTCTCTGTATTTTCTTAACGGCACCCGTTGCCGACGCCGGGATGTGACCGATTTGTTTCTGGGAACCGGTCTCGGCCCCCGGAGTTATGCCATTATCGAACAGGGCATGATTTCCCGTTTGATTGAGTCAAAGCCGCAGGAGTTGCGGGTATTTATAGAAGAAGCTGCCGGCATATCAAAATACAAAGAGCGCCGCAGGGAGACTGAAAACCGCATCCGGCACACACAGGACAATCTTGAACGGCTGGAAGACGTGCGGGGTGAACTTGGCCGGCAACTGGAAAAGCTGCAACGTCAGGCGGCTGCCGCTCAACGCTATAAGGCCCTGAAGGCCAGTGAACGGAAACTGAAAGGTGAACTGTCTGCCATCCGCTGGCTCAAACACACGCAGCATATTGAAAAGATCGAAGGTGAACTGGCAAAAGAACAAAATGAGCTGGATGCACTGATTGCACAGCAGCGTGGTGATGAGGCCGGTATCGAGAAATACCGCACGCAGTCTGAAGACATTAAAACGGCACTGGATGACGTACAGCAGGCTGTGTTCACTATTTCCACACAAATTACCCGCATTGAACAGAACACCCTTCACAGCCAGCAGCGTGACAATCAGATTTCAGCTGAACTGGAAGAGCTTCATCAGCGCCGTGAACTGTTAGCGGCGTCGCTTCAGGAAGCTGAGCAGGCACTTGAGAAGGCAGATATGTCTCTTGAACAGTCTGAGCCTGAATTGCTGATGTTAGAAGAAACGATCATCCAGGCTGAAGAGCGGGCTGAATCTGCGGAATCTGCGTTAAGGGAATACAACCGCAAGCGTCGTGAACAGGAACAACACTATCATTCTCTTAAGCAAAAGGTGCAGGGGTTACACAGTCAGATCCAGTCGGTGACCAGTATGCAACTGCGCACAACACAGCGCATCGGTGAATTGAATGATGAGCTGACGGCACTGGATGATGACACGTTGAGTGAGCGTCTCGAAGAAGCGCAGGCTGAGCAGGAACTGGCCGCAGAAAAATCCGCTATTGCTGAAGATGAAGTGATCATCAGTAAAGATGCGCTTAATGCCGCATCAGAACAATATCAGACGGCAACCGCTGCTCAGGCAGGTTGTCAGCGGGAACTGGACCAGGCGGCTTCACGTTTTGCAGCCCTTGAAGCGTTGCAGGAACTGGCGGAAGCTGAAGCAGGCGAACTCCCTGAGGGTGTTGCGTTACTGTGGAAAAGTATCAGCGTAAAGCCGGGGTTTGAGGCGCTGATTGAAAAAGTCACTGTGTGGTTAAACAACCCGCTGGTGGCAGCAGAGTATCCACTGGAAACCCTCATAGCGTCTGCAGAACATTTTCCCCAGGGGCACAGGATTTTGCCACTTCATACAGACAGACCAGCTGAAGAAGGTACACTGGCGTCATGTTTGAATGACGGCTACATCCCGTCATTGTTTTACCGTATCCGTCTTGTCCCTGACCTGGCGGCAGCGCGCACGTTATTGCCGGCGCTGGCTGCCGGTAAATCGGTAGTCACTGAAACCGGAGAATGGTTATCTGCAGACTGGCTGTTAAGAGGAACCGTACAGGAAGACAGTGCAGGTGCACTGCAGCGTCATGGGCAAATGGCGCAATTGCAAAGCGAAATTGACAGCCTGAGTGAACAGCTTGCAGAACTTCAGTTTCAGGCAGACAGTGCCTCAGAGGAAAAAACACGGGCGGAAGAGCATCTTGAAATCACCAGGCAGGCACAGGTGCGCTCTGCTCAGCAACAACAGCAGGCAGCACATCAGGTAGCCATGCTAAAGCAGGAAGTTGCCCAGTTAGCCTTACGGCAGCAAAAAATCCGCGATGAACTTACCCGGCAACAGCAGACTCTGGCCGGGGATGATGAACAACTTGATACATTGACGGCTCAGCTTGAAGTGCTGGAAATGCAGTTGATGGATGCGGAGGAAGAGGAGCAGAATGCGTCGTCAGAGCGGGAAAGATTCGAGCACGAACAGCAGGATGCGAGGCAGTCTGCAGAGCAGCAGAAATCCCGTAAACATCAGCTTGAACTGTCTGTACAGCAGCAGCGAAATCAGCAGCAATTATACCTCGAACAGGTAACGCGTAACCAAGCGCAGCTGGCTGAATACCGTCAGCGTGAAGACGCGTTAACACAGGAAAAACAGTCCCTTAGTCAGCCTATGGCGATGCATGAAGCACAACTTGCGCAATTACTCGAAGACCGCGAAGTGCAGGAAGCGTTGCGTATAGAAAAGCAGAATGCGTTAAGCGATGTTGAAGCCCTGCTGAGGGAAGCGCAGCAGGGGCATCATGGCGTAGCTGTAAAAATTCAGCAGCGGAACACCGTTATTGACGGGTTAAAAATTGATATCGAAGGCGCCCGGGTAAGGGCCATGTCGGTACTCGAATTATTGCAGGAAACCGGTCAGTCTCTGAAAGAAATTTTACCTGACCTGGATGACACCGCGGATGAAAAGAGCTGGCAGCAGGAACTGGAAAAAACCACCGCAGCGGTTGCCCGTCTGGGGGCGGTGAATCTGGCGGCCGTGGAAGAATATGAGACGCAGGCGGAACGAAAACAGCATCTCGATACGCAATTTGATGACCTGGTATCTGCGCTGGATACGCTGCAAAGCGCTATCCGTAAAATAGACAAAGAAACCAAAACCCGTTTCTCAGCAACCTTTGGACAGGTGAATGAGGATCTGAAACAACTCTTTCCTAAGGTATTTGGCGGCGGCTCTGCCTATCTGGCACTGACAGATGATGATCTGCTTGAGACCGGTGTGACAATTATGGCCCGGCCGCCCGGTAAGAAAAATAGTACAATTCACCTTTTAAGCGGTGGAGAAAAAGCGTTAACCGCTTTATCATTGGTGTTTGCAATTTTCCGGTTGAATCCGGCGCCCTTCTGTTTACTTGACGAAGTGGATGCGCCGCTGGACGATGCCAACGTGGGGCGTTTCTGTAAACTGGTATCAGAAATGTCAAAGTCGGTGCAATTTATCTATATCACCCACAATAAGATTGCGATGGAAATGGCAACGCACCTAACAGGTGTTACTATGGCAGAGCCAGGGGTTTCCCGCATGGTTGCCGTAGATGTTGATGAAGCCATGGCCTTCGTCGAAGCATAACAAAGGGCGAACGAATTAAATGGATGAACTACGTTTATCACTCCTTATCCTGGGTACCTGTTTTATTATTGGCGTGCTCGCCCATGGTATCTGGAAGATCAGAAAAAATAACAATGCGACAAAGAAAGAACGTATTGAACCCGGCCAGTGGCAGGATGACAATTCAGAAGAACAGGACGACTGGTCTGCAGAGCAGGGCGACGATCATAAAGGTTATGATGATTTAGGTCTGGGAGCGGTAAGAGTGGTTTCTTCTGCTAAACCTGTAGCAGACACCGGTGATGATGCAGAATCTGAGCCGTCAATCTCCCGTCCCGTTAATGAAGACACGGACGAAAAGACAGTTTCGAAGCCGGAACCTCAGATGCAGGCAACCAAGCTGTATGGTTCAGTGGTGACTAACCCTAAACCTCATATGCAGGGTAGCCGGCATGTTGCGCCGGAACAGGCAGATGACGATCCCATCCCGGATCCGCCTGAGTTTCTTATCCGTAAAGAGCAAAAAGCCGTCGCAGATGAACCGCAGGCTGATGATTTTACGCTGGATGCCCAGCAAGCTGAGCCGGCAGTTAAAGACAATGCGTCTGACGAACAAAGCTCAGACCATGACATCGATACTGACAGTAAGAAAGTTGCTAAGAAACGGGGCTTGCTGCGTCGTCGTCAGGAACCGAATTTCGGTGATGACCAGATGAGAATTGATTTCGACGACAGTCAGAGCCAGCCGGCTGCAGAGTCCGGCGCTGCGCCTTCAGAGGATGTGGAGCAGGAGGTGCTCGTTGTTAACGTGCGGGCTCAGGACGACACTCCCATTTCAGGTGCCGCATTATTGCCTTTATTACTCACATTAGGGTTTAAGTTCGGTGATCAGGATATTTTCCACCGTCATGTGAATTCAAATGGTAAGGGACCCGTACTCTTCAGTCTGGCCAATATGTTCAAGCCGGGGGTATTCGATATTGATAACCTGGAGAACTTTACCACTCAGGGTGTGTCATTATTCATGATCCTGCCCATCGACGGGGTTGACGCCCATCAGGTATTCAACATGATGCATAATGCAGCCCGGAAAATTGCTGACGAATTCAATGCGCAAATTCTGGACGGTCGCCGCAGTGTACTGACCAAACAGGGATTGCAGCAATACATGGAAAAAATCCGAGAATTTGAACGCAAGCGAATGATTACCCGCCACTGATCCATCAGCGCTGTTACCCTGCTGTAGCAGCGCTTTGCAAGAGACACTTTATGTCAACAGATAAAGCCTCCGTTGCCAGTCGTATAGAGACACTGCGCGACACTATCACCCGTTATAATACCCAGTACTATGTGGAAGATGCACCTTCTGTACCAGATGCTGAATATGACCGGCTCATGCAGGAGCTTAAATCGCTGGAAGCCGCCCATCCTGATCTGCTGACAGCGGATTCGCCGTCTCAGAAAGTAGGGGGGGCGCCACTTGCCGCCTTTGAGCAGGTTACCCACGAAGTTCCTATGTTATCGCTGGACAATGCCTTTGATGAAGCTTCACTGAACGCCTTTGAAAAACGTATTGGTGACCGCCTGAAAGACCATTCAACTTTAATGTTCAGTTGTGAGCCTAAACTGGACGGCCTGGCTGTCAGTATTCTGTATGAAGATGGTGTGCTTGTGCAGGCTGCAACACGGGGTGACGGGCAGACAGGGGAAAATATTACGCAAAACGTCAAGACCATCGGTAATGTGCCCCTTCGCCTTAAAGGTAAAGATCTGCCCGCCCGTATCGAAGTGCGTGGTGAAGTTTTTATGCCAAAGGCCGGCTTTGATGCGCTTAATGAACGGCAGCGAGAAAAAGGCGATAAAGTATTTGCCAATCCCCGTAATGCCGCTGCTGGCAGTCTGAGGCAACTGGACAGCCGTATTACTGCAAAACGGCCACTGATGTTTTACGCCTACTCACTGGGTGTCGTTTCACCACAGGATTTCGGACTGGAAGATACTCACAGTGCGCGGCTTAAAACGCTGGGTAGCTGGGGCCTGCCGTTGTGCCCTGAGGTTGATGTGGCTGAAGGTGCGAAGGGTTGTCTGGCTTATTATCAGCGTATTCTTGTGCAGCGTGAGCAGTTACCTTACGACATCGATGGTGTGGTATTCAAAGTTGACCGCATAGACTTGCAGCAAACACTGGGGTTTGTCGCCCGCGCTCCCCGCTGGGCAATTGCACAGAAGTTTCCTGCACAGGAAGAAATGACACGCTTACTGGATGTGGAGTTTCAGGTTGGCCGGACCGGTGCCATTACGCCTGTGGCACGTCTGGAACCTGTGTTTGTGGGTGGTGTTACGGTATCTAACGCTACGCTTCATAATCAGGATGAGATCCAACGTCTGGGTGTCAAAGTGGGTGATGTTGTGGTTATCCGCAGAGCCGGTGATGTGATACCACAGGTTGTTTCTGTGGTTGAGGCAAAGCGGCCTGAGGATGCTACGGATATTATATTCCCTGCCAATTGCCCCGTGTGTGATTCTCATGTTGAGAAAGCTGAGGGCGAAGCTGTAGCACGATGTACCGGCGGACTGGTATGTGCTGCACAACGCAAACAGGCACTTAAACATTTTGCTTCACGCAAAGCTTTCGATATTGACGGCCTGGGCGATAAGCTGGTTGATCAACTGGTGGATGCCGGACTGGTGAAGAGTCCTGCTGAATTCTTTCATTTATCGTTAGGCGATCTGGTCAGTCTTGAACGTATGGCAGAAAAGTCAGCTTCGAATTTGCTTACTTCACTGGAAAAGGCTAAAACCACCACCTTGCCCAGATTTCTTTATGCTCTGGGGATCAGGGAAGTAGGCGAAGCGACAGCGTCGAATCTGGCCACACATTTTAAAGATCTGGATGCGTTGTTTGCCGCAGACATTGAAGCCCTGAAAGAAGTGCCGGATGTGGGTGAAGTGGTGGCGACACACATTTACCATTTTGTGCACGAAGAGCATAACCGTGCCATTATCGATGATCTCGTTGCTGCAGGTGTGAACTGGCCGGCTATTCAGGTTGCAGATGCAGGGGATTTGCCTCTGGAAGGCCAGACCTGCGTACTGACCGGTACCATGACGGCCATGGGACGCAATGAGGCAAAAGCATTGCTGCAGCAGTTGGGGGCGAAAGTTGCCGGCTCAGTGTCAGCGAAAACCCACTTCCTTGTAGCAGGAGAAAAAGCCGGCTCAAAACTGACCAAAGCGCAGGATTTAGGCGTTGATGTGTGGGATGAAGAAAAGCTGCTCAGTTTTCTTCGCGAACATAATCTTTCAGGCGAATAAATTAAAATCTGCCATCAGTTTGCCGGTGCTGTGATACCGGCAAGCTTTTTGTGCAGAAGTAATTTGCTGGGATATTTTGTCAAAAGATCAGCGAAGACCGTTAAATCCGGTTTAAACTTTTGAGGCCCGTTGTTTACGGGCTTCTTTACGTGCATTCCATGATTTTCTCACAGAGAAACGCCATATCCAGTTCAGTCCGAAATACCCCAGCAAACCAAATATGACTGAACAGATCCCGCAGCCGACGAGGAAGGCCGGGCCGATGGTGCTGATACTTTCAATTATCCATTTCCAGCTGAACTGCAATTCAAAGTGTCTGGGCTCTGTACCCAGTACCGTTGTACCTACCTTGTAAGCACCGTAAAAAATTGGCGGCATGGTAAACGGGTTCGTGATCCACACGGTTGCTACAGAGAGGGGGAGATTTGCACGGAAGGGAATAGCAGTGGCGGCAGACAACCACATTTGAAACGGAACAGGCCAGAAAGCGAAAAACAAACCAATACCAAACGCGTTAGCTGCTGAACGACGGTTCAGATGCCACAGGTTCGGCTCATGCAAAACTGTGCCGAAGATCCGTAGCGCACGATTGTGCTTTATCGTTTGATGGTCTGGTAAAAAACGTCGTATAAATTTTTTTGGCATAAACCGTATTTCATTTCATCCGAAGTAACCAATCCATGCATCAACACGCTGCGCTATGGCTGCTGGCATTCTGCCTGACTTCGCTGTCTGCGAGGTTCTGGCCGGTATTGCCGGGAAAAATCTGGATTGTACTTCTTGCCTGTATCGTCTCCATTATCCACACACACAATGTCAAAATGCACATCCGCACCGCCCTGAAAGCAGGGTGTCGTTTATGTGGTGTTACAAACTGGTACGTGCGCAGTAAAAAACAGTTTAGTGTACTGCCGTATTTACTCAGCGGGATAATGTCCGGATTGATTTGGATGGCAAGTGTAGGGCATTGCTACCTGGCTTGGCAACTCCCTGCCGGCAAAATTCAACAAGATGTCATAGTTACGGGGCAGATAACGTTTACGCAGAGAAATGACAATGGTCAGTGGTTGCATGTTGCTCTTTCGACACTGGGTGACAGGCATTATTTCTTCCGTCCGGTCATCGGTGTTCAATTGCCACAAAATATGGGTGAGCTGGCTGTTCATCAACAGGTGAAGTTAACGGTTAATCTGAAGCCGGCTTCGCCGTTAATGAACCCTGACGGCGATAGCCGGGCAAAAATGGTCAGCATGAAAATGATTGCCACGGGTTCAGTCAAAGCGTTCGGTAACGGTTCTCTTGTTTCTCCGGCTGACAGTCTGCATTACCGGGCAAGTCAGCGTTTGCAGAAAGCGGGTTACTCCCGCTGGCTGGTGGCTTTAATGACTGGCGACCGTTCTTTGTTGACAGACAATGACTGGCAGTTGCTGCAAAAAACCGGAACAGGGCACCTGTTTTCAATTTCGGGTCTGCATGCAGGTATGGTGGCTTTATGGTCTGCCTTACTGACCAGCGTTGTGTTCAGTTGTTTTGCCCGTCTAATCAGTGCCGGGCACAACGGCATGAATATACGGCTTACAGTTGCTGTGGCAACACTCCTCATGACAGCTCTCTATGCGGCGCTGGCCAACTGGCAGGTACCGGTAACCCGCGCGTGGCTGCTTATTTTATTGTTCACATTGCTGCTTACTTTTAAAGTCTGCTGGAGCTGGCGGCACCGGCTGCTTGTGATGGTGTTTCTGTGTATTCTGGTTTCTCCCTTAAGTGTATTCAGTAACAGCTTTTATCTGAGTGCCGGTGCGGTATGCGTTTTAATATTCATTGGCTGGCGGTGGAAACCTGCATCGTATTCATACTTTCACCGCATCATGTTTGTTATTCGCGCCCAGTGCCTGATTTCATTATTGTTAATGCCGTTTACGCTGATATTTTTCGGTTCAGTGTCTTTGCTGACGGCAGGCGTTAATCTCATCGCAATTCCTGTGATCACACTGCTGATGCCCGCCGGTCTGGCAGGGCTGGTACTGAACTATAACGATGGTCTCACAAACACGTTGCTGGATTTGGCTGATACCATCCTGCTATGGATGACGCAGCAACTCAGCGTGATTTCCCCGTATATGGCGGCCTTTGATAATACAGGCGTTAGCGGTCAGGCTGCATTCTGTCTGCTCCTGTCAATGCTGCTGTTGGCATTGCCGGTGTTTCGCTACCGGAAGCGCAGTGCCATGATGCTGGCGGTGCCGGCGATCAGTTTCTGGTTCCCGCTCAGTACAGATGCCTGGCAACTGCACGTATTTGATGTGGGCCAGGGCACGGCACTGGCAGTTTCCAGGGGAAACCGTGCAGTCATCATTGATACCGGTCCCTCATGGGAGACAGGCAACGCACTGACAAGTACGGTACTGCCGGCACTGAAGGCGGCCGGTATTCATCACGTTGATCAACTGATAGTTTCTCACGGCGATGATGACCATGCCGGCGGTGTTACTGCATGGTTAGATCGCAGGGCTGATCATCCGCTGGAGCTCAACCGGGGTTTGCTGTCAAATACAAATGGCTGTCAGAGCGGAAAACGATGGCGGTGGCAAGGATTACAGTTTCGTGCCATGTGGCCTGAAAAAGGCAACACGGAAGACAGCAACCGGTTATCCTGTGTTTTACTGGTATCCGGAAATGGCTATTCAGTGTTGCTCCCGGGTGATATAAACCGCAGTGCCGAATACGCACTTTTGTATAACAATGCCGCCCTTAACGCTGACATATTACTGGCCCCCCATCATGGTAGCAGCACTTCATCATCAAAGGCTTTCATAAAAGCAGTATCACCTTCGTTCACCGTATTTACGTCCGGCTTTTATCATCGCTGGAAATTACCTGAAGACATCGTTGAATCACGTTACCGGGAAGCCGGCTCCGTTATTCTGCTAACTGCCCTGAACGGCTACATACAATTCACCCTGGCTGATGAGGGGATCGGCGTGACACGCTACAACAGAGATATTAGCCGTCGCTGGTACGACTTACGGACACAGGTATCTCTGCCTCAGCATTGAAAATACAGGCGTCAATGACCATAACAAAGGCCGGCATTAACACCGCGCATTGGGAATTTAGCCGATTCCAGTTACAATGGGCCGGTTATTCGAATAAGTGATGAAAATAAATGCAAAATTCCGACCCGGCGGCCAGTAACCAACGCCGCTTTTTTACGTATCTGCGAAACTATAAACTCGCTTTTTTCGTGGCCGTAATCGGTATGATTGGGTATTCCGCGCTGGATACCTACGTAATATCCAATCTTAAACCTCTGATAGATGACTCCCTTGGTAACGGTGACAGCGACTTTCTGCGTATAGCGGCTATTGCCATCGTACCACTGTTTATCCTTCGCGGTATTTTCAATTTTATGGGCACCTACACCCTCAGCTGGATTGGCTCACAGGTTGTAATGACCATGCGCCAGCAGTTGTTCGAAAAGTACATGCATTTACCGGTGTCATTCCATGATCAGCAGGCCGTCGGGGCACTCATCAGTAAAGTCACCTACGACACTGAACAGGTTGCTAATGCGGCCAGCAAGGCGCTGCTGACCATCGTTCGTGAGGGGGCGCTGGTTATTGGTCTGTTAGTCGTCATGCTGTATCAGTCCTGGCAGTTGTCTCTTATTTTTCTCATTATCGGCCCGCTGGTGGCAATCATCGTCGCAGTGGTCAGCAAACGGTTCAGGAAGGTCAGCCGCAATATACAACAGTCAATGGGAAGTGTGACGGCGTCGGTTGAGCAGGCAGTAAAAGGCCATAAAGTTATCCTTATGTTCGGGGGCCAGGACTTCGAACGTAACCGATTTGCACAGAAAAATAACCACAACCGTCAGCAAACGATGAAGCTGGCAGTGACGCAAATTTTAAGTGTGTCGTCTATCCAGGTCATTGCCTCTGTCGCACTGGCTGTGGTGTTGTTCATGGCAAGTCTGCCGGGCATTATGGCAAATCTGACCGCTGGCACGTTTATCAGCGTTGTGTTCTACATGGTGATGTTGCTTAAGCCACTTAAGCAACTGACCACTGTGAATAATGAATACCAGCGCGGCATGGCAGCCTGTAACAGTATTTTTGAAATACTGGATGAAGAGATTGAAGTGAATACCGGCACTAAAAAGGTGGAACGTGCGCAAGGTAACATCGCGTTTAATCATGTGACTTTCACTTATCCCGGTAAAGAACGTCCGGCCCTGACTGACATCAGTTTTTCAGCCAGACCGGGGGAAACCATTGCGCTGGTCGGTAAGTCCGGCAGCGGTAAATCTACCATTTCTTCTCTTCTCACCCGTTTTTACCTGCCTCAGCAGGGGGAAGTGCAGTTGGACGGTATGAATATTAATGACATTGAGCTGCGTTCGCTGCGCAAACAGTTTGCCACTGTTTCCCAGCATGTCACCTTGTTCAATGATTCCATCGCCAACAACATTGCATACGGCGTAACGGATAAAGTATCGCGGGAAGATATCGAAAAAGCGGCAAAGATGGCCCATGTTACCGAGTTTGTGGATCAGCTTGACGAAGGCCTGGATACTGTCATCGGTGAAAATGGTCTGATGCTCTCGGGTGGTCAGCGTCAGCGTATTGCCATAGCCCGTGCAATTCTCGCCAGAGCGCCGGTACTGATTTTAGATGAAGCAACATCAGCGCTGGATACGGAATCCGAAAAACTGATTCAGGATGCACTGGAACAGCTGCAAAAGTCCTGTACATCCCTGGTGGTGGCCCACCGCCTGTCAACAATTGAAAAGGCAGACCAGATCATCGTCATCGATCAGGGGCGTATTCTTGAGCAGGGACGTCACAGCGAATTGCTGGCGAAAAAAGGCCATTATGCTCAGTTGCATGCATTACAGTTTGGTGAAACTCACTGAGCATGGATATCAACAAGCTGTGGTACCAGAAATCAAAGCGGGTATGGCTGTTGTGGCCACTGGCTTTGTTATTTGCCTTTGTCAGTGCCTGCCGGCGATGGTTGTTTAAAGCCGGTTTAAAAAAGCGTTCTCATCCCGGAGCGTTTGTTATTGTTGTGGGCAACATTTCGGTTGGCGGCAATGGCAAAACGCCGGTGGTGCTGGCCATCACAGAACATATTAAAAGAAAAGGATTGAAACCCGGTGTACTCAGCCGTGGTTATGGCGGCACGATGCAGCATCATCCGTATCGTGTTATGCCCGGTGACGATGCTGCTGTTTGCGGTGATGAGCCTGCGTTAATTGCAGGACGTACCGGCGTGCCGGTTGTTATAGACCCGGTGCGTGCTCGCGGGGCTAAAATGCTGGCGGAAGAATTACACTGTGATGTCATTATCTGCGATGACGGGCTGCAACATTATGCGTTGGAACGGGATCTTGAGCTGGTAGTCATGGACAGCCGGGGCACCGGAAATGGTCATTTGCTGCCCATGGGCCCGCTACGGGAGAAGCCCTGGCGACTGGCGTCTGTTGACGGAATAATCTTGAATGGCAACGCTGATTTAACGGCTTTGCCACAACAAATCACTTTGCCGCCTGCATTTAATCTGACTCTTGAGGGGCGTTACTTTTGTAATGTCCGGGAGCCCGGACGCAAGACGGGGATTCAGGATTTTTGCGCAAAATCCGGTATTCATGCCCTGGCGGGGATTGGTCATCCCGATCGTTTCTTCCGCCAGCTAGAGAAGTACGGAATGACGTTATCATCAACACAACCGCTTCCCGATCATCATCATTTCTCCGCCGCAGATATTCCCCCAGGCACCGTGGTCATGACAGAGAAAGATGCTGTGAAGGCAAGGGCATTTGCCCATGAAGATTGTTGGTATTTGCCGGTGGATGCTGTATTACCTGAAGAATTTTATGACTTACTGGATACCCGGTTTGAAGCCGGAAGAAGGATAAACAATGAGCTTTGACATTAAATTATTGGATGTACTTGCATGCCCTGTATGCAAAGGTAAATTGATCCTGTCACAGGATAAGCAGGCCTTGTTGTGTCGTTTTGACCGCCTCAGTTATCCGGTGAAAGACGGTATTCCCGTATTAATGGAAGTGAACGCCACAAAGTTATCAGTAGACGACATGGATGCGGCCCGCTGATGGACTTTACCGTTATCATTCCTGCCAGATACGGCTCTTCCCGGTTTCCGGGTAAACCTCTTGCTGATATCAATGGAAAGCCAATGATTCAGCATGTGACCGAGAGAGCGGCAGAAGCGGGCGCATCGGCTGTGATTGTCGCTACCGACGATAACCGTATAGCGGCTGTAGCGGAGGGCTTCTCACGGGTGGTGATGACGTCGGACAAACATGAATCCGGCACTGAGCGTCTTGCGGAAGTCATTCAGAAAGAGAACCTTGCGGATGATACCCTTATCGTAAACGTGCAGGGCGATGAGCCTTTCGTACCTGCTGCCAACATCCGTCAGGTTGTGGAAAACCTGTCACAGCGCTCTGATGTGGCCATGACCACACTGGGCACTGAAATGCACAGCGCAGATGATGTGCTTAACCCGAATATGGTGAAAGTGGTACGAAACGTCAAAGGTGAAGCGCTCTATTTTTCCCGTTCGGCAATCCCCTTTGAGCGTAGCAGCATGATGACCGATCCGGGCAGAACTGATCCCTCCCTTTATCTTCGCCATATTGGTTTATATGCTTACCGTGCAGGTTATGTGAATCAGTATGTCAGTTACACGCCCAGTGCGCTGGAACATACAGAGTCACTGGAGCAGTTAAGGGCTTTATGGTACGGCGACAAAATTCATGTTGATGTGGCATCCGAACCACCGCCTGTGGGCATTGATACGCCGCATGATCTGACACGACTTCTGGCACTGCTGAATGACGGAGAATGATTTATGAATGTGGTAATTACCGGTGGTAACCGCGGGATCGGGCTGGCGCTGACCAAAGCGTGTCTTGCCAGAGGCGATAACGTTTACGTTGCCTGCCGTAACAGTTCTGACGCGCTGAATGCTTCCGGAGCAACGGTGTTGACCGGCGTGGATGTCTCTAACCCGGATGCGTTACCGGCGGCACTTGCACCTCTGCTCGATATTCACATTGACCTTCTCATCAATAATGCCGGCGTACTGGCCAGGGAAACGCTGGATGAACAGGAACCGCATACTATTGATTATCAGTTCAGAGTTAATGCTCTGGGGCCTTTGCTGGTATCGCAAATCCTGCTCCCGGCCATGGGTGAAGGCAGCAAAATCGGCCTTGTGACCAGCCGGATGGGCTCTATGGCGGATAACACATCAGGTGGATATTACGGTTACCGGATGTCAAAAGCAGCATTGAACGCTGCCGGTGTCTCTATGGCCAACGATTTGCGTACCAGAGGCATTGCAGTGGCATTACTACACCCGGGCTTTGTGCAGACGGAAATGGTGAATAATGCCGGTGATGTTGATGCAGATACAGCCGCTGCCGGTCTGTTGAAGCAACTTGATAGTCTTTCAATGGAGAACACCGGTAGCTTTGTTCATGCAAACGGGGAGTCACTGCCTTGGTGATTTGCCGTTCTGCAGTACTTGCACTCCTTTTTTGCGCAGGTAATGCCGTCGCAGAAAGTAATTATCACTGGCAACACGGCCCGTCATTACCAGCACCGGTGCAGGAAATTTACCCGGCAGTTCACAAAGACAGTATTTATGTGGCTGGTGGCCTGACATCCGGAACCCCGAATTTCACGGTATCAGACCAGGTTTTTCGTTTTCAGCAGGGCAGCCAAAACTGGCAAACATTGCCGCCTTTTCCTGTTCCTGTGCATCACGCTATGCTTGTGTCTGCGGGGGATAAATTATGGTCCTTCGGTGGTTTCACAGAAAACGAAAACGGGCAGTGGATCAATTCCTCTGCGGTTTGGGAATTTAATGAAAGTGACGGCAGCTGGATAAAGCGTAATCCCATGCCGGTTAAATTGTCTGAAAGCATTTCTGCCGTTATAAACGGTAAAGTGCACCTCGCCGGCGGACGGACTACGACGAAAGATAACTATCACTGGCAGCATCATATGGATTCAGACTGGCACGGCGTGTTTGATCCGGAAACGTCGGTGTGGCAGTCAGCAACGCCAATTCCAACCCCGCGCAACAGTGCATGCAGTGTGGTCTATGACGATAAGTGGCATGTGATTGGTGGCCGCACAGTGGACAACGGTAACACTGCTATGCATGAAGTATTTGATGCAGCAAAAGATATCTGGATAACCGGAAAACCTATGCCGGAAGCAGAAGCCGGGATTGGTTGCGCGGTGCTTCACGGCAGTATTTATGTTTTTGGCGGCGAATATTTTGACGATGCCGGAGGTGGCGTATTTCACAAGGTCTGGCGATACGAAATTAATCGTAAGCGCTGGTCTGAAGCCACTGTCATGCCAGTGCCGCGACACGGGTTGGGCGTGGTGACCTTTGAGGATGCAATCTGGTTAATTGGCGGGGCAGGTGAGGCAGGTGCGAAAGACACCCGCCATATCGTCAGTCAGTTTACGGTTGCCACTGACTGATTATGACGGCCTGTGGATCAGGCCGTTTCCATCTCTTCGTCATCGTCAGGACTCAAAACGCCCCAGACATCGTGCTCATCAGCATGAATGATTTCTGCCCACACACGTTCACCCGGTTTCACATCGTGCACACCATTGAGGTGTACGACGCCGTCGACTTCCGGGGCGTCCGCATAAGTACGGCCAACGGCACCTTCGGCGTCGACACTGTCAATGACCACCAGATATTCTTTACCGATACGTGACTTCAGGCGTTGTGCACTGATTTCGCTTTGAACTGCCATAAAGCGTGCAAGCCGGTCCTGCTTAACGTCTTCCGGCACCGGGTCAGGCAAATCATTGGCCTTTGCGCCTTCAACCGGACTGTAAGCAAAGCAGCCAACGCGGTCCAGCTGTGCTTCGCGAAGGAAAGTCAGCAATTCTTCAAATTCTTCTTCCGTTTCTCCCGGGAAACCAACAATAAAGGTTGAGCGGATAATGAGCTCAGGGCAAGCTTCACGCCAGGCTTTGACCCGCTCGATGGTGCGTTCTGCACTGCCCGGACGCTTCATCAGACGCAGGATACGTTTGCTGGCATGCTGAAAAGGGATATCAAGATACGGCAGAATACGACCTTCATTCATTAGCGGAATAAGATCATCCACATGAGGGTAGGGATAAACGTAGTGCAGACGCACCCACATATCCAGTTCACCGAGTTTTTCACACAACTGCTGCATATGTGCCTTAACCGGCATTCCATTCCAGAAACCGGTGCGGTGTTTTACATCTACACCGTATGCACTGGTGTCCTGGGAAATGACCAGTAATTCGCTGACACCTGCAGATTTCAGGCGCTTTGCTTCATCAAGTATTTCACCCACCGGACGGCTGACCAGGTCTCCCCGCATAGATGGAATAATGCAGAATGTACAGCGGTGGTTACAGCCCTCGGAGATTTTGAGATAGGCGTAGTTTCTCGGAGTCAGTTTAATGCCGTGATCCGGTACAAGGTGCTCGAACGGATTGTGAACCGGCTTCGGCAGATGACTGTGAACCTGTTCCACCACGCTTTCATAAGCATGGGGGCCGGTGATCGCGAGCACATTCGGATGCACCTCGCGGATTTCATCTTCTTTGATCCCGAGACAACCGGTCACAATCACCTTCCCGTTTTCTGTCAGTGCTTCACCAATCGTATCTAAAGATTCCTGCACAGCAGAATCGATAAAACCGCAGGTATTGACGATGACGAGATCGGCATCGTTGTAAGTAGGGACAACATCGTACCCTTCGGTGCGAAGCTGGGTGAGGATCCTCTCGGAATCCACGAGGTTTTTCGGGCAGCCTAAACTGACAAAGCCTATTTTCGCAATGGGATTTTCCACGGTGGATGCCGGGCTGTCGCTACGCTGTGACTCAAGTACTTTGACCGGAGTACTGAGTGTGGTGGTCGCGTTCGGGGTGTATTTCTCTACGGACATGAACTTCTACTGTTAACACATTATCGGCACATTATATCAGGCTTATTGCAGAGTAATAAGATTAGCCTTCGTTCCGGCAGCGATTTCCTCTTTTTTCATTCACCTGTTAGACTGCCGCACCTGAATAATCCTGTGTGTCCGGGCGTTACCCGGAGGAAAAAGCGTTCACTCCTCATGTTATTGCCGTTACATTGCTATGATGAAGCTGGTCGCATCAAACCGCCACTCTGGCTTTACTGGATGCTGTTAATACTTTGCAGTGACTGGATTGCATTAGTCTTTTCACTGGTCACGTTTGGTCAGACATCAGAACTACTTTCCGTACTTTATCCTGATAAAACAGTACTCGGCTGGCGCTTGCTTGCCACCTGGCCTTTTTTAACAGTCATTTTGCTGATGGGTAACCGGGAACGGTTGTGGAAGAAGGAATTGACCGGCTGGCGACTGGGGATCATGCCGCTTATCTGGACGGGAAATATCGTCAGTATCGCAGCACAAATGCAGACCGTGCTGCACGACCAGTGGGATTTCCACTGGACGCCGGCTTGTTTTATTCTGGTCAATGTTCTGGTGTTCGTCACTGTCATGCGCAGCCGGCACATCCGGTTGATGGTCAGTGACTGGCGTGATCCGGCCACCGGAGACAGTGGCGGAACAGAAGGTAAAACAATTACTGACGCTGGCGGGACAAAGCCTGGTCAAAATACATCGCCACACTGACATTGCTGTCGTTTACCAGGCGCTCATAACAAATACCGGCAAACGCGTAGGAATACTCTCCGGCGTCAAGTACAACAAAGGGCGCTTCGGGATTTGAATCGTCATATCGCCAGTCGCCGCCGGCAATCTTTCTGTAGGTCTCACCCAGATACGCACCGTAGACGTTACAAATGGTAAAGACGGCGGAGTCTTCCAGCGCTTTGTCGTGGTACTTGTCCAGAAAAGAAAGCAGTATGTCGTCAACGCTCTTTGTGCTTTCAGGGCTGTAATCCAGTTCAATAGCGAATTCATCCCGGGCCGCCCGGACAGCGTCGGCAGAGCATTCTTCCATTAATTTTTCGAGTTCAGCTTGTTGCATCGTGTTCTCCTTTTTCTTTTATTGTGCGCGTTGTAGCACGATGTGTCTATTTCGCCGTGATTTTATTAATCACACTGGCCGCTGCAAACATGCCAAATGTTGCGGTTACCGTAACCACTGCACCAAAACCGCCGGCGCAATCGAGTCGCGTACCGCCTTCAAGTGCAGATTTACTGTGACACACTGAACCGTCCGGTTGGGGGTAGCGTAACTGTTCCGTAGAATAGATGCACTCCACACCAAACCGGCGTTTCGGATTTTTCGTGAAGTTATAAAAGCGTCTTAATTCACTGCGAACCTTTGCCGCCAGCGGATCCTGAATAGTTCTGGCGAGATCGCCCCGTGTTATCTGCGTGGGATCAATTTGTCCGCCGGCACCACCAACGGTCACAACATGGCACTTGTTACGCTTGCACCAGGCAATGATAGCCGCTTTGGCCTTCACACTGTCGGTGGCTTCAATCACACTGTCCATATCAGTATGCAACACTTCACGGACATTCTCAGGTGTCACAAAGTCTTCTACCGTAATCACCCTGCAGGCCGGATTAATTAACTTAATGCGTTCAGCAAGCACGTCGACTTTTGCCTGACCTACCGTGTTGTCCAGAGCATGGATCTGACGGTTGATGTTGGTCGTACAGACATCATCAAGGTCAATCAGGGTAATCGTACCCACACCGCTGCGTGCCAGTGCTTCAGCACTCCACGCGCCAACGCCCCCTACACCTGTTACACAAACGTGGGCTGCTGCCAGTTTTTCAGTGCCATCAACGCCGTACAGCCGGCTTATTCCGCCAAATCTTTGTTTTTCGCTCATAGTTCCTGCTGATTTAATGTAAAACCTGCGTCGCTGACGGTAATTCAGGCGACCGGCAGTATTTTACAGGGAATTTTTTGTTAATGCAGTGCGCAGTGCGGATTTGACGGGGATTATTCTAATTATCCGGATAATCAATCCTTGAATTGCCAAAATACGTTAAACGAAAGGTGTGGTTAAATTTCAAAATCCAATTTAACAGGAGCTTTCCATGGGACTACTGGTAGACGGTAAATGGCAGGACAAATGGTACGATACTGACGGCAACGGCGGGAAATTCAAACGGGAACAGTCTGTGTTCCGTCATCATGTTGAGAATTCAGATAACGCGAAATTCCCTCCTGAAAGCGGGCGATATCACCTTTATGTGTCGCTTGCCTGTCCGTGGGCACACAGAACCCTGATTTTCCGGAAAATTAAAGGACTGGAACCGCACATCAGTGTTTCCGTTGTATCGCCGGATATGCTGGATAACGGCTGGACCTTTGATAAATCCGCAGGCAGCAGCGGCGATGATCTTTTTGATTTTGATTTCATGCATCAGCTATACACCAAAGCTGAGCCCGGTGTAACAACGAGGGTTACGGTACCTGTGCTCTGGGATAAGAAAACCGCATCTATTGTCAGCAACGAATCGGCGGATATTATCAGAATGTTCAATACGGCATACAATGACATAACCGGTGATACGACGGACTATTATCCCCCGGCGTTACGGGAAAACATCGACAATATCAATGAACTGGTTTATCACAACATCAACAACGGTGTGTATAAATGTGGTTTTGCTACTACCCAGAGTGCTTACGAAGAGGCATTTGAAGCCCTGGTTAACGCTATGAACTCTGTTGAATCCAGATTGAGTCATCAACGATACTTGTGCGGTGACAAACTTACTGAAGCAGACTGGCGTTTGTTTACCACGCTAATCCGCTTTGATCCTGTCTATCACGGTCATTTTAAATGCAATCATAAACGGGTCACGGATTATCCCAATTTGTACGATTATATGCGGGAGCTGTATCAGTTTCCCGGTGTGGCTGACACAGTGGATTTTGCGCATATCAAACGCCATTACTACTACAGTCATACCATGATTAATCCGACACAGGTTGTGCCGGCCGGTCCGGCACAGCAACTGGATGTGCCCCATACCAGAGAGAACAAATAATGAGCACTAAAACTGTATTGTCACTTCATCAGGGAAAACCCACGCAAGATGGTGCGGGCGTGTCGCTGACCCGCATAATCGGACAGCCGTCACTTCCCCGTCTGGACCCCTTTCTGATGCTGGATTTTTTCGGTTCTGATAATCCGGGGGAATACATCGCCGGCTTTCCTGCCCATCCGCACAGGGGATTTCAAACGGTGACTTATATGCTGGCGGGTAAAATGCGCCACCGGGATTCCGTAGGCAATGAAGGTGTCATTGAGGCTGGTGGCATCCAGTGGATGAACGCGGGCAGGGGACTCATTCATGAAGAAATGCCGGAGCAGGAATCGGGGTTATTGCAAGGCTTTCAGTTGTGGGTGAATTTACCGGCAAAAGAAAAAATGTCAGCGCCGGGATATGAAGATATCCATCCTGATGCCGTGCCGGATGTTGCAATAGGGCAACAGGTCAGGGTGAAAATACTGGCTGGTGAATTTAATGGCGTCAGTGGTCCGGTTAAAAGTCATTCTGTCGATCCGCTGTTTATTGACGTACAAAGCGCTGCTGAAGAGGAAGTGACGTTGCCGCTGGCGGATGAACATAATACATTTGTTTACTGCTACGAAGGTGGCCTGCAAATTGCTGAACAACCGGTAAGTCATGGAAAGTTGGCAGTACTCAGTAAGGGGACAGCATTAACGATGACAATGCAGGCCGGCACAAAATGCATTATTGTCAGCGGTGCGCCTATTCATGAACCTGTGGTGCAGTACGGACCATTTGTGATGAACACCGAAGCTGAAATTCATCAGGCCATTAAAGACTATCAGAACGGGAGTTTTGCTGGTTAAACAGGCATTTTTAAGCTGCTTTGTGTCGAAATTGTTAAAATTGCATGGTTTTGATGACTTTCCACTGACAAACAATTGAACCAAAGCAGCCACTCGCTTAGTATTCAGTGAGGCAGGAAAAAGAATTAGCCGTACTTATAAAACAGGAAAGTCAATGAAACCAGTTATCTTAGCCGGTGGGACAGGGAGTCGATTATGGCCCAAATCCCGCGCAGCACTTCCAAAGCAATTTCTCGCGCTCACGTCAGAACAAACTATGTTGCAGGAAACGGTTACCCGTCTGAAAGGGATCGATTCCGAAAGCCCCATTTTTATTTGTAATGACGCCCATCGTTTTCTGGTTGCAGAACAGTTACGCATACAGAACATTGCCCATGACGGAATTTTGCTTGAGCCGGTAGGGCGCAACACTGCCCCGGCGATTGCGCTGGCTGCGTTGCATGCAACCAAAAATGGTGAAGATCCTATTTTACTGGTGCTGGCAGCAGACCATCTGATTAAAGATACGCCGGCTTTCCATCTCGCCATCGAAAAGGCGGAAATCCTGGCACGAACAGGTAAGCTGGTAACCTTCGGGATTGTACCGGACCAGCCGCATACCGGTTACGGTTACATCAAAGCCGGAGACGGAATTGATAACGGATTTGTGGTTGATGAATTCGTAGAAAAGCCGGATCTCGCCACTGCGGAAAGTTATGTATCTTCCGGTAAGTATTTCTGGAACAGCGGCATGTTCATGTTTAAAGCAAGCCGTTATCTGGAAGAGTTAGAAAAATTCAATCCTGACATTCTGTCAGTTTGTCGTGATGCCATTGATACAGAGTCTGCTGATCTGGACTTTATCCGTGTTGACGCAGATGTATTTGCATCCTGCCCGGACGATTCAATCGATTATGCGGTGATGGAAAAAACCGACAGTGCGGCAATGGTACCACTCGACGCTGGCTGGTCTGATGTTGGCAGCTGGTCATCCTTGTGGGAAACCGCTGAGAAAGACACCCGTGGCAATGTTATTGTCGGTGATGCCATTCTGGAAGGCGTTAACAACAGTTATATTAATGCCGAGCAGCGTTTGATTTCTGTTATCGGACTGGATGATGTTGTTGTTGTTGAAACAAAAGATGCCATCATGGTTGCGCATAAAGATAAAGTGCAAAACATCAAAAATGTGGTAAACCGTCTGAAAGCAGAAAAACGCCCTGAATTCGAATTCCACCGGGAAGTATTCAGACCCTGGGGCAGCTATGATTCCATTGATAACGGTGCACGTTTCCAGGTGAAGCGTATTACGGTTAAGCCGGGTGAAAAATTATCAGTACAAATGCACCATCACAGAGCTGAGCACTGGATTGTAGTAAGCGGCACAGCCAATGTTACCATCGGAGAAAAAACGCAGCTGGTGACAGAGAATGAGTCGACCTATATTCCAATCGGTGAAGTTCATGCGCTGGAAAACCCGGGCAAGATCCCGCTGGAGCTGATTGAAGTGCAATCCGGTGGTTATCTGGGTGAAGACGATATCATCCGTTTCTCTGACCGTTATGGCAGAACAGAAAAAAAGGATGGTAAAGCGTGAGTCAGCCAATTACCTGTTTTAAAGCCTATGACATCCGCGGAGAGCTGAACAAGCAGCTTTCCGAGGAAGTGGCTTACCGCATAGGCCGCGCTTTTGCTGAAGAACTGAACGCGAAAACTGTGGTTGTCGGTGGTGATGTGCGCCTTACTTCTACACCATTAAAACTGGCTTTGTCAGCGGGCCTGATAGATGGCGGTGCAAAAGTTTATGATTTAGGTGACACCGGCACGGAAGAGATTTATTTTGCCACTAAGCACCTGGGTGTCGATGGTGGTATTGAAGTAACTGCCAGCCATAATCCGATTAACTACAACGGTATGAAGCTGGTTAAAGCCGGCTCTGTTCCTATCAGTGGTGATACCGGCTTAAATGCGATTAAAGCACTTGCTGAGACATTCGATGACGAAGCGGTTGCAAGCCGTCTGGCATTTTATTGCAATGGTGCCAGTATTGATGCTGAAGCGTTCTTCAACGGCCACAGTCATATTGATATTGCGAAGCTTAAGGCTTCCGGTGCCTACGAAGAAAAAGACTGCCTTACAGATTATGCACGCCACGTTGTCTCATACATTGATACAGCTAACCTGACGCCTCTGAAAATTGTCGCGAATGCGGGTAATGGTGCAGCCGGTAAGGCGTTGGATGCCATTGAAGCGGTATTCGCTGAAACAGGTGTGCCAGTGGAGTTCATCAAAGTTCACCATCAGCCTGACGGTACATTCCCTAACGGGATCCCCAATCCGCTTCTGCCTGAAAACCGTGCGGATACGGCAAAAGCGGTTATTGCCCATAACGCTGATTTCGGCATCGCCTGGGACGGTGATTTTGACCGCTGTTTCCTGTTTGATGCGAAAGGGGAGTTTATTGAAGGCTATTACATTGTAGGTTTACTTGCTCAGGCGTTCATCGACAAGGAAGATAACGCCAAAATTATCTACGATCCCCGCGTGTTCTGGAACACCGAAGATATTGTGAAAACATCTGGTGGGACGCCGGTTAAATCCAAAACCGGTCATGCGTTCATCAAAGAGCGTATGCGCAAAGAAGACGCTGTGTACGGCGGTGAAATGAGTGCTCACCACTATTTTCGCGACTTTGCTTATTGCGATTCAGGTATGATCCCCTGGTTGCTGGTGGCAGAATTGCTCTGCACAAAGCAAACATCGCTGGCTGATATGGTGGCAGCACGGATTGAAGCGTTTCCGTCCTCAGGGGAAATTAACAGCGTGCTGAAAGACGCAGATGCTGCGCTGGCGCGGGTTAAAGCAAAATATGAAGCAGACGCTGAAGTTATCGACAATACTGACGGCATCGGTTATGAATTTGCTGAGTGGCGCTTTAATTTGCGTAAATCGAATACGGAGCCGGTAATACGCCTGAACGTTGAGTCCCGGGGTAACATTCCGTTGATGGAAGAAAAAACACAGGAATTAATTACGCTTATTCGATCTGAATAATAGTCATTCCTTAAATGTCTAAAGCCTCGTTCTAACGAGGCTTTTTCGTTTGTATAACCTGATTCAGAACAGGAAAATCAACCAGGCATGGGACAAAACAACCACCGTTGTTAAAGCCATCCGCAAGGTGATGTAGCTGACAATCGCTGATTTATCTAATGCGAGTACCTGCTTGTCATAAAATAATACTGCCAGATAAGCCACCGACAGCACACCCAGCGTAGACAGGTTGCCTGCAAATACAAGACATAACCAGCCAGTAATCGTGGGCAGCATGGCAATCAACAGTTGCGGACCATACGCTTTTTTATTCAGGGCATCCCACCAGTAAATACCACCAAAAAATGACAGCAGGACGGCAGAATACTGGGTGAAATAACGGGCACTTTCATGCAACGGCAGCAGGTTAAGGACTACTGCAAGAGGCAAAAATAAAAAAGGGATCAGTCCGGCAACCCCTAATAGCACAACCTGATAGGGCATGTTCACTCCTTAAAACAAAAATAGCGCCATAAGGCGCTATTTTAACTCATCGGGAAAAAATTACTTTTCCAGCGGTGAGAATTTACGTTGGTTGTGACCTGTATACATCTGACGTGGACGACCGATTTTTTGCTTCGGATCGCTCATCATTTCATGCCAGTGTGAAATCCAGCCAACTGTACGGGACAGGGCGAAGATACACGTGAACATGTTGGTAGGAATACCAATCGCTTTTAAGATAATACCTGAGTAGAAGTCAACGTTCGGGAACAGTTTCTTCTCAGCGAAGTACGGGTCGTTAAGGGCGATTTTTTCCAGTTCCATTGCTACATCAAGTAATGGATCCTGTACATTCAGCTCTTTCAGTACTTCGTGACAGCTTTCACGCATTACTGTAGCGCGCGGGTCGTGGTTTTTGTAAACACGGTGACCGAAGCCCATCAGACGGAAAGGATCGCTCTTATCTTTCGCACGTGCGATAAACTCAGGAATACGGTCCACGCTGCCGATTTCTTCCAGCATTGTCAGACATGCTTCGTTTGCACCACCGTGCGCAGGGCCCCACAGAGATGCTACACCGGCAGCGATACACGCATAAGGGTTAGCACCTGAAGAACCTGCCAGACGTACAGTAGACGTAGAAGCGTTTTGTTCGTGGTCAGCGTGAAGCGTGAAGATACGGTCCATAGCCAGTTCAACGGCAGGACTGATTTTGTATTCTTCAGCAGGTACTGAGAACATCATATTCAGGAAGTTTGCAGCGTAGCTTAAGTCGTTACGTGGATAAACAAACGGTTGACCGATGTTGTACTTGTAACACATAGCTACCAGCGTAGGCATTTTCGCGATTAAGCGGTGTGCACTGCGCATACGCTCTTCAGGGTTAGAAACGTCCAGGTCACTGTGGTAGAAAGAAGACATCGCACCTACAGTGCCGCAAAGCATGGCCATCGGGTGGGCATCATTGCGGAAACCGTGGAAGAACATGTTGATTTGTTCATGAACCATTGTGTGACGGGTAATTGTCGCACGGAAATCTTCATATTCTTCTTTAGTTGGTGCTTCGCCGTTTAACAGCATGTAGCACACTTCGAGGTAGGACGCATCACGTGCCAGCTCTTCGATAGGGTAACCACGGTGCAGTAATACACCAGCCGCGCCATCGATATACGTAATTGCAGACTCGCAAGAGCCTGTCGCCATGAAACCGGGGTCGAACGTGAAATATCCGTGTGCACCCAGTGAACGTACATCAATTACATCTTGACCCTCGGTGCCGGACAAAATCGGTAGTTCGATCTCTTTATCACCGGCTTTCAGAATGGCCTTCTGATCTGCCATAAATGCTCTCCTCAGAATGGTTCTTTGGCAACGTTCTCGCTTAAAAACTAAACGAGTTAGTTGGAAAAAGTGGCGTAGTTTTACTTTATTATGCAGCTAAAAGTCAATTTAATTGCAAAATTGTATAATAAATATTCCAAGTTATTAAAAGTTATATCGAAACTGTATTACAACTTATGTTTATTTTATTTACGCACTAAAAAATAAGTTGTAATTGAAGTGAAAAGAAATGGTTTCTTCATGACAGATTAACAATCATGTGAAATGTCCATGGATTACATCTGTTTCATCTAAATGCATAGAATTTCAGGTGTGTTATATTAATACGCGACGCCATAGGTGTTGAGTGTAGATTGCCTGCTGCACTTGCGCTTGCTTCGATAAGCAAAAGTAACGCTCTCATCATACACCCCGCCATGCAGTGTTCAGAAGTTATACGACTAAAGTCCTAATAGGGTACAAAAAATTGTAATTGTACAATGCGCTGGATATACTCAGGCGTGCTTGAAACGAGGCACTACTGCCTTGTTAATAAAGCAATAAATACTTCACAAATTGTTAACAACTCATTGGACGAGACTATTAACAGGTAAACAACCGAATTACTCTGTCAGGACATAAAAACAGCGGGTAATTCATATCCCTACGGATTAAACAGGCATAAATTGTGAAAAAGCAAAGACCAGTAAATTTAGACCTCAAGACAATTAAATTTCCTCCCTCTGCTGTTTCTTCAATTCTCCACCGCGTCACCGGCGTAGCCATGTTTTTCGCACTTTTATTTGTTATCTGGGCATGGGCAGTTTCTGTTTCATCACCAGACGGCTTTGCTAACGTGCAAACAATCATGGACGGAGTAATTGGAAAACTGATTGCTATCGGTACAGCTTCCGCACTTACGTATCACATTCTTGGCGGTATCCGTCACGTTATTATGGATATGGGTCACTGGGAAGAATTAGAGTCAGGTAATAACAGCGCCCGTGCAATCATTGCACTGTGGGTTGTTCTTACTGTCGTTTTGGGAGTCGCACTATGGTAACTAACCAGGCAAGCATTAAGCGCGACGGTGTACAAGATTACGTTACACTGCGCACAACCGCCGCAATCATCACCGCATTTTCATTTTTCATGGTGTGGTTCTTCATCACCACCGATGAACTCAGCTATGAAATCTGGCGTGGTCTGTTTACTGGCTTAGGCATGAAGGTCTTCACATTTGCAACACTGGTTGCTGTTATGTTTCACGTTCGTGTTGGTCTGTGGCAAGTTCTTACCGATTACGTTAAAGCGCCCGGCCTGCGTGCTGTTATCCAGTTCGTATTGAACCTGATCGCGTTTGTATACGTTCTTGTTGGCCTGTTTGTTTTGTGGAGTATCTGATATGAATCTACCAGTACATGAATTTGACGCCGTTGTAATCGGCGCAGGCGGTGCGGGTATGCGTGCCGCATTGCAAATTTCTCAGTCAGGTAAATCCTGCGCCTTATTATCTAAGGTTTTTCCTACACGTTCTCACACCGTATCTGCGCAGGGTGGCATCACCGTAGCGCTGGGTAACTCCCATGAAGATAACTGGGAATGGCACATGTATGACACGGTAAAAGGTTCCGATTATATCGGTGACCAGGACGCCATTGAATATATGTGTAAAACCGGTCCTGAAGCCATTATTGAAATGGAAAACATGGGTCTGCCTTTCTCACGTTTCGAGAATGGTAAAATTTATCAGCGTCCTTTCGGTGGTCAGTCGAAAAACTTCGGTGGCGAGCAGGGCGCACGTACAGCGGCTGCTGCAGACCGTACCGGTCACGCGCTGCTTCACCTTCTGTATCAACAGAACGTGAAAAACAAAACGAAAGTATTTTCTGAGTGGTACGCACTGGATCTGGTTAAGAACCAGGACGGTGATGTAGTAGGTTGTACTGCAATCGACATCGAAACCGGTGAAGTGGTTTACTTTAAGTCACGTGCTGTTGTACTGGCTACCGGTGGTGCAGGTCGTATTTACGCTTCTACGACTAATGCTCACATCAATACCGGTGACGGTGTTGGTATGGCACTGCGTGCCGGTGTTTCCGTACAGGATATGGAAATGTGGCAGTTCCACCCGACAGGTATTGCCGGTGCCGGTACGCTGGTAACCGAAGGTTGTCGTGGTGAAGGTGGTTATCTGCTGAATAAAGACGGCGAACGTTTCATGGAGCGTTATGCTCCTAACGCGAAAGACCTTGCCGGTCGTGACGTTGTTGCCCGTTCAATGATGACGGAAATCCGCGAAGGTCGTGGTTGTGAAGGCCCTTGGGGTACTCACATTAAATTGAAGCTGGACCACCTGGGTAAAGACGTACTTGAGTCACGTCTGCCTGGTATCCTTGAGCTGTCACGTACATTTGCTCACGTTGATCCGGTTAAAGAACCTATTCCGGTAATCCCGACTTGTCACTATATGATGGGTGGTATTCCAACCAACGTTCATGGCCAGTGTCTGACTGTTGATGAAAACGGTAACGACTCCGTAGTAAATGGTTTATTCGCCTGTGGTGAGATTGCTTGTGTATCTGTACACGGTGCAAACCGTCTGGGTGGTAACTCACTGCTTGACCTGGTGGTATTCGGTCGTGCGACCGGTCTGCACCTGGGTGAAAAACTGTCTGAAATCGCACCTACCCGTGACGCTTCTCAATCTGATCTTGATGCGGCTATGGCCCGCTTCAATCGATGGGAGTCTTCTGAAAAAGGTAAGGGTGAAGATCCGGTTCAAATTAAAAAGGACCTGCAGCAATGTATGCAACTTAACTTCTCGGTATTCCGTGAAGGTGATGCAATGGCTGAAGGTTTACAACAACTTAAAGAAATCAGAGAACGCCTGCAACACGCCCGTCTTGATGATAAGAGTTCTGACTTTAATACCCAGCGTATTGAGTGTCTTGAGCTTGATAACCTCATGGAGACAGCATACAGCACTGCAGTGGCTGCGAACTTCCGTACGGAAAGTCGTGGTGCACACAGCCGTTTCGACTTCCCGGACCGTGACGATGAAAACTGGTTATGCCACAGCATCTATCGCCCGCAAACCGAGTCTATGTTGAAACGTGACGTCAATATGGCGCCAAAGTTACGGGAAGCATTCCCGCCTAAAGTGCGTTCGTATTAAGAGAGGCAAGTATCATGCAATTACATTTTTCAGTTTATCGCTACAACCCTGACGTAGACGACGCACCTAAAATGCAAGACTACAAAATGGAAGTGGAAGAAGGCCAGGATATGATGGTGCTGGATGCACTGCTACTTCTTAAAGAACAGGATCCTACGCTGTCTTTCCGCCGCTCATGCCGTGAAGGTGTATGTGGTTCAGATGGTATGAACATGAATGGCAAGAATGGCCTGGCATGTATCACACCATTATCTGCACTGGGTAAGGGTAAAATTGTTATCCGTCCACTGCCTGGCTTGCCGGTAGTGCGTGACCTGGTTGTTGACATGACGCAGTTCTACAACCAGTACGAGAAAATTAAACCGTTCCTGATTAACGACAGTAAGCAGCCGCCTGCACGTGAACATCTGCAGTCGCCTGAAGACCGTGCAAAACTGGATGGCCTGTACGAGTGTATTCTATGTGCTTGTTGTTCAACGTCTTGTCCGTCGTTCTGGTGGAACCCTGACAAGTTCATCGGTCCTGCTGGTCTGCTTCATGCTTATCGTTTCTTAATCGATAGCCGTGACACCGCTACCGAAGAGCGACTCAACGACCTGGATGATGCATTCAGCGTCTTCCGCTGCCACGGTATCATGAACTGTGTCAGTGTATGTCCGAAAGGATTGAACCCGACAAAAGCTATCGGCCAGATTAAGTCGATGCTTTTACAACGGGCTGTTTAGTACAAATTTCTGTCACTTTTTTAGTTTCAGATTGCAATTAGCTAAATGGCCATCCATCGAGGATGGCTATTTTTTTATATATACGGCATAAACGGTTGGTTTTTATTCACAATATGATCATAACTATTGGTTCTTATGAAAATAACCGTCATAATATAACACCGTGTTAAAGAATATTTCCTAAACGTAGCAAGGCACAATAATGCAAGAAAGCGTGATGAAAGCGTGGTGGGATTCCTCGCATATGGCGGGCGCCAATGCTGCCTATGTGGAAGAGTTGTACGAAATGTACATCGACAATCCACAAAGCGTTTCAGATACATGGCGTCAAGTGTTCGATACCCTACCGAAAGTTGACGGCGTAGAACTGGAAAGCAACCATACGTCAATTCGTAATCAATTCAGGCAGCTCGCTGCCCTTGGACCAACAGCCAGGATGTCTTCATCTGCCAGTCAGGAAGGCTCCGCTCCTTCAGATGACCGTCAGGTTAAAGTTCTTCAGCTGATTAACGCGTATCGTTTTCGTGGTCACCAGAATGCAAATCTCGACCCGCTTGGACTTTGGAAACAAACTAAAGCCCGCGATTTGGATCTCTCTCATCACTCTCTGACAGATGCAGACCTCGACGTTAACTTTAATGTCGGTTCTTATGCTATCGGTCAGGACAGCATGTCGCTACGTGACCTGTTCAAATCTCTTAACCGCACTTACTGCGAATCTATCGGTGCAGAATACATGCACATTACCGATACTGAGCAGAAGCGCTGGTTACAACAACGCATCGAATCTGTAGAAGCCAGCCCGCAAATCTCTAAAGAAGAGAAGCTTGCTATCCTTAAAGGGCTGACAGCTGCTGATGGTATGGAAAAATACCTGGGTGCAAAATTCCCGGGTGCTAAGCGCTTCTCACTTGAAGGTGGTGATGCACTGGTTCCGATGCTTAAAGGCCTTATTACTGAAGCCGGAACCGTTGGCACTAAAGAAGTGGTAATCGGTATGGCTCACCGTGGCCGTCTGAACGTACTTATAAACGTGCTGGGTAAAAACCCGTCTGTACTGTTCGACGAGTTCTCCGGAAAACATGACAATACGTTAGGTTCCGGTGACGTTAAGTACCACGCTGGTTTCTCTTCAGATTTCGCAACGCCCGGCGGTAATGTTCACCTGGCGCTGGCGTTTAACCCGTCTCACCTTGAAATTGTTAACCCGGTAGTTATGGGCTCTGTACGTGCACGTATTGACCGCCGCAACGACGATTTCAATAAAGTGCTGCCAATTACCATTCACGGTGACTCTGCGATTGCCGGTCAGGGTGTTGTGCAGGAAACCTTTAACATGTCTCAGACACGTGGTTTCGCTGTTGGCGGTACAGTGCGTATCGTAATCAACAACCAGGTTGGTTTCACAACGTCCAAGACTGAAGATACCCGTTCGACTCAGTATTGTACTGACATTGCGAAGATGGTTCAGGCGCCTATTTTCCATGTGAATTCTGACGATCCTGAAGCGGTGATGTTTGTGACTAAACTGGCCCTTGAGTATCGTAATAAATTCAAAAAAGACGTGGTTATCGATCTGGTTTGTTACCGTCGTCATGGTCACAATGAGTCTGATGAGCCGAATGCGACTCAGCCATTGATGTATCAAAAAATTAAAAAGCATCCTGTTCCCCGTCAGATCTATGCTGACCAATTAATTGCTGAGGGTACAATTGAAAGTCGTGATGCTGAACGTTTCATTGAAGAATACCGTGCAGCATTAGATCATGGTGCTTGTGTGGTAGAAGAATGGCGTCCGATGACAGAGCATTCTGTAGACTGGACTCCTTATATCGGTCACGATTGGGATGCACCTTACGACGGCAGTTTGCCTATCGAAAAACTGAAGTCTCTTGCTGAAAGTATCAGTAGTTATCCGGAAGACTTCAAACTGCATTCACGTGTAAATAAAGTCTATCAGGACCGTAAGGCCATGGCATCCGGTGAAAAACCTCTTGATTGGGGTATGGCCGAGAACCTGGCGTATGCATCGATTGTTGACGATGGTAGTAGCATCCGTATGACCGGTCAGGACTCAGGTCGTGGTACCTTCTTCCACCGTCATGCTGTACTGCACAACCAAACTGACGCTTCTACCTATATGCCTTTACAGAATATCCGTGAAGGTCAGGGTGAAATCGAAATCTTCGATTCTGTATTATCAGAAGAAGCGGTTATGGCGTTCGAATATGGCTTTGCTACTGCGGAACCCGGTACGCTGACTATCTGGGAAGCGCAATTCGGTGACTTTGCTAACGGCGCTCAGGTTGTCTTTGACCAGTTCTTAAGCTCAGGTGAAGCGAAGTGGGGCCGTCTTTGTGGTCTGACTGTGTTACTTCCACACGGTTACGAAGGGCAGGGACCAGAACACAGTTCTGCACGTCTTGAACGTTTCCTGCAATTATGTGCTGACCACAACTGGCAGGTATGTATCCCGTCTACGCCGGCTCAGGTGTTCAATATGATTCGTCGTCAGGTTGTACGTCCAATGCGTAAGCCTCTGATTGTCATGTCACCTAAGTCATTACTGCGCCACCCGCTGGCCATTTCTTCTTTAGAGGAACTGTCTGAAGGCGTGTTTAAGAACGTTATCGGTGAGATTGATGATATCGATCCGGCTGGCGTGAAACGCGTGGTGATGTGTTCAGGTAAAGTGTACTACGATCTGCTTGACCAGCGTCGTAAGAATGAACAGACCGATGTGGCTATTATCCGTCTTGAACAGTTGTATCCGTTCCCTCAGGAAGAAGCAGCAAAAATTGTTGCCGAATACAGCCATGTTAAAGATTGGGTATGGTGTCAGGAAGAGCCTCAAAATCAGGGCGCCTGGTACAGCAGCCAGCATCACTTCTGGCAAGCCATCCCTGATGGTGCAAAATTATCATATGCGGGACGTGAAGCATCGGCTTCTCCTGCCGTAGGCTATCTATCCGTTCACAACCAGCAACAGAAAGCCCTGGTTGAAGACGCACTCACGATTAAATAAAGGAACAGTGATGACAATTGAGATAAAAGTTCCGGTTCTGCCTGAATCAGTTGCCGATGCGACCATTGCAACTTGGCATGTTAAAGCCGGTGATGCAGTTAAGCGCGATCAAAATCTGGTTGATATTGAGACCGATAAAGTGGTTCTGGAAGTAGTAGCACCTGCTGACGGTGTTATCGGTGAAATCCTGAACGAAGAAGGCGCGACTGTATTAGGTGAGCAAGTGATTGCGAAGCTGAGCGAAGGCGGTGAAGCACCGACTAAATTAGAAAGCAAATCTTCTGAAGCTAAAGCTGAATCTAAAGAAGCCGCACCAGCAGCTTCCGGCAAAACCAGCGATGTAAAAGTACCCGTACTGCCTGAGTCAGTTGCTGATGCAACTATTGCTACATGGCATGTTGCTGTGGGTGAAGCAGTAAGTCGCGACCAGAACCTTGTTGACATCGAAACCGATAAAGTGGTTCTTGAAGTTGTTGCACCTGCAGATGGTTCTCTGGCAGAAATTCTGGCAGAAGAAGGTGCTACAGTAACGGCTGAAGAAGTGATTGCTAAGTTTGTTGAAGGTGCAGCTTCCGGTAAAGCGGCTCCTGCAGCGGCTGAAGAAGCTGACGACAGCGATGATGGCGATGCGTTAAGCCCGTCTGTACGTCGTTTACTTGCTGAAAAAGGCGTTGATGCGTCTAAAGTAAAAGGTACCGGCAAAAACGGTCGTATCACCAAAGAAGACGTTGAACAGTATCTGAAAGGGGGTAGTGCAGCACCTAAAGCAGCAGCTACAGCGGCTGAACCGGCAGCTAACCTGCCTGTTGGGGACCGCAGCGAAAAACGTGTTCCTATGACACGTCTTCGTAAAACAATCGCTACCCGTCTGCTGGAAGCGAAAAACTCGACTGCGATGCTGACAACCTTCAACGAAGTGAACATGAAGCCAATCATGGATCTGCGTAAGCAGTATCAGGACAGCTTCGAGAAGCGTCACGGCATTCGTCTTGGTTTCATGTCTTTCTACGTGAAAGCAGTCACTGAAGCGTTGAAACGTTTCCCTGAAGTAAATGCATCTCTTGACGGTGATGACATTTGCTACCACAACTATTTTGATATCTCTATCGCGGTTTCTACCCCGCGTGGTCTGGTAACGCCAGTGCTGAAAGACACTGACAATCTGGGCATGGCAGGTATCGAAAAAGGCATCAAAGATCTGGCTCTGAAAGGTCGTGACGGTAAACTGTCAATGGCTGATCTGCAGGGCGGTAACTTCACCATAACTAACGGTGGTGTGTTCGGTTCTCTGTTGTCTACGCCAATCATTAACCCGCCACAAAGCGCGATTCTGGGTATGCACAAAATCCAGGAACGTCCAATGGCAGTGAATGGCAAAGTAGAAATTCTTCCTATGATGTACCTGGCCCTGTCTTATGACCACCGTATTATCGATGGTAAAGAGTCAGTTGGCTTCCTGGTTACTGTGAAGGAAATGCTTGAAGATCCAACACGTCTGTTACTGGACGTATAAGTTTTCAGGTAGTCATTGTGTGCAGGCAGCAACCCGTTGCTGTCTGTCACAGCGCTGGTTTCGAAGAATGAGGCCGGTCATACTAATCAAGTCGCATAAGCGACTTTTGTCTTACTAAAAATCGGATAGAAACACCATGAATTTGCATGAATACCAAGGTAAGCAGCTATTCAAAGAATACGGTTTACCTGTTTCTGAAGGATACGCATCAGACACACCTGAAGGTGCTGTAGAAGCGGCCGACCGCATCGGCGGTGACGAGTGGGTTGTGAAATGTCAGGTACATGCCGGTGGTCGCGGTAAAGCGGGCGGCGTTAAACTTGTAAAAGATAAAGAAGACATTCGCGCATTTGCAGAGAAGTGGCTTGGCAAGAACCTGGTAACTTTCCAAACTGATGAGAAAGGTCAGCCAGTAAGCAAAATCTTAGTTGAATCTTGCACTGATATCGCAAACGAATTGTACTTAGGCGCGGTTGTTGACCGTGGTACACGTCGCGTTGTTTTCATGGCATCTACTGAAGGCGGTGTTGAAATCGAGACCGTTGCAGAAGAAACGCCTGAAAAAATCCTGAAAGCTGAAATCGACCCAATCGTTGGTCCTCAGCCTTATCAGGCACGTGAAATGGCATTCAAACTGGGTCTGGAAGGCGTACAAGTAAAACAATTTACGCAAATCTTCCTGGGTCTGGCGAAAATGTTCGAAGACCTTGACCTGGCGCTGATCGAAATCAACCCGCTGGTAATCAAGACTGACGGTAACCTGCACTGCCTGGACGCCAAACTGGGTGTAGATGGTAACGCACTGTATCGTCAGAAAAAAGTGAAAGAAATGCACGATCCTTCACAGGAAGATGCCCGTGAAGCACATGCTGCCTCTTTCGAGCTGAACTACGTTGCACTTGACGGTAACGTTGGCTGTATGGTTAACGGTGCAGGTCTGGCCATGGGTACCATGGACATCGTAAACCTGCATGGCGGTAAGCCTGCAAACTTCCTGGATGTTGGTGGCGGCGCGACTAAAGAGCGTGTAGCTGAAGCATTCAAAATCATTCTGTCTGACAGCAATGTTAAAGCAGTACTGGTAAACATCTTCGGTGGTATCGTGCGTTGTGACATGATCGCTGAAGGTATCATCGGCGCAGTAAAAGAAGTAGGCGTTGAAGTACCGGTTGTTGTACGTCTTGAAGGTACAAATGCTGATCTTGGCCGTGAAGTTCTGGCGAACTCAGGTCTGGATATCATCGCTGCTGAATCGCTGACTGATGCAGCAGAAAAAGTTGTTGCTGCAGCGGAGGGCAAATAATGTCAGTTTTAATTAATAAAGACACCAAAGTAATCTGTCAGGGTTTCACTGGTGGTCAGGGTACTTTCCACTCTGAACAGGCTATTGCTTACGGTACGCAAATGGTTGGCGGTGTAACGCCGGGCAAAGGCGGTACTGAGCATTTAGGTCTGCCAGTATTCAATACTGTACGTGACGCGGTAGAAGCGACGGGTGCGACTGCATCTGTTATCTACGTACCGGCTCCTTTCTGTAAAGATTCAATCGTTGAAGCGGCTGATGCTGGCATCGAGCTGATTGTTTGTATCACTGAAGGTATCCCTACGCTGGACATGCTTTACGTTAAAGAATACGTAAATGCGAAAGGCGTTCGCATGATCGGTCCTAACTGTCCGGGTGTTATCACTCCGGGTGAGTGTAAGATTGGTATCATGCCTGGTCACATCCACAAGCCTGGTAAAGTAGGTATCGTTTCCCGCTCTGGTACACTGACGTACGAAGCGGTTAAACAAACTACTGACGAAGGTTTCGGCCAGTCTACCTGTGTTGGTATCGGTGGTGACCCAATCCCGGGTTCTAACTTCATCGACATTCTGAAAATGTTCCAGGACGATCCACAGACTGAAGCGATTGTTATGATCGGTGAAATCGGTGGTACTGCAGAAGAAGAAGCGGCAGCGTTTATCAAAGAAAACGTAACTAAGCCGGTTGTTTCTTACATCGCGGGTGTTACAGCTCCTCCGGGTAAGCGCATGGGCCACGCCGGTGCAATTATCGCAGGTGGTAAAGGTACTGCAGACGACAAATTCGCAGCCCTTGAAGCAGCAGGCGTTAAGACTGTTCGCTCACTGGCTGACATCGGTAAAGCACTGCGCGAGCAGACTGGCTGGTAAGCCTTGCTTTTTGATGATTATAAAGCCCGCTGATAGCGGGCTTTTTTAATATAAATCAATGGTTACTCTTTCTGATCCTGTATCGTGAACTATAGTTATTCCTATATCCAGCCTGTTCATGATGAATTGAAGGATGCCTATGTTTTTTGGAAAAAAGAAAACCACTACTACTGAGGTTACATCGTCAGTACTGACCCGTTCTAAAAGTCTGCAAAGTAATCAAATTTCTGAATCATTTCTCAGAGAGCTGGCATTCGATGAAGGCACGGCGCTGATCATTGCTTTTGTCTCTCCTCACCTTGATTTTGCATCTGTAAGCAGACAGATAACCCAAACCGCCAGCCTTTGTAAACATGTCATCACAATCATGACTTCAGGTGAGTTGGGTGGGGGGACGACTCTTTACCATCCTGCTCCTGAACGATGGGACAACATTGTTATCCATAGCTTTTCTTCTGCACTGATAAGTCAAATCAGTATTCACGGCGTGCCTTTATACAGTGATGATATTAAGAAGGGTAAACCGGTAATGCCACCTGCTGAGCGGGTCAAACGCATCGCATCAGAGTTATCCAAAGTAAATGTACCTTTTGATATAGGTAGCAGAGACACCTTTGCCTTGACCTATTTTGACGGCATAACTGCCAGTGAGGATTTTTTCACTCAGGCTTTGTACAAAGTGAAACGGTTCCCCTGTTTCTTCATAGGTGGCAGTGCAGGGGGAAAGCTGGATTTTAAACAGGCTGACATTGCCCTTAACGGAGAAATAAAATCTAATCAGGTTTTACTCGCATTCTGTAAGTTATCCCGAAACTACCGTTACGGGATCATGAAAAGCCATAACTTTGTGACCACGGGTACGGGGTTTACCGTGGCCAAATTCGACCCGCTTACCCGAACCCTGCATTCAGTACTTGATAAAGATATGTCGCTGCGCACACCAGTTGACGCATTAGCGCGGCATTTTAAATGTTCTGCCGGAGAACTGGACAGCAAACTGACCAGTCACTCATTCGGTATTGATATCGACAAGAGTATTTATATCCGCTCTGTAGCTTCAATCAATGATGATGGCAGCATCCGTTTCTTCAGCGATATGGGGTTTGGCGAATACTTACAACTGGTTAAGGCTACAGATTTTAAGCAATCTTTGCAGCGGGACTTTGATAATTTTCTGAGAGGGAAAAACGGAAAACCTGTGGCGCTGATTGCCAATGACTGTATTTTAAGGCGATTAAACAATCCGGATAATTTAAGCGGGATTGGTACATTTGATCAGGTGGTTGTGTCAGGTTTTTCCACATTTGGTGAATATCTGGGGTTACATCAGAATCAGACAGTAACGGCCATCGGTTTCTTCAAACATGATGAGCAACAGTCATATTTTGATGAATATGTTACCAATTTCCCGTTTCACCTGGCTGCATTTTCAAATTATCACATGCAGGCAAAACTTATCAGTATGAGCAATATCAATATGTTGCAGAGCAAGTTAATTGAGCAGACAGAGAAATTCCATCCCTTACTCAAAGAATCTACCGGACAGTTAAAGTTTGTTGCATCTCAGGCCAGTGATTCAGCAAACCGTCAGTTAGAGCTTGGAAAGCAATTTGATTTCTTCATGCAACAAATTGCCCGTCAGGAGCATGAACGTGCTGAATTATCTGGTGGTATGGACAGGCTCCGTGAAAGTGCAGAGAAGATTGTAAACATTATTCAGTCTATCAGCGGTATTGCCGAACAAACTAACTTACTGGCGTTAAATGCAGCGATTGAGGCTGCACGTGCAGGTGAAGCCGGGCGTGGTTTTGCTGTTGTGGCTGACGAAGTCAGAGCGCTCAGTCAGCGTACCCAGTCAAGTCTTAAAGAAACCGGCGATACGATCAATGAAGTCTCTGCGTCTATAGACGGGATATCCTCTGCTATCGACAGTATTAACGGATTGCTACAGGAAATTGAGTCCGGATCGGTAAGTTTAAGCAGCGAATTAGCGGCCTTATCGGAGTCTTCTTCCGGTGCAAGTCAACGTGCTGAAGAAGGCATTAAGCGGGCAGATGCTGCATACAGTCAGATGCAGGAAATTGAAGCCGAAACACAATTGATAGATAAACTGAATCAGCTTGCTAAATCTCAATAGAATAAATGGCCGGTAAATCGATTTTGCCGGCTGTTCCTCTTACAGGCATACCGTTTTTACATCTGTGAAAACAAGTCCTCTCAGTTATCACATTTGCGCCAATAAACTTAATCGATACAGTCCGCTATTTTAAAAGGTTTTGAGAGACAGCTGGTCATCCGGTTGCCACTCCGACAGCATTACTACAATGTTAAGTTATTGTTTTAATTGTTTTATGAATACGTATGCAGATGATTGAGCAATTTTTATCTTCCCGATAGGATGCACGCGACACAGAGAATTGTCATTTAACGGTAATAAAAATAACTAATGGCGTTCTCAGGAACTGTTTCGCGGCGGGCCCCAACCAGTGTACCGGCAGCCCATTCTGGCGGTATGTTACCGCCGCGATAACAGATTGCCCGCATAACCTTAGGGAAAGATTGATGACACAATTTAAACCAAATTTAATTCAAATGGCGATGATCGCCACCGGATTATCCCTTACCTCTGTACCCGTATTCGCACAATCTGATGACACTCAGGCGGAAGATAATGTAGAAGTTATTCAGGTTTCAGGGATCCGCGGAAGCCTTCAGCGTGCTCAGGCTATCAAGATGGACAGCACCTCTATCGTTGAAGCGTTGTCAGCAGAAGATATCGGTAAACTGCCTGACACCAGTATTGCAGAATCATTGTCCCGTTTGCCCGGTCTTGCGGGTGAACGTCGTAACGGACGTACCAGCGGTATTTCAGTCCGCGGTTTTAACGAGAACTATGTAGGTACATCTCTTAACGGTCGTGAACTGTTAGGTATGGGTGACAACCGTGGTGTTGAATTCGACCTTTATCCTACAGAAATCATTTCTAACATTCTGGTGTATAAAACACCTGAAGCCGGCATGACTACGCAAAACATTGGCGGTTCTATTGATTTGCAAACCGTTAAGCCGTTATCTGCAGAAAGTACTGTTACCCTCAACGGTACATTAGAAAAGAACAAGGAAGATGCCGCTAACCCTGACTTTGATAATCAGGGACACCGTTTGTCTTTTAACTTCGTTGATCAATTTCTTGATAATACGTTAGGTGTGGCGCTTACGGTTGCGACCATGGAATCTCCACGTCAGGAACAACAGTTCCGTGGCTGGGGTTATGCTGATGCGAATCCGGATAAAGCGGCCAGCGGTGTTGATGTGCCGGAAGGAACACTGGTTCTTGGCGGTCATGACTCCTTTGCCCGTTCTGCCATGATGAACCGTGATTCTGTCGCTGCTGTAATTCAATGGGCTCCGCAGGATCAATTAAATATTCAGTTCGACGCCCTGTATATCGACTTCCTCGAAGATGATGCCCGTCGCGGTGTTGAAGAAGGTGGCGCAGAGTGGGGAACCGGTGACTACACGATTACCGGCGTTGAAGATGGCCTGGTGTCTTCGGGCTATTACGATGGCTTCTACAGTGTGGTACGCAACGATGTACGCCGGCAGGAAGCTGAGCTGAAAACCTTTGGTTTAAATGTTGAGTACATGCTCAATAATGACTGGAGCATCACAGCAGATATTTCAACCGGCAGTGTCGATAAAACCATTACAGACGTAGAAAGTTACTCCGGTGTGGGCCGTACCGGTATTGACGGACGTCCCATGACAGCACGTTCGTGGGAAATGACATCCACCGGCGTAATGTATTCAGATCATCCTGAAATTGCGCCGGTTGATTTAACCGACGCCAGCCTGATCACACTGGCAGGACCGCAGACATGGGGTGCTCCCATTGTTGGTGGTGACGCCCAGGATGGCTTTGTTAACCAGCCTGTATTTGAAGAGAGCCTGGATTCCTTCCGTCTTTCTACTGAAGGTTTTGTGGAATGGGGAATTTTCTCCGGTCTGGAAGTCGGCATGGTGTATTCTGACCGTGAAAAATCTAAGGTAAATAACGGCGCTTATCTGACAGCTCCGTCTTATCCTGATGATGCAGCTATTCCTGAAGTACTTGGTGTTGTCTCCCTTGATTTCATAGGCATCAATGGTGTGCTGGCGTACGATTCTATTGGCTTGTATGACAGCGGATATTACATTGCCACAGACGCAAAACTGGTTGATGCCGGTCGTCTGGGTGATACATACACCGTGAATGAAAAACTCACCACATTGTACGGAAAACTGGATATTGATACCTCTGTAGACGATATCTACATCCGCGGTAATGTGGGTGTTCAGGTTGTGCGTGCCGATCAAAGTTCTCAGGGCTTCAGTACTTCCGTTAATCAGGATGGCCTGGTGGAAGCTGTGCCTGTTACGGGCGGGACCGATTACACCGATGTATTGCCGACTCTGAACCTCAGCGCAGAATTTGCCGAAGGCCAATTTCTGAGAATGGGATTAAGTAAAGTTCTGACCCGTCCGCGTATGGATGATATGCGTCCGAATACTCAGGTGACTTTCTCTTATAACAACACCAATATTCTTTCCAATAATGTTGAGAACGGTCCTTGGGGTGGCAGCTCCGGAAACCCTGAGTTGCGTCCTTACGAAGCAAATCAGTTCGACTTGTCCTACGAGAATTATTTTGCTGATACTGGTTACGTAGCCTTGTCTTATTTCTTTAAAGACATTAAGAACTGGCATCGCGAGAACGGATTATTGTCTGACTTTACTCAGGACTACATTCCGGAAATTCACCATACCCAGGATGAAGCCGCATTAGCTCCGGTGTTGTTCGAAGGCTATAAAACCAAGCCTCAGGACGGCTTTGAAGGTCTGGTCCGCGGTTATGAGATCCAGATGAGTCTGCCGGGTGATCTTATTGCTGATGCACTGTCCGGATTTGGTGTGTTTGCCAGTGCTACATTCATGGACGGTCATGCTGACGCCGCCGGTGAGGGTGGTGAAACACGGATCCCGGGATTATCCGATGAAAACTACAGCCTGACTGTTTTCTACGAAAACAGTGGTTTCGAAGTGCGGGTAGCCGGTACCAAACGTTCTGATTATCTTACAGAAGCCCGTGGTCTGAGTCTGGCACTGTCTGATACCACCAATCAGGGTGGTACCTTCATCGACGCGCAGATTGGCTATGACTTCAGTGAGTCTGGAATTGAATCGCTGGAAGGGCTGCGCGTCACATTACAGGCTCAAAACCTGACCGACGAAGACGATATTCAGACATCGGGAACTGACAGCCGTCAGGTCCTGCTGTATCAGGCTTACGGTGCTAACTATCTGTTAGGATTCAATTACACCTTCTAATCAGCTTCTTAGCCGATAACCTCTGATTAAACCGTCTGTACGTGAGTGCAGACGGTTTTTTTAATTACAGCCATCGATTTTTCCCGTCTGCAAAATTTACCCTGCCCGGATAATATTTCCCTATTAACGGGGGAGACATCACATACTGGTGCACATCCCGCTAGCGTTTTAATCTGCAGTTTTCTTATTAAGCTTCTGTTTTAGTTATTCATTTCATTAGTCATGGAACCGCTGCACGATTGGTACAATATATGCTGGTCATACCAGATAGAGAGCGAAAGACAGGAATAAAAAATGAGCGGGATTAAATCAGCACTGGTAGTTGAAGGCGGGGCAATGCGGGGGATCTTTGCCGCGGGTGTGCTCGACAAATTCATGGAAGAAAAACACTACGGATTTGATTTCGCCATCGGTGTTTCTGCAGGTGCAACAAATCTTTCTACCTATGTGTCCGGTGCACAGGGTCTGAGTAAGAAAATCATTACTGAGTTCGCAACGAAAGCCGAATTTTTCAGTCCCCTTCGTTTTATAAAGGGGGGGCACATGACAGATGTCCACTGGTTATGGCATCACGCGAAAACTGTTTTAGGTATACCTGTACCGGGTGAACAAAGTGCAATTCCTCTCTACGTAGGTGTCACAAATACACAAACCGGCAAATGTGAATATCACCTGGCCACACCGGACACCGTTGACACACTGATGGTAGCATCATGTGCCATACCTACAGCGTTCAGGGAACAACCGGTTATCGATGGCGTACCTTATGTAGACGGTGGAGTAGGGGATTCAATACCGGTTAAACATGCCTACGGGATGGGAGCCAGAGACATTACCGTGGTGCTGTCACAGCCTGCGGGATTTTCCAAGCCTGAAGTGAAAAACGCCTGGTTACTGACTAAGCTCTACGGTCATCAGCCTGCTTTGCTCGAAACCATGCTTCAGCGGCCGCGCATGTATAATGAAACGCTGGCCTTTCTGAATAATCCTCCTGACGATTGTAAAATCACCGTTATTGCACCGGATGCCGGATTTTGTGTAAAACGACTCACGATGGATAAGCGTAAGCTATTACTTGGCTATGCGCAGGGAAGAAGGATGGCCAGACGGCTGTTATCCTCCCGTAAAAAGCTTGCAGCATAACAGTAAATATTTTTTCTTTGCCTGCTGGTTAAGCGGATTGCTTTTTGCGATACTGCCGCGGTTTTTCCAGCGGGGTACTTAATGTCATCGTCAAAACTTTCATATATCGGTCTGGTTAACCCGAAAAGTCCGGTGAATGTGGCTTCAGTGCTCCGTGGCGCGGGTTGTTTTAATGCCAGCGCTGTGTATTACACCGGTGAACGGTATACGCGGGCCAGAGAGTTCTATGCGGACACCAAAGACGTACATAAACAAATACCCGTTGAGGCTGTTCCTGATTTGCAACAGGTCATCCCCGAAGGCGCAAAAGTTGTTGTAATTGAACTGGTTGAAGGAGCAATTCCGCTACCTGAATATCAGCATCCGGCTAATGCATTTTATATATTCGGGCCCGAGGACGGTTCCGTGCCTGCCAGTCTGGTTGCGCGGGCCGATGATGTTGTTTATGTGCCAACGACAGGTTGTATGAATCTGGCTGCGACAGCGAATGTCGTGCTTTACGACCGGCTTGCAAAAAGTCAGTATCAGCATGGTGACGAGCTAATAAGAGCTTCGCGGGACCGTAATAACCAGTTACGGACTGGGAAATCCTGAGGTCTTGTAAAAGGGTGTTTCCATATGGCTACACCCTGGTAACCATATCTTTGAAAGTGTCAGAGTTTTTTACGATCTTACGCTCAGATCCGGATCTTGTGACACGGGATCTAAAAATATCTCACCCTCCATTAAATTAATTTATGCTTGTGAATTTGCCTGAGCTGAACGAAATTTCGGCAGGTTTTTCATAGGTTTAGATTCGCCGGTTACAATTAATAACAAATTAAATCATACAGTTATGAAATTAGTTTTCATTTTGCGTAAAAAAACTGAAGTTTAAGTCTTACTTAAAAATATTATTAATACTCTTTGATAGTATTGCGGGTTCATAACTATTTTCGGTGATCCTGATAAAGTGGTCTGAAACTTGTTTAAGAAAGTACGCAATGGGTTTATACAAAAAATACAAAAACCTATAGAAGTTGACGCTGTAAGTATGCATTTGAGTTGTGGCATTAATAATTATAATCCGTTATTCAACTGATCTCACAGGGTGACTCTCACACCTCACGGGTGTGGTTTGTTTGGTTAGTCACGGAAGCACCAAGTAAGACTCATTAATAGAATAAAAAATCCTCTTTCGAATCGTTGGGAGTCAGAGTGAAACGTCGCTTGTTAAACGCTTTTAAAAAAGTGCATCAAGTACCTGGTGTCAAACATATGGTGAAGCCTCTTGTCAGGCGCCAGATGAACAAAGCCATAGATGCAGCCGCCAATCACTTCTTTGAGCACTTTACCCTTGTTGTGGCAAATGAAGAAAAAGATCAGAGAGCCTGTTTTCGTACACGCCATCAGGTGTACTGCGAGGAAATGGGGTTTGAGGAAGTGCGTCAAACCAAAATGGAGTTTGACGAATTCGATGAATATGCGATCAGCTGTTATATACAGCACAAGGCCACCGGAGATTGCGCTGGTACTATCCGCGTGGTTATGCCTCAGCACAGTGGACAGGTACTGCCGATAGAGCAAAATTGTGCAGATGCCATCCGGATGGATGAGAACAGTCCGTCCCGCTTGCCTCGCCACTCGGTGTGCGAAATTTCCCGCCTGGCGATTCCAAAACGCTTTCGCCGTCGCGAAACAGATACAAATCTTTCTCCGGTGACGGGTAAGTCACTCGACAAAGGTTTCAAAAGAACCAAACCCGATCGAAATTTCCCTTATCTCACACTGGCACTGTATTTCTTTGCTGCAACAATTTGTGTGCTGAGGGATGTAGAAAATGTATACGTTATGATGGAGCCGAAACTGGCCAGAAGTCTGCGTATGCTGGGCATCGAATTCAATCAGCTTGGTCAGGTTATTGAATATCATGGTAAGCGTGCAGCGTACCGCTTATCTCCGGAAGAGTTTTTCCATCAAATCTCACCGTCGCTGCATCGTTTCTACCGAAAAATTATGAAAGAGCTGGAAGATGTACCGAACTTTGGTTCAATCCACAAACCAGTACCTTCCACATTGACAGGAAAAGGGCAAAAAACACGCGCTGCTTAATTATGAATACGTATGTTTGTTGCTGAAAAAGACCGGGTCGTTATGCTCGGTTTTTTTATGCATGGAGTTTGCTGTCGTGTCAGCCACTTTACTTTCCTTCCGGCTTCCCGCCATACTGATATGTGTTATTACTTCCAGTTTATTCGTTGTTGCCTGTCACACAGAACCTGAGGCCCCGATGACAACAACCCGGTTAAAGTCCAACGATACCGCAGCAGATACCGCTGAAAAGCTGGTAATCTATCAGGTGTTCACCCGATTGTTCGGTAACACCAATACGACCAACAAGCCCTGGGGAACCATCGAAGAAAACGGGGCGGGCAAATTCAGTGATTTTTCGGAAAAGGCGCTGGATGAAATCAGCGCGTTGGGCGCAAACTGGATATGGTATACCGGTGTTCCTCATCACGCGTCTGTGACAGATTATTCTGCTTACGGCATTGCAGGGGACGATCCTGATGTGGTCAAAGGAAGAGCCGGTTCGCCTTACGCAGTGCGGGATTATTACAATGTGGACCCGGATCTTGCAAATGATCCGGCCAGCCGGCTTGAGGAGTTTGAAGCACTGATCTCCCGTACTCACGCAGCCGGCCTCAAGGTTATGATTGACATTGTGCCTAACCATGTTGCCAGACAGTACTATTCAGTAGTGAGACCACAGAGCAGCTTTGGCGCCCGTGACGACACATCGGTCACCTACAGTAAAAACAATAATTTTTACTATATCCCGGGAGAACCTTTTGAGGTCCCGGATTTCACCCCCGCAACAAAACCGTTAGGTGGTGCATCACATCCTCTGGCAGACGGTCATTTTGATGAATCACCGGCCCGATGGACAGGTAATGGTTCCCGCAATGCTAAACCTGATGTCAACGACTGGTATGAAACCGTTAAAATTAACTACGGTGTTACGCCGTCGGGTGACCATGAATTCCCTGATGTACCGGAAGAGCTGCGTTTTGCGCCGGCTCAGGCTCACTATCAGTACTGGTCTGATAAAGTTGTACCGGATTCGTGGGTAAAGTTTAAAGATATCACACAGTACTGGCTGGATAAGGGCGTAGACGGGTTTCGCTATGACATGGCTGAAATGGTGCCGGTTGCGTTCTGGTCATATTTGAACAGTCACATTAAGCACACTTCCGCGGATGCGGTATTGCTTGCTGAAGTCTATCAGCCTGCGCTTTACCGTGACTATTTGCAGTTGGGAAAAATGGACTATCTGTATGACAAGGTGGATTTTTACGACTCACTTAAAGATGTTATGCAGAATAACGGCGATGTCGCAAAACTGGCTGATATTCAGGAACAATACGGAGATATCCGTCGGCATCTTCTTCATTTTCTTGAAAACCATGATGAACAACGAATAGCCAGTCCTGAGTTTGCCGGAAATGCTGAGTCAGGCAAGCCTGCTCTGGTTGTGTCTGCGCTTATCAGTGAGTCTCCGGTTTTGATTTACTTTGGTCAGGAAAATGGCGAAGACGGTAGTGAAGTCGCGGGATTCGGCCAGCCGTCCAGGACGTCTATTTTTGATTACATCGGGGTGCCGGCTCACCAGCGTTGGATGAATAACGGTAAATTTGATGGTGGACAATCAACCGGAGCAGAGCAGGCACTGCGCGATTATTATAAAACCGTACTGAATATCGCCGCTTCAACCCCGGCAGTGATATCCGGTAACTACCAGTCTTTACATCAGTCGTTAAAGGTAAACGGCCAGCTTTCTGATGCAAAGGTATTTGCTTTCGCGCGCTGGAACAATGATGACATTTTGATAAGTGTCAGTAATTTTTACAGTGAAAAAGAGGTGCTGGCAGAACTGGATTTGTCTGAATTACCCGCAGAATTTTCTGACTTAAGGGAGTTAGAGGATAAGTTGACCGGGGCCAGAGTGAAATCTGAAGTTAAAGACGGCAAACGAAGCATATCCTTTAAATTAACGCCGAATCAATCGGTTATATTGACCATGTAAGAGTTATGCGTAACCTTTTTCTGGCCGGTACATGGCGGACTGCCTCATCAGCCGCCATGTTTTCATGCCATCTCAGCGCATGCCGGGAAGAATGGTCACAAAGGAACAAACTGGAGTGCTGCACCACCACCGGGCGCAAGGTTCAGTTGTAATGTGTCTCCGCCTTTCAACAGTCTTTAGTACAGTGAGCTTTTAACTGCCGGAAAGCTGTTTGCAACGTCTTTAAGATACGCACTGTGATCGGGGAAATTTAACAGACAGCCTTTAAAAAATGCCTCAGTGTCATTGTCCTTGTAGAGATCACCCCGTCCGGGCTGCTGTTTAGCCAGCGGAGGAAAGATGCCATATCCGGCGAGCAGGCAGTGCCATGATGTAATGCCAAAGTGAGACTGAATGTTCTGCCGTTGAATTTCTGCCGGGAAATCGCCTTTCCGGTACCAGACATCAAGCAGTTGCAACAGGGATTCAGACAAAGCCATATTATTACGGTTTTCCCGCCAGTATGCCGAGTCGTCGCGGGTATTGAGTTTGTAATGGGCGACGATGTAATCCCTTACTCCTGAAAACCTTTCAGTGACGTCTTTATTAAACTTGTCCTGTAAAGCGGGACTGAAGTTACCCTGTTCATAATCTTCTATGAAAAATTCAACGGACAGTTGCACCAGATGCAGCGCTGTGGCTTCAAGGGGTTCAATAAAACCCTGCGCCAGCCCCAGCGCCAGACAATTCTTGTGCCAGTGCTTTTCAACCTGGCCAACACGCATAGACAGGAACCGCACGTCACCTTCGTTGTCCTGCACGGAAAGATGACGGCGAAGTTCAGCCTCAGCTTTATCGTCTGATAGATGAGCTGAAGAAAAGACATAACCGTTTCCGGTACGGCTACTTAAAGGGATAGACCACGCCCAGCCGTTGCTGAGCGCTGTAGACGTTGTTTCCACCGGCAGACGCGCCTGCGCCGGTGTTGCCAGTACCGCGGCCCTGTCGTTAAACAGGTTTTCACTGAACGGATTAAAGCGGATATCCAGTGTCTGTTGTAACAACAAAGAACGGAAGCCCGTACAGTCGATGAAAAAATCACCGTCAACTATCTCGCCGGATTGCAATTTCAGCGATGTAATATGGCCTGAAAGACTGGTAATGACATCGTCAATTTTCCCTTCAATGTGATTTACACCCAGGCTGACGGCATGGCGTTTCAGATACCGGCCCAGCAAGGCGGAATCAAAATGGTAACCATATTCGATACGAAACGGGAACGAGGTTGGCGCCACCGGGGCTTTTCCTGCCCCGGCCAGCCACCCGTTCAGCAGAAATTGTTCAGGGGTAACGTTCACGTCCAGGCCCAGCCGGCGGTTGTGGCAGTTCACATGAAAGGGGCGCTCAGTGAATGCATCCGGTTGTGAGATGAACGGATGACTGTAACTGTCAGGCCCGTTTTGGGGACTCCAGCCTTTAAACCGGATATTCACCTTATACGTGGCGTTGCAGGCTGGCATCCAGTCACTTTCTGCAATGTTAAGGTCACTGAAAAAGCGTTTCAGTGTAGGGGTTGAACCTTCTCCCACGCCCACGGTGGCAATATCAGCCGATTCCACCAGCGTAATGCTCACCGGCTTATCACGCCAGTGGTGCGCCATGAGGCAGGTAGCAATCCAGCCGGCGGTGCCGCCTCCGGCGATAACAATACGATGAGGCGCTGACATTATTGAGTAAACCGTTTGAGAAATTCATCATGGGGAAGCATCTGTGTAAGAGGCTGCTGTTTTGCCTGTAATACTTTTCCCATGACATCGAGTAATTGGGGGACGGTTTGTGTATTGGCTGCCGGATGATGATCCCGTGGCATGATCCCCTGGCCTGCCATAACCTGAAGCCAGGAAGCATCACGGAAGATATCGTTCTGTTCGTTAAAGATAGTGGCGGTATCTTTAAACGCGTTGATTTTCTGCTCTAGTCTTGCCGGAATGGACATGTTTTGCATATCCCGCCAGAATTCAGAGTCATCACGTTCATTTACCACATAGTGCAAAATGATAAAGTCGCGGATGGTTTCAAATTCTTCCTTCGATTCCGCGTTATACATGGTCTCCATCGAAGGATTAATTTCCTTATGCGGAAACATCTTCAGTAACCTCACCAGACCGCTTTGGATAAGATGAATGCTGGTCGATTCCAGAGGCTCAAGGAACCCGCTGGACAAACCGATCCCGATCACATTCTTTGACCATTGCTTTACGGTCCGGCCAGTGCGGAAACTGATTTTACGCGGTTCATCCAGTGCCGGCGTATCCAGGTTTGTCATCAACAACTCCCTGGCTTTGTCATCGTCCATATATTTTGAACTGTACACCAGGCCATTACCGTTACGATGGGTGAGGGGGATTCGCCACTGCCAGCCCGTTGAACGTGCTATGCTGCGGGTGAACGGAGCGGTATGCTCATGCCTCTGTGACGGCACTGCCCACGCCCGGTCTGCACATAACCAGTGAGACCAGTCCTCGTATTCTGTACCCAGCGTCTTTTGTAAAAGCAGGCCGCGCATGCCGGTGCAATCCAGAAATAAATCGCCGGCAATCTGCTGACCACTTTTTAACTGCAGTGCTTCCACAAAGCCCGTGGTTGCATTCTGCTTCACATGTTCAATCGTGCCTTCTGTGCGTTTTACGCCGGCGTTTTCTGCCATGCGTCTTAAGAACTGACCATACAGGGTGGCATCGAAATGATAAGCATAAGGCAATTGATACACCGGATTATCAGTCTGAATTTTATTAAATTTTCCTTCCAGACAAGCCAGGTAATTCAGATCGAAGTCCCACAATGACTGTGTCAGCCCGTTTTGTGCTGCCCGTAACCAGTAATGCTGGAAGCCGACAAAGCCCAGTGTGGCGCCAGGTGCACCGAATGTGTGGTAATAGCTGCTGCCTTCCTGCTTCCAGTTTTCAAAGCGGATAGCCAGCTTTATGCTGGCGTGGGTTTCTTTAAGAAAGGCTTTTTCATCCAGACCAAGATATTGATTAAAGGTTTGAATAGGGGGAATGGTTGCTTCACCGACACCGATGATGCCAATATCTTCTGATTCAATCAGCTCTACTTTGATGTTGTCTGCGAGGACTTTCTTAAACAGAGCGGCTGCCATCCAGCCTGCGGTGCCTCCGCCGGCAATGACTAATTTGCGCACACCTGAGGTCATTCAGTAATCCGTTGATGTTATTGATATTAAATTTACTATAAACACTTTCGTAACCGTTTTTGTAGTAAAAGCTGCTACGAAAATATTTAAAAAGAAGGGCGGCAGTAAAGCTGCCGCCCGGATTGATTAATAGAAGGAGTAGTTGAAGTTCAGCATATAAGAAGGTCCGAACTCCCGTCTCAGGGTGACGAAACCATTCGAATCGCGGGTCTCTTCTTTTTCATCGGTCAGGTTCGTTCCCTGCAGAGATATACGCAATCCTTCGAGGTATTCAATACCACTGCCTTCGAAGTCATAGCTGATTTGCGCATCCACCTGGGTAACCGCATCCCGTGTCGCACCTTCAATTTTGTTTGAACCGCCGCGCTGATAGGTGAAGAATTCACCCCGGTCTGTCGCAGCAACACGTACTTCAAAGCCGTTCATTTCGTAATAGGCAGTCAAAGACGTGACTCTTTCTGACTGACCGGGCACCGGTGAGTCATCTTCCAGAGTCGCATCAATGTATGTATAAGAAGCGGCGATACCAAAACCGTCCAGTACGTCACTCACCATACGCAGGGGTATCTGAGCGGTAACCTCAGCACCTTTTACGCTGCCGGTCAGACCATCTTCGAAGAATGAAAATGTACCTGTATCCGGTGGAGTGATGTAAGTGCCGGGCGCATAGACCGTGCCGTCCGGACCTACCAGCCCGTCGGCACCTACGGTTCTGTCATGGAATCCGGGAATGAAGTAATCTGCGCCATCATTGGTGGGATCGTTGGTGAAATCTATAGTCAGGTTACCGTCACGTGTCCAGTTAACCAGGTCTTTATAGAATAACGCCACGGACACATAACCCTCATCTTCAAAGTAGTTCTCGAAAGACAGGTCATAGTTATTCGCTTCCAAAGGACGAAGACGGGGGTTACCCTGGAACTTGGACCATGGTGTACCGTACTCGTCTACTGCCGCTTGTGTATTTGGAATAGCAATCAGGTTAATGTTCTGGTCGAATTTCACAAAGCCCGATGCTTTCATTTGATCGATACGGGCACGGCTGATGGTTTTATTGGCCGCAAAGCGGACAAACTGATTATCGCCCACTTCAACAGAAACGTTCAGGCTGGGCAGGAAGTGATTGTAATCGTCAGAAATATCCTGCTCACAATCTGCGTCGATCACGCCGTTATCATCGCCGTCACACACTTTGAAGTTTGCGCCGACAACACCGATATAGCCGGTCGAGCGCTGATCGGTCTGAACATACTGCCCACCGAAATTACCGGTGACAGGGAAATCACCGATTTCTGTTTCAAAATCAAATTTGGCAAACAGTGTGGTGACTTCTTCATACACTTTGTAGGTGTCGCCTAAACGGTCCGGCTCGAGCAGACCGGCATCATTTAATTCATACTCGCCATCGTTATATGGCGCAAAACCATCGTACGCTACCACATAGCCCATACCAGCCCAGGTAAGATCTGCCAGACCGTTGTACAGGTATGAAGTCGGGATTGATTCTGAATTCGGATAGCTTGAAGCAGTAGCGAAGAAGCCTTTGTTATCCTTCGATTTGTAGCGGTCGCTGTATGCAACACCCACGTTTACCTTGTTTACAATGCCCCATTCAACAAAGCCCTCTGTTTCAAGACGAACCGTTGTCAGTTCCTCTTCAAAATCGGCATAGTTCAGGAAGCCATCCTGCGCGTTGATGAAGGTATAAGGTGTACCGTCTGCACGAAGAACGTCAGTATCGAACTGATCGGCAAGCGCCGCCATGCCGCCACCCCATTGCTGCGGACCGGTAAGTTGTAACAGGTTAGGATCGGAGAATGCATCCAGGCCGGTTGAACCGGTAAAGTAAATACCGTCAGGTCCCATCACAAAGTCACGGGTACGTTGATCGCCGGCAGCAATTTCAGCTCCGCTACGGGCAAGACCGGCATAAGATTCACCGCGCAGATCACGTTTACTGGAGCTGCTGTCAGCCACATCCAGTTTCACCGACCATTCATCATTCAACTGATAATCGATGTTCAGGCCCACTGTCGTCAGTTCACCGTCTTTCTGTGCAGGGTCAGTACGCAAAACCGGATTCGCGTTTGTCTGGGTACCGGTAGAATTTGCACCACTGCCGTTTAAAGAGCTGGCATCCAGTTCGAAGGGTTCGATGAAACCGCGGATCACACCGGAGTCAGAGTAATCGATACTAAGTACGTCTACCACAATGTCCAGATTGTCTGTGGGGCGCCACTGGAAGATTGCAGAAACGGTATCACGTTCCAGCACGCGGCTGATTGCCTGACTGTCAAGACCGAAGGGCAGGGAAGCACCGTTGTTATCTCCGTAACCCCATACGCCGTATTTTCTCTCGTTACGGGGAGACTCCGTGGTGGCCAGAGCGACAGCGATACCGACCGTGTCATCGGCAAATTTTTCTACAAAAGACAAGGCATAGCGTTTGCCCGTATTGTCGAATTCAGGGTTATCAGAGTCATTGCCACCCATTTCATATACACCGGTGAAGGTGAGTGTTTCCTGTGCGGCCAGCGGTCTGACTGTTTGTAAATCAACAGTACCACCAATACCCTGAACCAGAAGGGATGCATCGGTGGTTTTATAAATGGTGGCACCGGTCATGATTTCAGAAGGGTATAAATCGTATTCCACACCACGGTTGTCACCGATACCAATTAACTCGCGGCCATTTAGCGACGTACCGACGAAATCTTCTTTAAAGCCCCGTACGGAAATACCGGACGTACGGCCACCTACACGCTCACCGGCCATACCGGGTAACCTTGCCAACGATTCAGCAATGGATGAATCCGGCAGCTTACCAATGTCTTCAGCAGAAATAGCTTCCACAATAGACGAGTTGTCCATTTTGATGGCCTGCGCCCGCATCAGAGAGCCGCGAATACCTTTTACCGCGATAACCTCAACATCCTTAGCTTCTTCGTTATCTGTTTGTTGTGCCTGGATGACACCGGGGAAAAGTGCAGAGCTGACTGCGAGGGTCAGAAGTGCAGGTTTAAATAACTGTTTTTTGGTCATTTTTGTGTGCCCTTTCTCATTAACATGAATGTGCGTATGTGCAACATTAAATTAACAATAGTTTGGTTTTTACAGAACATCAAGTGAAAAACACAAAAATACTTAATCAATTAAGATTAGTGGGGCTTAAGAAATATCTGCAATCCTGTCCGGAAGTTAAAACCCGCTTAATTGATTCAGCGAAGCGCCGGATGCTGATATCTCAACCATGTCGCTGCCTGCAAGCACAACACAGCGTTCTGACATTCTGAAAGTTAGCAGCACTTTAAAAAGCATAGACGCTTTTTGGTGAAATGCGCTGAATACGTATGCAGAACATTGGCGCAGTCCGGGCATCCGGTTACTATCCCGAAAAGTTTAACGAAACATTAACAGCGCTTGTTAAAAAGCCGGAAGTATTACAATGAAAAAAGCAGCAACGGTGTACGGAGCCGTACTGGCAACAAACTTACTCTGTGTACCTGCTTACGGTGTATCAGTGTCACCACCGGACTGGTGGGTGAACATGGCCGACTCCCGTTTACAACTGATGATCCGGGATAAAGATCTGGGCAAAGCAAATGTAAAAACCAGTTACCCGGGCGTTCACGTCGATGGCGTCCACCGGCCTTCAAATGCAGATTATATTTTTGTCGATCTCACGTTGTCAGAAAACGTAAAACCGGGCGTCATTCCGTTTGAAATCACCAAAGAAAACGGCGGGCGTGTGTCTTTCTCCTATGTGTTGCATGAACGTAAAAAAGGTTCAGCACAACGACAGGGCTATTCCGGAAAAGACACGATTTATCTGCTCACTCCTGACCGGTTCGCTAACGGCGACGAATCCAATGATTCTCTTGAAAACTACACAGATAAACTAAACCGTGAAGAAGCCGGTGGCAGGCACGGTGGAGATATTCAGGGGATCATTGACCACCTCGATTATCTGTCAGATATGGGGTTTACGCAGATATGGAGTATGCCATTGCTGGAAAATGCCATGGACAGTTATTCTTATCATGGCTATGCCATCACTGACTACTATCAGATTGATCCGCGATACGGTTCAAATGACCTTTATAAGACACTGAGCGAACGTGCAGCAGAGCAGGGGATCGGTGTGATCATGGATATGGTGTTGAATCATATCGGCAGCGGGCACCCATGGACAACCTCGCCCCCTGATAAAGACTGGATCCACCACGACGGCAATTTTTCTGCCACCACGCATATCCGTGAAACTCTGCATGATCCTCACGGTGCAGAAGCCGACAAACTGGCATTCAGTGACGGCTGGTTCGTTCCGTCAATGCCGGACTTAAATCAGCAGAATCCCTTTCTCGCCAATTATCTGATTCAAAATGCTGTCTGGTGGGTGGAGTATGCCGGTTTAAGCGGTATTCGCGTGGACACTTATTCCTATTCCGATAAGGACTTCCTGTCTGCATGGACAGCGAGGCTCATGAAGGAATATCCGTCACTGAATATTGTCGGGGAAGAATGGTCGGTGAATCCGGTAATTACTTCTTACTGGCAGTCCGGCACCCTGAGACAGGACGGTTATGAATCTTCGCTACCGTCAGTGATGGATTTTCCTCTGCAACACACCCTTGTCTCTGCCCTGAAAGAAGAAGAGTCGTGGGGAAGCGGGCTCAAAAAACTGTACGAGTTACTCGCCGGGGATTTCATCTACGGTGATGCCGGTAACCTGGTGGTATTTGCAGATAACCACGATATGAGCCGGATCTACACGCAACTGGATCAGGATATGGCGCTGTGGAAAATGGCCATGACAGTGGTGCTGACAACGCGGGGTATTCCGCAGGTATTCTACGGCACTGAAATTCTGATGGATAATGCGGGCACCGAAGACCATGGCATTATTCGCAGTGATTTCCCGGGCGGCTGGCCGGGAGATGAGTCAGCGGCATTTTCTTATGAAAGCGACAGTGCCCGCTCTGTGGAAGCACAGCAATTTATCCGTCAGCTTTTACACATCAGAAAACAGTATCCGTTACTTTTCGAAGGACAGCTCACGCAGTACGTACCGGAAGACGGCACTTACGTTTATTTCCGGCATAACAGGAAAACGGATACGCAAATTATGGTGGTAATTAACAAAAACGGTAAAAAGGACGTAAACTTACAGCGTTTCAGTGAGCGCATGGCTGGTGTAAAAACGTTACAGCAGGCCGGTGACGATGAAATAATGGCAGCCGGAAACTCCTTGTCAGTGCCTGAGCACAGTGCAACGGTGTGGATCCTGAATCAATAATAATAACGGACAGAATATGAATAACAAACAGCCTGTATTACCGTTCTGGCAAGTCTGGAATGTCAGCTTTGGCTTTCTCGGCGTACAGTTTGGTTTCGCTTTGCAAAATGCCAACGTCAGCCGCATTTTATCTGATCTCGGTGCAGACCTTCATTCGCTGGCATTGTTCTGGCTGGTGGCGCCGGTGATGGGGTTGATCATTCAGCCCGTGGTCGGCAGTGCGTCTGACCGCACATGGAATCGCCTTGGCCGCCGCCGTCCATATATTCTCGCCGGTGCCTTTGCCGCCGGCCTGGGTATGATCCTGATGCCGAATGCTCCCTTATTTGTCACCATCATGGCGCCCATGTTGTTCGGTGCATTGATGCTGGCATTGATGGATGCCTCCTTTAATGTTTGCTTTCAGCCATTCCGTTCTCTGGTATCGGATATGGTGCCGGCCAGCCAGCGCAACCTGGGTTATTCGGTGCAGTCATTACTGATCAACATTGGCGCAGTTATCGGCTCAATTCTTCCTTTTGTTCTGACTAATGTAGCGGGTCTCAATAATACCGCATCGCCCGGACAGGTGGCTCCGTCGGTAATTTGGGCATTCTATATTGGTGCTACCGTATTGCTTGGCTCAGTACTCTGGACGGTGTTTCGCACTAAAGAATACGCGCCGTCAGATTACGCCCGTTATAAAGGATTGCAGACAGATTCTGAAGACAAAACAGAAAAAACCGGATTCTTCAAACTTGTGGCAACCATGCCCGCCACGATGAAACAACTTGCAGTGGTGCAGTTTTTCTCCTGGTTTGCGTTGTACATCATGTGGGTTTACACCATGCCGGCTATCACCCAGCACATCTGGGGAGTGGATAAACAGTGGTTTGATCCTGCATTTATTGCTGCTGCGGGTAGTGTGCCTGCTGATGTGATTGCAGCGAAAGGTGCTGCCGGTGACTGGGTAGGTATTCTTTTTGCCGCATACAGTGTGTTTGCCGCCGTATTTTCCGTGTTTCTTGCCCGCCTGGCAGATACATTTGGCCGCAAAACCGTTTATGCCTCTTCACTGGTATTAGGGGGACTGGGTTATATCAGTTTCCTGATATCCGGAGACATCAGTCCGGTACACGTGAATTTATTTATTACAGACGTCACGGTACCACAGGGCGCTGTCAATCTGGTGTTTCCCATGATCGGAGTAGGAATCGCCTGGGCTGCTATTCTGGCTATGCCTTATGCCATGCTGGCCGGCGCACTTCCTGCAGATAAAACCGGTGTGTATATGGGCATATTTAACTTCACAGTAGCCATTCCGCAGATCGTTGCAGGACTCACTGCAGGCTGGATACTGAGCAGGGTATTTGAAAACACCGCCATCAATATCATTGTGGTGGCCGGTGTTTCCATGCTTTGCGCAGCAGTGGCGGTATTTTTTGTTAAAGAAAAAGAAATCCATGCCGTCGCCTCACAGAATACGGCAGGAGAATTACAATGAGAATAAGTCACACAATGTATGCGATTGCCAGCGTATTAACCCTGAGCGGGTGTGAAAATACGCCAGACTCTTCCCTGTCAGAAGGGATGCCGGAAAGTACAAACACATCCTTTATAAGAGGTACTGCAGAGCCTTTCAGTGCTGAAGCCGTTTACTTCATTATGACTGACCGCTTTGTCGACGGCGATAAACAAAACAATTACGAAACTCAGGGCGGTGATCACCCCAGCTGGAATTTGCCTCTTAATGGTCCCGACGGCGCAACAGCTAACGTAGGCTACATGGGCGGTGACTTGCAGGGTGTGGTCAACAATATTGATTTCATCAAAGATATGGGCTTTACCGCGGTGTGGTTAACACCGGTAGTCGATAACCCTGATCAGGCATTTACCGGCAGTGAACCTATTACGTTTGGCGGCCAGTTTAAAGATGGGGGTAAAACCGGTTACCACGGTTATTGGGCGACAAATTTCTATCAGCCCGACGAACATCTGATCAGTGCCAGCTTGTCGGTCAAAGACTATACCACTGCCATGCATGATGCCGGCCTCAAAACCGTGTTTGATATTGTCGCCAATCACGGCTCTCCCAGTTTTTCAATGCCGCAGGATCAACCGGGTTTCGGTGAAATTTATGATGCACAGGGAAAGCTGGTTGCCGATCATAGTAATACGCTGCCTTCTGAACTGGATACCACTCAGCCTTTGCAGGCATTTTTCCACGACTACCCGGACCTGGTGGAGCTGTCTAATCTCGATGAGTCAAATCCGGACGTTCAGGATTACCTGATTAATTCTTATCTTTACTGGATAGAGCAGGGCGCTGATGCATTCCGGATCGATACTATCCGGCATGTGCCTCATCATTTCTGGCGCACGATGTCTGACCGTATACGTGCAGAACATCCCGGTTTCTTTATGTTCGGGGAGAGTTTTCAGTATGATGCGAACTTTATTGCCCAGCATACGCTGCCTAAAAACGGCAATATCAGCGTGTTGGATTTCCCTATGCAAAAGGCCATGGTCAGTGTGTTCGGGACTGAAAATGCAGGATTCGAAACGTTAAGCAGTGCACTGCATCTTACCCACGGGCCTTATCATAATCCCTATGATCTGACCACTTTTTACGATAATCACGATATGCCCCGGATGAATGCTACGGATGACGGCTTTATCGATGCCCATAACTGGCTGTTCACTTCACGGGGTATACCGGTGGTTTATCAGGGCTCAGAGACCGGCTTTATGCGCGGCACAGCAGAGCACAGCGGAAACCGTAACTATTACGGACAAGATAATGTGGATAAGGCGCCGCAGCACCGTATCTATCAGTCTCTGTCTGCTATTGCTCATGTTCGAAAAGCCACACCGGCATTACAGCGTGGCTTACAAACCATGCTCGAACTGAATGGTGAAAAAGCCGCCTTCTACCGTGTTGTAATGGATGACAGCGCACAACAGACAGCCCTTGTATTGTTGAATAAAGGTGATACACCAGTTTCTTTTGAGATAGCAGAGTACATGCAAAACGGACGCTGGAGCGAACAATTGAGTGGCAGTGAAAAGGAAGTGAACAACCGCGTTTTAACCAGTGAAGTCAGCCCTCATAGCGTACAGGTCTGGTTGCGTGACGGTCCGCTTAGTGATGACCATTTTATTCAGCATCTGCATGAGCAGATAGCGAATCTGTAATGACACAGGGGTTGCAAAAGCAACCCCTTTTCTTTTTGATTTTCAGTATTTTTTTCCGCCACAGGACTCGCGTATGATGAGCTCTGCAGACATCAGAAAATCACTGACGATTTGTTTATTAATTGCCTTAAGCAGGCTGGTAACCAGCAATTCGCCGGCCAGCCGGGTATCCTGTTGCACGGTGGTCAGGGCCGGCGTAGTAAAAGCGGAGATACTGATGTTGTCGTAGCCGGTGACGGCGATGTCCTGTGGTACCCGGTATGGCGTTTCTTTCAACGCCTGTAACACACCGGTGGCAATCAGGTCAGATGCACACACCACGGCTTCAGGCTTTTGTTCAGAATGAAGAATTTTACGGATAGCCTGCGCTCCGGCCTCTTCAGTAGAATTCGCATCAATACGGATAAAGTCACCGGCATCAATGCCTGCGTCTTTTAATGCCTGTGTGTAACCCTGATAGCGGGCCAGAAATTCCGGCGCATGCCCGCCGGCATCACCGATAAACGCAAACCGCCGGTGTCCATTTTTCACCAGGTGGGTGGTGAGATCATAACCGCCCTGAAAGTTATCACAGCCGATGCTGATACCGGGATGATCTGCATCTTTAGCCCCCCAGCGCACAAAATGGGTGCCCTGATTTTCCAGTTGGGCCAGTTTGTCCCGCCAGGCGGTGTAGTCTCCGTAACCGAGCAGAATGATACCGTCAGCTTTTTTAGAGTCTTCAAACTCAGCGTGCCAGTCATCGTCCAGATTCTGAAAAGACACCAGCAAATCGTAACCGGCGGCTGAACTCGCCCTGGTTATGCTTCCCAGCATGTTAAGGAAAAACGGGTTTATCATTGAGTCGTCGGACGTGGGATCTTCAAACAGCAGTAAAGCAATAGTATTGCTTTTCTGTTTTCGCAGGTTACTGGCGTTTTTGTCTACTTTGTAGTTCAGTTCTTTGGCAATACGCTGCACCCGCTCGCGGGTTTCTTTATTTACCAGCGGGCTGTTACTGAGCGCCCTTGAGACCGTGGACTGCGATACGCCGGCCAGGTGAGCAATATCAAAAGACGTGGCTTTTTCTTTCATGCCTGTTACTGAAAGGGTTTAAAGTGGCTTATGTTACCATACTTAACGCTGATAAGTGTCTGAGTTAATTGCCCGGACAGCGGTTTTCGTTGTAAATTTAGCCGTTCGGGCAGGGCGATTTCAATTAATCATAGTGACCCGCCGGGCAACCGGTTATACTCGGCGATTATTATGTCAGAACAGATTTTCATTTAAGGGGAAAGGGCGAATGGCGGAAACGGAACATCATCCGACCAATTTTATCCGGCAGATTATTGAAAAAGATCTTGCTGCAGGTGTTCATGATTCTATAAAAACACGTTTCCCACCGGAACCGAACGGTTTTTTACACATTGGACATGCGAAGTCTATTTGTCTGAATTTTGGTGTAGCCAGTGATTACAACGGTACATGTAATCTGCGCTTTGATGACACCAACCCTGCTAAAGAAGATATCGCTTACGTCAATTCCATCAAGGAGGACGTAAACTGGTTGGGTTTCCAGTGGAATGGTGATGCCCGTTATTCTTCGGATTACTTCGATTTGCTGCATGGCTATGCGACGGAGCTTATTGATAAAGGTCTGGCTTATGTGGATTTCTCCAGCCAGGAAACCATGCGTGAACTGCGCGGGACACTGACAGAACCCGGTAAAAACAGTCCTTACCGTGATACCGATCCTGCGACCAACCGTGCAGAATTTGAGAAAATGACTGCCGGAGAGTATGCGGAAGGTCAGTGTTCACTACGTGCAAAAATTGATATGACATCGCCGTTCATGTGTATGCGGGATCCGGTGATCTACCGGGTGAAATTCGCCCACCATCACCAGACAGGTGAGAAATGGTGCGTTTATCCTATGTACGATTTCACCCACTGTATTTCAGACGCCATCGAGGGGATCACCCACTCTCTGTGTACACTGGAATTCCAGGATAACCGCAGACTCTATGACTGGGTGATTGAGAATATCTCAATCGAATGCACACCCCGTCAGTATGAATTCTCCCGGTTGAACCTGGAATACACGGTGTTGAGTAAACGCCGTCTTATTCAACTGGTTGAAGAAAATCACGTGAGCGGCTGGGATGATCCCAGAATGCCTACCATCGCCGGTTTGCGCCGCAGAGGCTATACGCCTGCGTCTGTGCGTGAATTTTGTAAGCGTATCGGCGTAACCAAAATGGATAACATGGTGGAAATGGGCATGCTGGAAGCCTGTATCCGCGATGATCTGAACGTTAACGCTCCCCGTGCAATGGCCGTTCTTGACCCGGTTAAACTGGTTATTGAAAATTACCCTGAGGGTGAGTCTGAATCATTGCAGGCACCTAATCATCCCAATGATGAATCCATGGGCAGCCGTACAATTCCTTTCAGCCGCGAAGTGTGGATTGAAGCGGAAGACTTCCGTGAAGAGGCGAATAAGAAGTTTAAGCGTCTGGTACTCGGCAAAGAAGTCCGTTTACGTAATGCTTATGTGGTAAAAGCTGAACGGGTCGAAAAAGATGCTGAGGGTAATATCACTACCATTTTCTGCACTTATGACGATGAAACCCTGGGTAAAGATCCTGCTGATGGCCGCAAGGTGAAGGGGGTAATCCACTGGGTTGATGCCAATGCAGGTGTGAAAGCAGAATTCCGCTTGTACGACCGTCTGTTTAACGTACCGAATCCGGCAGCGGAAGAGAATTTTACGGATGCCATAAATCCTGCTTCTCTAGAAGTGAAATCCGGTTTCGTTGAACCGGGATTAACGGAAAATCCGGTAGCCGGAGGCTGGCAGTTTGAGCGCACCGGTTACTTCTGTCTGGATAAAGATTCATCTGATAGCCTCAGTGTGTTTAACCGCACAGTGGGACTGCGGGATTCCTGGGCAAAGATTGCTGACTAGTCCTGTAAAAGTTTCTTATTTAAAACCGCAGTTTATCTGCGGTTTTTTTATGCGTATTTCTCATTGATGCTGGCCGTAGTGTTGCGTAATCTGTAAAAAACAGTTCATAACAGGGATCATCATGAAACGGGGAATTCTGGCACTCACTTCACTTTTGTCTTTCTCAGCCATGCCGGCAACCTTTCCGGTGTACTTTCTCGGCGGACAATCCAATATGCAGGGATACGGCGTCAGTAAAGATCTTGAACCTCTTTACAGTAAACCTGCTGACAATATTTATATGTTTGCCGGCAATGCGGTTTCAGATGATGATCTTACCGGTGGTAAAGGTGTATGGGCACCACTGCAGCCCGGTACGGGTAAGGGTTTTAAATCTAATGGCCGGGTGAGCCTGTACAGTGACAAGTTTGGTCCGGAAGTTTCATTTGGTCATCAACTCTATTCACTGAACAATAACCAGCCCTTTGCCATTATAAAGTACGCCAAAGGAGGCTCGGCGATTGCTGAAGGGATTGGCCACGGCAGCTGGTATCCTTTTTATCGGGAGAACACCGGTGTTAATCAATTCGACCACTTCCTCACGACTATCCGCAATGCATTTTTTCCTGTTGATATCGATCTTGACGGTGAAATCGACAACCTTGTGCCGGCTGGTATTGTGTGGATGCAGGGTGAGTCTGATGCGGCAGAAACGAAAGAGATTGCATTGGCGTATCAGGCAAATTTAAAAGAGCTGATGGCATTGATAAGAGCGGCCTTACGGGATGATGATTTACCTGTCGTGATTGGAAAAATTACCGATTCGGGGTTGGATGACGAAGACGGCATGCGCATGAATTATCATAAAATTGTTCAGCAGGGACAGAAGGCTTTTGTGGAAAATGATGTGTGTGCGGCGTATGTGACAACTCTGGATAACGAGACGCATCTGGATGACGGGTGGCACTATCAAAGTGAAGGATATGTGCATCTGGGCGAAGAATTTGCTGCTGCCATGCTTAAATTGCAGCAAACCTGTGGTCAGCGGTGAGCGATGAATGGCGCATGGAAAACGGGGAGCGTAACGCTCCCCCGTTTTGTATTTATAAGCAATAAACCTTATTTCGGCTGACAGTCAATTGACTGGCCATTCACATTCAGACTGTCATCACCCATCAGATACAGATACGCCGGCATCAAATCAGCCGGTGTTTTTAATGTGTCGGGATTTTCTGCTGGGTAAGCACTGGCGCGCATGGCAGTGCGGGTAGCGCCCGGGTTAATGCAATTAAATCGCAGACCACGGTTTTCAAATTCGGATGCCAGCACCTGCATCATACCTTCGGTGGCAAATTTAGAGACGGCATAGGTGCCCCAGAACGCCCGGCCTTTTTTCCCCACGCCTGAGCTGGTAAAAATAACCGAAGCAGAAGGCGCTTTACGCAGTACGGGGATCAGCGCCTGCGTCATCAGTGCAGCACTGTTTACATTAACCTGCATAACATCCATCCATTCCTGCTCAGGAATATCGCCGAAGGCACTTAAGTGGCCAAGCATTGATGCATTGTGCAGTACACCATCAAGTTTTCCGAACTGGTCAGTAATAGTTTGCGCCATGTCCTGATAATTTTTCAGTGTTGCACCCTTCAAATCAAGGGGGACAATGGCGGGCTGTGGTCCGCCATTTTCTACTATTCGGTCATAGACCTGTTCCAGCTTTGGGACGGTTTTACCTAATAAAATACAGGTAGCCCCGTAAGCCGCAAACGTCGTGGCAGCTTCTGCACCAATTCCGGCGCCGGCACCGGTGATGAGGATGGTTTTTTCTTCGAGAAGTCCGGCAGGTGCCTGGTAGAGATTCGGCATAGGGTCTAACCTTGATCTGTTAACTATGGGCAAAGAGAGGCTTGATGATACTCAGCTCCCGGTGGTTGTAAATATCTAGCCCTATAATTCTCAACAGATTTTAGTGGCGTAAAATTAATTTACGAAAAGTTAACAAACCTTTGCAAAATTCGGGTAATGACAATAATATTAAGCTACAACCAACTGGTCATACTTGTTTGAAATGTGTGTTACCACTTGTCATCAGGTGGATTGAAACAAGCATTTACATTGCCTTGACTGTAAAACAGACAATAACAACAAAGCCTTTTATTAGGGAGAAAAAATGAGAAAACTCTTTATCAGTACCAGTGTTGCTCTGGCACTGGGTTTAACGGGTTGCGGTGGCTCCAACGAAACGCTGGAGGACATTGAGTCCGGAACGCCCGTTCAGAAGCCTTTCTCTCGTGTCGTTTTTGATCCGTCTAACGGCGTGCTTAACATACCTAACGATCTGCTCATGCTGCCGGGTGATGACGGCTTCTTCGACTACACACTGAATATTCCGGTAGATGACCCGACAGATTTTACTGATCCGCAAAACGCACTCAACGTGCTGGACGGCTGGTCAACCCAACATCCTTTTGTTATCGACGTGACAACACCGTCGGGGGTTACACTGGATGAGTCAACATTATCTGCCGGTGTTATGCTGTACGAAGCGACGCTGGGACTTGACCAGAGTGATCCTGATTGTGCGGCGGCCGCAATACCATCCTCCGGTTGTAAAGTCGGTAACCAGTTACAGTACGGCACTGACTTTGTGCTTTCGCTGGTGGACGGCGATACCATTTCCGTTGTTCCCCTGAAGCCACTGAAACCGGCACACGGCTACATGCTGGTGATGACTACAGATTTGAAAGACAGTGAGGGGAACGGCGTAATGGGTTCCACATCATGGGAACTGGTTCGTCAGGACATCAATACATTACCGCTTTCTTCCGACGCTCAGTTGCAGTTGCAAACGCTGGTCAACTCGCTGGTCGATCCTCTGATTGATATGGGCTATGACCGGGAAGACATTTCCTATGTCTCTGCCTTCACAACCCAGAGCACAGACATCGCCCTGCAATCATTGAAAAAAGTGATGGTGGCTGAATTTGCTGCCCGTTTTGCCGCAGGTGATCCTACAGCGGCTACCGCGCTGCCGGTTATCACTGTAAACGACCCTGAAGGTGCCACCAATGCGATGGAAGCCTTGGATCTGGTCGATGATGCAACTCTTGCCGGTGCCGTTCAGCTGGGCATCAATGCCTTACCGGAGTCCGCCGCAGCATTCATTCCAACTATTGAAGCAACTTTGGATGCCGGAGGTTTCGCACCGTTACAAACCTGCGCCGGATTGCTGGGGACTGTGTCAGGTCAGCTGTCTGCTACCTGGGGCGGATTAAATGATTTCGCCGTAGGTGTCTCTACCGGCATTCTTGCTCAGGCAGGCCCGTTCTGCGCCGCGTCTCATTATGAAGGCTCTGTGTCATTGCCGTATTATCTGCCTGTGCCTTCGGCCGAAAACCCGCTGGCACCGACTACCGGTTTCTGGGAAGCGGCCTGTGACAGCGGTATAGTTCTGGCGGGTGCACCTGATGAGGTACTTGCTTCGGCTACGCCCGGTCCGAACTTCACGTTGTGTGATCAGCTAGGCCTTGCTGATTTACGCATCGGTGATGCGATGCTGGACTCAGCCCGCAACATCACAAAATTCAACCCTGTACCGCAAACTCAGGCCGTTCCTTCACTGGATGTGCAGGTAACCGTGCCCAATGCTACCGTAGCGGGAGCGTTAGGTTTCCCCATCGCTCAGCCTGAAGCCGGCTGGCCTGTGGCTATTCTGATGCACGGTATCACCAGTAAAAAAGAAGATATGCTGGCGATTACCGGGGCACTGTCACTGGCAGGGATAGCCACCGTCGCCATTGACCACCCGCTACACGGTAGTCGTGGTTTTGACGTGAATGGTGACGGTACCGACGACATCAACGCGACTACGGTCAGCGCGACTCATTACATGAACCTGCAGTCACTGCCAACTGCACGGGATAACGTCCGTCAGAGTGTTTCTGATATGCTGGGATTACGTCTTGGTCTGAACGCAGTGAACGATCAGACAACCGGCGGCGCAGCATCGTTTGACTTAAGCCGTGTTTACTTCATGGGTGTGTCTTTAGGTGCGATTACCGGGGCTGAGTTTGCCGCGGTAACTAACAGCACAATGGGTGACGAACTGGCAGCGCTGGACGGCATGTATAGCGTGCAGGCAGCATCTCTGGAGTCTCCGGGAGGCGGTCTGGCTCAGTTCCTGATTGAGTCGCCAACCTTTGGTCCTCTTATCCAGGGGCTGCTGTTATCTCAGTCTTCCGAAGAGTTTCAGGCGTTGTTAGTGCAATTGTACGAAACAACTGATGTCACTCAGGTGCAGCTTGTTGCCGCGGTGGATGTGTTCCTTGCGAACCTCACTGATGCACAGATGGCGGAAGTGCAGTCTGTACTGAATCAATTCGCGTTCGCCGCGCAGACGGTTCTGGATGCAGGTGATGCAAACAACTATGCCGCTACACTGGCGTCAAACACGCCGGTGCATATGATGACTGTGGTGGGTGACGGTGCGGATAATTTACCGGATCAGGTGATTCCGGTATCCACAGCGCTGCCACTGGCTGGCCAGCTGCCATTCTCAGCATTAGCCGGACTGGAGCAGATCAGCAGCACTGCCACCGGCGATCCGGTAAGCGGTATTGTACTGTTCACAGAAGGTGCTCATGCATCCAGCCTGAGCCCGGAAGCCAGTGCTGCGGCTACCACTGAAATGCAAAAAGAAGTGGCGGGTTACATGTCTACGGGTGCAACAGTGCTGCCCGTTACCGATACTTCAGTGGTGCAAAACTAACTTCACAGCGACGTAATAGTCGGCTGTCAGCAAAGACCCCCTGCGGACGAAGTTTCCTCAGGGGGGCTTTTATAATCAGAGTCAAAGATAAATGACTTTAAGCATATTCAGGTATCAGGGGTTGGTTCAGTAATTTGTTTTTAACGTCTTTCGGGCCTGTCTTGCGATAAATGTAGATGTCATAGAAGGGGGTTGAGTCACGCCTGATCACCGGAGCAAATTCTTCTGAAACGCTGATAAGTCTGCGAAGGGCGGAGTTGGACTGAGAGGTAATACTTCTGCGATAAACCAGAATCCCGTTCTCTGTGAGCGATTTTTCCAGACTTTTCATGAAATCCGGGCTGTCACTTTTTTTCAGATAATCCGGCACATTAGATAATGAGATAAAGTTATATTTGTTATGTGCTATCTCACAATGCTCAATGATATCGGACTTTATGTATGTAATTCTGCAAGCTTTCGCTGCCTTCTTACAAAGATTAAAATATTTACCGTCAATTTCAGCAGTAGGCGCGTGGTTGCTTTTGTAAGAACCTGTTAAAAGTGCGCTGTAGTAGAAATTGTTTTTGATCAGAAAGTTCTCAAAAGCATGACTTATTGACCGGGTAAAAAAGCGGTAAAAATGCCCGGGTGAGGACCATGAAAGATGAGTTCTTCTCAGCATGAGTTTCTTTAACAGCACCGTTAAAGTAACTGATAGGGTCAGAAAAAAAGCCATGAGTTTTAGTTTTCGTCTCAATGACAAATAGAGAAGCTTCTGGCTTTCAAGGGAGTCACAGTTAATCAGTTTTTTACTTAAGTCTGGACAACTGAGGCGGAACAAACGTGCAGAGTTTGCCAGTTTTAATTCCCAGACGCCTGAGAACAACAAACTTTGCCATCCTGTTCTGCGGAAAAATTCGCTTAAGCTTTTTTCTGTCTGAGTGGTAAGTGATAATTTCCCAAAAAGCTGTTTTCGTTCATCGGGCTGCGCATACTGATATCCCAAAAGCTTACAAAATTCAACGTATTCAAGTGATCTCAGGGCTTCTATCCTCAACTCAGTTAAGGCAAGCTGCTGTTGAGATGAATCTATGCAGGTAAGTTTTTCAGGCATTTTTGCGAACAATGGTATGACCCTTGAACCACTGCCGGCAATAGCTAATACGTGCTCAGATTGTTTGGGTAACAAACTTTGTTCAGTGTAACTATCTTCATTCGCAAAGGTATATTCAAACTTCACGGTTTTCTCCTGAAGAGACAGGGGCAGAGAAGCCCCCGTTTGTTTTATTCCTCTTTCTCCGGTTTGATTAATAACAAGGCTATTAACGACGCGCAGACGATAATTCCTTTAAGTGCCAATGGTATTGGCAATAACCCTGAAATCGCTGCAATGGCTCCGACGGCGCAAACCTGGAAAAAAGACTTATGAGTTTTCATATTCATCACATGGAAAGAACAAAAGCGGAGTAAGTTCCGGTAATTGTGCCTAACATGCCACCTATCAAACCACCTATGAGAATACCGGGGGGCCCGCCAACAGCACCAACAGTAGCACCTAACGACATTCCTCCTCCGAAACCGCTAAGACCACCAACGACTGCTGTTTCAGTGAGGCTCATTTCTCCACCGCCAACTAAATTAATTTCCCTTTGATTTAATTCGTTCATTGTTTTCTCCTCAAGCTGATAAATAGCCATATCCGGCACCAATTACTGCACCGGCAGCCAGTCCGATAAATCCGCCCCATCTCCCCCAACTCGCTCCTGTCAAAGCACCATTCATGACTGCTGCAAGAGTACCGGCACCTGAACCAATACCTGTACCTGCAGTTGCTCCGGTGATTGACCATGCAAGTGTATCGCTGCCTCCATTAACCAGTTGTAAATCTTCAGGTTTCAAAACTTTCATATACAATTTCCTTATCGTTAAAATTGAAAACTGGAAAATCCAGCTACGACAAAGTAACTAATATAAGAACGAAATAAAGCTGATCTGAAGACGGTAAATTATGCTAAACCCGGGCCGGTACAGGTATAGCATATTGATATTTTTAAACAGTTTAATCAGTACAAATGCATTAATTTACATATCGCACGGGCCAGATGAATCCAGCTGTCGTCAGCGTGCGTAAACGCTGCTACACTATGCCGCTGTTTAACGGGCATTTTTTAATCATTTGTCCGGGTCTGGCATGACGATACTTGCCGCACAGAATAATAATCAGGAGAACATGTTGGAGTTTTTGTACGAATACGGATTATTTCTGGCTAAAGCCGTGACGCTGGTAGTAGCCATAGTGGTAGTACTTATTGCTATCGTCGCCAGTGCCAGCCGGCAGAAGCCCGGAAAAGGGCACCTTGAAATCGTGTCTCTGACAGAGCAACTGAACGATATTAAACATTACGCCCGTTCTGTTCTGCTGGATAAAGCCGCTATGAAAAAACTGGCGAAAGAACAGAAAAAAGAAGGTAAAAAGGCTAAATCAGATAAAGATAAAAAAGAGGATGAAGAAGCTTCACGTCTTTTTGTTATCGATTTTACCGGTTCCATGGATGCCCACGAAGTTGAGCGTCTTCGTGAGGAAGTGACTGCTGTACTGTGTGTGGCACAAAAGCAGGATGAAGTGCTGGTCAGGCTGGAAAGTGGCGGTGGCGTTGTTCATGGTTATGGTCTGGCAGCGTCACAATTGCAGCGCATTAAAGAGAAAGGGATCAAGCTGACGGTAGCAGTTGATAAAGTCGCTGCCAGTGGTGGCTACATGATGGCCTGTGTGGCAGATACTCTGCTGTCTGCCCGTTTCGCCTACATCGGTTCAATTGGTGTACTGGCGCAAATCCCTAATGTGAACAAACTGCTCAAAAAACATGATATTGAATTCGAGCAGCACACTGCCGGTGATTACAAACGTACGTTAACAGTGTTTGGCGAAAACACTGAAGAAGGCCGTGAAAAATTCAGAAAAGATCTGGAAAACATCCATGTTCAGTTTAAAGACTGGGTGAAGTCTCAACGTGAAACACTGGATATTGAAAAAGTGGCTACCGGCGAAGTATGGCTGGGCAGTGAAGCGAAGGAGATAGGACTGGTAGATGACATCATGACCTCTGATGACTACATTCTTTCTCACCATCCGGCCCGTGAAATCTTTGCAGTGAAATATGCGACAAAGAAAAGCATGGCAGAGAAATTAGGGATCTCAGTATCTGCAGCAGCAGAAAGCACTGTGATGCGCCTGTTGTCCAAATCCCGCCACTGGTTCTGATCTGCTGATTTCACATGGCGAAAGACACTAAAAAACGTATTCTGGATGCAGCTGAAACCCTGTTTGCTGAACAGGGTTATGCACAAACTTCCATGCGTGCAATTACCGCCCGCGCAGATGTGAATCTGGCGTCGGTAAATTATCATTTTGGCAGTAAAAAAAATCTTATTCAGGCAGTGCTGAAGCGCTATTTTGATGTATTGATGCCACAAATTGATGATGTCCTGAACAGCACCGGCACAGAGACCGGTGCGGACGGTGTGGAAAGTCTTTTGCTTTCCCTGGTTCCGCCCATGATGACCTTGTCGGATATCCGCCCAGAAGGTACTGCACTGTTTGTCCAGCTACTGGGCAGGGGCTACAACGAAACTCAGGGACATCTTCGCCGTTTCATCATGCATGACTATGGCAGTACGGTAGCTAAGCTGATGATGGCCTTACATGCTTGTTTACCCCACGTAGAAGATGATGAACTATTCTGGCGTCTGCATTTCGCCATCGGCAGCTTTGTTTTTTCCATGGCATCCAGCCGGGCACTGACAGAAATCGCGGAATCAGATTTTAACCAGAAAGTGGATATTAAAGCCGTGATCCTTCATCTTGTTCCCTTCGTTTCACAAGGTATCGCCGGCCGTCAGGTCTGAGTTACACCGCTTATTTCAGGAGAATGGTATGGCAATCAGCAGACATGAGCTGGTCTGTGCGCTGGACACATTATTACGCCCTCAGGATGTTCAGGATTATTGTCCTAATGGCTTGCAGGTTGAGGGTGCTGACCGGATCCGTAAAGTCATTACCGGTGTAACAGCCTCACAGGCACTGATTGATGAAGCCGTCCGGCGGGAAGCTGACGCTATTCTTGTGCATCACGGCTATTTCTGGAAAGGGGAAGACCCCGTAATCACCGGCATGAAGGGAAAGCGTATCCGTACATTGCTTGCCAACAACATCAATCTTATCGCCTATCATCTGCCGGTAGATATTCACGCCAGTTGCGGCAATAACGTACAACTTGGCAGTTTAATGGGACTCAGCAATCTGGCTCCTGCGAAAGGCGTGAAGCCCGAGGGGATCATCTATACCGGTGAGTGCAGCGAACCTGTTCTGGCTTCAGAATTTAAAGCCCGTCTTGAAAATAAACTCGGCAGGTCTGTACTGCATGAAGGAGACGCCGGTGACCGGCTGGAAACCTTCGCATGGTGCACGGGCGGCGGTCAGGGATATATAGAGAAGGCGGTTGCAATGGGCGCAGATGCGTTTATTACCGGTGAGGTCTCTGAACAGACCATACATGTTGCCCGTGAACTTGGTATTCATTTTTTTGCTGCCGGTCATCATGCTACTGAGCGCTACGGTATTAAAGCGGTGGGAGAGTGGTTGTCTTCCTCTTTCGACATTACCGTTGATTTCATCGATATTGATAACCCAGCCTGATTTCCGGCGCAAAGAAACGACTTATGAAATCCACTGACCAGTATTTTGATGGTATCGCAGATAAATTCGCGAGTAACATCTACGGCACGACCAAGGGCCGTCTGCGGCATCTTTTGTTACTTGATATCCTTAAACCTCTCCTTGAGAAGATGCCGGTCAGCAAGGTAATTGATCTGGGCGGCGGGACGGGCATCATGACCCGTGAAGTTGCACAGATGGGTCATGATGTCACGTTGGTGGATGCGTCTGCAGATGTACTTTTGCTGGCTCAGGAATATCTGGCCGGTTTGGAAAATGTGACGTTCAGAAAAGGCACTATTCAGTCTGAAACCGATCTTCAGCGCTATGATGTTGTTATCTGTCATGCTGTTCTTGAATGGCTCGCCAGTCCGCTAGAAACCCTGTCGGAAATCTGTCTTAACATGCGCCCGGGGGCGCTGCTGAGTCTGACCTTTTTTAACCGCGATGCGGCGTTATTTGGTAATGCTGTATATGGAAATTTTGATTACATTGCCAAAGGCATGAAAGTCAAAAATCAGGTCAGACTGAATCCGCAGAATCCGCTTGCCCCTGCAGACGTGATCCGCTGTGTTGAAGAAGCCGGCATGGAAATAAAGTCGTTAAGCGGTATCCGCTGTTTTCATGATTACATGAGAGAGAGACATCTCAGCGACAGTCAGTTTGAAGAGCTTGTTGCACTGGAAAGACAATATATGAATACCGAGCCGTTTTGCCGGCTCGGCAAGTACATGCATTTGCTGATCAGCAAGCCGGCTTAACCAGAAAGGTGGTGGTATCCATGGTGCCGTTTGCACAGGCTGCCACATTGCTCAGCGTGGTTTGTGCAATCTGTCCCAGTGCTTCCTGAGTAAAAAAGCCCTGATGGCCGGTGATCAGAACATTGTGAAACGTGGATAAACGCTCAAATACATCGTCCTGGATGATTTCACAGGAATGATCTTTGAAGAACAGCTCTGATTCCATTTCATAGACATCAAGTCCCAGATAACCGATCTTATGCGACTTTAACCCGTTAATTAACGCCTGCGTATCGGCAAGACCACCCCTTGAGGTGTTGATCAGCATCACACCATCACGCATTTTACTGATGCTTTCTTCATTGATCATATGATAACTGTGCTGATTCAGAGGACAATGCAAACTGATGATATGAGCGCGGGACAACAGCTCATCCAGGGGAACAAATCGTGCCCCGGCATCCTGCAACTGACGGTCAGGAGCGGGGTCGTAGCATAATACTTCACAGCCGAAACCCAATAGGATTCGTGCAGTGGCACGGCCTATATGACCGGTGCCGATAATACCTGTGGTTTTTCCGGCCATGTTGAAGCCCAGCAACCCGTTTAAATCAAAATTACCTTCTTTAACCCGGTTGTACGCTTTGTGCATACGCCGGTTTAATGTCAGCATCAGCGCTACTGCATGTTCTGCAACTGCTTCAGGTGCGTAAGCCGGCACGTGCGACACCGCAAGCCCCAAACGTTTCGCCGCCTCCAAATCCACATTGTTATATCCCGCACAGCGCAGAGCAATATGACTCACGCCTGACGCCTTTAATTTCTCCAATACAACGGCATTTACCGTGTCATTCACAAATACGCAAACCGCGTCGAGTCCGTCGCACAGTGGCACAGTGTTCTCATCCAGACGGGCAGGGAAGCAGTGCAGATGGACATCCCCGCCGGCCAGTTTGCTGATTGACGTTTCATCGTAGGGCTGGCAACTGAATATACCCATTTGTATGGTCATGAATATTATGCTCCGTCTATTCCCGTATGATCGGGTCAATAATTTTTTGCAGTGCGTCGGGTTTGGTTACCGGCGCATAGCGTCCACGAACCTTACCGTCACGATCAACAACAAACTTGGTAAAATTCCATTTAATTGCCTTAGAGCCAAGCACGCCCCTGGCTTCATTTTTAAGATAAGTAAACAAGGGATCTTCGTCCGGTCCGTTCACGTCTATCTTCGCCGAGATGGGAAAGGATACGCCGTAGTTGAGTTCGCAAAACTGTTTAATATCGTCATCACTGCCGGGTTCCTGACTACCGAACTGATTACAGGGAAAACCGATAATCATTAAATCGTGAGGCTCATACCGGAGAAAGAGCTTTTCGAGACCCTCATACTGAGGCGTAAATCCGCACCGGCTTGCCGTGTTAACAAAGACAATGACAAACCCTTTCAATTTACTGAGCGCCAGCGTTTCGCCGGTATTTAATGTGACGGTATAATCATAAATTGAAGACATAGAGTTAATCCTTTACGGCAAGTGAAACGCGGTCAGAAGCTACTTTTAGCATGAAATTTGTTATTATTCAGCCGGTTTCGGTACAGACGGTTTTTTTTAACCGGCCTGTTATCACTTTTGCAGACACACGGAGAATAGGTAACCGGTGAAAAAATTAACGTTTCTTGGACTTGGTGTCATGGGCTACCCCATGGCAGGGCATCTGCAAAAAGCAGGATTTGATGTAACAGTTTACAACCGCACTACTGCTAAGGCAGAAGCCTGGGTGAAGGAGTATTGCGGGTCTTTTGAGCCTGCTGTAGCGGCTGCAGTTCGTGGTGCTGAAATCGTATTTATGTGCGTCGGTAATGACAATGACGTTATGGACGTAGCCGGTCAGGCAACAGAGGCGATGGATGCCGGTGCCATTCTGGTAGACCATACAACGGCGTCAGCAGATGTGGCGCGCACCTTATGGGAAACCTGTAAAGGGAAACAACTGGGTTTTCTTGATGCCCCGGTATCCGGTGGTCAGGCCGGCGCTGAAAACGGCCAGCTTACTATTATGACCGGCGGCGATGAAGCTGTGTTTGATGTGGTAAAGCCTGTCATGGACAACTATGCAAGACACAGCCAGTTGCTGGGAAAGGCTGGCAGCGGACAGCTGGCCAAAATGATGAATCAGATTTGTATTGCCGGCATTGTTCAGGGGCTGGCTGAGGCGCTGCACTTTGGTCAGCAGGCAGGGCTCGATTGTGCAGCCGTGGTTGACGTTATTTCAATAGGTGCAGCACAGTCATGGCAAATGGAAAATCGTGCAGCGACCATGCTGGATGGCAAATATGACTATGGTTTCGCCGTAGACTGGATGCGTAAAGATCTCGCCATTGCACTGGATGAGGCGCGCAGGAACGGTTCTACGCTGGCACTGACTGCGCTGGTCGACCAATATTACGCTGATGTACAAAAATCCGGTGGTGGTCGCTGGGATACTTCCAGCCTGCTGACCCGTTTAGCCGCTAAATAACGGCTAGCCGGCAGAGGCTTGTGTGTCGTCTGCCGGTGTTACCGGTGTCGCTGTCAGAAAGTAAGCCGCGTCGGCTTCGGCAACTTTTCTCAACCTGAGCAAACGTTGTCTGTTGGCATTATTCAGCGCACCGGTATCAATTTTGTCCAGTAATGTGGCGACGGTGTAATTACGGTAACTGTGATGACGGGATTCCAGCATACACTGCAGCAGGTTGAGTCCGAATGCCTGCGTTGCCGGCATCATCTGAAAGGCCTGATAGAAGTAATACATTGCACGGACATAATCTTTACTAATAAACATCCGCATGCCCGTTTCATTCAGCTCCAGCGCTCTCTCACTGGCCAGCCCCATACTTTTTTCAGCCCGGGTCAGTACACTCTCGTTTAATGTTTGCGCAGACAAATCATCGTCCAGATGATTTCTCTCATGTGCCATAGCCAGTAAGTCTTTGGCTTTCTCTGTATTGCCTAGCGCATTATTGATTTTGGCGGCCACGATGAGGGTGGCGGGATCGGTGCGCACAAACATGTCCATGTGTTCGTGAGTCAGGTATTGCTCCGCTTTTGCCGGGTCATTTTCAAGCACCGCAGCGAAGGCAAGAAGATAGTCTTTCTTCTGTAATTGTTGCTGATCGTTCTGATTACGTCCTGCAATCCCTACCAGCCGGCGGGCCTGAGTCAGGCTTTCGTCCCGGTTAGATTTTGGCTGCTCTTCCGCGATAGAGAGATAAAACTCTGCCAGCTCAAAGGTGAATTCGTTAAACCTGTCCCGGGTACTGCGGTTGTAATCACGTTTCTTCTGCAGCAGTTCGATCCCTTCCAGTACTTTGTCCTGCTTTTGATAAGTTAACGACTTCAATCGTGTGGCCGGTACACTTAAGTCACTGGTTTTGATGTGGTTCAGATAGAACTCTGCCTGCGACCAGGCCTCCTGTTCAAAACACAGACAGGCGAGCCACTCAAATGCCTTATCCCGTGCCAGTGAATTGGTCATCAGATCGGACAATTCTTCTTTACAGTCTGCCCAGTTACCCGCCAGGTACTCGCATTTTATTTTTCCCCACTGGGCCCAGAGCACACGTTCTGAGCGCGCCAGCACAGACTCGTATAGTGCTTTAGCTGCCAGTAACTGACCATTCTGAAACAGGATCCTGGCGTGAAGTTTCAGCACATCGTTTTTGAGCTTTGCCGGCGTTTTCTGATTATTCAGTTTCGCGACACTTTGCAGCGCGCCGGCGGGATCGTTATTGTCCAGTGCATTGAGTGCCTGTTTGACATAATTCCGGTAACTGAGGTAGTGACTGAGACCACGTGAAAGGGTGGCAATGTTGTAGGGCTTGATGATCAGCAAATCCGGCTGTGCATCGATGATCTGGCCCACCGTTTGTGGCAGCCGGTCTGCCGTAATAAACACGATGCCGGTACTGGGCCGGATAAACTGGCTTTGCCGGAGTTGATGTACCCATTCCACACCGTTTTTACCTTGCCCGAGGTGAAAGTCCATCAGAATAATTTCAAAGTGTTGCCGGCGCAGGGCTGACTTGAGCTCTGCGCCGTTACTGAAACTGCTGATTTCGAATTCGCCCACAGGCAAAAGGTGGCTTCTTATTGCTGAACGCGCAGTGGCATTGTCTTCGATAATCGCCAGACGGTAAGGCATGAAGGGCACCAGTAATGTAATGAAAGTACGAACTTTGTCATACCGGAATTTAATAAATATATCAGCGCTTTGACGGTTCGTCATCTATACGAAAAGATAATAGTCCCGGGAGCAGGCATTATTTACCGGTATACCGGTAGTCTGGTTTGTCGCGCGGAACATCTGTCATGTCACAATATATTTACAAAATAGTTTTATTTGTTTTACGTTAACGTTTACGTAAACCTGTGTGATTGTTTAAGGTAACAGGGTATTCACTAACAAGAGAACCTTATGCAACAGGTGCTGATGCTGATAAACGGGGAATGGGTAAACGGACAGTCTGAAGACAGGATTGTCGTTACCAACCCCGCCACCAATGAACCCATTGCACAAATTTGCAGTGCATCACATAACGACATGGATGCAGCCGTTGCCACTGCTGCAAAAGCGTTTGAAAGCTGGCGTGATGTGCCGGTGACCGAACGGGCCCGTCTGATGATGCGTTACCAGGCGTTACTGAAAGCGCACCATGACGAACTGGCGACATTGCTTGCCAGCGAGACCGGCAAGACCTTTGACGATGCCAAAGGTGATGTATGGCGCGGTATTGAAGTGGTTGAACAGGCGATGAACGTGCCGTCCCTGATGATGGGCGAAACGGTTGAAAACGTTGCCCGTAACATAGATACCGCCAGCTATATTCAGCCGCTGGGAGTATGCGCCGGCATCACCCCGTTTAATTTTCCGGCTATGATCCCGCTGTGGATGTTTCCTCTGGCCATTGCCTGCGGCAATACCTTTGTACTGAAGCCTTCTGAGCAGGATCCGCTGACGCCTAACCGCCTGGCAGAGCTGTTTATGCAAGCCGGTGCGCCGGCAGGCGTGCTGAATGTGGTGCACGGCGGTAAAGAGCAGGTTGATGTTCTGCTTCATCATGGAGACATTAAAGCCGTGTCGTTTGTGGGTTCTGTTCCTGTTGGTCAGTACATTTACAAAACTGCCACCGCAAACCTAAAACGTGCCCAGTGCTTCGCCGGTGCGAAGAACCATACCGTGATCATGCCCGACGCGAACAAAGAACATGTTCTGAATAACCTCGTGGGTGCATCGGTCGGGGCAGCCGGGCAGCGTTGTATGGCAATTTCTGCCGCGGTGTTTGTGGGCGGGTCTGAAAAGTGGATCCCTGAGCTGGCTAAACGCATCAGTGAAATTAAACCGGGCCTGTGGAATGACCCCGAAGCCGGTTTTGGTCCGCTGATTTCTGCAGCAGCAAAACAACGTGTGTTATCCCTGATTAAAGCCGGTAAGGAAGAAGGGGCAGAATGTCTGGCTGACGGTTCTGACTTTACTGTCCCAGGATGTGAAAAGGGTAACTGGGTAGGCCCGGTGGTGTTTGACCGGGTAACACCGGAAATGACCATCTATAAAGAAGAGATTTTCGGCCCCGTCTTGTCCTGCATGCGGGCAGAGTCTCTGGAGGATGCACTGAAGCTGGTAAACAATAATCCTTATGGCAACGGTACCAGCATATTCACTAACAGCGGTGCAGCGGCCAGAAAGTATCAGCGTGAAGTTACCGTGGGTCAGGTGGGTATTAATGTGCCGATCCCTGTGCCGCTGCCATTCTTTTCGTTTACCGGCTGGAAAAATTCGTTTTACGGCGATTTACATGCTTACGGTAAACAGGCAATCCGCTTTTATACCGAAACTAAAACGGTAACCAGTCGCTGGCTGGATGATGATATTCCGGGTGGTCCGAACCTGACTATTTCGATGGATTAGAGGAGACGACGATGGATTTTTCATTAAATGAAGAGCAACTGGCATTCGCAGACACTGCACGACAGTTTGCCAGACAGGAATTTGCACCGTTTGCCGCGCAGTGGGACAGAGAGCATCACTTTCCGGTTGAGGCCATTAAAAAGGCCGGCGAACTCGGTTTCTGCGGGTTATACACCCCCGAAGACGCTGGTGGTCTGGGCTTATCCAGGCTCGACTCTTCGTTGATTTTTGAGCAACTGGCTATGGGATGCACCACCACCACGGCCATGCTGACAATCCACAATATGGCGACATGGATGATTGCATCCTATGGCACAGAGGAGATAAAAAGCCGCTGGTGCGAATCACTGGTGAGCGGAGAAAAACTGGCGTCGTATTGCCTTACCGAGCCGGGCGCCGGTTCTGATGCGGCTTCACTTAAAACCAAAGCGGAACGCACCCCTGACGGCTATCGTCTGAACGGGGCAAAGGTATTTATTTCCGGCGCCGGCGCGACAGATGTGCTGGTAGTCATGGCCCGAACCGGCGGGCCGGGTCCGTCGGGAATATCTGCCTTTGTGGTACCGGCGAACGCTGAAGGAGTGGTATACGGCAAAGCCGAAGAAAAAATGGGCTGGAATGCACAGCCCACCCGCATGATCACATTCGATAATGTGATGGTGGATGAAAGCAGTTTACTGGGCGCAGAAGGTGAAGGGTTTCGTCTGGCGATGCAGGGGCTGGATGGCGGCCGGGTAAACATTGCGACCTGTTCTGTGGGCACGGCACAGCAGGCACTGGAAACCGCGGCAACCTATATTCAGGAGCGTGAGCAGTTCGGTAAGCCGGTGGGGGCGTTTCAGGCTATCCAGTTCAAAATGGCCGATATGGCCACGGAGCTTGTGGCAGCCAGGCAACTGGTGAGGCTGGCGGCCTGGAAGCTTGACTGTAACGACAAAGACAAAACCACTTATTGCGCCATGGCCAAACGTTTTGCCACAGACACCGGCTTTATGGTGTGCAACGAGGCGCTGCAGGTACACGGCGGGTACGGCTATATTAAAGAATATCCGCTGGAGCGGCACGTAAGAGATGTGAGAGTGCATCAGATCCTGGAAGGCACTAATGAAATCATGCGTGTGATCATTGGCCGCCGTCTGATGGGTGAAATGAATGACATTCTCTGACACAGTAATGGGCATCATCAGCACTTTCAAAGGATAGGTCATGTCTGCAGAACAACGCATTATTATTAATGAACACCGTACCGGTTGTGGCCGGATCGCCGGCCACATTACATTGAATAAGCCGGCGTCGCTGAATGCGCTGGATCTTGATATGGCTTCAGCCATGTTAAAACAGCTGAATGTATGGGCACAGCGGGAAGATGTACTGTTCATCATTATCGACGGTGCCGGTGAGAAAGCCTTTTGTGCCGGCGGCGATATTGTTTCCATGTATCATGCGATGAAATCCGCGCCCGGTAAGATTCCGCCGTTTATCCGTGATTTCTTCACCGTGGAATACAAACTCGATTACACCCTGCATACTTACCCCAAACCTGTTGTGGTGTGGGGAGATGGCATTGTGATGGGTGGCGGTATGGGCTTGTTACAGGGGGCTTCTCACCGGGTGGTAACGGATAAAAGCCGCCTTGCCATGCCTGAAGTGACGATTGGCTTATTTCCTGATGTGGGAGGCAGTTACTTTCTTCCCCGCTTAACCGGACAACTCGGCCTGTTCCTCGGCCTGACTGCCGCGCAGGTAAATGGTGCTGAAGCCGTGAAGTATGGTCTGGCCGATCATTTGTGTACACACAGCGACCTGGCTGATCTCATTACACAATGGAAAAGTACTGAGTGGAAATCAGGCAGCCGTGAGGACGTTGCCGGTATGCTGGCAAAGAGCCTGAATGCCGGTACAGCAGATGCGTCAACTGAAAGCGGTCAGCCCGATGACCGGATTGCGCCATGGCTTGAACGTATCAATGCTGCCTGCTCATTACCGTCTGTACAGGACGTCGTTGCTGCCATTACAGCTATCGATGCCGGTGGTGATAAATGGATGTTAAAAGCTCAACAGGCGCTGGCATCCGGCTCATCACTCACGGCTGCGCTGTTTTACCGCCAGTTTCAGAAAGGTAAAACACAGTCTCTGGCAGATAGTTTCAGGATGGAACTGAATATGGCCTGCCATTGTGCACAATACGGTGAATTACAGGAAGGGATCCGGGCGTTGCTGATAGATAAAGACGGCAAACCGGGCTGGCGGTTTGACTCCGTGGCCGGGATCACTGATCCGGACATTGACCCGTTCTTCTCATCCCCCTGGCAGTCAGGTCACCCGCTGGCCGGACTGGGAGAATCAATATGAAAAACATTACTTTTATAGGTCTTGGCAATATGGGCTCGCCCATGGCGGCGAATCTGATTAAAGCCGGATATAACGTGACGGTTTTCGATCTGGTGGAAAGTGCAATGGATGCGCTGTGTGACACAGGAGCCCGTAAAGCGGCAAATGTGTCTGATGCCGTGTCGCAGGCAGAAGCGGTGATTACCATGCTGCCGGCTGCCGCCCACGTACGCAGCTTATATTGCGGTGAAGACGGTATTCTGGCTTCACTGAGCACATCCTGTTTGCTTATCGACTGCAGTACCATTGATGCAGACACTGCCAGAGAGACCGGCCATGCAGCAGAGCAGGCGGGTCATCGCTTTATCGATGCGCCGGTTTCCGGCGGCGTTGCCGGCGCCACAGCCGGTACCCTTACTTTCATTGCGGGAGGCAAAGCAGAAGTGGTGGAGCAGGCATCGCCTCTGCTGAATGTCATGGGGCAAAACCTGTTTCATGCAGGGGATACCGGTGCCGGTCAGGTTGCCAAAATTTGCAATAATATGTTGCTGGCTGTGCTGATGGCCGGCACTTCGGAAGCACTGCAACTTGCCATCGATAACGGGCTGGATCCGAAAGTCATGTCTGACATTATGTTACAGAGCTCCGGTTGTAACTGGACCCTGCAGAAATACAATCCGTGTCCCGGTGTGATGGAGTCTGTGCCGTCATCGAATGCTTATCAGGGAGGCTTTATGGTCAAACTGATGAATAAAGATCTTGGCCTGGCGATGGACACCGGCGCTAAAACAGGCAGTTCGCTGCCCATGGGGTCAGCGGCACAACAGCTTTACCGGATGCATCAGCGCAAAGGGAACAGTGAGCTGGATTTCTCCAGTATATTCACGCTTTTCAGTAAAGATAAACTCTGATCAAATCACATCCTTTACTGAGGTAAGCCGTCTTATCCCGTTAATGTTATTTCACAGGTAACATTAACGGGCAGTTGGCTTAATCTTTTTGAACCTTGCAGTTCGTCCTCATTCTGTTACATTCCCTGCGTTTTCACAGGCAGAACAGGTTTACTTTATGTGGCAATGCCCTCTTTGTCAGTCTCCGCTGGTGTGCGGTGACACATGGCGCTGTAACAACAATCATAGTTTTGATGTATCCAGACGTGGATACGTCAATTTATTGCCTGTACATAAAAAAAGCAGCAAAGATCCCGGCGACAATAAAGCCATGCTCGACGCCAGACAGACTTTCCATCAATACCGGGTTTATCAGCCGTTGATGGACAAGATGGCTGACGTGATAACAAAAAGCGATGTGATATCTGCGTCAGGAGCCGTTGTTCTTTATGATGCAGGGTGCGGTGAAGGCACGTATTTACATGTGATTAGCTCTGCGCTGGAAGCGGCCGAAAAGTCTGTGGTGGCCAGTGGCAGTGATATTTCCAAAAGCGCAGTGGATTTAGCCGCCAGACAGCACAGGGATGCCCAGTTTGTTGTGGCCAGCAGTTTTGATTTACCGGTTCAGGACAGCCAAATCGACCTGATGCTTCAGGTTTTTGCCCCGGGCAGTGACGACGAGTTTGCCCGCGTTCTCAAGCCTCAGGGTTTATTACTCCATGTTACACCGGGCCCGGCACATTTGATGGCACTGAAAAAAGCTGCTTATAAAACCCCCCGTGAACATGAATTGCCAGCAGATGAGAGACCAGGCTTTACCCTACTGAGCCGGCAGCGGATTCACTGGCAGGCCAGGCTTGAAAATGATTCGCAACGGAAGGCGCTGCTTCAGATGACACCGTTTGCCTGGCGTCTGGATGAAAGTACTCAGGCTTCGTTGTGCCGGTCGCTGACAGAGGTTGAAGCGGATTTTTATGTTTCCTTATGGCAGGCGAAGCAAAAATAGAAGGCGAAATAAAAACGCTGCCGTATAAGGCAGCGTTTCTGAATTTCCCATTCCCATCATTCAGGAGAGGTGAAATAAATACCGTAACGACTCTACCGTGAAAAATGGGTCAGGTGCTTGATGGCACGGCTGAGTAAATCCACATTTAACGGGTCGTTGCTTCGCTCACGGCTGTCAATATCCGATATTTCAAAGCTGCCGTTACTCAGCACTTCAATCATTTGCTGATTATGCAGCACTACCACTTTTTCACCGGACGTACTCACCAGCCAGTTACGTTGTGGTTGCAACAAATTTTGTCCGGTGGAGTAGAACTGGACCGGCGCTGCGCAGCCTAATGCATTGAGTACCGTAGGCGCTAAATCTTCGGTGCTGGCAATACTGCCTTTCACATCCAGCGTCGTAAGCAGTTTTCCACGGCGGGTACCGCCATCTTCAGAGAACCCGGTGGCAATGATCACGTCACTTTGCGCAAACACATCGTCGCTCAGCATATCTGCAATTTTGTCACCCGACAGGAAGGCAATGTGCAATCCGGCATGATTATTACTGACAGGCTGTCGGTAACCGTCAAGCATACTGGCAGGCAGTGCTTCATCGACGTGAATAGACACAGGCATACCCAGACCCACGGGTAAGGCCAGCAGAACCGGTCTTTTCTGTTCCAGTGTATCGCGGTAAATTTCCGGCACACCGAACAGGGTAGTCAGGATCAAGCCGTCCAGTGACGAAGCTGTAGAGAAATAGTTGTTCATTTCTCTGAGATCAAACTGTGGCATGTCCGGCAACGGTGTATCGTCTGTTTGCACGACCAGCGCCAGGGTACGGTCAGCTTCAATATTGCAGTAAACCGGTTCCGTGGGGTAGGTCACCTGATGAATTTGCGGATCAAACTGTAGCTGTTTGCGTTCCTTGTAGCGTTCCAGATCCAGCAGGCCATAGCGGGACATGGTGGTTTTTGCCGTAGCCGGATAGGACAACGGAAACATATTATCCTGCTTCACGATAGGCTGATATAACTCTGCATCAGCCCACACGTGAATCGCATGGCTGGCGACAAAACAGGTAAGGAAAAAGCCGGTTACCGGCGTACCGATTTTGTGATGCTGCAATCGCTCCACACGTTTCCACAACGCATTGGCCAGCACAAGCTGAAAACCGAGCCAGACCATAAACAGCAGTAATAAGTACATCCACTGTTGTAAACCAAACTGACTGATTTGATTTTGTGCTTCGTTGCGCAGTAGATCGGCAGAACTGAAGCTTAAATGAAAGCCGGTGCGGTTGAACAGCAGGGCGTCAAACGCCATCAATGCCAGCCCGGTAGCCGCGATGGCGGATGCGGCAAACTTGATTATTCTCGGGTTTGTCGCCAGGTAGCACAACGGCAGAATGAATATGACAAAACCGGAGAAGGTCATAAAACCAATATGACCGAACCAGTTAAATACCAGATACAAGGCACCCAAGGCCGTACCCGGTGAAGGAGAGGAAAATATAAATACTGAGGCGATGATCATGGCGATGGCTATATTAGCCAGCGCGAACCAGTGGCCCCAGTTTACCAGGCGTGTGACCCGCTGACGGCGAGGTGACTCCGCTAAAATCATTATTCAGCCCTGTTAGTTAACACTTTTCTGTAATACCGAAGCGAATTGTTCCGCCATGGCTTTGCGGTTAGCAGCGGGAACCTGTGTATTAAGAATGTGGGTGATGACATTGCCCAATACCATGAGCTGTAAATCACGACTGACCTCATTTTCCTCGAGTGTGAGGATGACTTTATTCATTAGCGCTTCAAAATCCGAATCGGAATAACGGCTTTGCTGGGGCATTGTGACGCCTCTTTTACTGTTTTCTTTACTAAAAAAGAATGGAATTTAATTTTAAATGATTATAATCGTTGTCTGAGTGATAACAATCATTCATTCGTAAATCCCGCGAATTCCACTGTAAATTCTCAACTAAACAGGATCCCAGATAGTCTATGAGTGCACTGATTCATCATTTTGTTGTTCACCGGTTAGTCGTCAGCGGCGAAGACAAGCTGTCCATCATTCCACGGGACAAGTGTCTTGCGGTGACGCCGGAAATCGAATCACTGGCTCATCAGATCAATCACAGCTTTAACAGCAAGCCCGGAAAAGGTGTGGGCCATTTCACTGAAGAAGCTGCAGGCGGTGAAGATACCATTCCTTTTAAAACGTCACTGGCTGAATTCATGCACGCGCAAAAAGAGCGCGTGGACAACCTGGAAGATATCTTCCATGCCTTTACGCTGACTTCCGGTGACAAGCTGATTAAAGCCCTGACCGATACCGGTACAGTGCAAACAGGTTTTCTGATTTTCTGCCAGTATGAGTTTCTGGCAACCCAGTATCTGATGATCACGTTACTGAATACCCGTTCCCACGTGGAAATCAATCAGGCACTGGAGCTGAATGCCCGCGAGCACCTTGATTTGGCGAAGATGCAACTGGCAGTACGCATTGACCTTACACAACTTGAGATCCAGCCGGAACAAAAGCGCTACGTAAGCTTTATTAAAGGACTCATGGGCCGCAAGGTGTCTGATTTCTTCATGGATTTTATCGGTTGCGAAGAGCTGGTGGACATTAAACAGCAGAACAAACAGCTGATTTCTTCGGTAGATGCTTATCTGGCCAGCGAGAATCTTGACCGTGAAGAACAGCAACAGCACCGTGATGAAGTAAAGTCTTATTTCAAAGAGAAGATAGACAGTGGTGAAAGTCTGTCGATTAAAGAGTTATCCGGACGGTTATCACCGGACAGTGACAGCGAACACAGTTTTGAGGCGTTCACACAAACGCTTGAGGCACCGCTGGAAGAGAATATTCAGCCGGATCCTGCTGCGCTGCGTCAGCTGGCTAAATTTACCGGACAGGGGGGCGGTATTTCCCTGAGCTTTGAACGTAAACTACTGGGTGACAAAATCATCTACGACCCGGTGTCAGACACACTGACCATTAAAGGTATTCCGCCAAATTTGAAAGACCAGTTGACCAGACAGTCAAAAAATTAGGTACAATAGCCGTTATTCACCCGTAACAGTAACGAAATGCGGGCCAACGTTCGTAAGCAGGCAGGTGAAACCTGCCTGCTTTGTTTAATTTATCGTATAATGCCGGCAGTTTAAGTTCCGGTAACAAGGTTTTACATGCAATTATTTGTCAACGACCTCACCGTCATGGATTTTTCTTACCTGTGCCCTGAGCGGGGAATGGTGGGAGAAAGCTGGATCGTGGATGTGATCCTGTCCGGCGATCTTAACGATGAGAGTATGATTCAGGACTTCGGTAAGGTGAAAAAAAACCTGAAGCGACTGATTGATGATTATGTCGACCATAAATTGCTGGTACCTGCTGACTACGCCAACGTGGCGATTGTGCATGAAGACAACAGTGAACATGTGGATGTACGGTTTACCTGCAACGACGGCAGGGTGATTCAGCTATATTGTCCGGCAGAGGCTTACGCTTTCATCTACGGTGAAACGGTTACTAAGGACTCCACCGGCAGCTATCTCCGCGAAGTGATTGCTACTCATCTGCCGGAAAACGTAGATAACCTTGAGCTTATTCTGCGCACCGAAGTGATCACCACGCCGTTCTATCACTACACTCATGGCCTGAAAAAACACGATGGCAATTGCCAGCGTATTGCTCATGGTCACCGTTCTAAAATCGACGTGTTTGTAAACGGTGAAAATAGTCTCGAGAGTCAGCAATACTGGGCATCACGCTGGGAAGATATTTATATTGCCTCGGAAGAAGACAGGCTGGCTTTTTCAGCCCGTCAGGCATCAGGCACTGTGCCGGCAGACAGAGAGTACTGCTGTTTTGCCTATGAATCATCGCAAGGCTACTTTGAAATATTGTTGCCTGAATCAGATTGTGAAGTCATAACTACTGATTCCACCGTGGAATGTCTGGCTCAGTTTATTTTTGATGAAGAAAAAGCCCGCCAGAACGGTGGCTCTGTGAAAGTGCTGGCTTATGAAGGCGTAGGAAAAGGAGCACTGGTGTGCGATTGATCCCGCTGGCTCTCACTGCGCTGATTTCTCTGTCTGTTTTTTCCTTGCAGCAAAGCCTTGCTGCCAGTGAAGCCTCTGAAGCCGGTGCGCTGGTTCTGAATGGTAAATTTACGCAGGGCAGTCTGTTTCGTGGGCAGTTGCCGCCCGGAAGTCAGGTTACATTGAATGGCGAAGCACTCAAGCTCAATGCGCAGGGCAAATTTGTATTTGGTTTCGCCCGTGAATCAGCACTTAATCATACTTTGTCCTGGACGCTGCCTGACGGCACAACAGGTTCAAGAGACATTGAACTGGAAAAGCGGCAGTACAACATACAGCGTATTGACGGTTTAAAATCTTCCATGGTTTCGCCGCCGGAAGAAACACTTAAACGTATTCGAAGAGACAGTACTGTAGTAGCTAATGCCCGCGGAAATATCTCTGATCTGGATGCTGTATTTACCGGTTTTATCTGGCCGGCAGAAGGCCCGGTAACCGGCGTATACGGTAGCCAGCGGGTGCTTAACGGTATTCCTAAAGCGCCGCATTATGGCGTTGACGTTGGTGCACCAACCGGTACGCCTGTTATCGCTCCCGCAGCGGGTGTGGTGAAATTATCAGATGATTTGTATTACAGCGGCAATACCGTGATTCTCGATCATGGTATGGGTGTGTTCTCTACGTTTCTGCACCTTGACTCTTCGAAGGTGAAAGCCGGGGATGTGGTCGCACAGGGCGACGCTATCGGCACCATCGGTGCGACCGGCAGAGCAACAGGTCCACATCTTGACTGGCGGCTTAACCTGGGTAAAACCAGGCTGGATCCAGCGTTACTGGTACCGCCCCGCCAGTAATCACTTATTTTTCAGTTAACCCTGTAAAAGTAATCAGCCCCTGCAAGGGGCTGAATCATTTATGCTGTAGCCAGCCATGCTGCCAGCTTTTCCTTATCTTCAATGGTGAAGTAACAGGCTTCCTGCCGCTCTTCAAGCACAGGCAGTGATAACGTCAGCAAACGGCCATCACGCAGTACTGTCAGCGGCAACGCAGATTCACCGGTTTGATTCAGCAAACGCTGTAGCAGAATGTCATTCACTACGTAGCCATCCAGTGCAATGATCCTGTCGTTTACCTGTAGTCCTGCCCGGCAAGCTGCACCATCTTCAAATACAACCTGAACCGTTACGCCGGTTTCTGCATTTTTAATGGCAGCCCCTAAATGGTGTTTCTGGTAAGCCGGTAAGGGCGGTACACCACCGCGGTCAGATGCTGAGTTTTTCGGTCTTGTATGCAGCGTTACGCCAATATCAGCCAGCCACTGATTCAGGGGCACGTCTTCTTTGCCGTAAACAACAGCCTGAAGATACTCTGATACATCAATATTAAAAGTTTCACGGCAAACTGTCTCAATCACATCATCAGGGGTGCCGGTCTCCTCTGCACCGAATTGCTGCCACAGTGCCTGCATTAAACTGTCCAGCGACACGTTACCCTGCGACTTTCTGCGTAACAGCAAATCAAGTCCAAAGGCAATGATGCCGCCTTTTACATAGTAACTCACAATATTGTTGGGAGCTGATGCATCCTGTTTGTAGAACTTGGTCCATGCATCAAAACTGGACTCTGCCACTGACTGTTTGAAACGTCCCGCTGTCAACTGTAAACGGGTGAGGTTCTGACCAACAATTTCCAGATATTTTTCAGGGCTGATAAGGCCCGTTCTTGCCAGCGTCACATCGTCATAAAAGCTGGTAAAGCCCTCATAAATCCAAAGCTGGGGGGTATAGACTTCTGCGCTTAAATCCGGTTTCAGGAAAACGGAAGGACGCAGGCGTTTAACATGCCAGGTGTGAAACAATTCATGACAGCAGAGGCTCAGAAAGGTGACGTACTGATCAGTTTTGCCGCCGCCTTCACGTTCCAGCGGTAAGTCAAACCGTGGGTAGAGCAGGGCCGTAGAACTGCGGTGCTCAAGGCCGCCAAAGCCACTTTCGCTCAGCAACGTCATGAACACATAGCGGTCCACGGGCGAGGGCTGACCGAATAAATTAAGGTGATGCTCACAAACCGGCACCATGTCTTCGCATATTCTTTTCGTGTTTACCGGCGTTTTGCCACTAAAAAGGAACACAAATTCCACGCCCTGAACCGTTACACTGTCGAGCACACACTCACCCATGAATACAGGGTGATCGATAAGCTCCGCGTAATCTTCGCAGATAAAATGTGTACCATTTGTGTCATCAGGCTGCATACTGGTTTCTACATGCCAGTGGCTTAAGGATTCAGGTAAAGATACCGTCACTTCACAGGATGCTGCGGGGAGGTCGTTGACCTGCAAGAAGACACTGGTGCCGTTGATAAAGCCGTATTCGTCGTTAAGGTAAGCTGCACGTACGGAGAGATCAAAGGCATAAACGGTGTATTCAACAGTGACTGGCTGTTTACCCGCTTTAATTTGCCAGGTCTGTTTATCTGTTTTTGTAACAGGTAAAACATTGCCTGCGTTGTCTGCAGCTGTCAGTGTGATGATGTGTCTGGCGAAATCCCGCACCATATAGCTGCCCGGGATCCACGCCGGTAAGCTCAACGTCAGTACATCAGTGTCGCAGGCGGGAATTGTGAGGGTTACTGCGAAAAGATGTTGAGAGCGGGAGCGGACGGAAAGATCGTATCGCAAAGAAGTCATGTAAATATCCGTGAAAAGTCATGCAGAGTGCTATCATGCATCACACCGGACTTTTTGTCAGCATCAGCGAAAAGGGAGTATGATAATGTCACTGACTGAAAAGGAGTACAGCCTGCTGTGAGTAAAGCCGAAACCACCTCTTTAAGTAAAGATGACATGACTGCATTGAAAAGCCTGGCGCCCGGCACCGTTGTCGATTTACAGATAGAGACACCTACTGCACCGCAACGCCTTAAAACGCACTATGTGGGTATGGATATTCCTAACGCATTTATCTTTCAGGTACCAAATACCCATAAATGGGCGAACATCCGTGATTATCTTGTTGCCGGCAATGAAGTGGTCGTGAGGTTTGTGATCGAAGGCGGGCTGGGGCAGGTTATTGCCTTCAAAACTACAATTTTAAAGTGTTTCAGCAAACCGGTGAGTATTCTTATCACCGGATTTCCGTCTAAGCTGCAAACCATGGGACTACGCAGTGACCGGCGTTCCCAGCCGGGCATTCCTGTCAGTGTTTATTTAGATCAGGAAGAGCAGGAAAGAGTCCGGGGCCTGATTATTGATGTATCGAAAACGGGCTGCAAACTGGCCATAAAAACGGGTTCAGAGGATAGCAAGCTTGAAGTTAACAAAAAAATAACATTGGGCTGTAAATTGGATGGTGAAACCATTAGGATAGACAGCAACGTGCGGAACGTTGCCGAAGTAAAAGGATACTATTATTACGGTATTCAGTTTACCAATGAGCAAAAGGCGGTCGAAACCTTAATTGAACGCTATATTCTGGCTCTATAGCAGAAAAAGCTCAGGCTTTCCGTTACCGCCGGCGGATCCATTTACGGAGCGTTATTGATATGCGACAGATTGACAAGTTGTTATTGCAATACTCGGAAAGCCACCAGAATAAAACGAATGTGTTAATCCACGCCGTTGCGGTGCCGTCTATTTACCTCGTTACCCTGGGTTTAATATGGAGTATTCCGCTCCCCGGCTTTCTGCAGCAAACCGATCTCACCTGGGCCCATTTGCTGGTGCTGCCTGTCCTGTACTACTATTTCCGCCTGTCCGGTCCGGTAGGCGCGGCTATGACGCTACTGACAATTATCAGTTTCGGTGTCATCAATCTGATTGATGGCAGTCCTGTGGCTGTGTGGGAATTTTGTCTTATCTTGTTTATTGTCATGTGGATCCTGCAGTTTGCCGGTCACAAAATCGAAGGCAGGAAGCCATCGTTTTTCGATGATATCCGTTTTTTACTCATTGGCCCGGCCTGGTGGTGGACTCACTGGTTTAAGCGCTTAAATATAAGTTATTAAGCAAAATCCACTGCGACAAGGTGCCGGGGAAGCACGACCAAGATTGCCATGAACCCGTTTAATATGCGTATAATTGAAATTACTATTTGATTTTACGGTAATAAAGTGAGTCGTTGGCAACAGTTATTCGAAAGTAACGAACGCTTATTCTGGACCTTGCACAGCGTGGGCTGGGCGGGTTTTGCGTTAATTTATTATATTGGTTCGTTTCTTCATGATGTCCGGCCTATCTGGGTCTTTATCATTTTGCTCAATGCTTATGCCGGCTGGTTACTGACCATTCCGTTACGGTATGTGTTTCGTTGGGCCAGAAAACTGTCTCCTTTGAAAATGATTACTACCGTCATTCTCGCCTGTTATGTGGTGGCGCTGGTATGGGCAGTGGTAAAGAACGTCAACTACTGGGAAATCTATAAGCACGGCTACCGGCCTGATGCCTGGTATCTGTACTTTACCAATACGATCAATTCTCTGATCATGGTGGGCTGCTGGACGGGTACCTATTTTGGTATCAAGAACTTCCAGATGCTGCAAAAAGAAAAGCAGAATGCATTAAAAGCCAGTACCATGGCGCATCAGGCGCATATTAAAATGTTGCGCTATCAGCTTAACCCGCACTTCCTGTTTAACACACTGAACGCCATTTCCACGCTGATCCTGCTGAAAGAAAATGATATTGCCGAAGCCATGGTGTCACGGTTATCGGACTTTTTACGCTATTCTCTGGATAATGATCCCATTAAGCGGGTTACTTTGGGTGAAGAAATCAAAGTACTGCGTTTGTATCTTGAAATAGAAAAAGTACGATTTGATGACAGATTAGATGTAGTATGGGATATTGAACCTGATTGTGAGTCAGCCCTGGTGCCGGGGATGATTTTGCAACCGCTTATTGAAAATGCAATTAAACACGCCATATCCACTATGGAGAACGGCGGTCAAATTTCTATTTCTGCACGTACCTTTGGCAACGACCTGTTAATGGATGTCGCTGATAACGGGCCCGGTGCGGAAATAAAGGATGGTCAGCTGCATCGTGAAAACGGTGTGGGGTTAGTGAATATAAAGGAACGTCTGCAGTCTTTATATCAGCGTAATTTTGCTTTTTCGGTTGAACATAATCAGCCGTCAGGCATACGTGTGAGACTGCGGATCCCTTACGAAGTATAAGACGTAAAGCATGAGTGATCGTAAAATAAAAACTGTCGTGGTAGACGACGAGCCGTTGGCAAGGAAAGGGTTACGCACACGTCTGGAACGTCACGCTGATGTAGAAGTGGTGGCGGAATGCCAGAATGGTCTGGATGCGGTAAGCGTAATTTCTAAAAACCGGCCTGATTTGGTTTTTCTGGATATCCAGATGCCGGGTCTGAACGGGTTTCAGGTCATTCACAAACTCCGTGAACTGAACCAGCCAATTCCCATGATTGTATTTGTCACCGCTTATGACAGCTATGCTATTAAAGCGTTTGATATTCATGCAGTTGATTATTTGCTGAAACCGGCTGATGATGCCAGATTGTCAGATGCGCTGGTGAAAGTAAGAGAGTATTTCACTACCCGTGACCAGGATGAGCAGTCCCGCAAGCTGGTAAATCTGGTGGCTGAGCTTACCGGTGATGATACCAACGAAATTCTCCGTAAACTTGCCAGCGGCGAGTCTATTGACACCAATCCTTATCCTGAAGTACTGGCCATTAAAGACGGCTCTGAAGTGACCCGTGTTGCCGTGCAGGACATCCAGTGGATTGACGCTGCCGGTGACTACATGTGTGTTCATGCGCTTGATGGTATGCATATCATGCGTAAAACCATGAAGGAACTGGAACAGGAACTGAACCCTCAGTGGTTCGTGAGAGTTCACCGTTCTGCCATCGCCAATATCCGCTTCGTCAAGAAACTGGTGAGTCATATCAGTGGCGAGTATCACCTTATTTTGCAGAATGACACCGAGCTGAAAGTCAGCCGCAGTCACCGCGATAAAGTCAAAGCCGCGATGAAGATGTAGACAAACGGAGCATAATGCTCCGTTTTTTAATTTATCTGCGTTGGAAAAGGTTACGCATAACGGTTGTTCATAAGCAGTGTCATGGTATCAACTGACAGGTCGTCCAGCGGTTTACGTTGCTTCCAGGTATCTTCCAGCGGTACCTGAACCGGTTTACCATGTTGCTCTCCAATCATTACGCCGGTTACAGCACTGCCCGTCAGTGTTGCCGCATAGGCGCCCAGTTTGAGTGCCAGCAACCTGTCCTGAGAGACCGGCGAGCCGCCCCGCTGCACATGCCCGAGAATAACAGGACGCACTTCCGTTTCAGTAAGCGATTCCAGTCGTGAGGCTAAATCAGCAATCCCGCCGGGCCAGAGATTTTCCGCCAGCACGATGATATAACTCACGTTACCGCGCTGTTCCCGGCGTTCATTGAGCTGAGTCAGGATGTCTTTTAATGTCTTTTCTTCGCTTTCAAACAGTTCCGGCAAAATGACATAGTCTGACGCTGAAGCAATTGCGCCGTTCAGACCGAGGAAACCGGCATGTCTGCCCATCACTTCTACCAGAAAAACACGCTCAAATGCATCAGCAGTATCCCGTACTTTATCCACGGACTGGACAGCGGTTTCAATTGCGGTGAAATAGCCGATAGTGGCGTCTGTGCCGTTAATGTCGTTATCAATGGTACCCGGTAAACCAATGATCTGACCCTGCCAGAACTTTCCGAGATGGGCCGCGCCGCGAAAAGAGCCGTCGCCCCCAATGACAAAGAGGGTATCTATACCGAGCGCAGTAAGATTGGCAGCAGCAAGCTTTCCGGACTCATCAGTCTTGAAAGGCTTGCAGCGGGCACTGTGTAAAATCGTGCCTCCGCGCTGGGCGAGGTTGTGTACCTGACGACTGTCCAGTGTCATGTATTCCTGTGACAGCAAACCGTTATAACCATGCAAATAACCGACGATGTCATGGCCGGCCCGTTCACAAACCAGCACGATGGCACGGATACAGGCATTCATGCCGGGAGCATCTCCTCCCGAGGTGAGTATGGCTACTTTACTGTTCACGTTCCGTCCTTATTGAATCAGAGCCGGCAAAGTATGCCAGCGGGTTGAACTGCAAGTGTTGATACGAATCATATAAGCCACAGAGAGACAGAATTGTTACTAAAAATTAAATAGTATTTACTGTGATTTTCAGGGCTTTATAGTGATAACACATCACCGTGAAGCATAGAGGTGAGCGTATCATTGTTCAATGGTTTCAGGCAGGAACAGTCATGAAAAAATGGGTAACGGTTATATTTGTCTTATTGCTGGGCGGATGCAGCAGTAAACTGGCATACAACAATCTGGACTGGCTGGTTTACTGGTATATGGATGATTACATCGAGCTGAATAATCGCCAGGAAGCCATGTTTGATAAGCAGCTGGACAAGTGGATTGACTGGCATCGCAGTAAAGAATTGCCCGCCTACATCAATCATCTGAAACTGGTGAAAGAGGATTTGGCAGAGAACCGGCTGACAGAACAGCGCCTGTTGTCTCATTACACCAAAGCCACGGAGCACTGGCAGCGTTTGCGGGAGGAAATCACTCCGCCTCTGGCATCAATGGCGGGCGAGCTGTCTGACGAGCAGGTGATCAGACTGTTTGCTGCACTGGAAAAGGACAACAAGGAAACAGAGGAAAAGATAGAAGAAACCAATGAGTGGTCAGAACAGGAACGCATGGAAGACCGTGTAGAAAGCCTGGAAGAGGATATGGAAGAAAGGATCGGCCGGCTTACAGAGGAACAAAAACAGTTAATTCAGGATATGGCGCCCGGCTTCATGCCGTCACGGGAATTGTGGCTGGCATACCGTCGTGATTTACAGCAGCGGGCGAGGGTGTTATTCGCCGGCCGTAAGAATAATCCTGATTTTACTGAGCAGCTGACTGCGCTGATGCTCAATCCTGAACAGTACCGGTCTGAAGCATTTCTTCAAGTCTGGCGAAACAATCGACAGCAACATGCCAGACTGGCGTCATCTGTCGCAAGTTCTCTGACAGCGAAACAAAAAAGCAAGCTGGAGGATGAGATCAACGATATGATTGCCAGCCTCGAAGATTTGCTGGACGAATAACTGCTTGGAATCCCAACTCAGACCGGTCTATGGTTTTTTACTTTCACTGCTGACCGCTTTTTTGTGGGGCGTGCTGCCCGTGGCGTTAACCCTTTGCCTCAAGGTAATGGACAGCCCGACAATTACTTTTTACCGGTTCCTGACGGCAGGGCTGGTGGTATTTTTTATTCTTAAAATACGTCGCAGCCTGCCTGTCGCTGCATCGCTGACCCGTAATGGCTGGTTGCTGGCGGCTCTCGCTACGGTGATGCTGGTAACCAATTATGTCACCAACGTTATGGGATTAAATTACCTCAGTGCGTCCAGTGCCCAGGTTCTCATGCAAATCGCGCCATTTGTGCTGATGACCGGCGGGGTGTTGTTGTATAAAGAGTCGTTTACCAAAGTGCAGTTTGCCGGTGCGGGACTTCTGATCCTCGGGTTGGGATTGTTTTTCAATCAGCGGTTGCCTCAAATATTTGCCTCAGAAACAGAAAGCATTGCCGGCCTGTTCATCATCGCCGGTTCAGCTGTCGCATGGGCTATTTATGCACTGGCGCAAAAACCATTGTTACGCACTTTATCAGCAAGACAACTCACACTCATTATGTATGCCGCAGGTGGCCTGTTACTTATTCCGCTGAGTACCCCGACAGAGCTGATGTCCATGGACGGTCTGCAAATGGCTGCACTGGTGTTTTGCTGCCTGAATACACTGGTTGCCTATGGAGCTTTCACCGAGGCGATGCGTGTCTGGTATGCGTCTAAGGTATCCGCCGTGCTGGCAGTACAACCGGTCTTTACTTTTATCAGTATGACGTTAGCTGAGAAAATTATGCCTGATACCTTTCACCAGCCGGAACTGGACACGGTTGCATATGGCGGGGCATTACTGGTGGTCACCGGCTCGATGATGGCCGCGCTGGGAAAGAAAAAGCCTGTCAAAGTGTTATCAGGCAGCCTTTCCGGTAAGCCCTGATAATTCTGCTCTCAGTTCCTCAAACTTTTGCAGGAACTGAGGCTTCATGAACATACCATCCAGCAGTTTCAGTAACCGCTTGCTGTCTGTTAATAAAGCCGGCTGCTCTTTAGTATCGGTGTTCAGCAGTTTAATCACGCATTGCAGCAGGTTGAGGGCAACCCCGGTATTCACCGGCGCAAACTGCAGGGCTTTGGTGAAAGACGTGCGTGCCGCTTTAAAATCGCCCTGCTGATAATGTTCAATGCCTTCTTTGTTATGCATAGAGTAAAGCTGTTGTTTTTCAGCAGCCTTTTGCTTGTCGGTATCCAGCATCTGTCTTACAGAATCGTGCACATTACCTGATCGAATTACATTCACCAGAGCGTCTGCTTCATCATATTCGCCGATGGCATACATCACTTTTAAACTGTCCGGCGCATAGGTTTGCGGATAAGACTCGTATTTTTGCTGTATCGCTTCCTGGCCACTGTTCAACGCCCGCTTGGCTTCAATGAGCTTTCCTTCAATACTGTGAAGCCTGGCTGTGAATATTTGTTCATAGATCACGAAATCGAATTCGTCGTTATTACGGCTGAGGTAATCGTCAAATTTACCCCGCTGCACGGCAAGATGAGCTTCCTGCTGATAGCGGTTACGGGTTTTCTTATCTTCAGCGTTTTCCGCTACTTCCAGAATACTGCGAATGTAGCTGCACCAGATATCCGCATGCTCTTTCACCGTTTTTCGGGACAACAACCAGATTGCCTGCGCACTTTCACTGGCCAGCACAAAATCTTTGTGTTGACGGGCGATATGACAGGCAATGTGATGACGCTCTGTGCAGTAAGGGGAAATTTTGATGGCATGACGTATGGTTTCTGCAGCCCGCTCAGTGTCGTTATTGAGTAACTGGCATTCTGCCACCACGTCATAAGCTTCGGCACTGAAACGGTTACGTTGCAGAACACTTTGTGCCATAGAAAGGGCCTTGTCCCGCTCATTCATTTTTAACCAGTTTTTAGCCAGTGCCAGTTGCAACCAGGGCACAGGTCTGTCTGTATCAAAATCGCTCAGTACATTCAGAGCACCGGCGAAATCTTTCTGTTGCCAGCAAATGCCGGTGAGCAGTTGTGCAACCGAACCACGGTAAGGCCGGTTAGTAGCAAGTAACTTTTCCGCCTGCTTTCGGGCAAGGGCAGTATCGCCTTCATGGAGCGCATGATAAACGGGCAGCAGGGCCTGGCGTTTTTTCCAGGCACGTTCAAGACGGGTTTTCAGCTGGTTCTGGGAAAAGGGTTTTATCAGGTAGTCGTCAGGTCCGCGATCAATAGAGCCCAGTACGAAGGGGCGGGTGCTGTCAGCACTGATCAACATCACAATGGCTGAGGGTTTTGCAAGTTTCTGACTACGCAGCTCTTCGATAAATTCAAAACCGTTCTTTTTGTCAGAGCCCAGATGAAGGTCGCTGATGATGATATCAAACTTGCGTTTCCGGCACAGGGATAACGCCTGCTCTGCGGAGGATTTCGTGACAACTTCGGTTGCACCCATAGAATGCAGCAGACCCCGCAAAACCAGCAGAAAAGGGCGCTGATCTTCTATAATCAGTACACGTTTATCTGCGTAATTCATCTACCTGTTACCCTGAAACCAGACTTTAGTATAATGATCGGACCATTACGCCTAAAGTTCAAGTATGTAAATTTGTACGGATCTGTCTTTAGTTATCCCGGTCAATGCCGATAAGCACAGTATGAGTACACCTGATTTACCCTTTGACTCTGGCCGGCTACCGGCACTGATCCCTGATCGTGAATGGAACGGGGAGCTTGCCCGTGCGGCAGGTAAAGGCGCGCAGTTCTCCCTTTTCCTTGCCATGCATTGTCAGCCCGGTGCTGAGCACTTTTCACTGTTACCCGCAGAGGCAGACGGGGTTACCGGCGATCCTCATTTTCCCGACCGTCTGAATCACTATAAACGGTCACCGCTTAAACCCTCTGATGCAGACTATCTGGCGCTCAATACTACGGCAAAGATGGCGAATTCCGGCTCAGCGGCGGCCTTTTCATTATGGCAGTCTATGCATCCTGATCCGTTAAGTGCCCATGACAATGCCACGCTCATTCCTCCCGAAGTTAAGGAAAATTGCAGTCTGGCAACCCGTATGCGGTTGCAGCATATTTCCCGCACGCCGGAACCAGTAGACGAAACTATGCTGGATGAGGTGATAAGTGGTTCTTCCTCATTGCTGACTGCCTGAAAAACGCTTATTTTTTGTTAGGTCCTGAGCTGATTTGGAAAATCGCAGACGTTCTGGTATATTTCGCGCCGCAATTTGCACTGGTCTTACGCTCCAATCAGCAAAGGTAAATATAAAATGACTCAATATATCGTTTGCGCGATGTACAAATTCGTTGCGCTTGAAAACTACGAAGCTATGCGCCAGCCGCTCCTCGAAAAGATGGAAGAGCAGGGTATCAAAGGCACATTATTGCTTGCCAGCGAAGGCATCAACGGCACAGTTTCCGGTCCCCGGGAAGGGATTGATAATTTACTCGCTTATCTGAACAGCGATCCGCGAATCAACCCTATCTCTTACAAAGAATCCCTGCATGACGAGCAGCCGTTCTACCGCACCAAGGTAAAACTGAAAAAAGAGATTGTGACAATGGGTGTGGAAGGTATTGATCCCCGCCATACGGTGGGTACATACGTGAAACCCAAAGACTGGAACGACCTTATCAGTGATCCTGACGTGCTGGTTATTGATACCCGCAACGATTACGAGATTGAAATCGGTACTTTCAAACATGCCGTCGATCCAAACACAAAGACCTTCCGTGAATTTCCTGACTATGTGAAAGATAACATGGACCCGGAAAAACATAAGAAGGTGGCCATGTTCTGTACCGGCGGTATCCGCTGTGAGAAATCCACGGCTTATCTGAAAGAGCAGGGATTTGACGAGGTTTATCACCTGGAAGGCGGTATTCTGCAATATCTGGAAGATGTACCGGCAGAAGAGTCTTTATGGGAAGGTGACTGTTTTGTATTTGATAACCGTGTTGCGGTGAATCATGATTTACAGAAAAGTCAGTATGATGCCTGCTATGCGTGTCGTTTACCGATTACTGAAGAAGACAAACAGTCTGATAAGTACGAGCCGGGTGTGAGTTGCCCTCATTGTCACGGTACACACAGTGACGACCAGATTGCCCGCTTCCGCGAGCGTGAAAAACAGGTTCAGCTGGCGAAAGCACGCAGCGAAGAGCACGTGGGTTCTGATGCAAGACTGGCAATGGAAAAACGTCGTCAGGAAAAAGCAGAAGAGCAGCGTCAACGTGCGCTGGCAGCAAAACAGGCACAGGTTAAGTAGACAGCCGGGAAGTTGGGTTGTACACTTTGTTCATAAGTCGTAATTAATCAGGACATTAAGTGAGCACCCAACTTACAGAAGAAAAAATCGCAGAAATCAAAAGTGATTTCAGCTTCTTTGATAAAGACGGTAACGGTCAAATCGATCTGCCTGAATTTATTGAACTGCTGACCGTATTGTCGCCGAAAACGAAAATGAGCCATGTGGAAGAAGGGTTCAAAATTATTGACGACAATGATGACGGCTACATCGATTTTGAAGAGTTTCTTGCCTGGTGGCAGGAAGGCTGGTGGGAATATTAATCCTGCATAGTTTTAAAAAAAACGGGCTTATTCAGCCCGTTTTTTTGTGTCATTCTTCTTCGTCATCGTCGATGACATCATTGCGTTTTTTCTTCATCACCGGCATGTGACCGGCTTCATCGCCCTTCATGGTATTCACCCGCCTTTTCACCGGCGGCTTTTGACCGGCAGAGCCGGTTTTACTGCGATTACGCTCATCCTGTCCTTTTGTATTCTTTGGCTTCATCTGCTTTTTACCGCTGAACTTCGCCGGTAACAGGGGATGCGTGGTGCAGTCAACATCATAGCTGACATGATCTTTAATCGTCAGGTAGCTTGCCCAGTCCCTCGGGCCCACAAATGAAATAGCAACACCCTTGTCTCCGGCCCGGCCTGTACGGCCAATCCGGTGGATATATTCATCAGACTGTTTCGGCAGGTCAAAGTTGACGACTAAGCCTACTTTGCGCAAATCCAGGCCCCGGGAAGCGAGATCCGTGGTAACCAGCACACTATTCTGACCACGACTGAAATTACTCATGATGGCAGCCCGCTGGTTTTGCGGCAAATCACCACGTAAAGCAACAGCTTCAAGATGCTGTTCGTTTAAAATGGCAGCAATGCGGTCTGTGTCTTCTCTGGTTGCTGTAAAGACTACCGCCTGATTGTAGTCCTGCTCTTTAAGTACCGTGAGCAGCAGGTTATCTTTGTGTCCCACGTCATCGGCAAAATACAAAGTCTGGTCGATATCCTGATGGGCAGCAGTAGACTCACCAACAGCTACGCGTACAGGGGCCTTCAATAAGTCGCGGGTTAAATGATTCAGGGCAATATTATCCAGCGTGGCAGAAAACAACATTGTCTGACGCTTACGGTGATCCGCGAAGCGGTTGATCAGGTTAAGCTGCTCCGCAAAGCCTAAATCCATCATACGGTCTGCTTCATCGAAAATAAGCAGTTCCAGCCCGTTAATAAAAAATGATTTGTCTTCAAGGTGGTCTGCAATCCGGCCAGCGGTGCCCACAATGACATGAGGGTTGCGGCGGAGCACTTTAGTTTGATCGTTATAATTTTCACCACCAACAATCAGCGCACTTTGCAGGCCGACGCCATTGGCAAGGCTGCGTAATTCCGAGAACACCTGTTTGGCCAGCTCGCGGGTAGGGGCAAGAATAAGTGCGCGGGGATCCTGCTTGCTTAGTGCTTTGCTGGTCATTAACCGGTGAACAAGAGGGATCAGAAAAGCAAAGGTTTTACCTGATCCGGTTTTTGACGATGCCATGATGTCCTTGCCCTGCAGAGCCGGCAGAATAGTTTGTTCCTGCACTTCAGTCAGGCTTTCCAGGCCTTTTTCCTGCAAACGTTTGACAATTTTATGGTGAACCGGAAGATCGGCAATTAACAAGCTCAAGTGAATACCCCGTATAAAACAATGGCGGTATTATCCACGAAAGGCTTTGTCAGATAAAGGCGGGAAGCAAAGTAAAAAGGTGCGGCAAGGCACCTCTTTACTTTATGTCAGGAAGATTAAAGTTGCATTTCCGGTACATCGTCAGCGGCAATCAGTTTGCCGGCGGTTTTTTCACGGATTTCGTCCACGGAAACACCGGGCGCCCGTTCACACAGATGAAAAGCACCGTCTGCGACTTCAAGTACGGCCAGATCTGTGATGATGCGTGTAATGCAATTCACGCCGGTAAGGGGCAGGGTGCAGGCCTCTAACAGTTTTGAATTACCGTGTTTGTCAGCGTGAGTCATGGTAACAATGATGTTCTTCGCACCGGCCACCAGGTCCATGGCACCGCCCATGCCCTTAATGAGTTTGCCGGGAATCATCCAGCTGGCGATATTACCGTTTACATCGACTTCAAATGCGCCCAGCACAGTGAAATCAACGTGCCCGCCACGGATCATGGCGAAGCTGTCGGCGGAACTGAAAATAGAAGCGCCGGTGATAGCCGTCACCGTTTCTTTACCGGCGTTGATCATGTCTGCGTCAATTTCGTCTTCATCAGGATAGCGGCCCATGCCTAAAAGACCATTTTCTGATTGCAGCATAACCTCTATGCCTTCTGGCACATAGTTAGCGGCCAGAGTAGGAATACCGATACCGAGGTTTACGTAACTGCCGTCCTGAAATTCCTGCGCCACACGCATTGCGATTTGATCTCTGGTTAATGCCATGATTACGCCTCCTTCTTCGCGGTAACGCGACGCTCAATACGTTTTTCGAATGTACCTTTAATCACGCGGTCTACGAAAATACCCGGGGTGTGAATTTGAGAGGGCTCAAGTTCACCGGGCTCTACAATTTCTTCAACTTCAACCACAGTGATTTTACCTGCGGTGGCTGCCATGGGATTAAAGTTCTGTGCGGTGTGACGGTAAACGCAATTTCCATAGCGGTCTGCTTTCCAGGCTTTGACAATAGCAAAGTCACCGGTAATAGACTCTTCAAGAATATAAGGACGGCCGTTAAACTCTTTCACTTCTTTGCCTTCACCGACAGGTGTGCCGTAGCCTGTTGCCGTGTAGAACGCGGGAATACCGGCGCCACCGGCGCGCAGCTTTTCAGCCAGTGTGCCTTGCGGGGTCAGTTCGACCTCAAGTTCGCCGTCGAGCAACTGTTTTTCAAACAGAGCATTTTCACCAACATAGGAAGACACCATTTTTTTGATCTGGCGGTCTTCAAGCAAAATACCGAGACCAAAGCCGTCGACACCGCAGTTATTTGATACCACAGTCAGGCCTTTTACACCTGCTGTTTTGATTTGTGCAATTAACCCTTCCGGAATACCACACAGTCCAAAGCCGCCGGCCACAACGGTCATGTTGTCAGACAGACCTTCCAGTGCTGCTTCATAACTGGTAACGACTTTATCGAAACCTGACATATGAATCTCCTGTTGATGAATAATGAATCAATTTAAGTATCCGTGACTGATAAAATTTTGTAAAATTGATTTTATATCAATATTAATAAAATATTTTTATCAATATGAGCATATCGTACCGTAACATGCTGGCGTTCATCCGTGTGGCTGAATCTGCCACTTTCGCTGAGGCAGCGGAAAAACTCCATCTGACGCAGCCTGCTTTGTCGTCTGCCATTAAAAAAATGGAAGAGCAACTGGGCGGCAAACTGTTCAGCCGCAGTACCAGACGTGTCTCACTGACCCCTGAAGGGCAAACCCTGCTACCCAATGCGAAGCGTCTGGTAAATGAATGGGATGAAACCTTCCATGACATGCAAAATCTGTTCGCCATGCAACAGGGTAAACTTACCATTGCTGCAATGCCGTCTTTTGCCGAGAGTAAACTTCCCGCGTTACTGAATGATTACCACCGCAAGTTTAATAATATCCGCCTTCGGGTGCTGGACGTGGTCATGGAAGCAACGATTGATAATGTTTTACAGGGTAACGCAGAAATTGGTTTTACTTTTGAGCCCGAAATAGCCGATGGTCTGATCTTCAAGCCATTGTTCACCGATGAATTTATTGCCGTGATGTATCCGGGTCATCCTCTGGCAATGCAGGATACTGTTCCCTGGCATGAATTGCTGTCCCATCCGTTTATCGCCATGAACCGGGGCTCTGCAGTGCGCCGCTGGACTGAGCAGGCAGCGCAGGGGCCCGGCCAGCTGAACATCATCGCGGAAACCGGTCAGCTTGGGTCAGTCGGCCAGTTTATCGCGCAGGGAATGGGCATTTCTGTGGTGCCGGCTATTTGCCGGCAACAAATGGAAAGTCGCGGGTTGTTGTGCTGTGCCATCAAAGATAATCCGCTTAAGAAACCCGTGGGTATGATCCGTAGTCAGCGGGGGGGCTTGTCGGTTGCGGCAGGCGAATTCTGGCAATTATGTGAGCGTGCCTATACCCGGTCAGAAAATAACTCACTATGAAACATCGGGGTTATTAATCGCATGTATTAAGTGTGGTGACAGCCAGTGAGTGATTTTCAGGAGGCTTATCTGACAGATGTACCATGCCGTTTTCGTCTTGCCAGCGATACAGTGTTTTGCCTCCTGTGATTTGACCTGAGCCGGTGCTGCCACAGATTTTGCTCGCTTTGAATTTGGTTGCCTGCCGGTTGCTGTTCTCATCGTCAGCAGAACCTGTCAGTGAAGGTAATTCAATGGATGTTAATTCAGGCAAGTCCGGAAGTTCCGGTAGCAGGATGCCGGGCATGTTAAGTGACGGCATCGCATTGGTGATGTTTTGAATGGCCGGATTGTCTTGCTGTGTAAGCAGTTCCGTCATTGGTTCGCGGACAAGCCAGAGCACGATGCATGCGTTAATGATAAACGCACAGAGTACGAAAAATACCTTTTTCTTCATCAGCCCGGAACAGCTATGTATTCACTACCATTTTTTCTTCGGTGCAAATAATTCATCCAGTTCGTCCCGTTCTGCTTCACGGCGACGCTCGCGGTCTTCAGCATTGGCGTTTTTAAGATCGTCCTGAATGGCTGTGAGCCATTCTTTCAACGTGGCAGTGCGGGATAAGATGTATTCATCCGGCTGGCTTTGACTTTCCAGGGCTTTGATGGCTTTTTCAAAATACTGTCTGGCAGAGCCCAGCATATTGGATTGCATGGCACCGCGGCCACGTTTAATTAAGGTTTCGATATTCACTTTTAACTGCAAACGTTCCAGGCTTTTATCTTCTTCAGCGAAAATACGGCTTTCAATTTTGCCTTTGGAATGCTCAGAACGGAGCAAAATACGGAGTTTTTTTACAGCCTGAATATACTGAATAATCAGTTTGTCGTTATCCGGCAGGGAAAAGTCTGCGGTTGCAGGAGAGTCCAGCGACATAGCACTGTTTTTAGAATTCTCAGCGTCTGCTATACGCTGTTTAATATCAGGTGTGCCTGCACCGAGTTCCGCCATGGCTTTTAATGCATTGTGCACGCGGGCATGAAGGATCCCCATTAAACGCTGGGATACCGGCATGTTTGAGCAGGCCATGATCACATTTTCAGTTTCATCAATAATTTTACGGTGCTTGGATGCCTCATTACGGCGGTCGGCTTCCTGTTTAGCACGGTGTTGTTGAAACGCATTGATCATAATGGCTGCAATGACCAGTACAACAATGAGTATTATTATTATTGTGAAAAACATGAGTATATATCCATTAAAAATGTCTCAATTGCCTGTGTCGCCGGGACTTCACTGCTCAACGTCCTATCCAGTTAAAGTTTAAGGCAATTTTACTTCAAAAACACTACCACCCAGACTACCACCGTTATTTAGTGAAATCTCCCCGCAATGGTTGTTATTTACATGGGCATTGGCAATCAGCCGCGCGAAAAAGAGGCCCAATCCCGTCCGGCCCTGACTCAAATCGAATCCGGCGAGGTCTGCTGTGCTTTTTTCCAGCATGGAAGAGGGATAGCCGGGCCCGTCATCTTCCACCGTAATCACAAGCGTTTCGTCACGGACCGCCGCATTCAAAATAATTTGTGATGTGCCATAGCGCATAGCGTTAATCAATACGTCGTTGATTAACATGAATATGAGTTCGCGGTCGAGATACCAGCTGATGTCATTTTCCACGTTTATGGTAACAAGCAGATTCTTTTGTTCCATATAAATGCGGACGGAAGACATGACATCTTCAAACAAATCGTCGATAAAGCATTCATCAATGGTTACAGGCAACTGATTGAGTTCGGCTCGGTATAAGGACAGGATCTGCACAAGATTGGTATTAAGCCGTGTTGCCTCATAATGCACGCTGGCAACTTTTTCATTTGCCTGACTGTTTTCAGGAGGCAGGTTCTCCGCCAGCGACTCGATGGACTGGATAAGCAGGCACAGTGAATTTTTCATATCGTGTACGGCTGCTGCCAGCACGGACGAAAAATCGATGGTCTGTAACGGAGATTTTTCCGACATAAATCCTCTGAATGTGCGCGTCTTGTGTTATGAAACAACGGTGTACAGCAATTGTAAAGGATGCCCCGGGCGCATTGAGTATAGCTTACTATTCGTTTATCGGTGATTTTCAGAGAAACTAAATACCTGAACACTAAGTGATTAACGATTATTTGCATTTATAGTACTTTCTTCGGTTATAACCAAATCGACTATAGCAATCGCATGCGGTTTTAGTTATAACGGTAATCAGAACCAATTCGTTCCAGCCGGTGAGGGACACACAACATGAAATTACAGCAGCTTCGCTACATAGTAGAAGTGCAGAACAACAATCTCAACGTATCCGCTACAGCAGAAAGTCTTTACACCTCACAACCCGGCATCAGTAAGCAAGTCAGGATGCTGGAAGATGAACTTGGTGTGCAAATCTTCGGTCGCAGCGGCAAACATCTTACTCATGTAACAGACGCGGGTAACGATGTGATTAACATTGCCAGAGAAATACTGGCCAAAGTTGAGAGTATTAAATCTGTAGCCCGGGAGCATACGCTGCCTGACCAGGGCAAGCTGAATATCGCCACCACTCATACTCAGGCCCGTTACGCGTTACCTGATGTGATTAAAGGCTTCATGAATAAATACCCTAAGGTGTCGTTACATATGCACCAGGGAACGCCGTCGCAAATATCTGACCTTGCCGCGAAAGGCGAAGCGGATTTTGCCATCGCTACCGAAGCGCTTCACCTGTACAACGATCTGGTGATGCTGCCTTGTTATCACTGGAACCGCAGCGTGATAGTGAATAAAGACCATCCGTTATCGAAAAAGGGTTCAATTGATATCGCTGATATCGCCAAGTATCCGCTGGTCACCTATGTGTTTGGTTTTACCGGCCGCTCGGAACTTGACCAGGCATTTGAACGTGCCGGTCTGACGCCGAAGATAGTGTTTACTGCCACCGATGCTGATGTCATTAAAACCTATGTGCGTTTAGGTGTGGGGATCGGTGTAATCGCTTCTATGGCGGTGAGTGAAGAGCTGGATGATGATCTCGTGAAAATCGATGCGTCTCATTTGTTCGATTACAGCACCACGAAAATCGGATTCCGTAAAGGCTCGTTCTTACGTACCTACATGTACGACTTCATTGAGCGTTTCGCGCCGCATCTGACCAAAGACAAAGTCGAAAAAGCCATGATGCTGAAAAATAATGATGAAGTAGAGAAGATGTTCAGAGGCATTACGCTGCCGGTGAAATAACACCTTCGTGAAACAAAACAGGCCGGATTATTCCGGCCTGTGTTACATCAGCATTCGATAATATTAACCGCAAGACCGCCTCTGGCGGTTTCTTTGTATTTGGTCTTCATGTCATTACCGGTATCACGCATGGTTTTTATCACCTTATCCAGTGATACTTTATGCTCACCGGAACCGCGAAGCGCCAGACGGCTGGCATTGATAGCCTTGATGGCGCCCATGGCATTACGCTCAATACACGGCACCTGAACTAGTCCGCCGACCGGATCGCAGGTCAGTCCCAGGTTATGTTCCATACCAATTTCTGCGGCATTTTCCACAGCAGCTACAGTGCCACCCATGATTTCAGCCAGTGCACCGGCTGCCATTGAACAGGCAACGCCCACTTCACCCTGACAACCGACTTCTGCGCCGGATATAGAAGCATTTTCTTTATATAAAATACCGATAGCACCGGCGGTAAGCAGGAACCGGGCAGCCGTTTCTTCATCAACAGGACGGATGAATTTATCAAAATACGCCAGTACAGCCGGAATAATGCCGGCTGCGCCATTGGTTGGTGCTGTGACGACACGGCCTCCGGCAGCATTTTCTTCGTTCACTGCCAGCGCAAACAGATTTACCCAGTCCATAGTTTGCATAGGATCGGCAGAGCGCTCAGATTGCAAACGGCGGTAGAGACCCGGTGCCCGGCGTACCACTTTCAAGCCACCCGGCAATATACCTTCATTATCAATACCACGGTCAATACAGGCTTTCATGACCAGCCAGATATCGAACAGCATGCGTTTTACTTCTGCGGCCGGGCGCAATACGCTTTCGTTTTTCAGCATCAGAGAACTGATGCGTAAACCGTTGGCGTTACACTGCTGGCACAGTTGTTCTGACGTTTTAAACGGGTAGGGCACTGACGCCTGCGTAGCAATAGCAAGGGTTTTGGCTGCGTCAAAGTCTTCATCTTTAATGATAAAGCCGCCGCCAATGCTGTAATAAGTCTGGCTTTTAACCAGTTCATCATTGTTATCGTAGGCAAAGAATGTGAGGGCGTTGGCATGCTTTGGCAGCGTTTTACGGCGATGAAAAATCACCGCGTTTTTATTCGGGAAGCTAACGCTGCGGGTACCGTTAAGCATCAGTTTACCGGCATGGTGAATGGTATCCAGCATGCTGTCGATCGCATCAACGTTAATTGACTCCGGCAACTCACCGAGTAACCCCAGGATTACCGCTTTACCGGTACCGTGGCCTTTGCCTGTTTGTCCCAGCGAACCGAATAATTCCACCCGCACAGACGCAACGGATTCCAGACGGTTTTCACCTGCAAGCTCTGAGGCGAACTCCGCACCCGCCCGCATCGGGCCGACAGTATGGGAACTGGATGGTCCGATACCGACACTGAACATGTCAAAAACACTGATCATACTTAACCGTTTCTCACTTTATTTTAATTATAGTTAATGATCATGCATCTGAACCGGATCAACTACAATACAGAAATCCTAATGCAGGAATAAGTAAACCTAATGGGATGTAAAGAAATGTTGATGGTCAGTCGTCACAAAGGTGGGAAGACAGGTTTCTGAGTATGGCGGCGGTTGCACCCCAGATAAGGCGGTTTTGCCACGGCATAAAGTACACCGGATAACGTTGTTGTTTACGTTCAATAAAGTGGGCGAAGTGATTCCGCCGGTCCATAAGAAATGCTAACGGTACTTCAAAAGCATCAGCAACTTCGTTACGGTCGATGGTCAAAACCGGGCCGGGCTTCACAAAACCGATAACCGGCGTCATGGCGTAACCACTGATTGTGCGGTATTCAGGCAGAGCGCCGATGATGTCCACTTCAGAACGGAGTAAGCCAACTTCTTCTTCGGCTTCCCTGAGGGCTGTATCTGCCAGTGTATTGTCCTGTGGTTCTGCGCCGCCGCCCGGGAAACTGATTTGACCGGGATGATGACGTAAGTGATGTGCACGTTCTGTCAGCAGTACCGTCAGGCCGTCAGGATGATCGATCAGCGGGATGAGCACACCCGCTGCGCGCCCGGTTTTGCGCAGCGGGTAATCGGCTTCATAATCAATTTGCCGTAAATGATGATATCGCTGTAAAAACTCACTGCGGTTCACGCTTTGTCTCCAGTACCGGTAATATCTTCGAGACCTTATCCAGCGTTTCCTGATATTCATCCCCGGCAACGGAGTCTGCCACGATGCCACCGCCTGCCCAGCAATGCAGCCGGCCGTTTTCAGCCAGCAGTGTGCGGATAAGAATACTCGAGTCCATATCTTGCCTGTGTCCGACATAAAAAATACTGCCGCAATACACATTACGCCGGTCGGGCTCTAATTCATCGATAATTTCCATGGCGCGGATTTTGGGTGCACCGGTGATAGAGCCGCCGGGAAAGGCACCAGCCAGTAAATCAAGAGGGCTTGCTCCTGTATTCAACTTTCCGGTAACCGTACTGACCATATGGTGCACAGCTTCATAACTTTCAAGGGCAAATAATGCCGGTACCTTCACAGAGCCGGGCTGGCAATGTTTACTGAGATCGTTACGTAGCAAATCCACGATCATCAAATTTTCAGCACGGTCTTTTTCAGCCGATAACAAATCTTCCGCACTGGCACGGTCTTTATCCTTATCGGCAAAGCGTGGCCGGGTGCCTTTAATGGGTTTCGTTTCCACACAACCGTCTTTCACTGATAAAAAACGCTCAGGAGAAATACTCAGGATGGCGGTATTGTCTAGGCGGATAAAAGCGGAAAACGGCGCTTTGTTTGCGGTGCGAAGGGTTTTGTAAGCGTCCCATTCGCTACCGTTAAATGTCGCGGTAAAGCGCTGGGCCATGTTGACCTGATAGCAGTCACCGGCGAGCAGATAATCATTAATAGTTTCAAGGGCGCTGATGTATTCCGGCTCTGTCAGGTTAGACTGCCAGGCGCCTGTTAATGAAAATGAACCGGCTTTTGCCAGTTTATCTTCCCGCGTTATGAAGTCAGGCTGTGAAGGTTTGTCATCCAGCCTGCAATAATATAATTTTCCGGTTTCGTTATCTTCAATCAGCGACTGCGAGTACAGTCCGGCAGCAAGATCGGGACAAAGGTAATCATTGCGGGCCTTTGAAGGTAAGGTTTCATAACTGCGCCCCAGATCATAACCTGCCAGCCCCACCGTACCTGTTTGAAAAGGTAACTGTTCAAGTATTTCTTGCGGTACATCACTCACTGTTTGTAACGCAGAAAAGTAATGGCGCTGAACGGTATCAAGAACTGCCAGAGGTTTACCGTTGGCTTCAACGGAGTCATCAGAACCCGGACGGGATATCGTAGTGATATTATTGCGGGTTATTACAGTGATATCCGGTTCCCACACCATAATATTGAACCGGCCAAAGCGTTTGTCGCTGCCGGCAGTATCCAGCAGCATGGCATAAGGCTGGTGCTGCACGCTTTCAAAAAGGCCGGTCAGAGGCGGATACCCACTTATCTCTGATATTAACAGGGTAGTCGACGGCGGGGTGTACAGATGTTCACTCATGGAAGAAACTAGCTTACTAACCTATATAAATAAAACGCATAACCGACACCAAAGTCGCACGTGTAAAGCGTGGTGCAGGTTGTCAAGATGCGCTAGTATACGCTTTTTCCTTTCCCTAACACCACAAAGGCTATAAGAAAAGAGGACGCCATGACCGTTATCCGTCAACAAGACTTCATCGATAGTATTGAAGATGCGCTTCAATTTATTTCCTACTATCACCCGCTGGATTATGTCAAAGCCGTAGAACAGGCCTACCTTAAAGAGCAAAGCCAGGCCGCGAAAGATGCCATGGCGCAAATTCTTATCAACTCCCGTATGTCTGCCGAAGGTAAACGTCCTCTGTGTCAGGATACCGGTATTGTTACGTGTTTCGTTAAAATTGGTATGGGTGTCACCTGGGATAAAACCGATCTGACTGTTCAGCAAATGGTTGATGAAGGCACACGCCGTGCGTATACCAATCCGGATAACCCACTGCGGGCATCTATTGTTGCAGACCCGGCCGGTGCACGTAAAAACACCAAAGACAACACGCCGTCTGTAGTGCATATCGATATGGTGCCCGGTGAGAAAATCGAAGTGATGATTGCCGCAAAAGGTGGTGGCTCCGAGAACAAATCTAAGATGGTCATGTTAAACCCGTCTGACGATATCGTAGAGTGGGTTGTTAAGACGCTGCCAACCATGGGGGCAGGCTGGTGTCCGCCCGGTATGCTGGGTCTGGGTATTGGCGGTACGGCTGAGAAAGCCGCAGTACTGGCAAAAGAAAGTTTAATGGACCCTGTAGATATTCAGGAACTCATCGAACGCGGTCCTGAAACCACTGACGAGAAACTGCGTGTTGATATTTTCAATGCAGTGAACAAGTTAGGTATCGGCGCACAGGGCCTCGGCGGTTTAACCACGGTTGTTGATGTGAAAATCAAATCAGTAGCCACCCACGCCGCCTCCAAGCCGGTTGCCATGATCCCTAACTGTGCGGCTACCCGTCACGCGCACTTCTACCTTGATGGCAGCGGTCCTGCTGATCTGAAGGCACCTAAGCTGGAAGAGTGGCCGGAAGTGACCTGGGAAGTGGGTGAGAATACCCGCCGTGTGAACATGGATGAAGTCACCAAAGAAGACATTCAGGAATGGAAAGTTGGCGAGACTGTTTTGCTGTCAGGCAAAATGCTGACAGGCCGTGATGCGGCGCACAAGCGCATTCAAACCATGCTCGAGAACGGTGAAGGTTTACCGGAAGGCGTTGATTTAAATGGTAAGTTCATTTATTACGTAGGTCCGGTTGATGCGGTAGGTGATGAAGTGGTAGGCCCTGCTGGCCCGACTACCGCTACCCGTATGGATAAATTCACCGATATGATGCTGGAAAAAACCGGTATTGCCGGCATGATTGGTAAAGCTGAGCGTGGCCCTGCAACTGTAGACTCCATTGCCAAACACAAATCAGTGTATCTGATGGCTGTTGGCGGCGCGGCCTACCTGGTTTCCAAAGCTATTAAGAAAGCCCGTGTAGTTGCTTTCGAAGACTTGGGGATGGAAGCGATTTACGAATTTGAAGTTGAAGATATGCCGGTTACCGTTGCTGTAGACAGCACCGGTGCAAACGCGCACAAAACGGGTCCGGCGATCTGGAAAGCGAAAATTGAAGAGCTGGACAAAGAACTGGCTAAATAAACAGTATTTTTTACTGTAAACGGGTACCTTCGGGTACCCGTTTTTGTTTGTGAGTGGCACAATAGACATTCAATAAAAATGAGAATGACACTATGGACGCGCTACTTTCCTCAACCTACTTCCCCGTTTTTGCTGCCGTAATCGCTGCGGGTATTACCTGGCTCCTGGCGGCTATGCGCTCAAACCAGCGCCGGTTACAGGATGATCTTCAGATTAAGCAACTGCAGGACAAACTGGAAGAAAAGCAGCAACAGTGTGAGCAACTTGATGACGAGCTGGCTGAATACCGTGAAAGGCTGTTTAATAATCAGGCGCAACTGGGGGAGCTTAGTCAGAAGGCAGCACTGCTGGCACCTTTGAGAGATGAAATTAGTGAACTTAAGTTGCAGTGCCGTGAAGAACAGCGAACCAATGCCGCGCTGACAGCGCAATTGCAATCACAGCAGGCACAGTTTGATGAGGCCAGTAAAGCCAGTACAGAAAAATTAGCTTTAATGGAAGCGGCAGAGAAAAGACTGCAGGCGCAATTCGAAAATTTAGCCAACCGTATCTTCGAACAAAAAAGTGAGCGTTTTACACAAATTAACCAGACCGGCATGAATGCGCTACTGGAACCTCTGAAGCAGCAAATCGATACGTTCCGCAAGCAGATGGGCGAACAGCACAGCCGTGAAGGGCAGGAGAGAGCATCCCTTAAAACTGAAATTCTCACACTGAAAGAACTGAACAAGCGCATTACTGAAGAAGCGGCAGCGCTGACCAAAGCGCTGAAAGGTGACAATAAGCAGCAGGGAAACTGGGGTGAGGTGGTACTGGAACGTATCTTAAAGGAATCCGGTTTACGTGAGGGCCATGAGTTTGAAACTCAGGTGTCGGCAAAGGATGCGAATGGCAAATTGCAGCAGCCGGACGTTGTGGTGCATTTACCGAATGAAAAAGATGTCATCATCGATTCCAAAGTGAGCCTGCGCGCCTACGAGCAATTTTTCAACTGTGATGACGAAGTACTGCGGGCACGCTTTCTTACTGAGCACGTGAATTCACTGAAATCTCACATTAAAGGCCTGGGGAATAAGCGCTATCAGGATTTAAAGTCGTTGCGCACGCTGGATTACGTGCTCATGTTTATTCCTGTTGAGCCTGCATTTTTACTTGCCGTTCAGGAAGACCCGTCACTGGTGTCGCTGGCACTGGACAATAACATACTATTAGTCAGCCCCACCAATCTGCTGGTGGCGCTGAGGACTATCAACAACATCTGGCAATACGAATACCAGCATCAGAATGCTCAGCACATTGCCGAACATGCGGGTAAGCTGTACGACAAATTCGTCGGCTTTACGGGTGATCTGGAAAAAATTGGTAAAAGTGTCGAGAGCACCCAAAAGGCCTACGAATCGGCGATGAATAAACTCACCGAAGGGCGGGGCAATCTGGTACGTCAGGTAGAATACTTCAGAGAACTCGGCGTACAGCCTCAGAAGAAGCTGTCTGCCGGGTTAATGGCTGATGGTGAAAGTGAATAATTTTTTTATTTTTTGCTTTTGAGCAGTGATATTAGCGGGTGAAATACACCATTTTTGAGACCGGGCCGAATTGTCGATTTTTATCCACGCTCATAAACCCGGATAACGACTAACAGATGGATTTGGTTGAATTTTTGGCTTAGTCTTGGTGTTATAGAACGCAAAAAATACCCCAAACTGGTGTGTTTAAAACAGACTGTTTGGGATCTAAATAGTAGTTATGTACTCAAAGGAATTGAACCATGGTTTACAAGCTTGAACTGCCTATTAAGTTAATCAGTCTACTTGCACCATTTGTAGTTTTCTTATTTCCGTCAGGCCCATTTAATTCTGAAAGCCCTTTAGCTCTTTTAGTATGCGCTTTTCCTTACTTAGTTATCTTTGCGTTTACCCATTTCGTCAAACAAAAAAGCCGTAAATTATTGATTGCCACCGCAACACTACTAGTACTTCTAGTACTTTCTAGCCTTTCAATGATTTTCGGAACAGGATCCGATCCTCAGTCATCTATCGGTCTGTTCTTTGTCTACATCGCACAAGTTTTGGCAGCGCTTCTATTTGTTAGTGTATTCTCAGTTATTCGCGCAATTAAAGGCAACGTACATAACAAACCGCTATAGTCGCTCGCAGGCTCGCAGGCTCGCAGGCTCGCTGGGACAGTAACACGTGGGCTCTGTCGCTTCGCTCGGATTTTAGCCCACGTGTTACTGCCCCTTATGTGGGTGTTGGTATGACTCCCTTTGTCAACCCCGAACGAGCGCTTCCCTGACACTCTTTCAGTCCATAAGCAGTTGTATTTCTCATTAAAATTAAATGAGCTAACGCACCGGATGAGGCAGTAAATTCGTCGGTTGGTATGCTGGTATTCGTAGGTTACTTATTCGAGGAATAAGCAGAGCTGACCTTACTCAATCCGCCGTGGCACCTTCTCATCAGTCTATGCGCGTGGGTCAATCACGGCTAAGTGATTGCCATCATAACACCCTCGTAGGTTGTGCCACTTTCCGCGGCCCGATCCGAATGCGTTAGCTCAAACTCGTTTATCATGTGGGTACTCTGCTTAATCTGAGTTTTGGATTAACCGGTGTGAGTACCACTTCTTTTGCGATTGCCCAGATGTAGGCAGCCATTTCTCTGGCTATCGCGGTAATAATCAGATTGTAGTGTTTGCCTCTTTTAATCATGCGCTGGTAGCGTTTGCACAGGCGAAGCTGGGCCTTCCAGGCAATATCAACGATGTCTTTGGGTAAGCCTTCCTGCCTTAATTGTAATTCGGTGGAGATGTTCGCTGGGTATCGGTAACTGTGTGCACCTTCAATCAACAGGCGTCTGGCCCTGCCATTCCCGGCTTTCGTAATGGCCCCCAGGCGACGCTTGCCCCCGGAGGATTGTTCACCGGGGACTAACCCCAAATACGCCATGAGTTTTCTGGGATGATCGAAGCGTTGTAAATCGCCAAGTTCTGCTACCACGCCCACCGCCACCAACAACCTGACACCCCGCATGGCCTGAATAGCTTTCACTACCGGATAGTAACGCCACTGGTGAACGTGATGGGTCAATTCATTATCCAGCCTTTCTAACCGTCGAATGCGTTCGTCAATGGTCTGAAGTTGTTCCTGCAAAACTATCTGCTGGGCCGGATGGGGTAATATCAGTTCGGTCAGCCAGCGTAAGTGTTTCTTAGACCAGTTGGCCGTTCCTTCATAACGAATATTGTTGCGAAGTAGCAAGGCTTTCAGCTGATATTTAGCTTCTTTTAAATCTTTCATTGCTGCTTCGCGGGCGCGGGCTAAATCACGAATTGCTTCATCTTCCGGTTCAGGCACATAGACAGGGGTGAGATCTTCAGACTTTAGTGACCTGACAAGTTTAAGCGCATCCCGACGGTCAGTTTTAATATGCTCACCGGGTTTCTTAGGAATGAGGGAAGGGGCGACAACATAGCAGCAATGACCCAGACTGGTGATGAGACGGTAAATCCAGTAACCACAGGGACCGGCTTCATAAACAACGTGAAGTGTGGCACCGGGGTATTTCGATTCGAACTGACGGAGCAGCTTCTTAACGCTAACTTTGGAAGAGGGTATGCGGCCAAAGTGAACAGGACTCGCCCCGCGTTGTTCTTCACAATAAGCTACTTCATGGAATTCTTTGTGCGTATCCAAGCCGATAAAAATCATGCTATGTTTATTCATGCTAGCCTCCAAATGAATTAGTCTTAAGCAAACTAATTATGGCACTGGCTTTCAGCTAACCCACGAAAATGCGGAGGCTAGCATTTCACAGGGAGTCATTGTGTCTATGCGCCATTTCCGCTGCCACTGAGACTCGCGGCTTGGTCGATTATTGACATGGAGTCACTTATTTGTGAATAGGAATTCGAAAAAGTTGTCGTCCTCTGAATCTAAGTTCTACTTACCGTTCTCACTTTTCATAACTATCGTGGTTATCGGTGGTTTTGCTCTTAATTGGAGCGTTAATCCGTCCAGTTTGGATAGAGTCACAATTTGGATAGGTTTACATGGAGCCTTTAGTACTGCATGGTATTTGTTGCTTATCAATCAAATTAGATTATCGAATATCGGCAAGTATTCTACCCATAAAACATTAGGGAAACTTAGCGTTTTTATTGTTATCGGAATTCTTGTCACAGGTTCTGTAATGGTTTTCGAATTCTATCATCGTATGGCAGGATTCGGCGTGTTCAATCCCGAGGATGCCGAAGCAAGGATTCGTGCAGGTAGTTTCCTTGGCGGCGTTTTTCTTCAATGGTTAATTTTTTCGACCCTTTATATTTTGGGCATTTTAAATATAAAGAACCAAGCGCACCATAAACGATTCATGATAGCGGCAGCGATTCAAATGATGCCTGAAGGGCTTAATCGGGCTGTGCACATTTTAACTCTACCAAGTTATTCTATGTACATTTTCATATCTTTCGTTTACGCCGTACTAATTTTATATGATTGGAAAACTAAAAAACGTTTATACATAAGTACATTTTCGTCCGTCGCATTGTTTTGCGTGTTGGTCGTGGCTATGAATACTCTTTTTAAATCGCAAGCCTGGGGAGATTTTGCTGTAAAGTTAATCAGTACTTTATAGTGAATGGCGCATAACAATCACATTAAGTCGCCCGCAGGCTCCCTGGGACAGTAACACGTGGGCTCTGTCGCTTCGCCCGGATTTTAGCCCATATGGTGTCGCCTTTAATGTGGGAGCTATTTCGCGAAGGTACATTCCGGCAATTTCTTCACGCTTGAAAATTAATCAATAGACCGCATTAATGACTCAACGTTTATTTCAAGGAAGAAGAAATGTCTCAGGCAAACAGTGTGTTTAAAGAGAAATCTGTAGTCATAGTTCTGGCCTTATGCGTTTTCACTTTTGGGCTTTACGTCATTTTTCGTCTGTGGCAACTGACTAAAATATTCAATTCAAAAACGGAAAGTTATATTTCAAAGGCTTTCACAACAACTGCAATTTCTATTTATTTAGTTTCTCTACTTGGTCTCATCTACTATTTTCTTTTCCCTGCACCAGTAGCACTATTGATTACGGCTAAACTTCTTCATCTGCTGTCGGCAATATTTCATATCGTATGGATTATCAAAGTCAGAAATAGGATCAACAGAATAAATAACGTCTCAAAAGGCAATGCGTTGTGGCTGGGCCCTTTCCTTAGCAGCTTCTTTCATGTCATTTACTTTCAACACAAAATAAACCAATCTATAGGTTCTGAGGCTGCTGACAAACTCGCGATATAACAATCACGCAGCCAAACTCCGGGCCTCACGTTACTCATTTTTGAAGAAGTTGTGGGGAAATTAGGGAAGAATTATCCATATAAATACTTAGTCGCTCGCGGGCCCGCCGGGACACAAACATGGCGGCTGTGTCACGCCGTTCCGGTTATAGCCGCCATGTTTGCGGCCCTGAACAGGGCGTCATAATTCAGGATGAACATGCAAATTTCATTGGAAGAAATAAACAAGAATAATTATGAGACAGTGTGTGACCTCGATGTCACTGAAGCACAGGAAGGCTATGTCGCGTGCAACATGTGGTCATTAGTTGAGTCATTTTATAACGAAGGTCATACTTGTAAGGCTATCTGTTTCGACAGCAAACCCGTCGGTTTCTTCATGTGGGTTAAAGAATCAGTGTCAAAAGTTTCAATTTGGCGTTTTATGGTTGATAAAAACTATCAAAACCAGGGAATAGGAAGAGTAGCTTTAACGTTGGCACTCGAATCCATAAAAGAAACACCGGACATCCGGGAAATCGAAATATGCTATAACCCAGGAAACCCGGTAGCCAGGGATTTTTATTCAAGCTTCGGGTTTCAAGAAATAGGCATGGATGAAGATGGTGACGACATGCTGGCTCTTATTAAGCTGTGAATTATAGCGATCTGGTGTAGTAGCAAGCAGGGCCGCCAGGACGTTTACGCATGACCTGCGTCACTTCGCTCCTGATTGTAGCCCATGTGTTATCGCCCCTTAGTGGGGATTAACCACCTAGGATAGTCAAAATTTTTAAAATTTCTTTGGCACGCTGGTGCCGCGATATTTTGGGCAGGGTTAATTCTTTCCAAACCTTTTTGGTTACTTGGATATCTAGTGGCAAGTGGCTGCTCGTTTGACGAATACGAAGAACTATATTCCCCTGATCAAACTATGCGCGCTGTAGTTGTAAACGCTGATTGCGGAGCAACAACAAACTGGCAAACTCAAGTATATGTTGAAAAAGTCGATGGAAGTCGGAAAACTGATATTTTAATTCGTTTAGATGGTCCCCCCGGGGATATGAAATACAAAATATCCTGGCTAAATGACGACGAGTTTTTAATTTCAGAGTTTGATTTTTGATAAGATGCTGGGGTTTAACAATCAAAGCTGGGGAGCAGATTTTGTTCGTGTCCGCTTTAAGGTAAGAGGTAGCTAACAAGTGCATGAACACTCGCTGCGCTCGCCGGGACTCTAACGCCTCGAACCCATGCGCTTCGCTTGATATTGTAGTCCAAATGTTTTGCACGCTTTGTGTCGGTCATAATCTAGCAGAAATTTAAGGACTAATTGAATGGAAAGTTCAGAGATAAAGGACTACGTCAAAGCCAAAAAAGGCGTGGCAATTGCTAAAATCACATCATTATTTTTATTGCTTTTCGTTTTTGCATTCCCTTTTTATGACGGCCTGGGGATTACAAACTATTTACCATATCTTGCACCGGTATTTGCCATGACGTTGGTAGGGTATATATGGTTCGGGTTTTTTGGTGTCTCTGAGCAGGCGTTGCTAAACATAATCGAGCGTCAAATTGCAAAAGACCCGGAAGCTATTCAGAAGTTGTTAAATCATGAAGCATGACAAATGAGTGACCACTCTGTATGTATTACCCATATTTCAATGTTATGTTTTCCGAAAGTTAAACAAAGATTTTAAAAGGGATTTTAGTTGTATGAAGTTTCTAAAATATTCAGCGCTAATATTGGTTTTTTTAATTATCGGCGCAGCAATTTTTCATCAGAAAATTATTTCGGGCATATTAATACCACAATATGTTGACTGGGCTTATGAAACAGAAAAAAGAGGCTTAGAGTCAGGAGCTCCGTTGAATTTACGGGAGTTAGCTTTGGCAGCCGAAATAGGAATTCAAAAACCAGAGAAAGTCAGGATTGTACATGTTGATGAAGTTCCGTTTCCATACGAAAATTTCGCTTTAAAAACACTTGGTGAAGCATTAGGCTTTATCGGCGAAGGCATCACCAATAATGCTCAGGCCTTCGGCTATTCCATTTATGTTCGTAATGGATATGAACTTAACAGACCAAAATTGGCTCACGAATTGGTTCATGTACTTCAAATCGAAAGAACTAGTCTTGATCACGTGATAACTCAGCACTTCTCTGACATAGCTGAATTTGGCTATGATAAAGCACCTTTAGAAATCGAGGCTTTCAAAGCAAATAAACACTATGCAGATGCCTGGTAACTAATCGTAATTTTTTCAAAAATAAAGAATCGTATTGGAACGCTCGCAGGCACTTTATGTGGTTGTTATATTTCCGGAGTTTAAATGGAACTTAATCAAATTACTTTACCAGTAAAAGATATGGATGCTGCCGTTAACTTTTATCTGAAGCTCGGTTTTACTCAAATTGTCGATACACCGCATTATTCCAGATTTTCTTGCCCGGAAGGTAACTCGACTTTCTCCTTATCACTCGAAACTGAAGAGTTTGAAAACAGATCTGTAATCTACTTCGAGCACGAAGAACTTGATGAACTGTGTGCTGATTTGTCCCGGAGAGGTATTCAATTTGAACAACTACCAACAGAACAAAGGTACCTATGGAAAGAGGCTATTCTTAAAGATCCTTCTGGTAATAAAATCAAACTTTACCGGGCAGGTAAGAACCGTTTAAATCCTCCCTGGAAAGTTGAAAAACGCTTATAATAAGCCACTCAATACATTCACAGGTTTACCGGAACAGTACTACCCTGGCAGAGTCACTTCGTTCCACATTTTAGCCCATGCAATCCGCCATTAAGTGAGGCGTTAAATCACACAAGGAAGTAGCATGTTTAAACAATTATGGTCTTTCATTTTAATCATTCCTATATCATGCGTGTCAGCACAAGGTGATGATACAACAGTTTCATTGCATGAAAACGCGGTAATATATCGCGGTAAGTTATCGCCATCAGCGAATCAGAAGCTGCTTTCAATACTTAAAAACGGCGAGAGTAAAATTGAATGGCTGTCGATAACGTCTGAAGGGGGCGAAATCAATCATGGTATGGATCTTGGTGATATCGTTCATGACTATGATTTGAAGATTGAGGTAAATGACTATTGTCTTTCTTCATGCGCTAACTACGTTTTTTCTGCTGCAAAACATCACAGAATATCGAATCACGCAGTAATTGGATTCCACGGCGGAACAACCGGGATGGAGAAAGAAATAACCTCGTTTATCAAGGCTCTTCCTGAGAAGGAACAGGAATCAACAAAGCAAAATTTAGAAAAGTATATGAAGTCAGCTGTGATACGCGAGCGTGAGTTCTTCGAAAAAATTGGTGTGGATCAGCAAATAACAACACTTGGACAATCTTCCGAATACAAAGCGATTGGCGGGAAAGAAGAGTTTACCGGCTGGTACTATTCGCTCGAAGGGCTTGCGAAACTTGGCGTATCCAACGTTGAAGTAGTTGATCCTCCCTGGGTTTATCAACATTTGAGTGACAAAACTAAGTTCTTCAAAGTCAGAGTAGACGGTGTCTGACAATGACGCCAAGTCTCTCCTTAACTCACAAATAGGCTGCGTCGTTCTTCAACTATTTTTAGCCTGTGTGTTTATGCCCCTAAGTGTAGTGTTCATAAAAACAGCACGATAAACAGTGATTCGATATGAATAAACAAGGAAAGTTTAATGCGAAAAATAGTGCACTTTTCAAAGAAGAAGAACTGGTTTCTTACGGAGCCAGATTTAGATTTATTAAACCAACAAATCGCAGAAATTGAAGGTGATGGCTGGAACATTATATCCGTTCAGTCTAACTGTAATTTTGCCGGCGTTGTCAGCTCTTATACACTTTTGATTGAGCATGAGGCAGAAAGTGCGATCTAAAAACGGCATTATTATTCGCAACTACAGGGAACAAAAACATCCGGGTACTTTGTGCCTCGCCTGTCACTGTCACAGGGGTATATTTGCAGCGTCGTGCGGTTTTTTTTACTCTTCAAAGGAATTCATTCAGTTGAACAGATTTAAAATTTCTACGAACTTTGAAGACCTTGATATTAATCTCGTATATTCATTTATCTCCAATTCATATTGGGCTAAAAATATTCCATTTGAGGTTTTTGAAAGGTCTCTCAAAAATTCACTCGTGTTTGGTGCTTATGGCAGTAATGATGAACAAGCAGGTTTTGCCCGTGTTATTACTGATAAAGCCACATTTGCATATTTGAGCGACGTTTTCGTGCTTGAAAACTATCGTGGGCTTGGCACCAGTAAACTGCTTATGGAAGCAATATGTCAACACGGGGACCTTCAGGGTTTACGGCGCTTTATGCTGGCAACCAGCGATGCGCATGGCTTGTACGCAAAATTTGGCTTTGAGTCAGTTGCCAATCCGGAAATTTTGATGCAGGTATGGCAACCCTCTGTCTACGAACAGACATGTAAATAACAATTTATTCAAGGATTTCGTATCGCTCGCGGGGACCATAACGCATAAGCTCTGACGTTTTCACGAGCACATGGCTGACAGGCCTGCGGTTTTTAAGCTAAAACTTAATGCTCCTATTGCCGGGGCTATGTAGTTGAAGAAACTTTATCCAGGGAGGATTTTTGGAAAAATTTATAAAGCAGGCATGCCTTATTGCCCCATTCATATTTATCATTCTGCTTTCCCCGTCGAGGGGGGATCTGGCAGGGTTAGTTCTTATTTTTATTCCTTATGTGATCGTATTCCTGCTCGTTCACTTCGTCAAAAACAAAAGCCGGACATTCCTCATCGCGAATACGGGACTGGTGTTGCTCCTCATGCTGTCCAGCATGGTGATGTTTTTTGGCGTGGGATCAGATCCACAATCAGCAGTCGGTGTTTTTATTGTCTTTGTCGCACAGGTTCTTCTAAGTGCATTGTTTGTAAGCGTTTATTTTGTCATTCGCGCTTTTAAAAATTAACGCAGTGAAAATCAAATGCATTAGCATGGGATTACGAACCCGTGATATTAAGGCAATAAGAGGAGACTTTATGACTAAGTATTATGGTTCTTGTTTGTGCGGCACCGTAAAATTCGAGGTGCAAGGGGATTTTGATTGCTTTTATTTGTGTCACTGCCAGTATTGCCAAAAAGACACGGGCTCTGCTCATGCGGCAAATCTTTTCTCAAGCTCAGCTAAATTAGTCTGGCTGTCCGGTCCGGATGTGGTCACTACCTTTACGCTGCCGGGCACTCGTCACAGCAAAAGCTTTTGTATGCGGTGTGGCTCGGCATTACCTAACACTCAGATAGCAGACTTACTTGTTGTTCCGGCAGGGTGTCTGGATACTGATATATCTATATTACCAACTGCACACATCTTCATATCCGGCAAAGCTGCGTGGAATAAGACGTTAGAAGACGTACCAAAGTTCGGTGGCCTGCCAGAGTGATACACGAACCATACGATCCCACAAACCCGCTCGCGACCCGCTATAGCGCAGCAAATCAGCTGTGCTCTGAGATATTTGTTACCTCACAAAGGAGTGTTTTTTAGTGAAATTTAAAAGAAGCGTGTTGTTACTTTTTTTGTCATGTTGTTTTCATGCTCTCGCATCAGGGACTGACGTTCAAAAACTCAACATTGAAGAAAATGGCTTTGTCGGACACTACTATGAGCCTTCAGTCAGTTCTGCCGGTTCAGCCAGACAGCCTGTTATTGTGTTGGGTGGCTCAGAAGGCGGTATTCCTTCCAGACTTGCAGACGTTATAGCCGCTGATGGGTTTCCTGTTCTGGCTGTTGCTTATTTTAAGGAAGAATCACTGCCTGATGAACTGGAAAAAATACCGTTAGAGTATTTTGAGAAAGCTAAAAAATGGCTCCTTCATAAGCATCCTGAAAACGAGAACCTGACCGTGGCCGGATGGTCGAAAGGGGCTGAATTATCGCTGTTGCTGGCTTCAAAAGATGCCACATTTAACCGTGTTATCGCGATTGCACCAAGTGCGGTAGTTTGGGCTGGTATTCTGAATAACTGGCAAAAAACACCCGGTTCAAGCTGGACCTCCGGGCAAAAGGAGCTGGATTACGTCCAATTTAATCCGACGGGGGCCGTCAGTGGTTTACTCGATCTTTATTCCCAGTCATTAGCCAACAGACAAGATGGTGGTAAAGCGTCAATCAAAGCAGAAGAAATACTAGGAAGCGTGTATTTGTTTTCCGGTGGAAAAGATGAAATCTGGCCATCTGTTTCAATGGCTAAAAGTATTTGTGAAAGGATGAGGCAAAATGAATCATCCTCGTGTACACACTTTTCTTATCCGGAACTGGATCATTTGTTGGACTATAAAATGCTGGACGCTTCTGAAGAACTGAATCGTGTGTTTTTAGATAGTGTCAGTGTTCCGCCAGATCTTGAGAAAATTAACTTATCGATACTTCTGAGACTGGACAGTACTGAAGATTTCGTACCCATTTTTGAGGATGCTGCCCTCGACATCAAGCGTGACGATTAAGAGGCTATTTTTACCGCTTGTTTTTCATTCACAAAGGGAAGGTTTATGAAATACAGAAATATATTTTTAGCACTGCAGTTCTTGCTACCCGCCGCCGGGGTGGCCGCGGCCAATTATGCGTCAGTGGAATTAACGCACATTGAACCAATAAAGACGGAGGCCACCTGGCTGAGGGATAAGCAATTTATGCCTCGTTATCCCATTGAAATGGCAATGGAAGGGCTTGCCGGCTGCGGAATATTTAAAGTCAGTGTTGATAAAAACGGTACAACTAACAGTATCACGCTTGTCAGTTCAGTACCCGAGAAAGGTATTGCCGGGCCGGCAACCGGAGTTATAAAAGAGTGGAACTGGACCCTGGCAAACGGTAAGTCGCCGGCTGGTGAAGAAAAGTTGATAAGGCTGGATTTCTGCATGGGAGGAAGCTCTCAGGACGAATCTGTTTCAAAGTGCCAGCAGCAGGCATCCATGTTGTGTGAATAACCTCCGGTTTTCATCGAATGAAGGACAAGCAATGAACGGCCCCAATCCTGACAACAAAGCGCCCATGGCGGGGTTCCCGCAAGTGGGATATTTGAAGAACTTTATTACTTCTGAAAATATTATTGTAGGCGATTATACCTACTATGATGACCCGGACGGTCCTGAGCGCTTTGAGAGTAATGTGCTTTACCATTTTCCCTTTATTGGCGATAAGCTGATTATCGGAAAATTTTGTGCCATTGCCAAAGACGTGAAATTCATTATGAACGGAGCCAATCATAAAATTTCAGGCTTCTCTACGTATCCGTTTCAAATTTTTGGAAACGGATGGGAGAGAGTGATGCCAGGCGATGGAGAGCTACCCTATAAGGGGGACACTGAAATTGGCAATGACGTATGGATTGGTTACGAGGCTTTGGTAATGCCCGGGGTAAAAATAGGTAACGGGGCAGTCATTGCCAGCAAATCCGTTGTCACTGCAGATGTGCCTGCTTACAGCGTGGTGGGGGGCAATCCTGCGAAAGTCATTAAATACCGTTTTGAGGAAAGTATTATCGAAACATTGGAGTCTGTTGCCTGGTGGAACTGGAGTGCAGAGAAAATCACCGCCAATCTGGAAGCGATAGTGGGGGCGGACATTCATGCACTCCGCACAGCCGGCGGTTTATAAAAACCATTTCCATGCAATGAACAACGCCAGGAACCCGAACAGATAAATCAGACCACCATAACTTAACAGCGTTACCAGCGGGCTGGCTTTTACGTCGTCATTTAGTGCAGCCTGTTTTACCAGTTTATGGTTTAACAGAGCAAACATCGGCGTGGTCATGAAGGCCAGTGTCATAGCAAATCCAAGCATGGCGAGCAGGGCAGATTTAAAGAACAACACAATAGCAAAACTGATTACAGCAACAGCACTCAGCACGACAATAAAGATACTTTCCGGCGTATCTTTTTGCCCTTTAAGCAGCATGGCGGCCTCTGCTACAGCCCGCGAATAGCCGTCGTATACCGTAAGGGCGGAGCCGAAAATACACAAAAATGCCACTACGGCTATTAACCAGCGGGCCCACTCACCGATAGTACCGGCATATAAATCCACCAGTTGCTTTGAAAAGCCAATACCTCCAGAGGCCAGCGTGTTGTCAGCGCCGTGTAACACCAGGGCACCCAGTGCCAGAAACACCAGCGCCAGTAACATAGTAGTAAAATAGCCCAGATTAAAATCGAACAGCGCAGACTGCGGGGTGACTGATTGCTCCTGCTTTTGTTTTTTAAGCCACAGCGATGTGATACCGGAGATCTCTATAGGGGCAGGCATCCATCCCATGGTCACTACCAGAAATCCGACTGCTGCCATTGTCCAGGGCGAAGGGGAAACAAAATCATCAGGCGCCACAGTACCATTTTGCCAGGCCATAAAGGTGGCACCCAGCGTGGCTATCACCAGTGTCACCATAATGACTTTGGAAACTTTGTCTAAGGCTGAATAATGTCCGGCAATCAATATGAACAATATGGCAGCCAGAACAATACCACTTAACACAGGAATACTGGTTGTAAAGGGTACAAAGTAGCCGAGCAGGCTGGCTGCAAACATCAGCAGAGCAGCGGCATTCACAACCGATGAAATGACATTCAGTAACAGGGCGGTGATCAGATAGCCTTTGCCCATTTGCAGGTAGCCATGTTGCAGGGTTTCACCGGTACTGATGGTATAGCTGACCCCGGCCCTGAAAAAAGGATATTTGAGTATGTTGACTGCCAGCACCAGCAGTGCTAGTTGCCAGCCGTAATTTGCACCGGCCTGTGTGGATGCAACGAGGTGGCTGCCACCTATGGCAGCGGTTGCCATCAGTACGCCGGGGCCGAGAAGCTGTGTAAGATGCCGCAAACCGGCAAGGGAAAAGGTGGAATGTGCCAACTCTGTGTTCCTGCTACAGAAGAATTAATTCAGATGAGTTGGCACAGTGTACAACAAACTGCTTTGAGATCAGAGATTAAACGTCACTGATAAGATGTGCGGGGATCTCCCATGAGCCCTGATGAATTTCACCATCCCAGGTTTGCAGTGTTACCCAAATTTTCTGGCCGGAAGTGATGCGTTCCTGAGCCAGACCGTGCACATGCTGTCCGTGTCGTGTGCCATGTAAAATACCGAGTTCATGCTGCTGTGCTTCTTCAATTGACAATGGTTTGTCACCGATATTTAAAAAGCCCTGTCTGATTTCATCAACACCACCGTCCTGAAACATCACCAGAAAATCTTTCACGTAGAGACCGTCATGCTGGTAGGGTTTGTCCTCATCATAAGGCATTGCCGTCAGCGTGAAATCACCGGCTTGGGTTTCGGGCAGACTGGCGGGAAATTCAGGATTAAATGACTGATAGATAAACACGACCGGCAATATCAGCAACAGTGCATTTAACCAGTAGCGTTTTGACGCCGTTTTTTTATTCTTTAAGCGGGCCATGTTAAGCCTCCTGTAAACGTGCAGCTGTTGCTTTCCGGCTGGCTGTTCGTGCTTTTGCCAGACGTAAATACCACATAATGAAACCCGAAACAGACATACCGGAGAGGATTAGACCGAAAACAAACCACAGCAGTTTTGTCCATATTCCGCCGATAGTCCCGAAATGCAACGGGTCAGCGATGTGCATAATGGTTTGCAGGGCATCCATATTTTGCGGGGTAATGGTTTGTGTGATCTCGCCGTTCCACGGGTTAACTGCCAGTTGGAAACTGGCACCATCGTAAAAGGGGTTATTGCCGCCCCCGTACAATTTGTAGGTGTCGCGGTTATGTTCCGGCATCATGATATAACTGGTCTGAAAATTGTCGAAGGTATTCTCTGCCTTTGTAATGGCCTGAGCCAGAGATACCGGCATTGTTGGCGTATTCTGAGAGGATACCGGAAGCGATTGTGCGTCAAGCTGCGCCGGCCAGGGATCCACTTCAATATCTGCATGCCACATGACAGACTGAATAAGATACCAAAGTCCAGTTGCGCTCATGATCACCATGAACCAGATGGACCATACTCCGGCAAGTTTGTGTAAGTCTGCGGTCAGTGTACGCGGTCCCTGATGGCTGCGAATTTTGGGGTTACGGTATGCCTGCCAGAATTTCTTGAAGACGAGTAATCCGGTTATCAACGCCCCGAGCATGACCACAGACATTAAAGAAACCAGATAGTAGCCAAGACTGTAACTGCCATGCCACGGGAAATACAGCCATCCGTGCAACGTACGCATGAAACCGATAAAGGTGACACCATCGTTTACTTCCTGGATAGCACCGCTGTAAGGATTAACATATGCAATGGCAAAGGGTTTGCCTGTAGCGGTAAACATGACTTCGTGAGCCATGTAGCTTTCCCGTACGCTGACGCCGGTAACATCTGCATCCGGAAAGGTCTTTTTGACGGTGGTGACAGACTCTGCAACAGGTTGTGCCGGTCGGTTATCAGGGTTTACTGCACGGATATTTTCGTTTGTCAGCCAGGCAAATTCATGGCTCATGACCGCCACAGTACCTGTCAGGCATACAAAACTGAATAACACCCAAACGGGGAGTGAAAACCAGCCGTGGAGTTGAAAGAGAAAGCGATTAGACACACGCGCCATGCAAAACCTGTCCGAAAGTATAATTTCATTACCGGTTGCAGATTCTAGCGAATATCGCTTTCAATAGAAATGATATTAATTCTTTTTTACATACGCCGCCACCTGCGGAATACGATAACCGGCACCAGCAGCAGAGCCAGAATTCCGGTACTGCCGCCGCCACCTGAGCTTTGACGTTCAGTCACGGCAACACTCACGGCAACACTCACGGTATTGATGCCATCACTCACGGTTACGGTGTAAGAGACTGACGATCCTGCTGCAGAATCCGGGGCCTGAGTACTGTAAACGGAACCTGCTACACCATCTATGGTAAATGAGAGTGTGTCGTTTTCCGGATCGGTAGCGGTTGCCCTGATGGTGATTGTGCTGCCAGCACTGACACTGGCAGGAGATGTAACAGATAAAACCGGGGGCTGATTCGGCGAAATGGTGACGGTGACAGATGCCACAGACTGATTGCCTGAAGGATCAGTTGCGGTTACCTGCAGTACAGCGGTTGTGTCACTTTGTACGGAAGGCGCAGAAATCGTTACTGTCGCAGTATTCGTACCGTTTAAAGTTAATGCCGGACCGGATAACTGCTCCCACGACCAGGTTACCGCATCGCCATTAGGCTCGTCAGCTTCTGCTGTTACAGACAGGCTGTTGCCTGATGACACGACTGCTGTGGCTGTTGAACCGCCGGCAATCGTGACTACCGGTGCGCCTTCGACCTGTACGTCACTGAATACGGCTGCATTCTCAGAGCCTGCGCCCGGTATATTTGTTACCACTGAGGATGCCTGCAGAGATAGCGGACCTGTAGATGCACTGTCTTCCACTGTGACCGCAAACGATAAGGTTGCAGCAGCTGATGTTTGTGCATCAGCGCCGGTGCTTTCGCTGTCTGGTTGAGTGACTTCCCAGTACACACGGTTACCGGTGACACTGCCATTATCAGATACGGAACCGGCAACCAGTGAAACCGTATCAGGCAGGGTAACGCCTACGGTGTAATCACGAGCTTCTCCGGTTGTATTGCTGATAATATTTACGTTGAAGGTCTGCTGGCCACCTTTATTCACACGGCCATCATCAGGCGCCGACATATAGACATCATTTTCTTCCCGCTCTATGACAACATGGGTTACGCCAACATTACTGTTTTCGCTGCTGCTGGTACCCAGCGCGAAAGCACCAAAGAATTTATCTCCTTCGCTGCTGTCTCCAAGATCCCATAAAATACGTAAATCAAAGGGCGAGAGGGCCGCATTAGTTTGCGGACCGGAAACGGTGAGGTTGCCTTCGTCATCAGCATCCACCAGCACATAATCCATCATATAACTGTCGGAGGAGGCTGAAGAGCCTTCCCAGTTCTGTACCACGATAAACCAGGTGCCGGCTTCAGGATTCAGCCGGTCGACGACTTCATCGGCTTCAAGAGAACTGCTTTCTTCGCGGATCTCATCATCTGAAGGGTTGCCATCGCCATCAGCGTCATAAACAAGGAACAAATCCAGGTCACTGGCGGTGGCATCATAAATTTCTGCATATAAACGTAGCGCACCTTCTTCTACGTTGATTTCTGTGATCACAGTACCGCTGGCAGAATCAAACAGTTCGTCAGGTGTCGGATCTTCACTGACTGTCTCAACCACGGTGGTTACCTGTGTTAATCCGTAAGACTCAAAGTTAAAAGACTCAATTTCTGCTGTCGTAACATCCTTAAGTAAACGGCTGTCTTCATTCCGGTGGGCTGTCAGATCAACAAATTGAGGAATACTGCCATTTGAAGCGTACACTGCAACGGGGATGTGTAAATCAGGTGAGGTACTGCTGGTGAGATTTACACTGCCATATGCCCAGGCGTAGTTAGTGGTTCCGAGGGTATCCATGGTAAACGTGAGGGTCTGCGACTGTCCGCTTGCCAGCGAGAAAGAGGAGGGCGAAACCGTTGTGCTTAATCCGGACGTCACTGCTGTTGCAGTCACTTGCCAGCTTCCTGACCGTGTTGCCGTAACTGTACGGGTCCAGCTGCATGAGGTGACGCAATTTTCATCCACTACGGCGGGCACGTTAAGAGAACGCGGTTCGCCGCCTTCCTGCGGATTAGCAGCGGAATAGTTCGCCGCGGTTTCCTGCATGATAAGCCCGGTTTGCGTGGCCGCGTCTACCTGCAGACGACCAGCGCCCATTTCAAACCAGTTGGCCGCAACATCTGTGCCTGAAAGCGCCACACCGGTATTGGCAGTCATCATCATGGCTGAGCGGATGTTATCAGGTGTCCAGGACGGATGATCCTGCTTGAGCAGTAAAGCCGCGCCCGCCACATGGGGACTTGCCATCGATGTACCTGATGAGTACGCATAGTCTGCTGGGGCCGGTCCGGACTCTTCATGGCCATAGTGTTCATCTGCCCACGCAGCATAAATTTCTACGCCGGGAGCAGAAATTACAGGCGACAATGTACTGATTGAACTGTTCGGTCCCCTGGAAGAGAAGTCAGCCAGTTTATCTGCGGTTGTTTCATCAGTGACAACCTCAGCGGTTGCCTCAGTGATGGTGACACGGTGGCCGGAACCGGAAGCCAGCCATTGTTTCAGTGCATCGCCGGCATCAGCATCTATATGAATACCCGGCACTACGTAGGCATCGTTAGCCAGAAAGTTTTCACCGCTCTGCACATTAGCCAGCACGAAACCTGCGGCACCGCCTTCAACAACGTTCTTTGCTTTCTGGATCCGCGCAATATCACCACGGTCACAAACGACAATTTGTCCGCTGAATGTACCGGCAGGATAGGGCTCCAGACACTGACCGGGATCGCCGGATGGATCGTTGCCGTTGGGGAAGTCGCCGGCGTACACGATGTCAGCGGTAATTGAACCGGTGTTACTGAAACCCTGCATTGCGGCAGGGGTGTAACTGCCACCGGAAAAGTTTGTGATGGATTTTTCATACGACACTGAGATGCCGTGGGAAGTAGCAGCAACAGCGGTCATCCAGGGGGCATGCTTGTCGGTCGTTGCATCATCGGGGCCGTCATTGCCCGCAGACTGGGCAACAAAAATTCCGGCATTATGGGCATTCAGCCACGCACGGTTTAATGGTCCGTCCCAGGGGAAGTCGCCACCGGAAATCGACATGTTCACGGCATCCACAATACCGCTGTCAATAATGTCTTCAACGGCATCCAGCATGACAGATTCAAGACAGCCGGTATAAGTGTCGTCATCTTCACCGGGATAGCATACCTGATAAGAAATAATATTCGCATGAGGTGCAACGCCGGAGACTTCTTCAAAAATATAACCGGTCTCCACACCGTCACTGACAGTTTGATCGTAGTCGGGGATCACTTCCGCAACATTATAAAGAATATTCCCTGCAGCGGTTGCTGCTACATGAGAGCCGTGACCGTTGTAATCTTCACCGTTTTCGGGGAGGCCTGAAGGAAAAATATCAGTGTCGGAATAGGCATTAACAATCGCCGGATAACTGTATACGCCGATGAGCTTGTCGTTACACAAAGCAGGATAGCTTCCTGCACAGTCTCCGAGGTAATTTCCGCTACCCAGCGGATTGGTGTGAGCATAACCATCGTCACCGGTGGCCGCAAAAGACGGGTGATCTGTGTTGATGCCGGTATCCAGAACCGCAACCACCATGCCTTCACCTAACACATCAGAGCCGGACGAGGTTTCTGTACCGTCCCACATCTGCGGGGCGCCGATAGTGGCCGGTCCCACATAGGCATTCAGTTTGTGTAACGTGTCACGGCGTACTTTTTTAACCCCTTCTGTTTGTGACAAGGTTTTCGCCTGCGCCGGGGTGAGCTTTGCAGCAAAACCGTTAAAGGCCAGTTGATACTGTGCAAGGGCTTTTGGTGTGTCTGTGCCATCAGCGATGGCTGACAATACAGTTGACTGGCGGTTCTTAAGGTGACGGCGGTACTGAACGACTGCATCAGAGCGTGTATTTAACTTATTGCGTCTTTTTTCTGATGACGTCGCGGTAAAACCTTGCACACCTCCTTCATAGGTGGCCACAGGACTTTCATCCAGTTCAACAATATAAACGGATTTACCGGATTTATGTTTTGCCGTATCCGCCATCAGCGGTGATGAAATAATGCTGCTACTCAGCGCAAATGAAACCGCTAAGGCGATTCGACAATTCATACACTTCTCCCGTTGCCGCGCGCGTTTTTACTTTTTCAGTTAAAAGCTTATACCAGATTTTATAAATCACAGGCGAGTTTTACACTCAGGCTGCCTGAACATCAGTACGTAAAAGTATACCTTCTTAAATATGAACGGCTTATGAACCATTGTATTTCATTAAACTTTTTATACGGGATGGCTTATGTAAAGTTAAGTGTGACCTTATTTTAAATCAATGTTAAAACCGTAGGATGAAATGACCACATGAAACCTGTTGAGGCGGATAACCATTTTCCCTTATTGATGTGGCCACCTGTATTTAGCAACACGTATTTTGAGATTTCACACTAGCATTATCACTATCGATATTGCCGTTGTGGCACCACTCAATGAGGGCTTAGTTGTGCAGGACAGAAATCATCTCGCCAGCGTGAAAACCACCCGTCAGGTAAAAATAATAGAAAATGGCCTGATAGACATCCCTATGCTGCAAATTCTGCAGCTGGACGGTACGGTACACCCGGACGCTGAAGAACCGGACATCACCCGTGATACCGCAGAAAAAATGCTGGAAGTGATGCAGTTTATCCGCATTCTTGATGAACGGATGGTGGCGGCGCAGCGTCAGGGCAGAATCAGTTTTTATCTGGCTTCTACCGGTGAAGAAGCGGCTGCTGTTGCCAGCGCAGCAGCATTAACTAATGATGACATGATCATGTCGCAGTACCGCGAACAGGGCGCACTGGCATGGCGGGGATATAAAACTGAGCAGTTTATGAATCAAATGTTCAGTAATGAAAAGGATCCGAATAAAGGGCGTCAGATGCCCATCCATTATGGTGATAAAGCGCTTAATTTTATGACCATCTCTTCTCCCTTAGGTACACAGATCCCCCAGGCATCAGGCTATGCCTATGGCCAGAAAATGGCCGGCAAAAAGGCGCTGACGATTTGCTATTTTGGTGAAGGGGCGGCATCAGAAGGTGATTTTCATGCCGGCCTGAATATGGCTGCGGTACTGCGCTGTCCGGTAATCTTCTTTTGCCGTAATAACGGCTATGCCATTTCAACCCCCGCTGAAGAGCAGTTCGCCGGTGACGGTATTGCCAGCCGGGGTATCGGCTACGGGGTGAAAACAATCCGGGTGGACGGTAATGATCCCTTGGCTGTCTATGCCGCCACCAGACAAGCAAAGGAAATTGCGCTTAAAGAAGCGTGTCCTGTGCTAATTGAAGCGATGACTTACCGTCTGGCTGCTCATTCCACCTCCGATGATCCCAGTGGTTACCGGTCTAAAGATGAAGAAGAAAAATGGCGTCAGAAGGATCCGGTATTGCGTTTAAGTGAGTGGCTCAAATCAAAAGGGTGGTTTGACGCGGAAGCTGCAGAAAAGCGTAAAACAGCGACCCGCGAGTCGGTGTTAGCGGCCCTTAAAGAAGCCGAAAAAGTACCGGTCAACCCCATCGACGATATTGTGACAGATGTATACGACCACGTTCCCCGGCATCTCAACGATCAGCTTCAGGCACTTAAGCAACACATCGCCCGTTATCCGCAGGCGTATCCGAAAACAGCAGGGAGAATAAAATAATGGCAAAAATGAATCTGCTGCAGGCAATTAACAATGCGCTTATCACTGTCATGACAGAAGACGAGCGTGTGATGGTATTCGGTGAAGATGTGGGTCACTTTGGCGGTGTATTCCGTGCCACCAGTCATTTACAGGAGAAATTTGGTAAAGGCCGCTGTTTTAATACGCCGCTTACGGAGCAGGGCATAATCGGCTTTGCCAACGGTCTTGCTGCGCAGGGTTCAGTGCCGGTAGCTGAAATCCAGTTTGGTGATTACATTTTTCCGGCCTTTGACCAGATTGTTAACGAGACGGCGAAATTCCGTTACCGCTCCGGCGGACAATTTAGTTGCGGCACACTGACCATCCGCACACCGTACGGCGGCGGCATTGCCGGCGGACACTATCACAGCCAGTCTCCGGAAGCCTTCTTTGCCCATTGTCCGGGCCTTCGGATTGTGGTGCCGCGTAACCCATATCAGGCAAAAGGCTTGCTGCTGGCCTCTATCCGCGACGACAACCCGGTGTTATTCATGGAGCCGAAACGCCTTTACCGGGCATCAGTAAGCGATGTGCCTGAAGAGGACTATGAATTGCCGCTGGGAAAAGCGGATGTCGTGCAGGAAGGAAAAGATATCACCCTGGTCGGCTGGGGTGCCCAGATTGAAATTCTGCAAAAGGCCGCCGAAAAAGCGCTGGATGATGGCATTAACTGCGAAATTATTGATTTGCGCAGTATTGCCCCCTGGGATGCGCAAACAGTCGCTGAGTCCGTGATGAAAACAGGCCGCTTACTTATCAATCATGAAGCGCCGCTGACCGGGGGCTTTGCCAGTGAGATTGCAGCAACTATTCAGGAGCAGTGTTTCCTGTACCTGGAAGCGCCGGTTGCCAGAGTTTGCGGTCTGGATACGCCGTATCCGCTTTCTCATGAAAAAGAGTACATGCCGGATGAACTTAAAACTTACGAAGCCATTCTCCGTACAATGCATTACTAAGGGCAAACGACAATGACGACAGAATTTATATTGCCTGATATCGGCGAAGGTATCGTGGAATGTGAGCTCCTTGAGTGGCTGGTAGCCGAAGGGGACGTGATAGAAGAAGATCAGCCCGTTGCTGAGGTGATGACAGACAAAGCCACTGTACAAATTCCTGCCATGCATGCAGGTAGGGTAATGAAACTGCACTATCAACCGGGTGACATCGCTAAAGTGCATGTGCCCCTGTTCGCCATGGCTACGTCAGAACAGGTTACAAAGCAGGAACCTGAAGCTGAAAGTGTTGCTTCACAAGATCATCCGGCCAGTACAAGTACCACTACTACTACCAGCGCCGGCGCAGGTGAAGACTTTTTACTGCCGGATATTGGTGAAGGCATTGTTGAATGTGAGATTGTGAAATGGCAGGTCACTGAGGGTCAGTCTGTTGAAGAAGACCAGGTGGTCGTTGAAGTCATGACTGATAAAGCCGTGGTGGAAATCCCCGCCAAACACGCCGGCGTGATCACAAAGCTTTATTACGGTGAAGGTGATATTGCAAAAGTGCATGCACCTTTGTTTGCTCTGGATCATAACGATAGTGCCGGTACGTCTTCGCAAAGCGGGCCCGCTCATACACAGGCTGAAGCCACGGCTTCTCAAACAGCAACTTCTGAAGCGGCAATCTCTGAGAGCGCCGCACGGGAAGGCAGTTTTGAGCCGCCGGTGGCTATTCCCGGAAAAGTACTGGCCAGTCCGGCCGTCCGCCGTATCGCCAGAGAGCACAATATCGATCTCAAATCGGTGCAGGCTTCGGGTAAAAAAGGCAGAGTACTGAAACAGGATGTCTATCGTGCAGCAGAGTCGTTAACTACAAATAATGAACTTAACGATGCCTCAAAGCAGACAAAAACGGCATCAGAAGATACCAGACGACCTGTTGAGTCCGGTGGCAAACGTACAGAGAAGGTACGGGGATTACAGGCTGCGATGGCAAAACAAATGCAATTGTCAGTGCAAACTATTCCGCATTTCACGGTAAGTGATGAACTGATGATGGATAAGCTCATTGCACTGCGTGCTGAGCTTAAACCTGCCTTCGAAGCGAAAGGCGTTAAACTCAGTTTTATGCCGTTTTTCATTAAAGCACTGTCTCTTGCATTAAAAGAATTTCCGGTGATCAACAGCCAGATGTCTGATGATGGTGAATATTTGCATTATTTTGACGATCATAACGTCGGCTTTGCCGTAGACAGTAAAATTGGCCTGCTGGTGCCGAATATTAAACGGGTTCAGGATTTAAGCCTGTTTGATATAGCTTCACAGATGCAAACCATCATTGAGCAGGCCAGAGAAGGTAAGGTGCCGGCAAGTGCATTGAAGGGCGGTACCGTGTCGGTTTCCAATATTGGTGCACTGGGTGGTATCACTGCCACGCCGGTAATCAATAAACCGGAAGCGGCTATCGTTGCGCTGGGTAAAACGCAAAAACTGCCCCGGTTCGATGATAACGGGAATGTGACGGCGCAGCATATCATGCATGTAAACTGGTCCGGCGACCACCGCATTATAGATGGTGCAACCATGGTGAAGTTTAATAACCTGTGGTGCCATTATTTGCAGAACCCGTCAGCTATGCTGATGCATCTGGCCTGATAAACGGATGTGGAGTAAAGAGCCGGCTTATGGCTCTTTCTCTGCAAAATAACGTGTTACAATAACGTTCTTAATTCATGCGGAACGGATTGTTTGTGTTAAGTTATAAACATGCCTTTCATGCCGGTAACCATGCGGATGTGATCAAACATTTGTGCTGGACCGGTGTCATTCAATACCTGAAGAAAAAAGAGAAGCCTTTCACGCTTTTCGATACCCATGCCGGGGCCGGTTGCTACCCTTTGAACAGTGAGCAAACTCAGAAAAACCGTGAGTTTGAGTCTGGTTTTGACCCGTTGTCCGGTGTCAGTGCAACATCGCCGTTGCTTGCATCTTACTTAAGTGCCATGAACGTTTACTGGCAACAACAACAGTATCCGGGGTCGCCGCTCATTGCTGCCAGAGGCTTACGTTTGCAGGATACCGCGCACCTTATGGAACTGCATCCGGCAGAGGCGGGGATTTTGTCTGAGGTTATCAGAGGCGTGGGTGCCGGTAATGCCCATGTGCATCACCGTGACGGGCTGGAAGGACTGATAGCGATGACGCCGCCGAACCCTAACCGTGGTGCGGTGCTTATTGATCCACCTTATGAACGCTTTGAAGAATATGCGGATGTTACACGCACGGTAACTAAACTGTTCCGTCGCTGGCAGAATGCGCAGGTTGTTCTGTGGTATCCGTTGTTATCGGCACGGGCGGGTAAAAAGTCCGGTGCCAGCGAGAACATGGTCGATGACTTAAAAGACATTGCAAAAACCGCTTTTGTGGCAGAACTGCATGTAGCGTCGCCCGATGACGATACCGGTATGTACGGTTCCGGCGTACTGGTGATGAATCCTCCCTGGCAACTGGATGAACAACTCCGTGAAGCGCTGGATGAAGTGTGTTCTCACCTCGGCGCTGACAGTCATGCCAGTGTGACCTGGCTTAAACAGGAAGCTGACGATTGACACAACCCCGCGGGCTTAAACATTTTTATATTCCGGAAGATCAGTCTGTCTATCTTCTGGCACATAAAGATGCCGTCAAGCTCAGGAACTGGGTTGAGTTATGTAATCAGCAGCTACGGCAACTGGGTTACACGCAAACGGGACTGATCGGTAAAGGTGCATTCGGCTTTGTATTCGCCGGCGTGTCACCCGGCGGTGAGCATCGTGTTTTCAAATTCTCACGGATCAACCTGCCACAGCATGTTCAGGACCGGCTGGAGGAAGAAGCCTTCATGCTGGCGCAGATCAAGCATCCTCTGGTTCCCGCATTATGTGAATTCCAGCAAATAGGTAAACAGGCCATTCTGGTCATGCAGCGTGCTGCCGGTGCCGATATGGAACAGGTGAGTTTACGAAAAGGTATGTTACCGCCACGGTTGATAGTGCGTCTGGCGGTACAGATGGGGGAAGTGCTGCTGGCGCTTCGCCGTCATCAGGTAAATCACGCTCCCCGTCCCGTGGTGCACGGCGACATTAAGCCATCGAATCTGGTGTGGGAAGACGACACTGAAACCGCCCGTTTAATTGACTGGGGTTCATCAGTGTTTGCCCAGCTGGATGAAAATGGTCAGCATACCGGCAACAATGTGATGGATTTGATGTCCGGTGATATGCAGCAAACGAATGCACGTCTGGGTGATGTGTACTTTATCGGTGATGAACAGCTGAACGGGGCATTATCATCTCCGCGTTTTGACGAACAGGGCCTTGCCAGCACGTTGTATGCGCTGGCTTCAGGTCAGTCAAGCCGTTATGGCCGCAAGGTGATTACGCCGCTGTCGCTGGGTTTACCCAAAATGCTGGCAAACATTTTAGATTACATGCTGAGTGATGATTTAGCTAAACAACGTCAGGGCGGTGATTACTTCTTTAATCACCTGCATGTACTTCGCAGCATGGTATTCACAGAAGATAAACCGGCGGAATACAAAGCCATGATCCCGTGCTGGTGCGCCCCGCAGGAGAAAGACATTGAAACGGTAGTGTACAGCTCCCGTAAATCATTTCTCCGTGAAGCGGCGCTGGTGAATGATGCTGAACTGAAATACATCAACGATGCTCAGTTTGACCGCTATTACAAAAACTATCTTCAGGGGATGGGGGAAACTGAAAAAGGTTTCATCTCTGCTGTCAGCCGGCTGGGCCGTTTTCCGGTAGTGGGTGGTATAGCAATCCGCTGGATGCCCGACGGCATTTATGTGGATTCAAGTCTGAATCTGTACGATGAAAGTCTGAAAGTCTCCTTTGAACAGTCGGTGAACAACGTGATCACGCTGGCAAGAGCTATCCACCGTAAAGGGATATTCAAGTGCTGTCTGTTTAATGCCAAAGACACCCTGCACATTGAAAGGCAGGATGAGTCAGAGCCTTTTATTCCCGGCAGTGAGTGCGTGATCCCTTTTGAGCTGTCCAGAGCGCCTGTTGTGCAGGATAACAGCCGGACGCACTCTTATTTTGAAGACGGTGATGACCCGGATGAACTATTACGTCTGCCAGCCAGTATTATGTCGGTACTGGAAGAACTGAACACAATTCACCATACCGGATGCGTGATATTTGAAGCATTGCCGGCGCATCTGAAAATCCACAGTTACTATACGCTGCTTGATCACAGTCAGCGGGAACGCTTCACTGCGTTACTGGCGGCGCTGGTTCAGGCAGTACCTGATATCAGGGGGATAGGCATTTCCGGCTTTATGAAATTGCCGTATAAAGATACCCGTTACTTTGAGCATTGTGCTCAGTTGCCTGAAAAGTATTACCCCCGTAACCCGAAACAAGCGAATATGGAGACAATAAACGCACATGGCTGAAGTTAAACTCGCTTCACTGATGGAGCTGGAGACTATCGAGCAGGGGATCTACCGCGCACAAAGCTGGGATCTCGGATTTCGTGCACTGTTTGGTGGTCAGGTGTTAGGTCAGGCCCTCTCGGCGGCCTACAAGACCGTAGACGGCGGATTTACTGCCCATTCATTCCACAGCTATTTTCTGTTACCCGGCGATGCCAAAAAGCCGGTCATGTATGATGTGGAAATTGTCCGCGACGGTCGCAGTTTCTGTACCCGTCGGGTGAAAGCCATTCAGGAAGGACGAAATATTTTTTATATGACGGCGTCTTTTCAGTTACCCGAAGACGGGATGGAGCATCAGTTTGCCGTCATGCCCGACGTACCACCGCCGCAGGATATCACGCCCGATATCGCTTTCTATGAAGCCAATTACGAAAAGCTTGCCCGTCCGATGCAGGAAGCACTGAGTTATCATAAGCCGGTTGATATCCGTACGGTTGACGCAGTGAATTCATTTTCTGCAAAGAAACGTGATCCGCTACGTTATATCTGGTTGCGTGCGCAGGAAGAAATGGGCACTGATGCACAAATTAATCAGGCGTCGCTGGCCTATGCGTCTGACTATCATTTTTTAAGTACAGCATTGCAACCCCACGGTGTCTCTATGGCCGACCGTGCATTGCGTATTGCCACTATTGACCATGCTATGTGGTTCCACAAACCGGTGAATTTTAATGAATGGCTGTTATATGTGGCAGAAAGCCCGTTTAGCGGTAATGCCCGTGGCATTGTGAAAGGCCAGATATTCAATCGCCAGGGTGAGCTGGTGGCTTCCACCATGCAGGAAGGATTGATGCGTAAAATTGACCGGTAGGGTGAATAACTGTGCCGGCTATTCTTTGGCGGTAACTGGCAGGTGAATACTTTTTTCGCAGAATAAAAAATGCCCGGAATTTTCATCCGGGCCTAGGGGAATGGCTCATTGCTGAGCCGTGCGCTAACTTTTACAAGGGAGAAGTTTTGTGAACTTATTCACAACGGATCGTAACTATAGAACAAAACCGCTCACTTTATAAACAAATTTTTGAAAAAATTTATCGATACATTATCAGAGACTTATTCTCAGTTCCATCCCTGTTTAAAAAACAACAGCTTATTTCTGCTCTGACCAGCCACCAGGTTGAACAAAAATTACCCACAGGTTGGTCACATTTTATTCAGCAAAACAAATCTAAATCCCGGTGAATGATTAACCGCCATAGCCATTCATCTTATTTATACCGGGAATGTGCAATTGTCCGTAAGCGTTGATAGTGCCACAATAGTTTTACATTTAAATTGCAGTCTGAGGCACGATTATGACAACACCATCAACTTTTATTCCGCCAGAGCGTACCTTAATGGGGCCTGGTCCTTCTGATGTTTCTCCCCGTGTACTTAATGCGATGTGCCGGTCTACCCTGGGGCACCTTGATCCGCTGTTTGTTCAGCTTATGGATGAAACAAAGGCGTTACTTCAATTTGCATTTAAAACGACCAATGCGCTGACCATGCCGGTTTCTGCACCGGGGTCGGCGGGTATGGAAGCCTGCTTTGTTAACCTGGTAGAACCTGGCGATAAAGTCATCGTCTGCATTAATGGCGTATTTGGTAACCGCATGGTGGAGAACGTAGTCCGCTGTGGTGGTGAGGCCATTAAGGTTGAAGATGAATGGGGACATCAGTCTGATCTCAACAAAGTAGAATCAGCACTGAAAGCCCATCCTGATGCCAAAATTCTGGCTTTCGTGCATGCAGAAACCTCTACCGGCGTGCGTAACGACGCTCAGGCCCTGTGTAAACTGGCACAGCAATACGATTGCCTGACCATTGTGGATGCCGTTACCTCGCTGGGCGGTATTGAAGTTGATGTGGACGGCTGGGGCATAGATGCCATTTATTCCGGTTCGCAAAAATGTTTAAGTTGCGTGCCGGGTTTATCTCCTGTGTCTTTCAGCGACCGTGCAGTTGACGTTATCAAAGGCCGTACCACGCCGGTTCAGAGCTGGTTCCTCGATATGAATCTTATCGTCGGATACTGGGGGCAGGGCGGCAAACGGGCTTATCATCATACCGCGCCGGTTAACAGTATTTATGCCCTGCACGAATCACTGGTAATGCTGAAAGAAGAAGGTCTTGAGCAGGCATGGCAACGCCATGAGCAGGGTCATGCAAAGCTGGTGGCTGGTCTTGATAAACTGGGTCTGTCTATGGCTGTGGATGAGGCATACCGGTTGCCTCAGCTGAATGCTGTTGTTATTCCTGACGGTGTGGACGATGCACAGGTGCGTAGTCAGTTGCTGAATGATTTTAATCTGGAAATCGGTGCCGGTCTTGGTGCGCTGGCCGGAAAAGTCTGGCGTATCGGTCTTATGGGATATGCGTGTAAAGATCGCAATATCGACCATTGTCTGGCCAGCCTTGAAAAGGCGATCCGCTAGTAAGAATCACTGAGCCGGATATCCGGCTCAGGGTTTTAATGCCAGTACCAGCCAGCCCGTTATCAGCGCTATGGCAAAACTCATCAGCGTGCCCAGCATCATGTATTCTGTCAGTCTCATATCCCGCTCCCGGGAAAGATCACCTACGCGGAACACGGTTTTAGTTGCCACCAGAAAACCCAGCCCTGTGTATTCATCGACAAGAATAAAAGACAGCGCCAGTAATCTTTCAACATAACCAATCCAGCGCCCGGCATTGCCCAGGCTTTTTCCTTCTTCTTCACCCTGCGTTTTCTTCAGTTGTTCAGCATGTTGTGACAACAGTTGCCCGATAAGAATACTGGCCGGTTTAAAAATAATGATGTAACCGGTGAGGTAGAGCAGGTTTTCACGGGTCAGCCAGATGTTTTTACTGGTCAGCAGCGAAGCAATATCGATTTTGGTGAATGACAGGGCGACCAGCGCAGTAACGAGAAAGTGAGCAAGCTGGTCCAGTGCAAAGGCAAGATGACTTTTGTGTCCTGCTTTCGCCCAGTCGATGAGAAAATGACTGACAGTAATGACGCCGGCTGCTGCCAGTCCCTGCCATAATCCCGCATCAGCCAGCCACAGCGCCACAAGGGCAAGGACCGCATGTACACCGGCATGAAGAAACAGTGACGGTGATTGCAACCCTTTATCGTGACGGCACTGGATCCATTTAGCCGGTTGCAGGTAAAAATCGCCGATAAAATGGGCGCTCAGCAAAAGCAGAAAGAGTGTCATCCGGCATCGTCCTTTAAGTTGGTGACATAATCGATAAATGGCTCCAGTAAATCCCCGCCGGCCGCTTTTAAGCGTTCGCTGATATTTTGCCGTGAGGTTTGCTGTTGTTCTGCCAGAACCTGGTGTAACGGAAACCCCAGATGAATGTAATGGTACAGCAAATCAGCCTGTTTTTTACTGAGCCGGTTCAGTATGTAGCTTAACTGTGTGCAGATGATACCGGTAGCTATTTGCTGTTCTGCCAGCGGAGTGCGTACAACGATTTCTCCGCTGCGGGCTTCGTCCAGTGCGCGGCCTGATTCAACAAATACCTTGCCGGAAGATGTACCGGGCGTGGCTTTTATCACGGCATCACTGCCCGTTGCCAGCGCCTGGGTGCAATTTACCTGCAACCCGTCTATCTGACTGTTGAGATAGAGCTTGAGTTCAAGCATGGCGGTAACGGCGTCCACCGGTTTTTCGAAAACAAACTGAAAGCCGTCGCCGCGGAATATTTCGAATAAACAGCCTGTACGCGCTTTTATTGCCTCACACTGGCGGGTGAGCGCCGACATGGTGTGCTGGTAATCAGAGGACGTTAAGGCGGTGGATTTGACCAGATCGCCGGTAAGGACCGCAGCCATAGTGGGTTATCCCTGGTTATTGAGTTACTAAGCAAGACTAAATCCTTGCTTTTTGATATGCAAGCCCTGAGTCTTGCTTTTCCTTTTGCAAGGACAGGATATTGCATTGGAAATGACGCTGAATACCAAATGCTATCACCGGCTTTATCGTACAGAGTTCTCCGTTTGTCATAAATAACATGCGGGCAGAAATAAATCCGGTAGACTACGACGCATAACAATAACAGAGAAAATAACGGATTATGCTGCATCGTATTTGGTTATCATTCATTGTTCTCGCCTTTCTGGCCACCGTCTGGCAGGCCTTCTTTGGCGCCTCACCGGGTGGCTTTCAGGATGTGATGCAATCTGTCACCAGCATGGCACAACTCAGCGTGGATATCGCTATTGGTCTGATAGGGGTACTGGCATTCTGGCTGGGTATATTCGAAGTTGCCGAAAAATCAGGCATGATAGAAAAGTTTTCAAGGGTACTGGCACCATTTCTGTGCCGGATCATGCCCGATATTCCCCGCAATCATCCTGCACTTGGCAGCATTACCATGAATATGTCGGCGAACGTACTCGGGCTGGATAACGCTGCTACGCCTTTCGGCATAAAAGCGATGCAGGATATGCAAACTCTGGCAACAGATAAAGAAACCCTCACCAACAGTCAGATCCTGTTTCTGGTACTGAACACGTCTTCAGTGACATTGTTTCCCATTGCGGTTTTTCTCTACCGGGCAGAGCAGGGCGCGGCACAGCCTACTGACGTATTTATTCCTATCTTACTGGCAACCAGCGCTTCTACCATGGCGGGGCTCATCATTACCTGTCTGGTGCAGAGGGTGAACCTGTTTAACCGTGTGGTGGTTTTGTATCTGGCCGGTATTTTTGGTCTGCTGGGTGCAGTGATTGTGTATTTTTCCCATCTGGCAGCAAAAGAGCTGGCAGAGCAGTCTGCCATTGTGGCGAACTTTTTGTTGTTCTCGTTTATTGTTGCGGTACTCGTCACCGGCTGGCGGCGAAAACTCGACACCTATGAATTATTTATAGACGGCGCTAAGAAAGGCTTTAATGTGGCGGTTTCGCTGATCCCGTTTTTATTAGCCATGCTGGTTGCTATTGGGATGCTGAGAGCCAGTGGCATTATGGATATGGTGGTTAACGGCATCGGCTACCTGGTGACCGCTGCAGGCGGCGATCCCCGGTTTGTGGACGGCTTACCTACCGCTATTATGAAACCTCTCAGTGGCAGCGGCGCCAGAGCACTTATGATAGAAACGATGCAACATCACGGCGCAGACTCTTTCGCCGGCAGACTGGCCTCGGTCCTTCAGGGATCGACAGAAACCACGTTCTACGTTATTGCCGTTTATCTCGGGGCCGTGGGGATCAAGCACTCCCGTTATGCCGTAGCATGTTGTCTGGCGGCAGACTTTGCAGGAATTTTTGCTGCAATTTTAGTCAGTTACTGGTTTTTTGGTTAAGTCTTTGTTCACCTGCCGTTCAGTTGACGTAAGCATAATCAGGTCTGACATTTAAATAAGGTGACAGAAATGAATTTAAAACAAATCAGTGCCGCAGTAATCTTCGCAGCGATGCCCGTTCTGGCCAGTGCCCAGGCCATGGAACCGGTTATTCAGGTGAGTGGCAAAGGCTCTTTCTCCGTTGTACCCGATGCCTATACGCTGACATTTGTGATGGAAGAAAAAGGCGAAACTGTGTCAAAACTGAATACACAGATGCAGTCAGACATGAAGTCTGTGCTTAAATTTCTGCTCGACAACGGTATTGAAGAAAAGCACGTGCAGTCCATGCAGGTGAATTTAAACCCGTATTACGAATCTACTCCTCAGGGCCGTGAACAACGGGGATTTGTACTCAGCAGAGAAATTCAGGTAACGGATACGGATATAAATAACTATGACCGTATCATTGACGGCGCTTTATCCCGCGGTATAGATCGTATACAAGGGTTTCAGTTTATTGCCAGTGAGCAGAATAATGCTTACGAAAAGGCCTTGATAAATGCAGTTAAAGACGCCAAATTACGCGCCGGACTGTTAGCAGAAGAACTGGGCGTAAAAACAGGTAAGGTAATTGCAGTGTCAGAGAGCGGCAACAGTTACCCCATGCCGGTGATGAGAATGGAAATGTCCGCGAAGGCTGACAGCTTTTCATCAGCCATGCCCGGTGAACAAGTCGTGGAAGCACGGGTGAACGTCAGCTTCGCGATAGATGAATGAGATTGAGGGTAAGTTGAAAAACGAGTTTTACAAAGATTTACTGACGCAGGCGAAGGGTTTAATGAGCGGTGAGAGCGATCTCATCGCCAACATGGCGAACCTGAGCGCGTTAATGTTTAACCGCATGGAAAAGGTAAACTGGGCCGGATTCTATTTATATAAAGAGGATCAACTTGTGCTCGGGCCTTTTCAGGGCCAGCCCGCCTGCATTCGCATTCCGGTGGGCCGCGGTGTATGCGGCACTGCGGCACAAAGCCTGCAAACTCAACTGGTAGAAGATGTCCACGCGTTTGAAGGCCACATTGCCTGTGACGCCGCATCCAATTCTGAGATCGTTATTCCGCTGGTACTGAACGGCAAATTACTGGGCGTACTGGACATCGACAGTCCCGAATACAGCCGGTTTGACGAAGAAGATAAGGCCGGTCTGGAAGCGCTGGCAGAGGCTTTACTGGATTCTCAGCGATGAAAGAATATGTTGATATCCATGTTGTGCTGGCAACACCGGCCGACATGGAAGACAATTTTGACGAACCCGAAGAGGCAGCAGAGCGGATAAATTTCATTCTGCATTGCATTTACGACAGAGCCGATGAAGATGCAGATACGCACTGGCTTGAGCGTTTATTGCACTATACCTGGGAAACATGGCATCAAACACGCAATTTATTGGACATAGACGACGATGAATTGCTTGATTGGGTTGACCACACGCTGGCAACTTGGGATGATGCTGACAATGAAGATTATTATTAACCACACGTAAAGTATAGATGGAATCACCAGAGAAGTTTTCAAACAGTAAAGAAGTCATCGCCTTTTTGGCAGAAACCTTTCCAAACTGTTTTTCCACCGAGGGCGAAGCACAGCCTCTGAAAATTGGCATTTTTCAGGATCTGGCTCAGCGTTTAGAAAATGAAGAACGGGTTAGCAAAACCTTACTGCGTTCAACATTAAGACATTACACCAACAGCTGGCGTTACCTGCACAGCATCAAAGAAGGCGCTCACCGCGTTGACTTAGATGGTAATCAGGATGCTCAAATTGAAAAAGAGCATGCTGACCACGCAAAGCAGCAGTTGGATGAAAGCAAAGCGAAAGCGGCTGAAAAGCGCAAAGCGAAGCAAAAGACCACTGGCGAAAAGCGTCCCCCCCAACGCAAACCACGCAGCGAAAATGGTGAAAAACCTCAGCAGCGCGGGAAAAAGGGAACTAAATTTAATTCTGAAAGACCAAATAAAACACCACCGGCCAAACTTACCGATGCCGATTGCCAGCCAGGCACATCCGTCACAGTGAAGTTGGGTAAAGCCCCGATGCATGCGGTTATTACTGAAGTCGCTAAAGACGGTATTCACGTGCAACTTGATTCGGGCATGGTGGTAAAAGTCAACGCAGACGCTTTACGTTTGGCGAATTCCAAGAGGTCGTAATATGAAAGAAATCCTTCGCATTTCCATTGCCAGTGCATTTTTAACCGTTGGCATTGGCGCCGGTGCAACTACTACCACTGAACAGGTAGAAGATTTACCCGTTCTGCAGCAGGAAACACAACACAGTGTGGCTGCAAAAAGGGTAAGTGCTTTGTTCACCAGAGCGCACTACAAGGAAATTGCGTTGGATGACGCGTTGTCGGAAAAAATCTACGACCGTTTTCTCCGCTCTCTCGATAACAACAAACAGGTTTTGTTGAAGTCAGATGTGGATGGTTTCGAAAAGTACCGTGATTCTTTTGATGAAGCGTTAAGTCGCGGCAACTTGTCTATCGCTTATGATATGTATAATCAAAGTGCAAAACGTCGTGTTGAGCGCTTTGAGTTTGCGTTAAGCCTGTTAGACAAGCCTTTCAATTTTGAAAAAGCTGACGACAAATTCTACTACGATCGTGAAGACGCAGCATGGCCAACCACAGAAGCAGAGCTGGATGAATTGTGGCGTCAGCGGGTTAAATACGATGCGCTTAATCTGATTATGGCGGATAAAACCTGGGAAGAAGCAAAAGACTTACTGACCAAGCGTTATACCCGTGCCATTAAGCGACTGAAGCAAGCTGAGAGTGAAGACGTTTTCCAGACGGTTATGAACTCTTTTGCCCGCAGCGTTGAAGCGCATACCAGTTACCTGTCTCCCCGAAATGCCGACCGTTTCCAGATGGAAATGAACCTGTCATTTGAAGGCATTGGTGCTGTACTGCAAGCTGAAGATGACTTCACCGTAATCAAAAGTATTGTACCGGGCGGTCCTGCTGATAAATCCAATGCGCTGAAACCGGAAGATAAAATTATTGGTGTGGCGCAGGACGATGAAGAGTTCGTGGATGTTGTAGGCTGGCGTCTGGATGAGGTTGTTGATCTCATTAAAGGACCCAAAGGCAGTACCGTACGCTTACAGGTACAAAAAGGCACGTCAGATACCAAAGCCATGTCTGTGGTCAGTCTGACCCGTGACAAAATCAAGCTGGAAGACCGCGCCGCGAAATCTGAGGTTTATGAGCCGGAAACCGGCCCGTATGCCGGTGAGAAATTAGGCGTTATCACAATTCCCAGTTTCTATAACAACCTGCATGCTGACGTGAAAAAAGAACTGGATTCACTGAAAGCTCAGGACGTCAAAGGCATCATTGTGGATTTACGTGGTAACGGCGGTGGTTCGCTGACAGAAGCGACGTTGCTCACCGGACTGTTCATTGAAAAAGGTCCGGTAGTACAAATTCGCTATGGCGAAGGCAAGGTGAGTGTTAACCGTGATACTGACGGTGTAGTGACTTACGATGGTCCGTTAACAGTACTGGTTGACCGTTACAGTGCGTCTGCATCTGAAATCTTTGCGGCTGCGATGCAGGATTACAGCCGTGCTTTGATTGTGGGTGAGCAAACCTTTGGTAAAGGTACCGTTCAACAGCACCGCGGACTTGGCCGGATTTACGACCTGTATGACAACCCGCTGGGCAGTGTGCAGTTTACCATTGCGAAATTCTACCGTATCGACGGTGGCAGCACCCAGCACAAAGGTGTCGTACCGGACATTAAGTATCCGTCGCCCATTGATCCGGCAGACTGGGGTGAAAGCCAGGAAGAAAATGCATTACCCTGGGACAGCATTGATCGTGCAAACTACACCACTTTTGGTGACAGTCAGAGTGCACTGGATGTGCTGGCAGCCAAGCACAATGCCCGGGTATTGAAAGATCCTGAGTTTATGTATCTCGCCGAAGATATTGACGAGTACAAAAAGAATAAAGACAAAAAATATGTGTCACTGGTGAAATCAGAACGGGAATCAAAGAAAGAAGAATCCCGCGAGAATGATCTGAAACGGGCCAATGAGCGCCTGGCACGTATGGGCAAGGAGCCGGTTGAATCGCTTGACGATTTACCGGATGAGCTTGAAGAGCTGGATCCTTTCCTGGATGAAGCGGCTAACATCACTTTCGACATGTTAGACACCGGTAAATACGCAATACATCAACAATAAAATAAATACTACAGGGGCTGGTGCCGGGCCAGCCCCTTTTTTGTACCTATAATAAAAATCACACGACAACAAACGATTAAAACAATAATAAAGGGAATACATCCATGGCAATGCGAGGTGAATTTTCATCACGGATCGGATTCATACTGGCTGCTGCCGGTTCCGCCGTCGGTCTCGGAAATATCTGGGGCTTTCCCACGCAGGTCGCCACAAACGGCGGCGCAGCATTTGTACTTGTTTATCTTCTTTTAGCGTTCGTACTGGCTTACCCGGTATTGATGGCTGAACTCATTATTGGCCGTTCTAACCGTGCGAACATGGTGGACGCGCTGACGAATATCTCAGGTAATGTTTCCGGTACGCTTACCGGCCTCTGGGGCTGTGTCACTGTATCCATGATTCTGGCGTTCTACGGCATAGTCGGTGGCTGGATGCTGGCTTATTTCGCTGATGGCATTGTGCAAACCGCTGGTCTTGAAGAGACTTCAGCCTGGCTGATGGGGTTCTCAGACAGCCGCAATATGATTTTTTGCGGCCTGTTTATGTTACTGACCGCTTCTATTGTACTGGGCGGGGTAAAGTCAGGTATCGAAAAATGGTCAGTGCGTTTAATGCCGACATTGGTTGTGATCATCCTGGCATTGATTGTCTATGTAAGCTTTCAACCCGGGGCCGGTGAAGGCTGGGCAGCCTATCTCTTACCTGATTTCTCACGCATTCTCGATCCGGACTTATTAATCAGCGCCATGGGGCAGGCCTTTTTCTCTATGTCTTTAGGGGTCGGTACAATGCTGGTTTACGGTTCTTATCTGTCTAAGCAGGAAAATCTGCCCTCAATAGGTGCATGGGTTGCACTGGTTGATATCGGTGTAGCAATTATTGCCGGTATGCTCATCATTCCCGCTATGTATGTGGCGCTGAATAATGGCGTAGAAATTTTTACTGAAACCGGTGCGTTAATGGACGGGGACCAATTGATATTCAATGTATTGCCGGCCCTGTTTGAGTCTATCGGCCCTGTCGGTGTACTGGTGTCCGTGGCGTTCTTTGCTCTGATGGTTATTGCTTCTGTGACGTCTTCAATTTCTATGCTGGAAGTACCTGTTGCTTATCTGGTTGAGAACCGCAAACAGCCCCGAAGCCGTGCTGTATGGATCATGGCTGCACTGATTTTTGCTGCCAGTTGTATCATCATTCTTAATTTTGAAAGTCTGTTTGGCCTGGTCATTGCTGCGACTACCCAGTACAGTCAGCCTCTACTCGGATTTGCATTGTGTCTGTTTGCCGGATGGGTCTGGCGCAGAGATGCAATTCTGGCGGAACTGAAAGAAGGTTTTGCTGATGCAGAACACAGTCTGTTCTGGAAAATCTGGCCCTGGTATGTGAAATTTGTTTGTCCGGTAGTCATCCTGCTGATGTTCGTCCGTTCTGTCTTATAAGAGTAATAACTACAATGAATAAAACGATTAAAGACCCGTCACTGACGGATGCGCTTATTCCTATTGTTGCACTGGTCATTATGATGGGCAGTGCGGTTTATCTGTTCTCCGACAATTCATCTTTTGGTCCTAACCAGATTGCTCTGTTACTGGGTACCGGCCTTGCTGCTATCATCGGCATGAAAAATGGCCATAGCTGGAAGGAAATCGAAGCAGGCATCGTTAAAGGGATCTCCATGTCACTGGGCGCCTGCCTGATTTTGCTGGCAGTAGGCTCGCTGATCGGCACCTGGATGCTGGCCGGTACCGTTCCCACACTCATTTATTACGGGCTTGAGTTACTTAACCCGTCTTTCTTCTATGCAGCAAGCTGTCTGATTTGTGCTGTAGTGGCAATGAGTATCGGCAGTTCGTGGACCACAGCGGCCACCGTCGGTGTTGCCCTGATGGGGGTGGCATCCGGAATGGATATGTCGGCAGCAATTACAGCAGGCGCTGTTGTTTCCGGCGCGTATTTTGGCGATAAAATTTCACCTCTTTCAGAAACAACGAATCTGGCACCGGCAGTGGCGGGCACGGATTTATTTGAACATATCCGCTACATGCTCTGGACAACGATCCCCAGCTTTATTATTGCTTTAATCCTGTTTGTTATTCTTGGCTTCAGTGAGTCCGATGCAGCTTCTCTTGAGCGCATCGAGCAAATGCAGACATTACTGGGTGAATCATTCTCTCTGGGCTGGTATCTGCTCATTCCGCTGGTCGTGTTACTGACGCTGGCGGTGAAGAAAATGCCGGCATTTCCGGCGGTATCCATCGGTGCGCTGCTTGGTGGTATCTGGGCCGTGGTGTTTCAGGGCGATGTGGTCGCCGGCATGGCGGACGCGCAGGATTCTCCGGCCATCGGTACGCTGAAAGTGGTGTGGACTGCATTGTTCGACGGCGTCAGTTTTTCCACGCCGGATGAAAACTTAAATGCACTGCTAAGCCGCGGTGGTATGTCATCAATGCTGAATACTATCTGGCTGATTATCTGCGCGATGTCATTTGGTGCCGTACTTGAGCGGGTTGGCCTGCTTAAGCGGGCAGTGAGTGCAATTCTTCATGGTGCGAAGTCTGCCGGTGACATGATCAGCCGGACGATTCTTACCTGCCTGGGTACAAATCTGGTAACGGCTGATCAGTATATGTCGATTGTTATGCCCGGCCGTATGTACAAACAGGAATTTGAAAAGCGCGGACTGAACCAGCTTAACCTGTCCCGCAGCCTTGAAGACGGCGGCACACTGACCTCACCGTTAATTCCCTGGAACACCTGTGGTGCTTATATGCAGGGCGTATTAATGGTGCATCCGTTTGAATACATCTTCTATACTTTCTTTAACGTAATTAATCCTGTCCTCGCGATTATTTATGCGTATCTGGGCATCAAAATTCTTCGCCTGGACCCTCCCTTCGAGCGCAAAGAGGACGACGGGGAGCGCGCATAACTTTCTTTTTTAAGGAGTACTTATGAGCGTCAATGCAAAACGCCGGCTGGACTACCAGCCGCCGCTTTTTACCATTTCACGGGTAATCATGGATGTAAAACTGCATCCGGTCGCCACACGTATTACAACGAAATCCACAGTAGAAAGAGCAGGGAATCACAATGAACCTCTGTTCCTTGATGGCGAAAAACTCACTTTACATTCTGTAAGCGTCAACGGGCAGCCTTATACCGCCTATGATTTACAGGATGCCGGATTACTACTGAAAGACGTACCTGACAGTTTTGAACTGGTCATCGAGACAGAAACAGACCCGCAAAACAATCAGGCACTGGAAGGCCTGTATCTTTCTGATGGCGTATTTTGTACACAGTGCGAGGCAGAAGGCTTCCGCCGCATTACTTATTTCACTGACCGCCCCGATGTACTGGCGAAATATACCGTCACTGTCAGCGGCGATAAAAAGCAATATCCCACGTTACTGGCAAATGGTAATCCTGTGGATTCAGGGGAAGAAGCCGACGGGACTCACTGGGTTACCTGGGAAGATCCTCATCCTAAACCCAGCTATCTGTTTGCGTTAGTTGCCGGTGATTTTGATTTGCTGGAAGACACTTACCGGACCACCAGCGGCCGCGACGTTAAGCTTGAGCTGTATGTGGATAAAGGTAAGCGTGAACGGGGTCATTTTGCTCTGGAATCTCTGAAACGGGCTATGAAGTGGGACGAAGACACGTTTGGTCTGGAATACGATCTCGATATCTACATGATTGTCGCCGTGGATTTCTTCAATATGGGCGCCATGGAAAACAAAGGCCTGAATATCTTCAACAGCAAATTTGTACTGGCGGATCAGGACAGTGCCACTGATGACGACTTTTTCAACGTAGAATCCGTCATCGCCCACGAGTATTTCCACAACTGGACCGGCAACCGCGTTACCTGCCGCGACTGGTTCCAGCTGAGCCTGAAAGAAGGTCTCACTGTTTTCCGTGATCAGCAATTCAGCGCCGACATGACTTCAGCGCTAAGCAACCGGATAAAGCATGTACGTGTGATGCGGGAACATCAGTTTGCTGAAGATGCCAGTGCGATGAGCCATCCTATCCGTCCTGATGAAGTGATTGAAATGAATAACTTCTACACAGTGACGGTATACGATAAAGGTGCTGAAGTGATCCGCATGTTCCATACGCTTCTCGGCCCTGAGGGCTTCCGCAGAGGCATGGATGAGTATTTCCGGCGTCACGATGGTCAGGCAGTTACCTGCGACGATTTTGTTGCGGCTATGCAGACCGCAACAGAAAAAGATCTCAGTCATTTCGCCCGCTGGTACAGTCAGTCCGGTACACCGGTACTGGCCGTTGAAAGGGTTTATGACAAACAGAAACGTACTTTGCACATTACGCTGTCACAGCACACACCGCCGACGGCAGATCAGGCAGAAAAACAGCCCCTGTATATTCCTGTGGCGTTTGAATGTATTGACGACAATGGTCATCACTACAGCGATGATGAAAGCCTGGTACAGAATGGCCTGGTGATCGTGGACAAGCCATCAGTGTCTCTGACTTTTTCGGATGTTCCTGAGTCCTGTTTACCCGTTGTGCTGGGGAATTTCTCAGCGCCTGTGCGGGTAGATAACCCTTTATCTGCCAGAGAATTACTGCAAATTTTCCGTTTTGCTGATGATCCGTTTAATCGCTGGGATGCCATGCAGTCGCTTTACGACTGGTGTATCGGTGAAATAGAGCAGGGCGCAGCCATCCCCGATACGGTTTGGGATTATCTGCGTGAAGTGTTACATGACGAAAAAGCTAATCATGAGCTGCTTGGCGAGTGTTTATCGGTGCCCAGCTTTGAAACCTTGTGTCAGAGCCGCAGCCAGATAAACGTTAAGGCACTGTGTGCAGCCAGAGAAGCATTCTGCCAGCAGTTTGCTGACGCGTTACATGACGGACTGATTGCTGTGTGGCAGGCTATCGAAACCACGGACTACATCTACGATCAGCGTAATGTGAATGCCCGCCGTTGCAAGAATGTAGTACTCGGCCATCTTGCCCGCACATCTCATGGCACTTCGCTTATACGGGCACAATACGACAGTGCCGACAATATGACTGATGCTCTGGCATCGTTAAAGGCTGCGCAAATCTGTGACAGGGAACTCTTCAGTGACTTAATGACCCGGTTCGGTCAGCGCTGGGAGAAAGAACCTCTGGTGTTGGACAAATGGTTCGCTTTGCACGCTACCACTGAGCGGGAAGATATTCTGGCACACATCACCATGCTGAAGTCGCACCCTCAGTTCAGTATCGGTAATCCGAACCGGGTGCGTGCGCTTATCGGTAGTTTTGCTTTTTACAATTCCACCGGTTTTCACGCTGAAGACGGCAGCGGTTATGAATACGTAACCAGTTATCTGATTGAACTTGATAAACAGAACCCTCAGGTGGCTTCACGCATCGTTACACCACTTACACAGTGGCAAAATTATGCGCCGGTGCACCAGCAACTCATGAAAGCCCAGTTGCAACGGTTGCTGAACCATGAAGGTTTAAGTAAAGACGTGTTTGAAAAAGTCAGTAAGAGTCTGGCCTACGAAAAACGTGACTGATACTACCTATTTTTTTACTCTCTCCTTATCTTACAGCCGGTGTCAGGCGCTTTATGAAAGCGCCGGCGCCTCTGCTGTACTCACTTCAGAATCCGGCAAAAGGGTACAAATACCTGTAAGCCGGCTTCGTCCCTTCGTTGACAGCCGCGGTCTTACCGGCCGGTTTCGGCTCCTCGTCAGCCCCGAAAATAAAATAAAATCCTTCGAGCGATTAAGATAATTTCAGCTAAAAACTGGCGATTTTGCCACTTTTGTTCAATAACTAGTTGAAAGGAAAAATGTTATTACTAGTGTTAACTGGTACGATTAGTTCTTGCGAAACAGGGAAAATGATGTAATCATTTTGTTAACTACCTTGGTTGGTCACACGTCTGCGCGTCGCTACCTGTTATCGTATGCGCTGGATCAGGAGAATAAAAACTATGACAATTAGGCATAGCACATTTAAAAAGACACCAGTTGCCGCTGGTATCATTGCCTTACTTGGTGCCGCCTCTCCGGCTTTAGCCGCAAACTGGCAATTTGGAGATGTTTCAGTATCACTGGATTCCACGTTTACGCTGGCGACCAGTATCCGTGCTGAAGACAGAGACTATAAATTAATCGGTAACAGCAACCATCCCCAGTTTGACTGGTCCGGTTATAACGCTGCAACGAATGTGATTTATCAGCCTGCTGATGTCTGGGCGCAGGCGAACGGTGATTATTCATCAAATAATGACCAGGGAGATTTGTCCTGGGATCCGGGTAAAGCCTTTTCTACCCAGATCTCCGGTAACCACGATTTAGACATTAACATGGGTGACTGGGGTTTCTTTACCCGTGCTTTCTGGTTCTATGACTTTGTTCAGAACGATAACGACAACGTCGCCGCGAACCCCATCACCGGCAGAACACCCGATTTATGTGCAGCCCCGGAAGCTGATGATTTACTGTGTAAAGATTTCCGTATTTTGGATGCGTATTTCTACGGTGATTTCTGGATTGATGATAAACCATTCTCTATCCGTGTAGGTGATCAGGTGATCAGCTGGGGTGAGAGTACGTTTATCCAGCACGGTATCAATACCACTAACCCTGTGGATGTAAACCGTGCCCGTGCTCCGGGTGCTGAATTAAAAGAAGTGTTTATTCCTGTGGGTATGGTGTATGCCTCTCTGGGTTTGACTGACACGGTCAGTTTGTCGGCCTATTACCAGTATCGCTGGGAGCGTAGCTGGTTACCGGTTGCCGGCAGCTATTTCGCAACAAACGATTTTGCCGGTGAGGGTGGTCAGGCAAACAATATTCAGCTCGGCTTTACCGGTAACCCTGATATAGACCTGGATTTCCTGTTGAGCTCATTAAACGGCCTGGGTTCTGCTTTACGTGCAGGTGCTGATGCTTCAACAATCGGGCAGGCATATCTGGCTTATCCCACAAAAGTGGCGGTTCGCGGTTATTCAGACGCTGCTCATGAAGATGCAGATGATCAGGGCCAATACGGTATTCGTCTGACTTGGTTCTCAGAACTGCTGAACGACAGTGAACTCAGTTTCTACCACATTAATTATCACAGTCAGCGTCCGCTGATTTCCGGTATTACGTCTGATTTCTCGCAGGAAGGTATTGCGTCAGATCTGGCTATGCTGGCGACCACAGAAATCACTAAAGATAACATTACTCAGCTGGAAGCGTTCACTGAAGCGAAGTTCTATTATCCCGAAGACATTCAATTGTACGGCTTCAGCTTCAACACCAACATTGAGAGCTGGGCTCTGGCCGGTGAATTTGCTTACCGTGTTGATGAACCGTTACAAATCGACGATGTTGAATTGCTCTACATGGGTATGCCGGAACAGCTTGCTAACACAGGCTACCGTCCTGATTTATCCGGTATTTCTCAGTTAAACAATATCGGCCGGGCAGTGGGACCGGGTGAAACAGCAGAAGGTTTCGTATTTTCAGATACCTGGCAGGCTCAGTTTACCTTGTCTCAGGTATTTGGTCCGGCACTGGGTACAGATAACCTGATTGTTCTGGGTGAAGTTGGCTATGTAAATATCGTCGATTTTCCGGACCCTTCAGTATTGCGTCTGAACGCTCCGGGTACTGGCAGAACGCCGTCTCTTGAACCTACGGAAGACGGCAATCCACGTGTTGGTTTACACACAGGTTTGTCAAACGGACCTGAAACAAATCCGTTTGCTACAGATGATGCCTGGGGCTACCGTTTACTGGCCGTTGCTGATTTCAACAACGTGTTCTCAGGCGTAAATATGCAAACCCGTGCAACGTTCTCACATGATGTGAAAGGGACAACACCCGATCCGTTGTATGTTTTCCTCGAAGATTCAAAATCAGCCAGTCTGGCATTTACCTTTAATTATCTGAGCAGCTGGTCAGCCACTGCATCTTACAGTGCATTCTGGGGTGGCGTGGGTACAACAAACCAGCTGTCAGATCGTGATTTTGTATCTTTCAACATCAAGTATTCGATTTAAGGGGTATCGTATGTTAAGAAAAGCAGGTCTTATTGCTGCTGCGTTATCGGTAGCGCTGTCATCTACAGCCATGGCGGCAGTGTCTCAGGCAGAAGCCGATAAATTGGGTAACAGCCTGACACCACTGGGTGGTGAGGCTGCTGCCAATGCTGATGGCAGCATTCCGGCTTATACCGGCGGGATAACATCCGCACCGGCCGGTTACTCTGCTGGTGACCATCATCCGGACCCTTATCCGGGTGATCAGGTCTTGTTTGAGATCACAGGTCAAAATTATAAAGAGTATGCGGACTTTCTGTCTGACGGTCAGAAAAAGCTGTTCGAAACCTATCCGGATACATATCGTATGCCGGTTTATGAAAGCCGCCGCTCAGCGTCTAACCCTCAGTTTGTTTATGATGCGACCAAAGCAAACGCAACCCGTGCATCACTGATTGAATCCGGAAACGGTATCAAAGGTGCGGCAACGGGCATTCCGTTCCCTGTACCGCAAAATGGTCTGGAAGCAATCTGGAATCACATTCTGCGTTATCGCGGTCAGGCTGTTCAGCGTTTTGGCGGTCAGGCTGCTGTAACGTCATCCGGTGATTACAATCTCATTGGTTTTGACGAGAAACTGCTGATCAAGTATTCCAATGAGAATGCGAAGCCGGAAGAACTTGAAGAAGATAACATTCTTTTCTTCTTCAAACAGAAAATCACTGAGCCAGCCCGCCTTGCCGGCGATATTCTTCTGGTTAAGGAAACCGTTGACCAGGTGAAAGAGCCCCGTGAAGCGTGGAAGTATAATACGGGTCGTAAACGTCTGAACCGTGTTCCGCAAATTGCTTATGACACACCGGGAACCGAGGCCGATGGTCTGCGTACTACAGACGACTTCGATATGTACAATGGTTCTCCTGACCGTTACAACTGGGAGCTGAAAGGCAAAAAAGAAATGTATGTTGCCTACAACAACTACAAGTTGCACAGCGACCAGGTGAAGTATGAAGACATTCTGCAACCTAATCACATCAATCCGGATCTGACCCGCTGGGAAAAGCACCGTGTATGGGTGGTTGAGGCAACCTTAAAAGAGGGCTTGCGTCACATTTACCAGAAACGTGTTTTCTTCCTTGATGAAGACAGCTGGCAGATTCAGGAAGCAGACATGTACGACAAGAATGGTGAGTTGTACCGCGTCGCTATGACGTACGGTGTGAACTACTATGATGTGCCGACCCAATGGTCTACACTGGATGTGTATCATGATTTGAATTCCCGTCGTTACCTGGCAATTGGTCTGGATAACGAAGAAAAAATGTATGATTTCACTATCCAGCCACGTGAAGCCGAATTCACATCTCAGGCTCTCAGACGGGAAGGCCGTTAATTCTACAGAATCAAACGGTTGGCAGTGCCAACCGTTTTTGTATTGTTCTGCGCTATTAGGATAATAAGACTTATGAAAAGCACTCTGGCGGCGATTATCGCGTTGTCGGCACTGTTTTCTGTCCATGCTCAGGAAGCTTATCAGGCTCCGCTGGTAACGAAATCAGTACTGCTCGATATCGATACCGCAGACTACGTTGTTGTGGCCGGGGAAAGAGGCCATGTTCTGACGTCATCAGACGGCGAGAACTTTGTTCAGCAGGCCGTACCTGTCAATGCCACCCTGACAGCGGTGGATATTGTTGGCGACGATGTATGGGTGGCCGGGCATGATGCAACCATATTGCATTCATCCGACCGTGGCACTACGTGGACAGTGCAAATGTCTGCCCCTGAACTGGAAAAGCCCTTTCTCGATATACTCTTTTTTGATCATCAGCATGGCGTCGCTGCGGGGGCTTACGGTTTATTCTTCCGCACCCGTGATGGCGGTAAAACCTGGAACCGGGAGCTGCACGCTACTTTACTCAATCCCTACGATCAGGAATATCTTGATGAAGTAAAGCGTGATACACCGGAATACTACGAAGAGGAACTCCGCGCCATTTTGCCTCACCTGAATAAACTGGAGCAGGTGGGAGAAACCCTTTACCTGGTCGGTGAAGCAGGTCTGGTCGCCATGAGTGACAATATGGGAGAAACATGGACCCGTATGGATACCACCTATGAAGGGTCTTTTCTGGACGTTGCTGAGACAGCAGATGACACCATCGTCATCGCCGGCCTGCGGGGACACACCTTTGTCCGTCGCGGGACAGGTGAGTGGGAAAACGTACCGACCTGTCTGTCAGGCTCGCTGAATAAGATTTTACCGGCCGGTGATCGTGTACGCCTGTTCGGCAATAACGGGATGATGATTTCAGTACCGGCATCGCTGGAAACAAGCGAGTTCGATCCCTGGGGTCCTGCAGACAGTTGTGAGCCGGTTGACGGTCTCAGCCGCGAACAACTTAAGGACAAAGCCAGTATCGTCAGCGTTGCACGATTTAACGGTCATCTTATCGCTGTCACGGCGAATGGTATCAAACAACTGGATATGGATTAAAACACTGACATGGCAAGTTTTACCTCGCTTTTAGAAAGACTAATTTTCGGATACCGGAAAGTTGTAGTCGGGCTCTTTCTGCTGGCCACAGTGTACCTTGGCTATCAGGCGTCGATGATGCATCTGGACGCCGGTTTCGAAAAAAATGTGCCGCTTAATCATGAATACATGAAAACCTACATGGCTCACCGTAGTGATTTTGGCGGAGCCAACAGCGTACTGGTTTCTGTGTGTGATACCAGCGGGAATATTTATAACCAGCAGTTTATGGACACATTGCAACAAGTCCATGATGCGTTGTTTTTTATCAACGGTGTGGACCGTTCGCTGGTTGTCAGCCTGTTTGCCCCGTCTACCCGTTTTACCGAAATCGTAGAAGGGGGCTTTTCCGGCGGACCGGTTATCCCTGCGGATTTCGACTCATCACGGCCGGCAGCACTGGAGCAGGTCGCTACCAATGTGGAAAAGGCTAAAATTGTTGGCCGCCAGGTATCCAACGATTACAGTTGTGCCATGGTGACTGCGCAGTTACTTGATCTCGACCCGAAAACCGGCGCTCCGCTGGATATGCTCAAAGTCGCAGATGACCTGGAACAACAGGTCAGAGGCCAGTTTGAATCGGATAAGGTCAGCATCCATATCATCGGCTTCTCGAAAATGATTGGTGATGTGGCAAATGGCGCAAAAGACGTGGTGCTTTTCTTCGCCATAGCCCTGGCTATCACTGCTGTAATGGTTTACTTCTTCTCCCGCAGTATCATGATGACGTTGTTGCCCTTAATTTGCTCTGTAGTCGCTGTTGTCTGGCAGTTGGGCTTACTGACGGTGCTGGGATTCGGTCTTGACCCTATGTCAATTCTGGTGCCTTTCCTGGTATTTGCCATTGGTGTCAGTCACGGCGTGCAGATGATTAACGCTGTTGAGAAAAAGGTGGTTGCGGGCATGGGCGCGCAACATGCAGCCATGAGTGCGTTCCGTGCTTTACTCGTGCCCGGCGGCATTGCTCTGCTTTCCGATACAGTCGGTTTCATGACTTTACTGGTTATTGATATCGGTATTATCCGGGAACTGGCCATTACTGCCAGCATGGGTGTCGCCGTTATAATCCTGACCAACCTCATTTTGCTGCCGGTACTGATGAGCTTCCTGAAGCTGGATGACAAATATGTTCAGCAGTTCAATAAAAAAGAACAACGGAACACTGCTTTCTGGAATGCGATTGCAGCTTGCACTCACAAAAAACCGGCCATTATCATCATGGCTGTCACGACTGCCTTATTTATTTTCGGCTTGATACAATCCCAGCAAATGAAGATAGGTGATTTACATGCCGGTGCGCCGTCTTTACAGGAGAGTTCCCGCTATAACCAGGACACTTTCCTGATCACCGACAAATACTCGGTGACCGTGGACTATCTGTCGGTGGTAGTAGAAACCACGGCGGAAGCCTGCACATCGTACGGTGTCATGCGTGCAATGGACGACTTTCAGTGGAAGATGACTAACGTTGAGGGTGTGCAATCGGCTGTCTCGCTGGCGTCAGTGGCAAAAGGCGTCAATGCCGGTTACAACGAGGGCAATATCAAATGGCAGGTGCTGCCACGGAATCAGCAGACTCTGGCGCAGGATATTTCGCTGGTACCCACTTCGTCCGGTTTATTAAACGGAGACTGTTCGGTAATGCCGGTCATTTTGTTTATGGAAGATCACAAAGCTGAGACCATTTCCCATGTGGTTGATGCTGTGAAAGCATTCCGTAAAGAATATGAAACCGACGACATGAAGTTCAAACTGGCCTCCGGACCTGTGGGCGTAATGGCGGCGACCAATGAAGCCGTGGAAGCGGCCCAGGGCCCGATGATGGTATACGTGTTTGGTGCGGTCATTGTACTTTGTCTTATCAGCTTCCGTTCTGTCAGAGCGACTTTGTCAGTCGTACTGCCACTTTATGTGGTGTCGGTGCTGGCACAGGCGCTGATGACTTTTCTGCAAATCGGGCTGACCGTGTCTACACTACCAGTAATCGCACTGGGTGTTGGCATTGGCGTAGATTATGGTATCTACATACTTTCTACCATGAGTCATAAACTCAAATCCGGTGAGACAGTGCAACAGGCTTACCTGGATGCATTGAAAGAGCGGGGAAGTGCAGTACTCTTCACCGGGATCACACTGGCAGTTGGTGTGAGCACCTGGGTGTTTTCCTCACTGAAATTCCAGATGGATATGGGTATTTTGCTGACATTTATGTTCCTTGTGAACATGCTGGGCGCGATTATTGTGCTGCCGGCACTGTCCAGATTCCTCTGGTTAAGTAAAAACGACCCTGATGCATAAAATATTTTTGCATAAGTAACTACAAAAAAGGGCCGTTTGGCCCTTTTTTTTATGCGTTTTCTGCATAGTTATCTATGCTGTTAATAAAGCGTTAAAACTCCTCTTTCAATAAGGCCGGAGATTAGCGAAAATAGGTAAGGATTCTGTGTACTTACGACTAATAAAGGTTCAACCATGACAGTCACCTCACAGCGGCAGTCGGTGCTGCTTGATAATGTTTTCTCACTCATCGAAAAGAAAGTCGATGCGCAGCAAAATGCGCTGGTTAAACAATTCGGCCAACATCTTTTCCAGACAATTTCTAATGATGACCTGGAAGATCGCAATGACAGCGACCTCTACGGGGCAACATTAAGTTTGTGGAACGAGTTTTCCTCGTTCGATCCGTCGTCACCGTATATCCGGGTTTTCAATCCTGAAATCGCCAAACATGGCTGGCATTCAAGCCATACCATCGTTGAAATTATCGTGCGGGACATGCCTTTCCTGGTTGATTCCGTGCGCATGTCGCTGAACCGCCTGAATATTACTTCTCATCTCATGTTGCACAGCCCCATCTGGCTGAAACGTGGTGATAAAGGGCAGGTGGAAGCCTTTTACGAAAGCGGCAGGAAAACCAAAGCGGCCGTCAAAGAAACCGTACTGCTGATTGAAATCGACAGACAGACCGCGAAAAAAGATATTGATAAACTTACCAAAGAACTTCGTTCAGTAGTTGACGAAGTCTCCCTTGCGGTTGAAGACTGGCAGTCCATGTCGGGTAAGCTGGAAACCGTTATTAAAGATGCTGACAAACACAACTGGCCGGTAGATGCCGATAAGAAAGCCCAGACTCTGCAGTTTTTAAGCTGGCTGGCTGATCATAATTTCACCATGATGGGCTACCGTTATTACGACGCCCGTGCCATTGAAGGTGATTACCGCTGGATCCCTGATAATGACAGCAGCCTGGGGCTGATGAAAAAGTCTGTCAGCGATCGTGAGCGTCTGATTTCTAATTTACCGTCGTCTGCGCGGGCTGAAGCTCTGAGTCAGAATCCGCTGATGTTGACTAAAACCAATTCACGCTCACGGGTACACCGTCCTGCCTATATGGACTATGTGGGTGTGAAGGTATTCAACAGCGATGGTGCTGTTGTCGGCGAACACCGTTTCCTGGGTCTGTTCAGTGCTTCTTTCTACAACTCAAGTGCCACTGAAGTGCCGGTGCTGGCGTCAAAAATTAAAGAAATCTGTACGTTATCCGGCTATGAGCCGGGTACCCACGCGTACAAAGCGTTCGTGAATATTATTGAAACTTATCCACGGGATGAGTTGTTGCAAACACCTGCTGCGGAAATGGCTCAAATCATCATGGGTATTTTCCAGATGCAGGAGCGGGGCATTACCCGGTTGTTCGTTCGCAAGGATGTATTTGGCCGCTTTATTTCCTGTATGGTGTTTGTGCCCAGAGAGCGCTACAACACCCAGTTGCGTAAAGATACCCAGAACCTGCTGCAGCGCTCATTTGGTACTGATGAAGAAATCGAATTTACGACGTTCTTCTCTGAATCTGTGTATGCAAGAACGCACTATATCGCCCGCGTCAAAAACAACAATGTGGAATACGATGTGAAGGAAATCGAGCAAAACATCATTGAGCTCACCAAAACCTGGAATGACCGTCTGGCATCTGCCATAAAGGCAGCCCATGGTGAAGCATCAGGAAAAGCACTGGAACGTAAGTATACCAACGCTTTTTCCCGCAGTTATATGGAGCAGAACCTGCCCAGCGCTGCCCTGATTGATATGGAAAAGCTCGAATTACTGAGTGATGATCATACGCTGGATATGTTGTTTTACCGTCCGCAGGAAGAAAGTGCTGACAGTCAGGTTGTTAAACTGAAACTGTTCCACCGTGCAGAGCCTATTCACCTTTCTGACGTGTTACCTATGCTGGAAAACTTCGGCTTGCGCGTTATCGATGAAAGTCCGTACAAAGTCAATTGCGCCGATTCGTCGCTGAACTGGGTAATGGACTTCACCATGCTTCATAAGTCCGGTAAAGACCTGGACATGGAGCAGGCACAGGCGCTGTTTCAGGATGCGTTTGCCAAAGTGTGGGCAAACACACTGGAAGATGATGCCTTTAACCGCCTGATCCTGGGTGCCGGCATGACCGGTCGTAAAGTGACCATTCTCCGTGCCTACGCAAAATATATGCGTCAGACAGGCAGCTCTTTCAGCCGCGATTACATTGCCAATACGCTGTCTGCCTATCCTGACATTGCCAAGAAACTGGTGGAATTTTTCGACTTACGTTTCGACCCGTTTAAAAAGCGCAGCAAGAAAAAAGAAGATGCGCTGCTTGATTCAATCAAAGTAGCGCTGGATAACGTCAGCAACCTGGACGACGACCGGATCATCCGCCGTTATCTGGATATGATGCTGGCGACACTGCGCACCAACTTCTACCAGAGCGACGATGCCGGCAACGAAAAGCCATATGTATCGTTCAAGATGATGCCGGAAATGATTCCGGAAATGCCGCTGCCATTGCCTAAATTTGAAATCTTTGTGTACAGCCCCCGTGTGGAAGGTGTGCATTTACGTGGCGGCAAAGTGGCGCGGGGTGGTCTGCGTTGGTCTGACCGTCAGGAAGATTTCCGCACTGAGATCCTTGGCCTGGTGAAAGCTCAGCAAGTTAAAAATACTGTTATTGTGCCTGTAGGTGCAAAAGGTGGTTTTGTCTGCAAAAAACTGCCAACAACAGGCGGAAGAGCGGCATTCCAGGCAGAAGGTCAGGCGTGCTACCGTACGTTTATCCGCAGCCTGCTGGATATCACAGATAACATTGTAAATGGCGAAGTTGTGCCACCAAAAGATGTGGTACGCCTGGACGAAGACGATCCGTATCTGGTTGTTGCTGCAGATAAAGGCACGGCCACGTTCTCAGACATCGCAAACGGCATTTCTGAAGAATATAACTTCTGGCTGGGTGACGCTTTTGCTTCCGGTGGCAGCGTGGGCTACGACCATAAGAAAATGGGGATTACGGCCCGTGGTGCATGGGAATCGGTTAAGCGCCATTTCCGTGAAGTGGGTATCGACTGTCAGACGACAGATTTCACTGCGGTGGGTGTAGGTGATATGGCCGGTGATGTTTTCGGTAACGGTATGTTGCTGTCAAAACACACCCGGTTAATTGCTGCGTTTAACCACCTGCACATTTTCTTCGATCCTGATCCGGATGCAGCTTCAACCTGGGAAGAGCGTAAGCGCCTGTTTGAAAACCCGGGATTAAGCTGGGAAGACTATGACAGTAAGCTGATTTCTAAAGGCGGTGGTATTTTCAGCCGTGCGAGTAAGTCCATTAAGCTTACACCGGAAATGAAAAAATGGCTGGGTACCCGTCAGGTGACGATGACGCCGAACGAGCTTATTCATAATATCCTCAAAATGCCTGTCGATTTGATCTGGAACGGTGGTATCGGTACTTATATTAAAAGTACTAAAGAGTCTCATGCTGAAGTGGGCGACCGCGCCAATGATGATTTACGTGTTAACGGTAAAGACGTTAAGGCGAAAATTGTGGGTGAGGGCGGTAACCTGGGTCTTACGCAGCTTGGCCGTGTGGAATATGCCGCAAACGGCGGCCGCGTAAATACCGACTTTATTGATAACGTGGGCGGTGTGGACTGCTCGGACAATGAAGTTAACATTAAAATTCTGCTTAACAGCCTGGTGAGTAACGGTGATTTAACCGTTAAACAGCGAAACAAATTGCTGTACGACATGACCGATGATGTGGCCAAAATCGTGCTGGAAGATTGCTACCGTCAGACCCAGTCGATTTCCATTACAGAACGGGCAGGTGTATCGCAACTTAAAGAACAGCTGCGGTTCATCCATGGTCTGGAGCGTGAAGGACGTCTTAACCGGGAACTGGAATTTATTCCTACCGATGATGAAATTTCAGATCGCGTGGCGAAAGACCGGGGACTTACCCGTCCGGAACTGAGTGTGCTGATTGCTTACGGCAAAATGGTACTCAAAGACGCATTTAATATTCCGGAGATCACAGAGAATCCGTATCACGGTAAACTGCTGGTCAATGCTTTCCCGCCGGTACTGCGTGACAAGTATCCGGAGCAGATGGAACAGCATCCGCTGCGTGGCGAAATTATCGCAACCAAGTTAACCAATAACATTGTTAACGATATGGGCCTGAATTTCGTGTTCCGTATGCAGGAAGAAACCGGTGCAACGGTGGATGAAATCGCTGATGCTTACGCGGTGGTGAAAGGTATTTTCAATATCGATCCGCTCTGGCGCAAAGTTGAAGCGCTGGACAATGTCATCGACGCTGATCTGCAACTGAGAATTCTGGAGAGTGCCCGTCGTATTATGCGCCGCACTGCGCGCTGGTATATCCGTCACGGCAATAAATCTCTGGGTATTCATTCTGCGATTGAAGCTTACCGCGCTACCTTTGATAACCTTGCCAGTAACATGCAAAATTATCTGGTCGCTGATGAATATGCTTCCTTGCAGAAAGAGGCGGCGAAACTGGTTGATAAAGGTGTACCGGAAGATATTGCCACACAAGTGTCCAGTTTCTCGAATCTGTTCTCCAGTCTCGACCTGGCGCAAATTGATGAAACAGACAGCCATGATACGTCTGTCATCGCCAAGCTGTACTTCCAGTTGGGCGCGAAACTGGAACTGCACTGGTTCCTGGCGCAAATAACCAACCAGAACGTCAGTAACCACTGGCAGGCCCTTGCAAGAGCGTCCTACCGTGAAGAGCTTGACTGGCAACAGCGCTCCATTACGCTGAACTTGTTACAGTCGCGCCCTGACAGCAAAGATGCCGACGAAATTCTGCAAAGCTGGATGGACAATAATCAGGCTCTGCTGAAACGCTGGTACCACATGATGTCAGAGTTCAAAACCAGCTCTACACATGAATTTGCGAAATTTTCTGTGGCTTTACGTGAATTGATGCTTTTAAGCGCCAAGTCTAGCCATTAGAATACGCCTATTCAGAAACGACGAAGCCCTGTTTTGACAGGGCTTTTTCTTAGAGAAAGACCATGCAATCCATCGCCCAGAAAATTTTGCTCCAGTGCGAGCCCGAAAAAAGCCACGATTTTGCCATCAAGTGGCTGCACAGAACCCAGCATACGCCGCTGAAATTACTGTACAGTAATGAAACTATCAGTAAGCCGGTAAAAGTTGCCGGGATCACATTTCCAAATGCGGTAGGTCTGGCTGCCGGTCTGGATAAAAACGGCGAATGTATTGATGCCTTTGGCAGCATGGGCTTCGGATTCGTAGAAGTCGGTACAGTAACACCCCGTCCCCAACCGGGTAACCCCAAGCCCCGTATTTTCCGCCTGCCGGAAAAGCACGCTATCATTAACCGCATGGGTTTTAATAATCACGGTGTGGATCATCTGGTCAGTCAGGTAAAAGCGTCCCGTTTCGAAGGGCCGGTGGGAATTAACATCGGTAAAAACAAGGATACTGAAGAAGCTAACGCCATTGATGATTACCTCATTTGTCTGAACAAAGTGTATCCTTACGCCAGCTACGTGACAGTGAATATTTCATCTCCCAATACGCCGGGACTGCGTAATCTTCAGTATGGTGAAGCACTGGATAAACTGCTTAACGGTCTGAAAGATGCACAGGAAAAACTGTGTCAGTCACACGGTAAATATGTGCCCCTGTTCATTAAAATCGCGCCGGATTTGGCGGATAATGAAATTGAAAGCATCGCCCGTTCACTGATCAACAGTAAAATGGACGGAGTGATTGCTACAAATACCACGCTAAGCCGTGACAGTGTTCAGGGACTGAAACACGCTGATGAAGCCGGCGGTTTAAGTGGCGATGTTCTGACGGAAATGAGTCTGGATGTGACACGCAAATTGTCTGCTGCACTGGATCGTGCAATTCCAATCATCGGCGTGGGTGGTATTCATGACGCGCAGACTGCAAAAGACCGGCTCGCCGCCGGCGCTTCACTGGTACAGGTATATTCGGCGTTTATCTATCAGGGGCCGTCACTAGTGAAAAACATCGTAAAGGCGCTGTAAAAGCCCTTTTACTTCGATTATTTTTAATCACTGCGCGGGTGCAGAACGTGTGCAGTTTCTATGAGTGTTATGAATCAAATTATTGTTACAACCAGCCGTGGTCTGGATGAGCTGTTAAAAGCTGAAATTGAAGCGCTTTGTCCTGATACTGCTTGTCGCTTATCGCCCGGCACAGTAACGTTTACCGGCACCCTTGAACAGGCCTATACCGTTTGTTTATGGTCCAGGCTGGCGAACCGTGTTATCTGGGTGCTGGCCGAAGGAAAGTGTGACACAGCAGAATCGTTGTACGATACCGCTTCATCCGTTGACTGGCAGCAACACCTGCGGGCCAGTGACACGTTGAGTGTACAGTTCAACGGCACCAACCATGCCATTAAAAATTCTCAGTTCGGTGCTGTGCGGATAAAAGACGCCATTGTTGATCAGTTTATGGAAGAGTTAGATCAACGGCCGTCTGTAGAAAAGAAATTTTCAGATTTTCCTATCTGGGCCCGAGTACACCGGGACAATGTGGTTATCGGCCTGGATATGTCCGGAAACAGTCTTCACCAGAGAGCTTACCGTTCGAAAACCGGTGAGGCACCGTTAAAAGAACACGTGGCATGCGCCATGCTAATCCGCTCAGGCTGGACAGCAAATACAGATAAACCACTCACGGATCTGTTCTGCGGTTCGGGCACCATCGCTATTGAAGCCGCGTACATTGCCAGAAATATTGCTCCCGGCATCAAACGCAGTTACTGGGGCTTCAGTCGCTGGTTGCAACATAACCAGCCGCTGTGGGACAAGATTAACGATGATGCTCTGGCAGCACAAAAGCCCTGTGATATTCGTATCACAGCTACAGATATTGACCGGAAGCTCATCAATATTGCACGGACGAATGCCGATCAGGCCGGTGTATTTAAAGACATTCATTTTGATAGCTGCGATGCGCTGAAAGCTGAACCTCAGGTTAAAGAAGCCGGTTATCTGGTCAGTAACCCGCCTTATGGCGAGCGGCTCGGCGAACTCACCGACCTTATCCCGACCTTTTCAGAACTGGGTAAGCAGTTAAAAGCGGCCTGGTCAGGCTGGCATGTATCTCTGCTCAGCAGTAACCGCGATTTATTGCGAATGATGAAACTGCGCTCGTCAAAAGACTACGGCATGAATAACGGTAAGCTGGAATGCCGGCTGGTTAATTATGTCATGGACGAAGACAACTGCCGGCAATTTGGCTCAGACGGGGTGAATCACGAATTCGCTAACCGGCTGAAGAAGAATCTTAAAAAGCTGAAAAGCTGGGTAAAACAACAGGACACCAACTGTTACCGTATTTATGACGCCGATTTGCCTGATTACAATGTGGCTATTGATGTGTATGGTGACTGGCTTGTTGTGCAGGAATATGCGCCACCGAAAACCATTTCTGAAGACAAAGCGCGTCGCCGCTTACAGGAAGTGCTGTTGCATTTGCCGGCAGTAACCGGCACAAACCCGAAGCAAATTGCGTTAAAAGTGCGCAGCCAGCAAAAGGGTAAAAACCAGTACGAAAAAATGGATCAGAAAGGTGATCGGCTGACTGTTTACGAAAACGGTGCGAAACTGCTGGTTAACCTGACAGATTATCTTGATACAGGATTATTTCTCGATCACCGTGACACCCGTAAACTGGTGTCACAACGGGTGAAAAATAAAGATGTTCTGAACCTGTTTTCATATACTGGCAGTGTCTCTGTGCACGCTGCATTGGGTGGTGCCCGTTCTGTGACTACTGTCGATATGTCGAAAACCTATCTGGACTGGGCGAAAGACAACATGACACTGAATAAAGTGAAAGGCGCCAATGCCTTTATTCAGGCTGATTGTACGACGTGGCTAAAAACGCACCCAGGCAAATACGATTTTATTTTTATCGACCCGCCGTCGTTTTCAAATTCAAAACGTATGCAGGACACCTTTGATGTTCAGCGTGACCACGTTGCTTTGCTGAAAGATGCGTTCCGTTGTCTGAATGACGGCGGCGAAGTGATGTTTTCGAATAACCGCCGGGGCTTCAAGCTTGATGCTGATGCGTTAGCCGGAGCCGGATATAAAGACATTGAAGATATTACCGCAAAAACTATTCCGGAAGATTTCGCCCGGCATGCAAATATTCACCAATGCTGGACGTTGAAGAAGTGAAATTAGCGTTTTATACAGGACCGGGTTGTCATTTATGTGATCTTGCCAGTGATGTGCTGGCACAAACTCACCAGGCGCCGTTGCTGGACATTACAAAATGTAACATCCGCGACGACGCAAACCTGTATCATCTGTATGCAGTCCGTATTCCTGTGATCAAACGCATGGATACCGGTGCCGAACTTGGCTGGCCTTTTGACGTAGAACAGGCAGAATCCTTTTTATCATGAGTGTAATTCAGTTAAAAAACATCACCGTTATCTACGGTAATCCGCCATTACTTGATGGCGTTGAATTAGTGGTTCAACCCGGTGAACGGGTGTGCCTGGTCGGACGAAATGGCAGTGGAAAATCCACGCTTATGAAAGTGCTGGCCGGAGACATTATCGCTGACGACGGGCAGCGTATTATCGACAGTAAAACCATTGTTGCGAGACTGGAACAGGATCCTCCGCAAACTGTTGATATCTCACTGTTTGACTATGTGGCCGAAGGGCTTGCCGATGTGGGCGATATTCTTAAGCAGTATTTTCATCAGACCCGTAAGGTGTCGGAAGATCCTTCCGAAGCCAACCTGAATAAACTGCAACACCTGCAGGAAGCGCTTGAGAGCCGCGATGCATGGCAGTTCGAGCAGCAAATAGAACAAACCCTTACCATGCTGAAACTGGATGCGGACATGTCTTTGTCCACGCTGTCCGGTGGCTGGAGAAGAAAAGCGGCACTGGCCAGAGCGCTGGTGCGTCAGCCCGACTTATTACTTCTTGATGAGCCGACTAACCACCTTGATATTGAAATGATTCGCTGGCTGGAACAAAGCTTAACGGCGTTCCGCGGTGCAATCGTTTTTATCAGTCACGACCGTGCATTCATTCGCAACATGGCAACCCGTATTGTGGATCTCGACCGTGGTTCGCTGACCAGTTACCCCGGTAACTACGCCACCTACCTGGAAAAGAAACAACAGGATCTGGATATCGAGGCTGCCCAGAATGCAGAGTTTGATAAGAAACTGGCTCAGGAAGAAGTGTGGATCCGTCAGGGCATTAAAGCCCGCAGGACCCGTAATGAGGGCAGGGTAAGGGCACTTAAAAAGCTTCGTGAAACCCGCAAAGCCCGTCGCGAAACCCAGGGCAATGCCGTTGTGGCACAACATGCCGGCTCCCGCTCAGGTAAAATGGTGTTTGAGGTAACTGATGCCAGTTACAGCTACGGCGAGAAAGCCATTGTGAAACACCTTAACCTTAACCTGTTAAGGGGCGATAAACTTGCGCTCATCGGCCCGAACGGTAGCGGTAAATCTACCCTTATCAAGTTATTACTGGGTGAACTGGCTCCGCAATCCGGTAACGTCCGCCAGGGCGTTAATCTGGAAGTCGCGTATTTTGATCAGCATCGCCACGGCCTGGAACTTGAGAAGTCAGTCATTGACGCTGTCGGTGACGGAAAGCGTGATTTGATGGTAAATGGCCACCCCAGACATGTGATCAGTTATCTGCAGGACTATTTATTTACCCCGGAGCGTGTGAATGCCCCGGTAAAATCCCTGTCAGGTGGTGAGAAAAACCGTCTGATGCTGGCAAAGCTGATGCTGAAACCCAGCAACTTACTGGTGCTCGACGAACCGACCAACGACCTGGACGTTGAGACGCTGGAAATGCTGGAAACCTTGCTGAATGAATATGAAGGCACGGTATTACTTGTCAGCCACGACCGTGAGTTTGTGGATAACGTCGCTAACAGTTGCCTGGTGTTTGAAGGCGAGGGTGAGCTCAAAGAATTTATCGGCGGCTTCACAGATGTGGAGAGCTGGTATAAGCAAAATGCAGCACAGAAAACTGCAGAGGCAAAGGTAAAAGATGAAACTAAACTGGTTTCTGACAGTCCTAAGCCAAAGTCTTCAGTACGCAAGACGAAAAAGTTATCATATAAAGATCAACGTGAACTGGATTCTCTGCCTGCAGAGATAGAAACGCTGGAAACCGCGTTAGCAGAATTACAGGAACAAGTGAATGATCCTGAGTTTTTTAAACAAACTGCCGACAGCACAGCCGCAACTCTGGCCACGTTATCAGAAACAGAAGAAACCCTATCCCGGAAATATGCGCGCTGGGATGAACTGGAAAGCATGCTGGAAGACACTCAGCAGTAATTAGGATTATAAATGAAATTAACACAGCTTGCCGCTGCCATGGCAATGACCACTGCGTCAGCTTCTGCCCTGGCCGCCACCTATACAGTCACACCTGTACCAGTCAGGGATATCAGTATTAACAATTTTGCCCAGTCTATCGACGAGTCCGGCTTCACGGTGACGATGACATCAGCAGAATTTAATCCACCCATCGACCTCGATTTTCTGGAAGAATCCGGATTTATCGACAACAACGCATCGACTTTCGAAAGTGAAGACGACGTCAGACAGGGCATTTTCTCAGATGTGGATTACACCACGATTGTTACCGGTTTACTGTCTCACAGCACGACTGCCCGGAATGCATTTGTTTACCAGCATCTGACGCCTTACCGCTCGTATATCACTGATACGACAGATGCCGATCTCATCCCAGGTCTGGATGCGTGGTCGGAACTGTTTGATGATTACGCCCATGCGGTTACAACCTATGCACGTGACAGTCTGAACGGTGATTATGTTACCGGCTCAACTGAAGGCCCGTACTACGAGCTGGATTATGAAGATGAAGACGGCAACGATACCACTTATGTACTTAACGACATCAAGTCTACGGCCTTTGTCAGTGTAAATGGTGAAACCAAACTGCTGGCTTCTGAAGACGATACGTTAAACGGTCTCAGTCAGGCGTTTGCCATTAACAATAATCTTCAGGTTGTGGGCAACAGCATGGTTGACCACATTGAAGGCATTGATGACGCCATTGAAGCCTGTGAAGAAGAAGAAACCCGTGGTGACATTCCTGTAGAATATTGCTACCGCAGTATCCGTGTAGACGCATCTTCAGATACATCCACCTACGGCTTCCGTTTACCGGCTGTGGGCGACCGTTCAACGCCGGGTGTGCACATCCGTGCCACTGTCTGGCAGTTAGATGCTAACGGCAACACGATTACTACCGATACTTATCCGCTGGTGTTTGAACCTGATGCCGATGATGAGTCTGCATACTGGTCGCTGGCGCAGGATATTAATGATCAGGGTATCGCTGTAGGTGCGTCATCTCTTGACGAAATTGCTTACATCCGCCGTCCTTCCGGTTATAGCTATGAACGCCTGAATGTTGCAGTGAGTTATGCAGAGGGCGAAACAACCGAAATGTTACCCCGTGACGAAAATATCATGTCCGAAGCAGTTGCCATCAACAATGACAACTGGGTAACAGGTTACGTACTACGTGCCCCTAACGATACTGCCCGTAATCGTGTGTTCGTTTACAACCTGGACACAGGTGAAGCACTGTATCCGGAAGGCTTCTTTACCAATGCCGGCGCAGAAGGTAAGGGCATCAACAATAACAACATTGTGGTTGGCTCGTCAGAATACGACTCCACTGTTGATACAAACCGTGAAACCCACGGCTTCATGTACGACATTGAAGCGAAAGAAATGACGGATCTGAACGATCTGTTACCTTGTGACAGTGTTTACACCATTGTCGATGCCATTGATATCAATGACAGCAATGAGATTATTGCAAATGCCCGCTACCGTACCGGTGAACGTTATGTAACGGGTGTGGAAGTGATTGACGATGAAGGTGAAACGCCCATCGACGATACCATTATTGCAGTGAAACTCACGCCGCTGGAAAACGGAGAAGTGGAGACCTGTGACATTCCTGAAGATGAAATTGACGATGTGGCTTACGAGCGTAAAGGTGCGGCAATTTCTCCATGGTGGCTGTTATTAACAGGCGGCTTACTCGCGTTCAGACGACGTAAACAGTAATGTGAAATGAGCACTGTTTAGCCGCTGAAGAGCACGTAAACTGTGCTAAATATGTACAGCGAGTCTATCAAAAACCGCACCAATGTGCGGTTTTTTTGTACATATAGTTTGACGTTTTAAAAAACGTAATATTTATGACAAAAAAATGTAACATTAAATTAGACAAATTTTCATTAACTTACTATTTGTCAATACCAAAAAAAATTTAATTAAGTTGAACCAAGCCTGCCTCTGCACTATCACATATGTGTGCGTGAAAAAACTTGAAGGCGCCATCAACCCATACTGACAGGAGAGCCCGATAGTCAATCACGGCACAGTTAAATAATCAAAAGAGGCTTATCAATGAAACGACAAAAAAGAGATAAATTGACGCGTGCACACGCAAAAGGGTATCAAGCTGGTATCAGCGGTCGTTCAAAGGAGAACTGTCCATTTCAGGCTTTTGACGCCAGGTCACAATGGCTCGGAGGCTGGAGGGAAGCCGTTGAAGACAGACAATTAGGATTCAACGTGCGTTAAGCATCTCTTTCAGTATAGGTAAGCCCCGATTTCACGGGGCTTTTTTATACCTGAAATAAATCAGAATTTAGACGTGTCCTGGAACAGACCGACTTTCAAATCTTTTGCGGTATAAATAACACGGCCGTCTACTTCAACCTGGCCATCAGCCAGACCCATAAACAGTTTACGTTTAACTACACGCTTCATGTTGATGCGGTAGGTTACTTTTTTAGCCGTAGGCAAAATTTGACCGGTAAATTTCACTTCACCTACGCCAAGAGCACGACCTTTACCGGGGCCACCGCTCCAGCCAAGGAAGAAACCCACCAGCTGCCACATGGCATCCAGACCCAGACAGCCGGGCATTACAGGGTCACCCGGGAAGTGGCAGTCAAAGAACCACAGATCAGGCGTGATATCCAGTTCGGCAATAATTTCGCCTTTATCGTACTCACCGCCTTCTTCACTGATATGACTGATACGGTCCATCATCAGCATATTAGGAGCCGGTAATTGACTATTACCCGGCCCGAACATTTCACCGCGGCTACAGGCCAGCAAGTCTTCACGGTTAAAACTATTTTGTTTGTCGGACATGATATCCCTTTGTTGTTAGATTTTCAGCGTGGTAATTTAGCGAACACTTGTACGCTAAACAACTCTGAACAGTCATTTATTGTGAAAATTTACATGTTACACTGTGCACGTAACCACGAGATGACAACGGTATGACTGAAAAGAAAAAAGCCAATCCTTCCGCCAATGCTGAAAAACAGCGTCGTTTCCGCGAAAGACAAAAAGCAGCAGGAAAAAAAATGGTTCGTGGCTATGTCAGCCCCGAAGCCATGCAGTGCTATAAAGAAATCAGCGATAAAACCGGATGGAGTGACAGTGAAGTACTGTCCAATGCGTTACGCATAACCTATGCAGCCTACAAGTGTGGTCAAATCCGTCTTTTGAATCAGTGGCTTAAAGATCAGAAGCGCTAGCCTTGGATTTTAACCAGCGCCGGGAAGGACTCGCGGATGTCGTGTGCTTTCTGACGATCCGGGCTGACTCTCTGAGCACCTCTTCTCTTTCCCTGTAAGACCACAGCCGCTCTGCGGTTTGTTTATTGTGCTGTCTGATATCAATCACCGGCAGCATGTAATCCCGTTGTATATCAAAATCCAGCATCGCTGCTTCCAGCGGCGGAATATCTGCCGGATTATGACACAGCGCTGCCGGCAGATTTTTTAGTTCCGGTACCCATTTTTTTATAAACACGGCTTCAGGATCGAGCCTGGCCGACTGGGTTGCAGGATTATATAACCTGACGGTGTGTATACCGGTAATACTGGCCTGCATCTGAATCTGCGGAAAATGAATACCGGGCTCAAAATCAAGAAAAGCACGGGCAAGGTATTCTGCCGCGTGCCGCCAGTGCACGTTCATATGGTGACAAAGGAAACTGGTTACCATGGCACGCATGCGGAAATTGAGGTAGCCGGTGGCGGCGAGCGCCCGCATACAGGCATCCACCAGCGGGTAACCTGTTTTCCCGTTTATCCAAAACCAGGTGCGTCTGCTGGCCTCCGGTCCGTCGATGTAAGGAAAGCTTGCATATCCCGCATTTTGTGCCCGCCACTCCATTTCATGTTCGCTTTCAAATTTCTGAATAAAATGGCAGTGCCAGTGGATACGGGACATCAGTGCATTCAAAGCCTTTTTCCAGAGCGCTCCGTTGATGCCTCGCTGATGAATGAGTTCAGGCTTACGGTATTCAATATACTGAAAGACCTGTTTCACTGACAGATTACCCCATGCAAGATAAGGACTGAGCCGTGAGCAGGTGATACGTGCATCCGCCGGCCTGGATATGCCCTGATGGTATCGCTTGCCACGATCTGCAAGAAAGTGTTTTAAAACCTGCCATCCACGACGTTCGCCGCCGGGTTGCATGAGTGCACAATGCGGATAAGAGGGCGAGCCTGCGATACTTTCCAGCGGTGATTTCGTCCATTGCCACCAGTTCACTGTGGTTAAGGCAATGTCGTCAACGGGCTGTGACATTACCGTTTTCCAGTGCCTTTCCCAGTTCCGGCGGTTTATCAGTCCCCGGCTCACAGCGCCGCTGGCAAATTCAATATGGCGTATTTGCCGTGCCTGAAACCAGGTCTGCATGTGCAAGTCACGATCGAAGGTAATTTTAATCCCGGTTTCCTGATAGCTGTACACTTCCCGGACTGTACAGTGCGTTGCTATTTCGCTGAACGTCGCTTCAACTGTACGGGTTGTAGTCAGCACTGCGGCAGAGCCCGGCAACTGGTCGTTTATATCGGTGATACTCTGACAGATGAAGCGCCAGTGTCTGTCGCTCATGTGCGGATCCTGCATGAGTTCCGGCTCATAACAGAATACTAACAGCACCGGCAAGCCGCTCCGGGCGGCTTCTTTCAGGGGGGCATGATCGCGCAGACGTAAATCCCGCTTGAGCCATACCACCGCAATATCGGGCTTCAGCTCAGCCATTTGTTGATAAATGTCCGGTCCGGATCATACATATTCGTCTGCTTTTCAAGGTCAAACTGGCGGTGGCCACGGGGATCATGACCCACTCCGCCAAGGTAGAGCCAGTTACCCCAGTTACTGCCGGGGTCGTAATCTACCAGACATTGTTCAAACCAGGCCGCCCCGTATTGCCAGTTTTGTCCCAGTTCATGGACCAGACAACTGGCAACCAGTTGTCTGCCCCGGTTAGACATGAAACCGGTTTGTTTAAGTTGCCGCATGCAGGCATCTACAATCAGATAGCCGGTTCTTCCTTGTTGCCAACGGATTATTTTGTCCGCATCGTAGTGACATGGACGTTTTTTATCCCGCAGTCCTGCTTGCAGATACCATTTTTTTCCGGGCCTGAGCTGGGCAAAATGAAAAAACTCCCGCCACAATAATTCAAAATAAACCCAGTATGTGGACTCATTGGCTTCCACTTCATCTTCAAAACGCCTGAGCTCAAGATATACACGCCGGGGAGACAAGGCGCCTGCCGCAAGCCAGGGTGAGAAACGTGTACTGGCCGTATCGTCATCCAGCGCATTTCTGGTTTCTTTATAGCGCAGCACATGCCGGTGTTTGAAAAAGTACTCATTCAGCCGTTCCAGCGCAGCACTTTCTCCGTCACGAAAAAGAGGAGGTGTTTTGCTTTTCTCATGTACAGCCGTCACAGATTGCACTTCGGTGGCGAAGGGCGGTGGGTATGATACCGGAGGATCTAATGGTAACTCCGGTATTGTGTTCCTCTCTGCTTGCTTGCGGAATTGTGTAAATTGCCCGGGCATTTCGTTAAGAGAAAAGGGGAGCGAAGACTGATTAAACAGGGAGCCGGCTTCTTTATACACCGTATTAATACCGTCACAGGCATCAACCACATGTTGCCAGTCCTGCAATTCGTAAAAACCCGGATTCACATGTGCGCCAAGCCAGCTTACATCGTATTTTTTTATCAGTTTTGCAATGATAACAGCCGGGTTACCTTCAAGGATAAGTAACCTCTGGCCGAGAGGTACCAGGGCATCATCCAGTTCATCCAGACATTCAGCGATAAACTGTTCCCTGATTGCGCCGGTGCGTTGCGTGCCGAAAGGTGTGGTTTCTGACAGCCGGCTATCTCTGACATACACCAGCAGCAACTCCGTGACGTTCTGACACATCGCTTCCAGTGCCGGCATATCGTCAAGCCGTAAATCCTGACGGAACCAGAAAATGCCCCTCACACGGGCCGGATATCTGCTTTTTGTATAGTGCGATGTTTTCATTACAAAACCTTAATTTTCACCCGTTTGTAATCAGATTTATTACAATGCCGTATCTATTGCATCATTCTGAATAAAAAGGATAACAACGTGCCGGTACCCGTCAGCATTATGTGGTTCCGCCAGGACTTGCGCGTGAAAGATAATCCCGCGCTGAACGCCGCCTGCGACCTTGGTAAAATCATCCCTGTATACATTGCAGATACGTCTGTACCGGAAAAACGACTCCCCGGTAGTGTAACTAAATGGTGGTTACATCAATCATTAAACTCCCTTAATGATCGCCTTAACGGCCATTTGCAGGTATTCAGCGGCGATCCGGCAGACCTCATTCCTGAACTCATGGCACGGTTTGATGTGCAGCATATTTTCTGGAACCGGTTGTATGAGCCATGGCATGTGGCCAGAGACAAAAAACTGAAGCAGGCCCTGAAAGATGACGGCAAAACGGTGAAGAGTTTCAATGGTTCGTTGTTGTGGGAGCCCTGGGACATTGAGAATAAATCAGGTTCACCCTATAAGGTATTTACGCCGTTTTACCGTAAAGGCTGCTTACAGGCTGCTGAGCCACGTTTTCCCCAGGCGCCGGTAGCCAGAATCACTTACGCGGATGTGGACAATGCAGGTATGTCAATTGATGATCTCGGGTTGATGCCTAATATTCAGTGGTACGATGGCATCGAAAAAATGTGGACACCGGGAGAAGACGGAGCAGCAGACCGGCTTGCTACCTTCATAGACGAAGCCGCAGCGAATTATAAAACCGACCGGGATATTCCGGCTGTGCAGGGTACATCGTTGCTCAGCCCGCATCTTCATGCCGGAGAAATATCTCCTAATCAAATCTGGTATGCCATTAAGGATGCGTTTGGCAACAGTGATGATAAGAATATCGATACCTATCTGAGTGAACTGGGATGGCGGGAATTTGCCCATCACCTTATCTATCATTTTCCTGACTTCCCCGATAAGAACTTCAATGAGAAGTTTGATAAATTTCCATGGCGCCGGAGCCAGAAAGATTTGCAAGCCTGGCAGAAGGGCCGCACGGGTATCCCTATTGTCGATGCAGGCATGCGGGAATTATGGCACACCGGCTATATGCACAACCGCGTACGGATGATTACCGGTTCATTTCTGGTGAAGAACTTACTTACCGACTGGCGTGAGGGAGAAGCCTGGTTCTGGGATTGTCTGGTTGACGCTGACGGTGCGAATAATACCGCCGGATGGCAGTGGGTGGCGGGGTCGGGTGCCGACGCCGCGCCTTATTTTCGGGTATTTAACCCGGTGTTGCAAGGGGAGAAATTCGACAAGCAGGGCGAATACGTACGTACCTGGTGTCCCGAACTGAAAAAATTGCCCAACAAATATATTCATAAGCCCTGGGAGGCGGACAAAGCAACGCTCAAACAGGCTGGTATCGTGCTCGGAGAGCAATATCCTGAACCTCTGGTGGATCTAAAAGCGTCACGACAACGGGCACTGGACGCCTTTAATGAAATTAAGGGGTAACCATGGGCTGTACTCTGCGATTGATACTTGGCGACCAGCTCACCGCCACTTTACCGGTGATCACTGACGCGGTGAAAACCCGCGATATTTTGTTGATGGCAGAGGTGAAAGAAGAAGCCACTTATGTGAAGCACCATAAGAAGAAGATTGCATTTCTATTTTCAGCTATGCGGCATTTCGCAGAAGAACTGAAAGACGACGGCTTCAAAGTAAATTACAGAAAGTACGATGACCCTGACAATCAGGGTAGCTTGCTGAATGAAGTAAAAGCGCTGGTGAGCACACACGATGTTGATAATATCGTTGTCACTGAACCGGGTGAATACCGTTTACTGAAGAGTATGCAGCAATGGGAAAGTCAGCTCGGTGTGCCTGTGGATCTGTTACCCGACGAACGGTTCTATGCCAGTAAAGCCAGGTTTGCTGAATGGGCTGAAGGACGGAAAACCCTTCGTATGGAATTCTGGTACCGGGAAATGCGCAAAGAAACCGGCATTCTTATGGAAAATGGTGCGCCGGCGGGGGGAGACTGGAACTACGATGCGAAAAACCGTGAGTCCATGCCCGCCAGTGTCACTCCACCACCACCGGTAAAATTTGAGCCCGATGAGATAACCCGGGACGTGATCAGTCTGGTTGAAAAAGAGTTCGGTGATCACTTCGGTGAATTAGATGATTTTCATTATGCTATCGATCGTGCCGGTGCACTTGAGGTATTAAACCGCTTTATTGACGAACGGCTACCGGACTTTGGCCGCTATCAGGACGCCATGCGTCATAACATGCCCTGGTTGTTTCATTCCCATCTGTCCTTTTACATCAATTGTGGTTTGCTCAGTCCCCGGGAGGTGGTTCAGCAGGCAGAAGCCGCCTGGCATGCCGGTGAAGCACCACTGAATTCCGTAGAAGGTTTCATCCGGCAGATCATTGGCTGGCGTGAATTTGTGCGGGGATTTTACTGGCATTACATGCCGGGGTTACAGACAGATAATTATTTCAATGCAAAAAGAACCTTGCCGGACTTTTTCTGGGACGGCTACACCAATATGAATTGTCTGCGTCAGTGCATTACTGACACTAAAAAACATGCCTACGCACACCATATTCAGCGTTTGATGGTGTTAGGTAATTTTTCATTATTGTGTGAGTTATCTCCCGCTGAAGTGCAGGAGTGGTACCTGCTGGTGTACGCAGACGCCTACGAGTGGGTCGAATTACCTAATGTCTCGGGCATGATTTTATTCGCCGACGGCGGCAATCTCGCTAGCAAACCCTACGTAGCAAGTGGCAGCTACATCAATAAGATGTCTGATTACTGCAAGCATTGTGGTTACAGTGTATCGAAAAAAAGCGGAGAAGGAGCCTGTCCGTTCAACTACCTGTACTGGCGCTTCCTCGATGCCCATCAGGACAAGTTACGGAAGAACCCGAGAATGGCGCTTGTCTATAAAAGCTACGACAGAATGGCGGAAGAGAAAATCGCAGCGATGCGGGAAGACGGTCAGCGTTTTCTGACAAAACTGAGTAAAAATGAAGAAGTCTGACTTACCGCAGAAGATGTGTCCGGTTTGCCAGCGGCCATTTACATGGCGCAAAAAGTGGGAACGGAACTGGGAAGCGGTAAAATATTGCTCTAAGAGATGTGCCGGCAATAAACAAAGCCGGCACGACCGTTGATATCAGAACATCCAGCCCGCAGGATCCGGGTGGGCTTGATTGTTATCAAGATACTTCATGCCTTTCACACAACGAACAATCAGCCAGACAACCCAGAACAGAATAACCAGCCAGCCTATCAGCACAATTGACAGAATAGAGCCGATCACCAGGTAGAGGAAACCTATCCAGAAAGTACGGATTTGGAAACGGTAGTGGCTTTGCAGCCATTCCGGTGCATCTGATTTATTTATGTAGGCCATCACAACCCCCACAAGGCCGGTGATACCAAATAATATGCCTACCAGATACAGGATATAGACAATCTTCGCAGTGCTGCCTGATGCATTGGTGTTCGCGGGAATTTCGCTCATTTTATTTATCCTTTTTAAAGTTATTTTTCCATACTATTTTCAGTCGGTTAGAAAGGCGGCTTGATAAATAGTCATGAAATAGTGCGATGAAACCGGACAAAATGCAATGCTCTGAAGAGATTGATGGCAAGCTCCTGTGATTAAGTTTTGCTTTTGTTGAGTTTTACAATTGAAACTTATTACAGAAAAACTGCGGTTTAGATTGGCTGTGTACCGGGACAGTGATAGACAAGTCAGTTCAACCGACAATACTGATATCCCTATGATTACAAAACTATCCGTTTCTCATTTTGCTATTTTGCTTAGTAGCTTGCTGACGCTTTCTGCCTGCTCAACGACTCAAAACAACGATGATGGCTGGCAAAATTTACTGTCTCCGGCAGAACAGAAAAACTGGACTGCAAAAATTAATCATCATCCTTCCGGGCAAAACTTTGCCAACACATTCCGGTTCTCAGAAGATATACTGCTTGTACGTTATGATGGTTATGATGACTTCAACGAACAATTCGGCCATCTTTTCTATGAAGCTGAATTAACCAACTTTCATCTCAAATTTGAGTACCGCTTTACCGGAGACTTTCTTGAAAGCGCCCCGCGCTACGCACGATTAAACAGTGGTGTAATGTTTGCCAGTCAGTCTGCTGATTCCATCCTCACGGATCAAAACTGGCCGGTTTCGGTGGAAATGCAGCTGTTGGCTGAGCGTGAAGCCGGTGTAGCAAGACCTACAGGAAATATGTGTTCGCCCGGTACTGAAATTTACTATCAGGGTGACATTTATCCTGAGCACTGCCTTAACTCGTCATCGCCAACGTTCCCCGCCGGTGAATGGGTGAGGGGCGAACTGATCGTTAAAGACGGACACGTTACTCAACTTATCAATAATGATGTGGTCCTTGAATATGATTTAGCTCTCGCTAAAAAGGACGATCTGGTCACCGGTGAAAACCCGGCGACATGGGAACAGATGAAAAACCTGAAGTCAGGTTATATTGCATTTCAAAGTGAAGGGCAGCCCATTGATTTTAAAAATGTTTACTTAAAAATACTGTGAATGGTCAGCCTCTTCGAAGCAGAGTTTCCCCGGTCACTACCTGAAGCGCTTCCTCTGTTGTAAAAAGTTTTGTCACCGGGAAATTATCCATAATTGAAACCCGGTGACACAAAATGACGCCATATAATTGATTTTGATTGACCCTGAATATCTTCAAATTTAACGTGAATTTATTGTAAATAAATGGTGAAAAGTCATGCGGTTTGAATGCGTGACGTTTCACTCTTCAAAGGATCCGTTATGAAATTGAAGAAACTGTCACTCTCCATTATTACCGTATTGCATGCCGGCTTAACTACAAATGCGCTCGCTCAGGACAACACACAGGAGAGCGCTACCGGTGATCAGTTGGAAGTTATCGAAGTAAAAGGCTTTCGAAGCTCACTGAACAAATCCCTGCTGACAAAACGCGCTAACGTGAATTCCATGGAGTCCATATCCGCCGAAGATATTGGTAAGTTTCCAGATCTAAACTTAGCTGAATCGCTACAACGTATTTCAGGTGTCTCAATCAGCCGCGAAGGCGGCGAGGGCAGACGTATCACACTGCGGGGCCTCGGCCCGGATTTTACCCGTGCAACACTGAACGGTATGGAAATACCGGCGGAAACCGATCAACTGGACTCGTCAATTTCCGCTCTGAGCGGCGGGCGTGCATTTGACTTCAATGTATTTGCGTCTGAATTATTTAATCGTGTGGACGTACAAAAATCTCCAACGGCATCAATGGAAGAAGGTGGTATCGCGGGTTCTGTTAATCTGTATACCGCCAAGCCTTTTGATAATCCCGGGTTTCATTATGCCGGTTCAGCGCAGGCGAACTACAACGATGTCTCTGAGGAGACCAACCCCCGCACGGCGGTAATGGTGAGCAATACCTTTGACGATGATAAGTTTGGTGTCCTTTTCTCACTGGCTTATTCGACCCGGAACGTTAACCAGCAAGGCTTCGGAACCGTAGGCTGGCAAACGCCGGTTAACAATAATATGACTTACGCGGATACCAGCAGTACAAACGTTACCGGGTCGCCGTCCGGTGCTGATTGTCAGTTAAATGGTGCAGATGTTGACGCCATCAATTGTTTATATGCCCCCCGGATCCCGCGGCCGGATTATTTCGGTAACGAACAGACCCGCCTGGGTATTACTTCTTCATTTCAGTATGCGCCGTCTGATAATGTGTTACTTACCTTCGACTACTTACATTCACAACTGGAAAATGAACGCTCGTACTATCACATGTACGCTATGTTCAGAAATTACTTCAATCAAATCACACCAACATCGGTTACTGTAGCGCCCAATGGCCAGCAAATTATTGCCGGCGAATTTGATGGCATAACTAACCGGGTTGAGAGCCGTGAGACCACCAGTGATACGGCATTTAACCAGTATGTGTTATCGGGAGAGTTTGGCTTAACAGACCGTCTCATCGTGGATGCCATGGTGGGGTATGCAGAAATCGATTTTTCCCGTGATGAATTTCGTCACATTATGGACAGTACAGAACCGCATAGTTTCGGTTTCGATTTTACGGGTAACCCCAATGCTGCGTTGCTCGACTTCCAGTTCGATTATAACGATCCTGCCTTGTACAACTTGTCCTCTTATGATTTACAGGATCAGACTGATAAAGAAAACCTGACCGCTAAATTTGATGGAAAATATGTGGCGGATATGGTCGAAGTTAAGGCCGGTGTGGCGTACAACAACCGCAAAGTCTCCCGCCAATATTTCGGTCTGCCAACCTTTTCTACGGGATCCGCAGAAGGCTTAACGGAAATGTTGCCTATCAGTAATTTTGGCGACGGTTTTGACGGTAATTTGTTTCCTTTTGTAGTGGCTGATTTTGATGCAGTAAAAGACGCTATCGGCCCCCTAAACTGGCAATCTCAGGATCAGAAAAACACGCAGGTAGAAGAAGAGACCATGGCCGTTTATCTGGAGTTTAATACGGACTTCGATATCGCTGATATGATTTTGCGTACCAACTTTGGTATGCGTTATGTGGATACCACCGCCACGTCAACGGGATATATCCGGCTGGAAAATTCTGTAGAAACCATCGTGGCTGAACATGATTATAAGAACTTTTTACCGGCTCTGAACCTGGCACTGGAGCCTGCAGATGATCTCATCGTGCGTTTAGGACTGACGCGGTCAATGACACGCCCCAGCTTAAATACGCTGAACCCGGGCAATCCTGCTTTTCGCTACATCGAAGGATTCGTGACGGTGGGTAATCCGTACCTTGACCCCTATGTGTCTAACAATGTGGACTTTGGCGTAGAGTGGTATTTTGACGAAGAGTCGTTATTGTCTGCCACACTGTTTTATAAAGACATAGAAACCTACATTCGCAGCACACAGGAAGAAAAACTGGTCGACAGTATTTATTACACGGCAATCAATAACGACCCGGTTTATGATCCCGCGATAACGGTTAATCCGTTCAGCGAACCTTATACCCATTATTCCTATGACAATGGCGACGGTACAACCATAAACGGCTTTGAAATCAGCTACCAGCAGCCATTTAACTTCCTGCCCGCGCCGTTTGATAATTTTGGGACAGTGGCAAACTACACCCGGGTCAGTTCCGGGGAAATCGTGGGTGTTTCCGAGAATTCTTATAACTTCACCTTGTACTACGAAACAGAAAAGTATGGTGCCCGCCTGTCGGCAAACAGCAGGGATGACTACTTTATCGAAGTCCCCGGCATCACCGGCAATGCGGAAAATGGAGTGACGGGTCCCACTAATATCGACTTTTCCTCATTCTATAACTGGTCGGATAATTTGACGTTCTCCTTTGAAGTCATCAACCTGACTGATGAGTATTCACGGCTTTTCGTCACCGGCGACGGTTCGCTGGACATGGTGCGGGAATATAACAACACAGGAAGACAGTTCTTCCTTGGCGTGCGCTATCACAACTAGGCAGCTTTACGTTACAGGGTCATAAGTTCTTATGACCCTGTCCTTATCCCGCAACACTTTATTCAGGCCAGGCTCACTATGCTCACACGTTGCTTTCTCTTCGCTGTTCTGTTGTCTGCATCACACGCCGTATTTTCTTCCGGAGAGCGATTCACTATTTCGGTCGATGAACCGTCTGTGCGTTTTATTGTTGTACAAAGCCGTGATCCGCTCATTGAATGGGCCGCCAAAGATGTGGCGGATGATTTATCTGCCCGCACCGGTTCGACTTTTGTTGTGGTCAAAAGCGATGACGAGGCAGCTTCAACACCATTTATTCACATAAACGTTGATGGCTCATTACCGCTACTCAATGCCAGTGCATTTCCTCATGGAAATCATGAAGCATTTGCTATTCATACAAGGCAGGACACTCTGGTGATCACCGGTGCTGATGTTAGGGGCACAGTATACGGGCTTTTTACGTTAGCCGAAAAAATGGGCATTTCACCTTGGCAATGGTGGGCGGATGTGCCGGTGAAAAAAGCCAGCGTGCCGCTAACGCTGGACAAGTTACCGGTTGTTGAAGGTCCTGCTGTGAAGTACCGCGGTATTTTCATTAACGATGAAGACTGGGGCTTGCTTCCCTGGGCGTCTCATACATTCGAGCCGGATACTGCCAATATAGGGCCCCGGACTTATGAAAAAATTTTTCAGTTACTGCTCAGATTAAAAGCCAACACCATCTGGCCTGCTATGCATCCGGGTACCCGTGCTTTCTTCACTGTGCCGGGCAACAAGGAGATGGCGCACCGCTACCACATTCATGTGGGCAGTTCTCATGCCGAACCCATGTTGAGAAACAATGTGGATGAATGGGACAAGCAGCAATCGGGTGATTTCAATTACACGAATAATGCCGCCAGGGTAAATGAATACTGGCGAAACCGTGTTGAACAGGTCAGTGATATGTCTGATCTGGCGATGTTTACCCTGGGTATGCGCGGCATTCATGACAGCGGAATGGAAGGTATACATTCCCAGCAGCAAGCCAAAGACACTTTACAGCAGGCTATCAATACCCAGCGTGCACAACTTGAAGCGGTTTTTGGAAAGCCCGCAGAAACGCTTACGCAAATGTTTACACCCTATAAAGAAGTACTCTCACTGTACGAAATGGGATTGTCTGTGCCTGACGATGTCACACTGGTGTGGCCTGATGATAACTACGGTTATATCCGCCGGCACAGTAATCGTGCTGAACAAAAACGGTCAGGCGGAGCAGGGGTGTATTATCATTTAAGCTACTGGGGCAGACCCCATGATTACCTGTGGCTGAGCAGTACCCACCCCGCGTTAATACAGTTTGAAATGCAACGTGCATTTGAAAATGGTGCTGACCGTATCTGGATAGCCAATGTGGGTGACATCAAACCCCTTGAATACAATATGGAATGGTTCTTACATCTCGGGTGGTACGGGCCGGATAAAGTGTCTGACGCAAAGACGTTCGCAACTTATCAATTGGATAGAGATTTTGCGATTTCTGACCCACAAAGCGCTGCAGATCTGTTATTTGACTATTACCATCTGGCTTTTATCCGTCGCCCGGAATTCATGGGGTGGAGTCAAACTGAGCCAACGACACAAACCCGGTTAGCCGGCTGGAACGGCGAAACCATTGAAAACCGTCTTCAGCAATACCAAAAGCTTGAGACATCCATTTTTGAACTTAGTAAAGGCATTCAACCAAAAGAGCAATCAGCCTGGTTTCAACTTATGAGCTATCCGGTGCAGGCGTCCTCAGAAATGAATAAAAAGTGGCTGTTCAGGCACAAAGCTGCTTTTGCAGTTTCACATTCAGTAGCTGATAAGCTGATGGAAAAGGCACTGGATGCACATAACACTATCAACGGGCTAACTCAGCAATATAACGGATTATCTGAAGGCAAATGGGCCGGCATGATGGATGCTGCACCGCGCAAGCTGCCGGTTTTTAACAAGCCGGCAATGATTACATTGACGGATGACGAAAAGCAAAAGCGTAATAGAGTTAACGACGGGGCCCAAAGTAAGCAAATTAAACCGGCATCAGTAAAGTTCATTTCACCTGAGGGTTACAGCTGGCAGGAAGTGAGAGACCTGGGCTATTCTGGCAAAGCATTAACACTTTATCCGCTGAAGCTACAATACTTCTCAGAAAAGGCCGCTGTTACCTACCAGTTTACTCTTGATGTTGCTCAGCATGTAACGTTAAACGTTGCCACGTTACCTGTGCATTCCAATGATTTTTCTCATGAGATCGCAATATCTCTGGCACAAAAACCAATCACAATATTTACGCTAAACACCAAAGGACGAAGCGAGCAATGGAAGCAGGGCGTATTGAATAACCGCATTCACAATAGTGTAGATCTGGGAAGGCTGAGTAAGGGAACACACAATGTGACCCTTTCAGTAAATCAAAACGGTATTGTCATTGATGAGGTCTGGCTGTCTGAACATGGTTCTTAGCAAGAGAATAGGGCACAATGCCGGCTGTTTTATAGATAACGGAGTTCTTATGTCTTTCAGTAATGTTGAAGCGTTAACCTCTCAACTGGCAAGCGCCCCGGATGAAATTGTATTCAGCGATGTGATTTCATTTGTTGACGATAACTACATTTTTACGCCTTCCGCTTTCAGCAATGGCGCAGTAAACAATGAGGCGAATCAAAATAACGGGTCTTGTAAACTGTTGGCCCTCGGCCAGCTACTAGGGTTAACACAGGCGCAGACACTCGCACTTTTTGGCAGTTATTACCGTGATGATGTGCTTAAGCATCCTGAAGGAACCGATCATGCAAATATTCGCAATTTCATGGTCTCAGGATTCGACGGTTTGCAGTTTGATACGTTTCCCTTAGCGGAAAAATAAAGCGCCTGTTTTATTTAACCCCGGCGCTTTTGTCCCTTGGTTAATCTGGCCATGCCGCCTTGTTTAACAGCCGCCTGCTGGCCATAGTGACCGGGCATTTCCGGAGAGCGCCAGCCTCCGGCAAGCTGCATTTCAGGTAGCGTGGCGCCATTTTCTGCCAGTGAAACAGTCGCCCCCACACGACCGCTGTGAGGGGTGATATTTTCCTGAATACCAGCAAGTGCAGCAATGCGTTTCCAGGTGCGATAAATGCTCGAGTATTCCAGCTTCGGGGCCTGTTTGAAATTCGCACTTTCATCATAAGGCAACAGAGCGTGGCCTCTGTTTGAGACGCGGCGGAACAGCACGCCTTTGTTTATCCTTCGCGGATCATCTTCACTTCGCTCAACTTTTTGTTGAGGGTCGTAATTCGCTTCAGCAACATACTCGTCAATCATATCCAGCGTATTGGGAGAAATGTACCTGTACTGGCCTTTGCCGGTCTGGTCACTTTTTGATGTTAAGACGAGCAGGGCGTTAGTGCGTTTATTAATGTCAGACAAACAAACTCGTACTACTTCGTCGGCTCTGAGCAGCGCGTCGAACATCAGATTAATCATGGCGAGGTCGCGCATTTCCAGCAGCGTGTCTGGGATCACACGCTCATTAATTTTTTCCAGTAAATCCAGTGTCAGCGGTACTGCCTGATGATGACTGAACTGGTATTTTTCATTCTCAGCCAGCGATAGCCGGATGAAGTCTTTAAGATAGACAGACTGCACAATGGGGTTCGGCAATTTGGCAATACCCAGGAATTTACTCAACGCGCTGAGCCTGCGTTTGATGGTGCGGTAAGCCAGAGGCGATTGACATAACATCTCTACATAACGTTTGACACAGAGTTCGTTATTTTCAAATGAGGCATTGAATCCGCTCAATCCGGATTGCTCGCAGAATATAACAAACTCGTTGAAATCGCTGATGTAGGCACGCTGCGTGTTACGGGGTAATCGTGAGAAAATATCATTGAAGTACTGATTCACCGCATCGCGGTAACAGTCTGTAAACTGTAACTGCTGAGATGCCGGCAACTTCATGTCAGATCCTTAGAAAATACAGGTATTCAAACGGGTGTCACGCATGAAGGGGAAAGCCGGCATACGTGGGAGTACGATGCCGGCAGTATATCTAAATTGACATTGACTGTATATAAATACAGTTGTTGTGTATGTCGGGCAGGGAAGCCTATTCAGTATTATCCCGTAAAGTAAAACCCGTCAGCCATTCAAGGATCAAATCTTTATGGTTGTCTGCCCATTGTTGAGACACGGTTTCAATATCCTCACCATTTTCTACTGCGGAGAGCATTGCTACCAGTTCTGCGTCATCAATCACAAACCGGTTTAACAGCTTCAGCAACTCGGGGGAACGCGCTTCCAGTTGCGAACGGAAACCCAGTTTGATTTCACTTTGCGGCCAGGAGGTACCTGTGCTGAGTTTATTGAGTCCCTGAGCTTTGAAAATGGCTTGCCATATTGCGGCGTCATGTGCAGGCTCTTCAACGAAATGCACATGGCGGTTTCCAAACAATGCATCAGGGTAATAGCAGAAGAATAAGCCAGGCTGTTCATTCTGATTGTTGCGGTTAATCAGTTGCTCCAGCAAGTCCAGGTCAAACACGTGATAGTCATAATACGCATCCAGACCATAGGCGTTAAGACGTCGCTTCTCAATTGCCACTGATGCCCAGCCTTTGGCACCAACCCAAATATCACCACGACCATTACCGGACATGTCAAAACGAGATGCATTTTCCGGAGTAACCAGATCGTTTACTGCTAACGTCGCCGGCGCTGTAAAATCGGTATAACAGAGACCTTGTTTTCCCGTACCGGCGCTTTCACCCAACTTAACTGTTTCGAACGCCCGCACATACCGGCGGATCAAGTCAGCATTGTTAGCCAGCCAGATATCCGGATGCACATCAATGTCGCCGTCGTGCTGGCCCATCTGTTTGAAGGCTTGCTCATGAGTAACGTTGACGAGCTGTGCCCGCGACTCTGTGTGTTCATTAATTATCGTGGCAAGAATATGCGCCTTTATTTGAGCGGTCGGCCAGTCCAGTAAGGCAATATTCAGTTCGGCATTATTTAAATCACGCTTCGACAGAATGGGCGCTGACTCATCCCGCTTCACATCATCCAGCGTTTCATATAAAAAGCCGTAGCCGAACCCACAAAATAAAAACACAAAAATACTGAAAATCCAGTAACTGTGACTCACGGTTTCGGGTCCGACCGTTTTCAGGCTCAGGCTACGCTCAACAGCGTCATACTGTCCGACAAAATCTTGCGAGCCTGATTTCTGCTTAAATTCGTCTGCATATTCCAGTAAGTCACGGCACACCAGCGCGTGATCGTGGCGGATCTGGATATACTGATTCCGTTCATTAATAACCAGAATGAGAAATATAACCGAAGTAGCCAGAATGAGCGCAAACAAGGCCGTGGAGAAACTTTCAGGACGGAAAATGAGTGAGAAGAAAACGTTCGTTGCGCCAAGCAAGATGAGAATGACCAGTTCTTCCGGTGGAATTCTGTCACTTTCCATGGTCATCAGTTTTTGACCCACCTGGAAATTATCCAGCAAACGCTCTCGATATATCGGAGTATTTTCAGTACCGGCAATCAGCACTTTCTTAATGTCCTGAATTTCCAGCTGAGCATTGCGCATATCCTTTGCGCCGTTAAAAGCCCGTAAGAACACGTATAAATGTTTAACGATATAATTATTTATCAGTGCTTTGTACTTCTCAGCAGATACGCCGCCGGCCGGTGCAGAGGAGGGGAGTTGCATCACCGAATCATTAAACTCTACCAGCAAACGTTCCCGTTCCCGGTTAAGGGATGTTGTCCGCTCAAGAGCAAAGGTACCCAACAGGACAAAAAAGACCGTGGATACAGCGAGCAAATCGTAATACGAGTCAATGGGATAAGTTGGCGCGAATAACACCCATATCCCCACCATACATACGGTACTGAAAAGAATGAGCAGCGATGAACGCAGAGGAAAGCGCAGCCCGAGAAAAATATTGGCCGACACAATAAGAACGGATGCAACCGCTTCATATTGATTGAGTAATCTGCCCTGTAACAGAGCGAGGATCACTACCGCGCCGACAGGCATGAAATACCAGAACACGCTGACAGACGCATTCGTCGCTGAAAATACGGATAAATCGTAGAGCAAACTTCCCAGCGCCAGAATAGCGATACCGGCAAAGGCCACCAGCGCATAATCCATATAATCAAACTGATTTGCTGTATCGCCAAACAAAAACAGGATGGCGAGCATACCGGGAGCAGCCACACAACGAACACCTGATTCCGTCAGTAAAGCTTTATTCAATGAGCTGAGGTTGAGAGCATTTTTATCTGAGATAGCAGACCAGGCATCCATGCATTTCATGCGCATATAGCAATTAATTGCCATAGCAAGCCCGCCTGATGCCGCCAGCAAAATGGTATTTATCATCGGACTTTCCAGCAGCAGCCAGTCTGCAATATCCAGATTCGGGCTCATCAAAACGATGAAGCCGGCAAACGCTGCTGCGGAGAAAATATAATCGTTCGCCGTGGTAGTTCTGTGCTTTTTACGCAATGTGCTGTCTATGTAGAAAAATACAATCGGCCAGGCTTCGAATATGAGAATGGCAATAACATCAAATTCCTGCGACATGTTCAGTGCAGCATACAAAAGCAGATGGTTTGCGCAGATAAGGGCACCGGAAAACAGCGTGGGGACAAGCAGCGCCGGTGTTTTGAAATGGGCTGCGATACCGGAGAAAAAGGCTTGTTGCCGCTTTGCAAACATGACCATGACGACTACAAGCGTAGAAATAGCAGCCAGCGTATGCGAAGTAGCAGCGACAAAGATTGGACTGGAGCGGTCTATCAGGTAGTTAACCACCGGCGGATAAAGCATCCACAACAGAATAGAGGCGCACATTAACACTATGGGTGAACGCATAAATTGAATGACGAGATGCTGCAAGAAGATAGCTCCTTTATCCTGTATTTTAGCGGCGGGAGATAGACGTTTATCTACTCAATGACCTTTTAATCTGTTGAATAGTATCATGTTTTGCTTTTGTTTATTTTCTAATTTCTTTGAGTTGGAGGTATATGTGTATGCTCAAAACGGGGCTAAGGACTTTATGGATTCACAGAACTAAAACTCACTGGATCAGAGAACTAACGTACTTGGCACAATTTAAACAAAGCATGCTGGAATATTATAACTAACTGAATATCACATACATTTTCATTAATCACGCATGATAACTGGAATTATCATGCGTGATGAATTCATAGATGAAGTATCTGTTTGCAAGGCGCCTGTATATCTATCCAGTGTCGCGGAAATATTTGAATATCTCTAACTTCAGGCTTCGTAAAAACGTTCATGTGTCTGGAGAATGATTCAATAAAGAACTTCTGAAACAAGTAAATCAGGCCATCATACGCAAAACATCAGCTTTACAGTAATTTCCTCATAACACCATTTTGCCGATATAAAGACGCAGCTACAGTTTATCGTTTTGGTCAGATTCGCATATATGGGGTTTTCTGTGTATGAGTCCGGTAATGCCCGGAAAGCTCTTATAAGCATTAACCAGGTACAACTTTTAAATTCAGCTAAGAAGATTCTGACAAGCTGTTGGAAATATATCCTTCAAAAGTCATGTTTAACGCCTGAAAACTAATCGTGCGCTACGTGAAATCTGCAAGGTCAGAGGTCACAATTTTTCTCAGATTTTACGTAGCGTCGCGTAATAATCTGGCACCTTGATAACCAAAATCCAAATATGCGGAGAGTATCAATTTAGATAAGCTGCATGCTGAATAATAGAAGGATTTCAGTGAATCAAAAGAACGCTGATGTCTGGTGTCAGATGTTTCATTTATCGTGGACAACGGTTACGGCAATGGTAATGGAACTAAGCCACTGTAAGTCGCTAGTACAAGCGAAAGGAACATGTGGAGCATTCATTCCACATGTTTTTTGCTGGCGTGCATGATTCCGGCAGATATATGAACCGCATCGAAAGGCCAACGAGCTCAGAGCTACAAAACTGTGTATTAGCGAATATCTCAACAGCCGGAAGCGACACAGTGACGCCACAATCCTTATTAATACTTAATTGCGCATAATGTATATTATGTTAAATTAAGTGTGGAAATACTATTGTTAATCAATCCCTTTTGAATACTGCCACATATAATGAGATTTTCTGCCAGCGTGAGATTTTTGTGTGACTACCACATGCCTTACTTGTGTTTTTTAAGCATTGTCATCGTCACCTTAATAAGAATTCTTACTGCGACCTGTTGTTCTATCAGAAGTATCTAGAAGCAAATCCTATAGCCGGAACATCAGGCTGTGAAAAATAAATCTCGTTTTGAGTGACAGTGAATTTCCAGAGAATTTATAACTCATTGATGCGTTGAAGTTGTCGCTGGCAGAGATTCTCAAATTAAGCGGCAGCCGCCACTTGTGTTGTGTCGTATCCATTGCCGTTATTGAATAGCTTTCCAACAAACCTGGAATTACTAGTTATTTTAGAGCTGCGCTATTGCCTACTTTCTGTGTGCCCGGAAAACATAAGTCCCTAGTAGATAGTTGTTTTGCGTTTCTCAGCGACCAGTTCATGGACATAGAATTCGCCGCCGTTTATCCACTGGTTTAACCCTTTAATGGTCAAGATACTTTTACAGCATGCCTGGCCACATTGGCTGCGCTGGAAATTTGCACGTATCAGGTACAGTTTATTATTACGCTCTACCAGGCTTACAATCACTCTCGTACTTTGCTTACCCTTTCAAGTGCCAACTTCCCGGCCCCCGTATCGATGATTCGTGTCGTGTCTCTGGTTAGTTATAACAAAGTTGACACTAAAGGAAGGTGGCGTACAATAAAAAATGTTATAACAATGTACCTACACTAGAGGTAGAACATGCGCACTCAAGTTCGAAAAATTGGTAATAGTTTGGGCAATATAATCCCTGCCGCTTTCATCAAGCAACTCGGCTTAGTCGAAGGGTCTGACATTGAGGTCAAAGCTGATGGAAATAAAATCATCATAGAACCAATCAAACGTCAGAAAAATCGCTTTCCGTTCAGTGAAAGAGAGCTATTAAATGGTTTGGATGCTCATACTTCTCATGCAGACGAACTGGCTTCAGTATCGGGTAAAGAGTTGGGTGAGTAATGGCTCAATATGTACCTGAACGCAACGAAATTATTTGGCTGGATTTTGAGCCGGTTAAAGGTAAAGAAATCGGAAAGTATCGCCCTGCATTAGTCCTATCAAGCAAAGAATACAATCAGCAAACGGGATTGCTGATTTGCTGCCCGGTTAGTACCAGTATTAGAGGTCAAGCGACCGAAGTTCCGGTAAATAACCTCGATAAACCAAGTGTTGTAGCTTCAAGTTTGATCCAAACTCTTTCGTGGAAAGACCGCAGTGCGAAGAAAATTACCACTGCTGAACATGGTGTAATGGAAGATGTTTTACTACGGGTTGTTCCGTTGATTGGAGCTGAATCGTTATTCGACGAATAATAATGGCCATCTGACTTCTGCCATTTATCCTGTTTAACCGGTGATGATCGTAAAGCCGCTGATGCCTTTGCTGCTTTGCGTTACAAAAGCGATACAGCTAACAAATAATAAAAGGCACACAACAACAATGAAACTTCGCCACCTCTGTTCTCTTGTCAGTTTACTCAGTTGCAGCGCATTAGCAGCCGGCACCACTGAGTCTGCCAAACCTGCATTTTCGGATATGGATGTTTTCGAGCTTGAATGGGCTTCTGCACCTGAGATATCGCCTGACGGCAAGCATATCGTTTACCGCCGTAATGGTATGGATGTAATGTCCGATGCACGTACCGGTAATCTGTGGATGATGAATGCTGACGGCTCTGAGCACATGAAGCTGACAACGGATGATATCAGTGAAGGTAATGCAGTATGGTCGCCTGATGGCTCACGGATTGCGTACACCAGAAAAGGTCAAAACGGCGCTGAGATTTTTGTTTATCGCGTCAGGGATGGCAAAGTTGCAAGATTAACCGAACTTGAGCGTGCCCCGTCCGGTTTAAGCTGGTCTCCGGACGGTAAAACGATTGCGTTTTCGATGCTGGTGCCGTCTGCACCGCCGGTCATGGTTAAAATGCCGGCCAAACCTGAAGGTGCCAAATGGGCGGCTAATCCGCGTATTACTGACCGTCTGAAGTACGAACAGGACGGTCGGGGTTACATTGAGCCCGGATTTTCACATTTATTTGTGGTGCCGGCTGATGGTGGCACTCCAAGGCAAATCACCTCCGGCGATTTTCAGCATCGTGGTCAGCCTCAATGGACGCCTGATGGTCGGACTCTGGTTTTCTCAGCAAACAGACAACCGGATGCAGAGCATAATTTCCGCAATACCGATATCTATTCTGTAGAAATAGAGAGCGGCACTATAAAGCAGCTAACCACACAAACCGGTCCAGATCACCACCCTGTCCTTTCGCCTGACGGCAAAAAAATTGCCTGGCTTGGCTATCCTGATAAATTGATGGCTTATCAGACAACCCGTTTATACGTAATGGATGTTGACGGTTCTGATAAAAAAGAAATTGATTTAAAGCTGGATCGCTCTGTCAGCAATCCGGTCTGGAATAAGCAAGGGATCTATTTTCAGTATGATGATCATGGCAACACGAAAATTGCTGTTACCGGATTAAACGGCAAAGTTAAAAAACTGGCTGACAATGTGGGTGGAACCACCGTGGCAAGACCATATGGCGGCGGCAGTTTTAGCGTAAATAACAAGGGTGTCATTGCCTATACCCACACTACCCCTTACCGTCCTGCTGATGTTGCCGTGCTGGCTAAGAACGATGCAAAGCCTGAACTGGTGACCGGATTAAATGAAGATATTCTGGCCTACCGTAATCTGGGCCGCACAGAAACCGTATGGTACAAGTCTACCGCCGATGGCCGTGACATTCAGGGATGGGTGACGTTTCCGCCTGACTATGAAGAAGGTAAAACCTATCCGTTGATTGTTGAAAATCACGGTGGCCCTATCTCAAATTACGGTGATCGTTTTTCTCCGGAAATTCAGCTCTATGCGTCAGCAGGCTACGTCGTGTTTTATCCGAATCCCCGTGGCAGCACCAGCTATGGTGAAGAGTTCGGAAACCTGCTGTTTAATAACTATCCCGGTGAAGATTATCAGGATGTCATGGACGGCGTTGATGAAATGATTAAGCGCGGTTATACCAGTGAAGATCAGTTGTACGTTACCGGAGGCAGTGCCGGTGGCATTATGTCAGCCTGGATGATTGGTAAGAATAACCGCTTTGAAGCTGCTGCAGTCGTGAAGCCGGTGATGAACTGGATAAGTAAGTTGCTCACGGCAGATAACTATTATGGTTATGCTGATTACCGCTATCCGGGTCAGGTGTGGGAAAATCCCGAAACTTACTGGAAGTTCTCGCCGGTTTCTCTGGTCGGAAATATTCAGACACCGACGCTGGTAATGGTTGGTGATGCGGATATGCGTACACCGTTGTCTGAAGCTAAACAGTTATACAGCGCCCTGATTTTACGGAAGATTGATACCGCGCTGGTTGAAATGCCGGGGGCTTATCACTTCATTTCAAACCGTCCGAGTCAGATGATCAGTAAAGTAAAACATGTACTGGCCTGGTTCGAAAAATACCCCGCGGAAGCGGAGGCACCTGTTAAGCAGGAAAAATAATCCTAAATTGTTCCATTAACAGGCCGTTTGCTTCAGAGGCGCGGCCTTTTTCTTATTCTGCATTGACTCCCCGCTGACTTCTTCGCATTATAGCCGCCTGATTGTCCATTGATGTTGCTATGAAAAAGTTTCTTTCTCTGTTAACGCCTGTTTTTTTATTTGCCTGCCAGCCTGAAAATAATATGGCCGGTTTAGACCGCGTTTATGTTACGCCAGTCACACTGTCCTGTGTGGCGGAAACCATTCAAAGTGAACCTTTTGTATCCGGGTTTAAAGCCACTGATGATGTGTTCCATTTTAATATTGATGGCTACGAAACCCGTATGCTGAATAAAACGCTGGGCGGCAAAATTTCCGGCTATGCCATGACAATAAATGGCATGCACAAGGGAGACGAACCCAATGCGTTCTATAAAATAGTGCGGGAATTTGAAACGCAAATCTATACCCATATTACAGAGCGTTGTTACGGAAAATCAAAGTCGTAAGGTTAGGATAAATATCCTTTTTATAGCCAAAAACACAGATAATCCGGTCAGGATACCTTTTAACATGGTGTAATTCTGTTCAGAATGGTATTTCACACACGCATTCAACCCGGAATTTCATCATGGACAGACCTTTTTCTTTTCTGCGTAAGTCGCTGCTCAGTGCGGCCATTGTCAGTATTTTCTCAGCGCCGGTATCTGCCGGCACCGAAGATGCTGTAAAACACATTCTTCCTGAATACCTTAAATACCTGACATTACCCAATGTAGCGAAAGAATCGCCGTCTGATATTAAAGCGGTGGCTGAATGGACCCGCGATACTTACCGGAAACACGGACTGAATGCCAAGCTTCTTCCTGATGGCCAGACACCTATGGTATATGCCGAATACATGGAAGCAGGTGAAGATGCGCCGGTCGTCCTGTTCTATGCACATATGGACGGACAGCCGGTAAATCCGGAACAATGGGACCAGGAAAGTCCGTGGCGGCCAGTGCTTAAAACCCTTGAAGGTGACAGCTGGCAAAGTAAACCTATGACTGCCCTCACCTTCACAACGGATCCTGAGTGGCGTATTTTTGCCCGTTCAGCCTCTGACGATAAAGCGCCCATCATGATGTTGCTGGCTGCTATTGATACATTGAAAGCGGAAAACAAAAAGCCGGCTGTGAATATCAAAGTGCTGCTTGATTCACATGAAGAAGGCGGGCCTCCTACCCTAATCGACGTGATTAACCGCAATAAAAACCAGCTTCAGGCCGATGGAGTCGTTATGCTGGACGGACCGATGCATCCGTCAAACAAACCTACACTGGTTTTTGGTCACCGTGGTGCATCTATGGTGAGACTGACTGTATTTGGTCCGGCATCCGACAGCCATAGCGGCCATTATGGTAACTACGCTGCCAATCCGGCTTTCCTGCTGGCTGATTTGCTTGGCAGGATGAAAGATGATGATGGCCGGGTGACGATTCCCGGCTACTATGATGCAGTTAAATTTGATGATGATTATGCCACCGCACTGGATGCCGTACCCGCAGATGAAGCGGCTTTAATGAAGCGGTTGGGCATTGCAACAACAGAGAAAGTGGCCGGAAACTACCAGCGGGCAATTAACTACCCGTCTTTAAATATTAACGGGCTTTCTGCTGCCAGCACGGAAGCGACCCGTACCATTATTCCCGCTACAGCAACGGTGACAATGGATATCCGCACAACAAAAACGGCGACAGCTGAACGTCAGATAAAACTGGTTAAAGATTTTGTCATTGCACAGGGCTATCATCTGGTTGAAGATGCGCCTACAGCTAAAGAACGGGCGGAATATCCCCGTATAGCCCGCTTTATCTCGCATACCGGCACGGCTGCATTGCAAACGCCCCTGGATGAACCATTGGGACAATGGGCATTAACAGCCTTGTCTCATGTCAGTGATTCTGAACCGGTTATTATTCCCATGATGGGAGGCACTGTACCTACCTCACCGCTGGTATCCGGCTTGCAAAAACCGGTCATTCTGCTTCCCCTTGTGAATGCAGACAACAACCAGCATGCACCGAATGAAAACCTCAGGCTGGGCAACTTCTTCAGCGGCACCGAAACTCTGTATCAAATGTTCACAACGCCGTTGACGTAGGATTAACAGATAAAAAAAGACCGCCTTCCGGCGGTCTTACTTTCTGTCGTTGTTAACGGTAGATCAGAATTGCACGGTGACTGACAATTGCAGTCTGCGCGGATTGTAATAGTCTCTTGGCTGACCGAACTCCTCAGACGTTACGTACGGGTTATAGTTGTAACCGGTTTGCTTATTAAACACGTTGAACAGATCTGCACGGAACTTCACGGTATAGTCGCTCACATCCCAGTTTTGTGTATAGTTCATATCCAGCTGCCAGTGGCTTGCACCACGGCGGCTTCCCGCAGGTTCTGCATAACGGCTGACCCCTGATGTATAACCGTAAGGTGTGCCATCCCATGCTGTCCAGGCTTCACCGGACTGGAAGATAAAGTAAGCACCGATATTGGCATCCCAGTCAGTGGTGTAATAACCGAACACTTTTACTTTATGGGGTTTGTCGCCTATCAGCTTACCGTAGCGGTTGTCCCATGGCATACGGCCTACACCGTCACCGTAGTACGAAGAACCGATGAAGTTGTTCGCATCGTTAGTCGTTGTGGTGCTGTCCTGGTCGAAGTTACCATAGTAATGACTCCAGGTATAAGACGCATTCAGGTAAGTACGTTCACCGTACCATTCCGCTTCAGTACTCCATTCCCAGTATTTTGTCTGGCCACCGTCTACTTCAGCTACCACATAAGAAGAGCCGCCGACTTCTGCACGCAACTCATCCAGATTGTCGATATAAAGCCCTTTCGCGGCGATATCCTCAGGTACCGCGCCACCTTCATATTCACCAAACAGGCGGGCATTGTTGGGCATGTCTTCCCAGAAATGGCTGCCGTAACGGAAACGTACGTGTGAACGCAACATCAGATTATTGCTCACAGCACGGGTCGTTCCCACGGTGTACTCATCAATTCTGCGGGGACGCATGTTATCGGCAAAGAACTTACCGGATGAGCCGGCTTTGTTACCTGATGTCAGATAATCGCCATTTTCATCAAACTGAACCTCAACCGTTGCACGGGAATTTCTGTCCCAGGACGCGGCACGGGCCAGGGAGCTGGCATTGGGGTTATAACTGGCGTAGTTGGCGAAAACCGTGCTTTCATCTTCGTACTCCCAGGTTACGCCTAACCGGGGCTGCACCATGTCTTTCCAGTCTACAGTGTACATTTTATAAGGGTTTCCGGGCGCAACTTCATATCCGGAAATACTCTCACTGTTTTCAGCCAGGCCCTGTCCGTACAGTACATCTTTTGACACCAGTAAGCCCACGTTATACGTAAAATCACCGTGTTCAATGGTATCGTTGATCTCAAAATTGAAGGACTCTGCTGAAGACAGAATTGACGGTGTAACGGAACCATCTACCGCAAGACTCATCTGCTGAACCTGCGCAACGTAGTAGGCGCCGGGATACTCGGCATCTATACCGCCAACGTACTCTATGAAACCCCAGCCATTAGATAACCTTGCCAGATCTTCGGAAATTTCTTCCCATTTAAAGCCGGCATGAATGGTGTGATAAGTGTTTCCGAACATGCTCTCAGTATCGAAAGCAAGCTCAAAACTTTCACGTTCGAAAGACTGCCGGTTATACTGTGAATAGGCACCGACACCGCCGCCACCTGTCATTTCACCATCGTCGCCCACGTAGCCGTATTGTTGCACCAGTGGTAACGCACCAGTATTAAACTGAATATCATCAGCAGTCAGGTCGCCAGTCCGGATACTGGGTACGCTGAAATACCCCATTTCATCCAGTGCACTAATATCAATAGAGTCGCCGATAACCGGTGTAACTCCGGTTAGTTCTGTGTCCGGCGTGTCGATGAAGTCTTCTTTATATTTACCGTATTTAAAGGAAATGCTGGAATCACCAATCAGCCAGGAGCCGTCCAGCGAGTAGATACTCAGGTTAGAGTCTGAACCCACAGATACGCTGTCTGCTTCGAACTCACCAATTGACGAGCCGGACACGTTCCTTTCAGAATCACGGATACTGGCATTTAACAGCACATCCGCGGTAGGTGCCCAGGTGAGCTTACCAAAATATTCATTCCGCTCACTTTTATAATCTTTTGTGGCGCCGTAGGCTGTTTCTTTGCTGCTGCCGTCGACAACCGGACGGTAAAAAGAACCGTAGAAATATAACTCATCTTCAATCAGCGGTCCGCTCACAGAAGCAACAATCCAGCTGCTGTCCGTGTCTTCAATAACACCGTCTTTGGGCGTTGCTGAAAACGAAGAAGGCTGAATCCGGTATTCCACACTGCCGTGAAATTCGTTTGTCCCTGATTTGGATACCGAGTTAACTGCGAAACCGCCTGAACGGTTAAAGCCGACAGCTTTTGCGCCCCCGCGATCTACCGATACGCTGGCAATATCATGGGTTGAAGGTTCTGACGACAAGTTCCCGAACATGGGCATTGAAAGGTCGACACCATCAAAGCCATAACTGTTATCAACACCGGAGCCACCCGCAGACGGACCGAGGGTACCGTTTTCAGAATACTCCACGCCGGGCAGAATTTTCAACATGTCACGGTATGTCTGACCGGTAGGCAGAGACTGAATGACTTCTGCACCAAAGGAGTTGGTGAGGGATGAATCGCCGGTAGTCACAAAGGGACTGCCGGTAATGGTGATCACCTCTGTGTTGTCCGGCGAATAAACGAAGTTGATTGCTGAAGCCTGCTCAAGCAAAACCCTGGTGCTGAACTGCCGGGTATCGCCATTGGGAAGCGTAAATGTGACTTCGTACTCTCCCGGTACAAGAAATGGCATCGTAAATGTACCGTCTTCCCGCGTTGTGGCAGAGCGGTCTTTTGGCATGACGGGGCTGCTGGCTACTACCTGAATACCCGCGACGCTGGTACTGCCGTCGCCGGCGGTCACCTGCCCCTTAATGCTACCTGTTTGTTGTTGCGCTAAAGCGGGTGAAGATACGGCGGCTACAGCAAGACATAAAGGCGCGGCGAAAGATGCGGTCTTCCATGTTTGCCGGATTTGTCTGGTGAGATAGCGTGCCGCGAAACGTGCTTTTTCCTTTTTCATAGTGACACCTGTTGTAATGTGTGAATTATTATTACCGGAACGTTACGTTTTTATTATGACTGAACATTTAACAGACAGGATTGCGCCCAGTCAAGAATACTTTGTTCAGAAATATTTATTATGCAGTAATAATTTATCACGATAATTCAAATGTCAGATATGAAACGAAGGGCAAGAAAAATCAGAAGCCGCCGGCATATCCATAGCCAACACGCCATTTTAAGGCTGTTTAAGCATTAAACAGCGTTTTAGGTAATGAAAGAAGCCGGTCATGAATCATAACCTGAGGTTATAGACTTTAGAATGAAATGAATATCTGTATAAATGGGAAGTACGCTGGTATTTTTTTATTCCTTAAGTCCGGCAATATTCATAACGTAATTATTCAAAGAGAATAGCAAATGCAGCAAGAAATCAATCTGTTTTCGTTATCATGCCGTAGCAAAAGTAACTGCAAACAGGAGCTATTACTATGTCATCGGAAATCAAAGAAAAACACGCTAAGTTGCTTGCTGAAGTCATTACTCAGTCGTCACACTGGAAGCTTCAACCTGAGAAAAAGTCCCCTTTCCATTCTGCTGAGGAGGCATTCAAGTACATTGAATCCCATAATGAACCGCTCTACGTCGTAGTGCCGGTGAACGGTGACGATAATGACGTACTGGTAAAAGTGTCGAGTGAAGAAGACGATGTGGTGTTTGAGACCGTGTCTAATGAAGACAAAAAGCAGGCGAAAGTGCATCACTCCCATCTTAAGCTTATTGAAAGCACAGTTACAGAACTGGTTAACAGCCAGTTGGAAGAAGGAAAGAAGGCGGCGTCAATGTGACACCGCCCGGTGTCCTGACGTTAAACTTTAACAGCCAGCACATCTGTTTTCACGCCGTGCAACACCGCATTCGCGGTGGATCCCAACAGTAACCGCATGCCGCTGCGACCGTGGGTACCGATGACAATTAAGTCACTTCCCAGTTTCTCCGCTGCGGCATGAATTTCATCGGCTGCAGCCCCTACAACCACATGAGTGTGAGAAACCGGAATGTTGTGCCGGTGCGCGATCCCTTCAAGTTTCTCTTTTGCCTGCTGGCAGATCTCATCAGAAAAATCACTTTCGAGAAACAGCCCGTAAGGCTCGATACTGGTTTGGGGATAGACAACATAAAGCAGGTTCAGCTTCACGTTGTTACCCGCCAGTTGCATAGCCCGGTGAACCACGCCTTCATAATCAGAATAAATATCGATAGCAACAAGTATTGAGTCGTAAGCAGCCATAAATGTCTCCGGTTTTTCTTTCACTATAGAGCATAGTCAGACAACAATCTTGATACGCATCAATTTTAAACCGCTTTGGTGTCTTCTTCTATTTTTGCCAGATGACTCACAGGCATAAAACTCATAGGGCTGGCTTCTGCCACATGCAGTTTGAATGCATCAGCAATTTTATCCGTTAAAAAACTGCCCCGTTTTACCAGCGGAAAAATCTCGTCGTAACGCATAACTTGTGTCTGGTTAACCCTGCGGAAAATATGCGTGCGGTTCAACGACGAATGAGACTGATGACCGGTGGAAGACAGAATATCCATAAAAGCAGTAACCGTCTTTTTATGAAAGCGGTACACGCGCTCGTATTTGTCTTCAACAACCAGCCCTCTTGCCAGTTTCGGATCCTGTGTGGCTACGCCGGTAGGACACTTATTCGTATTACAGGACAAACTTTGCACACAACCAAGAGACAACATCATTCCACGGGCACTGTTACATAAATCTGCTCCCAGGCTCAGGTTTTTGACCAAATCAAATGCAGTAATTATTTTCCCTGAGGCAATGAGTTTAATTTCCCGTCTTAAATCAAATCCGGTGAGACAGTCATCCACGAATGCCAGTGCTTCACGCAGCGGAAAGCCGATAGAGTTGGCATATTCCAGCGGCGCTGCACCCGTCCCGCCTTCACCGCCGTCTACAGTGATAAAATCCGGACATATACCGGTTTCCACCATAGCCTTACAAATGGCGATAAACTCGCTCTTTCGTCCCAGTGACAGCTTAAACCCCACCGGCTTACCCTCTGACATATCCCGTAAATCGCGGATAAAATGCATCATTTCAAGAGGGGTTGAGAATGCGGTATGTCTTGGCGGCGAGTCTACCTGAGTGCCGGGTTCAACACCTCTGACTCGGGCAATTTCCGGAGTATTCTTATGTGCAGGCAATATTCCGCCATGGCCCGGTTTAGCCCCCTGAGACAGTTTTATTTCTATCATTTTTACATTCGGGTGACGGGCTTTCTCTTCAAATAATTTCGCATTAAAGGAACCGTCGTCATTACGGCAACCAAAATATCCTGTACCGATTTGCCATACCACATCACCACCATTGTCCAGATGGTACGGTGTCAGACCGCCCTCACCTGTGTTATGGCTGAAACCACCTTTGGCCGCACCTTTGTTCAGCGCCTGCACGGCGTTCGCACTGAGTGCGCCAAAACTCATGGCTGAAATATTCAGCACACTGGATGCATAGGGTTGTTTACAGGCTGAAGAGCCGATTGTTACCCTGGGATCCTCTTCCATTTCATCAATTTCCATTGCTGAAAGAGAATGCCCAATCCATTCATACCCATTTTCATAAGTGTCCAGCTGGGTACCGAATGGCGAACTGTCTGTAGCATTCTTTGCCCGCTGATACACAATTGAGCGGTGCATGCGACTGATGGGCGTACCGTCAGTTTCAGACTCAAGCAAATATTGCTGGATGAAGGGACGTAAGCCTTCTACCAGCCAGCGGCCTCTGCCGATAAAAGGAAAATTCCGCAAAATTGAATGGTGATTCTGCGTAAGGTCATAAAGTGCAATGAGAAGACAAAGTCCGGTGAGAGGAAGCAACCACAAGAGATAATGCCAGACCACTGCCAGAGCGGCATTTATCAAAAAGATAAGGGTTAAACTTACAATAATTCGTTTGTGCATAGTGCTTGTTCCGGTAATAACTGCGCCGTATTACGCTTTTAAGCGTAAGACCATAACAAAGATCATGAAAAGAAAGGCATTTTTTCGCTCACAGGGTATTTCTGATATGTCGCCATCTTAACGTAAAGAACCCTCGTTATTGTTGAGACAGATCAGATAAATAAGCACAATCAAAGATTTACAAAATGATGCTGTTATCGCATCCTTTTATCAGGCTTTTTTAAACCGGAATAGATCAGCGGGTTTCATGGAATATACATTTCTTCTCTTTGCTTTCGTGTGTGGACTCTCAGTGAAAATGATAGGCATACCACCTCTGGTAGGATATCTGGTTGCCGGTTTCGCGCTGAATGCTGCAGGACAACAAATGACCGGTGAGCTGCAACATATTGCAGATCTCGGGATCACCATCATGTTGTTTACCATTGGCCTGAAGCTTAATGTCCGCGATCTCAGCAAACGTGAAGTCTGGGCCGGTAGTATCGCCCATACCCTTATCTGGGTTGGTATTGTTGCCGGAGCGCTCTACATACTGGCTGCTGTTGCAGCATTCTGGTTTGGTGACATATCTTTTGAATCAGCTCTACTGATTGCCTTTGCGTTAAGTTTCAGCAGTACCGTTTGTGTGATAAAAGTCCTGGAAGAAAGCGGAGAAAGCAAAACCCGCCACGGAAAACTGGCCATCGGCATACTGGTTATGCAGGATGTGTTTGCAGTGGTGTTCCTTGTCGCTGCAACGGGTAAACTGCCGTCTGTTTATGCGCTGGGCTTGCTGGCTGTATTCCCGCTGATGCCGCTGCTTAACCGTATTATCGATAAATCAGGTCACGGCGAGTTACTGCCTCTTACCGGGTTTGTGCTCGCGCTGGGCGGATACCACCTGTTTGACCTGGTGAATATTAAAGGTGATCTCGGCGCCCTGCTCACCGGAATCATTCTGGCTAAACACCCCAAAGCCACAGAGCTGTCTAAATCATTGCTGGCTTTTAAGGATTTATTTCTCATCGGCTTCTTTCTGTCTATCGGCCTGACAGCCCTGCCGGATTTCAATATGATCATGGCTGCACTTATTCTGTGTGTATTCCTTGCCGTTAAAGCCACGCTTTTCTTCGGTTTATTCACCTGGCTGCGCTTACGGGCGAGAACCAGCTATCTCACTTCACTGGTGCTGGGGAACTACAGTGAATTCGGCCTCATAGTCGCCGCATTAGCAGTAAGTCTGGGAATGCTGAGCGAAAGCTGGCTGGTCATTATTGCGCTGGCCGTTTCTATTTCATTTGTAATTACCAGCATCATGTACCGGAACAGTCACGGCCGTTATCTGCGTATCAAAAACGGCATTCAGAAATTCGAAAGTCCTGTCCGCCTCAAAGAAGACATTTATCCGGTGGTCACCAATGCCGAGTTCCTTGTTATCGGGATGGGCCGTGTAGGTCTGGGTGCATTTAACTCTCTGCATAAACTGGCCGACTCTGCTGTATGGGGAATGGATGCCGACAGAGTAAAAATAAACCGCCTGCAACAGGAAGGACTCAATGTTATCTGCGGAGACGGTGAAGACGTGGACTTGTGGGAAAACCTCGATACCTCCAACGTAAAACTGATCCTGCTTGCTTTACCCTCTATTGAGGACGCGGTGAATATTACCCGACAGCTTCAGTTCTCGGGATACACTGGCAAGATCGCTGCCATCGCCCGCTATGAAGATGAGGTGGAAACCTTATTAAGTAAAGGTGTAGACAAGGTATTTAACTTTTTCACCGAGGCAGGCCTGGGTTTTGCTGAAGAATCATTGGCTTATGTTAATGATTCATCTGCTAAATAGAGGACTAATAAGAACACAGGACGACATGGAAATTGTTATCATTTACATATCATTGATTTATAAAGATTTTTTTGATTTAACGCAAAGGTTGCCATATACTGTGTGCAGTTAATTTAAGGAATACCGTTATGAAAGGCGATAAACAAGTCATCGCGAAACTCAACGAAGTATTGACCAGTGAACTGACGTCCATTAATCAGTATTTTCTGCATGCACGGATGTTTAAAAACTGGGGCTTCGGCGAGCTCAACGAAAAGAATTACAAGAAGTCCATCAAAGACATGAAGCAGGCCGATGCTATCATCGAGCGTGTTCTGTTTTTAGAAGGACTTCCGAACCTGCAGGCACTGGGCAAGCTGTATATCGGTGAAGACACCGTAGAGATGCTTAAGTGTGACAGCCGTTTTCAGTTGGAACAAATTCCCCTGCTGAAAGACGCCATCAAGCTTTGCGAAGAAAAGCAGGATTACGTAAGCCGTGACCTGCTGGAAGATATTCTGGAGTACGAAGAAGAGCATCTCGACTGGATTGAAACCCAGGAATATCAGATTGATGCAATGGGTCTTGAAACGTACCTGCTAAAACAGATTGAGGGAGATGACTAATGAAAGGTAACGCGAAAATCAATGACGCGCTGAATGAGCTGTTGTCTTATGAACTGGCAGCAATGGATCAGTATTTCATTCACTCTCAGATGTATCTGGACTGGGGCCTGAACAAGCTTTACGAGCGCATCAACCATGAGTTTGATGACGAAAAAGGCCATGCCACAAAACTGATTGAACGCATGCTGTTTTTAGAAGGCACGCCTGACATGGTTACCCGTACCGGCTATAAGGTTGGTCACGACGTACCGTCAATGCTGGAAAGTGACTTACGCGTTGAATACGAAGTCGATGCTAAACTGAAAGAAGTTATCGCCTTGTGTGAACAGGAAAATGACTACGTTACCCGTGATATCCTGGTTGAATTACTTGACGACACGGAAGTAGATCACGCTCACTGGCTGGAACAGCAACTGGGCCTGATTAAGCGCCTGGGTCTGCAGCTTTACATGCACTCACAGATGTAAGCCGGATTGTTTCGATAAATGCCCTGACCTGTTCAGGGCATTTTTGTTTCGAAGAACATCACGTAGGGGTCCGGTTTATCTTTTACATGGATCAACATTTTCCAGCGCATTTGTGGCTCAGAACAACTCCCCAGCATAAACCATCCGGACCAGCTGCCTTCTTTTATCCGTTCTGCCAGCACCGGCACCTTGCCCATATACATGTTTACCCCTTCAATCCAAACACTCTCAATTTGTTGAGAAAAGGGTAAAGAAAAGTTAACTGTTATCGATTCTTCTGCCTCCGGTATACTTTCAAACGTGGCAGAAACCTTATTTTGTTCATGGCCAATTTCACAGGTCAAATTGACAAATGTACACGGATTGCCTAAACCGTTATCTATGTCAGTTGTTGTTACCTGTTGCTTTGAAAGATACACACCCAGCGCCAAGATCAGAATGAGTGTGGGAATGATGAATTTTTGCGCTTTTTTTGTTGTTTTCATGTGAAAATTATACTGTAAATAGCGACGGTTTATTACTACCTTTGACGGAGATCAACCCCGACTAGTTTATGGTATCTTTTTGTAAATAAAAATCTTATTATCCGCGTACCAGCTGACCTGTCTATAATTACAACAGAATTAAAAAGGTCAAGCGTTAAGCCTGCAACTTGCGCAAAACCGGAATCCGGCAGTTGGAAACCCATTTACCATTGAAGTGGAATATCAATCAAATGAGTGAAATAAGCCAAGCACAACCTGATTACAACTATAAAGTAGTCAGGCAATTTACCATCATGACAATCGTCTGGGGTATTATCGGCATGGGGCTGGGAGTATTTATTGCTGCGCAATTGTTTGCTCCTGCACTTAACTTCGATACACCCTGGCTGACGTTTTCCCGATTAAGACCGTTACATACCAACGCAGTCATTTTCGCTTTCGGCGGATGTGCACTGTTTGCAACGTCTTATTATATTGTTCAGCGTACCAGTCAGGTACGTTTATTCAGCGACAAACTTGCTGCCTTTACCTTTTGGGGCTGGCAGGCCGTTATCGTTCTTGCTGTTGTCACTTTGCCCTTCGGCATTACTTCCAGCAAGGAATACGCTGAACTTGAATGGCCTATCGATATCCTTATCGCGCTGGTCTGGATTGCTTACATCATAAATTTTTTCGGTACCATCATCATTCGTAAGGTATCGCACATTTATGTAGCAAACTGGTTCCTCGGCGCGTTTATGCTTACCGTAGCAGTGCTCCACATCGGTAACAGTATGGCGATTCCGGTTTCCTTCACGAAATCTTATTCACTGTATGCAGGTGCGGTGGATGCCATGATGCAGTGGTGGTATGGACACAATGCGGTTGGCTTTTTCCTGACAGCGGGTTTCCTTGGCATGATGTACTACTTCGTGCCTAAACAGGCGGGACGCCCGGTGTACTCTTACCGCTTATCCATTATTCACTTCTGGGCTCTGATTTCACTATACATCTGGGCCGGTCCTCACCACCTTCACTTCACGGCGCTGCCAGACTGGACGCAGTCCCTGGGTATGGTGATGTCGGTTATTCTGTTCGTGCCCTCCTGGGGCGGCATGATCAACGGGATCATGACATTGTCAGGTGCATGGCACAAGCTGCGTACGGACCCGGTGCTGCGTTTCCTGATTGTTTCATTGTCTTTCTACGGCATGTCGACCTTTGAAGGCCCGATGATGGCCATCAAAACCGTCAATGCGCTGTCTCACTACACCGACTGGACTATCGGTCACGTTCACTCAGGCGCACTGGGCTGGGTAGCCATGGTGTCCATCGGCTCTGTATATCACCTCATTCCTGTATTGTTCGGACAACGTGCAATGTACTCCACCAAACTGGTGAACGTGCACTTCTGGCTGGCTACTATTGGAGTGGTGCTTTACATCGTTGCCATGTGGATGTCCGGTGTACTGCAAGGTCTCATGTGGCGAGCAGTGAACGCCGACGGAACGCTGACCTACAGCTTCGTTGAGTCACTGGAAGCCTCCAAACCCTTCTATGTTGTGCGCTTTATCGGTGGTGTGTTTGTGGTTGCCGGCATGCTGGTGATGGCCTACAACACCTGGAAAACTGTACGTGCGCCCAAGGGCAGCATTGCAGCTGAACCCGCCGCGCAGGCAGCATAAGGAGTCGTTGTTGTGAAGAATCCACATGAAATAATTGAGAAAAACATTGGCCTGATGACTGTGCTTATTCTGATTGCTATCAGTTTTGGTGCTTTAGTTCAAATTTTGCCGCTGATGTTTCAGCAACAGGTACTTGAACCGGTTAAGGGATTAAAACCCTATACAGCACTGCAACTGGAAGGTCGCGATATCTACATCCGTGAAGGGTGTGTTGGCTGTCACAGCCAGATGATTCGTCCGTTCCGTGCCGAAACAGAACGTTACGGCCACTATTCAGTTGCCGGTGAGTCGGTATGGGAGCATCCCTTCCTGTGGGGGTCAAAACGTACCGGTCCTGACCTGGCGCGTGTTGGTGGCCGCTACAGTGACGAATGGCACCGTGTTCACCTGATTAATCCCCGCAACGTGGTACCGGAGTCTAACATGCCCGGTTTCCCGTGGCTGGCAGAGAATACGCTCAGCGGTGAAGATACCGCGAAGAAAATGGAAGTGTTCCGCGGCTTTGGTGTGCCTTACACCGATGATGATATCGCCGGTGCACAGGCGGCAGTAAAGGGTAAAACAGAAATGCAGGCCCTGATTGCTTACCTTCAATCCCTCGGCACATATCTGAACTGATATGGATCAGGGAATAGCGGGCAGCATTTTTACTGTCGTAGTGTTTGTTTGCTTCATTGGTGTGGTCTGGTGGGCGTTCAGCGGTCGCAATAAAAAGCGATTCGACGAAGCGGCCAACCTGCCCTTTGCCGACGAAGTGAAAGAGAAATCTCAAAAGAATAAGCAGGAGTCTTGAACTCATGAGCACGTTTTGGACAATTTGGATCTCAGTGATCACGCTGGGTACCATTATCGGCTGCTTCATCCTGTTACGCTGGGCACTGGCTAATAAAACCGGTGTAGCAGAAGGTGAAGGCATGGGGCACGTCTTCGATGGTATCGAAGAAATTAATAACCAGTTACCCCGCTGGTGGACTATTTTATTTTACGTTTGTATCGTCTGGGGCTTTGTGTACCTCGCTTTGTTCCCGGGATTAGGTGCATGGCAGGGTTTCCTTGGCTGGAAAAGTTCGAACCAGAACATCCAGTCACTGGAAGAATCTGCTCAGGCCCGTGCTGATGCGAAAGAGAACGGATTACTGGTTAAGTACGACCGCGAGCTGGATCAGGCTGCGGAATTGTATGACCCGATTTTCAAAAAATACGCGGCAGTACCGGTTGAAGAACTGGCCAATGATCCTGAAGCAGTCAAAGTAGGACAACGTTTGTTTTTACAAAACTGTTCCCAGTGTCACGGTTCTGATGCAAGAGGCGCCAATGTGGGCTTCCCTAACCTCACCGACGACGACTGGCTTTACGGAGGCAGCGGCGCAAAAATTGTTGAAACCCTTACTCTGGGTCGTCAGGCCGCTATGCCTGCATGGATTGCTTCCATGGGTGAGCAAGGTATCAAAGAGACGGTTGCCTATGTACTCAGTTTGAGTGGCCGGGAACAGGGGCCTGAAATGACTGCGCTGATTGATGACGGAAAAGCCCGCTTTATGGTGTGTGCTGCCTGTCACGGCATGGACGGTAAAGGTAACCAGTTACTCGGGGCGCCGAATCTGACTGATAATATCTGGCTGTACGGTTCTTCTGAACAATCGGTCACTGAAACGCTCACTTACGGCCGGAATGGCGTGATGCCTTCATTCAAGAAAACCCTGGGTGATGACAAAATTCACGTTGTGGCCGCCTACGTGTACAGCCTGTCTAACTGACCCCGGTTAATTACACTGCTGTCATTCAAAAAGCCCTGTTTTCAGGGCTTTTTTGTGTGAAAATACAAACAGAACTTGATGGAAATCATCATAGTAAGTTTCATTTCCTGTAATCTTGCACCTTCAGTTGTGCGCAGTTAAATAAGTGGTGATATGCAGACGCCCTGGTATAAACAATTCTGGCCCTGGTTCCTGATCACGGTACCTGTGCTGACAGTCATTATGAGTGGTTTTCTCATCCATTTTGCCACTTCCGGTGAAGACAGCCTGGTCATTGACGACTATTACAAAGAAGGAAAAGCCATCAATGTGCGTCTGGACAAAGTCGAACGGGCGAAAAAGCTGAATATCACCACCGATCTCACCATTGAAGGAAACCGCGTTGCGCTGAAGTTTCATTCCGGCATTCCCCAATCCGGTGCCGCACTGAAACTGACCTTTTTCCACGTAACCCTGGAATCACTGGATACCGAATTATTACTTACCCGCGATGCCGGTGGTGTGTACCGCGGCACAACAGATACCGTTTTGTCGGGTAAGTGGCGCGTTTCACTCACGCCGCTGGATGAAGAGTGGAAAATCCAGAATACACTCCAATTACCGGCCTCCGGTATCATTAAGTTTAATCCGTGAGCGACGACTTTCTTTGTTACCACTGTGGCGAGCCTAATATACCCGGCAAGCCATTTACTGCATTCGTACTGGAGCAGGAACGCCATTTTTGCTGTCCGGGATGTCAGGCCGTGGCTCAGGCCATTACCGGAAACGGACTGGAAGACTATTACCGCTTCCGCACTGAACCGGCCTCTAAAGGTGATTCAGCATTAAGCGAAACACTGGATAAACTGTCTGTCTATGACGAGCCTGCCTTACAGGAAGAGTTCGTCGTTGATAACGGTAATAACAAGCATATTGAGCTAACCCTTGAAGGCATTACCTGTGCGGCCTGCGGCTGGCTGATTGAAAAGCAATTGTCGCGGATCACCGGTGTCAGCCAGATTGCGGTGAATGTAGCACAGCGACGCGCAGTGGTTATATGGCAACCTGAGGCAGTATCGCTCAGTAGCATCATGGCTACGCTACGGCGTATTGGCTACCCGGCGCTGCCGTTTCAACCGGATCAACATGAAGCATCATACAAAGCGGAAGATAAGCGCTTTTTGAAAAAACTCGGCCTTGCAGGTTTGATGACCATGCAGGTCATGATGCTGGCGGCAGCCCTGTATTTTGATTTGTTCGATGCGATGGATGCACATACACGGTCTTATTTTCACTGGATAGCGCTGGTTCTGACCACACCGGTGGTGCTGTATTCCGGCAGTACGTTTTACGTTGGCGCGCTAAAGGCTTTGTCGACCCGGACCGTGAATATGGATGTACCGGTGAGTATTGCGGTGTTGGGCACCTGGCTGTCCGGTCTGTTTGCAACGGTTACCGGTCGCGGCGAAGTGTATTTTGAATCAGTTTGCATGTTTATTTTCCTGCTTTTACTGAGTCGTTTTCTCGAACACCGGAGCAGGCACCGCGCCGCGCAGATCTCAGCGAATATGTTGCAATATATACCGGTAACCGCTAATCAGGTGGCTGCAGATAACACCGTTACCCAGGTGCTGGCAAAATCGCTCAAAACCGGTGATGCTGTTGTGGTCAAAGCCGGAGAGACCATTCCCGTAGACGGCATTGTGACTGAAGGTGCCAGTGAAACCGATGAATCGATGCTTACCGGCGAGTTTAATCCGGTGCGCAAACAAACCGGCGATACGGTATTCGGGGGTACGGTAAACCGTACCGGCGTAATAACGGTAACTGTCACCAGGGCGTTAAAATTTGCGCTGGTAAATCAGATCATTCGTTTGCAATCCACCGCTATGGCTGCAAAGCCCCGGGTCGCTCTAATGGCTGACCGCTTTTCCAGTTATTTTGTCGCCGTAGTACTGATTACGGCTGCATCCTCATGGGCTTACTGGCACTGGCAGGGTAATGACAATGCATTTTGGATTAGCATCGCGGTACTGGTAGCAACCTGTCCCTGTGCGCTGGGGCTGGCTACGCCATCTGCCCTCACCTGCGCAATGGCAAACCTTAACCGGCATGGCATTTTATTGAAAAGAGCCGATGCACTGGAGCAAATCAACCACGTAGATACCCTGGTGCTGGATAAAACCGGAACGCTGACCGAAGGAAAGTTTGCTCAGATAAACAGCTGGTTTGCTGATCCGGCACGGGAAAGTGAAATCCGGGCTTTAATGGGGGCAATAGAGTCCCGTTCAGAACATCCGGTTGCCGCAGCCTTTGTTTCTGATAACAATCATGCATTAATTCTGAGCCATGTTGACGTTGTGGCAGGTATGGGGATCGGCGCACAATGCAATGGCCGCAGTTATAAAGCCGGTTCAGCGTCTTTCACCGGTATAAATGCCGGCATATCGCCCTTTCCCGCTAACGTGTTTCTCACCGAAAACGATGTGCCCGTAGCCGCTTTTCGTGTAGCAGATAAAATTAAAGCGGATGCCGCAGACAGTCTGAGCAAACTGTCGCAACTGGAGCGGATAATTCTGAGTGGCGATATTCAGCAAAATGTTGACGACATTGCAGCGAATTTACCCGTAGACAAAGCCACAGGCGGGAACAGCCCTGAAGATAAATTAAACGCTGTGACAGCCCTTCAGCGGCAGGGCCGTCATGTCATGATGCTGGGTGATGGGATTAACGACGCACCGGTGATGGCAGCGGCTGATGTTGGCATTGCAGTGGGTAATGCCACGGATATCGCAAAAAGTGCCGCGGATGTGATTTTATTAAATGATAAGCTGGCTGTACTCGGGCACCTCACTCATATGGCCAGAAGAGTAAAAGCGACTGTCAGGCAGAATATGGGATGGGCCATAGGCTACAATCTGGTTATCCTGCCGTTTGCAGTGTCCGGCATTTTGACGCCGTGGATGGCGGTGATAGGTATGAGCCTGAGTAGTATTCTGGTAGTCACTAATTCGACGAGACTGTTAAAGTAACGCTATGAGTATAATTTACGTCCTTATTCCCCTTGCTGTGATCATTGTGGCCATTGCCATCGGCGTATTTTTTTGGGCAGTAAAATCGAACCAGTTTGAAGACCTGGATCGCCAGGGCTACAGTATTCTTTTCGATGATGATTTATCTCCTGAAGAAAAAAAGCTGGCCGAAGAACGAAAAAAACTCAATGAGTGATCTGTCGTTTTTATCTGCCTTGCTGGTCGGGCTGGGCGGAGGCGTTCATTGTGTGGGAATGTGCGGCGGCGTATCGCTGGCACTGTCTGCCGCCACGCCGGCAGGATCATCCCCTTTACCCTATACGCTTAGCTACAACTTTGGTCGTATATTCAGCTACATAGTTGCCGGCGCTGTTACCGGCGGCATCGGGCAGATAGCAAAAGATGCTGTACCGGTGACCGGCCCCGTACTCGCCGTCTTCAGTGGCATCATGCTGATTGCCATGGCCTGTTATCTGGGTAACTGGTGGCGTGGCCTGACCGCTGTTGAAGCTCTCGGCAGTAAACTCTGGCAGAGAATTCAGCCGCTGTCGAAACGGTTTTTACCTTTCAGGTCTCCTATTAGCGCCTTTCCCTATGGTATGATTTGGGGATGGTTGCCCTGTGGACTGGTTTATTCCACCCTGACGTGGGCACTGGCTTCAGGGACGGCAATATCCGGTGCAGTAATCATGGCCGGTTTTGGTTTAGGAACGCTACCGGCGTTGCTGGCTGTCCGGGCTGGTGCAGACTGGCTTTCCTCAGGTTTCAGACAACCCGTAGTTCGTCAGATCATTGCTTTGAGTTTGCTGTTTTACGCATTATTGCTGTTGTGGCGGGCTTTAAGTACTATACAGTAGAATTATCGCAAACAGCGGAAAGTGAGCATGCAAAAACGTTCGGATTTTTCTATACACTGCCAGAATTGCAGTTTCAGCCATCTGTGTCTGCCCTTGGCTCTCAACAAAACTGAGATTGAGTCACTGGATGACATCATTGAACGCAAAAAGCCTTTGCATAAACACGATACCCTGGTAGAAGCCGGTGATAAATTTACCTCTCTGTACGCTGTACGGGCAGGTTCATTTAAGTCTTTTGTCACCGATAAAGAAGGTGAAGAGCAAATTATCAGTTTCCACTTCCCGGGCGATATTATCGGTTTTGACGGTTTACGTGACGACACTCACCAGAGTTACACTCAGGCGCTGGAAACGGCCATGGTGTGTGAACTTCCCTACTCCACTCTTGAAAAAATGTCTGAGCAATTCCCGAAATTGCGCCATCAGATCATGCGCTTTATGAGTGCTGAAATTAAGCAGGATCACGAAATGATGATGCTGCTGAATAAACGGACGGCAGAAGAACGTCTGATTTATTTTATCGCCCATCTGTCCGGTCGGTTTGAAGAACGAGGTTTTTCTCACCGTCAGTTCAATCTGAGTATGACCCGCAACGAAATCGGTAATTATCTCGGTTTAACGGTAGAAACGATCAGCCGCTTGCTGACCCGCTTCCAGAAAGAAGGCATTATCAAAGTAGACGGGAAACTCATTACTGTTCTGGATTTTGCGGCTATGGATAAAAAGCTGCACTCTATGGACATTCCTACCCTTTGCGTGGATTAAGATCCCGTTGAAATATTGATCTGAAACAACGTCTCTCCTGCTGTAAGTCTTATACTAAAGATGAAGGCAGTATTTATTGTCTGCATCAATAAGGAGAGACGCCATGATCACCTGCAAACGTATTCTCGCCGTCGTTCAGGCTGACAAGCCTGAACAACCTGCCCTTTCAAGAGCCATCGAAATTGCCCGTAAAACCGGTGCAGAGGTACACGCACTGCTTGTTGTATACGACTTTTCTTATGACATGACAACAATGCTCACCCGCAGTGAGCGTGAAGCCATGCGTGATGCGGTAACCAAAGACCGCATTGCCTGGGCAGAAAAAAACCTGACCCGCTACGATGATTATGATGTAAAGGTTGCTGTTGAGTGGAGTGATAAACGTTACGAAGCCATTACCCGCTACACCATTAACCGTCAGATTGACCTGGTCGTTAAAGCTACCCGCAAACACGATGATTTTGCATCAGTGCTCTTTACACCAACAGACTGGCACTTACTGAGAAAATGTCCGGCTCCGGTTTTACTTGTCAAAGCCCATGCCTGGCCTGAACACGGTAATATTGTTGCGGCAGTCAATGTGGGTACAGAAGACAAAGAACATGCACAACTGAATGACAAGTTGACCGGTATTGCAAAGGATTATGCAGAGTTACTGAGTGGTCAGGTACATCTGGTTAATGCCTATCCTTCTGCACCACTGAATATTGCCATTGAGATCCCCGATTTCAATCCTGAGACGTATCATAACGCTGTGCGAAACCATCATGTTCAGGAAATGGAAAACCACAGCGCTAAATTTGGGATCGGCGTAGCAAATTGCCATGTTGTTGAGGGATTACCCGATATAGCCATCCCGAAAGTGACTGAACAGCTGGATGCAGAACTCGTCGTAATCGGTACTGTGGGACGTACAGGCTTATCAGCCGCCTTTTTGGGCAATACTGCAGAGCATGTTATTGATAACCTGAATTGCGATGTGCTGGCGGTTAAACCTGACGGGTTTACGTCTCCGGTTAAGTAAATGGGCGATAACGGAATGCTGCTTGTGTAGCAGCATTCCGTCTGCTTTTGTATAATGTTACTTTTATTTTTCCAGCCAATTCTGAAGTGCCATGAATCAAGTAACATCTACGCCATCTGACAACGCCAGTCACAGTGCGCAAAGTAAACAAAAATACAACTTTAACAAGTTGCAGAAAAGACTGCGCAGACATGTTGGCAAAGCCATCGAAGACTTCAATATGATTGAAGACGGCGACAAGGTCATGGTGTGCTTATCCGGCGGAAAAGACAGCTATACGCTGCTGGATATCCTGCTATTTTTACGCAAAATTGCACCGGTCAATTTTGATATCGTCGCGGTTAACCTCGATCAGAAGCAGCCGGGTTTTCCGGAACATGTGTTGCCTGAATACCTGGATTCACTGGGTATTGACTACAAAATTGTGGAAGAAGATACCTATTCCATCGTTAAAGATAAAATCCCTGAAGGGAAAACCACCTGTTCACTGTGTTCCAGATTAAGACGCGGGATCCTGTACCGTACGGCAAAGGAACTCGGCGCAACAAAAATAGCCCTCGGTCATCATCGTGATGATATGCTGGAAACATTGTTTCTGAACATGTTCCATGGCGGAAAACTAAAAGCTATGCCGCCCAAACTGGTAAGTGATAACGGTGAACACATTGTTATTCGCCCGCTGGCTTATTGCAGTGAGAAAGACATTCAGAAATACGCTGACGCCACTGAATTCCCGATCATCCCCTGTAATCTTTGCGGTTCTCAGGAGAATCTGCAGAGGCAGAATATTAAAATGATGCTGCAGGACTGGAATAAGCGTTTTCCGGGTCGCATTGAGTCTATGTTCCGTGCAATTCAGAACGTTGCCCCATCACACCTCGCTGATGGCAATTTGTATGACTTTAAACAAATCAAGGCCACAGGCGCACCGGTAGAAGACGGTGATACAGCCTTCGACAAGCCGGATTTTACCAGTGCGGTCAGTGATGATGCACAATCCCCTGTTCAAATTGTTAATCTGACGGAATAGACCATGAAAATCGGACTCGCACTCGGTGCCGGCGCTGCAAGGGGCTGGACTCATATTGGCATCATTGAAGCACTTGAACGGCTGGGCGTTAAGATAGATGTAGTCGCGGGTTGTTCGATTGGTGCTTACGTGGGCGCTGCCTATGCAAGTGGTAAGCTTGAGCCCCTCAAAGAGTGGGCTTGTTCGTTAACAGAATGGCAAATCCTGTCTTTAATGGGTGTTGGCATCCGCAAAGGTGGCATTGCCAGCGGACAAAAAGTATTTACCAAACTGGCGGAAGAATTTTGCGCCCCGTCTTTTGAAGAGATGAATAAACCCTTTGCTGTGGTTGCCACGGATTTATACTCCGGCCGCGAAGTCATGTTCAACCAGGGGCCCGTTGATAATTGTATTCAGGCATCCTGCGCAATTCCTGCCCTGTTCAGTCCGGTTGAATATAATGGCCGGTGGCTGGTGGATGGTGCTGTCGTCAATCCTGTACCTGTAAACCTTTGCCGTCAACTGGGCGCAGATTTTGTGATTGCGGTGAACCTCAACGCTGATTTCAAGCCTCAGCGCCTGGAAAGACCAGCCGCAGAACATGAAAAAATCCAGAAAAAAACCGACGACTTTTTCTCTAAAGGTTCAAATATTGTCAGGCAGTGGTTTTCACCGGAATCCAGGTCTGACAAACCGGAACCGCCCGGGATCCTGAGTGTCATGAGTAGTTCTCTGGAAATACTGCAAGCCCGCGTGACCCGCTCCAGACTGGCCGGAGATCCGCCTGACGTACTGATAGAACCTCATCTGTCAGATGTAGGACTGATGGAATTTCACCGTGCAGGTGAATTATGTCTGGAAGGGGAAAAAACAGTTAACCGGCTGGCGGAAGAAATTAAATATCAGTTGGTTATTGAAGATAATATCGAAGAAAACACGACAATCGGTACCGCTTCATAGGAAGCGGCTCCTTTACTTTTTCTGCTTTCCGGCTCAGCGCACGGCTTTTGCTGTAATCCGCATTGGCACATCCGGCAAAGTCAGTCCTTTACTTTGTTCTATCCAGTCAGCAGGTAATGTCACGATGCCCATATTGATTGAAGGCGCATCTTTAAGAGGCATGCTGATGTTATCATCGGCAAACTGAATATTCAGGCCGTCGACGGTAGGCATCATGAATGACAGAAAACTGCCCATAGCATTGAAGAATGACTTGTATTGCTCGAGCAGAAATACCAGTTCTTCTTTCGTGTAGGTTTTAGAAAGATAAGCCGGCTTCGTCTCGAGCTGAACAGACATATCACACAGGTTCGCCGCTTCCGCCAAATCAATTTCAACCACTGCTTCTGCCATTTTCAGGATCTTGTCATCAGGGACGGTGAACCGGTTTTCCGGCGAAACAGTGAGTGGCATCACCTGTTTTTCTGTGATGATTTTCGCATCGTTAATACCACACAGATACCCTTCCCCTACACGCACAAAACCAAATGCAAACTGCAGAGCTTGCGTATCTTCACCATCGAGCTTTTTAACATGACTATAGAAACGGCTGTACTCCACCTGAATGGTTTCAGCCGACACCTGAAACATGTTCAGACAAAGAAAGCTTGCTGCCAGTAAAGCCTTTTTCACTACATATAATCCTTGTTATAACGGATCATCGCCTGTAATTCCTCAACATAAGCGACCCCGCGTTCCGAGTAATTCATCAGTCCTTCAGCCAGCGCAACGCCGGTAACAGGAAGCTGATTGCTGCGCAGTGTATTTCGAATATCGCGCAGTTCTTTGTAGGCATAGTGGCGGTTTATATTTCGCATATAGGTATAAGTGGCTTTCGACAGATTCGGGAACCTGGCCACTTCATGATCGAGTCCGTCACTCCGCCGTGACGGGACAAAACCGCATCCTTTTCTGAAACACCACAGTCCGAAGAAGTTATATCCTTCTGTAGCAAAGCGGCTGGTTCCCCATGCAGATTCATTTGCTGCCTGAGCAAGAACCAGTGACACCGGTAAAATATCTACACGACGCATCAGTACCTGAAGTTGATCTGTTAAATCTGCGCCTTCGTCCACTTTATACTCATTGACCAGCCATGCTATACGGTTGGTGTCGTCTTCACTTAACGTTTCACCTAACGATAACTGTCGCTGCAATGTTTGAATATAATGTCGCAAAGATAAAAGATATTCGTTTTGCTTCTCGACTTCAGGCTTGAGATACGAGAAGAATGCTTCCTTTTTTTCCTGAACATTTTCAATCTCTTTGAAGTCCGGTACCGGCTTTCTTGCCTGTTCTGTCACCGGAATGTCCAGAATATCCGGCTCCCGTGAGGACATGATCCAGGCATTGATAACAATTACCAGTAATACGGCAACTGTGATCAGTACAATTTTCATGGTTTCTCTTTTATGCATCGAACGTCGACTCCTGTCCCGCTGATTCGTTAACCTGATGATTTTCCGTAGTATCAAACAGTGTGGTATACAGCATACCAGTCACCACAAAATATAGCGGCATAATCACTAAAAAGGCTAACCCGAATGTAAAAATGCTTAACAGGAACAGTACGAGAAAAATAACAAAAAGAACAATAAACGATAGTATAAATTGATTCACTGCTTTGCAGGATGTGATGATGGCCTGCAATACCCCCAGCTTCTTATCTGCAATCAGAGGTAAGGTAAATGTAGTGGCTACGAAGAGGTACAAACCGGGCAGGATAAGCACTGTCAGTCCTATTTGTACCAGAATTGTGACCAGCAGCTGTGCCAGAGCCAGCGGCAAAACCCAGGATAAATAACGAAATACATCACTGGTTTTAATTCTGTTACCCCTGGCGATATTAACTCCCATCAGTGACAACCCGGCTGACAACGGCGCAACAATCAGGATCATCGCGATATCAAGAATACCCTGTTGTTCAGCGGGCATTGCAGTAAGTTGCTCTATGGGATAGATGCCGGAGATCACCATGGCAAACGCAAACACGACCAGTATGATAAGCGCGCACGCCTGAAAAATCGGCCAGAAGTTACTTTTCAGCAGGTTTACTGATATGGAGGCCAGCTTTCTGAAATCAAATAACCCTTTGCCGTTCAACAGGTTAAAACGGTCATTGTACAAGGCTTTTTTGTTGTCAGGTTGCATATCAGGCACTCAGATACTTCTTTAATTCAATAAGTTGTGGCGATTATACCCCAATGGGCCAGATTGCCTACTACGCTAAGACTAACTTCACAGCCAGCCCGATGAGTAAAACGCCCATGGCCCGGTCGAGCCAGTAGCCTTTTGACCGGATAGCACCTGCAACACGACTGGTGCTGAGCAAATAGGAAAGCAGACAAAACCACACCCCCGTCGCGAACGACAGGTAAAGCCCGTACATTAACCGGATATCTGAAGGCGTTTGTGAGTCAATGATGACAGTAAACAGTGACAGGAAAAATAAAGTGGCCTTAGGGTTAAGGCCATTGGTAAGAAATCCCTGAATGAACGCTTTTTTAGCACTGATAGCCGGCTGTTTAGCGGCGATTTCAGCACCTGCTTCATTGTTTGTCTGTGCAGGACCGCTTCTTAGCGCTCCCGAAGCGAGATATAACAGGTAGGCTGCGGCAATATAGGTAAACGCGGTATACAGCCAGGGGGTGGTTTTCAGAAGTACGCTAATTCCGACGAGTGAGTAAGCCACATGGACCAGAATTGCCAGGCCAATCCCCACACTGGTGAACATGGCTGTCCTGCGACCGTAAGCAACACTGTTACGTACCACTACAGCAAAATCAGGCCCCGGGCTGGCTACTGCCAGCAGGTGTACCAGAGCGATAGTAATAAATTCATCGAAATACGGCGACATTTACAACGTGGCGGTCAGTGATAACTCTTCAAGCAGACTGTCGACAAAGTTAGGAACAACTTTAGACGCCGGGCCGTGGTAAGACTCATCGAACATGTCGCAGCGATCACTGGGTTGAAGATTCAGCTCCACAGTTCTGGCTCCGCTGTCCTTCGCAACCTGCACAAAGCCGGCTGCCGGATAAACCTGACCTGATGTCCCCACTGAGATAAACAAATCCGCTTTAGTCAAAGCCAGGATTATATCGTCCATTTGCAGCGGCATCTCACCAAACCACACAATGTCAGGACGAAGACCTGCAGCAGGTGTGCAACACGGGCAAGGAGTTTGATCATCAAAAGACTCATCCCAGGAGTGAGACTGGCCGGAAACAGTGCAACGGGCTGAGAGTAACTTTCCGTGCATGTGAATCATGCGCTGACTGCCGGCACGCTCGTGAAGGTCGTCCACGTTCTGGGTTACAAGCAGAAAGTCTTTACCAAGCTGCTTTTCAAGCCTGGCCAGTGCACTGTGTGCCGCATTGGGTAACACACCGGGTTCCTGCAGTTGTGCCCGCCGTGCATTATAAAAGCGGTAAACCAGTTCAGGATTTGCGGCAAATGCCTCAGGCGTCGCAACATCCTCAACTTTATGGTTTTCCCATAAGCCATTGCTGTCGCGGAATGTCTTCAAACCGGATTCCGCTGAAATACCTGCCCCGGTTAACACGACGACACGTGGTTTATTGCTCATCATTTAACCTCCACAGGAAAGTGTGAATTTGCTCCCCACTCTGCCCATGCGCCATCATAAACGGATACGTCAGTGGCACCACATAACAGAGCGGCCATGCCGGTAATACATGCTGTAACTCCAGAGCCACAACTGCAGATGATTGGTTTATCAAGGTCGATCCCTTTGTCTGCAAAAATCTGTCTGATTGCTTCCGGTGATTTAAAACGTCCGTTGTCTAATACACATTGAAAAGGCAAATTAAACGCGCCGGGCATGTGACCCCGACGTAGTCCTTGTCTGGGCTCTTCTACTTCGCCATAAAAGCGGGCTTCGCTTCTGGCGTCGATAATCTGGATATCTTGTGAAAGTGCGTTGCTGACTTCTTCAGCATTAACAAACCATTTGCGGGAAGGTGAAGACGGATTGTAAAGTGCATTCCCGCTGTGCGGAGCCGCTCCGGAATCGGGATAGCCCGCTGCTTGCCAGGCTGGCCAGCCGCCGTCTAATACAGTCACTTTATCATGGCCGGCTGCTTTTAGCATCCACCAAAGCCGTGGTGCCGTAAACATGCCACGATTATCATAAACCACAACATCACTATTTTCGGTAATGCCTAAGCTTCCCAGTAATACCGCCAGCGCATCAGGAGAGAGATTTGTATGCGGCAAATCTCCTGTATGGTCACTGCCTTCTTCATCAAGATTAATATCAAGGGCGCCGGGTATAATTTGTGAACCGGTAATATCAGCAGTACCGTTTACAGGATCCGACATAATGGCACGGAGTACGCAAATGGCATTTTCATCAAGAGTTTGCCGAAGTGTACCGGCTGAGATTAAGAATCGATTCATTACGTCCCTGCTTAGAACGGCTGTAAATAAAACTGCACGATTGAATCACTATACGAAGATTCATCCTAAAAATACAGCCAATTATCGTCACAAATTTGAAAATTTACGGATTTAAACTAAGGATGATTGCTAAGAATATGAAGTCATTAAAAAATGGTGCCCGGGGCCGGACTTGAACCGGCACGCTGTTACCAGCGAGGGATTTTAAATCCCTTGTGTCTACCAATTTCACCACCCGGGCCTGGGTTGTCTTTCGACTGGTACAGGTTGGAACCTGCTATCGCTAATGCGATGATGGAGGCGGAACCCGGAGTCGAACCGAGATCCACGGATTTGCAATCCGCTGCATAGCCATTCTGCCATTCCGCCAATTTGGAGCGGGAAACGAGATTCGAACTCGCGACCCCGACCTTGGCAAGGTCGTGCTCTACCAACTGAGCTATTCCCGCATTTTTGCTACAGTTTCAGTTCGCTGCTGCTCTCTGAAACGTGGGGTGCATTCTACCTGCACGGACAAAACTGTCAACAGCAAAAACCATCAAAATACACCTAAATACTTAATTTGCTGTCTGTTTGCTTTTTTTTTATTCGTATTGCACAACATCCAGCCAACCCTTATGGCTTATGACGTCCGGAGAGATGCTTCCAGGCCGCGCCGGTATATACAAGCATGGACCAGACAGACAAAACTGCCGCTATATAAAGCAGAATATGCCCCAGTGTTACCCAATAAATGGGGAAGCCCATAAACGTTTCCAGGCCTGATAACAATCCGATTAATGCCAGCATCTGCGCCATGGTTTTCGCTTTACCGATAAAGCTGACCTTTACCGTATCGCTGTATCCCCGCTGTGCCATCCATTCACGTAACGCAGAAATATAAATTTCGCGCACCATCAAAGCGATAGCCGGCAACGTGATCCACAAAGAACCATAGGTATGGGTAATCATGATCAATGCCGTTGCAACAATGAGCTTATCTGCCACAGGGTCAAGGAAAGCACCGAACGGTGTTGACTGTTTCAGCTTTCTTGCCAGATAACCGTCAAACCAGTCAGTTATGGCCGCGAGCCAGAATACAAATGCACCGGCTTCTTTTGCCCAGCGCCAGTCAAGAAAATACACCACCACGAATACAGGAATAAGCACAACACGAAAAAGCGTGATGATATTTGGTACAGTCCACATATTATTACTTCTCAATTTTCATCAATGACATCACACAGGTAAGCATGGTAACACGTCCCTGATTATTCACCTGCTTAAAGATGCAGATGATCGTAAATGGTTTCCGCCAGCTCAGCACTGATCCCGGGGACGTTTGCAATCTCGTCTTTGCTGGCTTTTTTCAAACCCTGCAGACCGCCCATGTATTTAAGCAGGCTTTGTCTGCGCCTCGCTCCGATACCGGGAATCGATTCAAGACTGGAGGTCGTTTTAACTTTTTGCCGGCGGTTTCTGTGCCCGGTAATGGCAAACCGGTGAGACTCATCCCTGATGTGCTGTATAAGATGCAGCGCAGGTGAGTGACTTTCCATAGGAATGGTTTCATGAGAACCGGCCAGGATAAGCGTCTCCAGTCCGGGTTTCCGGGTTGTGCCTTTCGCCACACCGATAAGCATGGGCTTTTTATCTTCAGGCCAGTCTCCAAAAAATGACTCAGCCTGTGCCAGTTGCCCTTTACCGCCATCAATAAAAAGGATGTCAGGAATTTTACTGACTTCTTTGACGTTCTTATAGCGGCGTCTCAGCGCCTGAGCCATCGCAGCGTAATCGTCACCCGGCGTTATACCTTCAATATTGTACCGGCGATAGTCGCTTTTATGGGGCCCTTCACGGTTAAACACCACACAGGACGCCACGGTTTGCTGACCGGATGTATGACTGATGTCGAAACATTCCATACGCTGTACCGGCGTATCAAGTTCAAGAATATCCTCCAGGTCCAGGTACCTGGCATGCACAGACTTCTGCTGACTGTACTGGGCATCCAGTGCGTTTACTGCATTGGTTTGAGCCAGTTTCAGATACCGGCGCTTTTCTTCCCGTGCACCTTTAAATATCTTAACTTTGCGTTTTGCTTCTTCGCATAACACATCAAGAATACTGTCTTCTTCGGTTAATGCACGTGGCAACACAATTTGTTTAGGAATAATTTTATTGCCTGAAAGATAAAACTGCAGAAAGAAGGACTCAAAGATTTCATCTTCACTGGCAGATGCAGGCACTTTAGGGAAATAGGCTTTCGAGCCCAGCAACTGACTGTCGCGGATAAACATAACCTGAATGCACGCCATATTCCCCCGCACTGCGAAGCCGAAAACATCCATTTCATCCTGTGTACCGGACACCCATTGCTGTTCCTGCACTTTACGCAGTACATTTATCTGGTCACGGTAACGTGCAGCAGCTTCGAAATTCAGTTGCTCACTGGCCTTTTCCATTTTATCAACCAGCGTGCCGATGACCTGCTGATTTTTCCCGTTCAGAAATAAGCGCGCAAGCTGGACCTGCTCCTGATATTCCTCATCACTGACATAGCCTTCCACACAAGGGGCGCTGCAACGCTGCATTTGATATTGCAGGCAGGGACGGCTGCGGGAACGGTAATAACTGTCTTCGCACTGTCTTACCGGGAAAATCTTTTGCATGGTACGCAGGCTTTCGCGAACAGCCCATGCACTGGGATAAGGGCCGAAATATTCACCTTTCTTTTTTTGCGGGCCCCGGTGAAAAGACAACCTGGGATGCTCGTGGGCAGAGAGGAAAATAAACGGATAAGACTTATCATCCCGCATGACCACGTTATAACGGGGTTTGTACTTCTTAATGAAGTTATTTTCCAGCAGAAACGCTTCGGTTTCACTGTTCACCACAGTGACGTCCATTGAGGCAATGTTCGCCACCAGAGAACGGGTTTTAGCGTTATCTACGTTTTTGCGGAAATAACTGGATACGCGGTTTTTAAGATTCTTTGCTTTACCGACATAAATCACATCGCCCAGCTCGTTGTACATCCGGTAGACACCGGGCTGACTGGTCAGGTTTTTAAGAAACGCGTTGTGATCAAATGCCGGCATTGAAATTAAAGCAAATTAGAATCGATGAGTTTGTGTCGTAGCGCCAGGTGAGTCAGTTCCACATCAGTAGATACCCCCAGCTTTTCAAACATCCGGTAGCGGTAACTGTTAACAGTTTTCGGGTTAATACAAAGTTCGCTGGCGATTTCAGGTACCTTCTGACCTTTGGTCAGACGCATAGCAATATTCAGCTCACGGGTAGAAAGCGAATCGAAAGGATTGTCGCTTTCCGGAGTAATACGCCGCATAGCAATACTTTCAGCGATGTCCGCAGGCAGATACTTCTGACCGGAATGTACCTTGTAGATAGCCCGGATCATCTCTTCCGGATCAGCGTCTTTGGTTAAAAATCCGAATGCACCAAGTTGCATAACCTGCGTGGGAATGGGGTGTTCTGTATGCATAGACAAACAAATCACCCGCGTATTCTCAGACATTCGTACAATTTTTTTAGTGGCTTCCAGTCCGCCCATGCCGGGCATATTGACGTCCATCAGGACAATGTCGGGCGCATCAGTTCTGCAATGTTTAACAGCGTCTTCCCCGTTTTTCGACTCGGCTACGACTTTAAAGTCGGATACATCGTCCAGAATACGTCGAATCCCTGTTCTGACCAGTTCATGGTCATCTGCCAGGATAATCTTAATCACGTTTTTTTGCTCACTGAATCATCGTTATTATTGATTTGATTAGCGGTCTGTTTACCACCACGGGCATAATAACATGATATCTGCGGCTGTGAACATGCTGCCGTCAGAAAGGCGATCAAAGCTGTGGTAAATCAAACCACAATGCTTCTGTGTCAGTCCCGGCAGTGAGTTTAAGCATGTCATTCTGATAGACGCCGATGCCGTCACCGGCTGAAAATTCATCACCTTCCAGTGTCAGGTCACCTTTAATCAGATGCAGATAGCCAAGCCGGCTGCCTGTTGACAATGTAATGCCCTCACCTTCTTTTAATATTAAGCGGTGTAACGACATGTCCTGATGTACCTTTACTGTACCGTCAGCACCGTCCGGTGTCACCAGAGCTGTGAGCGCCCCTTCCTGAGCGATGGTTTTCTGTTCATAACCCGGCGCGATACCTGTTTCTGCAGGCTGCACCCAAATTTGTAAAAAGTGTACCGGGTCAGTTTGCGACGCATTGTATTCGGAATGCCGGATCCCTGTACCGGCAGACATGCGTTGAATGTCTCCGGCCGGAATCGTATCACTGTTCCCTGTACTGTCTTTATGTGCCAGCGCACCACGGGTTACATAAGAAATAATTTCCATATCGCGGTGACCATGTGTATCGAAACCGCGTCCCGGCGCGACGCTATCGTCATTAATGACTCTGAGTACCGAAATTCCCATGTGCTCAGCATCATAGTAGCGGCCAAAGGAAAAGGTATGTTTTGATTGCAGCCAGCCAAAATCAGCTTTGCCTCTGGCATCTGCTCTGCGAATGTAACGCATACTAATACTCCGGAAAAATTGGACAGGCCTAGTGTAGTCCTGTTAACCGGGATTAATACTCCATTATCTACAACGAAATGTTCTATTTATTAGAACTAATAGTGAGCAGCAATTCGCCAACATGCTTTATCACCTCGCCTGAGGTGGCAAAATTAAGCCGGACAAAACCGGGAGAACGAAAGTCGGCCCCGTCATTGGCAGCAATGCCGGTACGTTTGAACAGGTAGTCAGCGGCAACGCCCGGAGCAACATGATTCAGATAATCGCGAAGATCCAGCCAAAGAAAAAAGGTCGACTGAGGTATGCAGGCGAGTAACGATGAGTTGTGCAGTAGTCTGGTCAGAAGAGCGCGGTTTTCACTGATCTTTTCTTCCATAGTCTGCAGCCACAAATCGTTAAGCTCGTCGTATGCCAGAATTAGTGCCTGTCTTGCCAGTGCGCCTGCAAACAAGTGGGAACGGGTGATCGATGCGCGGATCGTATCCCGCCATTGCTGATTAACAATGATGGCGTAGGCTGCCGCCGGAACATGGGCGAGATTGTAGGATTTAGATGGCGATTGCAGCACAATGATATTGTTTTGAAATGCTTCCCCGATACTGGCCAGAGAAACAAATTCGTTTCCTTCAGCAATAAAACCGCGGTGCACCTCGTCACAAATTAGCGGAATGTTTCTTTGAGTACACCACTCAGCCAGCGCCTCCAGTTCGTCCCGTTGCCAGAGCCGGCCGGTTGGATTATGGGGATTACAGAACAATACAGCAGATAAGTCATCCGGTAGTGACGATAAATCCATGTGAACATTGCCGTCGCTGATATCCAACGTCAGCGGGCAAATTTTGCGTTGTGTTTTTTCTGTCACGGCGAAAAACGGCCCGTAAGAGGGTATGAATATACCTACCTTATCGCCGGGCCGCGTCAGAGATTCCAGTGCAATACCCATTGCAGCGATAATACTGCAGCAATCGACAATGGAAGATTCATCTATATATTCCCCTCTCCGCCAGTGCCACTGACTGACAGCAGCAGTAACAGCAAGTTGCTGATAACCAAAATGTGACGACAGGAAGTGGGAAAGGCCATGGTTTACCATCTCCGGTGGCGGAAAATCCGTATCCGCCACCCACATGGGAAATACCGGTCTATCAGACGCGCCATAACGGTTTGTCACATCATCAAATTTAAGCGAACCACTGTTAAACCGCTGCTGAAATTCCTGCACTATCTTATCCGTTCAAAGACATTAAATTCAGATAATGAATGCTGGTATTTTCTCTTTGTTTCTCTTATCACAAAGGGAATATCCTGCGGGGCAGCCACACGACGGAAATCATCACCTAAGGCTTGCTCCAGTGCCATCGTCGACGTGAGTGTTTCACCATTCGCGTCTTTATAGCCACCGAGCCAGTTTTCTCTTGCAGTGTATTCTTCTAACCAGGTAAACGGCGATGCAATGATCAGCAATCCTCCCGGGTTTAACCGTTCACGAATGCTTTCGAGTAACCGGGCCGGTTCGTAAACACGGTCAATAAGATTGCTCATAAGGATAAGATCATAACCGGTAAACTGAGGCTTCAGGTTACAGGCATCGCCCTGTGCAAAATGCACTCTGTCTTTATTTTCGGCGAGGCCCAGGTCTGCCAGTTTTGCCACTTTAAATTCAGTCAACTCGCCTTCTTCAATCAGGTTGTAACGGATCTCACCGTGTTCCTGCATGGCAAAAGCGGTCTTAATAAAGCGTGCAGAAAAATCGATACCGTCAACATGATCGAAGTACTTAGCCAGCTCAAATGAAGCGCGGCCTGTTGCACATCCCAAATCTAACGCTCTGGCTTTGGGTTTTGCACCGGTAAACTGCATGGCAAAAGCTACAGATGCGGCACCAAAATTTGGTACACCGTAATACGTACTGCCATAGTGGAATTCACTGTACTGTGATACCTGCGTGTCACTCTCGTAATCGAGATCGTTCACTTTACTTACCTCGGTAGATTCAACATAACGGAAACCCGCGTGCTGGAAAAAATGGCGACGGAAGGCATAACGACTGTGTGCCATGGCTTCATTTCCCGTCGAAATCCATGAACCACCTTTAAATAAATTGTGTTTATTGTCAAAAGTCGGCGTGGTGAAATCATCATACAGAGGATGCACCTTAAAACCGTCGAAGGGATAGATGGGCGTTTCTGTCCACTGCCACACATTGCCCGCTATATCGTAAAAACCACCCAGTGAGAACAGGTTCACCGGTGTTGATGATGCACCATGATGCAGACCTGTGTTCCACTCTTCGCGCCATAATGACTCTTTCATCCCTGCGTGTTCGCATAAACGCAGCCACTCATCTTCTACCGGTAACTGAATATGCTTGCCTGTGCGCTTTGACAGCCAGTTACAAAAGGCCTTAGCCTCATGGTAATTAACGTCTACAGGCCAGTCTTCCGGCAACGGAATTTCTGTTGCCAGCGTGCGGTAAACATAGCTATTTCCCTGTTCCCGCCAGAATACAGGGTGTCTGGCGCCAGTATAGGACAGCCATTGCCTGCCTTCCTCTTCCCACAATTGGGGCTGAGCGTAACCACCATCTTTCACAAACGCGAGAAATTCACCGTTACTGACCAGATACTGTGACGCAGAAAAAGGTTTTACTTCTGCACTGTGCTCACCGTATTCGTTGTCCCAGCCATAGTAGTCTGCGTTAAATGGTTTACCTGCTGAGACGTTTCCGCCGGGCACGGGAAGCAAAGTATTCTCAGGAGCTTCACCGGACTCCGGATACGGTGCCCATTCCGGTTGGGGTTGTACGAATCGCAGGGGTAACTGGCGAATGAGAACAGAAGACGTTTCAAGGTGAATGCCTTCATGCTCAATGCCCATCAGTACAGGCCACATGGGGCTTTCCCAGTCTATGGGTAATGAAAAATCCATCGTCAGAATCAAGTCGCTGACCAGGCGTCTTACCTGAGCGCGGTAGGCAGTGACTTCTTCAACGGCAGGCCAGTCGTAATGAGCGTCATTGAGGTCATCCCAACTCATCTCATCGACACCGATGGCGAACAAAGATTCAAAATCAGGATTGATACGGTCATTAATAAGTTTCGCCAGTACCAGTTTATTAATGAAAAACGTGGCAGTATGACCGTAATAGAAAATAAGCGGGTGACGTAATTTTTCCGGCCGCTGATAGTAAGCGTCGTCTGATTTTAATAACGAGAAAAGACTTTCGTAACGGTCAAAAGACTGTTGAAAATAAGCCAAGATTTCTTTTCTTTTTTCTTCAACAGTTCCCTGTTTCAGATGTGGTGTATGAAGAGCGTTCATGAAAACCCCGGATGGTGAATTTTTATTAGGTGTATCTCTGTTATGATTTCTTTGTTTAGCATCGAGGCCGGTACCTGACAACACTGGCGGGAGCCATCTGATCTTTTGTACAGAAAACAGTAACAGAATTCCAGACCTTACCGTGGGAATACGGAAAGAGCACCACTGAGATCAATGAATTAAATGTAATGGAATTGTGTGACCGGAAAGTTGCAACCGTTTAAACAGTGCGAAAAGTAAAAAGGCCCGCTTAAATTAGCGGGCCTTTTTGGAATGTGGCGGAGAGAGAGGGATTCGAACCCCCGGAAGGTTTGACCCTTCGCCTGATTTCAAGTCAGGTGCATTCAGCCGGACTCTGCCATCTCTCCGTTAAGTGGTGCGTATCATAATGATTTTATCGTGATTGAAAAGCACTATTTCAAATAAAATCAATCAAGTGCGCAATATGCAAACAATCTGCTCAGAATTTGACATCACTCTGGCTAAAGCGATTATTTCCTGAACAGGCTGATATCTTTATGCGATTGCACATGGAACAATGACCGCCATTTAAAAGCAAAAAAGCCCGCTTAGATAAGCGGGCTTTTTCTGAATATGGCGGAGAGAGAGGGATTCGAACCCCCGGAAGGTTTGACCCTTCGCCTGATTTCAAGTCAGGTGCATTCAGCCGGACTCTGCCATCTCTCCGAGAAGTGATGCGTATCTTAATGATATTTTTTTGCCTGTAAAGCGTTAATTTTAAAAAAGCCTTTAACCGGTTAGCTTTTAATCAACATATTAATAAATAACAGGCTGTTGATGATTAATGCAGCACAGTGACATGTCTGTTTACAGTTTGGGTTTGAAAGCACTTGAAAAATGGAACCAAAACCCATACAAATGACCTAAGATAATGTTACCAGGCTTTTCTGGTGTTTACAGTCCTATTGGAGGAAACAATGGATCAACGTTCGATGTATGCAGGTGCATCTCAACAGTCAGTACTGCAAACAAATAAGGTATTGCGCAATACTTATATGTTGCTGGCTATGACACTGGCATTTAGTGCAGTGTGTGCCGGTATCGCTATGGCGGTTGGCATCTCTCCTATGATGTCGTTAGTCATGACCATCGGTGCGTTTATTACCTTATTCGTGGTTCAGCGTAAGGCTGAATCTGCATCCGGTATCTACTGGGTGTTTGCTTTTACCGGTTTGATGGGTGCATCACTGGGTTATACTCTTAACTTTTATTTAGGTGTAGCGGGTCCCGGCCTTATTATGCAGGCATTAGGTGCAACAGCTCTGGTATTCTTTGCATTGTCAGGTTATGCACTTACCACTAAGAAAGATTTTTCTTTCCTTGGCGGATTCCTGCTGGTAGGTCTGGTGGTTGCTGTAGTCGCCGGTATTGCGAATATCTTCTTCATGGTACCTGCGGTATCACTGGCAATCAGTGCTGCTATCGTGTTCATCATGTCTGGTTTCATCCTGTTTGATACCAGCCGCATTGTTAACGGTGGTGAGACAAACTACATCCGAGCAACCGTTGCAATGTACCTGAACATCTACAACCTGTTCACTTCTATCCTGCACTTACTGGGTGCGTTTGGTGGTGATGATTAATTAAAAGGCTTATTGCCTGAGGAAAACACCCCGCAAGGGGTGTTTTTTTATTTCTATGTCCCGTTATTCAGTACTTGTCACATCACCGCCCTACGACAACGACAGAGCCTCACGCGCTCTGGCCTTCTGCCATCACTTACTTGCTGACGGTCAGGAAATTGAACAGATATTTTTTTATCAGGCCGGCATTTATAATGCGATGCCGCAAATGAACCCGCCTAATGACGAAGTGAATATCTATCAGGCATGGTGTGATTTGAAATTAAAAGCACAAACTTCACTACGGGTTTGCATGACCGCGGGAGACAAACGGGGTGTAACCGGCACCGGCGAAGATAAGGCTTTCGAACATACCGGCCTCAGTGATTTTTTCACTTCACTTCATCAGTGTGAGCACCTGGTACAATTCTGATGGCACATTTACTTATTCGTTTTACAACCGCCCCCTACTCTGTCAGTCAGGCATCCGACGGGCTGGACTTTGCCATGGCAGCAACGAACTACGGCCACGAAGTATCAATTTTGTTTGAAGGTGACGGCATTTACCAGTTAACAGAACAGGCCCCGCAACAGCAAGGGGTGAAAAATCACTTTAAAAGGCTTAAAGCGCTGCCATTCTTTGACATTGAAGACTGTTACTACGTGCAGTCCGATTATGCTACCAGAAGAATTACCGGGCGGGATGTATTAAAAACTGTTAAGGCGTTAACTGATGATGAGGTGCCGGCGCTGATTGAACGGGTTGATCATGTGGTGACGTTCTGATGATAATATTTATTACTACCTCAAAGAGTAATGATGTGCAGCAACGCTATCTCCGGAATGCTGAAACCTTGAACATACCCGTCATTCTTCGGGGAAACGGCGTCTATCAATATAGTGAACTGCAAAATGGTGATTTTCCGCTTTACGTACTCGCTGACGATGCTGTATGCCGCGGAGTAAACTGTGACGAGAGTGACCTTATCTCACACATCGACGTTATTCGTTTTACACAACAATATGGTAAGTGGATAGTATTATAATGGCCGGCAATACAAGCTTTGAATGGCAAGGCAAAGAGATAGAAACTGATAAGAACGGTTACCTGCTGGATTACACGCAGTGGGACGAGAGCATGGTGCCTGTACTGGCGGAGCAGGAAAACATTTCGCTGACAGAAGAACATTGGGAAGTGGTTCGTTTTGTCAGAAATTTTTATCTGGAATATGAAACCAGTCCTGCGGTACGGGCACTGGTGAAAGCAATGGCGGCCGAATACGGTCCGGAAAAAGGTAACAGCCGTTATCTTCAGCGGTTATTTAAAAAAGGGCCGGCCAAACAGGCAACAAAACTGGCGGGATTGCCTAAACCCGCTAAGTGTCTGTAATACAAAAATGGCGTCTGATGAAGACGCCATTTTAGTGTATACCGGTGTGATTAAGCCGGTTTAATTTCAGTCACACCACCCATGTAACTTACCAGCGCTTCCGGCACTTTTACGCTGCCATCAGCCTGCTGATAATTTTCAAGAATAGCCACTAAAGTACGGCCTACAGCCAGACCTGAACCATTCAGCGTGTGTAATAATTCAGGTTTATTCGTTTCCGGGTTACGGTAACGGGCCTGCATCCGGCGCGCCTGGAAATCAAGCATGTTAGAACATGAAGAAATTTCCCGGTAAGTATTTTGCGCCGGTAACCAGACTTCCAAATCGTATGTTTTACAGGAACCAAAGCCCATATCACCGGTACACAGCAACATTTTGCGGTAAGGTAAGTTCAGCTTCTGTAAGATCACTTCCGCATGACCGGTCAGTGCTTCCAGCGCATCAAAGGAATCTTCAGGTTTAACCAGCTGAACCAGCTCAACTTTATCAAACTGATGCTGACGGATAAGACCCCGGGTATCACGACCGTAAGAACCCGCTTCACTCCGGAAGCAAGGTGTATGGGAAGTCATTTTCACCGGCAGGGATTTGGCATCAAAAATCTCGTCACGAGCCAGGTTGGTCAGCGGAACTTCAGCAGTTGGGATCAGCGATAACCCCTGACCTTCTTCGGTGGCAGGCTGAGTATGGAACAGATCTTCACCGAACTTAGGCAACTGACCGGTACCATACAGGCTGTCATGATTGACCAGATAAGGTACGTACATTTCCTGGTAACCGTGTTCTGCAGTATGCACATCCAGCATGAACTGAGCGAGTGCACGGTGCATGCGGGCAATGTGGCCGCGCATTACAACGAAACGACTACCGGTTAACTTCGTCGCAGCAGCGAAATCCAGCCCTTTATCTAAAGCTTCAGCAACATCTACGTGATCTTTTACTTCGAAATCAAATTCAGCAGGTGTGCCCCACTTACTGATTTCCACATTCTGGTTTTCGTCTTCACCCACCGGCACAGATTCGTGGGGAAGATTCGGGATCCCCTGAGTAAGTGCAGTGATTTCAGCCAGCAATGCATCAAGTTCATTTTTTGCTGCGTCAAGATCGTCGCCAAGCTGGCCAACCTCGGCCAGTAATGGCGCAATGTCCTGGCCCTGCGCTTTTGCTTTACCAATGGACTTACTACGGACATTACGTTCATTCTGTAATTCCTGCGTTTTTGTCTGCAGGGATTTGCGCTTTTCTTCCAGCGCATTAAAAGCGTCTGCATCCAGTGTAAAGCCCCGGTCGGCAAGGCGTTTAGCAGTGTTCTCAATGTCTGCCCGAAGTAACTTTGGATCTAACATGTAATTCTTTTTATCCTTTCATCATTGCTATTGCTGCCCATCCTGCCAGCAGGCACAGGCACACATTTAATAACACATTGGCTATGGCTTTCATTATCAGGCCATTTTCCAGTAATGTCAGTGTTTCGATAGAGAACGTGGAAAAGGTGGTAAAAGCCCCTAAAAGGCCGACACCTATCAGAGCACGATAGGGAGAATCCATCAATTCATGCCGCTCTATGAATCCGTATAACAGTGCAAGGCTGAACGAGCCTAATACGTTCACTGTCAGTGTACCAAAGGGCAGCGCTTTTCCAAACCAGGAATCGATATTTGATGTGACAAAAAAGCGCAGACACGCGCCTATTGCGCCGCCTGCTGCGATATAACAGTACAAGACAATTCCTGTTGGCATGACTATCCCTTTTTATCCATAGCCTGTTGATTTAGTGTGTCGAGAAAATCCCGTTTTGCTTTGAGTTTTTGTTCCAGTCCGCGTTCTGTGGGCTCATAAAAGCGGGTACCGGCAATCTCTGGCGGCAGATACACCTCGCCCGCTGCAAAAGCATGGGGCTCGTTATGAGCATAACGGTATTCATCGCCGTGCCCGAGCTCTTTAAGTAGCGCCGTCGGGGCGTTCCTTAAATGCACCGGAACGGGATAATCCGGCGCTTTAGCTGCCATCTGTTTTGCCTGACTGAAGGCCATATAAACGGCATTACTTTTTGGCGCAAGTGCACAATATACAGCCGCTTGCGCAATGGCCCTTTCCCCTTCTGCCGGTCCGACACGATGATAACAATCCCAGGCGTTCACACTCAGTTGCATGGCTCTGGGATCGGCATTGCCAATGTCTTCAGACGCGATGGCCAGCAGACGTCTGGCTACGTACAGCGCATCACCACCGCCGTTCAGTATTCTTGCATACCAATAAAGCGCCGCGTCAGGATCTGAACCACGCACTGACTTGTGAAAAGCGGAAATTAAATCGTAAAACGTATCGCCACGTTTGTCATAAGCAGCCACTTTTTCACCGGTTGCCTGCTCAACATCGCTGAGTGTAATGACGTCGCCCTCAGCGAAATCCCCGGCCAGTTCGAGATAAGTCAATAACCTGCGGGCATCACCGGCACACAAGCCAAGAAGCGCCTTTCTGGCATCATCTTTCAGCTCAAAACCCCGTTTGCCAAGCCCTTTATCTTTATCTGATAACGCCCTGTTCAGCACTCCGTTAAGCGCATTGTCGTCCAGCGACTGCAACACATAAACCCTGACCCGAGACAGCAATGCATTATTAAGCTCAAAAGAGGGGTTTTCTGTGGTGGCACCGATAAAGGTAACCGTACCGGATTCCACAAAGGGCAAGAATGCATCCTGCTGACTTTTATTAAACCGGTGAACCTCATCAACAAACAATAGTGTACGCTGACCATGACGCTGATCTATTTCAGCCTGCTCCATCGCAGCCCGGACGTCTTTTACACCGGCGGTGACTGCGGACAGACGCACTACCTTTGCCTGCGTATACGCAGCAATCATTTCTGCCAGTGTGGTTTTGCCTGTACCGGGAGGTCCCCACAAAATCATTGAATGGCAATGACCGGCTTCCAGCATTTTTCTTAATGGCTTCCCTTCGCCCAGTAAATGAGTCTGACCGGCATAATCATCGATATCGGCCGGCCGCATACGGGCAGCCAGCGGGGCGTAATCGTCCTGCGAAAACAAACTCACCGCTGATCGTCTACCATAAATTGATCAGAAATATCTGCCTGAAATGTATCAGCAGCCATAGGAAAGCGGGTACTGCTTTGAGAGAACAGAATGGTGCTGGTTTGTTCCTGTGCATCCAGTGTAGACAAACCTGTAAGGCTGTTGCCATTAAACAACAGGGTCAGTTCACGGATCTGACCTTCACCGTTTTTAGGGGTAACGATATATTCAGATGCATTGTCGTCAGCAGCACGGATAACGAATTTCGACCAGACAGAATCATCATCAGAGGTTAGTAACATGAACGGATTATCTTTTACCTGACCTTTCTGATCCATCACGGTAACCTGCATGGCAAAGGGGTCGATATTCCAGACCGTTTCGCCATCAGCAATAAGCACGTTGTCATCCGGTGCGTAAGTTTCCCAGCGCAGCTTGTCCGGACGGGCCAACACCACTTCGCCTTTGGTTTCGTGAACAATATTATTACCGCTATCAGTAATAACCTGCGCATACTGCGCTTTGAACTGATTAATAACGGACAACAAAGATTTTAACTTTGCACCGGCGGCGTCATCCGCCTGCGCGGAAAATGCGAAAATACCGGATAAAACGATGGCGTAAATAAAGCGGTTCAATGTACTACTCCTTGGGTACAGGGGGCGCAAGCACTTCCCTGTTACCGTTATGGCCTGGTGAAGATACGACACCGTTTGCTTCCATTTGTTCTACCAGTCTGGCCGCACGATTGTAACCAATTCTGAATTTACGCTGCACGGAAGATACACTGGCCCGTCGCGTTTCAGTTACAAATGCCACGGCCTCATCGAAGAAGGCATCATATTCCTCGTCACCGTTTTCTGCTGCTTCTCCCGGCAGTAAGACTTCTGCAGTGGCTTCACCGTTAAGAATTTCATCAATGTAATCAGGCTTGCCCCGTTTCTGCCAGTCACTAACTACCGCATGCACTTCATGGTCATCCACAAAGGCACCGTGTACGCGCGTCGGTACCGGACTGCCGGGCGGCAAATACAGCATATCACCCATACCAAGCAGCGCTTCTGCGCCCTGTTGATCCAATATTGTTCTGGAATCGATTTTACTGGATACCTGGAAAGCGATACGGGTGGGTATGTTGGCTTTGATCAGACCGGTGATAACATCTACAGACGGGCGCTGCGTGGCCAGAATAAGATGGATACCGGCGGCACGGGCCTTTTGCGCAATCCGTGCTATCAATTCTTCTACTTTCTTACCCACAATCATCATCATGTCGGCAAATTCGTCAACAACCACAACGATGGCCGGTAATTTTTGTAAGTCCGGCGCTTCTTCTTCCATGCTGTCTTCAGTGCGCCACAACGGGTCTTTAATCGGCTCGCCGTCTTCGATGGCCTGTAACACCTTGGCATTATAGCCTTTCAGGTTTCTGACCCCGAGAGCAGACATTAATTTATAGCGGCGTTCCATTTCACCTACACACCAACGCAGCGCGTTAGCGGCTTCCTTCATATCGGTGACTACTTCTGCCAGCAAATGAGGGATCCCTTCATATACTGAAAGTTCCAGCATTTTCGGGTCGATCATGATCATGCGGACATCTTCCGGCTTGGACTTATACAGCAAGCTCAATATCATGACATTCACCCCGACAGATTTACCGGCACCGGTAGTACCGGCCACCAGTAGGTGAGGCATTTTGGCAAGATCAACCACTACCGGTTTACCGCTGATATCTGCTCCTAATACCATGGTCAGAGCAGACTTGTTGCTCTGAAAGGCGTCACAGGTGATCACTTCACTCAGACGAACCATTTCACGTTTTTTGTTAGGCAGCTCAAGACCAATGACAGACTTGCCGGGAATAACTTCCACAACACGCACTGACATTGCAGACATAGCACGGGCTAAATCTTTTGAAAGACCGGTAATTTTGCTTACCTTCACGCCGGGCGCCAGATCAAGCTCGAAGCGGGTGATAACGGGACCGGGATAGACGCCTACCACACTGGCTTCAATGTTAAAATCTGCCAGTTTGTCTTCCACCAGGCGGGACACCATATCCATCTCTTCCTGAGTGATAGGGTTTTCTTTACGGTCGGGGCGTTCCAGCAAGTCGAAGGATGGCATTGGGCCTAATGCTGCAATTTCGGCCTTCTCAGCCTCTTTTGCAGCCACCGCTTCAGCCAGAGTTGTCGGCGCTTTTGGTTTTGCAGCGGGTTGTGACGGCGGCTTCGCAGCCACAGGCTGTTCTGTAACCGCTGAAGTTTCAATGCTTTGTGGTTCGTCATCCGGATCATCTGATGCATCATCCGTACTGAAAACCGGTTCAGATTTTTCAGCCGGTGCCGCATCTTTATCTTTAGACGGCATCACTTTTTCTTTAAAGCTACTGAAAGAGAACCCGGACTTCTTGTCCGCTTCAATGGTTACCGGTTCATCAACTTCAAAAGGTGGTTCATCATCGTCATTGCCGAATACTTCATCAGGAATACCAAATGAAGGCTCGTCCCGCTGACTCCCTGACCAGGGAGAAGACGTTGTTTTATTATTCTGGGGCGGTGCATCTTCAGGTGGTGGCGCAGCTCTCAGTGTCGTTACCTCTACGGTATCGCCACTCCCCTGCCCTGCAGATTTTTCTGAAGATAAAGCCAGCTTTGGCATATCAAGACCGATAAGCTGTTGCGGGACCGAAATGGTTTTTCGGCCGAACCAGATGGTTGCACTGCCCATACTGTCGATAATATCCAGCCAGCTGATACCGGTAAGTAATGTAAAACCGGTGCAGGAAAAACAGAGCAACAACAGAATTGTGCCGGCAGTATTAAAATAAGGAATGAGTGCAGAACTGATTACATCACCGACAAAACCGCCTGCGGAAAAATTATACAAATCGTTAAAATTGATACTTGCGATGCCGGTAACACCCAGCGCAATCAGTAATCCGCCGATGATTCTCAGGCCGATAGTCAGATAATCAAATTCATCGAGATCTTTGACGTGCTGAAATAAGAACCAGCCAATAAAGGCAAAGCAAAACGGTAAAAGATAGGCCAGCCAGCCAAAACTGAAAAGTAATAAGTCTGCGACCCAGGCGCCTGTTGCCCCCACCCAGTTATGCACATCGAGTTGTAAGCCTGCCTGGCTCCACCCGGGATCACCGGGATGAAAAGAAGCCAGTGCCAGTAAAATAAAGAATGCGAAAACACAGGCGACCATCATGCCTGCTTCAAGTAATCGCTGGATACCTGTTAAACGCGCCATAAACCCTTAATCATCTTTATCCGTCACCGTAAGTGCAGAAGCCTTTCCATGCACACAGAAAACAACGGTGACTTGTTTTAACACACTTTTATTATTTTAATATTTCTACAGCCGTGATGAATACTGGCTGAACAGCGACTGAAAATACAGAAACTGTAATATTAAAGACTACCACAAAGGGAAAACGGATACCTAGTTTAATATACAGTGGTTTTAACCGTTTCCACCCTTCTGCAGCACTGGCAACCACGCCAGTTTTAGCCGTCATTTCATATTGATGCGTACTGCCGTGGTACTTTTTACTTCTTCCATCACCACATAGGTTCTCGATTCACTCACACCGGGTAAACGGAGTAAGGTATCTCCCAGTAATTTCCGGTAGCTGGACATATCCGCCACTCTTGCCTTCAGCAGAAAATCGAAATCTCCGGACACGAGGTGACATTCCTGAATATCTTCCTGATCCTGCACTGCAGCAGAAAATTCTGCGAAGATATCCACCGATGTTTTCGTTAATGTAATTTCAACGAAAACCAGCATGGCAGCGCCCAGTTTCTCGGGATCAAGTGTAGCATGATATCCGGTAACATAACCCTGAGCCTCGAGGCGCTTGACTCTTTCAAGACAGGGACTGGGACTCAACCCCACTGCTTTAGCCAATTCAACATTCGATATCCGCCCGTCTTTTTGCAGTTGTGTGAGGATATTTCTGTCTATCCGGTCAAGGTGTTTTGGTGTTTTTACCAGCATATTAAATTCTGCACTTTCTTGGTTTTACAAAATATAGCACGGCATCCTGAAAATCTTCAGCACATACTTCGTTTTTTTCTCACGTATACTGCCGCCATCTGAAACAAACAAAAAACAACAATTATTGAGGGTTCTATGTTAGTTGGTGTACCAAAAGAGATTAAAAACCATGAATACCGCGTTGGTCTGACGCCTGCAGCAGTTAAAGAATTTGTTACCCATGGTCACGATGTGGTTGTGGAAACTCATGCAGGGACTGCCATTGGCTTCACTGATGACATGTATGTGTCTGCAGGTGCCCGCATCTCACAAACGGCTGAGCAGATTTTTGCTGAAGCGGACATGATTGTTAAAGTAAAAGAGCCTCAGCCCAATGAATGCAAAATGCTGAGAAAAGGTCAGACACTGTACACGTATCTGCACCTTGCTCCGGACCCTGTCCAGACTGAATTGCTTATCGCATCAGGCGCCACTTGTATTGCTTATGAAACGGTAACAGACGACCGTGGTGGCTTACCTCTGCTTGCTCCGATGAGCGAAGTTGCCGGACGCATGTCAGTTCAGGCCGGCGCACACTATCTTGAAAAAGCCCACGGCGGCAGCGGCACTCTGCTTGGTGGCGTACCGGGTGTAGCACCGGGTAAAGTACTGGTAATTGGTGGCGGTGTTGTAGGTATCAACGCGGCTAAAATGGCTGTTGGTATGGGTGCTGATGTAACCATTCTTGATCGCTCTCTGCCACGTCTTCGTCAGATTGATGATATCTTCAATGGTCAGGTTAAAACAGTATTCTCAACGGTAGATGCTATTGAACAGTATTCATCAAAAGCAGATCTGGTTGTCGGTGCGGTCCTTATTCCCGGTGCGGCAGCGCCGAAACTGTTGAACGAAGACCACATTAAAGCGATGAAGCCGGGTTCAGTTGTGGTGGATGTGGCTATTGACCAGGGCGGTTGTTTTGCTACTTCAAAAGCGACAACTCACCAGGATCCTGTTTATATTATTGATGACGTGGTTCACTACTGTGTTGCCAATATGCCGGGCGGTGTTGCACGCACCTCTACCATGGCACTGAACAATGCAACATTACCATTTGGTCTGGCGCTGGCTAATAAAGGCCCGAAACAGGCTATGCTTGATGACAAACACCTGCTGAACGGTCTTAACGTTCACGAAGGAAAAGTAACATATAAAGCGGTAGTCGATGCACTTGGTGAAAAACTGGGTCTGACGTATACACCGGCTGAAGAAGCACTGAAGTAATCAGTAAAGATAATAAAAAGCCCCGTTCTGTTCATACAGGACGGGGCTTTTTTGTATAACTTACCTCACAGAGAGGCATTCACTTCTTTGAGGACGCTGAGCGGATCAGCAGCCTGCGTAATGGGGCGCCCCATTACCAGATAGCTGACGCCGGCGTTCATCGCATCGACCGGTGTCATCACACGCTTCTGATCTCCAACGTCACTGCCCGCCGGACGAATACCCGGTGTCACCAGCAAGAATGGCGCCTTCATGGTTTTACGAAGCAATACCGCTTCCTGCGCTGAACATACAACACCGTCCAAACCAGCTTCAAAAGTCAATGCAGCCAGCTTCTCTACCTGTTGCGCCGGCGTCACACCGGGAACAACCCGTTGTAACTGAGCTTCGTCCATGCTGGTCAGCACGGTAACGGCAATCAGCTTTGTTTCCGGATGTGAACTGGACTCAATAGCCAGTTTCGCTGCCTTCATCATTTCTGCGCCGCCGGAAGCATGAACGTTCACCATCCACACACCCAGCTCAGCAGCCGCTTTACAGGCTTTCGCTACGGTATTGGGTATATCGTGAAACTTGAGGTCGAGAAAAATATCAAACCCCATATTAACCAGTGTCTTAACAAACTCAGGCCCGAACAGGGTGAACATTTCTTTTCCGACTTTCAGGCGGCATATTGCAGGGTCTAGCTGCGAAACAAACGCCAGAGCGGTGTCTTTGTTATCGTAATCCAGGGCAACAATGACTTTAGGATCTTGCATGAGGAATTTATTCTCCGTCTAAGCCTTTAATGGGTTTAACAACATTCCATTTTTTACAGGATGGACATAGCCAGTACAGTTTTCTTCCGGAAAACCCGCAACTGGTACAACGGTATTTCGGACGCTGCTTCATTTGCTCTTCAACAAGTCCTTTCAGTAACCGCAGACTGTTTGCAGATGCTTCATCGTTAAGCTGGTCAATGTACAAGCCCATGAGCGTCTTAAAGCCTTTCATGGTCGGGCGTTTGCGCAACTGATCGAGCAGGTAATCGGCAGCTTCCGTAGTTTTTCCCTGATGAATTTTTATATCTACCATAGCAAGATACGATGTGGCGCACTCCTGCCAGTGAGAAGACAACGCTTCTTCAAAGCCGTCCCAGTCTCCGGTTTCCTGTGCAATTGCTTCAAGTGCGGGGACCGCTTCACTGAACCAGTTGAGGTCGTGCTCTGCCACCTGTACAAAATACGCTTTCGCATCACCGAATCGCTTCTGGTCAAAAGCAATATGGCCAAGCATTAACCACGGGCGGACAGCATGCTCATCGGCATTAACCGCTTTTTGCAACAGAATGAGTGCTTCACCCTGCTGTCCGTTATCCTGCTCCAGTTGGGCCTGTTCACAGTAAAAATGAGCCAGACGCTCGCTAACATCATCGCTGTCACCATGACATTCAACCATCTTTTCAGCCAGTTCGATGGCCCGTTCCCACTCTTTCGTGGTTTGATAGATGCTGAACAACTGTTGCTGGGCAACGAGATAATGCCTGTCACTGTTCATCAATTGCAAATAGGCACCTTCAGCCCGCTCCAGAAACCCTGCCTGCATATAATCGCGCCCGAGTTCTTTTAAGGCGTTTTCCTGCTGGTTAGATTGAATTTCCTCTCTGGAAACCAGGTTCTGGTGGATCTTGATAGCGCGGTCAATTTCTCCCCGGTGGCGGAAGAAATTCCCCATGGCAATATGGGTTTCAACCGTATCACTGTTCAGATTAATCATCTTAATCAGTGTATCAACGGCTTTATCAGGTTGATCGCTTAACAGGAAGTTAAGGCCGCGGTAATAGTGCCTGGACAGAATACTCGATTGTTTCCGTTGTGCCTGACGCACACTGTTACGGCCCATTATCCAGCCGTATCCGGCTGCCACAGGCAAAAGTAGAAACAACAGTTCGAGCATAAATTATTCTTTGATGGCTTTGCGTAAACGACTGCGGGTTGCAACCAGCTGTACGCGCAGACTTAACCAGCTCAACAACATGATGAGCAATCCGATGATAATACCGATACAGAGCGTAACAGCAATCAACGTAGACATGCGTATTTCTGCCTGTGCAATCAGGTAATTTACTGTCACTGATGCATCATTCTGCGACCCGATAGCAAAAGCCAGTACGAGGAGAAACACAATAACAAGTAAGGTAACTATTCCTTTCAACACAAAGACCTTTGTTCTTTAACTCTCTGAGAGGATAGCAAATTGTGTGAAAACATTACATCAGAATCAGCAAAAAAGCCTTATCAGGCTGATTCGGCCTGGCTGGCCTTTGCTGTTTGTGGTTTTACCGGCCTGAGCCGGGCTCTCAGCACCGTCTGTTGCAGGACAGACTCACTGGTGAGATATAACACATGAGAATACGATGATTGCATGACATTAAAACGGTCATACATGGGTTTATCAATGCGCGATAGTTGTGCCAGACGCTTTTTCGTCATTGGTGATGACTCTGACTGACAACGGACAACATCAATTTTGGTTACGCATAACTCAACTTTATCTTCCTGAATATGGTTATGCACATGCTTACGCATTGTTCCGTATAAGAAATCCGTTTCCGGAAGGTAAACGAGTTTGTTGTCTGACTTACGTACACAATGGACAACCGATACACCGGTAACAGCACCATGAAACATATCAACCAGCAATTTCGACTTCGGTTTTTGCGCATCTTTGTCGGCAAAGAAACCATGCATCGGGACCACATTTTCAATAGATGAAAACGGGTAGAGATCATCGCAGGCCGGGGTCTGATAAACCGTCTTTAACCGGTTAAGTAAATATCGGTTAGTAATACACAAAATACTCGCTGAAGGATGATGCCGCACCGCCAGTTCCCACAAGAACCGGTGAGTATTACGGTGTAAAAGATTGGTGTCTTTGTTTTTGAACCAGGCATAATTTTTATGCACAAATTGCAAAATGCCCGCTGCAATCGCATCCCGTTTTGAAGGCAACCGCAGTCTTACCTCTCTGGTCGCAGCAGAATATCCCACAATGTCATATTTTTGATTTTTAATCTTCAGCTCGGGGACAGAAACTTTAATTTCTTTTTCCGGCTTACTGAAAGGCTCAGACAAAACTATACGCATCCCCCTGGAAGAAATATCTTTCACCAGCACGGGACTTGAACTCAGCAAGCCACTTTTTACCGCCCCTTCTTTGTCGATAATATACCGTGCCTCGCTTCTGCGGTTCATGTCTTCATCAAATACCAGACTGAAGGAGTATTGGGCAGTATCTTCAAGTAATTCTTCAGGAATCGCCGGCATCGGACGTCTTTCCGTTACGGCAAGACCATGCAGTGAGGCGGACACATTCTTGCAAAAAAGAATGTGAGAAATGCCGTCGAGTTCTTCGTAATCAGTCTGGATGAGGTCGTGAATGGCATAAGCCTTTTGCCTGTCATCGCGGGCGACTTCTGACAAGCGGCATTGCAGACAAAACAAACTTTCGTTTTTATTGAGCAAGTGAATGACCGGTGCCAGTAAATCGGCTGATTCAAGCTCTCTTAACGTAGCCAGAATTCTGAACTCGCCCTTTTTCGTTTCAATAACGCCTGAAACAACAAAGGTTTCTTTGTATTTAAACAATTCTTTTAATACGCGCGGAAACAGCTTCATGCTGGTCAACTGACGGATATTGGCAATACCGCCTGAATTTGATTCATTCACAGCGGTAAACAAGGCTGACTGCGGCTTAACGCCGTTATCGACCTTTTGAATAAACAAAGGTACCCAGGGACTGTTGTCAAGAACCCTGTCCCGTTCAAGATCCTGCATGGCTCTTTCACTTTCCAGTTCCCGCTGTAAAGGCTGCTGGAAAGATGCCATATCGATGTATTTCTGCAGGATTTTCGCTAAACGGGGATCGGTAGAAGGATGGAGCCTGAATTGTGTTTCGTATTTTTCAGTTTGCTTATTAAATTTGATGCCGCTGACAACGTATTTGATTGCCATGCCTTTGGGTAGCCCGGGCACTTCCGGAAACTGAAAATTAAACACTTCCTTTGCTGAGACTTTTGGGGGCCGCTTACTTTCCAGCGACATTGACTTATAACCCAAAGAAGAAATAGTACAGGTTTTGCCCTTTTCGAACTCCAGAGACGAGACCGGGAAATTGGGTGCGATAGCTAAATCATTACCAAAATGAATATCGTCAAGAGACTGGGTTTCTACCGTAAATGCATCAACAATCTTTTTATAGTTTTCTTTCTTTAAATGGGCCTGGTAGAAATCAGAATTCGTGATGGTTTCAAATACACCAACAGTATATCTGTCCTGATAAAGCTGGGATTCAGTTTGCAGAATCCGTGCGCCAACTTTATCCAGACGCATTTCAACACCGAAATGAGAAAATTTGAAAACAGGGAATTCTGCGAAGGCGGAGTTATCAGCGGGCGCATCAGTGATGCACGTAAGCCTCATGACTTCGTCCTTGATGATCTTCCTGACATTGCCGGGCACCCTGCCCGTGAACTTGTTTAACCCTTCAAGCAAGCGGTTATCCTGCTCGTAAGGGATCAAAGCCCGTATCAATGGTTGATATTGTTTTATTATTTGTTGTTCTGTCGAGGCTGACATGATCTCAGCACATAGTATTAGTTAGCGCTTCACTAATATATAGGATATGTAAAGATGGTCAAGAATTAATCTCAGTGATTGGACTTCTTAGAATTTATGGTCTACGGGCTGTAAAATTGAGGGTGAAAAAGCAGTAAATGCGGACAGAAAAAAAGCCGCTGATGCGGCTTTTTAAAATTAGTTTACGGCGCTGTCTACCCTTTCCCGTAATTCTTTACCGGGCTTAAAGTGAGGGACGTATTTACCGTCCAGCTTCACAGTATCACCTGTCTTGGGATTACGCCCGACACGTGGTGCACGGTAGTGAAGAGAAAAGCTACCAAAACCCCGGATTTCAATACGTTCACCCTTTTGAAGGGTTTGCGCCATCTGTTCCAGGATTTCCTTTATCGCCAGCTCAAGATCTTTTGCCGGGATATGTCGCGCCTGATCCGCGAGCCGTTCAATTAGTTCCGACTTGGTCATTTAAAACCTCTCTCGTAAAAACGTTATTTTACAGCTACTACGGAACGGGTGTGGGTTTAGCACACCCGTATTTGCATTATTCGCCTTTAGCAGCTTTAAATGCTTCTGCCATCGCGTTAGCGAAGCCAGCGTCTTCCTGCTGGTTAACTTTGTCGATAGCTTCTTTTTCGTCAGCCTGATCTTTCGCTTTAACAGACAGGTTAACAGTGCGATTCTTACGGTCTACGCCCATAAATTTCGCTTCGATGCTTTCGCCAACGTTAACAACTTCAGAAGCGTCTTCTACGCGGTCACGTGACAAGTCAGCAACGCGGATGTAGCCTTCAACTTCTTCAGCCAGGTTAACAGTAACGCCTTTTGCGTCAACAGCAGTAACTGTACCGTTAACGATAGCACCTTTCTTGTTATCTGTCAGATACTTGTTGAAAGGATCTTCTTCGATTTGCTTAACGCCAAGAGAGATACGCTCACGCTCAGGGTCGACTTGCAGAACAACGGCAGAGATTTCGTCACCTTTTTTGTAGTCACGAACTGCGTCTTCGCCAGTTTTGTTCCAGCTGATGTCAGACAGGTGAACCAGACCGTCGATGCCACCGTCAAGGCCGATGAAGATACCGAAGTCAGTGATTGACTTGATCTTACCAGATACTTTGTCGCCTTTTTCGTGTGACTTCGCGAACTCTTCCCAAGGATTAGCAATGCACTGCTTCAGACCCAGAGAAATACGACGACGTTCTTCGTCGATTTCCAGAACCATAACTTCAACAGTGTCACCTAAGCTAACAACTTTAGATGGGTGGATGTTCTTGTTAGTCCAGTCCATTTCAGAAACGTGTACCAGACCTTCAACGCCGTCTTCGATTTCAACGAAGCAACCGTAGTCTGTCAGGTTAGTTACCTGACCAGAGATCTTAGTACCTTCAGGGTAACGCTGGGAAATGTCATGCCATGGATCGTTGCCCATTTGCTTCATGCCCAGAGAAACACGCTGCTTGTCTTTGTCGAACTTCAGAACTTTAACGTTGATTTCGTCACCAACATTAACGATTTCGCTTGGGTGCTTAACGCGCTTCCAGGCCATATCAGTGATGTGCAGAAGACCGTCTACGCCACCCAGATCAACGAACGCACCGTAATCAGTCAGGTTCTTAACGATACCCTTGATTTCGTGGCCTTCTTCCAGGTTAGCCAGCAGAGTTTCACGTTCTGCACTGCTTTCGGCTTCGATAACCGCACGACGTGAAACAACAACGTTGTTACGCTTAGCATCCAGCTTGATTACTTTAAACTCAAGCTCTTTGCCTTCCAGGTGCGTAGTGTCGCGTACTGGACGTACGTCAACCAGAGAACCTGGCAGGAACGCGCGTACACTGTTAACTTCAACAGTGAAACCGCCTTTAACTTTACCGTTGATAACGCCTTTGATAGTGACTTTATCTTCGTAAGCTTTTTCCAGCTCAACCCATGCTTCGTGGCGCTTAGCTTTTTCACGTGACAGGATAGTTTCACCGAAACCATCTTCAACAGCGTCAAGTGCTACGTCTACAGAGTCGCCAACAGCGATTTCTAATTCGCCTTCAGCATTTTTGAATTGATCAGCTGGGATAGCACTTTCTGATTTCAAGCCTGCATCAACAAGAACGATGTCTTTGTCGATAGAAACAACGGTACCTTTTACAATTGAACCAGGGCGTGTTTCCAGTTCTTGTAAGCTTTCTTCAAAAAGTTGTGCAAAATTTTCAGTCATAAGTTCAGTAAATTTTAAAAGTTGACATCCACATTACAGTCCGGCTAACGTGGGGTTGCTAACAAAAGTCGTCACGTCCTGTGTCGACATATCAAAATAATGGAACGAAAAAAGAGGCTGCGCTTAAATCAGCGAACCTTCGATCTCACAACTTCCATCGCTTTTTCAAACACCTGCGTAATATCCAGGTGAGTAGAATCTATTACTACCGCATCTTCAGCCGGTACCAGAGGGGCAACTGCCCGCTGCGTATCACGTTCATCACGTGCTTTGATATCGGTTAAAAGGCGCGCAATATTAACATCCATGCCCTTCTCTTTCAACTGGGCATATCGCCGTTCAGCTCTGGCTTCAGCGCTGGCTGTTAAAAACAGTTTTACAACCGCATCAGGAAACACCACCGTGCCCATGTCGCGGCCGTCAGCAACCAGGCCGGGCGCCTGCTGAAAGGCTCGCTGGCGACGCAATAATGCTTCACGGACCCTGGGTAACGCGGCTACCTGTGAGGCTACAGCGCCTACCTGTTCAGTGCGGATGTCATCAGTCACATCTTCGCCTTCCAGAATAATGCGGTTAGCTTCGCCGTTTGTTTCAAAGCTGACATCCAGACCAGTTGCCAGCGGCACAACAGAGGCTTCATCATCCACGGGTAAATCGTGGTGTAATGCTGCAACAGCCAGGACGCGGTATATTGCGCCACTATCCAGAAAATGCCATTGAAGTTCTTTTGCAAGTAAACTGCTCAGGGTTCCTTTACCAGCTCCACTTGGTCCGTCAACCGTGACGACGGGGATCAGTTGCATACCTGCTCCACTTGTTAAAAGGTTATTAAATCGCGCGCAATTATACGCACCTTGGCATGATAAGCAATGCTGCCTGTAAGAACAGGCAGCATTGTTTTCACTTAGAAAGCTGTCATTTTCCTGACAGTTAGCGACAAATTAGTGACAGATTGTCGCGAAACGGGTGAAGTAGTCCGGGAAGGTTTTGGCTGTACAGCGTGGATCGTTAATAGTGACAGGCGTATCGCTAAGTGCGATAAGGGAGAAGCACATTGCTACACGGTGATCATTATACGTATCGATTTCAGCATGCTTCAGTGATTTCAAAGGTTGCACGGTGATGTAATCGTGTCCTTCGTCCACTTCGGCGCCCAATTTGCGTAACTCGGTAGCCATTGCATGCAGGCGATCCGTTTCTTTAACCCGCCAGTTGTAGATATTCCGGATAGACGTCGGCCCTTCAGCAAACAGCGCCGTGGTAGCAATAGTCATGGCCGCATCAGGAATATGATTCATATCCATATCCACACCTTTTAACGGTGCACCGGTAACGGTCACTGACTCATCCGCCCATTCAACTTTCGCACCCATCGCTTCAAGTACATCAGCAAAACGTACGTCACCCTGAATACTTTTACTACCGATGCCGGTAACCTTCACCGTGCCGCCTTTAATTGCAGCAGCAGCCAGGAAGTAAGAGGCCGAAGACGCATCACCTTCAACCATGAAACGACCCGGAGAAGTGTAAGTTTGATTTCCCCTAACCTCGAAGCTGGCGTAATCATTGTTGGTGACGACAATACCGAATTTGGCCATGGTATCCAGCGTAATATCGATATAGGGTTTAGAAACCAGCTCACCCTTGATTTTTATCAGCGTATCAGAAGCGAATAACGGCGCAGCCATTAATATTGCGGTCAGGAACTGACTGGATACGCTCCCATCCACGTTAACTTCTTTTGCCGACAACGGTTTACCGGCAATTTTAAGCGGCGGATAACCGGCATTTTTAAGATAGGTGACATCAGCACCGGCTTCCAGCAAGGCATCAACCAGATCGCCGATTGGACGCTCTTCCATACGTGGTTCGCCGGTCAGTGTAACCAGCACATCACTGGCAGCAAGGACAGCACACAACGGGCGCATTGCCGTTCCTGCATTGCCAAGAAATAATTCGGTTTCACCGGCAACGTTGAATTTTCCGCCAATACCGGTAACCGTACATTCAGTTTTATCTTCACTCAGCGTGTAAGTCACACCCAGCTTTTCAAGGGCTACCAGCATGTGGCGGATATCATCACTGTCCAGCAAATTGGTCAGTGTTGTCTCACCTTTTGCCAGCGCTGCAAGTAACAGAGCACGGTTAGATAAACTCTTAGATCCCGGTACGTTGACTTCTCCGTCTACACGGGAAATTGGTTGTAATGTTAACTGCTCCACTGACTCACCCGTTTTGCTTTTCAAATTGCTGCATAAATTCAACCAGTGCCACAACACCTTCAACCGGCATTGCATTGTAGATACTGGCGCGCATCCCGCCCACAGAGCGGTGCCCTTTCAACGCTTTCAGTCCGGCAGCTTCAGCCTGTTCTAAAAATGCCTGATTCAAGCCGTCATCTGCCAGATGAAAAGGCACATTCATTTTAGAACGGTTGTCAGGATGCACCGGGTTTGAGTAGAAATCACTGTTATCGATAGCACTGTACAGTAACGCCGCTTTCTCATCGTTGCGTTTTTGCATGGCGCTCAGGCCACCATTGTTCTTCAGCCATTTGAACACGAGACCCGCCAGATACCATGAGAAAGTGGGCGGAGTGTTATACATTGAATCGTGATTAGCCATCAATTCAAAATCGAAAATGGACGGGGTTTCTTTACGCGCTTTACCGATAAGGTCGTCACGAACAATTAATACCGATAAACCGGAAGGACCGATATTTTTCTGTGCGCCGGCATAAATGATGCCGTGTGCCGCCACATCCAGTGGTTGCGACAAAATACAAGAAGACATATCAGATACCAGCGGTACCTTACCAGCCTCTGGTAACCAGTCAAAAGCAATACCATCAACGGTTTCATTAGGGCAAAAATGCAGGTAAGCCGCATTCTGGTCAACATCGCCGGCATTGACTCTTGCGACTGATTTCAGTCCGTCAATGTCAATGGTTTCACCAATCACTTTGGCATTATTGTATTTAGATGCCTCAGCAACGGCCCCTTTCGACCAGGAGCCGGTAACCATGTGCAAAGATATGTCACCGGTTTGAGAGATGTTCAGCGGCACAGAAGCAAACTGTCCGCGGCCACCACCATGGGCAAAAAGCACTTTGTAATTGTCCGGTACGGCCAGTAAGTCGCGCAGGTCCTGCTCTGCTGTAGCGGCAACTTCAATAAAATCTTTGCCACGATGGCTGACTTCCATGACAGAGCAGCCTGAATCACGCCAGTTCAGAAATTCCGCCTGTGCCTGCTGCATGACCTCTGCAGGTAACATTGCAGGTCCTGCACTGAAGTTAAATACATTACTCATAGATTATTTCAACACCTGTAAACACAACAAGCGGCAAAAGCCGCTTGTTGAATAAGAGTTAAAACGCGCTGCAGTTAACAGCGCGCCGGCTTATTCTTCTGTCGTTGGCTTATCGCTGTCTGAGACAGCGGCATCATTGTTAGCAGATACTTCTTCAGCGGTGTTTTCCCCGCCTTCTTCCAGTTCAAGTTCTTCGTCGATCACTTCTTCGATACGTTGAAGACCTACTACTTTCTCATCATCAGCAGTTCTGATAAGACGTACACCCTGGGTGTTACGGCCAACCGTAGACACTTCACCGACACGGGTACGTACAAGTGTGCCCATGTTGCTGATAAGCATGATTTCATCGGTTTCATCAACCTGTACAGCGCCGACAACTTTACCGTTACGTTCTGACACTTTGATAGACACCACGCCCTGAGTCGCACGACTCTTAGCCGGGTAATCTTCAAGCGGCGTACGTTTACCATAACCATTTTCAGTCGCAGTAAGGATGGCGCCGTCACCACGGGGAACAATCAGAGATACTACACGCTGACCTTCCTGCAGTTTAATACCGCGAACACCCGTTGCTGTTCTGCCCATAGGACGCAGAGCCTGCAACTCTTCGCCGGTTTCCGGATCACGTTTCACTTCACCTGTTTCTGAGTCGCGCAGTTTTTCGTTAAAACGAACCACTTTACCTTCGTCAGAGAACAGCATGATGTCGTCATCACCGTGGGTGATTGATACGCCAATCAGTTCATCGCCTTCATTAAGGTTGACGGCAATAATACCACTGGAGCGCGGTCTGGAGTACAGACTCAAATCAGTCTTTTTCACCGTACCGTTGGCTGTCGCCATGAGTACAAACTTGCCTTCTTCAAATTCTTTGATAGGTAGAATGGCAGTGATCCGCTCATCATTTTCCAGCGGCAGAATATTCACAATAGGTTTACCACGGGCGTTCCGGCTGGCAAATGGTAACTGATAAACCTTCAACCAGTACAGACGGCCACGGGTAGAGAAACACAGGATGTGGTCATGGGTATTCGCAACCAGCAGACGCTCAATGAAATCTTCATCTTTCATCTTCGTCGCTGACTTACCTTTACCACCACGGCGCTGTGCTTCATATTCAGTCAGTTTCTGATATTTCACATAGCCTTCGCGGGACAGCGTCACAACAACGTCTTCCTGCTCAATCAAATCTTCAATATCAATGTCATGACTTGCAGCCGTGATTTCTGTGCGACGTTCATCACCAAATTCATCACGCACTTTTTCGAGCTCTTCGCGAATCACTTCCATCAGACGCTCAGGGCTACGCAGAATGTGCAGTAACTCAGCGATGATGGCCAGTAGCTCTTTGTACTCATCAAGGATCTTTTCGTGCTCAAGACCTGTCAGTTTATGAAGACGCAGATCAAGGATGGCCTGTGCCTGTTGTTCTGTCAGGTAGTACTTGCCGTCACGGATACCAAATTCCGGCGTCAGCCAGTCCGGACGGGCTGCATCATCACCGGCACGCTCAAGCATGTCAGCAACATCACCCAGGTTCCAGCCCTGAGCAACCAAAGCTTTCTTAGCTTCAGAAGGACTCGGCGAAGCTTTAATAAGCTCAATGATAGGATCGATGTTGGTCAGTGCAATGGCAAGACCTTCAAGGATATGGGCACGGTCCCGCGCTTTACGCAGTTCGTATACCGTACGGCGGGTAACCACTTCACGACGGTGAAGGATAAACGCCTCTAGCATTTCCTTGAGGTTAAATACTTTAGGCTGACCGTTATCCAGTGCCACCATATTAATACCGAATACTGTTTGTAGCTGGGTATTGGCATACAGGTGGTTAAGCAGTACTTCCGCCGACTCGTTGCGTTTTACTTCAACAACAATGCGCATACCGTCTTTGTCAGACTCATCACGCAGGGCAGAAATACCTTCGATACGTTTTTCTTTTACCAGTTCAGCGATCTTTTCAATCAGGCGGGCTTTGTTTACCTGATAAGGGATCTCGTTAACAATAATGGTTTCTTTACCATTACTGTCAGTTTCGATTTCCGCCTTGGCACGCAGATAGATTTTGCCACGACCGGTACGGTAAGCATCATCAATACCCTTACGTCCACTGATCATCGCCGCAGTAGGGAAATCCGGACCCGGAATATACTGCATCAGCTCTTCAACGGTAACGGCAGGATTCTCTATCATTGCGATACAGCCGTTAACCACTTCAGTGAGGTTGTGGGGCGGAATGTTTGTTGCCATACCAACGGCAATACCGGAAGAGCCGTTTACCAGCAGGTTCGGCACCTTAGTAGGTAGAACCTCAGGGATTTGCTCTGTACCGTCATAGTTAGGTACAAAATCTACGGTTTCTTTATCAAGATCCGCCAGTAACTCATGGGCAATTTTTGCCATACGTACTTCGGTATAACGCATGGCCGCGGCAGAGTCGCCGTCTACAGAACCGAAGTTACCCTGCCCGTCTACCAGCATGTAGCGCAAAGAGAATGGCTGTGCCATACGTACGATGGTGTCGTATACCGCACTGTCACCATGAGGGTGATATTTACCGATAACATCACCCACCACACGGGCCGATTTCTTATACGGTTTATTGAAGTCGTTTTTGAGTTCGTTCATCGCGAAGAGTACGCGGCGGTGAACCGGCTTGAGGCCGTCCCTTACGTCAGGCAATGCGCGCCCGACAATAACGCTCATCGCATAATCAAGGTAGGAGTTTTTAAGCTCTTCCTCGATATTTATGGGGAGAATTTCTTTAGCGTTATCAGTCATAAACTGCTATGTCCCTTGATTCAAGTTCAAGCGTATCCAATGTCACGCACTTTTAAATGCAGCTAAGAACAGCGCTTTCTTATTATGGGTTTTACAAGTAATCATTGAGTGTATCACCGGATGACAGATTTATGTAGCGCTTAATACCCGCAAATGGGGCTGTTATTACCAACCGATTACTTTTCACGCAATTAATCCACTTTAATACACAAATCGTCCCTTTTACTGCTTTGATCATGTATCGTATTTATCAAAATCAATCTCCTCTATCTGATAATACGAGCACCAGTATGTCGAATGTCGATGAACAAGAAATTGCCAAATTCAGTGAACTGGCCTCCCGTTGGTGGGATACCGAAAGTGAATTCAAACCTCTGCATTTAATTAATCCGTTAAGGCTTGATTTTGTACAGCAGCACTGTGATGGTCTGTTTGAAAAGAAAGTGTTGGATATTGGTTGTGGCGGCGGCATTCTTGCAGAATCCATGGCTAAACTGGGTGCTGATGTGACCGGTATTGATTTGGCGTCTGCTTCTTTAGAGGTTGCTAAACTTCATGGTCTCGAATCCGGTGTAAAAGTTGATTATCAGTGTGTTTCTGCAGAAGCCTTTGCAGAACAAAGACCCGGAGAGTTTGATGTGGTGACCTGTATGGAAATGCTCGAGCACGTTCCTGATCCGGCATCGATCATCGCAGCCTGCGCCAGGCTGGTTAAGCCAAGTGGTCATGTATTTCTGTCTACTTTAAACAGAAATGTGAAATCCTGGCTGATGGGCATCGTTGGCGCCGAGTATATCCTCAAGCTGGTACCAAAAGGTACACATCAGCATGCCCGTTTTATTAAGCCTTCAGAATTAATGGCAATGACCGATAAGGTTGATCTGTTTGCCAGAAACACCACAGGTCTGCATATGGATCCGCTAAGCCGCCAGTTCTACTTATCGGACAAAAACATCGATGTTAACTACATCGTCCATACGCAAAAAAGCCTGTAGAAAACACTATATATAGTATTTAAGAATAAATATTACGCTATATGTCGTATTTGTAACCAACCCGCTTTAAGCGATTAAAACTTTTTAACCGGCGATCAAAAAAAGTAAAAAATGGTTGCATCTGTCTGATTTGGCTTAGTCATGCCGCTCATAGGTGAGTTACCACTAACCTTTTTCAGGGACCGTTTTGATCGCTGGATAAACCACCAGATATTGGGTTGCAAAACCACGCAAACCTCACTATCTTGTGTCTTGTCCGACGGGTGTTTTAGAACAATAAAGTAGTAAAAAAACACGGGATCCCGCCAGGCAGTAAGGGATCTCTGCTGGATCAAGCTTTCAAGGCTTAGCAAATTCAATTTTATAAAGATGAAAAGGGTGCCAACTCTTGCTTCATGCGCTAACAAACTAACGGCCAGTACAAATGAACAACAACTTGTATGTCACTAAACGCAATGGCGAAAAAGAAGTCATTGAGTTAGATAAGATCCATAAAGTGATCACGTGGGCAGCAGAAGGGTTAAATAACGTTTCTGTTTCTCAGGTAGAAATCAAAGCTCAGATCCAATTTTACGATGGTATCAAGACCGGCGAAATCCACGAGACATTGATCAAGTCTGCAGCCGATCTTATTTCAACAGATGCGCCTGATTATCAGTATCTTGCAGCCCGTCTGGCTATCTTCCACCTGCGTAAAAAAGCATATGGTCAGTTTGAGCCGCCTAAATTGTTTGATCATGTTAAAAAGATGGTTGAACAGGGTAAGTATGACGAGCACCTGTTGTCTGACTACACGCAAGCTGAATTTGAGGCGATGGATGATTTCATCGATCACTGGCGTGATATGACCTTCAGTTATGCTGCTGTTAAGCAGCTTGAAGGTAAGTATCTGGTACAAAACCGTGTTACCGGCGACATCTATGAAAGTGCCCAGTTCCTGTATGTTCTGGTAGCAGCCTGCCTGTTTGCTGACTACCCGAAAGAAACCCGTCTTGACTATGTTCGTCGTTTTTACGATGCAACATCGACTTTCAAGATTTCTCTGCCTACACCGATTATGTCCGGTGTGCGTACCCCTACCCGTCAGTTCAGTTCATGCGTACTGATTGAAACCGGTGATAGTCTGGATTCTATCAACGCCACCGCCAGCGCCATCGTAAAATACGTGAGTCAGCGTGCCGGTATTGGTGTAAACGCTGGTCGCATTCGTGCACTGGGTAGTCCAATCCGTGGTGGTGAAGCTTTCCACACCGGTTGTATTCCTTTCTACAAGTACTTCCAGACTGCAGTAAAAAGCTGCTCTCAGGGCGGTGTTCGTGGTGGTGCAGCGACGTTGTTCTACCCGCTGTGGCACATGGAAGTTGAATCACTGCTGGTATTGAAAAATAACCGTGGTGTTGAAGAAAACCGCGTACGTCATCTCGACTACGGCGTGCAATTCAACAAGCTGATGTATCAGCGTATGATGAAAGACGGCTACATCACACTGTTCAGCCCGTCTGATGTACCCGGTCTGTACGATGCTTTCTTTGCTGATCAGAACAAGTTCGAAGAGCTGTATGTGAAATACGAACAGGATGACTCCATTCGTAAGAAGCAAATTAAAGCTATGGAACTGTTCAGTCTGTTTATGCAGGAACGTGCTTCAACCGGCCGCATCTACCTGCAAAACGTTGACCACTGTAATACTCACAGCCCGTTTGACCCGGCTGTCGCTCCTGTCCGTCAGAGCAACCTGTGTCTTGAAATCGCGCTGCCGACCAAGCCGCTGGAGCACGTAAACGACGAAAATGGCGAAATTGCACTGTGTACGCTGTCAGCATTTAACTTAGGCGCGATCAAATCTCTGGATGAATTTGAAGAATTATCCGACCTGGCTGTGCGTGCACTGGACAGCCTGCTGGATTATCAGGATTACCCGGTTCCGGCGGCATACCATGCCACTATGAATCGTCGTACGCTGGGTATAGGTGTTATCAACTTCGCTTATTATCTTGCGAAGAATGGCGTTAAGTATTCTGACTTCAGCGCAAACCCGCTTATTCACCGTACGTTTGAAGCGATGCAGTACCATTTATTAAAAGCGTCTGTGAATCTGGCAAAAGAGAAAGGTGCGTGTCCTAAATTTAATGAGACCACCTACTCTAAAGGTATTCTGCCTATCGATACCTACAAAAAAGATTTGGACGCCATTTGTAACGAACCTTTACACATGGACTGGGAAGGCCTGCGCGCTGAAATGATGGAGCACGGGCTACGTAATTCTACGCTGTCTGCACTGATGCCGTCTGAAACGTCTTCGCAGATTTCCAATGCAACCAATGGTATCGAGCCGCCCCGTGGTCATATCAGCATTAAATCAAGTAAAGATGGTGTACTGAAGCAAGTTGTCCCTGAATATGAAAATCTTAAAGATGCCTATGAACTGCTGTGGGATATTCCGTCCAATGACGGTTACCTGCAACTGGTTGGCATTATGCAGAAATTCGTTGACCAGACTATTTCTGCTAACACCAGTTACGATCCGGGCAAATATGAAAGCGGTAAGGTACCGATGAAGTTGCTGCTCAAAGATCTGCTGACCTCATACAAGCTGGGTGTGAAGACACTGTATTATCATAACACCCGTGACGGTAACACCGACACCAGCTCTATGGAAGTCAAACAAGGCCAGGCGAAACCTCAACCACAAGCGCAAACCGCTGTGATTGAAGAAGACGACGACTGTGCCGGCGGTGCATGTAAAATTTAACGATAAACCAGGGCTTGCCCTGGTTTCTTCCGTTTTTAACTGATAAATCTGTTCTGAGTACTATCGTAGTTATGAAATACACAACGTTTAATCAACAAAGCGTCAATCCTCTCGTCGAGCCTATGTTTTTCGGTAATCCTGTTAACGTAGCCCGTTACGATCAGCAGAAGCACAGCATTTTCGAAAAACTCATTGAAAAACAAATCAGTTTCTTCTGGCGACCGGAAGAAGTTGACGTTACGCGTGACCGTGTAGACTTCCAGAAACTCACAGAGCCTGAGCAGCACATTTTTATTTCTAACCTGAAATATCAAACCTTGCTGGATTCCGTTCAGGGCCGCAGTCCGAATATTGCATTCCTGCCCATCGTGTCATTACCGGAACTGGAAACCTGGATTGAAACCTGGTCTTTCTTTGAGACGATTCACTCCCGTTCTTACACTCATATTCTTCGTAACCTGTTTTCCGATCCAAGTGCAATTTTTGAAGACATCGTGGTTAACGAGCAAATCAAGCGCCGTGCTGCTGATATTTCCAGATACTACGATGATCTGATTTTCCACACACAGTTGTGGCAGACACAAGGTGAAGGCGTTCATACCGTTGACGGCGAAGTATACGAAGTGAACATGCGTGTTCTGAAGAAGAAAATGTACTTGTGCATGAATTCAGTTAATGCCCTGGAAGCGGTTCGCTTCTATGTGTCCTTTGCCTGCACCTTCGCGTTTGCTGAGCGTGAGCTGATGGAAGGTAACGCAAAAATTATCCGTCTGATTGCCCGTGATGAAAACCTGCACCTGTCCTCTACTCAGCACGTGCTGAACCTGTGGGCCAGAGGCAAGGACGATCCTGAGATGGCAGAAATCGCCGCGGAGTGCCATGAAGAGGCACGCCAGATCTTCATCAGCGCTGTTGAGCAGGAGAAGGAATGGGCTGATTACCTGTTCAAGAACGGCTCAATGATCGGTATGAATAAGGAAATTCTGTGTCAGTACGTGGAATACATCGCGAATCAGCGTATGACCGCTATTGGCTTTGACGCACCATACGAAGTAAAAAGTAATCCACTGCCGTGGATGAACAACTACCTGAACTCAGACAACGTACAGGTTGCGCCTCAGGAATCAGAGATCAGTTCCTATCTGGTAGGTCAGATTGACTCTTCAGTCAGCGAAGATGACTTCGCCGATTTTGAATTGTAATTCCTACCTTCCCCGTTAATGGGAAAACCTGAATCCACACTTCGTATCGATATTGTCGATGCGGAGTGTGTTGATGCCGTACCGGATAAAACACTGCTGGAATCTTTGGAATCCGCAGGTGTGGCTTGTCATTATCATTGCCGCGACGGTTTCTGCGGAGCCTGCCGGACTAAATTAATAGAAGGGTCAGTGGAATATACCACAGACCCCCTCGCCTTTATTGACGACGATGAAATACTGCCCTGTTGCTGTAAGCCGGTAACAAACATCAAAATAGATGTTCCGCTTTAACTCACCTGACTTTACGCATTATCAGGAATGGATCTTTAGCAATCCTTATCTTCCAGATCCATTTTATCTTTCATTTTCTCACAGCCGTCTTCAATAGCATTACCGGCATCGTCGGCCCACTCTTCTGCTTTATCTTTAGCATCGTCAGTCCAGTCTTCCGCCTTATCAGCTGCATCTTCAGCAAATTCCTCTGTCTTATCTGCCAGATCAGATGCTGCATTTTTTGCATCATCAAATGCACTGCTGGCGGCACTTTTGGCTTTAGTCATTGAGTCTTCAGCCTGTTCCTGTTTTTCTTCGCTACATGCGCCAAGCACGCAGGTAAACAGACCAATGCAGAGTAATGATGAGAGTTGTTTTGTCATTTTCATATGTCTTTCCTTTTACGCAGTTGAGTGTGTACTGATGTTAATCCTGCGGGCAATCAATACCTGCAGGACTGGTTAAAAATAACACAATATTACAAGGTAACAACAGCCACCTGAGTTTTATGGCTGCTGAACCGTATGCTGTCAGTGCTTATCGGCACGGCTCTGAAACTTACGTTCTTCCGTGTTGATTTTGATCCACTCGCCGGTACTGATGTACTCCGGCACCTGAACAACCAGACCGGTAGACAAAGTAGCGGGTTTGGTACGGGACGTCGCAGAGGCTCCCTTAATGGAAGGGTCAGTTTCTACCACTTCCAGTTCAACACTCATGGGTAAATCAAGAGCTACCGGCACTTCGCTCACTACCAGAACCTGAATACCGTCAGTTTCTTCGTTAATGAACAAAGCTTCATCAGCAATACTGTCTTTATTCAGATGGTAAGGCGTATAATCTTCCTTATCCATGAATACATATTCATCGCCGTCGATGTAAGAGAACATTGCTGGACGGCGCACTAAATCGGCCATTTCCAGCATGTCAGAGTCCTTAAATGTTTCATCATATTTTGCACCGCTTACCACATCGTACATACGCATACGATAAATGCTGCCGCCTGCACGGCCCTGTGGTACAGAACGATCAATATCTCTGACAATACATGTCTTACCGTCAAAAATGATGGTGTTATTCTTTTTAATTTCACTTGCCTTAGGCATGGCGGTTCCCTGTATTAGTAAATCAGACCAGCGGGTCCAATCAGAAGTGGAAAGTCTCTATTTTCCGCGATTTTTCGTCGGTTAGAAAGCGTTTTGAATGCCTGTTTTTCCGAAACAAGCGGGATAAGAGAGCCCGGATCCAGATTCCTGGTTGCAGTGTAAAAATCATTCTATGCTTATTCGATTAAATACCGGCATGCCTTACAGCATAACCGTGAATATAAGAAATTTATTGCCGGATAAAACTCTTTCATCCAGGATTACCCTGACGAAATAACCGTAGCAAAGAACATGTTGAAATCTAACCTGAATACAAAGGGATTTACCCTGATTGAGCTGGTCATCGTAATTGTGATCTTAGGTATACTTGCGGTCACTGCGGCCCCCCGCTTTATTGACCTTTCCGGTGATGCTGATGACGCTGTCACCCACTCCATGATGGGTGATTTTAAATCAGGCCTGACACTGTTACATACCAAATATCAGATAAGACAAACATCCCCTATTTCCATAAACGGACAATCAGTCACATTTAATTCTGAGGGCTGGCCGACAGGTTCAACCAGCAACAGCGCGGGATGCGCCGAAGTGTGGAATCAGATTTTTTCTGACCCTCAGCCAGTCAATGTGATGAATGATTTCAACTCACCTCTCGCAAAAGGCTGGAACACGGTTTACTACGCTGACGCCAGTGCTGAAGTATGTGCGTATCTCAAAAGCAGTGCGGCAGGAAATCTGTCCGGATATACCGACCCCTACTTCGTTTATTTCATCGGCGATACAAATTATGCAACGTATGGCTACACCGGCTCACCGGGCGATGTGAAGATGTATAATTTATAAAACCTGCCGGTCAGCGCCATTTTCTTATTACCAGTACAATGCCACCAATGATTGCAGCACTGGCAATAATGATTCTTGTGTTAAGGCTTTCAGATAAAAATACCCAGCCCATCAAGATGGCAATTACCGGTACACTGAGTTGTAAAGTGGCGGCATTAGTCGCCGCTATTTTAGGGAGTACGGCGTACCACAAGGCATAACCCAAACCCGATGCGATGGCACCGGACAATACGCCATAGATGATACCGTAGCGGATCGTTGTTTCTGAAAGTGAAAGTGGCTCATCAACAAAAATAAACAGCGCGACAATAAACGGCGTCGTACGGACAAAGTTGCCTGCCGTCATTAAAAGTGGCGATGCTACGCCTTTGCCTAACAGTGAATACACTCCCCAACTGATACCGGCAGTAATCATCAGCAATGCAGCGGGCAGCGGCGGGGCTGTGACGCCGGGCAGTACCAGATAAACTAAACCTGCAAAAGCTACTACAAAGCCGGCTGTCTGAATAAAACTGAACCGTTCCCCTCTGAAAAAACCGATGCTGATCATTGAAATTTGTACAGCACCAAACAGCAACAGAGCGCCGGTGCCTGTCGTTACGCTTTGATAGGCAAAAGAGAAACCTGCTGCATAGCAGAATAATGCGATAGCCCCTGCCCAACTTCCCTGTTTCGCAGGATGATGCCCTTTCAATTGGATAAGCAAACTCAGCACCACAGCACCGCTGAGTAACCTCACTAGTGTGAAAGAAGCTGGCCCGATATCAGTCTCTACCAGCGCCATCCGGCACAAAAGTGAATTAGCAGCAAAAGCCACCATGGCTAAGCAGGCGTACAACAACGTAGATACAGGCATGAATCGCTCCTTTTATTTTGTTCACCTTCCCACGACAAAGGAGCAATTACAATGGTACTTGAGATCCGGTTACTCCGGTGCGGTAAACACCGGACACAAAAAAAGCACCCGCAGGTGCTTTCCAAAAAGAGATGACTTTAGAGCTTTAGGCCCAAACGGTCAGCTACTTCAATGTATGTTTCTACTACAGAACCTAAGCCCTGACGGAAACGGTCTTTATCCATTTTCTTACGGGTTTCTTTGTCCCACAAGCGACAGCCGTCAGGACTGAATTCATCACCCAGAATAATATTGCCATCACTGTCCAGACCAAATTCCAGTTTATAATCCACCAGAATCATACCGCCTTTATCAAACAGATCTTTGAGTACATCGTTAACGGCAAAAGTCAGACGTTTCATCTCTGCAATTTGCGCTTCAGTCGCCCAGCCAAATGCAGTGATGTGATAGTCATTAACCATAGGATCATGCAGCGCATCATTTTTGAGGAAGAATTCAAAAATGGGAGAATCGTTAAGCATCAAACCTTCTTCAACGCCCAGACGACGAACCAGTGAACCTGCAGCAACGTTACGAACGACGCACTCTACCGGAATCATATCCAACTTTTTCACCAGAGAATCGGTGTCTGACAGCAACGCCTCAACTTGTGTGGCAATGCCGGCTTCTTCCAGCTTTGTCATAATGAAATGATTGAACTTGTTATTCACTTCACCTTTACGGTCAAGCTGTTCAATTTTTTCACCGTCAAATGCAGACGTATCATTTCTGAACTCAAGGATGAGTTTTTCGCTGTCATCAGTGAGGTATACAGTTTTGGCTTTACCGCGGTAAAGTTCTTCGCGCTTTTCCATCATCAGTCTCAAAAATTAGATATCCAGATTGTCCTGAGTCATGACACGGGCAAATTGCTCGTACATGTCGGCAACCTGATTAGGTTCAAACGGCTGACTCTCATTATCCATGAAGGTCACACTCGTTCTGTTTTCGCCGGCCGGCACCACTTTCAAACGATAATCACCTTTTTCAAGAAGGGATTCACCGTCAGAAAACAGGCTGCCCCACCACCCATTATCCTCACCATTATAGGTGACAAATAACAGGCCTGTGGTTCTGTCTAAATCTTTTACGTCAAAGCCAAGGTTGCGTAACACCAGAAGCATTCTTGGCCATACAATATCGTGTCTGGCATCAACCACGTAGGCTGCATCACCGTTAGCGTCAAAACCCATTTCCAAATTAAGACCACTGCGGATTTCAGCAATACGTTTACTCTCGTCGAGCCTGATTTGGTATTCGTAATGCGTCAGTACTTCGTTCAAGATGCCGATTTCTTCTCTGCGTTCTTTTATCGCATCAATGGAATCCATGGTGACGGTTTCACCATCTGCACCATTAAATTTGAAATCCTGCAATTTTGCGCGTAACGCTGCAGTCCGGCCGTGAGGCTTTAGTTCCATGGTGAAAACAAAGCGACGTGAAACCTCTGACGTTTCATCCTCAGTCCAGTCGTACCAGGCTGACTCTTCGGTCGTCTTTTCAACGGCCCAGTCAGTAACAAGACGGCCATTTTCTTTATCGAAGCTGTCTACACCGATGTGATTTTGCTCAAGAAAGCTCAGCACCGTATCCCAGATAGCGGTATTCAGCGGCTTGCTGTCATCTACCTGATCGAACCAGACCGTTGCTTCCTGTTTGCCTTCTTCAACATGTGAACCCGCCACAAGGGGCAGGACAAGCGCCGGCGACTGAATCGTCAGTTTGCGGCCGGTAAGACGGGTGTCTGCATTCTGACTTAATTCCGGAAGATCATAATCAGATGTAAATTCAGGCGAATCTAAACCTTCAGGCACTTTCACAGAGGCCCGCTGGGAAACTTCAAGGTAGTCATAACTGCCCGATGCAGTTTCATAATCCTGTTGGCTTGAACAACCTGTCAGGGCTATTACAGATAAGCCACTGAGCAAAGCCAGAGTGTTTTTCATCGGTGTTCCTTATTAACCAGAAATCAAAGCGTGTTTTTGTAATAGTTCTTCGAGTGCTTTTTGGCTCGCAAGTTCCGGTAAAACCATCGGTAATCGTAATTCGGCACTGTTAATCAGCCCCATACGGTATAACGCCCACTTTGGCATTACCGGATTTGGCTCAATAAACATGCCGTTATGCAGGGTTTCAATAGTAGCATTAATACGGCGACATTCCTCAGCGTTGCCGGCCAGGCCTGCTTCGCACATTTTGGAAATTGCGCCGGGAACCACGTTGGCCGTTACTGAAATAACGCCGTGTCCGCCCTGACATAAAAATTCTGCACTGGTACCGTCGTCACCGCTAAGCAACAGAAAATCTTCAGGCACCAGCTTTTGTGTAGCTTTGAGACGTTCAATACTGCCGGTAGCATCTTTCAGACCGACAATGTTTGTATGTGTGGCCAGTTCTGCCACTGTCTCAGGTAACATATCCGCAACGGTTCTGCCGGGTACATTATAAAGCAGAACAGGTAAATCAGTCGCATCAGCTACTGCTTTAAAGTGTGCAACCATACCCCGTTGTTGCGGCTTGTTGTAATACGGTACGACGCTGAGAAAACCATCGATACCTAAACCCGCCATCTGTTCACTGAGGAAGATGGCTTCATCCGTTGCGTTTGCGCCGCTTCCGGCAATCACAGGAATACGCCCTGCTGTCATAGCAACGGTTTGTTTGACCACTTCAATATGTTCTTCAAAAGGCAATGTGGCGGATTCACCGGTTGTTCCTACAGAAACAATACCGTGTGTGCCCTGCTCTATGTGAAACTCAATAAGTTTCTCTAGTGCAGGGTAATCAATGTCACCCGCGTTGGTCATGGGTGTGACAAGTGCAACGTAACTGCCTTTAAACATATTATCTCCCGCGTTTTGTGAGCGCACATGGTAATGAGGTACAGCCCTAAAAACAAGTTATCACAAGGGCTTTTTAGACGTTAATCGACAACCTTATTCTAAATAATCACTATTCCGTCAAAAATTGGGGATAAAACCCTTACATCAGACTGTTTTTCGAACTGGCACGGTGCTGAAGCTCACTTTATGTTGCCGGAACGTGGCATCAAAAAATCCTGATGTGTTAGTATAAATGTGGCTCCGGTTTTATAAGTAACGACATGAATCATCAGTTAATAGTCACGATTTTGGGTACCGACAAGAGCGGCATGCTGAGCGAAATCGCCGGCACCGTGTCGGAAGCGCAGTGCAATATTCTCGACAGCAGGCAGGCGATATACGGGAAAGAATTTTCCCTGACAATGATCATCGAAGGTTCCCATCAGGCAATCACACGGGCGGAGCTGGCTATTCCCCCCATGTGTCAGAAGTTCGGCCTGCTTTCTATGATGAAGCGAACCAGCCATCATGAGAAACAAAATTTAGATTATCTTTACGATGTGGAGTTCAGCGGCGAAGACAGTCATGGCCTGCTGAAGTCGGTAACCGGCTTTTTTGCGAAACGGCATGTCTCCATCAGTGCGTTTCGTCAGCGTACCTTTAAAGATAAAAAAACCGGTAAAGAAATGATGCGCTGCAAATTTGTTGTCAGTACGCCTGATTCCGTTGATATCACGCAGCTTCGTTCTGAGGCTGATGCCCTGTTCGGTTCCCTGAATCTGAGTGGCAAGATTATAGACAAAAATAAAGGAGAATTATGAACACCTTAAAAGCAGGTGATAAAGCACCGGCATTTACCCTGCCGGATCAAAGTGGCGAAGCCGTTAATCTGGCAGATTATGCCGGCAAGAAAGTGCTGGTGTATTTTTACCCTAAAGCAATGACACCGGGTTGTACCGTGCAGGCACAAAACCTTCGCGACAGTAAAACTTCACTGGATGATCGCAATGTTGTGGTACTGGGGATCAGTCCGGACGCAGTTAAACGCCTGCCAAAGTTCATTGAGAAAGAAAACCTGAACTTCACCCTGCTCTCGGACGAAGACCACGCTGTAGCTGATGCTTTTGGCGTCTGGGGTCCGAAAAAATTCATGGGCAAAGAATACGACGGCATTCATCGTTTAAGCTTCCTTATTGATGAAAACGGTACTGTTGAACACGTGTTTAATAAGTTTAAAACCAAAGACCATCATCAGGTTGTACTGGATTATCTGAATCAGGCTGGTTGATAACCCGGTTTACCCCGCCGTTTACAAAGCAAAAAGCCCTGTCATAACAGGGCTTTTTCATACAGATGTACCGTCAATAAGTGATTAAGTGTTACAGGGCGGCGGTTCATCCGGTCCGCCGGACCATGCTGTTATCAGCGCTTTGACAAGTGTAGCCAGCGGTATGGCGAAAAACACTCCCCAGAACCCCCACAATCCGCCGAAGAACAGTACCGCCACGATAATATAAAGAGGATGTAAGCTCACCGCTTCGGAGAACAAAAGTGGTACCAGTAAGTTACCGTCCAGAGCCTGGATAATGCCGTAGGCAATCATCAGATACCAGAAATCAGGGGTCAGACCCCACTGAAACAATGCCACAACAGCCACCGGTATGGTGACAACGGCGGCACCGATGTAGGGGATAAGCACGGACAAGCCAACCAGTACCCCGAGCAGAATGGCATAACGTAAGTCCATCAGGGCAAAAACAACGCAGGATACCGATCCCACAATCAGAATTTCGATAACTTTGCCGCGGATATAGTTTGCTATCTGGGTATTCATTTCATGCCCGACCTGCGTAATCAACCGGCGCTCTTTCGGTAACAATGACGAAATGCCATCAAGAAAAAACAATTTGTCTTTCAGCATGAAGAACACCATCAACGGCACCAGAATCATATATACCAGTAACGCTGCAACATTACCGATTGAACTGACAGATGCTGACAAAAGTTGCTGTCCCAGATCCACCAGATGGTCATTGAGACTCTCCATCATTTGCTGAATTTGATAAACCTGTACATAGTCAGGATACTTATCCGGTAACCTCAGGATCCAGTCCTGTGCGTTTTGCCAGATTAACGGCGTTTCCTGAATCAGATTCACACTCTGACGGCTCACTGTAGGTAATAATCCGACAATCATCAGTATGGTGACAGCAACGAACGCCAGCATCACAACGCTGCAGGAAATGGTCCTGCTGACACCAATATTTACCAGCCGGTTCACCGGCCAGTCCAGCAGATAAGCAATCACTGCAGCCACCAGAACAGGCATGATAAGCCCGCCCCAGAAGACGAACACGGTTGCCGTCAACAGGATTAAGATCAGCAACATGGCTGCATCTGGGTCAGAGAACTTCCGGCGGTACCAGCGGCCGAATACACTGATTAAACTCATAAATTCTGCTCAGTCGGAACGGAAAAAAATGCATCATAGGAGAATCACTGACTGCTCTGCAACCCGGATTCCGCGGTATTACAGGCTAAATGAAAACTTCCGGGCTACATTATGCATGAAGCGATATAGCAATCACCTGTATTGTACGGCACAATGCTAAAATAATGCGATGGAAAAATGAAACTAATCATGGAGTTTGCCACTCTATTTGTAAACGCTTCAGTGGTACTCAACAGTAACAGGTTCAATGAGATATTTAGCGCGAAACGGAATTAAAATAGGCTTGTGTTTGCTGGCAATGAGCTTTTCTGCCATCGCACAAACCAGTAAATACAGCGATCGTAATACGTTACCGGAAATTGGTGTGGTAGCGTCTGACGCCCTTTCTCTTGATAAAGAGATGCTGATTGGCGATGCCGTTATGCGGCAAATGCGCGGTGGGGCCCCGATTATCGGCGACCCGGTGCTGGATGAGTATTTACAGGACCTTGGTAACCGCCTTGTTGTTCACGCCGACAACACCAAATTTCCTTTTGAATTCTTTTGGGTCAACAACGATGCCATCAACGCCTTTGCCTTCTTTGGCGGACACATTGGTGTGCATACCGGCCTTATTCATAATGCAAAAAATGAAAGTGAGCTTGCGTCAGTACTGGCCCACGAAATTTCCCACGTCACCCAGCGTCACCTTGCACGGCATATGCAGGCTCAACAGCGTGCTACACCACTGGCCATTGCCAGTATATTAGGCGGTGTTTTACTGGCGATGGCTGATCCTCAGGCCGGAATGGCAGCCATTTCCGCCGGTCAGGCTGCATCAGCGCAAATGCAGATTGACTACACCCGTTCAAATGAACAGGAAGCTGACCGTATCGGGATTGGTATGTTATACCGCGCCGGATTTGATCCGGACGCAGCAGCCAGCTTCTTCTCAACCTTGCTGGAGCAATATCGTATGGTGTCCCGTCCGCCTGCAAGATTGCTTTCTCACCCGTTAACGGAAACGCGTGTTGCCGATGCCCGCGCCAGAGCCGGTGATTTTCCACCTGTGCGGTTAAGAGAAAGTATTTCTTTTCATCTGGCAAAGGCCAGAGTGATGTCCCGGTACACGTTCAGTAAAAAATACAGCCTGGAATACTACCAGGATGCAGTGGACCGTAAGAATTATGTAGTCCGTGAAGCAGCAATGTATGGTCTTGCGCTGGCACTCATGCGCAATGAGAAAGTTGCGGAAGCTGCCAAAGTAATTGATACATTACTCAATGAAGACCCGGATAATCTATTTTACCTTGATGCAGCTACTGACCTCTCTCTGGCAATGGGTAAACCGCAGGAAGCAACAGAACGTCTGGCACCGCACCTGCAGTTAACACCACGCAACCAGGTACTGGCATTGAATCAGGCCAATGCGCTTATTGCCGCCAATGAAAATGACAAAGCTGTTCAGCTACTGAAGGACTTGTTGCTGGTACATCCTGATTATGAAATCGCCTGGCAGTTACTCACAGAAGCATATAAAAACAACAAAGATTTTCAGGGCATGCATCAAAGTAAAGCAGAAGTGATGGCACTGAACGGTGCTTACCGCCGCGCTGTGGATGAATTACAGTTTGCTTATAACTTTACTGCCGACAAGCACCTTGACAAGCAGCGGATCCGCGCAAGGATCAAACAACTGCGGGACGAGGAAGAGCGCTTGAAACGACTGTAAAGTAAGAGATAATTTTCTGAGCTCAGTGAGTTGAAGTCTCCGCCCCCGTAAACCCGATTAATGTATCAATCGACCGGTCGTCCTGCTCACCATACAACATTTTAATCACTTTACCCTGTGGCGAAATCAAATACGTTGCAGGCAGGTATTCAGGAAATGGCATGGGAAAAACCGTTTCCCTCGCCGTATTCATCACAGCAAATTCAATACCCAACTGTTTTTTTAATGCCCGCAGCTCTTCTTCATTTTTATTATCAAAACTTACACCAGTAATTTTCACATGAGCAGGAAGCCGTTTATTTACTCTGTTTAATGCCGGGATCTCCCGTAAACAGGGAGAACACCAGGGGGCGAAAAAGTTGATGATATGCCATTCTCCGCCATTGTCTGCCCAGCGAACCGGCTGTCCCGAAAGTGTAACGCCATCTGCGCGGGTATATTGCTGAAGTTGCCAGCCGGCAATCAGTGCAACCACAGCCGCACTGACAATCATTAATGATTTTTTCATGATTAATTGCGTCCGGTCATATTATTCTTACATTAATACTTGTTAGAATTTATCTCAGTGAAATTTATAACACATTGAATAAAAAGCCTATGTCTTCAGTACAAATACTTCATAATCCCCGTTGCTCCAAAAGTCGCCAGACCCTCACTTTATTACAGGAAAAGGGTATTGATGTTGAAGTCACCGAATACCTTAAACACCCGTTAACCCGGGAACAGCTTGAAGCCATTGCTACAAAGCTGGGTGTTTCGTCCCCCCGTAGCATGATGCGGACAAAAGAAGCTGAATATAAAGAGCTGGCATTAGGTGAAAGCTCTGTTACCGACGAACAATTATTCGATGCAATGGTTTCTACACCAAAGTTAATCGAACGCCCGGTAGTGATTAAAGGCGATAAGGCCCGCATTGGCCGACCACCTGAAAGTGTTCTGGACATACTCTGATGTCGCCGGTACTGGTGTTGTATTACTCAAGAAACGGGACAACCCGGCAACTGGCAACACATATCGCCAGAGGCATTGAAAGTACAGGAGCCGAAGCACGGGTGCGTACCGTGCCGGCTATACCTGAATATATGACACCCTGGCCGGATGTTCCCGAAGCAGGCGCGCCCTTCGTTACCCGTTCTGATCTGACAGAATGTTCCGGTCTGGCACTGGGGAGTCCGGTCAGGTTCGGAAATATGGCCGCTCCGCTTAAACATTTCCTCGACAGTACTTCTCAGGAATGGCTGAAAGGCGTACTGATTGATAAACCTGCCTGTGTATTCACCTCCGGCGGCAGCATGCATGGCGGACAGGAGTCTACCCTGCTCACCATGATGCTGCCCCTGCTCCACCATGGCATGGTGCTGTGTGGTATTCCTTACACTGAATCACAATTACACGATACTACTTCCGGTGGCTCGCCTTATGGCGCCGGACATGTGTCAGGCCACAGTGACGGTAAACTGACTGCTGATGAATCAGCGCTGGCTTTTGCTCAGGGAAAGCGTCTCGGGGAACTGGCACGGCAATTAGCACGGAAGGCATCATGACAGAAATGGCACCGGCAACTAAAAAAGCACGCTGGCTGGCGTTACTCAGTTATCTCGGATTACTCGCCTGGGTAACCTTGTGGCAATTTGTATTGGTTGAAGAAAGGGTCTACGGCACGCTCTTCATCGCCATAATTTATATTTTGCCTTTACTCCTGCCACTTCGCGGCATCATTGCAGGCAAGCCCTATACCCACGCCTGGGCAAACTTTGTTGTACTGTTTTACGTGATCCACGGCATTACAGCCGGTTACGCGGCACCGCAGGAACTGGGTTATGCCATAACAGAACTGATACTCGCCACGGGCATGTTTGCCGGTTGCAGCCTGTTTGCCAGACTACGGGGTCGGGAATTAGGTCTCGGACTTAAAAAACTGAAAGATGTCATGAAGGAAGAGAAGCAACGCTTCGAAGAAACGGAATAAAGACACCATGACACACAGAAAGGTTATTCTTTTTCCAGTTCCCGCTTAATCATGGCCACAGACAGTTTCTTCTGTTCCTGCAAAGAGCGGGTGTCCAGCCGGTCGAGCATAGCGAGCAACGCCGGTAAATCACGGTCACAATGGGTGAGTAAAAATGCCAGAGCCTGTTCGGAAAAACGCATACCCCGTTGCGCCGCACGCTTTTTCAGTACATTCAGACGTTCATTATCAGTCAGGCCGGCCAGTTGCCAGGTTATGCCCCAGCTCAGACGTGAACGTAAGTCAGGCAATTTGAAAGCGGGATGGTTCGGGCCGATGGAAGACGTCCAGATAAATATGGACGTATGATTGTCTACCACCCGGTTAATAAAATGAAAAAGCGCCTCTTCCCACTCATCAATGCCGGCAATGGCATCTATATTGTCCAGACACACATAAGGCAGGCGCTCCAGGCCATCAAAGATCACCGGTGTCCAGTCAGCATATTCCCGTAAGTTTAAATAAATATGCCTTGTCTGGTGAAAGGCAAGTTGGTGGCATACGGCATAAAGTAAATGACTCTTGCCCCGCCCCGCAGCACCGGTAATACCGACACCCGCCAGCGGACTGTTGTCCAGCGAACTGAATGCCGTGTTATCCCGCCAGCGGCTGCCACTCTGGCTCAGTGCAGAGAGAAAGTCTGCAAGGCCGCTGTTTTCACCTGCCTCAAAGCTTGCGAAGGTTTCATCATCAGGTAACGATACCGCCAGAGGTAACTGCATAGGCGCTGTGTTATTCGTTCCAGTAAAAGTTCAGTCCGTCAAGGGGGTTACCTGACACGTCAGACACCGGCTTGAGTTTTGAATCCAGGCTCACCAGTTTGAAAAAGTCACTGGTTTGCGACAACAGCGACAGCGAGAACGTCGCCACAGACCCTTTCTGACTCACCAGCGACACATGACTCACCATGCTCATCTGTTCCATGTATTCTCTGGCATGCACGTACTTTTCCAGCGAATCCACATTGGCAACTGAAATAAAAATATTATTCACTTCTGTTTGTTCATCACCGCTGCTGACTGAAAAATGCTGACCAAGATAATCGCTGTATTCTTCAAAAAACAGCGCGGTAAGGCTGTCTTCATTTTCTGCGTATAGGGTACCGAACTGAATGTCGTTATTTTTGATCACTACCCAGTCAAGGGCCCAGTCACCTTGCGTATGCTTTTGTGACATTGCTTCGAATTCACTGCGGGTGAACGCCGGAGAACGGGCTTCTTCCACAAGATCATCCACCAGGTAGGTATTCAAATCCTGTAAACCATTATTTGAAAACGCCGGCCGGTAGGTGTCATAGCGAAATGCTGATGCCTGCTCCCGGGTTTGCTGTTCCTCTTCAATGTCGGGCACAGCATTCATTTTTACTTTGTATAACCGCGCGCCGACAATGTAATCAGGCTGATATCTGACAGAAGCAGTCTGCAACGTTCTGGCAAACCGTCCCCAAACATCAAAAACGGAAATATTCACGCTGTCATCTAAATCCATCAGCGGAAACACTACGGGCACGCCTCTTTCAACAGCCAGTTCACGTAGACGGCTGCTTACAGGTCCTTTAGCACCGTCGTCGATGATCTGGCGGTTTCCATTTTCATCTTCGGTGGCAAGCCACAGTAAAGTATCCGGTCTGCGCTGCCCCCAGACTGGTAATCCGGCATCCCTGATCACCTTTATAACTGTTTGGGAATCAAACTCAGCGACATAAGACAACTGACCGTTAACCACATCAAAGCGGTACGCCCGCAAATACCGTTCAGGTTGAGACAACATGGCCCTTACTGCACTGTTTGAAGTAGCAGAACGCTGACCGGTAATTTTTATGACTACCTGTTCCAGTGCCTGACGGGCCGCTTTCTTCTGGGTCGATGATGACTGATCGGACACAGCCACACTGGCCTCGTTAACTGATACCACTGTACTGGCCTGAACAGATCCTGAGAAAGCTCCGGCAAACAGAGAAACTACAATGAACAATAAAGAAAAGGAAGATAATTGAAAAAGCATGAAGAATTAACGCCGCTCCGTGAAACCCGTACCTGGACTATGCGAAAACGTATTGTGTGTTATTTACCGGAATATTTCACCACTAAAATGTAAAAGATTAGCATCAGGACAGATCAGCAGCCGAATTCCCGCCTGCGCCCTGTTGGACTTACTGCAACTTACTGGTAGAATCCGCGTCTTTCCAATCACCGCACCAGGGCCATACTCGTGAGCGAAAACAAACAGTCACTTAGTTATAAAGATGCAGGCGTAGACATTGATGCCGGAAATCAGCTGGTTGAACGTATTAAATCTGTTACTAAAAAAACAACCCGTCCCGAAGTCCGTGGTGGCCTTGGTGGTTTCGGTGCGTTATGTGAACTGCCTGCGAAATATAAACGCCCGTTACTGGTTTCCGGTACCGACGGTGTAGGGACTAAACTGCGCGTAGCGATGGATGCCAACCGTCACGACAGCGTAGGCATCGACCTGGTTGCAATGTGCGTTAACGATCTGATTGTTCAGGGCGCTGAACCGTTATTCTTCCTTGACTATTACGCCACCGGTAAACTGGACGTAGATGTAGCTGCAGACGTAGTTACCGGTATCGGTGAAGGCTGCGAACAGGCTGGCTGTGCACTCATTGGCGGTGAAACAGCGGAAATGCCCGGCATGTACCACGACGGCGATTACGATATTGCCGGATTCTGCGTTGGTGTTGTAGAAGCTGACAAAGTGATTGACGGCAGCGGTGTAAAAGCCGGTCAGAAAATTATTGCTCTGGCTTCGTCCGGCCCCCATTCAAACGGTTACTCACTGGTCCGTAAAATCGTTGAAGTCAGCAAAGCAGACGTGAATGCAGACCTTGATGGTAAGCCGCTTATCGATCATCTTCTTGCGCCAACCCGCATTTATGTGAAGCCGGTACTGGCACTGCTGGAAAAAGTAAAGGTAGAGGCCATCTCTCACATCACCGGTGGCGGTTTCTGGGAAAATATTCCCCGTGTGCTGCCTGAAAACGCTAAAGTTGTAGTAGATGAATCAAGCTGGCAATGGCCTGTCGTATTTAACTGGTTGCAGGAAAACGGTAACGTTACGCAACATGAAATGTACCGTACCTTCAACTGTGGCGTTGGTTTGATCCTCGTTGTTGATGAAAACGATGCAGATGAAGCCGTCCGTATTCTGAATGAAGGCGGAGAACAAGCCTGGTTGCTGGGTCATATTGAAGATCGCAACGGCGATGAAGAACAGGTAGAAATTAAGTAATGACTACCGCTAAACCCCGCTTATGCGTACTGATTTCCGGTAACGGGTCTAATTTGCAGGCTATGATCGACAGTATCGAAGCCGGTCAGTTGCAAGCTGAAATTGTGGCGGTGATCTCAAACCGCCCGGGTGTATTCGGCCTTGAAAGAGCTATAAAAGCCGGCATCCCTGCACATTGCCTGGATCATAAAGATTTTTCAGACCGCGATGAGTTTGACGCAAAATTGCAATCTTTGATTGATAGTTTTAGCCCGGACGGCGTAGTACTGGCCGGATTCATGCGTATTCTTACGCCTGAATTTGTTGAACATTTTTCCGGTAAATTATTGAACATCCACCCGTCTTTGTTGCCAAAGTACAAAGGGTTACATACCCATCAACGTGCGATTGATAACGGCGACAAAGAACACGGTGTCAGTGTGCATTTTGTGACTCCTGAACTGGACGGTGGTCCGGTAATCATCCAGAGTCGTGTACCGGTATTTGAAGATGATACCGCGGATGAACTGGCTGAACGGGTTCAGGAACAGGAACGCCGGATTTATCCGTTGGTGTTGAAATGGTTTGTCGCCGGTCGTCTGACAATGAAAGATAATAAGGCTGTGCTTGATGATAAAATTCTTCCGCCGGAAGGTTACGCCAACGACTAAACCGGCAGGGTTTCTGCTGTCACTTTTGTTGATGCTGGTTTCTGTACCGGCATCAGCAGAAGACAAACCCGTTATAACTTCTTTTGAAGCGCAATATACCGCTTATAAATGGGGAGATGATGTGGGTGAAGCTAAAATCAAGCTTGAGTATCTGAGCGACGAACAATACTCCCTCACCTATTCTTCAGACGTTTCCAAATTCTTTTTATCTGACGAACGTTTTGAACACTCCGTGTTTTTTGCCTCGGAAGATACAATTCTGCCTTTCTCTTACTACTACAAGCGCACGGGTACCGGACCCGATAAACAGCTTTCGGTTAAGTTTGCCAGTTTCCCTGACAAGCAGATAGAAATCGAAGGTGGTGAGACTCTGCCATGGCAGGGAGAAACCGATAATCAACTCTACCGTATTGATCTCGCCAGACAACTGGCCGCAGGGAAAACAACCCTGTCTTATGATTTCATTAACTACCGTGGCGAACGGAAAAATTATGGGATTGAAGTCACCGGTGAAGAAAAACTGTCACTGCCTTACGGCGAACTTGACACTATTAAGGTGAAAATTCTTCGCGACAATAATAGCAGCCGGGAAACATTTGCCTGGTTTGCCCCCGCTCTGGATTATAACCTGGTCCGCCTGCAGCAATTTAAAGATGGTGATGAGCAAGGGGATATCAAGCTCAGTGCATACCGTCATCTTTAATCTACGTTAAGTTGTAAAATTTTTGTGTTCTCTTTCTTGACCTTTGATGTGACAGACATTAGTTTTAGCATCATACTCTGGTCTGACCTCAGTCCAACTTACTGATTCAGCTTATTTCATACTGTTAAGGAGCAATGTATGGGTGAACTCGCGTGGTTTATCATATTCATGGTGGCCGTTTGTGTAGCCGCGTATAAGCGTATGAGCTTAACATCTACCGTGTCTTTACTGGCAGGCATTATGGTGCTTGGCACAATCACCGGAAGCATCGGTTTCTTCAGCTGGCTACTCTTCCTCATCATTGCTGTTCCGCTGTCTATGCCGGATGTACGCAGAAAATTCATTTCATCACGCCTGCTCGCTTTTTACAAAAAAGTCAGTCCGGAAATGTCCGCAACTGAACAGGAAGCCATTGATGCCGGTACAGTCTGGTGGGACGGCGAGTTGTTCTCCGGCAAACCTGACTGGAACAAACTCCATGCAATTCCAAAAGGCCGTCTGACCGCGGAAGAAAAGGCATTTCTTGATGGTCCGGTAGACCGTGTATGCCATATGGTTGATGAGTGGCAAATTAATCATCAGAACGCTGATCTGCCGCCGGAAATCTGGGCCTATCTGAAAGAGCATAAATTCTTCGCCATGATCATTAAGAAAAAATATGGCGGTTTGCAATTTTCAGCCTACGCGCAATCGAGAGTATTGCAGAAACTGGCGGGTTGCTCTGCCGTGTTATCCAGTACGGTAGGCGTTCCGAATTCTCTTGGTCCCGGCGAATTGCTGCAACATTACGGCACTAAAGAACAGCAGGATTATTATCTGCCCCGTCTGGCTAACGGAGAAGAAATTCCCTGTTTTGCACTTACCGGCCCTGAAGCAGGTTCCGATGCCGGCGCCATCCCCGATACCGGCGTCGTTTGCCGTGGTGAATGGGAAGGAAAAGAAATTCTGGGCATGCGTCTTTATTTTAATAAGCGCTATATCACTCTCGCACCGGTGGCAACAGTTATCGGACTGGCATTTAAGCTGGAAGATCCTGAAGGGCTGTTGGAGGGTCAGACAACCGCAGGCATTACCTGTGCCCTGATCCCAAGAGACACGAAAGGACTGGAAATTGGCCGTCGTCATTTCCCGCTGAATACCCCCTTTCAGAACGGGCCGCTTAAAGGTGAAGACGTATTTGTGCCTCTGGACTTCATTATCGGTGGACCGAAAATGGCGGGCAAAGGCTGGCGCATGCTGATGGAGTGTTTATCAGTGGGTCGTTGCATTACCCTGCCCTCTACCGGCGCAGGCGGTGCAAAATCAGTGGCACTGGCAACCGGCGCCTATGCACGTATACGCCGTCAGTTCCGTATTCCTGTTGGTCATATGGAAGGCGTGGAAGAAATGCTTGCCCGTATTGGTGGTAATGCTTACCTGATGGATGCCGTCACACGGTTCTCCACGGTAGGTGTGGATTTAGGCGAAAAGCCGTCCGTGATATCCGCCATCAGCAAATATCATCTGACGGAGAAAATGCGCCAGGTCATAAACGACGCCATGGATATTCACGGTGGTAAGGGCATTATGCTCGGGCCAAATAATTATCTTGGCCGCGGTTACCAGGGCGCGCCGATTTCCATTACCGTGGAAGGTGCCAATATCCTTACCCGCAATATGATGATTTTCGGTCAGGGCGCTATGCGTTGTCACCCGTATGTGCTGTCTGAGATCCAGGCTGCGGCAATGACGGATAAATCTGAACAACTCCGGGAATTTGATAAAGCGGTATTTGGTCACCTGGGTTTCGCCGCAGCAAATAAAGTAAGAAGCCTGTGGTTCTCACTCACCGGTGGTTTATTTCACCGCACGCCGTTTAACGATGACACCGGCCGGTATTACCAGTTGCTCCAGGGTTACAGTGCTAACCTGGCATTTCTGACTGACGTGTCAATGGGTCTCCTTGGTGGTGAACTGAAACGTAAAGAGCGTTTATCTGCACGACTGGGGGATATTCTCAGTGGCTTATATCTGGCAAGCGCAACGTTGAAACGTTTTGATGAAGAAGGCCGGTTACAGGAAGATGCTCCGCTGATGCACTGGGCACTGCAAAACACATTGTTCGACATCGAAGAAGCACTGGATACTTTTATCAGTAACTTCCCGAACAAAGCAATGGCAGTGGCATTAAGAGTATTGATTTTACCCTTCGGCCGCCGTTGTAAACGTCCCGATGACAAACTGGAACACCAGATCGCAACCATCCTGCAAACCCCCGGCACAGTACGTACACGACTTGGTGACGGTCAGTACCTTACCCGGGAGGAAGGCAGTCTGTTCGGCGATCTGGAGCAAACACTGGATGATGTGCTGGCTGCTGAGCCGGTATTCGATAAAATTTGTAAGGCCAGAAAAGCCCGTTTTCCCTTTACCGGTCTGGATAAACTGGCTGATGCAGCATTGTCAGACGGTATTATTGACGAAGAAGAAGCTGAGTTACTTACCAGAGCCGAAGCCGGCCGTCTGCGTACTATCAATGTAGATGATTTCGACAACGAAGAACTCATTGCAAAAGTGAATACAATGGCTTAAATGCTGATTGAAACTAAAAGGCCGCATCATAATGATGCGGCCTTTTTTATTTTTTGGAAGAATTAACTGAACTGCAATTTGTCCATCAGCAGTACAGCCTGAGTCCGGGTATTAATTTCAAGCTTACGCAAAATTGCGCTGATATGTGCCTTGATAGTCGCTTCGGTCACATTCATTTCGTGGGCAATTTGCTTGTTCATTAAACCTGCCCGCAGGAAGCTCAGCACCTGAATTTGTTTCGGCGTCAGTTCACGGAAACGTTTCAACAGTTGAGTGAGTTCTTCATCAACGTTCTCCAGGTCCGCTTTCATCTCTTCCGGAACCCAGTTTTCACCGCCTTTGATGGTCACGATTGCTTCAGCAATTTGTTTTGTGGGCGATGATTTGGGAATAAAGCCCTGTGCACCCAGACCCATGACCTGAGCAACAACATCAATACTTTCATTGGCAGAAATAACCGCGACGGGTAATTCCGGATAAACATCTTTAACGGAAATAAGACCGTTGAAGTATTCGCCTCCCGGCATATTTAAATCTAATAACAGTAAATCAATGTGGTGATTTTCAGTTAACACGGTCATCATGGATTCAAGACTGTCCGCTTCAAGAATTTCAGCGTCCTTGAAATACGGTTCCAGTGCAGCACTTAATGCTTCCCTGAACAGTGGATGATCATCTGCAACTAATATACGAGTCATATAATGCGGTGCCCGAACAATGTAATTTTTCCTGTTACTATAGGGTAATACTTTAGGCTAACGATATAAAGTCAAATTAACTTAAGGCGCTTTATAATCAAGAAATTTTTCCTTTTAAATGAAAAAAACGTGGCAATCCTTTAAAATCTGCCCCGTTTTTTAGCTAATCAGTAAGGTCTTTCAGTGCAAAAGCCGGATAATATTTTTGCCAGCCATATGACAACCGTCAGTGATTTCCGATTTGATGAACACGTAGCTGACGTATTTCCCGATATGATTCAACGTTCAGTCCCGGGTTATCAGACGATTCTGCATACCATCGGAGAACTGGCCAGGGCCAGAGTCACTGAAGGCAGCAATGTGTATGATCTCGGCTGTTCTCTGGGTGCTGCCAGTCTTTCTGTTGCACGCAACACAGATCATTTATCCTGTAAGATCACCGGTATTGATAATTCCCCGGCAATGATTGAGCGCTGTGAACGGGTAATTTCCAGTTTTCATTTACCCAACCCTGTCACACTCCATTGTGAATCTGCTCTGGACACCAAAATAGAAAATGCATCCATGGTGATCATGAACTTCACCTTGCAGTTTATTCCCCCGGAGCAAAGAGAAACGCTGCTGAGCAAAATTTTCAACGGTCTGAATCCGGGTGGGATCCTTGTTTTATCAGAGAAAATTCAGCATCCCAGTGAACAGGGAAATCATCTTCTTATCGACCTGCATCATCAGTTTAAGCGCAATAATGGTTACAGTGAGCTGGAAGTCAGCCAGAAACGGGCAGCGCTTGAAAATGTGATGCTCACCGACACCTATCAGACTCATGAAAGCCGCTTGAAAAAGGTAGGGTTTGAAGATGTGGTGATGTGGTTCAAATGCTATAACTTTACCTCAATGGTGGCCATTAAGGCTGGTGGAGACAATGCCTGATGCGACGTATTTCTGACCCCTGGTTCACTGAATGTTACCGTCAGTTGCTGGACACGCCTCTGGCACACTGGCTTGAAACGCTGCCGGCACAAATCAGCGAATGGCAACGGGAACACCTTCACGGTGAATTCAGTAAATGGTGTAAATTGCTGGAAAAACTTCCTGAGACCACTGTCAGTTCAAAAGAACTGAAACACAGTGTTACTGCGGGTAGCGCCGCTGACATCAGCGAATATCAGCAGAAACAGATAGAAGGTCTGCTGAAACAGTTTATGCCCTGGCGAAAAGGCCCCTATCACATTCACGGCATTCATATTGATACAGAATGGCGGTCAGACTGGAAATGGGATCGGGTACTGCCTCATATCAGCCCGCTTGCAAACCGTCATGTTCTGGATGTGGGTTGTGGCAGTGGCTATCACATGTGGCGTATGCTGGGAGAAGATGCTGCCGGCGTCTATGGCATCGATCCAACTCAGCTGTTTTTAATTCAGTTTCAGGCTATCAGGCATTTTATTCCTGCCGCTAATATCCATTTCTTACCGCTGGGCATTGAGCAGATGCCGGCATTAAAAGCATTTGATACCGTGTTCTCAATGGGTGTGCTATACCATAGAAAAGATCCGGTACAGTTTCTCACCCAACTGAAAGATCAGTTACGTAAAGGTGGTGAGCTGGTGCTTGAAACACTGGTAGTGGAAGGCGATGAGCAAACCGTACTGATGGCAGGCGAACGTTATGCACAGATGCGTAACGTCTGGTTTCTGCCAAGTGTAAAGGCACTCACTGTATGGCTGAGCAGGCTGGGTTTTGAAAATATTAAGGTTGCTGATATCAACACCACGTCTCTGGATGAGCAGCGCACCACAGAATGGATGACGTCTCAGTCTTTGAAGGATTTTCTTGATCCTGATGACATCAGCAAAACCATTGAAGGTTATCCTGCACCACAACGTGCAGTACTGATAGCCACGAAAAAGTAACTTTATGTCCAGTTCGTTTGCAGACTGTTGCCGGATCTGAGCACCGGTCTGCGAGCATTCCTGACCCGGATTGGCATAATTGTTGTAGTTACTACTTTATAAACTGTGCTGAAACAGCACGTCACACAGGTAGTAACATGGATATTACGGGCTTTCTGAACGAGCACCAGTTACCGGACACTTACCAGGCCGTTGCACAAGAATGGTTCATACCGTTAGCAGAAGAAATCCTCTCGCACAAAAATAGTGCAGAAGGGCCATTTTTCGTCGGTGTTAATGGCTGCCAGGGATCTGGGAAATCCACACTATGCGATTTTCTTATCCACTACTTCACCCACCAGCACGGGCTGTCTGCCGTCACTATCTCCCTTGACGATTTCTATCTCTCCCGTGCGAGACGACAAGAACTTGCTGCCAACGTACATCCTCTGCTTTGCACCAGAGGTGTACCCGGTACGCACAATACGGTTCTGGCTGATAACACTTTCACGGCGTTAAAATCGGCAGGCAGCGTTGCTCTGCCCCGCTTTAATAAAGCCACCGATGATCCTTTTGAACAATCTGCATGGCCGGTAATCACCTCTCCACCTGATATTGTATTAATTGAAGGCTGGTGTTGGGGCGTGTCAGCGCAATCTGAAGACGCACTTGAAGAGCCGGTTAATGATTTAGAGCGCAGCGAAGACCCGGATGGCACATGGCGGCGGTATGTGAATGATAAAATTGCTGCAGAATATGAATCTTTATACGACGAAATGCAGTATTGGGTAATGTTAAAAGGTCCGTCTTTTGAGCATGTTTACAAATGGCGGTGTGAACAGGAACACAAACTGGCCGCAAAAACCGGAAAAACCGGAAGCGGTATAATGAGCGATGAACAAATCCTTCGTTTCATACAACATTATCAGAGACTCACAGAACATGCGTTTAATTCCCTGCCTGCAAAGTGTAATCAGGTATTTGAGTTAGATGAAAACAGAGTCATTAAAAACGTCATCAGGAAGTAGTCATGGACACAGCGAATACACTCATTTTCACTGACATGGACGGTACGTTGCTTGACCACCATACATACAGTTTTGAAGCAGCAAAGCCTACGCTAACCTCACTGGCAGAGCGAAATATTCCCGTCATTCCTACCACCAGCAAAACCTTTGTTGAATTGCTTGAATTGCGGGAAACCATTGGCCTGACCGGCCCGTTTATCGTAGAAAACGGCGCTGCAGCATACATTCCTCATGGTTTTTTCGCGAAAAAGCCAGCCGGTACCGTGTGGCAGGATGGTTTCTGGTGTAAATCTTTCACCTCATCGAAAATGTACTGGCTGAAATTACTCGAAAAGGTCAAACCGGATTTTGCCGGTGAATTCACCCATTTCAGCGAGATGTCCAATGAGGACATCTGTGAAGCCACCGGGTTATCACCCGCAGAAGCTGCACTGGCTTCACAACGACAATTCGGTGAGCCGGTCTTGTGGCAAGGCACTGAGGAGAGAAAAGAGGCGTTTATCCGGTCTGTGACAGACAGAGGCGCCTACCCCCTGGAAGGCGGCCGTTTTATTCATATCTCCGGCGACTGTAATAAGGGCGCAGCCCTCCAATGGTTTGTCGAAGAATTTATCCGTCAACATGACGAACCGGTGACCAGTATTGCGCTGGGTGACGGTAAAAACGATATTGCAATGCTTGAGGCGGCGGATATTGCCGTTCGGATCGCCTCCCCGAGCCATCAACCCCCTACACTAAAAAAAGAAGAAAATGTATACACCAGTACCCTGCACGGCCCGCAAGGCTGGACTGAAGTACTGACCCGATTACTTTTTTAACAGGACATGGAGAACACATGGCTGATTTTTATCAAAATGGCGTAGTGACAACGTTACACAACTTATCAAGACGCCCCACAGAAGAGCTTGAAGCTGAACTGTTACGATTTTCTCAGAAACGTCCGATGGCGCTGATCCTGCCGTCTTTGTATTCAGAACTGGAAGGCGAAGCCCTGCCGCACATCGTCGACGAACTCACCCACGTCCCCTATCTGTCTGAAATCGTCATTGGCCTTGACCGTGCAGATAAAGAGCAATACAAATCTGCATTAAAATTTTTCGAAAAGCTGCCGCAACACCATCGCGTTTTGTGGAACGACGGCCCCCGTCTTAAAGCCATTGACGAAGAACTATCGGCTCTGAATCTCGCGCCTAAGGAACTGGGTAAGGGCCGCAACGTCTGGTACTGCATGGGGTATATTCTGGCATCAAACCGTGCCGAGTCCGTTGCCCTCCACGATTGCGATATCGTTACCTACAACCGCGACCTGCTGGCCCGCCTAATCTATCCGGTCGCGAATCCTCAGTTCAACTACGAATTCTGTAAAGGTTATTACGCCCGTGTAGCCAACGGAAAAATCAATGGCCGGGTTTCCCGTTTGCTGGTTACCCCGTTGCTGCGCGCATTGAAACGCACGCTGGGTGATAACGAATATCTGGAATTCATGGATAGCTTCCGTTATCCGCTGGCCGGCGAATTCTCTTTCCGTCGTGATGTGCTGAACGATATCCGTATCCCCAGTGACTGGGGCCTTGAGGTGGGCGTGCTGTCTGAAATGCACCGCAACTACAATCACAACCGCCTGTGTCAGGCCGATATTGCAGATAATTACGATCATAAGCACCAGGACTTGTCGTTCAATAATGACCAGGGCGGTTTGTCGAAGATGTCTATCGACATTACCAAGGCTCTGTTCAGAAAGCTGGCGACTCAGGGATTTACTTTCAGCAACGAAATGTTCCGTTCCATTAAAGCAACCTATTACCGTATTGCGCTGGATTTTGTTGAAACCTATCACAACGATGCAGTGATGAATGGCCTGACATTAGACATTCACAATGAAGAAAAAGCCGTTGAACTGTTTGCCAGCAATATTATGAAAGCGGGTAACAGCTTCCTCGACAATCCGATGGAAACACCGTTTATTCCAAGCTGGAACAGGGTCACCAGTGCAGTACCGGACATTCTTGACCGCCTGCTGGAGGCCGTTGAAGCAGACACAGCAGAATTATTAGGGTAACGCATGACGAGTTGGGAACAATTACACGAAAAAGTCAGTCATCACTTGCAGTCGATTTATGCTGATGTGGTTCTGGATATCCCTGTGGGAGATCTTGCCACTCAGCTGATGCAGACGATGCGTCTTGAAGGAGATAAAGACGTTGTTCAACCAACGCCGCACTGCAATTACTGGGATGAAGAAGATATTATCATGATCACTTACGGCGACAGTGTGATCAGTGATGATGAGCAGCCATTGTTTACCCTTGACCGTTTTCTGCACACCTACTGTAAGAACACGATCAACAAAGTACACATGCTGCCCTTCTTTCCTTACAGCTCAGACGATGGCTTTTCCGTCATCGACTATTCCAGTGTGAATGAATCACTGGGAGACTGGCCTGATATTGAACGGCTGTCAAAGCACTACGGACTGATGTTTGATCTTGTTATCAACCATTGTTCTGCCCGTAGTGCGTGGTTTGACAATTTTCAGAAAGGCGAAGGCACTGGCAGTGATTTCTTTTTTACTGCCGATCCGTCCGATGATTTATCTATGGTCACCCGTCCGCGGGTGTCTCCCCTGCTGCGGGAAACTGAAACCGCCACCGGCACGAAACATGTCTGGTGTACGTTCAGTCACGACCAGGTGGATTTTGATTTCCGCAATCCGAAAGTACTGCTGGCTTTTGTGGAAATTATCCGCCTGTATCTGGACAAAGGTGCTAAGTTGTTCCGTCTGGATGCAGTGGCGTTTTTATGGAAAATCATCGGTACCAGTTGTATCAATCTGGCACAGACCCACGAAGTTATCCGTTTGCTCCGTACACTGATTGAACACACTGATCCTACTGTCATTATTATTACTGAAACCAACATCCCTAACCGGGAGAATCTGACGTATTTCGGTAATGCCAATGAAGCCCATGCTATCTATAACTTCTCACTCCCCCCATTGCTGGTAAATACCCTCGTTACCGGCAACTGTGGCTATCTGAAGAACTGGATGATGAGTATGCCGCCTGCCCAGAACGGCACGACATATTTTAACTTCATTGCATCCCATGACGGGATCGGTCTGCGCCCGGCTGAAGGCTTACTTGACGATGAAGAAATTTCTACACTGGTGCATACCATGCAGAATTTCGGCGGTAAGGTCTCCTGGCGGGCGTCTGATCACGGTCAGCAGAAGCCGTATGAAATCAACATTACTTTGTTTGACGCACTGCAGGGAACCACAGCGGGCCCGGATAAGTATCAGGTAGACCGCTTCATTTGTGCTCATGCCATTATGCTGGGTATGGAAGGTATCCCGGGTCTGTACATCCATAGCTTACTGGGTACCAGTAATGACTATGAAAAAGTGGCTAACACCGGTCAGAACCGCTCTATCAACCGGCACAGATGGAACTTTGAGGAACTGGCAGCCCTGCTGGACTCGCCGTTTTCACAACATCATAAAGTGCTAACCCGGTTGTCCCAGCTTATCCGTATCAGAAAAGCACAACCGGCTTTTCACCCCAATGCCACACAGTTTACCCTGCAACTGGGTGACACCTTGTTTGGCTACTGGCGGCAAAGTCTCGACAGACGCCAGAGCGTGTTCTGCGTCAGCAATGTCACGAATGAAGAACAGTCTATCCTGCTTTCCAGTATCAATCTGATTGGTACAGATAAATGGATGGACCTCATTACCCGTGATGAAATTGAAGACGTGGGCGGATTCATGCAGTTAAAGCCGTACCAGACTGTGTGGATCAGCAATATGGAGTTTGAAGACTGACACGCTTATCAACACCTGCGGAATTCTGGCCGCAGGTGTTGGTTTTCTTATACCAATCAGTAATAATTCCCTTCTTAATTCGCCTGCGCTAATAAATATGACCAATTCTGCTTCCACTCCCTCCGGCTGGCTTCAACTGGACGAGGCCCTGAGCCGTGCTCTTGCCGCTGTTACTCCTGTTACAGAAACTGAAAACGTTGCAGTATCTGATGCGCTGTACCGGATTACCGGCGAAGACATTGTTTCACAGACAGATGTACCACCGGCTGATAATTCTGCGATGGACGGTTACGCTCTTTATGCAGCCGATACCGCCGGCGAACCCGTCACGGTATCCGGTACGCAGTTTGCGGGCATGGCGTTGCCGGAAGAAAAAATGCAGCGGGGTACTGCTGTTCGGATCATGACCGGTGCGCTTATCCCTCCCGGTGCAGAATGCGTGGTTATGCAGGAAAATACACGCAGGGAAGATGACATTATCACAGTGACCAAACCCGCTATTGCCGGTGAAAATATTCGCCGCGCCGGCGGAGATATCGCTAAAGGCGCACAGGTCATTAAACGGGGCACCCGCCTGGAACCCGGTCATCTGGTACTGCTTGCCTCAATGGGGATCAGTTCAGTGAATGTTTTCCGCAAACTGAAAGTGGGGATCATGGCTACCGGCGATGAACTGGTAGAGGCGGGATTACCTTTACAGTCAGGTCAGATTTACGAATCAAACCGTACCGGCACACGGGCCTTACTCGCACATGAGCCGGTCACAATCACTGACTATGGCATTATTCCTGATGACAAAGCCGCTCTGGAAACGGTGTTTAAAGAGGCGTCTGTATCTCAGGATGTCATTATATCCAGCGGTGGTGTTTCCGTAGGTGATGCCGATTTTGTTAAAGAGCTGGTTGCCAGGCTTGGTGAAATTGCGTTCTGGAAAATTGCCATTAAACCAGGCAAACCCTTCGCATTCGGTTCTCTGGGAAATGCACTCTTCTGTGGTGTACCGGGCAATCCGGTGTCGGCCTGGGTCACCACACAGCAACTGGTGTTACCGATGCTCAAACGGTTGAGCGGTATTGAAACCGGCGGGACAGGCAAGCCTCTCACCATTAATGCCACACTGACCGCCGGTATAAAACGTAAAGCCGGCAGACAAGAATTTATGCGGGCGGTTATGGTTGTGCAGGAGGATGGCAGCTATAACGTCACTCCGTCAGGTAAACAAAGTTCCGGTGTGATGACCACCGTAACAGAGGCCAATTGTTACATTATCGTTCCGTCTGACTGTAAAATGCTCAGTGCCGGTGACACGGTAAAAGTGCAGCCATTTTCAGTTAACGGAGCATAATTTACCCATGGCGGCATTCATTTCTCCGCGCTTTGCCGTGGAAAGTAAACGTTTGATCACCCTTGCCTGGCCTCTGTTGATTGCCCAGATAACTCAGATGATGATGGGTGTTATTGATACCATTATGGCCGGTCATTACAGCGCTACGGATATGGCCGCTGTGGCACTGGGTTTCAGTATCATTGTACCGTTGCAGTGTTTTATTCAGGGCCTGGGCCTTGCTATGCCCCCTATCCTGTCGAGATTACACGGGAAGGGTAATACATCTGACGTTGCCTCTGCGGCCTGGCAGGCCGGATACCTGCTACTGACAATCAGTTTACTGGTTCTGCTTATCTGGCCCTTTACCGGTCACCTGGTGGCACTGTTCCCTATGGAGCCTGCACTCTACGATATTACCGTGGACTATGTGCAGTTTGTGTTGCTTTCCATGCCGGCATTTGCCGGTTACCAGTGGTTGCGTAACTTCTGTGAAGGCCTTGGCACCACCAAACCCACCATGGCCATTACGTTGATCGGATTAATGTGTAACGTCGCGGGCAATTACATATTCATTTATGGCGCAGGGCCGGTTCCTGCATTCGGTGGCGCGGGTTGTGGTATCGCCACGGCCATTGTTATATACACGATGTTTTTCGCTACCATGGCTTACGTTTTGTTGTCTGACAGACTGAAAAAGTACAACCTGTTCGGCCACATTTATCGCCCGGATTTGCGCATGATCCTGCGAACATTCAAACTCGGATTTCCGGTGGCCATGACGCTTCTGTTTGAGGTTACCCTGTTTGCCGTCGTTGCCCTGATGCTGGCCCCTTTCGGACCCGGCACCGTAGCGGCTCACCAGGTTGCACTCAATTTCAGTGCAATCATGTTCATGTTTCCCCTGAGCTTAGGCATGGCGCTGTCAATCCGGGTAGGTTACCGGATTGGCCAGAACAATCCTGCACAAGCCCGCATGGTAGTAAAAAGCGGTATTACCATCGGCATGTGTATTGCCACGTTAACCGCCAGCTTCACGTTACTGGCCAAGGGTGCCATCATCAGCCTGTATACGCAGGATGAAACGGTTTTTGCACTGGCTAACTCTTTGCTGATTTACGCCGCGCTTTTCCAGTTCTCTGATGCAATTCAGGTGTTATCGGCCAATGCGTTACGGGGATATAAAGACACCACGGCTATGTTTATCATCACTTTCATTGCCTACTGGCTAATCGGTCTTCCCACCGGGCTTATTCTGGGTCGTACAGACTGGATAACCAGTGAGCCCATGTCCGCTGCCGGTTTCTGGATAGGTTTTATTGTGGGGTTAAGCAGCGCTGCCGTAATGTTAGGCAGCCGCGTTATGATTATTCAGCGCCGCCAACGCGTTCAGACGGCTTAGGCGGCTCTTCCGGCCCGGTGGATTGCCACTGATCACCAATCACCGGGTCTTCTTCATCCTGCGATTCCCAGTAATAGCGCTTCCTCAGCGGTTTGGGATCCTGTTTACCAAACAGCAGTGCTGCAATAACCCCTCCTGCTGCACCGAAGAAATGCGCCTCGTAAGAAATTTGCGGGTCGCGGGGAAAAATAGACATCATCATGCCGCCATACAGAAAGAACGCGATCATCATCAGGCCCGTTGAGCGGTTATCTCTGCGCAGAATGGCAATAACAAACAGATAAAAAAACAATCCGTGTGCAACACCGCTTGCCCCCAGATGCACAGACGGCCTGCCAAATAACCATACGCCAATACCTGAACCCAGCCATGCGAATGCCAGCGCTTTGCCTCTCGTAGCCGGATAGCCATAATACAGGGCGGAACCAAGAATGATCAGTGGCAATGTATTATGGAATAAATGCTCATAAGAACTGTGTACCAGAGGGGCAGTAATAATGCCGTGAAGTCCTGCCAGGGACAAAGGCACAATACCCAGTGTATTTAAGGGTAAATGGAACAACACACCGGCGGACTGGATGACCCAGAGCACAGTGACACACAGAACACTGAGCCATACCGATCGCAGCAGGATATCGCGTTTATTTGAATGCTTCATAATCCCGATATTGGGACAATATCGGGAATTACCAGACAGCGGCTTAATTACGGTTTAATTTATGCCAGTCATCCGGCGTATCGATATCCAGCGCAGCTTGCGGGTGAGGTACGGCAAAACACTCAGGGGCAGCAGCGTTGAGCAGTTTTGCTGCCCCCTTCTGACCATTCAGAGACAAAAGCAATGCTTCATCAGAGTAAGGAAAGATAGCCGGAGACATGCGTTTACCTTCAGCCAGGCTGGCAATGCGGCTGGCAGGAAAAATCCCTGCTTTTTCCGCGAGTGCGCGAAGGGAATCTGTAGTGACAGACGGCGTATCACCCAATCCGATAAAAAAATGATCCGGCGACAATGTGCCGGTTTCCTCACAATAATGCAGCACGGCTTTAACACCGGTAGCAATACTGCCGCCCATCCCCTGCTGCCAGTCGTCATTGTGGGTGAAAGATACCTCTGGCAATACCGGACTACCAACCAGACATTCTGCAACCGCCTCACGGTAACAACCGGTCACCACAAATACGGGCAAATCCGTAAAGGGTGCATATTGCTGTACAACATACTCCAGCAATGTGTCACCTTGCGGATGGGCAGTAAGTAATTTGTTGTCGCCATACCGGCTGGCCTCACCGGCAGCCAGTATAATAACCGCTATTCTGCCTGACATGGCTTCCCCTTCAGTGAACGGGCTGACTTGCCATGTACCACAGCGTGTGCCTGTGCAAGCATGGATAATGCAATTGACTCAGGTAGTTCACCTCCGATTGCGATACCGGCAGGTGCATGAAGTGGCAGGGGTAACTGAGATTCATCAATGCCGGCTTCTTCCAGCACACGCTCAGCGCGATGTGAGGGACCCAGCAAGGCAATATATTGTAAAGACTGCGGCGGTACAGAGACCATGGCCGCGAGCGCCTCACCGTCCATACGCACCTGATGATGCATAACAATGACTGCGTTCATCTGGTGATACCAGTCTGTGCCGCTAATGTCACCCGCAGGCTGTTCGTCTGTCACTGTGGCAGTGGTAAAGTCTGCAGGCCGCGCATAACGCGCTCTGCTGTCATTAACAATAACCCGCCAGCCGAGCCTTGAAGCCATATCGCATAACGGCAGTGCATCAACCCCACCACCTAAAATGCCCAGCGTGGGAGGTGGCGTGAGTGTGGCTGTAAACAGTGCTTTGTCGCCGGGATCAGATGCCGCCGCAGACCCCGACGGAATGCCCGGTGTGACCGGCTGTGAAAAATAAACGGTTTGCTGCCGGCTGAGCGCATCAAGCACATCTGTCAGCCCCAGCCAGTTGTTTTGTGCACTCACAGGTTGTAACAGAAGCGTCACTTCACCGCCGCAACCAATGCCCAGCCGCCAGGCAACATCACCTTCTTCCTGCATATCATAGGTCACAATACGACTGTTACCTGTTTCCCAGCAACGCCGTGACTGATGCAACAAATCACTTTCCAGACATCCGCCGGAAACAACACCCAGCTGACTGCCAAATTCACTGAACAGCATCATTGCACCGGCTTTGCGGTAAGAAGAGCCTTCGGTATTGATGATGGTTGCCAGCAACCAGTTACCTGCATCGCGCTGAGGGAACCAGTCCGACAACACATGGTAAATATGATGATTCATTTTTCCCCGCCTGAACGACCATGAACAGCCTGTACGCTATACGCAGAACCAGTTCACAGTTTTATATTTCTTAAGCCGGTATCACCGGCAAATTTACCGCTAATATATAACAAAGTATCACCGCATCCGTGACGTCTGTCGTAAATCCTGTACCACTGCACCTGTCATCCCGGCTGAACGCTGTTTGTAATTGCGGTGAATTTGACTGTAACGACCCCCCGTTTGCCTGCTTTTTAACCCTCATCGCAAATCAAAATAAGTTATATCGAAAAAGCACTTTTCATTTTACGAAATGACACCAATTATATAACCGTACACAAATACCTGTGTGGTTCTGTTCATTTGACAGACTACATCATTGTCTGCAGGTATTTTTAACCAGGTAAGGAATAATAATGCAAGTATTTGACGACAACTCATTATCTATTGGCCGCACACCGCTGGTAAAACTCAACCGCGTTACCGGTGGCAATGTGTATGCAAAAATTGAATCACGCAACCCGAGCTTCAGTGTGAAATGCCGTATCGGCGCAAACATGATCTGGGATGCAGAAAAGCGTGGTGTTCTGGGCCCGGGTAAAGAGATTGTTGAACCGACCAGTGGTAATACAGGTATTGCACTGGCATTTGTTGCAGCTTCCCGTGGTTACAAGCTGACATTGACTATGCCAAGCAGCATGAGTCTTGAGCGCAGAAAATTACTCAAGGCACTGGGTGCAAATCTGGTGCTGACTGAAGCGCCTAAAGGTATGAAAGGTGCCGTTGCAGCCGCTCAGGAAATCGTTGCTTCTGATCCTGAAAAATTCGTTCTGCTGCAACAGTTTGATAACCCTGCTAACCCGGCAATCCACGAAAAAACAACCGGCCCTGAAATTTGGGAAGCCACTGACGGTAAGGTTGATGCCTTTGTTGCCGGTGTCGGTACCGGCGGTACGATTACCGGTGTTAGCCGTTACCTTAAGAATACCAAAGGTAAAGCAATTACTTCTGTCGCCGTAGAACCGACAGATTCACCTGTAATCACCCAGGCCAAGAACGGTGAAGAACTGACACCGGGTCCTCACAAAATTCAGGGGATTGGTGCCGGTTTCATTCCGGGTAACCTTGATCTCGACCTGGTAGATGAAGTTGAACAGGTAACTAACGACGAGAGTATGGAAATGACTCACCGTCTGATGAAGGAAGAAGGTATCCTTGCCGGTATTTCTTCCGGTGCAGCAGTTGTCGCAGCCAAGCGTTTTGCTGAGCGTCCGGAAAACAAAGATAAAATCGTTGTTGTTCTGCTTGCCAGTGGTACAGAACGTTACCTGAGCAGTCCGCTGTTTGCCGGTGAATTCGGTGAACAGGAAGAAGTTCAGTAAGCGTTAAAGATATAAAATCAGAAAGCGGGGTATGATTACTCCGCTTTTTTTTTGCCTGTAAAATCTGCTATTTTCATAACAGTTTAGCCGTCCGGAATAAATATTATGAATTACCCTTCCCGTCACCTCATTTCCCTTTTCATCGCTTTATGTCTGATTTTGATATCCGGCTGTAAAGAAAAGGAAGAAGGGCTCGGGCGCTACGGAATGATGGACGAAAATACGCCGGACTACGCTGCTGTGGCATTTATGAAAAGTATTTATGAAGACAAGAACATAAACCGTGCAGTAGAACTGAGTTCTGACAGCATGGCAAGAATGCTTAAGCGTTACCATACTAACCGTAACGTACAGAGACACATTGTTAATTTGCGTTACGATACAGTAACCATTACACCTCAGGGATCTAACCGTGTGGGACGTAATGAGTTTGCAGAAAATGCCACCGTCACTTTATTTTTCAGCGGCCAGTATAATGATGACAAAGTGGAAGATTTAAGAACGGTACAAATGATCCGCGACGACGGGCTGTGGAAAGTTGACCGCATCGACCCGGACCATTTTATGTAAACCGGTAAGCGGGGCTTTTACTGCCCCACTGCTACCCCTTCACGGCGGGGATCGGCACCGCCAATCAACTTACCGTTTTTCACTTGTACGCCATGTAAACCTGAGTTCAGATCCATCACTTTGACATCATGACCCAGTGCTTCAAGTGCAGGTTTCAGCGCCTCAGCGGACGTACCGGCCTCCAACGCAGTATAATCATTTCTGTTGGTCATTCTGGGCAGATTAATGGCCTGCTGCACATCAAGGTTAAAGTCGAGAATACCAAACAGGGTCTGCGCGACATAATCGATAATACGACTGCCACCCGGTGAGCCGATGACCAGTTCAAGATCACCTTTATCATCAAACACCATGGTCGGGCTCATGGCACTGCGCGGGCGCTTACCCGGTTCCACACGGTTAACCACAGGCCAGCCGTTAATATCCGGATTAAATGAGAAATCCGTAAGCTGGTTATTCAGCAGGAAACCGTCGACCATTAAACCGGAACCGAACATAAACTCAATGCTGGTCGTGATAGACACCGCGTTCCCTTCTTTATCCACAATTGAGAAGTGGCTGGTGTTAGGCTGCTCCAGATTCATCCCAAGGTGAACTTTAGCATCGGTGTAAGGCTTGCCGGCCTTTGCTTTATGCCATTTTTCATTTATGCCAATCGTCTCTGCACGGCGTTTCAGGTAAGGCGCGTTGATCAATGCCGCAAAGGGTAAATCGGTAAAGTCGCTGTCGGCAATATACATTTCCCGGTCAGCAAAACTGAGGGCACTGGCCTGTGCAAATAAATGGGCAAACTCAGCACTGTCAGGCTTCAATGAAGCAATGTCCTGACCTTCCAGCAGTTTCATTATCTGGAATACATTGATCCCCCCGGAACTGGGCGGTGCCATGCCACAAATTTTATGTTCGCGGTAATCGCCGCACACAGGTTTTTTCTTTAATGCTTCGTATCCGGCAATATCAGCCGTGGTAATTTGTCCCGGGTTAATAGATGCCCCGTTTACTGCCTTAACAATTTTCTCAGCCACAGGGCCTTTGTAGAAATAGTCAGTACCGTCACTGGCAATATGGCGCAGGGTATCTGCAAGCGCTTTATTCTTTTTAACCGTTCCTTCCTTCAGCGGTGCTCCGGCAGGATAAAAATAGGTAGCGCTGGATGGAAACTCTTTCAGACCCGGGTGTTTATTCAGCGAGACCAGGTGCGCCAGACGGGCTGATACCCTGAACCCTTCAGCGCTGGTGTTAATAGCATCGTCAAACAGGTCTTCCCATTTCAGCTTGCCGAATTCCTGCTGCGCAGTTTCCAGTGCTTTTAATGCGCCGGGAACACCCACAGATTTACCACCAACCACAGCTTCAAGCCAGTTCATCTGGTTTTTACCTTTGAAGAACCAGTAAGGTGTTACGGCAGCCGGTGCGGTTTCCCGCCCGTCAAATGTATGCAGAGTCTTCGTTTTATTATCCCAGTAAAGGATAAAGGCACCACCACCGATCCCGGAGGACTGGGGCTCAACCAGTGTCAGCATTGCCTGAACAGCCACAGCGGCATCGATGGCTGAACCACCTTTTTCAATAATGTTTTTACCCGCCCATGAGGCGTACGGGTTTGCAGCCACAACCATATAATCTTTGGCTATACGGGCTTTTTTATTTTCAAAACCGGTAGCCGCTTCGGGCTCAAAACGTTCAACAGCTTGAGTGGCGGACACCAGTGTGACCGATAAACAAACGACTTTAACAGCCGTTGCCAGAATTCCCTGACTGAACTTCAATGTATCGCTTCCTCTGAATTACTTAAATTTATCCCGGTTTAACGGGCGCTTGTTGATGAATGCATCGAATGCTTCTTTGGCTGCCGGTGTAGACAGCGCTTCAAGAAAGATATCCAGTTCAGCACTGATTTGTTGTTGTATGGCATCCTGCTCATTATTCATCAATGCTTTTGTCTGGTTCAGCGCGAATGCGGGCTTCTGTGCCAGTTTACGGCACACTGCCTCAACATGTTCGCTTAGCTTTTCTGCCGCGATGATAGCGGTAACGACACCAAACTGCTGTGCTTCCTCTGCGCCAAAGGTTTCGCCCAGCATCAGCCATTCACTGGCCTTGCGGCGACCGGCCAGTCTGGGTAACAGATAGCTTGACGCATATTCGGGTACGAGGCCCAGGTTAATGAAAGGCATACAAAAAACGCTGTCCGGTGCACAGTACACCAGATCACAATGTAACAATAAGGTCGTCCCGATGCCAACGGCAACGCCATGAACCTGCGCGACAACAGGACTAGTACACTGAGTCAGAGCATTCATGAAGGCAACAATCTCAGCAACGTTATCGCCCTCCTCCCTGTGTGCAAAGTCTGCAATATCGTTACCGGCCGTAAACGCACTGCCTTCCCCTTTGAGCAGGATAACCTTCACTTCCGGATCAAGGCTCGCCGTATTAATTGCATCCGCCATTAACTGATACATTTCACGGGTTAACGCATTTTTCTTATCCGCGCGGTTCAGGCTGATGGTCAGAACGTGGTTTTCTATCTGTGTAGTCACAGTGCTCATGACAAAATCCTCACAAAATTACAGGCAAATTCTTATCAGTTTTCTGTATCATAGCGATTTAACAGCAAAAACTACAAAATTTCATGTCATCTGATTTCACCAAATTTGCCGGACCTTATGGCGGGCCCCTGCTACTGACACTCTGTGTGTTACTGGCCTGCGTCTTCGAACCTGCGTCAGGGGAATGGCTGGCATATGACCGTTATGCCATAGAGGGCTTTGAAACCTGGCGTTTACTGACAGCCAATATTGTTCACACCAATGGCTGGCACGCTTTACTGAATCTGGCCGGACTGACTTTACTCACATTTCTGCATAGCGACCATTATCGTTTCATGCGGTTTATTAAATTATTTCTCTGGTGCAGTTTACTGACCAGTGCAGGTATTTATTACTTTTCACCGCAACTCATATGGTATGCGGGCTTGTCCGGCGCATTACACGGCGTGTTTTTGTGGGGTGCCTGCATGGATATCCGTGCAGGCTTAAAGTCAGGCTGGTTACTGGCCTGCGGTGTTGTCGCTAAAATTGTATATGAACAAATCAATGGCGGTTCTGCTGATGTGGAGGCACTGATTGGCGCTGCGGTTGCAACAGATGCCCACCTTTACGGCGCGGTAGCGGGTCTTTTAATGTTTCTGCTGATGATTATTCCGGTGAACAAACGCCGTCCGGCAGTGCAGCACTGACAGACGGCTTCATTCAATTATCAGCTTTTAAGCGCGTACGCCGACAAACCTAACTCACTGATAACACGGTTAATGTGCGTCATAGCCTCATCCGTGGGTCCGGGATAGTCTCCGGCAATGGCAACGTTCCCCTGATAGCCAATATCTCTGGTGCCTTCCGGCGAACTGAAATAGGCAGCCAGAACCAACCCACGAAGACGGGAAAAAGCCTCAGCCGGACGCAGATATGCATCACCGGTATTGTCGTCCACCGTCGCTATATCATCCAGGATGGCTTTCTGCCGGGCTTCTGTCAGGTCCGTGAACGTCATGTCATGACGCAATGCAGCTTCGTCATTCAACCATACCAGAAGTGGCATGATGAATTTGCGGTCGTTTTGCTGCCGCTCATAGGGTGCACTTATCCACTCGTCAATGACATCCGGTACATTAACCCCGGTGGCAGAAGGGTATTCCCCTTCCTGAGGGACAATAAGATCGCTGATGTCAGCAACCAGTTGCAGCTCTTTTTGTGACAGGAGCCGCGGCCAGGGTGATTCAGGCGGCATGATAAGATCAGGATCTTTCCCGTAACCGGCGGCATTCACCGGCTTCAGTGTGAGTTCAGGCCAGTGCCCCTCACCCGCTCCTGCCGTGGCCTTAGCGCTTTTATCCGGCTCGCCTGAACATGCTGTTAATGCAGGAAATGCCGCAGTGGCTGCCAGAGCACTCAGCCATTTTAACGATTCGCGGCGTGTTAACCTTGGCACATAAACGGAAGATTTTACATCTCTCATGGCTACAGGCTCCCTTGTTGAATTTGTCCTGCCAGCCAGCTTGAATTGCGCATGGCCAGTGTCAGAATGGTCAGAGTACAGTTTTTATGAGGATTAGAGGCGAACACGCCGCCATCCATGATAAACAGATTTTTACAATCCCAGGTTTGTCCCCATTCATTGGTCACAGAGGTACCGGGATCGTCTCCCATCCGGGTTGTGCCCACCTCATGAATAATTTCGCCGCCTTTGAGAATAGCCTCTTCAGGAGAAGGTAATTCCCCCGGGTCAGCGCCCATATTGGCAAAAATTTTCTTCGCGGTTTCAAGGCCGTGCCTGACCTGGTTGAGTTCATTTTCCGACCATTTCCAGTGAAACTTCGCAACAGGTATACCCCATTTGTCTTTCACGTCTTTATCAATTTCCATATAACAATGTTCATTCGGCACCATTTCCCCACGCAGCGCGAAGCCAATGTAACTGCCATAGGCAGAACGGGCCTCCGCTTTTACAGCTTCACCGTAGCCCTGAAAATCACCGGCTACCCAACTGCCGGGTTCACGGAAACCACTGCCGATTTCAAAGTGATAACCTCTCGGAAAGTCCAGTTCCCCTTTTTCCTGCGCCTCGTGGCCCCACCAGGGAATGAACAAATGGTTCGATGTATGACCATCTTCGTTATACCGTGGCCGGTCCCGCAGTGCCGGCACGTAGGCACCGATGTTCGCCCCGGTGGAATCCATCAGATTGCGACCTACCTGTCCGCTGGAATTAGCCAGTCCGGCAGGATGTTGTTCTGATGCTGAATTCAGCAGGATCCGCGCCGACTCACAGGCACTGGCGGCCAGAATAACCACGGGAGCATCAAGGTCGGTATCCTTACCTGTTTTCTTATCCACGTAGGTCACCCCTGTGGCTTTACCGTTCACATCTGTACGGACAGCTTTAACCATTGCATCTGTAATCACAGTCAGGTTTCCGGTGGCTCTGGCCATAGGAATTAATGATGTGGTGGTCTGAAAAGCCGCACCGATAGAACAGCCATGGCCACAGGGCGTGGCATAAAAACACTTCTGGCGGATATCCTGCGAGCGTGTCAGCACTGCACGGTGCATAGGCGCGGTTCGTATGCCTTCTTTACCGGCGGCAGCAGCCACCAGTAATTCAGTGACTCTGGGGGCCGGAGGTGGCTGTAATACACCTTCAGAAGAGTCAGGCATATCTTCATGACCTGTATTCTCCCCGCACACGCCGACAAGGGTTTCTGTTTTATCATACCAGGGCGCAATGTCATCATATTCAAATGGCCAGTCAGCGCCATGACCGTCACGGGTCTTACCTTTAAAATCATGATGAGAAAAGCGCAGGGAATAACGGCCCCAGTGATTAGTCCGGCCACCCAGCATCCGCGCCCGCCACCAGAGAAATTCGGTATCATCTGCAGTCGTGTACGGCTCGTCAGGTACGGTCCAGCCACCGTCTACGGTAGCGTCGTAGTAGCCAAAATCTTTATCCACATTCCCCGAGCCCATCAAAGGCGCATCACCGGGTCTTTTAAACATGGGGGTTTCTGTACGGGGGTCATAATCACGGCCAGCCTCAAGCAGCAACACTTTGATGCCCTGCCGGGTTAACTCGTAAGCAGCCATAGCACCGCCGGCACCGGAGCCGACTACCAGTACCTGAAAATCAGTGTTATCCATTTCACAGTTCCTTTATTTTTATATTTTTGAACCAGACCGTGTTGCCGTGATCCTGCAATCCAAGATGACCGGAAGAGTTAGCTGCAAAGCCTTCCCAGTCAGCAAATTTGCTCGCCGCCACCAGATTCTTCCAGGTTGATGTACCGATAACCACGTTGGTCGTCATCACACCGTTCTGCCACACCTGTAACAAATTATCGTTCAGTTTTATGCGGGTTGTATTCCACTCTCCGGCGGGTTTTGAAGCAGAGGAATGCACTGCCACCATGTCATATAGTGAACCGGCAAGGTGAGTATCTGTTTTGTTGTCGTGCGCTTTTTCGTTGTCGAGGATCTGAATCTCAGGTGCATGGGAATAAATATATTTTCCGGTCTCATCGGCGAGAATAAAAATACCGCTGTTTCCTGCTTCTGAGATCTTCCAGTCAATGAGAAAATCGAAGTTCTCCCAGGTCTTGTCAGAAATCAGATCGCCACCACCAGCCTTAGCCAGCTTCATGGCACCCTCTTCGATAGTCCAGCCGTCACCCACCTGTTTTTCACGGTAATTACGCCAGCCTGTAAAAGATTGCCCGTCAAAAAGTAACTGCCATCCGGCGGCAGATTCCTCTGCGGTCAGTGTATTGTCCTGTGCAGCCTGTACTGTGGTGGTACCGGCCAGATAGATCGTTGCGGCGATTGTCGTAAGCGCTTTCATCATATTTCCTGCCTGTTGTTGGTGTTATCGTTCTTGTTGTATGCCGTCTCCGGCGGATAAAAAAAGGCAGTGATGGTCAGTCACTGCCTGCTTTATTAAAGGTTTGTATCAAACAATTTGTAGATCCTGCGGTACTCATCCAGCCAGGAACTGGGCTGAACGAATCCGTGAGGTTCAACCGGATATATCGCCGTTTCGAAATCGGTTTTCTCAAGTTCGATGAGGCGCTGAACCAGTCTCACTGAGTCCTGGAAGAACACGTTGTCGTCAACCATGGGAGCAATGATAAGTAATGGTTTTTCCAGACCTTCTGCAAAGTAAATAGGCGAACTGCGCTCAAATGCGATGGGATCCACATCCGGCGTATTCAGAATATTAGATGTATAAGGCGCATTGTAATGCGCCCAGTCGGTTACCGGACGTAATGCTGCGCCGGCTGCGAACAGATCCGGTGCGGTAAACATAGACATGAAAGTCAGGAAACCACCGTAAGAGCCGCCGTAGGTGCCGATACGTGCCGGGTCAACATTCGCATTTTCTGTCAGCCAGTTCACTCCGTCCCGTAAATCTTCTACTTCAGGTGTGCCCATCTGACGGTAAATGGCAGTACGCCAGTCGCGGCCGTAGCCTTTTGATGCGCGGTAATCCATGTCCATCACCACATAACCCTGCTGCACCAGCATACTGTTGAACATGTATTCACGGAAATACCCTGACCAGCCAAGGTGCGCATTCTGTAAATATCCGGCGCCGTGGTTAAAGACCACCGCTTTACGCTTTTCACCCTCGTTGTAGCCTTCAGGTAAATACACACGGGCATAAACAGGCTGACTGGTATGAGATGATGGCATCGCTACCACCTGAGGTACGGCCCAGGGCATTGACAGGAATGCATCACTGACAGTATCTGTGATCTTCTGTGCTGCGCCACTGTCACCGGCTTTTTTAATGTAAAGCTCAGGCGGTCGGTTTACTTTGCTGTGAGTTAACAACAGTGTGTTGTTATCAGGACTGAGTACAAAGTCCGTTATGCCGTTCAAATCGGTCATGGCTTCACTGGCACCGGTAGCGGTATTCACCCGGTAAACTTCATAAATGCCGGGGTGCTTTTTATTGGCCTGATAGTATATGAACTTATCATCGCTGGTGAGTGCCGGCTCTTCCGTGACAAACTGACCACGAGTAAGTTGCTGGGGACTCTCACCGGGTACCTGCAAATAAAGATGGGAGTAACCGTCTTTTTCTGACTGATAGAAAAGTGTTTCGCTGTTATTGAGCCAGCCAAACTGGTTATGGCTGTAATTCACCCATGCATCATCGTGTAACCGCTCCTGAGTTTCAAACCGGCCTTTTTCAAAGTCAACAGTTACAATCCAGCGATCCTTGTTGTCCCATGCTTCCAGCATCAGGGCAAGAGCCCCGCCATTTTTGTGCCAGCGAACAGACGGATTGTTCCGGTCCCAGCTGCTGAACAGGGTTATGTCTCTGGGCAGGCGGTTAACCACATACTTGTCGCCGCGGGCAGCTGCATTTTCAGATTTCACGTCTGCAAGTACATCGTCGTTGTAGCCGGGCAAGCTCATGTAGGATAATTTTGATTTCTCACCGGTTTGCAGATTAACCAGCCAGGCATCGTGATTCACCGGCTCTGCATCAGCAACACGGCTTCTCACCCGCATAGGCAAGATCCGCGCATCTTCCTGAATGAAATGCGGCATGATGTCAGAGTCGTCTCTGGACTTCACATCAGCGGTAGTCACGACAAGTGCAAATTTACCATTCGGAGATACCGAAGCGGTGACCAGTCTGTCACCCTTATCGAACCAGACCTTATCCTGAACGTAGGCCGGACTTACCGTTTTCAGTTTTTCATTACGGTCAGCACTTTGCTGGCTCTGTCTGCGTTTTTTGTCGATATATTTGATTAATTTTATCTGTTCACCGGCAATATAGTCTTCCGGTTCGCTTACTGCTTCAGGCTTGTCCCCGAATGCCCAACTGAACAGTTGCTCACGTCTGCCATTATTCACGTCGATAGCAACGATACGGTTACCTGTGGTCACCATCAGCCTGCCGTCGGTCATAAAAGACAATCCGTGTACCGGAGCTCCGCCACGGATGAGTTGTTCGGCCGGCTGACTTTTGTGTTTTATAAAAACACTCTCTCCGGCGAGAAATGCCATTGTCTGGCCATCAACACTTTGTGCTTTTTCGCTGTAGCGGTACAGGTACTGTTCGGATAGCGGGATACGCTCTGCATTGGCAGGCATGTTGACCGGAGCGGCAAATACATCACGGAGATGACTGTTCTCCCGTTCCTGCTCATACACCAGCATGCTGCCGTCAAGGCTCCAGCCGGGGCGTACCGGAGAACGACCTATCCACTGTGGATCGGCCATAATTTGTTTCAGTGTAATCGTGTCTGATGACACTGGTTGAGTGACTGTTTCCGGTGTTACCACAGCAGGTGGTGCAGTGACCGGTACCGGCGTTGAGGAAGTAACGGGATCAGCAGCTGTAGAGACACAAGCGGAAAGTGACGTGCCTAACGCAGCAGCAATAACGAGGCTTAACATTTTTTTCATTATGGTTCTGTCTTAAGTGTGTTATTTATAAGCATGTTAATTATACGCAACAAGGTAATTCCGACAGCCGTTTTCATCGGGTTAACTTGTCGGATTATCCCAGCCTAACGGTGACTGACCGGTGTCGTCAACCGCGCAACTGTTTCTCTGCGCAGATTACTGTTAAGGTTGAGACAAACTCTTCCACATCTTGAGGCCATTATGAAAAAAACGCTTTTGCTTGCGACACTTACTCTGTTCAGCAGTGCTACTTTCGCTGCTGAAAACTGCCCTTCTGTCCTGAAATTTGTTAAACGTAAACTGAATTCCCAGGAAACAGTGAACCTGTGCGAAGCATACCAGGGAAAGGCTCTGCTGATCGTGAATACAGCAAGCTATTGCGGATTCACGCCGCAATTTGAAGGACTGGAAGCCATGTATGAAGAATACAAAGATCAAAACTTCACCATTCTTGGTTTTCCTGCCCACGACTTTAATCAGGAAGCAAAAGATGAAGGTAAAACGGCGGAATTATGTGAGCTGACCTACGGCGTAAAATTCCCGATGTTTGAACCTACTGTGGTTACCGGTGATGATCAGGACCCTCTGTACCGCATGCTCACCCGCGCCACCGGCGAAGAGCCTTCATGGAACTTCAATAAATACCTGGTGGATAAAGACGGTAACATCGTCAAGCACTACGGAAGCCGCGTTAAGCCCTCAGATGAAGACCTGCGCGCAGATATTAAAGCAGCCATGTAACTGGCTTTTCTACCACACTCTCAGTCATAAACAGACATAAAAAAGCCCCGCACATGGCGGGGCAATCAAGCACACTCAACTTGGAACACACTTTAGCGGTAACGATTAAGCACAAGTCCTGGCTTAAACCGTTAATTGCTAACTGCATAGATTTAGTCATTACTATTAGTCTTTAGTTCAAATTATTTTTTGATAAATTATCTGAATGTTAAAAAAGTGAGATAAATCTGTAACTTCAGATAGAAAAATAGTGGGAAAAATTTGAGATAAAGGTGAGGAGAATGGAGCAAGTAGCGGAAATTCAAGCATCACCCGGTTCGAAGTTCGCCAAAACACCCTACGAGAAAAGAAAGCCCGCTTACTTGCTGAAAATTATCATAACAGGGTTGTTGCAGAATTGCTTCTAAAATAACCCTGTCTTTACAAAAATTCTAAACGGTGTCAGTTAAACTGTCCGAAAGCCTGCGTAAAATCAGCTACCAGGTCGTCAGTATCTTCAATACCTACTGATAATCTGATCATACCTTCTGAAATCCCCATTTTCTGTCTTTCTTCCAGTCCGTTTTCAAAGAAAATGGTTGAGGCAACAGGCAGCGCCAGGGTGCGGTTGTCACCAAGATGTGTTGCACAAATGACCAGCTCCAGAGCATTTAAAAAGTCCCGTGGACTGATGCGGTCTACCAGATCAAGACTCAAAATGGCACCATAGCCACCTGACAGCATTTCTCTGGCAGTATAATGCTGAGGGTGCTCAGCAAGACCCGGATAATACACCTTTTCTACCAGCGGATGACTGTCCAGCCAGGTAGCCAGTTTCATCGCATTCTCACAATTACGCTGCATACGAAGGGAAAGGGTTTCAAGACCGGTAGCAATTGCATGGGCAGAACCCGGGGCTAATGTTGCCCCCATGTCACGTAGCCCCTTCTTCTTGACCTGAGTAATTCCCCACTGCCCCTTGTCAGCGACCTGGTAGCCGGGTTTGATATTCGGGTAAGTTGTCCAGTCGAACGTACCAAGATCGACCATCACACCACCCAGCACATTGCCATGACCGGACACGTATTTGGTCAGCGAGGAAATAACAATAGAAGCACCGGCAGCTTTAGCATCGAAAAGCGGCGGCGGTGTCATTGTGTTATCGATAATAAATAATAGTGATTTTTCACGGCAGAACTGGCTGATAGCCTGAACATCTGCGACCTGAGTAGCCGGATTCGCAACGGTTTCAGAAAACACAATGCGGGTATTCGGCTGATAAAGTGCCTGTACATCCTCTATTGATGTCACATCGGCGAAACTGACCTGAATACCCAGATCCGCCAGCGTATCCACGAAGCAACGGGTATTACCGAATAAATACTGACTGACAATAATATGGTCGCCCGCTTTAAGCAGTGATAAAAGCGTGCTGCTGATTGCAGCCATGCCTGTGGCAAAGCACAAAGCCCCTGCGCCACCTTCAAGTTCGTTAAGGATATTCTGCAACGCGGCAATCGAGCCTGACGAAGAGCGTGAATACACATGACCGGCTTTCTTACCCTGGAAGACATCGATAATACCTTGTGCATCCTCAAAGGCATAAAGCACAGAATTGGTCGTCCCTGTATGCACAGCGCCGTGCTCAGGTTGATTCAAAAGGCGGTCTGCATGTACCTGACGGGTAGTGAATCCCTTGTTATTCACGCTGAAACTCCACGTTTGATAAAAAATGTAGGAAGCAAAATCAGGCCGCACAGAGAGTGCCGGCTGTCTGTAACGCTAAAATAAAGCGGATTTGAGTTTGCCTGTGGAAGCGGATATTACCGCAAACCAGCGTTTACGCCCAGTCCCAATTGCCGGTGAGGTGACAAATCATTCGTTCGGATCCGGTTTAAAACCCCATGATGAACTATGTATTTTACAACCCGCAGCATCCGGCAATGATTTATTCCAATTTAACCTGAAGAAAATTGCATTTTAAGTCTCGTAATTTGCGTGAGCAGTGGCATAATGCCGACCTCGCTTAATTATCACGCAACGTGAGGAAAAATCGTGTTTGAAGTATTACCACAACTAGCTCCGGATCCAATTCTGGGATTGTCTGCATCATTTCGGGAAGATACCAATCCGGCTAAAATTGATTTAGGTGTTGGTGTTTATAAAGATGAGCAGGGTAATACGCCGATCATGACGTCGGTGGCTAAAGCTCAGCAAATTTTGCTGGAAAGAGAAACCTCAAAAACTTACATCACCCCGCAGGGTCATCAGGGTTATATTGATGGCATGCTGAAATTATTGCTGGGTGAAAACAGCAAAGTCATGCTGGCTGATCGCGTCGCTGCGGTTCAGGCGCCGGGTGGCTGCGGTGCGCTGCGTATTTTATCTGAATTACTTGCACGTTGCGGCGACAACCTGAAAGTGTGGGTAAGCGACCCTACGTGGGCGAATCACATCCCGTTAATCGGTTCTGCCGGTCTGCAAATCGAAACGTATCCGTACTTCGATAAAGCTGCTGCGGGCATTAATTTCGATGCGATGATGGAAACGCTTAAGCAAACCGGTAAAGGCGACATCGTGTTGCTGCACGGTTGTTGTCACAACCCTACCGGTGCAGATTTAACCAACGCACAGTGGGATGAAGTACTTAAATTGGCTCAGGAAAAAGGTTTCCTGCCATTTATCGATGTGGCTTATCTGGGTTTCGGTGACGGTCTGGAAGAAGATGCTTACGGCATCCGTTTACTGGCTGAAAACCTGCCTGAAGTGATTATTGCGGCTTCCTGTTCTAAGAACTTTGGTCTGTACCGTGAGCGCACCGGTCTGGCTGCAATTGTCACGAATGACAGTGCTACCCGTAAAATTGCCCAGGGGCAGATTCAGTCTGTTGCCCGTGGTATTTACTCTATGCCACCAAGCTGGGGCGGCGCATTAGTTGATATCATTTTGTCTGACACCGCGCTGAAGGACGAATGGACAACTGAAGTGAATGAAATGCGTAACCGCATGTCTGATTTGCGTACAATGTTAGTTAACAAACTGGCAGAGAATGGCGCCCAGAAAGATTTCAGCTTCCTGAACACCCAAAAAGGGATGTTTTCGTTCCTGTGTATTACACCGGAGCAGGTTCGTGAAGTGCGTGCAAAACACAGCGTATACTTCGTGGATTCAAGCCGCGTTAACGTTGCCGGTATCAACCAGCAGAACGTTGATGCCCTGGCTAAGGCTCTGGTTTCAGTGCTTTAACCTTCGTAAGACAAATGATAAAAGGTGGCTGATTGCCACCTTTTTTGTTTCAGAAATATTCCAGCCCTCTTAATTCGTCATCCAGATCGTCATCCTCTCCGGAAATTTCCCTGACAGATAAATCCACCAGCCGGCTATGCATCCTGGCGGCAATGCCTGCAAGTAACGCATCTGCATTAATCAGTTCTTCGTCATTTAACGTGCTGTCTGTCGCCTGTTGTAATAGCCGGACCAGAGCTTCTTTGTCAGTGTCTTTCAGAGACCCTGTGCTTTTGTCCTCCATGACCACATTACGCACTCTGGAAGAGAATTTATGTTTTTGATCCCTGCGGTCAATAAGCACATCGTGAAGCTTGTTCACCAACTTGTTGACATCGTTACCGGCATCATACAAGGCCTGCTCCTGCAATAATGCGACATAACGCATGTTTAGCAGGGGCATGAATTTCGTGCCTAAATCTGTGAGGACTGATTGCAACGGAATGGTGAGGTTATCAGTTTGTTTCAACAGCATAGAGACGTGCTCAGCATTCAGCATGAGTCGTTGTCCGAAAGAAAAATACTCTCCCTGCTTGCGAAGGGTTGTAAACACTTTAACGGTAGTTTCATCACAGGAGTCTGACTTACCGTCAAAATAAAGAGGCCGGTTATTATGCCTGAACTCAAGAGCAGCATGGATCCCCTGCTCTTTTAATGCTGTGAGAGTAATATGAGCGATATCGGCAACACTTTTGGCATCATTCAGTTTGCCCAGGGTTTCCAACCCTAAACGGTATATTGCCGCTCTGTTTACTGCCTGTTCAGAGGCAATCACCGATTGCTTTTTATCGTGTTCAAGTTGCTGCAGCGCTTCAATCTGATCCTGAATGGCCAGTAAAGTTTCATAGAACGGTACGATGGTATAAGGCTTGGTGAAATAATAAGAAATCCCGCCGTTGTATGCCTCAACCATGGTTTCTTCTTCAGCATGATGACTGACAACAACGATAACCGGTGACGCCGCATAATCCGGCTTATAACTGGCGTGGGTAAGGCAGGATGCCTTCTCTCCCTCAATTTCCCATTCACACACTACCAGCTGATAATATTTGTCTCTCATCATGATGCGGGCATTTTCAAAAGAGTCAGCTACATCGACAAAAAAAGCTTCAGCAAGAGACAACTGATAAATTTCAGCCTGAATATCATCCGGCTCGACGACCAGTAAATTCAAAATTACCTCCAGTGTAAGAATCTTAGCAGTGACTGCCTGACCATATACATTATCCGGCGCAGAGATACACAACGGACAGCACATGACCGGGCAGGGTCACAATTACTAAGTTATAGACACTGTCAGCACATCTTGCACGGATTCCACCTGAATTTATAATTAAAACAGTCTGTTCTTACACTAAGCGGCCATTTTCGCCGTCATTTCATATTGACTGCGGTGTGCCTGCTCCACCATTTTTTGAAGCTTTCTTGCTGCATTCACGTGTTTTGTATCGCGCTGAAAATAGACCTGCTCCACAATACGACCTTCTTCGTCTATGAGAAAACAGGCAAGCTTTGCCCCTTTATGGGGTAAATACCACTGGTGAAAACGCAGTGAACGGTTTTGCGGTAATGACAGTATTTTCTGCATCATACAAAAAGGAATGCGCATAGAGGCCAGACGTTCATCAGCAGATGACAGAGTGACCAGCGATTGTGATTTATCAGCGCCATTTCTGGTGCGTATACCAAACGTGCGGATTAAATTATCAACTGTTTTCAGACCTGTATTCATAAGTCCTCCATATACTGTATACATAAACAGTACTGTATATTTGGACACTTATCAAGCATATTGGTCAAAAAAGCCCCGCAAGCGGGGCTGCTGAATTAATCAGTGGTAGATTCTGCTTCTCCGTAAATCCGGACTTTCTCATCACGCCGGCTTCTGAACAGTTTGCGTACATCGTGCATCATCAGGTACAGACAAGGCACCAGCAGAAGGGTGATCACCGTGGCGAAAAGAATACCGAAAGCCAGTGATACAGCCATGGGTATCACAATCTGAGCCTGCAAACTCTTTTCTGCTACGATGGGCATCAGCCCCATAAAGGTTGTCAGTGAGGTCAGAATGATGGCTCTGAAGCGTTGGGTACCGGCGAGAATAGCGGCATCAATTAACTTGTGTCCTTCCTGTCTGGCACGGTTAACGAAATCCACCATGATTAAGCTGTCATTTACCACCACCCCGGATAACGCAATGATGCCGCAAATTGACAGCACGCTCACAGCAAGTCCCAGCACAAGATGGCCAAATATGGCCCCGACTACACCAAACGGGATCACAGACATAATGATCAGCGGTTGACTGTATGAGCGAAGCGGAATGGCCAGTAGTGCATAGATGGCGAATAAAGCAAAGAGCAGCCCTTTAACCAGCCCCATCATTGCATCGGCTTCTTCTTTGGAGTTGCCCTGCAGTTTAAAGTGCACCTTCGGATACTGTTTGAGTAATTCAGGCACGATTTTCATGACCACTTCTTTGGTAATTTCACCGGGATCCAACATATCCTTGTCGACCTTTGCGGTTACCGTCACCGAACGGCTGCCGTCTACACGGATAATAGAGTCATAGCCTTTGCCTAATGTGATTTCACCCACTTCTTCAAACGGAATATCATCGCCATTAGGCGCCCTTACCCGCATTTCCTGCAAATGAGAAACCGATGAGCGTTCCTCTTTGGGATATCGCACCATGACTTTGACTTCTTCATCGTCACGCTGCACCCGTTGTACTTCAGCACCATAGAAACCATACCGTACCTGTTGGCCGAGCTGCTGAAGTGAGATCCCCAGCGCCTCTGCCTGCGTGGTCAGAGAAAGCTGAATTTCATCGCTGCCACCGGCAAACGTATCATTGATATCTGTCACCCCGTCAAAAGACGATAATCTGGTTTTTAATGCTTCACTGACAGATTGTAAAGCGGCAATATCTGATGAACTGAATTCAAAACTGAGATCAGCCCCGCTCCCCATTCCCCCAGGCGCGCCGATATTGAAGGATTTTACGCCGGGAATTTCAGGCATTTCATCCCGCCAGCGCTGGTGGATCTCAAAGTCTTTCATTTCACGGCTTTCGCCTTTTGTCATTTCCACGAAGACTTCACCGCCCGTAGTACCGCTGTCAAAAGCAATGGCGTGTTTAATGATGCCGGCACCGGTTTCATCTGTGACATTTTTATCCATGCGGTACATGGCATCCAGCATTGTCGCGAGGGTCTGATCCCGCTGTTGCAGCGAAGAACCCGGCTCAAGTTCGAAAGATGCCATCATGAAGTCACTGGGAATATTCGGAAAGAATACGAAGCGTACTATACCGCCCATAAACAGTCCGATAGTCAGGATCATCATGGCCAGAAATATCGACAAAGTCAGATAACGCATGTGAATGGCTTTGCGTAAAAACGGGGCGTACACCTTATCGATAAAGGTTTTGATACCTTCACTGAAAAAATCCCGGAAGCGCTGGAAGCGATTGGCTTTTGCCGGGTCATAGGGCTTTAATTTCATATGAGCCAGGTGGGCAGGCAGAATGAGCTTTGACTCCAGCAGGGAGAACAGCAGACAGATGATTACAACCCAGCCGATTGTCTTCCAGATCACGCCGAAGGGCCCTGAAACCATTAGCATAGGTGTAAAGGCAGCAACGGTAGTCAGCACACCAAAGGTAGCCGGCATTGCCACTTTCTTAACACCAATAATGACATTTTCTGTACTGTGCCCTTTTTTATCGATTTCAGAGTATGCCGACTCGCCCATAATAATGGCGTCATCCACCACGATGCCCAGCACCAGAATAAAGGCAAACAGGCTTAGCATGTTGATAGACACATCAACCGCTTCCATGGGCATTACCAGTAACGTGCCCAGAAAACACACCGGTAACCCCCAGATAACCCAGAAAGCGAGTTTAATTTTCAGGAACAGAGACAGAACAATAAAAACCAGCAGAGCACCGAAAAACATGTTTGAAAGCATCATGTTCAGGCGATCGGCCAGGTAAAATGAGCTGTCTCCCCAGGTATCGGCAGTAATATTTCCCGGGAAGTCTTCTTTGTTTTTCTCAATGTACTGATTAACCTGATCAGAAATATCCAGCGCATTCTGATCACCCACAGCACGGACCCGCAGGTTTACAGCAGGTTTACCGTCGAATTCTGAAAACTGATTATCTTCAACAAAGCCGTCTTTTATGGCCGCCACATCACCCAGTGTAACGCGGGTGCCGTTGTTGTCTGTCAGCAGTACAATGCGGGCAAAATCATCTCCCCGGTATGCCTGACCTTTGGTACGTAAAAGAATATCGCCGTTTTCCGTTTTTATCGCACCGCCGGGCAAATCCACACTGGACTGGCGGACAACATCCACCACTTCTGAAAAAGTCAGGTTGTATTTCTGCAGCGCCATTTCAGACAGTTCTATGGCGACTTCGTAGTCTCTTGCACCCACAACGGAAACACTGGAAATTCCGGGCAGATTGGCAATCTCATCCCGCATGTTTTTGGCGAATTCTTTCAGTTCCCGTTCAGTCGCTTCGCCATAGACTGAGATCCAGATAACATCCTGCTGAATTTTCTGGCGGTATACCACCGGCTTCTCGGTGTTACCGGGAAATGTCGGAATGGCATCAACCTGCACTTTTACTTCATCAAGTACTTCCTGCACATCGTAGTCTTCATCGACTTCAATGCTGACGGTGCCCATGCCTTCTACAGCGGTTGAGGTAATTTGTTTAATACCGTCGAGATCTTTAACCGCCTCTTCAATTTTCAGTATAACGCCCTCTTCCACCTCCTGAGGCGCAGCACCCAGATAAGGCACCCTCACATTGATCACATCAATATCAAAAGCCGGAAATACCTGTTTCTGAATCGAGAATGCAGAGAACAGACCGCCAACAAGCAATATTATCATCAGCAGGTTGGCAGCCACACTGTTACGGGCAAACCAGGCAATAATGCCCTTATGAGTATCGATTTTACTCATTGTCTGCTCCCGGGATTTTCAGCTCGTCGCTGTCATTTCCAGTAGCATCTTCCGTTATCAACTCTTCACCGGAAATGCGTACCTTCATTCCTTCATAGGGGTTGGGCACAACACTGAAGACTACCTTAGGATTTTCCGGCAAGCCTGAGCGCACATATACCTGCTTTGCTGTCGCCCGCGCCACATCTACCTGGTTAATTTGCAAGGTATTGTCTTTTGAAACAGTAAGAATGGTATTATCCAGCCGTAACACACTGCGCGGTAACACATACAGTTCTTCGAGATCCGAGCCGGTGATATCAGCTTCTGCAAACTGACCAAACCGCAAAACGGCTCCATCCCTTTTGCCATTCAGGTTGTAAGGGTCTTCCACTCTGGCTACGGCATATAGTACGCGGCTACCGGCATCCATTACCCCTTCAGTTCTGACCAGCTCAGCATCCCAATATTGAAGTGTTCCGGCGACTTTAGCTTTCAGCCGCACCGATGTTTTACTTCTCAGATCACCCTGCAGGTCAATATAAGCCAGTTCAGATTCAGTTACTGGCAAGCGGATTTCGGCTGTATCAGTAGAGTAGATCGTGCCTGTTTCACTGCCCGCTGAAACGTACTGCCCGAGATCAATATTCCGGTTTATCACAATGCCATTATAAGGGGCTTTGATCTCAGTTCTGGCGAGGTTGCGCTTAGCTCTTTCCAGTTTCGCTTCTGCCGCTTTCACATTGGCCTGCTCACGGGCAAGCTGTGGTTTTCGTAATCCCAGTTCAGGTGGCACGACTGAGTTCACAGAACGCCATTCCTTTTCCGCCACTTTTCCTCTGGCAATTTCTTCCTGTAATGTTGCCTGTGCCTGCGCCAGTTCAGCTTCTGCCAGTTTCACTTCAGTCTGATAGTCCTGCTGCTCCAGCACAGCAAGTACATCACCTTTCCTGAATGTGCCCCCTACTTCAAACTGTTCTGATATTGCCATCACCTGACCATTTACCTGAACACTGATACGGGTTTGATTTTTAGGCACTACATTCCCCTGAGAATGCACCACAAAAGCGGTTTGTTGTTTCTCAGCGAGCCTTGCTTCAACCAGAAAATCTTTAGATTCTGGTACTTTTTGTTCAGGCGGTGCTTTCGATGAAATGAGAATGATTGCCAGCACGACCGCAATGACAATGACGATGACAGGACCGAGTGTTTTGACCCAACCACTTTTAGACATGAATATTCCTTTAAGGCGCAATGTAATAACAGCTGCCGGGGAAAACTGCCCCTGATGGATTAACGGGTACAGGCATTCCGGGCGCTGTTTTAACGGTATTATTATTTTTACATCTTTAGTGTAAACCTGTTGTCTGATGCTGGCTGCTTTTAGATTGTTAAATTTTATTTCTGTTTGTTTATATTTTTACTAAAGCAGCAACAGCTCACTGGCTGATTTTTAACACGAAATCCCTTGAACTGATTGAAAATTAGTCTTAACTTGGTGATGAATCATACGCATTTTGCACGAGGGATCTCATGAGTCTTAAAAAACAGTATTTAAAAACTAAACCTGCCTGTAAGGTCACATTCCGTTTAAATGCCAACGAGGCTGGTGAAGCTGCCACAGCAAAACTGGTGGGCGACTTTAATGCCTGGGATACGGATGTCACACCAATGAAAAAACTTAAGAATGGTGATTTCACACAAACTGTAACGCTGGATGCTGATGCCGAATACCAGTTCCGTTATTTATTGAATGACGATGTGTGGGAGAATGACTGGGAAGCTGACGGTTATATGCCCTCGCCGGTGAGTCTGGAAGATAACTCGGTTGTAAGGGTATAGAAATTGAAAGAAGGCGCTGGTAAAGCGCCTTCTTTGCTTTATAGCTACAGGGCCTTTTCAAGTTCCGGCAGGATATCAAATAAGTCACCCACCAGACCATAATCTGCCACCTGAAAAATCGGAGCTTCTTCGTCTTTATTAATCGCGACAATCACTTTTGAATCTTTCATGCCGGCAAGATGCTGAATTGCACCGGAAATCCCTACTGCTATATACAAATCAGGGGCAACAATTTTACCTGTCTGACCTACCTGCATATCATTGGGAACAAATCCCGCATCCACTGCCGCTCTGGACGCACCAATTGCTGCCCCCAGTTTATCGGCTATTCCCTCAAGCAAACTGAAGTTTTCACCGTTTTGCATGCCACGTCCACCGGAGATCACCACGTTCGCCGCAGTCAGCTCAGGGCGTTCGGACTCAGTGAGCTGTGCACGGGTAAAGGATGATTTTTCCGACGGAAATTCTGCATCGATCTGTTCAACCGTTGCGTTATTGCCATCAGAGACACTGTCAAAGGCGGACGTTCGTACAGTAATAACATGTACTGTCTCTTCAGATTCGACAGTGGCAATAGCATTACCCGCATAGACCGGTCTGATGAAACGGTTATCAGCCTCAATGCCGGTTATGTCAGAGATTTGCGCGACATCCAGTAAGGCCGCCACACGAGGCATAAAATTTTTGCCTGTGGTTGTGGCAGCGGTAAGAATATGAGAATAGTCCGCGGCCAGAGATACCACCAGGGCTGAAACACTTTCTGCCATCTGATGTGCATAATGGGTACTGTCGGCACATTTGACCAGCGACACACCGCTTAACGCTGCGGCCTGCTCTGCCACGGCGTTGCAATCTTCCCCGGCAACCAGTACGTGAATGTCTCCGCTCAGCTTTGACGCCGCCTGTAACACTTTCGCCGTCTCCGGTTTCAACTGGTCATTGTCATGTTCTGCGATTACAAGAATACTCATGATATTACTTTCGCCTCGCTTTTCAGTTTTTCGACAAGTTCAGCCACATCTGCCACTTTCACGCCTCCGCTTCGCTGAGCCGGAGCCGTCACTTTGATCACCTTCACTTTTGACGTCATATCGACGCCGAAATCCGCAGCAACCTTTACATCAAGAGGCTTACGTTTTGCTTTCATAATGTTAGGCAACGACGCATAGCGGGGTTCATTCAGTCGTAAGTCTGTGGTTACTACAGCAGGTAAGCTTAGTGACACAGTTTGCAGACCGCCGTCTACTTCTCTGGTGACCTCCACCGTGCCGTCTTTCACATCAACAGCTGAAGCAAAGGTACCCTGTGGCATGCCGGTCAATGCTGACAACATTTGTCCGGTTTGATTATTATCGGAGTCGATACTCTGTTTGCCCAGAATCACAAGCCCGGGTTGCTCCTGCTCAACGACTTTACTTAACAGCTTTGCTACCTGCAAAGAGTCCGGCGAACTATCCGCTTCTATGTGCAAACCGCGGTCAGCACCCAGTGCCAGTGCCGTACGGATTTGTTCCTGACACGCTTTATCGCCGACAGACACAACGACGATTTCTGTCGCAATACCTTTTTCTTTCAGGCGGATCGCCTCTTCTACTGCAATTTCACAAAAAGGATTTAACGCCATTTTTGCATTAGTCAGATCCACACCTGACTCATCAGCTTTCACGCGTACCTTTACGTTGTAATCGATAACGCGTTTTACCGGGACAAGTACTTTCATTCTTTACCTCAGTTGGCCGGGAATAAGAGTTTGATTAATTACAGTTAACGTCTAAACATTCATTGCCGGTGTTAAAAACAAAAAACCGGAGACGATGCTCCTGTTAAATAAAGCATCAGATTTCTCAGTTTACAAAGATGTTACAATTAACACCTGACTTTATCTTTACGTTAACGTAAACTTACCATGCAATTTACTTACTGTTGACGTAAACGTCAACCTGATTGACAAAACTTACCGGAGGCAACCATGGAACGTGAATCGATGGAATTTGATGTAGTGATTGTCGGTGCAGGCCCTGCCGGGCTGTCAGCGGCATGCAGGCTAATGCAACAGGCTCAGGCCGCTTCCCTCGAGTTGATGGTCTGTGTTGTTGAAAAAGGTTCTGAAGTAGGTGCACATATTTTATCCGGCGCGGTATTCGAAACCACTTCACTGGATGAATTGTTTCCGGACTGGAAAAATGAAGGCGCTCCCCTGAATACCCCTGTGCTGAGGGACGACATTTATTACCTGACTGACGGTCAGCATGCCCGTAAACTTCCTCAGGCTCTGGTACCCGATACCATGCACAACGATGGCAATTATATTGTCAGTATGGGCAATGTTTGCCGCTGGCTGGCTGAAAAGGCGGAGAGCCTTGGTGTTGAGATTTTTCCCGGATTTGCAGCATCTGAAGTTTTTTATAACGAAGACGGCTCAGCCGGTGGTGTCATTACCGGCGACATGGGCGTAGCAGAAGACGGCAGCCAAAAGGACGGCTACATGCCGGGCATGATTTTAAAAGCCCGTTACACTATATTTGCCGAAGGTTGCCGCGGACATCTGGGTAAACAACTAATTTCCAAATTTAATCTGGATGAAAATACCGCCCCTCAACATTATGCCATCGGATTTAAAGAAATCTGGGATATTGACCCCGCCCTGCATGAACCCGGTCTGGTGGTTCACACAGCCGGATGGCCGCTGACAGATTCAACGGGCGGTGGCTTTCTTTACCATGCAGAAAACAATCAGGTATTTGCCGGTCTTATTATCGATTTAAATTACGACAACCCGTACTTAAGTCCATTTGATGAATTTCAGCAAATGAAACATCATCCGGTTTTCAGGCAATATCTGGAAAATGGAAAAAGAGTCTCCTACGGTGCCAGAGCAATTGCAAAAGGCGGACTGAATTCATTACCTGACATGACTTTTCCCGGCGGCATGATCATAGGATGTAATGCGGGTACGCTGAATTTTGCTAAAATTAAAGGTAATCACACAGCGATGAAGTCTGGTATTTTAGCGGCAGACAGCATTATTAACGAGTTAAAATCAGAAACACCTGATCCTGCATTAACGAATTTTAATCAGGCTTTTAAATCATCGTGGTTATATTTTGAACTGAACAGCAGTAAAAATTTTGGTGCCGCTATTCACCAGTTCGGCACGTTTTGGGGTGGCGTTTACAATACTGTTGACCAAAAAATATTCAAAGGTAAATTACCCTTCTCCATTAAAGACGATCGTAAAGATTATTTACAATTAAAAGATAAGAAAGATGCCACTAAAAAGGTGTATCCAAAACCCGATGGTATTTTGAGTTTCGATAAACTCTCTTCTGTCTTTTTGTCGAACACCAATCATGAAGAAAATCAGCCTTGCCACCTGAAATTAAAAGACCCTGAGATACCACTGAAAGTTAATCTGTCAAAGTACGATGAGCCCGCACAGCGTTATTGTCCGGCCGGTGTATACGAAATAATTGAAGAACACAACACGCTGCGATTTCAAATCAATGCGCAAAATTGTATTCACTGTAAAACCTGCGACATTAAGGATCCGTCACAGAATATTCAATGGGTTGTCCCTGAAGGTGCAGGCGGACCGAATTATCCGAATATGTGATCCAAATCCTGTCAATTAGCTATTTATTACAATTTTAAGAAAAAGCAGTGTTAAGCTGCTTTTTTTTAGATTAAAATTTGACTATCCTTTTTAAATACACAGTTTTTTAACTAACACAAGGTTGATGAATGAACGACTTTTTAGAAATACTGACGCATGGAAGACGTTTGCAAGGTGCCGTAAAGGATTTAAGCACAGCTGAATTAGAATCTGTACAAGAAAAGTTAGCCAACATCATCGAGAAAAGAAAAGAAAAAGATCTCGAAGAAGAAAAAACTAAACAGGAAAAGCTGCAGAAAATTGCTGATATCCAAAAGCAACTTGAAGAAGCCGGTCTTGATGTCAGTGATCTGGAGTCGACGACTGTTGAAAAGAAATCTACCGGAAAAAAACGTCCGGTAAAATACGAATTAAAAGATGGTGAAGGTAAAGTACACCAGTGGACAGGTATCGGAAGAATGCCACGGGTCTACAAAGATGCGTTAGACAGCGGCAAATCGCTGGAAGATTTCGCAATTTAAAAAATTCCATTCAAAGGCGACATCAGTCGCCTTTTTTTCAGGTCGATCATGCAATCCACGTTACATTATTCTTTTTCAGAAAATGCTGATTCTGATTATTTACTTGTTATTATTCACGGTTTATTCGGAACAGCTGACAATTTATCTGTCGTAAAGCGGCATTTCGCGCCCAAAGTGAATGTGCTCAGTGTAGATTTACCGGACCACGGTCAATCAGCCCATCTGGAGCATTTTTCCATAGAGGCAGCAGCAGAACAGTTATACGCATTAATCAATCAGTTTAAGAAAGCCCGCACAGGCATACTTGGCCATTCGCTGGGTGGAAAGGTGGCGATGCGACTCGCACTCACCCATCCCCAATTTCTTGACGATCTCATCGTTGCGGATATTGCACCGGTAAGTTATCCGTCCCGCCATGATGCGATAATCAGTGCATTAAAGTCGGTAGACCTTAATTCCATCAACAGCCGTTCTGATGCGGATAAAAGTTTACAAAGTGTTATTCCGGAAGCCGGAGTACGCCAGTTTCTGTTAAAAAGTTTATATCAGGATGCCGGTAAACAATGGCACTGGCGCTTTAATCTGAATGGTCTGGCAAACAGTTACGAAGCGATTAAAGGATGGCAAAGCAGCGATGCTCAATTCTCTGAGCCTGTACTTTTCATCAAGGGTGGTAATTCCGATTACATCACGGCGTCCATGCAGAGCGAAATATTGCAGTATTTTCCTGCTGCCCGCGCCCATGTTATTGAAGGAGCCGGACACTGGTTACATGCAGAAAAGCCTGACGCCTTCAACCGCGTGGTTGAAAAACACATATTTCGCCCGCATCAGGCATGATATAGCGCAAAAAATTACGTGGTTTTCACTGCGAGGCAGCTGATTTCTGTGCTATAGTTTGCGCCGATTTTGGACTAAGTAAAACTATGCTTGCTGAAAATTACGAAACCATTGAATCCATCATGTTTTATCTTGGGCTTACCGGCCTGTTTGTCCTGATGGGTTATGCCGTACATGATGTTCTCAAAAGTAACGATGTACCGCTTATCGGACGGGTAGTTGCCTATGGCGTACTCGGAATGGGAGCGCTGGGTTTTATTGCCAAAGGATTGATAGAACTTATTTGGTTAAGTACCGGCGTGTAATTTCAGAAGATGTATCGAACAGAGGGTTATTATGGCAAGTGTTGGCTTGTTTTTCGGTAGTGACACAGGAAATACCGAACATGTTGCAAAGATGATTCAAAAGGAATTGGGCAAAAACCTGATTGATGTACAGGACATTGCCAAGAGTACCAAAGAACAGATCGCTGAATTTGATCTTCTGATATTCGGGATCCCTACCTGGTACTACGGTGAAGCACAATGTGACTGGGATGACTTCTTCCCTGAACTGGAAGAAATTGATTTCAATGACAAGCTGGTTGCAATTTTCGGTTGCGGCGATCAGGAAGATTACGCTGAATATTTCCTGGATGCCATGGGCATGGTTCGCGATATCGTAGAACCCCGCGGTGCAATTCTTGTCGGTCAGTGGTCTACAGACGGCTACGACTTTGAAGCCTCTAAAGGCATGGCTGATGATAACCACTTTGTTGGTCTGGGCATTGACGAAGACCGCCAGCCGGAATTAACCGAAGAGCGTGTACGTGCCTGGTGTAAGCAGTTACACGAAGAATTATGTCTGGCAGAACTTGCCTGATATTGAATTAAAGAAAACGGGCGCCCAGCCCGTTTTTTTATAATCTGAAGCGCTCAACCACTTTCCGTAATCCTTCCATTTGCTCATCCACCCTGGCACTGGATTCATTTGCCAGACGGGTACTCTCTGCACTTGCATCAGCCAGCGTCACGATTGCGTTAAGATTATCATCAATACCCGCAAGTACTTTATCCTGAGCTTTAGTGTCTTTCACAAAGCCGGCATTAAACGCCTGTAGCTTCACAATGACCTCACTGATCCCATTGACCTGCTCATAGACTTTTTCACTGATAGCAACGCCCTGCTCCGCCTTTTCCATACTCAGGTTGATGGCTTCCACAGCTTGCTGTGCATCTCGTTGCAAACTGCCAATCATCGATTCAATTTCTTCAGTGGAGTTATGCGTGCGGTTAGCCAGCGTTCTTACCTCATCGGCGACAACGGCAAATCCGCGGCCCTGATCACCGGCACGGGCAGCCTCTATCGCAGCATTGAGCGCCAGTAAGTTTGTTTGTTCCGCGATGGTTTTAATGACGTCAAGGATACTGCCGATATTGCGGCTGTTCTCATCCAGCCGGTTTATAATACTGGCCGATGCCGATGCCTGGCCTGATTGTTCTGCAACCTGTTGCCGGTTTTGTGCAACCAGTTCAGATGTTTGCTGCGTCTGACTGGCGACCCGGTCAAGTTCATCTACCGATTGCTGAATCATTGCGAGGTTTTTTTCACTGGTGCTTCTTACACTGGCAGTATCTGAGGAGGTTTTACGGACCCGGTCGCGCTGCTGGGCCACCTGCTCCAGACTACGTTCCCCCATTTCAACACTTTCTCTGGCCACATCCAGCAGCGTTCGTTCCTGTTGCTGAATGTTACCGATAAGATCTCTGAGAGCTTCAGTTAAACTGTTCACCTTTACCGACAAATCGGCAAATTCATCATTGCCCTGTGTCTTCAGACGATACGATAAATCCCCTTCACTGATCCGGCCCAGACCACGGGTGATATTTTGCAGCGGCCCGGCAATGCTTTTACGCACAGTGAGAGTGAGTGCAACTGCAGCCACCAGACCAATAAACGACACCACCAGCGTATCAACAAGGCTGTCCTGCACAGTGTCCAGAATCAGGTTTTGCCCTTTCAGGGTTTCTTCAGTGACTTCTTCGTAAAGGTTATTGATTGTAGTGGTAGCCTGCGCCAGCGATGTGTTGGCACGCTGACGGCTTTCTGTGGCATGGGCGATGTGTGATAACTTCTGTTTCTGGCCCGCCATCAGACCGGATTCACCGGTGAGAATAGCCAGCATGGCATCATACTGCTGCTGAAAATTGCTGATGATACCGTCGGTATTCAGGCCACTGGCAGACCGGAACAGATACTCGGTGTCTACCGCCAGATTGCTCAGCTGATAGTCCAGGTCATCCAGAATCATCAGTGAATCTTCAGGATCTTCAGACTTAACCAGCTCGGTGACTACCGAACTCAAAGTAAGCAATTTATTGTCTATATTCGCACCGAGGCCGGCCAGCGCATCGATACCGGGCTGTCCGTTATCCAGAAAGCTTAAATCCATCATCAGCGCTCCGGCTTCATCAATATGAGAGATAGCTTCTTCCCGCTGCTTTGCCAGAGACAATTGTATTTGTTTGCTGCTGATAAGCGCTTCGTACATCGTCGCGCTCTCACGAATAAATGTATTACCCGCCTCTACGGCCTGTTTTGATTCTGTGTGATTACCAAAGGTGGTATCGAAAATAGCGAGATCTTCAGAAAATACTTCACTCAGTGCCTCAAACTCAGCTTTGTTGTTATTCAGTGCTGAAAGCTCATCCATGTAGTAACCGTTTGCCGTTACGGTCGCCAGAGACAATGCATCTGACTTCAGGGACATCATTTTTGTCTGAACCGGCATTTTCTCGGTGGCCACCGTTTCAGCAGAACGGCGGATGTCGCTGAGTCCCAGATAAGCAAGTAAACTGGTGATCAGCAATAAACAGCCGAACAGGGCAAAACCAAGGGTTATTTTTTGTACAACAGTCAGGCGCATCTTCTTATCCCAATCTTCGGTTTTATTTCCGTAACATGGTTATCATTGATTTTAATATAAGTTTTCCGGCCTTGCCGTTTTTTGGCCCGGAAATATGTCTGCGCACAGTGTTCCGTAATTGCCGGCAAAGTAAATAATGTTCAAAACATCCCGGAAAAGTCGCTATTTTGCAGCGAAAAAGGCATAGCTTTCATTGAACTTATCGGTAGAAACTTCACAATGCTTTAGTTCGTTGAGAGGGTAAATCCTGAATAACTCTCTGCATACCGCCTGCAGGCTCCGGTTAGCTGCACAAAGTCCTTAAAAAACGTATGGATAAATGACAGGGATCAATGATTTAATCTGCAGATTAATGTTGAAGATATCCGCGCTTTTACTTTTAAAACCTGGCAAAGTACCTATAATGAGCGTTAAATCAGAAGAGCTTCCAGAAGTGATTATTTATGGATCAAAATAAAGAACTAAAAAAAGCGGGTTTGAAAGTTACACTTCCCCGTTTAAAAATTCTGCAGATCCTGCAGGAACCTGCCAACCAGCATATCAGTGCTGAAGATGTGTATAAAATTCTGATCGATCAGGGTGAGGAAATTGGTCTTGCGACGGTATACCGTGTGCTTAACCAGTTCGATGACGCTGGTATTTTGAACCGTCACCATTTTGAAGGTGGCAAGTCAGTATTTGAAATTAGTCATAAAGAGCACCACGACCATCTGGTGTGTCTGAAATGTGGCAAAGTCATCGAGTTTGAAGATGACGTGATTGAACAACGTCAAATTGAAATTGCCGAACGCAATAACATCAAACTGACACATCACAGCCTGTATCTTTACGGTGAATGTAAAGACGGTACCTGTGATAAAACCGACGACTGAGTCGCCGGTCGTTAAGATTAAATAAACCTGCACAGCGTGCAGGTTTTTTTATAACGTAAACTTGTGTTTGTTGAAAGCTGTGATGGCTTTAAGCCATACATCACCGGCCTGCCCGTTCCCCACGGGTTTATCATCCACCGAGGTAACAGGGCTGATTTCCTTACTGGAGCTGGTTAGCCACACTTCATCAGCACTGAACAATACTTCTGCTGTAACCGGTACTTCCTGCACCTCAACGCCTTCTGCTGCAAGACTTTCAATGACCAGCTTCCGGGTAATTCCCGGCAGGATTTGATGATCCAGCGGTGGTGTCATGATAATACCGTCTTTCACAACGAACACGTTGCATGAACTGGCCTCAGTCACTTCCCCGTGGCTGTTCAACAGAATGATTTCCTGTTTACCGGCCTGCCGGCCCTGCTGATAATGCATCACATTGCCGAGCAGCGAAGTGGATTTGATGTTACAACGCTGCCAGCGCTTATCTTCACCACTTGCGACATCAAAGGTTACGACTGCGGCCTTATCCGGCACCGGCGGCGCGGCGGAAGCAAATGCAAAAGCGAACACAGTGGGAGGAATATTGTCAGGATAACCATGAGCACGTTTCATCTCAGTACCCCGTGATACCTGAATATACACACCCACTGACGCAGAATTCAGCGCCCGGGTATTTTTCGTCACCAGTTCACTGACCAGCTCTGTCCATTGTGCCTTTGTTTTCGGATTTGTAATTGCCAGCTCATCGAGCCCGTTTTGTAACCGGTCGAGGTGGGCGTTCATACCAACAGCTTTACCGTGCAAGGTAGGGATCACCTCGTAAATACCGTCGCCGAACAGAAAACCTCTGTCCATCGGTGAAATACGTGCTTCTTCAAGAGGTAAAAACTGGTCATTTAAAAACGCGATTGTCATCAGATATCAATTGTTCCTGAAAAAATTGTCAATACGGGCTTGCCTTAACAGCCATGTTCCACGGGCATTTTCCGGATCCACCGGATTAAACGTTAACGTTGTGCCGGGAACAGACTGCGCTACCCTCGGAAGATCATACGGCGCTATTACGCCGATTTTGGGATAACCGCCCAGAGTTTGTCTGTCAGCCAGCATTATAATCGGCTGACCGTCTGCAGGCACCTGCACAGAACCGCAATTAATCCCTTCTGAGCGCATAGCTTCAAACCCCGACGAAATGGCAGGACCACTAATGCGATAACCCATGCGGTCACTTTGCGGTGTCACACTGTAGGCTGAGGAATAAAACGTTGCCCGGACTCTGCTGCTGAACATGTCATGCTGATAAGCCGGAATAATATCAACCGGTGCATCACTATCATAGGGAGCAAGCATGGAAGCAGGCAATATGCGGCTTATGTTTTCCTGTGCTGCAGGTACGACTTGAATTGTGTCACCGGCGTGAAGAGGCTTTCCGTCACCGGCAAGTCCGCCCAGCTTTTCCCGCATCACGGTGCACACAGAACCGGCTATTTCAGGTACCTGCCAGGCGCCCTGAACAGCGAAATAGCAACGTTGACCTGCAAGCTGCTGCGAAACCTGAACCTCATCTCCGGCGCTGAGGTTAGCTGTGGCCAGTTCAGATGCAGGTTCACCGTTTACGGCAAGTGAAACAGCAGGGCCGCAAACAGCGATAGTGGCTGAATGCTCAAATCTGATGTGCACATCACCTGCAATTTCAATACAAGGATTGCCTTCAGGGTTGCCACAAAGCCAGTTTGCAAAGTTAAAAGCTTCGACGTCTAAAGGCCCTGAGCCGCTAAAACCCTGCTCCTGCATCCCTGTTCTGCCGGCATCAACGATTAAACTGATGAATCCCGGATTGATCATCGTAAAGGATATTGTCATGCCTTCACCTGCTCCAGGTATTCCCGCTCATCAATTTCATAGAACTCTACTGCATCGCCGGCCTGTAACAGGGCCGGCTGCGCACTGGCAGGATCAAATAGAGTTAACGGACTGAGTCCCAGTAACTGCCAGCCGCCGGGCGACATTTGCGGATACACTGCTGCCTGACGGTCGGCCAGTGCAACCGCACCGGCGGGCACTTTTGTCCTCGGTGTTTTGCGGCGCGGTACCGACAGACGTTCCGGACTTTCCCCCAGATAAGCGAAACCGGGTGCAAACCCTACTGCAAATACGCGGTACACTGTTGCTGTATGCAATGCAATTATCTCACTGACCGCCAGGCCGGTGTGAGAAGCGACTTCATCAAGATCGTTCGCTTCCGGGGCACCATACCAGACAGGGATCCGGTGTCGTCGAAGGCTTTTTCCGGCTGACATCTGCGGTTGCAGTTGCCGCAATAAATGATATACACCATGGCTGTCAGTTATCTTTGCATCGAACAAAATCAGCAGGGAGTCATAGGACGGGATGGCTTCTTTTAACCAGATTGGTGGATTCGCCTTCAACGCAAGATGATAAGCGGAAACCGCAGCGTTCATTTGCGTGACATCTTTGCCACCGAAGTACAATATGAGACCGTCCATACCGGCAAACGCAATGTGACGGACATTGTCAAAGGGTTGCATGATTCAACATTTCTCTGAACGATTTTGCCATCGCCACTGCGCCGGGCGAATCGCCGTGCACACAAATTGTATCTACCTGCAACATCAGCGTTTTACCGCCACTGGTTATAATCGTACCGTGTTCCAGTAATCCCTGTACCTGCGCAGTGGCCTGCTCATGATTCAGCACCGCACCGGCATGTTGCCTCGACATTAAATAGCCGTCATCGGTGTACCGGCGATCAGCAAAGGCTTCAAATTGCAATTGGAGCCCGTAAACCTCAGCTTCTGCAATGAGTTTGTCGCTGTCAGGATGAGCCTGAATCATCAGACTGAGCGCTCCCTGCCCCGCTTCTGCCACGGCTTTCATGACGGTCTGGCGCAGCGCCCTGTCCTGCATTAAATCGTTATACAATGCACCGTGAGGTTTAACGTAGGACACCTCTACCTGCTGAATACGGGCAACACCGCTCAGTGCTGCAATCTGGTATTGCAGGCAGGCTGTCAGCTCATCATCCGCCATTTTCATTGAACGCCGGCCGAAGCCCTGCAGATCCGGATAAGACGGATGAGCCCCCGTGGCCACACCCGCTGCTTTAGCCAGTGTGACAGCTTTACGCATTACCAGCGGATCACCGGCGTGAAAGCCACAGGCAATGTTCGCCTGATCGATATACTGCATAATGTCGCCGTCGACAGGCATATGCCAGGCACCGAAACTTTCACCAAGATCACAATTCAACTTCATAATGGTTTAGCTCATTCTCACAATTGGTTATCATGTTACCTGTATTTACTTTCACAGTCAGTCCTGATGATACACATTGGCAAAATCAATACCCTTCAAGTCGGTGAATCACTGCCTTTTGGCTTTCACCTCTCCAGTGGCGATGATAACGATCCGCTGGTACTGCTAACCCACGAAAATATGGCCACGATGCCGGAAAAAGTGAAAACCGGAGATACGCTGGATATTTTTGTCGGCATCGATGAAACCGGAAATCTTGAAGCCTGGCCCCAAACACCGGTAGCGCAGGCTGGTGATACCGTGGTGCTTAAAGCAACCGGCGCAACAAATTTCGGTGCATTTTTTGACTGGGGTGGTCAACGTGATCTGCTTGTCCCTGCGGACATGCAGGACGGACCGGTCAATGAAGGCATGCGTTATGTTGTTCATATTTATCACGATGAAAGTACCGGCCGCATCCTGGGCGCCACCCGGCTTCACCGTTTCATTAAGGAATCGTCAGAAACGTTAAAAGCTGGCGACGGGGTTGAATGCCTGGTGTATTCAAAAACGGAACTGGGTTTTAAAGTCGTCATTAATGGTGAGGCACTGGGACTGATTTTTCACAGTGATGCATTTAAGCCTTTAAAAACCGGTCAGCGACTGGATGCTGTCATTAAGACCATCCGCGAGGACGGCAAAATTGATGTGGCCCTTCAACGTACCGACAAGACCGGCCGGAAAACACTGGAAGAAGCTATTCTGGAAGATCTGGAAGCACATGGCGGTGTTTCGATCTTAACCGACAAAAGTAAACCGGAAGATATTTACGCCCACTTTAATGTCAGTAAAGCGGCATACAAAAAAGCATTGGGTGCGCTATATAAACAACGCAAAATTACCATCACCAAAGATGCAGTAAAACTGAATTAACAGGAATAACATGAAAGCAAAAGTTGTATGGGATAACGATCTCACTTTTACCGGTACCACAGATTCCGGCTACAAAACCGTGATGGACGGCAACGGACAGGCTATTTCTCCCATGGAATCGGTGCTGATTGCAGCCGGTAGTTGCTCCAGTATCGATGTGGTGGATATTTTGAAGAAGGGCCGGTTCGACATTTCCCATTGTGAATGTGAACTGGTGGCAGAGCGCGCAGAAAACCCGCCCAGAGTTTTCACTAAAATCATTGCCTGTTATAAAGTAAAAGGCGAAGGCTTATCTGAAAAAGCCGTTGCCAGAGCCGTACAACTGTCAGCAGAAAAATATTGTTCAGTGATGTTAATGCTGGCAGGTAACGTAGAGATCGAAACCCGCTTCGAAATTCTGTGACCTGGGTATTCTTTACCGTCGGCGCGGTAATACTGCAAACATTCAGAAACGCCTTTCAAAGTAAACTTAGCCAGCACGTCAACACCTCAGGTGTGACGCTGGCCCGTTTTCTTTTTGCTCCGCCAATCGCCCTCGCCTATCTGATTACGCTTTATCAGTTTTATCCTGTAGGCATACCGGCATTTGACGGCACTTTTATCGCCTACATTCTGGTGTCCGCAGTCATGCAAATTGTGGCCACATCCCTTATGGTGGTGTTGTTTAAGCAAAAAAATTTTGCTGTGGGCGCCGGACTGGCAAAAAGCGAAGCGCTGGTTGCCGCGGTATTAGGCACCCTGTTCTTCGGCAGTCAGTTGACCTCTTTAGGCTGGCTGGGGATCATTATCGGGGCTGTTGCGGTATTTGTTCTCAGTGGTGCAACCCGTAAGGGCCAACTCAGCCTGAAAACCATACTGACCGGTCTCGCCTGCGGTGGCAGTTTTGCACTGACCTCGCTGTTTATCCGTGAGGCGGCCAATCAGCTTTCTGTTCCCTTCCCGGTGAATACTGCCTGGGGACTGCTTTGGGTTCTGTGCATTCAGACACTGATCCTGAGTGTTTATATATCTATAAAAGAGCCCTACGTGTTCCGGCAACTTCGCTGTCAGCCTGCTCTGACGCTGGCTGCCAGTACCACCAGCTGTTTTGGTTCAGTTTGCTGGTTCAGTGCTATGACTATTCAGTATGTGGCCTATGTGAAAACACTGGGACAGATAGAAGTGCTGACCACCATGGTCATTTCGGCGGTGATGCTGAAAACACCGGTCAAACGTCATGAAGTGGCTGGACTGGTGCTTATTGCTATAGCCGCAATATGTGTGATGTGGAGCTGACAACCGGCTTCATTCTTCTCTTTTGAAGCCCGGATGTCAGGCCGTTCAGTAGCCTCTTAATAATTTTGCTTAACAGTGATTTTAACACCAGTAATTAGTGGTTTTGACTAATACTTGTGTATCTCGCCAACTCCCCTCCTCTCACCAAAAACACTAACCTTTTGAAAATAATAATAATTATACGAAAGTTGTAGAGTGGCATGGTCAATGCTGTTACGGGGTATAACTTATAACAGTACTCACTACGGGCTTTGACCATGGAAAACAGAACACCTTTATTACTCGCAGCAACCTTTTCACTAGGCTTACTCAGCACGACCCTTACGGGTTGCGGCAATGCCGGCGCCACGGATGAAGAAAAGGAAGAGGCCGTTATCATTACCATTCCTGTTGAGGCGACAACCATTCAGCGGGGGGAAATTTCGTCAAATTATGCAACCACTGCTATTTTAGAAGCACAGGAAGAAGCGTTCGTTGTCGCCAGAGCATCCGGCATAATCGAACATATCCTGGTTGAAGAAGGTGACTATGTTGAAAAAGGTCAAATCCTGGCGCAACTTGATAAACGACGTTATGAACTGAACCTGCAAAAAGCCAGAGCTGACTTAGCCGGCATTGAGCAGGAACTGGCGAAAATGAATAAGGTGTATTCCCGTAAACTGATCAGTGACGATGCGTTTGAGAAGCTGACCGCTCAGTTTGAGTCTGTACAGGCGAATGTTGAACTGGCCGAACTGGATCTGAAAGAGACCACCATCACCGCCCCAATCAGTGGCTATATTGCAGAACGTAATGCCAAAGTCGGTAACCTGACTGAATCCTTCCAGCGCGAACGTATGTTTCATATTGTTCAGCAAAAATCCCTGCAAGGCATTGTCTATCTCCCCGAGAGCGAACTCTCTCAAATCCGCAATAATCAGCAGGCTACACTGACTATCCCCGCACTGAACCACCGCAAGGTTACTGCCCGTGTGGCACGGATAAGCCCGGTCATTGATGCCACAACCGGCACATTTAAAGTGACTCTGAACGTCCCCAATGACGAAGAAACACTGAAAGCCGGTATGTTCAGTGAAGTTGCCCTGAATTATGACACCCACAGTGATACACCGCTTCTGCCGCGCTCTGCACTGGTGAGTATTGACAATGAGAGTAACGTATTTGTTGTCCGTGACGGAAAAGCATTAAAAGTGCCTGTGACATTAGGGTTTGAAGATGCCGGCATGGTGGAAATTATCAGCGGCCTCACCGGTAACGAAACCGTTGTCACCGTTGGCCACCAGAATCTTAAAGATCAAACCCCTGTAGACGTTGTTAACAGCTGATTTTACGCGCAAAGGAACTGACAATGAGTATTGTAAAATTAGCGGTCAAACGTCCGGTTGCCATCGCCATGTTTACTGCTGCCATCCTGCTTTTTGGTATGGTGTCACTGAGCAGACTGTCGGTAAATCTGTTACCTGAACTGTCCTACCCGACACTTACAATCCGCACTGACTACGAAGGTGCTGCGCCTGCGGAACTCGAACAACTGGTGAGTAAGCCGGTAGAGGAAGCGGTAGGTGTGGTAAAAGGCGTCAAAAGCGTTAAATCAATTTCCAGAGCTGGTCAGTCTGATGTGGTACTGCAGTTTGCCTGGGGAACTGACATGGACTTTGCCAGCCTGGAAGTACGGGAAAAGCTGGATATTCTGCAACTGCCACTGGATGTGGACAAACCCCGGCTTTTAAAGTTTAACCCCTCTATGGATCCGGTGATGAAACTGGGCCTGTCGCTGACACCGGACGCCCTCTCAAGTGATCCCCGCCTGGCAGCGGAACAAATGAAGACACTGCGCTTATTTGCAGAAGAGCAGATAAAGCGCAAACTGGAGTCTGTTGAAGGTGTCGCCTCTGTGCGGCTGGGCGGCGGACTTGAAAACGAAATTCAGGTGCTGGTTGATCCCCGGAAAGCCAGTCAGCTGGGTGTCAGTATGAGCACCATAATCACCCGTTTACAGGAAGAGAATGTCAATGCCGCAGGGGGCCGGCTGGATGACGGCACGCAGGCATTTCTGGTACGCACACTCAACGAATTTGAATCCCTGAAAGATATCGAAGATGTGTATATCAGCCGGTTTGAAGGCAAAAATGTTCAGTTAAAAGACGTGGCCAGTGTCAGTAACCTGTACAAAGAAAGAGATGCTGTCACACGTTTTAACGGCACGGAAGGCACAGAGATCGCCATCTATAAAGAAGGCGATGCAAACTCTGTGGATGTGGCAACACGGGTTCTGACCGAAATTGATGCGTTGTCCGGAGCGCTGCCCGCACAATATCATCTTGAAACTATTTACAACCAGAGCACCTTTATTAAGCAGGCCATCGACGATGTTAAAACGTCAGCGATGATCGGCGGCTTGTTGGCAATGCTGGTGATTTACCTGTTTCTGCGGGATTTCCGCACTACGCTAATCATCTCGGTTTCCATTCCGGTTTCCGTCATAGCCACCTTTAATCTGATGTATGGTAATGACATCAGCCTGAATATCATGAGTTTAGGTGGTATTGCGCTGGCAGTAGGTCTGCTTGTGGATAACAGCATTGTGGTGCTGGAAAATATCGACAGACACCGCAAACTCACGAACGGTAATAAAGCCCTGGCGGCAGAGCGTGGTACAGAAGAAGTGACCGGTGCGATTATTGCCTCCACACTCACCACGATGGCAGTGTTTGTGCCTCTGATATTTGTTGAAGGTATCGCCGGGCAGTTGTTCCGTGATCAGGCGATGACAGTGTCATTTGCCCTCGCGGCTTCACTGGTCGTGGCTCTGACACTGATCCCGGCTCTTGCAGCACGCAGCCGCCGCACAGAACCTGCTCACACGGAGACTTTCAGCCGGCCCGTCGTGCCCTCATCTGCACATCCGGCCCTGCGCGGTCTTAAAGCAATTCTCACATTTCCGTTCCGGTTGCTGTTTATTTACTTACCTCAGGCATTATTCACTGTTATTTTTGCTCTGTGGAAGGCTTTATCAGTATGCTTTGGCGTGCTGTTCCGTCCGCTCACCGCACTGGTATCAGCAGGCTTCAGTTTGCTGGAAAAAGGCTATGATAAAGCCATTCGCGGAGCCCTTTCACAACGGGCCATGGTCCTTGCTATAGCCCTTATCGTTACTGCCAGTTCTGTACTGTTATTGCCACGCCTTGGAATGGAACTTATTCCGAAACTCACTCAGGGAGAGTTTTACGTCGAAGTCATCCTGCCGGCGGGTACCCGTGTTCAGCATACTGACGCCTTACTGGCCCGGCTGGCTGAGGTCACCAATGCTCAGCCCGGCGTGGAACGAAGCTATTCACTTGCCGGAACCGGCAGTCTACTCAGCGCAGCCCCGGGACAGGGTGGTGATCACTGGGGTCAGTTAAACGTTGTTATGAAGCCCGGTGCAGGCACTGATGACATGGAAGAAGTAAAAACAGCCATGCGGCAGTTTCTGTCATCGCAGGCAGGCGTACAAAGTCAGTTTGGCGAACCTGAGTTATTCAGTTTTGCAGCCCCGTTGCAGATCCAGTTGCAGGGCTACGATTTAAACCAGTTACAACAATACAGCCGGGCAATTATGGCAAAGCTTGAGCAAAACCGGCGCTTTACTGACATCACCACGACTCTGCAGGCCGGTAATCCTGAGCTTAAAATCTCCTTTAATAATGCCGCACTTGCCAGACTGGACCTGGACGCAAAGCAGGTTTCGGATGTTGTTGCAGCACAAGTTGGCGGTAAGGTCGCAACTCAATACTCTATGGATGACAGAAAAGTCGACATACTGGTACGTAACCAGTTGCAACAACGGGATAATGTTAACGACGTCAGACAAATAATCGTCAATCCGGACAGTAATTTCCCTGTCCCACTATCCGCGGTTGCTGATGTGTTTATGAGTACGGGACCGTCTGAAATTACCCGCGAAGACCAGCAACGTGTGGTGCTTATTAACGCTAACCTTGCTTACGGCGATTTGGCTGAGGCCGTGGAAGAAGCGCAGGCAGCACTGGCATCAATCCGTTTTCCCCTGTCATTGAAAGCCGTTGTAGCCGGGCAGAGCGAAGATATGCAGGAAAGCTTTGCGTCACTGCAGTTTGCTTTAGCCCTTGCTGTTTTTATGGTTTATCTGGTCATGGCGTCTCAGTTTGAGTCACTTTTACATCCCCTGCTTATTTTGTTTGCCGTGCCACTTGCCGGTGCAGGCTCTGTGTTCGGGCTCTGGCTCACTGACACACATATTTCTGTAGTGGTATTTATCGGCCTTATCATGTTGTGCGGGATTGTTGTGAATAATGCCATTGTGCTTATCGACCGCATTAATCAGCTCAGGGCTGCCGGCATGGAAAAAAATGCAGCGATTATCGATGCAGGGAAAAGCCGTTTACGCCCGATTGTGATGACAACCCTTACCACTATTCTTGGCCTGTTACCCATGGCAATTGGTTTCGGCGATGGCGCAGAAGTGCGTACGCCCATGGCTGTCACCGTGATATCAGGATTAACCTTTGCCACTCTGCTGACACTGGTACTTATCCCGGTACTTTACAGCTTATTTGATACGAAAGAATTTGCGGCAAGTCCGGCACTTTCAGAGGAAGAAAACGGAGAACGCACTTATGGATAATCACGCTTCTGCCGGTGCTGCCCGTCTGGCCCGGTTTGCTTTGACCCACCCGGTTACCGTTTGCATGTGTTTTTTGTCCATGTTGCTGTTCGGCGTTATGGCATCCCGGTTATTACCCCTGGAGAAATTTCCCGGAATCGATATTCCTGAGATAGTGGTTGAAGTGCCATACCGTGACGCTACGCCATCTGAAGTTGAGCGCATGATAACCCGTCCGGTAGAAGAAGTACTCGCTACCATGTCAGGAATCAAACGCCTGCAGGCCACATCCATGGAAGACCGGGCGCAAATTTTCATCGAGTTTGACTGGGATGAAAATATTAAAGCCAAGAGTATTGAAGCCAGGGAAAAAATCGACGCTATCCGCCACGAATTACCGGATGATGTTGAACGGGTGCTGGTTTACAAATTCAATACCAACGACATGCCGGTATTTCAGTTAAGGGTATCCAGTGCACGGGATTTAAGTAACGCTTATGACTTACTGGAAAGAAACCTTAAGCGCCCGCTGGAACGGGTACCGGGCGTCTCGAAAGTGGAACTTTACGGCGTGTTGAAAAAGCAGATTGTCATCCGCTTAGATCCGCAACAACTCAGTGCACTTAAAATCGATACCGCCAAACTGAGTCAGCGGCTGAGACAAGCTAATTTTTCAGCGTCGGCGGGAGAACTTGGTACTGAAAATAAAATAATCATCAATCCGGACGGAGAATTCACTGATATTACCGACTTTGAAAATCTGATTGTAAGGCCCGGGATCCGGCTGAAAGACATTGCTACCGTGAGCTGGGAAAGCCCGGAACGCAATGAAGGCCGTCATCTGGACCGTACTTACGCGGTTGGCTTCAATGTATTTCGTGAATCAGGCAGTAATCTGGTTGAAGTAGCAGACAAGGTCATGGCGGTAATTAAAAAAGCAGAGTCAGACCCTGAGTTTAACGGTATCAACCTGTTTGTGATGGATGACACCGCGAAAAGTGTCAGTTCGTCGCTGGGCGATCTGATCATGGCAGGTTTACTTGGGGCGCTATTGTCTGTGGCTGTGCTTTATGTATTTTTACGTCAATTATCCACCACTTTCATTGTTGTCCTCTCGGTGCCCTTCTCTATTTGTATTACCCTTGGCGTCATGTACCTGATGGGTTATTCCCTGAACATCCTGTCCCTGATGGGCCTGATGCTGGCGGTAGGCATGCTGGTGGATAACGCGGTGGTTGTTACAGAAAGTATTTTTCAGGCCCGTCAGAATGACAGCAACGCGGTGCGTGCCACACAGACTGGCATCAATAAAGTAAGCCTTGCGGTTATAGCCGGCACGGCCACAACAGCCATCGTGTTTCTGCCTAACATTGTGGGCGTCAAAATTGATATCACTGTATTTCTGGAGCACGTGGCCATTGCCATCTGTATTTCACTGTTTGCCTCTTTGCTGCTGTCGCAGACGTTAATCCCCTTGCTGGTTTCAAAAGTGAAAGTACCGGTGGAAAAGACGTTAATCCAACCCGGCTATATTGCCCGCTACGGACGGTTACTTAACTGGTCACTGGCTCATCAGAAAACAACCGGTTTTCTGGCGTTACTGATATTACTCAGCGCAGCCATACCACTGAGCCAGATCAGCGGAGATGATGAAGGGAATAATGATAATGAGCGTATCTGGCTTGAATACCACATCACGCAAAATTACAGCCTTGAAGAGGTGGAATCTACCGTCAATAAAATGGAAGCATTTCTGTATGAAAATCAGCAGGCTTTTCATATTAAACAGGTTTATACCTATTTCGAAGCCGGTCATGCGGTATCAGGGATCACATTGAATGACGAACTACCTGTACCGGTGTCAGATATAAAAGAGGCAATCCGCGAAAAAATGCCACAATTTGCCAGAGCCCGTCCATCGTTCCAGTGGGACAGTGGTAACGGCGGTGGTGTCCGTCTGACACTACTGGGAGAGTCTTCTACCCGCCTTCGGGAACTCGCTGATGCACTGGTGCCGGTTCTGGCCAGCATCGACGGACTGGAGGACGTAAAAGCCGACGTGGGCAGTGAAAAACAGGAATTTCAGATCACTATTGATCGTGAAAAGGCCTGGCGGGCCGGAATCAGACCTGACGACATTGCCGGCCTGGTAGGCACTGCGCTGCGGGGCATAAATCTGCGCACGTTCCGCTACGGTGATTCCGGCGAAACCGGTGTGAGACTGCTGTATGGCGAAACTGAACAGGCATCACTGCAAACCCTTAAAAGTCTGGTTGTGAGTCATGTTGATAACCGCCCTGTTACCTTAGATATGATTGCCGGTATTATGGTAAAACCTCAGTTGTCCGAAATTCGCCGGTTCTACCGTCAGACCGCACTGTCTGTGGGAGCTAACCTCACTGAAGATGTGACCGTGGAACAGGCAAGAGAACGGATAGAAAATGCCATGGCCTATGTTGCTTTACCAGAAGGCTACCAGTGGACTCTGGATGGCAGTTTCCGCAGGCAGGATGAAGCATTCGCGGTCATGCAGATGAATATGTTGCTGGCTGTCTGTATGATTTATATCGTCATGGCTGCTCTGTTTGAATCACTGTTATTGCCTGCCGCAGTGATCACATCACTCTTATTCTCGTTCACCGGCGTATTCTGGGCGTTTTTTGTGACCGGTACGTCGATGTCGGTAATGGGGATGATAGGCATGTTGATCCTGATGGGGATAGTGGTCAACAATGGCATTGTACTGGTCGACAGGATCAATCAGCTGGTAAATGAAAATGTCCCGTTGTACCGTGCAGTAACAGAAGGGTGTATGTCACGCATCAGGCCGGTGCTTATGACCGTGGCAACAACCGTACTGGGGTTGGTGCCTCTGGCTGCAGGCAGCACAAAAATAGGCGGAGACGGGCCGGCATATTCACCTATGGCCATTGCGATAATCGGAGGACTGCTATTCTCAACACTGACCAGCCTGGTACTGGTACCTATGGCTTACGTGGCGTTACTGAGATTACGGTTTAACGTGGTAAAAATGATGACGAAAAGCAGGGAAATAGTGAATCGTCGTTTTCAGGCAGGAAGAGAATAACGGTAGCCATTGATCAGGGTGGGAGCATCCATAATTGCTATGGCGTCCACCCTGTTCTTTAGCCAACCCACGCTTAGCTGCGAGAAGTCAGGAATTCATGTACGTCTGATGCTTCACGTTGTACAGAGAAGTCAATCAGAGTAGAACCGTTGCAAGTCAAACCGTCTTCAGCAGTCAGCATACGCAGAACTTCACGCTCAGTAGCAGCAATACGACCAACGTTACGGCTCAGGTTAACACGCAGTGCACGTACATCGTCAGTAGCAACAGCTTTACAGAAACCGGCGAATTGAGTGTCACCGATAAAGCGGTATTCTTTATCAGCAGCAAAAGCAGGTGCAGAAACAGCAGCAACGCTCAGTACAGCAGCAAGAGTTTTAGTGATAGCTTTCATAATTCATTTCCTCAAAGTTTGGCGAACTTATTGTTTTTGTCTTCAGAACCCTGTGCCCTGTCGACGTATATATTTATCCTACAAAATCCGCGTAAATGCTGTTGTATTATTGTTTCAGGTGGGTAACAGTTTAGTAAAAGGCAATGAATCAGCTTTATTACATTTGCAAAGTATTGATTTTCATTGATTATTCCATATTGCATATTTCATTATGGAATAATAAATAATTATATAATGAGATATAAGTCTAAAAAATAAACTTGGAACAGCGAAATTTAAAGCACTTTTTCTGAAAGTTTAACAAAATTTCACATATAAAAGACGATTTACCGGCACAAAACAGCCTCATTTCTGTAATTAAATTACATTTCAACCCCTACTTTTGACTACAAACGCCAGGAAAAATGTTCATTATTTACGCATAAAAATTTATAAAGCCGGCTAAATATTTACAGTTATCTGCCAACTGCCGCCACTAGCCGGCATTAAAAATACAGTAGCAACATGTGCTTTTTAAAAAATACTCATCATAAGATGAGTAAAAGAATGCAACGGATCGCGAAGAAACCTCTCATTTGTTGAGAATACCGGAACGACTTCCTCCCTTATCACCATAAAATGATGATAAAGATAACAAAATCCTCTTAACAGACACCCAGCCGATGCGATACTCTGTCAGCCCTTTTACGCTGATAGATTAGAAGAACTGATGAAACCTGTAGAACGCTCTCACAAACTGGATAATGTATGTTACGACATCCGGGGTCCTATTGCGGCGCAAGCGCGCAAGATGGAAGATGAGGGACATCGAATTCTGAAACTGAATATCGGGAATCCCGCGCCGTTCGGCTTTGAAGCGCCTGACGATATTCTGAAAGATGTTATTTATAATCTGCCCACTTCCCAGGGGTATTCAGAATCTGCAGGTATCTATGCGGCCCGTGTTGCCGTGATGCAGTACTACCAGCAAATGAACATTCCGGACATCCGCATTAATGACATCTTTATTGGCAATGGCGTCAGTGAAATGATCATGATGGCAATGCAGGCATTGCTGAATACCGGCGACGAAGTGTTGATTCCAAGTCCTGATTATCCATTGTGGACAGCCGCAGTAAGCCTGTCTTCAGGAACACCTGTGCATTATCGTTGTGATGAAGAGGCTGACTGGTTTCCAGATATTGACGATATTAAAAGTAAAATCACCAGCCGCACCCGGGCAATTGTCTTAATTAATCCGAACAACCCTACCGGTGCCGTATACGACAAAACCTTGTTACAACAGGTTGTCGATGTAGCCAAAGAACACGGCCTCGTTATTTTCTCTGATGAGATCTATGACAAAATTCTCTACGACGGTCATAAGCATACCTGCATTGCTTCCCTGACTGATGAAGTGTTCTGTGTAACGCTGGGCGGTTTGTCTAAAAATTACCGTGTGGCAGGTTTCCGTGCCGGCTGGCTGGTGGTCAGCGGTAACAAGCGTATTGCTAAAGATTATATAGAAGGGATCAACATGCTTGCATCCATGCGGATGTGTGCCAATGTGCCCTGCCAGAGCGCGATTCAGACAGCGCTGGGTGGATATCAGAGCATTAACGATCTGGTTCACGATGGTGGTCGCCTCAAAATCCAGCGGGATGTGGCTGCAGATATGCTGAACAGTATTCCCGGCATCCACTGTGTAAAACCTAAAGGCGCAATGTATTGCTTCGCCCGGGTCGACGCGAAAAAATTCAATATCAGCAATGACGAGCAGATGATTTTTGATTTGCTGAATGAAGAGAAAATTCTTCTTGTCCACGGCCGGGCATTTAACCTTCAGGAAGGCTGTTATTTCAGACTGGTATTTTTACCCCATGCTGACATCCTTAAACCTGCACTTACCCGCATCGGTTCGTTCTTCAAACATTACCGTCAACACGGACCGGAAGTAATCTAATGTCAAAGCAAAGCACGTTTTTAGCCTGGATCCTGCGTATGCCCCTGATCAAACGCTGGTCTCTGATGCATACCGTCAAAGGGGAAAATATTGCTGAGCATTCCCATCAGGTTGCGGTTATTGCTCACCTGCTTGCAGTCATCCGTAAAGAACATTTTGGCGGTACGCTCAGCCCTGAACGTGCCGCGACCATTGCGCTTTACCATGAGGTCTCTGAAACGAAACTGTCAGATATTAATCATGTCACCAAATATCATAATCCCCGCATCACAAGGGAATTTAAGAAATTAGAAGACGCTTCTGAAAAAGAATGTGTCGCTTCTTTGCCTCTGGCATTACAAAAGCATTTCTCAGATCTGGTGGTACAGGCCAGTGTGGATCCTGAATATAAAACGTTGGTGAAAGCCGCCGATCTTATCTCCGCCTGGTTAAAAGCCTGCGATGAAATTGCTTTCGGTAACCGCGAGTTTATTCCCGTCCGTGACCGCCTCGACGGCATGCTTGCCCATTTTAAAGAAAAGCTGCCGGAAGTCCGTTATCTGTTCGACACCTTCACAGACAATTGTCTGGTAAGCGTTGATGAACTGTCACAACAGGATATCTGACTCCCTCAGCCCTTTGTAATTCAAGGGTTTGATGCTATGTTGAACACTGAATCAACACGCATAAATGTGAGAGAGTAACTGCAGTATGCCGGATTTTTCGTCAAAGTGGTGTGAGAGACGTTTGCCACGCAGTCAATCCCGGGACGGTGATCACAGAAACCCGTGGCAACGGGACAAAGCCAGAGTGCTGCATTCCGCCGCTTTCAGGCGGTTGCAGTCGAAAACACAGGTGCTGGGGGCCGGACTCAGCGACTTTTACCGCACCCGTCTTACCCACTCACTGGAAGCCGCTCAAATCGGCACCGGCATTACCGCTCAGTTACAGGGCAAGTTTCCCGGCGAAACCCGCGAGTTGCATCTCGACAGCAGCCTGATTGAAACCCTCTGTCTGGCTCATGACATTGGTCATCCTCCCTTCGGGCATGGTGGTGAAATTGCGCTGAATTATATGATGCATGATCACGGCGGCTTTGAAGGAAACGGACAGACCTTCCGCATTATATGCCAGCTGGAACCCTATACCGAAGAGCACGGCATGAACCTTTGCCGCCGCAGTATTCTGGGGCTGGTAAAATATCCCAATTTTATCGACACCCTTACAAACCCTGCCTGTCTCGGTACCCGGCCGGGTTCATTGAGGCAGCTTCAGGCCTCGCACTGGCACCCTCCCAAAGGGCTTTACCGTTCTGATGAAGCATTGTTTGACTGGCTGCTCGACCCTCTGGGCGATGACGAAAAAGACCGGTTCATGGCATATGAGCACAATGAAGACAGACATGGGAAAACCCGTTACAAATCTTTTGATTGTTCCATTATGGAACTGGCGGATGATATCGCATACGGGATCCATGATCTCGAAGATGCCATCGTAATGAAAATGGTCTCGGTCAGCGCCTTTACTGAAGCCGTAACCAAACCTCTTGCAGAAATGGATGTCCCGTGGCTGTCTGCAGAGATCACATCACTCACAAAACGCCTGTTCAGTGAGCGCCATCACGAACGGAAAAATGCCATCGGTGCGCTGGTAAACAGCTTTATTACCGCAATTGTGATTGAAGAAAATGCTGTATTCAGCCATCCCCTGCTCCGGTATCAGGCCGTTATGCCTGAGCGGCACTTCAACGCCCTGACTTTATTCAAGGATTTTGTATTTCAGAAGGTCATCAGGAAAACCGAAGTTCAGTTACTGGAGTACAAAGGTCAGCAAACCGTAATGGAACTGTTTGAAGCATTCAGTTCAGAACCGGAACGGCTGTTACCGGATAACACACGCAGCCGCTGGCTGAAGGCGCAGGAACAGGAACAGGATAACGGTCACAGAGTCATTTCTGATTACATATCAGGCATGACAGATGAATTTGCCGCAAGGCTGTATGCGAGTTTGTTTTTACCTAAACAAACTGCACAATTCGACGGCTTCAGTTGAATTCCGGGAGTCGCAACAACGTACAGCCTGTAAATGAACAATATTTAATTGAAATAAAATCTCTGTGATACCGGTCTTACAGATGTGTTTTTATAAAAAGGGTAGTTATGGCTCACCGCTTCAAACCATCTCAGACATTCAAAGATTGTGACGTTACTGATGAATCTGTTTACCGCGACCGCCGCAATGTGATCAAATCATTAGGCTTTGCCGGGTTGGGTGCGCTCATGTCACAACCTGCATCAGCCTTTGGCTGGTTCAGTGATGATGAAGAGAAAAAAGACACGTTCCGCACACGTCCTCTCGAATTTTCCGTGAATGAAAACTTTAAACCGGATGAGGCGCTCACACCGGAAGCAAAAGTAACGTCCTACAATAATTTTTACGAATTCGGCACAGACAAAAGCGATCCTGTCAATAACGCGCAGCAATTCAGCACCGAACCCTGGACGTTGAAAGTAGACGGTCTGGTCGAAAAACCTCTCACTCTCAATTACGATGACTTGTTTAACCGTCTTGCACTGGAAGAGAGAATTTATCGTTTACGCTGTGTCGAGGCCTGGTCTATGGTTATTCCCTGGACGGGATTTCAGCTAAGTCACTTGCTTGCAGAGGCAAAACCATTATCGTCGGCTAAGTATGTGGCGTTCAAAACACTTTATGATCCTGAGCAGATGCCAGGCCAGCGAAGCCGCTTCACCGGAGGTGGCATTGACTACCCGTATGTAGAAGGTTTGCGTATTGACGAGGCGACGCACCCGCTGACTATGCTGGCAACCGGTGTCTATGGCAAAAGCCTGCCACCACAAAACGGTGCGCCGGTAAGGCTCGTCGTGCCATGGAAGTACGGCTTCAAAAGTATCAAATCCATCGTCAGTATTACGTTAACAGACAAAGAGCCGCCAACAACATGGAAACGTCTGGCCCACCGGGAGTACGGCTTCTATGCGAATGTAAACCCGGCGGTTGATCATCCCAGGTGGAGTCAGGCTTCTGAAAGACGGATCACCAGTGGCGGCCTGTTTAACCAGAATCGCATCCCTACCCGACCGTTTAACGGATACGAAGAAGTTGCGTCACTGTATGCAGGAATGGATTTATCTAAGTTCTATTAGGTTTCAATGAACAAAACGTTATTTTCACGCCCTGTCAGGCTGACATCATTTCAGGTCAACAGTATTAAGTTTGTGATCCATGGCCTGGCATCGGGTTACCTGGCGTTGTTATTTTATGCCGGTATCAATGATCAGTTGGGTGCCGATCCGGTAAAAGCGCTCCTCCATTCCAGCGGGATTATGGCAGTGAACCTGTTACTTTTTACCCTCGCGTTGTCACAGATGGCAAGGCGTCTGCCCTGCGCCGATATAGTAAAACTCAGAAGAATGGCAGGGGTTTATGTGTTTGTATACGCATTGGCGCATTTTCTTACCTGGCTGGCGTTTGAACTGCAGTTTGCCTGGCAGATGGCCGGCGCAGAGATTGTTGAAAGGCCTTATATACTGGTGGGTTTCGCCGCCTTATTGATCTTGCTTGCACTGACGGTTACGTCTCCGTTGTTCATCAGGAAAAAAATGAGACAGCGCTGGCAACCGCTTCACAACACCATATGGGCGGCATTGTTTCTGGCCATTTTGCATTACACCTGGTCACTTAAAACAGGCTGGCAGGAGCCGGTATTTTACTGGCTTGTTGCCGGTATATTGTTTAGTTTGCGCTACGTCAGGTAGCCTGGCTGGCGGGATAACAGAAGGGCTGAGGGCAACATACCCTGTATTAATAGAATACCGGCGAAAGCATAGTATCGCCGGCAAAATATTCTTTTAGTATTACTCAGGACGAACCGCAGTCACTTCAATCTCTACCAGATAGTTAGGGTTCGCCAGACCGGCAACCTGTAAAGCTGACCGTGAAGGCAAGTTAGGCTGTTCATCTGTTCCGAAAAACTGAGTATAGCCACGCATAAAGCCGGCAAAGTCCATTTTCCCGTCCATTTCAGGATCCCCGACCAGAAATGCCTGCATCTTGATGACATCGCCCATAGTGAGCCCGAGACTTTTCAGGTTTTCGTCGATACGTTTCATGACGCTCACGGTTTGCATTTCTGTATCACCGTAGGCCTCCCTGCTGCCTTCCGGTGCGTCAGGGTTGCTTACGCCGGGTACTGACCCGCTTAAAAATACAATGGTACTGGTTGCCGGCACTTCAGAGGCGCGCAGTATGGGGAAATCTGAACCAATTAACCCGTGACGTATAACAGTTTCTTTCGGGGTGGAGGTTGCTTCTGCTTCACTGCAACCTGTATTAGCAAATACAGCACTCAGTAGTAACGGGGCAACTAATAACTTTTTCATTTACGTTTTTCCTTTTTATCTTCGGGCAATGGTTTTAACGTCTTCTGCACTCACGGTGTCAGTAAAATGGTTACCAAAGTGTGTACGTGTATAATTCACCACTTCGGCGATTTGTTCATCGGATAAATATTGTTTTAATGCGGGCATACCACCCATACCGTTGCTGACCATAAATGTGACATAAGGGGCAGCACTCAGTTTGGGATTATTTGCCAGTGCAGGATATGCGCCTGCACCTTTGGCGCCCTGTGCATCAGGCATATGACATCCCTGACAGATAGCGTGATACAGCTCATCTCCGGACACTTCTTCAAAATTCTTACCCTGAGAAAAACCGGCATCATCAGTAGCAAATGCACAGCTGCTCAGAAGCAGTAAACCGGTACCGGCAACGTTAATTAATGATTTCATTGTTCTGTCCTCTCTTTCATGCAGCTGTTGTCAGTGCTTTGGCATGTAACCGTTCAATAGCGTCCCGCGCCGAAGCTATGGCTCCTTCCTGCCATGCAGGCAGATTTGAAGCATGCTCACCGGCCAGTACCAGACGACCATCTACCTGACACAGGTTTTCATAGTGTTCTTCCCGCTTTTCTTCAGTCCACACGCCGTAGCATCCTTGTGTCCAGGGCACTCTGTGCCAGCCAACGGCAATGCCGTTGTCGAACTCCTGCTCGTATTGCGGATGGATCTGTTTGCCGTACTGAACGGCTTTTTTGACTCTCTCCTCCGGTGGTAACGAGGTAAATTCGAAAGCGTTTGGCCCCCATACATAGCCGCCCAGCAACACCCCTTTACCTTTGTCACAAAACTTTGTACTGGGATAACTGATATTAGTAATGGGCAGATTGGTGTATGAAACACCGCCATAAATTGCATCGTCCTGCTCCCAGAAGCGGCGCTTAAATTCCAGGCCCACTTTCACTGACGCTGCATAAGGCACCGAGCGGATAGCGGTTTTCATTGCATTGCTTGCTGTTACTGGGATCTGTGAAAGAATCGAGAGAGGAATTGTGCACACACACCAGTCAGCCTGTGCCTCTTTGGCACTGCCCTGCTGGTCGTATTTCACTGTTACACCGGAGTCATTCTGATCAACAGATGTGACTCTGGCGTTGTATTCGATGAGATCGCCAACCCGTTTTTCAAAGGCTTTCGCAATACTGTCCATACCCCCGACAGGCTGAAAAATACTGCTCTGGAATTCGATATCCTGACCATTAACGATGTATTTCCACAGTTCAGACTGCAGTAAGGCACTTTGGTCAAACAATTCGGAGGGTTCAGGTTTAGGTGACAATCCGCCACCCGGCGGTACTTTAAAGCCACGGCGTAAACTTGTCTCATAGGATTTTTTATAAGCAGAAGATTTATCCAGTGCTCCCCAGTGACGAAGAGACTCAAAGAGCTTTTCTCTGTCTTCACCGCTTAATTCAGCATCAAGTGCATTCTGGTTAATGACTTTACTCAATAATTCAGCAGCATATCCCTGGTAATCAGCCTGTACTTCGCGGTAACGCTGGGGTTTACCGTTGAACGCTTTAGTAGAATGCACGTAGGCGTTGTAGTTAACCTGAATAAAAGGCTCAATGGGTACGTTAAACTCATTAATGTAAGACATCACATAATGGTGATGATAGGGTACACGCCAGGGACCGGGATTGATGTAATTCCCCCCAGCGAACTGACATTGCTGGGTCGCACCACCCAGTTCTGTATAAGTATCGCCACCACGGAGCGTCCAGCAACGACCACCGGCTCTGCCATTAAACTCGAGGATCTTCACCTTGTAGCCGGCTTTGCGCAACTCATAAGCCGCTGTCATACCGGCAACACCGGCACCCAATACCAGTACAGATGCCCCTTTCTTCGTACCGCTTAATTTCAATTTACCGGGCTTTGTAGATTCGGCCGCAAAACCCAGTGAACTCATGGCCTGATACATCGCGCCGGCGCCCGCGGTTTTACCAATCCACCCTAATAATGCACGGCGGCTCATACTATGACTGCTCAACGACTGCCCTCCTTGTACTCAATGAAATATCGACAGATACGCATATATTGCACTGTAAGTACCACATTGAGCTGAGCAGGGTTAAACTGTCAAAAAATACGATAATCCGCTGAACCGGCCACAATATGTTATTTACATGTGAACTTTAGTTCATTTATTGCTCAAACTCAGGACGCCTGTTGCCCTATTAAGATGCATTCGATGCACCAATGTTAAAAGTGTTAACGACTTCAGCCCACGCCACTGCTGGCTTGCTGGCCAAATCTGTTGTGTTGCGCTGCTTTTTTATGCAAAAAAATACTTGCACAAGTCGTCATCCTGAAATACTGTATACCCATACACTGTATAAACAAACAGGGATTACCATGACTCATTCAAACAACGTCGTTCAACTCAGCTTTGCCTTTGATGGCGCGCCCCGTGAAGTTTCACGTCCCCGTGGCTGGTCGTACTTACTTGCAGAATCGGTAGCCTTTAAAAAAGATGTGCCACACAGTATCCGTATGCAGAAACCTTCGGAAGAAGATGTACCCGGATGGATTTCAAGGCTCATCATGTCTGGTCAGTGCAAAACCATATATGTTGAGAATCTGGCTCTGGACGATCAGCAACGGGTGGTAATTCAACAATTATGTCGCCGTTATGCCGTTTCAGTTGTGAATCTGCGGGTTACCAACGATGAACAAAACAGCGAAATGAAGAATGTGGTTACCGGGCCTTGGTGATAGCCCGGTACAAAGGTACACTGCCCCGAAAAAGTTAAACGGGCAAAATAATGCAATGTTATTGCAATAGCGGTAAAGACAGAAATCAGTGTTGCGGGCCATTGCTGGCTGGCCAGCAAGAGGCGACTTCACCGGAACAACTTATGCGTTCGAGATACTCTGCGTATGTCAGCAAAAATTATGATTACGTACTCAGAACTTATACAGCATCAAAGCGGGCAGATTTGACTGTCAGTGCACTTGAAGAAAGTGCATCCGGCACGACCTGGCTCCATCTGGATGTATTGCAAACAGATACAAACCATGTGGAATTCAAAGCTTGGTATGCGGAGAGGCGGAAAACCGGTGTTCTCCATGAAACATCACTGTTCCTGAAAGAAAACGATTGCTGGCGCTATGACAGTGGAAAACTGCATGACGATACCGGCACAGTCAAAATTAGCAGAAACGATCCCTGTTTCTGTCAGAGCGGTAAAAAATTCAAAGTTTGCTGCCAACGGAAGACCGGTTCCTGACGGAAGTGCAGATCAGGACAAATATCATAGCATCCTGAACAACCGCCCGGTCAGTCACCATAAAAAGGTTGTCGCCAGTTTTCCTGCAATGTGCGTTTGAAAGGCCTGCTTTGCCGGTTTGCCTGCCAGTCCATAACATACGTGTAAGGGCAATAAGTGTTCTTCACGGGGATGGCAAAACCTGGCATTCGGCGCCGTTGTTTCCCAATTGATGAGTTGATGTGAGCGCTCTCCTTCACTGATATCGCCACCAGTCATCAGTGTTTTCAGCCAGAGCTGAAAAGCATCATTCATTTCATCTGCACCGGCAACCGGTTTGAAGAACGCTTTCATATTGTGGAAGGAAAACCCTGAACCTATCACCAGCGTTTTAGATAAATCACATTTTGCCAGTGCCTCCCCCATACGTACATGCATAGCAGCGTCCAAATGCTTGCTTAATGATAACTGTACGACAGGAATATCAGCCTGTGGAAACATGATTTTCAGCGGCACGAACATACCGTGATCAAACCCTCTTTCCGGTGACACTGATAATTTTATGCCGGCCGCTCTGACAGACTCCTGTAATGTCCCGGCAAATTGAGGCTCCCCCGGGGCAGCATAGGTAATACTGTAAGCTTCTTCCGGAAAGCCATAATAATCATAAATTAAACCGGGTGACGGATGCCCTGTTACGCTAAAGGTACTTTCCTCCCAGTGTGCACTGATCAGAAGAATGCGTTCCGGAACCGGCAATGAGGCTGCGATCCCGCTTAGTTGATCCACCATACTCTGGTGAGAAGGCTCACCAAGAAGCGGAAATGGTCCGCCACCGTGAGAAAGATAAATAATATTCTGAGCAATATTTTGCATAAATACTCCGGGAAACAGAAACTGCTATCGTGTTGACAGTTATTTTCCTATTGATCCCGCGTACTGTCTGTATGCTTAAATGAAACGGTGAAGACGATTTAATGAAATGGTGATTACCGGTTTTCAGGGGATAACAGCCCGGATTTGCCAGTCGCTATCACATCGAGTCTGGAATTCCCGATATTGAGGGTTACCTTTAAGATTCAGGTAATCAACTGAGTCTGCCCTGAAAGCCAGCTTGCAGAAATGCGGCGGGGGTGTATTCATATCGCCTTCCGCCTTGAGAGGTTTTGCCGGTTGTCTGACAGAACCCGGTACACCCCACAGAAATTGCTTTTTGCCCTGTACAGACATTTCAGACCATGCGCGGTGAATATCTTCCGGTGCGTTATCCGCAGTGATAATAGTGGTAGTGCAATTTAAACGGTATTGCTCTCTGCTGCCGGTAAAGTACCAGCAAATAGCAGCATTGGCATTTGCCTTAAGTGCATCAGCCTTTGCGGTTCTCAGATCAGACACCGTGTAAATAATCCCTTCATCAGTATCGAGCTGCCGGAAAACCAGCGTGCGGTTTTCCGGCAAGCCGTCCTTATTGCAGGTGGCAACCTGCATGAAGCGGCTTTCAGGTGAATCTTTACCGGCCTGTAAGCTTTTCAAAAGCCGCTCAGTCCAGATAAGGGGTTTATTGTCTGACATGACTGAATAAGGTGTAAAAGTTTTCAGTGGTTTGCCTGGCCAGTTCTTCCACGGTTACCCCTTTTACTGATGCAATAAATTCAGCCACTTCGACCACAAAGCCAGGCTGATTTTGTTTTCCCCTGTGAGGAACCGGTGCCAGCCATGGAGAATCCGTTTCTATCAACAAGCGCTCCATGGGTAACGCTTTTACCACTTCACGGAGTTCATCCGCCGAGTTAAACGTCACAATGCCAGAAATGGAAACATAAAAACCCATATCGATAGCAGCAAGGGCCATATCGAGACTTTCGGTAAAACAATGTAATACCCCTTTTGTCTCGGGATTTTTATGTTCCTTAAGCAAAGACAGCGTGTCTTCGCGGGCATCTCTGGTATGAATGATCAGCGGTTTTTTAAGGGCATTCGCAACCTTGATATGATCCACAAATGAAGCGAGCTGCACTTCTTTGGTGTCAGCACTGTAAAAATAATCCAGACCCGTTTCACCAATCGCAACAACTTCAGGATTAGACGCTTTCTCAAGCAAGGTATCGTAATCACAGGCGTCTTCCTGATGTAACGGATGTACCCCGCAAGACACAGATACATCAGGAAAGTCTTTTACCGCTTCATACATGTCATCGTAGTCTTTAACAGACACTGACACGCACAGGAAATGCTCAACTCCCCGCTGACGGGCAAACTTCAGGGTTTCTTCCAGTCCGGCCTTGTCCATTTTTAAACGGTCCAGATGGCAATGGGAATCTACGAACAAAATTCAGTACCTTATTTATAACGGGTTAACAGAAAAAACGGACAGTACGCCGGTGAGGATCACCGCTTTATTTACGCCGGGATGCTGGAGTTGTACAGACGCCTGCTGACATTTCAACGATGCCAGGTAATCGTCGGAATGCAATGTGCGGATATATTTTTCATGGGCATCGCTTTGTAACCATTTTACCACCTGAACAGCATGCTCCTGCCATCTCACAGCCAGACTGCGGGGAGATTCTTTATTCCCCATCAAATCCGCAATTCCCTGCTGATAGCCGGTGAACGACAACCCTTCAGCACCTTCCTGCAAACTGTCCAGTACAGTATAAGGCGCATAGCCGTAGGCTTTTATGGTTGCCGGGGTAACGTCAGTCATGCCCTGCGCGGCAAGCCAGTCGATAACGGTCTGCTCAGCAGGCAAAGGAATATCATGTTTTTCGCACCGGCTCAGAATAGTGGGCAACAGCGCCGTTTTGCGACTGGTAAGTAATAATAAATAAGTATTTACAGTCGGTTCTTCCAGCGTTTTGAGTAACGCATTAGAGGCCGCTTCTGTCATGGTATCCGCGTCAGGGATCACCAGTACCTTATTGTTACCCAGCTGAGCAGTCCCTGCTAACTTCTGTATGCCACCCCGTACAGCATCAACGCCGAGTTGCTTTTCACTGACAAGCTGGTGATAGTCGGGATGGTTACCGGCTTCAAAAAGCAGACAACTCTGGCATTGACCACAACTGCCTTCATCTGATACCTGTTTGCACAGTATGGTTTTTGCCAGTGCTGTCGCCAGTACACGTTTGCCGGTACCAGCAATACCTGATAGCAATAATGCGTGATGCAGACTACGCAACCGGAGTCTGTCTGTAAACTTCAGCAACAGAGGTCGCAGCCATCCGGGCATCATGGCAGGTTAGCCTCCAGTGTACTTAAGACATCCTGATGTACGTTTTCCATAGGCTGCATGGCATCAATGAGAAATGCCGTCGGCGATTCATTTGTCAGTGACAGATATTTTTCGCGGGTGCGCTCAAAAAAAGCCAGCCCGGAACGTTCGATCCGATCTAACTCTCCCCGTCCCCTCGCCCGTTGCAATCCGGTTTCCGGTTCAACATCAAGATACAAGGTGAGATCGGGACCAAAGCCCTGCAGACACAATTCGCGCAGTGCCATCAACTTATCTTCAGGGATTTGTCTGCCGCCGCCCTGGTAGGCAAGTGAGCTCATATCGTGACGGTCACCCAACACCCACTCTCCTCTTTCGAGGGCCGGATGGATAACGTTAACCAGCAACTGACGGCGGGCAGCATACATCAGCATTAATTCCGTTTCTTCGGCGACTGTCTCCTGCCAGTCACCTTTAACACATTCACGTATAGCCTCAGCCATGGGCGTACCACCCGGCTCACGGGTACAAACACAGGTATGCCCGCGGCTTTCAATGAACTGTTTCACTACCTCAATAACAGAGCTTTTACCTGCTCCTTCAAGGCCCTCTATAACAATGAATTTTCCTGACATATTATTCTTTTTTGATATTCCGCTGATACTGGTTAACGGCCTCATTGTGGGCTTCCAGCGTAGATGAAAAAACATGTGTCCCGTCACCGCGGGAAACAAAATAAAGCGCATCCGTCAGCGACGGATTAAGAGCCGCATCGATGGCCGCTTTACCCGGCATAGCAATAGGTGTGGGCGGCAAACCGTTAATTGTATAAGTATTGTACGGTGTTTTACCCCGCAGGTGCTGACGGGTCAGATTACCGTCAAACTCATCGCCAAGACCATATATAACGGTGGGATCGGTTTGCAGACGCATGCCACTGTCCAGCCTGTTAACAAATACACCGGCAATGAGGGGCCGCTCGCTGGCGACGGCGGTTTCTTTCTCAATAATTGACGCCATGATCAGCACATCATAAGGCGTTTTATAGGGCAATGCCCCGGGGCGGCTATCCCATTGTGGCTGAATATACCGGCTCAAAGCTTCACCTGCACGTCTGAGGATATCAGAGACAGAGGTACCGGCAGTATAGTGATAGGTGTCTGCCAGGAATAACCCCTCAGGCCAGGCCTGTGAATCATAACCTACAACGGCGGCTGCCAGCCCGGACAATGCATCATCTCCGGTAACATCCTGAACCAGATTCATATCGGCTCTGAGCAGCATCATCCACTGGCTGAGCGTCAACCCTTCCACAAGACTTATCTGAAACTGATATTCATCACCACTGGCAAACAGATACAGAGCGTCCACTGCAGACATCCCCGGTGTTAACTGATAGGTACCTGCTCTGACAGCACTGGCCTGCTGATCCAGTTTCAACCACACTTTTGCAGTAAGAAGAGGGAAAGACGCCAGGTCGTTATCCAATAAGTCGCGGACAACAGATGTCGCAGAACTACCCTGTGGTACGGTGTACAAAACGTCATCTTCTAACGAAAGTGGTGCTGTGAGTTGTTTAACAGACCAGAAATAAGCGATGGCCAGGAAAGCAAAGCCGGCAAAAAGTACTGCAAGGATACTAATCAGGCGTTTCATGTTCCCTCTCATAAGCCTCATTCATTTGCTGCTGCAACGTCCACACCGGCCCGCAATCGAAGCGAACCTCTGCATCATCAAACTGAATACGGTTCAGCGGTACAATGTGCATCAACGCATTACATAAAAAAACCGCGCTGGCTTCTTTAAGATCTGAAATCGTAAATTTTCCTGTTATCACAGGCTTGCCGGCCTGCGCAAGGGTAGAAAGAATAAACGCTCGGTAAACACCGGCCACGCCGGCGTTATCCAGTGATGGCGTATACCACTGACCGTCTGCATACCAAAACACATTGCTGGCACTCGCCTCTGTCACGTAGCCCTGCATATCACACACGATGGCATCATCGAGGGTAATCTGTTCTTTCACCAGCACCTGTTCGAGCCGGTTAATATGCTTGATACCTGCCAGCAAGGGTTGCAATCCCAGCGTCACTGGGCTGATATCAGCAGCAATTCCCTGCTTCTGCCAGCAAGCATACTGAGCCGGCACAGAGAAGTCAGATAACCGCCAGACAGCAGATTGCCCTGCCGGACGCTGATAGCCACGACCGCCACAACCTGAAGAAATGTGCACTTTCAACACGCCATCAGCCAGTTTTTCCGCTGCCGCATGCACTTGTTCAGTCAGCGAGGCCAAATCTACAGTTAATCCCAACCGGGCACTGTCATTTTGTAACCGCTGTTTATGAAGAGACCACAGAGCAACACGGCCACAAGCCACATGCATTGTGGTAAACATGCCATCACCGTATTGAAATGCGCGGTCCTGATGTATGTCTTCAGACATAAAGCGTGTGATTCATTGATAAAATTCAGTGCGGAAGTATACCAGCAGATGCAGGGATTTACAGTGTGCAGACGCGCCTTACAAAAACCGCAAGTGAGTTACGCATAACCTATCACTACACTTCAGATACAAAAAAAGGCAGCGTGATGCTGCCTTTTCACAATCAATTACATTAACCGTCAATACGTTTGAAGATTAATGAACCGTTAGTACCACCGAAGCCGAATGAATTACATAAGGCGTAAGGCGTATCGAATGATTTCGCTTTGTGTGCAACAAAATCAAGATCACAGCCTTCACCCGGATTGTCCAGGTTGATTGTAGGCGGCGCCATTTTGTCACGCAGTGCAAGCACGGTAAAAATAGCTTCTACCGAACCGGCAGCACCCAACAGGTGACCGGTCATTGACTTAGTCGAGCTGACCAGTAAATGATGAGCATGTTCACCAAATACCCGCTTTACTGCTGCAACTTCTGCAATGTCACCAGCTGGCGTGGACGTACCATGTGCATTGATATAACCAATATCTTCACGGTTAACGCCGCCATCCAGTAAGGCGTTTTCCATAGAACGGGCTGCGCCTTCGCCATCTGCAGGAGGTGAAGTCATGTGATATGCATCACCGCTCATTCCGAAGCCTGTCAGTTCAGCATAGATTTTGGCACCACGGGCAACTGCAGATTCATAAGATTCCAGCATCATCACACCGGCACCTTCACCCATTACAAAGCCATCACGGTCTTTATCCCATGGACGGCTGGCCTGCTGCGGCGCATCGTTATTTGCGGACAGCGCTCTGGCTGCTGCAAAACCTGCGATACCCAGCGGGGTAATAGAAGCTTCAGCACCACCTGCAAGCATGGCGTCAGCATCGCCGTAAGCGATGGTACGCGCTGCCACACCAATGTTGTGCACACCGGTTGTACAGGCTGTCACGATATTCAGGTTCGGCCCTTTCAGCCCTTCCATAATAGACAGGAAGCCGGAAATCATGTTGGTGATAGTAGAAGGCACAAAAAACGGTGAAACGCGCTTAGGACCGCTGTTCATCAGTTTAACGTGGTTCTGCTCGATTTGTTCAAGACCGCCGATACCTGAACCGATAGCCACACCTACACGGTGAGCATTCTCATCAGTAATCGCCAGACCGGAATCAGCAAGAGCCTGCTTACCCGCGGCAATGCCGAGCTGGATAAACCGGTCCATCTTTTTTGCTTCTTTCTTTTCGATGTAATCTTGCGGGTCGAAATCATCGACTTGACCGGCAAAACGAGTGGAATAGTTACTGCAATCGAATAAGGTGATGTCACCGATACCACTTTCACCTTTTAACAGGCGGCTCCACGTGTCTTCAACATTAGAAGCCAGTGGTGAAAGCATACCCATACCAGTAACTACTACGCGACGTTTTGTCACAAAAAGCCCTCGTATTGGAACTAACGTTAGATACGAAAACGGCTCTTAACAGAGCCGTTTTCGCAAAACTCAAGAACGCTTACGCGTCTTTATTTGCGTTGATGTAGTCGATAGCAGACTGAACGGTAGTGATCTTCTCTGCTTCTTCATCAGGAATTTCAGTATCGAACTCTTCTTCTAAAGCCATAACCAGCTCAACAGTGTCGAGTGAATCTGCGCCCAAATCATCAACGAAGGAAGCTTCAGCTTTTACTTCTTCTTCTTTAACGCCCAGCTGTTCTACGATGATCTTTTTTACGCGCTCTTCGATGTTACTCATAATTCTAGGTTTCCCTTAACGTCACTAGATAAAAAAGTGCCGCTAGTTTATTTTGCAAGGGCTATCCTTGCAAGTACCAAGTGATGTAAATATCCTGGTCAAACCAGCAACCAACCAATTAATTCTACAATTTTTTAACACCAACACCCAAGCAAAACAAGGCTCAGGCACGAAATTGCTGCCAGATGGCAACATTAATTCATATACATTCCACCATTCACATGGATGGTTTCACCAGTGATGTACGCAGCGCCATCACTGACTAAGAAAGCAACAGTTGAAGCAATTTCTTCCGGTGCACCCAGTCTGTTTGCCGGGATGTCCTTAAAGATCGCTTCTCGCTGGTCGTCTGTCAATGCTTTCGTCATGTCTGTATCGATAAAGCCCGGAGCGACCACATTGATGGTGATACCGCGGGATGCCACTTCACGTGCCATAGATTTGGAAAATCCAATCACACCGGCTTTTGCAGCAGCATAGTTTGCCTGTCCGGCATTACCGGCACTGCCCACTACTGAACCAACATTGACGATACGACCATAACGCTTCTTCATCATACCGCGTAACACGGCTTTAGACAGCGTAAAGATAGATGACAGATTGGTATCGATAATGTCCTGCCACTCGTCATCTTTCATTCGCATTAACAGATTATCACGGGTGATACCGGCATTATTGATCAGAATATCAATAGCACCAAATTCATCAGTAATGTTCTTCAGCACGGTTTCCACCGATGCTTTGTCTGTCACATTTAATGCCAGGCCTTTACCGCCTGATGCAGCTAAATATTCAGAAATAGCAGCAGCGCCATTTTCGCTGGTTGCAGTACCCACAACGGTTGCGCCCTGCGCAGACAGTGCTTCAGCAATGGCTTTACCGATACCGCGACTTGCGCCTGTTACTAAGGCGACTTTACCTGATAACTGACTCATAATTTTCCTGATTCTGAGTAATTAAAGATCAGCCAGTGTGTCCGGCGTATTTACCGCAACACTGGTTAATGCTTTATCAATTCGTTTAGTCAGACCGGTTAATACTTTACCCGGCCCCACTTCAATAATTTTCTCTACGCCCTGCGCGGCAAGGAACTCGACGGTACGGGTCCACTGCACCGGACAGTATAACTGACGCACGAGCGCATCTTTAATGGCTTCAGCCGAAGACTCTACGCTCACATCAACGTTGTTCACCACGTTAATCGCAGGTGCAGTAATGTTGATTGCAGCCAGTGCATCATCTAACTGGTCAGCAGCAGGACGCATTAGTTCGCAGTGAGACGGCACACTTACAGCCAGTGGTAACGCACGTTTTGCACCGGCGTCTTTACATGCCGTTGCAGCTTGTTCTGCGGCAGCCTTTTCACCGGCAATGACCACCTGGCCCGGCGAATTGAAGTTAACCGGAGACACAACTTCACCGGTTGCAATAGCTGTTTGCTGACAACACTCAGCAATGGTTTCATCGTCCAGCCCGATAATGGCATACATTGCCCCTGCTCCGGCCGGTACAGCCTGTTGCATGAACTGACCACGGGCTTCTACCAGCTTCACAGCGTCTTTAAATTCAATGGCACCGGCACAAACCAGCGCTGAATATTCACCCAGACTGTGACCGGCCAGGTAATCTACCTGAATCTGCTTTTCCTGAAGAATACGCCAGATGGCAACGCTGGCTGTCAGCAGCGCAGGCTGCGTGATGTGAGTCTCGTTTAACTTGCCGTCTGTATCATTCTGCACCAGATCCCACAAGTCATATCCCAACGCGTCTGACGCTTCTTTAAATGTATCAATTACAACAGGGTGGCTTTCAGCCAGCTCTTTAAGCATGCCGACAGACTGGGAACCTTGTCCCGGAAATACACAAGCTGTACGAGTCATTATTGTTCCTTATTGTTATCTTTATCGTGCCGGTCTGCAGACCGGACTTAATATCTTACCAGAGCTGAAGCCCAGGCGAAGCCTCCGCCGAATGCTTCAAGAAGAAGATTCTGACCACGCTTAATACGGCCATCTCTGATAGCAGTATCCAGTGCAGTAGGCACGGTTGCAGCAGACGTGTTACCGTATTTCTCCAGGGTCAGCACAACCTGATCTAACGACATGTCCAGCTTTCTGGCAGTCGCTTTAATGATGCGGAAGTTTGCCTGGTGCGGTACCAGCCAGTCAAGATCAGATTTTGCCATATTATTGGCAGCAAGAGTTTGTTCTACAGTCTCAGACAATTTAGTGACGGCAACTTTGAAAGTCTCATTGCCTTTCATAGCACACCAGTTTTCTTCAACGGAAGATGCTACACCCCGTTGAGGATTACCGGCATAGAGTAATTCACCGTAAGAACCGTCTGCGTGAATATGGGTAGACAAAATACCCGGTTCCTCACTGGCTTCAATGACCGTTGCACCTGCACCGTCGCCAAACAGAATGATTGTACCGCGGTCGGTCGGATCCATCATGCGGGTCAGACAGTCTGTACCAATAACCAGCACCCGTTTAGCCATACCGGACTTGATGTACTGATCGGCAATACTCAGGGCATAACAATAACCGGCACAGGCAGCGGCGACATCAAACGCAGGAATGCCGTTAATGTCGAGCATCGCCTGAATTTCACACGCTGTGCTTGGAAATGCATGGGCACCACTGGTGGTTGCACACACAATCATGTCGATGGACTTCGGGTCGATACCAGCAGCTTCTATAGCATGCTTACTGGCTTCAAATCCCATGGTGGCGGCTGTTTCGTCAGCACCGATAATTCGTCTTTCTTTAATCCCGGTACGTTCAGTGATCCATTCGTCACTGGTATCGACCATTTTTTCCAGGTCGGCATTAGTACGCACTTCACTGGGATAATAACTTCCGGTCCCGATAATTCGTGAATAATTGCTCAAAGCTGCTCCAACAAAACCGTTTCTATTTTACTTTTTATTTTCTCAGGAATGCCCATTTTGGCTTCTTGCATTGCCTGATAAATCGCATAGTAAAAAGCGTCAGCGGAAGCGTTTCCGTGACTCTTGATGACAATGCCGCGCAATCCTATCAGACTCGCCCCGTTATACTGGTCGGGGTTCACCCTGTTGTAGATGCTTTTCAGCAGCGGCAACGCTATTCTGGCCATCAAACGGCTTAAAAGGTTCATTTGGGATTGTCGTTTTACTTCATTAATAACCAGTTTGGCTAAACCTTCGGTAGATTTAAGGGCAATATTGCCGGTAAATCCGTCGGTCACCACTACATCGGCATAATCAGTAAAAATGTCATCCCCTTCCACATAACCTATATAATTCAGTGCGCTGGCATTTCTGAACAACTGATCGGCAATCTTTACCTGCGCATTTCCTTTTATATCTTCTTCGCCTACGTTCAGTAGCGCCACTCTCGGCTTTTCAATACCGGACACTTCCTGGGCAAGTACACTGGCCATCACACCATATTGAAACAGTATTTCTGACGTACAGTTTACGTTTGCGCCAAGATCCAGCAGAAACACTTTATGGTGACTGGCCGTCGGCATTGCTGATACAAGGGCTGGCCGGTCAATACCGGGCAATGTTTTCAGAAGATAATAAGCCATTGCCAGCAACGCGCCGGTATTTCCGGCACTGACACAGGCATCGGCCTCCCCGGATTCCACCAGTTCAATAATGCGGCGCATAGAAGATTGCTTTTTATTGCGCAATGCAAAGGCAGGCGCGTCGCCCATATCAACGACATCGTCGCAATGCTCGATGGTGACTCTTGCACGTTGTTCTGGCAATAAATCAGCGACAGCAGGTTCAATGACGGACTGCTGGCCACATAAGATAAATTTGAAATCTGGATGTTGCCGGATGGCTTTGAGGGTAGCGGAAAGGATAACAGGGGGACCATGATCGCCCCCCATGATATCTAACGCAATGGTTAGCTTAGACAAAAGTTGTCACCTACTGATTAGCGGGCGATTACTTTTTTGCCTTTATAGTAACCATCTGCGGTTACGTGATGACGACGGTGTGTTTCACCCGACGTTGAATCGACAGACAAAGTCGCGCCTGTCAATGCATCGTGTGAACGACGCATACCACGCTTAGAGCGTGTTTTACGATTTTGTTGTACTGCCATAACTTACTCCTGGTCTCGCTTAAGTTCTTTCAAAACCGCGAAAGGGTTTGGTCGCTCATGTTCCGGACTGATTTTACCAAATGTCATATCATCTTTACCAAGGCCGCAATCCTCCTCTGCATGAAGGGCTACGATAGGTAATGAGATAATCAACTCGTCTTCAAATAATTGAAGTAAATCGACTTCTCCGTGGTCGTTGACCTCTACCGGTTCATAGGCTTCGGGTAATGCATCTGCCTCTTGCTGATCTTGTCCCTGCACCGGACTAAAACAGAATTCGGTATGAAGTGAGTGTGGAAACTCGCCATTACACCTCTGACAGATAAGTGTTACCTGTGCGCTTAAGTGACCGTGAAAGACAGTAAGACCCTGCGCGTCTTTTTCGAACTGTACTTCTGCGTTCACCCATTCATCACAGCTGACAACAGCTTCATTCAATCGTTCCAGATCTTTACTTGCGATAACACCCCGGTAATCGGAACGTTTCACAGCGCTTTTCACCGGATCGACGGTATGAGGTAATTTCACTTTCTGCATAGGGCGCGCATATTATAGATTTGGTATCTCAGTGTCAAAAGATTAATCGCCTTTTAGTCCGGATTCGACCGGTTGGCGGACAGATTGTCAGGTATTCGGGATAAAAACAGCCGGCGACTCGAAAATATCGCGGATTTATGGCTTACTCCCGCTACTATCCGGCACACTATGTAACCGAAAGAGGAATTCATGTATCCATCTCCCCGCTTTATTCTGGCCACGTCTTCTGTTTACCGTCAGGCACAATTCGCTTCTCTGGGTGTTAATGCCACAATTATTGCACCGGATATAGATGAAAGCCCGTTAACGGATGAACAGCCGGGAGCGCTGGCAGAACGGCTGGCGGCAGCAAAAGCCGGTAAGGTCGCAGCAGAGACGGAAAACGGTATTGTTATAGCCGGCGATCAGGTGGCTTCCCTGACTACCGGTTCCGGCACCACAATTATACTTGGCAAGCCCGAAACTCATGAGGCTGCAACGGAACAGCTTTTACTTAGCAGCGACCGCTGCGTGACATTCTATTCTGCCCTGAGCATTATTGACGCTGCCACAAAAGAGCAGACAACGGCTACCGAAATAACAAAAGTGCATTTCCGTTCACTCAGCAAAACACACATTGAACAGTATCTGCGGGACGAAAAACCCTATGACTGCGCCGGCAGTTTTAAGTCTGAAGGTAAAGGTACCTTGCTGTTTGAACGAATTGAATCCCGTGATCCGAATGCCCTCATCGGCTTACCGGTTATGCTTCTGCGGGATATGCTTGCCGGTTACGGGATAGATTTATTGTTACTCGCCACTTCACTGACTGAGTAATAATGATTCCAGTTCTGCAATGCTGTGCACAATAGCCAGCGGCGCAAACCGTTCCAGGTGAACCTGTGCATGCACACCATAAGATACACCAATACGTGCAATGCCTGCGTCCTGCGCCATTTGCATATCAAAGGTGGTATCCCCGATCATAACAGCATTCGACTTATCGACTCCGGCTTCGGCGAGAAGTTGCAGGATCATATCCGGCGACGGCTTGGACTCTGCGTCATCAGCACACCGCGAAAAGCTGAAATAGTGACCGGTATCTGTGTTCTTCCAGGCACGGTCAAGTCCCCTTCTCGCTTTACCGGTAGCAACAGCAAGCGTTCGTCCGCTATTTTTTAATGAAGTGAGCATCTGCTCAGTGCCGTTAAACATAGGGCTTGGTGTCTGGTCCTGTTCAATAAACGCATTTTTATAGGCTTCAAACAGCCGGTCTGTCAGTGCTTCATCAGTGATGTGAAACAGCTTTTGAATTGCCGGACGCAGACTGATACCGATAATTCCCCCGACAGCTTCAGCCGTTGGGATCGCTACTTCGCATTGACGTGCAGCAAGCTGCATGCAATTTACAATTTTGGCCGCTGAATCCATCAACGTGCCGTCCCAGTCGAAAATAACAAATTTATACTTCATTTAACTGCTTTAGCGCTCTGGTTAATTGTTCATCAAGGGGCGCCTGAAAACGAACAGTTTCTCCGCTGCCAGGATGTATAAACTGAATGCTGGCGGCATGCAGAAACAGACGCTTTAAATCACGGCTACGCATCGTGTCATCGAACTGTTCATCGCCATATTTGGGATCGCAGGCAATAGGATGACCGGCATGCAAACAGTGCACACGTATTTGATGCGTTCTGCCTGTTATAGGAGATGCTTCTACCAGGGTGGCATCCTCATAGCGCGTCAGAATGCGGTAGCGGGTTTCTGATGGTTTACCGTTTTCATTCACGCTCACCAGCCTTTCGCCGGATTGCAGTACGTTTTTCAACAACGGCGCTTTTACCTTAAAGCGGTTTTCAGGCCATTGACCGGCGACCAGTGCCTGATAGCGCTTGTCCATTTGTCCGTCACGGAGCTGGGCATGCAGATGGCGCAGTGCTGAACGTTTTTTAGCAATGATAATGCAGCCGGAAGTGTCCCGGTCGAGACGGTGTACCAGTTCCATAAACTGAGCATCGGGTCGTAGTGCCCTGAGGCCTTCAATCAGGCCGAAATTCAGGCCGCTGCCACCGTGCACCGCAGTGCCTGAAGGTTTGTTAATAACCAGAATGCGGTCATCCTCGAACAATATACAATGCTCAAGTTCTGCCACCTTATCCAGTTTCGGATTCGGCGTATCTTTGGGTTCTGATACCCGCACCGGCGGAATGCGGATAACATCATCAGCCTGAAGCTTATATTCCGGCTTTACTCTGCCTTTATTTACCCGCACTTCACCTTTACGCAAAATCCGGTAAATCATACTTTTCGGCACACCCTTTAACTGGGTACGCAAATAATTGTCGATGCGCTGCCCTTCGAGATCTGGCTCGATGGTAACGAAACGAACTTGTTGGGGGGTATCTTCTTTCATGGGCGGGAGTATACCTGAGCAAGTATGGATACGCTAAAGCTAAATAGCGCAAACCGGGACCATTTCAACAGACAATTGAGGGTCCTCCCGTTCTGCCGGATTGGTTAAAGAACAGCCATTCTTACGCTCGGGTCTGTCTTTTATGTAATTAATTTCTGAATATGACGTTTTTTAGTACAAAAGGGAGTTAACTTTGCTTGCTAAACCCGAAACGATGGTGAGATAATCGCGTGTGATTTTGCAGTAAACATGCTGAGCAAAATCCGGTTCGAACTTAATTAATGAACCATAATATTGTGCGGACAACTGAATAAACGCATTCGTCCGGTTTATAAAGGCAGCACAAAAGCCTTTAGAACGTTGCACAAACTGATGAAAATAAAGTTCGCCGTTTAGCAAACAGAATTAAATTGACCTTTGCCCCTGTAATGACGGGGGTGAAAATGAAAAAAGATAGTAAGGGCCGTCGTTCCCGACACCCCGCATTTAATTGTCCGGCTAACTGAAAAATGCCGGTATTTATGGGTAATACGACTAAACAACAAATCCCGCACACAGCCGTGAGGCTGGGTGACGCGTATTTGCACGTGTCATTTTGATTTTGTGTCTAAGCGGCTGTACAAAACAGAGTTAGATACAATGAAAAGAATGTTGATTAACGCAACTCAACAAGAAGAGTTGCGCGTTGCCCTGGTTGATGGGCAACGGCTGTATGATCTTGATATTGAAAGCCCGGGTCACGAACAAAAGAAGGCGAATATATACAAAGGTAAGATTACCCGCGTAGAACCCAGCCTTGAAGCTGCTTTCGTAGACTACGGTGCAGACCGCCATGGCTTCCTGCCTCTTAAAGAAATTGCCCGCACTTACTTCCCGAAAGGTTATAAATTCGAAGGCCGCCCGAACATCAAAGATGTGATTAAAGAAGGCCAGGAAGTTATTGTTCAGATTGATAAAGAAGAGCGTGGCCAGAAAGGCGCAGCCCTCACTACTTTCCTGTCACTGGCTGGTAGTTACCTGGTACTGATGCCGAATAACCCCCGCGCAGGTGGTATTTCCCGCCGCATCGAAGGTGATGAGCGTACGGATCTGAAAGATGCCCTGTCCCGCCTGGATTTACCGGACGGCATGGGTCTGATTGTCCGTACTGCTGGTGTAGGTAAATCTTACGAAGAACTGGAATGGGATTTAAAAGTACTCCTGAAGCACTGGGAAGCCATTTCAGAAGTCGCTGAAAGCCGTGCGGCGCCATTCCTTATCCATCAGGAAAGTAACGTTATTGTCCGTGCCATCCGCGACTATCTACGCCGTGATATCGGTGAGATCCTGATTGATAAAACCAGCATCTATGAAGAAGCCCTGCAGCACATCGAACTGGTGCGTCCGGACTTTGCTAACCGTGTAAAACTGTATAAGGGTGATGTACCTCTGTTCAGTCACTACCAGATTGAAAGTCAAATCGAATCAGCTTTCCAGCGTGAAGTCCGTCTGCCTTCCGGCGGTTCAATTGTTATCGATCCGACAGAAGCCCTGACATCCATCGACATTAACTCTGCCCGCGCAACAAAAGGCGGAGATATTGAAGAAACAGCCCTGAATACCAACCTTGAAGCCGCCGACGAAATTGCCCGTCAGTTGCGTCTTCGCGACTTAGGTGGTCTGGTAGTCATCGACTTTATCGATATGACACCGGTCCGTCACCAGCGCGAAGTTGAAAAACGTATGCAGGATGCTGTGCGCTCAGACCGTGCACGTGTTCAGCTGGGGCGTATCTCACGCTTCGGCCTGCTGGAAATGTCACGTCAGCGTTTACGTCCTTCTCTGGGCGAGTCAGCTCACCATGTATGTCCGCGCTGTTCCGGTCACGGTACAATCCGTGGTACCGAATCTCTGGCGCTGTCGATTCTGCGGATTATCGAAGAAGAAAGCATCAAAGATAATACCGGTCAGATTGAAGCTCAGTTGCCGGTACCGGTAGCCACCTACCTGCTGAATGAAAAGCGTAAGTCAATCAATGTGATCGAGAAGCGCCATAACGTTTCACTGCTGTTGATCCCTAACCCTCACCTGGACACGCCGCATTACGAAGTTGTTCGCCACCGTCCGGATGAAGTCATTTCAGATGCAAGCTATAACGTTGCCCTGAAAGAGCAGGACGAGACAGAGGCCTATAAGCCGGCCGCAGCACCGGTAAAACGTGAAGAACCTGCATTGAAAGGTCTGGTTGCGCCGACTCAGGCTCCTCCTGCTCCTGTAGCAGCGCCTGCAGCGAAAGAAGCAACTGCACCGGCAGCCACTGAAACCCTGTTCACCAAACTGGGCAAATGGATTTCTTCTGTTCTTGGCGGTGAAGACAAGAAAGAAGAAGAAACAAAGACAGAAGAGAAGAAGCGTAGTCCGCGTAATAATCGCAATAATGACAACCGCAACAGAAAACCACGCAACAACCGTAACCGTCGTGGTAAGCAGTCTGAGAACAGCAATGAGCGTGATGAGAGTAAACAGACTCAGAAGCGCCAGGATGATAAACGTAACAGCCGTCCTAAGTCCCGCCGTAAGCCGCAGGAAGATAAAAAGGACAAGCCGGAACAGCAAAATCAAAACCGTGAGGCCGAAGCGCAAACTGACAATCAGGAAGCGCAGCCAGCCCGTAAGAAGCAGGTTGCCGAGCGTCGTAAGCGTCGTGACAACCGCCGCAGCGTTCGAGTGAATAAAGACGCAGCGGATAAGCCAGCGACACAACAGCCTCAGGCAGACAAATCTGACACTAAACACTCTGCAGTTGAAGTGAAAGAAGCCGTCACAGAGACTGTACAGACTGTAGCCCCTTCGGATACTCAGTTTGCTACAGAAACACCGGCCAGCAGCCCTGAGCAGAGTCGAAAAGGCCCTGAGCTGACTCAAGACAGCCCTGAGCCAACTCAGGCTGACGCTGAGCAGAGCAACACCAGCAAAGCTAAGAACACTGATGTATCTGCTTCTGCGGAAACGACAGAGCAAGCAGACAGTACTGCGTCTGAACAGGATGCTTCCGGCGAAGAAAATGGTCAGAAGCGTGAAAGCCGTGGCCGCTCACGTCGTTCTCCGCGTCATGTGCGGGCAGCGGGTCAACGTCGTAAGAAGGAGCAGTCACCTGCCGGTGACGTAGCAGAGGACAACGCACCACAGCAGGTCAGTGAGGCTTCTGAAGTTGCGGATTCTGATGCAGCTACCGGCGCAGTACAGGATGAACTGCAATTTGATATTGCACATCCTGAAGAAGATACGCAGGCTAAAAAGCCAAAATCAGCGAAGCCCCGTGTACGTGTTGACGGTGATCAGCTGACCGCTGTACCGGCTTCTCCTGAGCAGGTTGAGATTAACCTTGCTGCCCATGCAGAATCAGAAACTGAACAGCAGAATACTGCTCAGGAAACGGAAAGTGTTACTCAGGAAGCACAGAGTTCAACTGAAACGCCTGCTGAAACACAGGCTACGGAAACGGTAGCTGGAGTTGCTGAAAAAGCAGCACCGGTATCTGAAACCCCTGTAGCTGCCACGGCAGAGAAAGAGGTGAAATCTGAAGCCGTAGCACCTGTTGCCAAACCTGCGGTTGCGAAAGCCACTTTCAGAGCAACCAGCAGCACCGGACAAAAATCAGCATCACATCCGATGGCATTGCCACCAGTTGTAGAAGCAGTGTTCAGTGATGTAACAGCAGGCGCGATGAAAGATGAAAGCCGCCCTGCACTGCTGGTGTCAGGTAAAGCAGCATCGGTATCACAGGCGACTTCATCCGCATCTGCGGCTATGACGTTACCGGCCAGTGCACCTGAAGTAGCAGTTGCTGAAGAAGCCTGAGGCTGGCAGCCCTGTTGAGGCTGTCGATCCCTGCACGTGATAACAAAGCCGTACCTTGAGTACGGCTTTTTTAATGGTAAAAATAATGACTGATCCTTCACTAAGCCCGTATCTCAGTTGGTTGAACACTGTGTCCGGAACGCAATACACCAACGCAATACTTATTCAGTCATTATGGAGTGGTTACGGCGCCTGTTTCAGAACGGTTAACAAAAATACGGGCAAACCTGTAGTGGTGAAATGTATCCGGCCCGCCAACAGCACAACGCATCCCCGTGGCTGGCAATCAGATCACAGTCATCAGCGAAAACTCCGCTCATTTGAAGTTGAACATTATTTTTATCAGGAACTGGCTCCGCTTACGGGTTCAGCATGTAAAGTGCCTGACTATCTGGGCGGTATTGCTGAAGGCGATAACAGAATGATTATCATGGAGGACTTATCTGCCTGCGGATTCCCGCTGACAACACACTCACTGACGCTGTCGCAGGCAAAATGTGTATTACGCTGGCTGGGCGAATTCCACGGACGTTTTATGCATTGTTCTGATGAAAAGGTATGGAAGGAAGGCACTTACTGGCATCTGGGAACAAGACAAAACGAATGGGCAGCCATGCCCGACTCTCCGTTAAAGTCTGCTGCCGTGCAGATTGACGTCGCCCTTAAAAATGCCCGTTTTTCTACCCTTCTTCACGGTGACGCAAAAGTAGCGAACTTCTGTTTTAATGAACAATTTGACGATTGTGCCGCAGTTGATTTCCAGTACTGTGGTCACGGGGCTGGTATCAAAGACGTAGTGTATTTCATGGGAAGTGCGCTGAGTGATGAGGATCAGAGAAACGGTAAAGAAACCTGTCTCCGGCATTATTTCTCAGCGTTAAAAGGTTCTCTTGCTAAACACTGTCCGCAAACGGATGCAGAAGCTGCGGAGGCAGAATGGCGGGGGCTCTATGATTTGGCAAATGCCGACTTCCACCGCTTTCTGGCAGGCTGGAGCCCTGAACACGTGAAAATTAACCGCGCGCTGCAAGACTCCACTGATAATGCACTGGCGGGACTACAAAACTGAAGTCCTGCCGGCGCACTACTGAACCGGTAAAATTACCAGGTCAGGTCGTCCGGGATCTCGTAATCGGCGTACCAGTCCTCTTCGTCTTCCTGTTGACCTTCGTTGTTGCTGGTATCCAGGTCGGCACGGTAAACCACTACAGATTCATCACGCTGAGCAATTTTATCAGCAACCGGTGACGGCACCAGTTCATACGCTCCGTCGAGAGCAACCACTGCCAGACGGCCTTTCGTCACCTGCTTATGTACAGTGGCTGAAACATACATGCGCTTAACCACATTATCGTGGGTAAAGTTCAGTAAAGTATCACCGTCCCGACTTTGTTTATTCACCGTAATAAGTTGCTTAATTTGCGCAGCAACAGAGCGCTTTTCACGCTCCTGTTGCTGTTCAGCATTTAACTGACGGTCCCGCTCTTTTTTCTCAGCAGCGGCCTGCTCAGCAGCGATTTTAGCAGCATCAGCTTCCACCTGCTGATTCTTATTCTTCAGCTTTTGCTTTTTGCGCTTTTCCGCCCGGGCATTCTTTGCCGAATTTTTATCGGCCAGACCTGCCTTTAACAGTTGATCCTGTAATGAAGCCACCTGACACCTACTTCTTTTTCTTGTCCTGGGTTACCCATTTGCCATCCTGATACCAGGACGACCACCCTGTTGATTTACCGCTGTCATTTTCAGACATAACGTATTGCTGCTTAGTTTTTCTGCTGTAACGCACAATGGCCGGATTACCTTCCGGATCCTTTTGCGGCGCATCCGCCAGATAGTAAAACTTAGGCGAAATACGATCTCTGAAACGGGCCAGTTCCTCAACCTTTGGTGCACGGGTTTCCCTTGATTTAGGGAAATTATGTGCTGCGAGGAATATACCGGAGGCACCGTCACGCAATACAAAGTGCGCATCAGACTTCTCACAGGGCAATTCAGGTAAATCCACCGGATCTTCTTTTGGTGGCGCAGCTTCGCCGTTACGCAGCAGCTTACGGGTATTCTTACATTCTTCGCTGGTGCAACCGAAGTATTTACCAAACCGGCCGTTCTTCAGCTCCATATCACTGCCGCACTTATCACATTCGATAACCGGGCCGTCGTAGCCTTTAATCTTAAATGTACCGGCTTCCACGTAAGTCCCCGGACAGGTCGGCGTGTTACCACACACATGCAGTTTACGCTTTTCATCTACCAGATAGCTGTCCATCGCCGTACCACATACGTCACAACGACGCTTAGCCCGCAAGGCCTCGGTTTCCAGCTCTTCTTCGTTATCGACTTTCACCACTTCGTCACCCGGTGTCAGGTTCATGGTGTTGGTGCAACGCTCTTTCGGAGGCAGGTTGTAGCCTGAGCATCCTAAGAATACACCGGTAGATGCGGTACGGACGTTCATTTCACGGCCACACTTGTCGCATTCAATACCAGCCGGGACCGCCTGATTGGTGCGCATTCCACCTTCTTCAGCGTCCTTTTCTGCTTTCAGTAGCTTGGCGTAGAAATCGTTGTAGAAACTGTCGAGAACCTGCTTCCAGTTTTTCTTACCTTCTGCAATGTCATCGAGATGCTGTTCCATATTGGCAGTGAAATCGTAACTCATCAGGTCATCGAAATTTTCCATCAGACGATCGTTAACAATTTCACCCATTTTCTCAGCATAGAAACGTTTATTTTCCAGCCGGACATAACCACGATCCTGAATCGTGGATATAATACTGGCATAAGTAGAAGGCCGGCCAATGCCACGTTTCTCAAGTTCTTTTACCAGTGAAGCTTCGTTAAAACGGGCCACCGGTTTAGTAAAGTGCTGCTTAGGATCCAGGGCCTGCAAATCAAGGGCTTCGCCCTGCTTCACGTCCGGCAGTAAGAGTTCTTCATCACCCTTCTTACGGATTTGTGGCTGTACCTTAGTCCAACCGTCAAATTTCAGTACCCGGCCCTTCGCCACCAGTTCGTAATCACCGGCAGTTACACGGATCGTAGTGGCATCATATTTCGCGTTTGTCATCTGACATGCAACAAACTGACGCCAGATCAGCTCATACAGGCGCTGTGCGTCTCTCTCCATCTCTTTCAGCGATGCAGCCTGCACATTTACATTCGAAGGACGAATCGCTTCGTGGGCTTCCTGAGCGCCTTCTTTGCTACCGTAACGGATAGGTGAATCAGGCAGATACTTGCCACCAAAATTATCGTCGATGTAAGCACGGCAATTATCCAGCGCTTCCTGACTCAGATTCGTTGAGTCTGTACGCATATAGGTAATGTGACCGGCTTCATACAATCGCTGAGCCAGCATCATGGTTTTCTTAACACCAAAACCAAGACGGGTACTGGCCGCCTGCTGCAGAGTAGATGTAATAAACGGTGCTGACGGTTTACTTTGCGTGGGTTTAGACTCACGGCTTTCAACCACGTATTGCGCTTTTTCCAGTTCGGCCAGCGCTGCATCGGTTTCTTTCTTATTAACCGGTTTAAACGCTTTATCGCGGTAACGGTTAACCAGCATACGCAGTTGCTGTTTCGCGCCCGATGTTACATCTGCATGTACGTCCCAGAATTCTTCCGGTACAAATGCCTTAATTTCCCGCTCACGCTCGACAACCAGACGCACGGCGACTGACTGCACACGACCGGCAGACAAACCCCGGGCAATTTTCTTCCACAACAGCGGTGACACCATGAAACCCACAACGCGGTCAAGGAAACGTCTTGCCTGCTGGGCATTCACGCGGTCAGTGTTAACCTCTCCGGGATGAGAGAAAGCTTCCTGAATGGCGTTTTTGGTGATTTCGTTAAACACCACGCGCTGATAGGTTTTGTTCTTCTCGCCAAGCAATTCCCGCAGATGCCATGCAATGGCTTCCCCTTCGCGGTCCAAATCCGTTGCGAGATAGACGGTGTCAGCGTCTTTTGCGAGCTTCTTCAGCTCATTGACAACTTTTTCTTTGCCCTGCAGCACCTGATAATGTGCTTTCCAGTCTGCTTCGGGGTCGACGCCCATGCGATCTACCAGTTTACGGTATTCATATTTGCGCAGATATTCTTCCCGCGCCTCATCGCTTAACGTTTTCAGTTCTTTTGCCGGTTTTTTGGGCTCAACATTGCCGACCGCCTTCGTAGGCAGGTCGCGCACGTGGCCAACAGAAGATTTTACGATAAAATTTTTACCGAGATATTTATTTATCGTTTTTGCTTTTGCTGGTGACTCGACAATAACCAGTGATTTTGCCATAAAAATTGATTAAACCTGTTCGTAATCAGAGATTTAGATCATCTCATTGAATAATAAAGGGTATAAAGAAGTGATGGTGCACTACCCTTTCTTTTTTTAACATATATCTACAAAGTGAATGGAAAACAAGATCTTCTTAATAGTTATTCTGTCGCCTGCTTCAAATACCGCCACAAAGCGTTCACTTTTTAATCACTCACGTTGGCAAGGCCATTAAAAACCGTATAATGCCGCCAATTCAGTGAGCAAAAAGACGGTTTATTTGCTGCCTTCCCCTGCTTTATTTGGGTTCTTACGCTAAATTCAAGCAACGGCCGGCAGTCATTCATGATCCATTTCCAAGAGGCAATTCCATGCAGCAATTTGAAGTAAATTTTGACGGACTCGTTGGCCCTACCCATAACTATGCAGGGTTATCAACCGGAAACGTTGCATCTCAAAATAATGCCAATGCTGTCAGCAATCCTAAAGAAGCAGCAAAACAAGGTCTGGCGAAGATGAAAGCGCTGGCTGACATGGGAATGAAACAAGGTGTTTTAGCGCCGCAGGAGCGTCCTGACATCGCCATGCTGAGACGTCTGGGCTTTTCCGGTTCAGATGCACAGGTGCTCGATAAAGCAGCAAAACAGGCGCCTCAGGTTTTTCTTGCCTGTTGCTCCGCCTCAAGCATGTGGACAGCCAATGCTGCAACGGTTTCACCCGGTGCTGACACGCTGGACGGCAGAATTCATTTTACCCCGGCTAACCTGACCAATAAGTTTCACCGTTCCCTTGAACCGGCAGTTACCGGTGCGATTTTGCAGGCAACCTTTGATGATGACAAATACTTCGCTCACCATACGCACCTGCCCGATAACGAGCATTTCGGTGACGAAGGTGCGGCAAACCATACCAGGCTGTGTACTGAATACGGCAAAGCCGGTGTAGAACTGTTCGTTTACGGCCGGTATGCGTTTAACCACAGTAAACCTGCACCGGTACGTTACCCTGCCAGACAAACGTTTGAAGCCTCACAGGCTATTTCCCGTCTGCACGGTCTGAAAGAAGAAAAAGTGGTCTATATCCAGCAGAATCCGGACGTGATTGATCAGGGAGTTTTCCACAACGACGTGATTTCAGTAGGTAACCAGAACGTCCTTTTCTATCATGAGCAGGCCTTTTTGAATACCGGCTCTGTACTGAAAGAAATTCGCCGCAAATTTGGTGACAGTCCGCTGCACTTCATTGAAGTACCTACCAGTGCTGTTTCAGTTATGGATGCGGTCAGTACCTATCTGTTTAATACTCAAATCATTACCCTGCCGCAGGGTCACATGGCAATTATTGCACCGGCGGAATGTCAGGAAAACCCGGCAGTTTCTGATTATTTAAACACTCTCACAGCCATGGACACTCCGGTAAAAGAAGTAAAATACTTCGATGTTAAGCAGAGCATGCGAAACGGCGGTGGCCCGGCCTGTTTACGGTTACGCGTAGCCATGAATGAGAAAGAATTAAAGGCCGCAAACCCGCATACGCTGATGAATGACATCCTGTTTGCCCGTCTGAATCAGTGGGTGGAAAAACACTACCGTGACCGCCTGTCTGAGCAGGATTTACGGGACCCGCAGTTACTCACAGAAAGCCGTACCGCACTGGATGAACTGACACAAATCATGAAACTCGGTTCGGTCTACCCCTTCCAGCAGGTTTAAGTAACCTTCCGGACAGGCAGATATGAAAAAGCCGTCACTTCACTTCAGGTGACGGCTTTTTAGCACTAAATTAATTTAAATCAGAGCAGTTTGTCCCTCTGCCAAATGGACTGTCTGATGGTTGTACTGATTCATTAGTCACATCATCAACAGCTATACCAAACTTATACACCATGCTGGCACTTGCTTCGCTACCCGTGGATTGTGCAAACACAGAGATTACAGATTCATAGAAACCTGCATATTCTCTTGGATATCTCAATTGCAGCGTCACTTGTCCGTTTTCATCGGTTTCATCTATCCCGTCCGCAAATGAAAGTGTTCCAACGATACCCGGAGTAAGAAATCCATCTTCGTTGATGTCTTCACCTTCAGAAAAGTCACGATTATCATCATTTTGAACAAAATCGGTTACATCAACTGTATCCAGAATACCATTCTCGTTAACGTCCTCAGTCCTGCACTCAACCGTATAGTCCTGAACTATATCTCCGCTTGAATTTATGTAGCCTATTACCCAGTTAGGTTCAACCCAGACCCAGTAGCCTTTGTAATATTGACCGCCTTCACTGTATTTTACCGGAGTTGAAGAGGCTGTTACTTCTACGCCCTCAATCGGACGACCAACCGAGTCTGACACGAAGACTGCGAATTCTTTAAGGTATGACGTATTATCTGGTGATTCGATAACGTTACCGGTTCCGATTGAAACGTCAAATGCACGATTTCCCACCGTCATAGTCACATCACCAGTGACCATCGGGCTTTCATCAACTACAGTAGCAGTGATTACGACAGCATCTTCACTGGATACTGCAGAGGAAGTAAATACCGTTGATGCAATACCGTTACTGTCAGTAGTCGCCTGAGAAGGTGAAATTGAACCTGTACTGGTGTCATTAACATTAAAACTTACAACTCTGTTTTTTACCAGGTTTCCGGCGGGATCTCTGACAACCGCAGTAATAGTACTGGTTTGACCATCCGGACCGACAATATCCGGTGTAGCATCTACGTTGATGCTGTGCGGATCGGTGGCAATAAACTCAATATCAACTGTCGCGCTCACCTCATTACCGTCACCGTCTACGCCGGTTGCAGTTACAGAAGATAAGCCGGCATTGGTTGACGCGATATCAAAAGACAACTCACCGTTAGCGTCGGTAGTACCGCTTTCATCGCCCGGGCGAATATCACCACGGGATGCAGTAAAAGTTACTGTTCCGCCGGCAAAAGGGGCATTGTCTTTGTTCCAGCTCACTGTCAGTGTGGTGTAATTCGCTTCTTCATAGCTGTCATCCGGTGCAACAGCCACTTCTTCCGCAGGCACAGTGGTAAAGGAGAAGTCATCTTCCTGTACGGTGACTGTGAAACTGCCAATGGCATTTAACGCAGACGCTGTGACCGTGGACGAACCTGATACAGTACCGGTAAATTGGACGGTAGCCTGACCATTCGCGCCAGTTGTGACAGATGACGCTGATAATTCGCCGGATGTTGCAGCCAGTTCGATAGCCTGATTAGGAATATTTGTGCCATCCGAGTCCTGAACCCGCAACGTCAGAGTGGTGGAATCATTAATAGTAATTGAGCGGGCACCGTTAATAGTGACCTCAGTGCCTGAAATCTCAATGTCAATGGTTTGAGTCAGGTCGCCGGCGGCGGCAGTCACGGTGACAGTGCGGTTGGCAGCATTATTCTGGCTGGTCAGTCTGGCTGTTGCCGTACCGTTTTCCAGTGTCTGGCTGTCAACCTGCTGAATTTCTACACCGGCTGAAGAGGGTGCAGAGAATGACACATCAACCCCTTCCATTAATACGCTCTGCGCATTTTTAACCAGTGCAATTAATTCAATGTCATCTGAACCGCTGGAAGCCAGTTGTACTGAAGTGGTGTACAACTCAAGAACAGCCGGAACTTCCGTGATCACAGAAGCGCCTTCAGAGGAAAAAGTGGTAGAAGCAGTAGTCCCGTCAGGTAATGTAGCGGTGACTTCACCGTCACCTGAGGCACTGCCAACGGCAAGACCAATAGTCGCCGCACCGGTATCATCAGTGCGGGCGGTAGCCGTGTCGTTTGAGAAAGTGGCAATATTTTCATCAGATAACGTGAAGTCAATCAGAGTATCGGTAAGAGGATTATCGAACTGATCGGTCACACTGACATTGAGGGTCAGTGCATTGTCTGATGCAAGATTACGGTCAGCCTCACCTGCCTGGTTTACCAGAGTCAGCGAAATTGTGTAGACCGCGTTTTCATCCGAACTGCTTCCGGACGAGGTAAATGTCGTTGTGCCTTCAGTACCATCAGGTAAAGTGGCTGTGATCTGACCATCACCGGCTGCTGTGCCAACGGTAAGATCAATAGTAGCGACACCGGCATCATCTGTACGCGCTGTACCGGTATCATTACCGAAAACAGCCAGTTCTTCATTAGATAATGTGAAGGTAATTAAGGTGTCTGCCAGCGGCGCCCCGTCATTGTCAGTCACTGTCGCGTTCAGTGTTAACGGGTTATCTGTCGCAAGATTACGGTCAGTCTCATCATTCTGGTTTACGAGAGCAAGAGAAACCGTGTAAGTTGAGTCAGTGTCGCCAGAGTCTCCTGAGCCGCTACTGCTGTCGGATTCACGCTCTAACGAGCCGCCGCCTCCGCAGGCAAATAATAAGAACAGCATACTGAACAGCGTCAGAGACTGGGAAAGTGTTTTCATAGTTGTCTTCCTGGACCTCTAGTAAATGACAATACTGAAATATTTTTCATTTCAATCTGATAAGATTCTGGCACACTAAAGCTATAACAAAATCAATAACATTGTTGTTAGGGAACCCACATGTCTCAATCTGCTAATAAGCTTAGCCTCACTGCCAGAATCTTTATCGGCATGGGCGCCGGAATCATTACCGGTTGGTTACTTCAGCTTCTTTTCGATAATAGCGGAGATTTTCGCTTTTCGATATTCGGCTTTGAATTTTCCACGTATACCTTTTTGGTAGAAGGTATATTCTCCACAATCGGTGCTATCTTCATCGCCAGCCTGAAAATGTTGGTTGTCCCGCTAGTGTTTATCTCACTTGTCTGCGGTACGTGCAGTTTATCTGACCCCGGAAAACTGGGTCGTCTGGGCCTCAAATCCGTATCGTTATATATACTCACAACAGCTATCGCAATTACACTGGCCATCAGTCTGGGATTAGTTGTCAGCCCCGGCAGTAACGTATTAATGCCTACAGATGCAAGCTATGTGGCTAAGGAAGCCCCCTCCTTCTCTCAGGTTATTATTAACATGTTCCCTACCAACCCCATCAAATCCATGGCGGAAGGAAACATGCTGCAAATTATTATCTTCGCCGTGTTGTTCGGTGTAGCCATGGCGATGACCGGCGATGCTGGCAAACGCCTGGGCGCGGTATTTGAAGATTTAAATACGATTATCATGAAACTGGTTACCATTATCATGAATCTGGCGCCATACGGTGTGTTCGTATTAATGGCCAAACTGTTCAGCACCATCGGTGGTGATATGCTTGGAAGTCTCGCGAAATACTTTTTCCTCGTATTAGTCGTGCTTATTCTGCATGGTACGATTGTGTATTCAGTGCTTCTTAAAACCATGACCGGTCTGAGCCCGTTTACCATGATTAAGAAAATGCGCGACGCCGCCCTGTTTGCCTTCACCACATCCAGCAGCAGCGCCACCTTACCCGTGACCATAGAAACTGCACGTAACAAACTGGGCGTGGGCAAATCGGTTTCTTCTTTCACGCTTCCACTGGGTTCAACCATCAACATGGATGGTACTGCCATTATGCAGGGTGTAGCCACCGTGTTTATCGCACAGGTTTATGGTGTGGATCTGACACTTGGTGATTACATTATGGTGGTCTTCACCGCCACGCTGGCTTCAGTAGGTACAGCAGGTGTGCCGGGCGTAGGCCTTATAATGCTTGCTATGGTACTGCAACAGGTGAATCTGCCTGTGGAAGGTATCGGTTTGATTATCGGTGTCGACCGTTTACTGGATATGACCCGTACTGCCGTTAACATCACCGGAGACTGTATGGTTTCCTGTGTGGTGGCAAAGAGTGAAGGTGAACTGGATGAAGCGGTTTACAATGACCCGGATGCCGGGATAAAAGAAGAAACGGTGGACTTCGAACACTTCGATAAAAATGCTTAAAAGAAAAAAGGTGGCCCCGGCCACCTTTTTTTATACTCTCAGAACACACAACATTAATGCTATCCGTTGAGTGCTCTTGCCGGATCAACCTTTACTGCCCTTGAAGCCGGATACCATGTTGCCAGCAAACACAATACAAAGGCAGTCGATACAGTAATAACCACGTCCTGCCACTGCAATTCTGACGGCAGAAAATCGATAAAGTAAATATCTCCGGACAACACCGTTATGCCTGTCTGCTTTTCAATAAAAGTGACAATGGCAGAAAGATTAGGCGCCACGAATACCGCTGCCACGGTGCCGCAAACAATGCCGGTTACACCGTTGATAAGGCCCTGAATCATGAATGTGCGGCGGATAAGACTATCTCCTGCCCCCATGGTTTTCAGGATTGCTATCGCTCCCTGCTTTTCCCTGACGGCCATCACCAGAGTGGACACAATGTTAAAACAGGCTACGGCAATCACCAGGGTCAGTGAAATCATCACAACAACACGCACCAGTTGAATATCGTTGTAAAGGTGTCCCTGGGTACGCATCCAGTAGGAAATATAAACTGCCTGGCTGAAATCATAACCAATACTGCGCATGGTGTCATAGGCGTCGTAAGGATCTTTCAACATAAAACGCAGGCCCTGGGCACCGCTGGTTACGCCGGATTCCTTTGATGCGGTGTTCAGGTGCATCATCGCCAGGTAGTTATCCATTTCACCGCCCACATTAAGACTACCTGCCACAGTAAGATGCATCAGATGGGGGGCTTTGAAAGCCATATTATCTGTCGCTGTCGGGATAAGAACACCAATGCGGTCACCAGCCGATAACGACAGTTTCTGCATCAGTCCCTGCCCCAGCAAGATTTGATCATCGCCCGAGGTAAACTGTTCCCAGCCGGCTTTCGTTACCTGATCCCGCCAGCGGTCATGACTGGCGCGGCTAATATCAAGACCGGTAATTTCGACAGCTTTCAGGCTACCCTTATGCTGCAACATACCGGTAATTTTTGTATAAGGCTCAATGCTCTCCACTCTGGGATCCTGCTCAAGACGGGCTATCTCTTCTTTCCAGTTTTCAATGCCTTCACTGTTAACGGCGTAGAGTTCACCATGAGGGATAACGGCAAGAATACGGTTCAGCAATTCCCGTTCGAAACCGTTCATCACCGACAGCAAAACAATGAGCACAAAACAACCCAGGCCAATCCCCACCGTCGAAGAGAAGGAGATAAAAGAAATGTAGCCATTTTTTTGCTTGCCGCGCCGGAAACGCGAAGCAAGCTGCCATGCCAGATTCAACCTGCCGCCTCCCCGTGAAGCAATCCGTCTTTAATATGCAAAGTACGGTTCATTCGTGCGGCCAGCGCATTATCGTGGGTCACGACAACAAAACTGGTGCCCAGGCTTTCACTGAGAGATGTCAGTAAACCGTAGACCTGCTCGCCGGTTTTGTTGTCCAGATTCCCGGTGGGCTCATCGGCCAGAACCAGAGCGGGACGATTTACCAGTGCACGGGCAATTGCCACCCTTTGACGTTCGCCACCTGATAAAGCGGATGGTTTATGCATCAGCCGGTGCGTTAACCCCACCTGTTCCAGCATGTCAGTTGCCGCCTGTTTTGCCTTTTTTTCCGGCATACCGCCAATCAGTAAGGGCATGGCTGCATTTTCCAGTGCTGAAAACTCAGGGAGAAGATGATGGAACTGGTAAATAAAACCAATTTTCTGATTGCGCAGTGCTGCCAGCTGAGACGGTTTCATACCTGTCATGGACTCGCCATGAAACCAGACTTCACCTTCATCAGGTTTGTCCAGGCCGCCGAGAATATGCAGTAAGGTACTTTTTCCTGAACCCGAACTGCCGAGAATAGCGACATGCTCAGAAGTATGTACGGTAAGTGACACATCAGAGAGAACCGGCGTATCGGTTTCGCCGTCATGATAAATTTTTGAAATCCCGCGACACGCGAGTAGTGCATCCATATGAAATCTAGCTTCCGGAAGTAATTCTACCTGAGCGAATACTAACGTGAGGGATGCAAATGACCAACAGAAAGCGTTGAAAAACAGATAACTTTAGAGGAAAGTGGCGGAGCGGACGGGACTCGAACCCGCGACCCCCGGCGTGACAGGCCGGTATTCTAACCAACTGAACTACCGCTCCACTGGGATATTGTGTCTCTTGAATGGCGGAGCGGACGGGACTCGAACCCGCGACCCCCGGCGTGACAGGCCGGTATTCTAACCAACTGAACTACCGCTCCACACAAGAGAAGGCGCGAAACTAAATGGCGGAGCGGACGGGACTCGAACCCGCGACCCCCGGCGTGACAGGCCGGTATTCTAACCAACTGAACTACCGCTCCGAAGAACCATATTAGTTTTGCTATTGAAAGTGGCGGAGCGGACGGGACTCGAACCCGCGACCCCCGGCGTGACAGGCCGGTATTCTAACCAACTGAACTACCGCTCCACTTTTTTCAATTTTTTCAGCAGCTTGCAGATTCTTTATTGAAGTCTCTGCCCTGACTGCGGCGCAGATAATACGTATTCCCTATGGTCGAGTCAACGGTTTTTTTAGATAAAATGTGCCAACATGCATCGTTTGCCTGATTATTCGCCATAATGATGTAATAACCACCGTATAGCATGCTGGCAGGGCCTGCAAACCGTGTTTCAGCTATGTAAGTCACCTGGTGAAAACCACACTGCCCGGCTACTTTTCTTCGCTGTCAGGCTTCTTCTTTTTAAATTTCGACAGTAAACCAGCCAGCATACCCGGCTTTTTCTCTTTATCTTCTGCGCCTGTAGTAGCCTGAGGCGCTGCCGGAGCAACCGCAGGTTTGGCAGCCTTTTTTCGCTTCCATACAATAAAGCCTACAATGAGCACACCAATCAGTATTATCGAGCCGTTTACCACTGCAATAAGCATGATCATTGTGCCGTCATCCATTCCGGGCTCTTCCGGTGGCAGTTGTACAGACGGCATGGATGGCGTGTCTTTTAACAATGCGGCTTCAAGATCCCCTGCTCCACCTGTCACAGGCGCTTCGTCACTCTCTTCGCCACCGGTTTCGCCTAAAAAGGTATATTCCGGCACATCGAGGATCACGTCCCTGCCATCGATGGTGCTCGCGTAGGCAGTGATCTTTACTCTGAACAAGCCGTCTTCATAGGCGAGGATCCGGTGTAAGCGGGCTTCAGATGAAGGTTCAGTAATGGAAAAGTTCTGAATATCGCCATTGGGAAACCTGACTTTTCCGTCTATCAATAACGATTCAATATCAATCTGGTCACGGACCACATCAATATGTAAATCGTGGTAACCCTGTTGTCCGTCATCCAGTGTTTCACTCAATACCACGGGGTTCGGGTGTAACATGATAACCGGATCAATTTGTTCACGGGAAAACATGGGAGTATCCACGGTGAAAACAGGACGCCACTCACCGGAAGGGATTGCCAGATTAAACTGCCCGGTGAACACGCCGTCTTCCGGCGCTTCGTCCATGCCCCTGCCATTATCTTCAAAGGTGGCGATGAGTTCGTCTTTCGCGCCGAAGTTATCAAAATTCGGATTATTGGTACTTTTAAGTTCGATAGACAAATCAACCACTTCACGGAAAGCCGAATAATCAATGGGCTTGCCACCATTCGTCAGGTAGGCGGTTTGTTTGAGCACTTCACCTGAGAATATAACAGCCGGCAGAGGATCGGCATGAAGCTCAATGCCTGAAAGTACCATAACCCGGCTTTCCGGTAACACCTGTCCTACAGCCTGCCACGGTCCCGGCACCGGATTTTTTATCTTAATCATGTCGAAGGTATCATCGTCATACCATTCCACATTATTTTTTTCAGCCTGTGAGGAGAATATCTTCGAGCCGTCTGGACGCACCAGAACCACGGGTGCAGAACCAAACTCACGGAAGAAAACCATGGTTACTTCGTCCACTTCATGATCGATGCGGAAGCGGTTACGAAGCAAAAGAATAGAATTTTGATAATCATCACCCAGTGCGGTTAACGCACTGGTGTCGACGGCCGGTTCATCACCGGCCTGTTGTGCTGACAGCGAAAAACTGCCGGCAATAAAGAATAGCCAGATAGAAGTTAAAAAAGGAATTAACTTTCGGGAGTTGCTCGCCACAAACACTTTCCACCGCTCTTTTGCACAATATCCAGTCGTGCTTCATGTTGTTCTAATTCATCGGCGGAGGCGCGGATAACCTTTAATTTATTTCCGTTTCGCTGAATACGCCGGATCCCCTGAGTATCGCCGCTTCCTTCGCTGTTCTGGCCGGCCAGATTCAGTTTTGTCTGGCCACCGGTCATCAGCAGATAGACATCAGCAAGAATTTCGGCATCCAGTAAAGCGCCGTGAAGTTCACGGTGACTGTTATCTATGCCGTAGCGCCGGCACAATGCATCGAGGTTATTTTTCTGCCCCGGGTGCATCTTTCTGGCAAGGGATAAGCTATCGAGCACAGAACAAATATCGTGAGTTTTGACCCCGGCAGTGGGAGCATTCATACCGAATTCGTGATCCATAAAGCCGACGTCGAAGGCCGCGTTATGAATTACCAGCTGAGCACCGGTGATAAAGTCGATAAAGTCCTGCGCCACGTCTGCAAACAACGGCTTGTCTGCCAGAAATTCATTGGTAATGCCGTGAACTTCAATCGCTTCCTGTTCAACAATTCGCTGAGGGTTAATGTACACATGAAAATGATTGCCGGTGAGTTTGCGGTTAATAACCTCAACACAGCCAATTTCAATGATACGGTGACCTTCTTTAGGTTCGATACCCGTGGTTTCTGTATCGAGCACGATTTGACGCATGTCTGCAACACCTTGTTTTATCTTATTGTTGCCGGGTGCCCCGCGAATTTCAGATTTTCGCTGGCACAGGCGGTTTCAGTTCTTTAGTATACCAGGACATTATCCCGGAAACACATTTCTGACGTAAAAAAGGCCCTTCATGGCAAAGAAAAAAATCGCGATATATACCGATGGATCCTGTTTAGGCAACCCCGGACCAGGCGGGTATGGCGCACTGTTGATATTCGGAAAACACAAAAAAGAAATCAGTGAGGGTTTTAATCAAACCACCAATAACCGCATGGAACTGATGGCCCCCGCTGCTGCACTGGAATGTCTGACAGAACCCTGCATTGTAGACATTACCACCGACAGTCAATACGTTAAAAACGGCATAAACCAGTGGATAAAGAACTGGCGCAAAAACGGCTGGCGTACAGCCGATAAAAAGCAGGTAAAAAATGCTGACTTGTGGAAGCGTCTGGACGAAGCCGTGAAGAAGCACGATGTGCACTGGCACTGGGTTAAAGGCCACTCCGGCCATCCGGAAAATGAGCGGGTTGATGATTTAGCCCGTGAAGCTGCCGGCAACCCTACGCAGGACGATACCGGCTTTTCCGGTTAATTCACCGGTGAAAGAAAACCTGGCGGATACAGAGATGATTATCCTTTTGAACGCAACAACTCAGGCACGTATTTTGAGTAACGCAGGGTAAAGTAATGGATAATTCAAAAATCGTTCTAGTCACTGGTGGTAGCCGCGGTATTGGGGCTGCTACTTCCAGATTGTTTGCTGCAAAGGGATATACGGTTTGTATCAATTACAAGTCCAATTCAGAAGCGGCTGAAGTTTTAACTCATGAAATCAACACTCTGGGTGGTCGTTGCTTTACCGTGCAGGCCGACGTCTCTCAGGAAGCCGGTGTAATGCGACTGTTTAAGCGAATTGACGATGAACAGGGATATTTATCAGTTCTTGTAAACAATGCGGGCATTTTGCGTCAGCAATCGCGGCTCGAAGAGCTTACGGCCGAAAGAATCAACAGCATTTTGACTAACAATGTAACCAGTTACTTTCTTTGCTGCCGGGAAGCAGTGAAGCGCATGTCGACACATCGAGGCGGACAAGGAGGCACTATAGTAAATGTCTCATCGGGTGCCTCCCGTACCGGTTCGCCGGATGAATATATCGATTATGCAGCTTCCAAAGGAGCCATTGATACTTTAACCAGAGGGCTGTCTCTGGAAGTCGCCGCTGAAGGCATCCGGGTAAACTGTGTCCGGCCGGGTTTAATAAACACAGATATGCACGCTGACGGCGGTGAACCTGACAGAGTTAAGAGATTAAAGAGCATTATTCCCCTGCAACGCGGCGGTGAGCCAGAAGAAGTGGCAGAAGCCATCTATTGGCTCTCGTCTGACAAATCTTCATTCTCGACAGGCAATTTTTTAGACCTTTGTGGCGGGCTTTGAAAGCGAACTAATTCGCTTTCTCTGTGCCTTTCATTTTGTTTTCTAAGCGCTCTACATTCTCAACAAAATAATCGTAGTATGGAATATCTTCTGTAGCGACAGCCAGCGCTTTCTTCGCATAGGTCAGCGCTTCCCTGAGTTTTTTTTGTCCTTCATAGCCATATGCAACGCCGGCAATAGCATCAGGGTTTTCAGGGTGGTGGGACATATTATGTTTATACAGCTTCATGGCTAAATGAGGCTTTTTCTGCCAGTCAAAATAGTAACCCAACTCCCGAACAACGTTTTCAGGTGGTGTCGGGTCAATCCCCCATTGTTCACCTAAACGCCGGTAGTAATCATCGATAACCTGCATATCTGCACTAACTTTCTCACGGGGAAAGGCTTTGCTCATGAAAAATGATTGATATGCGTTAAAAATGCCAGCCGCCGACGTTAGCCCATGAGAAACGCCGGGGTACTCGTTTACGACTAAGTTTAAATGAGGACTTTCATTAGTTGAAAACGAAGTTAACAGCTCGTCATAGTAAGGTCGCATTGGTTGCCCTTCATTACCCATATTCATATAAACATAGGCAGATACAGACGGCTCAGAGGAAAGCCACTTTTCGGTTCGCTCCACCATCGCGCCCGCGTTCCACCAAACCGCAGGACTATAAGCGATATATGCATCAAAAAGACCGGGACGCGCTTGCATGGCATACAAACTAAACACACCGGCAGCCGATGCCCCTGAAATAATACGGGTCGAGTGTGTGCGATACCGCTCTTCAACATCGGGGATGAGTTCCTGCTCAATGAACGCAAGAAATTTTTTAGCCCCGCCGCCAATGCCAACAGGGCCATTTCTGTCCTGATTCACAGTGGGATACATGTCGCGGAGTCTGTCTGTATTTTCAACCGCCACGATGATAACGTCGGGGGCTGCGTCAGCATCTTTTAATCTGCCCAGGATCTCTTTCATCAGAGGAATATTCTCAGCTCCATCAAGCCGGTAAATAACAGGATAATTCTGTGATGTGGTGAAATAATCCTCAGGTAGCAAAACCTGATATTGCCGCTGTTCGTCAAGTACCTTTGAATCTATGTCCACCACTTCATAATCATTTGCCAGACCCGGAAATGATGAAACAAGCACTGCAGCAGAAATCAACCATTTGAAATACTTCATACTTATCCTTGTAATTTTTCTTCTACCATAACAGCTTATCAGTGCATGTTGTGTGATTTCTGGCATGTTATTTTCGTAGAAGTTTACGTGAACACCTTCCTGTGAGCATGTAAGTGAATTGTATCAATGAAATATCTGCATTTGATTAAAGGATACTTTAAATGCGATCCAGACAATCGCTACTTTAAGCGAGAAACAGAATTCGATATTCGCATTGAACCCGTGTTCAGGCAGTTCAAGGGCTAATACTTGGGTTCCTACGTCATCAGGCAGCTCGCCTGCTACTGCCTGATAGCGCCTGGTGTCGATTTGAAATACGACGTCACCTTTTTTCACGTGCTGTTTGTCTTTTATTGCAAGTGTAGTGACCCAACCGGAAACTTCGGGAGCAAGCGTGACAATGCCAGCCTGAATACGGCCATCTCTTGTCAAGGGAGAATACAGATAGGATATAGTTTTAATTGTTCTTATAAGTGGATGATACGGACCATATTCTCACTCCGCCCCTGATTGAACGGTCACAACCGCTCAGTTAAATGCGTGATATGGACTTACGGATAATATATTCTGTCGTCGCCTTTGCTAGAATGAAAGTTGCAGATAAAATTCAGGACCCACTATGTTTGTACTCCGTTCCACTTTCGATGAACAGCGTCAGGCTCTACTGGAAAGCCAGAGAGAAACACAGCAGCTGAAAGACCGTATCTCTCAACTTGAGCTTGAAACCCGGGAATTTCACGGAGCCGTTCAGGCTGAACCTGATCGTACTATCGAAAACGGCCTTCTGGATGCCATGCTGGAATCGTTGCAGCAGATTAGCGGGATCCGCGAAACGGTACTCAGTTCCTTTCTGAATATTTCTGCAGAGAAAGACAGTATTTCAGATCTCAGTGAGCTGTTCGGCTCAAGTTCTGACTCGCTGCAGTCCATTCTCAGTGAAATGGGTCAGCTTGATAATAAAATGGGCAGAATGAATAATGAAATATCCGGCTTGTCCGGGACGGCGGATAACATCAACCGTTTTGTGACTACAATCAGCAGTATTTCAGACCAGACAAACCTGCTGGCACTGAATGCGGCCATTGAGGCTGCGCGGGCGGGGGATGCAGGGCGCGGATTCAGTGTGGTTGCGGATGAGGTTCGAGCGTTGGCTAATGAAACCAACAAGTCTGCCAGCGAAGTCGCCGACCTGGTCAAAGGAATTATTCAGTCTACCCGGTCTGCTGTGACGGTTGTGGATGAGTTGCAGGGCAACAATACTCAACTTTCTGACGGTATCCAGCATCTGCGTGGCAGTTATGACCGCATGATGTCTCACTGTATGAGCATGAAAGACACTATCAGTGAGTCTTCCCATCAGACCTTTGTACAGACGGTGAAACTGGACCATGTTGTGTGGAAAAGTGAGGTATATGCCGTGATTCTGCAGAAGAGTCATAAGGCCGCCAGCGAGTTTGCTGATCATCTGTCCTGCAGACTGGGTAAGTGGTATCAGCAACAACAGAATACCGGTATTGCGGGGCTGGATGCATACAAAAAACTTGACCAACCCCATTCTACCGTCCATCGTTGTGGTGTAGACGCAATGAATGCAGCCGCTAATCAGCAGAATGAAAAGGCACAACAACTTCTGGAGCAAATGGAAGCCGCCAGCAAGCAGGTCATGGAGTTGTTAGACAGAATAGCCGGACACCCGTTATAGCGGACCGCTCTGGATATCTCTGCAATTGCTGAGCGTATAACACTGCTTAGTCAGCTGACTGCCAGCATTGCTCATGAAGCCAATAACCCCATTGCGTATATAAAAAATAACTGACAGCTTCAGAGCCATCGTAGATTTCAGGCAGTGGACGATATCGTATTGCTTGCCCTCCATCGATAAAGTTCTAGCTCTGTCACGAAACTCAAGGTGACAAGTCACGATTTGTGACATTGATGCCAAAGACAATAAATGGCATATATCGAGTACTACCGACTGACCTTTTGAAAAAGTTTTCACTACTGTAAAAATCAATATCATTGTTTTCAGAAGAAAGAATATGATGTCCGCTTTACGTACAGGCTGTGTGAAAACTCAATTTTTACCGGTACCATTGTGATAGCTCTATACCGTAATTCTGGGTCTATAAAAATTTTGAATGAGTGTTGCCGCATTTCTTAGGTTGTCAATGCGGATATAAGTCCTCCCCCCCCATGATTTTCATCATTTTTTAAAGTTGTAAGCTAAGACTTGCAGACTCACGTCAGTTTTAACGTGTTTTAGCGTCTTTGTAAGCAATTGGTGAGTCCCTGCCCGATCAGCTCGGGACTGGCGATTTGCCCTATCGAGTTCCATGAGATAATTGGAATAGTAATCCAGAACTTCGGGAAACCTCGTGCTTAAAGTTCTGCTTTGGTCTTCGATAAATTTTGACATATACCTGAAAACTATCAGCTTTTTGATAGTTTCATTTTACCAACTGACACCCAGATTGAGGATCAATAGGTAAGACTGATTAATCATATAAAACGCATACTTAGACCAAAAGGTGATCAATAGTTTTCACACAGCCTGCGCACAAATCAGTCGTTCGGAATCAATCGACCTGATTAACGCACGGGCAAATACACCCTACTTTGCGCCTCTGCCATGGCCACATCCGGGTAAAAGCGCAGTCGCTCTATGAATGGTGGGAACTGTTCAAAGTGCCAGTCATAACCCCCTTCGCCAATAACCTGTTCAATGCGCTGTTGTAACTTTCCGTCACAGCCTGTTTCTATCCAGCTTAAACAATGCAAAGCTGGAATGTGAGACTCAGAAACGCCCTGAGAATTCGGCGCAATATCTTTGTCATGCTCTGCTGCAATACCGAAGGTAGATGCCTCAGGTTCAGTAGTGCTAGGATCTGAATAAAAGATATTAAACGTCCGGCTTTGAGAAGGCGGCGAGCCATTCAACTTGCGCCATTGAATAAAGACCCCAACAGAAGCCATCAGCGTTTGCGGTGAACCTCTGTGAAGAAGCTGCGCCAGCTTTACACCTTCAAACTGAATTAACGCAGGCTCCGACGCATTCATAGTGGTCCTGTCTGTAGTTTTACTATTCAACACCATCACCACTCAACAATGATTTTGCCGCGACTGTCATTGGCTTCAAGGCGGGCATGAGCAGTGGCGACCTCCTCAACCGGCAATACGGTATCTACGTTCACAGTGAGTGTACCGTCGTCAAAACCAGGCAGTCCGTGTTCGCAGAAATCGCGGATCAAATCAGCCTTGTAAGCATCGCTGCGGTTTCTGAGTGTTGATCCCTGAATGCGGGCGCGCTTGCCCAACATCAATGCCATATCCAACTTGTCAGCAAAGCGTCCTGCCAGCATGGCCAGGTAAACAATGTGTCCATCTTGCGCGAGTACTTTTAAATTACGGTTCAGATAATCCCCTGCCACAAAGTCGAGCACAAAGTTTACGCCTTCGGGCCAGGTGTCTTTCAAAACGGCTGCAAAATCCTGTTCTTTGTAATTAATGGTAAGGTTAGCGCCCATGTCACGACACTGTGCTAGTTTATCTTCAGAAGACGCGGTGGTCGCTGTGGCAATGCCCTTCAGTTTGCAAAGCTGCAGTGCAGCCAGGCCAACACCGCTGGCACCGGCATGAATAAGGGCTTTATTCTGAGGTTGCAGGTTACCAATGGTGAATAATGCTTGCCAGGCAGTAAGAAACACCTCCGTGAGCCCTGCTGCGTGTGTCAACGACATGCTCTGTGGCACCGGCATAAGATGACGGGCATTTACCGCCACATATTCAGCGTAGCCGCCACCCGCTACCAGACCGCACACCTTATCGCCCACTTTCCATTGAGTGACATCATCGGCAACGTCAGTCACTTCCCCGGACACTTCGAGCCCGAGAATGTCGCTTTCACCTGGTGGTGGCGGGTATTTTCCCTGACGCTGCAAGGTGTCGGCGCGGTTTACCCCAAATGCATGCACTTTAACGAGCACCTGGCCACTGGCGATAGCAGGCGTATCCGTTTCACTGATTTTCAAAGATTCGGGCCCCGCGCCCTTGTCAAAATCGATATATCGCATCGCTGTACTCCCTCGTTTGACGATCTGAATTCAAAGATACCTATGGTCGTCATAAATATTCGGTTCAAAAGTCGCGCCTGATAATGAGAAAAGCTATACTGCGCGCCACTTACATCTAAGGGTTATCATAACAATGTCTGCCACCGTCGTCTTACAACCTCAACGTGATAAATCACTGCGCCGTCGTCATCCCTGGGTTTTTGCCAGCGCCGTTGCCACGGTTAACGGACGTTGCCGCAGCGGAGACACTGTTGATGTGGTAAGTGCAGAAGGCGACTGGCTGGGCCGTGGCGCCTGGTCTCCTGAATCCCAGTTACGGGTTCGCATGTGGACCTTTAACAAAGATGAACCCGTAGACAATGGCTTTTTTGTTCGCCGTCTTACTACTGCCCTCACCCTTCGTGAAAACCTGGTGATAAACGAAAACACTAACAGTTATCGCCTCATCGCTTCAGAGTCTGACGGATTGCCCGGCGTGACTATAGACGTGTACAACACGGTGATTGTGGTGCAACTCTTAAGCGCCGGTGCTGATAAGCAACGAGACAAGATTGTGTGGGCATTGAAAAAAGTGTTGCCAGGGAAAGACATTTTTGAACGCAGCGATGTGGATGTGCGTGCAAAAGAAGGACTGGAGCCACTGGTGCAGACGCTTCATGGCGATCCGGAACCGGTGGTCACAATTCTGGAGAATGGTATTCAGATTCAGGTAGATATTCGCAACGGCCATAAAACCGGCTTTTACCTCGATCAGCGTGATGCCCGTGCCGCTGCCGGCCGTTACGCCAAAGACAAAGATGTGCTGAACTGTTTCAGTTATACCGGCACGTTTTCGTGCTATGCATTACAGGGCGGCGCGAAACATGTCACCAATGTGGATGTGTCTGATCCGGCGCTTGAGCTTGCGGCAAAGCATCTTGAAATCAATCATCTCGACAGTGCCCGTTGCGACATGGTGAACGGTGATGTGTTTCAGGTTCTGCGTAAGTATCACGAAGAGCAACGACAGTTTGACATGGTGATCCTGGATCCCCCCAAATTTGTCGACAGCAAAGCATCACTGGGCCGCGCATCACGTGGCTATAAAGACATTAATATGTACGGTATGCATGCGGTGAAATCAGGCGGTTTACTGCTGACGTTCAGTTGCTCAGGGCTGATGCCGGCAGATTTATTTCAGAAGATTGTGGCCGATGCCGCGCTGGATGCCGGTAAGACAATTAAGATTGTTGAACGCCTGACTCAGGCCAAAGACCACCCTGTCATTGGCACGTATCCGGAAGGTTATTACCTGAAGGGTCTGGTGTGTGAAGTAACTGATCTTTAATCAGTTACTTCATTGGTTAGTTACTTCATTTCTGAAATTTCTACACCAATAATACAGCTGGCGTCTGTCTCAGGCACACAGCGAACCACGGTTGCAATGGCCGACAAGGACGGGATCTGGGAGCTGTTGGAGTCGATAGAAACGTTAACCTGCGTACCCACTTCAATGGATGGCTCTTCAACTTCCAGAGACATGCCTGTGGCACTGATATCTTTACATACTGCCTGATGAGTACGGCTGGATTCTTCGTCGTTAATCTGTACCTGGCAAGGCGAGTTAACCATCATCCTGAAAAAATTACGTTTATCGTCGTATCCTAACATGTCTTACTTCTCCCAACCTCTGGTCGCAACCTCGTAATATACTTCATCACTTATAGGACGACACCCCGGCGATGTCAACTGAGATCGCCGAAGAGTCACCGAAAGTTTGATATGTGTTGTAATATCAGCGTATATCCATCACGCTTTTTTGCGATATCACATACCTTTACGCGACTTTTTTATTAAAAGTTTTCCAGCGCAGTTAAAACTCTTTTTGCTGATACCGGATAGGCGGTGCCAAGTTGCTGGGCAAACAGAGAAACACGCAGTTCCTCAATCATCCAGCGGATCTCAAGCAGCTCAGCAGGTGCCTTATTCTGCGGGTATTTATTACAGGCTTTATTGAACGCAGTCACTGCTTTTTCAATGGTTTGCTGATGCATGCGGTCTTTATTCGGATCAATGGGCAGCTTTTCCAGGCGTCGCGCCAGTCCCTTAATATAGCGGTTCCAGTCCGGTAGTCTTCCGCGTCCTAAATCAGAGACAAAACCGGGATAAACCAGTATAGACAGATGCTGTTTCACATCGCCAAGGGCACTGACCATGTTGAGCGGTACATTGCCCTTCATTTGCTTCTGACACTGGTGTGCGAGAGTGAGCCCCTCTTCCACCTGACCGGCAATATCCAGCACCACATCATTAATTTCAGCCCTGACAAAATCGACGCACTGTTTAAAGGTTTCAGCGTCACGTATTTCAACACCTTGTGATTGTTTAAACGTGTTGGCCAAATCATCAATACCGGCCAGTATACAGTCGTCAATGAGGGCTTTGATCTGGCCGAAAGGATTAAAATACAAACCCAGTTTTGCTTTGTTCGGCAATTTACTTTGCAGATAGCTGAGCGGCGACGGCATGGCGTTACGGATAAGCACGTTGACGCCGTCCTGATGCTGTTGTTTCGCTTTTTCAGGCTCGTCCACCAGTACTATATCAACTTTGTCACCACGGCGGACCAGAGCGGGAAACGCCTGTACTTCAAAGCCCCCCATCTTTTGCGTAAAGGTTTCCGGCAGCTTTTCAAAATCCCAGCTTTCCAGCCCTTTACGCTCAAGTTCCGGCGTTGCGGCCTTTTCAAAGGTGGCTTTCACCTGCCCCTGACATTGCTTCTTCAATGCTTCCAGATCATCACCACGGGCAATCACCTCACCTTTGTCATTAACCACAGCAAAGTGCATTTTGAGATGCCGTTCAAGCTGAGAGAGCTGCCACTCTTCTTCTTCCACAATAACACCGGTCATACGGCGCAGTTTGTCAGACAAAGCCTGTAAAAGCGGCACCGGCTGACCGTGCTTGTCAAAGGCGCTGATATCTTCAAGGCAGGCTTCTGCATAATTCGGTGCAGGCACAAAATTTTTGCGTAAACGTTTAGGCAGGCTTTTAATCAGGCTGACAATCAGTTCGTGTTGTAAACCCGGCACCAGCCAGTCAAACCCCTTATCTGATACCTGATTTAATATGGGTAACGGAATGGTTGCCGTTACCCCGTCATCATCGGCATTGGGCTCGAAATGGTACCGTAAAGGCAGCGTAATATTGCCCTGCTTCCAGACATCGGGAAAGGCGTTGGCGGTCTTCGCGCCGGGCTGCTGGCGGTACACATCCTCTTCGGTGAAGGCGAGAATGTTCTTGTCGGATTGTTTTTGCCACCACTTTTTAAACGCGGCTTCGTTATTAACATCCACCGGTAAACGCTGTGCATAAAAGGCCACCAGCGCTTCTTCGTCAACCATGATGTCCCGGCGCCGGGTTTTCTGCTCAAGCTCATCCACCTGATCAAGCAATGCCTGGTTATCTGCCAGCACGCTGTTATTCAGTTTGGTATCACCTTCAATTAACGCGTGACGGATAAACAAATCCTGAGACACGTGCGGATCAATCTGACTGTAAACCACAGCCCGCTTCGGGATGATGGGCAAGCCAAACAGGGTGACCTTTTCAAAAGCCACCACAGCGCCGCGCTTTTTAGACCAGTGTGGTTCAGAATAGCTGGACTGGGTAACGTGCTTTGCCAGAGGCTCCACCCATACCGGATCAATCTTCGCATTCATGCGGGCAAACAGGCGGGACGTTTCCACCAGCTCTGCCGCCATGATCCACTTAGGTTGTACTTTTGCCAGACCTGAGCCCGGGAAAATCATAAATTTAGAGTTACGTGAGCCGAGATATTCCCGCTCTTTGTCTTTCATGCCCAGGTGCGACAACAAACCGCTGCAAAGCGCCTGATGTACTGACTGAAAATCAGCATCTTGCTTGCTGATCCCCAAACCGATTTCCGCTACAGATTTTTTAAGCTGGCTGACAATGTCCTGCCATTCACGCATACGCAGATAATTGATGAACTGCGCTTTACACCACTTGCGCAACTGATTATTAGACAGCGCAGCTTGCTGTTCTCTGAACGACTGCCACAAATTAAACAGACTGATAAAGTCTGAGTCTTTATCACGGTATTCGTTATGTTTTTCATCTGCCTGCTGACGTTTTTCCTGTGGCCGCTCACGGGGATCCTGAATAGATAAACCGGCAGCAATCACCATGACTTCCCGCACCGCATTCGTGCGCCCGGCTTCGATGACCATACGGGCATAGCGGGGATCAACCGGTAAGCGGGCAATTTTGCGGCCCATGTCCGTTAACTTTGGCTGGCCTTTACCCCGCTTAATCGCCTGAATTTCTTCAAGCAACCTGAAGCCATCGGTTATATTGCGGCTGTCCGGTGGCTGAACAAACGGAAATGCGCCGATATCCCCCAACCCCAGCGCCAGCATCTGCAGGATGACAGACGCGAGATTAGTACGCAGAATTTCCGGATCGGTAAACGCCGGACGACCAAGATAATCTTCTTCACTGTATAAGCGGATACAGATCCCGTCTGATACCCGCCCGCATCGTCCGGCCCGCTGATTCGCAGACGCCTGAGATACCGGTTCAATGGGTAAGCGCTGCACTTTGCTGCGGGCGCTGTACCGTGAAATACGCGCGGTACCCGGGTCAATAACGTATTTAATGCCCGGCACCGTTAACGAGGTCTCCGCTACGTTGGTGGCCAACACTATGCGCTGCCCACTGTGAGACTGGAAAATACGGTTTTGTTCTGCTGCCGACAATCTGGCGTACAAAGGCACAATTTCAGTGTTCCGGTATTGCTGCTTTTGCAGTGCATCCTGGGTATCGCGGATATCCCGCTCACCACTTAAAAACACCAGAATGTCTCCGGGCGCTTCCCGTTTAAGCTCATCAACGGCCCGGACAATGGCATCAGTCTGATCGTTGTCATCTTCCCGTTCTTCAGGATCGTGATAACGAATTTCCACCGGATAGGTTCTGCCGCTCACTTCAACAATCGGCGCGTCATTAAAATGTCTGCTGAAGCGTTCAGGGTCGATGGTCGCCGATGTGATAATAAGCTTAAGTTCGGGACGCTTATCTAATAACTGACGTAGATACCCGAGGAGGAAGTCGATATTAAGACTCCGTTCGTGGGCTTCGTCGATAATGATGGTGTCGTACTGATTTAAAAAGCGGTCCTGCTGCATCTCTGCCAGCAACATACCGTCGGTCATCAGCTTGACGTAACTGCTGTCGCTGACCTGGTCTGAAAAGCGGATTTTGAAACCCACTTTTTCACCTAACGGCGTATTCAGTTCTTCAGCAATACGGCTTGCCACGCTGCGGGCAGCCAGTCGTCTTGGCTGGGTATGGGCAATCATGCCGTCCACGCCCCTACCCAGCTCCAGACAAATCTTCGGAAGCTGAGTGGTTTTTCCTGAGCCGGTTTCCCCCGCCACAATGACCACCTGATGAGAGGCGATGGCCTGTTTGATGTCGTCTTTTTTATCACTGACAGGTAACGGCGGATATTCAATGGCCGGCAAATTCTCCGCCCGCAAAGCACGTTTCGCTTTTGACGCATCAATGCGCTGCAAAACATCACTGATGGCGTCAGCCGCCTGTTCAGACTGAGATTTAATCAACCCGCTGAGTTTTTGAATGCGACGGCGTAAAGGAAAACGATCGGCCAGCATACACAATGACAACTGGTCGTATAATGAAGAAACAGAAGGCGCGGCTGGCTCAGAAGACAAGACTCTTTCCTTACTACTCTGGGACATCGAAAAAGAGGAAGAGTCTACCATAAAGCCGTTATGTTGTTTTGAAGTGACCCCCAATAGTTGGACATTCCAATTACTGGGGGTCTTTTTATGTCCAAACATCCTCGAGCCTTCAAGCTCAAAGTAGCTGAGTGTGCTTTATCTGAAAGTTCTTCGGCGATAGGTGGCAGATTTAATGTCACAGAAAGGCAGGTCCGATATTGGACTGCTGTTTATCGAATTCATGGCGCTGAAAGCTTCAGGTCTACTCACAGGCCATATTCTCAAGCATTTAAAACAGATGTGTTGAAAACAATGGCAGCTAACAACTGGTCACTTAGTTACACCAGCGCCTTCTTCGATTTATCGTCCCCTGGGATTCTTTTCCAATGGCAAAAGCTTTATGCTCACGATGGTATCTCCGGTCTAAAACCAAAGAAAAAAGGTAAACCTCGCGTGAAAAAAGAACCTTCTGCACCTAAACCATCAACTGAAATGACGGAGAAGGAACTCAGAGAAGAGTTGGACTATTTACGTGCGGAGAATGCTGTTCTAAAAAAGTTAGAAGCCTTGGCTCAAGCCAGAAAGAAAAAAGCAAAGACAAAACGATAGTTGTCGAAGAGCTCAAGGCTAGTTACAGCTTACAAAATCTATTAAAAATCACAGGACTCCCGAAAAGCGTTTATTACTATCATCGTAATACGCTAGAACGGTCGTGTCCCGATATTGGCTTAAGCGAAAAAATACGTACTATCTTTCATAAACATAGAGGGCGGTACGGCTATCGCAGAGTTACTTCTGCGCTGAGAACAGTAGGCTTGATAGTTAATCACAAGCGCGTACAACGCCTGATGAATGAGCTGGGGTTAAAATCCAAGGTAAGACCTAAACGTTACAAGTCCTATAAAGGTGAAGTCGGCAGAATCGCAGGCAATGAACTTAATCGAGAATTTACGGCAGTGAAGCCAAATCAAAAATGGGTGACCGATGTGACTGAGTTTAAAGTCAAAGACCAGAAAGTCTATCTGTCACCGATAATTGACCTGTTTAACCAAGAGGTTGTCAGCTATGAAGTACGCACATCGGTTGCACTGCCACTAGTCACAGACATGCTCAAAACCGCGACGAGTAAGCTACAGCGACATGAGAAGCCGCTTATTCACTCGGATCAGGGCTGGCAATACCAACATAAAGAGTACCAAAATCACATCAAAGCAAACGGGCTAGTTCAAAGCATGTCCAGGAAAGGAAATTGTTTAGACAATGCCGTCGCAGAGAACTTCTTCGGCATATTAAAAACGGAAATGTATCACAACGAGAAGTTCAACGATGCCGACGAACTGATTGAAAGCATCAAAGAATATATCGACTATTACAACAACGAGCGTATTAAGCTGAAACTAAAAGGCCTGAGTCCGATACAATATCGAAATCAGGCCTTGGCAGCCGCTTAGAAATGAGTCCAACTTTATGGGGTCACTTCATTTAACGGCTTCGCAATTCGCCGGGGGTTAAACCTGTCCAGCGTTTTACTGCGCGCCGGAAGTTTGTAAGGTCAGAAATGGCAAGCCGCAAGGCACTCTCTTCGTTAGATAACCGGCAAATTTGTAACAGAAATATGGCCTGTTCCCGCCGTACATCATCAACCAGTGCTGAAAATGTGCAATGACAGGCTTTTAGTCTTCGCTTCAGTGTTGCCGGGCTGATATCCAGCGCTGATGCCAGGTCTGTAGCGCAAAGATGCGGGTTACGCATAACTTCATTACGAATAAAATCCGGCAGCTGTCCACCGCTGATTAATTGCTTTTTATAGTGAGAAACCGATGCTTTAAGCAAATAACCATCATGATGCAAAAAAGGTTTCCGTAGTGATGCGTTATCTACCGTAATGTAAAAACAGGGAGAATCGAAATGCAGGCGCCGTCCGAGATGCATTTCGAATTCCGCAATATGACGGGGGCGGGAAAACGGAAAATGAAAACTCAGTGGCAGTCTCTGACCGCACCATTGTTTCGTTAACGCGATGAATGCGGAACAGACCATGAGTGATGCAACATCGAACGCTTTATGTTTGCCGGCACTGTCCCGCAACGCGATCACTATACCCTGCGGCCGGGGGTAAACACCAAACGACACTAACGGCGATATGTGAGATGTAAAGCGACGCAAAATCAGTAAAGCCTGCCTCAGGTTTTTACTGTATCCCATGGCTTTAAGGACACCACTATATTGTGATGTTGCCAATGCCTGTCCGGCCTGAAAGGCAAAATCCCGCACGCCGGCGTATTTATCTGCATTCAGCACCAGGGCAGCTATCTGTAGCGGCGAAAAAGCACGCTCCTGCGTGAGGTCTGTGTCGAAAATACCTGTTCCCCTGAGCACCTTGTTTTTATCTGCCCCTTTGGCACACGCCACATTAAGCAGCGTCTGGCAAAACGGCAATGCGCTGACGCACCGGGCTTCCGGATTCAGCAAAGGCGCTGGAGAAAACTGATGACCCGGCTGTTTCATGCTGCCTGCGTATCCTGATGGTTCAACTGGTCCTGCAGGTCTGACAGCACCCTGCCGCTGTCATGATGCTCATCGAACTCTGCAACAGCGGTACGGACAGACTGAAACAAGGCCGTTGTATTGGCGCCGCTTTTAAATGCCAGACAATGTACCGACGTTTGAATATCGCCGGCAATCCGGCGGGCATCCGGATGTGCTGTCTCAGGCATTAAAATCACGAAACGGTCTCCTGCATAACGGCAAACGAGGTCTGACTCACGCACATGCATGACCAGCAAGCGGGCAATTTCCTGCAAAAACCGGTCACCTTCGGCATAACCGTGGGCTTCGTTAAACCGTGAGAAGCCATTTATATCTATCATAATGGCACTGCCTCTGCCCCCGTGCTGCTTCAGGTCTGTGAGGCGTTCCTGCCAGTAATCCGCCAGATAGAGTTGCGTGACGCTGTCTATCTGTCCATGATTACGTAAAGCCCACTCTCTGCGCTGCAATTGCCTGTTCAGGGCTTTCTGCTCGTCGTGCCAGCCCAGCAATCCGGCTGTCATGATCACCATACCAAAGGCAGCCGGCATAGACTCCAGCATGCTTAACCAGTCTGAAGCTGCGGAATAAGTGAACATTTCATCCAGAAAATCGAGCAATGCGGTAAATGCAAAACAGTTCAGGCCTGCCACCAGCAAGGTAGTTACCCTTCCTGGTGGCCGGCTGGCAATAGCAGCAATAATCCAGGCAAATGCGAACAGCATAACGCTGCCCTCGCCGGTGACATCCAGCCAGGCAATCTCGCCAGTTAGCTTTAACTGGCCATGGGAAAGACTCAAATATAATGCAATGCACTGAGCGCCAATACTGGCACCAATGAGATGACTTTGCCGGTAACGATAAACCGCATTCATAACCTGTAATAACCTTAAATCAGACGGGGAAGTGATGATTTACCCGTTTTATATCTGTGATAACAGGGTCATTTTGGCTCACCAATGTGACAGTCCGGTGATCATTTACTGCGTCAAACTCCCCGTTATCGTAAAAACTCAAATAACTTCAAAGAGTTAATGGAGGGTCAAAATGGCTCACCATTTTATTTTTACAATAATAAATAATAAAATCAGGCATTTATGACAGTCACTGTCATCATGCGGTCACAAAATTGTCATTAACTCTTTCTAGCGTAGCGGCCAGTCACTTAACACAACGTTATAAATTCAGGAATGCACTCATGCTTCGTCTTTCAAAATTGACCACTCATTGTTTAGCTGCGCTCAGCCTTTCTTCTGCTGCGTTGTCAGTGAATGCCGGAGAAATTGCCGGACAACTGACAAACGAAGACAACTCCCGTGTTTTTGCGGGAGCTCAAATCACACTTAAAGAATTGAATCTTATTACCGAATCGCGCAGAGACGGCACCTTCCGGTTTCCTTCTCTGCCCGCAGGTGCCTACACGCTTCAGGTTAGCTATCTGGGCGCGCAACCTGTCACAGAAGTGGTTAATGTAACGGAAACAGGCATTGTTTCTCCTGTTATTGCACTGTCTGATAATGGCAAAGCCATCGCCGATATTCTTGTGAAAGGACAACGCAGCGGCCAGGCAAGTGCCATTAACCAGCAGCGGGTATCTGATCGCATTTCATCCATTGTCTCTGCTGACGCCATTGGTCAGTTTCCTGATCAGAATGCCGCTGAAGCATTGCAACGCTTACCGGGTTTGTCGATTGAACGGGACCAGGGTGAAGGTCGCTTTGTCGGGATCCGCGGTATCGATCCTAACTTAAATAACGTTACCATCAACGGACTTAACATCCCCTCTCCTGAAGCCGGTGTGCGCTCTGTAGCACTGGATGTTATCCCGTCAGAACTGATTCAGACTCTTGAAGTGTCAAAATCGGTCACAGCAGATATGGATGGTGACGCTATCGGTGGTGCCATCGAAGTGAAAAGTGTCAGTGCCTTTGATTATCAGCAGGACACAGCCAAACTTACTATGCAGGCCAGCCACAATGAACTGGTAGATAAAACCAGTCCGAAATTGTCTGGCAGCCTGACACACAAGTTTAACGAATCCTTTGGTGTTGCCGCTGCGCTTTCATGGTTCGAACGTGATTTTGGTTCCGACAATATTGAAAGCAACGGCGATGATGAACTGGAACAGCGTGACTATACCATCACCCGTGAGCGTTTAGGTGCTGCGGTCAATTTCGATTTCCGTCCGGACTTCAACAATCAGTATTTCCTTCGCACCCTTTACAGCGAGTTTTCTGACAATGAATACCGTCAGGCGAACATTTTCACCTTTGATGGCGAAGACTCTGAAATTGCCCGTGAAAGTAAAGACAGATACGAGACGCAAACCATTATGACCGTTGCGGCCGGCGGTGAACACCAATTGGATACCTGGGATATCAACTGGCAGCTGGGTTATGCAAAGTCTGAGGAAGACGAACCGGATGCCCTTTACTACACGTTCGTTCAGGAAAATGCCAGCGTCAGTGCTGACCTCGACACCCGCATTCCGCAGCTCACACAGAATGCAGAAGCCATGCAACTGGCCAATTATGATTTAGACGAAATCAGCTTTGAAGATAACTACATGAAGGATACCGAGACGAGTGCAAAAATTGACTTTGTCCGCGGTATTACCTTAGGCGATTATCAGGGCGAGTTTAAATTTGGTAGCAAATACCGCAGCCGTGAAAAAGTGAATACAAGCCAGATATCCATTTATGATGGTGACTTTGATGGCATCACAGGTGAAGGATTTGAAACTGCTGCTCCGGATTGGAATATTGGTGATTTTGGCGACGGACTGGACAGAAACGCACTGCGAAATAACTTCAACAGTAACCGCAGTGCTCTTGAGCTGGCCGAATTGGACTCAGAAGTTGAGTCTAACGGGGCGTCTTATGTCAACAATGAAGATATCTTCGCGGCCTACGCCATGGTAACAGCCAACATTGATGCCCTTCGTGTGGTTGCCGGTTTACGTTATGAGCGCACGGACTTCAGCACTGACGGTATGCGGGTTGAACTGGTTGAAAATGAAGAAACGGACGTTGAAGAAGTGATCAATACCGCCTGGAACGCGGACCGTGACTACGACAACTGGCTTCCAAGTGTGAACCTCAGATACGACCTGAATGATAAAGTCGTGTTGCGCGGCGCATTTACACAAACTATCGCAAGACCTAAGTTTGAAGATGTGGCGGCATACCAGATCATCGAGAGCAAGACAGAAGAAGACGGCGACAGTTTTGTCACAGCACGGGAAGCCGAAGTGGGTAACCCGCAACTTAAGCCTTACGAATCTACCAACGTAGACCTGTCTGTTGAGTATTATCCCGGTGCAATCGGTGTGCTGTCTGCCGGTTACTTCTATAAAGACATTGATAATTTTGTCGTGTATGCAGACGTAGCCGGTACAGAAGACTGGCAAGGCTATGACGAAGTGGTACAGCCTGTTAACGGTGAGTCTGCCAGCTTACACGGCCTTGAGCTGTCGTGGGTAAAAGCCTTTGATAACGGCTTTTTAATGTCAGCGAACGGTACGTTCTCGTCTTCTGATGCTACTACCCTGCTTGACGGTGAAACATTTGAAACCAGTCTGCCTAACCAGTCAGACACGGTGGGTAACCTTACCCTAGGCTACGAAAACAACCTGGTCAGCCTGCGTCTTACTATGACGTACAAGAGCGAGAACCTGGAAGAAATCGATGGCGATATGCTTCGTATGGAAGACGACCACCACCAGCTTGATTTCTCAGGCAAGTATTACATCAATGATGACATGTTGATTTATTTCAACGGCATTAATCTGAGTGACGAGCCTTACTACCACTATTTCGACCAGCGAAACCGCAATGCGCAGTACGAAGAATACGGTCGTACATTTGAACTTGGATTTACCTGGCAAATGTAACCTGCAGGCACCGTGGTGCGGCTGATGCTGCACCACGATTTTCTTCCCTCAGACTGCTAACGATTTCAATGAGATTTAATGTGAAAAAACAACATACTCCCCTGGCCTTTCTGTTTGCCTCTCTGCTTTTTGCGCCGGGAAAGCTAATAGCCGACCCTGTCACCATCGATGCAACAGCCTTTTCAATTGAAGGTAATCAGTTAACCCCGCTGGTCATTAACAATCAGTTGCATTATCTGGTTACCAGCGAAACCCGGGGCCTGATTCTGACCGGTAAAAATCAGAATATAATCAGCACACTACCCGGTCACTTCAGTCAATCCGATATTCTGCAGCATAACGGCACCCTGACGGTTGCAGCGCTTAACAACGATACCTATGGTGTTGAGCTGTACCGCTACAACACCGGTACTAAAGAGTTTGAAAAACAGCAATCGCTGCAGGCAGATCTGGCTGACATTGAAGCGCTGTGTTTATCTGTTTCCGGTGAAAATCTGACGCTGACTACAGCAGACGCCACAGGACAAATGAAGCAGCACTGGCTGGCAGACGATCACTTTGTAGAAATACGAACCGTTAACACGGGCCCGGGCATTAAAAGTTGCCAGGCCGATGTTCAAAACGGCTATGTGTATCTGGCTGATGAAAATACCGGGTTGTGGCAATACGACCATCACGCCGAAGCCGGTGATGGCCGCTCCCTTATTCTGACGCAACAGCACGGCGTAACTAGCGAAGGCGTTGAAGGTGTCGGCCAGGCAGCCGGACTGACAGTGTTCGTTTCCCCTGACGCCCCGGTGGTGAATGTTTTCCGCAATGACAGCATCAGTGAATTTAAAATAAACGGAGAACATAAATGGGAAGCAGTCAGGGCTGCCCCGTTTAACAACAATACTGTACTCGGCCTTTATGACGATAACAGCGAAAGCCTGTTTACCGCTGTATTACCGGTTTCAGCAACGCAAACGGCGACCCGCCGCACACAATCAGCAGATGGACGTTTAACTGCATTCGCCCAAACCGATCCCGTTGCCCGCTTTGGTGATGCTGCTGACGATCCGGCTATCTGGTACAACGACAAAACACCGGAATCCTCCGTGATTATCGGTACAGACAAAAAATCCGGGCTGGACTTGTATGATCTTTCAGGCAAGCGACTTCAACATCTCAGTGCAGGCAGACTAAATAACGTCGATGTGCGGTCCCGCTGGCAGGTAGCCGGACAGGAACTTGCCATAGCCGCAGCGTCAAACCGCACTACCCGCACGGTTGATATATTTCTGCTGGACCCGGCAACCAGAAACGCTGTACCTGCCGGTAAGCTGCCCTCGCAATTAAACGATCTTTACGGTCTTTGCCTGTATCAACATACAAACGGTGTTGACGTATTGGTAAACGATACGGATGGCAGCTACGAGCGGCATCGCCTCTCATTTGAAGACGACACTGTAACGGGCAAAATCATCGACCGGTTTACCGTTCCTTCACAGCCCGAGGGCTGCGTGGCAGATGATGAAAATGCCATGCTGTATTACGGCGAAGAAGATGCCGGCGTATGGAAACGCAGCCTGGATATCAGTAACCCTGAACCGTCACTGATTGCAAAAGCAGAAGGTGCGGTAAAAGACGATATTGAAGGTATGGGCCTGTTTGATGTGGACGGGGAACGTTATCTGATAGTGTCCAGTCAGGGCAATCACCGCTATGCCGTTTACGCCACAACGGATAACCATTTGTTAGGCACGTTTGATATTGTGCCTGATCTTAAAAAAGGCATCGACGGTGTTTCAGAAACAGACGGGCTGGAAACCATGTCTCTGCCCTTCGGTGAAAACCTGCCGGATGGCTTGCTGGTTGTCCAGGATGGACACAACGTGATGCCTTCACAGCAACAAAACTTCAAGCTGGTTTCCGGTTCACTGCTTGCAGAATTTATCCGCCAGCACCGCCGGAAATAACAGCTCACTGCAAAACAAAGAACGGGCCCTTGCTATGGTTAATAGCAAGGGTTTCTTCTTTTGGATGTCTGCCGTTGTGAGCGGTAACTTAAACAGCCATTTTGTCGTAACCCGACTGAAGCTGCTTATCAATGGCTTTTAGTACAGCGGCACGGTTTATTACGCCAACGAGAGCACCGTCATCGTCGATAACAGGAAAAACCCTCGGGCGTTCGTTAATCAGTCGCTGCGCCACTTCCAGTACAGAATTCCAGGGTTTCACTGCACTGACGGTAGTTTGCATAATGTCTTTCACCCGACACACTTGCTCACGATAATAACTCGACTCAATCATCATCTTCAGACAATCCTGTTCGGATAAGAACCCCGTCACCTGCCCCCGCGCATTTTGAACAGCGCCACCGGTCTGGTTATTTGCCAGAAGTCTTTCAACGGCTTCGGCAACGGTCATGTCTTCGGTTAATTTCACCGGATGATGATTCATATAATCGCTTACTTGCAAAGATTCCATGTTTAGCCTCCAGTACGTCACCATGACGTGTCGTTACTTTCAGCCTAGACCCTCCGTGGCCCGGACGCGAATAAATTCAGCCGGATTTGTACATAATTTTTACAATATTTCCCATTGCTCAAAAATGCCCACGGAAAGAACACCTTTGCCGTCAATTTTCGCTCTGTACATGCCCGCTGAGTTAAACGGAGCTGCAATGTTACCTTCTTTATCAATGGCAATAATGCCGCCGTCACCACCCACCGGTTTGAGCACATCAAAAATAACTGTATCAGACGCCTCTTTTAACGTTGTGCCCTGATATTTCATACGGGTACAAATATCTGCAGCAACGTGATAACGGATGAAAAACTCACCATGCCCCGTCGCCGACACCGCACAACTGTCGTTGTCAGCCCAGGTACCGGCACCAATCACAGGCGAATCGCCTATGCGGCCGTAGCACTTGGCGGTCATACCGCCGGTTGAAGTACCGGCTACCAGATTGCCTTCACTGTCGAGCACGACAGCGCCCACTGTACCGAAACGTTCATTGCCTTTTTGATCGCCGTACAAACCAGCACTTTCCATACGGGCTTTCACCTTTTTGAGTGATTCAAGGCGTCTTTCAGTGTCAAAGATATGATTATCCACCAGCGTCAGTCCCTGCTCTTCTGCAAAAGCTTCTGCCCCTTCACCGGATAGCATGACATGGGGTGATAAGTGCATGACGGCCGACGCTGCAGCGATAGGACTGCGGATGGTTTTTACTCCGGCCACCGCACCGGCATTATGGGTGCCGCCGTGCATTAATGAGGCATCCAGTTCGTGTTCACCTTCCCAGGTATACACAGCTCCGATGCCGGCATTAAACAACGGTGAAGTTTCCAGAATTTGAATGGCAGCAATCACTGCCTTTTCACCGGGTTCGCCCTGCTCAAGCAAAGCGTAGCCTGCTTTTGCTGCTTCACTGAGGGTATCTTTGTAGGCTTTTTCCAGTTCCGGCGTGAAATTCTTCTTTAAAATGGTTCCGGCGCCGCCGTGGATAACAATAGCCACCGGTTTATCTTCAGCCGCCACTACCTGCGAACTTAATGTCAAAGCGCTGCACATCACAGCCGCGAGAAACTTTTTCATTCCTTTTCCTTGTTGTTGTTCATGTTTAACGTCGTCCGGAGGATCAGTTCATCAGCCGCAAACTGGCTTGCACCCTGCTGCGCTGGTATAGTGCCCCGCGTAACGTTTTTCTAATGGATTTTGTTTACCAATGACACAATATGCGCCATCAATGCTATGGCACGATTACGAGACCTGGGGCGCTAACCCGCTCAAAGATACCCCTTCTCAATTTGCTGCCATCCGTACCGATGCAGAATTAAATGTTATTGGAAAGCCCGTTAATATCATGGCGCAAATTGCCAATGATGTGTTGCCCCATCCTCAGGCTTGCCTGATCACCGGCATCACACCACAGCAATCAATGCGTGACGGTATGATTGAGGCTGATTTCGCCAGACGTATCCATGAAGAAATGAGCCAGCCGAACACTTGCGTGGTTGGTTATAACAGTATTCGCTTTGATGATGAAGTCAGCCGCACCCTCTTTTATCGCAACTTTTATGACCCTTATGGCAGAGAGTGGCGAAACGGCAATTCCCGCTGGGATATTATTGATCTCGCCAGGGCCTGCTATGCCCTGCGTCCTGAGGGTATTAACTGGCCGGTGAGAGACGATGGTACACCGGTATTCAAATTAGAAGAACTGGCCAAAGCCAATGAACTGGAACATGGTCAGGCTCACGATGCACTTTCGGATGTCCGCGCTACTATCGCGCTGGCAAAATTAATCAGGCAGCATCAACCAAAACTCTATGACTATGCGTTTTCATTGCGCAGCAAACATGCCGTGTTAAAGCAGATTAATCTGCAGCAGCCTTCTGTGCTGTTGCATATTTCATCTAAAATTCCCGCCAGTCAGGGTTGTTGCACGTGGGTAATGCCAATCGCTATGCACCCCGTTAACAGTAACGCCATTATCGCCGTCGATTTGTCTCAGCCTGTTGAACCATTACTAAACGATGATGCGGATACTATTCGTGAAAAGTTGTACACACCGGCATCAGAGTTGGGGGATGAACCCCGTCCCGGTCTAAAGCTTATTCACATCAACCGGTCGCCTTTTGTCACTACGGCAAAAGCCATGACGGAAGAAAATGCTGAGCGGCTGGGGCTGAACAGAGAGCAGTGCCTGGAAAATTACAAGCGTTTAGCGGCCAGCGATATCACACAAAAGTTGTCTGATGTGTATAACACGCCTCATGATGACGCTGATAATGATGCCGATCATTCCCTTTACAGTGGTGGATTTTTATCAGATGAAGAGCGCCGCTGGTGTGAGCAGGTGCATGCCAGCGCACCGGAAGCGCTTGACCGGCTGGCATCACAAACACAGAACCAGACCTTAAAAACCCTGCTGTTCCGTTATCGTGCACGTAATTATCCTTACACGCTGAATGCTGATGAAATGCACCGCTGGCAGGCACACAGACAATACAGGCTGACTGATAAAGATTCGCCCGCCACGGTTACCCTCGAACTGTTTATGATGGAACTGGAAACGCTGGCGCATGAGCATCAGAACGATCCGAACAGACAAGCTATACTCAGGGCGCTATATCAATACGCTCAAAACCTTTGACCTCATCGCAACTGTCACTATAAAGTAGACTAAAGACGTAGTAGCAGTTTGCCGATATGGTATTGGCGTAGTCTCATGGAACAGAAGATGAAAGGTATTTCTTTCAGTTACAACAGCGATACTCAGTTTGTCACCCTTAGCTTACTTCCTGCCGAAATGGAAAAGGAAGCAGATCTGAGCACCATTAAATCTGAATTAGCCAGTGGTGCTTACAGCGATTTTTATCTGTCAGAAAAAGCCCTGAAATCAGCCTGTGACAAAGCAAACCTCTATCATAAAACCGGCGACAAGACACCGGTTACCGCAGACATTGCTGAATTGCGTCATGCAGAAGTCGACTTTGTTGTCAGTGAAGACAACATGCACGCCACTTTGCGGCTTACAGCTCCCTACGGCGGCAGAATGCCTAATGCCATCACTATCCGTAACCTCGCCTGGAAACAGCGCATACGCCGTGGCGTTGGCATGCGCCACATCAATATGCTATTGAAAGAAGCGGAAAAAGCAGAACCTGGCCAGGTGCTCAAGGCTGTAGTGGCCAAGGGGCTCCCTCCCAGAAATGGAAAGGGTTCAAGATTTATACCGCTGGTCCCGAATGCACTTGAGCGGGTCCTCAAGCCTCAGACCAGTGACGGCGAAAAAGCGGATCTCCGGAATCTTGGCGACGTCATTTGTGTGAAAACCGGCACACCGGTAGTGCGCAGAACAGCACCGACTCAAGGCCGTAAAGGCTATGACGTTAAAGACACGGTACTTTACCCCAAGCCCGGTGAATGGCTGGAATTTAAAATGGGTTCCGGTACCGCCGTCAGTAATGAAGATGAGAACATGCTGGTGGCGACGATTTCCGGGATGCCGAAATACCATGAACTCCGCATGAATATTGACGACACCTTTATCTGCAATGGTGTCAATGTGGGCAGCGGACATGTCACCTATGACGGTGCTGTTCTGGTGAATGGTGATGTTGCAGAGAAAATGAAAATCAAAGCAACCAAAGACATCACGATTAACGGCTTTGTTGAATCTGCAATCATTGAAGCCGGCGGCGATATCATCATCACTGAAGGTGCAATGGGTAAGGTTACCGATAACGCTGAAGGTTATGCATGCACGCTTATCGCAGGCGGCAGCATTCACGTTCAGCATGGCCAGGGGCTGGATATTATTGCCGGTAAGAATATTACCGTGGGCAGACAAATGGCCTACAGCCGCCTGAAGGCCGGTGGTTCTGTCACTATAGGAAACATATCCAAACCAATGGGTAATCTGTTTGCCTGCGAAATCGTCTGCGAAGACAAAGTTGAAGCCGGCACACTGGGCGCGATTTCAGGCAGTACGCTGAAAGTTGATTTTACTGCGGGGATGAGTGCATTGATGGAGCGTAAAGAAACCATTGATGAACTGCTACGTCAGTTACGGGAGAATAACTCCCGCCACAGAGAAAAGCTGGAGGTCATCTCCGGTCGTACCATCCATAAAGATTTAAAGCACAAAATAACCGAAGCAAAATCTCTTCTGAATAATGAAACAGCGTTATTAAACTGGCTGGAACTGAAAGCGTCGGAATTGAAGAAGCTGAAAACGCAATATGAAAACCGAATTCAGCTGAAGGCCAACAAACGAATTTACGCCGGCGTATCAGCCAAACTGAATAACCGTAACTGGCGCTCAGAACGGGAATACGAGCGCTGCAAAATCCGCTATGAAGGTCATCAGTGGCACTATGAGCCGGATACCTCCGGCTAAGCCTCGCCGGCCTTACTCTTCCAACACCTACTCTGCTAAAGCGACTACGTTGCCGCCCTGACGACGGGAAGCACTCAATGCTCTGTTAAGGTCATCGTTCCATTCGGAATAACGTTGCCCGCTCTGCAGTTCAGCCACTCCGGTGATAAAAATTATTGTGGGATCTGCTTCCGCTTTCAGGCACTCAAGTAAACGGTTTGCCAGACTGTCACCTGCCGCAAGGGTCGTTTGTGGTGATAAAATCATAAACTTATCAGGCTCGCACCTTGCAGTAATATCCACATCTCTTACCGTGGTTAAACAAGCACTGGTGAGTCGTTTACATAAACTGTCTGTGTGTGCTCCGGCCCTGAGTTTATTGCCGTTTTCAGTAATTTCAATTGCAATCAGTGTGCACGGACTCTGGAAACGCAGATGCCTGGAGATCTCTTCTTCAGCCTTTTGCATGAAATAATTGCGGTTATATAAACCGGTTACTTCATCCCGCGTGGATAAAAACTCCAGTGTCCGGTTCTTTTCGAGTAACGAGGACTGCAAGCTTTCAATTTCATCGTTTTTCTGGCTGATTTGGCGCTGGTAACTGCTAATTACCCGTTTTCGCCAGGCGGCTACAGCAACAAGTGCAATAGCGATAAACACGATACCGAGCACAAACCCATACCGGCCCTGTTTTACCTGACGAACAGCATTCCAGCGTTTGTAAATATCAACTTTACGGGATTCAGGAATAGCCGAAATCGCCTTATTCAGTAAAGGAACCAGTTCGGCGTGATTTTTATTCACACCAAAGGAAAGCATATCAAAAGGCTCGGCAAAACCGACAATTTGCAGATCTGAAAAGTCGTGAGCGTTAATTGCAGAATAAACGCCCATCAGTGAACCCACCATCAAATCGATGTCACCTTTAGATAGCTTCTGTAACCCGCTCACCTCAGAATCAACATATTCCGTAAGCAAATCAGGATAGTAGCGGGCAAGGTATTCCGCATGCCTGAAACCGCTGACCACCCCGACGATACGATTGCCGACACCTTCAAACCCCTGAACCATAGGCGTACCATTACGGCCTACCAGTACGTTAGGTACTTCTATATACGGGGTAGTAAAGTTCAAAAAGTGGCTTCTTGAGGGGGTACGGTTGATCATTGTCGTCACCATACACGCGCCGGACTCTACGGCCGCAAGCGAATCCTGCCAGCTCTCCGTGGGGATGAGTTCGAACTTAAGATGAGAGAGCTTACTGATAACATCGAGATAATCTGCGGAGATCCCTATGTGTTTGCCGTTACGCATGGCTTCATAAGGCATCCAGTCCGGGTCGATACAGTAGGTTACGACCTGTTCTCCGGCAGCATAGGCCACCGGCAATTTGCCGGCTAAAGCGGCCAGCGCAAGACACAGGAATAAATACCGTTTTGGCAAACAAACAACCTCGGGGAAAAGAAAAACTACCGGTGGCAAACTCACTGAACGCCAACGGGTACAGGTTAACGACTTATTCTTAATAAGGAAAGTGCCGGAACAAAGATCATAGTATCTCCCGGCATATACAAGTGATGCAACGGTTGCGCCGGACCGACATGCTTAACGGACTGAGCAGATAAAGTGGAGAAGTTTCATGAGTAATAAAAAAAGGCCTTCATCGGGAAGGCCTCAATCGTAGTGGTAAACTGCTTACGCGCGACGACGGCGCACCATCATGCCACCGAATGCCAGAGCAAACAGTGCCAGCACTGAAGGTTCAGACAGACTTACTGAGTTAACAACCATTACGTCATCTTCAAATGCTTCTAACTGATAATCGCCGGCAAAGAAGATAGCTACGTAATTACTATTTGTAGAAAATGCATCGTAAAAAACGCTGTAGTACCAGGGGAAATCATCCTCTGCATCTACGTATAAAAATTCAACGCCCGCGAAGATGTTATCTACATCGATAACAGCTTCGAAATCGTTCATAACCGGGTTCCAGCCGTCTGCCAGAGGGATATAGAAATCAACCAGGTTAAACGCCAGGCCATCATAAGTGCTGATTGCACCCATGCCTGAATTGATCAGGCTGTTATCCAGTTCGAGGTCATAAGAGATAATTTCAAGACCACCAACATATACAGACTGAGAGATAATTGCAGCCTGACTTTGCGCTGCAAACATCATTGAACAACAAGCCAGAACGGCTGCGCTAAAGAGTGCTTTTAGTTTTTTCATGTTACTTCTGCCTTTTTTAATGTGTGGGTACAGTGAAAATCACTGTACCCGTTTCCTCTGATTATTGTTTTACAGCTTCAACGATCGTGGTGCCCTGTTCCTGGCCATCACCATCGAAGAACGTCACGGTACCCATGTAAGGTACGCCTGACGCAAGACCGCGGGTAATGATACGAACGTCATTAAGGCGTCCGTCAACTGCACGGGATGACATGCTGAAACGGCTGCTGCTGTCTTTACCACCGGCTACCCATACAGGCATCTGGAAGTCAGTTTCCGTTGCGCCATTCAGATCCCAACCGTGAACCCAAACGATATAAACATCACCAACGCCCACATTGGCTGCCGGCTCAGGATTCATCAGAACAACATCTTCATCAGAACCACCGAATGCAGATACACCAACCTGTGTACATAACCAGCCTTCACAGCGGTAAACGTAAAGGTCAAGGTCAGTACCGCTTTGTTCTACCAGTTCATCACGTAAGCTGAAACGGGCCATGGTGGTCCCTTCAGGAATGTGGAACAAGGTAGTAGACAAACCGTCCTCGTTGAATGCGAACGAACTGTCAGGATCCTGCTCAACGGTGCTTGTAACCACTTCAGGTGCAACCAGACTTGCGTAGTCGATACTTGCACGACCGGTATAGTTCATACCCACTGAGAAGAAACCACGGCCACGGGAGTTCAGACCGACAGAAACGCTTTCAGGTGCAGAAATGTTCTCATCCGCTGCCGGCATAATTGCTACCGGGCTGCGAACAACTTTACCGTTATCACCTTCAAGTACTACAGCACCGAAGATCCATTCATCAAGAACAGTTTCTTCTGTTTTCGCTACTGTCAGTGCAAAAGCTGAGGTGCCGTTTGCTGTCACTTCAACCACACCGCCCTGAACCGGCGTGAGGTCGCTGTTATAACCCTGAACAGAAACATCCAGTGAATCCAGACCTTCAATTGAAATGGTGTAAGTACTGTCTGCACCAGTTACGTCAGAAACATAACGGTAGATAGTTTCAGCACCGGACAATTCACCGATAGCAATTGACGGATAGTTCAGCTGGCTTGGATCAGTCGGGAAGTAATTGGCCTCATAAGTGGCACAATCGTAGCCTGACTCGCTGATAACAAATGATTCTTCGTCCAGACCACACATAAAGCCCATGTAATCGAAGAAAGAAGCATCAAAGGTTAAGCCGGGTTCCATAGCAGAAACCGGTGCAGCATGACCAGCACCAAAATCAAACGGATCAGCCGGTGTGCTGCCGTCTTCCTTGGTGACATCCTGATACGCAGTAGTCATTAGTGCAGATTTAACCTGAGCAGGAGTCCAGTCAGGGTGCTGATCGATAAGCAGTGCAGCCATACCGGCAATATGCGGGGAAGACATTGACGTACCACTTAAGTAAGCCACTTGCTTGCCCTGCTCGCCGAACATTGGCGTGTCAGAGGTTGCTGCCAGGATGCGAACACCCGGAGCAGTGATATCCGGCTTAATTACATCCAGTGTAGAGGCATTCGGACCACGGCTTGAGAAATCAGCCATGATATTGCCTGTTTCCTGTTGTTCAACGTAGGTACCGGCACTCATTGTCACGGTCACATTGCCGCCTTCAACCGCTGAAGAGTTCAGCATGCTGCCCACAGCTTCAGTAACCATACCGCCGGGGATGCCGCCGACAAAATCGCCGCCCATTACGGTAACACCGCCACCATTGTCATAAACCACGACAGCAGTCGCACCTGAATCCAGTGCACGGCTAACTTTTTGCGAAAACGCACAGGAACCACGCTGAATTAACGCAATGTTTCCTGAAATATCAGCAGCGTTATCAAGTGGCGTAGATGCTGCACCGTCAAAACAGGCCAGCAGTGGTTCAGCTACAACCAGTGAACCGGTCACAGGACCTGTTTCACTCAGTGGTTTTGTAATTGAACCTTCGGTAAACGCAACTGTACTGGTTTCATCGAACTGGGTGACTTCAAGACCATTTACAACAGTTGTACCGTCATAAGTCGAGGCGCCTACTGTGGTTACCCAGGGAGCAGGTGTGCCGGTGGTAGATGCTGCAGGGCCAGAGTTACCGGCTGAAACTGAAACAAATACACCAGCCTGTGCCGCACGTAACATGGCTGCAGTAGACGGCACGGTCAGGTCAGTCAGACTGCCACCGATGGAATAGTTGAGTACATCCACACCATCAACAATAGCCTGTTCAATTGCAGCCATACTATCGCCGTAGAAACAGCCGGCTTCGTCACCGCCTTGCGGGTTAACGTAGTCAGAGTTCCAGCACACTTTATACATGGCAACACGGGCACGCGGCGCGATACCGGACATTACGCCAATTTCAGTGCCGTTCATAACAGCAGACACGCCTTCGTTACCGGCAGCAGTGCTGGCTGTGTGACTACCGTGACCATCTGCGTCACGGGGAGACATAAATTCACCTAACTCTGTTTGAATGTCATAAACAGACTGGAAAGTCTCAGGGAAGAAACGTGCACCGATAAGTTTGTTGTTACAGGCAAATGTGCCTGCCTGTGCTTCTTCACCGGTATCACAGGCACCCTGCCAACCGATGTCAGCCGGATCGGAGTAAGAGCCGTCATCAGCAAAACTTGGGTTTTCCGGTGTAATACCCGTGTCAAGAATACCGACAATCACATCTTCACCTTTAATACCCAGAGTATGCTGTCCACCCGCGCCGGTAAGGCCGAGGAACTCAGGAGTATTAGCCGTGTCTACTTTCACCATCTGGTCTTCCCAGACGCTGGCGACTTCAGGATTAGCGCGTAATGCTTTTGCCTGGGCAGGCGTTAACTTTGCTGAAAATCCGTTGAAGCTGTGAACGTAGTTATGGATGATTTTAACGTTACCTACGGCTGCTGCTGCGGCGCGCTGGTTGCGTTTCAATTTGCTGGTGTAATTGCGGATTTGTTTGGTGTCTGAGGCGTATTGGTTACCCCTCGATGCGACGTGTTGTTTATTTGGGATGAGCTCCCCGATTTCCTCTGCGTAGGTGATACCTGGTGCCTGCTTCATCTGGATGATGTAAACACCGGAACCCTTTTTGACATTAGCTTGGTTTCCTGAAACAGAAAACTTCGTCAGGTCCTGGGCTGGAATCTGCTGAGCAGTTACTGTGGTAGTCATACCCGCGGTAACAGCCATAGAAACCATTGTTCCCAATAGTTTTTTCTTAAATGTCATTTATTGCGTCTCCCATTGACACTTTTTTTGTTTTGCGGCTTCCTTCAGGAGATAAAACATCAGTTTTACCGCATCGGGAATTATTCCTGCCTGAATCTGCGTTAACGCATTTACAAACGTGGAACCCGCTTTCTGGATTTACTGCATTTATTATTATTCCCCGATGTTTATTTACTTCTTCCTTGTCATCGGAGGTCTGATATTTATACAAAATTCACACCACGTGTTCTATCTTCCTGATCTTTATAAGATATATCAAGCAGGAATATATAACCTGTTGCTAATTTGTAAATTTTCTTGACGCTGAAAAGGTTATTTATTAATCAAATCATAGAGATAAAAAAAGGCAGTACATGACTGCACTGCCTTTATATTCAGTAACTAAGGTACGCAACCATCAGCACATTTCAACGGCAAGGGCTACACCTTCGCCACCACCGATACATAAAGAAGCAATACCTTTCTTCGCTCCTTTGTTAGCCAGTGCGTGGATAAGCGTCACCAGAATACGAGCACCGGATGCACCAATAGGGTGACCTAACGCACAGGCACCACCATTAATATTCACCTTCTCTGCATCCAGACCCAGCTTTTGAATGGCCAGCATGGTTACCATGGCAAACGCTTCATTGATTTCCCAAAGATCGACGTCTTCTTTAGACCACCCGGCCTTATCGAGCACTTTTTCCATTGCACCTACAGGAGCAACAGTGAAGTTTTCCGGTTCAATGGCATCGGTAGCGTGCGCCACCACTTTAGCCAGTGGCGTCAGGCCAAGTGACGCTGCTTTCGATTCAGACATCACCAGCAGGGCTGCAGCACCATCGGAAATTGAGCTGGAGTTTGCCGCTGTTACCGTACCGTCCTTTTTGAATGCAGGACGTAATGACGGAATCTTATCAGGACGGGCTGAACCCGGTCCTTCGTCAGTATCAACCACCACATCGCCCTTACGGGTAGAAATGGTAATAGCAGAAATTTCATTGGCAAACGCACCGGTGTTGATAGCTTCGTTCGCACGGGAAAGTGAAGTTAACGCGTATTCATCCATCTGACCACGGGTCAGTCCTTCACTGTCAGCGGTATCCTGCGCAAAGCACCCCATGGCTTTACCATCATAGGCATTCTCAAGTCCGTCCAGCATCATATGATCAAGTACCTGACCATGACCCATACGGTAACCTGTGCGAGCTTTTGGCAACAAATACGGTGCATTACTCATACTTTCCATGCCACCCGCTACGACGACTTCTGCGCTGCCTGCTTTGATCAGATCGTGGGCCAGCATCACGGCTTTGAGTCCGGATCCGCACACTTTATTGAGGGTAATTGCACCGGCAGATAAAGGCAGGCCTGCTTTCAATGCAGCTTGTCTGGCCGGCGCCTGACCCAGACCGGCAGGTAATACACAGCCCATAATGACTTCATCAATCTGACTTACATCCACATCAGTACAAATTGACTTAATCGCTTCAGCACCCAGCTCCGTCGATGGCACAGAAGACAAACTGCCATTGAATCCACCCATAGGGGTACGTTTTGCTGCCACAATTACTACCGCTTCATTGCTCATAGTTGTATTGCCTCACTTATTTTAGGAAGTTCAGGTACTGCACAAATTATATTCAGTACATCATATATCACCGGAAAACGTAACAGAAACTTTGCACTTATTGACGTTACATTTTTCTTACTTTACCTTAACGTTAACTACAATTTACGTTAACGTAAACCTGTATTAAGACAGTTTCTCAGTCGTCATGCCTGTTACGGGCCGGGCATACAGGTTAACGACACCGACAAGGCACAGTCATGACAAACAGCAAAGAAGAGCAAACTTTTACCATCGGAGAACTGGCAAAGGAGTTTGATATAACACCCAGATCCATCCGTTTCTATGAAGAACAAGGACTTATTACACCTTCAAGAACCGGGCAGAACCGCATCTACAATAACAAAGACAGGGTGAGGTTAAAGCTAATTTTACGTGGTAAGAGGTTGGGCTTCTCGCTGGCGGAAGTGAACAACCTTTTCGAACTTTACGACACAAATCCGGATTCAGCCATCCAGCTGGAAACGATGCTCAGCATGACGGAACAAAAGCGTGCGGTACTTCGTCAGCAACTCGAAGACATTCAGATGCTGATGGGTGAACTTGATGAAGTTGAAGCACGCTGCCGTGAAGAGCTGGCAGAATTAAAACGAGGACACGACAGATGATAACACCCTACCCCACATTGAATTTTGGTCTGGGCGAAGAAATCGACATGCTCAGAGAACATGTGCATCAGTTTGCTCAGCAGGAGATTGCACCGCTGGCGACAGAATCGGATGAAGTAAGCCGTTTTCCCAATCAGTTATGGACAAAATTTGGTGACATGGGGTTACTGGGTGTCACAGTAGATGAAAGCTTTGGCGGCGCCAACATGGGCTATCTTGCACACACTGTCGCTATGGAAGAAATCAGCCGCGCTTCAGCCGGAATTGGTTTAAGTTACGGGGCACACTCGAATTTATGCGTAAACCAGATTTTCCGTAACGGCTCCGGGGCACAGAAAGAAAAATACTTGCCGGCTCTGGTGAGCGGCGAGCGTATTGGTGCACTGGCGATGAGTGAGCCCGGTGCCGGTTCTGATGTGGTATCCATGAAGTTGAAAGCCGAAAAGCGTGGCGACAAATACATCCTCAACGGCAATAAAATGTGGATCACAAATGGTCCTGATGCCCACACCTTTGTTATCTATGCAAAGACTGACACACAGGCTGGCCACAAGGGCATTACAGCGTTCATTGTTGAACGTGACTTCCCGGGATTCAGCCGTGCCCAAAAACTCGACAAGCTGGGTATGCGCTCTTCCGATACCTGTGAACTGGTGTTTGAAGACTGTGAAGTACCGGCAGAAAACCTGATGGGCAAAGAAGGCGAAGGCGTCCGTATTTTAATGAGCGGACTGGATTATGAGCGCCTTGTTCTGTCCGGTGGTCCGCTGGGTATTATGCAGGCTTGTATGGACATCGTCGTACCCTATATTCATGACCGGAAGCAGTTTGGTCAGTCAATCGGTGAATTCCAGCTTGTACAGGGCAAAATTGCCGACATGTACACACAGATGAACGCCGCGAGGGCCTACGTGTACACCGTTGCTAAATCCTGCGATCGCGGGGAAACCACACGAAAAGATGCTGCCGGCGCCATTTTGTACTCGGCGGAACTGGCTACCCGTATGGCGCTGGACGCCATCCAGTTGCTGGGTGGCAACGGCTATATCAATGAGTACCCTACGGGACGTTTACTCCGCGACGCGAAACTTTATGAGATTGGCGCAGGTACCTCTGAAATCCGCCGGATGCTCATCGGCCGCGAACTGTTCAAAGAATCTGAATAAGTAAGGAGGGGTTATGCCCGTTCTGCATACTACTGTAAATCCTGCATCGGCAGAATTTAAAGATAATGCCGCCTGTATGCGCCGGCTGACAGACGATCTTAAAGCCAAAGTCGCTCAGATTTCTCAGGGCGGCGGCGAAAAAGCCGTGGAAAAACACCATGCCAGGGGGAAACTACTGGCCCGTGAACGTATAAACGTTCTTCTGGATGAAGGCTCTCCGTTTCTGGAAATCGGACAGTTTGCAGCCTGGGAGGTATACGACGATTACGTACCCTGCGCCGGCGTAGTCGCCGGGATCGGGCGCGTAGCCGGCCTGGAGTGCATGATTGTTGCTAATGATGCCACTGTGAAGGGCGGTACCTATTACCCGCTCACAGTCAAAAAACACTTACGGGCGCAAACCATCGCGGAAGAAAATCATTTGCCCTGTATTTATCTGGTAGATTCCGGTGGCGCTAACCTGCCCCGTCAGGATGAAGTATTTCCCGACCGCGAACACTTTGGCCGGATCTTCTTTAATCAGGCCAATATGTCAGCGCAAAATATTCCGCAAATCGCCGTGGTAATGGGCTCCTGTACCGCCGGTGGTGCGTACGTACCGGCTATGGCCGATGAAAGTATTATTGTACGCGAACAGGGCACCATTTTTCTCGGCGGTCCTCCGCTGGTAAAAGCAGCAACCGGTGAAGTGGTCAGTGCTGAAGAACTGGGCGGTGGCGATGTGCATACCCGTACTTCAGGCGTTGCCGACCAGCTCGCTAATAACGATCATCATGCACTGGAGCTGGCACGCAATGCTGTCGGTAGACTGAACCGGCAAAACCGGTATCAGGTGGCAGAACAACACTGGGAAGAGCCACGCTATCCGGCATCAGACATCTACGGCATCGTGCCGGAAGGCTCGCGGAAAACCTATGATGTCAGAGAGATAATAGCCAGGATCACAGACGGCTCTGAGTTTGATGAATTCAAACCCCTCTACGGCACAACACTGGTTTGCGGCTTTGCCAGCATTTTCGGTATGGAAGTGGGTATTGTCGCCAATAATGGCATTCTGTTCGGCGAAAGTGCGCTGAAAGGCGCGCACTTTGTGCAGTTATGTGCAACACGCAAGACTCCGCTTATCTTCCTGCAGAACATCACCGGTTTCATGGTGGGTAAACAATACGAAGCTGGCGGCATTGCCAAACACGGGGCGAAAATGGTCACCGCAGTAGCATGCGCCAAAGTGCCGAAAATCACTGTTCTCATTGGTGGCTCGTTCGGCGCCGGCAATTACGGCATGTGTGGACGCGCTTATGACCCGCGCTTTTTATTTATGTGGCCGAATGCCCGAATCTCAGTGATGGGCGGTGAACAGGCTGCAGGCGTACTGGCTCAGGTGAAACGTGACCAGAAAGAAAGTAATAACGAAAGCTGGACTGACGATGAAGAGCAGGCCTTTAAGCAACCGGTTATCGATACTTATGAAAAGCAGGGACACCCCTACTATGCTTCCGCGCGCCTGTGGGATGACGGTGTGATTGACCCTGCCGATACCCGCAAAGTGTTGGGAATGAGTTTGAAAGTCGCCCTGAATAAACCCGTTGAAGAAACACGCTTCGGCGTGTTCCGCATGTAAGGAGTCCGGATCATGGAACCTGTAACCGATTTCGTGACGTACCATATTGATGAGCGCGGCGTTGCCAGCATTACACTGAACCGGCCGGAAAAGCACAATGCGTTTGATGACACCATTATTGCAGCGTTATCTCATTACTTAGACACCGCCGCTCAGGACAATCACCTTCGTGTTTTGATCCTGCGGGCTGAAGGTAAATCTTTCAGTGCCGGTGCAGATGCCGGCTGGATGAAAAAAATGGCTGGTTATTCTGTGGAGGAAAATCAGCAGGATGCTTTCGCCCTTGCCACTTTGCTCAACAAACTGAATACCCTGCCAAAACCGGTTATTGCCAGAGTTCAGGGTGCAGCCTTCGGTGGCGCAATAGGTCTGATTGCCTGTTGTGATATGGCCGTGGGTACCAAACTCAGCAAATTTTGCTTAAGTGAGGTCCGGATTGGTCTTATACCCGCCACCATCAGCCCTTATGTCATTGAAGCGATGGGTGCCCGTGTGTGTCGCCGATATTTCCAGACCGCAGAAGTATTTTCAGCCCGCCGTGCCAGACGACTGGGCCTGCTCAGTGAAGTGGTCACCGAAGACGAACTGGATGACACGGTAGAAACTCTCGTTTCTCAATTGCTTAAAAATGGTCCCGTGGCCATGGCCAGAGCAAAAGCGCTGGTGCGCAATGTGGCATTCCGCCCGGTGGACGAAAACCTGATGCAGGAAACCAGTCAGGAAATCGCGGATATCCGCGTATCTGATGAAGGCCAGGAAGGGTTAACCGCTTTTTTGGAAAAGCGCCCGGCGCAGTGGCAGGAGAGCAGTAATGATTAATAAACTTCTGATTGCTAATCGCGGTGAAATTGCTTGCCGTGTTATCCGCTCGGCTAAGAAACTTGGCATAGCAACGGTGGCGGTTTATTCCTCTGCCGACGAAAACGCAATGCATGTTGCGATGGCTGATGAAGCGGTAAAAATAGGCGAAGCCCCGTCAAAAGACAGTTACCTTCGTGGTGATGTCATTATTGATACTGCACTGAAAACCGGTGCAGATGCCATCCATCCCGGTTACGGCTTTTTATCTGAAAACGCAGCATTTGCCGAAAGCTGCCGTGCCAACAATATTATTTTCGTTGGTCCGCCGCCTGAGGCCATCCGTGCGATGGGTTCAAAATCAGCGGCCAAATCCATTATGGAAAAAGCCGGTGTTCCGCTTGTCCCGGGCTATCACGGTGATGACCAGGCGGATGGAGTATTACTTCAGGCTGCCAGAGAAATGGGCTATCCGGTATTATTGAAAGCCGCAGCCGGTGGTGGCGGTAAGGGCATGCGGCAGGTCTGGAAAGATGAAGAATTCACTGACGCTCTGAGTGCTGCCAGACGGGAGGCTATGGCCAGCTTCAGTGACGATATTATGCTGGTGGAAAAATACCTCACCCGCCCCCGTCACGTGGAGTTCCAGGTGTTTTGCGATCAGCACGGCAATGGTGTTTACCTGTTCGAGCGTGACTGTTCCTTACAGCGCCGTCATCAGAAAATCATTGAAGAAGCCCCCGCTCCCGGCATGACGGAAGCACTGCGCTCTCAGATGGGTGAAGCGGCACTGCAGGCAGCCAGAGCCATTGCTTATGAAGGTGCCGGCACAGTGGAGTTTCTCCTTGATGAAGATGACAGTTTTTATTTCATGGAGATGAACACCCGTTTGCAGGTTGAACACCCTGTGACGGAAATGATCACCGGTGAAGATCTGGTGGAATGGCAAATCAAGGTCGCACAAGGTGAAGTACTGCCGAAAAAACAGCAGGAACTTACGATAAACGGCCATGCTTTTGAAGCCCGTCTCTACGCTGAAGATCCGGATAACGGCTTTTTACCGGAAACCGGCATCCTCAAAGATCATACTCCGCCGCAATCCTCCCGTTATGTCAGGGTGGATACCGGTGTCCGGTGCGGTGATGAAGTCTCCGTGTTTTACGACCCGATGATCGCAAAATTGATTGTGTGGGATGAAAACCGGGAACAGGCACTCAGACGCCTGGCGACAGCCTTACGGCAATATCATATTGCCGGAGTAACCACCAATGTGGATTATCTGCACAGGCTGGCCACTCACCCGGAGTTTATCGCAGCCAATTTGACAACCACTTTCATCGACAAACACACTGCGTCGTTGCGGCAAAGCAAAAAAGTAAGTGACGAACAATTGGCAATGATGGCACTGATCTGCATATTGCCACGGGAAGAGACCACCGTTACATCTCCATGGGAAACACCCTCATCATGGCGGATGAACGGAATCTATCAGAAAACACTGCAACTGGCTATTGCCGGAACAGACAACTTCGCGGTGGACATCCGCTGGCCTGAACAGGAAAGCGACGACTGGCTGATTACCATTGATGGCAACGCACTGCGTGCAAACGGTAAATGGCTGAAAGACACGTTACAGTTAAACATTAACGATCATTTACAAACCATACGCGTTTCTGAGGACGGAGAAACCCGCACGATTTTCACGCAACAAGGCTGCCTGACTTTTAACGAAATCAAACCGGATAAGGGCTCTGATGAAGGAAGCGGTACAGAAAACACCTTCACTGCACCGATGAACGGCACGATTGTCGCCTGCCCTGTTGAAGCCGGCACCAAAGTAAAAAAAGATACCGTTCTGGTCATCATGGAAGCAATGAAAATGGAGCACAGCATCAAAGCGCCCTGCGATGGCACACTGGAAACGCTTTTCTGCTCTCCGGGCACCATGATTAACGGCGGCAGTGTCTTGCTGGAGTTTACCCCTGATGCAGAATGAACTCCCCCGCAAGGTAACACTGGTTGAGGTGGGGATAAGAGACGGGCTGCAGAATGAGTCTGCACCGGTGACCACTGAACAGAAAATAGCATTGCTGGGAATGCTCACTGAAGCCGGACTGAGACGCCTTGAAGCTGGCAGTTTTGTTTCCCCGCGTTGGGTTCCGCAAATGGCAGACACCGCCGCGGTGTTTGCCGGACTTCCTGAAGTTAACGGCGTCACCTACAGTGCACTGACACCCAACGAAAAGGGGCTGGAAGCGGCACTGGCGGCAAATGTAAAAGAAGTAGCTGTTTTTGGTTCAGCATCAGAATCCTTCTCACAAAAAAACATCAACTGTAGCATTGATGAAAGTCTTGCCAGATTTGAACCGGTTGTCAGCAAAGCGAAGGCAAAGGGGTTGACAGTCCGGGGCTATGTATCCTGTGTACTGGGTTGTCCTTATGAAGGGTACATTGCCCCAGCTGCCACAGCGCGTCTGGCTTCGGCTCTCACTGCCATGGGATGTGATGAGATATCACTTGGCGATACCATCGGAACCGGTACACCGCTGGCAACAGCAGCAATGCTGGAAGCAGTTAAAGAGGTAGTACCGCTGCCACAACTGGCAGTGCATTTTCATGACACCTACGGACAGGCTCTGGCAAACATACTTGTGGCTCTGCAGCATGGTGTCAGTATCATTGACAGTGCCGTTGCGGGGCTGGGGGGATGTCCCTACGCCAAAGGCGCCAGCGGCAATGTTGCTACAGAAGACGTGCTGTATATGCTCAATGGCATGGGCATTGATACCGGCGTCGATATGACCGCATTGCTGAAAGCAAGTCGGGCTGTAAGCCTTATCATCAACAGGAAAGCCCAAAGCAAAGTGGCAGCAGCACTACATTCTGATGAGCCGGCGCTTTGACTCAGTCCGGCGCTTTTTCCTGCGGTAAAATCAGTGTCATCACCACACCGGCAATCAGAAAGCCGGCCATGATGTAAACGACACTGAAGGGCAATACCTCTCCCAGTGCAGCATAAGTGGCCCCGAATAGCAGCAATATAATACCAATAGCGGTATTCGAGAAGGCCACCAGTTCCGTGCGTTGCTGCCCCTCCTTCACATCCAGACTGTAGGTTTTCCGGCCTGTACGCACGCCGGTGTGGGCAACGGATAACACGAAAAATAAGCAGGCTGGCCACCACAGACTGTCAATACTGACCATGAGCAGGCCGGCACAGGCAAGGACAGCCAGTATTCCTGCCAGTTGAAGGTTGAGTCTGGCACTTTTATCTGCCACCCTGCCCCAAACCAGCGAGGACAGCATGGTTGCAGCGGCCTGAGCAGCCAGATAAAACGGTAACAGCGACTGACTGTCAGCGTCGCCTTCCAGCATAAAAAACGGTGCGACCAGCGCTGAATGTACAAAGAGGCCTCTGACTGCGATGAAGCGGTACACCACACTATCAAACTGAGAAAAAGAAAAACCGGAGCTGTCCTGTTGATTGTCTTCGACACTGACCCGGGTTTTCACCGGCAACAGAATGAACAACGCTGCGACAAACCCGGCAAGAGCCAGTGCAATAATCATCAGAACAACGGTTTGTCCCAGTGCTGATTTGAAATAAATTAGCGGTACAGCAAGACAAAGTGTCAGTACACCTGACACAGTGGAAGCTATCCCCAGTAAATCGCCCCGCTCTCCTTTATCAGCGACGTCAGCCTGGATGTCTTTCATAGTCAGTGAGCAGGCAGCCCGTCCCAGGCTCAATAAAATCAGGCTGCCCAGTACCACCGAACCGGCCACGACGCCTTCGAGATACAGCGCACTGAGTAGCATTGCGGTCACTGAAAGCGCCTGCACAATCATGCCGGAACGCCACACCTGATGCCTTGCAGGATAACGCCGCAGTAAAACACCGATGAATGCCTGTGGAAGTAAAGCACCGGATTCTCTCACAGGCACCAGCCAGCTAATCATCCATACAGGCGCAGACAATGACAAAAGTAATGCAGGCAGCGTTGTTTTAGCGGATATCAGCAAATCCGCCAGTTTGTTAGCAGCCAGTGAGGCGATGACGAGGATTTTATTTTTCGGGTACAACGCAGCAAGACTCCGTGGCGGTCGTAACATTCACTATATCGCATGTAATGACCGCCATGAACGCCATTCTTCCGGTTGTCGGATCAGTTTATATACTCAGGTTTAGAGGCTAACTCTGATTTTCCACAACGGTTTTCAGGTTTTCGAGCCCCAGTTCAAAGTCAGGTCCGATCATGCCATCCATCATCAATCCCATATACCTGTTTACCGGGTTCATGCCCATATCCCCGCTGTCGCTCCAGGTGACCAGCGTGCCTCCTTCAACAGACTCCAGTGTAAATTCACCGGTCGACCCCATTTCGTAATCAGGAAAATAGAGCCGGTAGGTCATCACGCGGTTATGTTGCAAACCGGTAATCTCCATCTCACCGTCGCCCTGAGTTTCACTGAGCCAGGCCGTTTGCATGCCAATGGCACGATCAGGGCCGCTGAACGAAACCTGCATGGCAGGGTCACGCATAAACCACACTGCCCACTGGGGCCATGCTTTTAAATTAACCACATTGGGATAAATGTCTTCAGCCGCGGCATTGATCATGATTTTGCGTTCGACATGATAATCTGAAGGTAACAGAAACCCGATGCCTGTCAGCACGAAAATGAGCACTATTATTGTCACCAGCGTTTTTTTCAGCCACGCCATTTTCAATCTCCGTGTTGATATTCACTCAAAATATATAACACTTAATTAACATTTGCAGCAGGAAATGTGTCAAACGTCCCGGAAAATTGCTGAACGACATATTTTCTGACGGCATCTGCGTCAACCCGGTCAATCCAGTTTACTTTGTGCCCTTCACTTTTCTCACATCTGAAAATGCGTCCTGCATCAGGGGTCGAAACAGATGCGTTAACATACCCTGACGTTTTTGAAAATGCCGTTTCCGGTAATCCTGCGATGGACGTCGCCAGTATGTCCCACAGGAAATAGGTGAATTCGTAAGACGGGATAGCGGTGACCGTTGCGGCCCAGAACTGCCCTGCCAGATCCGCCACCGGGGTGCGTGATTGCGCAAGCTGGATCAGGAACGCCCGGTCAACCGGGAGCGCATTTGTGGCGTCAAGGGGAACCAGACACACATTAACGCCACTTTGAATTAACGTACGGGTTGCACAGGGATCCCAGTAGGCATTCCATTCTGCGGTACCGTTATGGTCGTGCATTGCCACATTCCCCTTCACATCAATGGCCCCCCCCATCCAAATCACTTCTTTGATTGCGGGTTTTAAAGCTGGCTGACGGGACAAAACTGCAGATAAATTTGTACACGGCCCTGTCATCAGCACCGTTACCGGTGATTCTGCCTGCTTTAATGTTTCCTCAATCCAGATATCAGCCGCGACAAATTGCACATTATCAGTGATTTCCTGTGTCCGGAGCATTTCAGGCATGCTGTGACAAACCCTTGGCTGAGCCCGCCATTCAGGGGGAAACGGATTGGGCCCCGGGATATTGCCGGTGGCTACAGGCACATGCCCGTTACCGGTAAGCGTTAAAATCTTTAAGGTACTTAACAGTGCATCATCCGGATAACAGTCTGCCGGGGTAATCGTCACGCCCAACAGATCCACATGGTCCATTGACAGTAAAAGCATCAGAGATAATAAATCGTCGATACCGCCGTCGTGATCGAAAATCACCGGGGTTCTGGTTAATTTAGCCGGCATAAAAATCCTTATCTGGCGTTAAATTTTATCTTGTGTAATATGGAGTTAATCATTTGTGACAGTGTTGTCCAAATGTTACTTTTTGCTTTTGTCTTTCAGGCACAGCCGTAACGTGCTGATAAAATGGAGAACCAACATGGCTGATAACAGTTCACGCTATATCAGTAATTTGACCCGGGACACTTACGCGCTGATTCTTGCCGGCGGCAAGGGGTCGAGACTGCATGAACTGACTACCTGGCGGGCAAAACCTGCCCTTTATTTCGGCGGCAAATTTCGCATTATCGATTTTCCGTTATCTAATTGTGTTAATTCCGGTATCCGCCGGATTGGTGTGGTAACGCAGTACAAATCACACTCACTCATCCGCCACCTGGTGCGGGGCTGGGGACACTTTAAAAAAGAACTTGGCGAATCCGTCGAGATTCTACCAGCATCCCAGCGGTTTTCCGATAGCTGGTATGAAGGGACTGCAGATGCGGTTTTCCAGAACATCGATATTATCCGCGATGAGTTACCCAAATATGTGATGATCCTTTCCGGAGACCATATTTACCGTATGGACTACGGCCCGATGATTGCCCGCCACGTTGAAAGCGGCGCAAAAATGACGGTGTCCTGTATGTCGGTACCGGTTCAGGAAGCTGCCGGGGCATTTGGCGTTATGTCGGTTGACGAAAATATGCGTATTCTGGGCTTTGAAGAAAAACCTGAACACCCTACTCCTCTGCCCGGTGACAGCACTCGCTGTCTGGCATCTATGGGTAATTATATTTTCGATACAGAGTTTTTGTTCGAGCAATTGCGCCGCGATGCTGAAAAGCAAGGCTCTCAACGTGATTTCGGTAAAGACATTATCCCTTCTATCATTAAAGACCATACGGTAATTGCCTACCCGTTTGAAACATCCGGTGATGAACAGGCTTACTGGCGCGATGTGGGTACTATTGATTCTTTCTGGGAAGCCAACATGGAAATGGTTGCGCCGGTGCCGCAACTGAATCTGTACGATCGTTTATGGCCAATCTGGACGTACCAGGAGCAATTGCCCCCTGCGAAATTCGTCTGGGATGAAGACGGCAGACGGGGTGAAGCCATTAATTCCGTCGTGTCAGGCGGTTGTATTATTTCAGGTTCAACGCTGCGCAGAAGTCTGTGCTTCTCAAATGTCAGGTTGCACTCTTACAGCACCATTGAAGAAGCGGTGATCCTGCCTGATGTTGAAGTTATGCGTAACTGCCGGCTGAAGAAAGTCGTCATTGACCGGGGTTGTGTGGTGCCCGAAGGCACTGTTATCGGCTACGACCATGAGGCAGACCGCGCCCGGGGTTTCCGTGTGTCTGATAAAGGTGTTGTACTGGTAACCCGCGAAATGCTGGGCATGCCTGTTGGTGGTTTAGGGGGTTAGCCCGCCTGCCAGCGCTGAATCGTGGTTGTAATGATTTCAGCGACTTTTTCCGGTTGTTCGAGGGGGAACATATGACCGCCATCGAACATCCGGAATTCCAGAGCATTGTCTTTAACGAATCTGGCTCTGTCTGACGGTTTTGCCACATCCGATCCGGAACCGGCAACCATCAGCCCCGGGCACTGCAATTTGCCTGAAAATTGGTGCAGATTATGGGGGAAATGACGGAAGATCTCAGCTTCTACTTGTCTGTCAAAAGTCAGTCTGCGGTTTTCTCCGTCCTTCACCGTGCCGGCGGCGACATAATCGCGGATACAACGTTTATCCATATTTCTGAACAGTGCTTTACCGGCAAAGTATCCTTCCAGATCATCATCCTCATGCCAGTGCGTCCGGCGAATTTTCGCAAGCCGTGACGGCGTTATTCTGTCCATCAGATTCAGTTTTTTCGCCCCGCGCACCAGCCATTGTTTAGCCCCGTACACCATCGGGGGATCCAGCATAATCACCCCCTTTACTCTTTGCGGATAACGGCAAGCGGTCATATAAGACAACATGGCTCCGAATGAATGACCGGCGAGCCAGACAGGTAGGTATTGCTCCTGCGAATCCAGATACCAGACAAGTTCATCAACCTGTTTTTGCCAGTTACCGGCTACAGGAAATTCTGGCTTGTGGCCAAACTGAGGATTCGCCAGCACGTTCCAGTCTGCCGGTAATGCTGAAAACAGGGTATTGTATGTTGCTGCCGGAAACCCGTTGGCATGGGCAAAATGGATTGTTGTCATAAGTCGTCCGGACTCTTCCTGAAACCGTAAAATTGGCGAAGTGTAAAAACTCTGCTAGGATACAACAAAACTCATCCGACCAGAAGAATTATGCACGTAGATGAATTAATTGCTGTACCGGAAATGTCTGCTATAACCGAAAATCAATGGCAGAGTGCACCGTTAATCATACCAAAGGACTGGGCCCAGGGCCGCACTGCATTTGGCGGGATCTCTGCCGGCATGGCCTATCAGGCCATTTCAACACAGGTTCATGATGACCGTGTTTTACGCTCTTACACCACTAACTTTGTCGGCCCTTTATTACTGAACGAGCCCTTTACTATTCTGGTCACCTGCCTGCGTACCGGTAAAAACGTATCCCAGTACACGGGTCAGATTATACAAAACGGTCAGACATGTGTGTTTGTGCAGGCATGCTTCGGCATGGCACGGACCTCAAAGATTCGGGTAGACAATGTTGAAACCCACGAAATGCCCTGGCCACAAAAGGCAAAATTTATCCCGCAAATACCTAAGGTCACGCCTAAATTTTTCCAGCATTTTGATTTGGCCATCGACGATGGCGGCATGCCTTTCACAGGAAAATCAGGCAGCCATTATCATGGTTTCATGCGTTTTAAGAAAGCGCCTCAAAGCATCAGTGATGCACATCTGATCACTATGATCGATGCCTGGCCTCCTACTTTGCTGCAGATGCTGCGATGGCCTGCACCGGCAAGTACTGTGAGCTGGAATCTTGAATTTATTCACCCTCATCACGAGGTCAGTGGTACAGACTGGTTTGCATATAAGGTACATACCCGTCAGGCTGCAGACGGATACGGTCACACAGAAGCGACCATCTGGAACAGTCATAATGATGTAGTTGCCCTTAGCAGGCAAACAGTGGCGGTATTTGATTAGCAGACGGCGGCCGCCGGAGGAAACCGGCGGTCAGTACAGAATAAAAGAGTTCGGATTAAACAGTGACATTACACTGATACACTGCAGATTAGTGATATCCAGCGCATCTTCCAGGTCTTCCCGCTTCAACGCCAGTCTGTCGTGCAACTCCGGCGAGAGATTGTGATAGCTCGGATACACTTCAGGATTTACGTTATCCAGGGCCAGCACGTAACTGAGTTGCAGAATAAGGGTATCCGAATCGTCCACTCCGCTGTCGACGTCGTGGATCAGCGATACCGGACGATAGATTGACTCAGGGATCCCCCAGCACTGCACCAGTGCAGACGACAATTCAGCATAAGTAAAGCCGAGAATGGCTTTCTGCAATTCAGCGGGACTGACTCTGGCATTGAAAGCCAGGCATCGTTTCGCTTCCTGAGGCATCTCTGATGCAATCACCAGCTCTCCGATGTTGTGCAGTAAACCGCACACAAACAGTTTTTCAGGTTCGCGGATGCGTTTGTTTTCAGCAAAATATTTTGCCAGCAGGCCGCAACTGACGCTCTGCTCCCAGAATTTGTCCAGATCGATAACTTTGGCGTTGATATCACTGAATGCGTGGGTAATACCGTAAGCGAGCGCAAGATCGTAGGCTGAACGTGTCCCGATGACTTGCAGTGCACGGCTGATGGTTTCAATTTTATTGGGGAAGCGGTACAACGCACTGTTAGCGACTTTCAGCATCTGGCTGGTAAGCCCCGGGTCAAAAGCAATGATTTCAGCAATGTCATCAATGCTGGCTGCGTTGTCATCCATACACTCTTTTAACCGGGTCACTGCATCAGGCAGTACAAACACCCCACTCGCTTTTTCTGCAATATCTTGTGCATTCATCACAACAATACTCCGGCAATATCCTGTAGACCTTGTTCAGCAGGCGTTCCTTTTTTCAGCTCGCTGTTTACATGTATAGGCCAGGAAATCGTAACATGCCACACTTTTTCAGTTTAAGGCCTTAAATAATACGGGCCCGGGAATTATTTGAAGTTTAACGTAAAGGTATAAAAGAGACGACGTATGACCAGATACATAAGTCTTAAAATGCATACCCTGCCCTGAGTCTGGTAACATACTGTCTTTTGTTAGCGGAACACCTTGTGAGCACTGCGTTTTCATCTTCCCGGCCTGTGGCTGTGATTATCGGTTTTGTGTGGCCAGAGCCTGACTCTTCAGCAGCGGGACAGAACATGATGGGTATTATCACCGGCTTCCTGAATGATGGCTGGCGGGTGGTATTTATGACTGCTGCCAATGCGTCTGAACATTGCGCCGATCTGGATTTAGACGGGTTGACGACAGAAACTGTGGCACTGAATTGCAGCAGTTTCGATGAGCGTATTGCCGCTATTTCGCCGGATGTGGTGGTGTTCGACCGCTTTATGACTGAAGAGCAGTTCAGTGCAAGAGTGCGCGGCGCTTGCCCGGACGCCATGCGCATACTGAATACGGAAGACCTGCACAGCCTCAGACATCAGCGCCATGAGCAGGTTAAAAGTGGCCACAAATCTGACAACCTTCCCGGCACATTCAGTGACATGACTATCAGGGAGGTCGCCGCCATCCTTCGCAGTGATTTGACGCTGATCATTTCTGAACGGGAAATGAACTGGCTGCAAAGCAATTTCCCGATACCCCGGGAGCAATTGCTGCACCTGCCGCTGCTTACGACCGGGTGCCGGACACCTCTGCCAGACTTCCATGCCCGCTCAGATTTTGTTTTTATCGGTAATTTCCGACATGCCCCGAACTGGGATGCGGTACTCCAGCTACAACAGATCTGGCCGGCTGTCAGAAAGCGCCTGCCGGGCATTAACCTGAATATATACGGCGCGTATCCTCCGAAGAAGGCAATGGCTTTGCATAATCCGGCCAGAGGATTTCACGTCAGGGGATGGGCTGAGAATGCAGATGAAACCATTGCATCTCACCGGATAATGCTGGCCCCCGTAAGATTTGGCGCCGGCGTAAAAGGAAAACTGGTGAAAGCCATGCAATGCGGTACGCCCTCTGTTACCACAACAACCGGTGCGGAAGGGATTGGTACACATGAAACCTGGCCCGGTATGGTTACACATACCAACGAAGACTTTGTTGAATCTGCTGTCACACTATATACTGATGAAAAGCGATGGTTGAAAGCGTCAGAAGATGGTAAACGTTTTGCGGCCAGTCATTTTGACTCAGTAAAACACCAGCGAATGCTCCTTGGTGAAGTTAATGCCCGCCGCGAGCGCCTTCACGCCGATCGCCGGCAATGGTTTTTACAGGCGATGGTATGGCACCAGTCACTGCGGGCTTCACAATTTATGTCACAATGGATAGAGGCAAAAAATAAACATCACGGGCAATAGTTGCTATGCTTAACTTGTCAGCCTCTCAGGAAAGATGAATGAAAACACTGATCAGCACCTTACTACTTACCCTGTTGTCCTGCTCTGCCAGTGCACAGGAAGATGACAATGTATATTTTTGTCAGGGAGTGGCTGAAGCTGTCAGTTCCATCCAGTACGGGCGGGCGTACGGTTTAAAAGATGAAGCCAACGACGCAGTGAAATATATCGCCAGCTTGTCTGCTGAGGCTGAATACGACTTATTGCCTTATATTGACGCATTTATCCGTTCCTCTTCACCGTTACCCTCCGCATGGACGGAAATTCTGTTCACTCACGCCTGTGTATACAGTTATGTCGATGACACCGAACAGGTAAAACGCATTTCGCGGCAACTGCCCTTCCAGTGCGATGTTAACGAGCCGGATATTGATTGTTTTAACGGCGTGTTAGAACGCATCCTGGACAATCGTGTCATTTAGGATCAGCAAGCGCGGCTATAACATAACGCAAACCACTGGTGCGTGACTCACTGAGATAGCGGTCAAGACCTGCCTGCTGCAAGAATTTCTGCCATTCAGCAACGGTCAGCGGCCCGCTTAAAGCAGCTTTTTCAAGCATTACCGCCAACAGGCCTCTTATCACCTTCGAATCAGACCATGCCAGAAATGGCGAGGCGCCGTCTTCCGTATTTACGTCCAGCCACACATTACTCTGACAACCGGCAATTTTGTTGCCGGCAGAGCGTAAAGATTCAGGCAACACCGGTAGATGCTTGCCTGCCAGCATAATATGTCGCATGACGTTATCCCAGCCACGGGCCTCACTGACCCCGGCGGCAAGCGGCGGCAGGGTCATTTTACTTTGTCTCTTCTTGCAGGCTGTCTGCCAGTTCAGAAGCTGTCATGATAATGCCGGCATCGTCACTGGTAAGAGGGAAAACACACACATGAGTATTGTTAGCAGCCATGCCGGGCAACCAGGTTTCCATGAACGTGTCCAGCGCCACTTTCTCCGCTGTTAATGTGGTGTGTGCTGCCACCTCCCATGTATTGATCAAATCTTTATGTGGCCATACGGGCAACACCACCGCACCGTCATTTTCGAACATCACGAAGCCTTCCTCTCCTTTTACCAGCCACACTGACTGTGCTTTGGTAGAGTACTGAAGAAACAACGCAGTACGTTCTTCCGGTGACAACGATGCGGCCTGGCTTTGTACAATTTCAGGTAAAGTTTCAGATACGGTATCCGGGAACATAATTTTCTCACATAAATAATTTCCGGCGGATTATACCTACAGAGAGGCCGGGAAACTAATATAAACTCCCGCCTTTCCGTGCTAATCTGCATAATTGTGATTAAAGATTGCGTTAACTGAGTAACGTATTGATGAGCTCATCCTATTGTATCCTTTCGCCGGCACATGCGGCCTCAATGCCTCTCGATGAAGAACAATTCCGGGAGTTAAAACGGGCAAGAAAACGTTTATCTTCAGCTTATGCTATCCGGCATAAATACAAACTGGTCAGAACCAATTACGGCCTGATCACAGAATCACTCAATGCCGTGGGAACTGCCTATCTCGACGATGCTCACCCTGAACGATTAATTGACGCCAAGGCCCGGCTTAACGCCGCGGTGAATAATTATATTCTTAGTGGCCGGACATTTACGGCACAAATCAAACGGCATGTGCAGGCCTGCATCCAGGACCGCTCAGAAATTAACCGGATCACAAGGCGCATGGAAATTGAATATCAGCGTTCTTTCGCCTACCGGTTTATAGACAGTTTGTACGACTATGTGTCTTATTACGGGATCAGCGTTCACGAAATTGAAATAAGCGGGCAACTTGTATCTGATTCACCTGATGCTGCCCGCCGCTACGAAATCAAAGCGTATATCGACCGTGATTTCCTCGGTGGCCCCACGGATTTCAGGGCGTCGGTTTTGAAAGAAACGCCTCGAAGCATAGAGCTGGTTTCGTTACTGGACGAATTCATGGGATGCCTGGACCGGATCAATGATTTGGCCAGGCAGATCACAGACGAGACCACAATTAACAGCCACGTACTGGTAAAAGAATTTATTAATGTTTTTGCCGGTTCAAACGGCGTGCCGGTAAACAACTTGTTTGTTGTTCATTCAATGCATGGAGACGACAACAATATCTATGATAAATTTCCTATCTCGATGTATGTTGATCAGCAAAACTTAGAAGACGAATACCGGTAAGACAAAGTAATATGGAAATAACAGCACCAGACAGTCAGTTTTGTTCATTACTGCCCGATGACTTTCTGACTTTACACCGTATATCATTTAATGAAAGAGCTTTCATTTTGTACCGGGCTGCGCTCCCTGCCGGCGCACCATCGCAGAAAACCATTATGGTGCAGTTTCCCTGGCTGGACATCACTGAAAATGCGTTTTCTGATATTGATTTACAGTTTCAGACTCTGATAAACACAGCACTGGTCTGCGTTAAAGAACTGCAAAATTACTTAAATCAACATGAGCCTGTGGTAGATTTTTGTCTGTTTATGATGGAAACCAACCCGTCATTCTGCACGTTTTCAATATCTACCGGCCATGAGCAGGCATTGTTCAAAGCGTTACATGATATGCCCTGCCCCGATTGCTTCGGCTATCCCCGCATTCAAAATACGACAATAACTCCGCAGCAATCATTGGCAGCTATCAATCCTTTAGAATAACCACTTTAGTAGGCAACACGTGCCTCTTCAGGCGCAAGCATTCTGAGGATTTCCGTCAGAGACTTTGGCCTGGCATATAAAAAGCCCTGGAATAAATCTGCCCCAACCTCTCTGGCAAATGCCGCCTGCGCGGGAGACTCTATGCCTTCAAAAATAATTGATTTACCCAAACGCTTATTTAAATCCACCAACGACGCCGCCAGTAACCGCATTGGTTCATCTTCCAGTCTGGCAAGCCAGGTACTGTCGAATTTTATCACCGACGCCCGGTTATCCGTTAATTCTGATAAGGCCACAAGACCATGTCCGAAATCATCCAGCGCCACAGTAAACCCATAATCTTCCAGCGCCCGGATAATACGCTTAGCGCCGGCATCGACGATAGCCCGCTCTGAAATCTCGATCACCACGGATGACGGCGATACATTGAAATCCGCAAAGTAGGTGACAAACTGATCCACCAACGCTGTTGAACTGAGCTGCAACAACGACACGTTAATGTGGATCCTGATGTGACTTAAGTCCTGTGCTTCAAGCATTCCGCTTGCAATGCATACTTCCCTCAACATTTTTAAGCCTAAAGGATTGATCAAACCCGTTTCTTCGGCCACAGGAATGAACGTATCCGGCTGCATGTCTTTTACATCTTTCCCCCGCCAGCGGCAAAGGGCTTCCAGCGCGACAACATTGCCTTCACCGTCAACAATAGGCTGAAAACTGGCGTACAAATCCTGATTTTTAATGGCAGCCAGCAAACTCTCTTCCACCAGCAAACGGTATTCAATTGCAGTTTCGTGGTCAGAGGAATAAACCACAGTCTGGTTCTTCCCCTGCTTTTTCGCCTCATACATAGCGATATCAGCGTGTTTCAGCAAATCTTCTGTGCTGTCCTGCATATCAAAATCAGCAACACCAATACTGGCAGTGACAGAAAGTGGCACACTGTGACAATGATAAGGTTTAGCCAGAGACACCAGCATTTTTTGCGTCAGCGCTAATATGTCAGCGTTGTCCTGAACAAGCACAACAAATTCATCACCACCATGGCGGATTAATGTATCTGTGTTTCTCAGTTCAGACTCCAGGCGTTGAGCGCAGGTTACCAGCAACGCATCGCCGATATCATGACCGTAGCGGTCATTAATTTGTTTAAAACCATCCAAATCAATAAAAATCAGAGACTGGATACAGCGTGAAAATTTCACCTCATCCAGCAACAGCTTCATATAATTGCGGTTTCCTGTCCCGGTAAGCGGATCCCGGAACGCCAGTTCCTCAAGCTTACGCTCTGCACGGGACAAATCTGATATGTCAGAAACCGTAAGGATGTATTGCTGTCTGCCCGTTCCAACATCCAGGCATGACAGGGTAATAAAGGCGGGGAACATCGCTTCCGTGCCGTTTCGCAGTGATAATTTATGACGGTATACGCGGTCAGACTGTGCCAGTTCATCACAACGTGAAAAGAGTTCAGAGTTAAAACCATATCGGGTAATGTCCTGCCCTTTCAGGGTAGACACATCACCGGTCAACAAGGTTGCCAGTGAGCGGTTTGCCTCTGTGACTATAAAGGTGTCATCAATAATAGCGACCCCTTCGGATAACTGATCGAAGATCACATCAGAAAGGCGGTGTTTCTTCTCTGTTTCATTCGGCAAGACTTCACCACGACTGACAGGCGCCGCAGATTCGCGCTGAATTTCAGGCAGCACCGTGTTGAACACGATTTTCTGTTCAAGTTCAAACCGCTTTAACGCAGTTTCACAACTGACTTTCAGTGTTTTAGTATCGAAGGGTTTAACAATGTAGCCATATGGCGACGTTTCCAGTGCCTGGCTCAGTGTAGTGTCGTCAGAAAAAGACGTCGTATAAATCAATGGCGTAACAATTTTACTGGCAATGATCCGCGCGGCTTCAATACCACTTCCACCATCTGCCAGATGGATGTCCATCAGAATAAGTTCAGGTTTGAGTACCTCAGCCATTTCAACAGCCTGTGACTCTGAGCGGGCAAGCCCGACGACTTCTGCGCCCATATGAGTAAGTTCGCGGGCCAGATAGGTTGCCGCAATAGTGGTATCTTCCACCACCAGCACCCGCTTATTTTCCAGTAAACTCATCACTACTCCTGTTATCACCGCCGGATACGTCTTTAGACGACGGTTGACGCTAAGTTACACATTACTCTTAATCATGAATGAAGACTGCGTCAATCAGTCTTACAAGATTTGCGCCAGAGTAGTCATTAAATCCTGCCCGGTGACCGGCTTGGTTAACACCGGTACATACTTTATTTCGTCCGGGATGTCTACATCCTCACCATAACCACTGACGATAATGGTAGGAATACCTTTGACCGAAAGCTGTCTGATAAGATCAAAGCTGGTTTCATTACCCAGATGCACGTCAAAAACAGCCAGGCCGGGTTCCCGCCCTTCAACAGAACGGCGTGCTGCGGCGAGCGTACCTGCTACAGCGACATTCTGAACACCAAGTGCCTTCAGCTTTTTTTGCATATCAAGGGCAATCACCAGACTATCTTCGACTACCAGAGCATGTTCCGGCATGCTCAAAGACGTATCGGGTTCTGCAATCGCTGCCACATTTTCACTGTCCGCTGAGGTGTCTTTAACGACCAGATAACGATGGGGGATCACCAGTGTCGCTCTTACGCCGCCCGGAGAAAACTCAATGTCCACTTCACCTTCAAGCTCATGAGGAATGACATTCCGTATCATTGTCATACCAAAACTGTCTTTACCCGGCAGCGACACAGGAGGACCGCCGGTCTCTTCCCAACGGATGATTAACTCAGATTTTTTCGATACAGACCAGTGGACAGACACCGTGCCCTTTTCACCTGAGTTCGAAAGCGCGCCGTATTTCGCCGCATTGGTAAACATTTCATGCATTACCAGCACCAGAGGCGTGGCAGCATAAGGGGCTATCAACACATCCTCACCATGGAGCTCGATGCTGTTAGATAAATTCACGTAGGCTTGAATCTCAGTTTCCAGTAATTTTCGGAAAGAAATATCAGTCCAGTCTGACGCAGTAAGTTGATCATGAGCGGACGCCAGAGCAACCAGGCGGCCGCTGAGAACCTGAATAAATTCATCCAGTGTTCTGCCGGCTTGCTCAGTTTGCATCACAATGGCATTAACCAGATTCAGAATATTCCGTACCCGGTGATTCAGTTCCGATATCAGAATCTCGTGCTTTCTTGCGGCCTGCAGGCGGATACTGTCTCTTTCCTGAATGTGTCTTATCATTACTTCAAGAAGTGTCACCCGCAATGAATCTGCGTCATTAAGTTCCTGCTCAAGCCACTCGTGACAACTGTCACTGTGGGTTTGCTGCCAGACGTCGAAACTGCTTCTTGGCATGAGTCTGGCACCATTCGGGCCGGCCACCACCGGTTTTTCCGGATTACCTGCCCAGCTTACGGTTTTGGTCTGTGCCTGACGGTAAAACAGTAAATAATCTCTGGGACTTTTTGATACAGGGACTGCCAGCACACCGGCAATGCCGTGAACATCAGTCTGATAACCACTCAAAAAATCCGCCAGGGTGTCAATGGCGGCTATTTCACTGGGTGCCAGAGCATTCAGATGACGGCACAACCTCTTGAGGTTATCCGGTTCCAGTCCATGCCCTTCGCTGCGTACTTCACCGTCTACAATGACGCAAATACCGTCACATTTTATCAGGTCGCGCATGACTGGAAACTGTTCAGCAATGCCCTGCGCCAGCGAACCGGAGGTCGGAATGGTCGACATTATCCGGTTGTGAACATGACGCACTCTGTCCCGTTCGACACTTTGCTCTGTCATTAACCGTGACGACAACTCCAGGGAAAATACCTCAGCAAACAGTTCCAGTTCCGTCCGTTGATAATAAGACGGTACTTTTGGGCTGTAGTGATGGCAGGCAAACAAACCCCACAACTTACCGTTAATGACAATGGAAACAGACAGGGAGGCTTTCACCCCCATATTTTTCAAATACTCGATATGGATGGGAGAGACCGCACGCAGAGTGGAAAATGACATATCAATTTGACTGTCAGCCCCCTTTACAACGGGTAACACCGGCACCGTTGTGTCATCCACATCAGCAATCACCCTCAGCAGGTTTTTCACATACAAGGCACGGGCCTGCTTGGGGATATCTGAAGCGGGGTAACGCAAGCCCAGAAAAGGCTCCAGCTTAAATTGCTTACTTTCAGCCACCACTTCCCCTGCACCGTCCGGCAGGAACTTATACACCATGACTCTGTCATACCCGGTGATGAGCTGTATTTGCTGGGCAACCTGATCAATGAGTTCTTTGCTGTCGGCGGCACGGTAAAATTGTGTCAGCAGAGATCGCACAAACTGCTCATCGGCTTTGCGTTCACTGTGCACTTCTTCCAGCTCTATCAACGTATAAAGACCATTATGATGAACAGAGATATCAACAGTCAGTCCGGTAGCCACAACTTTTTGTGCGAACAACCGTTCATTTCTGCCGGTAATCATGGAAGACTGTAAGGAAGAACGGATATGGTGTAACGTCGTTTTGTCAAACCAGTTTTTCAGCGGTTCCCCGGCAACTTCATCCGCTGGTACACCCAGATAATGCTCAGTATTGGCTGAGCAAAATGCAATCAACCAGTCGGCGCGCACAGCAATCAGACAACCAAAGGATTGTATGCTGCCCGGCAGATGAATGGGCTCTCTGTCGCAATTAGTCAGATCGACAGTGAAGTCTGATGAAGTGGCGTTATCCATGTGTTTGAACCGTGCTTATGACTTTTAGAATTTTTTACGGCTTAATGTCTTACAACGTTTTCAGAATATCAGATCAACTTATTGATGAATATAAATAAACTATTTTTAGCACTCAGAGAATCATCGTCAGAACCTCACAAGCAGTTAGAAGCCACCTACCCGTTTTGTTACCAGATGCGCAGTGAAGCGTTCAGTCCGCTGCATTATGGCAGAGCCTTGTCTGTACTAAGGGCTTTTCACGTTTATGCCGCGCCTTTCGTGGCCCGCTTACCTGCTGAAATACGTCACCTGATTATAGTCGATGATGTCATTGATGCACTTAACCTGGACCTGCAAATTTTAGGTGTGCAGGAAGAACAGCCTGAGTTTAAATCTGCATTATCATCTCAGTCACCCACCAGCCTGCTGGCATTCAGTTATGTGTGGATGGGATCATCCATGGGCGGCAGTATTATCAGTCGCTGGTTGCAGTCACGCCATCCCGGTTTACCGCAGCAATACTACCGTACCATGGCAGAAACCGGGGCAAACTGGGAAACATTTAAAGCATGCGCTACTGACTGGGCCGGAGCCAATAATATCAACGATGATGATGCGGGAGACGCTGCCAGACAGGTTTTTGAAAGTATCATTAATACTGCCTCACACTACAGTGAACCTGCTTAACTCAAAAGCTGCAAAATCGCCTGCACCTGTCTTCAGGCAGCACAGCGGTTTTGCTATGATTGCAATAAATTAATTAACAGTGAATTTCATGAAAGTAGTATCTTTTAACATTAACGGGATCCGTGCGCGGTTGCACCAGCTGTCTGCACTGATTGAAAAACACCAGCCGGATGTCATCGGTTTGCAGGAAATCAAAGTGCATAACGAGCAGTTTCCTGTCGCTGATGTGGAAGCGATGGGTTACCACGTTTTCTTTCACGGACAAAAGAGTCACTACGGTGTGGCTATGCTCACAAAAGAGAAGCCGCTGGATGTGCAATACGGTTTTCCCACTGATGAAGAAGACGCTCAACGCCGCATGATCATGGTGACGTTAGCAGGTAAGAATGGTCAGCCGGTGCGGGTACTGAATGGCTATTTTCCTCAGGGCGAGAATGAAAAGCATGAAACCAAGTACCCGGCGAAGCGTAAATTCTATGCCGATTTAATGGGGTATCTCAGTGGCCACCATAGTCAGGATGACAACGTCATCATTATGGGTGATCTGAACATTTCACCGGCAGACAATGATATCGGCATTGGCGAGGATAACCGTAAACGCTGGCTGAAAACCGGCAAATGTTCTTTTTTACCGGAAGAACGTGAGTGGATTAACACACTCTACGACTGGGGCGTGACCGACAGCTTCAGAGCACAAAATCCGGAAGTAAGCGACCAGTTCAGCTGGTTCGATTACCGCTCAAAAGGATTTAACGACAACCGGGGTTTGCGCATTGACCATATCCTGGCAACAAAGCCTGTCCATGAAGGGCTTCAGGAAACCGGCATTGATTACGAATTGCGCGGCATTGAAAAGCCGTCTGATCATGCTCCCATCTGGACGGTGTATGATATTTAACTAACGAGGTCATCATTGACAAGCCTGCAGACATTCGCACTTATTCTGTTCACCGGACTGATGATTGTGATAATCAGGAATCTGTCCTGGCAGGCTCTGTTAAAAGATAAGAGACAGCAGCATGTGTTATTCGGTTATACCGCGCTGCTGTTTTTTTTATGGATTTTCCGTGCCGGGATTTATCAGGGGCTGGATGTTCATTTTTTATGGCTGAGTGCACTAACGCTGACACTCGGATTCAGAAAGGCGCTGATTGCCGGAGCCGTGGCCCTTACCGGTATAACATTAACCGGTACTGAACAATGGCATATGATTGGTGTAAACGGCCTGCTTGGCGTTGTCATACCTGTGTGCGTCAGCTATGTCATATTTATGACCGCATTTCACAAAATCCCCCGTAATCTGTTCGTCTACATCTTTGCCTGTGCATTTTTCCCGGGCGCCATAGTCATTGCTTTAAAAATGGGTTTGCTGGGGGGATATTACCTGGCTGACGGTTTATATGACTGGCAAACCGTAAGAGATAACTACCTTATTCTTATCCCCTTACTGCTCTTCCCCGAAGGACTGTTAAATGGTATGACTATGACATTGCTTATCGTCTATAAACCTGAACTGGTCTACACCTTCCATGACAAATTCTATATCGACGGAAAATAACCAACAGCCATTGCGTATTGCCATCGTGATTTACCCTGACGCTGAAGTACTTGATTTCGCCGGGCCCTACGAAGTTTTCACTACAGCAGTGCGGGTCCACCAGTTTAACTGGCAGGTACAACTGGTAGCAGAAACAGCCATGATTAAAGCCCGTGCGGGTTTTATGGTACAGAGCCACGCTACATTTGCAGATGCAGAGAAACCGGACATCCTGGTGGTGGTTGGCGGCGATCATACCCGCGAAGTGAACAATCCTGTGTTACTGGCATGGATCAAACAGGCATCTGCTAGTACAAAGATAGTGGCGTCAGTGTGTACCGGTGCATTCTTGCTTGCCGAAGCAGGAATTGTGGATACTCATAATATGACAACACATTGGGAGGACATTGCTGATTTGCGCAGGCTTTATCCGTCACTCACTGTGCATGAAAATTGCCGGGTAGTGAATCAGGGCACACTTTACAGCAGTGGCGGAATATCAGCCGGCATCGACATGGCGTTAACGCTGGTGGCTGACATTACGAAGAAAACTGATGCTGAAGCAACAGCCAGACAAATGGAATACCGGTGGGACGACAGCTGTCTGCGCGTATAGCGCAGACACGTTTAAAGCAGGAAAGATCAGTCTTTCTTGTAAAGAATATCCATCACACCGGCCAGTTCGGTTTTGCCTTCCCGCACTTCTTCTTCACTCAAACCGGCGATTTCGTGAGGAAATACCAGCCACTCATCACTCTGGTTTACATAATAGTCAGGAACAATTTCTGTCTTATTGTTCTGTGGCTTGTACCAGGGGCAAGCAATACGGATGTCTTTCGGCATATTCAGACGCATCAGTTTACGCACCTGGTTGATAAGCGCATCCACACTGCGGCCGGAATCAAATACATCATCAACGATCAGCAGTTTGTCGTCAGCATTAGCATTTTCGACCAGATAATGCAGACCGTGAACACGGATTTCTTTCGACTGTTTATTGATACCGTAGTAAGACGATGTTCTCACTGCGATATGGTCAGTGGGAGTATTTTTGAATTCAAAAAATTCCTGAACGGCGATACCAATAGGCGCACCACCACGCCAGATACCGATAATGAAGTCCGGCCGGAAGCCATCTTCATATACCATAGCCGCTAAACGGAACGAGTCTTCCAGAAGAGATTGGGAGGTAATAAAGTTTTTGTTCATAGCATTTATCCGGCCAGATTTGAAAGGCGGGAAGTATAGTGAAAATTAGGGTTATTTGCACGCAAAATTAACCACATGGTCAACATGGTACAAGCCAGTTTATTCGTTCTGCAGCGCCGTAGCAGGATGCACTTTCATTGCTCTCACAGCAGGGTAAACACTGGCCAGCAAACACAGTCCCAGTGAAAACAGTGTCACCATAATGACCTGATGCCAGCGTAAATCCACAGGGATCCCCTGCCCGTCGGCAGACAATGCCAGCTGAATATCCAGCAGTGACAGCAAATTATTCAGTTGCAGCACTACCACAACACCCAGTACCAGACCAAGTATAGCGCCCTTCACACCGTTAAACAGGCCGTTAAGTAAAAAGACTGTCCGTATCTGACCGGCTTCCATTCCCTGAGTTTGTAAGATGGCAATGTCACCCTGCTTTTCAGTGACTACCATCACCAGTGCAGAAACAATATTAAATCCAGCGACTGCAATGATGAGAAGCAGCATCATAAACATCATGTTTTTTTCCATTTTCACGGCATCGAACAAGGGGCCCTGACGTTCCCGCCAGTTATCGGATGAAAAGCCCTGCCCGTCTAATGTGTTTATGACCGCACTGTAATTAAAAGCGTCGTTGAGAAAAAGGCGGGTGTCTGCGGGCGCATCCTGAGGTTTCCGCAACAACCTTTTCAGATCGTCCAGATGCATAAAGATGACCTTGTCATCCATCTGAGAATTGACCCCGTAAAGTCCTGCTACTTTTACAATACGCTGAGCCGGCATGCGTCCCAACGGGGTATATACACTGGCTCCTGCCACAAGAAGGCGCATTGTATCCCCCGGCCTGAGATCGAGTTGAACAGCCAGCGCCTGACCGGCAATCACATTAAAACTGCCGCTTTCCAGACCGGTGAACTTACCGGCCACCATGTTTTCTGCCACCACAGAGCCCTGCATATCTTCCGGCACAACGCCCTGAATCTGCACACCTCTCAGCCCGCTTCTTGCCTGTAAAACCCCTTCTGTTTCGATAAACGGCATGACATGGTCTACACCGGCAATGCTTTCAAAGGGGGCCGCAGATGGTTCAGCATGTACAACCACATGAGGAAGAATGCCCAGAATGCGCTGCTTTAATTGTCCTTCAAACCCGTTCATCACGGATAACACAATGATCAGCGCCATCAAACCCAGTGCAATCCCGGCGACTGAAAAAAAGTTAATGAACGAAACAAAGCTATTTTGTTTATTCGCAGTAGAATAGCGCAGCGCCAGAAAGGCAGAGACTGGTTGAAACATGAAAACCCGGCGTCGGAAAAAGTAAATGGCGTAATACGGCAACCGTATTAGTAAAGTTGTTAGTCTACGTGTAAGCTTTACTACGTACAAGATTGATGTAGCAGGATTTAAATGAGCAACGAGACACTGGCAGATAAACAGGCACAATTCGACGAGTTCTTCATGATTACCAGTGAACTGCCGGTAAACGTAGTGCCGCTGGAAGCGGGTAAACCCGTTCCTGCCAGTGACGATCTTGAATCCGTCATGCCCTATGCATTCAGAATTGCCGGGGAAATGGCAGCCATCGAGGCACAGGCATTAAGACCGCTGCGTAACCTCGGAGACCACGCTGCAGCGCTAACCGATTACCTGAACCATCAGGCCAGAAAAATCGACCTGATGATGTCTTATATACTGCACCAGCAGGATGATGAGACCTGTCGCTATCAGACCGTTAAGTTTGGCGGCGGCGGTATAATTGTCAGTACCACATCGCCTTACGAAACCGGTACGCTGGCTGAACTGAAGCTGTTTCTCAATCAGGAAGCGGCGGCTGTTTATTGTTTCGGTGAAGTTATTGCTTGCCAGCAGCACGGAGATGATTACCATATATCCTTCATTTTCCGCAGCATCCGCGAACAGGATCAGGAATTGCTGGTGCGCGCCAGTTTGCATTTGCAAACCCAGCAGCTGCGCAAACGCGCTCAGGACAAACAGGAATAGTTCGCTCTCACGCAACTCCATGATAACCAGCCAATAGTTTTCAAGGTGACATGACAGCCACAATTTTTTCTTTACCACTGCCGAAGGCCAAAAAAGCCGGCAGCACGGGTGATCACCAGCAATGGGGTCAGTTAAAAGGCAGTAGCCGCGCTCTGGCCGTCAGCCAGACATATAAGCAGCATAAAGGACCGGTGGTTGTTATCACCGCTGACACACCGTCTGCCATGAAGCTCCAGCGGGAACTTGCATGGTTTTTAGATAACGACCGTAGTGTCACCACCTTGTTCCCTGACTGGGAAACTCTGCCTTATGATATGTTTTCGCCCCATCAGGATATTGTTTCCCAGCGGATGGAAACCTTGTACCGGATGGCGAACGAGCCCCGCGGTATCTTCATCGTTCCCGTAAACACGCTGATGCAACGGCTGGCACCGGTAGATTATTTGAATAAATATCTGCTGATGGTTCATAAAGGCGATACCCTTGACCGTGAACAGTTCCGGCGCAATCTCGAACAAGCCGGCTATCTGCATGTAAACCAGGTAATGAGCCACAGCGAATTTTCCATTCGCGGTTCAATTATCGACCTGTTTCCCATGGGCAGTGACAGACCATTCCGCATTGATTTATTCGATGATGAAATTGATTCTATCCGCTATTTTGAAACAGAAAATCAGCGCTCTGCGGATGCCGTAGATGAAATACGGTTGTTACCGGCGAGAGAATTTCCCACCGACAAAGCTGCACTGTCAGCCTTCAGAGCCCGTTACCTGGAAACCTTCGACAGCAACAGTTCGCAGGAATCGGTATTAAGTCAGGTATCCAAAGGCACCATGCCAGGCGGTATCGAATACTACCTGCCGCTGTTTTTTGACCATACTGCTACCCTGTTTGACTATCTCCACGATAATGCCGTCCTGATGCTGCATGGCGATGTCATGGACGCCAGCGAGTTTTACTGGGCAGATGTGGCAGAGCGTTACGAACAGCGCAGATACGACTTATCACGCCCCCTGCTCAGCCCTGAAGCACTGTTTCTGCCAGTTAACCAACTTTTCGAACAGGTTAAAAACTGGCCGCGGATTTCACTGCATACAGACGCTTTAGAAGAAAAAGCAGGAAAATCCAACCTCGGATGCGAAAGCCTTAAAGACATCGCATTTAATCCGCAGAAGAAACAGCCGGCTCAGGCGCTGACGGAAAAAATGAAAGCCGCGCGGAATGCCGGCAGCCGTGTGCTTTTCTGTGCTGAATCTCAGGGACGGCGAGAAAATCTGCTGACTCTGCTGAATAAAGCAGGGATCCGCCCTGAGGCCGTTCAGCAATTCAGTGCCTTCATCGACAGTGATGTTGCTACAGGTATTTGCGTTGGTCTGGTTGAAAACAGCTTCGAGTTGCAGCGTGAACAGGGCAATATTCTGTTTATTACTGAAACAGAACTGCTGGGCCATAAGGTCAGTCAGCGCCGCTTACGTGACAAACGGCAGGCAACGGATGAAAGTGCCATTATCCGCAACCTCGCCGAACTGTCGGTTGGACAACCTGTGGTACATTTTGACCACGGCGTGGGCAGGTATACGGGTTTGCAAACCCTGGATGCCGGCGGCGTGATGACCGAGTACGTTTGCATTGAATATGCAAAGCAGTCAAAACTCTACGTCCCCGTGTCTTCTCTACATCTGATTTCACGCTATACCGGCGGCGATGTGGATCATGCACCACTGAACTCACTGGGCTCAGATGCGTGGACAAAGGCGAAACAAAAAGCTGCCGAGAAGGTCCGCGATGTGGCTGCGGAGCTGTTGAATGTCTATGCCAAACGGGCAGCGAAACCGGGTTACGCCTACGACATCAACTGGGAAGATTACCAGAGTTTTGCCGACAGCTTTCCTTTTGAAGAAACACCGGATCAAATTCAGGCCATCAATGCGGTTATTCAGGATATGGGTTCACCGCAGGCCATGGACAGACTGGTTTGTGGTGATGTGGGCTTCGGTAAAACAGAAGTAGCCATGCGGGCAGCATTTTTGGCTGCCAATCACGGTAAACAGGTGGCCATACTTGTGCCAACCACCCTGCTGGCACAACAACATTTTGAGAACTTCAAAGACCGCTTTGCAAACTGGCCGTTTAATATTCAGGTAATGAGCCGTTTTGTCAGCGGTAAAGCGCAGAAATCCGTTGTCGACGGCATCAAAGAGGGCCAGGTAGACATCGTGGTGGGCACTCATAAACTGCTCAGCAGTGACATTGAATTTAATGATCTTGGCCTTGTGATCATTGACGAAGAACACCGCTTTGGCGTGCGTCAAAAGGAAAAATTCAAATCCCTGCGTGCAGACGTAGATATTCTGACCCTTACCGCTACCCCCATACCAAGAACGCTGAACATGGCATTGTCCGGTATGCGTGATTTATCCATCATCGCTACGCCGCCGGCACGCCGTTTATCGATAAAGACTTTTGTGCAGCAACGCAATACGTCCGTGATCCGTGAAGCGGTTATGCGTGAAATTCTTCGCGGTGGTCAGGTTTACTTCCTCCACAATGAAGTGGATACCATCGAAAAAACCGCGAAAGAAATTGCCGAAATTGTCCCTGAAGCGCGTATTGCCACCGGTCACGGACAAATGCGTGAGCGGGAACTGGAAACCGTGATGAGTGATTTCTATCATCAGCGCTATAACGTGCTGGTGTGTACCACAATCATTGAGACCGGTATCGACGTTCCTACCGCTAACACTATCATTATGGACAGAGCCGACCACCTCGGTCTGGCGCAGCTTCACCAGTTACGCGGACGTGTGGGCCGTTCTCACCACCAGGCATACGCATATCTGCTTACCCCGCATCCGAAGCGGATGACGAAAGATGCGGCCAAGCGTCTGGAAGCCATCGCCAGCCTGGAAGATCTGGGTGCAGGCTTCGCACTGGCTACCCATGACCTTGAAATTCGCGGTGCCGGTGAATTGCTCGGCGATGATCAATCGGGTCAGATTGCCTCTATCGGTTTTACGCTGTACATGGATATGCTGGACCAGGCTGTGACAGCATTGAAAGAAGGCCGCGAGCCCAGTCTGGAAGATGCCTCAGCCAATCAGACGGAAATTGAGCTGCGTATTCCTGCGCTGCTGCCCGATGACTATATTGCAGATGTGAATCAGCGTCTTTCACTCTATAAGCAACTGGCAAGTTGTCAGAGTAAAGATGCCATTGATGAATTCCAGGTTGAGTGTATAGACAGATTTGGCTTACTGCCGTTGCCGGCAAAACAACTTATCAAAGTCGCTGAACTCAAACTCATCGCAAAACGGTTGGGTATAACAAAAATCGACCTGACCAGCATTGGCGGCACCATTGAATTCAGAGAAAATACGCCAGTGGATCCGGGGTATATCATCCAACTGGTACAAACCCGTTCTGATACGTTCCGTTTTGAAGGCAGCCAGAAGTTGCGTCTGGTGAAGAAAACCGAAACAGCAGAAGAACGGTTATCCCTGATTGAAAATGTACTGAACGACTTTGCCATGGAGACAAAGTAAGCATGAAACGGGTAGTCGCTTTAGCAGCAGGACTTCTTTTAAATACCGCTTCACCAGTATTTGCTGCGGATGACTGGTGGTTTGATGTGGAAGTGATCATTTTCGATCGTAACCTCAGCATCAGTGAGCTCAATGAGCAATTTACTGAAACACCACTGGCTCAGTCTGTGGCTGAATTAAATCTGATTGATAACTATCTTCGTCCTGATATCAGTTACATTAAGCAAGGTCTCGCCACCTGTGGTGTGCCCTCCTCCCCTTTGTGGATGGATACGCCGTCACTGGAAGACATTCAGGCTGACTATGCACGCTGGAAAGCCTCGCAGTCACTGTTATCAGAGAATACCGGTACAGGCGCTGATAACACAGGGTTGTCAGACAGCCGTCCATCTGATTTTAGCTCAGCACCGGACTTATCTGATGAAACAGAACTGTCTCAGCAGAACCGCGAAGATGCGCTTGCAGAAGCGTTCAGCGAAGAAACCGGCAATGACGGGTTCTCATCCGGTGAAGTGGCCGTTGCTGACGAGGAACCGGTTACGCCGGCTTTTGACCCTGTTATAGATTCAGAAATCGCTGAGTACTGGATTGCTTTTTCCGGGATCAATACGGTTAAACCCGTCACTGTGCCCCGTTTCAGTTACTGTGAACCGCCGCGGGACTGGTTAAGCTGGCAGAATGGTAAATGGCAGACTTACAAACCGGATAATTCTCTTCCGGCGCCGGATGTTGTGCCGGAGTTTCTTGACGGCCGGAATACAGAATTCGCCCGGTTTGCGCACTTGCTGCCTTATGACAGTCTGGAACTGACTAAACTTTCACGGCAGATCCGGCAAACCCGGGGCTTGAACCGTATGCTTCATATTGCCTGGCGTCAGCCGGTGAAGTTCGGTGAACAAAAAGCTGCAGCCATGCGGATCATCGCCGGCGACAATTATGCGGACAGCTTCACAATGAATGGTGAAGCCATTAAACCGGCATTACCGCAACCCGCCGAACCGGCAGAGGCACAGGAAGATTTAACGCTGACACAGGATGATTTCTTTACGCAGTTATCTTCACGTCTGAACCGCGCCGGTAAGGTGAGTTTTGACGACATGATGGCAGCGGGACCTGAACAAATCATGCAGGCGGATACAGCACAAAATACGACCGTCGCACAGGCTAACGAAGGCCTTACGCCTGCCATCTGGCAATTAGATGGTTTTTTGAAAGTGTATCTGAAATATATTAACCGGGTACCTTATCTGCACATCGACAGTGAGATGCAGTACCGTCAGCCGGTAACGACGGGAGAGAGCGAAAACGGGCAGCCTGAATTTGAATTGCAGGCGGTGCCTTTTCATCAGGTACGCCGGGTGATCAGTAAACAAATCCACTACTTTGACCACCCCATTTTTGGCATGATTGTGCAAATCAGAAGACATCAGCAATAGCTGATGTCTTTCAACGGCAGCTAAAGGCGTGTGACAATGACCACGCCGGTGACCACAAATGCCACCAGTATATTCAGAATGGTGCCCTCTCTGACCATTGTCTGCATATTAATATGACCACTACCATACACAATCGTATTTGTCGGCGTGGCAACCGGCATCATAAACGCGCAACTGGCGCTGATAGCAGCAGGCATCATTAACACCACAGGGTCGAGGTCGAGGGCAATAGCGGCACTGGCCAGAATTGGCATCAACAACGTAGCTGTGGCTGTATTGGACGTCACTTCAGTCACAAAGCTCACTGCAAGACACAGCACCAGGATCAGCAGCATGACCGGTAATACCGATAAACTGGTCAATGCTTCCCCCAGCACCACACTTAAGCCTGATACAGTAAAAGCTTTAGCCAGGCAAATACCGCCGGCGTAAACCATCAGCAGACCCCAGGGGATCTGAGCGGCAGTATCCCAGTCAAGGATTTGTCCCGGCTTTTCCTTGTTGCCGTCCGGTATAAGGCACATCATTACCACACCGGCCATGGCGATAGTACTGTCACTCACATTCGTCATGCCCAGCCACTGTGTCCAGAACGGCCGGAAAACCCATGCCAGCGCAATAATTAAAAATGAAATCAGCACCCGGCGTTCAGCCGGTTTCCAGTCACCGGTGTCCGGTAACACCACCGTGGGGATCTGACCAAGATGACGTGTAAGCCACAGCGCCATCACCGGAATAGCCAGTATAACTACCGGAATACCGGTTTTCATCCAGTCCAGAAAGCTCAGCTCAGTGCCGGTGGTTTGCTGATACACACTCATAAAAATGATATTTGGCGGCGTGCCAATTGGTGTACCTACCCCACCGATACTGGCGGCGTAGGCAATACCGAGTAAAATGGCAGATGCCAGACGGGGAGAGTCCACAGAGCTGATTATTGCCAGTGCAATGGGCAGCAGCATCAGCGTAGTGGCCGTATTCGATATCCACATACTGAGAACCGCAGAGGTAAGCATAAAACCGAGCACCAGCCGCTTAGCATTTGAGGCCCCGGTAAGCTTCAGCATATAAACTGCCAGCCTGCGGTGTACGCCGGATTTTTCCAGCGACTTGGACAACATAAAGCCGCCCATTAACAACAAGATAACGTGGCTTCCCAGCGCCGATGAGGCTTCCTGATAGGTCATCACTCCCGCCATGGGAAAGGCAAAAAACGGAATAAGAGACGTGACGGGAATAGGTAATGCTTCGGTCATCCAGAGCATAGCGATAAGAATAGTAAGACCGGCCGTCAAACTCATGATCTGGCCGAAGTCATTACTCATCATAATGACAAAAATACTCAGACTTGCCAGTACTGACAAGGCAATAAAGCGTGATTTAACTTGCATACATACATTTCCGGGCGCGCGATGCACCGACTACGTGGTGAAAGAAACTGATGGCAGGCGTTTTCGCAATTGAGACTTAATCCGGTTTATTTTTATTATTTGATTAAGTTAGCGCGTTGATATTGATATCATAAAAACTGGCATTGATGCAAAAATCAAAACGCACAAAATTCTTTTTATCTTCCTTAGTTGAGGCCCTATGACGCCGGCGATTAATCTTCTGAAAAAGAAGAAAGTGACACATCAGGTACTAAAATACGAACATGATCCCGCTGCGCCTTCATACGGACTGGAAGCCTGTGAAAAACTACACCTCGATCCTGCAACGGTTTTTAAAACCCTGGTAGCAGAAACGGATAAGCAGCAATGGGTTGTCTGCATCATACCCGTGCAAGATAAGTTGAGTATGAAAGCTGTGGCGAAAGCCGCCGGCGCGAAAAAAGCAGCCATGGCAGCCCCGGCAGACGTCGAGCGGACTACAGGCTATATTTTGGGTGGAGTGAGCCCGCTGGGACAAAAGAAAAGACTACCGGTCTTCATTCACCATTCAGCGCAGAATCTGGAGAAAATGCATGTCAGTGCCGGCCGTAGAGGGCTTGAAGTCGGTTTGAAACCGTCTGATTTAAGTGCACTGACCGCTGCAACATTTCACCCGCTGACCGTCAGCAGCGAAGATTACGGGTGAAACCAATCCGATTATTCGCCGGTACCCGGCCGGATAGCTTCCCGGTCCCCGTTGTTTGCTCCGGCATAGCGTGACTGCCACATTTCTCTGGCTGCCTCACGTTCTTTCTCACCGGGTGCCTGTCCTGACGACAACGTGACAGCAACCTGCTCTATGATCTGATCCCGCTTAGTGATTAATGCCTCCACTTGCGGGAACAAATCTTTCGCTTCCGGATACTTCACCTTCAGACTGTCGATGTCTTCAAGGGCATAGTAACGTTCTTCAAACTCATCGTTAAACAAGCTGCGTTTGGCATTGAACTTTACGTATTCAACCGCCTGAGATGACGCAAGATACTGCATATCAGTTGAACTCAGACCGGCCTGTTCCGCCACTTCCTGCGCCCGGTTCATCCATTTTTCAAGCGCTTCACTGTCACCATCAGCAACTGCCTGCTTTATACCGGCTTCCAAATCAGAAGCATGAAGAATATCCATCACCGTAATTACCGGTACCGGAGCCTGTTCTGAAGAAGAATCGGACAGATAAATGAAATACCCCGCCACAGCAACAAGAATCAATGCTGCGAGGAATCCTGCTTTTTTCATTGCAACTCCTGCATAAATGCAATTTTAAAAACGAAAAAGGCAATACGCAGCGCGCATTGCCCTAATAAAGAACATCAATACCTGACAGACGAGGCACCGCTAACAGATGCCGTAACGACGTTACTCTGTCGGTGGCTTTGAGTTTTCAACCCGGCTTTTGAGCTTCTGGCCGGGACGGAACGTAACCACCCGTCTGGCTTTGATCGGAATATCTTCACCGGTTTTCGGGTTTCTTCCGGGACGCTCATTCTTATCACGCAGGTCAAAATTACCAAAACCTGACAGTTTCACTTGTTCACCAGATTCTAACGCTTCCTTGATTTCCTCAAAGAAGGCTTCCACCAAATCCTTAGCGTCTTTTTTATTAATACCCAGTTTTTCGAATAAGTGTTCAGCCATTTCGGCTTTGGTCAATGCCATAATCTACTCTCTTAACGCTGCCCCAAACTCTGATTCCAGCCCTTTAACTACGGTGTCCACTGCTTGTTGTATTTCAGCTTCTTCCAAAGTTTTATCAGGATCCTGTAGTACAAGAGACAGTGCGAGGCTCTTATCGCCGGGCTCGACACCCTTCCCTTTATACACATCGAACAAGTTTAGGCCAACTAGTTGATTTACGCCAATTTTTTCTACGAAAGAAAGAATCGCTCCAACGGTAATTTCATCTTTGACCGTAATTGCAATATCACGACGGTTCGCCGGGAACCTGGAAATTGCTTTTGCCTGTGGCAAGTTACGCTCAGAAATTGCTTTAAGATCAAGCTCAAAGACGAAAACGCGACCATTTACACCTAACAGTTTAGTAAACTGTGGGTGAATTGCACCAACATAACCGATTGATTTGCCATTTAAAAGCACTTCTGCAGTCATACCCGGATGCAATGCGCTGTGTTCGCCTTTTACAAAGGTGACTGTCTGCCCGCCGGCTTTGAGTGCCAGTAGCGCTTCCACATCTCCTTTGGCATCAAAGAAATCTACCGCACTGTCGTCGCTCAACCAGCTTTCGTCATAACGGCGACCGGCAATCACACCGGCAATCACCGGCTCCTGGCGCACACCCTGCGGCGCATCGCTGTCAGGAATAAAACGTAAACCAGTTTCGAACAATCTGACCCGCGCTTGCTGACGTTTCTGGTTGTAAGCGGTAGCGCCCAGTAATCCCGGCCACAGGCTTAAACGCATAACAGACATATCTGCCGAGATAGGATGTGGTAATACCATTCCTTCCTGAGACGGGAATAAGCCGCTTTGTACTTTAGGGTCAACAAACGAATACGTAATGGCTTCGACGTAACCCCGTGCAGTAAGTTCAGATTTAAAACGGGAAACCGGAATCGCTGACTCGCTGCTGTCCAGCAGCTTCAGGCTGCCTTTCGGTGCCTGGTCAGGAATATTGTTATAACCGTAAACACGGGCCACTTCTTCAATCAGATCTTCTTCAATGGCAATGTCAAAACGGTAGCTTGGTGCTTTTGCTTCCCAGCCTGATTCCGTTACCGTGACATCCAGTCCCAGACGGGTAAGAATATCGGTCACTTTATCGTCAGCAATATCAATACCCAGCACACGGCTTAAACGTGCACGGCGTAATACCACATCAGATGACACTGGCAGTGATGCCTCATTTACGGCTTCTACAACCGGACCCGGCTGACCGCCACAAATATCCAGAATAAGTGCCGTGGCTCTTTCCATCGCTTTACGTTGCAGCAACGGATCCACACCACGCTCATAGCGGTGAGATGCATCGGTATGCAAACCGTATTGTCGGGCACGACCGGCAATGGCATCACGGCTGAAGAAGGCACTTTCCAGCAGAATATGCTTTGTTTCTTCGTTCACACCCGAGTGCAGACCACCGAAAATTCCGGCCATGGCCAGTGCTTTGCTGTCATCTGCGATGACCAGGGTGTTGTCTTTCAGCTCGACGGTGCTCTCATCAAGCAGAGTCAGTTGCTCCCCGGCATGCGCAAGACGAACGTTGATATTGCCGTCGATGGCATCCAGGTTAAATGCATGTAACGGCTGACCCAGCTCAAGCAGAACGAAGTTAGTGACGTCTACGATAGGATCAATTGAACGGATTCCGCAACGACGCAGCTTTTCTTTCAGCCACAGTGGTGACGCTGCTTTTACGTCAACATTGCAGATAACCCGGCCCAGATAACGTGGACACGCTTCAGGTGCGCTTAGGGTAATCGCCAGTTTGTCGTCAATAGACGCTTCCACGTCTTCGATAGCCGGCTCAGTGACATCGGCACTGTTCAGTACACCGACTTCACGGGCCAGGCCACGAATACCCAGACAGTCTGCACGGTTGGGTGTTAAATCGACTTCAATGATATTGTCATCGAGATTCAGGTAATCGCGAATGTCCATGCCAAGCTCTGCGTCTGCAGGAAGCTCAATGATGCCGCTATGATCCTCTCCCATGCCAAGCTCAGAAAAGCTGCAAAGCATACCGTGAGAAGGCTCGCCACGAAGTTTGGCTTTCTTAATTTTGAAATCACCGGGAAGTACTGCTCCGACTTTCGCTACTGCAACTTTCAATCCTTCGCGACAGTTAGGCGCACCGCATACGATGTCCAGTAATTCCTCTTCACCGACATTAATTTTTGTCACTCTGAGTTTGTCTGCATTCGGATGCTGACCACACTCAACTACTTTACCCACTACCACACCGGAAAATTCCGCTGCAACGGGTTCAACGCCATCCACTTCCAGGCCAGCCATGCTGAGCTGCTCAGATAAGGCACCGGTAGAAACCTGTGGGTTAACCCACTCTCTTAACCACTGTTCACTAAATTTCATGATTGCTTTGCCTTAATTGAACTGCTTCAGGAAACGAAGATCGTTTTCGAAAAATGCGCGCAGGTCGTTAACGCCATAGCGCAGCATGGTCAGACGTTCAACGCCCATACCAAAAGCAAAGCCGGTGAATTCTTCAGGATCAATGTGTACTGCTTTCAGTACGTTCGGGTGCACCATACCGCAGCCCAGTACTTCCAGCCATTTTCCGCCTTTACGACGCACGTCTACTTCGGCAGAAGGCTCTGTAAACGGGAAATAAGAAGGACGGAAACGCACTTCCAGTGACTCTTCGAAGAAATGTTCCAGGAAGTCATGAAGAATGCCTTTCAATTCAGCAAAGCTGACATTGCGGTCAACCATCAGACCCTCCACCTGATGAAACATCGGTGTGTGTGTCTGGTCGTAATCATTACGGTAAACACGGCCCGGCGAAATAATACGCAGCGGTGGCTTTTCCGTTTCCATGGTACGAATTTGCACACCGGAAGTCTGGGTACGCAGCATCACATCAGGATTAAAATAAAAGGTATCGTGATCAGCCCGTGCCGGGTGATTGGCAGGGATATTCAGCGCATCGAAATTGTGAAAGCTGTCTTCCACTTCCGGTCCGGTTTTAACAGCAAAGCCTAACTGACCAAAAAAACCTTCGATTCGCTCAATCGTTCGGCTGACAGGGTGTATGTTACCCGGCACTTCCTGACGGCCTGGCGCTGACACGTCCACAGCTTCTTCAGACAGCTTTGCATTCAGTTCAGCGGCACGTAACGCTTCGCCCTTAACACTGATTGCCTGCTGAATTTGCTGTTTGGCCTGATTAATTTTTTGTCCGGCTGCAGGACGTTCTTCGTTAGACAGTTTGCCCAACCCTTTTAACAGGTCAGTCAGCTTGCCTTTCTTACCCATAAACTCGACGCGCACATTATCGAGCGTGGCTGCATCTTCGGCAGCGTCAATCTGGCTTTGTGCCTGACTGATGATCGCTTCAAGCTCCATGTTATCCTCAATTTGGCATGGTAGTGGTGGAAAAACAGCGTTGCTGTTTAACCAAAAATTCTAAACCCGTAGTTTACACGACAGACAAAGAATACGGCTACCCTAAGAGGCTGAATATTCCAACATTTACAGGATTAATTTGCGATTTGAGCGCTTATTGCCAGAGGCGGCGGAAGAACGGAAAAATTTTTGCGCTAAAACGAAAAACGGCGAGCATCCTGCTCGCCGTTTCCCGAAAGAACTTAAACTTAATTTGTTAAAAAATTAAGCTAATGCGCCTTTAGCCGCTTCGACTAATGCGCTGAATGCTACCTTGTCATGTACCGCGATGTCGGCAAGGATCTTACGATCGATTTCAACAGACGCTTTCTTCAGACCGTTGATGAAACGGCTGTAAGAGATACCATTTTGACGAGCCGCAGCGTTGATACGTGCAATCCACAGTTGACGGAATTGACGCTTACGCTGGCGACGGTCACGATATGCATATTGACCAGCTTTAGTTACGGCCTGTACTGCTACGCGATAAACACGTGAACGTGCACCGTAATAACCTTTTGCCTGCTTGAGGACTTTTTTGTGACGAGCACGTGCGATAGTGCCGCGTTTTACTCTAGCCATTAATCAGTCTCCTAAGTCTTATACGTAAGGCAGCATGCGCTGAACTAATTTAGTATCAGAGTCATGAACCAGTTTTTTGCCACGCAGGTGACGTTTACGCTTAGAGCTCTTCTTAGTCAGAATGTGACGTAAGTGAGACTGTTTGCTTTTAAAGCGGCCAGAACCCGTTTTCTTGAAACGTTTGGCGGCACCGCTTACAGTTTTCATTTTAGGCATTGCTAAAACTCCGCATTGTTTAATATCGGCCTTCAGTGTGCAGTCACTTATTGCCGGCTAATGTTTGCAGCAGGGTGTTTCAAAGGTGCAGATTCTCTGAAAACTTTAGACCACTACTACCTCTTAATTGGGGCAAGCACCATGATCATCTGGCGGCCTTCCACGCGACGTGGAAAAGACTCGCAAGTGGCAATGTCTTCTAAATCCGTTTTAACACGGTTCAGTTGCTCAATGCCGATCTCCTGGTGGGCCATTTCACGTCCGCGGAAGCGAATCGTGACTTTAGCCTTATCCCCACTTTCCAGAAAGCGACGCAGGTTGCGCAGTTTTACCTGGTAATCGCCTTCATCAGTGCCAGGGCGAAATTTAATCTCCTTGACCTGAATTTGCTTCTGTTTTTTCTTTTGCTCTTTCTGAGCTTTACTTTTCTCGAAGAGGAATTTGCCATAGTCCATAACTTTACAGACTGGCGGCTCAGCATTTGGACTGATTTCCACAAGATCAAGAGTTGCTTCTTCAGCTGTCTGCATCGCTTCTGCGAGAGACACTACTCCAATCTGTTCGCCATCTTTACCGATTAATCGTACTTCGCGAGCACGGATCTCGTCATTAATGCGGGCTTTATCGCCCTGAGCCTTATTATTAGCGCCTTTAATGTGCTAATCCTCCAAAAATTAAAAACTGATGCCCGCCAGTTTCTCATGCCAGCGGGCTGAATCTTATACACTCACCATTACTTAATGGTTTTCTCCGCAACTTCCTTTTGTGCCAGTTCAATGAAGGCATCAACGGACATTGAGCCTAAATCATCACCTTTACGGGAACGAACGGCGATGTGCCCTGCTTCGACTTCTTTGTCACCACAGACCAACATATAAGGAACGCGCTTTAAAGTGTGCTCGCGGATTTTAAAGCCTATCTTCTCATTTCTCAAGTCAGACTTTACTCTAAATCCTGCATTCTGCAGTTTTTGTACAGTTTTTTGCACATATTCAGCCTGATTGTCGGTAATATTCATCACCACCATCTGCTGAGGTGCTAACCAGAGCGGGAAGAATCCGGCGAATTCTTCAGTAAGAATACCGATGAAACGTTCAAGAGAACCTAACACCGCACGGTGAATCATCACCGGAACCCGACGCTCGCCATCTTCAGCAACGTAAGTTGAACCTAAGCGGCCAGGCATAGAGAAGTCGAGTTGCACAGTACCGCACTGCCATGCACGGTCCAGACAATCATACAGGGTAAATTCAATTTTAGGACCGTAGAACGCACCTTCACCCGGTAACCAGCTGAATCCGATACCCTTGCTGTCCAGCGCTTCCGCCAGTGCTTTTTCAGCTTTATCCCAGATTTCGTCACTACCTACACGCTTTTCAGGGCGGGTAGACAGCTTAACTTCAATTTTTTCGAACCCGAACGCTTTGTAGGCGTCATAAATCATGTCGATACACAGCCCCACTTCACTGAGGATTTGTTCTTCAGTACAGAAGATGTGGGCATCGTCCTGGGTAAATCCACGAACACGCATCAGACCATGCAATGCACCAGAAGGTTCATTCCGGTGACAACAACCGAACTCAGCCATACGCAGCGGCAGGTCGCGGTAGGATTTCAGACCCTGATTAAATATTTGTACGTGACCCGGGCAGTTCATTGGCTTAATGGCATATTCACGCTTTTCTGATTCTGTTGTGAACATGTTTTCGGCGTACTTGTCCCAGTGACCGGATTTTTCCCACAGTACGCGGTCCATCATCAGCGGACCTTTTACCTCGTCGTAGGAGTAGCTGCGCAGCATCTTACGAACAAACTGCTCAAGCTCGGTATAAATAGACCAGCCGTCGTTGTGCCAGAACACCATACCTGGTGCTTCTTCCTGCCAGTGGAACAGATCCAGGGTTTTACCGATTTTACGGTGATCACGCTTCTCTGCTTCTTCCAGACGTTGCAGATAGGCTTTCAGCTGTTTCTTGTCTGCCCAGGCTGTACCGTAAATACGCTGCAACATTTTGTTGTCGCTGTTACCGCGCCAGTAGGCACCCGCCACTTTCATCAGTTTGAAATGTTGACAGAACTTCATGTTCGGTACGTGAGGTCCACGACACATATCGATGTATTCTTCGTGGTGATACAAACCTGGGAAAGAATCCTTTGGAATGTTCTCGTCGAGAATTTCCATTTTATAGGTTTCGCCGCGGGCTTCAAAAGTATCCCGCGCTTCCTGCCAGCTTACGTTTTTCTTCACAACGTCGTAGTTAGTTTTAGCCAGCTCCAGCATACGCTTTTCAAGCTTCTGCAAATCTTCCTGCGTCAGGCTGTGTTCCATATCCACATCGTAGTAAAAGCCGTTGTCGATAGTCGGACCGATTGCCATCTTTGCATCAGGCCATAACTGTTTAATAGCGTGGCCGATTAAGTGCGCGCAGCTGTGACGGATGATTTCAAGACCATCTTCGTCTTTAGCGGTAATGATTTGCAGCGTTGCGTCAGACTCAATCAGGTCGCAGGCGTCTACACGGTCACCGTTAACACGGCCGGCAATGGTCGCCTTGGCGAGACCGGGGCCGATGTCAGCAGCAACATCCATTACCGAAACAGCAGAATCGAAAGCGCGCTGGCTTCCGTCAGGAAGTGTAATTACAGGCATGTTATATCCTTTACAGTGGTGACGCCTACTCTGCGCCACTTGCATTAATTTGTGGTGTACAGCGTTAAAATAACGCAATGAAAAGTATTCAGATGCCTACCTGCATCTGACAAAAGAGACCGAATTATAACGGCTTAAATGCTGTGCGCAATGACACATTACTTTAATTGTGAATACAGCTGTTTTCGTTGCTGGCATTCACAGTAATGTTTGCCATAATTTCTCCATGGTTCACCTGGCGATCAATGACGTTTATTCCTATGTGGCATTTCATCTGCGAACATATAAGCGATGCAACACAGACATTTTTCAGTTACACAAAACGTGCAACGATTAGCGGCGGTGATACCCACTCTGCCTTTGTTATCAATGATGAAACCCACCGGTACTTTGTAAAAATCAACCCGCTGTTGAATGGCCATAAGCTGCGTTACGAAATGGACGGACTGAAGGCTTTATCCCGGTCCGGCGCGCTGTATGTACCCGCCGCAGTGTGTCACGGACAAATCGACGAAGATGACCAGCATTTTGAATATCTGGTGCTGCAACATCTCAAGTTGCGCCAGCCCGGCAAAGGCGAATGGTCTGTGTTCGGCGAGCGGCTGGCAACGCTCCACCGTACAGCCCTCGCCCAACAGTTTGGCTGGCACGAAGACAATTACATTGGTCAGACCCGGCAACACAATACGCTAAACAAAAACTGGTCTCGCTTTTTTGCGGAAACCCGGATTGGCCTGATGATGGAAGATTGTGCCCGTCACGGGATTCGCCTCACCAATATTGATGTACTGGTGACGCAAATCCATTCGCTGTTAAAAGAGCATCAGCCACGTGCGTCATTACTGCACGGCGATTTATGGAGTGGCAATGCCGGTTTTTGTAAGTTCGGCCCGGTCATTTACGATCCGGCGGTTTACTATGGTGACCGTGAAGCAGACATTGCCATGACAGAGCTTTTCGGCGCGTTTCCACAGGAATTTTACGCCGGATATAACCAGACATGGCCACTGGATAAAGGTTACCGGAACAGAAAGCACATCTATAATCTCTATCATTTGCTCAATCATGCATTACTTTTTGGCGGACACTATATACAATCGTGCAAAGAACAAATTTCCGCTATCCGGCAACCTGTTGAGTAATGCCAAAGACACTCCTGACATTCCTGAAAATACTGCTGTCTGTTATCGCCGCCCTGATTTTGAATGGCTGCGGGCTGGCGCCCCCGCTGACGACGGACCTTGAAGAATACGCCTCCCGCCTGGCACGGGTGCTGGATAGCAGCTTCCCTGATGTGGGATCTGACACAACGCTACCCTATCCTTCCCGGCAAACGTTGTTTAATCCCCTTGAAGAGGCTGAAATAACCTTACCCGATTTTTATTCTATTCAGTCCTGTGAATTAGGTACGCTGGTAGCAGAACGGAACACCACGCTTGGAAAACAACAGGATGCCGCTGCGAGCTGGGTATATGAATCCGCGCTGGTAACGGCGCTGGAAAATTGTGTCAGAAAACTAAAACAAACGGATGAAAACCCGTCACTTGCCAACCGGCTGGATGAACTTCGGGCAATGAAAGCAACACAACTGCAGAAAGTGTGGGCGAACCTGATCCAAACCAGTACCGAAACCCGCCAGGCGCTCTCTCAGAGCAAGGAATTGATAACCGCCGGTAATAACCGCGATGCCGAAAGCGGTATTAATGCTCTGGCCTGGTTAACAACCCTGCCTGATGCAGGAAATGTCACATCAGAACAAATTAACGGGCAACTTAAAATTCTGGAATCATCCCGCATTCCGGCCAAAGTCTGGAAATCTCAAAAAGTCTTCTCGGCACATTTATCTGCCCTGAACCGCTTACTCCCCGCTCCTCTGGCAGACATTAACTGTGATAACGGTAAAGCCTCTGAACAGGCAGAAATACTCAGAAATGTTTTTTATCTGTTCTTCATTGAACGCATACAACCTGCCGGCAGTCAGTTAAATCAGTACATGTATAAACTGCAGCCAACCCTGAACACGCTTCAGGCATCCCCTTATTTGTCTGAGGCATTCAAAGACTATTTAACTGAGCGTGAACTGGAGTTCCGGCAATACCGTGAGGTGATGGCAGAACATATCGGATTGTGGCAGCACTTCCTTGGACGGTGCAATTTATCGCCACAGGCGGGGTAATGTTACAGGGAATAAGTGTTCATCAGTCACTGTGGCGAAGACAGGTTAATTTCAGGCTTAACTTGCTGTACAACAAAAATGCCTTTGTCGGGTATAAACTCAAAGTCCGGCACCGGCAGATTGTCCGCCGCCTTTGTGACATAAACAACCCAGTATTCCACGTGAGGCGCATGACGGTCGGAATAAAATCCTACGCCGATAAACTGCTGTTCCCGATAAAAATCAAGCTCACCGAGCAGATGTTGCCGGTGAGACTTTGAGCCTTTAAAAGCACGCCAAACAGAATCCGGTGTCGTGTAGCCGCCGGCAATAGCTTCCACCTGATTACCCATAACACCGCTGTAATAGCGTGGCAGCGGAAAACCGATTTCCCGCAAACGGCTGTTAGGACTGCCTCCCACATTGTGCATGACCATACCAACCTCAGCCATGACCCGGGCTTTATCATCTGCGGCCTGAGCAAGCAGCGGATGACATTGAATGGAAGCGCGCTGCTGTAACGGATCCTGCTGTATGAGTTTTGCCAGAGCAATGGCCTGCGGGCTGAAGCCACAAGCCGTTACATCGTTTTCTGCAGTTTCCTCTGCCGGCATAACAGCAAAGGGCATGAGTAACATGGTAAGGAAAATTGACCTGAATATTTGCAATGCACTTCCTTATGAAAAGCCCATAAAACGGCGAAGCGTATCGCCTAACATATCGGGTCAGCCAAATCAGTCAAGCCTGAACGTCGAAAAACTAATGGCAGAGACGGGGCTGCCCTGGCTTTACATCCGCTGTTCTGTTGATACTTCAACACTTTCTGTTACACCACCACCTTCAATATTAAGCCACATCTGGCCATCCTGAACGGTAACCTGAATTTGCATTGAACGCTGAACTGCGTTTGCAAGCCTGGTCACCACAGATTCAGGCAAGGTGAAAACAGATAAATTTTTCCGGCTCTGAAGTTTGTTTTGCTCTTTTTTCCACCACACTTCGAAACTGTTATCGGCGCAGGCGTAAATAAGCATTTGCCGGCTCTGATTACAGCCTTTTTTAATCCGTTGTTCTGAGGGCTGGCCCAGTTCAATCCACAGTTCAATTTCATCACTCAGGCTTTTTTGCCACAAATCAGGTTCATCATCATCAGATAAGCCTTTGGTAAATTGCAGCCGCTCATGGGCATTGGCGATAAATGCAATGATACGCAACATCATACGTTCATCGTTTTCAGAGGGATGACGGGCAATGGTCAGGTTGTGGTCGTTATAATAGTTGCGGTCCATATCCGTTATGGATAGTTCTGCTTTGAAGATAGTCGCTTTCAGTGCCATGGGTTTTCCGGATAATCTGACGATGCCGGCAGCAAAATCACAGACTGCCAGACAATAATTTCCAGCTATCTTAACAGCTTATCCCGTTGACAGTGTGACTTCTTTAACACGTCCTCAGGGAGGAGAAATCACCAGATAAGATCCAAGACCAATGGTGAAAATAAAGCTGCCCCAAATCGCATGCTCAACAACGACAACCGGTGTAGAACGCGTCTGCATATACCGGTAACCAAACAGCGCACCACCGAACCACGAAAGTATCATGGCAATCCAGTTACCATAAACCAGATGCACCAGTCCGAAAACGAAGGTGCTGATCCCCCAACGCATCATCTTTGACGGCAAAATGGTCTTATAACGATGAAAAAAATACGTGCGGAAAATTATTTCCTGAGGGATCACCGAAACGATGGGATAGATCAGTAATGTCAGCATCCATAATTCAGGTTCGTTCAGGGGCCATTGCAGAAACAGTTCCGGCTTTATCAGATAAACCAGTGCGCCCAGCAGGCAGGCCCAGGGAATGAACAATTTTAATGTAGTACGAAGGTGGGTGAAAAAATCCTGCCAGTGCCACAATCTGAAACGCTTGAACTGTTTATCTGCGAGCAGTACCGCAAGGCAGGCAACACCGGTGAGTCCCAACAAAGGCATAAGGTATCCGGCGACCTGATTAACCCAGTAGGCAATTGCCAGCGGTAACATAAAGAACAGCGCAATCATTTCCGCCCACAAACGCATCTGAAAAGCCCTTAACAAATTAATATGACAGTACCGTGACATTATAATGCTATTCGTCCCGTTATGGTGAAAAAATCAGCGTTTATTTATCAATAATTGGTATGAAAAAAAGACAGCAGAAACGAAAGAGGCCTGGCGGCATTCACACTATCATTGCCGGCAGCTCCCTCTGGGGAAAAGGATTGAATTGCTAAAAGGTTGGCTCTGAAGCAATTTTGCATTACCTTTGTCCCGGTAATGATTAGAAAAGAGCGGGTTAAATGGCATCGCCAAAAGATTTATTAGGCCTGATTGAGCAGCAATACCCTTCTCTGTCGCCTTCAGCCAGGCAGATTGCTGCCTACGTTCAGCAGCATCCCATCGCACTGGTGAGCAAAAGTACTGCTGAAATCGCCAGACTGAGCGGCACATCCAAAGCTACCGTCAGCCGTTTTTTCCGTCAGTTAGGGTTTGAGTCTCACCAGGACGTGAAAGACGCCATGCTGTCGATGCGTGAAAAAGGCCTGCCATTACCGCTGGATGAAAATCAACCGGATCATTATCAACAGGAAATCCGCAATTTAGCCATGACCTTCGACGGACTGAAACCGGACACGGTGGACCAGGTAGTGTCGTTGCTGGCAGATTCTGAACGAATTACGCTGATAGGTTACAGGAACGCCTACCCGCTGGCGCTGCATTTCAGACAGCAACTGAAACAGGTACGCAGCACAGTAAGGCTTTTGCCTCAACCCGGCCAGTCGCTGGGTGAAGATCTTATTGATATTCCGGAAAATGAAGTGGTGGTTTTGTTGGGCTTTCGCAGACGCACCCGTATATTCTCCCGGATTGTAGACGCGCTGAATGCCCACACCACCGTTTTGATCACCGACCCCACGGGCCAGGTGTATAACCAGAAAGTGTCTCATCTGCTGGTTTGCCATCCCGGCCAGCAACATGCCTTCGACAGCTATGCAGCACCTATGAGCCTGATCTCTTTTCTCGCGAACAGAGTATTTGAAAGGCTGGGAGATAAAGCTGTAAAACGCGCCGCCCGCATTGCCAGTATGTATGATGAGCTCGACGAGCTTGAACCTTAATGCGTTTTCAGTAGTCGAACTAAAATGCGACTAAATGCGTAAAAAAATCGTCATTTTAAATTGATTATTTTTTAACCTTTGTGACAGTATACAAATTACTGGTCTGATAAGGCGGTGCCGGCCGCATTTGAACAGTGTAAGGACAACTGGCAATTACCTGCGCACAACGGACGTGATAAACAGGAGTAACATGCAAACATCAATTATCCCTTTGGAAGAAGCTTCCAGTGTTCTCGCTTTCTGGTTCAACGAGCTGGAATCAGAACAGTGGTTCCGTGCAGATGAGGGGTTAGATAATTTAATCCGGTCCCGGTTCGGGAAAGTTCACAACGCAGCCGCAAACAGTGAATTATGGCCCTGGCGTGCAACACCGTCAGGCAGACTGGCCGAAATTATTGTACTGGATCAGTTCTCACGTAATATCTACCGTAACGATGCCCGCGCTTTCGCTTGCGACAGTATGGCGCTGGCCCTGTCCCAGGAAGCGTTGAGAGTAGAAGCTGATAAAGCACTTACCGTGGCTCAGAAGACCTTTTTATTCATGCCCTTTATGCATTCCGAATCACTGGCTATTCATGACATGGCCATGGAACTGTTTAATATAGACGGTCTGGAGCTGGAATTTGAATACGAGCAGGAACACCGGGATTTATTGCTAAAATTTGGCCGCTATCCGCAACGCAATAAAGCGCTGAAGCGCAAATCGACCAAAGAAGAAAAAGCATTTCTTAGCCAGCACTTCATCGAAGCCTGACGTAACGCAATCCGGATACAACAGACTTCATTCTGCTGTATCCGGCTTCCCTTTAACGGGTATAAGGTTCCACCGGTAAACCGGCCACTTTCCATGCATCGAAGCCGCCTTCAATGTGGACGACATCTTCAAACCCCATATCCATCAAAGTTGCTGTTGCCAGCGTGGAACGCCATCCCGACTGACAATACAAAACAAAGCGCTTACCACCACCGAATACCGGTTTGTAATATGGACTGTCCGGGTCGACCCAAAACTCCAGCATACCGCGGGGAGCGTGGATTGCTCCCGGGATCTGCCCTTCCCGCTCAAGTTCTCTGACATCACGAATATCCACCAGTACAACGTCCGCTTTGTACACTGTTTCATTTGCCTGCTCAGGGCTTATGGTTCCGATGCGCGCTGATGCGTCTTCCAGTAACGATTTAAAGCCTTTTTTTAATGCCATGTGCTTCACTCCTGAATGAAACCGTATAAACGGACGGATCATTTGTAATTCCTATGCCACACCAGTGTGAACATAAGTGTCAAACATACTGCAGCGCAGCATAATTTTACAAATTCATAACATAAATAGTCGCCATCAATATGAAAACATGTGGAAAAAAGCATTTGTTTCTATTGACAGAATGGTGAAACGATTGTTTCATAGAACAACGCAATCCGACCGTTCCAGTCATGCATACCACAACAAACCCGTTTATGACTTTACCGCAAAAGTCAGGTGCACCACTGTGCATACAAAATAATACCGCTGTGCCTCTTGCCAGCTATCGCCTTGCCGTTAAGGATCTTTTCCATATGGCAGGGCTTCCTACATCTGCAGGCAATCCGGACTGGCTGAGCAGCCACCCTCTTCCTTTAGCAACGTCGCCGGTGGTAACTAACTTAATTCAGCATGGTGCCAGGTTTGTGGGCAAAACGCTTACAGACGAGCTGGCTTACAGTCTGAACGGACAAAATAAGCATTATGGTACACCGGAGAACCCGGCGGCGCCGGACCGGCTGCCCGGCGGCTCCAGTTCCGGTTCAGCCACAGCGGTCAGCCTGAATCTTGCTGATATCGGGCTCGGTACTGACACCGGCGGATCCATTCGCGTTCCGGCCAGCTATCAGGGTTTATTTGGATTACGTCCTACACACGGTGAAATCAGCACTGACCACATGGTGGCGCTGGCGCCATCCTTTGACACCGTAGGTGTGATGACCAGAGATCTGACAACCCTTGAGAATACCGTTGCGGTGTTGCTTCCCCACCTTCATGACACCGAGACACTGCCACTAAGTCTGGTAACCAACCTGACAGACGGTTGCGGACATAGAGAAGCCATTCTGCAGTGGCATGAAACACAAGCTTCACTGCATCCTGAACTGTTTATGCCGCCCTGCGAACTGACCACAGAAGCCTGGCAGACCGGTGAAACATTCAGAGTCATTCAGGGTTATGAAATCTGGCAACAACACGGACACTGGCTGAGTAATAACCGGCCGGACATTGCATCGGACATTCAATTGCGTCTGAATAGTTGTGCTGCGTTAACCAGCCATGAAGTTAATGAAGCAAAACAGCGCAGAGACGCTTTCAATGCCTGGTTTTCAGAGGTGGTGTCAAACCGCATTCTGGTGATGCCGACAACCCCCGGCATCAGTCCGCTATTATCTACACCGGCTGAATCATTAGCCGGATACAGAAACCAGCTACTCTCACTGACATCCCTGGCAGGTTTAAGCGGATGTCCCCAGTTACACCTGCCTCTGTTCACTTTAAACAATGCTCCCTGTGGCCTTTCTCTTCTGGGCCCGCGGGGAAGTGACAGGCAACTGCTGAAGATTGCCCGTACCCTATTATCAGGAAAACAAGAATAATGACTAAAAATACAATGAGCGGATTCACTGCCCCTCACTATGCTGCAGCGCAGGTAGGGAATGCCATCCTTGAAAAAGGAGGCACAGCGATTGAAGCTATGGTAGCGGCTGCCGCCTCTGTTGCCGTTGAATACCCTCATATGAACGGCTTAGGCGGTGATGGTTTCTGGTTGATCAGCGAACCCGGCAAAGCGCCGGTAGGCATTGATGCAGCAGGCATTGCGGCAAAGCATGCAACGCCGGCGTTTTATAAAGGCCTGAACGCCATCCCTGAACGGGGAGGTAAAGCAGCACTGACTATGGCAGGCGCTGTATCAGGCTGGCAGAAAGCGCTTGAAATCAGCGCACAATGGCAAGCACCTTTACCACTAGGCACCCTGTTAGACACAGCTGTCAATCAGGCAAGCTGGGGCATTGAAGTCACTCAAAGTCTGAGTGATGCCAGCTTCAAAACCTTTGACACACTCGCCGGCGATCCGGCTTTCGATCAGTTTCTGATTAAGGGGAAGGCTCTTAAGAAAGGCAAGATAGTTAAATTGCCGAAACTGGCCGAAACCTTAAAGCATCTGGCTGAAGCCGGTCTCGACGATTTCTACCGGGGTGAAACCGCAGAAAAACTGGCTACCGATTTGCAGGCTGCAGGGTCTCCGGTCACCCTTGAAGACTTTCACAGCTATGAAGCGAAACGGGTCGAGCCCCTGAGTGTCACCACCTCGAAAGGGACTTTATACAACCTGCCTGCGCCTACACAGGGTATTGCTTCGTTACTCATTCTGGCGTTGTACGACAGGGTTTGGCAGCAAGGTTCTGATGATGCCGACATGGTGCATTTACTGATTGAATGTACCAAACAAGCTTTCATCAAACGAAACCGCTATGTCACCGATCCAAGCCGCCTCAGCGTTGATTTGCAGAGTTTGCTCTCGCCGGAATCGCTGCAAGATATGCAACAGCATATTCAACTGGAAAGTGCACAGGCCTGGCCACATCCGGCCATTCCCGGCGACACCATCTGGATGGGCGCATGTGACAGCGAAGGCCGGATGGTAAGTTACATTCAGTCCCTTTACTGGGAATTCGGCAGCGGTGTAGTCAGTCCGTCTACAGGCATAGTGTGGAATAACCGCGGGACGTCATTTTCTCTGGATGCCTCCAGTCACCAGTATCTGCAACCGGGACTGACCCCTTTCCATACGCTGAACCCTGCCTATGCAGAGCTCAACGATGGCCGGCGCATCAGTTACGGCACCATGGGCGGCGAAGGGCAACCGCAAACCCAGGCAGCGCTGTTTGCCCGTCACGTTTATCACAATCAGCCGCTGGATAAATCCATTGCACTGGGTCGCTGGCTGCTGGGCCGGACCTGGGGTGATGTGAGCCATAATCTGAAAGTTGAACGTGACGTTAACGACTATGTGGGCGAAGCCTTACGGTCCAGGGGACATGACATGGTTGTTGTTGAAGCCTGTAACGAACTGATGGGCCATGCCGGCGCAGTAGTCAGACATCCTGACGGCAGTACCGAGGCAGCCACCGATCCCCGCAGTGACGGTAAAGCCTTTGCTACGGCGTCATCTGTTTCAACAGCATCAGCCGGTCAGGGAGAAATATAAAAATGGAATTTATCAGTGAAAATTTAACCATTATTTTGGCCATGATGGGCACCGGTGTTTTCGCCGGAATACTGGCCGGGTTACTGGGTGTCGGAGGCGGCATTGTCATCGTACCGGTGTTATTTTTCCTTTATCAGGCGCTGGGAATAAGCGCTGATACTGCCATGATTGTGGCAACGGCCACATCACTGGCCACCATTGTTCCTACATCGGTCAGTTCAATTATGGCCCATAACAGGAAAGGCAATGTCGACTTTGAGTTACTTAAACACTGGGCAATTTTCATATTACTTGGTGTGCTGGCCGGCAGTTATCTGGTGACAAAAACCGACGGAAAATGGCTTGCCATGATGTTCGGTATCATCGCTACCCTGTCGGCACTGAACATGCTGATTGGTAAGAAAAATGCCATCGCACAATCGCTGCCCGGCAAGGGCGGTCAAAGTATTATGGCTACCTGTATCGGCTTTTTCAGCAGCATGGTTGGCATCGGGGGCGGCACATTAACCGTTCCCACTCTGACCTTTTGTAACTATCCCGCCCACCGTGCGGTAGGAACAGCCGCAGCAGTGGGTCTGATCATTTCTCTCCCCGCAGCGTTAACTATGTTGATTGTGGGTGAACGCCCTGCTGACGCACCGTTTGCCACTTTCGGGCTGGTTAACCTTCTTGGCTTCGCCTGTATTGTTCCCCTTACTGTGCTGTTTGCACCTGTTGGCGCAAGCATCGCGAACAAACTCAATCCTGCAATGCTGAAAAAAGTCTTTGCCCTTGTTCTTATCATCACCGGCGTGCGCATGCTCGCGCAGACGATTATCCAGGAATTCCTATGAAACCGTTGTCTCTCCCTCCCCGATTACTCATGGGCCCGGGCCCGATAAACTGCTATCCGCGTGTATTACAGGCCATGTCTACCCAACTGGTGGGTCAGTATGACCCTGTGATGACAGGCTACATGAACGAAGTGATGGCCTTGTACCGGCAAGTGTTTAATACCCGAAATAAACAAACGCTGTTAGTTGACGGTACGTCACGGGCCGGCATTGAGGCTGTGCTGGTGTCCTGTATCGAACCCGGCGATAAGGTGCTGGTGCCGGTATTTGGCCGCTTCGGCCACTTACTGGCTGAAATTGCAGAGCGGGCCGGCGCGGAAGTTCATACTATCGAAACGCCCTGGGGCACAGTGTTTGAACCTGAACAAATTGAAGCAGCTATTCGTGAAGTCCGCCCGAAAGTACTGGCAATTGTGCAGGGCGATACATCCACAACGATGTTGCAGCCACTGGAGCATTTAGGCGAAATTTGCCGGAAATACGATGTACTGTTCTACAGTGACGCCACCGCCTCGATTGGCGGCAACCCTTTCGAGACTGACGACTGGGGCTTGGATGCGGTATCGGTGGGATTGCAAAAATGTTTAGGCGGCCCGAGTGGCAGTGCACCTGTGACTCTGAGTGAAAAATACGTAGCCTGCGTGCGCAAGCGTCACCACGTCGAAGCCGGAATACGGGACAGTCATCATCAGGCGGCCAGCGGCTCCAGGATCCGTTCAAACTATTTCGACCTGCCTATGATCATGGATTATTGGGGGGAAGAACGCCTGAATCACCATACTGAAGCAGCATCAATGCTCTTCTGTGCCCGCGAATGTGCCGTGAATTTGCTGGAAGAAGGACAGGATCAGGTGCTTAAACGCCATCAACTGGCGGGTAACGCCATGCTGGCCGGCGTACAGGCAATGTCTCTGAAACCTTTTGGTGATTTGAAAAACAAAATGACCAATGTCGTCGGCGTGACCATTCCTGACAACGTGGATGGCGAAGGGATAAGACATACTTTGCTTAACACCTTTAACATCGAGATTGGCACCAGTTTCGGCCCTCTGAAAGGTAAAATATGGCGTATCGGAACAATGGGCTATAACGCCCGTGAAGATGCGGTCTATCACACACTTCAGTCTTTAGAAACCGTACTTCGCCGTGCCGGATTCGCCCTGCGACCGGGCGCCGCGGTAGACGCAGCCATGGACGTTTATGCAGGTCAGCAACATGTCTGAATATCAGAGTCTTGCACAACTTGTGATGGCCAGACTGGACGAACTCGGGCAAATCAGCCAGTCACCTGACTACCTGGACAGACGCTATCTGACAGCCGAACACCAGCAGGCAAACCGGCTTGTTGCCACCTGGATGAGTGAAGCCGGCATGATTACCTGGCAGGATGCTGCCGGCAATTTGTGGGGACGACTTGAAAGTTCAGTCCCCGATGCGCCACGGTTTATTATCGGCAGTCATCTGGATACGGTTCCTAATGGCGGCAAATACGATGGCATGCTGGGTGTCATTGCGCCTGTTGCCATTGTGCAAATGCTTCAGGGCACACAATTCCCGCTGCCGTTTCACCTCGACATAGTCGGTTTCGGCGATGAGGAAGGCACCCGTTTCGGTTCTACGTTACTGGGTAGCCGGGCACTCACAGGACAATGGCCGGACGCCTGGTCGAAGCTTAAAGACGAAAATGGCCTGAGCCTGCCGGATGCACTCCGGTCTTTCGGACTGGATTTCGACAATGTGAAGCAGGCAGATATTACCGCCAGCCGTCCGCTGGGTTATCTGGAGCTGCACATTGAACAGGGGCCGGTGCTGGAAAATGCCAATCTGCCGGTAGGTGTAGTAACCGCTATATCCGGTGCCCGCAGATTCAATATTGATGTTACCGGTATGGCGGGTCATGCCGGTACCGTGCCTATGAACATGCGACTGGACGCGCTGGCAGCTACCAGTGAAATGATTCTGGCCGTTGAAAGTCAGGCCAGGACTCACGGCGTCGTCGCGACGGTAGGAAAAATTGAAAACCGCCCGAATGGCGTAAACGTGATATCAGGGAGTACCCGTTTTTCACTGGATATCCGCAGTGAAGACGACAACCACCGTGATGCAGTGCTGGAACAAATCATGCAGCAATTTAATCAGATTGCTGCCCGCAGGAAACTGACTCTGCATGTCGAGCAAACCCATAGTGCCGGCGCCGTGCAGTGCGATCACCGGCTGCAGTCCATCTTAAAAACGGCCATCGGTGAATGCGGGATCCCCACCTTTTCTCTGCCATCCGGAGCCGGACACGATGCCATGGCAATGGCCCTTATGTGTCCTGTTGCCATGATGTTTTTACGCTGCGACAAAGGGATAAGCCATCATCCCGCGGAGTCCATTTTAACAGAGGATGTGGCAGTGGCGCTTGCAGCGTTACATGCAACCATTAAGCATTTAGCAAACTAAGATCTTTTGACCGTAAACCACGTTGGAGTGACGATGATTATTAAACGTATCTATAATGATGAAGAAGGGAAAAGTCACTTTGGAGAAGTGGAAATACCATTGTCAGACGGTGGCCCCATCGGCCTTTTATCTGAACGTTTTGACGCCGGTACTGTGATATTCAGGGAAACCCCCGCCGATTACGATTTTAAATGGCACCCTGCCCCTGCGCGGCAACTGCTGTTTATCATTAAAGGTCGCGCAGAATTTAAAGTCTCCAACGGTGAGCGTCATGTATTCGGTGCAGGCGATGTACTGCTGCTGGAAGATACAGAAGGTGAAGGCCATTGCAGCCGCGCTATGTACAACGAAGTACGCCATTCTATTTTTGTCACCCTGCCGGATCATGTGACATTCTGATCGATGGATTATTAGTCGCAGGGCCCCGTGCAAAGATGAGAAATCGTGCCGGGGCTTTTTTATTCCCGCCCCGCTGCACCCGTACATGTCTTGAGCAGAGTAAACTCCCCAAATAAGAGCAAATTCACCAAACAAGTGCACCCGTTTTCCGTGCTTTTCCCCCTTTACCTGAATTGACTTATTAAATAAAAAATTTACTTATATTTTTCAATGAGATAAAAACTTACACCATAACATGACCACTTGGTCAGTTTATTGCAATCCTGTCATGCAAATTAACGCTCAATTACCGAGAATTTGCTACTGTGTTTCGTCGTTCTTATCACATTGTTTTTTGTCTGATTATTCTTCTGCAGGCAAACCTGTCTTTTGCGCAATCGTCCCCTGCGGACATGAACAACTGGTTCCGAAATTTTAAACAAACCGCTACGCCCGCAGAACTTTACCGCTTTCTTCATGCCATGCCCAAGGGCGGCGATTTACATCATCATCTTACCGGCGCTGCTTTTAGTGAGTGGTGGTGGGAACTGGCGACTGATACTGAGCGTAACGGTGGTTATGAGTACTTCACCCGAACCCGTCTGACATTATGTGATGGCTTCGACGCCAATGCCTTTTCACCGGCATCCCCTTACCTGCTGTTTAAAACCATACAGGCTTCAACGTTTGCATCCCTCAGTGAATGCGAAAAGAAAGGTTATACGCCCCTTGCTGCATTAACCGCCAGTCAGAAAGAAGCTTTCCTCGACAGCCTGCGACTGGATAAAGAGGGTGAAGGCCGTGATGAGTTCTTTCAGACCCACTGGCAACGGTTAAATGATCTGACCCGCAATCCTGTTCTGATCAGTGAATTATTGCTACTGAACATGGAAGCCTATGCCAGAGAAAATGTGCAGTATCTGGAAACGCAGGCCGGCGTGCACGGCATGCTCAAACCCGACGGGACCGGCTACTCTGCCGAAGAGGCTTTAGCCATTATGCAGGCAGCCCTTAGCAGTGAACGGGCTGTCAAAACCGGCGTGACAGTGAAATTTCAGTATGCGCTGCTGCGCTTTCTGCCCGACGCTGAAGACACCCTGAAGTCGCTTTACGCATTTGTCGACGCTCACCGGGATATCTACAGAGGCATTAACCTTGTCGGCCGTGAAGACAACGACAAAGGCTACCCCTTGCGTTTTCTGTCTGTCTTCCGGGCACTGCGCCAACAGTATCCTGCTATCCCGCTGTCAATTCATGCCGGTGAAGTGGATGAACCTAACCGCCATGTCCGCGATACGCTCTTACTGGGCGCTGACAGAATTGGCCACGGTTTAAATACCATTACCGATCCGGACACCCTGCTATTGATGCGCCACGGTCCTTACCTGATTGAAATTAATCTGATTTCGAATTTTTTACTTGAATATGTAAGCCAGTACAGCGAGCACCCCTTCGCCGAATATCTCCGCAGCGGTATTCCGGTTGCCTTATCAACGGATGACCGTGGTATGTGGGATTCTACGCTCACCGATGAATTCTATGTCGCCGTGTCTCAGTTTAACCTTTCATGGCAGGAACTGCGTGTTCTGGTAAATAACTCTGTTCAGTTCAGTTTCCTGACAGATGAAGAAAAGTCACCTCTGCTTAGCCGTCTAAACCAGCATCTGGATGCATTTGAGAAGAAAGTCATCGGTCAGCAAGCTTTGCCCGGCTATGCCGCACCCCGCCAGTTCATTTGCAAATTTGAACCACAAATATGCACGTCACCTCAAGGAGAGGACAGTGTCAGCAAACCCTGAATTGTTGTATGGTCTTGAAGACCGCCCCAACCTTCTGAAAACCTCCACGGCAGCATTTCAGCATGTCCTGGCGAGCTTTGTAGGGGTTATTACGCCCACACTGATTATCGCCGCAGCACTGGGTTTAGAATCACACATCCCGTTTCTGGTCAGTATGGCGTTGTTTGTCTCTGGCCTGGGAACGGTGATCCAGACCAAACGAATAGGCCGCATCGGCAGCGGACTGGTTGCCGTTCAGGGCACCAGTTTTGCTTTTGTCAGTGCGCTTATACTGGCCGGCACGACAGTGCGCAGCCGCGGGGGCAGCGACGATGAAGTAATGGCTATGCTGATGGGCATTTCTATGGCCGGCGCCCTGGTAGAAGTGGGCTTAAGCTTTTTTATTCACCGTCTTAAACGTCTGCTGAGCCCCGTCATCACCGGCATAGTGATTACATCTATCGGCTTGTCGCTGATTAAAGTAGGTATGACAGACCTTGCCGGCGGTTTCGGTGCCACTGATTTCGGTCAGATCAACCATGTTGGTTTGGGTTTATCCGTGCTTTTCATCATCATTTTCCTTAATGCATCATCGAACTTATGGCTGCGGCTAAGTGCTATTTTTATAGGCATGGCGCTGGGCACTTTGTGTGCGTGGAGCTTCGGCAATGTGTCATTTTCTCATTTGTCAGACCTGCCCGTTCTGGCGTTTCCGGCTCCTTTTCAATACGGTATTGCTTTCGACTTCAGCCTCTTCCTGCCCGTCGCGTTAATATACCTGTTCAGTGCCCTGGAAACCGCCGGCGATCTGACGGCTAACAGCGTATTTTGTAATCAGCCTATTAAAGGCCCGGTCTATATCAAACGTATTCAGGGCGGCATATTGGGTGATGGCATAAACTCAGTGCTGGCAGCCTGCTTCAACACATTTCCCAATACCACTTTCGGTCAAAATAACGGGGTGATTCAGTTAACCGGTATTGCCAGTCGACGCGTCGGCATTGCTATCGGCATTTTCTATCTGCTGTCAGGCATCTTTCCCGTTATCGGCGGAATTCTTCAGGCGATTCCCAAAGCCGTGCTTGGCGGCGCCACACTGGTCATGTTCGCTATGGTGGCAGTGGGCGGTCTGAAAATTCTGATGCAGCAAACTCTGAACAGACGAACCAGTTTGATAACAGCGTCGGCGCTGGGAATGGGTATGGGTGTAATGATGGTACCGGCGATGACGAATGGTTTTCCGGACTGGCTGGCAAACATCGTTGCCTCACCGGTCACCATGGCGGGGATCACTGCGGTATTTCTGGATGTGATTTTGCCGGAAACTGGCAAACCATTACCAAAAAAACACGTTTTTGACAATTCACCAAAAGAACAAAAGAAATTAGATCCCGATCTGGTGCAGAATACGCGCCTTTCGCACCATGAGGGTGCAAATTAACGCATCTGAAATCAATTTGCACGATAAATTTTCTGCCAAAATAATAATAACTAAAAAATAATTATAAAAATCATTAAGTTAAACCAAATAACTTTCTTGACCAATCGGACAACTTATTGGCACCTAATGTGCTTCTGCTGGTCTGGCAACGTTTAAGCCGCCCGTAGAGGCTGATTACTAAAACAGAGGAAAAACATGAAACACACTCTTTTTGCGGTATCTCCGCTTGCTAAAGCCATTGCATTTGGCCTGGTTTTAGCCCCGGCGTCGGTATTTGCTCAGGAAGCAAATACTCCTTCCGATGAAGAAGTTGAAAAAATTGAAGTGACCGGTTCACTGGGCAGCTTACCTGGCCAGGACGTTGAAGCCGTATTCGGTTTCGGTAAATCAATTTTAGAGACACCGCGTTCGGCTTCAACCATCAGCTCTGAGCAAATGGAGCGTTTCAATGTGTCAGACATTGATGAACTTGTGGCCTTCGCACCGGGTACATTTACCCAGTCATTCTTCGGTGTTGCAGGTTCACTGGATGTGCGTGGTAACCCCGGTGAAGCTTATTTCCGTGGCATGAAGCGTCTTGATAACCCGGGTAACTATCCTACCCCTATCGGTGCATCAAGCCGTATAGATATCGTTCGTGGTCCTGCTTCTCCCATCTACGGCCCGTCTAAAATTGGTGGTTACCTGAACTTTAACCCTAAATCAGCCCGTGCATCATCCGGCCAGTATCTGGATGCACCTACCGGCGCTATGTCATATACCCACGGAACATGGGATAAAAGCATTGTAACTGCTGAAGTTGGCGGTCCGGCTTCTATCGCAGGCAAAGAAATGGGTTATTACGTATATGGTGAAGTTGAGAATTCAGGAAGTTATTACGAAAACTCAGCCACAGATCAGTCTATCCTGCAGGCTTCATTCAACATTGATTTAACCGATAATCTGCGTGTTGAATTCGGTGGCATGTACCATAAGTACGATGGTAACCAGGTAGCAGGCTGGAACCGCCTGACTCAGGAGCTGGTAGACAACGGTACTTATATTACCGGTACTGCTCAACCTCTGGATACAGACGGTGACGGTTCTATCTCCCATGAAGAATACGGCGCAGTAAATCTGGCGGGTAACAGCTTCTTCTATGTACCGGCAGCTTCTTTCACTGATTCAGAAGCCACAGAGTTGATGGCGCTGGAAAACGTGGGTACTACCACACTAAGTGGTTCACAAACGCTGGTAGCGCCTGACGACCAGCTGGTCAATGAAGCCAACACCTTGTATTTCGATGTTATCTATTACGCTGACAGCTGGGAAATTAAGAACCAGTTTTTTTACGACGGCTATGACAACATCAACGAAAATGCCTACGGTTTCTCTCAATTCCACGACAGTTGGGTAATTGAAGACAAAGTAGTATTCTCTACGGAATATGAAACCAACTCACTGCTTGCACAGTTCCAGGTATCGCCTTCAATCCGCTATACCGACTTCCTGCACGGTGATGATTTCACTTATGAATACTTTAACCGTCGCGACCTGACCATGCCGTCTTCTGCACTGGACCGCCGTTTACTGGCAACCCGCAGTGGCATGAACTACGACAACTATGACGAAGGTAACTACCTGGACTTAGGTTTTGCAGCAATGACAGACCTGACCTGGGACTTCGGTCTGAACATCGTACTGGGTCTGCGTTACGATACCATTGATATCGAAAGTACGTCCCGCGAAGATCTGAAACTGCCTGCAGAACAGATTGTAGAAGGCAGCACTACACCAATCACTGAAGAAGAAACTGTTGATGGCGTGTCATGGAACACCAGTATCTCTTACACTACTCCATGGGGCCTGATCCCATACATTACAGTGGCTGAGCAGGCGACACTGGTTGCCGGTCAGGGTGCTGAAATTACTGTGGGTCAGCTTAACAATGCTGATGGCAGTGGTGCATTTGATACATCAGACCTGTTCGAATACGGTATTAAAGGTTCATTCCTGGACGACAGCCTGTACTTTGCATTGTCTGTTTATGAGCAGGAACGTACTGACTACAACAGCCAGGCCATTGTAACAAATGCGACAACTCATAACGAAGGTGTCGAGTTAGAACTGCGCTGGGTAGTAAATGAAAACCTGGTTGTTTCTGCCGGTTACACCAATGTTGAAGTTATCAACCTGACAGCCCGTGAAAATGGCAGCCAGTTTGGCTTCCTGGGTCTGGAAGACCTCACCGGTCTGGAAGATCCTTCACTGGTACTGGGCGGTAATGTTATCGGTCTGAACCTTGTGGGCGAAGGTACAAGTAATCCCAAAGCCAAGAAAGCCGGTATTCCGGATAACATCTACACACTGACAGCCACCTATGACTTCCAGAATGGTTTTGCCAGCAGTGTCAGCATCATTGATGCAGATGAAGCACCTTCCGGTTTCTCGGGTTCAGTGATGTTGCCGGCTTATACGCTGGTAAACGCAGGCCTGTCTTACCAGACAGAGCAATGGGATATCAACTTCACTGTTAAAAACTTAACGGATGAGCGCTACTTCCGCGCGAACTTCCCTGACCTGTTCGGTAGCCAAATCGTGTTACCTGAACTGCCTCGTCACTTCAACGTGAAGTTTGGTTATAAGTTCTGATCAAACTGACTCGTACCGCAACGGCATGCATTCGCATGCCGTTTTAATATGTGCAGTACCTTCAGTTTCATTCTGAGGCGATTGCTACATCAACAAGGAGCTATTTGTGAAAAATACTGTGTCAGCCATTCTTGGTTTCTGCCTGCTCAGTCTTACCACCCTCAGCCACGCTGCTGTACCGTTAAAGGTGAAAGCCGTGGTCGTTACGATGTTTGAAATCGGTGAAGACGAAGGTGATAAAGCCGGCGAATTTCAAATGTGGAAAGAACGTTATGGCCTGGATACCCGTTTTCCTTTCCCCCAGTCTTTCCACGACATCTACGCCAATGAAGACAAAGGTGTGCTTGCCATCGTAACAGGCATGGGCACTGCACGTGCTTCTGCAGCCATTATGGCACTGGGGCTGGACCCCCGTTTTGACTTAACCGAAGCCTACTGGCTGGTTGCCGGTATTGCCGGCATGGATCCAGAGGACGGTACAATCGGTTCCGCAGTCTGGACACGCCATCTGGTGGATGGTGATCTTGCCCATGAAATCGATGCCAGAGAAATACCTGCTGACTGGCCTTCAGGCTATTTCCCTTTATTCGCAAACGGCCCGCAAACCGATGCCGGCCGCCCGGCTGTTAACGGTGAAATGTACAAGCTGAATACCGGTTTAAGTGAATGGGCATTCAATATGACGAAATCGCTGAAACTTATGGACACTGAAGCCATGGCTGAATTGCGTGCACGTTATAAAAACTATCCCAACGCGCGGACCACGCCAAAAGTCATGATCGGTGATCATCTGGCGGCTTCCACTTTCTGGCATGGCAAACTGCTGAATGACTGGGCTAACGACTGGGTATCATTATGGACCCGTGGTGAAGGCAACTTTATGACTTCCGGTATGGAAGATACCGGCAGTTACCAGTCGATGATTTATCTGGACCGTGCGGGCAAAGCCGACAAGAACCGTATTATGGTGCTGCGCACAGCAAGTAACTTCACTATGCAGCCGGAAGGACTGACTGCCGCAGAGAATTTGGCGATGGAACGTGAAAACGGTGGCTATGCGGCGATGGTACCGTCACTGGAAGCGGCCTATCTTGCTGGCAGTACGGTGATAAATGAACTGGTTGAAAACTGGGATAAATATCAGAAACACATCCCGGGAGAATAAACGGCCCGCTAAACCCTGACGTCAGGCATTAAAAAAATGGCGCAGTCATGACTGCGCCATTTTTGATTGTTGATCCCGCTGACGTGCTACTGCACTGCTTCCACAGCATCATGCCAGTGAAGCTTTTCTTCCTCAGACAGGAAACTGGCTGTAAAACTGTTTTTCACCAGCTTACGTAACTGCTCTTCATTCATCCCCAGTGCAGATTCCAGGGCGTCAAAGTTCTCATTCATGAAACCACCGAAATACGTGGGGTCGTCAGAATTTACTGTTACCAGCAGTCCTTCTTCCAGTAACGACAGAATATTGTGCTTCGCCATATCATCTATGACACACAGTTTCAGATTGCTCAGCGGACAAACTGTCAGGGGGATTTGCCTGTGTTTGATGAGCGCCAGCAGCTCGTCATCTTCGCTGCACCGCACACCGTGATCAATCCTGTCGATATTGAGCAGATTGATAGCTTGCCAGATATACTCAGGCGGCCCCTCTTCACCGGCGTGGGCAACGACTTTAAAACCAAGAGAGCGGGCCTGACTGAAAACCCGTTCAAACTTTTCAGGAGGATGTCCCAGTTCTGAACTGTCCAGACCCACTGCATCAATATTGTCGTACCAGGGCTCTGCATCCTGCAATGTCTGAATGGCTGACTCTTCACTCAGATGGCGTAAAAATGAGAGGATAAGTTTCACACTCATTCCCCAGCCTTCCTGCGCCTCTCTGATGGCTTTCAGGAAACCCGTCATAAATGTCCGGTAAGATACATGACGTTCCGTGTGCGTTTGCGGATCAAACATGATCTCAGCATGAACAATGTTTTCTTCCTTACATTTCAGCAGGTATGCCATCATCAGTTGATAGAAATCGTCCTCAGTACGCAGCACATCCGCACCGGCGTAATACAAATCAAGAAAGCTCTGCAAGTCTGAAAACTGATAAGCAGCTTCGATATCCGCAACAGACTGATACGGCAATTCTACGCCATGGCGTTGTGCCAGCTCCCACATCAGAGACGGTGACAATGTACCTTCGATATGTAAATGCAGTTCTGCTTTAGGCAGAGCACGGATTAACGTTTTTAGCGACATAATGGATTTTCCTCTCCGTTGACACAACGGCAATGCACGGAGTATTTTTTCTTAGTGGTTTGCACCAAAATAACACACTATTGCACTCGTGGTGCAACTTCACCTGTTATCGTGACAGTATTGTATCTGTAACAACTGAAAATTTGCTACAATCCCGCCCCTTAAGTTTATGAAATGCCTGCTCCTTTCCGGCACCGCCTTCCATAAACTTCCGGCAAATCAATCACTGGCCGGACTGCACTACTGTATCAAGCTGAAAAGCAAGCACAAAACGAACCATTTCTGACTAAGTGGTCAGGATTTTGCTTTATCCGGCTTCAGATAATACGCATAAATAGAATAATCCGGGGAGACCCCATGTCACACGCTTTATTGGAACGCCTGTTTAAGCTGCAGGCACATGGTACAAATGTTAAAACCGAAGTCATCGCCGGTTTAACAACCTTTGCTGCGATGTCTTATATTCTGGTCGTAAACCCGGGCATTCTGGGGCTGAGCGGTATGCCCGTAGAAGGCCTTATTACTGTTACCGCCCTCGCCGCCTGTGTGGGTAGTTTGCTGATGGCTGCCATGACAAATTACCCGGTGGCACTGGCTCCCGGCATGGGCCTGAATGCGTTCTTCACTTTTACCATTTGTATGGGCCGTGACGTTCCCTGGGAAGCGGCGTTGGGTATCGTATTCTGGAACGGCATCTTGTTCCTTCTGCTCACCCTGACCGGCGTCCGGACGAAGGTTGCAGAGGCTGTGCCGCCCTCACTGAAAGTCGGCGTGCAGTGCGGTATCGGTCTGTTTATCGCTTTTATCGGATTAAAAAATGCCGGTCTGGTAGTGGATAATCCGGCGACGTTCGTCAGCTTAGGAGATTTATCCGACCCTGCTGTACTGCTTGCTTTTGCCGGTATTCTTCTGACCATCGTGGTAGTAATGCGCAACGTTACAGGGGGCATTCTGCTCTCTATCATTATTCTTTCCGTTGCCGGTACATTCATCCCCTCCGGTGACGGTTATCTCACTAACCATCCCGATGCTTTCTTTGGCATGCCGGATCCCATTGACGATACTTTCTTTGCTATGGATATCTGGTATCCCATCGAACATTTTGGTGAAACCTGGGACCTGATTTTTGCATTAATGTTTGTGAATATGTTCGACACCATCGGCACCCTCATCGGCGTGTCGCGACGTGCTAATCTGCTGGATGAAAAGGGCAAATTGCCTAAAATTGGCAGTGCGATGACCGCTGATGCGACCGCCAGTGTAGCCGGTGCAGCACTGGGTACATCACCGGTCACCAGTTATGTGGAGTCGGCTGCGGGTGTTTCCGCAGGAGGCCGTACAGGATTAACTGCCATCGTTACTGCACTGTGTTTTCTGTTTGCGTTATTCCTGACTCCGCTGATGAAAGTCATTCCTCTGATGGCAACGACACCGGCACTCATCATGGTGGGGATCCTGATGATGGATTCCATCCGCCAGCTTGATTTCGATGATCTCGGCGCTTTGGCAACCGCTTCCGTGGCCCTGCTGGCAATGCCGCTAACATTTAGTATTTCAGAAGGTATTGCATTGGGATTCATTACCTATGTGGTCACCATGGCCGGCAGTGGCAGATACAAAGAAGTGAGTAAAATAACCTATATTCTCGCGCTGGTTTTCCTGCTCAGATACATCTTTGATTTGAAATAAAAGAAATAAGGAGTCCCTCAGCGGACTCCTTTGTTTTTTCACCCCACCGTCGCGGGCAACGCGTTTATTCCATGTGCTTGTAGCCCATGCATTCCACTTCCAGCATAGCTCCCATCGCCAGACCGTCAGCGCCGAAAGCGCTGCGCGCAGGTAACTTGCCTTTTTCAAAGTAGGTAACGTATACCTTGTTAAAGTCTCCCCATTGACTGATATCGTCAATCATTACCGTGCATTTAAAAATATCATTCATTGTCAGGCCGGCAACCGCTGCTGCCGACTTAACATTATCCATGACCTGGCGGGCCTGAGCCGTCATGTTATCTGCCATCTTGCCTTGCTTATCCAGAGGTAGCTGACCGGACAGATACACGGTATTGCCCACCTGAGTGGCAACAGAAAAAGGCGCATCCGGCGATGATGAGGCAAAACGGGTGATACCGGCTGCCATGGAACTGGTTACCAGAGGAAGAGTGAGGAGTAAGGTGACCATACTGCGGGTTTTAAACATACATTTTCCTTGATGAGATAAAAGTGCTGCCAGCTTTTTATTAAACCTTATCTAAAAAAACTTTTAATTTTTGATAAGCCAAACTATGTTTAAAAGTTAACAACAGGGATACAAGTCAAACAGACAGGATTAATTGTGCAGTGCAAAAATCCGGGAGCCGGTCCACTCATCAAACGTGAACACTTTCCGTTTTTTATTCCGGCATTTTTATTGTTTCTTATCTGTTTACCATTCTTTGCACCGGCACAGGATGCAAAGATTGCGCCTGACTCCCATAGTCAGGATAAGCTGAAAATCGCCATCCTTCTTCCCAACGACACGCCATTCTGGATGCGCGTTCTCAGCATGACTGAGCAAGCTGCAGAAGATCTTGACGTCGAACTCATCGTTTACTCTTTCAATCTATCGCCGGAAAAAATGCGGCAAATGACCAGAGAAGCCCTGGACAGTGATATTGACGGTTTGATTTTTCAGGCCTGGGGTGATGCAGAAAAAGAGGTTCTGGCGCTGGCAGAAGAGCGTAAAGTTCCGTCTATATTGATAAATAACCGGATGCCGGACTCAACCCTTAAGCCACGAAAACAATTCAAATACTGGCTGGGCAGCATAACTGCGGATGATTATTCCATCGGAGAGCGGTTGATCAGTGGTCTGAGCCGCTTTACACATATTCACCGCACCGTAGACAGCCATAATGTACTCGCCATAGCCGGAGAGCCCGGCGATCCTTCCTCTACACGCCGCCTTGCAGGTTTACAGGCCTATGCAGACAGGCATCCTGAAATACAGCAGATTCGGGTTGAGTACGCTTACTGGAGTGAAGCCGAAGCCGGTGAAATTTTTGAGAAAGCCTGGATGGATAACCCGGATATCACAGAAGTGTGGTGTGTGAGCGATCTGATAGCAAAAGGCGTGGCGGATAAAATAGCTGAAATGGGGATCGCTGACCCGCCGGCAGTCGGCGGTGTCGACTGGGATACACCGACGGCTGACTATCTTGAATCGGGCCAGATAGTGGTCAGTATAGGTGGTCACTTTATGGATGGCGCCTGGGCAGTCGTGATGTTGCATGATTATCTTAACGGAGTGGATTTTGACAGCCAGAGAATTGAATTTGATTCTCTGATGATTACAGCGACACCGGATGATCTCACCCGTTACCTGCCCTTTTTTCAACTGCAACCGGACGGTATTCATTTTGACGGTCGCTCACTGATCAGAAACCCGCGCCTGATCAGCCACGATTTTACCCTCAGCGAGATCCTGAACACAGATGCTGTTTCAGAACCACTCCGGCTGACTGCACAGGAAAAAGCCTGGTTAACGGCAAATCCGGTGATAAACGTTGCCGGTGAAACCAACAATGTGCCATTCAATTACACAGATGAAAGCAACAACAGCACAGGTTTTGCCATTGAGTTGCTGCGCTATGTGGCCAGCCAGACGGGTTCGCAAATGAATATAATCCGCAGTGACAGCGCCGAATACCTCAAAGAGGCTACCGCTAAGGGGCAAATCCATATGATGCCGGTGATAAATCCAAAAGATACCCGGCCCGATAGTCTGCTGCTTTCCGACAATTATTTGTCTTTATCGCAGTATTTTTTTTCAAGACCCAATACAGCGCAAATAAGTCGTCTGCAGGATACCGGCAACCGCACACTGGCTGTACCTGAAGATGATGAGGTCCTCGCGGCCCGCGTATCCCTGATCCCTGAACTTCGCATTATCGAAGTGCCGGATTTAGAAGCAGCCATTATGGCTGTATCCTCAGGACAAGCGGATCTGCTAGTCAGCAATTATGCATCTGTAGCCTGGTATCTGGATAAACATTTTATTTCCAATATTAAAGTGAATGGTCTTCTGACTGAATATGGCAATGCAGAACTTCATATGGCTGCCGGTCCTGAGGCCGCGCCGTTTATGCAGGTTGTGAATAAAGCCCTTGCCACTATGCCAGCCAGTACGCGCAGTGCGCTGATTTATAAATGGCTGAGAGAAAACTCCAACGATTCATTTTATGCCGCAGAGCAAATCAGCCTGACAAGAGAAGAGCGTGACTGGTTAAAAACCAAAGAAACCATAAGACTAGGCGATGATTTTAAGACGCGGCCGTTAAGCTTCCTCAACAAAAACGGAGACTTCAGTGGTTTAAGTGCAGATTTCATCCGTCATTTTACCCGCCAGTTAGGAATACCGGCAGAACTGACGATAACTAAAACCAGTGTACCGGCAGAACAGCGTCTGAAAGAAAGGTCTCTTGACATCATGCCGGCTCTGATTAAACCTCTGCAGCCTGCCACAGATATCCTTTATACCGATCCGTACTTGCTTTTTCCTGTGGTCATAGCCACCAGCACCAGTCAACCGCCGGTAAACAACCTGTGGCAACTTGCCGGAAAAGAAGTAGGCATTATGAATAACCATCTTGCAGAGAAGCTGGAGAAAGAGCACGCAGACCTCACATTCAGGCGCTTTAAAACAACCGGTCAGGCGTTCTCTGCGCTCTCAGCCGGTAAGATTGATGCTGTACTGGGCAATCTTGCGGTGATCAGTGCAGCAGCGGCTGACAGCGAAAATCAAAGCTTTGCAATAACCGGAGCTACAGGTTATGCCGATGAAATAGTCATAGGCGTCAGAAGTGACTGGCCTGAATTTGTCAGCATGCTGAATAAAGCCATTGCCGCCATGGATATGCAGGAACGGGAAGCATTAAAAAATAAATGGCTGCGTGTGAACGTAGAGATCGGCACCGATACCCTGACCATTGTTATGTGGGCGCTGCCTGCCACTATACTGGCCTGCTCTGTCATCTTTTATATCTATTTGTCGAACCGCAGGCTGAGCCAGGCTAAAGCCCAGATATCTGCCAGAACGAAAGAGCTGGAGAATACGAATCAGTCTCTTGAAGACACACTGTCAGAACTGAAATTTTCACAAAAACAGATGCTTGAACAGGAGAAAATGGCATCGTTAGGCAGCCTGGTCGCCGGCGTATCTCATGAAATTAATACGCCCCTTGGCATATCGGTAACGGCAATCAGTCATGTTGAACACCTCCTTGCAGAACTCGAACAGCGTTTTGACAGCAACAAGGTGACCAAAACCTTCATGCAACGGTTTATCAAAGAAGCGCAGGAAGGCAGCCTTGCCACATCACTGAATTTATCCCGTGCCGCAAACCTGGTAAAAAGCTTTAAAAATATCTCCATGGACCACAATCAGGATTCGGTAAGAACCATTGACCTTGACCAGTATCTCAATGAAGTTCTCACCTCGTTACAGCCGCAGATCAAAAAGTCCGGTCATGAAATCGTGTCCGGTTGCGCTGAAAATATTATCAGTGAGACCAGACCCGGTGCCATCGCACAAATTCTGACAAATCTCATAATGAACTCCCTCACCCACGCTTTTTCATCCAATGAAAAGGGCATGATTACACTGCATGCCAGACAAATTGGAAGCACCATTGAGCTGATTTACAGTGATAACGGCTGTGGCATGAATGAAGAGCAGTTAAAGCGCATCTTTGAGCCTTTCTTCACCACCAAACTGGGTGCCGGCGGCAGCGGGCTTGGCGCCCATATTATTTATAATCTTGTCACCAATGCACTTCAGGGGACAATAAAAGTGGAAAGCTCTCCGGGTATGGGAGCCAAATTTGTGATTTGTTTTCCGGTCAGACTGAATCAAACAGATAACGGCGTCACAGACTGAAGCAGTAAGACGCCGTTATGCAGTCACAACACGTTAATCTCCGCTATACGGGAAGTGTGTTTGCCAGTGTTTTGCAATCTCTTCCCGCGTTGCCAGCCATACCTTGTCATGACTTTGCACGTATTCAATAAACCGCTTCAAAGCTGCCATACGGGCCGGACGACCCACGATACGGCAATGTAAGCCGATGGACAGCATTTTAGGCTGGCTGGCGCCTTCTTCGTAGAGAACATCGAAAGCATCTTTCAAATATTCAAAGAACTGCTGACCACTGTTAAATCCCTGCGGCGTGGCAAACCGCATATCGTTGGTATCCAGCGTGTAAGGCACCATCAGCAGCGGTGCACCGTTTTGGGTATCGTAATAAGGCAAATCATCCGCATAAGAATCTGCGCAGTAGAGAATATCGTCCCGCTCTGCAATCAGCTTTAACGTGTTGGGGCTGGTGCGGCCTGTATACCAGCCTGCAGGCTTTTTGCCGGTGAGTTTTTCATGCAGATTTACCGCATCTTCAATTTGCGCCCGCTCGGTTTCGATATCCATATCCTGAAAATGAATCCAGCGCATGGCATGACTGGCGATTTCCCAGCCGGCATTCAGCATTGCCTCAACCGCTTCCGGATGACGCTCCATGGCCATAGTGACACCAAATACAGTGACCGGTACCGCTTTTTCTGTCAGCAACCGGTGCAGACGCCAGAAACCCGCACGGCTGCCATATTCATAAAGCGATTCCATGCTCATGTGGCGGTCAGGATACGGCTGCGCACCGACAATTTCTGACAGAAAAATTTCTGAATGGGCATCACCGTGAAGCACACAGTTTTCACCACCTTCTTCGTAATTAAGAACAAACTGTACTGCAATTCTGGCTTTACCCGGCCACTGTGGATCAGGAGGATTGGCACCATAGCCTTTCAGATCACGGGGATAACTGTCACTAACGTCACTCATGCTGTCACAATCCTGTATTTTTCCGGTACCGTTAAACCGCAACCGGTCAACGTAACGGTTACCAGATGTCTGGTGGCTTCTTCAAAATCTGCTTTTTTCATTTTCGCGCCGCGAAGACGGGTAATTTGCGTTGAAAAGTCCGCGTAGTGCTGGGTACTCGCCCAGATATTGAAAAGCAGATAATGGGGGTCGATGGCCTGCATTTTCCCCTGCTCTGTCCAGGCTTTCAAAATAGCCACACGACCGGCCATCCAGTCGCTGTGTTCATCATCAAAATAGTGATTCAGGTTTGGCGCACCATTGATAATTTCCATGGCAAAAATCTTCGAAGCCAGCGGGTGTGTTCTCGATAACTCCATTTTTTCGGCAATGTAATCTGCCAGCATTTGCGCCGGATCATCATCTGCAGTGGCTTTATCGAAACTGGAATTCCATAACGACATGGTTTCCTTAAGGACTGCCAGATAAAGTTCCTGCTTGGACTTGAAGTAATACAAAACATTGGTTTTAGGGAGTCCTGCTTTATCTGCTACCTGCTGAACAGATGTCCCTCTGAATCCCTGAGCAGCAAATGCTTTCTCTGCTGCTGCCAGAATGATTGCCCTGTTACGGGCTCCCACACTGGCATCCACTTTTGATGCTTGAGTCATGACGCCTTTTTGTTCCTTTTGAAATGGTCAAACCTGACTATTCAGTCATAGTGCCACAGTTGCTTAAATCAGTGATAAATTTTTCATTTATAGAATATTCTTGCGCGTATAAAACATTGCGCATACATCTTGCAGCGATTTTCAAAACAAAGGTCAGACGGGCTTTGTAAGGGTGAGTGAAATGCTGCGCACTCATCTTTTAAACAGCTACTGAAGCGCAGTTGGTTAACAGAATCTGATTTTTAGCCGCTGACGACACGCTGATTAAAGAACAACCAACTTTGTAGGTGCGCACTATAAATGTGCACAAAATCGTGCAAATTGCACCGTAAAAATACACGCCACTCGCAATGGCCTTTTTTTAACATAAAAATCTGACCATATGGTCTACTTTTTAATTTAGAATACAGATATAGTAATGCATTCAAGCATTTTGAAATCTACATGGAGTTCGGTATGGTCCGTTTTCTGTTGAACAATGAACCTGTCGAATTGCAGGTGAGCAACCCGAATATGACGGTGCTGAATTACCTTAGGGAACAGCAACGAAAAACGGGGACAAAAGAAGGCTGTGCAGCCGGCGACTGCGGCGCCTGTACGGTAGTGGTAGCCAGTCCTTCCGACGATGGCAACAGCCTTAACTACACCACCATCAACAGCTGTATTGCGCTGATGTCTTCGCTGCACGGAAAACAGCTCATCACGGTAGAAGATTTAGCCTCTTTGCAAGCACAGCATCCGGTTCAGACTGCGATGGTGAACCATAATGGTTCCCAATGCGGTTTTTGTACGCCGGGTTTTGTGATGTCGGCCTTTGCTTTTTACCATTCTGATAATGCACCCGAACGGGAAAATGTGATAGATGCGTTATCAGGCAATCTTTGCCGGTGTACAGGTTACCGTCCCATTATTGATGCCACCATTGATGCCTGTTCAAATAAAACAGCAGACAAGTTCGATGAACAACAGGCAACCACCCTTGCCAGATTACAAGCGCTTAGCCGGGAAGACGTCACAGAGGACAGTCAGTTACTCATGCCTGAAACCCGCGAAGCATTGCAAAAAGCCATTGCAGACAACCCGGATGCAACGCTGGTTTCCGGCAGTACCGACCTGGCCCTTGAGATCACGCAAAAACATCAGTCTTTCAAAACACTCATCAGTTTAAGTCAGATGCGTTGCCTGCAGGAGGTGGACGTTTCTGAATCGCATATCATCATCGGCGCGGCTGTGCCTTTGTCGCGGGCAATGAAAACGCTGGTGAGCCACTATCCGGCATTAAAGGAATTATTCACCCGCTTTGCTTCTCTGCCTGTGCGTAATCAGGCAACCATGGGCGGAAACGTTGCTAACGCTTCCCCCATCGGCGATACACCGCCGCTGCTGCTGGCGCTGAACGCTGATATTGTAGCGGATAATGGCAGCGACACCCGCAGCATTCCGGCAAACGCCTTTTTTACCGGTTATCGCCAAACTGCGCTGCAGAGCAATGAATGGATCAGCGCCATTCATATCCCCTTACCTCAGCCGGACCAGTATCTGGCAGCGTATAAAATCTCGAAGCGCATGGAAGATGATATTTCTGCCGTGCTTGCCGTATTTAACGTGGGGATCAGCGATGGTGTGATCACCTCTGTTGCCAGCGGATTCGGTGGTGTGGCAGCCACACCTGTGGAATGTACAGCCCTGGCGGCGTCACTGGTGGGCAAGCCCTGGCGCGACGTACAAACACTCACAGAGGGAAGAAACCTTTTAACGCACGCTTTTAATCCTATTGATGATGTGCGCGCCACAGCAGCATACAGAAAACAGGTATTAGGCAATTTATGGCACCGGTTCTGGCTGGAGAATCAGCAAGACAACCTTATTCCGACGCGGGTGGTACATCATGCGTAAACTCATTCAAACCCCGGCGGTTGCAGACGCCCGTCAGGCACCGGCATCCAGTCCGTTAGGTAAAAACAAAGCGCACGAAAGTGCAGAACGCCAGGTAAGCGGTCAGGCAAGGTATGTGGACGATATGCCCGAACCGGCCAACACCGCGTACGCGGCCATCGGCGTAAGCAACTGCGCTGCCGGTGAAATTGAACATATTGATTTACAGGCCGTCCGTGACAGCGAAGGTGTTATTGATGTTATTACCGTCAGCGATGTACCCGGACATACTGATATCGCGCCGGTATTTGACGGCGATCCTGTGCTTGCTGACAAGCAAATCCTGTTTCACGGCCAGCCTGTTTTTGCAGTATTAGCCACAACTACGGAGCTTGCCCGGCGTGCAGCACTTAGGGGCACCATTACTGTGAAGCCGGGATCTGCTGTGCTGTCAGTGGACGAAGCCCTTGAGAAACAGTCCTTTGTACGCCCTACCCATGCTTTCGGTAACCCGGACGCCATTAATACGGTTAACGCTTCACCTTACAAAGTGTCCGGCAGCCTGAACATTGGGGGTCAGGAGCACATGTATCTGGAAGGTCAGGTCTCACTGGCTGTGCCGGAAGAAGAAGATCGCATGATGATCTACACCTCCAGCCAGCATCCCAGCGAAGTGCAAAAACTGGTGGCTGAAGTGCTGGGCGTAAAGCTGCACCGGGTCACTGTTGATATGCGCAGAATGGGCGGCGGTTTTGGTGGTAAAGAAAGCCAGGCCGCACAGTGGGCGTGCATCGCCGCTATTCTTGCGCAGCGCAATCAGCGCGCAGTGAAATGCCGCCTGCCCCGCTCTCAGGACATGTGTGTCACCGGCAAACGCCACCCCTTTGAAAACCACTGGCAAACCGGTTTTGATGAAGCCGGCATTATTCAGGGCGCGGACATCACTGTAAACGGCAATTGTGGCTACAGTGCTGATTTGTCTGATGCCATTGTCGACCGCGCCATGTTTCACGTAGATAACGGCTATTTTTTAGGTGACAGTCATGTTGTTGGTCACCGCCTGAAAACCTCTTATGTATCCCATACGGCTTACCGCGGATTTGGCGGTCCTCAGGGCATGATTGTGGCCGAAGCCATGATAGATAGCATCGCAAGAACCTTAAAAGAAGACCCGCTCACTATCCGCAAGCGTAATCTTTATGCCAAAGCGACGGGTAATATCACCCCTTACGGCATGGACATTGGCGATAATCTGCTACCGGAAATGATTGGGCAACTGGAAACATCCTGCGAATACTGGCAACGCAGAGAAACTATCACCAGTTTTAACCAGTCCAGTCCGGTGATAAAAAAAGGGCTGGCTCTGACGCCGGTGAAATTTGGTATTTCATTTACTGCCAAACACCTGAATCAGGCTGGTGCGCTGGTGCATATTTATACCGATGGCAGCGTACAGGTTAATCATGGCGGTACGGAAATGGGCCAGGGACTTCACACCAAAATTGCCCAGATCGCAGCCCATGAATTTGGTATCGACCTCGCTGATATTGAAGTTACCGCTACACGCACTGATAAGGTGCCGAATACCTCACCTACTGCCGCATCATCGGGCACCGATTTGAACGGTAAAGCCGTGCAAAACGCCTGTCTTGAATTAAAAGCCAGACTGGTTTCCTTTTGGGCGAAACAAAAGGGTCTGCATGCAGAAGAGGCGGTGTTCGCCGACGGGCACCTGAGACTGGGTAATGAGCGTATTGCGTTTTCAGAGCTCATTCAGGCGGCTTACATCGGCCGGGTTTCGTTGTCTTCAACGGGCTATTACAAAACCCCTAAAATTTTCTACGACCGGGCCACAGGTTCCGGTCGTCCCTTCTTTTACTTTGCTTATGGTGTCGCCGCATCAGAAGTCTCCGTTGACACCCTCACCGGTGAATACAAAGTGGACCGCGTAGATATTCTTCATGATGTGGGCGCCAGTCTGAATCCGGCTATCGACAAAGGCCAGATCGAAGGCGGCTTTATTCAAGGCATGGGCTGGCTGACATCGGAAGACCTGAAATGGGATAAAGAAGGCAAATTGCTGTCGAATAACATGGCGACCTACAAAATCCCTGCCATTGGTGATACACCGCCGGTGATGAACGTGGATTTATTCGACCGTCCTAACGACGAAGACAGTATTTATCATTCAAAAGCGGTGGGCGAGCCCCCCTTTATGCTGGCGATATCGGTGTGGTGTGCGTTGAAAGATGCCATTTCATCACTCAGTGATTACACCGTTGACCCTGTTCTGCCAACGCCTGCTACCCCGGAAAATGTACTCAATGCCATTACTGCTTTGCAGCAGGCTGAAGCGGAGACATTATCATGAGACATCCCCGTAACTGGTTTGATGCCGTAAGCTGGTGCCACCGTCATGCACAGGGTTACGTGCTGATCACCGTACTCACGGTGGCGGGTTCTGTGCCAAGAGAACAAGGTGCGAAAATGGTAGTTACCGGCGACCGTCAGTTCGATACCATCGGCGGTGGTCATCTGGAATTTGATGCGGTAAAAAAAGCCCGTACTTTTTTAGCCACCGGCCAGTCACAACAGCATATTGAATCCTACCCGCTTTCAAGTAAATTAGGCCAATGCTGTGGCGGAGCCGTTAAGGTGCTGTTTGAAATCAACGTCAGCCATTGTCAGACACTGGCCATTTTCGGTGCCGGACATGTTGCTCAGGCGCTGATCCCTGTTCTGGCACAACTGCCTTTAACTATTAAGTGGATAGACAGCCGCCCGGATGCCTTTGCAGAACTGGATGTGCCGCCAAACGTGACCACAGTCTGCGACCCCCAGCCCGAAGGTGAAATCCCTCTTCTTCCGGCGGACAGCTGGCTGCTTATTCTTACTCACGATCATCAGTTGGATTATTTACTGGCAGAAACAGCGCTGAAGATAAATCAATTTCCTTATGTGGGCATGATTGGCTCTGACACAAAAGCCAGACGCTTTCGTACCAAACTCGCCCATCGCGGGCTTGGCGAAGCTGCGGATAACCATTTTGTTTCACCGGTAGGTAACCTGGCTATTCCCGGCAAAACGCCCATAGAAGTTGCTGTGTCGGTCAGCGCTCAGATTATTGAACGACTGCACAGCCGGCCGGCGCCCGTTGCACCTGCCGGCATACAAAGCCGGACTCAGGAAAACGATAACAAGGATAACGTATCAGCATGAACATAAACACGCTTAACGCCCTGCCCTGGCAGGACGCCATGCGCTGGTTTTCACAAACCTGTGCAGCAGAAAAATGGGCATCCATGATGACGGACAAACGCCCTTATTGTGATGTGGCCAATATACAAAATCACGGGAAGGCAGTCTGGGAGACCATGGAAAAGGACGATTTGTTGCAGGCATTTGCCGCCCACCCCATGATTGGTGACATTAATTCATTACGCAGCAAATATGCCAGCACCCGCGCTTTAGCTGCCGGAGAACAAAGCGGCACGGCTGACGCTGACGAAGCCACCCTTTATGCGCTGAAAGAAAAAAACGAAGCGTATCTGGCCAGGCACGGCTTTATTTTTATTATTTGTGCCTCAGGTCTGCCGGCAACAACCATGCTGGAGGCGCTGGAAAACAGGCTGAACAACAGCACGGAAGCAGAGCTTAAAAATGCCGCAGCAGAGCAGATTAAAATTACCTGCCTGCGTATCAGCAAAGCGATTAACAGTTAAGGAACGGTTATGATTTCTTTATCCAGTCATGTTCTGGACACCACATCAGGTAAACCCGTAAGCCAGTTACCACTGACACTGACTTTTCCCGACGGAAAACAGGTTGACGGCATGACTGACAGCGACGGTCGCTGTAAAAGCTGGGGTGACGCAGATTTCCCTAAGGGAACTTACTCATTACGGTTTCACTGCCAGGATTACCTGACAGAAAAACACGGCGAAAGCTTTTACCCGTTTGTCGATATTGCTTTTACCATGCAGGAAAGTGGCGGTCATTATCATGTACCTCTGCTCATTTCACCCTTCGGCTTCAGCAGTTACCGGGGTAGTTAGTGAGTAATACGATTCAACTATTCCGTGCGAAGATACTGCATTTCCCGCAGCAAACAGATTCACCGCAACAGGATGCGGTGTGCTACCCCGACGGCGGACTGGCGGTCCGCGGCGAGCGGATCCTGGCCATTGGTAACTTTGCCGATGTAGTATCCGACTATCCTGAGAGCACGTTGCACGACCACAGAAATCACTGGATCATGCCGGGCCTAATCGACAGCCATCTGCACTTTCCGCAAACAGAAATGCTGGCCTGTTATGGCGAACAGTTGCTCACCTGGCTGGAAAATTACACCTTTCCCACCGAAAAGAAGTTCGCCGACCCGGACTATGCATCCGCGATGGCGGACGTATTTTTGCGTCAGCTTTTAAAAAACGGGACAACAACCGGCTTAGTTTACCCCACCGTGCACGCCGGTTCCGTTGATGCGCTTTTTGCTGCCGCATCAGCAAAAAATATGGCGATGGTAACCGGTAAGGTGTGTATGGATCAGAACAGTCCTGCCGGCCTCGCCGATTCGCCTCAGCAAGCGTATGAAGCATCACAGCAACTGATTTCATCCTGGCACAACAAGGGGCGTAATCTGTACGCGATTACCCCCAGATTTGCGCCTACCAGCAGCCGTGAGCAATTGTCTTTACTCGGGTCACTGGCCGCTGAACACAGCGACGTATTTATTCAGACCCATTTGTCTGAAAATCAGAAAGAAATTCAGTGGGTACAACAACTGTTTCCCGAACGTAACGGCTATCTGGACGTATATGACCATTATGGTCTGGTGCGTGAGCGCAGCGTGTTCGGACATTGTCTTCACCTGACAGAACAGGAATGGCTGCGCATGGCAGATGCGCGGGCGACTATCGCCTTTTGCCCAACGTCAAACCTGTTTTTGGGCAGTGGCTTGTTTGATTATCAAAAAGCGAAGAGCTTGAAAGTCCCCGTTACCCTGGCCACTGATGTGGGCGCAGGCACAACCTTTAACCTGTTCAGAACCTACGGTGAAGCCTACAAAGTGTGTCAGATGCAGCAACAGGCATTGTGTCCCTTAACCGGTTTATACCTGATGACCCAGGGTGCTGCCGTGGCGCATAAACTTCAGTACGAAATTGGCAATTTAAACCCCGGCACCTTCGCCGATTTTATTATTGTCGACCCCGCCTTTGATGAATTGACGTCCCACCGGTTACATGACCGTGATACCGCAGAAGAGGTGCTGTTTGCACTGTCCATGCTCGGTGATGACCGGATGATAATAGAAACCCGGATTGCCGGCACTGCGCAATACCGCAAAGAGGAGAGATAAGTATGGAAGGACTCGACTGGTTATCCCTTTTTGTCCGCTGGTTTCACGTAATTGCAGGCGTTGCCTGGATTGGCGCATCGTTTTATTTTATCTGGTTAGATAACAGCTTACGCACTCCGCCTGAATGGAAGCAGGAAAAAGGTATTAAGGGCGATCTCTGGGCGATACATGGCGGCGGCTTTTATGAAGTTGCCAAGTATGCCTACGGCCCGGAAAGTATGCCTGCGACATTGCACTGGTTTAAATGGGAAGCGTATACCACCTGGTTAAGTGGCTTTGCCCTGCTTATCATCGTGTATTACTTCGGCGCGTCTGCCTATCTTATCGATCCGTCAGTAAATGCACTGAGTTCGCAAACGGCCATTTTGTCGGGTCTCGGGATCATTTTTGGCGGGCTGGCCCTGTATGAACTGGCATGCCGCAGTCCGCTGGCTAAATCGCCAAAACTGTTTGCGCTGTTTCTTATCATGATGATTTGCTTTGCCAGCTGGCTGACCACCCAGTTGTTTAGTGGCCGTGGCGCTTATATTCATGTAGGCGCACTGGTGGGCACCATCATGGTGGCAAATGTATTTTTAAACATCATGCCGAATCAGCGAAAAATGGTAGCAGCGGTGGCAGCAAAAGGTGAAATCGACCCTGCCTGGGGCGCCAGCGCAAAATTACGCTCTGTGCACAACAACTACCTGACGTTGCCGTTACTGTTCATTATGATCAGCAACCACTATCCGATGACATATCAGCATCCGCAAAACTGGCTGGTACTCATTGCCATCATGGCCCTGTCTGCATGGATAAGACACTTTTTTAATTTGAAACATCAGGACATTAAAAAGCCGTCTATTCTGGTATCCGGTGCGGCGGGCATGTTGTTACTGGCAATTTGGGTATCTGTGCCCGTCAGCCAGCAGGAAAGCACGGCAGCGGCTTCAGCGCCACAGAATGACCAGACGGCATTGTCTGCTGATGACAAAGCCGTACAAACGCTTATTACCACCCATTGCACAAGTTGCCATGCTGCGAGCCCGACAGATGATATTTTCAAGGTTGCGCCACTGGGAGTGAAATTTGACAGCTGGCAGGATATTAAGCGTTATGCGCCGCAAATTTATCAGCGCTCAGCCGTAAGTAAAGACATGCCCTTTATGAATAAAACCGGCATGACAGACGAAGAACGTCAGGTCATTGCTAAATGGTTCAAAGAGCAATAAAACAAAACGCCCGCGTTTCAGCGGGCGTTTTATTATCAGACATTCAGTGATTCAAGCTTATGCACAAAAGGCTGCTCATAGAACCGTTCGCCGGTGTGCTGATACAAGGCGTTAGCCAGTGCAGCAAAAATTGGCGGGAACGGCGGTTCGCCTAACCCGGTTGGATCGGTATGACTTTTCACAAAGCTGACATCAACAGATGAAGGAATTTCGTTCATTCTGATCATGCGGTAGCGGTTAAAATTGTCCTTATCCGCCTGACCGTCTGTAAACGTCATTTCCCCGAACATCGCATTACCGATACCGTCGATAACCGCGCCCTGCACCATGTTAGATGCCGCTATGGGATTCACCACAATGCCGCAATCCACACAACTGAACACTTTATCAGCCCGTGGCGACCCGTTCTTCTCAGTCACAGTAACAACGTGTGCAGCATAGGAGTTGTGGCAATAATAAGCGCCGACGCCTTTTTTCACCGACGCCGGTAACGTATCCCAGCCGGATTGCTCCCGCACCTGCTTTAACACACCTGCATAACGGACTGCATCGTAATCATTGTGATCGCCCACCGGGGACGATATAGCTTTTTCAAACAATGCCAGCCTGAAATCTATGGGATCTGTGCCGGCAAGTTCTGCCACTTCATCAAGAAACGCCTGTTCAGATGCTCCCATGAAATTAGAACGCGGAGCACGGAATGCGCCGGTAGTAATATTCGACTGTACCGCATCACCACGGGCCAGATAATTGGGTACCGCGCCTGCCGGGAACCGGTCTGCGTGAACAGAATGCTCAGGCACGCCCACCCCGTCGACCTGATAAGCAATTAACTGATTATTTTCATCCAGCGCCGCTTTGAAACGTGCCATGTAGGTTGGCCGGTAAATGCCCATGGTCATGTCATCTTCCCGGGTATACATCAGCTTCACCGGCTTTTTCACTCTGGCTGAAATAGCCGCCGCTTCTACCAGATAGTGTGAATAGGCACGACGCCCGAATCCACCGCCCATCCGGGTCATCTCGATACGCACTTTGCCCGGCGGCACATTTAACCGGCTGGCTACAGAGTTGACGATAAAGCCGGGTGCTTGCAGCGGGCCCGCTACGTGGACACCGTCATCAGTCACATTTGCATAGAAATTCATTGGCTCCATAGTATTGTGAGCCAGGTATGGTGCATAGTAAGTGCGCTCTATGACTTTTTCATTGTTTGCAAATGCAGCTGCCGTATCGCCATCCTGCCGTAATACCGGCAAATCAGACGCTAACAGAGCTTCCATTTTTTCACGATGGGACGCCGTGCTTTCCAGTCCGCCGGGAATAGCCGTATCGACCAGAGTACCGAAACGATCCATTTTCTCTGAATAGCTGTCGAAGGTTTTCCACTTAACCTGCAGGGCTTTTTTCGCTTTTAATACCTGCCATGTTTTCTCACCCACAATAGCAATGAGTTTGGTAAACGCCGTGGTATCAAAATAATTGCGGGTGTAATCCGGCTCCATGGCATCAAACACAAACGCATCCACAATGCCGGGCATGGTCTTAATGGTTTCCAGGTCCGCGCTGTCCAGGGTTTTACCAAACGCAGGCGGGTGGACTAAACCGGCAATTAACGTCCCTTCTGTTTTATAGTCAATACCGAATAATGGCTGGCCGGTGACCACTTTATGCCCTTCCAGATTGGTTTTCGACTGACCGACAATGGAAAAATCTTCAGGCGCTTTCAGGGCAATTTCTTCTGGTAGAGTCAGTAATGCGGCGTCCTGCGCCAGTTCTGCAAAGGTGGCTGACTTTCCGCCGGGTCCGGATACCACGCTGTTTTGGGCTGTCAGTGAGGCAACAGGCACTTGCCACTTCGCGGCGGCCGCCATCAACAGGAGTGTCTTTGCGCCCGCACCGGCCATACGCAGGCTTTGCCATCCCTGCCGGATAGACTGGCTGCCACCGGTAAACTGGCGCTGATAATCATCAGGGCTGTAATCCGCCGTTTTCGCGGTTATATCTTCCCAGTTTGCGTCCATTTCCTCAGCCAGGATCATGGGCATTGACGTCATCACGTTCTGGCCAAACTCCGGATTCGGGACCATAGCGGTAATACCGCCGTCCGGTGAGACAAGAATATAGGCATTTAAACGCACAGGTTGAGCGTCTGTGGCCGTTTGTGCCTGCGCAGTGCCCAACCAGCTGAAATTAATCATCAGACCGCCTGAGGCTGCCGCAGAGGCTTTAAGAAATTGACGGCGCCCCATTGAGGTACGGAATAACCGCTGGCCCGTTTTTGACATAATATTTTCTGACATAACAGGCTCCTTACGCTTTTGCTGCGGTTTTAATGGCTTCTTTGATCCGCAGATACGTACCGCAACGGCAAATGTTCCCCGACATAGCACTGTCTATTTCTTCATCGGAAGGGTTCGGGTTACGTTTTAGCAGTGCTGCCGCATTCATGATCTGTCCGGTCTGACAATATCCGCACTGGGCAACATCCTGCTCTACCCAGGCAATTTGCAACGGGTGATCGCCTTTCTCTGACAACCCTTCAATGGTAGTGACAGCATTACTGCCTACGGCAGAAACCGGCACAGAGCATGAGCGGACAGCATTCCCCCCCACATGAACGGTGCAGGCACCACACATCGCCATACCGCAACCGAACTTAGTACCGGGCAAGTCCAGGTCGTCTCTCAAAATCCAGAGCAAAGGGGTATCTGCGTCAGCATCCACTTCTCTGGACGCGCCATTTACGTTGATTTGATAGGTAGGCATTAAAAACCTCATTTTTGTGGTGGTAACCTGTTGTTAACAATTTACTGCTTTGTGTCACGGTCTCAATTGATATTAATGGCATGAGTTAATGAATAAAGCTCATGAATAAAATACACCCCCTTCACGTTGCTCTTCTGAGGGTGCATCTGAGGGTTCAGACGGATTAATCTGAAAAATTCATTACTGCTTTCACAAAGCATCACTAATACTTCAAACCAGTACACGCTAGTGTAGTTAACAATTTGTGAAACGTCTTAATACAGGAGTCATGATGTCAGATAACCCGGTTAAACCAGAGAACACAGGTCGTCGCCAATTTATGAGAACCGCGTCGATGGCCACAGCGGGCATTGCGGCATCTCTTACCTCTGGCATTCAGCCTTCTCAGGCGTCGCCGGTAAACGCGCCTGCATCATGTAATACCACTGTTGGTGATAATCACCGCATGTTGGGTAAATTAAAGGTATCGCCAATCGGATTAGGCTGCATGAGCATGTCCAGTGGCAGTTACAACCCTCCCCGCACGGCAAAAGAAATGGTGCCTGTTATCAGAGGCGCTTTTGAGCGGGGTGTGACGTTTTTTGATACTGCTGAGGTATATGGTCCTTTTACCAATGAGACCATTGTCGGTGAAGCCCTGCAACCCATCCGCGATAAAGTGGTGCTGGCCAGCAAGATGGGCTTTAAATTTGATGAGAACGGACAGCGTGCCGGACGTGACGCCAGACCGGAATCGATCCGTAAGGCCGTAGACGGCATGTTAAAACGCCTCAGAACAGAATACATCGATTTACTGTATCTGCACCGTGTGGACCCCAACGTACCCGTGGAAGACGTGGCTGGCACAGTGGCTGAACTGGTGAAGGAAGGTAAAGCCCGTCACTTTGGTTTATCAGAGGTATCTCCTGCTACATTAAGAAAAGCGCATAAGGAATTCACGGTTACTGCGGTACAAAGTGAGTATTCCATCATGGAGCGTTCTGTAGAAAATCAGGTGCTGGCTACCTGCGAAGAATTAGGTGTGGGTTTTGTTCCCTGGGGTTCTGTCACCCGCGGTTTCCTCGCAGACAAGTTTAATGAATACAGCCGTTTTTCTGACGATTCCCGCTTTGCTTCTGTCCCTTACTTTACCCCGGAAGCAATGGTCAAAAACCGGGAATTACTCGATATGATCAGGCAACGGGCTGTTGAACGCAACATGTCCCCTGCGCAGTTTGCCATTGCCTGGTTATTATCAGTAAAACCTTTTATTGTGCCTATTCCCGGCACCACAAAATTGCATCACCTGGAAGAAGACATTGGTGCAGTACATACCCGGTTTTCCGACGCAGAAATGGCAGATTTCAGACGGCAATTTGCAGGCATCGAACTGGTAGGTATGCGCCCTGATGACGCCGCCGAAACTGATAAGTAAGCAGGTCTACTCCGGCTTTTCTCTCATCGCTTCTACAAAAAGAGAAAATGCCGGAGAATACTGACTCCGGTTGGGGAAGTAGAGATAGTAGCCCGGGAACTCATCACACCATTCATCTAAAATACGTTCAAGCCGGCCAGCTTTGATATCTTCCAGCACCATGCCTTCCGGCAAATAGGCAATACCCACTCCTGCTAACACAGCATCATGAATGAAGGTGGTTTTGTTTGAGGTAAATTGCCCCTCAACCCGCACGTTTACGTCGTGGCCATCTTTTTCAAAATCCCACACCAGCAGGCGTCCGTAGGTTGGCAAACGTAAATTAATACAGTTGTGATCTGACAAGTGGCGGGGTTCAGCAGGCTTTCCCGCTTTTTCGAAATATTCCGGTGTGGCCACCACCGCCATGCGAAGCGGCGGCGAGATGCTCACCGCAATCATGTCTTTTTCTACACTTTCTCCCAGGCGGACACCCGCATCATATTTTTCCGCCACAATGTCAGTCAGGGAGTAATCAATGGAAAGTTCGATATTGATATCCGGATACTTCACCATAAAACTGCGGACTTTGGGCCAGATGACGGTGCGGGCCGCATGTTCTGCGGCTGAAATTCTGATGGTACCGGCCGGCTTATCTTTCAGGGCGTTCAGTGAATCCAGTTCGTTCTCAATTTCGAGTAATCTGGGCGCCACGGAATCGTACAATTTTTTACCAATTTCAGTGAGGGACACACTGCGGGTTGTGCGGGTAAGCAGACGTAAACCCAGCCTTTCTTCAAGCCCCTTAATGGTATGACTTAACGCAGATTGAGAGACGGATAAACGCGCCGCTGCACGGGTAAAACTTTCTTCCTCGGCAACGGCGGTAAAAGCAATAAGATCATTCAGTTTTGTTTTCATAATTCAGATAGTTATCCGGAATTAGCTGGAAACCTGCAAGACCCGAATTTTAGCACAAAACCGTGTTTTCTCTTATCGTTATTTGTCCAAATTTTCCTTTTTCAGCGCAGAAAACCAGGGAACAAGCGCCTGTGCCCAAATCCGGTATCCTGCTTCATTCGGGTGCAATAAATCGGGCATGATATCTTTACTCAATTTATTGTCTCCGCTCAAAAAAACATCGTTGATATTGGTGTAATGAACGCCTTTTTCTTTAGCAAGATGTGCCAGAAGACCATTTGTTTTCTGATTATTAATTCGTTCGGGAGACGTGGCATCTTCTCCCCTGGGAAATATGCCGGTAAGTAAGACAGCACTGTCCGGCATTTTCTGCTTTATCCGGTCAATAATGTGACTTACCCCACGGGCAATATGTTCCGGCGGCTCCATCCGGTGACCTGTATTGTTGGTGCCGATCATAAGAACCGTGATAGCTGGAGACAGGCCGTCTAATTCACCCTGTTCAATGCGCCAGAGCACATTTTCGGTTCTGTCGCCGCCGAAGCCCAGATTTAACGTGGGAACATCCGGAAAATACGCTTTCCAAACCGTTGCGCCCTTGTCTTCCCAGCCATGGGTAATTGAGTCGCCAATGAGCACAACCTCTGGCCGGATGATCTGCTTTTCTGCCAGTTTCTGTTGATGGCGCTTCATCCACCATTCATCAGCCCAGAATGCCCGTAGCGGGGCCGGCGTAATGCTTTGGGTATCCTGATCCGGACACAGGATATTTCCCGGCTCATTCGTGGTAATGTTTACCCCTGACACGGCAATATCTCCGGAACCGTAAAAGAATAATCTGAAAGGCTCGCTGACATTAGAAAAGTCGGCAAATTTGCCGGAAAAACACTTAACCGGGATGCTAACGTGCTGCCATCCTGCACCTTGCCATTTTACTGCATCAGGCCATAAATCGACGACATAGTGGCAGTTCTCACCACAATCTATGCCCGCCTGCAACCCGGCCTTGTTGACATCGTCTACCCTTAAGTCAAACGTCAATGCTGCCGCTTCCGGTTGATGTATCAGATTCAGGTTAACAGGGCTATTCACTTTAAGATAAGCCCGTCCCTCCCAGGCTTCAGTAAACACGATCCTGCTCACCGGCTGTCCGGCCGGATGGCTACTTTCCTGTGTAACGGTCACTCCGGGGATCTCAGTGGTGAGGCCGGACACCGCCACGCTCTCACCGCCGTTTTTTATTTGCAAATCGGATAACGAAAAAGTGACTTCTTCCGGTACTTCATGGGTGTCGGCACTCCTTTGCGCCGCACAGGCACAAAGGAGCAGTACCCCGCTAAGACAAATTAACGTCCGCATGGTTACTTCGTCCGTTCCACAGTAAGGGCATCACCGGAATAAGTGACAGTGACGTCCGGCTTCGCTTCGTAATTTAATAGGGTTTCACCTTCGGAAATAAACCTGACATGCCAGGTACGGGAAGTGACCATATTATCAAACTGCCCTTCACGTTTGCCGATGGTGAGCTTACCTTCACTGTCATCATACTCAATGCGGGTGTACGAATACGCCCCGTTCTCGTAGTCGTATGACTTGCCGTCGTCGTGATAGAGTTCAAATTCGCCGTCAGCACCGGTAAATACGTTTATGGTATAGTCGCCATCCGGCTTATCGTAAACATATTGAATGGCTTCACCCGCCGGAATAATTGATCCGGCTTTTACGTATAGCGGCATTTGCGTTAACGGCGCACTGGCATTAATCGTTTGCCCTCCCTGATACGTTTCACCGGAGTAAAAGTCGTACCAGCTTACGCCTGCGGGCAGATAAACATCCCGTTCCCGCGCCTTGTACTCATACACAGGGTTAACCAGAATGGCCGGCCCGAACATGTAGGCATCATCGATATCCTGCGCTTTTTCATCTTCAGGGAAGTCCATCACCAGACCGCGCATTAAGGTACCGTCTTTATGGAACATGTCCCCTGCCTGCGAATAAATATAAGGCATCAGACGGTAGCGTAATTCGATGGTGGATATCAGTGCGTTATACACTTCCGATCCTTCATCGGCCAGATTAAACACTTCCCTGAAAGGGTTTTGACCATGGGAGCGGAACAGCGGCACAAATGCGCCGAACTGGAACCAGCGCATATTCAGCTCCTGCCATTCCTGCTGATATTGTTCAGCCATTTCACTGTAGTGACCCACAACCACATCGCCGTTGTAACGATAGTGATCTTCCGGTGTGAAGCCACCGATATCCATGGTCCAGTTCGGCATACCGGACAATCCTGTACCTACACCAGCAGCAATCTGCTCTTTAAGATTTGACCACCGCGGCACGGTGTCTCCGCTCCAGATTGCACTGCCCGTACGCTGAATGCCGCCGAACCCGCTGCGGGTAAGAATAAAACTACGCTTGTCAGGGTCTGACTGCCGCTCACCTTCATACACGCCTTCTGCGTTTGCCAGCGCATAGGAGTTAAAATACTCAGCACCTGAACCTATCGGTAACGGCGTCATGATTTCTTTTCGTTTGGTATACGACAGGTTCGAATGGATGTCCGGCTCGGATGCGTCCAGCCACCAGGCATCAATACCGAGCACATTCAAATTTTCGTCTAATTGCCGCCAGAAAATTGCCTGTGATTCTTCAGGGTAAGGGTCGTAAAACCCGTTCAGATAACCCTCCCCAATCCAGTCCAGATTGCCCTCCTGATCCACGTTCTTATTCAGCATGTAGCCTTTGGCATTCAGCTCTTTGTAATTGTCAGTTGTGCTGTAGAATTTCGGCCAGACGGAAATCATAATATTGGCATTTAGTGCATGAACTTCGTCTATCATGCCTTTAGGATCGGGGAAACGGGCCAAATCGAACTTATGGCTTCCCCATGCATCTTCCGGCCAGTAAGACCAGTCGAGCACAATATTATCAATGGGGATCTGCTTTTCACGGTAGGTTTTCAGCGCCCCTAACAGTTCATCCTGCGTTTTGTAACGTTCACGACTTTGCCAAAACCCATAGGCCCATTTGGGCAGCATCACGGCTTTGCCGGTAAGTTTGCGGTAACCGCTTATTACCTCGTCGGTGTCGTCACCGGCTACAATGTAATAGTCCAGCGACTTTCCGGTTTCTGATGCCAGCGACAAGCTGTTCTCGTCGGCCTTCGACTGAGGATTATTGTGTAACAGACGGAAGTATCCACCCTGCGAATCCCAGTCGACTTCAATGTCCACCTTTTCACCGGCGGTGAGCATCATTTCAGTATTGTGAAACCAGGGATTCCAGTTCATCCGCCACCGGTCCAGCAGCTTTTCACCGTTTATGGTCAGTTTGGCATAGCCACTGGAGTACATACGGAACTTGTGAAGTCCGCTTTGCTTCGCGCTTATCTGCCCTTTCCATACGACCCGGGGCTGGCTGACATCACCAAGCTCTGCAGGAAATGGTATTTCCCGGGTGGTATTGTGAGCAAGAAACTGATAATCAAGATCGGCTTCTGTGCGTTTAAGCAGCAATTTATCTCTATCGTAGTAATACGCGGTTAATCCCCCGGCGTTGCCGTCTTCATCATAAAGCGTAAAGCCTGCGTTCAGCGGCGCTGACTCCACCGGATTTCCGAACCGTGTAATGGCGGCGTTGTCCCATAAAATCCCGTAATGTTTGGTAGAGACAACAAAGGGAATCGAGATTTGCAGGTTATGGGTGCTCAGCTCAACATTATCTCCGGCATGATTAATACGGCCATCCTGATGCTGCCCTAACCCGTAAAAACCCTCATCTGAACCAGTATTCCACTGCTGGTGAATAGCGAAATTGTACTTATCGGCACCGGCAGGATCGGCGGTCACCGGCGCAAATTCGCCGCTGTTCACACTCTCAAGCAATACCTCTCCGGCACGGTTTTTTACCACCAGATTACCGTCAGTCAGCGATACTGAGGCTGTCATAGCGGGTGTAGACAATATCACCGCACCGGCGGATTCTTTGATATCGTAAGGGGTATTCCCCGCAGAGGCAGTCACCATCAGGCTCTCTGCAACCCGACTGAAATCGTCATGTGGCAGCGCCGTGACGCGAATGATTCCTTCATCAAATACTTGTAGGCGCACGGCTTTAGCCTGCCCCTGAGCAGGCAAAACAAGCAGGCCGTGTTCTGTCGCCTGATAGCTTCCCGCTTGAATAACTTCAGCACTGCCGGTGCTGTTTTCGCAGCCACTGAGTACGGTTGCTGACATTAACGCAACGGCCACACTGGCTGCAATTCGATGGATTTTTTTCATGGTGTTATTCCTTTTACCTTTGTTCATAGTTGCAAGGTATTCATTCTTGCCAGGTGGTCATTTTTACTTTGAGAATATGCGGCTCATCGTTGAAGTTAAGTCCCCAGTCAGTTTGATCGCCATTCCAGACGCGTTCAAATATCCAGTTACCTTGATCATCAAAATGGCCTTCTTCCACCCTTTCAATCATTACAGGGAGTGATGCGATTTCTTTTGACGGTGTAAAGGTGACCCGTGCACGCAGCGCAGTCACTAAAAACTCATCGTCGGATAATTTAGCGATAAGTGCGCCGCCGGAAGCCGGATGATTTCCTGCAGGCGGGTCAATCCAGAACATAGGTCGTCCGTAGGAAACTTCTGCATCCCAGTTTCCGAGATCCAACAGTTGACTGTAAGCGGGAGACTCCCCTTTTGCTTGCGACACATTGGCATTCCACACTTTTTCATCTTTTGACGAGTCGTGAGGCTCTGCGACTCCCCAAACCTGATGCTCGAGGCTGAGCGTTGCCCATACGCCGGACCATGACTGCATCAGCCCGTATATTTCAGCAAAAGGAGCGATGGTGTCGTCGTTAACCGTTTTCGCGCCGAGGGGATAATTGGCATAACCGGTGTAGTCCATGCCGAATGGCGCAAACCCGAACCCCTGATGCCCCAGGGTACTGAAAAAGTAGCGGGCATAGGGCTGGTCGTTGCCAATCTCCGCTACAAACAAGGGGTTATCTTCACGGCTGTACAATTCCAGCACCCGTTTTACCGTTTTATGGTCACGAAAATAAATATCTGGCGAAATCATATCGATGTGCGGGGCGCCGGCTTTCCAGACGTCGATAACATTGTCTGTAGGACCGCCCATGGAATAGCCCGAGCCGGGATTGAAAGGATTTCTCAGCGCCACATTAACGTTCATCGGCAAAGGTTTAATTGCTTTACCGGCCTGTGCAATCTCATCGACATAACGGGCAATAGACCAGGCATGAAAGATTTCATCAGCGTCATCACCGAATACCTCAGCCCATGTACCCGGCTGTTTGTTCATCCGGGCCAGTAAAGTGTCAGGGACAGGCTGTTTAAAAAGAGAATTTGCCAACGGGGAGTAATCACGTTTTGAGCCGTAGGTGCCGGTTTCATTTTGCACCTGTACCATGATGACCTGATGAGCCGGATCATTATCACGCAAATATGTCATCAAGGCTTCAAAGGCGCGCTTGTCAGCGGCCAGCGTCTGTTCGCCGTGAGGCGACAGAGAGTTCAGGGTTCGCCCGTCGCGTGTGATCACTCTGGGGAAACGCTGATTATTCAGTTTGATCCAGGCCGGCGCGTAATGAGGCGCGTTGTTTTTCCAGGTGGCAAACCACAGCAATACCACTTTCACTTCCCGTTCTGCGGCCTGGCGGATCAGGACATCAAGGTAGCTGAAGTCGAAATGTCCTTCTTCCGGTTCGATTTGCTCCCACGCCACCGGAATACCCAGGGTGTTAGCATGCATGGCATCAACAACCGGCCACACTTTATCCAGCGCTGCAGGATAGTTAGCGGAATTATTCGTTTGCGCACCCAGCATCAGAAAAGGCTTACCATCGACGAGAAAGGCATGGCGGCCGTTTTGAGTGACCACTTGAGGTAAGTCGTGCCGGGATTGAGAAGCTGCGGCGGGCTTTACCCCCGCATTCTGGCAGGCACTTAGCGTACACATTGCACAAAGAAGAAGACCTGCAAAATAATAGATTTTCATAGTGTCCAAATATCAATTCAGGGTTGGGAAAAGCGTTGCACTGCACCGGCAGGTAATACCAATATAAAGCCGGTGCAGTGCGATACGCGCGGGTACTAGAAATTGCCCCGCAGAGACAGCGCATAACGGATATCGTTGACGTGATAAGCACTGTAGTGATTACCCGGGCCGTTCTGACGCATCTCATTTTTGGTCACCGCATCATTGAGATTGTTCGCTTCCAGAACCACCGCGTAATTGTCGTTGATACGATATGTCACAGAGCCGTCCAGGTAAGCAGTCGCCGCATTGAACAGCGGCAAGCCATAAGTGATGCCATTTTCCGTGCCGGTGAAACCATTTGCATTAGTTGCAATCAGGAATTCATCCCGCCAGTTGTAGGCCAGGCGCGCGGAAAACGGACCTTTCTCGTACATTAATACCAGGTTTACCGCATTTTCTGACAAGCCTCTGAATGGCATATCCTCGTAGCCTGAACCGTCTGTATCCACCGGCTGAGAGCTTGAATCAGCATCAATTTCACTGTCTATCCAGGTGTAGTTCATTTGCACGCCGAAACCGTCAAAAGGTGCAGGAAGTGAAGAGAAAAAGTGGTTCAGAGAAAGCTCGACACCCGTGATTTCAGCATCAGCACTGCTAACTGGCCACCTGGCATTATAGGTATAACCACCAAATTCAACCTGAGACAATTGGGGCACCTGATAGCCGGAAATATCCTTAGTAAACAATGCCACATAAGCAGAACTGTCTTCGGCGTAATACCATTCCAGAGACACATCAAACTGGTTGGACTCCATAGGGTCGAGATACGGATTTTGTGTGGAGTCCAGTGTCAGCACGTAATCTTCCACTTTAGGCGGATTGCCGGCATTCTGGCTGGCCTCTCCTGCACTGGATAAATTCGCGTTCAGTACAATATTGGCACCTAAATCTGCAAAATTTGGCCGCGCCATCGCTTTGGCGGCAGCAAAACGCAGCAGCAAATCATCGGTCAGTTCTACTTTTACGTTTAAGCTGGGAAGCCAGTTACTGTAATCATGCTCCGCATCCAAGGCGGTGAAAGCACCGTTGCCAAACAGCGCATTGTTCGGATATTGCAGATAACCATGAGCGGTATTTTCGGTTTTAACGTAACGCACACCCACATTGCCCGACACGGGTTTGCCCAGTGCGTCAGTAAAGAAGTCGAGCATCACATAGGCGGCGGCCGTTTCCTCTGTCTGATCATTGGTATACTGATCATCATTTAAATCACGGCGGTTCCAGTACGCCCAGGCAGACCAGTCTGCATACACGAACCGGTCCTGTAACGCCTGAAAACTCTGCGGATAACCAAACGCAAAACTGGCATCAGGTGCATACACGTTTGCCGGCGCCGGCACATCACCACCAAAGAAGTTATCAAAGGAATTCAGGTTCAGCTCACTGACATCAGGGACAATATTCTCCTGCCCTTCCACAATGGCAGCTTGTAACCAGCTTGGTGCTAACGGACTCCAGTTATAACCGGTATCGGCGTTATCAGATGATGTTTTGCTATAGCGGGCGCCAAACTTCACGGCTTCGAAGAAACCGTCAGATAAAAAGTACTGAACATCAATATCTGCCGCAGTCATATCCGCCTGACGGTCGTACTGATTATCCATGATGAAATTCCAGACATAGTTGTCCGGGTTTCCCAGATAAGAAGCATCTGATGTCACAGTGGGCAAGCTGCCGGTTAAATCGACATCTATGTAAGGTACGCTAATCTGTGTGGCCACCGTGTTATCAAGCCCTGCAGAATCAGAACTTACCCGCTGCAGCGACGTTTCCACCAGAAATTGCTCACCGGCGTACCGGTAACGCAGCGCGATATCTTCCGTTTTCGCCTGCTGGGAAGAGGCCCTGACATCGGCCCCCATGGGAATACCGCCATCCTGTACCAGCCGTCCTTTTTCCAGTACACCGCTGTCACTGAACTGTGCACCGCTTTCCACCTGCACACCATAGGGCCAGTTATCTACGAATATGGCATCCTCATTCCACTGCATATCGTAGTCGCTGGAAAAGTATGTCAGGGTAAATTCGTGGTTTTCAGACGGAGCATATTGCAGGGCCGCATAAGCGCCGTTACGTTCGCGGTTAAAATACATGGTACGCCAGTCTGCACCTCTGGGCACATAGACCGTTGACCCTTCGTATCCGGCAATGTCATCACGGTAGAAAAAAGGTCTTACGTACATGGAATCGTTACGGGTAGACAATTCAGAGACGGCAATATCAAACAAAAAGCCGACTTTACCGGCAGAGGTATCCCAGTTATTGGAATATAAAAAAGAATAGCCCGGCTTGGTTTCTTTTATCACATCACCATAGTTGGCACTGATATCAAACGCGATTTGCTGACCGTCGCGGTGAAAAGGCAGACGGGTTTCCAGATCGATGGTACCGGCAAGGCCGCCTTCAATCTGATCCGCCGACGGACTTTTATACACATTCACAGCATTTAACAGTTCAGGCGGCACATCACCAAAGCTCAGCGTCCGGCCCCCGTCAGCACTGAACGTTCCCCGTCCGTTCAGTTCCGACCGGACCTGGGTAAGCCCGCGCACAATCACACCATTACCTTCCACCGAGAAATGTTCAGGATCACCTAACGACATGTACCGGTCGATAGCAACACCCGCCACCCTTTGCAAAGTTTCAGTGATACTGCGGTCAGGCAGTGCGCCGATGTCATCGGCACTGATCCCGTCCATGATTTTATTGGAGTTCATTTTTGTTGCCTGAGCAGAAATGACGCTGGCCCGCATGCCTTTTACTTCTATAACTTCAAGTGCCTCACTGTCTTCTTCCTCAGAGTCAGTCTGTGCCAGACCCGTGGCGGGACAGGCCAAACCTAAGGATGCCAGTAGAAAAGCGGTAAGTTTTGCGTGCTTAAACTGTTCAAGTCCTGAATGTGTAGTTTTCATATTTTAAAAGTCCATGTTGCGTTGAACCATGCCACTATGCACCTCTTCGTGGCTATTGTTGTTACTCAGCAGCAGAAACGGCATACTCCTGCTGCGCTGAGGTGGTGAAACTAATGACGCCCTGCTCAGGCGAAGTAAAAGCAACGTGTTTTCCGTTAGCTGTTACTATAATCTTGTCGTCAAAACTGTCACAACGAATGCGGATTTCGCCGTCTGTGAAGGTTTTAATAATCGCTTTATTAAGGCGCCCGTCAGACCATCCCATACTGACTTCACGATTCCCCCGCGCCTTGAGGCCGGTTACCCTGCCGTGCTCCCACGCATCGGGCAGCGCTGGCAACAAATGCAGTTCACCTCTGTGACTTTGCAGCAGCATTTCCGCAATACCAGCCGTTGCACCAAAATTACCGTCGATCTGAAAAGGCGGATGAGAACTCCAGAGATTACTTAACGTGCTGTCCCGCAATTGTGCCCGGAGCAATTTATGGGCACGGTTTCCGTCTGCCAGGCGGGCCCAAAAGTTGATTTTCCAGGCACGGCTCCACCCTGTGCCGCCATCGCCTCTTGCGTTAAGTGATACCGCAGCGGCTTTCGATAAGACCGGTGTATCAACCGGCGAGATATGATTGCCCGGATGCAATGCAAACAGGTGGGAGATATGACGGTGGCGGTTTTTCCTATCATCAATATCCTGACGCCATTCCTGCAACTGACCCCAATTACCAATCCGCAGTCCGGGTTCGAGCCTGTCAAGTGCGCTCTTTAACGCAGCGGCAAACTCCCCGTCGCCAACCTGCTCTGCAAGTGTTAGCGTGTTTGCAAACAGATCCGTGACGATTTGCTGAGACATAGACGCACCGGCCGTAAAATCACCGTGTTCCGGAGAATAAGAAGGGGAAATCAGTAGCGTGTCTGAATCCGCGCTTTCAACCAGGTTGTCCAGCCAGAACTGACTGGTTAATTTGAGAAGCGGCCAGGCCCGTTCTTTCAGGAAGCTTTCATCAGCATTGAATGCGACTTCTTCATAGAAGTGTCTTGCTATCCATGCAGCCGCTTCCGGTTGCCAGAATGCGGTGGGCCAGTCAATTAACCCCGTTGAGCCCCAGGGATTGGTATTCAGGAAGACCACCCAACCTGCTGAACCAAATAAGCTTCCGGCGACTTCCCGTCCGGGTATTGTGAGGTTCTCTACAAAATCGAAAAGCGGCGGCAGTGTTTCGGGCAGGTTTGTGGTGTGAGCCAGCCAGTAATTCATCTGTAAATTGATATTCAGATGATAGTCAGCACTCCAGGGAGCCTGAATGTCTTTATTCCATATTCCCTGCAGGTTCGCCGGCAGCGAGCCCGCTCTGGATGAGGCAATTAAAAGATAGCGACCATAGTGAAAATAGAGACTTTCCAGCGCGCGGTTCTGCGACTCATTTTTAGAAGGATAAGCTTTGAGCGCAGCGGTCAGTTCACCGGTTTCACCATCACCAAGGTCCAGCTTGACGCGGTTAAATAAAGGCTGGTAATCATTGAGGTGGCGGGTTAAAAGCTCATCAAAAGAGAAGTTTCGAAGATGAGCGAGTTGCGAGGTGGCTTTATCTTTTGCATGTCCCAGCCGGTAATCCGGGTGACGTAATGCATAATTGGTAGCCGCGGTAAGCAAAATGGTCACGCTGTCAGCGTTTCTTACGCTGAATTCTGCGTCTTTCACATCTGTGTTGCCACCCTCATGCAAAATACGCATGCCGGCTGCAAATTCAAGGCCGTTGTCGGTTAATGCTCCGCTGTATAGTAACGAATCCTGACCGCGCCCCTCTGCCGACCAGGTTCTATTTTCAGGAAAGCGTAACTTGCCGGATACGTTCAGCGCGCCTTTTTCAGATGCCTTCAGCCTGATGACAATGCTGTTGTCGGGATAAGTAACAAAATAATCTCTTTTGTAGTCAATTTTGTCTGCGGAATAACTCACTGTCGCCACAGCCGTGCTCAAATCAAGGCTTCGATGGTAATCGTGAATTTCCCCCGTCATGTCAGGAAACGACAGCACCAGATTAGCGAAGCTCTGATAGCTGCCATAGTCCGGCTGTTGATGACCCAGTTTGCCAGCCACATACTCAGGTGACAGCGAGCCTTTTTCCGCAATCTCTTTGACTACGGCTTCTACCTGCTCAGCATAACCGGATGTATCGTCAGGTAAGCCGGATTGATACGGACCGTTTTTGCCGGGGCCGCCTGTCCAGAGTGTTTTTTCATTAAACTGAATAACATCTTCTGTTACGCCACCGGCTATGGTTGCGCCGAGTAAACCATTGCCCAAAGGAAGCGACTCAGACTCCCAATCTTCGCCGGGAGAATTAAAAACAAGAACTGCATGTTGGTTAAAAGCGGTTTTATCCGGAGGGCTGACCGGCGAATTCTGCCCGTAGCTTAGCGGCGAACCGGACGCAAAAAAGAAAGCGATGGCAACGGCGATAAGCAGACGACCATTGTTTACTTTTTCTTTAAAGGCTTTTGCTTTTTTCATTTTATTTGCCAGTAAACCCAAAACATAAAAGTTATCTTTGAACACGTATCGCCTTCATGTTGTTACCACGATCGGGATACGATGTTTGTTTTTTGTTAATGACGATAAAACTAATGAGAATGCGGGTCCGGAGATATCTGAAAACGCAAAAAAGCTAGCAATGTGCAAAAAATAGAAGAAATTGTGGCAGAAAATATAACTATGTTTAGCATGTAAATATTCTTACATGTCGCACCCTTGCGCTCATTGACGAATGGTTGTGAGTTTGATTATATAAACCTATCCCTATTTGCAGACTGGCACGTGGTTACAACGGAAAGTATGTTTGGCTACCATAAAAAAGTTATTTATTCGTTAACGGCATACGCTATTTTCGCCGTAATACTGGTAGCCATTGCATATCATCAGTCTTTCCCCGAAGAGTCTCTGCTTCCCCGCGCTGCTGAGGAAAACAAACTGAAGTGGAAAAGCCTGACTTACGATGATTCGCAGGAAGGTGGCGCATCCACTATTTCGGTTATCGATGACGGGTTCAGTTACACACTCAGCATGTTACTGAACGAACAGAAAGACTATCCCTTTGCCATGGGCGAAATGCTGTTTCTGAACAGTCAGGGACAGCCTGGTCTCGTGGACCTGAGTGCGTTTGATACCTTGTCGTTTATGGCAAAATGTTCACCGGAAAGTACCCTGACCTTCTCTTTATTCACTCTCGATAAAAATGCCAGCAAAATTGATGATGCAAGGTCTGATCGTATTTCCACCCGGTATTTTCACTGTAAAAGTGAGTGGCAGCGTTACGACATTGATATCACCCGGCTGGAAACACCGGAATGGTGGTACAAGTGGTATAATCAGGCGCTCAGTGAGCAGGAATACAGCCTGGCAAGAGTAAAGAAAATTTCATTTGGCAGTTCCATTCAGAGTCCGCTGAATGTGCAGTCCACCATCAGTATCCGCGAAATTGTGTTTAACGGTAAAGACTGGTCTTACTTATATACTTGCGCTGCTATTTTACTTGCCTCAGGTGCAATGCTGGTCGCATGGCTGTTTAAAGCCCACAGCAAATATCTGATGAAAGAAGTGAAAAATAAACTTCAGAAGGACCGGCCGTTAATTGACTGCGAACACCTTTCACTGGAAAGCCACAGAGACAAAGATAAAACGGCCATTTTGAAATTCCTTGCCAAAGAGTACGCAAATCCGGGGCTAAATCTGGAGTTTATTGTCCGGGCGTTAGGCATTAACCGGAATAAAATTAACGACATTCTGAAAAGTGAGTGCGGGTACACGTTTTCAACCTATTTAAACAAGTTGCGGCTGAACGAAGCGGCACGCCTGCTGACGGAAAATAAGGATGCCAACGTCTCTGAAATCGCATACTCGGTAGGTTATAAAAACGTGCCTTATTTCAATAAGCTTTTCAAAAACGAATACGGATGCAGCCCCGGCATGTTCCAACATGGAAGTGACCATTTCCACGCCAAAACTGCGTCCGGATAAACGAATTCGCGTAATCGCAAATACGTTACCAGTTCATCATTTCTTTCAAATAATCCGTCAGCTTCGCGGCATTTTCTCTGTGCTGTTCCACACGCGGATGAGCACCGTAACCGGTAAAATCAAAGATCAGGGTATGGACTCTTTGCCCGTCTCCGGATGAATCAGGTGACGCTTTAATTGCATCAACAGCACTGGCAATGTAATCCGGCCACACACTGGTTTTTGTTGCATCCATACTGCCGATAGCACACACGAACTCAGCATCAGGATGATGCTTCATCAACGTGCGGATGAATTCTTCATAGGATTTTTTGATCTCCTCAGGCCCGGCGTTTAAACGCTTTTCGTTTTCAATCAGCCAGCGATCATTCTGGCCAAGATTCACCACCACCACATCCGGCTGCCAGTCATCAAAATGCCATGAAGAGTTGTTGTTACTTTCCGCTGTAAGCTGGTCATAATATTCCGGCATCGTAAAATCAAACCAGCTGATCATAAAACCGATACCGCTTTTCGCAATTGAATGGAATTCCGCATCGAGATGCCGGGCCGTGATAGCCGCATAGGAAAGATAGTGATTTTTCTCAGAAGGCTTATTATCCGGGTCATTATGGGCAGCTTCATTGCCCATGCCGACGGTAATCGAATCGCCATAAAACAGGATGCGTCTTGACGGCGGCACCGGTTTTGCCAGCAGCTTCCCGTCGTCTGCCAGCGTCACGCCCTGAAAATAGGTTCCGCCTTCTTCGCCTTCAGTACGTTTGAACAGTGTCACCTGCGTTGTATCGTTGCGGACCATGTGACTCAGATCATACTGATGCAGACCCCTTTGCGTATGAATGACATAGGGTGAAATGTCCTGACCATCAAAAATGACGTTGTAATAATTCCTGCCGGTTTGATCGTCTAACGTCAGTACCAATTTATTGCCGGAGAAAGAAAACGTAACACTGTTACCCGGCCAGCTTAAAAAGGCACCCTGCTCTGTATAAGCCACTCTGCCAGAGTAAGTAAACCCATCATTTGCAGAAGTGACGAAACGGTCAGCGAAAGCCCGTACAGGGTTAAACAGTATGAAAAAAAGAAACAGAAGGTGTGAGTAACGCATTGTTGTAAGTCATTCCCTTAGCGTCTGAGTAATCCGAAATACTATCGTTACCCGCATCGACTTACCATACACAACCACTCACATCCCGTTTTAGTTTCTTATTTTAACTCTGCTGCCCGTTTACCACGCGAACCACGTCTCCATTTTCAATGCCATCAGGTGGATTGGTGATCACCCGGTCAGTGGCATCTATCCCGCTGGCTATTTCAATATCGCGGCCCAAATCTCTGCCGGGTTCAATGGCTTTTAGTGAAACAGTGGTATTGTCGCCGGCACCGGACACTGTCGCCACAGACAAGCCGTTGGCATTAAAAATTAAAGCACTCACGGGGACGGTGAGCATGGCTGCATTAGCTGATAATGGCAAATTGACACTGGCATAGCCCCCCGGCAATAAGCTGTTATCCTGATTATCGAGTATTAACTGCACCAGCATGGTCCCGGTATGGCGGTCCACCGCTGAATTTGAGCGCACCACTTCCGCCTCATAACGGCTTCCCGGGCTTTCCGGTACTGACACCTCAGCCTGAGTACCTTTTTGGATTTGACGGGCAAATTTTTGCGGCACCTGAACATTTAAGCGCAACGGGTGGGTCGACGCCAGCATGAATAAAGGCTCGCTGTCATCCGAACCGGCATTAATAAGATCGCCAATATCCTTATTTCTTGCCACCACGACGCCGTCAAAAGGCGCAGGGATCATGGCTAAATCCTTTTGTACCTGTAAACGGTTAACATTGGCTTTGGCTGATGCCAGCTGCGCCTGTGCAGCGCGGTAACTGTTTTCACGCTGCTCCAGTTCCTGAGCAGTCACGGCATTGGTCGCCACCAGCTTTTTCCATCTGTCCAGCGTTGACCGGGCAAGAGCAACATCAGCGCTGAACCTGTCTACATCGGCCTGCGCCTGGATAAGCTGCTGATCCAGCTCTGGTGTATCGAGCTCTGCCAGCACTTCGCCTTCTGTTACAAGCGCGCCGATATCGTGATGCCACTCTTTCACATAACCGTCCACACGGGCGTAGATAGACGCCTGTTTAAACGCCTGGAGCCGTCCGGCAAGGGTTAACGACTGTGTTGCCTCGCCGGTTACCGGCTGCGTCACGGAAACAGCCGGGAGCAAACGCGCCTGCGTCCATTCAGCGACCTGTTCACTGTTCGCCTGACGGCTCATGATCCCCGTTACAACAATAATGGCGGCTAACAGCAGTAGACCAATAAATGCAATTTTTCCCATAACCGTTCCTGATGTATGTCTGTTCGTGCCGGTCATGCTTAGTTCTGCCCGGTGTGTTTGATTGATTCGTCGTTATCGTTGCGGTGTAAGACACTGAAGATAACGGGTACAAAAAATAATGTGGCAACCGTCGCAAACAGCAGCCCGCCAATAACGGCTCTGCCCAGCGGCGCATTCTGTTCACCGCCCTCCCCCAGGCCCAGCGCCATGGGCAGCATGCCCACAATCATAGCAAGGGCTGTCATTAGTACAGGGCGAAGTCTTGCAAACCCTGCTTCCAGAGCTGCCTGCGTAGCATCTTTCACTTCTGCCAGACGCTCTCTGGCAAAACTGACGACCAGCACACTGTTCGCAGTAGCCACTCCCATACACATAATCGCGCCGGTCAGTGCCGGTACACTGAAGGTAGTGCCCGTGGTAAATAGCATCCATACAATGCCGGCGATAGCAGCAGGCAATGCCATGATGATAATGAAAGGGTCCCGCCAGGACTGAAAATTAATCACAATAATGAAGTAGACCAGTCCGATGGCACCGATTAATCCGGTAAGCAAGCCCTGATAGGCACTTTGCATGGTACTTACCTGCCCTTTCATCTCAACCGTTGCACCACGGGGCTTCTCAGCGTCATACCGGTTGATGATTTGCTGAATATCTTCAGCTACAGCACCCAAATCCCGGCCCTGTGTGGTAGCAAAAATTTGCACCATGGGCTCGATATTGTACTCCGTAAACACGCCGTTCAACTGCGTGCGGCTGAACGTCGCCATGCCTCCAAGAACTGACGGCTCACTGGCATTACCGTTAACCGGAATATTGTTCAGCTCAGCCAGTGAATCAACTTTATATTGAGGTGTTTGCATAACAATGGGGTAAGACACGCCGTTGGCAGGGTTCAACCAGAATGTGGGAGAGACCTGTGCAGAGCCGGCCAGGTTCACCACCAGACTATTACTGATATCCCGCTGGGTAATGCCGGACAGCGCTGCCTGTTCACGGTTAATATCTATCTTGATTGCCGGTGCCTGCCGCGACTGATGAATACGGGCATCAACAACACCGGGCACAGCGCGGATATCTTTCAACATATCGTTTGCAAAGTCGAAGCTGGCATTCAGATCCCTGCCCCGTATCTGAATATCAATGGGTGACGGTGCACCAAAATTGAGGATCTGGCTGACGATGTCAGCGGGTAAAAATGAAAACGTCATATCAGGAAAGCGTTCCGGCAACACTTCTCTGAGTGTTTTGATGTACTCCGCGGTGGGCGCATGCTCCTGTGTCAGCGAAATATTGATATCGCCGTCTGAAGAACCAATCATGCCGGTATTGGCGTAAATGGTATTCATACTGGAAATATAGGTACCCACGTTATCAACCATGGCCGCCAGCTCTTCAGGCGGAATCACTTCTCTGATCACATCCTGGATCTCAGCAAACCTTGCAGCGGTTTCTTCTACCCGCATACCCACCGGGCCTCTTGCGTGCAGGGCTATTTGTCCGCTGTCCACATCAGGAAAGAAATTACGGCCGATGAAAGGCAACAACGCAAACGACAGCATGACGGCGAGCATGAACAAGGTAATGAACCGTTTTCTGCTTACGAGTGCACGGTGCAGTGCAGACTGATAGCGGTGCCTGAACCGGTGAAAACCCCGCTCGAAACCTTGTTGAAACCTGGCAAAAAATGAAGACGACAAATTGGCATCATCGTGTGGCTTTAACATGTACTTTGCCAGCGTAGGCACCAGCGTGCGCGACAGCAGGAAAGAAAACAGCATGGACAACATCACCGCTTCTGCCATCGGCACAAACAGATACCGTGGTACCCCTTCCAGGAAGTACATAGGTACAAAAACCACGCAGATACACAACAGTGAAACAAACGCCGGCACAGCTATCTGCCCTGCACCGTCTAAAATGGCTTTTTCTACCGGCTTGCCCTGTTCCAGGTGGTAATTAATGCTTTCAATGGTCACTGTGGCCTCATCAACCAGGATCCCTACGGCAAGTGCCAGTCCTCCTAATGTCATGATATTCAGGGTGTGACCCAGTAAGGACATCACCAGAATCGCACCGAGAATCGACAGCGGAATGGACAACGTCACAATCAGTGTAGAGCGCCAGCTACCGAGGAAAAGCAAAATCATCAAACTGGTCAACAGCGCCGCAATCACGCCTTCCACCACTACGCCATGCACAGCATTAAGCACGAACATTGACTGATCGCCAATTTGCTTAACTTCTAACGCTTCAGGCAACGCATCTTTGACTTCTTCGATACGCTGCTTAATGCCATTGATCACATCCAGCGTTGAGGTATTACCGGATTTAAATATGCTCATTAATACCGAGCGTCCGCCGTCCACATGCACGATATTCGTTTGTACCGCACTGCCGTCATAAACATGGGCAACGTCGCGGATGTAAACAATGGTGTCATTAATGGTACGAATGGGTAAATCACCAATCTCTTCGATGGTGGCAGGCGCGTTATTGATTTGAATGGCGTATTCATATTCGCCAATTTTTTGCGTGCCGGCAGGAATGATCACGTTCTGATCGGCCAGAGCATTGGCCACATCCTGACCTGAAAGCCCTCTTGCGCGAAGTGCGTCCGGGTCTAGATCTATCTGAATTTGCCGCGACTTCCCGCCAAAGGGCCAGGGAATTGATGCGCCCTGAACGGTAACCAGCCGTGAGCGGAGCTGATTCATGCCCAGATCGGCCAGTTGCTGTTCTGTGAGTCCTTTACCCGATAACGCAAGCTGAAGCACCGGTACAGTAGAGGCATTGTAGTTCATGATCAGGGGCGGCGCGGTGCCCTGTGGCATCTGGCGCAGCAACGTTTGCGCCACGCCTGTCACCTGAGCGTTGGCCATGTTGATATCCACAGTATCGTGGAAGAATATCTTAACAATGCCGAATCCCGTGTACGACGTGGCTTCAATATGCTCCACATCATTCACAATACTGTTCAGCGCCCGCTCGAAAGGCGTAGTAATACGGCCGGCCATTTCATCAGGCGGCAAGCCCCGCCACTGCCAGGCAACCGCAATCACCGGAATATCCACATTCGGAAAAATATCCGTCGGCGTCCGCATGGCCGACAACGGCCCCAAAATAAGAATAAGTAACGCCAGCACCACGAAGGTGTAGGGTTTACTTAAGGCAATTCTAACCAGTGCAAGCATCATATCCAGCCACTCAATGTGAATAATGACACTTTATCAGTGAGCACAATTCATGATTAGTAGGGTAAATCTGCATGTACTTATGAAGGTAATTAATGAATGGCTAGCTTTACGGAAACTCTACCGGGGTACGGTTGGTATATTCCCTGATTCATTTAGCATTAACCTGTTGTTCGCGGTCGAGCATTCATTTATATTCATATTGAATATAAATGAATGCATAACGGGAATTCTGATGGCAAATACAAGTTTAACGTTGGGTAAACATTGGGAATTATTCATTAAGGAAGAAGTAAAAAGTGGCAGATATGCGTCAGCCAGTGAGGTTGTCAGAGATGCTTTGCGTACATTGGAAGCAAAGAAAAATTATCAGCAGACCGTTCGGGAGCATCTCATTGAAGCTGAAAAAAGCGGTTTCAGTGAGTTGGATCGCGATAGTCTTCTCAAAGAGATAAAACAAACATTACAACGGAATGACAAATTATAAGATTTCAAATAAAGCAGAAAAGGATATCCGGGGCATATATTTATACGGATTTCAGCGATTTGGTGAAGCCAGAGCCGATGCTTACTACAAAGCCTTGTTTGAACGCATAGAGCAAATTGCAACACATCCCTACCGGTATCCGAAGGCGACGAATATAAGACAAGGCTACCGTAAGTCGGTTATTGCTAGTGAAACCATCTATTACCGCATTGCCGGAAATGATACAGTTGAAATTATGGCTGTGCTGAGGCGACAAAATATCCGGGATAATCTAGATGGACAGTAGAAATTGAATTTAAAGTTGGTGCCTGGATATTTGGTGCGTCTACCCTGACTCGAACAGGGGACCTCTACCATGTCAAGGTTATTTCAATGATTAACCATATAAACAACTAAAAACATAGGGAAACCACAAAACCAACAAAAACAACAACTTAAATATTAACCTTAGACCTCTACATGTTTTAGGTAGTATTTGATTGTATTTAGTTATTCATCCATAATGTTCCCACTTCGTTCCCACTTTTGGAAAAGTTAGCGATATGGCGAAAACTAGTGACACCTCAATCTCTAAAACATCCGCTGCCAAATTCATAAGTTCAGCAGTTAAAGACGCAGAACTCAGCTGTGAGAAGATCAAGGGATTCCATCTAAGGAAAACACAAAGGGGCGGTACCTGGCGCATTCGCTATACAGACTTTTCTGGCAAGGTTAGAAAACTCAGTTTAGGAAAATATGTTGATGGCACTACTGATCGTATTAGTGCCACGCAGGAAGCACTGAATTACCGAAATGAACTTAACAAAGGCTTCGACCCTAAACAGGAAATTGATGCTCGGAAAAAAGCATTTGTAGAAGAAGATTCTAGCCGTGACAGTAGATTAGTTGGAACTTATCTGAATGGGCCATACACGCGACACCAGGCTACTAAAGAGAACGGCGGCAAGCACACACTAGATATTATCAAAAGAGCTTTCACCAGCTTTCTTGATAAACCTATGAATGAAATTTCCAAGGTCGACATTCACCAATGGCAGGAAGATTACACAAATAGCCGAATTGACAAACAAACCAAGGAAGTTCAGCCGCGGTCTTACGAAACTGTTAGCCGGGCTTACTCAGCATTTAAGACAATGCTACGCCACGCCTACAAAAATAAAGTGATCGACGCTTTCCCTTTGGCAGAAGTTAGCCTTATAGAAATGAGTGCTTCAGAGAAAGAGGCCCTTCACAATAAAGAGTCGGTCAAGCGAAGAATGCTGACCGAATCAGAGATAAAAGGTCTTAACCGGGGCTTAGAGGTTTACAAGCAGCAGCTTATCGACGGAAGAGAGAATAGCCGTAATCACGGCAAGTCTCACCTACCCTCTTTTAAAGATGTAGCATATCCAAACTGGTTCTTCCCGTTCTTCAGGCTTGCGGCATACACCGGAATGAGACCCGGTGATCTTTATTCTCTTCAATGGCACCAGCTTAACCTTCAATTCAAACGGCTTGTGAAAGTGCCAAACAAGACACGCCATCACAAAAGCCCAGCCAAATTGGATATACCTCTTAACGAAGGAATCGTAAATGTAATGCTTGCATGGAAAGAGCAGATCCGGCCAAACGCAGAAAACGCCCTAGTATTTCCTTCTCCGGTAACTGGCAACGCTTTGTCTAAGGACGCACACGAAAAGCCTTGGGCTAATGTCTTGCGACTTGGCGAAGTAGAAGCAAAGCTGGACTTTTATTCATTAAGGCATCACTACATCAGCAAGCTTGTATCTAACGGCACCCCGCTTTTTACTGTTGCCAGGCTAGCCGGTCACAAGTCCACAAAGATGATTGAAGAGCATTACGGCCACCTTTCGCCACATCACGCAGCTGAAGCGCTGGATTCGATTTCAGCAGACTTTCAAGAGGCCGCATTATGAGCTTTAAAATTCCCGAAGTTCTGAACTGGTCCTTAACCAATCATAGTTACGACCTGATGGATTATTTAGATAAGCCGCAAATAATCTATCCTGATTTGTGGAGGAAATTTACAAGCCAAAATCCTCTTACAGAGAAATTTTGGCGGTTAGCTGAAGCGTTCGTGACAACAGGTAACTTTGTTCACCCAAATTTTGGTTGGAAGCTGTTTTTGCAACAAATTGAGATTGGATACACCGGGCTAGACCACTGGAGCCAAAAAACACCAGATGAGCGAAATTCGCATTTGAACGAGTTAGCCACGCTCAGCAAAACTCTAGCAAAAAAGATTGCAGTTACTCCGTTAAATCACGAGACACTGAAACTTTTTAATCATGAAGTTTATTACGCTGAAGCGGCCAGAAGGCAAAACACAAAATTACTTGAAGCTGAGCTGCCACATGACCGAAAAATAGAAACTCTAGGCTTTCATGCGCCAACTCTGGAACACTTCTTATCAGACTTAGCTGAATTGCTCAAAAGCTATTCTGAACGAGAACATGTGAGCGTTTCCAAAGTAAATGCTGATGATTCTAACGTAACCTATTTCGTGAGAAGCATTTCGGACTTCCTAGTCACAACTGGTGAGAAGCCTAGGCATGAGCTTGTAGCACTGAGTGCCGGCATAGCATTCGATTTGGATTTCGACACAGAAAATGTGCGAACGAAGTTAAAGAGATACTCAAGATCTGACCGGCTCCAGGAAAACGAAAAATACAACAAACTAATCTTCCAGGCATACAATCCAGTGACATAGATGGGACAAAACCCACCATTTAATTAAATTTTGTCCCTCTCCTATCGTTTGAAGTTTTTGGTTTACTTAAACCGTCAAAACGCAGGAGATACAAAAATGACACCAAACGATACAAATACCGAGTTAAAGCTTTTACTAAGCAACAATGAGGCAGCTACTGCTTTAAATATTGCCCCTATTACTTTAAGAATTTCAAGAAGCACTGGTTCACTTCTTGGGGTGCCCGCTCCGAAACACATCAAGTTTGCTAAGGCCGTACGTTACCGATTAAAAGACATACAAGAATGGCTAGACGCCTTAGACACAGATGGAAAGGAGGGTATGTGATGGAGAACGTTATCCCAAACTTTATCCGCAATGCGAGAAAGCGTTTTGAAATTTTTGGCGCCGGCCTATCACCTAATGATCTGAAAATGGTCGCAGAGAAGAACCATGAAGATGCTTTAAATCACATAAAAGCAGAAGCAGCCAACTACAAATTACTTACTCAGGAGCTGGAAAACTCTGAACAGCGTCTAACGGCTTTACGGCTATTTATAGCTGAGAACTTCGAGCAACTTATTGAAGCAGAAAACCAGATGGCAGAACGGGAGCAATAACATGAAAAATGAAGCCACCCCTAAGAGCGGCAACACTGAAATGAGCACTTCAGATAATACCGCAATCAAACCACCAATCAAGAAAGAACTTTGTTTGGCTCTGCTTATTCAGCGAGGCCAAAAAGGTATCACACAACCAGAGGCATACACTGCCTATCATGAGTCATGTCTTCATACGTCGATAAGCACCCTACAGCAACAGCATGGCCTGCAGATTAACCGGCTACCAGATAAGGAAACCATTGTTCACTACAGGCAGAAAGCTTTCAGCCGCTATTGGCTGGCTGATAACAATCAGATTGAGAAGGCTACTAACCTGCTTAATTACTATCGTTCTAAGCGTGGTTTAGCACCAATTACCCAGGATGCAGCGTAGCCCTTCGGGGCTACTTGAGGGGGCATTATGTGCGTTGAATTAGTTATAAGGGCGCTTCATACACAGATTCCTAAACCAGCAGGATCATCTGTTCAATCGCTTAAATTGATTCTCACCTTATTGTGTGAACATGCGAACAGCGATGGTGGCTCTTGCTTCCCTTCTCACAAGCGTTTAAAGCAATTTTCAGGTATGGGAAATGATGCCGTTAATAATGCGCTGAAGGCCCTGCAGGAACTTGGATTCATAAAAAAGAAGAGGACACAGTCCTCAAATCAGTATTTGATTTGCGTTGAAAAGCTAACTGCAGAAATTCCCAGAATCCTAAGAGCGGAATCCCATACTCCGGTAACCGGAATCTCAGAATCCGATAACCGGAATTCCAGATTCCCGAATTCAGGAAACGAACCTGTCATTAAACCTGTCATTAAACCTGTCATTAAACCTGTCATTAAACCTGTCATTAAACCTGTCAAGGAACCTGTCAAGGAACCTGTCATAAAGAATCACTCCATACCTGATGATTTTACTGTAACTGATGAAATGAAAAGTTGGTTTGCAGAAAAAGGGTTCACCTTGGATATACAGGAAGAGACAGAGGAGTTTATTGAATACTGGAAATCAGAAGGCGGCAAAAAGAAAAACTGGCAATTGACCTGGAAGAACCGCATGAGGGATCAGCAAAAAAGATATGGCACCAGCAAACCCAAAAGAGCAACGAAGGCCAGACCTGAAAACTTTGCAAATAAAGATTATGGCGAAACAAAGGTGAATTTCTAATGCGATACAAAAAACAAAAAGTCACATGCGCAACTCATGGTGAAATGGAAGTTGATGTTCATCTAAGGCCTGATGGAACCCCTTGGTGTAAAGCTGAGTGCCCTATTTGCTTAGAAGCTAGGCACAAAAAGCAGCTGGAAGAAGAAAGGCGCATAGAGGCACAGGAGCGCAAGGAACAAGCCCTGAAAAGCAGGCTTAGCACGCTGGCTATCCCGAAGCGCTTCAACACGGCTAGATTCGATAACTACCAGGTGGGAAGCAAACAGCAATCAGCGTGTCTGAATATTTGCAGAGACTATGCAAGCACCTTTGAAAAGCATAGAGAGCAAGGCACTAGCTTATTACTGCTAGGCTCAGTCGGAACAGGCAAAACGCACCTTGCCTGTTCAATAGGCCGGACAGTAGTTGAAAGCGGCTTTCATGCCCGATATGTGACACTGGCAGAGATAATCGGCGATATTCGCGCCACATGGTCAGGCACAATTACCCGCCGCTGTTCAACGTGGGGAATTGAAGAGAAGTTGACGGAAAGAGATGTTCTAGATGCCTATGAGCAATGCGACTTGCTTATCATTGACGAAATAGGCGTTCAGTCAGGAACGGATAACGAGAGAAACATTATTTTCGGGATAATAGACGCTCGTTACCGTGAAATGTTGCCGACCATAGCAATATCGAACCTGAATGAATCTGAGGTTGCCAGCCTGATCAGTGAACGCTCTGTTGACAGATTAAAGCAAGGTGGCGGCACACTTGCTTTCAACTGGCACAGTTACCGGGGCGCGGCTTAGTTGCTTTGCCCTAATTTCATTCTGCAGGCATCTTTAACCCACTCTGAAAAGCTGTCCGGCTTCCCACTATCAGTACAGTTCCTGGCATGGTCGATTTGCTCAATCATGTCATCTGGAAACCGGATGAATTTTTTTGTGGAACCTGGGCGATCATCACCCCATTTATTTTTTGTTTTTTTCTCTTGCATGTTGGTGCGCACCAATGTAGTTTAAAAAATGTCTGGTGCGCACCACTTTACACAACAAATTAGAAACTGACAAACGAGAAGGATTTTAGAAATGAACAATGCAACATCTAGTACAAGCAAGTTGGACCTGGCAGACAAGCGTTCAGCCAGTATTGCGAAAGCATTGGGCCTTGTTGCTATTTTGGGAGAGGCATCAAAGTCACCGGATGCTTTGACGGATAAAGACATGTCTAGTGCGTTATGGGCAATTGAAGATATTCTTCGTGAAGCAGCTGATGCTGACCACGCTTTAGAAACTGAATAAGGGGATTCATTATGCAACCTGTAGCCGTTAAATCATTAACTGAAGTTCAAGAGCCTGATATCAGAGATATCGGTTTGCGGTCAGTTGAGGAATTAGCCAGGGGCCTCCGTCTGTATTTGGATGAGCGTGCTTCTAATATACCAACGGAAAATTTAAGCGTTATTGATGCAATTCTTTCTCAGATCATAGTGGAGAGCAGCCAGTTGAACACCAACTGATTGCAATGGAACCAAACAAACCGTCCACATCAGGGCGGTTTTTTGTTTCTACTTACCCGAATAAAGGTAAGTTTTTACCCATTGTCGGGTAAAGAATCCTTATATCGAGACTGTTCTGTCCTGAAAACGGGACAGGCAACTTGAGGTTAGTACGACTTAAACGAGTATTGAAAGAAAGTGTGTCATATGCGTGACACGGAGCATTTCGAAAATTGATGTATATCCATTAATTTCATTGAGTTAGAGGGTTTTTGGGGTTTTCCAATAAGGAACACACCAGAGTCACAGGCATGGACAGAATATAATTCACAAAAAGCTATTAAAACCCACATTTAATACTGTTAAATGCCATTTTTGCAGGCTTTTATACCCCAAAAGTCTATAAAACACACAATTAAACATTGATACTGTATATAAAGCCAGTATAATTAAAAATGCTCACACACGTTGTGAAACGTCGAGCAACAATATTTTGCGGATACTTCCTGCTAAGTAGGTTAGTAAGGCGACACAAGTCCTTGCTTGGATGTGACAAGTGTCGCCGCCCTTTCTTCGATTTTGTTGCTCGAAGGGTTTACTTACTAAAATTACAGGAAGGTACATGAAGACACTTCTCGCCCTACGACAAGCCAAACAAGAAAAGCTGGAAACTCTAAATAACCTCATTTCCGGCGCACAAACTGAAAAACGTTCCCTCTCTGATTCCGAAATCTCCCAACAAGAAGCGCTGACAAGCGAAGTTCGCAATCTGAACAAGCAGATTGAAGCCGCTGAGTTGCTGGCAGACGAAGAACGCAGCCTGATCGGTGGCAGCAAAACAATCACCGAGAATGGCAAGCCCACCAACACAGAAGTACGAAACTTTGTCATGTCCGGCGAATCACGAAGCCTGAGCGCAGCGGTTGACGCAAGCGGCGGTTATACCGTTATCCCGGCATTGGATAAAGAAATCTACAAGCTGTTACGCGATCAGTCAGTCTTCCGCCAGAACGCAACGGTTAAAACAATTTCCACCCAGACCTTTGAAAAGCTGGTCAGCGTTGGCGGTACCACAGCAACATGGGCAGCTGAGAGTGACGACCGAAACGAAACCAGCACAAGCCAACTTGAAAAGGTTACCTGGTCACTGAATGCGCTTTATGCCTACCCAATGACTACAGAAGAATTGCTGGATTGGTCTGACTTTGATGTCTCAGGCTGGTTAACCTCAGAAGTGGCAGACGAAAGCGGCCAGAAAGAAGAAGCGGCATTTTGGAACGGTGACGGTGTTAAAAAACCAACTGGCCTTCTGACCTACACCACGACAGCTGAAAATGACGCGGTACGGGCTTTCGGTACAATTCAGGAAATCGAAACCGCATCCACGGCCATTGCAAGCGATGACCTGATCACCCTGGCACATACACTGAAGAAAGGTTACCGGGGTTCTGCTAAGTTCTTCATGAACGATGCAACCCAGGAAAAAATCCGCAAGCTTAAAACGTCCGATAATGATTATCTCTGGCGGGCTGGCCTGATGGAAGGGCAAGCCAATACGCTACTTGGAAAAGTCGTAGAAACGGCAGAGCAAATTCCCGATGATTACATCGTGTATGGTGACTTGGCAAAAGCCTATTACATCACCGATCACACTTCGGGCGTGCGGATGCGGAAAGACAACATCACGAAGCCCGGCTTTGTGAAAATGTACACCTCACGTTATGTCGGTGGCGGTCTGGTAGACAGCAACGCTATCAAGTTCATGAAAGTGGCCGCAGCATAAGGGGCCACCATGAAAATTGAACGCAGAGCCTTAGAGGGCTTGGAAGTAAAGAGCCGGACGATCATTGGCCGTCCAGTAGTTTACAACTCACGTTCTGAGGACTTAGGGGGCTTTGTTGAAGTCATTGCCCCTCATGCGTTCAGAGAATCAATGGGGCGTGATATACGCGCCCTCATTGAGCATGATCCCTCAAAACTGATTGGAAGAACCAGCTCCGGCACCTTGAGAGTAAAAGAGGATAGCCAGGGCATTCTGGTAGAAATCGACCCGCCAAACACCCGCACCGCAGACGAATTACTAGAAAGCATACAACGCAAAGACATTAGCGGCATGTCATTTGGCTTCAGTGTCCCGTCTGGTGGTGACCATTGGGACGTTGAACAAGCCCCGGCACTGAGAACGGTTAACGCCGCATTGCTTCACGAAGTCACAATAACAGCCCTGCCAGCTTACAAAGCGACTGATGTCAGTATCGCCATGCGAAGCTTGGAGCAACATCAAGGTGAGAAGCCGGTAGATCACACGCTCAACAACTTGTTGCAATTCATTGAGGTAAATAGCTTATGAACCCACTAAAACGATTATTCAAACGTTCAGAGCCTCAGACCCCCGAGCAACTAATGTCCTTGCTAAACAGTACACATACAACCGCATCTGGCGCGGCAGTAAACAAAGAAACGGCCCAAACATTGCCGGCGGTATATTGCGCAGTAAATACGATTGCCGAGGCTGTAGCCAGTATGCCTCTCCATGTGTTCAAACGGTCTGATGATGGGGAGAAGGAAAGGCAACGAACCCACATTATTGAAAAGCTGTTTAACCTGACGCCAAACAGCTATCAGACTTCCTTTGATTTTAAAGTCGCTCTAATGCGTTCAGTTTTGCTCACCGGTAACGGTTACGCTGAAATCATTTACGACAATGCCGGCCGCATTCAAAAACTCATACCACTCCACCCGAATGAAGTAACGGTTAAGAAGCTGGAAAACTATCGGCTTGGTTACCAGGTGACAGCGAACGGTAAGATTCGAGCACTCCAACAAGAAGAAATCCTTCACATCCGGATTAACTCTGATGATGGTGTTTTAGGTAAGAGCCCTATCACAGTTTGCCGTGAATCAATTGGATTAGAGATCAGCTCTAAAGAATGCGGAGCTGACTTATTTAAAAATGGCTTAAGGCCCTTCGGAGTCATTGAGGCTGAAGGTACTGTCAAAGAAGAACTTGCCAAACTAATTAAAAAACAGCTGTTACAGTTAGCTGGCAAAGGTGAAAGGTTCGCGCCTTTGGTTCTGACCAACGGATTGAAATATAACCCGGTTCAGATATCACATGAAGATGCAGAATGGCTGGAGTCAAGGAAGTTTGGAATAGCAGAAGTAGCCCGAATGTTTAAGATTAGTCCGATATTCATCATGGACTACTCAAACAGCACATACAGCAACTTTGCAGAAGCAACGAAAGCCTTTCTACAGCAAACACTTCACCCATGGCTTACCAACATCGAGTTAGCAGTGTTAACCACGCTGGTCCCCGAACGTAATCAATCCATGCTCACCATTGAGTTTGAGACAAAGAACACGTTAAGGCTAACCACCCGTGAACGCTACGACATTTATGATATCGCCATTCGTAACGGCCTTCAGAACCCGAACGAATGCCGACGAGCAGAGAACCTACCACCAAGAGAAGGCGGCGATGAGTACAGTCAGAGTTGGTTGCAGCAATCGCAACAGCAAGAACCGCAGACGGATCAGGTACCACTTTAATGCCAAGCCGCCCGGGTAAAGCCTGCAGAGTTCCAACCTGCAAAGAGATAGCAAAGGCAGGTCAACACAACGGCTTCTGTGAAAAGCATAAGGACCGTTCAGGATGGTTTAAGCGAGAGAGAGACAGAGGCAACCGGCATCAGCGTGGTTATGGTAGTGACTGGGATAAGTTACGCCAGCAAGTAATCAAGCGTGATGCTGGTTTGTGTCAATCGTGTAGACGACAGAACAAATACACTAAAGGCTCTCACGTTGACCACATCAAAGCGAAAGCGCATGGAGGTAGTGATTCATTATCTAATTTGCAATTGCTTTGTGTGGCTTGCCACAACCACAAGACAGCCACAGAGGGTACCCGTTATTTTAAAGACTAGGGGCTGAGTTAGCAGGACCGCCGCTCTGGGAAAATTTACGCACCGTCAGTCTCAAAATTTGGAAATCAGAACAATGACAGCACGAAAATCAGCATTAGAACTTGCACTTCAAGGAACAGCCAGAAGTGATCGAGCGACAGCCAAAGTCAAGCAGGATAAGGAATACAGCTTTCCACGTTGCCCGCGACACATTAAGGGCCAAGCCAAATCTGTTTGGCAAGATGTGTCAAAGGAAATGGACAAATATCAGGTGATTACCGGGGCAGACAAAGCTTTATTAGAGCAATACTGCCAACTTATGAGCCAGTTCAGGGCTAAACCGGAAGAGTTCACCGCATCGTTGCACGCGCAGTTGAAGGGCCTTGCTAACGATCTTTACCTGACACCAGCCAGCCGGACAAAGCTCTCATTTGAAGAGCCGGACGCAGCTGACGCGTTAAATAAAAAGTATGGGTTGTAACTTGCTCGCACTCAAAAGTGTCTTAACACATCTTTGTTTACTGTTTTAAAGTATCCAATCGTTCTGTAAACATCTGCAATCTCAATGACTCTAGGGTTGATGGTCCAAATAACTGCTCTATGGTAACCATCATTTAGTGAGGATGATATTGAGGCCAGAGTGCTATCAATTATTACAATCCTTTCCAGAATTGAATCAAGTACTTTGAGAAGGTTGAGCACATAATTCAGATCACCTGGCAATTTTGGAGTTTTCTTATCGAAGTCTCCAGCCTTGACATGTAAACTTATATGGTTGGTAAGTAACTCAACGGTAATCTTTATATCTTTCTGCTCGAAGATATTGTTTTTAGTGAGCGTGGACATGTTAAAAGTATCGTAGTCAATTGTGGTATAAGAAGCTTCCGATACCCACTTGCATTCGATCATAGAGCAAATATTTCTAGCTTCTTCTACAAGACTAGCCTGCCTGCGAAGGTTCGAGTCGATTTCTAGCTGAACAGCTAGATTACTTCGCATCCCTTCAAATTCTGTTTTTTGCAGATAATAAGAGCGAACGACAAACCAAAGAACTGCGGCTGCTATTAAGGGGTTTAAAAAGTTAGAGAATATTGATGAAAAATCAGCCCACGCTGCGGGATCTTCACTTCTATCCAATTTGACAATAAAGCCAAAGTAAATCGAATAGCTTAGGAATATTGTGACTACAATTACGCCAATCCCCGCCAACAAATAATTCGAGGAGTATTTTAACTTAGCTAGGGCCGCTTCTGACTGTCCGTTTTCCTTTGCATCCGACACTATAACTCTCCCTGTTTAAAAGTCGATTTTACGTGCAAAAAGCAGGGATTTTCAACCAGAATAAAAACGTTCCCAAAACATTCCCACTTCTGGCATTTTGATTTTTTTGTTAGTAGATACTTCGGCCGAAAGCCTTTAAAAATGGTGCGTCTACCCTGACTCGAACAGGGGACCTCTACCATGTCAAGGTAGCGCTCTAACCAACTGAGCTATAGACGCATTTGAGGACGTTCCGCGATTGCTTGGAACGGCGCGTATAATAGCGATGCAGTCTGGCTGGCGCAAGTAGTTTTTTTAAAGAAAAGCGCGGTCGCCGGTATAATGACCGCTTGTAGTTCATTCTGTACACACTTCTACTCTGCCCTGCTATCTTGTGCTAGTGTTCCCCTTGATTCTTTTCATTTTTCAGCAACGTTACACACCTATGAATTCAGATATTATTGACAGCCTGCTTGCGGACTGGGCGAAACAAAAGCCGGATATGGCGGGAACGGGAATGGCAGCCAGTGCGCGCATCATTCACCTTGGCAACCGTTTTGAACAGAACGTAAACCAGTTTCTGAAAACACATGGCATCAATTATACCGACTTCGACATTCTCGCTACATTACGTCGCAAAGGTAGTCCTTTTCAGTTGTCACCCGGAGAATTGCAAAAATCCGTTATTTTAACCTCAGGCGCAATGACAGCCTGTCTGAAGCGGCTGGAAAATAAAGGGCTGGTGAAACGCACGGTGTCAGACGGTGATCGCAGAGGCGTTAAAGTCACGCTGACAACAAAAGGTAATACACTGATAGAAGAGTCCATTGCCGGCCGGTTTGCGCTGGCAGATAAATCGGTCTGTGCGCTGGATGAATCAGAACTGTCCACGTTAATTACCCTCCTCAGAAAAATATCCCTCAGTTCCGGTTAAAGTACGGCGGCAGCACACTGTGCTGAATAGTTAATTCAATTGCGCACTTTTATCTTCATATGAAGATAAATAGCTCGAATCACTTTTATTTTGTGATTATGATAGAAAAAAAGACAAAGGTTAAAGTGAATGAATATCGTAACTGAAAACGCACCATCTCCCGGCGGGCATCATGTACAGGCGTTCAGGTCCGGCAATATGCTGTTTATTTCCGGACAGCTCTCCTTTCCCCCGGCAGGTCCTGCGGCAATCGCACAGGACTTCAAAAGTCAGGCCATTCAGGCTTTCCGGAATGTTGAAGCCATTTTAAAAGAAGCAGCATTACCGCTCTCCTCACTGGTTCAACTGCGAGCATACATAACAGGCGTGGAAAACTGGCCTGTATTCGACGAAGTCTGCGAAGCTGTGTTGGGAACGCATAAGTGTGCCCGTGCTGTAGTACCTGTGCCGGAACTGCACTATGGCTGCAAACTCGAAATAGAAGCAGTGGCGAGTTATGAAAATGCCACAGCGGAGACAGCACAATGACAGAGAAGCGAACACTCAACACCATAGACACGCCGTCTCTGATCCTCGATATCAGAAAAGTTAACGCCAACATTAAAAGGCTGAAAGACCATCTTTCCTCCTTCAATGTTTCGTTCCGTCCACACCTGAAGACCTCCAAATGCATTGAAGTCGCGCGGATGATGATGACAACGCCTTCTGGGCCGGCAACCGTTTCCACATTGAAAGAAGCGGAGCAATTTTCTGCAGGTGGTGTGACTGATATTTTATACGCGGTGGGCATTGCGCCGGGTAAGTATCAGCGTCTGGCTACCCTCGCAAGAAATGGCACAGGAATAACAGTGGTACTGGACTCCGTTGCACAGGCAAGAGATCTTGCAGCGTATTGTACCGCCAGTGATTGTGAGTTTGGTGTGCTGATTGAAATAGACTGCGACGGTCACCGCTCAGGCGTAAAACCTCATGATTCAGCCACGCTGTCCGCTATCGCCGGTGAACTGGCAGGAACGCCGGCAAAGCTTAAAGGGGTGATGACACATGCCGGTGCCAGTTACAGTGAGTCAACATCACAGGCGCTGATTGAATGTGCTGAACAGGAAAGAAAAGCAGTGGCCGGGGCTGCTGATATTCTCAATGAGGCCGGCTATCCCTGCGAAATCGTCAGTGCCGGCTCCACACCGACCGCCCATTTTGCCCGTGACCTGACCGGCGTGACAGAAATCCGCGCCGGCGTATTTGCGTTTTTTGATCTGGTCATGGCGGGGATCGGCGTATGCCAGCCTGAAGATGTTGCTCTGTCTGTGCTGACAACGGTTATCGGCCACCAAAAAGAAAAGAATTGGATTCTGGTAGACGCAGGCTGGATGGCTATGTCCCGGGATAAAGGCACATCAAAACAAAAAGTGGATCAGGGATACGGCGTAGTATGCGATATCCACGGCCATATTTATGAAGACTTACTGATGGTCGATGCTAATCAGGAACACGGTATACTGTCCCTTCGTAGCAGCAAAGGCACCCTGCCGGATTTACCAGTGGGCACCAGGCTGAGAATTTTACCCAATCACGCCTGCGCCACAGCAGCACAACATCCTCGCTATGAAGTCACAGAGGGTGAAAATTTAGCGGTAATTCATCAGTGGCAACGTTTTTATGGCTGGTAATAAATGCATCGTATAATTTCCGGATACCAGTAACACCTCTTTTCAATGAAAATGGTGCTGAATCAGTAAAAAAGTTGTCATCAACCTTTTGTGTTAATGACATTTTTCAAATTGATTTTTGAAACTGGTCGTAGATAACCATCACCTCATCGCACAAATCGTCTGCGAAGCTGCAGAAGCATAAAATGCCGCGAATACTCTCGCGTTAACATTTTTGGCTGTTTGCAGCGCGTCTTTCGACGCATTTCCAGCGACTACCTTCCCGTATACTGATTGTGGAAGGTTAGTCCGGGTGACAATCAGACTGCAAAAGCAGCGTAAAAACATAACACCGGAGTCCTTTTGCCGTTGAATATAAATACATGGAGAACAACGCGTGATGAAGAAACCCGGAATTTTTATGGTGTCTGTGCTGACAGCCTCTGTCAGCATGGCGCTTACGGCAAGTGTAAATGCTCAGGAAAAAAATGCATCAGCAGATGATGTTGAAAAAATTGAAGTCGTCACCCAGCGTCAGCCTTATCGTGGCGACGTTCCGTTAAAATCATTACCCCAGAATGTGGATATCGTATCCGGCGAGCTGTTAGAAGATACCGGTATTAATGATTTACAAAATGCACTGGACTTTACCAGTGGTATCGCCCGCCAGAACAGTTTTGGTGGCTTGTGGGACAGTTTTGCCATTCGCGGATTTGCCGGCGATGAAAACTTACCTTCAGGCTATATCGTTAATGGTTTCAGTGCAGGCCGTGGTTACAGCGGTCGCCGTGACACCTCCAACATTCAGTCTATTGAAGTGTTGAAAGGCCCGGGTTCAGCCCTCTACGGCCGCAGTGAGCCCGGCGGTACGATTAATATCATTACCAAAAAACCTCAGTTTGATGAAGAAGGGTATATTCAGGCGACAGTGGGCTCTTACGATCTCTACCGGATTGAAGGTGATTATACGAATGCCATTAACAAAGACGCCGCTTTTCGTGTAAACGGCTCCTATGAAGATGCCGGCAGTTTCCGTGATACTGTAGAAAGCAAGAAACTCGCCCTGACACCTTCTGTAACCTATAATTTTGACAGCGATACCAGTGTTACCTACGAACTGGAACTGTTGGATCAGGAAGCGCCGTTTGACCGCGGTATTCCGGTTCTCAACTACGAATTTGGTGCTGTACCCATAGAAAACTTTTATGGTGAACCAAACGACGGTCCCATGCAAATTGAGGCACTGGGCCATCAGTTAACAATTCAGAACCGCATTAACAGCGACTGGAATTTACTGGTTGGTCTGAATTACCGTGAGTCTACATTCGAAGGCTATTCCACAGATATCGAGCTTTCTGCCGGACGTCAATTGTTGTACACAGACGGTGAAACAGTTTCACGTCAGCGACGTTACCGTAATTATGAAGCGGACGATCTCTCCGGTCGTTTTGAGTTCAGCGGCACAGTAGAAGCTGCAGGCCTGACCCACCACATTCTCTTTGGTGCTGATGCCTACGATTACCAGTTAGACCAAATCCAGCAACGCTGGAGAACAGCCTGGCGTACAGGCGACACTACCTACTCTGTCGATTTGCAAAATCCGGTTTACGGACAGGAATTACCGGAAACATCTCCCATGTGGGATAACCGTGAAGAACAGAGCGCATACGGGCTTTACTTTCAGGATCAGATTGACTTAACAGAAAGCTGGAAACTATTGGGTGGCATACGTTTTGACGATTTCGAGCAAACCTTTTACACATACCTGACTGACACAGTTGCAGAGCAATCGCAAACGGCGCTCAGCCCACGTGTAGGTCTGGTGTATGAAATGTCTCCTCTTTATACCTTTTATGCCAGTTATTCTGAAGGGTTCAGACCAAACTCAGGTGCAGACATTAACGGCATGGCTTTCGAGCCGGAAGAAAGTAAATCTTATGAAACGGGCATGAAATTCAGCAATGAAGATGAAAGTTTCAGTGGTACGGTTGCACTTTTCCGTGCTGAAAAAACGAATGTACTCACAGCGGACCCTGTGAACTCAGGCTATTCAGCCGCACTTGGTGCAGCGGAAAGTCAGGGTGTTGAAATCGACATTAATGCTTTTATAGGCGCTGATACTACGCTGACGCTTGCTTACGCATACGTGGATGCAGAAACGTCGAATGATATTATCAATTTTGACTGGGGTGTTGAAATTCCCGCAGGCAGTCAGTTAATTAATATCCCAAAAAATAAAGCTAACCTCACTGCCATGCACTTTTTAAATGTGGCCGGACACGACGCTAAAATCGGCGCCAGTGTAACCTATGTCAGTGACAGATTAGGTGAGACCATCGATCCGGATTATGTGCTGCCCGCCTATACCACGGTGAAGCTGTTCGGCAGCATAAGCTTCTCTGAGCAGCTGTCGGTCAACGCCGATATTGATAACCTGTTCGATAAGGAATACTACGCCAGTTCCTACTCCGCACTGTGGACCCAGCCGGGACCTCCCCGTACAGCAAGGATCAGTGTGAACTACACGTTTTAAGTAGCAGATTATGCTGGTAAGCGTTGCTTTACGTTACTTAATACAGGTAACGTAAAGCCAGTTAAGTAGTAATCGGAGTATTTTATGGCGGGTACAAAGCTGGATCGTATCGACATCAACATTCTGGCCGAATTGCAGAAAAACGGCCGTATCACCAACACAGACCTGGCTGATGCTGTGGCATTGTCTCCGAGTCCCTGTCTTGCGAGGGTCAAGCGGCTTGAGAAAGCCGGTTACATCACCAGTTACAATGCAAAAATCGCCCTGCACAAATTAGGCGAAACAGCGACGGTATTTACCGAAGTAACGCTGGCAGATCACCACATGGAAGATTTTGCCAAGTTCGAACGGAATATCCGCACTATCGACGAGGTGATTGAATGCCACCTGATCAGTGGCGGATACGATTATCTGCTTAAGTTTGTGACCCGGGGTATTTCTCACTACCAGTCACTGATGGAAGAAATTCTGGAAGCCGATTTCGGGATATCCAAATATTTTAGTTACATCGTGCTGAAATCCCCCATCGAAAAATTGCATTATCCTCTGTCTACTTTATTTAAACCGGAAAAATAACGTGCCGCTGACGCTACTCTATAAAGGACCCGCTGCCCGCGGAGAATGCTGGCAAACAGCAATGGCTAAGGCGTTACCGGAAGTAAACTGGCTGACCTGGCCGGATGTGCCCGATGATAGTGCCGTGGACGGTATTATCACCTGGACGCTGCCGGAAAATGCGTTGTCGCGGTTTACAAATTTGAAAGCGATTTTCTCCGTTGGTGCCGGGGTAGATCAGTTCTCTCCGGCATCACTTTCTTCTGATATAAAGCTGGTAAGAATGGTCGATCCGGCCATCGCTCAGCAAATGAAGACCTATGTTGCCTATGCCGTGTTAATGCTGCACAGGCAACATCTGGACTATGCACAGGAACAACAACGTAAAACCTGGTCTCCCCTGCCTGTGGCCCTGCCACATGAATGCACAGTGGGTATTCTGGGCCTTGGAAATCTGGGCAATGAAGTCGCCACCATGCTTTCCGGGCTGGGCTTTACGGTAAGAGGCTGGAGCAGAAGCGCTAAAAACTTACCGAAAATTACGACATTTCATGGTGAAGAAAGTCTTCCGGCATTTCTTTCCGGATGTCATGTGCTGGTTTGCTTACTGCCACTCACAGAGCAGACACGGGGCATTCTTAATCATGACACGTTGTCGGCACTACCGGCCGGAGCGTCATTGATCAACACCGGACGGGGTGGACATCTGGTTGAAAAGGATTTGCTGGCCTTACTCGACAACGGTCATTTAAATTACGCCGTGCTGGATGTGTTCGAACAGGAGCCGTTACCAGAGTCACACCCGTTCTGGGCGCATCCGAAAATTCATATTACTCCCCACATCGCTTCATCGACAAGCAATGACACTGCTGCTTTGCAGCTTGTTGCTAACATAAAACGCTGGCTCAATGATGAAGCTATGGAAGGGGAAGTGGATTGCAGGCAAGGCTATTAGCCCTGCCTGCATGTGACAATTTGAAAAGAATAGAGCACCCTCTTCAAACTAAGCGGAATATTCAGGATTCCACGGCAGATTTAATCACATCTTTCGTCAGCGGTTTAACCAGGTGTTTTTCAAAACCGGCGTTTTTGGAGTCTTCCAGATAGCGGTCTGATCCCCAGCCACTTTGTGAATAAAACTTGACCTGATACGCCTCCGGCTGAATCTTCAGCACCTTACACAATTCATAGCCGTCAATGCCGGGCATGCCGATATCTAAAAACACACAGTTGGGTCTGAATGCCCTGAATGTTTCCAGCGCTTTAGTCGGGTCTGACACGCCTTTGGTTTTGTATCCCATGGACTCGGCCAGCATGCAATAGGTATCAACAAGGTCTGCATTATCGTCGACAAACATTACCCTGGTTTCTAACGTGACCTCATCTTCGTCAGAACCCACGGTGGTTTCATCATAGGCAATACGCGAAATTGGAAGACGGATAAAGAAGGTGCTCCCCTTGCCCGTGCCTTCACTTTCTACGCGGATATCGCCATGGTGCAGAGCCACAAGCTTGCTCACCAGAGTCAGACCGATCCCCAGCCCGCCCTTAGTATGGGTAGAATGGGCTTCAATTTGCGTGAACATATTAAACACATCTGCAAGCCGTTCCTGAGGGATCCCCATGCCATTATCGGCGATTTCCACCACAACCAGTGAGCCTTCTCCCCGCACCAGGATGCGAATATGTCCGCCATCTTCTGTATATTTGGCAGCATTATGAATGATATTGGAGAATATCTGGCTGAGCCTTGCTTTATCGCCGTAAACAGTGACATGCTCATTCGGGTATTCCACATCAATATGATGATTTTTAGCAGTAAGATGTTCGTTGACCATTTCCAGTGACTGGGAAATCACTTCATGAATAAGTAGTTTTTCGAACTCCAGTTTTACTTTCCCCTGCGTGATCCGCGACACATCCATGAGGTCGTTGACCAATTTGGACATGTAGTTTGCCTGACGACTTATAATGGCTGTCACACGCTTTCTGGTGGCTTCGTCGTCTACGGATTCCAGGATACTGGCACCGGACGTAATCGGCCCTAACGGATTGCGCAACTCATGGGCCAGCGTAGCGAGGAATTCGTTGCGGTAGCGATCCTGTTTTTCAAGCTCCTGAATACTGATATGCATTTTTTCCTGCACATCCAGTGCGTATACCAGGAACATACGATTCAGCCGGTTTGCTGTTTCAATATCGGCTTTGTCGAAGGCATGTGAATACCCGTTAATACGACGTTCGTTCACGGCAAAAGAGGTTCTGGGTTTTAACCGCTCCTCTTTAGGCGCATCTTCGTCTTTTTCATTTTCAACACCAACCCAACGCTGAATACGCGTCGTTTCCTTCCGGAACCATGCCGTAAAGTAGCGTTTCTTTTCGAACAATGGGATGATCATGATCCCCGCGATGCCAAGCTCACGGGCTTCCGGCCACTCTTCATATAGGTGGTCATTGGTATAGGGAAAGCCGTAACTGTGACTCACCTTAGTAAAAATAGATTTAACCAGTTCAACAGGCAGAACGTTCCCTAAAGAGATGGTTTCGTACTGAGAAAAATACAAAAAACCATCTGAATTTAACGCATCGAGAAACGCTTTCTCACCGCTTTTCACGACTCTGCCAATAGGGTTTGAGGGCCCGATTTTGTCCAGCATTAAATCAACGGCTTTATCCGTTTCTTCTTTTTTAATACGGGCAATTTCTTCTTCTTTCGCCCGCAAATGCCAGCTGAAAAGCTGACTTAAGTTCTCACATTGCAGGCGCACATCCTGAGGAATATAGCAAGGTTCGCGGTGATGGCAGGATATCAGTCCGTACAGCTCACCTTCGGTTACCAGAGAGACGGAAAAAGAGGCCCGCAGCCCCTGGTTACGGATGTACTGCAAATGAACAGGGGAAAAACGGCGCAGCAGAGAGCGGGTTAAATCCAGCGGTTCACGGCCGGTTTCTTCGCGCGACGGGATGAGTTCAGAGGCAGGTAATTCTGTATCCGGTGTCAGACGAACCCAATTAGTTTTATACAGCTCCCTCGCCTGTTTGGGAATATCAGTAGCTGGAAAATAGAGGTCCTGATATGAAGACATATCTTCCGCTTTTGCTTCTGCGATTACCTTACCGGAAAAATCGTCATTAAACTTATACAGTACTACTCTGTCCATGTTGGTGAGGTAGCGGATAGTTGATACCATTTCCGCAGCCATTTCATTTAACGTGGACATTTCTTTAAAACGGGGAGCCACAGACATGGAATACAGTTTAATAAACTGCTCTGCGCTGTACGTATCACGGAATTCAGTAGCCGGTTCCAGTTCAACCACGTAGTGATCTCCACTGTTATAAACTACTGCAAGATATTCGGCTTCGGCCCCTTCACAAAGCAACTTTTCATTTAACCGTATCTTAATAGGCAGCCTGATGTTGTTTTTTGAGACACGCTCAAAGGTATCCGTCAGAAATGATTTACTGTCAGTTTCCGGAGAGAGCAAAGACAGAAAAGCTTTACTTATAATAGAGTCAGCGAACAGGTTTTTTATATTCTCACTGACTATCGATACATCTAACGTCTCTTTCCCGAACGCGATGAGGAAGCCGTAACTCTGAATAGTTTCAGGGATATGGATAGGTTCATCTTCACAACGTTGAAATGAAAATGACGAATTTTGTGTTTGCATCGATACCCCTCTGCAAAGATATTTCATTAGACAAAAGTCTAATACGGAGAAACACGCTAACACATCGACACTCAAATTGATAAGAAAAAGGGAAATGAAAGCCTGCTTTATAGCCCGGCAACCTGTACATACGACGATTTCCGGTTTCAAACAACAGGAATGCTCATGTAGATGTTTCAGGGGGTATGAAATTGCTACCCTGAAAGGGATAACCATTTTGCTATTGAGTCTATAAAACATCTTATACCGGGCCACGTTCAAATACTCCCTCCACCGCGCTGTCCGCCTGCTGTGTGGCCTTTATACAAATGTTCTTTTTTATGGTCTGGTCATTTTTACAAGAAGGAACAAAAGATGCTTTTGAGAGATGATTTTAAAGTCCCGTAAATTAATAAAGGTAATGCAAAATGTCAGAAAATAGTAATATTGAGCTACAGGATCCACGCTATAAGTTTGACTCAGGTAATACCCGAAAAAATACTGGGCAACCTGACCCGGCATTGGATGCTAAATTGAAACCGGAAGCTGATCATGGAGAGTCGGACTATGTGGGATACGGCAGGCTTAAAGGCAGAAAAGCTTTAATTACCGGCGGTGATTCAGGTATCGGTAGGGCTGTAGCAATAGCCTATGCAAGAGAAGGCGCTGACGTAGTCATAAATTATCTTGAGAGTGAACGTATCGATGGTGAAAACACCCTTGCTATTTTAAAACAGGAAGGTATAAGTGCCTTTGCTATAGAAGGGGATTTGAAGGACGAAAAATTCTGTAACCAACTCGTCCGGGAAGCAGCCAATTCACTCGGTGGTTTGGATATCATTGTAAACAATGCCGGCAAGCAAATTTTTGTAGAAAATATTGAGGATCTGAGCACGGAACAATTTCGTTCAACCTTTGAGACCAATGTATTTTCAATGTTCTGGATAACAAAAGCTGCTGTCCGTTTTCTCCCCCCCGGTTCAAGTATAATTAACACTACATCAATACAGTCTTATCAACCTTCCGCCGGCTTACTGGACTACGCTTCCACGAAAGGAGCAATCACATCCTTTACAAAAGCTTGCGCAAAAATGCTCATTGAAAAGGGCATAAGGGTAAATGGTGTTGCTCCGGGCCCGATATGGACCCCGTTGCAACAAAGCGGAGGTCAGCCTGCCGACAAACTGGAAACTTTCGGTCAGAACACGCCCATCGGACGCCCCGGGCAACCTTCCGAGCTCGCTTCCATTTATGTTTATCTTGCGTCCGGTGAATCCAGCTACGTCACTGCAGAAATCATGGGCGTAACCGGCGGCCAACATTTACCATAATGATGAGTGATACGTTGCTGTTATTCCTTAATCTGGCAGGGATCGGATTTTTTGCCATCTCCGGCACGCTTCTGGGCGAAAGGAAAAGTGTAAACGGTTTTGGTATTACTGTACTCGCCACATTGACGGCAACAGGTGGCGGAACAATCCGCGACCTGTTGCTCAATAAACCTGTGTTTTGGATCGAGGACTCCATCTATCTGCTTACCAATTTTGTAGCAATTATGGTGAGTATTCTGTTTATCCGCCGCTTTCCTTCACCGGACAACCGGTATTTTCTTATAGTCGATGCAGCAGGCCTCGCTCTGTTCAATATTATCGGTATTTTTAAGGCCACTCAGGCAGATGCAGATTTAGTGGTGGCATTGACAATGGGTGTTATCACCTCGGTCTTCGGGGGAATTTTGCGGGACGTAATTTGCAGAGAAGTGCCGGTTACGTTGAAGAACCAGCTGTATGCCACAACCTGTATAGCCGGCGGGCTGACCTATGTCGTTACAACGAATTTAGGTTGGAACACTTATATTTGTGTAGGTATGGCTTTCAGCACCACGTTTGTCATGCGTATGTCTGCAATATATGAAGGATGGCGACTGCAAATTTTTAGTCAAAAGTCTAATGGCTGATTTAAATAGCTACTGCTAGATTCAATGTGGGCTATAGATTAGGTGTGTTTATGAGCAGTAAGATTGAAAGTCCCGCAAGTAATCAAAAAATGTCAGTTTTAGATGGCGTCTCATTCTTTTGTAAAAGTAAACTTGTTCACATTAAAGAGTTTACCGGAGATGTGATTGGCAATAATCTCGAAGCCACATTGACTGATTCCGGCCGTGTCCGTTTTGTATCTGCAGGCCATAATGTACTGGCAGTATCGATGATATCTAATTTTGTCAGTCAGCGATTTTTACTCAAGTTTAATGAGAATAAGTGGGTAATAGAGTCTGAAGAGGCTGCATAAATCACATACAGCCGTTTATCTGTAAAATCAGATAATTTCGTATTGGATGGGTTTATATTTGAAATTGTTCGACTCGCCGGCAGAACAGGCTGTCAGCCCTACTATCATATCCATTTTAGCTTCGAAAACTGTGTAATCGCCCTGCCCGGATTTTGGTGGCAACACACTTAATTTGCCGTTTTTAGCAATTTCTACATTCATAAATGTGTTAAAAGTTGTTCCGATAAGATGAGCAGGTATACCGTATTCCCTGAATGCGTTTACGAGGTTACCGTGGCAGCCGGGTACCGGCTCTTCTTCGGGGTAAAAATGTATAAAAGTGTCCACGCTGCAAGGAGTAAGCAAAAAGTCGTGGTCTTCAACGGTGTCCTCACAAATTTCAAACATCACATGACTTTCATTTGAATATAAAAGCGATGACTTTCCGAAATTAACGCTTTCATTGTAGTCGAGAGAGCGACCTGAAGATAAGTACTCATTATGATTGTCGCTGTTAAAAGCGTACAAGTCTGCTACCTGCTCGCCTTCGGGATCAATCACTTTCAACTTCTGTCCTTTCTTAAGTTCAAACGCTACACCACTTCGCGGTGGAATCGTGTTAATCATAATTTGTCCTTCCTGAAATTAAACGGGCATTGCCAGTTGCCCTCTAAAAGTCTTCCGCTGTACTGCCTGGCTTCTGAATCTGTACCATGATTTTTAAGCATTGGATTAGGTTTGCCATTGAATTCTGCATCTTTTTTCCGGATATGGTCCCTGAAAGCTTCGAACTTTCCTTCATCCCGAAGCTGTTCAAATTGCTGGTGCAGATTGAGAACAATCGCCGGCGAATGAAACCGGCGACTTTTTCGCTTGCTTGCCGGATTTAAACAAATGACAAAAAACGCTTTCCCTCCCAGGCTGTAACCAAAATCTGGTTTTTCCGGGTTATAGCTCACGGAGTCGTCCCAACTGTGTAACGCGATATCGATATCATGCAGTTGCTGTAATTTATTCCACAACATTTTCTCGTATTCTCTTTCACTGCAGTCGTCGGGTGTGTCGAAGGCGAGCACGAGGGATGAAAACATATGTTGCCGTATATCAAACTGCTCGATGAACCGGTAGATTTGATCAAGTATGTCGGGATTTTCCCGTTCATCGGTAAGAGAGGAATATAACCGGACGGTAATTTGCTTTTTGTTAAGAGCTGTTCTGGCTCCGGCACAAGGAAAACCCTGTTGTAAGATGAAGTCTTTTACTGAGTGGCGGGCATCAACACTATCAATCAACATTGCTGACTTCTCCCGCAACTCTTATCAGCCGGCTGAGTTTGAGATTTATCAGCCGGGTTGCAAAGGCAGAAATTACAAAAAAGTAAAAAATTTGTCTCTCGCTTCATAGCAAACCCTCATCCCGAATAGTTGCGAAGGGCCCTGCAAATATTTAGCCGCTGAGGAAAAATGCAAAATAACAAATTATAATCAACCACTTAATGAATTAGTTCAGAATCATACAAAATGAGGTTGTAGAAAATTTTTTCGCGGAACATGAATTTTTTTCAGTTTATTGCGGTTATCAATACAACCCAATTTTATTACAACTGAATAATAATCTTTTAAACACATATGAACGTAGAGGACAGGTTGGCTTAAAGAGAAAAAAGGATATTTACATGAAAAATGCGGATGTTATTCCTGCGACTTATGCTTTTCCGGGCTCTGCCGCAGAGCAAATTTTACAAATAAAGCAGGAGAGGATCTGGATTGAGAGTTTTCGCACTTGCTCTGCATGCAATAGTGTAGGAGAAACACTGACGTTGTACCGGTTTCATGACGGTAGTCAGATCCTCCTCGATTCAGCTTTCCCCTTTCCCCGCCCGGTCTTGTCTGAACAGGGCGATTAAATCTTAGATGCGGAACCCTCAGTGGTTCCGCATTTCCCTGCAATGATTACAGTACTTACCGCAAATTTTCCATTTCACATTTTATAGCCTGTACGGTTAATTAATAAAAAACCCCGATATTTCAAAAGCTTTTCTAGTGGTACGCATATTGCTGATTGCTCACACAAGCAATTCAGGATCAGGACTACACCCATGTTAAAAATTACAGCGATATATACAGAACAAGCATTGCAGGGAGAAGTTGATCAATCCGGTCTGTACGGCTCTTTGCAAGCATTCTTGAACGCATTTCCCGGAGGGACTGCTGTTATAGTGACAAATGCTGAATCGGGCAAAATACAGGACAAACTGGCAAACCAACATTGGTGTAAAGACAGATGTTTTATTGTGCCTTATGCGGGTAAATGCCCGGCCCTGGCATTCTGTCATGGCCTTGCTTATTGTTCTGAAGGCTATTTCACCATCCCCCAACTTTCTGCTTCTGACTTTACTTATTCAGTACACAATATCGCTGATGCATCTGGCCATTCACCTGTCATCACTCTGACCACCAGCGGACAGTCAAATCATAAACTCAGCACCCGGGAGTTTCTTTCTGGTCCTCTGGCATTCAGTTCTGCATTGCTGGCCAGTTATCCTATTCGACGGGCAACTCCGGAAGGACTTGAAAAATGGCTCAGCACCATTATTGAAAATGAGCCCGTAGTGGATGCCTGCCAGATGTCAGAAGCTCAGTCTTTAAAGGTTGCGTAGACTTAACCGATAGATGGAACACAGGTGATGCCGGGATGAGTAGCCATATTAAAAAATTAGGTATAGTCGGAGCAGGACCTGCAACAGTATATTTGTTGCATTATTTGAGTTCCCTGAATGAACGGTATTCTATTACCATACTGGAGCACCAGCCTGATGCAGGGCGCGGCCTGCCCTATTGTCAGGCAAACTCACCCTACTCTCTGCTTTCAAATTTGTTGCCGGATGAAATACCCCCTACTGTTAAAAGCTTCCGGGAATGGTGTTCGGGTAATAGCATCGCTTTAAAAGATGAGCCGGTTCCCCGCTATCTTATCGGACAATTCCTGCATTGGAGTCTTACCTGTCTGATAAACAAAAGACCCGGTGTTACGCTTATCAATTCATGCCGTGTCAAATCAGTGAATCTCAATAATTGCGGCACCTTCACGGTTTTCACAGAGACTTTTGAGCAATTCGAGTTTGATGATTTAGTGCTCAATACTGGTCATGGAATTACACCCACGGGATCTGACGTGCAGTTTGCTTACCCTCTCAATGAATTGAAAATAAAAGAAGCTGTCAAATACGTAAACTTAATTGGTAGTTCTATGACGGCCATTGATTGCGCATTATTTCTAGCTCAAAAGTATGGCTCTTTTCAGTGTGAATCAGATAAGTGGCTTTATATACCTTCGAAGCCAGTCGAAATAAAAATGCATTCTACGTCAGGACTGTTTCCCTTACCTTTTTTCCGTAGCCGGGATCTCCAGCCAGAAATAAAAAAACTGATCGAAGCCAGTGACTTGAGCGGAACTTCCAGACGTTCACTGGACCGGTTATACCGGACTGTTCTGCTGCGATTGCTGAAAAAATATGCTCCTCGTATCTATCACCAAAGCAATACAAGAAATTTTCGGGAGTTTATACAAAAATGGCAAAGTTCTGTATTTCATCAGCGTGCTGATACTTCTTTAAAACTTGGTATGTTCATGAACAACAGATGTGAAGAGTTCTCTGTAGTGCTGGCGATATTCGAAGTATTTTTTGACAGTCTATGTGACTTGAAAATCACTTTTACTCCGGAAGACCAGACATTTATTTCAAGCGTTTGTATTCCGTTTCTGGCAAAAAATAATGGCGCTTTGCCTTCCACTTCAGCAAATAAAATTCTGGCGCTGATGGAATCCGGCACTCTCTCTATTAAACGGGTTCAAAAAACGTCGTCTGAGCCGCAGTTACCGGGAATTGATGGCACCACAGTGACCATCGATTGCAGGGCTGCAGGCAGAACACAAAGGGATCCCTTGATACAAAACCTGGCTGGTAATGGCCTCGTCAGGTTAACCGGACAAACAAACTCCCGGAGTATAAAACGGATAGAAACAGATAATGAATATCGCGCCTACATATCGCCAGGGACTCAGGCCACTATATATGTCAGCTCTGCTCCACTACTTCGTGCGACATCAAATACGTTGCCGGGAATGTCAGTAACCGCAAACATAGCAAAGTCTATCGCAGATTCCTTAGCTGGCGCCCATCAAAAGGAGTGCGCCTGATTAATCAGACGAACTGATGCGCAGCCATACCTGCCGGTACAACACCGACAGTCTTTAGAACTGTGAAACACGTGCGACAAAAAATGTTAACACTGCTCTTCATTGTATACACACACATACACTTTTTTATAAGTTTCTATCGTCCGCCACGTACCACGGTAACCGTCTTCCATGAAGAATGTATCGCCGGCACTGTATCGCTTCGGTTCACAACCGTCTTCAGTGAGTTCGATTTCACCTTCAATCATGTAGCAAAACTCAAGCATGCCATTTTTTGCCGAACGGTTAACACCGGGTTCGCCGGACATCACACCAATTTTCACTTTTTTAGAAGCCGACAAATAAGGCGCCCACAATTGTAAAAGCGGATTACCTTCCAAAAGGATGTCAGGATTTACAAAACGCTCTTCCGGTTTTTCCGCAGGGGACTGCTCAACGGTATTCAGTAAAGTCATAATGATTCCATATAAATTCTTGGCAGAAATTCTATCCCGGCTCTTCCCGCAGATTAGGCTCTTCACTTCCGGTGTGAAGGCATAAAATAGCTAAATCCGCGGTCAAATCTGCTTATTTCGCTGAAAACCCTGAAGGCATTCACACGCTTTGACGAAACAGGTGAAACCGGCAATGTTATCGGGAGGTGAACTAATCCTTACCCGGCACTGTACCCATCATCTGAAGGCTGTCTTTAAAGGCACGAAGATGCACTGTCATTGTTAAGGATAAGATATGAAAGAAAAGGCGACCCGCTCCACCATACTCATTCCGGTATTCTTGCCGGCTGTTACCATTATCTTATTGCTGGTCGCCGGCACCATCAGTAATCCGGAATTAGCCGGAGAAGCTTTTGACAGCACGTTAGCGTGGATCACCAAAACCTTTGGTTGGTTTTACATGCTGTCAGTCGCACTGTTTCTTATGTTCATTGTGGCGGTAGCTGCCTCGGGTTGGGGAAACATTAAACTCGGGCCGGATCACGCCGAACCGCAATACAGTTTTCCTGAATGGTTTGCCATGCTGTTTTCAGCCGGGTATGGCGTTGCCCTTCTCTACTTCGGCGTTGCTGAGCCGGTGTTGCATTATGCCTCGCCACCGGCCGGCGCACCGGAAACCATTGATGCCGCTAAACAGGCGATGCAAATTGCTTTCTTTCACTGGGGATTTCATATCTGGGCCATTTACGGCCTTGTAGGCCTGGTGCTGGCTTATTTCGCATTTCGTCACGGGTTGCCCTTGTCTATCCGCTCGGCCCTGTACCCGCTTATCGGCGATAAAATTTATGGTCCCCTCGGACATGCCGTAGACATTTTCGCGATTCTGGGCACGCTATTCGGTATTGCCACCACCCTTGGCCTTTCAGTAACGCAAATTAATGCCGGGCTGAACTATCTGTCATCCGACATTCCCATCAATACCACCGTGCAGATCATTACCATTGCAATGATTACACTGGCAGCAACGGTATCGGTAGTTGCCGGGATGGACAAAGGTGTGAAGCGCTTATCAATATTGAACATGGTTCTGGCGGTCTCTCTCATGAGTTTTGTTTTTGTGCTTGGCGAGACGGTTCATATCCTCGAGTCTTATTTACAAAATACCGGCAGTTACCTGAACGGCATTGTGGCCCGGACATTTAATATTCAGGCGTACAGCCGCAGTGACTGGATTGGCAACTGGACCTTGTTTATCTTCGGCTGGACGATTGCCTGGGCGCCTTTTGTGGGCATGTTTATCGCCAAAATTAGCCGTGGCCGTACTATCCGTCAGTTTGTTGTCGGTGTAATGCTTGTACCTACCCTGTTTACCTTTTTGTGGTTTTCGGTATTCGGTGATACAGCACTCAACGCCATTATGAACGAGGGGGTCACCAGCCTTATTTCGGAAGTACAGGCAAACCACGCCATCGCATTGTTCAAGCTGTACGATCAGTTACCGCTATCGTCATTACTATCGGCGCTCACTGTGGTGCTCATCATTACCTTTTTTGTCACCTCATCAGATTCAGGTTCGCTGGTTATTGATTCGCTGGCTTCCGGCGGCAACCCTCACAGTCCGGTGTGGCAACGTGTATTCTGGGCCTTCCTGGAAGGGACTGTGGCAGCAGTACTATTGTTGGCCGGCGGTCTGAGTGCTCTGCAAACCATGACCATTGCCAGTGCACTGCCTTTTGCTGTGATCATGCTGCTGGCAGCAACCGGCCTGTGGCGGGCGCTGGTTATCGAGGGCTACAGAAATAACAGTCTTCAGGCGCATACGCTGAACAAAAATAACCGTAGCGGTTCCCAGTGGCAACGCCGCCTGGCGTCTATGGTGGATTATCCTGATAAACAAACCGTGCATGAATTTATTAAGGATACTGTCGTGCTTGCCATGAATGATGTCCGTGATGAGCTTAAATCGAAGGATTGGCATGCCGGTGTAACGTTTGACGAGGAATTAAGCCGTGCGTGGTTAACGGTTGAACGTCACGACCACATGGATTTTGTGTACGATATTCGTATGACAGAACATCTGGTACCGGGCTTCAGTTACGCTGAGCTCAAGCCCGAAGAAGATGAGTCGGAAAAATATTACCGTGCGGAGGTATTTTTACGCCGTGGTGGCTTGTCTTACGATATTTACGGGTACGCAAAAGACAACATCGTTAAAGATATCCTTGACCAGTTTGAAAACTATCTGCACTTTCTGGACAACAGCCCGGGTGAATTGCCCTGGAACATGGATGATCATGACGATATGTTGAAAAAGCCTGAGCAGTAAAAAGAACGAGAAACTGCTGCTTTGAAAAACACCGGTCTGCACTTTGCACACCGGTGTTTGTATTTACCTGTCAGCGTCAGGATTCAGCTTTATTCTCACGGATAAACCAGGGATAGAAAACAGGCAGAACCACCAGCGTTAACAATGTGCTGGTGATGAGACCACCAACAATCACTGAAGCCAGCGGTTTCTGAATTTCAGCGCCAATACCGTTTGACAGCAGCATGGGCACCAGACCCAGCGCCGATGTTGCTGCCGTCATCAGAACCGGTCGCAATCTGGAAGCTGCACCGGCCAGTACACTTTGGTTGAGATCTGTACCGCTCTGCCTGCGCTGATTGATACTCTCCACCATGACCACACCATTAAGCACTGCAACCCCGAACAAGGTGATAAAGCCAACTGAACTGGGCACAGACAAATAATGCCCGCTGACAAACAATGACAGCACGCCACCCACAGCCGCCAGCGGCACGTTCAGCATAATAAGCAACACCTGATCCACACGCTTAAACGCAAAGAACAGTAACAGCGCAATGAGTACCAGTGACAACGGCACCACCACCGACAAACGCTGCATGGCCCGTTGCTGGTTTTCAAACTGACCACCAATCTGCACGGTGTATCCGGCGGGTAACATCACTTTGCTGTCGATCTGCTGGCTGATATCAGCAACCACGCTGCCCATGTCACGGCCTTCCACGTTGGCCTGAATAACCACCCGCCGCTGAACATCATCCCGGCGGATTTGAGGCGGGCCTGATTCAATTTCGATACTTGCCACATCTTTCAGGCGCACCCTCGCCCCCTGAGCGGATAACAGACGTAATTCCTCCAGAGCGGGAATGTTGTCACGATAAGGGCCGGCGAACCGCACCATAATATCGTAACGTTCGTTACCGTTAATGATCTGACCGGCTTCCTGACCGCCAAGTCCCTGCTGTACCAGCCCCATCACATCAGCCACATTCAGACCGTACTGGCTGAGCGCCCGCCTGTCGGGACGGATAACCAGCTGGGCTTCACCGGATATTTGTTCAAGGGCTACATCCCGTGTTCCGGCAACCTGCGCAACCACATCGTTGATTTGTTGCCCGTAGCTGGCCAGTTCTGCAAGATCCGGCCCGAACAACTTAATAGCAAGCTGCGCTTTAACGCCGGATAACAGTTCGTCCACACGGGTGGCAATGGGTTGAGAAAAGTTAAAGAGTAAGCCCGGATGAATTTCCAGCTTTTCTTCCATGTGTTTTTGCAGGCCGGTACGGGTATCCGCTGTTGTCCAGGACGATTGGGGCGTCAAGCCGATATAGATTTCAATATTGTTTACCGGCTCAGGGTCACCACCAATTTCAGCCCGGCCTATCTTACTCACCGCATAGGTGACTTCCGGAAACTCCAGCAATAAGGCTTCCAGTTTCGGGGCCACGTCCAGTGCGGTTTGCAAGCTGGCAGACGGCGCCAGCGTCACCCGCAGATTAATTGTCCCCTCTTCCAGCTCCGGTGCGAATTCGGTGCCCAGGCGTGGAATAATGAACGCAGTGATCACCAACAAGCCCGCCATACCGGCAACGAGCAGTTTCCGTCGATGCATTGCTTTTTCAAGCAATGCTTTGTAGCGCAATTCCAGACTGTTCAGGATCCGGTTTTCCCGCACACGTACGGGTCTGAACGACAACACGTACGTCGCCAGAACGGGTACAAAAATCAGTGCCACAATGACCGCGCAAATCAGTGCCAGCATAATGGCTACGGCCATGGGCTGGAACAACTTGGCTTCCACCCCTTCAAAGCTGAATAATGGGGTAAACACCACCAGAATGATGAGTGTAGCGAAGAATACAGGCCGCGCGACTTCTTTGGTGGCCATAACCACTGAATCCGCCATGGATTTTCCGGGCTGTTCACGCAGCCGTTGATAAAGGTTTTCAACTACCACCACCGAACCGTCTACCAGCATACCGATGGCCACGGCAATACCGCCGAGGGACATTAAGTTTGCCGAAATGCCCAGCAAACTCAGCACACTGAGTGCGAAAGCAATGGAAACCGGAATCGACAGCAATACCAGGAAAGTAGCGCGGGCGCTGAGCAGGAATAAGGCCAAAACCACAACAATGAAGCAGAATGCCAGAATTAATGCCTGAACCACCGTGCCGACCGCCTGATGGATAAGATCAGCCTGATCGTAATAAGGCTCAAAGGTGACACCTTCCGGCAGGGCCTTTTCGATGACGGGCAACCGCGCATTAATTGCATTGATTGTCGCGTTAGTGTTGGCCCCCATTCTTTTCAGCACAACGCCTGAAACCACTTCACCACGATTAATGATCCGGCCGTTGTCGTCTTTGACTGACATGGTTACCGCACCCTGACGGATCTCGGCGCCCATTTCGACATTTGCCACATCACCTACGGTGACCAGCGCCTGCCCCTCGTTTTTAAGCGGGATCTGGCGCATGGCGGCCAGTGCGTCTTCGCCACTACCCAGCCAGCCGGTCCCTCTGATAACAAGCTGTTCCGGGCCACGGTCCAGATACCAGCCGCCGGCGTTATTGTTATTTTTCTCCAGTGCGCTAATCACGTCCTGTTGAGTAAGGTTGTAAGACAACAGCCGGTTTGGATACACGTTTACCTGGTACTGCCTCACCTCACCGCCGAAAGACAACACATCAGTGATCCCGTCAACGGGCATCAGCAACAGTTTCAGCAAGTAGTCGTTCAAACTGCGCAGTGCTTTACTGTCATAACCGGAGCCCGGTTCTGCAATCAGCAAATACTGATAGACCTGCCCTAACCCGGACGTATTCGGGCCGATAACCGGTTCTCCCACACCTTCAGGGATCATTTGTGCCGCCAGTTGCAGGCGTTCAAAAACCAGTTGTCTGGCAAAATAAATATCGGTGCCTTCCTTAAACACCACCGTAATACCGGACAAACCGGTTTTAGAAATGGACCGCACCTCTTCCACATCGGGCAACGCATACATCACAGCCTCAACCGGATACGTAATGAGTTGCTCAACCTCTTCAGCAGCGAGGCCGGGGGCTTCAGTATTAATTGCCACCTGAACATTGGTGACGTCCGGAAACGCATCAAGGTTTAATTGCGGTACCATGGTGGCGGCTAATCCGCACAGTGCAATGAGCGCAAGTAAAAACAGTGCGCGCAGACGCACCACATTATCAATCATGTTACTAAACACGGCGCTCTCCTAGTGATTATGCGGGTCAAAACCGCCTTTAGCGATTTCAGATGCCACAAAGAATGCGCCGGATGACACATAGATAACACCGGATTCAACACCGGAAATTTGCTGAAATTCACCGAATCTTTTACCTAATGTCACGGTTTGTGCCTGCAACGTGCCGTCCTCACCGGTAACAAATATTTGCCACTCACCGTCTGCATCACGCATCAGCGCAGACTCAGGTACAGCGAGAACGTTTTCAGCAAAGGGGGACTGAAAATAGATATCGGCAAACATGCCGGCATGAAATTGATGGCGCAGGTTATTCAGATCCATCCTTACCACCCGTGTGCGGGTTTGCGGATCGATGGTATGCGCTTCCTGAGTGATAGTAGCAATGGCCCGCAGGCCGCCGGCCATGACCACCGCTTCCGTGCCTACTTTCAACGGCAGATCGTTGTGCGCAGGCAGCCGCGCTTCAACCCATAATTTTGCTTCATCCGAAATCAGCATCAGTGACTGGCCGGCTTCGATACGCTGGCCCTGATTAAATTCATCCTGCATCACCACACCGTCAGACAGCGCAGAGAGCGTATATTCACCCAGCGGATAGTCGTCCTGTCCGGCAATAGCATCAATAGTATCGTTACGCAGGCCAAACGCTTTCAAACGGCGGCTTGCCGCATTGAACTGCGTCCGTGCACTGACAAAGCGCTTCTCTCCCACCGCCTGCTGACCAAGCTGCTTTACCCGGAACCATTCGGTCGCCGCCTGTTGCAGTGCACTCTGGGCGGTCACCATCTCTTCACTGAACAGGCCCACCAGAGGCTGACCTGCTTTCACGTGCTCACCTAACGCAGCATACCGTGTGGTAACCACTGAGCTTACCCGTGGCGACACGATGTAACTTTGATAACCGTTAGCTTTAATTTCCCCCGGCGCATAGGCAGAAGCACTTAACGTCTGCAGGTTTAACGTATCTAAACGGATCCCTGCCATTTGCCGTTGAGCCTCAGACAAAACAACTGCTGCTGACTCGCCATGCTCATCATGATGGTCTTCATCGTGCCCGTCTTCGTCATGACCATCTTCTTCATGAGCAGCGTGCCCATCTTCTTCATCAAGCTTTTCATCCTGATGCTCCCGCGCTTCTTCGTGAGAATGTTCTTCAGCGTGGCTGTGCTCCTGCGCTGTCGCTGTGAACGAGAAAAGTATGACTGACAGAGAAAATACCGTGCGACGCAGCGATAACCCCGTAAAGCGGAATAAGTGACTTAATTTATTCATTATCGTGTTCCTTCTGCGCCCGGTTTATGTGCCGGCATTGCGGTAAGTAATGAGGGTAATGTTGCAGTGACCTGCAACCAGGTGAGATGACTTTCTTTAAAGGCGGTTTCCAGCGCCAGCGCGGCCCGTTTTCCCTGGCGTAACTGCGTGATCTGATTCTGATAGTCCGCCATGCTTAAATCACCCTGCGCATAACGGGATTGCAACACACTGAATTGCTGATCGAGCTGACCTGCTGACAGCTGCTGCCAGCGCTGAAAACGCTGACGGTGCTGAAGTGCATTCCGGTACGCCAGAGACACGGCGCTTTTTTGTGCCTGTAAGGTGTTTTTAAACATCAGCTCAGCCGACAGCGCCTGCTCATTCGCGGCGGCATTAGCATCACTGAAATCATTACGCCACTGCAGGGGCACAGACACATTCAGTGAAACCAGTCCTTCTCCGGCTTGTTTGCCGGCGCCAAGACCAATAACCGGAACGGGTTTATTTCCCTGACGTTCGTTCGCGGCCTGTTGCTTTGCCACCAGCCAGCTGAACCGGGCAACCTGTGATTGCGGCAAAGCCATAATGTCACTTCCCTGCAGTAACGCCGGCTCATCTTGCCAGACAGCATCCGGAATGGCGGGAAAAACCATACCTCTCACACCAAGTTGTTCCAGTGTTTGCTCTGCCTGCAACACCGCAAAGCTGGCTTCACCTTCCCATACCAGGCTGTCAGCCAGAATAGCCTTCGCAATGGCAACATCGGTTTGTGCAATCTCACCCGCTGCCAGTTGCCGCTCGGACAAAGACAACATGGCGTAATCACGGCTCACCTGCTCAGATGCCAGCGCCAGTGCTTTGCGCGCCAGATAGCCATTAAGCTGCGCATCAACCAGCCGGGCAAGCAGCTGATTTGTCAAAGCGGAAAGCTCAGCCTCTGCCAGTGAGAACTGCGCCTCTGCCACATCAGTACGGGTTTGTTTTACATCCCACCAGTCAATCTGCGAGGACAGTCCGATTTGATAGTTGGTTTCTACCCCTTCCCGCTCCACACTGGTTTGCAGTTCAGGGTTAAAAAGAGGCCGGGATGCGGCTTTACGCCCATACCGGTTCGCTGACACCGCACGCTGTTGCGCCTGTAACTGCGGGTTTCCGTTTATGGTGCTAAAGGTCATACTGGCCCAGTCTGCAGATTCATTTGCAGACGCAGACGGATAAACAATCATGAATGCACAGGCGGCGACAACACGCGCAGCCGTAGTGACACGTTTTTGCATAGTTTTTCTCTTAATTCTGTAATTAACGCTGTCTGTTGACATCAACAGAGCTGTAAACAGGCGCTGTGATTGCGCCGGAATTAAGCAGAAATAGGAGGCCTTAACAGGTTGGAAAGGTAGCCGTCACCGGCTGAAGAAGGGTTGCCACGGGCCCGGTGTTTCATGGCATCTACATGCAATGATGATAACACCACGGGCAGGAAAACATGATGACCACCATGACAGTGGCAACAATGATGGCAGTCATACGCACCGCCATCTTCACTGATATCAAAGGATTGAGAAAAACTCACATCACCGCCGGCATCGTCGTCGTGACCATGTTCGAAAGTAAGGTGTTCAGTACCGGACTGATGGGCTTCGTGATTATCAAACGCCGACGCCATGCTCTGACAACAAAATGCCATAAGCAGAACGACTATCAACGATCTTAACCGGGTTGAAACCACACTGAGCCTTCTCATCAAATTCTTAGCCAAACGCCTGTGAGGCTAAAGCAAACACTTTGCGGGAGCCGTCACACTGTGACTTTTCACCTTTTTGCATTACGCACACATAATCGACTTGCTGAAGTCCTGCATCCATAAGCCAGGTTTTCACCCCTTCTGCACAGCCGGTTAAGTCGAAACGTACAAAACCTTCAACATTCTCAAGCAATGTGAGAATTAGGGCTTCTGCCACATCTTCTGATGCTGCTACTACGGGGCCGATTGTCTGACCACGGCCACTGGTACGTAAAAAAGCAAAGCCTGTCAGGGCGTCACCGTCTCTCGCTACCACACCCTGTGCCAGCGGGAAGAAACTTCCGAGCAGTTTACTGCGATCGCACTGATAAGCAAGGGCATCGAAAGAAAAAACATCTTGAATATCATCCTGTTTCATGGATGATATAACATCCGGCACATCAGGTTTCATTGGCAACCCCGTTAGTGTCCCCTGCACCTGAGTGACGTTATCAGTTACTGAAAAGCCGCATTGTTCGTACAGGCGCTTACCCGCTTCGGTTGCCACCAGCATTAATGTTCTGTCACCGGCCTGTGACATCACAGTGTTCATCAGCCGGCGGCCGAGGCCTTGTCCCTGCATATGATCCGGCACAACAACAAGACCTACGGTTGCGCAGTTGTCGTAATCCCACCACAGAATACAACCAACGATGTCATCATTCTCACCGGTTATTACGCTGCCGTTACCGGTTTCATAATGCAGTTGCCAGTCGATATCGCGGTGTGGCCACTTAACGGCCTGCGTAAATGATAAACAAACCGGTAAATCCGTTGCCTGCATGGCTCTGACTGTGAATGGGCTTCCCGTCATAGTTACATCCTCTGCCTGATGGGGATAAACGCAAAAACTAAGTACCTGCGTTTTCAATCAACTTTCTTAAATGATAATACCTCTCAACAAGCATGTTATGTTGAAAACACTGCCTGTCACCGCAGATATTGCTCCGCCAGCGCACAATGCAGAGAAACGCCGGTTGCCAGCACATCATCATTGAAGTCGAACTCAGGATGATGCAACGGAACATGCTTGTCAGGTTTGCCTTGCCCTAACCAGATATACGCGCCTTCACAGGCTTGCAGCATGAAAGAAAAGTCTTCAGAGGTAAATGCAGCTTCCGGCGCTGCAAGGGCCTTTCCTGCTGCACTGGCCGCCACCAGCGCATCTTCTGCTGCCTGCTGATGATTAATGGTAGCTGGGTAGTAACGGTCATACTCAAGATTAATGTCAGTACCGCTGGCCTTCGCTGTGCCCTCTATAATTTGCTGCATTGCCTGCTCGATGACGTTTTGTACCTTTGGATCAAACGTACGTACGGTACCGGTAATACAGACTGTAGCCGGTAATACATTGTGAGAATGGCCGCCCTCTATGCGGGTCACCGACACCACAGCCGTCGCCGTGGCAGGAATACGCCTGGCAACGATGGTGTTGATCTGACTGACTAATTCACTGGCCGTAAGAATGGCATCAGGTGTCTGGTGAGGTAATGCTGCGTGGCCGCCTTTGCCTGTTACGGTGATCTCAAATTTGTCTGCCGCCGCCATGATCGGGCCGGGACGGGTAGCAATGGTGCCGGCGGGTAAATCCGGCCAGTTATGCAAAGCATACACCCTGTCGCAGGGGAATTGTTCGAACAGCCCGTCTTCAATCATGGCCCTGGCACCGGCCTTGCCTTCTTCCGCAGGCTGAAAAATAAACCGGACGGTGCCGTTAAAATTGCCGGCGCGGCTGAGCTGCTGTGCCGCCCCGAGCAACATGGCGGTGTGTCCGTCATGGCCGCAACCGTGGAATACACCGTCGTGGCAACTCGCATAAGGTAAACCGGTATTTTCCTGAATTGGCAGTGCATCCATATCGGCGCGCAAACCCAACGTTTTCTTTCCGTCGCCTTTTGTCAGAGTCGCCACAATACCTGTTCCGCCGATATCTGTCGTGACGTCTAAACCCAGCGCGCGTAGGGCCTCAGCCACTTTTTCAGCGGTGCGGTACTCTTTATAAGCCAGTTCAGGGTGCTGATGAATGTCCCGTCTGAATGTGACTAACGACGGTATCAAATCATCGATGGAATTGCTGGTGCCCATGGGTTACTCCGCTGCGGTATACTTTGCTGTTTCACACAGTTTACCGTATCTCTTACAGCGCATTCGACGTGTTTAGTGAGTCTGCAGCAACATTTTTTGCTGTGACATAGTTATCTGCGGCAACCTATGCTTTTGTAAAACAGGTAGACTTTTCACCATCAGTATTCAGCCGGATTTCTTATGCAAGTGGCAACCTCCTCTCTTATTCAGGATTTACCTGTTTCACAAAGCTACATCAACGGAGCCTGGGTCGACACACAAGGCACAGCCTGTGTGGATGTTATCAACCCGTCTGATGAATCAGTGTTAACGTCTGTCCGGATGGGTAGTCAACAGGATGTCGACAACGCCGTCGCCGCAGCGCGGGCCGCCTTTGAGAGCTGGTCTGAAACTACCGCTGAACAACGCCTTGCTCTGCTGGACCGCTTGTTAGCACAATTTGATATGATGGCAGAATCTTTTGCCAGATTGATTTCTGCTGAAATGGGTGCCCCGCTCACCTATGCACGTAATGCTCAGGTGCCTCTGGCCAAAGCCCACATCCAGACAGCGCGGGACAATCTGCAGCGCTACCCGTTCACACAGTTACGCGGCACCACCGCCATCGTCAAAGAGCCCATTGGTGTAGCTGCACTTATAACGCCGTGGAACTGGCCTTTGTATCAGATCACCGCCAAAGTCGCCCCGGCGCTGGCTGCCGGTTGTACTGTGGTTTTAAAGCCCAGTGAACTTTCTCCGTTAAGTGCTCTTGCCTTTGCACAGGCGATTCATGAAGCAGGGTTTCCGGCCGGCGTGTTTAATTTAGTGAATGGTGATGGTGCAGTGGTGGGTACAGCCCTGTCTGAACATAGTGATGTGGACATGATTTCTATCACCGGCTCAACCCGGGCTGGTATTCTGGTGGCACAGGCCGCGGCAAAGACAGTGAAACGTGTCGCTCAGGAACTGGGCGGTAAATCACCGAACCTGCTGTTACCGGATGCGGATTTTAATACTGCAGTACCGGCTGGTATTGCAGCCGGCATGCGAAACTGCGGACAGTCCTGCAGCGCACCAACCCGCATGCTGGTTCCCCGTGAGCGCCTTGAGGAAGTAGAAGCGTTAGCGGTTGCTGCGGTGAACGGGTTTATTCTGGATGTGGCAGACAATGAAAATGCGACCCACGGCCCCCTTGCCAATAAGGCGCAGTTTGACCGGGTGCAGACAATGATTCAAAAAGGGTTAGACGAAGGAGCACGTTGCATTGTTGGCGGCACCGGAAAACCTGACCATCTGCCAACAGGCTATTTTGCCAGACCGACGGTATTCAGTGATGTCACCACCAATATGGCCATTGCACAGGAAGAAATTTTCGGTCCGGTGATTTGCTTAATCCCCTACGATTCACTGGATGAAGCCGTTTTAATCGCAAACGACACCGTTTACGGGCTGGGCGCACACGTTCAGTCACAGGATCTGACGCTGGCCCGCAAGGTCGCAAGAAAAATCCGTAGCGGTCAGGTGCACATCAACTATCCGGCCTGGGACCCGCAAGCGCCGTTTGGTGGGTACAAACAATCCGGTACAGGCCGTGAATACGGCGTGGAAGGGTTAGAAGAATATCTGGAAACCAAAGCCATCGTCGGCTACGCACAACCCGAATAACGTTATCACGTTAACCTGATAAAATTGGAAAAAGCATGTCTCCACAGTTAAAGCACATTGCCAGCGATGACACCTTACCTTCACACGCCGATGTGGTGATCATCGGTGGCGGTATTATTGGTTCATCAGCCGCCTATTTTCTGGCTAAACAAGGCTACCGCGTTGCGCTGGTAGAAAAAGGACGGGTTGGTGCAGAACAATCCAGCCGTAACTGGGGCTGGTGCCGCCAGCAAAACCGTGATGCCCGTGAACTGCCCACATCAGGCCTCTCTATGCGCCTGTGGGACGAAATGTCCCGTGATATTGGTGAAGATCTTGGTTTCAGACGTTGCGGCCTGATGTATGCCACTGACGATCCTCAGCAGCTTGCTGAATGGGATGCCTGGCGTGAAACGGCAAAGCAGTTTGATGTAAACACCCGCATGCTGAGTGCAGCAGAGGCTAATGAAAAAATGCCGGCCAATGGCAGAAGCTGGCTGGGCGGTGTGCATTCTGTTGATGACGGCAAAGGTGAGCCTGCCCTTGCTGCCCCCATGATAGCGGAGGGTGCACGGGCACTGGGTGCCACCATTCATCAGCATTGTGCAGCGCGGGGTTTAGATATCACCAGCGGTAAAGTGAGCGGCGTCATCACTGAAAAAGGCACCATTCAAACTCAGCGGGTACTGTGTGCTGCCGGTGCATGGGCTTCCATGTTCTGCCGTCATCACGGTATTATCTTTCCCCAGGCCAGTGTGAGACAAACCGCATTCCGCTCCAAACCCATTAAGAACATCGGTGAAGCCATTTACACGTCCGGCGTGGCGTTAACCCGTCGCCTGGACGGCACGTATACCGTCGCCCTCAGCGGCACAGCACTGCTTGAATTTACCCCACAGGGCATACGTTTTGCCAAACCCTTTATGCCCATGTTTATTAAGCGTTTAAAAGCAGTTCAGGCCGGGATCGGCAGTTCGTTTGTCTCCGGCCCTGAAGCAATTAACCGTTGGAAAAACTCGCAGATGTCCCCCATGGAAAAACACCGCATTTTGGATCCGGCACCAGTGAAAAGTAATCTGGAAAAGACCTTACATGCGGTCAGAACCATTTTTCCTGAATTGGCAGACATGGAAATCGGCGAAAGCTGGGGTGGTTATGTAGACTGTACACCGGATGCCATTCCGGTGATGTCTGAAGTCGATGGCCTGGAAGGTTTTTATCTCGCTGCAGGCTGTTCAGGTCATGGCTTCGGTCTCGGGCCCGGACTAGCGAAAGTTGCCGCCGATTTGGTAGTGAACAATACCCCTGAGGTAGATGCTACCGCCTATCGTTTATCACGGTTAACTGACGGTTCAAAAATTGAAGTAGGTGCGATCTAGCCGCCCGCAGACGGGCATGACTTACCGGACTTATCAGAGAATGGTGCAGCTTTTGCACCGTTTACCGGCAAAAGCAGTAAACAAACCTGTTCTGCTATTGCCGGAAGTCCTTCAATATGACGATACCTGCATTTCTTAAGACTCAGGAAGCAATGACCCTGGGCGCACTGTTGTGTGTCATTGCACTACTCTTCATCGCCAAACGCATTATCCTGGTGCGGTTAACCCGAAAAGCCCGCTCTCAGGACAGCTCCATGGCAGGTATTTACCGCATTCTTGTGCTGTCTCTGGATGCGCCTCTTACCCTGTTTATCTTCCTTGTTATTATTGTACTCGGCCGGTTTCTGCTCATATGGCTTGGTATCATAGACAAAGACATTGCAGCCATTGTGGATCACGTGGTGAAGGCCGGTCTGATCCTCACGTTGTTTCTGTTTTTTGAGCGCTTTTTTACCTATTCGTTACGGCGCTATCAGAATCAGTCCACGCTGGTTAAAAATACCAGCGGCATTGCCGGCGGCGCCATCCGCGCCATACTCGTGTCACTGGCCCTGCTGATAATTTTAAGCACTATGGGTGTGTCTATTACTCCGGTCATTGCGTCACTGGGGATCACTTCTCTGGCAGTGGCTCTGGCCCTTCAGCCTACCCTGGAAAACTTCTTCTCCGGCTTGCAACTGGTAATTGATAAACCTATCCGCATCGGTGACTTTATTGAGCTGGATTCAGGTGAACAGGGCTTTGTGGAAAAAATTGGCTGGCGTTCCACCTGGGTGCGCATGCTGCCAAATAACATTGTGATCATGCCAAACAGTAAACTGTCGAATTCAAAACTGATCAACTATTACTATCCCGAGCGGGAATTGTCTGTGCCCGTGGAAGTGGGCGTGCACTATAATTCTGACCTGGATAAGGTGGAAGATATTTGTCTGGAGGTAGCGAATTATACGTTAAAACACCACGAATACGGCGTAGAAACCTACGAGCCGTTTGTGTTGTTTCACACCTTCGATAATTCCAGTATTAACCTGACAGTGATGCTCAGAACAAAAGAATACTTTAACCGCTTCTTTATCAAAAGTGCATTCATCAAGATGCTGAAAAAGCGCTTTGATGAGGAAGGTATTGTAATCCCCTTTCCTATTACGGCGCTTAATGTGGATCAGGAGAATGCGGCAGCAATACTGGCTGCAGCGAAATCTCCGGAGGCAACAATGCCGCCGGAGAAATCATCATAAATCAACCGCAGGTTGGATTGGGGTTGGTACAAACAGGCCGGGGCTGCTGTTTCTGACGCAGTTGCATATAGCTCAGTGCCCACATTACCAGGCCGCCCAGGAACAATAAGGCAGAGGCATAGCCAGTTTCATTGAAGGTAGCACCTGTAGCCAGCAGAGTACCGCCGATCATGGGGCCGATGGCGTTAGCCGTGTTAAATGCGCACTGTACCAGTGCACCAATCATGGCATGACCGGTTGGGGATACATCCAGCAACATGGACTGAATAACCGCCGCCAGGCCCACACTGGCACCAAGGCAAAATACGGTCACATATAACCAGTAAATGTTTGACGCCGCGAAAACATACATCACCGCAATCCCTACGCTGCAAAGCAGTGCGATGCCGGTGGTAGCAATGGGCGATTTGTCTGCCAGCCGTCCGCACACCCAGTTACCGATAGTAGTACCGATACCGAACATCATCATGGCGATGGAAATTGTCACTTCAGGGGCTTCAGTTACATTAATAATCGTGTCTGCCAGATACGTGTAAATGCAGAACACACCGCCGAAACCCACGAAAATAATGCCGGAAATTGACCATACTAATTTGTTCTTCAGCACGCCGAATTCTTCGCGTAACCGGGTAGGCGTTTTCACCGGACTGCTTGGCACAACAAAATAAATCAGTACTGCAGTAATAAGGGCCAGTGCGGCAACAATGCCCATACAAACCCGCCAGCTCATAGCCTGCCCCACCAGAGTAGCCATGGGCACACCCACAATCGTTGCAATGGTAAGGCCCATAAACACTTTGGACATAAAGCTGGCACGCTTACCTTTTGGTGCCATGTCTGAGGCTACCAGTAATGCTGTACCAAAATATGCACCATGAGGTAAACCGCTGAGTACGCGGTAGAACACCATTTCCGGTAAAGACGTTGCAATAGCACTGAGGCCGTTTGCCACAAACATCATCATCACGAATAAAATCAGCGATGTACGCCTGTTAGTTTTGTTTGTCAGCAACATGAAAAGCGGTGCACCGATCACCACGCCGATGGCGTAACCACTAATCACATTACCTGCCATCGACGGCGTTACGTCAAATGAAGCTGCAATCAGCGGCAACATTGACATAGACGCAAATTCAGTCAGGCCGAGGGTAAACGTTCCCAGTGCCATAATGAGAATTGGCCAGAAATGAGACGTCTGCGATGTCCCGTTATTAAATGACATAGATACCTTCTATCAGGATAGTGTGTAAATAAAGCCGGCAAAGCCACTGCCTGTCATCGCTTTACATCGCTGATGATTTAGCAAGTTCTCCTACCGGATATAGAATGTGAAATACAGGTGTAAGGTGTATCTGCGATAATTCGGTTAAAACAGAATGTAGCCGGACTTCGCAGTATGATGTTTTAATGATGATATTGTTCAGTGTTCAGGCCGATCCATCGGAACAACGTTATTATACCGCATTGTGATGGCTGTTGAACAACGTTGTTTGTCATACTATTTTGTTGATTCATCACTGCAATATGCGTTTTTTTCAATATAAATATAGATTACTAACAGCAACTTAAAAACTTTTACGAATAATTGATTTTCCTCTGTGCGGCGTTGTTCATAATGGTTATCATTACCTGCACTTAGCGGATAAAAAATTGACATTTCCCGTCACTGGCTCGCTCAGGATGAACAGCCCGGACGGAACTGCTTGCCGGCATCGCTTCTTTAATAAGCCGGTTTGATTAAAAAAAGAAAAAATAATTACCATGTACAGTAAATTATGCGCTCTGATGACAGCGCTCACGTTATTCGTGCTGTCCGGAATGCCGGCCTCTGCGGCAAACACAGTCGATGATGTCATCAATAAAGTACGGGCGCCGGCTTATGATTGCCCGGATTCTGCCCTGTTTGATGAACTGGAAACCACACTGAGTGATGAGTCTATAACCGCTGAGCAGCGTTTTTCCCTGCTCAGCGCGAAGGGCCAGTTTCTCATCTGCAGAGGTGATTACGAAAGCGCACTGACCATGCTCAAATCCCTGATCGCGCAAGAAGATGCAGATGACACCTCCTACGCTTACGTTTCAGCCATCAACCAAATTGGCTTTATCTACGATGCCCAGGAAAGTCCTGCACGTTGTCAATATTACCGTCAGGCCAGATCACTGTCTTCACCGGAACGCCACAGCGATATTTTCACCTTCGCTTCATTATCACTCATTACCTATTGCTCAGAATCGTCTACAACCGGAGAGCGTCTAGGCAAGATGTTTACGGTACTGGAGCAGAATGCCGCATCAGGAAACCCCGGCGTACTGGCCCATATCCACAACGCCATCGGCCTGCTCTACGGCAGCCTGGGGCAACATGCTCTGGCAGCAGAGCAATACATCAAAGCTCATGAAATGGGCCTGAAGGTGTATGAAGGCAGCAATAAACTCAGTATTCTCATCAGTGCCATTGTGTCGCTGATAAGCAGCGGGCAAACCGAAGAAGCGTACCGGCGGATCATGGAATACGGCGCGCTGAACCGTGAAATTAACACACCGCTGACTAACTACCACTACCATTACGCCCTGTCGTATTACTATCGTAAAACCCGGGATTTTGACCAGCTTGCAGCCACGTTGCCGGATTTCAAAACGGCGATTTCAGCCGTTTCCAGTTCATTCGGCCTGCTGATGTACAACTGGCACGAAACGGAAGTCTGTTTGTACCATCATGATTTAACCTGTGTGCAGAATTACATAGACAGCTTAAACAAAGGTGATAATTACATTCCGCCCAGATTCAGAACCAATCTGGATTATCTGAGCTTCAACCTTGCCATGTATCTGGCACTGGGCGACATAGAAAAAGCCCGTATTGCCAATGAAGTGTTTGCCGCTGAAGCTGAAAATAAACGCATTCAACAACAAAACTCCGCAAATATTCTGAGCGCAGCGAATCTGTACAACCGGATTTACGACCTGGAGGGCGAAGTTGTTGAAGCGAAAAAGGAGCGCAAACAAATTCTCGCCATAGTGACCGGGATTTTCCTTATCACTGCTGCGCTGGCAGCCTATGTGCTGCGTAAGAAGTTCCTTGCTTCTAAAGCCATCGACCCGGTCACCCAGTTGTTAAATGCTGATACCGCCATCAGCCGAATAAACAGACTGAATGCCCCCGGTAAAAACCGCGCCATTGCCATCGCTATTTTTGATATCAGTAATCTCCGGGAAATCATCCGGCTGCTGGGCTCTACCAAAGCGGACAGTGTGCTGAGAAAACTGGCACAAACATTACAGCTCACCACCCGGGGGAATGACATTCTTGGACGCTTCGGTACTGAGCAATTCATCATGTGCCTTCACAATATTGAAGAACGCAGCGCACGTTCTTATTTTGAGCGGGTACAGACCGCGCTGGACAATACACTGGACAGCGGCACAAAGACCGGCAACGTTGCCGTTGAGTCAAGTATGAGCGTGTTTGTCTCTCACGAAAAGATTACCGATTTAAGTGATATTCTGGATGAAATGGTCATGTCTATTGATATGGAGAACCGGTAACCTTCCCCGCCCGTAGTCTGAAGTTTGCGGGGTACAGTAGTGAAATAAGGTTAGTTTGCAGCGTTTTCTCTGTTAACCGTGACATACTGGTTAAAATAATAAAGGGAACATAATATGAAAAAACTGGCACTACTCACCTTTACGGCAGCACTGACTGCCTGCTCGGGTCCGGGTGAACAAACCGGGTCAGACAGTCAGACTCAACCTCAGAAATCAACGACCACTCATTTTGATATGTACCTTGGCGGTACAGACGTGGGTGATATGGATATCACCCGTACCGGCAATAAAATAGACATTGATTACGGTTTCTCAAACAATGGCCGCGGGGCCAGCAGCACTGAAACCATTATTTTGTCTGACAACGACATTCCTCTTTCCTGGTCTGTTGAAGGTAAAACTGTGTTCGGGAATGCAACGCAGGAGAATTTCTCGGTCTCAGGTAACACCGCCACGTGGCAATCTAAAGCCGAATCCGGTGAAGCCGGATTTGACGGTGCGCCTGTGTACATTGCACAGAACGGCAGCCCGTTCAGTGAGTACTTGTATGCCCTGCCGTTGCTGAATGACAATCTGACAAAGTATCCCGCCCTTCCCTCCGGTCACATTACGCTCAGTAAAAAACAGGATCTCACGCTCTCCGCCACCGGCGGTGAAATCAAAGCCACACTTTATGCCACTGGTGGGATTTCCATGAACCCGTCTTATTTCATCATTGATGAAAACAAAGCGTTAGTGGGGCTGGTCAGCCCGCGTACAGCGATAGTTAAACCGGAGATTGCCGGGGAAGAAGCGCGCCTGCGGGAATTAACCGCGCAACTTAATGCACAGCGGTATAAAGATATTGCCAGCCGCTATCTGCACGACTACGAAAAGCCGGTACGCATCAATAATGTCCGTATTTTTGAGCCACAAAGTCTTTCTCTCAGTGAACCGAAGTCTGTAGTGATCACCGGTAACACAATCACTGCAATCGAAGCAGTCAGTGCTGCACCGTCAGACGACGAAGTGACCATTGAAGGCAACGGCGGCACACTGGTAGCCGGACTCTACGAAATGCACGGCCATATGAGTGATAACGATGCGCTGCTAAACGTACTTGCCGGTGTTACTTCCGTAAGAGACATGGGCAACGAAGTCGATATTCTGCAGGGTATTACAGACAATATTGCCAATGGCATACTGGTAGGCCCGCGCATTGCTAAAAGCGGCTTTATTGAAGGTAAAAGTCCCTTCAGTAACTCCACCGGTGAACTGGCCGCCAGCGAAGACGAAGCCGTTGAACTGGTCCGCAAATATGCCGGTATGGATGATTATATTCAGATAAAGATCTACAGTTCAGTGAACCCGGAATGGGTGCCGGCCATGGCAAAAGAAGCACATGAAAACGGCCTTCGGGTTGCCGGACACATTCCGGCTTTCGCCAAAGCAGATGAAATGATCGCTGCCGGTTATAACGAGATCACTCATATTAACCAGTTAATGCTGGGCTGGGTGCTCGACAGAAAAGAGGATACCCGCACGTTATTCCGCATTACCGGCATGAAACGCTTTACAGATTTGGATCTGAACAGCGAGCAAGTGAATCACACACTTACGCTGATGAAGGAAAATAACATCGCGCTGGATCCCACAACGGTGATCCACGAACACGCCATGACCTCCCGCAACGGTACGGTAAGCCCCGGCGTGGTGGACTATATTGACCACATGCCTCTCAGCAGTCAGCGTGCCGCAAAGGTCGCTATGCTGAATGTGGCGGATGAAGCAGAAGATAAAGCTTACAAAGATGCCTACGCGAAGATTGTAGCCACACTGAAGAAAATGCACGAAAACGACATTCTTCTGGTGCCCGGTACGGATATGGGCGGCGCATTCCGTCTGCACCGTGAGCTGGAGCTGTTTCAACAATTTGGTATGACACCGGCAGAAGCTTTGAAACGGGGCTCGTGGGACATGGCCGAATACATGGGTCACGATGACAAACTGGGCAGCATTGAAACAGGCAAACTGGCTGACTTCTTCCTCATTCCCGGCAACCCGGTGGAAGATTTAAAAGCCATTAAAACCATCGCCATGGTCGTCGCTGACGGGCGTATTCTTTTCCCTGATGAAGTGTACCCCGAGTTTGGCATTACACCGTTCACCACCCTGCCGGAAGTAAAAGGCGAATAACCCCGCTATCTTAACAAACAAAACAAGACAGCCCCGTTAACGGGGCTGCTTAATCAGTTAACTTCTGCCGGCAATATTCAGGCGCCCTGAGGCATAAATGCCGGTGAACTCACCCTCTGTGCTTCCGGCTCCGGCGTAATATTAAACACAATAAACATTAAAAATGTGCAGTACATGCTTGCAGCGAGCAGCAAAAATGCGCTCCAGTCCTGTTTCAGCACAATCGCCAGCGGAACAAACAAAGCCACAGGCAGAAAGGCTGCCAGGGTTTTCCAACGCAACATCAGCGACAACCAGATATGCTCTCCCTGTTTGCGGGACAGTGAGAAACTGTGACAAAAATGAGCCAGGATGTAGGGCATCAATTGGGCCACACACACCAGCGCACCGCCAATGACAATCCCCGTCAACGTCATCCCATCATAGGCCACCGCAGCATTTCCGGAGGCTGCCGGCATTAACTCTGATAGTAAATCAGCGGCAAAAAATGCCAGCCAGCTTAAAGCAGTGATCCCCAGAATAGCCGGCAATATCAGCCGCTGATGAAAGTTCAGTTCGGCGGCTAATCGTCTGAGCGAACCATACCGGTACTGAATACTGACCACACAAACCACAAGTGACACCAGCAACGCACACGCGCCCATGCGTAGCGGAAAGAAAGAAAACGGCACCACAGTAACAAGCAGAGCCAGCAGCAACATCACACCACAGATCACAGGTGACCGGGCAATGAAACGGCACATTTCCTTGTAGCCCCGAAGATAGTCCTGTACAGAAAGATTGGTATTGATTTGCATAAGAACACCTTTTGAAGATAAGCGTCTATTTTATGCGCAGCACTGAAGAATTGAAGTGTATGAACATTAAACCGGGTATCAGATTGTATGACAGGGTATGTTTTTTAATACGAAGGGTAGTGTTCAGGTACCGGATATTCACGGCACCAATATCAAACAGAGTTCCCATCCCACTCGTGTTTAGCGTCCGGTACAAAGGTAACCCCTGCCCCTTGAGTGTTACTCACTGTAACCAGCCAGCCGCCGGGAATTTTTGTACGATATGTGTGAGAACTGCTCCCGTTCGTATTTTTCAATGCTTCCCAAATTAACTCTGGTGACTGACTGTTTCCGCTTCTGAATAACCCCAATACGCTGACCTTAAACTGTTCATACTTAAGCCAGTATACGCAAAAAATAATTGTGACTTTAATATTTGCGGTTATTGGTCAAAAGCGGACATTAGCAATACCGTGAAGGACTGGTAAGCGTAGGTAAATTTCAAAGTTCAGAGTTTTGTTCGAAAATATACTGGGAATAAAGCAAGTCAGCAAAATCTGACTCATCAATTTTTCCAATGACTAAGTCTCTGATCGCATCTGCGAAGAGATCATTGTCAGCGGTTAACTCAAAATCATTGAGCGACAAATACTCCAGCGCGACGGCCAGACCTGTTCGCTTGTTAGCATCAGGAAGTGAATGAGAAAGCGCTATTGAAGCGGCATATTTTGCAGCAATTTCGAAAACGTCATCTAAACCTGAATAGGCAATAGCATTATCGATTCTGCCTAAGGCACCCTGAAGTTTGTTAACATCAGCGGCGCCCTTCATGCCAGGTTCGTTTTCGAGAATGAACACGTTAATCTCTATCACGCGTTCAAAAGGGAAAAAAATAAGATCCATTACATATCAGCGAGTTTTTCAAACGTACGCTTATGCGTTCTTAAAACCAGCTTAGTTTCAGACTTCACAATTTGCTGACCAGACTCACCGGATAAATCAAGTTTCTTGCTGGCAGCTATTTTAGGGCGCTTAACAGCTTTAACGCCGTAAATTTCAATCTTTGTATTCATGAACACCTCTATAATATGACAGCTAGTATACATCTGATTCAAAGATAAGAAAATCAGGCAAACAGGTACTAATTTAGTGGTGTTTAGTTTACAGCGTATTTGAGAGAAAAGAACATCACAACTGCTTGTTTCTAGACTTCCGGCCCATACTATATTTTATTGATTGCTGGGAGATTGCTATGACAGCCGCTAGCAAACCTTGGAACAAACACCGAATTATTGGACAGAAACGACCGCTCAAGATCTCTCACATATGGGGGATCCGAATCCGATTGAAAATGGAAGACAACAAACGCGATTTAGCATTATTCAATATGGCACTGGATAGTAAACTTCGCGGCTGCGATTTGGCCAAGCTGCTCGTATCGGATGTCATGTCGGGCGGCGTGGTAATGCGACGCGCACTTGTGACACAGCAAAAAACAGGCTCTCCAGTTCAATTCGAAATTACTGAGGGGACAAGAAAATCGGTTCTGGACTGGGTCACTTTTAAGGGCCTCAACTACAGCAGCTATTTGTTCCCATCAGCAAAAGTCCCTGGAGAACACATCTGCACCAGGCAATATAACCGTATATTCCACAGTTGGATTGAAAAACTAGGTCTCGATCGCACTCTTTACAGCACGCATACCATGCGAAGGACTAAGGCTTACCTGATTTATAAGAAAACGAAAAATCTACGCGTGGTTCAGTTGCTACTCGGTCATAAGAAGCTTGAGAGCACCGTGAGGTACCTTGGGATCGAAGTTGATGATGCTCTGGATATTGCTGAATCGCTTGATATTTAGCAAGCAGGCAAGAATTTTCCTTAATGCGGCAGTCTGATTCCTGCTTTATAGCTATCTATCTACTTTCAAACGCCCACTCTCAAAAGCTACTTAAACTACTGATATATAAATGGTGTTTTCATATTTAGATGGGTGAGAAATATCGGGAATATCATTTAGCAGACATATTGCTCAATCTAGTCCAACAGTTAAAAAGTGCTGAAGGATATCCCTATGATTAATGGTGTAAGCAACTCGCAAAATTATATTTACGGACTTCAAAGAAATGATGCGGTGTCTGTTAAATCCAATGACTCTCTGGAATCCTCAACAAGTTCAAATGTAAGAGAGCATGACAGTCGGGCAAATGCTCTGGCTTTCATCGAATCTGCGTCACCGGAAGAGTTAGCAAAAAAAGTAGATTCGTTAAGTGGGGGAATGCCCACATTAGCTGCAATTAATTTACGAGAAATTTTAAATTCCGGGAACGAGGAAGATGTACTTGGCAGAATTAGGCGCTTGCAGGCCAGGTTTGAGGATGAATCAAAGTCAGTCTTCGCGCTCCAGCAGAATATAATTAACGAAGGCAGAGCTTCAGGTAAAACGGACAAAGATATTTTACTCGACATCGTTAAAATGAAAGATGAGCAGTCTGACCTTTATAAAATGGGGACCAGGTGGGGCGATAAAGGGTTAAGCGCCCCAGAAAATTATCAGAAACTAGTAAGCCTGACTCCCGATTATGTGAATACGTACGCATAGCGTTTTTAAATTTCAGATAACGAACGATACCAATTGCCTTTGATACTGACATGTCCTCGCATGTCCGCTACTCGCTCATTCCGGACTCCGGGCTTTAACTAGCCAGTCCACTTATTGAGCAATAAAATAATCTAAAGCACCCCAAAACCATTTTTACCCCGACAATATTGATCAAATTCCAAACACCTGCTATTTTTACCCTGGTAAAAATAAAGGGTACAAATCTGTGGGTGACATCTACATCACAATCCATAACAAAACTCTCATCGCGCAGGGTGAATTGCCGGCGGTTATTCGTGAAACAGTGAAACAGTTTCCCGACGCTGAGCCTTACTTATTTAAGTTAGATGACGGTAAACGCACTGATATCGACTGGCGGGGCGATGCTGAAGAGGTTATCAGCCGTTTGCCTGCTTCACTGATGCCGCAGGTTAAAAAGCGGGGACGCCCTAAGCTTGGCGTGAAATCAAAAGAAGTGACGCTGTTACCTGAACACTGGGAGTGGCTGTCGTTACAGCGTGGCGGCGCATCGACGACGTTACGCAAGCTTATCGACGCAGCCATGGCTCAGATGAAACCTGAGCAGGCACGTCGCATTAAGCAGGATCAGCTCTACAATATGATGCGGGTATTTGAAGATGAAGCCGGTTTTGAAGCGGCTTCAAGAGCACTGTACCGGCTGGATAAAACAGCTTTCACGCAGGCAATAGCAAACTGGCCTCAGGCGCTGCAGGCAATATACAAGGACAAGTTCACAGGCTTGCATTCTACAGGTAAAGATACAAATGACGGAACAAACTAGTTACAACCCGTATGTCACCCCGCCCCTTACACGGGTATTTTTAAAAACTGCTCTGCCCATCATTCTGATGATGGTAGTAAGCGGCTCGCTGAACCTGGTAGACGCTTACTTTATTGGTGTATTTGTGGGGTCGGATGCGCTGGCAGCGGTCACGGCGATGTTTCCGTTATTTATGGTTCTGATTGCCCTGTCCACCTGGATTGCCAGCGGATTCGCCAGTGTAATGGCCCGCCTGCTGGGAGCAAACCGGTATGATGAAGCCCGTAATGCCTATGCGCAGGCACTTACGCTGGCACTGGTGATAAGTGTTCTGCTGATGATCGTATTCAGCCTGTCAGGTCAGTCACTGGCGCTGGCCAGTAACAACGATAATCCAGCGCAGGCAGCTAGCAGCTTTACCTATATGGGCATCATTATGTATGGTGCTCCGTTATTTTTCTGGCTGGCCATCGCTTCAGACAGCTTGCGCAGTGAAGGTCACATCGGCTTTATCGCACTGGTTTCGCTGATAACAACGGTGGGTAACGGCGTGATGAATTACGTCTTCATTGTACTGTTGGAAATGGGTGTGGCAGGGTCTTCTTACGGCACGGTAGCCTCACAAATGATTGCGTTATGTGCTGTGTGGGCATTTCGCCGCAGCCATAAAAACCGCACCGGTCTGCCGCTGTTCGCCATCACAGGTGTACGTAACAGATGGCGTGAGTTTTTGTCTCTGGGCGCACCATCCAGTCTAACCTACGTAGGCGTGGCACTGACTTCCGGGGCTATTTTGTTTAGCCTGCAACAATGGCTGCCGGACAACTACGAAGTAACGGTAAGTGCTTATGGTGTGATCACACGGGTTCTGACCTTCGTGTACTTACCACTGCTGGGGCTTGGCCTCGCGATGCAGAGTATTGTGGGCAATAACGTGGGCGCGCAGCAATATCAGCGGTCTGACCGCAGCTTGTGCATCGCTGTCGGCGTTGCGCTGTTTTATGGCGTGGCCACCGAAGGGTTATTATGGTGGCTGCGGGCTGACTTTGGTCAGTTGTTTGTGGACGATCCCGCCGTCACGGATGAGATAGCCAGATTACTGCCTGTCGTCAGTCTAGCCTTATTCCTGACAGGCCCCTTAATGCTGATAAGCTTTTACTTTCAAAGTATTGGTGATGCCAGACGGGCGGGAATATTAACGATTGCAAAAACGTACCTGTTCGCCCTGCCGTTAATTTTTGTGTTGCCGCTTATGTGGGGAGAATGGGGAATCTGGTATGCAGGCCCGGCAGCTGAATTTCTCGGGCTGATGCTTACCGCAGGTATTTTGTATCACCGTGCACTTAAGGGCAATCACCGCTTTGGTTTGCTGTATGCTGAGCGTCAAGCTGAGCCACAAGCCGGAAAATAGAAACAGAACATTATGACCTCAGAATTTATTGATAGCCTGCATGATGTATTTTCAACGCTGCAACCGGTAACAACACGGCGGATGTTTGGCGGTACCGGCCTGTTTCACAGTGGCCTCATGTTTGCCATCGTCATTGATGATTTGCTGTACCTGAAAGCGGATAAGGAGACCAGCCAGCAATTTATTCATGAAGGCTGTGAGCCGTTTACTTATAGCAGGCAAGGCAAACAGGTTGCACTGCAATACTACAGTGCACCTGATTGTATTTATGATGATCCCGACGATGCCGCTCGGTGGGCACAGCTGGCCTTTTCCAGCGCCTTACGCAGCAGGCGGTCTTGAGTCCAGCCAGCCCGGATCTAACGTGGGAACACTGGCCACCAGTTTCTTCGTGTAATCATGGGAAGGCGCTGTACTTACCGCCTCACCGCTTGCGTACTCCACTGCATTACCTTTATAGAGAACCAGCACATCGTCACACAAAGTACGTACAGTAGGTATATCGTGGCTGATAAATACAATGGCAATATTCAACTTCGCCTGCAGATCTTTCAGCAGCTCTAAAATGGCTGCGGCAACAACAGTATCCAGCGCTGATGTCACCTCGTCACATAAAATAACCGACGGTTCCGCAGCCAGCGCGCGGGCCAGGTTAATACGTTGCTTTTGCCCGCCGGACAGCGCGCCGCATTTACGCTCAGCCAGTTCAGCGGGTAATTGCACCAGCGCTAGCAGCTCTGCCACACGGGCACGTTGTTGTTCCCCTTTCATGCCATGGAAGAAAGCTAATGGCCTGCCAATAATATCCCCCACTTTCTGCGCCGGATTCAGCGCAGTATCCGCATTCTGGAACACCATCTGCACACGCTGACACTCACTTTTGCTTCGGGATGAAACAGACGCAGGCAGCTCCTTTCCGTCCAGCAACATATAGCCTTTCGCTGCGGGAATTAAGCCTGCGATAACACGTGCGAACGTTGATTTTCCGGAACCGGACTCACCGATAATGCCTACGGTTTTGCCCTTCTCCACTTTAATAGATACGTCATGCAAAACAGGAATTTGCGGTAAATCTTCTGCGGTGATTTTACCGTAGCCAGCAACAATATTGCTGACCTCAAGGACTGTTTTTGCGGTTGGCCGGTTTAATCCGGACGCACCGTGAGACACCGCTGCCAGCAACTGACGGGTATAGGGCTCTGCTGCGTGATTTAAGATTTCAGTGGTGGTGTTGTGCTCGACCATTTTGCCGTGTTGGAGAACGAGGATCTGATCGGCCATCTGGGCAACCACAGCCAAATCATGGGATACATACACAGCCGTGGTATTCCTGGCTTTCACCGCGGCTTTAAACGCTTTGAGCACATCCACCTGAGTGGTGACATCCAGTGCAGTAGTCGGCTCGTCAAAGATAACCAGTTCAGGATCACAGATAAGGGCCATCGCTGCCATCAACCGTTGCAACTGACCACCGGATACCTCGTGGGGATAACGGTTCCCGATGGTATCGTAATGAGGCAACGACAACTGCCTGAACAGCTCTGTGGCTTTTTTCTGTGCGTCAGCCCGGCTCATGGCGCCGTGAATTAATGCCCCTTCAATCACCTGCTCCATGATTTTCCGGGAGGGATTAAACGCTGCTGCCGCACTTTGTGCAACATATGCCACTTTCCGGCCCCGCAATGACGCCAGCATAGTATCGCTCAGCCCGAGCATACTCTGCCCGCCCACCGCGACTTCACCACCGGTGATATAGCAGCCCGGCCGGGCATAGCCCAGTAACGACATGGCGATGGTTGTTTTGCCCGAGCCGGATTCACCGATAAGGGCCAGCACTTCTCCGCGCTCTAGGGTAAAGCTGACATCTTTTACGATTACTTTTTTGCTGTCGCCCTTCCCCGCGGAGACTTCGAGTTTATTAACCGAAACATGAGATGACATATTATTTATCTCCTGCGGAATAGGTGGCGCTGCCACGGAAACTGTCGATAAACAGATTCACTGCAATAGTAATGGTCGCGATGGCTAGCGCAGGAACGATGACTGCCGGCGCACCCTCTGCCAGTCCGGAAATGTTCTCTCTGACCAGCGAACCCAAATCGGCTTCGGGCGGTTGTACGCCCAGCCCCAGAAAACTCAGGCTACTCAGCAGCAGCACGACGAACACAAAGCGCAGACCAAAATCAGCCAGCATGGGGTGCACAATGTTGGGCAAAATTTCTTTTACCGCGAGATAAAGCTTACCCTCACCCCGTGTTCTGGCAACCGTAACAAAATCCATATTGGCAACATTAACTGCTAACGCTCTGGCAATACGAAACGCGCCCGGCATATAACTCACTGCAGTGATGGCTAATAAAATAGGGATTGATGAGCCGAACGCAGCAATCATCACCAGAGCAAAAATCTTACTTGGAATGGAAATAAGTGCATCCATAAAACGGCTTATCAGCTCATCGACACGTTGATGACTGACAGATGCGTACAGCGCAATGAGCGTGCCTGCAGAACATGCCAGTGCAGCAGCGAGTAGCGGAATAAAAACGGTAAAACGTGCACCGTCCATCAAACGGCTGAGCACATCACGTCCGATGTAATCAGTGCCTAACAGGTATTCACCGCCAATGGGTTCAAATACGTCCCAGGCTACAATTTCTTTTGCACTGTGTGGCGAGAGTAAAGGACCAAATACGGCAATAAATATCCAGAAACTCACAATGGCTGCGCCAATTTTACCCGATAACGGGAGATTCTTTATCGTTGAGAGCATGGCTCAGCCTCCTTTACGCAGTTTGGGGTTTGCCACAATGGCGGCCAGGTCAGCAATCAACACCAGCAACAGATACCCGAGACAAAACAACATGGCACAAGCCTGAAGCAATGGCATATCCCGGTTTGTAACCGCATCAACCATCAGGCTGGCCAGCCCCGGATAGTTAAAGATCACTTCAACAATCACCACGCCGCCCAGCAAATAGGACAAACTGAGGGCAACCGCATTAACAATCGGGCCAATAGCGTTAGGAAGTGCATGACGCAGCACAGCGCGGGAAAGCGTGGAACCTTTAAGCAGAGCCATCTCAACGTAGGGCTGAGACAACTGTTCAACGACTGCCGCACGGGTTAAACGGGCCATCTGCGCAGACAGTACGATACACAAGGTTAATACCGGCATCGCAAAGGCACGGAAATAGTCGTATACGCCGGCATCACCGGCTATATAAGACAGTGACGGTAACCAGTTAAGCTCGACTGCAAAAATCAGAACGAATATCGTTGCCAGCAGAAATTCAGGAACCGCGACCATAGACAACGTGAAAAGATTTATTGCACGGTCAACCCGGGAGCCGCTGTACATTGCCGCTGATATACCAAGGATCATGGCAAAAGGGACGGCAACGACTGTGGTAAACGCCGCAAGCAACAGAGACTTAGATAGCCGCTCCTTAATCAGAGAAGAAACAGGTTGCGCATTCGCCAGAGAGACACCGGCATCACCCTGAACAAGCCCCCATAACCACTTGCCATAGCGGGTTAAAGGCGGATCGTTCAACCCGTAAGCCTCCCGAAGTTCAGCGACAGCCTCAGGCGTGGCGCTCTGCCCCAGCATTTCCTGTGCAGCGTCACCGGGAAGCAGATTTGAAATACTGAAGACCACAGCAGATACCAGTAGCAGTGTTATTACTGCTGTGCCTAATCGTTTTATAATTATTGGTATTAAAATGTTCACCGTGATACTCCCGTCAGGCGTCCAGCCAGATATGCTCGGCAAAGGTGTACCCCATAAACCCGCCGGTAGGGATGGGATAAAAGCCTTTGATCCGCTTGTCGTATCCGTCAATGATGTTAATGAAGACCGGAATACTCACGCCACAATGCTCACTGATAAGCGCCTGCATATCGCCATACATTTGTTTGCGCTTAACTTCGTCCCCCTCGCCTCTTGCAGCCAGTAAAAGCTGGTCGAATTGCGCGTTCTTCCATCCTGATTCATTCCACGGAGCATCAGACTTATAAAACAATGTGAACAGTTCATCCAGCGACGGCCTCGGATTGATATTGCCGAAGCCCATAGGGTGTTTCATCCAGTGATTTGACCAGTAACCATCTGCCGGCACACGGTTAATCCCAAAATGGTAATCGCATTCAATACCGGACAATTGCAGAAGTGCGGCCATATCTACAGAACCTTCTGCAGCAGGACTGGCAAAGACAGGAAAACGCGCTCCGCTCATACCGGCTTTTTTCAGATGATACTTTGCACGATCAATATCGTAGGGCCGTTGAGGCAAATCTGCGTTGTAATATTTGTGCGAAGGCGGAACAGGATGATCGTTTGCAATGGTGGCATATCCCCGGAACAACGCCCGTTGCACCAGAGGCCGGTTCATCATGTACTTCACTGCCAGAACAAAGTCCGGATTATTTGTAGGATAAGCATCCTGGCGCATAATGAGATTTGTGTACAGACCAGATTCAGTCTGCATGATGTCGCAGGTGCCGGATGCTTTGATCCGTTTGGTTGAACGCGGATTAAGGGCAATGCTCATTTGTACATCACCTGATAATAACGCATTCACACGGGACGATTCGTCTGCAATTCCTACCAGTTCAATTTCATCCAGATAAGGCTTGCCGGGTTTCCAGAAATTGCGGTTCTTTTCTCCCACAGTACGTGTGCCCGGAAAGAACTCTTTAAGCTTGTAAGGACCTGTGCCATTTGCTTCCCGGCTGAAGTCTGTGGTGCCATTTGCAACAATACAGAAATTTGATGATGCCAGAATGACCGGTAAATCGGCATTAGGCGACTTAAGAGTCAGCGACAGTGTAAGCCTGCCTGTCGCTTTGACAGAGTCAAATTGCTGAGCAATTGCCGCGGCTCTGGACGTCACTGCCGGGTCTTTATGACGCCGTAATGAATACACTACATCGTCTGATGTCAGTGACTTACCGTTATGGAAAGTAACACCATCACGCAAGGTGATAAACCAGTGCTGCTGGTCCTCACTCTCCATCTTTTCAGCCAGCGCGAGATCCGTTCCCAGGTCGCGGTTAAACTGCGTCAATCCGCTGTAAAGCATATAAATTCTGGCGTAGTCGGTCCCCAACGAGGCTTTTGCAGGATCTAAGGTATCTTTTGTGGAAATAGACATACCGGCCACACGGATCCGGCCGCCATAAACGGGCTTATCCGTTGCCGGGGTTCCGGCCATAGCAGCCAGAACATGCTGAGGTAAGATCAACCCGCTGGCCGCAGCAATACCCGCAGCGCCCAGCCCTTTTAATAATTTTCTTCTGTCGTGTTGCGACACAGAATGCAGAGAACGTCGTTCTTTCATGTTGTAACACCTTCCGTCATGACACGTAACGTTCTACGCTTAATGAAGTTTATCCTGAAGCTGGTAATACAAGCCGACAAAAGGCAAAAACCAGGGCTTTCCAAAATGCAGTGGCACCGCTGGCCAGTCGTTGGAAATCCAGGGACAGTGCGAGGGTTTGCCCTCTATTAAATCCGCCATGGTTTCACCCATGTGCACAGCCATCTGAACGCCATGACCGCTGTAACCCATGGCATAAAAAAGGCCATCGTGCTGTCCGACTTTCGGTAAGCGGTCTGCGCTCATGTCCACCGTTCCGCCCCAGCAATAATCAATTTTTGTGCTGGCAAGCTGCGGGAACATGTCATCCAGAGACTGACGCAATATCACGCCGCTTTTGGCATCTGATTTAGGGTTAGATACGGCAAATCTGGCGCGGCCACCGAACAGCAAACGCTGATCCGGCGTTAAACGGAAATAATTACCGATATTTTTGCTGGTCACGTAGGAACGGTTGCCGGGGAACAATTCAGCCACCGTTTCGTCTGACAACGGTGCAGTGGCAACAGCAAAACTGCCCACCGGCACAATACGGCGGCGAAACCAGCTAAACGGACCGGGGCCACTGCCGCCGGTGGCAACCACAACCTGCTTTGCCTGTAGTGTTTGCACCGGCGTAGTCACCTGCCATGACTGATTATTCAGCTTGCGGACCTGCGTGACTGGCTGATGCTGAAACAGCATGGCGCCTGCCTGCACACAAGCCTGAGCAAGGCCCATGACCAGTTTACCCACATGCAGTTGCACACCATTGGGTGTCAGCAACCCGCCGTAAAACGAACCGGAACCGATTTCTTTTTCAAGTGCGGATTTATCGAGTAATTTCGCATCAGGATCCACTGACTGGATCAGCGCAGCATGTGTTTTTTCCAGCTTTTCCATGTGTTCAGGTTTAGCTGCCAGTTTGATTTTTCCGGCCACTCTGAAATCACAGGCAATCTGATGTTCCTGCACAATGCGGGTAACAGATCCAACAGCATCATTATAAAACGTATAGAACGCGCGGGCTTTTTCTTCGCCGTATGTTGCGACAAGCCCGGCATAATCCTGCGCCGTACCGTTATTACACTGCCCGCCATTACGGCCGGACGCTTCTGAACCGATAGTCCCGGCTTCAACCAGAGCTACTGTTGCGCCCCGCTTTGCTAAAGCCAGCGCGGTGGACAAGCCGGTAAAGCCGCCGCCAATCACCACGGTATCCACTGTGGCATTGGCCGGACTTTCCGGGAGTGAAAGCGTGGGTGCTGTATCTAACCAGTACGACGTATTTTTCATATTTTACAGTCCGACTACGCCCGGTAATCCGCTGATGTCTTTAATTTCGGTGTAGCCATAGAACGGGTTAGCCGGCTCATGGCCACGGTTTACCCATACTTTATTTTTGATGCCGATGTCATGCGCTGACATCAGGTCATAACGGAAGCTGGAGGAAACATGAAGAATGTCTTCAGGATTACAACCCAGGTTATCAATCATGTATTCAAAGGCTTGTAAACGGGGCTTATAAGCCTGCGCCTGTTCTGCTGTATACACAGCGTGGAAAGGCGCTTCAAGATTGGCCACATTGGAATTGATTTGCTCGTTTGCCGCGTTGGATAAAATGACCAGCGGGATCTCAGCAGCCACTTTCTTTAACGGTTCAACCACATCAGGGTGTGGTCCCCATGTTGGCACAGCCTTGTAAATGGTTACGCTGTCTTCGTCGCGATACTCAATGCCCCATTTCTTACACAAACGGGTAACGGCATTGCGGACCACTTCAGAGTATGGCTTCCACGCGCCGAGTACTTCATCTAAGCGGTAGGCTGAAAAGTCTTTTACGAACTGAGGCATTTGCTCCGGTGTGATCCGGTCTGCAAACAGTCGCTGCGCAATGGGCGCCATTTCAAAGTAAATCAGGGTGCCGTAGCAGTCGAAAGAAATATATTTAGGTTTAAATGCACTCATTGTTGGTTCCAGCTATGTAATTTTTATGTCGAATCTATTACACCACGCGGTAACGGTATAAAAATACCAAAATGAAATGTTACCACGGGATGATGCGTCTGTTTTATTTGTACAATCAGCAGAGTATGCCGCATCGTTTCATTTGCTTTTCAACCGGCCAGAACGCCTGAAAATGGCCCGTTTCCCGTGACATCGCTTGTACAGTGCTACGGTTTAAAACAATGCTGCTGTCGCATCACTCCTGCTTAATCATCATGCCGCATTAATTGCAGCATATTTTGCTGAGAAGCTGACAAAAACAATATTTCCACACCTTTATCTCAAATCGTTCGAAAGATAAACGAACTGGTGCAGCGCTACTATTATCAGGCTGAATTTGCTCTGCGTTTCTTTACCTCCGTCTTTTTTCTCGCCGGATAAATCACGCAGATGTCTTACAAAATCATAAACATTGAGCGGCGCGCACACTTCGCTTAATAAATACAAATATGGAATGTCATCATGCAAACCTCTGCCCTGAAAGAACTGGACAGCCAGTACCTGATTCATCCGGTATCTGATTTCCGTGGTCACCAGCAAAAAGGTGTCAAAATTTTACAATCCGGCAAAGGCCCCCGGGTGACCGACAGCGAGGGAGAAACCTATCTGGATGCATTTGCAGGCTTATGGTGTGTGAATGTAGGTTTCGGGGAACAACGCATTGTCGATGTGGCCAGCAAACAAATGTCGGTACTTCCTTATGCCACAGGCTATTTCGGATTCGGCAGCGAGCCGGCAATCAAACTGGCAGAAAAACTGGTGTCCATTACGCCGGACTCATTACAGCATGTTTATTTCTCCTTAGGTGGCTCTGACGCTGTAGATGCTGCGCTGCGTTACATTACCTATTACTACAATGCCATTGGCAAACCTCAGAAAAAGCACATTATCGCGCTGAAGCGGGGCTACCATGGTTCTTCTTCGGTGGGCGCAGGGGTAACCGGCTTACCAGCTTTTCATGCTAACTTCGATGTGCCGCTGCCGACACATCATCATATAGCCTGCCCGTATTTTTACCGTAGCGACTTCGACACCGAACAGGCGCTCATCGACGCGTCTGTACAGGAACTGAAAGATAAAGTATCAGCACTGGGCGCAGACAATGTGGCTGCGTTTTTCTGTGAACCGGTTGTGGGTTCCGGTGGCGTAATCGTACCCCCGAAAGGCTGGTTAACCGCCATTGCCAAAGCGTGTAAGTCACTGGGTATTTTATTTGTGGTCGATGAAGTCATTACCGGCTTTGGCCGCACGGGTAAAATGTTTGCCTGTGAACACGAAAATATTCAACCCGACATGATGACCATGGCAAAGGGTTTAACATCAGGCTACGTGCCGATGGGTGCCGTGATGATGTCAGATGAAATATTCAAAGGCATCGCCGACGGCCCGCACCGTTCAGCGGTAGTCGGCCACGGCCAGACGTATTCAGCCCACCCGGTCAGTGCCGCTGTGGCACTGGAAGTGATCAGTATTTACGAGGAAGGCCTGCTGGAACACGCGCAGGCCATGACGCCGTATTTCGAAGACAAACTGCAATCGGTACTCAGCCATGCTCTTGTGGGCGATGTGCGAAATCAGGGCTTGCTGGCTGCTGTAGAACTGGTGGCAGATAAATCCACGAAACGTCAATTTCCGGCAGAACTGGGTTTGCATGAGGTCATTGCTGATATTGCCTGGAAGAACAAACTGATTTTCCGTGCATTTGGCGACAATATTCTCGGGTTTGCCCCGGCGCTCTGTTACAGCAAAGAAGATTTTGATGAACTCTTTGACCTGTTACAGAAAACCCTCGATGAAGTGTTGTCTTTAGATATGGTTAAGAAGGAAATGGCCCGCTAATGAAACCGTTTAATATCGCAGTAATTGCCGGTGATGGCATCGGAAAAGAAGTCATGCCTGAAGGGCTGAAAATTGTTAAAGCGGCTGCAAAAAAATTCGGCATCCCCCTTAACTTCCAGGAATTCAAATGGGGTGATTGCGACTACTACGCCGAATATGGTCGTATGATGCCGGAAAACTGGAAAGAGTTAGTATCAGACATGGATGCCATTTATTTTGGTGCCGTTGGCTGGCCGGCGTCTGTGCCTGATCATATTTCACTGTGGGGCTCCATTCTGACTTTCCGCCGTGAATTCGACCAGTACATCAACATGCGCCCGGTGCGTACTTTCGAAGGCGTAAAATGTGCCCTGTCGACGCCCCGTGCTGATGAAATCGACTTTGTGGTTGTACGGGAGAATACTGAGGGCGAGTATTCATCCATTGGCGGTATTATGTATGAGGGCACAGAGCGTGAAGTGGTATTACAGCAATCAGTGTTCAGCCGTCACGGAACCGACCGCGTTTTAAAATATGCTTTTGAAACCGCGCGTCAGCGTGATGCGAAGAAACTGACAGTAGCCACGAAAAGTAACGGTATGGCCATCAGTATGCCCTGGTGGGACTCCCGTGCCGAAGCCATAAGCAAAGACTACAGTGATATTCAGTGGGACAAACAACATATCGATATTCTTTCAGCACGTTTTGTCATGAATCCGGAGCGGTTTGATGTGGTGGTTGCCTCCAACCTGTTCGGTGATATTTTGTCTGACCTGGGGCCGGCCTGTACCGGCACCATTGGTCTTGCACCTTCTGCGAATCTAAACCCTGAAAGAAAATTCCCATCCCTGTTCGAGCCGGTACACGGTTCGGCACCGGATATTTACGGTAAGAATATCGCCAACCCCATTGGTATGATCTGGTCAGGTGCTTTGATGTTAAAGTTCCTTACTGAAGATTCAGGCTCCGGTGCAGAGGCCCACGATGCTATCACCAAAGCCATAGAAACCGCTCTAAAAGGCAACATTACCACTCCGGATCTGGGCGGCAATGCCAGCACACAGTCCATGGGTGACGCCATTCTTTCTCACCTTTAAGGGTTTAACAGCAACGTGACGACAGAAACAGGAATGACGCTGAAAAATCAGACACTACTCAGCACGCAAAATTACATTAACGGAAAGTGGCAGAATGCGATTTCCGGCATGACGTATCCGGTTATCAATCCGGCCACAGGTGAACGGATTGCCAGTGCGCCCGACAGTGACGCCATTGATGCTGCCCATGCTGCCCGCTCTGCACAAAAAGCTTTTCAGAGCTGGAGTAAAACCAGTCACCGTGAACGAGCCACACTGCTTGAGAAATGGTACGCCGTCATCAATGAAAATATTGATGATCTTGCACTTACCATGACCACAGAACAGGGTAAACCGCTGGCAGAAGCAAAAGGCGAAGTGGCTTATGGCGCTTCTTACGTAAAATGGTTTTCTCAGCAAATCATGCAGCTTCGGGGCGATATTTTACCTGAAACCGGCAGTGGCAAAGTGCAAACCGTTGAAAAGCGGCCGGTGGGCGTTGTTGCGGTTATCACGCCATGGAATTTCCCGTTTGCTATGCTGGCCCGGAAAATTGCGCCTGCACTGGCAGCTGGCTGTACCGTAGTGGTTAAGCCGGCAGAAGATACCCCGCTGACAGCCCTGATGATGGCAAAACTTATCGATATGGCAGGCTTCCCGCCGGGTGTGGTGAATGTGGTCACAGCCAGTCGTGAACAAACTGCTATTGCCGTTGATGCCTGGCTTAAAGATCCGTTAGTGAAAAAGCTCAGCTTCACAGGTTCAACGCAGGTAGGCCGCTATCTGGCGGAGCGCTGTGCCAGTACGCTGAAAAAGCTGTCTTTAGAATTAGGCGGTAATGCCCCCTTTATCGTGTTTGCAGATGCAGATTTAGATGCGGCGGTTGAAGGCTTAATGGCTGCTAAACTCAGAAATGGCGGGCAGACTTGTGTGTGTCCTAACCGCATTTATGTAGAAGACAGTATTTATGATGAATTTGCCAGCCGGCTGACGGACAAAGTGACAGCGTTAAAAGTGGGTTCTCCTCTGGACGAAGATACCCGCATCGGCCCGATGATTAATCAAAAGGCTGTAGACAAAATTAACGCCCATATTGCTGACGCGGTGGAACAAGGCGGCGTTGTACTGTGCGGGAATAAAGCGCCTGACGACACCCTGTTCGTCGAGCCCACCGTCATTGCCGACGCAAACAATGCCATGCGCCTGTTCACTGAAGAAACATTCGGCCCGGTGCTTCCTCTGTTCCGTTTTCAGTCAGAAAGTGAAGCTATTGAAGAAGCTAACAATACCGAATATGGTCTGGCGGCATACTTCTACACCCGTGACCATTACCGGATTCACCGGTTGAAAGGTGCTCTGCAGGCGGGTGTGATTGGCGTCAACGAAGGTGCAGTTGCCAGCGAACAGGCACCTTTCGGTGGTATCAAAGCATCAGGCTATGGCCGTGAAGGCTCTCACTATGGCCTGGATGACTTCTTGTATATTGCTTACTTCTGTGAAGGCGGGTTTTAACACCCGCTTATCCCGTCCCGATCTTTCCGGCGCTGATAGTTGCTTCACTCAGCGCTGATACGTCGCTTCCAGAGTGGCTTTCCCTAATGCATTCATGTTTACCATGTACCCTGTCAGTGCGCCTGACGGATTGTCCGGCAGTGACAATTTTTCCGGTAATGCGAATACCGTGAATTGATAGCGGTGCGCTTTATGACCTTCAGGCGGACACGCGCCGCCGAAGCCGGCATAACCGAAATCATTCACTATCTGCATACTGCCTTCCGGTAATACCATACTCCCTGCACTGCCCGCGCCGGTGGGTAATTCACTGGTACTGGCCGGAATATTGACTACCTGCCAGTGCCACCAGCCACTTCCGGTAGGAGCATCAGGATCGTATACGAAGAGTGCGTAGAAATTTGTTCCCTCCGGTGCGCCATGCCACGAAAGCTGAGGTGACAAATTATCTCCGTCACAGCCGAAACCTTTAAATTCCTGCTCTTTGGACATGGGCTCCCCTGCTGCCATGTCTTCGCTGGTTATTGTGAAACTCGCAGCGGTTACTATAGAGGTGAATGACAGCCCAACAAAGCAGGCCATACCTGCAACCGTTTTCAACGTCATGATCTGTTCCTTATCTTTATAGGTGTAGGAGCGCTGGTTGTAGCTGGCCATAAGCGATTTCAGCTATCTGACACTCTGCTTTGTGGCATCTTGCGGCATAATTCAGCATTAAATTTATACTAACGGAAGGACAGGCGCTGACAACTGATTTTTCACTCAGATGAATACTGTTTCAGCTTTTGAGGCAGGCAAGAGAACATTGGTTTTGTGTAATTCCCCTGCGCAAAATCGCAGGGGAAATAAGGCGCTTACTACATCAGAAATATTTAACCAGCGGGTTGGTACTGTTGTGTTTAAAGCGTGAAAATGCTTTTGTGGGGAAATACAACACCACTGCCATAAACGCCGCGACCAGCCATACCTGCCAGATATAATCAAAGGCAAATAAATCGCCATAGTTCGGACCGGCGAGCTCAAGTACAAGGTTGTAACTGACTAGTAGCACAAACAGATGCACGATATAGAAAAACATGGGCGCTGAGCCAAATGACTCAATGACCTGTGTGAATTTATTGTTCACTGTATCTAAAGCAAACAGCACTAAAAATGCCCCGCCCAGGGTGAGTAACACGAAATCCAGTGACGGCGGATATTTGGTAAAATTAATGAAATCCATTGCGGTCTGAATGGCTGTGGCCTGCGTTTCCCATGGCATGACTTCTCCATAGATATTGAAGCCCCTCATGACCAGCAGTACTCCCCACATGGATAAAGCCAGACCCAGCAATACTTTTTTACGCTGCGGCGAGGCAACATTGCGGGAAAATACCGGCCCCATGCTGTAACCCAGCAGTATCACACCTATCCACGGAAGCACGGGATAAGACGCTTTAATACGGAAGGCTTCAGAAGTAAATATAAAACCGCGGTCATGCAAAATAGCCCACAGGGTGTAGCCGGTTTCCCCCGGCGCAAAGCTGATTGGTGATAACAGGTTATGACCACATACAATCAGAAGCCCCAGTGCCAGAATCAGTTTTGCCGGTAAATGACAAAGCACAGAAAGTACAACCATACTCACACCAATTGCCCACATTACCTGCAACCACAATGTGTCGTAGGTGCCCATCCACAACCAGTTGATCACTGCAATCTCAATAAAAATAATGAACAGACCCCGTTTAAATAAGAACGGTGTTGCAGAGCGTGCAGGCTTGTTCGCAGGGTGGGAATACAACCACGCAGACAAACCGGTCAGGAATACAAATACCGGTGCACAGAAATGCGCGCTGATGCGGGTAAAAAATAATTGCGGGCTGGTGATGTCCACGTCCATGGGATCACCAACCTGCTGATGATAGAAATACCGTTCGCGAACGTGATCCACCAGCATAAACAGCATCACCAGCCCCCGGAGGATATCAATAGACGCGATACGTTTTGCATGGTTCGCCGCAGAAGTTTGCATTGTTGTCATTTTTATCGTTCTCATGCTCAGGAATTGATTGCAGCACAGACACTTCAATCATTTCATTCGTTGTTTCAGGCAAGACTGCCATAGATAAAATACGGTCGACAGGGGTTTCTGACTGTGCCGGAGCTATTTGGCATATCTTGCTGAAGCCATGCTTAGTCATGAAAAGATCTGCCAGCCGGGAGCAGGAAGATGAAGAACCAAAGAGAGAAGAGCTGCCCGCTCCTGTAAATAAAAAACGGGCTTTCTGAGTTATCCGTTCAACATCGGAAATGGCAGTGGCTTGATTTCATCCATGATTTTTCCGCTGGCAGTAATACCCATAAAGTACTCGCCCAGCCGGTCGGTCTCGCTAAGTACGGTTTGCCAGTATTTGATGCGGGTTTGGGGATCAAGGGCATCGAAATCTTTTCTGTCAGGGATTTTGCCGTAAGGTAAAGATGAAACAAATTCTGCCGACGGTACAAGCATCACCACATTATCGTAACTACTGCGGTGTGGTACCCGTCTTTTCAGGCCTTTATCAAACCAGCCCGGTACCGGCTTGTCATAAAAATGCGGATAAAGCACCAGCCCTTCACGGGGACCGAAAGACAAGTCAAAATGATAGTCGGTGATACCGCCGTCCCTGTACACCCCTTCAGGTGCATCAACGATTTTCTCCACGCCTTCCAGCACCAGAGGAATAGAACCGGATGCCAGTAACGCATCCCGGGTATTCACAATACTCAGTTCTGTCCGTTCAGTGTTCAGGTTGTACGGATCGTGAATAGTAAAATCGCTGTCCGGTGCGGAAAAAATATGACGGGTATAAAAGCGGTTAAGACCACGTCTTGAAACAGCGTTGGCAGCAGCACTCATGGCAAGGCCATGGAACTGGGTAATGCGCCCACGCGATGCCATGGCCCGATGACAGCGTACGGCGAAGATATGCGCCTTAAAACGATGGTTCAGCAGAATATCGTCAATACCCTCTTCACCCAGCACATGACTGATGAGTTCACGGGCTTTAACGGTAATTTCATTTGCTGACGGTTTAGCAGAATACACCGTGTGTGAATAATGGTGTGCCAGCCGGTTGATGGCCGCCAGTGGGTCTCTCTGGACAGCACATGCAGCTCTGAATGCCCCGGCAGATGAGCCAATCACCTGCACCTGACCTCCCCGTTCATCGAACCACTCCGGGAACAGCACCCGATCCAGCCCCGCCAGTACGAACCATTTAGGTCCGCCGGACGCGCCGAGAAAGTAATTGAACAGCAGCGGATAGAAACCGTGCTCCTTTAATGTGGCCAGTGCGCCCGGGCCAGCGTAAATATTCAGTGGCGCAGTCAACGTGTTATCCCTTCACTTCTTTTTATTTGTGAGTACTTTAGCAGTTGATGGCGGTCATGTCATGACTGCAAAATCCTTTGCTGAATTATGACCCGCTGCCATCGCTGTAAAGTGCAAAACAAGCGCCGGAGGGATCTTTAATATACACAAACCTTGCCGTACCATGTGTTCTTACGGCAGTCAGTTGCTCCCCGCCACATGCCGTAACCTGCGATAAAGCTTCATCAAACTCACCGGTGGTAAAGTACGGGATCCAACCTGCGGGCACGTCCTGATTCGGGCCTTTCCGGTGACAAATGCCACCTTTTACCTGTCCGTCTGCATCTTTCATAACAAAGTCATTGTAGCCGCCCATGTCCAGAGGCTCTTTTTGCCATCCCAGTACCTTTTCATAAAAGGTGCTGGTTTCCACTGCATCTGCTACTGTTAAATCCCGCCAGTCACCTGCTGAGTCGCTCATGATTTGCTCCAGACTAAATATGAAGTGTCAATACACACAGCTTAAAGAAAACCCTGTTTTTTCCAATATTTTTTTCACACAAAGGTAGACACAGCTTGTGGAAAATGCTTGAACTATGGCAATAGTTATCCACTGACCATTGTTTGACCAGTATTTTTTATCAAGTAATTTCATGCAGTTACAATTCACACACATACTACTCAACAAACTTATCCACAGATAAAGTGGATAACACGTAGAAGTTATTCAAGTATGATGATTTAATAATATGACATGTTCCGGACGATATCAGATAATGAAAAAGCAGACGTTAGCCGTCATTGACGGTGAATTTACTATCCATGCCTTCGATCCTAATTCCGCCATCCCGGCCCCTGTTTTGAACAGTGATTTATTTTTCATTGGCAAGACGGAAGATACCTTGTCAGTTGTCGTGCCCTCCTCTGTTAATCTTGTGTCACTGGAATCTGATAAAGGCTGGCGGGCGCTTGAATTATTAGGACCGCTGGAATTGTCCATGGTAGGGATCATGGCGAACCTGGGAACAGTGCTGGCAAAAGCCAAAGTCAGTATGTTTATTGTCTCTACATTCGACACGGATTTTTTCCTGGTCAAAGCGGACAAACTGCATGACGCCGTTACTGCACTGCAGGAGGATGGCTACACCATCGTCGGACAATAACGGCATCCCTGCATGAATTTTACTTCTGAAAAACCGGCCACGTTCAACCGCGAAATTATTCTGCGTGCGCCGCTTAACGGCACCCGTACGGATTTGGCTTCGATTGATGCACCGCTTTATGCCGCCGGTATGTGGGGCCCGGCACTGGCATTTACCTACGCCGGACATACTTTGTACGCACCTGCAGACTGCCTGATAAAAAGTATTCCCGAAACCGGCTATGCGGTCACCATTAAAACCCGTCACGGGCTCAGACTACACATTAACCTCCTGCCGGCTGGTCACGCTTTGATGGGCGAGCGTTGCATGCGTCTGGTAAAAGCCGGTGAGAAAGTTAAAGCCGGACAACCGCTGATGTCTTTTCAACCGCAATGGCTTAAACAACAGGGCCTGCCGCTTAACGGTGTGTGCTGTGTGATGAACGGCGAAAAATGTAAAGCCGTGGTACATAGTCATAACCGTCAGTTCATGGCCCCCGAAGATCCGTTGATCTACGTTTACATTTAATCTGTCTCAAACAGGAATTATTTCATAGCCGTGCAATCTTTATTCGCGTAAACATGCTATACATTTTATACAGCTCGTTTAGTCAGGTTTAACCGTGAAGAACTACCAGTGCGAATGTGGCAACACTCTGTATTTCGCCAACTCAACTTGTTTGTCCTGCCAGCGGCCGGTGGGCTTCATCAGTCAGGAAATGACATTATCTGCCTGTGAAATTGATGACAACGGTTACTGGATAAGTTGTCTGAACGGTAAAGCGTACCGCCCCTGTACCAACTACAGTGAGTATCAGGTATGTAACTGGCTGATTCCTGCAGAAGAGGACCATTCGCTGTGCGAGTCCTGTCAGTTAACGGAAACCATTCCGGATCTCTCCAAACCGGACAACCTGTCATTGTGGTTCCGTATGGAGCAGGCCAAGCGCCAGTTAATTTATACCTTAAGTAAACTGGGACTGGACGTGTGGAAACACGGTGTTGAAAACGCAAACGAACTTCGCTTCCGCTTTCTTGAAGATGAAATGGAAGAAGACGAATATGGCGAAGAGCTCACTGTAAAATCAACAGTCATCACCGGGCATTGTAACGGCGTTATCACCTTAAATCTGAAAGAGGCTGAAGACGCTTCACGTCTTAAAATGCGTGAACAGATGAATGAACGCTACCGGACACTAATCGGTCATTTCCGTCATGAGTCCGGTCACTATTACTGGGATACGCTGATCCAGAACTCCCCTCACCTGGAAAAATTCAGAAGCCTGTTCGGCGATGAACGACAGGATTACACCAAATCGATGCAGCTCTATTACGCCAACGGGCCGGTTCAGGGCTGGCAGTCGTCATGGATAAGCGCCTATGCCAGCATGCACCCCTGGGAAGACTGGGCTGAGAGCTGGGCGCACTATCTGCACATTGTGGACACGCTGGAAACTGCTACCGAATACAGCATCAATATTTTGCAGAACCGCCTGGGTAACCCGCTGGCAGAAACCTACCGGCGTGCGAGTGAAACGGATTTCCAGCGAATATTTGAAGACTGGTGCAGGCTGACCACAGTGTTAAATGCCCTGAACCGCAGCATGGGGCAGGACGACGCGTATCCGTTTGTCATATCCTACCCGGCGCTTGAGAAGTTGTCGTTCATACACGACTTATTGCATCAGCGGCTTTAAGATTACTTTTGTGCAGACCCTGTTTCCGCTTTCTTTTCCCATTCAAAACGGGGTAATCGGTTGAACGTGCGCTTCAGCCCCTGAGTCCATTGCTTTTGCATGGATTTATACATGGGGCTGTTCAGGGTAAACGTTTGATGATACGGCGCTTCCACCTGATTTGCTGTCAGCATAGCCAGCTCCACCGGCGGCCCCACCGAAATATTACTGCGGATGGTGGAATCCAGCGATACGATGGCACAGCGGGCAGCATCTTCCAGAGACGTGGCACCGGATAAAATTCTGTCCAGAATAGGCTTGCCATACTTGTTCTCACCAATTTGCAGATACGGCGTATCGTCTGACGCAGAAATGTAATTGCCCTGCGGATAAATCAGAAAAATTTCGTGAGGCTGACCAGCGATTTGACCGCCAATGATAAAATTAGACTCATTGCTGCTGCCTGATCTTTCCATGGCTTCGGCATGTTGCTTCTGCTCTGCCTGACTCAGCTTGCCAACGTATTCTGCCAGTTCATGAAGATGTTTTCCTGCGCGCAAATTAAATTTGGCTTCCGGATTTTCCAGATCACGCTTGATGGCATTCACCACCGCCTGAGACGTTGCCAGACTTCCGGACGTCAGTAACACAATAGAACGTTCGCCGGGCCAGCAAAAACGCCACATTTTGCTGTACGTCGCAATGTAGTCCACACCCGCATTGGTACGGGAATCAGAAGCAAACACCAGTCCCTTGTTTACTTTTATAGCAAGACAATAAGTCACAATTCACCTTTCTCAAAAGTGATAAAACACAATATAGCATGGGGCTAAGCATGCATGCCCGGCGCAAGATACGCAATCAAAATCTTGTCACTAAATTGACATATTAGCGATTGATTTTTGGTCAGAAACACGATTAGATGAGTATAAATAAAACACAAAAAAATGAAGGATCAGGCCATGGCAATCAGATGGGGAAATTATGCTACCGGCCCGTTTTATGACGAGCTGATTCAAGGCCGTAATAAGCCAAGAGAGGCAGCAAAATCATTGTGCTCTTATTTAAGAGACTTATCCGACAAAGATATCGAGGAATATAAGGTGGCCGCCAGCACGGCAATCCACGTGATGGGGATCACCTTTACCGTTTATACCGAGGAAGAAGGCTCCATCGACCGGGCCTGGCCATTCGATATTATTCCCCGCATCATCGATAAAAAAGAATGGTCACAAATTGAGCTTGGCCTGAAACAGCGGGTAAAAGCGCTGAATATGTTTATCGACGATTTGTATAACGAGCAGAAAATTCTTGATGCCGGTATCGTTCCCGAAGACATTCTTACTCAGTCAAAGAACTTCCTTCCGGAATGCCTTGGCGTTAAACCGAAACACGGTGTGTGGGCGCATATATGCGGCTCAGATTTAGTCCGTGATCAACACGGCACCGTTTATGTGCTGGAAGATAACCTGCGGGTGCCTTCCGGCGTCTCTTATATGCTGGAAAACCGTCATGTTATGAAACGGGTTTTTCCTGACATGTTTGAAAAGTACAACATCCTGCCGGTAGATGATTATCCGTCAGAACTTTACGACATGCTGTGTCAGCTTTCTCCCCGGAAGACGAAGCAACCGGAAATCGTTGTACTCACCCCCGGTATCTATAATTCTGCGTATTTTGAGCACGCCTATCTGGCTCAGCAAATGGGTGCAGAACTGGTAGTAGGCAGCGATCTTGTAGTGGGCGACGACGATATCGTCTACATGCGCACAGTGGAAGGGCTGGCCAGGGTAGATGTCATTTACCGCCGTATCGACGATGCGTTTCTCGATCCTGAAGTGTTCCGTGAAGACTCCATGCTTGGTGTGCCCGGGCTGATGCGCGCCTGGAAGGCAGGTAATGTGGGGCTGGCGAATGCGCCCGGCGCCGGTGTGGCAGACGACAAAGTGGTTTATGCCTTTGTGCCTGACATCATCCGCTTTTATCTGGATGAAGAACCCCTGCTGCCAAACGTGCCTACTTACAAATGCATTAACAAAGATGAGCGTGACTACGTCATCGAACACATTGATGAGATGGTGGTTAAGCCCGCCAACGAGTCCGGCGGTTATGGCATGTTAATCGGGCCCCATGCAACCAAAGCGGAACGGGAAAAGTTTGTCAGGCTCATTCGACGCGATCCCCGCAATTATGTTGCACAACCGATGCTGTTGCTGTCTACAGCGCCCACATTAATCGATAATAAAGCCGAAGCAAGGCACCTTGATTTGCGTCCGTTTATTTTATCCGGCAGTGATATTTCCGTTACCACAGGCGGTTTGACCCGGGTAGCAATGCGAAAAGGTTCTACTGTGGTGAACTCCTCCCAGGGCGGAGGAAGTAAAGATACCTGGATTGTTGACATGGAGGACGAATAAGATGCTGTCACGTGTTGCCAATCATCTTTACTGGATGGCCCGTTATCTTGAACGGGCTGAGAATACTGCGCGCCTGATTCAGGTAAATACTCACCTGTTACTGGATTTACCCCGAAGTGTCACCCTGGGCTGGGAACCGATTGTGGATATGCTTTCCATCCGCGAGAGTTTCTATGCAAACTATGAAACGGCTGATGAAAAAAGTGTTATCCGTTTTATGGTAACCGACACCAGTAATCCCGGCTCTATCATAAATTCGCTGGCAGAAGCACGGGAAAATGCCCGTATCGTGCGGGAAATCATTCCATCTGAAGCCTGGGAGGAAATCAATAACGTCCATTTGCAGGCGAAGGCTGACAGCCAGAGCGTACTGACCCGTCGTCACCGTTTCACCTGTTTAAACAAAATAATAAAAGGTAACCAGACAATCACCGGTCTTGTCGGCGGCACGATGAACCGCGATCAGGCGTATGCCTTCCTGCGGCTTGGCAGGCATCTTGAGCGTTGTGATATGACCACCCGGATCATCGATGTACGGTCAGCGTCATTGCTCCCTGATGTGTCAGAAGAACACTCTGCGTTTGAAAACATTCAGTGGATGGGTGTACTGAAGTCTTTATCGGCCTATCAGGTATACCGGCAGGAAATGCGCTTACGGGTTCAGCGGGCTGACATACTGGAATTCCTGTTAAAGCGGAAGTCCTTTCCCCGTAGCATTAACCATTCTCTGGGCCAGGTGGAAAAATGTCTGTCGGAACTACCTGAACCGCAGGACATCACCAGCAAGGTCAAAGAAATATCTGCCATGCTCATGGAGCTTGAAACCAGAGATCTTAAACAGGATGCGCTGCATCAACTGATAGACGATATACAGGCGGCACTTATTGTCATTCATGACTCGGTAAAGAAAGCGTATTTCTGATCCACACCGCTTTGTGCATTGATTGTTCGCGGTACAGACCACAGGGACTTACCGCGAACAATCGTTTAACTGACCATTTACGACCAGTTCCTGTCCCGCCCCTTCTGATGACCCGTTGAATAACACCGCATTTTGTACAGAAATGAAGTAAACTACGGCCAAATCCGGCTGAATGAAAGAATATCGTGGCGTTACACTGGTTCCCGGGGCACATGCACAAGGCCCTGAAAGAAATAAAAGAAACCTTATCTCAGGTTGATGTGCTCATTGAAGTACTGGATGCCCGCATCCCCTACTCCAGCGAAAATCCCGAAATCGCTAAAATTCGTGGCGATAAGCCTTGCCTGAAAATCCTCAATAAGTTCGATCTGGCCGATCCTGAACTGACCGCGGAATGGCAGGCTTACCTTGAAAGTGAACGGGGCGTGCGCACCATCACCACCAATACGGGAGAGCCGGGAAACACTAAGCACATTTTGAGTATGCTGAAAGACATGTTTCCTCAGAAAGCCGGCCCCGGTAAAGCCATTCACGCCATGATCACCGGTATCCCTAATGTGGGTAAATCCACGCTGATAAACATTCTGGCTGACAGAGTGATTGCTAAAACCGGTAACGAACCGGCGGTGACTAAAACCCAGCAAAGGATCAATCTGGGCAGCGGCATTATTCTGTTCGATACCCCGGGAGTACTGTGGCCAAAGCAGGAAAACCCGAATTCCATTTACCGGCTGGCTGCATCCGGCGCGGTTAAGAACACCGCAATGGAGTTTGATGACGTGGGCTTTTATGCCGCCGACTATCTGATCAAAGCGTATCCGGACGTACTGAAAGACCGCTTTAAGCTGGATGAAATAGCAGAGACAGAGATTGAATTTCTCGAAGATGCCGCCCGCAAGCGTGGTGCAATCATGACAGGTGGCCGTGTGAACCTGCATAAAATCTGTGAAATACTCCTCACCGAATTACAAGCCGGAAAATTGGGCCGGATCACACTCGAAACGCCCGCTATGCTTGAAAAAGAGAAGATAGAAATCGCAGAAGCCGAAGCGAAAAAAGCGGCGAAGAAAGCCGCCCGGAAACAACACTTTAAAGATGGCTCAGCGACCCCTGACAAACACGACAGAAAAGAAAAGCGTAACGAAAAACGCGCAGCACAAAGCAAGCGGATGCGTAAGTCTTAGTTAAATTGCCGGGGCCTGACAATTTGGATACCGCAGAATGTATTCACTTCCTGCGGTTTCCCTGATGCCCGCTTAAATTAATCAGCTCACCGAATCAATGAAATTTCCCAGCCGGTTGGCACCAGTCTGGAGTTGGTTGGCAGCCCTGCCAGTTTGCTGTTCAAGGGCCTGTGAAGCTTCCTGTAAGTCTTGCGAAACCTGCTCATTGTCGCGGATGTTCTGCAACTGACGCAGCACGGCCACCTCAGCCCGGAGCAACTGAATCGTTTCGTTAATTTCTTCCTGTGATGCCGGCTCATCCGTCTGCGAACTCTCAATATCAGCTTGCTCTGACGCTTCCTGTTGCCGGGTCTGCGACTGTTGCTGCAGCTGTAAACGTTGCTCTCTGAGTTGAACCTGTTCTTCCTGCAACGAGGCCAGGCGCTCTTCCTGAAGTAATGCTTCCTGCCGTCTTTCTTCACGACGGGCTTCTATTTCACGCAACAACGCTTCCCTGTCCTCTTCCCGCCGGAGCTGGCGCTCTTCAATCACTGCCGTACGCTCTTCGCGCCTGTATGCTTCACGCTGACGCTCTTCCTGCAGCGCTTCCTGACGATACTCCTGTTCCAGTCGCTCTTCGCGGCGTATTTCCTGCTGACGTTCATCCGCCTCGCGCTCACTGTCGCGGACCTCTTCAGCCCGCTCAGCCGGAGAGACAACTGATGACGACTCACTCACGCCCCGCTCTTCAGCCCGTCTTTTGGCCTCAAGCTCTTCAAGTGCTGTAGCTGGTAATTGATTGATCGTCATAATGACCTCCGCTGACTGAACATAAAGTACGCTGCTTACGCAGTGCATATTTAACAGATGCACGGTAAATGCCAAACGTGGAAATAGCGGACTGCCCTATCTGGGCAAGACATTAAAGCTAGTAGTTACAATGTGTTAAAAAACATTAAAGAAAAGAATCCGGTAATAAGACGACGACTTCATTAATGATGAATAGTGGAAATTGTGTAACTTTTACGCGACAGGAATAAACCGGGGAATGATTCCCCGGTTGTAGGTTTTGAGTTTATAACACCTTAAAAAGCATTGTTATCAAAACTGCTTTTCGATACTGGCATAGAAGTAACGTTTGTAAGGCAGATACAGGTTAGCCAGATAATTGCCCGATGAGTTTAACGGCGGATTTTTATCAAACAGGTTTTTCACACCGGCTTCCACGATAAATCCGCCAAAGGTGGATTCATCCAGCTCGTACTGGAACGACGTATTCCACAACGTTGTTGATGGTACAACGAAGTCATCACCGTTGGCGTAACGGCCATCTACCACACTGTCGGTGTAAATGGCTGAAATACGGTATGCAAAATCTTCGTAGTTCCAGCTAAAACGTGTGGTTGCCCGCCACTCAGGCTTCATGCCGTCCTGACCCACTTCATCAGAAGATGTAATCGAGATGAAAGAGTCCAGCAAACCCGCTTCCTGTGCTGCTTTGGCTGTTTGCATTTGCGGTGTCAGTTCCTGCTGGAAGCTGCGCAGCTGCGAAGCACTGAAGTTCAGGTTAAACCGGCCAAAGTCTGTTGCCACACTTCGCCAGTCAAACGTAAAGTCCATCCCTTTAGCTTTCAATGAGTTCAGGTTGGAGTAGTTGGTATTCATGTAAAGCACTTCGCCGACAGGATCCAACCCTGTACCTTCGAAGCGGGCAATGTCGTCCAGCGTCGGGTCAGCACGGATAATCCGCGGATCAGAGGTGCCTTCTACGGTGCGTAAGTAAAGATCGTAAATCAAAACATCCTGAGAGTGGGCGACACCGATTTGGTCATCCAGTTGAATTTCCCAGAAATCCAGTGTGACACGGAAGTTACCCCAGTCCTCTGGCAGGAACTGCGGAATTAACTGGAAACCAAATGACTGGTTAGTTGATGTTTCCGGTTTCAGTTCGCTGTTACCTGCCATATGCCAGGTCACCGCGTAGCTGTCAGTACAGGCAGAATAATTCTCGATAGCACCTTGTCTCAGCGCAGCTTCACAGTAAATGTAGTCAGTACGGGTGTTATATCTCGCCATTTCAGAAGCGTTAAGTACTTCCAGGTTCGGGGCTTTAAATCCTTCTGACCACGAACCCCGCAGAGTGAGGTTTTCATCGACGCCCCAGGCCAGCGCAATTTTAGGGGTAGAAATATCGCCCACGTCGCTATAGCTCTCGTAGCGTCCGGCTAACTGCATATCAAGGGTTTCCATAAGCGGAATACCGAAATCAGGCCCGACAATGGGAACCGCCAGTTCAACATAGGCCGATTTTACATTACGGCTTCCGTAAGAATCCGGCGTAGGGCTTGAGCCCCCAAGATTACTGTTAAAGGACTCGCCGGTATACCAGTTAATATAAGGGTCTGTGCCATCAACCAGAGGATCGCGGTCATCTTTCAACGATTCGTAACGCACTTCTATACCGGCGGCAAACCCGAGATCACCTGCTGGTAAACTCATCAGTTCAGAGTTATTGATTTTAAAATCCCAGGATGCCAGTTGAGAGGTGCTCTCCCGCACAGAGATATCGATAAATGAATTAATGACTTCTTCGCTGTTAAATCCGCTGTGACCGTAGTTCACGTGGGAAGTGTTACCGCCGGAGAAAATGTTGTAGGCATCTGCTGTTGTACCTGAAATAGCAGTAACCATATCATTCACATTGATCACTTCAGATTCATCCCTGGCTTTACCCTGCGAATAAAGAACGGCAGATTCCCACTCGAAGTTGCTGCCAAACCATCCTCTCAAACCGGAAAGCAGGCGGTACTGACGATTCTCCACATTAACTTCCATATTGCCGATGTCGGTGAACCGGTAAGCCAGAATGCGTAAATCGAGACCTTCTTCCGGCACGTTATCCAGGCCGGCAATACGGTTTGGATTCAGTGTGCCATCCTCCAGATAAGTCGCGCCAAGCGGGTTGTAATAGGCGTTGGCAGGAATATAAACTACCTGGGAACTTGAAAACACAGACGGTCCGCTCATGTATTTACTTTCCGCGGCATAGATCCCGGCTTCGCCGAAGAATTCAAGATCAGGGTTGATAAAGTAATTAAAGGTTGAGAACAGGTTCATCCGTGTGACCTGAGGGGTCACATAACTGTCTTCACGTGCACTGTCTGAACGGTAATCTGTGGGAACGGTGCCGGAGGCATAACAGGTTTCACTGGTGCTGCCTTCTGTCAGACAGTCAGAGGATGAGGCGAGTTCTGAGTGAAAATAACCAGAAGCTGTGGTGATCGCTTCGCCATTTTGATAAATCTGATAGGGCGCCAGATAATTACCCCATGGCGTATAGGAACTGCGCCCATCCAGCGCAGCAGTGCCGGCGAGATCGGTGCCCGGCAGGAAATCCCGCCGGTCAGAGGTTTCAGTAAACCACATATCGGAAGCTTTCTGCGCTGTTCTGTGAAAGGCATTAAACATCAACGAGAAATTACCTTTGCCGTCGTCGATATCTGTGCCGTAGTAGCCGGTTAAATCCAGATCAGAACGATTAGAGCCCTGCGCCTGACCATATTTCAGTTTAACGGCCCCGCCCTGCAAATTATCTTTCGTCACAACGTTCACAACCCCTGCGATGGCGTCTGAACCATAAATCGCTGCGGCACCGTCAAGTAAGATTTCGATGCGATCCAGGCCATACATGGGGATGGCGTTGGAGTTAAATGTGGTTGTCGACACACTGCCGTCAACCGTAGCGGTTGTGGGGTGAATAACAGAACGACGTCCGTTCACCAGTAGTAAGGTATTTGACGCCCCCATCCCTTTCAGGTTCATCGAGCCCATGTCGCCGCGGGCGGCGTTACTGCTTCCCGGGATAAAAGACTCGTTCCAGGTAATATCCCCCATTTGAGGCATACTTCTTATCAGTTCGTTACCGTCTACAGAGCCAAGTGCTTCGATGGCTTCCTGCCCGATAACCGCAACCGGTAATGCTGCCTCCGTTCTTTCACTGCCGATTTTGGAACCTACAACAGCTATTTTTTCCATCCGCTGCTCTTCAGCAATCTTCTCCTGCCCGTCGCCGGCCGGTGTTTCCTGGGCATAAGCCTGCACGCTCATCGCTGAAATTATCGCTGTTGACAGTGCCAGCTTTCTGAAACCTCTGAGTTCCTGTATCTGCATGATTAGTTCCCGTTGAATGATTTTATTGTCTTATCTGTGTGTGATATTGCGGGATTCACACTTCACTCACTAAGACGAACCACTTTGAATTAACGGAACTAACTTCTCCTAAAAAACACTAAAACTCACGAAATGCCGCCATTTGTTACGAAAAGGTTTAATTTTAACATTTCAACGGCAACACTTAGTCGTCCAGAACGTTCTTAAATATTTCACCATCTTTCATAATGAACTTAAGATTCTGGCTGTAATTCACAACAACCTGCTCTTCAATTAACGGGTTGCCACTGTAAATCAGAATATCTGCGTACGCTCCGGGCTCAATGACACCCAGTTTTCCTTCGGTGTAAGGATTTAATTTACCGGACATGGCAAACAGACGGGCATTCTCTGACGTGGCCTGTTTTAGCACTTCCAGTGGCGTAAACCATTTCACCCGTGACGTAAACTCATTCAGCGCCCTTTTCTCATTTCCTAAAGATCCGAAAACATCGGTGCCATAAGCCAGATTGACCTTATATTTCTTTGCCAGCGTCATTTCTCTGTTTATGCCCTCTCTGACCATGAGCGATTTCTTTTCCCGGTCAGATAATTTTTTGCTTAAATCCGGAGCAGGCCTTAAACCCCAGTGGCTTTGCGGCACCAGCCAGGCATCTTTCTCTTTGACCAGTTTCATCGCTTCTTCTGAAATAAGCTGACCGTGATCGATACTTTTCACTCCGGCTTCCAGTGCACGGATGATGCTTTTTTCGGTATACGCATGCACAGCAACATATGTGTCCCAGTCTTTGGCAGCTTCCACTGCTGCTTTTATTTCTTCCGGCGCAAATTGCACCGAATGAATAGGATCATAATCAGAGGCGATGCCGCCACCAGCCATCACTTTAAGCTGAGTCGCACCTTTTCTCAGATTTTCTCTCGCTGCTTTGCGAACCTCCGCCTTACCGTCCACCAGATAGAACCAGTCCTGCTGGTCCATTGGCATCACCGGACCACCGGCGATGACACGGTTAGGTTCATTGTAATTGCGGAAATCGCCATGGCCGGATGTTTGCGATATAAACGCACCGGAAGGATAAATCCGCGGACCGGGAATAAGTCCTTCATCAATAGCCTGCTTTACTCCAAAAGAGGGACCGCCGAGATCTCTGACGGTGGTGAAGCCCAGCATAAGAAAATGTTTTGCCGTAAGTGCAGATTTGATCCCCACGTACATCCAGTTCTCGTCGTTGCGCATACCGGTAATTGACGGCGACGTTTGGGCAAAATGGGTATGCGCATCAGACAAGCCGGGGATCAGCGTCTGGCCTTTGCCATCGATAATGACCGCATCCTCTGGTGTGTCGATTTCCTTTTCAACGGCAGTGATAAGATTACCGGTAATCAGCACACTGTAGCCTTGCTTAAGGGAATCACTGGTACCGTCCCACACATTAACATTTCTGATGAGGGTCAGATTTTCAGCACGTGACGTGACAGGAGCAAGTAAGGCTAAACACAGGCAAATTGTGTTTATAAGCGTTCTGAAAGCGTTAAGATTTGAAGAGACCGGGCGGTGTGAAGCGATGAAGGTTTGCATCTTTGTAGTCCGTAAAAGTGATGTCTCCTGCTATAACGGAAAACCTCACTTCTGCGGAACCTTAAAACATATCAAATCAGGAAAGAAAACCGGTGATGCCGGACGGCATCACCGGTTAAAAACGGCTATTCTCCGTGATAAGTCATATCCAGCAACTGTTCCTGCGTGTAAACGCGGCCATTGGTGATAACCGTGTTCACCTTTGATGCATTGTAAACATCTGCCAGCGGATCAGCGTCGAGCAGAATGATATCAGCCAGACTGCCCGCCTTGATCCTGCCGGCATTGAGACCCAGTACATCAGCCGGTACCGAGGTTGCAGATTTCAGTGCTTCATAAGGAGTGAAACCCGCTTCATTCACATAAAAACCCAGCTCGCCGTGCAGATTCATCGCCAGTACCAAATCTGTACCCGCTGTGATGGTTGCCCCCCGGTCATAGAGTGTTTTTAAGGTTTTCGCCTGCTCTTTCAGGCTGGCAAGATAGCTGGCAGGAAACACCATCGGGTTTTCTACACCTTTTTGCGTCCACAAAGGATAAAGCGACAACCTTTTATCCTTTTTCAGTTCAGGATGCTGTGCAATCAGCATATTTAATGACCCGAACATGGTAGGTGTAACTACCTTATTCATCAGTTGCAATGCATCGTCATAAGCCCTGCCACCTATTTGCTTGGGGCTGTACCCGCGGCGGCTTGTTGCGCCGAGATGTTCAAGGCGGTCAACGCCACTTTTCGCAGCAGGGTAGATCTCATGAGTGGTCACTCCCACGCCCATCTCATCATGGGCAAAATCCGTTACCCGTTTTTGCTGGGCATCGGGTAGTCTGACGTAACTTTTAAGCAGATCGTACTTTAATGCTTTTGCCCGCTGCAGTTCTTTTTCCAGATGCGCCGGCCCGGCAATCGCAACACCCATTTTGTAGTAAACCCGTTGCCATTCCATCAAATGGCCGGTGGTATAAACTCTCGGGCCTACTCTCACACCGGCTTCACTGGCCTCACGATCTTCCACACCATGATAAGGCTGGTTGCCCGGGTCCCTGAGCGTTGTAATCCCATAAGCCAGCCAGCCTCTGTGCGCCCCCTGTCCGAAGTCTTTCTGCGGATGCACATGACTTTCAATCAAACCGGGCATGGCATATTTGCCTGTTCCGTCAATAATTTCATAGCCGGATGTGGATTTACTGTTGCGGGGGACAATATCTGTGATCGTATTGCCGCTGATAAAGATGTCCCTGTCTTTTTGCAAAGTATCCGTTTCGCCGTCAAACACATAAGAGACTTGTATAACTTTTTTACTTGCCGGCTTTGCCAGCACGTACGTCATGTCGAAGGGTATCGTCTCAATGTTACCGGTGAAAAGATTCACCATTTTTAACTTATCATCTGACTGGTAGAGGATAGTTGCTGAGTCACCCGACCAGGTGGGATTGTGCGCAATTTCCGATGTATAACTTCTTGGCGGGCCCAGAGGTTCGCCTTTATCGTCAACAGGCCACACATTCAGTTCACCACCGTAGATACCCGCCATTTTTGTTCCGTCCGGCGACCATACTGGCCCGCCTCCCCCTCTGGTATCCACTGACAAATTCTCTACCGGCGCACTCCAGTATGGCTTTTCACCGTTTACCGGAAATATATAGGCCTGGTTAGTCCCTTCACGGAAGCTTGCAGAAAACTGATCAGGCAGAGCAACCATGATCCGGCTGCTGTCAGCAGACCATGACGGTTTTCCCGGCTGTTTAAGCGTCTGGCTCATCTGAAAAGCGGATTTTGCGTCGAGATCGTACATGCCAAGACTGGCTTCGCCCCACATTTTATCTACGCTCAGATAGGCAATTTTACTCCCGTCCGGTGACCATGCCGGTCCGAGAGGTTGAGTATCCAGTTCAGTTAGCTGCTCAGATTTATTAGTAGCAATGTCATGTACCCACAATTGCATTTTATCGCCACCGCGATCCGAAGAATAAACCAGTGACTTGCCGTCAGGAGACCAGGCAGGATCCGCTTCCATGTAGTGGTCTTGGGTAAGGTTTATGGGCTTTTCACCTATCTTCATGAGATACAGGTCTCCCACAGCGATGAAAGCGACGTACTTGCCGTCCGGAGATAAAGACGGCCGCATGATCCCTAAAACAGGGCGGGGCTTGTCTGATGTAAAATCTCTTTCTGCTTTGGCATATTCCGGTTTAAAAACGGTCAGATTTGCAGTAAACGGAATATCAGAAGCAGCACCGTCAGCGGCCAGTGTTTTAATCTTACCGCCGGCAACGTAAGTTACCTCACCGGAAGCCGAAAGACTGGCTTTGAACTCAAATACTTCTTCACCGGATGCAATTACCCTGCTTCCTCTTTTCATCACGGTCTGGTTGTCACCACTTGCAGCAGCATAAACCAGCTCGCCCCTATCCCAGAGCATAGGAGTAAGCGCATGTTCCGCTTCCTGTTCGATGGTTTCGTTGCCTTTGGCATCTATGGTGACCAGTAAATGGCGTCCTTCCCGCATTGTTGTGTAAGTCAGCGCATCGCCGGATGATTTCCAGACTGGCATCCGGTTCTCGTACTTATCGTCAGTCAGTTGGGTGATGACACCGGAAGCAAGCTCCAGCTTGTATATGTCGTAACTGTTAAAGCTGTTTTTGCGGTCTGAAGCAAAAGCCACAAACTTCCCGTCAAACGACACAGCGGGCTCCCTGTCATCATAAGGCCCCCAAGTCAGGGCGGTCATATTTTCGCCGCTTCTGTCTACCGACCAGAGGTCATAACCGCCATCTTTAAAAGAGAAAAATACAATGGTCTGATTGTCAGGCATCCACACCGGTTGCCTCGCATCCTGATATTCGCCGGTAATACGTGTAGCTTCACCGCCGCTGACCGGTAAAGTCCATAAACTGCCCTGTAAATCCATCACGATGGTTTGCCCGTCAGGAGACACACTGGCAGCCATGGCGGTGCCTTCCGTCACGGTGATACTCTCAGATTGTCCGCTTGTTGCGGCAGCCGGCAGAGTCAGTCCCGCTGACACTAACAGGCAGCAAAGCAACGCGCTTTTCGCGATATTCATGTGTTCATCCTGTGAAAAATAGTAGAAAAAAAAAGTAGCGCATCAGAAACGTACCTCTGCGCTGGCGTAAAAGTAACGTGAAAAAGGTAAGTAGAGGTTTGCAAGGTAATCACCGGACGCATTAAGAGGCGGGGATTGCCGGAACATATTCCGTACTCCCACTTCTGCATCAACAGCACCTGCAGGACTGTCATCAAAGGTATATTTGACGGACGCATTCCATGTCGTCATCGAAGGCACTTTAAAATCAGAGCCGTCTGCGTATCTCCCGTCATTAAGATGGTGGGTATATTGCGCTGATAATCTGCATATCAGTTTCCGGAATTGCCACGTAAATCTGGCAAGGCCTTTCCATTCAGGTTTTTTACCGTTCACTCCTGTTTCATTGCCATTACCGATAACGACAAACCCGTCAATAAGTCCGTTATCCTGTGCGGCCTTCACTTCTTCCATTTCTGCTGTCAGTGCCTGCTGATAACTGATCAGCTTCGATGCGGCCAGATGAAAAGAAAAGTCGCCCCACTCCAATGATTTGTATGCGCCGTCCATAGCGAAATCGGCGCCTTTTACTGACAGTGAGTTTTGGTTTTGATAATCGGTCTGGATAAAGAGGATCTGTCCTGCCGCCTGCAAACCGGTATTTGTAAAAAGGCTCTGCTGTTCGCTATTCGCATCGTTTCGCACAATGCGGCTATCCTGCGACTGCATGGTAGTGCGCAGATACAAATCACGGGCAATGACGTCTTCCACGGGAGCCACGCCAACCCGGTCAGTAATGTCGATTTGCCAGATATCTGCTGAAAATGACATGTTCCCCTTGTCACTGTACATACCCGGGATCCTGTAAACCATGCCGGCTGTGCGGTTTACCGAGCGCTCCGGCTTCAGGTTTTCATTTCCCGCAATATGCCAGGTCACTGCGTAAGTGGCTGAACAACCGGCGTAGCTTTCAATATAGTGTTGACGCTCAGCCGCCTCACAGAAAATATAGTCGGTATGATTGTTGTACCTGGCCATTTCACTGGCATTGAGCACTTCCAGATTAGGCGCTTTGAATCCCTCAGACCACGAACCGCGGATAAGTAAAGAATCATTGATCTGCCAGACTGCTGCCACTTTCGGCGTAGCGATACTCCCGACATCACTGTAACGCTCATATCTGCCGGCAATTTGCAGATCCAGAGCGTTTATAAAGGGCAAATCAAATTCAGGTGAAACAAGCGGCATCGCCAGTTCACCATAGACAGACATCACCTGCCGGCTGCCTGCTGAATCCGGTGTTGGACTGGTTCCTGCCAGGTCACTGAGGTACTCATATCCGGTATACCAGTCGGTATAGGTTTGCGTTCCGTCCACCAGCGGATCTCTGTCGTCTTTCAGAGATTCATAACGAAACTCAGCACCGGTAGCGAAACCCAACTCCCCCGCAGGGAGTTTTATCAAATCAGGTGATGTTATTTTTACGTCCCATGACGCAATTTCAGACACGCTGTTGCGGTGTGCTTTTACTGCAAAATCAGAGCTGTCCGCCTGAGCATTCAAACCGCCGGAAAAAGGATTATATGCATCGCTGCTGCGCCCGGAAATGGCTTCTGCAAATGCCGACACACTGTAGCCGTCTGACGTATCGGCTGCATGGCCTTTTGAATAGAGGAGCGCAGACTCCCAGGACAGACCCACGGATGTCAGTCCTTTTAATCCGGCGAGAAACCGCGATTGTGTATTATGTACGTCAACAGTGCGCAAACCACCACCGGTAAACCGGTATTGCCTGATTTCAACAGGCACGCCATCATCAGGCACATTATCCAGCCCGCTTATCCGGTTTGGGTTAATGGTGCCGTCAGCGAGAGTCGATGCCCCGAGGGGATTGTAATAGGCGTCAGCAGGCACATAAACCGGCGTATTCACTGAAAAAAAACCATGACTGGTCACGTAATCCGATGCCGCTTTGTATAAGGCAATTTCGCCGAAGATTTCCGTGTCAGGCAGCCATTGCCAGTTGAATATGGAAAAAAGATTAACCCGTTCTACACCGGGGGTAATGTAAGTACCTGCAGCGGCAAAGTCATACAAATAGTCACCTGCTGCACTACCGGACGCATAGCATGTGCCGCTGTAACCTTCAGCGATGCAGTTATTGCTGCTTTCTGCCTCAGTATGAAAATAACCGGCGGCACTGGTGAGTGGCTGACCATTAGCAGTAACTTGCGCGGGCGCAATAAAGTTACCCCACGGGGTATAAACACTGCGACCATCCAGCGAAGCGGCATTTTCCAAATCGGTGTTAGCAAAAAAGTTGCGGTGGTCTGATGTTGCGGTGTACCACTGATCGGCGGCATATTGGGGAGTTCTTTTGACCACATTGAACATCAACGACACATTTCCCTTTCCATTGTCAAAATCCGTTCCGGCAAAACCGGTAAGCTCTGAGTCTGTCCGGCCAGTGCCCTCTGCTTTGCCATAACGGAGCTTTAACCCCGCACCTTCAATATTTTTTCGGGTAACAATGTTAACCACTCCGGCAATGGCATCTGAACCGTAAATCGCAGAAGCACCGTCAAGAAGGATCTCCACTCTGTCCGAACCGTAAAGTGGAATGGCATTGGTATTGAATGTGGTAGTGGAAATGCTGTCGTCCACGGTTGAAGTGGTGGGATGAATCACGGAACGCCTGCCGTTAATCAGCAATAACGTGTTGGACGCGCCAAGATTTTTCAGATTCAGCGAAGCGGTATCTCCCCTCGCTGCGTTACTGCTTCCCGGGATCCATGACTCATTCCAGGTTATATCGCCCATCTGCGGGATCGCTCTGACCAGTTCGTTGCCGTCAGTCACTCCGGTGGCATCAAACGCATCCGTACCGTAAACAGCAACAGGCAAAGCGGACTTCAGACGATGGCTGGCAATGGCGGAACCGACAACAGAAATCCTTTCAAACTGTGCCTCACCGCTTTCGTCTTCGCCGGTGATATCCCTCGTTTTTGAATCATGCTCATTTTTTGCTGACGCCCGCCGCTGAGAACGGTTAATAGCGGACGTCAGAGATGACTTTCCCTCAGAAGAAGCCTTTTTAATGACAATGGTTTCTTCTCCGATTTTTTCGAATGTAAGTGCATTTTCACCCAGTAAATGTTCAATAGCGCCTGCACTTTCATACATGCCTGACACTGACCGGCTTTTGATATTTTTGATGAGACTGGCATTGACCGCGACCTGCAGGCCAGACTGCTCAGAAAATTCGATCAATGCAGCGTTCATAGGTTGCGACGGAATATCAAAGGCAATCCGCCTGTCTGCGGCATCGACGCTGTGACAGATCAGACCGGCTGACAACACTGGCAGTATACCTGTCAGCCGGAATTTTCTTTTTCTCATCCGGTACCCCTTAAATGAACAGGGCAAAACGCATCATGCTTCCAGTTAACAGCGGGGAATGTCACGTTATATTGCCCCGGCATGCACAGACAACACGATTTCCGAGTCACCGACATAAGACACACTAAGCGGAAAAGCATGGGGCAGCACTTCGACCCACTGCTCCAGATTGCCGGTAAAAACAGTACCTGAGTAAAGAAACTCCTTGGCTTCCTCACCGGCGAAACGGATTTTAATTTTCGAGTAACGGTTAATATCTTCAACCACATACATGAGCTTTTCCTCCATGTATTGAAGCTTGCCGTCTTTCCATGCCAGGGATGCATTCACAGGAGACTCCGCAATATCAGAAAGGTGTTCTTTGTCGTAAAAGACCCGCTGCCCTGCCGTAAGATAGGCATCAATGGTATTACCGGTTTTGGTTTCATTCTGCTCCGGTGCAATACTGATTTTGCCCTCAGCCACAATGACAACAACCCGCTCAGCCTGTTTGGAAATATTGAATTCGGTACCCACCGCAGTAACAACACGGTTGCCGGTGACCACAGAAAATGGCCTGTCAGCATCCTTTGCCACATCGAAATAAGCCTCCCCTCTTTCCAGCACGATCTGACGGCGGCTCTTGCTGAATGCCACCGAAACCAGGCTTTGGCCACCAAGAGTAATGACCGAACCGTCTTCCAGCAGCACTTCACGGTTTTGCCCGGTTGCAGATTCATAGACAGCAACGTCAACGGGATAGTTACCGCTGAAATCAGAAAGGTTGACGATAGCGATACAGAACAGTGCGGCATACACCACAGACAAGGTGGATACCTGAAACGGCCGCCAGTCATATAATTTTTCAAGACTGAAAACGCTGAACGGATTGAAGGCGCGTTTTTTTGCCGGTTTTTTCCAGCTTTCTATCTTTTCTTCTCCGTCGTAATCATCAGCCAGCAAATCTCTGTCGTCCGGCCACACCAGGCCTTCCATATCACCTGACAGGTTCAGCACCTCTTCAACCCGTTCGTATTCGCGAATATTTTCGGGCGATTCAGCCAGCCACTTTTGCCATTCCTGAATCTTTTCCACGGCAATATTCGGGTCCTGTAATTCGTAAAACCATTCGGTAGCGATCTCAAAACGTGTCCTGTTTTCAAAATTCACTTCAAATATCTCCTTGATGGCTGTCCAGTCTGTCACGGCAATATTCCGTGGCGCGGACAAGGTATTTTCTGACCATCCTGTCTGAAATGTTCATCAGACTGGCAATTTCACCGGATGACAGCCCGTGTAACCGGCTGAGCAAAAACGCTTTCCGGCATCTGGGAGGCAATTCATTGATAAATCCGGTCATCAGCTTGAGCTGTTCTTTTTTTAACGCATATTGCTCTTCGGACGGGTGGTTACTTTCAACAAACGTCAGTGGTTTGAAGACAGTGTTATGCTGCTTGGATCGCAGACGGTCGATAGCCAGATTAGATGCAATTTTAAACAAATAGGCTTTGAGGTAGCTGATTGCATCCGGTTTATCGAGATCCAGCAGTTTTACATAGGCTTCCTGAGCCACTTCGTGGGCATCGGCATCGGAGCGGAGCCTGGCTCTGAGAAATTTGATCAACGTATCATTATGCTGCCTGAACAAGTCAGCAATGATTTCTCTCTGACCTGTAATGGCTTTCTGACAAGGTAGCGCAGTCTCTTCCAGTTCGTGTTTTTCTATGGCTCTTCCCATAAGCGCCTTCTTCTCAGTTTATAACGGACAATGACTAAGACGGTGATGTCCCGGTCAGCGGAACTTTTTTGTGAAAAAAAGTGAAAATCCGTCAACACAGTTGCGGATATGTCCTGAAAAGAAAGTATGCCGGTACACAGAGACTGGCAGAGGATAAAACGGAAAATGATTATTATTCAGAAGCAGGCAAGTTTCTGATTACCTGATAACTTTTGCATGCAGGCCACTGCGGGGTCAAGGTCTTTCTGCATTCATAGCGGGTGATTTCTAAGTGCTGATAACGAATGAATAGAGAACGCCCGTCTGCAAACATACACATTTATTCACACTGAGTGGTTCCGGAATTACCGGCGCACTCGTTATAGCCATTTTCTCCAGGTACCCGGAACCTTCAACCATGACAGCCAGCCAAAAATTGTTTTCATTCCGCTTTCCAAAGCGCCAACTCATCCGTACTTTCTCTCTCTCACTGGCAATCGGCTTAACCGGCACAGTTGTTATCCCCGCAAACGCTCAGGAAGCGGCTTATCCGCTGCAGATGAGCAGTTCCCGCACTATCCACCGTCCGGAAGTGCCGGGACCAAACGGCCTGGTGACAGCGGGACACCCTCTGGCATCCATGTCAGGACTGAAAATTCTCATGGATGGCGGCAATGCGGTTGATGCTTCTGTTGCGGTACTCGCTACGTTAAATGTGGTACGCCCGCAAATGTCAGGCGCCGGCGGCAATGGATTTGCTACCTATTATGATGCAGCAACAGATAAAGTCTGGTCGCTTAGTGCCACGGGCGCAGCCCCACTTGCACTGGACGCAGCTCCACTTGAACCGGAACAGTTAAATAAAGGGATCCACGCAGGGGCTGTTCCCGGCCTTTTTGGCGGATGGATCAGCATGCTGCAAAAATACGGCACAAAGAGCCTGGCTGAAGTGCTGGCGCCGGCTATTGAATATGCCGAAAAGGGGCATCCGCTGGAAGCATCAGTTTCCAAAGCAATCAGTTACGACGAAGAATTGTACCGCACCATTCCTACCAGTGCGGATATGTTGTTGCCGGGCGGTAAAGTGCCGGCAGCGGGAGAACTGTTCTACATGAAAGATCTCGCCGCCACATTCAAAAAAGTAACAGCAGCAGAAGCCACGGCACTGGCACAGGGAAAATCCAGAACCGAAGCACTTCAGGCCGCTTTTGATCGTTTTTACAAAGGCGATATAGCAAAGGAAATGGCCCGTTTTTATCAGCAAAATGGCGGTGAGTTCACTGAAGAGGATTTCGCAGCCTATCAACCACAATGGGTAAACCCCGTGCATGTGAATTACCGTGGTTATGATATTTACACCTCCACTCCGACCTCACGGGGAGGTCTTGAAGTCGCCATGCAACTGAAACTGGTTGAAGCTTTTGACCTCAGTCAGTATGCCCCGGATGACCCCCGCGTCACCCACATTCTTGCTGAAGCCATTAAGCTGGCGAAAAGTGATGTTTATCATTTCGTCGCCGACCCGAACAAATTTACTATTCCGCTGGAAGGCTTACTCTCTGATGAATATATCGCCTCACGCGTATCTTTACTGAAGCCTGCTGAAGCGATGATATTTCCTGATCACGGTGAACCGCCGGGGAATGCGCAGTCATCAGCCTATCTGGCTTCTCTTGATGGGCCGTTACTGGTAGATGCCAGCCGCGAAAAATCCTTTGCCGGAAGTACCACAAGTTTCTCGGTCATGGATAAAGCAGGCAACGTCGTTGCCATGACGCCTACCCACGGCGGTGCGTTCGGAACGGGCGTTGTTGTAGGCTCTACAGGCTTAACATTTAACAACGGCACTCGGGTCGGCTCCACGTCCCCCTACCCTGACGATATTAACTACGCCCGTGGTGGTCAGATCCCCATTCTGAATAACTCCCCGGTTATTGTCATGAAAGATGGAAAATTCCTGATGGCATTTGGTACGCCGGGCGGTGAAACCATTGGTCAGACACAGTTTCAGGTGCTGGTAAACGTACTGGATTTTGGTATGGGTGTTCAGGAAGCCATTGAAGCACCGCGATTCAGCATTTTTGCTGAACCTAATTTCTATAAACCCGGTGCAAAAATTACCATGCGTATTGAAGACCGCATCCCTGTTGCTCAGTTTGAAGGCCTCAAAGAGCGGGGTCATGATGTCACTCTGGCGCCCTCTTATTCACTCGGCAGCATTCAGGCAATTCTGCGTCACCAGACCTTTGGCACAGTGACGGCCGGTGCTGATCCCCGGCGTGCCGCATATGCAGTAGGCTGGTAAATCCCGCTAAACAGTGTGAATTCTCCTAAAACAGTTTTATCAGGAACATAACTATGAAAATCATCAGAAGCGGACTGCATCTCAGGCATGTTATTTTATCAGCAATGGTTCAGACCAGTTTGTTCACCACATCCGCATATGCTGCAACCACAGAAATCCAGACATCAGAGAACGTGGTGTTACAGGAAATCCGGCCGGAAAAAGGCGGCCTGCACGGTGCAGTGGTATCTGAGCACCCGCTGGCTTCCCAGGTAGGCTACGATGTACTGAAAGCCGGTGGGAATGCCGTAGACGCCGCCGTCTCAATGGCAGCAATGCTGTCGGTTGTCAGACCCCACATGAACAGCGTGGGCGGCGACACTTTCGCTTTGTTTTATGACGCTGAAACCGGTGAAATTACGGCACTGAACTCATCAGGCAAAGCCGCAGGACTGGCAGAACCCGGGTTTTTCACATCGCAGGGACTCGAAAGACTGCCGTTTACCGGTCCGCTCACAGTGACCGTGCCGGGTACCGTGGCGTCATGGGAAGCCTCGCTTAAACGTTTCGGTACAATCAGCCTGAGTGACGCACTGCAACCGGCTATCGAAGTGGCACGGGACGGCTTTATGGTCAGCACAACGTTAGCTGCAGATCTCGCCAAAGCCGGACCGCGACTGAACGAAGCGGGCAAAGCGGTATTTTATCCCGCCGGTGCTCCATTAGAAGCGGGTTCAATACTGAAAAATCCTGATTTAGCCGGCAGCCTTTCTGCGATAGCGAAAGACGGTGCCTCAGTGATGTACGAAGGTAAGCTCGGACAAAAGATGGCAGCATTTCTGGAAGCCGAAGGCAGTCCTTTACGCGCTTCAGATTTTGCCAGTTTCAAACCTGAGTGGACAACCGCGGTAAGTATGCCTTTTCAGGGTAAACACGTGCATACTGTAAAGCCCAACTCCCAGGGCATTGTGCTTTTGCAAATGCTGACAATGGCCGGCAATATGCCACTTAAAGAGATGGGCCAGAATTCAGCCCCGCTGTTACACAATTTAATTGAAACCACCAAAATTGCCTTTGCCGACCGGGACCGCTGGGTGGCAGATCCGGCGTATGCTGACGTACCTGTTGACGGATTACTCGATCCTGCTTATCTGAAAAAACGGGCTTCGCTTATCAGTAACAAAGCGAGCGCAGATTATATCTCAGGTTTATCTGTTCCCGATGAAAAAGGAGCCTTACTGAACGAGGACGGCGATACCGTATTTTTGATGGTCGTGGATGAGAAAGGCAATGCTGTAAGTTGGGTTCAAAGCCTGTACTCCAGTTTTGGTTCAAACCTTATGGTGCCGGGAACAGGCATTGTACTGCACAACCGGGGTGCCGGTTTTTCACTGGAGGAAGGGCATCCGAACCAGATTGCGCCGGGTAAGCGACCTTTTCATACGTTGATGGCTGCCATGGTAACTGATGACAATGGCAAGTTTGAAATGACCATAGGCACACCCGGTGGTTCAGGGCAACCACAGTTTATTACTCAGGCGCTTATCAACAGCTACGTTTTTGATATGTCACCGCAACTGTCCATCGAATCCCCCCGCTACCGCATTGGCTCCGGTACTGCCGTGACTTTAGATGAACGCCTGTCTGACAGTGTGATCCGTTCCCTGACTGAACAGGGTCACGACATCACACTGAGTGAAAGCTGGGTGGCCAATTTTGGTAGTCTGCAAATTATCCGCCGTTTACCCAATGGCGTGTTGCGTACCGGTGCAGATATGCGCCGTGAAGCAACCGCGCTGGCGTGGTAACAAACGTTAAGCAAACACTGCCGGTGTGGTCTTTTCAGCCCGCCGGCAGAGTTATTGTGAAGCGGGTGCCTTTAAAAGGTGTTTGTACTGTCCGTCCCGATGGCGGCGATTCGGCGGTGATCTTTCCATCGAAACTGGTGACAAAGGTTTTCACAATATTCAGTCCGTAGCCAATGCCCAACTCAGACTCTGTTCCCATAGAAGACACGTTCTTTTCCACGGTGAACAAGCGGGCAAGTTTTTCTCCCTCAATGCCGGTTCCTTCGTCTTCCAGAGTAATAGCAACGGTATCGCCCTTCTCTTCTGCATCCAGTCTGATGGTGCCGTTGTGATAGGAAAACTTCACTGCGTTGGACAGCAAATTAGCCATGACCTGATGGGTAAACAAACCGGGATCCACGTTAATCCGGATTTTCGATAACTTCTCTTCGTCATAGGTAAACGTGAGGGATTTATGCTGCAGTTTCATCTCAAACAACGATGATAACAGGCCGACACAATCAACCAGGCTACAGGGTTGCTTTTTGATTTCAAGGGATTCATTGGCCAGCAAATACATTTGCTGAACACGCTTTGTCATATCGGTCAGTGACTGGCAGGCAACATCAATATTATCAATATAATGTTCCGGAGCCCCCTGCCGGGTTTTCAGCGCCCAGCTGGCTGCATTGATACTGGCTACCGGCGTGCTCATGTCGTGAGTCAGTACCTTCAGTAACATACTGATGTTAGCGTTCTGGGCAGACAGTTTCCGTTCGTATCGTTGCTGCATGATCAGATGAGCATACATCATGGTGGTGTTGATAAATATCCAGCCGAACACCATCAGCGACTGGAAAACCGGCGACATGATACCGTCACCACTGCCCGGGAAATTAAAGCCATTAATGTCCATGAGAAGCAGCACCAGGCATACGCTGGTGGTAAGTGTTGCCCAAAGCACCAACCCACGCATACCGGAGATGATCCCCGCCAGGCTTGGCAAAATCCCGAACCAGATCAAAATATAGCTGTTGAATCCCCCGGAATAAAACGCTGAAACCAGTTGGTGGCTCATACCTGCCAGCAACATGATGTTAGAAATTAAAAAGACGCGGTTAGAGAACCGGTAAAATAACGGACTGATCAGGTGCACGATGGATGCAACGAGGCTGATAACCTTGGGGGTAGTGCTGCTCATAAAAATGAACGACACTGCGACATAAGCCCACATAAGAACACCGGTGCACAACACGGTAATAAGATGCGCGTGGATAACTCTGGGATCGAGGTCGTTTTTTTTCAGCCTGACGGCGGCGATGTAATTGAAAATGTGCCAGTAGAGTTTACGCAGGACACCTTGAGACTCAGTTCGTTTTACAGACATCGTATTTCAGTTATGATTAACGAATAATCTAATTTACGGGTTTTGCCCCGTTAATTCCATAAATCCCTGCCCTGAATGTGTACCTTCTACATTCACCCTGCCTTCATAGTAGGAAAAGCGTCCTTCGTTCCACTGTCCGGCCTTAAAGGGACTGATATTCACATCAAGATTTTTTGACGGGATCTTCATGTTCCAGCGAACCTGAGCTGTACGGCCATGGAAGGTTTCGGCTCCGTCCGGAATCAGAGATAAATCCTCCTTCGACAAGGTTTCAGACCGTCCGTCAGAAAAAATATAGGTGCCGGTGACATAAGGAGGCTGATTGTTTACATGCATTCTGAACGCCATCACTTTATCACCATTATCCAGGTGCAGTGAGAACCATTCCCAGCCTAAGGCATCGTCACTGGCCAGCTGACTGCTCCATTCATGATCGAACCAGCCGGACCCTGTCACTTCCGTCTTTTCACCGTGACTGTTTATCACCCCGTTTGCCTGAATAAATGGCTGACTGTAGTAATAAGACCGGTATTGCTCACTGGCTGATTTGGTGCTGTAGCCCTGCTGTCCGTGAAGCACGGGGGGACCATTTGTGGTCAGGCTGAGGGTAATATCCATATGCCGGTTTATGGTGAATTTGAGCTCAGACGGGGTAAGAGCACTCCCTTCTGCCTGCCAGCGCCAGTTGTCGATAAAGGCACTGAACGGTGCAGTTGTCACACCGGCCAGTCCGGTGCCACCGGCAGCGAATCGTTCTTCAAACTCATGACTGACAGTACTGTGCAAAGAGGCATGCCCCATCCACCATTGGTTATCCGCCCAGTTATTTGGCTCATATCCGTCATTAATGAATCTGAAGAGTGTGAATTGCAGCCCGTATTTGTCCGGTCCGGAGCCGGCCTCAGGTTGTGCGTTCTCCAGTACGAACGTGAGATACCACCATTCGAGGCGAAATGCCGGGTGACTGCCATGATCATCAGGCAGAACGACAGGTCTGTCAGCGCTGACTGTTGCACTTTGAGGAAGTTTCCGGCTTTCATGCATATTCAGACCGCTGAAAATGCCACCGGCTCTCGCTGTGTCAGCGGCCTCGTCAGTATCTGAATCACCGGAACCGGTTATCAACAGAAACGCCGGCAGGGTGACCAGAAACAACGCAAAACTGATTATCAGCACAAGTACAGCCGGCTTTCTCACAGTCCTTCCTCCTGCCTGAGATCCACTTTTGCGTTCATTTTGCCCAGAGGCAATAACAGAATAATAAACACCACAGCCATGCTAAGCATAAGACCGGACAGCAAAACGTCCACTGACACATTCAGCGGATAAACCCAGTAGAACGCGTACCGGTTTACCTGAAAGATAAATACATGAGCCAGCACAATACCAGCCGGCAATGCCATTAACCCGGCCAGCAAGCACAGCAACATATACTGGAATATCAGTACCAGTCGTAACCGCCACTGGCCAACCCCCATGGCCCTCAGCACATTCAGTTCAGGCCGGAGCTCAAGAGTAAGCACACTGACAGAAATGGCAAAAGCGAGACCGGCCACCAGCAGGGTTGCCACGTTCAGCGCATCGGTAACGACAAAAGTACGGTCGAAGGTGGCCATAGAACGGGTGATCAGTTCGCCGGTAAAATACAGTGTTCCGGCACTGGCCAGTTCGCTTAAATCCGGTTTCTGCCCGGAGAATGCATGATTATTGTAATAAATCGCCGAAAGTCCGGCATAGCCTGACGGCGGTGAAAATACCGGCAGGGGCAATAAAAGCTGCGCTTCAGGATTGCCATAATCCGGATAAATTCCGGCAATCAAAAAAGCCTCACCGGATGACTTGTCAGGGAGGCTGACCAGGGTGCCATCATCAGTTTGAATATCGCTTAATACCACACTGTCGCCGGGCTTAATATTTAGCCGGAATGCCAGTTGCTGATTAACAAAAATCCCTTGCCGGGATCTAAACTGTGACCAGGCTTGCTCAGCGAACGAATATAATGCAAGGCTTTTACGGGCAATGTCGTCAACCGGGAAACTCTTCACTGAAACCGCCAGGCGTCTTTCAGTTGAAGGTACATTAAGACGAATAGTGCCCCGCCCTTCATAGACTGAACGGGTTTGAATCTCATCGTTAATTAACTCCGGAGGTGACGGAGCGTCTGAATAAAAGTATGCCGGTGCGGACAACCGCTGCATCAGCCAGTCTTCAGTGGCCTGCCTGAAACTGTCTGTCATCACATTCATGCCAGTATTCGCGGTGAGGGCAATAAAAAATGCACAAACAGCCAGTTTACTCTTTGCAGAAAGTCTGTGCGTGCCCGCTGCCACATAAGACAATACAGGCATTGAAGACGGCACCAGCCTGCAAACCATTGCTGTAAGTGCCGGCAACCACAATATAACCAGCACACAGCCACTTAATAACACTGCGCCGGTGCTGACCAGCGCGGTCAGCGTACTGTCTGCATTAAAAACAAAACCTGCCGCAATGCCAGTGACTATTACTGTAGTAAACAGGCGTCCGGTAACAGACAGTGTTGTCTGACTCTCACTGAAACGGCGCAGCGACAGTGCACCGGATAGCTGTTTAACCGGAATAACAAAAAAAATCGCCAGCGCAATCACGCTGATAAGCCAGGCCAGCAGCACCATCTGCACAATAAAAGGTGAAGGCGAAACAAATACCCCGTCGAACAGGCCGGCAAACACAGACTGCAACACCGGAGTTAAACCTCTGGTAAGCCCGAGCCCGCACAACACACCAGCCGGCGCGGCGATAAAACAATACAGAATAAGTTCTGCGAACAGCGCAGTGAGTATTGTCTGCTTTGCTGTACCCAGTTGCCTCAGCCGTATAATCGTTGCCAGCCTGGCACGGTACATCAGCATGAGTGCATTTAAAATGATGAACAAAGCCACTACCGCCATAAGCATACCCATGGCCTGCAAATTCAACCTGAAACTGGCTGACAACGTGCCTGTTTCTGCCTGAACCGGCGGCGGTATAAAAGTAAGATGAGCAGGTAGTGCAGATTTTAGCTGTGCGATTTGTTGATCATCCGGGTCGCCTGCAATAATCAGCGCAGACAGAGGGGTGTTGTCAGGCGTAATCTCTTTCCGGTAAAAATTTTGCAGACCAGTTACCAGCATATCCTCCGGCAGCCCCTGCACAGAGACAGGCTGCCGGACAGCCGTACCATCGCCGTACAGCATCTGATTGTCACAGGTAAAGCCTGTCATAAACCCCGGTGCAGCATAGCTGACAATGCCTGATGTATTTCCCCGGTTGCCGGGTTCAAATAATACAGAACCACCGGAAGCACTCTTGAACGTGCGGGACTGAACAGTCGTGTCAGGTAATGACATGAGGGCTGTTTCATCAATACCGGTCAGGGTGACAGTTTTTGCGTTTTTACTTTGCTTTCTGTCGTTCCCGGTACCACCGCAGGAAAGTGTAATATCCCGCTGACTGATACCAATCAGCCCGGTAAACCCCTGCTTTCTTAACCGGATATAGTCTTGTTTCGTTAACGGCTCAACGTCAGAGCGCGGCGACACCGTACCGGCAGCAAAGAACCCGGGACTGCCGGAAGCCAGCTCCCCCTGCCTTGCGCCTTCATTAATTAACCAGACGGCAGAGAGCCCGCCGGTGGCGACAAGTAATGCCATAAGAATAAGCAACGGCTGCCATGGCCGGGTCAGCGCCATTCTCAGAAAAACGTGCAGCACAGGAAACAAACCGTGCATGCCTCAGTCTTCCAGCTTTCCGTGACGTAACCAGCATTGCCGCTGCGCGAGAGCGGCTACTTCATTACTGTGTGTTACCACAACCAGCGTAGTGTTCAGCTCACAGCACAGTGCATATAAAGCAGCAGATACTTTTTCACTGTTGTCCTCATCCAGATTGCCGGTAGGTTCATCTGCCAGAATGAGGGAAGGTTTATGAACCAGAGCACGGGCAATGGCAACCCGTTGCTGCTCACCGCCTGAAAGTAAGGCTGCAGACTTACCGGCCAGCGCGCTGATCCCAAGCCGTTGCATAATGTGCTGCTGATAATCAGGATCCACATTGCCTTTTAACCTGGCGGTAAAGGCAATGTTATCTTCAACAGATAAACAACTCAGCAGATTGAAACTTTGAAACACCACTCCAAGGTGTTCTCTGCGAAAGCGGTCAGCCTGCTTTTCTCCCTTAAAAGGCAGAGTAACGTTATGAACAGTAATGGAGCCGCTGTCCGGTTCATCAAAACCGGCAATCAACGAAAGTAATGTAGACTTACCGGAACCGGATGCGCCGCGAATACTGACAGACTGCCCGGTGTCCAGAGATAAATCAAGATCGTCAATAACAGGTTTGTTGCTGTCATCGAATTGCTTGCTTAGGTGGTGAATTTTCAACATGTCTCTGCACTAACCCAGCACCTGAAAAGGTGTCCTGAAAGGTGAAGCACCGGAAAATCAGCGCCCGCCTTCATTGCTGTTTGCTGCAGCTACATGCGCCTGGGTACCCCACAGCGGCACAGTGGATAAACTATGTTTGAAGCTACCGGAAGTCTCTTTCGTAGAATATGCCAGATACATCAGTGTCTGGTTTTCAGCGTCGAGAATGCGCCGGATTTTCATTGACTTAAACAATATGCTTTTGGACTTGGTAAACAGCACATCGCCGTCTTTTCCCTTGTCGATTTTATCTATCATCTCACGGGTGATCGGGCCGGTCTGACGGCAGGCAATGGAACTGTCTGACGGGTCGGAAAAATCCAGATTGGCTTCAATACTGGACACATGGCAAGTTACACCGGTGACCACAGGATCGGAAAAGGCGTCCAGCTTAATATCTTTGGTGGTGAAAACACCCAGCGACACATCACCAACTTCATTTCTGTCACAGCCACTTAATAATAAAACGGCTATAATACTGACTAACACCCGCATACCTGCTTCCCCCGGTTAAGTTCATAGTTTTCTGCATCTTAGTACTGTTAATTCAGTATGGCGGATTACACCGGCTATATTAAACCCTTTTCAGTTTGAACCAACCCTCAATTGTGCCGTATCAGAAGCAGCACTCAGGAGAATACCGTGAAACAACCTTTACCTATGCAACTATTTGAGCTGTGGACACTGGCACCTCAGGTTATCGCCACCCGGTTAATGCAAATGGCCACCACGTCGTACCCGGCAAAAAAATCCGAAGTGCGTGAAATGAATGAGATGTGGACAGAAAAGGTACAGGCCGTGGTCAGTGCCTGTCAGGCTGTAACGGCAGAATCCATGCGTTTTCAAACGAAGATTTTTTCCGCAGTTGTCGGTAGTGCCATGACCCCTGCACTCATTCCGCAAACCACAGCACAGGCAATGCTTCGCTACGGACCTGCAGCGGGAACGAAAATGACAGAGAAGCTGGTTCAGCCTTTTCACAAAAAAGTGAAATCAAATGCCCGGCGTCTGCTATAGCACCGGTCATCCTGTGCTTCAGCCTTGTGACACCGGATGTAAATAAAGAACGGTTTAGCCGGCTGCCAGCCAGATCCCGACACCGATCATCAGGGTGCCGGCAATCCGGTTCATCAACCTGACATTACCGCTCTTCATCAGCAGCGACCTCAACGAGCGGCCACCGGATGCATAAATCAGCAGGCAGGTGAATTCGAGCAGGAGAATAATCGCAATCAGGCTGACCAGCTGAGCTGCCAGCGGTGAGCCGGTATCAAGAAACGGTGGTAACAGCGCAACAAAAAATGCCCACCCTTTGGGGTTAGCAATGGCCGTGATAAAACCCTGCATAATTAACGCTTTTTCCGTGGCCTGTGCCGCACTATCAGTGCTGATGGCCATTTTGCCCCGTGACATCCACATTTGTATGCCGGTATACGCCAGATAAACCCCGCCGGCATATTTCAGTACGGTGAACACATCCGGATAATTTAATAACAGTGCTGCCACACCGGCGGCAGAAAGGGTTGCCACCAGACCGACGCCGGCCAATTCTCCCAGCATCATCCACAGTGCCCGCTTAACGCCGATACTCATGCCCAGTGTCATCGCCAGCGTCATACACATACCCGGCGTCACAGAAACAAAGAAGAAGGTGGGAATAAAAACAGACAATAAGCCGGTGTTCATAAAATAATGTCCGCAAAAAAAGAGCATGGGAAATTGCCAGAAACCTTTGCAAAACGCAACGACGAGCCGGCAAAAATGAGGCAAATATACGCTTTGTCATGACCGTTTGCCCCTGCGCCGGTTGCGCCGGCCAGCACAGTTAATTAGACTGACCGGCAACGTATTATCACGATGAACACTATGAGCACTACTCTTTACGGTATCAGTAACTGCGATACCATCAAAAAAGCCAGAAAGTGGCTTGAACAGCAAAATATCCCTTTTACTTTTCACGATTACCGTAAAGACGGTCTGGACGAAGCCTGGCTTAAAGAAACAGAAAGTCATCTGGGCTGGGAAAACCTGCTGAATAAACGGGGCACTACTTTTCGACAGTTACCGGAAGAAGACAAAACAGATCTAACCCGGGACAAGGCTCTGAGCCTGTTACTGGCAAATCCGTCGATGATCAAACGCCCGGTGCTTATTCACAACAACAGCTACCATCTTGCTTTTAAACCTGCTCAGTATGAGGAGATTTTTGCCTGATGAGTACTGTTATCGATGTTGCCAAAAATCTGATCAACCGCCGCTCAGTCACACCTGAAGATGCCGGTTGTCAGGATTACATGAAAGCCTGGCTGGACGAGTCCGGTTTCAACCATGAAACCATGGTTTTCGACGATACCACGAATTTATGGTCCCGACGGGGCACTGAAGCTCCACTTTTGTGCTTTGCCGGTCATACCGACGTTGTCCCAAGCGGGCCGGAATCAGCCTGGCAAACCCCGCCGTTTATCGCTACTGAAAAAGACGGCTATCTGCATGGCCGTGGTGCAGCAGATATGAAAGGCAGTCTGGCAGCGATGATGGTCGCTACCCGCAGATTCGTTGCTGACTATCCAAATCACAAAGGCAGCATCGCCTACCTCATCACCAGTGACGAAGAAGGGCCCTTTATTAATGGCACCACCCGCGTTATCGACACGCTGGAAGCCCGGAACGAGAAAATAACCTGGTGCATCGTGGGCGAACCCTCCTCCACTTCACAGGTGGGAGATGTGGTGAAAAACGGCCGCCGTGGTTCTCTTACCGGCGATATGACAGTAAAAGGTATTCAGGGTCACGTGGCGTATCCGCATCTGGCTAAAAACCCGGTGCACGATGCCGCCCCTGCGCTGGCCAGCCTGAGTCAGGCACACTGGGACAACGGCAACGAATTCTTCCCGCCCACCAGTTTTCAAATCTCCAATATTCATGCAGGAACAGGTGCAGGCAATGTCATTCCCGGCACCTGTGAAGTGTGTTTTAACTTCCGCTTTTCAACAGAAGTCACCGACCGGGAATTAATTGAGCGGGTCACCACCATTCTGGATGGGCACGAACTGGACTACCATATCGACTGGACCTTCAACGGTCAGCCGTTCCTCACAGACTCCGGGGATCTGGTTGAGGCGACACAGGCTGCCATCAGTCACGTGACCGGCAGAGAAACAGAGTTATCGACTGCCGGCGGCACCTCTGACGGCCGCTTTATAGCGCCTACCGGCGCACAGGTTGTTGAACTGGGTCCGGTGAACGCCACCATCCATAAAATCGACGAATGCGTGTCTATGGCCGATCTGGAAACGCTGACTGATATTTATTACGACATCATGGTCAGGTTGCTGGCATGAGCATGACGGCATGGCTGGGTATTGACAATCCGTTTCTGGTTCCTCTTGATGATAAGTTCTCCATACACCGTGATGTAAAAGAACCATGGCTTGCTTTGCAGCGGGCCGCACAGAAGGAGGGGCTCGATTGTCAGCTGGTCAGCAGTCACCGCGACTTTACCCGCCAGCTGGCGATCTGGAACAGAAAATGGCGTGGTGAAGCCACCTTGTATGACGCGCAGGGAAAGGCCCTCAATCACAGCGCCCTGTCCGATGATGAAAAAATTGATGCCATCCTGACCTGGTCAGCATTGCCCGGCGGCAGCCGTCATCACTGGGGATCAGATATTGACGTATTTGATAAACAGGCAGTACATGAATGGGGACAACCCTTCGAACTGGTGGACAGTGAATACCGTGAGTCCGGTCCCTGCTTCGGGCTGGCCTGCTGGATGGATGAAAATCTGCACCGCTTCGGTTTTTCACGCCCGTTTCTGGAAGACAGAGGCGGCGTGGCTGTGGAATTATGGCATCTGACTCATACGTCAACAGCCAGCACATTTGAACAACAACGCCGCGCAGGTGCGCTGGCAGACGCCCTGAAACAGGCAGACATGGAAGGCAAAGAAGCAGTGCTCAAACGCATTGATTCGCTGTTTGAGCGTTATGTACTGAATAAGGGGATAAGATGAGTACCGGATGGTTAATTCTCATCATTTTACTGGCCGCCGGCTTTATCATCGGCAACATTTTACTGCTTAAGTCGTCGTCAAAGTTCAGAGTACCGAAAGACTTCACGCCGCGAAAATGGGATGACGAAGAAGACAAATAATCGTCTTCTTCTCATTATTACCCGTTAACCCGTACCGCAGTGCCACTGATACTGACCATCAGCATACTGCCTTTTTCACCGATAACTTCATAGTCGATATCAATACCCACAACCGCATTTGCGCCCATGGCACGGGCTTCCTGTTCCAGCTCTGCGAAGGCCATTTTACGTGCTTTGGTGAGCTCGTCTTCATAGGAACCTGACCGCCCGCCGACGATATCGCGGATTGAAGCAAACAAATCTTTAAAAATGTTCGCGCCCATGACCGCCTCGCCGATGACGATACCGTGATATTGCGAAATGGTTTTACCTTCAATACCGGGTGTTGTTGTTAAAATCATCTTTTTTCCTCCGTTGAAAAAGCGTTTTTCAATGCCTCAATGCGTGCTGCCAGTTCACTGTCACCATAAGGTATAGCAGGCTGCCTTCCCCACACAGGCGCAGGCCAGGCGATATCCTCTTCATAACGGCAAAGGTGATGAATATGCAGTTGCCTGACCACATTACCCAGTGCAGCAATGTTCAGTTTATAAGGCGCATACAATGAGGATAATACCTTACAACATAAGCGGGACTCCTGCACATACTGCTGCATTTGCCGGTCATCAAGCTCGTGTAACTCTGCCAGACCTTCGACACGGGGAACGAGGATAAGCCAGGGAAACTGACTGTCATTCATCAGCAGCACGCGGCAAAGTGCTAAATCGGTTACCAGCACCGTATCGTTTTGCAAGCGCTCATCGAGTTTAAACATTAATGTACTCCAGTGAAGCCGGAACGACCGTGAGAATAGCACGCTGCCCGATAGCCACATTGGCGTTGGGAAACACCACTGCTTCGCCGTCCTGTTCAGCAAAATATTCTGCGCCGGTTTCAGATGCCAGCTTATCGCCTTCTGCAAAATCCATGAAATTGGGTGTATCGTCAGCAAAATGCAGTACAAAATCTTCAGCCTGCTTATTGATCACCTGATTAACCCGGTAAATCACCATATCAGATAAATCGTCATTCAATGATATTTGCTGCTCACACACCAGCGAGATAAGCGCATTTCTCGCCTCTTCAAACCGCGCCATGTCGTTCTGACCAAAGGGCTGCACTTTTCCAAGCTCAACGGTAAACGAATGGGCGCCGTGATTCAGTGACGAGTGATAGCTGTAGGTGGTAGTCGGTGACTCTGAAAGTAAAATCGTTTTTACACCACAGGCCTTCATAAACGACAGTTGTTCACGGCTATAGGGTTTGCCATGGAGAAACGGATACACTGCGAATTTTTCGTTTTTAGATTCACGGATAGCAGTGTGCAAATCATAGTGCAGTTTCTCGGCGTTATCTCCGGCATCAGCGAAGAATGCCGCCATGGTATCTTCAAGTTGCTTCGCACGGATACGCTCATCATTCACCAGCCCTTCTCCGGCTGAATGCGCACCACAGAACAGGCGGTTCATATTTTCTTCGGTGAAGCGTTTCGCAATGGCCATAGCATCCAGGTTCCCGAATTGAAACAGCACCGCATGCGCAGGAACAAGAGAACCGGTGAACAGGCGTTTTACCATGTCATCACAGATTTCAATGGGGGCAGTTTCATTGCCGTGAACGCCGGAGGAAAGCACAATGTATTTACTGTCAGCATTAAGCGTTTGAGGGTAAAAAGCGACAATGCCGGGCGCAATAATGTGAACACGCACACCGTTTTCAAGTTGCAAAGTCTGAGGTTCAACAATATCAGAAGAAAAACGGGAGAGATTGAGAAAATCGCCGTGGGCGAGCAAGCGGGTACGCATGGATATCCTGTCGTTTATGCAATTAATACCGCAGGATTCTATCTATTGTGCAGCTAAAAAGCCAAACCTGACCGGTTTACACCAGCATCCTGCGTAAAGGAGAGTCACCAATCATAATATCCTGGTGGGCAAGACTGATAAATTCATTAAGTGGTACAGCGCGGGAAAACAGATACCCCTGCCCTGTCAGAATGCCTATTTCTCTTAAGGTATGCAGCTGTTCTGTTGTTTCCACCCCTTCTGCAATCACCTGGCAATTTTTTGCTTTGCCGATAATTTTAGCCGCTTCAATAATGGCACGGTTCACCGGGTTGTCTCCCAGTTCCATCACAAATGACTTATCAATCTTGAGAGCATCAATATTAAGTTCCCGGATAAACGCCAGGTTGGAATAGCCTTTCCCGAAATCATCCACTGCAATGCCGATACCCAGAGCACCCAGCTCATGCAGTTGCTTTTTCACCATCAATGAGTTCGTCAGGGCAACGTCTTCTGTCAATTCCAGTTCAAAACGACTGAGATCCAATGCGTATTTATCTCTGAGACGGACCAGCGCGGGAATAAGTTTACTGTCGTACAGCTGTGTCGGCGAAATGTTTACCGACAATGAAACATTCAGACCCTGTGCATCCAGTTTCACCATGTTCTGAAATGCCTGTTCGAACGTCCAGTAAGCCAGTTCATTCATCATGTTGTAGGATTCAGCTGCTTCAATCAGCGGACCCGGAAACAACACACCATCCAGCGGATGATTCCAGCGTAATAGACATTCTGCACCGGTAATTTGCAGTGTATTCAGATCAACCTGAGGCTGGAAATACAATTCCAGCTCATTTTGTTGCAGTGCCCGCTTGAGATCGGCTTTCAGTGCAAGACTGCGTCCTGTCTCCGCTTTTTCATCCATGGACATAACATGGAAATTTTCATACTTATTTTCTTTTGCCTGCTTGAGGGCTGCTTCTGCACGGGAAACAAACGCAGTAATATCGAACTTGTCCTGCTTACCACTGACCGCCCCGACATTAAAATCAGCAATAAAAGCATGATTGCCGTGATGCATGGGGGTTTTGAAGTGTTCGACGATATGCTCAAACGTAGCACGAAGTTCTTTCTGTTTGATTTTGTCAGGAAAAACGATACCGAAAACATCACCGCTGATGCGGCCGAAACGCAGGTGTTCATCAAAGAGCAGAATGATCCGGTTCGCAATTTCCAGCAAAAACTGGTCTGCGACATTGATACCAAGACTGGTGGTCACATCGGAAAAACGCACCACGTCGATAAGCATCAGGGAGACATGCTTATGTTTTTCCGCACATTGCTCTATGGTATCGATAAAGGCATAGCGGTTTGGAATTGTCGCCAAACTTTGATGTAGACGGCTCATATCAGGTGGCAATCCGGTCACTGAAATTTTCTTTTATTATTTATCTATAAAAACATGCGGGAGCCAGTCCCGCAACCATTCTTTTGTATTAACGCATATATAAGAAAGTACCTGAACATTTAATCAGACAAATGGTGTGTTTACCAAGTTAGATAGTCGTAAATGTTTGCACTTTAGTATAAAACACTCCTTTCGCCGTAAATGACTTATTTTACTCTTTGGCTGAGTTTACTTATTCAGACAATCGGGGGTTGTCCCAAAGCAGCAAGTTTTTGCTTCCTGCCCGCAAGCAGGCTGCCAATCGAATTGACTACGAGCGCAAGAAATATAATTGCCATACCTGTTAAAGCCATTGTATTTAACGACTCATTGAGCCACCAGGCACTGAGAATAGCTACCCAAACCGGTTCGAGGGTCATCACTATCGCTCCCTGCCCTTCCGGAGACATGCTCTGTGCTTTCAATAAAAAGAAAAAACGCAGGCAGGTAGCAAGCACAATGCTTAACACCAGCCACTGCCACACTTCTGAGACGGATTGTGTCGCACTCTGCTCTGTGACCAGATAGGCGATAAAGCAAATGGTGCCGGCTGAGATGAGTTGAAAGCACGTTTGTGTGACGGGTGGTATATCTGAGCAATATTTGCCATTAACGTTAAAATACAGTGCATAAAGTACAGCTGAAACCAGAAACAAAATATCAGAAGGCACGAGTACAAAGCCGTTTCTCAACGCAAGAAAGATCAGCCCCGGCACCGCAATTGCTACAGAAATCCATGTGTGCCTTTTGGCACGGTAACCAAAAAATAATCCCGTCACCGGTATGAGAAGAAAACTCAGGCTAAGCAAAAATGCGCCTGCCCCCAATCCTTCAGACAATAACAGACCCGCTCCCCAAACTGCGGTTTGCACGCCCAGCAAACATCCTGTCATGAGTGCCCGCCGGCGCTTCTGCATGGAGGTACCCAACACTTGACGGGGCTTCAATCCTCCGACCATCAGACCCGAAATGACAAATCGTATAGCCAGGAAAAACATGGGTGTCATGGCAGAAATAACAAATTTTGAAAATAACCAGCCGGAGGCTGCTAATAGCGTGACGACAATAAGAAGTGTATGAGCATAAAGCTCTGTGTTAACCGGTTTATTTTGCAATTGACGAAAGTCCTTTATTAACCAGCCTGTCAGACTGGTGTTTGCATTCGATAAAAATGAAGGGGAATAATGGAATGGTTAGTTTACCGCACCGGGCGCTGTTAATGCACAATCAATAAACGCAGAAATGGCACTGGATGGATTGTCTTTTCTGTACACCAGATAGGTTGGTGCAAAAGCGATATCTTCATCTACCGTTTTCAATGTTAGCCCTTCAGTTTGATGCAGTGCCAGTACTGAGCGGGGCACCATGGCAAGTCCCATTCCGGCGATAACACAGCCAATCATGGTGAAGTGACTGGGGATCTCCGTGACTCTTTCGCAAACATGATTGTGTCTGGCGAGCCACTTTTCCAGTCGATGTCGATACGAGCAGCCGCGGCTGTAGCCAACCATGGTTAACGTCTCCGGCAGTGCAGAGCTGCTTTCCCACTCACGGGGCAAGATGAGCACTAACTCTTCTTCAAAGCACTTCACCCGTTCCAGCCTTGGATCGTCAGGCGGATCCGATGCCATCACCAGGTCAAGTTCACCGCTGAGTACTTTCTCCACCAGCGGCATCGATGCATTGGCTGTCAACTCGAGCTGTACCGCATCATACTGGCGATGGAAACGGGCAAGAATACCGGGTAAACGGGAAGCGGCACTGCTCTCCATTGAACCCAGCCGCAATAAACCGCCCGGTTCTGCAAGGGTTAATTCAGCGATGGCCTGTTTCTGAAGTTGTAATATCTTGCCGGTGTAATCCAACAATCTGAGACCGGCAGAAGTTACGGTTAAACGGTTACCTTCCCGCAAAAATAAATCTACGTTCAACTCCCCTTCCAGCTTCTTTAACCTTGCCGTGACGTTGGACGGCACCCGGTGAAGAGATTCTGCCGCCCGGCTGACGCCCTTATGCTCCACAACAGCCTTAAACACCACCAGATCTGAAATGTCCATCCGCACCTCACTTCAATTATTATGAAAGAAATCTTCTCATTTATTCATTATTAATGAAACAAGTAATCCCTTATACTTTTGCACAAGGGTTAAGGCAATGATTGCCTGATACCGGAAAATTGCACCACGGAGAACTACCATGACAGCGCAAAACAGCGCCAGCCAGAACACACTGAAAGGGTTAGGTTATGCCCTTGCTGCTGTCCTCATATGGACAGGATTCATACTCATCAGTAAAGCAGGAGCCGTATCATCCATGGCAGTGCCGGATATGCTGATGGTGCGCTTCGGTACAGCTTGCCTGCTGTTCTCTCCGTTCATTTACAAGCACCGCAAGGTAATATTCCAGTGGCGTATGTTTGTGCTCGGCGCGATTGGCGGCGTGGCATACGGCGTATCGGTTTTCACCGGTTTCGCCCTTGCGCCGGCTACCCATGCCGCATTACTGCTACCCGGATTAATGCCTGTCATGATTGCAGTACTGGCCTATTTCATCGCAAATGAGAGACATCGTCTTTCGTCACAAATCGGTATTGCACTAAGCAGCACAGGAATTATCGCTTTGCTGTCTGAAACGTTGCTCGCAGACAGTCACTACTTGTCCGGCGATCTGAGTTTTGTCATTGCCTGTTTGTTCTGGGGAATTTTTACGGTATTGCTAAGACGGTGGCAGTTTGCGCCCTGGCACGCCACGCTGGGTATTATTGCGACCACAACAATACTGTTCGCGCCGGTATACATTCTGTTTCTGCCACATAATATTGCGCAGCAAAGTTTTGAAATGCTGGGCCTGCAGGCTTTTTATCAGGGTGTAATGGCTACAACCGTTCAAATGGTATTGTATGCCCGCGCCGTGCATATTCTCGGAGCAACCAAAATGGGTGGCTTAATGGCACTGGTGCCGGTATTTGCCAGTACGCTGGCTGTGCCCATGTTCAACGAACAATGGACAACTGGCCTGTCTGTTGCCCTGGTGATGATATTAGCCGGCACACTGGTAAGTAACCTGCCCGCATCGTTTTTCACCAGAAAGCGTAAGGCCGCAGCCGCCTGCTGATCGGGGCCGACTTTTAAAGCCAAAAAAAGCCCGGTATCTTTTCAGATCCCGGGCCTTCGTTGTTGTTCGTTCTATAAATTTACTTTACAGAACAGGATGAAAGCTTCCAGATACGCTCAACATAATCATTGATTGAACGGTCTGAAGTGAATTTACCCATCTTCGCTGTATTGATAATGGCCATTTTCGCCCAGCGCTCTTGGTCACGGTACGCCTCATCCACCAGGATCTGCGCGTCGGAGTAAGCACGGAAATCAGCCAGTACCATGTACGGGTCGCCGTGATCCAGCAAGCTTTGTTTGATGGACACTAAGGCACCCGGCTTGCCAGGCGTAAAGTAGTCAGTCTCCAGCCAGTCCAGTACCGCTTTGATTTCAGGATCACGGTAATAGTAATCCAGCGGCTTGTAGCCTTTTTCTTTCAGCTCATGCACTTCATCAACGGTGAGACCAAAAATGAAGATATTTTCATCACCCACTTCTTCGGCGATTTCGATGTTCGCGCCGTCCAGCGTACCAATAGTCAGTGCACCGTTCAGAGCCAGCTTCATATTACCGGTACCGGATGCTTCTTTACCTGCAGTACTGATTTGCTCAGATAAGTCAGAAGCCGGAATCATTTTCTCAGCTAACGACACGCGGTAATTCGGCAGGAATACCACTTTGAGTTTACCGTTCACCCGCGGATCATTGTTGATTTTATCAGCCACTTTGTTGATAGCGTAGATGATGTCTTTCGCCAGTTTGTAACCGGGCGCTGCTTTCGCACCGAAAATAAATACACGCGGGTGCATGTCGTAATCAGGATTTTCCAGCAGACGACGGTACAGCGCCATGATATGAAGCAGGTTCAGGTGCTGACGCTTGTACTCATGCAGACGTTTAATTTGCACGTCGAAGATAGCATTCACGTCAACATCGATGTCCAGCGATTGCTTGATTTCCTGGGCCAGCAGCTTCTTATTTTCCAGTTTCACTTTCATGAACTGTTTCTGGAATGTTTTGTTGTCAGCGTACTTAGACAAACCATCCAGCTTTTTCAGATCCAGCGGCCAGTCTTCACCGATTTTTTTATCGATAAGGTTAGATAACGCAGGGTTACATGCCTTCAACCAGCGACGTGGCGTAATACCGTTGGTCACATTAGTCAGTTTACCCGGCCACAGCGCATCAAACTCAGGGAACAGGTTCTTTTTCACCAGCTTAGAGTGGATTTCTGCTACACCGTTAACGGCGAAAGAGGCAATAACAGACAAATTACCCATGCGAACCATCTTCTCATTACCTTCTTCGATAATAGACAGTTTCGCTTTTTTCGCGTTGTCACCCGGCCACTTTTTGTCAACTTCAGCCATGAAGCGGTGGTTGATTTCGTAAATGATTTCAAGGTGACGGGGCAGGATCTTCTCGATCATGCGTGCAGGCCATTTCTCCAGCGCTTCCGGCAACAGGGTGTGGTTTGTATAGGCAAACACTTTAGTACAAATGCCCCAGGCGGTATCCCAGTCAAGCTCTGCACGGTCAACTAAAATACGCATTAATTCAGGGATCGCGATAGCCGGATGGGTATCGTTAAGCTGAATAACGACCTGATCAACAAAACGGCTCCAGTCATCACCGTGAGCGCGCTTGTAACGGCGGATGATGTCTTTTAAAGAGCATGAGCAGAAGAAATACTGCTGGATAAGACGCAGTTCTTTACCCGCTTCGGTTTCATCGTTAGGGTAAAGTACTTTAGAAATGGTTTCTGCCTGTACGTTCTCACGTTGGGCATCCACATAACCACCGGCATTAAATACGTCCCAGTTGAAGTAATGAGATGATTCACTCTTCCACAGACGCAGTACGTTAACGGTATTACCGCCGTAGCCTACAACCGGGATATCCCACGGTACACCTTTTACAATTGAGCCCGGGTGCCATTCTTTTTGAATGCGGCCATTGTCACCGTACTTAGTTTCAACATAGCCATACAAGGATACTTGCTGAATCGATTCAGGACGACAAATTTCCCACGGGTTGCCGAAGTCACGCCAGCTGTCCGGACGCTCAATCTGTGCGCCGTTTTGAATTTCCTGACGGAACAGGCCGTGCTCGTAATGAATACCGTAACCGATTGCCGGTAATTCCATGGTCGCCAGAGAGTCGATAAAGCAAGCAGCGAGACGGCCCAGGCCACCATTACCCAGTGCCATGTCAGGCTCTTCTTCCATAACATCAGCAAGTTCTACGCCTAACTCTTTCAGCGCTTCATTGGCAACATCATACAAACCAAAATTCTGTAGATTGTTGGAGAGTAAACGGCCCATCAGGAATTCTGCAGAGAAATAATGGACAGCACGTGTATCGTTTAAGTAATGGGTTTTCTGGGTTTTACGTAAACCCTCAAGCACCTGTTCCTGCATAGCAGCACAGGTCGCCTTCCACCAGGCGTGATTATTTGCTTTGTTTTCATCTGTTCCCAGCGTGCAATGCAGGTGACGGATAACAGCTGATTTAAATTCGTTTTTACTACCGGCGCTGACGGCCACAGGGGCAACCGTTTTCGCTTTAGTGGTTTTCGCGTTCATATCAGTTCTCACTTTACTATGGCGATGTAAACTGGCTACAAATTAGCCTTACACTGTAATTAAATTACACAATAAAATATCGATATGGCAGCAATATAGCAGCGTTAAAAACGATTTTTTGTAAAATGTTTGTTAATTTTCAAAAAAAATGGGCTGCATTTAAAAATACAGCCCATTTATTAACAATAAATTTACATTTTAAACATCAAGTTTAAACATTTGCGTTTATTTGATAATTTTTGCTACCAGTTCTTCCGCTTCTTTGATGAGAGATTGTAAGTGACTTTCACCATTAAAACTCTCTGCGTAAATTTTATAAATTTGTTCAGTACCGGAAGGTCGTGCGGCAAACCATCCATTTTCAGTGGACACCTTCACTCCCCCGATGGCAGCATTATTGCCCGGAGCATGAGTTTGCACTGAAGTAATTGACTCTCCGGCGAGGGAGTCGCTGGTCACCACAGAGGCATCCATGGCGGACAGCTTCGCTTTCTCTTCCAGGCTTGCAGCAACGTCGACCCGCTGATACACAGGCGAACCGAATTTTTCAGTCAGCGCTTCATAATGCTCGCCGGGATCTTTACCGGTGACAGCAAGAATTTCTGCTGCCAGCAGACACATAATAAAACCGTCTTTATCCGTGGCCCAGGTTTGACCGTTGCGCTGCAGGAAAATACCGCCGGCACTTTCCTCGCCTGCGAAGGCGATTTCACCGTCGGATAATCCACCCACAAACCACTTAAAGCCCACCGGCATTTCTGCCAGTTCACGGCCCAGGTTCGCGGTAACTCTGTCAATCATTGAGCTGGATACCAGAGTTTTACCTACTTTCAGGCTTTCCGGCCAGTCAGGGCGGTGGCTGTACAGATAATTGATAGCTACGGCCAGATAATGATTAGGGTTCATAAGGCCTGCAGCAGGACAAACAATACCATGTCTGTCGAAGTCAGGGTCGTTACCCCAGGCGAGGTCAAACTTGTCTTTCAGATCGATAAGACCGGCCATTGCATAGGCAGACGAACAGTCCATTCTCAGCTTGCCATCTTTGTCACGACGCATGAAGCCAAACTGAGGATCAACCTTGTCGTTCACAACTGTGATATCAAGGCCATATTTTTCGCTGATACGCTCCCAGTAACCGACTCCCGCTCCGCCTAAAGGATCGGTACCGAGTTTGAGCCCGGCTTTTGCAATCGCTTCCATATCCACAACTTCAGCGAGATCGTCTATGTAAGCTTCCATGAAATCCGCTTCCACGAACTTCCCTTCTGCCCGTGCCTGTTGCACGTTCATTCGCTTCACGTCTTTATTGCCCGCAGCGATAAGTGCATTAGCCCGTTTTTGAATGACAGAGGTCACATCACCATCAGCAGGTCCGCCATGGGGCGGGTTGTATTTGAAGCCACCGTCAGAAGGCGGATTGTGAGAAGGCGTAATGACAATACCGTCAGCTAAGTTCGCAGAACGTCCACGGTTATAACGAATTATGGTGCGGGAAATAACCGGCGTGGGCGTGTAGCCACGGCTGGCGTTATCCGCCTGTTGGATCACTACTTCAACACCGTTGGCACTTAACACTTCAATTGCAGTAATCATTGCCGGTTCTGACAATGCATGGGTATCTTTACCAATATAGAGCGGACCGTCGATGCCTTCAGACTGACGATACTCTGCTAACGCCTGGCAAATTGCAGCAATGTGCGTGTCTGTGAACGTTGTATTTGCTGCTGTGCCCCTGTGACCTGATGTACCAAAACTGACAGCTTCTGCCGGCGAGTCAGCATCAGGGACATAGGTAAAATATTGGGTGATAAGTTCTGCAACGTTAATCAGTTGCTCCGGAGCTGCGGGTTCTCCTGCCTGCGGATGTAATGCCATTTTTCGTCCTTTATTTAAGTGAGCGTCTTGCTAACCAGGGGTATTAAGCAAATTTAGCGATAACCGTTTGCGTGGCTTCGTCGCTGTATCCCAGTGTTTTCATTACCTGTTCCAACATCGCTACTTTCTTAGCTGTGTTGTTATTTGTCACTACCCAGTAGGGTGAGTCAGGAATAGATTTAGGGTTAGTACTGCTTCCCGTACTCAGCAACGCGTCTTTGCTGGTTGCGAAGTAAATACGATTTTTACCCTTAATTTGTTCAACATTTGCAAAGGCATCGCTGTGCAAATCATGAAGTTCAGACAGAATAAACAGAAACAGATCAACCCGTTTGGTGTACTGCGCCAGTGCAGCACTGGTGAGTCTCGCTTCGATATCTCCGCTGCCGTGCTCTACAGCAAGTGGGGCAGAAACCGTTGTTGACTGTGACGGTGTTTTCGTTTGACGGGCTTTAACAGGAGCCGCTTTTTTCACCGCGGGAGCCGCCTTTACAGGTGCTGCTTTTACTTCGTTACTTTCAGCATCACCCAGCAGTAAACGACGCAGGATGTCCGACGCATTTTCGCCGATGTGTTTTGTCTGACTTGCTATAAACGTATACAGCTCATCATCAATTTCAATGATTTTCATATGGTACTTCCTTAATAAACCGGTCCATTATAGACAACAAGGATATTGATAACAGCACTAAATCAGGTTCACTCAGGTAATTTATATCACCCGGCGCAGACACCGTGTCTATACTCAGGTATCAACAGGATAACAGCAATTCCCTTCAGAATTGCTAGCATGTATAAATAAGGACAAACCGGTTGCGGGAAAACCCCATGCGAACAGAATTTCAGACGATCACAGACGCACTGTCAGGGCATATTATTGGCAAGCCTCAACAGTTGAAGCTGGCTGTAACCTGCCTGCTGGCAAAAGGTCATTTATTGATTGAAGACTTACCGGGCATGGGCAAAACCACTTTGTCTCATGCGCTGGCAAATGTATTCGGCTTGTCTTATTCCCGTATTCAGTTCACGTCAGACTTACTGCCCGCAGATATGCTGGGGGTGAACGTGTTCGATCAACAGCAGCACGAATTCAGGTTTCACCCCGGTCCGGTATTCAACGAACTGATCCTGGCAGATGAAATTAACCGTGCGTCACCGAAAACACAAAGTGCGCTGCTTGAAGCCATGGAAGAAAACCAGGTCAGCGTTGACGGCACCACTTATCCGCTGCCCTCACCTTTTTTCGTTATTGCCACTCAAAACCCGGGCTATCAGAGCGGAACGTATCCCTTGCCGGAGTCACAGCTGGACCGTTTCCTCATGCGAATATCTCTGGGATACCCTTCAAGAGAAGCGGAAAAAGCCATGTTGCAGCAGCAAGGTGGCAGAGAGCAAGGTCCGCTGGCGGAAAAAATTGATCCCCGCTCACTGCTCCGCTATCAACAACAGGTCAACGATGTGCATTGCAGTGAAGCCGTACTGGAATACGTGCTTAACCTGGTAAATCAGAGCCGGGAGCAAAGTGGTTATCCGCAACCCCTCTCCCCAAGGGCAAGCCGTGCCCTGTTAAACGCAGCAAAAGCCTGGGCATTCATTCACGATCGCGACTACATAGTCCCTGAAGATGTTCAGGCTATTTTTGCCGCCGTGGCGGAACACAGATTACGGGGTACTCATCACGATTCCATCGAAGAAAATACACTGAGTAAGCGGTTGCTGAACAGTGTGGACCCGCTGGCAGCCTGAAAAGCGGATGATGAGAAAAACTTTCGGAGCATGGTCGTTAAAATGGCTGGCTAAGAGAATGCCGCCGGACACTGTTCATCAGTTACATCATGGTAATATCTTCATCTTTCCGGGTACCTTCGGCTGGTTTTACCTGATGATGACCGCCTGTCTGTTTCTGCTTGCGGTTAACTATCAGAATAATCTTCTGCTTTTTCTTTGCCAGTTTCTGTTAAGCCTTTTCCTTATTACCTTGTTCACTGCCTACAAAAATATCTCAGGGATACGATTGTCAGCAAGAGAGCTAAAGCCGGTGTTCGCCGGCGAAAATGGATTTATGACGGTTGATATTACCGCCGCTGAAGGGAAATCTCTGCGGGGACTAATGGAAATCAGATGGTACGGTGATATTGACCGCAGCACGTTGGATCTTGAACAGGAAATAAAATCTCATCATCTGGCAATACAGGCAGATAAACGGGGCATCATGAGATTGCCCAGAGTGACCGTCACCTCCTCTTTTCCCCTCGGACTGGTAAAGTGCTGGACCCATCCTGATTTTAATCAGACGCTGTTAGTCTATCCGCAGAAAAAGCCCGAGCACGCCGATCTGTCTCAATGGTATGCCCGCAGCGGTAACGGCAAGCAGGTGCAAAATGGCACCGATGACTTCTTTGCACTGCAGCCCTGGCAGAGCGGAGAGCCGTTAAACCGCGTTGCATGGAAACGGGTCGCCAAAGGCGGTGACCGTGTAAATAAGATTTTCACTGACCAACAGCCGGTCAGCGGCTATCTGGATATCCGTCAGTTACGCACGGATACAGAGACGGCGCTGTCGGTGCTGAGCTGGCAGGTCACTCAACTGTCAGCAACGGGAACACAATTTGGCCTGAAACTGGATAACCTGGTGATCCAGCCGGGCTGCGGACAACAGCACAAACAGGCCTGTCTGAAAGCACTGGCCCTTTTCCGGCAGGACACACCGTCATGATGTCTGTAAGCCTGCCCATCGCGGGGAACCGTGAAAGTATGCTGACCTCCATTTTCTTTGTGGTGCTGGCGGCCTCCCTGTTCAGCGATATTCATTTGTGGGTACTACTGCTTTGTTTATGTGCCGGCATTGTCAGAGGATTTTTGTTTCTCGGCTGGTACAACCATATGCCCGGAAAACGTATGGTCAACTTACTTGCCCTGCTGGCAGGAACAGCACTGATCACCACCAGTGACGGTATGGATTTCCTGCATATTATGGTTAACCTGCTGCTACTGGCCTGTGCGCTAAAATTAATGTTGTTAAGTAAGCGACGGGATTTCTATCAACTTTTTATCTGCGCCATATTCCTGCTGGCCTGCGGTTTCATTTTCTATCAGTCGCTGGCCCGTACCTTATTTTACGGCATCATGTTTCTGTTCCTACTTTATATTCTGTTGTCTGCCCACACACCGTCGTCGACCAGACAATTCAGACAAAAGAAAACCTTTATCCTGTTCTTTCAGGCGTTGCCTCTTGCCGTTATCTTGTTTGTGTTTATGCCCCGGCTTCCCCCTTTATGGAAAATGCCGGAAGGTAAGTCCACAGAAACCGGGCTGGCAGAAACCATTACGCCGGGTGACATTGCCAATCTCGCACAGTCTGAAAAGCTGGCATTCAGTGCCACATTCTCAACGCCTGTTCCGGTCAGAGAACAACTCTACTGGCGTGCATTGACGCTGGAACATTTTGACGGAAAATCGTGGTCAGTCAGTGAAACAAGGCAATACGCTGAAACCCAATTGCGGTATATGAATAAGCCGTTCCGGCCGGCCCTCAGCGGTGAGCCTGTCCGCTATGAAGTCATTGCCGAACCCACCAAAAAATCCTGGTTATTTGCATTAGACACTGCTGTCCCCGACAGTGCAGCCAGTCAACGGGAATTGTGGCAGGGCTGGCAATACCAGCTAACATCAAGACAGCCACTGTTCAGCCGCTATGCTTATTATGTTGCCTCCTACCCTGACTCTCCGCGAAGTCAGGGGAATGCGGCGCTGGACAATACGCTTAACCTGCAGGTGCCGGAAAGAGGCAATGACAAAACCAGGGAATGGGTACACGGACTCAGAGAGATGCACCCTGATAACCGGGCATTTGTATCAGCACTGATGCGTTATTTTAATGACAAGCCTTTCAGTTACACGTTAACACCACCGCCCATGCTTAATGATCCGGTAGACAGTTTCCTGTTTGACCATCAACAGGGGTTTTGTGCTCATTATGCCAGTGCGATGACGTTTGCACTGCGGCTTGCCGGTATACCCGCCCGCATTGTGACAGGTTATCAGGGTGGCACGCCTATCAATGATGAAACCGTCAATGTGTATCAGTACGACGCTCACGCCTGGGTAGAAGCAAAAACCGACGGAACGAACTGGCAAAGCTACGATCCGACAACCATGGTTGCGCCTTCACGAATTTTCGACGGTTTTGAGCAGGCAGCAAGATTCTCGACAGAGATTCAGGGCGATCATCCGCTAAACGGTATCAGTCAGCTTGCGTTCTTCGATGCATTGCGCAACATGAGTGCGCAAATGGATTTTCTCTGGAGCCGCTGGTTTTTAGGCTATAACAATGATAAACAAACGGACATTCTAGACCGTATTTTAAATGGTATTACGCCGTTAAAGCTCAGTTTATTTGCCGCCGGCCTGCTATTGTTCACAGGCGCGCTGCTAATTATATTCTTTGTACCGGGATGGCAACGAAGTCACATTGCCAGAGAAAAGAAGTACTATCTTGGCGCGGTTGAGAAACTGGAACAAAAATTTGGCCTGCAACGGGAAAACCGCAGTCCGGGACAATTCTATGAATACTGTAAACATAAAGTGCCGGAGGCTATAGCAAACGATCTCGCCAGTCTGACCAGATTGTTTGAACAGTATCAATATCATCCTCATCAGGCTCCTCCGGCAACGGCGATTCGAGAAGCTGCGAAACAACTCTGCTGGCGGGTGCGAAATACTGCCCGTCATTAAAGCTGACCACATCCATGCCGTAATACCGCTGAAAACGACAGCTTTCCGCCAGAGTTTGCCGCGGATAATAAGGTACATAGCTGACAGTAGCATGGCTGCAATACTCATGGATCCCTTCAGCCAGTTCTGATGACTGCCCTGCAAGCAACCATAACTCAGCAATTTTACAGGGGCCGGCATAGAATATAATGCAACGTGCTGTGATGATGACTTTGGTTACCCGGCTGACAGGTACAACGACTGCCGCTTCCAGCCTGAGCAATGAGGCGACGGTGGGATAAATGGCAATGGTATCTTTACCGCCCTGCTTCCCTTTGCGAAGCATGGACTTGTACCAGGCGTTTCTGAACCATAACCAGTAGACGATAAAGCCGAGGGGGATCACTGTCGCGAGTGTGTGAACTATCCATTGCATAACTCTCTCCTTTAAGCCGCTTAAATGTATCAGTTGCCGGAGTCATCGCAAGTACAGGTTTAGTACAGTTTTTCCGAGCCATAAAAAAACCCGCCGGATGGCGGGTTTTTTAAAGCTTTCCAGAAGAATTACTTAGCTGCTTTACGCGCTTTCGCTTCTTCCATTACTTTCTCAGCTACGTTCTGAGGACATGCTGAGTAGTGGCTGAATTCCATAGAGAACTGACCACGACCTGATGTGATAGTACGCAGGTGTCCGATGTAACCGAACATTTCTGACAGAGGTACGTCTGCCTTGATGCGAACGCCGGTAGCACCAGCTTCCTGGTCTTTGATCATACCACGACGACGGTTAAGGTCACCGATTACGTCACCTACGTTGTCTTCAGGGCTGAACACGTCAACTTTCATGATTGGCTCAAGAAGCTGAGGACCGGCTTTAGGCATAGATTGACGGAATGCACCTTTCGCTGCGATTTCGAACGCGATTGCTGATGAGTCAACTGCGTGGAAACCACCGTCGTACAGTTCAACTTCAACGTCCAGTACCGGATAACCAGCCAGAGGACCCATGTCCATCATACCCTTGAAGCCCTTCTCGATAGCAGGGAAGAATTCTTTAGGTACGTTACCACCAACAACGGTAGATTTGAACGTGAAGCCAGAGTTAGTTTCACCAGGACGGATGCGGTAATCAATCTTACCGAACTGACCAGAACCACCAGACTGTTTCTTGTGCGTGTAGCTGTCTTCTACCGGAGTAGTGATAGTTTCACGGTAAGCAACCTGTGGTTGACCTACTTCCAGCTCAACGCCGTAAGTACGCTTCAGGATGTCTACTTTGATGTCTAAGTGAAGCTCACCCATACCTTTCAGGATGGTTTCGCCAGAATCTTCATCAGTTTCAACCTGGAACGAAGGATCTTCTGCAACCAGTTTACCGATAGCGATAGACATCTTCTCGTTAGCACCTTTATCTTTAGGCTTAACAGCGATAGAGATTACCGGCTCAGGGAAGATCATTGGCTCAAGGGTACAAGGGTTCTTAGGATCACACAGTGTGTGACCAGTCTGAACATTCTTCATACCTACAACAGCCAGAATGTCACCTGCTTGCGCAGAAGTCAGTTCTGTACGTTCGTCAGCGTGCATTTCTACCATACGACCGATACGCTCAGTCTTACCGGTAGCAGAGTTCAGGATAGTGTCACCCTTGTTCAGCTTACCAGAGTAGATACGGATGAAGGTAAGCGCACCGAAGCGGTCGTCCATGATTTTGAACGCCAGCGCACGGAACGGCTCGTCAACAGATACTGTTGCAACTTCACCAGTAGGTTCACCAGTTTCTTCGTCAGTCAGTTCCTGTGGATCAACTTCTGTAGGAGAAGGCAGGAAGTCAACAACTGCGTCCAGAACCAGCTGGATACCTTTGTTTTTGAAAGCAGAACCACAGTAAGTCGGGAAGAATGCCAGATCACGGGTACCTTTACGGATACAACGCTTGATGTCTTCCAGAGAAGGTTCTTCACCTTCCATGTAAGCCATCATCAGGTCATCGTCCTGCTCAACGGCAGTTTCGATCATTTGCTCACGGTATTCGTTGGCTTTGTCAACCATATCAGCAGGGATATCTACAACTTCGTAGTTTTCTGGCAGGCCAGAGTCATCCCAGATGTACGCTTTCATGTCGAGCAGGTTAACAACACCTTTGAACTCGTCTTCGATACCGATTGGCAGGGTCATTACCAGTGGGTTAGCAGCAAGTACTTTCTTAACCTGGCCAACAACACGGTAGAAATCTGCACCCATACGGTCCAGTTTGTTTACGAAGATTACACGGGCAACTTCTGATTCGTTAGCATAACGCCAGTTAGTTTCAGACTGAGGCTCAACACCGCCTGAACCACAGAAAACACCGATACCACCATCCAATACTTTCAGAGAACGGTAAACTTCAACTGTGAAGTCAACGTGTCCCGGAGTATCGATGATGTTCATACGGTGGTCTTTCCAGAAACAAGTAGTCGCAGCAGACTGGATAGTAATACCGCGCTCAGCTTCCTGTTCCATGAAGTCAGTAGTTGACTCACCATCGTGTACCTCACCAGTTTTATGGATTTTACCGGTAAGCTTCAAAATACGTTCTGTAGTGGTAGTCTTACCCGCGTCTACGTGGGCGAAGATACCAATGTTTCTGTAAAGAGATAAGTCTGACATTAGTTCACTTTCGTTGGTTCAGAGTAAAAAAACGGCGGGATTATAAAGGATTTCAATACCAGATTTATAGTCCTTTGCGAAAAAAGTCTAAAACTTATTCAGCAGTTCCGCGCCAAGCCTTTAATTTTATATTTAAAATCAATAAATTACCATCATAAGGCTTTATTTAAGCTTTTATGACAGTAACAGTAACCTCGTCGCGATTATGATAAAGGTGTCTGACTTTCATCCGAAAGCCGCCAGCTTTTTTGCCAAGTCGCGATTGTATTTCCCCGATAGCGGCCGTCACCGTGTCGTATCGTTTCTTCATTGGCAGCTTAAGGTTGAAAATCGCATGATCTGCCCAACCTTTTTCCAGCCACTCACTCATGAGTACCGCTACCCTGTCGGGGCGCTCTATCATATCACACACCAGCAAATCTACACGGCCAAATTTGGGCTTATAAGTAAAGCCGTCTGCCGCATAATGGTCCACTAATCCTGTTGCCATGAGTTCTTCGTCGATAGCACCGTTGTCAATGGCCTCAACGCCCATCTCACGGATCACCAGCTGATACGTCCAGCCGCCCGGACACGCCCCCAGATCTACCGCACGGGCGCCTTCACGGAAAATTTCCCGTCGTTCTTCATCGTTCAGCATGGTCAGAATGGCTTCCTCAAGCTTGAGAGTCGACCGGCTGGGTGCTTTCGGCGGAAATTTCAGACGACAGATGCCGTTAGCAAAGGGACTGCGCATGGCCGGATAAGAATGGCCCACGAAACAATTGTCATAATCAGTGAAGAAAACATGCAATGCTCTGCCGTCTTCTTTTTCTTTATATGTCAGTGCTCCCTGCTTTCTTAAACCTTGCCGCAGTGGCACAGTGAACTTCCGGCAGAATTTAGCCAGCGCTTTTCCTGCTTCGGTATCTGCATGCTCGACAAACAATAAGGTGTTTTTCCACTCATCCGTGTCTGCGTCGCTGATGGCAGCCAGTACCGGACCTGCCCGGTTTGTTTTGTCGAGATCTTCAAGATGAGCGGTGACCACCACAATCTGACGGGGAAAAATGGTATCAGCCACAGCAAGACGCTGACCCAGCCGGTCTGCATCGCCCTGCTCATAAAAATGAAACAAAATGAAGCCCTGGTCCGGCGTAAATACCGGATACCCGTAAATACCGGCTTCAGAGGTCAATGCTGTCAGTTCCCCGGCGGTATCAGCTTCATAACCACTGCGGCAGTAAATCAGCAAACTATTCATGCCACTTTCCTTTTACCACACCGGTGATCAGTGCCACCCAGCCAATCATAAAGAATAAACCGCCAAGTGGCGTTACCGGTCCGAGAAAGCGCCATTCCAGCAAGGTGAGTAAGTAGATGCTGCCACTGAACAAAACAATGCCGGCAACAAAACAAATACCGGCGGTACTTAATAACCTGCTACTCACGGCGTGTCGCAGTGCCGGCAAAATCAGTAACGCCAGCGCATGATAAAATTGATAGTCCACAGCGGTATGCCATGACGTCAGTTGTGAAGCGCTAAGCATCGACTTTAGCGCATGCGCACCGAACGCGCCGAATATCACAGCGGCCAGCGCGGCAATAGCACCGGTAAGAACAAAAGGTTTTAGCATGAAATAAGCCTGTTAATAAAAGCGGCTGAAGCTGAAGCCGCCTGCTGCATGTGTTCGTTTAATGTATGACCGCTGGATTTACGGGGCTTGAGACTGTGGTCGCCGTCAGGCAGAAAATGCAAAGTGACCTGACCGGACAGATTATAACCGTCAACTTCGCTTTGCGTACCGAAGGTGTCCCGTTCTCCCTGATTGATGAATACGGGTTTTGTCATTTTCACCAGATGTTCCGTGCGCAGCTTTTCCGGCTTGCCGGGAGGATGAAAAGGATAACCAAACACCACCGCGCCTTTCGCCTCTGTTGCTTCAAGAATCATCGTCGACACACGACCGCCCATAGACTTGCCGCCGATAAATACCGGCGAAGAAGTATTTTTGGCCACCTGCTCTACCAGATTTATATAAAAAGCTTCCAGTTTTTCTATTTTATCCGGTGGTCTTCTTTTACCGGTTTCCGCTATGGTCTGCATGTAGGGAAAATCAAAACGCGCCACCGTAATCCCCTGTGCTGCCAGTAAGGCAGCCATATCTGCCATAAAGGGAGACTGCATTCCCGCACCGGCACCATGAGCGAGGATCAAAACGGCGACCTCATGCTCTGCCCGGTCCGTGATCATGTCAGACATCATATTGTTCCTCTTCAACCTGCGCCAATATCCAGCTTCTGAACGCGGCGATTTTACCTAAATCTGCCTGCGCTTCATCACAAACCAGATAAAACGCATCCCGACTGGCGACTTTTTCTTCAAAAGGCATGATTAGACGGCCGGCATCCAGTTCCGGACGGGCAAGAATAGTGTTACCCAGCGCAATGCCCTGCCCCAGCGCAGCAGCCTGGAGTACCAGCATGGAGTGACTGAACACCGGCCCCTGGTTTACATTCACGCCGGACACGCCGACACTTTTCAACCAGTTTTTCCAGGCCTCACGGCTTAAATCGTGCAGCAGAACATGGTGTTTCAAATCACTCAGGCTGTTCAGCGGTTTAGGGCCGTTAAACAACATGGGAGAGCACAATGGAGTAAGGTACTCGGTATGCAGTTTATCGGCTTTCACACCGCTCCAGCGGCCCTTACCGTAATAAATGGCCACATCCACATCGTCTTCTAAAAACCCTTCATCGAAATCTACCGCTTTAATACGAACATCAATATCCGGATGCTCAATGCTGAAACGACTGATACGGGGTACCAGCCACTGGCTGGCAAAACTTGGCGGCATAGCAACGGTAATCGCTCCTTTACTGCCTTTTGCCAGCAATCGTTCTGTGGCTTCCTGAAGATGTTTAAAGATATCTTTCAGCTCAAGAAAATATGCCTGTCCTTCTTCAGTAAGGAGCAACGTCCGGTTGCGGCGAAGAAACAACTTCATTGATAAGAATTCTTCGAGCGCTTTAATTTGATGACTGACAGCAGCCTGGGTAACGAATAATTCTTCGGCGGCTTTGGTAAAACTCAGGTGCCTGGCGGCGGCTTCAAAGGCTTTCAGCGCATTCAGCGGCGGCAAACGTCTATGCACGCTTCCCTCCGGCAGCTAAATGACCAACGTGATAAAGCATTAGTTTTTCTAATCCTTAAACCCTACTTTTACTCGTTTTAAAGACGAGCAAAATCTGTTTATTATTCGCACGCTTTCAAAGCACAGCACTTTTCAATCAATCAGTTAGACAAGTGCAATGTTAACAAGAAAGCTCAATTTGTTAACGAATTTTAAATTAATTTTATTAGGTGTGATATGACTAAATTCAAAAAATTCTTCAGCCAGATGGCTGTTATCTTAGCGGCAACCACTGCTTACCCAACTATTTCTCAGGAACTGCCGGCTTCTATGCCTGTGATACCTGCTATGAATACCCTTGAACTGTCTGTAGAAATGGTCAGTGTTCAGGAACAAGTTAAGGCTGTTCTGGCCGCAGAAGTGCAACAGCACGTTGCCAGTACACTTATCGCGATGAACGAAAAAGACGATCGCGACGCTAAGGAAGATAACCGCAGCGAATAAGCCCTTTTTCACACCTGATTCGGTGCCCGGCAACAGTGTTGCCGGGCACCGTCTTCAGCGTTTCATTTAGTTTGCACTGGTATCCAGCGGCGCAAACCCCTTCACTAGCTCATCTAACGCTTTCATTTGCTGCAAATACGGTTCCAGCTTTGACAATGGCAACGCACATGGTCCGTCACATTTCGCTTCATCCGGATTCGGATGCGCTTCGATAAATAAACCGGCAAGACCTAAAGCCATACCACTACGCGCCAGTTGCGCAGCCTGTGCACGGCGGCCATCTGCTGAAGTAGCTCTGCCTCCCGGCATCTGCAACGCATGAGTTGCATCGAAAATTACAGGTGCATACGCTTTCATTGCATCCATGCCCAGCATATCGACAACCAGGTTGTTATATCCAAAGCAACTGCCCCGTTCACACAGGATCACTTTATCGTTACCGGCTTCCCCGAGTTTACCGATAATATGACGCATTTCATGGGGAGCCAGAAACTGGGGTTTCTTCACATTAATGACCGCACCGGTCTCTGCCATTGCCACCACCAGATCGGTCTGGCGGGCGAGAAAGGCCGGTAGCTGAATAACATCCGCGACTTCCGCCACAGGTGCCGCCTGATGAGGCTCATGGACATCGGTGATCACCGGTACATTAAAAGTAGATTTGATTTCTTCAAAAATCTTTAGCCCTTCTTCCATACCCGGTCCGCGGTAAGACGTTACAGAAGAACGGTTGGCTTTATCAAAAGAGGCTTTAAATACGTATGGAATGCCCAGCCGTGTAGTCACTTCCACATAGTGCTCAGCAATTTGCATTGCCAGATCACGGGATTCGAGCACATTCATGCCACCAAATAATACAAACGGCTTGTCGTTAGCAACAGTAATATCGCCAACCTGAATTTCAGTACGGGACTGTGTCATTATTTACTTCCAAATTAAAAAAACAACGGTTGCTTTGATACTGCAACCCTGGCGATTAACCCTAACCAGGTTAATGCGCCGATAAAACCGATCCAGCGCAGAGGCTTGTTCCGCCCCCATTTAAGCGCAAACATCCCCATCAGAATATAGGCCACCAGCCCGACCACTTTGAAGGTCAGCCAGCCCTGTACAAACGGGTACTGGCCAATAAGAAAACATAGCCAAAGCGCACTGGCCAGAAGGCAGGTGTCGATGACATGAGGGAGAATTTTGAGCCACTTTCTGGTCAGTAACTCACTGTTAAACTGTGACAGCATAAATCTGAAAATAAACAAAAATACACTGAGAGCGATGGCCGTAAGGTGCAAATGCTTAGCCATTAAATACATAACAACCTCTTTATTATTGTGATATGTCGTCCGCCAGCCGGCGTTGAATTTCTTCGAAGCGGCCAATATTCGCCAGCATATAGCTGACCAGCTGCGGATCAAAATGTCTTCCGCTTTCCGCCTTCAACGTGCTGACGGTTTTTTCCAGCGACCAGGCTTCTTTGTACGGGCGCTTGTTCATCAGTGCATCAAACACATCGACGATAGCCGCGATCCGGCTTTCCAGCTGGATTTCCTCACCTTTCAGTCCTTCAGGATAGCCTTGTCCGTCCCACCGTTCATGATGTTCCTTAGCAAGCACAGAAGCCAGCTGAATGGTAGGACTGTCTGAGTCTTTTAAAATCTGATAGCCAAATTCCGCATGCTGACGGATAGCAAACCGCTCTTCTTCCGTCAGTACATCTGTTTTTGTCAGGATTTGTGACGAAATATGTGCATTTCCCACATCATGCAACGGAATAGCCAGCCGCAGCGTCATGATCTGTGCTTCGCCCAGCCCGGCATACCTGGCCAGCAACTCAGCCATTTCGACCATCCGGCGGATATGCTTGCTGGTTTCACTGTCACGTTCCATGGCTTTACCCAACCGCTCAATGATTTCCCGCTGGGTGGTTTCCACTTCCTGACTGATAAGCACATTTTCAAATGCCAGCTGCACATTTTCTGAGAACAACTGCAATAAATGCATATTTGTCTCGCTGAGCTTACGGGGGATGCCGGATAAATACAGTAATGACCCCTTGTAGTGCTTACTGAAGCAGTAAGCCACCACATAATCTTCGCCAAAGATAATGCTCTGCTCTTTTAACGCCCGCTGACACAGCAAATACGCTTCTGCCGGCAACGCATCAATCAACGATTTCCCTTCCTGGCCGGCATATTCGCCATTGCCGGCAAACACAAACAGTTCCTGCGGAAAAGACTGCGTTACAGGCCGCGGCACCGCCACGGCATTGGTGATATAGGCTGCGTCTTTGGAGAATCCGAGAATTGAGGAAAGTTGCTGAATGATACCCCGCATGAATTTTTCAAGGGATCGGGAAGTGAACAGGTCGGCGGAAGCATCAATAATTTTTTCAAGACCGGCGCGGCTTTCCTCAATCACGACGATATCGCGATACGATCGTAATGCCGCAATCATGACAGTAAACAGCTTCTGCGCGGTGAGTTCGGTTTTTGATTTGTAATCGTTAATATCATAATCAACAATCACATCCCGTTCCGGTGCCTGACCGGGTTGTCCGGTCCGCAGAATGATGCGGGTAAAATGATTATCCAATGTTTCTCTGATGTATTCTGCGACTTCAAGCCCGGCATTATCGGTTTCCATCACCACATCAAGCAGCACTACGGCCACATCATCATTTTCACGAAAGTAGGTTTTGGCTTCTTCGCCGCTGTAGGCGCTGACAAATTCCAGCCGTTTATCATCCAGCACAAAATCGCTCAACGCCAGTTTTGTCACCGCGTGTACTTCCGGCTCATCGTCAACAATGAGCACCTTCCAGACGCCAAGTTCCTCTGTTAATTCCTCGTCGTCATCGTCCGCAAACAGGAAATCATCAGTCATTTACAGCATTCCATTTTTATAAAAGGCCGGTTAAAGCATACTGTAAGAGGAATTATTCGCAAGCAGGTCTTTTCGCAATAGTTATCCGGTCAAGGCCGGCAAGATCAGCAAAGGTGTTTGCCATGGTGTAACCGCTGTCATTAAACAGCCCGCGGATTGCACCGCCCTGCTCACTGCCATGTTCAATAAGCAGCCATCCGCTGGGCTTAAGGCATACTGATGCCTGACTGATGATAAGCCGGATATCATCAAGCCCGTCCTCACCGGCAGTGAGTGCAGACAGGGGCTCGAAGCGGACATCACCTTGTTGCAGATAGTGACTGTCTGATTCCACATAAGGGGGATTGGTCACCAGCATATCAAACTGCTTATCTTTCAGGGCATCAAACCAGTGGCTGACAATAAAGGACGCGTTAGTGATGTGATTCAGTGCTGCATTTTGTTTAGCGAGGTCGACAGCCTCTTCAATGCGATCTGTACCTGTGACCTGAATGTCCGGTCTTTCGCTGGCCAGCGCCAGCGCCACAGCCCCTGTTCCGGTGCCTAAATCGCACACACAACATGGCCCGGAAGGAAGCAGTTCCAGCGCTTTTTCCACCAGCAGTTCGGTTTCCGGACGCGGAATAAGCGTGGCAGGATTCACATTGAGTGTCAGTGTCCAGAAATCGCGGTTACCGGTCAGGTGCGCCACCGGCCGGCCTGTTTTTCGTTCACTGATGAGCTGTTTGAAGCGGTTAAGCTCCTCGTCTTTAAGTACTTTATCACTCCAGGTGTACAACCAGGTTTGTGTCTGGCCCAATACATGGGCCAGCAGTACTTTTGCGTCGGTGGCCGGAGACTCTCCCCCTGCCAGCGCTTCTTTTGCCTGTTGAAGTGCACAGGCAATGGTGACTGACATTATTCGTCTGCCAGTGAAGCCAGCAGATCGGCCTGGTGTTCCTGACGGATAGGATCAGCCAGCGCAGCCAGATCCCCTTCAATGACCTCATCAAGACGGTACAGGGTCAGGTTGATGCGGTGATCAGTCACACGGCCCTGGGGGAAGTTGTAAGTACGGATACGTTCAGAACGGTCACCACTGCCCACCAGATTCCGGCGTGTGGTTGCCTCTTCTTTCGCCCGCTTTTCTTCTTCAAGTTGATTCAGACGTGCCTGCAGTACAGACATGGCCTTAGCGCGGTTTTTGTGCTGTGAACGCTCATCCTGACACTCAACCACAAGGCCGGTTGGAATGTGAGTCATCCGGATAGCAGAGTCTGTTTTGTTAACGTGCTGACCACCGGCACCGGATGCACGGAAGGTATCAACACGCAAATCAGCAGGATTAATTTCAATGGCTTCAGACTCAGGGATCTCAGGCAATACCGCGACGGTACAGGCTGACGTGTGAATACGTCCCTGGGATTCAGTTTCCGGCACACGCTGTACCCGGTGTCCGCCGGATTCAAATTTCATAATACCGTAAACGCCTTCACCGGAAAGGTTAGCAATGACTTCTTTAAAGCCACCGTGCTCACCTTCATTCTGACTGACCACCTCTACGCGCCAGCCCTTTGATTCAGCATAGCGGCTGTACATACGGAACAGGTCACCGGCAAAAATAGCCGCCTCATCACCGCCGGCACCGGCACGGATTTCCAAAAAGCAATTGTGGTCATCGTTGGGATCTTTAGGTAACAGAAGAATTTGCAGTTCGCTTTCAAGGCGTGCAATGTCTTCTTTTGCCTGCTTCATTTCTTCCTGCGCCATTTCGCGCATTTCGGCATCGTCTTCTTCCATCATTTCCAGTGCAGAAGCAAGATTTTCTTCAGCCTGCTGAAAAGCATTAAAGCCTTTTACAACATCTTCCAACTGACTGAACTCTTTTGACAACGCGCGGAATTTATCCTGATTGGAAATCGTACCGGGATCACCCAGCAATGCCTGAACCTCGTCAAACCTTTCCACCAGGTTCTCGAGCTTTCTGGTCACCGATTCTTTCATATTCTGTTTTACCCTTCTTTGTCCTGCCCGTTACCGGCAAGATCCATCGCCTGACCCAGCCATTGAGTCAGCGCGGCATCATTTTCGTGTGCAGCGTCCCGCAGTACACGGGTAGGCCCGTGCATCAACGCATTGGTGAGTTTATAGGCCAGTTCCTGTACAACGTCTTCCGCGTTGCGGCCTTCGGACAACTGATTCATCGCCCTGGCGACCAGCTCATCTCTGGATGCCATGCCTTTCTGACGATACTGACGCACCAAATCAATGGAATGCTGCGCCTGTTTCCAGCTTAAAAATACGGAGGCCTGATCATCGATGATTTTTTCAGCGTCCTGCGCGGCCATTTCACGGGAAGCTAGATTCTGCTCAACAATATGCTGCAAATCATCAACAGTATAAAGGTAGGCATCGCCGAGTTCATTAACCTGAGACTCAATGTCACGGGGAACCGCCAGATCAACAAGAAACATGGGCATGTTACGGCGCTGCTTTAAGGCCTTTTCCACCATCCCTTTACCAATCAATGGCAACTGGCTGGCTGTAGAACTGATGACAATATCAAAATCGTGAAGATGTTCAGGCAACTGAGACAGTGTGAGCACATCTGCACCCAGATTCGCCGCAAGGTTCTCAGCTCTGGCTACGGTACGGTTGGCAACGGCAAGACGCTGAACGCCCTGCTCTTTTAAATGCTGGGCAACCAGTTCAATGGTTTCGCCGGCACCTACCAGCAATACTGAGCGCTTTGGTAATGCGCTGAATATATGTTTGGCCAGTTGCACCGCAGCAAAGGCCACAGATACGGCATTAGCACCAATTTCTGTTTCAGAGCGTACTTTCTTAGCTACAGAGAATGTGTGTTGGAATAACCGCTCGAACTCCGCCCCCACAGTACCGGAATGCTTTGCGTCGCTGAATGCCTGTTTAATCTGTCCGAGAATTTGCGGCTCACCGAGGATCAACGAATCCAGCCCGCTTGCTACCCGCATAACATGCTTTACTGCATCTTCCTGCTGGTAAAGGTAACTGTTTTGCTCGATATCTTCCCGCTTCACATCATGAAAGGCAGATAACCAGTCGAGCAGCAATGCCGCCTCGCCGGCCCCTTTCACATAGACTTCAGTGCGGTTACAGGTAGACACGATGACAGATTCTTCAATACCGTCTATCTGCTTCAGCGAGGCGAGCGCAGACACCAGAGAATCCGGTGTAAAGGCGACTTTTTCGCGTAACGCAACAGGTGCAGTTTTGTGGTTTATTCCGAGGGCAGTAAGGGTCATCAATATTTATGCTGGCATCTTCGGAGCGGCATTGTACGAAAAACCCAAAATGATTGAAAGTACTCCTGAAACTGTGTTCCCATTAGATCCCTGAGTTTTGAAGCAATCATCCCGTTGCATTGCGTAGGATCATAATCGTTCATGATTTTCCGAATACTATTTACAGGTTTGTTTATCGCCCTGTTATCAGCCTGTACCACTCTGCCAGATGGCCCGGAGACCGCGGTAAACCTGCCTTCACAGCTTGAGAAGCTGAAGTCTGTCACCCGCTGGCAGATGAAAGGTAAGATGGCTATCCGCAATGAAAAGGAAGCTGTCAGCGCCCACGTAAACTGGAAAACCGATGAGCCCGATTTTAATTTCCGTTTAACCAATATGCTGGGTATTACCCTGGCGAATATCGATTTCAGTGACGGCATGGCTACACTGGAAGCTGACGATAAGCGCTGGCAGGACACCAGTCCGGCACGTCTTATTTACCAGACAACCGGCTGGGATATTCCCGCCGGCAAGCTGCTGAACTGGGTAAAGGGGCTGCCTTTACGGGGTGACGACTATAAGCTCAACGATAAACAGCTCCTGGCTTCCCTTTCTCCGGGCTGTGAAGCCTGCGGCAACTGGCAAGTCAGTTACAGCAACTATGGTGAGGAAGCAGGACTGTGGTTGCCGCATCAGTTAATGCTTACCCGCACAGACAATACAAAAATATGGATAAAAATCCGGATTGATGAGTGGACCATACAGTAATGCAACACAGTGAATGGTGGCCCAGCCCGGCCAAACTGAATTTATTCCTTCATATCCTCGGTAAATACGATAACGGTTACCATCAGCTTCAGACCTTGTTTCAGTTACTGGACCGTGGTGATGAACTGGCTTTTGATGTCACCAAAGACGGCATTATCACCCTTAATCCGTCGATTCCCGGTGTGAATGATGAAGATAATCTGATTGTAAAAGCAGCCAGACTGTTACAGACACACACGGGAACAGATAAGGGCGCAAACATCCGGTTGAAAAAGTCACTGCCCATGGGCGGTGGTATTGGCGGTGGCTCATCTAATGCTGCCACAGTTCTGGTTGCACTTAACTACTTGTGGCAGTGCGGTCTGAGTACAGCAGAACTGGCCGGGTTAGGTCTGCGTCTGGGCGCCGACGTACCTATCTTTGTTGAAGGCCGCACAGGTTTCGCCGGCGGTGTGGGCGAGCACATCAGTCCCGCTGATTTAGACGAACAATGGTATCTGGTTGTCAATCCGGGTATACACGTGGGTACCGCTGATATTTTCAGAGAACCGGCCCTGCCCCGCAATACACCGGCCATGGAGTGGCACAATTATACTTTCGCTGCAACGCATAATGATTGCCAGAGTATTGTCTGTAAAAAGCATCCGGAAGTTGCAATATTATTACAGTGGTTGCTACAATTCGCACCGTCGCGGATGACGGGCACAGGCGCGTGCGTATTTTCTGTATTTAGTGATGAAAATTCAGCCAGACAGGTTCTCGGGAAATTGCCCGCAGAATGGTCCGGTTTTGTTGCTAAAGGTGTGAATATGTCGCCATTACAACAAAAGCTAAAATACGTGAACGAAGCATCGGACATGAACTAAATTTTTGGGGTATAGCCAAGTTGGTAAGGCAGCGGGTTTTGATCCCGCCATTCGTTGGTTCGAGTCCAGCTACCCCAGCCACCTCCTTTATCAAACGCACCGAGGAAACACTTGTGCCAGATATGAAGCTCTTTGCAGGCAACGCCGTCCCCGAACTTGCCCATAAGGTTGCAGAACGCCTTTATACCAAACTTGGTAACGCCAGTGTTGGTCGCTTTAGCGACGGTGAGATCAGTGTAGAAATTCATGAAAACGTCCGTGGCTCGGACGTTTTTATTATCCAGTCTACCTGTGCACCAACCAACGACAACCTGATGGAATTGATTGTGATGATCGACGCCCTGCGTCGTGCATCAGCAGGACGTATTACTGCTGTTATCCCTTATTTTGGTTATGCGAGACAAGACCGTCGCGTCCGCTCAGCCAGGGTGCCAATCACAGCCCGTGTGGTCGCAGATTTTCTGTCTAACGTGGGTGTTGACCGCGTACTGACCATCGACCTGCACGCAGAGCAAATCCAGGGTTTCTTCGATGTACCGGTAGATAACGCTTTCGGTACACCTATCCTGCTTGCAGATATGGTTCAGCGTGATTTTGTCGACCCGATTGTTGTGTCTCCGGACATCGGCGGCGTAGTACGTGCCCGTGCAACGGCTAAACTGCTGAATGATGCAGAACTGGCAATTATCGATAAACGTCGTCCGAAAGCGAACGTTTCTCAGGTGATGAATATTATCGGTGATGTGAAAGATCGTGACTGCATCATTGTTGACGACATGATTGACACCGGCGGTACGCTGGCGAAAGCCGCGGAAGCCCTGAAAAATCATGGCGCTCGCAAAGTGTATGCTTACGCGACTCACGCTATCTTCTCAGGCAATGCGCCTAAGAACCTGAAAGAGTCGGTTATCGATGAAATCATTGTTACCGACAGTATCCCGCTGTCAAAAGATATGCAGGCAACCGGCAAAGTGAAGCAACTCACATTATCTGAAATGCTGGCTGAAACGATTCGCCGCATCAGCAACGAAGAGTCTATCTCAGCGATGTTCGAATACTGATAGCTGCCTGTGTGCAAATTATTAATAGCCGGTGCTGAGAAGCACCGGCTTTTTTGTATCAGCGGGGACGCAACATCTCAAACAGGTTTTCACTATCAATGGTGTAATAATCCCCTGCGCCACCCGCCCGCAATAGGGGTTCTGCCCTACCCGTTTTAAAAACACCGTCTTCAATCAGTGATGTTTTTATCTTCACGCCGGTCACTTCACCGAATACCATCCATGTATCACACAATTCACCATTACTGCCCTGCAATTGTACGATTTGTGTTTTGCGGCATTCCATCACCACGCCACTTTCCGCAACATGGGGCGGCTTTACAGTGCGGGACTCGCCTTTTGTCAGCCCTGCCAGTTCAAACTCATCCACACTGGCATCGACCTGTGCACAGGTCTGATTCATCTGCTGTGCCAGCGGCACACTCACCAGGTTATAGCAAAACTCTCCTGTCGCCTGAATATTTCTTACTGAGTCTTTAAAGCCGATGCTGGAAAAACCAATAATGGGCGGCGTGTAATTGAATGCATTAAAAAAGCTGTAAGGTGCCAGATTAGCGATACCCTTTTCGTCAACAGTGGAAATCCAGCCGATGGGTCTGGGTGCAATAATACTGTTGAAGGGATCATGTTTGAGGCCATGACCCGCTGAAGGCTCGTAAAAGTGAAAATCTGAAGACATAGACTCAATCCTCTGAGTTTTAATAAAATAAAAAGGCACAAACAATAAACCACACCCACCTGTTCATTGTCCGTTCATGTCAAAACCGGCACAATGACAACAATAGAAAAGGTCTGCTGACCATAACTACGGCGGAGATATTATGATCAGACTTGTTTATTTAGCAGCGTTAGTCGGCCTGTGCAGTGCCTGTGGCGATGAAGCTGCGCCGGACGACGTGTCAAAAACAGAAACCGTCACTCTCAATGTGGTTGAGAACGTTACGAAAAATGTGACTGATAATATTGTCAATAAGGCCACTGAAATGGAAAACAACATCACCTTGTCAGGAAAACTGGTCTATCAGCAGCATGAAGGCGGCTTTTTTGGTTTCATTACTGACACCGGTGAGCGTTACACCCTGCGCGGACTGGATAAATCTTACCGTCAGAATGGCATGAAACTGATTGTCGAAGGTCAGCCGCTGACCGGTATGATGACAACGACTCAGTTCGGAACCGTTTTTAAAGTAGAAAAAGTGGTCAGTGCCGATGCCACAACTGTCGCACCGCACCACAGTGAAATGTAATTGACGTTTGTATATCCTGCTTCGCGGTGGTAGAATTCGCCGCCCTTTTATTTCGGGGTACGGTTAATGAGCCTTGTTTATTGCCGTTATCGCGTGAGTTTTGGTCGCAAAAACTCACAAAAATAAACTAAATATATTGGAGACATATTAATGTCTGAAGCTATTTTTAACCTGGATGCAGTAGTACGTACTGACCTGGGGAAAGGTGCGAGCCGCCGCCTGCGTCATGCTGATAAAGTTCCTGCAATCCTGTACGGTGGCGAAGAAGCCCCTGTTGCACTGACTCTTGATCACAACAAACTGAACAACGCTGCTGATTTCGAAGCATTCTACTCTCACGTTCTGACTCTGAACATTGACGGTCAGAAAGTTGAAGCGTTAGTTAAAGACATGCAACGTCACCCGTACAAGCCTAAGATCACTCACGTTGACTTCCAACGCGTTATCGCTGGCGAAGAGCTGCACACCAGCGTACCTCTGCACTTCATCAATGAAGAAAAATCTGCTGCTATCAAAGCTGGCGGTATTGCAGAGCACCACGTAAACGAAATCGAAATCACGTGTCTGCCTAAAGATCTGCCTGAGTTCATCGAAGTAGATATGGCTGCAGTTGAAATGGATGCTACCGTTCACCTGTCTGACCTGACTCTGCCTGCAGGCGTTTCGTCTGTTGAACTGGCTAAAGGTGATGATGCACACAACTTAGCAGTTGTTACTGTTAAGCCTGCTCCTAAAGCACCTGAAGCAGAAGAAGGCGAAGAAGACGCAGCTGAGGAATAATCAGCTTGTCGTCAGATATCCGTCTGATTGCGGGCCTGGGTAATCCGGGCCCGGAATACGAACATACCCGACATAACGCCGGCGTCTGGTTTCTGAACGAACTGGCAGCGCGTTTTAACACCTCCCTTAAGCCTGAAAGTAAGTTTTTTGGTCTCACTGGCCGTATAACCGTAGGCACTCAAGATATTCGTCTGATCTACCCGACTACTTACATGAATAAAAGTGGTCAGGCGGTAGCCGCAATGGCAAACTTCTACCGTATCCCTGCAGAGAATATGTTGATTGCTTTTGACGAGCTGGATTTACCTCCGGGAATCGCTAAATATAAAGTTGGCGGCAGCTCCAGTCAGAATGGCATTCGCGACATCGTCGCTAAAATGGGCAACAACAAAGATTTCTTACGCTTGCGAATTGGTATCGGTCACCCCGGCCATAAAAGCAAGGTAACCGGCCATGTACTTGGCAAACCACCGGAAAACGAAAAACGGGCAATTGAAGATGCCATCGATGAAGCGGTCCGGTGTACTGAGATTTTAATTAAAAACGATTTAAAGCAAGCCCAGAACCGACTGCATAGTTTTAAAGCTGACGTTCAGGGCTGATAACTTAACAAGGGTCCAGCACATGGGTTTTAAATGTGGCATCGTTGGTCTGCCAAATGTGGGTAAATCTACCCTGTTCAACGCACTTACCAAAGCCGGAATTGAAGCGGCGAACTTCCCTTTCTGTACTATTGAACCGAATACCGGTGTAGTACCTGTACCGGACTTACGTCTGGACAAGCTGGCAGAAATCGTCAATCCGCAGCGCGTCATTCCTACTACCATGGAATTCGTGGACATTGCCGGTCTGGTTGAAGGTGCTTCAAAAGGTGAAGGTCTGGGAAACAAGTTCCTTGCAAACATTCGTGAAACCGATGCTATCGGACACGTTGTGCGTTGTTTCGAGAACGACAACATTGTGCACGTTGCCGGTAAAGTCAGCCCGAAAGATGATATTGACGTTATCAATACCGAACTGGCACTGGCGGATCTGGAAACCACAGAAAAAGCCATTCACCGTGTATCTAAGCGTGCCAAAGGTGGCGATGCCGATGCGAAGTACGAATTAAAAGCACTGGAAAAGATCAAACCGCACCTGGATGAAGGCAACCTGTTACGCTCTCTGGAACTGACCAAAGAAGAAATGGCAGCCATCAGCTACATGAACATGTTAACGCTGAAACCTACCATGTATATCGCTAACGTGAACGATGACGGATTTGAAAATAACCCGTTCCTCGATCAGGTAAAAGAAATTGCAGCTGCTGAAAATGCTGTAGTTGTTGCCGTTTGCGCTGAAATTGAAGCCGAAATTGCTGAGCTTGAAGATGATGAGCGTGAAGAATTCATGCAGGATATGGGTCTGGAAGAACCCGGTCTTAACCGCGTTATCCGTGCCGGTTACAACCTGCTGACTTTGCAAACTTACTTCACCGCAGGGGTAAAAGAAGTACGTGCATGGACATTCCCTGAAGGCTCAACAGCCCCTCAGGCAGCCGGTAAGATCCACACAGACTTTGAAAAAGGCTTTATCCGCGCAGAAATCGTTGGCTACGACCATTTTGTTGAGTTCGGCGGCGAGCAAGGCGCAAAGGATGCCGGTAAATGGCGTCTGGAAGGTAAAGACTATATCGTTAAGGACGGTGACGTCATTCACTTCCGTTTTAACGTGTAGTCACACAGTCATTCAAAAACACCGCCTGATGGCGGTGTTTTTATTTGAACGCTTTTTAACTTTAAGAAGTCACGTTGTGCTTCCGGCCAAGGCTGGTTAAACGGTGAGGCAGGCAGCGCGCTAAACCCAATACAGCACCGCGCCAATCACCACGCCGGTCAATAATAACTGCACCAGACAAAATCCCATTATATCTTTGGCTTTAAGTCCGGCAATCGCCAGCACAGGCAGCGCCCAGAATGGCTGGATTAAATTCGTCCAGGCATCTCCCCAGGCAACACCCATTGCTACACGGCTGACATCGGCGCCCAGCTCCAGCGCCGCAGGCAGTACCACCGGCGCCTGAACCGCCCACTGCCCGCCTCCGGACGGCACAAAAATATTCACAATGCCCGCAGAGATAAAACTCCAGACCGGCAGCGACTGCGCACTGGCAAGACTGATAAGCCATTCCGACAGACTCTGCGCTAAACCGGACTGAACCATGACAGCCATAATCCCGGCATAAAACGGAAACTGGATAACAATGCCCGCTCCGCCTTTCACAGCCTGATGCAAACTATGCAGTAATTTCCGTGGTGTCCCGTGTAACACAATGGCGAGAAACAAAAAGAGACCGTTAACGATATTCAGGTTTAACGTGCCGCCGTTTATAAAGTACATAAGCAGATACGCCAGACCGGCAAACCCGGTAAGCTGGGCCAGAATAACGCTGTTTTCCAGTTTATCCGCCGGACGGGTATTTTCAGCCTCCGGCACAGGTTCATCTTCAAGTTTTGATGCCGGTACAATGACACTGTCTTCTTTCGATGGCAGCATTAAACGGTTTACCACCGGCATTACCACGAACAATATGGCGACCAGAACAAGGTTAAAAGTGGCAAAAATAGTTTGTGATGTGTCGATAACGCCAATCTGATCAACAGAAAAGTGACCGGGCGTGGCAATGGTCAGTGGAACAGAGCCGGCAAGACCACCATGCCATACCACGAATCCGGAATAGGCACTGGCCACCAGCAAACGGTAATCCACCTCAACCTTCCTCGCCAGCGCTTTGGCAAATAACGCCCCCACCACCAGGCCAAAGCCCCAGTTCAGCCAGCTGGCAGCCAGCGATACCAGCGAAACCAGTAAAATCGCCTTAGGTGCAGACTTTGCCAGTCCGGCCATTTTCTCCAGCCCGCCTTTTACCAGCGGCGTACTTGCCAGCATGTATCCGGTGACAAGCACGAGCAGCATTTGCATGGAAAAACTGAGTAGCCCCCATAATCCGCTCCCCCATTGCTCAACAACCTGCTGCGGAGATTGTCCTTCTACAAGCACTGCTGCGGCAAAAACCACCAAAGTAAGCAATAAAACGAAGATATACGGGTCCGGCAGATAGCGCTCAACGAGTTTTACGAAGGGTGAAGCGACCTTATTCATCATATTTTTCTTCTTCCTTTAAGATCTGACTTAACAATTTACTCACATTATCGAATTTATTCGCAGATTTCAGGGAAAAAGATTTCACTACCGGCAAATTCAGACCGCCAAGCCGGTTAATTAATCGCCAATGTCGAGGGAAGAAATTCATAGCAAATGCCCTCAAATTGATCTCTTTTCCACCATTTTGACGCCATATTAAGCATTTCAGTACACATAGTGAGCACTTAAAAAAAGTTAGTAAAAAAGGGGTTGACGGTCGGGGGTCATATCCGCATAATACGCGCCACTTCCTGAGAGGGAAGAGAAAGAAAGAGGCTACGTAGCTCAGCTGGTTAGAGCACATCACTCATAATGATGGGGTCGCAAGTTCGAATCTCGCCGTAGCCACCACTTTCTCACAGTATTTCTCAGGTATGTCTAGCTGCGCGGAAGTGGTGGAATTGGTAGACACGCTGGATTTAGGTTCCAGTGCTTCACGGCGTGAGAGTTCAAGTCTCTCCTTCCGCACCATTATTGGGGTATAGCCAAGTTGGTAAGGCAGCGGGTTTTGATCCCGCCATCCGTTGGTTCGAGTCCAGCTACCCCAGCCATTATTTCGTTATGTTGAATCCATTCAGCTAACACCCAGTTGATTGGGGTATAGCCAAGTTGGTAAGGCAGCGGGTTTTGATCCCGCCATCCGTTGGTTCGAGTCCAGCTACCCCAGCCATATTATAGAAAAACCAGTCTTTTGACTGGTTTTTTTATGCCTGTTTGTCAGTGCGTTGAAAATTCAAAAAACAGAGATATTTATGCAAACACGGGTTGTATAGCCTTTTCCCTCTGCCCTGTTCTGATAAGATAGCCGGACAATAAAGAAGATCTATTATAAATAACAAGGAATTCATGTGATAAACGATATCGTATCGGCCGTAAATAATGTGCTGTGGGGTGACGGCCAGGTCCTTATCGTCATGTTGCTCGGGTGTGGTCTCTGGTTCACCTGGAAACTCGGCGCGGTACAACTCCGTCATTTCACCCATATGTTCTCGTTGATGAAAGGCAGTACTTCCACAACGAAAGAAGGTATCAGTTCATTTCAGGCATTGTGCACCAGCTTATCCGCCCGTGTAGGTACAGGTAATCTGGCCGGTGTGGCAGTAGCAATTTCTCTTGGCGGCGCAGGCGCTATTTTCTGGATGTGGGTTATTGCCTTTTTGGGCATGGCTACCGGTTTTGCCGAAAGCGTTCTCGGTCAGCTTTATAAGGTGAAAGATGAGAACGGTGAATACCGGGGTGGTCCGGCTTATTACATTAAACAAGGACTGAATAAAACCTGGCTGGCAGTGGCCTTTTCACTCTGTCTGTTTTTCGGTTACGGTTTCGTATTCAGTGCGGTGCAGGCAAATACCATTACCGATGCCCTGAACAACGCCTACAGTTTCAATCCACTTTATTCCGGTCTGGTGATTATTGCTCTGGCATCACTCATTGTTGTGGGTGGTTTGCGGGGTATTGCCCGCTTTGCAGAATGGATTGTGCCCTTCATGGCTATTGGTTATGTGATAGCCGCGCTGCTTATTGTGGCTTTCAACATCACCGAATTACCTGCCGTACTCATGTCGATTATCAAGTCTGCATTCGGCTTACAGGAAGCCGGTGCCGGTATGCTGGGGGCTGCCGTGAAAAATGGTATCCAGCGTGGCCTTTATTCCAATGAAGCCGGTTCAGGCAGTGTACCTCATGCTGCTGCCAGTGCTGCACCTACACCAAATCATCCGGTATCTCAGGGCTACATTCAGATGCTGGGGGTTTTTGTTGATACCATGATCCTGTGTACGGCGACAGCATTTATCATTTTACTGGCAGGCGGTGAAGCAACCGGTCAGATGGAAGGTATTGGCATGACTCAGGCAGCGATGACGAAACACATCGGAATGGGTGGTGAAGACTTTGTTGCCGCAGCAATTTGCCTGTTCTCATTCACCTCGGTGGTTGCGAACTACGCCTACGGCGAAAGTAACCTGCATATGTTCAAACTGGACAACAAACCGGGCCGCATTGCCTACACCGCCGGATACCTTATCATGATCCTGTGGGGCTCTCAGGCAGCTTTGCCCACTGTTTGGGCAATGGCCGACATGGCACTGGGACTGATGACAGTAATAAACATCATCGCCATTGTCTGGATGACGCCCACTATCGTTTCCATCAGTAAAGACTATTTTGCCAAACACGACCGTGGCGGAGACATGGAATACAAAACCGGTGACTGCGAAATTCAGGGTAAAAGCGAAGACGGTATCTGGTAAACGAACTACGGCTATCTGTTTAAGATAGCCGTCTTATGTTTTACTTAGCCGGTGTCCACGCAAACTTTTCAAATGCCGCATCTACCGGTGTGTCTGCCAGATGGTTGGTGTAATTACTCATTACCTTCTGAGCCAGAATTAATATAATATCCAACATATTTCTTGTGGTGTAACCCGCATCAGTAAAGCCTTTCATCGCCTCATCGTCAATGTGTCCACGACCACGGGTGACAGAGAGGACTGCATTTTTCAAAGCATTTAACTTTGCATCTTCAAGCTCTTCGTTATTACGCAATGCATCAATCAGCTTGTCATCAACTTTCATGCTTTTGGCAATACCGGTATGCGCCGGTACGCAATAGTGGCACTCGTGCTCTACGTTCACCGTTTGCCAGACCACGGTTAATTCTTCTGCAGTAAAATCTGTTTTCTGAGCTAAATCGTGAAGCACCTGATAACCTTCGAGTAATTCAGGAGATGATGCCATGACCGCATGCAGGTTAGGGATCATTCCGAAAGACTTCTTTGAATTTTCCAGTAGTGGCTTAGCTTTTTCGGGGGCAGTATCTTCAGTATGTAATGTATAAGTAGTCATAAAATTCTCCGTTAAGTAAAATAATCAACGCAATGTGATTGCTCTGTATATAAGATATAAGGACTTTGAACGATCGTTCAAGTCGTTTTTGAACGTTTGTTCAAAAAAATGTGTTTTAAGGTAATTTGAATGAAAATAACCAATGAAGAGCTGATAAAGAATGCGACTGTGCTGTTTTGGAAAAAAGGCTACAGCGCCGTGGGTATGCGCGAACTCCAAACCGCATTAGATATGAGACCCGGCAGTATTTATCACCGTTTCAAAAGCAAGGACGGCTTGTTCAGGCTGGTGATAGAAACGTACGTTGAGGATAGCAAAAGTGATATAGAGGCCTGTTCAGCCTTTCCGGATGCGCTTGCAGAATTAGAAAAATATTTTGTCAGTGTGACGACTTGTCCCGGGGAATTGCAGTACCAACGTCAATGTCTGCTGGTCAGAACACTGTCAGATATGGAACAGTTGCCTGAAGCAATCAGACAGGTGGTAGTTGAAGGGATGGCGACGCTGAAATCAGCATTTTTGTTAGTGTTGGAAAATGCTCAGCACCAAGGCAACATATCACAAGAAGCAGATCTCAGTGAGCTGGCCGCCTGGCTGCAATGTCAATTCGTTGGTCTCAGAACACAGGCTTTTGTCTGTGAAGACAATGAACAAACTAAACGACTGATAAGCAGAGCGATGAGCGAATTAAATAACGCAGCCTGAAATGACACAGTCTGAATCAGCCCTGCATCATCATTCTTATTAGCTGAATAACCAGAGAAATCATCACCAGCGGCCAAATCCAGCGGCTGATTTTGCTTGCTGTTTCCGGACTCACCCGCATTTTGGAGCGTTCAATTAACGGCACAATAATAAACAGCGCCAGAAATAACACACCCAGTAAGATCAGAACTTCCATTCGTCCATCCCCATTGCATACTTCAATACCTGATCTTTCACCGGCCCGGCCATATCCGCACCTTTCAGCATCAGGTTTCTTAACCACTTAACTGGGGGTATTTTATTACTAAACAAGAGGTAAAAGCCGTCCATCGCCGACATCATCAGGGCATTGTCTTTCATTCTCGGGCGTTCATATTCTGTTTTCAGTCTGTGGTAAAACTCATCACTTTGAGGTTTGCAGTCGCCGGTCAGAGCCAGTAAAGCCGATACATCTTTAAAGCCGAGATTCACGCCCTGCCCTGCCAGCGGATTTATTGTATGCGCCGCATCTCCGGCTAAGATAACACCCGGCCGCACATAGTCTGAAGCATGTGAACGCATGAGCACAAAACCGGCTTTACTGACGATGCGGAATTCAGGTAAAAGACGGGGAAAATGACTAAGAATTTCCTCTGTTAACGCTTTGTCGTTCATGCCTTGCAATTGCTTTATGCGTTCGCCGCTGTCGTACCAGATCAACGAAGCAAACTGGCCGTACATGGGAAGCAATGCTCTGGGTCCGGAAGGATAAAACTGCTGCCAGGTTTCACCCTCAAAAGCATCAGCACCTTCGATAATAATGCCCATTGCCTGCTGGCCGTACTGCCAGCCAGTGGAACCAATTTGCGCCAGTGCTCTCACACGGCTGCGGGCCCCATCAGCCCCGATAAGGTAACGGCATTGCAAACTTTCACCGTTTTCCAGTGTGACCCGTGTGATGGCCGTGGATTCATCAACCTCATAGGATTGCAAACTGGTTTGCGTCATCCAGTCCACTGGCAAATCTGCCAGAACACGGTGACAGCCTAACTGGATAAGACGGTTCTCAACAAAATATCCCAGTTGAGTCTGGCCAATACTTTGTGCATTGAAGCGGGTGGCCATATCCGGATTTTCCCACACAGACAGGGTATCGTAGGGCCGCACCCGCATGGCTTCAATGTGCTCCCATCCCCCCAGCGCCCGCAATAAATCCACGGACGTCAGGCTGATAGCAGACAAACGCAGATCCGGCGGCTGACCGTGTTGAAATGGCTGCGGCAGCACCGTTTCAATGATGGCAATTTTATATCCCTGCTGCGCCAGCCCTGATGCCAGCGCTGCGCCAACCATTCCACCACCATTGATACAAAAATCGTACATAACATCTCCTGAAGCGATAGCGCATTATGACCTAAACCGGCAGCGACTACCATGAAGCCAATGTCATACTGTTGCTATAGATCAGCAAGCTATACTAAACAGTATTAAACTGCGGAACAGATTTAAGGAACCACTGGGCAAACAGCTTCTCAACAGGTAAAATACGCGGCTATTTTGAACACTAGCCGGCTGTTTTACGGGTTTAGCCCGTGGTTTTTAATGCCGCAACACCTGAAATCGTGACGTGAATATGACCAAAAAGCTGTATATCAAAACCTGGGGCTGTCAGATGAACGAGTATGACTCGGAGAAAATGGCAGATCTGTTGGATTCTACCCACGGTTATTCGCTTGCGCAGGAAGCAGAAGAGGCGGACGTGATCCTGCTGAACACTTGTTCTATCCGTGAAAAAGCACAGGAAAAGGTGTTTCACCAGTTAGGCCGCTGGAAAAATCTGAAAAAAGACAAGCCCGAACTCATTATCGGCGTGGGTGGCTGTGTCGCCTCACAGGAAGGCGACCATATCCGTCAGCGCGCACCGTTCGTAGATTTGGTATTCGGCCCGCAAACCCTGCACCGTTTACCGGAAATGATTAAGCAACTTCAGGGCGGTGCCGGTTCCGTGGTGGATGTCAGTTTCCCTGAAATTGAAAAGTTTGATTCACTGCCTGAACCCCGTGCAGAAGGTCCCACGGCTTTCGTTTCAATTATGGAAGGGTGTTCCAAGTACTGCACATTCTGCGTTGTACCCTACACCCGCGGTGAAGAAGTCAGCCGTCCCGTTGATGACGTGATTCTGGAAATCGCGCAGTTAGCTGAACAGGGCGTACGGGAAGTGAACCTGTTAGGCCAGAACGTAAACGCATTCCGTGGCGAGCATCATGACGGCACCATTTGCCGCTTTGCCGAACTTCTGGAAATGGTCGCTGCCATCGACGGCATTGACCGTATCCGTTACACCACGTCACATCCGGTGGAGTTCACCGATGACATCATCGCCGCGTACGAGACAATTCCCGAGCTGGTAAACCACCTTCATCTGCCTGTTCAGAGCGGTTCCGACCGTATTCTCAACATGATGAAACGTGGTCACACGGCACTGGAATACAAATCAAAGATCCGCAAGCTGAAGAAAGTACGTCCTGACATTTGCATGTCTTCAGACTTCATCATCGGCTATCCGGGTGAAACCGATGCAGATTTTGAAGCGACCATGGATCTGATTCAGGCCATCGATTACGACCTGAGCTTCAGTTTCATTTACAGCGCACGTCCGGGTACACCTGCTGCTGATGCCGTGGATGATGTTAGCGAAGACGTGAAGAAGCAGCGCCTGCACCTGTTGCAGCAACGCATCACCCAGCAGGCATTGCGTATTGCCCGTCATATGGTGGGCACTGAGCAGCGTATTCTGGTAGAAGGCCCGTCGAAAAAGAACCCGATGGAGCTGTCCGGCCGTACTGAAAATAACCGTGTGGTGAACTTTGAAGGTTCACCGGACATGATTGGCGAATTCGTGGATGTGAAAATTACAGACGTCTTTACCAATTCACTGCGTGGTGATGTGGTTCGCCGCGAAAAGGATATGGGCTTGCGTGTGGCAGTTTCGCCCCAATCTATTACAGCAAAGCGTCACGGGGAAACTCCTGATGCACTGGGCGTGGGTCAGTTTGTCCCTGCCGTTTAAATTTATGAATAAGCGAGGAATAGCATAACTTGAGTACTCTGGTAAGCAACGAAGTCATATTAGAACCTGCTGACAATAAACGTCTGTCCAGCCTGTGTGGCCCGTTTGATGACAACATCAAACAAATCGAACGCAGGCTTGGTGTAGAAATCAGTTACCGTAATAACGCCTTTAAAGTGTCAGGCGAGGCCCTTCAGGCCAACGGTGTAGCAGAGCTGCTCAAGTTACTGTATATCGAAACTCAGCCTGTTAAAGGCCTCATCCCGCAACTGGAACCGGAACAGGTACACCTGGCCATTCAGGAAGCCCGCTTCCCTGAGCGCAGTGAATCAACGGTTTACGGCAAAGAAGTTAATATCAAAACCAAGCGGGGTGTCATTAAGCCCCGTAATCCGAACCAGGCACAATACGTTGCCAATGTGGTTAATCATGATATTACGTTCGGTATCGGCCCTGCCGGTACGGGTAAAACCTATCTGGCTGTGGCCTGTGCGGTTGATGCCCTTGAACGTCAGGAAGTGCGCCGTATTCTGCTTACCCGCCCTGCTGTTGAAGCCGGTGAAAAACTGGGTTTCCTGCCGGGTGATTTATCTCAGAAAGTCGACCCGTATCTACGTCCCCTTTACGATGCCCTGTTTGAAATGCTTGGCTTCGAAAAGGTAGAAAAACTGATGGAACGCAACGTAATCGAAGTTGCGCCGCTGGCTTATATGCGTGGCCGTACACTGAACGATGCGTTTATCATTCTGGATGAAAGCCAGAATACCACCACTGAACAAATGAAAATGTTCTTAACCCGTATTGGGTTTAATTCCAAGGCGGTGATCACCGGTGACATCACCCAGGTCGACCTGCCCCGTGGCGTGCGTTCAGGGCTGAGAAACAGTATTGAAGTACTGGAAGGTGTATCTGACATTTCATTTAACTTCTTTAAAGCTGAAGACGTTGTGCGTCACCCTGTGGTGGCCAGAATCGTACAGGCCTATGAGAAGTTTGATGGAGAGCAGGAAAAAATTCGTCAGGCAAAACGTGCTGCCGCCGAACAGGAAAAGCAGCAAAATGCCGGTGACGACAGTAAGGACAAGCCGTGACGGCAGTCATCGATTTTCAGCAAGCTTATGCGCCGGAAGACTCCGTTTCGGCGCACATTCCAACAGAAGTTCAACTTTCTCTCTGGGCCAACACCATCTTCTCTCAACTGGATATCAGCGACAAAGAACTGACCATCCGGTTTGTAGATGAAGAAGAATCACAAACCCTCAACAGAGATTATCGCGGTAAAGATAAGCCGACCAACGTACTGTCATTTCCCTTTGAGTGCCCGCCGGGTGTACCGCTGAATCTGCTCGGTGACCTGGTCATTTGTGCGCCGGTTATCAGCCGTGAAGCACAAGAGCAGCATAAGCCGGTAGCCAACCATTATGCCCACATGGTGGTGCACGGTATCCTGCATCTGATAGGCTACGACCACATCGATGATGATGAAGCCGAAGAAATGGAATCTCTGGAAATTGAGATTTTAGCGCAATTATCCATTGACGATCCTTACCGGGATCTTTAACTTTTATATTTCACACACTACAAAAGACGATTATGAGCGAAGACAGCCCTCACTCTACCAACGGCTCGACGAACAAAAGTTGGTTAGATAAATTAAGACTGACATTTTCCGGCGAGCCGAGAAGTAAGGAAGATCTGGTAGACGTTATTACAGAAGCCGAACAACGGGAACTGATTGACCCCCAGACCAGAGAAATGATTGAAGGCGTTATCGGTGTCAACGAAATGCGCGTACGGGATATCATGATCCCCAGAACGCAAATGACTACTATTGATATCGACCAGAAGGTAGAAGAGTTTCTGCCTAAAATTCTGGACACAGCCCACTCCCGCTTTCCTGTTATCAGCGAAGACAAGGACCATATCGAAGGTATTTTACTGGCAAAAGATCTGCTCAGCTATGCATTCAGTCCGGATAAGGCCTTTGAGTTAAAAGATGTACTTCGTCCGGCTGTCATTGTGCCGGAAAGTAAACGGGTGGACGTACTGCTCAAAGAGTTCCGCCAGCAACGCTACCACATGGCTATTGTTGTGGACGAATATGGTGGTGTATCCGGTCTGGTTACCATTGAAGACATTCTGGAGCTGATTGTCGGTGAAATTGAAGATGAATATGATATCGACGAAAATGGTACAGACGACATTAAACCACTGAATAAATCTACCTATACCGTTAAAGCATTAACGCCGGTGGATGACTTCAATGAGTTTTTCAAGACCACATTCGATGAAGAAGAAGCGGATACGATCGGCGGTATTGTCCTGAAAGCATTCGGGCACATGCCGGAAACCGGTGACGAAATTACCGTCAGCGATATTCACTTCAAAATTACCAACTCCGACAAGCGCCGTCTGGTGCAGCTCAAGGTTACCGTACCCTCCATGGAGTAATCTCCCCTGAAAGCGTTTATTCCCTATCTGTTGGCACTGCTTAGCGGTGCCAGTTTAACCTTTGCCTATGCCCCGTTTTCGCTCTGGCCTGTCACGTTCGTGGCGCTGGCCCTGGCCATCCGCCAACTGGTAAAAACGCAACGTCCATTCTTAACCGGCTGGTTGTTCGGTCTGGGCTGGTTTGGTGCCGGCATCAGCTGGGTGCATGTCAGTATCGCTGATTTTGGTGGCTTGCCTGTGGTGTTGTCAGTGGGACTCATGCTCATTCTGTGCGGGTATCTTGCATTGTATCCTGCAACCGCGCTCTGGGCTGCAAGACGCTGGTTTCCTGCCAGGTTATGGCCGCTTGCCCTGCCGTTTCTCTGGGTCGTTGCTGAATGGCTGAGAAGCTGGATGCTGAGCGGCTTCCCCTGGTTATCGGTGGGCTACAGCCAAATCAACAGTCCGCTGGCAGGCTGGGCGCCGGTAGCCGGCGAAACCGGCATTACAGCGATTATTATTGCCCTTGCAGCAGCACTGGCAATATTCAGAGTCAGAACCCAATGGCCGGCGATAGCGGTTATTTTTACAGTTAGCCTCGTATCAGGCTGGCTGCTGAAGAAAGTTAACTGGGTGGAAACCGCCGGCGTGCACTCTGTTGCCATGGTACAGGGCAATATTGCCCAGTCACTGCGCTGGGTACCGGAACAGGATATTCCCACCATGGAAAAATATCGTGGTTTAACCACGCCGCTGTGGGACAACGATCTGGTGATATGGCCTGAAGCTGCAGTACCGAAACTGGAACTCATGGCGACAGACTTTCTGCAAGCCATGGACCGCCAGGCGGTAAGCACAGACACGGCACTCATTACCGGCATTGTTAATTACAACTGGGAGTCTGAAGAAGCATGGAATAATCTGCTGGTGCTCGGGCGCAAAACACCGGACGATACGCAGGCCCGTTACCATTATTTCCATGCCAACCGGTATGCCAAGCATCACCTGCTGCCCATCGGTGAATTTGTGCCTTTTGAAGACATATTAAGACCACTGGCCCCGTTGTTTGATTTACCTATGTCTTCATTTTCCCGCGGAGACTTTGAACAAACAAACCTGATAGCCAACGGGATCCGCCTGGCACCGGCAATTTGCTTCGAAATAGCCTTTCCCCGTCAGGTTTCGGCCAATGTTCACAGCGATACAGACATGATCATCACGGTAAGTAATGACGCCTGGTTTGGTCACTCCCACGGTCCGGCACAACATCTGGATATTGCCCGTATGCGGGCAGTTGAAACCGGCCGGCCGGTACTGCGGGCAACCAACAATGGTATTACCGCATTTATTAATGAAAAGGGCGATGTGACCTCTGTTCTGCCACAGTTTGAAGCTGGCAGTCTGGTGTCTGACGTGGCAGCCAAACATGGACTTACACCTTACAACCGCGCCGGAGATATACCGGTATGGTTTGTCAGCGGTTTATTGCTTTGCGTTGCGCTGTATCTCAGACGCACACATTAACCCTGCCAGCAGCGTGCTTGTGCTTTTCTGAGGTACAAGTACGCGTTCTTCTTCCTCTTTTTTGCGATAATTGTCAGCCAAATTTCCCGCTGATTGGGTAAAGTATGGCTGTTGACAGGACAGTTCCGGAAATACCAATGAAAATCAAAAGAATACACACATACCTGATGGCCGGTTCGCTGGCGCTTACCAGTTTATTTACGCTGGCTAATCCCCTTGTTATTACCGCAGATCGCATGGTCGATGTGAAAGCCGGTAAGGTTATCGAATCCGCCGTGGTGATTATCGAAGATGATGTGATTGTTCAGGCCGGCCACAGCAAAAAAATTGCCATACCAGACAACGCTGAAGTCATGGCACTGGGTGATTACACATTAATGCCGGGTTTGATGGACATGCACGTTCACCTGACCAGCGACCCCACAAAACACGGCTACTCATCGCTGTCTGTTTCCGTTCCCCGTGCTGCCATTACTGGTGTTAAACATGCAAAAGATACGCTGATGGCGGGTTTCACCACGGTCCGGAACGTTGGCGCACCCGGTTTTACTGATGTGGCGCTGCGTGATGCCATCAATGACGGTGATGTTCAGGGACCGCGCATGTTTGTGGCCGGCCCGTCACTGGGTGTGACCGGTGGTCACTGCGACAATAATCTTCTCCCCTATGTCTATCACGATAAAAGCGAAGGCGTTGCTGATGGTCCGTGGGAAGTACGCAAGAAAGTACGTGAAAACATCAAATACGGCGCTACTGTTATTAAGTTCTGCGCCACCGGTGGTGTTTTATCTAAAGGTACAAAAGTCGGTGCCCAGCAGTACACCGAAGAAGAAATGCAGGCACTGATTGAAGAAGCCCATTTACGCGGCCTCACCGTGGCCACGCACGCTCACGGCACCAGCGGCATAAAAGCGGCAATCCGTTCCGGTGTGGACTCTGTAGAACATGTCAGTTTGCTGGATGATGAAGCCATCGAACTGGCGAAAAAACACGGCACGTACTTTTCCATGGACGTGTACGTCACAGAATATATTCTCGGAGAAGGTGAAAAGGCCGGTATTCTGCCGGAAAGCCTCGCTAAAGAACGCATTGTAGGCACCAAACAACGGGAGAATTTCCGTAAGGCGGTGAAGGCCGGCGTCAACATGGTATTCGGTTCGGATGCCGGTGTTTATCCTCACGGGGACAATGGCAAACAGTTCGCCCGCATGGTGACCTGGGGTATGACACCCATGGAGGCCATTCAGGCTGCCACCATTAATTCTGCTACATTACTGAAGCAACAGGAATCACTTGGCAGCATTGAAGCGGGCCGGAAAGCCGACGTCATTGCAGTAAAAGGCAACCCTCTTGATGATATGGCGCTGATGGAAGATGTAGGCCTGGTGGTCAAAGACGGACAAATCGTCAAATCCCTCGCGATGTAACCCTCCATACCGGCGGCAACTTTCCCACTCGCCGCCGGTGCCGCTTTCTGACATAATCAAACCTTTACAGGCTGGTGCTTAAATAAGAGGCCGGCCTTTTATGTTGCCCGTTACGGGAACTCACGCCTTTTGCTTAACAGGACAGGTATGCCTACTATCGACTTAACTCCCCTTTACCGCTCTTTTATCGGCTCAGACCATCTGGCTACATTAATTGAAGCTGCAAACCGTGCAGAAAAGCAGAGCAGCTACCCGCCGTACAACATTGAACTGATTGACGAGTTTAAATACCGCATCACCATGGCTGTAGCGGGTTTCAGTCAGCAGGACGTGATTGTGGAAGTGCAGGACAATACCTTACGGATTGCCGGTAAAAAGCTGGCCGATCCTAAGCAGGCTGAGCGGAAGTTCCTGCACAAGGGCATTTCTGAACGGGGTTTTGAACGCAAGTTCCAGTTAGGTGACAACGTAAAAGTGATTGCGGCCGATATGGCACTCGGCCTGCTGCATATTGATTTACAACGTCTTATCCCGGAAGCGAAAAAGCCTCAGCGCATTTCCATCGGCGGCGGAGACTGACCGGCTTGTGTCTGTAATTTCCGGTAAAGTGGCATATGATGTTTATGCACTTTACCGGGATCTATCTTAGCCAGTGCGGCGATAGCAGCCTCTTTCTTCCCTTCGATAAAGTCCAGTTCCGCTATTCTCAGCCGGATGTAGGTTTTATCGCCCGTTTCATACGTACCCAGCGCCTGGTCAAGGGCATGACCCGCCTGCTTCAAATAATACCGGGCCGGCTTATATTCTTCTTTGTGCAGATAGACAACGCCCAGACTGCTGTAAGCATTAGAAAGCTGTAGCGGCTCATTCTTATGCTCATGCGCTTCGGCCACATAGCCGTAATATTGCAATGCTTTGTCGTAATCCTTTATAAAAAATGCCACATGTGCGATTGCCATATGCAAAGGCGCTTTCGCATCAGGATTACGGATATTTTCAGTACGCCTTACCGCCCAGTCAGCCAGTTCGCTGGCAGCGTCATAATCTTTGAGGTAGTTGTGGAGAATGATGAGTTCTGCAAGACGCCGTGGATCAGGGGCATACTCTGCCGAACGCATAATTAAATCACGGGCAAGATGAGCGTATTCTGTTCCCTGCTCTGTCTCACCGCTACTTAACAGCTTCTTGGCATAAATGGTGTAAACCACAATTTTGAAGACATCGGGGGCATCCGTCATGTCAGCATAACCGCTGAGTTCCTGACGGGTCAGAGACAGGTTATCCAAATCCCACCGTGCAGACAGGTTGTAGTACATCAGCATGTACCAGTCCCGGCTTCCGGCAGCAGTATTTTTCAGTAACTGACGGGTTTCATTTTTACAGTCCACAGCACTGGCAAGACAACTGTCAAGACTGGTGTAAGACAACGCATTAACGCTTCCTGAAATCAGGAAAGACAAACTTATAATTATACGGATGGTGTCGCGCACGACTGGTTCTCCGTCTGGCAGACATCTAAAGCAATACTTCCTTACCAGTGCGCAAAAGGATGAAACTCTCTCATAAACCCTGCTGTCCAGAGACAACGTCGTTTATCAGAAAACTCATAGTAAGGTGTGATTTCCACACCGGCATAAACCTTTTATTTTTCCGTAATTATTTGTTCTGCATCTCCATTTGCGCCACATCGGTGCATTATATCGTAAATAATGCGTAAAAAGGCTTTTTAAATGAAGAAAAGACGACAAGTGCAGGCTGGAAAGCCTGCACAGAAAGAGAATAAACGACAGTTTTACTGAGCAGTGAGTGCAGCAGACAGCGCAGGCCGGTGATTACCCGCATGCTCCAGCCAGTTCATCAACACCTGATGCTCGGTATCGCTGATCCCGATGACTGACATGTGCGTTTCGTCATCATTTACAATTCGGGTAACGTTTGCCAGCTTTGACCAGCCGTTAGCACGGCGAATATTACTGACGAGATCCTGATCAGAACCGTAGGTGAGAATAGGTACATTCAGTGCAGGTAAATCTGCAAACATATCTGTCTGCTCAACAGAGAGCCCTGCCCGTTTCAGCGCCAGTTCTGCGCCGGCACGGATAGATGAATCAGGTACCAGCTTACTTAAACGGGGTTTGAACGTATGGGCGACACCAATGGTAGCGCGGTCAAACCGGTCCATAGGAGCCAGTAATACCAGCCCGGCCACGGACTCCAGCTTTCTGGCTGTTTTCACCGCAGCTAACGCGCCCATGGAGTGACCAACGAGATAAACAGGCTCTTCAGTGATATCCACGGTATGGTCGATAAACTCGGCAAGTAAGTCTGCATCACGCACACCAAACCCGAGTGGTGCAGAGGACTCGCCCTGCCCCATTAAATCAGGTTCAATGACGCGGAATCCCAATGCCTGAAAATAGAAACCGGTACTCATCCAGCTTTCTTTTTTCGCACCGTAACCGTGAAGTAAAACAACGGTGCCGGAAAATTGCCCGACATCACGGGGAGCAATTGTCACTTCTTTCAAAAAGCTGAACTGATTACCAAAATCCCGCGATACGGTAAAAGACATACTGGGAAGCTGACGGGTAACAGCACCGCCATCTTTATAAGGAATACAATAAGATGAGCGCTCACTACACCACTGCTTCTCAACCACACCCCATTGGGCATACATCTGGTCCAGTGTGGCCTGTTCGTAGTGAATTAATTGCGCGGGTGATTCGATGCGCTCTGCTACCATCCGTGAGCAGCCACTGAGTAAGATCAGGACTAAAAGTATTAATGAATGTTTCACGAACGGTACCGTACTACACATCAATTGCCGTTGCGGCTATATCCGCTGAGGGCGTTGGTTAAAGGAAGCGGAAAGCCTGCGACTTTCCGCCAACAATATCAGATATATTCCACTTCGGTAATTTCGAACTCGACAGTGCCTGCCGGTGTCTGGATATTTACCACATCATCCAGTTCTTTACCGATAAGACCACGGGCGATAGGAGAATTCACTGAAATCAGATTATTTTTGATATCAGCTTCATCATCACCCACGATGCGGTAAGTGGTTTCTGCATCCGTTTCCAGATTCATAATGGTAACTGTAGTACCAAAAATGACCTTACCGGTATTATCCATTTTGGTAACATCGATGATTTGCGCGTTAGATAACTTTCCTTCGATGTCCTGAATACGACCTTCACAGAAGCTCTGCTCTTCACGGGCAGCATGATACTCGGCATTCTCTTTCAGGTCGCCGTGCTCACGGGCTTCGGCAATAGAAGCGATAATACGCGGGCGGGTCACTGTTTTTAATTCATTTAATTCTTTGCGCAATAACTCTGCGCCACGAGCGGTCATCGGATACTGACTCATGGTGTTTCTCACTTATTTTGACTGGTCTGCTGACCTTTTGATCGCTGAGTTAAAAAAAGTGCGCCAACCGGCGCACTTTTCTAAAATATTGATTGCGCAGAATAGCGCAATTTCACACAACTGTCATCAGGCATTAATACGGGCATGCAGCTCCTGCACTGATGAAACCTTGTTACGGTCATCGGCAGATTTTGCACGAATCGTAGCGAATGCTGCATTCATTGTTGTGGTGTAAGTGATTTTATTCACTAACGCTTCACGACGAATGTACACAGAATCCGTGATTGCCTGGCGGCCTTCCGTGGTGTTGATGATATAGCTGTATTCACCGTTTTTAATTGAATCAACGATGTTAGGACGTCCTTCAGACACCTTATTGACTACAGTACATTCAACACCTGCATCAATCAGGCTCTTCGCAGTACCGCTGGTCGCTTCAATCTTAAAGCCGGCTTCGATCATTGCTTTGGCAAGGTCGACAACACGGGCTTTATCATTGTTACGTACAGACAGTAACGCTTTGCCTTCTCTTGGCAGAGGCGCACTGGCACCCAGGTTGGCTTTGGCATACGCTTCTTCGAAGGTATCACCCACACCCATAACCTCACCGGTAGAGCGCATTTCAGGCCCTAACAGCGGGTCAACACCCTGGAACTTAGCAAATGGCAGTACCACTTCTTTCACAGAGTAGAACGGCGGAATGATTTCTTCCGTCACACCCTGAGACTGCAGTGACTGACCGGCCATACAGCGGGCTGCAACTTTCGCCAGCGGTACGCCTGTCGCTTTAGATACGAAAGGTACGGTACGGGCAGCACGGGGGTTCACTTCAATCAGGTAAACTTCACCGTCTTTGATAGCAAACTGTGTATTCATCAGACCCACAACACCCAGCTCTAACGCCATATCACGAACCTGCTTACGCATGGTGTCCTGAATATCTTTTGGCAGAGAGTGTGAAGGTAATGAACAGGCAGAGTCACCAGAGTGAACACCGGCTTGTTCGATGTGCTCCATGATGCCGCCGATCACCACTTCTGTGCCGTCACAGATAGCGTCGATGTCGACTTCAATCGCGTCGTCAAGGAAACGGTCCAGCAGTACCGGGGCGTCGTTAGACACTTTAACCGCTTCGTTCAGGTAACGTTTCAGATCTTTCAGGTCATACACGATTTCCATCGCACGGCCACCCAGAACGTATGAAGGACGAACTACCAGCGGGAAGCCGATTTCTTCTGCACGGGCCAGAGCCTGTTCAATGTTGGTAACCGTTGCGTTAGCCGGCTGCTTAAGACCCAGCTTGTTCACCATGTGCTGGAAGCGCTCACGGTCTTCTGCACGGTCAATGGCTTCCGGAGACGTACCGATAATCGGTACACCGTTCGCTTCAAGGGCACGGGCCAGTTTCAGTGGTGTCTGACCACCGTACTGAACAATCACGCCTTTGGGCTGTTCTTTTGCAACGATTTCCAGCACGTCTTCTAACGTTACCGGTTCGAAGTACAGACGGTCTGATGTGTCGTAGTCGGTAGAAACCGTTTCAGGGTTACAGTTAACCATGATGGTCTCGTAGCCGTCTTCACGCATAGACAGCGCAGCGTGCACACAGCAGTAATCGAATTCGATACCCTGACCGATACGGTTAGGACCACCGCCCAGTACCATGATTTTATCTTTATCCGTCGGTGCAGCTTCACATTCTTCGTCGTATGTGGAGTACATATACGCAGTGCTGGTTGAGAATTCAGCAGCACAGGTATCAACACGCTTATACACCGGAGTGATACCGAAACCACGGCGGATGTCGCGGATGTCGCTTTCTGCAACGTTAGTCAGCTCAGCCAGACGGGCATCAGAGAAACCTTTACGCTTCAGCGCACGGGTGAAATCTTCAGTCAGTGCGCTTACGCCCTGCTCTGCCACCTGGTTTTCCAGTTTAATCAGTTCTTCTAGCTGTACCAGATACCAGCGGTCTACATTGGTGTAAGAGAACACTTCCTCAACGCTCATACCCATACGGAAAGCATCACCGATGTACCAGATACGCTCAGCGCCCGGGTTTTGCAGCTCATACTTGAGCTTGCTCATGGCTTCGTCGTCCTGCGGGTCCAGAATCGGGTTCAGACCCGTAGCGCCCACTTCCAGACCACGTAATGCTTTCTGCAGTGATTCCTGCTGATTACGGCCAATCGCCATCACTTCGCCTACAGACTTCATCTGTGTGGTAAGACGGTCGTTCGCACCGGCAAATTTTTCGAAGTTAAAGCGTGGAATCTTAGTCACAACGTAGTCGATAGACGGCTCGAAAGAGGCCGGCGTCAGACCACCGGTAATATCGTTAGCCAGTTCGTCCAGGGTATAACCCACAGCCAGCTTGGCAGCCACTTTCGCAATCGGGAAGCCGGTAGCTTTTGATGCCAGTGCTGAAGAACGTGATACGCGCGGGTTCATCTCGATGATAACCATACGGCCAGTCTTCGGATCCACACCGAACTGTACGTTTGAACCGCCGGTTTCAACACCGATTTCGCGCAGTACGGCCATGGCCGCGTTACGCATGATCTGGAATTCTTTGTCGGTCAGCGTTTGTGCCGGTGCAACAGTGATAGAGTCACCAGTGTGAACACCCATGGCATCGAAGTTTTCGATAGTACAAACGATAATGCAGTTATCATTTTTATCGCGAACCACTTCCATCTCGTACTCTTTCCAGCCAATCAGCGACTCGTCGATAAGCAGCTCATTGGTAGGAGAAAGGTCAAGACCGCGGGTACAGATTTCATTGAACTCATCAATGTTGTACGCGATACCACCACCGGTGCCACCCATGGTGAATGACGGACGGATGATACAAGGGAAACCGATGCGGCTGAGTACATCGTGGGCCTGCTCCATAGTGTGAGCAATTTCCGCACGGGGACATTCCAGACCGATAGACTTCATCGCTTTATCAAAGCGCTCACGGTCTTCCGCTTTATCGATAGCGTCAGCCGTTGCACCAATCAGTTCAACGTTGAACTCTTTCAGTACGCCTTCACGCTCAAGATCCAGCGCACAGTTCAGTGCAGTCTGGCCGCCCATGGTAGGCAGTACCACATCAGGACGTTCTTTTTCGATGATTTTGCGTACCACTTCCCAGTGAATCGGCTCGATGTAGGTTGCATCAGCCATTTCAGGGTCAGTCATGATAGTCGCAGGGTTAGAGTTTACCAGAATGACGCGGTAACCCTCTTCGCGCAGTGCCTTACAGGCTTGTGCGCCGGAATAGTCAAATTCACAGGCCTGGCCGATAACGATAGGGCCGGCACCCAGAATCAGAATACTTTTTATGTCAGTACGTTTTGGCATTGTCGGCTAGTTCCTACTGTTTTGATTGTTCAATAAGGTCGATGAAATGATCAAACAGATCAGCCGCTTCGTGCGGACCCGGGCTCGCTTCAGGGTGGCCCTGGAAGCTGAACGCAGGTTTGTCGGTACGGTGAATACCCTGCAACGACTTATCGAACAATGAAATATGAGTAACTTCTAAGTTATCCGGCAACGTAGATTCATCAACAGCAAAACCGTGGTTCTGGCTGGTGATCATCACTGTACCTTTTTTGAGGTCTTTCACCGGGTGGTTAGCACCGTGGTGACCAAACTTCATTTTGACCGTCTTAGCACCGCTGGCCAGAGCCAGTAACTGGTGACCCAGACAAATACCGAATACCGGAATGTCTTTTTCAAGAATGGTTTTAATCGCTTCAATGGCGTAGTCACACGGCTCAGGGTCGCCGGGGCCATTTGATAAAAACACACCATCCGGATTCAGAGCCAGTACGTCAGCAGCAGGCGTTTGCGCCGGCACCAACGTCACTTTACAGCCTCGGTCAGCCAACATACGTAAGATGTTGTTCTTCACGCCGTAGTCGTATGCAACAACATGGTATTTCACTTCCGCAGGCGTTACATAACCTTCACCCAGCACCCACGTGCCTTCGGTCCAGGTTTTCACTTCCTTAGTGCTAACTACTTTGGCCAAGTCCATGCCTTTTAAGCCCGGGAACCCCTTAGCAGCGTCTAATGCTTTGGCTTCATCTAAATCGTCACCGCAGATGATACACCCGTTCTGCGCACCCTTGTCACGAAGGATACGGGTTAAACGACGGGTATCGATATCCGCAATACCTACTACGCCTTTGGCTTCGAGGTATTCAGATAATGTTTGTTCGTTTCGAAAATTACTGGCTACGAGGGGAAGGTCACGAATGATTAGACCTTTAGACCAGATTTTGTCTGCTTCGACGTCTTCAGAATTGGTACCGGTATTACCGATATGGGGGTAAGTAAGTGTAATGATTTGTTCAGCGTATGACGGGTCGGTGATGATTTCCTGATAGCCTGTCATGGAAGTATTAAAAACAACTTCCCCAACGGCAGAACCAGTGGCACCAATTGCCGTACCTTTAAAAACTGAACCATCCTCTAACACCAAAAGGGCAGAATTAGCCAAGTCAACCTCCAGATTAAGGATAACCGACGGTTTATTCAGTGGCATGAATAAACCCCACAAAAAACGGGAGGTAACAATAATTTTACTTCCCGTTTACGATACTTTGCAGCTAATAAAACGCGACCCGGACAGGCCGGAACGCTAAATTTTGGCAAATTCCAAGTATTATATAGGAGTAATCAGCAAAGGTCTAATTCAAATTTAGAAAAATATGAAAAACACCTCATTAACTGATTTTTTAGCGTCTAACCTCGGAAAAGCCTATTTATCTGATAAATAATTACGCCAGACCAATGACATCATTCATGCCATAACGTCCATTTTGCTTACCCGACAGCCACAAAGCCGCGTGTACTGCGCCTTTGGCGAAGGTTAAACGACTGGATGCTTTGTGCGTAATTTCCAGACGCTCGCCCAGATCTGCAAACAATGCGGTGTGTTCTCCCACAATATCACCGGCTCTTACGGTGGCAAAACCGATAGTTTGATGTTCACGGGGCGGTTCTTTCCCTTCACGACCGTAAACAGCACATTCTTGCAAGTTTCGCCCTAAAGTATCCGCAATCGCTTCACCGATGGCCATAGCCGTGCCTGATGGTGCATCCTGCTTAAAGCGGTGATGTGCTTCGAGGATCTCAATATCTGCTGTATTGCCCAGTGCTTTTGCCGCCTGCTTCACCAGCGACAGCATGACGTTTACGCCCACGCTGTAATTCGCCGCGAAAACCAGCGGGATTGTTTTTGCTGCTTCGTCCAGCGCCTTTAACTGGTCCTGCGACAAACCTGTGGTACCAATGACAACCGGCTTTTTGTGCTCTGTGCACCAGGCCAGATTGCTGTCGAACGCGGCCGGTAAGGTAAAATCAATCACCACATCCACATCGTCAGGGTTCAGTGATGAAATCGCACTGCAGGCAATGCCCTGCGTACCGATCCCGGCGAGTTCGCCAACATCGATGCCTACCCACGGTGAGTCATCACGTACCGTGGCAACGGATAAATCTGCTTCGTCATTTTCACGCAATGCTTCAATCAGCACACGTCCCATACGCCCGTTGGCGCCTAAAATAGCTACTTTCATATCAGGATATTCTCAGTCTGTTTTCCGGCATTTTGCCTGAGCGCGGACAATTTTCAAATGCTCACAGGTAATTAGCGTAGAATATGGTATAACCATCTGCAGTCATGCCATTTCAATTTACCCGCAGAAAATCTGCATTTACACTGTGTTGCATCAACATAAAACCGTACTTTATCCGCTACGATAATCGTGCTTCTGCAGAAAAGGATTCAACATGGAAAAAAAGCTGATCTGGGATATTCCTACCCGACTGTTTCACTGGTTGCTCGTTTTCTCCCTGGCCGGGCAATATGTCACCGCTGAACTGATGGACAACGCCATGCAATGGCACTTCTATCTCGGCTACTTTACGCTCGGGCTGATTATTTTCCGGCTCATCTGGGGGATTGCCGGTTCGGATTACGCGAAGTTCAGCCAGTTTATTTATGGTCCCCGGGCCGTATTACGTTATGCCGGCACCTTATTTAAGCGGGACTCAGAAGCTCATGCAGGTCACAACCCGCTGGGTGGCTGGGTTGTTATCATCATGCTGTCACTGGTTGCCGTGCAGGCAGTAAGCGGATTATTCATGACTGACGACATTTTCCTCGATGGTCCCTGGCGCGCCGCAGTAGAAGACTCAACACTGAAAACCATGAGTTATTTGCACAATAACGTATTCAATATTCTACTGGTGGTCATTGCCCTTCATATTGCAGCGATTGGTTTCTATGCCGTGTATAAAAAGCAAAAACTGGCACCGGCCATGGTGCACGGAAAGAAAAGTACCAATGAAGCCGGGATCCCGTCATCACGCCTGTTGGCTGCTGTTGTTGTTGCGCTTATCAGTGCCGGCATTGTGTACTACGTAGTAGAAATCGCGCCGCCTGAAGCAGCAGAAGAAGAATATTACTACTGATTTTTTACTTGGCTCAGCTACACAGCCAGATGTTACAAAGCCGCCTTCACAGGCGGCTTTGTCGTTTTATCTCTCATGCATTAAGCGCCACAGCAGCACTATGATTTGACCAGTCCCTGCTTTTGCATTATTTCCTGAATTTCCGGCACACTGGCCGGGTCATCAATGGTAGAAGGCACTGCCACCTCATGGTTTGCGGCGATCTGACGTAACAGCTTACGTAAAATTTTACCCGAACGGGTTTTAGGTAACCGGGGCACCACCACCGCACGATGAAAACAGGCCAGCGGACCGATTTCCTTTCTGATCATCGCCACCAGCTCCTGTTGCAGGGTGTCTTCGTCAATATCCACACCATCTTTCAGCAGCACTAATCCCACGGGCACCTGCCCTTTTAAACTGTCATGAACGCCTATCACACTGCATTCTGCCACTGCCTGATGCGCAGCAACGATTTCTTCCATTTCACCGGTAGATAAACGGTGACCGGCCACATTAATCACATCATCAGTGCGCCCCATAATAAAGACATAGCCGTCGTCGTCTTTAAAACCGCCGTCACCTGAAGTGTAATAATCCGGATAAGCTTCCAGATAGGCATGTTTGAACCGTTCACAATCACCCCAGATAGTCGGCAGACAACCCGGCGGCATCGGCAGCTTTATCGCAATTGCGCCCTGCTCTCCCGCCGGTAAAGGTTTACCGGTGTGATCCAGCACTTGTACATTAAAGCCGGGCACCGGTACGGTTGAGGAACCCGGTTTAACCGGTAAGTCTTCAAGTCCTGCTGGATTAGCACAAATGGCCCATCCGGTTTCAGTTTGCCACCAGTGATCGATCACCGGCTTACCGGTTTTATCAACGGTCCAGAGATACGTGGGCGGGTCGAGCCGTTCCCCGGCCATGAAAATCGTCTTCAGTGAGCTGATGTCATATTTTTCGACTAACTTTGCATCAGGATCTTCTTTGCGAATTGCGCGGAACGCCGTCGGCGCAGCAAACAGCGCCTTAATTTTATATTCTTCCGTCATGCGCCAGAACGCGCCTGCATCCGGCGTTTTTACCGGTTTGCCTTCATACACAACCGTAGTACATCCATGCAAAAGCGGTCCGTAAACGATATAGGAATGTCCGACTACCCAGCCAACATCCGATGCCGCCCAGAACACCTCACCCGGTGCCATATTGTAAATAGCCTGCATGGAATATTTCAGTGCGACAGCATGACCTCCGTTATCCCGCACAACCCCTTTCGGTTTTCCCGTAGTGCCTGAGGTATAAAGAATATAGAGAGGATCCGTTGCCTGCACCACGGTACAGGGCGCCGGTGTGGCTGTTGCCATTGCGGAATCCCAGTCTGTGTCGTCTGCGCTGAGTTCTGCCAGTTGCTCAGGCCGCTGATACACAATAACTGAATCCGGTTTGTGCGCCGACAGACTGATTGCCTCGTCGACCAGCGGCTTGTAGGGGAGCACTTTCGTCACCTCAATGCCGCAGGAGGCTGTCACCAGCACCTTAGGTGATGCATCTTCAATGCGCACAGCCAGCTCGTGGGGGGCGAAGCCGCCGAAAACCACCGAATGAACAGCGCCGAGTCGTGCCGATGCCAGCATGGCAATGACAGCCTGCGGGATCATCGGCATGTAGATAACAACCCTGTCGCCCTTCTCCACGCCTTTACCGGCAAGCACGGAGGCGAATTTTGCGACTTCCTCATGCAACTTGCGGTAGGTATACGTCGCTTTCGTTCCCGTCACCGGTGAATCATAGATAAGCGCAGGCTGGTCGCCCCTGCCGTTTTCAACATGATAATCCAGCGCCATGTAGCAGGTATTCATTTCCCCGTCAGCAAACCAGCGATAAATGTCGTTGTCGTCTTTCGACAAAATGGTTTCAGGAAAACGGGACCAGGGCAGCGCCTGCGCCTTTTCTTTCCAGAATGCTTCCGGTGATTCAATTGCCCTCTGATATTCTGTGGTGTACGACATAACGGCCTCGCGAATGTTGTTCCGGTACAATTAATGTAACCATTAATGAAAACTTTTAACTTGATTTACATTAATATAAAAACAACAAAAAGCCGCATAAGACTTGGGTCGCAAATTTTCGCCTCATGCTGACAGAGAAATCAGTTCACAAGACGGGCAATTTTTCCTTTTGCGCAGGTAAGCAGCAGGTTACGCCAGGTTTCTTCTTCCACCGGTTTGGAGAGGTAAAAACCCTGGAAGATATCGCAGCCCCGGCGAGTAAGGTACTGGATCTGAATTTCGTTCTCGATGCCTTCTGCTACCGTTCTCACGCCCATGGCACTGGCCATTTCAATGATGGTATTCACGATGGGCACGTCATCACTTTCAAAATTGATTTCATCCACAAAGTAACGGTCGATTTTCAATTCAGTAATGGGCAGCTCTTTAAGGTAACTCAGGCTGGAATAGCCGGTACCAAAGTCGTCAATGGAGAAAGCAAAGCCGAGTTGTGACAACCTTTCGATACGTTTACGTACCAGATCAATGGTGGTAACCAGCGTGGTTTCCGTGATTTCCAGCACCAGTTGCTCAGGGTTAATCTGCCACTCTGAGATCGTTTCCAGCAGCCGGTCAGAAAAATCAGCACGGGCAATATGTCTGCCACTGATATTCACAGAAAGGGTCGTTTCCAGTCCCTGAGATTTCATTTCTGACAGCAGGCGACAGGCTTCGTTTATTACCCAGTACCCAATATCCACCACGGCATCACTTTCCTCTGCAATCGGAATGAACTCTCCGGGACTGATGAAGCCCAGCCGTTTCTCATTCCAGCGCAGCAGTGCTTCAGAAGACAAAATACGACCGTGCTTGTCGTACTGGGGTTGCAGCACTAAATAGAATTCGTTGTATTCCAGAGCATGAGCAAAACTCTGACTGATGTAATTGTGTCTGTCGTAGGCATTAAACTCGTTACGCTCCAGGGTGACACGGCCGCTCGGTCCCTGCTTCTTGGCCTGCCTCGTACCGAAATCCAGAATACCGGTAATTTTCTCATAACTGGCATCCTGAGCGTAAACATAAGTCGATGCCAGCGAAGTTGATACCAGCTGTGAATGACCATGAAGGGTAAATTCTTTGCCCAGCTCACTGTGCACGCCCCACTCGATAGAATCAATCAGATCCATGGTGGCAGCATCTTTTGACTCATCAAAGGGTTCTTTAAACAGAATATAAAATTTATCCCCCAGCCCGCTGTATACCTGAAAGCGGGAGGAAATGGCTTTTTTGATGCGTCCGGCGAAAATTCGCAAAATGTAATCACCGGTCTCTTTGCCGAACGACAAATTAAACTGGGCAAAATTATCGATATCCAGCATACAACAGTACATTTGCCGTTTAGTAGTTTTCGCGGCGATGATCAGACGGCGCAAATCCTTTTCAAAGGATTTGATATTGGGCAGATGGGTAACTTCGTCAAAAAAGGCGATTTGATAAATACTGTCTACCGCCTGTTTACGCTCGGTAATATCGCGGATAACACAGACAAACTGCGACTGACTCACCTGCTCAACTTCAGACACCGACACTTCAATAGGAAAGGTTTTGCCCTGACGGTGCTTCGCTGACAGTTCTTTTCCGAAAATAGCGCCGAGTCCCGGCCGCAAGTGCTGACGGACAAACTCAATCTGCTCATCATCAGGCGGCCCCGGCAGTAAATAGGAAATGTCTTCTCCGATAACCTGCTCAGGCTCGTAACCAAACAGAATTTCAACAGTCTGGTTGGCAGTAATGATAGTGCCCAGCTCATCCACGGTCAGTACCGCATCATTCATGCTGTCCAGAATCGTGTTTAAGTATTCGATGTAATTCTGTTCTGTTTCCGACAGGCGCTTGTGCTCAGTAATGTCCTGAACGGAGCCGAAAATCTTCACGATTTCACCGTTCTGCTTTCTGGCCTTGCCAGACAATTTCACCCAGCGTTTGTGTTTTTTGCGGGTGATCACAGGCAGTTCAAACTGATAACTCACTCCGGAGGCCAGTAGCATCTGTATGGCTTTAATCAGCTTACGTCTGGCTTCAGAGGGAAAACAGGAAAGAATACGGTACAGGGTAACGCGGGTATCTCTGGCGAAATCGAACAGCCGGTAGGTTTCATTAGTCCAGTGTATTTGCTGGGTTTGTACATCGTAATCCCAGCCGCCGGTAGACGACATCTCGGAGACTTCATCAAACAGCGACAGTCTGTCGTGAAGTAACTTCAGGCTGCCCTCACGGTGCAATGATGCCGATTCGGCAATCAACCCCACACGCTCACCACTAAGCTCCAGAAAGGCCATATCGTAGTCTGATGCTTTCTGGTGCGGAAAATAACCGGCGACAAAAAGTGCAATGTCGTCGTGTTTAACAACCTGAACCGCCAGTGAAAAAAATGCTTTTGTCGTTTTATCTTTAAAGCTTACGGGCAAACAGGGAGAGGCGCCGGTTTGTTCAAGGACACAAGCGACGGGTAATGACGCGGTGTCATTCATTTGCCAGAAAAGAATTTTACCCTGTAAGGATGCTGCATGCTCCTGCTCTGCCACTGTGGCAACAATAATACAGGCGTTCTCTGCGGCGGTATTCTGAATAAGCGAATTCAGGACATCCGAAATCCGGGAACGTCCTTCATGACTTATTTCATCCGTTAACCACGACTCACCCATATACCGGCATTCCTCTCATGAATCACTAAAAATCTTTCCTGCGGCGATCACCCCCACTAAGCATAGGAAAAGAACCATTTTTCTACAAACAGAGGTTTGTAAATTGCGATATCATGCCGGAATACAACGTCTAAAAACGCGAATGGCCGCTATAAGCGGCCATTAAATGAACATTACGGATAATCCGTACCGTTTTTTTATTGATTAGTCAGCTTTGTAATCGTCATGGCAAGACTTGCAGGTACCACCTACTTTACCGATTGCCTGAGCAAATTTGCTTTCGTCACCTGCCGCAGCAACAGTCTGTAAGTTAGCAGCAGCAGACTTCAGCGCGCTGATCTTGCCTTCAAAATCAGACCAGTTTTCCCAGATCTCATCTTTTGCTTCGGTGTCTACATCAAACTTGCGGGTATCAACCTTTACGTAATCTGCCATCATGTCAGCCAGTTGTTCCAGACGCATTGCGTTGGTTTCAATGACTTCCTGATCAAACGGGATAGCGCCTTTCGCCATGCCGCCCAAAGGCCCCATGTTGCTGGCTACCAGTGTGTAGAGCGCATGTCTGTACTTGGTTGCCGCTTTCGCATGTTTTTCGTTCATTGCAGCTTCCTGAGCCAGAACGCTGCCGGTTGTCAGGCTTGTAACCACGACTGCTGCCATCAGGCCGGTCTTGAGCAGTTGCTTCATTCTTTTCTCCATTAAGATACGGTAAATGTGGTGTGTGATAGTTTACGCATCCGTCCCTGCGGACAAGCTTACCTTACCCCTGATCCGGTTGCAGTTTCCAGGGTCATAACATGTTATTTGTTGCACTAAATCTATATTCGCGCAAGGTTATGTACGACAAGCGCATTAAATACGAAGTTGAACGAATTTTCTTCACCGCGGTAACGGGACGACGCCACTTTCTTTAACGTTGCTCACTAAACGCCAGTTTCAGCCCGAGCGTAGCAAAACTGGTGGCAAAGAATTTCTGTATGAAAACACTCACCTTCTCAGACTTTAAAACCCGGGCACTGAGTAAACCGGATAACCCACCGTAAACCAGAAAAACAGCGAAGGTCATAAACATAAACACGGAGCCGTGAAGAAACATACTGGCGGCAATGGTACTGTCACTGCCGGTAATAAATTGAGGCAGAAATGCCAGAAAGAAAATAGACAATTTCGGATTCAGGATATTCAGCAAAAATCCTTTTATCATGAAGCTTACATACCCTGCCTCACCCTGCGCTTCACCGGACACTGCCAATGGCCCGGACGAGCGCCACATTTGCCATGCCAGATACAGCAGATAAGCACACCCGGCATATTTTACTACCGAAAAAGCTACCGCACTGGTATGGAATATAGCGGCCAGACCGAAACTACTGGCCAGCAGCGCAGGAATAATCCCCAGTGTACATCCCAGTGCAGCAAAGAAGCTCGCCCTTTTTCCATGGCAAAGACCCGTTGCTACGGTGTACAACACACCCGTGCCCGGCATAAGCACCACGACCAGAGACGTTAACAAAAATCCGGCTGACAGCATTGTTCTCTCCTTTTCCTTCAGGTTTCTGAATGGGTAAATGTTTTCAGATCTTAATCCGTAATAAAACGGCTCATTCCGTGTCCCAGCGGCTCACCGTTTCGCTCAGTGAAGCCGTATTTGGCGTAAAACCCTTCTTTTCCCTTTGCTGCTAACAGGCCCGCTGTTGAGCCTGCCGCGCAATGTTCTGCAATGTATCCGTTTATTGATTCCATTATCCGGGCTCCGAGCCCGAGTTCCTGAAATGCTGGATGCACGATGACATCCTGAAGGTAAAAGTACATTGCCCCGTCACCAATCAGACGCCCGCAGCCAATTAGCGTTTCCTCTGAATACAAACAAACCCAGAACAGTGAATTTTCAATACTCTTCTGGATGACTGCCATCGCCGGATTATTCCACCCTGCAGTCTCCCGCAAGTCTGCAAATGCTTTTGCTTCAGGCGGCCGGGTGATTAAAGTGATATCTGATACTGGCATGCTTCCACACCGTTCAGTTGCTGATTTCTTTTCTTGCTTGTTGGATAGCGGCATCCACTGCCTCCACCGCTTTAGTATTTGTCCAGCATCTCGATTGCAGCATGGAAGATACCAGTGCAACGACTTCTGAAGCATTGTGGCTGGCGAGTTTTTCAAAGGAATCCAGCCCGACTTCCTCAAAGCGCTTCAGCACCGTAGGGCCAACGCCTTTGATTGCAAGTAAACAACTTTTTTCTTCTTCCGTGAATGGCATTTGCCTTGTTCCTTCATCTGTGAATTTTGATTAATCGCGCTCTGCTTCAAGTTATCAGTTTCCGGTTTTGAACGCATCTGGCAATTCATTTAGATAAACTGTGCAGACCATAGTGTTTATCAGATATCTTTTTACGGATGCCTGAGATATTCCACTTAAATTTCTTCTTTGATCAGCGCAAGTAAATCGGTAACCCCAACATCCTCACCCGCCTGCGATAACAAAGTAGATACCTGACCACGGTGATGGGTTTGATGATTAAAGAAATGAAGAAGCAGACTCGCAAACCGCTTGTTAGCAGCGATGCCTTTTGTGTTCCGATAACTGAGCACGAAATTCAGATCGTCAGCGGTCAACGCACCAGTCCAATTGATTATCTGATCGTCCAGCCAATACCTGCACTCAGACAATGCCTCAAAGTCGTCATAGAGAATGTGATCAAGGCTTGCCGGATTCGGAAGGTCAACAATGTCGAGCAGCAAAGACTCACAGGATGGGTGTGTGGCGAATCGCTTCAGCCAGATAATGTCCGCTACAACAATATGATTCAGCGTGCCCAGCACAGATCTGAAAAAAGCACCGCGATCTGCCGTTAAATCTTCACGGCTCAGACGCCCGGCAGATTCATAGACCTTTAAATTCATCCACTGATTATATTCCGCCAGTAAGCAGAAATGACTTTCCAGACTCATGAAAAAAACCTTGCATGTATTTAGCCGCGAAACATTGCACTATCAGGCGACAATTACTTTAAAGACAACTTGTGTTCCCAACTTACCACAGCAGCACAGAAACCTGAGAAAACAAAAGCCAGCACAGAAATCAAAATTGCCACAACGCCTCCGAAAGCCATACCATAACTTTCATGAGTGACAACTACTCGGAGACCACTGCCGTCGTCCTCCAGAGGAAGTGGTGCAGACAGGTTCATAACAATATTAAAAACAATCAGCGCTACGCCCAATACAAATACGGCCGCAGCGGCCAGCGCAATGAACCTTGCTGAGTAAAGCAAAATACGTAGATTCCGTGTTTCTATTTTTGAGTAAGGTAATAGGTTCATAGGACGTCCTGTCGGTGGGTTTGAGTACTGACGCTATCGCTTAATGGTTAACTAATTCAGACTACACTGACAAAGCCTAAAATGGTAAGTCGCTATTTTGCAGAGGTTCACAAAACAGTCAGAAGGCCGTTTGGGCCGTTAAACATCAGCTCCATTACAACACCGTCTTCATCATCCTCTTCGGTCACTACAAAATCAAACTGTAGATAGAACCTACGCATTGCATGATGACCGGGCATAGAGACTATGCCGTATCTGTTGCAGGCTCGGAGATGCTTGGAAGGACAGTCAGGCGGTTGTCTTTGCATAGGACTAGGAGTGAGTCCAGAAACATCACGATCAGAAGTAAAATCACCAGCAGAACTCGTTAGGCTATAGGGGGAATCGCAGAGTCCGTCTTGTGGATTAGCCTTTCAGATTTTTGCAGTGAAAATTATCCGATAGCTACGCTATTTAATTTCTCTACAAATTCATCCGTGAAAGCTAAACTTTTGGCATCCATAAAATCTATCTCGATTAACCACCCTTTGCTGATTAACTTTTTCGCATTTGAATGTACAGCGGCAGTTGAAAGATTTTGCCTTCCACCATTAAGGATAGTAAGTTCCTGTATTTTCCACGGCTCTGGGTATCTTTTTACAATCATCTTGATGATTTCTGCATAAGTGGAAAGTTCCTTGCTATGCAGGGTATCGTCTTTATCTAAATCCATCTCCCTAGCGAGTATATCTTCAAAGCGGAATTTACCGTCTACGGATTCTATGACCTTATATACGTCTGGAATTAATGTTGGCTTTTCGTCGCTCACTGTCATATCAAATTTGCTGCTATTCGACGAACTAAATCCAGTACTTTTAGCCCGACGAAGTGATTCTGTCTGGAAGTTAAGCGACTGACTAAGTGAATCAATTTCGTCGTCTTTTTCTTTTAGCGCAGCTTTATACCGCGCCTCCTGTCTAGCCATGCTTTCAAAAAGCCGTCTTTGGTCTTCTTTGGAAATCGGTATGCGGTTCTTTATGAAATAGGAAGAGCCTCTTTTACCTAAGTTATCCATTGCAACCCAAATAGTGTTGGTTAAGTGCAGCAATAATGGGTATATAATGATGTAAGTTGCAGTAAACGCAAGCGGAAGGTAAAGATTGGGAAAAACATCAATATAGTACAGTTCGATATGCCTAATTTTGTCCGCAACATCTTCCGAACTAAAGAGGAAATAATAAACCAGTTTCCAATTAATCAGCACCCATGAGATAAAGAATGTACCGACTATAGGACTAGAGGCGCGCTGTTTTACTGCTCCAAAAATATCTCTAAAGTGCTCACTAAGTATTCTTATTATGTCCATTCGGCTATCCGTATTATTGTGAATCCTTATCTTCTAGGCATTGCCACATTATCATATTAAATCTCTACATAGTGCACCTTATTACTGAAAACTACGTGAAACCTGAGCGACTTCCTTCAGCCTTACCTTGCATCATTTACGTCGCGTCGCCTGTTCCTTAATCAATTAAAGCCAATTTCGGCTTCAAACAACTAGCCTCTGGTATATTCTCGAAATACTGCCAGAGAGTGTCTTTGTGCTAACTGTAAAGGTTGTAGGTCATGGAGGTTTCTTAAGTCTAGCTAACTTAACAGCGATTTCTTTAGGTTTTCGGATCATACAGATTACATTAACGGCATCAATGTTTCGATCGGCTCTATCCGGTAGGGTTTGGCATGATTGAGATAGCTATAGCCTTCGCTATGACCTCATTTATTGCAGCAAGAAAATAGAGAAGCGAATGACACTAGCTCCCCATTTTTGGGGGTTTTACAACATTTATATATATTTACTGACTAAAAATTATCCTTTCAATAACGTTACGCCTTGAAAATTAAGAGCCGCACCGCCCAAGGTAATATCACAAAACTGAGCCAAACCGGTATCAGAAGTTCTGGAACTTAAGACATACCTATGAGGTTTAAGGCAACAACCCATTGAACAAATTTTATACACATGTATATTTATAGCTGACACTTCAAAACAGGGAAAGTTAATGAAATACATTCTATTATGGGTATGCCTAGTTTGCCTAACGGCCTGCGAGTCGACCACTTACCAATATGTTAATAGTTGCGAATCTACACAGAATTTCTCTTGCACTACAGACAAACCCAAGAATATCGCCATATTTTTTGATGGGACTGGTAACACTCCCGAAAGCGACACAAATGTTTATAAACTTTATCAAATGCTTTCAAAAAATAGCGAAGAAAAAGTGCCGTCTATGTACATAGAAGGAGTTGGAACAGAATGGTATAGATTTATTTCGGGGAACCTTTTTGGGAATGGAATGAAACCAAGATTAGTAGAATCTTATAAATTTATTCTTAACGAGTACAAGAGTACCGACGAATCTTTATACCTATTTGGTTTTAGTAGAGGAGCATACAATGCCAGGGCCTTAGCAGGTTTACTTTATACCGCTGGCTTAGCTGATACAAATAACTTAAATGCCGAAGAAGTTGACACATTAGCCAACAAAATCGTGACTGCATATCTCAAAAAAGGCGATTACGAAAGTAAACGGAAAAGAATTTCTTTAGTTAAAGGTTTCAAAAAATCCACTGTCGAGCCAAGAGTAAGATTTTTAGGCGTTTGGGATTCAGTTTCAGCACTAAGCTTGAAAAAAAGTAACGAAACCTTACTGAAAAAAACATCTAAGGTTTATGTTGATCAGATATGTAATATAGAAGCCATCGCGCACGCTGTTTCCATCGACGATAATCGTGGAAAACGTTTTACCCCTGAATTAATGACCATCTCGAAATTGGCTACATTCTGCGATTTACCTACCGAAGATCTTCAGAGTGATATTGTGGGTCTATATATTGCAAACAAAGTCGATGAAGTTTGGTTTTCTGGTGCTCATTCAGATGTGGGTGGCGGATATAGCGACGCAGGACAGAGCCCTTTGAGTGATGTTTCCCTTGGCTGGATGTTAAGAAAGTTGGAAACAGAAGCTCCCGATTTTATTCCTAAAAAAGCCAAGATTGATTTAGCACCTGATCCTCTGGCTCTTTCACACATTGGCGAAGAATCACTTCCCTTAAAAGCATACTTAAATTGGAACCGTAATATTCCGTGGTTACTTTCTGATGTAGTACATCCTAATTTGCGACAAATGAAAGTTCATTCGAGTGTTCTGTGGAGATTAAAAAATATACCTCGCACATTCCGCGAATTTGCTTGGGTACCAGATGATATGTCCGAGACAAAGAATTTTGATGGGTGTTTTACAAAGATTCCTTTACCTGACATAGATACTTTCAACGATCTTACAAAAGCGGATTACACTCTTGAATATCGAACCGAAAAAAAATGCTTTCAAGTAATTGAACCTAATTTATATAATTGGCAGTGAGCAACGATTTCAAACCTAATTTTTTAATAAAAAAGGGCTGCAAAGCAGCCCTTAAAGTTAGTCGATCTGTTCAGCCCATTCATCAATAGCTTCTTCAGAGAAAAATCATCGTTTATTTATTCCGAACACCCGCTCAAATTCCAAGTTATCAACTAAGTCGGAATTGATGAACTGGTTTATTTGAAATTCAGACCTGCACACATCCCGCACACCTGAAATAAGATCAATTGGGTTGCGAGTTAAACAACAGAGTCAAAAGCGAAAATCAATAGACTAACGACTACTGTATATTGTGACAATTATGGGACAGTTTTGGTACGCTCTTTTTACGAGCAATCAATGATTAGGGTAAGTCATTGAAAAATAGGAGAGATTGGTCGGTGTGAGAGGATTTGAACCTCCGACCCCTGACACCCCATGACAGTGCGCTACCAAGCTGCGCCACACACCGACCGAAAGAGCCGACAAGTCTACTTATTTTTCTTCACTTTGCAACGACAAATATGCGCAGTGATGACTGAACGTCTAAATGATGAGCAAATCCCTGCCGGGGCTGCGGTTTTAGCCCTGTAATGTGAGGTAACACACCACGGTGACGACACTGGCGACAATGACATTCAGCACCATCCCTTCCCTCGCCATGGTTTTAATATCGAATTTTCCGCTGGCATAGGCGATAGCATTTGGTGCTGTGGCAACGGGCAGCATAAAAGCACAACTGGCACTGATGGCGGCAGGAATCATCAGCAATTTAGGGTCAACGCCGACGGCGGTGCCGGCAGCAGCGAGTATAGGCATAAGTAATGTAGCTGTGGCGGTGTTGGAAGTAATTTCTGTCAGGAACGTTACGAACAGGCAAATAGAAAACACCAGCAGTAATACAGGCAAAGTAGACAGGCCCGTCAGCCACTCGCCCATAAGCAGGCTTAACCCTGAGGCTTTAAATGCTTTGGCGATGCAGATACCGCCGGCAAATAACAGCAGCATACCCCAGGGAATATCGTTGGCAGTGGGCCAGTCGAGCAACTTGTCATTGTCCGGCTTTCCACTGTTCACCATAAACATGGCAACCACCCCAGCGACAGCGATGGTGCTGTCACTGACGGTGGTGATCCCCAGCCAGCCTGTCCAGAACGGCCTGAAAATCCAGGCCATTGCCACGGTACCGAATATCGCCAGTACCCGTTTTTCAGCGGTGGTCCAGGCACCGGGCTGTGGTAAATCAATGTTGCCGATGCTGCCCAGACCGCGTCCGAGCCACATGGCCATAGCCGGAATTGCCAGCAGCACAATGGGTACACCGGTTTTCATCCATTCAATGAAGTTATATTCATTGCCCTGCGTTTCTTCATACACGCTCATAAAGATGATATTCGGCGGTGTGCCGATGGGGGTACCGACACCACCAAGGCTGGCTGCGTATGCAATACCGAGGATCAGCACAATACCAAAGCGGGTATGTTTGGTTGCGTTGATGATGGCCATTGCCATGGGCAGCATCATCAGCACGGTAGCGGTGTTACTGATCCACATACTCAAAACGGCGGTTGTCAGCATGAAGCCCAAAATCAGTTTCATGCCGCTGCCCATACCGGTAAGGCGCAGCATATAAATCGCGAACCGCTTATGCAGATTCGCTTTTTCCAGACCCTTCGACAGCATAAATGCAGCCATCAGCAGTATGATGACATGGCTGCCAAGAGATGATGCCGCTTCGGCATGGCTGATTACGCCGGCGAGCGGAAAAAGCGCAAAAGGAATGAGTGACGTAGCAGGAATAGGCAACGCTTCGGTTACCCATAATATGGCAACAAAAGCGGTGATTGCAGTTGTGGACGCAATGTCAGCGGGCTGGCCGGCGAAATGCAGACCAAAGCCTGAAAGCAACGCAACCAGCGCGGCAATGAAAAGGGTGAGACTGCTTTTTATCATTACCGGGCTCCGTTTCTTGTAAGACGAAAACTGACAGAGTATTCGGGGTTAAACTACGAAAGGCTTATTTATCGTCATCAGATGTAATTCGGCTGGCAACAGCACCGGCCTGCCCTTTGTATTTGGCATCTGCACGGGCGTTATACGGTTTTTCTGCCGCCTGAGACAACACTTCAAAACTCAACGCGCCGATTTTCATCATCGGACGCAAAGCCAGAGGTAACTTACCACTGTTATAAAACTCAAGCACGATATTACCGGACCAGCCGGGATCAATGCGGTGCGCAGTCACGTGCACCATCAGGCCGAGCCTTGCCAGTGAGGAGCGCCCGTCCAGCCAGCCGACGATATTGTCCGGCAAGGTTACCGATTCATGGGTAATGGCCAGGGCGAGTTCCCCCGGATGCAGAAAGAATGCCTTGCCTTCAGGCAGCTCAATTTCATCACTCATCACAGAGTTAAGGGCTTCCTGAACTTCGGCTTTAGGTCCGCTCAGGTCGATATAAGGTGCCTGATGGTCTTCAAAAACGCGGAATTTATTCCCCAGGCGCATATCCACCGTCACACCGCTGATTTGCTCATACCCGGGTGTAGGGTCGATTTTAATTTTGCCTTTCTGAAGATAATCGTAAATATCACGATCGCATAAACGCATAACACATGTCCTGAGGAGGGAAAGAAAACAGCGCGTATTATGCGACTTTGCTTAAAGCCGCACAACCCGCCATAACTACCGTTTTATGCAGTTATAACTTTGTCAGCCCGATGGTTTCACCGCGAATGTAACTTTCAGAGCTGCGGGAAGGTAATGTAAGCGCCATTTGCATGGACAATGCGCGGGCAGCTTCACGGTAAGTACCAGCCAGTTCACTGTCCGGTTTGTCTGCCACCAGCGGTTTACCTAAATCAGCCTGTTCTCGGATAGACACATCCAGCGGCAATGCGCCGAGCAACGGTAAATTGTAACGTTCGGCCAGCGCTTTACCGCCGTCCTGCGCAAATAAATAATCCGTGTGACCGCAAGAAGAACACTGGTAATAGCTCATATTCTCAATTAAACCCGCCACCGGCACATTTACCTTATTGAACATGGAAATGCCTTTTTGTGCATCAGCTACGGCTAAGTCCTGCGGTGTGGTGACAATCACGGCAGCGCTCAGAGGCACCTGCTGCGCCATGGTCAACTGAATATCACCGGTACCCGGCGGCATATCCACAATCAGATAATCCAGTACCGGCCACAACGTTTCATCCAGTAACTGTTTCAGTGCCCTGCTCGCCATAGGGCCGCGCCATACTGCTGCGTCTTCTGCCGGTACCAGGTATCCGATTGAGTTCGCCACCATGCCCCAGGCTTTCAGCGGTTGCATATGTTTGTTATCGCCGCTGACCGGATGATCCTGCGGATTGCCAAGCATAATGGGCACGGATGGGCCGTAAATATCCGCATCCAGAATGCCCACTCTGGCGCCTTCCTGCATCAGCGCAAATGCCAGATTCAGACTGGTGGTTGATTTACCCACCCCACCCTTTCCGGATGCGACCGCTACCACGTTACGGATATTCGTCACCGGCGCGATAGCGGTTTCTGCGCCGCGAACCTGTTGGGAAATGGCCAGCTCCACCAGCGGAAAACCGGCTTGTGATAATGCCTGTGTGACGGTTTCTCTGATAACGGCATGTTGAGTGAGCGCACAGAATGGTAGTGTGACCGACAAACAGCCGTTGTCTACCTCACACCACGGTTGGGTTTGCTCTGTGCTTAAGGCATAATAATCAGCCAGACTTTGTGCGGCGGTTTGCGCCAGCTTGTCACCCTTTCGGGAAAAGAACATAATTCACCTTTAAAATGCGCGGTCGCGCTATTTACGTAATGCAAAAGCAGCGCGATTCCGCTAGTATTTGCAGCCATTTTTCAACGCTTGAGAACAGAAACATAATACTATGTCTGAAAACACGTCGACTTCTGTTGCCGGAAACAATGCGAAACGCCGTATTCTGGTAACCAGTGCACTGCCGTATGCTAACGGCTCTATCCACCTCGGGCACTTACTTGAGCATATCCAGACCGATATCTGGACCCGTTTCCAGCGTCTTCGCGGCAACGAATGCTACAGTGTTTGCGCCGACGATGCTCACGGCACGCCTGTTATGCTGAAAGCACAGGAGCTGGGTATTACGCCGGAAGAAATGGTCGCCCGTACCCGTGCAGAGCACCATCAGGATCTGCAGGACTTCTACGTTGATTACGACAACTATTATGTGACTCACTCGCCGGAAAACAAGGCGTTGTGTGAAACCATTTATAACCGTCTTGATGAAGCAGGCTACATCAGCAAGCGTACCATCAATCAGTTGTATGACCCGCAAAAAGAAATGTTTCTGCCGGACCGTTTCGTAAAAGGCACCTGCCCGAGCTGTAATGCGGAAGATCAAAACGGCGACAGCTGTGATGTTTGCGGCGCAACATACAGCCCGACAGAAGTGAAAAACCCGCGTAGTGTAGTTTCCGGCGCGACGCCAATACTGAAGGAATCTGAGCACTTCTTCTTTGACCTGCCGCAATTTGAAGGCATGCTGAAAGAGTGGATCCGCTCCGGTGCAATTCAGGCTGAAATGGCGAACAAGCTTCAGGAATGGTTTGAAGACGGCCTGCAGCAGTGGGATATCAGCCGCGATGCACCTTATTTCGGTTTTGAAATTCCGGGCGCGCCTAACAAATTCTTTTACGTGTGGGTAGATGCGCCGGTTGGTTACATGGCCAGCTTCCAGAATTTCTGTGATCAGAATAACGTTAACTTTGACGATTTCTGGAACAAAGACACTGACACAGAGCTGTATCATTTCATCGGTAAAGACATTACGTATTTCCACTGCCTGTTCTGGCCTGCCATGCTGGAAGGTGCCGGTTTCCGTAAACCTACCGGTGTGAACATTCACGGATTCGTGACAGTAAACGGCGCGAAAATGTCCAAGTCCCGCGGTACATTCATTAAAGGCCGTACCTATCTGGACCATCTGAACCCGGAATACCTGCGTTATTACTTCGCATCCAAGCTGGGTGACGGTGTAACGGATATCGACCTGAACTTTGCTGATTTTGCCCAGAAAGTGAATTCAGATCTGGTGGGTAAAGTGGTCAATATCGCCAGCCGCTGTGCCAGCTTCATCACTAAACGTTTTGACGGCAAACTGTCAGATACGGTACTGGACAAAGAGCTGATGGCAGAATTCCATGCCGCATCAGAGAGCATCGCCACGCACTTTGAGAACCGTAAGTATCATCAGGCAGTGCGTGAAATTATGGCGCTGGCTGACAAAGCTAACCAGTTCATTGATGCGAACGCGCCGTGGGTCACCATTAAAGACGAAAGCAAGCAGCAGTTTACCCATGACGTGTGCTCACTGGGTATTAACATGTTCCGTATTCTGGTGGCTTACCTGAAACCAGTATTGCCTGTACTGGCAGAAAAAGCGGAAGCTTTCCTGAACGATACGCTGACCTGGGAAAGTACACAAACTGTTCTGACCGGTCATGAAATCAATAAATTTAAAGCCATGATGCAACGCATCGAAATGGATAAGATTGACGCAATGGTAGAAGACTCAAAAGAAAGCCTGGCTGCAGCAAATGCGTCGAAATTAGATCCTGAAAGCCCGCTGGCGAAAGATCCCATCAGTGAAGAAATCACGTTTGATGATTTCGCGAAAGTGGATTTCCGCATTGCCCGTATCGCTAATGCCGAGCATGTGGAAAAAGCTGACAAACTGTTGCGCTTAGAGCTGGATTTAGGCGGCGAAACCCGTCAGGTATTTGCCGGTATCAAGTCAGCCTATGCCCCTGAAGACTTAATTGGTAAGCACACCGTGATGGTTGCCAACCTGGCTCCGCGTAAGATGCGTTTCGGTATGTCCGAAGGCATGGTACTGGCGGCAGGTCCGGGTGGTAAGGACTTGTATATCCTTGAGCCACACGAAGGTGCCAAACCGGGTATGCGCGTCAAATAATACGCTGTGCAGTACGCACCTGAGAAGGTAACGTCGACAGTAAACGAAAAACGGTGTTCAGATGAACACCGTTTTTTTATGAATAAAATTCACAGGTCAATGCTTTTCAAAAAGGTATACAGCAGAGGCAGCGGATAATATGCTTTGTGCAAACCACTTCTGCCTCAATCACAATGATTTTTGTAAAACCACGGGCCGGGATTTCAGTAAACGTACTGGCCGGCACAGCATGTCTTCTCACATTTCTTTTAAGCGGTTGCAGTGCCGTACCGGCTTCTTCCGCCACTACAACTGATGCCGGACAAAAGGTTTCAGCTCCGGCATTTGAAGTGATCCCGCTGGGCACAGCAGGCGGGCTGGATGAAAGCAATTTATCGTCTTATCTGATATCGCCCGGGTACAACCACCGTTATATCGCATTCGACGCAGGCTCAGTAATGGCAGGCCTGAAAGTGGCTGCGGCAAACGGTGCTTTTGCGACTTTGCCTGTACAAACGGATTTAACTGTTGAGGGAAATGTACTCACCCGACATATCACCGGTTATGCACTTTCCCATGCTCACCTCGACCACGTAGCCGGCATGGTGATTAACGCTACGGACGATACGCCGAAACCTGTTTATGCCATGCCTTTCACTATTAAAACGCTGAAAGAAAATGTATTTAACTGGGCGCTGTGGCCCAACTTTACCAATGAGGGAAGCGGCTACAAACTGAACCGCTACCGTTATACCTACATGCAGGCCGGTGAAGCGCAAACACTGGGTGACACTGGTTGCTCGCTTACCGCCTATCCGCTGTCCCATGCCGGTGCAGACAAGTCTTCAGCGTTTTTATACCAGTGTGATGACAATGCCGTGCTGTATCTTGGGGATACCGGTCCTGATGCAGTGGAAAGTACCGGCCAGTTAGCCGGCTTGTGGAAAGCCGTGGCACCACTGATAAAAAGCGGCCGGTTAAAAGGCGTGTTTATCGAAGCGTCCTATCCTTCAGACAGAGAGGACAACGCGCTGTTTGGTCATTTAACACCGGCATGGCTGATGCGGGAACTGGACACACTGGCAGCACTTACCGACAGTGAAAATCCGGTAAGCGCATTGCGGGGATTAAAGATCATTATCACCCACATAAAGCCGTCTCTTAACAAACAGGAAAACACCCTGCTGAAAATAAAATCCGAACTGGAAGCGCTTAATACACCGGGTGTAACGCTGATTTTTCCGCAGCAGGGAGAACCCTTCTACCTCTGACAACTGCCGGTCAGCCCCTGCTTCCATCACGGCCTGCAGGGGTTGCATTCTGCACCCGCATACTGGCACCCACAGCGGAGAACCGGGGTTTGAGTTTCCATGCGGGCTTGATGGTGGTCATGGGGATCACCCGTTTACGGGCAAGGATCACATACACCGAGCTGCACCAGGGAAAATAGCGGGTAATGCGGTTATGCCAACTGGCAGGTAGAGAAAACTGTTTTTTAATAAACAGCATGGAAAACAGAATATGGCGGGTTTCAATAATTTCGTAGCCCAGTAACTGTAACCAGTCTTTTACCCGGCCTGACGAGAAGAAACGTGCATCATGCAGCAGGTTGCCCCGTTTCAATGGCAGATATTTGCCGATGCCGGTGAGGCTGTACGGGTTAAACCCGCTCAGAATAATGTAACCGTCCTGCGTGATACAGCGGTCAACTTCCCGTAATAACTGATGAGGATCCTGACAAAAGTCCAGTTCGTTTGCGAGCAGAAACCCGTCGATGCTGTTCTCAACATAAGGCAGTTCAGTGGAAAGACTCAGCACAGATGTAGCGTCGACCTGAACAGGTGTCTGACGGATTTGGTGTTTAACGTTGCACTTGCTTAACGCAATTTCACTGCTGAGTGTTCCCAGCTTGACCAGATGATAGCCGAAGATACGGGCAGAAAAGCTGTTACTGACAGTCTGAACAGCATCTTTAATTGCCTCACCTGCCGGTAGCTGAGCCCAGGATTCGGGGTAACCGGGCGGTTTAGAACGGTATGCCAGTCTCATTAATATTCAGGCTGATCCAATTAGTTGCGACACTGCTATCTAATTTCTATAGTATCGCATTAATACTGATAAACAAGCAGGATTCCCCATGAACAGGATGTCTGACGCCCTTCCCGACGGTGTACAAATCAGCGCTATTCCCGCCTTTACTGACAATTATATCTGGTGTTTGCACAACCAAACCCATGCAGTGGTTGTGGATCCGGGCGATGCAGAACCTGTACTGGCATTTTGTAAGCAGAATGGACTCAGTCTGGAAGCCGTGTTGATCACCCATCACCACCGCGACCATACCGGCGGCATCGCCAGACTGGCCTCCGCCAATCCTTCATTACCGGTTATCGGCCCCGCCGGCGGACATATTCGAGGCATTACCCGCTCTGTGGATGAAGGTGATGACATTCATCTGAATGTAGTGAACTGTGCGTTTACGGTCATGGAACTACCAGGCCATACCCTCGATCATATTGCATTTTATGGTCACGGACTGGTGCTGTGCGGTGACACATTATTCTCCGGTGGCTGCGGACGTCTTTTCGAAGGCTCGCCGGCGCAAATGCACCATTCACTGAACAAATTAAAACGCTTACCCGATAGCACCCGTGTGTTCTGTACTCATGAATACACACAGGCCAACATGCAGTTTGCCCTCGCGGTAGAGCCTGACAACGAAGAATTGCAGCAACATGCGAACCTCGTAGAAAAGCTGCGGTCTGAAGACAACATTACCCTGCCCTCCAGCATGCAAAAAGAAAAGGCCATTAACCCCTTTCTGCGCAGTCACAAAGCTTCTGTGGCAGCCGCTGCATCACAGTGGCAGGGAGAAGAATTAGATGACGATACTACGGTATTTGCTGCGCTGCGGCGCTGGAAAGATCAGTTTTGATGCAATTGACGGCAACAATCGTTACACTATCACGTTCGAAGTTTATTTGCGGGGCACTTAATTAATGAAATCAGCACTGGGCCTGATTGCCAGTATCGCGCTTGCTGGCATGCTGAGTGGTTGTGAAACCACCGGTGAGAATGACATTGCCAGTGAGCAACCGCCTGAGTATACCGAGCCTCAGGACTCAGACACCTGTGAAGTAGGCCAGACGACCATTGACGACGAGCAGGACTGTCAAATCGCCAAAGAAGGTGTCATTGAAGTTGTGCATCCTGTTGAAGATGTGGACGAGGCGCTGGATGAAGCGGTTGAACCGGAAGAACCTGAAGACGTTGTCATTGATGATGTGTGGACCCGCGCGGCTGCACAAATGGCCTTTGAGATCCCCGACGACAAGCGGGTAACCAGCCAGCGTAACTGGTATCTGAAACATCCTGAGTACATGGCCCGTGTGGTTAACCGTGCACGTCCTTTCCTGTACTACATCACTGAAGAAATTGAAAAGCGGGATATGCCGCTGGAAATTGCACTGCTTCCTGTCGTGGAAAGTGCTTTTGACCCCTTCGCATACAGCCATGGCCGTGCTGCCGGTATGTGGCAGTTTATTCCGGGCACAGCGAAACGATTCGGGATCCGCCAGACATGGTGGTACGACGGCCGCCGGGATGTTGTGGCATCCACTCAAGGCGCGCTGGATTACCTTACCTACCTGAATAACATGTTCGATGGCAACTGGTTACATGCCCTTGCGGCGTATAACAGCGGTGAAGGCCGCGTACTCAGAGCCATCAAACAAAACCGTAAAGCCGGTAAACCTACAGATTTCTGGTCGCTGGATTTACCCCGCGAGACCCGCGCTTACGTACCGAAACTTCTTGCCCTTGCTGACATTCTTAAAAACAAAGACCAGTACGGCTTTGCCTGGCCTGCTGTTGATAATGTCGAAGTGGTAAAACTGGTAGACATCGGCTCACAGGTAGATTTGGCGTTTGCTGCCGATCTTGCAGACATGGAACTGGAAGACTTGCATGCCCTGAATCCCGGCTTTAACCGCTGGGCAACCGATCCTGACGGCCCGCATCAGTTGTTGCTTCCGGTTGAGAAAGCAGAACAATTTACTACAGAACTGGCGTCCGTTGACCGTCATGACCGCCTGAACTGGGTACGTCATAAAGTGAAAAGCGGAGACAGCCTGCTGCGCCTGGCAAAGAAGTATCATACGACAGCTGACATTATCAGAAGGGTCAACAGTCTGTCGGGTAACATGATCCGCACCGGTGACTATGTCATGGTGCCGGTTGCTTTAAAAGAACTGGATTCTTATTCTTTGTCACAGGATCAGCGTCTGGCTTCGTTGCAGAACAAGCCCCGCTCATCGGTGAAAGTGACACATAAAGTCACCTCCGGCGATACCCTGTGGGATTTAGCCGTTAAATATAAAGTCAGCACCCGTGACCTGGCGAAGTGGAATGGTATGGCGCCGGCAGATCCGCTGATGCCCGGTAAAACACTGGTGATCTGGCAAGGTGGCGATGCGCCGGAGAAGTCCTCCGCTTCCATCATCCGCTCTCTGACTTACACAGTTAAACCGGGAGACAGTCTTTCCCGTATAGCCAGTAAGTTCAATGTTAAAATCTCAGACATCACCAACTGGAATAATTTGAGCAAAAACCGCTATTTGCAGCCTGGTCAGAAACTCAAATTACACGTGGATGTAACGAGACTAAAAAATGTAGGATAAGCCACCATGTTGAGAATTAACTGGGACAACTTACGGAAAAGTCACGAAACGCCCTGGTTAATTCTTGATTTGGTTATGCTGGGTTTATTGCTGGTAAACCTGGCCTGGCTGCTCTTCGATGCCCTCTACGGCACTGCCGTCATCCACCAGCAACTGGAAAATCTGCTGCCTGGATTTACCGGCACCTACGACCCCATCCATAAAAATTTCATTCTTGTCGACCTGGTATTCATTGCCATTTTCTTTGTTGAATTTTGCTTTCGCTGGGTTGTGTCAGTGGTGCGGAAAGAGCATTTGCGCTGGTACTTTTTCCCCTTCCTGCACTGGTACGATATTGTCGGCCTCATTCCTCTCGGGGCAACCCGCATTTTCCGTTTTCTGCGTATTTTTTCGATTTTGCACCGGCTGCATAAATTCGACATCATCGACTTAAACCGTACTGCTATTTTTCGTTTCTTCCGCTTTTATTACGATGTTTTTGTGGAAGAGCTGTCTGACCGCATTGTCGTTAAAGTACTCAGCGATGCACAAAAAGACATTTCTGCAGGGTCACCACTGGTTGACGATATTACCCGTCAGGTGCTCGCCCCCCGCCGCCCTGTTCTGACTGAATGGGTTGCCGGTGTGCTGAATCATTTCGGTCAGTCCATCAGCGACGGACATTATGGTGAAGCGATCCGCGAACACGTCAGACGCTCGGTTGGCAAAGCGGTGAAAAGTAACGAGCAGGTATCGACTCTGCACTATATTCCGGTGGTGGGAAAAACCATTGAAAGCACGCTGGAGTCGGCTGTAACCGACATCGTGACCGCATCCATTATTAACTTACTTTCGGACATCGACGCCCGCAAGATTGATCATTTTGTAGAAGCCGGTTTACACGATTACACGCCGGTCACGGATGATTTGGATAAAGAGGTGCTGGGAGTGATTAACGAGTGTCTGGAGTTGGTGAAAGCCCATGTGGCACAACAGCGCTGGAAAACCGAACTGGCTGAAAAGAACCGGCCGGTGCCTGATGCCGGTATTGAGAACCAAACAAAAGGCCCGTTGGAATAATCCGCAGGGCCCTTTCATTCAGTATCTTTTGAAAATACTGTCGCTTGTCAGCCTTTACGCCAGGTCGTTCCGGACGGTCCGTCTTCAAGAACAACATTCATTGCCGCCAATGCATCACGGGCAGCGTCCGCAGCCGGCCAGTCTTTCGCAGCACGGGCATCGTTACGTTGTTTGATAAGTGCTTCAATTTCGGCGCTCTCATCATCATTGCTGCCGCCCTGCAACCAGGTTTCCGGCGCGGTTTGCAAAATACCTAAAATCGCTCCCAGACCTTTCAGTACCGCAGCCAGTTTACCGGCTTCTTCCGCCCCGGCTTTTTGCTTATTGAGCTCGCGGGCCAGGTCAAACAGGACAGACATCGCTTCAGGCACATTCAAATCGTCGTTCATTGCCGTTTCAAAGCGCTCAAGGTAACCGCCGTAAGACAAATCAGTGGCAGAGTTTATATCCACACCGCGAAGGGCTGTGTACAAACGTTCAAGTGCTGATTTTGCCTGACTGATGTTATCCTGCGAGTAGCTCAGCTGACTGCGGTAATGAGCCGACATCAGGAAGAAACGCAGGGATTCTGCATCGTGTTCCTGCAATACATCACGCAGGGTAAAAAAGTTGCCCAGCGACTTGGACATCTTCTCGTTATCTACCTGCACCATACCGGTATGCATCCATGTGTTTACATACGGCGTATCAAAGGCACAGCAGGATTGAGCCACTTCATTTTCATGGTGAGGGAAGGTTAAGTCAGAGCCGCCGCCGTGAATATCAAAGTGTGCACCCAGGTGCTTGTGATTCATGGCAGAACATTCAATGTGCCAGCCGGGACGGCCGTCGCCCCAGGGCGAAGTCCAGAAAGGCTCTCCGGCTTTGGCTTTTTTCCACAGCACAAAATCCAGCGGATCATCTTTACCCGCCGCCACTTCAACGCGGGCACCGGCCTGTAACTGTTCCAGGTTTTGCTTGCTCAGTTTGCCGTAGTCACCAAACTTACTGACATCAAACAGCACATCACCGCTTTCTGCTACATAAGCAAAGCCTTTATCCAGCAGTTTTTCAATGATATCCACAATTTCAGCCATGTGCGTGGTTACACGGGGCTCGATATCCGGCTCAAGTAAATTAATGGCAGCGAAATCTTCGTGCATCATGGCGATGGTACGGGCAGTCAGTTCACCGGTGGTTTCGCCATTTTCATTCGCTCTGGCAATAATCTTGTCATCTACGTCAGTAATGTTACGCACGTAGTTCACATCAAATCCAAGATGGCGCAGATAACGTACCAGCACATCAAAGCTTAAATAGGTACGGGCATGCCCCATGTGGCTGAGATCGTACACCGTGATACCACACACATATAAACCCACGCATCCTTCTTTCAGCGGTACAAAAGGGGCTTTTTCCCGGGTCAGTGTGTTGTAAAGGTGTAGCATGGTTGTCCTCGTTTTTTAGCTCAGGATTCAAATTCGGGGCGAAAGTGTAGCACTACCCGTTGCGGTCGCACAGGTTTTGCCGCCTTTTAACAGTGATTAATTTAACTCACGGAGGAAATCAGCTACCATTACCCCACTTTAACCGCCGGGACACAAGATAAGGGGCGAATTCATGGTTACGTTAAAAACAAATTACGGTGACATCACACTGGAGCTTTTTGCAGATAAGGCACCGGCAACCGTTGAAAACTTCTTAAACTACGTAAAAGAAGGCTTTTACGACAACACGATTTTCCACCGTGTTATCGACGGTTTCATGATTCAGGGCGGTGGTTTCACACCGGATATGGATCAGAAATCGACCAACGCACCTATTGCCAATGAAGCGAACAATGGCGTTGCCAATGAAAAAGGCACAATCGCCATGGCACGTACAAATGATCCGCACTCAGCAACAGCGCAGTTCTTCATTAACGTGAACAACAACGACTTCCTGAACTTCTCCAGCGAATCAGTAAACGGCTGGGGCTACTGTGCATTCGGTAAAGTGTCTGAAGGCATGGACGTGGTTGAGAAAATCAAAGCTGTGAAAACCGGCACCAGCGGCTTCCACCAGGACGTACCTGCAGAGCCTGTTGTTATCGAAAAAGCGGTTATTGCTGAGTAATCCGGCGATAACTTTGTTCAGAGACAGTTCCTGCTGTCTCTGATCCCTCTTCCCCCATATTGTCACACTTAGCTGCATGCCATTTACTTACTTCATTGCCGATATTCACCTGAGCGAAGACCGTCCTGACATTACTCAGTGTCTGATGACTTTTTTAGAAAACGAAGCGCCACAGGCGGATGCACTCTACGTGCTGGGTGATTTGTTTGAAGTGTGGATAGGTGATGACAACAAAACGCCTTTCAATGACGCGATTGCAGCCGCATTTAAACAGGTCAGTAAAACCACACCGGTATTTTTCATTCACGGCAACCGTGACTTTGCAATCCGTCAGGAATGGGCAACCCAAGCCGGTATGACATTACTGCCCGAACAGGCTGTCATTGATTTATACGGCACCCCTACCCTCATCAGCCACGGTGATGAGTTATGTACAAAAGACATTGCCTACCAGAAATTCCGTAAGAAAAGCCGCAGCTGGTGGTGGCCACGGCTTATGCTGGCATTGCCACTTTCATACCGCCGTAAGGTCGCCGAGAACGGACGTAAGCAAAGCAAGTTAAACCAGCAGGGCCTGAAACCTGAAATCATGGATGTAACGCCGGAAGAGGTGGTGAAAGCCATGGAACACTTCAACGTACAGCGAATGATCCACGGTCACACCCACCGCCCAGCCATCCACGCCCTGAAAGCCAACGGTAAACCCGCTACCCGTATAGTGCTGGGCGACTGGTACGATCAAGGCTCGGTTTTAAAAGTCAGTGGAACGGAAGTTACGTTGCAGCAGCGGGATTTTCTTGTTTCTGGACAGTGGTAGAACCCCAGCAATCTAAACAATATTCAGTTATTAAAACAAATACTGTTTATGAAAGTTATAGGCCGGAATACGAACAAAATGATCGTTTAGCCGAATGTCAACTTATTTGTTGTTATGATCAGCAATTCGTTCGTAATAGATATTTAGTTATCGCTACGGCAGCGACCGCACACGTAAAAAACTGTTGTACTTTTAAAGAACCTAAATCAATAGCTTTTATCACTTAACAGCCAGATAGCCTGTTGAAAAGTCGCAGTGTTGAGAAGCACAAAAAGCAGCTCTTCAGTGCTTTTTCCGCCGAGCTTCCGAGAGACATGAGTGGCAAGATAACTTATACCGTCTCCTGCTTAGAGCCCCCCACAGAACTCGTGAGCTTTGAACAGTCAACATTAGGCTCCGTTTCAAAATGGATTCTACCCAAGTTGTATGGAACTATTAATAAACGTATTGGATGAATTCAGTCAGCTCATGCGAGGATAGTCACTAATCGCCGGTGAGATCAGAGTCGGGGTAAATATCAATAACATTGGGTAGATTTCTGATTTCGCTTTCAGCGTCACTGGGTGCCTCGATATTGACCACAACTTCATTGTCTCCTAGGGGGATGGTGATAGCGCTGGCTATCTGACCTAAGTTTGCGTCTCTCAACTGCGAAGCTAACTGGTCGATATTGCAATTAGTGTTAACGGTTAACAGCCATTTCATACGATCTGCGTCCAAAGGTATTCAGTAGTAGTATAGCCGAATATCACTGACGTAGCTTAACTGCGGATGTAAACCCGTCAGCGAGTGTTTGTTTCCAGAGCTACAGATTATAACAACTCGCAACACTTATTATAGTGCGCCACGTTGTAGTAAAAAATAACTCGCTGCTGCGTTAATTACGCCATACCCGGTATCGGCGTCCCAACCCGGTGTGCCAAGGTTGTATGCCCCCATAATCAAAACGCTTTTAAGTTCTTCCGGGGTCAAATGGGGAAAAGCGCTCATAAGCAAAGCAGCTACACCGGCCACCACCGGAGTAGCCGCTGAAGTACCGCTGTCAAATCCTGGGCGCGTGCCGCCTGGCCGCCCCGGCCCAAAATTAGCAAATAAATGCGTATATCCAGCAACATCAGGTTTGTAATGTTCAAATATGCCTGGTCCCTGCGACGAGTAGCCCACCCGCTCATGGCGACTGTTTACGGCTGCCACGGTAATTACCTCCTTGAGGCTATTCGCGGCGTGGATTGAATCGCCCCGCCCTATTCCGGAAGGATGGCAATTACCACTTGGGCACTGTTCACCACAGTTCCCAGCGGCATAAAGCGCAGGACAACCAGAGGCCACCACCTCACGAACTTTGCGATTGACCGGGTGATTAATATCCCAGATTTCGTGGCGAGGGTAACGCGTAGAACTGGGAATTCCGGTATAGCCATAACTGTTGTTGGAAAGATGCGGAGTGCCATCAATACGGCGCTGGTTAAGGATAGCCTGCAGCATACTCATTACCCCACCGGAATTAGCTATCCCCAAAAACGGATAGTCGTATAGTTTGGCTGCTGGGGCGGCAACTAAAACATCTGCTGCACACATAGAACCATGACTGGTTATTGAAGCCTCTCCAGGCTTTAACTTGGCATTTTCTGCGCTAAAGCCACCCACAACCGGGTAAACCTCACCGTTAACGCCTTCATCAATGATTCCTACTACCATGTTCTGGCCTCGAAAACCACGTTGCCAAATAGCGTCAGTTCCCAATAGTTGCCTAATGTCTGCAATGGTAGCCCCTGGCCTGAACGGTCTGCAATCTACACCATTAGCCGAATTAGCCTGATCAAACAGATGAGCGGGTTTTAAGGTTTGTTCATCCGGCGCACCGCACTGGCAAGACTGTAATGGTGATACGGGTGAGTTGGGCCATACTATAACGTCATCACGACCATCCAAGTTTGCTAATTGTTTCCGGTTTACCTCGCAAGACACCACCATCGACTTCGCCCGCATATCATCGTTGGTTTCTGACACACCAAATGCAGCAAGCAAACCAACATTGCCCTCGTCGGTATCATCAAACATTGGTATAGGCGCAATATCGTCTACAACATCAAGTCCTTGGGCAGGTAAATTGGCAATTAACGATTCGGCCTTCTCAAATGCATCAAGCGCTGAACTAGCTTGAGCTGCATGTAACGAAAATGCGTTTTGAACGGGGGTGTTTACTTCTAATAACACACTAACTTTACTCATTATAAACTCCCTTCTTATTAATAGATTTAATGATAGCAGCAGCAAAATGATGCCTTCTTCACTACATCTAAACGAGAGAAGTCATTTGTTGCCAGCAGCGTTAAACCAGAAAACACGGCTATTGGCTCGTATACAGCGTAAGGACTTCAAAATATGTCGAGCGAATTTAACTGACTGGTTTGATAAAAATAAGTGCAGTTAAGCAGGTCAAACTCTCACAATTTTTCATAAAACCAATATCGATCCGATATAAACCATTCATCTCATAATGACTTGTCTGTCATACAGACCACCTAATCTGTTTCGCAGTCTGGGTGGGAACCGATACTTTCAGGGAAGAGAAGATACACCCACCGCCCTGTCATCTACGCGCCTAAAGCACGCTACTCGTATCGTTCTGGGCCACTGGTACGATCGAGCATCGGTTTTAAAAATCAGTGAAACGGACGTTACGTTTCAACAACAGGGTTTTATGATGCCCGAACGGGAATAAGCCTGAAACGGAATTCAGTTCGCCGGAAATAGATGGACAATCAAAAAACTAACTAATTTTTAATGTTAAAAGCAGCCGCCCCTAAATCGTAGGATGTCTCGGAATTTTATTAAAAAACCAAATATTTTCACAGCATTCTGAAGCCTGAGACATTTAGTTATTCAAAAGTAAATCCAACTGCAAAAAACCAACTTGGTTTGTAGGTAGATTCAACAAGTTGTTCGTGAGTAAGTTCCGCGTTAGTTAATACTGGGGTTTCGTCATTAAAATCGTGAGAAACTTCATCGCGAATTCAACTCCGAAGTGCACCACTCGCTAAATTAGGCAGCCTTGCGTAATTCATTGAATACCGCAACAGGTTGCCTGAAGCCGAGGCTCTTTCTCGGTCTGGCATTTAATGCCCGCTCTATTTCACTAATTTGCCTATCCGATACCGTCCGTAAATCGGTGCCTTTCCTGATGTACTGGCGCAGTAAACCGTTGAAGTTCTCATTCAGTCCGCGTTCCCAGGATGAGTACGGATTCGCGAAGTAGATATTGGTTTTGAGCTTCTCAGCGACCAGCTCGTGGTCACAGAATTCGCTGCCGTTGTCCGCTGTGATTGTTCGGACATGACCTCGATATTTCCACAGCATGCCAACTATGGCTCGGGCCACGTCTGCTGCGCTTTTCGCTGGCACTTTGCGTATCAGGTATAGCTTACTTTTGCGCTCGACTAGACTAACAATCGCGCCCGTTCCTTGCTTGCCCAGAACCGTGTCAGCTTCCCAGTCACCGAACCGTTTTTTCTTGTTCACAATAGCGGGACGATGCTCAATGCCAACGCGATTCGGAATAATTATCCGCTTCGCACGGTCACCTTTACGATACCTTCTGTGACTCTGGCGCAGCTGTTTGTACAACCTACCGCCACTCAATTTATCACGCTGGACGTAGCGATAAATCCATTCGTGACTGACATGATGACCGATGATTTTACCTACACCAGCAATTTGCTCAGGGCTCCATTTTTCGTTCAGCCCGAACTCAACAAAGGTAATCGTCAGTTCAGACATCCTGAACTTTGCGGCTTGGCTACGTCGCTTCAATGCCTTCGCCTGAGCCACTTCCGGCAAATAGTGGTTATCCCGAATTCTATTGCGATTTACTTCCCGACTGATTGTGCTGTGACTCACGCTCAGACGTTTTCCGATCTCCCTGTAACTGAAACCCTCGCGTAAGTAGGCCTCAATCTGGTATCGTTGTCCCTCGATCAACTGCTTGTAACTCATGGTAATACTCTAATTGTTTGGCGACTTTAGAATACCACCAACAGGCAGTTGATCATCTATCACCCGTTAACCATGAGTGGTGCACTTATTATCTGAATTCGGGCATACGCGCTGTATTTTCCGTTCAACTGTTGCTCTTTTGTCATTGCCAAACCCAATGTAAAAGTAATATTTTGACCCAAGGTATAACTACCACCGCCCAAAATTCCTGGACGCTCTGGATCTAGGCTTAAGCCAGCTGACACTCCCCATGAATTGCCGGTTGCTCGGTAGGTTTCTGGCTGCAAAATATATGTAAATAATCCTGCAGGTAAATAATCTGCGCCACTATTATCATACTGGCGCACAATATAACTCCCATCCTCATCACCATATGATTCAGTGTAATACTTCTTCGATGATTCGGGTGATATATACACATAACTAATATTGTACAACCAGACAACAGGCGATTCCTGCTCCCATATGTATGTCCACGTTTTGATGTCTCCAAGATAATTTCGGGTCAAGGTATACTCAAGGGTCTTACCTGCTTCAAATATTAGATTTTTTTGTGATGTGGTTTTTGCAAGTTCATTATCAACCATAGTGGCAGCTTGCACGCAGTCTTCAGATACTTCTAGCCAATTGTAATTTTCCACTTGTTGTTGAGCTAATTGTTGAGTAACATTTTGCCAATCTGGCTCTGACATATTCGGATTTTTCAAAAAGTTGTATTTAATGAACTCCACGATATCAGAATAAGTACCTTTTTTTGCAGACAGATACCGGTGTTGAGAAACTTTCACAGACTGGATAGCTGATGCAAGATTTTTTTCATCTTTTATTTCAGTAGCATAAAGTGAATCGAGCGGAGTTAACATCTTTAAGTGACATTGCTTATAAATTTCTCTAAAGTATAACGTATAAAGAGCTTTTAGGATTTCATCGCTGTTATTCACAGAATCTTTTTGTGATTTAACCTCCTCTGAAAATTGGTTTAAATCATTGGAAATTCTCATACTATTTTGACTGGCAGTGGCCATCGCCCCTTCAATTGTCTGAGCGCTGTCACTCTTAGATTGTGCAGAGGTCAGCCCTTCAGGTTTGGTAAGCTTTTCTATTGAAGGATAATAACTTTTAACAGTTGAAGAATAATCAGCTGCCGGTAACATGTTTTTCATTTCTAACACAATTTCAGTAACACCACTTTTACGCTTTATAGTACTTTTCTCCGGCGCAACAGCCAAATCAATGGGAATATTTTCAGTACTTGCGTTTACTTTTCCATTAGGCAGAAAAATCGTTATCCCAACCAGAATTGGCAGAATGGATGAAATTATGTGAGACTTTGAAATTAAATGATTCATAGGTATTCCTAATTCTTTCCTTGAAAATTGAATGAATCGGAAAATACTGCTCAGCTCTCTCCTTAATGAGTTATTAGAAATTAATCCAACACTCTTGTAAATCAGTATACGACGAATTAAAACCTATGAATACAACCCATACAAGGTAATTTCGCGGATTAATTTCGAAAAAACTAATACTTTTAAACTAAAATTTATTCATATTTTTAATAAATCCAATATCTCAGACTACACTTAATCGAAAGTAAAGTGGATAATCGATTAGTACCTGATTATTCACATACTATCCGCCGTGCGAACGTCAATATAATATTTCCGCAAACGAATATCTCTCGTCGCCGCTTTTCCCTGCTTGACCTGTCTGCGGATATATACAAAGCTAACAATATGGAGAATCAAAAGGATTTTGATTGTGGGGAAGCGCGCTGGTTTCATTGAGTTTGTGAAAAATCACTGGGAGTTTCTGGCGGTGGGCAGTCTGATTGCCATTTACCTTTTACACGGTCAGTACCTGCAGGCTGTCGCCTCTACGATTATCTCCCAGCCGAGGAAAAGCGACTTTTTGTTTGTTGATTATTATGAACTGGATAGATCCAGTAACATTAAATATCGTTTTGTGCCCTTAAAAGTCATTGCAACAGATGAGCAAAATATTACGGTAGCGGTAGGAAATATTGGTTTCAGTGAACCCGTATCGCCTGAAACTCACATCAAATTTGATAAACCACTCCTGCTTAGAAACTACTACCGGAAAAATCATCTTCGGTTCAGTCGCAAAGAACTGAGTTCCATGTACGAGAACGGGATTATTTACGACGCCCGCCGCCCTCAAAACATCTACATCAGCGGCTGGATCGTGATTAAATTAAGCGAAGTGTACACAGACTAAATAAAGCAGAGTTGACTGCCTGAGACCAGTCATTTCTTTACTGCGCCCCTCAAATAATCAATTAAAACAACATGTTATGTTATAACATTTTTCATAAAACCGACATCAATCCGACATAAATCATTCATCTCAGATTAACCTGTTCGTCATACAGGCCGCCTACTCTGTTTCACCGTCCGGTCGGGGAACCGATACTTTCAGGGAAGAGAGGTTACACACATCACCTGCCTGCTTCCCGCACCCTGCCGCAGACACACGGCTGCTTCTGTCTACAGCGCCGGTAATCAAAAACATAATTAGGAATGTCATAATGAAATTTAACTGGAAAGCTTCTGTCAGCGCTCTGGCTCTGGCGGTTTCAACTGGTTTGCAGGCGGATGTGCTCCCTGCTTATCAGTCTGAAAGTGCCTGGTTCACCGACGCACAAACCAAACTCACTGAGAAACTGGAAACCACCAATAATTTTAAAGCCAAAAACGTGATCCTGTTTGTGGGTGACGGTATGGGTATTTCAACGCTGACGGCGTCACGAATCCGTAAAGGCCAGCTGGCGGGCAACCCCGGTGAAGAAGGTTACTTAGCGTGGGAAAGCTTTCCCGGTACTGCACTGGTAAAAACCTATAACGTAGATGCCCAGACTCCGGATTCAGCGGGTACGATGACAGCCATGATGTCAGGACTGAAAACTGACGTGGGTGTAATCGGTGTAGATGAAGACATCGAACGTGGCGAATGTTCAACAGTTGCCGGTAATGAAGTGATTACCGCACTGGAACTGGCTGAAATTAAAGGACTGTCTACCGGTGTGGTATCAACGGCCCGTCTGACTCACGCCACGCCGGCAGCCACTTATGCCAAATCAGCAGACCGCAACTGGGAAGACGTATCTGATATGCCGGAAGCGGCCGTCACAGCCGGTTGTGCTGACATTGCCGACCAGCTGGTACATTTTGAAGATTATCTGGAAAGCCGTTACACCGGTATAGACGTTGACGGTATTGATGTTGCCATGGGCGGCGGCCGCCGTCACTTCCTGCCGAATGATGCTGCATTTAACAGTAATGACGCGGTAAGTGAAACAGAAGGCGACCGTACTGACAGCCGTGATTTGACTGCTGAGTGGCAGGAAATGTACAGCGACGGTGTCTACGTAACCGATCAGGCCGGATTCGATGCGGTGGATGCCGCTTCCACGACCCGTCTGTTTGGTCTGTTCAACGAATCTCACATGCAGTACGAGGCAGACCGCGCCAACGATGTTGCCGGTGAGCCTTCCATTGCAGAGATGACTTCTAAAGCAATCGACATTCTCGATAACAACGACAAAGGCTTCTTCCTGATGGTGGAATCAGGTCGTATCGACCACGCTCACCATGCAGGTAATGCCTCCGGTGCACTGTCTGAAACACTGGCGTTTGAGCAGGCTATCGAAGCTGCGGTAGCGAAAACCGATCCTTCAGAAACACTGATTCTGGTCACGGCTGACCACGGCCACGTGTTTACTATTGCCGGCTATCCTAAGCGCGGTAACCCGATCCTGGGCAAAGTAGTTAACGTGGGTGCTGATGAAGCGGCTACTGCTGCTGACGGCATGCCATATACCACTGTGGGCTACATGAATGGTTTCGGCTTTAACGATTTAGGTACAGAAACCGATTCTGACGCTATCTACAGCGAAGAAATTAATGCTGGCCGTATGGACATTACCAGCGTGGACACCACTGCTGCAGGCTACCACCAGGAAGCGCTTATCCCGCTGTCTTCAGAAACTCACTCCGGTGAAGACATTGCCCTGCACGGCACAGGCCCCGGCAGCCAGTTAATTCAGGGTGTCATTGAGCAAAGCGTTGTATTCCACCTGATTAACCAGTCTCTCGGACTGATTGAAGAATAAGAAGAGGATATCATGAAAGTATTTAAATATAGCCTTTTAGCCATGGCCATGGCCGGCCTGACCGCTTGTTCTCTTGACGGTGACGATGGCGCTGACGGTACTGACGGCAGCAACGGATTAAACAGCCTGACAGTACAATCTGAACTGGCCACCGGCGATGCAAACTGCCCGAACAGCGGCGTACGTTTTGATTCAGGCCTTGATGCCGACGGTGACGGCGCGTTAAGCGACAGCGAAATTTCTGAAACCAGTTATGTGTGTGTACCAGCTAATGCAGAAGTGGCGACCAGTGAATTACTGACCAGCCTGAACAACGAATATTTCGTAGCCGGTCAGGCGGAAGTTGAAGCGGCCAAAACCACCTGGCTGAATGCCACCGGCACAACCTCTGTGGACGGCGTTCAGACTATTACCAGCAATACCACAGTGATCAAACACGCTTCTGTGGAAGCGGCTGTTGCATCGCTGAAAGGTAAAGCGAAAAACGTTATCCTGTTCGTCGGTGACGGTATGGGCGTGTCTACTGTGACGGCAGCCCGTATCATGGAAGGCCAGATGAACGGTGACAACGGTGAAGAGAACCAGTTAAGTTTCGACCGCTTCCCTTTCGCCGGTTTATCTAAAACCTATAACGTTGATGCACAAACGCCAGACTCAGCGGGTACCATGACCGCAATGATGAGCGGCGTGAAAACCGATGTTGGCGTAATTGGTGTGAACGAAAATATTGTTCGCGGTGACTGCAGCACCGTTGCCGGTAATGAGCTGGTAACGGCGCTGGAACTGGCGGAACTGGCCGGTAAATCTACCGGTATCGTGTCTACTGCACGTATCACTCACGCTACACCTGCAGCGACTTACGCCAAATCAGCTGACCGTAACTGGGAAGACGATGGCGACATGCCTGCAGAGGCCATTACTGCCGGTTGTTCCGATATTGCTGCGCAACTGGTTGGTTTTGAAGCTGCCACAGAAGCACATTTCGGTGCTGACATTGACGGTATCGAAGTTGTTATGGGGGGCGGCCGCCGTTCATTCCTGCCTAAAGACGCTGCTTTTAACAGCCCTGACGCTGTCAGCGCTGTTGAAGGTGACCGTACAGACGGACGGGATCTGACCGCAGAATGGTCTGCGCAATATCCCAATGGTGTTTACCTGTACGATCAGGCCGGTTTTGACGGCCTCGATACAGAAACCACTGAGCGGGTTTTCGGCCTGTTCAATGAGTCTCACATGCAATACGACGCAGACCGCGCTAACGATGTAGCCGGTGAGCCGTCAATCAGTGAAATGACAGAAGCAGCTATTAAGATTCTGGATAACAACGATGACGGCTTCTTCCTGATGGTGGAATCCGGTCGTATTGACCATGCCCACCACGCCGGTAACGCCTACGGTGCACTGACCGATACGATTGCCCTTGCTGATGCGGTAGCTGTAGCTGATGAGTTAACGGATGATGAAGATACATTAATCATCGTCACAGCCGACCACGGCCACGTATTTACCATTGCCGGTTATCCGAAACGGGGTAATCCGATTTTGGGTAAAGTGGTTAACGTTGGCGCTGATGAAGCTGCAACTGCGGCTGACGGTATGCCATACACCACGGTTGGTTACATGAACGGTAACGGCTTCCGTGACCTCGGCAACGAAACCGATGCTGACGAAATCTACAACTATGATGTCAACGCCGGTCGTCAGGATCTGGCAGATGTTGATACCACTGCTGCCGGTTTCCACCAGGAGTCTTTAATCCCGCTTTCATCTGAAACTCACTCAGGTGAAGACGTTGGCATTTATGCAAAAGGCCCTGGCGCATTCCTCGTCAACAGCACTAACGAGCAAAGCGTTATCTTCCATGTTATGGATTTTGCCGGAAGTCTGATTGATGACGCAGAAGCGGCCATCGAGTAACAATAAGCTCTGAATACAGGGACGTCCGTCTGGTCGTCCCTTTTTTGCTGGTAATAAATAATGAAACAATCTCACACTCTTCTCTGCGGCCTGCTTTTATCCGCATCTACTCTGTTTACTTCGGCGGTAACTGCCGCAACGTCTGAAGAACCGGTTCAGTGTAATGCTGAAAAGAACTGGGTGAAAGCAGACTATACCCTTACTGAGACGACCAACGACAAAGTTCGGAGCCGTTCACTGACCCTATGGCGAAAACCTGATGTGGTTGCGCACCAGTATCCTGCCAGCGACATCACGCAGGTTTGGGAACATGTGCATGAACGGGTAAAACAAACACGCTTTTTTGATGCTCACAAACGGGGCATTGAATATCAGCCGGGCGAAAATATTCATGGCCGCGTTGATAACGACTGGGAATACCGCAATCAGCTGGTCAAGCAAGCATTTATCGACGGGCTGGAGAAACAGGATTCACAGGGGTCAGGCTGCGATATCCGTACCCGTTATACTGCCGGCAGTGAAAACGGGCACATCGAGTTGGTATGGGCAGACAACCTGCAACTGATTGTCTCGTTCACTGTGACTAAAGGCGAACAGAAAATGCACTGGCAACAACAGTCGCTGTCTCATGAACACGCAGGCATCAACGCATTTTTTGCAAGTCGCTACGGATATCAGACAACTGATTATGCCGATATTGGCGATGATCATACCGATCCGTTTCTCACCAACATGGTACACCAGGGCTTTATAGAAGCCGGTGCCAGTGGTTTTTACAATGCCAGTGGTGAAGCCCTTGAGGGATCTCACCTGCACTAAAGATCGTTGTAAACTCCTCGCAATTTGATAAGAATGTGTTATAAAAATAGCAATCAGGATTCATCAAGGATGGTGAAAAAATGTCCACATTCTTCTTTCATGATGCCAACTTTCTGTTCAGTGCAGCAGTTGGCATTGTCATCTTACTGTTCATTATTGAATTACTCGGCATGGCGCTGGGGATCAGTTTATTAGGCATTTTCGACGATATGCCTGAACCCGACCTTGGCGGTGGTGAGTCTGTGTCAGGACTGGCCGCCCTTACGAACTGGCTGTCGCTGGACAAATTACCGGTAATGATCTGGTTCATTCTGCTTCTTACCCTGTTCGGACTCACCGGCTACATACTGAATCTGTCTTACGCCAGCTTTCTGGGCGGACGCTTCTTACCGCCGGCGGCTGGTGTTCCAATCGCTATTTTCGTTTCCCTGCCCCTCACCGGCCGGCTTGGCAGCGCACTGGCAGGTCTGTTACCAAAAAATGAAAGCAGTGCCATCGACAATGATGAATTTGTTGGCGCTGTAGGAGAAATCACCATAGGCGTTGCCCGTAATGGCAGTCCGGCGGAAGCGAAATTTACTGATCGTTACCGCCAGGTTCACTATGTACTGGTTGAGCCTTTTGAAAGTGATGAAACCTTCACCCGCGGAGAAAAAATCATCCTCGTAAAGAAAAGCCTGCATAGTTGGCTTGCTACCCGCTATAAATAACCCTGCAGCAATAAGGAAGTTGTAAATATGGAAACCTACTCTGCTAATAATCTGCCCGCCGTTCTCATTATCGGGCTTGTTGTCGTTATCGCCCTGCTGGCCATTGGTCTTATTTTCGCCAAGCTTTATAAACGGGCCACTAAAGAAACGGCCTTCGTCAGAACCGGTCTGGGCGGTGAAAAAGTCATTAAAGATGGCGGCGCGATTGTGCTGCCGGTGGTGCACGAAATCATTCCCGTGAACATGAACACCCTGCGTATCGAGGTAGAAAAAACCCAGAAAGATGCGCTGATCACCAAAGATCGCATGCGGGTGGATGTAAAAGCCGACTTTTACTTACGTGTAGCGCCCAGTGCCAGCGGCATTTCCATGGCGGCACAAACTTTAGGTACCCGTACAACCCGGGCCGAAGAAGTGAAAAAGCTGATGGAGTCGAAGTTTGTTGACGTACTTCGTGCCGTGGCTGCAGAAATGACAATGACCGAAATGCATGAACAGCGTGCAGATTTCGTCCAGAAAGTGCAGCAGAGTGTTGCAAACGATCTTGAGAAAAATGGTCTGGAACTGGAATCGGTAAGTTTAACCGGCTTCGACCAGACCGACCTCGATTTCTTCAATGAGAACAATGCCTTTGATGCTGAAGGTCGTGCCCGTCTTGCAAAAATCATTGAAGAGAAGCGTAAAGAAACCAACGATATCCAGCAGGAAAACCGCATCAAGATTGAAACCCGTAATCTGGAAGCGGAAAAAGAGTCGCTGAATATTAAACGGGAAGAAGAAGAAGCCCGACTGATGCAGGAGCAGGTTTTGCAGTTTAAGCGTCAGGAGCAAAAAGCTGAAATCGCTAAACAGCGGGAGCAAAAAGAACGGGAAGAACGTGAAGCCGGCATTGCCAAAGAAAAAGCCGTTGAAGCAGCTGAAATTGACAAGTCCCGTGAGCTGGAAACCCGTGAGATTGCCAAGCGCAAAGCACTGGAAGAAGCCCGTATTGCCCAGCAGCAGGACGTTGAAGTGGCCGAACAGGTTAAACAAATTGCGGTTGCTACCAAATCAGAAGAAGAGTCTGCTGCACGTGCTAAAGCCGCAGAAGCTGAAAAGACTAAGGTAGAGAAAGAAGAAGCGGTAACGACAGCCCGTCAGGTTGCAGAAGCTAAGCGTCGCATGGAAATTGAAGTGATTGACGCCCGTAAAGAAGCGGAACGGGAAGCAGTAGGTATTACCGTAGAAGCTCAGGCGAAGAAAGAAGCGGCGGAGAATGCGGCTGAAGCCATTTTAACAGAAGCCAAAGCATCAGCTGATGCAAAAATGCTGCAGGCGCAGGCCGATGAAAAAGTACTGGCCGTAGAAGCGGCGGGTAAACAGGCGCTGTACGATGCTGAAAACACCCTGAAGGACGAGCAGATTGAATTGCAAAAAGCACTGGCAATTCTAAATGTATTGCCAGAAATCATCGCCAGTGCGGTGAAACCGCTGGAAAATATTAAAGGCATTAAAATTCTGCAGGGCTACGGGACCGGCAATGCCGCCGGCGGTGCAGACGGTACAATAAGTACCGGTAATGGCAGTATGGCCGATCAGGTTACGCAGGCAGCGTTGAATTACCGTGCAAACGCACCGGTTGTTGATGCCCTGTTGCGTGAAGTCGGCCTGGTAGATAAAGCCGGTGGTTCACTCACCGATTTATTAAAAGGCGACAATGCTATGGTTGCAGCCCTTACCTCTCAAACCGGCACGGCCACTGAAACGAAATCTAATGGTGCCGGCCCTGCCCCGCAATAAATCCGGTATCCGGCGGGTTCGATTCCACTACATATGAAAGGAGCGCATCGCGCTCCTTTTTTGTTGTCTTTAATCCGGCTCTGAAGCATTTCCTACCAAAGTACTATAAATCTGTAGCTAAAGTGGCAAGGCAATTTTGACCTGATGCTGACTAAAATACATTATGGCTTCAGGTACGAAAGAACGATGAAAGCAACCAGCAGAATTACACTTACAATCACAGGTATCTATCTGATATCAGGAATAGTGCTGGCTTTCATCATGTACACTCAGGCAACAAAAGATGTTGCCACCGAAATTAACGCATCACTGGCACTGGCTGATGCGCTGATTGAACAAAACGTTGACTTTGCAACCATAGAAGCAGCCATGCAGCACAGCCGTCACCTTACAGCCCTCGCAATCGATTCTCCGGCCGGTTCAACACTTAATTCTCCGGATGCTTCATTTTTTCCCGTAGAACCTGTAAGTGTGTTCAGTCATCCGGAAGATCCCCGCCGGCAACTATTTCTGTTTGCTAATCCCGCTGCTGAACGGGAAGAGATCCTGACCACGGTCTATCAGGTTTTCGGTTTACTGGCGATTTCACTTTTATTCACTCTCAGCGTAATGCACATCGTGGTTCAGTCAAGAATGAAGCCTTTACAGGCACTGAGTTCAGCTCTCAGTAAAGTCGCGAAAGGCAATTATCGTGTTGACGTTGAACACAGCGATATTGAAGAAATTGACAGTGTGGTTACCCATACCCAACTGATGGCCTCTGCACTTGAAGAAAGAGAGAACAAAGTACAGCAACTGAGAAATAAACTGGCTTCCCTGCAAGAGCACGAACGCCAGACTCTCGCCCGTGAATTACACGATAATCTGGGCCAGCTGGTAACCGGCATCCGTGTACAAAGCTACATGTTGCGCCAGCAAACACAAAGCCCGAAATTCATAGAACGCACAGCCACTTTACTTGGCGAGCAATGTGCAGAAATACAGTCCGGCATACGGCAACTGGTTAATAAACTCTACCCCGTCACACTGAATAAAATGGGCCTGGTTTCCGCCCTGCGGGAAATGCTGGAACGCTGGTCAGAAATTCACAACATTGCTGTTACCTGCTCCCTTCCCGACCTCAGCCCGGAAAAAAATATTGAGAGGGACATGCATCTGTACCGCATCACCCAGGAAGCGCTGAGCAACGTTGCACGACATGCACATGCTTCAAAAGTGCACGTTTCGCTCACCCTGACGCAAAACGCCATGACATTGAATATCACCGACAACGGTACCGGATTTGCGGAACAATCAGAATGTTCCGACGGACTGGGACTGGCATCCATGCGTGACAGAGCCCGTCTTACCGGTGGGCATTTTGCAAAAGACAATTTCGAAGAAGGAGCACGTATTCAGGTTGTTGTTCCTTTGACGGCCGGAACGGAGAAGAGCAGTCATGCACATATTACTTGTTGATGATCACGCCGTTGTACGCCAGGGATACGGTGCCCTGCTGTCAATGATGCTGCCGGAAGCCACGATTCACGAGGCGGAAAACGCCCGCCAGGCGATGACATGTATGACGCAGAATGATGTGGACGTAATGATTCTGGACATTAACCTGGAGCAGGCCAGTGGTCTGAACCTGGCTCCCCGCTTCCTCAGCCGGTGGCCGGGACTGAAAATCATATTTTTCAGTATGTTTGACGAGGCCTCTATTGTTAACCGGGCAATGCATACCGGTGCCAGCGGTTATATCAGTAAACGTTGCAGACCGGAAATAATGCTTGATGCGGTAAAAACTGTAATGGCCGGACGCACTTATATTGAACACGAACTGGCCATTAATCTTGCGTCATATGCTTACAGTGAGAAGAAAGATATTTTCGACCAGCTCACCCGTCGCGAATTCGATGTGTTTATGGGTGTAGCCAAGGGTCAGAAGCGGACACGGATTGCAGAGGATTTGAATATTTCTGACAAAACGGTTTCCAATGCCATCACCCAGCTTAAAAGTAAACTTCAGGTAAAAACCAGTACTGAACTGGTTCATCTCGCCATCGACAACGGTTTTGTCAAAGTGGCGTCATGATCCTGTGAATTTCGGGAATTGCTCCTGCCAAAACCGGGAAAAGTTCCGTGGTTACCAGTCGCCATTTACGTCACACTTACTTTAAATCGAAGGCTGCATTGTTCGACCAACCTTTCGGTTTAGTGAGGTTCAACAGCTCACACCCTATTCCGGCTAACCCTTTATGGTTAGCCTTTTTTTTACTTATTTCGTGGCAGATATCAGCTTCTGTAACCTTGTTTCTCTGACGGGATAAATCCCGCTTCAAATCGGGAATTATTCCCGCCTTACTTCGGGCAAAAGTCTATTCTCCCTGCCCCCCTGCTGCTCGCATACTGTTAACACTTCATAAACAAATAGCAAAGGTACGCTATGACTATTACACCTAAGAACACCACTAGAAAACTGTTGTTGTCTGCTATTCTCGTGAGCAGCGCACTTGCCAGTCAATATACTCAGGCTAAAGGCGTCACCTGGGATGATATTGAGAACGATGCCAGTACCACAGAAGATGTACTGATGTACGGTATGGGTCCGGAAGCACAGCGATTCAGCTCACTGGACAAGATTAACAAAGACAATGTGCACATGCTGACACCGGCATGGACCATGAGCTTTGGTGACGAAAAGCAGCGGGGCCAGGAATCTCAGGCACTGGTTTATGACGGCGTTGTTTATGTGACCGCCAGTTATTCCCGTATTTTCGCCTTTGATGCCAGGACCGGTGAAAGAAAGTGGACCTATTCTCACCGGTTACCTGAAGGGATCCGCCCCTGCTGTGACGTAATTAACCGCGGTGCAGCCATTTACGGCGACATGGTGTATTTCGGTACGCTGGATGCCGGTATCGTGGCACTGAACCGTCACACCGGTAAAGTGGAATGGAAGAAACGTTTTGAAGACTACCGCGCCGGTTACACCATGACAGGTGCACCGACACTGGTGAAAGATCAGAAAACTGGCAAAGTCCTTTTGATCCACGGCTCCTCCGGCGATGAATTCGGTGTGGTAGGCAAGCTGTTCGCCCGTGATCCGCTGACCGGCGAAGAAGTGTGGATGCGCCCCTTCGTTGAAGGTCATATGGGTCGGCTGAACGGTAAAGACAGTACCCCCACCGGTGATGAAAATGCACCTACCTGGCCGCGTGATGAAAACGGCGAACTGGTTGAAGCCTGGCATCACGGTGGCGGAGCCCCATGGCAGAGTGCCAGCTTCGATGTAGAAACAAACACCATTATTATCGGTGCAGGTAATCCGGCCCCCTGGAATACATGGAAGCGTACTGCAAAAGGCGATGATCCGCGCAACTGGGATAACCTGTACACCTCAGGTCAGGTTGGTGTAGACCCTACCACCGGTGAAGTGAAATGGTTCTATCAGCATACGCCAAATGATGCCTGGGATTTCTCCGGGAACAACGAGCTGGTACTGTTTGAATACGATGACAACGGCAAAACAGTCAAAGCAACTGCTCACGCCGACCGCAATGGCTTCTTCTATGTAGTAGATCGTGAAAACGGCGAATTCATCAAAGGCTTCCCGTTCGTGGACAAAATTACCTGGGCTACACACATCGACCCCGATACAGGTCGCCCGGTTGAAGTAGAAGGACAACGTCCGCCTCTGCCGGCCCCCGGCGAAGAGAAAGGAAAATCAATTGAAGTTTCCCCTCCATTCCTGGGCGGAAAGAACTGGAACCCTATGGCGTACAGTCAGAACACCGGCTGGTTCTATCTGGGCGCAAACCACTGGAAAGAAGATTACTGGACAGAAGAAGTTAACTACGTAAAAGGTAATGCATACCTTGGTCAGGGCTTCAGAATTAAAACCCTGTTTGACGACCATGTGGGCGTGCTGCGTGCAGTAGACCCTGTATCCGGTGAAATAAAATGGACGCATAAAGAGAAGCTGCCATTATGGGCCGGCGTTCTGGCCACGAAAGGCGGATTAATTTTCACTGGTACCGGCGATGGCTTCATCAAAGCGTTTGATGAGAAAACCGGTGAGGAACTGTGGAAGTTCCAGACAGGCTCAGGCATCGTTTCCTGCCCGATCACCTGGGAAATGGACGGTGAGCAATATATCGGTTTCGCTTCAGGTTACGGCGGTGCTGTGCCACTGTGGGGTGGCGATATGGCAGAACTGACCAAGCCTGTCGCACAAGGCGGTTCATTCTGGGTATTCAAGTTACCGAACTTCGACAAAGTCGCAAAACGTTAATCATACCCGGCGGGGCTGCGGCCCCGCTTACATGGAGTGACTTATGAAACCCTTGTATTTTCTGTTCTGCTTTGCTGCCACACTGAGCCACGCAGAGCCTTTGCCTTTTGATGATGACGTGGCCGAAATTGACGGTTGCAAATTGACTCAGGGAACACGATGCAGTAATGCTGATTTGTCCGGTGCTGATTTGCGCCACATGGATTTGTCCGGCTCCGTGTTCACAAATGTCAATTTCAGCGGTGCAGATCTGCGCCATGCTGATCTCAGCTACGTAACATTCAAAAAAAGTAAACTGGACAAAGCAAACCTGGCGATGGTGTCGTTGAATCACAGTGATCTACGTACTTCCACCTTAACTGGGGCCAATCTTGAAGGATCCACCGGTTTCTCCCTGTTCGCTCAGGGTGTTAATTTCAACGGCGCTGACCTGACAGGCGTCAATTTCGACCAGGCGAGAATGTCAGGCGCAAAACTCAACGGAGTGACTCTGCGGAATGCCCGCATGGAAAGGGTCTGGATGAATAAAATTCAACTCGCAGGCGCCGATCTGACGAACGCAAACATTCAGGAAGCCAAGCTGAATGACGCCAATTTGTCCCGCGCTGACTTAACCGGTACACGTATTCATTTCGCCACTTTTCAGGGAACATACATGGCAGACTGCACAAATTGCCCCGTAGACTGGTGAAGGTATGCTTGCTGCCGAAGCCTGCAGTCGGGGTTTCTCTATACGGGTAAACCGCTGTGGAATTTAAAATCCTCATCCGGTGAGGTTATCAGTTCACCTTCTACCTCACCGAAAAAAGCAATACGTTCAGCAATATCCTCACCGGCAATCTCTTCTGCCAGCGTCAGATAATCCTGATAATGTCGGGCTTCCGAGCGAAGTAACGAAATATAAAAATCGCCCAGACGCTTATCAACGTGAGGTGCCAGCTTTGCGAAACGCTCGCAGGAACGGGCTTCAATATACGCGCCGCAAATGAGTTTATCTGTGAGGGCTGCCGGCTCATGAGTACGCACGTGACGCAGCAGTCCTTTTGCATAGCGGCTTGACGCGATATTTTCATAAGGAATGTCGTACTCATTCATAATTTCCAGTACCTGGAAAAAATGATGCAGTTCCTCTTTGATAAGCAGCACCATTTTATCTATGAGATCCTGGCCGTAAGGTGTGCCGGACTTGGGAATGATCGATTTCGACAATTTGTTATGTTTAAGCAGTGACTGCCAGTCACCTTCTTTCCGGTACGCAAAGTCTTCAAAAGGCTTCAGCCATGCCAGTAAGGCATCGCCGCTTTCCTTATCTACCGCATAGCGACGGATAAGAAACATGGCACTTTGCGCGGCTTTTAGCTCGCAAATCAAATGATCAGTCAGTACCACCGCCAGATTGTCTTTTTCCGCGGCTTTTTCAACCCAGGCATCAGGGGTTTCACACTGTAAAAATGAATGGATAGGTGCGAGTAATTCGTTCATCTGTGGACAGCACTGCTTTTTCAGGTTAATACATATCAGTTAAATAAAGACAACGCCCTTAAGGGCGCCGCCGGGCGCGGATCCTATCACAAATCCGCTGAGTATATTTAGTCGATCCACTGCTGCCAGTGCAGTTTACCATTTTGCCAACCCAGCAACATGCCGCCACAATTATCTATAGTACGGCCTTCACCGAAACTGCGGGCGATACAGGCCATCGCATCACCATGACTGACAATAAGAATACGGGAAGCCGTTTCGCTGTTCACCAGTGCGTGAAAGGTTGTCATAAAACGTTCGGTTACCATGTTGGCACTTTCACCGCCGTTGTCAGGCATAAGATCAGGACGGGTATACCGGTGTTCTTTAAACGCTTGATAGGCTGCAAGTCCGCTGGTTTCCTTTCCCTGCCATTCACCAAAGTTACGTTCGCAGAAACCTTCGTACACTTTATGGGACTGTCCCAGCGAGGTGGCACAAATTGCAGCGGTATCTTTCGCGCGGCCAAGGTGTGAGCTGACCACAAGATCAATATCCCAGTTCCCGGCCTTCGCTGCCAGCTCAGCCGCCTGTGCCCGTCCTTTTTCTGTCAGCGGACTGTCGAGCTGACCCTGTAGGCGTTTGTCTCGATTCCATTCGGTCTGACCATGACGGCAGAGATAAATGTGTTTTTCCATGTTTATCCTTAGCATTCATTGAAGTATCAGACTTGTGGGAAAGCGCTGTTTCAAGTAGCGTTGATGCCTGCCACTCCCTGCTGATCACCAACAGATTGACTGCCGGTATTTGAAAGGGTTTTCGTTATTCTACATCATGAGATAAGCCGTTGAAATTAAGTGCGTCCATTATTGCAATCTTGTCAGGTTGTTTACTGTCTTTTGCTGCGCTGGCAAAAAGTGTGTCTGTTAATGTTTTTGCTTTACCTTCGGCAGACATAGAGCAGACGGTTGCCTCGGTAAGCGATAAACTGAAGCAGAACGGTATGGAGAGCTTTTACGAACAGGGATTTCCTGTCCATATTACGTTGTACCTCACCACTTACGACGAAGCCGCTATTCCCGGTTTACTGGCGAAAGTGGAAATGCTCACAACCACACAACCGGCAGTGCCCCTGAAAGCTGAGGGATTTACGGTAACCGCAGGGAACTGGGTATTTGTCGATGCGGTAAAAGAAACAGAACTACAACAACTGGCAGATAAACTGACAAATGCCCTGTCTCCGTTAAGAGATCTTTCAGCGCCACTGCCTGCGTGGGTTAATGCCTATCCGCAAAAGAAAGCGGTGTTCGAACAATATGGCAGCCCTAATGTATTTGCACAATTTGAGCCGCATATGACATTGCTGGCCGCAGAAGCATCACCCGCCCTGCCAGCAATGAAAAAGCACTTTGCAGCCTCTCCCCCCTCTGCTACCGGTTATGTAAAAGCTGTGGGCGTGGGACTGGCGGATGCAAAAGGCCAGATAACCAAAGTTCTCGGACATTTCCCGCTCAAGCAGCCGTAAACAACGTCTGTTTCTTCCCTTCTAACTAATTCGGGCCGGATATTTCCTTACGGCCCCGATTTTCTGCGCTTTAATATCTTCAGCAAATTCAACCACTCACATAACTGAACATTTTTTAAGCAAAAAATATTTGACCCTGCACCAAACATGATCAACACTCATTGTAAAATTAATGTTAATTATATTAACCATAAACAAACATCAATATGATCAACGCTGCACGCAGCGCCGGTAACAATAAGGTGAAAATATGATATTGAATCACTTGCTCGGCATATACACTCATCCCCGTGAAGAATGGCAGGACATAGACAGACGACATGAAAGTTGCGTGTATGCCCTTAGTCATATCGGGGTTATTGCGTTGATACCTTCACTGGTCACCTATTATTCCGGTGCACACCTGGGCTGGAGTATCGGTGCCGGAGATTTAATAAAGCTTACCGAGCAAAGCGCAGCGATGCTGGCTGTAGGTATGTATTTTGGCCTGATAGCCGGTGTGCTTATTCTTACCTACATGATTCATGAGCTTGCTAATGCGTTTGACGCCAAGCCTAATTATACCGAATCTTTAGATCTTGCCGCGTATACGGCGACACCATTATTTATGACCGGGTTTGCTGGTCTTTATCCGGAACTCTGGTTTGTGATGACAGTAGGTCTGGTCGGACTCGCCTACTCTGTATACCTGCTTTATTCAGGTACGCCAATCATGATGCATATACCGGATGGTAAAGGGTTCATTTATGCCAGTTCTGTAGTGACGTGCGGACTGGTACTTCTGGCCATTTTAATGGCCAGCACCGTGATCATGTGGAGTATGGGCTTCGGTCCGGTATACGTGCACTGATCATTAAATTTCATCCATATCCGAAAGCAAAAGACCGCTCTGAGAGCGGTCTTTTTATTTGGTGCGCGGATTCCCGGTTTAGTTGTCAGAATCCATATTGTGCATTTCCAGATTAGACAATTCTGCCTGCACGACAGGACCGCTCTTAGACGCTTCACCACGGGCAATATCAATGCGCTCAAGGTAATCCTGGTCAATATCAGCAGTTATGTAATTACCGTCGAATACTGATGTTTCAAAGCGCTGAATTTCAGGATTCTCTTCCCGTACCGCTTCAACCAGATCTTCAATGTCCTGGAAGATCAGTCCGTCAGCCTGAATAAGATCTGCAATCTGGTCAATCTCACGGCCGTAGGCAATCAGTTCATTGGCAGACGGCATGTCGATACCGTAAACATTCGGAAAACGGATCTCAGGAGCAGCAGAAGCAAAGTAAACTTTCTTCGCACCGGACTCACGGGCCATTTCGATGATTTGACCGGACGTAGTGCCCCGTACAATAGAGTCATCTACCAGCAGTACGTTTTTGCCTTTAAATTCTGAAGAAATAGCGTTCAGTTTACGGCGTACAGACTGCTTACGCATGGTCTGCCCCGGCATAATAAAGGTACGGCCGATATAACGGTTTTTCACAAAGCCCTGACGATATGGTAACTCAAGGGTATTGGCGATTTGCAGCGCCACATCCATGGAAGTTTCCGGAATAGGAATGACCACATCGATATCGAGGTCGGCCCACTCGCGGGCAATTTTCTCACCCAGCTTACGTCCCATGTTAACGCGGGAAGCGTAGACAGAAATACCATCGATGAATGAATCAGGACGGGCAAAGTAAACAAATTCAAAAACACACGGGGAAGTGGCCGGTACTTCAGCACACTGCTGGGTATGCAGTTCACCTTTTTCGGTGATGTATACACATTCGCCCGGCGCTACGTCACGAATGAAGGTAAAACCTACCGCATCCAGAGCCACGCTTTCAGAAGCAACCATGTATTCTTCGCCCATTTCTGTAATGCGCTTGCCCAGCGCCAGAGGACGGATACCGTTAGGGTCACGGAAAGCTACCAGGCCCTGTCCGATAATCGCAGCAACCACGGCATAGGCACCGCGGATCTTCTTATGGACGGTTGTGACCACTTTGAAAATATCTTTTGCAGTTACGGTCAAGTCGGCAACCTGCTGCAGTTCATGAGCCAGAATGTTTAATAACAGTTCAGAATCTGAAGAGGTATTAATGTGACGGCGGGCAATACGGAACACTTCGTCCTGCAGTTCGTGTGCATTGGTAAGGTTACCGTTATGCGCAAACGCGATACCGAAAGGTGAGTTCACGTAGAAAGGCTGTGCCTCAGCAGAGCTTGATGTGCCTGCGGTGGGATAACGGCAGTGACCGATACCCATATTTCCTGACAGACGCTTCATATGGCGTGTGTGGAAAACATCCCGCACCAGGCCATTTGCTTTTCTCAGATTAAATCGATTCTGTTCGATCGTAATGATACCAGCAGCGTCCTGTCCGCGATGCTGTAACACTGTCAGTCCATCATAGAGTGACTGAGCAACAGGTGTTTTACCAACAATTCCGACAATACCACACATTTGCTTTACCTATATCAAGCGGGTTTTAGAAAACTGGAGCTGCCTTTCACGAAGGTGAAAAACCACTCTATGATGACACCAAATTCCGGTATCAGCAGAGACTGGCTCCACCAAACGGCTTTTGCTGCATCGGTAAACGTATCCATAAAGAACAATAGTGCGCTTACAATCAGTACGCCACGTAAAGCGCCGAAAATTGCGCCTAACGCCCGGTCTGTGCCGGATAATCCTGAAGCTTGTACTAACTGGCCGACAACGTGGTTAAATAAACCACCCAGTACCAGCGTAACAATAAAGAGAACAACGATTGCAGCACCATTGCGCAGCACCTCGTCGTCTATTTGCGTGAAATAGACAGCAAGATCGGCATGAAATTCACTGGCAATAAAAAGTGCACCGAACCAGACAACCAGGGAAATGGCTTCTTTCACAAAGCCACGCATCAGACTTATCAGCGTTGAAACCGCGATAATACCGAGAATGGAAAAATCAACCCAATTCATGAAGCGTTATACTATCCGTCTGTCGTTAAGCACGCAGTGTGACTGCCCCGCTGCGAGATGGCGCGCATTCTAACAGAAGCCCCGGAGATTACCAATGTGTAATCTTAACGCGGACCGGGTAACTTCCCGCCTGAGTAAGAAAAACTTGCCACCTGCCGCCGGAAGCTATTCTGCGTTGAATGTAGCCACCTTCCCTTTCAGTCCGGTGATCTCCTGCAAATGCGGCACTGCTTTTTGTAATTTTGCTTTGTCGGTATCTGGTCCGACGAACACTTTCGTCAGCGGACCGGAACGGGTTTCCACAGGACGGCTGAAGGCACGGTAGCCGGCCTGTTCAAGTTTTACGAGTAATTGCTTTACGTTTTTCTGGTGGCGGAAACTACCAAGCTGCACCACCCAGCTGCCTTCAACGGCTTCCGGCGCTGGCTGCTCCACCACTGTCTGACGGGCCAGGTCGTCCTCAATAGCTTGCTGTGCTTTTTCTGACGATGCAGCAACCTGTGCAGCTTCATCATCAACCGCAGGCTCATCGACCACTTCCAGCGGACGTTGGGTGACACCCGCAACGCGGTCTACAGGAAACGGCTCGGGATCCACAATAGGCTTTTTCGCCGGCGTAGCCGGCACACTGACAAATTCGTCCTGATTCGTTTCTTTTTTTCTGTCGAGAAAATCTGGCAGGAAAATGACTGCCAGCGCGACCAGAATAACGGTGCCGACCAGTCTGTTATGTAACGCCGGGGTCACTGTTTACTCCTATTGGATACTACTGTCCTTGTGAAACGTTAATACATCCGCAACGGTAAGAAAAGAACCAAATACCAGGATGCGGTCATTTTCATTTGCTGCTTCACGGGCTGCTTTATAAGCTGCGGTTACCGAATCAAATGCATTGGCATGTGCCCGCTGATGTGGCTGTAAGTGAGACATTAAGGTACTGCCACTTAAGCCTCTTGGCCCGCTGGTATTACCAAGGTACCACTTCGCCTTTACGCCCGCCAGTTCATCCAGCGTGGCGGCCAGTGATTTATCTGCCAGCATACCGGCAACAATATGCAGTTCCCCGTTTAATCCGATGTCAGCCCAGTCGCGCATTAATGCACAGGCCTGTGGATTATGGGCCACATCAACCAGCACTTCAGGCGATTGGGACAAGGTTTGTCTGCGTCCGGGCACATTCACGGTACTGACAAGCTGTTGCAGTGCGGTGTTGTCAGGAAACAACCCCAGACGTTTCAATGTTGCCAGTGCTGTCGCCACGTTTTGCAGCGGAATTTGCGGCATGGGCAACCACGCTGTCTGCTCATCTTCATGATACCAGCGCCACATGTCACCCTGCTGCTCTGTACCGAACGTCCGGCCGGCCCACCAGGTATCAACCTGATGTTCACTGACGTACTCATCCAGCGTTGAAGGCGGCTCGCGCTCTCCTACTACCGCAATGCCGTTATTGCGCATGATACCCGCTTTCTCAATGGCGATGGCTTCACGGGTATCTCCCAGCCAGTCCATATGATCCAGACCGATGGTCGTGATAACAGCAACAGACGGTTCAATGATATTGGTTGCATCCAGCCGGCCACCAAGACCTACTTCAAGAATAGCGATGTCGACACCGGCATTCACCATCATCAGCATGGCGGCAAGCGTACCAAATTCGAAATAGGTCAGGCTGATATCACCTCTGGCCTGCTCAATTGCAGCGAAGGCTTCACAGTACAAGCGTTCTGCTTCAATGTCGCCATTTATGCGTACACGCTCACGGTAATCCAGCAGATGGGGAGAGGAATACACACCGGTGGTTTTACCCTGCGCCAGGCAGGCTTGCTCGATGAAGCGGCAAGTAGTGCCTTTGCCGTTTGTACCGGCAACGGTGATGACAGTCTGGTTTGAAAAATCTAAGGCGAGTTTGTCAGCGACCTGCTTCACCCGCGTCAGCCCCATATCGATGGCTGTGGGATGAATGGACTCAAGGTAGGCCAACCACTGCGTCAGAGAGTTATCCGCTGACGCAGTAAAAGAAGGTGATTGTTTATTCACTTAATTCGGGCGATGCATCTTTTCTAACAGGCCGTGTAATTTATCACGCATTTTACGACGGTCAACAATCATATCGATGGCACCTTTTTCCAGCAGGAATTCACTGCGCTGGAAACCTTCGGGCAAGGTTTCACGAACGGTCTGTTCGATAACCCGCGGGCCTGCGAAACCGATAAGTGCTTTTGGCTCGGCAACGTTAACGTCACCCAGCATAGCCAGACTGGCCGAAACACCACCCATTGTAGGGTCGGTAAGCACAGAAATGTAAGGTAAACCCTTTTCGCTCATTTTTGCCAGTGCAGCAGAGGTTTTCGCCATCTGCATTAATGACATCAGCGCTTCCTGCATACGGGCACCGCCGGAAGCAGAGAAACAAATCAGTGGCATGTTGTGTTCAAGGCAGGCATTAACAGCAGCCACGAAACGGGCACCGACAACAGATGCCATGGAACCGCCCATGAAGGCAAATTCAAAGCTGGCAACCACAACCGGCATGCCTTTCAGTTTGCCCTGCATCACGATTAATGCGTCTTTCTCGTTGGTGCTTTTTTGTGCCGCAACGATGCGATCTTTATAGCGCTTGGAATCTTTGAATTTCAGAACGTCCTGAGGTTCTAAATCTCCGCCCAGCTCTTTACGGTCGCCGGTGTCCAGAAACGCATCAATACGCTTACGGGCGTTGATACGCATATGGTTGTCACACTTGGGACACACTTCCAGCAGCTTTTCCAGTTCCTGCTTGTACAGCACAGCCTGACAGCTTGAACATTTCGTCCACACACCTTCCGGTACGTTACCTTTCGTGGACGTTTGAGTTTTAGGCAGAATTTTTTGAATCCAGCTCATAGTAAGGAGAATCCTTGTTATCTGTAACTATGCTTCGTTGGTCTTTATTTGTGCACAGTGTTAAAAGAACGCGATTTAGCCATGTATTAGACCACATATCCGCACCCGGTAAAAAGTAAAACTGGTCTAAGAAGTCAAGCTACTCACCGACTGCTCATCAGGCTTTCAGGTTTCCGGCAGAAACAACGGCCCGGCCGGCTGGCGGGGAATGCCGAATGTATCCGGGTAAGTAACATCGACCAGGTACAGTCCGTTCGGTTTTGCTGTTGCAGCCGCCTGTGTACGGTCTTTCGCAGCTAACAGTTCTGCAATCCAGCTTACCGGCTGTTCGCCACACCCTACTTTAATGAGTGAGCCGACAATATTGCGCACCATGTGGTGCAAAAATGCATTTGCACGAATTTCGACAATTACATAGCGGCCCTGACGAAACACAGATACTCCGGTAACGTTACGAAACGGCGTTTTTGACTGGCAGTGAGCTGCACGGAATGAGGTGAAATCCTGTTCGCCGATCACCGCCTGAGCAGCCTCGTGCATCAATGATGCATCCAGTTCCTGGTATTCGTGGGTAACGCCGTTCAGCAGAATCGCCGGACGCAGCGGCGAATTATAAATCACATAGCGGTAGCGACGGTGGGTTGCAGAGAAGCGGGCGTGAAAGTCATCACTGACGGTTTTTACCCAGCTCACAGCGACAGAATCAGGAAGGTTGGTATTCACACCCATTGTCCAGGCACGGTCCGGACGTTCACCGTCAAAGTCGAAATGCACCACCTGACCGGTGGCATGTACGCCGGCATCGGTGCGGCCGGCACATTGCACATCAATGGGTTGATTGGCTACCACAGACAGTGCTTTTTCCAGATATCCCTGCACACTGGGTAATTCACGCTGACGCTGCCAGCCGTAGTGTGCTGCGCCATCATACTCGACGCCCAGGGCGATTCTTGCCATGAAAATTCTGCTCCCGCTAAAAAACCGGCTAAGTGTAGTCAGCCACTTAGCCAGATGCAAGCGTTAGCGCGCAGACACTAACTTAAACCGGCGAGGATTGTTTTGGCTTCTTCAATCTGATCTTCGCTACCCTTTTCAAGGACTTCGTTCAGCAGTTCTCTGGCAGCGGTAAAGTCATCCATCTCAACATAAACACGTGCAAGGTCAAGATTTGCACTCTGACCGGCATCCTTGTCGATGTCGATAACATCATCATCTTCGCCTATCCCTGAGAAGTCAGACAGACTGACATCCAGGTCCAGCGGGGCATCATCATCAATGGCACTGTCGTCATCACTGTCATTGATAAGGGTTTCCACATCAAGAAAGTCATTTTCTTCGGTGTCATCGTCAATGCTTTGTTGCGGATCTGACAACAACGCTTCCAGGTCAAGGTCCGGGTTGCCCAGCGACATGTCCGGCTTTTCCTGAGGTGCGGGTTCACTGTCTGCGGCTGTGTCCGGAGCGACCGGCGAAGTGCCGGCCTGTGCTTCTTCGTCATCGCCCAGTCCACCCAGCAGGTCATCAAAATCAGCCTGCTCAAGCTCATCCAGTAACTTGTGATCTTCGCTATGATCCTGTGACAGCCAGTCATCCAGACCCGGCAAGTCAGACAATTCATTGTATTCTTCTGACACAGGTTTTTGTGGCAGTTCACCGTCCTGCTCCTGCTCAAGGCTGAAGTCGTCGATACTGTCTTCTGTGTCACCGGCAGGTTCCTCCGGAGCAGTACGCTCAGAAGACGCAGGCGTGTCCATACTGGCGAAAGAAGGAATATCGTCCATCATCTGCCGGTCAAACTCTGCCAGAGCCTCATCAAGTGCACTGCCGTCATTCGACTCTTCCGGCTCTGGCTCTGGCTCTGGCTCTGGCTCTGGCTCTGGCTCTGGCTCTGGCTCTGGCTCTGGCTCTGGCTCTGGCTCTGGCTCTGGCTCTGGCTCTGGCTCTGGCTCTGGCACAAGGCTATCGTCATCGTCGATGCCGGCAAGTAATTCTTCTACATCCTGTGGCGTGGACTCTGCTTCTGCTTCTGCTTCTGCTTCTGCTTCTGCTTCTGCTTCTGCTTCTGCTTCTGCTTCTGCTTCTGCTTCTGCTTCTGCTTCTGCTTCTGCTTCTGCTTCTGCAGACACATCGTCGTCAGTGCCTTCCAGTTCCGCAAGTAATTCGTCGGCTAATGCATCAACTTCTTCAGGCTGATATTTCTCTGCCGGTGCATCTTCCTGAACAGCTTCAGTAGACTCAAAAGCAGGCTCTTCTTCAACGTCATCTTCTGAAGGTTGAAGTTCTGCCTCATCGTCATTATCGATTTCAGCTTCTGCTTCCTGCTCGTATTGCGCATTTTCAATTTCAGCAATCAGTGCGTCAGCATCTGACGATAAAGAATTCTCTTCTTCAGCAGGTTCCGGCTCTTCTGAGAATTCATCATCAGATAATGTCGCGTCTTCAACAGAATCTTCGTCGTCTGGCAACTCATCGTCCTGTGAAGGTGCTTCCCCAGCGACTAATTCATCATCAGCAGGCAGCTCTTCCGGCTCTGCTGTCTCTTCTTCAACAGGTTCATCCAACTCAGACAACGCATCAGAATCATCCGGTCCGGTTGTATCATCGTCTGAAGTCAGTTCGCTTTCCGGTTCAGCCTCACCAGCGACGTCGTCTTCAACTGTTGCGTCTTCGTTCTCAACGGCTTCTTCTGCGAGGTTTTGCTCTTCCGCACTTTCGTCTGTCAGGCTCTCTTCTGCCAGGTCATCTTCAGCTACGTCACCTGCTGCTGTGATATCTTCTGCAGGGTCCTCTGCTGTAAAACCGTCTTCCGGTAAGGAAGTATCGTCTTCAGCAATTTCCTGCTCTTCAGGGACATCATCGCTAACTGGCGTCTCATCTGAATCCGCCAATACATCATCAGCAGGAATGTCAGTTTCAGCTGCAAGTTCTGGTATTTCTTCACCGGCCGGATGTTCGTCTGTCGCTGCAGACTCTGGTTCGACTGATTCATCTGACTCAGGCAGGTCAACGTCAACCGGCAACTCGTCTTCCGCCAGCTCCTCTGATTCGTCCTCTATTGCGCCCTCAGATTCCAGTTCTGCCAGCAGGTCATTGGTCAGATCGTCATCAATATCTGCCTCAAATTCACTGTCTTCGGAGTCTTCCTGCAATAGTGCTTCATCAGCAAGCGCATTCTGCTCTCCGGATAATTCTTCGGCTTCCAGCTCTGCCAGTAATTCATCTGATAAGGTATCTACTTCATCATCTTCAGCTTCAAGTTCAGCCAGCAGTTCGTCGGCAAGCGCGTCGTTTGCATCGTCAACGCCGGCGTCATCCTCGTCACTGTCCTGTTTGCCCTGGAGCTCTGCAATGAGGTCATCAGAAAGCGGGTCAGTAAACTCGCCGGCATTTTCCATATCCTCAACGTCAATTTCGTCCAGGTCTTCGCTGAATGCGTCAAGATCCTGAATGGCCTGTGGTGAAGGCGCTGATTCTGTAGTGATCTCGTCTTCTTCATCCTCATCGTCGCCCAGCATGTCCGCCATCTGGTCGAGTTGGTCCATTTCCGAAATGATGTTGTCTGTGAGACGGTCCAGTTCCTGATTCTGGTCATTGATTTCACGGTCAATTTTGCCCAGCATGTCGTCATCAACATCGCCGTTATCACTGCCCATGACAGAATCAGACTGATGCTCGTCGAGCAAATCGTCGATATCAATTTCCGGCTGGTCTTCTTCGTCCGCTGACGGCGCTTCAAATTCAGCCAGAATGTCGTCCGGGTCGATATCCCCGTCATCTTCCTCTTCTGTTGCAGGCTCTTCAGGTGTGCCTGAATTTGCATCCAGCAATGCATCGATATCAAAATCATCAACGTCTGCTGCACTGTCAGCAGCATCTGTTTCTGCACTACTTTCTTCTGCTGCGTTATTGTCAACAGAGTTTTGCGCCAGCAGCGCATCAATGTCATCGTCAGCCACCATTTCAGCAGCCGGTTCCACAGGTGTTTCTTCTGTAACAGCGTCTGCACTGTCATCGTCATCACCGGACAGATCAATACCGTCCAGATCATCCACATCAGGCACCAGTGAATCATCAGATAACGGCTCATCATCAAACAGACTGTCCAGTTCATCCTGACCTAACTCGGAATCACCGTCTTCGAAAGCAAAATCGTCATCCGGCACCAGCATGTCATCATCAAGGTCAGCGAAGCTTTCGAGATCGTCGTCAAGTGACTCTTCCAGTTCGTTGGATAACACATCATCTAACAATTCATCGTCGTTAAAGAGTTCGTCATCTGACAATTCCGGCGTGTCATCCAGCTCAGGCACAATCGCTGCCGGGGCGGCGGCAACAACCGGTGCGGTGTCGGCGGTAGAGACCTGTGCCACAGGCTGCATGGGATCATCATCTTCTTTCTTACCCCGTTTGAGGAACCAGGTAACCAGTCCGCCCACCAGCAATAACGTGAGGATACCCGAGCCGATGATGAGGCTCATGGGTTGCATCAGCGTATTCATGAACGACGCGTCTTTTTCAGCCTGACGCTCCGCCTGTTCCTGCTGCATCATTTGCAATAACTGCTTTTGTAACGCAGTTTGCTCATCCATTTGATTCTGCACGTCCCCTTCCACCTGGGTACGCAGAGACGCTAAATCATCGTTAACCTGTTCAACACGGCTATACAGCTTGCGGTTTTCATCGAGTATGGCCTGCACGTTTTCCAGCGAGGCAGCAAATTGCTGTCGTAATTCATCAAATTGCTGGGTTTGCTGACTGTCCAGACGGGTAATTTTGTCTTCAATTGCGGTGCGGGTAGAACTGAGATCCTGCTGGTTTACCAGCGGTACCGGCGGCTTAAGATTATTCAGGCTGCTGCCGGGCTTGCTTTCCATGCGGGCAAAGCTGTCATCATCCTGTTCGGCACGTTGTTTCGCTCTTACAGGGTCTATGCGGGCAACATAACGCTCAGACGGCAGTTTCAGAACAGCGCCGTCTACCAGTAAATTAAGGTTTTGCTGCTCAAAAGAATCAGGGTTCAGTTCATAAATAGCTACCATCACCTGGTAGACAGAAAGGTTTTTATTTTGACGGTAGCGGTCGGCTATACGCCAGAGGGTATCGTTGTCGTCTATAGGACCATAAACATTGCCGGAGAACTGACTGGTGGCATCTTTCGGCCCGCGGATGGCAGTTTCCCGTTCCTGAGCCTGACCGGAATCAGGTGTTGCTGTCAGCAGCAACAAAAAAATAAGCAAGCCCGTAACATGCGATTTCATAGCGTTCCTATATGCCCTCAAGCGTCTACCATGACGGTGTCATGGTGGCCAGGCCATGTGGTGTAGCCAGTACACGGACAAGCCGGCACACCGCTGCCTGTTATTCTTATAATGCCGGAGCCTGATGCTCCGGGCGTGCCGGATTGCTTCCGGCGAGTCAGAAAACCGTCACTCACAGAATAAAACCTGTGGTTTCACGGGGTTATGCAAGCTTTAATCCATGATGACAAGCCCGCACAGGTTACTTAACAAAACTATAAACCAGTTAACGGTAACTATCTAGAAAAAGGCCGTTTTCTTCTGCTGATGACAGTCTGCAAAACAGCCTTTTCATTGTTTTATCGGCACAAAGGCGCAGAAGTTTACCTTTGCGCCGGGTGTTTACAGATAGTCTTTGATCAGGGTTTCAGCGATCTGAATGCTGTTCGTTGCCGCCCCTTTACGTACGTTATCAGACACCACCCACATATTCAGGCCGTTGGGATGAGAAATATCATCACGGATGCGGCCCACGTGTACCCAGTCATTGCCACTTGCACTGCTCACCTGAGTAGGGAACGCTTCTCTTTCTTCGTACACCTTCACGCCGGACGCCTGTGCCAGCAACCCTTTCACTTGCAGAGCATCAACTGGCATACGGGTTTCAAGATGGATGGCTTCACCGTGTCCGTAAAAAACCGGCACGCGCACAGCAGTAGCATTCACCAGCACACTGTCGTCACCGAGGATTTTTTGCGTTTCCCACACCATTTTCATTTCTTCTTTGGTGTAATCGTTGTCCATGAAGGCGTCGATTTGCGGGATGGCATTAAAGGCAATCTGACGGCTGAATGCTTCCGGTGTAACCGGCCGTGTGTTCAGCAGATTGGCGGTTTGCAGTGCCAGCTCTTCCATTGCACTTTTGCCGCCACCGGAAACAGACTGGTAAGTGCACACATTAATACGTTCAATGCCGGCGATTTCATGGATGGGCTTCAGAGCCACCATCATCTGAATGGTTGAGCAATTCGGATTGGCAATAATATTCCGGTTGCGGAAGTCTGCCAGCGCATGGGGGTTCACTTCAGGCACAACCAGCGGTACATCCGGCTCGTACCGGAAATGTGAGGTATTATCGATAACGATACAACCGGCGTCTGCCGCAACCGGTGCAATACGGGCGGAAATATCACCGCCTGCAGAGAAGAAACCAAACTGTACCAGCGTCCAGTCGAAATCATCGGCATTCAGTACTTCAATTTCTTCGCCTTTGAAGTTAATAGTTGTACCGGCAGAACGTTCGCTGGCCAGCGGATACAGGGTTCCTACCGGAAACTTACGCTCTTCGAGCAACTCAATCATGGTTTGTCCGACCAGGCCTGTTGCGCCCAGTACCGCCACATCAAAAACTTGTGACATTATTCTTTTCTCCTGTCAGTACGCTGAAAGTTTCAGCGCACAAAATTAAATTGAAAACCCAGGCCACTCAGTTGCTCTGTTATGCCTTCTGAAACCGGTGCTGCAAGTCGCAGAAAACCGGCGCTGCATTCCCTTCTGGCAGGATAATGCTTACGTAAATTAAGAAACCCTTCTTTACCGGTATCCCGGCGAAACAGCCCGTCGTCTTTGCTGACGTCGTATACAGACAAGATCAGGTCAGACAACGTATCCCAGTCCAGCGCTTCGGCTGTGGCATCCGGCACGTCAAAATGACGGGCTTCGGGCGCGGTTAGAAAATCTTCCATTGTGAGTTCAGGTGTTACACCCATGGCTTCACACACATGTTCATATGCCATTTGCGTTCCCCGCAGCTTACCTTCAACGGAGTGACCGGCAATGTGAGGCGTGGCAAACCACAAATACGGCAACAATGCCTGATTGATCTCAGGTTCATTGCGGAACACATCGAGGACCACCAGCGGTGCCTCAGGTTGTTGTAAACGTATCAGCAACGCAGGTTCATCAATGACTTCACCGCGACAGGCATTGATCAGCAACTGCCCTGCCCGCAGACCGCTTATTCGTTCTGCATTAAGCAAATCCACGGTGGAATGAGGTCCGTCTTTTACAAAAGGCACATGCAGGGTAATGACATCACAGGTCATGATGGTGTCCATGCCGGTAAAATGCCGGCTGTCACCGGCGGCCTCAAGAGGCGGATCGCACAGTACATGCGCAATGTTAAGTGCATGCAGTCTTTCTGCCAGTGCACTGCCTACATGTCCGGCGCCGACTACGCCAACAGTAATACGGCTTAAATCCAGCTTGCCCTGACGGTGAGCGTTCATCAGTACACTCACCACATACTCAGCAACGGCTACCGCGTTGCATCCACCGGCAGAGCGCCATGGCACACCCGCCTGTTCCAGTGCGGTTTTATCCAGATGATTTGTGCCCGCCGTCGCTGTCGTTACCAGCTTTAACTGCCCGGCACCGGACAGCAGCGCTTCGTTCACTTTGGTGGTGGACCTGACCGCCAGATAGTCAGTACCATGAAGCGCTTTTGCATCCAGCGAAGGACCATGAAACGGTGAAGCCTCGCCGAGCGCTGAAAAATAGGCCATTCCCTGAGGGATACTTTCTTCGAACAAAATGCGGGTCATATCAAACACTGTCAGACTTGCTAAGGCCGGTATAATACTGGAACGTAACGTAATTCACAAAACGAAACGCCCGCAGCGGATAACCGGTGCGGGCGTTTGTCATTTATAGCGGTATAAACAGTCTTCTGACTGCTTACTTATCCGTTGTAACGCTGCATAACCAGCGTAGCGTTTGTACCGCCGAAACCAAAGCTGTTAGACATAATGGTATTCAGGGTAGCTTCGCGGGTGGCGGTCACAATGTCCAGGCCAGCCGCAGCATCGTCCAGCGTATCAATATTGATAGACGGCGCGATGAAGTTGTTCTTCATCATCAGCAAGCTGTATATCGCTTCATTCACGCCGGCAGCACCCAGAGCATGACCAGTCAGAGACTTGGTTGCACTGATTGGCACGCCGGACTGACCGAAGACTTCCTGAATAGCAGCCAGTTCTTTCACATCCCCCACCGGCGTAGATGTGCCGTGAGTGTTCAGATAATCGATAGGTGCATTAACATTCTGCATGGCCATCTTCATACAACGTACCGCACCTTCACCGGAAGGCGCTACCATGTCGTAGCCGTCCGACGTGGCGCCGTAACCTACCACTTCACCGTAGATGGTAGCACCACGGGCCAGAGCATGTTCAAGCTCTTCTACAACAACCATACCGCCACCACCGGAGCTGACGAAACCATCGCGGTTGGCATCATAAGTACGGGAAGCAACAGACGGGTTGTCATTGTATTTCGACGACAACGCACCCATGGCATCAAACTGGCTGGACAGTGACCAGTGCAGTTCTTCACCGCCACCGGCGAATACCACATCCTGTTTACCCAGCTGGATCAGTTCCAGGGCATTACCAATACAGTGAGCACTGGTCGCACACGCTGAAGCAATAGAATAGTTCACACCTTTAATTTTAAACGGTGTTGCCAGACAGGCTGAAACTGTAGAGGCCATACAACGGGGAACCATGTAAGGACCCATGCGCTTTACGCCCTTCTCACGAAGAATGTCTGCTGAAGCAACCTGATTTAACGATGACGCACCGCCTGAGCCGGCGATAATACCAGTGCGTTCATTTGAAATATCTTTCTCTTCCAAACCTGAATCAGCGATTGCCTGTTGCATTGCCACATAAGCATAAGCAGCGGCATCACCCATAAAGCGCATAACTTTACGGTCGATGTGCTCTGATAAATCAATGTCCACGTTACCCCAGACCTGGCTGCGCAGACCCATTTCAGCAAATTGCTCTGAAAAAGTGATACCTGATTTGCCTGCTTTCAATGAAGCCAGCACTTCGTCCTGATTTACACCAATGCTGGACACGATGCCCAGACCGGTAATAACTGCTCTTCTCATAACTAACCCTTTATTTTGATGGGGCATATGGTAACGATTTTCATCCGTAAACTGGTCTGCTCTTTTTACTTAACGTTTTTCCCATACCGTTTACACATACCCTGCCCCGTCATTTGTGTCTTATCTGTCCCTGCTATGATTACCAAAAGCCGAAAACGTTCAGCTTTTCATCAACACAGAGAAAACAGGCTTCAACCCCGCGTGTTTGCTTTGCTCAATGTATCATGCAAGGTATGATCACCCAATGTTTGTCTTGCAGAATATCAAAACGTGAAATCCCGCACTGCGCAAGTTTATTTTAACGACAGCGGCACTCCGGTTGCTGACGACTTCGATGACGTCTATTTTTCCAACGACAGTGGCATTGATGAAACCCATCATGTGTTTATTGCCGGCAACGATATTCCGGCGCGCTGGCTGGCACATACCCGCCGCGACTTTGTTATTGCTGAAACCGGCTTTGGCACCGGCCTGAATTGCCTGGTGGCGATGCAGGCCTTCGCTGCGTTCAGAGCAGAGCATCCTGAGCACCCGCTGAAACAGCTTTTTATCCTCTCAACAGAAAAATTCCCCATGGCCAGAGACGATCTGGCCAGGGCACTGACCGCATTTCCGGTATTAGAGGAGGCAGCAAAGGCGCTGTTGAATAACTATCCCCTATCCATTCAGGGTTGCCACAGACTTCACTTTGATGAATTTCACACCACGCTGGATCTATGGATTGGCGATGTACATGAATTGCTGCCCCAATGGCACGTACCGCCCCGCGGGATGATTGATGCCTGGTTTCTGGACGGTTTTGCGCCCGGTAAAAACCCGGACATGTGGACGGAAGCTTTGTTTTCACAAATGGCCAGAGTGTCCAGACAAGGCGCAACCTTCGGCACGTTTACCGCAGCAGGGATTGTGAAACGGGGCCTGAGAGACGCCGGTTTTGTTGTTGAAAAACGTAAAGGTTTTGGCCGCAAGCGCGACATGCTGGGCGGATATTTTGATGGCCAGCACTCAGCTCCGGCCGCACCGCCTTACTCCCGTTTTAATAACGATGCAGTCACGGCAAACCACCGCATAGCAATCATCGGCGGCGGACTGGCAGCAGCGACTCTGGCCCGGAGCCTGAGCCGTACAGGGATATCTGCCACTGTCTTGTGTGCAGATGAAACCCTTGCTCAGGGTGCATCGGGTAATCCTCAGGGTGGTTTTTATCCGCAGCTTCACAGTGAGGCCAGTATTGCCAGTCAAATTCAGGCTCACGGCTTTTTATATGCCAGCCGGGTTTACCGGCAGTTACCGGAACCGTTCACACATGACTGGTGTGGCGTACTGCAACTAAATTTCAGCGAAACGGTAGGTGAGCGACAGGCTAAATTGCTGGGCAGCGAAGTCTGGCCAGAAGCGCTTGTATGCGCCATATCCAGGCAGGATGCCAGTGATTTTGCCGGTGTACCGTTGCCCGCCGGCGGACTGCACATACCGTTGGGTGGCTGGGTTTGCCCGCCGGAACTGGTCAATGCGTTAATCGCCGGCTGCGACGAAAATATCCGGGTTCAGACCGGCGCAAAAGTCACTGCCGTTACTGAACAGGAAGATGGCGTCACCCTTTGTGTTAACGGAGAAGATCAGCACTTTGATTACGCGGTGATTGCCACCGGTGCTGACAGTATCTATATTCCGCAGATGACGGCGTTGCCACTTCGTCCCGTGCGGGGCCAGGTAGAAGCTATTCCCGGCCAGCCTTCAGTCAGTGCATTGCGAACCGTACTTTGTCATAAAGGCTACATGACGCCACAAATGGACAACCGCCATGCTCTGGGGTCTACCTATGGAAAAGATGATACCCGGTGTGATGTGCGTGACAGCGACACACAAACAAATCTGGCGACGCATAAAAAGGCAATGGGGGCAGACAGCTGGGTGGCGCAGCTTCAACACGACGGACAAGCCAGAGCGGCAATCCGTCTGACACTGCCGGATCACCAGCCCGCCAGCGGACAACTGTTGAGTAATGACGTGTTGTACGAACAATACCGGGCCCTGAGCACCGGAAAGCCACTCAGCAGTCAGACACCGCCGCCTGCCGGCAGACTGTTTACTTTAACCGGGCTTGGCTCAAGAGGGTTAACAACAGCGCCGTTAATGGCGCAAATTTTAACAGGCCAGTTAACCCATACACCGCTGCCGGCACCGGAGTCTTTACTTCAGGCAACCGCACCGCAAAGGTTTGCTATCAGGAATTCAATCAGAGGAGTGGCGCCCTGAGCCGGGCAGAGTGCTATGGAGATGGTTGAGTCATAACACCATGCCGGCGCAGAGCGGCAATTTGAATATGGCATTCAAACGCCAGGATGAATAATAATCCAGCCTGCCCCGATAGGAAAGTATTTATCGGTGGCCGGCGGGAAATCTCATACTAAAAGATGACTATTTTCCGGTTTGACTGGCGCTGTTCAGCGCAGTAACCATAAAAGACGGGATAAGCAGGCTGGTACTGGCGACAACCTGATGCTTCTCAACGGACACAATACGTGCATTGACCCGCACGCCTCTGGGCTCTTCGATTAGGGTACCGGTGAGAATATGATCCATCTGCATTGAGCGGCTTTGTATTTCGCCGGTCCGTGTCATGGCCAGATCTCCAAACGGCGTGACTGTTAACGCATCAGCCATTTTAAAATCGACAATACCCACACCAAAACTCTGCAATTCTGCGATGAGCAGTTCAGCCAGCTGATTTCCCATCACAGTGGTTTCCTGCAGTGACCGGTTCAGCCTTACGAAGCTTGCCACACCAATTAAATCGTTGCTGCTAAGCTGGGAAGCAGAGTCCATCAGTTGCATTGCCAGCTGGGATGCATAGTCTGCCAGCGCTTTGTGCGTTCTGTCCGGCTGATAGCCGGTTACAAGAGGATCGTGCCACTCAACCGCTACCGGCCCTGTCTGTTCACTGGCCTCCGTGTCACGGTCACGGGAATCAGGCCGGTATTGCCATTGTGCTGTCTCAGGCACCGCTGCCATGGTCACCGGTGCGTTGCGCTCAGGTGCAATGACCTCCGGTGCAGCTTGAGTCACTACATCAGTCTGCGGATAGGAAGTCGTCGCTGACGCTGAAGATGAAGCTGCACTGTCACCCGGCGGTTGCGCAGGCTGCGTGTGAGCATCTCCCTCACCATCCATGTAAGCATGGTAATGTTCATCAATGGTAGTACAAGCGGAGAGCCCGGCTACCAGCATAACAGCCAGTAAACGACCTGAAATTACTGTGATAGCCGGAACTGAAGGTTTGGCAAACGTCATCGTCTTAACCCCGTGTCAGCTTCACACCATCCCGGATGCCACTTTTACCGTTGCTGTCGCTGGGAATGAGCGCATCCACGACATAAAACGGTATAAGTAACTGGGCGGATGCCACCACAGCGCGGCTTTCTATGCCGAGAATACGCGCGTTTACCAGTACTCCGCCCTGATGCTTCGCCATCGTGCCAGTGAGAACGTAATCAATGGGCAGGCTGCTGTTTAAGTCGAGATAGTCACGGCTCAGCAGAAAATCACCGCTGTCTGTTACTCTGATGTAATCTGTTGCTTTAAAATCCACTACCGGAATGCGGTATTTATGCAGTTCGTGCATAAACGATTCAGCCATCTGATGACCCAGTAAATTGGTGTGCTGGAGATCAGAGTCCAGCATAGCGAAATTGGTTACCGCCACCGGCGTTTTATTGGTGACGTACTCCATGTTGGAAACCAGGTCCTGAGTCATGTTCTTGACGTAATCGCCAACATGACGGTTCAGAGGACGGCCCTGATAGGCACCCTGCACACTGCTGTACAGAGGCGGCTGGCCAATAGCACCGAAACTGTCAGCTTCGTCTTCAGGCTCTGCAGCGACAACTTCAGCGCGGTCTTCTGCACGCACATCAATGACATTCATCACCGGCTCAGCTGCCCCCGGCTGCGCTTCTGCGGTCTCTTCATCGCTGAGCAGAGAGCAACCTGAAATACTAACCAGCATTGCTGCCATGGCAATCATATTTCGTTGAAAAGTCATTGGCATTACCCCTTATCCTCAGTTCTGTACAGCCGCCCGTTCCGGGTCGTGATCTTTTCTTCTTCCCAGAACAAGCCTTCAGGAAAGAAACGTGTCGCAGCAGCCACGACATCTTTTGTTCTGGCGTTTATCACTCTGGCGTTAACCATAGCACCGGCCTGCTGGCGGACAATGGTGCCGGTGATATAAAAATCCACCCGTTCGATGCCGGGAAGTTGTTCGATATCCCGGGTGAGTACGCGGTCTGCATACTCTCCCATTATTATATCGTCCGTGAGCTTAAACTCTTGAGTGGTAAAGCCCCGTTTTGCGGCTTCAGTGATCAACCCCTCTTCAAGTTGGTGGCCCAGCATCATCAGCGGATCCTGCTGTTTGCTGTTCCAGCTCATGGTATCTGCCGGCACAAAACCGGTAACGGCATATTTCGCCTGACGCGAAGGACGTAGCTGGGCAAACAGCTCATTCGCCAGGACGTAAGTGTGGTACTCCATATTGCCTAATGCAGGTAACGCCATATTTTCTTCCTGCATCACCACCGAAGGACTCTCTCCGGCACAGCCTCCGAGCATCAAACTGCCTGCTGCCAGCCATGCTGCAGGGACTGTCTTTTTCAGATATTTAGTACTCATTACTCCGGCCCGTTAACCCGCCATTTATTGTCTGCTGAGGTATTCGCAATTTTCGTACCATGTGGAAACGTCAAAGATGTGGCGGCGCAGAGGGGAATTCAGTAACCGGTAAGCGGGATTTAAGGCGGCGGGAAAGAGGTGAAGCGGCAAGAGTCTGCCGCTTCAGGGAAAAGCTGTCAGCAGGGAGTCGCTATTTTGCACTGGCAAGAAGACGTTGCCAGAGCGCCATAACCAGCCGCTGATCCTCTTCTTCCAGTTCTTTATTATCAAAGGCGGCTTGTAAACTGCCCTGCATGGCTTCGTCCAGGGTGGCCAGGCTCGCATCAGGCTGCATTTCCTGTTGTCTGGCAATCACCGCAAAATGACCTTGCAGGTAGCTGGCAATAAACAATTCATCGTCACTACCATGATCAACAACACCATCCAGCGCGTCTTCGATGTGTCCGGATTGCCCGATAAATTCAGTGGGGGCGGCGGCGGGAAATTCCATAAAGTCTCCTTATTTTGCAGGATACAGCACTTTGTCCCGGTATCCGGTGATCACCGGAAAATAGCCGGCAAGTGCGGTATCTAATTCAGCGTCACCGGTATCGAGCCGCAGAGGACGGCCATCCAGAGACTGTAATTTGGTTTTTGTAGCGGTGATCAGTACATTTTCCTTCCCTGTCCGGCGGATAAATGACGGTGAGAGTTGCTGGTTCCCACGGCCAAAAATATGCCCCTGACCACCAATCACTGTAATGACCATTTTAACCGGCTGGCCGTCAGTAAGTTCAAGCAGCTGTGCCGCTGTCACATCCGACGCCACCAGTTCGCCGTCTTTCACGACATCGACGCCCAGCAGCGTATTGTCCAGACCCATTGAATCCATAATTGCGGCCACGGTGGAGCCCGATCCCATCACGAAAAACGTGTCCGGCTCATCTTCGATGGTTTCACGGATAAAGGCCGCGATATCTTCCAGCACCAGTTCATCACTTTCCTTGCCGCCGGCTTTGACGGCCTGTACGTAGGTCAGTGAGTCCGGCACCCGCATTTCACCGAAATGCTTTGCCAGTACCTTGCCCTGACGAAATGCCTCTTCGTCAATGTCACGGACTTCCGCCGGGGCTTCACTCACCAGCTCCCCGCGAACCATCATAGCCACCACTTCACCGGCAGCTACGGGGGTTACTGCATATACTCCGGAGTGGATTTTACACCCGGCCGGTACGCCCAGCACAGGCGTTTGCAGCTCTGCAATCTGACACACATTTCGTGCAGTGCCGTCACCGCCGGCAAATAACAGTAAGTCGATCCCCTCAGCAAGTATGGCTTCCACTGCAGCTTCTGTGTCTTCAGCTTCAGTCTGTGCCTGTGCGGGTGTGTACACCACCTTTGCTGTCAGACCGGCCTCACGGGCACTGTTTTCACCCATTTCAGCGGAGGCGGTTATCACAGTGATCTGACCGGCAAGCGAACTGAGTACATTCAGCGCGCGGGTCATTTTAATACCCGCCAGTTGTTCCGCTCCGGCTGCCAGCGCCTGTTCACGTACCGCAGCACCGTCGCTGCCTTTGAGAGCCACCGCACCGCCAATGCCGGCAAACGGATTAACCACCACGCCCAGACGAAATTTATCGCTCATGCTAATGCCTCTGCCCGTTCTGTAGTAACCGGCGCCGTATTAAAATGCGCCTGCAGTACTGTCATCAACATACCGGCACGGGGTGGAAATCCAGTACGGGTATATTGCACCAGTTGCTCATGCACAGCAGCGGTGAACGCTTCACGGTCAGGCTCTGCCCCGTCCAGATTATCCGTACTGACCCGGAATTGACGCCCCGCACTGAGCGTCAGAGCCCATTCCACTGCCTGCGGTTTAATTTCCACCTGTTCAAAAGCTTTCTGTTGAACGGCGTCCCGGCCGTCAGGGCAATACCAGTAACCATAATCTTCCAGCAGTCGCCGTTTTTCACCGGCGATACACCAGTGCGCAATTTCATGCAACGCACTGGAGAAAAAACCGTGGGCAAAAACGATGCGGTGAAAAAGTACTTCATCACCCGCGGGCAAATACACCGGCTCATCATCGCCGCGCACAAGACGGGTATTCCAGTTTTCGGCGAAGGTGGCGTCAAACAGGCGGATGAGTTCCTCCACTTGCGGATCGGTATCGTCCTGCGGGGTAAACTGCATTTGTGGTTGCATCGTATTTAAGGCTGAATTTTGTTGCTGCATTCAACTCACTGACAAGCCTGAAAAGAGGTTGCGCATAGTACCAAATGCCGGTCATTCCGCCAAATCTGAGCATGAATGTGATATGTTGATGTGAACATAAGGAGAGCAGATTTGAACACCACGTCCGGTATTGTCAGACACATCCACCGCGTGAATGCGTTGAAAAACATGGCAGAGAAAATGGGCCAGTTGCCGGCTATCCATGCCCTGCAACAATGGCAGTGTGAACGTTTGCTGGTGACTCATGCAGATCTGGCGGCTCAGCCACAGTACCGCCAGGCTATGGCATTTTTCACTGAAGAGCTCTACGGACCGAAAGATTTTTCACAGCGGGATGCCGATATCGCGCGGGTGATCCCGAAACTGGCAAAAGTACTGCCGGACAAAGCCATGCAGGCGCTGGATGACGCCCTTGCACTGAATGCCCTCTCTTTTGAATTGGATCAAAAGGTTGTTGAGGCACTGCAGGGCCAGCCGCTTAACAACAATACCTATGCACTGGCCTACCGTGAAGCGGGTGATAAAGCAGCAAGAACACAGCAAATTGACATCATCCGGCACCTGGGACAACAACTGGCCGGAATCATTAAAATACGGGGTATTGGTATGCTGATTTCGGTATCCCGCCGTCCGGCAAAACTGGCGGGACTCCTTTCTCTGCACGAATTTTTGCAGCGGGGATACGATACCTTCAGACAACTTGGCGATGTTGAACGCTTTACCGGACCGGTTATTGCCCGTGAGCAACAATTAATGTTACAACTGTTTTCCGACGATTTTAGCCTTGAAAACAATCCTGTACCCCATGTACCCGAACGATGAATACCAGCCGGAATGGGCACTGCCTGCCCCTTTCGTTAAACCATGGCAAATAAACGACTCCCACATAGATCACTATCAGCACGTTAACAATGTGGCCTATCTGTCACAACTGGAGTCGCTGGCCTGGTCACATTCAAATCATCTGGGACTGACATTCGATGATTACCGGGCATGCGGTAAAGGTATGGTGATTCACCGTCACGAACTGGACTATCTGTTACCCTGTCACGAAGGTGATACATTATTGTGTGCCACCTGGATTGTGGAATGCGACGGTAAACTGAACCTTGAGCGACGTTTCCAGTTTATCTGTCCCGTGCGCCGGAAAACGGTGTTTGCCGCCAGAACCCGTTTTGTTTGCGTCAATTTAAAAACCGGTGCCCCTGCGCGTATGCCTGCACTGTTTAAAAATACGTATACTGAAGCGGTGACAACGTCGTGAACAAATGGTTGCTGGCTGCTCTGGTGTTATCTCTCGCCCTTAACGGCATATTGCTGGTAACCCGCCGGGAGCCCGTTACACAGCAGGTTGTGCCGCTGGCAGACAGTACTGAAGATAATATTCGTCCTGCTGCGCAAGCCTCCTCAGTGACAAGCTCTCCCCTTTCAATCTCAGATCCCATGCAGGAAGAAAGGCCATCTGCCGCTACACTGCAAGCCTGGTTTAATAACGGTGATCCACGCTTTTTTCCTGCCCTCACTGCCGCCCTCAGGGATCAGCCTTATAACTGGGAATTGTTGCTGCTGGAAGCAATGTGGGTGAAACGTGAGGAACCGTTAAGTGAAGCTATCATCCAGTACTACAAAATTCTTGAGCGAAACCCTCCGCCGCAGGTAGAACAGGATATCTCCGCATTGATTACCCAAATGGCAGACACCGCAGCAGAAAAGCTCCGGCTCGCCGGCGACTGGGACACCCTTGCGGCGTTTGTTGAGCCACTTTACCAGTACCGGCCGGAAGACCGTTTTTATACCCTGCAACTGGCAGAGGCGTATGGCAGACAGCAGAAATTTACACTGATGGAAAATGTACTGGCTTCGCTGCCATCTGAAGACCGGCAGGCTGAAGCGCTGCGGCGTGTGCTGTATCCTCAGACAGCAGACGCACAAAGTGAAGATACCCCGCCCACGGAGAAAGAACGTGAGGTATCCGGTAACGCATACAGAATGCCGCTGGAACAAACCGGCGATCATTATCTCGCGCCACTGACACTTAACGGCCGTCACTCAAGATTGCTGGTAGATACCGGTGCCTCGGTTACAACGGTGACGACGGAGGTATTCAGGCAAGTAGCCAGACGGGGAAATTACCGGGACCTGGGAAATTTTGCAGTCAATACCGCAGGCGGCCGGGTAGACGCCCGCATGGTAACGTTAAAAGAAGTAGAGTTTGGTCCGTGGCGACTGGCGGATGTATCGGTGCTGGTGCTGCCTCCGGGTACGCTTGATGGCACTGAGGGGCTGCTTGGCATGAATATTCTCAAGCGGTTTCATTTCCGCATTGACCAGGCCGGGAATGCGCTGCTGCTGGATCCCATTCATTAAGCCCGGTTTTGTAACACCGGGCTCAGTCTGCTTCGAACCGTTACAAAGCCGCAGCGACTTTTGTACCCTGTTCAATCGCCCGCTTGGCATCCAGCTCACGGGCCTCATCCGCACCGCCGATAAGATGACACGGTTTCGTCAGGCCTTCCTGCAATGTCCGCAGCGGCTCCTGTCCGGCACAAATGATCACATTATCTACCGGTAGTACCATTGGCTTACCCTCTACTGTGCAGTGAAAACCTTCATCATCAATGCGGTCATAGGTCACGCCCGCGATCATTTTCACTCCTTTCATCATAAGATTGGCGCGGTGAGACCATCCGGTGGTTTTACCCAGGCCGGCGCCCACTTTGGAAGTTTTCCGCTGGAGCAGGAAGATTTCTCTGGATGACGGCTCTGGTGCAGGTTTAACCCCTTCCACACCAGCCCTTGCTGTCATTGTCATATCCACCCCCCACTCTTTCATGAAAACGGGAATATCCAGGCTTGGCGCATCCTTCCCGTGTGACAGATACTCAGAGACATCAAAACCGATCCCACCGGCACCGACCACCGCGACCCGTTTACCCACCGGTTTTTTATCTCTGATCACGTCCAGATAGGTGAGAACTTTACTGTGTTCAATACCCTCAATGTCGGGCACTCTCGGGGTAATACCGGTAGCCAGAATAACGTCATCAAAGTTGCCGTTATTCAGTGTGTCTACAGTCACTCTGGTGTTCAGTTGAACATCTACGCCGGTAAGCGCAAGCTGGCGGGCAAAATAGCGCAGGGTCTCATTAAACTCTTCTTTGCCCGGGATCTGTCTGGCGATATTGAACTGACCGCCAATCTCAGAAGCACTGTCAAAAAGTGTGACTTTATGGCCCCGACGTGCAGCGGTAGTCGCCGCCGCCAGTCCTGCAGGACCGGCCCCGACCACTGCAATGTGCTTCACTGACTGCGCCGGTGCAATTTGCAGTTGCAGTTCATGACAGGCCCGCGGGTTAACCAGACAACTGGTGAGTTTGCCGTTAAAAATATGGTCCAGACACGCTTGATTGCAGCCAATACAGGTATTTATTTCATCACTGCGGTTTTGTTCAGCTTTAATAACGAACTCAGCGTCTGCCAGAAATGGCCGCGCCATGGAAACCATGTCCGCATCACCCCGCGCCAGCACGGCTTCTGCGACCTCCGGTGTATTGATGCGGTTACAGGTGATCAGCGGCACATTGAGCGCCGCCTTAAACTTCGCGGTCACCCAGGTGAAAGCAGCCCGCGGCACCCGTGTTGAAATGGTAGGAATTCGAGCTTCATGCCAGCCGATCCCGGTATTGATAAGATTCGCGCCGGCTTCCTCAATAGCCAGCCCCAGCTTCACCACTTCATCGTATGTGGAGCCGCCTTCGACTAAGTCCAGCATGGAAAGCCGGTAAATAATGATGAAGTTATCGCCGGTGGCTTCACGGACCCGGCGCACCACTTCAACCGGCAGACGCATTCTGTTCTCATAACTGCCTCCCCAGTCATCATCACGCTGATTCGTGCGGGCGGCAATAAACTGATTCAGGAAATACCCTTCAGAACCCATGATTTCCACACCGTCATAACCGGCTTTCTGCGCCTGAGTGGCAGCAAAAATAAAGTCACTGATCTGTTGTTCGATTTCTTCTTCTGTCAGCGCTTTGGGTTTGTACGGATTAATCGGCGCCTGAATAGCCGATGGCGCCACCAGTTTCTCTGAGTAGGCATAACGGCCGGTATGCAGGATTTGCATACAAATTTTCCCGCCTTCTGCATGCACCGCATCCGTTACTTCACGATGATGCGCAACCGCCTTATCTGAATCCAGGCGCCGTGTGGCAGGATGGGTAGAGCCTTCTTCGTTCGGCCCGATCCCACCGGTCACAATTAACGCCACACCGCCCCGGGCACGTTCGGCATAGAATGCAGCCATGTGTTTGTGCCCGCCCGGCATTTCTTCAAGCCCGGTGTGCATAGAGCCCATGATGACGCGGTTCTTTAACTGAGTGAATCCCAAATCAAGGGGGCGAAACAGATGCGGATACGTGGTGGTGCTCATGTTTAGTCCTGATGGTTGCCTGTAAATGAATTTGTAGCCAGGTTTGATCAACAACGCAAACTTGACACCGTCAAGATAACACCAATGTTGACAGTGTCAAGATTAAACGGGACACTCTGCCTACCGACTTTTCAGGAAACGCTATGACTTCCGGTTCTTCTTACCATCACGGTGATTTACGCAGTGCGCTCATAGAAGCGGCCACCACTATCATTGAAGACAGTGGCATAGATGCTTTGTCACTGAGAAAGCTGGCAGAGGTAACGGGCGTATCGAGAACCGCCCCGTATCACCATTTTAAAGATAAAAATGCATTACTCAGTGCTATTGCTGCTAAAGGGTTCGACGACTGGCACGCGTCTGCCAGAGCTATTTTTGAACAGGAAGATGTGACTCCGGCTACCCGTTTCCGCCGCTTTATCCACCAGTATGTCAATTATGCTGCGAACCACCCGCAGGTGTATGAACTGATGTTCGGGCGGACGTTATGGCACAACGATCAGGCAACAGCACAGTTGAAAGACATTGCTTATCCCTGTTTCCAATACCAGCTCACCATGACCCGCACCTGGCAGTCCTGTGGCCTGCTCCCCGAAGATCAGGATGCACTGAGGCTGGCGCAGGTCACCTGGAGTACCCTGCACGGTATCGCAAGACTATTAATTGATGGTATTTACGCCGACGAGTCGCATATCAGCGAAATGTGCGACTGTGCCGCAGAAGTGTTTATCCGCTCTGCCGGATTAAAGTAAGTCCTGAAGGCAAAGTACCTTTTGCAGAAAACCCGGCGGCTCAGGGATGGCCGGCACTGCGGATGATCAGGTCCGCCACCCGCTCGGCAATCATCACCACCGGCGCATTGGTATTGCCCCCGGGCAACACAGGCATGACCGACGCATCTGCTACCCGCAGGCCATTAACCCCTTTTACGCGACACTGATTGTCAGTCACCGCCATTGCGTCGTCTGCCGCTCCCATTTTGCAGGTGCCCACAGGATGATAGATACTTTCCGCATGCTCACGGATAAATTCGTCCAGCAATGCCTCATCGTTATTCCCTTGTGGCGGTGACAATCGTTTTCCCCGCACGTCATCGAAAGCCGCGCTGTTTACCAGCTTGTCCGCCAGAGCAACCCCCTCGAGCAGCACTTTTTTATCGTCGGGATGGGTGAGATAAGCAGGCTCGATAAGCGGATGGTCGGCAGGATGACTGCTTTGCAAGGAGATACTGCCACGGCTTTTCGGATACAGGGCACAAACGTGGACCCCGAAACCGTATCCGTAAACCGAGCGGCGGCCATGTTCAGCCAGAATGGCCGGCAGGAAATGAAATTGCAGATCCGGCTGACCTGACTGCGCCAGCGAAGAAGAAGCAAAACCGCCGGCTTCAGCAATGTTAGAAGAAAGCAGGCCACCTGATGAAAACAAATACCGGAAACCGGCTGCAATGTAAGAGGGTATGGCAGAAAGTGCAACAGCATAGCCCTGACGGGAGGTGCACCGGTATTGCACAATAGCGTCCAGATGGTCCTGCAAATTACGGCCTGTACCGGGGGAGTCCGCGACCACATGGACGCCTTTTTCCATCAGCATGTCACGGGGTCCCACCCCGGAGAGCATCAGCAAATGCGGTGAATTAATTGCACCCCCGCACAAAATGACTTCTTTACGTGCGCCAATCCGGCGACCTTTGCCTTTATACCGCACCTGCACGCCGCTGGCGGTTTTACCGGTGAAAAGTACCTTTTCTGTGAGCGTCCGGGTATGTACCGTCAGGTTGGGCCGGTTCAACGCCGGTTTAAGATACGCCTGCGCCGTAGACCAGCGCCGGCCGTGCTTTTGGGTAACATCATAAAAGCCAAGCCCTTCCCGCTGTTCACGGTTGAAGTCTGTTCTGACAGGCAAACCGGCAGCATCTGCAGAATTCACAAAACACCGGGAAAGCGGATCGGTATGACGAAGCTTTTCAACTCTGAGGGGACCGCCGGTGCCATGATAAGCATCAGCACCGCCGTGATAATCTTCTGCCTTTTTAAACCATGGCAGCACTTCGTTGTAACTCCAGCCGGCAGCGCCGGATTCAGCCCAACGGTCATAGTCTTCCCGTTGTCCGCGAATGTAGCACATGGCATTGACAGAACTGCTGCCCCCCAGGGTTTTCCCTCTGGGCCAGAAAAGTTCGCGGTCATTCAGCTCACGTTGCGGCGCAGTGAAATATCCCCAGCCAATGCTGTCAAAACGACTGAGCAAAGACAATCCGAACGGCACATGGATGAACGGATTGTTATCTTTACCGCCGGCTTCCAGCAGACACACAGTAACAGACGGATTTTCTGACAAACGGGCCGCCAGCACTGCGCCGGCAGATCCCGCCCCGGTGATCACATAATCATACTGTTCTTCAACCATACGCCACCCGCGATGTGCTTATTCAACTGCTCTTACCAGTTTAACAAATTGTCGGCTATTGTCTGTGTTTTTTATGTTACTGTAGTGACAGACGCAACCACAGGGACAGAGGATTGACACTCAGCTGGCGGGAAAAATGGAAAGTCGCCGTTTGCGGCCTGATGATAAAAACAGGCCGGCTGACGTATGACGACTACACCACACAAGAACTACAGGCGTTACTGACTCCCCTGTTCCCCCGCTCTTTTCCGTTTGATGTACCGGGAGGAAAGGCCCGCCTGACTATCACGGAAGCACAGGTTCACTGTCAGGAAGAATCAAACAGGCTGGCACTGCAATGTTTCGCGGAACTCAACATTACGGTGCTCGATACCCCGCTTTACCGGGCCCATGTCATTGTCGTGATAAGCGGAACGCCGGTTTACGATATTCAAAACCATGTGATCAGTATTGAGGATCTCAAATCCGACGCCATCCAACTGGTTAATGACAACTATGCTCTGCTCAATGACACCCGCTCACTGATCCGTCAGATTGTGCCCGGGTTACAACTGGGTAAGTCACTGACTGAGTTTATCAGTGCTCCCCTTCTGAATATCGCCAGTATCGCCACCACCGGCAAAACTGACCGTTTGTTGTCGTATCTGCGTCTGTATCTTGATCACAACAAACAGCGCATTCTGGACTATCACAAACCGGAAATTGATGCGGTGTTGCAGCGCCATACTGAAACGCAGGATCTCAGCTATGCATTAGGCGGGCACTGGCGGGAAGATGTTTTTCACCGTTGGGGCAAACAGGTATTCGTGGTCAACGGCGGGCTGAGATTCAGTTTCCGCTAAGGTTATTGATTTGTTCAGACTATTCAGCAATGACTGAACGGGGATAACTTTCAATCTGCTCGCCGATATCTTCAATACCCACTCCGGGTTCATCCAGCGACTGGGCCAGAATGGCTAAAGCTTCATGGACATAGCCGGCCAGAGGGCTGATGTCTTTGACATGCCGGTTGCAGCACACCATCCCCACGTTTGCCGTCCCGTTGTAGGTCATGAGTGTGATATTCACGCCGCCACCCGGCGTCATGGTGGACACCGGATAACAGGCCAGTAATTTGCTGTCCTTCAGATAACGGGCTTCTTTTGGTCCGGGCAGGTTTGAAATTAAGATATTCGCTATGGGCTTGACGAAGTCTGACAAGTGTAACCATTCAAACACCAGTGATACCGCCTGAATAGTGATGGTGTACGCTTTGAATGCCCCCGGCGTCGCTTTTTGTGCAGCATGTTTGACGATGCGGTGATTCACAATAATTTGCCTTAACCGCACATACGGGTCCCGCTCACCGTGGGCCAGTTCAACAGGCACAATGGCAATTTTATTTCCGGTGGTCTTCTCGCCCGGTTTACGCAAATTAACCGGCATATTAGTATACAGAGGACGGATAAACCGCTGTCCGTGATCTTTCAGAAAACGGTGAACCGCAATATCAAATACGCACAGCAATATTTCGTTAGCAGATGCCCGCGTGCGTCTTGCCAGCGCTTTAATCTCTGCAAAATCGATGTCTGTTGTAGTTACCGCCCTGCCCGCTCTCACCTGTCCGGTAAGGGGCGTCTGCGTACCGCTGAAGGGCAAAGGCATGTAATGGGTGTTAATACGCACCAGCTTCATCAGCAGCCGCAACATAATGATGAAAAACTGCCAGCTGGTTTTCAGTCCCTGCCAGACGGCGAACAACCTGTCACGCCAGCGCACAAGGTGCTTTCTTTTGTGGCGCAGCCGTTTCAGCGCCCAGACCGGAGTAAACCCCTCCTCTGCAGGTCCGGCGGTATATCCGGCCTGAAACCAGCGAACCAGCGTTGCGCCGTCGCCGTAGAGGTGATGTACCCGTGCATAAATCACAAACTGACGGCTGGTATTGTCATGCAAAAAAATGAACTGCCAGAGTGGCTTTTCCGGGTCGAGCCGCGAAGCATGCAGTGTTTCAGTGAGTTTATCGAGCTGTCTGCGATCCTGAATGTTTTCAGTTATATGAAATTGCACGTGATAATCCATATCCATGTGCTTAAAAGGCTGCAAACCCAGGGGGTAACCCAGCAGCGTTTTAACCTTGCAATTAAATGGCGGGGTAATTTTTGTGTGCGATTTTACTTCTTCGTAAAGCGCCCTGACGTACTCTGAAGCACATGCCTGCTCAGGCATTTCAAGGATTTGCACACAACCCACATGCTTGGGACTGGCTTCAGACTCCGCCAGCCAGAAAGACTTGTCCAGAAAAGACAGTGAGCGGCCCATCAGTCTTCCCCGTCCGTCCATTCAGTATGTTTCAGGTTTGCCAGACTGTGACGGGCAATCCCCTGATTCAGTTCGGCCAGGGTGCCCTCCGGTAAAGTTAACCGCGGCAATAAACTCATCATTAATAAAGACAGGCAGTGATATCGCTGAGATTCACCGTCAAGGCTGCGGCCAAGCTGGTCATATTGGAACGACTGGGTCAATACCAGGGTTAACAGCTCTGTAAGCAGAGGTAACTCTGCTTTCTCCAGGGTCAGAGAACCGGAGGATTTAAGTGCATGCAATACATTGCTTATCTGTTTTTCCAGCGCACTCACCACCTGATTTCTCACTTTGTGGGCGTGCGGATACTTTTCGGCAAGATCTGCCGGGCTACGGTAAAGAAATTCAAACAGATGCAGTTTCTCAATGATCATGTAGAAATAATAGAACACATCTTCCGCACTGATGCGGCCGGCAATATCACTTCGCAGTACATGCAGCATCTGATTTTTGTGAATGCTGATAAGGCGTTCAACAATCACTTCTTTGCCTTTGTAATGGTAATACAGGTTACCCGGACTGATATCCAGTTCCATGGCAATATCTACACTGGTTACGCTGTTTTCGCCATGCTCATTGAACAGTGACAGCGCCGTGTAGAGTATTTTGTCTGCGGTTTTCATGATCAGATAAATACCAGATAAAGCTGGGCAAAACCGGCAGCCAGACCCAGCAATGCGCCTGTGAGAATAAGCTTCCATTCATCCTGCCGGTAAGCAGGACGCAATACACCTTCAAATTCTTCCGGCGAGAGTGCCTGCATGCGGAGCCGTAAGTCATCACCTACCCGCAAAGCAGAATGGGCGTAATCGTAAGCATAAAACAGGGTTTTATCTGAGTTTTCAAAAATACGCTGTACGGCCAGCGCTTTCATCTTGAAATAATTTTCAGAGCCGACACCCAGCCCGAAATACGGCTGGGCAATGGCCACATAGCGCTCAATAGCATCATTGACGTGCAGCTCAATTAGCTCCAGTAACGAAGCAGATCCGGAACCGTGCAGGATCACATGGGTAATATTTTGCGGAGTGATAAGCTTATTTTCGATAATTTCAGCATACACACGGGACACTTCCGCCTGTCGTTTCAGAAACATGCCCTGAACAGTCACAGGACCAAACTTGCGGGGACGTTTAGGCTCGAAGATGATTTTAATAGCAATCCAGTTAGTGGCGTAGCCCACCAGCAATCCGCCCAGCGGCAATAACCACCAGGCCTGAAAATAGTGCCACAGAAACATGGTGGGTAAGCCGAAAAGAAAACCAAAATAAAAACCGGAACGGACGATGAACGGAAACTCTTTGGCACCGGCAGTAAGAAAAATTTCATTGATGAGTGAAGGCGAACCGACCAGTTGCTCGACTACCAACTCTTTGATGTTCAGAATTTCATTTATATTTAACTGAAAATCTGTGACCAGCTTTTTTACAACCCGGGGCATGTCATTTTCAATCCGGCGGTAAACCAGATTCTTTCCCTGCACCGGCACTGCGGCCCATAAATCCGGTGCTGAAGCTTCCATCACCTCGTTGACCACACTTTTCAGCACCTGCTTTAAGCGCCGTTCGATGGCACAGGCCAGCTGTTCGCCGTCCAGGCGTTGGGCGAGTTCTTCAACACTGAGCAGTTTGCCCAGAACCAGCTCTACTTCAATTTCAGCCATTTCCCGCCGTTTTGCCGGGATCAGCCCCTGCCAGCCCAAAAATGGTCTGATCCCCTTAAATTCAATGGGATAAAACATCATTTTGACCGCCAGATAATTGGTCACCCAACCCACAATCGCGCTGATAAACGGGATAGACAGCAGGCTAAGCAGTTCCGGGTTCCATTCCATGCAAGCTATTGTTTTTGGCTATTTTACCGACATAGCTTCAGGCTAAAGGGAGATTACATATTTAGCAAACCTTTTGCGGTGAAAGCTTGATCTGCGCCATACGTTCAAAATTAGGTAGAGCATTCAAATTATTCCTGCCAGGCTGGTTAATATCACTGCAAGTGATGCGTTTCCAAAGATCAGTTAGAGGCCGGTATTATGGTATTTTTCTCAAAATCGAATGCAATAGAGCAGGATATTGAACAGGCTTCTGATTATGCTGAATACCGTGAAGCCTGCCTGGCTCACGACGCCCTGACCGGCGCAGAGAACTGGAAGCGAAAAGAAGCCAGCAGAGATTATGACTACCGGTTGATACGAAAGCGTGTTCAACGCATGCAGTCAGCCAGAAAGCTACAGGATGTGACCGGCCTGATGTCGGTACTCCATGAAGGGTTGCATGGCAACCTGGGTAATATCGCCAACCCTGCCCTGCTGACACACAGTAAAACGGGCACCAAGCAGCTTATCGAGACCTTTATCAGCGAAGTGGTGATGGCACTGGATGCCATTTACCGGGCTGATGAGTCTGTGGTGGATTTTTTCCATAAAAAGCAGTTTTTTGAAGAGACGGCTCATGCTTTCGGCCGTTCCTGTCTGATGCTGTCCGGTGGTGCCGGTCTGGGATTTTTTCACGCCGGTGTAGTGAAATCCCTCAATGAACACAACCTGTTGCCCACCGTGATATCAGGCGCCAGTGCCGGTGCTATTATCGCTGCTATGATTGGCACAAAAAACCAGCAGGAACTGCAGGAAGCCCTTTCTCCTGAGTTTATTCTGAGTAAGTTTCGTTACTGGAGAAAATGGTCAGGGTTTGGCAGGAAGTCGTTGCTGGATGCCACAGCGCTGGAAAATACCCTCATTGACCTGTTTGATCTGATGACCTTTGAAGAGGCTTTCAGTAAAACCGGCCGTCATATCAACATTTCCGTATCGCCGATGGATTTGCATCAACAATCACGGGTACTCAACGCCAAATCGTCTCCGAATGCTATTATTACTCAGGCTGTGCGGGCTTCCACCGCCGTCCCGTTATTTTTCAGTCCTGTGCAACTACGCGCTAAAAATGCTGCCGGCGATATCATACCGTACATCCCTAACCGCAGGTTTGTGGACGGTTCACTCATGGCGGATTTGCCTTTCAGACAATTGTCGCGGTTATACGGTGTTAACCACAGCATCGTCAGCCAGACAAATCCTCTGGCTGTGCCTTTTTTGTCTTCGAACCGCGCCGGCGCTACCACACTGACCGGACTGACATTCCGCCACGTCAGTCAACTGGCAAAGTCTAACAGCATTTTTGCGTTCGACATGCTTGAGAACCTCACCGGTAACAAGGCTGCCCGCCTCGCAATTCATAAAGTACGGTCGGTTATTGACCAGCAGTACGTAGGCAATATTAATATTCTTCCTCATAAGCAGCTCAGGAGTCTCAGTCAGATCCTCGCCAACCCGACTTCAGAAAGTATTACGTCGCTGATACGCAGCGGCGAGAAGGCTACCTGGGAGCACATTGATGTTATTGAAAGAAATACTAAAATTAGCGAGACGTTACGCTTATATTTAACTAAGCTAAAAGAACGGGAAGCCAGGGAATCAGGGCACTGATAAAAAACCGGAAAGGAAGACCCGGAGTATTTTAACGCTCAGGAATGCCGTGAACCACAATGCCACTCAGGCTGACAGCCAGTATGTCAGCAAAGTCAAAAAACTCATTGAACTTGTCGATCCTGTGGATACGGCAAAGCCCTCGGTGGTGACATACGCCAGACACTTTTATGCGGTGACCGCAGACCTGAAAAAGCGCATTCAGAGCCTGGCGCAGGAAGTCAAAGTTGTCAGCGAAACCAGGGCTAACATTGCCGTGCTGGAAGATCTGAAGAAGCAACACAAAGCCGCGGTGCAGCAACTTGAGAAAGAACAGGCAGATCGCCAGCGCCTGATAATCACTATTGTGTCGCAGGTAATTGCCCTGAGTGAAGGTGAAACTTATTATGAAACCCAGACCGCCAGCTCCCGCTTTCTTGGCACATTGCTTCTGCTCACGCGGGGTAAGGACGGCAATTACGCCCGCTATCATCAACGGCTTAAACCGCTTTATAAAGCCGTACTTGCTCTCAGATTAAGTGACAAAGTGCTGGCAGACAGCAGCGTAAAACATAGCTATTTATCAAAATATGCTGGCGTACTTGAACGGTTTACTGATGAAGTAAAAATGCGGGAATGGGCAAACTTCATCGCCACCCCTGTCATCGCAGCGGCTGTTTTTCAGGACATCGGACTTTATCACGAAGAGGCTGTGCGCATTCTGTACGGAGAAGACGGCGAAGATGATCCGTTCAGAGAACTTGATGAATCTTTCCGCAAGCAATTGTTAAAGATTAACTATCAGCAAACGCTGACCTTTATCAGAGACGGCGTCTCCTTTATCGGCTGTGAACAAAACAAAGGCCCCCACGGTTTTCTTATGGAACTGATGCAGGACACATTCACCGGTAAATCCGGAATCGGCGATATTTTAAAAATCCCGCAGGTCTATTCCTCCATCGTCCTGTCCACCAAACCCGGCTATAACCGCTCTATGCTGCCGAAGGGTTATATGCTGATTGAACAAATGGCGAAACAAAAAAGTGTTAACAGCAGGCTCGCTGAGCACTTCATCAATATTGTGGGTTATTTCCCTCAGGGATTCGGTGTGTGCTTCATTCCGGTGAATGAAAAAGGTCAGGAAAAAGACCAGTATGAATATGCCATTGTGTCCCGGTTAAACCCGGAGCATCCTGCTGAACCGGTTTGCAAAATTGTGTCCAGAAACCTGACCTTTTTTGCTGCCGGCAAAGAAGAACGGGTAGCGAAAGACAGAAATCTGTTCTTTAACGCCACCAAACAAAAGCTGATGAAAATTGACCGCGCACGCATGACAGAAATCATGTGTCAGTTGAAAAAGAACTTCACCATCGCCGATGTGGACGAACACATTCCGGCATTCTGGGAACCCCATGACTTCTTTGCCGACCGCAAAAACCAATCTATCTGGCGGTGATAGACATCAATCACTGAAATCCTCGCCCCGGGTTCAGTTTTATTTGATATTTTAATTTTATAAATTTGGTCGCGAGCTTAAAAATCAGGCTTAGCAGGCATGATCGGTATTGCTGCTGTGGATATTGCGACAAGCTTAACGACACCATAGTCAGAATTCGGGGCAGTTTAACTGCGGACAACTGCCCCCCTTCACCGGAGGGTAATACATGAAACGGATAACGCCTTACACTCTTCTATTTTCAGCCTTTCTGTTGTTCGCAGCCTATTTTGTGGAAGGGCTTGAACAACCTTATTATCTTACTCTGGGTTTGATATTTCTGGCGCTGGCGATTTTGCTCAGCAACCCTAAAACCAGGGCTAAGTTATTGAACACGAAAAAAGGGTAGCGCTTTCGCTACCCACTCAAAGACAACAGGCAGGCTGTGAGCGTTACCTTGCTTTAGGACGAACTGAAGATACCGAGCGGGGTCTCGCTCCGGGAGTAGAAGTCACCGTTTTCTTCCGGGTTGAAGGTCTCCGCGAAGGCTTCTCCGGCGTCTCTGCACTGGCAGATTTTGCTGCTGTCGCAGCGGAATCAGCTTTTTCAGCTACATCTTTCGTTTTCACTTTGGCAGAAGCTTCAGCTTCCTGCGTTGCCTGAGCTTTTTCCTGTGCCTGCTTTGCCGCCAGTAACGCAACCTGTTCTACCAGCACATCCACTTTCGCCGACAACACATCAAGTTGTTGCTCACGTTTGTCACGCTTTGCCGTGAAAGACGGCACAAATGACCAGAGCGGACTGGTTTTGACTAACTGTTCCATATTGGCAAGAACAGCCGAAGGCGACAAAGATGACCGGAGATGTGCATCCATCCTGGCACCCCGTTGCTGCAGCTCATCAAAGGATTTTTTTTGCGCATCAAGCTGACGGTTAATCTGTTCAGTCACGCCGGACAACTGCTCAGCGATAAGTTCGGAGCCGGCTTCAATCCAGCCGGTCAACGGACCGTTTGGCTTATTTTTCTGTACCATCACTTTTCCTTTATACTGAAGAAATCGTAGCGGCGAAAACACCGCGTGCCCGTCGTGCCGGACACACGGTGATCTGACATTATTTATTCGCTGCCAGCTTGGCAACCGCTTCTGTCAATGCGTCAATTTTGGCTGAAAGCTCTTCAATACGATGATCAGTATTATCCGTATCAAGTCCCAGCTTCTGACGTACATCACTCACACGGCTTTCAACATCGTCAGTGGTTTCTTTGAATTTAGTACGGGCGTCATCTTCTAAAGTTTCACCCTTTTTCACTAATTCATCGAACATTTTAGACGCTTCAGTGCTCAGCTTTTCGTAACGGCCCTGTGCTTCTTCAACACTTTTACCATAGGCACCCAGTCCTGCAAGCCAGACTTTGCGGGCGAAATCTTCAGCATCATTCAATTTGCTTTTAATAGTATCTGATTTGGTCATTTTCGGCTCTCCTAGTGGAATTCGCTTCATCTGACACAACCATAAAATGAAAAGTTAGAAAGCGCATACTAATCCCGTTTATTTTTGGGAATGCAGACCAATCATATTGCCTTCACTATCCTGCAGCAGTGCGACAAAGCCATATTCGCCAATCGGAAATTTTTCCTTAATAACCGTGCCGCCCGCTTTGGGTACGCGGGCACATTCAATGGCACAGTCATCACAGGAGAAGTAGACCAGTGTGCCCGTACCGCCGGGTGTCATTCCTTCCATACTGACCAGCGCGCCGCTGGCTCCGTAAGCCGTCATGTCAGAGCCAAATCCTTTCATGACCAGCGATTCATCCGCAGGTACAGAGATTGTCTCTAACTCACACATAAAAACAGATTCATAGAAGGTTTGTGCCCGGGACATATCACTGACGTAAATTTCAAACCAGCCAACGGGATTGAGGTTCATTGTGTTTCCTTACTGTCTGAGAGGTTGATTCAGGGCCGGCTGACCCGTTCTGAACACCACCGGCATTGACTTCACCGGCGTGCGGCGACAGCAAGAAAACAACATGACGGGTAAAACGGATCCCAGCATAAAGGAAGTAAAGGCTTTACCGCAAGCCCGGGAGATTCGAAAGGCAGATAGCAAAAAGCCCGGCGGATACCGGGCTTTCAGGATAAAACAGAATGATTAGTCGACGAGATCTTTAGGCATATCTTCGCGGATTTGTGCCCACACTTTACCTGACGCGATACCATACTGACGGATCAGGCCTGGTACACTCTCGTGGTCTCCGGATTTCGCTGCCGCTAACAGTTTACCGTAGAAATCTTTCGCCACATCACGGGCGGATTGCTGGGCAAAAAAGTAACCACCGATGCGGGAATACAATCCGCGGAAGCCGTTCATCATCAGAACAAACACTTTATTGCCGGATGCCAGCGCAAGATCGTGGTTTAACTGATAATCAAAATGCGCAAAATCTTTGCCGTCTTCTTCAATATTCAGATACCGGGCGATAATTTCCGCAGAGTCTTCAGGGTTATTCCGGATTGCCATACGAATAAACACTGCGCTCAGATTCGTACGGGCGGCCAGCAGGTTATCCACCAGCTCGGGAATACCGTCCTGATCGAGACGGGCCAGGGTTTCCAGAATATTCAGACCACAAGTTTCCCAAAAGTTGTTCACTTTTGTGGGTTTGCCATGCTGAATCGTCAACCAGCCGTCTCTGGCGAGTCGTTGTAATACTTCGCGTAACGTGGTGCGTGTTACACCAATAAGCTCGGACAGCTCCCGTTCTGCCGGAAGAATGGTCCCCGGAGGGAAACGACCACTCCAGATAGACTCAACAATATACTCTTCAGCAAAACCTGCCGGGCTCTGGGCTTTATAAATCATAGGTGACTCGCCTGAATCTCTTTTTATTGTCAAACTCATTGTACCAGAGGAATTTTCTTTAACACAATCAATTAATCAGTCATAAAACTGATATAAGTTATACTAACTGAGGCCTGTGGCAGCTTTCTCAAGCTGTTTTTTTCAGGTAGAGTTTGGTTATGAGTGTACCAGATGTGATAAAAGCCACTAAAAACCATAACTTGGCTAATGTCCAACATTCTCTGGACAAGATTTACGATAATAATTACATTCACATCGCAACAAGTTGTTAAAGGAAAATTAACTATGCAAACATCGCTACCTATGGCGCTTTATAAGAACTTTCTCGGGCATGCGCCGGACTGGTACAAAAAAACAATTGTAGCGTTCCTTATTCTTAATCCTTTCCTTTTCATGGTAGATCCATACCTCGCGGGTTGGACACTGGTCATCGAGTTTATCTTCACGCTGGCGATGGCACTGAAATGTTATCCTTTGCAACCTGGTGGTCTTTTGCTGATTGAAGCGATGTTCATTGGCATGACCTCGCCCGAACACATGATGCATGAAATTGAGGTGAACCTTGAGGTACTGCTGTTACTGGTCTTCATGGTTGCCGGTATTCACTTCATGAAAGATCTGCTGCTGTTCCTGTTTACCAAGCTGGTCATACGGGTGAGAAACAAGATGATATTGTCGCTGTCTTTTATTGCAGCGTCCGCGTTTTTATCTGCTTTCCTTGACGCATTGACGGTTGTCGCGGTCATTATTGCGGTGGGTCTGGGTTTCTACACGATTTACCACAAGGTCGCCTCCGGCAAAGAATTTCATCATGACCATGATCATACAGACGATGACGGTGTGTCGAATCTGGGGCGTGATGATCTGGAGAACTTCCGTGCGTTCCTGCGCAACCTGATGATGCACTCAGCGGTGGGTACTGCGCTGGGTGGCGTAATGACCATGGTAGGTGAACCACAAAACCTGATTATTGCTGATAAAGCGAGTTGGGACTTCGTTGAGTTCTTTACCCGAATGGCACCGATTACCTTACCCGTATTCGTATGCGGTCTGGCCACTACAATAATACTGGAGAAAACGAAACTGTTCAGCTATGGCGCCCAGCTACCGGCGGCAGTAAGAGACATTCTTGTATCCTACGACAAACATATGGATGAAGGCCGTACTAACCGCGATAAAGCCCGTCTGGCCGTTCAGGCGTTAATTGGTGTCTGGCTGGTTGTGGGACTTGCGGGTCACTTTGCTTCTGTTGGTCTTATCGGTTTGTCAGTCATTGTTCTGGCAACATCTGCCAGCGGTATTATTGAAGAGCATGCGTTAGGTAAAGCGTTTGAAGAAGCCCTGCCGTTTACAGCATTGCTATGTGTTTTCTTCGGTGTGGTTGCGGTAATTATCGATCAGGGCCTGTTCCAGCCGGTTATCCACTGGGTACTGTCTTTCGAAGGCGAAACTCAGCTGGTGATGTTCTATCTTGCCAACGGTGTGCTGTCGATGGTCAGTGATAACGTGTTTGTAGGCTCTGTGTACATTACGGAAGTGATGGCAGCGCTGCAGGAAGGCCAGATCACCCGTGACCAGTTCGACTTACTGGCTGTTGCTATCAATACAGGTACAAACCTGCCTTCTGTAGCGACACCTAACGGCCAGGCAGCATTTTTGTTCCTGTTAACGTCAGCCATTGCCCCGTTGTTGCGCTTGTCCTACGGAAAAATGGTAATGATGGCGCTGCCTTACACCGTGGTACTCACCTTAGTAGGACTGGCAGCCACCTATTTTGGCTTGGCAGATGCCACACAAGCGCTATACGATATGCACCTTATTGAGCACCATTCAGCCACGATGCCAGTATCAGGCGCTGAACCGCACTAAGGTTTTTATTGCAACAATGAATCTCATTCAATGGATTAGTCGCCAGGCGGAGTATAAACCCGCCTGGCTTCTTTTATTTTTATCTGCCGCAGGACTGTTGTCTGCAGCATTATATTTTCAGCATGTTAATGGCCTGCAACCCTGTGTAATGTGTATTTATCAGCGAACAGCGGTTATCGGTATTTTGTTGTCCGGTTTACTGGTCGTTATTGTGAATCATGGCCTGACGCGGATGCTGGCTTTCGCCGGTTGGGCGGTTTCTTCAGTTTGGGGCTTTATGATCGCCCGTGAACAGTACGACATCATTCACAGTACCTCTCTGTTTGCCAGTTGCGAAATAGTTCCGAATTTCCCTTCATTTATGCCCCTTTATGACTGGTTACCGGCCATATTTGAAGCAAAAGGGGATTGCCTGGATGACGGCTGGCGTGTTGCCGGACTGGGTATGCCTGAGTGGATGATGGTGATCTTCGGGATTTACGCTGCCGTATTCGTTATCGTGTTTGGCTGTCGTTTACTGGACAAGAAACCCTTTTGATTGACTTAAGTACCCTGCCATCGCGGCTTCCTGCTATTGCAACCACAACCAGCCCCATCAGTATTGAACGGGCCGGGCAAAAACATGCCGATTTGTTGTGTGAAGCGTCTCAGCAATCAGTCAGTCATGTGCGGCCATGGATGGGTACAGATCTGTGCCCTGTCACCCCCGCGCAGGCCCGTCAGTGTCTGACCGCGCTGGAAAATCAGCGTGAGCAGGGTTACGGTATCACCTACCTGCTGGTGATGGACAACCGTTGTCTGGGCATGGGACTGATAAACTATATCCACCCTTTGCACCGTAACGCGAATCTGGGTTTCTGGATCCGGCCTGAGGCATGCGGACAGGGTCTGGCTGTTCAGCTTTGCCAGGCATTGAAGAAACTGGCTTTTGATCAGATGGATTTATTTCGTCTGGAGTTGTTTATTGAACCCAATAACAAAGCCAGTTTACGTGTTGCTGAAAAGTTGGGAGCAGAAAAGGAAGGTTATTGCCGCAAACGTATCTGCGGCAGACATGCATTGCTTTACGCGTTAACGAACGAATAGCCGGATATCAGTCTGTGTCGTGCAAAGGCCAGCTGGCGATATAATCTTCAAACGCGTCTAAATCCACATCCGTTTCAAATACGGTCTTCCCTCTCACAGACATACCGGCCTGATGCATTTTGGCTTTCTTGCCCTTATTTAGCAGCGGATGCCAGGACGGCAGCCCGCGACCTTCATGCAAACGCCGGTAGCTGCAACTTGGCGGCATAAAGAAAATATCCTTGAGATTCTCTTTGGTCAGCTTTACACAATCAGGAACCAGCTTTGTGCGCTCTGCATAGCGGGTACAGCCACAGGTTTTGGTATTCAGAAGCGAACAGGCAATGTTGGTATAGTGAATTTCCTCTCCCTGATTCAGGGTATCCGTTGGCGCGGCTTCTTCAGCATCGTCATCTTCAATGAACTTATGCAGACAACATTTTGCACAACCGTCACACAGTGATTCCCACTCAGCAACAGTCATTTCATCAAGCGTCTTCGTTTCCCAGAACGGTGTCATCACATCACCACATTCGTTTCGACAGACATTAATTCACCCAGCTCTGCGCGGATCCTGTCACCGGCATTTAGCGGGCCTACGCCTTTTGGCGTTCCGGTGAGAATAATATCGCCGGGTTGCAGGGTGAAGATGTGAGACATTTCTGCGATAAGCTCCGCTACCGGCCGGATCATCATTGCTGTATGCCCCTGCTGACGCACGGTATCATTCACGGTCAGGGTGAAATGAATGTCAGTAAGATCTCCGGTTTGCGTCAACGGAGCGAAAGCGGAAACCGGGCAGCTGCGATCAAAGGCTTTGGCACGCTCCCAGGGATAGCCCTGCGCTTTGAGTTCACTTTGTACATCACGTAAGGTCAGGTCAAGGGCGAGCCCTGCGCCCCAAATAGCGGCCAGCGCGTCATCAGGCGTCGCTTTGCACAGTGACTGACTCAGCAAGATTGCCACTTCAAGTTCGTTATGGCATTCGCCTTTGTCTGAAGGGATCACCACCGGTTCAGACAAATGGCAAAGTGCCGGAGCCGGCTTCATAAACAACAAGGCTTCATCCGGCACAGTGTTGTTCAGCTCCTGAATATGATCAAGATAGTTGCGGCCGATACACAGGGCACGTGTCACAGGCAAAGGAACAGGCTGGCCCTGAATATTGAGATGTTGATACATGTTATTCCCCTTTGCGGATCCGGTCTGCCAGATAACTGACCGAGACGCCGAAATATGATGAACGGTTCCACTTCATCAGCGTATGAAAATTATTATAGACAAGGTATAAACGGCCATCGATGCCGTCCGGCATGATAAGAGAGGCTTTGATACCGGCAGCAGGTAAGTCTGATAAATCAAATTTACGTACGCCTCTTTCCTGCCATACTGTTAACGGCACGAAATCTTCTTTTGCAAAGCCTGAATGTGCACCGTCATAACCGTCAACAAACTTAACCTGCCGGCCCCAGGTATAGTCATCGTCCCACCCTTCGCTGGCAAGAAAATTAGCGATAGAGGCAAACACATCTGCCGGCGTGGTCCAGATGTCTTTTCTGCCGTCACCGTCATAATCCACGGCATAATTTAAAAAAGACACGGGCATAAACTGACTCTGGCCCATCGCACCGGCCCAGGACCCTTTCAGTGCTTCAATACCAATATGACCATCACGAATGATATCCAGTGCAGCATAGAACTGCTTTTTGAACATCGCTTCACGACGCCCTTCATAGGCTAAAGACAGCACTGCGGAGAACACCGGATAGTTGCCCTGAATCTTACCGAAGTTAGACTCATTGCCCCACAAAGCGACAATAAAGCGGGGCTGAACACCATATTTGCTGCCGATTTCATCCAGCAGAGACTGATGCTCACGATACAGGGTAATTGCCTGCCTGACCTTCCAATCCGGCACGCGGGTCGCCAGATAATCATCCAGCGTGATTTTTTTCTCCGGCTGATTTTTATCTGCCTTTACAATGGTGGGACGAAATGTGGCAGTGTCCAGCGCTTTGTCCACCAGTTCTGCCGTATAGCCTTTTTCCACTGCTTCCTGCTTCAGAGATTGTAACCAGACTTTAAATCCAGCTTCGTTTTTTTCTTCTGCTGAAACCGGCAAAGCCAGCAGCAAAAAAACGGTGAGCAATACAACAGGACTGATTGAAACCAATGCTTTCATCACCGTTTTTCATCCACATGGGGCGCCAGACCAAGCTCTGTGCGGTGAGCGGCCAGCATATCTTCCGCTTTTGGCGGCATTTGCAGATAAAAGCCTTTTTCTTTCAGCGCCACTTCCAGATCAGCTTTGCTGACACCGGCAAGCTGAGGCCGTTTATCCAGGGAAATCAACATCACCAGTTCCGGCGTGCCAAATTTCTCCATCAGTATTTCCGGTACATCACCGAAAGCATTTTTGCCGGGCACGTATAAATACATGCCTTCTTTCCGGCGGGTTTTATAAATTGCACAAAGCATATTCAGTCCTGCATTATTTCTTAACGGGTGAAAGCCAGCGGCCCTAATAATGAGGCCAGCCCCTTTTCCAGCAGAGGACGGCGCCAGCCACTCAGCAAATCAGGCAGAAGCCCCTGCACGCGGGTTTCATCCAGTTCAAACCATTGCCATTTTAACAGCTGATTGATTTGTTTTTTAGAGGCCACAACTTCCTCTGACACGCCCTGCTCTGCGGCAACCATTGCACACAGGCGCTTAATAGCAGCCAGATGCTTTTTATATTCGGGATAGTCAATCAGCCGGCGCATACGGGGTAATTGTTTGTCTGCGGGGGTATCTTCATAAAGGGATTTTGCTTCAGCCACCAGGGCGGTAAGCGTTTCACCGTAACGACGGAGGGTTTGCGGCTGCAATCCCTCGATACGACTCAGCGCAGTGCGGCTTAACGGCATCTTTACTGCCATATCGAAAAGCTGACTTTCTCTGACCACAAAGTTGAGGGCCAGATTTTTTTCACGGGCAACCTTAAGCCGCCAGCCTGCAAGATGGCGAAACACGGTAAGCTGTTCAGGATTAAGCCGCCAAGTATTTTTCAGCACAAGGTAAGCCTGCTCCAGAGGAATTTGTGCAGCCTTCTTTTCTCCCAGTGCAGCAATTTCCTGCGTTACCCAATCAAATTTACCGGCTGCTTCGATTTGTTCTTTCAGTTGTAAGTACACAGGTAAAAGATACAGCACATCATTGGCGGCATACACCAGCTGACTTTCCCGTAGCGGTCTGGCCAGCCAGTCAGTGCGGGACTCCCCTTTATCCAGCACCACGTCACTCATCAGTTCCACCAGCCGTGCATAACCCAGGGTCGCGCCCATGCCAAGCACACTTGCTGCAAATTGAGTATCGAATACCGGCGCAGGTATTACACCGAATGCTGCCAGAAATGTTTCCAGATCTTCTGAGCAGGAATGCAGCACTTTGATCACATCAGGATTCGTCATTAATGCCACAAACGGGCTTAAGTCATTAATCGCCAGCGGATCGATAAGTACCAGTTGCTCGCCGTCGAACAACTGCAATAATCCCAGCTGCGGCGTCAGGGTACGGGTACGTACGAATTCAGTATCAATGGCAACTGCTTCAGCGGCAGAAGCCTTCTCACAGACAGCTTTAAGCGCAATTTCGTCGGTTATTAAGGTATATTTCATCATAAAAAAACAGCCGGCAATGATGCCGGCTGTCCCAATTAGTTGCGTAAAGTCACGGTGAACTCAGTCCCTCAGTTCTCTACGCAGAATTTTGCCTACATTGGTTTTTGGCAGTTCGTCTTTAAAGACAACGTGTTTCGGCACTTTATAGCCGGTGAGGTGCTTACGACAATGTGCAATAACCGTTTCGGCGGTCAGGCTCTTGTCCTTGGCAACCACAAATAATTTCACGACTTCACCACTGACTTCGTGAGGCACACCGATAGCAGCCGCTTCCACCACATCATCATGCATGGCTGCCACTTCTTCAATCTCATTCGGGAACACATTGAAGCCGGAGACCAGGATCATATCTTTTTTACGGTCAACAATATAGAAGTAACCTTCATTGTCTGACTTCGCAATATCGCCTGTAGCCAGCCAGCCATCTTTAAGAATTTCTTCTGTAGCTTCGGGACGGTTCAGATAGCCCTTCATGACCTGCGGCCCTTTCACCCACATTTCACCGGCTTCACCTAAGGGCACATCATTGCCGTTATCATCCAGCAGACGAATTTCTGTGGAAGGTACCGGCATACCGATAGCGCCTTTATAAGCCTTAATGGTAGGTGAATTAACCGCTACCACGGGCGAACACTCAGTCAGGCCGTAACCCTCAAGCAGTACTGTGCCGGTGACTTTTTGCCAGCGTTCAGCCACCGGGCGCTGCACGGCCATACCGCCACCCAGACCGAACTTAAATCCGGAGAAATCAAGTTCACTGAATCCGGGCGTATTAAGCAGACCGTTAAACAGGGTGTTCACCCCGGGTAAAATGGCAAATTTGTGTTTCGACAGCTCTTTCACAAAACCCGGCATGTCTCTCGGGTTGGTAATAAGCAGGTTCGGACAACCAAATTTAAGGAACAACAGGCAGTTCGCCAGTAATGCAAAGATGTGATAAAGCGGTAGCGCAGTGACAACGACATCTTCACCGGGCTCAATGACGATTTCGAGAATACCCGATACCTGTTCCAGGTTTGCAATCATATTACGGTGTGTCAGCATCGCACCTTTCGATACGCCTGTCGTACCACCGGTATATTGTAAAAATGCCAGGTCGTCCCCTGTTATCTCAGGACGCTGATATGTGTAATTCGCGCCGGCTTTCACTGCTGACATGAACGACTCAGCTTGTGGCAGAGAAAACTCCGGCACCATCTTTTTCACGTGCTTCACCGCCAGGTTTACTATCCAGCGCTTAGGAGCCGGTAACATATCCCCTAACGCCGTGCGCAGTACTTTTTTCACCGGTGTATCAGCAATCACACTTTCCAGCGTGGCGGCAAAGTTATCGACAATAACAATGGCTTTGGCATTGGCATCGTTTAACTGGTGCTTTAATTCGCGGGCGGTATAGAGCGGGTTCACGTTAATGACGGTGAGTCCGGCCCGTAATACGCCGAACATAGCAACAGGGTATTGCAACAAATTTGGCATCATGATGGCGACAGCATCGCCACGCTCTAAACCACTATTTTGCAGATAAGCCGCAAACTGAGCAGACAACACGTCCAGCTCATTGAAAGTCATGCTGTGCCCCATATTCATGTAAGCGGTTTTATCGCCCCAGGTCGTCACAGACTGTTCAAAAATATCTACGATAGAGGCATAACGATCAGGGTTAATTTCTGCCGAAACACTTGGGTCGTAATGCTCAAGCCAAATTTTTTCCACACACCCTCCGGTAACTTTTATTTTTATATTTGCAAAAAAGTACAAACTTTAACCAATATTTCACAACTGGTCTGATTTCTTCCGTATATTATAGGATGATAAGGAAAAGATAAACGCCACTATTTACAATTGCTCAACAAATTGACGAATTTCGCAGCCAATTTCGTCTGTTTTTTCCATATGTATGTGGTGGCCGCCGGCAAAAGTTTTACACTGACAGTGACTAAACCAGTTTTGCCTTTTCGCATAAACCTGCTCAACCTTTTTAAAGCTGCTGTCCGCGGCCAGAAACAATACCGGACACTCAATGCTTCGCATGAACGCCTCTGCCTGTGGCTCAGTCAGCCGCAGGGTAGATTTTGTGCGCACGCGGGGGTCGCTCGCCCAGAAACAATGGCCGGATGCATCCTGCGTCAGATTACGGGATAGAATTGCCCGGGCATGCTCAGGCCGGATATCAGCAACAGCGCAACGGGCTTTCACCGCAGCATCCAAATCCACCATATTCAGTTTGTTCCGCCGCTTCTTATCACGACTGATGACAGACTCCCTGACCTGTTCAGCGCTTGTTTGCGGATCCAGAGTAAGCGGTCCGCAGGCATCTATGGAAATCACTGCTTTCACCTGTTCAGGAAACACAGCGGCATAAAGTGTCGCCAGAATACCGCCCAGTGAGTGACCCAGCAGGACCACATTTTCAAACTGATTCTCTTTGATAAGCGCGTATAAATCCTGCAGGAAATCAAACTGGTGGTAGTGGGCACCGGCCGGCCGGTGGGCTGACTGACCGTGTCCCGGTAAATCCAGTGCGATGAAGCGGCAGGATTGCAGATAAGGCGCCAGCGGCGCCAGTGATGCAGCATTATCGAGATAGCCGTGCAAACCGATCACAACAGTTCCGGCTCCCTGATTATCAAGTGCAGCCAGTTTGAGTTCACCGGCCTGAAATTCGGTTTCTAACATGTTTACGCCCTCCGGATGCGGCAAAAATAAGAAAAAAGCGGCAATGAATTGCCGCTTTATAAGGAATAAACCTGCCGCCGGATTACTTCAGATTTTGTCTTGCGCCGCCATTAGCCGGCGTGGAGGTTCTGGTAACCGGTCTGCTTACACTGCTGCGGGTCGATGTTGAAGGCCGGCTGATAGTACCCTTGTTGCCGCTGCGGGTAACGGAAACCCGTACCGGCGAGACATTGGGATAAGCACTTCTGTAATACCCGCGGGAGAAACCAACGCCAAACGTATAGGGCGAATAATACGGACGGTAAAATGAATAGTAGAACGGTGAGTACCAGCCCATACGGTAGTCAAAGAACATGGGGTGTACGTAGTTCAGTGAATCCTGACGCCACATATGAAAGTTTTCACCCTTGATGCGCGGATACATGTAAGGCTGTTCACCGACCATACCGGCAACAGGTCGTTCCACAGCACCAATGAAGGTGACGGAGCGGCCTTCTTCGAAATTAATCGGATCAACAAAACCATCAAGTTCCACTTTGAAGCGGCCAATGGTTTCTTCAAACGTATTCGGACGCCCGTAGTGATTCAGAGGAAAATTGACCACTTCAACCCAGGTCTTGTTTTCCTTGTTCTCCACGCCAACGATCACACCACCCCAACGGGCCATTTTGCCCTTCACGCCGTCACCGCCGGTAACCGCTTTGTTGTAGGAGACCAGATTGGTGTCGTCCGGTACGCGGATATCTTCAGGAATAATGGTACAACCGGTTGCTAAGACTACCGCCACCAGCAGAAAAATTTTACGCAACATAAACGCCCCGGAATGCTAAAAGATAAACTCTATTAATTATGACGTTGCAAACTGAATGCAACCTGAACAATGGCCTGAAAAACGAAACTAATCGGGGTGAGCAGACCAGATTCAAGAATAAGGAGGTCAGGCGTAAATGTCTACACCGAGGAGCTGACGGATAGAATCCCGCTGCGCTTCCCGTTCAAGGCTCTGGTAGGCAGCAGTGGCCTGCTGACCTTTGCCTTCCGGCTGGTCGTAACCGGTTTGCTGCTGAAATTTCTTTGCAGAGTTCAGTACATCATCAGACTGGCTGCTGCGCACCGGTTCAGGTACAACGATACCTTCAACACTTTGAACAGGTTCTTTCTGTCTGGCATCCACTTTCTCAGGCTGCTCCCGGCGGGGCGCCTGATCAGGTCTGATAATACTGTAGCCGGACTGAATTTCCACGCTGTATGAGTTCCTGTATTCGTGATTGACGGTTAGCTGACAACGGGTTTAAGTAAGCTGTAAGCAACGCTGATTGGCGTTTACTGAATATTTAAGCTTATTTTAGCCCGAATAAAATGTCACGCAAAAAACGCACCACTATTCCCTGCCGGGAAGCTTTTTCCACGTCACTTTATCCCGCAGATAAACAGGTTCAATGTTATCCACACTGGTAGCCATGCCTCCGGCAAACATCCCTTCGCCGGGTTTCAGCATGTGCAATGCGTCGGGATAGAGTACTTGCGGTGGCTCATCACCAAACTGCTTAAGTTCATCATAGGCCATCCAGCCGGTACCGGCACGGGCAAAATCTCCGGAGAGCTGCGTTGCAGCGTGTTCAGGCGGGCATACCTGTTCTTCACCGGTTAACTCAGCCTGACCGTTTACATTAGTAAATTGTGCAAAGTACACTTCACCCATGCGCGCATCAATGGCGCAGGCGATACGGCCGGCACCCTGCGTATCTATCACCTGCTGCGCCATCGCGGTAAGCGTACTGACACCTGCCACTTCCAGGCCCGTGCCCAGAGCCAGTCCCTGAATCATGCCGGTGGCAATGCGAACGCCGGTGAAACTGCCGGGCCCGCGACCGTAAACCAGCCCGCCGGTGTCTTTTAGGCTCACACCGGCTTCTTTCATTACTTCATCAACCATAGGTAACAATCGCTGACTATGTTGCTGCGGACAAATTTCGAAACGGTGAAAAATACCGTTTTCGGTTTTCACCGCAACAGAGCAGGCTTCAGTAGCGGTATCAATGGCAAGTAAAATCATAAAACTCCGGGCTATTTAATCGCTTGCAGAAACGATTCAACTTTGTCCAGCGAACGTGTTCTCTGCATATCAGGTAAACTTGATACAAATGTTTGTGCATAGGGTTTGGTCACCAGACGGTTATCACAAATAACCAGTACGCCTTTGTCGGTGGGATCACGGATAAGCCGTCCCGCCCCCTGCTTTAACGTAATGACTGCCTGCGGGATCTGAATTGCAGCAAAGGGATTTGCTCCCCGCTTTTTCACATCTTCCATGCGCGCCTGTAACAGCGGATCATCCGGTGAAGCAAAAGGCAGTTTATCAATCATCACGCATATAAGGTCATTGCCGCGAACATCAACCCCTTCCCAGAACGCACCGGTCCCGAGCAACACCGCACTTTCATCTGCCAGATAAGCATCCAGCAGTGCCTGCTTTGTCGTCGTTCCCTGCACCAGCAGCTTGTTAGGTACCTCAAACTCCAGCCTTTTGGCGATTTCACGGAGCATGGCGTGGCTGGTGAAAAGCAAGAAACAGCGGCCTTTACTGGCCTTAATCAGACGTTTCGCCGTTTCGAACAACGTGTCTTTCATGGCAAAACTGTTCGGCTCCGGCAGGAACCTCGGCACACAGAGCATTGCCTGGTCTTTGTAGTTAAACGGACTTTCCAGTTCCAGAGTTTTGGCGTCGTCCAGTCCCATCCGTTTCTGGAAGTAGGTAAAGCCGCCATCGACGGTTAAGGTTGCAGACGTGAAAACCCATCCTCTCGGCACGGCATTGATAAACCGGCGGAACTTCGCAGCAATGGATAACGGCGTGAGATGCAGGATAAGGTGTCTTTGCGTGGTTTCATACCACAAGCTCACGCCCTGCTGTTCAGCATCACATAACGCGTCAAGCTGTTCCCGTGTCTGCACTACCCGCTCGTAAATATTATCCAGATCTTTGTCTCTGCCAAGGTGCAGTTTGATTACTTCATGAAGCACACCGATGCCGTCTTTTAATCTGGCGACCTGAGTTTGTATGTCATCTCTGTCCAGCGCTTCGGCCCAGTTGCCTCTTTCAGGATTTTCCGGAAACAGCAGGCGCAGATCGGCTGATGCAATCCGGCATTTTTCTGCGGCTTTATCCAGCTGTTCTGCGTCTTTCAGCACTGTGCGGTAAAGCACGTTAATATCTTTTGCCAGTTCCTGTAACTGACGGCTGGACAAGGATTCACCAAAATAATCGCTGGCGATATCGGGGATTTGGTGAGCCTCATCGAAAATGATGGCATCCGCTTCAGGGATGAGCTCACCGAAGCCTGTGTCCTTAAGCGCCATGTCAGCAAAAAACAGGTGATGATTGACCACAATGATATCAGCCTCCAACGCTTTGCGGCGGGCTTTTACCAGATAACACTCTTCATATTCGGGACAATCACGTCCCAGGCAATTGTCTACTGTTGAGGTGATCAACGGCAGTACTTTGGCATCTTCCGGCAACGTTTTCAGTTCGCCGGTATCACCGGTTTTGGTGGTCTCGGCCCAGCTTCTCACCGTTGAGAGCTGACCGAGTACTTCTTTTTCCACCAGTGTGGAATTACCGCCGTGCTGCCCCATGCGGTGCAAACACAAATAATTCGAACGGCCCTTCAATAACGCTGTTTTTCTGCGGGAGCCAAGCGCTTTTTTAACCACCGGCAAATCACGGTGGTAAAGCTGCTCCTGCAGATTTTTCGTTCCGGTAGAAATGATTGCTTTACCTTCAGCCAGCAATGCCGGACCGAGATAAGCGAAGGTTTTGCCTGTTCCTGTGCCGGCTTCAACAATCAGCGAATGCTGATTGTCCAGCGCTGACTTCACAGCCAGCGCCATGTCCGTCTGGGCGGCGCGGGGAGAAAACCCCGGAATGGCCTTAGCCAGCAATCCGTCAGCAGTAAACAGGGAAGATACAGAAGGCATAAACAAACACTAAAAATTTAAAGCGCGTAGTATGCCAGAATTATCAGCTAAATGGGGCAAGAATTCACTGACCGGCCGGCCAGTTTAATTCATGTTCAAATCGCCTCGTAAACACGATAGGCCCAGGGAGCCAAAATAGGCGGCTGTGCAGCATCAAGCACGATGTCCTGACGGTTCAGCACGTCGCGGTACTGGCCGTTATACAGACCGGCATCAAAGGTGGGTGAAACGGTATCCGGGGATAAGTTAAGCACCACCAGAATTTTCTCATTTCCCTGCATGCGCACGTAACTGAAAACCCGTTTCAGATCATTGCTGTTCACCTGCAACATGGTTGCACCGGCTTTTCCGTTCCACAATGCCTTCACGCGCTTTTTCAAACTAATCAGTTCACGGTAAAGATCGCCGATGGCATGGTCCTGCCAGTCGATGGGATCCCGTTCAAAAAAGGCCAGACGTTTGTTTTCCCCCGCTTCCTGACCATTGTGAATTAGCGGCATACCTTCGCCGGTGACAGACAACACAATAGCAGCCTCCAGAGCTTGTCCGAACTGCTCATGCTGCGTGCCATCCCAGGCATTTTTGTCATGATTGCTGACGAATGTCATCCGGTAGGCTGACTCCGGCCAGCTGCGCTCGTTCCAGGAATAGTATTTTCTCAACCTGTCCAGCGGTGCCCTGCCCTGAGCTATATCGTGCATAGCTTCGTTCCAGCTCCAGGCATAGGTCATATTGAATGCCTGTTCGTGAAGATCGCGGTTCTCCCATTCTGCCAGCATGAAAACCGGTTTAATGGCATCCAGCGCGGCTCTGGCCTGAGCCCAGAAATCATTAGGCACGTAACCGGCAACATCGCAGCGAAAACCGTCAATATCAAACCGTTCTACCCAGTAACACATTGCCTCAGTCATGTAACGGCGCAACGCCGGCACACTGTAATCAAACTCAATAATATCGTCCCAGTCCCACCACGGTGACGGTCTGAAATTACCCTGATAATCTTTTGCATACCAGTCAGGATGTGACACGGTGAGTGGATTATCCCAGGCACTGTGATTAGGGATCCAGTCGAGAATCACCTTCATATCAAGCCGGTGAATTTCACTGACAAGTGCGGCGAAACTGTTCTCGTCTCCGAACTCGGGATTAATGGCAAAGTAATCTTTTACAGAATAGGGACTGCCCAGTGCCCCCTTGCGGTTTTTGATACCGATGGGCTGTACCGGCATGAGATAAATGATATCTGCGCCCAGCGCTTTGATATGCTCAAGACCTTTAATTACGCCCTGAAAATTTCCTTCAGCACTGAACTGGCGGGTATTGACCTGATAGATGACCGCGTTTTCAGACCACGCAGGTTGCGCAACCTGATAACGGTTTTGCGGTAAAAAATCTGCTGCCATGATGTTCTCCGGGCGTTAAAAATCAATCTCATAGCATTGATACGTCATTCCCGTCGAAAAGTTTTCCGTTCAGAATACCGGCAATCCGCTGATCCCCAGCAGTAAAACCCACAAACCGAAAAACAATTTTAATTTCTGTACGGAAAATGCCAGCACAACATATTTAGCCAGTCTGCCGCCAATGATTGCACCTGCTCCGGCAAACAGTACCACCGGCCACACAATGGCTAAGGATTCAGTAACATGGTAAATCACCCCGCCCCACACTGAAAATGCAGTCAGCATTACAGCGACAGCAATCGCCATGGTAACGTGAAAGCCCCTCAGAATAAGAAATACAGCGACAAGCTCACCAACGCCGACAGACAACCATGCAGTCACTGCTCCGCCAACAAACGCCACCACGGGCAACAGCGCAGTTTCAGTCATGGAGAGGCTACTTCTGAACCGGGTTTTCTTTAGTAACGGGATACTGGCAAAAATGACCAGAGCCAGAAAAATAGAGAAAATACCGAAGCCCAGGTGCAAATCATTCACATTACCCTGAATGAAAGACAACAACGGAATGCTGCCGGCAGCAAACTGTGCCATCAGGATACCGCACACCGAAGCCGGTACTGTGAGTGCCACCACCTGCGGTAACATTTGCCAGTGTTCGTTGTGCTTTTCTTTGTTTTGAAAAAACGCCCACCAGCTTAATGCACCGGCCGTCATACCGCAGCACTGAATGGCAAAACTGGTTGCCACAATGTTCTGAGGGGAAAAATCAAGATGGTGGAACACCGGCACAAAAACAACGCCGCCACCGGCCCCGGTTGCATTCGCAAACACAGCACCGATAACACCGAGTAACGCAAAAGCACCATTTTCTGCCACGATGCCAGCCGGATCCGGTTGCATAAACAACACAATAAACCAGAGGATGGTCAGCGCAGAGGGAACGGAAAACTGACGGACGATACTTAACACAGATAGACTACTTATCCAGAAAATACACCGCGATGGCCTTCGCAAGTGAAAACAAACATTTGAGAATTGTACTTTTACAGCTTTAACAGTAAATTGCATAGCACATTATGAGAGGAATCGTAGCAAAGGACTCAGTATTATGCGAACAGCCTTCACCGGATTAAAAAAGGGTTTTATAGCCGCAGTGGCTTTATGGGGTATGGCCACGCCGCTCACTGCTTTCTCAGCATCCGTCTGGGAGGTGAGCAAGAACGGGAATACCGTCTATCTCGGTGGCACACTGCATATCCTCAGCCCGCAGGACTATCCGCTACCGGCAGAATATGACATCGCTTACAAAGCATCCTGTAAAGTCATATTCGAAACCGATCTGGATGCGCTGGATACGCCGGATTTCACCCGTAAAACACTGCAACTGATGACTTATCAGGACGGACGCACAATCAAAGATGATTTATCTGAAGAAACATTCAGTATGCTGTCTGACTGGCTCTCTGAAAGAGGTATTCCGGTAGCTCAGGTAAGTAAGATGAAGGCATCATTTCTTGGTATATCGCTTTCTATGCTGGAAATGCAGCGGGCAGGCTTAACCAGTCAGGGCGTCGACAAATACTTTTTCGCCCGCGCGACGGAAGACCAGAAGCCTGTAGGCTGGTTTGAAACGCCTGAGCAGCAGTTAATGATGCTGGCCGGACTGAGTGAAGGCGACGAAGATGCCTACATCCGCTACACCCTGGAAGAGTTAGAAACCATGAATGACTCACTGGAACCGATGAAGGAAAACTGGCTGACCGGTGACATGCAGGCACTGTATAACGACAGCATGGAAAGCTTCAAAACAGACTATCCTGAGGTGTACGATGAAATGCTGACAAACAGAAATAAAGCATGGCTCCCGCACATTGAAGAGTACCTGACCACGCCGGAAACAGAGTTTGTACTGGTTGGCACCATGCATATGGCCGGTGCCGAAGGCGTTATCGCCATGCTTGAAAGTGAAGGTTATTCCGTCATTAAAGTTAATAAATAAGTATTACCCGCCGATATATGTAAGTGTGAAGATGATTTCAGACAAAATAATCATCACTGTTCTGAAATTTTAAACTACGCTTAAATCAACAAAATATGCCAGTTAACCAGAGCGACTTGTATTCAGGTCGCCTCTGCTGCCGGTGCTGTCCGGAAAGTTTAAGCGTCTGACTGTTTTAACGGAGTTTGCATGTCCATAAAGCGAAGATTTCTCATCGCCATTTCCATTGTGATAGCGGTATTTACTGTCATTGTAGGCATAGTAACTTCCGTATCCATCAAGTCTGATATTGACCATCAGATCCAGACACAAATAGATCAGACATCTAAGCGCTTGCTGGATATTTTCACAGTCACCGATTCACTGATGAGTGAACGGGTAAAAAGCAGTATGGCGTTATTAAAGCAACGGGGCGCAGCATTGGGAACACCCTCACAGGCTGGCGATGTGATGGTGAAAGAAACGATTTCCACGCAGCTTTTACTGGGCGAAAAACCGCAGGCGAATGATTTTACTCTGGTTGACGGGCTAACCAGCATTATGGGCGGCACGGCAACATTATTCAGTCGCCGGGGTGATGACTACATCCGCGTCAGTACAAATGTGATTAAAGACGGTCAGCGCGCAATTGGAACAAAACTCGCCCCTCAGGGCAAAGCCATGGCGAAAATCAAAAATGGCGAAGCCTATTACGGTGAAGTAGATATACTCGGTAATCCTTATCTGACCGGTTACGAACCCATGTTTAATAACGCCAGTCAGGTTGTCGGTATCTGGTATGTGGGGTACTCCGCTGATTTAAAACTGCTGGAAGAAGCCATCGCCCGCAGTCATATACTGGAAAAAGGGTTTGTTGCCCTGCGTGATGCAAAAGGCAATGTACGTATGCATTCTTCTCATGTGAACGAAAGTGACGTCAAAGCCGCCCTCTCCGGAGACGACAAATGGAATCTTACCGTTGTGCCATTCAGCCGCTGGGGCTACGACATCTTGCTGGCGGAATCAAACAGTGAGAAAACGTCCATGCTCAGCACCGCGCTTTTCATTTTGCTGATTAAAGTACTGGTGGCGAGTGGCATTATTCTTATCAGTCTGGTTATCCTGGTGAAACGTTATGTGGGTCAGCCTCTGGATGAGTTTAATCAGGTTGTCACCAGTTTGTCCGGCGGTGAAGGCGATCTGACTTTCCGCTTTGAAAACAAAAAGAATGATGAATTTGGCCGCATGGCACAGGCCTTCAATAAATTACTGGCACAATTGCAGTCCACGTTACAAAACGTCGACAGTGCCACTCAGGCTATGCAGTCTAAATCACAGGTGCTGAACAGAACAGCCACCAGCGCACAGAAAACCGTGAAATCCTTATCTGACGAAACCAGTGCGATCACCAGTGCCATCACTGAGCTGCAACAAAGCGCAGAAGCCGTCTCAGTAAATATTCATCATGCCAGCGATGCTGCAAATGCGGCCGACGCTGACACCCGTAACAGCGTTAATGTACTGAAAGCGACTATCAAAGACATAGAGAAACAGGCCCGGGAAGTGGATGCCTCAGTACAGGTAATTACCGATCTGGCCCGCTCCAGTGAGGAAATCAGTGGTGTCATGGATGTTATCCGCAATATTGCCGAACAAACCAATTTGCTGGCTCTGAATGCTGCCATTGAGGCCGCCCGTGCCGGAGAACAGGGCCGGGGCTTTGCGGTGGTCGCAGATGAAGTTCGCTCACTGGCAAGCCGTACCCAAAGCTCTACAGAAGAAATCCGCGTCATGATTGAACGCCTGCAACAAGGCAGCCGCGATGCGTCTGAGCGCATGCAGTCGAATAAAGACAATGCATTTGCTACCGTGGAAGTGACACAAAAAGCCGGAGAGACGTTACAAAAAGCCCTGTCCGCCGTCGCAACCATTACTTCCCTGAATCAGGAAACCGCATCAATGGCCACACAGCAGGCCGCAGTATCGCAGGATGTATCCAAACGACTGAACAGCATTCAGCAGGTTGGTAGTGAAAATGAGCAACATGCCCGCGAGGTATCTGATAGCTGTGAAGCGCTGGTTGAGCAAATTGAACAAATGCGGGAGCAACTGAGACGTTACCGCTTCTGATGATCAAGTTTGGCGCAATTTGCGGACGAGTGTCTGTAAATTGCGTCATCGCCCCCTTTTCTTCCCCGCAACACTCTTCCCGAATCACACATAACACATTGAATAAAAAGAATTTATAAAACTAAGCACGCTAATTGCTTTGTTCTGTCAGATCTGAAGTTGCTTATTGCCTTGTCTGCATTCAGACAGGTTCTTACAGGAGTAATAGCATGATAAATCTGATTAGAACGATAAAAACTAAACGTATTATGTTCGCTGCCGGTGTACTGATGCTGGTATCAGGCTGCGCTTCCATGGGCAGTGGCACCGTTGCTGAAAAACGGGACGCCATACTAACCATGCAGGATGTGGCGCTGGCGAAACTCTACAAAGAAAAACCCGATGTAAAAGCGCAAATAGAAACAGCGCCCGGCTATGCCGTTTTCAGCAATGCGAATGTGAACATTATTTTTGTTTCAGCCGGTACCGGCTATGGTGTTGTTAACAACAACACAACCGGCCACCAGACATACATGAACATGGCCGAGGGCGGTGTGGGACTGGGGATCGGAGCAAAAGATTACCGCATTGTGCTGGTGTTTCATTCTCAAAAAGCCATTAATTACTTTATTGAGAACGGCTGGACCGCAGGCGGTAACGCAGATGCCACTGCAAAGGCTGGTCAAAAAGGCATGTCGGTTGAAGGTGAAGGGTATTTAGGTGATATTACCGTTTACACAATGACGGAATCCGGTCTTGCTCTGCAGGCCTCGGTAAAAGGCACCAAATTCTGGCCAGACAAACAACTCAACTAAATGAAACAGCGCTGCGCGATTTAACCGTGCAGCTTTTAAAGGATGATCCGTTACGGTATGCAGCTCTGCAGGCCGTAGCGGCCTTATCGTTACCGGACTGCTGGATTGGCGCCGGATTCATCAGAAACCTCATCTGGGATCACACTCACCGGCGCAGCATCCCCACTCCCCTTAATGACGTGGATGTGGTGTACTTCGATAGTGACAACGTGTCTGCCGGAGCCGAAACCGTGCACACGGGCCGGTTGAATACCATTATGCCGGCACTGAACTGGGAAGTCCGTAATCAGGCACGCATGCATGACAAACATGGACGTCCGCCATTCAGCAGTACCCCGGATGCGATTTCACACTGGATTGAAATTGAAACCACTGTAGCAGCCAGACTTCAAAACGGAAGTATCGAAATATTCAGTGCTTATGGATTAAGTCACAACTACAACAATACCATCACCCGTAACCCGCTGGCAGCGCAGGCAACCTTTGATTCACGGGTAAAAAATAAATCGTGGCTGGCTGAGTGGCCGGAGCTGAAAGTGCAACGCGGGCAGATTCAGCGGTAACGTCTTTTCGCGCCCTTGCCCTTCCTTTCTTTCTTATCCCGGTAAAAAAACTTCACAACACTGTCATTGACTCTCACCCCTAAACATGTGAAATTTCACATATGTATTATTTCACATGTATTAACTTATGAATGCGCTGCAACTGTTTAAATGTCTGGCCGACGATACCCGGCTGAAATCCGTTGTGCTTATCCATACGTTTGGTGAAGCCTGCGTGTGCGAGCTGATGGAAACCCTGAAATTGGATCAGCCCAAGACATCCCGTCACCTGGCATCACTACGTAAATGCAACATTTTGCTGGATGAACGCCGTGGCAAGTGGGTGTACTACCGCCTTCATCCCGAACTGCCGGCATGGGCAAAATCTGTCATTGCCAGCGCCAGTGAAAGTAACAGCGAAGGCTTTGAAACGTCGCTTGCGACTTTTAAGCAATGCCAGCTTAACGGCAGCGATTGTTGTAATTAAATTTTTAACCGGAACACACTTATGAAAATTCTGTTTATCTGCACCCACAACCGGTGCCGGAGTATTCTTAGCGAAGCCATCACCAATCAGATTGGCCGCGGCATCATTGAAGCGCGCAGCGCCGGCAGCCAGCCGGTAGGTGAAGTACACCCGTTGTCTGTGAAATATCTGGAAGAATCCGGCTACAGTGCAGCCGGCTTGCAAAGCCAGTCATGGGACGAATTCGAAGACTTTAGCGCCGATGTTGTCATTACGGTATGTGACTCAGCGGCGGGCGAGACCTGCCCGGTCTGGTTCGGTAACAGTGTAAAAGTTCACTGGGGCCTGTCAGATCCATCGAAGGAAAGTGGCACCACTGAAGAGATCCGCACAGCGTTTTTAAGCTGCATCCGCATTATTGAAGAAAGAGCAAAACAGTTGCTAACCATTGCTGAAAAAGCAGGTGATACTGAAGCTCTGCGCAAGGCTCTCACGGATTTAGGAGTGCAACACACGGCAAGTGCAGAGGCACTGAGCAAACGCGTTAATCAAAAATCGATTTAGGATATTGGACCATGGGATTATTTGAACGCTTCCTCTCCGTCTGGGTTGCACTTGCGATTGTTACAGGCCTGCTTGCAGGCAGTTTGTTTCCGGATCTGTTTGCTACTGTAGCAGGGCTTGAGTATGCACATGTCAATCTGGTAATCGCCGTACTCATCTGGCTGATGATTTACCCGATGATGGTGCAGGTAGATTTCACCTCGGTTAAAGATGTAGGGAAGAAACCCAAAGGCCTGGTTCTGACCCTTATCATCAACTGGTTGCTTAAGCCTTTTTCTATGGCTTTTCTGGGCTGGCTGTTCTTTAAAGGCATCTTTGCAGAATGGGTCGATCCGCAAACAGCGGGCGAATACATAGCCGGTATGATCCTTCTTGGTGTGGCCCCCTGCACAGCTATGGTGTTTGTGTGGAGTCAGCTCACAAAGGGTGATGCCAACTATACCCTCATGCAGGTTTCCGTGAACGATATCATCATGATTTTCGCCTTTGCGCCGTTAGCGGCATTTCTGCTGGGCGTTACCGATATTACTGTTCCCTGGAACACGCTGCTATTATCAGTCGTGCTGTACGTTGTGATCCCTCTTGTAGCCGGTGTGATTACACGAAAAGTACTGGACAGTAAGGACAACCACCAGCGCCTGACACAATTTCTTGCCACCATGAAGCCATGGTCAATTGTCGGGTTGCTGGCTACCGTCGTACTGCTATTCGGCTTTCAGTCTGAAACTATCATTGCAGATCCGCAGGCCATTGTATTAATTGCCATACCGCTGCTTATTCAGACCTACGGCATTTTCTTTCTGGCTTACTGGCTGGCTAAGCGAATGGGAATGCCCCACAATGTTGCCGCCCCGGCATGCATGATTGGCACGTCAAACTTCTTTGAACTGGCTGTTGCCGTGGCAATTTCTTTGTTTGGTCTCCACTCGGGAGCCGCACTGGCTACTGTAGTCGGCGTGCTGGTTGAAGTGCCGGTGATGTTGTCGCTGGTAGGCTTCGCAAACAGAACACGGCACTGGTTTGACTAATTAATACATGGCGCCACCCGCGATTGCGAATAACAAAAAGGCCCGCTCTATATAGAGCGGGCCTTTCGTTTTTAATTCAGAGCGTTAACGTTCAAGCATTTATGTTCATAGCGCTGAATTTCAGAGCGCTTCCGGGGCACCACCGATTTGTTGCCGTACAGGAGCTTACTCTATTTCCAGCATCACCACTTTACCCATTGTCTCCAGTTCGTCCTTGTAAAGTGCAGCGTCGCCCACAATCAGATAAATGACATTATCAGTAGTGAACAAACCGGACTGCGCCCTGACGTCTTCCAGGGTAAGCTTGTCATACTCCTGCTGTAATAACATAGGATAGTTGAGCGGCTTACCCTCTTTCAGACTGGACTCAATTTCTGACAGCACACTACCGTTTGTTTCAAATAAGCCCGGTAACTTACGGATTTCAGTCGTAACGGTTTCGGTCAGCTCCGTTTCTGTTGCCGGATTATCACCATTGTATTCTTTCATCTCGCGGTCTATTTCGTTAACCGATTCGACGGTTTTGTCACTCTGTACCGGCGCGTACACAAACCACGGACGCTGCCCCAGTGTTGTCATCGCAAGGCTGCGTGCACCGTAAGCCCAGCCTTTATCTTCCCGCAAATTCATATTCAGGCGGGCGGTAAATTTACCGCCTACAATGGCATTAGCCGTTTCGATAGCCAGTGTGCTTTTATCTGATACAGGCGGGATGAGTTTACCGGCCAGTATAAGCGACTGGGGAGAATCAGGACGGTCGGCCAGGTAGAATGTACGGCCTTTCACCTGCGGTACGTCAACAATGCGCTTTTCTCCGGCTTTACCACTGACTTTCCAGTCACCCAGACTGTCATTCAGCATGGATTGGAGTGCTGATTTTTCGATGTCACCCACTACAATGATTTTCGCATTGTCAGGGCGTATCCAGGTGCTATGGAAGTTTTTGAGTATTTTGGTGGATATTTCACTGACCGACTCACTGGTGCCGGAACCTGTCAGCGGCATACCATATGGATGCTCTTTTCCGTACAACAACGGCGGCAACTCCCGGACAGCCAGTTGTACCGGCTGAGATTTTTCCTGGGCAATATCCGACAGCCAGATCGGCTTCAGTTTTTCCAGATCGCTTTCCCGCATGGCAGGATTTTTTACCACGCTGCTGAACAGTGACAATGCAGGTTTTAAGTTTGCAGTAAGGGATTGTAAATGTGCATAAGAACTGTCCAGCGAGCCGCCAAAATAGCTGGCAGCGCCCAGCATATCCATTTTCGTTTTGTAAGCTTCACCATCAATTTTACCGGAGCCCTCTTCCAGCATGCGCATGGTCATTGATGATGAACCCAATGGATAGCCATATGCGTCGGCGGCATAACCACTGTCGAACACGATACGCAGAGAAACATCAGGCACGGCATCACGCTTAACAAAATAGACCTGCAACCCGTTATCCAGGGTAAATTCCTCTGCCTCAGGGAACGACAGCACGGGCATTTCTGTCACTTCCGGTAATGCAGAGCGGTCGGCCCCTTCTGTACTTGCTGCATAATTCGGAAACGGTCGGACAATCAACTGATGATAAGGAAGATCGAGCCATTTTTTAGCGACGGTATTGAGCTGCTTTGGTGTGGCCTCTGAATAGCGTTTCAGGCTTTTCATATAGTGGTCTGAATCGCCGGCATATAACTCGCCTTCTGCCAGAACGTTAGCCTTTCCGCCAAAGCCACCAATCTTCTCCATACCGCGTATAGTACGGGAAAGCGTGCGCATCCGCGCCCCTTCCAGTTCCTGCTTACTTACCGGTTTGGCAAGCAGAGCGGCAATTTCTTCATCAATAATCGCAGACACTTTATCTTCATCAGCATTTGCACCGAGCGTCACTTCGAGGGTAAAGATACTTGCCAGCGTATGCTCTTCTAAATACGCATCAATACCGGTTGCCAGCTTTTCTTTTTCCACCAGGCGCTGATACAAGCGTGAGGTTTTGCCTTCTCCCATCACTTTGGCCAGCAAATTCAGTGCTTCAGTATCATCATCTACCCGTCCGGCTACCGGCCAGACCCGGTAGATGCGTTCAGCCGCCACCTTGTCGAACAATTCCTCAAAGCTGTTGGAGCCTTTAACCGGCACATAGGATTTCAGACGTTTTAAAGGCGGTCCCGGAGGAATATCACCAAAGTAATGCTCCACTTTCTGCTTTGCCACTTCCGGCGTAATGTCACCGGCGAGGACAATGACAGTATTGGCTGCACCGTAGTACTGCTCAAACCAGGCTTTCACATCATCCAGACTGGCAGCATTCAAATCTTCCATGGAGCCGATGGTACTCCAGCGATACGGGTGTCCTTCAGGAAAAATGCCTTCCAGTAAACTGTATTCAGCCTTACGGTACGGCGTGTTGTCGCCCTGTCGCTTTTCGTTCTGTACCACGCCACGCTGGTTATCCAGCTTTTCCTGTGTGATGGCACCAAGCAGATGCCCCATGCGATCAGATTCCATCCACAACGCAAGATCGACGGCGGTAGACGGGACATTCTGGAAGTAGTTGGTGCGGTCAAACCAGGTGGTACCGTTCATATCGGTGGCGCCTACCTGTTCAAAGGGCTTGAAGTATTCGCCGTCGTAGTTTTCCGAGCCGTTAAACATAAGGTGTTCAAACAGGTGAGCGAAGCCGGTTTTACCGGGTTTCTCATCTTTAGACCCCACGTTGTACCAAACAGAGACCGCGACAATGGGCGCTTTGTGATCTTCGTGGACCAGTAACGTCAGGCCATTGTCCAGTTGATAACGGGTATGAGGGATAGCCAGATCGTCAACGTTTAAAGACGCAGCATTCAGGCAGGTATGCGTAATTGCCATCGCAATCAGCAGCAGTGATTTCTTCATAATATCTGTCCGTAGTATTTATTGTTAGTTGTCCTGTATCACCGGCGCAAGCCCTACAGGTTAATTTTCATACTAGCGGATATTTACCGGAACACCAGACAAAATTGGATCAGATATAGATATCTAAATGCTTTATTTTACTGTCCTTATTGTCTGAAGAGGGCTCCTGACTGTTGTCTGCCTTGTGTCCGGAACTGCCCCCCTGATTTTCTTTAGCATTTTCAGCATGTTGCTCCGCTTTATCATCCTGATGATGCCCGCTGTCACGTTGTTGCTTTTCAGCCACACGACGCTCCTCGTCATGCTCATAACGCTCATCTTCACCCAGGCCTTTGGTTTCCGCTTCCTTACTGACTTTCTTTACGCGGTCATCCGGTTTAACCGGCACCTTGCCCTCTCTCGGCAGAATAGGAAAAATAAGGTCGTTGCTCACCCTCGCCTCCACGTAAATAAAAACACGCCATTATTCGCATTTTTGATGACATTTATTTCATTGTCGCAGGTTTTTACCCGTTTCGAACAGTAAGATATAACTTATGACCAAACATTTAGTATAATAATTCCCTTATTATGGCTTTTTGGGGTTGATTTAGATCACTCAATTAGCTACTGTTTGCCGCGTCAAAAAGATTGGAAACGAATTTTACATGTTTAATTGCGCTGCTAACCATCACCACCATCATAAAGCATAACCTTTCAGGTTCGTGCTGGAAGGTCTATAGTTCCTTCCAGTGGCGCAGATAAAAAATTCTCGACCCCCGGAAGGAAACTTCCGGGGGTTTTTCGTTTAAGCAGCTTCAAATCAGGTTCACACAAAGAGGAATGTTCACATGGGTGACAGCAAACGTCTGCGTATTGCAGTTCAGAAATCAGGCCGTCTCAGCGATGACAGCATCGCGCTGCTAAAAGCGATTGGTATTAAATTATACATCCGTGACCGCCTTCTCATCGCCCATTCCACTAATGAGCCTATCGATTTACTGCGCGTACGTGACGACGATATTCCGGGTCTGGTCATGGACGGCATTGTCGACCTGGGTTTTATCGGCGAAAACGAATTAGAAGAGAAAATGCTGGAACGTCAGGCGGCCGGTAAAGCGTCTGATTTTGAAGTACTGCGTCGTCTGGATTACGGTGGTTGCCGTTTGTCTATCGCGGTACCGCAGGAGATGAAATACGAAGGTATTCAGTCACTGGAAGGTAAAAAAGTAGCAACGACCTACCCTTACCTGCTTGAGCGTTATTTCAAAGAAAATAATATCAATGCCCGCGCGGTTATGCTGACCGGCTCAGTAGAAGTTGCTCCCCGCGCCGGTGTGGCCGATGCGATTTGTGACCTGGTTTCAACCGGTGCCACACTGGAAGCCAACGGTCTTGTGGAAGAAGACGTTATTTTCCGTTCAAAAGCGGTACTGATCCAACGTGCTGACGGTGCGCTTTCAGAACAGAAACAGGCGCTGGTGAATCGTCTTGTGCCCCGTATCGATGGCGTCATTCAGGCCAAAGAAAGTAAATACATTATGCTGCACGCGCCGAAAGCCTATCTGGAGCAGGTAAAAAGTTTGCTGCCCGGTGCTGAGAACCCTACCGTACTGCCTCTTGCCGGTTCTGATGATGCGGTAGCGGTACACGTGGTCAGCCCTGAAGACTTATTCTGGGAAACCATGGAGAAACTGAAATCCTTAGGTTGTCGTTCTATTCTGGTTATGCCAATTGAAAAAATGATGGGTTAATCTGCCATGATCAACTGGTCCTCACTTACACCTGCCGGGCAGACAGAAGCCCTCGCCCGGCCGGTTATGAAAAACTCAGACAGTCTGCGGGTGACCGTTGCAGACATACTCGCGGCAATTCGCCAACAGGGCGATGCCGCGGTACTGGAATACACCCGGAAGTTCGACTGTGCTTCACTGAACAGCCTGCCCCTTTCTGTTGCAAAACGAGACGAATTGGCTGCACGGGTTTCTACTGACGTTAAAGACGCCCTGCTGGTTGCGTTTAACAACGTAAAACAATTCCACGAAGCTCAGAAACCTCAGGATATTACCCTGACGACTACGCCGGGCGTAGTATGCGAACAGCGTTTTACCGCGCTGGATGCTGTCGGCCTTTATATACCCGGCGGCAGTGCGCCGTTACCGTCTACCGTGATGATGCTGGGCGTACCGGCGCTGGTTGCCGGATGCGAACGCAAAGTGCTTTGCACACCGCCTAAACAGGCCGGTGAAATCGCCCCTGAAATCGCTCTTGCGGCTTCACTGTGTGGCATTGAAGAAATTTACCTGTGTGGCGGAGCCCAGGCCATAGCTGCCATGGCGTTCGGTACAGAAAGTATTGCCAAGGTCGATAAGATTTTTGGCCCGGGCAACAGTTTTGTGACTGAAGCCAAACAACAGGTCAGTCAGCGTGCCGACGGTGCCGCTATCGATATGCCGGCAGGCCCTTCAGAAGTGCTGGTGCTGGCTGACGGCAACGCCAATGCCGCATTTGTGGCTTCGGATTTACTATCACAGGCTGAGCACGGTCCGGATTCCCAGGCTATTCTGGTTTCAGACAGTGAAGCGCTGATTGAAGCCACTAAAGCGCAGGTAGAAGCTCAGCTGGCAAAATTGTCGCGCAACAGCATTGCTTCTCAGGCCATGGAAAATGCCCGCTATATCCTCACCGGTAACATTAGCGAGGCAGTATTGGTAAGCAACGCCTACGCGCCGGAGCACTTAATTGTGCAGACCGACAACGCCCGTGAACTACTAACCGACATCAAATATGCCGGTTCCATTTTTGTTGGCCAATGGTCACCGGAATCTGCGGGCGATTACGCCTCGGGCACCAACCATGTGCTGCCAACATATGGCTATGCGCGCAACTATTCCAGTTTAGGTCTGCTTGATTTTATGCGTCGTTTTACTGTGCAGGAATTGTCTGCCAACGGCATGCGTAATCTGGGTCCGGCCATTATGAAGCTGGCCAGCGCAGAAGGACTTGATGCCCACGAACAGGCTGTTGCCCTGCGTATGGCTGAGCTTGAAAAGGGGAATGACCAATGAGCAGTCTGGTCGACCATCTGATTAATGACAACCTGATCCCGCTGAAACCTTATGAATCAGCGCGCCGCCTTTACGCCGGTGGTCAGGACTGGCTGAATGCCAACGAATCGCCGTTTGCTAACCACTACGACGTGGACAGCAGCCACTTCAACCGTTATCCGTCCTGTCAGCCTGACGGCGTGATTAACGGTTATTCGGCTTACGCCCGTGTCGCGAAAAGCCAGCTGATGGTGACCCGCGGTGCCGACGAAGGCATTGAACTGCTTATCCGCACGTTCTGTACGCCGGGTAAAGACAGCATTCTGATTTGTCCGCCCACCTACGGCATGTACGCGATAAGCGCAGAAACCTGCGATATTGGCGTGAAAAAGGCGCCATTAAAAGCCGACTTCAGCCTCGATGTGGAAGCTATTTGCAGCAACGACGACGTTAACGTGGTGTTCATCTGTGCGCCAAATAATCCTACCGGCACACAGGTGGCTAAACAGGATCTGGACACCGTGCTGCGCCACTTCACTGACAAAGCGTTAGTAGTGGTTGACGAAGCCTACATTGAGTTTGACGCAGAGAACACCTGGGCGAACAAGCTGGCAGATTACCCGAATCTGGTGATCCTGCGTACCCTTTCCAAAGCTTTTGCGCTGGCTGGTTTACGCTGTGGATTTACCATTGCTAATGACGATGTGATTGCTGCGCTGATGAAAGTGATTGCGCCTTATCCTATTCCGGATCCGGTGGCGCAGATCGCTGCCGAGGCGCTTAGCGAAGAAAACATCGGTCGCCTGCATGCGCAAGTCGATATTCTTAACGCAGAGAAAGCCCGCCTCACAGAAGCACTGAATGCGTTTGAAGCATTCGAAATGGTGGGCGACACCAAAGCCAACTACGTGCTGTTCCGTTATGCGCGCTGCAAAGAACTTATGGCATATTTGGTTGAGCGCGGCATGCTTATTCGCGACCAGTCCAAACAGCTGAATCTGGAAAACTGCCTGCGCGTAACCATCGGCAGTCCGGAGCAGGACGACCGCCTGCTACAGCTGATTAATGATTATTTTTCCCAGACAGGAGCTTCCAAGTGAGTCAGCAAGCTATTTTATTTATCGATCGAGACGGTACGCTGGTTGAAGAGCCGCCGGTAGATAAGCAATTAGACAGCCTGGAAAAGCTGGTATTTGAGCCAAACGTTATTCCTGTTTTACTAAAATTGAAAGCTGCCGGTTTCTCACTGGTCATGGTGTCGAATCAGGACGGTTTAGGCACTGACAGCTTCCCGCAGGAAGATTTCGACAAGCCGCACAATGCGATGATGGCGATTTTCGAATCTCAGGGTGTCACGTTTGATGATGTGCTGATTTGTCCGCACTTCGACCACGAAAATTGTGCTTGCCGCAAGCCTAACCTCGGGCTGGTTAAAGACTACCTGCAACAGGGCCGCATCGACTTTACCCGTTCTTATGTGATTGGCGATCGCATCACTGATGTGCAGCTGGCCGAAAACATGGGCATCAAATCATTCCAGTACAATCCGGAAACCAACAACTGGAAAGATATCGAAAAAGCCTTACTGGCATCATCGCGCATTGCGGAAGTGGTGCGTAAGACGTCTGAAACCGATATCCGCGTGCGGGTGGATTTGGACTCTACGGCCAAATCACAAATTCACACCGGAATGGGTTTCTTCGACCACATGCTGGATCAGATTGCTACCCATGGCGGTTTTGAAATGCAGGTGTCGGTTGACGGCGATCTGCACATCGACGATCACCACAGCGTGGAAGACACGGCACTGGCCCTGGGCGACGCGCTGAAAAAGGCGTTGGGCGATAAGCGCGGCATTGGTCGCTTTGGTTTCGCACTGCCTATGGATGAATGTCGTGCCGAGTGCATCATGGACATTTCTAACCGCCCTTACCTGAAAATGGATGCAGAGTTCAGCCGCGATCAGGTTGGCGAAATGGCCACTGAAATGGTACCTCACTTCTTTTATTCACTGGCGCAAAGCATGGGCCTGTCCCTGCACCTTTCCACCAGCGAAGGAAACGCGCATCACCAGGTAGAGAGCCTGTTCAAAGTGTTTGGTCGTGCATTACGCCAGGCGATTACCCGTCAGGGCGATGCCTTGCCGAGCAGTAAAGGAGCTCTGTAATGGCGCAGAAGATTGTTATTGTTAACACCGGTTGTGCGAATATTTCGTCGGTGAAATTTGCCCTTGAGCGCCTGGGCGTGACGGTGGATGTATCTGATGATTTCGACATCATCAAAGCCGCCGACAAAGTGTTCCTGCCCGGCGTGGGCAGTGCTTATGCCGCCATGCGCAGCATTAACGGCAAGAACCTCACCGACACCATTCGTTCACTGGAACAACCCGTGCTCGGCGTGTGTTTAGGTATGCAGCTAATGGTCGAAACTTCGGATGAAACCAGCAACGGTCAGATTGACTGTTTAGGCCTGATGCCGGGTCATGTTGCCCGCTTGCAAGCGGGTGAGTTACGCCTGCCTCATATGGGTTGGAACACGGTAACGCCGCTTGAGAGCAACACGCTGTTCAAGGGCATTTCGGCTGACACCTATTTCTATTTTGTGCACAGCTTTGCCGTGCCGGTATACGACAAAACCCTGGCCACCTGTGAATACGGCCAAACGTTCTCTGCCGCCTTGCACAGCAATAACTTCTTCGGCGTGCAGTTCCACCCCGAGCGAAGCGGTGAAGCCGGCGCACAACTTCTGACTAATTTTGTGGAAATGTAATGATTATTCCAGCAATTGATTTAATCGACGGCGCCGTGGTGCGCCTGTTCCAGGGTGACTACAACCAGAAAACCCAGTACCAGAAACATCCGGTAGACGTGGTACATGACTACGCCGATCAGGGTGCTGAGTGGCTGCACATTGTCGACCTCACCGGTGCCAAAGACACCAGCAAACGACAGCTTACGCTTATCCGCAAAATGGTCGATACCCAACGCATGAAGTTTCAGGCTGGCGGCGGTATTCGCAGCGAAGAAGACGTGGCCCAACTGTTAGATTCTGGTGTAAGCCGCGTAGTAATCGGTTCTCTGGCAGTAAAGCAGCCAGAACTGGTGAAAGGCTGGATGCAGAAGTACGGTGCAGAAAAAATTGTGCTGGCACTGGATGTAAACATCAACGACGCCGGTGAGCGAATGATTGCTACCCACGGCTGGCAGGAAGACTCCGGCGTGGCACTGGAAGGTCTGCTGAAAGATTTTCAGGAAGTCGGCGTAAAACACGTGCTGTGTACTGACATCAGCCGTGACGGCACCCTGCAAGGCAGCAATGTAGATTTATACACCGACGTATGTGCCCAATTCCCGCAAGTGAGCTGGCAAGCATCGGGCGGCATTGGCGGCTTGGATGACATCCGTGCTCTTCGTCCTACCAATGTAGGCGGCGTGATTTTAGGCCGCGCCCTGCTGGAAGGTAAATTTACCGTTGAGGAGGCTATCGCATGCTGGCAAAACGGATAATTCCCTGTCTCGACGTACGCGACGGTAAGGTTGTTAAAGGCGTTCAGTTCCGCAACCATGAAATCATTGGCGACATTGTGCCACTGGCAGAACAGTACGCTAAAGCCGGTGCCGACGAACTGGTGTTTTATGATATTACCGCGTCGTCTGATCAACGTGTTGTCGATAAAAGCTGGGTAAGCCGTATTGCCCAGGTCATCGATATTCCATTCTGCGTAGCCGGTGGCATTAAATCGGTGGAAGACGCCGGACGTATTTTAGAAATGGGCGCGGACAAGATTTCCATTAATTCCCCAGCTCTTTCTAACCCAGATCTCATCAACGAGCTGCACGACATTTATGGTCAGCAGTGCGTGGTCATTGGTATCGACAGCTTCTACAACGAAGCGAATGGTCGTTACGATGTGTACAAGTTTACCGGTGACGAAAGCCGCACTCAGCAAACTCAGTGGCACACCATCGACTGGATTAAAGAAGTGCAGTCACGCGGTGCGGGTGAAATCGTACTGAACTGTATGAATCAGGACGGCGTGCGTAAGGGCTACGACATCGAACAGCTGAAAGCCGTGCGTGACGTGTGTAACGTACCACTTATCGCTTCAGGCGGTGCCGGTGCTATTGAGCACTTTACCGACGTATTTAAGCAGGCAGACGTAGATGGCGCGCTGGCAGCGTCGGTGTTTCACAAGGGCATCATTGATATGCACGAACTGAAAGATACCCTGGCGTCTCAGGCTATTCCCATGTGTATCCGTCACGGCCGTTAAGGAACAATTTAATGATTATTACTAAAGACAATCTGACGCAATTAGCGTGGGATAAAATGGATAACCTGCTTCCGGCTATCGTGCAGGATGCCGTAACCGGCAAAGTGCTGATGCAGGGTTACATGAACCCGGAAGCGCTGGAAGCGACTCTTGATTCGAAAAAAGTCACCTTTTTCAGCCGCTCTAAACAGCGTTTGTGGATGAAGGGCGAAGAGTCTGGCAACGTTCTGAACCTTGTTGAAGTGGGTAGCGATTGCGATAACGACAGTTTACTGATCCTAGCCCGCCCGAAAGGCCCAACCTGCCACACAGGAACGGAAAGCTGCTGGTTCGATAATCAGGCGCCGGCTTATACGTTCCTGGGTGATTTGGAACGGGTTCTGGCAGAGCGTAAGTATGCGGACCCTGAGTCCAGTTACACCGCTTCACTGTACAGCAAAGGCATTAAACGCATCGCTCAAAAAGTGGGTGAAGAAGGCGTGGAAACTGCACTTGCTGCAACGGTGCAGGATAAAGAAGAGCTGAAGAACGAAGCGGCCGACTTGCTTTATCACCTGACAGTGCTGCTGCAGGCCAGCGACATGTCAATGAAAGATGTCATTGCGGTGCTACGCGCCCGTCACCAGAAGTAATCCCCATGCCCAGCTGTTGTGCCGCTTCTTTCAGTTGCGACACAACAGCGTGATCCGTGTCTTTACTGGCAGCCAGATAGCCGGTCACGGCAAGCTCGGGAATATCCATTATTGGATTGAGCTGCTCCCCGTCCACGTTTAATTTCTTCGCCGTTGCAGGAATCAGGGCAGGATCTTCGATGATAAAATCGACCATCCCCCTCAACAGATACTCCCACGAGCACTGAATATCTGCACATACCAGCATGTTCTGACCTTCCCTGAACCCCTGTTGCTGTAACCAGTGGTAGCTGATGTCGTCCCGTTGCACAGCAAATGTATAGTTAGTGAGATATCCCTGCTTTAGTTCCCCGTTTGCAACAGGCTGGCTTTTGAGGCCAACAACGGCAAGATGAAAAGCCGATACTTCAGCCAGCCAGTGAAACTGTTTTTCACGCTCCGGTGTCCGTGCAATGGAATAGATAAGTGTGCCGGCCTGACGTTCTGCCATGATGATACTTCTGGCCCAGGGATATAACGCAAACTCTCCTTTTACCCCGGCGGCTTCAAGGATAGCCTGTACTTTGTGCGTGGTCTCGCCGTCTACCCTGCCATATTTATTGAGGTAGTGATAAGGAGGCGATGACTCTGTCACTACCTGCAGAACTGTACTTTGAGCAGGCAGAGGGTGGCTGATAATCAAAAACAAGAGTAATACAAAAGAGATACGCATCCCTGAACCGTACCAATAGTGATTATAAAACGTACGATATCATGCTTTATCATCAATAAAAATGACACCCGACCGATTCCTCCCGTTTTCATACCTTGTTACATCTGTGGATGAACTATTTCGCCGGACAACAGCTCTGACATTAAGACCTGCAATTTCTTCAACGATCAGAGGACGACTATGAAAGACAAGCCAACCGGACTGAAGCGAATTTGGAAAGACAATCAATCCTTTTTTATATTTATCGGCCTGATGTTGTTTGTGCGTGCCGGTGTGGCAGACTGGTATTACATCCCTTCCGGTTCAATGGAACCTACCATTCAGGTTGGCGATCGCATATTTGTGAATAAGCTGGCTTATGAAATCAAAATGCCGTTCACTGACATCAGTCTGGCTGAAACAGGCTCCCCTGCCCGCGGAGATATAATTGTGTTCGACAGCAAGGCGGCAGATAACCGACTGATTAAACGTGTTGTGGGCTTACCCGGTGACAGAATTGCCATGCGCAATAACATCTTGTATCTGAACAATCAGCCCTTATTGTATTCCGGCGATGATGAAAATCAGCAGGAGCTATTGGGTAAAGTGCTTCATCAGATCCATCTGGATAAGAATGGCTCACCGTTATCATCATTTAATACGGTGACTGTTCCGGAAAATCACGTGCTGGTGCTGGGTGACAACCGTAATAACTCGGCCGATTCCAGAGTGCATGGCTTTATTCCTATGGATGAAATCATCGGTAAGGCGTCGCATATCGCTTATTCGCTGGATAATGACAACGCTTATATGCCAAGGCTTGCACGTACATTTCAGGCACTGGAATAAAAAAATTTAAATTTTTTTGCTTTGAGGTGTTGAAAAGACTTTTTCAGCACCTACATAGTAATTGTCGGCGCTTGATAGCAAGGTCGACAGAACCGCCGCCGCAATGTCGGGGCAAACATTTTAAACATATTGCTTTATAAAAAGGATATGACTATGCGTACTATCGATCTATCTCCACTTTACCGTTCTTTCATTGGCTCTGACCGTTTGGCATCACTTGTAGATGCAGCTTCACGTTCTGAGAGCCAGACTGCTTATCCCCCTTATAATATTGAATTGCTTGGCGACGATAAATATCGTGTGTCCATGGCGATTGCCGGATTTACAACTGAAGAAGTTAACATTGTCTCCGAAGACAACACGTTAACGGTAACGGGCAAAAAAGCCCCTGCTGAAAATGACGAAGCCGGCAAAAAACAATACCTGCACAAAGGAATTTCAGAGCGCAGCTTTGAGCGTAAATTCCAGCTTGGTGATCATGTAAAAGTGACCGGCGCAGATATGCAGCACGGCCTGTTACATATTGACCTTGAGCGTGTTGTGCCTGAGGCGAAGAAACCCCGTCGTATTGAAATCGGCAGTACACCGGCCAGCCACGGGTAAGCCACTCTGGTCTGCATACACAGACCTCATGTAACTAACGATTTTATTTTTTCGTGCCTGCAGGTGCAGGCACGGAATAACCTGAGTCGCCGGATACGGGGCTCTGACAATTACATATTGCTTAATTGGAAGGATATGACTATGAGAACTATTGATTTATCACCACTTTACCGTTCATTTATCGGCTCAGACCGTCTGGCGTCATTCATTGACAATGCTACCCGGTTTGAAAACCAGAGCGCTTTTCCTCCGTATAACATTGAATTGCTGGAAGAAAACAAATATCGCATCGCAATGGCAGTAGCCGGATTTGCAGAAAGCGAAATCAGTATTGAAGTACAGGAAAATACGCTGACCGTAACAGGCAGCAAATCTGCTGATGACAAAGAGTCATCGCGTAAATTCCTTCACAAAGGTATTTCCGAGCGCAATTTTGAACGCAAATTCCAGCTTGGTGATCATGTAAACGTATTAAGCGCAAATCTCGAAAATGGTTTGCTGAGTGTCGATCTGGAAAGAGTTATCCCTGAAGCTAAAAAGCCTAAACAGATCGCTATCGGCTCTGCGGCCCTTGAGCATAAAAGCACCGGTGAATAATCCGGAAGGGTTTTACTGCAATTAAACATAAAAACGGCACCTGCTCCCGGTGCCGTTTTTTTATTTGAATATATTGGCAGACACAAGGTAGTCAATCAGCACACGTGTGCGCTGCGGTAAGTTTTTCCGCGACGGATACACCAGTGAAAAAGCTGTGCGTTCCCCATGCCACCCCGGCAATATCTGAACCAGCTCTCCCCGCTCTGTTTCTTCTTTTACCGTAGATGGCAACAGTAAGGCCACCCCCGTTCCCATAGCCGCCATCTTGTGGATCAAATGGGGCGAGTTGCTTCTGTAATATCTTGAAGGTGTTATGGTTCTGCTGCTGTCTTTACTTTGCAACCGCACATTATTGTGCCAGTGAGGTAAATCCAGCAACACCCAGGGCAATGCTTCCAACGCGTCGAGGCTCTCCGGTTCACCAAGTCGGTCCAGCATTGCAGGCTGTGCAAATATCGCAAATGTTTCCTCATGCAATACCCTGGCAATCAGCGAGGCATCGCGGGGTAATCCAATCCTGATTGCCAGATCAATTTTCTCTGAGATTAAATCAACCCGCTCGTCATCCAGTACAAAATCAATCTGAACCTCAGGAAACTGCCGGATAAACCCATCCAGTGCGGGCAGTACAAACTTATGGGCAATATCATGATTCATGGTTATAGCGACACGTCCTGCAGGAACAGGGGTATTCGTAATGCTGTCTATATCTTCAAGTACTTCCTGCAGAATAGTTGCACGGCTGAAAACACGCTGACCTTCCTCTGTCAGCATTAATTTTCTGGTTGAACGTTGAAGCAGCCTGCTGCCTAAAGCGCCCTCCAAATCAGCAACCTGCTCACTGACTCTCGAACGGCTGGTATGCAACACTCTGGCTGCAGCAGCAAAACTCCCCTGCTCTGCCACCACACAAAATATTGCCAGGTGCCTCAGATAGGCAAAATCTATTGTACTCATTTTCCGAACACTACATTCACTTTTGTCCTACTTATCATAGCAACCACATAGCACCATAATCTAGTCATCCGTCCAATACGGCACGGCAAAATAGTTTTAACAGGAGAACAATCATGATTGGAATTACCGGTGCAACAGGTCAGTTAGGTCAACTGACAATTAAACACCTGCTAACGAAAGAATCCGCAGACTCTTTGATCACGCTGGTCAGAGACCCCGGCAAGTCGCAAGCTATGTTTGCTGATATTGCCTCACGGCACTTCGACTACAGTGAACCTGACACGCTGACGGATGCACTGACCGGTATCACGACACTGTTTCTCATTTCAGGCAGCGAAATCGGACAGCGTATTGAACAACATGCCAATGTAATCGATGCGGCTAAACGCGCCGGTGTGAAAACCCTGGTGTATTCAAGCTTGTTACGGGCAGACACTTCATCTCTGATGCTGGCAGAAGAGCACAAAGCCACAGAGCAACGTATTCAGGCGTCCGGCATGGATTACGTGATTTTACGGAACGGCTGGTACACAGAGAATTACACGCAGGGTCTTCAGGCTGTTCTTGACGCCGGCGTGCTGGCTGGCGCAGCCGGTTACGGTCGCATTGATTCAGCGACCCGCAATGATTACGCAGAGGCAGCAGCGAATGTGCTGACAGATGTATCTGCGCACAAAGGAAACGTGTATGAGCTGGCCGGTGATGCATCGTTTACTCTGCAGGGATATGCAGACGCTGTCAGCGCTGTAACCGGTAAGCCCGTTCATTTTGAATCCATGAATTATGAGGGTTACAAACAATTCTTGCAGGATGTTGCCGGTCTGCCGGAAGGTTTTGCTCATGTGCTGGCAGATTCAGAGCATCATGCAAAAGATGGCGGCCTTTCCGGCTCAAGCGATGAATTACACCGTCTGCTGGGAAGAGCGACGCCTTCTCTTATTGAAGTAATAAAGCAGTCACTATAACGTGTCACCAGCCGTCAGCACTATGCCAGATAGCGCTGACGGTGCGGTTGTCACGGGTAACGTGGTAGCGCCGGTACTGACCCGCGGTCGCGCAGGCATGGTTTGGCAGGATCCGGAGTTGACGGCCGAATCCGAAACCTTGATCCGGTACCGGTAAACCATCTTTATGCTCAATGATACCGTGTTCCTGGTTTGTCTGACTGACATACCAGCCATCCAGTATATTGCCCCCGGCATCAGCGACCAGACCATATCCGTGGGAGTCAGAGCCTTTATCTCTCGACAGTCCCATCCAGCCTGCGTCCACCAGTACCTGATTCTTCTTCATCTGATGACCAATGACTGTCGTCAACACACTCATTGCAATGTCAGATACTGAACAAACCCCCAGACCGGCCATCACCAGATCAAACGTTGCGTACACACCGGCGCGGATCTCGGTAACGCCTCCGGGCTTATAATCAGATAACGCGGTTGGCGTGGATCCCACAGAAATGATATCAGCAGGTAATCCCGCTGCTTTGAGTCTGTTCGCCGCCAGTACCGTACGATTGCATTCCTGTTCTGCCATGGCATATTGCGTTTCGGGCGTCTTACACCCGTAAGATGCACCTGCATGGGCCATCACGCCGGAAAAACGGATATGCGCAGTGTTGTGCAACTGCTCAGCCATAGAGATCAATTGCATGCTCTCAGGCCCGGCACCGGCACGGTGATCATCAACATCCAGTTCTATCATTACCCGCAGCGGCACAATGAAAGTTCGACGGGCTTTTACCAGCGCATCCACTGCCGCTTCATTATCAACGACAACAATCAGATCAACACCACGTTCCAGAAGCTCATTAACAGCAGAGAATTTATTCGGCGTTATACCCACCGCATACAGAATATCTTTGTAACCGGCCTGCGCAAAGTAACGGGCTTCTTCCAGTGTGGAAACAGTGACAGGCCCGGGCCGCGGTGCATAAATTTCCGCAGCTTCACGGCTCTTCAGTGTTTTAACATGAGGCCGCAGTGTCACGCCGTCCCGGCGACATTTCTCCTGCATGCGTTCGCTGTTCGCCCGCAACTTATTCTCGTCAATGAGGCAGACCGGGGTCACCAGAGCAGAAAAATCAGATAATAACTCAGACATAAACTAAATCAGGTAGTGGATCATAAACAGGTTCGAGCAGGCAAGAAACAGCATAGACAAAAACGTCAGGAGCATCCCTGATAAACGTTGCCAGCTTGTTCCTTCACTGTGACGCAAGCCGTAAGCATGGAGAATGCGGCCAAATAATATAGCGCAGCCACCCGCGTGCAATACCCAGTGCTGGGGATGTAAGCTCTCCAGGCACGCCAGCAGAATAAGAGTGATTGGCACATATTCGCTGAAATTGCCGTGTACACGAATGGCACGGGTAAGTTCATCATTGCCTCCGTCACCCACACCGATCCGGGCGCTGCGGCGAACATTAATAACGGCGAATGACAGGTAGATATAACACAAGGCTAACAGACTTGCGTAAAACGCAGTAATCGGGAAACTCATAATCGTCAGGTTTAATAATGGGTTATTGGTGTCTATTCTGGCAATTAAGCGGCACGCTGGCAAAGCCTTTTACCCGCTTTGACAGTGAAGGATAAAAAAAGGCCGCTTGATGCGGCCTTTAGTAAGAATTTTTAACCGAGAAGCTCAGCCAGCTCATTGCTGACCTGCTCTACCGGTTTGGTACCATCCAGCTTGTGGTACTGGCAGTTTCCGGCTTCAGCTTCTGCAGAGTAGTAGTTGACCAGAGGCTTAGTTTGCTCGTGGTACACGCCTAAACGCTTACGTACTGTCTCTTCTTTGTCGTCATCACGGATGATCAGTTCTTCACCGGTTTCATCATCTTTACCTTCCACTTTTGGTGGATTGTAAACAACGTGATAAACACGACCTGAGGCAGGGTGTACACGACGGCCGCCCATACGCTCAACGATAACATCATCAGGTACGTCAAACTCAATGCAATGATCTACAGATACGCCTGCTTCTTTCATTGCATCAGCCTGAGGAATGGTACGGGGAAAACCGTCAAGCAGGAAGCCTTGCTTGCAGTCGTCCTGGGCAATACGCTCTTTAACCAGACCAATAATGATGTCATCAGACACCAGTTTACCTTCGTCCATTACACGCTTGGCCGCAAGACCAAGTTCAGTGCCGGCCTTGATGGCCGAACGCAACATGTCACCAGTAGAGATTTGAGGAATACCGTATTTCCCCATCAGAAATTGTGCCTGAGTTCCCTTACCGGCGCCCGGTGCGCCCAGAAGAATGATTCGCATTTTGCGCTCTCCGCTTTATTTTCTCAACTGTTGGGCACTTTACACACTAAGCATCAGCGAAACAAGCCCATAGCAAGTACAGAGTCAGATTATACGACCTATGTCGCATGGTTTATGAACAATAGTCGTAAGGGCATTCGAAGGCGTGAAGACATACATTTCTTTAACAGCCTGTCATTAAAGGTTAAGCAGCAGGAACAGTGTATTGATTTGTAAAGAAATATCTCACCTAAATAAATTTAAGTGATAGTTAAAATAAAAACGGGCCATAAAGACCCGTTTTCATATGTTTACAGTCGGTGAACCGGCTTTATTTTGCCATACTCATTAACAGACTGTTTAAATTGCGTACAAAGCTGGACGGGTCTTTCAGACTGCCCTGCTCAGACAATGCTGCCTGATCGTACAATACGCCCACCCACTGATTAAACAGAGCTTCATCCTGTACATCAGCCAGCTTTTTCACTAACTGATGCTCAGGGTTCAGTTCGAAGTGGTATTTCACATCCGGTACTGTCTGACCGGCAGCCTGCATCAGCTTCATCATCTGCGTGGTCATGCCGTTTTCATCAGCCGTGATCACCGCAGGAGATTCTGTCAGACGGTGAGTAAATTTCACGTCGACAACTTTGTCACCTAATGCAGTTTTCGCACGCTCAAGCACACCTTCCACTTCTTTTTCTGCTTCTTCCTGCGCCTTTTTGGTTTCCTCGTCGTCAAGGTCACCTAAATCCAAATCACCTTTAGCAATAGACTGGAAAGACTTCTCATTGTACTCAGTCAGGTGAGACATTAACCATTCGTCAATGCGCTCGCCCATCAGCAACACTTCGATGCCTTTCTTGCGGAAAAACTCCAGGTGCGGGCTGGTTTTCGCAGCTTGCAGACTGTCAGCGGTGACAAAGTAAATTTTGTCCTGACCTTCCTTCATGCGACCAATGTAATCATCCAGAGACACAGTTTGCGCATCGGAATCACCATGTGTTGACGAGAAGCGAAGCAGACCGGCAATTTTATCTTTGTTGCTGAAGTCTTCGGCAGGACCTTCTTTCAGCACGTTACCAAATTCACCCCAGAATGAGTGATACTTTTCGCTGTCGTTCTTCGCCATTTTCTCCAGCATCTGCAATACGCGCTTAGTACAACCCTGACGCAACGTCTGGGTGACTTTGTTGTCCTGCAGAATTTCACGGGATACGTTCAGCGGCAGGTCGTTGGAATCAAGCAGACCTTTTACGAAACGCAGGTACGTTGGCATAAACTGTTCAGCGTCATCCATAATGAATACACGCTGGACATAAAGCTTCAGACCATGATTCTGATCACGGTTCCACATATCAAACGGCGCTTTAGAAGGAATGTAAAGTAAGCTGGTGTACTCACTCTTACCTTCTACTTTGTTGTGCGCCCATGCCAATGGATCAGCAAAGTCATGAGAAATGTGCTTATAGAATTCTTTATATTCTTCTTCAGAGATATCTGACTTATCCCGTGTCCACAATGCCGTCGCTTTGTTTACACTCTCCCATTCGCCGGGAACAGCCGGTGTTTTTTCACCGTCAGGACCTTCACTTTCAGGGATCTCATCTTTCCACATTTGCACCGGAATGCTGATGTGGTCGGAATATTTGCTGATGATTGAGCGCAGACGCCAGTTATCAACAAACTCTTTTTCTTCTTCACGGATGTGCAGAACAATTTCAGTGCCGCGGGCAGGTTTGCTAATTTCTGCTACAGTGAATTCACCTTCACCGTCAGAAATCCACTCAACGCCCTGACTGGCGTCGGTGCCGGCAGCACGGGTTCTTACTGTCACTTTATCAGCCACAATGAACGCTGAGTAAAAGCCCACACCAAACTGACCTATCAGTTGTGAGTCTTTTGCCGCATCACCGGAAAGCTTACTGAAGAAATCTTTGGTACCGGACTTTGCAATGGTACCCAGATTCGCAATAACTTCTTCTTTCGTCATACCAATGCCGTTATCAGCAATGGTAATGGTACCTGCATCAGCATCGGTACTGATCTTCACGTTCAGTTCGCCGTCGCCTTCGTACAGACTGTTATTTTCCAGTGCACGGAAGCGTAACTTATCGGCGGCATCTGCTGCGTTCGATACCAGTTCACGAAGGAAGATTTCTTTGTTGGAATACAAAGAATGAATCATCAGTTGCAGAAGCTGTTTTACTTCAGTCTGAAAACCATGTTTTTCTTGTTGGGCTGCTTCAGCCATAAACCAGAGTCTCCTAGCTATTTGAATCAATTTCAGTCTAGGAAGTAGGGTCGGGCCAGAATAATTTCAACCTGAAAAGTGGGGTTTTTATCAGATTTGATAAAATTGAGTGAAATGATGCTCTGCCAACGGTAATGACAGAGCAGAAAAATGCTGAAGCTTAAAGCGTGCGGCGACCGGAGAACGCGTGGGTCAGCGTGCTGCCGTCGATATATTCTAATTCGCCACCTACCGGCACACCATGCGCTATCCGGCTTGCCGTGATATCAAGCCCGTTACACATTTGCGCAATATAATGTGCCGTGGCTTCGCCCTCTACCGTAGGGTTAGTTGCCAGAATGACTTCAGATACCGGAGAGGCTTTAAGTCGCGTTTCCAGTTCGGTCAGCCCGATATCAGCCGGCCCGATGCCGTCGATGGGCGACAAATGTCCCATCAAGACAAAGTATGTGCCGGTAAATGTCATAGTTTGCTCGATGGCCAGCACATCCTGCGGACTTTCGACAATGCACAATACACCCGCTTCCTGACGTTTCGGCGAACGGCAGATTTCGCACACATCATCTTCGGTAAACGTGCGGCATTGCTGGCAATGCTGAATGTGCTCCATGGCATTATGCAGCACGGTGCCCAACTTCATGGCACCATCCCTGTTTCGTTCGAGCAGGTGAAACGCCATACGCTGGGCACTTTTATTGCCCACACCGGGCAAACAGGTGAGCGCTTCGATAAGCTCACCCAGAAGCGGACTGAATTTCATTGTTCAAAAATGATTATTGTATCTAGCTAACGTAATGACGTTCATATTAACGCGAATTTTAAGATGCCTCCATGACAAATTTTCTCAGCCGATAACTAAAAGGGATTTGTGACATAAAACACCTTAAAAATCATGAATCTTCGAGCAATATAAGTGGGTGAACAGTGCTATTTTTTATTCATAGCAAACTCAAAATTAAACTATCCGCCTATCAGATAGTAGGAAATTTTGTATAAATCAAGTGATGATTAGCGGTCAAGTTAATAATCTTTTACCTAAACCAAACTGAAAAACATCACTATACAAACTCCATTCCCCATTCACGTTCAAGTCAGGCTTGATGAACCAAATCTATTTTTTCACTTATCCTAATATATTATTCGTCGAATTTTATCTTTCTATCCCAGCGGACTTGTAATCGGACTTACCGTGTTATTTATATTTCTACAGCCACTCCAAGACTCAAAAAGATTATCCTTTTCAAGCCAAATAGTATCTGAAAAGCCTTTTAATGGAGAGCTTAATGCAATCCGAAACATTGGATAATTTGCTTCGATTACTCTACCGCAGAAAGTATCGTCGCCCACGCTAAGGCCTTTCCGCCACTTATTTAAACTAGAAAGAGCGATTCTACGTTTCTCGTTTTCTTCATTTCTGATACGTAGTTCAGCTTGCGCCACTAAGTCGCGTGCTTTCGGTACTAATTTGGCCTCATCGATATCCTTGTATCGTGAAATAAAATTATTGGCATCCCGAATAGTCACAATTTTACCGAACGCAATCTTTTCTTCTTTTTTGACAAGTGAGCGCCAACTGAGCCAGGCTTTTTCAACTAGGTCAGCTTCATCCAACCCTTCGTACTTCCGAATAAAATCCATCATCGAATTAGAGTTTTTTGCTAATGAATAAGATTTTTTTTGTTCCTGCACATAGATTTCTTTAGCCTGAGCTAATTTCCGGCTGTAATCAGCCAACAAGTTCTTTTCTGATTCGGAATAAAAGTAATCCATATTTGATTTAATTTCAGCTTCTACGATTTCGATATTTCCAAATGAAGGAATCTGAAAAGTAAATTTATCTACATTAATTAATTCGAAATGATGATATGTACTTATGATTGTAGACTTCTCATTTTTCAGTGTATTCCAGTCTTTATATAGTCTTTCGTTTTGTTGGCTTAAATTTTTATGTATCACACTAGCCTGAGATATGTAATCAATATAGTTGTCTAAAGATCCATGCTTTGCCTGAATTGCCACAACAGCTTGCTCGTAAAATAAATCATGATCGAATTCTACCCAATTATTACTCCACACTGATCCATGCCTAACCAAGTTTACTGATCCACCCAATATAGCCAGCGGAGTACCAACCAGAACTGCTGCCGGCCCTGCAATGACAGCAGTAGCGCCACCCAATGCAACATCAATGGCAGTAATTCCAGGCTTTTTGCCATCGGCTACCCTTTTTTCATAAGTATCACCATAATCGCTGTCGGTGCCATTAACCTTTAGAAATGGTGAATCGACCTCTTCATACTGCTCACACTCATTTTTTGAAAGACTACATTCAAAACGTGAAGACTTAAATGCTGGAAACAATGTTTTGCCATTAAAGCGCCAGCTTTCAGTATCGAACATACCATCTTGCTCAATTCTATCAGCCCTGAAGTTTGGGGCCAGGATAAAAGTATCTTGCTGCTTCAACAAAGTTCCGTCTAGCGAAATTAAATTCAACTTAGCTTGTAATTCTGCTGAAGCTTCTTCATTTATGGGAGGAGTTGCGCTGCAACCAGCAAGTACAGATAGCGCAAGAGCATTTACTAACAGTTGACGTTTCAAATTTAACATTCTCCATGTTTAAAACTTTTTCGTTAATATTGATGATACTGACTGTTTAGCGAGAGGAATTTGTAATTATCAAAAACGCGAAGCATTTATTTTAATAAATTCAAGAGATATAGAAAAATATCTTTAGAAAATTCTCAGACAAGACAAAAGGAGGCTTATATAAAAAATTTTTAGTTATTTATCAATTAATATCTAGTTACACACTCTCTTCGAGTAAAATCGATTAGTAAGTTAACATTACAACCAATATTAATCAATAACTTATATGGCATTATCTCATCTCAAGCTATCGCCATCTAACACTGGACAAAAAACACACTGACTCAAAGAAATTAATTTATGAAAAGGAAAAAAAGATGGGGGATAAACCAATAATATTTGTATCAGAAGCATCAACAATTGACAACAATTGATTCTTAATAATTGGCATGACCCATTGCTAAGAGAAAGTTAGTCACAGCCCTACTTAGCCTATTGAATTGGGAATCACGAAAACACAGATGCTACTTTCGATGCGAATCGGCTTTTACAGTAGGTTTTTTCGGTATTAACCTACTGAATGCATCTGGCTCAGGAAATAGAAGATATTAGCAATAATTAATGTATAAGCCGTTTCTGTTCAGCAGTAGTATTGTTTGAGCATTTATGTCATGCTCAGAATGCCTATACTGCTGGAGCAAACATTCAACCTAGTAATAGTTTGACAGCAACAGTGAGTAAAAGAGTCGAGAAGGGAAAACTATGACTTATTAGATCGACCACCTCATTTTTCCATTCAAAGCCGGACTATCAGATATGCACCTGCATAATGATATATTTAAATGTTATGAATTTCAGTGAGTTGACTTTAAAGGAGATTAAAATGTCAGAAATTCAAGAAGCAACCGTAGCACCACAATCTTTATCCGCAAAAGACGATGCTGCAAAAATAAATGCTCTTGTAGCTTACGGCCTTATGGTCGTAGGAATGTTTACAGGTATCTTTTGGATTGTAGGTGCGATGTGGGCAATTGTAAAAAAGGCTGAAGCTCAAGGCTCATTATTTGAGGATCATTATTCCAATATAATAAAAACTTTCTGGTGGGGACTTGGCCTTTCAATATTGGGTTTTATATTAGCATTTGTAGTAATAGGCTATTTCATATTGTTAGCTGTTTGGATTTGGTCGATTTATAGAATCATAAAAGGTTTAGCGAAGATCACTTCTAACAAAGCATACACCTCGTAACAGGACCAGTTAGCAAATGTGGATAGCTGCTGTTCCTCTGCTGGCAGCAAAAAACCACTTTTTCACTCACAGCCACAAAGTAAGCCTGTGTGCCACTACAGAAATAGTGATTTCAGCAACGTAAAAAAAGAAAATATTAACCTTTTCACATAAAAAAGCTCGGACAAATGCCGAGCTTTAATCGTTAATTTAAGTGTCCCCTATTTGGCCCCTAACTTTTAGCAAAGCTGGAGGCCAGTAAATATGGGGCTTTCAGCCTAAAACGGCATTTTGAAGCCGGGAGGTAATGGCATACCACCGGTTACGTCGCCCATTTTCTCTTTACTGGTTTCCTGTACACGACGCACAGCGTCGTTGCAGGCTGCAGCCACCAGATCTTCTATCATGTCTTTGTCGTCGTCCATCAGTGACTCATCAATGTCGACGCGGCGCACATTGTGATTACACGTCATGGTAACTTTCACCATGCCGGCACCGGCTTCACCGGTCACTTCAATTTTCGCCAGGTCTTCCTGTGCTTTTTGCATGCGCTCCTGCATCTGTTGCGCCTGCTTCATGATATTTCCCATTCCACCTTTAAACATGGTCGACTCTCTCACTATTTATTGATTGTGTGTCATTACCGGGGCTGAACAGTGTCTTCGAGCACTGTTGCAGCAAAAAGATCCCGTAATGTCGTAAATTTTTCATCGTTGCTAACCACCTGATGTGCATAAGCACGACGCATTTCATCGATACGTGCCTGCAACGTCAGCGGTGTTTGTGCTGGCTGTCCGTAAACAATGTTCACATTGACCGGATGCTCCAGCGCCTTAGATAACGCCTCATTCAGTTGTGCAACAGCATTGTCATTTATGAGATGGCTCTGACTCTCATCTAATTCAAGCGTCACATCCTGATCTTTTATCGAAAAAGCAGCATTTAATACGATTTGTTTAGTTAAACCGGCCAGTCCCAGTTCTGCAACCCGTTCGCTCCAGCTATCTATCTGACGGCCGAGTAATAATTTTGAGCCATCAGGTAAATAAGCTGGTAAAGCATCGCTATCGACACTTTGAACACGATTTATAGGTGCAGTGGCAACGGCATTATCAGAAGGCACGTCAGTTTGTTGATAGCCTTGAGCCTCATTTTCATTCTGTTGCGGGGTAACATTGCCGGTATAGTCATCTTCCTCAACAAAAGAAGCCACTCCGGCATCAGCCTGTACTTCAATTTCCTGAGCAAATGCCTCCTGCCCGGATGAAGGTTGTGAAGCCGCAGCATCACCAACTTCAGACTGACCATTATCAGCAAAGTCGTCAGTTTCAGGGGCCATCGTAGTTGAATGGTTTTCCCAGGGCGGCGACGAGGCATCATCCTCTGACGGTGCAGATGCCGCCGTTTCAGCAGGTTCATTGTCTGCCACAGGCGGGGCTGACGTTATACCCCGTTGACTCAGCTTGCGGACACGCTCACTGGTGTCACTCTGGTTCTCAGACTTTTTTGCGGGTGCTTCTGCAGCCTCCTTACGTCCAGTTTTTAATTGCTGGCGCAGGGCTAACATTTCTTCGATAGACGTCAATGAATCGGTACTACCGGCCTGAGTCACATTGTTTGACTGATGCCCGGGCGCGGCGTGTTCTGCCGGTACTTCATAATGCTCATCTTCGTAAGCAGCAGGCGGCATATCATCATAGTCCGCAGGAGGAATATCATCCCACTGAGGCGGACCATTCTGTGCTGAAGGCTCAGCCTGTTGCCCGGATTCAAGCAGTCGCGAAGATTCCGGCAGTACAGGTTCATCTTTTACAGGCTCCGGCTCAACAACAGGCGGTTCAGCGGGCACACGCTCAGAAGCAGGCTGGCGATATTCCGCCGCTGCTTTTTCAATTTCAGCCTGTTCAGCATTGAGCGCATGTAAATCTTCTGAAGTATCTGTATCTGCCGGCCCGGTAGTTGTTCCGGTACCTTCAGTAACAATTTTGTGCACCGCCGGTTGAGGGGCATGAGCGGCTTCGGGTTCCGCCGTTTCTTTTTCTTGCGCCGGCTGAAGAACCGGTGCAGCTTGCGTATCTGGCGCTGAGGCTACAGACGGAGCAGAAGAAACAGGTTGTGCAGACGCTTGCGACACCGGCGTTTCTGTACTGCCCTGCGCATCCACGATCAACTCAAGGTTGTCGTCACCGGACGGAACCGGTGCAAAAGACATCATTCGTAACAGTGTCATTTCCAGCGCTGAGCGACCATCTGCAGCATGGGGCAAATCTTTTCTGCCTTGCAAAGCAATCTGATAAAACAGCTGCACCTGCTCTGCCGGTAATGCTTTTGCCAATTGATATATCGCTTTGGCAGATGTCGTTTCCAGTTTGCAGGTTTCAGGCACCCACTGGGTTAAAGCTATCTGGTGTAACAAACTGGACAGTTCAGCCAGTACCTGACCGAAATCCGGCGCTTGCTCAGCCATTGATGCCACAATATCAAGCAGACCCGGAGCGTCCTTTTTCACCAGTGCGAAAAGCAGCTTCAGAATTTGATGTCTGTCCATCAAACCGAGCATGTCGGTGACGATGGCAGCCGCTACCTGATTATCGCCCTGTGCAATAGCCTGATCAGTCAGACTGAGCGCATCCCGCATACTGCCCTGGGCTGCACGGGCCAGTAACGCCAGTGCCGGTGCCTCAAAAGGAATGGATTCCTGCTGCAGTATGTGTGTCAGTTGCCCTGAAATTTGCTCACGGGACAGCGCTTTTAAATTAAATTGCAGGCAGCGCGACAGAATTGTAATGGGCAGCTTCTGCGGATCAGTGGTTGCCAGCAGAAACTTCACATGAGGTGGTGGCTCTTCAAGGGTTTTTAACAGCGCATTAAAACTGTGCTTAGACAGCATGTGTACTTCATCGATGAGGTACACTTTGTAGCGGCCACGGGTGGGCTTGTACTGCACGTTATCCAGCAGTTCGCGGGTATCTTCCACTTTGGTACGTGACGCCGCATCGATTTCGAGCAGGTCGACGTAATTGCCCTGCTCGATTTCACGACAGGTATCACAAACACCACATGGATTAGCGCCCTGACCTTCTTCGCAGTTTAAACTCTTTGAAAAGATACGTGCGATTGTGGTTTTACCGACCCCACGGGTACCGGTAAATAAATAAGCGTGATGTAAGCGGTCGTTATCTAATGCATTGGCGATGGCGGTAACAACATGTTCCTGACCAACGAGTTCACTAAACTTTCGTGGTCGCCACTTCCTTGCCAGAACCTGATAACTCATAAAACCGCTTGTTCCTTATTCACCATCAAAATCACAAATTGAATAGCATTCAATGTTCAGCGCCGCTAATTTCTCATAGCCGCCAAGGTCCGGCAGGCCGATAACAAAACCGGCATGTTCAACAATGCCACCTAATGAACGGATCAATTTTGCTGATGCGCCGATGGTACCGCCGGTTGCCAGCAGATCGTCAATCAACAGCACCCGCTCACCTTCTTTGATGGCATCTTTGTGGATCTCAAGTGTATCCATACCATACTCAAGTTCGTAGGATTCACTTACCACTTCTCTGGGTAATTTATTGGGTTTTCTCACCGGTACGAAACCCACACCCATTTCAAGGGCCAGCGGTGCACCAAACAAGAAACCACGGGCTTCAGTGCCGGCTACTTTATCAAACTGCATGCCCTGAAATTTCTCAAGCAACAACGTGATGCACGCAGTAAATGCTTTGTGATCTTCCAGCACGCTGGTGACATCACGGAACATGATGCCGGGTTTAGGGTAGTCGGGTACGGTTTTTATTACGGATTTTATATATTCAGCAGTCACTTCTTTGCCTTTTGATTACAGCCAGAAAGTGAACCAGCCAGCTATGATATGCAACAGAGGAAAAGCTACCAACGTGGCAACGATTGCCAGAAAGTACCACCAGTTAAACACTTCTTTAAACTCGCCGTTATCAGCCATAATCAATACCTGAAAGTTCTAAGTCAAAATGGTCGTAAATGTTAATCGAAACACAGTCTGAATGACAGTGCTATTCTCCATTATAGCGAATATTGTTAATAAGGTGAGGCAAGCGGTCAGGCTTTGACCACTATCCCCTTTTCTATAAGTGCGGAGAGTGCTTGCGGCAGATAATGTTCAACCGCTGCAACTTGTGTAGGAGGAATGACAGCTTTAAGCTGACTGATGATACCGGGAACGGGCAAAGCCTCTTCACTGATAATCGTCAGCAATAAAGCCGTTAAAGGCTCAGTAATCATGAACTGAACGTTATCACTTTTGTCACGGTACACCACGTAGTTATGTCGCTGCTCTGATACTTTTTCTGGCTGACATTCAACGCTGATTTGATGTACCGGATAATGGTAACTGGCAAGTGTTGCCAGGCCGGACAATGTATAACGCTCTGGTAAATCGCCTGAGCAGGCTTTAAGTGGCAGGTCTTCGTCGCGTACGCTGACATCAATTTCCAGCCATTCATAATGCGCGAGCTCATATAAAAAAGCCGGATAACCACGGGCTGAACAATCAAAGTGACTCAGAAAACGGACAAACTCACGGCTGATTTCAACAAAGTAAGGGGTCTCACAAACATGCTCACGCATGAATTCCCGTACGAGAATAAGCCACTGTTCTTCGCCCAGGACTTCTTTGACCACAGGAAACCCGCCGGCGATAAAATTTTTTATATTATTAAAAAATAGTGAGCGGTAGACAGACAACCTTTCTTCGCCGTCCTCTTCAAGGGTAACAAAGCCGGATTGAGGATCCCGCATGGCTTGTGCAAGTTCAGCCTGCCTTGCGCGGAAATCTGTCATCCCGCACATCCGGCTAGCTGGTTATCCTTAATTTCCTGCTCATTACATACCCGTTGCTGAATGGATTTAATCCGGCCAACCTCTTCCAGCAATTCACCTAACGGAGGAATATTAAAATCCCGTTCAAGCAACGTAGGGAAAACGCCGTGCTTCCGGTAGGCTTTTTCCAGCAACCCCCACACAGGTTCAATGACACTACTGCCATGGGTATCGACTTTAAGGTTATCACTCTCGTCGTAATGACCGGCGATATGACCATAAACAATACGCTTTGATGGCAGTGCATTGAGGAAATCAACGGCATCATACTTATGATTGATACTGTTTACGTAGAGGTTGTTTACATCAAGCAGCATCTGACAGTCAGACTCTTCCAGTATATAAAGAAGGAATTCCAGCTCTGTCATGTCCTGATCTGGTGCGAGGTAATAAGATACATTCTCCAGCACCAGCGGACGCTCTAAAATGTCCTGTACAATTTTGATTCTTTCCACAACATGTTTTGCAGCCTGCTCACAAAAAGGCATTGGCAGCAAATCATAGAGGTGTCCGTTACCGGAACAAAAACTCAGATGTTCACTGTACAAGCTGATGCTATATTCCTGCAGGAACGATTTGATTTGTTTAATAAACGGGATATCAAGAGGATCCGTACTGCCTACAGACAATGACAGTCCGTGAGTCGAAAAGGGGGCCTGCGATGTACAGGCCTGCAATTGCTTTTTGAACTTCCCGCCCATTGGGATCCAGTTCTCCGGCGCAACTTCCCAGAAATCGACACTGTCAGGAAGCTGTGGCAGTAAGTCAGGCAACATTTCACGCCGCAGACCCAACCCGGCACCGGATACAGACATCAGAACTCCAAATGACTAGTGACTTTGAACAAAGGTGTTACTTCAAAAACGAGTCAAGCACATGCCGGTTTACATACTCCCGCATTTGCCCTCACCACATTTACCTTCTTCAGCCGCTTTCTCTTTAACCTTGTCCTTCATTTTGTCAGCGCCGCACTTTCCTTCACCACACTTACCTTCTGTCGCAGCTTTGGCTTTATCCTTCATTTTATCGGCACCACACTTACCTTCACCGCATTTGCCTTCTGCTGCAGCTTTCGCTTTGTCTTTCATCTTGTCGGCGCCACACTTGCCCTCACCGCATTTACCCTCTGCTGCCGCTTTGGCTTTATCTTTCATTTTATCGGCACCACATTTGCCTTCACCGCATTTTCCTTCTGCCGCGATTTGCTTATATCCGGATTCCAGTGCATCCATTCCGAACGGATTTGCCATTGCAGACGATGTAAATGCGCCGGCACTTAACACTGCAGCACCGATGGTACCCGCAACCAGATTACGTTTAGCTTCTTTCATAAATACACTCCAGCACGATAACTTTTTAATTTACGTTCAAACGACCTCAGTGCATAAAGACCTGACGATGAGATGAAAAATTTCTTCTTAAAGCATTTTTTCATTATGCTTCATACATCTTCTGCTTTGTACCCTATACGAAAACCGCCCCAGTGTTTGCCGTTAACGTAAATCGGTGCAGACAGATCGTGCATCACTTCTCCGGTATCACGCTTGTAGGTTTGCAGAAGAAAACTCTCTGTATTCTTTCCGCAACGGGAACCGGTAGGATCATCGAAAATGCGTTTCGTCCGGCTCTTAGCCAGGTCAGTGTCGTAATCTCCGGTCATAGGTTTGCTGAATTTTTTATTGTGGGTCGGGAAGTATCCGTTAATATCCACCGCCCCGGCATAAATAATAAAGTTATTTTCCTCAAGGACAGGTTCCTGTACCGGAGGAAGCAAAACATCAGTAAATGAATCAAACCGTGTAGTGAATTTTTGCGGATTGGTCCCTTTCACCGGTTCATAGTGAAAGTTGAACAAATCTGATTCAGAGATTTTTCCACTGGTAATAGCCTCTTCGAACATTTGACCAATCTTTTGGGCGGACCTGGTGGCGATCCGTTGGACTTTTCCGTTACGGTCATTCACCCGCAATGCCTGTAATTGCCGGAAAATACCCTCAGTGTGATAACTAAGTGCCAGTACCTTCTCTGAAACATCTGTCAGATCGCCTTCAAGATGCTTGGTATTCTGATGTAACCTTTCAGCATTTACACTTATTCCTCTGTTGGTATTGCCGTGCACTTCTACCGTACTGGCGACCTGCCCCATTGAATTTGCCGCTTCTGTAGAAATAATGCTGGTTTCTTCAATCAGGGACGACATATAGTTCACTACGTCCGACATGGCGCCGTTGGCTGCTGAAACTTTTTCAATGGCGTCTACAGAAGTTTGACTGTAGCGATTGATTTCATTGAGTACATCGTCAATGCCCTGGGTAGCATTTGTTGTCTTTTGAGCGAGGTCGCGCACTTCATCGGCAACAACGGCAAATCCCCGTCCCTGCTCTCCGGCCCTTGCAGCTTCAATAGCAGCATTTAAAGCGAGCATATTAGTCTGATCGGCCAGTTGATTAATGGTAGTGGTGATGCCGCTGATGGAATCGGCCTTGCTCTTTAATGTGGCGAGCATATCTGCTGAGGCTTCAATTTCACTACGAAGCTGACTTTGTTGTTCAACCAACTGGCTCAGAGCCTGCTTACAATCCTGAGTTTTATCGTCTGCTGCCTGAATTTTTTGCTGAGCATCTGTAGAGAATCCCACAAGTTGAAGATTACCTTCTTCAAGGTGCTTAATACTGCCGGCGATTTCCTGAACACTATCGGCCTGCTCTTTAAATACTGCGGCAAGCTTATCCAGAAAGTGGGAAACCGTTGCTCCACCTATAGCGATCCGGCTGGCAGACTGGCTGATAGACTCACCTAATTTCGAGTCAGCATCGTCTTGCCCGTCGGTTCCGGCAACAACCGTGCTCTGCTGAGGAAATATCAGAGCAGGTATGAGTGTTACAAAGAACACGGCGACAGCCACCCACCAGAAGGCTATATCAAACAGACCACACACCGACACGGTTACCAGGGCCAGTAACCCGGAGATAATTGAATTTTTCACGCCTGCTTACTTCCTCATTGTTGTTATGGTTAAACTATAGCCCATTAAAACAATTTGTTAACATCAATATGGATAAGACAATAGTCGATTTGGATTCACGAAATGGGACTAATCAGAGATCTGTATTCCGCCAGCCGGATTTAATTACATTTGCTGAATATAAGAGATTTAAATGAAAACTATACTGGTGTATAAAAGTTTATGCTGAACCGGGCCGACCCGATTAGATAGTGTTTACGTAGTCACACCTTAAGGTCATTAACCTCTTACCTCCGGCGCAAATAGACGCCACAACTATGGAATACTTATAAGGAAGTTTATGAAAATTAAATCTCTTGTTGCTGCTTCTGTGTTTTCTGCCTTATGCCTTTCGACACCTGTACTGGCTAAACATGATAAAGACAGCTCTGACAACCGTGTAGTAAAAGGAACTTACACAATTACCAAGGGGACTGTTGAGACTTTTGATGTTTCTACAGACCTGGTAAAACTTGAACAACTTGGACAATTTGAGATAGTGCTGAAAAGCACTGACTGGAAATCCTTTTCAAAAGATGAACGCAAATCTATTAAGAAACGGGAAAAAGTTAAAGGTGTGCTGAAAGGCACTATCGATCTGACAAACTTCTTTACTGCCGGACCTGTAATTTCTCATGTCATGATTGACGATGACAGAACATTCTCACTTCATTCTGCATACGATGTGTTTATCCCGCTTCAGGGGGATTTATTCTGCTCGGGTGGTGAACCGATGTTCATAAAAGAATATGTGAATCTGGTGGGTGCAACCGGTGTATATGAGAACCTTCAGTCAGGAACGATTGTACTTGAGGGTACCGTAAATAATTGCCCTGGTTTTGCTGATTACGGAAAATATGATTTCGATATCGTGCCTGATGAAAGCGTACTCATATTTGAATAGTCATACATTCAATGAGACAAGCCCGCATCTGCGGGCTTTTTACTCCCCGCTTTACAGTGAATACAGGCATCTATTAAGGAATATTCTATGTTTGAAGCGAGCACTTTAATAAAAAGAAGCATAGTGGGATTCTGAACAGAGAACAGAAACGAAAAAAGCCCGCTCAGATGAGCGGGCTTCTTCGTAATTGGGAGCCTGACGGTGTGCTACTCTCACATGGGGAGACCCCACACTACCATCGCCGCTAACGCGTTTCACTTCTGAGTTCGGAATGGATTCAGGTGGTACCACGTCGCTATTGCCGTCAGGCATAAACTTTTGTCTTAATGATGTTTACACATCACTAAGATAACAATTCTGGAAAGCTTGATATCTTCATCAATCAGAGTAACGCTACTCTAACTCATTAATTAGTCAGTCTTTAACTCACAACTTCTAAGTAAAAGCTACTTAGGCGTTGTATGGTTAAGCCTCACGGGCAATTAGTACAGGTTAGCTTAATGCCTTGCAACACTTCCACATCCTGCCTATCAACGTTGTAGTCTTCAACAACCCTTCAGAGAGGTTAAACCTCAGGGATGACTCATCTCGGGGCTCGCTTCCCGCTTAGATGCTTTCAGCGGTTATCGATTCCGAACGTAGCTACCGGGCAATGCCTTTGGCAAAACAACCCGAACACCAGCGGTTCGTCCACTCCGGTCCTCTCGTACTAGGAGCAGCTCCCCTCAATCATCCAACGCCCACACCAGATAGGGACCGAACTGTCTCACGACGTTCTAAACCCAGCTCGCGTACCACTTTAAATGGCGAACAGCCATACCCTTGGGACCGACTTCAGCCCCAGGATGTGATGAGCCGACATCGAGGTGCCAAACACCGCCGTCGATATGAACTCTTGGGCGGTATCAGCCTGTTATCCCCGGAGTACCTTTTATCCGTTGAGCGATGGCCCTTCCATACAGAACCACCGGATCACTATGACCTACTTTCGTACCTGCTCGACGTGTCTGTCTCGCAGTTAAGCTAGCTTATGCCATTGCACTAACCTCACGATGTCCGACCGTGATTAGCTAACCTTCGTGCTCCTCCGTTACTATTTGGGAGGAGACCGCCCCAGTCAAACTACCCACCAGACACTGTCCGCATTCCCGATAAGGGAACAACGTTAGAACATCAAACATACCAGGGTGGTATTTCAAGGACGGCTCCGTATGAACTGGCGTCCATACTTCAAAGCCTCCCACCTATCCTACACAAGTAGGTTCAATGTTCAGTGCCAAGCTGTAGTAAAGGTTCACGGGGTCTTTCCGTCTAGGTGCGGGTACACAGCATCTTCACTGCGATTTCAATTTCACTGAGTCTCGGGTGGAGACAGCGTGGCCATGGTTACACCATTCGTGCAGGTCGGAACTTACCCGACAAGGAATTTCGCTACCTTAGGACCGTTATAGTTACGGCCGCCGTTTACCGGGGCTTCGATCAAGAGCTTCGCTTACGCTAACCCCATCAATTAACCTTCCGGCACCGGGCAGGTGTCACACCCTATACGTCATCTTACGATTTAGCAGAGTGCTGTGTTTTTAATAAACAGTCCCAGCCACCTGGTCACTGCGGCCCCCGTGTGCTCAGAGAGCAAGTCTCATCACACGCAGGGGCGTACCTTCTCCCGAAGTTACGGTACAATTTTGCCGAGTTCCTTCACCCGAGTTCTCTCAAGCGCCTTAGTGTTCTCTACCTGACCACCTGTGTCGGTTTGGGGTACGGTTCACATAATCATAAGTTTAGAAGCTTTTCCTGGAAGCAGGGCATCAACAACTTCACTCCCTTGGGAGCTCGTCTCGTGTCTCAGAATTATAAAACCGGATTTACCTAATCTTACTTCCTACACACTTTCACCTGGGCAACCAACGCCAGGATTGTCTAGCCTTCTCCGTCCCTCCGTCACTGATTATATAAGTACGGGAATATTAACCCGTTTCCCATCGACTACGCATTTCTGCCTCGCCTTAGGGGCCGACTTACCCTGCCCTGATTAGCATGGGACAGGAAACCTTGGTCTTCCGGCGTGGGGGTTTTTCACCCCCATTATCGTTACTCATGTCAGCATTCGCACTTCTGATACCTCCAGCAAACTTCACAGTTCACCTTCAGCGGCTTACAGAACGCTCCCCTACCCAAAGTACAAGTACTTTGCCGCAGCTTCGGTATATTGCTTAGCCCCGTTACATCTTCCGCGCAGGCCGACTCGACTAGTGAGCTATTACGCTTTCTTTAAAGGGTGGCTGCTTCTAAGCCAACCTCCTAGCTGTCTTAGCCTTCCCACATCGTTTCCCACTTAGCAATATTTTGGGACCTTAGCTGGCGGTCTGGGTTGTTTCCCTCTTCACGACGGACGTTAGCACCCGCCGTGTGTCTCCCGGATAGTTCTCTTTGGTATTCGGAGTTTGCAAAGGGTTGGTAAGTCGGGATGACCCCCTAGCCTTAACAGTGCTCTACCCCCAAAGGAATTCGTCCGAGGCTCTACCTAAATAGATTTCGGGGAGAACCAGCTATCTCCCGGTTTGATTGGCCTTTCACCCCCAGCCACAAGTCATCCCCGCCTTTTTCAACAGGCGTGGGTTCGGTCCTCCAGTTGATGTTACTCAACCTTCAACCTGCCCATGGCTAGATCACCGGGTTTCGGGTCTATACCTGGCAACTCAACGCGCAGTTAACACTCGCTTTCGCTACGGCTCCCCTATACGGTTAACCTTGCTACCAAATATAAGTCGCTGACCCATTATACAAAAGGTACGCAGTCACCCCGAAGGGCTCCCACTGCTTGTACGTATACGGTTTCAGGTTCTGTTTCACTCCCCTCACAGGGGTTCTTTTCGCCTTTCCCTCACGGTACTGGTTCACTATCGGTCAGTAAGGAGTATTTAGCCTTGGAGGATGGTCCCCCCATCTTCAGTCAGGATAACACGTGTCCCGACCTACTTAATATGTGCTAACTGTCACTTCGTGTACGGGACTATCACCCTGTTCCGTTAAACTTTCCAGAATATTCCACTATGACAACTAACATCGGCTGGTCCCCTTTCGCTCGCCGCTACTAAGGGAATCTCGGTTGATTTCTTTTCCTCCGGGTACTTAGATGTTTCAGTTCCCCGGGTTTGCCTCGTTAACCTATGTATTCAGTTAACGATACCCGCAAGCGGGTGGGTTTCCCCATTCGGACATCGATGGCTCAAATGCGTTTTGTCAGCTCGCCACCGCTTTTCGCAGACTTACACGTCCTTCATCGCCTCTTACTGCCAAGGCATCCACCGTATACGCTTAGTCACTTAACCATACAACCCTAAATAGCTTCCGCTTAAGAACCTGTGCTGCGCGACTCTTCCTCGCTCGCTCGGTTATATACTACTTGTATACGCCCTCGCTCACTCGTCGTATTCGCTTGCCCAGAACCTTAATCGTCGCTATTTCCTCTTCTCAACATGAGTAGTGAGAGAGTGAATAGCTATTACAGGATTATCCAAGAGTTGCGACAACTCAAAAGGATGGATTTTCCTGCGCCTGCCTCCGCCTTTTTATCCGGAGTCAGGTGTGCACTTAAGCACTGTTGTATGCATGACTGTCTAATCAATTACGTTGCAGCTTACGCTGCGCCGTTGTCAGATAGAGTAGCTTTTGAAAGAACATCTTTCGATATTCTCAGTTACTCAATTTGATTGATTACTAATATCAGCTTTCCAAATTGTTAAAGAACAGGTTTAGAGTAAAAAACCCTAATCAATAGTCGCTGTAAAAGCGGATATTCATTAGGATTTGATTCCATTCTGACCAAGTGATTACTTAATACATCCAATCTTTTTCAGGCAAGGAAGATGAAACCGTCGTGTGCCCCGGCACATAAGGTTTTATCTGACGCCGCATGAGAAAGATTTGGTAGGCTTGGGCAGACTTGAACTGCCGACCTCACCCTTATCAGGGGTGCGCTCTAACCAGCTGAGCTACAAGCCTATTGGTGGAGCTAAGCAGGATCGAACTGCTGACCTCCTGAATGCAAATCAGGCGCTCTCCCAGCTGAGCTATAGCCCCATAAGACTTGGTCGTTCTTCATTAATAACAAAACAATCTGTGTGAACACTGCGCTAAAAGGCAATAAACGATTTTTAAGGTAAGGAGGTGATCCAACCCCAGGTTCCCCTAGGGTTACCTTGTTACGACTTCACCCCAGTCATGAAACACAAAGTGGTAATCGTCCTCCCGAAGGTTAGACTAACTACTTCTTTTGCATCCCACTCCCATGGTGTGACGGGCGGTGTGTACAAGGCCCGGGAACGTATTCACCGCAGTATGCTGACCTGCGATTACTAGCGATTCCGACTTCATGGAGTCGAGTTGCAGACTCCAATCCGGACTACGACAAGCTTTAAGGGGTCCGCTCCACATCACTGTCTTGCTTCCCTCTGTACTTGCCATTGTAGCACGTGTGTAGCCCTACACGTAAGGGCCATGATGACTTGACGTCGTCCCCACCTTCCTCCGGTTTGTCACCGGCAGTCTCCTTAGAGTGCCCAACCAAATGCTGGCAACTAAGGACAAGGGTTGCGCTCGTTGCGGGACTTAACCCAACATCTCACGACACGAGCTGACGACAGCCATGCAGCACCTGTGTCAGAGTTCCCGAAGGCACTAATCCATCTCTGGAAAATTCTCTGCATGTCAAGTGTAGGTAAGGTTCTTCGCGTTGCTTCGAATTAAACCACATGCTCCACCGCTTGTGCGGGCCCCCGTCAATTCATTTGAGTTTTAACCTTGCGGCCGTACTCCCCAGGCGGTCTACTTAGCGCGTTAGCTTCGCTACGCACGAATTAAATTCACACACAGCTAGTAGACAGCGTTTACGGTGTGGACTACCAGGGTATCTAATCCTGTTCGCTACCCACACTTTCGGACATGAGCGTCAGTCTTTGGCCAGGGAGTCGCCTTCGCCACTGATGTTCCTCCAGATATCTACGCATTTCACCGCTACACCTGGAATTCCACTCCCCTCTCCAAGACTCTAGTCTGCCAGTTCTAAATGACCATCCCAGGTTGAGCCCGGGGCTTTCACATCTAGCTTAACAAACCGCCTGCGTCCGCTTTACGCCCAGTAATTCCGATTAACGCTCGCACCCTCCGTATTACCGCGGCTGCTGGCACGGAGTTAGCCGGTGCTTCTTCTGTTGTTAACGTCACAGCTGGCAGGTATTAACTACCAACCTTTCCTCACAACTGAAAGTGCTTTACAACCCGAAGGCCTTCTTCACACACGCGGCATGGCTGCATCAGGGTTTCCCCCATTGTGCAATATTCCCCACTGCTGCCTCCCGTAGGAGTCTGGGCCGTGTCTCAGTCCCAGTGTGGCTGATCTTCCTCTCAGAACAGCTAGAGATCGTCGCCTTGGTGAGCCTTTACCTCACCAACTAGCTAATCTCACTTGGGCCTCTCTTCAGGTAGGAGCCTAAGCCCCCTTTGGTCCGTAGACGTTATGCGGTATTAGCAGTCGTTTCCAACTGTTATCCCCCTCCCAAAGGCAAGTTCCCAAGCATTACTCACCCGTCCGCCACTCGTCAGCAAATAGCAAGCTATTTCTGTTACCGTTCGACTTGCATGTGTTAGGCCTGCCGCCAGCGTTCAATCTGAGCCATGATCAAACTCTTCAATTAAATATATCGAAAAACTTTTATGAATCGTCGGTTGACACTCTTAACGAGTGCCCACACAGATTGTCTTGTTATAAATTTTTAAAGAACAATTGCTTAAGCCTTGCTGTTAGCCGTCTCAAGCGGGATGCGTATATTACTCCGCATCATTTTTTTGTCAATCATTTTTTTGAAGTATTTTCTTCTCAAAACGCTTTCCAAAAACTCGTTTCCGGTGCTTTGTTTCAGCTCCCTGAACCGAGGACGCGCATTCTACTCACATGCCCCTTCACGTCAACCCTTAATTAGCGTAAAAAGTAAAAAAGCGACCTGAACGGTCGCTTTTTAAACATATTGATAATTAAATGAACAAACATCTTAATTTCGTCTGTTCTGATATCTCTTTTCTACATTAATTCAGGTAACCGGTGCTATGACTTATGCTCTGGTTCATCATCACCAACGGTTTTTTCATCTGCCTTATCATCATCAACAGTAAAATCCGCATCCTTCTCTTCATGGTCCCCCACTACATCCTGAAGTGTTACCTTGTCAACGGTACGGAATGTATTAATGGGCCCGGCAAGAGCATAAAGGGCAAAGACAAGGAAAAGCACTAATGCAGGCTCTGTCGCCACAATTACAAACACAAGCATAATAATAAGAAGCGCAACAAAAGGAACTTTGCCGTTCCAGTTCACTTCTTTGAAAGAGTTATATTTAAAATTACTCACCATAAGTAAGCCGGCAGCACCGGTTATCAGTGCTACAACAAAACCATAGTCGTTGCCATTCACATCATATTCAACGCCTACCCAGACCAACCCGGATACAACGGCTGCAGCAGCCGGACTTGCCAACCCCTGAAAGAATCGTTTGTCAGCAATACCCACCTGCGTATTGAACCGAGCCAGACGCAACGCTGCACCAGCTACATATATAAAGGCAGCGAGCCATCCCAGCTTACCTAATTCACTTAAACCCCAGTTGTAAGCAACCAGCGCCGGAGCAACACCAAAAGAAACCATGTCGGCCATTGAGTCGTATTCAGCACCAAACGCACTTTGTGTGTTGGTGATCCTTGCAGCCCTTCCATCGAGTCCATCAAATATCATTGCAACGAAAACGGCAACCGCAGCAGCTTCGAAACTGCCGTTCATAGACGCGACTACGGCATAGAAACCCGAGAACAACCCTGCGGTGGTAAGTAAATTAGGCAACAGGTAGATGCCTTTCCTTTTTGTGTCCGTCATAAAACCTCAAGTTAATTAATACTGACCAATCCATTATTTCATACATACCCGCACTACGCACGGTTCAAATATACCAGAGAATGCCTATTACTTAGTATGAGCTGACATACCTCAATTTAATTTACAAGATCTTTGAGTAACATATTGAATTATAATAAATAAAATCACTTTAACTACTTTTGTATCATGTCAGTATTTTTTACGTAGGAATTTTTAAACCTAAATCCAACATCAAATTTCCCTATAAAAATCAATACAATAAAAAATGGCACGGTAAGTGCTTAGATCGGATTGAGGTATGAAATCGAGGTATAAAAGGGGTTTTTAATATGAAGATAAGTAAGATCGCGTCAGTGACGACACTCGTCCTTGCAAGCGCTATTACTGCACCTGCTATGGCAACTGGCTATAAAGGCAATTGGCATAACGGCTGTGGCAATGATGGCAACACAGGTGATGGCTGTAATGCAGCTGACTATTTCGCAGATGACTTGATGTACAGTCTGGCCAGTGATGGTATCAGCAATGCAGTAGTTGATGGTGTAACCATCAACGCTTCTGCTTACTCTGATACAGCAGCTTCGACTAAATATTCTTCTGGTAACTATGTTTACAAAGACGAAAATGTTGAAGCAGCCACACTTCAAAACTATGGCGATGGCTATGGTGTAATCAATGCAGACGAAGGAACATCGTCTCCGGCACACTCTGCTGATAACCAGGAAATCATTAAGTCGTATTGGTGGAGCAGTACGAAATATGTGGAAACAGATTTTGACTACGTACTGATCTCCTTCGACGAAGAAGTAAATGTTACCGGTGCAACATTTAGTTGGCTGTGGAAGGAAACAGATACACAGGTTTCTGTTGCAGCACTTAGCGATACATCTATGCTTACTTCAGGGGTAAATACTTGGGGCGACATAGCAGGTGATGCGCTGGCAGTTGGTTCATTTGATGTTCTTAACTGTGACGATACTGATTTAGCAGAAATCAGCGGTCTGGATAATGTTTATTCTCAATACTGGATTATCGGAGCGTATAACACAGTCTTCGGCGACATCGGTTACGATATGTTCGATGACGGTTTCAAGTTAGCCAGCGTAGGCTTTAATAAAAAGCCTGGTGAAGAGCCACCAACAACGCAGGTAACTGAACCTGGTACATTCGCAATGTTGTTCATGGGCGGTGCCCTGGCAATGTGGCGCAGAAGACGTAGTGCTTAATCAATTTGATTAAGCCTTAACAGGCATTACCCGTATAAGGTGGCTTAATGCCACCTTTTTTGTTCGGCAAATTCAGGTGAATTATGAAAAATCAACGGATGTTAGCTTCACGCGTGCGCAGCGCGCTTTTCGGTCTGGCCGGACTGAGCCTTATTGGATCAGCCCATGCTACAACCTTTGAAGATTATGAACAGGCACTGGAAGCCTACAATGCAAAACGATATGAAGAATCGTTTGTTCACCTGAAAAATAGTCTGCAAAAAGATCCTGATAACCTGACTGCCAAGATATTAATGGGTCGCCTGCTTCTGCAAAACGGTTATGTGCGTGCTGCTGAACTGGAGTTTCAGGAAGCCATCGACATGGGCGCTGACCTGAATCTGGTTGCAGAACCGCTGGGAACGGCCTGGTTGTTTATGAACCGCTTCCGCGACATTCTTGATTTCCAGGAATACAAGCGTCTGGGCTCTAAACAAAAATCAAGCTGGCTACAGATCCGGGCAACAGCCTGTACCAAACTTGACGATGATGTCTGCGCTGAACAAGCTTATCAGGACATGCTTGCAATGCCCTATAATAAGGACAACGCGCTGAACGGACTTGCAGCAATTGCAATGCGGGCCGGTGATACAGATACCGCTGAAGACTTTCTCGCACAATCCCGCGAAATTGATGATAACAGTGCCATTCTGTGGCGCCTGACAGGTCAGCTCAGCTACCGTCAGGGCGACGTTGATACCGCTATCAAAGATTTTAAACGTGCACTTGAAATAAATTCAGACGATCCCATTGCTCTGCGTAATCTGGTTAATATCTACATTGCCAGAGATGACTTTGAAAGCGCCCGTGCCTATGTGGATGAAATCATGTCCCGTACTCCGGACGATCCACTGGCTATTCTGCTTAACAACTGGTTGATGACACAGGAACAGACGGTCACATCAAACAGTACTGAAATTCAGAAACTGAGTAATACACTTTCCGAGTTGTCGCCGGACGTAGTTGAATCCCAACCGCTGCTTATTTATATCAGCGGCCTTACTGCCTATTTTAATGGCAACATCGAAAAAGCGGTTGGCGATTTCGAACGTTACCTGGGTAAGGTGCCTGATGACTTGCAGGCGATAAAATTACTGGCCAAAGCATATATTTCTACCCAGCGCCCTAAACTGGCGTTAACACTGTTGGAGAAAAAGCAGTCATTGTTGATGCAGGATTTAAATGCAGCCCTTCTGCTGGGTGATTTGCTGATAGATCAGAACAAAAGCTTCCGGGCAGACAGTCTTGTTCGCGCATTGGAAGAAGAATTTCCTAATACCCTGCAATTGCAACTATTTAAAATTAAGCTGATGACAGTACGGGGAATGGAAGAACAGGCACTGGCACTGCTTGATAAAAATTATCCTGCCCAGCAGCTTAATCCGACTTTCCTGTTTACCTACGCATCTATGAAAATGCGATTCGGCATGTACGATGACGCTCATAATGCGGTAGATGCGCTCATCGACATTTTTCCGGACAAAGCCGATGTTTATAATCTAAAAGCTACTTTATTTATACAACAGGAAGAATTTGCCAAAGCCCGTAACTTGCTGGATAAAGCCCTGAGTATCAATGAGAGCAGTTTTTCAGCCAGATTCAACCTTGCAGCTCTGGATGCTAAGACGGGTAACCTGCCTGCATCGCTGGAACTCCTCGATGCGTTACTGGCACAAGTTCCCCGTCATGTTCCTTCGCAACTGTTGAAAGCACAAAACCTGCTAAGACTTAAAGATATTGATAATGCGGTACTGATATACAAAGATGTGCTTACCTTGCATCCTAACAATCAGGAGGCGCGGGTAAAACTGGTTCAGGTTGCCGCAGCTAAAGGCGATATGAGTGGTGCACTTTATCAGTTAGACAAACTCCTTAAAGAGGATTTTGACAATCCTGCATACTTGCTGCAGAAAGCCGACATTCTGATCGGTATGGACAGAGCTGACGAAGCCGAACAGGCCATTGTGCTTGCCAGGGACGTTATCCAGACTAATTCAAAATATCTGGAGCGTTATGGCAATATCCTGATTAAGCTTGGACGTCCTGATGAAGCACTGGCTGCATTCACAACTGCCAGAGAAATCTCTCCTTACGATAATGATCTTGCCCTGCATACGGCTAAGCTGCAGATCGCAATGGGTAAAGTATCTGACGCGGCGAACACTATTGCTTCACGTATTGAGAAAAACCAGAATAACGCGGACTTCTGGTATGTGGCCGGCCTGCTTGCAGAAAGCCGCAACAGTTTTGATAAAGCTGCACAGGCGTATGGCCGTTCACTGACTATCGCACCTGTTTATGCTCAGCCCCTTCTGGCGGCTTATAAAATGGCTGAGCGGGGCAACAACCCTGAAGGTTTTGTATCGATTGCCAGAAAATTAATGAAAGAGCAGCCAGAATACCTGTTACCGGCTAATTTACTTGCTCAGTATTTCTATAATGCCGGGGAATTTGAGAAGTCGATACCTGTATATATTGAGCTGGCTAAATTACCCAATGTACTGAACAAACCGAAAGTACTGAACCGTCTGGCAGAAATGTCAGCTCAGACAAATACCATTCAGGCCAGTCAGTGGATTAAAGAGGCATTTCAGTTGAATGCCAGCGATCCGGAAATACTTGACACTTATGGCTGGGTACTGGCTAACGAAGGAAAATATGCTGAAAGTCTGGAAATGTTGAGACGGGCGTTCAGTCGTCAGGCGACTAACCCGAAACTCCGCTTCCATCTCGGGTACACGCTGGTGAAGATGGGACGCGAAGCTGAAGCGCAGGAACACCTTGAACTGGCTGCCAATTCCGAATTGGAATACAACGGCAAGACACTGGCAGTCCGACTACTTAACGGTATATGACACACTGCATCTAAGTCTGAAACAATCAGGCCGCACTGAAACCTGTTTTCCGTGCGGCTTTTTTTGTTCTTATATCCTGTACAGCACACCCGCGCTCTGTATTCATCCTGTCCCCTTTGTATAAAGACACATACTTCATAAAGGACCCGCCCAAACTACAATACAAGCCTGTAGTCCGTTCAGCTTATGAGTTGCCTTCCGGCGTCACGTAAGAGATTTCTGCTGCAACCCTCCGGGAGTAAAACAGTAAGAAAGACGGTTAATTTTGCTCAAAGTGAAGACAGTGATTCATTGTCCCCACGTAAGGTTTTATTTATGAAGTTTAATAAAATTATGAGTGTCACCACACTGGTTGCGTCAGGGATATTCATCGTACCTGCACAGGCTACCAGTTGGAGCACTAAGTGTGGCGATAGTCACACCGGCTGCTCAGCCAGTGACTACTTTGCTGAAGATTTGCGTTACATGATTGCCAACGATGGTATCACCAGCGCCGTTGTCGATGGCGTGACAATCAGTACGACAGCGTATTCGGATACGGGAGGCCAGGGCTTTTCTTCCCGTAATTACGATTACACCTACAGCCAGTCCAACGGCAAACATTACCTCAGCGATGACATTGTAGAAACAGCCAGCCTGATTAATTATGGCGAGGGTTACGGTATCATCAATAAAGATGTGACTAACACGCCGTTTACCAGTGACACCCGCAGTGGCGAATATGGTGTCCCCCAGCATGCCGCTGACAATATTAATCTGGACTGGTATGCCAGCGGTTATCACATAATTGAAACCGATTACGACTTTTATCTTATCTCCTTTGATGAAGAAGTTAATGTAACCGGAGCAACATTCAGCTGGCTCTGGAACAGCGGTGATACGCAGGTATCAGTAGCAGCTTTAAACGACACCTCTATGCTGACGTCCGGTGCAAACACCTGGGCAGATATAGCCGAAGAGGCGCTGGCAGTGGGTTCGTATGACGTACTCAATTGCGAAGACACTAATCTGGCGATGGTGGATATGGATACAACCTATTCCCAATACTGGCTGATTGGAGCGTATAACCTCGTGTTCGGAGATATTGGCGGAACCTTGTATGACGATGCCTTTAAACTGGCTTCTATCGGTTTTTCTAAAAAAGAAATGCCACAAACCGATGTACCTGAACCCGGCACTTTGGCGCTGTTCCTGATGGGTGGCTCACTGGCATTCTGGAGACGCAAACAACAAAAGTCCTTTGTGACACAATGAACTCAGTTCACTAATGAATAAAAAAGACCCCTCTGCCAGGCAGAGGGGTCATTCATTTTGTCCGGACATCTTATTTCCAAACCAGAGACGGAATGGCTTACATCACGATAAGGTGATCGTCCTTTACATCAATACGAATTGTTGATTCAGGCAACAACACACCGGATAACAGCTGCTGCGCCAGCGGGTTTTCGATTTGTGTCTGAATAGCCCGCTTCAGTGGACGGGCACCAAACACCGGATCAAAACCTGCGTCAGCCAGCTTATCCATGGCCGCACCGGACAACTCCAGTTTGTAACCTTTTTCAGATAAACGCTGACGTAGTGATGCCAGCTGTATTTTAGCAATGGATTTGATTTGCTCTTTACCCAGCGGATGAAATACCACCAGATCATCCACACGGTTAATAAACTCGGGCCTGAAGTGCTGCCCCACCACGCCCATCACACGTTGCTTCATTTCATCGTACTGACTGTCATCGTGAGTGTCCTGAATCACATCGGAACCCAGGTTTGATGTCATGATCACAACGGTATTTTTGAAGTCTACCGTACGCCCCTGCCCGTCTGTCAGACGACCATCGTCCAGTACCTGCAACAGAATATTAAACACATCAGGATGGGCCTTTTCGACTTCATCCAGCAGGATCACAGAATACGGTTTACGCCGCACAGCCTCAGTGAGATACCCCCCTTCTTCGTAACCAACATAACCCGGAGGCGCCCCTACCAAACGGGACACTGAATGCTTCTCCATGAACTCAGACATGTCGATACGTACCAGTGCGTCTTCCGTGTCAAACAGGAAACCGGCCAGTGCCTTCGACAGTTCGGTTTTGCCTACCCCGGTAGGCCCCAAAAACAGAAACGAACCAATGGGTCGGTTTGGATCTGCCAGGCCAGCCCGTGAGCGTCTGATAGCGTTGGACACAGCATTTACCGCTTCCGCCTGCCCCACTACCCGCTTATGAAGTACATCTTCCATTCTGAGTAGTTTTTCCCGTTCACCCTCAAGCATTTTGGATACGGGAATACCTGTCCAGCGGGACAGCACATCTGCAATTTCAGCGTCGGTAACCTTATTTTTCAATAAGAAGGTTTCTTTTGTTTCGTTCTCCGCCGCTTTTTCCAGTTTCATTTCCAGCTCAGGAATACGACCGTACTGCAGCTCTGACATACGATTCAGATCTGACGCCCGGCGGGCGATTTCCAAATCGAGTTTCGCCTGCTCCAGTTCAGACTTGATGGTTTGCGTGCCCTGCATCGCATCCTTTTCTTCGCGCCAGATTTTGTCCAGACCGGACAATTTGTTTTCAGCCTGTTCACGCTCCAGCTCGATCATCTCAAGGCGCTTGTGGCTGGCATCGTCTGTTTCTTTTGCCAGTGCCTGCTCTTCCAGTTTTAACTGGATGATGCGGCGCTCAAGCCTGTCCATATCTTCAGGCTTGGAATCAATTTGCAGACGAATGCTGGAAGCCGCTTCATCAATAAGATCGATAGCTTTATCAGGCAACTGACGGTCACTGATATAACGGTGTGACAATGTAGCCGCCGCGACAATGGCCGGGTCGGTGATATCTACCGAGTGGTGAAGCTCATAACGTTCTTTCAAACCACGTAAAATGGCGATGGTATCTTCCACACTCGGCTCATCCACCAGCACTTTCTGGAAGCGACGTTCAAGAGCGGCGTCTTTCTCGATATACTGACGGTATTCGTCCAGCGTGGTTGCGCCCACACAATGCAGTTCACCGCGAGCGAGAGCTGGCTTAAGCATATTACCGGCATCCATCGCGCCGTCGCCTTTACCGGCGCCGACCATGGTATGGAGCTCATCAATGAACAGAATGACACGGCCTTCTTCTTTGGCCAGTTCATTGAGTACCGCTTTCAGCCGTTCTTCAAATTCACCACGGTACTTCGCACCGGCCACTAACGCGCCCATGTCGAGGGACAGTACCCGCTTATCCTTCAGCCCTTCCGGTACTTCACCATTAATAATACGCTGGGCAAGTCCTTCAACAATGGCGGTTTTACCTACACCGGGTTCACCAATTAACACAGGGTTATTCTTAGTCCGGCGTTGCAATACCTGTACGGTGCGGCGGATTTCGTCATCACGGCCTATCACCGGGTCCAGCTTGCCCTGCTCTGCCCGTTCAGTCAGATCAGTGGTATATTTTTCCAGCGCCTGACGCACATCTTCAGCGTTAGGATCTGTCACTTTCTGACCGCCACGCATTTTATCAATGGCCGTTTCGATTTGATCCTTTGTCACATTCAGACTTTTCAGCAAATCACCTAATTTGCCTTTGTCCTGAAGCGCTGCCAGCACAAAAATTTCAGATGTGATGTATTCATCTTTGCGCTGCTGGGCAATCTTGTCGCAAAGGTTCAGCAAAATGCCGCTGTCCTTGCTTAACTGTACATCGCCACCGATGCCGTCAACCCGTGGAAGCCGCTCGATCGCTTCAGCCAGAGAAGAGCGTAATGCATTCACATTTACGTGGGCTTGATCGAGTAACGGACGTACAGAGCCGCCCTGTTGATTCAGCATGGCTGTCATCAGGTGCACGGGCTCAATAAACTGATGATCCCGACCCAGTGCCAGAGACTGTGCGTCGGAAATCGCTAATTGAAATTTACTGGTAAATCTATCTAATCGCATGAAAAATCCCCTGCAATAACGTTGCTAATTTTATGGGTATTAATCTGCTGTGATTCAAGTTATCTGATTAAAAAATAACTCAAGACCAGGTTAATTTGTTGATTAACATCAATGTTGGGATCTGCCCGGCTCACAAAACACATGTTACCGGGTGACTGATTGAAAAGACTTAACGCAAACCTATAACAGACACGATGCGGCCGGTTTGCCCCCTGCCTTCATGCGTTGCCCGACGGTGTGAATAAAATTGGCGGGGATCGGAATAGGTACAGAGACCCGATTGCGTCACGTTTTTTATGCCTGCATCGTTTAATTGCTTAAGTGCAATCAGTGGTAAATCAAGCAGACATTTATCGCTGCCGTCTATTTTCTCAATCGCTTCAGGGTAACGGGCAAAGCGGCCGGCCAGAGAACCGGGAACTTCATAGCAAGATCGACTGATAGCCGGCCCGATCCAGGCCATTAAATTATCTGCGGGTGATTTCATCGCGCTGACGGTGTGTCTGATAATCTCCTTTTCCAGTCCCTGCCAGCCTGCGTGAATTGCAGCCACTTCCGTACCGGCAAGATTACACAGAAGAACCGGCACGCAGTCTGCTGTCATAATGGCGCAGGTGCGTGCCGGGGTCCGGCTGATACAGGCATCGGCCTGCAACGGCGACGCCGGTAAAGGGCCGGTCACGTCTGCACCGAAGGTAACGCAGTGTTCTCCATGTACCTGATCCAACCAGACAATCGAGGCATGGCCGGGTAATAACGCACGGTTACCGGCCACTAATTGCGAAGCGTCACCCACGTGGTCACCGGTGTTTAAACCGGCGTAGTTCCCGCTGCTGAGTCCGCCGTCGCGGCAACTGGTATAAGCAAACACTTTGTCCGGCGCCGGCCATGCCGGCTGGATCAGGGATATCACTTATACGTCATCCATACCTTTGATTTTGGTGTCTTCACGCACAGTGGCGATCAGTTGCACCATGTCATCAGGTAGCGGCGCCTGCCAGGTCATCCATTCATCAGTTTCAGGGTGGAACAGAGACAATTGCGCAGCATGCAAGGCCTGGCGGGGGAAAGCACGTAACGCTTCAACACACGCCTCTGTAGCGCCTTTTGGCAAACGGGTTCTGCCGCCATAGGCAGTATCACCCACCAGCGGGTGCTTGAGGTGTGCCATGTGCACGCGGATCTGGTGTGTACGGCCAGTTTCCAGTTTCAGGCGCAGGTGCGTATGTGCACGGAACTTTTCGATAACCCGATAGTGAGTAACTGCCGGCTTACCGGTTTCACGAACGGCCATGAGTGTACGCTTAGTTGCATGACGGCCGATAGGCGCATCGACGATACCACCGGCGACCATAGTGCCGTATGCCAGTGCTTCATACTCCCTGCTCATCACCCGGTCCTGAAGTTGATTGACCAGATGGGTTTGCGCCGGAACGGTTTTCGCCACCACCATCAAACCCGTAGTATCTTTATCCAGACGATGCACAATGCCAGCCCGTGGCACCACTTCAATACCCGGTACATGGGCCAGCAACGCATTCAGCAAAGTGCCGTCCTGATTACCTGCCCCCGGGTGAACCACCAGATCAGCAGGCTTATTGAGAATTAAAATCGAATCATCTTCGTAGACAATGTTCAGGTCGATTTTCTGTGGCAGGCTGGCGGTCTGCACTTCCATTTCAGCCGTGACCTGTACATATTCATCACCCAGCATTTTTTGCCGGGGAGTGGTCAAAACATCGCCATCCACAGTGACATTCCCTTCCAGAATCCAATTTTTTAACTTTGAACGGGAATATTCAGGGAACAAATCAGCCAAAACCTGATCTAACCTCTGACCAAAATGGTGTGGCCCGGTGTTTGCCTCAAGCTTGACGGTGTTTACAGGCTGGGTCATATAACTCTTTCGCTGTTACAAAAAAGCGCATTATACCAATCTTTACGTTAGTTAAACGGAAAGTTTCCGGTTTTTATGTGGAGTTTGCGTGTTTGAGTGCGCTAGAATGCCGCTATAATGAAAATGCAGTTAAACGTATCAGTCGGTTAAGCAGGAATAGACAACAGATATGAAATCAATTCGATTAGTGATGCCCCTTGTTGTTGGTGTCATGATTAGCGTAACGGGCTGCAGCTCGTCTGACGATTCAGAACAACGCGCGGCGCTGGCGAATATGGGTTCCCAGCAAATGTATGATAATGCCAAACGTAATATGCAGAACGGAAATTTCGGTGCTGCGTCTACCGCACTCAGTGAGCTGGATTCACGCTATCCGTTTGGTCCGTTGTCCAATCAGGTACAACTTGACCTGATCTACAGTTACTATAAATCAGGTAAAATTGACGAAACGCTGGCGACCATCGACCGCTTCATCCGCTTAAACCCGAACCACTCAGACGTGGATTATGCGTTCTACATGCGCGGACTGACCAACATGGAAGCCGATGCAAACATGTTTCAGCAACTGATGCAGATTGACCGCTCGGACCGTGATCCCAGTAAATCGCGTGAAGCTTTCACAGATTTCAGACGTCTGATCCAGCAATACCCTGACAGTAAATATGCTGCTGATGCTAAAAAGCGCATGGTGTTTATCAAAGAAAGGCTGGCGAAGTATGAAATTGCCATCGCCCGCTTTTATATGCGCCGGGAAGCTTTTGTCGCGGCGGCAAATCGCGGACGCTACGTACTGGAAAACTACTCGAATACAGACCAGGTGCAGGAAGCGCTGGAAATCATGGTATCAAGCTATGACCAGTTAGGTCTGACTGAGCTGAAAGAAAATGCTATGAAAACACTGCGTCTGAATTTTCCGGACAGTGATTTCATCAGTTAATCAGATATAAACAAAAAAGCGCTTCGGCGCTTTTTTTGTGTCTCGAGCATGCTCACAGAGCCGCTCAGCTAAGCGAGGGAGGCTTATCTGAAGAAAAGATGACTGAACGGATTCAACAGTCTGGCGATACCTGATGTGAAATGCAGCGGTTCGTCCAGTAAGGTAAATACCAGACATCCACTGATGTGATCCGAATAAGGGGCATGGGTATCTTTGCCATCCATCACCAAAAAGTCTCCGGTACGGTAATGGTGCTTGCCGTCATGAAATTCACCGTCCAGTACCAGCGTATACTCTACACCCCGGTGTGTATGCTCCGGTACACTGCCTCCCCGCCCCATGTAAATAAAGTTGGCGACACCGGCATATCCGAGATCGACCGGGGCCTGCCAAAGTTTACCAACAAGCCCTGACCACGAACCCGTTTTGTGGATAACCCGCTGTAACGTCGGCGGAAGTTCGAAAGTCTGACCATCCAGTTCAATGGTTTTCTCTCCACGTCCCCGTTTAGCAGTGATAGAGCTTACAGAGGCGGCCTTTGTTGCCGGCTTTGCCGTAGCAGGGAGTTGGGTAATGTCAGCGAGCATGGCGCTGTAACTTTCCAGTTGCTCGTCTTGAGACAGTGAGGAAAAATCAAATACCTCTGCAGCAAACCGTGAAGTTTCTTCTGACGCTATTTTTCTGCATCTGGGACACAGATCGCAATGCGCCGAGACAATGAATGACTCGGCGGGGGATAAACTACCTTGAACAAATTGTGAAAGCTGGTTTTGTTCCGGATGGTGATTAATCATGATCCTGTAGCATGCCTTTCAGGCGTTGCAGTGCAAGTCGGGTACGGGATTTAACAGTACCCAACGGAATATGCAGTTCATCTGCAACTTCCTGTTGAGATTTACCATCAATGTAGATGGCTTCAATAACAGATTTTTGTTTTTTCGGTAACTCTTCAAACATATACCCGATTTGTTCAAGGGTAATCTGTTCGTCCAACGACTGTTCGTTCACGTCTGGTGTCTGCTCACAAAGAACCGGCCACAAGTCGTCAGAACACACGTCTTCTTTTCTGTTCTGTAATTTCCGTAACATATCAAAACGGATGTTACGGGCAATCGTAAAAATCCAGGTTGAAGGACTTCCCTTCTCTGCATTAAACAGATGTGCCTTTTGCCATACGTTGGACATGGTATCCTGGACCATTTCCATGGCTAAAGCTTCATTACCCATCTGCTTTAACGCATAAGAACGTAAACGCGGAGCAAAATATCCAAACACCCTTGCAAACGATGCTTTGCAGCGTTGTTCGGCAACTTTAACAATATAGTCTGACATTTCTGCCGCACAATCTTTCGGCTTAATTACACTGTTACTTTGTTCCACTGGGATTCCAACTAACATAAGTATTTGTCCATATCCTATCAAGTTAATAGTTGCTACAGACGAGTGTTTCAAGCAGATTACAGAATTGTAATGGTTTCATGCCCCAACCATGTAAAGTTTACACGGTGATTTACTGCACAAGTGCCTTTAAGTAATCCAGTAACTTATGGCAATCGCGTTGAGCAAGAAAATACTGTTTCTGTTTAGCGTCTACGGGCAATAATTCGAGCCAGCGGTACATTACCCAAATGGGATTCCGGAACTCCGGAACATCATATAACTGGCCTACCTCAGCGTAGCGCTCAAAAATCTCCTGCAAACGTTCGTCTATAGGTGAAATTTGTTGAGAAGTAATATCACAGTGCCAGTCTGGTAGTGGCTGACAGTGTCCTGTACGCAGCCCGTCGGGCTCAGTCTTCACATTACTTATCTCTACACAGTTAACACCAGCAACCTTTATGCCAAGCAACCCGTCATCGAGCATATCGAAGTCGATAACAGTCGCTGCAGTGCCCACAGGATAGAAGTGTGTGTTGGCTTCCTTTTCACCCTGTGTGTTGAGCATACAAACCACCAGTTGACCATTACCGGCACATACCTCTTTAACCATGCGCACGTAGCGTGGTTCAAAGATTCTGAGTGCCATCCGGCCACCGGGAAGAAGGTGTGCTGACAAGGGAAATAAAGGGAGATTTTGAGCCGCCATAAATACAGTATTTTCATTATTCACTGAGCTTAACTACGGCGAAAAATAAATTTGGATCGGAGTATTTACACGCTTTAATAATTCGTCTGCCGGCCTGATTCTGATCCGCGACTAAGTAAAATTGGTATACATTCAGGACGATTTTACATACTTCATTACTCAGTCAGTAAATATTGCATCATGAGCATCATTGAACGGTTTTGTGAATTTTATTCTGAATTACATAAGGTCAACCCTGACGACCTTGATAGCATTTATACAGCTGACATCGAGTTCATAGACCCTATCACCACTCATCACGGGCTGGATAATGTGATTGCGTATTTCAGTAAGTTGCTGAATGAAACCCAATCATGCCGGTTCGATATTCACGAAACCCTGCTGTCTCAGAAAGATAACACCAGCGCATATACTGTTATCTGGACAATGCATTTAGTGCTGGCGCAACCTGCGAAAACTATCACGCTGGATGGTGTCAGTATTGTAACGGTTCGTGATGACAAAATTTTCTACCACCGTGATTATTACGACATGGGAGAAATGGTTTATGAACACATTCCGCTTCTCCGCTGGATTATCAAAAAAATAAAGGCAAGGTTAGCTTCATGAAAACAATGTTGGTTACCGGGGCTACGTCAGGCATAGGAAAAGCTTTCACGCTGCATGCCGCCCGTCAGGGATATCATGTTATTGCTTGTGGCAGAAATGAGGAAGCGCTGGCGGAGCTGGCATCTGAATCCAATATCACCACCGCAAAATTTGATTTAACAGACCCGGAAGCTACACGCACCGCCATCGCGCCGCTGCAATTTGATATCGCAGTACTCAATGCCGGCAATTGTGAATATGTAGACGTAGATAAATTCGAACCTGACATGTTCAGACGGGTGTTTGAGATCAACTTTTTCGGGATTATTCACAGTGTCGACGCATTATTGCCTAAACTTAAAAAAGGCGATCAGCTGGTAATCGTAGACAGTATGGCCAGGCTCATTCCGTTTACCCGCACAGAAGCTTACGGAGCAAGCAAAGCGGCTGTGCATTATTTTACTAAGAGTCTGGATGTGGATCTGGCAGAAAAAGGCATCATAGTTCAGTCGGTGTCTCCGGGCTTTGTGGAAACCCCGCTGACAGATAAAAATGACTTCGATATGCCTATGAAAATAACGGCAGAAGAAGCGGCAAAAGCGATGCTGGACGGCATTGAAAAACAAAAGAAGAGTCTGTTCTTCCCTACAGGGTTTGGCTGGATTATGCGCACGCTGCATAACCTGCCTGCAGGCATACAGAGGTGGCTGTCTCTGAAAATGAGACAACAGCAGTAAGGTACGAGAATAATGCAACGGCGAATTGCGATTATCGGAACAGGGATTTCCGGACTTACGTGCGGATATTTATTGCACAAAGAACATCAGATCACTGTGTACGACGCCAACGATTATATTGGCGGACACACGGCAACAAAATTAATAGACGTAAAAGGCAGACAGTGGCCCGTGGATACGGGCTTCATCGTTTTCAATGGCTGGACTTACCCCCGCTTTATAAAATTAATGGACAAATTGGGGGTCCGGCGGCAGCCCACGGAGATGAGCTTCTCCGTCCGCAGCGAAAAAACCGGCCTTGAGTATAACGGAAACAACCTGAATACTCTGTTTGCACAACGACGTAACCTCTTCAGACCACGGTTCTGGCGGATCGTACGTGATATTTTGGCATTCAACAAAGCCTGCAAAGAACGCGCTGCGGAAAATCAACAAAGTGATTTCGACATCACACTTTTCGACTATATCAAGTCTCTCGGGCTCAGTGACGAATTCGCTAATTACTATATTTTGCCAATGTGTGCGGCAATATGGTCTGCCAGTCTGGAGCAAACGAAGCAATTTCCCCTGGCCTTCTTCCTGCAGTTCTTCAATAACCATGGTCTGCTTAACGTCACTAACCGCCCCCAGTGGTACACCCTGATAGACGGTTCTCACAGCTATATTCCTAAGCTGACAAAAGGGTTTGCAGACAATATAAAGTTGTCGACACCGGTTTCACGGGTAGAAAAAAACGGTAACGGCTGGCAGGTAACGGCAGGTGGTCAGGAACCTGAGCAATATGATGAGGTTATCTTCGCCTGCCACTCAGATCAGGCGCTGGCCATGCTGGCTGAGCCTACGCCCTCACAATCCGCCATTCTCAGTGCGATCCCTTATGCTAAAAATGAAGTCGTGCTGCACATGGATACCACTCAGCTACCCGAAAGAAAGCTGGCATGGGCAAGCTGGAACTACCGCCTGAAAGAAACACCTGAAGAAAATCATGCCCCGGCAGCTGTTACCTATAATATGAACATATTGCAGCGTTTCGACACCGCACCGGTGACCTTTTGCGTCACGCTCAATAATACTGCTGCCATTGATCCGGCAAAAATTCTGCGACGCTACGATTACGCTCATCCTCAATACAGTGCGCCCATGGTCGCAGCCCAGCAGCGGCGCGGCGAAATCTGCGGGAAAGACGGTCTGCATTTTTGCGGCGCTTACTGGTACAACGGATTTCACGAAGATGGCGTCAGAAGCGCTCTGGATGTGTGCGAACGCTTCGGAGCAACTTTGTGAGTCAGCAAGACATTTCTCAGACAGAAAGCGGCATCTACCTGGGCAAAACGTTCCACCAGCGGTTCAGGCCGGTGGAACACAAGTTTGAATACGATATCGCTTTGTTCTGGCTGAAACTGTCGGAAGCAGACAGTCTCGGTGAATCACTTAAGTGGTTTTCCGTACACAGCAGAAATTTCACCCGCTTCTACCGCCCCGATTATTGCGGCGACGCCAGCGTGCCCCTTGAAACTGCGGTAAAGTCTAAAATGACGTCACTGAACAAGGGAGCTGAACTCGACGGTGATGTTTACTTTCTCGGCCAGTTGCGCACCCTTGGCATGTACTTCAGTCCGGTAAATTTCTATTTTTTACGGCACCCTGCCTCAGGCATCTATACTCACATGATGGCTGAAGTCAGCAATACACCCTGGAATGAAAGACATTATTATCTGGTCGATATGGCCAGCCAACAGGATACGGAAAAAGCATTCCATGTGTCGCCATTCAACCCGCTGGAGATGACCTATAAATGGCAGATAACGCCGCCGTGTGAGCGCTTTTCCTTATCCCTGGCCTGTCACACGGAGAAAAAGGATTTTGTAGCCGGCGTAAACATGACAAGAATTTCACTTAATAATGAGAATCTGCGCTCTACACTGAGACGTATACCCAGTATGACAATAAAAACCGTAGCCGGTATCTATTGGCAGGCACTGAAATTATTTATCAAGCGCGCGCCAATTTACGATCACCCTAAAAGTCAGGAACCGAGATAATGTCACACGGCGAATCCACTTTTATATTTCAGCAGGAAGCCAGCAGTATTGACCGCGCTTGCAGAAGTGCATTTTTTAAAGTGTTGTCACTGTTACCCGAAGGTCACATGACAATCAAAGAACATGGCACTACCGTAGCCCAATTTGGCGATCCGGAAAGTGAGCTTAAGGCTGATGTAAACATACTCAACGTAAAAGCTTACCGTCATTTGCTGTTTGGCGGCAGTGTGGCATCAGGTGAAACTTACACTGACGGATTATGGACCAGCCCGGACCTGACTTCTGTGATCAGAGTGTTCGCCCGTAACTTACCCGTACTGGACAAGTGGGAAGAGAAATTCCGTCTGCTGGTGCTCCCTCTCCAGAAGGTACAGCATTTCTTACGCCGTAATACCGAAAGTCAGGCGAAGAAAAATATTGAAGCCCATTATGATTTAGGCAACAAGCTATACACGCGGTTCCTTGATCAGACCATGATGTACTCTTCGGCTATTTATCCGGATCCTAATGCTTCGCTGAGCGATGCCCAGACTCACAAACTGAAAACAATCTGTGACAAATTACAGTTGAAACCGTCAGATCACCTGATGGAAATCGGCACCGGCTGGGGCGGCCTGGCTGTTTATGCAGCAAAGCACTATGGCTGCAAAGTCACCACCACAACCATCTCTGAAGAGCAACATGCTTACGCTGCAGCCTGGATAGAAAGAGAAAATCTGAGTGACAGAATCACCCTGCTAAAACAGGATTACCGGACCCTTGAAGGCCAGTATGACAAACTGGTGTCCATCGAGATGATTGAAGCTGTAGGTAAACGTTACCTGGGCAACTTTTTTGATAAATGTGCCTCCCTACTGAAAGACGATGGTTTGATGTTATTGCAGTCTATTGTCATTGATGACCGTCGTTACGACAGCTACAGCAAAAGTGTGGATTTTATTCAGAAATATATTTTCCCGGGCGGGTTTCTGCCCTCGCAGCTGGTTATCAACGACTACCTCAAACGTTTCAGTGATTTATCTGTAAGAGATTTACAGGATATCGGGCTGGATTATGCCAGGACGCTGGATGACTGGTACAAAGCTTTCATCAATGCCAAAGAGCCGCTGATGCAGGATGGTTATGACGAGCGCTTCATGCGCATGTGGACTTACTATCTTAAATATTGCGAAGGCGGATTTCTGGAACGGACTATCTCCACAGTTCAGCTGGTCCTGTCAAAACCTCACTTCAGAGACACAATACAACGGGGAGCGTAGCGCTTCAGCGCTGCGCCCTTCTCCCGCCCTGCTATTCTTCCAGTACCGAAATAGGTTCAGACAATAACGGTTTGCCCTGATTGATGTTAATTTCTACCCGGCGGTTGCGGGCACGGTCGTCAGCAGTGGCTGCGTTTTCAACCAGAGGTTTGGTGTCAGCCAGACCGGTCACGGACATGCGTGACTCATCAAATCCCGGCGCTTTGCGGATCTCTTCCGCCACGGCCACAGCGCGTTGTGCTGACAAATCCCAGTTAGAGCGGTACAACTCATTGGCAATATGCTGGCCGTCACTGTGTCCTGATATTTCTATTTCACCGGGCATTTCTGCGAGTAAAGTGCCAATTTTTCTCAACACGGGCTTAAACTGAGGCTGCAAAAATGCCGAACCTGCGGAAAATGAACCGTTTTCTCTGATCCGGATTGTCAGTTGCTGACCCAAAGACTCCATTTCAATAGAGCCGTCCGCCACTTCTTTTTGCAGTTGTTCAGCCACCTTCTTCATCATTTCGTTGTCCTGCTCTTTGTCAGAGCTTTGTGATGATGAAGCCGCAGAGTCTGATGCAGTTTGCTGAGCCTGACCACCACGCTGGGACCCGCGCTGTGTTTGCCGGCCACCGGATGAGTCCTCATCGCCTGCCTGAAACTCCAGCGTTGGCTGAGTCATATCGATGGTTTGCTGCTGAATGGTTTCAATAGGCGTCGGATCCGGACGGCCCGGGCGAAACTCCATCGCGATAACACTGGTTCCTTTGGGAATGTCTTTAACTTCAATTTTATTCTGCACGCCGAAGGCAAACTTCATAGAGCCGGCGATTTGCTTAAATTTCAGTACATCCATTTCCGAGAAAGACAGCAGCAGAACGAAGAAGCACATCAACAGTGACATCAGGTCAGCGAACGTCCCCATCCACGCCGGCAGGCCGGGAGGGGGACATTTAGGGCATTCATCTGACATAGCAGATTACTCCTCGTCCCCGCCGCCACGTTTGCCGGCAGCGATGTAGTTTTTCAAAATTCCCTCAATGACTTTCGGGTTCTGACCGTCAGCAATACCGACGATACCGTCAAGGACCAGAGACTGATTAAGTTTCTCTTCCTCTTTACGGTTTTCCAGTTTAGCGGCAATCGGCAAACAGATAACGTTTGCCAGGAAGGCACCGTAAAGCGTTGTTAAAAGTGCTACCGCCATGGCAGGACCGATTGATTTTGGGTCATCCATGTTTGATAGCATGGCAACCAGACCAACCAGTGTACCGATCATCCCCATCGCCGGCGCAACATCGGCCAGACCTTTAAAAATAGAACCACCGAACTCATGGCGCTCAGTGGTCATCTGAATATCTTTTTTCAGCGTTTCTCTGACCACTTCAATGTCGTGGCCATCTACCAGCATATCTACGCCCTTTTGCATAAAGGCATTATCGATTTCGGCTTCTTCCAGTGCGAGAAACCCGCCTTTACGGGCCGCATCTGCCATTTCAACGATTTTTTCAATCAGCACTTCCGGCGGATCGATTTTGAACATGAATGCTTTGCCGGCCACTTTACCGGCACCGAAAAACTGACCCAGCGTAAACTGAGACATCACTACGAAGATAGAACCACAGAATACAATGAGCACTGAGGCAACATCGACGAACATGCCCAAATCCCCACCCAGGATCATGGCCATGACAATAAAGCCGATACCACCTAACATGCCTATGACGGTTGCTAAATCCACTTATTGCTCCTCAAAAAACTCTCTTATCGCGATGCCATTAACTCTATCGGCCGGTATTATGAATTCTATAATCAAAATACAAGATTACCAGATGAATGCTGATTATTAGGTATCGTCAATAAAACCAGAGAGATACCCGCCGTTTGACCACACAGGAACAGGACAAACCAATTGACCCCGCGTGCCTGCCCGGTTAATGTGCGCGATTATCATTAAAACTGCACCGGATATCCGACGTGACCACAGAAAAAACGCCATCTGCGCCCTCTTTTGAAGCATCACTGGCAGAACTTGAAGCCATCGTGACGGAAATGGAATCGGGAGAATTGCCGCTGAATGAAGCTTTAGAAAAATTCGAACGTGGCGTAAAATTATCCCGTCTGAGTCAACAGGCTCTCGCGCAGGCAGAACAGAAAGTCAAAATATTGCTCGCTGAGCAAGGTGAACAAACGCTGGTTGATTTCACCCCTTCTGAAGACTGATAAAATCTGGCGGAGAGACCGCTCCGCTCCACCTTGTTATACAGGTAATTCATGACAAATATTGACAGCTTACGTCAGAAGATTAAGCACGACACTGACGAAAGCTTGCTGCGCCTCGTTGCCGCACTTCCTGATCACGCACCACAACTTCGCGCAGCCATGGAATATGCGCTCCTTGCCGGTGGCAAACGTATGCGTCCGTTACTGGTACATATCATCGGTAACACACTGGATATTCCCGGTCAGGATCAGGCCGCAGTGAGCATGGCGATAGAATGCATTCATGCTTATTCTCTGGCTCATGACGACCTGCCGGCAATGGACGATGACGATCTTCGCCGCGGAAAGCCCACCTGTCACATTCAGTTTGATGAGGCGACGGCTATCCTTGCCGGAGATGCCTTGCAAACCCTGGCGTTCAGTATTCTTGCTGATGCTCCCATGAGCGACTTCGCCAATGGTCAGCGCGCAAAACTGGTCAGTATTCTTGCCAGAGCCTCTGGATACGCCGGCATGTGCGGTGGCCAGGCGATAGACCTTGCAGCTACCGGTTCCACGATAGACATTGCGTCCCTTACCCGCCTGCATCGCCTTAAAACCGGCGCATTGCTGCAGGCCTGCGCGGAAATGATTACGGTACTTTGCAGTGATCTTAAACCGGAGCACCGGGAAGCACTGACGGGTTACGCGGGAGACATGGGACTGGCCTTTCAAATTCAGGATGACATTCTGGATGTGGAAGGTGATGCCGAAGTCACCGGCAAACCGCAGGGTTCCGATATTGAACTTGGCAAAAATACGTTTCCGGCATTACTGGGAATGGCACAGGCGAAGGCTGAATTAAACCGTCTTCATGCCAGTGCCCTTCAAGCTTTAGACAGTTTGCCCTACAATACCGGATTGCTGTCTGAGTTTACGGACCTGATGGTAAAACGGACATACTGATTTATGCTAAACAACATAATGAAACGATAACAATGAGTTTAGAATTAACGCACTATCCTGTTCTGGCACAGGCACTGACGCCGGATGAACTCAGAAAGCTGCCACAGGAAAAACTCCGTGAACTGGCTGATGAGTTGCGACAGTTTTTACTGGCTTCAGTTAGTCAGACCAGTGGCCATTTTGCTTCCGGCCTTGGCACAGTAGAACTGACCGTGGCTTTACACTATGTGTATAACACCCCATTCGACCGTTTATTGTGGGATGTTGGCCATCAGGCTTACCCGCATAAAATTTTGACCGGCCGTGCCGGCCGCATGTCGACGATCCGACAAAAAAATGGTCTGCACCCGTTCCCGTGGCCCCCGGAAAGTGAGTACGACACCTTTGCTGTCGGTCACTCGTCTACATCCATCAGCGCCGCACTGGGTATGGCTGTCGCAGCAGATAAAGAAGGCAAAGACCGTAAAGTGGTTGCTGTTATCGGCGACGGTGCGATGACAGCAGGTATGGCGTTTGAAGCGTTGAACCATGCCGGGGACATAAACAAAGACCTGGTGGTGGTACTTAACGACAATGAGATGTCTATCTCGGAAAATGTCGGTGCACTGAACAGTCACCTGGCCCGTCTGCTTACCGGTAACTTTTTCAATAAAATCCGCGATGGCGGTAAAAAGCTGCTGAGTAATGTTCCGCCGATTAAAGAGTTTGCCAGCCGTGCAGAAGAGCACATCAAAGGCATGGTAGTGCCGGGCACTATTTTTGAAGAGCTCGGGTTTAATTACATTGGTCCCATTGACGGCCATGATGTTAATGGCATGGTCGATACCCTGCGCAACATGCGTCAGTTCTCAGGCCCGCACATCCTGCACGTAGTTACACGAAAAGGGAAAGGCTACCCGGTAGCGGAACAGGATCCGATAAAATTCCACGCTGTTCCAAAATTTAATCCGGAAGATAACGCCCTGCCTAAATCTGCACCTTCAGCCCCCACGTTTTCGGCCATTTTCGGCCAGTGGTTGTGCGATATGGCGGCTCAGGATCCCAAACTCATGGCTATTACCCCTGCCATGCGTGAAGGATCTGGCATGGTGAAGTTTTCCCAGCAGTTCCCTGAACAATATTTTGATGTGGCCATAGCAGAACAGCACGCTGTGACCTTCGGTGCCGGTCTTGCCAAAGAAGGGTATAACGCCGTTGTTGCCATTTACTCTACCTTTTTGCAAAGGGCTTACGATCAGTTGATCCATGACGTGGCGCTGCAAGACTTACCTGTGCTGTTTGCCATCGACCGCGCCGGTGTGGTTGGTGCCGACGGTCCAACTCACCAGGGCGTATTTGATATAGCGTTTTTACGCTGTATTCCTAACATGATCATTATGACCCCTGCTGATGAAGATGAATGTCGTCAGATGCTTTATACCGGTCATAAGGCGCAGAAGCCTGCTGCTGTGCGTTATCCACGTGGTGCGGGGAAAGGCATCACGCCGCAGCAAAGCATGACTGAAATCCCGTTAGGCCAGTCACGTACGCTTCGTAAAGGTAACAAGCTTGCTATTTTGAATTTCGGTACATTGCTACCATATGCAGAGGAAGCTGCTGAATCTCTCGATGCCACAGTGGTTGATATGCGCTTTGTTAAACCTCTGGATACTGCGGTTATTGATGAAATCTGCAAGGAGCACGAAGGTATCGTGACCCTGGAAGATGGCTGTATCATGGGCGGTGCCGGTTCTGCAGTAACAGAATATCTGCAATCTGCGAAGCAAAGAATGCACACACTCCATCTTGGTCTCCCTGACAGCTTCATTTTGCAGGGTACCCAGCAGGAAATGTATGCTGAACATGGTCTCGACACCGCCGGTATTATCCGTCAGGTGCAGGCGTATTTTGGCGACTGAGAAAGGTTACTGTAAAAGATAAACGAAAAAGCCGTTCTGCTTCACACAGAACGGCTTTTTTATTCGATAAGTCCGTGAGGTTAACCTATGGCGGGAACCAGCCATATGAGACCATGCAGGCACACACAAGCCATGATCCCCGCAAGAATATCATCCAGCATGATGCCAAGTCCCCCGTGAACCGTTTTATCAACCGGTCCGATAGGCCAGGGCTTCAAAATGTCAAAAATGCGGAATAACACGAAACCGGCTATAAGCGTAGACATACTCAGCGGAACAAACAGAAAAGTGAGAAGCATACCGGCCACTTCATCCCAGACAATGGAGCCGTGATCATGAACGCCCATATCTGTGGCAGTTTTACCGCAAAAGTACACGCCGGCGATGCTGCTCAATATCGTCGCCGTTATATAAATAACGTTACCGGCCGGCGCAAGGAGCAGAATTAAGGGAATCGCTGCCAGAGAACCAAACGTCCCCGGCATCAACGGGATCAGACCGGAGCCAAAGCCCAGTGCACAAAAATGCACCGGATTTTTCATTGATACTCTGGCACGGTACTCAGGTTGCATTAAAAATCGTGCTCGTAGCCCGCAACGTCTTTCAGTTGATACGGCTCGTCATACAATTTTAAGTCTGTTTTGCCTGCCTGCCCCGTTACCTGACCGATACAGGTAGCCTTTACACCTGTGCTGGCCAGAGACGTTTCCAGATTGCCACGCTGCTCTTCGTTTACAGTGAACACCAGTTCATAATCATCACCGGCAGTCAGCGCATATCGGTAGGCATCCTGTGCACCCACACAATTGAACAAGGCCGAAGACACGGGTAAGCGGTCTACGTGCAAAGTTGCACCGCAATTTGATGCTTTCAGAATGTGATTTAAATCAGCCAGCAGGCCGTCTGACACATCAATACAGGAAGAGGCAATGCGTCGCAGTGCCGCTCCGACAGCTACACGCGGAGTGGGATACAAATGACGTTTAACCAGAAACTCCCTGTCTTCCTCTTTGGCTTCACGTGACCCTTTGAGAATATCCAGACCCGCGCCGGCATCACCGGTAGTGCCGGTAACATATATCCAGTCGCCGGGTCTCGCCGTGCTGCGCTTCAATGCAGCTTCAGGAGGAATGAAACCCTGTGCAGTGATAGTCATCGCCAGAGGACCGCGTACCGTATCACCGCCAATGAGCTGCACAGAATAGTATCTGGTGAGCTCATACAGGCCACTGGCAAATTCTTCCATCCAGGCTTCGTCCACATGAGACATAGACAGGGAAAGAGAAATCCAGGCTGGCTCTGCACCCATTGCGGCGAGATCGCTGAGATTAACAGCAACTGCTTTATAGGCTACGGATCTGGCAGGCGCATCTTTAAGGAAATGCACGCCGGACACCAGTGTATCAGTGGTAATGGCGAGCTGCTGATTTGCAGGAACAGACGTAACAGCACAGTCATCACCGATGCCGACGATTACGTCTTTTCGTTGATGGCCGCCATTTGCAAAGTAACGGCCAATAAGATCAAATTCTTTCACGTTTTACCGGTTAATTCAGTGTCGTCGTGTCATTACGTACAGGTACGTAAATAGATCGCTGTTAACGCTCGTGCTGACGTAACGTCTTCACCGCTTTATCTAACGCACCATTGATAAACTTATGGCTTTCTTCGGCACCAAAAGATTTAGCAAGTTCAATGGCTTCGTTAATAATTACGCGATAAGGCACGTCCATGCGCTCAGTTAATTCATAGGTAGCAATACGCAGAATCGCTTTTTCGATAGGATCCAGTTCTTCCGGTAAACGGCCAAGGTATGGCTTAATTTTTACGTCTAATGCTTCTGCATTTTCCGCAACACCGCGCAACATGGCCTGGAAATACACCATGTCGACTTTCTGCATATCGTTACTGGTCGCAAGTGATAACTCCACCTGGGCGATATCGTTCTTGCTCATTTGCCATGAATAAACACCCTGAAGGGCAAGTTCTCTGGCTTTATGACGTGCGGATACTTTCACGTAACCCCCGGTTAAAGATCGTTAAGCGCTGAAACAACGTTCACCATCTCAAGGGCACCCAGTGCAGCTTCTGCACCTTTGTTCCCCGCTTTGGTACCGGAACGCTCAATAGCCTGTTCGATAGAATCTGTAGTGATAACACCGAAAGAGACCGGAATACCATACTCCAGTGATACCTGCGCCAGACCTTTGTTACACTCACCGGCAACAAAATCAAAGTGAGGCGTACCACCGCGGATCACCGCACCCAAAGCGATAATCGCATCGAACTGGCCTTTTTCTGCCAGTTTTTTTGCTGCTACAGGTAATTCATATGCACCCGGCACGCGAACCAGTGTGATGTCATTGTCGCTGACTTCACCGTGACGCTCTAACGTATCCAGCGCACCTTCAAGCAAGCTTTCTACAACAAAACTGTTGAAACGTGACACAACAATCGCGAATTTCTTGCCTGTCGCGCGAATATTACCTTCAATTACCTGCATGGTATTCCACCCCTATGAAAAAACGGCGCGCAGTATAGCATAACTGCGCGCAAACTAAATCGAATGTTCACGAATTACACGGGAACTAATTATGAATGTATTCCACCACATCCAGTCCGAAGCCGGACAACGCGTGGTATTTGACCGGCTTGCTGAGCAAACGCATTTTTTTGACGCCCATAGTCGCCAGAATCTGACTGCCAACACCTACTGTACGTGACGAACCGGTCCAGGTTTTTCCTTCAGGCTTTTCACCGCGGTCTTCTGCAGCAAATTGTCTGACCTGCCCTTCCAGGTCTTCTTCTTTACCCAGCACCACCAGCACACCACCTTCGTCTGCAATGCGCTTCATGGCATCAGGTAAGGTCATGGTGCGGTTTATCGCGCGGGTAGAACCCAGTAAATCGCTCAGAGTATTATGCAAGTGAACACGCACAAGTGTAGGTGTTTCCGGGTCAATGTCACCTTTCTTCAGCGCAAAGTGAATCTGATTATCGATAACATCTTTAAAGGTATGCAGTTCAAACTCACCATATTCCGTAGGCAGGCTGCACTGGGCAACTTTCTCTATAGTGGTTTCGTTCAGATTGCGATATTCAATCAGATCCGCAATTGTGCCGATTTTTATATCGTATTTTTCGGCGAATTTTTCGAGCTCAGGACGACGGGCCATGGTGCCGTCTTCATTGAGGATCTCGACAATAACAGCAGCTGGCTCACAGCCACCAAGACGGGCAAGATCGACGCTTGCTTCGGTATGACCTGCACGGTTCAGCACACCGCCTTCTTTAGCAATTAACGGAAAAATGTGGCCCGGCTGCACAATGTCAGTTGCTTTAGCATCTTTACCTACCGCGGCCAGAATCGTGGTCGCGCGGTCTGCAGCAGAAATACCGGTGGTTACGCCACGGGCTGCTTCAATGGAAACGGTAAAGGCGGTATGAAATTGTGCGCCGTTTTTATCTACCATCAGCGGTAAATTCAAACGTTCACAGCGCTCCTGCGTCATGGGCAGGCATACCAGGCCGCGGGCATGAGTAACCATAAAGTTAATCGCTTCCGGCGTCACATGCTCAGCGGCCATGATGATATCGCCTTCATTCTCGCGATCTTCATCGTCCATCAGGATAACCATTTTACCCTGACGGATATCTTCAATTATTTCAGCTGTGGTGTTGAGTGCCATAATTTCACTTATGTAGGGTTATTTTCTAAGAAAACCATTTTCGGCCAGGAAGGCCATACTAATGTCTTTTTTGGTGGTCTTTTCTGCTGCCTTGTCACCCATCATCAGGCGTTCCAGATAGCGGGCAACCACGTCTACTTCCAGATTGACCCGGCTGCCGGCTTTATACGTGCCGATCACCGTTTCCTGAAGGGTGTGAGGGATGATCCACAACATTAATTCATTGCCATCCACCTCATTCACAGTCAGGCTGACGCCGTCCACCGTGATACTGCCTTTATGGGCAATATACTTTGCTAACTCAGTGGGGGCAGAAATCCAGATTTCAATGTAAGTGCTGTGTTTAACAATCTTTTTTACTTCACCAACGCCGTCCACATGGCCGGATACAATATGACCACCGAAGCGATCTGTGGGGCGCATGGCTTTTTCCAGATTCACGGTACTGCCGGGTTTATAATTGGCAAAACCGGTGTAACGGATGGTTTCGGCTGACACGTCAGCACAATAATAATCTGTACCGAAGTCGGTTACTGTGAGACAGACACCGTTTGTGGCAATACTGTCGCCAAGGGCCACATCAGACATATCCAGCTTTTCTGACGACACAGTCAGCTTGATGTCTTCGCCCCGGTGATCAAGAGACTGAATCGTCCCCAGGGCCTGAATAATTCCGGTAAACATCGTATACCCTCTACAAAAGCGTTACTTAATTATATCGTATGACAAGCGGATATCAGGGCCGGTTTGCCGTACGTCAGTCAGTGACAGTACCGGCGTTTCATCCAGCGACACAAATTCATCCAGCGTGAGCATGCTTTGTGCTTTGTCACCTAACAGTTTGGACGCCTGATACACCACAAGCCGGTCAACTTCACCGGCAGTAAACAATGCACCGGCAAGACCCGGGCCGGCTTCCACCCACACATCATTAATTTGTCTTTCTCCCAGCTTCTCCATGAGCTGAGACAGGTCTATGTAATTGCCACGCATAGATACGGCCAGTGCCGGGACACTGGTTTGCGGCGCAACTGGCTGACCGGTTACCCGCAGGGTTTTATGTCCGTCTGTGAATAATTGCAAATCGTCCGGCAACCGGTTGTGGCTGTCTATCACGACCCTGAGCGGCTGCCTTACCGGCGAGACAGGGTAATCAGAAAAGTTGGCTTCATTTTCCCTGACCAGCAAAGACGGATTGTCGGCCAGTGCAGTGCCACTGCCGGTTAAAATGGCACAACTGGCAGCACGGTGTAATTGCACATCGCGGCGGGATTCAGCACTGGTGATCCACTGGCTGACGCCGTTAGACAAGGCTATTTTGCCATCAAGACTGATACCCAGTTTCACCGTTACCCGCGGTTTGCCTGATATCATGCGTTTGATAAATCCGGGGTTCAATGCTGCCGATTCGGCCGCCAGAACATCAGACACCACATCAATGCCGGCATCCTGAAGTTTTTTTATACCCCGGCCGCTCACCTGAGGGTTCGGATCAGTCATGGCGATAACCACCCGGCTGACACCAGCCTCCACTAACGCATCGGCGCAGGGAGGTGTTCGCCCGAAGTGACTGCAGGGCTCAAGTGTGACATAAGCCGTACCGCCACGGGCCTTATCGCCTGCTTCACGAAGAGCATGCACTTCCGCATGGGGTGTGCCGGCCTGTATATGGTAACCCTGTCCAGCTAAGTCGCCGTTACTGTCGAGAATAATACAACCGACACGGGGATTCGGAGATGTGGTGAACTGACCCTGCGTGGCCAGTCTGATGGCTTTCGCCATCCAGGCGTAGTCCTGAGAAATGGAAACAACTGACGTGGTTTTCATGGCGGTTATCAGTCTCCTAAACGGGCAATTTCCTCACCAAACTCACGAATATCTTCAAATGAACGGTACACTGACGCAAACCGCACATATGCGACTTTGTCGAGCACCTTCAGTGCATCCATAATCAGATTACCGAGGAATTCACTGGAAACTTCCCGTTCACCGGTAGCACGCAATGCAGACTTCAGCGACAAAATCACTTCTTCCACTTTCTCCGTGCTCACAGGGCGCTTTTCCAGTGCCCGCTGCAACCCGGCGCGTAGCTTATCTTCATTGAACGGCTCTCTGGAACCATCCCGTTTAATGACTCTCGGCATCACTAATTCAGCACTTTCAAAGGTAGTAAAGCGCTCGTGACAGATAACACATTCGCGACGGCGACGTACCTGATGCCCTTCTGCCACCAGACGGGAATCGATAACTTTGGTTTCCTGTGCCGAACAAAACGGGCAAAACATAGCAGGTCCTTTTAACAACAAAGCCGCCAGGCAGCACAGGCTGCTCTGACGGCATCAACTCTTACTGACTAAGAGCGGGAAATTTCATACTGATAAAGCGGCTTACCCGTAAACCGGGAATGCTTTACACAGTTCTACAACTTCACCTTTAACACGCTCAACAACACTTTCATCACCCATGTTGTCCAGAATGTCGCAGATCCAGGTCGCAACCTGTTTCGCCTGCTCTTCTTTGAAGCCACGACGGGTAATCGCCGGACTACCGATACGCAGACCACTGGTCACGAACGGTGAACGCGGATCTTTTGGTACAGAGTTTTTGTTTACTGTGATATTCGCACGGCCAAGCGCGGCATCAGCGTCTTTACCTGTGATATCTTTCTTAATCAGATCCAGCAGGAACAGGTGGTTTTCAGTACCGCCTGACACTACGTCGTAACCACGCTCCAGTACCACTTCAACCATGGCTTTTGCGTTTTTCACAACTTGCTGCTGATATTCTTTAAATTCAGGCTGAAGGGCTTCTTTGAACGCTACCGCTTTAGCTGCAATAACGTGACACAGAGGACCACCCTGGTTGCCCGGGAATACTGAGCTGTTCAGCTTCTTGTAGATCTCTTCGTCGCCACAGGCAGACAGGATCAGACCACTACGTGGACCCGCAAGGGTTTTGTGAGTCGTGGTAGTCACTACGTGTGCGTGAGCCAGCGGGCTCGGATATACACCGGCAGCAATCAGACCGGCAACGTGTGCCATGTCGACCAGCAGGTACGCACCTATTTTGTCTGCGATCTCACGGAAACGGGCCCAGTCAACCACTTTTGAATAGGCAGAGAAACCACCGATAATCATCTTAGGCTTGTGCTCTAAGGCCAGTGCTTCAACCTGCTCGTAATCGATTTCGCCGGTTTCTTCATTCAGACCATACTGTACCGCATTGTAGGTTTTACCTGAGAAGTTTACGTGAGAACCGTGAGTTAAGTGACCGCCTTCAGACAGACTCATACCCAGAACAGTATCACCGGCATTAATTAGAGCCATAAACGCAGCAGCGTTGGCCTGAGAGCCTGCGTGGGGCTGAACGTTGGCGTACTCAGCACCAAACAGTTGCTTAGCACGGTCAATCGCCAGTTGCTCTACCACGTCTACATGCTCACAACCACCATAGTAACGCTTACCGGGATAACCTTCTGCGTACTTATTCGTTAACTGAGAGCCTTGCGCCTCCATGACACGTGGACTGCAATAGTTTTCTGATGCGATGAGCTCAATGTGATGCTCCTGACGCTCAGCTTCTTTGGCCATGGCATCTGCCAGTTCCGGATCGTAATCCGCAATAGTCATATCGCGAGGTAACATGAAGGCTCCTTACTCTGCGTTTTATGGACAGCTAAAAAATGAGGGGCATATTTTAGTCATTTTAAGCCGCATGTATACTGCTTTATGCCCGTTTCGTTTATATCCGCAGCGGCAGCATTTCTTAACACTGCCCTGTCGCTTATACGCCGCGGCCTGCGGCCATATATAACGTTTAATTACAATTCAGAAAGATTTAACCTTTTTCCAGCGCTTTCACACGGTTAAAGAGATCATCGATCTGACGGGTCCGTACAGTCACTTTACGCCAGTCGCGGTTTTTCATGGCCGGCTGACCGGATGAATAAACGCCGGACTCGGTAATATCCTGCACAATCATGGTATAACCGGTTACCTGCACATTATCGCAAATGCTGATATGTCCATTCACACCACAGCCTCCGCCAAGTATGACGTATTTGCCGATATGACAACTGCCTGCAATGCCTGTAGCGCCGCAAATACAGGAGTGATCACCAATGATACAGTTGTGTCCTACCTGTACCTGGTTATCGATAATCACATTCTTACCGATGATGGTATCTTCCATAGCGCCACGGTCGATGCTGCTTGAAGCACCAATTTGGGAATCATCACCAATCTGCACACTGCCGGTTTGCGGAATGGGCAGCCATGTTCCTTGGTCGTTTGCGTATCCAAAACCTGCCGCACCAATAACGGTCTGGCTGTGAATAGTCACCCGCTTACCAATCACAATATCGTGATACACGGTGACGTTGGGATAAATTGTCGAACCCTCACCAATTTTCGTGCCTTTACCAATCACGGTATTTGCGCCGATTCTAGCGTTATCACCCAGCATGACATTATCTTCAATAATGACATTGTGACCCAGCGACACATTGGTTCCCAGCGTGGCAGAAGAAGCCACAACGGCTGTTTCAGCGATACCGGATGCCACCTCAGGTGTGGTGTCGAACAACTGGGCTATGCGGGCAAAGGCTGCGTGGGGATTACTGTGAACCAGCGCAGGAACCGGGCAGTCGTCCAGCATTTTCTCATTCAGAATCACCGCTCCGGCGGCCGTATCAGCCAGTTGCGACTTGTATTTTACGTTGGTCAGAAATGAAATCTGGTGGCCTTTCGACCCGGCCAGAGTGCCCACACCACTCAGCTTTGTTTCGTTGATACGGGTTTCATCACCCGCCACACTGCCACCCACGTGGTCCGCCAGCTCAGTTAAAGTGTATGTGCGTTTTGCGTGTGCCGTCATAGCTTAACCTGTTAGTCAATTTCCTGTGTGTATGGTAATGCAAAATCGCGGATTCGTCCTGACCCTCACCATTAATTTCCTGCCATCCGCCATGTAAACGTTCAAAATTAACCCATTATTGAAAATCACTGCTGGCTTTACTGGTCAGATTGAGGACAAAGCGAGTACAATAGATGGCATATCATTTACTTATATTGAAGCAAGGACACTGTTCGGAACATGTCATCACAATACGTATATTCCATGCACAGGGTTGGCAAAATTGTGCCACCCAACCGTCATATTTTAAAAGATATCTCTCTGAGCTTTTTCCCTGGCGCCAAAATCGGCGTACTGGGTCTCAACGGTGCGGGTAAATCTACCCTGCTCCGCATCATGGCCGGCGTGGACACCGAAATAGAAGGTGAAGCCCGCCCGCAACCGGGTATCAACATTGGTTACCTGCCACAGGAACCTAAACTGGACGAGTCCAAAGACGTTCGCGGCAACATCGAAGAAGCGGTTGCTGACGTAAAACACGCCCTTACCCGTCTTGATGAAGTGTATGCCGCCTACGCCGAAGCAGACGCCGATTTTGATGCGCTGGCAAAGGAACAGGGTGAACTGGAAGCGATTATTCAGGCGAAGGATGGTCATAACCTGGACAACGCCCTGGAACGTGCTGCGGATGCCCTGCGTCTGCCGCCATGGGACGCCGATGTTTCCAAACTGTCCGGTGGTGAACGCCGCCGTGTAGCACTATGCCGCCTGCTGCTTGAGAAGCCGGATATGCTGCTGCTTGACGAACCGACTAACCACTTAGACGCAGAATCTGTTGCCTGGCTGGAACGCTTCCTTCACGACTATGAAGGTACCGTAGTAGCCATTACCCACGACCGTTATTTCCTTGATAACGTTGCCGGCTGGATCCTGGAACTCGACCGTGGCCACGGTATTCCGTGGGAAGGTAACTATTCTTCCTGGCTGGAACAGAAAGAAGCCCGTCTTGCCCAGGAAGAACGCACTGAAAATGCCCGCGTGAAATCTATGAAGCAGGAACTGGAGTGGGTGCGCTCGAACCCGAAAGGCCGTCACGCCAAATCTAAAGCACGTATGGCCCGCTTTGAAGAAATGTCCACGTCTGATTACCAGAAGCGTAACGAAACCAATGAGCTGTTCATTCCACCGGGTGAGCGCCTGGGCGATAAAGTCATTGAAGTAAAACACCTTAAAAAAGCTTACGGTGACCGTGTACTTATCGATGATATGGACTTCGTGGTACCGAAAGGCGCTATCGTCGGTATTATCGGTCCTAACGGTGCCGGTAAATCTACCCTGTTCAAAATGATTTCAGGGCAGGAGCAGCCGGACGAAGGTGAAGTGGTTATTGGTGATACCGTTCATCTGGCCAGTGTGGAGCAGTTCCGTGACCACATGAATGACAAGAATACCGTGTGGAAAGAAATCTCTGACGATTCTGACATTATCCGCATCGGTAACTTTGAAATTAACAGCCGCGCTTACTGCAGCCGCTTTAACTTCCGTGGCAGCGACCAGCAAAAATTCATCGGCGATCTGTCCGGTGGTGAGCGCAACCGTGTTCACCTGGCCAAATTGCTGAAAGCCGGCGGCAACGTGTTGCTGCTCGATGAACCGACCAACGATTTGGACGTTGAAACCCTGCGGGCACTGGAAAATGCCTTATTGGAATTCCCCGGCTGTGCCATGGTTATCTCGCACGATCGCTGGTTCCTCGACCGCGTAGCCACGCATATCATTGACTACCGCGATGAAGGTAAAGTTAACTTCTTTGAAGGTAACTACACCGACTACGAAACCTGGCTGAAAGAAAACTTCGGACAGGATGTGGTAGAGCCGCACCGCCTGAAATATAAGCGTATGGCGAAGAAGTAATACACAGGCCCCGCATTTGCGGGGCTTTTACTATCTGGTTGATTAATTTTCCGGCTTTCGCAGGATTAATTTGAACGATCAGGTTGACCTTACCCCGTTGTTTACACTAATAATTAAGGGGTAAGTTATCAGGAAGAACAATTGTGGATAAACGACAGTTTCAGCGTGTAGATTTAAAGGTACCGGGAGAGCTCAGTCTCCACGGTAACAGCATACCTGTTACTGTTGAGGATGTATCACTGCAGGGCCTGCGCCTCAGCGCTGCAGAAGCCATGCTGGACATGTTGCCCTTCGACAGTCACGACCCTTACACTGTGATGTTTAAAGCAAATCCCGACAGTCCGTTAATGACACTGTATCTGATCCAGCTTTACCGCCAGTCTCCGCAAAAAGCCGGCGTCATTTATATCGGCTGTAAAGTCGATCACATCGATGTGGAATGTCTGGCCGAACTGCGCCGCCTGATCAACCTGAACAGCGGCGACGATGCGCTGAGCGAAAAAGACATGGACGCCCTGCTTAATGCAGTCTATCCCGGCAACTGAATGCTTAGCTGAGTGCATCCAGCGCTTCTGACAATTGACTCACAGGTACCACCTGCAATCCTGCTACCGGCTGTTTGGGCGCATTGGATTTGGGTACAATAGCCCGTTTAAAACCGTGCTTGGCGGCTTCTGTGATACGCTCACTGCCGTTCGGTACCGGTCTGATTTCACCGGCCAGACCCACCTCACCAAATACAATCAAATCCTTTGGTAAAGCACGATTGCGGAAACTGCTGACCATCGCCAGCAATAAGGCTAAATCAGCACTGGTTTCTGAAATTTTTACACCACCCACCACGTTAACAAATACGTCCTGATCGTTCATCTGCACATTACCGTGACGGTGCAATACTGCCAGTAACATGGCAAGCCGGTTTTGTTCCAGACCGACTGCAATCCGGCGGGGATTAGCCATCTGTGAATAGTCCACCAACGCCTGAATCTCTACCAGCAACGGTCTGGTGCCCTCCCAGACTACCATCACACTGGATCCCGGTGCCTGATTTTCCCCCCGGCTGAGGAAAATAGCAGAAGGATTGCTGACTTCTTTAAGACCTCTTTCCGTCATGCCAAAAACGCCAAGCTCATTAACAGCCCCAAAACGGTTTTTATGACTGCGTAATGTTCTGAAGCGCCCGTCACTCTCACCTTCCAGCATCATTGAACAGTCGATACAGTGCTCAAGGACTTTCGGGCCGGCCAGATTGCCATCTTTCGTTACGTGGCCAACGATAAACATGGCGATATGATGTTGTTTCGCAAAACGAGTCAGATAAGCGGCGCTTTCTCTCACCTGCGATACGCTGCCCGGAGCAGACTGTACATCAGCCACATTCATTACCTGAATCGAATCAATAACCATAATTTTAGGCTGCTGTGTCAGTGCCAGTTCGCAGATAGTCTCCACATTGGTCTCTGCCAGCATCATCAGCTTATCAGTGGGTAACCCTAATCTTTGGGCACGCATGGCCACCTGTTGCAACGACTCTTCACCGGTAACGTAAAGCGCGCTGCGTTCTTTGGCTAACTGACACATCACCTGCAGTAACAATGTACTTTTACCGGCACCGGGTGAACCGCCTATCAACATAGCCGCGCCGGGTACAATGCCACCGCCAAGTACCCGGTCCAGCTCTTTGAAGCCGGAGCTGAATCTGGGTAATGCTTCCAAATCGATGGCATTAAGAGGCTCTATACGGGCATTCGTCTGACCGGCGTAACCACTGAATCCGGCCTTTGCTGTTGTAGCAGGGGAAACCACAAACTCTGAAATGGTGTTCCAGGATTTGCATTCGCTGCATTGTCCCTGCCACCTTGGAAACTCTGCGCCACAGTCAGAACAGACGTAGGCTGTTTTACGTTTTGCCATTTGAATTAATTTAAAGGTATTATTTTGCGCTATTCTAACGTTATTATGAAGGCACTGCATACCGGATTAAAGTAGGGATGGAGTCCGGGTAAATGTTCACTTACAGTCTCAGCGAAGTCTGCCGATAAGAAATACAACAGGGCAGCCAATTAAGATCAGTAGTTAAAATGGAAAAAGAACTTCAGCAATATGCAGACATCATAGAGCAGCTGAAATCATCAATCGGCGCCCCTGAATTCAATCAAATTTTGATGCAACTGACGCAGAACCTTCCGTCAGAAAAACGCTTTCTCATCAAAATGGAGTTGAAAAGACTGGCCAAGCCCTGTGTACGCTCAATTGATCTGCGCGGTCAGGTGGACGGTGAATGCAAGCTTTTCGAATACCGTGGCAGGAAGCACTATCTCGATGACGTTGCCATAGACGTTTTTAACCGCCAGGTGAATATCTTCGGAAATTACACCTTTGGTGTTTACGAAACGGTGATGGCAACAGAAAATAACTTCAGAGTGATGCGGGAGCGGGCTGAACAACAAGCTCTGCAGGGCACGGTTAAATCTGACGCTGAAACCAAACAGGAAAATCTTCATCAGTACTCCATTCCTGTTGTTAATTTGCTGAACTATGCTCACCGTAATCAGGAACGGATGAACTTTGCTGTCGCAGTTGAAATACAGGATGAGAGCGGCAGTCAGTACAAAGCCAGCAGTGTGGATATTTCTACCGAAGGGCTCAGGTTGAAATTACCGAAAGAATACCGCTTCCGGCCAGAACAGAAGTTACACATATTCTTCCGGGGCCTGGAAGATGAGTTTGCCATGGATAAGCGCTCGGGTATTGTTTATGAGGTCATCACCACCAAGTTTGAAAAATCAAATTATTACCTCATTCTGAAACGCAACCGTCAATTCCCTTCCCCGTCATTCGACAAGTTTCTCGATAACTTCATTCACGGTAACAAACGCCGTTATAAGGTTAACCTGACGAACACCATTGATGCCATCATCAATAAAACTGCAGAGCAGTATATTTCCCCCTGTAGTCCTTCGCTTCCGGTATTCATCGACAGTATCAATGACGCATTACTTCCCCGTTATGCCATGCTCAACACCATCAACAAGGATATCCTGGATTACTGGAAGGATGAGACCGGTGAGATCAAACTGGGCTACTTGCTGAAACCTTCGCGACTGGCAAAATTGCAGGCTGATGCAGATAAACATAACGAACTGTATGTTTATTGTTTCACCCACATCCAGAACGGTGCAGTGTACTTCTACTCGGCGTCCACACGTGAACTGGAACAGAAAGAATCACTCAAGTCTGTTTTCATCGGATTTGGTTCCCGGAAAGTCAGCTGGCGGGTATTTAAACTGACAATGAGCACCATGTCACCGGATGAAGCGCATTGTCCGCTTTCTATTCCGGATGACGCAGGCAGTGTGGCAAAGAAACAAAACACGCCGCCTTCAGCCCGGCTGATGGCAAAACTAAAACGTCTTCAATACCTTGTGCATATTACAGATATCACCTCTGAAAGCGGTCAGCGGCAATATGCGGCGTTAAAATTTGACCGTAGTCACCTTGCTCATTTACGCATTTTTGCTCACCCCAGAAATAAGCAACCTGCCCCTATCCGCCCTTACCGTTATCGTTTTCAGGAACAACGGATGGAAACCCGCTACATTCTGCGGTCGCCGGTTGTGTTAAGTGGCCTGGATGAAACCATACAGTGCAAAGGGATTTCTGAAGATATCTCCATATCCGGCCTGCGCCTTGAAATTCCCGGCGAGTTTGACGGAGAAAAAGGCAGCCTGGTGAAAATTGCGCTGCCTGAACTGCAAGCGCTGACAACCAAACACGATGTGACCGGTTTGATTTACGAAGTAGTTTATTACAATACTGACCGCAATATTGTGCACCTTCGTGCCGCTGAAGGTGAACCGGGCGCTGCAGCCAGAAAGTTTTTTGATAATCTGATCAAGCAGAACAAACAGGCACTGAAAACCTATCCGGAAGAAGAAGAAATTCCGGGTATCGGTCACGCCCTGCGTTGTATTAACGCCCGTCACACACCTAATTTCGCTTTTCTGCTGGCCAAAAACGGTATCCGCTACGAGGCGGATATGGCTGTCATGAACGGGTTGAATTCTGTGTCAGCACGCATGCTGACCCATTTCACCGGCAGTGGTAAAACCAACGTTGAGTTTCTCTACCGGGATAAGAACCTGGAAGCTCCGCTCATGCTTCATGGCATTAAAACCATGAGGCTGGAAAATCAACCATTACGCCAGGAGCTTTTTATTGCTTATGATCCGGCCCGTAAAAACAGCAAACTGGCCATATTGCCTAAGCTGGATAAAGATTTTGCCAATGATGACACCAGAAAGTCCTTTATCACTGAAGCACTGGCAAGAGGTCACTTTATTGCCATGCAGGTTATTTTAACGACCACAGGTAAACCGGATCTGGACATGCTGCAAGCCGAATTAAGCTATGTCAGCATGTACGCATTACACCGCGCTAAAGAACTGGAAGAGAAAATCTGGGGTATGGGCGCATCTGTGCACCTTGTCGACATGACCAGCGAAGTAATGATGCGTTTTGGCTATGACAAAGCAACCATTTCCCGTAACAGTCAGCTAAAGGCCATCAGCGAATCGACTGCGCAGATTGAAAAAATCCTCAACAATTAAACAAAGAAGGCATGCTCATGGCATGCCTTCATCGCTTTTACTCTGTTTCAGCTTACTAATCAGCCAGCAAATACAGCATGCCGTGCAAACCTGAGAACCGGATGGCGGTATCAGCTTTTTCCCTTACCAGCGGTTTGGCATGACAGGCCACGCCCAATGCTGCTTTTGCCATCATCACCAGATCATTAGCGCCGTCTCCCATAGCGACGGTTTGTGACATAGGTATTTGCCATTCACTGGCCAGAGACTCAACCGTGCGCGCTTTCACTTCAGCATCCACGATTTCACCGGTCACCTCTCCGGCAAGCACGTCGCCATCGGTTTTCAAGGTATTGGAGAATGCTGCATCCAGACCAAGCCGCTCTTTCACGTGATCGGCAAAATAAGTGAACCCGCCGGAGGCAATAGCGATTTTCCAGCCATGCTCTTTTAACACGGATACCAGTGGTACAACGCCCGGCATCAACGGAATACTGTCACGGATTTGGGCCAGCTGTGAAACCGGTACACCTTTCAGGCAGGCCACCCGGGATATCAAACTTTCACTGAAAGCCAGTTCCCCGCGCATGGCCTTTGCGGTCACTGCGGCAACCTTGTCACCGAGGCCGGCCAGTTTGGCTATCTCATCAATACACTCAATTTGTATGATGGTGCTGTCCATGTCCATCACCAGCAAACCGGGCGCAGACAACGATGGCCGGGCAGCCTGAACCACTATATCGACCCGCAACGATTCAGCCAGTTTTTCCAACAGCGGCTTTAACGCCGGCACATCAGCCGTTTTTATTGACCCCGTTACGACGGTTTCGTGGAACTTACCGCTAAGGGCATGTAACCGGAAACCGGAAAGCGTTGCGACTGGTGCCAGTGCATCAGACACTTTTTCAAGTTGCCAGGCTGTCAGCGCCGGCGCATAGACAGTGATAACAGCGTCATTATTGTCTGAAGAGACTGCACCTGTGCCCTGCCACTGGCCGCCTGAAAAAACGATGCCGGCGGGATGCGTTTCCAGCGCAGTGATTAGCGCAGCATGAGAATGTACTGAAGATAAAGCTACTGAATTCAATGTAGGAGGTTCCGCTACTCAAAGTATGCGTATCCTAGCGAATTCAGTGACCGGGGAAAACAGCCATTTATGAATAGATTATGCTCATGATGGCAAAAACGGTATTATGACGGCAAATGCGCTTTTTCTCTGACTATGACTGATAAATACGCGGCCTGGAGAACACCGGCCCCGGAAAAGAAACACTGGTTTGCCTGGTTGCAACGCAGAAGTGTGCACATTACTGCATTCGCCCTGCTGATTATGGCACTGGTGAGCCTGTGTGTGATTGAGTCGCGGCATGCTTTACGTGAAGCAGTACAGGCAGCGTCAGCCCCGGTCGATGTGCTGGGCGAACAATACGCCCTTATTCTGGCAGGCCCGGTTTATTCAAAGAATGGCGATGTCATTGCACTACATTTAAGCCGCCTTGCAGAAACAAACTTCATTCTCGCTGCGGCAGTATTCGATAATAAAGGCAAACGCCTCGGTGTGGTGACACAGAAATCTTCAGTAACTGAAGAGTCTCCGGAACAAAATCAGCTGGTAAGGCTATTTTCCGTAAAAGACGATCACGGCAGTCAAACCGGCGTGTTGCAGATCACCGTGGACAGTGCCCGACTTCTCAACGACGAATACGCACTATTGCAGTCTGAACGTGCAATTCAGGCGGGGATCTTAATGACCGGATTATTCGCCGGATGCATTCTGACTGCAGCGGGCTGGCGATACCGCTACTATTTTATCAATAAAATGCGTTAGCCAGTGCAGCTCAGGCCTGAGCAAACAGGTCACGGAAATTGGCAGTGGTCTTCTTTGTAACCTCAGCCACAGACACACCAAATGCTTCTGCCAGCACCTGAGCAATTTGCACCAGCCGCGCCGGTTCATTCCGTTGCCCCTGAAACCCCTGTACGGGCATGTCCGGAGAATCGGTTTCCAGCAGAATATTATCCAGCCCGGCCTTAACCAGAGCATCCAGGGTTTTCTTACCACGGGGATAGGTAATTGTGCCACCTGCACCTAATTTAAAGCCCAGGTCAACATACTGAGCAGCGACCTGTGCATTGCCGGAAAAAGCATGCACCACACCGCCACAGGAAAAGCCTGCCTGTTTAATCATTGCGGGCAAACGATGATGAGTTTTAAGGTGGTGAAGAACAACCGGTAATTCACACTGCTTTGCCACGTCCATTTGTGCGAGTAACCACTTCTCCTGTTCCGCAAGAGGCAGTTCGATTGTGGCATCGAGACCAATTTCGCCGATAGCGCATACCGACTTGCGGTGTTCTGTTACCGCCTTTTGCAATTTTGACACAGCATCATCAAGGGAGCCGCGAATAAACCAGGGGTGGATGCCAAAGGCGAGGAAGATATCAGAACGGCGGGCCTGAATGGCAAGCTGCATTTCCCAGCCTGCCGGTGTGGTGCCGGGGATCAGGAAGCCACTGATCCCGGCCTCCCTTGCCCGTTTGAGCACACCATTCAGGTCGTGTTCAAAGGCGGGTAAATCGAGGTGACAGTGGCTGTCTATCATGTTGCCGACATATCTCAGGGCATAAGCCGCTGAGTACTCCATGTACCGTCTTCTGTTTTATTGTACTCAAAACGGTCATGAAGCCGGTCTTCACCGCCCTGCCAGAATTCAATCTGATGCGGCTTTACACGGAAACCTCCCCAGAAATCCGGCACAGGAAGTTCCTTATTAGCAAACTTGTTTTTCAGTTGCTGAAATTGTGTCATCAGCAATTCACGGGTAGCAATGGGTTGGCTTTGTTTTGACGCGTATGCTGCCAGCTGGCTGTCTTTCGGGCGGGAAAAGAAGTACTTTGCATTTTCCGCAGTACTCAATTTTTCGGCCACGCCGCAAACGCGTACCTGGCGCTCCATGAAAAACCAGGGAAAATGCAGAGAGATTTTATTATTCTGCCCCAGCTCTCTGGCTTTACGGCTGCCAAGGTTGGTATAGAATAAAAAGCCTTCTTCACTCACATCTTTCAGCAGCACAATACGCTGGGACGGTTGCCCGCTGCTGTCTACAGTTGCCACAGTCATGGCTGTAGGATCAGGAATATTTGCGTTAATGGCATCGTTCAGCCACTGCCGGAACAACGCTACCGGATGCTCAGTTAACTGAGTATCATCCAGACGGCCAGCAGAATATTGCCGCCGCATATCAGAAAGAGACATAGCACCTCCTTACAACGGTGAAACAAAAAGTAGATTAATCGTCGCCGTAGCCTAATGAACGCAAGGCACGGTCGTCGTCAGCCCAGCCTTGTTTCACTTTAACCCAAAGCTCAAGAAACACTTTGTTGTCGAACAGGTTTTCCATATCTTTGCGGGCCTGCTCGCCGATAGTTTTAATATGATTGCCGGCTTTACCTATGACCATGCGTTTTTGACTGTCACGCTCAACCAGGATAAGACCGTTAATACGGTATACCCCGTTTTCCATCATTTTGAATTGTTCTATCTCAACCGTAGTGGAATAAGGCAGTTCATCACCGGTGAAGCGCATCAGTTTTTCACGGATGATTTCCGCCGCCATGAACCGGCTCGAACGGTCGGTAATGTAATCTTCGGGGAAGTAAAATTCGCTTTCCGGCAAAGACTGCTGCACGGTTTCCCGTAACGCATCCACCTGCTTGCCGTTTTTCGCACTGACAGGGAAAATATGCTCAAACGTGTGCAGTGACGACAGCTTCTGGATCTGAGCCATCAGACTTTCTTTGTCTTCTACCTTGTCGACTTTATTGACCACCAGGTAACAGGGTAAACGGCTGTTTTTCACCTTTTCCAGTACCATGGCATCGTCTTCGGTCCAGCGTGTGCCTTCCACCACAAACAGAACCAGACCCACTTCAGCCAGTGAACTCGATGCAGCACGGTTCATGTAACGGTTAATGGCCCGTTTCTCGTCCTGGTGCAACCCGGGCGTATCCACGTAAACCGTCTGGCATTGTGCCTCGGTATCGATTCCTAAAATACGGTGACGGGTGGTCTGGGGCTTTCTGGAAGTAATACTGACTTTCTGGCCCAGAATACGGTTCAGTAATGTAGATTTACCCACATTCGGACGGCCGACAATGGCCACAAGGCCACAGCGGGTATCAACATCTTCATTCAGATGCATGTTCAAGCTTCTCCAACGTTTCTTTTGCAGCTTGCTGTTCTGCTTTACGCCGGCTGTTCCCTGTGCCGAAAACGGGCTTTTCAAGTTGCGCTACAGTGCAACTGACTTCAAAAGTCTGCGCGTGATCCTTGCCGCTTATTCCTACCACTTCATACACCGGAAGAGGTTCACGGCGAGACTGTAAATATTCCTGTAAACGGGTTTTACTGTCTTTCGGATGTTCATTCGGATCGAGACGGTCAATACGGGCAGACCACAAACTCAGAATCACTTTACTGACGGTGTCGATGCCGGCATCCAGATAAATGGCACCCAGTATGGCTTCAACAGCATCAGCGAGGATGGAACTGCGGCGGTGACCACCACTTTTTAATTCACCCTGCCCCAGTTTAAGCAATTCACCTACGCCGGCTTCTTTCGCCATTTCGGCCAGGGTATCGCCCTTCACCAGGGTTGAACGCATGCGGGTCAATTTTCCCTCCGGTACAGACGGGAAACGGGCGAACAACGCATCGGCGATGACCATGCCTAATACGGCATCGCCCAGAAATTCCAGCCGTTCATTGTGCTTTTTCGCTGCACTGCGGTGGGTTAAAGCCTGCTCAAGCAAACCTTCGTCTTTAAAGCGGTAATCCAGTAATTTTGATAACCGTGCGTATCTGTCGATACCCTGCATTACTCTATGCCACCAATCCGGTTAAATCTGATACCTGTCGGTACCCATCCCGGTAACACGCTGTCTGCCGGACGTTCAAACTCAAAACTGATCCAGATAGCCACGGCTTTACCTACCAGATTATCATCAGGAACAAATCCCCAGAAGCGGCTGTCACGACTGTTTTCACGGTTGTCGCCTAGTACAAAGTATTGTCCTTCAGGAACAATCCATTCATTGCTGCGGGTACCCGGTTGCGTGTAAAAATTTGATGCAGGAATACTGCGTCCGGGATTGCGCAAAATGTCGTGGGTCACATCACCAAGTTGCTCGGTGTAGCGCAACAACGGCACCATGTCCTGCACAAATTCGCCGCGCTCTTTAAATTCCAGCGGTACCGGTTGCTGTTTCGGGCAGTCGCTGCCGCTTTCACAGTATGGTTTAATAAAAACTTGTTTGTTCTGATACACAATGGTGTCGCCCGGCAGACCCACTACACGTTTAATGTAGTCTACATTCGGATCTTCAGGGTATTTGAATACCACAACATCGCCACGCTCCGGTTCACCGGTTTCCAGAAACTTGGTGCGGAACACCGGGTCTTTTAAGCCGTAGGCATACTTTTCTACCAGAATGAAATCGCCTACCAGTAAGGTAGGCATCATAGAACCGGAAGGAATTTGAAACGGTTCGTACAAAAAAGAACGTAACACCAGTACAAACGCGATTACCGGAAAAATTTGTTGTGATGTATCCACCAGCCAGGGCAACTCACTTTGAGGACCCGTTGATGAACCACCGGCTACCGCTTCACCACCTGCGAGCTTTTCCTTTCTTGCCGGTGCCCACAGCAAACTGTCCAGCAGCCAGATTAATCCGGTTGCTACTGTCAGGATCACCAACAAAATTGAAAAATAATTTGCCATTACTTACCTACCTTGAGAACAGCGAGGAACGCATCCTGAGGTAACTCAACATTACCTACCTGCTTCATGCGTTTCTTTCCTTCTTTTTGTTTTTGCAGCAGTTTTTTCTTACGGCTCACGTCACCACCATAACACTTGGCGATAACGTTTTTGCGCAGCTGTTTAACTGTGCTTCGTGCAATAATATGGTTACCGATAGCAGCCTGAATAGCGATATCAAACATTTGACGCGGGATCAGTTCACGTAACTTTTCAACCAGCTCACGACCACGGCCCTGACTGTTTTCACGGTGGGTGATCATGGCCAGTGCATCCACACGTTCGCCGTTGATGAGTACATCAACACGCACCATGTCAGACTGCTGGAAGCGCTTGAAGTTATAGTCCAGTGAAGCAAAACCACGGCTGGTTGATTTCAACCGGTCAAAGAAGTCCATCACGACTTCAGCCATCGGTATTTCATAGGTTACCGCGACTTGCTTCCCATGATAAGTCATGCTGGTCTGCATACCACGCTTCTCAACGCAAAGTGTGATGACATTACCGAGGTATTCCTGAGGAACAAGGATGTTTGCCTCTACCATCGGCTCGTGAATCTCTTCGATTTCATTCACCGGCGGCAAATTGGAAGGGTTATCAACCTGTATGGTTTCCCCTTTGGTTGTAACAACCTGATAGATTACGGTTGGAGCGGTGGTGATAAGATCAAGATCGTATTCCCGTTCCAGACGCTCCTGAATGATTTCCATGTGCAGCATGCCAAGGAAGCCAATCCGGAAACCAAAGCCAAGAGCAGCCGAGCTTTCCGGCTCGAAAAACAGCGATGCATCGTTCAGGCTTAATTTAGATAATGCATCACGGAAATCTTCGTAATCGTCTGAACTGACCGGGAACACACCGGCATAAACCTGAGGTTTTACTTTCTTAAAGCCCGGCAGCGGCTTATCAGCCGGTTCACGTGCCAGGGTGATGGTATCCCCTACAGGGGCACCGTGAATTTCTTTAATACCGGCAATGATAAAACCAACTTCTCCGGCACGGAGAATACCGGTTTCAGTTTGCTTAGGAGTAAAGATACCCACTTTGTCCGCCTGGTGAGTCTGCCCGTTAGACATGATTTTAATTTTGTCTTTTACGTTCAGTTCGCCTTGTACAATCCGTACCAGAGACACGACGCCCTGATAGTTATCAAACCAGGAATCAACAATCAGCGCTTTCAGCGGTGCATTTCGTTCACCTTCCGGCGGCGGAACACGGTTAACAATAACTTCCAGTACGTCTTCAATACCCACGCCGGTTTTGGCTGAGCAACGCACAGCATCGATGGCGTCAATGCCGACGATGTCTTCAATTTCTTCTGCTACACGCTCAGGTTCAGCCTGTGGCAAATCAATTTTGTTGAGGATTGGCACCACTTCCATATCCATATCAATGGCGGTGTAGCAGTTTGCCAGAGTCTGTGCTTCTACGCCCTGTCCGGCATCAACCACCAGCAGCGCACCTTCACAGGCTGCCAGTGAGCGGGATACTTCGTAAGTGAAGTCCACGTGTCCCGGCGTATCGATAAAGTTTAACTGATAGGTTTCACCATCTTTCGCGGTGTAGTTCAACGTTACACTTTGCGCTTTGATGGTAATACCACGTTCGCGCTCAATATCCATCGAATCCAGCACCTGTTCGGCCATTTCCCTGTCAGTCAGTCCTCCGCAATGCTGGATAAGACGATCAGACAGTGTAGATTTACCGTGATCGATGTGTGCGATGATGCTGAAATTACGTATGTGCGACTGTTGCATAATGCTGGAAAATGTCCTGCGAGAATTAAGTTAAACAAACCGGATTTTATTTGAACCGGCAAAACCACAATACTTCTGCCCGGGAAAGTTAATACGGCAGCGCAAAGCGTGCGGATTTTACCTATTTCTTCACTGAAAAGCGAATCAGTATGCAAGCCTTATCAGGTTCAGCTCAGGGCTGATGTTGCTGAACGGCGCCGTTAGCAGGAATGGAAGAAAGAATAACAGGACGGAATCGGGTCTGGTCGCGCTTTTTCAGGTAACCTGAAATTACCGTGAAGGCGAGAAAAGTCACACACAGACTACCCAGTAAAACCCAAAATTCGCCGCGGACTCCTACAGCCGGCAGAAGTGCATTAAAGCTCAGCGCACTGGCAATAAAGATAATGAGAGGAATGACGTAAAGCCAAAGAGAAGCAGTCACAATGCCGGCTTCCGGCACGCCGATACTGACTTTGTCTCCTACCTTACAGGGCACCGGCGATTGTAAGGTCAGTTGCTGGGTTTTCGGCGACAATGCACGGGAAATCACACCGGAACCACAGTCAGATTGCGCCTGACAGGATGAACAGGTGGTTTTGATAGCGGCTTCGACGGTGATCACGTCACCGTCAGCCGCAATAACCGTAGCGGTTTCTTTAATCACCGCTGACCTCTTTGAGCTTCAGAGAAGTGGCAATAGCATTGGCCGTCTGCAGAGGAATTTCCCCGATGACTGTCACCTGGGCCTTACCATCGGTGAGAGTCAGAAACGTACTCAGGTCATGGCGCAGGACTAAATCGGAACCGATAGCGTCACTGGCAGGCTGTACGTATACAGACACATCCACCAGCCCGTCAGAGAACAGTTTGTATTCCACCACCTGCCCTGTCATCGCCAGGCGGCGGATATCTCTTTTCACTTCCACCATACCATCAGGAAGATAATCGACTTCCCAACCTTGCTGACGATTTGTCGACGGCGTCAAAGCCAGCGGCCTGGGAAGAGAAGCACGGTTCACACGGGCAAAGTACGCAGGCGGCGTGTCTGACATTGTCAGTGAAGTAACCTGAATTTGCTCCAGCACATTACCCTGTAAATCCAGCGTATTAAGTTTCAGCAACATCCCCGACTGTTCGTCCAGCCAAAGCTGGTAACTGAAACGGGTATTATCACGACTGACGATCCTGATCTGCTGAGCTGGCCGGCCGGCCACACGGGCTCTGCCCACAGACACAAACTCGTAGCCTTTGGTCAGAGAAACCGGTTCGTAAAGCAACTCTCCGGGTATAGGACCATTGATATACTGAGAATGCAGACTGTAAGGCTGGGTATCCGGTTCAAATATACTGACCACATCCCCTACCCGGATGAGCTCTCTTCCGGGGCCGTTTTGCAGATTCAACTGCTCAACGCTGGTACCGTCTTCAAGTACACCGTGTCGCCACAAATAGGGCACAGTTTCCTGATTTAACCGGCTGACGACATAGGCCACCTGAAAATTCAGTGTACGGGTCGCTGCAGTCATTTTCTCCAGCCATCCGGTCACCGACTCCGGCTTAACCTGCGCTGATCCAACAGACTCCGGTTCTGCGCTGTCATTGTGTGCTGCGGCTTTCTGGCTGATCGCTTCTTCCGCTGTCACGATAGAATCGGGAGGTAAAATATCCTGAGACACCGGATTCTGAGCATCAGATTCTGCTTCGATTTCAGCAGCAACCTGCCGCGAAGCCCCTTCAGTCCCGTTTTCCTGAGCAGGAACAGGAGAAGAAAAAACGATAAAGGAAAACGTGCATGCCAGAAAAGCATGCCCTGAAAACGCGCGTACCAGCTCCACTGGAGCTGGTACGCGTTGTATAAATGATTTTGTCATTTAGCTCTTAATTTGGATTAGCGTCAGACTCAGCACGTTCTTCTACGGCTTTACTTTGATCTTCTGCCTGCTTCAGCTGAATCTGTTGTTCATGGTCAGCGATGATAGCATTGATCTTACGCTTTTTCTCCAGCACAACATTCATATCATTGCGCGGAATCGTACGGGTCTGTTCCAGACTAACCGGAGAAAGACCACCCAGACGGGTATTCGTCTCAAACGTAGAGAACGGTTCTGCAGGTTCCGGCTGATTCATTTGTTGAACACCCAGAATCACCGCCACAGCTACAGAAGCAGCAACGGCGAATTGTCCACCTTGTTTGGCGAATGGCACCACACTACCGACCAGCGGCAATGATTTCCAGCCTGAACGCTTCGGCGCCATCACTGTAGGTTCACTTTCTAAGGCAGCGGCTACCGCAGCAGTAATGTCTAACTGAGGTGCGACCGTGGCTTCTTTACGTAAACCACTACGAATAACATGATATCGCTTCCACTTTGTTTTTAGCTCTTCATCATTTAGGATTGCATCCATGATGTCAGCGCTGTTTGTCTCGCCATCCATAAAGGCTGACAATTTTTCTTGCTGTTGCGTCATATTATAAAATCCTGATCGAAATGATCGTTTACCACCTTAACACAGCTAGTTAGTTCGTTTCATCCCGTGAAAGTTCAATTTCATCGTGAAAAAAAATCAATTTTCTAACAATGGCTGTATGACCTTGTCGATTGCCTCACGTGCCCGGAAGATCCGGGAGCGGACTGTACCGACAGGACACCCCATTACGCTGGCGATTTCCTCATAACTTAAACCTTCAATTTCCCGCAGGGTAATTGCCATACGTAAATCGTCGGGTAACTTCTCCACAACACGGAATAATGTAGCTTCGAGTTCATCAGACAACAAACTGCGTTCCGGCGTGGATTGCTCTTTCAGCGCATCACTGCCTTCATAGTAGTCTGCATCTTCAGCGTCGACATCATTTGCAGGCGGCTTTCGCCCCTGTGCCACAAGATAATTCTTAGCGCTGTTAACGGCAATGCGGTACAACCAGGTGTAAAACGCACTGTCGCCGCGAAAATTTGGTAACGCGCGGTAAGCCTTGATAAACGCATCCTGAGTGACATCTGCAACGTCACCGGAGTTTTTGACATATCGAGACACCAAATGCATCACTTTATGCTGATAACGGGTTACCAGTAAGTTAAATGCATTTTTATCACCGCTTTGTACCTTTTCAACAATCTGTTGATCGGTTATCTGCTCGCTCATCCGAGCTATTTCTCCTTAACATCTACCACATAAACAGCTCATGCAAGCATCAGGTAGACTGCATTATTCCCAATAAGTTCGCAAAAAAATGCGGACAATCTTTAAATTATCAATAAATAATATAAGAAAAATCCTGCAGACGCGCGCTCTATGCTTTGCGTTTTGCTGTGCTTCCTTTAGACTTGCCGGACCTTAGCCTACAAGTAAACCGCTAAAATACCATGAAATCAGTGGCTTCTTCACTAACATCAGCGGATCCGAAAGGAATTGAGCACCAATGTGATGTTTTAGTCATCGGCAGTGGTGCTGCCGGATTAAGTCTGGCGCTCAAACTGGCAAATCATTGTAACGTGATTGTGCTGAGCAAAAGCGACCGCAATGAAGGATCGACCCGATACGCCCAGGGCGGTATTGCCGCCGTTTTCGACGAACACGACTCTGTTGAGGCACATGTTGCTGACACACTAAATGCCGGTGCCGGATTGTGTGAAGAAGACGCGGTACGCTTCACAGCCCAAAATGCCAAAGATGCACTGAACTGGCTGATTAATCACGGCGTACCTTTTGATACTGAAACGAATGAGCAGGGTGAGGAGCGTTTTCACCTGACCCGTGAAGGTGGCCACAGTCACCGCCGTATTTTACATGCTGCCGATGCAACCGGTGAAGCGCTGCAAATTACTCTGAATGATGCCGTGTCATCCCACCCCAATATCCGCTTCCTGGAACGGTACAACGCCATCGACTTAATTAAGTCCCGCAGTAATAACCTGCACTGTACCGGTGTGTATGCGTGGAATCTGGAACAGGCCCATGTTGAAGTTATCCGCAGCCGTTTCATTGTGCTGGCCACGGGCGGCGCGAGCAAAGTGTATCAGTACACATCTAATCCGGATGTGTCCAGCGGTGACGGTATTGCCATGGCCTGGCGTGCTGGTTGCCGTGTGGCGAATATGGAATTCAATCAGTTCCATCCCACCTGTTTGTATCATCCTCAGGCAAGAAACTTCCTGATTACCGAAGCACTGCGGGGTGAAGGTGCACAGCTGTGCCATGCTGATGGGACACGCTTTATGACACGCTTCGATGAACGGGGCGATTTAGCGCCCAGGGATATTGTTGCCCGTGCCATCGACTACGAAATGAAACGTCTGGGTGCTGACTGTATGTATCTGGATATCAGTCATAAGCCGGCTGACTTCATTGAAAAGCATTTCCCGAACATTTACCGCAAGTGTCTGTCTGTGGGCATCGATATCACTAAGGAGCCTATTCCCGTGGTGCCTGCCGCGCACTATAGCTGCGGTGGTGTGATGACTGACTTTAATGCCAAAACTGACCTCGATAACGTTTATGCCATAGGTGAAGTAGCTTATACCGGCCTGCATGGTGCGAACCGCATGGCATCAAACTCTCTGCTGGAATGTGTGGTCTACGCCGCAGCTGCCGCGAAAGACATCCTTACTCATTTGCAGGACGACTACACTGAAGAGACGATTGCGCCCTGGGATGAATCACAGGTTACGAATTCAGACGAAGAAGTCATCATTCAGCATAACTGGCATGAACTGCGTTTGTTCATGTGGGATTACGTGGGTATTGTCCGCACCAACAAAAGACTTGAGCGCGCACTGCGACGGATCCAGTTGCTGAGTCAGGAAATTCAGGAATATTACGCACACTTCCGGGTCAGCAATAACCTGCTGGAACTGCGCAATCTGGTGACGGTTGCGGAACTGATTGTACGTTGCGCAATGAACCGTAAGGAAAGCCGGGGCCTGCATTACAATGTGGACTATCCGGACCTGCTACCGCAAGCCAGACCCACAGTACTCAAACCATTACCGGCCAAATGTCAGCCTGAACCCGGTTCACTGGCCACCAGTACTTACCGGGAAGATGAGCAGCTTTAACAACCGCCGGTTCAGTTTTTCGCTGAACCGGTTTCGCCGGATTTAACGGCACCTTTTATTAACGGCTCACCATTTGCGGTATTTTCCAGCAGGAAATCTGTTATGCCCCCTCCCCTGCTGATTTTAAGGTCCGCATTGCCGGGCAGAAACAGCGGGCGCTTAAATTCACAATTTATGTCAGTGCTGTGATCAGCTTTATCTGTTTCTGCATAACTCACCGCCATAGCCAGCGTCCACATGCCATGAGCAATCGCTTTGGGAAAGCCAAACAGTTTTGCAGTGAATGCGCTTAAATGAATAGGATTGGCGTCTTCCGAAATCCTTGCATAACGCCGCCCGGCATCCGCCGGAGCAGAAAAACTTGCAATGTTTTGCCAGCGTTCAGCAATTTCTGCTTCCTCTACGTTTTTATGCGCTGGCGCTGAAGGTTTATACGGTGGCGCTGAAGGCTCATGTTGGGAGGCTGAAGGCTCTGCACTGTCGCCCACATGTGGTGCTTTTACCCGCACCAGATAAGTAGCTTCTGCACGGTAACATTCCCTATCCTGTTGCGTAGCAGTGGTATACATATGAATATCCCAGCCCCGCCGGTGAGGTGTGACCGCAGAAAAACCCGTGCGTAAAGTGACAGGTTTAGACAGCCTGATCCCGCTTTGCTGGCTGATTTGGTTTTTCCTGTGTACCAGGCCAAATAAGGGGAACGGACTTCGCGGGTGTGCCAGACACCGCATCTGCAATGGCAGAGACAGCATCTGCAGATAACAGGGGTGCAGACTGTCCCCGTGCTGCCAGTGAGTCATATCGCAGTAACGGTGATAATGTGAAGGGTCAATCAATTGTGTTTTCCCCCCATGAACACCCGGCACCGCAGGAGGCTTAAATTGCTTCAACAATTGTTTGTCAGGGCGGTGCGTCAGCGCCCGGTACAATAAACTCATCATAGTTACTCAATCCCCTTGTGACTGATGCTGAACCAGCCTCACCAGACGACGATAGCAAAGCTTCTTACATTCCCCCGGTAACACCCAGCGATAGCAGGCAGTGCCATCATAATCTGTACCGGCAAGGTAAATACCGAAAATCGTCACTTTGCTGCCGGATGATATGGTCAGCGGCCTCACTGTACCGTTGCGGGCAGGCTCATACCACCGGTTTCCGTCAACCGTTATGCTTTCATAACCTTGTCGCATCTTGTGTTGCCCGGCAAGCAGGATGAGCAGAAAGGCCGGCACGACAGAGCACAGGAACACGGAAACAGTGTAATCAGGAAACCACGAAGTGACGCCGGCAGGCAATGACCATATCGCGATGCCTGCAGCAGCAAGAGGGATAGCTACCGCGGCCATCCGGATGGCGCGGTAGCGGATAATGAAGCTATACTTTGACACGATCCAGAATGATTTTGACCATTCTTGCCAGCTCAGGGTCTTCACATTTCTGATGGCCCATGAACCAGGCAAACAAATCCGGGTCGTCACAGGTAAGTAAACGTTCAAATAAAACCTGATCGTCGTCGTTTAAGTCGTCGAATGCTTCTTCTACGAATGGCAGAAATAATACATCCAGTTCCAGCATGCCCCGGCGGCATGCCCACTTTAGCCGGTTACGTCTTTTCTCAGTGAACATCAATTAGGACCTCTTCATTGAACGGCAGCACTATACCAGAAGAGTTACGCCGGCTCACCGTACTTTTTGTCAGATTACAAACTTGTGAATTACAATTCGCCCCCCATAGTTAGAGTTCACGTTTAAAAGTTACGGACGGTTTATGTCAACGCCAGATTCACTTAATGAGTTAGTTTCAGACTTTGTTATTCCTCTGACGGGTTCCACAGTCATTGCTGTTGAAGGTGAACAGCAAAACGATTACCTGCATGGACAACTGACCATCAATGTAAAAAATCTTGCTGACAATGTAGCCCGCCATGCTGCGCATTGTGACTTTAAAGGTAAGACATGGTCGCTCAGCACTGTTTGCCGCTGGCAGAACAGCATTCTGATGCTGATGCCATCAGGTTGTGCAGAAGCCTCTCTGGAACAGTTAAAAAAATACGGCGTATTTTCAAAAGTTACCATTGAGAAAAAAGACAGCCAGTTGAAGCAATATGCAGTGAAAGGCAAACAGGCAGAGCAGTGGATAAGCGAATTTTTCGGTTCACTGCCTGAACAGACACTGGCCACTGTTCAGCACTCTGACGGTGTAGCGATCCGCGCAGATTATCCGCAGGATGTGTTTATTTTGCTTCTCAGTGAAACCGCTGCCGGCACGCTGGAACAGTGGCAGGCGGATCAGAACATCCAAACTTACAATAGTTGCGTTTATGACGCCTTAATGGTGTCTCAGGGCATTCCTGAAGTCAGCGGTGAAGTGGTTAACGAGTTCGTTCCCCAGATGATGAATGTGCAGGCGCTGGACGGTATCGATTTTAATAAAGGCTGTTACATGGGTCAGGAAGTCGTAGCCCGCACCCGTTACCTGGGTAAAAATAAGCGCGCGGGATACGTCTTTTGTTTACCCGCGGCAATTGATGTTAAAGTAGGTGATACCGTTGAGAAGGCACTGGATACAGGATGGCGCAGAGGCGGCACTGTTATCCGCTGTGCAACACTGGGCAAAGAGACCTGGTTCATGGCCGTGCTGCCCAACGACACAGAAGCAGACACGCCACACAGACTGGCGGACGCGCCTGACGTTCAGGCATGTTTTTACGCATTGCCATATACTGTATAGCAGGCAATGCAAATTCACGTGTTGAGAAAACACACCCCAAAACAGGAAATATTATGACAATCACGTCAGACAGTGTGGTAACACTACACTATACCGTTTCAACAGAAGACGGCACTACACTGGACTCTTCAGAAGGCAAAAACCCGCTGGTTGTGCTGCTTGGCAGACGCTTCCTGATTGAAGGTCTGGAAGATGCTCTGATGGGCAAAAATAAGGGTGATAAATTCGACGTCGCTGTAGCGCCTGAAAAAGCTTACGGTGAACGTGCAGACGAACTTGTACAAAGCGTACCTAAGTCAATGTTTGACGGTATGGATGTGCAACCCGGCATGTCTTTCCGTGCTACTTCTGAAGGCGGCGAACAATCTGTGATCGTTATTGAAGTCAGTGAAGAAGAAGTGATTGTGGATGGCAATCACCCGCTGGCAGGCGTACCTTTGAAATTTGATGTGGAAGTAGTAGATATCCGTGAACCTACTCAGGAAGAGCTGGAACATGGTCATGTGCATGATGAAGGTGGCTGTGGTCATAACCACTAAGCCCTGACGGAATAAAAGAAGCCGGTGCAGCGTCAGCTCACCGGCTTTTTTGTATCAGATCGCTTCTTCGTTCTGTTCACCGGTACGAATACGGATAGCCGTTTCAACCGTGGTAACAAAGATCTTTCCGTCACCAATCTTGCCAGTTTTTGCTGATGACTCAATGGCTTCAATGGCCTGCTGAACCTGATCGTCTGCAAGTACCAGTTCCACTTTAATCTTTGGCAGAAAATCTACCTGATATTCAGCACCACGATACAGCTCAGTGTGCCCTTTCTGACGTCCAAAGCCTTTTACTTCGGTGACGGTCATGCCGGCAATTCCTACTTCGGCTAGTGCCTCACGAACATCATCCATCTTGAACGGCTTGATAATCGCTTCAATTTTTTTCATAACTTGCTACTCGTTGTTTAGTGAACTGATACGACTAAGTCTATGTCGTTACTGCAATAGTTTACACAAAGATTGCCTGACGTACATAGACAAAGCATCTCTTTGACCTGCAAATTACCACACCGGAACTGCATTTTACTTTGCACAGTAAAGTATAGACATCCAGCCGTTTGCTGTCTTTTATATACGCATTTTCTATGCATTTCGGTTAATCTGACCTTCGGGTAACTGAATAATTGCAACAGGTATGAACGCGCATAAAGGACTGTCTCTGATAGAACTGATGATCACTGTAGCCATCATGGCTCTGCTGATCACTGTCGGCGCACCTGCCATGCAGTCCGTTCTCCAGCAAAACCGGGTGATAGCGGCTGTAAATGATATCAGCGGCGCTGTGCGGATGGCCCGTTTTACTGCCATTGATCAGGAGCAGACTACCCTGCTTTGCCCCACATCTGACTACAAAAATTGTTCAAATGACTGGACTCAGGCAAAAATCGTTTTTATGGATGCCAATCTGAATGGTGCCAGAGACAACGATGAACCGCTTATACTCTCTACTGATCCTCTGGGTACCGGCCTTGGACTGGACGGAGTATCAGGCACCCTGACGTTTGCCGCTGATGGCAGTGTCAGCAATGCTGTCACCATCAAAATTTGCCCGTCGTCAAAGGATGCCAAAGCCGCATCGGCCGTGCTGATTACCTTATACGGCCGCGTATCTGTTGCCGCAGATGCCAGTGGTAACGGCATTAAAGAAGATCTCAACGGCAGCGATTTGTCCTGCTAATGCCAGCATTTTACGGGCGCATATGTGCCTGCAGCATCCAGCGTCAACGTATCGCAGCCATCGTTTAATGCAGTAACCCTGTCAGCACGAAGCACATACCCGCTAGCAGAAACGTTAATGACCGTGAACGTATATTTCTTAATGACCGGGGCCGATAACGCTACCTGACCGGCATAACCCGCATTCGCCAGACGAAACCGTATTTGCTCGGCCTGCCACCGCAGCAGCTGACTTCTTGCCTGTTGCCGTTCGTGCCGGTTAAGCAAATCAACGAAGCCGGGTACTGACAATGCACTGAGAATACCGGTGACAGCCAGTGCCATCATCAGTGACATCAGCGTTAAACCTTTTTGAGGTAAAAAATCTTTCCTTTGGTACAGCATACAATTCCCTGCTCACAAAATAGACTGACATCACTTTATCAAACCGGCAGAACAGTTCGCTGCCGCCTATAAGGACAGTTGTTATGCGTCAGGGATTTTCGCTTACAGAACTGCTGGCCGGACTTGCCATAACAGCGATAGTCGCGAGTCTTTCTTTGCCTGCTATTCAACATCAATATCGTCTTGGACAACTGACCAGGTTACTGGATGCAGTACAACTGCAATTCAGACGGGCGCAGGCTGTGGCACTTGCCGGCGGCCAGCACGGTTACATTGCCATCCATGCCGGCACATCCTGGTGTACGGTGGTTACCTCAACGGTGTGTCATTGCAATATTCCTGCGTCCTGCTCAGCTTCAGCACTTTTTGAGCCGGTGGACAATGGCGGGTACCCTGCCACATCTCTGGTTAATAATACGTTTAACCCGGCTCATTTTGCCCGGTTCAGCAAGGGCAGCGGCAAAGCTTCCGGTAATGCAGGCTCTCTGACTTTTGATGTGTCAGGACTACGGGGCAAGATGATTGTAAGCAGCCAGGGCCGCATCCGCGTTTGTCTTGAAAATATGGACTACGGAGGATACCGGGCATGTTAAAAATTCAGGCGGGCTTCAATCTGTCCGGCATGCTCATTTCCATGGCGACCGGCCTGACGCTCATTGCCACCTCAGCATCACTGATTGCTTCAGTGAAAAACAGTCAGCAACGCCAGACAAGTGCTCTGTTGCTGGAAGATGAAATGGTTCGTGTCACATCGTTACTGCGGCAACAGTTAAGGGAAAGCGGTAAAACGGGAAATTACCTGCAAACGCTCATTCAGTCAGGGAATCCGGATACAACGTTCACCTCAAAGCTGGCAAGCGGCGCTTACGGCAATGAACCCGCCGGCAGTTGTATTATTTATGCATCAGATCTCAATCTGAACGGCGTCATTGACAGTCAGCCTGTGAATGAGAGAAGAGGTTTCAGACTCAGAGGCAAGGCGCTGGAAACACGGATTAACGGCCGCACATGTACTCAGTCCGGATGGCAGGATATTACCGATCCAAATTTTGTGATTGTCAGTCAGTTTACTGTGAGTCTGGACAGGAAACTGCAAACCACCGATATCACCGTGTCTCTGGCCATGGGTCTCAAAACAGCCAGTGACATTTCCAGACAAAATACATTTATTGTCACGGTATATCATGATTAGACTGGCCCGAAAACACAGGCAGCAATGCTCCGGCATCAAATTAGTACCACACGGAGCAATATGGACTGGCACAGTGTTGCTGTTATTGCTAATTGTTGTACCGGCAGGTGCCACACTGACTGTTATGCTGTCCGGATCTGCCACGCAGTTTCTGTTACGAAAAAATGCAGTTGTTACCCGTGCAGATCTTGCCGGTGATGTGATTCAGGCTCAGGCCGAAATAAATTATGCAGCCAGCTGGCCACCTGCCCTGCTTTCCGGCGCGAATATGGTATTAAGTCAGCCGGGCGTTCAGACTGTCCGCCATGCAACAGTTCGCAACATCATCCTGGATGTCAGCCACGCTGTGGACAATGGTATGCTCAGCTCCCGCGTGGAACTGACAAAGTTTCCTTTTTTGCTCTCCATTCCGGCCGCACCTGTGGTGTACAACGGTTCAACGCCGTTACTGGGCACATTTGCGCTGTATCTCCCGCCGGCCGGGTCTCATCCGGATTTTGTTTATTCATTGTGGTCCGCAGCTTCTGTTGATATGTCAGTCAATGGCAGGATGACCTGTGCAGATTCATTTACCGGTCAGGACTTATGTCCGGTATCACCGCTGAGTAATACGCCGTTTAAAAGTGCTGATATCAAAGATGCAGATAATAAAATCGCTATACCACCGGGAGATTATCTCTTCGGGCTGGATTTGGACAACGCTGACTTAACTACCATCGCTCTTCTGAGCCGCAGTATCTACACGGACTGTCAGACTCTGCCTGCTTCAGATGTCATCGTATACGTAAAAGGTGACTGTGCGCTTTCAGGTAACAAAATACTGGGCAACACTGCATCCCCTGTGTTGCTCATTGTAGAAAATGGTCATATCAAAATGGAAGATGATGCGGTGGTGAACGGCGTTATTGTCAGTTACAGAAACAACAGCGGTTTTAGCCGGAAAATCCAGATTTCAGACAGCGCCATTATTAATGGCAGTTTGCTACTTAATCATCCCGCCACGACAGACAGTCACCTTCGTGTGGCCTATCACTACACTATTCTGCAGCACCTGCAACACCACCCTTTATTACAACAAACCGGCATAGTGCCCGGGGCAGCACATCCATGACGGGGCAATTAACGATGAAAGGATTTGTACAGACTGAACTGCTGGTGGCATTTATTCTTTTAACCGGCTCTCTCACTGCCTGCCTGATGACCATGCAATCAAGCATTTCAGCAGCGCTGGCACTTCATGACGCAAGTCAGGGGTTACTGCTCGCGCAGACACTGGGCAAACAATTGTCAGATACCGGAAGAAACGGTACCGGTGAAATGGCTGACTTTTTCACTCAGGGGAATAACCTGTCAGCCAACGTGGTCAGTGGTACGCATACAGTGAACAGCGGACCGGTTGCGCCGGCAATGCAGTTCACAGTCAACTGGCAAATCCAGCCCCGCTATATTCATTCAGGAAATGTAACAGGCACTGCGGCAACAGCAGATGTTCCCTGGCCGGTACTGAAATCCGGTACGCTGTCGGTGAATTGGACAAGCCATGACGGCATCCAGGCCAGTAGTCCGGTCACAGTGAGCAGCCCTCACCCGCTCATTTCTGCAGATGTGCGTAAAATCAGCCGGCTGAATGCTTTAACACCATGAGAGGGATCAGCAGGACCAGCAATACTCTGAGCTGTCGATACTGCCGCTGTTATTTTCATCCCAGGCTTTACGCCCGTCGCTGTAATACAAAATGATACCATCCGATGCCTGACTGGTACCGGACACCGGCGTAGCTTTTATCTCGTAGTCAGTTGCAGAGGCAGCCTGAATGGTCAGGGTATAGCGCTTATCTGAGGCACTTTCAGAGGCCGGTGACCAGTTATTAAAAATAGTTGGTGTACCGGTATCACTGCCACCCGATGCAGCGCCCTCATAAGTAAAACCACCGGTATGATGACGTTCCATTGCTGCTGCGAACGCCATCAAATCAGACTGTGCCGTCTTACGGTAGCTTTCCTGAATAACACCCTGATAAGCGGGATATCCTACCGCTACCAGAATGCCCGCAATAGCCACCGCAATCATCAGTTCAATCAGAGTAAAACCACGCATTTCTTTCATTTTATCCTTTTTCATTATTGGCGCTCTTTCTCTGTGGTCCAACTGTTTTGCTGTACCCGTTCGAAGCGGCCGAAGATATTTTGTGCCAGACAGGCAAAGGCCGATGTGCACTGCTCTTCGTTACCATCCTGGTCGACACTAATCACCGCAGACACACACTCTGTGCCCAGACAAACTACCGGTTCCACGATTTCCTCAATGAGGATTTTCGTTTCAGGCGCAATACCGGTCTGTTTCAGCTCAGCGTAGCGATCCTTTTCATCAATATCACCGTCATTATTCAGATCATCCACTGCATTACCCGTCAACATATCTACCAGATACGCACGGCTGTTACCGGTAGGTGGTGCACAGTCACTTTCTGAGCTCGCAGCCGGTACATACGTGGTGAAGAAAATTTTGTAATCAATGATCAGAGGTGAAGACAACACTTTTTCCCCTCCGGTAGTCAGCTTTATAAACCAGCCATCTTTGCCTGCAAGCTGGGTTGCCGCCACACTTTGTGTGTTGGCGTCTGAACTGCTCAGTAGCGAATTAGTGGCATCGTACAGAGTGGATTCAGTTACGCCAGTATTAAACACATATTCGCCGTTGCTGTCGTGCTCAAAAACACCTTTGTCTTTAATGAAATAGAAACGGTCATCCACATCTACATCCAGCGGCGATGCGCGCCAGCCAGAGCCGATAGCGACGCCATAGAATAACTCATCGCCCAGCGCGATTTCAGAGACATCTGCACCGTAATAGAAACGGCGGTTATCTGTATTGGTTGCCCCGCCTAAATCAGCGATACGGGCACCTTTAACAAAGTCGCTGCCAGTTTTGCCGTTGTAGATATCCATACGGAACAACTGCCCCCCCATGTCTGACACATACATATGGTCTGCATAACCATCGTTATCACGGTCAATCACTGAAATCCGGCTTGGTATGCTGTACTGCATCTCAGCAATATTAAGATTGGCATCACTGTTACTGGCGTGCCAGAGTAACGCACCGGTATCTGCATCAAACATGTACACAGCATTACCAATACCATCAGGATCACGGGTCAGCTTAGTATCGTGACCGTCTGCGTAACCACCACCCACAATCATGACATTCTTTTCGGTACTGCCCATTTTCACTTTGGTAATGGTAGGACGGGACCAGGTTTGTCCCATTTTCTCAAGTCCGGTTGTACCGCCACGGATTGCAAATACCAGTTTGGGAGATGTTTTGCTGGTTACATCGAATACATAATAATTACTGCCACCACGACGCATGCCAAGATACAGGTAGGTTTTACTGCCGACTGTGCGCAGAACCATATCACCGTCAAGGCCATAGATGTGTGTATACGAAGAGGCATTCTGGTAAAAGTCGTGCAGATTGGCCATCAGCTCTTTCGGAATAATCGCGAAGTTTTCTTTACCGGTGGCGGCATCAAAGGAATGCAGGAACCCCTGATTGGTTGCAACAAAAATGGCTGAATCATTGGTACCGTAGTTAACAATGACCGGCTGAGAGTGAATAGGATCGCCCATTTGCAGTCGCACATCTGAGGAGTCGCCGTCACCGTCAGAATCTTTAACGTCGACACCCCGTGACCATTTCAGCAACTCACTTCTCAAGGTTACCGGATTAGATGACGTGGTAATGGCCAGATCTGCGGTGGTAATGAGCGCATTGTTCTCATGCACGGCATTCAGACTCGATGCAATAGAACCGGGAGAGTCAAAGAAATACACATTACGGTTGATATTCATCTGGCTGGCCGTTCCGCCTTCCCTCACATCGTTGCCATCGGCCAGCGTGGACCAGTAGCTGTGAGATGAATCTGAGAAGAATCCTGTTACAGAGTCCACCGCTCCTGCGCCATTTTTATCCAGAATCGTGTCACCGCTAATTTTGTATTTTTTCACGTTACCGGGCCAGATAGTGCCCTCTGATGGCTTAAATAAAGCAAAATACAGCTCGTCTTTGTGGGTCAGACGGTTCATCTGGTTAACGGCCACCCCCGGTGACACAAAGGTAGCATTTACATCTTTTACTGAACGCAGGATAGTCTGGAAAGCCGTAAGCAAATCATCACTGTTATCCACCTGATAGAAACCACCGCCGCTTTGCAGCGCTATCTGGTTAAGGAAATTGTTCGCATTGCTGTTGGCAGCAAAACCAATAGTGTGGGTGATAACACGACGGTCTATCACAGACGTTTCGGTTTTACTGATGTTCTTGACCAGGTCCAGACCGCACTTTTCACCACCGGAACCAGTACAGGACTTGCCCAGCATTGACTGAATTTTACTGACACTATGGTTGCTGTTCGCTTCACCATCAGACAGCAACACGATGTGGTTATTGGTCTGACATTGCAAATCTGTGACCGGAGAAATATAGGTAGCGCCGGATGGAATGTATTCATTAATACAATCCGCATCACTCAGGTTGTCGTCACTGCAACCGTAAGGACGGACCGGATCTGAGCCGCTGTAAGAATTACGGTGGCTAACGCGGGTACTCTTACGCACATCACCTGACACATTGTTGTTACCCCGGGTCAGGCCATAGTCTACAGACAAGCCGCCATAGTAGCGGGTTGCCTCATACAGGGTATCCACAATGGGGGTATAACCACTGGCTTTTAGTTCGTCCACTTTGCCGATCAGGTGTTCACGTACGGTGGAAGAAACGCCCGGCGTTGCATTGCCGTTAAACTGAATGTAAAGCTGTGGAGCACGTGACGCACTGCCATTCACCGAATAAGCTCCACGGTCTCCGTAGAAATCACTTAATATCAGCATTAAATCATTACCGGCGCTCCAGCCACCACGATTAACCACTTCCTGAACCACGCTGGAAATATCCGGAGAGACATGCTGCCATTTACGATAAAAAGTTGGCATGTTCCAGGTAATGCCACTGGTCTTCGACTTATTTCTGAGCAGATAGCGGCTATAGTTCTTAAAATCCTCAGCATCATTTTCTGCCGATGCCGAAATTTTCATGGACGCACTGCCGCCGTGATAGTCATAACCGGTAAAGACCAGATACGCCTTATTGATGGTAGCGTCCTTTGGCACATTGATATTAGTAAAACGCATTCCGATGTAGGAGTTATAGTTTGAATTCATGGTCAGCTCAGTACCGGTGGACTGATAGCCGTTGTTCTTTTCCTCTGCGTTATCCCTCGTGGAAGACACCTGAAACAGACTTTCACCTGAAATACAGCCTGTGGCAGTGGATTCATCATAGGTGACCACCAGTTGCGGAGACCCAGTGGTGCCGTAATCTGCTGATCTGGCTTTGCGCTCACTGCTGCTGTCAGTACTGCTACCTTCAAGAATAAGACTCAGGTTCTGACCACCACACCAGCCTGCCTGGTCAACGATTTCCTGTATAACCGGTGAAAAATCCGGTGTTGAGATGACGTCATCAGTGACGGGAAACTCATTATCAGTGGTCCAGTCAACCTGACTTGCGGTTGTGGCTCTTGATGAGATGTCAGATGATGCTGTGGAAAACGGCTGACTGTCGGCCGCCAGTTCACCGCGAATAGTGATCTGAGAGGCCGCTGAGTTTAACTGTGAGGACGTCAGACGCATATAAGCGCCGGTAATCGTGGCGCCCTGAGGAATATTTAAACCGGTAAAACGCAAACCGCTTGTTACCGTCGCCGTACCGTAGGTGAAATAAACCGCATTGGTGTTCACATACACCGAACCGTTTATCTCGGAAGCATCGTCAGTACTGCCGCCGGTTGACGTGATCAGCTCAGGATTAATGGCTTCATCAATTCCCTGTAACGGAAAGAGTACCGGACCGCCATAATCAGAGAAACGCATCAGGCCGGCATTAATATTGGTTGCCTGGTCCAGCGCCGCTTTCAGCGCATTTTGTACTCTGAGCATCCTTGTCTGACTGGTGTTGTCATAAGCCGCCATACTGCCCGATGTATCCATAATGAACAGTACATTCGGCAAATAGGTTTTCGATGAGTCTGCTGTCCCCAGATAAATATCCAGATCGTCACCCCATGCCGCGAAGCCGATACACGACCACATAAGAAATGAAATAAACCAGCGTGATACTTTTTTCATTTTCATAATTCCTACTGCGAAGCGGGCGCGATAACAGCGGCAGTCACGGTATTTGCCACCACTGTTGAACGCTCGGCTACCTTGCCACACCCTCTGACAACAAACACGTGACAGTTAACGTTACTGCCACCAATCACATTACTTGAGCCTCTGCAGGCCTGCTCACGTACGAAAGCGGTTTTCGACCAGCTTTCAGTACGCATATCATTCTGATAATTACCGCTTCCGTTATGTTCCGAGCCGGTATTCAGTACCGAGGTGGTTACACGGCGGTCAGTCCAGTTCTGATCAGAACAACTCAACGTATCGGAATCCGGATCAAACTGAGTTCCCTGACGAGCTTCTGACAGGGGATCGGTTTTACTGGAATCGGTCAGTAATATTTCGTCTTCTGCTTCAAAAAACACTCCGGCCAGTGCCGCTTCCGCAGCATCGAAAGCCTGGCCTGAACGCTGCATCGACACAGCCATTTTACTCTGTCCAAGACTTGACGACACAGCACTGACACCAAGGATAGTCAGTGATAACAAAATAAGCAGCGCCAGAATAAGCACCATACCTTGCTGAGGCTTTAATCCTTGCATCACAGGCTCCTCACAAAATTCTTCATATTGCGTAACGCCAGTGTTTGCGTGAACACCTGAAAATAGTGCCCGCTGTCAGTAGCTACCGCGCTCTCATTCAGTACGGCAATATTACGGCTGGCGATATTTGAGACCTGAGAGGCATCACTTTTTAATAACACCCCGATGCGTACCGATACAACCTGGCGGTTAACCGCCCGCAATGCTGACAACTGACTGGCGGTGACATACTGAACAGCTTGTCCCTGAGAACCGGTTGCGGTGGCCGTAACGCCGTACTGCACCTGAAAACTCACGACATTATCCATCAGAACCACCGACTTGCTGGTACCTGTTGCCGTTTTTACACCACGCAATGCCCGGCCATCGTATCCTGAACAATAGAGCTTTTCTCCGGACACGTAGTAGCGGTTCACCACGTGAAATTCGTCATTGCCTGTGTAGCCATAACGGTTTCCGGTGCAATCCTCCCGCCCCAGAAAATTCACAACCAGTTCATCATCAGCGCCGCTTCCGCCCTGGCTTGAGCCAAGGGATGCGCTGGACAGATAATCCCCCGGCAAGCCGACAGGCCGGTTCTGAATAAATGCCGCTTCAACAAGGGGGTCTACCGTGGTATCCACTCTGGCTACTACCTGGTCGTAGCGCCCGGCCCCAATAACTTCGCGGTTCAGCCTTGCCATAACAAAACGTCCTGATTCCTGCACCTGGCTGACCGCCTGATTCAGGGAATTTGTCACTCTGGAACTGACCATTGTCTGGATCACTGCACCGCTGATCACCAGACCCAGCACCAGCGCGATCATCATTTCGATTAAGGTAAAGCCCCGCTGATTCATAGTGTGATGTCCTTAACCACGCAGGCATTACTGTCGCCTGAGTCAGGGTTACACCGGGTATTTAACGTGTACTGTTGCTTGGAGGAAGACGAAACCGGCCACGTCAACATAATATGAATGCGGGAGCCTGCTGAGCAGGTGTCCGCATCTCCGCTGTTACTGTCAGTGCAGGACACATCTAATGTAATGGCTTTATTAGTTTGTACTGCTGCACAGGACAATGACCACGCATCGTACTGCGCTATCTGTGCTTCGCTGCATGTGCCGCTTTCACAGTCAGGAATGGAAGAAGGCAGGCTCAGACAGTGACACGCATACGTATCACCGGAACCACAGGACAGCGTGGCAAAATTATAATTGTTACTACTGAAATAAGCGTTATTCACTACCATTCCGTCGCCTGCCGTGGCCGGCCGCGTGGCAGCCCGTAACCGCTCTGCTACCTGTTCGGCAACCAGCTCAGACTGTGTGCGGCTTATCGCATCCCTGTTCGCAAAAGAACCCACAAATTGCAGCGATGCAACGCCAAGCAGACCGATAGCAAGCACGAACAACGTTATGAGGACTTCAATGAAGCCCACACCGGTTTGCCGTTTTTGCAACGTATGCTGACGCATAACTAGTCTACCTGTTCAAAAATTAAACTTACCCCGCATTTATCCTACATCAGAGGGGCATTTTAATAAGTATCGGCAGAAATCGTTGGGTATTGAAAAGTATAATTCGCGGAGCAGCAACACTCCGCGATGAAGAAAGGCGTAACGGGGAAGGAGTTAACTGACTTGTTTAATACGTAACTCTTTAGGCACGGCAAATTCTACGTTTTCTTCACGTCCGGGACGTTCAGAAGCACTTTGCGCTCCCCATGCCTTAAGCTGATTGACTACCCGCTGCACCAGCACTTCCGGCGCAGAGGCACCGGCGGTAACACCGATGTGTTCAACACCTTCAAGCCACGCTTTCTGAATACAATTTTCATCGGCAATAAGATGCGCCTGCGCACCCATTTTTTCCGCGAGTTCGCGCAGACGGTTGGAGTTCGAACTGTTCGTAGCACCGACAACCAGCAACACTTCGCAATCTGTCGCCAGTTCACGCACGGCATCCTGACGGTTTTGCGTAGCGTAACAAATGTCGTCTTTGCGAGGACCGCTGATTGCCGGGAATTTGTCTCGGAGTGCATCGATAACATCCGCAGTGTCATCTACCGATAACGTAGTCTGACTGCAGAAATACAAATGCTGCGGATCCTTCACTTCCAGTTTTGCAACATCTTCGCTGGATTCCACCAGATAGATGCCACCTTCCGGATTATTGTACTGCCCCATCGTACCTTCTACTTCAGGGTGTCCGGCGTGACCGATGAGAATACATTCCGTGCCGGTTTTGCTGGCGCGTGTCACTTCCATATGCACTTTCGTTACCAGCGGACAGGTTGCATCAAACACTTTCAGTCCGCGGGCTTCTGCTTCTTTTCGTACTGCCTGAGAAACGCCGTGGGCAGAAAAAATAACGATACTGTCGTCCGGCACTTCATCAAGTTCATCAACAAACAGTGCGCCACGCTCTTTCAGACCATCCACAACAAATTTATTGTGAACCACTTCATGACGTACATAGATAGGCGGGCTGAACATTTCCAGTGCACGTTCAACAATAGTGATGGCACGGTCTACACCCGCACAGAAGCCTCGGGGATTGGCAAGATGTATTTGCATAAAACGCTCCGCTAAACCTTACGCTGCAGAATTAATTACGTCGATTATCTCGACATCGAAAATCACCGTCTGACCTGCCAGCGGATGATTGAAATCTACGGTAACAGAATCACCGGCAAGACTTCTGACAATGCCCGGTACTTCGCTGCCGTCAGGCTGTGAAAACGCCACGATCATACCTTCCTCAAGGTTTAGATCATGGCTGAAACGGGTGCGTTCCATATGATGGATATTATCCGGATTAGGCTGACCGAAAGCGTCTTCAGGGGCCAGCGTAAAAGCCTTTTTATCGCCTTTACTCAAACCCAGCAGGCACGCTTCAAAATTAGGTGTCAGGCTGCCATCGCCCATCACCAGCTTGGCCGGCTTATTCAGACGGGTACTGTCAGCGGCAGAACCGTCTTCCAGCTTTAAATCGAAGTGCATGATCACTTCAGATTGGGCATTAATCACAAAATCACTCATACTGCGTGCTCCTGTTACGAATTTGAACCGGCGCTCTCAGACGCATTGCTTTCATCTTTACTGGTAAGCATGTCCCACACCAGTAAGGCAGCACCAATAAAAATGGCGCTGTCTGCAAGGTTAAAAGCCGGCCAGTGTGACTGACCAACATAAAAGTCTAAAAAGTCGATAACGAAACCGTGAACCAGCCGGTCGTAAACGTTACCTATAGCACCGCCCAAAATAAAACAAAACGCTACCGGTAACAGCTTCTGCCCTTTTCCGGCCTGTTTCAGCCACCATAAAATAACGGCACTCACCCCTACTGCAATAGCGGTAAAAAACCACCGTTGCCAGCCTGAGGCATCATGCAAAAAGCTGAACGCGGCACCGTAGTTACGTACATAAGTTAAGTTGAAAAACGGCAATATCTGAATGGACTCAGACAATGCCATTTTGCCGATAACTTCGTACTTGCTCCATAAATCCAGTACCACCACGACAGCACTTATCCATAAAAAGCGCAGGCCGGTATCAGTCAACAGTTTAGGCATATTGACGATTTTCCCCTACACCGTCGACGTTAGTTACACAACGTCCGCATAATTCAGGGTGCGCTTCATGACTGCCCACGTCATCACGGTGATGCCAGCAGCGAACACATTTTTCACCGCTGCTCTTCGTCACTTCAATGAACAGGCCATCCAGCTCTGTGGCTTTCGCGCTGTCTGTTTTTTCGCTTAACGGCAACAGCTCAACACCGGAAGTAATCAGGACGAAACGCAGTTCATCTTCCAGCTTGTCCAGTACAGATTTCAGTGCGTCATCTGCGAACAGTTTAATATTCGCTTCCAGTGAACCACCTAACTGACCGTCCTTACGCGCCTGCTCCATCGCCTGGTTGGCCGCGTCTTTCACTGTCATCACTTTATGCCAGTAAGCATCGTTGAAGCCGCCTTCTGTCGCAAAGCCACCGAGACCTTCGTACCAGGCTTCAGTGAAAACAAACTCACTACGCTCACCGGGTAACGCATCCCAGATTTCCTGAGCAGTGAAACTGGTGACCGGTGCCATCCAACGAACCAGCGCTTCGATGATGTGGTACAACGCAGTTTGGCACGAACGACGGGCATTGCTATCCCCTTTCGCCGTGTATTGACGATCTTTAATGATATCCAGATAAAAACTGCCCAGTTCAATTGAACAGAAGTGAGTCAGTTTTTGTGATACCACCAGCATGTCGTAATTGTTGTACGCTTCAATGATTTCATTTTGCAGCTTTTCAGTGCGGGCAACGATCCAGCGATCCAGAGCAACCATATTGTCCGGTGCAACCGCATCTTTAACCGGGTCGAAGCCATTCAGGTTAGCCAGCAGAAAACGGGCAGTGTTACGGATCCGGCGGTACGCATCAGCAGCACGTTTTAAAATCTCATCGCTCACCGCGATTTCGCCGCGATAGTCAGTCGACGCTACCCACAAGCGCAGTATGTCTGCGCCCAGCTTGTTTGTGACCTGCTGCGGCGCGACCACGTTACCGATGGACTTGGACATCTTACGGCCCTGCGCGTCCACAGTGAAACCGTGCGTCAGCACTTCTTTATAAGGAGCGTGACCATACATAGCTGTGGAGGTCATTAAGGACGACATGAACCAGCCACGGTGCTGGTCAGAACCTTCTAGGTACAAGTCAGCGCTGGCCGGAATATCGTCTCTACGCTCAACAACAAAATAATGCGTTACACCTGAGTCAAACCATACGTCCAGCGTATCTGTCACCTTTTCGTACTGCTCAGCATCAGCACCTAACAGTGCGGCATCGTCCAGATCCCACCAGGCCTGTATCCCTTTATGCTCAACAGCTTGCGCAACCGTTTCGATGATTGCGGCAGTCTCCGGGTGTAGTTCACCGGAAACGCTGTGTACATAAAGGGGGATGGGAACGCCCCAGGTACGCTGACGAGAAATACACCAGTCGGGACGACCCTCTACCATTTTCTCAATGCGGTTCTGGCCCCACTCAGGGATCCACTCTGTCTTCTCTATTTGTTCCAGAGACGCTTTTCTCAGGCCTTTTTTATCCATGCTGATAAACCACTGAGGCGTAGCACGGAAAATGATTGGCGTTTTATGGCGCCAGCAATGGGGATAGCTGTGCTCATAATTGATATTCAGCAGCAGGTTGCCGTTCTCTTCGAGCTTTTCGATGATCGGTTTGTTTGCTTTAAACACGAACTGACCGGCAAACAGCGGCGTTTCGTCATTATAGACACCGTTGTTTGCAACAGGGTTGTATACTTCGATGTCGTATTGCTTACCAACATTGAAGTCGTCCACACCGTGAGCCGGTGCTGTGTGTACAAGGCCGGTACCGGAATCCGTAGTAACGTGGTCACCTAAAATGAACGGTACAGTAATATCCAGGAACGGGTGATTTACGGTCAGCTTTTCAAGTGACTGGCCCGTGCAGGTTGCCACTGTTTTAAAGTTTTCCACGCTGTAACGTGACATACAGCTTTCGACCAGATCTTCCGCCAGGATTATCCAGTCACCGCCGTCCAGTTCGACCAGCGAATAGGTCAATTCAGGATGCAAACTAATCGCACGGTTGGCAGGCAATGTCCATGGCGTGGTGGTCCAGATAACCGCTGACGCATTGTGCGCTTTTAAGTCACCGGCAGACACACCAAATGCAGCAGCAATTGCGTCTGCATCCGCTACCGGGAATTTCACATCGATAGCTGGCGAAACCTTATCTTTATATTCAACTTCTGCTTCTGCCAGCGCTGAACCACAATCTGTACACCAGTGAACCGGTTTAAAACCTTTTTCCAGATGTCCGGAATCTGCAATTTTGCCCAGCGCGCGGATGATGTCTGCCTCAGATTTAAAATCCATGGTTTTATAGGGATTATCCCACTCACCAAACACACCGAGGCGTTTAAAATCTGCCATCTGGCCATCGATTTGCTTTTGCGCGTAGTCGCGGCACTTCTGACGAAACTCAGCCGCAGAGACTTTTACGCCCGGCTTACCGACTTTCTTTTCAACCATTAATTCGATGGGCAGACCGTGACAATCCCAACCGGGAACATAAGGCGCATCGAAATCAGATAAGGTTTTAGCCTTAACGATAATGTCTTTCAGAATTTTGTTTACAGCGTGACCAATGTGAATATCACCGTTCGCATAAGGAGGGCCATCGTGCAAAATAAATGGCGTCTTACCTGCTTTTGCTGCGCGAATTTGTTTGTACAGGTCTTTTTCCTGCCAATCGTTAAGCATCGCCGGTTCTCTTTGCGCTAAGTTGCCACGCATAGGAAAAGGCGTTTCCGGTAAATTCAATGTCGGTTTGTAATCGCTCATAAACTCGTTATTTCCGTCCACCTGCCGTTGCGAAAAGTCGCAACAATTTGATAATTAAATGCCGGCAATGCCAAACAGCGCTCTTGCTGCCTGCGCATCGCGCTGAATCTGTTGTTTCAATGCGTCAAATGACGCGAATTTTTCCTCATCCCGTAATTTCTTTACCGGATAGACTTTTATCTGCCCGCCGTACAGCGAACCGCTATAGCCAAATATATGCACTTCCAGTTGCGTGCGTTTTCCTGCCACCGTCGGACGGGAACCCACATTGGCTACGCCATAATAGCGGGTGCCATTCACATCCACGGTTACGGCAAATACGCCGTTAATGGCCGGGCGGGAACGTTTCAGTAATACATTGGCAGTCGGGAACCCGATTGTGCGCCCTTTTTTCTCCCCGTGTACCACCCGACCATCTATCACGAATGGCCGTCCCAGCATGTTACCGGCTTTTTCAAATTCACCGGCAGCCAGTACTTCACGCACTGCTGTGGAACTGATGCGGCAATCATCGACCATAAAGCTCTGGGTACTTGCGACTTCAAACCCCATGCTCTGCCCTGCCCGCTGCAACATGGAAAAGTCACCGCGGCGACCACGGCCAAAACGGAAGTCATCGCCTACCACCAGGAATTTCACGCCGAGACGCTCAACCAGCAACTCTTCGATAAAGGTGTCTGCAGACTGACTGGCAAAATACTCGTCAAAGCGGACACACAATAAACGGTCAACATCCTGTGCTTTCAGTAACTGATATTTTTCCCGTAAGGTACTCAGGCGCGCAGGAGCTGTATCGGGACTGAACAGCTCTTCGGGCTGAGGCTCAAAAACCATAACGGTAGAAGGCAAGCCGAGTTCACGGGTTTTTTCATGTACATTTGCCAGTACTGCCTGATGGCCCCGGTGAACACCGTCAAACTTGCCAATAGTCAGCACGCACCCGCTATGATCGGGGCGCAAATTATGAAGACCGCGAATTAATTCCACTTGCTGCCGGGTTCCTGTAAGCCTGAGACTGAATGACAAAGCTCGCGATTATAAACGACCCGCACCGTAATACCAATCGTTGCGCATAGTTTATCCGCCAAATGCCCGAAAGTGTCGTTTGCGGACACCTGAAACAAGCAAAATGAAGAGGAAAACAGCCACAGCGGAGCCAATAGTGAGAGTCACATGATAAATTTGTGCAGTTAAATCCAGCGCATAAAATGCGTCCCCCTGATCAAAATACACAATGACACCCGCCATCAGAATGCTGGCAATCACCACCTTAAAAAGGAAAAAAAGCGTTTCTCTGCTGGCCCTGTACACACCGTTTTTATGCAGTGTTGTGTAAAGCAGACCGGCATTCAGTGTGGCTGACAAAGAGGTCGCAATAGCGAGGCCAATATAGCCGTAAGGAATAGCGAAAATCAGGTTAAACACCATATTGGCAATCATGCACCAGATCCCGAATTTTACTGGTGTTTTGGTATCCTGCCGTGAAAAGAACCCGGGCGCGAGCACTTTTACCCACATAAAACTGACCAGTCCGAAGGCATAGGCCACCAGCGAATAGGATGCCATACGGGCGGTTTCAGCAGTGAAGGCACCACGCTGGAAAATAACTGTCATAATCGGCTCAGCCATAAATGCCAGACCCACAGCAGCAGGAATACCCAGTAAAGACACCATCCGTACGCCCCAGTCCATGTTACCACTGAATGCTTTGGGGTCGTTCGCCACATGATTGCGCGACAAAGTCGGCAGAATGACCGTTGCGATGGCAATACCGAACAAACCGAGTGGAAACTCCAGCAACCGGTCTGAATAATAAAGCCAACTGATTGAGCCGGTAACAAGAAAACTGGCAATGAGAGTGTCGAACAGCAGATTGATCTGCCCTACCGACACACCAAACAGTGCGGGGATCATTAATGTGCGTACTTTCACCACACCGGGATCATGCCAGCCCCATTTTGGCTTTACCAGTAATCCGGCCCGGTACAGAAACGGCAGTTGGAATAGAAGCTGAACGATACCGCCAATAAAGACGCCCCATGCCAGCGCAAAAGCCGGCTGGGATAAAGCCGGTGCCACGAACCAGGCGCATAATATGATACAGATGTTCAGTAATACCGGCGTAAAGGCAGCCACGGCAAAGCGGTTTAACGTATTTAAAATCGCCCCGGCCAATCCGGTTAATGTGATAAAGGCAAGATAAGGAAAGGTGATTTTAAGCATGACAGAAGCGAGCTCAAATTTTTCACCGGCTTCCTCTCCCTGCCACCAGGCAATAAACCAGCCTGTACCAAAAATGGCTGTGAGTACCGGGGAAGCAAGAACACCCAATATGGCGACCACAAAAACAATCGCACCCAACGTACCGGAGACCCTCGCAATAAAAGCCCGCAGTTCTGCCTTGTCGTCCTGATGGTGCACTTCGGTCAGCACAGGAATAAATGCCTGGGCAAACGCCCCTTCAGCAAACAGGCGTCGCAGGAAGTTGGGAATTTTGTTTGCGAAGAAGAATACGTCAGCTGCCGCGCCATCTCCCATGAGTTTCGCTACAACAACATCCCTGACCAACCCAAGTATGCGGGAGATAAATGTCATCACGCTGACAATGATCCCCGACTTCAATAACTTTCCTGACACACGCGCCCTGCTAACTGAAAAATTCAGACCGCCACTATAGCGGAAGCGGGGGTTTGACGAAATCTCCGCAGAGAAAAATTCTGTACCGTAACAGTGTGTTGAATTAAAGATGAAAAAAACATGACAGACAGATGAATTCCCCATTTTGCCCTGCTATAATCCGCGCATCTCACGGGGGATGCCTTTATTGCGCAATCTCAAAACTATTTTTCCTGAGGTGTCGGGCAAAATAGTTTGACATTTGGTCGCCGGATGAGCATAATCCGCACCCTATTTTTTAGACATGTATTTATTTTGGGAGTTACACCTTGGCTAACATTAAGTCTGCTAAGAAACGTGCAATTCAAGCCGAAAAGCGTCGTCAGCATAATGCCAGCCGTCGCTCCATGACTCGTACAAGCATCAAGAAAGTAGTTGCCGCTATCGCTGCAGGTGATAAAGAAGGTGCACAAGCTGCACTGGCCGCTGCTACTCCGGTACTTGACAGAATGGCAACCAAAGGTTTGATTCACAAGAACAAAGCTGCTCGTCATAAGAGCCGTCTGTCTGCGCAAATTAAAGCGCTGTAAGACAATCTGACGAGAAGTAAAAAGCGCCTTAAGGCGCTTTTTTAATGTCTGCAATTTTTCCCGGCTATGTTTTATCACTGACTACCTTCCCTGAGTATCAGTCTTCCCCTCCCTCATTAGTTTCAACAGGTTTGCTCTGCGGGTTTTATACGTAAATACAAATGCTTTTCCGGCTTAACCACCGCAGCCATGATATTGTTGCTAAATAAATTGGTATATTTCAGGGAGGATGAATGTACAAATCAGCTTTGCTGTTAGTGTTATTCGTATTTTGGAAGACAGCCGGAGCTTCTAATGAAAGCAGTCCGGCCAGTAAGATATCTCTTCACTCAACGATTTTACAGGAAATCCGGAACGTCTATATTTACCTGCCTCCCGACTACGAAGGCTCTGACTCACTTTTTCCTGTTATTTATGTAACCGACGGAGATATTCACCGCTTAAGAGCCATTGCAGGTGTAGTGGAAGGGTTGAGTACCGCCACGCTGGAAAACCAGATGAGGCAGGCTGTTATTGTTGCGATCCCGAATACCAACAGAAGCCGTGACCTGACTCCGTCAGTTCTGCCAGAATGGACATTTGAGAACAGGAAACTGGATACTTTTGAACAATCCGGTGGTGCCAAACAATTCAGGGATTTTCTTAAAACAGAGCTTGTTCCCTATATTGAAAGGAGATACCGGGTTTCAACTGAGAGAATTCTGGTAGGAGAATCATTCGGCGGACTGTTTGCTGCCGATACTCTGCTGCAACAGCCTGATCTTTTCTCCGGATACCTTATTATCGACCCCACAGCTTTATGGGATGACAATTACCTGAACCGGCAGTATGAATTAAAAAAGGAGACTGTTCTTACTACATCACCCCGCATCTACTTTACTTTTGCCAATAACAGTCACCTAGGCAAAATCGGACTCACAAACAGAAAATGGGGTGAGCGATTTGCATCAGCACTCAAGGCCGCAAGTAGTAACCCTGCTCGTGTATCACAACGCTACTTTGAGGATGAAACCCATGGCACCGTTGCATTTCTGGCCTGGTATCATGGCCTCAGGGCACTATTGCCTGCTGAATAACCACAATCACTTCAGATAGAATCGTTTGTTTTCATAATCCGCTTATAACGTTCATCCTAAAAGTATGGAACAGTCCTGAGGACGCTCCCCACTAATCCATAAACAATTAAAATAACACGGGCAAAATTGATGATGCATTAAGTAATATATGTAATAGCAGCGCTGCAACAAAGCCTTTCCGATGACGGTACCTGAGATACAGTCGTGTCATCAGGGCAAAGCTCAGAAAGGTCGTCACTCCCCACCCCACATACACGATGCCGTGCAGGCCGCCGGCAATGAAACCACAGATAATGATAACCGGGCCATCAGTTGTTATTTTTTTCCTCAACTGATGAATAAGCCCTGTAAGGACACAATTCTCTAAAAAGGGGCCTGCGAAAACGATGAAGATGATCCCCTGCAAACTTACTGACGGAAAGCCCTCTTCACCTTCCGCGGGAAAAGGGATTCCCGCAAAAGATGCAAAGTACACGATAAAAAAAGTCCAGAGAACGCACCACACATAGCTGAGTAAAAGATCAGGCAGCAATTGGATTTGTGAATACACTAAGTCTTTACCGGGCATAATACAGGCAGTCCCCATTTTCCTGCTCAAAGCCTATCTTTTACGCCCTTCCGGTGCCACTGCGCTGAGGTACAGGTAATAATACAAAGTTGACGGGAGGTAATTCCCACCGCTGCGAAAAAACTACACAAAAGTGTGTTGCCGGGTAGCAACGTTAACGTCATTTTCTTTTACTAGTGTCAGGTACAGTGCTGAACCTTACCGCACGATCACGTGCATTTCGGCGACTTTTGGGCGAACTTTCGCCGGTGATAACAGCAGTAAGCTGAGCTGGTAGAATTTTTGCTAAGGTTGTTAGTGTTAAGAACTTAATGCTGAGTGTCACAGGCGGGAGTTCCTGCTGAGAACCCGGTGCAGTTAACGAATTTGTACAATTAAAAGTGAGATTACAATGATGAAAATCCAGGTACATGATAACAAAGGAATTGAAACCCACGAATTGTCTGCAGACGAACTCACACCGCAGGTAGAGCGCAAGCTGAAAGCGCTTTATGCATTCGGCGGATACTGCAAAATAGGAAACACACGATATCAGAGTGCAGAAGTGCTGCTGGCAGATATTGCCCCCCGTATGGCCGGATAAATCGCAAAACTGGCTGCGTCAGCGAATGCGGCCAGTTCTTTCTCCCCGCATATGGCCGTTGTCACGATACTGTCAGACAACCTTCACTAACCTGTAAACCTGCAGTCACCTGACTGTCAATTAAACATCCTAAGATGTCCTTCCAAAGTTACTGCTTTGGGAACGGCTATGAAACGCACTCACTACCGCACACTGTGGTTATCTGACATTCACCTTGGCAATAAAGATTGCAAAGCTGAATACCTTCTCGACTTTCTTAACAATGTCACCGTCGACACCCTTTATCTGGTTGGCGATATCGTTGATATGTGGGAGATGTCGCGGCAATTTCGCTGGCCTGAGGCGCACAACCAGGTGCTTCATACATTTATGAAAATGAGCCGTGAAGGGACCAAAGTGGTGTATCTGCCCGGTAATCATGACGAGCCGTTGCAGTCTTACTCCGGAATGGATTTTGGCGAAATTGAGATCCGCAGAGAATATGTCCATACCACCCTGCAGGGCAAAAAGTACCTTATCCTTCATGGCGATCAGTTCGATGCTGATGTGACCCTGGGAAAATTCCACGCCTGGATTGGTGACAAAGGCTACGACCTGCTTCTGTTCCTCAACCGCTGGTTTAACCGCTTCCGTCAGTGGCGCAACAACCACTACTGGTCTCTGGCAGGCTATATCAAAAAGCATATAAAAGGGGCTAACGAAGCCATCAGCCGTTACCGGGAAGCCTGCTGCGGCAGGGCGAAAAAGATGGGGCTTGATGGTGTGATTTGCGGCCACATCCACCACCCGGAAAGCACCATGGAGAATGGTATCCATTACATCAATGATGGCGACTGGATAGAGAACTGCTCTGCCCTTGGCGAAGATTTACAGGGAAATCTGGGGCTTATCAGCTGGATTGATCATATGCAGGCACAGGCTTCTGTTACCGAGTTCAAGCCACGCTCAAAAGCAACGAAAGCGGCTTAATTAAAAATAATAACTGACCGGCAACGCTGCCAGCAGGTGAAGTACTCTGTCACGGAAATGCCATGAAACTGTGTAAAAAGCGTCACACTCAGTTGATATCGTTCGCTCAAAACAATGGGATAAAATATGTTTACTGTTGATGATGTACTGACCCGGCATTATCCGCAGGTTGCGGATAAACCCTGGCTATTCAAATCGCTGTCTTTTGTACTGCGCCACCTGCTGCATGAGCGGGAAATGACCGAGTTCAGTGAAACCTATCCGCATTACGTGGATATAGACTTTGTTGAACAGGTGCTTGAGTACTTTAATATCAGCTACTCTACCCGCGATGTGGAAAAAGAACGTATTCCCACTGAAGGCAAAGTTGTCATTATCGCCAATCACCCGATTGGTACCCTCGACGGTCTTGCATTAATTAAACTGGTCAGTGAAGTACGCCACGACTTAAAAGTAGTCGCCAATCAGATGCTGATGGCCGTTGAACCTTTACACAACATGCTGCTGCCAGTAAATAATATGAAGGGCGGCACACCAAAACAGCACCTTGAAGCCATTCATAAACATTTACACGGTGACGGGGCTGTACTGATTTTTCCGGCCGGAGAGGTTTCCAGACTTCGCCCGCAAGGAGTACGTGATACCCGCTGGCACACCGGCTTCCTTCGTATCGCCAGACAAACAAAATCACCGGTATTACCAGTCTACATCGACGCAAAAAATTCGCCGCTGTTTTACGGCGTGTCTATGATTTACAAGCCTCTGGCAACTGTATTGCTGGTCAAAGAGATGTTTAAGCAGCGCAAAAAGCACTTACCCATGCGCATTGGCGAGGTAGTGCCATACGAAGCTTACAGCCAGCTCACCCTGCCTCTGAAAGAGCAGGTTAAACTTTTCAAACGTCATCTCTACCGCATCGGTGGTAACCGCAAGGGCGTACTGTCCACTCAGGCTCCCATCGCCACGCCGGAAGACCGCAAAGAACTGACCCGTGCAATCAAACAATGTGAGCACCTGGGTCATACCGCTGACGGCAAACATATTTACCTGTATCAGCATCAGGGCTATTCGCCCATCATGCGGGAGATTGGCCGGCTGAGAGAAATCGCTTTTCGCGCGGTGGGGGAAGGTACTAACCGCCGCCGTGATATTGATCAGTATGACTCCCACTACTACCACCTTGTCTTATGGGATGAAAACGATCTTGAGATTGCCGGCGCCTACCGCTTCGGCGACGCATCCGTATTGACCGAAGAAGGCCATCCCACCGGCCTGTATTCAGCTACCCTGTTCAATTATGGCAATGACAACGACGCTCTGTTCAAAGAAGGTCTGGAACTGGGCCGGAGTTTTGTGCAGCCACAGTACTGGGGTAAACGGAGTCTGGATTATTTATGGATTGGTATCGGAGCATTTCTGAGCCGTTATCCGAAATACCGGTTTCTGTTCGGAGCAGTATCAATAAGCAACGCTTATCCGCAACCTGCCAAAGATTTGCTGGTGCAGTTTTACCGTACCCACTTTCCGGCAAAATTCGGTAGTGCTTCATCAAGGCTACCCTATCAGGTATCACCGGAGGTGCAGGACATCTTCCCGGGTGAAGACTACAAAGCCGAATTTACCCAACTGAAACACTTGCTGGCAAATATGGGTGTCAATGTACCGACGTTGTATAAGCAATATTCTGAGATCACTAAAGCCGGCGGCGTTGCGTTTCTTGATTTCAACGTGGATCCGGACTTTAACGACTGTATAGACGGGCTTGTCGTCGTCGATACCGACAGCCTCACTGACAAAAAGCGTAAGCGCTATCTTGAGGATGCTTCACTGGCGAAATCAGCCTGACAAGGTAATACAATAAAACCATGCCCTGCCTGTAAAAGCCTTGTTCATCAGGGCTTTTCATTATCCACTCCCCTTCTGCATTGATGCATGTCACTGGTGTTTTTCCGTTTAATTAAGCGCTGATTAAAAAATAAACTTGCACATATTGATTACATGTGTAATCTTAAATTAAGACTACAAGCGTAATCCATAAGAGGCATAATAATGTCAGAAGATAAAAACCAGAAGCCCGATATTTCAAACGCTGAATTTGACGTGCTGGATGCATTATGGGATGGCTACCCGGCGACATCAGCAGACATTATTGCGCGTTTAAATTCCCGTAAAGCATGGCATGAGAAAACCATCAAAACCTTGCTTAGCCGGCTGGTGAAAAAGCAGGTTATCAGCTTTGAGAAATTGCAGCGGCAATATTTGTACACACCGCTCATCGCCCGTGAAGATTACACCAAAAAAGAAACGGCCAGTTTTGTCAGCCGGATGTTCAAAGGCAAGATTGCGCCTATGGTTGCCGGCTTTGCCAACCAGAACAGTCTTTCCAGGCAGGATGTGGATGATCTGAAAGCATTGATTGAAAAGTGGGAGAAGAACAATGACTGACTGGTTGCTGCAACAGCAGGTTGTACTGTCTGTTGCGCTTATTTTTCTGATGTTAACCGTGCGCTTTCTTATTCCTGCTTTAGGCGCCGGCCGGGCGTATCAGCTCTGGCTGCTGGTACCCGTGGTGCTCATTGCCCATAACCTGCCTGCTTCAGCAGTGAGCTTACCGGCTGGTCCGGTAAGCCGCTATGTCACCGGAACCGGCTCTTTAATCGCCAGCCCTGCTGGCAACACCTTTCTGTTCATATGGGCTGCCGGCGCATTCCTGATTGCTGCCAGTGTTGTTTTTCGCTACGTGGCTCTGGCCAGGCACATCGCAAACAAACACCATACAGCAAGTCTGCATTCAAGACACTATCTGGTCAGTCCCGCCGTTTCAACGCCACTGCTGTTCGGGATACTCCGTCCGCAGATGATCATGCCTGCGTTTTTCCACAGCGCGTTCACGGAAAGACAGCAATCAATGATCATCGAGCACGAACAAACCCATCTGCGCCGGGGCGACCACCTGTGGAATGCTTTAGCGCTGATATTACTGAGCCTGTTCTGGTTCAACCCTCTGGTCTGGGCAGCGCTGTCAGCTTTCCGCACCTGCCAGGAAGTTTCATGCGACGCAGCAGTGCTGAGCCACAAATCTCAGGCAGACAAAATTCATTATGCAAAAGCACTTGTGCAGTGTGCTGAGCATACTACCGGCAATAACACCTTGTACCCCGCTTACGGAGAAAAGAAAACCATGCTTACACGCCTTACACAGATGCAAAAAACCACTACGGGCAATAAAACAATTACTCTGGCCACCTGCCTTGCTATCAGTATTTTTACAGCAAACACTGCGCTGGCAAAGCTCGCCGGAACGCTGGTGAAAGCAGAACAGGTTAATCTTGCGCAGCCTGTTATGCGAATTGACCCTGTCTACCCTGCTGAAGCCGCCGCAAACAATCAGGAAGGCTCGGTAATATTGAAATTTGATATTTCTGCCACCGGCACTACAGAGAATATTGAAATTGTGGATGCCTTTCCTGATGGCGTTTTTGACGAGAGTGCCAGAGTTGCCCTGTCTCAGTGGGAATATAAGCCACGGGTTCAGGGCGGTAAAGCCATGCGCCAGACAGGTATACTGGTTCAACTGGATTTCCGTCTTGATAACACCCGTGCATCAAACGCAAATGAAATGGAGAAAATCAGCGTAACGCGGTAACGTTTTATGAATGGAATGATCAAAGCCGGGGCAAACCGTTGCCCCGGCTTTGTTATATTAACTGGTTATGCTGCTTTAGCCGGCGCAGTTGCAGGACGCATAAGCAACAAAAGCGGAACCGATGCCAGCGTGATCCACATCATCAGACGAAAATCCTGCAGATAGGCCAGCGTGGTCGCCTGAGTAGTTACCAGTGTATTGAGGCTGCTCAACCCTGTACCCGACGTCGCGTAAATTCCGTGAGCCACACTTTCCTTAAAGCCGGCATTATCCAGCGACATAAATTCTGCAAATACTGCATGATTCCGCTGTGCAGACTGAGCCAGATAGGTCATCACCACAGAGATGCCGATGCTGCTGCCAATATTACGTAACAAACTGAACAATGCTGTTCCTTCATTCCGGTACGAGGCCGCGAGAGTGGCGAAACTGGCGGTTGAGAGGGGAACAAAAACAAACCCAAGGCCCAGCCCCTGAATAACACCGGTACGGATAATTTCATGGGCACTGACATCCGCGGTAAACAGGGTCATCGCCCACAATGAGTAACTCATCAGCATGAGTCCGGTAAATATCATCAGCCGCACATCGACTTTACCTGAAAGGCGCCCCACCAGAATCATTGAAATCATGGTACCTATTCCTCTCGGAGCAAGCAGATAGCCTACGTCCACCACCGGATAGCCCATGAGGTTTTGCATAAACGGTGGCAACAGCGCCATGGTGGCCAGCAAAATAATACCGACGATAAAGATAAACAGCAGTCCCACCGAGAAATTTCTGTCCCGGAACATGGCCGGTTCGATAAAAGGTTTGCGGTGAGTGAATATATGCACAATAAAGAGGTACATTCCCAGCGCTGCCAGTGCCGCTTCGATAACGATTTCTCTGCTGGCAAACCAGTCCTGAGATTCTCCTCTGTCCAGCATCATTTGTAACGCGCCAATGGCCAGCGCCAGCATGGCAAAACCTGTGAGATCAAAACGTCTGTCAGGATCCAGCTCAGTTTCCGGGACAAATCGCATGAGGCCAAACCAGGCGAGGATACCGAATGGCAGGTTGATGTAAAACACCCAGCGCCAGTCGTAATATTCTGTCAGTAATCCGCCAAGGGTAGGCCCGAGAATAGGACCAAGCATAACGCCCACGCCCCACATGGCCATCGCCTGTCCGTGTTTTTCTTTCGGCCAGGTATCCAGCAGTACAGACTGAGATAACGGCACCAGGCTGGCGCCGAATATCCCCTGCAGCAACCGGAAGATCACTATCTGATTTAAGTTCTGCGCTGCGCCGCAAAGCATGGATGCCACAGTGAATCCGACGACTGACCACATGAACAAGCGGCGGCGGCCAAATCTGGCACTGAGCAATCCGGTAAGCGGCATGAAAATCGCCGCGGCAACAATGTAGCTGGTCAGCACCCAGCTTATCTGATCCTGCGTGGCACTCATACTTCCCTGCATATGGGGCAAGGCCACATTAGCGATAGTTGTATCCAGCGCCTGCATGATAGTCGCCAGCATCACCGATAAGGTGATCATGACGCGGTTAGCAGATGATGGTGACGTATCCGGCTGTGCAGACATCTACAGTGTCAGCCCTAATACTGAACGCTGATGCTGCGTGTCAATTTCCGTAATCACACTGAGCCCTGCTCTTAATAACGGCAAATCAGGCTCATCATCAAGCCGGATGCGCACAGGCAAACGCTGGGCGATCTTCACCCAGTTCCCGGTCCCGTTTTGTGCGGGCAGCACTGAAAATTCCGCGCTGGTTGCCGGACTCAAACTCTCTACCACTCCGTGCCACTGATGATCCGGATAAGTATCGACGTTGATGGTCACTTGCTGACCGGGCTTGACCCAGGTCAGATCGGTTTCAGTATAATTTGCCTCAATCCACATTTGCCGGTTCATGACCATCGACAAGGCCTGACTGCCGGCAGAAAAATACTGCCCGGTTTTAGGCGGTATACGCACTACCCCGTCCTGCGGTGCCAGTATCTGTGTATGTTTGTAATCAAGCAGTGCTTCCGCCAGCGTCGCTTTTGCTGCCAGATAATCAGGGTGCTGCTCTACCGGCAGTGTATCGCTGCCTCCGAGAGACTCTGCGATTTGTTTAAGATCATCTTTTACCGCCAGTACGTTAAGTTTGGCAATGGCCACATTTTGATGGGCTGCGTCAAAATCTGCATCCGACACATAGCGCTTTTTCAACAGGTTATCCTGACGAACTTCCTCTTTTTGCGCATAGGCCAGCTTACTTTCTGCCAGTTTCAGTTCCGTTTGTTTCTCAACGTAAGAAGCTTTCAGGGCAGACAGTTCTGTTCTGACCTGAGCCATATTCGCAGCGGCCTTCTCCATGGCTACCTGATAGGGTTCAGCGTCAATTTCAAAAAGAATATCGCCTTTTTTGACTTGCTGATTTTCACGCACGTTGACGTGAATAATATTACCGCTGACCTGAGGACTGATTTGGATTAGATCGGCTTTAACATAAGCATTATCCGTTTCAACCAGTCGCCCGCCGTGTAACCATGCCGCACCGCCGGCAAGACATGCCAGTACCGGGACAACGACCATAAATAAAAATCTTTTGCTGCGTGAAGACGGCGCAGCTTTTGTGGATTCTTCTGACATTTAATTCTCCGTATCAGAAAGACATTGACATAAGACGTTCACGAATGAGCGTCAGCACATCGACAAACTGTGCCCGTTGTTGCTCACTGAGGTCCTGCAGCATTTCCTCGCGCAATGCTTCAATTGTCACTTTGATGGTTTTTAAGACGGGTTCTGCATCTGCGGTCAGGTTAATCAGGTGAGCACGGCGGTCTGCCGGGTCCTTATCCCGACGGACCAGCCCCCGTAACTCGAGATTGTCCAGCAGCTTTGCAATAGTCATTGGCTGAATTTCAAGCATCTGCGCAAGCGCTTTTTGCTGAACACCGGGATTCATGGCGATCAGTTTCAGTGCTCTCGCCTGTGAAAGGGTGAGATCACTGCCATCTAACCTGTCCTGAAAAGCGCCACGCATGCGCCTTGTGATATCAGCCAGTAAAAAACCTTCTACCGGGCCATGCCGGGTATCGTAGTAACAGGGGGTGTCACGGGATGTGGAATTTTCCATATCAACCTCAATTAGTAAGCAATACTTATTATATGCTTCAATTACTAATCATCAACAGCCGGACACGGAGTTACGGACGAATAACGGGAAAAGCAGGATGGATGTCAGGGGAGGTAGAATTAACCGGCTATATCAACAATTTCTCTGGTATCCGGGCGGATACGTACGGTTTGACCGGCAATGGCGATTGATACGGTACCGGTCAGCGGATCTCTGCCGACAACTTTACCTGTCCGGTATACGTCATAACCGAGGATCATGCCGGGTTGCAAAATCTCATCAGCAACCGGTTCAACCGGTGTCAGCGCTGACACTTCAGTAACGGGAAAACTGTAATCATCCAGTGTGATATTTTGTGCTCTGTCAGCGGCCAGTACAGGACCTGCAATCAAGGTAACGACGACTCCCGCACACAACGCTTTAAAACTGAACATTAACTGCCTCCATTGCAACTTATTTTCTGTCTGATTACCGGGTCAGACGTTAAGCCGGTTACTGAACTTGTACTTCTGCTTATAAGAGATGTAAGCAATTGGCAGGCCACTACACATTTGTTAATAAAATCAGTAGTTAATGTAGATATAAGAGTAATGACTGGAAAATAGTGACGTTTTTCCGCATCATAATTGCAACACACAAGGAAAAGATTACCCGTGATAAAGATAATTGTACTGATCCCTCTTCTGCTCAGCCTGCTCTGGTTTGCCTATCTGAAAGCTAATAAATGGACACTCGCCCAGGGTAAACAGGGATTTATTTATATTCTGGTGCTGTCTGCGGTCATCGCGGCGTTTTATACCCTGATGATGTTTTTGACACACAGGGTCTGATAAGGATGTAGCTGTCCGGAAAAACGGGAATAAGCGGAACATTAAAATGCTGTTCCGCAGGCTGGCAGAGGAGGTTAATCCGTCATGGGGAGAATTTCTGATACATTCCCCGTGGCGTGAGGTTGTGCATCATTCAGTACGTGACCGTTAATCACCTCTTCGTAAAGCTTGTAATAACGCTGTTCCATCACTTCAGCATTAAACACATCACGGGCATATTCGTGGCAGGCCTGCCGGGAAAAACTGTCTGCCTGAGCAACAGCCTGCTCAAGCTCTTTGTAACTTGACGACAAAAAACCTACATCAGTATTGTTGATAAGTTCAGGCAATGAGCCGTAGGGTGTAGAAAATACCGGTGTTCCCAGGAACAAACTTTCTGTGATCGCCAGCCCGAAAGGCTCATGCCAGCGTACGGGAAAAATAAGTCCTTTTGAGCGCCGGATTAACCTGTGCTTTTCCTCTCCGCCCACCATCCCCTTGAAGCGGGTGTGAAGGTGAAAATCGAAATACGGATTTCTGCCGAAGTTAAACCGGTTTCCCCCCAGCACAGCCAGCTTCTCCTTGACGTTGCCGGCAATGCGGACAGCACCGTCCAGGTTTTTCAGTGCAGAGCGGGCCTTGCCGAGAAAATGAAAATAATTATCCGGCTTACCGGTATGAGGCTCACCATAATCCCGCCAGTCCAGTCCGTTATAAACGTAGCAGCTGGCATGGTGATTAGACGCGTGTTTCTTTGAAAGGAAAACCGTATTCTGCGGATAAGTTCTGGCTTCCCCTGCATTACCATGCTCGGTGCACAGGAACGGTTTATCCAGCTCACCTTCGTATGGCCAGTGAAAATGCACCACATCAGGCCAGTCTGTGATTTGCTCCCTGACCGGCTTATCACGGTCATATTTCAATGTCTGTGAGGCCAGATCACCGGCATTGCGGGCCAGGAATTTGACTTCATGACCTTGCCTCATCTGAGCCTGAGCCAGTGACCAGATAACCCTTTCCGTGCCACCGTACTTTTTAGCCGGTAACGGAAGTCGCGTTGCATAGGCGTGAAGAATACGCATTAAAAGTCCTTATATACCGGTTATGCCGGTGGCAAAAAAAAGGTGCGCAAAGCGCACCTTCTGTGATTCAGCAAATGTCGTTTAACGGGCCGTACCAAGAGTAACATCAGCCTCATCACGCAGCGCTTTAACAAAAGTTGCATAGGTAGACTGGCTGTTCGCCTGCGCCAGACGCTGACGGATGGCAGAAACTGTTGCATCATCCGCCGCTTCAGGCGCATGTACTGCAGTCAGTTCAATCAGTGCTACGTCGCCACTGCCTAACAGGGCCACACGGCGGGATTTGCCTTCAGCCAGCGCCAGAGTGAACAGGGTATCAAGCAGATTACGTGGTAATTGCTGATCACCGCGATTCACGTTTTCAACGGTTTCCCAGTCCAGTGAACGGGCAGACAGAGAGTCAGCAATATCATTACCACTTTCAAGCTGAGCCAGCTGAGCTTCCGCCCAGTCCTGCGCAGCCTGCTGCGCCTTCTCGCTGCGCAGAGACGCAGTGATAGACTCTTTTACTTCATCCAGTGACTTGGTGCGTTGGGCCTCATGTTCGTTAACACGTACCACCATTACGGTGCTGGCATCAAGTTCGATGAGATCGCTGTTCACCTGCTCTTCGATTAATTCAGGAGAGAATACGTCATTAACCACCTGAGGATTATCGATTTCTGCAGGTACATTGTTACGGGTAAACAGCGGAGTAGTCTCAATCGATGTATTGGCAATGGCTGCCACTTCATCCAGAGTATCCGGTACTTCGAAGGCTACTTCTGCCATACGGGACTGAAGTTCATAGAAACGATCAGTCGCTTTTTCAGTGATCAGGTTTTCACGGATTTCACCGGCAACATCACTGAAAGGCTTAATGGTTTCAGGCTTCAGATCGGTCAGTTTGATGATATGGAAGCCAAACTCTGTTTTCACGACATCTGTCACATCACCCACATTCTTAAGTGAGAATACTGCTGAGTCGAAAGCGTCGTCCATCATGCCGGGCGTGATGTAATCAAGATCACCACCATTTTCAGCAGAGAAACTGTCTTCAGAACTTTCTTCTGCCACGGTTGCGAAGTCTGCACCGCCTTTAATTTCTGCCAGCAATGCTTCTGCTTTCGCTTTTGCAGCCGCTTCATCATCGCCGGTTTCAATCAAAATATGCGAGACGCGACGCTGTTCTTCATCACGGTACTGGTCTTTATTTTCTTCATACCACGCAGAAACATCATCGTCAGATACCGTTACGTCGCCTTTTAAATCATCGACTGACAATTTGACATAGGCTACGCTGACTTTTTCTTCAGTATCAAACGAAGTGATGTTGGTATCGTAATAACCCTGAATGTCAGCATCAGAAATTTCAACTTCGTCAGCAAAAGGCGCTGCGTCCACTACGACATAGCGGGCATCGCGGGTCTGAGCCTGTAAGTCAAATACACGGCGGGCTTCACCGGGCAGGGCGAAGTCAGACACGCCAAGAGCGCGTGTCAACTGTTCACGGGTTAACTGTGTACGCAGGAAATCGCGGAAATCTGACGGCTGGTAACCGTTCTGACGCAACAGAGCCAGGTAACGGTCGTTGTTAAACTGTCCGCCAAGCTGGAATTCAGGCATGCTGCGAATGGTGTCACGGATTTGATCATCACCCACACGTAAACCTAATTCGCGGGCTTTCTGCTCAACCAGCTTTTCGTCAATCAGGCTGTCCAGTACACCGCGGCGGAATTGCTGCATGTAACCTTCATCAGCAAACAGCGCTGATACGCTCTCACCGTATTGTGATTCCATACGGCTGCGCTGTGACTGATAAGCACGCTCTAACTCATTCAGACCAATTTCTTCGCCATTTACAGTGGCGGCGACAGTTTCACCGGAACTGTTCAGGTAACTTCCTACACCGGCAAAAACAAAGCTCAGCACGACCAGACCAATGATAATCATTGCCCACGGGCCTTGCGAACCTTCTCGGATTCTCTCTAACATGACTTACTTTCAACTCCGTTGCTTACTGCTTCGCTCCGGCTTTGTTCAACACTCACCGGAAAAATATGGCAGATTATATCGATTCCCCGTGCCAAAGGCGATAATCCCGTCAGTCAATTTGCAGGAAATCCGTTGAATTCCAATAGATAGAGTTGGGTGACAGCGGAAAATGCGGGCAGGAGAAATAAAAAAGGCGATGGTACTGACCATCGCCTTTTATCGAATCTTTTTCTGCTTAGTTACAAGCGTCTTTCAGAGCTTTACCAGCTTTGAAAGAAGGAACTTTAGCAGCTGCGATTTGAATAGTCTCACCAGTTTGTGGGTTACGGCCACTACGCGCTGAGCGTTCGCGAACCGCAAACGTACCGAAACCTACCAGTGCAACCTGATCACCTTCTTTAAGCGCTGCGGTAACTGCATCAGTGAATGCATCTAATGCACGGCCTGCAGCAGCTTTAGAGATATCTGCACCAGCAGCGATTTGGTCGATGAGTTGAGACTTGTTCACAATTATGATCCCCTTCGATTGTTATTATACTCTTGTCCGAAAACAGTGATTGTCTTCAGAACGTTATAACAAGCTTGATTTCGACAATCAAGCTAAGTGTTACAATTAATTAACGTTTAATGAATCGCTGCAATCCCTTTAGAGACAAGGCTTCAAGCGAGTACGTAGTAAAGGTAACACAACTTCTGACAGTTGAAAGCCCTAAATTTAAAAAAAAAGGTTAATTTGGGGCTGTAATGGGTGTTTTTTGAGCAAACAGTTCAAAAAAAGGCTACATCCCGCGAATTTACTGGTATGCAGCCAATTTCTACCGTTACTTATTAGCGACAACTTTAAAAGACTCAACAGGCTCCTGCAGAGCAATATCGAGTACTTCATCAATCCATTTAACCGGATGGATAGACAAGTCCGCCTTCACGTTTTCAGGAATTTCTTCCAAATCACGCTCATTCTCGTGTGGAATGACGACAGTTTTAATACCGCCACGGTGTGCAGCCAGCAGCTTCTCTTTTAAGCCGCCGATTGCCAGCACTTCTCCGCGAAGGGTAATTTCACCGGTCATGGCAACATCACATTTCACCGGATTACCTGTGAGCGTGGACACCAGTGCAGTACACATTGCAATACCGGCGCTCGGACCATCTTTTGGCGTGGCACCTTCGGGCACGTGCACGTGAATATCACGCTTTTCATAGAAGTCTTCATTGATGCGTAGTTTTTCAGCACGGCTTCTTACTACAGTCATCGCCGCCTGAATGGACTCCTGCATCACGTCACCCAGAGAACCGGTGGTGGTCATCTTGCCTTTGCCGGGTACCGCAGTGGTTTCGATAGTCAGCAAGTCTCCGCCTACCTGTGTCCATGCAAGGCCGGTCACCTGCCCTATCTGGTTTTCTTTATCCGCTTTACCATAGTCAAAACGCTGCACGCCCAGATAGTCTTTCAGGTTATCCTGCGTCACAACGACTTTGTCTTTACTCTTACTTAGCAGAATATCTTTTACTGCTTTACGGCAAACTTTAGAAATTTCTCTTTCCAGGCTTCGTACACCCGCTTCGCGGGTATAGTAGCGAATCATACCGATGATAGCGGACTCTGTGATATCCAGCTCTTTGGCTTTAAGGCCGTTACGCTCCATCTGTTTAGAAATAAGATGGCGTGTCGCAATATTCAGCTTCTCATCTTCGGTGTAACCCGACAGACGAATCACTTCCATCCGGTCGAGCAATGGCCCGGGAATATTCATGCTGTTTGAGGTCGCTACGAACATCACATCTGACAGATCGTAGTCGACTTCAAGGTAATGGTCGCTGAAGCTGCTGTTTTGTTCAGGATCTAATACCTCGAGCAGCGCCGATGACGGGTCACCACGCATGTCAGAGGACATTTTGTCGATTTCATCAAGCAGGAAAAGCGGGTTCTTCACCCCTACTTTGGCCATTTTCTGAATCAGTTTGCCCGGTAATGAACCGATGTAAGTACGACGGTGACCACGAATTTCTGCTTCGTCCCGCACCCCGCCTAATGCCATACGTACGTACTTACGTCCGGTGGCTTTGGCAATAGACTGACCCAACGAGGTTTTACCCACACCCGGAGGACCGACTAAGCAAAGGATTGGACCTTTCAGCTTTTTAACCCGTTTCTGTACCGCCAGATATTCAACAATGCGCTCTTTTACTTTCTCCAGACCATAGTGATCTGCATCCAGCACTTTCTCGGCCAGTGACAAATCTTTCTTCACTGCACTGCGCTTATGCCAGGGAACATTGGTCAGCCATTCAATATAACTGCGTACCACGGTGGCTTCTGCTGACATGGGAGACATCATTTTCAGTTTCTGCAACTCAGCCCGTGCCTTATCTTCGGCATCTTTAGGCATCTTCGCTTCTTCAATCTTTTTGCTCAGCGCCTCAAACTCGTCCGGTGCATCATCCAGTTCACCCAGTTCTTTCTGAATGGCTTTCATTTGTTCATTCAGATAATACTCGCGCTGGCTTTTTTCCATCTGCTTTTTCACGCGGGTACGAATTTTCTTTTCGACCTGCAGCAAATCAATTTCGCCTTCCATCAGCGCCATCAGGTACTCAAGACGCTCGTTCACGCCTTTCATTTCCAATACCTTCTGCTTCTCAGCCAGTTTAAGCGGCATATGAGCAGCCATGGTATCGGCGAGACGGGCAGCGTCATCAATGCCGTTAAGCGAGGTTAACACTTCCGGCGGGATCTTCTTATTCAGTTTTACGTATCCCTCGAACTGGGATACCGCAGAGCGGATAAGTACTTCCTGCTCATTGTCAGACAGTAGTTCATCTTCAACACGGCTTACTTGCGCCACGAAGAATGGCTCAGCCTGCTCGTACTGATGAATTTCACCACGAACATTACCTTCGACCAGTACTTTCACTGTGCCGTCAGGCAGTTTTAATAACTGTAAAATAGTGGCTAATGTGCCAACCTGAAAAATGTCATCAGATTCAGGCTCATCAACACTGGCGTCCTTCTGTGCAACTAAAAAGATTTGTTTATCATTTTCCATCGCTGCTTCAAGACAACGGATGGACTTTTCCCTGCCAACAAATAGCGGTATGACCATATGGGGATAAACGACTACGTCCCGTAAGGCAAGTACGGGGATCTCAATGCGATCTTCACGCTCAACTGTCATACGTGTTCTCTGTATTGTTCATAATGTGAATTGATATGGGGATGCACAGGCAAAGTTCAATCAATCCTGTGTTAAACCTTGTTACTTTTACCATTATCGATTTTTAATGATGGTGCAACCTTTTTGTGCCGGAGAGCAGAGCAAAGTCAAACGACTGTACAAATATACGACGAAGGCAGGTTATTGCTTATTAAAAATGATAACTATTCCCAATAAAATAAACCTGTTATGCTCAAGAAATTGGAAAAAATACAGTTAAAATCTTATTCTTCAAAGATATCAAGATTGCAGTGAAACTTGTTATGACACCATCTTCTTCACATTCCGGATTCACGCTCATTGAGCTGGTTATTGTTATTGTTATCCTCGGCGTACTGGCAGTTACCGCAGCGCCCCGCTTCATCGATCTTCAGGATGACGCTCAGGCGGCCAGTGTTCAGGGTGTGGGAGCGGCCTTTGCTTCTGCGATTAATCTGGCCCGTTTAAAGTGGCGTGCCGGTGGTCACACGGGGCCGGTGGATAATCTGGATGTGTTCGGCAACGGTCAAAACGTCATTGATTTTAATCAGTATGGCTGGCCTGCACAGAGCTATACGCCGTATGAAGCCAGCCCGGTAACGGACAACGCCTGGGATTGCACATCGTTATGGAATGCCTTGCTTGCAAGCGGCAGCCCCACGGTTGCAGAAGATACCTCGGCGGACTACCAGGCCACCTATGCAGACGGTACCTGCACCTTTATTTTGCAGGCACAACCGGCGTTTTCCGTCTATTACAGTTCACTGACCGGTGAAGTCACCATCGATGACACCTTGTAACAGCACTGCCCTTTCACGGTAATTGCGGCTAACCGGATGCCGGATGACCCGGTGACAGATAACAAAAAAGGTCCCGAAGGACCTTTTTCTTTATCTTACATGACAATCACTCAGAGACCGCTTTCTTCTCTTCGTTCTTATACATCAGAATAGGTTTAGATTCGCCTTTAATCACAGACTCGTCGATAACCACTTTGCATACGTTTTCCATTGAAGGCAAATCGTACATGGTATCGAGCAATACTGCTTCCACGATAGAACGCAGGCCACGGGCACCGGTTTTACGTTGCATCGCCTTTCTTGCGATGGCGTGCAATGCATCATCACGGAACTCCAGTTCAGTTTCTTCCATGGCAAAGAGCGCACCGTACTGTTTGGTAATGGCGTTCTTCGGCTCACGAAGGATCTGGATCAACGCTTCTTCGTTCAATTCTTCCAGGCTGGTCACTACCGGCAGACGACCAATGAACTCCGGAATTAATCCGTACTTCACTAAATCTTCCGGCTCTACCCGCTTGAACAGATCGCTGAGTTCCTGCTTGCTTTCTTTAGACTTCACCGACGCACCGAAACCGATTCCGGTATCTTTATTTGCACGCTGCTCAATCACTTTATCCAGACCGGCAAACGCACCACCACAGATAAACAGGATTTTAGACGTGTCGACCTGCAGGAATTCCTGCTGGGGATGCTTACGTCCACCTTGAGGCGGAACGGATGCAACCGTGCCTTCAATCAGTTTCAGCAGCGCCTGCTGAACACCTTCACCTGACACATCACGTGTAATAGAAGGGTTATCAGACTTACGGGAAATCTTGTCGATTTCATCAATGTAGACAATACCGCGCTGGGCTTTCTCTACATCATAATCGCACTTCTGCAACAGCTTCTGAATGATGTTTTCAACGTCCTCACCCACGTAACCGGCTTCGGTCAGGGTGGTGGCATCGGCCATGGTAAACGGCACATCCAGTAAACGGGCCAGGGTTTCCGCCAGTAACGTTTTACCGCTACCAGTAGGGCCAATTAGCAGGATATTACTCTTACCCAGCTCAACACCCTCGTGCACATCACCATTGCGCAGGCGCTTGTAGTGGTTATACACCGCTACCGACAGCACTTTCTTTGCGTGTTCCTGACCAATGACATAATCATCAAGGTGTGTATGAATTTCTTGTGGTTTAGGAAGTGCATCCTGCTTTTGCTTTGGTGCAATTTCCTTAATCTCTTCACGAATAATGTCGTTGCATAATTCAACACACTCATCGCAAATAAAAACGGACGGTCCCGCAATCAGCTTTCTGACTTCATGTTGGCTTTTGCCACAAAAGGAACAGTACAAAAGCTTATTATCACCGTCACCGTTCTGCTTGTCACTCATTACTCTTTGCCTCTGCCTTTCCTGAACAAACGAAAGTCGTGCGGGTACACGAGTTCAGGATTACTATAACTATACTACTTAGTGGCGGCTGCGTCAGATCGATTTGTTAAAATCTGATCGATTAGGCCATAATCCCTGGCTTCTGCTGCACTCAGGAAGTTATCCCGGTCTGTATCCCTTGCAACTTTTTCGTAATCCTGGCCAGTATGTTCGGCCATCAGACGATTCATTTTCTCTTTAATAGAAAGAATTTCTTTCGCGTGAATTTCAAAATCCGACGCCTGTCCCTGGAATCCGCCCAGCGGCTGGTGAATCATTACCCGTGAGTTAGGTAAGCAGAAACGCTTCCCTTTGGTACCGCCTGATAACAGGAAAGCGCCCATGCTGGCCGCCTGACCAATACAAACCGTGCTTACGTCAGGCTTAATGAAATTCATGGTGTCGTAAATCGCCATGCCTGCCGTCACAGAACCACCCGGAGAGTTGATATAAAGATAAATATCTTTTTCCGGATTCTCAGCTTCAAGGAAAAGCATTTGCGCGACGATGAGGTTCGCCATGTGGTCTTCAACCTGACCCACTAAGAAAATCACATTTTCTTTTAGCAGACGGGAATAAATGTCGTAGGAACGTTCACCTTTAGACGTCTGCTCGACGACCATAGGCACCAATGCATCTTGTGGTTCAAATGGGTTTATCATATCTACCTTGATTTCTTAGCGTTAAAAACAAAAATGCCCGGAAGGTTCCGAGCATTTAAGCAGTTGCTGACAGGTTAAGTCAATCAGAGGGTAATAAATTACGCCTGTTTGTTCATAACCTCGTCAAAAGCTTTGGTCACTTCCTGAGTTTTAGCATTTTCTAATACCCAGTCGATGGCCTGCTCTTCCAGTGCAACATTGCGCATCTGGTTCATCAGTTCTTCGTTAGCTTTATAATAGTCCACAACTTCCTGAGGATCTTCATAAGCTGACGCTGATGTTTCAATTAATTGCATTACTTTTTCGTCGTCTGCTTTCAGTTCGTTCTGCTTGATGATTTCACCCAGCAGTAAACCGATGCGTACGCGACGGATTGCATTGTCAGTGAACAGTTCTGCAGGCAGTTCTGGCATGTTCTGGCCACCAGCTTGCTGACTGAAACGTTGTTTTGCCTGTTCACGCAGTGCATTTACTTCCTGATCGATCAGTGCTTTTGGCACGTCGAATTCATTCTTTTCGATCAGCTTAGAAATAACATCTTCTTTTACGGTTGTTTTCAGCGTTTGAGTCAGTTCGCGTTCCATGTTTTTACGCACTTCCGCTTTCAGGGCGTCAACGCCGCCTTCTTCAACACCGAACAGCTTAGCAAATTCGTCGTCAACGTCCGGCAATTGCTTACCTTCTACTTTCTTAACGGTAACGTCAAATACTGCAGCTTTACCTTTCAGGTTCTCTGCATGGTAGTCTTCAGGGAAAGTCACTTCTACAGTCACTTCCTCGTCTTTCTTAGCACCTACCAGCGGCTCTTCGAAGCCCGGGATCATGCGACCCTGGCCAAGCTCAAGGGTAAAGTCTTCTGCTTTACCGCCTTCAAATTCTTCGCCGTCAATTTTACCAACAAAATCGATAACTACACGGTCGTCTTTCTTCGCTTTACGCTTAACTTCTTTCCACGTAGCGTGTTGCTTTTGCAGCGTCTCCATCATGTTATCGAGGTCAGCGTCGGAAATTTCAACCACTGGCTTCTCAATTTCGATGTCTGCAACGCCCTGAACTTCAACTTCAGGATACACTTCAAATGCCGCAACGAACTCTAAATCCTGGCCATTTTCATCTTTAACCAGTTCAAAAGAAGGCATGCCGGCAGGGTTAATTTTTTCCTGAACGATTGCCTGATAGAAGTTCTGTTGCATTACGTCACCAGCAACTTCCTGACGCACAGCAGCACCAAAACGTTTCTGGATTACGCTTACTGGTACTTTACCAGGACGGAAACCGTTGATGCGTTGCGTTTTTGATAATTGTTGAAGACGCGCTTTAACCGCAGAATCAACAGAATCTGCTGGAACGGTAATAGTAAGACGGCGTTCTAAACCCTGGGTCGTCTCGACTGAAACTTGCATTATGTTACCTCAACTGTGCGTCTTAAAGTGACGCTTTGTTTGAATCCCCTTCCCGTCCTTGCCATATATCGGCGCGTTGCACCGGGTTTAGAGGGAGTGTTATTCAACAGTGTTAAACCATTGTTTAAACACATTGGTTAAAAAAAGACGCGGTAGTATACAAGCAGGTTTTTACAGAGTCGAGAGGGATTAGCAACAAATAACAGGAAAAACCGGAGATAACGGGACATTTATCATCAGGTGATGACAATTAGGGATATTATTGGGAATAAATAGTGGTCGGTGAGACAGGATTTGAACCTGCGACCCCTTGGACCCAAACCAAGTGCGCTACCAAACTGCGCCACTCACCGAACTGAGTATTTCGAAGACGTGAGAAATGCTTCAAAAGACACCGGCATAACCGGCTAAAGATATGTTGCACTCACATTCCCTGAGGAAAAAGTGGGGTGGACGATGGGACTTGAACCCACGACAACCGGAATCACAATCCGGGGCTCTACCAACTGAGCTACGCCCACCACAGAGAGTGCAATTACAAACTTCTTAAGTCTACCCGAATACTGACATCTTGTCAGTATTTCCTGCGAACTCACCGATGGCGCGTCCGGCAGGATTCGAACCTGCGACCCACGGCTTAGAAGGCCGTTGCTCTATCCAGCTGAGCTACGGACGCCCGACGAATCGAAGCTTGCAATAGTGGTCGGTGAGACAGGATTTGAACCTGCGACCCCTTGGACCCAAACCAAGTGCGCTACCAAACTGCGCCACTCACCGACTGTGTAAGGCAGTTAATGTTCCCTGCCGTTACGGGGTGCGAATACTATAGCCAACATCCCATCCCGTCAAACACTTTTTTCAATAAAAATTCTGACCGCTCAGATTACGCGCAATCGTCTGTTTTTTTGACCAATCCGCTGATCTTTTAAGCGCATTTTCACTTTGGCAAGGTGTTGTAAGTTGTGAAACAATATAAGGGTTAACGTAATGAAATGAGAAGAACACATTCATGAGTGCCCACCTGATTGATGGCAAAGTCATTGCCAAACAAGTTCGCCAGGACGTAGCAAGCTACGTTGAATCTTTAAAAGAAGCCGGAAAGCGTTGTCCCGGCCTGGCCGTTGTACTGGTAGGCAGTGATGCTGCCTCACAAGTATATGTGTCTAATAAACGTAAAGCCTGTGAAGAAGTCGGGTTTGTTTCCCGTTCTTTTGATTTACCGGCGAGCACCAGTGAAGAAGAATTACTGGCTGTGGTAGATCAACTCAATCAGGATCCTGAAATCGACGGTATTCTTGTGCAATTGCCGCTGCCTGCCGGTCTCAATGCTGAACGTGTACTGGAACGTATTGAGCCGCACAAAGATGTTGACGGCTTCCACCCTTACAATATTGGTCGCCTGGCGCAACGTATCCCTGCTCTGCGTCCTTGTACGCCGAAAGGTATTATGACCATGATTGCTGCCACAAAACGTCCTGTAAAAGGCCTGGACGCGGTTATTGTGGGTGCCAGTAATATCGTTGGACGTCCTATGAGTCTGGAATTACTGCTTGCCGGCTGCACAGTGACAACCTGCCACAAGTTTACACAGGATTTAAAAGCCCACGTCAGCCGTGCAGACTTGCTGGTTGTGGCTGTGGGTAAACCCAACTTCATTCCCGGTGACTGGATTAAACCCGGTGCGATTGTGATTGATGTGGGTATCAACCGGGTGAATGACGGTTCTCTGGTTGGCGATGTTGATTTCGAAAACGCGAAGACCCGTGCGGGTTGGATCACGCCGGTACCGGGCGGCGTAGGCCCTATGACTGTTGCCAGCCTGATTGAAAACACGCTGGAAGCGTACGTTAAGTACCATTCATGACAGACAATCAGAGGGTGGCTGCCGCCACCCGCGACTGGGTAGAAAAAGTAGTGATAGGCTACAACTTTTGCCCTTTCGCCAAACCCGTTTTCACACCGGACCTGATCCGCTACGAAGTGGATGATTCCGGTAATCCTGCAGACATCCTTGAAACCGTTTATCAGGCCTGCCAGACGTTGCGTGAGTCACCGGAAATAGCTACGACACTGGTTATTTTCTATCGCTGTGGCAATGATTTCGACGATTATCTCGACATTCTCGGCATGGCGGAGCGCCTTCTCGACGCATCCGGTTTCAGCGGCGAGTTTCAGCTGGCAAGCTTTCATCCTGATTATCTTTTCGAAGGAGAAGATCCGGATGATGCCAGCCATTACACGAACCGGAGTCCCTGGCCGGTGCTGCACATTATCCGTGAAAAGGATATTGAAGAGGCCATGAAGAACAAGGACGAATCATCCGCAATTTACGAGCGTAATATGCGTAAAGCGGCAAGCCTTGGCAGCCAGCATCTTGCACAGTTGCTGGCATCACTGCGTCAGGGTCAGGACTGAAGCGTCCGGAATTTCAGATAGCGGATGTCAAATTTTCCAGCCCGGGCAGAAAAGCACGGGCCTGATATTCGGAAAGCTCAAATACCCATTCGGATATCCAGCGTGGTGAGTCCGGGGTATCAATCCACAATTGAAAACGTCCGCGCGGGTCCGGTGCTGAAAGATAAGCCATGACTTCACTGCCATCTTCCAGAGAAAAGATAACCTGACTGATCAGTGATACCTCACTCCACTTATGCTGCAGGAAGGGTTTGACTCCATCAAAGTCAAAGCGCAGCATCTTATCAACTGTCTGACCTACTATGGTTGGATATCTCAGTGCGGCAGTAGCCTCATCATAGCCTGCAATCTGCCAGCCGTCAGCGGTCTCTCCTTCACGGTTTAACGTCAGCAGGGGCTGCCCTTCAATTTCAACATCCACAGCACTGATATCTGAACTGTTAAAAGCGAAAATCTCACGGCTTAACCAGTCGCTGCGCTTTTCCGGTAGCGGCAAAGTTTTGTTTACAAGCAGGCTGGTAGACGCTTCAGGCTGCCGCACATATGTACCGCGGTTACCGCTGGCCGACCTTCCCACGAGCAACGAAAAAGCTTCCTTTTCTCCGCCAATCTCAATCAGTAAAGAGCGGGCATCATTATCTCTGACACTTTCAACGCCCAGACGGTGATAGAATTCCGGCTGTGATGTTTTAGGCTCCAGCACTTCCAGACTGTTCAGGGCATTAGCAAATTTCGCCAGCTTTTTCATGTCCACCGGAAAAGTCATAATGGTATCCAGGTGAGTTGCAATCCACCTGTCAGTATCTTTCACGGCGGCAAATACCACCCCTTCGTGAGTTTCAATTTTGATCCGCTGAATATCTTTTGCCGCTGTCGCCAGCTCGCTTTGCAATTCATGTTCTGCGGATGCTTCCCGGGTAGTGCGGTCGGAATGACTTTGTAACCAGCCGGCAACACCGGCACTGACGGCGACTAGCCCCGATAAAATAAGAACGCGTAAATTCATGACTGAGTTTCTGTCCGGTATGCTTTTCCTGCTCTGCGTTTGAAGATAAACGCCAGTAACCATAACAAGCCCGTCAGCACAGCAGGTGCCAGGGCTATATTCACTATTTTCAGTTTATCGCCAAGACGGTCTATCTCGCGGTCAAGCTGATAGCGCACTTCGCGAAGTTCACGGCGAATTTCAACTCTGCGGGCAATGTACTTATCTATTGCCTCCTGCTGCTGACCGGTAAAGACAATGGTACCGCCCTGCCCCTGTTGTCCCTGAAGCTCACGTAATTTCTGCTCCGTCTGGATCAGCTCTTCCTGCAACTGTTCTTCCTGCTCGCGGTATTTACCTTCCGCCGCCGTCTCCAGGGCCTTTACCCTTTCAAAGGGGCGCACATAGGTGCCACGGGAGCGGATACTGATAAGCGCATCGCTGCCGGTGAGGTTTTCAATTGCATTGACAATAAAGTCACCGTTATTCGCAAACGGCGTAAATACCGTATCTCCGAAGAACGCCGTTTGTTGCACCCAGTAACGGTCTGAAAGCATATCTGCGTCTGCCACCAGCACCAGATTCAGATTGTCAGTCTGCCCTTCATAGGTCGCCGCTTTAGCCGGATCTTTCGGTGCACTGAAATATGAGCGGGCTTTACCACGGTAACGGGCGGCAACGGTGTAGGTTTCTGTGTTTCCGCCGAATCCGCGGTGCAACGCCACCGGGTTAAGGGTCTGGGCATAGTTATCTGCATTGGTCAGCCCTGAGTTAACGGAAGAACGTATTAGCGTATGCATAGACAAGCCGGCTTTTTTCACCGTTTCCAGGGCACCGAAGGATGCGCCGTTTACTGAGTCCAGATTGGCAGTGATCACATCATTACGATCAAGCTGAGCTGCAGTGAGCCCGAGAATGCCAAAATGCTTCACTATCGCGCCGTTTTCATTTCGCAGATCAAAAGCCAGCTGAGCATCAAGGACAATATTGGTTAAGTCCGCCTTGATTCCCCAGGCCTTCAGCAACGGAAACGAAGACGAATTGGCACCCACTTGTTGCAACGAAAAAAGCGCATTTCCTTCGTAATGTGGGTCAATAAAGGCCAGGATCCGGCCATTGTGCATGGCAAACTGATCAATGGCATACAGCAGGCCGTCTGACAGCGCTTGCGGATGCGCCAGCAACACCACATCGGTATCTTCCGGTAATCCATCAGCAGTACTGTTCACAATACGAATGTTATACAGCTGCGCCAGTTGCTGATAAAACACCATGGGACCGCTGTATCGCCCGGTCAGAGGATCTTGTCCGCCGGCAACCGGTAAATCAGTGACCAGCGCCAGCGTCAGCGTATCCGGATTACTCAGGCGATAAATCAGTTTACTGATTTCATATTCAAGAAACTGCTCGTTCTTAGGGTCAAAGAACGGGATGGTGAACTGATCATCCAGTAAATTCGTGCCGGCAAGACCAAAGTAAATCTGTTCTCCCACATTACCCAGGGCCGCTCCTGTGAGACCGAACTGACTGGCTTTATCTTCGTTTTCCGAAAAAGGTACAGGGTCAACGATTTGCAGTTGAACTTTACCGCCGGACGCCTGTGCATATTCACGCAACAAACTTTCAACTCTGGCGGCATAGTTACGCATTTTTGTCATACCCGTCGTCGCGGAATCGGAGTAGAAGAAGTACAACGTGACCGGCTCATCCAGACTGGTGAGCACATTACGGGTTCCCTCTGACAACGAGAACACCTTGTCTTCTGTCAAATCAATGCGATATTTGCTTAACAATTGATTGTTAATGAAAACCAGCAATACAAACAGCACTGCCAGCAGGCCAAGACTTAATACAGATAACCATTTTTTCTTCATCATGATCACCCGGCTTTGTTCTGTTCAGTGATCACGGCGTTTGCGGTCAGCCACACAAAGATAACCAGCAGAAAATACACCACATCATTCGCAGCCAACACACCTTTTGACATAGCTTCAAAATGTGTGAGGAAACTGAAAGAAGCAACGGTATCCACCACGAAATTAGGTGCCCAGTTTTTAAAAACATCGACCACGATTTCCGAACCGCTGACCAGAAAGAGAAAACACACCAGCACAGACATAACAAAGGCGATAACCTGATTATGGGTTAACGCAGACATACACTGACTGATGGCAAGAAAAGCGCCGGCCATCAACCAGCTGCCGGTATAAGCGGCAACGATGATTCCGTTATCCGGTGAGCCGAGATAATTAACGGTTAACCACAAGGGCGTGGTCATCAGCAGAGCCAGTCCGAGAATTCCCCAGCAGGCCAGAAATTTACCGGCTACAGCCTGCGTTTCTGACACCGGCAATGTCATTAATAATTCAATGGTGCCGGATTTCCTTTCTTCAGCCCAGCTACGCATGGCAATGGCTGGTACAAGGAACAAATAAAGCCAGGGATGAAAATTAAAAAATGGCAGTAAATCAGCCTGTCCTCTGGCGTAAAAATCTCCCATAAAGAAGGTGAATACGCTGCTCAGCACCAGGAACATTACCAGATAAACATACGCCACCGGTGTAGCAAAAAAGCTGCCGAACTCCCGTCGTGCAATGGTTAAACTTCTCATTACTGCACACGCTCCCCGGTAGTAATTTCACGGAATACATCGTCAAGGCGACCGGTTTCAATGGTAAATTTGTCCACCGGCAACCGGTAATGACTGACATGTTCGGTCACCGGCGTCATCAGCAACTTGCCATCTTCAGGGAACAGCGTGACATCGCCGGTTTCGCGGTTAACCACCATTTCATCTACACCATCAATTTCCGCCAGCCCGGAAATATCGGCTGCATAACTAAAATGCAGTGTGATGGCCTGGTGATAGCGGGAACGGTACTGCAGTTCCGGCGGTGTTCCGTCGAACAACAGTTTGCCCTGAGAAATGATCATAGCGCGGTTACACACAGCGCTGACTTCTTCCAGGATGTGGGTGGAAATGATAACAATTTTGTCTTTCGACAACGCCTTGATAAGTTCCCTTACCTGATGTTTCTGATTCGGATCCAGTCCGTCTGTGGGTTCATCCAGAATAAGAATGTCCGGATCATGCATGATAGCCTGGGCCAGGCCAATGCGATGACGGAATCCTTTTGACAATTTATCAATCTGCCTGTTCAGCACGTCTCCCAGCTCCACCTGCTCTATGACATGTTTGAGACGCTTCTGACGATGCTTACCTTTCAGTCCCCGTACACCGGCCACAAAATGTAAAAACTGAAATACTGTCATCTCACCATAAAGCGGTGCACCTTCAGGCAGATAGCCAATACGCTCCTGCAATGCTTTCGCTTTGCCGGGCATATCCGCACCGTCTATTTTTATTTTACCTGACGAAGGGTCCAGAAAACCGGTAAGCATTTTCATGGTAGTGGACTTACCGGCGCCATTTGGCCCCAGAAATCCCACAATCTCTCCGGCCTTTATGGCGAAGGACAGGTTATCGACAGCGACAAGCTGATTGAACCGTCGGGTCAGATTTTCTACAACTATCATAGCGTTCCGTCTGCTACTGCTGGTAATAAAGGAAAAAGCGGTGGTAAATCGTATCCGGCACCCGCGAAGGGAAACACTTTGCTGTGTCTTCATCTCAGGTCGCCGTTCCGGTGCCGTAGTTTGACATATTCAGCAACACCATTCACTGCCTGATTGCTAAACCCGGGAAAAAAGAAACCCCGTTGCTCGCAACGGGGTTAAAGGAACTGGGATCCAGGGAGACCGCAAGCTGCCCAGTCAGGCTTGTGGTGGTAAACAACGGAGCATACCTTAGCGGTAATTTATGAGATAATTATGACAATCAACCATTTATTTCAGGTAACCAGGTCGTGAGCTTTCCTGAATCTGCCACTATTGAACCTGTTGGCATTATTCACACACCGTTCAGGCAAAAATTTGCTATTCCCCGCCAGCCGAACTTAGCCGGTGCTAAAGGTCAGATTGTCATGCAGACTGACTATGCCAACCCGCAGGCCTTTAAAGGCATAGAGGCGTTCAGTCATGTCTGGTTATTGTTCTATTTCCATGAAACCGCTGCCAGAGGCTGGAAACCCGCCGTCAAAGCGCCACGGCTGGGCGGTAATGCCACACTGGGCGTATTTGCCAGTCGCAGTACGCACCGGCCAAACAGCATTGGCATGTCAGTGGTTAAAAATGAAGGTCTTTCAGTGGATGGCGACCGTGTTGTGCTGAATGTGTCCGGCGTTGATTTACTTGATGGCACACCGGTCATTGATATTAAGCCGTATATTCCTTACGCCGACGCCGTGAATAAGGCAGACGATACGCTCACCTCAAGCTCCCCCATTCCCCGCCGCAATGTCATTTTTACTGCAGAAGCAGACAGACAATGCCACGCGCTTTCTGCCAGGTGGCCGGATATCATCCCGCTGACGCAGGATATACTCAGCCAGGATCCCCGCCCCGCTTACCGGCACAAACTGGATGATGATGACAAAGTCTATAAAGTGAGTCTGTACGACGTGGATATCAGCTGGCAAATTATCAATGGTGACGTGGTGGTTTTATCACTCACGCCACTACCTGCCGGATAACAGAAAACTTAACCGGAAAAACGACTTTTGCGGCCTTTTCTATACTGCTAGAATGGCGCCGTTTTTATTTTTCTCTATAGGATGAACCACCGTAATGCGCACGAGCCAATATTTGTTGTCCACGCAAAAAGAAACACCTGCCGATGCTGAAGTTATCAGTCATCAGCTCATGCTGCGGGCAGGCATGATCCGCAAACTGGCTGCCGGTTTGTATACCTGGTTGCCGAGTGGTCTGCGTGTGCTGAACAAAATCGCAGATGTGGTGCGTGATGAAATGAATAAGGCCGGTGCAGTGGAAGTGTTGATGCCGGTGGTTCAGCCTGCTGACTTGTGGGAAGAATCCGGTCGCTGGGAAGAATATGGTCCCGAGCTGCTGCGCATCAAAGATCGCCATCAGCGCGACTTTGTTTTAGGCCCGACTCACGAAGAAGTGATTACCGCACTGGTGCGTAACGAAATCAGCAGTTACAAACAATTACCGCTGAACCTTTATCAAATCCAGACAAAATTCCGGGACGAAGTTCGTCCCCGTTTCGGCATTATGCGCGGCCGTGAATTCACCATGAAGGATGCATACAGCTTCCATATGGATGAAGCGTCGCTGCAGGAAACTTACGATAAAATGTATCAGGCTTACAGCAATATCTTTACCCGCCTGGGTCTGGATTTCCGTGCTGTTATTGCCGACTCAGGTTCAATTGGTGGCGCGGTCTCTCACGAGTTCCACGTGCTGGCAGAGTCCGGTGAAGATGATATCGCGTTTTCGACAGAATCTGACTATGCAGCCAATGTGGAAATGGCACAGGCTGTTGCACCCGCAACGAAAGCCGTGCCGTCAGGTGCTGAGGCAGAAGTTATCGACAAGCCAAAGGGGATCAGTGCAGAAAACTTCCTGAAAGAACAAAATACCGCATTAAAAGTCGTGCTGGTTAAAGGGCAGACTGAAGAAGATGCTCCGGAAAAGTGGGTGGCGCTGGTCTTACGTGACGAACACACTTTAAACGATATCAAAGCAGAGAAACTGCCACAGATTGCATCACCGCTGGTCATTGCCACTGAAGAACAGGCTAAAGACATTTTTGGTTGCTTCCCGTTGTACGCGAATCCGCTGGCATCAGGTTTAGACGTTATTGTTGACCACAGCGCAGCGGCAGCAGCAGACTTTGTTTGCGGCGCAGGTGAAAATGGCAAATTCATCATTAATGGAAACTGGACCGGTGATATTGAAAGCGCTGATATCCGTGATGTGGTTGCCGGCGATCCTTCACCCTGCGGAAAAGGCACAATCGAAATCAAACGTGGTATCGAAGTCGGTCACATTTTCCAGTTAGGCGATAAATATTCTAATGCCATGAACTGTGGTGTACTGGGTGAAACCGGTAAGCATCAAATTCTGACTATGGGTTGCTATGGCATTGGTGTGTCACGCATTGTGGCAGCAGCCATTGAGCAGAACCATGACGAAAACGGTATCATCTGGCCTGACCCGGTTGCACCGTTTAAAGTGGCGCTTATCCCGATGAATATGCATAAGTCTCAGCGCATCAAAGACGTTGCAGAGTCGTTGTACGAAACATTGACTGCTGCCGGCATTGAAGTGTTATTTGACGACCGCAAAGAACGCCCGGGCGTCATGTTTAACGATATGGAACTGGTAGGTATTCCCCACAGCATCGTTGTGGGCGAGCGCAATCTGGATAACCGGCAGGTAGAATATAAAAATCGCCGCACCGGCGAAAAAACCTTACTCTCTATAGATAACGCCGGTGAATTTATTGCCGGTCTGTAAAACAGACAGAGATTAACACGGAAATTGCCGGGCTGCTGACGGCCCGGCGGCAATGCTGCAGGAGAAGGCATGCGAGTTACCTTTTATGGTGTCAGAGGGTCTATTCCCACGCCGGGCGCAGATTTCGTGCGTTATGGTGGTAATACGGCCTGTGTTCATGTTCAGTTGTCAGACGGCACAGATATCATTCTGGATGCCGGCACTGGGATCAGGGCGCTGGGAAACGAGCTCATAAAGAAAACAACGCCTGTTCATATCCTGCTTACTCATAATCACTGGGACCATATTCAAGGCTTCCCCTTCTTCGCCCCGATTTACCAGAAAGATCGCGAAATTAAAATCATTCCCGGCATGACTACTCTGCCCGAGCACGACCGGATCCTTACCCAGATGCAAGGCTCCGTGTTTCCCGTACCGGCCAGTGCGCTGGCTTCTGATGTGACGGTAACCCCCGTTCCGGAAGAGATTGACAGCTGGCGGTTAGGCAATGCGACAATTTCCCGGCTGCCTATGAACCACCCGGGAAAAGGCAGTGCTTATACAATTACTGAAAACGGTAAAAAGTTAACCTATCTCACTGATAACGAACTCTACCCTCCCTATAAAAAAGAAACGGATTTTCTCAGTTTCGTGGACTTTGCCCGCGATGCTGACCTGGTTATCCACGATGCACAGTATATGCTGTCAGATATGCCGGCAAAATCTGGCTGGGGACACTCTGTCGCTGAGGAAGCGGTGAAACTGGCTATGGCATCTAACGTTAAACAACTGGCATTGTACAGCCACGACCCGGACCGTACTGACGATGACATTGATAAGGTGGTTGCTCACTGTCAGGAATACATTGAAATTGCGGAGTCGCCATTAGGTTTATTTGCGGCGGCAGAAGGCCAGACCCTCGATCTGTAAAGGATTATGCGATGAAAATTTGCCGTTACTCAGCTGTGCCCGCTCTGTTACTGACAGCAGTGTTATGCAAAGTTGCGTATGCGCAGGAGGAAGCGGATAAATCATCCACCGATGCGCAGAAAGATGCCCCAAGTATGCTCAGTTCACGTTTTGAGGCCGATCACCGGGCACTGGATAATTACTTTGCCATCACACAGTACCAGACCAACTATCTGTTACCTGTTACCTATGTGACCAACCCGAACTCCGCCGGTAATCAGGATCTCACTCCTGAAAATGTTGATAACAGCGAAGCCAAGTTTCAGTTAAGTGTAAAACTGCCCCTGTATCTGCGGGGCGACACGGCCGATGGTATGTATTTCGGTTTCACCCTGACGTCCTTCTGGCAACTGTATAACAGCGAGGTATCAAAACCCTTCCGGGAAACCAATTATCAGCCTGAAGTGTTTTATCAGCAGGAAGCCGACATTACCCTGCTGGGATACGACTTTAACGCCTTTCAGGTAGGTTTTAATCATATGTCGAACGGACAGAGTGGCGAGCGCTCCCGCAGCTGGAACAGAATTTTTGCCTCGGTACTGTTCAGTGATTTTGATGACGTGTATTACCTGAAAACCTGGTATCGCATCCCCGAAGACACCAAAGTGGACGAAAACGATCCTGCCGGCGACGATAACCCGGATATCAATGATTATTACGGCCGCATGGAATTGGGTTACGGCACCCGTCTTGGCAACTTCAAGGTGCTGGCCCTGTTACGCAATAACCTGAATTTAGGACATAACAGAGGCAGTATTCAGCTGAACCTGACTTATCCCCTTTCAGACCGGTACGAATTGCTGCTGCAATACTTTAACGGTTACGGCGACTCCCTGATTGACTACAACCGTAGCCAGGAACGCATAGGTCTGGGCTTCCAGTTAACTTTCCTGTAGGTGATTTTACCGGATGACACCTGCCGCTCTGAACAGTTGCAGGTGTACATCTACCAGCGCAGCGATATCACGCTGATAGCCACCACCAATCACACAAGCTACCGGCAGCCCTTTTTGCTTACACATATCCAGCACCATTTTGTCTCTGGCCAGAACACCCGGTGTGGTGATATGCAGGTGCCCTAAATCATCATTGATGTGTACGTCGACGCCGGCATCGTAAATAATGAAGTCCGGTGAACACTGTCGAAACGCTAAGTGCAGCGTTTCATCAAGCGTCGTCAGGTACTCATCGTCCCCGGTGCCTTTCGCCAGCCCGATATCAATGTCTGAAGTTTGTTTGCGGTGAGGAAAGTTCTTCTCACCGTGCACTGATACGGTAAACACCGAGTCGTCATGCTCAGCCAGTTTGGCTGTACCGTCCCCCTGATGTACATCAAGATCGATGATCATCACCGTATCGCAATCATCACGGACCTGTACCCTCTTCGCTGCCAGATACAAATCGTTAAATAAGCAAAATCCCGAACCGAAATCTGCAAAAGCGTGGTGGTAACCACCGGTAAGATTAAGTGCCAGTCCGTGTTCCTGTGCCAGTGCGGCTGTCAGACAGGTCCCGCTGACAGCGGTGAGGGAACGGCGGATTAATTGCTCTGACCAGGGGAAACCTATTCTGCGCATGGCCTGGTGATCAAGGGTGCCCCCGCAAAGTGCGCTGACATAGTCTTGCTGGTAAATTGCCGTCAGATCAGCGGCTGTCAGCGCTTCAGGGGTTGTGAAATGGCCGGGGGGCACGCCGCAGGCTACCAGCGCATCATGGATCCCCTGATATTTTTCGATGGGAAAGCGGTGTCTGACCGGCAGGTCAAGCTGACTGTAAACAGGATGAAAAACTAACGGAGGATAGGGCAAATTCATAAGCGGCTGACTGCGTTTTCTTATACGTTAACATGAGCCGGCCGCTTTGTTGTAGTCCGGTTAATGGGTCAGTGACATCACCACCTGCTTCACATTTCCTTCCATTTCTCTCACGGCATCGGAAATGTCGTTTCTGCGTGACAGGGCATGATACTTTTCTGACGATGTCACAGAGTTATTGATAACCTGTTCAACCTGTTTAAGCACCGCTTCCTGTTCATCGGCGGCTTCATTCAGTACAACGACAACGCTGGCGGTTTCCTGTATATCTTTCACCACCAGATTCAGAGTTTCCAGCGCCGCGGCCGCTTCTCTTGCATTCACATCTGCCAGTGATTTTCCGGATTGCATAGCCACTACCGCACCCTGCGCTTCAGACTCAAAGCTTGAAAGAATGCCGTTGATTTCCCGCGTTGACTGCTGGGTTTTGGCTGCCAGAGCCCGCACTTCGTCGGCAACCACGGCAAATCCTCTGCCATGCTCCCCTGCTCTGGCGGCTTCAATAGCCGCATTCAGAGCCAGCAAGTTGGTCTGGTCGGCAATTTCATTGATGACATTAACGACTTTGAGGATGTTATTGCTGCGGGATTGCAGGGCATCAACAATGTCACTGGACTGATTTACTGTCTCGGCAAGTTGCCTGAAGCCGTCATTAGCTTTTGAAAAGGTGGCGTAACAGGCAGCAACATTGGTTTCAGAGCTGTTAGTGGCGACGGCCACCTGGTCGGTGATGGCAACCAGACTCTGTACAATTTCTTTTAGTTTATCGGTGCTGCTGTCCAGCGACTGACTGGTCTGGTGCTGTTCTTCTGCGCCGGCCAGAATAGCCTGACTCACATCACTCAGCGTAATAACAGCGTGAGCAACCTGAGACTCAGCCTGTTTGAGTTGTTCAACAGAGCCCCGCAACTTGTCCTGTAACGAGCGTGCAGAATCCGCCAGCGAGCCCAGTTCGTGCCCGCTGCGGTAATCAAGCTTGTAGTCATACCGGCTTTTTGCCAGAGCAGCAATGCAGGCCGCGATTTGCTTAACCGGTTTAATGACCTGTTTACGTAAACGTTGAACTACATACCAGGTAGTCAGTGCCGATAACACCAGTGCAGCGATCAGGATCATCCACAATGTGCGGCGGGTATCCGTTCTCAGGTTTTCAAAAGCATTGAAAGACTGCTCAGCGATGTTTGCTGCCACCGCTTCAAGTAATTCAGCAGGTTTGCGGTCAATGCCTTTCACGTAGGCGTCTGCCACTTTAGCATCGTAACCCGCTGCCACAAACGCGTCGAAACCTTCACGGTACTTTTCTGCCATATGATTATGGGCATCCAGAAATTCACCGATAGTGCTTCTGGCTTCCGCGCTTATCGCCTGATTCGTTAATAACTTGCGGAACCCCTCCTGTACGTCAGCTTCCCGTTGCTGAAACCGCTGCCAGTACTTTTCCCTGTTGTCATCGTCATAACCACGCAGCAAGGTGTTTTTCCATTCCTGTACCTGCGTTTTAAAGGTATTCAGGATAGCTGTTACATCACGCTCTGACTGAACCAGACTGTTTTCCAGTTCATCAAAATGGTTGAGTAAGGCAAAAGATTTGTACAATGATGCAGAGTTAAGCATCACTAAGATAATAAGAGCTGCCATCACGGGAGTCATGACAAGCCGGCTGATACTGGAATATTTCAACATGGGAACCTGGTAAAACGCTTTTCGGGTAAATGCAATACTGAATCATTTAGACGAAAGTATTAGATGATGTTTTTATGACAGCAACATGACAGCAGGTTGCGAATGTCAGTTGAGGGAGTATGAAAAAGGGAAAGTCAGTATGTGCATTTATACGGAAGGTAGCGGCGAACCGGAACAATTCGCCGCCGGAAGTAATTGAATCTCAGGTTTATTCGGTTTCGAACGGTGCCAGTGCCAGTTTGCCGATGGCTGAACCACTTTCAAGGATCTGGTGGGCTCTGAACAGATTAGCGGCATTGACGGGGCCCAAATGCTGGCCGAGTGTGGTTTGAAGCTCCCCCGCAGTAAGCATTTTGCTCACATCGCTGAGGATTTCATGTTGGTTAAGAATGTCACTGGTATTGAACAGAGAGCGGGTGTACATGAACTCCCAGTGAAGCGAAATACTCTTGCGCTTTAACAGACCGATATCCAGAGGACCCGGATCGTCAATCAGACCGAACTTGCTTTGCGGCTTCATTAAATCAGCCAGCGCGGCAATATGTGTCTGCGTATGCGTGAGGCTGGCGACATAGTCAACACCCTCTAATGACAATGCCTCGTACTGCGGAGCCAGAGGTTGTGAATGGTCGAGTACATGATGTGCGCCCATTTTACTCACCCATTCCTTCGTTTCCGGTCTGGATGCCGTGGCAACAACAGTCAGACCGGTAAGTTTACGGGCAAGCTGAATTAGAATGGAACCCACACCGCCGGCAGCACCGGTGACAAGCAGCACTTTATCTTTACTTTCTTCACCCGGGGCAACTTCAAGACGATCGAACAACAGCTCCCACGCCGTCAGTGAAGTCAGTGGCATGGCCGCAGATTCAACATCAGATAGCCCTTCGGGTGCCAGCGCAACAATACGCTCATCTACCAGCTGATATTCCGCATTGGTACCGCTACGGGAAATATCACCGGCATAAAATACCTTATCGCCTTTTTTGAACAACGACGCATCGCTGCCTGTGGATTCAACGATACCCACCGCGTCCCATCCGAGGATTTTTACCTCATCAGCCGGAGGAGACACACTACGACGAATTTTGGTGTCTACCGGATTCACTGAAACGGCAAGCACTCTCACCAGCAGATCTCTTCCTGCCGGCACAGGAGTTGCCATATTGATTGCCTGAATTGCGTTTTCAGTCAGCGTTTCAGACGCCTGCTTATAACCATATGCGCGCATGTTTTATCCCTTTGTTCAGCAAACTGCTCTACATGAATGTGCCACACGATAACGCTTCCTGACACGCAGACGCCAGAGGAAAATCGTCGCAGTTGCTCAATAACGGGATAACATGACTCTTAATTAAAGTTAACAAATTGTTAATTCACAAATGATAAAAACAGATTGAAGTAATCGGTTTATCCAATTTTCTCTTATCACAAATCTGAATCATATTCTTATGGCCTGAAGTGTGACCAGAAACTATTCAATAAGGATAAACACATGAAAATGAAACTCTTACCCGCTGTCGCAGCTATCGCCATGGCATTATCGCCAAATGCGTACTCTGCCACTATGGATCAAAATGCGAAAGTAGTGGGCGAAGCCCCGAAGGGCAACAAATTCTGGTGGCCGGAACAACTGGACCTGTCCCAGTTACGTGCCCACGGTGTTGCATCAAACCCTTACGGCGAAAACTTTAATTACGCAAAAGCGTTTGAATCACTGGATTTAAATGCCGTTAAAGCTGATATCCGTGAAGTACTTACCTCTTCACAACCCTGGTGGCCTGCAGACTATGGTCATTACGGTCCGTTCTTTATCCGTATGGCATGGCACGCAGCCGGTACTTACCGGACTGTTGACGGACGCGGCGGTGCCGGTGGTGGTCAGCAACGTTTCGACCCGCTGAACAGCTGGCCGGATAACGCTAACCTGGATAAAGCACGTCGTTTACTTTGGCCAATCAAACAGAAATACGGCCGTAACATTTCCTGGGGTGATTTAATGGCCCTTACCGGTAACGTGGCACTGGAAGATATGGGCTTTAAAACCTATGGTTTCGCCGGCGGACGTGTGGACGACTGGGAACCGGATCATGTTTACTGGGGCCCGGAAGAAGAAATGCTTACCGATCAGCGCCGGGACGAGAAAGGTAACCTGAAAGGTCCTCTGGCTGCGGTAGAAATGGGTCTGATTTACGTCAATCCGGTTGGACCTCACGGCAAGCCTGATCCCATTGCTGCTGCCCATGACATCCGTATGTCTTTCGGCCGCATGGCTATGAATGATGAAGAAATCGTAGCGCTTATCGCGGGTGGTCACACTTTTGGTAAAGCTCACGGAGCCAAAAAAGCAGACTGTCTGGGTAAAGAACCTGCTGCCGGTGATCTGGAAGACCAGGGCTTTGGCTGGAAAAACAGCTGTGGCAAAGGTAATGCAGAAGACACGATGACCAGCGGACTGGAAGGTGCCTGGACGGTGACGCCGACGCAGTGGACAACAAATTATCTGGATAACCTGTTTGGTTTCGAATGGAAACAAACAAAGAGCCCTGCCGGCGCTATTCAGTGGATCCCTACTGCAGAATCCGCGGCGAACATGGTTCCTGACGCCCACGTTCAGGGTAAACGTCACGCTCCTATCATGTTTACCACTGACCTTGCGCTGAAAGAAGATCCTGAGTTCCGTAAGATTGCCAAACGCTTCCAGCAGAATCCGGAAGACTTTGAACTGGCCTTCGGTAAAGCCTGGTTCAAACTGAACCACCGTGATCTTGGACCGAAAGCCCGTTATCTGGGTGCTGAAATCCCGGCTGACGACCTTATCTGGCAGGATCCGATTCCTCAAGTTGATCATAAGCTGGTTTCAGACAAACAAGCTAAGCAACTGAAGAAGGACATTCTGAAGTCAGGTCTGTCTGTACAGGAATTAGTACGTGTCGCCTGGGCCGCTGCAGCCAGCTACCGTGATACGGACATGCGCGGTGGTGTAAACGGTGCCCGTATTGCTCTTGCTCCGCAAAAGGACTGGGCAATTAATAATCCGGCAGAAGTACAAAAAGTGCTGGGCAAGCTGAAAGACATTCAGACCGGTTTCAATAAGAAATCGAAGAAGGTCAAAATTTCTCTGGCCGACATGATTGTACTGGCAGGTGCTGCAGGTGTTGAACAGGCAGCGAAGGACGCCGGTGTTGACGTGACCGTTCCGTTCATTCCGGGTCGTATGGATGCCACACAGGAAATGACAGATGTTGAGTCGTTCGCGGTGTTGGAGCCGACTGCTGATGCTTTCCGTAACTACTGGGCTGAAAGTAACTACCGCTCACCGGCTGTGATGATGGTCGATAAGGCAGACATGCTGTCACTGAGTGTGCCTGAAATGACAGTTCTGCTGGGTGGAATGCGTGCCATGAACGCGAACGCTGACGATTCAGCCCATGGTGTACTGACAGGCAACCCCGGTCAGCTGACAAACGATTTCTTCGTTAATCTGCTGGATATGTCTACAGAGTGGAAAAAGTCAGAAGATGATGCAGCCATTTATGTAGGTACAGATCGTACTTCAGGCGAACAGAAATGGACTGCCACACCGGTTGACCTGATCTTCGGTTCTAACACTGAATTACGGGCCATTGCCGAAGTGTACGGCTCTGAAGATGCGAAAGAGAAGTTTGTTACCGACTTCGTAGATGCATGGGTAAAAGTAATGCGCAACGATCGCTTTGATCTGAAACGCAGCTAATTCCCGCCCTCTATATACCCCGTTAAACCATGCCCCCGCTTAAGGGGGCATTTTTATTTCCCCCGCTTATGAATGAACCTGTCAGCAGGTCTTTTCGTAAAACCTCCGGCAATCTGCACAATCAGGCAAGCATTAAAGAGCATCAGGCATGCACACCCCTGGTGTTTTTACTTAAAATTTCCGTTATCAGGATATGCCTGAGCATGTAACGACAAATGAGGCTATAGTTATGAAAACAATTGGATATGCGGCTCACTCGTCAGACGCCCACATGGTTCCTTATCATTTCGAAAGACGGAATCTGCGCGACAATGACGTAGCCATCGAAATTCTTTATAGCGGCGTTTGCCACTCTGATCTTCACACCGTAAACGGCGACTGGGGCGACCAGCCTTATCCGTTAGTACCGGGACACGAAATCGTCGGTAAAGTCATAGAAGTTGGCGCAGACGTTAAAAACTACAAAGTGGGCCAGCACGTAGCTGTAGGCTGTATGGTCGACAGCTGTCAGTCCTGCGACCAGTGTGACCACGGTGAAGAGCAATTTTGTCGCAATGGTATGACGCCCACTTACGGCGCACCGGACCGCATCAGCGGTGAAATTACTCAGGGCGGTTACTCAAAGCACATTGTTGTGCGCGAAGAATTCGTTCTGAATGTACCTGAATCATTAGATCTGGCCCGTACTGCACCTATTCTTTGTGCTGGTATCACCACTTTTTCTCCTCTGCGTACCTGGGGCGTTAAAGAAGGCAGCCGCGTAGGCGTAATTGGCCTGGGTGGTCTGGGTCATATGGCGGTTAAACTGGCAGTGGCCATGGGCGCAGAAGTAACCGTTCTCAGCCGTTCAAATTCTAAGGAAGAGCAGGCAAAAGCGCTGGGCGCGAGTGGAATTCTGGCTTCTACTGACGAGAGCGCAATGCAGGAAGCTGGTTCATCATTTGATTTAATCATCGACACGGTGCCGGTTAAGCATGATGTAGATGTTTACATGCCACTTCTCGACATTGACGGTACGCTGGCTATTGTTGGTCAGGTTGGCCCCATGGAAGATTTTATGACCATGCCGTTAGTAATGGGCCGCCGCCGCGTAGCAGGCTCTCTGATTGGCGGTATCAGGGAAACTCAGGAAGTACTGGATTTCTGTGCTGAGCACAACATTCACCCTGAATGTGTGATGATTAAAGCTGATGAAGTGAATGATGCATTCGCAAGCCTGGCAAAAGGTGACGTAGCCCACCGTTATGTGATTGATATGGCGAGTCTGGAAGTGTAAACCTTCGGACAGTCAAAAATAACAAAGCCCGCAAAATGCGGGCTTTTCTGTTTAGCTACGCTTTCTTCGGGTAAAGAAGCCAGCCATAGCCAGAGTAATCAATATCAGAGTGCCGGGTTCAGAAACACTTACCGGACCTGTCGCTCCATTTAACAAGTAGTTAATACTATTGGAGAGGAGAATATTACCATCAGATACATCATAGGTATCGAACAAGCCACTTAACAGTAATGAATTGCCACTATTTCCCTCGACAACTGCACAACCTGAACCCAACGTCCCCAGACATTGAGATGATGAGGATGCTATCCAGCTACTGGAAAAAATACCCCAGCCCGGGTTTGCCAGCATAAGCGGTGAAGACAGACCCGCAAAAATGGGGTGTGAGTCAATCGCAATATTTGTCCCGTTTGTACCTGAACGACCTGAAGCTCCCAATAATGCAGATAAACCTGAATTATCAAGCCAGGTTGTACCTAATATAGAGCCGCCGTTACCCAGATAAGTATCAAGACCTGAGATACTGCTGAAAATATCGTTATTCTGTTCGCCAAGGATTACCAGATCCCAGCTTTGTGAAGCAAGCTGAGTATTGAAGTCTGTCACCGACGTTACAGTTGTCGTTTGAACGTCCAAACCAGATAATGTTAGTGCGCCAGGTACAGACGATGTGGCAATAGTGTCATCTTCAAAATAAAGAACAGACGCAATTGATACTGATGTATGACCTAAAATCAAAGCAATTAATAATAGTGATTTTTGTATATTTAGTTTCATTTTCCACTTCCTGTATTTATCAAAACCTCACTTTTGCCTAACAAGATTTGAGCCAAAAAAATAACCCTTAAATTTCAGTCAGATAGACAATTGTTAATATTTAGTTGCAAAATAAACTGACAGTTAAAAATGCGATAATTGATAATTTAGAGACGAGAGCCCTAAACTTAAGAACAAAAAAGCCCTGCATTTGCAGGGCTATACAATTATTTGAACGCTGTCATTAAAACTAATGAGAGAACTTACTCCCACTCAATCGTAGCAGGCGGCTTACCGGAGATATCGTAAACCACGCGGGAAATACCGTCGATTTCGTTGATGATACGGTTAGACACCTTACCTAAGAAATCGTATGGCAGATGCGCCCAGTGTGCAGTCATGAAGTCGATGGTTTCAACCGCACGCAGAGATACAACCCAGTCGTATTTACGGGCATCACCCATTACGCCAACAGAACGAACCGGCAGGAATACGGTGAATGCCTGACTGACTTTGTGGTACAGATCTGCGTTATGCAGCTCTTCAATGAAGATGGCATCAGCACGACGCAGCAGGTCGCAGTATTCTTTCTTGATTTCGCCCAGTACACGTACGCCCAGACCAGGGCCAGGGAACGGATGACGGTACAACATGTCGTATGGCAGGCCGAGCTCAAGACCAATCTTGCGCACTTCGTCTTTGAACAGCTCGCGTAATGGCTCGACCAGACCCATCTTCATGTCTTCAGGCAGACCGCCTACGTTGTGGTGTGATTTGATAACGTGGGCTTTACCGGTAGCAGAACCGGCCGATTCAATAACGTCAGGGTAAATTGTGCCCTGTGCCAACCATTTCGCATTAGTCAGCTTGGATGCTTCCTCATCGAATACCGCAACGAACTCGTTACCGATAATCTTACGTTTTTTCTCTGGATCCGCTTCGCCTTCGAGACGGGCGAGGAAGCGGTCTTCCGCATCCACCTTAATGATGTTCAGACCAAAGTGATCGCCGAACATGTCCATTACCTGCTGGCCTTCGTTTAAACGCAGCAGACCGTTATCTACGAATACACAGGTCAGCTTGTCGCCGATAGCACGGTGAATAAGCATAGCAACCACAGATGAATCCACACCGCCTGACAGGCCGAGGATTACTTCGTCATCACCCACTTTTTCTTTAATACGGGCAATGGCGTCTTCGATGATGGCGCCGGGTGTCCACAGCTTCTCACAGCCACAGATGTCCATGACGAAGTGAGTCAGCAAACGCTGACCCTGACGGGTATGAGTCACTTCCGGGTGGAACTGCACGCCGTAGAATCGTTTTTCTTCGTTGTACATCGCCGCATGCGGACAAGATGGTGTCTGCGCGATGGTTTCGAAACCTTCCGGAATCGTCGCCACTTTATCGCCGTGACTCATCCATACGTCCAGCAGTGCGTTGCCGTTTTCGCCGATGTGGTCTTCAATCTGTGCCAGCAGATCGGTGGCTTTTAATACTTCAACCTGCGCATAACCGAACTCACGCTTGTTAGAGCCCTGTACGCTACCGCCAAGCTGTTCCGCCATGGTCTGCATGCCGTAACATACGCCAAGCACCGGTACACCGGCTTCAAATACGTACTCAGGGGCACGGGGCGAGTTTAGTTCAGTGACCGACTCCGGGCCGCCCGACAGAATGATACCGTCCGGGTTGAATCCGCGAATTTGCTCTTCGGTCACGTCCCAGGCCCACAGCTCACAGTAAACACCGATTTCACGTACGCGACGTGCAATCAGTTGCGTGTACTGGGAACCGAAGTCCAGAATAAGTATGCGCTGGCTATGAATATTGGTGGTCATGTTTTTACCCGTTAAATAAAACAGAAAGGCTGGTAGAGATACCAGCCTGACAAAATACTAGTTTAGCGGCGATTAGCCCAAACGGTAGTTTGGCGCTTCTTTGGTGATGCTCACATCGTGTACGTGAGACTCGCCCATGCCCGCTGACGTTACGCGCACAAACTGTGCTTTGGTGTTCAGCGTAGGAATATCTTCACAGCCAGTCAGACCCATGGCTGAGCGCAGGCCGCCCATTTGCTGATGGATGATGGTCGCAATTGGGCCTTTATATGCTACGCGGCCTTCGATACCTTCCGGTACCAGCTTCTCAGCATTATCTGATGCCTGGAAGTAACGGTCAGAAGAACCGTGACGCTGATTCATCGCACCCAGCGAGCCCATTCCACGGTAAGACTTGTAGTAACGGCCCTGATACAGTTCAACTTCGCCCGGCGCCTCTTCAGTACCGGCCAGCATACTACCCACCATTACGCAGCTTGCACCGGCTGCCAGTGCTTTAGCGATGTCACCGGAGAAACGGATACCGCCGTCAGCAATTACAGGAATACCTGTACCTTCAAGGGCATCAACCGCATCAGCGATGGCAGTGATTTGAGGTACACCACAACCGGTTACGATACGGGTAGTACAGATAGAACCCGGGCCAATACCCACTTTCACGCCATCAACACCGGCTTCTGCCAGTGCTTTCGCACCTGCCGCTGTTGCCACGTTACCGGCAATGATTTGCAAGTCAGGATACGCACCACGAATACGGGCAACCTGATCGATTACGCCCTGTGAGTGACCGTGTGAAGTATCGATAAGCAGTACGTCAACGCCTGCCTCAACCAGACCGGCAATACGCTCGTCAGTACCGGCACCTACGCCAACAGCCGCTCCAACGCGCAGACGACCCAGTGAGTCTTTACAGGCGTTTGGCTTGCTTTCCGCTTTCTGGAAATCTTTAACGGTAATAAGACCGGTCAGTTTGAAGGCATCGTCAACAACCAGAATTTTTTCGATACGGTTAGCATGCATCAGATCCAGTACTTCTTTAGAGTCTGCACCTTCTTTTACCGTTACCAGCTTGTCTTTCGGGGTCATAACCTGACTAACCGGTAAATCAAGACGGTTCTGGAAGCGCATATCGCGGCCAGTCACGATACCGATAAGGTTGTTATCTTTATCAGTAACCGGGAAACCGGAGTAGCCCAGTTTCTTACTCATCGCGAGTACTTCGCCGATAGCCGTGGTCTGTTCTACGGTTACAGGGTCTGAAACCACACCGCTTTCGTATTTTTTCACTTCACGTACGTGATTTGCCTGCTCTGCCGGCTCCATGTTTTTGTGAATAAAGCCGATGCCGCCTTCCTGGGCAAGGGCAATCGCCAGACGCGCTTCCGTAACAGTATCCATAGATGCAGATACCATAGGGATATTCAGCGACACGCCGCGAGTCAGTTTAGTATGGAGGTTTGCTGTATGAGGAAGGACAGTAGAGTGCCCCGGTACCAGCAGTACATCATCAAAAGTAAGAGCTTCTTGAATGATTCTGAGCATGCAATAACACCTGAATAAGTGGAGAGTTAATTGCGGCGCAATTGTAGTGTTTTTTCTAAATCAGGTAAACTCTAATTGTCCTAAACCTGATGATTTTTTATTTATGCTGTTTAATTCCCCTTCTACATCCCGTCAAATTCTCACTGTGACCAAGCTGAACAGGCTGGCAAGGACCGTATTGGAAGGCGAAATCGGCCTTGTCTGGTTGTCTGCAGAAATCTCTAATTTCGTCGCCGCCTCCTCGGGACACTGGTATTTCACCCTCAAAGATAACAAAGCCCAGGTACGGGCGGCCATGTTCAAGGGGTCAAACCGCTATGTAAAACAGCGCCCGAAGGAAGGCGACAAAGTGTTAGTGCGCGCTTCTGTGGGCTTGTATGAGCCACGGGGCGACTATCAACTGGTTATTGAACATCTTGAAGCTGACGGTGACGGCGCGCTGAAACAAGCCTTTGAGGCCCTCAAACTGAAATTACAGCGCGACGGCTTGTTTGATGCCGATGCCAAGCGCCCTGTCCCTCAGGTAATTAATAAAATCGGTGTGGTCACCTCTTCCGCTGGTGCCGCTTTGCACGATGTACTTACGGTATTGAAACGCCGCAGCCCGGCAACAGAAGTCATCGTGTATCCAACGCTTGTGCAGGGCGAACAGGCCCCTGCGCAAATTATCCATGCGCTGGAAACCGCGTACCATCGCGATGAGGTCGATGTCATACTGCTCACCCGTGGTGGCGGTTCGCTGGAAGACTTATGGTGCTTTAATGATGAAGCGCTGGCCCATTGTATTTCTGCATCGCCGGTGCCGGTGGTGAGTGCGGTGGGTCACGAAGTGGATGTAACCATTGCCGACTTTGTGGCAGACGTGCGCGCCCCTACTCCGTCTGCAGGTGCTGAGCTGTTAAGCCGGGATCAGAGCGAACGTCTGGCATTTGTGCAACAAAAAGCGGCAGCACTTAAACGTGCCTGGCAACAACAGTTCAGACAACAGCAACACCAGCTCGCCGTATTACAGCAGCGCCTGAAAGCGGTGCATCCGGAACGACGTTTACAAAGTCAGTCACAGTCTCTGGATCGCGCAGCACTGGCCCTGAGTCATGCTATGGAGTCACGGATCGCAGGTTATGCCACCAGGCTGAATAACTTGCTGCGCAGGCTGGACAGACAAAACCCCGCAAATCGGGTGGTCCGCCTGCAAGACCGTTGCAGTCAGCTCGACAGCGCGCTAAAAAAATCGGTTCAGCGCCTGCTTGAAAGTAAAAACAGGCAATTGCAGGGTCAGGCACAATTACTGAATTCAGTGAGCCCGCTGCAAACACTCACACGCGGCTACAGCATCACTTTTGCTGACGATAAGCCGGTGCTGTCAGCGACGGAAGTCAGTGAGGGAGATGAAATCACCACCCGCCTTGCCAGTGGCGAAATTATCAGTAAGGTGACCACCGCGAAGAAAAGTCTGTGAAAAGACACTTGAGCACGGGCCGGGGTTAGGTCACACTAGCCCTCCCCTAATCCTTCCCGATATCAGGAATCTTTGTGAATAAGGTTTGCAGTCTGTTGCCACTGGTTTTGATAACCGGTTGTCAGCAAGTGCCAGAAAAACCCGCGCCCGCGCCTTCGTTTTTACCCAAATATCATGTTGCGGCTCCCGTAGCACTGTTTTCCACCTGGCCGGGCGATACCATGAGTGCACGCTGTCAACAGGTCAATACCACTGACCGTTGTATTGAAGATGCTATTGCCGGGAATGAATTTGCCGCTATTCTCAAAGAAAAGAACTGGTTTGATGATGTACTGACAGAGTCAGATGCCGCTGACTATGAAATCCTCATAGCATCGTTATCAGCACAGGTTGCTGATAACGATAGTGATGGCGTCTCACTTCACTCAGCGACAGCAGGCTTATGGCCGGCAAACACCACGCCGCATTATTTTACTGAATTCACCGTGCAATGGCGTGGTGTGGAAATAGACTCTCAACGATTTGAAACTTACTCGAAAACGGAAAAGCCTGTCACTGAACTTGCATCAGAAATACTGGACACCTGGTGGCTGGCGTCGCTGCGAAAATCTGTTTTCTCTGCTGAATACCTTTTCACCGCGCTGGGTGCCAGCGACTACAATTCAGAGTTGGTCCTGCCTCAATCCATCGGCGAATTTATCCTTCAGGATACCCAGCATTATCCTGATCCGTTTAAAGGCATTATCAGCCGTTACAGCCACCCTGAATTTGATGACGCACTGATAGATATTACTGTCGGACCGGTGCTGATGGACTTATCCATGCCGGAATCCCAAAGGCTGCAGGCAGCACTGGAAGAAAATCTGAAAGAAGCGACACAGATGTCGGCTGCACAGGGACTCACGCTGATCACAGACAGTCCGGTATCAGCTTTCACGATAAATTCGGCTTCACAACGCTTTAATGGTTACCGTATGGCCGTGCATGCAGAAAATGAAATCGGTGAGCCATTATTCGCGACGACTTATGTTTTTGAAATGAAAGATAAGCTGGTGACATTATCCACCACATTTCCACCCAGAATAGCTGATAATCTGGTGTCAGCGGCGCTACCGGCAATTGAAGTACCGGGTGAGTCCGCGCTGATGAAAACCATCAGAGGTATGTCATCAGCGCAATAAGGACGGGGCTTACTTCTTGCTTTTGTGGAATGCCATCATACGCTTACGTTTGCGCTGCTGCGCCAGCGTAAGCTGATTCTTCTTACCTTCAAACGGGTTCGCCCCTTCACGGAACTCTATTTTAATAGGCGTTCCCATCACTTTCAGTGACTTACGGTAATAGTTCATCAGATAACGTTTATAAGACCCCGGCAGATCGTCGACCTGGTTGCCGTGGATCACGATAACCGGCGGGTTATAACCACCGGCGTGGGCGTATTTCATTTTCACACGGCGACCACGAACCATTGGAGGCTGGTGCTCTGCCTGAGCCATTTCCATGATTTGAGTAAGCATAGCCGTACCCACACGCTGGGTAGCACTGTCGTACGCCTCAATCACTGACTCAAACAAATTACCCACACCGGAGCCGTGCAGAGCCGATATAAAATGCAAACGGGCAAAGTCAATAAACCCGAGACGGCGATCAAGCTCCCGCTTGATATCATCTTTAATGTCTGTGCTCAGACCGTCCCATTTATTCACTGCGACCACCAGTGAACGGCCGGAATTCAGAATGTAACCCAGTAAGCTGAGATCCTGATCCGCAATCCCTTCACGGGCATCAATCACCATTAATACAACGTTGGCTTCTTCAATAGCCTGCAGTGTTTTAACAATAGAGAATTTTTCTACTGCATCAGCAACGCGCTTGCGGCGGCGCACACCGGCTGTATCAATAAGGATATACTCCCGCCCGTCACGCTCAAGAGGAATGTAAACACTGTCACGGGTGGTACCCGGCATATCGAACACAACCACACGATCTTCACCGAGAATACGGTTGGTCAGCGTGGATTTACCCACATTGGGTTTGCCTACAATCGCCAGTTTAATCGGGAGGTTCTTCAGCCTTTCTAACTGCTGCTCAGCGTCCAGTTCTTCATGAACCTCTTTTGGCTGCACCTGCATGTCCGGAAATTCTTCCGCCAGAGGTGTCAGCGCCTGTTCCAGTAACAGAGAAACGCCACGGCCGTGAGCGGCAGCAATCTGGTGGATGGTGCCAAGACCAAGAGTATAGAAATCAGCGCTTTCACTGTCGCCGTCGATGCCGTCGACTTTGTTGGCAACCACAAACAGCTTCTTGTTCACTTTACGTAAGTGTTCTGCAATGCCGATATCCGCAGGTAACAAGCCTGCACGGGCATCAACGAGGAACAGAACCACGTCAGCTTCATCAATAGCACGCAGCGACTGATGCGCCATTTCTGCATCAATCCCTTCTTCATCGCCGGTGATACCGCCGGTATCTACAACAATGAATTGCTTTTGCTCCCAGGTCGCCTGCCCGTATTTCCGGTCGCGGGTCAAACCGGGAAAGTCTGCAACCAGTGCATCACGGGTGTTGGTTAATCGGTTAAACAATGTAGATTTACCCACATTCGGGCGACCCACGAGGGCAACAACAGGCAACATGCTTGAAGTCCTAAAATAAACTGGTTTAAAAATGCAGTAGCCGCGGAACTCGCGGCTACTGAATGAACCGGGCGATTATACCCTATATTAGCAGGCGCCGTCAGCTAAACCGGAACGGCGCGAAAAAGAGATTGGATGGCGTAATACTTAAGGGACTGAAAACGAAGCAACATCACCTTCACGGGTAACGGCAATGACCGCGTTACCGGTATAAACAGGGGCTGCGAATACTGATTCATCTTCATCGTCGCCGCCCAGGTCGTACCGGGCGACAATTTTTCCGTCTTCTTTGTTGATCCAGTGCAGCAAGCCCCACTTGTCACCCACAACCAGATAGTCGCCGGCTGGCTCAGCTGCCGTCAGTACGCGCTTTTTCAAGCCGCTCTGCGACCACAGTTCAACACCGTTACGGCGGTCCAGTGCATACACGTGAGAGTTGTTATCGACTACGTACAGGGTATTACCGTCCATCGTCACATTACGGTAGGAGGCATATTCACGCTTCCAGATAACCCGCCCTGAACGTAACTCAACCGCTGCCAGTGTACCGTTGTAAGAAATAGCGTAAATAGTGCCGCCATACATTAAAGGCGCAGAATCCACATCAACGATACGCTCAAGTTCAGTCGCACCGCTGGGCGCAGTGATCGGTGTTTCCCAGGCAATCAGTCCGGAATCCAGAATGTTCACCTGAATCTTACCTGTAGGCGTACCCAGAATCACACCACCGTTACTGACAGCGGGAGTAGAAATGCCGCGAAGGGTCAATGGCGGTACATCACCAACCTGTTCCCAGACCTGCTCGCCGGTCTCAACGTCCAGCGCATAAAGAATACCTGAGCCTGTGTTAACGATAACCAGATTGTCGCCGGTAACCGGTGAAGCAAGAATTTCACCATTAACGGTTTGCGTCCAGTTTACCTCACCGGTTTCAGCATTCAGTGACATCAGTACGCCATCTTCAGTACCAACAAAAACACGGCTTCCGTCAACAGACAACCCACCGATCTTGGCAGATGCACCGCTTTTCCAAAGATTGCTTACAGACGAGAACATGCCCTCATCTTTGAAGATAGCAAAGTTCTGTTCCCAAAGTGTTTCACCACTTTCAGGATCCAGTGCCGCTACCGTGCCATGACGGTCGGCAACATATAATTTCTCATTGGCATACACAGGGCGCAGGTGTGAGAAATAGCTGTCGATTCCCTCACCCACTTCTGCTTCCCAGTTCACTGTGGGTACAAACTGTGCGTCCAGTGGCGCGAGTCTGCGGATTTCTAACTCTTCGTCATCGACAAACCAGTCTGAAATAGTTGTACATCCTGACAGCGATACTGACAGCGCCAGCGCCAGTCCCGCAGCCCGTGTAATCCGGCCTGTACGGCCACACGTTTTCGTTAACAAATCCGATACCTCTGTTATAGTTATTCGCTTGCCAGAACTGGCAGATTGTCCAGCTTCATTTCCAGCAGAACATTACCGCTGGCGGCTTCTAACGCTTCAGTGTAAGCCATGCGTGCCGCATCATATTTTTCCTGCGCCACATAGACATCGCCTTCGATTTCTTTCACGTTGCCATCAAACGCACTGTCATTAACCGCTTTAAGCGTAGACAGCGCGGCATCGTCATTACCCTGTTCCAGTTGAATACGGGCAAGACGCAGTGAAGCAATGGTTGCCAGGTGCGCATCTGCTGCCTGGTCCTTTACTGCTGTGAGTGCTTTCACAGCCGCATCGTAATCGTTGTTGCTTACGGCTTGCTGCGCAGCGACCAGACCACCGATAGTGGCATATCCACTACTTTCTGTTTTGCCCAGAAAACTGTCCAGTTTGCCGGCGTTGCCATCAGCTTCAATAGATTCAACTGCCACCTGATAGTCCGCAGAGGCCTGTTCTTTTGCTGTGCGCTGGGCATCAGAATAATAACGCCAGCCCCACAGGCCACCCAGACCTAATACAGCACCAATCACAATGGCCGCGCCATTGTCTTTCCAAAACTTTTTAATCGCTTCGACTTGTTGTTCTTCTGTGGCGAAATGTTCCATGTACTTAACCTCTAAATCGACTTCTTCCTGCCGGCTGCCCGCCGGCAGCACTTAATCCACTAACTCTGACAACATACCGGCCAGTTCAGCCAGTGCTACCGTCTTTTGTTCACCGTCAGAACGCAGCGGTTTCACTGTCGCTACTTTATTCTCAGCTTCTTCGCTGCCAAGTAACACAGCATAACCTGCGCCGGTCTTATCAGCACGCTTCAACTGCTTCTTAAAGTTGCCGCCACCGCAATGCATCATTACCCGCATGGAAGGACAACTGTCCCGCAGCAGCTCAGCCACTTCAAGGGCATAGGCGTCAGCCCCCATTGAGGTAACATACACATCGGCTGCAATATTATCCTGTTCAGTGGCCTGCAAGGTAGTTAACAGCAATACCAGCCGCTCCATACCCATAGCAAAACCCACTGCAGGCGTGGCTTTGCCACCCAACTGCTCAACCAGACCGTCATAACGGCCACCGGCACATACTGTGCCCTGAGCGCCCAGACTGTCTGTCACCCATTCAAAAACAGTGCGGTTGTAGTAGTCGAGCCCGCGTACCAGTCGTGGATTAACCTCGTATTGGATGCCCGCCTGCGATAATCGTTCACATAAATTTGAAAAATGTGTTTTGGATTCTTCGTCCAGGTGATCAAGCAGTGATGGTGCATCCTGAATCGCCGCCTGCACATCGGGATTTTTACTGTCCAGCACACGCAGAGGGTTGGTTTCAAGACGGCGGAGAGAGTCTTCATCGAGCTGGTCAGCTCGTGCCCGCAGATATTCAGTCAACGCTTCACGGTACAGACGACGGGCCTCATTAGAGCCCAGCGAGTTAATTTGCAGGGTCACCTGATCACTGATGCCAAATGCTTTCCAGATGCGGGCACTCAGCAAGATCACTTCAACATCGATATCCGGTCCGTCGAGACCATAAGTCTCTATACCAAACTGGTGAAACTGACGGTAACGGCCCTTTTGCGGACGCTCGTGACGGAACATGGGTCCCATGTACCACAGACGTTGCTGCTGGTTATATAGCAAACCATGTTCATTACCGGCGCGAACTGTGCTCGCCGTGCCTTCGGGACGCAGTGTCAGGCTGTCGCCGTTTCTGTCTTCGAAGGTATACATTTCTTTTTCAACGATATCAGTCACTTCACCGATAGAGCGTTTAAATAAATCGGTACTCTCTACAATAGGAGTACGGATTTCCTGATAACCGTAACTGGCTACCACCTGACGCAGGGTGGACTCCACTCGCTGCCACGTACCGGACACTTCCGGCAGGCAGTCGTTCATTCCACGGATTGCCTGAATTGTCTTAGCCACCTGAAATTCTCATTTACCTGAAACTTAAAAGCCCCGCATTATAGGGGCTTTAGTATTAAACAACAATGTTACTTCCCTGACGGCGGAGCGGCGCATTTGTTATCTCATTGTGCCGCATTTCGCCCTATAGGTTTTACGATTCTTTTACCGAGACCGGAATCTTGTTTGCTTCATCCAGACGGGACGCTTTTGCACGGATACGACGCTCGAGCTGATCCACCAGGTCATCGTTAGCCAGACGCTCACGCTGACGTTTACCGTCTTCGTAGAAACCGCTCATATTACGCGCGCCGGTCAGACCTAAATCAGACACCTCAGCCTCGCCGGGTCCGTTAACAACGCAACCGATTATGGACACATCCATGGGCGTTAAAATATCTTCCACACGCTGTTCCAGTGCGTTCACCGTACCGATGACATCAAACTCCTGACGGGAGCAACTCGGACAGGCAATAAAATTGATGCCTCTTGAGCGTATACGCAGCGACTTAAGGATATCAAAACCGACTTTGATTTCTTCAACCGGGTCAGCGGCCAGAGAAACACGCAGGGTATCTCCGATCCCTTCAGCTAGTAACATACCCAGCCCTACTGCACTTTTTACGGCACCGGCACGTTGTCCGCCGGCTTCTGTAATACCCAGATGCAGCGGCTGATCAATTTGCTGAGCCAGCAAGCGGTATGCACCGACTGCCAGGAATACATCGGAGGCTTTCACACTGACCTTAAACTGGTCGAAGTTAAGCTTGTCCAGAATATCAACGTGGCGCATGGCAGACTCAACCAGCGCTTCGGGAGTAGGCTCGCCATACTTTTCCTGCAGGTCACGCTCCAGTGAACCACCATTCACACCAATACGGATAGGAATATTTTTGTCTCTGGCGCAGTCCACCACAGATTTAACCCGTTCCATGTTGCCGATGTTGCCGGGATTAATACGCAGGCAATCTACACCGTATTCCGCCACTTTCAGGGCAATGCGGTAATCAAAATGGATATCTGCCACCAAAGGCACTGAGACTTGTGCACGGATAGCTTTAAATGCTTCTGCCGCTTCCATCGTAGGTACAGAGACCCGCACGATTTCACCGCCCACCGCGACGATACGTTTGATTTGAGCCACAGTAGCATCGACATCCGTTGTCGGCGTATTTGTCATAGACTGTACAGCAATGGGTGCGCCATCACCGACGGGTACGCTTCCCACATTAATGCGCGTAGATTTACGACGTTTGACGGGGCTTTCAGTAAACATGATTAGTCCTGCATTGGTAACGTGAAGCGGGCGATTCTGCCAACCTGAAACGCGGAAATATCAACGGCTTCATCGTCATAGGTAATACTCACACCATCAGGTGCACCTAAAGTTACTTTAAACGGCGGCTGGCCACTCACAGGCATCACCCGTCCGGAGGCTTTCACACCATAAGCGATAGCTTCGCCAGTGGCATCTTCGATATTAATCCAGCAATCTTCGGCGAAGGTAAGTACCAGCTCCACAGTGGCCGCGCCGGTAATATCAGTTGTTTCTGCATTGTCACCGGATGCGGAGGCATCATCAACGCCGGTCATGTCGCCGCTGCTTTGCTCCGGTGCGCTTTCTGTGACATCTGATACGTCAGCTTCAGGTTGGTCGCCTTCAGGCTGAATGTCAGGCTGCAAAGGCGCTGTATCCTCAGGGTTCGTGTCCGCAGCAGCAGCTTCAATTGCGGAGTCTGAAGCTTCCTCAGCGACTGAAAGTGACGGCTGTGCAGATTCGCTCACAGCAGGGTCTGCTGCTTGCGGCGATGCTGAGCGGGTTGTTGCAGCTTCTTTTTCAGCGGAGGGTTCAGAGAACGTCAAACCGTCAGACTGCTGATACCACCAGGCAACCAGCGCCATCACCAGTAACAGCAACATGATCCAGGTGACCATCATCCAGCGATCGTCATGGGCTTGCTTTGCTACACGCTTTGAAAAACTCTGTAAACGTGCCGGCGGTCTGGTGACGGTGTGCAGCCGGTTAAAACTGTCGATGACCGGCGCTTCCTGAATGCCCAGTTGTCTGGCATACATGCGGACATAGCCTTTCTGGAACGTTGCCGACATTGCCTCGTCCAGATGATCATTTTCGATATCCACGACATTTTTCAGTTTCAGAAACAGTTTGTCAGCCATTTGTTGCTGACTCAATCCGGCTTTCTCCCGCGCATCCCGCAACATTTCGCCGGGAGTGGGAGCCGTGTTCTGTTCATCAACCGGGTTTTCGTTTGTGCTCATTGAATACCTTGTGGGTGTTATTTTTCGGGCGAAAGACGTAAATGCATACCTACCTCGATATCACCGGGATCGGCGAGTTTATTCCAGGCCTGTAAGCGCGACATTTTAATGTTGTATTTCAGTGAAATGCGATACAAATTTTCGCCCGGCTTCACTTCATGATAGCGGGTTTGCGGGTCTTCCAGTACCGGTAAATCAGGTTGCGGTTCATTCTGTACAGCAGCAGCTGCATTTTGTACCGGAGCAGGCTCTTTGCTGACCGGAGCGCTTTCAGGGCTGACCACCTTTTGTGCTTTAGCCTGAACTTCTGCCTTCGGTTTTACCCGGCGCACTATTTGCGCAGAGGCATTGGCTTTGCGGATAATACTTTCCCGGTAGGCTTTTGCTTCCTCACTCTGAGGATACATAGTGACCAGCATTTCGCCGTATCCCTGCGCGGTCTCAGCATCGCCTTTCCCTTCAGCAATAGCGATAGCCAGCGTTACAGATTCGGGGCTGACACGGGAAACACGCTCGTAACGACGCATAACAGATTCAGCCTCGTCCCATTGTCCGGTTTCAACGTAAAGCTGAGTCAGCATGAAGAGGCTTTTGGAACGGCCGGGCTGATGGTTCAGCGCATTTGTGAGATAGCCGATGGCTTCTTCACGCTTGCCCTGGTCAGCGGCACAGATAGCCATATTTTCATAGGTTTGCGCTGAATTTGCGTATTGCAGGTTATTCAGTGCTTTGCTGTAAAAGTCATTAGCTTTGTCATATTTTTTCTGCTGACAAAGAAAAGCACCGTAGCTGTTGGCAATTTCGGCATTGCGGGGCGCCAGATCCAGAGCATTCTCGTAAGACTGTTCAGCTCTGCCCCACTCTTCCACGGTCTGGTAATAGTATGCCAGCGAATAATGCGCGTCAGCATACCTGGGAGCGAATTCCAGCGCTTTGTCCAGGTTCACTTTGGCTTGCTGGTAATTGCCGTTTTTAAGGTAAGTCAGGCCCAGAGAAATTCGGGTCTTTGCGGCCTGTTCCATATCAAAATCATCGCCAGAATACCCCTTTTGCTGGTTCTGGCTTACACATCCTGTCAGTGCAATAACGAGAGCAAGTACGCCTAATCGCATGAAGCTCCTACCTCTTAATTAATTCCTTACTGCGCCATTTTTACTGAAATCGCTTCACCTTTCATCTGTTTCTTTAACATTCGTTTCGTACGGTCGACCACATCGCCTACTAACTGACCACATGCAGCATCAATATCGTCGCCACGGGTTTTCCGCACAACCACTGTCAGGCCGTAGCCCATCAGCACTTTGGCAAAGCGGTCAATACGGGAATTACTTGAGCACAGGTAAGGTGAACCCGGATACGGATTAAACGGGATAAGGTTAATTTTGCACGGTGTTTCTTTCAGCACTTTTGCCAGCTGGTGTGCCTGGTCGGTACTGTCATTTATGTTCGACAGCATAACGTATTCTACGGTTACCTTGCCCTGATTCGCGCGGGACTTACTGAGATAACGGCGTACACCGGCAAGAAACGTCTCAATATTGTATTTCTTATTGATAGGAACGATTTCATTGCGAAGTTCATCTGTCGGGGCGTGCAGAGAAATAGCCAGCGCTACGTCAATCTGATCGCCCAGCATATCCAGCGCAGGAACAACGCCTGATGTACTCAGCGTAACACGGCGTTTTGACAGACCAAAACCAAAGTCATCCAGCATTAAATCCATAGCAGGTACGACATTCTTAAGATTCAGCAATGGCTCACCCATGCCCATCATTACCACATTGGTAATGGGTCGCTTAGATGTATCTTTCGACAGGCCCAGGAAGGTTGCCACACGCCATACCTGACCGATAATTTCGCTGACAGACAGATTACGGTTGAAGCCTTGCTGCGCCGTGGAACAGAAAGTACATTCCAGCGCACAGCCAACTTGCGAAGAAACGCAAAGGGTGGCCCGTTCTGCTTCAGGGATCCACACTGACTCGACTTCCTGTCCGCCTTCCAGCGCCAGAGCAAACTTAATTGTGCCGTCGCTGGCTTCCTGGTAGTAAGCAATTTCAGGCGCAACAACTTCTGCATTTTCCAGCAATTTAGCCCGCAGGTTTTTATTAAGATTACTCATCTCATTAAAATCGCTGACACCTTGCTGATAAATCCATTTCATCACCTGGTCAGCACGGAAAGGCTTCTCGCCAATGTCAGCGAAAAATTCCCGCAAAGCTGCGCGGTTCAGATTTAAAAGGTTTGTCTTTGCCATAAGTCGTCGATGACCCCGAATTCTGTCTTAATCATATTCATAACGTGCAGCAGTCCGGCCCCGTAAAATACACAGATACATGCCGTGCGGGGTGCGAATAAATGTCTTCCGTGAGAGCTTGCCGGTGACGGCGGAAGAAACCGCCTGAAAGGGCCCGCAGGAACGGGCGGTAACAGTGAAAATTCGCTTTACCGGCACTGCATTGACTGCACAAATTTTAGCCGCGCATTCTATCATAGGGAAACCGGCTTAGAAAGCGGTGAAATCTGAGTTTTCACGATAAACATGCAGTTCAGCGGGACTGCTAATATTGTCCGCTCACGCCGGTGTTGCTAGAGTAGGAATGAAGCCGGTTTTCAAAGGAACCTGTGTTCCTCAATGAAGCCTCTCACCGGTTACAACAATAACCCGGAAAACAAACCGGGACATCAATGGAGAACCTAATGCGAAAGTCACTAATGGCAACAGCGATAGCTGCCGCACTGGCACTGACCGCCTGCAGCCCTGCCAAAGAAGAATCCCACTCTGCCACAGCATCTGCTGAGGAGAAAACTGTGCAAGCTGAAAACGTACTGTTAAAGCCCAGTACGCTGGACTATCAGGCGCCGGATTTCGATAAAATCGAGACTGCGAATTATGAACCCGCTTTTGAACTTGGCATGGAAGAGCATACTGCTGAGATAGATGCCATTGCAGGTAATGAAGCTCCGGCCACGTTTGAAAATACCATCCTGGCAATGGAAAAAAGCGGTGAGTTGCTGACCCGCGTTGCTACCATTTTCTTTAATTTATCCAGTATCATTTCTGATAAAGAAATTCAGCGTATTGAAGCTGAAATGTCTCCGCGCCTCACTGCGCACAGTGACAGCATTCATCTGAACAGCGAGCTGTTTGAACGGGTAAAAACCGTTTATGAGAATAAAGACAGCCTGAACAAAGAAGATAAGCGTCTGACGGAAAAAACCTACGAGCAGTTTGTCCGCGCCGGAGCCAACCTGACTGAAGAACTAAAAGCGAAGGTACGTGGCATTAATGAGCAGATCACAAAGCTGCAAACTCAGTTCTCGCAGAATATTCTGGCATCTTTTAAAAACGACACCATTATCGTTACTGATGAATCTGAACTGGCCGGTCTTTCTGACAGCGACAAAGCGAGCCTGAAGTCAGCGGCAGAAGGGGCGGATAAAGAAGGCTATATGATCAGCCTGGTTAACACCACCCGCCAACCCATTCTGACTAGCCTGGAAAACCGTGAGCTGCGTAAGAAAATCTGGGAAAAATCAGCGACCCGTGCGATGGATGTCAATGGCCCGATTATTCTGGAACTGACACACCTGCGTGCTGAGAAAGCAGCCTTACTTGGTTACCCTAACTGGGCCTCCTATGCCATTGAAAACCAGATGGCGAAGAAACCTGAAAATGTCTTTAAAATCCTGGACGACCTGGCACCGCAGGCAGTGGAAAAAGCCAAAGAAGAAGCGGCTGCCATTGAAGAAGTCATGCATGCTGATGGCGTAACAGGTGATGTACAGCCGTGGGACTGGGCGTATTATGCTGAGAAAGTCCGTAAGGCAAAATACGATCTGGACGACAGTGAAGTTAAACCTTACTTCGAACTGAACTCCGTGCTGGAAAACGGCCTGTTCTTTGCGATGGAAAAGCTGTACGGCATTACCTTTAAAGAGCGTACTGATTTACCTGTGTATGTCGATGATGCCCGTCTTTTTGAAGTCTTCAATGAAGATGGTTCTAACATCGGTTTATTCTATTTCGACCCTTACGCCCGTGAAGGCAAGAGCGGTGGTGCATGGATGAGTGAATTCGTTACTCAGTCGTTCATGAATGGTACTAAGCCTGTTGTCTACAACGAGCTTAATATTGTTAAGCCGGCGCCGGGTGAACCCACTTTACTGTCATTCGACGAAACCACTACCCTGTTCCATGAATTCGGTCACGCAGATCACGGTCTGTTCTCGCTGGTAAAATATCCCAGCCTGGCCGGCACGAACACGGCCCGCGACTTCGTTGAATTCCCGTCTCAGTTTAATGAAGACTGGGCTATCGATCCTGCAGTACTGGCAAACTACGCCAAACATTACAAAACCGGGGAACCCATTCCTCAGGCTCTGCTGGATAAAGTAATGAAAGCTGTCAGCTTCAACCAGGGCTTCAACACAGTGGAATATCTGGCTGCCGCTCTGCTGGATATGGAATGGCACATGATTGGCGCGGATGAGGAAGTCAAAGATGTGGCTGCTTTTGAAAAAGCAGCTCTGGAGAAGCACGGCATTGATTATGCGCCGGTGCCTCCCCGCTACAAATCCGCCTATTTCAGTCACACCTTCGCCGGTGGTTATTCAGCCGGTTATTATGCATACCTGTGGACAGAAGTGCTTGCAGCAGATGCCTTTGCCCACATGGCAGAAAATGGTGGCCTGACCCGTGAAAACGGCGATCTGTTCCGCAAAGAAATTCTGTCTAAAGGCAACAGTGAAGATTTGATGGAGAACTACGTTGAGTTCCGTGGTCAGGAACCTACAGTAGATGCGCTGATGAAACGTCGCGGCTTAACCGACTAAGCAAGGGCATGAAACAGGCACAGCGATAACTTTGTTGTGCCTGCTTTTCAGACACTGCATTGCAGACACAAAAAAGGAGAGCCGGGGCTCTCCTTTTTTACGCAATCGCTAAAAATTAACGGGTGCGCGGGCAGATTTCTTCGTCAGAGAAGAAGTATGCAATTTCACGAGCAGCAGATTCCGGTGCATCAGAACCGTGTACCGCGTTTTCGTCGATAGACGCAGCGTAATCAGAACGCAGAGTACCCGCAGCTGCATCAGCCGGGTTAGTCGCACCCATGATTTCACGGTTTTTAACAACCGCATTTTCGCCTTCAAGTACCTGAACCATTACCGGACCAGAAGTCATGAAGTCTACCAGCGCGCCGAAGAAAGGACGCTCTTTGTGTTCTGCGTAGAAACCTTCAGCCTGTTCTTTGCTCAGGTGCAGCATTTTAGATGCTACGATGCGCAGACCAGCAGTTTCAAAACGGTTGTAAATTGCACCGATTACGTTTTTAGCTACCGCATCAGGCTTGATAATAGAAAATGTACGCTCAAGAGCCATTCTTCTGTCTCCAATGAATCATTAAAATTTTGGCCGCGAATTATAGGCAATTCCAGACCAGTTGACCAGAGGGAATCGTCAATCACTTCCCTGCCATTTGACGCAGCCGGAAAGTGTAGTCATACAGTGATGACGATTTTATGACAATACGCTCAGAAAATCAGTTAACTGAACGTTTGGCCAGTGCCTGAATTTTCGCAACAATAGCTCTTAAGCCGTTTCCCCGTGTGGGGGTAATATGACGTTCAAGATCAAGCTCTGCAAAGTACGCATCAACATCAAAATCCAGGATCTGACGGGGCGTTTTGTTATTGTACGCCGCCATGACCAGGGCCAGTAATCCCTGAACAATCACTGCATCACTGTCTACAGAAAATTTAACCAGACCATTTTCAACCCGTGACTCAAGCCACACGCTGCTCTGGCAGCCTTTAACCAGTTTATCCGGCGTTTTCTCATCGTCCGGCAACCCGGGGATAGATTTACCCAGATCGATAATGTACTGATAACGTTGTTCCCAGTCATCAAAAAACGCCAGATCATCAATAATTTCCTGGCTACCGGGGAGTGACATTGTCATGTTGAAAACCTTTTCTTAGAAAAACAAACCGGCTTCGAGCTGTGCTTCTTCGCTCATTTTATCGCGGGACCAGGGAGGATCAAACACCAGTTCAACGTGCACTGAGTCAACGTGGGGCACCATACCGATGCGATATTCCACGTCGCCTACCAGTACCGGTCCCATGCCGCAGCCGGGGGCAGTCAGGGTCATGTCTACAGCAACAGATTTTTTATCCTGGTCCACAGACACTTTATATATCAGCCCCAGAGACACCAGATTAATCGGGATTTCCGGATCATAGACCGTTTCCAGCGCGTCCCACACCTGTTGCTCATCGATATTGCCGTCTGCCGGTGCATCAAAATTCAGTACCATCGGTTTACGGCCAATGGCATCAGCATCAGTCCCGTCGATACGATACATATTACCACGCCAGGTGATGGTGTAGTTGCCACCCAGTTCCTGAGTGATAGAGACGAACTCCCCGCCGGGAATGGTAGAAATTTGCCCGGCCGGAACTAGGCGTGCTTTGCAGTCACGTTCCGTGACTACCATTTTTTGTGCTTTAGCCAAAACGTATTAACCGATATTGAAGCTTTCGCCGCAGCCACATTCGTCCACGACATTAGGATTGTTGTACTTGATTACGCCATTGATCCCTTCCTGAACGTAATCAATTTCGGTATTTCTGACAAACTTCACCGCATCTTTCGCTACCGCCACCGTAAGGGCATCGCTGGCAGAAACCAGTTCGTCATCTGCTTCAGGGGCATCGGCCAGATCCAGCACATAAGCGTAACCGGTGCAGCCGCTTACCTTGGTAGACAAGCGGATAACGCTGCCTGGTCTGGATGCGACTTTTTTCTCAAAGTGCTTTACCGCACTGTCGGTCAGAGAAATAACGGTAGTAGAGGGTACAAACGTTTCTACGGACATGTTGCCTCCTTATCAAGCAAGCATCATATGAGCCTTGCGAAGCGCACTGAACAAAACGTCCACTTCATCAAGGGTGTTATAAATAGAAAATGACGCGCGGGCCGTGCCGGGAATATTAAACTTCTTCATCAGCGGCTGCGCACAGTTATCACCGGTGCGTATAGCAACGCCCTGCTGATCAAGAATGTAACCCACATCAGCCGGGTGAATGCCGTCAAGAATAAAGCTCATTACACCCATTTTAGCCGGTGCAGTACCAACAATTCGCATGCCTCCAAAGGCGTCAGCCTGCTCATGAGCACTGGCCAGCAATGCCTTTTCATGGGCCTGTACTGCATGGGTATCCAACGCTGAGAACCAGTTAACCGCAGCGGCAAGACCTACAGCACCGGCAATGTTCGGCGTTCCGGCTTCAAGACGGTTAGGCAGTTCGCCCCAGGTCGCATCCTCATAGGTCACATCGGCAATCATTTCACCGCCGGTCAGCCATACCGGCCAGTCCTGCAATACGTTTGCCCGTCCCCACAGCACACCGGTGCCGGTAGGGCCAAATAACTTGTGGCCGGAAAACGCATAGAAGTCGCAGCCAATATCCTGCACATCAACACCGCCATGAGCAATGCCCTGAGCGCCGTCGACTAACACCAGCGCCCCATGCTCTTTCGCTTTCGCCGTGAGCAGTTTCACCGGATTCAGCGTACCCAACGCATTAGATACATGGGGAAAAGCTACCAGGCGGGTATTGGTGTTCAGCAGCGCAGTAAAGGCGTCTGTATCCAGCTCACCGGAATCAAAGATGGGCGCAACTTTTAATATGGCACCGGACACTTTACAGGCTTGCTGCCAGGTCACGAGGTTCGCGTGGTGTTCCATTTCAGTTACCATAACTTCATCACCGGCTTTCAGCAACTGACCCAGGCCTTTCGCAACCAGATTAATGGCTTCGGTAGTACCGGCTGTCCAGATCACTTCTTTACGGTCATTCGCGTTAATAAACGCGGCCACATCGTCACGGGCTTTTTCAAAGCGTCGTGTGGCTTCATCGGATAGCGCATGAGCACCACGATGCACGTTGGCATTCGTGGTGGTGTAGAAATCCATAATGGCATCCAGCACTGCCTGTGGCTTCTGTGTGGTTGCTGCATTATCCAGATAGACCAGCGGTTTGCCGTTCACCTTGCGGCTGAGGATCGGAAATTGCGCCCTCAGGGCCTGCACGTCCAGACTCATTTTACCTCCATAGAGGCAAAACGTTCGCTGAGCTTAGGCAGCAACCAGTCAGCAATGACTTCTTTCGGAATTTGGGTAACCAGTTCCTGAATAAAGCCGAAATTCAGCATGACCAGCGCCTTACTGCGGGGAATACCGCGGCTCAGCATGTAATACAGTGCCGTATCATCGATTTCTGCAACCGTAGCGCCGTGAGCACATTTCACGTCATCCGCATAAATTTCAAGCTCAGGCTTGGTGTTAATCAGCGAACGGCGCGAAAGTAACAGGTTACGGTTATTAAGCTCTGCCAGCGTTTTCTGGGCATCGCGGTGTATATGGATACGACCGTTAAATACAGCGCGGGCACCGTCACCTACGATACCGCGGGCATTTTCTTCTGATGTACCATTCGGAACGGCGTGCTCCAGGGTGGTATGCAGGTCGAACAGTTCACCTTCTGCCAGCAGATAAATGGCGTTCATTTTCGCATTAGCGTGCTCACCGGCATGCCAAACGTCGATATCAAGACGGCTTAATTCGCTGCCATAGCCAACCAGTGTGCTGTTCAGGCTGGCTTCTTCACCGAGCTTAAAGTGACTGCCACCGATTTGTTTCGCTTTACCGGTAAACAGGGCAAAACGATAATGTTCCAGCTGCGCATGATCTGCAATGCTATATTCAGCAAATGCCGTCGTCAGGCTGTCAGCCGTGCCTTCACCGTGTTCAATAACAGTCAACCTGGCCGCTTCACCCAAACGCACCAGTACGCGGGTATGGGCATCGCCTGCCTGAGTGCTGAGGTTCAAAACCCGCACAACCGGTTTGATTTTTGCCCCTGCAGCGACATCGATGAACACACCTTGTTTAGACACGGCGTCATTTACCAGGCCGAAGGTGTGACGGGCAGGTTTAATCTTTGCAAAAATACTTTTGATAGCCGCCTGTTCGTCGTCACCGGCTTTTTTCAGTGACTTGATTTTCAGGCCTTTAGGCAATGACAGTTCACTGATGTCAGTCACCAGCTTGCCGTCAGCGAATACCAGATCGATAGTATCCAGCTTATCAATCTGCGGCACAGCAGGTTCTTCTGTCACCTTCGCTTTGATTGCTTTACGTTTCTCAACGCTGGTCAGCGGAGTAAAACGCCATTGCTCGGTACGCTTACCCGGCCAGCCCTGCTCCTGCAGAGCTGCCAGTGATTTTTTGCGCTGAGAAGAAAGGAAGTCAGAAACATCCTGAGCGTTGTCAATGACTTGTTCCAGCCATTGGCTCATGCTTCACTCTCCTCGTATTTTTTACCTAAGAAAGCGTAACCGTTTTTCTCAACTTCCAGCGCCAGCGACGCATCGCCGCTCTTGACGATTTTACCGTCGGCCAGAATGTGTACGAAGTCCGGCTTGATGTAGTCCAGCAGACGCTGATAGTGGGTTACCACGATGAAACTGCGCTTGTCGTCGCGCTGGCTGTTTACGCCGTCAGCGACAACCTGCAACGCGTCAACGTCCAGACCGGAGTCTGATTCATCAAGAATACACAGCGACGGCTCAAGCAGAATCATTTGCATGATTTCGTTACGCTTTTTCTCACCACCGGAGAAGCCTTCGTTTACGCCACGCTTAAGGAAATCCAGCGGCAGTTGAACCTGCTTGCAGGCTTCTTTGGCTTTCTTGAGGAATTCTGCTGCAGTCAGTGGCTCTTCACCACGCTGTTCGCGCATGGCATTCACCGATTCCTTCATGAATTCCATGTTAGAAACACCCGGAATTTCTACCGGATACTGGAATGCCAGGAACAGACCTTCACGGGCACGCTCTTCTACGTCTAAATCCAGTAAGTCTTTACCGTTCAGTTCTACCGTACCGTCAGACACTTCGTAGCCGTCACGGCCAGACAGTACATAGCCCAGCGTGGATTTACCCGCACCGTTAGGGCCCATGATAGCGTGTACTTCACCCGGACCAATTTCCAGATCCAGACCTTTAATGATGGTCTTTTCTTCGACGCTGGCATGTAGATTAGAAATTTTTAGCATTATTACCCCACTGAACCTTCAAGACTAATTTCGAGCAGCTTGCCAGCTTCAACGGCAAATTCCATTGGTAGCTCTTTGAATACTTCTTTACAGAAACCGTTAACGATCATCGACACGGCTTTTTCCGCGTCCAGACCACGTTGCTGGCATAAGAATAACTGCTCATCGCTCACTTTCGACGTTGTCGCTTCGTGCTCTACGATGGCGGTAGGGTTTCTGCTTTCAATATACGGGAATGTGTGTGCACCGCACTGATCGCCGATTAACAGCGAGTCACATTCGGTAAAGTTACGGGCACCGTCTGCACGGGGGCCCATCTGCACCAGACCACGGTACGCATTATTGCTCTTACCTGCGGAGATCCCTTTCGAGATAATGGTGGAGCGGGTATTTTTACCCAGGTGAATCATTTTCGTACCGGTATCGGCCTGCTGGCGTCCACGGGTCAGCGCTACAGAGTAGAATTCGCCCACGCTGTTATCACCTTTAAGTACACAGGAAGGATACTTCCAGGTAACTGAAGAACCGGTCTCAACCTGAGTCCAGGAAATCTTGGCATTGGTGTGACAAATACCGCGTTTGGTTACGAAGTTATAAATACCGCCTTTACCGTCTTCGTCACCCGGATACCAGTTCTGTACCGTTGAGTACTTAATTTGTGCGTCATCCATGGCGACCAGCTCAACAACCGCTGCGTGCAGCTGGTTCTCGTCGCGCTGAGGTGCAGTACAGCCTTCCAGATACGATACGTAACTGCCTTCTTCGGCAACAATCAGCGTACGCTCAAACTGACCGGTGTTCATCTCGTTAATGCGGAAATAGGTCGACAACTCCATCGGGCAACGAACGCCTTTTGGAATAAATACGAATGAACCATCGGTGAACACCGCACCATTCAGTGCAGCATAGAAGTTATCTGTACGCGGCACCACAGAGCCAAGGTATTTCTTAATGAGCTCAGGATATTTGTGAACAGCTTCAGAAATCGGGCAAAAGATAACACCGGCCTCTTCCAGCTTTTCACGGAATGTGGTCACAACGGACACAGAATCGAATACCGCATCGACAGCAACACCCGCCAGCATTTCCTGCTCGTGCAGAGGAATACCCAGTTTCTCGTAGGTACGCAGCAGTTCAGGGTCAACCTCGTCAAGCGACTTAGGTTTGTCCTTCATACTCTTCGGTGCGGAATAGTAAGAAATAGCCTGGAAGTCCACTTTAGGATACTCCACATGGGCCCACTCCGGTTCTTCCATTTGCAGCCATGCGTTGTAGGCTTTTAAACGCCATTCAAGCATCCACTCCGGCTCACCTTTCATTTCTGAAATGCGTCGGATAACGGATTCGTCCAGTCCACTTTCGAAGGTTTCCGATTCGATTTCAGAATAGAAACCGGCATCGTACTTACGCGATAGTGCCTGATCGATCTGTTCACTCATTATTGGATCTCACCTGTTTGCCTGAAATTGCGGGTCCATTTCATTACAAAGCCATGTCGGTCTTGCTTTGCATCACTGAAAACAAAACATTGTTTGTCAGCCGGACCAGCGCGATAAATCGGTTAAATTGTATAATACCTGAGTAAACCACTCAAGAATTGCTCCGGGCGCTATACGCTGACAGACCGCTGATGCCGCGCCGGAAAAAGCGTGCGCATCATGCCCGAAACAGGCCGTCAGTTCAATGTTTACGCGGTTGTGATATGGCCAACCGCCCGGTCGTTTGTGCTTGCTACTGCGCGCTGCGAAGTGTGGTAACTACACTGCTTACCTTGCTGATCACGTATTCAATGTCAGCCTGTGTGGTATAACGTCCAACCGTAAAGCGGATCCCGCTGTGTGCCAGTTCCGCACTCATGCCCAGTGCAGCCAGTACATAAGACGGCTCAAGGCTGGCAGATGTACATGCAGAACCTGATGATACGGCAATATCATTCAGTGCCATCATTAAGCTTTCGCCATCTACGCCACCAAAGCTGACATTCAGATTTCCCGGCAAGCGCTGTTCTGCGTGACCATTAAGATATACGTTGTCTAACTGGCTGATGCCTTGCCAGAGCTGGTCACGTAAACCACGTATCCGCTGACTTTCCTCAGCCATTCCGGCCTCAGCCAGGGCAAAGGCTTCACCCATTCCAACTATCTGGTGAACAGGCAGCGTGCCGGAACGCATGCCCCGCTCATGGCCTCCTCCATGAATTTGAGCAGAGATTTTCGCTTTAGGGCGACGACGCACGTACAACGCGCCAATACCTTTCGGACCATAAATTTTGTGTGCTGACACTGACAACAAATCAATATCGAGTTCACTGAGATCCAGCGGCAGCTTTCCGGCAGATTGTGCAGCATCCACATGAAACAGAATGTCTCTTTCGCGACATAACTTACCGATGGCTGCAATATCCTGAATCACACCGATTTCATTGTTCGCATGCATCACGCTTACCAGAACGGTATCATCCCGCATAGCGCCGGCAATCTGTTCAGAGGTAATGAGACCATCGCTGTCCACAGCCAGTACCGTAACTTCAAAGCCTCTTTCAGCCAGTGCATCACAGGTATCCAGCACGGCTTTATGTTCAGTGTTAACGGTAATGATATGCTTACCCTTGCTAAAGTTAGCTTCAGCAGCACCTTTTATCGCCAGGTTGTTGGACTCAGTGGCTCCTGAGGTAAAAACAATTTCTCTGGGATCGCAGTTGAATACATCGGCAATCTGATTACGGGCGATATCTACCGCTTCTTCAGCAACCCAGCCGTAGCGATACGTACGGGAGGCCGGATTTCCAAAGTTTCCGTCCATGGTTAAGCACGCCATCATTTTCTCTGCCACACGGGGATCGACCGGTGTGGTGGCGGCATAGTCTAAATAAACGGGTTGTGTACGGGCTTGAGTCATGACAACTGAATGCTAACCTTGATGTCTTCCAGAGGTTTAATAATGGATGTTTGCTTATCCTGGCGCCCGGCCACTTCCTGCACTTCACGCTGAGACATCAGTTCACCCAACGTAATGGAATCCAGAAACACGCTGATACGGTCGCTCAGATCCTGCCAGAGGCTGTGAGTCAGGCAACGTTCACCGCCCTGACAATCAGCCTGTCCCTGACAGCGGGTAGCATCAACGGATTCATCAACGGCGCGGATGACCTCACCCACAGCAATTCGCATGGCATCGCGGCCCAGCAAATAACCGCCGCCCGGACCGCGTACACTGTCGACCAGCTTCTCTTTACGAAGTCTGGAGAACAGTTGCTCTAAATATGATAATGAAATTTCCTGACGCTCGGAAATGTCAGCCAGCGGCACAGGACCGCGGGTTGAATGCAACGCAACATCCAGCATAGCTGTAACGGCGTAGCGCCCTTTTGACGTTAATTTCATGACTCTCTCCCAGCCTTTTTCAGGCGGGAATTGTTACATTCCCGACTAAAATGGTCAAGTATTTAACCTGGTAAATTAGTCAGGTATTATTTATCAGCTTAATCAGATTTTCGGGTCAAAATCGTCCTGCACTTCGCCCTGTTGAGGCACCACAGGGTCAATCCCCGTATCAGCGAAGTCTTCAGCTTTAATGGCATGCAGATTGTCAGTACACACATCACCGCCCATTGCGCGGATAACGCCGCAAAGTTCTTCCACCTTATTGTCCATCTGGTGAATATGCTCAAGCATAACGCCCATGGCATTGGCAACCGGGTCAGGATTGTCTGTAGAAACGGCGTAAGCATCGAAACCGTATTTCTCGGCAATCTGGTGACGACGGGTAATTTGCGGATCATCTGATGCAGTTTTTTGGGTTTTAACGATGCGTCCGGGAATACCCACCACCGTTGCTCCGGCCGGTGTATCCTTGACAACAACCGAGTTAGAGCCGATTTTTGCCCCTTCAGCAATCACGATGGGGCCAAGCACTTTCGCACCGGCACCGACGACCACGTTTTTCTCCAGGGTAGGATGACGTTTTCCGGCCTTCCAGCTTGTACCACCCAGCGTTACACCATGATACAAAGTGACGTCATCACCAATAACCGCCGTTTCACCAATGACAACCCCCATGCCATGGTCGATGAATACTCGTCTGCCAAGTGTGGCGCCCGGGTGAATTTCGATACCCGTTAACCAGCGGCTGAACGTAGACAACGTGCGCGCCAGCCATTTTAAGTCGTGTTTCCACAGTTTATGACTGATCCTGTGCAGCCAGATAGCATGCAGGCCGGGGTAATTGGTCAGTACTTCAAAGGTATTCCTTGCCGCAGGGTCACGGTGAAAGACGCCTTTTATATCTTCTTTTATTCGCGGAAACACGGTACGACCCTCACTTTACGGCTTTGTCGATGGACGACAAAATGCCGCGCAGAATGTTCAGTTCCTGACTTTCCGGACGGGCACGGTTGAACAGACGGCGTAATTTGGTCATCACCATGCCCGGATGGTTCTTAACAATAAAGTTTGTACCGGTAAGGGTTTGTTCGAGGTGCTGGTAAAAACGTTCCAGATCTTCGTTTAACGGGTAGTCATTTTCAGTGGGAGGGAACGCATCTTTCTCCAGCCACGCCATGCGCACTTCATAGCATAATGTCTGTACTGCGGCGGCAAGATTCAGTGAGCTGTATTCCGGATTGGCGGGAATGCACACATGGAAATGGCATTGCTGCAGCTCTTCATTCGTCAGACCGTTATTTTCACGGCCAAATACCAGTGCCACCGGATAATCCGGTACTTCTTCAATCAGTTTACGACCGCAGCTGCGGGGTTCCAGCATTGGCCAGGAGTGAGTTCTTGAACGTGCAGAAGTCCCTACGACCAGTCCGCAGTCAGCAACCGCTTCCTGAAGCGTGGCAACAGTTTTCGCATTTGCCAGCACATCACCGGCGCCGGCCGCTAATGCACTGGCGTGGCCATCCGGCGCACTCACAGGATCAACCAGATACAGGTTACTCAGGCCCATGGTTTTCATCGCCCTTGCGGTTGAACCAATATTGCCTGTGTGGGATGTATTAACCAGTACTATCCGGATGTTGTCGAGCATGCGTGTTACCTTCACCTATTTTGCGGGTGGCGGATAATAGCACAATAGCTTTCTGGATGGCTATTTACCCCGCCCTGCCGGGGCCGTTTTTTCGCCGCCGGCCATTGCATATTTTAGCGGCTCTGTTAAACTTCGCGCGCTTTCAACGTGTATGGTCAATTTCCGTACAACGTTTACTATGATCTTTTACAATTGGTGGTTTACTTATGCATCCTATGCTGAATATTGCGGTGCGCGCTGCGCGTGTTGCCGGAACAATCATTGTGCGCGGTTTTGAGAATCGTGCTGACCTGACGAAAGAAGTGAAAGGCGCCAATGACTACGTAACGCAAATCGACAAAGAAGCCGAAAAGGCGATTATCAACAAAATTCAGCAGTCTTACCCGGATCACAGCTTTCTGGGTGAAGAAAGTGGCGAAACCCACGGTAAGGATTCAGATTTTCAGTGGGTTATTGATCCACTGGACGGAACCACCAACTTTGTAAAAGGTATCCCCCATTTCTGTGTTTCCATTGCTCTTCTGCACAAAGGTCGCCTTGACCAGGCTGTTGTTTTTGATCCTATCCGCAGTGAAATTTTCACCGCCAGCCGTGGTCAGGGTGCTCAGTTGAACGGCTACCGTATCCGTGTAACCAAACCCCGCGACCTGACTGAAACTGTACTGGCTACTGCCCTGCCGTTTAAAAACAAAGCACAGTTTGGTGAGTATGCCCTCGGCCTGAACAAAATCTTCCACGAATGTGGCGATATCCGCCGCGCTGGCAGTGCTGCGCTGGATCTGGCTTACGTTGCAGCCGGCCGTGTAGACGGTTACTGGGAACGTGGTATTAAGGCATGGGACATCGCAGCAGGTGAACTGCTGGTGCGTGAAGCAGGCGGCCTGGTAACTGATTTTAAAGGTAACAACGACCCTCTTTACAAAGGTGAAATCGTAGCCGGCAGCCCGAAAGTGGTTCAGGGCCTCGTAAAGCATCTGAAGTAAGAAGCATCTGAAGAAAGGTGCACACTTCCACGGAAGTTAAAACGCATTCAAAGGCCAGCGCAAACCCGCTGGCCTTTTTGTAATTGCTGCCCTGAAAAGGTGCTGTAAATTTCAACGACTGTTCACAATCCACCCTATACAAACCGTCATTTGATACCGGCAAACGGGTCATAAAAAAAGGCCGCTGACAAAGCGACCTTCTTCAACATCGTACTCCCGTATTTGTTTACGGAAGCGGGTCCATATCGGCACCTTCTTTCTCTACCTGCGGCGGCATCAGGTCTTCTTTACTGATCCCCAGTGCCAGCGCAACAGAGCTGGCAATATAGATTGAAGAGTACGTACCTACCGCAACACCAAACAGCAGCGCTGTTGCGAAACCGTGAATAAGCGCACCGCCTTTATAGAAAAGCGCAACCAGTACCAGCACCGTGGTCAGTGAAGTAATGATGGTACGATTCAAGGTTTGCGACAGAGAGATATTTACAATCTCTGTAGGCTCACCCTTACGGATTTTGCGGAAGTTTTCACGGATACGGTCGCACACAACGATGGTATCGTTCAGCGAGTAACCGATAACCGCCAGCACAGCGGCCAGTACTGTCAGATCAAATTCGATTTGCAGTACAGAAAACAAACCCAGGGTAAGAATAACGTCGTGTACCAGCGCGGCCACAGAACCCAGCGCAAAGCGCCATTCGAACCGCATGGCAACGTACACAAGAATACACAGCAGTGCCACCAGCATGGCGAGACCGCCCTGCTCTGTCAGTTCATCACCCACCTGCGGACCAACGAACTCAATACGACGCATGTCTACGGTTTCACCGTCAGCACGCAGTGCAGCAAGTACCTGGTCGCCAATGGCAGAGGCTTTTACACCATCCCGGGGCGCGATACGTATAAGCACATCCTGACTGCTTCCGAAGTTTTGTACAACGGCATCAGCAAAATCTGCTCCGGCCAGCTCAGAACGGATCTTCTCAAGGTCAGCGGATTCTTCATAACCCACTTCAATGAGTGTTCCGCCTGTGAAGTCCAGTCCCCAGTTCAGACTGTTCATGCCCAGCGACACCAGTGAGCCGAGAATAAGCACAGTTGACAGGATCATGGTTGCTACACGCAACCGCATAAAGTTAACCGTATGGTTCAAAGATAAAAATTGCATAGTAACGGTTCCTTATATCGGCAGCGAAGTGACGCGGCGGCCGCCCCAGATTGCATTGGTGATAACACGGGTCACCAGAATAGCGGTGAACATGGATGTCGCAATACCAATCATCAGCGTGATGGAGAAGCCTTTAATCGGACCTGTACCCACAGCAAACAGGATCATACCGGCAATAAAGGTAGTCACGTTTGCATCCAGGATGGTAGAAAACGCACTGTCATAGCCCATATGAATGGCTTGCTGAGGACTGCGTCCGTCACGAAGTTCTTCGCGAATACGCTCGAAAATCAGTACGTTGGCGTCTACCGCCATACCAACGGTCAATACAATACCCGCCATACCCGGTAAGGTCAGGGTCGCGCCGGGGATCATAGACATCACACCGATGATGATTACCAGGTTGCTCACCAGAGCCACATTGGCAATCAGGCCAAACGCTTTGTAGTAAACAATCATGAAAATCAGAACCGCTGCCAGACCCCAAACGATGGCCTGCATACCCATTGCGATGTTTTCTGCTCCCAGACTTGGGCCAACGGTACGTTCTTCAACAATTTGAATGGGGGCAATCAATGCTCCGGCACGAAGCAGTAAAGACAGGTCACGGGCTTCTTTCGGAGAATCCAGACCGGTAATACGGAAGCTGCTGCCCAACTGCGCACGAATCGTTGCGATACTGATCACTTCTTCATGCTTTTCGAAAATCAGTTTACCGGCGTCATTACGTTCACCGGTCGACTTGTACTCGATGAAAACCGTCGCCATGGGCTTGCCGATATTGCTGCGGGTAGAACGGGACATCTTGTTACCACCCTCGGAATCCAGCGAGATGTTTACCTGCGGGATACCGTATTCATCAACGCCGCTGTTTGCGTCAGTAATGTGGTTACCGGTAAGCATGATGCGTTTTTCAAGCAACTGAGGACGGCCGCTCTGGTCGTTAATCAGTTGAGACCCGGCCGGCACACGGCCATTAACAGCATCAGCAACGTCGTGGTCTAAGTCCACCATGCGGAATTCCAGCGTTGCAGTGGCATTCAAAATTTCTTTTGCCCGTGCGGTATCCTGAATACCCGGTAACTGCACCACAATCCGGTCTGCGCCCTGTTTCTGAACAACAGGCTCAGCAACACCTAACTGGTTTACACGGTTACGGATGATGGTGATGTTTTGTTTTACTGCGTTATCACGGATTTCAGATAATTTGGCCTCAGAGAAAGCGGCGCGTAATTTCATGCCTTCCACTTCTTCAAAGCTCAGGTCACGATTCTGGTTGCGCAGGAAGAACTCTGCTTTTTCCAGCGTCTCCTGATCACGGAACGTGATATCCAGATAATCATCATGCTGAGACACGGTACGGTAGCGCAGACCTTCTTCACGCAGAGAGGTTCTGAAACCGTTTTCTGCATCTTCCAGAGATTTCTTGATTGCCTCGCTCATATCCACTTCCATCAGAAAGTGAACACCGCCACGCAAATCCAGACCCAGCTTCATGGGAGAACCACCCAGGTTTTCCAGCCATTCCGGCGTATCCGGCGCCAGGTTCATAGCGACGTAATAATCCGTACCCAGTTCTTTTTCGAGTAATTCACGGGCGCGAAGCTGAGCATCACTGCTGTTCAGGCGAACCAGGATTTGCTCGTTTTCGAATTCGGTTTTCTTAACACTGATATTGTTGGCTTTCAGTGCATCCTGAACGCGGGTAACCAGTTGTTCATCAACTTTGGCATCGCGTCCGGCAGAAATCTGCACGGCGTTATCTTCACCGTAAATGTTGGGAAGTGCATATAATGCACAGAGGCCAATAATAAAAATGACCACCAGCACTTTCCAGATCGAGTTTTTATTTAACACAGGAACTTCCTTTTACCAGAGAGCCGGGAAAATCCCGGCTCTGGCAGCATAGCTTAAATCGATTTCATCGTGCCTTTTGGCAGCACTGCAGAAACAGAGGTTTTCTGGATAACGATATTGGTTTCATCGTTTAACGCAATTTCAATAAAGTCTTTTTCTTCAGATACCTTAGTGATGCGTCCTACCAGGCCACCCTGGGTGAGAATTTCATCCCCTTTGCCCAGTGAAGAGACCAGATTTTTATGCTCTTTAACACGCTTGGCTTGCGGGCGGTAAAGCAGGAAGTAGAAGATAAGACCGAATACACCCAGCATAATGAGCATTTCGAAACCGCCACCCTGTGGTTGACCACCGGCGGATTGCGCGTAAGCGTTAGAAATAAACAAGCTCATAATTTCCTCATTTTTTAAATGTTGTTGTTATAGTGCCGGAACCGGCAAACCTTTTTGTGCGTAAAATTCTTTTACGAATCCGTCTAAATCATCTGCGTCAATGGCATCACGCAAACCTTGCATGACACGCTGGTAATACCGCAGGTTGTGAATCGTATTCAGACGGGCGCCCAGGATCTCATTACATTTGTCCAAATGATGGAGATATGAGCGTGAATAGTTTTTACAAGTGTAACAATCGCAGTTTTCGTCCAGTGGTGACGTATCGTTGCGATGTTTGGCGTTGCGGATTTTTACCACACCTTCAGTGACAAACAGATGACCGTTGCGGGCGTTCCGTGTTGGCATTACGCAGTCAAACATATCAATGCCGCGACGAACGGACTCCACTAAATCTTCCGGTTTACCCACCCCCATCAGATAACGGGGCTTGTCCTGCGGAATTTTAGGTGCCGTGTGTTCAATAATGCGGATCATGTCCTCTTTGGGCTCACCCACAGACAAACCGCCAATGGCGTAACCATCAAAGCCAATCTCTTCAAGGCCGGCCAGCGATACGTCACGAAGACCTTCATACATACCGCCCTGCACAATACCAAACAATGCCGACGGATTATCGCCGTGGGCTTCTTTACTGCGTTTGGCCCAGCGCAAAGAAAGCTCCATAGAGATCCGCGCTTCCTGTTCCGTTGCCGGATAAGGAGTACATTCATCAAAGATCATGACGATATCAGAGCCGAGATCCCGCTGCACTTCCATGGATTTTTCAGGTGTCAGCAAGATTTTTTCACCATTGATCGGTGAACGGAAGGTCACGCCTTCTTCGGTGATCTTGCGCAAGTCGCCAAGACTGAACACCTGGAAACCACCGGAGTCGGTAAGGATTGGCTTATCCCAGTGCATAAAATCATGAAGATCACCGTGTTGCTTTATGATACCGGTGCCCGGACGCAACATCAGATGGAAAGTATTGCCCAGGCAAATGTGCGCGCCGCTGTCCTTCAGCTCTTCAGGGGTCATCCCTTTTACGGTACCGTAGGTGCCTACAGGCATAAAAGCCGGTGTTTCTACCACGCCTCTGTCGAATACCAGACGGCCGCGTCTGGCTTTGCCATCGGTTTTAAGTAGTTCAAATTGCATTAAAAACTGTATCCCGAAATCACCAGCGGGCGATACGCAGCTGGCGTAAATAAAAAATTTGGCGGCGATTATACCAGTTTCAGCGTACAGATCATGCTCTGCAGCGCGGTAACCCTGAAATTAAACGCAACCCTGCTCTTTATACCGGCTGGCTTTGCGCTTTTTCAATGAACATGCTGTCGCCGTAACTGAAGAAACGGTATTCATTTGCAATGGCATCCTGATAGGCTTTCATGACATGTTCTCTGCCGGCAAATGCACTGATCAACATCATCAGTGTGGACTCCGGCAAATGAAAGTTCGTGAACATGGCATCCACGACTTTAAAATTGAATCCCGGGTAGATGAAAATATCAGTATCATCAAAGAAAGGCCGGATCAGATCATCACCGGCGGCTTTTGCAGCCGACTCCAGCGAACGCACCGAAGTGGTACCCACGGCAATAACCCGTTTACCTGCAGCTTTAGTGGCCACTACGGCGTCTGTCACATTCTGCGGCACTTCGGCATACTCCGAGTGCATAACGTGTTCCTGAATATTGTCAACACGCACCGGCTGAAATGTGCCGGCCCCGACGTGCAGAGTAACAAACGCCAGATTCACACCTTTAGCCCGCAGGGCGGTCAGCATGTCGTCGTCAAAATGTAATCCGGCTGTCGGTGCAGCCACTGCGCCGGGCTTCTGATTATAAACAGTCTGGTAACGCTCTTTATCACTGCTTTCATCAGCACGGTCTATGTAAGGAGGCAGCGGCATATGGCCATATTGCTCAAGTTGAGAAAGTACTGAAGCCGCATCATCAAAATGAATGAGAAATAGCGCGCCTTCCCTGCCCGTCACGGTGACGTGCACCTTTTCTTCCAGCAACAACTGAGTACCGGGTTTGGGCGCCTTACTGGCACGCACGTGGGCCAGTACCTGATTATTATCTAAGATCCGCTCCACCAGCACTTCCACCTGGCCGCCGGAGGCTTTTTTACCTCTCAGCCGCGCAGGAATTACCCGGGTATTATTGAATACCAGCAAGTCACCTTCATCTACCAGAGACAGCATCTCAGCGAACTGCTGATGTTTAACTGAACCGGTATTCCCATCCAGGCACAGAAGACGGCTGGCACGACGTTTTTCTGTAGGATATTTGGCAATCAAATGCTCTGGCAGCTCGAAACTAAAATCAGATAACTTCATTTTTCACTTCAAAATCAGTAAATTAAAACTCGTAAATATACGCACGTATATTTTTAAATAACTATATATATACCGAAATACGCATAAACATTATACAGCGCGGACTTAAACGCTTAAGATACGTACAGATAGTGATGATGTTCTCCCAAACAGATCCTATTCTGACCCGGTAGCTTTACCGGGTTTTTTTTATCTGTTTCACAGGATTACCTTAATCCCCGATTACCCGGGTAGACGTCTCAGTCATCATCCATATCGTTAAGAATGTCACCAACGGCCTGCATAGCAAGTGGCCGGGCATTTAGCACCATCATGATCTGCAAAAACAAATCCGCTCCCATAATACCTTTATTCACTTTGTTTCGCAGGTTATCTGCACTCTGCTCCACCCCAATTTCGGCTAACCGGTCACTAAGTGCCTGATATTTAACACCTCTCACCGACATTTCTGACTTTACCAGCCTTGCCACCGCTTGCCGCCAATTATTTTTCGCCATCAGAAAACCACCATTTGTGAGTTATTTTTTACAAAAACACACTTTTTTACACATAAGAGAGGTATTGATTATTGACTACTTTGCCCCAACCTGTCTACACTGAACCCCGTGAATGTTGTCGTGCACTTTAAAAGTCGTTTACAGTGTTGTCGACATTTTCGCTTCAATCGTAAAGGAGAGACGTTATGACGTGGGATCTGGAAAAGCTTGAATCCCTCTTGCAAGAACACGACGACTTTGTCATCACCCGTGAAGAAGGCTGCCTTCTCATTGCTAATCAGGATGGCATTGATGCCTGGCTGGCACTGAGTGGCGAGCAAATCCTGGTGGAAAGTCTGTTATTCCCGGCTTCCGATGTAAAAGACAAGCCGGCTTTGGATCATGAGATTCTGTCAACGCACATGGTATTTCCGCTGACGACAGTAGGTATTTCTACCATTGGTGGTGATGAATACTACACAGCTTTTGGCGCACTGAGTGCCCAGTCAAAGCCTGAAAGTATCGTGATCGAAGTTGAAACCTTGTTTCAAAACGTAGCGTCTTTCTTAGATGCCTACGAAACGCATTTAAAATAACCTGACAGGAGAAGCGAATGTCTGTTTGGAAAAAATTAGTAACAGCTGTGAAAGGTGGTGCCACTGAAGCTGCGCAAGCCGTAGCCGACAGTCAGGCAATCAGAATTCTTGAGCAGGAGATCCGTGAAGCGAAAGAAGAGTTACGTAAATCTGACCACGCCCGCACGCAAATCCTGGCGAAATGCAAATTATCGCAACAGAAAGTAGACAGCTTCAGCGCGTCTATTGCTGAGTACGAAGCCCATGCCCGCAAAGCGGTTGAAACAGACCGTCAACTGGCACTGGATTGTGCACAGAAAGTGTCTGATTTGAAAGCTGAGCAGGAACAGGAACAGCAATACCTTGATCAGTTCAAACAATCCGAGAAGCAACTGGCTCAAAATATTCAGCAGGCCAAAGCAAACCTGCGCCGCCTGGAACAGCAGGTAGATATGGTAAAGGCGACTGAAAGTGTGCAAAAAGCGCAGGTAGCTGTATCTTCACGCCATATGGGTGCGAACAGTAAAATGAAGACTGCGACAGAATCTTTATCGCGGATTCAGGAAAAGCAAAAACTTCGCACCGCTGAGTTGCAGGCTGCCGAAGAGCTGGCGGCTGAAGAGTCCACCAGCGATCTTGAAAAACGCCTGTCTGAGGCAGGTATCAAAGGCGGCAAATCATCTGCAGATGATGAACTGAGCCGGATTCTGGGTAAGTAATTAATGTTAAGGGGGCTGACACGCCCCCTTACTTTTTGTGACTTGCACCTGAAATTGCTTTTACGTCATACTGCTTAGCTCAGAAATAATCATCAGGGACGCATCCATACACCATGGCTTCATGGACCCACATTCGTAAACTCATGCTGCGGTATTTTTCCGAATCCCGCTGGTACACCATTGTCACCATCACTTTTATTTACGGCTTACTTGCATGGTTAATGCTGTCTGCGGCCGGAGAAGAAGCGCTGACCAGCCATGCAGACTTTTTTTACTGGATGGCTGTTACTGCCTCAACTGTCGGTTATGGCGATCTGTCACCGGTCACACCGGCAGGTAAAATTATCGTATCGCTGTATGTGATTCCGGTGGGATTGAGTATTTTCGCGATGGTAGTGGGCCGGATTGCGGCATGGGTGAGCCATCACTGGCAAAGAGGACTCTTAGGAATGAAACCATTACATGTTGAAAATCACATTCTGGTTATCGGCTGGAATGAAAACAAAACTCTGCTGTTGCTGGATTTGCTGCTTAAAGAGCGGGAAGCCCTGCCGGATAAGCCGGAAATCGTATTATGTGTAAAAGCAGATATTCACAACCCCATGCCGGACAAAATTGAATTTGTGAAAGTTGATTCATTTAACCGCGACGAAGATATGGACAAGGCCTGCGTCGCCACTGCCAGAACCATTCTCATGGACAATCCGCAGGATGACGTGACGTTAACCACAGCCCTTTATTGCACTAACCGCAATCCGGATGCCCACAAAGTCGCGTACTTTACTGACGATACGCTGGTTCCCCTGCTGCAGATGCATTGTCCAAAAGTTGAGTGTACACCGTCAGTGGCCGTTGAAATGCTGGCGAAAGCAGCTTTTGATCCCGGTTCAAGTATGCTGCATCACGATTTAATCAGCGTTGACGATGGTCAGGCGCAGTTTTCGACTCAGGTTCCGGCGGATATTCAGTCTCTTGCCGTAGAGCATGTGTTTAATAATTTTAAGCGTGAATATAACGCGATTCTCATCGGCTACGCCCCCGGCGGCGTGTATAAAAATATGGTTCTCAACCCTGATTTCTCACATACCATTTGTGGCGGTGACAAAGTGTTTTACATCGCCGGCAGCCGGTTGAACGATATTAACTGGCAGACATTAGGAGCGTAATCAATGTTTGGCAAATTGTTTGGCAGAAGTAAGAAAGACACAGAGAAAGCAAAACCCAAATCTCCTGAAATCATGGGATTATATCTGGGCGGTTCATTTGAACTGGATGATCTGAAACTTAAGCTGCTGGAACCGCAACTTACCATCGAAGGCGCGGCCCGTTCCCAACTGATTCAGGCGGTGGGAGAAGCCCCGCTGGACAGTGGTGGTACTTTGCTGCGTTATTACACTGACGATGACGGCTTCCTGCAAATTGTCACTGATGGTGGTCTTACAGAAAACCATATTACCGACGTAAAGCTGTGGTACTTTTACGAAACCAAAACCATCGGCAATGAAGCCCAGTGGAAAGAAGCATTAAGTTCTGTGATTTCTAAGCCCGTTTACACGCTTAACGGACACGATTATCACCGTGTATGGGACGCTGTCGGTGAAATATCACCGCCAGTTGCTGTTACTGAAACCACCTATGAAGAAGATGGTGATGTCAGTACAACTGACCAGTTTATGATGCTGTATGAACGTCCCCTTGATAACGGTCGCACAGAGTCACTGCTGGTAGCCGGTGAAGAAAAAATTGTAGGTCACAATGCAGACCGCTGTCTGGTGATAAGCACCGGGTTCGATATTGAACCCGCCGACATTACTATTAACGGTTAACAAAAGGATACGTACGTCATGGACACTATCATTCAATCATTAGCAGGGCTGGATAATTTCGCCTTGTACTTTGTTATCTCTGTCGCCTTCTTATTTGTATTTAAAATCGTGTACGCCATGGTCACCCCGCATGATGAGTGGAAACTGGTTAAAGAGGAGCAGAACGTGGCTGCAGCCACCGGTTTTGGCGGCGCCTTGATTGGCTTCGCTATCGCCCTTTCAGGTGCAGCTTCTAATGCAGTATCCATTGTGGATTTCGCGCTGTGGGGCGTGATTGCCATCGTCGCCCAGTCGTTTGCTTTTGCACTGCTGCGCTTTACTTTTATGCCGAAGATCGCAGAACGCATTAACAACAATGAAGTTTCCGCAGGGATCATGCTTGCTGCCATGTCAGTGGCAGTGGGTCTGCTGAACGCTGCTTGTATGACATACTGATTCGGAGACAAATATGACCCGGAAAAGAAGTCGTTACATAGATTTGCGCAAAATGCGCAAAGGGTTTGCACTCAAACCACTGGCCGTAGGGATCGCCGGTATAATGGCAACCGGTTGTGCAGACGACCGTCAGGATGCACAGATTTATACCTCACTGGAAGATTGTAAAACCGATTATCCTGACGCAGCAGAACGCTGTGATGCTGCTTACCAGACTGCCCTCGATGAAGCGTCCCGTACCAGTCCCCGTTTTAATTCCGAACATGACTGCGAGTATGAATTCGGTCCGAATCAGTGCCGTGAAGTTAATAATTCAGGTGGCAGTTTCTTCATGCCGTTTATGGCAGGGTTTATGGTCAGCCAGTTACTGTCTCCCCGCCCTTACTATTCACAACCCATTTATACCTCTTATTCCCCGTACTCGCCGTTCCGCTCAAAATGGGTGACTGCAGATGGCTATGTGTTTGACGGTGACATCCGCAAGCGTAATTACAAAGTCAGTCCGTCTGTTTATAAACCAAAGCCCACCGTTACCCGTACTGTCAGCCGTGGTGGTTTCGGCAGCTCTGTGAGAGCCAAATCAAGCTGGGGTAGCAGCAGCCGTTCCGGAAGCTGGGGCAGCTGATCCCGTGCTTCGTATTCCGCTCAGAGAGCGGCCTGACTGGAAGCAGCAGGCCGCTGAGTACGGCTTTCATTTTCATACCATGTACGGCGAGCCGTATTGGGATGAATCTGCTTATTATCAGTTTTCACTGAAACAAATTGAGCAGGATATAGAAGACCCTACCGCTGAATTGCATCAAATGTGTCTGGCGGCAGTAGATAAGGTTATCCGTGACGAGGAGTGGCTGAACCGCTTTCAGATCCCCGCCCTTCACCGTGAATTCATTCTCCGGTCCTGGCAGGACAACGCCCCCTCACTCTATTCCCGGCTGGATTTAGTCTATGACGGTAAAAGTCCCGCTAAGTTGCTGGAAAACAATGCAGATACACCTACGTCTTTGTATGAATCCGGCTTCTGGCAATGGTTATGGCTTGAACAGCAGGTAGACCGGGGAAATTTACCCCGACACGCCGATCAGTTTAATTCCTTACAGGAAAAGTTAGTTCACCGGTTTGAAGAAATCGCGGCTTACTACCGCATCCGTAATATGCATTTCGCCTGTTGCCGGGATACGGAAGAAGACAGAGGCACCGTACAATATTTGCAGGATTGTGCTCAGGCAGCAGGTCTGCAATCAGAATTTTTATACATTGAAGACATAGGCCTTGCCGATACTGGCGCGTTTACTGATTTACACGACAACCCCGTTACTGAATGCTTTAAGCTTTATCCCTGGGAATTCATGCTGCGTGAGAGTTTCGGCGACGCCTTGTCAGGTGCCGGTACAAACTGGATAGAACCGCCATGGAAAGCCATTTTGTCCAATAAGGCTCTGCTACCTCTTTTATGGGACATGTTTCCGGGCCATCCCAATCTGTTGCCTGCCTATTTTCCCGATAATGCGCCGGGCCTGGAAACCGGCAAATGGATTCAAAAACCGCTGTTCTCAAGAGAAGGGGCAAATATCAGCCTGATTGAAAATGGTAAGCAAACCAAACTCTCCGACGGTCCGTATGGAGAGGAAGGCGTTGTGATCCAAGCATTTACTGCCCTGCCCCGGTTTGCTGAAAATTACACACTGATCGGTAGCTGGCTGGTAGACGATATGCCTGCCGGTTTGTCTGTACGGGAAGACAGCAGTGAGATCACGCAGGATTTATCCCGTTATCTGCCACACATTATTGCGTAAACCTATGCCACAACTTAAAAAGCAGCTTCGCTTTCTTGCCATTATTGCCGGCGTACTCATTCTCATTGAAGCGCTGAACCTCCTCACCGGAAACAGCCTGAATCAATTTGGTATTATTCCGAGAGCACTGCCTTACCTGCCCTATATTTTTACTGCGCCGTTTTTACACGGATCTGCCAGCCATCTGATCACGAATCTTGTGCCCCTGATGCTGTTTATGTGGTTAACAATGCAGTGGGGAAACCGCACATTCTGGCTGACTACCCTGACCATTCTTCTCACCGGCGGTCTCGGCGTATGGATATTCGGCCGCTCAGCAATCCATATTGGTGCCAGTGGCATGGTGTATGGTTACTTTGGCTTTTTACTGCTGGCAGGGTTCATGAGCAGAAAAGTCCCTTACCTGGTGATTTCTGTGCTGGTTGCCATTATGTATGGCGGTATGTTGTTTGGCATTCTGCCAACAAAGGCGTTTATTTCTTTCGAGTATCATTTATTCGGATTTATTGGCGGTCTCATCGCAGCACGGGCTTGGGTGAAGTAATTGATTCCCGTATACTGGCCTTCAATCCGTAGTACAACGAAATAAATATGTCCGGCACCACAGAAACCAAAAATCAGCAAAACCAGGGCTTCTTCGGCAACCTTGCGTTCAATATTGTTATCCCTGTTCTAATCATGTCTTACGGCAGCGGAGACGAATACCTCGGGCCGGCCTGGAGCATCGTTGCAGCCCTCGCTTTTCCAATTGTTTACGGCATCTGGGATTTAAAGCAGTCCGGTAAAGTGAATGGTTTTTCCGTTCTCGGGATTGTCAGCGTTATCCTCACCGGCGGGATCAGTTTATTGAAACTGCCCGCCGAATATATTGCAATTAAGGAAGCCACCATTCCGGCGCTTATCGGTATTGCAGTTCTGGTGACTCAGTTTGGTAAAAAGCCACTGGTTAAAATGCTCATCCTGAACGATCAGATCATTAACTGGGAAAATTTAAACCGCGCGCTGGATGAGAAAGGAAAACAGGCGGAATTTAAACGTAAAATTGCTATCAGCTCTTACATTGTTGCCAGCTCCTTTTTTCTTTCCTCAGTATTAAATTATGTGCTGGCGAAAATGATTCTGGTCAGTGAACCCGGCACCACTGCCTACACCGAAGAACTGGGCCGGATGACGATGCTGAGCTATCCGGTTATCGTTATCCCGAGCATGATTTTGCTGGTGACTGCATTGTGGTATCTGTTTTCTCAGATTGGCAAAATTACCGGTGAAGACCTGGACAACTTTCTGAATCAGTAGATTTAAACAATGATGAAAAAAATAGCCGCAATTTGCGGCTATTTTTTTGCCTTGCCGGGGTGGCAGGCGTCTTTCGCATAAGCTGATAAATGAATCAAAGCGTACTGTGAACATTATCACAGTACGCTTGTCATTCAGCTCAGCGGTTGTTCAGGAAGCGGAAGAATTGCTTTGCAATGTCAGTGTTATCTAACTGGCCGGCAAAAGCGTCTGCTCCGGCACCGAATGCAAAAACTTCCACATCGACACCAGTGTGGCCACCAGTGGTCCAGCCGGTATTCGTCTTCTTATCAAGGAATGCTTTCAACGCTGTTTCACGGGCCTCAAAATCAGGCAGTGCCGCAATACTGTCTACCAGTGCACTGTCATCATCTTCAAAAGTGAATCCCAGTTGCGCTTCAGCATACGCTGCCGGAGAGGCTTCACTGACCATGTTGACAGCAATGGATGAAACCGAAGCCTTCATGTTGCGCAGGTACTCAGGATGCCACTCGTAAATACCGTCTGCGCCGATAGTCAAACCGCCGGTACTGTGATCAGCGGTAAGCACAACCAGTGTATCAGGGTGTGTTTCTACATAATTTTGCAGGTATTCCATGGTAACAGCCAGATCGTCCATTTCCGCCATCGCAGAACCGATGTCATTGGCATGCCCTGCCCAGTCAACCTGACTCGCTTCTACCAGAAGGAAAAATCCCTCCGGCCCCTCAAGATGCTTAATCGCATTTTTAGTCAGAAAAGACAGGCGGTGCGGGTTACTGTCATCCAGCGCAGCCGGCAAGCCCACCGGTGCAAATAGTCCCAGCACGTCAGTGCCGGCAGGCAACGTAGCTAACTGGTCGTAGCCATCAACATATTGATAGCCGTTATCTGCAAATAAAGCGGTGAGATCTCTGTCATCACGGGCGAAATAAGAGGTACCGCCCCCCAGCATAACATCGGCGACAAATCCGTCATTAATACGGTCGTCGAAAATGCTGTCAGCGATGGCGTTGTAATTCTTACGGCTTTCATTGTGCGCCAGATAAGAAGCGGGCGTTGCATGATTGATTTGCGATGTAACCGCAACACCGGTGCGCAGGCCCAGTTGCTTTGCTCTTTGCAGAACCGACTCAACAGGTTGCTTGTTGGCATCCACCCCAATGGCACCATTGTACGATTTTATGCCTGTCGCCAGCGCTGTAGCCGCGGCCGCAGAATCGGTAACGTAACCGGAAACCGGCGCAGGATGCGTAGAGGCATTACCGGTAAGCATGTGATCAAACACGACATCTTCGATGTCAGGTGTTTCAGGGTTATCAGCAAAATTGCGGTAAGCCGTGGTGTAAGCCGGCCCCATGCCGTCGGCCACTACCATGATGATATTTCGGGGCTGTTGCTGTGCTGATGAATTCTGTGCCGCATGACCGGCATTATCGAGTTGCGCGCAGCCTTGCGCCAGGGTGAGCCCTACCAGAGAGCACACGCTTATTTTTTTTAGCATCGTCGTATCCACAGGAAAAAAACTGTGGCTAAGTGTAAATCACATCAGGACAAGCGCCAAACCCAAAGCCGTGAGTCATCAAAAATTCACGAAAGGCTGTAATTTCATCGATTTAACGCTAAGCCTTTGACTGACTGGTCAGGAGTTCGCGCATGCGTTGCTGCGCCACGTCAACTAACATATCCGGCTGAAATTTAGAGATAAACCGGTTGCAACCCACCTTTTCCACCATGGCCTCATTAAAGCTGCCACTTAAGGAGGTGTTCAGGGCAACAAATAAATCACTCATTCTCTCATCACCGCGCACTTCTGCAGTTAAGCGGTAGCCGTCCATTTCCGGCATCTCAGCATCGGTAAACATTAATAAGATAAGGTCAGACGGCCGCTTCCCTTCATCTGCCCATGATTTGAGTAACGCCAGGGCTTCTGCGCCATTGTGGCATTCAAGACAGGATAAACCTATCTGGGCAAGGGTATCTTTGATTTGTTTACGTGCAGTAGCGGAATCATCCACAATCAACACCTGACGGCCATGCATAGCACTGACGACCTGCTCATCAAGCACGCCGTCTGAGATAGAAATATCGTAATCGATGATCTCAGCCAGCACTTTTTCGACATCAATGATCTCTACCAGTTCGTTCTTGCCGTCGATTTCTATCTGACTGATGGCAGTAAGGTAATTTGACTTACCTATAGTCAGCGGCGGCGGCTGAATATTTTGCCAGGATGTATTAACGATGCTTAATACATCACCAATCAGAAATCCCTGAACTGAGCGGTTATATTCTGTGATGATGACGTTATTAGCGTAATTCGTATCGCCACTATTTTTCATACGAATGGCGCTGCGCAGATCAATGACAGGAATTGAATTCCCTCTGTACAGGGTCACACCACATAAATTGCCGTGAGATCCCGGCATCGTATTCATCTTCGGAACACCGATGACTTCTTTAACCTTAAACACGTTAATGGCAAACGCATGACGGGTCCCCAACCTGAACATCAGTAGCTCGAGGCGGTTCTCACCCACCAGATTAGTCCGTTGATCGACGGTACTAAGAATACTGCTCATACTCCCCCCGAATTATTTTAATTACAGTAATCATAGGGCGAAAATAAAGATAATGCTTTAAGCAATTAGACTCAAAAAATGAAACCCGAACCGTAACCTTTCCATGAGACCCACAACAATCATTCACAAATATTATGACGGGAATGACAATTATATATTTACGTTATTCGAATTGCGGCACTAGGATGAATGTGAGCTAACGAGAACGCAGTGCAGCGTAATCGCCTAAACAACATATTTGAGTTAATTCGGGAGAGACCTCTATGTCGCAATATCAGCAAGATATCGATACTATTGCTACGCTTAAAGCCGCGCAGAAAGGAAGCTGGGAAGGTATTAACCCAGAGTACGCCGCACGTATGAAAGCACAGAACCGTTTCAAAACTGGTCTGGACATTGCGAAGTACACTGCCGCTATCATGCGCAAAGATATGGAAGAGTATGATGCCGACAGTGCAAGCTACACCCAGTCTTTAGGTTGCTGGCACGGCTTCGTAGGTCAACAAAAAATGTTGGCTGTTAAGAAACACCACGGCACGACTAACAAACGCTATCTGTACCTCTCCGGCTGGATGGTTGCAGCCCTGCGTTCTGAGTTCGGTCCCCTGCCTGACCAGTCCATGCACGAAAAAACCACCGTTCCTATGCTGATTGAAGAGCTTTACACTTTCCTGCGTCAGGCTGATGCCCGCGAACTGGGTGATTTATTCAAGCAGCTGGATGCAGCGAAAGCAAACGGTGGTGATGTTGCAGCAATCCAGGCGCAAATCGACAACTTTGAAACCCACGTAGTCCCCATCATTGCCGACATCGATGCCGGTTTCGGTAACGAAGAAGCCACTTACCTGCTGGCGAAGAAAATGATTGAAGCCGGTGCCTGCTGTATTCAGATTGAAAACCAGGTATCTGATGCTAAGCAGTGTGGTCACCAGGACGGTAAAGTTACCGTTCCTCATGAAGACTTCCTGGCGAAAATCAACGCGGTTCGTTATGCATTCTTAGAGCTGGGTGTAGACGACGGTGTCATCGTTGCCCGTACCGACTCATTAGGCGCTGGTCTGACGCAGAAAATCCCTGTATCTACCGCCCCCGGCGACCTGGCTTCTCAGTACAATGCATTTCTGGACACTACTGAAGTTTCCGGTGCAGATGACCTGTCTGATGGCGACCTGGTTATCAAGCAAGACGGCAAACTGGTTAAACCTGTTCGTCTGCCTAACGGTCTGTTCAAGTTCAAAGCGAATACTGGTTTCGACCGTGTTGTTCTTGACTGTATCACTTCTCTGCAACATGGCGCTGACCTGCTGTGGATTGAAACTGAGAAGCCTCACGTACGTCAGATTGGTGACATGGTTGACGCGATTCGTGAAGTTATCCCGAATGCGAAACTGGTTTACAACAACTCACCGTCTTTCAACTGGACACTGAACTTCCGTCAGCAAGTATTCGATGCATGGCAGGAAGAAGGCAAAGACGTATCTGCTTACGACCGTGCGACACTGATGTCTGCAGAATATGACGACAGCGAACTGGCTGCAGCTGCTGATGCGAAGATCCAGACCTTCCAGCGTGATGCGTCACGTGAAGCGGGTATCTTCCACCACCTGATCACGCTGCCTACTTACCACACTGCGGCACTGTCTACTGACAACCTGGCGCAAGGTTACTTCGGTGACGAAGGTATGCTGGCATACGTTAAAGGTGTTCAGCGTAAAGAAATTCGTCAGGGTCTGGCGTGCGTTAAGCACCAGGCAATGGCCGGTTCTGACCTGGGCGACACCCATAAAGAGTACTTCTCCGGTGAGGGCGCACTGAAAGCTTCAGGTGACGACAACACCATGAACCAGTTTGATGTATAAACACACAGGTTCCTAACCTCTGGCTCCTTCGGGAGCCTTTTTTATATTCACCGGTTTTATTCATTTCACAGCCACAAAAATAAAACACCCGTTTGAAATCCGGGGTACACTGGCAGTCAAACCAGGTCGAAAGTATCAGTACAACAGGCGAATAAAGCAGTAACAATCTGCGACTAATAGTCTATCTTACTTATCAGGACCTGACGCTTATAATAGCAACAGATAATAATCCTAATTTGGAGCATTGAGAGCATGAATATAGCCAAAGTAGATTTGAATCTTCTGGTTTATCTGGATGTTTTGCTCAGAGAAGGCAGTGTTACCCGCGCCGCTAATCAGCTCAGCATCACCCAGCCGGCCATGAGTAACGGTTTAAAGCGGTTAAGAGATTTATTTAAAGATCCGTTGCTGGTGAGAACCAGCGAAGGTATGACACCGACTAAACGTGCCCTTGAGCTCCAGCCGGTCATCCGCGATGTACTCAGTAAACTGGAAAGCTCCATTCAGCCGGAAACCGATTTTGATCCGGCCACCAGCAACCGTACATTCCGGATCATGACCAGTGATTACGCGGAAAGCACTTTATTGCTTGAGCTGGTCGGCCGTTTGGGCAAGATTGCCCCGAACATCACCCTGGATTTAATCACACCGAGTGACGTGACATTTCACGATGTGGAACAGGGTAAAGTCGACATGGCGATTAACCGCTTCGACGAACTGCCTCTATCCTTTCACCAGAAAGTCATCTGGTATGACAGTTTCAGCTGTGTGCTCAGCGCATCCCATCCGCTGGTAAACCAGAAATGGGATCTGGACAGTTATTTAAGCGCCCAGCATATATGGGTAAGTAAAACCGGCTTCGGTGTGGGCGTAGGTATTGATCCCAATGAAGTGCAAAAACTTGGCTGGGTCGATGCTGAATTAACTAAACTGGGAAAACAGCGGGCGATCAGAGTGTTTACCCGCCACTATCACGCAGCACTGCAAATAGCTAAAACTCAAAATCTGGTGGCCACATTACCGGGCAAAGCCGCGCGACTGTTTAAGGACGATCCGGAAGTTGTAGTGAAAGATCCTCCTTTCGATATTCCGCCAATTGCGTTGAAAATGGCGTGGAGTGCCTTGTTGCATCATGATGCGGGCCATATCTGGCTGCGCCGTTTAATTGGTGAACTGGCATCTGAGATGAGTAATCTGTAAGTCATCTTCCAGCGAACATTCACCAATATTATGACAGCAATACAAACCATAAATTAAAAATAGTGTCCGGAAACCTCTACACTAACAACTCATTAAAGAGTAGAGGTCATTATGAAAGGGTATATTCAACACGGACGACTTCAGGTTGCTGAGGTTCTGGACACATTCATCAATGAACAGGCAATGCCCGGCGCTAATGTCGACAAAGACACTTTCTGGGCGAATTTCGAATCCCTGCTTGCAGACCTCACACCGCTTAATCAGGCTCTGCTGGATAAGCGGGATCATTTCCAAACCTTAATTGACGCTTATCACAAAAGCGGCAAGCCCGCTTCCGGCGACGACTATCTGAACTTTCTGCGGGAAATCGGATATCTGGAGAATGAGCCGGACAATGTCACTGCCACGACGGCCAATGTAGATGCAGAGATTGCCACCATGGCGGGCCCGCAACTGGTTGTGCCTATCAATAATGCCCGCTACGCACTGAACGCCGCGAATGCACGCTGGGGAAGTCTGTATGACGCGCTGTATGGTACAGACGTGATCAGCGATGAAGGCGGCGCAGAAGCCGGAACAACCTATAACCCTGTACGGGGCGCTAAAGTAATCGCAGAAGCAAAGCGATTACTGGACACCCTGCTGCCGCTTGCTGATGCATCCCATAAAGATGTCACCGGTTATGGCATCACAGACGGCACACTTACCGTTTCCCTGAAAAGCGGCAATACTACACTGCAAACCAGCGAACAGTTCCTTGGCTTCAGAGGCAATTCAGATGCGCCGGATGCACTGCTGTTTGTTCACAACGGTTTGCATTTTGAAATTCAGATTGATGCCGCAAGCCCGGTGGGTAAAGCCGATCCTGCCGGGGTGAAAGATGTGCTGCTTGAAGCAGCGCTGACAACCATCATGGACTGCGAAGATTCTGTAGCGGCTGTAGACGCTGAAGATAAAACACTGGTGTATTCAAACTGGTTAGGTCTTATGAAAGGCGATCTGTCGCTGACCATGGAAAAAGGCGGCAAAAAGATTGTCCGTGCTATGCAGTCTGACCGTAAATACACCACAGCAGATGGCGCAGGCACACTTTCACTTGCCGGCCGCAGCCTCATGTTTGTACGCAATGTCGGTCACCTCATGCGAAACGACGCGATTTTACTGGACGGTGAACCGGTCTTTGAAGGATTGATGGACGGTGTGATCACATCCCTCATTGCTAAACATGATTTACTGGGCAATGGTAAATTCCGTAACTCCCGTGAAGGCAGTATTTATATTGTTAAACCTAAAATGCATGGTCCTGAAGAAGTTGCCTTCGCAGACAGCCTGTTCAGCCGTGTTGAAGCCATGCTGGGCCTCGACCGGGATACGCTGAAAATGGGTATTATGGATGAAGAGCGCCGCACCAGTATCAATCTGAAAGCCTGCATCGGCCCAGCCTCATCACGTGTCGCTTTCATCAATACCGGTTTCCTCGATCGTACGGGTGACGAAATTCACACCTCTATGCAGGCAGGGCCATTCGCAGCAAAAGGCGCATTGAAAACCATGCCCTGGATTGCTGCCTATGAAAAAGCCAATGTACAAACGGGCCTGGCTTGTCAGCTTTCCGGCCGCGCACAGATTGGTAAAGGCATGTGGCCCATTCCGGATCAGATGGCAAATATGATGGAAGCGAAAATAGGCCATCCGAAGGCCGGTGCCAATACCGCCTGGGTCCCTTCTCCCACCGCTGCCACATTGCACAGTCTGCATTACCATGAGGTCGATGTATTCGCCCTGCAGTCCGGTATGCAAGAACAGCAATATAACGGTATTGCGGATATTCTTACGATACCTTTAATGCCAGAAGACTCGTCTTTGTCTGCAGAAGCTATTCAGCGTGAAGTAGATAACAACGTACAGGGCATTCTGGGATACGTGGTACGCTGGGTACATCAGGGGATTGGTTGTTCGAAAGTGCCTGACATCAATAATGTTGGTCTGATGGAGGACCGCGCGACCTTGAGGATTTCTTCCCAGCACCTGGCCAACTGGCTGGTACATAACATCATTACGCCGGAACAGGTTAACGAATCCCTTGCCCGCATGGCAGTGCTGGTTGATGAGCAAAATGCCGGCGACAGTGATTACATTCCGATGTCACCAGATCTCGACAACGCCATTGGTTTCAAAGCTGCGAAAGAACTGATTTTCGATGGTGTAAGTCAGCCGAACGGCTACACAGAGCCCCTGCTTCATCAGCGCAGAAAAGACATGAAAGCCGCGCTGGCGGCAAAGTAAATTTTTACTTTCATTCCTGAACAGAAAAAGCCACAAGTGTGGCTTTTTCTTTGTGCGTCCCGCCTGAAGCATTGAACCTGCGAAACGGACTCAGGAGCAACTTACGGTGCGGCACGTATACAGTCAGATATCTGTTTACCGGTGTCAAACAGCTACCCGGCAACGCTTTATTCCTCTGTATCCCCTGCCTCTGCTGGCTGTTAAGGATTTTCTTTTGATAAACGCTCAACTATCAAAATTTGTTCTATAGTATCAATAGCGATATCTAACACAGCACTTTTAAGCTGTCACGTTGCACTATCATTGGTGTATTGTGACGTCAGCAGCAGTGAGAAGTTAAAACCATTATGGCTAAGCGTTCGATATTTGACACAATCAATAAAAAGTTCCGCCGTACCAGCGTAGGAAAGATGTTTTCCGGCTATCAGCAGCTCAGGGAAGCTAACTATATTTCTTCACACTTCAGTACGTATCTGGAACCCGTTCTGGCAGTGGATGATGCTCTGAGAGAGTCTGTCTACAAAATCAGGCATAACGTCTATTGTGACGAGCTTGCGTTTGAGCCGGTGAAAGAGTCGGGTCTGGAAACTGACGAATTTGATGCTTACTCAAGACACTGCATGATTCGCCATATCGGCACTCAGCAAATGGCCGGCACTGTGCGTGCGGTCAGGCCATTACAAGATGATCAGTTATTACCCATTGAGAAATATTGCCGCTCCTCTATCACCCGGAACGATTTGAGTCCGGATAATTTTAAACGCCACGAGGTGTGCGAAATATCCAGACTTGCCGTCCCCAAATACTTCCGGCGACGTCGTTCAGATGACTTCGACGGTTCCGCAACCGGTGCTATCAACCCGGTCACCTACTCGGAAACGGAATTACGCTGTTTTCCTTTTATTGCTGTAGGTTTATATTTTGCTGCCGCCGCCTCGGCGCTGGAGTTCGGCGTGAAACATGCCTATGTCATGATGGAGCCCCGCCTTGCAAGAAGTATGGGTTATGTAGGCATTAAATTTCAGCAGATAGGACCGGTAGTGGACTATCACGGCAAACGGGCGCCTTATTACATTAACCGCCCGTTACTCGAGGGGAGTCTGAAGCCGGGTTTTGCATCTATGCTTAATGAGATCCGGCTCAGTTTACGGGAACAAATTCCGGCGATGCCGGAAGAACGTGAAGAATATTTGCGGCAGTTTATCAAAGACTGAGCCCCTGCCGCTGCGCTCAAGGGTTATACGTTGTAGAACCCTCTGTACCACTCCACAAATTTTGCAATACCGGTATCAATGTCTGTAGACGGACGATAACCGGTATCTTTGACCAGTGCTTCTACATCAGCGTAAGTATCAGGCACATCACCTTTTTGCATTGGCAGCATTTCTTTTTCTGCTTCCTTTCCTAACGCTTTTTCGAGAGTTTCGATATAAGTCAGCAGGTGTACCGGCGTCTGAGCGCCAATATTATAAACTTTCCACGGTGCTTTACTTGAGCCCGGATTTGGTGACTTACCGGACCAGGAATCATCCGCTTTTGCGTCGTTGTCCAGCGTGGCGATAACACCTTCCACAATATCATCGATGTAAGTAAAGTCACGGCGGTGGTTGCCGTAGTTAAACACCTTAATAGGTTTGTCTTCCAGGATCGCTTTGGTAAACAGGAACAGTGCCATATCAGGACGTCCCCAGGGACCGTAAACGGTAAAGAAACGCAGCCCTGTGGTCGGCAACCCGTACAAATGACTGTAGGTGTGAGCCATCAGCTCATTGGCTTTCTTACTGGCTGCATACAGAGATACCGGATGATCCACGTTATCTTCGACGGCGAAAGGCATGCTTTCATTGGCACCATAAACAGAGCTGGATGAAGCGTAAACCAGGTGCTTAACCTGATTATGTCTGCAACCTTCGAGCACATTCATAAAGCCGACAATATTCGCATCAATATAAGCGTGAGGATTTTCCAGCGAATAACGCACCCCTGCCTGGGCAGCTAAATGAACCACCTTATCAAATTTGTGTTCAGCGAAGAGCGCCTCCATCGCAGCACGATCTTCAACGCCCATTTTAATAAACGTATAAAGATGGCCGGAAGGTAAAGACGATACCCTTTCAAGCCTGGCTTCCTTTAATGACACATCATAATAATCATTCAGATTATCGATACCTACGACTTCATCGCCACGCTCCGTTAATTGCGCGGCAACAAATGATCCGATAAAGCCAGCGGCTCCCGTTACTAACACTTTCATATCGTGCTCCCTGAAATAAATGCTGCATGTTGAGCAAGATACTCAATCAAACTTCTAAAGCGACTACTTGTCACCATGACCACTAGCAAGAATGACTCCGCTTTTTACTTCTTAATAAAAATAAGCGCCTTTGCTTACAACGTTATCCCGTGCTTCTCAGCCAGTGCATAAACATGCTTCACCGGAATGGCATAAGTGATGCCGCTGGGCGAAGTAATTGCCGACTCTTTTGTTTTCTTAACGAACACTTTATTGATTACCCCTAACACCTCGCCGGTGGCCGCTTTGTATACGGGGCTGCCGCTGTTGCCGGGGTAAGCGGTAATATCAAGTTGGTACACCATGAAAGGGTTGCGTAAGCTGTCCAGATAAGCTTGCGACAGTTGCGCACTGTTCGAAGCCGAGATCACATTAGGCGTATACGCGGCAACAATGCCTCTGTGTGTGGCCGGATACAATCCTAGTACGGCGCCAATGGGAAAACCGGTCATTGCGATTCCAGTACCATCTTCAACCACATCTGTTGCTGATAGCAGACTGACAGGTGGTAATTCATGGGCCATTTCCAGAATGGCCAGATCATGCTCTTCATCTTTATAAACGTGTTTTACCCGCGCAATTCCCATCTTACGGCCTTCGGGTACGAACACGACCTGGTTAAATTTTACATTTTCTTCTGTAGGAAATGCTGTGATCACATGATGGTTGGTCACTACATATTTTCCATTTCCGACAACGAAACCAGTCCCTTTTAATTGATGGCTGACGGTGGCCAGCGGCGCATAAAAGCCCACACCCACCACGGAAGGCTTCACCTTTTTTACAACCTCAGGTAATGCTTCTGCAAAAGCAGTATGACAAACAGGAAGTGAAGTCAGCACAATTGTCATGCTGACGAACAGCACTCTTATCATATTCATTCTAATGTCCCTATCAGGTAATCCGGCTTTTTTCTGATGATAGCATTTTACATGTCATGATATTAGCTTACCCTATAAAGGTTCATGACAAACTGCTTCGCGCAGGATAACCGGATAGCGTATGGATTTTAACTATGATGTGGCGTTTTCCAGAAATATTGGCTGGGTAACGCATGATGAACAAGCTTCACTGCGCACAAAACGGGTGGCAATTGCAGGTTGTGGCGGTGTTGGCGGACTGCATAGTCTGACACTTGCCAGACTGGGTGTCGGAAAAATTAACATCTCTGATTTTGACCAGTTCGATATACACAATATTAACCGCCAGTCCGGCGCTTTTGTGTCGACAAAAGATCAGGACAAGATTGAAGTCATGTCTGCTATGTTGAAGGATATTAATCCGGAAATAGAGATTGGCAGCTTTCCTGCCGGAATCGATGAAACGAATGTTGATCGATTTCTTGATGGCGTCGACCTTTATATAGATAGTCTCGATTTCTTCGCCCTGGCTGCGAGGAAACTGGTTTTCAACCGTTGCTATGAGAAAGGTATACCCGTTGTGACAGCGGCACCGCTTGGCATGGGCGCTGCTCTGCTTTGTTTTATGCCCGGCAAAATGACCTATGAAGAATATTTCCGCTTTAATGACAAGCAAACAGAAGAAGGACAATTAATCCAGTTTCTGATTGGCTTATCACCGGCGATGCTCCAGCGTAACTATCTTGTTGATCAGGATGCTGTAGATTTCCACGAGCAGCGCGGCCCCTCAACAGCCATGTCGGTAAACTTATGTGCTGGTATTGCTGAGACCTATGCGCTGAAGATTCTGCTGGGAAGAGGCAAAGTATTGTGTGCACCTTATGGCCTGCATTTCGATGCTTACAAGAATAAGCTCAGTAAGACGTGGTGTCCGTTTGGTAACCGTGGCTGGCTACAGAAATTGAAGTTCAAAATCGCTGAGAAAGTAGTTAGCGGAAAATAACAAAATTTGTGTCAGGGATTTTTACACGCAGTTTTTACAAGCAGGCAATAAAAATAAAAAAACCAACAAATTCATATGGATAAAAAGTTGGCACACCAGATGCTTTATTATCAGCGAGGCCTAACAGCCGAACGAATTTAATATGGAGATGGTTATGAAATTTAATAAAGTTGTAAAATCTTTCGCATTGACTGCTGGTTTGTTAGCTTCTTTCACAAGCTCAGCTGAGTTCATGGATTTCCAGGTTGACGAAACCCCTTACGGTGGTTCAGTACTGACTGCTGACAAATTCAACGGTGGTTACGTTGAAGAGCTGGTATTCAACGGTTCTGGCTTCACTACTGGTGCTTTCGCAACTATGTCTGCACTGTACGCTAACGAAGGTACTGACGTATACAAAGGTTCTTCATCTTACCTGAACTTTGGTTACAGTGTATATGCAATCCTGACTGCTTCTGGTACAAGCACTTCAGGTACGTCTTTCGCAGCGACTTCAGCTAGCCTGCAGCTGTACATCGACGTAAACAGCGACACAACTTCAGACGACCTGTTAGCAGGTACTACTCTGAACAATGGCGACGATATTCTTATCGCTACTGCTGACGACGTTACTAATGCATACGGTAACTACGACTTCTCAGCTGGTACTGGTAACTATAACTTCGACTTCACAGATTTTACTCTGACTACTGCTGGTATGGATTACTTCGTGAGCCCTGCTCCGTTCTACTCTTACCTGACAGTAAACGGCGACTACGACAGTCTGTCTGACTTAGAGAACATCACTGGTGACGTTTCTGCTGTATTCCAGGCAGTTCCAGTATCTGTTCCAGAGCCTTCAACTGTTGCAGTTCTGGCGCTTGGCCTGATGGGTCTGGGTGTATCTGCTCGTCGTAAAAACAAATAAGATTGTTTTTACACTCTAAAAAAAGGCGACGAATGTCGCCTTTTTTTGTGTCTTCAATTTAAAAACCCCTGATACGTTTGCATACTTTTCTTTTCAGACGATACCCCGTAAAGTATTCACTCATTTTTAAATCCCGGATGTGCTGTATAGTATGGATATATTGAAACGAACCCGAATTGCCGCTTTTGTCACCGCAACGCTGCTCACCACCGCCTGTTCTCAAATGACTGTAGAAGAACGATTAAATAAAGCAGAAGATGCACTTAGTGAAGACAATTACAAGCAAGCTATTGTTCATTTAAAAGCCGCCGTACAGCAATCCCCCACTGATGTCCGCCCCCGTATTGAATTAGCTAAGGTCTATTTCGATATTGGTGATATGGTCAGCGCCATTACGACCTTCGACAAGGTACTCACCCAACGCGGTGATATTAACGATTTTGCGGATGAGTATTTTTTATCCCTCTATTCCATGGCCGATCTGGATATTTTCGAAGTTACCTTTGAAGAGTTTAAGGGGCAACTGAACAACGGGCAGCGTATTTCTGCAGAACTGATTGCTGCCGTAATATCGGGACGTTCAAGATCGCAGGAACAGGCGGAACATCACCTGAAAGTCGCCAGGGAGTTGGCAAAAGAAAACGCTACGCCGGCAGTTAAAAGCAAAATCGACGACTATGCCTTAATTATCAACGGGTACTTGCTTTCGGATAACCCCGGCGACGTAAATGTTTTATCGGCATTATCAGAAAAATACCCGGATGACTGGATGATTCGCTCACTGACTGCGGAAATTCTCCAGGCATCAGGTCAGTTTAAAGAAGCAGCTGAGAACTACGAAGCTTTGCTGGCACTTAAACCTTTCTTTGCCCAGCTTAATCTGAATATTGCAGAAGCTTACATAAAAGCGAAAGAATTCAAAAAAGCACAAACTTATGTAGAGAAAGTGCTTTCATTGTCTGCTGATCAACCGCTGGCGAATCAGCAAATGGCAATTATTGCCCTGTCTGAGCACGATTTTGAAAGTGCCGCCAGACACATTGATATTTCACTGAACCAGAATATGGTGAATATGACATCCGTGTATATTGCAGGGATCTCACATTTCCAGATCGGGAACTACGAGCAGGCACTTTCCTACCTGGAAAAGGTCGTTGACAAATTTCCTCCTAATCATCCGGGCCTGCAAATGTATATTGCAGCAAAATTATCAGCCGGTGACACGCTGGACAGTTACTCTTTATACAAGAAGTATCCGTCACTTGTTACCAGCAATACCCGTCTGGCGACAAAAGCGGCTTCAGCGCTGATCTTCTCCGGAGAAAGAAATAAAGCCGCCGAAATCCTTTCCAATGTCAAAAATGATGCTTTTCAAAATCCGGTGCAGCAACAGCAACTCGGCCTGTTGAAGCTGTCTGTGGGTGACAGTGACGGCGAAGATTTACTTGAAACGTCATCGCAACAAATCGTAAAAGATGCAGCGGAAGGTAACAGTACACAATCTAAGTTGTTCCTGGTCGCCATGAAGGCCACTAACGGGGATGAAGAAGAGGCCCGTTCAATTATTAATGAATGGATTGAAGCGGAGCCGGACAATGCCGAAAACTATCTGATTTCTGCCCAATTTGAATCATATACCGGTAACACAGATGCACTTGAGTCCTTGTATACCAAAGTGCGTAACCTTGAGCCTGCTAACATTGAAGCGGCAAAGTATTTTGCAGAAAAGGCATTTAGAAATGGTGATGCAGAAGAAGCCCTGAAAGCCTACAGCCGGGTACTGAAAGAACAGCCGAATGATCAGATTGCTTTAACCGGCGCCTACGTGTCTGCTCAGGCGCTGCCTGATAAAAAAGCGACCTTCAAAACGATTGACAATATTTTAGCGCAAAATAGCAAAACCAGCGCTTTCAGTACATTGTTTGCGGCTTTCCTCAAACAGGACTACAAGGAAGTGGTATCACTGTCCCGCAGTTCTATTTTTGGTTTTGGTGAACAACCCAAGGTGGATTTTTTACTTTCCCAGTCTTATATGTCAATGGGTCAGCCTCTGGCTGCTCTGGATGTACTGCGAAACTCCATAAAATCCGGTTTTGCGACCATTCAGGTTTTTGAAGCCTATGCTGAAGCCATGATGCAGGCTGAAGGTAACAAGGCCGCATTACGGGCAATCAAAAATATGCCAGAAGGTGTGGCTGAGGCGCCTCAGTTACAGTTACTGAAAAGCCATATTCTGGTGAATGAAAAGCGTTATGACGAAGCCATGGCTATTGTTGCAGGTTTACCGCCGGAGTTTGCTAACAGCGCCAGAGCGATGGAGATCACAGGCCGGGCACAAGCGGGCAACGAAGACTTTTCAGCAGCTATTCCAGCCCTGCAGGAAGCGTTCGATAAACTTAAAACACCTAAGTCAGCGCAGCTACTTTATAAAGCATTAAAAAATAACGGTCAGGATGACGAGGCACTTGCTGTCCTGAAAAAGGCTGCTGACATATCTCAGGGCTATGATGAAGCCGATTTGTTCTATGTCAGTGAGCTGGCTAAAACGGATAAGCAGGCAGCAATCAGCTTCTATGAGCAACTGGTTAGTGCCCAACCTAAGAACTGGCAGGCCATGAACAATATCGCCTGGTTACTCTATGAAGAGAAGCGATACAGTGATGCCTATCAATGGATAATGAAGGCACTGAACTTACGGCCCAGTAATAAATCACTTCTGGATACAAAAAAACGTATCGAAGAAGCGATCAAATCTAAGTAAATCATTGTATTAAATGCGCCGGCGGGTAAGCTTCGTGCCGGCGAACGATATTTCTGTTGTTACAGTAAAGGTTTTAAAGTTAGTGTTTGAGAAAGTAAAAAGTGATCTGCGATATAAACAGGCAGTGTTTGCTGATGATGGTGCGCATTTATCTTTGCCCCGGTTACTGTTAACCGACGGTACCAGTGCAACACTGCTGTTCAGAATGTCTCACCGCTGTCGCCACGGTATTTTAAGCCCTGCAGGTCTGTTGCTTCAAATGCTGAATAAGTGGATTAACGGCTGTGTCATTGGCGTGAAAGCTGAGTTTGGCCGTGGCCTAGTCATTATGCACCCAGTGGGTGTAGTCATTAACAGCAAGGTCAAAACCGGTGACCGGGTCGTTATCGAAAGCGGCGTAGTGATTGGCGATGAAAAAGGTCAGTCACCGGTTATCGGCAACGACGTATTCATCGGCACCGGCGCAAAAATTATCGGTGGGGTAACCATCGGCGATAATGTGAAAATTGGCGCTAATGCTGTGGTGGTTAAAGACATCCCTTCCGGCTGCACTGCGCTGGGCATTCCTGCGAAGCCCCGTTGATGAGTACAACCATGGAATTCATTTTCTGGCTAAGTGTAGTCGCCATTCTTTACACCTACCTGATTTATCCTGTGATATTACTTGCTGTCAGCAGTTTTCATCAGGCAATTAAAGACACCCGTTTTGTACTGAGTAAACAGGGCCGCAGAAAGCGCGAAGCCGATTTACCTGACGTCACTATCGTCATCGCTGCATTTAACGAAGAGAAGTGCATAAAGGCGCGTATTGAGAACCTTCTGGAACTGGATTACCCGACGGACAAGCTAAAGATCCTCATAGGTTCAGACGGCAGCACAGACGGCACCAATGATATTTTGACATCATTCTCTGCTCCCTGTCTGGAAACCGTAGTATTTGAGCAGAACCGCGGAAAGATCAATGTTCTGAACGATTTGATGACACGGGTAACGACACCTGTCACAGTTTTCTCTGATGCGAATACGTTTTTTCAACCCGATGCTGTCAGAAAGCTGGTCGCGGACTTCCGTGAGGAGCAAGTTGGCGGTGTATGCGGAGAACTGGAACTCGTAGATGCCTTTTCCGGAAAAAATAAAGACAGTTTGTACTGGCAGTACGAGCAGGTACTGAAGTTTCACGAGTCCCGTATTAATGCCATGCTGGGAGCGAATGGCGCTATTTATGCTATCCGGACAGCACTGTATGAGCCGTTACCGGAAAATACTATCATTGATGATTTCTGCGTGTTTATGGGTATCGCCAGACAAGGCTATAAACTGACCTATAACCCTGAAGCACGGGCAACGGAAGAGATTGCGCCTAACCTTGAAGAAGAGGCCGGACGTCGCATCAGAATAGGCGCAGGCAATTACCAGGCGATGATGCGCCTGACCTGGGCACTGAACCCGTTAGCTGGCAGCCGGTGCTTCAGTTATATCAGTCACAAAATCTTACGCTGGTTTGTGCCGCATTTTATGCTCGTCGCATTGGTAAGCGGTGCGCTGCTGGCATTAACAAGTCCTCTGTACGGTCTGCTGTTTGCCGGCCAGGTACTTTTTTATTTTACTTATTATTATGGCCTGACATTAAATGATGATAAGAAAGGCAAGTTAGCCAGCATAATTAAACTGGTCACCTTTTTTGTTTCTATGAATATTTCCCTCGGCCAGGGTTTCATCCGATTTTTAACTTCTAAACAGTCTGCAACCTGGAAAAGTACGGCACGCTAATGATCACCTATATTGTTCTCGCTCTCATTGTTCTGATATTAATTGCTGCCGGTTTAGGTACCGCGCTGATTTATCAAAAAGATATGCAGACCTGGATCCTGGGATACTGGAAAAATGCATTCTTCTCTTCTAAGCCGGAAGTCAAAGGTACAACTCACGTGATGTTTTGTTTCGTAGACCACTACGAACCGCAATGGCTGAATAAAGATAACATTGAACTGGAGCGTGCACGTGTTGACCGCTGGATGCAGGACTACCCTGTTATGGCGTCCAAATTTACCGACGCCGATGGTTACCACCCTAAACATTCTTTCTTCTTTCCGGAAGAAGAATACCGGGAAGAGCATCTGGACAAGCTTTCTGACTTATGTGCCCGCGGGTTTGGTGAAATCGAAATTCACCTTCACCATGAAGATGATACCAGTGACAACCTGCGCACCGTATTATCAAATTTCGCGCAAACACTGCATGAGAAACACGGTGCACTGGCAACCGATCCGGTAACCGGCAAACCTGTCTATGCATTTATTCATGGAAACTGGGCGCTGGATAACTCTCATCCCCATGGTCACTGGTGTGGTGTGAATGATGAACTCACTGTACTGAAAGAAACCGGCTGTTATGTGGATATGACTTTCCCGTCGCCGGACGCTACACAGCCCGCATTAACCAACTGCTTCCACTACGCGAAAGACGATCCGGCTAAGCCTAAGTCTTATAACTCCGGAAAGCTGATGAAGACCGGTGGTGAGGCCTGGGGCGATCTGCTTATAATGCAAGGCCCGATGGGCTTTAACAAAGAAGCCTTCAAGTTCGGTATTTTACCTAAAATTGAACGTGCGGATATCAGGGACAACTGTCGTCCGACTCCGGGCAGAGTAGATAACTGGGTGGATAAGCATATCCACGTTGAAGGCCGTCCTGAATGGATTTTCATAAAGATCCATACCCACGGCGCCCAGGACACAGACATGGGCGCCCTGCTGGGCGAACCGGTTGAAATAATGCACCGTCACCTGAATGAAAAGTATAATGACGGTGAAAAATACAAGCTGCACTATGTCAGCGCCCGTGAAATGTATAATATTGCTAAAGCGGCGGAAGCCGGGAAGCAAGGCGACCCGAACGACTACCGTGACTTTATATTGAAGAAGCCTGCATTTAAAAGGATTTAACGTGCTCGCGAAACGGATACAATCCAAGCTTGAGTCTATGATAGGTGTTTCAGCTTTTCGCTGGAAACACCTGCCGGACGGTGTATACGTACTTAACTTACACCGTATCGGCGATATGACGACCAGCAAACTCGATCCGAATGTTTACTCCTGCTCTGCTGAGAACCTGCATAAACACCTGAGCTTTTTGAAGGAGTGTTTCACAATCATCAGCCTGGCGGAATTAAACCAGTTAATATCAACCAGTCCTAAACCGGACAAACGTTACTTACTGGTTACTTTCGACGACGGCTACAAAGACAATTTTGAGCTGGCTTACCCTATTCTGAAGTCGCTGAATATTCCTGCCGTATTCTTTATTGCCACCGGACTCATTGAAAACAACGAACTCCCCTGGTGGGATAAAGTCGCGTATCTTATTCAGCGCTCACATATTCAGAAAATCAAACTACCCGGCTGGGAAGAGACGGTTGAGTTTAAAACTAACCCGCAAATCTTTATCCGGTTAATTCTGAATCAGATTAAGCGCTGCGCTGCCCCTATTGGCGAACAAATTAAAGAGCTGGAAGATTTTGTTGGTATGCCGTCCCCCTATCCGGATGCAGAGTTTATGTCCTGGGATGATGTCATTACGTTAAGTAATAATGGTATGGATATCGGTGCCCATTCTCACAGTCATGACATACTCGCCAAACTCAGTGACGATCAGATGCTGTTTGAGCTCAGCCACTCCAAAGCAATTCTGGAAGAAAAACTGGGAAAACCGGTAAAAGCATTCAGTTATCCCGTTGGCAGCAAGAACACTTACAACGATTGCGTAATTGAGGCGCTTAAAGATAACGGATATGAAATCGCCTTCAACTTTCATCCCGGCGTCAATGTAAATCTGGCAAAGAACCGCTATGACCTCTGTCGTTTCCCCATTGAATATATGATGGATGACGAAGCACTTAAGAAAATGCTGACCTACGCAAAGCGGATATAGCCATGACAACCCCCAGAATCCTTCATTGCGTGAGCAGCCTTCAGGTTGGCGGCGCAGAAAAGTGCGCAGTTAATTTATTAACGTGTCAGCACGCTCTTGGTTATAAAGTAGCAGCACTGAGCTTTGGCAAACCGGCAGAACCTTTTCAGTCAGTACTGGAAAGCAGTGGGATCCGCGTAATAAATAATAACGAGAGCATTATCCGCCGGCTGGTCAGAACGGTCCGGATCCTGAAAGGATTCGATGTGATACATATACACTCTCCGGCTGTGATCCGCGCCTTTATGCCTGTTTTCCCTTTTCTTATGGGTAAAAAAGTCTTGTACACCCATCACGGTGAAGACTCGCCGGATCAAAAGGGTATGCGCCTCAGTCACTGGCTTGCAGCGCTTTATATAAATAAAGACTTCGCTGTATCAGAGAAAGTTAAACTAAGCGTAAAACAGCGCTATAACTGGGAACCCGCCAGAACAGACGTTATTCCTAATGGTGTATTATTAAGCAAGGGCGACATTACCGCACCTGCTACGCCGTTTAAGTTTGCTTGTGTTGCCCGGATGGTTCCCCTGAAGCAGATTGATAAAGTGGTCACCGCATTTGCACAGGCTGATATACCGCAATCTGAATTACATTTATTTGGTGACGGACCGGAAAGGCCGGCGGTAGAAGCTGCTGTGGCAAAACACAATTTACAACATCGTGTTGTGCTGCATGGAAATGTTCTGGATGAAGATGAGATATACCGGCATGTGGATTGTCTGGTGATCAATTCAACCACCGAAGGGCTTCCAATGGCCCTTATTGAAGCGCTGGCAAGAGGAAAGCCAGCCATTTCAACACCGGTAGGTGAAATACCGAACCTCGATAAACGCTATCATTTTTGCCTTTTCAGTGAAGACGACACAGCCGCTCTCAGCGAAGTCATGAAAACCATGGCCTCCAGTCCTGAACAATGGGAAATGCTCGCCAGAAACGGTAAACAACTCGTGGAAGAATCCTATTCTATAGAGCAGGTATCCCGAACTTATTTGAACGCAGTCAGTTAATCCATGCAGAAAGAACACATTGTTTATTTTACCAACCTGTACCCTCTTCCCTGGGAGCCGGCGCGGGCCGCTTATAATAAGCAAATCGTATCAGCGTTAAGAATGCACTGCGATGTAGATGTACTGACGCCGGTGCCCGCTCCTGTGTGGTTCCGGCAGCTTCTGAAAGGTAAACTGAAAAACTCAGAAGCCACTCTGTTTCCTTTTTTCTTTCTGCCCGGCTTCGGACGGCGTACCTATGCATTGACCTTGTTCATGTCCATGCTCTTATGTGTATATCCCCTTGTCAGACTGATAAGGGCAAAACATATCGTTGCCAGTTGGGCATATCCTGAAGGCGTCGTTGCCAGCCTGTTCAAAAAATGGGGAAATCGTAAAGTCGCCATTCATTGTGTGGGTACAGATATCAATTATCACTTCCGGCATTCTGCCAGACAAAAACAGATGCTGCGTGCATTTGACCGTGCAGATGAAGTGATAACGGTCAGTCGTGATCTTGCCGGGAAAATCGTTCCTCTGGCTACCGCGTCTACCCGCTGCAATGTGGTTTACAACGGCGTCAGCTTCGAAAAATTCGCCTTGAGTGATGCCACAACCCACAGCAAGTCATTCCTGTTTATAGGCAACCTGCTGACAACAAAAGGGGTGTATGAACTGGCCGGTGCCGCAGCCCTCCTGAAAGCCAGAGGTCTTGATTTTACCCTTGATATTGTCGGTAAAGGGCCCGAGAGCGATAAGCTTAAAGCACAGATCAGCAGCGATAACCTTGACGATATCGTTACTTTTCATGGCGCTGTTCTGCATGATGATATTCCGGCTCTTCTGGCGAAGGCCAGAGCCCTCGTATTGCCAAGTTACCGTGAAGGGGTGCCTAATGTCATCATGGAATCCCTGGCGGCAGGCGTGCCACCTGTTGCCACCGCAGTAGGCGGGATCCCTGAAATTGTCCGTGACGGAGAAAACGGCATCCTGGTGCAGGAGCTGAATGCTTCAACGCTGGCTGATGCTATGCAAAAAGCGCTGGAGAAAGACTGGGATAACGCTGCCTTGCGTCATTCAGTGTCAGAGTACACATGGGAAAATTGCGCACAGGGCTTCCTCAGCGCGCTTTCTATAAGGTGAGTTGGATTGCGTTAACGCAATCCGGCTTTACGGGCAACGCCGGAGGCGAATGCCAGAGCCTTTATTAATAACTTCTGCCATCCGGATGCATAAGCAGTCGTACTATAAACGGGTTCAGAAAACTCTGCCAGCGACTGTTTATAGCTTTGTTTCACACCACTGCTAAGAAAGTCATATCCCTTCATCCCCTGCCCTGCGGCATATTCTGCCATTAAATAATGAATAAGGGTGCCGGGAGATATATTCGGGCTGAATCCGCTATCAATACCTCCCTGATAAAAGTAAACAGAATCACCGGACTTCATGCCGTAAAATGCACTCACAGGCTTTCCGCCGACTTCGGCATAAGCCAGCAGTAAAGTACCCTGCTTCAGCAGTTGGCCGGCCAGAGACTGATGAAAGCGGTTGAAATACACATCATCAAAAATGGTGTTTTGCTGCTCCCCTTCCCAGCGCAACCGGTGTAAATCTGTGAGCACAGAATAGAACGCATCCAGCGACGCAGGATCGCTGCATATATGCAACTGACCACCTAAACGGGTAAACAGGTTATAGTAGCGCTTCGCCTTCTTTTTGAGCTTTGTTCCGGCCAAACCGTCATCTTCAAGGGTCATGAAGTAACGTTTCTGTGCCACTGTATTATCAACCAGGGACGGCGGATAAGCTTCGCCGGCTAACCGCAACAACAATGCATCATGTTTTACGTTATTAAGCACCAGCCCTTTGCCGGTCGATTTTATGGCTTCGATAAGAATAGCCGTGACAGTATCAACATGTTCTCTGCATACCAGCACATCGTGATATTCACTGAATACTTCGCTTTTTTCAGGTTCACCGGTGCCGGTAAAACGTAAACGGAAGGGCTCGCCTTTACGTTCATACAAAGGCAGAACAGCTATCATTTGACCATTGCTATGGAAAACACAGAGGAACTGTAAACGTGATATCAGGTGCCGGTAAGTGTCGAGCCAGGTGAGATTCCACGCAGGACTGAGGAAAATATGTGCATTCTCTGCCCGCTGATACAAATCCTGCCAGAGTGGCTTTACGTTGAAAGCCTCCTCCAATGTATCAATAACGCGCAGTTGCATAGCTGTCAGTATTTTTGATATTCAAATGCGTCTGCAATCAACTGCCACTTCCGGGTCAGAGTATTGCAGTTACTGTCACAGACAGTATGGGCCCATAGCAGGCCGGAGCGGCGCTCCCCCCTGAGTGCATTTTCAATACGTAATTTCTTCATTTCACTTTCGGAAGCCACTTCGCCGCCGGGTGCAATAAAACTGTGGGCAAACAAATGCAGATGCCGACCGTCACTAACCAGTTGAATAGTCCAGCTGCCATCGGTTATCCGGTTTATTTCCTGCCATTCTACAGGTGCTGACTTCACCTGATATTGTGTAGGCTTACCATCAAGATCAGACCCGTCGAACAAAATACTCAGCGTATCAAATGCGTATCCCTGAGAACGTTGTTCTTTAACACACACAGCCCCTTCATACGGCAGAACCGGAGCAACCTCAGCATCAATAGCAGACAAACCTTTGCAAGTCTGGCCAGGCGGTGCGGGATCAGCATGTAAAGTCAGCTGTAAAGCTGCTGAGCTCAAAATCAGGAAACATACAGAGGTAACAACTACCGGTTTACGTAAAGTAAAACGCCCCGTACCCGGCTCAGGAGAATGCTCTTCTGCGGCGGGCTCTTTTTTCACCAGTTTTTCACCATACCAGAAGAGAAGAATGATAAACGGCGCGTAGATATACCAGCCAAAGTTATTATGGTCCCGCATCAGTTCACTTTGCATATCAGAAAAATGACCAATAAGTATCAGCGCAACAATTCGGATCCAGTTGGTTATCAGTGCACCGACAATGGCCAGCGTCATGAACTTAGCAATTGAAACTTTATTCCTCAGATTGAGAAACACGAATAAAGAACCGATAGCCAGAGACACAATGAAATAACGCAAACCACTACAGCCACCGGCGATAACAAACGTCCCTTCGGGGATCATTACCGAAGTATTTTCCACATAAGTAGGAATACCGGTGAACCCCATGATTTTCATCACAGCAAACACGGAAAGATGTTGGAGCACGAACTGCAGTGCGCCCCACAGAGGGTACATAAACAACAGGAACGCTACGGTATAAGCCAGCCCTGCAGTGAACGGAACCAGTAACCAGAAACTGTTTGCCAGTAAGGCCAGCGACAATACCCACACCGCAAGGCTCAATTGCGCGGCGATGGAGAAGTAGTAAGCAATAAATAAGACAACAAAAGAAACGACAGCAGGCCAGAAAACGGCCTGGCGGGGTGTAAGCTCACCTTTGTTGGCGAGCACATACAATAAATAAAGAAAAATAAACGGGATCAGGTACGCATGGGAATAAGTACCATCGTCAAAGCCATGCCGCCACAAAGTGATCATGACCGGATAATTGACCACTGCCCACAATACCGTCAGCGCACTTAACGCAAAGAAAACAAATCTTGCCGGGTGTGACTGCAAGAAACCTGACATTCCCGCCTTTTCTTTCATGTTCTACATCCTGATATGAATACAACATCCCTGTTTCTTCACAAAACCGGCGTGTTATCTGCCTTTGCCGAACAACACAATTTCTACAGTTCTGATTAGGATAAGGATATCCAGCAGCAAACTTTGGTGCTTCACATAGTAAAGGTCGAATTTCAGTTTTTCCATAGAATCTTCGACGCTTGCACCATATGGATAGTTTAACTGCGCCCAGCCTGCCAGGCCCGGCTTAACGTTATGACGCTGATTATAATACGGTACTTCACGAACAAGTTTTTCGACAAATTCAGGGCGTTCAGGGCGCGGACCGATAAAAGCCATCTCACCTTTAAACACATTGAACAGTTGCGGCAGCTCGTCAACCCGGTACTTACGGATGAAGTGACCAATCCGGGTCACCCGGTCGTCATTTTTACTGGCCCACTTCGCGCCGTCTTTCTCGGCGTCAGGCCGCATACTTCTGAACTTAATAATTTTAAACAACTTACCATTCAGCCCCACACGTTCCTGTTTGTAGAACACCGAAGCGCCGGTCCGGCGTCCATCATCCAGCCAGATGATGGTGGCGGTAATTAACATGAACGGCCAGGTAAAGAAGAATACAAAGGAGGCAAGAAACGCGTTAAGCAGGTAATCCATAGCATCACGAAGGTAGTTCTGACTATGGAATCCGTTGGAGTAAATAACCCAGCTCGGATACATCAGGTTGACCACAATCTGGCCGGTCTCGCGCTCCATAAAGTCGAGCAGGTCTGTAACTTCTATACCACGCAAACGGCATTCGAAAAGCACATCAATGGGCAATGTACCCCGGCGCTGATCGCAGGCGATGACAATTTCTTCTATTTCATTCTCGGCAATAAAATGCTGGAAGTTTTCGTCTACCTTCACATGAATAATTTTTTCTTTCTTAATACCATCTTCACGGTTATCACCGGGTATGGGAATGAATCCCATGAGATCAAATCCGATACGGTCTACATCACGGCGCATACGCTTTTCGATAATAGAAGCCCGTTCACCGGCTCCTAATACCACTATCCGCACTTTGCCTAATCCGAGTAAGCCAAGACGATTTGTAAAATAGCGGAATATCACCAGCGTAATAATGATGCTGGCAACGGCGGCCGGAAGAAAATAGGAATGCATGGTGAGTTCGTCGAACAGCGCTCTGCTGACCACCTCTACCAGAAAATAACTTAAGCCGACACTGACAAATATGCGCCGGATAATACCGCGGAAAGTCTCTCTGAGCTTAGCTTCGTAAAGGCCCACAGACAGTGAGCAAACGAGTATGCAAACGGTCAGCATGCCCACATTCACAACCAGCTTTTCAATACTGACTGTTTCACTGACACCGATCTGAACCAAAATGAACTGCGTAATGTATGCCATATACGCCACGAGCAGAGCTTCGGTCACTACAAGTATATTTGATCGTTTACTCTGATTGTGCTTATTTATCGCCACCCTTGGCCCCCTGATACTGCAACATCTTTGTTCATGATAAAGGTTATTATTGTAATAGACTACATAAGATGTTGGCATTATAGTGGTATTTGCCGTAGGGTAAATTACATTAAGGCAAAAAAATTAATCATATCGAGTGTAGGATGAACTCTCATGTACTGGTCTAAACACGTTTTAAGTTTGACGGTTGTCGGCGCAATGACAGCCCTTTCTGGATGCACAAGTCACTCATCGTTGCCGGAGGCAACGGCCCACCCATCAATGACAACCAATGTGAACGATTATCAGTATCTCATTGGCCCGGGCGATTCGCTCACCATTTTTGTTTGGCGTAACCCTGAAATTTCTGGTCAGTTTATCGTTCGTCCGGACGGTAAAGTGACAACTTCACTGGTTGAAGATGTTGATGTAGCCGGTAAAACGCCTTCTATGCTTGCCCGCGAGCTCGAAGAGCAACTCTCTACCTTTATTAACAACCCCCGTGTAACTGTCAGCGTTAATAACTTTGCCGGTCCGTTAAGCGAACAGGTTCGCGTTATCGGTGAAGCAACTAACCCGCGCGCGATCAGCTACACAGAAAACATGACACTACTGGATCTGATGATTGCAGTGGGTGGACTGACAGAATTTGCTGACGGCAATGATGCCAAGCTGGTTCGTGTTGTAGATGGCCGTCAGACAACGTATGACGTGAACATCGACGCGCTAATCCGTAATGGCGACATCACCAAGAATGTCGACATTCTGCCAGGCGATATCGTAATCATTCCAGAAGCCTGGTTCTAGTTGTAAAAAGTAGTTGGGACATTAAATGCAGGATTTACAGCGCACCCTTGGTCAGCTGAGTGACTATTTAAAGGGAATTTGGGTTAAAAAGCGTCTCATCATGGTGTGTACCTGGATACTCTGTCCAATAGGTTTCGCGTATGTAGCACTATTGCCGGATGTTTACCGCTCTCAGGCGGTTGTATTCGTTGATACCCGTTCAGTACTTCAGCCTTTGCTTAAAGGTCTGGCGATCCAATCCAACCCGGATCAGGAAATCCAGATGATGGCGAAGACACTGCTGAGCCGCTCCAACGTTGAAACCATTGCCCGTGAAAGTGATTTAGATCTGACGACGACCACTGACCAGGATTTTGATAACCTGGTTAATGGTCTGACTCAACAAATCCAGTTACGTTCAACCGGCAGAGACAATATTTTCACCATTTCTTATGAAAATAAGAATCCGGCCATGGCGCAAACCGTGGTGCAGGAAACACTGAACCTGTTCGTAGAAGGCGCGTTAGGTAACAACCGTCGTGATACCGATACAGCTAACCGTTTCCTTGATGAACAGATTGCAGAGTACGAATCCAGATTGTCAGAAGCCGAACAGCGACTGGCCGGATTTAAACGACAGTACAATAATATTCTTCCTTTACAGGGCACTTTCTACTCAACACTGCAGACACTGAGTAATGAGCTGGAAGCCACCCGCCTTCAGATTAAGCAGACGACACAACAGGTTGAATCCTTACAAAATCAGTTATCAAAGGCCAAAAGTGCCGGTGACAGCTTTGGTGTAACGAATCAAACTGATTCCGTATTGCGAACCCGTTACGACGAACGGATCAAAGCGCTGGAAGAACGTCTGGATGATTTACAGCTACGCTTTACTGATCAACACCCTGACGTGATTGAATCAAAAGCACTGCTGGCTAATCTGGAAGAAGCCCGTCAAAAAGAAATCGATGAGTTTCTTAACGCCGGTGACGGCGAAGGTGATGACGTTCCGATGAGCGACCTGAATCAGGAAATTAAACTTGAGATCAGCCGTCATCAAAGTTCTATCGCTGCATTAAATGTGAAAGAACAGGATTTACAACGCCGTATTGCTTCTCTTGAGTCTAAAATCGACCTGGTTCCGCAAATCGAAGCAGAATCAGCGGCACTTAACCGTGATTACGATATTACCAAGGGTAAATATGAAGAACTGCTGGCCCGCCGTGAATCTGCGGACCTGTCCAGACGCGCGGATGTTTCTGCCGAGGAATTACAGTTCAGAATTATTGAGCCGCCGTTGAAACCTAACGAGCCTTCCGGCCCGTACCGCATCATCTATTACACGCTGGTTTTATTAGTAAGCTTTGGATTGGGTGTTGCTCTGGCATTCCTGCTCAGTCAGCTGTCACCATTGCTTATCCGTGCATCTCAGCTACAGCAGATTACTGATTACCCGGTATGGGGTACAGTCACGCATCTGAATATTGATAAGATTCGCAAGACTAACCGTATGCGAATGGCAATATTCCTGCTGTCGTCGGGTGTGCTGGTATTAATTTACGGTGTACTGGTTGGCGCAGAATTGCTTAACATCGATCTACTGCAGGGTGTTTTATAATGAGCAGTACTATTGAAAAGGCGCTTCAACGTCAGCGTGAAGCCCAGAAAAAACAAGCAGAACTCGCTGCTCAGCAGGCAACTGCTGAGCCTCAGACCACTGCACAACGTCCCGGCCAACAAGTTGCTGCCCGTTCGTCTGTCGCAAGTCAGCACGACGGCGCACCCACACAGCTGGAGCCGTTCACACTGGATATCGAAAGGCTTGAACAAAATGGCCACATTTCGATTAATGGTGTTCGTAAACAAATAAACGAAGAGTACCGGGAAATAAAACGTAAGCTGATTAACAATGCTTTCGGCCCGATCTCTTCAACGCTGAATAACAGCAATATCATCATGGTGACCAGTGGTCGTCCGTCAGAAGGTAAAACTTTTACCGCCTGTAACCTTGCGATGAGTATCGCTGCAGAACAGGATAAAACCGTTCTGCTGGTAGATGCCGATGTGCTTAAGCCTAACGTATTAAATACGCTGGGACTCAAACGCCGCAAAGGACTGATGGAATATCTGACCGGTGAAGTAGAAGACATCTCAGATGTACTCTACCCTACCAACCTGGATAAACTTAAAATCATCCCGGCGGGTAAATCTCACCATCTGACAACCGAATTACTGGCCAGCCAGAAAATGGCTGAAACTGTGAATGAATTTGCTAACCGCTATCCTGACCGTATCGTTATTTTTGATACACCTCCCTTAATTGGTATCACTGAAACAGCGGTACTGGCTAATTTTGCCGGACAAGCTGTTGTGGTAGTCGAGGAAGGTAAGTCAAAGCTTAATGACGTACGTCATGCGGTAGAACGATTAAACCCGGACATGGCAATCGGCTTTGTGGTTAACAAGTCGGTCCATAACGATCCGGAAGGAACCGGTTACTATGGATACTACTACGCAGAAAGGCAAGATTCTTAGTATGCGCAATGCACAGCGTTCAAACAAAAAATGGTTACCGGCTTTAACGCCGGTAGCTTTGTTGCTGATGACGCATTTGTCGCACGCTCAGGGGCTTAATGCGTCTGCTTCTGTAGAAGGTTCTACCATTCTTCAAAATCGTCACTCTGATGTTCGTAATGAAGAATTAGTGACTTTCTCTGTGAAGCCTGAAGGTATTTTAAGATACGATTCCCGTACTTTCTCCGGTACGGTAATTGGCAGTGTCACTCACCTTGAGCGTGACTCTGAAGATGTTGCCCGTAAAGATACCTTCTCAGAATTTTCTTATAACGCAAACTGGCAGGCGATAGACCACATTCTGAGCTTCCGCGCGTCAGGAAACCAGAGCTACATTGATGGCTCCGGTGGTGATTTCCTGATTTCTGATTATTTCTTAAATGCAGAATCGCTGGCGAAAGTAGAAACCCAGAATTATGGCGCCTACCTGACCATTCCTGAAGGTGACTGGATTGCCGGCGGTGGCTCACTGGTCTATGCAAAAACCATTGCAGAGGAATCCGAGTTTCGTCCTAATATCGGGCTGAATAACGACTCTGCAGCAGGTTCCCTTTACCTGATGAATGGTGACAATGCTCAAAATTACTTCTGGAACCTGAACAGCACATACACCAAGCTGGAACGTTCAGAAGAATCAGGCAACGGTGACTATATCGGTAAATACGCCACCGGTGCACTGGATAGCATGATCTATAACGATTGGGGTATCCGGGTCACCGCCAGCTACGATGCCAACGAACTTGTAGACCGTACCGATGAATTCTCTAATGAACGGGAATTTAAAAGCTACGGTGTGGGTATCACCTACCGTGAAGCTGCCGGCCGTTATATATCTGTGACTGCAAACAAAGTAAATTCAGACGTAGAGCGGGATGACGGCGATGTTTTTGTAGGCGTTGACGCCGCATGGGCACTGACACCGCGTACCAGTGTTCAGGCTTCAATCGGACGCCGGTTCTATGGCCGTTCAGCCAGTGCCGGTATTACCTACAATACCCGTAAAATTCGTGGTGTCGTTAATTATTCTGAGCAAGTCACATCATTCAGTCAGCTGATTGCCACGCCGCAGTCTCTGGGCGTGTTTGTATGCCCTACCGGAGATTTCACGGCAGATTCCTGCTTCCAACCTTCTTCACTGGATTACACGCTGGGAGACGATGAGCAATTCCTGCAGTTTATGACAACAGGGTTTGAGCCATCTAATGCGATTTTCCTGAGAAAAGCTGCAAACGGTGAATTTGGTATCCAGGGTCGTCGCGGTACCATCGTACTTAATCTGCAATACGCAGATGACGAATACCTCGACTTTGATCAACAACGTAAAACCTACTCTGCTAACCTTAGCAGCAGCTATCAGCTGAGCCGTCACTCGAGCTTACTGGGTAACCTGCGCTACGGTGTCACTGAACAAATGAATAACGGTACCGACCGTGACAGCGAACAGTGGTTCGCGTCTGTTGGCCTGCGCCGTACATTCAGCCGTTACTTCAGTGGTGATGTGGAAACTGGCTACGTCACACGTTCTGGCTCTCTGGCTACCAGCGCTTATGGTGCTGACTACAACGAACGCCGCATCAGCGTGACTATCCGCTACGACTTTGAATAAAGTCCGTACCCGGTTAAATTCAAATAAAAACGCCGCTTCACAGCGGCGTTTTTTTGTTTGTCTTTCACGTTTATGTGAAGAAGAAAACGGGGCTCCTCAGGATCCTCAGTCTTCATCTTCCTCTTTCAGCCGGGCATACGTCTGGTATTTTTTCTTCAGCATTTTATCGATGTACTGAGTCAATTTTACCTTGTGCGCAATAGCGTCATCCAACGCATCCACCAGCTCAGCCAGCATGGCCTTATAATACTCAGCATCCTGCACTTCTTTGCCTTTTGGCGTCACCAGCTTCTGATGAGGGCCTTTCTTTTTCAGACTGGCAACCACTTCAGATAAATCCATATCTTCGTCGATATCATCAGACTCATCGTCCATCACCGGCGCATCCGGCACAAACATTTCATCTTTAACTTCGTCGATGACGGTATTTACCGCTTCTTCGTCCAGCGTTTCCAGTTCCTCAAGGAATCCGAACAACAGTATACGGTCCATCAGCGTGTTAATTTTGCGGGGTACACCGCGGGTAAATTGATGAATACGGGAAAAGGCTTCGTCTGAAAACAAAGACTCACCATTCCAGCCCGCATGGTGCATGCGGTACTCTATGTAACGTTTTGTCTCTTCTTCCATCAACGGGGCCAGGTGGCAGGAGGCCACGATACGTTGACGGAACTGCTCCATATTCGGTGCGCGCAGAATGGGCTGAAGCTCTTCCTGACCAAGCAGGAAGCTTTGCAGTAACGGTTTTCCGAACTGCTGGAAATTGGACAGCATACGCAACTCTTCGATGGTTTCCAGCGGCAGGTTTTGCGCTTCATCCACCAGTAACAGCGCACGACGCCCCTGCTTGCTTAAATCAAACAGGAACGTTTCCAGCTCTTTAAGAATATCGGCTTTAGTCAGGCCTGCCACATTGATACCGAACTTAGATGCAACCATCTTCACCAGTTCATCCGGTGTCAGTTTTGGTGTCACAATTTGTGCAGCAACAATATCGTCTTCAATTTCAGCCAGCAGACTGTTTGCGATAGTGGTTTTACCCGTACCGATGTCTCCGGTGATAACGATAAATCCTTCCGCCTGAGACAACCCGTATTGCAGGTATGACATCGCCCGCTTGTGCCATTTACTGGCGAAGAAAAAAGCCGGATCCGGCGTTAGCTGGAACGGCTTGGAATCAAGTCCATAAAAACTTTCGTACATGTATTATACCGCTGATACTGAAAACCACTTCTTGTGTGCATCAAGGGTATCGTAAAGCTGGGTTAACCGCCATGCCTTAACCGGACAAATTGGCGAATAAAAGAGCTTATTGTTGCCCGCTGACGATCTGGCTGATGATTCCGGTGGTAGATACACCTTCTTCAAAGTGCAATACCCGCACTTCGCCGCCGTTTTCCATGACTTCTTTGCCGCCGGCAATCTCTTCCACTTTGTAGTCACCGCCTTTAACCAGGATATCCGGCAGCAGGCCGGCTATCAGGCGCTGTGGCGTATCTTCGCTGAACGGCACGACCCAGTCTACCGCGGCGAGCCCTGCAAGCACTGCCATACGCCGGCTCACGTTGTTAACAGGTCGTCCGGGTCCTTTAAGACGGCTGACCGAAGCATCATCGTTTACTGCCACAATCAGACGATCACCTAATTTTGCAGCGGCTTGCAGATAGCTCACATGGCCCGCATGCAGAATATCGAAACAACCGTTCGTCATGACAATTCTCTCACCACGGTGACGGGATTGCTTCATCGCCAGTTGCAATTGTTCTTCAGTCATCACACCACCATCAAGATGGCTGGCCTGCTCTCCCAGCGCCACCGCAAGTTCTGTAGTCGATACTGTGGATGTACCTGATTTACCAACCACAATACTGGCAGCCAGATTCGCCAGCACACAGGCATCAGCCATACTGCTGCCTGCCGCCATTGATACGGCAAGTACAGATACAACGGTGTCACCGGCACCGGTAACGTCATACACTTCTTTGGCCTTTGCCGGCAAATGAAACGGACTGTCGCCCTGTTTAAACAAGGTCATGCCCTGCTCTGAACGGGTCAGCAACACAGACTCCAGCGACAAGCTGTCTCTTAAGGATTCAACCTGAGCAGCTAAAACTTCTTCACTATCTGCTTTGCCTTTCACCGCTTCAAGTTCTGCACGGTTAGGTGTAATTAACGTGGCGCCTGCATAGCGGCTGAAATCATTCCCTTTAGGATCGATTATGACCTGCTTGCCGGCTTCTTTTGCAGCCTGAATAAATGCCTGAGCATCAGTCAGACAGCCTTTTGCATAGTCTGATAATACGACCAGGTCGTGCTCAGAAAGCGCCTCATAAAAAGCCTGAGTCAGCGCTGCTTTGTCAGCTTCAGCAAAGCTCTTTTCGAAATCCAGTCTTAACAACTGCTGATTCCGGCTCATCACCCGTAATTTCGTAATGGTATCGTAACCTTCACAGCGCACCAGCTTATGGGAAATACCATGCAATGACAGACGCTGTTCAAGTATACCGGCATTATCATCATTGCCGCACAAGCCCAGCAGCGTCACCTTTGCCCCCAGTGTTGCAGCATTAATTGCCACGTTAGCTGCCCCGCCCGGCCGGTCTTCTGTGCTGTTTACGTTAACCACTGGCACCGGCGCTTCCGGCGAAATACGAGCGGTTCCGCCAGTCCAGTAGCGGTCAAGCATGATATCGCCGGCAATCAAAATACGGGTTGTGCTAAAGTCTGGTAGAATCATGTTTTTTCTGACTATCTTCAAAGTTGCAGCAGAGTATACCAGCCATCAAAGTAAAAGAGCAGACGCAGGCACCGTCATGGTATGTGTATATGGTGGAAAACCGCCTGGGACAATTCTATACCGGCGTTACAACAGACCCGGCCAGACGGATCCGTCAACACAGAGGAGAAATACAAGGCGGCGCAAAGGCGCTTAAAGGCAAAGCGCCACTGGTGTTCCGGATGGTGGTATCTGCCACAGACAAATCTGCGGCGATGAAAGCGGAATACTGGCTTAAGCAGCTCAGTAAAAGACAGAAAACCGCCCTGCTTGACGGTAAAAAAGCACTACCGGGCGACTTCCCGGACTGCACTTCACAATTCAAAACGTGCTGAGCTTAATCCAGAAACGCCAGCACACCGTTCACAATGAGTGCAATCCCGATACTGAGCGTTAACTCAAGACAGGCCACGCCGATGTTATGCTGCTGATCCACCTCCTGGCGGTAGTTCAGGCCGAACAACAATAACTTCTTACTGATAGTTACCAGCACCAGTAATGCGAGGGACAGCACCACGCCGGTGGCCAGCCAGCCGGTGATATTACTGACATAGCCTGACGGGTGATAAGTCAGCAGGTGGCTTGCCGACGACACAATCATCGCGATACCTAACAGGTTGCCCGCATGTTCCACCGCCAGTGCCAGCTGTCCTTTTCGCAGCGCCCCCTGAAATGAGTCGTTCTGATTATCCCGTGCATACCGGATTTCATACACCCTGGTCATCATCAGCAATAAGGCCAGCACCACAGTAAAGCCGGTCACAATGGCGATAATCGCGTTCATATCGCTGCCATCCACCCATAACATCATGCTGCGCAAAATAATGGCGCTGGCTATCAGACTGGCAGCATCAACAAGGGCAACGCTGACACTACGCTCTCCGATTAAGTCCATGGTATCCAGCTTATTCAGCACAATTTTGTCATGGGCATAACGGCCGAATTTAACCAGTAATACCCCGGTTAAACCAAAAATCAGCATCCCTTTTGTTGCTTCCAGATATCCCTGCCCCACATGCCGGCCCACCACGGAGCCAACAACGATACACAGTGACAACATGCCGCCGGCCATGCTGATCCCGAAAGCGAAGTTATCCTGCACACCCAGCTCTTCTACTACAGAGCGCTTGCGGAACGCACCGGACAACCATTTCATGACCATTAACAGCAATAAAGCCAGACCAAAATCTATCAGCAGATAAACCCATAAATCGTGGGGCAGCGGGTTCAGCTTTACCAGTGCATCCATGAAATATTAACTCCGTATTCAACGTTAAACAGAACTGGAGACCCTGTGCATCTTGTGCCAGACTCGGTGCACATTCACTCTGACGACAACATGTATTATGCCTACGAAGGAAGTAAAAAACAGGATTATCACTGAAAAGGGAACAGCTTGCTGGCAGGCTCTGAATGAACGGCATTCTCTGAGTGAGCAAATTCAGTTACATCAGGCAGAGGTCATAGCGGCAACGGGCTGCAGTGAGTTTATCTTTCGTCAGTGTATGCAAGATATGGAAAACCTTGAATTTTGCCTGTCAGACGCTCCGGTTGCGGTAACCGCTGAAGCTTTCAGTGACAGCCTGAAGCCACTGTTAAACGATCTTGATGAAGCCGGAATGATGCGGGTTTTACGCCGTTTCCGTAATCAATACATGGCCAGAATCGCCTGGCGGGATTTGCTGAACCGGCAATCCATAGAAACATCCTTACAACAGGTATCCGCGCTGGCGGACGCGTTGATCCTTTGTACATATGACGCGCTTTACAGCAGTCATTGTAGTAGTTTCGGCACACCTGAAGGGAGCGAAGGCCCGCAGCCCATGCTGATTTTAGGTATGGGAAAACTCGGTGGCAGAGAACTGAATTTTTCGTCAGATATCGATTTAATCTTCGTTTATCCGGAAAAAGGCGAAACCTCAGGCGGCCGGAGATCCATGGAGCATCAGCAATTTTTCATTAAGCTTGCTCAGAAACTCATTAATGTACTGAATAAAATCACGCCGGACGGTCAGGTTTTCCGTGTAGACATGCGCCTCAGACCATTCGGTGACAGCGGCCCGCTGGTCATGCACATGGCCGCGTTTGAAGATTACTATCAGGAGCAGGGACGGCACTGGGAACGCTTCGCCATGATTAAGGCCCGCGTACTGAATCCCCCTTCTCCCTATCGCACTGAGGTTGAAAGTATTCTTAAACCCTTTACTTACCGCCGGTATCTGGATTTCACGACAATAGAGTCACTGCGGGAAATGAAGGGGTTGATTGCCAGCGAACAGCGCCGCAGACAACTTACCGGCAACATAAAACTGGGAGCCGGCGGTATCAGGGAAATTGAATTCTTTGCCCAGAGCTTCCAGCTGATTCACGGAGGCCGCGAGCCGGACCTGCAGGTTAAAGGGTTACACGAAACACTCTCCGCTATCGCCGCATTAGCACTGGCCGGAAAAGATGACATAGAAACCCTGTACAGACATTATCTTTTCCTGCGGAAAACCGAACATACACTGCAGCAAATTAATGATGAGCAAACTCAGCTCCTTCCGGCTGATGAATTTCGCCGGACAGTACTTGCAGAAGTGACCGGTTTCCCCTCATACGATGATTTTCTTCAGGAACTGGAAAAGGTGTGTCATGGCGTTCATATCCGTTTCCGCGAGCTTATCGACAGCAGTGAAGACAATCATGACGCAGATGACTCTGTGTTTCTGCGCTGCAGGGACGCATGGGATCTTGAACTGACAGAAGACGAATTTTGTGCCCTGACCACACCACGGTTTGACGGAGAAGACGGCCGCACTATTTTTTCAATCCTCAGCAATTTTAAAGAAAAACTGACTCATACCCGGCTGGGACAGCGTGGCAGGGATACGCTGAACAAACTGATGCCGGAAGTTTTGTATGTTCTGTCGGAAGAAGCGCCGGAAAAAATGATAACCGTGCTACAGCGGGTGCTGAATGTGATCAGTGCGATTACCGGGCGTACCACTTACCTGGATTTGTTGCTGGAGAACCCCGATGTACTGCGCCAGTTAATGAAACTGTGTGACCGCAGTAACTGGATTGCTGAACAAATTCAACGATTCCCTCTTCTGCTGGACGAACTGCTGACGCCACTTTATCTGCAACAGCAAAAAACCGGATACCGGCAAAGCCTGGATGCTTACCGTGACGAATTGCGCCAGAGCCTGCTGCGTGTTGAACCTGAAGACGTAGAGCTGCTGATGGATACATGGCGTCAGTTTAAGCTTTGTCAGCAGTTGCGCATTGCCGCCAGTGATATCAGCGGATCTCTGCCGGTGGCCAGTGTCAGTGACAAGTTAACGGCTCTGGCAGAAGTCGTACTGGAGAGTGTTCTTAACAGCGCCTGGCAGCACACCACAGAGCGTTACGGCCCGCCGTCTCACCTGCAGGAAGGAGAAACCGGTTTTGCTATTGTGGGCTACGGCAAGCTTGGCGGGTTTGAACTGGGCTACGGCTCCGATCTTGATTTAGTGTTTTTACATAACGCCCCGCAGGACAGCCGCACTACCGGCAAGAGAACGCTGGATGCCACTCAGTTCTATATCAAGCTGGCTCAACGCATCATGCACCTGCTGAACACGAAAACTCTTTCCGGACAGCTTTATGAAACCGATCTGCGACTACGGCCTTCAGGCAATGCAGGCCTGTTAAGCTGCCATCTTAACGGATTCAGGAAATATCAGCAGGAGGACGCCTGGACCTGGGAACATCAGGCACTGGTAAGAGCCAGAGCCATTACCGGCGATGCGGCGGTGATTGAGTCTTTCGAAGATATCCGCAGAACAATTCTCGCCAAATCCAGAGACACAGGCGCTCTGGCAAAAGACGTCACTGAGATGCGGGTAAAAATGCGGGAGCACCTGCTTAAAGATAATGCGGAAGGACTCGACCTTAAACAATGCAGCGGCGGGATCACAGATATTGAGTTTATGGCCCAGTTCTGGGTACTGGGCTATGCCTCACAGCACCCGGGCCTGATGGATTTTCCTGATAATCTTCGCATCATTGAACAAACTGGCAAAGCGGGATTAATCACTGAGGATACTGCCAGTCAGCTACAGGAAGCCTATCTGGATTTGCGTGACAGATATCACCAGTTAACGCTGGCTGACCACAGGTATGCAGGAAAAGAGGATTTAAGTGATATCAGAGCCGCTGTACAGAAAATCTGGCAGGAAGTCTTTGCCTGAAGCTTTCTGCCGGCGACCTTTGCAGGCCCGGGGCATCTCCGGCTCTGAACTGACATATTAGTTTACAACGTTGCAGTTTTTCTTCAGAAAGGGCGTCACTTCATCGGTTACCACCAGAGAGCGTTGTTGCGGGCACACATACGTGCCTACTCCGCTTTCAAAGTTTGAATCAATGGCACTGGCAATGTCCGATAATGAACCGACGATGGTGTTATCAATCTGAAAGTGATACTTGATGACAAAGTCCTGGTCCAGATCCCAGATAACCTGCATCCCTTCCTGCTGGGCATACCGTGTAATGGCTTCACGCAAGGTATTGCCGGGCTTAAAGCTCCGGTTCTTGTGTTCACCGACCCAGCGGTTATTAGCCGGTTTCAGTTCGCTGGACATACCGGACAACTGACTGTCCAGGCTGCCGCCCTCGTTGTTCAGTTCCACCACAAAGTCGCTTTCCTGATCTTCAATAGGATCGCTGGCCGACATCCGGTATTCACGGTAAAACTCACTGAGCCCCTGTGAAATGGACTTTTCCTCTTCAGGTTTTTGCGGAGCTGATGATTTGTTTTGCTCGTAAAGCATAACCACAATACCGGCAACCACCAGCGTGGCAAGCGCCACGCCAATGTGTTTTGCCCAGAAGGCAGCATCTGATTGTCTTTGTTTAGTGGCCATACAATACATCCGGACAGCGCATGTTTTTCCCGTTTCAGTATAGACAGAAAATGGACTTCACGGCTACTTTGTGAGGAAAAAATCATACTAAACAACTAACTAGCCATCAGTCGTAAAGCGACGGAGCATCCGGATCAGGACGGGTTTTAAATCGCTTGTGCGCCCACAAATAGCTTTCAGGCTGTTCAGCGATAATTTTTTCAATGTGCTGATTCAGCAACGTTAAAGCAGGCACATCTTCCAGTTCACGCAATGCTTCCAGAGGCGGGTAAAATTTCACTTTATAACCATCCCGCGTGTACTGTGAAGTAATGATCAGCGGCACACTGTCAGTTCTTCTGACGAACATCAGGGTTGCCGTGGTGGTTGCCGTATCTTTCACTCCGCCAAAGGGTACAAAAATACTTTGCGCCCGGCCGTAATCCTGATCAGGAAGGTACAAACACAGCTCTTTTTCAGCCATTGCTGCGAGCAGGGCTTTAGCATTACGTTTGTGGATCATATATTTATTTGAGCGTGCACGGCCATGATACTGAAGATAATCCATCAGCGGGTTATCATGCTTACGGTAAAACGCAATGGCAGGATGGGTATATCCCAATCCACGACAGGCAAACTCCAGGTTCATGTTGTGAAGCGCCATACCAAATACGCCCCTGCCCTGAGCCAGCGCCGCTTCGACATGCTCGTAACCTTCAACGGTAAAGTGTTTCTTAATCCGCCACGCCGGCCACCACCAGCCCATGCCGGTTTCGAACAGCGCCATGCCAGTACAACGGATATTTTCTTCCAGCAACCTTGATTGCTCACCGGCTGACAATTCTGGATACATAAGCGCCAGGTTCCGTCTGGCTACATTTACCCGCTTTGGTAACAGCCGGGCGATTAGTTTTCCTGTTCCCGCACCAAGCAAGCGGATCACAGGAAACGGAAGCCACAACAAGAGATAAAGCAAGCTGGCACCCAGCCAGACGCCCCAATATTTAGGGCCGAGATAGGAAAATTTGAAAACAGGGGGTTTTATAGCAGCAGACAAAAACAAACCATCCGGATAATTATTTGCTGCTTATTGTACTCATTTGTCGCCTGCCAGCATACCGGCAGGCGAAAGAAAGCAGGAAAACTCCGATGAGTCTGCTTAAACGGCCAGAGCAGGCTAATACTGCTTATCGATTTCTTTCAGTTTTTTCTCAAACTGCTCGTAAGCATCCTGAGACGGATAATCAAAACGGTACTGATTGTGAAAGCCGAACTGCAACTTCACCTTAGCATCTTCAATGAACAAGGTATAACCATCATGGTCAGTGAACGCCACAATGCCGTTAAGCAAATATTTATCGTCATTCTTCTCGCCGCTCTGGCGAATTTTATCGAACACCTGAAGCAGAAATTTACTTTCCAGTTCATTTTTCATCGGGGAGATACTCCATCAGCAACTGTCATACTATTCATACGGTAACAGCCGCCGATGGATTACTTTTACGTACAGCGAAAGGACTAATTAAAGTTGTAGCGAAAACCGAGGTTCAGCACGGTGGCAGCGAAATCGTCCTGTCCACGAACGTATAATGCTTCCATTCGCAGCATGCTGTTCAGACCGACGTGATAGTCAAAACCCAGTCCGGCCATGCCAGCAATAATGCCATCGTCGTAAGCACAAAAGCCTTCAGGGATTGAATCAATATCGCTGACCTGGCAACTGCCTGTTTCAATGCTTTGCAAACCCTGAACGTCAACATTCATGACGCCCAGTTTGTAGTATAACTCGCCGGTACGCCCGCCAGCTTTACCCAGCACAGCCAGATAAAGGCCCTGGGCTTTCAGCGCATCGGTATCGCCTTCTTCATCCAGTAAATTCTGGTAGCCGGCTTCTACATACCATTTACTGCTGAACTGGTGACCCAGCGCAAGACTGTACGCCACGCCTTTATTTTCAGTGTCGCCAAATTCTGCATCGGTATAACCCACCGTCGCCAGACCGTACATTCTTTCGGTGGCCTGCGCGTTGAAACTAAGTCCTGCAAGACTTAACACCGGTAACAGCAAGGCGGTGACTATTCCTTTTTTCATACTCTGCAATTCCTTTCCTTAGAAATAATATTCCAGCGCTACCTGCACGTGGTCGTCACGGCGCATGTAGTAAAACGTGTCGTCGGTTTGATCGGAAGAGAAGAAGTAAGCGTCCATCTTCCAGCGCCAGTTGTCAGTCATTCGGCTTGAAGCTTCAACAAAAGCACTGTAAGTATCGCTTTCGTCCAGATCCTGAATGAAGCCGGATAAGATTTCTGTACCGTCGATATCATTCCACACCCAGCGTAGTCCCAGCATCAGGTCGTTCTGACCGGTGGCGAAGAAATTATCTTCACGCTCGTCGTACTGATATTCCATCAGCACACCAAGATCATAGGAGGTACCGAAAACGCCCACCGAAGTGCGCTCAAAGCCTGCCACGGCTGCGGCAAAATCTTCACTTTGCCCTGCGCGGTAAATACCTTCAAACTTAAGTAACCAGGCGCCCTGCACTTTCAGTAAATCCACGCCATATTGTTCAATTTGCGCATAGTAAGGCTGAATAAACGGTGTGCTGTTTTCATCGGTTGCCTGCAGCAACTCAGGTTCACGGGTTGTACCGTCGAAATAAGACAGACCAATTTCCCAATCCCCCAGAGAACGTTGCCATCTCAGTGCAAAATCCACATGGTTCTGTTCATCATCTGATTCATACAATGCCGAATTTTCACGAATTTCAACAGGCGGACGTAAGCGGCCGTCTTCACCCGGGAAGGTACGTTCACGAAAATATGGCAGCACAAAACCGGACAATGTTCCCCAGTCACCGAACACGTTAAGGTTGATCATCGGCTGACCAAGCTTATCTTCGCCGTCGATGTTTTCTACCATGTCGGTCTGATTGATAATGTCGACCAGGTGAATGGATTCCGTTTGTCCCCAGAATACCTTGCTTACGCCGACACGGGTTTCCCAGTTATCAGCTGCGTGCATCCACATTAATTCACGTAAATCAAAGTGTGTGCGCTGCTCATCTTCCTGGTCCAGACGGGCAAAAGGCTTGAACAGTATACTGTCGATGCCGTCGTTCCATTCCGTGTACATTTCAGGTTCTAAAAACACGGAAGCCTGAGAGCGGGGTTGCCCGGGATACGCTGCATCCTGAAGAAAGTAGCGGGTTTCCACACCGGCTGAGCCACTAATGTCAATATCTGACATGTCAGCCATTGCACCGGCAGAAAATCCCAGTGCGGCGGCAACAAGTGACAAACGTCTGACGGGGTTAGCGCGCCCGGCGTAAACTGTTACTGTCAAAGTCCGATTCCTCTAATTCTGTGCCAAATTCCAGTTTGTGTGTAACCAGTTCGGTAGATTTTTGTGTTTGCAGATTGTACATAAAACTACGCAGAGGTCGCCAGAACTCCCCCTCAAATAGTTTGTAATCTTCAAATTCGAGTACTTTAAGCGCTTCACCCTTGCGGTCGAAAAACTCAACCTTACGGGGCCGGTAATGTTCTTTATCAATCCATAAAATTTGTTTCGAATAGCCCGAATATTCGTCCATAGGGGTCTGTTCGAGTACGTAGACATCGTCCCCCTGATACTTGTCTTCACGGAGTAAGTCGTAAGAGAACTTAGGGATTTCAAAGGACGTCATGTCTTCAAAGGCATATTCGCTGCCCAGAAACGGACCGGATTTGTTGCTGGTAGAAATCCGGCGAACACGCTTTACAGCCGGCAGAAAAATCCACTGTTCGTCCGGTGCATCAACATGACTGAAGCTTAAAAATGCGGTGCCGCTTAAATCCCGCGGTGAATCAAATATTGTCAGCGCTTTATCACCATCAGTAGGCACTTCCAGCGTTTTCACCCGCATTTCCCGCTGGGCTTCCTGCCCCTGAGCATTGCGCAGGGTCATGGTAATACTGGCAACTGTATTTTCCCAGCCACGGTTAACATCTTTTCTCGCTGTCGCAATACGAAGGCCTTCTTTCTCAGAAGCTTCATCTGCAATAACCGGAGTCGTCAGCGCCACACTCAGTGCCAGTGACGCTAAAGAGAGCTTGCGTAATTGTCTCATGTAGCTTCCCTCGTTGTTTTGTTTTTATCTTTATCCAGCCACATCAGGAATGAGGGCAGGAAGAGTAAATCAATAAATAATGCTGCAATGAAGATAATGTTTGTCATTAACCCCATGTCTGAGTTCAGGCGGAAATCAGACAACAGCAGTACACCAAAGCCGGCAGCCAGCACCACGGTTGTGGTGATCATGGCCCGGCCTACGGTACGGAATGCATATTCCACGGAATCCCGCACGTTCATATTATCTTTTCTTGCAGCCTGGTATTTCAGCAGGAAATGCACAGAGTCGTCGACGATAATCCCCATGGTCATACTCAGTTCTACTGACAGCGCCATATTGATTTCGCCGGACATCATGCCCCATATTCCAAAGCCCACACCAGCCGGCATTAAGTTAGCCATCAGGCTGACTATTCCCAGCCGCCAGGACCGCAGTGCAAGGGTGATCAACAGTGAAATCACCACCAGCGCAGCCACTGAACCCCACACCATGCTTTCCATGTTCCTGGCACCGATGTGCGCGAACATCAAAGCAGGGCTGGCCGCTTCCAGACGCAATTCTGGTGCCAGTTTACCAAACCACCGTTTGGTCCGCGCCTCAAATTCGGTGAACTCCTCACTTCCGAGGTTTTCCAGCACGGCAATAATGCGAACACCGGACTTGTCAATATCTATCTGGTTATTCAGATCGAGACCATATGGCAAGGACATTTCGTACAGTAACAGGTACTGTGCAGCGAGGTCTTTAGATTCAGGTAAGGTGAAATATGCCGGATCATCATCATGCATATTCATGTTGAGGCGCTTGATGATGTCAGCAAAGCTCAGCACATGTTTGACTTCCGGCTGCGAGCGCAACCATTTGGCCAGTGCATCCACCTCTTTCATCACCGCCGGGTCATTGATGCCATAGGGCTCACCGGTATAAACAGCAAAATCGATATTCGACATGCCGCCCATATATTTCTTTTGGATTTCAACGGACTGACGAAACGGTGATGATAAATCGAAGTATTCCACAGCCACATCGTTCAGGCGGTTATTCAGGCAGAACAGCAGCGACACAGTGAGAATGATGACCGAATAAGGCAGAATACGGCGGTGATTGCTGATAACCCATCCACCCAGTTTTTTAACCTGAGTGTCGTCGCCATTTTGCTCTTTAACGCGGGGGGCTGGCAGTAAAGTGAGCATAGCCGGCAGCACGGTCAAAGACAAAATACAGGCCAGTACAACCCCGACGGCGGTTAAATTTCCAAGGTGAGATAAAATAGGTACTTCCGCAAAGTTCAGCATTAAAAAGCCAATTGCAGTGGTACCGCTGGTAAGTAAAACCGCCTTGAGGTTTAGCACAATACTTTCAGCCAGTGCCTGTTCCTTTGCCAGACCCTGCTGAATTTTTTGCCGGTAAGTCACAATAATGTGTAGGCAATCAGCGACAGCAAGCGTTGTGACCATGGTCGGCACATTGACCGTAGAGGGGCTCAGAAAAATTCCCCACCAGCCGGCAATCCCCATCGTCATCACAATCGTGCCGCCAACAACCACGAGCACTACTGCTGATGCTGCTTTTGAGCGTGTTAATAATGCGATCATCACCGCAATGATGATAAACATAAGCGGGATCAGGGTAGACGCATCATCCTGCGCTGTCAGCGCGAATGCGTCATTCATTGTCACAATCCCGGACAGATAAATTTTGTGCTCCGGGTAGGCGGTTTCATATTTCTCTTTTAACTCTCTGGCGAACGCCCCGATCTTCATTATCTTGGGAGTCTGGTCGCCTTCGGGTAGCTGAATTGTGACATTGATCACCGCCATCGCTTCGTTGTCGGAGATAAGCCGCCCGCGTAAATTTTGGATGGGTTCAATTACTTCCCTCACCCATCTGATATGGGCCTCATCCGTTTGCCCTTTGCGAATAAGATCCTGCACCACCAGCCCTTCCTCATCGGCAAAGGTATACTGATAATTCGACAGTGATTCCACCCGGTTAGACATGGGGATATGCCAGGCATCCTCTGTGAGGGCATGAATAAGTTCGAAGGTTTCCGGCTGATAGACGTTTTCACTGTCCGGCAAAATGAGGAAGGTAACATTTTCGCTTTTGCTGAAAACGTTCTGCATTTCTTCATAAGCCAGTTTCTGAGGATCATCAGGCTCAAAGAAAACTTTATAGTCTCCGCGAAAATAAAGATTACCGGCTCCGAAACCGGTGATGACGCACGCCAGCAGAAACAGTGCTATGACTGTTTTCGGTTTTTCCATGCACCACCGCGCCCAGGCCGGGAGTGTTTGCATAAAATGTCATGTCCTTTTATCTGTTCTGTTTCACAGTGTATCTGCTAAAAGCACAGAGTGTAAGTATTTGCCCTTATACGCAGGATTTCCAAAAAGAAATTTAATGTTTAAAAAAACAGCAGAAAAACAAGCAGGTAAATAAATCCGCGTACTGGCTCAGGTATCTCATTTAACAGACTGCTTACATAACATTTGATCTTTGGAAAATGTCATGTAGTATTAGAAGAATACAACTGGTCAGATGAGCGGATGAGTAATATGAGTATTCGAAAAAGCCTGAAAAAAGTTCTTCCACCTATTTCTGTGACAGAGCAGGAAGCATTGGACGCCGGTGATATCTGGTTAGAAGCCTCTATCTATCAGGGCAAACCAGACATGCAAGCCCTGCGTGCCATTCCACAGGCGAAATTAAGTGCCGATGAACAGGCATTTATTGACGGCCCTGTGCAGGAGTTGCTGGGATTAATCGATGATTTCGAGCTGGCAAATGGTAAGCACATTCCGGATGAGATTTTAGCGTTCCTGAAGAAACACCGTTTCTTCTCAATGATCATTCCGAAGAAATTTGGTGGTCTGGAATTCAGTCCTTACGCCAACTCAACCATCGTTGCAACTATCGCTGCGAAAAGTGGTGCTATTGCCGTAACCGTTATGGTGCCTAACTCGTTAGGTCCGGGCGAACTGCTGATGCACTATGGTACAAAAGAGCAGCAGGACTACTATCTGCCCCGCCTTGCAGTGGGTGATGACATTCCCTGTTTTGCACTGACCAGCCCTGAAGCCGGTTCAGATGCCGGTGGCATTCCTGATGCAGCTATCGTCACGAAGGGTGAATGGGAAGGTAAAGAAGTTATTGGTCTGAAAGTCAGCTGGGACAAGCGTTATATCACGCTTGCGCCAATCGCTACCGTACTGGGCCTCGCATTTAAAGTTTTCGACCCTGATCAACTGCTGGGTGAAAAACTTGAGCTGGGTATTACCTGTGCCCTGCTGCCAAAATCTCACCCCGGCGTAGAACTGGGTAACCGTCACGATCCTATGGGACAACGTTTCTACAACGGTACGACCCGTGGTAATGATGTATTTATTCCTATGGATTTCATTATCGGCGGTCAGAAAAACATCGGCCGCGGCTGGCAAATGCTGGTGAGCTGCTTAGGTGCAGGTCGTGGTATTTCATTACCGGCCATGGGCGTTGCAACAGGTCAGGCAGCACTGAAAGCGTCTGCAGAATACAGCTTTGTGCGTGAACAATTCGGACTGCCAATTGGCCGCTTCGAAGGTATTCAGGGCAAGCTGGCAGATATCGCCGGTAAAACGTTCCTGTTGGAGTCTATGCGTGTTCTGACGACAGAAGGTTTAGGTTTAGGCCTGAAGCCGTCAGTAGTGACTGCGATTGCCAAATACCATATGACTGAGCTGGGTCGTGACGTAATGAACTCGGCAATGGATATCCTGGCGGGTAAAGCCATTCAGCGCGGACCGCAAAATACTTTATCCGGCGGCTACAGTTCATTACCGATTGCCATTACGGTGGAAGGTGCCAACATTCTGACCCGTAACCTGATGATCTTCGGCCAGGGTGCAATGCGCTGCCATCCATACCTGAAAGAGATGGTGGATCTTATTCACAGTGACGACCACTCTGCCGACGGCGAATTTAATAAAGTATTGAAGAAAACGGTCAGTTTCAGTGTGAAAAATGCGTTCCGCAGCTTAGGTAAGAGCTACCTGCCCTTCCTGCGCGGTGCAGAGTCTGCACTGCCGGAAGTGACAAAGTACGAGAAGCGTCTTAATGCATTGTCAGCAAAACTGGCTCCTATGGCCGATTTATCGCTGGCGGTACTGGGCGGTGATCTGAAAAAGGCAGAATTGCTGTCAGCCCGTCTGGGTGATGTAATGAGTTATCTGTACGGCGCCATGGCAGCCATCCGCTTCTATGAGCAACGTGTAGAAGACCGTAAACTGGCACAGCCTTACTTCGAGTACGCTATGGAGTGGACGCTGCAACAGGCTGAACAGGCACTGGTTGATTTCATCGGCAACTTCCCGAACACAGCAACCCGTGGTCTGATGCGCCTGCTGACATGTACGTATACCAATTCAGTCAGCGGGATCAGCGATAAGCTGTCCTGTGAACTGGCTCTGGCTTCCATGCAGGATAACAGCATCAAAGCACAACTGACGCACCTGGTTCGTCCTGTTGCCGGTGACGGTAACGACATCAACGAGCAGGCGTTTAAAGCGAAACACGCTGTTGCCCATCTGTTAGGTAAAGTACAGAAGGCGCTGCGTAAGGAACCGGTCATCCCGTTCCTGTCGTTTGAAAACGCACTGAATAAGTTACAGGAGCGCGGTGTCGTAACGGCTCAGGAAGCTGAAATGCTTCACGATTACAATAAGAAGCGTAAGCTGGCTGTCCGGGTTGACGAGTTCAACTTTGACCTGGAGCCGCTATCTCAGGAAAAAAGCGATTCTTCAGCGAAGAAAGACGCTGCCTGATATCCTGAATAATGCTCTACAGCATTGATTTAAAAGGTGACTACGGTCACCTTTTTTTATTGCTTTTTGCCGGTTTTGCACTATACCTTTTAGCAGGAACTTTTCCGGTTTACCCGGGCGGTACGCTTCTCCGTCATCTCCCGGTGAATACACATAAAATGTGACAGGGCCGTCCAGCAAACAGGATTAAGTAGTGCGCCCCATATTCCACCACTCCACACTGAATGATGCTGCGTTAAGGGATGTTGTGCACCTGCTGCACTCCAATGCCTTTAACGGCATGATTATCTCTGTCGCTGCCATCAGTGCACTGGCATTCGGCTTCGATACACCGGAAACCCATTCAGTCAAACGACTCTTCTGGCTGATCATGGTGTCTGTTTTACTGCTTCGCTTTCTTGATGCCATCTTCTGGATGAAAGTCCTCAGGCAGAAAGACACATCTCCCCGTCCCGCATTTTTCCGGTTTGCCATTGGTGTCACACTGACAGCCATCATCTGGGGGCTCTATTGCGTTACCCTGTACCCGCTAATGGATATTATGGAGCTGGCTACCACAGTTGTTGTTCTGTCAGCCCTGGCGGGCGGTGCAGCGGCAGTGCTCGGTGCCAGCCGGCCGCTGGTATGGACTTACTGCACGCTGTTGCTGATCCCGGTTTCCGTAATGGCACTGACAGATCCGCGTAAAGAATTATTCATGCTGGGCCTGCTTGGATTCGGCTTCTGCATCATCATGTTGGGTACCTCCCGCAAAACCAATGCCTTTTATCTGGAGACCATCAGCTTACGGGAAAAGAATCAGGCGCTGGTGGAACAAATGGCGGAAGAGCGCAATGAAGTGGTAAGAGTAAACGAAGCACTGCGTCTGAGTAACCAGAAACTGGACAATATGAATGCGACTCTGGAAGCCGAAGTGCACTCCCGCACAGAAGATATTGTGCGCCTCTCTAACCGCGACCCACTCACCGGCCTGATGAACCGGGCGGCGTTCTTAAATACCCTGCGGGATAAATTGAAACAGGCCGCCTTCAGGGAAGAGAAGCTGGCTATCCTGTTTACTGATCTCGACGGCTTTAAACAGGTGAACGACAGTCTCGGCCACCAAACCGGTGACCAGGTGCTGGTCTCTGTCGCCTCAAGATTCCGGCAATTTGCACCGGACGATTGTTTGTCGCGGTGGGGAGGCGACGAATTCATTATTGTTGCTACGTTCAGCAATCTCAGCAAAATAGTGCAACTGGCAAAAAATATCCGCGCCAGTATTGCTCAGGGCATGGCTATAGACAGAAACATCATCAATCTTGATGCCACGACAGGTATTGCTATTTTTCCAGATCACGGCGACAACGAACAGCTTTTGATCCAGCGTGCCGATATAACCATGTATCATGAGAAACGTCGCGGCGTGAACCATACCGGCATTTTCAGTGACAACGTGCATGATGCGGTATGCAGAGAAATGCAGTTACGGGACGGGCTTCGTTCTGCCATCATCAATGACCAGTTGCACCTTGTTTATCAACCTATTGTAGATGCCGGTACCGGCCTTGTGTGGTCTTACGAGGCGCTGCTGCGGTGGCAATTTAACGGACAACCCGTCTCTCCCGCAGACTTTATTCCTGTCGCTGAACGTTCGGGCCTTATCAACGATATCGGATTATGGGTGCTGTCAAAAGCGTGCGAAACCGCAGCAAGCTGGAAAGACCCTGACGTTGCCGTTTCGGTGAACGTATCAGTGATTCAGCTTATGGAAGATAACTTCATCCTCAAGCTCGACGAAGTACTCAGTCATACGGGCCTTGCGCCTTCCAGGTTGCATCTGGAAATTACAGAATCTGTATTCGCAGACAATAAACAAAAGCTTGCGGCGCAGGTAAATGCCATAAAAAATCGTCGGGTAGCCGTTTCCATAGACGATTTCGGTACCGGCTTTTCATCGCTGAGTCAGCTTCAGCTCCTGCATTTTGATCACATTAAAATTGACCGGTCGTTTATTCATAACCTCGACTCAGCAGGCGGCCCGATTATCCGTGCAACCTTGCTGATTGCCGGCGAGTTCGGCTGTAAAACCGTTGCCGAAGGAGTAGAAACAGAAGAACAGGCTACAAGGCTTAAGGCGATGGGTGTAGACTACCTGCAAGGATTTTACTTCGCCAGGCCTGAACGTGCAGAGGCACTGACCAGCCGGCTTGAAACAGAACAATAATAATCACATGGCTCAACTTTACTTTTACTACTCTGCAATGAATGCAGGGAAATCTACCTCACTGCTCCAGTCTGCTTACAACTACCGTGAACGGGGTATGCATGTACTGATTTTCACAGCGGCAATCGATGACCGCTATGATGTGGGTAAGGTCACCTCAAGAATTGGTTTGCAGGCCGACGCCAGTTTATACGGTAACGAAGATAACTTGTTCCGGCAGGTATTTAAGGCTCACCGGGCCCAGCCGCTGGACTGCGTATTTATTGATGAAGCGCAGTTTCTGACTAAGGCGCAGGTAAGGCAACTGGTAGAAATTGTCGACGAACTGGATATTCCCGTGCTGGCCTACGGACTCCGTACAGATTTTCTCGGTGAAACCTTCGAAGGCAGCCATTATCTGCTGGCCTGGGCTGATAAATTTACTGAGCTGAAAACAGTCTGTCACTGCGGTCGCAAAGCCACATTTGTGGTACGGATGGATGAACAGGGCCAGCCTGTCACCGGCGGTAATCAGGTTGAGATTGGCGGTAATGACCGTTATGAATCTATGTGCCGCAAACACTTCAAACAGCTGGTATGGGATCAACCGTCGGCGTAGATTCGCTTCAGCGATTCCCTGCAGCGCCGGGTCGTTGATCCGCAACCCTGTGTCACTGAACCTCTGGCAGTTGACAAGCCTCTTAATATTTTCAACAGTGGTGTGAAAAGATAAAGGAGTACACCACTTGCGCAGGCTTTTTCTCTCCGGCTTATGTGCCACCCTCATTGCAGCACAGGCTGCGGCTGATACGCAACCGGTAAACCAGTTGCCATCTGATTTGAAAACACTGCCGGATACCATTGACCGTGCTTTGTCAGAATTTTACACCCCGGGCATGAGCGTGGGCATTGTGAAAAATGGCAAGATTGTGTACCTCGCCGGACATGGTCTCAGAGATAAAGAGCAAGGGCTGCCAGTGACACCGGACACCTGGTTCAGACTGGCTTCTGTCAGCAAAGCATTTACAGCCACCACCGTGGCACAACTGGTAGACGAAGAAAAACTGAACTGGCACACAAAGGTAGAAGACGTGCTGCCCGGTTTCAGGATGGCCGACCCGTTTGCCAGCCGCGAAATGGATATCACCGATCTGTTAACCCACCGCAGCGGTTTGGGTTCAGGTGCCGGAGACAGTATGTTGTGGCCTGAGCCATCCGGCTTCAGCCGTCAGGATATCGTGCATAACCTGCGCTTTCTGACGCCTCAGTACAGTTTTCGCAGTGAATACGCCTATTCCAATGTAATGTATATCACAGCCGGGGAAATAGTGGCGCACCTGACGGAAGACAGCTGGGAATCCCGGCTACAAAACCGTGTATTTGCTCCCCTTGGTATGGACTGCTTTGGTGGGGATGTGCCGGGCTATGTGCTCGAAAACCACGCCATCAGTTACGGCCACAACGATGAGAGAGGCATTTATCCCATTCCACGTAACCAGCTGGCAGAAAAAGGCATTGTCTCTGCTGCAGCCGGCGGCGTCAGCTGTAATGCGACGGGTATGCTGAAGTGGGTTCAGATGTGGCTGGATGAAGGTAAAAGTGCCGGCGGTGAAACCATTCTCTCAGAAGATGCATACAACACCATGCTGACACCGCAAACCCTGTTGTCTGTTGATGACACTGACGAAGAATGGGACCATATGCATTTTAAGGCGTATGGCCTCGGCTGGCGGCTTATGGATATTTTCGGCCATAAGGTAATCTCTCATACCGGCACCTTATCCGGTTATCAGACGTATGTGGCTTTCGTACCGGATCAACAACTGGGTGTGGTGGTACTGAATAACGGCTCCAACTACGGTGCCCGCGGCGCTGTCATGCAAACCATCCTCAAAGCTTACCTGCCTGAAAGTGATAAAAGAAACTGGATAGATGAATACCGGGCTTATCAGGATAAGCAGGAAGAGAAATATCTGGCCAGACACACGACTCCCTCTGGCAGTGGTGAAGTGCTGTTACCGCAAAACACCTATGCCGGACGATTCAGCGACGAATGGTTTGGCCTGATGACCGTTTACCCTGAAGGCGACACCCTGCGGATAAAATCTGACAAAATGCCCACACTCACCGGCAGACTGGAGCCCTTTGACGATCATACATTTGTGATCCGCTGGGACAACCAGAACGCAGCCAGTGACGCCTTTATCCGTTATCAGGTAAATGTAAAGCGGGAAGTCACCGGCTTCACCCTCTACCCGTTTACAGAACGTGAAATAACCAACCATGAATGGCGGGATATGGTTTTTACTGTTGATAAGGAATAGCCCGGCCGGCATGCAGAATCATCAGGAAAGCGATTAGAGCGATTAGTATTTAAGATTTTAATCGCTTTATAAAATCACATAATCTGTACCCAATTTAACAAGGAGCAGATTATGGCTAAAATGATTCAAAAACTGGTAAGCAAAAACAAAACACAGTCCACCCCGGCAATGACCTGTAATTATCAGAATAATTACTATGGCGACCAGATATGTGTGGCTTGCACACCGGTCAAAGGTAAACAGGCGTAAAGGTAACTTTCAGGTCACTCCCCTGTCCGCAGATACCGGCAATACCGGAAATAAAAAAGCCCGCACCGGAAACCGGTGCGGGCAATGCTATTTCACAGGGAGAGTGAATCAGTCGAACAGGTACTTCAGAGATACCACAGTAGTGCGGCCGTTCAGCGGGCGGGCGCGGATGTAGCTGCCTACTGCTGCGGAGCCTTCTTCAGATTCTGTGATAACAAACTCATCAGTAGCGTTGTTTACATTCAGAGAAACTGAGAACTGGTCATTAACCCAGTAAGTGGCGAACACATTCACCAGGTTATAAGCATCCTGTTTCAGGTCATTGTTGTCCTGAACATAGTACTCGGTAGAGCCTTGCAGAGATGCACCCACTGACCAGAAATCAGTGACGTATTCCGGTGTAATTGTCCAGATCCAGTCAGCCTGGCGACGTGGTGTGTTACCCACCAGCGCTGCATCATTGGCGTCCTTGCTGATTTCAGCATCTGTCCATGTGAGGTTACCGGACAGCACGAAGTTATCAGTTGCATTCCAGCGTCCTTCAAATTCCAGACCTGTTGCTTCATATTCGCGCATGAACGTCAGACCGCTGGTCACTTCAGCCTGAGTATCTTCCGTCACGGTGTCGAACAGCGTGGCGTTCAGCATCAGATCACGGGTGCCGTACTTATAACCAATTTCAAGTTGCTTGGTTGTATCGAAGCCGGAGGTTGTGTTGGTCAGACTGCCATCAGTATTCAGTGTGCCGCCAATTTGCAGCAGACGGTCTGCCAGCGCACGGCCACCTTTCGAGTAGCGGGCGAACAGGGTTTGCGTTTCGCTCAGTAAATAAGAACCACCCAGTGAATAGGAAGTGTTATTGGCACTGTAGTCAACAATTTGCGATGACGCACCGGCGCGGTTCAGGTTAATCACACCGCCGCTGATGAAGCCGCTGTTCTGCGCAGACGCATCTTCAATCTGTTCAATAACACCGTTTCCGTTAATGTCGTAATCGGCATTGCCGCCACAGCATGAGCTGATCAGTTCACCCGATGCATCAACACTGTCGTAACGCACTGAAGCATCAATAAGAATGTTGTCTGACAGTTCAAAACCTACGTTCATGTAGGGTGCAGTTGTCACATAGTTCAGATCCCACTCATACGACAGGAAGCTGGCTGACAACAGGCCGTTGGATACCAGTTCAGTACCATCAGCATCTGTAATATTCAGCAACTGCGAGTTGTCACCGTCCAGCGTCTGGATAAAGGTTTGCCAGCTTGCCCAGCTCGTCGCAATATCCTGATTTGAATAGTAATAACCTACTGTCAGTGATACGCCGTTATCAAACTCTTTACGCAGGCTCAGATCGTTAATCATGTTACCCAGGTCATTGAGACGGGCATCAAACTGTAAGTTAGTAAATGCTTCGCCGGTATACACTTCACCTGCACCCGGACCATTCGCCAGAGTAACCGTGGTGCTGTCGCAGTTCAGCGCATTACCTTCGCCATCAAGCGCGCCGGAACAAAGCGCAGCAGCGAAATTTGATACATCGCCCGGGCCGGCAGGGAAACCGTCAGTGAAAGGTGCAATGAATCCGCCGGAAACATCCGAAATACGGAATTTGTTTAACAGGAACAGATTGTCCGCAACTTCCAGGTCTACTTCCACGCCGAATGAATTAACTTCTGATGAAATGCCGTCGCGTACGTCACGGTTTTCCGGATTGCCGTAGCTGTCAAAAGTAGAAATATTCGTGTTATACACTGAGTTCAGGGCCTGTGAACTGGCATCAAAACCGGGAACAGGACCGTACTCACCGTCACCTTTAACCAGTACCGGAGATGGCAGATAAGTGGAAACTTTGTCATCCAGGTTTTTGTAGAAGAAACGGATATGACCGTTATCCAGCAGCTTGGTGATATTAAACTTCACCTGGCCGCCTTTATCACCGTGATAACCGGTGTCACGGGTACCTTCACCACCGCGGGCAAAGCCGGCAATGTGATAATACAGGTCGTCGCTGATTTCACCGCCGTAACGGAAATCCAGGCGCATTTCATCGTAATCCACACCAAAAGATGTACCGATAGCACCACCGCCGATTTCACCGGTGTTGCTGATCATATTGATAACCCCACCCGGCGAGTTACTGGCGAAAGTCGACGCAGAGCCACCGCGAACCGCTTCTACATTAGCCACTGACCAGTCATAACGGATGAAGTTATCAGCATTACCAAAGTTGATATCACCGTATTCCAGTACCGGTAAGCCATCTTCATGAATTTGCAGAAATTTGGAACCGCCCGTAGCCAAAGGGATACCACGGATAGTGATGTTCGCATTACCGCCACCACCTGAAGACTCAGCACGGATCCCCGGAATAGCACGGAACACTTCAGCAGTAGAGCGTGGCGCAAGTTTTACGATATCGTCTTCGTTAAAGGAACTGACCGACACGCTGGCTTCCTGCATGGTGGCACCACCAGGGGTTGCAGTCACAACGATTTGTTCGTATTTGGCTTTATCCTGGGTTTCAGCGTCAGTATTGTCCTGAGCAAAAACGGGACTGGCTATGACTGCGCTGACAGCCAACGCTAATCTACTGAATGCATAACGCTTGTTCATGTTTTCTCCGGGAGAGTGTTTGAGTGTTTACAGGCTAACAATCCGGTCACTTTTCTAACGGGCAGCTTATTCCCACCTTCTTTACAACCGAACTTAATCGTTTAAGAATTTAATCTAAAAACTTTCCAGTGTAAATACAATGTGAAGAATTTATATAACAAAGATAATAAAAAATACGATATAACCAATATAAATCAGATATTTATTATTGATAAAATTTTATTAACGTGTTTTGAAATATACCCAAAGGAATAACAATTTAATCTTATTTGATTAAGATAAGTACAGAGAGACAGGCAATTCTGAAGGCAGGTACCGCTTTAATTGTCCGGCCAGACTGACGCCGGCCGGTGCAGCGGATGAAAAGGTGCAACAACAAAAGCAGTTTTAAAAAAAGAAAGAGACGGCAGTCTGAAGCGATGCCGGAAGCGGTACTAAGACACAGAAAGCGATACTAAGATGCCGCGAGCGATATTAAATAGTACCGCCGTTAAGAAGTTCGAAATCGAGTATTACAGAGTCAGCCTGCTCACCTTCCAGTAGCAGCTTTGCGGCAGTTTCCCCCTTTTCGATGCTCGACTGGCAAACCGTGGTGAGAACAGGACGGGTACGGCGGGCTTCGTCAATACCGTCAAAGCCGGTAATTTTCAGTTCCTGCGGCACTTTAATGCCCTTGCTGAGCGCACATTGCAACAACTCCAGTGCAATCATGTCACTCATGCACAGTACGGTTTGCGGGCGGGGCGAAATACTCAGCACTTCATTGGCGGCCTGACGGGCAAAATTTCCCCCGCTCTCCGGAATATGCCAAATCCATTCATTATTAATGTCGCAATTTTTACGTTTCATCGCCCTGAAATAACCATCAAGCCGGCGATGAGAAATTGCACTGTCTGAGTCCAGCAGCGGACTGTCGTACACCCTGCAGGTCACGGGTGAGTCGATAAGTTTCAGTCCCAGAATAGCGGCTCGCCCACCTTCTTCCAATGCTTCCATCGCAATCTGATAAGCGGCATTCTCGTTATCGATGTTCACTGAGGGGCAGCCTTCAAGGTTGAAGTCTACCGTGACCACCGGCTTACTTAATTGCCGTAGTTCTTCTCCTAATTTCGGGTTTTGGGGCGCACCATAGCAGATAAAGCCGTCAACGAAATCGGCCACATCGGTAATAGTTTGTGCATTACCGGCATACAAGAGTAAATGCTTTTGAGCGTCCTGCAGCACAGAGGAAACGCCACGGATGAAGGTAGATGCAACAGGGTCACTGACCATGTATTCAATGTTATCGGCAAGTACCAGCGCCACAATATTAGACTGACCTTTACGGAGGATCTGCGCTGCTTTATTCGGCCCGCTGTAACCTATTTCTTTACAGGCAGCCAGAATGGCATCACGCCTGGCAGCAGAAAGCTGATCCGGGCGGTTGAAGGCATTAGAGATGGTTGCGGTAGAAACGCCCAGCTTTTCAGCCACATCTTTTAAAGTCAGTTTTACTTTCTTCATTGTTACGGCAAAGGTCACTGTACTGAATGCCGGCAGGCATTATTAAACGGGTGCAATCTTAATCGATTAACATTTTTTTAAAATTTTAGCACAGTGACGGTAACCGGTACGACTTTATTTTCAATTTTTACAGCCGTCGTACCGGTGAAGTAGTAATTTAACAGGAAAACTAGCTGTAAACGGGCCTTGCTGCGGTAAGTTCAGCCACTTTCTGTTTAATGCCTGCAGCCGTGTCTGCGCAGTCAGGCGCACCAAGCAAATCACACATCCATCCGGCCAGTTGCTGACAATCTGCTTTAGTGAATCCCCGAGAAGTGACTGCCGGAGTGCCGATGCGAATACCACTGGTGACAAATGGAGACTGGGGATCATCAGGCACCGTGTTCTTATTAACGGTTATATTCACACTGTTCAGCAACGCATCGGCTGCTTTACCGGTCATGCCCTTGCTGATCAGGCTCAACAGAAACATGTGGTTATCTGTGCCGCCGGATACCACATCAAAGCCACGCTCAATGAAGACTTCTGCCATCGCTCTGGCGTTGTCTACCACCTGTTGCTGATACACCTTATAGTCGTCAGACATGGCTTCTTTCAACGCCACCGCTTTGGCTGCAATAACATGCATAAGCGGACCGCCCTGAATGCCCGGAAAAATCAATGAATTGAATTTCTTTTCCAGTTCAGGGGCAGACTGACAGAGGATTAACCCTCCCCGCGGCCCCCGCAATGTTTTGTGGGTAGTGGTGGTAACCACATGTGCCGCTTTCACAGGGTTGGGGTACACACCGGCGGCCACCAGGCCGGCAACATGAGCCATATCCACCATTAACCACGCACCTACACTGTCGGCGATATCTCTGAAACGCTGCCAGTCAACGATGCGGGAATACGCCGAGAAGCCGGCAACAATCATTTTTGGTTTATGGGTTTTTGCCAGCTCTGCAACCTGTTCATAGTCAATTTCACCGGATTCCGGGTTAATACCGTATTGCACAGCGTTGTACAATTTACCGGAGAAATTCGGCTTTGCACCGTGTGTCAGGTGACCACCGTGATCGAGGCTGAGACCTAAAATGGTATCGCCCGGAGAGAGCAACGCCATGTAAACCGCCGCATTTGCCTGCGAGCCTGAGTGCGGCTGAACATTGGCGTAATCTGCACCGAATAAGGCTTTAGCGCGGTCGATAGCAAGTTGTTCGGCAACATCCACTTCTTCACAGCCGCCATAATAACGTTTCGCCGGATACCCCTCAGCGTACTTGTTGGTTAACTGACTTCCCTGTGCCGCCATTACCGCCCGGCTGGTGTAATTTTCAGATGCGATCAGTTCGATATGATCTTCCTGACGCCGGGTCTCTTTTGCGATTACCGCAGCGATTTCAGGATCCACATTATTCAGCGATTCATTCAGCAGCTTCATGATAACTCCATTGTGTTTTGATTTTCTTTATGCTAATTCTGGTATCGCAATAAATAAAATTAATAAAAACAATAGAGTCATAAGTTTCCAAAATAGGGTTGCCTGCCTATTTTTATTTTGGAGTGTAGCCATGAAAAATTTGTCCGTGGACTTCTTACGTTCATTTGTGACGATTGCGCAGACGGGTAGCTACACTTTATGTGCGGAACGTTTAAAACGCACACAACCAGCTATCAGCCTGCAAATCAAAAAACTTGAAGAAATGGTGGGAGAAAAACTCTTTTCCCGCGAAGGCAACCGTCTTACCCTGACGCTGGCAGGCAGCAAGCTGCTGGAATTTGGTATGAAAATACTCATGCTGAATGACCAGGCGATGGCTGAATTTGGTCGTCCTCAGGTCAGCGGGAACATCAAACTGGGGATCCCCAGTGAATTTTCCACGACCCTGATGCCTAAGATCATTCGCCGCTTTACCCAGTCTTATCCGGAAGTCTCTCTGGAAGTGCACTGTGCGCTGAGTAAAGATTTGCTGTGTGAGCCACTGAAAAACCAGTTTGATTTAATCCTGTCGCTGCAGGAGATCCCCGACCCCGACCAGGATGGTTACATTGTGACAGACCAGCTGGTGTGGGTTGGCAGTCAGCGCTTTGTTAACAGCATTCCTGAAAAGCTGCCCATTATCGCCGCCCCGGCGCCCTGTATTTACCGTAAACGTGCAACCAACCTGTTAGGAAAGCACCGTAAGCAGTGGCAAATTGTGTACACCATCGGCGATCTCAACGGTATTCAGACCGCCATCAATGAAGGACTGGGCATTACTGTACTGGCGAGAAGTACTGTACCAAACGGCTTGCATATTTTGTCCCCTTCTCCGGCGCTGCCGGAGCTGGGTCATATTGGTGTGTGTCTGGTGAATCCGCAGAAAGTGCGCTCTGAAGCCATCGAACTGCTGGCCAAAACCATGGTGACAGAACTGTCTGCCTGCTGAGGAGACTCAAAAGAGTCTCCCGCTCTGATATAGCCCGTAGAACATAGCAGCATTGCCCATCAGTAATCCTGCATAGAGTCCGAACCGTCCGCAGAATAACCCGACGGATCTATGCCTTGTCTGCCCGGCGGATTGTTGATCGGCCAGAATCATATTTTGCATCTTGATGGTTTGTACAATGATGATGCCCATCATCACCTGGTACATCAGAACCGGCCCCGCCCAACCCGTTGTAAACTCATAGGCAGCGGTCCACAGCGCACCGGCAATCAGCGTCGCCACAACGGTTCTGTTCCGCTCTTTTTTCAGTGCGGCTTTGCGCTCTTCATGCTGCATATAACGCAGGGGAATACTGGCGCTCATGTATACGGTTAGTGCGCCGGCGGCCGCGGCCATCATGGCACCACTGAACAGCCATTTCACAGCCCCCCAGAACCCGCCTTTAGCGACAGAACCGGTTGCTGCATGAGCCGGTGTGCTGAACCCGGCACCAAATAAAACAGCACTGCTGATTGTCAGAGCCGGCGCAGTTGAAAGGATCAGCGATCCGTACTTTTCCATCAGCTTTTCACGCAGAGATAAACGGGCACGGTGAAGCTGCTGCCGTACGGCATCATCAGAAATATTCAGCAAGCGGGCTACCTGAGCACCGGATTGCTCTTCCCGGTAATACAACAAAACTACCTCCCGGGCCTCTTCAGGCAACTCATCTACCACTTTGCTTAATACCAAAGCCTGTTGATCACGGCTAAACGCCTGAACCGGTTCATCGCTGTCGTTACAGAACTGTTCAAAAAGCTTGTCGGCTTCCTCGCTGTCAGCACGTGAGGATACCTTGTTATCCCGCAAATAGTTGAAAGCGGTATAGCGGGTAACCTGACGCACCCAGGGCAGAAAACTGGCAGGATTTTTTAATGTGCCCAATTTTTGCCAGCATTGAATATACACCTGCTGGGTGACTTCTTCACTGGCGTCAAGATCTTTCACCACTGCCAGTGCAATACTGCTGATGGTATTTCGCGTCGCCTCAATTAAACGGGTAAATGCGGATGTATCACCAGTCATAGCTAAACGGACATCCTTCTCAATAATCTGTGCACTCATAATGATCCCTCCGCAACGCGTGAAACGAAACTGATTAACCTTACCGGCTTGCGGGGCGTCGTGAAAGTGTCTGCAGCCATTTTATCATCTTGCATAATTGTTCCCTGTTAACTGTCATGGTCAGGTCATATCTGACATGTTCAGTACAAAGAAACCGCCGGCGGGCATTTTGTGACAAAAAAAGTAAAAAAAAAGGGCAACCAGATGGTTGCCCGAAACGCTCAACAGAGCACGTACACATGAAATGCCCCCGCTGCGGGGGCCGTCTTACCGCTTTAACTAAAGTGGTGGACCCGGTTATCTTTCCGCTGCATCGTTTTGTTTATCCTGCCAAAATTGCCGGCGGCAGCGGAAAAGTTAAAAAAATCATCAGCAGGATCAATCCGACAAGAAACCTGACTACCCTTGCCTCTTTTTCAAGGGCAAAGCAATGAGGGCATCCGGTCCGGTTCTTGTCAGACATCACTGCATTTCCTTCTTATTTACTCGTCCCGCACCATGGGATACGACACGCCCAGCTGTTCCAGATAGGTGTCGTACTTTTCAGGATCGTAGTAGAACTTACGCATTTCATCGCGATACTGCTTCATGATGTTTTCGTTGAGATTAATTTGCGGCTCATCGCCGTCACGGAGTAAAGACTGATACTTCACGTCTTTGGTCTGCACGTTATCGAAATAGTCCTGCATCTGCGGCAACAGTGCCGGATCAGTGAATAAATCGACCATCGTCATAGCATGTGCTTTCGCGCCGGCAATAATACCTTTATGGGCAATAGGCGTTGCCATCGATACCGCGTTGGCCCAGTTGTGACCCGGCAGATTAGGAATGTTCGACGGATACAACATAAAGATTGTCGGCACAGTCCAGGCGATATCGCCCACATCATCAGAACCACCGCCAGTGAGTTTTTCCAGCGGAGGCGGCTCAAAAATAGGCATCACTTTATCCGGCAGGCCGGTAACTTCTGAGCCAATTTCTTTTTGCAGCGCTTTCGCTAACGTCTGATCATCTTCCGACCATTCAGGCATGCCTATTTTCTTGATATTCTCATAGGCAGCCAGCGCCAGCGGCTTGTTGAAATGGCCCGGCCATGCGGTGCCCATTACCACAGAGTCCCAACTGGTGTTGGTCATCAGTGCCGCACCTTCCGCCATTTTATCGCCGACTTCCCACAGCGCTTTAATATGGGGGTAGTCCATTTCACGGAAGTAATACCAGGCAGTTGCTTTGGGTGGTACAACATTCGGCTGGTCGCCACCATCCACAATGACCGAGTGCGTACGCTGGGCAATCCGCAAGTGCTCGCGGCGGTAGTTCATGCCAACGCTCATCAGCTCAACCGCATCCAGCGCACTGCGTCCGCGCCAGGGAGAGCCCGCACTGTGAGCAGATTCACCGTAAAAATTATATTTAACTGACACCAGGCCGGAAAAAAACGGATTACCGTAGAAAGTACCGAAGCCGCTGCCCACATGGGAATACAACACAGCATCCACATCATCAAAATAGCCATCGCGGACATAGTACGCTTTGGTAGCCAGTTGCTCTTCAGCAACGCCCGGCCAGAGTACGATGGTGCCTTCAATGTTGTTTTTGATCATGTAATCTTTCATCGCCAGCGCAGCGATAATATTCACAACCTGACCGGAGTTATGACCTTCACCGTGACCGGGCGCACCTTCTACAATGGGATCGTGATAAGCCACACCGGGCTTCTGTGAAGCTTTGGGTATACCGTCAAGATCGGTGCCCAGCGCTATCACCGGTTTACCTGAACCCCATTTGGCATACCAGGCAGTAGGAATACCGGAAATGCCCTGCTCTACGTCAAAACCCTGCTCTGTCAGGAATTTAGTCAGATACGCCGAAGTTTCCGTTTCCTGAAAACCCAGCTCGCCAAAGCTGAAAATCATATCGTTCATGACCTGCGCCAGCTTGGCCTGTTTATCAACAGCACTCACCAGTTCTGTTTTCGCAGCATCCCGCTGCGCTTCTGTCAGCGTGGTGGCAGAGGCGGTCATCATCATGCCTGCAGATAATAGTGCCGCTGTCAGTGCATTACGGTAAAAACGTTTCATAATTACTCCTGAAAAAATCTGGCAGGCGGCAATACCGCCTGCATTCGTTATGACAGTTACTCGCGCACAGTGGGATAAGAAATACCCAGCTGTTCAAGGTACGTGTCGTACTTTTCAGGGTCGTAATAAAACTCAGACATATCGCCTTTAAACTCCGCCATAATGCCTTTATTCAGGTGCACTGCCGGTTGATCCTGTTCGCGCAACAACGGCGTGTAAGAAGCATCTTTGGTCTGCACGTTTTCGTAGTAATCACGGGCAGCATCCATCAGCGATTCATCGGTAAGCAGGTCAAATAAGGTCAGTGCCTGAGCTTTCGCACCTGCAACTACCCCTTTATGAGCAATTGGCGTTGCCATCGCTACAGCGTTAGACCAGTTGTGACCGGGCAAGTTAGGAATGTTTGCCGGGTAGCGCAGTGTAATGGTGGGCACCTGCCAGGAGATATCACCGATATCATCTGAGCCGCCTCCCATGTTTTTCTTGGGATCAGGTGGATCAGTGAGCTCATTAATTTCGGTATTCAGTCCTTCCGGCTCCACACCAATCTCTTTTTGCAACGCTTTGGCCAGCGCAATATCATCAGCCGACCACTCTGGCATACCTACCAGTTTGATATTCTCATAAGCGTCTTCAGCAATGGCTTTATTCATGTGCTGCGGCCAGGCAGAACCCAGAACAACAGAGTCCCAGGTAGTGTTTGACATCAATGACGCCCCTTCTGCCATTTTGTCACCGATTTCCCACAGGGATTTAATATGCGGATAGTCGGTTTCACGGAAGAAATACCAGCGACTCGCTTTTGGTGGTACAACGTTTGGCTGGTCGCCGCCGTCAACCACGATAGAGTGCGTACGCTGTGACAGACGTAAGTGCTCACGGCGATAGCTCATACCCACTTCCATTAACTCCACAGCATCCAGCGCACTGCGGCCACGCCAGGGTGAACCGGCACTGTGAGCGGATTCACCGTAGAAGTTGTACTGAACAGAAATCAGGCCATTACCACGGCCGCCGCCCCAGCTTGTGCCAAAACCGTTAGATACATGTGAGAACAACACGGCGTCGACATCTTTAAAGTAGCCGTCACGAACATAATAGGCTTTAGTACCCAACTGCTCTTCCGCTACGCCCGGCCATACTTTAATGGTGCCTTTCAGGCCATGTTCTTCCATGAACTCTTTCACAGCCAGAATGGCAATGATATTTACCACCTGACCTGAGTTATGCCCTTCACCGTGGCCAGGTGCACCTTCGATAATGGGATCATGGTAAGCCACACCGGGTTTTTGCGACGCTTTAGGAATACCGTCAATGTCAGATCCCAATGCAATGACCGGTTCACCTTCACCCCAGGTTGCCATCCATGCGGTTGGGATGCCGGAAATCCCCTGCTCGACAGTAAACCCATTTTCCTTCAGCAGGTCGGTTAAATACTTCGACGTCTGGAATTCCTGAAAGCCAAGCTCACCAAAGCTGAAAATCATATCGTTCATGATTTGCGCCTGTTTAGCTTTACCGTCAATGGCTTTAATTAACGCTTTTTTCGCATCCATGCGCTCATTCTGCGACATGCCGGTGGCAGCATCTGCTGCCAGCGACAATCCCGCCAGAGAAAGTCCGATTAGCGCACTTGTCATGCTTCTTTTAAACATTCTGTTTTCCTTTTTCATTGCGGGCATTGATTACATGTTCACACGGAAGCCAATTTTGAATTCGCGGCCAAGTACATCATATAAAGAACGGTTTGTTGCCAGATAGCCCGGACGGTTCTCAGACCCCTGATAAGCCGGATAAGTAACAACCGCAGGATCGGTATTGAACAGATTCTTAATTTGCAGATACAGCTCAAAGTCACCGGTGTTGTCAAAGCTGAAAGTTTTTGATGCATAGGCATCGAAGAACACTTTGCTGGCTACAGTATTGTCATTAATGGTGTAGTAAGGCGCGCTGCTTACCGGACAATCTGTCGAACACTCGATGTATGCATTGCTCAACGTGCCTTCACTGATGCCACGGGCAGTTAAATCAAAACGCATGTCGTCCAGGTCGTAAGTGACAGAAGCACGGAACTTCCAGTCCGGCGTTGAGCCTGCGTTTGAGCCGGCTTCATCAATGGCGGTAGTACCGTCATCGGTGATGGCTTCAAGGTAATTGGTGGCCAGGAAGCGCAGTTTTACGTCCCCTGGAATACCACTGTACAGATCGCCCATAGCGAAGCGGTAAGTCACATCGTAGTCCACACCTTTCGCGGACATGGAGTTCAGGTTGTCGTACAGCAGGTTAATGGTTTGCAGCGTACCGGACTCGTTGTAAATCATGTTGTCGCAGTACTTCTGAACGCCATACTCAACACAGTATTCAGCGGTAGTATCTGCTGTGACATAGCCGATAACGCCGTCAACTTCCACTTCGTAGTAATCGATGGTTGCTGAGAATCCTTCCAGGAAACTGGGGCGTAACACCACACCTAAACCAAAGGAATCCGCCTCTTCCGGAGATACATTAGGGTTCCCCTGAAGGTTCTGCACCATAGGCACAGAAGCGCCGTTGATGGTGACCGAGTTAGAGCGTGCCGTACCTGCTGCATAAAGCTCAGACAAGTTTGGTGCACGAATATCTTTAGACTTGGTGATACGGAAAGTCGCATCGTCAATTGGCGACCAGGTGAAGCCGGTTTTCCAGGTGGTCACACCGCCGGAGGTACTGTAATCGGTATAACGTACAGCGCCGTTGAAATCTAAATCTTCAATCACCGGCACCAGGGCTTCCAGGTAAGCTTCTTTTACATTGTAAGAACCTTCGGTCACTTTATAGTTACCGTACTTCCAGCCTGATGAATATTCCTCATCGACCGAGCCATCCATTTCTTCTTTACGGTACTCAGCACCGAAAGCCAGAGAAATGGGGCCCGCCCAACCGTCGATATCGGATGTACTGAAGTTAATTGCCGCAACGTCCTGGATAAACTCCTGTTTACGACGCGGCTGGCCCAGTACATAAGCCAGTGCTTCTTCGCTTGCAACGCCAACACCCATCCGGTTCAGCGGTACACAGCCATTTGTAGGATCAGTCAGCGTAGAACGACACACAATATTACCGGTATCCGGGTCAACCACAGCATCTGTTGCCAGAGATAAACGGGAGGTGTTGTAGGTCGGTGTCATGTGTTCGTCGGTATTGGTTTTACCGTGCTGGTAATACACATCCCACAGGAAGTACTTGTCAGACAGTGCAAATTCACCTTTTGCCCCGCCAACAATACGGGTGGTATCACGTTTGTTATTCGAACCTGATGCCGGCATATCCACGTTACTGGTATTCAAAGAGAAACTGTCCAGTCCCAGGGTTGCCATTTGAGTAGCCACAGACTCAGGCAGATACGCATTGTCCGCGTAAATGGTCACACCTTTCGTGGTCGGATTAATGTAGTAACTTAAGCCTTCATACTCGGCGTAAGAACCTTGCAGGAACACCTCGGTTTCACCGAACATCCAGCTTAACCGTCCAAACAGGTTTTTACGGTCTAGATCTGCTGCCAGAGAGTTTGTGCCGAGCATGCCCGACGTGGTGTATTCCCAGTCCCCGCCCTGCATCCATTGTCCGGACGTTGCGCCCGTTGCCAGTTGACCTGTCGCACCGTCAACACCGAAGTATGTGCCGGCCAGCGGGCCTGACGCAATTAAACCGCCCGGGGTGTAGTTAGAAATACCGATACCGCTGCCGGTGTAGAAATACGGCGCGCCTTCAGACGTGTCCGGATTGATCATCGCTACGTTGCCCTGCTCGGCATAGTCGCGGGTGGTATAGTGAATGCCGTTAGCACGGAAAACCTCACCACTGAGTAGCAGGTGGCCATCGCCGTTGCCCAGTTCCGAACCGTAAGTCAGTACAATTTTGCTGTTTTCACGGTCGCCGTAAGTCGTTTCGCCGTATTCCACCTGCGATTTAAAACCAGTGTACTCTTTATCAAGAATGAAGTTCACCACCCCGGAGATGGCATCAGAACCGTAAACAGAAGAGGCACCGCCGGTAACGATTTCAACGCGCTTGATCAGCGATTGAGGGAATGTGTTTGTGTCGACCTGACCGGTCGACGCTGATACCACAGAACGCTGGCCATCAAATAATACCAGTGTACGGCCGGTTCCCAGTGCCCGCAGGTTTAATGCAGCAATACCGGAAGCACCGTTACTCAGTGAACCTGAACTGGTTGAGGCTGTGGAACTGCCTGATACCGACGGCATGGTGTTGACGAAGTCAGCCACACTGTTTGGTGCGAAGGTATTAATATCTTCTTCAGACATTGACGCAACCGGTGTAGGCGTATCGTAACCGTCACGGGAAACCCGTGAACCGGTCACCTGAATGGACTCAACTTTTTGTTCTTCTGCTGCCGGTGCAGACGTTTCGCTTTCCTGTGCGAAGGCCTGGGATGACAAACTGCTCGCAATCGCTACCGCCAGATAGAGTTTTCGGGTGGGGAATGGGGTGTTCACCTTCATATGTGTATCTCCTGTTTAAGCTGTGCTTGCTTTCAACTGCTGATTATTTGAGGTGCGTCCGACTACAGAACTGGCGCGGTTTATTTTTCAGCTTTACTCAGTAAATGTGCTTGTTGCAGGAGAGGTATTGCACATGCCGTACCTAAAACATTGATTTAAGTAATTTTTATCAGAGAATAATTATTCGCATGGAATTTTTAACAAGGGAATAAAGATTTATATTCGTAAATTCAGCGCGTTACGAACATAAGAAAGACTTATTTACAAACGATCAACATATAAGTTTTATAAATATTGTCACTTATGCAGAAATTAAAAATGTTTATGCACATAAAAATGCATAAAAAATTCTTATGTGCAAATTAGCTTACTTTATACTAAAGAATAATTCGCACTGATTTGATGCACCGGCGATGAAATTGCGCAGGAGGCAAGGATGTACTGGTACAGTGTAACACCAGGCTAATTTTAGGATGCACATCTCTATAAACACCAAATATAGGGATGAAATTAACAACCCCGGCGTTAATGCTGCGTTGAAATACAGAATTAAAAGGAGGAAATACTGACACCTTTGATCGTATAACCCGTCAAATTGTGTCAGTAACGTGGTACTGGAAGGTAAATAAAGCATCCGCACTGTGCATAGTTATTCAAATTAATGATTCTTTTGCACCATTTTGGGATTCGTAGATAAGAGGGAAATCAGCTCAGGTAAGTCCTTTTAAGCTATTCGGTTACCGCGTGCCGAAAATTTTATCGCCGGCATCCCCCAGTCCGGGCAGGATGTAACCCTTCTCGTTCAGCCGCTCATCTATGGATGCCGTATAAATATCAACATCCGGGTGCACTTTCTGAACAGCTTCAATCCCTTCGGGAGCAGCAACCAGAAATAACCCCATGATGTGCTCACACCCTTTCTGTTTCAGCAAATCGATAGTCGCGATGAGCGTGCCCCCGGTGGCCAGCATGGGGTCGACAATCAACGCGGTCCGGGCATCAATATCTTTTACGACTTTGTCGAAATAAGGTACCGGCTCAAGGGTTTCCTCGTCCCGGTATAACCCCACCACGCTGATACGGGCATTCGGGATTAACTGTAATACCCCGTCCAGCATACCCAGACCAGCGCGCAGAATAGGGACGATAGTGATTTTCTTTCCTTTGATCTGTTCAACATTGAGTTTCTCACCGGTCCACCCTTCGATTTGTGCTGTTTCTGTGGGCAAGTCACGTGTGGCCTCGTAAGTCAGCAGATTGCCTACTTCACTGGCTAATTCACGAAAATCTTTACTCGGGACAGACGCTTCTCTCATCAGACCGATTTTATGCTGAATTAACGGGTGCTTGATTTCATGAACAGCCATGACGTGCTCCTGAGTAAGATTATGATGGATAAAAGGCATCATGCGTGTCCCTTGAGAACACGCATAACAGTTAGCCGGATAATGGCACTAACTGGCTGGTTTTTGAATGATAAAAATAATGTCGTTGTAATGCCAGGCCAGTTTATTGCCTGACAGTTTACTGATCATTTGTGCCACTACACGAACAATCTTATCTTTTTTGGCCCGCTTTCGCAGGTAATTATTCTTCCCCATTTCTTTGCATAGCATGAGCTGGTGCTTTGCGCAGAAAGCCTTGATACCGGAGCGGGACAACTGAGGGTCGTAAACAATAGGATAAGGGATGTGACCGGGCTTACCGGCATGCTTTTTACCTTTTATATATCTGTAATAGGCAACATGGAGCCAGTGCGGAGTATGGCGGGCAAGAAAACCGTACACCGTGTCACGGTCCGGCACCTTAATCACGACAACGCCTCCCGGTTTCAGCCACAAGGCGAAGTTCTCCAGTACTTTATCGATATTCTCGATATGTTCGAGCACGTAAGAAGTATAAATAACGTCGAAATGTGCCGCCGGTAAAGATAGGGCGCGCAAATCGCCGGTGATGATATTCTGCAAATCGCCGTGAATTTGCTGCCTCAGAGCCAGTGCAGCCTCATCAATGTCAACGCCGGTGATATGACGGGGGATCCCTTCCAACTTAAGAGGCCATTTTTGCCCGCAGCCGGCTTCCAGTATTTTAAGTTCACCGGTATTGCCTGCGACTTCACGAATATGCGCCTCAATAACAGCGGTTTCTTCCCTGGTGTTTTTAACGAGCTTAATGCTATCCATTGCGATCCTGAGGGGGTAGATGATTTCATCCAAAACTGAGTGAACCGGGCCGGGTAAACGGTCACCTGAATGTTTACCTGTTTACACTGCTACGGAGTTCCAGATTACACAGTTCAATAAAAATTTAAATACGCGCTACCCTGCTATCTGCGACTTTCAGCGAAATATCACCAAAAACGCAAATATAGCGACAGCCTATACCTTGTCAAAAAATACCAATTTTACTTTGGCCTGTCTTCCGCCTCAAAATCGCAACAACCTGTTAACAACGAATTCTGCTCAATTGCCTATGTCTGCTTATATTTTGCCACTATGCTTTCTTATCCTCTCACTGCCTGCCGTGGCGGCACAAAAACTTATACCGCAAAACCCGGCTTACCGTGTGATCGTCGATAATGACTTTGCCGGCGATCCGGATGGTCTGGCAGCCCTCGCCCATCAACTACTGGCGCCGAAAACAACCGTACCACTGATCACCGTAACCGGCACGGATCCAAACCTGGCCCGCCTGACACACGGTAACAAGGATACTGCTGTCATTGGCAAAAGCCGTGCAGAACATTTACTCACGCTACTGAAAACAGAAGGCCCTGCCGTGGCAGCCGGCCACGATTATATTCAGCGGGAGAAACACAACAAACCGTCTGATGCAGCCAAAGCCATCGTGGCTGAGGCCATGAAAGATAGTCCCCTGCCTTTGCTGTTTACCTGTGGAGGACCGCTGACAAATCTGGCTGAAGCACTGAAACTGGCGCCGGCAATTGCAGAGAAGATGACGGTTATCTGGATAGGCGGCGCTGACTACCCTTCCGGTGGTCCCGAATATAACCTGAGTACAGATCTGGCAGCAGCAAAATATGTACTGGAGCAGTCCGGCGTACCGGTATGGCAGATACCGGTTTCAACGTACCGTCAGATGCAATACTCCGTAGCAGAAATGCAGGCAGATTTTCTGCCCGTCTCACCGGTCAGCAGATGGCTATACAGTTTGTACACAGACTTGCCGGCGTTCGTACAGTTAGGAGGCACACTGACCATGGGCGATCATCCACTTGTGCTACTCTCGGCACTGAGCACAGAAAGCAGCCACTTTGAAACGCTTCCGGCCAGAACCATTTCTGCAGACGGTCATTACGGCGATGAGATTGCAGGAAGACAAATCCGGGTATTCAGCGGGGTCGACGCCAGACTCACGTTCGCCGATTTTATTGCCAGGTTAAAGATAGCAGCAACGGACAATTAGCTTCACCGGAGACTTTCGCAAGTTAGTCGTTAAAGCTTTGCATTCCTGTTCCTCTGTTGGGTAGCTTAGGCAGATTACGCTGTGGCGCACAACCACGTCGCCACAGCGCATCTGCACACACAACAAGAAAAGAAGGGAACTATGAAAAAGGGCTTTAAGAAACACGCTATTTTGCTCGGTCTGTCTTTATTTGCGACCCAGTCCATGGCAGCACTTTCAGATAAAGAGCAGCAACTCGCTGACTACATCGATAAAACTAATCCCGCAGCCCTCAAGTTGCTTGAAGATATCGTCAATATTAACAGCGGCACGATGAATTTTGCCGGTGTGAAAAAAGTAGCCGATGTTCTTATTCCTGAATTCAAAGCACTGGGTTTTGACGCGCGGTTTGAAGACGGTTCGGCATTTGGCCGGGCGGGACATCTGGTCGCAGAACTGAATGGCGGGACGGGCCCAAAAATGCTGCTTATCGGACATCTGGATACGGTGTTCGAGCCGGACAGCCCGTTTCAGACTTTCGAAAAAATCAGCGACACACAGGCACGGGGCCCCGGCATTGCTGATATGAAAGGCGGTGATGTGGTTATTTTGCAAGCCTTGCGGGCCTTACATGATGCCGGTGAGCTGAAAAACATGAATATTCTGGTGGTCATGACCGGTGATGAAGAACTGAGTGGCCGCCCGCTGGAATTGTCGAAAAAGGCCCTGACCGACGGTGCAAAATGGGCTGATATTGCAATCGGGTTTGAAAATGGTGACGGTAACCCCGCCACAGCAAACATTTCACGCCGTGGCTCTATCGACTGGACACTCACTGTTACCGGCGTTCCCTCTCATTCCTCTCAAATCTTTAAAGATAACGTGGGTGCCGGTTCTATTTATGAAGCTTCGCGTATTTTGAACACCTTCTATACGGATCTGCGCAGCGAAGAACTGCTGACGTATAATCCCGGCCGTATCATGGGCGGAACAGCCGTCACCCACGACCGCAAAGCAAACAGCGGCACCACCTTTGGCAAGAACAACGTAGTGGCTGAAACCACCATTGTCACCGGGGATATCCGCGCTATTTCGGAAGACCAGGTTAACCGCGTGAAAGATAAAATGCGGGAAATTGTCGCGGCATCCCTGCCAAAAACCCAAAGTACCATTGAATTCGGTGAGGGATATCCCGCTCTGGCACCAACAGACGGTAACAAAGCCCTGCTGGAAATTTACAGCAATGTCAGTGAAGATTTAGGTCAGGGAAAAGTGGCACCGGTCAACCCGCTGAATGCAGGCGCTGCCGATGTATCTTTCACCTCAGCATACGTTGAAATGGCCATTGACGGACTGGGCATGAGTGGTTCTGCGGGTCATACTGTGAATGAAACCGGCAACCTTGAAGCACTGCCTTCTCAGTCCAAGCGGGCAGCCATTTTACTGTACCGCCTTAAACAGCAATAAAAACAGAAGTCACAATAATACAAAGGGCGCGGTTACAGCGCCCGTTTAACAACAAAAAGACAGAGGAAATACTATGAAACTTCGTCGTTCCGTCTCCGCACTGGCACTGGTGCTCGGCGTATCTGCAACACTGGCCATTCCCCCTGCGCTGGCCGCAGAACAAGTAGTTGAAACCAAACGCAGTATTCCGGTTGAATCCGCCACCGTAACCAAACATAAAACCACCATCCGCGGCAAGAAAGTCAGCTATACGGCCACTGCCGGTATGCAACCGGTGTGGGATGAAGAGGGAAACCCCACCGCCACTTTGCAATATACTTATTATCAAAGGGATGACGTAAAAGATACAGCCACACGCCCGCTGGTGATCAGTTTTAACGGTGGTCCGGGTTCCGCTTCCGTGTGGATGCACATCGCCTATACCGGCCCGAAAGTGCTGAATATCGACGAAGAGGGCTATCCCTTACAACCTTACGGTGTGAAAACCAATCCCTACTCCATTCTGGATGTGGCGGACATCGTTTATGTAAATCCGGTGAATACGGGATACAGCCGCGTATTGCCAGATGCTGAGGGCAAAATGCCTTCAAAAGAACAGCAGAAATCTCAGTTCTTTGGCGTCAATGCCGATGTGAAATATCTGGCAGAGTGGATCAACACATTTGTTTCCCGTCAGAGCCGCTGGCGCTCACCAAAATACCTGATTGGCGAAAGCTATGGCACAACCCGGGTGTCCGGACTGGCGCTGGCGCTGCAGGAACAGCAGTGGATGTACCTGAACGGCGTGATTCTTGTCTCTCCTACAGAATTAGGCATTAACCGCGACGGACCGGTAGAAGCCGCTAACCGCCTGCCCTATTTTGCTGCCGCAGCGTGGTTTCACAAAAAACTGGCGGCTGAATACCAGAACAAAGATCTTGAAGCGTTTCTTCCGGAAGTCGAAACCTGGACGCTGAATACCCTTTTACCGGCACTGGCAAAAGGCGCATGGATCGACGAATCCGAAAAGCAGCAGGTTATTAAGCAATTTGCCGCGTATTCCGGTTTAAGCGCACAGGAAGTTGCACAAAGTAATCTGGACGTCAGCACATGGTATTTCTGGAAAGCACTGCTCCGTGATGAAGGTAAAACCATTGGCCGGCTGGACAGCCGTTACCTGGGTATTGATGAAAAAGAGCTGGGTGACGGGCCGGACTACAATGCTGAACTGACATCCTGGCTGCATTCTTTCACACCGGCGATTAACGACTATCTGCGCAACGATCTGAAGTTTGTGACTGACACCAAATACAATATGTTTGGTCCTGTGCATCCCTGGGATCGTGAGAACAATCACACCGGTAAAGATTTACGTCAGGCCATGGCAACAAATCCGTACCTGAACGTGATGATTCAGTCGGGTTATTACGACGGCGCCACCAATTACTTTGATGCCAAATACACTATGACCCAGTTAGACCCGAGTGGCAAAATGAAAGACCGTCTGCGCTTTAAAGGTTATCGCAGTGGCCATATGATGTATTTACGTTATGAAGATTTGAAAACCGCTAACGATGACATCCGGACATTTATCAGCGACAGCCTGCCGGCTAAAGACCAGGCAGCAAAATACGACCGCTGAGACAACTGTGCAGCCATTCCTTAACAGGAATGGCTATCATTCACTACGCTTCAAATGAACTATCTCGCTCACCTTTTTCTTGCCCGTCCCACACCCGACTCCTGTTTTGGCAACCTGCTGGGAGATTTTCAGAAGGGACTGGATACCACCTCACTGCCAGTTCCGGTTTATATTGCCCTGCGAAATCACATGGCCGTAGATAAATTTACTGACAGTCACCCCTGGGTACGGGACATTAAGAAAACATTCAGCCCTGAAAGGCGGCGGTTTGCCGGTATAACCCTGGACGTGTTATTCGATCACTTTCTGATTTGCCACTGGAAGCAATTTTCACGGCAGCCGTTTGACGACTTCTGCGCTGACAGATACCGCCTGCTGGGTCAGCGGAACGGACAAATGCCACCACGCATGCAGCAGGTTACGGGCAGTATGATTAACAATCGCTGGCTGGATGTGTATGCCTCACTGGACGGAGTGAGCATGGCACTGAACCGCACTGCATCCCGCATACGGTTTAAACACCGGTTTGAAAACAGTCTTGAGGAAATATTGCCGGTTTACGACACATTGCTTGCAGATTTTCCGGCATTTTTTGAAGCACTCAGAAAACACATAAAAGAAAAGGGCCCGGAGGCCCTTCACTTCGATAACGTCTGAGGTTTAATTCTCAGGCAGAGTGATATTCAGTTCCAGTACACTGCAGTCGTCACTGTTTTCCAGTTGCACCGATACATCATCATCAGCAATTTGCACATATTTGCGGATAACTTGCAGAATTTCCTGCTGCATCATTGGCAGGTAATCCGGTTGAGAACGTTTACGGCGCTCATGGGCGACGATGATCTGCAAGCGTTCCTTGGCTACTGCGGCAGTGTTAGGCTTACCTTTTTTCAGCAGATAATCGAAAATACCCATTATTTACCTCCCAGCAGTCGCTTAAAGAAACCTTTCTTTTGAACGTCCAGGAAGCGGTGTTCTACCGTTTCGCCCAGCAGTCTGCGAACCGCGTCGGAGTAAGCTTGACCGGCATTCGATTCATCATCAAGGATAACCGGTGTACCCTGGTTAGACGCTTTCAGAACCGCCTCAGACTCCGGAATAACACCGAGCAGCGGAACGGCCAGAATTTCTTCCACGTCAGCAACACTCAGCATTTCTGCGGTGGCAACACGTTGCGGATTATAACGGGTCAGCAACAAGTGCTCTTTCACTGATTTACCCTGTTCTGCACGCATAGATTTGCTCTGCAAAATACCCAGGATACGGTCAGAATCCCGCACTGAAGAGACTTCCGGGTTGGTAACCACGATAGCTTCATCAGCAAAGTAAAGTGCCATTTGCGCGCCCTGCTCAATACCTGCCGGCGAATCACAAATGATAAAGTCATAATCTTCGGATAAATCGTTAAGTACCTTCTGGACACCTTCCATTGTCAGTGCATCTTTGTCTCTGGTCTGAGATGCAGGCAGGATGTACAGGTTGTCGGTACGTTTGTCTTTAATCAGTGCCTGATTCAGCGTGGCTTCTTTATTAATGACATTAACAAAGTCATACACCACACGTCGCTCGCAGCCCATGATCAGATCAAGATTCCGTAAACCCACATCGAAATCTATCACCACGGTTTTATGTCCGGCGAGTGCCAGACCTGTAGCAATGGCGGCGCTGGACGTTGTTTTGCCAACCCCACCCTTTCCTGAAGTTACTACAATAATTTTAGCCATTTACTATTCCCCAATAGCGTCTGCACTGCGTTAGGTTAATGCTTCTATAAGAAGTGCATCTGCATCTAAATATGCCTGCGCTGGTTGCTTCCAGCACTTATTTTGTATGTTTTCCTGCATCACGAATCTGCCGGCGATAGATACCAGCTCAGCTTCCATGTTCTGGCAAAAAATTCGTGCTTCAGTATTACCTTTTACACCCGCCAGCGCGCGACCTCGCAGGGTACCGTAGACGTGAATATTTCCGTCCGCCAGGATTTCAGCCCCTTCACTTACGGCGCCCAGAATCACCAGATCACTGCCATCCGCGTACACCTGCTGCCCGGAGCGTACAGGGCGGGCAACAATTTTTGCCGGCTTAAGTACTTCTGTGGTTTTGGTGATTGTTACGGTTTCAGTGACCGGCTCAGGCGTCTGCTCCGGTTCCGGTTCGGCGGGTTTTGCTTCTGTCAGTGAACGCTCACTTAACTTACTCTGACTGATATCAGCCAGACCAAGATCGTTTATCGTCGCTTTTAACCCGTCGGTTTCCCCCTTTATCGCCATCGGCTGTAGCTGATGACGGCGGCATAAAGCAACCAGCAACTCGAACTCTGTTGCCGACATTGTAGCGTTGAGATGGAGAATAAGCGAAGAACGGGTGAAAAAATGTGGCGCACTGGCAATTTTCGCCGCCAGTTGCGTGTCAAATTCATCCGGTTCGAAATGAAGGACTTCCAGTACAATACTGGTAAGCGTGGTGCCTTTCATACGAAAGCACTGTTGTGACATGAAGCGCATCCTGAATTATCGTTATTATCCCGCTGCAAGCCAGAAATGACAAGGCGGTGACAGATTGCACAACTCTATCAAATTCCCGTTCTACGGCAATACAAACACCGGGAAAAATACGATAAACGGACAAAAAAACGCCAAAAATAGCAAATAAGTCCGTGCAACCACCATGAAGAGTGGCTGCACAGGCTATTTTAGTCTTCCTGACGGTTGTCCGGGAAGAGATAGTGACAAAGCCGGTTTGCACACTCAGATGCACTGGCTACAACTGCAAAACGCTCTTTGGAAGGCAATTCGTCCAGCCAGTTACCAATTCGCTGAACGCTGGTCTGGCAAGGCTTTCTGTCGAGACCAAAGCGTGCTGACAAATTCGACGTGGCGACTTCTGTTACCAGTGTGGAATAGGCGTCGTACTGCACCGGGTTCAGCAGATGTCGTCCCACATCCAGCCGTTTCTGATGACCGGCCCAGCGGATCAGTAACGGTAAGATGGCCTGATACCAGGCTTCGGTGACATGCTTGGCATACAGACCGGTTTCAGGCGGCATTTCGATATAATCTTCCTGCGGGTGGAAACGGGGCTCATCACCTTCCCTGACATCCACATTCAATCTGTCTATCCGGTTCTTCAATGTGGATAAGGGTTCAACGAATCCTTCTTCGTAGGGCATGCCTTTGTAATCCACCAGCTCACTGGCATTGTATACCAGTGAAATACGGCGACCTTTCTGCGCAGCCCCTTCATCGCCCTCTCCCCACGACAATTCTGCCGACGGCATGGAATAGTAATGAAATACCGGTGACGGCCTCGCATCTTTGCGTAATTTAAAGCCCTGTTTTTTCCACTGAATTTTAGTGCCCCACAAATTACTGGTATAGCCGTAGGTCCGTGACGTCAGCGACAACATGACCCAGGTCAGCATGGAGTTATAAGGCACTTTTGAGCGGATATTAAAATGAGCTACCGGTTCAGGTTGTTCTATCCAGCGCAAAATACAGTCGTCATCTCTGGCGATTAAATCAGCCAGAATATCCTGATAGCGGGTTTCATCCAGATCCCAGCTGTCATTGTTTAACAGCACAACATCAGCCAGTGTCTGACAACTTCCTACCGGATGGCGCCGCAAGAAGTAATGTAAGCTCTTTGCGGAACTCACGTCTTTACGGACAATGTCCAGATCGTTGATATACACCACCCAGAAATGCAGCTCTTTCAGTAGTGTCTGCATTTCACTGCGGGTTACGCCTTCCCACTTTCCCGGTGCCTGTAAATCAAAAATTTTACTCACCGGTGTATCACTGTATGCACCCGAAATCTTTTTCAGAATGTCCTGATAAGATAAACCCAGCCATTCTTCAATGTCTGCTATCTGCTTACTTATCTCACTTAAGTTCGCCACGCTGGCGTCCAGGCTCCGGTCATTGCCTAAAAAATGGATTGGCCGGTTACTGGTCGCCGTTTGTTCGACGAAGCGTCTGAAAGGATCACGGCCATTGTATTTCGCAGACAGCCGCAATAATGTTTTCGGACTGCTTCCCGTTGCAAGGGAACATTCCAGTTGCAACGGGTAACTGTTTCGAAACTGCGATAATGTCAACATGGGCTACATCCTTCTTTATCTTCTCTTCAGGCATTGATGCACGATGTTCCACCGGGAACGGTCGTTTTCCTGATATGGCCGGAGTGTAGCCAGACCCTTATGGGTGTTCGATATACAAAATGATAATCAGATGTAGATACTAATAAGTACGCATACCCGTTTTTTTGCGGGGAAACCGGTGGTTTCCGGTGGCTTTCTGAAGCGCAGAAATGAGAAAGGCCGGAACAAGTCCGGCCTCAATTAAATGCAAAGCAATGTTTTAATTGCTATTTTTTCGATTCCACCCACTTTTCAACATCGCTTTTCACCATTGCCATGGGTCGCGCACCGGGCAGTAGCACAACATCATGAAACTCTCTAATGTCATATTTGTCACCCAATGCATTCCTTGCTTCTTTTTCCAGTTTGACAAAGGTGAGCATGCCCAACTTATACCCAAGTGCCTGACCCGGCCACGCCATGTAACGCTCGATTTCAGGCACAACATCAGATAAAGATGTACCGGTAGTTTTATGGAAATAATCAATCGCCTGCTCTCTGGTCCAGTGCTTGTGATGCAGGCCGGTATCAACTACAAGGCGCACCGCACGGTACAATTCAGCCTGCAGACGTCCTAAATCCCCCAGAGGATCATCCTCATACATGCCCATATACTCTGCAGCAACGTATTCAGAGTAGAGTGCCCACCCTTCAACATACGCATTGTAAGGCGCATTCTGACGCATCAGACCTATGTCTTCCTGCGCCATGTTCAGCGCGATCTGGAAATGGTGCCCCGGCACGGCTTCATGATAAGTCAGCGTCTTCAGACCGAATTTCGGCACCGCTGCCATATCACGTAAGTTTATCCAGTAGATCCCGGGGCGTGCGCCATCCAGGGAAGGCGGCGAGTAAAAACCGCCCGCTTCACCCGCTTCTGAAACCGGTGGAATGCGGCGTACTTCGACAGCCTGCTCCGGAATAGTGCCGTAGAATGAAGGCGCTTTTGCCATCACTGCATCAATTTCATCATTCAGATAATCCAGCAGCGCACCACGCCCTTCATCAGTGGCATCAAATACCTGACCTGGCAAGCCGGCAAGGGCAATCATCCGCTCACCTACCGTTCCTTCACTGTAGCCATTTTCTTTCAGAATGGTGTCCATCTGCGCTGAAATCCGGTCAACTTCATCAAGACCGGTCTGATGAATTTCATCTGCCGTCCACACAGAATCGCCAAGGAAGCGGATTTCATGAGCATAAAACTCATCGCCCCCCGGTTGCGCCCAGATACCGTCACTTTTACTTGCATGTTCTTCGCTCTCAAGCACCGCATCGCGGGCCCGGTTCCACGCCGGATAAACAACCGTTGTCACCAGTTCAGTTGCCTTTGCCACCAGCGCTTCACGTTGCTTATCATCAATGCCTTCTGCTTGTGTGAGCTTTTCTGCGAAGGTTTTCACCAGTTCATGATCTGCAGGTTCACTGGCGAGAAAATTATTAAAAAAGGCGATGGTCTTCGGATGCAGCTTTTTAGGTAAAACAATGCCCTTCGCTTCGTCGGCTTTAAACTTAGCCACAACGCCGTCAGCGAATTCACCCATTTTTTCCAGGCGGCTGATGTAAGCGACTGCTTCCTGCTCATTGCTTACAGATTGCTGTACCTGCATAAGCTTTGGCATATCGATTAACGGGCCGGAAATCTGGTTGATGATATAAGGCAGATGACCGCCCCAGGTATCAATGTAGCCGGCAGGGAAACGGGTATCGCCGGTGTAGTAGTCAAAGATATTAATTAGAATATTGCGGTGTGTCTGCGCCTCTGGCGTCAGTCCTGCCGGATCAATGTCTTTAAGGGCCGCTGAGCCTTCTGCCATGCTTTTTTGCAGCGCTGCCATCCCTTTTGCTGTGTAGTCAGGAAACTTATCGTTGTACGGACCACCAGCCTGCTCCGGCGTCAATGCCAGCATCGTTGACAACGCCGGTTGTTGCGTCAGAAACGCAGTCGTGTAAGTGTTCGCCGTTTCAGTCAGTGCCATTTCTGCCGCTTGTTTTTGAGCAGCGGTGACGCCGGTAGTTCCGGTTGCCGGAGTCTGAGATTCATTGCAACCGGCAAGCAGGCCCGCTGCCAGTAATGCTGTGTACACAGGTGTGAGTTTCATGGTTTCTCCCGTTTATAGTTATTCTGTCTATTGTGACTGATCATCCTGCCACTTACCGTGCAGTTGATCTCAAAGGATTATTAAGTCAGCGTAATCACGCCTTATTGCGTTTCAGGTCAGATAAAGAGACTGAGCCTCCGGACAAAACCGGTAAATAAAGCAGAAATTGAAACTCGCCCTGTAAACTTTCAAAATATTTCCAAGGTAATTTCAGAAATAATAAACAGTAATGAAGGCATTAGTCCGGATGAAATCCGCGCGTGCTTTTCAGGTAGCATGTATTACAGAAGACTGGCAGAGGGAATTATTTTGGCTACACCATTGGACAATGAGGTACGGTATACAGAATGTTTACCACTACAACAACCTCAAAGTCAGGCCGGTCAGAATAACCGGTTGGAGGATAGAAAATCAGGCGATACGTAAAGCTGCCTTACTTTTTACAGGTTGAGGAAAGGGATGGCTTGAATCAAGGATCAAACGGCTGCCATCATTAAAATCATAGGCGGTAAGCGTATCAGACAGAGATTCACACCTGGCACATGTGCGGAAACAATGTAGCCAGATGTGTGATTGTTCAACACGTAACGCCTGATCGGCAAGGGTCGGACGGATAACAGGAATACTCATTTTTACTCTCCGGGTAGAATCCTATTCTTTCGTCTCACTGCCTGCGAAAGATCACATCATAGAAAAGATTTATTTACCTAATTTATTGCCACTGGACAATCCCTGTTCCGGAACTTGGGCTCCTTATAAATTAACAAAAACCGACAGGTCAATTTTTGATCTATCTCAAGAAAGATTTCAAGAGTAATGATAGTTTTTTTCAGTGATAGTTCGAGATTAAATTCTTCCCTGGATCTAACCGGAAGTTATATTAAATGCAGGATTTCACAAAATGCCGTAGAGCCGGTGCGGGCTGGTACTGGAAACGAAAAAAATATCTTTCTCTGAAGACTGATGTGGAAAGCCGGTTCCGTGCTGCTATATTTGATACATATAGTCAGATTGCCCCGTGAAAAGGACTGCTTAGCCATTACAGACAACGGCATGGTTAAAGCTTGAGAGCAAGGTGTCAACGCCTTCCTCCCAAAGTAGCAGTCAGCATCAGGGAACTAGTGCCAAAGTAGGATTTTTTTCCCAAAAGTCGTTTTCTATAATGATTGCGAATGTTAAATCATCGTTAATAAAAACAGGAGCCGCCCCATGTGGACTAAGCCTCAATATACTGAAATGCGTTTAGGTTTTGAAGTTACTCTGTACATCAAAAACCGTTAACAGCCCTGCAAAGGCTGGCTGTTGATATCAGTAGCAGGTCTTTGGTGTGGTGCCGGTGACATTCAGCGTTGCTGACTGACGCCCTGATGAAAGGTTGCCACTGGCAGCCTTTTTTATTCCTCTTATATAACGCTAAGACGGTAAAGGTGAAGTATGCAAATTCTCGTTTTAGGTTCCGGTGCAGGTGGTGGGTTTCCCCAGTGGAATTGTCACTGCAAAAACTGCAAAGGGTTACGGCAGAATTCAATTAATGCATCTGCCCGCACGCAGTCAAGCATAGCAATTTCTTCCAACGGCACAGACTGGGTGCTGATCAACGCGTCTCCCGACCTGCGCCAGCAAATCAATCAAACACCTCAACTGTGGCCGGCGGACCCTGAGCAGCAGCGCGGCACATCTATCCGTTCCATTGTGCTTACCGACAGTCAGATTGATCACACAACAGGATTACTGACGCTACGGGAAGGTTTGCCGCTTCCGGTATATTGTACTGACGTGGTCTATGAAGATTTAACCGGTGCATTTCCGCTGTTCACTATGCTTAAACACTGGCATGGCGGGCTTCAGCGCCACGGAATTGATACAGAGTACGACAGTGCTTTTACACCTGAGGGTGCTGATGGTCTTCGTTTTCATCCTGTCGTGCTGGCTTCAAATGCGCCGCCGTATTCCTCATACCGGGATAACATTGTGCCCGGCAACAATATAGGTCTGCATATAGAAGATACCCGTTCCGGCAAATCGGTTTTCTATGCTCCCGGCTGTGTTCAGGCAAATCCGCTGGTAGAGAGTATGCTGGATAAAGCGGATTGTGTGTTGTTTGACGGCACCTTATGGCTTGACGATGAAATGATTCAAAACGGATTCAGTAACCGTCTGGGAACGCAGATGGGCCATATGCCGGTAAATGGTGAAGACGGTGCAGTTGCCCTGCTGAACCGGTTCAACATAGAGCGCAAAGTACTTATCCATATAAATAATACAAATCCGGTGCTGGATGAAGACTCATCTGCTCACCAATACCTCGAAGACAATCATATTGAGCTTGCTTACGATGGCATGCACATTACGCTTTAACGCTGAGGACTGACAATGACAGCACAGCCGTGGTCAAAACAAGAATTCGAACAAAAACTTCGCGCTAAAGGCGAGTACTATCATATTTATCACCCCTTCCACATTGCTATGAATAAGGGGGAATGTACCAAAGAGCAGATTCAGGGCTGGGTAGCGAACCGTTTTTATTATCAGGTGTGCATTCCGGTTAAAGATGCAGCCATTCTGGCTAATTGTCCGGACATGGCCACACGCAGAAAGTGGATCCAGCGTATTCTTGACCACGACGGTGAAGACGGTGACCCGCGCTTAGGTGGCATCGAAGCCTGGCTGAGGCTGGGTGAAGCTGTGGGCCTGGACCGTGACGATATGTTGTCTGAAAAACACCTGTTGCCAGGGGTTAAATTTGCCGTGGGTGCTTACGTGAATTTTGCCCGCCGTGCGACCTGGGAAGAAGCAGCCTGCTCGTCGCTCACTGAGATGTTCGCTCCGGAAATACACCAGAGTCGTCTGGACAGCTGGCCGGGTCACTATCCTTGGATTGATAAGGAAGGCTTTACCTATTTTCAGATGAGGTTAAGTCAGGCCAGACGTGACGTCGAACACGGCTTACAAATCACGCTGGACCATTTTGTCACCCGCGAACAACAGGAAAAAGCACTGAATATCCTGCAGTTCAAACTGGACGTTCTGTGGTCGATGGCAGATGCTATCAGCCTGGCTTACGAGTACGGCCGTAAACCCTACACAGGAATCGGCGACCAGTCACTTTGTCACAAGGGGTTACTATGACACGCATCCCGAAGCGCAACCGGTTGTATAAACTGCAATTTGAAAAAGCGCAGAATTGCTACGTCCTGCTGTTCCCTGAAGGCATGGTGAAACTGAACCCCAGTGCTTCAGAGATCCTGTTGCAGGTTGACGGTGAACAGTCTGTTGACGATATCATCACTGCCTTAAAAGCAAAGTTTCCGGAAGCCCCGGAAGATATCGGTGACGATATCACCGCGTTTTTAAGCGATGCCGAAAGCAAAGACTGGATCCATTATGTCTGATGAAACGAATACGCCGGCCGCCGGTCCGCCGCTGTGGTTACTGGCAGAGATCACCTATGCCTGTCCCCTGCACTGTGCTTACTGTTCAAACCCCTTAAACCTGACAGCAAAAGAAGAGGAAATTGATCTTTCCCACTGGCTGCGGGTGCTGACAGAAGCCCGTGAAATGGGGGCCGTGCAACTGGGTTTTTCAGGCGGTGAACCGTTACTACGTAAAGATTTGGAGCAAATGGTCAGCCATGCGTCTGAACTGGGTTTTTATACAAATTTAATTACCTCCGGTATCGGCATGACAGAAAAGCGTATTGCCGCTTTAAAAGAGGCCGGACTCGATCATATTCAACTGAGTTTTCAGGCTGCAAATGCAGAAGATAATGACCTTATCGGTAACCGCAGGCATTCGTTTGCGCAGAAACTGGAAGTAGCCAGGCTCATCAAGCAATACGACTATCCTATGGTCCTCAATTTCTGTTTGACGGCGCAGAATATCCATCAGATTGATGACGTGCTGACCCTGGCCTGTGAGCTGAATGCGGATTTTGTTGAGCTGGCAACCGTACAGTATTACGGCTGGGCTTACGTAAACCGCGATCAGTTATTGCCTTCAAAAGCGACGCTGGAAGAAGCGGAAGCAAAGGTTAACGCTTTCCGTGAAAAGCAGAACGGTAAAGGGCCAAAGTTTATTTTTGTGTCACCGGACTATTACGAGGACCGCCCGAAAGCCTGCATGAACGGCTGGGGTTCAACCTTCCTCACAGTCACCCCGGATGGCTCAGCACTGCCCTGTCACAGCGCGAAAATTCTGCCAATGACGTTCCCGAATGTGAAGGAGAAATCCCTCAGCGAAATCTGGTATTCGGACTTTTCCTTCAACAAGTTCCGCGGCACAGACTGGCTGCCCTCCCCTTGCCGCGACTGTGATGAGAAAGAGAAGGATTTCGGAGGCTGTCGCTGTCAGGCTTACATGCTCACCGGCGATATGCATCAGGCCGACCCGGTCTGCAGTAAGTCGCCCCATCATCACACCATCGAAGCCGCGATTGAGAAAGCGGCACGTAACGAAGACAAAGCGGTGATTTTACGGGATCCGAAAACCAAAATTGATATTGTGACTGTATGAGCAGGTGACAGTATGTCTCCCTCACCTGCCACCGTCATCCGAAAATGTTCCGGCCCCGCGGCCCCGTTTACCGGCGTATTTGCACTGCCAACGCCGGTGAATGATGCTTCCGGCGTGGCTCACGTGTGTGAGCATCTGGTTTTCAGGCGCTCTCTGCACTTCCCCGAAGCCCATAACTTATTCGCCGCGCTGGCGTTACTCCCCCTTCGTATCAATGCCTCTACGCAGGAAGAAATGACATTTTACTTTGTCGAAACGGACCATGAGGCATTGTTTTATCACGCCCTGTCGTTTCTGTACTCAGGCTTACTCAACCAGCAATATTCAGATGACGATATACGGCGGGAAAAAAACGGCGTTATCTTTCAGGAGCTGGATTTCTACGAGCAAAAAGCTCCCTACCGGCAACATGTGGCATCGCTGCTGGAGGAAGGGAAATACGGTGAGGCTTTTACCGGCGGCTTCACCGGCACAGTGCCGAAGTTAATGACTGAGGTTATCAGGCAGTTCAAAAGCAGGTATTACCGGCCGGACAATATCGCACTGCTTATCAATAATGGCGACACCGGCAAAGTCGCTGACAAACTTAACGCTGTGGCTGAGGATTATGGCTACGGCATCCCTTGTCAGATCAAGCCGGAATCTTCAGGGGTACCGTCAGAATTTTCGCCTGATAACAGTGATTCAGACAAGCACTCAGAAGAAGTTAAACGGCTTACGGGCTATTACAAAGCCACGCTGAAGGCGCAAAATAATGTCTCTGATAATCCTGCAAAGTCATCAGCCATAACGTTCACTGACCTGATAAAAAAACCAGATTTGGAGACACTGTTCCGTGGCGGAAAGCCCGCCCTTTTACCACCGCTGATTTCAGATGAGACAGCTTCCCTGGTCACCACAGCAACATCATTTCATCAGGCATTTCTTCAGAGCACGGCGAACGACTACCCGCCCCTGCCTCGTTACGTGCTGGCGCAGTGGCCATCGTTAGTGAGTTTTGAGCAAATAAAAGCAGCGAACAATGACTGGTACATCGCTTTTACGTTCAGCGACAGCCGTAAAGCAGCACTGGATAAACTTTTGATGCAGTCACGGTTCTGGTCTCCCAGGATAAGCGGGCATTGCTACGCCATGGGAACCGGCCGGGCCGGAGACATGCTGGTTTGCTATTTTATCAACGACAGACTGGCAGATAGCAGAATGGAATATTGCCACTGGCTGATTACAGCCCTGAAGTAAACAGGGCCGGAAGCTTTTTCTGACAACGGGCAGAGACAAAAAAGGCAGGAAATTAACCTGCCTTATTTCGTTATGTGCCCATGCGCTGTTATGCGTCAATGCGCTCAGGAAGCAGCAAGCTCTGCGTCCGGTGCATGCTTTTGTTGTTTCGAGCCAACCGACGCGAACCAGGCAATATACAGGTAACAGAACACAGGTACGATGAACGCCAGTTGCACACCCATACCATCTGCCATCACTCCCTGTAAAAGGGGAACCAGTGCGCCGCCTACAATAGCCAGACACAGCAGGCCGGATGCCTGAGAGGTATGTTGTCCCATGCCTTTCAGTGACAAACTGAAAATAGTCGGGAACATGATAGAGTTAAACAGGCCCACCAGCAGAATTGCCCATACCGCAACCTGACCGGATGTCATCATCGCCGTAATGATAAGTACCATTGCGATAACCGCATTACCCGTCAGTACTTTGTGTGCACTGACCCGCAGCATTACATAACTGCCGACAAACCGGCCAACCATGGCACCGCCCCAGTAATAAGCGACATACGCAGAGGCAGTTTCTTCGCTCATGCCACCAATATGGCTCTCACCGAGGAAATTCACCAGGAAGCTGCCGATTGCCACTTCACCGCCGACATACAGGAAAATACCCAGTACACCGAACAGTAAGTGAGGATATTGTTTCAGTTGCGCAAAAGAGAGCGGCTTCACCGGCTTTTCCTGTGATGCAATCACCGGCAACGAGGTTTTCGACACGATCACCGCCAGCAAAATCAGAAATGCCGCAATGCCGATATAAGGAATTTGTACCGCTTCAGCGTGGGCTTCTGCAGTAGCGTTCGCTGCCAGACCGAAAATAAGCAAGCCGCCAAACAAAGGTGCCACTGTGGTGCCCAGAGAATTAAATGCCTGTGTCAGGTTTAACCGGGTTTCAGCTGTCGACGACGGACCCAGCGCCACCACATAAGGGTTTGCTGCAACCTGCAACAATGTGATGCCGGAAGCCAGCACAAACAGTGCCGCGAGGAAGAAGACGTACTGGGCAGTGGCTGCAGCAGGATAGAAAAGACCAGCGCCGACAGCGGTGATCAACAAGCCGGTTACCATGCCCTTCTTGTAGCCAATGCGTCCCACAATGCGTCCCGCCGGAATTGAGCAAATAAAATAAGCGCCGAAAAAGCAAAACTGAATCAACATGGCCTGGGTGTAGCTCAGATCGAACTGCATCCGCAAATGCGGGATCAGTATGTCATTCAGACACGTAATGAATCCCCAGATAAAGAAGATGCTTGTCATTACTGATAAAGCAAACTTCGGTGTTGATGTGCTATTCGACTGAACGTTGTCTGATTGAGGTAAAGGCGAACCAGCCATAATGTACTCTCTTTTTGATATTGTTCGTTGTTATTGCGTGAAGCGATAAGCGGTCAGCGCACGGCACTGCACGTTATCAGTCAGGTACTTTTCCCTGCCCGAACAATATGCGTCTGCCTGGTTGAGCAAATCTTTTGTAGGGTGTTGTTCTGGTTCATAGCGGGGCGCAAAGTGCCTAAATACTCAGTGAAATGACATCGAATGTCAAACAATGAATTCACAATTTGTTAACTGCCCTAACAAAAAACATAATTGCATATCACTGAATATCAGATATAGCCAAAATTTATAGGATTTCCTCTGCCGGTACATTGCCCGCTGTGCCCGATAGCGACATAATCAGCCTGTGGTTGCTCCCTGCCGTTTTCATCAGATTGCCGGCACAGCCAGCCGGTCTCAGCACGCTATTTTCCCCCACTTTCTGTTTAAGGACGACACTTACGCCATGACAGGGTATTTTCTGCAAGCTTTCATCTATCTCGTTGCTGCGGTCATCGCAGTGCCGCTTGCCAAACGTTCAGGGCTGGGTTCTGTGCTCGGGTATCTGGTGGCCGGGGTTGCCATCGGGCCGGTGCTCGGACTGGTAGGAGATGAAACCACAACGATTCAGCATTTTGCCGAGTTCGGCGTGGTCATGATGCTGTTTCTTGTGGGGCTGGAACTGGAACCCAAATCATTATGGGCAATGAAAACCCGTTTGATTGGACTGGGCGGGTTACAACTGCTGCTCACAACTGTTCTCATCACACTGCTGGCGCAGGCTCTGGGACAAACCCTGTCGGTGTCGCTCACCATCGGCCTGATATTTTCACTGTCTTCCACTGCCATTGTGCTGCAAACCTTTCAGGAAAAAGGATTACAACAAACTGAAGGCGGAAAAAGTGCTTTTTCGGTTTTGCTGTTTCAGGATATCGCTGTTATTCCTATGCTGGCGCTGATACCGCTCCTCGCGCTCCCCGAATTAGCTTCTCAGCATACTGACAGTGGCAGCCACGGGAATAATTTCAGTCTGGTGGAGGGCTTACCGGCCTGGCTGTACGCCATTGTAATTATTGCATCGGTGGCTGTTGTAACCGTTGGTGGTCACTATCTCAGCAGGCCATTATTCAAATTCGTGGCCTCGTCAGGCTTACGGGAAATCTTCACCGCAACCGCACTCATGCTGATGGTAGGTATTGCTGCGCTGATGAGCCTGGTGGGATTATCTCCTGCATTAGGCGCCTTCCTTGCCGGTGTTGTACTGGCCAACAGTGAGTTCCGCCATGAGCTGGAAGCGAATGTAGAACCCTTTAAAGGGCTGCTGCTCGGGTTATTTTTTATCACTGTCGGCGCCGGTATCAACGTAGACATTCTCACTGAAAATGCACTGATCATACTAGGCCTTACCCTCACCGTCATGCTGGTGAAATCGCTGGTACTGTTTGTCGTTACCCTGTTTTTTAAACTTAAAGCTGCGAATCGCTGGTTGTTTGCTCTCAGTCTCGCTCAGGCCGGTGAATTTGGCTTTGTGCTGCTGAGCTTCTCTGGTCAGAACGCTGTATTACCGGCGGGACTGATTGAAATATTGTCACTGGTCGTTGCTTTCTCCATGTTCCTGACCCCGGGGCTGTTCATTCTTTTCGATAAAGTCATTATGCCTCTGTACACCAGGCGCAGTAACCGCAGAAAACCAGACGAGATAAAAGAAAAAGGCACGGTGATCATTGCCGGGATCGGTCGTTTCGGACAAATCGTTAACCGCCTGTTGTTAGCCAATAACATTAAAACCGTCGTACTGGATATCCGCTCTGAACAGATTGATAACATGCGCCGTATCGGCACTCAGGCCTATTTCGGAGACGCATCCAAACCCGATATGCTGCACACAGCGGGTATCGAACACGCTTCTATGCTGGTTATTGCCATCAATGATAAAGAAAGCAGCATCGACATGGTGAAATACATCAAGCATGCCTATCCCCGCGTTAAAGTATTATCCCGCGCCTTTGACCGCGGACACGGCTACAGACTCCGGCAGGCAGGTGTCGATTTTGTGGTCTCAGAAACCTACCATTCAGCGCTTGAAATGGGTGCTGAAGCGCTCCGGTCATTAGGCATTCACCCCATTCAGGCAAAGAAACAGGTTGCGGCTTACAAGGCTATTGAAGCGAAGCAAAGTGATACGCTCTATGCGGCCTGGTTAGACGATGCCAGTGGCGAGCGTATCGACAACAATTTTATTAAGCTGTTTATCCAGCTCGAAACGTTAATTCAGGAAGCCCTGAAAGAAGCAGAAAAAGAGGCCACACCTCACATTCATCATCAGGAAACGGTGGTAAACAGTGACGATGAATCTGTGAAGAAATAGAGAATCATCAATTCTAAATGGTAATCAATCTCATCAACGTGGGATTTTCTGATTTTCCTGATATGATGTCGCGCTTTTCAATCCGGAACGAATGTCATGCGCTATACCGCCCTTCCTTTTCCCCTGTTGCTGCTGAGTCAGGCAGTGAATTCTCATGGTCTGAGTATCGAACATATTGAGGTAAATGGCAGGGAAACCCGTCTCATAGGGGAAGCAATTTCAGCTTCAAATGGTATAGCAGGTCAGGATGAAATCAGTACCCGCCCTATGCTCCGCACCGGTGAAGTACTGGAACTCGTCCCCGGCATGGTTGTCACCCAGCACAGTGGTTCCGGTAAGGCTAACCAGTATTTTTTGCGTGGTTTCAACCTCGACCACGGTACAGATTTCAGCACTACTGTTAACGGCATGCCGGTGAATATGCGAAGTCACGGCCACGGGCAGGGCTATACCGATCTGAACTTCATTACACCGGAATTTGTTCATTACATCGAATACAACAAAGGCGCATACAACGCATTACAAGGTGACTTTTCAACTGCCGGATCTGCCAATTTCTACCTGACACCGGGCCTGCAACAAGACATAGTGAGTGTGGAAGCCGGAGAGAACAATTATCTGCGCACCGTAGCAGGATCAACCCTTTCTTTCGATGACGCCTCCCTGTTTCTTGGCGGCGAATTTAACCGCTACGATGGTCCCTGGCAGGATATCAGTGAAGATATCAACAAAGTAAACGGTCTGGTAAATTACAGTCAGAATACAGGCAACGGCTCTGTGGCTGTTACTTTCATGGCCTATGATAATAGCTGGAACTCAGCCGATCAGATCCCTGCCCGCGCTGTCGCATCAGGGTTGATTTCCCCGCTGGACTCGCTGGACACCACAGGAGGCGGGGAGTCCAGCCGCTACAGCTTGTCGGTTAATGTCACTGAAGGTGATTTTTATGCCAGTGCCTATCTCATCAACAGCGATTTAGATCTGTTCTCAAACTTTACTTATTTTCTGGATAACCCGCTTCAGGGTGATCAATTTGAACAGGTAGACAGGCGGCAAATTACCGGAGGCGAAGCCGGTTATCACTTTTCTGCCAGCCCGGGCAAAATGGACTGGATGCATCAGATTGGCATACAGGTGAGACGGGATGACATCGATGAAGTCGGACTGTTCAATACACAAGCCCGTCAACGGACTGGCACAGTACGTAGCGACAATGTGGACGAACTGTCTGTATCAGTCTTTTATCAGGGCGATTACCTGTTGAATGGCAAAACAACGGCCCGCCTTGGCGCCCGCTATGATTACCTGACCGCAGATGTAAACAGTGATTTAGCTGCCAATTCGGGCAGTGCTGATGACGGTTTGCTCAGCCTGTCTGCCGGCCTGAGTTACATTTTCACTCCCCATCTGGAAGGCTATGTAAATGCCGGACAATCATTTCATTCAAATGATGCACGTGGCGCTACCTTATCTGTGGATCCCCAAAGCGGCGATATTGCTGACCCGGTAGATTTGCTGGTACGGGGCAATACGGCAGAAACGGGGATCCGCTATTTCGACAGTGAAGTACTGAATCTGTCGGCTTCATTATGGTGGCTGGAACTTGATTCCGAACTGCTGTTTGTCGGTGATGCAGGCAACAGCGAGGCCAGCCGCGCGTCTGAGCGCTTCGGGGCCGAAATCGCAGCCTACTACTGGTTCACAGAACAATTGTCTGTTGATGTAGAAGTTGCCCTCACCCACTCCCGCTTTAAAGGCAGTGAGGAAGGTGAAGGAAACCGGATTGATGGTGCATTAGGTGAAGTAGTCAGTGCGGGCTTACGCTGGCAATTCGCTGAAGGCTGGGACAGCACATTACGTCTGAGGCACTTTGGCCCGCGAACTTTAGACAGCTACGGCGATGTTGAGTCCTCTGCCCTGACAGTGGTTAACGCTCAGCTCTCCAAACGCTTGCAGAACTGGACGTTCACCTTGCAGGCACTTAATTTACTGGACAGTGACGATCACGATATTGATTACCTGTACGAATCACAACTTCAGGACGAGACGGCGGCGGTAGAAGATATCCACTTTCACCCTATTGAACCCCGTACTATGCGCATTAAAGCGGCATACCGGTTTTAATATTGTGAAGTGCCGTTAAATCAACTTTTCAGAGAAAAGCTTGCAATTAGATTGAGAATGAGAATAATTATCAGTTCTTAACTTATCTTAACTTTCAGGCTTTTCTTTTCATGCAATATCAACCCCTCTCCCTGGCTGTCGCAGCTGCGCTGACGACAATGTCTGTCTGTGCTCAGGACCAGCAAGATGTAGAACAAATCGAAGTAAAAGGTCGTGCTCAGCAATTCTATCTGGACAGCCATACCCGCCTTGGAACAAAGACCGACGCAGATATTATGGAAATCCCGTTGTCGGTACAGGTGTTAACCCGCCAGCTCATTCAGGATCAGGCCGCACGCGACATCACGGATATGTACCGCTCTATTGCCGGTGTCAGTGAATTCAGTTACTCCGGCGTGACATTCCGTGGCTTCAGGGACGACGGTAATGTGTTTTATGATGGCGTCCGCGGCGATCCTTTCTCCGGCTTCAGTGTGCCTCAGCTTTTCAACGTTGAACGTGTGGAAGTGCTGAAAGGGCCGGCGGCTTCCCTGTATGGCGGCGGCGAGCCGGGCGGTATGATTAACTACGTCAGCCGGAAACCGTCTTTTGAAGAAAAGAAAAATATCACCCTGACAGGCGGTAATTTCTCACTGGCAGGTGCATCAGCTGACTTTACCGGTGCGGTTTCTGACACCGCGGCATACCGTTTAGGCGGATTCTATGAAAGCCAGGACAGCTTCAGAAATAACGCTGATTCAGAAAATATTGAGCTGGCCGGCGGCATGACTTTCCTGTCAGGACAGGATACAACCCTGACCACAACCTTCGATTACATCGTGCAGAACCTGGGTGGTAACCGCCTTCGTGGTGTACCCGTGGATGACGACGGGAATTTCATTGTAGATCGCAGCTACAACGCAAACGAGAAAGGCGATTATCAGGATCTCGAAGCGCTGGTTTTACAGGCAAACCTGACCCACAACTTCACAGACAACCTGTCGTTTAACGGTACACTGCGTTATCTGGATAACGAGCGTGAGCAGGCCTATCATGAATCCAGAAGCTGGGTGGATGCCAACGGCGACGGTGAAGCCAATATTGATGATCAAATTATCCGCCGCGAATACCGCAAACAGTACAGAGCAAATGATGAAATCAGTCTGACACTGGACTTCGTGTATGATTTCGACACCGGTGAAACTGCACACCAGTTCTTATTTGGTGGTGACTTCCACAATATGGAAACGGAATACGACTACTTCCGTGCCCGCTATGAAGCGGACGGCGTAGCCAACCTGAATATCTTTACCCTGAATTACGGCATTACCGACCCTTCAACATATGATCTCACAGACATGAACCGTGACGGCAATAAGCGTCAGCGAATGAGTGCCTACATTCAGGACAAGATCCAGTTCTCGCCTTCATTGGCCCTGCTCGTAGGTGCCAGACTTGATCACTTCGATGAAGAAAATAAAGAAACGCTGGCGGAATATTCTGACAGTGATATATCGCCCCGCGCCGGCCTTATCTACACGCCTTCTGACAACACTACCGTTTACCTGAACTACTCGCAGAGTTTCAATCCTGTGGATCCCAACGACTTCGCGGAAGCCGGCCCTGTTCAACTTTCTCCGGAAACCGGCGAACAAGTAGAACTGGGCCTCAAGCAAAGCTGGCTGGATAACCGCATTATGACAACCGTTGCTGTTTATCAAATCGACAAAGAAAACCTTGTGATTGCCAATCCGGACTACATCGAAGGTGAAAATGATGCCACAGAGCCGGCGCTGATTAATTTCGGACTGGTGGAAAGCGAAGGCGCAGAGTTCACTCTGGTGGGTGATCTTACTAATGCCATCAGCGTGACTGCCAACTATGCCTACAACGATACGCGGATTGCATCGGGCGAAACAGCCAACACTTATGACGGCACCCGCCTGGCCAATACACCCCGCCATCAGGCAGGACTCTGGACACGCTATGCTATCGACAGTATTGATTCTTCCGTGGCATTCGGGGTTGATTACGTCAGTGAACAACGAAGCCTGGACGGTCAAAAAGTGAAACCCTACACCGTGTTTGATGCCAGCTGGACGACGTCGTGGGATGACCTGCTGCTAAGCATAAACGTACGGAACCTGTTTGATAAAGTCTACGCAGTCAGCGGATTCAGCGAACGTAATGGCCACTTCCCCGGCGAGCCAAGGGAGATAGTTGTACAGCTCAGCTACGACTTCTGATGACAAACTAATCCTGTAAAGCCTGTTGCCGGTCGCTTTACAGGATTATTTCACCGCTCCCGTACGATAATATGCCCGCCAATTCAAACCACCGCAGTTAAACCGTGCCGTTTTTTAATCTTTTACTCATCGCTTTTGCAATGTCTACCGATGCTTTTGCTGCCTCTCTCAGTAAAGGCAGTCAGTTGCAATCACCGCGCTTCATCAATGCGTTAAAGCTGGGCCTGCTTTTTGGCGTTATCGAAGGGATCACACCTGTCATCGGCTGGTTAATTGGTTCCGCCGGCGCAGAATACATTGAGCAGTACGATCACTGGATAGCATTCGGCTTACTGGTGCTGTTAGGCGCACACATGATTTACGCGTCGTTTAATGGTGATGAAGAAGAAGATAGTCCCGGCGAAGCAGTACCGGCTCAGAAGCAATCCTTTATGGCTTTTACGCTTACCGCATTCGGCACCAGTATCGATGCCATGACTGTCGGTGTAAGTTTCGCCTTTCTGGATGTCAATATTGCACTCGCTGCGTTGATGATAGGCCTGGCCACCTGCCTGATGGTAACCATCGGGGCACTGCTGGGACATAAACTGAGCCATATCGTGGGCGAAAAAGCTGAAGCCGTGGGCGGGATTGTGCTGATTGGCATCGGCAGCTGGATTTTGTATTCTCATTTATCTGTAATGTAAAAACGGACATCAGCATGCACATTCAGTACGACGATCTGCAAGGAACCGACATTATTGCACTGCTGGAAGAGCACCTGGCAGATATGTTCGCAACATCACCGGCAGAAAGCGTGCATGCTCTGGATTTGAACGCTCTGAAAGCACCGGATATCCATTTTTTCTCTGCCAGAAAAGACGGCAAATTGCTGGGCTGTGTGGCAGTAAAGCAGCACAGCGATGCTGTAGCAGAACTCAAATCCATGCGCACTACCAGAGCGGCACGGAGAACCGGCGCCGGATATGCCTTGCTCCTTCACGCCATCTCCTTTTGTCGCGAAAAGGGATTTACCACCCTCAGCCTGGAAACGGGCACCCAGCCTTTCTTCGATCCCGCAAGAAAACTCTACTATCGTAATGGTTTTAAAGACTGCGGACCTTTTGCATCTTATCAGCCCGATCCGAACAGTCATTTTATGACGCTGAGGCTTTAGAACTGCGAAGCTACCACTGAATTCGATAAATCAGGTTAAATTGTTCTCAAAATAGAGATGCCCTGCAGTCGCAGGTTTGCCGGAACGTCTGTAATCTAATTGCGATTTCAAACCGGATTTATCAACCATGAATACCATTTCAAAACCTTATAATCTGGTTGCCCGCATGCTGCACTGGGCAATTGCAATATTAATATTCTGGGCAATCGCTCTTGGCCTGGTTGCTGAGGGAATGCCAAACTCTCCGGATAAAATTGAACTGTTTGTGCTGCATAAGTCCGCAGGTTTTACAGTACTTGTACTGGCAGTTGTGCGCTTGTTCTGGCGCTTGGCGCATCCTCCCGCCCCTATCGGGCTTCCTCCCCTGAAGGAAAAGCTGGCGTCAGCCGGTCACTGGGGGTTGTACCTGCTCATGCTGGCGGTTCCGTTAAGTGGCTGGCTGTTAAATTCCACTGCGGGCTATCCGTTTGCCTGGTTTAATTTAATTTCCGTTCCTCATATTCCGGGACTGGATAACGGAAGCCGTGACTTCTTTTCATCTCTGCATGAGTACTTGTTTTACATTATCGCACTGATGGTAGCAGGTCATATTGCCATGCTGGTTCTTCATAAGTTCATGGATGGCATCAGCCTGTTACCGCGAATGTTGCCAGGTAAGTCGCTTGTCAGTGCAAGTGCGCTGTCTTTCGTACTTGTTTTATTAATAAGCTTTACCTTCTATAAGGCGGAAGAAATATCCCCGGACTCATCAGATATACCGGTCACAACGCAGCTTCCAACAGCCGCTGCAGCACAACAGGAAGTAAATCAGACTGACAGCCCGCGATGGGAAATGGTCGCAACGCCTGATAATTTTAAATTTACCAACAGCTACGCAGGCCAACCTTTTACTGGCGCAATCCGTCAGTTTACGCCGGCAATCTATTTCGACCCTACAGATCCTGAAAGCGGGATCATTGATGTCACAATCAATACCCAAAGCATTACGACTAACAACAAAGACTGGGATGGCACCATTAAAGGAAGTCAATGGTTCGCAACTGAAGCCCACCCTGAGGCGCACTATCTGAGTCGCGATATCAGAAAAGAAAATGGTAAATTTATTGCTGACGGCGAACTCACATTAAAGGGAATGACAAAACCAATTTCTGTGACGTTCAGCTGGCAGGAAAGCAACGGTGAGGCCAGGTTCATAGGCTCTGCGACCATCGACAGACGGGATTTTGAAATCGGCAGCGGCAGTTGGGCTACAAATGCCAGCGTTGCTTATGAGGTTGAGCTGGCCATCGATTTGAAATTGATGAAACAGACGAACTGAGACACTTCAAATAGCGGAGGTCAGAATGAGTACTCTCTCATTCTGCTCCGGCTAAAAGTCTGCGCGGTTATTGATTAAACGCCCTCGCCTTTTCAATCCGCTCCTGCATAACCGGATGTGTAGACAACCAGTTCTCTACGGTTTCACTGGCCTCAGGCAATGATTCACTCAGTTTTTCCATCGCTCTGGCGAAATCTTCCGGATTGCGGCCGGTGACGGAAAGCTGATGTAACGCAAAATCATCGGCTGCACGTTCGTGAGCCTGCGAGAACTTATTATGCAACACAGTGGAACCGACACCGAAGAAAGCTTCAATGGCACCGGTGAGATCACCGAAAAAGTAAGATACCGCCAATGTAGTAAATAAAGATTCGGCAATCATCTGCATTGAGTGATTCTGCTCAACGTGACCCACCTCGTGGAGCAAAATGGCATCGAGTATTGCTAAATCCTCCCCGGCAAGGGTAATCATGTCATCAGTATAAACAATGGTGCCATCGGGTAAGGCAAATGCGTTTGGCCCGGTAAAAGAGGATTTACGGAACTGAATATCAAAGTAGTCATGATTAACACGGATATCGTTGATCACTTTATGAAAATGAGCCTGCAACGATGATTGTTGCGTAACCGGCAAGCCGCTTGGCTCCAGGATGGTGGCATCCATGGCACTCAAGGTGTGTTGCGAGGCAACAAACTTTGCTTCCTGCGGGATCACATCAGCAAATCGCACCGCTATCCAGGGCATGATGAAAGCAAAGACCAGATACAATAAAACCGGTACCATCACGACACTGGCAATTACCCAGTGTCGTTTTGATTCCAGTTTATTGATGGCATCTCCGCCCTTTCCATCCAGCCAGGCATCCAGAGACTCTGAACTGTCGCACACCAGTAATACGTTACCGGGCAAGGTGATTTCACGGGGAAGGCGACCCAATTTAGGTTTGCAGGTCACCTCACTACGCAGATACGTTTGCTCACTATTGCCTTCAAAGCTGCCGATAATCAGTGCTTCACTGTTCACATCACAGTCAACCTGGTATGCCGCAGCGCCGGCACGGGGATACAACTGTCCTTTTGCCACAACTTACCCCAGAGCAATATCCACATCGAATAATCCGGCAGCTTCTTCACCTGCCGCACCAACATCACTGGTGTAGCCTTCCATGACCTTATCGACGTCAGACAGTATCGCTACCTGCGTACGCTCTGCATAGAAATTAGCGGTGCGGACTTTGGTCCACGGGAAGGCAAAGCCCAGTGTGAAAATGATGGCCAGAATGTTCGTGCCGCGCAGGCTGATAAGCTCACCCACCCCCACGTCAGATGAGAATCTCGCAATGCCGTCCAGCTCTGTAACCGCAAAAAGGTGATTCCGGATACGTGCGGAATAAAAGCCTGACGCAATCACATAGGCCAGAAAATACATTGCAAATGTGCCGAAAGTGAATACCAGAGAACCCGATGAAGAAAACTCATCACCTGATGAAGAGGAGAATATTCCCACTGCCATAAAGATCCCGCCAATAAAGAAAATACCAAAAGCGATGGCGCCGGCGGCGATCCCTGTACCGAAATATTCGCCGGTATTTAAACGGGTTTTAAATGACTTATCGCCGTAACCGGATGATTCCAGCAAGAACTGATCTATCTTTTTCAGAGCCAGTGGCAATATGAGATAAAGGGTAAATAAACTGGCTACCGGCCAAAGTACAAACACGACAAACGCCCGGCCGAAACGACCTTTAAAGTTAAAGCGGACATTGCGGTAAGACGTCATACGCATTTTGAAACGGTAACTGAGAATCACCAGTACAGGTGTAAGCAAGCCCAGACAAATGGCCACGATGACGCCGGCAAGCGGGTTGAAGTAACTGGCAAGGAAATAGCCGCCAAAAAGTACCACGGCGATGGCGCGTCCCTTGAGGATTTGCAGGGGTTCAGCCAGGTAAGCAAAACGGTGACCGTCTATGTCGGTATTGCCGTAAAAATAACGGTTAGTTCTTACCTTTGCCCAGGCAGAATAAATACCCAGTGTTGCGATGGTAAGGGCCAGATTTACGATCCAGATTGAGAAAAACTCGCCTGTTGTACCATGAAATTTTACAGGCACAGTGCGTAGCGGTTGAACAGCCTGCCCGGCATCATCCTGAGCCCCCCCTGGCTGTTGTGCACCGGCAGCCGGCTCCGGAGAAGACATGCTGGCAGATTCTTTGGCAGCAATCAGTTTATCGAGCATCCGGGCTCTGTCAGGCCAGGCTTGCTCATCAACGGTTGAACGTGCTTCTTTAAGCTCAAACAAGGTATAGCCTGAGTAATCGATTTCATTTTCCATATGCACTCATTTTTATATTTTTTGTCCATTCTGTGACGACATATCACGTGTAAGAACATACTGAAAACACAGTCATTCAGCAAGTATGAAACCTCTTACTTTGCCTTTGCGATGAGCTTGCTGAGACTCGCCAGAATCAAAAATAGCAACCCCGTCTGAAAATGTTCTATAAACAAGTCGCGACTGTCATAAACAAACCTTTCCCAAACCGCCTGAGCGAAGAAAAGGCCTGCGCCGGTGTAGTACGTCACATCTAAAAGTCTGTTCATTGCTGAAATTCCGGAAAAAGAAAGGCTACCGGAGTAGCCTTCAAATGGAGTCATTACAATAGATACAACAGGGATCCTGGCAAATTTCAGTCAGTGCAGAAACTGTACTTAGTACCTGAAGTTTCCCATAAAAAAAGAAAGGCCAGCTTTAAAGGCTGGCCTGTTTTAACGTTTTATATTCCGGAACGGTTATTCAATTTGTCCGCGTAATTCACCGTCGGGGTTGGCCGGTGTGTGGATATTTACGTAATGACCGCCTGAAATCAGGACATCATAGATATCCATATCAATCATCGTATCTGCAGGGGTCATCCACATGCCCATGTCATCCGCAGACTGCTCCAGACCTACCAGAACATCACCGTTTTCACCGGCTGCGCCTGTATGAATATGTGCTGCGGTGGCGTCATCAACACCTTCCGTGTTAACGACTACCTCCAGTGCATAAGTCATTGAATTTACCAGCGCATAACCACTACCCGTTGCCGTTGTGGTAACAGCGGGCACCTGCTGATCGCCGCTCAGAGGGAAGGTAACCACCATGTAATCAGACGTTATGATCTGACCACGGATTTCACCGCCCATGTTTGCAGGCGTATGCACATTGACGTAGTGACCACCCGAGACCAGTACTTCAAGGATGTCAGCATCGATCATGGTATTTTCCGGTGTCATCCACATACCCATATCGTCAGCCGATTGCTCAAGGGCCACCAGTACATCTCCGTTCATGCCGATTCGGCCGGTATGAATATGAGCACCTGTCGCATCATCAACCCCTTCAGTGTCGATAACCAGCTCAAGAGCATAAGTAGACGTGTTTACCAGCGCATAACCGTGACCCATTGCCATGGTATCAACAGCAGGCACCTCCTGCTCACCGTCCAGCATAAAGGTCGCAATCGCATACTCGTTTGTGAGGATCTGACCACGCAGTTCACCTCCGCCGTTAGCAGGTGTATGCACATTTACATAGTGACCACCCGATGCCAGTACGCCAAAGATATCAGCATCAATCATCGTCCCTTCCGGCGCCATCCAGGTTCCTGCGTCATCGGCTGATTGCTCAAGTGCAACAAGCACGTCGCCATTCATGCCGACTCTTCCGGTGTGGATATGTGCCATGGTTGCGTCATCAACGCCTTCTGTGACTACCGTCAGTTCCAGTGCATAGTCATCAGTGTTCACCAGCGCATAGCCACTACCATAAGCTTCGGTAGTTACCGCTGGTACTTCCTGTGCGCCGGAGAGCATAAATGTAGCGAGGGCGAAATTATCTGTCAGGATTTGTCCGCGAATTTCACCGCCGGGAAAATCCGGAGAATGAACATTGACATAGTGGCCGCCGGAGACAAGCACCGCCAGGGTGTCTTCGTCAATCATTGTACCGTCGGGCGTCATCCACATCGTCATGTCGTCCATGGACTGTTCCAGTGCAACCAGAACATCACCATTCATGCCTGCACGGCCTGTATGAATATGTGCAGCACTGGCATTGTCCAAATCTTCTGTGTAAATCACTAAATCAAGGTCGTAGGTCGCTGTCGATACCAGCGCGTAGCCGTAACCGTCAGCCATGGTCGATACCGCAGGCACCTCCTGAGTACCGTCCAGCATAAACGTCACGATAGCCATGTCATCGGAAATAATCTGACCGCGAACCTCGCCATCCCCGAAACTTTCAGTGTGCACATTGATGTACCAGTCACCGTCTTCCAAATCAGCAATCAAGTCACTTGTGATACTGGTTTCGGCCAGCGTGTATGTACCGTCTGATGTCATCTCCAGCCCGAATGCCACATCACCGTTACGACCTATATCGCCGTCATGAATGTGAACAGCTGACACACCTTCAACACCGCTTACGTCCACCGTCGCCCGCAGAAGCATAAGCTCTTCATCAACTTCGACGGTGGCCATCGCCATTTGCGTCGACATATTCATAGGGACTTGCTGCATACCATTGAGTTCAACATCGTAGGTGGCAGATGCTGAGAAGGTGGGCTCTTCCGGTTCGACAACAATAACCTCATCATCATCGTCATCACTGGAGCATGCACTTAATGCAACTGCCGCTCCGATTACTGCTAACTTATAAAATTTCATGTTTCTCTCCGCCGGTGAAAAAATAATTAACACTGTTTTAACGGAGTGTGCACAACTTGGTTCATTTATGCTGCTAAATAAAGTCAATTATCGGATTAATATTTATTAATAGTTTCATAACTCACTGAAATTGCTCCGGTAGTCAGCCGCGGGGCAAATTATTCGTGAAATCCGGGGGGGATCACCTCATAGCAAAACTCGATATTTAAGCTATGGGAAAAGCTTGCGTGTGATCAGTTGAACCCTGCGTGTGTATTGACGTACAGGGAATAAATAGGTTTAGATAGCCAAAACTGAACAACCGGAAGCCTCCTATGAACATAAAAATAGCACTCGCAGCACTCTTGCTGATTTTGCCGGCAACTTTACCCGCGACGGCAGAAACTGTTGATCCGGAAGCGGCAAAAATGGATGTGTATAAAAGCCCGACTTGCGGCTGTTGTAAAAAGTGGATTTCTCACATAGAAAAAGCGGGTTTTGCTGTCAATCCTGTGGACCATTCAGATTTATATACACTGAAAATGAATGCAGGCATCCAGCCTGAATACCAGTCGTGTCACACCGGCATTATTGACGGATACGTGTTTGAAGGTCATGTACCTGCCAAATTTATCGAACAGTTTCTGGAACAGCCGGTAGAGAATGCCATCGGGCTCTCGGTTCCTGCCATGCCCGTTGGTACGCCGGGTATGGAAATGGGCGACCGCTTTATGCCTTACGATGTTTTAGTGTTGATGAAAGACGGCTCAGACCGGGTGTATGCCAGCATCAAAGGTTACAACGAACAGTTCTGATCAAAATCTAAAATTTTGTCGTCTGGATTAAAAAATATGTTGTAACTGTGTCTGAACTTAAAAAACGTCGCCGGCGTAATCACATCAACCAAACCGGCCCGTTTTTTAAGGATGATGCATGACAAGGTCACTCTCTTTAGTTGCGTTAAGTTTATCTCTGGCTGCCTGTGGCGGCGGAGGCTCAGACAGTTCAGATAATCCCCCTTCCACACCCGCTCCCGCTTCTTATACTGTTGAGGTTACAACCTCTGCAGGTGGCAGTGCGTCGGTAACCAGCCGCGCGGTGACTGAAGGAAATACTCTGGCGATTACATTCACAGCTGACAGTGGTTACACGTTAACCGGCGTTGAAGGTTGCGATGGAACACTGGAAGGTAATACATATACGACAGGCGCGATTACTGCCGGCTGCACCGTAAATGGTGAGTTTGCCGCTGTTGATACCACCGTCAGTATTACCAGTGCAACCATGACCGGCGGCATGATATATCCTGCCAGCTTAACTGCAGAGCAAGGCGATACAGTACAATTTACACTCGTTCCGGATGTCACCAATATGGTTGAAACGGTGTCAGGGTGTGACGGTGAACTGAAAGGTAATATTTACGCTTTCACCGCCTCAGAAAGTTGTGAGATTTCAGCCAGTTTTACTGCGCAGTCAGATACGACGACCCGCAATAACACCGGCGCTCAGAAAACACTGGTACTGCCGGTAGCCTTTGCCGGCAGAGATGCGATAGATAATCTCTCTGTTGACGACCTGACCACGATGTTTATAAGTAGTGATGCTTCCGTAAACCAGTATGTGGTGGACGCTTCTGAAGGTAGTACCTGGCTTGAGCCTCATATCCTGCCCTACTACACATTAACCAGTACCAACACGGCATCAAACGGCAGTACCTCGGGCTTCACTTACACAGACGCTGAGGTATTAATTGGTGACGCACAACGTCAGGAGATTTACAGTTACATTGCTGCCAATGTGGAAGACTACACCAGCTATGACCGTCTTATCACAGTTATCAATGACAATCCGAACCAGCCTTACGTATGCTATGCGTCTTTAAATCACAGTGCAGAAATTGAAAGCTGGGATCACTATGTGGCTCACACGGCCAGTGCATGTGCTTCAAAGGCAACCTTTGTTCATCAACTCGGTCACACCTTCGGCATGCGCCATACAACAGCCAGCCAGTGCGAAAATCTGCCGGTTGAGACTTTTGCTTACCGCAGTACTGAAGATTGTGAAACTGACGGCGAAGCCAGTCCCTTCCCAATGGGAGAATTGTCTGATCATGATGCAACATATACTGCGACCATGCGTAACCTGGCAGGATGGATTGATGACAGCCGTCAGGCTATTGTCACAACGCCGGCCAATGTGACATTGTCTCAGTCATCTTCCCCTGATGGTGGTGTTCAGTTAGTCCGCATCCCCTATGCACTTGATGCCAATGGTGATGCGGTGTACGTGAATTTCGAGCTGAAAACTAACACCGGACTGGATGCCAGCCTTTTCACTGCTAAAGGTGTTGAAGATAACTGGCAATTATTAGTATCTATCCCGCAAACCCGCACAACCTCCGCGGTGAGTAGTCCGTTAGATGCCTTATATTTGATGCCTGACGATGACGATGAAATTGGTATCAACGGGGATTATTTAGATACATTCCGTGGCATGTCTGTGCGCATAGCCGGAACACAGGGCAGTGGTAAAACGTTAACTGTCGATCTGGACATTACCCCCCCAGTGATGTTGCCCCGGCCGGCACTGTCTGTCCTTGCAGGCGATAGCACAGCAGAAACAACCACAGTGACGCTTACAAATACTTCGGCATCTGCAATTTCCGGCATTACTGAAAGTCTGGCAGGGTTAAACCCGTCTCACTTTACGGTGCAGTCTTCTACCTGCGCAGGCTCATCACTGGCTACGAATGCAAGCTGTCAGGTAGTCGTGGCGCGCACGTCTACCAACCCTGCATTTGCCACGTTGAGGTTTGCCGGTAACGCTGATCAGGTACAGCAAGCTGAAATTGAAGCCATTGCCATTAATGAGCCTTATGACAGCGCCGCAGCACTTGAGTGGATGACACTGAGCGACTATCCCCGTATGTCATTATTTGAAGCGGTGGCATTTTGCGAAGCACGTGAAGACAACGGCAACACCGACTGGCGCGTACCTTCCGCGGAAGAGTTGAATGCAGCCTTCACCGGTTCTGCAACACCGCCACTTGATTTGACTTCTGCAACTTACGATCGTTATTTCTGGTCAAAATCAGTAGAAGCCGACTTATCTATGTCGACGCTGGCGGTCATCAACGACAGTTACAGTATGGCGAATTCTCCCCGCAGCGCCGTCAGACACGTGGTGTGCACCCGCACACAGTAATGCAACTTTCATCTTTTGCTGAGGCCGGCGAATATGCCGGCCTTTTTTGTGCTCTCAAAGATTGAAAGATGACAGCCTCAACTGGTTTGTCCAGTTGACCTTGTCCAAAAGTAGTGGCATGCTTCAGTAACAAATCATTAACGTTACGAGCTATGACAGCAAGCCAACCCCCTCTTTCTCAGGCATCCCTTTTTATTCCCGACGGTCATCATCAATTGCATCTGCGTCACATCCATGCCACGCAGGACGGCGAGCCGGTACTGATGATCCACGGAGCCATTGAAAATGGGAAAATCTTCTATACCGAATCGGGAAAAGGACTGGGTTGTTTTCTGGCTGAACAGGGGTTTGATGTGTACGTTGCTGACATGCGTGGCCGCGGCAAAAGTACGCCTCCCATTGCTGAAGATCCAAACCATGATCAAAACGACCTGATAACCCGCGACATCCCTATGATGATTAACTTCATCGCACAACGTACCGGTAAAAAAGTACATGTGATTTGTCATTCCTGGGGCGGTGTGCTTACTGCATCTGTTCTGGCCCGCTATCCTGAAATTACAGAAAAGGTACGCAGCCAGGTGTGCTTTGGCACAAAGCGTACAGTGAGCGCTAAGAACTTTGAGCGGTTGTTTAAGGTTGAGCTGGTATGGAAGCGGTTTTCTCCCTTTATCGCAAAGCGCAAAGGCTATTTGCCCGGCAGGCAGTATAAAATAGGCTCGGATGACGAAACTTTCGGCTCATTGACGCAAAGCGTTCACTGGGTAAAACACACGCCCTGGACTGACTTAAAAGACGGTTTTGATTACGCGGCTGCCGCCACAAAAACGAACTGGCCTCCTACCTGGCACATTGCTGCCATCAATGATTATGCACTCGGCCATCCGGTTGATATTCAGCGTTTCATTGCCGAAACCGGTGACACCAATGTGCTCTTCACCGTTCTGGCGAAACAAAACGGTAACGCCATGGATTACGACCATATCAACATGCTGACCCATCCCGCTGCCAGAGAAGATCATTTTCCTGATGTGGTGGCGTGGCTGAAAAATCACTGAGCCGGTGCAGGCATTTCATAGAGGCGGGCATGCTACCCGCCAGTCTTAGCAATATAAATCCGATGGCAAGTTAGCGGTTTACATCCACAACGACTCTGCCCCGCACGTTGCCTTTCAATAATTCTCCGGCAGTGCTGACCACGTCAGAAAGTCCAATTTCTACTGAAATTTCTGACAGCATATCATGGTTGATTAAAGCAGCCAGCCGGTCCCAGGCTTCAATCCTGTCTTCAAGGGGACGCATCACACTGTCGATGCCGGCAAGGGTAACACCACGCAGAATGAATGGTGCAACTGTCGCGGGAAAATCCATGCCCTGAGCCAGACCACAGGCTGCTGCCACACCGCCATACTTTATTCCCGCACACACATTGGCAAGTGTATGGCTGCCCACTGAATCAACCGCTCCGGCCCAGCGCTCTTTTCCTAACGGTTTGCCAGGTTCAGACAACGACTGACGGTCGATAATGTCATTGGCACCGAGTTTTTTAAGATAATCAGCCTCATTGACGCGGCCCGTAGAAGCCACAACGGTGTAGCCCAGCTTTGCCAGTAATGCGATGGCAAAACTGCCTACTCCGCCATTGGCGCCGGTCACCAGTATTTCTCCTTTATCCGGTGTGACACCGTGTTTTTCCAGCGCCAGTACACATAGCATCGCCGTGTATCCGGCGGTGCCAATTGCCATCGCCTGTGCGGGGGAAAAGGCTTCCGGCAAAGGAATTAACCAGTCACTTTTCAAAACAGCTTTTTGTGCCAGACCTCCACAGTGGGTCTCTCCCACGCCGAAACCATTGAGCAATACCTTGTCACCCGGTTTAAACCTTCCGGAACTGCTGCTTTCCACCACGCCAGCCAGATCAATACCGGGGATCATGGGGAAATGCCTGACTACCGGTGCTTTGCCGGTAATCGCCAGCGCATCTTTATAGTTCAGTGTGCTGTGTGAAACCGCCACCGACACATCACCTTCCGGTAATGTACTCTCGTCGATGGTTTGTAATGACGCTTTGTACTGGTCGTCTTTTTCGATCAGAATACCTTTAAACATAGCTCCTCCGGTTGACTCGAATTAATATAGACCGATCGTCTATTAACACGTAAAAATTTTTTCTTACCGCAAACCATCCACAAAACACGTCAGATAGTTATCTAACGGGCGTGCAGAACGCTCCAGTTTCGCCCGGCTAACCGCCCCTTCCCAACCAGTCCAGAAATATTCGGCGGTGGCGGCACAGTTAGTTGTCGCCGGAATGTCACCTGATGCTTTAGCTTCTTCAAGACAAACCGCCAGTTGCTCCTGCCAGCTGTGAAAGATCTCAATCAGCCGGCTGCGGAAGCTTTCCGGTAGTCCGTCGACTTCCTGCCCAAGATTGCCCACCAGACAACCCCGTCTGAAATCATGTTTTGCCATCCCCTCTTTGGCAGAATCAACAAAGGCAGCGATGCGCGCCAGAGCAGGCAAATTTGCATTAGTGAGGGCATTTTTCAGCTTACCGGCAAAATACTCCGCGTAGCTGTTTAGTACAGCATGACCGAAGGCCTCTTTACTAGCGAAGTAGAAGTAAAACGAGCCTTTGGGCACGCCTGCCTTTTTTAAGATCGTATCGATGCCGGAAGCAGCAAAGCCGTTTTCCGTTAAATGCGCGAGCCCGCTGCGGATAAGTTCCGCTCTGGTATCTCTTGAACTGCCTGCCGCTTTCGGTGGTCGTCCGCGACGGGGTTTGATAGTTGTATTTGTCATCACAAACATAATAGACCGATCGTCTATTAAATTACAACCTTTGCTTCCCCGGTTGTTCAGTTACACTACCCTCCGTTTTTATTTATCGTATTTCAGTCAGGAATTTGTATCGTGTTTTACCTTAGTGCAGTAACTGTCCTTTGGGCGTTATCATTCAGTCTTATCGGGGTGTATCTTTCCGGTCATGTAGACAGCTACTTTGCCGTACTCACCCGCATCGTGCTGGCGGGGGTACTGTTTTTGCCATTTTTGCGCTTAACCGGTTTACCACGTAAATTCATCGCCGGTCTTATCGTTACAGGCGCATTCCAGTTTGGTATTACCTACGTATGCCTTTACCGTTCCTTCGAATACCTGACCGTACCTGAAGTGCTGCTATTCACAATCTTCACGCCACTGTATGTATCTTTATTTAACGATATTATCGAACGGAGATTTTCCTTGCCCGGCCTAATATGTACAGGTATTGCGGTAGCCGGAGCGGCGGTCATCCGTTATGACGAAATCAGCAATGACTACATTACCGGCTTTTTAATTCTGCAACTGGCGAACCTGACCTTTGCCACAGGTCAGGTGGGATACGCTCAGTTAATCCGTCATTTTAAGCCTGCTTCCCCGCCCTGGCGCAGCTTTGCTTTGTTCTTCGCCGGTGCCCTGGTGGTGGTATTGCCTGCGTATTTACTGTTCGGGGATGCAGGCAAACTCCCTTCAACACCGGTTCAGTGGGGTGTCCTTGGCTGGCTGGGACTGGTTGCATCAGGACTTGGCTTTTATTTCTGGAACCTGGGAGCTGTAAAAGTAGACGGCGGTACGTTAGGCATCATGAACAATGCTCTGATCCCGGCAGGTTTAATCATTAATGTGCTTATCTGGAACCGGGATGCCGATCTTATCCGCCTGACTGCCGGAGGGGGAATCATTGTCGCTTCTCTGTATATTAATTATCGCTGGAATGCATTCTGGCAAAGAACTTACAACAACAAGCAATTTGAAAATTCGGAGAAATAACATGAAAAAAACCATCAGGAAGCTCGACAACAATGTGGTGAAAGCGCTGACAATGGCGTGTGAAACTATAAAAGAATGGGATACCGGATTTGAATGGCTGACTCACACCGCAAAATATGACAATTTTCCGGGCAGCCTGATGGTGACCTGCGTGTTCAGTTTAGACGCAGAAATAGAGCTTGTTACAGAACAGGACTATGACAAGAAGCTCAGACAGCTTATTCAGTCCCAACTTTTAAAAGCCGGTATTAAAGTGAAGGATATTCGCAGGCACGTTCGCCTCGACAGTGAAGAAAGCTGCCTGCGGGAAGACGGCGGCGACTGGCCAGCCCGCCTTGCCCGCTGGAGCTGTTAGAACTAATTACCTTCAAGCAGGTGAATTAGTTTTGTGCATCTTCAGAGGCTTCTTCCAGTTCTTCTCCCGCTGACTGAATATCCTGCCCCAATCCTTCTACGGTGGCACAGCCTGTCAGTAAGCTTCCCAGAAAGCCCGTCAGAATGGCAAAATATCTGGCCCGAATTGCTTTCGATAAATGTAGTGATTTCATGTTTCTCTCCGGTTTAATCTTCTGCGGCCGCGTCGCTGGTATCAGCCCTGGCAGCACTCTCATTGGTTGGCTGGCTTTCGCCACTCTCCTGCCCCTGACCTTTCTCAGAAAAGCCTGAGGAGCGCATCATCGTATCGAGCTTCTCACCACCTTTGGCACCGAAGTCCAGTGTACGAATAGGGAACGGGATCAGAATGTCAGCCTCATTCAGGGCACGCTGCACGGTGACAATCGCATCGTGTCTGACCTCCATATAATTAGGTTCACCCGGATAGCGGATCCAGAACCACACCAGTAAGTTCACGCTGCTGTCACCGAATGACTCTGCATAAACGTTGGTTTCATCTTTATTGATAACGTAGTCTTTTTCGTTGATCGCATCCACAATCACTTCGCGGGCCTTTTGCGGATCGTCTGCATAGGAGATGCCTACCGGCACTTCAATCCGGCGGTGTCCCATTACGGAGTAATTGGTGAGAATATTTCTGAAAAGAATTTTGTTCGGGATGATTACCCGCTGCCCGTAGAACGTGGTGACCAGCGTATTTCTGAGATTAATTTCTTCCACATTACCGAACACGCCGTCTGCCTGAATGACATCTCCAATCTGAAAGGGCTTGCGGATCCCCATGGCGATACCGGCGATAAAATTCTCAGTAATATCCTGAAAAGCAAAGCCAATAGCCAGTCCAACAATACCAGCACCGGCGAGCAAGGAAGTAACAGTGCCCTGCAGACCGACAAAGTCCAGTGCGATAAATATTCCGGCACAGGCAATAAATGCCTTGGCGATGGATGTGAGCAAATCGGCAATCTGGCGGGACTCAAACGCCCTTCGCAATACATTATTAAGCACCTTACCGGCAACCTTAGCCAGCAAACCGAATGCAAAGGCTATAAAAAAAGCGACTACGATATTGGGGAGCAGCTTGATCCCCCCTTCCAACCACACCTGCAGCTTTTCATTGATTAACTCGTAGGCTTTATCGATTTGCGGAAATTCCATGTTTCTCCCGGATATTGTTAATGCCGTTTCACTTCAGTGCTTTTACGGGCATAAAACTTACAAATATCGTTCCGGATAGAGGCGCCAAGGAAAAATAACAAAAAACACTAGGCTAATCAGAAAGATAGAAACCTTCCCGTCAGGATTTGTAAAAGATAATTCGATGACGAACAAAGAACGGGAAAGAAATAGATACCCGGGGTGTGAAAATGTCACACAATAATTTCAGGCAGATAAAGCAGTACAGGTGTTATTCACTGCAAATTGATAAATGGTTTGGGCATTGACGCCGGAGAATAAAAAATTGGTATGAAAAAAAACGAACCTCGCGGTTCGTTTTGATAAAGAAAAAACAGGCGCTTTTTATAGCATTCTGACTTCCCGTTGCGGGAACGGGATCTCAACTTCAGCATGTTTCAGCGCATCATAGATGGCTTTATTCAGTGCATATTTGATTTCAAAGTGACGGGTAGTAAGTGCCCAGACACGGACACCAAAATTTATGCTGCTGTCACCGAAGTTGTCTACGCCGATTGCCGGCGCTTTCTCATCGCTGATCCCTTCCACAGTTTTCACTGCCTGCTGCAGCACATCAATAACAGCATCCACATCACTGGAATAAGCAACGCCGACTTCCAGTTCAATAAGCATCTGTTCGGCTGAGTTATGCAGAATTTCACCTACAATCAGTTTGTTAGGGATCTGAATATGTACGTTATCTTCGTCAATCAGAATGGTGTAAGGCAGCATGACTTTATCGACCACACCGGACACGCCTCTGACCTGAATAGTATCGCCGAGAACAAAAGGCCGGGTGATGATGATGGTAAAGCCCGCAGCATAGTTTGCCAGCATGCCCTGGATCGCCAGGCCTGCACCAAGGCCAATGGCACCGACAGCAGCAATTAAAGGCGTTACGCTGATACCGATATTGCCCAGGGCAATGATAATCACCAGCGCCAGCACGAGAATCTTACAGGCCCCGCCGGTGAACCGGCTGAGCGTAATATCGATATTGCGGCCGGTCATCAGGTTCTCGACCATATCGCCTATCTTCGCCGCCATCCACCAGCCGATGAACAAAATAACCAGTGCGCCGAGGATCTGAAAACTGTATGTTACCGCGAACTCAATGAGGGTATCGTATATGGCCTGCGCCTGCTGTAATTCTTCTTCCATAACCGCTTATTATCTAAGTTTTTTATTGTCTTAAAGAATAAACAACAACGAAAAGTTTCACAACTTACAGCCTGTGCTTTTTAAAGCGGTTGTGTACTAATTGAGGCGGGCCTTCACTTTGAATCTGATGATAAATTCAACGCCTTCATTCTCTGTGCTGTTACACGCAATTGAACCGCCCAGGGCATTAGTCACAATATTGTAAGTAATATTCAGCCCCAGACCTGTGCCGCCGTGCCCCCGGTTAGTGGTGAAAAACGGGTCGAAAATCCGGCTCAGATTTTCCTTACTGATCCCCTTGCCGTTATCCCGGTATTGCAGCAGGTACATATCATCTTCCTGTTCACTGATTGCAATGGAGATATTACCTGACTCACGATCCTTAAAGCCGTGATTGACAGAGTTTACAATCAGATTGGTGATGACCTGTGAAAGCAGGCCGGGGTTAGTAATCACGTTCATGTCGTCGCGGCATTCGGTCGCCACAACCACATTCGCCTTACGTAACACAGACCCCAGGCTGAACAGGATCTCATCCAGGTACAGACTGAGATTGACTTCGCGATCTTCTTCACTGGTTTGATCAACAGCCACCTGCTTAAAGCTGCGCACCAGCTGGGCCGTTCTGTCGATATTCTTTTTTATCATGCCGGCCAGTTCACTGGCGCTGTTGAGATAATCTTCAAAGTCGTTTTCTGTCAGGTTTCCCTGTTCGTAACGGGCATGGATATCGCGGCACTCTTCCATCAGTTGGGTAATGCCGGTAAGACCTATACCCACCGGCGTATTAATCTCATGAGCCACACCGGCAACCAGCGACCCGAGGCTGGCCATTTTTTCTGACTCCACCAGCTTGCTTTGAGCCTGTTTCAGGCTTTCAATGGTTTCCGACAAACTGCGGTTTGTTGCATTCAGCGCTTCATTTCTGCTGATGATTTTTTCCTGAAGGGCTTTCTTTTCAGAAATATCGCGGGTGATGGCATAAATAGCCGGCCCGCCATTCAATTTAATTTCAATGACGATGATTTCAGTCCAGAAAAGTGAACCGTCCTCCCGCTGATGCTGCCATTCCAGTGTTTTATTACCATAGCCGGCGACCTGCCTGGCATTGTCAGCCACCACATCCACAGAACGGCGGCCGTCGCCTTGATACTCCGGTGAGAGATCCATTGGCGTAAGGCCAAGTATTTCTTCTTTTGAGGTATAACCGAACATATCCAGCAGAGCTTTATTGCAATCAATAAACTTGTTATCAACAAGCAGACTCAGGCCATCTTTGGAATCATTAAACAACGTTTCAAAAGTATTTTTCTGCTCTGCCAGTTCCAGCTCCAGGGCTTTCTTTTCAGAAATATCCCGCCAGTTGGCATAAATCACATCCTCGCCGTTCATGACCATTTTGGTCAGGATGATTTCCACCCACAGGGTATCGCCGCCGGCACGCTTTACAATCCATTCAAAGCGCACACTCCCCTCTTGCTGGCATTTGGCCACCAGTGCCAGCCCCTTCTTTACCGAAGACATGCCGTCGTATTGCGTTTCAGGGGAAAAATCGAAAGGGGTTTTACCGATAAAATCTTCTCTTTGCTCAACACCTACCAGTGCCAGCATGGAATCATTGCAATCTACAAAGACTTCATTCTTAAAAATTGCCAGACCATCTTTTGAATTTCTGAAAACTGTTTCGAATCCGTTCTCACGATCGTTTACGTCATTCATCACGGCAATACCTGCAAAATAAAGCTCCGGCGCAGCAAAAATAAGGCTCTGGGCTGCCACAGAATTGATATTACATATCGGTTAAAAATATTTTTTAAAATTAGCAAAGAAACGGCAGTTTGCCACTGCCAGCCCCGGGTAATTCGTCTAATGCCGCAGGTTTTACCATGTCGAATCATTTCATTGTCAGGTGAACCGAACGATTCAGTTAGCGTAATCATTGCATGACAATTTTGTAACAAAGCGGGCACAGGCAGGGACCGGGTAATGGAAAGCAAGACAATAAAGAAAAGGACAATCAGCGACAGTCGCTCTGTTCCCTATTTACGTGAAGCAAGACAAACACGGCTGCTAAAAACCCTGCTGATGCTGGCGGTGATCTACACCCTGTATCTTGCCAAATCGCTGCTCATCCCTTTGTTCTTTTCCGCATTTATTGCGCTGCTGCTTAGCCCGCTGGTCCGCGTTGGCAGAAAATTCTATGTTCCGCCGTCCCTGTCTGCGTCGGTACTCATGGTATTGCTGGTAGCGCCTTTCACCTTTTTGGGGTTAGAACTGGCAGAACCTGCCGGACGGTGGATGCACTCGCTGCCTAAGATTGCCGGTGAAGTGGTTACAGAAATGGAAGAATTAAGTGACAGCCTCACCATGCAGGAGCCCGCTCCGCCTGCCGAAAAAGAAGATAAATCCTTTTTTGACTGGTTCGGTGATGATGAAGAAGTTAAGCCGGAACAACCGCAGGAAAACATCGTTACCGGCAAACTGAAGCAAAGCGGGATGGAAGTCGCTATCACCATAATGAGTACAGCTCCCCTGCTGCTGGCACAAATTTTCGGCTGTATGATTCTTATCTTTTTCCTGCTGGTGTATGGCCCTGCGCTATTTAATGTATTCATCCGCGACTTTCCGGTCGTCACAAACAAGCGCCGTGCACTGGTTCTGGTTAATCATATACAGCGCGAGCTGTCTGCTTACATAATAACGGTGAGTATGATCAACGGTCTGCTCGGCGTCGCCACAGCTATAGCCCTCACCTACATCGGCGTTGAAGATGCGATTTTATGGGGTTCACTGGTGGCGCTGCTGAATTTCGTCCCCTATCTTGGCGGTCTGGTAAGTTGCAGCGTATTGCTGGTTGCCGGTGTGGTGCAGTTCGGACTGGTTGCGACGGCACTGTTACCGGCGTTTGCTTTTATGTGCATTAATGTTGTGGAGTCTCAGCTTGTCACGCCTACCGTGCTGGGACGAAGTATGCGGTTGAATCCGCTTATCATCATTCTGTGGCTGTCGGTAGCAGGCTGGCTGTGGGGCGTTGTGGGTGTACTGCTTGCTGTGCCCATTCTGATGAGTTTTAAAATTATCCTCGAAAATATTGGCAGCCTGCCCCACTGGGTCAAGCTGATTGAGTCGAAATAGCCCGCCGGTTCATCGCCGGCGGCGGGGCTTGCCTGACTTACGCTTGCCTTTATTATCCTGACCCAATGCTTTCGCTCTGAGGGCCTTTTTCGATAACGGCCGCTGGCTGCCGGTGGCGTCTTCCTGTCCCGACGGATCAGGCTCAAAACCCGGCTCCCACTGTAATACCGCGCTGTCGCCGGTGAGCTTTTCAATTTCTTCAAGCAGATACTTTTCTTTGCCACAAAGCAGCGATACCGCGATACCAGCCTGACCGGCACGTCCCGTGCGGCCAATACGGTGAATATAGTCTTCAGCGTTATAAGGTAACTCATAGTTAATGACGTACTGCAAAGACTGAATATCCAGCCCCCGTGCCGCAACATCAGTGGCCACCAGCGCCCGCACCTGTCCGGCTTTAAATGCATCAAGCCCCCGCTCTCTCGCGCCCTGAGACTTATCACCATGTACACCGGCGGCACTGATCCCATCTTTTTCCAGCTCAGTGACCAGTTCGTCCACCGCCTGCTTTGTACGGGTAAATATAAGCACCTGCTGCCAGTTTTTAGCACCTATCATGTAGGCTATCAGGCCGGCTTTACGCTTTTTATCCACTTCGAAAAAGCGTTGCTCCACTTTATCTGCCGTGGCGTTGCGCGGCGCAACTTCAATCAGTTCCGGCGCGGTAAGCAGCGAGTCTTTCAGTGCATACACTTCATCATTGAATGTGGCAGAAAAGAACAGAGTCTGACGCTGTTCAGGCAAGCGCTTTAATATCCGCTTAATATCGGTAATAAACCCCATATCCAGCATGCGGTCGGCCTCATCAAGCACAAAAGTCTGCAGCGTGCTCAAGTCAATCAGCTCTTTAATAGCCAGTTCCAGCAAGCGTCCCGGCGTTGCCACCAGCACATCGCACCCGGCACTCAACGCTTCAATCTGCGGATTAATACTGACACCGCCATAAGCGACCACGGTATTGATCCCCAGGCCATCACTGTATTTCACAAAGCTCTGATAAACCTGGTGGGCCAGTTCACGGGTAGGCGTGAGCACCAGCACACGAAGTGCTTTTTCACCGGCATCCTGCTCCAGTAAACGCTGGATAAGCGGCAGCGCAAAAGCAGCCGTTTTTCCCGTACCGGTTTGTGCACCGGCCATCACGTCCCGTCCCGCCAGCACATGAGGGATAGCCGCCTGTTGCACAGGTGTGGAAGTGTGGTAGCCCAATTTATCGAGCACAGCCAGCAACTGACTGTTTAAACCTAAATCTGAAAATCCCATAACCCGCACCTTGCAATCACTAAACGGGCGCATTGTACCTGATCAATGAATTTATCGGGTAATAAAACAAAAAAGTCTGCCGGAAGCAGACTTTTCGTTTTAAAAAAATGTGAACGTTAGATTAACGCTGGCGTCTTCTCAGGCCTACCAAACCGCTTAAGCCCAACGCAAGTACACCTAGTGTTGCAGGCTCAGTCACTGACGTTGACGGGGTTGACGCGGCAACAGTACCGAAGTAGAAGTTATCCAGACCTTCAGCCTGTGCAGAAAGAGAATTAACAGTTACCTGAGTAATATAATTTCCGCCATCAAGAATGGTGGCGAAATAGCCATCCGCAGAATCAACTGTCACAACTTCTGTGGTTGTATCAGACAACAGTAATTCAAACGATAAGGTGCTGCCGCTAAAAAGGGAAAAGATGTCTGAACCGAAAGCATTAATACCAGCACCGGCAAAAGTAATAATCAGATTATTGACAAAATAGTTTGAAAAAATCTGAGATGAACCTGTACTTGCGTAGTCGCCAATTACGATAGCGTCAGCTTCTGTACCGTTAGTAGCAAACGTTACACCTGACTCGGTATAAGACGTCGTTGAACCCGTTGCGCTGTCAAAATCGATTAAAGTAAGACCTGTACCGGCGTCTGCCAAAAAAAAGGCTTCGTCGGTATAGTTGATTAAACCTGCATTTGCAGACGCGGCTAAGATACTACAAACAAAAACTAACAAACTTCTCATGTTTACTCTTCCTTCGGGTTAGATTACTACACTACAGGATTGATTTAGCACAATAAATGCCAATTTTTAACCAATTGAAAAATAAAGACTAAATCTAAAAATCCAGCATCAAGAACAAACCCTTGTAAAAAAAACAGACAATTAAAGTTCTGCTGATTTCATAAACGAAATTGCCGCAGATACCACGCTGACGTTGTATTTCGGACTAAGCAGTTCGGTAACAAATTCTGACGGCGAAACGGGATCAGCAATGATGTAACACTTGTGCTTTGCGCGGGTGAGTCCCACATACATCAGCCGTCTTTCTTCGGCGTGGGGATAAGAATCAGATGATGGCAGCAGTGCTTGGATAAGCGTCTCTTCCCTGCCCCCGCCCGGAAATCCGTTCTTGCCACCGGAAAATCCAATCAGAATACAATGATCTGCTTCCAGCCCCTTAGATTTATGAAAACTCCAGAAATGCACATTGTTGCTCAGGTTTTGTTTGCTCAGTGCGTGTTTTGCTTCATCCAGCAGAAAGTTATAGCGGGCAATCACTGCCACTGTACTTGCAGGTTCATTGCTGCGGATTTTGCTGACGACTTCCGCTACGCGCTCGACTACCCCGTTTTCTTTGCCCGGTTTATCATCCAGCAGAAAGATCTGCGGCGTATCCGTTTTGGTATGCGTGTCGATGGACTTCCTGAACTGCTCCGGATTTTCCATGATAAATTGACCGGCGGTGTCAGCGATGCTGTTATTGTAGCGAAACGTTTTTTGCAGTTTGGTTTCGGTATAGCTGCCGGCAACTTCCCCGAAGCGGGTGGTCAGCGAAAGCTTGCCGCCGGAGAACCGGTAAACAGACTGCCAGTCATCTCCCACCACTGTAAGCGATGTTGCCACACCGTTTGCCTTTGCTCTATCCACCAACGCTGTGATGAGCGCCATCCTTGACGCAGAAATATCCTGAAATTCATCGACCAGAATGAATTTCCAGCGCGGGATAAACTTCCCTTTTTCAACTAACTCTGTGGCCCGGGTGATCAAATCATCAAAATCGATGCAATCCTGCCGCTTAAGTTCGTTAACGTAGTCTTTATGAAGCGCACTGAGTAAACCTGCAATTTTCCCTGCCGGTTTAATACCCGCCTCCGTCAGCCGTTTGGCGACACCTGTTCTGTTTAATCCCTCCCCCCGCATTGCCTGCAAAGCTTTGGTTAGCAACTCTGTCGACGCAGTTATCAGCACCTGCCCGCTAAGTTGCGTCTCCCGACCTTCCTGTACAGAAAGCGTGGTAATTAAAAGCTGTTCGCGGGCAGCGTCTTCTGCGGTGTATTCTTGTATCCATTGCGCTATCCACGCCTTTAATTTCGCGCTGTTTTCAGCAAATACACTGATTTGTGTGGAACGCCCGGCCTCCTGCAAAATCTGCCGGCCTAGCGCATGAAATGTCCCAATCTGCGGTTCAGTATCCAGTTTAATAGTGTGTGTCTGCGCTTTATCCAGCAAACGCGCTTTCAGCTCCAGGGACGCAGTACGGTTATAGGCGAGCACCAGAATGTCCTGCGGCTTTGCCAGATCACGGTCAATCAAGTCCAGCGTTTTTGCCACCATGACCGAGGTCTTCCCTGTACCGGCAGCCGCCAGTACCATGTTTCTGTCGTTGGAACGCAGCACCGCCAGACGCTGTTCTGTTGTTAAAGGGTTCGACTCAACCGTATCAAAAAATCCACAGCGGGCTTTCAATTGCATTTGCTCATGATACGACCGCAACTTTGCCATATCGAAGGGGTACAGACTCAGAATATCTTTCACCGCTGCAATAGCATCTGCCGAAAGCATGGTTTGCCAGTCAGCCTGATAATTACTGTAATCTCTGTACAGGGAGTCAATAAGTGAACGCAGTGATTCTTCCTGCGAATCTTTAGGGTATTGCAGCTTTACGTTGTCATTAAATTCGGTAAAAACGGTTTGCAGATACGCCTTTAAATGCCTGCGGATGATTTTATTCGCTGCCGCCTGTAACGCCTCCACGTTTTCAGACTTAAGAAACCGGTAGCGGACTGTTGTCTTTGCACCTTCCAGTCGCAGTTCATCACCCAAAAACCGCTTCTTCACCTTAAATAAGGTGCGGACTGAGGCCAACGGAAGATATTTGTCTTTTCTGCCGCGATGAGTAAAAACCAGGTTTTCGTTAGTGAGGGTGAGTGTAAGTTTACCAAATAATTTGCCGGCAAAATTAGGCCGGACAGCTATGTCTGACAACAACAACGTCCTTTCTTTTGTGCATCACTGTGCAGGAATGAAAACCGGTATTCTACACTATCTTCAGTTCTTGCTGTGCTGTTGCTAGAATGCGGGAAACACTTTTGCCGGGCCATCCTGTGAACATACGCGTTATTCCTGTTACTCCCTTTGCACAAAATTGCTCCCTCATCTGGGATCCTGACACCATGAAAGGGGCACTTGTCGATCCCGGTGGCGACAGCAGCAAACTGTACGATGCGGTAACGCAAAATGGTGTAACCATAGAAAAAGTTATCCTCACCCACGGACACCTTGACCACGTAGGCGCGACCACTGAAGTGGCATCCCATTACAATGTGCCCGTTATCGGCCCGCATACCGGCGATAAGTTCTGGCTCGACGGCCTGCCAATACAGAGTCAGATGTTTGGCTTTCCGCCTGCAACACCGTTTGCGCCGGACCAGTGGCTGAACGACAACGACACAATAACCGTGGGCAACCTTACACTTGAGGTGCTGCACTGTCCCGGCCATACACCCGGTCATGTGGCGCTGGTTGAAAGAACCACCAATACGGTCATTGTGGGCGATATCCTGTTTGCCGGTTCCATTGGCCGTACGGATTTTCCGCAGGGAAATCATCAGCAACTCATCGACAGTATCCGCAGCAAGCTGTTTACCCTGCCTGATGAAATGAAAGTGTATCCCGGCCACGGCCCGACCAGCACCATCGGGCATGAGCGTAAAACCAATCCCTTTGTGGCAGACAGTAAGTTTGGTTGATGTGACCGTCCCGCCGGCAAAACACACTTAGCGCAAACTGCGCTGGTAAGCCGGCTTTCTGTATCTAATCCGGAGTTTTTATGAATAAAATATCAGCCAGCCGGCTGTTAGTGGTTTTAGTTTGTACCATCATCGCCGGTTGCAGTACGCTGGCTTCTCTTGCGTCTTACAGCGTAACCAGCGCAGACCTGCAACGGGAACTGGATAAACAGGTTACCAGCCTGCAGGAACAGGCTTCTATCGTCGGGATTCCCATTCTGCTGGAAGTCAACGACATGCAGGTAAATGTGGGGCCAGACAACCGTCAGACCATTCAGCTAATTGCTGATGCAACTGCCACGTTGTCGGTTCTGGGACTCACCTACCCCGCCAAAGTGAAGCTGGATGTTGAAGGTATGCCCTACTACGACTCAACCAAAAAAGCGGTATTCATCCGCTCACTGGTACTCAATGACACCACCGTGGATGCCATGGGCTATCGCGGCAACCTCGCGCCAGTGAGCAGTAAAGTAATGGGGCTGCTGAATCAGTTTTTAATGGATCAGCCGGTGTATGAAGTGAAGAACGTACCCTCGGGTTATGCGTGGCTGACAAACATGCCACTGTCTATGACTGTTGAGTCCGGGAAGATTGTCTTCCGTCCGCAAAGAGCGGATTAACACAGGTGGCAGAATACTATCTGGTTGTATCCGCTTTACTCATTGCCAGCGCATTTAGTGCTTCTCAATGGGTAAAGTTTGGCCTGCCTTTTCTGCTGCTGTCAGCGCTCTGCTTCGTTACCCTGTCTCCCGTATTTCTGATTTTTGTTGCTTTGTATATTTATGTTACGTGGAGCCTGAGTGCGCATCAGAGTAAACCGGTTAACCCGTGGATAACCAGACTCTTTCAATTGATGTGGTTCGTGCTGAGTGCAGGACTCATCATCCATAAACTGCCCGGTTACCAGGGGCTTTTAATAGCAGAAGACATTGCCCTGAAAGCCGGCAGTTTACCCGCTAGCTTTTATTTGAATGTGGACAAAGCCTTATTCAGCTGGTCAGCACTATGCTTTGTTCCCCTTATTAAACGTAGCTTCCCCTCAAACACCCGGGTTAGATGGTGGATGCCAGTTCTGTTGGTGCCATGTGGTATCGGTGCCGTTGTACTAATTGCAGTAAGTACAGGCATCGTCACCAGGCAAGTGGCTGTACCGGCATGGTTTCCGCTGCTCGCACTTTCCAACCTCATCAACACCTGTGTAGCAGAAGAGTTGTTATTCCGCGGCCTGTTGTTTAAGTTTGTAACCAATAAACTGCCCGCCAAGCTTTCATCAACCGCCCGCACTTTGTTGATACTGACTATAACCAGCGCAGGCTTTGGTCTTGCCCATTTTGCAGGCGGCACCAGTTACATGATTGTCGCTACAGTAGCGGGGTTACTTTACGGTGCCGTATATATGCTAACCGGTCGCATTGTTTTTGCCGTACTGACACACTGGCTACTGAATATCACCCATATGCTGGTGCTGACTTATCCTATGACGGATGTATGAATTGAAGAACAGAAAGATGAGAACAGCTGTCCGCCTTATCATGTGCCTTGTCATCGCTATTTCACTAAGCGGATGCAGAGACTGGTATGTACGACTATTCGACGTTCAAGATGAAAAGTATAAAACATTTAAGTTACTGAGAATAAACCACTATATTGGTTAATCGAGAATTAAGCTGTCTAAGCCCATCAATGACTTAGATTGGCTTGAAACTGTAACGCTCACTCTCGGTGCTCATCCTAAGCATCCTAACCCTAAAGGCCTTAATAAAGACCTTGGATTACTAGACAAACCTGTGTTTAACTTAAAAGTTTCAAAGGCCCTTGAAAGTTTTGAATTGGCAGAATTAGCTGTAGATTCTTTGCCAGAAGGCACATTAAACCCGGAGTATTTTCAATATCGTTTATTGAATTTACATGAGCATACAGAAGTTAAGTCAATGAAAATTGCGCCAGGATTCACAAACTCTGAAAACGAAAAAAAAGGAAATAAATTATGGAACAATTAGTGAATTTTTTAGCTCAGAACCACACTTTAACAATAATAACTGCCGTTGTTGCACTGCTCGTTTTAATATTTAGTTTCAAACGCACATCAACAAAAATATTTGCTTCAAATCGAGGTGTTAGTGCGGGCAGAGATATTAATGCTCCAATAATGACTGGTGATATAAAGACAAATGAAACCTGTGTGTTAGCTCTATTGGCCAATATTGCCACGATTATTGGTGTTTTGGTTAGTATTGCTACTTTATATGTTTCTTACTTAGCTTTAGTTAAATAGGGCCAAGTAATGTTTAAGCAAATTCAAAGCTTAACTAGTAAAGTAGTCGCTAATGATCGTGCTGTCGCAGCGGGGAGAGACATTAACGCACCCATACTTACTGGCGATATAAAAGACTCAGAAATTAACATTGATCAAAAGTCATTCGCACAAGCAACATTTTTAGCGCAAGCTAGTGCCTTTGATAGCTATAACAATAAAATCCCATTACTTTGGGCAACACACGAATGCTTAAAGTTACTATCGCCTTCTAAACGACCTCAAGAAAGTTTAAAAATAAAGTTTATTCAAAATAAGAGTGGCGTTAACGTAATTGTATTAAATGATGCAGCTAAAAATATAAGCTTACTTCACTTTAAAACAACTAGTGGCGATATTGATAAAAACGACCTAAAAGGCATTGTTTCTATATTGGAAAAAGAGTCGAAACCAGATTTATCTTTCCAAATTATAACTAATAGGGTGCTCTCAAAGCCGGTTAATGACTTTTACTCAAAGGCTGTTTCTGGCGAATTCAAAACAAAGTTATTTAGTAAAGAAAAAGACTCATTTACTAATTTTAAAGTGGCTACTCTCAGCAATATTTTTCTTAGCTCGACTGTAGAAACGTTAATCAACCAAAGCTATGCAACACAGTACATTACTCCCGATAATATAGAATATGTAAGTGAGCTAACTAAGGCTTTAGCCGTATACCTAATATCACATGGGTCATTAAGTGAATACGCAACGATAAAGATCCATGATTTAGAAGTGAGATTTGGTGCAGAGCACTATAATGATATATTCCCATCACCTCCAAAATTTGAAGCCTCCATACCACGTAAGCTGAGAAACCACCAAGAGTCAATTTTACAATCAATACTAACCGAAAACAAAAACTCGGTAATTCATGCGCGTGGCGGAGTTGGTAAAACAGTAATGGCTAGGCTAGCCAATACAATAATCCCCTCTCATTCTCACTCAATTGTTTACGATTGCTTCGGTGATGGCCTTTACCGTTCAATTAACAGCCCAAGACACTCTTTTGATAAAGTATTAGTTCAAATCGCTAATGAATTAGCAATTAATGGTTTATGCGAACCTCTAATTGCAAACGAAAAAAAAGAGCGATTAATGCAAGAGTTTATTTCTTGCATAGAATCCGCAGTGAAATGCTTAAAAAGAGCAAATACACAGGCACATCTATATATTTTTATAGATGCCGCAGATAATGCGGTCATGGCTGCTAAGGAAAAAGCTGAAAATTCAATTGTTACTCAGTTACTGAATGATTTAATGATCGATGGCTGTACTGTGATTGCATTGTGCAGAACCGAGCGAATTGAATTGCTAGAGCCCAGAAATGAAATTGTTCAATTTGAATTGAGAGAGTTTTCTGAAAGTGAATCACTCGCTCATTTAAAACATTATTATTCGGATGCAACAGAAGAGCATGCCAAAGAATTTCACCGTTTATCAGGAGGTAATCCTCGTGTTCAAGCATACGCTATTGAAGACTTTCCTGCATCTTTGAATGATATGCTGCAAAACTTAGGACCAACCCTAACTACTGTAGACGCTCAAATAGAGGTTCAGCTAAATAATGCAATTGAAAGACTAAAAAATAGAAATACCGCCACAGAAGGCTTAAAAATCGATCTGATTTGTACAGCTTTAGCTAGTTTACCTCCATTTATTCCAATAGACGTTATATCAAAACTCTCTAATCGTTCTGAAGACGAAATTGCAAGCTTCATAAGTGATTTTGGTCGTGGTTTAATTTTAATCGATAAGTGTATTCAGTTTAGAGACGAACCAACTGAAACATGGTTTAGGAAACAGTTTGCTTCTACAGCTGAACAAGCTAAAAAGTTTGTAGAAAATATTCAAGAACTAGCAAATTCGAACAGCTACGTATCTGAATGTTTACCCTTCCTAATGTTGGCAGGGGGAAATCACGAGGACTTAATAGAGCTAGCACTTTCAGAAGAATTCTTGCCCAAAGGCAATCCAGTGGACGCTAGAAGCATCAGTACATCACGACTAAATGCTGCATTGAAATCAGCCATACAACTGGAAGATTATTTTTCATTTATTAAGTTAGCATTGAGAACTGGAGAAGAGTTCGCTGGTGACCAAAGGCAAATAGAATTATTAAATCAAAATGTAACCTTAATTGGTATGGTTCAATCGCCTACCGAAATTCAAAAATTAGCGTTTCAAGGGCGATTATCTGGCGGATGGAAGGGATCTGAAAATCTTTACAAATCTGCACTGCTATCGTTGCATGGGGAGTTTAAAGGCGAAGCACTAAGTTATCTAAGAGCAGCAGAAAACTGGTTAAATACCTACTTAAAATCAACAGCAAAAGATAAACGAAAAAGGCATGAGGAAAATCTTTCTGCTGAAGATGTTGCCTTGCTTTTTACTGTCTACTTAAACCTCCTTGGTCCTGAGAAAGCAATTAATCGAATATTAAGTTTTGCTCCTACACAAGGGGTTCAAAACGCCATAAGTATCTTTGCAGAGAGCTTACTTGACACATCTAGATTTGAAGATTTAAAACAACTCGCCCTCTACTCTAAACAACATAGCTATGTATGCGTTAACTTTATAAATTCACTATTCTTAGTACAACATTCTGTAGATGAGGAAATTTCAAAGGTTTGTTTAAAAAACATTGAGTTCCCTTTCAATGAACGAAATGAAGACGCTAATAACTCCATTTCAAATCAAAATTTACTTATATTTATAGAACACTGTTCTTCTTATGGAGCCGAAGGTGAAAGGTTGAAATGTTTACTATATAAACTTTGTAAATTTGAGCCCAGGGCCTGGTTCGCAAACCCTTCATCTTATCACAACGATGATCTGATAGAATTCATTGAATCTGTAGCTTTACTGGAAGAATTAACTGGTGAGACACTACCAGAAATTGAAACCTTTCCTAAAGAGTTCTTATCTGAAAACTTAAACTACACACAACAACAGGACAAGGATAAATATGAAAAAACTTTATCAGCGATGGTGCCGGCACAGCGTTTTCTAATTCGCACCAGAACTAATAAAATTAATGATTTCGAGTCGGAGTTCAGAAGCACGTTTAATGAAGTGCAAAAGCACCTTCCCGCTTCTTATGAACGCCAAAATTTCATTCCTGAGTATGTTAGAAAACTAAAACAAAAAAGCATATTCTGCTCTAAAAGTTTAAATCAGGAACAACAAAAATTATTACTTTCAAACATAGTCAATAACGCACCTTATCAATTGCTACTCCAAGGCCTATATTTTAGTTGCCGTGTACCAAGCTTATTTCATCTATCAGATACATATGAAAACGCGTTAGCTGCGACTATGTTGAGTCACAATAAAGAAGGTCCTGAAAGCAAAGCTAGTTCATATGTTGATATTGCTACAGCCTTATGTTCATTAACACCAGCGTTATCAGCAAAATATTTCAACAAAGCAATTGAAGCTGCCTCAAAATTTGGTAATGAAGTCCTACATAGACATTTTGCTATTTTAAGTTTGGCTGAGAAAAGCGCTGAAAGTGGTTGCTCTGCTGAATTGACATATCGCTTTTCTCGTAGCACCGAAATCTTTTATGAGTATATGTCTGACCATTTCCCGTTGGAGCGAACAATTAGAGCCATCCATGATATGAACGCACCATCGTCATTTGCAATAATGGCCAGGTGGATAGACAGAGAAGTTACATACTGGGGCCCTTTCGAAGATACGGTGATAGCGTACTCAATCCCCTGTAATACATTGAAACCTCAAGAAGCATGGGCTAGCCAAGGATTGATTGACAAGAATAGATATGCAGAATTTAGCAGCCAATGCTTAAAATATGCAGAAACCCAAGAGCTTCGCGCTGCTATTTTTAGGGATGCTGCTCAACAAGCGTTGATTAAAGGGTTACCTAAATCAGCCTTGTTACTAATTAAAAATGCTGGTGACGAGTTTGAATTATCATCTCAACCTCTTAATGACGCAATTCTATATTTTGACAAACAACACACTCCAGCACGGCCGACTCAAAGGCAGTACCAATCAGAAGAGGAATTTGACCCAGTAGATTGGAACACAGTATTTAAGTCAAACAACTTTATAAGCTCAAAGGAGATTGAAGCCTCACTTCAAAACTTTAAAGCTTTGATGAATAAAAGTTATGACGAATGTTTCTGGAGTCAACTATATGCAAGAGCACCAATCCTAGCAGCAGTCGATGTTTTAGAAGCAATTTTGCAATGTAACTTTTCTTCGAATTACGAATTATTAAATGCTTTGGAAAATACACCGAAAGAGTGGTTTGAACGAGAGGAAGTAAAAGAAGTATGGATAAAAGGCTTTAATCTTTATGTACAATTAAACGCAAGTACCGTCTCAAACCCCTGGTGGCCTGAGCACTGGACTTCACGATTTAAACTAGAAACAGATTTTTCAAAACTAAGGCTCCCAGGTGTAATAAAAGCATTAGAAAATAAAAGCGACTTTGATGATGCTGAATTTATTTTCTCTGTTATTACAGTACTATCACAACAACTGACTCCTTACGAAGCAAAAGAAGCTCTAACTTACGCTTTAGACAGGGTAGAACTCCACGTTGATGAAAATGATGCTGATGGAGATTGGTCGGAAGATCTGATTCCCACTGAAAATAATACCGAAGCTTATGCATCTTTTATTTGGTCAATATTAGCTAACCCCACATCAAAAATTAGATGGGAGGCAGTCCACATCATCTACCGCCTTGTAGAACTTAACTGCGATGAGATCATTGATTCAATGTTCGCTTTATTCGATAAAGATGAGATAGGAGCCTTTGGCTCAACACGTTACCCATTTTATAAGTTTCATGCTCAATTATATTTTATGATTGCTATCTACAGAGGTGCCCAATCAAATGTTCAGCCTTTGTTTAAACATAGTGCATTCCTTCTAAACCAAGCGCTAAGTGCAGACCATATTTTATTAGAGCATTATGCAGCGAAGATATCTCAATGCTTATTAAAACAAAGGAAAGATATTTATCTCGCCCCGAATTCAGATAATAAGTGCACCACTCATGGTTAACGGGTGATAGATGATCAACTGCCTGTTGGTGGTATTCTAAAGTCGCCAAACAATTAGAGTATTACCATGAGTTACAAGCAGTTGATCGAGGGACAACGATACCAGATTGAGGCCTACTTACGCGAGGGTTTCAGTTACAGGGAGATCGGAAAACGTCTGAGCGTGAGTCACAGCACAATCAGTCGGGAAGTAAATCGCAATAGAATTCGGGATAACCACTATTTGCCGGAAGTGGCTCAGGCGAAGGCATTGAAGCGACGTAGCCAAGCCGCAAAGTTCAGGATGTCTGAACTGACGATTACCTTTGTTGAGTTCGGGCTGAACGAAAAATGGAGCCCTGAGCAAATTGCTGGTGTAGGTAAAATCATCGGTCATCATGTCAGTCACGAATGGATTTATCGCTACGTCCAGCGTGATAAATTGAGTGGCGGTAGGTTGTACAAACAGCTGCGCCAGAGTCACAGAAGGTATCGTAAAGGTGACCGTGCGAAGCGGATAATTATTCCGAATCGCGTTGGCATTGAGCATCGTCCCGCTATTGTGAACAAGAAAAAACGGTTCGGTGACTGGGAAGCTGACACGGTTCTGGGCAAGCAAGGAACGGGCGCGATTGTTAGTCTAGTCGAGCGCAAAAGTAAGCTATACCTGATACGCAAAGTGCCAGCGAAAAGCGCAGCAGACGTGGCCCGAGCCATAGTTGGCATGCTGTGGAAATATCGAGGTCATGTCCGAACAATCACAGCGGACAACGGCAGCGAATTCTGTGACCACGAGCTGGTCGCTGAGAAGCTCAAAACCAATATCTACTTCGCGAATCCGTACTCATCCTGGGAACGCGGACTGAATGAGAACTTCAACGGTTTACTGCGCCAGTACATCAGGAAAGGCACCGATTTACGGACGGTATCGGATAGGCAAATTAGTGAAATAGAGCGGGCATTAAATGCCAGACCGAGAAAGAGCCTCGGCTTCAGGCAACCTGTTGCGGTATTCAATGAATTACGCAAGGCTGCCTAATTTAGCGAGTGGTGCACTTCGGAGTTGAATTCGCGGCTAATGAAAAAGACAAATTAGATACGGTAGGTGTTAGTACATTTAATAAGAATATACATAAAGAAACCAATAAATTTGAAAAAGCTAACATTTCTAATATTGATAAAGAGTTACCCGACCTATCATTTTTTCTAGACTTCCAAGAATACTGGATAAAGCCACTAGCAAATGTGTTTAATATATCTGTTAAAGAATTAAAACAGACAGCGATAAACATAGTAGTTAATGAATGGGGAGTTACTTTAAGCGAAAGGTTTATTAAAGATCCACGACCTCATGGTCATAAAGAAACACATGCAAGTCACAGCTCTATACCGTCGACTCAGCCTTATGATTTTTACTTGGGGTATCACGTCATTTTCACAATGGCATCAAGGTTACTCAAAAGCCACCCTGTAGTTGAAGGTAAATATGACTGGGAAGATGATCTTTGGGCTGACTGGATTTCTGACCACCTTTTATCGATGGATAATGGCTATCTTTTGGCAGACCTCAGAGATCCAGCACCTTTAGTAAGAAGGGAGTGGCTTAGCAAAAAAATTACTGACTCATGGAGATGGGAAATTGAATATAGTGACTTTCTCGAAGGACTACTATTAAGTAAAGGTGGCAGAACATTTTTATGTGTGACAGGTTCTTGGTCTGACAATGATGGTAGAGGCAACAACGAAACTTACAGCGTCTCCAGCGCACTAGTATCCGTTAACAATTCAGCCTCCTTGTTAAAAGCTCTAGTTTCATGCAGAAATCCTCACGATTACAAATTACCTTCCTATAACGAGGAACGCTTCGAATTAGATGATTCCGCTTTCAAATTGAAAGGCTGGTTGCTTGAACCTGACGAGTATAAAAAACTGGATGAAATAGATCCTTACGCTGCTGAGCTAAAGTTTCCAATTCGAAGAATTAGTAAAGAACATGAAGAGTTACTCGATTTGCATTATTCCTTACTTTCTAGAACATACTTGGATGATAAGGGAAATTCTCAGGGGTTCTCTGAAACATGGACCGATACACGCAGTAATGACCGTTATAGTGACAACATAATTCGCGACGGTAGTAGGCTTTATCTGTCTTTAGATATATTAAAGCATTTATGCGTTAAAACTAAATTATCACTAATTTTGGAAGTATCAATTAGCCGCCAAAGCTCAACTCACGATAAGGATGTGCCAGACGATGTCAAATACCCGGGACCATATTGTAACTTGTATACTCTCTCAAAAGATGGAGTCATCAGAGATTACCAATCAAGAAGTTATCAACTTAGGTAAAGCTATCATCACTGAGCTAGGCATGATAATTGATTGTAATACTCCAGCCCGCTGGTTAGTACATTATATTGCTGAAAATATTTACAATTCAGAAAACTGTCAAGGTGAAGAAAAGGAGGAAGCTGAAAGGAAATGTGTAGATGCAATTTTTAAGCTTTGGCATCATCGCTCTGAGCTCCCTAGAGGTATTAACCCATTTAGCGAATTTGACTCTGTTTTCAGAGGCCTTTCAAGGTTAGATAACTCGTCTCAAAAACCATACTTCAATGAATTTTCACAATTTGATCATCAGATAGCTCCTGAAGAAACAGCTGAAAGCAAACAATGGGTTGATATAGCCATTTCTATCGATAAAGCAGCAAAAGAGTTAGTTTCAGAAAGCTTTAACTCGGCTGCTGCCTTAGCTATTACAGAGAAGTCCAGGAAGATATTAAAGCTAGCACCTGAAGGTTCAGGTGAAGATATCAGGATAATGCTCAGTTTTATTTCTGATGAAGAAGCTAATTCAAAAGAAAATGAAATAAAAGCGATTCAATCAAAAATAGAAAAAGTTAAAGCACTAAAATCTATTTGCGATGTGTTTATAGAAAAATACCAAAACCATATTGCCCAAATAGATAATTAAAAAAAGCGAACCATCGATGGTTCGCTTTTTTCTTCTTTATGAGTTCACAATCTTAATTGCATTCACATTTTCAATTGTAGCGTTCACAAACTTAATTGTTGATCGCCAGAAACCTCACTCCTCAATATAGCTCTCAATACTTGGGCAAGAGCATATCAAGTTGCGGTCGCCGTATACGTCGTCGATACGGTTTACGCTTGGCCAGAACTTGTTGCGGGCAACAGACTCAACAGGGTAAGCGGCGATCTGACGGTCGTAGCTGCGGGTCCAGTCGCTGTCGCAGATGTCGGCCAGCGTGTGGGGTGCGTTGTGCAGCGGGTTGTCTGTGGCATCCCACTCGCCGCTTTCCACTTTGGCGATTTCGTTGCGAATGCTGACCATTGCTTCAATGAAGCGGTCCAGCTCGTACTTGGCTTCAGATTCCGTTGGCTCGATCATCAGCGTGCCGGCAACCGGGAAGCTCATAGTCGGTGCGTGGAAACCGTAGTCGTTAAGACGCTTGGCGATGTCCATTTCAGTCACACCAGACGCTTCTTTAAGCTGACGCAAGTCGATAATACATTCGTGGGCAACACGACCGTTACGGCCTTTGTACAGTACCGGGTAATGGCCTTCCAGCGCCTTCGCCACGTAGTTAGCATTTAAGATGGCCACTTCCGTCGCTTTACGTAAACCTTCCGAGCCCATCATTTTGATGTACATGTAGCTGATTGGCAGAATAGATGCACTGCCCCATGGCGCGGCTGATACTGCTCCACAATCTTTACCTGTACCTTCAATGTTTACCACTGCGTGGTTTGGCAGGAAAGGCGCAAGGTGTGATTTCACACCAATTGGTCCCATACCCGGGCCGCCGCCACCGTGAGGAATACAGAAGGTTTTATGAAGGTTCAGGTGCGATACATCTGAGCCGATGAAGCCCGGTGACGTAACGCCTACCTGTGCGTTCATGTTGGCACCGTCCATGTAAACCTGACCGCCGTACTGGTGCACGATGTCGCAGATTTCACGGATAGTTTCTTCGTAAACACCGTGGGTAGACGGATAGGTGATCATGGCACAAGAAAGGTTATCACCCACTTCTTCTGCTTTCTTACGCAAGTCAGCTAAATCAACGTTACCGTTCTTATCACACGCCACAACAACCACGTTCAGGCTGACCATTTGTGCAGACGCCGGGTTTGTACCGTGCGCTGAACTTGGGATCAGGCACACATTACGGTGACCTTCGCCACGGCTTTCGTGGTAGCGCTGAATCGCCAGCAATCCGGCATATTCACCCTGTGCACCGGAGTTAGGCTGCATAGATAATGCGTCGTAACCGGTGATGTTGATCAGCCACTCGCTCAGCTCACCAATCATTTCCTGATAACCGGAAGCCTGGTCCACAGGCGCGAACGGGTGAAGCTGACCGAACTCAGGCCAGGTGACCGGAATCATTTCGGCTGTCGCGTTCAGTTTCATGGTGCATGAACCCAATGAAATCATTGAGTGGTTCAGTGCTAAATCTTTGTTTTCCAGTGACTTGATGTAACGCAGCATCTCAGTTTCTGAGTGATACGAGTTAAATACTTCATGAGTCAGGAAATCAGACGTACGTACCAGATCAGCAGGAATAGACTGGCTGCCCTGTGTGGTAACTTCAGCGTCCAGACCATCCACAGTTAAACCGTGATCGCCACCCAGCAGTACATCGAACAGGCCGGCAATATCCGCACGGGTGGTGGTTTCATCTAACGACACACCTACAGCGCCTTCAAGGTCGGCACGCAGGTTCAGTCCGCGGGCGTAAGCCGCTTCAAGCACTTCAGCTTTGTTATCCACCATTACTGTCAGCGTATCGAAGAAAGTGCTGTGCTTCAGCGCAACGCCTTTTTGCGTTAAGCCGGTTGCCAGAATATCGGCGAATCGGTGAATGCGGTTAGCGATGGTTTTCAGGCCTTCAGGACCATGATAAACGGCGTAGAAAGACGCCATGTTGGCCAGCAGCACCTGTGCAGTACAGATGTTAGAGTTTGCCTTTTCACGACGGATATGCTGTTCGCGGGTTTGCAGCGCCATGCGCAGTGCAGGACGGCCACGAGTGTCTTTACTTACACCAATGATACGGCCGGGTAATGAACGTTTGTAGGCATCACGGGTAGCGAAGAAGGCAGCGTGAGGACCACCGTACCCCATCGGTACACCGAAGCGCTGTGCACTGCCCAGTGCCACATCAGCACCCAGCTCGCCCGGCGATTTCAGCATTACCAGGCTCATCAGGTCGGCAGCTACCGCTACGATACCTTTTTTCGCCTGAACAGCAGCGATGATGTCGCTGATGTCTTTTACTTCACCGGTGGTCGTCGGGTATTGCAACAGCGCACCGAACACATCGTGCTCTGCGGCTTCTTCTGCAGGACCGGTAACGATACCGAAACCAAACATTTCAGCGCGGGTTTCTACCACGTCTTTGGTTTGCGGGTGCACATCATCAGCGATAAAGAACAGGTTCGCCTTTTTGTTTTTCGAAACACGCTTGGCCAGTGCCATAGCTTCTGCGGCCGCTGTGCCTTCGTCCAGCAATGAGGCTGAGGCCAGTTCCAGACCGGTCAAATCGATTGTGACCTGCTGGAAGTTCAGAATGGCTTCAAGACGACCCTGGGCGATTTCAGGTTGATACGGCGTGTATGCCGTGTACCAGCCCGGATTTTCCAGCACGTTACGCAGAATAACGTTCGGTACGTGGGTGTCGTAATAACCCATACCGATGAAAGAGCGGTTGATTTTGTTTTTAGAAGCCACGGCTTTCAGTGCAGCCAGTGCATCAACTTCTGTCTCGCCACCACCTACTTCAATGGGTTTATCCAGTTGAATAGCTGCCGGTACAGTTTGTGCCATCAGATCATCCAGTGAGTCAGCGCCCACAGATGCCAGCATGGCTTGAATTTCTTCTTCACCCGGGCCGACGTGGCGGCGGATAAAGGCATTTTTTTGCTCTAACTGAGCCAAAGTAAGGGATGAATTCGACATAGTTTTGTTAAGCACTTGCAATGGGTTATAAAAACAAAAGGGGCCTAAATTGCCCCTTTAAGCCTTTCGGATGTTGGCTCTGTAACGAATTAGTCTTCGTCGATGCTGTTTTCGTAGCCTTCTGCGTCCAGCAGACCTTCAGCTTCAGCAGGATCATCCGCTTTAATCTTGAATAACCAGCCGTCTCCGTACGGGTCGCTGTTTACCAGCTCAGGAGAGTCTTCCAGCGCATCGTTAATCGCAACGATTTCGCCGCTGATTGGCGCATATACATCAGATGCAGCTTTAACAGACTCAGCGACACATACGTCGTCGCCGGTACTTACCGCGTCGCCCACATCAGGCAAATCAACAAATACCATGTCACCCAGTAAGTCCTGAGCGTGCTCAGAAATACCTACAGTGAAAACACCATCGCCTTCAGGACGAACCCACTCGTGAGTTGATGCATAACGTAAATCGGTTGGGATATTGCTCATAATAAGTTCCTGATTATTCCTTGATGTTGGGATTACAATACACTTTTACCATTGCGTACAAAGCTGGGCTTAACCACATTTACTGTAACCCACTTTTTACGCATTTCCACCTCTACAGTTTCACCTGTATTGGCAGGTACCCGGGCCAGTGCAACGGAATGCCCTAATGTTGGTGAGAAGGTGCCTGAAGTGATCACACCCTCTCCTGATTCTGAACGCACTTTTAAACCGTGACGTAACACGCCTTTCTCGGTCATTACCAGGCCGACAAGTTTGTCAGTACCGGCTTCTTTTTGTGCCTCTAGTGCTTTGCGGCCGACGAAATCACGGTCTGCCGGTTCCCATGTAATGGTCCAGCCCATGTTGGCAGCCAGCGGAGAAACGGTTTCATCCATATCCTGACCGTACAGGTTCATACCGGCTTCTAAACGCAGCGTGTCACGTGCACCTAAGCCACACGGTTTAACACCTGCATCCAGTAAGTCCTGCCAGAACTGCCCTGCCTGCGCGGCGGGAACCATAATTTCGTAGCCTGCTTCACCGGTGTAGCCCGTGGTAGCTATGAATAAATCTTCCGCCTGTACGCCGAAGAACGTCTTCATGCCGGCAACTGCTTCTTTCTGAGCAGCGCTGAACAGCGTAGCGGCTTTTTCTTTCGCATTCGGGCCCTGAACGGCAATCATCGCGAAATCCGGCTTTTCAGTGATGGTGACATCAAAACCGCTGGCTTTGTCTTTCAGCCAGTTCATGTCTTTTTCGCGGGTGGCAGAGTTCACCACCAGGCGATAGTTAGTTTCGTCAAAGAAGTACACGATAAGATCATCAACCACACCGCCTTCTTCGTTCAGCATGCCGCTGTAAAGCGCCTTACCTTTAACCTGTAACTTGGCTACGTCGTTGGCTAGCAGGTAGCGCAGATAATCTTTCGCCTGCGCGCCTGTTACATCAACAATGGTCATGTGAGACACATCGAACATACCGGCGTCTTTACGCACCGCGTGATGCTCTTCGATTTGTGAACCGTAATTAATTGGCATATCCCAGCCGAAGAAATCGACCATTTTTGCGCCAGCTTCAAGGTGCTTAGCGTGTAATGCGGTGGTATTCGTCATGCGACTTTGTCCGTTTCGATGTGATAAAAACACCACAAAGTATAGGGTTACGACAAAAGACCAATCAAATTGGAATTTCTTATCCTTACATTTGCAAATATAATATAAGAAACTTATATCATCAGCATTTCAAATCATTATGAAGCAGTTGTCGTTAGATAACTTACGTACTTTCGTGAGTGTAATTGAGCAAGGTGGATATGCTAAAGCAGGCGAATGGCTGGGCCGTTCCCAGCCTGCCATCAGCTTACAAATCAAAAAACTGGAAGAACAGTTAGACCGGAAATTGTTTACCAAAGTGGGTCAGCGGCACATGCCCAGTAACGATGGCAACTGGCTTTACCCTAAAGCAAAAGAACTGCTTGAGATGAACGATGCCATTTTCCGCTCGTTAACCCCGGCCCCGTTAAGTGGCCGCCTGCGTCTTGGTATTCCGAATGAATTCGCATCAACACTGTTACCGGGTTTAATTGGTGAGTTTTCCAAGCGCTACCCGGATGTTTCACTGGAAGTGACCTCATCGCTAAGCCGCGATCTGCTCCATGCTTCAAGGCGCAGTCAGTTCGATTTAATTCTGGCCCTGGTGAATCCTGATACGGAAGCCGGTGGTGAACTGGTGCTGGAAGACGATATGGTGTGGGTAGGTGATGCCGCCAGACCGCTGGTAAGCGACCATATTTCCTTAGTGCTTGCTCCGGACGGTTGTATGTACCGCAGCCGGGTTATTGATGAATTAAAGCAGCAAACACGGGTATGGAAAATTACCTATACCAATGCTGATTTAGGCGGTCTGGTTGCGGCTATTCAGCAGGGTTTGGGGATCACCGCCCTCGCCCGTTCCAGTATGCCGGAGAATTTAACTATCTTAAAAGACAGCCGCCTGCCCCGCCTGGGTAAAGTCAATATTTGCCTGTTCAATCAGGATACCCAGCATCCGGTGGTCAGCCGCACGCTGGCGGAGTTTATAAAAAGCAGGCTACAGCGTTAATCTGTTTCAGATCCGTTCATGAGTTCAGTGGTTCCGGGCTGGCAGTATGCTTAGTATGAAGTGGTTAAAACTTAACATTATTAATCAACCATAGATAAGGATGCCACTGTGAACCACGAACATACGCCGCCAGTATCAACTACAAGGTTTCCGGCAGAAAATCTGCTTGCCGGTGTACTGCTTTTTACTCTGGGCATGGGAGCGGGTGCGGCTATTGGTATGTCATGGGTCGTTTAATATGTCAGTTTTGTGACAATCACCTTTGAATATACGACTAAAGACTATACACTCCGCTGCCATTCTTACCGGCTGCAAGGTGAAATGTGTCTTTTACTTGTTCTTCTCTACGCTTTCTTTTCATTACATTTAGTGTTCTTTCTGCATTTAACAGCAATGCCACGTCTTTATTCTCAGACTACGATGGTAACGGCCTGACTTATTCTACAGCAGACAATCAGTATTCCGTGCAAATCCGTGGCAGAGCACAGTTTCGCTTTGCCAGCCCGGGCGCCGGGCAACCCAACGACATTGGCGATTTCATTGCTGAAAGTGGCAATCAGTTCGATATTAACCGTGCCCGGCTAAAGGTTGGCGGCCACGCTGTTCGTGAGTGGGTAAAGTACTACTGGGAGTACGATGCAGCAGATTCCCGCACATTAAACGCCACCATCGCGCTGGAAAAATATGACGGACTGAAGGTGAAGTTTGGTCAGTGGAAAGTGGAATACTCACGCGAACGTAGCGTGAGCAGCGGCGGACAACAAATGATGGACCGCTCAATCATCAACCGTGTTTTTACTCTGGATCGCCAGCAGGGTGTGTCGGTTTATGGGCATATTGATGAAGGCGGCGCGGCAAACTTTAATTACTGGACGGCCCTGTTAACCGGTTCCGGTCGCGGTGAATATCACAATCACGATGGCAACCCCATGTATGCCGGACGCTTCCAGTGGAACTTTCTGGGTAAGGAAACCGGATTTAAAAACAGTGATATCAAACGCTCGTCGGAACCTGCAGCCGCTGTTGCTGTAGCCGGCGCAAAATACCGCAGTATCTATACCCGCTTTTCCTCGTCGGGCCCGGGCGCACTGGATAATATCGATATTGGTGAAACCCCTGACCAATACGACGTAAAACAATATCTCGTCGACGGCGCATTCTTCTATCAGGGTTTTAACGCTCAGGGCGAATATCACGAAAAAGAGGTCACCGACAGAATTAACGGGAGCCGGCAAACAACCCTGCGTGGCTATTACGTGCAGGCCGGATACTTCTTGAATGAACAGTTTGCCTGGTGGCCTGCGCCGCTTGAAGTGGCAGCCAGATATGCCACGTACGATCCGAAAACCGGTGACGACGGCGACAGGTTCTATGAGCGCACACTGGCATTTAACTGGTTTATCAACGGTCATAACAATAAACTAACCGCGGAAGTCAGTGATATCAGCATGGAACAACAGAGTGAAGAGGTGGGAGACCGGATCACCTGGCGCTTACAATGGGATGTCAGTTTTTAACCGCTGCCGGTTTTAGCATTATTGCTTACTCATCTTACCAACAAAAATTACTACTTTTGTCTAAATTACCTGACTACACTGAAGAGTATACTAACAAAAACTATGATTCTAAAACTAGTTGCCGGATGGTCGCCATCCGGTATGTGTAAAAGCTTTCATGTGGCAACTTTTCTTCCTGCCCCTTTACACAGTTAACCGGAAAATATTATGAAAAACGACATCGGGGTCGATTTACGGCAAGTAAACTCTCTTTTGCTGACAGCGTTGTCAAGTTATTGTCAACGCTGTCACTACAGAGTCAGAAGTATTGAAAATGCTAATGATTTGAAAATCGTTGCAGAGCTTTATAACGAAGATGTGCTGACGATGAAATTGCTGGCTGAAGGGGAAGTAGAAATAGAGACGCAGAACTTCCGGAATGGTGAATCCCGCTTTACACGGGAATCGTTGAATGCACTGCTGCGTGCTACCAACCCATCGCCTGAGCCAGCCACTGACGCTTGATAGCGGGAATGGCGTCAGTCATTACCAGCCCGGCCCCGCGCACAAATTTCTTCAGGGGATGGTTTCCGGCGAATAACGTTTTAAACCCGTCCATTGCAGCGACCACCGCCATTGCGTCAGCCTTTCTCGCCCTCTCGAACGCCCGTAAATTTTCAAGGGATGCAAAATCTTTATCATCCTGAACACAGATTTTAAGGGTTTCTGCCAGCGCAAAAGCGTCACGCATCCCTAAGTTCGCTCCCTGCCCCGCCAGCGGGTGAATGGTATGTGCCGCATCACCGATAATAACCATGCCATTCTTTGCCCACTGTCTGGCATAACGCATGGTAAGCGGGAAGCTGTGTCTTTCACTTTCTACCGTTAACACGCCCAGAACACCGTCACTGGTTGCACTGAGGGCATGATTAAAGGCTTCATCATTTAACCCGGTTAAAGACGATGCCACTTCATTGGTTTGAGACCAAACTATAGAAACCAGATCCGGCTCAGATAAAGGTAACAGCGCTAACGGTCCGTCCGGGGTAAACACCTGCCTGGCGCACTGTTCGTGAGGTACGGAGGTTCTCACTGTAGCGACGATTGCCGTATGACCGTAATCTTTGAAGGTAAGAGGAAATTGGGCTTGCCGGCGCACAAAGGAATTCGCACCGTCGGCACCGACCAGTAACCGGCAGGCCAGTACCTGGTCGTTCTCCTGCATCAGCATGGTTTCGCGCTGCCCACTGAGTACCTTCTGAATACGGGTTTCGATTAATTTTACGTGAGACTGCTGCGCTACCGTGTCAGCCAGCGCATTGGTCAGCAACTGGTTTTCGATAATATGCCCCAGCTGCGGCGCGGGTAAATCTTCCTTCGAAAAATGAATTTTTCCGAAGCTGTCTTTATCCCAAACAGACATCGTGTGATAGGCACTTACCCGCTCTTGCGGCATGCGCTGCCATACGCCAAGGTCTGACAACGTTGAATAATTAGCCCCGTTAATTGCACTGACCCGTAACGCAGGTTCTGGCGGCATCTCACGGGAAAATGGCTGGTCGCTGATCACGGCCACAGATAAGCCGCTGTCATGCAAGGCTGCTGCGAGGCTTAATCCCACCATGCCGCCACCCGCAATAGCAATATCCACTGTATCCATGCTCTTTCTCCTGAATATTATGCGCCCGGGGCAAATCCGGTGGTTTGTCTGACAAAAAACGATTTCAGCGACGGACAGTTATCCATCGCCATCAAACCGGCATTTCTGGCTGCCAGCAACCCCCGGTTATCATTGGAAAACAACCTGACCAGGCCATCGGTCAACGTGATAGTTGCCTTTTTGTCCTGCTCACGGTTCAGCGCATACCGGCGCAACACATGAAAAGCACCGGGATCATCAGCATCAGCCAGTTGAGCCACCAGCGCACAGGCATCACGTAAGCCAAGGTTAAAACCCTGCCCGGCAATGGGATGAAGTGTTTGCGAGGCATTGCCACACACGACTGCGCGATGCGTAGTGGTATTCACCGTACGCTGCAGTGTAAGAGGATACGCAGTGCGTTCACCGGCTTGCAGAATTGCACCCTGCCGCCAGCCGAAATCTTTTTGCAGCGCCTGAATAAAAGTTTTATCACCGGACTGCATCAGGGTTTCCGCCCGTTCAGGCGACACCGTCCAGACAACGGAAAAGCCGCAGGCATTACGGTGTCCGGTGGCAAAGCCCGGATCGTAAGGTAAAAAAGCCACCGGCCCTTCCGGGGTAAAACGCTCATAAGCACGATGTTCGTGAGGTTTTTGCGTGATGACATTCACCACAATGGCGGTTTGCCGGTAATCCTCTGCGGTACGCTCAAACCCAAGTTCTTCATGCAGTGGCGAACGGCCACCATCTGCCAGAATAACCAGCCGGGCACTAAGAGTTTCGCCATTGCTTAAGGTAAGTTCCGTGGCATCCTGAGTGCGGCTGACTGAACTCACATGCAACGGACAAAACAAACTGAATCCCGGGGTCTCCGGCGGAATTTGCAGGGCTTCACCCAGGTGCTTCAATGAAATTACCTGCCCGAAATGGCTGACGTGAAAGTCATCAGCATTGAGCTGGCAGAGCCCGGCTGCTCCTTTGTCTGAAACCTGAATATGCTTAATGGGTACAGCACCGGCAGAACCTGCGTCGATATCCAGCGCGGCCAGCTCATCCACGGTGCGTTTTGCCAGTGCAATCACTCTGGCATCAAACCCGGGATGAGAACCGTCTGAGGTATAAGCGTTAGCTTCGACCAGCGCGACAGAAAAGCCGGTGTGTTTCAGCAATCCGCGGGCAATAACGTTACCTGTAGCTCCGCCTCCGATAATCACGACATCAAATTCAGACACCGGTTATGACTTCCTCATTAACGCTTCAATTTCACTGATTTCTTTTGGTACATCTGCAGTTATTACGTCAGCACCGGTTGCCGTGATCACCAGGTTATCTTCAATACGCACGCCAATACCGCGATATGCTTCCGGCACATCTGCATCCGGCGCAATATAAAGTCCGGGTTCGATAGTGATCACCATACCCGGTTGCAGCGGGCGATCTTCACCGTCCTGACGGTAGTCACCCACATCATGTACATCTAACCCTAAATAATGCCCTATGCCGTGCATAAAGAACTGCCGGTAATGCAATCCTTCAAGGTTTTCTGCCACAGTACCTTTCAGCAGGCCCAGTTCAACCAGACCGGCGGTAAGCACTTCAGCAGCAATTAAACCGGCTTCGTTCAGCGTCATACCGGGCCCGATCCTGTCGAGTACGGCAAGCTGGGCGTCCAGCACCAATTGATAAATCCTGCGCTGTGGCGCACTGAATTTTCCATTTACCGGAAAGGTCCTGGTGATGTCACCAGCATAACCCGCATATTCTGCGCCGGCATCGATCAGGATCAAATCACCGTCACAAACCTGTGCGTTGTTTTCGGTGTAATGCAAAATACAGGCATTATCACCGCTGCCCACAATGGTGCCGTAGGCAGGATGTCTGGCACCGGACATAGCAAATTCGTGATGTAGCTCTGCTTCCAGTTGATATTCGTAACAGCCGGGATGAGCAAACTTCATGGCACGGATATGTCCCTGCGCAGAGATTTTTCCGGCAGCCTGCATCAGCGCAATTTCACAGGAAGATTTGAATAACCGCATTTCATGAATTAGCGGTGTAACATCACAGAGTGCCGCCGGAGAAATATTTTCCTTCGGTGCTGCCGCCAGCTTATTGTGCAAAGCAAACAGGGTTTCCCGCAACGGACTTTGAAACGGGAAATACACATGGTCGTGTCCGCCAAGCCATTCTGACAGCACATCCTCCAGTTCGCTCAGCTCAAACGCTTCATCCAGAGCAAACTCTGATAAACCGGCATCAGCGCCTAAACGCCTGCCCTGCCAGATTTCGGCTGTTTTGTCCTTCGGACGAAACGCCATAGCACGGTAAGGATCGGAAAACTGGCTGTGGTTCGACAGCAACAATACGGTATCCGGCTCGTCAAAACCGGTGAGATACCAGAAGTCACTGTTCTGGCGGAAAGGATATTCTGTATCGCGGCTGCGTGTTATCAGCGAAGCAGCAGGGATCACTACCACGCTTTCCGGTTCACACAAGGCCAGCAAGCGGTGCTGGCGCGCAATAAATTCCTGTTTGCTTATCATGATCAGTGTACGGAAGGTTTATCTTTTTGATCGTCGAGCAGCGACTCGCCCAGTTCGTTGAAGCAAAGCAGTGCAGAAATTTTGACGTACTCCACCACTTCAAACAGCGCCCGCTCAGATTCTTCATCTTCGGTCATAGGCTCTTCCATGCGGGAGATATCGGCGAAATCCTGCAACGCTTCTTTGACGTCTTCAGAACATTGCATCAGGTTTTGCTGATACAATCCAAAGCCGAGCATAAAGCCCTGCACCCAGTTAATCAGACCCAGACCACGGTCATTGATCGGTGCTTTGTCATCCGGCAACATCAGATTGAGGGAAAATTCCGCTTCAATCAGTTGCTGACATAATTCATTGAATACATCGGTAAGCACCACGGTCAGTTCCGGGGCAAACGCTGCGCCCTCATTCATGGTGTCTTTCAGTACATCCATCCACTTCCGTTCTGATACCGCCATACCGCCACACAACATACCGCACAATGTGCCCTGAATCTCAGCACCGTCTGCGATGACATCGTATTGTGACAACACATTAGTGACACGGTCGTAATCGAGTTGTTTATCCACGTATTCTTTCCATCAGTTAATTGCGGTCATGCTACCAAAAAGGCTGCTTAAAACCCAGTTTAAACCAATTTCATGGACAGTGTTTGAGCAGTCAGTCTTTCTCCCCTTTTCACGTTCCTCATAATGCTTTAGGATCAACACTTTTATCGATAAAACCTGCTCAATAAAGCAACAAGCTTAACCAAATGGTCAGGCATGCAATACGTTGCTACAGCAGGCTTAGAGCCAATAAAACAGCCTTTTTTGAAAAGTTCTCAAAACTTTAAGGGTGATCTGCTTCACGAACCGTGTCGTTTGATATACTCTGTTGCGCTGTTTTTTAATTACACTGTCTTCTGGAATGTTTGCCAGTTCATTCATGTCCCTGGCCGATGCTTTAAACCAAGGAAGATGACCGCGTAGCTATTGTGCAAGCCCGGCGCGTACCGGGAAGCCTACGGCTATGAAGATTCTTCCGCCCTGAACATTTCGGTTCACGGGCGAACGATGAACAGCGGCATTTCGGAAGGCGCCCTCTTTCGACGGAAAGTAGAAATGGCAGTCATTAATTTTGGTTCGATAAATATCGATCACGTCTACCACGTAGATCATTTCGTAAAGCCGGGTGAAACACTGGCATCAACAAAATACACTCAGTTGCTTGGTGGCAAAGGCGCAAACCAGTCTATTGCACTGGCACAGGCCGGTGCTGATGTTAAGCACGTGGGCGCAATTCATCAGTCTGATGCGGCATTCAAACAAACATTAATTCGCCATGGCGTTGATTGTCAGTATGTTGCCTGTACCGAAACGGCCTCAGGGCATGCCATTATTCAGGTAACCCCTGACGGTGAGAACGCCATAGTGCTGTTCGGCGGTGCTAATCAGACAATCAATGAAGCGACAGTCAGAAAAGCCCTCAGTGACACCAGTTCAGCTGACTGGGTACTTACCCAGAATGAGACTAGCAGCATTGCTGATATGCTGAAGCAGGCAAAAGAGAAGCAACTGAAAGTTGCCTTTAACCCTGCGCCGATGAGCGAATCAGTTAAGTCTTTACCGCTCGAATGTGTTGATCTGCTCATTGTAAATGAAACCGAAGCTGCGGCGATTACCGGGCAGGACAATGTTGAAGATATCGTCACCTGGTTTAAAGCTAACTGGCAACATGGCGAAGTGATTCTTACACTGGGTAAAGACGGCGTGATGATGCTGCGTAAAAGTGGCGATGTGATCAAAGTAGACGCATTTACGGTGGATGCTGTTGATACCACCGCCGCCGGTGACTGTTTTATCGGTTATTTTTTATCGGCCTACAGCAATCACACAGACGCCAGACAAGCACTTATCCGTGGCTGTGCCGCCTCTGCCATCGCCGTTACCCGTGAAGGTGCCGCACAATCTATACCGCAGCAGAAGGAAGTAGACCGCTTCCTCGCGAAACATGTCTGATAGTTCAAAAGGACAACTATGACACACAAAATTATTCTTGATACTGATCCGGGCATCGATGATGCAATGGCGATCTTCTTTGCTTTTCAACATCCTGAAATTGAAGTGCTGGGCCTGACTACCGTTTTCGGTAATGTACCGGTAACCATGTCTGCCAGAAACGCGCTGACCCTGTGTGAATACGCCGGTCAGGACATTCCTGTCACGCAAGGTGTGGGCATGCCATGGGTTGGCCCTGAGTCAGGTTATGCCCATTTCGTGCATGGTGATGACGGCTTCGGTAATACGTTTCCGGAAGCCTCTGAGCGGGAGCTCGATCCCCGCAGTTCAGCACAGTACATCGTAGATATGGCCCGCAAATATCCCGGTGAAATCACCCTGGTTGCGATTGGCCCGCTAGGAAACCTGGCGCTGGCATTACGTCTTGAGCCGGAATTACCGAAGTTGATTAAAGGTGTCGCAATTATGGGCGGCGCGGCATTTGTACCCGGTAACGTAACGCCGGTGGCTGAAGCCAATATCTGGAACGACGCCCACGCCGCAGCCATTGTATTCGCTGCCGACTGGCCTGTTACCATGTTTGGCCTTGATGTTACGCTGAAAGCGCCTTTCGCACCGTCTTTCCTGGATACTCTGGAAACGGGTAATGAAAAACTGGGTGGCTTCGTTAAGCGTGCATCACAATTTTATATCGACTTTTACTCGCAAAACCGTGAAGAGCGTGTGTGTTTCTTCCACGACGCGTATCCGCTGGCCTGGCTGGTCAACCCTGAACTGTTTACCATTACCCGTGGCCACGCCCGTGTAGGTACCGGTGAACTGGACAGAGGACAAACAGTCGTTGCTCCGGCAGGCTCAACACCAAGCCCGTTATGGACTGAAGCGCAAATGATTGATGTCGCAACCGATGTTAATCACGAAAAACTGGAACAATTGTTCATCGACACCTACGCTTTATAAAGTCCGGAGGAGTATTTCCCTGCTAAAAGCGCCTCCGGGCGCTTTTTTTATGACTTAAGGACAGCCCGGGGAAATCATGATTCAACCGCCATTACCGGAAAATGAAGAAATCACTCAGTTCAGACAACAGGACCCCTGTTTAGCTATAGTGGCTTTAACAGAAGACTTATTCACTGAAGACAAACAATTGCGGCAAACCGGCATTGATGCCGCCCTCACACTGCCTGTGAATAATGATACACTTTGCGACACCTTAAGTTTCTTCTTATTACCCGATGGAAAAAATCAGTAGCGCAGGATTAACACGTCAGGAATTACGCAAAGTACTGCGGTTACGCCGCAACAACCTGTCTGAAGAGACGCAGGCTCAGGCAGCGGTGCGCCTGAGCCGACAGCTGACGGCACTGCCGGAATGGCAACAAGCCACGCATGTAGCTGCATACCTGGCAAACGACGGAGAAGTCAGCCTTTCGGACACCATTACCACCGCGGCAGCCCAGAATAAAATCGTCAGCCTGCCGGTACTGCATCCGTTTAACCGTCAGCATCTGCTATTTTTGCACTATCATGACAACACCATACTGGTGAATAACCGCTTCAATATTGCTGAGCCTCAGTTACGCTGCCCTGATGTGATACCTTTTTCCCGTCATGATTTAATTCTGATGCCGCTCACCGGTTTCGACGAAAAAGGAAACCGGCTGGGCATGGGTGGCGGATTTTACGATCGTACGCTGGCGCCCTATCGCAACGCAGCTTCCCGCCCCCTGCTTGCCGGTATCGCACATGATTGCCAGCAGGTTGACGCGCTGCCGGTTGAACCCTGGGATTTCCCCCTGGATCTCATCATCACGCCTTCCGGCGTAATACGGCCGGATAAGACTAATTGCCCTTAATTTCGTCTCCCATTCCTGCAGTTTTCAGTTAAACTTCTGCAAAACTTTGGAGAACCCCTATGGATCAGAACGCGAAGAAGAAAGCTGTAGCTGAAGCAGCCATAAAATATGTAGAGCCGGACACCATTGTTGGTGTGGGCACAGGCTCAACGGTCAATTTTTTTATTGATGCGCTGGCAGACATTAAACACAAGATTATTGGCGCAGTATCCAGCTCAGACGCATCAACAGAAAAACTTAAAGCCCACGGCATTGAAGTGTTTTCGCTGAATGAAGTAGACAGCCTTTCTGTTTATGTTGACGGCGCTGATGAAGTGACAGAACACAAACACATGATCAAAGGCGGCGGCGCAGCCCTGACGCGTGAAAAAATCGTCGCAGCGGTAGCGAAAACTTTCGTGTGCATTGTAGACGACACCAAACAGGTACCGGTACTGGGCAAATTTCCGCTCCCTGTTGAAGTCATTCCCATGGCGCGCTCTTACGTAGCCAGAGAGCTGGTAAAACTGGGTGGCGATCCGGTTTACCGTGAAGGCGTGGTGACTGACAACGGCAACGTGATACTGGATGTTCACAACCTGAACATCATTAATCCCCGTGAAATGGAAGATGCTATTAACAGTCTGGCCGGCGTAGTCACTAACGGTATTTTTGCCAACCGTGGCGCAGATATTGTACTGGTAGCAACCGGTTCGGGCGTAATTACGGTCAGCGACTAAACTTAATCACCCTGTCAGCAAGCCGGATATAAGGCTTGCTGAATGAAATAGCGCTTTTAACCAACAACGATATCTGTTATTTTGCCCATATAGACGTCCAGATGTCTTTTTGCAACCAACTATTCGAGATGTGAGGCAATGAGTAAAGTATCCCTACCCAAGGACAAGATCCGTATATTGCTACTGGAAGGCGTTCACCAAAGTGCCGTTGAAACCTTAAACAGTAACGGTTACACCAATGTTGAGTATCTGAAGACCTCCCTGTCAGAAGAAGATCTCATCGAAAAAGTGAAGGATGTTCACTTTATCGGAATCCGTTCACGTACTCAGATCACTGAGGCCGTGGTTCAGGCCGCTGAAAAGCTGGTTGCTGTAGGTTGCTTCTGTATCGGTACCAATCAGGTAGATTTGAAAGCCACTCAGTTTAAAGGCATTCCTGTATTCAACGCGCCATTTTCTAACACCCGTTCTGTTGCAGAACTGGTGCTGGGCCAGTTAATTCTTCTTCTTCGCGGCGTACCGTCCAAGAATGCCAAAGCCCATCGTGGTGAGTGGGAAAAGAGTGCTGTAGGCTCATACGAAGCCCGTGGTAAAACGCTGGGTATCATTGGCTACGGCCACATTGGAACACAGCTGAGCATTCTTGCTGAGCACCTGGGCATGCGCGTTCAGTTCTACGATATTGAAGACAAGCTGGTACTGGGTAACTCTGTGCAGGTGAAATCGCTGGATACCCTTCTGGCGACATCTGACGTCGTTTCTCTGCATGTTCCTGAAACCCTGTCTACTAAAGACATGATTGGTAAAGCAGAACTGTCGAAAATGAAAAAAGGCGCCATTCTTATCAATGCGTCCCGTGGTACTGTTGTTGATATCGATGCACTGGTTGAAGCTATGGAAAGCGAACACCTTGCCGGTGCCGCTATCGATGTATTCCCGGTTGAGCCGAAATCGAATACTGAAGAATTCGAATCACCGCTGCGTCAGTTTGATAATGTGATCCTTACCCCCCACGTGGGCGGCAGCACACAGGAAGCGCAGGAAAATATCGGTATTGAAGTAGCCGGTAAACTGGCGAAATACTCAGACAACGGTTCAACGCTGTCTGCAGTGAACTTCCCTGAAGTATCCTTACCGGATCACCCCGGCCGTTCACGCTTACTGCACATCCACGAAAACCGTCCGGGTGTACTGAACCAGATTAACCAGACATTCGCAGAAAAAGGTATCAACATTGAAGCTCAGTATCTGCAAACCGTTGCAGATATCGGTTACGTAGTTGTTGATGTGGAAGCAAACAAAGCCGATGAAGGTCTGGCCCAGCTTCAAAACATCAAAGGCACAATTAAAACCCGCCTTCTGCACTGATCCCTTCGAAAGGATTATGTTCAAAATCAAATCCGGTGTCTCTGTACACCGGATTTTTTTATCTCTTCTGATCACGCCTTCCGCAGTTAAATCCTGCTCTGTTTGATCTCAGCTTTGTGCTGCCGTGTATCTTTTCTGTGACACATAAATTTAACACCTGCTACGTTGGGCCATGACGGCGCACGTATTTAACCTCAGGGCTTTTAAGCATGATGAGAAGAAACGCACTGTGCATGACGTTAGGGATAACCGCTTTGTGTGGTCCCGTCACTGCAGAAGAAGATAACTTTAACCTTGGCGGTCATGTGAGAGTCAATTACGGTCACCGTGACTGGCAGGCGCCGGCAATACGGGACGGACTGGAATTTGAGTCAATCAAGCTCACCGTCGATGGCAAATTCGATGACTTTTCCTACAAAGCTGACTACCGGTGGTATGAAAATACTGATTTCGATACGGTCCGCTATGCAGATCTGACCTGGCATTACGACGAATACCTGGATGTCACCGGCGGTATCACTAAAGTCCCCTTCGGATTGTTACCTTTCGCTTCAAACAGCTTCTGGTTCTCCGCCAATTACTATATTGGTTTTGAAGATGATTATGATGCAGGGGTTGTTGCCCGTTATGAACGGGGTCCGTTTACGGTTCACGCCGGCTATTTTCTGAATGATGAATACAATAATGCCGCCCGCTTTGGCCGCTACTCCTTTGACGTCGCTGATGACGGCGAATACCGTAATCAGGAAGATGGCCAGTACAACTTGCGGGTAAATTACGAAGCCAGACTACTTCCCCGCTCCACCACCGACATCGGCGTATCATTTCAGCAGGGTGACATATTTAATTTTGATACACAGGATAGCGGAGACATGACCGCTTATGCTGTACACCTGCGCCATAACCAGAAACCCTGGAAAGTAGAGCTGCAGTATCTGGATTACCGCTACGATCTGGCTGCCCCGGAAGGACAACTTCAGGACCGGCTGGCCCTGTCTTCCTTTGAAGCGCCATTCCTTATGGCCAGTGAAGGTCAGTCGTATATGGCTAACCTGGCTTACAGCTTCCCTTTCACTGTCGCTTCTTTAGAGGATATTACCTGCTACAGTGAATATTCCCGCGTGGAAGGAGACTCTGAAGCCGGCAGCGACAGTACCCAGTGGGTAAACGGATGCAGCTTCGGCTGGTCTAAATTATTCGTATATGTCGACAGTATTCAGGGCAAAAACATGTGGTTTTCCGGCGGGTCCGGCATGGGGTTAAACTTCAACGATGATCCGCAATCCACACACCGCCTGAACATCAGCCTGGGAGTATATTTCTGATATGTTATTACTACGACTCATTAAAACAGCGCTGCTGACCGCCGCGTTGTTACCCGCCGCAGCCATGGCTCACACCTGGATGACGGTGAAAATTGCCACCACAGAATACGCACCGTATACCTCTGAAGAGATGGAACACAACGGCTACATGAATCACATCATCAGCGAAGTGTTTCTGGAAACCGGTGTACGGGCTGAGTTTATTTACGTTCCCTGGGAAGACGCACTGGAAGGAGCAGAGAATGGCGAATATGACGCCATTTCATACGGCAACTATGTGCGGGATCGGGAAAAGACCTTCTGGCACAGCGAGCCGGTCACATCAGAAAACCTGGTTTTCTACGTCAACAATGAATCCGGTCCCGACATGTGGTCAGGTCTGAATGATTTGACTGACTACACCATGGGTGTCACGAAAGACTATCTTTATAACAATGAGCTGTCCCGATACATCAAAGAAGGTAAGAACATCAGTACGGCAGACACTGACGATGAGAATTTCGACCATCTTATCGACGGCGACACAGATATTTTCCCTATCGATGAATTAACCGGCTGGTATCTTCTGCAACGTGATTTCAGCGAGGCAGAACGGGATGAAATTCACCAGATAAGTCCGCTGGTTTCTACTGTCACCACTCACCTGCTGGTACCTAAAAACAAAGAAAAGCGACTGGTGCTGGAGCTGTTTAACAGAGGCCTGAATAACCTGAAAGAAAAAGGTGAACTGGACCGTTTTAAACGCCTGCTCAGAGAAGGGTATTATCAGACACCGGAGAAACCGGTGAACTTTGACAGAAGATAGCCTGAAGGAAGCAAGTGACTCCCATAAAAAAAGCCCTGTAAATGAAGTGACCCCCAATAGTTGGACATTCCAATTACTGGGGGTCTTTTTATGTCCAAACATCCTCGAGCCTTCAAGCTCAAAGTAGCTGAGTGTGCTTTATCTGAAAGTTCTTCGGCGATAGGTGGCAGATTTAATGTCACAGAAAGGCAGGTCCGATATTGGACTGCTGTTTATCGAATTCATGGCGCTGAAAGCTTCAGGTCTACTCACAGGCCATATTCTCAAGCATTTAAAACAGATGTGTTGAAAACAATGGCAGCTAACAACTGGTCACTTAGTTACACCAGCGCCTTCTTCGATTTATCGTCCCCTGGGATTCTTTTCCAATGGCAAAAGCTTTATGCTCACGATGGTATCTCCGGTCTAAAACCAAAGAAAAAAGGTAAACCTCGCGTGAAAAAAGAACCTTCTGCACCTAAACCATCAACTGAAATGACGGAGAAGGAACTCAGAGAAGAGTTGGACTATTTACGTGCGGAGAATGCTGTTCTAAAAAAGTTAGAAGCCTTGGCTCAAGCCAGAAAGAAAAAAGCAAAGACAAAACGATAGTTGTCGAAGAGCTCAAGGCTAGTTACAGCTTACAAAATCTATTAAAAATCACAGGACTCCCGAAAAGCGTTTATTACTATCATCGTAATACGCTAGAACGGTCGTGTCCCGATATTGGCTTAAGCGAAAAAATACGTACTATCTTTCATAAACATAGAGGGCGGTACGGCTATCGCAGAGTTACTTCTGCGCTGAGAACAGTAGGCTTGATAGTTAATCACAAGCGCGTACAACGCCTGATGAATGAGCTGGGGTTAAAATCCAAGGTAAGACCTAAACGTTACAAGTCCTATAAAGGTGAAGTCGGCAGAATCGCAGGCAATGAACTTAATCGAGAATTTACGGCAGTGAAGCCAAATCAAAAATGGGTGACCGATGTGACTGAGTTTAAAGTCAAAGACCAGAAAGTCTATCTGTCACCGATAATTGACCTGTTTAACCAAGAGGTTGTCAGCTATGAAGTACGCACATCGGTTGCACTGCCACTAGTCACAGACATGCTCAAAACCGCGACGAGTAAGCTACAGCGACATGAGAAGCCGCTTATTCACTCGGATCAGGGCTGGCAATACCAACATAAAGAGTACCAAAATCACATCAAAGCAAACGGGCTAGTTCAAAGCATGTCCAGGAAAGGAAATTGTTTAGACAATGCCGTCGCAGAGAACTTCTTCGGCATATTAAAAACGGAAATGTATCACAACGAGAAGTTCAACGATGCCGACGAACTGATTGAAAGCATCAAAGAATATATCGACTATTACAACAACGAGCGTATTAAGCTGAAACTAAAAGGCCTGAGTCCGATACAATATCGAAATCAGGCCTTGGCAGCCGCTTAGAAATGAGTCCAACTTTATGGGGTCACTTCAAAATCAGGGCTTTTTATGTTCATTCACAACTGATAAGGCTTAGAAGAAGCTGTATACCAGTGTTACCGCTGTGGCAGTATCAAGCTTTTCAACGCCTTCGTTTACACGGGAGTTGTGGTCCAGTTTAACTGAAAGTTTCATCGACAGGTTACCGCTGATAGTGGCAGTCAGTGCAGACTCTGCACGTGACTTGGTGTTTTCATCACCCACTTCCGTACTCACTGTCTGAGAAAATTTCGCTGTATCAGAAATCAGCCATTCGAATGCACCGGAAGCACGAACGATGAAACTGTTTTGCTCAACATCTTCCTGTGTTTCTGCCCAGGAATAACCAGGACCGATCGAATACTCTAAAGACGTTGTATCGTTCTGCCAAACCTTCTGGTTCCAACCGGCAGCGACAGTAGACTGGTAGTTATAGCTGCTGAAACGGTCATCTTCGTACGAGGCGAAGCCGAATAAGCGGTAATCAGGATTTTCCAGCTTGTAGTTACCCTGACCTGAAGCAAAGAATTTCTGTGCAGAAGTACGTTCTACGTCTTCGCCAGTGTCGTCGTCAGTTACCGTTTCTTTCTTGTACAGACCTTCAACTGTGTAGTCGTTACTCCACTTTTCCAGTTCCTGATGGCCTTCTAAAGACGCGTTAATAGACGTGGTTTCCGTGTTACCGGAGGTAAAGATGAAACCTAATCCACCTTCCAGAGTAAACGGTTTAGCATCATCTTGTGCCAGTGCAGAAGTTGTACCCATTGCGCTGAGCACAGCGACAGCTAAAAGTTGCTTTTTCATTTGCATTCCTAAAATATGTGTTTCCATGATACCGGTATTGAACAGACTCCGTTCAGGCCGGCAAAGCGTATATCATCCATGATAGTGATTGTTCCCCATCCAAAAGCCCGGTAGCCATCCTGATGGCCCGGCCAGATGCGCGCTGTCTTCAGCGTCGTCGCTTTATTATTCTTCAGAAAAAACGGTAAACCACAGAGACTGTGGTTTCCGTATTTACACTTTTCACATCTTCAAGAGGTTCGGTTTCATAAGCCAGGTTGAAAGCAAGTTTCATAGCCAGTGAGTCGAACAGATTTGCTGATAAGGCTGTGACCGACCGGGTTTTGATATTATCAGCCCCGATCTCAGCACTCATAAACTGACGAAGCTGCGCGCCGGTATTCCACTGGTACTGATATTCACCTGATGCTCTGGCAATCAGGCCGTTATTCACGTTAGATTCAGTACCCTCTTCCACGGCCACGAAGGCATAACCGGGACCGACGCTGTAGCGAAATGAACTTTCATCTTCATTCCATAACCGCTGAGACCAACCTGCAGCCAGCGAAGCACGGTATTCATAACCGTTAAACCGGTCGTTCTCGTAATCAGCGTACATGAAAGTACGTTGCCCGGGCGTCATAAGTTTATAATCAAATTGCGCATAACCAAAAAAACGCTGAGCGGTAACTTCACTGGTCGTTTCACCGTCATCGTTTTCTGTTTTACTTTGCTTGTACAGCATTTCTGCGAAGTAGTTATTATTCCATTTCGCAGTTTCATGTTCAGAATGTAAGGCCGCTTTCAGGGAATTAGCATTGGTATTCCCTGACGCAGACAACAGACCAACTTCTCCGTCCAGGGTAAAGCGGGGCTGCCCGCCATCACCCACTTCGTCGAAGTCGGAATGATATAAAGTTTGTATAAGATTCCGGTCGGCGGCCATGGCGCCGGTGATGCTGCCGGAAAATAAGACAACAACGACCAGTAATCTCGCAGTAAACGGATTTAACATGGGTTTTAATATTTTTATTTAGCGCACTGTTATGAACCGTCCGTGGCGACCTTGTTTTTCTACAGGATTAGCGCAGATACCTTTTCAGCCTCAGCATTTGTCCAGGCTATCGCGTTATCCATCGTTTCTCCTTCAACCAACAACGTATTGGCCATTTCCGGCGTGAAAAGTTCAATATCGCCGTACTCCGGTTTCATGATTTCCCGAATTGTAACCCGCATTGAACACGCCAACAAACCTATATCCGCCTCTTCAGCGTGTTTCCTGGTATTGTGAACATATTTTACCGGGAAAAACAGAGGAAGGGGCAAGCGCCATTGCTCCATAATTTCCCCGGAACAGGCTGCAAAAGTAAACCCGAAGTGCTTCTCCTGCTTTTCCCATGGTAAGTCACCGGACTTATCTTCAAGATACGCCAGATAAAGTTCAGGGTCTTCTTTGGCCACCACCAGTTCACTGAAATGGCAGAGAATACCCATCACGAAGAAGCGTTCACTGCCGCGGATATTTGACTGTTTGGCCAGCGTTTTGGCCAGTAGCCCGTTGTAGACTGACTTATACCAGTGCTTGTCCAGCCGGATATGAGCACTGTTGAAGTGCTTGAACGCTGTATTCGCTGTTTCTGCTACCACAAGGTTGTACAGCGCCTCGCCTCCGATAACACTGACCGCTTTGGCGATGGAATCAATCTGGGAAGGAAAGCGGAATAAAGCGCTGTTAGCCAGACGGAGAATTTTTACCGTCAGCGACGGATCAACGGCAATGAGCTTCGCCACATCATCCATGTCGCTGCGGTGATCATCCAGTACATCCCGGATTTTCAGACAAATATTCGGGAACGTAAAAGACTGTGTGGCGTAACTGACGTACTTTTCCATCGACATGAGTAAACCTTGTTTATTTCTTGATTTTGAGTATAGCAACTTATTGTAAATACGGGAGAAAACGCGATACTGACAACAGCCTGATTGCTGTGGCCATGTTACTGCTTCCCGTTGTCGGAAAATAAAGATTGTTGCTGAGGTTCTTCAACCGTTGCCTGCCCGCCATCGTCGGGCTGTTGTTGCCGCAATGCCATGGCTTTACGTTTCTGGCAGGCTTTAATCACGGTACGTCTGGCGGCATCGTTTATCTGCAGCCAGTGAAAACGCTCGTCACGGGTACGGTAACACCCCAGACAGTAGCCTTTCGGGCCGGCCTGACAAACACCAATACAGGGACTGGGTACAGCAAAAATTTCCATCTGATCAGGATGGTTTACTTTTACTGCCATGAAGCCCCCGTTTGCCAGCTGTGCAACCCCATACGGCCGCACCATTATTCCAGGCAGTTAGTGTAGACGCTATGCCGTGTGCACCGCAATCTGAACATCGTATCAGTTAGTCGGTTAAGGTATATTCTATGGTTGAAACAACCCTGACTTTTTTGATGTGCGGTTGATGCGCGTCCCGTGGCGTTATGGTGAACTGCCCCTGATTAGCCCGCTTAATTTTACCTATCCGGCTTTGAGAGTCCCGGGCGAACTTCTCAGCCACTTCCCTGGCATTCACTGTTGCCTCTTCAATCATGTCAGGCTTCACCTCATTCAACCGGCTGAATACAAATTGAGGCTGAGCATCCCACTGCTGATTAGAAAACACGATACCTTGTTTAACGAGATCAGAAATATCGGGCATGGCTTTTCTTACCACTTCTACATCGGTTGAGTACACGGTTACGGTCTGGCTGGCACTGTACCTGAATTCCACCCTGTTATCGCCGCCGTACTGTTGCGCAAGCTTATCGGTGATCACCGGCTGATTAAAGCTGATATCGTCAGCGCTAATGCCGCTGGCTGTAAGGAAAGCGGTAATTTTTTCTGAATGACTTTCCAGTGTGTCATAGAGTGCTGAGAGATCATTGCCGGCTTCAGTAAACTGTATCGGCCAGATCACCTGGTCTGCCGGATATTCCCGTTCTGACAGCCCCTTCACGGTAACCACTCTGTCCCAGGTTTTAAAATCCACCAGCGCCGATGCCAGCTGGCCTCCCAGCACGGCAAACGCGATAACCAGTCCTGTACCAATAATAGCGGCGGCTGCTTTACTCATAGTTTTCCTTTTTCTTGTCTGGCGTTGAAATATCAATACGCTGAGGATACGTAATGAAAAAGGCATTACTACGATCAAATTGTGATGAATTGTGTCTTTGACATAAAAAAGCCGCCCGGGGAGGGCGGCAAAAGGAGTCCCACGTCGGGTCTAAGCTGTGTGGGACTGCGCCTGAGACGTTAAGGCGGATGCCGGTTTGCGGTTCCGGCGTAGCAGGTAATAAAACACGGGGGTCAGCACCAATCCGAAGAAGGTAACACCAATCATGCCTGAGAATACCGCGACGCCCATAGCCTGACGCATTTCTGCACCGGCTCCGGTTGAAATTACCATTGGCAGCACACCCATAATAAAGGCAATGGATGTCATCAGAATGGGACGCAAACGCAGACGACATGCCTCTTTCACCGCCTCTAGCGCAGTGCGCCCTTCCTCTTCCAGTTCTTTAGCAAATTCAACAATCAGAATGGCATTCTTCGTGGCCAGACCAAACAACACAATGAGCCCGATTTGGGTGAAGATGTTGTTGTCTCCGCCGTAAATGCCCACACCGATTAACGCGCTGAGCAAAGTCATAGGCATGATAAGGATTATGGCCAGTGGTAATGACAAACTTTCATATTGTGCAGCCAGTACCAGAAACACCAGCAACACCACCAGCGGGAATACATACATAGATGCATCACCGGCCAGAATTTGCTGATAGGTTAATTCTGTCCACTCGTAGGTCATGCCAATTGGCAGGGTTTCATCGAGTATTTTCTCGATAGCAACCTTCGCCTCATCACTGCTGAAACCGGGCACAGGAGCACCGTTGATTTCAGCGGTAACGTAGCCGTTGTAGTGCATGACCCGGTCCGGTCCCGCGGTATGATTGATGTCTAAAAACGCGCCCAACGGAATCATTTCGCCCTGCGCATTGCGCACTTTGAACTGACGGATCTGTTCTGCATCCTGACGGAACTGAGAGTCAGCCTGCACATTTACCTGATAGGTGCGTCCGAACAGGTTGAAATCATTCACATACACCGATCCTAAATAGGCTTGTAAGGTGTCAAACAACGTATCAATGTTCACGCCCATACCTATGGCTTTGGTGCGGTCCACGTCCACATCCAGTTGCGGCACGCTCACGCGGTAACTGCTGAATGTGTCGGTGAGTACCGGGTTTGCCCAGGCTTTCTGCACCACCTGCTGCGTGACTTCATTTAAGGTTTCAAAACCCAGATTCCCGCGATCCTGCAATTGCAGACGGAAACCGCCGATTGTGCCTAATCCCAGCACAGGCGGAGGCGGAAACACGGCGACATACGCTTCTTTAATTGCTGCAAACTTCTGGTTTAACTGCCCGGCAATTGCACCGGCAGTGAGCCCCTTCCCTTCCCGGTCAGCGAAAGGCTTTAACGGGAAGAACACTACACCGGAACTGGGGCTGTTGGTAAACCCGTTAATATTCAACCCCGGGAATGCCACGACATCAGACACGCCATCCTGCTGCAACGCAATCGCGGACATCTGACGAACTACGTCTTCCGTTCTGTCCAGTGAAGAGGCATCAGGCAACTGGGCAAACGCAACCAGATACATTTTGTCCTGCGCCGGCACATAACCGGTAGGCGTACTGCTGAACTGCTGCCATGTGAGTGCCAGTAATCCTGCATACAGCAACATGATGATGCCGGATTTACGAATGAGGGAACCCACACCGGCGGTGTACGCTTTCGCGCCACGATCAAAGAACCGGTTAAACGGATTAAACAACCACCCGCCCAGCGCCTTATCCATGCCTCTGGTCAGCCAGTCTTTGGGTGCATCATGAGACTTTAACAACAAGGCTGATAATGCCGGACTCAGCGTCAGCGAGTTGATGGCTGAAATCACCGTTGAAATGGTAATTGTCAGGGCGAACTGACGGTAAAACTGGCCGGTGAGTCCGGACATAAATGCCGTAGGAATGAACACCGCCGCCAGTACCATGGTGGTGGCAATAATAGGCCCTGTCACTTCTTTCATGGCGATGGTTGTGGCTTCAACCGGCGAATGCCCGGCAGCGATATTACGCTCCACGTTTTCAACCACAACGATGGCATCATCCACCACGATACCGATAGCTAATACCAGTCCGAACAGGGACAACGCATTTAATGAAAAGCCCATGAGCTGCATGAATGCGAACGTGCCGACCAGAGACACAGGCACAGCAACCAGCGGGATAATGGATGCGCGCCAGGTTTGCAGGAACAGCACAACAACTAATACAACCAGTAATACCGCTTCGAACAGGGTATTCACTACGGCTTTAATGGAACCGCGCACAAAGACTGTGGGGTCATACACAATGTCGTAATCGAGACCTTCTGGAAAGGCTTTCGACAATTCAGCCATGGTAGCGCGCACATCATCACTGATTTGAATCGCATTGGAACCGGGCGCCTGGAAAATTGGCAATGCCGCGGCCGGACGATTGTTCAGTAACGAACGTAAGGTATAGTAATCCGCCCCCAGTTCAATACGGGCGACATCTTTTAACCGTGAAATCTCACCGGCGTCGCCGGTTTTAATGATGATGTCACCAAATTCACGTTCATCCAGTAAACGACCGCGAACGTTGATAAGTAACTGAAACTCGCTGCCACCGGCAGGCTGGGCACCAAGACTACCTGCTGCTGCCTGCTGATTTTGTGCCTGAATAGCGGAAATCACATCACCGGCATTCATGCCAAGGGCGGCCACTTTATTCGGATCCAGCCAGACTCTCATGGAGTATTCGCCGGCACCGAATAAGCGCACCTCGCCCACACCATTAATACGGTTCAGTTCATCTCTGACATTTTGCTCGGCATAGTTCGACAGATACAGCATGTCATAACGGCTGTCCGGCGATGTTAAATGCACAACCATGGTCAGGTTCGGCGAAGACTTCTCAGTCACCACACCCAGTCTCTGCACTTCCTGCGGCAGACGTGGCAAGGCACGGTTAACCCGGTTCTGCACCAGCGTTGTTGCAGCGTCGGGATCGGTACCGATTGCAAAAGTAATGGTCAGTGTCATTCTGCCATCAGAGTTAGCCTGAGAAGACATATACAACATATCCTCTACCCCGTTGATTTCCTGTTCTAACGGACTGGCTACGGTTTCGGCAATGATTTTAGGGTTGGCACCCGGATAATTAGCAGTGACCACCACGGTAGGCGGCACCACTTCGGGATATTCCGTTATGGGCAATTGCCACACGGCAATGGCACCGCCGATAAAGATCAGCAGTGACAACACCCCGGCAAATATAGGCCTGTGTATAAAAAACGTAGACAGATTCATTAACGACTTCCTTCAGGCGCATTCGCAGGTGATGCATTTGCGGCCAGGTCACTGTTCTGATTTATATTTTGCTGCCATACCTGCAACTGCTCGAAGGCTTCGCTGCTGTGCATAGATACTTCCGTAGGAGCAATAGTGGCACCCGGGCGGACGCGCTGCAGACCATTCACTACAATTTTGTCTGAAGGGAATAACCCGTCATCGATAAAACGAAGCGCACCCACTTTGTCGCCAAGCTTCACAGCGCGGTAAGCCAGAACATTGTTTTCATCGACAACCAGAACAAACTTGTTGTTGAGATCAGTACCGATAGCCGTTTCATCAATTAAAATACGATCGCGGGATTCACCGCTGGCAAGACGCAGGTGAGCAAATAATCCCGGCACCAGACGGCCGTCAGTATTATCAAACACCGCCCGCACTTTGATTGTGCCGGTATTCGGGTTGACCTGGTTATCAACAAAGTCCAGTTGACCCCAGTGCTCAAATTTCTCAGAGTTACTCAGTTGCATAGCCACAGTCAGTTGATCAAGTGGCTGAGACACTTCAGAAGGCGCAGAGGTATATGCAAGGTAAGTACTTTCATCAACATCAAAGTAGGCGTAAAGGCGGTCGACTGAAACAATGCTGGTCAGTACGCTTTGACCGGCGGTGACATAGTTACCGGCAGTAATATTTGCGCGGGAAACACGACCTGAAATAGGCGCTTCAACACGGGCAAAGCCCCGGTTTAACTGCGCTAAATCTAACGCAGCACGGGTTGAAGACACGCTGGCTTCAGCTTGTTCAACTGCCGCCTGACGGGCATCAGCAATTTCTTTCGAAATTGCATTGGTGCGGCGCAATGACGCAGCCCGCTCTGAATCCTGCTTAGCTAAACGTAAGCGGCTTTGCGCATCTTCAAGCTGGGCAGATAAGCGGTCGACTTCAGCTTTGAACGCGCGGTTATCAATAAGAAACAGGGTTTGACCCTGCTCAACCCATTCACCTTCTTCAAAGGCAACAAAGTCAATGTAGCCTGACACCCGCGGGCGCAGAGAAACTGTTTGCGGCGATTCAAGGCGACCGGTAAAAGTATCCCATTGAGCGATTTCCTGATGAATAACAGGCGCAATATCAACAGGAATGGCAGGCGCTGCTGTGCTGGCAGCAGCCTGATTAGCCGGGTTGGTATCTTCTCCGCCGCAGGCGGTTAACAGAATGGTGACCCATAATGCTAAAGAGAATTTTATTAATGCAGACATGGTTGGCGATCTCGTTGAGTGTGGATGCTGCGCATTATGCACACCGCCAATCAATAAAAATAATTATCTTTTTATATACAACACATCATTCCATGTAATATATTTATCGCAGGTTCACCGGAGTGCTGCTATGCGAACACAAGACTTAAATTTACTGATGATTTTCGATGCCATCATGACTGAAGGTGCTATCACCCGCGCCGCTGACAGACTGGCAATGACACAGCCCGCTGTCTCCAATGCCCTGTCCCGTATGCGTTCTGCCTGGGGTGATGAGTTATTTGTTAAAGACGGCAGAGGTATACAACCGACTTCTTTTGCCCGCAACTTATGGACACAGATACAGGGGCCGCTGAGCCAGCTTGAAACCGCCGTGAACCCTACCGTGTTTGATCCGGCCACATCGCAACGGACGTTTCGTATTGCTGCCACTGATACATTGGTAAAAATGATATGGGGCCCGCTTCGCCAAATCATCGAGCGGGAAGCGCCGGGTATTAATATCTTCGCGATTCCGAACCCGAACAGTGACAGTGAGAAAATATTAACTGACGCAGAAGCTGAGCTCTCCGTGTGTAAGTACACAGCGCCGAATTCAGTTATCCGTTCAGAGTTTCTGTTTGAGCCTAAGTATGTGGTTGTTATGCGCCCCGGTCACCCGCTGGCAAAAGAACGGTTAACGCTGGAAGAATTTGTGAATGCACAACACTTGTTAGTGTCTATTACCGGCGATACCACCGGTCCCACAGACCAGGTACTGAATAATTTAGGGTTGAGCCGCAGGATCGCCATGACGGTGAACGATTTTCACAATGTGCCGCCGTTACTGGAGCAGTCCGATCTTATCTGTGTGGCGCCGTCGTTAGTGGTAGAGCACGATATTTTTGCCGGCCGCCTGGCCGTATTTGAAACACCGGTGGAGATTATGCCAACGCCTGTGTCCTTGTTATGGCATAAACGTCAGGACGTGGACCAGGGTCTGCAATGGTTGCGTCGTCATGTTGTCCGTATTATCCACGAACGCTGTGCACAACATGAAGCCAGATTGTCCCAGTGTTGCCGGAAAGGTTATTGTCCGGAGACAGTAAAATCGATGAAAGCCCGTCAGTCAGACAAGCAGTGTGAAGGCGGATTAACAGTGACACCTAAACCGGTAAAATCCGTGGGCTCACCTTCCAAAGCCACCATGAGCAAATAGTTCGGGACTTAAAACGTCAGTCGTAAAAACAAAAAACGAGGCAGTTGCCTCGTTTTTTATTCAGCTGTTAAACAACTTACTTTTTCTTCGCCTTAGGGTTAGGCAGGTCAGTGATGCTACCTTCGAAGATTTCACACGCCAGACCGATTGACTCGTTCAGCGTCGGGTGAGCGTGGATAGTCAGACCTACGTCTTCTGCATCAGCACCCATTTCGATAGCCAGACCGATTTCGCCCAGCATTTCACCGGCGTTGGTACCAACCATTGCACCACCGATAACACGTGCAGTGTCTTTATCGAAGATCATCTTGGTCATACCGTTAGTTGCGTCAGACGCGATTGCACGACCAGAAGCTGCCCACGGGAAAGTTGCAGTTTCGTAGTTGATGCCCTGCTCTTTCGCTTCTTTCTCAGTCAGACCAACCCAGGCAACTTCTGGCTCAGTGTAAGCAACTGAAGGAATGCAGCGTGGGTCGAAGTAATGCTTCTTACCGGCAATAACTTCAGCAGCAACGTGACCTTCATGAACCGCTTTGTGCGCCAGCATAGGCTGACCAACCAGGTCACCGATTGCGTAGATATGGTCAACGTTAGTTTTCATTTGCTTGTCTACGTTGATGAAACCACGCTCATCAACAGTAACGCCAGCCGCATCAGCACCGATCAGTTTACCGTTAGGACGACGGCCAACCGCTACCAGTACTTTGTCGTAGCGAACTGCTTCTGAAGGTGCATTCTTACCTTCAAACGTTACATACAAGCCGTCATCTTTTGCTTCAACCGCGGTCACTTTGGTTTCCAGCATGATGTTGAACTTGTCTTTATAGTCTTTCATGAAGACTTTCATGATGTCTTTGTCAGCAGCAGGGATTAACTGGTCAAGGAATTCAACCACGTCAATTTTCGCACCCAGTGCTTCATAAACAGTACCCATTTCCAGACCGATGATACCACCGCCCAGTACCAGCATTTTTTCCGGAACATCTTTCATTTCCAGTGCGCCGGTTGAGTCGATTACGCGATCGTCTTCAGGGATGAAAGGCAGAGATACCGGCTCTGAACCGGCAGCGATAATCGCTTTCTCAAAAGAGATGGTTGTTTTGCCATCTTTACCTTCTACTTCCAGGGTATTTGCACCGGTAAATTTACCGTAACCCTGAACGTGTTTAACTTTACGCATTTTAGACATACCAGCCAGACCTTTTGTCAGCTGGCCAACAACACCGTCTTTGTACTCACGGATTTTGTCTAAATCGATTTTTGGCTCACCAAAGGTTACGCCGTGCGCAGACAAATGCTTGGCTTCTTTGATCACTTTAGCGACGTGCAGCAGGGCTTTTGAAGGGATACAGCCTACGTTCAAACATACCCCACCCAGTGTTTCACGGGCGTCTACGATGACGGTTTCGATACCTAAATCGGCTGCGCGGAAAGCGGCTGAGTAACCGCCGGGGCCTGCACCCAATACGACTAATTGCGTTTTAATTTCGCTCATTGTGACCTCAAATCTGTCCAAATATTTGATAAATATGCGTTACGGATTGTAACTAGGGCTTGCGAGCCCTGTAAAGCCAACTTGGCTTTATGATCATAAAAATCACAAAGGGGAGGTAATCAACCCTCCCCTTCACTCATTTTCTAAAGCAACATCTGGCGCATGTCTTCCAGAACTGCTTTTAAGTGTACAGCAAAGCGTGCTGCCACCGCGCCGTCAATAACACGATGGTCGTATGACAATGACAGCGGCACCATCAGACGAGGCTCAAACTCTTTACCATTCCACTTCGGTTTAATATCACTCTTCGATACGCCAAGGATGGCTACGTCAGGTGCATTAACGATTGGCGTGAATGCTGTACCACCAATGCCACCAAGGCTTGAAATGGTGAAGCAGCTACCCTGCATGTCAGCAGCTTTCAGCTTACCGTCACGGGCTTTCACACTGATTTCCATTAACTCTTTGGAAATCTCCATGATGCCTTTCTTGTCAACATCACGGACAACCGGCACGACCAGGCCTCCCGGCGTGTCTACTGCTATACCGATATGGTAGTATTTTTTCTGAATTAAAGACTCACCGTCCGCAGAAAGTGAAGTATTAAATACAGGATACGCTTTCAGTGCGTCGGCTACCGCTTTCATCATGAACACAAGCGGCGTAATTTTCACACCCAGCTTGCGCTTGTCAGCGATAACGTTCTGCTGCTTACGGAAATCTTCCAGATCAGTAATATCCGCTTCTTCGAACTGCGTAACGTGAGGGATGGTTACCCAGTTACGGTGCAGGTTCGGACCGGAGATTTTCTGAATACGGGTTAACGGCTTCTCTTCAATTTCACCGAACTTGGAGAAATCAACTTTAGGCTGCGCGATAACCTGTAAGCCACCACCTGTGTTGCCAGACGCTACGGCACCGGCTGTCGCTTTCGGACGGGCCAGTTCATGCTTCACGTAAGACTGGATGTCTTCTTTCAGAATACGGCCTTTACGACCTGTTGCGTCAACCTGAGTCAGATCAACACCAAATTCACGGGCCAGACGACGTACAGACGGAGACGCGTGCACTTTACCTGTCTTAGGCTTGTTGCCTGCAGACGGGTGGTGCGGAACCGGCGGCGCTTTCTGCTGAGGCGCTTGCGCGGCAGGAGCCGGCGCTGCTGCAGCAGGCTTGCTTTCCGCTTTAGGTGCAGCAGGTTTCGCCGCGCCCTTCACTTTCAGCATAATAACCGGTGTACCCTGAGACGCTTTGTCACCTTGCTTGATAAGCAGTTTGGTAACTGTACCGGCTTTAGGTGCAGGCACATCCATGGTCGCTTTGTCAGTTTCAAGGGTGATCAGGCCATCTTCCGCTTCCACGGTATCGCCTTCAGCAACCAGAATTTCGATAACGTCTACGTCAGTATCGCCACCGATATCAGGTACCTGAACTTCAATTTCTTCTTCCGCAGGCGCTTCTTCAGCGGCCGGCGCAGATTCTGCTGCTGGTGCCGGCGCTTCCGCCGGAGCTGATTCCTGTGCAGGCGCAGAAGCTTCGCCACCACCGACTTCCAGAGTCAGAACCAGAGAACCTTCAGACACCTTGTCACCTTCTTTTACTTTCAAGCTAACCACTTTACCCGCCTGCGGCGAAGGAACGTCCATGGTTGCTTTGTCAGTTTCTAAGGTGATCAGGCCGTCTTCCGCTTCCACGGTATCGCCTTCAGCTACCAGAATTTCGATTACGTCTACGTCAGCAGCGTCACCGATATCCGGTACCGTTACTTCAATCACAGACGTGCTGCCAGAAGCAGCCGGCGCTGCTTCCTGCTTAGGCGCTTCTTCTTTTAGCGCTTCCGCTTTCGGCGCTTCAGCAGCCTTTTCTTCAGCTGCAGGCGCACTGTCAGCAGCACCCGCTACTTCCAGTTTCGCCAGTAAATCGCCTTCAGAAATTTTATCGCCAACTTTTACAGTCAGCTCAGATACCTTGCCGGCAAACGGCACAGGGATATCCATGCTGGCTTTGTCGCTTTCTACCGTAACCAGTGCATCTTCCGCTTCTACGGAATCACCCACTGCTACGCAAATTTCGATTACTTCTACCGAATCTTCACCCAGATCCGGTACGAGAACGTCTTTAATATCTGCCATGTTCGTTAGTCTCCCTTAGCTTATGCGTAAAGTGGGTTAACTTTCTCGGCATCAATACCCAGATCCGTCATTGCTTTTGACAGTGTCTTGGCATCAACAGAACCCGCCTTGTAAAGTTCGTACAGCGCAGCGTAAGTCACGTATGCAGCGTCAACTTCGAAGTGACGACGCAGATTCGCGCGGCTGTCAGAACGACCGAAACCATCAGTACCCAGTACACGGTATGCGCCCGGTACGAAATCACGTACCTGCTCGCCGTAGTTCTTGATGTAGTCAGTTGCAGTGATAGTCGGACCGTCGTTACCTTCGCTGAGTACTTCAGTGATGTAAGGTACTTTCGCTGTCGCTTCAGGGTGCAGCATGTTGTGACGGTCACAATCCTGACCATCGCGTGCCAGTTCGTTGAACGACGTTACGCTGTAAACTTCTGCTTCTACGCCGTAGTCAGACGCCAGTTTCGCAGCCGCTTCACGTACCTGCTCAAGGATGGTACCAGAGCTCAGCAGTTTCACTTTCTTATCGCTGCTGCCTACTGTATCCAGCTTGTAGATACCTTTAACGATACCTTCTTCAACACCCTTAGGCATTTCAGGCTGCTTGTAGTTTTCGTTCATGACTGTCAGGTAGTAGAACACGTCTTCCTGATCTTCCAGCATGCGACGTAAACCGTCTTGTACGATAACAGCCACTTCATAACCGTAAGTCGGGTCGTAGCTCACACAGTTCGGGATTAATGCCGCCTGAGTATGAGAGTGACCGTCCTGGTGCTGCAAACCTTCGCCGTTCAGCGTTGTACGACCAGCAGTACCACCAACCAGGAAACCACGGGTACGTGAATCACCGGCTGCCCATGCCAGGTCGCCAACACGCTGGAAACCAAACATTGAGTAGTAGATGTAGAACGGCACCATTGGCAGGTCGTTGGTGCTGTAAGACGTACCTGCTGCTAACCACGATGCCATCGCACCCAGTTCGTTGATACCTTCCTGCAGTACCTGACCTTTCTTGTCTTCACGGTAGTAAGCAACCTGATCAGAATCCTGTGGCTCGTATTTCTGACCTTGTGAAGAGTAGATACCTACCTGACGGAACAAACCTTCCATACCGAAAGTACGGGCTTCATCAGGGATGATAGGTACGATGCGCTTACCGATTTGCTTGTCTTTAAGCAGTGCAGTCAGTACACGTACGAACGCCATAGTGGTAGAGATTTCACGGTCGCCGGAACCTTTAGTGATGGCCTCGAACGCTTTCAGAGCAGGCGCTGGCAAGTCTTCAGTTGCTTTAGCGCGACGAACCGGCATATAGCCATGCAGGGCTTCACGACGTGCGCGCAGATATTTCATCTCTTCGCTGTCTTCGTCGAACTTGTAGTAAGGCAAATCAGCTAATGCTTCGTCAGATACAGGGATGTTGAAACGATCGCGATACTGCTTAACCGCTTCTTTGTCCATTTTCTTAACCTGGTGGGCAATGTTCTTACCTTCACCGGATGCCCCCATGCCGTAACCTTTAACGGTTTTAGCAAGGATTACCTGTGGACGACCTTTAGTCTTGGTTGCGCGATCGTATGCCGCATAAACTTTAACCGGATCGTGACCACCACGGTTCAGACGCCAGATGTCTTCATCTGACATGTTAGAAACCATTTCTTTCAGTTCAGGGTACTTACCGAAGAACTTCTCACGGGTGTACGCGCCGCCTTTGGCTTTACAGTTCTGGTATTCACCGTCGATAGTTTCGTTCATCAGGTCAAGCAGCTTGCCTGAAGTATCGCGGGCTAACAGTGGATCCCAGTAGCGACCCCAGATAACTTTGATCACTTCCCAGCCTGCGCCGCGGAATGTACCTTCCAGTTCCTGAATGATTTTGCCGTTACCACGTACAGGGCCGTCAAGACGCTGCAGGTTACAGTTGATAACGAATGTCAGGTTGTCCAGGCCTTCGCGGGCAGCCAGACCGATAGCACCCAAGCTTTCCGGCTCATCACACTCACCGTCACCCATGTAGCACCATACGCGCTGTTCTGAGCAGTCTTTGATACCACGGTCAGTCAGGTACTTAAGGAAACGGGCAAGATAAATCGCCTGCATTGGACCTAAGCCCATAGATACAGTCGGGAACTGCCAGAAATCAGGCATTAATTTAGGGTGCGGGTAAGAAGACAGACCTTTGCCGTCTACTTCCTGACGGAAACCATCCAGTTGTTCTTCGGTCAGACGACCTTCAATGTATGCACGGCTGTAGATACCGGGTGCCACGTGGCCCTGATAGAATACGAAGTCGCCGCCATCTTTTTCATTTGGTGCACGGTAGAAGTGGTTGAAGCCCACATCGTACAGCATTGCAGAAGATGCAAAGCTTGAAATGTGACCGCCCAGCTCTAAGTCTTTCTTAGAACCACGCAGAACCATCATCAGGGCATTCCAACGCAGGGCGTTACGGATTTTGCCTTCAATAGTCTGGTCACCAGGCATGGTAGGTTCTTGCCCAGGTGGAATCGTGTTGATGTAAGCCGTGGTTGCGTCGTACGGCAAGTGGGCACCATTTCTGCGTGCTTTCTCAATCAGTGATTCTAATAAAAAGTGCGCTCTTTCAACGCCTTCTTCTTCTAATACTGACTCTAACGACTCCAGCCATTCTTGTGTTTCTTGTGGATCCACATCTTGGTGCATCATTTCAGTCATGGTGCCATCCTATTGTTGCTGATATTGAAAACCATCCTTGCCGGCAAAACCGGAGGATGGAAAGACTAAAACCAGGTTGTACGTTACGTAGGCCTTACCGGCTTACTGTTTTTCTTTTCTTACCTGTTACAAACCGGCAAGGAATTACTAAGGCAGAGCCTTAAATCTCCAGGCGTCTTAACGCGCGTTGCACTCGGCTGTCACGCTGGTTAATCGCCAGAAGCGTTTTCTCAATTAACGCAAGGTGGGCGTTACACGCCTGTCTTGCTGCTTCCGGGTCGCGGGATGCGATAGCAGCCAGAATTTCCTTACGCTGACGTCTGACTTCGGCGTTAATGTCTATTTCATCATTCTGATGTAAGGCAAACATTTCGAAGTTACGTTCAATATTCTCGACCAGCATGGTCTGCATGGTGCTCATTACATGTAACAACACCATGTTATGGGAGGCGCGCGCCATCACCATATAAAATTCACCGACCGCTTCTGCCAGAGCACGTTTACTTTCCCCGGGAGCGGGTACCGGCAAGTTATCCAGCGCGGCCTGCAGTGCCTGATAATCTTCAGGCTGGCCCCGCAGCGCTGCGTAATAGGCAGCCATACCTTCCAGCGCATGACGAAATTCAAGTAGATCGAACTGCGTTTCCGGACGACGACTGATAAGCGCCATTAACGGGTCGGTCATTGCCGCATTAAGGTTACGGCTGACAAAGGTGCCGCCTCCCTGCTTGCGCTCAACCAGACCACGGGCCTGCAGGTTGCCAATTGCTTCACGGAGCGAAGGACGGGAAACATCAAACTGGGTTGCCAGTTCGCGTTCAGGAGGTAGTTGTTGTCCGGCCAGCAGTGTGCCATCAAGAATCATTGATTCGAGCTGTTCAGTGATGACATCTGATAATTTTTTCCGACCGTGGCGCATACCTGTGCGGTTCCTCGCTTATGAAAAGAGGCGGCCATAATGTAAACAAAGTTACTTGCCACCCACTCATTGGTCATACCATTTTACCTATCTAGTTTAGGGCAGATCGAAATGGAGGTAAATAGTCACCCATCGAAAGTAAGTTACATTTAACCTTTTAGACGAGCTAAATATTGAAATTGTTGAAATTTTTTTACAACATCATCTGGTCTGATGAGCGAAATGTGTTGTTTTTCTGTTCAAATCCGGTTGATTTAACGTGCTTTAGGGTTCATGGATGATGTGCAGAAATGAAGAGGTAAAGTATTGGCGGGGCACTCTTTGTATTAACAAATTGCCCCTGTATTGTTCTGTTATTGCAGGTCTCGTTATCATTTTACTGTGTAGTAAGACCCCGCGGGCTGTTTCAGGCAACCCAACCGGTAATGGTGAGAACAGATGTGATCACCAGGATAAAAATGATATTCCTTTTTGCCAGCTTTACACCTGCCTGAACGTGTGCACACGCAGTCATTCTGCTGCAGGTAGCGCTGTCTCCGGCTTCAATAATTTCAGCCTGACGGGCTACAGACCAGAGTACAGCCGGCGTGCCTTCAGACACATTTGTCAGTTTCTCAAGCCAGACGGATGTGGCGCGGGAGAAATGCCCCACCACCAAAAATCCCAATGTCACCGCACGGGCTGGTAACCATTCCAGTGCGAAGAGCAACTGCCCTGTGGTCAGCGCTGCCTCCATGTGTTTGCCACGGTAATAATGGTGAGCTTCACGGACAAACATATAGAACAACGCGCCCGGTGCGCCGAAGAAAATGAAGAACAACATTACCGCGCCGTAATAACGAAAGTTTGCCAGCAAAAGTAATTGCTGCATGCGTGTGCCGTCGTCCGGCTCCGGTTCATTGTCTTCTTTACCCAGCAACCCGAGATGTAGTTCTTTTTCATACAAATCACAGGCTTCTCTGTCTTCCCGCTGGGCAGCCTGAAGCCAGGACTTATAAATCCGGCGAAAATTCGTACACCCTAATGCAAGGAACAGCACCGCCGTCTGAACGACAAATGTCAGAAAGCCACCGAAAATGTAAGTTTCTGTCAGCCCTAACAGCACCGCCGGTATAAGAAGGTACAGCCAGATTTTGCGGGATGCCTGTGTATCGTCGCCGCTTATGCCCATTTTTCGCAAACAGAAGTTAACAAAAACCGGTGACTGCCAGTAGCGGTTCCGCAAGAACATTCTGTCAAACGCCAGCGCCAGTAAAAGACTAATCAGAATCACGTCATTATTCCTTTATTCCCGGGTCCGGTGACCCGTTATCACTTAAACAATATTAACTAACGTTACTGCTGCTTTGTCGCTTCAAACGACAAGCCTGTGCGCAACCGGCACCAGTCAAAATACTCTCCCGGATCGGTTTTACGGCCGGGTGCAATATCACTGTGTCCGGTAATTCTGCCGATGGTGATGGCCGGATGGGTGTCGATAATAAACTGTGTCACCCGTTGTAATGCCTGATATTGCTCAGCAGTGAACGGTTCGTTATCACAACCTTCCATTTCAATACCAATGGCGTAGTCGTTACATTTATTACGCCCCTGAAAAACAGAAAGCCCGGCATGCCAGGCTCTTGCCGATAGCGGCACAAACTGTTCAACCTGCCCGTCACGGTAAATCACACAATGAGCAGATACTTTTACGTTTTTAAGATCGCTATAGGAAGGATGTGCATTGATATCAATGGTACCGGTGAACAACCGGCGGATATCACCTGTACCGTACTGTCCGGCAGGTAATGAAATATTATGGATGACAAGCAATGAAATGCAGGCATCTTCCGGCCGCTCATCATAGAACGGTGACGGTGTGTACTGACTGTCGGGGATAAAATCCATGGTCGCACAGAAAATCTCAGGTCATGCCTAAGTTTGACATCTGCTATTGCCATACTCAAGAATAACCCTACATATAACTTTCAAAGTTAGACACTTATATATAGCCGGGGGAACGGTGAGCAGTGAACATAATGCCGGAAAGTGGATGTACATACTGGCCTGGATTTGCGGGCTGGGCTTGCTGACATTTGTTTTTGGTGACTTGCTTGACCGGCAGGAAAACCCGAATCGTGAACCGGAATCTGTGCGCATTGAAAATCAAACGGAAGTGCGGCTGAAACAAAACCGCGCCGGTCATTACGTCACGGCGGGCACGATAAACGGCGTACCGGTTGAGTTTATGATCGATACCGGCGCAACAGATGTTGCCATTCCCGCACATCTGCAGGAAAGACTTGGTTTAATCCCTACGGGCAGTGTACTGGCACAAACCGCCAACGGTGTGGTTCGTGTTGCAAGAACTGAGTTAAACAGTGTGTCTATTGGCGATATAACTGTTCATAACGTACGTGCGAATCTCAACCCCGGTATGAATGGTGAACAAATTTTACTCGGAATGAGCGTTTTAAAGCAGCTTGAGTTTACTCAGCGCGGAGAATGGTTAATATTGCGTACACTTTAATATAAGCAGAGCGTAAGCATGACTATTCCTTCTCAAGCCGCGATCCGCCAGCAAGTCTCAGAAGCACTGGCTGAAGATCTGGGCGGCAGCGCCGACGCCGGTGCAGATATCACCGCAAACCTGATTGATGCATCCACGCAGGCCACAGCTACCATTATTACCCGTGAGGATTGTATTGTTTGTGGTATGGCCTGGGTTGAAGCAGCATTCAACTTGATCGATCCACAAATAGATATCACGATCCATACACAAGACGGGAATGCAGCCAAAGCTAATGACGTGCTGGTTTCATTGTCCGGTCCTGCCAGAGGCATTCTCACTGCCGAGCGCACTGCGCTGAATTTTCTGCAAACCCTTTCCGGTACGGCAACCGTTGCACATCACTATGCATCGCTGCTTGACGGCTATCCGACAAAGATACTGGACACCCGTAAAACACTGCCCGGACTACGCCTTGCCCAAAAATATGCCGTCGCCTGTGGCGGTGGTCAGAATCACCGGATCGGATTATTCGATGCCTTTCTGATCAAAGAGAATCATATTTTTGCCTGCGGATCGATTACGAAGGCTGTACAGATCGCAAAGCGAAATCATCCGGACAAACCGGTGGAAGTGGAAGTGGAAAGCCTTGATGAGCTTGAGCAGGCGCTTGATGCAGGTGCAGATATCATCATGCTGGATAACTTTACAAACGATCAGATCCAAAGCGCAGTCGACATCACAAAAGGCCGGAGTAAACTCGAAGTGTCTGGCAATATTACGGAAGAAAGATTGCAATCTTTAGGAAAATTAGGGGTTGACTTCATATCTTCAGGGGCATTAACGAAACACGTTCAGGCTATCGATCTGTCGCTTCGTGTCGCTATGAAAGGATAAAATTCACTTACAAATCAAAAGAGTGGATACATTCCTGTTATCCCCTAAAGGTATTCACTCTCATCCCCTCACTGCTGTAGAACCTATTCATATGTATATTTCTGAATACTTGTCAGTTGACTTGCTCCGCCTATACTGAGCATCAAGTACCGGGGACGTTGAAAAGGACGACTCGGGTATAAATCGTAACTTTGAATGAAAGATTTAATTTAGCGCATTATACGCAAACCCGGAGATATACCATGAAAAATGTTAACGCTCAAAACCAAAAAGGTTTCACTCTTATCGAACTGATGATCGTTGTTGCTATCATCGGTATCCTGGCAGCAGTTGCTTTGCCAGCGTATCAAAACTACACGAAGAAAGCACGATACTCTGAAGTTATTATGGCTACACAGGCGGTGAAAACTGCTGTTGAAGTTTGTGCTCAGACTGAAGCTGATTTGACTTCTTGTAGCGCTGGTGAAAACGGCGTACCAACTAACCTTAGCGGCGGTGTTTCCGATTACGTAACATCTGTAACATGGACTGATGCAAATGCTACCACAGGAGCAATCGTAGTGGTACCTGCTGCGAGTGGTGGTTTGGCTGCTACAGATACTTACACTCTGACAGCAACCTATGCTTCAGGTGTAGTAACTTGGGCAGAGACTTGTGCCAACACTGACCTTTGCTAATAACCTCATGAATTGTAAAGCCTGACTGCTGTTGGGCTTTTTCTTTTCATAGATTCAAGGACAGTTTTCCATGAGTAAGGTAGCCGTAACATTTGTCTGGCAAGGGGTTGATAAACACGGAAGCTCGAGAAAAGGAGAAATATCTGCCCTAACGTTGTCTGAAGCTAAAAACCTATTGCGAAAGCAGGGCATATCTGCAAGAAAAGTTAAGAAGCAGGCTAAACCACTCTTTGGTGGCGGACAAAAAATTACTGCGCAGGATATATGTATAATATCGCGGCAAATAGCTACCATGCTGGGTGCCGGCGTCACCCTTATTCAATCACTGGATATGATCGCATCCGGCCATGACAAAGCCTCCATGCGCAAGTTACTTGGCGAAATTTCAACAGAAGTTAAAGCCGGTAATCCCCTGTCATCCGCATTACGGAAACATCCTCTTTATTTTGATGATTTGTACTGTGATCTGGTGAAAACCGGTGAACAATCAGGTGCCCTGGAAACCATCTACGATCGGATCGCTACTTATAAAGAGAAAGCGGAAGCACTTAAGGCTAAAATCAAAAAGGCGATGTTTTACCCCATCGCTGTTCTTGTTGTTGCGTTTATCGTAACAACAATCCTTTTGGTATTCGTGGTACCCCAGTTCGAAGAAATTTTCAGTAGTTTCGGGGCTGAGTTGCCGGCGTTTACCCAGTTTGTTCTGGCAATATCGCGGTTTGTTCAGGATTACGGCATTTTTATCGGGATGGGCATTGCCGGTGCAGTCTTCTTATTTATCCGGGCCTTGAGAAAGTCTAAACGTATGCAGGATAAAATGGATGCACTGACACTGAAAATTCCGGTAGTGGGCGAAATCCTGAAAAAAGCGGCGGTTGCCCGTTTCACCCGCACCCTGTCAACGACCTTTTCTGCCGGTGTTCCGTTAATTGGCGCTCTTGATTCTGCTGCCGGTGCATCGGGCAATGCCGTGTACCGGGAAGCTATATTGTTCATTAAGAAAGAAGTCGCGGGCGGCTTACAAATGAACACCGCCATGCGGGCTACTAACGTATTTCCCGACATGGTGTCGCAAATGGTGGCCATTGGTGAAGAATCCGGTTCCGTAGACGAAATGCTGGCAAAAATTGCTACGATTTATGAAGCGGAAGTAGATAATATGGTCGATGGTCTCACCAGCTTGCTGGAGCCACTGATTATGGCTGTACTCGGGGTGATTATCGGCGGCCTGATTATAGCCATGTACCTGCCTATCTTCCAGATGGGTAACGTGGTGTAACAAATTTGAGCAGCCGCCTGTGGTTACGCACCCAAAACTAATTATTCATTGAGACAGGACTGCTTTTCGGGCAGTCTTGTTGTATCAGAACACGATAAAAATAAAGCGCTTGTATGGACGCCATCATTTCATTAATGCAGCAGAGTCTGCCGGTGTTTCTCACCACCATCTTCATTTTCAGTTTGCTGGTTGGCAGTTTTTTAAACGTTGTCATCTACCGTCTACCCATCATGATGGAGCGAAGCTGGAAAGCGGAATACCAAAGTTACTTTCACGAAAATGAACAGCCCGCAGAGCAGGAACCTTTCAATCTGGTAAAACCGGACAGCACCTGCCCTCACTGTCATCACAAAATCCGGGCATGGGAAAACATCCCTGTGATCAGCTATCTGATGCTGGGCGGTAAATGTGCAGGGTGTAAGGCTGGTATTTCAATCCGTTATCCGCTGGTAGAACTGTTTACCGCACTGGTGTGTACATTTACAGCCTGGCATTTCGGTGCCACAGCGCAGGGTATCTGGGCGGTATTGGTAGTCTTTATTCTTATTGCGCTGCTCTTTATCGACCTTGATAAAATGCTGCTGCCGGATCAATTAACATTGCCATTGCTATGGCTGGGACTGATCTTAAGTACTCAATCTGTCTTTACAGGTCCGGTGGACGCCATTATTGGTGCTGCTGCGGGCTACTTGAGTTTGTGGTCGGTCTACTGGTTGTTTAAATTGCTCACCGGCAAGGAAGGAATGGGGTACGGCGATTTTAAATTGCTCGCCGCATTAGGCGCCTTTACCGGATGGCAGGGCCTGCCCATTATTATTCTGCTTTCCTCCGTGGTAGGAGCCGTGGCAGGTATCACACTGATGATTGTTCAGCGCTCCGGTAAATCTCTTGCGATCCCCTTTGGTCCGTATCTCGCCGTCGCCGGTTATCTCACATTATTGTATAAGGCAGAGATCATAGATGGTTATCTTGCTTGGGTGACGGGTGCATGAGCCATCCTTACGTTGCAGGATTAACCGGTGGGATCGGCAGCGGCAAGTCTGCTGTCAGTGATTTATTTGCGCAGCTCGGCATAACCATTGTCGATGCTGACGTAGTTGCCCGTCAGGTGGTTGAACCCGGTACGCCGGCGCTTGCGAAAATCGCCGGTCATTTTGGCCGTGACATTTTACAGGAAGACGGCACACTGGACCGCGCCGCTTTGCGTAAACAGGTCTTCGCTGATGAGACGGCAAAACAGTGGCTTAACGCCCTGCTCCACCCGGCGATCAGGGAAGAAATGCGAAAGCAGCTGGAAGCAGCCACCAGCCCCTACGTGATTTTTTCGGTGCCTCTGCTCATAGAAAACGGACTTGATGCAATGGCAGATACTGTGATTGTGGTTGACTGTGAGGAAGACACTCAACTTACGCGGGCACTTAAGCGGGATGGCAGTGACGAGACAACTATCCGTGGGATCATGGCATCTCAGGCCAGCCGTCATGACCGGCTGGCTAAGGCCAGTCATATAATAGATAACAACGGTGCCCTTGAACTTTTACCCGCTCAGGTTGAACAATTACATCAAATATTACTGAAAGCAGCAGAAAAATCCCCCGGTAGCTGAACGGCTGTTTTTTCCTTAGGGCTTGATATTTTGGCACTTTTGCGCTGTAGTGCTAACAGTTTATCAGAGAGGCCCACATGACCAGCACCACATACGAATTTCCGCTTAAAGAAAAAGTGAGGAATTACCTGCGCATCGAGCACCTGCTTGCGCAGTTGAAGACCGGTGCCTCAGTGCAGAATAAAGCCCTGCATGTGTACTTCTTCGAGCAATTATTCACCCTAATGGACCTGCTGGACCGGATTGATCTGCGTACGGATCTGATTAAAGATCTTGATGTCCATGAACGCAACCTGGTGCACTGGTCCCAGTATCCGAATATTGATACAGACGCGCTTGAACAGTCCTTAAAAGTGATTGTACGCCTGAAAGGCAAACTAAAAGCGGAACGCAAATTCGGCACAGCGTTGAAAGAAGATAAATTTCTCAACGGGATCCGGCAGCGTTTTTCCATACCCGGCGGCACCTGTAGCTTTGACTTGCCCAATTTGCACTACTGGCTTAACCGTTCCAAAGAAGACATTCAGGAATCGATGAAAGAATGGCTCTTATCCCTGGCATTGCTGGAAGAAACAGTATCGGTACTGTTGTCGTTCCTGCGGGAAAGAGGTCCGTTTAAACCCATGGAAGCCACAAACGGCTTTTATCAGGGCGTAGCCGATGACAAGTGCGGATTGATCCGCGTTCGCTGTGATGCTAATCAGGGGTATTACCCCACTCTCAGCGGCAATAAATACCGCTTCGCCATTCGCTTTATGCTGTTTGAAAATGAAGCCGGACAGTCTCCCTCTGTGGAGAATACAGTGTCTTTTGCTATGGCAGCCTGCTAGACTGCCGCCATACTTTTTACCTGAAAGAGAGTGAATTCAGTGAAGGTTAACTGTCCTGTATGCAGCACATCTGTCGAGTGGTCTGCAGAAAATAAACATCGTCCTTTTTGTTCCAAGAAATGCCAGCTAATCGATCTGGGTGAATGGGCAGGTGAAGAGCGCGCGATTCCCGGGCCAAAGCAGCATTCTGATACACCGCCCGGAATGCCTGATATCGAAGACATTGAAGCAATGCTCAGTCAGCAGCAGGACGATTTTTTTAAACACTAAACCCTTCCCCGTTGAGCGTTTTGTGTGAATGTATCCGGGCATTCAGCCCGAATTCAGATAAGGCTTTTCTCTTATGTTAAATTCAATTGCACTTATTGGCGGTACTCACGGCAACGAGACCAGTGGTATTCAACTTATCCGCAACTGGCAGAAGTCCGGTTTGCCTGAGCGCTTCTCGTCTCTGAATGTCACCTGTGATTTTGCCAACCCGGCGGCTATGGACGCCAATGTCCGTTTTCTGGATGAAGATTTAAACCGGCAGTTTACTGCTGAACGTCTTGCAGCAGACAACCCGGCCAGAGAGGCTGTTCTGGCAAAATCACTGAATGAACGCTTTGGCCCGAAGGGAAATGCGGCAACAGATTTTTTCATCGACATCCACAACACCACCAGCCACATGGGGGCTACCCTGATTGTGCTGGAAGCCGACGAATTTAATACTAAACTTGCCCGGTTTGTTAAAGACGTTATGCCGGAAGCCAATATTCTGGTGGAAGATGAAAAAGATTACGCATCTCACGGCTATTTGTGCACAGTGGGCAAAAAGGGTGTGATGATTGAAGTCGGCGCTCAGCCACAGGGCGTATTACGGGAAGATGTTTATCAGTTAACGCAAACGATGGCGGAAGCGATTCTGGATTTTTGTGTCGCCTGGAATACAGATAGCAACTCAATGGATTCGCTGCCTGCCTGCGAGGCTTTCAGATTGGGTTATGAGGTAAAATTCCCGCTGGATGAGAACGGCGTACGTAAAGCCATGATCCACCACAGCATTCAGGATCAGGATTTTACACCACTGCTTCCCGGTGCGCCGGTATTCCGGGGGTTTGACGGTTCAGATTATGTCTGGGAAGATGACAAAGAAACCTACCCCCACTTTATAAATGAAGCAGCATATTTCAAATTAGACGTGGCCTTCGCCACTGCCGACCGGATTGAGTTCTGATCCTGAAGGTTTTGCTGCCGGCAAGTACCGGTTAGTGTGCGACGATAAAAAACAGGCCGCTCTTATTGCAGAGCGGCCTGTTTCATTTCTGAAACTGTGCAGATCAGAACAACTCGATTTTCGGTTCCCGGGTTTCTTCCGGCGCTACCCGCTTTTCGCCAGTAGAGGTGGTCAGGTCGAAGTGAATACGGCGCTGATCTTCCATGACATACTTCTCAAACATTTCCGCCGTACTTAAATTGAATGAGTCGTCGAAAGCCTTACGTCCGTCAATGTAGTCGGAGAACTGGCCGAACAGGCTCACCAGGGCTTCATGTTCCAGCTTTACGTTCTCGGCGCGCTGGCGGATAATATCCTGAAACTGGATCTTACCGATAGCCCCGCTGACTTTGCCGGCGATGTCTTTTGCTACGCCGCTGAAGCAATTGAGCATCCGCGGGCTGAATTCCTCGAGCCGGCGGTAATGGGCCGTCATACTGGCCAGAGAGCCAGAGAACGACGTCAGTAATTCACAGGTTTCATCACTCTGATTCGTAGAAAGCAGTTTTTCACCATGGACTTTTGCTGTTTCCATTGCAGAGCGGATCCCGGATTCAATTTTCTCTGCGGCCTCTGACGACTGGGAAGATAAGGTCCTTACCTGTTCTGCCACCACGGCAAATCCACGTCCGTATTCTCCGGCCCGCGCAGCTTCAATCGCTGCATTCAGTGCCAGCAAGTTAGTTTGAAACGCGATGTTTTTTACCAGCTCAGTAAGCTCTTTGAGCTTATCAATTTCCTGCAGGACTTCCTGAATCGCCGCAGTATGGGCTTTGTCGTGTTCCTGCTGGGTATTTATTAGCTGGGTAATTTCTTCCAGACGGTGATTTGCCTGGTCAATTTCCGCTGCACTTTCTTCCTTGAATTCAGCAGTATTACGCTGGGAAAGCTCAATACTGTCGATACCGTTTTGAATGACTTCTTCAATCTGATATAAGGCACTCATCAAGTCGACGGAAGCTTCTTCGGTAATGTTAGAAATACCGTCAATCTGTCCGTTCAGAATACTTGCATACTCATCTACCTGCTGGTGAGTGGTATGCAACTGTTCTGAAGTTTTGTCCAGATAAGCATTTGCTTCCGCCAGTGCTGTTTCAAGTTCATCAATGTACCGGGTTTCAGCCACGGTCTGACGTACAACCCAAAGGGCGCTGGTTACGAGACTACAAATAATTGCTCCCCACCATGACAACTGCGTTCCGGCAAACTGGTTTATAAGCAGCACGCTTACCAGCGCGATACTTGTTCCGGTTATACACAGTGCCGCCGCCTGTACAGACGGACTGGCGTACCACTGAGTCTGCTTCAGGCGTGCAACAGCAGTCAGAAATATTTCTCGTAAATTCACCATAAAGCCTCCTACGGCACCAATTGTTTTACTACTGCGATCAATTGATCAGGTTCGACAGGTTTTACCAGCCATCCTGTGGCACCAGCACGCTTTGCTTCTTCCCGCTTGGTTTGTTGTGATTCAGTGGTCAGCATCAAAATAGGTGTGAATCTGAATTTCGTATTTTTCTTTATTTCTTTAATCAGCTCTATGCCGTTCATTCCCGGCATGTTCAAATCGGTGATGATGAGTTTTGGAGACGCGCTTTGCAGTGTTGTCAGCGCAGCTTCAGCATTTTCTGATTTAATAATGTCGTAGCCTGCACGTTTTAACAGCATTTCCATACTCATCAGCATGGTCGCCGAATCGTCAACTAAATGGATGGTCTTCATTGATCACCTCGTTTCTATGAGAAAAGACAGTCGCATAAAGAGCGATAGTCTTTCGCTCCTGCGGAAAGTGGCGCATATTCGCTGACTGGCTGATGTACTGCGAATGCTTCCGCCAGTTTTACGTTGCGACGAATAGCAGGCAAGATTCTGCCCGCTCCGAATTTCTCTTGCCAGAGACCCAATGTCTGACGATGTATGCGTAATTTGCCATCCACCATCACGGGCAGAATATCAATGCCACTGGCACGGAAATGCTTATTCCTGATCGCTTTCATACACGCATTCAGCAGCTTGTTTACGCCGTCAGAAGCCAGTGGCGTCGGCTCGGCCGGAATGACGATACGATGCGCACCGGCTAGTGCTGATAACAACCGGGGCCCCAGTGTAGGCGGCGTATCGACGAGAATTATGTCGTAGTGCCCGGCGTCGCCTGCGTTATCAAACAGCTGACTGAACCGGTCCAGGGTATAAGCTGATTCATCAAATGCGCTGTCGGTATGGGCCAGTGCCAGATGGATCCTGTCGCTGTATGCCAGCACGCCTTTGAACTCTTCGAATTCACTCATCCACGCCGGTTGAGAAAGTGCAGAGAGTAAATCCGGCTGTGCAGTGAAACCCTGTTCAATATGCCCCTGATTATCAAGGTCAATCACCAGCACTTTCGCCCCTTTCTCGCTCAGAGCGTAAGCCAGATTCACTACCGTCGTTGTTTTGGCCGTACCACCTTTGCGGTTAGCAACCACAAGCACCTTTGTCATGCCTGAGACTCCGCGTTATATAAACCGGCATCAATGGCACGTTTAAGCCAGCCCCACTCTCCCGCCTCAGGCCATACAGAAATGCCGGTCTGATGTTTAATTAATACCTGATACAGGGCGGTATGGGCATGGGTGAGCTTTTTCAGATTAACCTGCCGTTTCGGATTCTCTGCCAGCCAGAGATCCAGTTCTTCCGCTAAATCGATTTCACAGTTGCCGTCGAGTGCTGCAACTTTTTGCTTGAAAATTATCGGCATGACAGTAACTCCGGAATGTTGATAATAAGCAGAACCCGTCCGTCACCCAGTAAGGCTGTACCGCTGAAGTGGGCGTAGCCCGCCATCACACCTTCAAGAGGCTTCTGGATAACATCAATACCCTCATGGAATTTATCGATAACCAAACCGATATCCCCGTTGCCTGTGTTTACTACAAGAATAGACTGTTCTTCTGTATTTTGCGTTTCCGGTGCAAAACCCAGATAGTCCCGCAGGCAATGAAGGGGCACCAGCTTGTCGCGGATAACCAGCACCTGATGATTCTTGATTTGCTGGATTTCCTCAGGGCGCACTTTCACGGTTTCCACCACGCTGTCCATACTGACGCCAAACATCTGGTCGCTGACTTCAAACATCATCACACGGTTAACCGACATAGTTTGCGGCAATACAAGACGGAACCGTGTGCCGGTACCCACTTCAGACTGCATTTCAATATGACCGCCAGCCTGAGTAACCATGGTTTTCACGGCGTCCATTCCCACACCGCGACCGGATAAATCAGACACCTGCTCGGAAGTGGAAAAGCCGGGTGCAAATATCAGTTGCAGTGCTTCGTCATCGTTTATCGATTCCAGCTGCGCTTCGGTGATTACGCCTTTCTGGTATGCCAGCATTTTGATCTTCGCCGGATCAATGCCCTTACCGTCATCGCGGATTTCTATCACCACGTTGTCATCCTGCGGTGTGGCAATGAGCTCAATTTTTCCTGATTCATTTTTACCTGCACTGAGGCGGTCAGCCGGAGACTCGATACCGTGATCGATGCTGTTTCTCAGTAAGTGAATTAAAGGCTCAGACAAAGACTCAATCAGATTTTTATCAAATTCCGTATCTTCCCCCTGCATTTCAAGCTCAATCTTCTTATCAAGCTTGCGGGCCAGATCCCGAACCAGACGGGGATAACGCTGAAACACGTGAGATACCGGAACCATTCGAATTTGCAGAACAGCACTTTGCAGCTCTTCGGTAAGACGGTTCACAATCGTGAAGTGTGACTTAATCTGTTTGCTGAGTTTTCTGCTGCCGCCTTCTTCTTCTGCCTGCCGGGCAAGATAAGGCAGAGAATTTTTCGCTACTGTCAGCTCGCCCACCAGGTCCATCAGGTAATCAATTTTCTCCTGATTAACTTTTAACGTACGTGGTACCTGACGCTCTGCCGCTTTTGCCGGAGCTGTACTCTGCGCCACCTCTTCCGCAGCAGGCTCCGGAGCGACAGGAACGTTTTGTTCAGTTTCCTGAGCAGCAGTTGCCTCAGGCACTACAGCGTCAGCCTCTTCTTCGCCTGTGTCGGCCTGAGGTACTTCAACCTGTCCACCGGCAATGAGGGCCAGCAAGTCTTCAACAGACCGTTCAATCACATCAACACCCAGTACACGGCTGACAACCAGATTCACCGACGCAAGCGATGCAGGATTGCCTTCGCCTGCCGCCAGACGTTCCAGTAAGGCTTGTTGCTGCTCAAGCATGGTAAGGGCACTTGGGGATAATCTGTCGCCATTTCCGCAACCGGAGACATCTGTCGCTGAGCTTGATGTCTCAGCGTTATCTTCAACAGTGACAGACTCAGAGCCTGAAGCGTCACCGGATTCAGCCTGCGCCTGATCTTCGAAAGGAGCAGCATCTCCGGCTGAAGTGGCAATATCACAAAAGCGTGACAGAGCCTCACCTGCAGCGAGTTTTTCAAGCCCTGCACTGATTTGCCATTGTACAGAGTCCGGATTCAGCGAAGCACACAGGAAGCTGCATATACGGGCCACCTGCTCGTTGTCTGCCAGCGCTGCCGCTTCGGCGATACCATCAGCATCATCACTTTGTAAAAAGCTGGTCAGCAGCGGCTCACTTAATGAGTAAAAGCTGGCCGCGGAAATAGCATCATGTTCATACTGGCCTTCGTAATACGCAAAGTGCTCAGCCAGAGAAGCAGAACTGGCCACACAGAGGATCGTAATGTCCAGGTGGCAGAGGAAAACGTCTTCAGGACCTTCTACATGGTTTTTACGGGACAGATTGTGAAAGATAAGCCCGGGGGTTGCCAGACTGACGTTAAACGGATCTTCACCACGAAAGAAACAGTCTGCATCCGGTGTATAGCGGATAACATGAACCATTTCATCGCTTTCCAGTGCACTGAAAAATGCGCTGATACGGTGCTTCTCGTCCAGCTCATTCAGCCATGCAGCCGCTTTGTCAGGTAGAGGAGCAACAGTAGCCGGAGAATCAGATGCTCCGCTATCAACCGTATGACTCTCCCCTTGCTCATTGTCTGAGCTGGCCCCGCCGGATGCCGGTTCCATAAAGCTACGTAATCTGGCGGCAAGCCCGGTGGACGCTTCTTCCCACTGAGATAATTGATGGGTTCCCGACTCAAGCTCATCAAAAAATGTGCTGATTTGATCGAATGCTTCTAACAGCACATCACCAAGTTCATCGGTAAAAGACACTTCGCCGGCACGCATGCAATCCAGTAAATCTTCAGAGGCATGAGCAAGGCGGGTCAGCGGCTTGATATCGAACAGATCCGACGAACCTTTGATAGTGTGAATATCACGGAAAATCGTATCGACCGCTTTGGCGTCATAGCCACTGTTTTGCAGGGTCAGCAGCTCCTGGCTGGCAGATTCCAGATTTTCTCTGGATTCACCGATGAATGTATCTAACAGCTCACTCATAATGATTATTCTCCCAGCATCAGTGACACCATGTCATTTAACGTGGTGCCGTCCACGGGTTTGGTCATATAGAAGTTTGCACCACAGTCGAATGCCCGGGTCGCGTCTGCAGCCTGAGATTCCGTGCTTATCATAATAATAGGCACCTGATTCAATCCTGCATCCCGGCGAATTTCCTGACACAAACGGTAGCCATCCATTTTCGGCATATTGACATCAACCATGAACAGGTCGATTTGTTTACCCATTGCCTTTTCGAGAGCTTCTACGCCATTTTCTGCTTCTTCCACATGGCGTTGCGCGCTGGCAACAATCATCCGGTGGTAGGTACGGACGGTATTAGCATCATCCACGATCATGATAGTTTTCATCTGCTGGCTCCCTCGAACCCCGGCTTCTGGTAAACAATAACGTCACCGAATTTTTTAATTTTGAATAATGAGCAAATGCGGCTCATAGACTCACTGTGGCCTAAGAATATGTAGCCTCCGGGCTTGAGTGCGTCATATAACACCTGTGCAGCCTTACGACGGGAATCGTCATCGAAATAAATTAGCAGGTTGCGACAATAAATCAGGTCGAATGAACGGAAACGACCGGGCACTTCAGCACCAAGAATATTTGCCAGACATAAAGTCACAGACTCTTTAATGTCGGGACTCAAATGGAACTCATTGCCCTTCTGAGTGAAATAACGCTGCCGGACAGTCAGCGGAATGTTTTGTACAGATCGCTTGGAATAAATGCCTCGTTTAGCATGTTCAAGGACACTGGTATCGATATCAGACGACACAATCTCCACATCCCGGTGATCCAGTCCTTTCCAGTACTCAAGCAGGTAAATTGCTATGGAATACGGCTCTTCACCTGTGCTTGAGGGTACTGACCAGATCCTTAAATCCTCACCCGCCGGGCGCATGCTGTCTAAATCATCCATTAAATGACGGCACATGGTCTCAAACTGATATTCTTCGCGGAAGAAGTAGGTCTCGTTCACCGTCATGGCATTAACAAGGTTTTGAAGCTCTTCCCCGGACGCCTGAAAACGCATGAAGGTAAAATAACTTTTAAACAGATTGTGGCCGGTTTGCTTCATGCGCTCTTTCAACCGTTTATCAACGAAGTATCGTTTGGAATCTTCGAAGTAAATGCCGGTTTTCCGGTAGAACATTGAGCGGAACCGGTCGAAGTCAGCGTCAGAGATTTCCCCTGCCGGCGACGTTGTCCGGATGCTGGTCATACACCCTCTCCTGCAACAGAATCCCGAACACACTGAATCGCGAACTGGATGTAAGCTTCACCGGGAAAACGGGCAGATACTTTTTCGAGTACCTCCAGCGTTCCGCTATCGCCAATTTCTGACAACTTATCTACAGCGGTGCCAACCACATTGATGTTGTTATCGTTCAACACTACGTTGTGCAACCACGTTGCAGCATCCGGATGACGGATAGCGCCGATAACGTCCACGGCAAAAATACGTACATCACTGTCTTCATCGCATAAAAGTTCGTTCACATGGGCTGCAAACAGTACCGGCTGGCTTTGCAGCAACTCAATTGCCCCGTTACGTACCTGCGCATCTTCCGACTTCAGCTTTTCAAGCAGAGCACCGGCCACATCTTCGTCACACATGCCTTCGACAGCGCTGAATAACGCCTCCAGTACGGTGGGCTCGTGCTCAATGTCGATTTGCTCAAGCAAAGCAGTCCGGGCTGCCAGATTGTTCGTCAGATCTCTTGCCGCCCAGCGTCTGACATCGGCACAACTCGCCTGTAAATCGTCAATAAGGGACGCCAGGTCTCTGCTATTTTGTCTGCGGTCAGCCTGACTGCCAGACTCTCCGCGGCTTTTTCTCAGTCCCATGGCGTACTCCTATTGCTTACACAAATGATTAATACGTTGAGCGATGGCGTGACTGTCAAGCACATGACTGGCGCACCCCGCCTGAATAAGTTCTTTCGGCATCCCAAATACGGTTGCAGTTGCTTCACTCTCCGCAATGGTCACCGCGCCTCTGCTGTAGGCCTTAGACATGGCAGCCACGCCATCGCACCCCATGCCGGTGAGCTGTACGCACAGCATATTTTTGGCATCGAAACACCCCAGCGCCGATTCCACCATACGATCCACACTGGGATGCCAGAGGAAGTTGGGACTGGCGGGAATGGGTCTGACAAACACCGTGTTCTGGTTTTTTACAAAGGACAAATCCGCATCGCCTTTGGCAATATAAATTTTGCCGGTTTCCAGCGACATGCGGCTGCTTACTTCGACAACCTCTAACGGGCATAAATCATTCAGACGTTTCGCCAGTGCGGCGGTAAACGCTTTTGGCATATGCTGCGCCACGACTACCGGGCAGGGAAAGCTGGCCGGTAGCTGAGACAAAATCTGCTCAAGTTTGCGCGGGCCACCGGTGGATACACCAATCATCACCACCTGAACCTTGCCATTTTTTACCGGCGCTGCCGTTGCTTTTACCGCAGCCGTTTGCTGTTGCGTGTGCACGGGCTTTGACGGAGCTGCCGTTCGCCTGACGCTTGCGGTAAGGGCTTCAATTTTGGAAATCAGCTCATCTTCAATATCGCTGATATCCGCACTGACCGTGCCGCCGGGCTTCAAGACAAAGTCACCCGCTCCCAGTGCCAGCGCTTCCAGTGTCACCAGCGCACCTTTCTGCGTCAGCGATGACAGCATCAGCACAGGGCACTGGTGAAACTTCCTTAGCAGGCTAAGACAAGTCAGACCGTCCATCACCGGCATGTTGATATCTAAAGTAATCACATCAGGTTTAAAAGCCGCTGATTTCGTCAGTGCTTCCTCGCCATCGCGGGCTGAGTCAACCTGATAGCCCCGTGCAGTGAAAACCTGTGTGAACAGTTTCCGCATCAAGGCAGAGTCATCTACCACTAATACTTTGACTGCCATCTTCCCGTTAACCCCCGTTTACTTTTGCAATATCGTTGTCGTTCAGCAGGACCGACGGCTCGATGAGCTGAATGATGCGTTGCTCTTTATTGAGCTTGATAAGCTTGTTTAACAACTCGGTTTGCTCATCAGACAGTGAAGGCGCATCTTCGATAGAATCGGTAATAACGGTTTTAACTTCTGCCACACCATCCACAATAAAGCCGGTTTTTTGCTTATTACGGGTAAGCACCACAATGCGCTGCCGGTCAGTGGCCTCAGCTTTGGGTAATCCCAATCGCGTGCGTAAATCAATCACAGGCAGTACTGTGCCACGCAGATTGACAATGCCTTGCAGATAGTCCGGTGTATTGGGCACACTTTCCAACTTGTCGGGAATGCGTGTTATTTCCTGGGTATCTTCGATGCTGACCCCGTACTCTTGTCCTGCAATGGAGAAGATCACGTATTGGGCATAGTCTTCTTCGGTCAACACCCCTTCGTCCTGATTAGCCATATCAGAAACCTCATCTTGTAAATCAACCTGGCTCAGCGCCTGGCTTAGCGAGCGTTGGAAAACACTTTGCAAGTTAACGATAGAAATGAGTCGCTTAGTGCCTTCTACCCGATACACTGCTTCAAGCGCACCATCGGTATATCCGTCGTTACACATAGACGGAACAGGCTCCAACGCCGACGGCGATATACTCACCACATTGCTGACTTTTGCTACCACAAAGCCCACAGCGGACTGACTGCTGTCGCTGCAGTTAACAATGATGATGCGGGTAGCATCGTTCATTTCGCAGGGCTGCATGCCAAGGTTCATGGCCAGATCGACGATGGGAATAATCCGTCCCCGCAGATTTACCAGCCCCAGTACCGAAGGATTACTGTCGGGTAAGGCAGATATGTCGTCGGGAACACGCACAATCTCACCCACATCATGGAGATAAAAAGCAAATTCTTGTCCGGCTATGGAAAAACAAACCAGTTGTTGCAAATCATCTTCGGCTTCGCTGTTAATGTCTTGCGAACCGGTACGGTTTTGCTGCAGTTGCAGGCCGGAACCATCTTTTTTATGGCTGACGGTTAACTGTGACTGCACCAGGTTTTCAACATTAAGGATCTGCTCCAGCGGTTCGTTCTTTTGCTTAATCAACCCTTGCAGGTAGTCATAAGAAATTGACGAGTCGCCTTGTTTGTCATTAACCACGGTGTCTTTCGGTACACTGTAAACACGGTTTACTTTGTCGACCAGAAAGCCCGTCATACCAAGTGTTGACTCCACAACGACAACACGGGATGTTTCAGTTTGTTCCGCTGAACACGACAACAAAATAGCCCGTAAATCGTAAACCGGCAGTACGTTACCCCGCAGGTTTGCCAGTCCCATCATCTGGTGGGGCCCCAGCGGAACCCCAACCATCACGGGAACACGAATAATTTCGCCAACAGACTGCATCGGAAATGCAAATTTCTCTTTTCCAATCTGAAAAGAAACAAACTGCAGCTCAGTGTCTGTTGCGGTAATTTCCTGAGTTTCCATTTCTTGCATGGTCTCACCTCACCTTTAACTCTGAATCAACCGGCCTTAGCTGTTTTGCATTTCATCAGCGACAGAGGAGATTTCCTCGATAGAGCGGGCCAGGATTTCAACGCCTTTGGTCTGCTGCTCTGCGGCAGACAATGCCTGCTGACAGTTACTGCTGGCCTGTTCATTCGCTGCGGCAATTTGCTCCAGGCCTTTTTGAGCCTGCGCTACAGCAGCAGCAATTTCTTCACCGGCTTGCTGCATTTCTTTGTTGTAAGAAAGTACTTCAGCCATATCTTTGGCAATACCGGCGATGTCCTCAGTGGTTTGCTTCGCTTTTTGCACCTCACGGTAAGCGCTCTCTGCCACGTTGGTCAGGTCAGTTTTCACGTTTTGTGTCTGATCCTGAATGGCTTTGATGAGATCTTTAATTTGTTCAACATTCTCAGCGGCCTCATCGGCAAGGCTTTGAATATCGGCAGATACCACAGCAAAACCTTTACCGTATTCACCCGCCCGGGCCGCTTCCACAGCACCGTTAACGGCAAGCATGCTGGTTTTCACCGACACGGTGGTGATGGTGTCGATAACTTTGTCGATAGTGCGGGTCATTGATTCCATATCAGTAATGGCTGATACGTTCAGTTTGCTGGTTTCCAGTGCGGTATTGATGCCTTCCACCATTTCTTCGATAAGTGCACGGTTCTCTTTCAGCAGTTCTGTTATCGCCTCGCCACGGGTAAGCGCGTTTTCAGACTGAGCAGAGGCTTCCGCTACACCATCCCGGAGGGTATCGATATTACTCACCGCCTGGTCAACTGCCGACGCTGCCTGTTGCGCACCGTTGTTAATCTGATTCAGTGCCGTGGATATTTCTGTGGTTGACCGGCTGATTTCCTCCATGCTTGCAGATAACTCTTCTGCCGAGGACGCCACTTCTTCCGCGCTTTTATTGATGTCGGTGCTGTTTTTCAGCTCTTCAGTGATAATTTCCAGAGACTGGGCAGCCTGCTCAGCTTGTGACAACGCGCTGCTTTGTTCAGATACGTTACTGGACACTTCCTGAGCAGCAGATGACTGCTCGTCGGCAGCACAGGAAATGGCTTCAGACCCTGCCTGGATTTCTTTAGCGGCATTGTCCATTTCACGGATTTTGGTTTGCAGCGTTTCAGAGCCGGTAGCAATTATCTGCATATCTTCCTTAATTTTGGCCAGCTGACTGGTTACCGCTTCGCCTTTTGTCACTTCTTCGAGCGCCGCTTCCGATGATTGTTTCACTGCATCAGAAACTTGATTTGACTGCTGCTGAATTTGCTCGATTTGCATGGCGATATCGGCAGCGCTCTTATCCGATACTTCAGCCAAAGCCCGTACGGTATCGGCCACTACCGCAAAGCCTTTACCGTGCTTACCGGCGCGTCCGGCTTCGATTGCAGCATTTAATGCAAGTAAGTTGGTCTGGTCGGCAATGCGGGTAACTTGTTTAACGGCTTCACCAATATTGGATGCTTGCTGCTCCAGCTCGCTCATCATGACTACAGAGCGTGACTGGTGTTCAGAAGCTGTTTTTACGCTGTCCATCATATTGCCGAGGTTGCCCATAACACGGTCAACGAAGGTTTGAAGCAGATTGGTTTTATCCAGGGTCTGTCCGGATAGCGTAAGCTGTGATACCAGTGAAGAAGAAATCTGGGTAATTGCCGCCAGACTCTCCTGACTTGCACTGCTGGACTCTTCTGCACCAGCGGCAATTTCGTTGATAGCAGTGCCTAACTGGTCGGTCGCGCTGGCAGACTGACTGATGCCACTGGCCAGTTCAGCCGTCGCCGTCGCTACCCGTTCGGCAGCTTGTTGTTGTCTGGCGAGGGTGCGGGCTTTTCTTCGCTGCTCTTCTGCCTCTCTGCGTAGTTTCGCGTCAACTCTTACGGCCGGTGTGGCCGGGCTGGCCTCAGTGCTTTTTTTCAGTGCCATGGAAAACCTCGGAATTTACTATGAATGAACGATTGCTTAACAGCGCGTTTAGTAAAGGTTTAGAGCAGGCAGAAAAAATTTAGGTATAAAACAGGATACCTTGGTATGGGAGGGAATCTGGTTGTGGGGGGATCTCCCCATAAGTGCATCTTTGTCGCCTTATACACAAATGTCACAACAAGTACATTTAGGTATAAGATCTCAATGACTTAGCGGGCACCTGAGAAGACCGTACGCAGCGGAATATCTGTCAATCTAGCCTTTTGGCGTAGTCAGATTATAATACCGGACTTTTTTTGTATTTATTTCAAACATTAAATGGCTGTAATGAAATAACAGGTTATAAATGCGAGAAACCCCGGCTTTTCATGGCCGGGGTTTCTGATTTGAAAGCAGACGCTGACTAAGTTCAGCCCTGAAGCTTTTCTATGATCGCTACATTCGCCGCGGGAAAATCTTCGGGCTCCAGTGCAGAAAGCTTAAGCCACTTGCCCTGTTGTCCTTCCAGACCGGCAGGTTCACCGGCAAAGTCTGTTACCGAATGAACATCAAGCAGTACCCGCTTATCTCCGTAATCGTGACCGATAACAGTCAGTGGCTGACTGGTCTGTATATCAATGCCAATCTCTTCTTTAAGCTCACGTGCCAGTGCCTGAGTTACCGTTTCGCCGGCATCCACTTTACCACCGGGAAACTCCCACTTTCCGCCCTGATGTTTGTCGTCGGGCCGCTTACAGATATAAACAAGCCCATCACGAAGTACTACACCTACGGCTACATGCACTTCTTTCATTAAGACAGTTTACCGTGGCACTGTTTATATTTTTTACCTGAACCGCAAGGACACGGGTCGTTACGGCCTACTTTAGGCCCCTGGCGCATTTCAGAGCGGATGCCTGACTGGCCATCGGCCTCCGGCGCCTGTTCAGGTGCCTCTTCGTGATTAAAGTTCTTAGGCACATCGTCAGCCTGACGACGCTGCTCTTCTACTTTCTCCACATCAGATTCTGCTTTGACCTGCACACGGCTCAAAATAGTGATGACTTCCACTTTCAATGCTTCGAGCATACCCGAGAACAGTTCAAAGGATTCACGCTTATATTCCTGCTTAGGATTCTTCTGGGCGTAACCACGCAGGTGAATACCCTGACGAAGGTGGTCCATAGCAGCCAGATGCTCTTTCCAGTGACTGTCGAGGTTCTGCAGCATGATCGCTTTTTCAAACTGACGCAGTACATCCGGGCCTACTGCATTTTCTTTTTCCTGATAAGCGCCTTCGATTTCTGTCAGAACACGCTCACGGAGTTTTTCTTCGTACAACTTATCATCGCTATCAAGCCATTTCTGCACAGGCAGGTCGACTTTAAAGTCTGCTTTAAGTCGCTCTTCCAGGCCCGGCACATCCCACATTTCTTCCAGTGACTGGGGAGGAATGTACTCATCAACTACGCCATTCACCACGTCTACACGGATAGCTTTAATCGTTTCGCTGATGTCACCTTCGTCCAGCAGTTCGTTACGCTGTTCGTAAATGACCTTACGTTGATCATTAGCCACGTCATCGTATTCCAGCAACTGCTTACGGATATCGAAGTTACGGCCTTCCACTTTACGCTGGGCGTTTTCAATTGCGCGGGTTACCCACGGGTGCTCAATGGCTTCGCCATGCTCCATGCCCAGGCGCTTCATCATGCCAGCCATTTTCTCAGACGCGAAGATACGCATGAGTGCATCATCCAGCGACAGGTAGAAACGGCTGGAACCGGGATCACCCTGACGGCCGGCACGACCACGTAACTGGTTATCAATACGGCGTGATTCGTGACGCTCGGTACCAATGATATGCAAACCACCGGCATCGAGTACTTGCTGATGCAGCGCTTCCCACTCATCTTTCAGTTTCTTAAGTTGCGCTTCAGTGGGGTTTTCCAGTTTCTCAGCTTCGGCTTTCCAGTTACCGCCAAGCACAATATCGGTACCACGACCGGCCATATTAGTCGCGATGGTGACAGCGCCGGGACGGCCGGCCTGAGCGATAATATCCGCTTCCTGTTCGTGGAACTTGGCGTTCAGCACTTTGTGCGGCACTTTTTCTTTCTTCAGAAAGCGGGACAGCAGTTCAGAGTTTTCGATAGACACCGTACCGACCAGTACCGGCTGACCTTTTTTCACTGCAACACGGATGTCTGCCACAATGGCGTCGTATTTTTCCTGTGCAGTCAGATAAATCAGGTCGGCCATATCTTTACGGGCCATTGGACGGTTGGTCGGAATAACCACGGTTTCCAGTCCGTAAATAGACTGGAATTCAAATGCTTCGGTATCGGCAGTACCGGTCATACCGGCAAGTTTGTCGTATAAACGGAAATAGTTCTGGAAGGTAATCGATGCCAGAGTCTGGTTCTCGTTCTGGATCTTCACGCCTTCTTTGGCTTCTACCGCCTGGTGCAGGCCCTCAGACCAGCGACGGCCTTCCATTGTGCGGCCCGTGTGCTCATCAACAATGACGATTTGATCGTCTTTTACGATGTAATCCACATCTTTCTGGAATAACTTGTGGGCACGCAATGCGGCATTGATATGGTGAAGCAGGGAAATATTACCGGCAGCAAACAGAGATTCACCTTCCGGCAGAATACCGTTACGTTGCAGTATTTCTTCAACGTGGATTTGACCCCGTTCAGTCAGGTGAATCTGACGGGCTTTTTCATCAACGGTGTAATCGCCGTCGCCTTCCTGCCCTTCTTCGTCTTCTTTTTCCTGCTGTACCAGTTCAGGGATCACTGTATTAATTGCTCTGTACAGGTGAGAGCTGTCCTCGGCTGCACCGGAAATAATAAGCGGCGTTCTTGCCTCATCGATAAGAATAGAGTCAACCTCATCCACTACCGCGTAATGCAACGGGCGCTGAACACGATCCTGCGGGCTGAAGGCCATATTGTCACGGAGGTAATCGAAACCGAATTCGTTGTTTGTTCCGTAAGTAACGTCGGCGTTGTAAGCCTCACGCTTCATATCCGGTGACATGCCGGGCACATTACACCCTACCGTCATGCCTAAGAATTCAAACAACTCGCGGGACCAGTCGGCATCACGGCGGGCCAGATAATCGTTCACGGTAATAACGTGGACACCTTTAGCGGTCAGAGCATTCAGGTAAGTGGGTAAGGTCGCGGTAAGGGTTTTACCTTCACCGGTACGCATTTCTGCAATTTTACCTGTGTGCAGTACCATACCACCAATCATCTGTACGTCGAAGTGACGCATACCGTAAACGCGCTTACTGGCTTCACGTACGGTGGCAAAGGCATCGTTAAGGATATCTTCCGGGGTTTCACCTTTTTCCAAACGTGCTCTGAGTTCGGCAGTTTTCGCCTTTAGTTGCTCATCGCTTAACGCTTCGTATTCCTTTTCCAATGCGTTGATGGCATCGACGTTCTTTTTTAGTTTTTTTATGAGACGGTCGTTACGGCTACCGAATACTTTCCTCAGGATGCTTGCAAACATTTGGTTGATGATTCCACTACTTTTTTACGAGTTCCGGCATCCCGGTGGACTCGTAGATTTAAAATAAATGACGCCGCGCACATCATGTGCATGGTTGTCACCCTATCTGTTTGTGCTGGTTTACCGGAGTAAACCTTTTCTGGCTGCTGCTTAACGTCTTTTGGTAACGTACGGCAGAGGATCGATTTGTTGCCCGTTTCTTATTACTTCGTAGTGAACATGAGCACCTGTGGAGCGGCCGGTACTACCCATCACTGCGATAGTCTGACCTTTTGTTACAACGTCACCGATAGCAACCGACAGTGCCTGGTTGTGCCCGTACCGGGTCACCATTCCATCACCATGATCGATTTCTATCAGTAAGCCATAACCGTGACGTTCTCCTGCCCAGGTCACGATGCCTGCAGCAGTGGAAACAACGTCATCACCAGATTTACCCGCAAAATCCAGCCCTTTGTGCATTGCTGGATTGCCGGTAAAAGGATCTGCGCGCATGCCGTAATAAGAAGACAACCATCCCGACGCTATTGGCCGGCCAGATAATTGACTCTGTTCATGGATATGATGCCCCCGGACAAGACTTTCAAGCATCGCCAGCTGCTGTTTTTTCGCAGACACAGTCTGCTGTAAAGCGGCGATTTGTTCCATCAGGGGTTCATTTTCCACGTTTTTTGGCGAAGAGCCGGGGTCAAAGGCGTCTAAATCTTCTGCCTTCATCCCAAATTCAGCGGCAATTAATTTGCCTTTCTCATCAAGTTGCGACACCGTCGCATCCATTTCAGCGAGACGCTCTGCCAGAATTTGTAATTGCTGACGTGTGCTGGCAGCCAGTGCATCAACTTCTGCACCTCCGGCTTCATTAGCGGCCTGAGCAAGCTTAATTCTGGCAATATCTTCGGAAACGGAATCAGTGGAACGGCTGGAAACTAACATGAATAACGACGAGAGCACGGTAAAACTCACCAGTGTTCTCACACTGATGCTTTTCCTGTATCGCTTCTGCTGACCAATAAAGGTTATCGTTAGTTTCATCGGGCACTCTTAATAAAATCCGGACTAGTTTACCGCTGTTAATGCAAATGAACAAACCACAATCAGATACTCAGTGCGTTTTTTTCATACCCCGTAAGACAAGGTAAGCAGAATTGACGACAAAATACACGGAGGATGGCTACTTTCTTTCCCGTAGCGGAAAAATATTATTCTTCAGGTTACTTACCGCCGCGAGAATATGCGGTGAACCTTCCATGTGGAAACGGTTACTGTTAACCAGCATCTCCGGCTTCTGTTTAATGACTTTTTCCGGTAAATCTTCTGCCACAGGTTGCTGCGGCTGTAACTGAAGCCAGCCTTCTTTTCCGCAGCGCTTCACCATGTACATTGCTTTATCAGCCAGGATAAGAGTATGTGACCACGTCCAGCCGGCTTCCCCGCCGGGCGGGTGATAACATACCCCAACAGAACAGGTAGGCGGCGAGCTGAGCCGTTGTTGATGAGGCCAGCGCGTCAGTTCCATGGAACACATCAGGCGTCCGATAAATTCACTTACGGAAATGCCTGCATCCAGCACAATCAGAAACTCTTCGCCGCCCCAGCGAATAACGTGATCAGCACTGCGCACTTCCCTGCGCAAAATATCTGCGAATTTAACCAGAATATCGTCCCCGACAGCATGCCCTAATTCGTCGTTCAGGACTTTGAAATTATCCATATCGAGAATGATACAAAATACCCCCCGTTGCTGGCGGGCGGCCTTTGCAAGGATTTTATCGATAAAGGTATCGAGATAGCGGCGGTTATTTAGCCGTGTCAGGGAGTCGGTCAGGCTTGCCTGCTGCAATTGTTCGTTGGCTTCAGCCAGCTGCTTGTTTGCTTTATCAAGCTCGGCAGTCCGCGCAGTTACCATTGCCTCCAGTTGCAGTCTGGCGCGCTCCAGTCTGCGGGTTCTGATGTGGTATACCGCCCAGAAAGCGAGGACAGCGAGCAACACAAATACCAGTCGCATCCATTGTTGTTCGTACCAGAACGGCGGCATGGAAAAACGGAAAAAGGCAGGCTCTCCCCAGGCATTCCACTCTTTCAGACGGGCTTCCACTTCAAATGTGTAATCGCCCGGGGGTAAATTCGTGTAAAACGCTTCCCGCCGGTTTCCGGCGTTAATCCAGTCACGGTCGTACCCGTTGAGACGGTAACGGAATTCCAGTGCACTGTTGCGGTAAAAACGGGGACTGGTGTAATTGATCTGAAGATTCCGCTCCCCCTCAGGGAGTAAAGCCCCCGACTTTGTCACGGATTCGCCCTGCACAATGATTTCATCGACTACCGGTATCAGTCCTCTGCGATTAATGGCACTCAAAGTTAAATCAATACTTGCCACTCCGTTGAGTGTGGGCAGATAAAGTATATTGCCGTCAACAAGACCTTTTGCATTTCCCGCCCCGTTACAGCAGCGGATCCCGTCGGTGTCGGACTCCGGGCCATAATCGTCCACAAGCATAGCCACCTCCACCGGCGCTCCGGCTTCAAGTGAATGCTTACTTATCTGATACACACCTTTCAGGCTGGAAATGATCAGATTGTCGTCTTGTTCAGCCATAAACATCACGCCGGATGCCGGTAGCTGACGTTCATCCGGCCAGTACCAGCCAGACTGCTGCTTAACCGCAAAGCCGGACTGAAAAGTCCCGACCAGCATACGGCCGTCTTTGAGTTGTCCGATATAGGCAATTGACACTGTGTTGAGAATGTCATCATTGACAGGCATCTGCTCACCCTTCCCGTTCAGGTGAATAAGGCCGCCGGTGGTGCCCGCCCAGATATCGCCAGTGTTGTCTGCAAACACAAAGCGGGTATTACCAATCTCGTCACCGTTACTGAGCGAAACTTTTTGCAGCGTTTCCTGATCCCAGCGAAACAATCCGCCTGTAGAGGCCACCAGCACATCGCCGCCAGGAAGCTGTTCAATGCCGTTAATTTGCATACCATCAAGTTGCGGGAACCGCTGTAACACCTGGTAGTTTTCATCAAGATGCACAAGACCACTGCGTGTTCCCAGCCATAGCGTATTGTCTGTGGCCGTTAATATTGAATAGACCACGTGATTAGGCAACCTGGCATCCTGTATTAAAGGCGTGAATTGATGATTTTTCAGCAGATAGAGCCCGGCATTCGTGCCTGCAAGGATCCCGTCCCCCTGCTTGCCAAAAGTCCAGACATAGGGTTCATCAAGCCCGGCTTTTTTACCCAGACTGGCAGTTCCGTCATAGCGCAAACGCTGCAGACCGTGAGTGCGGCTTCCAAACCAAAGGTTGCCCGCTCTGTCTTCGAAGGCAGACACAAACCAGGGAGACGTCCTGCCTTTAATTTCGGTAACTTCTTCTACCAGAGTATGGCCGGTAAGTTGAAGAAGACGTTGCTTACCGCCTATCCAGAGGTTGCCCTTACTGTCAGCAAATAACATCTCAATAGGATCGTTAATTACGCCGGACGTGGTTTCATACGCCCTGAGTTTGCCACTGTCGCTGGCAATGAAAAGACCTTCAGACGTCCCCACCAGAAGCTGCTCGCGATACTGCGCAAGGTGGATAATATGTGCGCCGGATGGCAGCCCGCTTGCGGGCACTGACTGGCTGATGTGTTGCCCGTCCAGATAACTCAGTCCGGTACTTGAGCCAACCCAGAGGCGATGTTGATCTGTGGCGAGGGTTCGGATATGCCCTGCTTCCCCTGCCAGGCGGCTTACATGGTCACCATTTGCAGAGACCCGGAAAAGACCCTCTCCGGCAGCGTAAAGATATCCGTTAAACCAGATAATATCGTTAATTGCTCCCAGAGACTTCCCGTCAAGCAGCACTTCTTCTATTTGCCCGTCTTCCATTTTGAGCAAGTGATTTGATGTACCGACAAATAACCTGTCATCCGGTGTCACAAAGACTTTTCGCAGGATAGGATCGGAAAACAGTGGAGATGTTCTGCCATCAAAGATACGGAACCGGTTGCCATCAAACCTCGCCAGTCCTCCCTCTGTGGCTACCCATATAAAGCCGGTATTGTCTTCAGCAATACTGATGGCAGAGACCTGAGGCATATTGTTACGGGTATCCCAGATACGCTGATGATACTGACTGTAAGGAATAGTCGCCGGCGTTTCGTTAGCGACGGGAGCTGCAATTACGTCCGCAGGGAAAAGAAACAGAAATACCAATGCATAAAAAAACAGTAAAGCTGGCAGGCAGCGGACAAATACCGGCTCAATCCGGCCTTGATGCGTTGAAAGAATAGCGGGACAACCCTGAGTGCTCATAGGCAGTGTTCATTCCCCGAAAGTAAAAACATGAATTGCGCGTACAACAGATCGTTGCCTGTTTATATGGAGAGTTTACCACTAAGGATAGTTCACTTCCCTTTGAAGTGATTAATCTTTTGGACAGTTTTGGTATTAAAAATTTACATCAGGTACAAAAAAACCGCCTGTAAAAGGCGGTTTTCAAACAAGATTTTTTTATGCTATGACGGGCTCTGCATACCGGATGGGCATCTCATCCTGGTTTTCATAAGTGGTGTATTCCCAGCAATCTTTCTGCTCCAGCACAGCATTCAACAGTTTGTTGTTAAGACCATGACCGGTTTTATAGGCTGCCAGTTCACCAATGATGCTGTGGCCACCCATATAAAGGTCGCCCACTGCGTCCAGAACCTTATGCTTCAGGAATTCGTCATCATAACGCAAACCTTCAGGGTTCAGAATACGGAACTCGTCCAGAGCAACAGCATTTTCCATGCTGCCACCCAGTGCCAGATTGTTCGCGTTCATGTACTCAAGGTCGCGCATGAAACCGAATGTCCGGGCACGGCTGACTTCTTTTACATACGAACAACTGTCAAAATCCATCACCATATGCTGATTAGTCTGACTAATCACAGGATGATCGAAATCGATACGGAAATCCACGCGGAAACCATCGTAAGGACGTAACTCGGCCCACTTGTCTCCGTCTTCAACCCGCACTGTCTTCGTGATACGGATAAAACGCTTAGGCGCATTCAGCTCTTCAATACCTGCAGATTGCAGTAAGAAAACGAACGGGCTGGCGCTGCCATCCATAATCGGCAGTTCATTGCTGTCTACTTCAACAATAATGTTGTCAATGCCCAGACCAGCTAACGCTGAAGCAAGGTGTTCCACAGTGTGGATACTGACACCATCTTCATTGTTTACACACGTACACAGCATGGTGTTACCCACCGCGTTTGCACGCGCATGGATGTCCACATAGGGTTCCAGGTCAATGCGTCGGAACACAATTCCTGTGTTCGCAGGCGCAGGCCGGAGAGTCATGGTGACCTTTTCCCCTTTGTGTAAACCAATACCGGTCTCTTGTACCGATTGTTTGATTGTACGTTGTCTAATCATTTCGTTGCTTTTACCTGTTCAAAAAGCGGTCGCGTAGTATATAGACAAAAGTTTATTTTGTCAAATTTCTGTCACACTTGACCTTGGTTAAACACCAACTTCTTATACATTGACAACAATTCCGGAGAAAAATTCCCCGAAATGAACAGCTTAGTCTGCCTGTTTACGCAAGAATGCCGGAATATCCAGATATTCTAAATCGTTGTTCGGCTGTGCTTCACTTTCTACTTTCAGTGCCTGGTTACCATCGGTAGAGCCTACAGCGCGGGCTTCGCTGGTACTTGAAGTACCGAACTCGCGGGCTGCACCGGATAAACGGGAACCTTCAGAACTTACCAGTGAAATGTCAGGCTTACGCTCTGCGCCGATACCGGTTGCAACAACCGTTACACGCAGTTCGTCGGCCATTTCCATATCGATAACCGTACCCACAACCACGGTAGCATTTTCAGATGCAAACGCTTTAACGGCGTTACCCACAGTTTCGAATTCGTCGATGGAGAAATCAGGGCCGGCAGTGATATTCACCAGAATACCCCGTGCACCGGACAGATCGATGTCTTCCAGCAGCGGACAGGCGATAGCGGCTTCTGCAGCTTCTTCAGCACGGTCTGCACCGGATGCAACACCGTTACCCATCATCGCAGTACCCATTTCAGACATCACGGTTTTCACGTCGGCGAAGTCAACGTTAATCAGACCAGGACGGGTGATCAGTTCAGCGATACCCTGTACCGCACCATTGAGTACGTTGTTGGCTTCGCTGAAAGCTTGCAGAAGTGGTGTGCCCGGGCCCATCACTTTCAGCAGCTTTTCGTTAGGAATGGTGATCAGTGAATCAACGTTTTTCGCTAACTCAACAATACCCTGTTCAGCAAAAGCAGTACGCTTTTTACCTTCAAACGGGAAAGGCTTGGTCACTACAGCAACCGTCAGAATGCCCATTTCGCGGGCAATTCTGGCAACTTCGGGCGCAGCACCTGTACCTGTACCACCGCCCATACCGGCAGTGATAAACACCATGTCAGCGCCGTCTAAAGCCTGACGGATGGTTTCGCGATCTTCCTGAGCGGCTTCACGGCCGATATTCGGATCAGCACCGGCACCGAGACCTTTCGTCAGCGATGAGCCGATTTGCAGTGTCACGTCTGCGCTAGAGCTGCGCAGTACCTGAGCGTCAGTGTTCACCGCGATGAACTCTACGCCTTCAATATTCTGTGCCACCATGTGTTCTACAGCATTACCGCCGCCACCACCGACGCCGATAACTTTGATTACGGCTTCTTCGCCGTGGCTATCCATTAACTCAAACATACTTACTCTCCGGATTGGTACGTCTTACAACACTAAGCCAGGTCATAGTTACGCCGGTCGGATGCCTCCGTGCGACCGTATGCCGTAGTCTTAGCGCCCCCAAAATAAAATTAAAATTCACCTTTAAACCAGCTTTGCACCCGTTGAAAGAAACTTTCGCCGGACTTCTGCTTACTGGATTTTTTATTATCACTTTGCATTTTGCCGTAGTGGAGCAAGCCCACCACAGTTGCAAAACTTGCGTCATCGGTATATTCCGATAACCCGCGCATATTTATTGGTTTGCCCACTCTCACAGGCATCTGGAAGATTTCTTCCGCAAATTCAACAGCCCCTTCCATCTTGGCGGTACCGCCGGTCAGAACCAGGCCTGCTGCAATTTGTTCTTCAAAACCGCTGGCACGGATCTCTTTATGCACCAGCTCAAATAATTCCTGATAACGAGGTTCAATCACCTCTGCCAGGGTGTGTCTGGACATGGCTCTGGCTGGACGACCGCCCACACTGGGCACCTCGATATTCTCTTCCATACTGACCATGTCTTTCAGCGCACAGGCATAATTCACCTTAATCTCTTCCGCATTACTGATAGGAGTGCGGAAAATTTTGGCAATATCACTGGTTATCTGGTTCCCCGCCACAGGGATCACAGCAGTGTGACGAATTGCGCCATCAGTGTAAATAACGATATCCATGGTGCCGCCACCGATATCAACCACACAAACGCCTAATTCACGTTCGTCATCAGTTAATACAGCGTAACTGGATGCCAGAGCAGAGAAAATAAGCTGATCTGAACTCAAATCACAACGCTCAATACACTTCACCAGATTTTTTGCCATATCATCGGCACAGGTGATGATATGGGCTTCAGCTTCCATACGGACGCCAGACATACCTACCGGATTCTTAATCCCTTCCTGCACATCAATCGTAAATTCCTGCGGCAGCACATGAAGCAGGCGGCGTTCTGACGCAATAGGCACCGAGCGCGCTGCATGAATCACGTTATCCACATCTTCTTGTGTCACTTCCTGGTTGTTGATCGGTACCATGCCACTTTCGTTCTGGCACTTCACATGACGGCCGGAAATGGACATGAATACGGATGAAACCTGACAATCGGCCATCAGTTCCATTTCACTGACTGCTCGTTGTACAGATTTCACTACCAGGTTGAGATCGTTTACGCCACCTTTATCCATACCCTGCGCAGCATGCGTGCCTACACCAACAATGCTGATCTGGTCATCGGCCAGTAATTCGCCGACAACGGCTTTCACCTGGCTGGTACCGATATCCAGTCCGACAATCAGGTTGCGTTCAGCAGGTTTTGACATGGTATTCCTAAACTCTCTCATTAACTTTTTTCGTCTTGTGCATCCTGCCAGCCGACTGCCAGCCCGGTGTCGTAGCGTAAATCCACATACTTCACCGCTTTAGGTTGCTTCGCCAGCAACGGATACACATCGATGAACCGTTGCAACCGATCTATAAATTCCTGTCTGCCCAGATTCAGCTCAATGCCGTTGGCCAACTGAATCTGCCAAGCAAACCGCTCGCTTAACGTCAGCTCTGCGATAGGCATGGCAGTGGTAGCCAACAATGACTGCATGGCGTTGTAGCCCTCCAGCGCGGTTTTCTCACTGCCGCCCGGTCCGAAAAGTTTGGGCAGCGTCATATCGTCCACACTGGCGCTGAAGGTATCCCCGTAGGGATTCAGCAAAAAGTCATCGTTCCACTGCGCCACCGGCTTTTGCTCGACCAGATAAATCTTTAACGTATTTGGCCATTGCTTACGTACCGATGCGCGATAAATCCATGGCTGGGCTTCCACCAGCTTGTAAACTTCATTGACGTCCAGCGAGAAAAAGCTTCCCGGTTGTGACTTGCGGATCAGGCGCTCCAGCCTGGTTACATCCACATGGCTGAACTCACCGGAAAAATCCACCACCTGTACCGGTGCCCTCTGGGCATCCTGCAGGTAATCCTGAATTTTAATGCCGCCCACAATCAGACCACCAATGACCGCGAGCAGAAATGCCACGCCGGACCAGAATTGAATCTTCTTGTGCTTCGCCTTTGTCATGCAAGCTCCGTTTAGTCTGATGAGAGACTGGTCGCCAGAATTTCCAGCGTCAGTTCATCAAAACTCAAACCGGCCACTTTCGCCGCTTTCGGCACCAGACTTTTTTCAGTCATGCCGGGTACGGTATTCGCTTCAAGCAAGTAGAACGTGCCATCAGCAGCCTGCATTACGTCAATGCGGCCCCAGCCGCTGCAAGACAATGCATTGAACGCACGAAGCGACAATGCTGCCAGTTCAGCTTCTTTGTCTTCCGACAAACCACCGGGGCATTGATACACGGTTGTATCGTCCTGATACTTGGCCGCGTAATCGTAAAATGTATGGGGGGTAGACATGCGGATCGACGGCAATGCCCTGCCCTGCAAAACAGAGACAGTGAACTCGGGGCCATCGATGTACTGCTCTAACAGGACCTGATTATCATATTGAAAGGCGTCCTGAACGGCAGTTTCTAGTTGTTTAGCGCTTGTCACTCTCGCCATCCCGATACTGGAACCTTCGCGGGCTGGTTTGACCATGACTTCATTCCCCAATTCCATCATTATAGCCCCGCATGATCCAGCTTCAAAGTCACTTTTGTCAGCAATTTGATATTTTGCGGTAGATAAACCAAGACATTGCCAGATTTGTTTGGTATGGATCTTATCCATTGCCAGTGCAGACCCCAGCACGCCACTGCCGGTATAGGGGATTTTCAGGTGCTGTAATGCGCCCTGCATTGCACCGTCTTCGCCACCACGCCCGTGCAACATGATCAACACGCGATCAGCTTTTTCATCAACTAATTCAGTAAGTTGACGTTCAGCAGGGTCAAAAGCAAAAGCATCTATGCCCTGCCTTAACAGGGCATTAAGTACCGCTTTACCCGAGTTCAGCGATACTGCACGCTCAGCAGAATCACCACCAAACATTACTGCTACACGACCAAATTTTTGTGGATTTACCTGTTCAGCCATCACTGCCACTCACGTTGAAATTTTTTTAGTTCTAATTCAGATTTTGCCAGTTTTTTAGCAATCTGGCCGATATTACCGGCTCCCTGAGTCATGATCACGTCGTTTTCCTGCATCACACTGGCAAGAATCTCTGCCAGAGAATCCGGTTCACCCACGTAAACAGGTTCCACCTGGCCTCTTAAACGGATGGACCGGCAGAGTGCTTTACTGTCAGCACCTTCAATGGGCTGTTCACTGGCTGCATACACATCCAGCAATAACAGCACATCCACTTGTGAGAGCACTTCAACAAAATCTTCATATAAGTCACGGGTACGTGTGTACCGGTGTGGCTGATACACCATGACCAGCCGCTTATCCGGCCAGTTAGTGCGGGCCGCAGCGATGGTTGCCCTGACTTCAGTCGGATGATGGCCGTAATCATCAACCAGACACACATCACCTTTGCTGGTTGTAAACTCGCCCAGCACTTCAAACCGGCGTCCGATACCGCCAAAGGATTTCAGCGCCGTCACGATAGCGTCGTCACCGACCCCTTCGTCTGTGGCGACAGCAATGGCAGCAAGGGCATTGAGCACATTATGGATGCCGGTGAGATTCAGCGTGACATTCAGTACCGGCTTATCAGGACGGAGCACGTCAAACTGCGCCTGACCGAACCTGAGTTCAATATTTTCTGCGCGCACATCGTTACCTGGCTCAATACCGTAAGTAAGGATGTTGCGGCCAATTTTCGGCCGCAGAGAACGGATCACTTCATCATCACCACACAAAATGGCCTGTCCGTAGAATGGCAGGTTATGCAGAAACTCCAGATAGGTGTCTTTCATTTTGTTGAAATCACCTTCATAGGTACCCATGTGGTCCGGCTCAATATTGGTCACCACGGACACCATAGGCTGAAGATGCAGAAACGACGCATCGCTTTCGTCTGCTTCAGCAATCAGATAGCGGCTCTTACCCAAACGTGCGTTTGTGCCCGCACTGTTAAGCAGACCACCGATAACAAATGTGGGATCCCAGCCGGCTTCGGCAAAAATAGTGGAAATCAGGCTGGTCGTGGTAGTTTTTCCGTGGGTACCCGCAATGGCAATACCATGACGGAAGCGCATAAGTTCAGCCAGCATTTCTGCCCGGCGGATAATAGGAATGCGGTGTTCACGGGCATAGCGGATTTCCGGATTTGACTCGTTGATGGCGCTGGAGACCACCACCACATCAGACGCTGTAACATTGTCTTCATGATGGCCAATAAAGATTTCAGCACCCAGCTCTTCCAGCCGTGCTGTCATCGCACCGGCCTGTATATCTGAGCCGGCGATATCATAGCCTTCGTTCAGTAGTACTTCTGCAATACCGCCCATGCCCGCGCCACCGATACCGATGAAGAAAATGCGCTTCACTTTACGCATCTGCGGGTTTTGGAATGGTTTTTCACCTACCATTACGCTTTGTCTCCTGTCAGCAGGGCACACTGTTCTGCGACCCGCTGTGTTGCATTGGTTATCGCTGCCTGACGGGCTTTTCTGCCAGCGGCCAGACAGGATTGGGGATGACGCAGCCAGTTTTCCAGCACTTTGCCCAGCCCGCTTTGTAATTCTGTTTGCGGTAATAACACCGCAGCCCCGGCCTCTACCAGAGACAGGGCATTCTTTGTCTGATGATCATCAACAGCATGAGGCAGTGGCACAAACACCGCCGGTAAACCCGCCGCTGCCACTTCAGCTACAGTCAGTGCGCCGGCGCGGCAAACGATAAAGTCAGCCCAGTCATAGGCTGCCGCCATATCTTTAATAAATTCACTGACCTGCACATCCACACTGCCACTGGCATAAGCACTTCGAACCGCCTCTGCATTACCTTTACCGGCCTGGTGACGGATAGTTAACCCATAGAGATTCTTGCATACAGCAGGCACAGCCTCATTAAGCGCTTTAGCTCCCAGGCTGCCACCAATCACCAGCATACGCAACGGCGAATGGGTTTCTTTTTTCGGCGCGATGGCCACAATATCCCGGCGCACCGGATTACCCACCGTCATGCATTTGCTTGCTGCACTGCCAAACCCGCCTCTGGCATTATCAAAGCCCAGTAAAATGCGCTTTGCCAGTTTACCCAGCATACGGTTCGTCATGCCTGCGGCTGCATTCTGCTCATGCACGATTAAGGGAATTCCCCGTAACCACGCAGCAACACCACCAGGTCCGCTGGCATAACCACCAAAGCCGATGACCACATCAGGCTTGAGTGAGGAAATAAGCTTTCCGGCTTCTGCCATGCCTTTCATCAGCGCCATAAATCCGCTGGCTCTGGCTGATAATCCTTTACCCCGTAACCCTTTCACGTGGATAAAATGGATGGGGAATCCGTTTTCAGGCACAACCTGCGCTTCCATCCGTTCTGCGGTGCCCAGCCAGTGTACATCCCAGCCATCTGCTTTCAGCGCATGTGCAACGGCAAGTCCGGGAAACACGTGTCCGCCAGTACCGCCAGCCATGATAAGACAGCGCTTAGTCATTCAACGCCCCCTTTTCTACTTCTTCTAACATGGCTCTGATATCTTCTTTACTCTTTTGTTCCGGTTGTTCACCGTCTTCAGCAGCAGAGGAAACCGGAGCCGGCTTCTTCTTACGTTTATCTTTCCGGCCGATAGCCTGAACACCGTCGACCCGCAATTCAAAATCTATCCGCAGCAAGATGGCCACCGACACCATCATCACAATCAGGCTGGTACCGCCATAACTGATAAGCGGCAGTGTTAAACCTTTCGTGGGCAGAATGCCGGCACTGGCACCAACGTTTACGGCGGTCTGGAAGCTCAGCCAGATCCCGATGCTGTAAGCCAGATATCCTTCGAAAGGCCGTTGCTTAGCCAATGCGTGATTGCCGATTTTCAGGGCACGGACAACGAGGAAAAGAATGAGTCCCAGTACAATCAGCACACCGGTGAAGCCCAGCTCTTCGGCCAGTATTGCCATGATAAAATCGGAGTGAGCCTGAGTCAGAAACTCCAGCTTCTGATAGCTGTTGCCCAGCCCTTGTCCGAACCAACTTCCACGGCCATAGGCCATTAATGACTGAGTAAGCTGATAACCGCTGCCAAAGGGATCGGCCCAGGGATCAAGGAAAGACGTGACCCGCCGCATGCGGTATTCTTCAAACACGATCAGGAACACGATGGCCAGTAAGCCAACAAACACGATGGCAAAGAACTGCCAGAGCCTTGCGCCCACCAGAAATAACAGTCCCATTGTGGTGGTGAACATTACCACCGCAGTACCGAAATCCGGCTGCAGCAGCAGTAAGCAGGCGAGTACAAAGAACACCACCAGCGGCTTAATAAAGCCTTTAATGTTTTCTGTCACCTCTTCATAACGGCGCACCAGATAACCGGCCAGATAAGTAAAGAAAAACAGTTTGGCAGGTTCCGCCGGTTGTAAGGTCAGCGGCCCTATTACAATCCAGCGGGTACTACCGTTAATAGAACGCCCCATCACCAGTACCGCCAGCAGCATCACAATGGCTGCCAGCAATAACCAGGGATTGATCACACGCCAGAAACTCATGGGTACCTGCAGCACCACACCGGCAGACAAGATGGCGACAAGAAGATAAATGCCGTGACGGATGGAAAAATAAAAGGGATTACCGTACAAACGGTCAGCCACAGGCATGGAAGCGGAGGTCACTATCACCAGCCCCAGTGTTGCCAGCGCCAGTGCCACCAGAATCAGACCGGCATCATAAGGTGAAGCGGACTTTGCCGCACCGTGACGCTGAGAAAAAATCTCAGATAATTTTGTGCCTGTTTGCTCAGACGCTGCTGTACTCATTTACCGGATACTCCGTGAACCGCTTCAGCAAAAACCCGTGCCCGGTGAGCATAATTATCAAACATATCGATACTGGCACAGGCCGGAGACAACAGCACCATATCGCCGGGCTCAGCCTGTTGGGCTGCCAGTTGAACAGCAGAAGGTAAATCGGGTAAATAATGTGCCCTGGGGATCAGGTCGCTGATTTGTCTGCCATCTTTTCCGATGGTAAGCACCAAATCCACATACTGCAGCAAAGGCTCCCTGAGTACGGACAAATCAGCCCCTTTGCCATCTCCGCCGGCAATTAAAATCAGTTTTCCGGTTTTATCCCGGCCCAGCCCTTCGAGAGCCGCCAGCGTGGCGCCGGCATTTGTCGCTTTAGAGTCGTCAATCCAGCGCACGCCTTGTGTATTGGCGATTTCCACACAGCGGTGGGGAGCCGGCTCAAAGGTCTTTACTCCGTCGCAGGCGGTTTCAATACTCACACCGGCAACAAGCGCCATTGCCAGCGCGGCCTGAATATTCAGCACGTTGTGTGTACCTACCAGCTTTACTTCACTCATAGGCAAAACAGCTTTGCCCTGCCAGGTAATCGCCTGATTGACAAAGCCGAAGCCGGTTTTACTTTCACCGGCCTGATAGAGTGTCTTTTCAGCAACGTGAGACTGAGGAATGGTTTCCGGATGTCCCTGCCAGATAACAGCATGGTGACAATGCGCAAAAATACGCTGCTTAGCGTTTGCATATGCTGCCATGGTGCCATGCCGGTCAAGGTGGTCATCACTCACGTTCAGAATCGTGGCGGCGAGTAAATTTAAAGATGATGTGGTTTCAAGCTGGAAGCTGGACAACTCCAGCACCATATAATCAAATCCTTCACCAATGGTGTCCAATACCGGACGGCCAACATTACCAGCAGCACAGGCCTTCAGTCCGGCCTGATTAAGAATATGTGTAAGCAGAAGCGTTACAGTGGTTTTTCCGTTTGAACCGGTGATGCCGAAAGCCGGCGTGCGCGACAATCGTGCAAACAGCTCGATATCACCAATGACTTCCACACCGGACAGCGCAGCACTTTTCACCGACGGATGGGACGGCGAAATCCCCGGACTGAGCACGAGGGTATCAACATTTTCCCAGTATCCCGGCGGTACTTCACCGGCGGTGACAGGAACAGTGATATTGTCAGGTACTCTGGCGTCCGGTCTGGTATCCCAAACTTTCACCGACGCACCGGTTTCTGTTAAAAAACGCACAACAGACTGACCGGTCATTCCCAGACCGGCCACGACAACATGTTGTGATGCCAGCAATTCGTTCATAAATCAGCGCAGCTTCAGTGTAGCCAGTCCCACCAGCACCAGAATCAGAGAAATGATCCAGAACCGCACAATAACGCGGGGTTCCGGCCAGCCTTTGAGTTCGAAATGATGGTGGATGGGTGCCATGCGGAAAATACGTTTTCCACGTAACTTAAATGAACCGACCTGCAGGATCACCGACACGGTCTCCATCACAAAGACACCGCCCATGATGATGAGTACGATTTCCTGGCGTACCAGGACTGCCAGAATACCCAGCGTGCCGCCGAGAGCCAGTGAACCCACATCGCCCATAAATACCTGAGCCGGATAAGTGTTAAACCATAAAAAGCCCAGTCCGGCGCCCACTATGGCGGTACACACAATAACCAGTTCGCTGGTCAGCGGAATGTGAGGAATGTTCAGATAAGTCGCAAAGTTCACATTACCGGTGACGTAGGCAAAAATGGAGAGCGCCCCGGCAACCAGTATGGTGGGTACAATAGCCAGTCCGTCCAGTCCGTCCGTGAGGTTGACTGCATTCGATGTGCCTACGAGCGCAAAATACACGACCACCAGATAAAACAGACCCAGTTGCGGCATGACTTCTTTGAAAAAAGGCACCAGCAAAGAAGTTTCAGCGGCGAGGTTTGCACTGCTGTACAGATAAAACGCCACGCCCAGTGCAATGACTGACTGCCAGAAGTATTTCCAGCGGGCAATTAAGCCTCTGGAGTCTTTACGCACCACTTTACGGTAATCATCAACAAAGCCGATAATGCCGTACCCAATCACCACAGCCAGAGTCACCAGCACATAACGGTTGGTTAAATCTGCCCATAACAACACGCTGACCACAATCGCCGATAAGATAAGCAGTCCGCCCATCGTCGGCGTGCCCGCTTTTGAAAGGTGACTTTGCGGGCCGTCGTCACGTACGGTCTGACCGATTTGCAGACGCTGCAACCAGCGAATCATTTTCGGTCCGATAACAATCGCAATCACCAGTGCCGTCAGGGTACTTAAAATTGCCCTGAGCGTCAGATAGGAAAATACGAAGAATCCCGGTTCAAACTGTTTAAGCCAGTCGGCCAGCCATATCAACATGCAATGCGCTCCCGACGGCGTTCAAACTTTCCCAGGCGGGATACCTCAATGGCCTCCACTACCCGTTCCATCCGCGAGCTGCGCGAACCTTTAACCAGCACGGAGATATCCCGCTGATCGGCCATCAGCACACTGCTCAATGTTTCCATCAGCGCTTCTACACTGGTGAAATGAAATCCCTGCTTACCATATACAGCGCTGGCGCTCTGGCTCAGTACACCCAGTGTAAAGAGGTAATCAATGCCCTTTTGCTGCGCGTACTCACCTACCTGCTCATGATAAAAGCGGGCTTTTTCACCCAGCTCCGCCATGTCACCGAGGATCAGAACCCGTAAACCGGAGAACGTGGACAGCGTATCAATAGCCGCATTCACCGACGCCACATTGGCGTTATAAGTATCATCAAGCAACCGGAAATGGTCAGACAGCGCTTTTACATTAAGACGCCCTTTCACTTGCGCCATGTTCAGCAGTCCGGTACGTACGTCTTCCAGGGTCGCTCCCACCTGCATGGCCAGCGCGGCCGCTACAAGTGCGTTACCCACGTTATGAATACCGGGGATGCGTAACTGGATGCCGGTTTGCCCCTGCGGGGTGACCATGTTGAATTCAGCACAGCCGTCGAGTCCGACGGTGATGTCTTCTGCTGTAAAATCCGACTGATTTTGTTGTTGGGGTGAGAAAGTAAGTACGTTGTTGTACTTCAGTTTGCCCAACCAGAACTCTGCAAACTGACTGTCAGCATTGACGATAGCCACGCCCTGTTCGTTCAGCCCTTTAAAAATTTCGCTTTTTGCACGGGCAACACCTAACAGACTGCCAAATCCTTCCAGATGAGAAGCGGCGGCATTCACGATAGTCGCCACATCCGGCTTCACCAGTTCGGTGGTGTACGCAATTTCCCCCAGGTGATTAGCACCCAGTTCCATTACCGCGTAATCATGGCCTTCTTCCAGACGTAATAATGTCAGCGGCACACCGATGTCATTATTGAAGTTACCCGCTGTTGCCAGCACATTGCCGCGGCGCGCCAGAATTGCCGCTGTCATCTCTTTTACGGTGGTTTTGCCGCTGCTGCCTGTCACGGCAATAGTTTTTGGTGCGACCTGCGCTTTTACCGCAGCACCTAGTAAACCCAGAGCAAGTTTCGTGTCTTCAACCTGAATGACAGGCAAAACAGTATTCACCGGTTCGCTGGCTATTATTGCACTGGCACCGGCCTGCTCTGCCGAAGCAATAAAACGGTGACCATTAAAATTCTCGCCGCTTAAGGCAATGTACACATCACCTTTTTTCAGCGTACGGGTATCTGTACTTACCCCGTTTACGTCCCGGTCTTCCCCTGTAAGGGTGCCTTTCACTTTGCCGGCAATCCAGGACAGCGTGGTCAGAATCATTAGCTGTACTCCCTTTGCAGCCGTGCTACCACGGCCCGCTCGTTATAATTTTTCTTTTGCTCACCGATGATCTGATAATCTTCATGGCCTTTACCCGCCACGAGGATCAAATCCTCCGGTGCTGCCTTTTCCAGGCAGTGGCGAATGGCCTTTTCTCTGTCCGGCTCATCCACCGCACGTTGTGGCTGTGTCAGTCCTTCACGGATATCACGGGCGATATCTTCCGGCGCTTCTGAACGGCTGTTATCGGTAGTGATGACAAGATGATCGGCTACAGCCTCAGCGGCCTGTCCCATAAGAGGACGCTTGCCTTTATCACGGTCGCCGCCACATCCGAAAACACACCACACATCCCCCGGGGTATGCGCTCTTGTGCTTAGTAACGCCTTTTCCAGCGCATCCGGAGTATGGGCATAGTCCACAATGACATTCGCATGCGCGGTAAAAGGAAATACTTCCATTCTTCCGGCTACCGGAGAAACCTTTGGTAACAACGCCACCACTTCTTCAAAACGAAGCCCCTGCACCAGCATCACTGAAATCACAGCCAGCAGGTTGTGCACGTTGAACGCTCCCAGAAGCGGCACCTGAATATCCCGGCTTCCCCAGCTTGATACCAGTCTGAACTGACACCCGTCCGGATGATATTTCACATTTGTGGCCAAACAATGGCGATCTTCTGACTTTTGCGCTGCCAATTCCGACATGCCGTACCACACAGTGGTAACACCGGAGGGCTTGTTGGTATGCCAGCGGTCGCTTTCAGGATCATCGGCATTCAGTACTACCGTGCTGACGCCCGGCAGTTGCATGGCCAGACGCTTGGCCGCACCGTAATCTTCCATGGTGCCGTGATAGTCAAGATGGTCTCTCGACAGGTTGGTAAACACCACAATATCCGTCTTGATCTGACTGAGCCTTCCCTGCACCAGAGCATGAGAAGACGCTTCAAATGCCACTTGCCGCGCGTTTTGTTGCACAAACTCTGCCAATAAATACTGCATGCGGATAGCGTCAGGGGTGGTATTGCCGGCAGGTGTGGGTTCCCACTCTGTATCTGCACCCTGAAACAGGCCTGCACCCAGCGTCCCTACTGCTGCACAGCGTGTTCCGCCGGCGGTAGTAAGTTGGGATAACATTTGCACGACGGAGGTTTTTCCGTTGGTACCGGTAACAGCAACAGATTGCATTTTGGTGGCGGGATAGTCGTAAAACGCCCCGGCCAGTGATGACAGGATGTCTGTTAATTCATACAGATGAACAATAATCGTGGTGCCACGCATTTCCATGCGGCCGTGCTCCCGCACTTTTTCGGTTTGCGCAAGTATGGCTTTGGCACCGAGACTGATGGCCTGCGGAATGAATTCCCGGCCATCCATGCTGTGTCCTTTTACTGCCACAAAGGCCAGTTTCGGGGTAACCCGACGGCTATCCAGCGTCAGCCCCTGAATGCGGACATCCGGCGCTGTAATACCGAACTTTGCCAGCAACACGCTTAAACTTTGTTCAAATGCATTAACTACCATTGCGCCCTCCGTTCAGCCACTTCGTAGACGTGACCTGTTTGTCGTCCGGGGCAATATTCAGCAGTTGCAGGGCACCGCCCATAATTTCAGAAAAAACCGGCGCCGCTGTATCACCGGCATGGTACAGATCGCCACCAGGTTCATTGATCAGTACAACCGTGACGATTTGCGGGTCAGACAAAGGGGCTACACCAGCGAAAATATTCACGTACTCATCGCCATAACCACCGGCGACGGCTTTACGGCTGGTACCGGTTTTCCCGCCCACACGATAACCCGGCACTGCTGCTTTCGTGGCTGTACCGCCACGCTGCACAACGCTCTCCATCATTTCAAGCACGGCACGGGCATTCTTTTCAGACACTACCCGCTGAGGTTCCGGTTTGTAACCGGAGGACTGAGGCTGCTTAACAATATTCAGCGGCATGCTGACACCGCCGTTGGCCAGAGTGGCATACATCCGCGCAAGCTGTGCGGTAGTCACAGATATACCGTAACCGAAGGATAAGGTCGCCAGTTCGAAATCAGACCAACGACTGCGCTCGTGGAAAAGACCGTTACTTTCACCCGGCATGTTGGTACCGGTATCACTCATCAGTCCCATGTTGTAATAGGTATCGAGCAAAAATGGTTTCGGTACACCCAGTGCCAGCCGGGAGGTCCCCATATTTGACGAGTGCTGAATAATTTCTTCTAAGGTGAGCTTGCCGTAGTTACGGGCATCTTTTACCAGACTGCCGCCCAGACGCATCCAGCCGGGGTTAGTATTTACAATATCCCCCACTTTTACACTGCCGAATTCCAGCGCTGACAGCACTGCCAGCGGCTTCAGCGATGAACCCGGTTCAAAAGCATCGGTCAGCACACGGTTACGCATCCGGTGCGGAGATACATCGCTGCGATCATTGGGGTTAAAAGAAGGGGCATTGACCATGGCCAGCACATCACCGGTGTGGGCATCGAGCACAATAGCGGAAGCAGAAGCAGCCTGGTAATAAAGCATCGCTTCTTTGATTTCACGGTAGGCCAGCGCCTGAATCCGCTGATCGATTGTCAGCTTCAGATTCCCCGCTTCCTCTCCGTCAGTGGATTTCAGAATTTCCACCTGGCGGCCCTTGGCATCACGGCGGATAACCTTTGAACCCGGTGTACCGGTTAACCAGTCATCATAAAGCCGTTCCAGACCTTCCAGACCGGAATCGTCCACATCGGTGATACCAATCAGTTGCGCTGTCACTTCGCCATTAGGATAGTAACGACGGCTTTCACGGCGCAGATAAATACCGGGGATATCCAGTTTGGCAACATAATCCGCCATGGCCGGAGACACCTGGCGTTGCAGATAAACAAACCGGCGTTTGGGATTTTGTACTTTGCTGCGTAAGTCCTCTACATCGCGGCCCAGCACATCGGCCAGCGCTTCCCAGCGTTCGAACTGCTCCAGTCCGCCCTGTTCATGGATAATTTTAGGATCGGCATAAATAGCACGCACCGGCACACTGACAGCCAGTTCTACGCCATTGCGATCGGTAATGATACCGCGGTATGCCGGCATATCTTTGGTACGCATGGTACGGTTATCGCCCTGCGCAATCAGGTTATCCGGAGCAATGACCTGAATGTAGGCAGCGCGGACGCCCAGCCCGGCGAACACCAGCATAACGATGGCAATGACCAGCACAAAGCGCCATTGCACCGGTGACGGGGTCACATTCTGTCTGGCACCACGTTTCACTTTTTTGGCAGGGAGTGCAAAAATGCTCATTTCAGTCTTACCACCACTTCCTGATCGGCGGTTGGCCGGTACATATCTAATTGCTTTTCCACTTCGTTTTCAATGCGGTTGTGTTCTGTCAGTGCCCGTTGTTCCAGCACTAAATTTCGCCACTCCACATCGAGATCATCTTTCTGCTGCATGAGTGTTTCCATGGCGATATTTTGCTGACGGTTCAGGTGACTGCCGAGCACCACAGCCATGGCACTGGTTACAACCATTAAATACAACAAAACCCGCAACTTGTTGCGGGTCAAATCTGAGACCAGAATCAGTATTAAACTGAAGTTTGTCGGAGACGTCGTCCGTGAATTCTGCCGGTCCGTCATAGTTTTTCGGCCACCCGTAATACAGAACTCCGGGAGCGCACATTCTGTGCAATCTCCTCTTTGGTCGGTTTGATCGCTTTGCTCAGCGCCCTGAGAACTTTGTCGGCATCAATCTCAGCTTGTGTTACCGGTAAGTTGGCCGGTACTACTTTGCCGCGACTCTGATCTTTAATGAAACGTTTAACCAGACGATCTTCCAGAGAATGGAAAGAAATCACAGCCAGACGGCCATCTTTCGCCAGTACATCCACAGCCGCTTTTAACCCCACCCGCAGTTGTTCCAGCTCCGCATTAATGTAAATACGGATCCCCTGGAAAGCGCGTGTAGCAGGATGCTTGAATTTGTCTTTTACCGGCACCGCTTTATCAATAAGCTCAGCCAGTTGAGCGGTACGTGTGAGAGGCGTTGTTTGACGGGTTTCCACGATGGCATGGGCGATACGTTTGCCAAACTTCTCTTCGCCGAATTCTTTTATTACCTGGGTGATATCCTGCTCATCAGCTTCTGCCAGCCACTGGGCAGCACTCTGGCCACGGCTGGTGTCCATGCGCATATCCAGCGGACCATCTTTCATAAAGCTGAAACCACGCTCAGCATCATCGAGCTGCGGAGAAGAGACACCGAGATCCATCAGCACACCGTCGATCTTGCCCGTCAGAGACATTTCGCTGATAACACGGGCCATCTCGCCAAAGGGTTCATGAACAATGGTAAAGCGTTGGTCATCTGCGAAACGCTGTGCAGCTTCAATGGCCTGAGGATCACGGTCAAACGCGATCAGACGGCCTTCAGCACCAAGGTTTTCGAGGATTTTGCCGGAATGTCCGCCGCGACCGAATGTGGCATCAATATAAATGCCGTCCGGTTTAATCGCCAGTGCGTCAATACATTCATTAAGCAACACCGAAACATGACTGAATGGGGTGTTGCTCATAGTGAAAATTCCTGCAGGCGGTCAGTAAGCTCAAAAGCACCATCACGCTCGGTTTCCATGTCTGCATCAATTTGTTTAGCCCAAATATCAGCATCCCATATTTCAAATTTGTTAAGCTGTCCGACGAGCATGACTTCTTTGGAGAGTTTGGCGTGTTGGCGCAAAGGCGCGGATAAGAGAAAACGGCCGCTCTTGTCCATGTCACCTTCGGTGGCATAACCAAGTAGCAGCCGCTGCATCCGGCGTTCAGCCGGAACCATACTGGAGAACTTACTCAGTTTGAGTTCGATCTCCTCCCATTCGGGAAGTGGGTAAAGTAGCAAACAGCTTTGCTGTGTATCGATTGTGCAGACCAGTTGTCCGTTACAATCATCCAGAAGTGACTGGCGGTATTTTGTTGGTATAGCCAGTCTACCTTTGGGATCCAGATTGATTGCATTAGCGCCGCGGAACATTCCCCTAGCCTTTTATATTTTTGTGCTCTTGTTGTTCTTGTTTTCTGAGTACCAATCTGCAATTCGTTGATGACTCGATCCACAATTCGCCACATTTACCCACTTGCTAGACAGTTTGGTCTCTACTTTCCCCACTGTCAAGGAAAAACACGGCTAAAACCCACGTAAACACTGGGCTGCAGCCTGTTTTTATATACAGTTGTTTATGTAAAGCCCATGAAAAGATTAAAAAAGAATCAGAATGGATACGTGAAAAGTTTTTTTAAAAAATTACCGGCAACGAAAAAAGCCCCGCAGGACGGGGGCTTGAAAGCGATCAAAAGGCAGGATTTAGATCGGTTTTTCCGGTGACCAGCCCCGTAAAACGGCGGCTTTATTGTAGGATTGACGTTGCTGTTCACTGAGTGAGTGCTGCCAGTTCACTCTGTCTGAGCCGGTAGCGCCCTCTCCCGTATTCCCGCCGGTTTCATAACGGCTGGTTTGTTCCTTCGACGGATCCCCCCAGTTGTGCCAGCCGGCCGGATGGATATGCCCGTCCAGTTGACTGTTCACCACAGCCGTTGCAGCAAACTGCCGCCAGGGCCGTCCCAGATACACATTTTCAACACCCTCAGGTGCAGTAAAGTGGCTGTTATCAAACACCAGTCCGAAAGGCTGTTCCTGTGGTGTGGACGCAGCGGTCACGTACGTATTGCTTATCAGCGAGCGTATCTCACAACCGCTGAATAATGCCGTTCCTTCACCAAAGATAAAATCCACTGAGCCGCTTATCATACTGTTTTCAAAGTAGCTTCTGTGGCCCTCACCGGCGACATAAAGGGTATCCTGGTAGCCTTCAATACTGACATTATAAAACGCCGCCCTGTCAGCCTCTACATGCAAAGCAACGGCCTGTCCCACCGGCCCGGCAGTGTTACGGATAGTCAGGTTGGCGGCGGTAAAATCGTTACCGGCCACGCGTACCGTGTAGGTATGAAAGGTGCTGTTTCTGCCTTTCGCCAGTTTATCAAAATGGTCATCCATAGTGATAATCGTGCCTTCCCTGCTTTCTCCTACCATTTTAATGCGGGTGTTCCAGGCAAATACGTTGACCTTCTCTTTATAAACCCCGTTCTTAATAAACACGGTGACGTCTGTCCATGGAAAGGCTTTGGCAGCGTAGATGGCATCCTGAACGGAGGTATAATCACCGGAACCGTCAGCGGCAACGGTCAGTCTCGTTTCATAAGACTGTGCAGACGCAGAAATGCTGATAACAAATAAAATAAGACTGATAAATCGCATGATAGCTCCTTTAATAACAAAAGCAGGCAACCTCAGATTGCCTGCTTTTCAACACTGTCCCTGTGGCGGTTAAAAGGTATAACGTGCACCCAAGAAATACTGTGAACCTGTGTGGCTGTATTCCCGGGTCAGATCCATATCTCCGTCACCGGTACCGTAAATCCGTTCAACCTCATCGGTAAGGTTAATAATTTCCAGCGTGACAGTGAGTTGCTCATTAATGTTGTAAAAGGCCGAAGCATCAACATGAGTCGGGCCATACTTCATTTCCTGCGCATGCCCGTTTCCGCCCGGCTCATTAAGCAGATAATCATCCCGCTTGTTCATTGAGAAGCGTGCGCCATACTGATCGGTTTCGTAGTACAGAGTAAAGTTGTAGGAATTAGGCGACAGACCTGTGGAATCTTCTGCCAGCACCCGCGTGTAGTTTGCCACCACACCGAAATTCGACATCCAGCCGTCCAGGAATGTGAAAGGCTGCTGATACATTACCTCATAGCCTTTCACGGTAAAGCCGTCATTATTATTAACCGGAATGCTATGGGTATAAATTTGCGTTGCCGGATCACCAATTGGCGCCGTTGCCTGATATTGGGGATTGTTATAAATCACCGGCCAGAATTCTTCATCGACCAGTTTTTCCACCTGTTCAGTTTCCAGTGATGTAACGATGTCCTTATTGAATAACGTTACCGCAAATACCGCTTCCTCGTCGAAATACCATTCAAAAGCCAGATCAACATCGTTGGACTCGTATGGATTCAACCCCGGATTACCCAGATTACTCACCGTAAAGGTTGTAAAACCAAAGTTCGGGGCAGCGATGTTCAATGAACCCAGGCTTGGGCGTGTCATACTTCTGGCGTAAGAGAGACGGGTGACAATATCGTCCGTGACTTCTAATGCCAGGTTCATGGATGGCAGGAAATTATTGTAATCCCGTTCAACACTTACCGGACTGCCACTGACCAGCGCCTCTGAAGTCACCTTTGTATTCACATAACGGACACCCGCATTGGCTCTCAGCAGCATATTGCCCACATCGAAGTCGGTGTTAAGCTCAGCATAGACGGCTTTGGTTTCTTCTGTTACTACCCAGCTGGCGTCCAGGTCCTGTGTGTAGTTATGGGTGAGAATGCCATCAGCTTCCAGGGCGTCAAAATCAGCGACAAGAAACGGAACCAGAGTCGCACCGTCCAGACCGGCACCGAAATCATCATAGGGAAATGCTGTGGCATACTCAGACGGGTCGAAAGCGGTAAATTCTCCGTTACCCTGACGGTAATCTACTTCCCGGTTGTTAAAGGCCACACCGGTTTTGATATCAAACTGATCTGCCAGCCAGGTCAAATCAATTTTCGTGGTGTAGTTTGTTTTCTTAACCCGGTGATTTCTGTTAGCGGCATTTACCGCATCAACAAAGTTATCCGGGTCGGTGGTATCGTAGTCGCCATAATCCACTGTGGCTGCATCGCCGCTGCTGTAATCATACGCATAGTAGTGAGGGACTGAACGGTAGTAATAGCGGATCTCTTCCCTGTCTGCGTCGTTTTTGGCATAACCCGTCATCATATCAAGAGACAGAAAATCATTGATTTGAATATCCCCGGACAAGACAACCTGATCAAATGTCGAGTCCGAAACCTGATAGCGGCTCTCATACCATGAGGTCACGTTATCGAAGCTGGCAGCTTCCAGAATACGGCCGGTGTCATCGATGGTAAAAGACAGCGGCGTCTGCCCCTGAAAGTTGCCCGGCGCCCCGCGATCAATAAACCACTCCATAGAGTTATAATTACGGCGGTTGTTTTCCAGCTCTGAATGCAAAATATCCAGGGTAAATAACATGTCGTCTGAAGGTTTGACCTGGAATGAACCGGTTACGCCCAGGCGCTTCTGATCGTTACCGAAAAAATCAGCGCGGGGCAACCGGGGTACCCACAAACAGGAAATCGCCTCTTCGGCACCGCAATAATTCTCAGGTGTGCCATTGATTTCTGTCAGTTGAGACGTATCGCCCCAGGTGCCGTCACCAATCTGATAAGTTGGCTGCCAGCGGACGCTGCCGAATCCTTCCTGACGGATGGTACGATCTGACAGGGCAACAGAAAACAGCGCCCCCACGGTATCGTCTAAAAACGTGTTACTGATAAGGAATGCCATTCTGGGGTCCACTTCTTCAGTCAGGTCGTTATAGCCCCCTTTAACTGAAACTGTCGAAGCAAACCCCTGGTAATCGAAGGGCCGCGCAGAGTACATATCCACCGTACCGGCAATCCCGCCTTCCTCTATGGATGCAGTCTGTGTTTTTTGTATATCTATCCGGTTAAATAACTCTGAGGCAAATACGTGAAAATCGAAAGCACGACTATTGTTCACAGTCACACCGCCGGAGTCGAGTCCGTCACTGCCTGCCGGCACTTCCATGCCATTCAGCGTAGTGCGGGTGAAGCCGGGACTGAAGCCCCTCAATGTTATGTTGCGCCCTTCTCCACCTTCTCGGGAAATAGCGACACCGGGTACACGCTGGATGGCTTCGGCAACGTTCAAATCAGGGAACTTACCGATATCCTCGGCCATAATGGATTCACGCACGTTTGATGCGTCACGCTTGGCATCAAGCGCCTTAATCAATGCGCCGCGAAAGCCTTTCACTGCTATCACTTCGACTTCCTTATCTGCCTGATCAGCGTCGGCTTGCTCCTGTGCAGCAAGAGGTAAAGATACAGCTGTCAGGCTCAGGGCCATCAGAATGCTTCGGGAGATGCTGTTTTGTCGGAATGTGTGGTGTATTTTCATGTGTTGTCCTTTCCGGTTGACCAATGTTCAGGGTCCGGCATTCCACTACTCATCCATGCTCCCCCTGTTTTTTCACATTTATATAACAAAGCAACACATAATGCTACCGGTGGCATTAATCATTTTGCATTTATTTAACACAAATCATGAAAAACATTCTTTAACGAATTGAAAAACGGGATTTATTATAAATTATCTTAAAGGTGTGTTTATTGCTATTTAAACAAGAGATGCTTCAGTGCCACCGATAGCACTAAAATTTACATCTGATTAAACAAAAAAACCGGGACGCTACACGCCCCGGTTTAAGCAGGTAAAAAAATGATTAATAGATCAGAAACGCCAGTTGGCCGATGCCGTTATAGTATCGGTAACGGAATCTCCGGTAGACAGATCTGTCCCGGCTCCCAGGCTGACAGCTAATGCGTCGCTAAACCAGTAGTTAACTGAAAGACCGGCGAAGTCATAGTTCCTGTACCCTAAATCCCGGTGGGTATAATCCAGTTCCAGGCTCAGTTGCGGACTGAAGAAATACTGGGCACCCGCTTCAATCAAATCATTGCTGTCGGTATACCATGCCAGATCGAAATCCCAACCTGCCCCGTCAGTAATATCTGTATAGCGGGTGTAGAGCCCTCCGGTAAAGTCAGTTTCGGTGTTCGTCACACCCTGAAGCTGGATCACGCCGTTCACGTCAACAGGCACAAAGACCCGGCCTTCAGCATGGTCATATGTCAGCGACACACCCGCCTGCCATTTATCATTAATAAAGTAACCGGCTTGCGTTACCAGCTGGCTGACTTCTGAAGAATAACCACGTGACTTATCGTAATTTAAGTCAGCAGAGAATACCCAGTCACCGGTGTAATAATCACCGCCAATACTGTACAAATGAAACGCATCTGTATTTGCATATCCGGCTCTGACAGTATTAATACGTTGCAAATAAGGCGCTATCTGCAAGGGGTCACCACGGGTGTCAATATTATCCAGATAGCGGGAATACTGCACACCGAAGATATCGCCACCATACAGGTTGGTATCCGCATACCCAACTGAGATTTCATTTTGCGCAGCCATCGCGGAAAACGGAAGTGCCAGAGTGGCGATGATTAGAGAAGAAAATTTGAATTGCATGACGAATCCTTATCGTTGTTTACCTCATTTCCGACGCTTAGTATAGATATTGAAACTGAACGCCGGATGAACCGTTCCTTAAGCCTGCGCTTCCTGATTGTGGCGTCCCATGGCAAGCACCAGTTCAACTCCGTTGATTTTGTCCTCGCTGTGGTGATTCACATACAACAATGTACTTTCCTTGCCTGCGGCGATAATGCCAAGCAGTGCCAGTACTTTCAGACGGTTAATTTCATCGAGACCGTTACATGGCTCATCAAGAATTAACAGCGTGGGATGTTTCACCATCGCCCGCAGAATAAGTAAAAGCCGTTGATCACCGAAAGACAGTGACTGGAAAGGTTCATTAGCTCTGTGTGCCATACCAGCCAGTGCGAGCCATTCACGGGCCAGTTGTTTTTGCCTGATATCGGGTTGTTCGTATAACCCGATACTGTCGTAAAAGCCGGACAATACCACATGTAATACACTGCAATTGACACGGTACTGAAGATGAAAACTGTTAGACACTAACCCGATATGCTGCTTGATATCCCAGATGCTTTCACCACTCCCCCGCTTGTAACCGAATACTGTCAGTTCATTGGTATAACAGTCAGGATCGTCACCGGTAATCATATTTAGCAGACAGGTTTTACCTGAACCGTTAGGGCCTGTAACCTGCCAGTGCTCACCGCGGTTAATCTGCCAGTTCAGACCCGAGAAAATAATACGGTTGTCATAGCTCACTTTGCCGTTAACCAGCTTCACCAGCACATTATCACCTTCTGCCATTTGCGGCGAATACCGTGTTTCGTCTTTCTCCGGTAAGGTAAGAGACGTATTCTCCATGTGCAGCAATTGTTTAAGGTGAGCTAAATCGCTTTGCTCAACTCCGCTGCCGTCTGACTGCCAGGACAACTGCCCTTGCTGCATCAGCCAGAGTTGTCTGACGAAAGGCGGGATCTCGCTGAGCCTGTTCAGCGCCATCACGATGGTGCAGCGGTGTTGAATACTTTGCAGGTGCTGCTGCAAAAACTCACAGGATGCGGTATCGAGTCCATCCATAGGTTCATCAAGCACCAGCACATCAGGTGAAGCTAACAGGGTGCGAACCAGCAGCACTTTCCGGGTTTCACCGGTAGATAACCCCAAAAAGGCGTTATCAAGAAAATGGGTCATCCGCAGACCGTTCGTCAGCAGAGCGAATGCCTCCCCGCAATCAGCCATGTTGATCTGGCGTAAAATAACTTCCCTGGCTGTGCTGGGCACAGGAATGACATCAAGAATGTCCGCATCATCCTTTTTCTTTTCCTGAGCAATCAATGCCTGCTGCTGTGCAGTACTGACCCACCCTGTCTTACAGGTCAGGCGTCTTTCACCACTGACCACTTCACCCTCTCCGGCCAGAATGGCCGCCAGCGCCGATTTACCACTGCCGTTTTTCCCGGTTATGGCAAGATGCCGGCCTTCACTCAGTGACGCATTTACCGGGCCAAAGGTAAAACCCGGTGCCAGTGACACCGCACAGTGTTGTAATTCAATCATGATCCCTCCTCAGGCGTCTGATGGTAATCAAACACCCCGGATAAAAAAAGAATAGTGCGACAGTGCATTGTTTTATTGCGTTTTTCCGGCACTCTGGAATAATGCGCCGTCCCGGCAACATGGTCGTTCTGACACACTCTGTTTGTTGCCTGAAAGACATCAAAATCATTGTAACAATGTGATGGCCAACCCGGAATTTGCTGGTTGTTGTGCACGTAGTGTGGAGCAAGAATAGTAATGAATCCCTGTATACAATGTGGTGCCTGCTGCGCCACGTTTCGTGTATCGTTTTACTGGGCAGAATCTGACCCGTTTACCGGTGGTAGCGTACCGCCGGAACTGACTGAAAAGATCTCCCCTTCCCTGGTCGCAATGAAGGGCACAAACCAACCTTCTCCCCGGTGTGTGGCCCTGGAAGGTGACATCGGCGGCAATATCGGCTGCTCTATTTATGAAAAACGCTCGTCCACCTGCAGAGAGTTTGATTACGGCACCGCAGACTGTATGAAAGCCAGGATGAAACACGGTATCACCGGCGATATTATCCCCTTTGTGGCGGCCTGAGAATTCACACCGCAAAACAGACACAAAAAAGCGGGCAATGCCCGCTTTTTAATTTTCTGAAACAATCATTTATGCATTTTCAGCTGGCTGTGCGGCCGCCTGTGCTGCTTCACCGGTGATTTGCATGCTGGCAATCGGATTCGCCGTGTCGTTAGACAGTTCAACCAGACGGTTCAGCTGACCCAGAGACATCATAACCGCATACAGTGCACCCAGGAAACCTTGCTTATGCAGTTCCAGCACTTTCTCTTCCGGCAGTTCCATCAGACGTTTTTCGTTGATGCTATACATACCGGTCACATTGCGCTGCTGACCATCTTTGTAAGTCAGACGAATTTGAATGGCGTCCAGTAATTCCAGCTCAACCACTTTCTGAATGAAGCGTTGAGTCAGCATTTCGCTGTTTGCCAGGTCACCTAAGAACTTCTGACGGTTATCAAGAAACTCAGACGGAGAACCGTCTTCTTTAAATAACGGCTGACCTTCTTCTTTACCTACCAGCTCACTTTCTTCATCAATGTAAACGCCCAGCTTTTCACCTTCAGGACGAACATCGAAAGGATAGCGCAGAATGTTCATTGGTACGTGCGGGCCTTTCCACTTGTCTGTCGCCAGGAAAAGGTTCTGATTTTGTTCCATACCCAGCATGGCAACAGTGTGGTAACGGTCGCTGTTAGGATCCTGGATAAATACGATTGGCATAGTAGACGCCAGTTGCGCGTATTCACGGATAGACGCTGCAGATAAGTGTGTATTTTTCGCGAAAGCAAACGCGTTGTTCACCGCTATTTTTACATCTTTATGTTTTTCTTTATTCAGCGGGGTGTAGTTAATCGCCATAATTCTGTTCTCATTACGTTTATTGGTGGTAATCAACAAATGGAATTCGCCAGGGGAATTGCCCTATTGGTGAAAGCCTGCAGTCCCTGCGTACGCGACCACTAACAACTCTGGTCAATGGACTCACCAAACACAGATTAGGAGAGGATTACCACGAAGATTATTCTTGTAGCCTGCCACCGCATTCAATTGCCGGTAACAGGTCGAAAGCAGTATCCCGTATTTAAAGCGGGAAGTCACGCCCTGAAAACCATATCAAAATTTAAACTTTTATTACAAGCTTCTTTCGTTGACGTAACAACCCGGGGTAAGCATTTCATTTTACCTGTTATTTCAGTGCATTTAGCTGGCGCAGCGGGTGTGACGATTGTAGGCAAATTAAATATTTCGTAGGCTACGTTAGCACGATTGCTTACGTTGCCCGTTGCCGGAACGCTTGCAATTCACGAACACACACAACACAGATAATAATGAACGAAGGAAAATCCATGGGACGTTTAACTAAAAAGCCATTGTCGCTTCTCATACCGGCACTGTTACTGACCGGCAGCTATGCTGCAAACGCAGAAACCATTCCCCCGGTTTCTGCAGAAGCTGAGGCTATCGCACAGGAAACTATCATTGTGGATGGTCACATTGATGTTCCTTACCGCGTACACGCAAAATGGGAAGACGTGAGCGTTGCGACAGAAGGCGGCGACTTTGATTACCCCCGCGCGAAGAAAGGTGGCCTGACAGCGCCGTTTATGTCTATTTATGTACCGGCCAGCCTGGATAATTCTGACGAGTCTACGGCAGTTGCCCACCAGCTTATCGACCTGGTTGAGGCCATGGTCTACCGTTCACCGGAGAAGTTTGCCATCGCAAAGTCTGTGGCGGATGTAACAGCCCAGTTTAAGAAAGGACTCATTTCTTTGCCCATGGGCATGGAAAACGGTTCACCGGTTCAGGGAAGCCTGGAAAATCTGAAAACGTTTTATGAGCGCGGTATCCGCTACATTACGCTCGCCCACTCGCTGTCTAACCATATTGCTGACTCATCCTATGACCTGCGCCGTCAATGGCACGGCCTGAGCCCGTTCGGTAAAGAACTGGTAGCAGAAATGAACAACTTAGGGATCATGGTGGATATTTCTCATGTCTCCGATGACGCCTTCTATCAGGCAATTGAAATCAGCAAGGTACCGGTTATCGCTTCACACTCTTCCCTGCGTAAATACACGCCGGGATTTGAGCGTAATATGAACGACGACATGGTGAAAAAGCTGGGTGAAAACGGCGGCGTAATCATGATTAACTTTGGTTCCAGCTTTGTTTCAAAAGAAACCCAGGACTGGCGAAATAATCTGACTAAGCAGAAAAACAAACTTATCAAAGAAATGGGTGAAGACAGTGCAGAAGTCGCTGCCTTTGATGAAAAGTACCGCAAGGAAAACCCCTATCCGTATTCTACGCTGAGTCAGGTGCTGGACCACATTGACCATGTCGTAGAATTGATTGGTATTGACCATGTGGGTATCGGCTCAGATTTTGATGGTGTGGGTGATTCTCTGCCAACCGGCCTGAAAGATGTTTCCACCTACCCGAATCTGGTTCAGGGTATGCTGGATCGTGGCTACAGCCGCAAAGATATCGAAAAAGTACTCAGTGGCAACCTGCTGCGGGTATGGTCTGAAGTCGAAAAATACGCTGCAGCACACTAAGTTCTGATTGCAACTAACTCCAGTGCCACGTTCTGTGGCACTGGTTTGATTTCCGCCATTTCAGGCCTGATATGTCAACACCTCACTGGCCGTCTATTAAAGCAAAAATCACGACTCTGACAGGCGGCTGTCTGCAGTAAACTGCACTGCCACAGCCAGACCATTTCTTACCGCTTTAACTTCGAATCGCCCGGCGGCATGATGCAAAGTGAGTCCCTCTGCCACATCGTCGCTCAGGTGCTTTCTGATAAAGGCATCCAGTGTGATGTTTTTTGTTTCTCCCAGGTCCAGACCATATGCATGACTTATTTCATGGACTCTTGCCGCGCCTTTCAGCACTAACTCTCCGGATTTAAAAGCTGACGGTTCCAACTGCGATATGTGGGAGAAAATACAATCGATGAAGGGCCGTAGTCCCGGGCGGATAAGTATAAAAATATGATCCCCCGGCAGTAACAACGTTGAGCCCCTCGGCGGAAAAACCGCATCACCACGGGTTATCATTGCCACCACCGCACCTTCAGGCAATGCCAGTTCAGCCAGCGTCCGGTTAACAGCTTTGGCGGAGTCTCCCAGCGTGTACTGAACAATATCAGCGTTAACTTCACCCAGGGCACTGATTTCCAGGGTAGCAGCCGGTGTTACCGGCGCCTTTTCAATCAGCTTCAGTTTCTTCGCCATCCACGGCAATGTTGAACCCTGTAAGGTAGCCGAAATCAATACAACGAAGAACACCACATTGAAAATGAGATAGGCCTGGGGAATTTCAAACAATAGCGGGAAAATAGCCAGAATAATCGGCACCGAGCCGCGAAGCCCCACCCATGATACCAACCCGATTTCCCGCTTATTGAAGCCGGCAAAGGCCAGAAACGGAGCAACAGCCAGCGGACGGGCGACAAATATAAGGACAGCTGCAATGAGCAACCCTTCCAGCCAGACCTTAAGCAGCGATGCCGGATTCACAAGCAGTCCCAGCATCACAAACATGCCGATTTGGCTTAGCCAGGCCAGACCGTCGTGAAACATAAAAGTAGCCCGTTTTAGTACAAACCGGCTGTTACCGATAAAGACCCCGGCGATGAACGTTGCCAGAAAACCACTCCCGCCCAGACTGGCAGATATGCCAAACGTCAGAAAGCCGCATATTGCGACAAGGACAGGATACAGCCCTGCCGCACTCAGTGTGATACGGTTGATGAGTTTTACTGCAGCCCAGCCGACGCCAAGCCCGACGACGGTACCAATGCCCATTTGCTGAATAAACAGCTGTGCCAGATCCCATCCCGGCTTCATCTGACTGGTGAGCAGTTCCAGTATGCCCACAGTCAGGAAAATCGCCATGGGATCGTTCGAAGCACTTTCAATTTCCAGTGTGGCTTTCAGGCGCGGACTGATATGCACACCGGCGTTCCGCAAAATAGAGAATACTGCGGCAGCATCGGTAGAACCGACGATAGCCCCGATGAGTAATCCCACCATAGGTGGTACACCCAGGATAAAGGCTGCAGCGTAACCTGTTATCCCGGCTGTAATGGCTACGCCGAATGTCGCCAGAAATGAAGCCGGCTTCCATACCAGCTTGATAGAAGAAAAAGATGTTTGCAGCCCGCCATCGAAGAGGATCATAGCCAGCGCCAGTGTTCCCAGCGCATGTGCCGTGCTGGCATCATCGAATGCCAGTCCCAGTCCGTCTTCTCCTGCCAGCATGCCTACCAGTAAGAACAGTACCAGCAGGGGTAAACCCAGCCTTGGGGATAGTTTGCTGGAGAGAATACCGACAAACAGCAATACAGCGGCTATCAGGATCTGGTAATCAATGGCGAACATAGGTTTCCTTTTTACAGGTTATTTCCGTTTCAGTAAGAGTCTGCAAGTTACCTGAAGTTGCAGACTCTGTTCGTGGCGGCGCTCAGGGTATGTGCGCCAGTGATTCTCTCACCTCCTCTGCGGTGGGGCGCAGTTGCTTTAACCCTTTCTTTTCACGCCGCTTTCCAAGGTAATACAAAATAGGCGATGCTATAAAAATAGAGGAACTGGTACCAATTACGATGCCAAAAAGCATGGGTAGCGCAAAACTCGCGACAGACGCCCCGCCGGCCAGCCCCATAGGCAATAAAGCCAGAAATGTGGTCATTGAAGTAAACAGTGTTCTGGACAAGGTCGCAGAAATACTGCGGTTAAGCACTTCAATAATGGGCTTATCCGGTGTTGCCCTGAATCCTTCCCGTATACGGTCAAACACCACGACCTTATCATTAATAGAATAGCCGATGAGGGCCAGCAATGCTGCCACTGCTGTCAGGTTGAATTCCAGCCCGGTGAGCGCAAAGAAACCGATGGTCTTTGTCAGATCAAGCGCAATCGTCGCCGTTGCTGCCAGTGCAAAATGCGATTCAAACCGCAACCACAAATACAGCAGAATACCCCCTCCGGCAATCAGCACAGCAAGCACAGAAGCATCAGCAAAACCGCCGCTGACCTTCGCACCAACCATGTCCACACGGGGGAAGATTGCCTGGTCATCCAGTGTGGTTACTGCAGATTTCACCAGTTCAACCTGCTGACTTTGCAATGCAGCCTGTTCAACCGGCGTGTCCGCAGTTACCTGAGGAACGCGGATAAGATAATCACCTTCTTTGCCAAACTCTTGAATGCTGGCGCCTTCAATGTTGCCGTCTGTCAGAGCATTTCGCAGCTGTTCCACCTGCACGTGATGGCTTTTCACTTCCACCAGTGTACCACCGGTGAAATCAACGCCGTAATGTAATCCCGGGCTGAAAAACAGCACCACGGAAGCCACCGACAAGACAGCAGACGTGATTAAGCCTGCCACCCGGCCTTTCAGGAAGTTCAGCGGCTTCTTATCTGTCTGCGACAGCCAGCGGAATCCCGGGAAATGGAGCACATCTCTTTCACGGCGTCTGATAGCAAACAACATTAACAGGCGGGTTACCGCAATGGCCGTGAACATGGACGTGAACAGGCCAATTCCGATAGTAATCGCAAAACCTTTTACCGGCCCGCTGCCAAACATAAATAGCAGACTCACGGCAATCAGGGTCGTCAGGCTTGAATCCAGGATGGTTGACCAGGCTTTGTCAAAACCGGCGCGGATTGCCGCCCCGGCGACACGCCCTTTCAAAGACTCTTCTTTGATACGTTCGTTTATCAGAATATTGGCATCTACCGCCATACCCAGAGTAAGAATAATGCCGGCAATTCCGGGTAACGTAAGTGTGGCCCTGAATAAACTCAGCACGCCAAAAAGCAGCCCCATGTTAATCATCAGGCTTACGCAGGCGATCGCCCCCCAGCGCCGGTAAAGTGCCGTCATAAACACCAGAACCAGCGCTGCACCGGCAAGTCCTGTACTCAGACCCATCTTGATAGCATCACTACCGAGATCAGGACCAACCGTCCGCTCTTCAATCACAGTCAGGGGCACAGGCAGCGCACCGGCACGTAACATCAGTGCCAGATCTTTAGCTTCATCCGGTGTAAAATTACCACTGATCTGGCCGCCCGATGCACCAATTACTGCCCGTATTACCGGTGCGGTGATCACTTTGCCGTCCAGAACGACTGCCAGCGGCTCACCGATATGCGTGCGGGTCATAGCTGCAAAAATATTGCCGCCGGTACTGTCGAGCTTGAAAGTCACCACCGGGTTTCCTGTGTCAGGATCGAAAGCAAGCCTTGCATCAGTAATATGCTCACCTTCCATCGCAACCCGCTTTTCCAGACGGTATTGTTGCTGGCCATCCATATCCTGCATTATCACGGTACTGCCACGACTGCTATCCGTGACTACCCAGTGAAATTCCATTTGTGCGGTTGTTCCAAGGAGCTCCCTGATACGTGACGGGTCTGTAACGCCCGGCATCTGTACCAGCACGCCATCGTTACCCTGCCGTGAAATACCGGGGTCGACCAGTCCGGTCTCATCGAGACGGCGGCGCACCACTTCCACGCTGCGCTCCAGCGCATCACTGACCAGGCTCTCCTTAAACGACTCTGACAAACTGACAGTGAGCAAGTTATCGTTTTGCTCAATGGTGAACTGCGGCTCGCCCTGCCCCGTTGTGCGGTAAGCAAAGGCGAGCTCACGGGCCTGCTGAAATTGCCCGCCGCCTCCTGATAAGGATAAGCGCAGGGTATTGTCGGAAGCAGACAGTACCTGATAGCGGATCCCCGCCTCCCGCAAATCCTTAGTGAGACTTTCTTTCATGCCGGTAAAGGCTTTATCAAACAGTGGCTGAGTATCAGCGGCCAGCAATAAATGGGAACCGCCCTGTAAATCAAGGCCTAAAGACAACTGGTTTTGGGTATACCAGCCGGGTAATTGTTGTTGCCATGACGGCGGTAAAATATTGGGCATTGCGCTCAAAAGGCCGAGCACAATCACGAGTGCGGTCATCACGCCCCGTGCAGAAAATGGTTTCATAATTGTCCTTCAAAAATTGTAAACAGGGCCAGAGGCCCGTAAATATCAAAAATGAAGGATTAAGGAGACGCCCTGGCAGGAGGGCGCGAAAAAACAGGCTGTGCAGGCCTGGCAGCCAGCTCAGAAAAGCCGGAAGCGACACTATGAAGCATCCGGTAAACGCCGGCGAGTTTCAGTTCAGCGCCGGTAAACAGCAGCGGTTCCGGACGGTCACCGGAATGGGACTGGGGCTGCAGATATCGTGTAATCAGACCTTCTGAACGGCCTGATGCTATTGCGGCGTGTTCAGAGCTTTGCAGGCTGTCTGACTGGGCATGGACCTGCCGCTCTGCACCGCTCCCCGAGGTAAACGCAATCAACAGCCACAACAAAAAGAAGACCAGTTTCACTGAAGGTCCTCTGTCGTTATAGTCTGTTTCAATTTCCTGCGTCAACAAGGATATAGCTTCTGGTTAGCGGACAAACCTAAATGCCGGTCTGTCTCTGCGGTTTACCCGATATGGTGGCAATATCCGTATTTTCAATGGCCGCATTGCCATTGGCCGGCCACTTAAAAAACGGAAAGTAAGCAAAATCATCTACACATAATCTATCAGATCAACGCCGAAGAAGTTATCGATGGCGCATTGCCACTCTCCTTCTGCATTTTTTCTGAATACATAAATGGCTTTTTTCACATTGCAGTCCACCGCGCCGGTTGCATTCAGGTACAGCTTGCTTATGACCAGCGCAGTGTCACCGGCTTCAATGACAACCTCGTCGCCCTGCGAGACAATGTGCTCAGGCATATACCTTTGTTTAAAAGCACTGAGGGCACGCTGCAGATCAGAGCGTGAGGATACCCGTGGTTTATCAACCAGAAAGGCGTCTTCACAATACAGGGTTTGTAATGCGGTTAAGTCGTTATTATTCACTGCATCGTGCATAGCATGTAATTGCCGGGTTACCGGGTGAGTCATGGCTGTCGTCTCCGTATTTTGTCAAAACCGCGAAGACGAAAACAAAAAACCCGCCTTCGCGGCGGGTTTTCTTCAGTTCATTTACGTACTAACGAACCCGCCAATTGCTGAGAATAGCGAATAGAATAATGAGTGCAGATTGTGGCTTGCCTGATTGTGACAAAGTTTGAAAAATCATGTTGACCAGTTTTGCAATGTTAGTTCGTAGCGATAATGGAGTTAAATTAATCAATCCCGGGCACTGTGTCAATCAATTAACCAGCTTTCTGTGCCGCTTCATCCATAAAGCTGCCCAGCATCATAATCATCTGGCGGAAAAGCGGATTAGCGCCGGGAGCTGCACAGGGATCACGTAAATCCACGCCGGATTTATCGAAATGCATATCACTGAGCATTTTCTTATTCACCACCACATCAGCATGGCATAACTTGTAACTCTCATCGATGATGAAAAAGGTATTGGTTTTCGTGGTGGCCCGCGACATTAAATCTTCAATACCTGTAATGGGCGTAGTGGTGTCTGCCTGAGAATGCGCGGCAAATACCGGTACGTCTACAGTTTTCCCCTGTTCAAACTGGTCTCTCACATCATCAATCACTTCCATCAGTTCAAGTCCGGAAAAACTGGCAATGGTGGGATATTTATAAGGATTCGGGCCCTGTGTTTCATAGTGACCGTCAAGAAACCTGGCGACCCACTGAATTCCCCATATCCCGGATAACCGCTCTACGCCGCTGTCGAGTGCCAGAGCCCCGGAAAATAACATCAGTCCGTCAATGTTGTCAGGGTGATGCAAATAATGCTGAACAGAGAGCGCGCCGCCGGTGGAAAAACCGCCCAGATAAACGTGCTTTCCAAGTTGCGGTGCCAGCGCCATAACGTCATTCAGGTGTGCACCCCAGCGTTCTGCAAGCTTGCTGTCGCTCATTTCGTCGCTGGCATCCAGTTGGCCGTGTCCTACGTTTAAAGGCACAATAACGTTGTAACCTTTATCATGCAGTGCCCGTGCAATGCCAGACATATAAAACGGCGAATCGCTCAATCCGTGAAGCAGAACAACCACTGTATCGACAGGTTTTCCGTGATGCAGAATATACGGCGCGTTGCCATCGTTGCGAAGAGCAGGAGAACACACACTGAAACGCTGAAATGTGGGGTTCATGCATGCCCTGATCTGGCCAAAACGTTCTTCATAGAGATGACTGAATGAATCAAACGCTTCATCCATTGCATTATTCTGCCCGAAACTGACTGTGCTGAATGCCAGCAGAAACAAACTCAACAGGGATGTTTTTACCACTCCCTTCTCCTTATTTGCGGGTATAGTTTTCAATAACACCATGTGTTGGCATATTAACAGATATAACTTTAATTAGAATGATTTACACGGGCGAACCGCGGATTTCCAAGTCCTGCAGCCCGTTTGTCGCCACCGGCCACCTGGTCTGACAGGTATATTTTTTTATTCTTAAATATCGTGAGACATGCGGCGCACACCGTTTGTTTTAACTAGTATCCTGATTACCGGTAAGCCATGGCATCCCCGCCGCTTACCCGAAAATGTACTGTTGAAAAAGGCAAAGCGGTGCGAAAGCCCGTGACGCAAAGCCTCCGGTCTGCCATCTGATTACAGATAATGATAGCGGGGTTACCGAACAAGCATAGTCCTTAATCCGGCTCATGTTCACTTTTTCAGTCACATTCGTTAACCGTTTATCCGTGATGACGGATCAAAAGTTGAGGAACGAACGATGATCGTTTTGGTTGGTGGCGAGAAAGGCGGCAGTGGCAAAAGCTGCCTTGCACAAAATATCGCTGTTTATCTGAGAACTGAAAAAAATGCCAGTGTGCTGATGGTCGACTGCGATCCGCAGCGCACTACCTCAGACTGGATTCAGGAACGCAAAGCTAATGATAAATTGCCGTCGATTAACTGTGTGCAGTTGTACGGCAAGATCCGCAACGAATTACTGAGCCTGCGCGAGCACTACGATTACGTAGTCATTGATTGTGGCGGACAGGATAACCTTGCGCTGCGCTCCTCCATGGCAGTGGCTGACCACATTCTTATTCCGTTACGTCCCAAACGGCGGGATCTGAAAACGGTTCCCCATATGGAAGATATTCTTTCAACCTGCAAAATGGTGAATCCCGACATGAATGCTGCTTTTGTAATTACCCAGTGCCCTTCTCTACCTTCGCTGGGCAGCAGGATCCTGGAAGCAAAAGATGTCTGTCGTTCATTTGAAGTACCGGTACTGGACTCAGTGACATACAGCCGCAATATGTATGACGATTCTGAAGAGTCTGGCCAGTCAGTCATGGAAAGTGAGCCGGACGGAAAAGCATCAGCAGAAATTCGCAATATCATTGAAGAACTTCTGTCGCGGAGAGAGGGGAAATCTTATGAGTCTGTGCAGCCTCAAAAAATCCACGCCGTCAGCTAAACCTGTTGAGCCGGTGAGCGTTGATGAATTTATTGACGATGCACTGGCTTACGCAGCAGGTAAACATGTTATCAGGCAGATCTATCCGGCAACGGACTCTGCTAACAAAGACAACATTACACCTTGCGGTCCCATGCGACGTGCTACATTTACATTATCTGAAGACGCAATTGAGAAGCTTGGAAAGTTGTCGGCAGAAACAGGGATCTGCCGTTCCAGACTCATCAGAATATGGATAGAAAATCAAAGCAGTGAAGACATCAGGCCTTTACTGACAAATAAAACACCCTGACAGACATACCACAAGGTGGCGGCCGGGTGCAGGCGTTTGCATGGAATGCAAAGCGCGCCAATACGCAACAACGGGAGCACGGTGTCACTGTGCTCCCCGGTTTTACTTTTTCTGAACAGGATGAAGATGAAAAGTTATCTGTCAGGCAGTTTGATTACACTGCTTGGATTATTTCCCTCGCTGCTTAGTGCCCAGGGGACGGTCAGGCAGGAAGATTTGCAGGCTGACGCCGCCAGCCGGGAAACCACCGTCGCCCGGTTTATTGCGCACCAGACTGCCGATAATGACATCGCCCCCCGTCTGGACGTGCTGCCTCCTGCCTTTTTCACTTCTGTTGACGAAACCATCGCCAGGCTGGAACACCAGATGGACACGGAGCAGGCGATCTACTTTGAGAAGCTGAAAGCCAAAGTGGAGATGGAACGTCAGGCAAGGGATTTCGAGATTCAGGAGAAAAACCGCACTGTTGAACTGGCTCAGGTGCGTCAGCATAACCTGGAAAGTATGTTATCGCTGGGTAGCCTGGTGTCCCTCTTGCTGTTTCTTTTTTTGCTGTGGAGCCGTTATAACCAGTACCGGCAAAATCAGCGGCTGGCACTGGAAGTCCGCAACCGGACCACCGAACTGGAGCAGAAAAATCAACAGCTGGAAGAAGCTTATCATGCGCTGGAGCAGGTCAGCATGCGTGATGCACTCACAGGCTTGTATAACCGCAACTTCCTCTCAGCCCAGTTGCCGGGTGAGATCAGCCGGGTGCAGCATCACTATGCCAGTCTTAAAGGTGAAATCTTTCCGCCGAATCATGACTTACTCTGCTTTTTAATTGATATAGACCACTTTAAGCAAATCAATGATGAATACGGACACCTTGCCGGTGACCGCTTCCTGGTACAATTTACCGGTATCTTAAAAGAAGTATTCAGGCAGACAGATTTGCTTATCCGCTGGGGTGGCGAAGAATTTCTGGCGGTGTGCCGCAACGCCAACCGTAATGATATGGTGGAACTGGCTGACAGACTTATTGAGGCGGTGCGTCAGAAGCGTTTTCACTTACCTGATGATGTGGTGATCAACGCCACTTGCAGCGTGGGGTTTTGTGCAATGCCTCTGTGCCGCAGAAATCCTTATGAAATGGACTGGGTAAAAACCTTCGCGGTGATGGATTATTGCCTGTACGCAGCGAAAATATCCCAAAGAGACTGTTGGGTGGGCGCCATTGAAGCCTGCAAAGAAAGCGACAATGTTCTGCCGCCCTCTCCGCTGGAAGGGAAGTTCTCACTCACTGATGTGCAGGTAAAAACGTCCCTGAACAATCTGGCCAGTATTGAGTGGCCAATGGAATAACCGGCGGGGTTACACGCCGGTTTTAATATCTTCCATATGGTATTTGTCGATAAGAGAATACAAGGTCGGCCGGGTCACACCCAGTAACTCTGCAGTCTTTGACATATTTTTATCGGCTGTCTGATAGGCCCGTCTGATAGCACGGCTTTCCGCCATCTCACGGACTTCCCGCAAATTCAGCGTTTCCGGTTCGTTGTCTCCCCGGGGCGCCATAAGGCCCAGATCTTCGGCCTGCACCACAGAGCCTTCAGCCATAATGACGGCAGACTTCAGCTTATTCTGCATTTCACGGATATTACCGGGCCATTTATGATTCAACATGGCCTGAATGGCGGTATCAGAGAAGCTCTTGGCTTTAGCACCGAACTCTTCCCGGTATGTATTCAGGAATGTACGGGCAAGCAGAATGATGTCCTGGTCGCGGTCACGCAGTGGCGGAATAAAGATAGGAATTTCGCCCACACGGTAATATAAATCCTCACGGAAGGTTTCATCCGCCACCATCTGTTGCAAATCTCTGTGGGTTGCACAGATCACGCGGATATCCACCGGAATTTCTGTCCGGCCGCCTACCCGTTCAATCACCCGCTCCTGCAGGAAACGAAGCATTTTAGCTTGCAGGCCAATAGGCATATCACCGATTTCATCAAGAAACAGTGTGCCGCCCTGGGCCGTTTCGATTTTACCCAGAGTCGTTTTATTGGCCCCGGTAAATGCACCTTTTTCGTAACCGAATAATTCACTTTCCAGCAAGTTTTCAGGAATCGACGCACAGTTAATCGCGACAAAAGGCTTGTCTTTACGGGGGCTGTGTTCGTGAATACTTCTGGCAAACACTTCTTTACCGGTACCACTTTCGCCCTGTAATAACGTACTGATATCGGTGCCGGCAATTTTTTCGGCCTTGCGCATAACAGCCTGAATTGCCTCTGAATTACCAATAATACGTCCCATGGCAGGACGGGCTTTCGCCAAAATGCGGTTCTGATGTTCCAGATTAGCCAGATTCAGGGCGCGGTTAACCAGCAGCTTGATGGTATCGGAATCAATAGGCTTCTGATAAAAATCGTAAGCCCCGAGATCGATTGCTTTCAGCGCATTCTCTTTATCGTTATTGCCGGTGACAACTATCACTTTGGTCCGCGGTGCCAGTGCGATGATTTCTTCAAGGGTTTTAAGCCCCTCAGAGGCATTAGCAGGATCAGGTGGCAGACCAAGGTCCAGAGTCACTACTTTGGGTTCATGACGACGCAACTGGGCAATCGCAGAGGTTCTGTCATCTGCAAATACCACATTGTAGTCAGTAAAGCTCCATTTTAACTGTTTCTGGATGCCGAGATCGTCATCGACAACAAGAATCGTATCCGTCATTCGCACGTTTCCATTAGTAAATATGAATTATGGGAAATGAAATCTGTTAATCCAGCGGGAACACCAGGGTAAAACAACTTCCCTTTCCTGTTTCGCTTTCTACCGACAATTTGCCGCCAATAGACTGCATATAATTTTTTGCGTCATAGGCACCGATACCCATGCCCGCGTTACCTTTTGTGGTATCAAACGGCTTAAACAACCGTTGTTCAATAAATGCTTCATCCATGCCACAGCCATTGTCTTCAATCCGCACAATCTGGCGCTGACCGGCCAGGTCACTTTCCAGCGTGATACGGACAAAACCATCATCGCCGGTGGCTTGCTGTGCATTACTGATTAGATGGTACATCACATTACTGAATTTCTCAGGATCGACCACTACCTTTTCTTCACTTTCCACCACCAGTTCAGGTACCGGTTTAAGTGACTGACAACGGGTTTCTATCAGCTTACCGGTTAAATCAGAGAGTGTGTGCGCTGAGAACACGCCGGGCTCATCGACCTTTTTCTCGGTGAGCTGACGCAGCATTTTATCCATGCGCGCCTTAGTATAATGCAGGGTTTCAAAGGTATCTTCAATAAACTCAGGGTTATGTTTGTGCTGTTCAGCATTACACAAAATGAGGTCGATTTGCGCCATCACATTTTTTAAATCGTGAAGTACAAACGCTGACATCCGGTTGAAAGCAGCAAATTGCGCGTTCTCTGCCACAGCGTTAGCGGCTTCATGGTGTAGTAAGTATGTACCAACCTGTTCAGTCACAGCGTTAAGATAATCGCGGACTTCCCAGTTCAGTGTCAGTGCCTCACTGTCTTTTGTTTTTAGCAGGGCAAAACCCCAAATTTGTTCTGAATTTAACAGTGGCAATGCCAGTTGAAAGCGACAACCTTTCAGCGCCTCTCTGTCCAGCAGCAAGCCATTGTATTCAAAGGGCTTTGATGCGTACTCATCCACATCGACCAGCCAGTTGGTTTGCTGACAGAATGGCATAAGTTGCTTAAGGATCTTAATTTCGTCTGCCGATATTCCTTCGCTGTTTACACTGGCCACCACGTCAAAATCGATACCGGTGGCTTTCACCAGTGTGCCGTTTTCATAGTTGATGGCACCCAGCACACCCCGTAATGCATTGCCATAAACATCCGGCGCTGCATCAGCTTCTGATGAAGACAGAGCCTGAGTCAGCTTCACCCATTCAACCCGGTAATCAAACTGGTTGGCAAAGAAGTGCTTGGTGATGAATACTTTTATCCGCGTACGGAAACTGTTCGACAGGACCATTGTGATGAGCAGTGCCAGAGACAGAACCACCAGCACAGTCTGAATCGTGGAACTCCAGTTACCGCCGATGTAATTCACCACATACCCGGCCAGTGCCATTACCAGCAAATAGATACCGGCCACCAGCAGCAGGGAGCTGTGCAGTACCACTTCACGGGAGATAAATATATCAACGCCCCAATGCTTGATGCGGCGGATAGCAACCACCAGCAGCGGCATCATCAGTAAATAGATATACCCTCTTGATACCACGTAGACCAACTCGATTTTTGTGACCATAGTGGCATTGGCGTACATCACAAATTCGAACAGGTGCATGGCCCCAAGGTAGAGCACCAGCGGTTTATACGCCCACTGATTTTCACCTGCCTGCCTGAATAAAACTTCAAGCAGAATAAGTACTTCCAGTGATAACACGGTAAGAAAGAGAAACTGCCAGGAGTGAGGAATTGTAGAAATAAAGGGAAGAAATAACGCCAGCACCGGCGGTGTGAGGATCACCATCGTCGCCGGCCTGCGCAGCACCTGCCAGAGATTATTGAAGTTATCCTGCAGACAGCCGGCAATGAATAACAACCACACCATTTGCTTGAGAGTGTCTGCTATCAGCAAATGCGGGCCGGAAACCGGACCGGTAAGCCTGGTTACGAAACTGAGTGACCACACCATGGTTGCCATCGTGGCGAGCACCAGCAAGTGCTTCGCCAGACCAGATTTACGGACTGTGAATAACAACAGCAGCAGAACCAGATAGCCTGCTGCATTCAGGCCGTAACCAATATCTGAAATCATAACTTCCCTATTTCCGGCAACTTATTGCTTTTGGATAACCAGACTTCCGATGGAGTATCCGGCACCGAAAGAACACAGTACGCCCACATCACCGGACTGAAGATCCTGATGATGCAGTGCAAATGCGATGACTGAGCCCGCTGATGCCGTATTCGCGTAACGGTCGAGTACGATTGGCGCTTCATCTGCCGTAGCATCCCGCCCTAACAGACGCTTAGCAATTAGCAGGTTCATATTGATATTGGCCTGGTGCAACCACCAGCGGCGTACATCTGCCGGCGTAAAACTGTGACTGGCAAGGTGTGCCTCAATATGGTCAGCAGCCATCGGGCATACTTCTTTAAATACTTTACGGCCGGCCTGGTGAAATAATTTGTCTTCACCGTATGGATCAACATCGTGTGCGCGGCTGATGTAGCCAAAGTTCGAACGGATGTTATTTGAAAACGACGTCACCGCTTTTGTGCTCAGCACCGAAAATACATGGTCGCTGTTTGCTGTGTCTTCGCTTTCTACCACCGTGGCCGTTGCCACATCGCCAAAAATAAAGTGGCTGTCACGGTCGGTGTAATTCACCTGAGGTGACACCAGTTCAGGATTGATAACCAGCACTGCCCTGGCGTTACCGGACGCCACCATTTCCCATGCGCGGTGCATACCGAACGTGGCCGCTGAGCAGGCAACCAGCATATCAAAACCGAAACCTTTAATACCCAGCTGGTTTTGCACTTCAATGGCAATGGCAGGATAAGCCCGTTGTGTATAAGCACAGGATACGATCACCGCATCGATGTCTTCCGGTGATTTATTCGCCGCTGCCAGCGCCTTCTTCGCAGCCTCCAGGGCAATTTCTCCCTGATGGGACAACTCTTCGTCCTGCCGCTCAGGAATGACCGGGCGCATACGTTCAACATCCAGCGCGCCTTCTTTACGGTAGATATAGCGTTGTTTTATACCGGACGCTTTTTCAATGAACTCCGCGCTGGAGTGAGGCTTGGCAGCAACGGTGCCGGCATCAATTTGTGCCGCGTTTTCTGCATTAAACTTGTCTGCGTAGGCGTTGTAGCTGGCGACGAGTTCTTCGTTAGTGATTACGTGTTCCGGTGTCCACAGGCCGACACCACTGATAACAACTTTTTTAGTCATGAATAACTCTCTCGTTTTTTCGTAGCTTAGCCGTTTGAGACCCAAAAGTCATCGGACTTCTGTCAAACAAAAAAGCCTGAATGCTAATGCATTCAGGCTTTCTGAAGAGTTTTAAAGAGGCAGATGTTTTATTTAGCAGTTACCTGCCACAGTGATACTGAGCCACTGACTTCGTTACCCACTACAAGTAAAGCTTCACCGGTAGGGCTGTCTTCCGGGCTGATAAATACCAGACTTTCCGGCGCCAGATCACCGATACTGTCATCAGCCGTCAGCCCTTCCGTCAAATCACGGTTTATCACGTATTCAGAGAAGCTGACATCGTAAGGGTTCGTGATGTCGTATACAAAAATGCCACCCATACGCTCAGTACCGATAAAGGCATAAGTACGATCGCCCAGTGTACCTGTGGTAATAGCTTCAGGCTCAGGCCCTTTATTTTCGGAGCGGCTGTCGCCTTCATTTTCATCATCACCGTTATTAAACGCTGCACCGTGTACAGAGGCGGTAATGCGTTCAAAATCATCACCTGAATCAAATACAACCTGGCCGTTCTGATCCCAGATAGTGAAAGAACGTGCGCCATACGTATATGCTGCATCATATTCACCGTCACCATCGGCATCGCCCATACCCAGCGTCACCCGCAGGTCATCTGCTTCACCGTTTGCCTGCAACATGGCCAGCTCTGAATTTGTTGCGGCAGTGAGATCTTCGACTTTCACTTCATCGGTGTAAGCCAGACAGTCACCGTCGTCAAACTCCAGACCGCCGGCAGCCAGACAGGATGCTTCATCTTCTGCACTGAAAATGTACTCACGGGCATCACCTTCGTTTGCAGTCAGCAGGAAAGTTGCCCCCTTCCACGTGGTCCCGGTGATTGTGTCCGGCATATAAACGCCATACAGGCCTTCGTACTGACCAAAGCTGACTTCACCATTTTCCTGCACGTCAATTTGGTACTGACTCCAGTCTTTTACGCCCAGTCCGATAATGCTGATAGTCATGGCTTCCAGATCAACCACGGCGACACCGTTATTTTCCTGCAAGGTCACGTAAGCAACAGAATCGGTGGCTGTGATGTACTCAGGCTCTAAATCCATAGCGACTGTGGTGTTAATGGCAACACCATTTATAGTACGGCCGGACGGATTAGGGAACTGCATGCCCATGGCTTCAAGCTCTGCCTGCTGGCCGTTGAAGCTTTCGAATGTAAGGGTTGTTGCAGTGTCTGCCGGAACACCGTCTGTGACAGTAATGACACTTACAGAACCTTCAGGGTCAATGGTGTAATCATCTGACGGCTCGCCTTCGTTCGCAGTGAGCACCTTTGTACCATCCGGGGTGAAAACAACATTATCAGGCAGATTGCCAACTTCAACAGCGGAAAGGAAAACCGGCTCGCCGGCATCAAGGCCGTTGTAAAAAAGCACAAAGCCGTTTTCAGCTTTTTCATCTGCGGGAACAGCGACAGCCAGCAAGTCGCCGGAAACGGCAATGCTGGTAAGGCCGGCCAGCGCTGTGCCGTCTGCTTCAACAGGTAATTCAATTGATGTGTTTGTGAGGTTGGTAGAGGTAACCGGCGCTTCCAGGGCATCTCCGGTGAGTTCTGCAATGCTGATCACAGAAATGGTATCTGACTCACCGTTGGTCGCATAAACGGTTTGAGTACCTGCATGATACTGCACAATTTCAGCAGCACCGGCCCCGCCGACAACTGCACGGCCCACAACTTCCAGTGCGACGCCTGTAGTGGCGTCCTGACCATCACTCCCGGTTTCGCCCTGTTCACCCTGAGGGCCCTGTGCACCGTCGGCACCGTCATCGCCATCCAGGCTACACCCTGTCAGAGCGGCAGATACCACCAACGCCAGTAATCCCAGTTTGAATTTATTTTGCATCAACATGCTGTTTCCTTTAGAAGTTATTATAGAAATACGTCGCATGCGGCTGAGTGTGCATACAACAAAATTTCAATAACCTAAGGAAACGGTGTGACAGCAATAAGTCAGGGAGATGACGAGTTTGTGTCAATTTATCCTCCCCCTCTTTTGTTATCTTAGCACTTCCCCACAACGGAGCTGAACCGCTGCTTAACAATAAAAACTCTTTTGGTTACCGCTTCGTAGTTAACCTTTGCCAGTGGCTTTTTAACAGGCACTTAATTAGTATTAAGCAATGAAAAAACGCAGAAGAGGGACACAAATGAAACAACGGATGAAGGTGCTCGCAGTGGCGGGACTGGCAAGTGTGCTGAGCGCATGTGCTACATCCCCGACCGGGCGCAACCAGGTGTTGTTGTACTCTGAAACACAAATGGCCGAAATGGGCGGTCAGGCGTTTTCAAGTATGAAAGAGGAACTGAAGGTTTCCAGTAAACAGGTAGAGAATACCTACGTTCAGTGTGTAGCAAAGTCGCTGACGCCACTGGTACCGGACTCGGTGTTTAGCGGCGAATGGGAAGTGGTGGTTTTTCAGGATGACCAGGTCAACGCCTTTGCATTGCCCGGTGGTAAAATCGGTGTTTATACCGGCTTGCTCAATGTTGCGAAAACCCAGTCCCAGTTAGCAGCCGTTATCGGACACGAAATCGGCCATGTTATTGCTCACCATGGTAACGAGCGTATGTCTACTTCCACACTGACAAATCTGGGCACGCAAGCCGTGGCAACGGCAATTGAAGCAAACCAGGTGGCATACAGCGGTGCGATTATGGCGGCTATTGGCATGGGTTCACAGGTTGCGATTACGCTGCCCTTCTCCCGTGCCCACGAGTCTGAAGCCGATCTTATCGGCCTGGCACTGATGGCGCAGGCAGGCTTCGATCCCAGGGAGTCAGTAGAGTTATGGAAGAACATGGATGCCGCCAGCAACGGTCAGCGTCCGGTAGAAATTCTTTCCACTCACCCTGCCCCGCAAAGCCGTATTGAAAACTTGCAGGCCAATATGCAGGCTGCCATGACGGATTATCAGGGAACAGCTAAACGCCCTTCCTGTAAGTAGCTGCCAACCATTGTGAAGGTGTCAGGAGTCGACCCGACTGGCACCAATAAAAAACCCCCTTTCGAAAAAGGGGGTTTTTAGTATCAGTGTTAAGTACTCTGAATACTAAACCGAATTATGCTGATTCTTTCGCAGATACTGTTTTGTCAGCTTCTTTGAAAAAGTGCACATCCATTTGCGGATAAGGAATAGAAATACCTTCCGCGTCAAAACGCAGTTTCACCGCTTCAGTAAAGGCCAGGCGTACGGCCAGGTTATCCGAGGCAGCCACCCACGGGCGAACAGTAAAGTTAACGGAGCTGTCACCTAATTCAGCCACGCCGATTAAGCAGGCAGGTTCTTTCAGAATACGGGTTTCTTCATCTACCAGCTCCTGCAAAATGCGCTTGGCTTTCAGCAGATCATCATCGTAGCCGATACCGAAGGTCATATCACAACGACGGGTGTCTTTTGCAGAGTAGTTAGTGATGTTGTCGCTATAAATCTTACCGTTCGGGATAGTGATTTCTTTGTTATCCAGAGACGTCATCACAGTGTGGAAAATACCAATCTTCTGAACAATACCTGCAGTACCCGCTGCTTCAACATAGTTGCCTTGTTTAAAAGGCTTGAATACCAGCAACATAACACCGGCTGCGAAATTCTTCAGAGAATCCTGCAGAGATAAACCGATAGCTAAACCGGCTGCACCCACAATAGCAACAAGAGAGGTGGTATCCACGCCCAGTTGGTCAAGTGATGCCACAATAACGAACAACATCAGTATTGCAGAGACAATCGACTCTACAAAATTGATTAGCATTTCGTCGTATTTAGATTTTGCCATCACACGGCGGAATACAGACAGCAGTATACCGACAATGATTCGTCCAATAACGAAGATCGCAATTGCCATAGCGATGTTGATCGCCCAGGGAATAGCGTATGTATTAATATACCGTTCAATATCTGAAGCAGTAAACATTGATAAAGTTTCTTCCATTTCTGTTTCCTTTGTAAATGCGCGAATCGTTGCACAGTGCGGGGATACGATAGCAATATTGCGGTAGATCACGCAATGCCACTGGTCTGCTTTCTGCCTTATACAATGGTATAAATTCAGATGATGAAACACTTATAAGCTGACGATAATATTTCTGTCATCGCATCAACGTAAAGTTTGCAGTGCGTGAAAAAACAGCGCGATGAATGCTCGACAACGTGTTTCTTTAACCAACTGATTTTAGTGCTAATAACAAAATTGAATAAATCCGGCATCGGGAAAGGCTGGAAATTCGCGGATTTTAGTCTATATTCAGTCATCACTTTTCGGCTTACAAGTCGTTCAGTGGCAGGAAATACGAACCAGAATACCGGAAGAAAGTGACTTCTTTCGTATGGATTTAACAACATCAGGATCCGATGTTGGATGTAAGACGTAATGACGTATCTGGTTATTTAGCTATCGCCAAGTACCGGTTTGCTAAACTAAGGGATTTTAAAATGTTATTTCTATCTGTTCTTTTTGTGATTGTTCTCTTCATTCTGGGTTTTGCCCTCACCTCTGACAAAGGTAAAAATACTGTTCACGCCCGAAAGAGCGGTGCTGCGACGGATTTAAGTAATATTTCCAAAGAAACCCGTCCGAACAGCGTTCAGGTTAACTAAATTCCCCCGCTTACTGCGGTGCAGACATTGCGTCTGCACCCGCAAACTCGCTATCATATAACGCTTATAAAACTGAAGTTATAGTGATATCACCATGCGAATTCCGCGCCTGTACCACCCCGGTAATATTCCTCTGGACGAAGAGTTCCTGCTTAATGATGACGCTGCACACCACGTAGCCACTGTGCTGCGACTCAAAGCGAACCATCCCGTCGTGCTGTTTAACGGCGATGGTAATGAGTACAGTGCCCAGATTATCGCAGTGAACCGCAAACAGGTTATCATTGAAGCTGACGCCTGCCTGACTATCGGTAAAGAGTCACCTCTTCCCATTCATCTGGGTCAGGGTGTGTCGAAAGGCGACCGCATGGATACTGTTTTACAGAAAAGTGTCGAGCTGGGTGTTACTGAAATCACACCGGTACTGACACAACGATGTGCAGTGAAGCTGGATGAAAAGCGCTGGGAAAAGAAAATTCAGCAATGGCAAAAAATTATCACCGGTGCTTGTGAGCAATGCGGACGTAATGTGGTTCCGGTACTCAATGCGCCGGTAACACTGAATCAATGGCTGGCGAGTCCGACTCAGGCTGTTCGTTTAACATTAGCCCCGGGCGCAGATTCACCGCTGGTAAAAACGCCCTATTCATCAAAAGGCTATCGTTTGCTTATCGGACCGGAAGGTGGTTTGTCTGAGCAGGAAATTCATCAGGCAAATGAAAGCGGCTATACCTCTGTCAGTCTGGGACCGCGCATATTAAGAACAGAAACAGCAGCCCTTGCTGCCATTACTATTCTACAGTCCCAGCATGGAGACTTATAAACGTCATACTTGTTTTGTATGCTAAAACAGGTTAAAAAATAACTAAGCCAGAAAAACAATAAAAAGCTTATGTATCTCGTACATTCCGCCGGTAATCCGGCCATCGCCTCCGGCAGGTTGAATTTAGATCAGGTCTACAGTGCCTGCCTTGAACGTATTCTAGACGGTCAGCCTCTGGCGAAGGTGGTGACCTTCTACTTGCAATTCCTGGAACAGCACACCACCAGTTTCCGTTTTGCAGTCATGCAGGTTGTACCGCAAACCGGCAGCTTATCCCTGTTAGCCGCCCCTTCTCTGCCTGAGCATTTTATTCGCGCCATTCACGAAATGAAACTGTGTGAAAAGGAAGGCGCTTGCGGGCCGGCGGCCGTAACAGGCCAGCCCTTTTTCATCGATAATATTGCAGCCCATCCGAACTGGAAGGACTTTTCACCGGAAATGGCAGAAGTCGGGATCACCAGTTGCTGGTCATTCCCGCTGATCCGTGAAAATAAATGTATCGGGACGCTGGCGGTCACCGGTGGTCAGAAGCAAACTCCGGATCCCCACACCATTGCCCACTATCAGGCCGTGGCGGTAAACCTGAGCAAAATTTTTGCTTACTGTGATTATCAGCAAGGAAAAAACAGCGCCAACTGGATCTTACAAAAGCAGGTTTCTCAGCAGCAGGAAGAAAATAAGCATTTAAAAGAAACCGCTGAAAAACTGGCCCTGAAAATGGCAGAGGCTGAGCATATTCTTACCAGTTGTCCGCTCCCTAAAACCTTCCGCCCCATGGCATCGGGTTTAATCAAAGAAACAGAAGCGTTACTGGCCGTGGTAAAGACCACATTTTCCTTCCAAAAAGTGATTACCGCTCAGAACAAAAGAAATGTGAGTTTAAAACAGCTCTCCCGTAAAGAACTGAATCAATTTTATAATGCATTAAACCGCTCAACCGGAGCCGGTTCAGACATGCTTGGCGAAGCGGTTCGCAGACTGGATGAATTATCCGGTTACATCAGCCTTATCACTCACAATCCGGTAAAGCAGATTTCACTGGCGAAAGCCACCGGCACCATGCTTTCTGTCATAGCCAGCACAGCAAAGCATATCGATATTAAAGCCTGTATCGACATAGACCCTGATTGTACTTCCACCATTGCTGCCGGCACGTTTACACAAATACTCAACGAACTGATTTTAAACGTGTGCCACCACAGCTACCCCAACCGTAACGAAGGAAAAATCTGGCTTTCCGCATCAAAAACAAGCAATGGCACTTACCCGATGATCAGGTACATTGTTGAAGATGAAGGACAGGCCATTCCGCGCACTACGATTCACAATGCCATGCGGCCGGCAGCAGCCACTCTGCTCAGACGGCATTCGGCACCGGGTGGTCTGGCATTGTGCTATCAACAAATTACCGCGGGTCTTGGCGGAACCATGCAAATCGTGCAGCGCCAGTCAGGCGGCAATAAAATAATCTTCACTTTTCCGGAACAAACCGCCGGCTAACGCTGTGTAGCACGATGATTACCTGCGAAAAGGTGTTGATTTTAGCAATATCAACGCCATAGTAGAGGTATTACCCCGTTTACATAAAAAGAGAATCACCCGATGAGCTATTCAGTCGGCTTTGTGATGGACCCTATCTCGTCTGTCAAACCCCATAAAGACACCAGCTTTGCCATGATGCTGGAAGCGCAGAAACGCGGCGCGACCCTGTTATACATGGAAATGAGCGATCTTTATCTGGATAACGGCAAGCCAATGGCCTCCGTGCGTAAAGTTACCGTACGGGACCAGGCACAGGATTTCTATTCATTGTCGCCTCGGGAGACCATGGCACTGGCAGAGATCAATGTGCTGATGATGAGAAAAGACCCGCCCTTTGACAGTGAATTTCTGTATGCCACACAAATGCTGTCTTTAGCGGAAGCCGGAGGCGCGCTGGTAGTCAACAATCCTCAGGCGCTGCGGGATTACAATGAAAAGTTATTTACCTCCTGGTTCCCGGATTTAATTCCGGCAACACGGGTAACCCGCAATCCTCAGTTGGTAAGAGATTTCCACGCAGAACATCAGGATATTATTTGTAAGCCGCTGGACGGCATGGGCGGCGCATCGATTTTCAGGGTAAAACCCGATGGTAATAACCTCGGCGTCATCATTGAGACCCTGACCAAAAACGGGACTCAACAGATGATGGTGCAGGAATATCTGCCGGCCATTAAAGAGGGTGACAAACGGGTTCTGATCGTAGATGGTGAAGTGATGCCCTATTGTCTGGCGCGCTTACCCACGAAGGGAGAAACCCGGGGTAATCTGGCAGCCGGCGGTACCGGCCGTCCACAGGCAGTCAGTGAGTCTGATAAAGCACTGGCGAATGCGATTGCGCCGGTACTGAAAGAGCACCGTATTTTGTTTGTTGGTCTGGATGTAATTGGCGATCGTATTACAGAAATAAATATCACCAGCCCCACCTGTGTCCGTGAAATTGAGGCCCATTTCGATTTCAGTATTATGGGTAAATTGTTTGATGCCATAGAAACTAAACTGGCAGCTTTGAGGTAACGTTGAATGACAGAACTGAAGTCCTTGCAAAATCACTTTCTGATCGCAATGCCGTCACTGGAAGACCCTTACTTTTCGCGGTCTATCACATACATTTGCGAACATAACAGTGAAGGCGCAATGGGTATTGTGATCAATCAGCCATCGAACATGAATCTGAAAGAACTGCTTGAGCAAACTGATAAAGACACGGAATTTGCTGACAGTACGTCAGAGCATATTGTGCTGGCCGGTGGTCCGGTCAGTCAGGAGCGCGGTTTCGTGCTCCACTCTGATGACGGCGACTGGAGTTCCAGTTTGAAAATGGCACCGGGTGTCGTTGTGACCACCTCAAAGGATATTCTCTCTGCCATCGGTCACAGCGAGGGCCCTGAGCATGCGATCATCGCGCTGGGCTATGCGGGATGGGAAGCCGGGCAGCTTGAGAAGGAAATGCAGGAAAATGCCTGGCTGACGGTGGAAGCCGACACAGACATTCTGTTTAATACGCCCGTTCATAAGAAGTGGCAGTCTGCCGTGAAGAAACTCGGTGTAGACGTATGGCAGCTCACGCCGCAGGTTGGCCACGCCTGATATGAGCCGGACTGTATTAAGCTTTGATTTTGGCACAAAAAGTATTGGCGTAGCTGTTGGTCAGGAGATAACCGGTACAGCCTCCCCTCTTGCCGCCCTGAAAGCGCAGGATGGTGTACCGGACTGGGAAAAGGTAAAAAGGATCTATGATGAATGGCAACCGGATCTCGTCATTGTCGGGCTGCCGTTGAATATGGACGGTACTGAACAACCGGTGACGCAACTGGCCAAACGCTTTGCCAACCGTCTTCACGGCCGCTTTAATGTAAAAGTGGAGACCTGGGATGAACGGTTGTCTACGGCGGATGCCAAAGCCATGTTATTTGAATTGGGTGGCTACAAGAAACTGACTAAAGATAAAGTCGACAGCGTTTCAGCCTGCGTGATTTTTACCAGTTGGGCAGAAAATCAGTACTGAGAAAGCCGGTCAGAAAGCCGGCTCTGCTTTCACAGCCTGACATTGCCAGCACAATGAAAAGTGCCCTTCGTTCTCTTCCCCGCAATGGCTACACTGCCAGTTCTCCCCTTTGTTACTATCCGGGGTAAGTGCATCAACGATTCCCTTCGCTTTGCCGAACCACTGCTCATCAAGCAACCACAATTCCATTTGTGTTTCCTGCCAGGGTAGTTCGCCCACCGCACCACCGGCATACTCATTTTTTACCAGGTAAGGAATACGGGCGACATCCAGTTCAGAGCGAACCTGCTGAACCAGAAAACGGTCGTCATGACCAAATAACTTCAGCATCGGAAGAATCAGTCATCCATATCGATGGACACGCCGGACAAAGAACCCAGTTCATTGCCTTCACTGCTGTCCAGTTTGATCATCAGACGTAAATCATTCGGTGAATCGGCATGGTGAATGGCCTGGTCATAGGTAATCCGGTCTTCTTTAAACAATTCATACAGCGCCATATCAAATGTCTGCATGCCCATTTCTTTGCCTTTCTTCATGGCATCTTTCAACTCACCGGTACGGTTTGTCTGAATAAGATCAGCCACAAACGGGGAATTAAGCAGAATCTCAATGGCAGCTACCCGGCCTTTGCCGTCTTTTTTCGGCACCAGTTGCTGGGCAACGATGGCCCTGAGGTTCAAACTCAGATCGAACAGCAGCTTGTTATGCATTTCTTTAGGTGCAAGGTGCATGATGCGCTCTATCGCCTGGTTAGCGTTATTGGCGTGCAGAGTCGCGACACACAGGTGGCCGGTATCAGCAAATGACATGGCATATTCCATGGTTTCCATGGAGCGGATTTCGCCCAGCAGGATCACATCGGGCGCCTGACGCAGAGAGCTTTTCAATGCGTCATCAAAACTCATGGTATCAATGCCCACTTCACGTTGGGTAACCACACAGGAACCGTGCCGGTGAATAAACTCGATGGGATCTTCAATAGTAAGAATATGCCCTTTGGAATTGTGATTGCGGTGGTCTATCAGGGCCGCCAGCGAGGTAGACTTACCGGTACCGGTAGCTCCCACCATCAGCACCAGACCACGCTTGCTCATGATAATGTCTTTAAGCACCGCAGGCAGTCCCAGTTCATCCACTTTAGGAATTTCTGTGACAATCCGGCGGGCGACCATACCAATGGAGTCCCGTTGCCAGAATGCGCTGCAACGAAAACGTCCTACATTTGTAATACCAACTGCAAAGTTACTTTCTTTCAGTTCATTAAGTTCGCGGATGTAACGTTCTTCCATCACACTCTGAACCAGTTCCTTGGCCTGAAACTGAGATAACGGCTCATCGCCTAACGGGGTCAGTTGCCCGTCTATTTTGGCACTGACAGGGAAACCTACGGTAATAAAAATATCCGAAGCCCCGAGTTCTGTCGCTTTCTCAAAATACCCCTGCAGTTTCACCCTTTATCTCCTACATCATTTTATTTTTATCGGTGGATTTCGCCGCTGCATCCTGATGGCTCACGACGCCTAATGCAACCAGTTTTTGCAGTGCCTGATCCATGGTTTGCATACCATGCGCCTGACCGGTCTGGATAACCGAATACATCTGAGGCACTTTGTCTTCACGGATAAGGTTGCGGATTGCCGGTATGCCCACCATGATCTCATGTGCCGCTACCCGGCCACCGCCGACTTTTTTCATCAGGGTTTGCGAAATAACTGCCCGCAATGATTCTGACAACATGGAGCGGATCATTGCTTTTTCTTCCGCCGGGAAAACATCAATAATACGGTCGATGGTTTTCGGCGCTGAGTTGGTGTGCAACGTACCAAATACCAAGTGACCGGTTTCCGCCGCAGTCATCGCAAGACGGATGGTTTCCAGGTCCCGTAACTCACCCACCAGCACCACGTCGGGATCTTCACGAAGCGCCGAACGTAACGCGTTGGAAAAGCTGTGTGTATCGCGGTGCACTTCACGCTGGTTCAGAACACTCATCTTGTTTTCATGAACAAATTCAATGGGATCTTCAATGGTAAGAATGTGGTCCCGCTTGGTGTTATTGATGTGATCAATCATGGCTGCCAGCGTGGTACTTTTACCCGAACCTGTCGCACCGGTCACCAGAACAAGGCCGGTAGGCTGGTCAATCAGGTCACGGAAAATGGGCGGGGCAGCAATATCATCCAGTGATAATACTTTACTGGGGATGGTACGAAGCACCGCAGCAGCACCACGATTCTGTACAAAGGCGTTAACACGGAAACGGGATAAATCCTTTACTTCAAAGGAAAAGTCAACTTCCAGATTCTCTTCATATTCCTTGCGCTGCTTGTCATTCATGATTTCATAAATGAGCGAATGTACCTGCTTGTGATCAAGCTCAGGGATATTCAGTCTGCGCATTTCCCCGTCGACACGAATAATCGGCGGCAGTCCTGCCGACAAGTGCAAATCGGAAGCTTTATTTTTAACACTGAAAGCCAAAAGTTCGGTAATATCCACAACCACGTCTCCAAACACCAGATGATTAATGCAAACAATAGCAGAACGACTGAAATCCGCCCAATCGCGAATCGAACAAGCTACTGCCAATGCGCATCGTCCTCCAAAATCCGTGCAATTACTAGCGGTCAGCAAGACTAAACCGGTATCTGATATCAACCTGGCGTATGAAGCGGGACAACGTTTGTTTGGTGAGAATTACGTACAGGAAGGCGTTGAAAAGATTCAGCATCTGTCTGCGCTCACTGATATTGAATGGCATATGATTGGCCCGCTGCAATCGAATAAAACCAAAGTCGTTGCAGAGCATTTTGACTGGGTGCAGTCAGTGGACAGAGAAAAGATTGCCCGCCGGCTGAACGACCAGCGACCTTCTGACATGCCGCCACTGAATGTGTGCATACAGCTTAATATCGATGATGAAGACAGTAAATCAGGCATTCAGATCAATGCACTGCCAGCCCTGATTGATACTATCATCGGGTTGCCCAACCTGAAATTGCGGGGGCTGATGGCGATACCAAAAGCCTCTCCGGACGAGGAAGAACAGGCGCAAACACTGACCACGCTGGCTGAATTATTCGCGGAATATCAACAAAAGCTGAGCGATTTTGATACCCTGTCCGTAGGAATGAGCAGCGATCTCGAAGCCGCCATTGAACACGGCTCTACCATGGTCAGAGTAGGCAGCGCTATTTTTGGTGCGCGTAGCTGATTGACCGGTTCGCTATTCACGAGTTTTAAACGCAATACATAAGGGTTTTCATGCAACAGAAAAAATTGGCATTTATCGGCGCAGGTAACATGAGTCGCAGCATCATCAGCGGACTTATCCAGTCAGGCTACGACAAAGACAATATTCTTGCCAGTAATCCCTCAACACCCAAGCTGGAAAAACTACAGGAAGAGTTTGGCATCCGGATCACGCAGTCGAATGATGAAGCCTGTGAGTTTGCCGATGCTATTGTGCTGGCGGTAAAGCCACAAATGATGGGCGACATGCTTGCCGCCTTGCAGGAAAAAAACGACCTGTCCGGTAAACTGTTTTTATCCATTGCAGCCGGTTTGCCGGTATCACGCCTGCAGGAAATGCTGGGCGGCGATTATCCGGTGGTGCGCATTATGCCCAATACTCCAAGCCTTATCGGCAAAGGTATGACGGGCTTGTACGCTGACGACACAGTAAGCAGCGCAGACCGCCAGTACGCTGACGACGTCATGGGCGCAGTGGGTGAAACGGTTTGGGTGAAGGAAGAAGACGGCATTAACGGCGTCATCGCCGCCGCAGGCAGCAGCCCTGCGTACTTCTTCCTGTTTCTGCAGGCCATGCAGGAAGAATCCATGAAAATGGGTTTTGATGCGCAGACCGCCAGAAACATGGTTCAGCAAGCTATGCTGGGTGCGGCTGAAATGGTTTGTCACAATCCGGATATTGAATTAAGCGAGTTAAGAGCTCAGGTTACTTCTAAGGGCGGCACAACCGCTGCTGCTATCAATACATTTATCGATAAAGGCTTGCAGGACACGGTTAGCGCAGCCATGCGTGCCGCAGTCGACAGAGCCGAAGAAATGGCGAAACAACTTTAAGTTTAAGCTTCACAGGAAAAACAGTTAATGAGCAACGCGTCGGTCTTTCTTATCAGTACCTTGTTTGATTTGTATCTGATGGTGGTGATATTACGATTGTGGTTACAACTGGTCAGGGCAGATTTTTATAACCCGGCCAGCCAGTTTATCGTTAAAGCAACTCACCCCATAGTGGGGCCTCTTCGCCGTATCATCCCGTCTGTCGGTAACTTTGATACGGCAACGTTCGTGCTAGCGCTGCTTGTCGCGGCACTGAAATTTGTGACGCTGGTCATGCTGTTTGGCAGTGGAAACATCAATCCGGCATCTATTATCCTGCTGGCGTTTTTAACCGTAGTGAAAGAAACCCTCTCGCTGATGTTCTGGATCCTGATTATCCGCGCTATCCTCAGTTGGGTATCACAGGGACAAAATCCTATTGAGTACGTGATGTATCAACTGACAGAACCATTTCTGTCTCCTATCCGCCGTATTATTCCGCCCATTGGTGGCCTGGATTTATCGGTACTGATAGCCATCATCGGATTACAGTTCCTGCAAATCCTTTTGCAAAATACGTTTGGTTTATACTAAGTTTTAAAAGGGTAGCGGTTTCGCTACCCTTTTTTGTTTCTGTACTGATTTTGTGTGATTAGTTGAATTTGGTGAAGACACTGTGAACTACCTTGCCCGTCTGCCGGCCCTCTGCCTGCTTTTATCTTTACTGTTTACCGTCCCTGCGGCATTAGCCGAACAAAAACAAACGCTGGGAAAATGGGATGTACATTACATCGTAGTGAACACCACGTTTTTCACCCCGGAAACCGCGCAAAATTACGGCATTGTGCGCAGTAAATATAATGCACTGGTGAATATTTCGGTGCTCGACAGCACAACAGGAGAAGCTCAGGTCGTGTCCGTTAAGGGCCAGGCGAGAAACCTTTTAGGTAACAGCAAAACACTGAATTTTAAACGGGTTAAAGAAGGCGAAGCGATTTACTATCTTGCCCCGCTTTCCTTTAATGACAGAGAAACCTTTCGCTTCAACGTCGATATTCAGCGGGGCAATGAAGTTCAGACACTTAAGTTTCAGCAGGAGATGTTCGTCGAGTAATCTCCTGCTTCAAACTGTCAGTGGAATGTTACAGCGATGCGGGCATATGCGCTTTTTCGTTTCGCCATGCCTTCTCATAGGCGGGCCTGGAAAGTACCCGCTCTGCATACTGTTTCACATTATCAAACGTCAAATCCATACCAGCCCCTTTTGCCCATGACAGCACATGTCCGGCGACGATATCTACTCCGCTGAACATGTGTCCGGTAAGGAAATCCTGGTCTCCGAGCAACGCAGAAAACCCTTTCAGTGCCACACCGAATTCGTAAATACTGACATCTTTCATGCCTTCAAGTCGCTGTGCCTCCGGTAGTGCAAAATCATGCTTTGCCATGTTCCATAGCGGTTGCTCCAGCTCTGTTATCACAAATGCCATTGCCTGTTCGTACAGCATACGGGCCTTGCTACCCAATACCGGCATAAATTCTTCATAGCCATGCTTATCCATCAGCCAGGTCACGATAGCAGCAGATTCGCTCATTGGCCCGCAATCTGTCATCAGTGCAGGAATTTTACCCGCCGGATTAAGCGCGAGAAATTCTGCCGATTTATGCTCTCCCTTACGTAAGTTAATAAACGTGTAGTCATAAGGCAGGCCTAACTCTTCCAGTGCCCATGCCACACGCACTGAGCGCGTTTTTGCAAATCCGTATAATGTATACATACCCTCTCCTGTCCGGTGATTTTGATTGTTTGAAACTATACACAAATCACCGGCTTCAGCGCATCAATTTGTTCCGTTATCCCATGTGACTATTGCAAGCGCAAACTTCATCCCCACACTCTTTCTATTCGGTTAAAGGAGGCATTATGTCTGAATATAAAGAAATCAAACTCGTTAAACGTCCGGTGAAAGGTCAGATTGACGCATCCCTGTTCAGCACAGAGCAAAAGCAGGTTCCCATGCCCGGTGAGGGTGAAATACTGATCAGACAAACGCATATGTCGCTGGATCCCGCTATGCTGGGCTGGATGAGTGAAGACAGAGAAAGTTACATCCCGCCCGTGGAGCTCGGTGAGGTAATGCGCTCCAGCGGCGTAGGTGAAGTCATAAAATCCAACCATCCCGACTTTTCTGAAGGCGATAAAGTGATGGGTATGACAGGTTGGCGGGAATACCTTGTCAGTGATGGTAAGGGTTTCAACAAGTTACAACCCGGGATCAGCGAAGAGATGGCCCTGTGTGTGTTTGCCTTACCCGGTCTGACTGCCACCACGGGGTTATATAAGTTCGGCAAACCTGAGGCCGGTGAAACCCTGATTGTAACCGGCGCTGCAGGTTCTGTGGGCTCCATCGTTGGTCAGCTAGCTAAAGCTGACGGTTTACGGGTAATCGGCGTTGTGGGCAGCGATGAGAAAGCAGACTGGATTGTCAATGAGTTAGGTTTCGACGGCGCCATTAATTACAAGACGGATAACCTGAAGGCGCAGCTGGATGCCCTCACCCCCAACCGTATTGACGTATTTTTTGAAAACACCGGCGGCCCTGTGCAACAGCTTATCGTTAACCGGATGAACGAACACGGGCGCATTGTCGTTTGCGGAATGATTGCAGATTACCAGTCCGATACCCCTTCCCCCGGCCCCAACTGGATCCCGCTTATCAAAAAACGTATTTCGATCCAGGGATTTGCTATGCCTGACCACTGGGGCGAGATCCCGCAATTGCTCGAAAAGCTCACGCCTTATGTACAGCAGGGTAAAATAAAATACCGGGCACATATTATTGAAGGGCTGGAAAATGCACAGAGCGGCCTGAACATGTTGTTCGACGGCAAGAACACTGGGAAAATGATTGTAAAACTTTGATTATTAATCTTTTAGAGAAGGCCGGAGGACTGCATTTCCTGCGGCTTTCTCTATACATTTCACGGTTTAATTTAAAAAATTAAAAAAGTTTTGTCAGGATCTCCGGGTTCTCCTCGTCTATGGAATTAACTGAAATACTTCAGTCACCTGACAAAAAGAGGAAAATACCGTGACAATCAATTCCAGCTCTATACCCGGCAACGGAATACCGGCATCTTTAAAAACTTCATACTCTTTCTCTGACGCTTACAACTGGCTGGCTGAAGGATGGGCTCTGTTCAAAACGGCCCCTGTTAAGCTTTTTTTATTCTGCCTTCTGCCAATGATTATCTCTGGCTGTATTCAACTTATTCCGGGCCCCGCCGGAATGATCCTGTCGAAATGGGCAGGGGCAATTGTTGTCGCCTCAGTCTGGCCGGTTCTCAGCTATCTTCACCATCACAGTGCCTTTTCCGTGAAGTCTGTCTTTGTCGCAAAAAACTGGTTGTCTGTAGCGGTATACAGTGTGACCGGTGTCATTGTGGCCGCTCAACAATTTGGTGTGGCTTATGCACTTGCAGGTGATGACGCAGTGGCCATGTTTTTCCAAATGAGCGGGACTGGTATTAAAGTTTGGCATCTTAGCCTGATTTTCGCGTCAGCCGTTCCCCTGATGACCCTGCTCATTTTTGCCCCTGCCAGAATTTTCTTTGTATGCCGGAACCCGTTGCGTGCGGTACAGGATAGCATCAGCGCTGTCGTCAAAATGTGGAAACCATGTTGCGTTATTGCAATCATACAAGGCTTGTTGCTGGCACTGGCGCCCTATACCATTCGGCTTTCAGTCGTATTATCAGGGCCGGTTTTGGCTTGTACATGGTACTGCGTATATCAGCGCTATATTTCAGAACAATAAGCAGGGATTGCAGTTTGGATGCATCGCAAATTACTCAGCTATTGCAGCAGTTCACGTCCTTACTGGCGAGGATTGCTGCCACCCATGAAGCAGATTCTGGCTTACAGGAAGACTTGATTCAGGATATGTCTGTTGCAATCTGGCGTGCGCTCGACAGCAGTGAAAGCGGAGCATCTGCATTTCGCGGCGAAGCCAGTGTTAAAACGTACATTACACGTATCGCCCACAATCGCGCGGTTGACCATGTTCTCAAAGAGCAGCGACGGCATGAAAGTCCTTCATCAGACGAAATGTTGTTTGACCATAAATTGCAGGAGAAAAATGCGCATCAGGAAAATGCCATCGATCTCATGACAGCGCTACACCAGCTTCCTTTACCCTACCGCCAGGTGATTGCATTGCAACTGGAAGGTTTCAGTTTTGCAGAAATTGGTAATGTACTGGGGCTTAAAGAGGATGCCATTGCACAGCGCTCACACCGTGCAAGAAAGCAACTAGAACAAATAATGAACAGGAATTAACCATGGACCCGCAGTTTGAACAATGGCAAAAAGCCTTTAAAGCGGCGACACCCGACGTCGATGCAGAAAAGCTGATAAAGCAGGTGACACGGGCGCAGCGCAGTATGAAAGTAAAAGCGTATATCGATCTGCTCATGGCTGTCGCTGTATCCATTTATGCTGCTTACACAGCACTTTTCCTGACCGCATCCAATTGGGAGATGTGGGGCATTGGCTCGCTGTCGCCTGTTGCATTGCTTTTCGGTATCTGGAGTTTTTCCTTCAGGCAGAAACAATGGCGGATGGAAACCACAGATGTGAGCAGCATGCTTACGTTTAAACGCCATCAGTATCAGCGACAGGTCACTTACTGGTGGTACAGTTCACTGGCATGTGCAGGTCTTTTCGGCGCCTTACTTATCATCGCCGTTATCAATATTGTTCTGTACGCCACCTGGACGATGTGGTTAACCCAGCTTGCTGTAAACGGCGCGATTGTGGCAGCGGTTTGGGTGCGGTATGCCATTTTGAAAAAGAGATTACCCGCCAGGCTTAAGCTAATCGATGAGATGTCCTGAGCTGATACTGCCACTTATGTGGCTTTGCTGTCCGCACTTTTCATCTTTATATAAAGACAGCCGGCGTTATTACCTTTACTGATAAGCCTTTCACCATTTTGGTTCAAGTGCCGCATCAGATTAGAACATTTCCTGCATTGCCGGCCCACGTCTGCCACTGATTTTGTGCTAAAACCGGCACTTCACCGCTATTAAACGGCGCTTTATCCTCCATTAGCAGCCCACCGGCATGCCTCACAGGTTTCTGGAATATCTGTTGCATTACATGAGTACGTACACCCAGGTGATAACAATAAGAAAACACTGGTCATTCAACTACCACTACCCAAAATAAGAGGGAACTCATGTCTGAAGAATTAACCGGGAACATTTCTGCCGAAGGTGCTTCGCGCCGTAAATGGTTAAAAACATTTAGTTTAGGTGCGGGTGCAGTTGCCCTTACGGGTTGTTTCGATACCGGTGTAAAAGAGCTGCAGGCAGCGGGAATGAAAACTGAACATTTCCCGTCTGCAACGCCAAATGTTAATGACGGTCTGGTTCGTCTGTCTTCGAATGAAAATGCTTTTGGTCCTTCACAGAAGGCCGTTGAAGCGATGCAGGGTGAACTTTTTAATCTCGCCCGTTACACAGATGCTACTGTCGATGTGCTGAAAAAGAAAATTGCCGCGCAGGAAGGTGTCTCTGAAGACCAAATCGTTGTTACGAATGGTTCATCACCTATTTTATTCGGTTATGCAGAGTGGATAACTGAAAACGGTAATAACCTCGTTACCTCGATGGCCACTTATGAAGGTATTCCCCGAGGCGCCGAGTTTATGGGTGCCAATGTCACCTACGTGCCTCTGGATTCAGAAATGGGTTTCGACTTAGATGCCATTGAAGCTGCAGTTACTGACGAAACCACGGCTGTGTACGTGTGTAACCCTAACAACCCCACCGGCTGCATGGTCGACCCTGCCAAACTGACAGCGTTTGCCAAACGGATATCGAAAAAAGCGCAGGTGTTCATCGACGAAGCTTACATTGAAATGTCTGATGCCTATCCGGCAAACGTGCAATCTAAGCTGGTTGCCGAAGGTCATAACGTGGTTATCTGTCGTACGTTTTCAAAAATTCATGCTATGGCAGGACAACGTTTAGGTTATGCCATTATGCCGGCAGATCAGGCTAAATCTCTGGGTGGAAAACTGCGTATGGGTGGTGTTAACTATCTGGCACTGGTGGCCGGAATGGCGAGTATGGACGATCATGCGAACCTGAACACCATGCGCGACCGCATCAAAACCGAACGTACTAAACTGACTAAGGTTGCTGAGGAACTGGGTCGTCCTTACGCGAAAAATCCGCAGGGCAACTTCATCTACGTGGATACTGGCATGCCCCACGACCAGTTTGCTGCGAAGATGAAAGATGAAGGTATTAAAGTAGTTGGCCGTACGTGGCCAGGCTATGATTCCTGGTCACGCATCAGCGTGGGTACACCGGAAGAAACCGATGCCTGTGTAGCCGCATTAAATAAAGTACTGGCTTAAGTGCCTGTGGCGGGGTGAGGCTTATTCAGCCTCATCCCGTAAAAATACCAAATCCGTCTCAGTGCTCTGTTCTGGCGAAAAGACATAACCCGCTTCGCTGAACGCCTTTAAACCCGCTACGTCTTCAATGCGATTCTGAATCACATATCTGGCCATTAATCCCCGCGCCTTTTTAGCAAAGAAACTAATCACCTTATACTGACCGTTTTTCTTATCTTTAAAGTGTGGCGTAATGATCATGCCATCCAGTGACTTCGCCTTAACTGACTTGAAGTACTCATTTGAAGCCAGATTAATCAGTACATTATCGCCCTGCTCTTCCAGCGCCTTATTCAGCGCAAGGGTGATATCTGTTCCCCAGAATTCATACAGATTTTTACCCTTAGGATTTTCAAGACGGGTACCCATTTCCAACCGGTAAGGCTGCATTAAGTCCAGCGGACGTAACAGACCGTAAAGGCCGGAAAGCATTCTTAAATGTTGCTGTGCATATTCAACGTCCTGCTCAGACAATGAATAAGCATCCAGGCCCGTATACACGTCGCCGTTGAAGGCGTACAGCGCCTGACGTGCATTGTCTTTGGTAAACGGGGTAGTGAAAGAGTCAAAGCGGTTGGCGTTCAGTGTCGCCAGTTTATCGCTGATCTTCATCAAAGAAGACAGGTCTGCCGGCGTCAGTTTCCGACAGGTTTCTACCAGAGCTTCAGCAGATGACAACATGGCAGGCCGCGTGAACGACGCTACCGGCACCGGCGTTTCAAAATCCAGATTCTTAGCCGGTGAAACAACAACTAACATAATTCAATTTCCTCTTTACTATCAGACACCGCAGTAACATATTCATCGGGCTTATCAAACTCCGGCGCAAAGAATATCACGGTCTGCCCCGCGTTTTTGCCCTTTTACCTGCCAGATTGGGGTCAAACCGTTATGTTTATACGCTATAGCGAGATAATTTAGCGCTTTGCTGTGTTATTTAACCCGCCAGTCTGTTATAAATTTACTAAATTCGATCTGGTTTAACCGTCCGGACATACAAACCCTACATAGTGGTTGATTCAGCTGTTTACAACCAACATATTCAATCAGTCTGCCCCGTTCCGGTGGCGGGCTGTTCATTTATTTAGGTCACACATTCAGAGAGAAACGATGAGCAATCAATTAGACGCGTTGCGCGAAATCACTACCGTCGTTGCCGATACCGGCGATATCGAAGCGATCAAAAAGTACGAGCCTGTAGACGCTACGACGAATCCGTCTCTTTTACTTAAAGCCGCAGGTATTCCTGAATATGCGGGTTACATTGACGATGCAGTGGCATGGGCTAAATTACAGTCACAGGATCCGGCTCAGCAGTTAACAGATGCCTCTGACAAGCTTGCCGTTACTATCGGTAAAGAAATTTCCGGCGTAATCCCGGGTCGTATTTCTACAGAAGTAGATGCCCGTTTATCATTCGACACCGACGCGACTATTGCTAAAGCAAAACGTCTGGTTGAACTGTACAACGATGAAGGTATCGATAAATCACGTATTCTGATCAAAATCGCTTCCACCTGGGAAGGCATCAAGGCTGCTGAAATTCTCGAACAGGAAGGGATCCAGTGTAACCTGACACTGTTATTCAGCTTTGCACAGGCACGTGCCTGTGCGGAAGCCGGTGTCTATCTTATTTCCCCTTTCGTGGGCCGTATTCTTGACTGGTACAAAGCAAACACAGATAAGAAAGAGTACACCGCAGAAGAAGATCCGGGTGTGGTTTCAGTAACCCGCATCTATAACTACTACAAAGAGCATGGTTACAGCACGGTAGTCATGGGCGCGAGCTTCCGTAACATTGGTGAAATTCAGGCGCTGGCCGGTTGCGACCGTCTGACCATCAGCCCGAATCTGCTGGAAGAACTCAAAAACAGTACTGAAGCGCTGCCTGTGAAACTGAAAGACGAAGGTGCCACAGCAACACCGGGCGCGAAACTGGACGAAAAAGGTTTCCGCTGGGACATGAACGAAGATGCCATGGCGACACAAAAGCTGGCAGAAGGGATCCGCAACTTTGCAGCTGACCAGGAAAAACTGGAAACCATGCTGAAAGAAAAACTGGGTCAATAATCTTCGCTGGTATCAGGAAACATTCAGACAATGACAAATTTTACCCAACAGCCAGCTTTCGCTAATTTGTCGAAGCTGGCAGAAGACATCAAGAAGACTCACATGCGTGACTGGTTTGACGCGCAGCCTGAGCGTGCAGACACCATGCAGGCGCAGGCCTGTGGTTTGTTTATTGATTATTCAAAAAACCGTGTTAACGAAGAAGCCCTTGCACAATTGTTTACACTGGCGAAAGCACAGGGCGTGGACACTCACCGAAAAGCCATGTTTGACGGTGACACCATCAACAACACTGAAAAACGTGCTGTACTGCATACAGCGCTACGTAACTTCAGTGGCAAGCCTGTTATGGTTGACGGTGAAGATGTGATGCCGGAAGTGCTGGCTACGCTGGACAAAATTGAAGCCTTTACGGCTTCAGTGCATTCCGGTGAGCACAAGGGGTATACCGGCAAGCCAGTTAAACACGTGGTCAGCATCGGTATCGGCGGTTCATTCCTGGGCCCTAAAATCATGACTGAAGCGCTGAAGCCGTACACTCATGACGCCGTTAAAGTGCACTTTGTGGCAAACGTAGACGGCTGTCACATTCATGATGTGCTGACGTCTCTGGATCACGAAGAAACGTTAATCGTTATGTCTTCCAAGTCGTTTTCCACTCAGGAAACGTTGCAGAATACCTTAACTGCGAAAGCCTGGTTCCTGGAACAGGGCGGCACTCAGGAAGATATTGCAAAACACTTTGTTGCCGTATCCTCAAACGTTAAAGCAGCCACTGAGTTCGGAATTGCGGAAGAAAACATTTTCCCCATGTGGGACTGGGTTGGCGGACGTTACTCGCTGTGGTCTGCGATAGGATTACCCATCGCACTGGCACTGGGTTTTGAAAACTACAAAGGCTTGCTCGAAGGCGCCCATGAAATGGACAAACATTTCTGTGATGCACCATTTGAAAGCAATCTGCCCGTTATTCTTGCAGTTCTCGGCGTCTGGTATCGTAATTTCTTCGATGCGCAGTCTCATGTCATGTTGCCGTACTATCATTATCTTCGTGGACTGCCCGCTTATGTGCAGCAACTTGATATGGAAAGTAACGGCAAACAGGTCACGCAGAACGGCGATGTGGTTGAGTGGGAAACCGGCCCGGTTATCTGGGGAAGTGAAGGCACCAATGGTCAGCACAGCTTCCATCAGTTAATCCACCAGGGTACCTCTATCATCCCCGCAGACTTTATGCTGCCGCTGAATGTGCCTAATCAGAACGACACGCATCACGCCATGCTGGCTTCGAATTGCTTTGGTCAGACTCAGGCACTTATGCAGGGTAAAACCTTTGAAGAATGCTACGCTGATCTTGAAGGTAAGGTGTCTGATGAAAGTGAGCGCAAAGCACTTGCTCAGCACAAAACGATGCCCGGTAATAAACCCAGCAATACAATTTTGTTCGAAAAACTGGATCCGCAAACACTTGGCGCGCTGGTTGCAATGTATGAACATAAGGTATTTGTCCAGGGCGTTATCTGGCAGGTGAACTCCTTTGATCAATGGGGTGTCGAGTTAGGAAAAGTACTTGGTAATCAGGTTCTTGACGGCATTCAGGGTAAAGCAGAAGACGATGCGTTTGACGCTTCTACCCAACAACTCATTAGTCGCTTCAGAAACGCCAATGCACCAACTTAAGGAAAGTTAATTTGGTTAACGCCAAATAAGTGCATCTGACAAACGGCCGGTTTTTACTGGCCGTTTTCATTGGGCAATCCACACGCTGTCATGCAATCGTCATATTTTGTTAATAAAAGGTAAATTTAATCATTTTATTATCGTGTCGACTGTGATACAAAAGTAGTCAGAAGGATGAAAAAACATTCAACTCTGACACTGATGTTAGTGGTAAACAAAAGGAGATCCTAGTGGATAAGTCAGATCTGTTTGCGATGTTAAATATTGAAGAAACTCCGGCTAAAACTAAAAGCAAGAAAAGAAAGTGGAGAGAGATCGAAGCCTTACAGGACAGGTTCAAACTGGAAAAAGAACTGGCAGATATCGACTACGGTTTTGAGTACGAACTGGAATCGATGGAAAGATAAAATGAAAACGGCCACCTGATATCAGGTGGCCGTTTTTCGTTATATCACCCTGCAGGTTTTTATATCTGCCAGTTAATGGCAGGTTGCCCGTGTTTGCGAAGCCAGGCATTTGTCTGACTGAAATGCTGACACCCGAAAAAACCTTTGTAGGCCGACAACGGAGACGGATGTGGTGCTTCCAGTACCAGATGTCGCTGTTTGTCGATATTTGCGCCTTTCTTTTGCGCGTGACTGCCCCACAACAGGAACACCACATTGCTGGTGTGTTCGTTAATGGCGGCTATGACGTGATCGGTAAACGTTTCCCAGCCAAACTTTGCGTGGCTGTGTGCCTTCCCCTGCTCTACCGTCAGCACGGTATTTAATAACAATACACCCTGCTCAGCCCACGACGTGAGATCGCCGTCAGAAGGCATAGAAAACCCTTTGATATCCGTTTCCAGTTCTTTGCAGATATTCTTCAACGATGGTGGCAGCTTTACGCCTTTCTGTACGGAAAAAGATAATCCGTGCGCCTGTCCCGGCCCGTGATAGGGATCCTGTCCCAGGATCACAACCCGTACCTTATTCAGAGGGGTAAGAGCGAATGCATTGAACACATCCGGTTCAGGAGGAAACACCACTGATGCAGCCCTGGCCTCATCAACCCTGGCCATCAGTGTTTTAAAATAGGGCCGGGACTTTTCAGGTCCCAGCACATCTTGCCATGTTGTCATTTCAATATAGAGAACATGTGCGCTTTTAGCGCTTCGTAGTCAGCTGGCAGTGGCACGGCCTGGCTTTCTTTACTCGAACACTCTACCAGTGCCTGAGGCAGGCTCAGAGGCTGTCCTAGTACATTCTCAACGGTTTCGCGGAATTTAGCCGGATGTGCAGTACCAAGGAACAGACCATACTCATTGTCCGCCAAATCGTGACTTACCGCACGGTAAGCGATGGCAGCATGAGGTTCGCTGGTATATCCCTGTTGCGCAAGCTGACGCATGGCGATTTGTGTATATTCTTCATCTACACATTCACCACGCAGGCACGACTTATCCAGGTAACCACGCTCAATCAGCGCTTCGATGCGGGGCCAGTTGTTTGGCTGGCTGACATCCATTGCATTAGACATGGTTGCAACCGTCGGATTGGGCGCCCACTCGCCGGTTTTCAGGTAACGGGGAACAGTATCGTTCAGGTTCGTTGCCGCAACAAAACGCTTAATGGGCAAGCCCAAAGACTTGGCAATCATACCTGCTGTCAGATTACCGAAGTTACCGCTCGGCACCGAGATAACCAGCTCTTCACGCTGTTCCGGCGTAAGCTGGCTAACCGCTTCAAAGTAGTAACAAACCTGCGCCAGCAAACGGCTGATGTTGATAGAGTTTGCTGAATTCAGATGCAAACCTTCACGCACATCCGGATCGTCAAACGCATGTTTAACCATCGCCTGACAGGCGTCGAAATCACTCTCGATAGCAACGGTATGAATGTTATCACCCAAAGTGGTAAACAGCTTTTCCTGCAGCTGACTGATTTTTCCTTTCGGGAATAAAATCACCACATTGATGTTCGGGATACCGTGGAACGCATGGGCAACAGCGGCACCGGTGTCACCGGACGTGGCGGTAAGGATGGTAATGGGTTCGCCATTGCTGATGCGGGAAAGCACCTGCGCCATAAAACGGCCGCCGAAATCTTTAAAGGCCAGCGTAGGACCGTGGAACAACTCCAGTGTGGCGACTTTGTCATTGACACTGACCACAGGAGCCGGAAAGGTAAACGCCTCTTCAACAATACTGCCAATGGTGCCTTCGCCCAGCTCGTCACCGATTAAGGCGGTAAGCACTTCTGTGCTGCGCTCAACGAAAGGCTTTTTGAGCAAGCCGTCGATGTCGTCTAATTTCGGAATGTCAGTAGGGAAATATAAGCCCTGCTCCTGACCTAAACCGCGCTTTACTGCTTCTGAAAAGGAAGCGGTGTCTGATGCTACTTTTAAATTTACTAATTCCACCTGGGATACCTTTAATCTTTACACTTGCTGCTCTACCGCACCCTTATCAGGGATCCGGCAAACGTGGCTAAAGCCATCTTCATTTTGTACGTAATTGGCCTGCAGCCATTCACGAATCGCTTCGGCTTTTTCAGCATCGTCACAGACAGCAAATACTGTCGGACCAGAACCGGAGATCCCGAATGCTAATCCACCATTTTCCATACTGAACGCTCTGGCCTCGTCAAAGCCGGGCAATAATGACTTGCGGTAAGGTTCAGCTATTACATCCTGCATCACACTGGCTGCCAGGCCCGCGTTCTGCGCGTGCAGTGCATGCACGAACACGCCCAGTTGACGGCCAAAAGTCAGCGTATTTGCCATCGCCACTTCTTTCGGCAAAATATTCCGGGCCGCCGATGTGGAAACACTTATTCCAGAGTAGCACACAACCCAGTACCAGCTGCCGATAACCGGTAATTTCACCGTCACTTCGGCATCATTGCCGGTCATCAGAGTTAATCCGCCAAGATAACAGGGAGCAACATTATCATAATGAATGCTGCCGCTAATCTGCCCTTCCAGCTCGCCCATCATTAACAGAAGCGCATTCTCATCAAAGGGATAATCAAAGTGTGCATTCAGTGCATGAAAGGCTGCAACGATAGAACTGGCACTGGAGCCAAGGCCGCTGCCAATGGGCAGGTTCTTATGCAAAATCAGTTCAACATGACGGGTGGGCTTGCCGGCTTTTACCATTTCTTCAAAGAAATGGGCATAGCATAAGGTAACAATGTTGTTATCGGCACCTGCCGGTAACTTATGGGCAAACGGGCCGGTGGCGGTCAGAGAAAATGCATCTGCATCTTTTACTTCAACAACATCGCCTAACTCAGTGCCGTCGACGGGTGCCAGTGCGGCACCCAACACATCAAAACCTAAACTTACATTGCCGATGGAGGCTGGCGCATAAGCGCGGGTGGTTTTCATACTACTCATCCTTCAATTACAGCGCCATTTGTTTCCACGGCATGGTACGCAGAATATCAGCAAACACACCGGCAGCGGTTACCGTACCACCCGCTCCGTAGCCGCGGATAACGTAAGGAATTGGCTGGTAATAGTCACTGCTGATTGCCAGCGCGTTCTCACCGTCTTTCACCGCCGCAAGAGGATGCGTAAGCGGCACCGCCTGAATGGTTACCTTACACTTGTCACCATCGATACTGCCGATATAACGTAATACACTGTCGTTGGCTTTGGCTTCTTCCACGCGCTGACCAAATGCTGCATCCAGCTCAGGTAACTGCTGCATGAACTCATCAATTGATGCACCTTCTGCAAAACCTTCCGGTAACACAGATTCAATCTGAATATCAGACAGTTCAAGCACCAGGCCGGCTTCACGTGCCATGATCAGCAGTTTACGGGCCACGTCCATGCCGCTTAAGTCGTCACGTGGATCCGGCTCGGTATAGCCATTTTCTTTTGCTGCACTGGTAGCCTGAGACAAGCTCATACCTTCTTCAAGCTTACCAAATACATAGGATAAGCTACCGGATAAAATGCCTTCGAACTGATGCAGCACGTCGCCGGCAGCGAACAGTTTCTGCAGGTTATCGATAACCGGCAAGCCCGCACCGACGGTAGTTTCATATAAATACTGGCGATTCGTATTCTGTGCGGTTCTGCGCAGCTGGCGGTAATACGCCATGGTGTCGGTGTTGGCCTTTTTGTTAGGCGTCACTACGTGGAAGCCCTGCTCCATCATATCCACGTACTGTGAAGCTACCGCTTCGTGACTGGTACAATCAACAATCACCGGATTTACCAGACTGTTGCTGTTAACGAACTGGTGTAAACGCTCAACGCTTAACGACTCCTCAGAAGCTGACAGTGCAGACTGCCAGTCACCTGACACATCAATACCCTGCGCGTTAAGCAGCAGTTTGCGGCTGTTGGCAATACCATATACACGTAACTGAATATTGCGCTTCAACAGTGCAGGTTGCTGACGGGCAATCTGACCCAGCAATTCTGTACCTACGTTGCCGCAGCCGACCAGGAATACGTCAATGGTGTGGCGATCGGAGAAGAAATTCTGGTGAATAACCCGTACCGCCTTCTTCGCCTTTTTCGCTTCGATAACCGTAGAGATGGAACGCTCTGAAGATCCCTGAGCAATCGCTACGTTGTTCACACGGGCTTGCGCCAATGCAGCAAAGAACCGGGCTGCCAGGCCTTTTGTGTGACGCATTCCATCACCGACCAGGGTAACAATGGCTAAGTCGTGACGCACTTCAATCTGATCAAGCAACTGGTTTTGCAATTCCAGAGCAAAGGCATCTTCCAGCAGTTGCTGTGCACGGGCCGCATCTTTTTCCTGTATACAGAAGCTGATGCTGTATTCCGAGCTGGACTGGGTGATCAGGCTAATGGAGATATTGGCATTACTCATCACCTCAAACACACGGCTTGCCATGCCTACCATGCCTTTGAGGCCAGGTCCGGCAACATTAAACATCGTGATGTTATCGAGCTGCGAAATACCTTTCACTGACGTCCATTTCTCGCTGGCTTCGTTACTGATTAGCGTGCCGGGCGCAGAAGGATTCAGGGTATTTTTGATCAGACAGGGAATGTGGTGCTGAGCGATAGGACCAATGGTTTTCGGGTGCAGTACTTTGGCACCGAAGTAAGACAGCTCCATGGCTTCCTGATAAGTCAGCTTATCAAGTAATACTGCCCCTTCAACCTGATTCGGGTCAGCGTTATAAACACCGTCTACATCCGTCCAGATTTCACAGCAGTCTGCGTCGATACAGGCCGCAAGGATGGCAGCAGAGTAATCAGAACCATTCCGGCCAAGCGTGACTTTCTCACCCTCTTCATTAACAGCAACAAAGCCGGGCATAACCAGTAATACTGAACCGTCGTTCTTTACGTCACTGAAACGGGCTTTACTCATTGCCACATCAGCAATGCTGTCGAGATATTCGCCATGTGCCAGCACGTATTCGACCGGGTCGATGATACTGTTAACCACACCTTTACTTTGCAAAATCGCACTGAACAGCGTCACACTGATGTATTCGCCGATACTTAAGATGCCGGCAGCCACAGAATCCGGAGCACAACCAAGCAACTTAATGCCTTCCAGTTGTTGCTTAAGCGCAGTCAAGCGCTCTGAGATGAATGAAGAAACGTGGTCGTGGGCGAAGTTATCTAAGGTGGTGTTTAATTCGTCTGCAATACCCTGAACAGTTTGCTCTAACTTTTCAAACAGAGGCTGGAAGTCATCCCCTGCAGCAGCCTGTTCACAAAGAGAAGAAAGCGCGTTGGTCACGCCCTTTGGCGCAGAAAGCACTACTGCTGCGCCATCGGTTTGGTGGGTGGTCATACAAATCCCGGTCACACGCAGGTATCGGGGTGCGTCGGCCAGAGAAGATCCACCAAACTTTAAGACTTTCATGTAATGCTCCTTTCGGTTTTATTTTGCTACATCAACGCTCAATTGCGTAAAAAAAAACCCGCTCCTGGTGAGGGCGGGCTTTCGATGTCTGGTTGCAATGTTGCGCACTAGCCAGCGACCGCCCTCAAAGAGGTGGTAATAATCATCGTGCCGGTGGTGCTAATCATTGTTTTCATACGGACAATTTGCCGTATAGACGTCTATCTGTCAACCGCGATTTTGCTTTTTCTGTGTAAAACACCGTCAGAACAGACAATTTACTCCTAAAGAGAGCCTTTTTCTGCCTTTTCATATTGCGATTCATCATATTTTGACAGGAAAAACGGGAATTTCATTGCGTACATTTTGCCGGAGCATTCCGTAATTTTTTCTTCCGGAGCTCAATGAACACCCCGTTCAGGCCAGGGCAATGGAATTCTGCCCGGGAATAACTTTATATTTTTCATATTATTAGTGAATAAAGAGCGCCGTACACTCCGCTACAACGTCCGGCGCGTTGCGGCACTGTCTTTGCTATCTCAGCTTACACATCCCTATCAGATTTTATTTTTCCCGGAGAAAGTCCTTATGTCAGCGTTTAACGGAGTTTTAGGCGTCAGCCAGGCAGAGTCAGGTTATCAGTTTGCTGTGTGGGCGCCGAATGCCAAATCTGTATGTGTAGCCGGAACATTCAATGAATGGGATGAGACTGCAAATCCTCTTGAATCCCGTGAAGGCGGAATCTGGGTTGGTTTTGCTGACAACGCGAAAAACGGTGATGAATACAAGTTTGCTATCACCACTTTGCAGGATGAGCTGTTATTGAAAAACGATCCCCGTGCCAGAAAGGTCACAAACAGTGTAGGAAACAGTGTTATTTACGATGATGAATATCAGTGGCAACACACAGAATTTGAATCCGCCCCCCTTCATGAGCGCGTCATTTATGAAATGCATATTGGCACGTTTAATAAACCCGAAGATGGCCACGGCACATTTGCATCGGCCATAGAAAAGCTACCTGAACTGAAAGCGCTGGGCGTGACGATGGTTGAACTCATGCCTGTGAATGAATTCGCCGGCGATATTAGCTGGGGCTACAACCCTGCCTATCCCTTTGCAGTAGAAGAGGCCTACGGCGGTCCTGACGGACTGAAAGCCTTTATCGATGCTGCTCACGGCATGGGGATCGGTGTAATTCTTGATGTGGTTTACAACCATTTAGGCCCGGGCGACCTGGATATCTGGCAGTTTGACGGCTGGCACGAGAACGATAAAGGCGGCATTTATTTCTACAATGATTACCGCAGTGCCACGCCATGGGGAGATACGCGACCTGACTATGGCCGTCAGGAGGTGCGGGACTATCTCACCGACAATGCACTGATGTGGCTGAACGAATTTAAAGCTGACGGATTGCGGATGGATATGGTGCCTTATATGCGCAGTGTGTCCGGTGCCGATACCGGCGATGACGATATCCCTGAAGCCTACGATCTGATTAAAACCATCAATCACCGTATTCAGACGTCCTGCCCGGGTAAAATGACCATTGCAGAAGATCTTCACAGTCATGAGTACATTACCGATCCTTTAGATAAGGGCGGTTGTGGCTATACGGCACAGTGGGCCGCAGGTTTCGTTCATCCTGTCCGCGATACGCTGACAAAAACCGAAGACAGTTATGTCGATTTGAGCACGGTGGTTAACGCGATTACCAGAGTGGTCAGCGGAAACCCGTTTGCCAGAGTGGTATATACCGAATCCCATGATGAAGTCGCTAACGGTCAGGCCAGACTGGTTGAGGAAGTAGCGCCGGGCGGTGTGGATGACAACTACTTTGCCCGTCAGAAAGGCATTTTAGCCGGCGTCCTTACCCTCACAACCGCGGGCATACCTATGCTGTTTCAGGGGCAGGATTTCAAAGAGTCCGGCTGGTTCGATGATACCAGTGATATCGACTGGGAACGCAAAACCCGCTTTGCTGAGTATGCAAAAGCATTTACGCAACTGGTCGGTTTACGTACTAATAAAAACGGGAACAGTGCTGCATTGACCGGCGGTGCCACAGAAATTGTGCATAAGGACGATGACAACAAAGTGCTGATCTACAAACGAAGCAATGGCCTTGATGACAAACACGTTTATGTCATGATTAATTTTTCAGGCGCAAATGTGGAAGGGTACCGGTTAAATGGCATGCCGCCGGATGCAGCCTGCCTGTTTGCCTGGCAGGACGGTATTACAACAAACGATGTGCAACTGAATGACAATCTTATCCATCTTACGGCTTACAGTGCGATGATTTTTTCCGGCAGCTGAGGCCGGAACGAAAAACGCGGTGCATTGTGCACCGCTTATATCACGTTGCTATTACCCGGTTCACATCATCAGAAACGGTAAGTGATTTTTCCGTAAACATAGCGGCCGGTAAAGCCGTAAGGCGAAAAGCCTGAATAAGGCATGATGTAAGTAAAGGTGGTCGGCGCTTCTACCGTGTAGCGGCTTGCCTCGGGATACACATCAAATACGTTGTTTGCGCCCACAGACACAGACAACCCTTCCGTTAACGCTACATTAATGTCCAGATCGGTTACCCACTCCGCCGGAATGATTTCATTCAGCTCAGCGGTGGAGGACGGATCTTCCACTTCACCGTAACGGGTTGTTCTTAACGTTGTGGTGTAGCGGTCAAACGACCAGGTGACGCCTAAATTAACTTTACTTTCAGGCGAAGCCGTTTCGAACCGGCGCAACTCAACATCAGAGAACAAGTTACTCTGGTCAAAACCGGCGCCCTGCAGCACATCCGGTGCATCGATAACGCGGGTGACTTCATTGTCGTTAAAGTTTATGCCGGCATTGAAGTTAAATGCGCCCCACTCTGCTGTGTCCAGCGTATACGTCGACACAATATCAACACCCTGCGTACGGGAGTCAATCGCATTTAAGAAGAAACGCGCGCTGGTCGCACCGGTGCCTTCAAGTAGCGCCTCGATTGCATCGCCGGACAGGTTGTTTGACAACACAATGCGGTCGTCAATATCGATGCGGTAGAAGTCTACTGTCAGGTTAAAGTCTGCAGACGGTGACCAGGTAAAGCCTGCGCTGTAGTTAACTGACTCTTCTGCATCCAGACCGGGACTGCCCAGCGCCTGCGCAACATCACTGGACGGTGCAAAGGTACCTGTTTCTACCGGAACACTGTCTACAAAAACGGTAGAAATGGCAGTGAAGTGTTGTTGCTGCAACGACGGAGCGCGGAAACCGGTAGATACCGATGCACGTAAAGCAAACTCATCGGTGACAGTTACCCTGTTAGACAACTTCCAGTTAAAGGTGCTGCCAAAATCAGAATAGTCTTCAAAACGGCCCGCAACAGCAACGTTCCACTGCTCAAGTACATCTGCTTCCAAATCGACATACAAGCTGTAGTTGTGGCGGCTGTTCTTGCCCGCTGATTCCGGAGTGAAACCCGGAAATACCTGGGAACCGGCCGCACCCAAAGAGCCATCTGCAGAAACCGCACCGCCGGGACCGAACGTACCCTGAATGTAAGAGCTTTCCTCACCTGCGGTAATTTCATAACTTTCGTGACGATACTCTGCACCCATTGCAAAGTTCATTTCGCTGTAGAATACACCAGTATCAACCAGGCGTGACGCATCTGCATTCACCACAGTGGTTTGATACTCTAAAGAGCCGGCGTCAAAACTTGTCTGGCTGTCAGGGCCCAAAGACGTATTCAGAGAATTGGCGACACCGTATTCCAGCTCGTTTTCACCATGAGTGACAGATAAATCGTAATTCCACACTTCGTCATAACCTTTGATACCGGCCAGTACAGACGAATCTTTGATATCAGTGGTAATTTGCGGCAGGAAACCGTCAGGATAAATGGATGCAATGTTCCGTGAATCCTGTGCTCTGCGGTAGAAGCCGCCGCTGACAGAATTACGCTTACTGGCGCCGGCTGTTCCGTAAAACTCAACCTTATCGTTAATCGCTTTTCCGGCATTCACAAACAGCGCATAGTCTTCCACGTCACCATTACCGAATACATGATTGTAACGGTCCACCGTTAACTCACGGGGATCAAGGTTCCCTTCTTCGTCGCGGGCATAGTTTTCACGGGGATCGTAATCGGCACGGTTGGCCTGGCCCCGATCGCGGTATTCAGCAGACACATTTACAAAGCCGTCATTGCCCCATTCGAAGCCGATGTTGCCGCGCAGTGTGGCTGTCTGACCATCCGTTAAAGAGCGGTCGGAGCCGGTCTGGAAAGCAAGATCACCATTGTCAGCGACACTGACACCGGTTAACTCCGGCACACCGTCCATTGTCGTCACGTTGGCACCGTAGGTGGCAGACACTTCGCCGCCTTCGCTGGCATCTTTCAGTACGATGTTAATCACACCTGCGATAGCATCAGAGCCGTACTGGGCAGCCGCACCGTCACGCAATACTTCAATACGTTTAATGGCGTTAGCCGGAATCGCATTTAAATCCACCGCAGAAGAACCCCGGCCAACAGAACCGTTCAGGTTTAACAGTGCACTGGTATGCCGGCGTTTGCCATTAACTAAAACGAGAGTGTGGTCAGGAGCCAGACCGCGCAGCTGTGCAGGACGCACGTGGTCAGTACCATCGGTCATAGAAGGTTGCGGAAAGTTAAAGCTGGGCAGCAGGTTGTTCAGAATCATGTTGGTTTCAGTTAAACCTGTCGCAGCAATAGCAGACGCATCAATGATATCGATAGGCACCGGTGAATCATTCACTGTGCGTCCCACGCGGCGTGAACCCACTACCTGGATTTTTTCCAGACTGGCATCTGCAGCCGGATCAGTTTGCTCCTGTGCGACGGCCTGAGAAGAAACGGCTAACGGTAATCCGATGATTGCGGCAGAAAGAAGAGATAGTCGAAATGCAGACGACCGGGATTTGTCCTGTAACATAAAAAGTGTTCCCTAAGAATTTATTATTGAATCGAAAATACGCCTTATCGGAATTGATAAGCGGGATGTCATGGCATCCGTTTCTGAAGTCAGGGTACGGCCCGAAAGCCCTTTGATGAGCCTTGATGAGACTCTTAGAATTATATGCGTGGCAGCATGAAGAACGATCAGATTAAAACCTGAACAACTGGTCAGTAGTGCTGCGGGCGGAGTAAATCATAAATAATGAGTTAACTGAAGCGGGAGTTTGAAATATTAATTTATTCCTCGGCAGATAAACAAAAATAACCGATGAATCTCTGTGGAACCCGGGAACTAAGATGTTCAAATACATAGAAACAACTCAGGAGCTAAAACCGATGTCAGCAGAAATCAAAACCCTGTCGAGCAAAGTGGTGTATGAAAATAAGTGGATGCGGGTAAGAGAAGATGCCATCGAGCGCCCGAGTGGCCAGCAAGGCATTTACAGCGTGATGGAAAAACCGGACTTCACCGTTGTTATCCCCGTGCAGGACGGATACGTGTACATGGTAGAACAATACCGCTACCCGGTTGAAAAGCGTCAGTTGGAATTTCCTCAGGGCACCTGGGAAGAGAATGGCCAGGCCGATCCGGCAGAACTAGCTGCCGGCGAACTACAGGAAGAAACAGGCCTGCTGGCAAAAAACTGGACTCACGTGGGTTATCAGTATTTAGCTTACGGTTTTTGTAATCAGGGTTATCACATCTGGATTGCCACAGATTTCACTATGACCGAACAAAATCTCGACCCTGAGGAAGAAGGCCTGACCTGCCACCGCATTGCTTTATCGGATCTGGATGAGATGGTTAAAAAAGGTGAAATCCTTGATGCCACCACCTGCAATGCGCTGGGGTTGGCGCGTCTGAAAGGACTTATTTAACTTATTCCTGAGTACCATGCTTCCACCGATGAATTCAGCGGAAGCATGCTGCTTTAGCAAACTAAAGCGCCTGCGAATTGATACGATTAATCATCACGGTTAAGCGCTTCGATCAATTCAATTTCAAAATACAAATCGCTGCCGGCTGGAATTTTGCCGACTTGCCGGTCGCCGTAGCCCAGTTCCGCTGGTACCCAGAGTTTGCGCTTTCCGCCTTCACGCATACCCTGAATGCCGAGAAACCAGCCCTGGATAATTTTATTTTTAGATAGTACGGTTTGAAACGGACGACCCTTTTCATAAGAGGAGTCAAATTCAGTGCCGTCTGACAGCTGTCCGCGATAGTGGGCAGTAATTAACGCGCCTTTCTTCGCTTCACGCCCATCTCCTGTTACTACATCTTCATACTTAATTTCTGCACTCATACTACTTATGTCCTTTAATCAATCATTCTGCAATGGTAACCGATTGTGCGATCCGGAGGAATGGCAGGCATTGCTGTAGCCTGTGCGCTATAGTGGATGTTCAATTAGCTAAACTTATCACTCAATTTGTATCGGGTACTTCTGCCGCCACCAGCCTTAACCAGACAGCCTTGTTCTACGAGGAAAGCCAGATGACGGGTAGCGGTTGGTTTACTTACTTTCGCGACACGATGATATTGAGTAGTGTTAACCCCGTCTGCAAAGTCACCATCCAGCATCTTGTTCAACACCTTTACTTGTGCAGGATTCAACACAGACTGATCAACAGATCGCCAGTACCTGCTTTTGAATATGAGTTGTTCAATATCACACATTACCTGACTAAACGTGTCATCAAGTGTTTCGAGAAACCATTTCACCCAGTCAGTTATGTCCATGGTTCCCTTCTGGCTTCTTTCAAGTGTGTCGTAATAACTGGCACGCCGTTTCAGTATACTTACAGACATCGCGTAAAATCGTACAGACTGGTTTTCAGCCTGCGCTAATGCAAGATCTGTCAGTAAGCGGGTAATGCGACCGTTACCATCTTCAAACGGGTGGATTGTTACAAACCAGAAATGGGTAATTGCCGCACGAATTATGGGGTCAGGAAAAGACGCATCACGGGACTCATTGAACCAGGAAATGAACCCGGAAAGTTCCGGCTCTAAATGTATTCGCGCGGGGGCTTCAAAATGTACAACAGGTTTTTCCAGCCTGCCTGAAACGACTTGCATGGGACTACTTCCTCTGAGCACTCCCCCCTCAATACGATGAAGAAAATTATCCTCTCCCGAAAACAACAGGCTGTGCCACCGTAAAATCCTCTCAAGGGTTAACGGCTTTTCATTCTCCTCAATCGCATCAACTATGATTTCCGCCAACCCGTCTGTCTGCGCTGTAGTAGGATAAGGCGTTTTTTCATTAAGTCCCAGTTTTGCGGCCAGTGACGATCTTACGGAAAATGCATTAATATTCTCTCCCTCGATAGCACTCGAATGGACAATATTTGCCAGAAAAGTGTCCAGCATTCGCTGTTTTTCTTCGACAGGCTGGCTCAACATTTTTCCGATGAGAATTCCCTGATTTAATCTGACTTTCCGGAGGAGCGGCTCAATGACATCTGCATTCCACGTAAAATCAGGCCATTCTGGTTGTTGCCATATCCACATAATTGCTCTCTGATTCGATTGACGAGCCTATTCTAATCATAATTTAATCAGAATAAGTGCATTAATCAAATCAGAAACCCGTGCAATGCGAGAGAGAGCGCTTTGAAAATGGCGAGTGGTCTTCGGAAACAGTTGCCGGTGCGCTATAGTGGAGGCGTGTTTTTTCAAAAAACTGTCAGCAAGGAGCTACCATGCGCATAAGAAAGAGCCTTTTTCTGGCCCTTACCTTCCTGCTTTCAACCGCGACCAGCGCAAATGGTTTGCGGTGCGGAACAAAGCTGGTACTGGAAGGAGAAAGTACCTATGACGTCATTCAGAAGTGTGGCCAGCCGGACTCGCAGGAAGATTTCGGTTTTATTCGCAAACGGGACGATTACGTCAAAGTGACCCGCTACATTTATGACATGGGTAACGGTAAATTTCTGCGCCTGCTCGATTTTCACAATGGTAAATTAATCAAAATCGCTGACGGACCGCGTCAGTAGTCATAACATGAAACTCTGGTTGCTAATTTTTATCGAAATTACCGTCGATATGCTCTGTGTTAACAGTATTCTTTTCAATTTCATCCCGTAGCAACAGGAACGGCCGGTACTGCTCATTTTTCAGCAGTTCGAGCTGGTCAGAATAATGCTCAGAGCCTTTCTGGCGAGAGTTACCGTAAGCCATAAGGCCTTTAGCTTTAACCGGCGTAGAGAACTCAATCATCGAAATCCACGTTTCACCGTGATAGGGCTCACGGATACCATCCTCATCAGGATCGACCCAGGTGATTACGTTAAACGCCCCAAGGTTCCCGTAGCCACCGTGACCGGCAACGTCTTTATCGAGAATGCGGAAGCGTGAAATTTCCCCGAATACCGGATCTATTCTGCCATATTTAGCTTTGGTATTCTCAACAGCCGTTTTCAGCATCACGACAGCCTGAGCCGGATCCTTGATGCCGTAAGGCGTAGACAGCGGCTTGTCCATACTCCAGCCCTCAACATAATTCGCTTCACTGCTGAATCGCGGTCGCGGACCGGAAAACTGTGCTGCCCACTCCTCGAACAGATACCCCGCGCGGCTGTCTTCGCTGAAGGTTTTGTCCCAGTTCTCAAACAGGGTAACCGCCTGCTGAATTTCCGGATCGTCACTCTTTCTGGCCTCAGTAAGAAGCTCATCCAGCAAACGCTCCGCCATCAGGGAGTATGTGGAGGTTTTCATTTCCTCAAACTCAGCAAAAGATAGCTTACCTGATTCCGCCATACGTTTAACTGCGCCCTGAGCACGGAAAGACATTGGGCCTTTAGGGGCGACATAAGCAGGGAAGTCTTCAGGCTTATACACCACAGGATAGGTAGCCAACCAGGGTGGATCGTTTGCGTTCTGAACGAAGCCACTGTCAGGGTTAATCACTTTTGGCAGTTCTTCATAGGTGTGCACTTCGGTCCAGAGATACTCAGAACTGTCGCCGGGTACCAGCCCCTGCCAGAAATCTAAATCTCCCTGTTTGCGTTTCGGCAGAATACCGTTATCCAGATACTCGATGTTGCCCGCTTTATCCGCGTAGGTGATGTTGAAGGTAGGAATTTGCAGGCGTTTCATGATGGTCTGAAATTCATCAAAGTCTTTCGCCTGAAGCATGTCGTAATACTGCTGCAGCATAAAGGGGCGGTCGAGGCCTGCAACACGCAGAGCGATGGTCACACCGTCATCACGAACAAACACCGGACCATGCACAGATTGTCTCAGCTCAAGTGTTTTCTCCTCAACGGAGCCATCTTCCTGCAGCACCTTATAGTGCCTGGTTTCTGTTTCAAACGGCAGCGTTTGGCCATCATACACATAGCCATCATCTTTGAGTGTCAGCAAATAGGAAGTCGCTCCCAGCATGCCGTTCACAGTATTAGAAATGCCCATATTCTGGTTGAAGGCAAAGCGGATGACCGGCAGACCTACCTGAGTCGCACCATACATTTCAAAGCCTGGTCCGGTCAGGTGGGATTCATAATACGTAAAGAAACCGGATGCCCAAGGCAGATGCGGGTTCTGCAGCAACAGGGTATTACCGCTCTTTGACTTCGATGGCATCACCGCATAAGTATTGGAGCCGTTTTTCACTGGCGGCGCACGGTCACCGATGATTTTGCTCTCGTTAGCGACATAGATGAAATTCATCAGCCTGTGGGCGTGAGTCACCACATCAGTACCGGTTACCGGAAGCACTTTCAGCACGTCCTGATCCAGCTTTTCAGGGTGTGCCTCAGCGTAATCGTTGATACCTTGTGCAAACGCATCCAGATTGGCTTTGAAATCCGGCTCCTGAGCCTGATACCACTTTTCGCCCCGTTCAGGCACGCCGTTGGCAATCAGCCACTTGTCGGTGGACTCATAATCTGCCCCCCAGTACTCCGCCCCCTTTGCTCGCGCCTGGCCATAGAGCCGGAGAATGATATCTCCCTGACTTTCTGCCTGCGCCCAGCCAAAGCCATAGAATACCGATTCCGCGCTGTCTCCATAAACGTGAGGCACGCCGTATCCGTCCCAGCGAATCTCGGTGCCGGTTGCTTCAGCAGGTTGCTCAACAGAGGTGGTCTCCTCCGGTGCAGGAGAGCACCCGGGAAGATAACAGCAGGCTGCAACCAGCCAGAATTTAATTAAAAGTATCATGGCAGGTGTCTGCCCCTGAGTTCTGTATGTGCGGAGGAAAGCGGCAGTGCTTCCCCTGCGATACATAGCTGATACTTTCGAAATGAATTTTGATAAGAGAGAGGCAGATTTTAAACCGCGCGCTTGCGTGTTTTTACTTACTGCCAAACGGAAGAATACAGAACTTTCTTTATTATTTTCAGACACAAAAATCCCCGCCAGTGGATGACATTCATAATTAAGGCAAGGTATTTCTTATTTGAAACCAAACTATCATTACTAAGAGCAGGTTCGCAATAAAAAATGGGCATGCTGCTGTCCTATCAGTTGAATCATGATCAAACCTTCTCTCCCATAAGTACCAACATTAACTTGAAAAAATTCGCCCGACAGGAAGGAGTTGACGATGAGTAAAGTGGTACTGATAACCGGCGCATCCAGTGGCATTGGTGAAGCAACAGCCAGAAAATTAGTTGCCGGTGGCCATAGATTGATTATCACTGCACGAAGTAGCGATAAACTTGAAAAGTTGACCGATGAGCTTGGCTCTCAAAACGTCCTTGCTGTGGCTGCTGATGCCACGGATTTTGAGGCACTTTCAAAGGTAGTAAAAACTGGCGTTGACCATTTTGGACGCCTGGATGCCGTTTTCGCTAATGCCGGCAAGGGTGTGAACGCCGCCGGTACTCAAAATGGTGATCCTGAGGAATGGGATACCATGGTTGATATCAATATTAAGGCTCTGCTCTGGACGGCTAAGCTAACGCTTCCACATCTGAAAGAAACAAAGGGCCATTTCCTGCTCACCAGTTCTGCGGCAGGTAAAGTGTCAATTAAAGGGTCAGTGTACGGAGCGACTAAGTGGTTTGCCTATGGCTTCGGGATGAACCTTGCCGAAGAAATGAAAGAATGGCAGGGCCGGTGCACCACAATATGCCCCGGCATGGTCAATACGCCGTTCTTTGACGAACCCAAAGAAGACAAACTTCAACCTGAAGATGTAGCAGATGCTGTTGCTTTTGCCATCAATGCAGACCCGCGCAATAGTGTACGGGAAATCTATCTGATGCCGGCCAACTGAGTGTCACGGGTACTTAATATAAGTCTGTCTGATTGCTGACAGACTTATAATTACTATTCACCAGAGTGTTACTGCCCTGACACGCCATGTGCTAGGGTTATGGTGTAAAAGTTTAATGAGCACCGGCCATGACAGATACCCGCCTGGCGAAAAAAATCGCATTTCAAATTCTTACCCACTTTGATAAAAGTTACCGGTGGTTCACCCGTATAACCCGTGGCGCAAAAGAGCGCTTTGAAAATGGCGAGTGGTCTGCCACCCAAACCGCGTCCAGAGACAGACTGAACATTTATGAGAAAAGTGTTTCCGACGCGGTAGCTGATATCTATCACCTTGTGGAAGTCCACCAGCGGGATCGCAGCTTCTGGCAGGAATTAAAGGAGTCATTCACCCGCCACCTTGAAACCCATCCCCAGTTTGAGCTGGCTGAAACATTTTATAATTCCATCATTGGCCGTCTGTTCCGTCACCAGAGCTTCGACAATGACATGATGTTTGTGCTGCCCAGCCGGTGCTTTCTTCCCGGCCGCGACCGGGCGCAGGTGATTAACAGCCTCGACACCACGACCACCGTGGCACAAATGTATGAATCTATTTACAAACTTTACCGCTTCAACCTTGCCTTCGAAGATTATCCCCGTGATATGGCTCACCTTGAAACAGCGCTGCGCAAGCGTCTGAACAAGGAACAACTGGCCAGCGTGGAACTGGTGGAAATCCTTAAACCGGTATTTTATCGTGGCAAATCGGCTTACCTTATCGGTCGTATCTGCATGCCCGGCGAAACCCTGCCCTTTGTCATCTCCATGCATACCAATGACAATCAGGAAATTTATGTGGATGCCCTGCTTACGGACCGTCAGGATCTGAGTGTTATCTTCGGGTTTGCCCGCAGCTACTTTATGGTGGATACCCAGTATCCCGCCGAAATCGCCGCCTTTTTGCAGGAGCTGCTGCCGCATAAAAAGCATTTTGAATTGTATATGTCGCTGGGCCACCACAAACACGGCAAAACCGTGTTTTACCGCAATTACCTGCAGCATTTGGATAACAGCGACGACATCTTTGAGCGGGCACCGGGAACCCGCGGCCTGGTGATGATGGTGTTCCATCTGCCGTCATACGGGGTGGTGTTCAAAATCATCAAAGATGAATTTGCAGAAAGCAAAAAAATTACCCGTCAGCACGTGAAAGACTGCTACAAGATGGTGAAAATGTCGGACCGTGTGGGCAGAATGGCCGATACCCATGAATACGTGAATTTCCGCTTCCCCCTTTCACGCATGCATCCGGACCTGATACAGGAACTGAAAGACACCTGCGCATCCAGCCTGGAATTTACTGGTGACGAACTTATCATCCGTCACCTGTACATTGAACGGAAGATGACCCCGCTTAATCTGTATCTGCTTCAGGAAACCGATGAAGACAAACTGCGTCACGCCATCTACGAACTGGGTTTGTGCATAAAACAAATTGCGCTGGCGAATATATTCCCGGGCGATATGCTGCACAAGAACTTCGGCATCACCAAAGGCGGCCGGGTGATATTCTATGATTACGACGAAATTTGCCTGATGAAAGATCGTAATTTCAGAACACTGCCCAAGTCCGACGATCCTTATGCTCTGGATACCCTTTCAGTGGCGCCCGATGATGTGTTCCCCGAACAGTTCGAACACTTCATCGTGGGGAAAAAACAGTTCAAGGATATCCTCAAAGAATATCACGGTGATCTGATGACGCCCGAATACTGGCAAAGTGTGCAGGCAATTACGGCCCGCGGTGAAGTTCAGAATTTTACGCCGTACAATCCGGCCATGCGCTTCAGTAACCGGCGCACCTGAATCATCAGTTTCTCACAGTCTGCTATCATTAAAAGATTGTCATAAAGACTAAATTTAACTGGAAATCGATTATTCTGGTGATCAGGCAAGTACGTTTATGGCGTATTAGTTACTGACATTTCTGATGGTAGAACCACACGTATGAGAGCATTAATAATTGAAGATGATCACACCGTTGCAGATCACATCCGCAATGGTCTTGAGTCGGCCGGACATGAATGCTTTCATCAAAGTGACGGTAAAAGCGGACTAAACCGTGCCCTTGATGAGCAATTCGATCTGGTCATATTAGATATCATGTTACCTGAGATGGACGGCTTTACGGTGTTGGATAACATCCGTTCTTCGTCTTCCGGTTTACCGGTACTGCTTTTAAGTGCCAAGAGTCAGGTTGATGATAAGGTGCGGGGCTTGCGCTCAGGGGCAAATGATTACCTCACCAAACCCTTTGCCATTGAAGAGCTGCTTGCGCGGGCTGAAGGCTTAACCGGCCGCACTGCCACCAGCGCGAAAGAAACGGAATTATCGGTGGGCGACCTGACCCTGGATTTGCTGCGCCGGAAAGTAACCCGTGGCGACACGGAAATCGATTTGCAGGCCAAAGAGTTCCAGCTGCTGGAATGTTTGCTGAGAAACCGCGGAAAAGTGGTGACCCGCAGCATGCTGCTGGAGCGGGTATGGAATTATCACTTCGACCCGCAAACCAATTTGATTGACGTTCATATCAGCCGGTTACGACAAAAAGTAGATAAAACGTTTAATATACCCCTCATCGAAACTGTTCGCGGTACCGGTTACCGCATCTCAGAGGGTATAGCTTGATAGCAATTGGTGCGTTTACTCGCAGTTCCAGCTTCAGGGTAGGCGCATTATTTACCGCCCTGTCTTCTGCGGGCATTTTATTTATTCTTTATTTCTGGTCGTTATCTGACGACGACAAACTGCTTACAGAAGCCCGCGCGGCCCTGGCCGCAGAGCGTTTTGCATTCGGTGAAATTTATGCACAGGGCGGACTTAGCGCCCTCACCTCCAGCCTTGAAGGCCGCGCCGCCAGTTCTGACAACGACTCACTCCTTGCATTGCTCGGACCGGACAACACCATTCTGGCCGGAAACCTGTCGAAGCTTCCCCCGCTGACTAATGACACCATGCCGGCCATAGTACCGGTGTCGCTACCTGATTATCTCCGTGAAGACATGTCTCTGCGCACAGAAAATCCGGACGCCAGCAACCTGTTGTACGATGTAGTGACTCTGGGCAATCATAAGATCTTTATAGCCCGCAACGTTGAAGCGCTGTACAGCAAACAAAAAATTGGCCGTGCTCTTGGCTGGATCTTCGCCGTCATGCTGGTGATGATTGCAGCACTCAGCTTCGGTGTTGCTCTGTATGTGGTGAACAGAATCAACCGCATGTCTCACACGGCCAGCGACATCATGGATACCGGCGATCTCAGTGCCCGCATGGAGATCGACAGCAACTGGGATGATTTAAGCAAACTGGCAATCGTGTTTAATAAGACCCTGGATAAGATTGAGAACTCGGTAAAAAATATCAAACAGGTTTCAGACAATATCGCCCACGATTTACGCACTCCGCTTTCCCGCTTACGCAGCAAACTGGAACGCATGGATGAAGGGGAGTTACGGGACGAGGCGCTGGCTGAAGCCGACAACCTTTTGGCTATTTTTAACGGCCTGCTGCGTATTGCCGACGTGGAAAGTGAGCGGCAGCGTGCCGGATTCGACAACGTGGCCCTGCATACTGTTGTTGCCGATGTGGTGGATTTATACGAACCTCTGGTGGAAGATCAACTGGTATCTCTGACCTGCAATATCGAGCCCGTTGAAATTGAAGGTGATATGCACCTGCTGTTTCAGGCATTGAGCAATTTACTGGATAACAGCCTGAAACACGCCAAAAATAACTGCCGTATTGAAGTTAACCTGATGAAAACCTCACACCGGATCATCATCGCTGTTTTTGATTCCGGGAAAGGCCTTCCTCCCCGCGAATTTGAAAACCTCGACCGGCGCTTTTACCGTGCAGAACAAAGCCGTACAACGCCCGGCAATGGTCTGGGCTTATCCATGGTCAGTGCTGTCACATCCCTTCACTATGGCAAGCTCTGGTTTGTCGATAACCCGCTGTGTACTCACAGCGGGTTCGGTGTTGTGATGAGTTTGCCCCTGCGGCAGACAAAGGCAAAACGCCCGTCAGCAGATTAATCAGCCGTGATTCAAAATAGCCGGAATGCCGGGTAGCAAACCGACGAGCGCCATCACACCGGTCAGAACAACGAACATGATGCCGGGAATGATCCAGCGGTTCATTTTTGACAGTTCCGCGCTGCGTTCTTTACATCCGATTAAGCCCAGATTGTCCAGTAACATGGTAAGTGACCAGCCGAATGCAGGGTTCACCAGTGATGAGGCAAATACCACGATAGCTGCCGACTGGGTGGTTTTGCCTTCTCTGGTCATTTCCATACCCGCTTCGAGTAACGGCACAAATACGCCCACAATCAGTGCAACACACAGCACCGGCTCCCAGATAGCAAGATCCATGGGATAACCCAGCAGCCCTGCAGCAACACAGAACAGCGCCGTTAAGATAGCGCCGGCGGGAATAGGACGCTTGGCAATAGCAGCAGGAACAATATACGTCCCCCAGGAAGAAGTGAAGTTAGCGCCTCCCATGAGTGATCCGGCTACCTGACGGGTGGCAGCACTCACCATGGTGTCATCAATGTTCATCTGTACTTTTTCAGTCTTTGCCGGATAGCTGATTTTCTGAAACACCTGATGTCCCAGAAAGTCCGGTGACCACATTGCCACAGCCAGTACTGCGAAAGGCAGCACCACGATGAACTGCTCAATACCCGGCAAGCCCAGCATCCAGCCGGTGTTTTCTCCCCACCAGTATGCCGGATTCATATTAGGCAGCCCCGGAGAGGTATGAAACTCAAACGGTGCGCCCAGCATAAAGGCCAGCCCGCCGCCAAGCAGACAACTGAGCGGCACTGCCAGCCAGCGCTTCTTCCAGTGTTCAAGTAAAGCATAGAGTACAATTGTGCTGAGTATTACCACAAAGGCAATATGCGCCATATCTATGCCCTGCGCCCATGCAAATAACTTTTTCACCTGCGAGGTAGTGCCGATGAACCCCAGGTACAGCAGGAGTCCCCCGCACACCCCTTTGCTGGTCAGGTTAGCCAGCAAACTGCCGCCTTTACTGATAGCCAGCAGCATGCCGAAGATCCCGATGAGCAGTCCGAATGCCATAGGATGTCCGCCGGCTGCAACCACTATAGGGATGAGCGGGATAAGCGGACCATGAGTACCGGCAAGGTTTGCGGTGGGCAGTAAAAAGCCGGAAAACAGTAAAATGAAGAACGCCACAATCACCAGCTCGTAACGCACGTTCTCCAGGATAAATGCATCGCCAAGCCCCAACTGACCGGCAAACGTGGCAGCAATGGCACCGACCATCACCACCTTACCAATGGTGCCGGCGAGTGCCGGAATCGTGTCTTCCCACTCAAAGCGGTAATCTCTGAACGGCAAATTCGGCCGCCACCTTTTAGGAGACATGATTTGTAACTCACGCTCAAGGTACTCATCCCTGCTTGAAAATTCTGAAGAAGGCTTGTGTTGTTCTGCGTAATCGGAAGTTGAAGGCTGTTGATGATTTGAAGATGGGTTTGTAAACCCGCTACCTGATCCCATACTTTCTCCGCATGTCTGGCTTAAGAAAAAAGCCATCCTAGAGCAAACACCACCCGTCAATTGTTAACATAACTTGAAAAAATAAACACAAAGTAAACATTCAGGAACATAAATGGTCGTCGCCGGACAATAAGCAACGGGGAAACCTGCGTTAACAAAGCACAGAAAAGAAGTAACAACGAGAACCTTTAGTTAACATTTGGATAACACTACGATATAAGCTATTAGTCGTATAGATGCTGTTAAGCGTAATAACTGTACTGATCATCTATCTCTGACCTGCCCGCTGAACCAAAACACCACCGTGCCGTAACGAAAATTGTAACGGGCAACCGCAACATCTGAGTGCATGCCCGCTTCCCGTCGCGTCGTTCTGTGCGCGCACTGTTTCAGACCTCTGCATCAGAGGCCTTTTCTTACAATTTTTAAGAAGGATTTTACTGTGACGACTTCCAGTCAGACTTCTGCCAGCAAGTACACATTATTTGTGTCTGCCCTGCTGGTTTTATGCGGTCTGCCATTGCTTGTTGGCGGTGGCTGGCTCGCTGCCGCAGGTGGCAGCTGGTACTATCTTCTTGCGGGTATTGGCATGCTGATATCTGCATTTCTTCTGGCCAGACAATCACGTGCCGGTGTGTGGATGTATGGCCTGGTTGTGCTGGGCACTGGTTTATGGTCCGCATGGGAATCGGGGCTGGACTACTGGCGCTGGGTACCCAGGCTTGATGTGGTGATGGTGCTGGCGCTCCTGGTCGCCTTAACCATGCCCCGGTTAAAACAACCATTCAGTAAGACGTTGTCTTACACGTATGCCGGCGCATCTGTGGCAATTTTTGTTGTAGCCTTTGCCCTCGCTTTTGTTCCCTACGGCTTTAATCAATATGATGCCGTTCCCGCTACAGCAAAAACCTCATTTTCAACTTACACCGGTCAGCTTGATAAAGCGGATCAACCTGCCAGCGGAGACTGGCCGGCCTACGGACGCGATAATGCTGCTACCCGGTACTCTCCCCTCACACAAATTAATACAGGTAACGTGTCCGGACTCACCCGTGCCTGGGAGTTCAGAACCGGCGAGATGGACGTAAAAAGCTGGGGAGCGGAAACCACGCCTATCAAAGTGAACGACCGGCTTTATCTGTGCTCAGGCCTGAACAATATGTTTGCACTGGATAGTAAAACCGGTAAGCAAATCTGGAAGTACGATGCCGGACTGGATCAAAAAGATATTCCTTACACTGCCGCCTGCCGCGGAGTGGCTTACTACGACACACCGGCCAGTGCGATGACAGAAGGACAGACAACCTGTAAAGCCCGCATTGTCGAAGGCACCCTGGACGGCCGTATTATCGAAGTGGATGCAGATACCGGCAAACCTTGCGAAGATTTTGGCGACCACGGCCAGGTAAGCATCAAGGAGCATATGGGGGAAACTCCCGACGGTTATGTAGCCATTACCGGCGTACCTAACATTGTTCAGGGAGTGATTATTACCGGCCATCAGGTTATCGACGGACAAGCCCGCTACGAACCGTCCGGCGTCATTAAGGCCTATGATGCAGTGACCGGCGAACTGAAATGGGCATGGGATATGGTTCGCCCGGACATAGACACCATTCCTCCTGAGGGTGAAACCTATACCCGAGGTACACCGAACATGTGGACTACAGGTACGGGCGACAACGAACTTGGTCTGGTTTATTTGCCTATGGGTAACTCAACTGCTGATTACTACAGCTCCATGCGCCGCAAAGAAGAGCATGAATATTCAAGCTCACTGGTCGCTATTGATGTAAACACCGGTAAGCCCGTCTGGCATTTTCAGACCGTGCATGCCGATGTGTGGGATTATGATTTAGGTTCTCAGGTCACTCTGCTCGACTTCCCTGTTGAAAACGGTACGGTGCCTGCGTTGATGCTGCCATCCAAACAGGGCGATTTGTATGTGCTTGACCGCAGAACAGGCAAGCCTCTCACCGGGGTGACTGAAAAACCAGTGGCTCAGGGTGGTGTTGAGCCGGAAGAGCGCTCAGCCACGCAGCCGGTAAGTGAATATCACGCTCTGCGCAAACCACCGCTGACAGCGCAGGATATGTGGGGGATCACGCCATTTGATCAACTGGCATGCCGCATCCAGTTTCAGGAAGCCGCTTATGACGGTATGTATACGCCTCCCACTGTCAATCAACGCTGGATCCAGTATCCCAGCTACAACGGCGGCTCTGACTGGGGAAGCATAGCTATCGACCCTGAGCGCGGCGTTATGATTGCCAATTACAATGATATGCCCATGTATAACAAACTCGTTCCCCGCGACATAGTTGATAAAGAAGGCTGGCTGACCCGTGCAGAAGAGAATGAAAAGTTCGGTGGTCCGGCAGGCGGCGCTGAAGGTGCAGGCGATCCTCAGGTAGGCACGCCCTACGGTATTGATGTGAATGCTGGCTGGCGTCTGCCATTTACCGGCCTACTGTGTAAAGAACCGCCCTACGGCGGGATCCGTGCCATTGATATCGCCACCGGCAAAACCCTGTGGGACAGACCTCTTGGTACCGCCCGTAATAATGGTCCGTTCGGCATTGCCTCTCACCTGCCAATCAATATCGGCACACCAAACAACGGTGGCGCGGTGGTGACAGCCGGTGATTTGATTTTCATTGCAGCAGCCACTGACGGGCTTATCCGTGCTATCGACATAAATACCGGAAGCACGGTATGGCAGGATGAACTTCCCACCAGCGCTCAGGCCAATCCGATGGTGTATGAACAGGACGGCAAAGAGTATCTGGTGATCATGGCCGGCGGCCACCATTTTATGGAAACGCCGGTGGGTGACTATGTCATAGCTTATGCCTTGCCCGATAACATCGCCCGCAATGCTTCCGGTGCAGGTAGTACACCGGGGCAGCTGTGATAGCTGTTTAGTAAGGGGGTATTGCCCTAATCTCAAAAGCTTCCCTTCTCCGCCTGCCGGTGAGGGAAAGCTTTTGCCAGTTTATGTACCGGTCTCTGTTTTTACGGGATAAACCCGGCACACGGAGGAACTTAAACAGCCATCAGGCACAAGCCTTTAGTTTTGAAGAAATTCAGCTAACTTTTGCTTTTGTCGCCCTGCTGCATCGAAGTTATCAGACGCAAGCCAGGCTGCATATCCGGCCCGCATTTTTGCATACTCGTAATCCAGGATTGCATACCATGCGGTATCGCGGTTTCGCCCCTGTGTGACCAGCATCTGTCGGAAAATGCCTTCAAAGGTAAAGCCGAAACGCTCCGCTGCTGCTCTGGACGGGGCATTTAATGCATCGCATTTCCATTCCAGCCGGCGGTATCCGAGTGTAATAAACACATATTCAAGCAGCAACGACATCACTTCTGTAGAAATCGCCGTGCGCTGCATCAAAGGTGAATAAATCAGATGGCCGGTTTCGATTACGCCATTTGTCACATCGATTCTCATCAGAGAAACGGTACCGGCTGCATGACCTGATACTTTGTCGATAACGGCAAAGTGATAAGGATCTTTTTTAGCCTCTATGCCGAGCAGGAAGTCGCGGTATTCCCGCAATGACTCAAACGGCCCGTAAGGTAAATAGGTCCAGCTTCGTCCATCTTCATTTTGCTGAAAAGCATGATACAGGCTTTCAGCATGACGTTGTGCGTCGAGGCGTTCCAGACAGCAAAACTTGCCATCAATGCGCAATGCTGCAGGCGGCTCCACAGGTTGCCAGTCTGGCAAAGCATCGCCAACAGGCTGTCCGTATTCATTCAGTTTCATTTTGTACTTTTGCGGGGGTTAATTTGAACTGATAGAACGCTACCACCGGAACTGTAGTAAGTGCCACTATTCTTTCACATTAAAGCGCAGTCAGGTGGCGACTGAAATTTCAGTCGCCACTTACCGGTATAGAACAGGTAAAGAACAGCATGCAGAAATTTGCAGTTATAAAGCTCTATTGTTTCTGCATAAAAATAGTCACTTCCGCCATGGTGATGCCAAATTTCTTTATATAAGAACGATTCATCATGGTGTCTTCAGACATGCCAAAAAACCAGTCATCAAAGGCAACTTCGTAGGTGGTGTCGTCAACAGGCAAATCCATGCTGTAGGTAAAGTTGAAGGCATTGCCGTAACTGGTGCCCTTTGCGGTTCCCAGAATATCGCCCGCTTCACCGGCGTACCGGCCATTTCCCTGCGGAGTAATGCGCCAGGTGCGCTTTTTCACGCCGTCACCGAGCTGATAAGTGAAGGCCTCTTCAAGAATAAGTGTATCGCCTTCCTGACGGGCGTTTATGTCGACAATGAAGCGCTGCACCACTTCACCTGAACGGTCCTGCACAATGCCCCAGGCTTTAACGTCACCACTGAAAAACTGATACAAATCGAATGCGGGCGTTTGCTGACGGTAGGTATCGCCTTCAGGCGCGCCGGCGCAACCTGCCAGTCCTGTAGCAAAAGTAACAGCAAGTAAAATACGTAAGACTGATTTCATTTTCTCTCTCCGGTCAGAGCTTTGCGAACTGCAGGCTCTGAGGTGTTTTCCGCCAGCCAGATAGCAAAAAATGCGTCAGTAAACGCCTCTTCCTCAACTTTGCCCAGCGGTTCGTCGTTATAATAAAACTGTGTATTTCCCTGACTGTCAGCCACACCCGTCAGGCGGTCACCCTCTTCAACATCGGGAAGCAGCGCTTTCATTTCCTTTTCCCAACGTTCAAGAACGGCTTTATCAGAGATCCCCTGCCCCTTCATCTCTTTCACCGACCGCTCTGCAATGTCTTTGCCGTTAAAATCGCGCAGGTAGGTGAGTTCAAGGGCGAACGGGCGCTTGTCTTGCCAACTACCGTCAGCGGTAAACAACCTGATGTCGTATACATCCCAGAACAGATAGCTGAGCCGTGATTCTCCGGCCAGTTTTGCTTTGTCCGGCCAGAAGTCTCCCTCTGGCTCAGAAACTGGTTCTGCGGCGGCAGAATACACAAATACAGATAAAGCCAGCGCACCGGCCGTTTTCGTAAACATGGGAAACCTCCGTTATCCGGAACAGGTAACTAATAGTGATTACAAGCTTTGCACCCGGCCTGATCATTCATTAACATCTGTTAATGTAGCTGTTCAGAACAATTTGTATTAATGACCTCACCAATTTCTCTGCACGATACCGGAGAGCTATTGCTGCCTTCACCGTTGCAACCATTCCACCCTGACTGGCCGGGTGCGGATAAACTGAATCTGTTTATAAAACGGGATGACCTCATCCACCCGGTCATATCCGGTAATAAATGGCGGAAGCTGAAATATACCTTCAATGCTCTGCCCGCCGGTTGTGAACGCATCATCAGTTTTGGTGGCGGCTTTTCTAATCATCTTCATGCCTGCGGCTTTTTATGTGCATTGTCTGGTTTGCCATTCACGGCGATTGTGCGGGGAGATTACTCAACGAGCCTTACTCCCATGCTGGAAGATTTGTATCGCTGGCAGGCGGACATCCGCTTCGTTGATAAAAAAACCTACAAACTGCGGGATGATCCTGACTGGCTCTCGGCTTTATCTCAACGTTATCCCGGTTCAGTAATCATTCCGGAAGGTGGCAGTCAGCATCTCGCGCTGAAAGGGGTGGCAGAAATTGTTGAAGAATGTGATGTGGAATTTGACCATGTCATCGTCCCCGTGGGCAGCGGCGCAACCCTGGCAGGGTTAATTACCGCACTAAAAAAACCACAGAGCGCAACAGGCATTGCAGTGCTGAAAGGTGAAGCGTACCTTGAATCTCTGGTAGAAAACCTGCTTCCGCCGGACACCGTAATGCCAGCATGGCAGATTCATCATCAGTATCATTGCGGTGGTTACGGCAAAGCGCCGGAAGAACTGAAAGCGTTTTGTAATGATATGCAGCGCAGCTACAACATACCTGTTGAGCCGGTCTATTCAGGGAAAATGTTTGCTGCCGTTAAAGATATGATTGCCAACGGTCAATTTTCCTCTGGTTCTGCTGTGTTATTAGTGCATACTGGAGGTCTTCAGGGCGCACGGTGATGTGATCTGAACGGGCATTTTCCCCGTTTCAATGCACATATTCTGTCATTTAAAAGACTTTGTGCAGGGTTATCTTTTTCGTTGAATTTTTATACTTAAAAATCAACATGTTTTATCAGGAGAACCAGATTGATTAATAATCCGCAACAATTGCCCGAACCACTGCAATTGCTGGTTAACCGCTCACTTCATCTCTGTGAACTTATGCTTCCTCACTGCAGCGCGTTGTATCCTTTTGCTGCAATTTATGAAGATGGCCGCGTCGGCTGCCTGTTTGCAGACGACCGTTGCCACGGCGAAAATGAAAGTTACCTTATCGAACAGCTTCAATGGCGAATCATCGATACCACCACTGACACCGACAGCTACAGTGTGCTGGTATATGCCGCTACCGTTACCACAGACAGACACAAACAACTCAACGCCATTGCCATCAATGCCGGTCATCCAAACGGCGATGAAACTATGCTACTGTATCCCTACTTCCGGGTCGGGAAAAAGATTGTAGTATCCCCGCCAATTCCGGGCTGAAAAATTGCTGGTTACCGGCTAACTTTGCTTGCCAAAAAGTTGATGTCTGCTAGCATTCAGCGCAAATTTACCTAACGTCACGGGAAATAAAAATATGTCTCGCGTTTTAATTATTGGTGCTGGCGGTGTTGCCGCTGTAACAGTGAAAAAATGTGCCCGCCTGCCAGAATATTTTGATGAAATTTATCTGGCCAGCCGTACTGTATCCAAGTGCGAAGCCCTGCAAAAAGAAGTCGGAGCTGATCGCGTAAAAGCGGTTTATGCCGTTGATGCAGACAATGCTGCTGAAGTTGAAAAACTGATTAACGAAGTAAAGCCTGACTTGCTGATCAATCTGGCACTGCCGTATCAGGACCTGCCAATCATGGACGCGTGTCTGGCAACCAAGACAGATTACCTGGATACTGCGAACTACGAACCCAAAGACGAAGCTAAATTCGAATACAGCTGGCAATGGGCCTATCAGGATAAGTTCAAAGATGCCGGCATTATGGCGTTGTTAGGCTCAGGATTTGATCCGGGCGTAACGAACGTATACACCGCTTACGCTGCAAAACACTACTTTGACGAAATCCATTATCTGGATATTGTTGACTGTAACGGCGGCGACCACGGTCAGGCATTCGCGACTAACTTTAACCCTGAAATTAATATCCGTGAAATCACTCAGCGCGGCCGTTTCTGGGAAAATGGCGAATGGAAAGAAACCGATCCGTTGAGCGTACGTGAAGATCTGGATTACCAGAACATTGGTGTCCGTGCATCTTACCTCATGTTCCACGAAGAGCTGGAGTCAATTGTTAAGCACTTCCCTACCCTGAAACGTGCCCGTTTCTGGATGACGTTCGGTGATGCTTACCTGAACCACCTGCGCGTACTTGAAGGTATCGGCATGACCAGCATTGAGCCTGTTGATTTCCAGGGTCAGAAAATTGTCCCTCTGGAGTTCCTGAAAGCCGTATTACCTAACCCGGGTTCACTGGCTGAAGGCTATACAGGTCAAACGTGTATCGGTACCTACATTACCGGTGTGAAAGACGGCAAAGAGAAAACTATCTTCATCTACAACAACTGTGACCATGCAGTCTGTAACGAAGAAGTGGGCGCTCAGGCCGTGTCTTACACCACTGGTGTACCGGCAATGATTGGCGCAATGATGATGCTGCAAAACAAGTGGAAAGCACCAGGCGTATGGAACATGGAGCAATTTGATCCGGATCCGTTCATGGAGCAGCTGAACATTCACGGTTTACCGTGGCATGTTATTGAGTGTGACGAAAGTCCGTTCAAACGTTAATTGGAGACAACAGGTTGACTGATTTAACACAGCGAAATGATATTCCTTCTCCCTGTTATGTGCTGGAAGAGGAAAAGTTAATTCGTAATGTGACGTTGATGAAGCGTGTTCAGGATGAATCCGGCGTGCGTATTATTCTTGCGCTCAAAGGGTTCTCCATGTGGTCCAGCTTTGACATCATCAAACCTTACCTGCACGGTGCAACAGCAAGCTCAGTATGGGAAGCTAAACTGGCCGCGGAGATGGGCAAAGAAGTCCATGCATACTCTCCGGCTTACAAGCAGGCTGATATTGCTGAGCTGAAAAATCTGGTCAACCATATCTCGTTTAACAGCATCAATCAGTGGCATACCCACCGTGAAGCGCTGGGCGGCATATCCATGGGATTACGTATCAATCCTGAACATCAGGAAGCTGATACCCCGTTATATGACCCGGCTGCCCCCGGCTCCCGCCTGGGGATCCGTGCTTCTGAGCTTGAAGGTGTGGATTTAACAGGTATTGAAGGTTTTCATTGTCACAACCTGTGTGAGTGTGATTCCTTCGCCACTGAGCGCACATTGAAGGCCATTGAAGCACGGTTCGCTAAATGGCTGCCATCACTGAAATGGCTCAATCTGGGCGGTGGTCACCTGATGACCCGTGCCGGTTATGATGTTGAGCATTTAATTGCAACGCTGAAAGACTTCAAAGCACGTTATCCTCACCTCGATGTGATTATGGAACCGGGTTCTGCCGTTGCCTGGCAGACCGGACCATTGATCGCCGAAGTAGTCGATATTGTTGAGAATGAAGGCAAAATTGCCATTCTTGATATTTCCGCCACTGCACACATGCCGGACGTTCTTGAAATGCCTTACCGTCCTGCCATTTTGGGTGCCGGTGAGCCGGGCGAAAAAGCTCACGACTACCGTTTAGGCGGCAACTCCTGTCTGGCCGGTGATGTGATTGACACCTATTCCTTTGATAAACCGCTGGAAATTGGTGACCGTTTGCAGTTTGAAGACATGATCCACTATACCATGGTGAAAACCACTTTCTTCAACGGCGTTGAGCATCCGGGGATTGGTATTCTGCGGTCAGACGGAACCTTTGATCTGATCCGTCAGTTCAGCTACGAAGATTTTAAAGGCCGTTTGTCTTAAAACGCGCCGGTAATAAACGAAAAGACTGCCTTGAGAAATCAGCAGTCTTTTTTTATGCCTGCAAGCTGAACTCCGCCGGCGGGCTCACAGCAGGAAATCCGTGACGCCCTGGTGAAAAAGAACGAAGGTTAGATAACACAGCTACCGCGGCAGATACCGGTGTGGCTGACGCGGTCGTCCAACAGCAATTCTCCGTCCAGCAGAATCTTAAACTCCGTCCCTTCCGGAGCACTGATACTGTACTCCAGCCCGTACATGTGCTCTTCGTGCACATGGATCTTCGCTTCTTTATGCGGGTAAATCAGATCATAAACACCGTCATCATTACGCTCGGACACTACGTCGAGCATCCATGTTCCCTTGTTGATTTCGATAGACAACGTCTTTTCAATCATGGTCGCTCCTGTTTTCCTTTTTTACTGTGCAGATTTGTATTCGCAAGCATGAACTGAGGATCAATAATCATCATCCGTGATGACTGTATCTCCGGTTTCCGGTTATTCCCCATCCATCTCCAGACCAGCCTGATACAGCGCATTCTTTTTAAGGTTATAGTGTTCCGCAACAATGGCTGCCGCTTTTTTCAAAGGCAACAACGGCTTAAGTGACGCCAGTAGTGATAATGCTTCCGGCGGCAACGCTTTTTGTTGAGCAGCAGCCGGGCTGATCATCAGTACAAATTCCCCTTTCTGACGCACCGGGTCTTCCTGCAGCCACTCAGCCACGTCCTTTGCTGCACCATCAACGTAAGTCTCAAAGGTTTTGGTCAACTCCTTTGCCAGCACAACATGACGGTGTTCGCCAAGGGTCTCACAAACATCCTGTACAGTATCCAGTACCCGTCTTGGCGCCTCGTAATACACCGTTGTGAATGTCCGTTCGCTCAACCCTTCCAGTACTTGTTTACGCGGTCCGGTTTTGGGTGGCAAGAAGCCTTCGAACATGAATTTATCGGTGGGCAAACCGGATGCACTCAGCGCGGTGATCGCGGCACACGGGCCGGGTAATGCCACAACAGGGATCCCCTCTTCACGGCAACGGCGAACCAGTATAAACCCGGGGTCACTGATAAGAGGCGTACCGGCATCACTGACCAGAGCAACAGCTTCCCCGTCTTTTAAACGCTGGCATAACATGGCAGTGCGTTTATCTTCATTATGCTCATGCAAAGACAGTGTGCGTGTATTGACGGAAAAGTGCTGTAACAGTTTATGAGTATGCCGGGTATCTTCTGCTGCAATCCAGTCCACTTCCGACAAAACGGTTAATGCCCGGGGTGAAATATCATCCAGGTTGCCAATCGGAGTTGGAACAATATAGAGCGTTGCAGATTCAGACATAGTGTTATCTCATACAAAATAAAAAGCGCAGGTAACTGACATTAGCGGCGGCGCTGAAACCGGCGCAGCGGATGCGTAGCCCGCCGGACACCCTGGCAGGAGCTGTTGTATCCGGATTGTAGCATGACGAAGGGACAGTTTATCGCTGCAAACATAGATTTTCTGTGTGTTTTCGTTACACTGACGTGGTTTCTCATCAGAAGGAATTTTCGGTGAATTTGTCTGCAGGTTGCCTCCGCTTCTCACAACTCACTCTCATTGCCAGCGCGTTAGTACTCGCCGGTTGTGGCAGTACACCTAAAACCGTGCAATCCCGCGCGCCGGTTGAATCAAACACTCAGGTACCTGTAGTGAACATAGACGACTCTCCGGAGTCGCTGATTAAGAAAGCCCGGTCTGCATGGGAGGACAACCATGATGCCGTTCAGCGTAACCGCTATCTGCTTGATGCCGCAGACCTGTACCTGCAAGAAAATGAAAGCACTAAAGCACAGGCAATACTGCTGTCATTAAAAGAAGATGGCGTAGCAGAAGAAAACCGCCTTCGTTTGAATTTCCTGATTGCAACTTTGTATAACGGCGATGACGCTGCCAGCGACGACGAATTACTGTCACTGCTGTCTCCTCTTGCTACGATTGGTGATCTGAAGCGCCGCCAGCAGGCGCTGCGTGCAACGATACTTGAGCGCAAGCATGACTGGACAGGAGCGGCAGAAGCGTATGCAGAATCACTGGAACCTTCTGCAGAAAGTGTGGAAAAAATCTGGGCACTGGTTAACCGTGCCACACGGTCTCAGCGACAACAGGCTCAGGCATCCTCAGCCACACTCCGGCCTTACCTTGCTCTGTATGACCTGGCAGCAACGGAAGGTTTGTCTCCGGCAGGCTTAAGCCGCGCACTGGTTCAGTTCAATCAGGTTTATCGCGGACATCCGGTCAGTGAGTATATGCCCGCCAGTGTCGTTGCCGGTGCGGAATTACGTACAGAGCCCCCCCGTGAAGTAGCCGTATTATTGCCTTTAAGCGGTAAACTTGGCGCAACGGGCACAACAATTAAAGAAGGTTTGCTTTCTGCTTATTACGACCAGGCCAGTGCTCTGCGCGCAGGTGAACAGCCGGTATCTCTGAACTTTATTGATACACAGAACAAAACAGCGGATGAATTGCTTAGCGCAATACATGGCTACAAATGGGTGATTGGGCCGCTATTGAAGGAAAATGTCGAAGGTATTATGCACCGTATCCCTGCCGGCACCCACCGGCTTGCCCTTAACCGCGCCGACGCGGTAGCTGCCGGAGATAACCTGCAAGGTTTAACAGGCAATACGTTGACGTCAGATGTCCCTTCGCTGGCAGACATCACTGAACAGGCCGGGAATGCCCTTAATCTTCAGCCCGCAGCCACCTCTCAGCAAGCTTTCTTCGCCCTTGCGCCGGAAGATGAAGCAACCCAGCTGGCTGATTATATTTACCAGAACGGATTTAAAACGCCTATCGTCGTTTCTGCTCAGAACAGCATCAATCAACGTATGGAGACTGCGTTCACTACCCGCTGGCAGGAATTAAATGGCAATAAAGCACAGGGAAAACAGGTTAAATTAACCACCGTGCAATTTACCGACAGCAATAGCCTGCGTGAAGGCATTACTCAGTCGCTGGACGTGGCTCAAAGTCACGACAGAATTAAGCAGATTGAGTACATGGTTAACGAAAAACTGTACAACGTGCCCCGCAACCGCCGGGACGTAGATGCCATCATTGTTTTTGCATCGCCTGAGCAGACTGAATTGCTGAACCCCATGGTAGAAGCCAGCCTGAGCCCTTTCAACGGGCAGACAGTGCCGGTTTTCGCCACCTCCCGTTCTATTGAGTATGATGACACCAAAAACCAGTGGCGTGATTTGCAGAATGTACGCTTCCTGGACATGCCCTGGATGTTGCCACAGCATCAGTGGCAAACCTTGCAAAGCCGCTCAGAAACCCTCTGGCCACAGCGTTCAACGCAAATGTCCAGACTGTTCGCCTTTGGTGTAGACGCTTATAATCTGCTTCCTCACATGCCATCCATGATGGCCTTACCGCAAACAAAATTGTCCGGATTAACCGGTACACTCAGCATTAACAGTCAGGGCGATGTTGTACGTAGACTGCCCCAGGCAGTGATCAGCAACGAAGCGGTGCAAATGCTCTCCTCCGGAAAGGCTGCCGCACCGGGACGCTGATATTATGGCCACCGCCAGAGATACCGGTTTACGGGCTGAGCAAACAGCCCGCAGCTACCTCGAAGGACAGGGCCTGCTTTTTTTGTGCTCAAATTACACTGCGAAAACCGGCGAACTGGATCTGGTGATGCGGGAAAATGACACCCTGGTCTGTATTGAAGTAAAGTATCGTGATGACGACGGCTACGGCAGCGCTGCAGAGTTTGTTACGCCTTCAAAGCTCAGAAAAGTCAAACGCACCTTTGAACATTATTTACTGTCATGTGGTCTTAACCCGATACACACACTCGCGAGAGTGGATGTGGTAGCATTAGATGGTGATAAGTTACAATGGCTTAAGAATGTGTGAAAACCGTGAGTTGCTCGCAGAACGTGAACGCCCGCGGACGATCAGTGAAATACTATGATAGAAAAAATAAAAGAAAATTTTACCGAGAGTATTCAAACCAAGATTTCTGCTATCGAGGTATTACCGGAAGCTATTGGTAAAGCCGCGTATATGATGGTTGATGCGCTGATCAGAGGAAATAAAATTCTGAGTTGTGGCAACGGCGGCTCGGCCAGCGAAGCACAACGCTTTTCATCGGAAATGCTTAACCGGTTTGAAAGGGATCGTCCCAGCCTGCCGGCCATCGCACTGAATACCGATACCTCAACCATGACCTCCATCGCTAATGACGCCAGTTATGATGAAGTGTTTGCCCGTCAGGTACGTGCACTCGGTCAACCGGGTGATATCCTGCTGGCCATCAGCAGCAGTGGCAATTCAAGAAACATCATTGCAGCCGTGGAAGCCGCACTTTCCCGTGATATGACTATCGTCGCACTGACCGGAAAAGATGGCGGTGAAATGGCCGGATTCCTCAGTGAACATGATGTTGAAATCAGGGTGCCGTCTAACAGAACGGCGCGAATTCAGGAAGTTCATCTACTTGTGATTCACAATTTATGTGAATGTATAGATGATATATTATTCCCTGCAGATCACGGAGACGAACATTAATGTGGTGTAGTACAAGGAAGGCAGCATCCGCTCTGGTTATATTTTCTCTGCTCAGCAGCGTTCAGGGCTGCGCAGTGGTGGCCGTCGGCGCAGCCGGCGCGTTGACAGCTAAAGTCGCCAATGATCGGCGAACAGTCGGTACCCAGTTGGACGACCAGACCGCAGAAGGTCAGGTGTCCTATCAGTGGTCCAAAAGTGAAGCGCTGAAGAAAGGGGCAAATCTTCAGGTCGATATTTACAACGGTGTCGCCCTCATCACAGGACAGGCTCCCAGTCAGATCCTCATCGATGAAGCTATAGCCGGTGTGGAGAAAGTAGAGTACGTCAAAAAAGTACACAACCAAATCCGCCAGGCAATGCCCATTGACGCCTCGACACAGGCCAACGATATCTGGCTGGCATCAAAAGTAAAAACTAAGCTGGTGGCCGACGAGCGGGTTCCTTCTTTGCAGGTCAGAGTGATTGTTCAGAACAGCGAAGTGTTTTTAATGGGCAGAGTCACTAATCAGGAAGGCACCTATGCGGTCGACATTGCCCGTAACGTGAATGGTGTTACACGGGTCATCCGCGCCTTCGAGATCATGTAAGCGTCAGCTTATCCGGGTCGGATACAGACAAATAAAAAATGCTGGCACTGCCAGCATTTTTTATGAGTAGTCGTTTATTAAGTTACTTATTATCCGGTTTATTGATTTCCGGCTTTAGCTTCCGGGCCAGATAATTTTTAACTTATTTTGTCCGCTGCGCGGATTAACTGTTTACCACTTCCTTAACAAAGGCACTCAGCGCTTCGTCCTGACTGTTACTGAAGAAACATTCCTGGAACTGCGCACCGCCGGTTGCCGTTTTCAGTAAATCTTCAGGTAAGGCTGCCAGAGCTTCAAGGATTGGCTTGTTTGTCGCCGCCTTCACATCATTCAGAATAATGGCATTGGCATTCTGTGATTCACGACGCTCCGGTGGATAACCCAGCCCCGTTTCACCGGTAAACGCTTTTTCAAACATATAGCGCACATTCAGTTCTGCACCCCAGCCAAAACCTTTAGCAAAAGGCAATGCCAGCGCGTTACCGTTATTAATCTGGGCAAACAGATAGGCATCCGCAGGATCAATACAATAGCCACAAACAACACCCGGCCAGGCGTTCAGTGACATCAGCGCGCCCTGCCCTGTACCGCAGCCTGAAATAACAAAATCAACCGCTTTGCTGTTCAGCAATAAAGCGGAAATAATACCCAGATGGATATAAGTCAGACGGTGGTCGTTATCATCTTTCATTCCCACATTGAACACTTCGTGACCCTGCTCAGCAGCCACAGACTCAAGTTGTTCAAGTACAACGGCGTTTTTTGACGCCTGACTAAATTCATTCATTAATGCAATACGCATGGAAAATCTCCAAACAAAGTTATGGCGGAAATGGTGGCGATAATTCCCGCCAAAGTAAACGCCTGGCGGTGTGTTTCGCCGTTTCGTTTCATATATGGAAAAATCCTCTCAAAGGTCATCCTGTCAGCAATGTCGGCGTCTTATGAAATAACATGTACAATAGCGTTTCTGCGGATTCAGAGCGCCTCCCGGGCCATTCTTTTGAATGTCATTGCACCAGAGCGAAATTGACATGGCCGCAGACGCACAAAAGGTGAATAATGGATAAATACCTGATCCCCAGCGTAACTCACGCCTGCCAGATCTTTCGCATACTTGCAGCTTCTTCACAGGGCATGACCATGCACGACATTGAACAGCAGCTCGATTTACCGCGCACGACGCTGTTCCGGTTGCTGCGTACCCTTTGCCATGAGCAGATGCTGGAGAAAAAAGGAAAAATTTACCGCTGCGGAAATGAACTGACACGCCTTGGTTTACATATGATCAATGCAGACCATATGCATCAGCTTGCAATCCCGCACATTCAGCGTCTTGCACTGAAAAGTGGTCATACTGCACACCTTGCAGTACCCAATAACGGTAAAGTGCTTATCGTGGAAGTCGTCGACAGCCCGAACCCGCTGATGGTATCGAAACGTCCCGGCGGACAGGCTCAGATGCACTGTTCGTCCACCGGCAAGGTGTTTCTGGCCTTTTTGTACAGAGAAAACCTGGATTTATACATTGCAGAGCATCCGCTGGAACGACATACCGCTTACACGATAACAGACAAAGCCAGCCTGGAAGCGGAACTTCAGCGCATTACGGCTCTCGGCTACGCCGTCGACGAACGGGAGCTGAATGAAAATGTGCGTTGTCTGGCGGTGCCGGTGCGGGACAACCGCGGTATTGTCGTGGCAGCAGTGGGGATCACGGCTCCGGCAGTGACTTTCAGTCAGGCATCAGTCCCTGAAGTCGCAGAGTTTGCGAAAGAAGCTGCCCGTGGTATCTACAGAGATGCTTATCAATTGCGTCGTCAGAACGACGGCTGACCGAAAATTTAAACGGAAATAATGAGTAAATTTGACCGCAAAACAGCAACCGCATTACTGGTTGCCGCCACACTGTTTATGGAAATTCTTGACGCAACGGTGATCAGTACAGCACTGCCCATCATTGCTGCCGACTTCAATGTTGCTGCCGCCCATTTGTCCGTGGGCATATCAGCCTATCTGGTTGCCGTGACTGTTTTCATTCCCATCAGCGGCTGGGCAGCTGACCGGCTGGGTCCCAAAACGGTTTTTTGTGCTGCAATCTGTGTATTCGTGATTGCTTCGGTACTCTGTGCCATCAGTACAAACCTGTATACTTTCACCGGAGCACGAATTCTACAGGGACTCGGCGGAGCCATGATGGTGCCCGTAGGCCGGCTTGTTGTATTACGGGCGTTACCGAAAAATCAGATTGTAAGAGGCATGGCAATCCTTACCTGGCCTGCCCTCGCTGCTCCGCTCATCGGCCCGGTGCTCGGCGGATGGATAGCGCAGACATTCAGCTGGCACTGGATATTTTTAATGAATGTCCCCCTTGGCATCATCGCCCTGACCATAGGCATGGTATTGATTGAAAATCATAAATGTGAGCCGCAGCGCTTCGACGTCACGGGATTTCTTTTAAGCGGGATTGGTTTCGGCCTGTTTATGGCGGGACTGGAATCTTTCAGCGGCCGGCCTGAGTCTCTGCTGGTGCCCGGCCTTCTCACCTCATGCGGACTCGTTTTATTAATTCTCACCTTCAGACACATGGCTGTTTCACCCGGCCCGCTTTTTTCACTGAAGGCGATGTCTGTAGCCACCTTCAGAATAACCGTTATCGGCGGTTCAGCAATCCGGATAGGCTTATCCAGCGCACCGTTTCTTATTCCCCTGATGCTCCAACTGGCGCTGGGTTTCACACCGGTGGAAGCCGGTACGCTGCTGCTCTGGTTGTTTGCAGGTAACCTGGCCATCAAGCCGGCGACAACCTGGATCATGAACACATTCGGATTCCGCACTGTACTGTTGGCCAATACTGTATTTATTGCCGCCGGATTCGCCGCTATCGCCCAGTTTGATGCTTCCACTCCGTCATGGTTAATGGCGCTGGTACTGTTTATCAGCGGCATGAACCGCTCAATGCACCTCACCGTCCTGAATACCATCAGCTTCGCGGATATTCCGCAGAATGAAATGCGGGATGCCAATACCTTAGGTGCTGTACTCATGCAGATGACACGTGGTCTGGGTATCACCACCGGCGCCCTCGCCCTTGCGCTGGCCACCATGATCACCGGCTCCTCAACGGAAAATCCGTCAGTATTTGATTTCAGCCTGACCTTTTACATGATGGCCGCAGTCTCTTTACTTGCGCTCATAGACAGCGCAAAACTACCTGCTAACGCTGGTGATGCTATTTTAAATAAGCGGGCCGCAAAGGTGTCATAACATTTGAATGAACAATGAAGCGGTAATGCGGCTACTCAACATCAGAGGAAATACATGCTGCTCAATACAGAAAGCGATGAACTGACAGAAGATAATTGCGGTCTGCTAATTGTAGACATACAGGGTAAGCTTGCCCGACAGGTCCACGACAGTGAGCAGTGCATAACGACGACTGAAAAGTTGATCCGCTGCTGTACAGCGTTATCGCTACCCGCTATCGTGCTGGAACAGAACCCGCAGGGTCTCGGCGAAACAATCCCTCAGTTAAAGCAGTATCTTCATGCCTTTCCATTGATTGAGAAATACCACTTCAGCGGCTTTGCAGAACCGGCTCTGAAGTCTGAACTGGCAAAAAGCAAAGTGAAAAACTGGCTGGTTGCCGGTATCGAAGCCCATGTTTGTGTGTATCAAACGGTAATCGATATGACCGCTGCAGGCTATCAGGTTCACCTTGTTACCGATTGTGTGTCATCACGCAGGCAGGCAGATCGTGATTTGGCCATCAATAATATGCACAACGCCGGCGTCCGGCTCACCAGTTTTGAAATGATCGTGTTCAGGTTAATGAAAACCTGTCATCACCCCGCCTTCAAAACTGTGCTGAACATACTGAAATAGCTCCCCTTCTACTTCAGAAATATCGTTGACCGCATGATCTGCAGAGTTACGTCTGCTCAATAAGATTGTCGACAATCTACCGCCTTTTGGTTGACTATCTCTCCAAAACCGCCTACATTGTCGACACTTTAGACATATTTATTGTGACTGACAGGTTTATGGAACTCGCTTTTGAAAGCCCCGTTACACAGGCGGATCGCACGTTTATCAAGCTTCGCAACGACATTGTTGAAGGAGTCATTCCGTCGGGTTCCAAGTTAAGTGAAACGGAATTGTCGACAAAATATGATGTCAGCCGGGCCATTATCCGTGAAGCAATAAACCGTCTTACCGCCAGCCATCTGGTAGAACGCAAGGCCAATGTCGGCGCACGGGTCGTTACTCTCACTCCGCAAGGTTTAATAGAGCTGTATCAGGTGCGCGAAGCACTTGAAGGCATGGCGGCGCGGCTGGCAGCACAGAATATGTCAGATCAGGACATTAACGCGCTGCAAGGCCTGCTCAATGATCATTTTGACGAGGTAAAAGGCGGCGAGTCTTATTATCAGGAAGCCGGCGATGTGGACTTTCATTACCGCATTGTTCTGGGCAGCAAAAACACCCATCTTATTACCGTTTTAATTGACGGTATTTATCATCTGGTGCGCATGTACCGCGTGCAGTTTGGTATGGCCGGTCCCCGCGTTACCACCGCTTACGACGAACATCGTCACGTTGTTCAGGCCATTGCCAACCGTGACGGCGAGCTGGCTGAAATGCTCATGCGCAGACACATTTTGTATTCGAAAAATAATATCGAACGCAAGTTACTTATCACATCACAGAGTTAACCGGAGAACAGTTCATGCACAGTGCAGGCAAGAAATTCCGTCAGGCGTTAGCTGACAACAAGCCGTTGCAAATTGTCGGTACCATCAACGCGTACACCGCCATGATGGCAAAACAAATTGGTCATCAGGCAATTTATCTGTCCGGTGGCGGCGTAGCCAATGCTTCTTACGGCCTGCCGGATCTCGGTATGACGTCGTTAAACGATGTGCTCGTTGATGTGCAGCGCATTACCTCAGCCTGCGATTTACCCCTGATGGTCGATATCGACACCGGTTGGGGCGGCGCTTTTAATATTGCTAAAACCATTCGCGATATGGAAAAGGCCGGTGCAGCGGCGGTGCATATGGAAGACCAGGTGGCGCAGAAACGTTGTGGTCACCGCCCTAACAAAGAAATCGTGTCCACAGAGGAAATGGTCGACCGGATCAAATCGGCGGTTGATGCCCGCACCGATCCTGACTTTTTCATTATGGCCCGTACAGATGCCTTCGCACAGGAAGGACTGGAAAAAGCCATTGAACGGGCAAAAGCGTATGTTGCTGCAGGTGCTGACGGTATTTTCGCAGAAGCCATTCAAACCGAAGCCCACTACCGCGCGTTTGCTGAGGCGCTGGATGTGCCCATTCTTGCCAATATCACCGAATTTGGCAAAACCGAATTATGGAATAAAGCGCAGCTCGGAGAATGGGGTGCTGACATGGTGCTGTATCCTTTAAGTGCTTTTCGCGCAATGAATAAAGCCGCTGAACGGGTTTATCAAAGCATACTCACCGACGGCGACCAGAAGGCAGTTGTCGATACTATGCAAACCCGCATGGAGCTGTACGATTACCTGGGATATCACGATTACGAACAAAAACTCGACGCGCTGTTTTCAAAGTCAAAGGCGTAATACGGCGAAATTAATAACACACCACATTTGACCCTACACACGATGAAAATCGGGAGACAAGATCATGGCTAAAGAATTAAGCGGCGCCGGACTTCGCGGACAAGTTGCAGGCAAAACGGCACTTTCCACCGTTGGTCAGTCAGGCTCAGGACTGACGTATCGCGGATATGATGTGAAAGACCTGGCAAATCATTGTCAGTTTGAAGAAGTCGCCCATCTTATTCTGAAAGGAAAATTACCGGATTCAGGCGAACTGGCGGCCTACAAAGCAAAATTGAAAAGCCAGCGCGGGTTGCCACAAGCGCTGAAAGAAGTCCTTGAACGCATCCCCAAAGATGCCCATCCGATGGATGTGTTGCGCACCGGCTGCTCGGTACTGGGCAACCTTGAAATGGAACAGGATTTTTCTGAGCAGGCTGCAGTCACCGACCGCATGCTGGCTTGTTTCCCAAGTATCATTTGTTACTGGTACCGCTTCAGTCACGATGGCGTACGCATTGATACCGAACTTGATGATGACTCCATCGGCGCTCACTTCTTACACATGCTGCATGGTGAAAAGCCCCGTGAACTTCACGAACAGGTTATGCATGTTTCCCTGATCCTTTACGCCGAACATGAATTCAACGCTTCCACCTTTACCGCCAGAGTGTGTGCATCCACGTTATCAGACATGCATTCCTGCATTACCGGTGCAATCGGTTCATTGCGCGGCCCGTTGCACGGCGGTGCAAATGAAGCAGCCATGGAGATGATCGAAGGCTTCACCTCGGCGGACGATGCTGAAGAACAGATGATGGGTAAGCTTGCCCGCAAAGAGAAGATCATGGGCTTCGGTCATGCTATTTACCGTGAATCCGATCCGCGCAACGAAATCATCAAAGGCTGGTCAGAAAAACTGGCTGCAGACGTTGGTGATAAAGTGCTTTATCCGGTGTCTGTGCGCTGTGAAGAAGTGATGTGGCGTGAAAAGAAACTGTTCTGTAATGCCGATTTCTTCCATGCCTCTGCCTATAACTTTATGGGGATCCCGACGAAGTTATTCACACCAATCTTTGTTATGTCCAGACTCACCGGCTGGGCTGCCCACGTGATGGAGCAACGGGCGGATAACCGCATCATCCGTCCGTCTGCCGAATATACCGGCGAAGAATTACGTCCCGTTACCCCCATCGAACAACGCTGATGCGCTGCGGGCGGGCCGCCACAGCCCGCCATTGCCTGCCGGAGAAGACCGATTATGAATATGGACTATCGCAAACCCTTTTTAAACACCGGGTTAGATTTTTACGATACCCGTGAAGCTGTAAACAGCATAAAAGCGGGGGCTTATGACAAGCTGCCGTACACGTCCAGAGTGCTGGCGGAAAACCTGGTAAGAAAATGCCAACCCGAACACCTCACTGCTTCACTGGAGCAGTTAATTTATCGCAAGCGCGACCTCGACTTTCCCTGGTTCCCCTCCCGCGTGGTTTGCCACGACATTCTGGGCCAGACCGCATTGGTCGATTTAGCCGGACTGCGGGATGCTATCGCTGAGAAAGGCGGCGATCCGTCTAAAGTGAACCCCGTCGTACCGACTCAACTGATTGTCGACCATTCACTGGCTGTAGAACATGCAGGCTTTGAAGCGGATGCCTTTGAAAAAAATCGTGAAGTAGAAGACCGCCGTAACGACGATCGCTTTCACTTTATTAACTGGACCAAAACGGCGTTTAAAAACGTGGATGTGATTGGCCCGGGTAACGGCATCATGCACCAGATCAATCTGGAAAAAATGTCTCCTGTGATCCACGCCAGAGACGGCGTTGCCTTTCCTGATACCCTGGTCGGTACAGACAGTCACACCCCGCATGTTGACGCACTTGGGGTGATAGCCGTGGGTGTAGGCGGTCTGGAAGCAGAAAGTGTCATGCTGGGCCGCGCTTCCTATATGCGCCTGCCTGACATTGTCGGCGTAGAATTAACCGGCAAACCACAGCCCGGTATTACCGCCACCGATATCGTTCTGGCGCTTACTGAATTCCTGCGTAAAGAGCGTGTTGTATCTGCTTATCTTGAATTCTACGGCGAAGGCGCGTCGGCGCTGACCGTGGGCGACCGCGCAACGATTTCAAACATGACGCCGGAATACGGCGCCACAGCTGCCATGTTTTATATTGATGAGCAAACCATCGACTACCTGAAACTGACCGGTCGTGAAGACAAACAGGTTGAACTGGTTGAGTCTTACGCGAAAGCCACCGGCCTTTGGGCTGATGACCTGATGACAGCGGAATATGAGCGGGTACTGACCTTTGACTTGTCCGGAGTCGGCAGAAATATGGCCGGCCCGTCTAATCCTCATGCAAGACTAGCGACGGCAGACCTGGCAAGCAAAGGCATTGCCGCTCATGTTGAACAGGAAAATGGCAAAATGCCGGATGGCGCAGTCATTATCGCGGCTATCACTTCGTGTACTAATACCAGCAACCCCCGCAATGTTATTGCCGCCGGATTGCTGGCCCGCAATGCCAATGCCAGAGGACTGATCAGAAAGCCCTGGGTAAAAAGCTCGCTGGCGCCGGGCTCTAAAACAGTAAAGCTTTATCTGGAAGAAGCCGGCCTTTTATCTGAACTGGAACAGTTGGGCTTTGGTGTTGTCGCATTCGCCTGTACCACCTGTAACGGCATGAGCGGTGCCCTCGATCCGAAGATTCAGGAAGAAATTATTAAGCGTGATTTATATTCCACTGCTGTCTTGTCAGGAAACCGGAACTTTGACGGCCGCATTCACCCCTATGCCAAACAGGCCTTTTTAGCCTCTCCGCCGCTGGTTGTGGCCTATGCCATCGCCGGTACAGTGCGGTTCGATATCGAAAAAGATGTGCTGGGTACGGACAGTGACGGTAACCCTGTCACGCTGAAAGATATCTGGCCTTCAGATGAAGAAATTGATGCCATTGTCGCCAGTGCGGTTAAGCCAGAGCAGTTCAGACAAGTGTACGAGCCCATGTTCGATCTGAAAGTCGACTATGGCAAGGATTTGGATCCGCTTTACAAATGGCGTCCGAAGAGCACCTATATTCGCCGCCCCCCCTACTGGGAAGGTGCGCTGGCAGCAGAGCGTACAATGAAAGGCATGCGTCCCCTTGCCGTGCTGGGCGATAACATTACCACTGACCATTTATCACCTTCAAACGCCATACTGGCGTCAAGTGCCGCCGGTGAATATTTGTCGAAAATGGGCGTACCGGAAGAGGATTACAATTCCTACGCCACCCACCGGGGTGACCATTTAACCGCCCAGCGGGCTACGTTGGCGAACCCGAAGTTGTTTAATGAAATGGTAACGGAAAACGGTGACGTGGTTCAGGGCTCACTGGCGCGCATCGAACCGGAAGGTAAAGTGGTACGCATGTGGGAAGCCATTGAGACCTACATGAACCGCAAGCAGCCTTTGATCATTGTAGCGGGTGCTGATTACGGTCAGGGATCATCCCGTGACTGGGCAGCAAAAGGCGTCAGGCTTGCTGGTGTGGAAGTGATTGTGGCAGAAGGCTTTGAGCGCATACACCGCACCAATCTGATTGGTATGGGTGTATTACCGCTGGAATTCCAGCCGGGCACAACACGCAAAACCCTGCATATCGACGGTACTGAAACCTTCGATGTAGAGGGGGATATTTCACCCGGCGCCACTTTGACGCTAATCATCCATCGCGCCGGCGGCGAAACGGACAAAGCAGAAGTGAAATGCCGTTTAGACACCGCTGAGGAAGTGTCCATTTATTCCGCTGGCGGTGTGTTGCAGCGCTTTGCTCAGGATTTCCTAGAATCTGAAAACACCTGACCAGAGTGGTTCAGACTGGCCTGCGTGCCAGCCAGTCTGACAAACACCCCGCATCATCTAACAAGAGAAAAGAGCCATGACTTTCGCCCCACAAATTAAAATTCCGGCAACCTACATTCGCGGCGGTACCAGCAAAGGCGTGTTTTTCAAACTCACCGATTTGCCCGAAGCCGCACAGCAACCCGGCCCGGTAAGAGACGCGTTATTGCTGCGGGTCATTGGCAGCCCGGACCCGTACGGTAAACAAACGGACGGCATGGGCGGTGCAACGTCAAGTACCAGCAAGACCGTTATTCTGTCGAAAAGTGAACGGGAAGGATTTGATGTGGACTACCTGTTCGGACAAGTGGCTATTGATAAGCCTTTTGTAGACTGGTCAGGAAATTGCGGCAACCTCACCGCCGCGGTGGGCGCATTTGCCATCAGCAACGGGTTGGTTGATAAGGACTCAATACCACAAAATGGTATCGTCACCGTGAAAATCTGGCAGGTGAATATTGGTAAAGCCATCATTGCCAAAGTGCCCGTGACCAACGGTGAGGTACAGGAAACCGGTGACTTTGAACTGGATGGCGTTACCTTTCCGGCGGCAGAAGTAGAAATCGCTTTTGTGGACCCTGCGGATGATGATGGCGCGATGTTTCCCACCGGTAATGTGGTTGATGATCTCCACGTCCCGGGTGTTGGCACGCTCAGAGCAACGATGATCAATGCCGGTATTCCCACCATTTTCATTGATGCAGAAAGTTGCGGCTACAGCGGCACAGAGTTACAGGATGCCATTAACAGTGATGAAAAAGCGCTGGCAATGTTCGAAACTATCCGGGCTCACGGCGCAATGAAAATGGGCCTCATCGGTCATATTGATGAAGCGGCCACGCGCCAGCACACGCCGAAAGTCGCGTTTGTCAGCCCGCCTGCAGATTACACGGCATCCAGCGGGAAGCACATAGCGAAGCAGGATATTGACCTGAATGTCCGGGCCTTATCCATGGGTAAGTTACATCATGCCATGATGGGTACTGCTGCTGTGTCCATTGCTACTGCCGCCTGTATCCCCGGCACACTGGTGAATGAAGCTGCCGGTGGCGGGGAACGTAGTCAGGTGGTATTCGGCCATCCCTCCGGCACACTGAAAGTCGGCGCACAGGCTGAATATCATCACGCCCAGTGGCAGGTAAAAAAGGTAATAATGAGCCGCAGCGCAAGGGTACTGATGGAAGGATGGGTGCGGGTTCCCGCTGACGTTCTGACACCCTGAAGGCAGTTTAAAAACCTGAGTGCCAAAAAACCGGCGAAAAAACAGGCACACTATTTGTAATAGGGACTTCAAAGGACGCCGTTCAGAGCGTCCGTTGTCAATAACACATTGAAGGTAAGAGGTCCTTATGCAGGCATTACTCGTTGAAGATGATTACGTATCATCAGCTGCACTGTTTACCGCACGCAAGTATGCATTAGCCGGTCATTTACGCCGCCACAATGGCGCAACCTTTATCCACCACCCGCGGGAACTGGCGGTGCTGTTAAGTAAGCTGCCCCATAACCGGGAAATGCTGGCTGCGGCCTGGCTGACACGCTCCATGCAGGACGACTACGCAGACAGTGATGAAGTTGAGATGTGTTTTGGTCAGAAGGTTGCGGACATGGTATCTGCCATGCGCAGTTTCAATTTGCCGGACAGCGGCGCGCCCGAAACCCTGGCACAAACGAATTTCCCGGCGATTCAGGCCGCTCCTGCCCTTTTACAAACTATGGCACTCGCTGACATGTTTGTGCTGGCACAAACGGTTACCGAGTTTGAATCCGGCATGTTGCCCGGGTTTAGCCAGTGGCTTGCCCGGCATTTACCACTATTTCCGCAAGCCAGTAGCGCATTAATACAAATGGTAGAACGATGGCTGGTTAACCAGCCTGCCTCTCCGGTTGCATTGCATCAGGTGAGTTAGCCAGTCTGAACAGCACATCACCTGGCAACCTATTGATTTCCTGTATATAACTTGTATTACAGGACATTTGTCCTGTTCTGTTTGTACCTTTCGGGATATCTGTGAAGAATGGAAACCACACAGATATCCGGACAAGAACAATGAAAAAACATGCCCTTGCTATAGCAATGACAGCCGCTCTGCTGAGTGGTTGTGCTGCAACTTCCTCTTCTCAAAACAATACTGAATCAACACCTTACACGTTAAAAAGCGGCGGTGAGATCGCCCCGTATCAAAAGGGATTGTCGGTTAGCCACGCCAGACTCAATTTTTCCTTCGACTTTACGAACGAAGTGTTATTTGGTGATACCACACTCACGCTTAACTCAGACAACCCGCAAACACATCTTTCTGTGGATTTAGATACCCGCTTCACCATCACTTCGGTGTGGTTAAATGGAAAACCACTTACCACAGACGCATACCGTAACGAACAAGGTGAGCTGATCGTTGAAAATAGTACGGTTATCACCTATCCCGCGACGCTGCGGATTGTGTATCAGGGACATCCCCGTACACCGGTACGGGCCCCCTGGGACGGCGGCGTCATGTGGGAACAAACACCTGATGGCGAACCATGGTTAGCGACAGCGGTACAGGGTGAAGGCTGTGATCTGTTCTGGCCTTGTATTGATCAGCCATTTGGTGAACCGGCTACAGCAGATATTTTCATTACCGTGCCCGACAATCTCGTTGCTGCAGCCAATGGCGTGCTGACAGACACAACAGAGAACGGTGACAGTAAAACCTGGCACTGGCATACCAGGTCGATGCATAACACCTACGGTATCGCACTGAATATCGCTCCCTACGAAATACTCGAAGACAATTTCACCAGTATCTATGGCAATACTATTCCGCTGGTGTATTACCACTTAAAAGGCAACGACGATAAAGCGCGGGCATTATTTAATGAGCTTCCCGGCATGATCACGTTCTTCGAACGGATGATTGGTCCCTATCCGTTTGCAGATGAAAAGGCCGGCATTGTGCAAACCCCTCATCTTGGCATGGAGCACCAGACCATTAACGCTTATGGTAATGACTACAAAAAAGATGAAACCGGCTACGATTGGTTAATGCAGCACGAGTTTTCTCACGAATGGTTCGGCAACCAGCTCACCAATGACAACTGGGATCACATGTGGCTGCACGAAGGGTTAGGTTCATACATGCAACCTCTGTATGCCCAATACCTCAATGGTGACCTGTCTTATTTTGCGCTGCTGAACAACCAGCGTAAAGGCCTCATTAATGAGTACCCCATCGTAAACAACAAACTGATGTCGGAAGAAGACGTTTATGAAAGCGGGCCCGCCGGCGACATTTACGCGAAAGGCTCACTGATTATGCATACACTGCGTTATCTGATTGGTGACGAGGCTTTTTTCAGGGCAGTTACCACCACAGTATATGGCCGTCCTGATCCTGCTCCGGGGAACTTCAAGCCGGTATTTGCAGATACACAGACCTTCATCGACAATATCAATGCGGCAACTGACACCAATATGGACTGGTTCTTTGATGTTTATTTATATCACGCCCCGCTTCCTGAGCTGATCACTACCCGCGACGACAACGGCGTCACCTTTACGTGGAAGACTGAAAATGACTTACCGTTTCCTATGCCTCTCGACGTCAGCATCGACGGAAAAGTGATAACTATCGATATGGTAAAGACCCGTCGTGTACCGGCGCATCCGAAAGATACCGTTATTGCCGATCCACACAGTAAAGTGCTGCGTTACGAACAACGCTATGAAGATTTTAAAGCGTGGAAAGCAGAGCAGGCAGAAAAAGAGGAAACGAAATAGAGCTGGTGCTACATCCAGGAGCGGCGGCCTGATTCGGCATGCCACAGCGCTTTGTCAGCCAGCGCTGTGGCAACCGCATAAGGAATGTATGGTATGGTGATACTGCCGCTTGCCAGAATAAAGTGCACATTGGCCAGCCCTCTGCGCTGCATCAGCACACTCTGAGTCAGTGCCACCTGCTGAACCTTAAAAAGTGCAAAACTGTAGCGGTCAATCCCTGCCATACCTTTTCTGATATAACAGTAAGTATCATCGCAGGCGAATCCCCATCGCCGCCAGCGCAAATAAATACCTGCACAGGCGAGCATAAAAGCCGGAATGGTGATAAGGAAAATGTGCCAGCCTTCACGGGCATAGCCCATTGCCGACACCAGCGCACAGGCAGGCAGAGCCAGCGTCAGGATCCAGCGACTGATAAAGCGGGTGCTGATCCTGCTATAGCCTGTTTGATACACCTTGTTATCCGGCATTGCATCTGTAGCCAGAGCCTGTGCCTCAGCAAGGGTGACGGACGGCACCAGCATCTTATGAGTCGCATGTAATTCCTGCTCCTGTTTGTCACCGGTCTTATTCTGCTCAAAAAAGAAATTGGCACGCTTGAGCAGATAATCCAGCCAGTCCTGCCTGACAGAAATCATTTGTATACGGGACTCACGCATACTGACTTCCTGCAAACTGAACAGTCCTGAACGACGGATATACCGGTCCGATGTGCGGGTGAGCGTGTAGTTATAATACGTGATCACCGACCCCGCTACCGACACCATGGCCATCACACTGAGGATCAGCAGCATGGTGGAAATGACATATAAACCTACCTGCCACCAGAGTACTTGCTGATCAGCGAAGAGTGCATCCATGGATAACCCGAGATCATCCACAAAGTCGTAAACAAAACCGGATATCTCGTCATAAAAAGGCGTCAGTGCACCAAGCAGGATCCACACCCTGTTATTGGTCAGTCCGTGAATGATGAGATCGGAAAGGCTGCGGCGGTTGATCACCTTCTCATCATCCGCTAGTGATGACGTCGCGGTGTCAACTGCCTCTGGCGTCTTATCCTCTGTGGTCCCGGCCTGATGCTGTCTGCCGGAGATCAACACCGCCTGACGGAGCTGCTGCGCATAATCCCGTTCTACGGCAACAATTTTAGCTTCCTCTCCGGATGAACCTGCTGTATCCAGCACCACCACGGTGTAATGGGTAAGCCTGTAGTAAAAAGGTTGTTCAATTTTTACATTCTGAATGCGCCAGAACGGCAGATTAATATTGCGACGCCTGAATAGTCCGCTACGTATTTCAATGTGTTCGTTGCGGATGCGGTACTGATAAAACCAGTAACTCACAACGCCACTGACAATCGTTGCCAGAAAGATGGCCACCATGACGGGTATAAACCAGAACGACTGCTGATAGTCAAAGCTGCTGGCAGACCAGGCAAGTACAGAAAGCACCACAATAAACTGGCGGATAAAACTGAGAACATTGGAGACAATGAAATAGATCACCGCTACCGGTGCCAGTCTGCGCCAGTTAACGCCGGTGGAGACAGCGGCTTCCTGTTGTGACAGCATCAGCGCGCTCCCACATCCTTGTGATCAAGAATGAACTGGCGAATTTTCTGTGCCTGAGCCACGGGCAGGCCCGGGATTTCAAAGGTATGCCCTGCTCCACCGGCAGAAAAGACCTGCAAAGTTGCCAGTCCGGCCAGCCTTTCCAGCGGCCCGCGCTTGAGCTCTATGTGCTGTATACGAAGTACCGGCTGGCAGGTGATGCTGCGGAATATCAGTCCCTTGTGAACAGATAAATCCTGCTCTCTGAGTGAGAACTGCAACAACGGATCAGCAAGCCAGTGATAAACACTCAGCAGCCCCCACAAGGCTAAAAGACCTGTCGTTACGAAAGGCCAGGCAAACAGCAGACCTTCCGGTAATGTGACAAAAGGCTGAAAGCGGATGAAGTTTACGACCACCAGAAGGGTGATGAAGATAGCCGCCGCGATAGCAAGATTCAGTGTTCTGTAGCGCGGCGACAAAGGCTCATAAACCAGCGTGTCCAGAGACGGCAGCTGGTCTGCAGAGACAACCGTATTTGAAAAGGCTTCACCTTCCGTGGTCATGCTTTGTATCAGTCCTCAATCATTTGTGAGTTAAGCCACTCTTGCAGTGCTTTCATGTCGTGAGCAACAGCCATCTGAAGCTCTTCAACCCAGTCATGCACGTTTTGCCACCATGCAGGGTGATCTCCCTGCTGGATCTGATTGGCAATGCGCTGCACACGGGAAAGCCCTACAGAGCCGGCGGCACCTTTTATTTTATGGGCCTGGGAGCACACTTCAGACTTTTCGTCAGCACTCAGGCTCAACTGAAGAATTTCCATGTACTCCGGCATTTTATCCTGGAACACTTTTACGCTGGCACGGACCATATCTTCACCAATGGTATCCACCAGCATTTGCAACAATTCGATATCCAGAATATTAGACAGCGCTTTGCTGTTGTCAGTTTTCTTAGGCTTGTTTTCCACTTCAGTATGCAGCGGTGCGGCCGGTTCAGCAAATAAACTGTTGAACACCTCAATCACACGGCTCTTCTTGATGGGTTTGGCGATAACGTCATCCATACCGTTTTGCAGGTACTCTTCACGCTTTTTAATCACGTTAGCCGTTAATGCCACCATCGGCGTACCCATAACCAAATCTTCATCGCGCAGCGTGTTGGCCACGTCAAACCCTGTCATATCCGGCAACTGGATATCCAGCAGGATAAGGTCGTAGTGATTTTCACGGGCTTTATCAATTGCTTCCTGACCGGTCATGGCCACGTCGACTGTCTGACCTAATTTCTCAAGCAGCGCTTTTGCTACCATCACATTCAGCTCAATGTCTTCCACCAGCAGAATGTTGAGATCGGTCACCAGCAGTTTGGAAACCTGCATAGGACGGTTAGAAATCTGTAACGGCAGCTCAATTTCAAAGCGTGTGCCCTTGCCGACTTCTGACGTAACGCGGATATCGCCGTTCATCAAGTCGACCATTTGCTTACAGATAGCCAGACCAATACCGGTACCTGTTGCAGACTGATGATCCGGATGGTCTACCTGATAATACATGGCGAAAATTTTCTCAATTTCGCTGTCAGGGATCCCCACACCGGTATCTTCTACCACGTAGGTCACCACCGTCATATCATCTTTTGCCGGCGTTGCCGACACACTCAGTTTCACATTCCCTTTCTGCGTAAACTTCACGGCATTAAACAGAATGTTCCACAGGATCTGACGCAGACGGGTACCGTCAACCTCCACCAGTTGCGGTAAGGGTTCCTGAATATCGGTTATCAGTTCCAGCGATTTGTCTGCCGCTAACAGACGGATAATGCTGGACAACTCCTGGGTGAAATCACGCAGCGATACCGTTTTCAGGCTGAGCTCAAGTTTATCCCGGTCCAGCTTATCCAGATCGATGATGTCGTTGAATATATTGCCCAGCGTAATCGCGCTGGCATAAATAGTACTGACCCAGTTGAACTGCTCTTCGCTCAAATCCGTGTCGCGCAGCATGCGGCTTAAACCCACAATGCCGTTCAGTGGCGTTCGCAATTCGTGAGAAATCGTGGCAATGAAACGGGTCTTATCGGTACTGGCTTTCGCAGCAGCATTCTCGGCCTGTTTGCGCTCTGTCATATCCCGGCCAAAAGCCAGCAAACCTAAACGTGTGCCTTCGTTATCAAAAAACGGTACCCGCTTCATTTCGAAGTAACGGCGTTTTCCGTCAGCAAAGCGCAACCACAACTCTTCAGTCATGCTGGCATTGGTTTCCAGCACTTCATGATCAGAAGCAACAATCTGGCGGGCCAGTTCTTCTTCAAACACATCATGTAAGGTCAGACCTACCAGCTCTGCTTCGGACTTACCGGTGAGCATTTCCGCAATGCGGTTACAGCCGGCAAAACGCCCTTCTTCATTACGGTAGTAAATCAGATCCGGTGAAGCATCGATGATGGAACGCAGCAGTGTAGATAAGTGTCGTGCCTGCTGTTCTGAAAAAGATTTCTCTTCAATCTCTTTTTCAAGATCTTTAAACACCGCTTCACGGTCGTCCTGCGCTTTACGGCGCTGTTCCATCTCATGATTAAGCTGGCGGATATTGCTTTGCAGTTCGCGGTTAAGGAATACATCTTCCTCACGCAAACGTTCCAGCTGGCTGACCACTTCTTTTAAATTCGTGCGGGAAGTTTCCAGTTGTTTAACCAGTTCACTTAAGAAGTAAAGTACCCAGGGGGCTGACATCATGGTGAGCACAACAGCGATAATAAAATCGTCAGGTTGAACCTCATTGCCCATGGTCACCCGAATGACGTATGAACCGCCAAGGGTGAAAACCAGCGTAACAACAACAAACAGCAAACTTAGTTTCAGTGTGCCAAAGCGCTTTATAAACTGCGCAAACTTTATCGCCCACGAATCATTTGGAGAATCTTGATGCATAACGAACGTACTGCAATTTCTAAATAACTAAACTTACAGCACTTATAACACGGTCGCGTTGGAAAACCCACAAATCTGCCTGCACGTTATACTAATTTGTGACACTCCGGTGACTATCCTGACCTATTCACTGACGGGCAAAATTCGTCATAGCGATAATTCCCTTCATTTATATGGATACGCCCGGTGACTTTGCTAATGCACCGGCACAGAGGTATATTAGATTTTGTCTGGTCGGGCTTGGCGGGTTCTGACAGGTTGCCGTAAAAGTGATATTCATTCAGCCACACCCTGCATTTCCATATAAATAAACAATTTTTATGAATGATTATTCACAATTAACCTCTTATTCTTTTTTGAACTTTAGTATAAACATACTAATTTGATAAAAAAATGAGCGTTCAGCTCAAAATCCAATCAGCGGCGATTTCAAATTAAGATATTGATTTAAAATGATTTTATGTAACTTATTCAAAATACATAAGGTCTTCACATTTTTATCATTTGATTTTATATGCCAATGTATGTATTTTGTACGGCCCGCTAAGCAATAGTGCATAAAAATGCGGTTAACGACTGGCGTCCTACTAATAATAATTAACGACATAAAAAGGCGCTTAGAGTATGGTGAAAACTGGCTCGTAAATAGACGTCTACACTAATGTTGCGATGCGTGTCCTGCGCGGAACACGATCCAACACATGCCTTGTCCAGTCGAAGGTTGAAGGAGTTTTTAAGATGAGTTTATATAATCCCAATGATTCCCGGGATAACTGTGGCTTTGGTCTTATTGCCCACACTCACGGGGAAGCCAGCCATAAACTGGTAACGACTGCAATCCAGGGCCTGGACAGAATGCAGCACCGTGGCGGTATTGCTGCCGACGGTAAAACCGGTGACGGCTGCGGATTGCTACTGCAAAAACCGGATGCCTTTTTTCAGGCTATCGCCGAAGAGAACGGCTGGAAGCTGAGTAAGAAATATGCCGTAGGCATGATCTTTTTGAGTCAGGACGACGCGCTGGCACAAGCTGCCAGAGACATTCTTAACGAAGAGCTGGAAAAAGAAACACTGAATGTTGTGGGCTGGCGCAAAGTGCCGGTAAACCACGATGTATTAGGTGAACTGGCTCTGACCGGTGTACCGCAGATCGAGCAGGTTTTTGTGAATGCTCCTGCGGGCTGGCGTAAACGCGACGTAGAACGTCGTTTGTTTATGGTTCGCCGCCGTGCCGAGAAACGTCTGGAAAAAGACAAAGACTTCTATGTAGCCTGTTTATCCGGCTTAGTCACCATCTATAAAGGTCTGGTGATGCCGAAAGATCTGCCTGCCTTCTACGCAGATTTGGCTGACGAACGTCTGAAAAGTGCTATTTGTGTATTCCACCAGCGCTTCTCCACCAACACATTGCCTAAATGGCCTCTTGCGCAGCCTTTCCGTTTTCTTGCGCACAATGGTGAAATTAACACGATCAAAGGTAACCGTGACTGGGCAATGGCCCGTACCGGTAAGTTCTCAACGCCTTTGATTCCGGATCTGAAAGATGCTGCACCTTATGTAAATACAACAGGTTCTGACTCATCTTCTCTGGATAACATGCTGGAATTATTCCTGGCGGGCGGCATGGACTTATTCCGTGCAATGCGTCTGCTTGTGCCACCAGCGTATCAAAATAACAAAACCATGGACGAAAGCCTGCGTGCATTCTACGAGTTTAACTCAATGCACATGGAACCATGGGACGGTCCTGCCGGTATCGTACTGACAAACGGTCGCCACGTTGCCTGTAACCTTGACCGTAATGGTCTGCGCCCTGCCCGCTACGTGATCACCAAAAATGGTTTCATCACACTGGCTTCAGAAGTAGGTATCTGGGATTACAGCGAAGCTGACGTGGTAGAAAAAGGCCGCGTTGGTCCGGGCGAAATGCTCGCCGTTGATACCTACAACGGAAAGATCTGGCGTTCCAACGAAATCGACGCAGAGCTGAAAGACCGTCACCCGTACAAAGAGTGGCTGGAAAAACACATCCGTCACCTGACGCCAATTGAGCAGATGGATTCTTCTGAATTAGGTAAGCGTGTCCTCGATGACGACACTATTGAGGTTTACCATAAGCTGTTTAACTACAGCTACGAAGAAATTCAGCAAGTCGTGAAGGTTCTGGCCAAAGATGGTCAGGAAGCTGTAGGTTCAATGGGTGATGATACACCTATGGCCGTATTGTCTTCCAAAACCCGCACTGTTTACGATTACTTCCGTCAGCAGTTTGCCCAGGTTACAAACCCTCCAATCGACCCGTTACGTGAAAATCACGTAATGTCACTGGCTACCTGTATCGGCCGCGAGCAGAACGTATTCAGCGAAACGTCAGGTTATGCTGACCGCGTACTGTTTTCATCTCCGGTACTGGTTTACACCGACTTAAAACAGCTGCGTGAATTTAACCCTGATAACTACTATTCAGAGAAAGTTGACCTGCAATATAAGCAGGAAGAAGGCTTACGTAAGGCCATCGAACGTATCTGTAACGAAGTGGAATATCTGGTTAAACAGAAGCGTGCTGCATTCGTTATTCTGTCAGACCGCAACATTAAGAAAGACAGACTGACCATTCCTGCCGCTATGGCGACCGGTGCGGTGCATCGTCGTCTGGTTGAAAAAGCACTGCGTTGCGACGCAAACGTTGTGGTTGAAACGGCTTCAGCCCGTGACCCGCATCACTTTGCTGTACTCATTGGCCTGGGTGCAACGGCTGTTTATCCATTCCTGGCTTATGAAACCATCGAGCAACTGTGCGAAAAAGGCGAGCTGACCTGCTCTGTTACAGACGCAGTATTGAATTACCGTAAAGGTATCAATAAAGGCCTTTATAAAATCATGTCTAAGATGGGTATCAGCACCGTGGCCAGCTACCGCTGCTCCAAGCTGTTTGAAGCCATCGGTATCAACAAAGATGTGGTTAACCTTTGCTTTAACGGCGTACCTTCCCGTATTCAGGGTGCCGGCTTTGAAGATTTCGAACAGGATGCGATTAACCTTAACCGCATTGCCTGGCTGAAGCGTAAGCCTCTGTCTCACGGTGGTCTGCTGAAATATGTTCACGGCGGCGAGTATCACGCCTACAACCCGGATGTGGTGAAATCACTGCAAACTGCAGTGGTTTCCGGTGAATACAGCGATTACCAGGTTTATGCGAAACACGTCAATGAGCGCGCACCAGCGCACTTCCGTGACTTGCTGAAACTGAATTCGCCCAATGAAGCCATTGATATCAGCGAAGTCGAAGGGGCGGAAAAACTGTTCCCCCGTTTCGATACCGCGGCAATGTCTATCGGTGCATTGAGCCCTGAAGCCCACGAAGCGCTGGCCATTGCAATGAACCGTTTAGGTGGCCAGTCGAACTCAGGTGAAGGCGGCGAACACCCTTCCCGCTTCGGCACAGAAAAGAACTCAAAAATTAAGCAGGTGGCTTCCGGCCGCTTCGGTGTAACCCCGCACTATCTGGTTAACGCAAATGTTATCCAGATCAAAGTGGCGCAGGGCGCAAAACCGGGCGAAGGTGGTCAGTTGCCGGGTGACAAGGTTAACAAGTACATTGCGCAACTGCGTTTCTCTGTACCAGGTGTAACCCTGATTTCACCACCGCCTCATCACGATATTTACTCTATCGAAGATTTGGCTCAGCTTATTTTTGACCTTAAGCAGGTTAACCCTACCGCCCTGATTTCAGTGAAACTGGTATCAGAGCCGGGCGTAGGCACTATCGCTACCGGTGTAGCAAAAGCGTATGCTGACCTCATTACCATTTCCGGTTATGACGGTGGTACAGGTGCAAGCCCGCTGACGTCTGTTAAGTACGCCGGCAGCCCGTTTGAGCTGGGTCTGGCGGAAACACAACAGGCACTGATTGAAAACGGTTTGCGTCACAAAGTACGTGTACAAACCGACGGTGGTCTGAAAACCGGTCTGGACGTTATCAAGGCAGCCTGTATGGGTGCTGAAAGCTTCGGTTTCGGTACTGGCCCGATGGTGGCGTTAGGTTGTAAATACCTGCGAATTTGTCACCTGAACAACTGTGCGACAGGTGTTGCAACTCAGGATCAAAAGCTGCGTGAAGAACACTTCATCGGCTTGCCTGAGATGGTAATGAACTACTTTAAGTTCATTGCTCAGGAAGTGCGGGAAATTATGGCCGCGATGGGCGTACGTAAGTTCGATGAACTGGTAGGCCGCACTGATCTGTTGAAAGTTATCGACGGCATTTCAGCGAAACAAAACAAACTGGATCTGTCACCACTGCTGGCAACCCCGGTTGAAGGCGAGCATACCCGTCTGTTCTGTTCAGAAACCACCAACCAGCCGTTGGATAAAGGTGAGCTGAATGCGCAGATTCTGGACGATGCCCGTAACGCTGTGCGTGACGGCAAAGGTATCCGTCTAAGCTACCCAATCCGCAACACTGACCGTTCAGTGGGTGCCATGTTGTCTGGTGAAATCGCCAAACATCACGGAAACCATGATATGGAAGATGTGCCGGTTGAAATACAGTTTACCGGTACTGCGGGCCAGAGCTTCGGCGTATGGAACGCAGGTGGTCTGCACATGCGTATTGAAGGTGATGCCAACGATTACGTGGGTAAAGGTATGACTGGCGGTAAGCTGGTTATCTATCCGCCTAAGAACATCAGTTTCGATGCACATAACAGTGCCATCATGGGTAACACCTGTCTGTACGGTGCTACCGGCGGTAAACTGTTCGCTGCCGGCCGTGCCGGAGAACGTTTCGGTGTGCGTAACTCAGGCGTAACCGCCGTGGTTGAAGGTATCGGTGACAACGGTTGTGAATATATGACCGGTGGTATTGTTGCTGTACTGGGCCCGGTTGGCGTTAACTTTGGTGCCGGTATGACAGGTGGCTTCGCTTACCTGTACGACGAAAACGGTGACCTTGATAACCGCGTTAACCCTGAACTGGTTGAAATCATGGATATTGGCGACAAGGCCATTCTGTCAGAGCACTTACGTGGTCTGATTAACCAGCACTATGAAGAAACAGGTAGTGAACACTCATTGTCATTGCTGACGAACTTTGCTGAGTCGGTAAAACGCTTTAAGTTAATTAAGCCGAAAACCAGTGACGTTAAAAACCTGTTGGGCCACATCAGCCGTTCGAGTGACGAACTGCGGATCCAGGCGCAATAAGAGAGGTAGGTGAAGTAATGGCTAAAAATGTATACCAATTTGTTGACGTTGAACGGATTGACCCGCCGAAAAAACCTATCATGGTGCGCAAGGGTGAGTTCGCTGAAATTTATCAACCGTTAACGCAATCACAAACCGAAGGCCAGGCAGACCGCTGCCTGGACTGCGGTAACCCTTATTGCGAGTGGAAGTGTCCGGTTCACAACTACATTCCGCAGTGGCTGAGCCTTGCGAATGAAGGTCGTATTATTGAAGCGGCAGAACTTTCTCATAAAACGAACAGTTTGCCGGAAGTTTGCGGCCGCGTGTGTCCGCAGGACCGTTTATGTGAAGGTGCCTGTACGCTGAATGATGAATTCGGTGCCGTAACTATCGGTAGTATTGAAAAATACATCACCGACACCGCTTTCGAAATGGGCTGGCGTCCGGATATGTCTGACGTAGTCTGGACAGATAAAAAAGTCGCTATCGTGGGTGCCGGTCCTGCAGGTCTTGCCTGTGCAGACATTCTGGTACGTAACGGTGTGAAACCGGTTGTTTTCGACAAGTACGAAGAAATCGGCGGCCTGTTAACCTTCGGTATTCCTTCGTTCAAGCTGGAAAAAGACGTGATTAAACGTCGTCGTGAAATTTTCACCGAAATGGGTGTGGAGTTCAGACTCAATACTGAAATCGGTAAAGATATCGACTTCCAGGCGCTGCTTGATGAATACGATTCAGTGTTCCTCGGTATGGGTACGTACAAGTCCATGCAGGGTGGTTTTGACAATGAGCACGTTGAAGGCGTTTTTGATGCCTTGCCGTTCCTGATTGCGAATACTAATCGTGTAATGGGGCTGGAAAAAGATCCTGCTGACTTTGTCGACATGAAAGACAAAACCGTTGTTGTGCTGGGTGGTGGTGATACCACTATGGACTGCGTACGTACGTCTATCCGTCAGGGCGCAAAACGCGTAATTTGTGCTTATCGCCGTGATGAAGAAAGCATGCCCGGTTCACGCAAGGAAGTACAGAACGCGAAAGAAGAAGGTGTGGAATTCGTCTTCAATGTACAACCGCTGGATATCGCGCTGACCGGTGAAGGCACTGCAGCCGGTGTTAAACTGGTTAAAACTGAAATGGGTCCGCCGGACATCAACGGTCGTCGTCGTCCTGTTGAGGTGGAAGGTTCAGAGCACGTGCTTGAAGCGGATGCGGTTATCATCGCCTTCGGTTTCCAGCCAAGTCCTGCCAGCTGGTTTGCTGACTACGGTATTATCCTGGATGAAAAGGGTCGTGTTATCGCCCCTGCCGGTGGTAAGTACGCTTATCAGACTGCTAACCCGAAAATCTTCGCCGGTGGCGATATGGTTCGGGGCAGCGATCTGGTGGTAACCGCCATTGACGAAGGCCGTAAAGCGGCTGACGGCATCATGGATTACCTCGGCGTCTAATACGGCTCAAAGCAAAAAACAAAAGCCACGGGATGAGAATTCCGTGGCTTTTTTTTCACCAAATAAAGTAAATCAAATGTAAAAAACTTGTATTCACTGGAAATGTCTTAGTCAGTAACAATGCAATTCCTGAACATTCTTTGTACAGGTCTTAGCTGACACTACTGTAATAAATTTAAATACAACAAGGACAACACCAATGAAACGAACACCAATTTTCTGCCTGTTTATCATGCTGCTTTCACCTGGCGAGCTATTTGCCTCAGTCATATCTAACGGTGACTTTGCTACCTGTGACTACACCAACTGGTCAAAAGATACAGATGGCTTTGGCGATATATCTGTACTCGACGATTTCACGATGACAGGTTCACCGGATTGCGCAGCCGTTATAAATGTCGATTCCGGCACCACCGAAGCGTTTTTCGGGAACACGCTTTTTCAGAATATTAGTCTCCAAAGTAATATGGTTTACGAACTGAGTTTTGATATGAATATCGGCTCTGAACTGTCTTCTTTGAACCAGAATTTCGTTGCTGATTCAGTGATCGTCGGTTTTGGGAATGGCTCGGGAAGTTTGTTTGATGAAACAGGTCAGGAGGGCTTCTTATTCGAAACAGATATAGACGGTAGCAGCACCTACTCAATAACTCTGGTCTTATCAGACGCACTTACACTGTTAAACCCGCAGACATTGGAATTTCAGTTATTAATAGGTTTTGATGCGTTTGGCAGTGACTCCGGCGCATCTTTTATGCAGTTGGACAATATATCTCTTACGGGAACCAGTACAACGGTTGACGAACCACTCACCAGTGCTTTGTTTGGTGTTTCGTTAGCCTGCTTGCTGTTTTCTGCCCGCACCCGTGCTCAAAGGGGTGTATTGTGAATAAGACAGCCATTACTTTTGCACTTTTAAGTGCAAGTCTTTCGACTCTGGTGAGCGCTGGTTGGTACACCGGCGGACAAACTCCCGATGCAAACCAAAGCCGGCCGTTTCTGGATCGAGTGAACCGTACTTATGGAGCAGTCATTACTCTGACTAATAACAGCTCAGACAATATGGACGGACCGTTCAGAATTATCCTCAGGAATGCCACAATGCCGGTAGTAAATGCTGATGGATACACGTCTGACGGGGCACCATATTTAATGGTATACAGCCCGGGAATTGCGCCAGGTGAATCAATAACAAAAAGAGCCTCTTTCGAACTTCGCCGCAATCAATTAAATTTTACAACTGAAGTGCAAGCTGTAAACGAGCTAACAGGTATTTATGCTGAGGCCGAAGGAGGGGGTGAAGCAACGTTGGATTTCATCGGGGCCGATCTGCGCATAGAAACGGGTTCCCCAACTTTTGTCACTACAAATGTCGATGCCACGATTGAGCCATCAGATGACAGCCGTGTAGGTGAATTGTCCGTAAACTTTCCTTCCTCAGGAGAGTTCTCTCTGTATGCCCGCGTAAGAATTGGTGAAAACGGCTCTGATGATGACAGCTTTTACGCCCCTTCTTCACTGGGTTCACAAAATGATTGGGTAATGATTAACTCCATTTCAGGCCAGATAGTTCCCGGCGAACCGGGTTACAGCCCCGGCAGTATTGTTGGCAACTCGGACGTCAGTACCACCAGTGTTTTTATGTGGGTAAAAGTGCCGGAAATTGTTTACCGCGTTGAAACAGACGGCGTCTTTACTTTCCGCTACGCGTCGCGGGAAGATGGACTCGATATAGATAAATTTGCTTTCGCCCCTTCTGATCTTTCGTTTACGGTGGAACAACTCGAAAATATGCAACCCGGTACGTCCCCATCCAATGAAGAAGTTTATATACCTCAGGGGCCTCCTCTCGCTGCAGGAAAAGGTAAGTTTTTGGGTGGTGTATGTTGTGGTTCACAGGCCCCGAACTTTACTGCTTACTGGAATCAGGTCACACCCGAAAATGCGGGAAAATGGGGCTCAGTTGAAGCCGTACGTGGGGAGTTTAACTGGGCGCCGCTCGACGAAGCCTACAATTTGGCTAAAGATAATGGTTTTATTTACAAACACCACGTACTTGTTTGGGGCAGCCAACAGCCTTCATGGCTGAGCGAATTGCCACCTGCAGAACAACTTGTCGAAATTAATGAATGGTTCGAAGCTGTTAATTCGCGCTATCCGGCCACGGACTTTATTGAAGTCGTAAATGAGTTCGACAATGCTCCACCTGACGGAGAAAATGGCCGTCCTGATTACGTAGATGCACTGCGTTTGTTCGATCCCAGCACTACCAGCGAAATAGCTGACTTTTTTATCGCGCAAGGTAGTGATGAAATAACTGCTGCGGAGAAGGCAGATAGCTACGATTGGATAGTCAATGCGTTCCAGATGGCCAGAAATATCTTCCCTGCAACATCAAAATTAATGTTTAACGAATACAGCGTGGTGAATTCGGCCGCAAGAACCGACAAAGTAATAGAGCTCGCTAATCTGTTGCAATCACGTGGTTTAATTGATGCCGTAGGTTTTCAGGGCCATGCTTTTTCAACGACCGGCCCTGCAACCACACTTGAAAATAATATCAACCGGATTGAATCACAAACTGGTCTGGATATTTACCTTACTGAGTTGGACATAGATGGCACCGATGAATTATCACAACTTCTTGAATACCAAAGACTTTTCCCTATGTTTTGGGAACACCCCGGGATTAAAGGTATTACCATGTGGGGTTACTTGCCTGGTCATTGGCGTGAGGAACAAGGAGCGATCCTCGCTTATAACAACGGAGTGGAAAAAGCGGCTTTAGTATGGTTAAAAGGATACATGAGGGGACTGGCTCCTCATTTCGAACAGCCTCCGGTAATACAAACAGATGAAGATGTGACAACAGGCACATCCCTGGCAAACTTTAGTTCAACTGATTATGCCGGAAATCCACATTTGCCCGGGGACAATGTAGTTTGGACAGTGCTTGGGGGCAACGACAATAATTTGTTTAACCTGAACCCGCAAACCGGCAACTTGACCGTTGCAGCTCCATTAACAGCCGGCCTGCATACACTTTATATTCAGGTCCGGGAAGATGAGTACACCAGTTACGTGCGAGGAGTTCAGATAGCGGTAGATGGTGAGAACTTGCCTCCTATTGTTACTGAGTACGATTTCAGTTCGGACGCCGAAGGATGGAGGGGCGATTACGGCACTTCGGCTTCGGTAATTTACGACAGTAGCATTCCTGCTGCAATGTTGGTACCTGACTGGAGTTCGTCAAATTCGCAGGAATATATTCAAAGTATTCCCCTTACAGATCTGAATGGTGCGACGATCACATACAAGCTCAACGTAACACAGGAACAAGTGGACGGAGGGATGACACTGCAACCTTATGTGCAACTGGGTGATCCTCCCTACACACGGCTGTACGGCAGTTCGATTCAGCCTCAGGTAGGAGAAAACACTGTTATATTTGAGCCTGAAGACAATGCAGCCGGCGACCTCGCTAATATTTCCCGCCTTGCATTTCAGCTCAACGGCCCGTTAAGTCAGGGGACAAGTGACAATGTTGCGCTCACTTACGTTAGTGTTTCTATCCCTTCTACTCTACCTGTCACCGCATCCGTAGTTTATGATTTTAGCGAAGATGCCGGGGGTATGCGTGGTGATTATGGAAGTGAAGCATCAGTAGTCTATCGCAGCGACAAAGAGGCGATTAGTCTGCAACCAAACGGCACAAACAATACACATAATTATATCATGAGTATACCTTCCCGTGACTTCAGCGATACAGCGTTGACTTTCTCATTATATGCAGAGGGAGATGCAGCTGACGGCAGTCTTTCTGTTCAGGCGTATGTGCAGACGGGGGCTCCCGCTTATTCCAGGATTTATGGTGCTATTGAGCCTCTTTCTCCTGGCAGCAACCACTTCACCTTTTATCCACAGGAAGATGATAGTGGTTCCATTTCCAACATTGAAAGGATTGCAATTCAGGTAAACGGAACTTTTACCGGTGAAGATGGAAATGAGATATTGCTGGAGCGCATAGAAGTAGATTTTCCTTAGATAACCTTAAATCATTGGTATAAAGTACATCGCCCCGTCTTCCGGGGCGATTTTTATTTACTTTCTGAATAACCTGAAAACCGCTAACAATACGCCTGTGCATTTCCGTATACCTATGCTTTATTGCCGGTTCAGGGGTTCTTGCCTATAGTTTTACTCATCTGTTAAGCATCCATTCCGCTTAATAAAGGGAGAGTAAAAATGAACAAAAAGACGTGCAGTATGATTGCAGCGACTCTGCTGTGTACGGCTTCTTTATCTGTGGCAGCAGCCCCTGACACATCAGCCTGTCCGGCAGACTTTCACACGCTGACCATGCCGGATGACGCAAAGCAATGTCAGGTTTTCGACAGCGGACTGCCTGCCACACTGGTGTTTTATTCCGCGACACCACAGCAAACACTCATCGACTACTACACTGCGCAGTATCCCGGTATGCAGGTCGCAGCAACAGTACAGGGCAGAACGTTACTCACTGCCGCGAACGACAGTGTGCGGGTCATCATTTCCCCTGATCACGAAGGCTCTCAGGTAGACATGATGATTGTTAAGGCCAACTGAGACCTGTCAGCCTCCTCCCAGCTATCCGGTGCCGGACGCTCTCCCGACCTTGCAAATTTTTAGCGGTCTGGCACTCCCTTTGCAAAATCCAGCTCGTTGACTAATTCACGACACAAAACGTCACTTTTTTGACGTATGTGATTTTGCTTTCGCGGGGATCAATATGGAACTGGCTATAATTTTAATGATGTTACTGATTGTGGTGGCTCTGGGCGCCATGAAATTGTCGGACAGCGGTGTAAGCTTTCCTTTTCGCAGTAAACCTCAGCTGTTCACACCGGTAGAACATAATTTTCTGAAACTGATTGAGCAAGCGGTGGGCCGTGAATTCCGCATCGTCTGCAGGGTACGCCTGAGCGATGTACTGGCAGTAAGAGCTAAAGCCAGTAAAAAACAAGGCTCCAGCGCCATGTCACGGGCGTCGTCAAAGCAACTGGATTACGTATTATGTGACCGCGACGACATGACGCCTGTTATGGCTATCGACCTTGTTTATAACGATGGCAAGAACAAATACAAATCCCAGCGCGACTTTTTTGTCAGTGGCGCGCTGGATGCAGCAGGGTTGCCTCATGTGCGCATTAAGGTGAAAACCGGCTATACCACTGAAGAGATCCGTGAATGTATCGAAAGCAAGCTGGTGCCTTACCGCCGCAAACAGCAACGCATTGCACAGGCGCCGACGCTTAACCCGGCACCGAATAAACGCCCGACCCGTCCGGTCCGTTCAAGCCGGGCAGCGGCTGCTTAACTTACCTTTTACTCTCCGGGTCGGTATTCTCCCCAAGGTACCGACCCATTTTCCCCTAATTTCTGTCAGTTTCTTCACTTTCATATTACCATTAACAATCATGACTTAACGGGCCCGCGCACACCCAGTTCGCCGGGCAGCACAGCGACGGAACATATTTATGAAAATCGGTATTCTTGGCGCAATGGATCAGGAAATTGCACTGTTACAGGCATCTCTGACAGATTGTGAAACCCGTCAGTGGAAACATCTGACCTTTTACACCGGTACCCTGCATGGCGCAGAAGTCGTGCTGGTAAAATGCGGTATTGGTAAAGTTGCTTCAGCTCTGGCCACAACAGCACTTATCGAGCAGTACACGCCTGATTATGTTGTTAATACCGGTTCAGCCGGCGGGTTCGATCCGGCGCTGAATATCGGTGATGTGGTCGTCGGCAGTGCAGTGAAATATCACGATGTAGACATTACTCATTTTGGTTATGAACTCGGGCAATGTGCCGGTATGCCGCCACAATACGACTGCGATCCCCGGCTTGTTGAAGCTGCTACCGCCGCGGCACAGGACATCACCCATATCCAGAACACCACTGGCATGATTTGTACCGGCGATTCCTTTGTCGGTTCAGATGAAGCGGCACAGAAAATTAAAGACACCTTTCCGGCCATGAAGGCCTGTGAAATGGAAGGCGCAGCCATCGGACAAACCTGTTTTATGCTGGAAACACCGTTTCTGGTGATCCGTTCTTTATCTGATATCGCCGGCAAGACATCATCAGTGTCCTTCGAGGCATATCTGGAAACCGCAGCGAAGCACTCTGCTGAACTAGTTATGGGAATGATTGCCCGTTTAGCCTGAGCATAGTGTTAAGCATGGACGCCCTGCTCCACAGCCCTTTATTACAAAATCTCGCCCTGCTGTTGGTGGTTATCGCCATCGACAGCCTGTGGCGCTGGCCTCCCAAATACCACCCGTTAACCGTATTCCGCCTGCTGGCGGCCGGGATGGCGACAAAAGTAAAACCCAAATCCACTGACAGCCCTTCCCAACACCGGATATCCGGCGCACTGGGTGCGATTGTGCTTATCGTGCCTTTCACTGTGCTTACCGGTTTGCTGGTTACCATGGCTGAATATCCGCTGTTTTTCGAAGCAGTCATTTTACTTTGCGTCATGGACTTCGCTCAGGTGAGATGGCACTACAATGCTGTGGTCACCGCCCTTGGCAGAGAAAAGAAAGTCCTTGCCAGAGAAATGGTGTCCCACTTCGTCGCCCGCGACTGTGATCGTCTGTCGGATATCGGTATTGCTAAAGCAGCCATGGAAAGTTTACTGCTCAGGTTCTGCTACCAGTTTTGCGGTGTAGTTTTGTGGTTTCTGATTGCCGGTCCGGTGGCGGCACTGCTTTATCGTCTGCTGCTCTTATTCAGCTGGCAGTGGCACTGGCGAAAACCCGGCTTCTACTGGTTTGCCCTGCCCGTCCGCAGAGTCACCCGCCTGCTCTCGCTGGTCCCTGCATTTACCGGAGCAATTTTACTGGCACTGTCAACACATCCTGTTGCCGGCTTTAAAGCGCTCTCACAGGCAAAATCCAGAGACAGCACCTCGCTGCTACTAGCGTTATGTGGCGGGAGCTTAGGGATCCGGCTGGGTGGCCCGGCCATTTACTCAGGGAATATGATCCGGTACAGCCGGGTCGGCGGCCACCGCGAGGTACGCTTTTCAGACATGACACATTGTCGTCAGGCTGTTACCAGAGCGGTGTTACTGCTGCTGGGGATCACTGTTGTGATCTTTTCTGCCCTGCACGCACTATATGCTTTTTAATACTGTGCAAACTGCCCGGGGTGTAAAAGGGTTCTGCACGCCTTGTTCAGATAGTGTACACTGCACCGGAAACACAGGTTAAAACAGATATACGGAACATAGTGACGGATAACCTCATGCGCAAAATCATTGTTGTTTCTGCTCTTATTATCGTTGCCGTTGTTGCAACAACCTTTTACTGGCCAAAAGAAGCCGAAGCCGACGGATTCCGCTCAGTTCAGGCAACGCCTTTCATGCTGGAAAAAGTGAAAGCCGACGAGTGGTTACTCATCGACGTGCGTACTCCGCAGGAATACGCTGACGGCCATATTCCCGGCGCCATCAACATGCCTCACGAAGCCATCGGCGACTATGTGGAACAGCTGAATGATGCCAAAGACAAACCTATCATTATTTACTGCCGCTCCGGGCGTCGGGCGCAAATAGCAATGCAGATGCTGGAACAGAAGCAGTTCACCGGTATCAGTCACCTTGAAGGCGATATGCTGGGCTGGACAGAAGCCGGTTTGCCCGTAGAGAGAATGTGATTGCTTGCCTGTATGGCAGAAACCGGATTAAGCTGGTAGTATTCCGCGCTTTCATTTTAAGCAGATACGTTAATGCAGATAGATATTGCTACGCCGGCCATGTTGTTTCCGGCGATTTCACTGTTGCTCCTGGCTTACACGAACCGCTTTCTGACACTGGCAACGATAATCCGTAACTTTGCCCGTGAAAACCGCGACGAAAACACACAGGCGCAAATCCGTAACCTGCGCCAGCGCATTTTATTCATAAAACGCATGCAGATAGCCGGCGTTGTCAGCTTTTTCCTGTGTGTCTTATCCATGCTTGCCATTTACCTGACATATCAGCTGGCCGGAAACTGGATTTTCGCCTCCAGTCTGGTGTGTCTGATGTATTCATTGTGGATGTCTGTGCGGGAAATCCTGATCTCTGTTGAAGCACTGGATTTCCATCTGGATGGCATAAAAGATAATAAAAAATGAAAAACAATAAGCCATCAGCCAGCGATATTACTTACGTTCCCCTTGCGCCGGAGCACTTTGAAGGCGTGTTGTTATTAGGCAACCGTATTCAGGGTGACGGTTATCTGTCTCATTTCTCTCTGGAAGAAATGTATCATAAGGGCTGGCACGACAATATTAATGCCAGCTACGTTGCTCTGTATAACGGTGAGATCGCCGGATTCAGACTGACCTTTGCTCACTCCCAATGGCAGCCTGACGAATGGTGTTCTGTGGCAGAGTGGCCGGTGGATCCGTCACGTGTGTGTTATTTCAAATGTAATACAGTAGACGATCGCCTGCAGGGATGTGGCATTGGCAGCCGCTTGCTGGAAATCGCCACACAAAAAGCGAAGGAACAGGGTGCCCTGGCGGGCCTGGCGCATATCTGGCTGGGTAGTCCGGGTAACAGTGCCTTTCGTTACTTCAGTAAAAACGGTGGTAAACTGATTGCCAGACACTCCGGTAAATGGCGTTATGCTTCCATTCATGAAGGCTATGATTGCCCTGTTTGTCCCGGTTATTGTGAGTGCGAAGGGGCAGAAATGATGATTGTATTTCCGTAAAGAGCCATTGCCCGCTACGTTAAATACACATTAACAGCCAATAAAAAACCCGCAATCATGCGGGTTTTCTTATTTCTGCGGCGGATACCGGAAAATTATGCTGTCAGTGTAACTCTGGCAAACTTACGTTTACCCACCTGATACACGGCCTCACCGGCTTCTGTGATCACCAGACGGGTATCTTCGACTTTTTCACCGTCAATCTTCACAGCGCCCTGCTTAATCATACGCATGGCATCAGAGGTAGAACCCACCAGCCCCGCTTCTTTCAGCAGGTTACCGATGGCAATACCGTCAGCTTCCATGGCAACAGACACTTCCGGCATGTCATCAGGGATGGCGTTTTTCTGGAAACGCTGAATAAAGTCCTGATGCGCGCCTTCTGCTGCAGCTTCGTCGTGGAAACGGGCGATGATCTCTTTTGCCAGTTCGATTTTGATATCACGGGGGTTCGCACCGGCTTCAACCTTCGCTTTCAGTTCTGCCACTTCTTCAAGAGGACGGAAGCTCAGCAGGTCGTAGTAACGCCACATCAGATCATCAGAAATCGACATAACTTTACCAAACATATCGTTCGGCGCATCAGTAATACCGATGTAGTTATTCAGCGATTTAGACATTTTCTGCACGCCGTCTAAACCTTCCAGCAGTGGTACCATCACTACCGCCTGCTGGCTCAGACCGTTCTCTTTTTGCAGCTCACGGCCCATTAACAGATTAAAGCGCTGATCAGTACCGCCCAGCTCAACATCTGATTTCAGTGCAACAGAATCATAACCCTGAACCAGCGGGTACAGGAATTCGTGAATAGCGATTGGCTGACCACCGTTGTAACGCTTTTTGAAGTCATCACGCTCAAGCATACGGGCTACCGTCTGGCTGGCCGCCAGTTTGATCATACCAGCCGCACCCAGTGCATCCATCCACTCAGAGTTAAAACGAATCTGCGTTTTCTCTTTATCGAGGATTTTGAATACCTGTTCCTGATACGTTTTAGCGTTTTCCAATACCTGTTCTTTGCTTAAAGGCTTGCGTGTCACATTTTTACCGGTAGGATCACCGATAAGACCGGTGAAATCACCGATCAGGAACACAACGTTATGGCCTAACTGCTGAAAGGTGCGAAGTTTATTAATCAGGACGGTGTGACCCAAATGTAAGTCTGGTGCCGTAGGATCGAAACCAGCCTTGATGGTCAGCGTCTTGCCTGACTTGAGTTTTTCAATTAACTCTTCTTCAGGCAGGATCTCATCCGTACCCCGTTTAATTTCAGCTAAAGCGGTTTGCCAATCGGTCATGCTCGTTCCACACTTATTACATTTACTGGGAAAATTTAATCGGGGCATTTTACGCATCCCAGTGAACCTTTGAAAGACTTGACCGTCAAAAATCGGCTTCCTGTGCGATCTAATCATGAAATTACAGGTGCTTTGGTGGAAAGTCGTGCTGTAACACGATATTCTCAGGCTGGGCAGTAATATGAGATTGAAATTTACCGTGGTTCTGAAAACATTCAAAAATCTTCCCAAACCACACCGGACCGGATTGGTGATCGCCAGTTTTTTACTGGGTGGTCTTATTCTTCTTCCTTCTGAACCGGTCGAAGCAAGTCGTCATCAGGAATCCCTGATTTTAGACGCAGGTGTGCGTTACCCTGTTGCGCTTTCAGTCATTGAAACGCCGGAAATCTATGTCGAAGAAGACGAGGGTAGCTGGGAAACATTCAAAGTGGGTCGTGGCGACACACTGGCTAAAATATTCAAGCGTGCAGGTTTTTCTGCCCGCGATACTTATGACGTGACTCAGGCAGGCGAACTGGCAAAAACCCTGGTCACCCTGATTCCGGGTGACGAATTGCAGTTGCGCGCCGGTGAAGATGGCAGTTTTGACGGACTGCGTTACGCCATTTCTTATAAAGAAGCGTTGCTTATCAAGCGCAATGCTGAAGACGATGGCCTCACCGCCCAGCTGGAAGCGAAAGAAATCGAAACCCGCTACAGCTTTGCACAGGGTGAAATCGACTCCAGCTTCTGGAATGCCGGTGTTGATGCCGGTCTCACCGACAATCAGATCATGCACCTTGCGGGTATTTTCGGCTGGGATATCGACTTCGCTATGGGTATCCGTCAGGGCGATTTGTTCAATATCGTGTATGAAGAAAACTATATCGACGGTGAATTCGTGGGTTATGGCGATATTGTTGCCGCTGAATTTGTGAATCAGGGTGAGCGCTTTGTTGCTATCCAGCACGATGACGGCAATTACTACACGCCGGAAGGCCGCAGCATGCGTAAGAGCTTTTTACGTGCGCCGATTAACTTCAAATACGTGAGTTCCAATTTTACTAAAGCCCGTTTCCACCCGGTGCAGAAACGCTGGAAGTCTCACAACGGTACAGACTATGTGGCAGCCGTCGGTACGCCAATCATGGCCGCCGGTGACGGCAAGGTTATTGAAGCGTCGTATAACCGCTTTAACGGTAACTACGTGTTCATTCAGCATGGTGAGAAATACGTCACCAAGTACCTGCACCTTAAAAAGCGTGGTGTGAAGCGTGGTGACACGGTGAAACAGGGCCAGACAGTAGGCTATCTTGGTTCAACAGGTATGGTAACCGGCGCTCACCTTCACTATGAATTCCTGGTAGACGGTGTACACCGTAACCCCAGAACCGTAGAGTTGCCGAAAGCGCGCCCTATCGACTCATCAGAAAAAGACGCCTTTATGAAAATTGCTGAGGTACGCTTAGGTCAGTTGGACAACACCAAGCGTCTGATGCTGGCGATGAAATAAGCCTGTCGCGCAGACAATGAACATACTGAAAATGCCCGCTATGCGGGCATTTTTGTTCCCGCACAATGACATATAAACAACAACCGGTATGCCCTATGAACACCCATAAGCTGGCAGTGCTCAGCAATGAAGCGCAGGAATATGCGCCGTTGATCCCCGCATTACTTCCTGACAACGTGGTACTTGATTGCATTACAACGGAGCCCGGGGATGTGGACAAAGACAGTGTCACCATTCTGCTGGCGGATCCGGACCTCGCTGCCATGGTGATCCCTCAAATGCCGGCACTGAAATGGTGTCAGTCGGTTTGGGCCGGCAACAGGCCCTTACTGGCGCTGGACAGACAAGACTATCTGCTGACAGCAGCAAAGGGGATTTTCGGGGTACAGATGAGGGAATATGTGTTTACCTGGCTGTTGCACTATTCCCGCTCTGTTGATGATTATGCACAAGCACAACGCAATGCTGTCTGGTCACCTCCCCGCTATGCCCGTTTGCAGGGTAAAACGCTCGGGATCACCGGCGCGGGTTCCATTGCGGATGCATTATTGCCGGTGGCAGAAGTATTCGGGTTGAATGTCATCGGGTTAAGCCGCAGTGGTAAACCAAAAGCAGGTTACACGGCGATGTACACGCAGGCGTCAGTGCATGAGTTTGCCGGCCGGTGCGATTTTGTACTGAATCTGATGCCGGATACGCCGGACACAAGAGGTTTACTGAATGCTGATTTCGTTTCTGCATTGCCCGGTGAATGTGTACTGATTAATGCCGGGCGGGGCTCTGCCATCGTAGAAGAGGATGTGCTCTCTGCACTGGATAACGGGCAACTGAAAGCCGCAGTACTGGATGTCTTTAATGAAGAACCATTGCCAGCCTCACACCCATTCTGGCAACACCCTAAAATCAAAATAACGCAGCACACCGCGGCGGAATCCCGCCCTGCCGATGTAGCTGCGCTATTTGCAGATAACTTACAGCGTTATTTATCCCGTCAGCCCCTGATGCATCAGTTCGATTTTACACGGGGCTATTAGTGCTTAACCGCGGGGGTCAGTAGCGGTGACCTCTATCCGGTCAATGTGCTGTTCGCGGAAGGCTTTCAGCGCATCAAAACCGGTAAGGGGATGCAGTTCACGGAACTCAACCCAGTCAATAAGTGTAAACAGCGCCACCGACGGATAACCCCAGCCATCAAACTCGCCGGCACTGACCATTTCATTCAGCAAGCCAAGCGTAGAAGCAATACGTTCTTTCTGCAGGCGGACAAACAACTGATCGTTGGTAGCCTCAATGCCTGAACGCTTAAGCATGAAAAGCTGAACAAACGAGTCGTTAGCACCGTCAATCATCGTCAACTGGTTTTCCTGGTCCCAGCTCAGAGGTGGCAGATCCAGCTTTGCCAGCAAATAACTGTGGATCACACGGGAGTCGAAGACTAACTGTCCATCATCTTCAAGACACGGCACTTTCAGGATAGGGTTTTTAGATGCAAGTATGTCCCGGCCCTCACCCTCAAAGATGTTCAGATTAATAAATTCGTGCTCTGTAGCAGACAGCACGATGCGGATGCGGCGAACATAAGGCGATGTAACGGAGCCGTACAGTTTCATCATAAAATTCCTCAGCAACATTGAGAACAAAGTAATGACGACACAGTAACGGGTATAACCGGAAAATGGTACAGGGTGCACAGATTAAATCAGACCGGTGCACCTGAGAGAATGATGAGTTACAGGATGCTCAGATACTGAAGCTTGAACCACACCCGCAGGTGGTTGTGGCGTTGGGGTTATCCACCAGGAAGCGGGAACCTTCCAGACCGTCTACATAATCAACGGTACCGCCCACCAGATATTGCAGGCTCATAGGATCGACCACCAGCGTAACGCTGTCTTTTTCGATGGTCATGTCACCTTCATTTACCTTCTCGTCGAAAGTGAAGCCATACTGAAAGCCCGAGCAGCCACCGCCAGTGACATACACACGCAACTTCAGATTCGGATTTTCTTCCTCTGTGACCAGCTCTTTCACTTTCTTCGCAGCAGAATCAGAAAAATCGATTGGCAGCGCCATTTCTACAGACATAGTTACCTCGCAAAATACCACGGGCTTTCGCCCTGAAAACATCCCTGAACGTCTCACAAACCTGAACAGGCGGAACCACACATCAGCTCAATAGCAGAGCCGGTGAACGGGATGTGGCTAATTATCTAATACCTGACCAAATCAATCAAGTAATCCGCACAATCCTGTGCTCCGGGACTCTGACCGGAAACTGATAAAAACAACATTCGTTTGCACCACACGAAGACGAGCGCACCAAAACAATGCAACCAGCACGGGCAACGTGTCCGGCTGAATCTCTAACTCATTGAAATTATGTATTAAAAAAACAGGCATAGTTTTCGCTAAGTCTATGTCGGGTTAACATCCCATGCTTTCCAGCATAATGAGTTTTTACCACAGAGCCGGCCGAAGACCGGATGTGACACAATCTGTTATCAGGCAATGATGCCCGGCGTTGAACTATCAGCGCCGGGCTTTTTTATTTAAGGGCACAATCAATGAGTGTTGAAAAATTTAATCTTTTCTCCTTCACCGGAAAAATGAAAATTCTCCACCTGTCATGGATGGTCTTCTTCGTGACCTTCGTGGTGTGGTTCAACATGGCACCGCTTAAACAGGTGATCATGAATGATATGGGGCTGAGCATTGAAGAATGGAAGACCTTACTGATCCTCAACGTGGCGCTGACCATTCCGGCCCGTGTGATCATTGGTGCACTCACTGATAAATACGGCCCCCGCATCGTTTACTCCGCATTGCTTGCCGTCTGTTCTGTGCCCTGTTTTGTATTTGCCTTCGCCGACAATTTCACTCAGTTAGCCATCGCCCGTTTTGCTCTGGGCTTTATCGGCGCAGGTTTTGTAATTGGTATCCGTATGGTCAGTGAGTGGTTCCCTCCTAAAGAACTGGGCACTGCCGAAGGTGTGTATGGTGGCTGGGGCAACTTTGGTTCTGCGGCGGCAGCATTTACGTTACCGGCGCTGGCGCTGCTGTTTGGTGGCGATGATGGCTGGCGCTATGCCGTTGCCCTTACCGGTGTACTTTGCCTTATTTTCAGTGTGATTTACTTCACCAACGTAACGGATACACCCAAAGGTTCGACATACTTCCGTCCGAAAAATCTGGGTGGGATGGAAGTCACCAGTAAAGGCGATTTCTTCTTCCTTCTGGTGATGAAAACACCTATGTATGCCGCGCTGGCATTGCTGAACTGGAAATTATCCCCGCAAGGCGTAGCCATGCTCAGCGAAAGTGTAGCGGTAACCCTCTATGTGGTACTGGCTGCGCTGTATCTTTTTGATGCCTGGTCTACCTTCAAAGTGAACCGCGAAATATTTAAAACGCCGGTTGCTCCTGAACACCGTTATGAGTTTAAACAGGTTGCGGTTCTGAACATCCTGTATTTTGCGACCTTTGGTTCAGAGCTGGCCGTCGTTTCAATGTTACCGGCTTTTTTTGCTGAAACCTTTGAACTGTCAATGGCAACAGCCGGCCTGCTTGCGGGTATGTATGCATTTATGAATCTGATGTCCCGTCCCGGCGGTGGCCTAATTTCTGACAAGTTCGGCCGTAAGAAAACCCTGCTTATCCTCACCGCCGGTCTGGCACTGGGCTACTTCACGTTAAGCCATATTACCGGTCAATGGCCCGTCTGGCTGGCAGTCCTTGCCGTTATGGCCTGTTCTTTCTTCGTACAATCCGGTGAAGGTGCTGTATTTGCCGTAGTTCCCCTCATCAAGCGTCGCCTGACCGGCCAGATAGCAGGTATGACAGGTGCTTACGGTAACGTGGGTGCGGTGACTTACTTAACGGTTTACTCTTTTGTCGATGCCTCCGTCTTCTTCCTGGTGATCAGTGCCACTGCTGCCCTGGGTTTTGTAGCATTGCTATTCATGCGTGAACCGGGAGGCACTATTACCGAAGTCAATGAAGATGGTACAGTTGAACTTATTCAGGTAGGTTCACACTAGGACCCTTCCGTTTGTCACAATTAGATCTCAGTTTTGGCGGTTACAGCACGCAGGGCATCAAAGATGAAAATCAGGATGCCTTTGCGGCCTGGCAGGCCAGAGACTACGCAGTAAAAGACAAAGGTATCGCCGTCGCCATTGCCGACGGCGTGTCTGCCTGTACACGGGCGAAGGAAGCGGCTAACACAGCCGTCACCAACTTTATTCACGACTACATGCAAACCCCGGCAAGCTGGACCGTTCAGCGCGCCGCCGGTCAGGTACTTAACAGCCTCAACCGCTGGTGTCACGGGCAATATGACTATTCTCACGGTGGCTACAGCCAGATGCTGACCACGCTCAGCAGCGTGATATTCAAATCCCGCTGCGGATTTATGCTCCACGTGGGAGACAGCCGGATCTACCGCTATTCGCAGGGCAACCTGGAACAACTCAGTCGTGATCACTCAGCCAGACAAGGCAGCAATATTGTTCTTACACGGGCCATCGGGCTGGAGGCAAAGCTGGATGTGGATTTTTCCCGCTTTGCGCTTAACAAAGATGAAATTTACGTACTGACAACCGACGGCGTTACTAACTTTTTGTCTACAAGACAAATCCGTCAGCATCTCGACAGCCACACCAATGATCTCGAACAAACGGCATTTAATATCGTCAGTGCAGCCCTGAAAGCCGGCAGTGACGACAACACAACCTGCCTGCTGGTAAAAGTGAATGAATTACCCGCCGGTGATGCCGCGGATGCGGATGCAATGCTGGATTCCTTGCGCCTGTTACCGCCGCTGGAACCCGGCCACAAAGTTGACGGTTACCGGGTGATTGAACAGTTTTTTAATGGTACCCGCTCCAGTTTGTATAAGGTCGCCGATGAAAAAACCGGTAAAGTGTACGGCTTAAAAACGCCTACGGAGTATTTTGAAGACGATCAGACCCATCTGAAGGGTTTTCTGCGGGAAGAGTGGATAGGCAAACACCTGGATAACCCCGCCGTGATGAAGGTCTTTCCCCGGCCTGACAATGCCAGATTTATTTATCACATCTGCGAATACGTTGAAGGGATCACCCTGCGACAGTGGATGATTGATAATCCGAAGCCCGCCCCGGAAAAGGTACGCCGCATCGTAAAACAAATTATTGCCGGACTCAGAGTATTTCAGCGTAATGATATGGTGTACCGCGACATCAAACCGGAAAACATCATGCTTACCGATACCGGTGAAGTCAAAATCATTGATTTCGGTACTGTACAAGTAAAGGCTCTGCTGGAAACCGGTGAACAGGAACAGGAAGACTACCCGGTGGGATCGGTAAACTATATTGCGCCGGAATTTTTGATCGATAACCAGAGCGATTTTCAATCCGACCTGTTTTCTCTCGGGGTTGTGGTGTACGAAATGTTCACCGGCGAACTCCCCTACCAGCCCTTTAAATTTAAGGATTACATTCCGGCCAACGTTTTTGAATACAAGTACCGCAGCCTGAAATCATTTCGTCCCGATCTGCCGGCGTGGCTGGATATCTGCCTGAAAAAAGCCACGCAACCGGAACGGGAGAAGCGGTTTAATGCTTATTCTGAGTTCGAAACCGCGTTAAGTAATCCGAAAGAACTCATTGTCAGTGAACAAACATTCTCTCCTTTGCTGGAACGCAATCCCGTCCTGTTCTGGCAAATGATTTGCGCCGTACTTTGCGGGGTCATTGTGTGGCTGACCTGGCTGCTCAACCACTAAACGACTAACTATCCTGGCTCCCCTCCTCTGGCGGGGAGTCGTATACATCAATCCAGTTTACGCTGTTGACATACTCTCCCCGTTTGCTTTTCCATTGAAATACCTCTGTGGAAAACACGATTTGTTCAGGAATAAATCCCGCCGGTAGTGTGAACTCCTCATCGACGGTCTGAAAAAACTTAAATCCCCATTTGATATTCCCATTGGGTAGAAATCCCCCCTCACCGGCTTTAATTTCGTGAGGTTTTCCACCCAGACTTCCTTTAATGAGTACCGCAAGCTCACCTTTCAGCATGGCTTTATTTTCATTTTGCTGGAGTAACACCGCCTTGATCCGGTAACGGTTATCGCTGGCCAGGGGAGATACCTGGATACCGTCGATGAAAAAGCCGTCCTGAGTCACTTCAGGAGCAACCACCCGCTGATAAAAGCTGAGCTGTTCTTCCAAAGAACGCCCCTGCTGTTCTCTGGCTTCGAGCATCTTCTTGTACGATGATACCGAGCTGGCTGCCATCACGCTTTCCACCTGCAATGCAGCAACCTGCTTTCGTAACGCTGCGTTCTCATCTTCCAGATATTGCCGGGTCTGCTTTTCACTCAGCGCGACTTTTTCTTCATTTTTCTGCTGAAGCTGCGCCAGCTGATAACCCGTGACCAGCATAAACAACAATCCGGCCACACAGGCCAGGGTAAACCTGTACAGCCCCCATTTTTGGATTAATTCAGCGCGTTGTAACGGTAACTTCATTGTTCTTCTTTATTCATTTTTAAACCAACAAACAGGCACACTACTTGATAGGAAAAGCAGTGACTTATGATAGAATAACGCCACAGCAAAAGGATAAGCCACTTTAATGCGACTTTCAGCACTTCGCCAGGAACTAGCCCATCCCAGAACCTCCGTTCAGGTGTGTATGCTGGGCATTGTGGGAGGCCTCATTGCTGCCGGCCTGATAATCCTGTTCCGGTTATGTGTGGAATGGGTGCAAGGTAGTGCGCTTACGTTGTTAAAGCAAGTGGTTTCCGATGAATGGATGGTGTGGTTTCTGATGCCGCTGTGCGCAGTCGCCTGCATCCTGATCATTGCCTGGATCACGGGGTTCAAACATTACCGCCTCGGCATTCCTTTCGTTATCCACCGTGTTAAACATCATTACGGACTGATCCCGTTCCGAACCACAATTAATCAATTCTTTGGCGGTATGCTGGCGCTGGCCGGCGGGTTTGTTGTTGGCCGTGAAGGGCCTTCGGTACACCTTGGTGCATTTGGCAGCAGCTTCCTTGGCCAGTGGTTGCGTCTTCCTTATAACAGTATTCGAATACTGGCGGGTTGCGGCATTGCTGCCGGCATATCGGCTTCATTCAACACACCTTTTGCCGCAGTCATCTTTGTAATGGAAGTGGTGCTCAGAGAATATAAAATTCACATCTTTGTACCGGTGATGCTGGCGGCAGCCATAGGTTCGGTGCTCACCCGCATGGTGTTCGGGGAAGTGAACGAGTTATCCTTTCTCGCCATCGCCGCCTTTGATGAATGGATGTATTTCTATTTCATTTTCCTTGGTATTGCTCTTGGTGCGCTGGCAACCTTATTTAACTCTCAACTGATGCGGGTAATGCAATTTTTCCGGCCGATTAATATGATCTGGCGACTCATTCTTGCTGCGCTCATCACCGGTACCATCGGCATTTTCCTGCCGGAAAGTTTAGGCGCCAGCTTTGATGATGTGGACCATCTTTTCCACACCCATCCGGGCACCTTACTACTCCTGTCGATTCTTTCGGCCAAACTGATCCTGGCGATTTTTGCCATCGGACTGGGCATCCCGGGTGGTATCATCGGGCCTGTCATGGTGATTGGTATGCTGGCGGGCTCTGTACTGCTAATGCCCCTGCAATCGCTGGTAGACGTTGATGATTACACCAGCAGCTTTGCCCTGCTCGGCGTTGCCGGCATGCTTACAGCAGTACTGCATGCTCCCCTCGCTGCCTTGTCGGCAGTGATGGAGTTGTCGTACAGTCCGGAAATCATTCTGCCGGCCATGCTGGTGATTGTGCCGGCATACGTTACGGCCACCCAGTTTCTGGGCAACCGGTCTATCTTTATCCGTCAGCTCGATTATCAGAATCTGCCGTATGCCGTGACCTCTATCCGCGAAGCACTGGAAAAAACCGGTGTTCTGGCAGCCATGACCACGGAATACAAACTGTTCCTGGATGCGCCGGAACAGGCTATCGAAAATTATCTGTCTGAGAATCCCACTTACGTGGTGGTACAGAAATCCCGCACAGAGCTGGATGTGCATTACAAACTGGTTCAATACGATGTCAGTCTGGACCATAATGCGCACCCATTGAGTTATTTCAGTATGGAAGGTGTCAGCAGTCAGGCCACGTTGCACGAAGTGTACGAAAAGCTGAAGAACGGCCGGAGCGGAGCGGTGTATGTTTACGACCAGTCTGTGCAGGAAGTCAAAGGGGTAATTACCTGGAACATTCTGCAAACCTTCCTGCAAAGAGCACAGTATTAACGGAAACCGGTTATGATTTTGTGGTTAAAAGCGTTACACATCTTTTTTATGGTCGCCTGGCTGGCGGGAATTTTTTATCTTCCGCGGCTGTTTGTTTATCATGCAGAAGCAAAAGAACAAAATATTCGCGATCAATTTAAAATAATGGAAAGAAGGCTATGGTTTTTTGTCACGCCTTTTGCCATATTAACACTTATATTCGGTGTGTCCCTGATTTACGTTTACGGCATGGCCTGGTTCCGGGCTTCAGCGTGGCTACATGTTAAACTAACGCTTTTACTTGCCATTTATGCATATCACTTCTATTTATTTAAACTGGTTAATCAATTTGCCCGCGACGAAAATACCCGGTCGCCTAAGTTTTACCGTTTTTTAAATGAAGCACCCGTATTACTTTTACTGGCAATTGTGATCTTAGCTGTCGTTAAACCGTTCTAAAAACCATTAGCAGGCCAGTTTAACCCGCTTTATCCTAAGCGATATCGTTGTCATAAAATTAAAGGAAGCAATTTTGTGGCGAATTTTCTCCGGAAACGTGACAAGGCAAACCAAGACATGGATGTGAGTAACGAACATTTGAAGTCCTTACTGGAAAAGACCGATGAGGCTTTTCAGGCACTTCTGAAAGAACCGGATTCAGACGAACTCAACGACGCCTATGAAGCGGCGCGGGTGGAACTGAACAGTTACATCAGCTCAATGCGTCACAATCTCGCCCAGCGACTTAAGTAAAGCTTTTCAAGCCGGCGGACGCCCTACTCTTTCATCTGCACAAAAGTTTCAAACTGATCAGGCAAAACGCCGGCCAGTTCACCGGCCAGGTCAACATACTCTTTCAGCATCGCCGGTAACTGTGCAGCCAGTTGCGGAAGATGCTGCTGCAAAGCCGCTGCCTGTTCATCTGTACGCCTTTCCATTGCGAGACCGGGATTCGCCAGTGTTGAAAACAACTTAAGACAGCGGGACAGCCGCTTTGCAGGATCTTCGCTTCCCTTCACGCCTTTATCTTTCTCAGGGTTTGCCACTGCCAGTTGCCATGCTCTTTGCCATACCGGTTCAAGCCTGCCATGGGCGCTGAGCAAGCCGGAAAGCCATGCCGTTAACTCCTTGCGCTCTGCGGCATTGTCATGCCACTGACAAACTCCGGGCAGCAACGACGTATTATTTCTCATCGCCTGCAAGTTCTGCCTTAAACCGTCCATCAGGCCCTCTGCCATGTGTTCAAACGACACATCAGAAGCCGCCACCGGCGCATTCGCCACCAGCCAGGGCATCCATTGTTCAGGCATAGGAATTTCAGGACTGGTTGCCACAGCGAAGATGAATCCACGACAATGGCATTGCGACGGGAGCAAAGCCGCCAGAGCCGGCTCTGCAAATAATGATGAAAACGGCGTGCTGTTATTTTCCATTTATTCTGAACACTTTGATTAACCACGAAGAATCGTTATGCTGCATGCACTATAACAATAACACTTAAATGGAGTACGCAGTATGGCGAGTGACAAATCAGGCTATATTGTTGCGGCGGCTTTTATTGGTCCGGGAACAGTGACAACGGCCAGTATGGCCGGCGCAGGTTTTGGTTTTCACCTTGTTTGGGCACTCCTGTTTTCTGTAATAGCTACTATGGTACTGCAGGATATGGCTGCGCGGCTGGGCACAGGAACCGGAAAAGGTTTGTCGGATGCCTTAATGACACTGACAGAAAATAAAGTCTTACGCATTACCATTGCAGCTTTGATTGTGTCCGCTATCGGTATTGGCAATGCAGCCTATGAATCCGGCAACCTTACCGGAGCAGCCATAGGCCTGGATGCCATTACTCCGTTAGGAACGTCTCAATGGGCTGTTATCCTGGGCGCACTTGCAGCGCTGTTGTTGTATACCGGAAAGTACAAATTAATTGAGTCTGTGCTGGTGTCACTGGTTGCTATCATGGCGCTGGTGTTTGTCATCACCCTGTTTTTTGCCGGTCCGGACTGGTCTGCCATGCTCAGTCAACTTCTTCATCCGCAACTTGATGCCGGCACGATTACCATGGTGCTGGCTCTTGTAGGCACCACTATCGTCCCGTACAACCTGTTCTTACATGCCAGCCTTGTGGCACAGCAGTACGGGAAAACAAACGACGATGCCGCTCTGAAGACCTGCAGGAAGCAATCTGTGACTGCTATCGGGTTCGGGGGCATTATTACGATGATTATCGTTGCCACCGCGATGACCGCGTTTTACGGACAGAGTGAATCTCTTGATGCAGGTAATATGAGCCGCCAGCTTGCGCCGGTACTCGGGGAATACGCACAGTGGTTTTTTGCCGCCGGTTTGTTCGCAGCCGGTCTCACCAGCGCTATAACCGCCCCTCTGGCGGCATCCTACGCGGTGTGCGGCGCTTTAGGTAAACCAGCTGATATGACAGGCCGGTTATTTAAAGGGGTGTGGCTGGTGGTTATTCTGAGCGGTGTGATTATCGCCAGCATCGGCATTAAACCATTACTCGCCATCTTGTTCGCTCAGGCCACTAACGGACTGCTTCTGCCCTTTATTGCGGTATTTTTATTAGCCGTTATGAACAGGAAATCACTGCCTGCCACATACAGAAACAGCACGTTCAGCAACCTTACCGGTGCTGCAATCGTGCTGTTTGTGGTATGTCTCGGGCTGTATAAAGTCGCCTCACTGTTTTTGTGAGGCGCAATACCGGCCGGCTGACTGATCAGGCTTTACCTGCCAGTCTGCCAAGCACATTGTTCAGCATGTTACGGCTGCAACCAAAGTTAATGCGGAAATGATCCGGCGCAAGGAAGTCAGCACCGGGTGATGGCCCCACGCCCCGGCTTTCTGCCCATTTCTGCACATTCGCCACATCCAGCCCGCTGGCATCTATCCATGCCAGAAATGTTGCCTGCGACTGATGCACTTTCAGACCGTCAATGGCATTCACCTGCTCAATCAGTGTTGCCTGGTTACCTCTCAGGTAAGTCAGTAATTCAGAATGCCACTGATCACATTGGGTAAAGGCCGCTTCTGTGGCCACCAGCCCTAAGAGGTTTACCCACGGCATGTGACCGGCTGCGGACTGCACGAACTGCTGACGCAACTGACGGTCAGGGATAATCGCAAATGAAGCACCCAGACCTGCCACGTTGAAGGTCTTGCTGGCAGCCATGAGGGTAACGCTGACATCTTTCAGCGCTTCCACTCTGCCTGCCGGAATGTGCTTTACTGTTTCATCAAGGATCAAATCGCAGTGAATTTCATCACTGCACAATTTCACGTCGTTTTGCAGGCAAATCTCAGCGACACGATCAATCTCCTGCTGGCTCAGCACACTCCCGACAGGATTCATCGGGTTGCACAGAATCAGTAACTTACACTTCGGATCCGCGGCCTGAGTTTCCAGCTCAGCAAAATCCAGTGTGGGCCGGCCGTCTACGTCAACGGTACCGATATCGACACGCTCCATACCGTTAATTTTCGGCGCTGCCAGCAACGGCGGATAATTGGGCGTTTGCACCATCACTTTATCACCGGGCTTACAATACGCTTTAATGGCAATGTTAAATGCCGGCACGACGCCCGGCGTCCATACCAGCCAGTCAGGATCAATTACCCAGTCGTGTTTGTCTTCAAGCCAGCGCTGAACAGCCTCAATTGCCGGCTTGTATTGCGCCGGCAATACATAACCCATAATGCCGTGATCAACACTGGAAGAGAGTGCATCCAGAATGGCGGGGGCGCAACGGAATTCCATATCGGCAACCCATGCCGGAATGATGTCCTGACCGGCGTATTTCTGCCATTTAAAAGAATAGGTATCCTGACGGGAAGGCGTATCGTCGAAATTGAAAGGCACGTGAGATTTTCCTGTGTTGCAGTGCTAAAAGAGAGTGAGAGAAGGCCCCTGCGGGCCATATCTTTGTGCCTGTAACACTACAACGATTAACGGTCAGCTTCAATCCACCAGTTGCTTAACTTTCTGCACCAGGTTTTCTGTTGTAAACGGTTTGGCAAGAAACTGGGTGGCTCCGCCTTTTTTCGCTGCGATTACCGTGTCACGTGTGGCATCAGCCGTCAGTAAGATGAAGGGGGTTTTCAGCCCTGCTTCACGGCACGCTTTCAGCAACGTCAAACCGTCGTATTGGGGCATGTTCTGATCACTAATAATCAACGACAAATTATCCTGCGGCTGGTTGACTAAAAAGTCATGCGCCATTTCACTCCGGCTGAAAGCAAACACATTGGCACCCAGCTCTTCTTCCAGTGCATAGGTCACAATGTCTAACGTTATCGTATCATCATCTATCACCGCGATGGTGTATTCAGCCACACTTTACTCCTTAACAGCATTGCTACAGCAGCTCTGAACTATTTCTCTTTCCGGACATTCCGGCGTTCAATGTACACATATACATTGCCGGCTCCGGCGTAACATGAAGAATAAGTCTTATTCACCGGGATTGAAACAATACTTCAGGCGAAAAAAAAGCGTCCATCAGGACGCTTTTTCAAAATACTCAGTACTTATTTCGCACGACCGGCACGTTTACGGTCGTTTTCAGTCAGCAGCTTCTTACGAATACGGATGCTTACCGGCGTAACCTCTACCAGTTCATCGTCATCGATAAATTCCAGCGCCTGTTCAAGAGACATCTTCACAGGTGGAACCAGAGTTTGCGCTTCATCAGTACCTGATGCACGCACGTTTGTCAGTTGCTTACCTTTCAGGGCGTTTACTGTCAGGTCATTGTCACGGCTGTGAATACCGATGATCATACCTTCGTAAACTTCAACACCGTGTCCGATGAACAGACGACCACGTTCCTGCAGGTTAAACAGGGCGTTAGTCAGTGCTTTACCCATTGCATTGGCAATCAGTACACCATTCTTACGCTTACCGATAGTACCGCCTTTGTGCGGACCGTAATGGTCGAACGTGTGGTACAACAAACCTGAACCGGAAGTCAGCGTCATGAACTCAGTCTGGAAACCAATCAGACCACGGCTTGGAATGATGAAGTCCATACGGATACGGCCTTTGCCATCCGGGTTCATGTCACGCATTTCTGCTTTACGCAGACCAAGCTGTTCCATGATTGAACCCTGGTGCTCGTCTTCACAGTCGATAGTCAGTGTTTCAAACGGTTCCTGCAGCTCGCCGTCAACTTCTTTCAGGATTACTTCCGGACGTGATACCGCCAGCTCGTAACCTTCACGACGCATGTTTTCAATCAGGATACCTAAGTGCAGTTCACCACGGCCTGATACGCGGAATTTATCCGGGTCAGCGGTTTCTTCAACGCGCAGTGCCACGTTATGTACCAGCTCGTCCTGCAGACGCTCAAGGATGTTACGTGAAGTCACGTACTTACCTTCTTTACCGGCAAACGGAGATGTGTTTACCTGGAACGTCATGGTTACTGTTGGTTCGTCAACCGTCAGCGGAGGCAAGGCTTCTACTGTATTAACGTCACACACAGTGTCAGAAATTTTCAGTTCGCCCAGACCGGTAATCGCGATGATGTCACCTGCGCTTGCAGAGTCGACTTCATGACGCTCAAGACCTAAGTAACCCAGTACCTGACCCACTTTACCGTTGCGCTTCTTACCATCAGCACCAACAACAGTAACCTGCTGGTTCATCTTCACGCTACCGCGCTTAACACGACCAACACCGATTACGCCAACATACGAGTTGTAGTCCAGTTGAGAGATCTGCATCTGGAATGCACCGGCAGGGTCTGCATTTGGCGCTTCAACCTGATCCACGATTAACTGGAACAGTGGCGTCATGTCTTCGCCTTTAGTGTCTGCATCCATTGATGCCCAGCCATTCAGTGCTGATGCATAGATAACCTGGAAGTCTAACTGCTCATCAGTCGCACCTAAGTTATCGAACAGGTCAAAAACCTGATCCATTACCCAGTCAGGACGTGCGCCCGGCTTGTCAATTTTATTGATTACTACGATTGGCTTCAGACCCTGAGCAAACGCTTTTTGCGTTACGAAACGGGTTTGCGGCATAGGACCTTCCTGCGCATCAACCAGCAGCAGTACACAGTCAGCCATCGACATTACACGCTCTACCTCACCACCGAAGTCGGCGTGTCCCGGGGTATCTACGATGTTGATGCGGTAGTCATTCCAGTTAATGGCGGTGTTTTTCGCCAGAATGGTAATACCACGCTCTTTCTCGATGTCGTTAGAGTCCATTACCCGTTCCTGGGCTTCGCCACGGCTTTCCAGCGTACCGGATTGCTGTAACAGTTTGTCAACCAGAGTCGTTTTACCATGGTCAACGTGCGCGATAATCGCGATATTGCGTAATTTATTAATATCAGTGGTCATTGGGTCAAAGCCTTGGAAATCAGCGTTGCAGATGTAAGAAAAACATCAGGCAGATTTGATTGCTAAAACGGAATAGTAAAATGTGCGCGGATTGTACAGAAATTCCTTTCGCTTTGCGCATCTTTTTTTATTTTTCTTTGTGACACTTTTCTGGATTGTGTGCGGATCTAATTTATTCCAATGTTTTATCAATGATCCTACTAGTATCCGGGTTTGCTTTGTTCTAGTCTAAGCATCAGTTCTTATCTTCATATACTGCATTTCTGCATTGTCACAGCCTTCATTCTTCTGCGCCGGTCTGAATCACATCGGTACGGATAAAACACGGCTTAATAATGTTCAGCAGTCCGATAGAACCCGATGAATCATAAAACATCCTTACGCACCAAAACAGAGCTTGACTGCACCACTTTAGTGCATTTGCGTTTAGGGATTTTTGTGCTACTGCCTGCTAAGCCGCGTTTTACCGTCTTCATGTAAGTGGCATGAAAATAGCTTTAATGATTCTCAATTATTTTGGAGTGAAATTGTTCATTCCACGTTTATTCTAATAAATCCGGAGGACACGATGTCAATAGAAAAGGCATTAGAGCTGATCAAAGAAAGCGAAGCTAAATTTGTAGACTTACGCTTTACCGACACAAAAGGTAAGGAGCAACACGTATCGATCCCTGCAGGTCTGGTCGATGACGAGTTCTTCGAAGAAGGTAAGATGTTTGATGGTTCTTCAATTTCTGGTTGGAAACACATCAACGAATCAGACATGATCCTGATGCCAGACTCAGAGTCTGTTGTTGTTGACCCGTTTGCAGAAGAAACTCAGGTGAACATCCGTTGTGACATCGTTGAGCCGTCTACCCTGGAAGGCTACGACCGTGACCCTCGCTCTGTTGCACGTCGTGCGGAAGAGTTCCTGAAGTCTACTGGTATAGGTGACACTGCTTTCTTCGGCCCTGAGCCAGAATTCTTCCTGTTTGACGATGTGAAATTCCACACTGACATGGCAGGTTCTTTCTTCAAGATCGATTCTTCTGAAGCAAAATGGAACTCCGGTGCAGAATTCGAAGGCGGTAACCTTGCTCACCGTCCTGGTGTAAAAGGCGGTTACTTCCCGGTTCCTCCAGTAGACTCAGCACACGACATCCGTGGCGCAATGTGTCTGGTTATGGAAGAAATGGGTCTGGTAGTTGAAGCTCACCACCACGAAGTAGCAACTGCTGGTCAGAACGAAATCGCTTGTGCTTTCAACACGCTGGTTAAGAAAGCTGACGAAGTTCAAATCTATAAGTATGTTGTACACAACGTTGCAAACGCATACGGTCAGTCTGCGACATTCATGCCTAAGCCTCTGGTTGGTGACAACGGTTCTGGTATGCACGTTCACCAGTCTATCGCTAAAGATGGCAAAAACATCTTCGCAGGCGACAAGTACGCAGGTATGTCTGAAGAAGCGCTGTACTACATCGGCGGTATCATCAAGCACGCCCGTGCAATCAACGCATTCACTAACGCTTCTACTAACTCGTACAAGCGTCTGGTACCAGGCTTTGAAGCACCGGTTATGCTGGCTTACTCTGCACGTAACCGTTCTGCGTCAATCCGTATTCCTTACGTAACAAGCGATAAAGCGCGTCGTATCGAAGTACGTTTCCCTGACCCGACTGGTAACCCTTACCTGGGCTTCACTGCTATGTTAATGGCAGGTATCGACGGTATCATCAACAAGATTCACCCTGGTGACTCTATGGATAAAGATCTGTACGACTTACCTCCAGAAGAAGCAGCAGAAATCCCAACTGTTGCCAGCTCACTGGAAATGGCTCTGGAAGCGCTGGACAACGACCGTGACTTCCTGAAAGCTGGTGGCGTTATGACTGACGACATGATCGATGCATACATCGGTCTGAAGTCTGAAGAAGTGACTAAGCTGAACATGTCTACTCACCCTGTTGAGTTCGACATGTACTACAGCGTATAAGCCATTCGCTGATTTGATTTGAAAAAGCCCGCATCTGCGGGCTTTTTTTCGTCCCGGCTTTTGCTAGACTGAGAATTCTTTCTTTGTGAAAATGGTGTCCGATGATACTTCGCATTTTGCTTGTCACCGCTTTATTTGTGCCTTCAGTACATTCTCAAACAATTTATAAAGTCGTGAAAGAAGACGGTACCGTTCTGTATACAGACGTGCCACAGGACGGCGCAGAGACCCTTGAGTTCGAAGCCAATACCAGTAACGTTGCAGACAGCCCAGACATCAAAGCGACGCAACAAACACAATCCCGCGATACTCAACCCGACTATAAAGTATCCATTACCTCTCCGGAACCGGAAGCCACAATCCGTAATAACAACGGTCAGTTTTCTATAACGGCCGCTACCACCCCGGCCTTCCGTGGCCGCTACCGTCTTACTTTCGACGGCCAGCCAACCCGCATCAACAGTAGCGGTAAGTTCAACCTCACCGGCATTAACCGCGGCGCCCATACTTATCATATAGACATAATTGATAATAAGGGCAAGACTCTTGCATCATCTCCTCAGCAAACACTTTATTTGCATCAGGCATCAGTGTTTATCAATAACAATTAGCGTTCTATGGTGGCGCAGCCAGCGCACCATGCGGGTTCATCAGAAAATTTTATTTTGGTGCAATCAACACCGTTTGAACGCGTTAAACTATAATGCACCATAAAAGTGCAAATGAGGAATGCTCGGCATGCAAGCCACCGAGTTTGAAACAAACCATTTATTGAACAACCTGAACACAGCGTTGGTAATGGTCAACGAGCGGTTGCAAATCGTTTATGCCAATCACGCAGGGGAAGCGTTGTTCGAGACTGGGGTGAAGCAGCTCTCCGGACACAAGCTATCGGACTTTTTTGCGCCGAACGCCATCAATGATGCCCGTTTGCGGGCGGCCATTCGTCGTGGCGAAGACTTTACTGAAAACGATTTACGTCTGTGCTTCAAAGACGGGCGTTGTGTATTGTCTGATCTCACGGTCACTAACCTGAATACCGATGACGGCCCTAAACTGATGTTTGAGGTGCGCCGTATCGATCAGCAACGCCGCATCTCCAGAGAAAATCAACAAAATGCTCAGCACGATGCCGCCAGAGAACTGATCCGCGGCCTCGCCCATGAAATTAAAAATCCCTTAGGGGGAATTCGCGGTGCCGCCCAGTTGCTGGAAAAAGAGCTGACAAATCCCGACCATAATGAATTCACGCAGATGATCATCGAGCAATCAGACCGGCTGCGAAACCTGGTTGACCGTTTGCTCGGGCCCAACGCGCTGCCAAGGCTTGAGTGGAGTAATCTCCATCAGGCGCTTGAGAAAGTGCGCAGCCTGATGAGGGTCGACTCAGATAACCCAATCACTATCATCCGCGATTACGACCCGAGTATTCCGGATCTGAAAGTAGACCAGGACATGATTCAGCAATCGGTGCTGAACATTTTAAGAAACAGTGTTCAAGCGCTCACAGAAGCGAAAACACCGTCACCGCAAATACGGCTTGTTACCCGTATAGACAGACAAATGACCATTTTGGGTAAGCGGCACTCTCTGGTGGCCAAAATCCAGATCATTGATAACGGACCGGGTATTCCCGCCGCAATCAGAGACACCCTTTTCTATCCCATGGTCAGCAGCAAGCAAAACGGAAGCGGGCTGGGCCTGTCTATTGCACAAACATTAATAAATCACCACGGCGGAAAAATTGAGGTAGACAGCCATCCGGGCCACACCGAATTTACGCTATATCTCCCTGTCCCCAGAAAGGAGTCGGATAATGAATAATGAATCCGTATGGATTGTAGATGACGACAGCTCAATCCGCTGGGTTCTGCAAAAGGCATTACAGGCAGCCAATATCGGATGTTTGAGTTTTGAGAATCCTGAAGATCTTTTACTGCAATTACAAAGTGGCCAGCGCCCTGAGGTTATCGTGTCAGATATCCGTATGCCTCAGATGGACGGCATGACACTGCTGGGGGAAGTACATAATACTGACCCGCTCATTCCGGTCATCATCATGACCGCGCATTCTGATTTAGACAGCGCAGTAAATGCCTACCAGAGTGGTGCGTTTGAATACCTGCCAAAACCCTTTGATATCGACGAAGCCGTTACGCTGGTGCAGCGGGCGCTGGCCCATGCACGGGAACAGAGCCGGCAAAATCAGGTGCCTCAGGATGAAGCGGTTACTGAAATTATCGGTGAAGCGCCGGCTATGCAGGAAGTTTTCCGCGCCATCGGCCGGTTGTCCCGCTCCTCCATCAGCGTGCTGATTAATGGTCAGTCCGGTACAGGTAAAGAGCTGGTTGCTCATGCCCTGCACCGTCACAGCCCACGGGCGGCCAATCCGTTCATTGCACTGAATATGGCAGCCATTCCGGCAGACCTGGTGGAATCGGAACTCTTCGGTCACGAAAAAGGGGCGTTTACCGGCGCACAAACTGCCCGTCAGGGCCGTTTTGAGCAGGCAAACGGCGGTACCCTTTTCCTTGATGAAATTGGTGATATGCCGCTGGACGTTCAGACCCGTTTGTTACGGGTACTGGCTGACGGACAATTTTATCGCGTCGGCGGACATCAGTCGGTGACTGTTGATGTACGGATCATCGCTGCAACCCACCAGAATCTGGAAAAACGGGTGGCAGAAGGTAAGTTCCGTGAGGATTTATTTCACCGCCTGAACGTTATCCGTATCCACATTCCGTCGCTGGCAGAGCGCCGTGAAGATATTCCTCTGCTGGCAAGACACTTCCTGCGCCGTGCTGCGAAGGAACTGGATGTGGAAACCAAGTCGCTGAGTAAAGATGCAGAGAAGCTGATGACCCGCCTGCCCTGGCCTGGTAACGTACGTCAGCTGGAGAACGTGTGCCGCTGGCTTACCGTTATGGCGAGCGGACAGGAAGTTTTACCCGGCGATCTGCCGCCGGAAATCCACTCAGAGGGCACTATCGAGAAAAGCGGCGGTACCGCTACCGGCGACTGGCCTGAATTACTGGCAAGATGGACCGACAGTCAGCTTCGTGAAGGACACTACAATATCCTGAATGACGCCATGCTCACGTTTGAGAAAATCATGCTGGAACGTGCACTCAGTTACACTCATGGCCACAAACAGGATGCCGCCAAGCGTCTTGGCTGGGGTCGGAACACGCTGACCCGCAAGCTTAAAGAGCTGGATGTGAACGGCTGAATAACGCCAGACGCAAGTCTCCGCGGTTTTCTCAAATAAAAAAGCCCGGTGCAGAAGTTCTGCACCGGGCTTTTTACATGAATAAATTCACTGTTCAGGCGACTACGCCGTGAAGGAAATTACGGATTCTTCGTCAGCAGGCTCGTCATGGCCTGATTAAAATGCCGCACCCATTTCATGCTGAACTGCCCTTTGGCAGCCCGGTTCAGTTCAATGACCGCCTGCTTTTTAGACATCCGCGAGTCCTGATTATGTGCCCGTGAGTGGGTCATGGCATCGTAGGTATCGAGAATGGCCAGCAGTTTAGCACCGTCACAAATATCATCTTCTTTCAGGCCCAGCGGATAGCCACTGCCATCTACCCTTTCATGGTGCTGCATCACAATTTTTCGGGCGTGATCCCACTGATCGAGATGCTCCAGTAATCGGGAGCTTTTGTACACGTGAGAACGCATGAGATTAAACTCGGCGTCAGTGTACGGGTCTGTTTTGTTAAGCAGGTGCAACGGCATGAACGCCATACCAAAATCGTGCACGTAACAGGCAACAGACAACTGATCGTCATCGATGGGACTGCCTGCTTCATGATTGATGTATAACGCCAGCTTTGCAATCCGGTCGCCACGCCCGGCCCAGTAATTAGAACGGTGTTCGATGGTTTGCATAAGGTCACGGAAAAACAGCATATCGGCCCGTTTTTCGGCACTCAAACCTTTCAGTATTCCGGTATTCGCTACCGTCTGCGGGGGTTTTGCAGGTGGCTTTTCGCCTTCCGCTACAGCCTTATCCTCTGTACCGGCATATTCACCGGTATCAATGTCCAGATCCGGATTTAGCAGCAATACCGCATCAGCCAGCAGTTTGTCATGATCAGCATGGTTGTCCGGCGTGATCCGCGTGATCGCCAGCACCAGCTGTTCATGAAGATTGCCGTCGTATTCAGCACAACCGGCATTCATCACATCCTGAACAAAGCTTTTCACCCTGTCCATGGTCAGCAACACCAGGTCACTCATGGTACTGGTGTAGTTAATCTGCCCTTTACGCAGAAAATCCAGCAAATCTTCAACGTGCTGAAGCAAAGGGATCATCGGACTGAAATTAACCAGCCCCAGGTCACCTTTGATGGTGTGGATAGAACGGAACAGGCTGCGTTGCAGTTCATTATCTTCCGGACGCAATTCCAGCTCTATGAGGGTTTGTTCGCTGGATTCATAAAGTTCGTTGATTTCCTCCATCAGGTCACTGAGGATATCTTCTTCAAGTTCTTCCGGTGTAAACGTCTGCATTTTATCTGGTTACCGCATTAAGCATGTATTTAAGTTATATCATCTGATCGGCAGTTTCGCTAATCGGCAATAGTGTTCTTTTGGCTAAATTTTCAGACTGATCGGATAACTGAACTGCTCTCAATCCCGTATACTTCGCGGCAAAACATAAAACAGGAACAGTAGTGTTAGCAATTCTTCGCGTAATCGCGCTCTTTTTCGCATTCATTCTGATAAACATCGTTGTTTTAGTGGTTTGCGTGCTTCGCCCTTTTCACAAGAATAATGTTCATTTCGCCGGCAACGCTTATGCGCAGATGTCCCGGATTATGGGGCTTAAAATCATTGTCCGGAAAAGTGATGCGGTGAAGGAAGACACCCCGTACGTGTTAATCGCCAATCACCAGAGCAGTTACGACATCATCACCATTTGTAAGGCGGCTCTGCCCGGCGTGGTGACTATCGGTAAGAAGAGCCTGAAGTGGATCCCCGTATTCGGACAGATTTACTGGTTATCGGGCAACATTATGATTGACCGGAAGAACAGCGGTAAAGCGCGGGATACGTTAAAAATCGCTGGTAAGAAAATCCGCGAAAAAGGGACATCCGTGTGGGTATTTCCGGAAGGCACACGAAGCTACGGCAGAGGTTTACTGCCCTTTAAATCCGGCGCATTCTGGCTGGCTCAGGCTGTTAAAGTACCGGTTGTCATGGTTACTGCCAGCGATTTACACGAAAAAGTAAAGTGGAACCGCTGGAACAACGGTGTGGTGCTTATCGATATTGATGCGCCGGTAGAGCTTACCCGCGAGCATTCCCCGAAAGGCTGGACGGAACATTTCCATAAAGCCATGGAAGAGAAGTTCGCCCGTCTTAACGAAGAAGTGGCACAAATTGAATCTGCAAAGAGATAGCATCCTGCCGTTCAGTTAATTACACTAGGGCAAGTTGACGTTTTTGAGAGATAACATGAATCAGTTTGATGAACGGGAAGAATGGTACGCGTTTAACCAGGAAACCATAGAGGCACTGCTGGAAGACGGCAGTCAGGCGGATGCGGTGTACACCATTGAGCATCACCTTGCTTCCAATGATTTCGATAAACTGGAAAAAGCAGCCGTAGATGCGTTCAAAGCCGGTTTCGAAGTGTCTGATGCAGAGGAGTTGGTATTAGACGACGGCGGTACTATTTTCTGTTTTGACGCGATTGTTGAGCGTGAGCTGGAACAGGAAGCGCTGGACAAAGACACAGATGCGCTGCTGAAAATTGCTGATAAGTGCGATGTGCACTACGACGGCTGGGGCACTTATTTTATGCCCCGCGACGAAGAAGCAGACGAAGACGATGAGGATTACGACGACTGATACGTTGTCTGACTCATCAACAGAAGCCGGTGTATACTGCATGAAGTATCACCGGCTTTTTTGTTCAGCAACGATGTCGCGCTGATCAGTTACCACCTTCTGTCAATGAGATAGTATGGTGCAGCAACGCCCGGGTTCCCGGCAGTCCGTGGCCCGGCAACACGATTTTCGCCTCAGGGTATCTGGCTAATACCTTCTGCACTGACGGCCCCCACTCTTCCGGACTGGCATCACCGGTATAACCTAAACTATCCGTTTCTGCGCTGCGGATAAGACATCCGCCCACCAGAATGTTTGCTCCGGCCAGCCAGACCACACTGTTATCCGGCGCATGTCCAGGGCCCGGGTAGAACACTTCAACACCTTCTGCCAGAGCATAGGTTGTACCGGTAATTTCCTGTTTTGCCAGTGGCTTGCCCTGCTCCTCAAGAATAGCATTAGTCATTTTCGACGCATGTGTATCTATGCCTTTGCTGTTCAGCAAACCAATGCCCGCGGTACGGTCTTCATGGGAGTGACTGGAAAACGACGTTGTTACAGGCATACCACGTGCTGCGGCCCAGTTCAGTAGCTCCGCGGTATCCTGCTCCGTCCACGGCGTATCGATAATAATGCTGCCCTGTTCAGACAGAATAATCACGCCGTTGGACTCCACCAGCCCGAATCCGTCTACCTCCTTGTATGACAGATGCAGCCACACATCATCCGACAAAGGTAACAACTGCATTGCCTTTTGCTCCGGTATTTCTTCCCCGTGCAGGGCGAAAGCAGACAATCCCCACACCAGCAACGCCGTCAGTTTAACGAACCGCACCATGAATAATTCCGTAATCAATGAGTCTGATCATGTTTATATCCCGGCCAGTACATCCCGTCTACGGATAACCCGTTGCGATGCACAGATAAAGGGGCAAACTGTCAGCGGTTAAGACTGCTTTCAGCAACCGTTCAGTTTACGCAGGCGACACTAAGCCCGTAGTCAGCCAAAGACAAGAGGAATGATGATGCTGAAACAAACATTGAAACCGTTATTTGTTCTGATGGGCATTACCGCTCTGCAAGCGCCGGCACTGGCAGAAACAACGGAACGGACCACTGAAGCCAGAGAGTTTCAGTTCGGTGAAGCGTACACCCCGAAAGACGGCGACTTTATCAGAAACGACACACTGGCCAGCGTTACCAAAGCCACAAAAAGCAGTAAAAAGCGGGCAGCTGTGAATGCCGTTGTGAATACCGACTTCTGGATTTACGATGCATGGACTGAGCGCTTCAACGACGCCGATTATGACGGTTATGCCACGACGGTGTCTGTAAGCTTTGATGCTGATACTGTCTATGCCGAAGTACCGGTTTATGCCGTCCTTTACCTGGGTGATGCTGACAATTTCTACCCGGCACACGAATCATCCGTGTTTTACATTTACGGAGAAAGTACCAGCGATGAATTTGTGATAGAAACTGACCTTATCACCGGCTACCGTCCATTCGACTATGACATCATGATTGAGCTGTACGACGCGCAGACAAACGAACTGTTGGCTGTTGCCGATCATACCAGCGATGCAGACTTGTCTTATGTGCCCCTTGAAAGTCAGGATTACGACCGGGTCATTGTTGAACAGGAAACCGTGGTGGAAGTAAGAGAACACGGCGGAGCCCTGCACTGGCCTTTCCTTGCCGGCCTTCTGGGCATGGGGATATGGAGAACAGTATCACGCCGCCCACGCAGATAGCATTCTACTATCGGGGCTGTTTAAAGAGAACAGCCTTTGTTTTAACGCTTTTTTTGGCATACCTGTCCATTCAGTGCCACAATAAAGTATGACTCAGGACAAAGCGCCACCGGAATGGACAAACAAAAAAAACTGCTGACAAGAAGACGAGTGCTGAAAGGCTCTCTGGCAGGCTGGCTGACCGCCGGCATGGTCCCCTTTGCCATTGGCAAAGAGAAACCTCTGGTAAGAGTGCTTGGCACCCATGTAACCTTGCAGGAAGCCTTGAGACAGCAGGCGATGGAAGACTTAGGGATCCGGCTGCAGTTCGCTCCCGGCGGCAGTGCAACGGTACTTCAGAAAGCCACCATGAATCCGCAGGGCTTTGATTTATATGAGCAATGGTCAAACAGCATCAATGTGCTCTGGCGGGCCAATGCCATTCAACCCATCGATAAACGCCGTATTGGTAACTGGGACGAAATTAACGATCTGACAAAGACCGGCAAGGTCTCTCCCGAAGCGAAAATCGGTGCCGGTGATGCTCCCCACAAAATAATAAACGTTCAGGCCGACGGCTCGCTGGGAGAAAAGCACACGGATGAAATCAGCTTCCTCCCGTACGTGCACAATGTTGATTCCTTTGGCTATCTGGAAAACGCGTTACCGGCCGATATGAACAGTGCAGATGAGAGTTGGGGCTGGCTGCTGGATTCCAGACTCAGCGGAAAAGTGGGTATCGTGAATGACCCGACTATCGGGTTATTTGATTTAGCCCTGGCGGCAAAAGCGAAAGGCTTCATGGAATTTGAAGACATCGGCGCCATGACGCGGGCAGAATTAGACAGCCTGTTCCTGTTACTGATTGAGCTTAAACAGCTGCAGCATTTCAATGGCTTCTGGACCTCCGTACCGGAATCGGTGCAATACATGCGTACGAAGCGGGTCACCATTGAAAGTATGTTCTCCCCTGCTGTGTCTGATTTGAATGGTCAGGATATTCCCGTTCGCTTTGCGGCTCCCCGTGAAGGTTACCGCGGCTGGCACGGCGTGATGTGTCTTTCTGCTGCCACGCAGGGCCGGGTGAAAGATGCTGCCTATGAATACATGAACTGGTGGTTGTCCGGCTGGCCCGGTGCTTTCATTGCCCGTCAGGGGTATTACATTTCAAACCCGCAACGTTCAAAGCCTTATTTAAGTGAAGCTGAATGGAACTACTGGTACAGAGGTTTACCAGCTTCAGAACCGCTCAGAGGGCCGGATGGAAAAATGTCTGTCAATCGCGGACAGCAACGCTCCGGCGGCAGTTACGAAGATCGTTTCGGCCATGTTGCCGTTTGGAATACCGTTATGCCGACTTATGAATATAGTCTGCAGAAATGGTATGAATTCATTACTTCTTAGTGGTACGCATTCTTTATGTTTCATTCTATCCGTATTCAACTGCTCACTGTTCTGATCATCATGATCGGACTGATCCTTGTGCAGGGTTTTCTCGGCCGTGCCAACGAGCAGGTTTTAACCGAAGGCATGAATAATACCCGCCAGGCGGTGATTGATGTGGGCATCGTAGGTGAACTGGAAAGAGATGTGGTGGATCTTCAGCGCAACGTACTGATTTTCCGTGAAACCGCCAGCCCGTCTGCGGTAACCCGTTTTGAGCGCCTGATGATTTCCATCACTGACAAGCTGGAAGCCCTTGAGACCTCTTCCATCTCTTCAACCTATGAATATACAGAAGATGACATTCTGGAACGCATGCGTACTCATCTGGTGTCTTATAAAGAGAACTTTCATGCGGTAGTGGATGACCGCCACCGCCGGGACCAGCTCATTGACTCAGGTTCACTGGTCGTCGTCAGACAAATTGAGAGCTTGTTGCAGGAAGTCGCGGAAAAACGTGAGATGCCGGCGGCAAAAATTGACCAGCTAAAAATGCATGTAACAGAAGCCGAGAATGCCGCATTGCGTTATCTGGTATCACCGGCACAGCAAAATATCTCCGAGTTTAATGCGTCACTGGCACCAGTTTATTCCCTGCTGGAAAGTGAGTCATCCGCTAACGAAGTAGCAATCCGCGAGCATATTCAACGTCTGGAAGAACGCTTTTTACGGCTGACCCAGATAACCCAAAGCAATATGTTTCTGGTTAATGTGGTCATGGCCGGCTCGGCTAACGAGTTTCTGTATCTCAGCCGCGAGCTTGCCGACCGGGTAAATGCCCGCACCAATCTGATTAACCGCAATGCGCAGAATGCCGCTATCGGGGCGCGGCTTAACGGTGAAATATACTCTGTTATCGCCATCATTCTCGCCTTCGCCTTCGCTATTTTTACTGTGCGCCGGGTCCTCAGCCCTATCCGCTCCATTACTTCTGTGTTTAATCAGCTGGCAGACGGTAAGCAGGTAGATGTATTGCCCGATCTCGACCGTAAAGACGAAATCGGCAAACTGGCCAAAGCAGCCAGCGTATTTAAAGACAAAAATGAGCAGACCCGCTCTCTGCTGAAAAATGCCCAGCAACTGAACGTCCAGCAGGAAGCATTAAACAAAGAACTCGCCGAATCCAAGAAGAAAGCAGAACAGGCCACCGCCTCTAAGAGTATTTTCCTGGCTAACATGAGCCATGAGATCCGCACGCCGCTTAACGGCATCATCGGCCTGCTGGAACTGGCTCATCAACAACCCATGTCAGCCATGCTGAAGGACTATCTGGACAAAGCCTCTTACTCCAGCCAAATCCTTGTCAGTGTGATTAACGACATTCTTGATTTCTCGAAAATTGAAGCCGGCAAGCTGGAACTGGAAAACGTCAGCTTCTCACTGCACTCCATTCTGGATAATCTGCTGGCGGTGGTGAGTTTGCGGGCGCAGGAGAAGAATCTCAGCGTTCATCTGGAGGTCGATCCCAAACTGCCACCACGTATAGTGGGCGACCCTCTGCGGTTATCTCAAATTCTCATGAACATCTGTACCAACGCCGTGAAGTTCACCCAGCAGGGAGCGATTAATGTCACCATTAAAGGCATGGTGAACCAGCAGGGTGATAAAGTGGTTCTGCGCATAGAAGTCGAAGATACCGGTATTGGCATGACCCAGTCGCAGGTTGACCGCATCTTCCAGCCGTTTACGCAGGCTGACGGTTCGACCAACCGTAAATTCGGCGGCTCCGGACTGGGACTGACGATTGTGAAACAGCTTACCGAACTGATGGCCGGTAAACTGAAAGTCACATCAATGCCCAATCACGGTTCTACTTTCGTGATCACCTTACCCATGAAAATACAGTCCGGTCAGAAAGGTATTCTTGCTGATTTGCCCCAGTTGCCGCTGGGCAGCTGTTATTATTCCGACAAGCCGTTGCTGCCGGCAGCCTATATTGAATTGTTGAATCTTCGCTCTGCCCGTCAGCCCCTTGCCATGGTGAAAAATGACGTGGGCGTGCCGCCTGCCGTGCTGGTTGAAATTGCTACCTATGCAGAATTCAAATCCCTGCTACCGCAGTTATCGCTGATAGAGCGGCAAAGTATTCCTGTGGGCATTGTCATGGAAACCCAGACCGGGCAATTGCAGGAGAAAATTCTTAGTCAATGGAAAGGTCCGGTTCTGCTTCATCCGTTTACACCGGCACAGTACCGCCGGTTTGTGTTCCGCCTTGCCGGCATAGAAGATTTTGAACAGTCAACTGAGGTGCCGGATGAATCCACCATGCTGGAAGGTCACATTCTGCTGGTAGAAGACAACAATATAAACCAGGTGGTCACCGGAGAGATGTTGTCTTCACTTGGTCTCACCTTCGATATTGCCGAAGACGGTTTGCAGGCTGTAACTAAAATCAATAATGCGCCGGTATACGACCTGGTGCTTATGGACGTTCAGATGCCGGTAATGGACGGTTACGAAGCCACCCGCAAAATTCGCCAGAAAGGCTTAAGTGAACTGCCCATCATTGGCTTGTCGGCCAACGCCATGAAAGAAGATGCCCAGCAGGCGATGCGTCACGGCATGACGGATTATCTCACCAAGCCGCTAAAACGTGCAGCGCTGGCCTCCATGCTGAAACGTTTTTTACAGGCCGAGTCCGGCGGACAATCTGCACGCAATAACAGTCAGCATAAATAGCAATCAGCATTTTAGCAGGATCAAAAAAGGAGCGTTTCCGCTCCTTTTTTACTACTTTGGAAATGCGCTTATAACGCGCTGATTGTGGCGTGCTGTTCTTTCAGTTTTGCCAACGCCGTTTCAGCTTCTTCCAGCTTACTACGTTCTTTGGCAATTACCGCTTCCGGTGCACTGTTTACAAACTTCTCGTTTGCCAGCTTACCCTGAGCACGGGCAACGTCCTGCTCTGCTTTACCCATCGCCTTGGCGATACGGGCAAGCTCAGCGTCTTTGTCAATCAGACCTGCCATTGGGATAAGAATTTCCATCTCTCCCACCAGCGCGGTGGCACTGGCCGGCGCCTGTTCACCCGCTTTTAACGTGGTAACAGATTCCAGCTTCGCCAGCTTATCGATGAACGGAGCGGCCAAATCAAGACGGGCCTGATCCTGCTCACTCACATTACGCAGAATAGCGTTTAGCGGCTTGTTAGGAGAAATGTCCATTTCACCACGGATATTACGGATACCGATGATGAAACGCTTCAGCCACTCGATATCGGCCAGTACCTTGTCGTTCTCACGTTCCGCTTTCACTTCAGGGAAAGACTGGATCATGATGCTGGTCTCGCCTTCTTTCACACCGGCGTCACTTAGCGGCGCGACACGCTGCCAGATGGTGTCGGTGATGAACGGCATGAGTGGGTGAAGCAGACGCAATAACTGCTCAAGTACGTTAATCAGCGTATGTCGGGTACCACGCTTCTCAGCATCGGTAGACGCCTCACTGTTCAGTACCGGCTTGGTCAGCTCCAGATACCAGTCACAGAACTGGTTCCAGGTAAACTCGTACACGGTTTGAGCAGCGATATCGAAGCGGTAATCAGCCAGCGCCGATTCAAACTCTTTCAGGGTTTTCTGGAATTGTGCCCAGATCCACTGATCCGCCAGACTCAGTACCAGTTCACCACCGTCACGACCGGTATCTTCGGTCTCGGTGTTCATCAGTACAAAGCGTGACGCGTTCCAGATCTTGTTACAGAAGTTACGGTAACCCTCAACGCGGCCCATATCGAAGTTGATATCACGGCTGGTTGACGCCATTGCGGCGAAGGTGAAGCGCAGCGCATCCGTACCGTAGGCATTGATGCCGTCAGGGAACTGTTTGCGGGTGTTCTTCTCAATCTTCTTCGCCAATTGCGGCTGCATCATGCCTGATGTGCGCTTGGTCACCAGTGATTCCAGATCGATACCGTCAATCAAATCGATAGGGTCCAGCACGTTACCTTTCGACTTCGACATTTTGTCGCCGTTCTCATCACGGATAAGACCGGTAATGTAGATATCTTTGAACGGGATCTTGCCAGTGAATTTCTTCGTCATCATGATCATTCTGGCCACCCAGAAGAAAATGATGTCAAAACCGGTGACCAGCACTGACGATGGTACAAACGTATCCAGTTCCGGCGTTTCTTCCGGCCAGCCCATGGTCGCAAACGGCCACAGCGCAGAAGAGAACCAGGTATCCAGTACATCATTGTCCTGTTTCAGTTCAACGGCGTCTTCCAGCTTGTAGCGACTCCGCACTTCCGCTTCGTCACGGCCAACGAATACATTACCTTCATTGTCGTACCATGCCGGGATGCGGTGTCCCCACCACAGCTGACGGGAAATACACCAGTCCTGAATGTTGTTCATCCACTGGTAGTAAGTTTTATTCCAGTTCTCAGGGATAAAGCGGATTTCACCGCTTTCCACCGCTTCAACCGCAGGCTTTGCCAGCGATTCAACGGCAACGTACCACTGGTCAGTCAGATAGGGTTCAATAACTGCACCGGTACGGTCGCCGCGGGGCACTTTAAGTTTGTGATCAACCACTTTCACCAGCAGACCTTCGGCGTCCAGATCAGCAACAATTTGCTTACGGGCGTCAAAACGGTCAAGACCGCGATAAGCTTCAGGGGCCTCATCGTTAATCTTTGCGTCGTCGGTGAACAGGTTGATCATCGGCAGGCTATGACGCTTACCCATGTCGTAATCGTTGAAATCGTGTGCCGGGGTGATTTTCACGCAGCCGGTGCCGAATTCCGGATCCACATAATCATCGGCGATAATAGGGATCAAGCGACCGGTAATTGGCAGGCGTATTTCCTTGCCTATCATGGACTGATAACGCTCGTCATCAGGATGAACCGCAACAGCCGTATCGCCCAGCATGGTTTCAGGACGGGTAGTTGCCACGACCAGTTCACCGGAACCGTCAGCTAGCGGATAGCGCATGTGCCACATGTGGCCGGCTTCTTCTTCGTTCAGTACTTCAAGGTCAGAAACCGCTGTGTGCAGTACCGGATCCCAGTTAACCAGACGCTTACCGCGGTAAATCAAACCTTCTTCATGCAAGCGAACAAAAACTTCTGTTACCGCTTTGGACAAATTGTCGTCCATGGTGAACACTTCACGGTCCCAGTCGGTAGACGTGCCCAGACGGCGCATCTGCCTGGTGATAGTGCCACCGGACTCTTCTTTCCATTCCCAGATCTTGTCGATAAAGGCTTCACGGCCTAAATCGTGACGGGTCTTGCCTTCAGCATTCAGACGGCGCTCTACCACCATCTGGGTAGCGATACCCGCGTGGTCCGTACCCACCTGCCATAAAGTGTTGTCGCCCTTCATGCGGTGATAACGGGTTAACGCGTCCATGATAGTTTGCTGGAAGCCGTGGCCCATGTGCAAACTGCCTGTTACGTTTGGTGGCGGCAGTAAAATACAATACGGGTCACCGTGTCCGGATGGCTTGAAATAGCCTGCTGCTTCCCATTTTTCGTAGCATTGCTGCTCAATGGATTGCGGTTCGAAGGTTTTATCCATTACTTACTCTCAACTGTCAGCAGATTTAAACTGCAACTGGCAGCCAGCCTGCTGATATTGTTTATAGCGAACCCGTGCCGCCTGTTTGGCGTCATCCGCCACCGGCACGAAGTCATAAATCGTTTGATAAGAATGCGGGGAGCTTAACATTTCCCCGCTTAAATTGACGATGAGATTGCGGCGGGAAAGTTGATTTTCCTGCCAGCAGATTTCCACCGGCGTACCGGCGCCCGGCCCTTCCCCGCACAAATTGTGCGGCACAAAGCGGCCAGCCGGCAATTGCCAGAGCAGCTCATCCACTGCTTCAGCGGAAGATTTGTCTGCACACAATACAACGCACTTCTGTCGCTGAGAATATGCAGTGGCAATCAGATCGCAGGCGCGGGATTCACCCGCGTCCTTACCATCACTGAGTTGCCAGAAGGTTACCTGAGGCATTGCGCTCAGTCCTCTTGTTTAATGCCTGAGCGGTTCATCAGGAACTGCGACAACATCGGTACCGGACGACCGGTGGCACCTTTGTTCTTGCCGCTTCGCCACGCTGTACCGGCGATGTCCATGTGCGCCCAGTTGTATTTCTTGGTGAAGCGGGACAGGAAACACGCTGCAGTAATAGAACCGGCTGCGCGGCCACCTAAGTTGGTGAAATCGGCAAACGGGCTTTCCAGCTGATCCTGATACTCATCCCACACAGGTAAACGCCATGCACGGTCAGAACTCTGATCGCCGGCATTCATCAGTTCATGGGCCAGCGGATTATGTGTGCTCATCAGTCCGGTTGCATGGTTACCCAGTGCAACAATCACCGCGCCGGTTAAAGTTGCCACGTCGATAACCAGTTCAGGCTCAAAACGCTCAACGTAAGTTAATGCATCACATAACACCAGACGGCCTTCTGCATCGGTATTTAACACTTCAACAGTCTGGCCGGACATGGTGGTGAGAATATCACCCGGGCGATAGGATTTGCCGTCCGGCATGTTTTCACAGCCAGCCAGCACGCCGATAACATTAACCGGCAGGTTCAGTTCAGCAACGGTTTGCATGGTCCCCAGCACACCGGCGGCTCCGCCCATGTCGTACTTCATCTCATCCATGCCTTCGCCTGGCTTGATGGAAATGCCGCCTGAGTCGAAGGTAAGGCCTTTACCCACCAGCACGATAGGCGCCTGATCATCCGGACCGCCTTTGTGAGTAATGATACTCATCATGGATTCATTTTCAGAACCGCGACCTACAGCCAGGTAAGAATTCATGCCCAGCTCAGCCATCATGGCTTCATTTACCACTTCTGCACTGATGCTGTCGTAGTTTTCAGCCAGCGACTGTGCCTGTTCCCACAGGTAGGCAGGGTTACAAATGTTTGGCGGCATGTTCGCCACGTCTTTGGTAAGGCTGGCACCTTTAGAAATCGCCAGTCCATGCTCAATAGCACGCTCGCCCACGGTAAGTTCACGGCGTGTAGGTACGTTCAGAACAATTTTACGTAACGGACGACGGGGTTCGCCCTTTTTGGTTTTCAGTTGCAGGAAGGTGTACAGGGAATCCTGCGTCGCTTCTACCGCCTGGCGCACTTTCCAGTAGGTATCACGGCCTTTCACGTGCAGTTCAGTAAGGAAGCACACCGCCTCCATCGAGCCGGTTTCATTCAGGGTTTTAATGGTTTTCGCGATGATTTGCTTATACTGACGCTCGTCCAGTTCACGCTCTTTACCGCAACCGACCAGTAACACCCGCTCGCTTAATACATTGGGTACATGATGCAGAAGTAACATCTGACCGGCTTTCCCTTCCAGGTCGCCGCGACGTAGCAGATTACTGATGTAACCTTCACTGATTTCATCCAGCTGTTCAGCCACCGCAGTTAAGCGACGAGGCTCGAAGACACCAACCACGATACAGGCGCTGCGTTGTTTCTCCGGACTGCCACTTTTTACACTAAATTCCACGATAACACCTCGCTCTTTTTATCTTGTGAATTGCATGACGATAATTTCGCATAACGTTTTGCGCTGCTTTATGTTTTAATACGCAGCCATATAAGCGATAAGACTGTGTTTGACGCTTTCTGTCGTGTTTGCCGTACTGCTACAATAGTCTGTGACTTGTGTAACGAAAACGGAAAAATTTGCGTCGTTTTCATGCAATCGGGTTATTGATATACAGGCAAAACTTGTAAAAACAGTTAGTTTACTCAACATCGTGCGCTTTTTCACTATAAATCCAAATTTTCCAGAGGTGCCGGAATGCTGATATTCCGTTATCTGATAAAGGAAACGCTTAAGTCACAGATGGCCATCTTTTTTATCCTGATGGCCATTTTTGTCACTTTGCGTTTCGTGCGTGTACTCGGCGACGCATCAGACGGCGATATTCCCGCCGGGCTTGTGCTGGGTTTCCTTGGCCTGTACGCGCCCATACTCTCTTCTCTCGTTCTGCCCATCAGTGCTTATCTTGGCATTATGCTCGCTCATGGCCGGCTTTACGTCGACTCTGAAATGACCGTTATGCGGGCCTGCGGGATAAGCGAGTGGTACATCACCAGAGTGATGCTGTTGCTGTCTGTGTTCATAATGATTATTTGTGGTGTGATTACTCTTTATCTAGCCCCCAGTGCGGCAGAAAGTGAGTACCAGCTTCGCGAAAAAGCCAGAAGTGAAGCGGGCTTTTCAGCTATTATGCCAGGCCGGTTCCAGCAAACCGGTAACGAGAAAGCGGTTATTTTCGTGCACGACATCGACAGTCAGGACGATACCTTGAAACGGGTTTTCCTGTCTCAAACCCAGCAGGACGGTAACACCGACCGCGTGCGGGTGGTACAGGCGAAAACCGGACAAATTCAAAATAACCCGGACGGCACCCGTAACCTGGTATTGCGGGAAGGCGTGCAGTACGAAGGTACGCAAACGGAGAAGAAATACCGTAAGGTTGCCTTCGATGAATATCAAATTCAGATTGCCGATGAAAAGCAGGACGAGCCCCGCCGTAAAGTGAGTGTATTACCGACCATGGAACTGCTGAGCGACGACTCGATTGAAGCGCGGGCAGAGTTGCAATGGCGTATCGCCATTCCCCTTTCCATTCCTTTTTTGGTGTTGATTGCTGTGCCGTTAAGTTCGGTGGATCCCCGTCAGGGCCGGTTTGGCAAAATGTTTCCTGCGATCCTGCTGTATCTCGGTTACTTCCTGTTGCTGCTGGCCAGCCGCCGGGTGCTGGAAGATGGCAAAATCCCTATCCAGTTAGGTTTGTGGTGGGTGCACGGCATCATGCTGATAATCGGTATCACACTGATAGTCAGGGACCGGCGGACCGGCACTGAACTGCGCGCACGTATACTGGGGAGAAAATAGATGTTTCGTATTCTCGACCTGTATATTGCCCGCACCCTGCTTGGCACCATTACCGTAACCTTATCCGTGCTGATTGGTTTGTCTGCCCTCATTAAGTTTGTTGAGCAGTTAAGAAAACTGGGTGAAGGCAATTACGATATCGTGGTTGCCGGGCTGTATGTATTGCTCAGCCTGCCCCGGGATCTCGAACAGTTCTTTCCCATGGCGACCCTCCTTGGCGGTCTCATCGGCATGGGATTACTGGCCAGTAACAGTGAACTGGTGGTTATGCAGGCCTCCGGCCTGAGCCGCTGGAACATCATTAATTCAGCTATGAAATCGGCGCTGGTCATGATCCTGTTGGTCATGGCGGTCGGTGAATGGGTAACGCCATACAGCGAATCGAAAGCGAAGGAAATCCGCACCGAGGCCATTTCCGGGGGCAGCCTGTTCTCCTCAGATGCCCTGACATGGGCTAAAGACGGTGAGCATTTTGTCAGTATCGGCCAGGTGGTTACCCGCGAGTCGTTGCGGGATATCAGCATTTTCGATTTCAACAGCGACCTGACGCTGAACACCCTGACCTGGGCCAAAGAAGGCAATTACGATGGTGAAGTATGGTGGCTCGATGATGTGTCGGTTACCCGCTTTACCGACAAGCACATTGATATTACTGACCATGCCCGTCAGCAATGGAACTCTACACTGACGCCGGATAAGTTAGGCATCGTAGCAATTAAGCCCGAAGCACTGTCTATTCAGGGGCTGTATGATTATGTGCAGTACAGAAAAGGCAACGGACAGGACAGCACCCGCTACGAGCTGGCATTCTGGCGTAAAGTCTTCCAGCCTGTGTCCATTGCAGTCATGCTGTTAATGGCCCTGTCGTTTATTTTTGGTCCGCTTCGCAGCGTCACCATGGGTGCCAGAGTGATCATGGGTGTGCTTACCGGTTTTGGCTTCTTCATCACCAATGAAGTGTTCGGCCCGTTAAGTCTGGTGTATTCATTACCCCCCGTTGTCGCCGCCCTGCTGCCCAGCCTGCTGTTTGCCGGCGTGGCCACCTTATTGCTGCGACGCTGATAAAAAAGCTTTCAGACTGCCGTCACGACCACATTACTACCAGCTTTTGTGGTCGTTGGCTTCTTTAGACAAGTGAACCACTTCAGTTTTAGCGACCCGGTCCTGTAGTGACTGCTTGTTTTTAAAATCCACCAGCACCAGCAAGGTACCCAGTCCGCCCAGTGACGTGATCAGGCGTAAAATCAACCTGCCCCAGGTAACCGGCTCATCAACCGTACTGAAAATACGTAAGCGCCATGCCCGCATACCAATAGTCTGACCGCCCTTCTTCCAGAACCACAGAAAGAAGCCCGTGATCCAAAGCCCTACCCATACCTGGATGAGTGTTTTATAAAGCAGAGATTGCTGAATCAAATCAGCGGGCTCTGCAAAGCCCTGCAAACTCAGCACATCGTTTTTCAGTAGCACAACCAGCGTGACTATCATCACCATGGCTGCACACATGCCTACCGCAACAGCTACCAGTGTGTCGTACACCATCGCCAGCAAACGGCGGAAGAATCCGGCACGGTTGGGTACCGTGCTTTCTTGCAATGTACCAGCCGGCTCAGTAACCGGCGCTTTCTTTTTTTGTTTTCCCACAAGCTCTTCACTTCGTTACGCAACGCACAGCTTTAATAGTAAAGCTCCGGCACAGCACTACAGGTTAAATTTGTTTAAAACAGCCACGCCAGAATAACCCGGAGTAAACAGGAGACAAACACTTCGGGTATGGAAATCGACAGATGTACGACCTGAATCAAGTACCTCGACAACGATTGCACATTCTTTAGCCAGACTGCCACACAAACCCTGATTTTCAGGAAAAAGTGCTTGTCTCTGCAACGCGTATCGCTATAATGCATCCCTCATCGACACCATGTCGAATGCCAGTGTGATGGAATTGGTAGACATAGGGGATTCAAAATCCCCCGCCTTCGGGTGTGGCGGTTCGAGTCCGCCCACTGGTACCATTCTCTTCCTTAGCGGAAGAAACAATAAACCGACTTTTTAGTCGGTTTTTTTATGCTTACTCACCATACACAGGGGACAGCACTCACCTAGTCATACTTTCGGGACAGAGTATTTTTCCATTGCATCTTTGAAAAGTATGTTACTTTCATCTTCAAACCTAGTCCTGTTACTATTTAGCTCCTGAAACTTCCCATATAGGTTTCGATAAATTATTTCATGAGCTTTATTTTTTACTTCCTTCTCATCTATATCGTCCATATCAAATCCTTCTTTCAACCCAGTATTAAGAAGTTGCAATAGCTCTTCTTTCGTAATCTTATCAATTTCTTTCCAGGCATTGCCGTCTATGGAGTAATGTCCACGACCGTTTTCAATTTTTAAGCATTTCATATCCTTCCCCCCTATCCTTATAAGGAATTTCGCCGGCTTCCAAACAGCTTAGTAAAACATCATGGTTTTTAATCTTTTCACCATCCAGACTTACCAACTCTTTATCACTCGGATAACCTGCAAAAATCATATAACGCACTTCCCCATCTTTGATAATCTTCTTTGTATAAAGTAGATAGTCTGGTCGAATAGAAGCACCAACCGTAGCGTTATGTGTTACCACAACAACAGGCATATTTTGAGAAATTTCTTTTATTAGATTATTTACTTTTGTAAGCAGAAATGTATTGTCAAAGGAAGATTCTGGCTCATCGATAAGTAACATATCATACTGCTGTGAATCACTTATTTCTTCTAATAGCCTAAATTCTGAACGCTCTCCACCTGAAACTGGATAACCGTGCGAATTCAGTATTTTATAGTCAATTTTAATAAAGTACTTATAGTATTCCGACTCTTCTAGGCCTGCTATGTTTCTGAGCTCTTTCAAATATTCGTAGCCAGATTCTGAATATTTGTTGTAAGCATCACTAAAGCGAAGCATCCTACCTGACAAACTTTTCAAGTCACTAGCGCCACTGAAGACTCTGCGCTCAGCGACCTTACTGAACCCTTTAATACTTTTCTTAAAAAATTGAGATGGAACCTTAACCTTCTCGACCAGTTCGTTGAATTTATGGACTTTCATGGAACACTGCATAACATGATACATATCTATGTCATGTATTGAGACAGCAGCAGTCTGCAATTTTAATTCACTTTGTATATTACTAACTAGATCATTTACGAAAGTCTTCTTAAGCTGCTCTTCTTTTTTGCTTGTAAACTCTCGTACTAAGTCCAGAATGAGAAATTTCAAAGACTTCCTAGTTATATGCCGACTAATTATTGGCTCATACTCAGTGTTTTCAATAAGCTTCTCTACTGATCTAATTAACTCGCGTAACGTTTTGAGATCGTCAACTGTAAATTTAGTCTCACGGAATAGTGATGCCTTTGCGAAAGAATCTAATTTATCAGATTCAGCCGCATGACTTAACAAGGAGTCTATATACTTTCCAACACTTGATTCAATTTCATCCAAATTAATACTCGCTAAGCTGTCAACAGCAGCCTTAAACTCTTCAAGATGCTCTTGTGTAATCAAGCTATGCTTCGTCTTTAACTGAGTAGAAAAAACCTTTTCATCATCTTCACTATCACTTTCTAAAAGTGAAAATTGTTTTATGTATTTAATTTTTTCTTCTTCATTTTGAGAGTATCGCGAATTCAACTCCGAAGTGCACCACTCGCTAAATTAGGCAGCCTTGCGTAATTCATTGAATACCGCAACAGGTTGCCTGAAGCCGAGGCTCTTTCTCGGTCTGGCATTTAATGCCCGCTCTATTTCACTAATTTGCCTATCCGATACCGTCCGTAAATCGGTGCCTTTCCTGATGTACTGGCGCAGTAAACCGTTGAAGTTCTCATTCAGTCCGCGTTCCCAGGATGAGTACGGATTCGCGAAGTAGATATTGGTTTTGAGCTTCTCAGCGACCAGCTCGTGGTCACAGAATTCGCTGCCGTTGTCCGCTGTGATTGTTCGGACATGACCTCGATATTTCCACAGCATGCCAACTATGGCTCGGGCCACGTCTGCTGCGCTTTTCGCTGGCACTTTGCGTATCAGGTATAGCTTACTTTTGCGCTCGACTAGACTAACAATCGCGCCCGTTCCTTGCTTGCCCAGAACCGTGTCAGCTTCCCAGTCACCGAACCGTTTTTTCTTGTTCACAATAGCGGGACGATGCTCAATGCCAACGCGATTCGGAATAATTATCCGCTTCGCACGGTCACCTTTACGATACCTTCTGTGACTCTGGCGCAGCTGTTTGTACAACCTACCGCCACTCAATTTATCACGCTGGACGTAGCGATAAATCCATTCGTGACTGACATGATGACCGATGATTTTACCTACACCAGCAATTTGCTCAGGGCTCCATTTTTCGTTCAGCCCGAACTCAACAAAGGTAATCGTCAGTTCAGACATCCTGAACTTTGCGGCTTGGCTACGTCGCTTCAATGCCTTCGCCTGAGCCACTTCCGGCAAATAGTGGTTATCCCGAATTCTATTGCGATTTACTTCCCGACTGATTGTGCTGTGACTCACGCTCAGACGTTTTCCGATCTCCCTGTAACTGAAACCCTCGCGTAAGTAGGCCTCAATCTGGTATCGTTGTCCCTCGATCAACTGCTTGTAACTCATGGTAATACTCTAATTGTTTGGCGACTTTAGAATACCACCAACAGGCAGTTGATCATCTATCACCCGTTAACCATGAGTGGTGCACTTATTATCTGAATTCGGGCCAAGTCTGTAGAAGCTCGAAATCTACTATTCCTTTTTGCTGTTTATTTATCACAACTTCTGCCAGCTTTAAGTGTGTGTTGAGAAGTTTTTTCTCAGTATGTGATAGATTATTGAAAACGCGTGGCTTGGAAAAATATTTATCCACAATTCTCAAGTCATCAAATGTGAACTCTACAGAGTTTTTTAACTTGGGTTTTATGTATAGAGTTTTATACTCTCGGAGGTATTTAAATATAAACTTAGGGTGTCGTTTGGAATATTCTTTTTCGAGTGCTTTGAATTGATGAAACGGATTTTTTAATTTATTGTCCTCAAATGCATAATACTCGAGTTTTGGTGGGGATAGTGATTTTTCATGCTGTTTGCTAATTGATAGATTACTTTCCCTACTTAGCTTCCTTTTGTCTACTCTTTTTTTTATCTTGTACTTTTCATTTTTCAAGAAACGTTTGCGTAGTTTTGAATTGTTTTTCTCATAGAGGATTTCTAGATATTCACTCCACGCATAGACCCACTCCGAAACTTCTTCAAAATCTAGCTGCACAGATTTGTTTATTTTGTTTTTGTAAATACGAAAATAGTCCTCAGCTGCTGAATAAAGTTTTTCGTATCTCTCTAACTCTTCGAGTTCACTCTCATTGCCAATTTCAAATAGGGGCAATTTATTTAGCTGTCCAGATAAATAATCGCGAAGAGACAATAACTGATGTATTGAAATGATCCTGCGATGACCTCCTCGAGGGTCTTTATTACATCTGGCTATGTCGTTTGCTCTGCTCTTCGTTTTTCTGACCAAGCGATATTCGATGCGCTCATGACGTCCCAGTATCTGGCGACTTTCGACAATATATTCTTCAAGGTCAAAATCGTTTTCAATACTCCATGTCATAAAGAACTCATTTTTATCCAGAATTTTTATTTAATCAATTGATTTTTAAGGTTTTATTTTTTGATTCGTAACCTTTTATATTCATTTTTTATCAATATAGCACACTTTCTGTGTTTTATAAGTTCGAGGTGACAGGTGAATTAGCTCGCAGAGGAAAGTTGGCTTTGTCACATGCGTGAAAATGTAAATCGCAAGACGATGTACTACATCGGCGCTTGCTGGGCAACTTACATTAATTCACATATTGGAGAGTCTGCGATGACGCAAAAGAAAAAGTCGACGAAAAGAAAATTAAAAAATAATAAAAAGAGAAGGTTAGTCAAAAAGTCGGGAACTTCCTCACCTAAAGTAAAACTTAGTTTAAAGGAGATTTCAGAGAGTTTGCGAAGTGCTAAACAAGATTTCACGAAAGGGCTTTTGCAGTTAGCCAAAATTAATGATTGGAATAAGCTGGGCTATAGTAGCTTAAAGAACTTTATAGAAAAAGAGCACCCTGAGCTGGAATACGCAGCCGTGCTAGCAACTTTAAATGCAGCGATAACTGAGCAAAGGTTATTCGGAACCAAATCCATAGGCATGTACTCGATGAATGCGATGCGCAGTCTAAAACATCTAGATGACTCGCAAATCAAAGAGTTTAAGAAGCTGGCGCAGGATAAATGGAAAGATGAAGGAAATTCTGAAATTCGTATATCACCCAAATGGCTTACTCGCACTAAGGTCGAAGAGCTTAAAGCCTCGCTACTCTTACAGCATGATAAAGCTACGTCAGCTAAATCTGGTATCAACAAGGACGCTTCGTCAAATAAAAAATCTGTGAAGAAGAAAGATCTTGATAGGCCGGCTAAAAAATTAACGCGGGCGCTAAAGGATTATAATGAGGATACTGATTTCCTTAAATTTTTAATGGATTTTTTAGCAAAAGAGCTTCGTTCCTCTCATGGTGAAGATTTACTTGAAAAAGTAAAGAAAGAGTTGAAGATTTCAATTGAAAGAGTTCGCTCCAATCGTAAGATTAAGAAAAAAGGAGGCCGAAAATGAGTACTCCAAATATCCCTGGCCTGGAATTGGATGCGCTATCGTTAACACTTAATACACAGAGAAAATACCTTACTACTCTTAAAAAAAATATCGAAGCTTTTAGCAATGACGATTTTTTTTCAGCTGAAAAGGGTGAATTTAGTGCGTCCAGATATCGTAAAACAGTAAGAGTCGATTTGGGGGAGGGCATCAGAACAATGTGGGTACAGGTAAACCCATTCAATGGTGATGATTCACCTTTAAGAATTGAGTTTAAAGGACACCCCTATGAAGAAGTGCATTACGAACGGGCTGTTCAAATTATTAAAGTTTTACTCCTGAATATTCCGACTGAGAAGGTCTACACCTGTGTAACACGTATTGATGTTGCTATGAATGTTGAAGGTTCACTTGATTATTTGTACTGCCACAAACTTCGTTCAAAAGTCTACAGTGCGACTTTTGCTCAGAAAGGTGAGCTTGTTTGTATCAGGCTAGGAAAATCCACTTCGAAATTTTATCTGTGTATTTACGCCAAGCAATGGAAAGAGTCTCGGTACTCTTACGTTACCAGTCCGGGTTGCCTAAGAGTAGAAATGCGATTTAAGCCCAGAGCACCTCTGGAATCTATTTTTACCGAATTGGATATTCAAAAACGTTTAGACAGTATTTTATTTATTAATAGGAGGCGACTATTTAACAAAAATATTCTTACGGCGAGTCAGAGGTCAATAGTCCGTAGATTCGGCATCACTCCATTAATTATGTCATATAGTCCTAACGAGAAACGCCAGTTGATAAATAAATTGAAAGAGTTTAATGAACCTCTGCTATCTCCAGACTTCGTCTTGAAAAGGTGTAAAGAAATTCAGGATCAGTTATGTGGATTATTAGGCAATCCCGAATTCAGATAATAAGTGCACCACTCATGGTTAACGGGTGATAGATGATCAACTGCCTGTTGGTGGTATTCTAAAGTCGCCAAACAATTAGAGTATTACCATGAGTTACAAGCAGTTGATCGAGGGACAACGATACCAGATTGAGGCCTACTTACGCGAGGGTTTCAGTTACAGGGAGATCGGAAAACGTCTGAGCGTGAGTCACAGCACAATCAGTCGGGAAGTAAATCGCAATAGAATTCGGGATAACCACTATTTGCCGGAAGTGGCTCAGGCGAAGGCATTGAAGCGACGTAGCCAAGCCGCAAAGTTCAGGATGTCTGAACTGACGATTACCTTTGTTGAGTTCGGGCTGAACGAAAAATGGAGCCCTGAGCAAATTGCTGGTGTAGGTAAAATCATCGGTCATCATGTCAGTCACGAATGGATTTATCGCTACGTCCAGCGTGATAAATTGAGTGGCGGTAGGTTGTACAAACAGCTGCGCCAGAGTCACAGAAGGTATCGTAAAGGTGACCGTGCGAAGCGGATAATTATTCCGAATCGCGTTGGCATTGAGCATCGTCCCGCTATTGTGAACAAGAAAAAACGGTTCGGTGACTGGGAAGCTGACACGGTTCTGGGCAAGCAAGGAACGGGCGCGATTGTTAGTCTAGTCGAGCGCAAAAGTAAGCTATACCTGATACGCAAAGTGCCAGCGAAAAGCGCAGCAGACGTGGCCCGAGCCATAGTTGGCATGCTGTGGAAATATCGAGGTCATGTCCGAACAATCACAGCGGACAACGGCAGCGAATTCTGTGACCACGAGCTGGTCGCTGAGAAGCTCAAAACCAATATCTACTTCGCGAATCCGTACTCATCCTGGGAACGCGGACTGAATGAGAACTTCAACGGTTTACTGCGCCAGTACATCAGGAAAGGCACCGATTTACGGACGGTATCGGATAGGCAAATTAGTGAAATAGAGCGGGCATTAAATGCCAGACCGAGAAAGAGCCTCGGCTTCAGGCAACCTGTTGCGGTATTCAATGAATTACGCAAGGCTGCCTAATTTAGCGAGTGGTGCACTTCGGAGTTGAATTCGCGGGTTAAAAATTTATGAAATTTGGGAAAATAACAAAAAAAGATATTGGAAGCTGTGTGATGACTACAGAAATAACATGCAAAATTACTTATCACCCTGACAGTTAACAGCTGTTAATAGAACTAGATTCACACTGTTATAACAATCACATATATTAAATATGCATTAAAGTATGCTTGTAAGTAATCAAAACTGAGACAACCTATTTGAATAAAATAGCTTAGCTTAAAAACTTATACGTATGGGATCGTAGAGGTAGCATTTACCTCTACAGATAAAGTTAATTTATATTACCATTACCTTAATCAGTACCAACTTCGCTTCACTAAGCCATACCATTGGCCAGATTTTTGATTTAGTGCGATAGCTCATAAACACCCAGAAAGTATGAAGATAAGGGAAATGTCCGCTAAGAGCGAAGCGGACATTCATGTATCGAAAAGCTATAAAAAGGGACATTCAGCAAATGTCCCTATATGACCGGTTAATCGCTTTATTTATTTGAGAAATGCCTGACCAGTTAAAAAATCCACCTCCAGCGGAAACTTTATTGTTTCTTTGATATCAGGAAATTCTGCAGGACTACACAACCTCAAATTCATCTTTTGACGGCGCTTGTTTAATTTCTCTTTTATATCCATACCGCGTTGCTGTGCCGCTTCGCAAAGTAAAATAGCCATACGGCAGATCACAGTATTGGAAGACCCAATACTAATAGAGGACCGTAAATTACCTGCCCGTTTGGCATGAATGGCTAACAATTCATCTACACTATTGATAAGCGCGGGTTCATCATTAGATAAAATAGCCTTGACTGCGTCGGTACTGCCAAAAGGCACTATGTCAGACTTGTGCTTTTCTTCATTTGCTAGTTGCGGTAAAAAATTTTCTACTGACTGATTTACTGAAAGTAATGCCCCTACAAGCGTCAATACACTATGCAGTTCATCTTGCGTTTTATCATAAGCCATGATGGATATGTGCTTAGCCAAGTCAAGTCGGGTATCATCGCCACGTAAAACAGCATTAATGTATAGTTGTGTTAAATTGTAAAGTTGTCCCGGCGGATGTACATCATAGGCTTTTTGGTAATATTCATCGGCGCGCTGCGAATACAGCAGCGCGTTATCATCATTAAGCGATTTGGCGTAGACAAATGCTGAGAACCAAGAATTAGCTGCTATTTGGTGACAGGTTGCCGTATGCTTTGTACTTATATCAGCTATTTCACTGTCTATTTGCGCTAATGAAAGTTCTCGCTTCAATCGGCATCGCAACTCGTTTACTGCTTTCATTGTCATTTCCTTTGGTCTACCAGATTCTCTAATCTCTGAACCAGCAGTATACTAGCAGTCATATTGGTAGAGGTGTTTATGAATACAAAAATTGAAATATACGGCGTGAAAGCTGTTAAACGCCCTAGAATCGTTGCCAGCAAGAAACTTGACTTGTCCGGTGAGTCTGGCCAGCAAATTGTGAAATCAGAGACTAAGCTGGTATTAAGAAGACATAAGCTGAATTAGTTCCAACCAGATCTGACACATCGACTTGAAAAGATGAGAGTTACCCAGTTTGATAAAGGTGTCGAATCTTTATTAAACAAACCAAAAGGTAACTCTCATGTTGCATACTAGCAATCCAATCATTAAACACAAAGCAGGATTACTCAATCTGGCCGAAGAACTCGGCAACGTCTCTAAGGCCTGTAAAGTGATGGGCGTATCCCGAGACACATTTTATCGCTATCAAGAGTTAGTTGAAGATGGCGGTGTTGATTCGCTAATCAGCAAATCCAGAAGAACACCTAACTTAAAGAATCGCGTTGATGAGCAGACCGAGCAAGCTGTACTCGTTCACGCCGTCGATTATCCTGCCCACGGTCAAGCAAGAACCAGTAATGAACTTCGCAAGCAAGGCGTATTCGTATCCGGCAGCGGCGTGCGTTCTATCTGGCTCCGCCATAACCTTGAGAACTTTAAAAAGCGTCTGGCTGCGCTTGAAGAGAAGGTCGAGAAGGAAGGAATTATTCTAACCGACGAGCAAGTTGCAGCACTGGAAAGGAAGAAACAGGATGATGAAGCCTGCGGTGAAATTGAAACACATCACCCAGGCTATCTCGGCTCTCAGGACACGTTTTACGTTGGAAATTTAAAAGGTGTTGGTCGGATTTACCAGCAGACGTTTGTTGATACCTACAGCAAGATTGCGTTTGCTAAGCTCTACACAACGAAGACGCCTATCACCTCCGCAGATGTACTGAATGATCGGGTATTGCCGTTCTTCGAGGCTCAGGAGCTGCCGATGTTAAGAATTCTTACCGACAGAGGGACGGAATACTGTGGAAAGGTCGAACAGCATGATTACCAGCTTTATCTCGCGATAAATGATATCGACCACACAAAAACAAAAGCCCGTCATCCGCAGACAAACGGTATCTGTGAACGCTTCCACAAAACCATTCTCAACGAGTTTTATCAGGTTACGTTCCGTAAGAAACTCTATGATTCACTGGAGATGTTGCAGAAAGATCTGGACGAGTGGCTGGATTATTACAACAATGAACGAACTCATCAGGGCAAAATGTGCTGCGGCAGAACGCCAATAGAAACATTAATTGATGGGAAACAGGTTTGGGCTGAGAAGAATTTAGCTCAAATCTAATCTGACGCTGGCACCAGAAAACTGGGTAACTGTCAGATCAGGTCTGAGCTAGTACACATAAGCGTACGTTTGAAAAACTTGCTGATATGTAATGGATCTCTTTTTCTCTTTAAAAAGTCGCAGTCGACTATTCTTTCGGTCGTAAGGACGCAAACTCGGGGCCGTTTTGTGTATACAGCCCCGTACTTTCACTTACAAGACTAGCGTTAATTGGTTATTGCTGATATCCGCTACTGACCAAAAGCGGCGAGTGCTCTAATTTAGAGTGTTGCCCGGCGCTTTTCCTCTTCAATTGTACGTTGTTGAGCTTGCTTAATTAATTGTTCAATGGAAGCTTGTAGTGCCAATAGTTTGTCCCGTTTTTCCATGCTGCTCAAAGTACTATCACTACGTACAGCTTCCATTTTTTCTTCGAGTTCTTTTATTTTATCACGCTCAATGCCGAGCCGGGTATCCAGTAACAATTGATTAATTTGCTGTTGTCGTGATAAGGGGGACTTCAGGGTAGAGACTTCCGGGGTAGTAGTTTCGGCGTTACTCGCCTGTGCGCTAATTGCATTGCCCTGTGTAGTCGCCACGCGAGTTGGTGTTAATCCCGCAGCAGGGAGAGTCGTAATAGCACTAAAAAAACGCTCATAAACCTGATTAAGCATTTTGTTGTAAGACGTCCAACCTTCCATGTTTACCCTAAACTGCAGGTTTGACCGGGCATAATCATACAGCGCCTTTATATTGGTCTGATTCCATTGTTGTTCGGGAGGCAATGCAGCTTTAGGGCTGACGCCCGGTAAATCAATATGTACCCCGTATACCATGTGATGCATAGTTAAGGCCAACGTCATTTTATCGAATTCAGATAGTTCCGCCGTGGCTTTCTGCCAGGCTACCTTTACGCTTGCCGGAGCATTAACTGGCGGGAAATGAATCGTTTTGCCTTCGCCCACTTCGACCAAGCCATCATTATTTAAATCAACCAAGTCGGAGCCATCAGGTTGGCTTAATAAGTTTTGCGCTCCCTCCTGAGAGAGTGCTGAAAGCTGAATCGGTCTGGCCAGACTGTGGGCCTTTTGTACCAACTTTAATTCATCTTGCGATAAGGACTGCAAAAACTGAGTGGCGGATTCCTGTTGCCCGGCTGCGCGCGATAATATAGCTGCAAAACCGGTAATCTCCTGCTGATTCAGTTGGCGGGTTTGCAAGCGTTCGACAGACTCTGCCGATAATATTGTAACGCCATAGTTCATATGGTCTCCCTAGCCAATCCAGCCTGTTTACTTGTGAAAGAGATATACCCAGCCTTCAACAGCAATACAAAGAGCAGGCGTTCAATGATGTGATATCCGCTTCTTACCTTTTGTTATAAATTGATATCGAAATTTATTGGTAGTCTTTGATTTTATGAAGATAATCTGGACCAGTCTATTTTGTCCTTATAGCTTTGTGGTTGCTGGTCAATCGATTGCATTACTTTTTCGAGTATCTTAGCTGCTGGGGTGCCTTTTTCTCGTTCCTGAGCAATTAAAATTTCATTTCGTTTAAGCAATGACTCGTTCTGGCTGGCAAAGAGAGCTTCACTGGCATCAGTTACTGGCTGACCCGTTGCCGAGTAAGTTGCTCCTTCTCCTGTAGCCATATTCAGATTTGAGATATCGATTAAAGGGTTATTAAGTCCGTATGTAAAAGCCGCAAGCATGTCTTCTGCTTTTTGGTCGTTTTGACTGGCCATTTGCATCACAACACTATTCGAAAACTCTATGTCTTTTTCCTGCGCAGCCAGGTCTAGCGCAGCCTTTGAAAGTGTGACTTTATCTCCCTGGCTTGCAGGCGCTTCGCCAACGACATATTGTGGCTTTGTTTCAGACGGCTTATATGCCTGTATAGGAGATGTTGCGTAACTGGATGATATGAGCATAAGTTTGCCGAACTATTAATTGATGATAGTGAACAGCAATTCTTAGACCAAAACTGAGCACTGATTAAGGAGAGTTGTAATCAGGCTATTTTGTGCAAAAGTAGCCTCGCACGAATGACCGCTTGTTTTAATAGGAGAGACACTTTCAGATATCTGAAGTTATCTAACTGATTAACGTTTAGGCAAAACTATTCCGTTTAACGGCAGGTATTGTCCTTTTAAAGTGTCTACAACTCCCACTTCCCTGTCGTTTGATATTTTCGCGCCTGAAAAATCGCTTTACGTTTATAGCAGCATAGCATGAACATGTCCGCTTCTGACCAAGAGGCGCTAGATCCGTGACAACTGTGAGCTCTTCAGTGCACCGTTATATAAAACATGGTGTAATAAGTTGAATTAGTTTGGTCATATGCAGCCGCGACGCTTAGTCTCTGCTTCCCACTCTTTAAACCGTTCAGATAATTTTGACTGGATTCGTTTTTTACGTTCACGTGATTTAGCTGAGGGCTTTTTCTCGATTTTTTCGAACGTGACTCCAGACAATTCTTGCTCAAACATACTTGGCACCACATGACTATAATGCTGTTCAATCATTGCTATGCTAGTACCACACTGCCTTGCCAATACGTCGATTCTGAGTGTCCTCGTAAGAAGCTGCCAAGTGATATAGGTATGACGTAAAGAATAAAGTGACCTCGGTCCGTCTGGGCTCGTCTTTAAGTCCGCTTCTTCTAAAGCAGAAACGAATGTTCTTCCAAGTTCATTTGTGCTGGAACCATCTGCGAGTAAAAAGATCTTGTCGCTGGGTTTCCGTTTCGGGAATCTTTCCATAAGATTCATCAAGGGATATACAAACTCGTCTTTGCAAACTACTGTTCTGGTACCGGTATGTTTAGTCGTTTTCCCCTTCCTAACCTTGACTTTGAAGATGACTTGATGCGCTTGCCTCGTCATCAAAATATCACCCCAAGTAAGCTCTTCCATCTCGGTACCGGGACGAATACCTGTATTGACAACAACATCAGCGTAATCGAGTAGAAGCTCGCGAATTTGTCGAGTTTTCTCTTTACGACTGTTATCCCTCATGCCTTCGATTGTCTCTTTGACCTTCTCATATTCCTCTTCACTAAAAGCTGCTCGTCTTGCGCCTTGCTCACCTTTATTACTTAATACAGGAACTTGAACAGGTAACATCCACTGGCGCTCAACAGCTTCTTTAAAAACCATCTGCAATGCAGCATTGTGCGTAAGTAGAGTAGATTTATTGAGAACTTTACCTGCTTTCTGAATTCGCCAGATATCAAATTCCTTAAGCTTGTCCTGATCAAGCGAAGTGATGTATGTTCGGTCAAAAAAAGGAATGTGATAACGACGCAGTGCCCCTATATAGTCTTTGTAACTAACCTTGCCACTGGTAAGCCCCCAGTTTTCTAGACATCTTCAAGCTGCTGATAATACTGCTTTTCATATCTGACTGGAGACAGTCCACCATTTGTACCATGATTGCGTCTTGGATTGTAGAATCCTTCGATGTAATCAAATATATCGGCCCTTGCCTGAGCGCGTGTCGGGTATATTTTTCGTTTCACTCGATCTTTTTTAAGCAGAGAGAAGAAGCTTTCTGCAACTGCATTATCGTGACAGTTACCTTTTCTGCTCATACTTGCTTCCAGATTGTGTTCATTCAGGAAGGAACGCCAGTCTGAGGAGGTATACTGAATTCCCTGATCTGAGTGAACCAATACCTTCTGCTTGGGCCTGCGGCGCCAAACCGCCATGAGCAATGCATCAATGACCAAGTCCGCTTTTGGACTGCTCTTCATCGTCCAGCCTACTACTCGTCGCGAGAACAGGTCGATAACTACGGTAAGATATAACCAGCCTTCGTAGGTACGGATATATGTAAAATCTGTTACCCAGTAACTATCTGGCTTATCGACGATAAATTCGCGGTTCAGAGTATTTGGGGCAGCTATGTTAACTTTGCCGCCTTTGAACCCTGGATGGCGTTTGTAACCGCGCACTGCGCGGATACTGGCTTCTCGCATTATGCGGTGGACACGATTCTTACCGCATGTCTCACCGTCGCTTTTCAAATCGATAGTGATATTCCGGTAACCATAGGTACAACCGCTTTCAAGCCAGAACTGCTTGATTTTACCTAGTAATCGCTGATCTTCCTTGGCCCGGGCACTTAACGGCTCCTGGAGCCAAGCATAGAAGCCGCTGCGCTCGATATTGAGGATCTGGCACATAACTTTAACTGGATAGCGCGGGAGCCGCTCCCTTACGAACGTGTACTTTTCTTTGACTCCCCGGCAAAGTACACGGCGGCTTCCTTTAATATGTCTCGTTCCATCGTAACGCGTTTTAACTCAGCACGAAGACGACGGAGTTCTGCAGCCTGATCATCATCCTGCTTTCGTTGGCTAGCAGGTTTGTCGTAACGCTTCACCCAATCTGACAGGGACTTGTAACTGATACCTAGACGTTCAGCCACAGAGGACAAAGAATGACCTTGCTTCGTGACTTGCTCAACAGCCTGGATTTTAAATTCTTCGGGGTAGCGTTTTCCGCTCATTAGTAACACCTCATAGTTTATGTAATTATAAAGCTATAAAGTGTCTAGGGAGCTAGGGGCTTACCACACCACTATGTGCAAGTTCATGCTCCATAGCGAGAATGCATCTTTCTGCAACATCGCGAAATCGCTTACTCTTGGTCAGAGTTCCAGTTTCTGCTTTTATCTTCCATTCCATGCGCAGCAATCTCGCTGCAGCCATAGCCTCTTCTTTTTCAGTCTGCTTCGTAGATTTGCAGTGCCATTTGCCGAACAACTGAAAGCGTGCGTACCACTTCTTACTGTTGTTTTGAAGAAAGATATAAAGTGAATCGTCGATGTCGTGTCTTGCTAGCTGCTTAGCCATAAATACTCGTTTGCAAAGAAAAAATATTGCGCTTACTTCGAGTATATATGGCTGACAAATAATATCTACCTGTTTTATATGGATATTTTTAGTTCATGTTAACATTCATTAACGTTACCAATATATCTAGATACGTTAGTCAGATCTTGCACAGCAGGTACTGTTAACACGTATTAACGTGACCTTTTCATCAAGAGCTCTCTTTTTACGGTTCCGATTACACTGAATAAATTTGAAAAGACATGTCGCTAGTTTAGGGTAGGTTTATAACTTAGGTTACTACATAATAGCCCTGATCTCAGGGCGTTACTCTAATTATGAGATGATTATATTTGGTAGATATGAGAAATTAAAACCCATGTACCAACGGTAATCAGGACAATTCCCCCCACTGTTTCTGCTCGTTTTCCCACAATTAGTCCAAGCGCGCTACCAACCATTATGCCGATGGTTACCATCAAACATGTAGCTAATCCGATCATCATTGAAGCTAAGGCGATATTTACATCGACAAATGCTAAACTAATTCCTACTGCCATTGCATCAATACTAGTACCAATTGCTGTTAGAATGGTTATTAATATTGACTGGTTATTTATTCTTCCATCATCTTTTTCAGTAGGACTGAAAGACTTAAATATTGTGAAAGTACCTAATAACGATAATATGCCGAATGCTAACCAATGGTCCCAAGACACAATGAATGAAGAAGATAATTTACCCAATCCCCATCCCAACATTGGTGTTATTGCTTCTATGATACCGAATATTATTCCTGTTTTTAATGCAATTGATATTTTCGGTTTTCTTAAGTTAACGCCTTTTGCAATAGCGGCTGCGAAGGCGTCTGTAGACATTGCAAAGGAAAGGAAAATAAGTGCGAGTAGATTCATTCCTATAACTCTCTGGTTGGGCAATTGAGTCCACGATAAAACTACACGCCCAACCAGAGGTGTAATTCTATCGATGGTCTCGCCAACCAAAAAGGCGTTCATACCATGGTCTTTGACCAATTATGTTGATATGGACTTTTCCCAAATTGTAGGAAACAGGCTACTCCCCAACGAAGTGGAAGCAACCTTACCTCAAAATTTTAGATATCACAACTGCTTGATTGTCGCGATCTTGATTGTTCTACTCTGAGCTTTCTCAGACACTACCGAGCCGAAATAAATATTTTCCTCATACTTTTCAGCGAAAAGAGCATTAATTGGATAATTCAGAACTTTAGTTCCAAGCAATGCGTACTCAGAGTCAAACTTTTGACATCCCAATTCAAATAATCCTCTACCTATACGGTTAATTTTACCTAATGCTGGTATTGATTTAATATCGTATGGTCTGGCAAATAAAAAATTATCGTAAAAAACGAACCAAAGATTAAATTTTAGCTTAGTCCTTGAATTTGAATTACTTTCAACTGTCATTGTTAATGAAGGATAAGACTTCATATTACCCTTCCATGTTTTTACAAAAATCGTCAGTAAACTCTATTTCAATTGTGCTGTAGCTGAAGTCAAATTTCGCCAAGCTATCATAAACTTCAAGCTTCAATAGCTTATATTCTTCAATTCTCTTTAAGGTACTTGTAATGTGTAAAGTAATAACATTATGTTCTCCATCAAGTGACCAGATTCTTAATTCGTGGATGCTTTTTATTTTATCAATTTTTAGAATTTCATCCGTCACTCTATTGTATAGGTTTTTCTCTGGAACACCTTGCAAAAATAATTTTAAAGTTGCTAATAAGTTTCGAATTACATTAAACAATATAAAAAGCGTAAAGCCAATCGAAAGTAGGGGGTCTAAAATTGGCCAGTCGACAAATTGCATTACTATGGCAATAATTAATACAGCAACCCAGCCTAAAACGTCCTCCAATAAATGCCAGTTCAACACTCTCTCGTTTAGGGTATTTCCTCCCTGGAGTTTGTACACAGCAAAGCCGTTTACAGCGACACCTAGAATCGCAAGTAATATCATGCCTTCTGTATTTGGAACGACCGGGTCTAATACTCGAGGAATGGCTTCTGATAATACCCAGATTGAGCCAAGGATAAGTACGGCTCCGTTAATAAATGCCCCTAACAGGCTGAGTCGCTTGTACCCATATGTGAAATTTTCATCGGCCTCTCTCTCTCCTAACTTATTGAGACACCAGGCGCTTCCAATAGAAATTGAATCGCCGAGATCATGAACAGCATCTGCCATTATAGCAGTGCTGTTCGTTAGCCAGCCGCCAATAAATTCAATAATTGTGAAGCTGAAATTTAATAGAAAAGCCCACCCAATTTTGTTTGAGCTATTCGAATGATTATGAGTCATAGAGGCTCCGGTGCGCCCGGAACATACCGGGCGTAAAATTTGATTAAGAATTGCGTTTGTTATGTGCGAGCTGATAAAGCGCAGGTAATATAAACAGTGTCAGTAAAGTTGACGATATAATTCCCCCAATGACTACAGTGGCGAGCGGTCTTTGTACTTCAGCACCTGTTCCTGTATTAAGTGCCATGGGAACAAAGCCTAAGCTGGCCACTAACGCAGTCATCAAAACAGGTCGAAGCCGGATTATGGCCCCTCGAATTACTGAAGTATAAATATCACCATTTTCCTGCCAGAGTTGTCTTATGAATGCGACCATCACTAGTCCATTCAAAACCGCGACCCCGGACAAAGCGATAAAGCCTACTCCCGCAGAAATTGAAAGAGGCATACCTCTAATCCAGAGTGCCAGTACTCCTCCGGTTAAGGCGAGTGGTACACCAGTGAAAATTATCAGTGCATCTTTCACTGATCCAAACGCCATAATGAGTATGCCAACTATTAACGCAAGCGTAACCGGAACGACTAATGTCAACCGTTTGCTGGCGGATTCCAGTTGTTCGAAGGTACCACCAAGCTCGAACCAATACCCTTCCTTTATTTTCAAATCGGATTTAAGTCTTTTTTGTAAATCAACGACAAATCCTCCTAGGTCAGTTCCTCGTACGTTAGTCGTTACGACAACTCTGCGCTTTCCATTCTCTCGGCTGATCTGTGCAGGTGCTGGCTTTAACTCGAGGCTGGCCACCTCTTCAAGCGGTACAAAACTATTACCAACAGGAACAGGTAGGCTCTCTAATTTGTCAATATTCGTACGCAATTCTTCAGATAATCTGATTACAAGCTTAAACCGGCGATCGCCTTCATAGATTATGCCTGTTTCCTTGCCTCCTATGCTTGTTGAAACGAGTGCTTGAATGTCTGCTACGTTTAGGCCATACCTTGCGAGGGCTTCTCGCTTTGGTAATATAGACAGCATAGGAAGACCAGCAACTTGCTCAACTCGAGTGTCTGCGGCACCTTGAATCGACTTAGCAATCTCAGCTACCTCATTTGCAGTCTCCAACAATTGATCTAAATCATCACCGAAAACTTTGACTGCAACATCAGCCCTTACGCCGGAAATCAATTCATTGAATCTCATTTGAATTGGTTGGGTAAATTCATAATTATTACCAGGCATTTTTGAGGCGACTGATTCAATTTCAGCCACTAAATCCGTTTTAGATTTAGCTGGATCAGGCCACTCTGATCGAGGTTTAAGTATTATAAAACTATCGGCTACATTAGGAGGCATCGGGTCTGTAGCGACTTCCGGTGTACCTATTTTCGCAAAGACTACCCCTACCTCTGGAATTTCCAACAGCGCATCTTCAAGTTGTTCTTGCATTTGAATTGATTGGTTTAGACCGGTACCCGTTATTCGTAAAGCCTGTAAAGCAACATCACCTTCATCCAGTTGAGGAATAAATTCAGAACCAAGCGTTGTTGCCAGCCATCCACAGAAGATCACAAGCGTTAATGCAGCCCCGAGAGCAGCTGCTTTAAATTTAAGAATTGCTCTAAGTGCTGGTTCGTAAACTTGTTTCACCCAACTTATTAAAAAACTTTCCTTTTCACTGATTTTTCCACCCATGAAAACGGCGATTGCTGCAGGTACCACCGTTAGCGACAACATCATTGCCGCAACAAGAGCGATAACTACAGTTATTGCCATTGGATGAAACATCTTTCCTTCGACGCCTGTTAAAGTAAATATGGGCAGATAAACGGCGGTTATGATTCCGACACCAAATAAGCTGGGCCTGATTACTTCAATAGTTGCTATTTTAACCTCTTCAAGACGCTCCTTAAGTTGAAGAAGCCTGCCGTGATGCTGTTGCGCTTCAGATAAGCGCCTAATACAGTTTTCAACAATGATGACAGCGCCATCAACAATGAGTCCAAAATCTAATGCTCCCAGACTCATTAGATTTGCGGAAACACCTTTCTGGACCATTCCTGTAATTGTCATCATCATAGCGATTGGTATGACCGCTGCCGTAATAAGAGCCGCTCGGATATTGCCTAGTAGTAAAAATAATATGACAATTACGAGTAATGCTCCTTCCAGCAAGTTCTTCTGCACAGTGTTTATTGCTTTGTCGACCAGTGAAGTCCTATCGTAGGCAGGTTCAGCAACCACCCAGTCTGGTAAGGAGTTTTGAATTTCAGTTAGTTTACTGGCAGTTAAAGCAGCAACTTCTCTTGAGTTTTCTCCCAGTAACATCATGACTGTTCCCATCACAGTCTCTTTTCCATTTCTTGTAGCAGCTCCGGTTCTCAGCTGCTTACCCAGGCCTACAGTTGCAATATCTTTTACCAGAACAGGAACAGATCCTTTGTTACTTACTACAACATTTTCAATATCCCTTATCCCTGTCAATTGACCTGGAGATCGTACAAGAAGTTGCTCGCCATTTTTCTCAATATAGCCAGCTCCTGTATTATCATTGTTCAAATATAGTGCTTCAGAGATATCTTCAACCGTGACTCCCATCTCCAGCATTTTTACAGGATCGGGATTGACATGATACTGCTTGTCATAGCCCCCAATAGTGTTTACTTCTACTACTCCTGGCACTTGGGCTAACTGTGGTCGAATAATCCAATCTTGTACCTCTCTTAAAGCCATTGGCGTAACTGGGGAGCCATCGGGCAACGTGGCTCCATCTTTCCCTTCCAGCGTATATACGAAAATCTCGCCTAGCCCTGTAGCGATTGGCCCCATTTCTGGTTCAAGGCCATCAGGTAAAACACTTTTAAGGTTCGCAAGTCTTTCGTCGATTAAATTTCGGGCAAAAAAGATATCCGTTCCTTCTTCGAAAATAACAGTAATCTGTGAAAGACCATACCTCGATATAGAACGTGTATAGGATAAGTTAGGCAAGCCATATAGTGCTGTTTCGACAGGAAATGTTATTCGTTGTTCAGCTTCTAATGGTGAGTACCCCGGAGCTTTGGTGTTAATCTGAACCTGTACATTTGTAATATCTGGTACAGCATCAATAGGTAATCGCTGGTAGCTCCAAACGCCGATCCCAATTAAGATTAGTGCAAGAACAAGAAACAAAAAGCGTCTTTCTACTGAAAGACGAATAATATTATCAATCATTTATCGTCTCCAGGATTAGTGAGCGTGAGAGGCACCGGATTTTTCAAGATCCGCTTTTATCAGAAAGCTATTTTTTGAAACGTAAATTTGACCAGCGATTAAGCCACGCTTTACTTCAGTGAAGTTGTCATCTTTTATACCCAGCTCGACAGGGACAGCTTGAAACGTGTTACCATCGTTTAAAAATACAACTGAGTTACCATCCATTGATTGTATAGCTTCATTCTCAACGCGAAGCGAAACATCGATTTTCTGAGCATCAACTACACCTGTAACCATATCGCCGGGGGAGAATTCTCCTTCGGTATTAGTGATTTCAACAATTGCGATCTGATAAGGTTCAAGTGAGCCTGACGGAATGAGAAATTTGACCTTTGCATCTTGCTGTCGGGAACCTTTTTTTATGTGGATATAAGAGCCCGGCTTTATTGTATCCCGCTTGGATGGAAATACTTTCAATTCTGCCCAAAGCGTTTCAGCGTCGACTATTTTATAAAGCGTTTCACTGGTAACCAACTGCCCGACATTAACATTTCGACTTACTACCGTACCCGAAATTGGCGCTTTCACGATGTAGGTTTGTAAGCTGTCATTTGATTGAATTTTTGCAATTACATCGCCAGCCTTCACGCTGTCACCAACATCCGAAGCGAGAGTTTCTACAACTCCCGAGAACCGCGCATTAACTTCAGCCTTATTCTTGGCTGGAATTACAAGAGTACCCAACAATTCGATATGTCTTTCAATGGTCCCACTCTGAACTTCGGAGGTTGCTAATTGAAACTTTTCAGTTAACGCTCTTGAGATCTGTGTTCTTCCCTCGAAGTTTTCCCACTCCCAGGAATACTTTCGTCTTTTGTCAGTCAGATAAATAGTGGCCTTAAAAGAATGAGGTTCAGACAGAGCTTTTATTGACCGCAAAACCCCCTCTGAAGTTTGAAACTCAAATTTTTCTGAGCTTGAACCTAACTTCTGTAGCTCTATAGAAAAGGAATCAGGGATAAATGGCTTCCCATCTTCAGAAGTCGAGGCAATAATTACAGAGCCCTCGGGGCTTTCATCGATACTTACTTCTATTTTGATGTTACCTTTCTGGAATATATTTTGGTTGTCGTTTGAATTGGTGACATCTTCACTTGCAGTCGCGATAGATGTCACAGTGCCGATAAGAAATAAAAATAAAATTTGCTTTAGCATAATTAATCCTGGAGATTGAAAGTGAATGATTTCAGAGATTGCCCTGTCCATTGTTCGATAAGTGCTTCATTGAGCAGAGTGGCTTCGCGATAGTTGATGAGACTCCGTTGAGATTGGAGAAGTGCATCACGTGAAGCAAACCATTCTTGATAAGTGTAAATTCCCTTTTGATAGCCCTCCTTGGTCAGCTCCAATGCTCTTTCCAAATCAGGCATTACTTCTTTTTCCAGGTGCAATGCTGCCTGTGAACTAAAATTTATGCTTTTCGTTGCTTTAAATAGAATCGCTTTTACATCGAGATACTTGGTGTCTCGCTCTAATAACTCCGCCTCCTTACTAGCAATTGCAGATTTGACTGCACCCGAATTCCTCTTCTCAGCAAATAGTGGAATTGAGGCACCAAAAACTAACGATGTATCTTGAGCTCCCTGATTCCTTCTAACACCTACAGACCAAGATAGGTCTGCGGTATTATCAGACTTAGCCAACTGAATCTCAGCGTCCTTCAGGTCAAGTGACTTAATTAGTAAATCCGCATTCGATGATGATAAGAATTGGTTAAAAAGTGTTTCGTAGGAATAATTTGTAGCGGGTGAATTTAAAGAACCAGTAAGCGTGATATCTTCATAATTGCCCTGCCAGAATAGTGTGAGAGATTGCAGGGCTATCTCTTCATTCACCTTTGCTGTCGCAAGTTCTAATTTCGCTTGATTTAAAGCCGATTTAGCTCTGAACAATTCAGCATCATTCGTTGCACCACTTTTTATTCTATTAGTGATTACAGTAAGAGCATCTTCAGCTAAGCTCACACTTCGCTCAGCTATTTGCAGACGCTCCTGTTGTGCCAGAACGCGAATATACTGCTGAGTGAGCCCACCAAGTAGTGAGAGAGACATTGAATACTGCTCTGAATCTAAAAGGGCAGCTCTGGCATCCACAACCTGTGTTCTTGCACTCTTCTTACCACCAAGTTCATACACTGAAGATAGAGAGATGGTTGCTTCTGCTGCTTGAACTCCCGAAGTCGAACTCGTGCCCATCACATTTTCTAGACTAGCACCTACGGTGTAAGCTGGAGAAAGCAAAGCTTGTTGGCGATCTCCCTCAAGAGCTCTAGTAAGAGGTCTGAATTTCAATAATGTTGGATGACGGCTGAGAGTTAGTTGAACAGCATCGTCTAAAGTTACTTGTTCTGCTAACGCTTTGGCTTGAGATAGCACCAATGCACTAGTCAGTATTCCGGCGCGCATAAATACACGCACAGGGAACTGTGAATTTTTCATGAAATATAATCCTAGTCAGTTAAAAAAACGAAAGATGACAGGGATTAAATTCTTGGAGGACGCTCTATTTGGTTAATGAAACGGCTAGGTGAAGCTTCGAGATAAACTGAAGCTAGGGTAGGGGATTTTTTCAGAAACGTGCTGTCATTATCAAGATAGAAAGCAATATGGGTGAAATGGCCATGACACGAACAGCAATGATCACAATCATTTCCTGTGCCTAAATCATAAGCATTAGGCAGTTCGATTAACGTACTTTCGGTACATACTTCGTTGCTAATAAAATGTTCTTGTTCAAAAGAAAATGCGTCAGAAACTATCAACAAAAATTGCGCGCACAACAGCAAAGCGGCCAGAACCACTTTAAAATTTTTGCTAATGCGGAAATTCTTTTTCGACACAACATTCCTCTTCATGAAGGCTGATTATCTCTTAAAATATAGCTAGGGTCAATGAATGAGCGATCTGTTCAATACAGATATGAGACCAACACAGTGTAAGGAAGCCATTTGAACCTATTAAATGCTTAATTTAACTATGAAAGTAGAAAACTACCACCTTGCCAGCTCATGTATAATCCGACAACGCAAATCAGTACGCCGGATAAATAGGTCATGTTAATAAACATTAACGTGACCTATCGCTTCTTTAGCTATTTGGTGTCACGACAATCTTCTAGACCATTCTCAACCTCTATGGTTGTATGTGACAATTCAAATTCATCCAAAGCATTCGCTATGCTTTCTTTCAACATTAGGTATTCAGCTTTCGACTCAAATTGACTAACGATGTGAACTGTCGCGACATGATGCTCACCATCTAGTGACCAGATATGCAGGTGATGCAGATTGCTAACAGCATCAAGTTCAAGCAATTTATCAGTCACGTTTTGTAAAAGGTCGTTGTCTGGTGACGCCTGAAAAAACAGTTTTACGGTGCTGATAAGATTTCGGATAACGTTGAACAGAATGAAAAGCGTAAATCCGATAGAAAGAACCGGATCCAGAACAGGCCAGTCTTTGAACTGCATAACAATAGCGACAATGAGTACCGCTACCCAACCTAAAACGTCTTCGAGTAAATGCCAGTTCAGAACTTTTTCATTCAGCGATTTACCACCTTGTAATTTATACGCGGCGAAGCCGTTGACCAGTACGCCAAGAATAGCCAGTGCAATCATGCCTTCTGTTTCTGGCATCTCTGGATTACTCAGCCGTGGCACTGCCTCATAAAGGACCCAGGCAGAACCAACGATTAAAACAATGCCGTTTATCAGCGCCCCGAGTAAGCTCAGCCGCCTCTTGCCATTGCGTTAAAAACTCACTCATTGTTCTCTCCTTTAAGACAATGTTAATCAATCGCCGATTCAATTAATGGCTTTATGGATTGCTGCGTATTTGTATCTCAACCATCGGTGCATGGAACATTACATTCTGTGCTGTATCATGATGCCTGAGCCTGAAGCACTTGGTTGATACGTGACGAAACAAGTCAGTGCTAAGAGAATGAATTATTTAAGGTGATGCGGGTATTACTTCTCATCAATACTGATGTCTCTTGCTTTAGTGTAAGCTTCCCAACCTTCTTTTGCTGCATAAGGTACAATGAGCAATGCCGCCACAGGATCAGCCCACCACCAACCAAACCAATTTACCAATAGCAAACCGGCAAGGACAACGATCGTTTGGTATAAGCAGATAAAGGTATCTTTAGCATCGGCGAGTAACGCCGGGCTATCCAGCTTGCGGCCATATTTTCTTTTGAAATGAATTAAAATCGGGTTGATAAGCAAGGAAGTAACTAAAATGATTAACCCCATAGTGCTCCAGCTTGACGTTTGCTGACTAAGAAGTTTTGTAACAGAATCATAAGATATAAATATGCAGACCAAAGTAAATGATACGGCAATCACGTAGAGAGTGATTTTCTTCCGTCTATTTACTTGTTTTTTATCAATTCCCTTAAGTTCGCCGTGTAGACGCCAGCCTAGCGTGGTAGCGCTTAACACCTCTATTGTACTGTCCAATGCCCACCCTATGAGCGCTGAACTATTAGCAATTATTCCTGCGATTAAAGCTACTATGACTTCAATTGCATCATAGATGACATTTAATATTTGAAGCGTTCTGGCCTTTTTTAAATCACTTTTTCTTGTTGGTTCCATATTTTAACTTTTATATATTCCATCCAATAAAATCTTCATATTTTTTCGCACTCGTTCTATACTTATTTCTTTAGAAGTCAAGAAGCTAATTACGCCATTTCCAAAACTTGCCTGAGTACAGATAAGCACTGCGTACATGGGGTCCATTGTGACCAGGTTTTATAAAAGGGGCCTACCACATTTTCCAGACAACATTTACTAAAAAGGAAAAGAAATGACATTTGCTTGCGGGCTTGCAGACAAATGTTTAATTCTATTCATCACGCGCTTTATCTGAACGTAAGTATTTCTACAACGCAGCCACTGCCCCGATTAGGACCATCACTACCAGTAGCCAGATCAAACCCATACCTATCATCATTTCAACCCCCATCGTCTCTCCCATACAATTCATCATGATTTATGTACTCCCTAATTGAACCACCCGCATTTATGTAAACCGGCAAAGCCATAATGACGTCAAATTGAACCATCATAGACCTTAGAGTGCAGTACCCTTAGACTAGAGGTAGGCGGGCTCTCTTGGCTCCAATTTTTCCATAGGTTTTTGCGTTCGCTTTTTGTTGACAAAGACTTGGCTCATTGAGCTTATTAGGTAGCCAAGCACGAAAACCTAAAAAGCCATATAAACAGTGCCAAGGTAGTATGAGCAGTCTCTTGCCATTGCGTTAAAAACTCACTCATTGTTCCCTCGTTTTTGGCGATGTTAATCCATCCCTGATTCAATTAATGGCTTTATGGATTGTTGCGTATTTGTACTTTAACTATTGGTGCGGGGATCATTTGGCAAGGCCTGACTTTCCTAGACACTTTCTATGTCCTTAAAATACTGCCTGTCATATTCTGTTGGTGACGTGCTTCCGTTGGCAGGATGAGGTGTTCCGGAAGACTATTACATTTGATGATTTTTACTATTACAACCTGATAAGTAAGCGGAAGAGATTTCTTGACATTGTTCGTAGGAATGAGGCCTGACTTTGCAAAGCTTCTCAATGTAAACATATACCCATGATTTCAATAAAGTAATATATGCGCATTAATTTCAAAATCCCCCGCCTTCGGGTGTGGCGGTTCGAGTCCGCCCACTGGTACCATTCTCTTCCTTAGCGGAAGAAACAATAAACCGACTTTTTAGTCGGTTTTTTGTTTCTGATATTAAGCAGTTGTCCCCACACCCTTTTGATAAAAGTTCTTTTATTAAAAAACACTATCCGAATGTGGAGTAACTAAATGCAAAGTTTGATGCGAATCAGAGTTTTTCTATCTCTGCAAGCATCTGGCTGAACTCTGCCAGTTCAACTTCAAGATACTCACCACCATCACGCCATTCAACGCCGACCAGGACATTGTCTTCGGCCAGGTCTTCCAGCCAGAACTCCAGCCAGTCAGAAACGGAAATGGATTTAGGAATGTAATCTTCCCACTCATCGGTGCAATGTTCACGAGCCATTTCTGCGTCAGACCAGACAGGCATCACATCAGTGTTTTCGAAGTTAACCGAGTCGACAATCACCCACCCCTCTGTGGTTTTATCCTGTAGCGCCCATAACTCTTGGGTACTTTTAACTTTTGTCATGAAGTCGGCTGAATTTGAAGAAGTATTTGTCATAGAAAACGTTGGTTAGAGGATTAGACTCAATATGATAATTGGTGAACACGTGACTAGCCAGTGAATAACTCATGTTGTTCCGGCAATACGGGCCCCTTTATGTTCTTTTGGGTTGTGTGATAGCGGTTTAGATTTCTGTCTGAATGACGGGGTAAGTACTTTTAATTTCTGCGACGATCTTCCGCTCCTTAAGCTGCGTAGAAATGTCAGGGAAATTCAGGAGTACAGGGGAATGTTTACGATCTACGCTTATTCCTTAGCAGGGTTGCTGGTAATTGCAGCGACTGTTTTCGTGCAAAACATCGTGGCAGCCGTCGCCCACAGGAAGCAATCAAGTTATATTCCGGGCAAAGTGAGCGATGAGTTAAGTCACGATAGCTTTGTGTTCCGAAGCCATCGCACGTTTCACAACTCATTAGAGAATATTCATCAGTTTACTTTGCCGGCACTGATTTGTATTTTTCTCGGCGCGCCCACCACAATACTCGCCGTACTGATTTGGTTGTATGCTGCGGTGCGCATTATTCACATGTCGCTCTACTACGCAATAGCCACTGAGAAAAATCCCAGCCCCAGAAGCTACTTTTATATGACAGGCGTGCTACTCACTGTTGGCGTGTATGGTCTTGGCCTTTATGCGCTGTTCACGCCCTGAGTTTGGCTTACCGGCTTTTCCGAATGATGCAATCAGGCCGGTTTCCCCACCGGCCCGGGAATTGATGCACTTCAGGCCATGAAGTGCATCATTTTTCTCACCTGCTCAGGCTGCTACTGAGAAGGCAGAACATTGAAAGTCACTGAACTCGGGTGCGCCGCGTCGTGGTAGATGGTGTGCTGAGCACGGACGAAATCTTCTTCAGTCGCATGAAAGATATTATCCACGTAAGTTTGCGGATTCATATCAAGGAACGGGAAGATAGAGCTTTGGATCTGGATTTGTAATCTGTGGCCCCGTTTAAAGTCGTGCAACAAATCGTACAGCTCAAAAGAGACCTGAGTCGGTTTGCCCGGTTCAAAGGGTTTGGGCTCAGAGAAGCTGTCACGGAAACGTCCGCGGATAATGCCCCAGCGCACCAGTTCATGGCGGTCACCGGTTTCTTTGTCCACTTCATTGGTGTTTTCATCCACGCCCGGGAACACATCAATAATTTTCACCACAAAATCCGCTGCGGTTTTATCCGTGGACACCCACAGGTTCACGTTCACTTCACCGGCAACGGTCATATCACTTGTCATGGGCTCGGTTTCAAATTTCAGCACATCCGGACGGCGGGCGGTGAAACGCTGATCTTCAGCCATATAAGGGCGATCCCATCCACGGCTGATTGCTGCAGAATGAGGTACAGGATTACGGGGGTCGGATACATAGTCTGAAGCACCGCCATCTTTATCCGGTTTGTTCTCAGACAAACTGTCATCATTTGTCAGATACAGTGTTTTTTCACTGGTATCAGCAGGTGGCCACTGCCCGAAGAAACGCCAGCGGTTCGCACCGGTTTCAAACATGGTTGCAGTCTGCTCGTACTTATCTTCCGACTCTTCCTTCAGGTGCTGGTTAAAGAACGGCAACAGAACATTGTCACGGAACCACACACTGGTTTCGAAGCCGAACTGCGCTTCGCCCATATTAGAGCCTTTATCACCAATCCACTGACCGTGATACCAGGGGCCCATGACAATTTGCACATTGTCACGTTTGTTCTCGTGCGACATAGTCTGATAAGTCGCCAGCGGACCATACAAGTCTTCGGTATCGTACCAGCCACCCACAACCAGCACGGCAGGCTTTACCTTATCGAGATGCTGCAGAACATTGCGAGCCTGCCAGTAGTCGTCATAGTTCGGGTGTTCAGTCAGTTCATTCCAGAACGGTCGCTCGCCATGGAAATAGTTTTTGTTAACGTTGGCCAGCGGCCCGAGGTCGCGGAAGAACTCATAACCGTCAGGCGTAGTGGCTTTGCGTCCTTCAAGACGGTAAGGATACGGCTCTGTACGGGGCGCATCGAAAGTATCAAAAAACAGGAATGCCATAGGTGTAGAAAACGCACCGTTGCGGTGAAAGTCATCGAAGAACCAGTCGGCAATAGGCGCCTGCGGAGAAATAGCTTTAAGGGCTTTGTGACTGTTGATACCGGAAACCGATGTATAGTACCCGGGATAGGAAATGCCCCACTGCCCTACCCGGCCATTGTTGTTGGGTACATTTTTTACCAGCCATTCGATAGTGTCGTAAGCGTCTGTGGCATCATCAACAGCGTCTTTTCCGCGTTTGTATGCGTCCTGCGGGCGCATGTTTACAAACTCCCCCTCAGACATTTGTTTGCCGCGAACATCCTGGAAAACAAAAATGTAGCCTTCCTGTTCGAACTTCTCACTGGGTCCTAAACGGGTTTTAAAATCTGACGAGCCATAGGGCGCAACGCGATAGGGTGTACGCTGCATTAGCATAGGCCAGCTTTTACTCTGATCGTAAGGTATATAGACCGAAGTAAACAGTTTTGTGCCATCCCGCATGGGGATGTTGTATTCATATTTAGCGTAGTGTGAACGGATATATTCCGCACGGGTATCTTTGTCAGGTGCTGCAGAAACAGCGGGAGTCATCACGCAACTGGCAATAACCAGCATGGCGTAGCGAAGGTATCGCATAAGCATCCTCTTTTTATATGTGCCGGTAACCGGCTCTGGGAGACAGACAACGGCATCTGTCGTGATATCACCTTATCACAGCGGGCAGGAGAAATTATTCCGCAGCGCTCTCGTTTAGCCCGGAGGTTCAGGCACTTATCGATTTGATGGAAGATGTGAGTCTTAGCGTACATCAGGCGCACATTTTATCAGCAACGTTGTTGTATCCCCCGGCGAGCTCCGGGAAATTAAGAAGGGTAAATTTCAAACAGAATGGTTGACGAAGTATGTCGTGAACGATAATAATTCTCAATACTATTTAACTAAGTGAGTCTGAGTGATGCTCAAACAACTTGTTGCCAGACGATGCCCTTGTTGTTCGCATGAAGTGCTGTTCTCCCACCGGCTGCTCTTTCTGATCAGGGAGCCTGTAACCTGCCGTTATTGCACGAAAACACTCAGACCGGATATCCGGACCATGAGTTTTAATATGTTCTGGCTGAGCATGACAGTAGCGTGGATGGTCCTGAGGTACACTTCACTCACGGACATTTTCGCTTTCATGGTCGCGGTATGCAGTGCGAATCTTTTATTACCCGCATTCGATTTATTATTTCCTCTTGAGGAAAGCATCAACAGTCCGGAGTAGCGATCAGCTCATCCGGACGGTATTGATTCACTAAGCGTTAGCCCGATCCCTCAGGACATTCCCCACAGAATGTATAAGCCGAATAGCAGAAAGCCTGCTGTGACTACGGTATAAAATGTGTGGAAGGCCGCAGAAAAACCGGCCACAGGTACTTTCTGGGTGTAATCAGTGCCGATTTGCCAACCTGCCAGCAGAGAGTTCAGCATCACAACAACAAGAGTGATTGTTGAGTAGAGTTTAAATCCAGTTGACTGATGAAATGCAGTCCAGCTTTCGTAGTCAACATTCTCCATTGTGAAAACGCTCACCAGATAAAATATCGCATAAGCAAAAATCATCACGTTACTGATCCGCTGGAATATCCACTCTTTTACGCCATTTCGCTTCATGTCAGTTAATCCCAAACCCAAAATCCGAACAACACACTCAACAATATGCCTGATGCAATAGCCACCTGCGATATCAGCTTGCCACCTTCAAGTGTTTCAAAATAACCAAACTCCTGAATGAGATGTTTTATTCCACCCATCATGTAGTAGCCCAGCGCGGTGAGAAAACCCCAGGTAAAAAATTGCGCGATGAAGTTGCCGCTGATAAGTAACTGCACATTTTCAAAGCCTTCAGCACCTTGCAGAGAAAGAAACAATAACGGCAGAAACCAGGCCAGAGAGAACCAGATAATCACAGCACATATCCGGTGTAAAATGGAGGCCAGCCCCATTACCGGCAACTTGATGGTAGTTAAGTCCATATTACGTGGACGGGTGTCTTTCATTCAGAAACTCCTGTAATCATACTTCTGGTAAACACGACAATACCTGAACCTTCGTTCAGTAAACACACTCATTCTGCATTTTCATATCAGGGAATCAAATAGTGTGCGGAAATTACTTAGCCCTTCGGAAATAAAAAGTTTCCATGATTTAAGCGCTGGTAATTTACTGCCTCGCACGTGATAATAATAATTCTTATTTGCAATAAGATACTTCATTTTATAAACGCCGACAATGAACACCGGAGCTTTTCTTATGCCAGACGCCGTACTCAGATCTTCTTTCTGCCGCACACTATTCGGGGCGTTTATCACGTTAATCAGCCTGAATAGCTATGGAAACGGTGAACCGGCTGAAGCTGCAAAAGCAGGCAAGTGTGCAGCAATACCCCAATACGTGTTTGGCTGGCAATTCGTAGACGAGCCTTGCAACTTCAAGCCACGTGGCGGCACATCAACAGGTAACAGCACAACAAAAGATCTTACCCCTTCCCCGCACTGGCTGAAACTGCAAACGGAAGACATGGATAAATTTGAGCGGGACCGGCAGGCCATACTGGCGATGTCGGGGTATTTTCGTGTGGGATTCGACTTTATCGAAACCATGGGGTTCACTAAAAATTACACGCCTGCGGCCCCCTATCGCTCCTGGGGCACGGAAATGGTGATTGTTGTCGACAATGAACCTGAATTTATCAGCCTTCAGCACATTATGGTGATGTATTTTGTTGGTGAAGACGGAAAGATCAGTGAGCCAATGGTGATGAAACACTGGCGGCAAGACTGGGAATACGAGAAGCCATCAGAGTTTGTATATACCGGCAATAGTGTATGGCGAAAGCATGAGTTCACCGGTCAGGATATTGAAGGCACCTGGTCTCAGTCGGTTTATCAGGTAGACGACTCGCCACGATATGAGTCTCACGGTAAATGGCAGCACAAAGGAAACCGCTCAGAGTGGATAAGCGAGTTAACCTGGCGGCCACTTCCCCGGCGGGAAAGCAGTGTGAGACAGGATTACCAGATCCTTGAAGGGATAAATAAACACATTATTTTACCCGATGGCTGGGTACAGGAAGAAGAAAACTACAAGCTGGTAATAAATAATACCGGCAAACCGGCCTCACCGGCTCCGTACCTTGCAAAAGAACTGGGGATTGCCCGTTACGAGCGCATCAAAGACCACGACTTTACGCCCGGCGAAGCATACTGGGAAGCAACATCATCATTCTGGAGAAACGTTCGTGAGGTGTGGTCCTCACTGATTGCTGAGAACACGTCCATTGAAATCAACAAGCAGGCAGACGGCAAGTTCATGTTCATGCCATTCTTCGACTACGCCCAAAACGTCAGTGGCAGCGGCCCTGTTGACCCTTCGACGGAGCAGCAAAAAATAAGAAACATGCTGGCGCCGTTTACAGAGCCAGCACGTTAACGGGGTTATCAGCGAAGGCGACTACAGTTCCGCCTTCGCTTCCTTCACCAGTCTGCGAACATCTTCCAGCAACTGCTGAGCATCGTATACGATGCCGTCCTTGATGGTGTAACGCACCGCTTTTTTGCGTACAGGCTCGTTGTTCTCATCCAGTTGGAAATGGCCGGTGCCGTAAAGTAACTTGAAGTTTTCCAGCGGATTACCATCTACAACAACCATGTCGGCATTTTTACCTACGGCAAGACTGCCAATTTTATCGTCGAGACCTAAGGCTTCTGCGCCATTTAATGTGGCTGCCTGAATGACTTCCAGCGGATGGAAACCGGCTTCCTGTAGTAATTCCAGTTCACGGATGTAAGCAAAACCGTAGATTTTATAGATGTAACCGGCGTCGGAACCGGTAGTCACCCTGCCACCATGGTTTTTATAGTCATTAAGAAATGTCATCCAGCGGCGGTAGTTGTTGCGCCAGTTGATTTCATCCTGCGTGGTCCAGTTGAACCAGTAGCTGCCGTGTGCATACCGGCTGGGTTCAAAGAACTCCCACAGCACGGGTAAGGTGTAATCGTCATGCCATACGGCCTGACGCTCACGCATAAGATCCCGGCTGGCTTCATAAATTGTCAGTGTAGGGTCGATGGTGAAGTCCAGGTCGATAAGCTCGTCTCTTACCTGCTGCCACTTCTCACTGCCGGGAGCTGCCGCCTGAAGCCAGAGTTTTCCGGATTCAGAAAACCGGTGCTGCTCGTCGTTGTAATTATAATGTGAGGGGTAGTCCTGAATAACTTTATCTTCAAACAGCGCTTCCGGCAGTCCGTACCAGTGTTCCATAGAGGTTAAACCTAACCGGGCAGAATCCAGTGCATTGGTTCCCATCACGTTCAGCTGGGCATGATGCATCATGGTGCCTAAACCCTGCTTCTTAGCTTCGTCTAAGGCTGCCGCCATAATTTTGGGGCTGGCACCGAAAAACTTGATGCCCTTCGCACCTTTACGGGCGATGTCTTTCACCCAGATTCTTGCCTGCTTCTCTGTGGAAACCGGCTGATCGCCGCCCATACCAAAACCCACATAAGGCACAATTCGCGGAGCAACAATTTCATTTTTATCACTGCGCGCCTGATGCTCCAGCACCCAGTCTGCGCCGTTGAAGCTGCCGGGTTCGCGGATGGTGGTAATACCGTGAGCCAGCCACAACTTAAACACATACTCAGCGGGAATATTGTCGGCAGAACCGCCAATGTGGCCATGCATATCAATAAAACCCGGCAATACGTACTGGCCCTGAATGTCGATTTCCTTATCACCGCTTTTCAGCTCAGGACGGCTGTATTTAATCGGTACGCCCGGGTGGCCCACCGATACAATTTGTGTAATTTTGCCATTCTCAATCACAATATCCACAGGACCCTGAGGGGGTGCACCTTCGCCTGAGATAATGTTGCCGCCTCTCAGAATAAGACGGGATGCTTCCATACCTTCACCGGCCTTTCTGTCAGGCGCTTTACTGCCCGGTGTGGCGGCAGCCTGAAATGACAATGTGATACAAAGCGCCAGAATAAATTTTTTCATTGCCTTACCTTGAAGCTATTATAATCAAAGGCCTATCATCACTCATTGTCAAATACATGCGCAAGCGCATCTTGCCGGGATTCGAACACTCGCTCTCACCCGTGGGTATTAGAAAAAGCACAATGCTTATTAATATATTGCTGATGAGAGGGTAACGATGCTGCGGTTCTTTTAACGGCTTCCCTCAACCCATGCATATTTTTAATAAGTATGTCACCGGGAATGCGGTCTACCCGGCTGTCGTAGTGCATCGGAACAATTCCCTGTCCCAGCATGACCGCCAACCAACTGTGTGACGTAAAAAGTGCATCAGGGCGGGTAGCTATATTGCCGTTTCTGGCAAATTGCTCCATTTTTTCTGATAGTGAGTCCGGTACAGACATGTCCCGGACAAATCGCCAAAACGCAGTATCGTCCCTTAGAGTTGCTTTGTAATGCAATATGATGAAATCCCGGATATCCTCATATTCGTCAGTCATCATCTTATTGTATCGGGACCGCAATTCATCGTTGCTTCCACTTGCTGACCATAAACTAATAAGCAGTTGAATACCGGTCTGCACCAGATGAATACTGGTTGACTCCAGCGGCTCTATGAAGCCCCCCGCTAACCCTATCGCTATACAATTATTTTTCCAAAATGTCCTGCGGTGACCAGTACGGAAACGTAAAAAATTGGGCCCTGTAACCGGCTCCCCATGCAAATCACTTAACAGGGAAGTCAAAGCTTCCTGCTGCTCCTGAAACTGGCCAGAATACACGTAACCGTTCCCAAAACGGCTTTGCAACGGAATTTGCCAACGCCAACCTGCCTCTTTGGCATAAGCGCGTGTGTATGGCGGAGCATGTATATTCTCATAAGTTTGAATTGCAATAGCGCGGTCGCACGGGAGGTAGTGTGTCCAGTCATTGAATTCACTCTGCAAATGTTCATTGATGAGTAAACCGCGAAACCCGCTGCAATCGATAAACAAGTCGCCGGCTACGACCAGACCGTTTTCAAGTCTTACAGACGTTATATCACCACTTTTCGGCTCAACAGAAACATCAACAATCTTGCCTTCAATTCGCTGAACATCCCTTTGCTCTGCATACCGGCGCAACAATTTCCCATAGGCGCCGGAGTCGAAGTGCCAGGCATTCCGCATGGTAGACAAAATAGTATTCGCCCCCCCTTGAGCCTGTGAAAATCGTCCTAATTTTGCTGCCACTGTGCACAAATTGTATTCGCAGATATTGCCGCAGAGCTCTTCCGGTAGTTCACCATTACGTACTAAGCTATTGAGCTTTAGCCATAACTGATGAAAAGGGAATTCGGGAGTATCTTTACCGAAAAAGCCGAAGGGATGGAAATAGGCGTGTCCTTTCCGGTACCAGTCAATAAACTCAATACCCAATTTAAATGTACCTGCACACTCCTTTAGCATGTCATGCTCGTCTATACCGAGAAACGCATTGAACTCTGCCAGCAAAGGAATGGTAGCTTCGCCTACGCCGATGGTGCCTATTTGGTCTGATTCCAGCAAAGTGACTTGCGTTTCAGGTTGTGCTGTTCGCGCTAACGCCGCAGCGCACATCCATCCTGATGTTCCGCCACCGACAATAACAACCCTTTTCACCGTCGTCCTCCGGCCCGGGGGCGAAACCCACCAGAAGCAACCTCGTTGATTAGTTGCCGGTGAGCAGGCACTGCCGTCATTGCATTTCTGCTTTGCTGTTGGATACTATGGAATTCACGTCGGGCATCATCGTAAAACCGGAGCGCATCTGCGCGGGCTGATATATCTGTCTTAAACCCCATACCATACAAAATGTATTGCCAACTGTTTTCGTCGAAAATATCGTGACTTGCGTCAATATCCAGAAATGATGGCGGCCTGTGTCGCCATTGTGCTAACTTACCTTTCAAGTATTCTGAAGCAGAATCCGGTGCCCTGTTGTCCCGCCAGAAAGCTGTATCGTCCCGCTCGCTTAAGTAATAATGTACCTTGATAAAATCTTTAACATGCTCAAATCGCTTGCACATGGCTTCGTTAAACTGCCTCGCCGACGCCTCGTAATCGCCGGACCAGGGAAATAAGTTGCACAGCATTAGCGCTGCAACTTCAGCAAAACTGATCCCGGTTGCTTCAAGTGGCTCTATAAAACCCACCGACAATCCAACACCAATACAGTTTTTATGCCACTGAGTTTGCCGGTAACCGGGCTCAAACTTCAACAGCCGGTGCGACAAATCTTCCGCTGCCGGGCCTATATGGGCTTTGAGCGTTTTAACAGCGGTCTCTTCGTCACAGTACTCAGACGCATATACATAACCAACACCACGACGATGATGTAAACCGATATCCCAAATCCAACCAGCCTCTTTGGCTGTGGTGTAGGTACATGAGGGGATGCCGGCTTGCGGGTTGTCATAAGGCACCTGCAACGCTACTGCGCGGTCGCAAAACAGTTCTTTTTTAAACGAAGTAAATGGCATGCCCAGGGTCTCACCAATCAGACGTGCCCGAAACCCTGTGCAATCAATATATAAATCGGCAGTAAGTTCTCCATGCTCTCTTGCTGTTACAGAAGCAATGCTGCCATCTTCGGCTAAAGTAACGTTGTCAATAGTATCGACCAGCCTCCTTACGCCGGTGTCCGTAGCTTTGTTTCTCACCAAAGCTGCAAGTTTAGTTGCGTCGAAGTGATAGGCATAGTTTAACGGCGCATCAAACTGAGGATGGGTAATTAATTTTGGGGCCAGCTTCTCATCAATCACCGTACTTTGCACTGAACAAGCTTTGGCCCAGGGGACATCCCCGGCAACCCCAAGCAACCAGTACGGAAGTAAATCCATATCTGTGTGCTGTGAGGCTACCTGGAAAGGATGAAGGTAATTGTCATCAGATTTATCTGCAGGGTTGTACTTCCAATTATTAAATCGGATCCCTTGTTTAAACGTGGCATCAGCATGTTTAATCAAGTCGCTCTCGTCAATACCAATACGTTTCATGGTTTTGCGAATAATAGGAAACGTTCCCTCGCCAACGCCGAGGGTGCCAATTTCATCCGACTCGACAAGCGTGATTGACACACCTCCAGGTGTATCTGCTGCCAACATACGTGCCATATAGGCCGCAGTAATCCAACCAGCAGTCCCCCCGCCGACGATCAACACACGCTTACTCATAGTGTTACCTCTGATATCAATTACCTTTGTGCTGTCACTTGTGAAACCGGGTTAAAAATTAAAACCTAAATGCAAACTGATGCGGCGGTCAGCAATGAAAACTGCACGGTCTACAAACACACCGTCCATAATTTCCATCTCGGTTCGCTGCTCCTCATCTGTCAGGTTTTGTACATTCAGTTTCACATTCATCGCATCACTAATCCGGTACGATATGCTTGCATCTAACCGGCCTATAGCCGATGCATATACAGGAAGACCAATCTGAGTATCACTACCGGTAGCAGGATCCGCATAGACAAGAGTGGTACCTGAGTCATTAGTAGTGGTCAGGTATCGATCACGCCAGTTGTAAGCGAGTCTTGCACTGATATCATTTTTATCATACAGCAGGGTCGCTGAATATGACCACTCAGACAGCCCGATAACGGGAACACTAAGCGCGTCACCGTTGATATCAAGAGCAAACGCATCAGGTGCATCATTATCGATAAATGTCAGGTTACCATCGACACCAAATCCACTCATCCATCCCGGCAGATTATCAAAATAAGTCCGTCCGCCCAATTCGAAACCTTTGATAATCGTGTCTTCATCAGCGTTAAAGTTCGTACGACTCGAAACATCCCCATTGAGGAATTCGCCTTGACCATCACTGACAAGCACTGATTGGGGATAATTTGCTTCTGAGAAAAAGTCACTGGCCGGAGCCGCAAAATTATTAAAAGTGATATAATTTTCAATAGTTTTGTAGAACAAAGCCAGATGCATCGAAGTCCCTTTCTCGGGATACCACTCAAGTGAAATATCATGGTTGTATGCTATTTCAGGCTCTAAGAAAGGGTTACCTGACGTATTCGTATAACCTGAAAAAATACCCGGCACGGAGACGTCCTGATCAGGATATAATGCATTAAGCTCTTCATTGACCGGATTTTCAGTGACTTGCACAGTAGCGGTTCCCTGCGCACGGATGTCCGGGTAACGTGGAGGCGTGAGTGTTTTTGTCCATGCGTAACGTGCTACTAACTCTTCAGACAAATCAAATTTAATGTTGAAGGACGGTAGCCAGTAGCTTTTTGAGAAATCTCCCATACGGTCTGTTTCATACCCTGCACTTTCGCGGGTTAATGGCGGCTGACTACCTTCGTTTGCTTCCTGCCAGGCCGCTACATTATCAAGCCCTCCCATTGCTTCGATGGAAGCTTCAGCATCTGCAAGACTTGCGTAGTAGCGGGCGCCGCCACTAAATACAAAATTGCCTTTGCTTTCGATATCATAGTTGACCCAGCGGAGACCAACGTTACCGCTAAAGTTCGACCATATACTATCACCAATATTTTCGAAGCCGACCATAGCGTACAGTGATTGGGTTTTGTGCTTTGTCTCATAGAAAGACGGCATCTGGTCAAAATTCGGGTTTGGCGTTTCGCCATACACATATGCACTTTGAGCAGGATCAGTACATTGATAATACAAGTCCGGACCACAAGCAGTATAGGTGTTGTACATCCTTTCAAAAGCGCTGGCATCGTTTAATTCAGGAGTACCAACCCACACAGCGCCCGGTGCAGCTGTATCACCTTTGAAAAAGTCTGAAAATTCTTCCAGATAAAAATCACCTTCGGGAGCAGTATCAACAAAAGGTCTTGGCACACCATTCCATCCCCGACCGGTTGCGGACCACCAGGTGCCTACAAAGTTATCGCTTTCACTTCTGTCTGCAACACGGCCACCAACAGCGAGTTTCCTGAAAAAGTCATGTTCGAGGAAAAGACTCCCGTCAAGTTGAAATGCATGAGCCTCACCATCATTTGCACTGTTCAACCAGTTGACCCTTGATAAACCGGCATCGGCAGGATTAGTTGATAAGGCCTCACCAAATGTAGCCACAGGTATTGACCCTTTCAAATCCAGATAGGTTTCAGCGATTACCGGAAGCACTGTACTTCCAAGGCTATACTTTCCGGATCTTGATTCCGCATTAACATATTGGTAGCTACCGCTCAAATCCCAGTAGTCCGCCAGATATTTGAATCCCACTGTGTGGTCAGCGGTTTTACTGTTAGACGGGCTGAAGCTTGAATTTGGAGAGACGTTGAGGCCGGATGTCAGATTTGTACTGGATATTGTCCCTTGTTGGAAAACCCCGTTGCCGTCAAATTCTGCTCCCTCAAATACCCCTACTGAGGTCCCCGGCTCAAGTGAAAGTATTTGGCTATGGCGGTCACTGTCCCGTTCTGAGATAAAGCTGGTATGGTAGAACTCGAGCGCATCCGAAGGCTTCCATTGTAAAGCTACATAATATCCGTTTCTCACCCTTTCAAACTGGTCTTGCGTATAACGAATACCTGCAGGTACGTAAACCCGCTGATCATTATATGAGGTCGCCAGATAGGGAGGTAAAATGACGTTACTGTCGTGGGATGCTATTTTAGAATACGCAAGGTTAACCAGAGCGCCGAATTCCCCCAGGTCGGTATCAATTCTGTTCGATACCATACCTGAAACCGCGGGCGTTACTTTTTCAGAGAAATCTCCGTAATCTGCTGTTATCGAAGCATCAGCCTTAAATCCTTCGAAATCAAATGGCATACGTGTTTGCAGATCTACTGTACCGGATACGCCACCTTCAATAAGATCTGCACGGCTGGCTTTATAAACCGTGACAGCTTTAAGGAGTTCAGGGCCCACATCAGCCCAATTTAGTCCGGAGCCACCGTTAGCAGAAAACACTTCACGGCCATTTATTAACGTTTTAGTTTTATTCAGCCCCCGTACCTGCACACCGGAACCTTCGAAAGCGTAACCATCCGGTGAGCCTTCGGCCCCGGCACGAATCCGGTTCATAGTTACACCCGGCGTACGTTCGAGAATTTCAAGCAAGGAGGTGCTGGGCACCTTGCCTGCCTCGTCTAACACTATCGAATCACCGATAGTATCGCCGGCGCGCTTCAGGTCAATCGCATCCTGTAAAGACTGACGCTGACCGGTAACAGAAATATATTCGACATCGTCATCTGACGTATTACCGTCACTCTGTTTATTAGCCGGTAAAGATTGCTGGACGGTTCTTTCAACCGGTTTGGCATCTTCGTCATCATTACTTTGGGCCATTACGCTTGTTGTGCATGACATAACGGCTAACGATAGTAGCGACAATTTAAAAGAAGGTAATTTACGTTTCTTGTTTTCCTGTGCAATCACGGGGTGAAATTTTGTTTTTTTAAAGCTAGGCATTTGCAGCCCTCCGATTTGTTTGATGGCAGGCCCCAACCTGTCAACGTGTTCCATACTGAGTTTCAGACAAACATACTTGTATACAACTTAACTGGACACGAGCATTATCAACCCAAAAAGTTAACAAATAATTTATTTTTATTAACAATGAGGTTACTTTTGTTTGAAAATTTATCGGATTTGAAGCTTTTAAATTTGATGCAGCCGGAGTTTAACCTTTTGAAATTAAACTAGTCCGGAGGCAGGCGGTGAAAAAATGAAAAGTTAACGTAGGTAAAGTCCCTTCCCTGAAGGAGTGGACTAGACAAAATATTCAGGATGGTCGACAGGCAATCGATCCAGCACATTGTATACCTCACGCAAATGCAAAGTCATAGCAGAGACTGCTTCTTGCCTGTTGCCAGAACGCAGTGCAGTTACAATTGCACGATGCTGTTGGATGACTCTCGCATATTGCCCGCTCATATGCAGACTAAGGTTTCGCAAACGGTCCATATGTGCCTTTTCCTGCTCTATCATATTGCTAACACGGTCAAATCCGGTGTTGCCCGATAGCAACTGATGAAAGTCATCATCAAGTGACTGGAACAGGAGGGCATCATCAATAGCTGCGGCATCCTCCTGCCGGGCGATAATTGATTCAGCCTCATTGAATAAACGGGATTCAGTATGTTCTGCAAGATAGCTCACCACAGATACCTCAAGCGCTTCACGGATAAAACGCGCCTCTAATATAGCTTCGCGGCTGAGGCGGGATACATACGTTCCTCTTTGCGGCCGGACCTCTACAAAGCCTAAATTAGCCAATTTGATCAAGGCTTCTCTGACAGGTGTGCGGCTGACGCCGAACTGATTAGCAAGCGCAGTTTCAGAGATAAGTTGACCCGGTTCCAGTTGCATACTGACTATTGCGTCACGTATGAAACCGTAAACCTGACTTCCGGCAGGGCGACTATAATCAATTTGTTTAGCATATTCAGCCGCTTGCTCCAAAAAAAGAACAGATTTATTACTCAAAACCGTGTACCTCATACTTTACTGGTTTACCAGTATCAGTGTATCGGATGTAAACCAACCTTCACATTATTATATGTGTAAATGTAACCTGCATTTATCATTTACCTGATTTACAGCAACAGCAGGTTCAACTGATTCCACTCCGGTACCCGTCTCGCATGCTTGATTTCTCATACAGCTACTTAAGAAAAACTACTATTCAGATTTTGATTGTTTGGAAAAACTCACATGGATATTCTCCAATACAACATTATCATCGATTCGATAGATTGTGACTGTATGGCTACCCTTCTTAAGGTTTTCGACATTCCATTTCAAAGTATATTCGTTAGTAACCACAGCTGCGGCCCAGGCTTTTTCTTCTTCTGTGAGATATGCACCACCGCTAGGGTGTAAATCAAAACTCAGGGTTTCAGGCGGACGTTCATCTACGGCCACACCGATTCGAATACCTCCCCGACCATAGGTATCAAGCGTCGGACTCAGTTTAATCTTAATAATTGCATTGCCATCGTATGGCTGGCTCAAGTCATATGACAGGGTGACTTTGTCTTCGAATGTGGTAGCAGCATGCCCCTGAGGAAGTGCTAACACACCAGCTTCTGATTGTCCGAGATGGTCCACAGCCTGCCAACTGAGACTTTTATTACCTGTTGCTCTGACGAAATCTTTAGCTTCAATGATTTGCCCGTCCTTCGGGTGGACCCTCTCCCGGAAGCTGACTTTGATGTCATTTTTCCCCTTATCTACTGCAATGACATCAGGCATAGTTTGCTGTGTGGGATCGCTCCAGGTTATATAATTCATATGTACCTGATTTATCATACCGTCCCATTTACCATTGTTTATTGAATGATATTTTTCAGTTAACACTTTATCTTTGGCAAAGTTCTTTTCTACTATATCTTTGAAATAGTTTGCCCGCGAATCATCTGCATCTGCCAGCTTCTTATTCCAGGCCGCTGCAAAATACATTTCATAAAGGTTGCTCAGTGAAGCAACTGGCCATTCAACTAACTGAAAGAATGCCGGATAATGCTCCTCATCAATTTTCTCTTTCACTTCGTCCATATCAGTTTCAAGCTGTTTCCACTTGATGTAGTGCTGATAGAACTCTCCGGGTTGCAAATCAGGTAATGTGGGCTCGCCTACTTCAAAAGTATCCTCGTTGAGCAATTCAGGCTTTCGCATAGCAGCGAGGGTACCGTAGCGTTCCAGCAGACTTGCAATATCTTTTGCCAGATCTGCACTAAAAGACTGTTCAGCAAATTGAATGGCATATTCCCGAAGATCTTGCGGCCCCACTTTTTCCGGGTCCCAGGCCATTGTCAGAAAGAAGTCTGTCGGAAATTCAATCGGCTTAAGGTCACCTACATTTACCACCCATAAATTTTTTGCTCCACGCTCGTAAGACAAATTCATTTGTTGCCATACTTTGCCAATTTGCACTGTATTCGTCCATTTGTAACTGCGCGGTCCACCAACGTAATCAAAATGGTAATAAACGCCGAAACCACCTTCACGATCAACATCTTTCACTGGCAACCGCCGAACCTGGCCCCAATTGTCATCCGCAAATAATAAAGTAACGTCATCAGGTACGGTCATACCTTTATCGTAATAGTCCTGCACCTCTTTATAGAGCGCCCAGACCTGTGGTGTGTCCTCAGCGGGTTTACCCGTTACATTTTCAATGATAGCTCTCTGATCATCCACAATGTTTTCAAGTAGCTTAATTGCTGTACCTTCTGACATTGGCTCATCCCCGTCGCCACGCATGCCAACAGTGACAAGAGATTCATAAGGTTTTCCATCTCCTTTTGACATCATCCGCTCTATACCGCCTCGCCAGAATTGTTGTATGGCCTCGCGGTTAGCCTCATAATTCCACGCACCACCACCTAACGGGTTTTCAGACTTGCGATGCCACTCTGCATGTGCCCGTGTCATTGGCTCATGATGCGAGGTGCCCATAACTATTCCCATATCATCTGCCAGCGAGGTATTTTTGGGGTCATCAAGATGGAAAGCTTTTCCCCACATGGCAGGCCAGATGTAATTCCCTTTGAGCCGTAAAATCAAATCAAAAACATGTTCGTACATGCCGGAATTCACACCACCAAACGTTTTTTGTGCCCAACCTTTTAATGCCGGATCTTCATCATTAATAAAAATGCCACGATAACGTACTTTTGGATAATCGCTCCTGGTCCCCGGCGTGATAAAAACGTTTGCATGTTGTTTAACCGGTACATCAGCAAACCAGTGCCAGGGAGAAACGCCCATTCGTTCAGAAATATCAAAGGTACCAAAGATAGCTCCCCGCCTGTCTGATCCGACAACAACTAACGCCCGCCCGACCCCTGGGGCAGGATCGTCAACCACCGTTATCTGATATGCTTCCCATTTATTTCGGATGCCAGAGATATCAAGTTTTCCCTCTTTCACAAGAGAGTCGATTAAAGCATCTTCCCCCGGGACTCCGATGATAATCGCTGCTTTATTTATCGTTTGCGTTTCAGTGAGCTCAGACTTGCCCCCTCCAACCCTTGTTAAATCTTCCGAAAAAGCTTTCGCGACTCTCTTTATGGCAGGATTTGCCGCCGGGGAAATTAAAACTGGGAGGGGTTGATTATTTTTAATGAGCGGGATGCCCCCGTTATCCTTAAAACAAACGGAAGCAGGTTCATCACATGCAAAAATACCTGTTGAAAACAGTGCACACAAAAGTGATACAGATTTAATTGTCGATCTCATATAAAACATACTCACGCCTGATTTTTGTATACGAAATGTAAACAAACCAAAACTAACTGACAATTACTAGTATACAAGTATGCATTACGTTTTTTTATTTTCTGATTTTCCCTCTCCTCGTCTTGAATAAAGGGCTTGAGAAATTTCGTAAACTGTTTACTTATTTTTTCTTTGGCTTTTAAACACCCAACTTCTCTGTATATCTTATTGAAGAATTCAGTTAGTCACATTTTATTAACAGAGAAGAATATGTTATCGCCTAAGTATTTGAAGTGCCTGGCGTTGTTGACAACAATGTTGTTGGCTTCTGCCACATCAGCTAATCAGCGCGAGAGAATAGACCTTACCAGCGACTGGCGCTTTTATCGCTATGCTGACAGTGAGATTCCTGATTCTCTAATATATGATAATCGTCCATCCACAGGGCAGTACAATGACAGTCAGGCCGCGGACACCAAACCTACTGATGCCGTAGTTACTGAAAGTGGCAACAATGTATTGAAGCCCTGGATTCTTCCTTCTGGAAACAACTTTTTGGGGGCTTCTGAAAAGCGTTATGAAAGGCCAGAGGGAAAACCGGGGAGTGATTTTCCGTTCGTTCAGAAAGGCTTTGACGACAGTAGCTGGCAAAAAGTTGATTTACCTCATGACTGGGCGATCGCTGGTCCGTTTTATAGCGGCGAGAATCCCAAGGTCGGGGGAGGCATGGGCCGCCTCCCTTCTCACGGCGTAGCATGGTACAGAAAGCAATTTTCTACCGGTGCAAATGACGCAGACAATAGAATTTACCTTCACATCGACGGTGCCATGTCTTATTCGATGGTATGGCTAAATGGTAATCTTGTGGGAGGCTGGCCGTATGGCTACAGTTCTTACCGTCTTGACCTGACACCTTACCTTGCGAAAAATGGCAAGAATCAATTAGCTATCAGAGTCGATAACCCACCTAAATCTTCCCGCTGGTATCCGGGTGGAGGAATTTATCGCAATGTCTGGTTAGAAAAAACTGCGCAAATACATGTCAGTCACTGGGGCACACAAATCATTACCCCGTCAGTTTCCGCAGATAGAGCCACCATATCCATTGCAACCACGCTGGTGAATCACTTCTCCGAAAGCAGTGAAGTCACGCTGAAACAAAGTATTCACGAACTTACCGGGCAAGATCTTCCGGGTGACAGCCCGGTAAAGGAGCTTCCTGAACAGAAAGTTAAACTATCTGCAGGACAACAGCATAAAACAACAGCTTCAACAATTCTTGACAAGCCAAAGCTCTGGGGCCCGGCTCCTCAGCAGACACCGAACCGGTACGCACTTGTCACATCCGTGATATACAAGGGAAAAGAAATAGACCAGTACATTACTCCATTCGGGATAAGAAAATTGACGTTTGATCCCGATGTCGGAGTGCTGGTAAACGACCAGCACATACCTCTGAAAGGCGTTAATCAGCATCATGATTTAGGCGCACTGGGAGCAGCATTTAATCTTCGCGCAGCTCGCAGGCAGTTGGAATTACTTCAGGAGATGGGAGTAAATGCAATTCGCATGGCACACAACCCGCCAGCTCCGGAACTGCTTACGCTAACGGATAAAATGGGGATACTGGTATTAAATGAGTCTTTTGACAGTTGGTATAAAAAGAAGACGCCGTTAGATTTTCATCTGATTTTTGCTGACTGGCATGAACAGGATCTCAGGGCCCTTGTACGAAGAGACAAAAACCATCCATCGGTGATTATGTGGTACATAGGAAACGAGGTGGGTGAACAATACACCGGTCAATCAGGTGCCGATATTGCACTGACTCTGAAAGCTATCGTTAAAGATGAAGACCCTACCCGCCCGGTAACCTCTTCCATGAATTGGGCAAAAGCAGACTTCCCTTTCAGCGCAGCCATGGATTTGATTAGTCTGAATTACCAGGGGGAAGGCATTCGTCAGGCAGCGGAGTTTGAAGGTACAGAACGCATTCGCACCCCGCCATCTTATCCAGCCTTTCACGAGGCTCATCCTGATAAGGTTATTTTGTCCAGTGAAACTGCTTCGGCGTTCAGTTCCAGAGGAATCTATTTCTTTCCTGTGACAAAAAAGGAAAGTGCTCCTGTTCGGGACGGTCTTGGAGGTAATTCGAAAATTCATCAGGTCAGCAGTTATGAGTTGCACGCCGTCGACTTTGGCTCATCTGCAGATAAAGTATTCAGATATATGGAGACCTATCCCTTTGTCGCCGGACAGTTTGTATGGAATGGTTTTGATTATCTCGGTGAGCCAACACCGTATTACGCTGCCCGCAGTTCTTATTCGGGCATGATAGACCTGGCAGGATTTAAAAAAGATCGTTTCTATCTTTATCAAAGCGAGTGGAGACCGGATTATCCGATGGCTCATATTCTGCCTCACTGGAATTGGCCGGGACGTGAAGGGGAAATAACACCGGTACATATTTTCACTTCCGGTGATGAAGCTGAACTTTTTATAAATGGAAAATCACAGGGAAGAAAAATGAAAGGCGAACTTGAATACCGCCTGCGTTTTGATGACGTCCGCTATACACCCGGCACGGTAGAGGTCATTGCCTACAAGGATGGAAAACCCTGGGCAACAGACAAGGTAACCACTTCAGGTGCTCCTCATGGAATGAAGTTGCAAGCAGACAGGAAAACAATTGATGCAGATGGCAAAGATCTCTCTTTTATCACCGTCGATATTGTGGATGAAAATGGCGTATTCGTACCAGATGCTGTGAACGAAATATCTTTTACCTTAGACGGACCGGGCCGCATCATCGCCACGGATAATGGAGACTCCACTGATTTTACTTCATTCGCTTCACAAAAGAGACACGCTTTCAGCGGAAAACTACTTGTAATAGTGCAGAGTAACAGAGGTGAAGCAGGCGATATCACGCTGTCCGCAACTAGTCCGGAACTTGGCACCTCGACAATATTACTTAAGTCAATTTAATCATATGACAGATGTGCAGGCACCGGGCCTGCATGTCCGTATCGAAACATTTCAGGAGTGTTCATGACCCGTTTAATTATCAGTATGTTTGTTCTTCTGTGCTGTCCGGTCCAGGCATTGACTGTGCACCGCCTTATTTCCGATAGTGCGGTACTACAACGTAATCACACTATTCCGGTAAAGGGAACTTCAGAAAGTGAAACGGTTTCAATCTGGCTAAACGACACACTCACCGGAAAAGCCAAGGTGACCAGCGGCCAGTGGGAAATAAACTTACCAGCCAGAGAAGCCGGAGGACCTTTCACACTGAAGATTAGAGGTGACAGCGAACTGACATTCTCCGATATATATTTCGGAGATGTATTTCTGGCTTCAGGGCAATCAAACATGGAGCTTACCATGGCCAGGGTTGAAGAAGCCTACCCTGAAGATGTCAGTCAGGCTGACTTCCCTCTCATCCGTGAATTTACAGTTCCGGATAAATATCGTTTTGATGCTGAAAACAAAAATTATGAAGCTGGCAAATGGCTCACTGCTACCCCGCAAAATATCAGGCAACTTTCGGCTGTAGGTTATTACTTTGCCAACAAAATCCATAACTCTGAAAATGTGCCGGTAGGCATAATAAACGCTGCCTTAGGAGGCTCTCCCATCGAAGCCTGGATGGCCAGAGAAACGTTGGCACCTTATCCTGATGCAATAGCGGCAGGTGACTTTTTCGCAAAACAAGAAAATATTATCAGGACACAGGAACAAGAACGGGAAGCAGTTGATAACTGGTATAAGACGCTGAATGATAAAGACAAAGGCATGCAGGAAACGCCCTGGTATACACCTGAATTGGATGATAGTCAGTGGCAGTCAATTGCGATGCCGGAAGATTTAAAAGGTTATGATGAGGGATTTGCCGGGGTTTGGTGGTTAAGAAAACATGTTCATCTTGACAGCGTGCCCGACCAATCTTTTATTCTGCGATTAGGTCGCATTGTTGATGCTGATGAAGCATGGGTAAACGGAGTAAAAGTTGGTAACACCACCTATCAGTATCCACCCCGACGCTACACTGTACCAGCATCGGCATTAAAAAAAGGGGACAATGTGATCACCGTCAGAGTAACCTCCAATGGTGGCACAACAGGTTTTGTAACAGACAAACCATACTTTTTAGGCGCCTCTGAAGGTAGCAGCATTCCTCTGGACGGTGACTGGAAGTATAAATTGTCATACCGCACAACTGAGACCCCGGCCACCACGTTTATTCGCTGGAAACCCATGGGTTTATTCAATGCGATGATAGCGCCGGCTGCAGGCTATCCGTTATCGGGAGTATTATGGTATCAAGGGGAGTCCAACGCTTCCCGTCCTTCCGGATACAGCGATAAATTAATAGCCATGATGGCTAACTGGCGTAGCCGCTGGGAGGCACCCGATTTGCCTTTCTTCATTATACAGTTGACAAATTTTATGGAACGAAAACCTGAGCCGGGCGAAAGTAGCTGGGCAGAACTTCGCGGTGAACAAGCCAAAGCAGCAGCCGACCCCGCGACCGCCCTTATTGTTACAATCGACATAGGTGAATGGAATGATATTCACCCTGTTAATAAGCATGAAGTTGGACACAGAGTGGCACTTGCCGCAGAAAACATGGTTTACCGGAAAAACGTGAACTTTAACGGACCAATAGTTAAATCAGTAAAACCTTCAGGTAAGCAAGTTGAGCTTACTTTCGACTCACCACTGGACCATGAACGTTTTAACGATACCCCGGCCAGCTTTGCCATAGCCGGCGCAGATGGTAATTACAAATGGGCAAAGTCGACCCTTCAGGGTAATAAGGTAATTCTGTCCCATCCTGCAATCAGTAAACCTGAAAAAGTGCGTTATGCATGGGCCGATAATCCTGCTGTATCTGTTTATGATCTAAGCGGTTTGCCCGCAGCGCCTTTCGAAATGAACGTGTCACCATAATACCTCTCAGAGACATTTCTGCGCGGGTAAACCGCGCAAAAAAAACACATTGAAGTAAAAAAAAATAATACCTGTTGCATGTTGTAAAGTGAAAAGATTTACACTCCGTTAACATCGTGGTCACGTAATTGGCGCTTTTACTACAGCGTGAAATCTCTATATAAACCAGATGCTGACGGGAAAAGGTTGGGCTATGTATTCATAGCCCGGGCACATCTCAACAGGACTAATGTAATGAACAAACAGCACACGTTCAGACAATCAATAGTAAATAAAGCTGTATCAGTAATACTTGGGACGGTAGTCATTTTACCGGCGACAGCACAAACGGAAGATCCGGTCGAAGTTATAGAAGTTACCGGTTTACGCTCCAGCCTGGCTGAAGCGGCTTCGATAAAAAGAAATTCTGTAGGGGTTGTAGACGCAATTTCAGCTGAAGACATCGGGAAATTTCCGGATACAAACCTTGCAGAATCCTTACAACGGATAACCGGTGTTTCCATCAGCCGTACAAACGGCGAAGGTAACGAAATCACCGTGAGGGGCTTTGGCGGCGGCAACAACATGATTACCCTGAATGGTCGCATGATGCCTGCAGCACAAACCTATGGCGGTGGTAGCGGAGCAGACGGTACGACCCGTGGAGGCAGTACCCGCGCTTTTGATTTTGCTAACCTGGCTTCTGAAGGCATACGGGGCGTTGAGGTATATAAAACCAGCAAAGCAAATATCGCAACTGGTGGTATTGGCGCAACTGTGAATATCAAAACGGCACGCCCTCTTGATGCCCCCGGCTTTCGCTCCACCATAGGTGCAAAAGCAGTGCATGATACCACTAACCGTGCAGGTGATGATGTTACACCAGAGCTCTCCGGTTTAATCAGCTGGACTGATGATGACGCAAAATTTGGCGTGTCTTTAACGGGAAGTGTACAGGAACGTCATTCAGGATATGTTGGCGCAACAGTTAACGACTGGAATATCGGAACCTGGGGCGACCCTAATGATCCGGACACCCTGTTTAACAACAGCGGGGATATATATGAAAACGCACCTGAAGTGGGTCAGCTTTATGCCCGTCCCAACGATTTGCGCTATGCATTTTCGGATACAGAAAGAACGCGTACCAACGCACAGTTAACTCTGCAATATGCTGCCTCAGATAACCTTGTTGCGACCCTGGATTATCTTTATGCAGAGAATGATATACAGGAGCATCGTGGTGAAATAGGCAACTGGGTGCAAAACGGCTCCAACGTAACTGCTGTGGTATTTGATGACGGTCCCATTGCAACACCTATCTACATTGCAGAGTCTTATCCCGGCACCGTGGACGAAGGTTATGAACAACAATGGCGCGAACAAACTAATACACTCAATTCTGTAGGTATTAATCTTGAATATTTCGCCTCTGACAATCTTCTGCTGTCGCTTGATGCTCATAATTCCAAAATGGAAAGTTTGCCTACTGGTCCCAGTGACAATGCTGCCTCAGGTGAGATTGCTGTTGGTATAGGTTCCCCTACTGTTACTTCCCGCGAGTGGTGGTTCGATACGGAACTGCCGACATACCGGAATGTTTACGATGATAGTGCAAGAGGAAACGGGAACGGTGTAGTTGACGCCGGAGATGTTGGTTCATCAATTTTACGCTTCAGACACGCTTCTCAGGAAACAGAAATAAGTCAATTAAAACTTGACGGTAAATGGATGTTTGACAGCGGGGAATTTGATTTTGGTGTTGAAACCAGAGCTATGGAAATGATTGCGCGGCAGACGGCCGGCGACAATATGACACTAGGCAACTGGGGCATAGCGAATCCGGGAGAATTTTCCGAAGGACTGCTTCAACCTCTCGATGTAGCCGGTCTGTTTGATGACTTTGACACCGGGCAAAGTCAGGGAATGGGTTTTGTCGCTGATCCTGTAGCCTTAGCCCGTGAGGGGTTAGAACTCTACCCTTCAGATGCTAATTATTTCGGTGTCAGCAATATTTTCTCAACCAACGATGTGGTTAAAGAAGACACTATGGCCGCATATTTTCAGGTTGCACTGAGCGGCGAACTTGGCAATATGCCAGTTAACTTTTTGGCCGGAGTCCGTTACGAAAAAACCGACGTCACTTCAACATCTCTTGTCACGCCACCCAGTTATCTGATTTGGGAAAACAACAACGACTTCAGTCTCTATACCGATCCTGATACAGATACAATTCCGCTGTCTGTGGACGCTGATTATGATCACGTGCTCCCCAGCTTTGACTTCGATGTTATGCTAACAGATGAGGTGAAAGCCAGATTCTCTTATAGCAAAACTATCGCCAGAGCAGGTTATGGTGATTTGCGGGTATCGCCCAGCGGTTTCGGTACATCAGGCTCGACACTTAACGGCACCAGACCCACGGCCAGTTCATCTAACCCTGCACTACTCCCTCTTGAGTCAGATAACTTTGATGTTTCAGCGGAGTGGTATTTTGAGGAAAACAGTTACGCTTCAATAGGCTTCTTCGAAAAACGTGTGGCTAACTTTATCGGGACAGGCCAGGAAGATCGCACATTTTTTGATATCCTCGACCAGACTAACGGACCGCGGGCACTGGCGGCTGCGGAAGCGCTCAGAGACCGCGGTTATGCAGTGGATGATACCTCACTTTTCGCCATGATGGTTCTGCTCGAACATCCCGAAGCATTCCCCAACGGCGCAGATGACTACACCGGTTCATCAGAACAGTTATTACAACTGGGGGAAACACCGGGATGGGATATCGTGCCTGAAGAAGGCGATCCTGAAATGGTGTTCAGAACCAGCCTGCCTCAAAATAACCGTGAAGCCAAACTTTACGGAGCAGAACTCGCTGTTCAACACTTCTTCGGAGAGTCCGGCTTCGGTTTCCAGGCGAACTATACCCTCGTTCGGGGCGACATCGGATTTGATAACAACGGAAGCCCGGATGTGTCACAGTTTGCTCTTGCCGGCCTGAGTGACACTGCCAACTTTGTTTTCATTTACGACAAAGACGGTCTGACAGCGCGGGTGGCTTATAACTGGCGTGATGAATATCTGAACCGCATAAACTATCGCGGCTCAAATAATCCCACTTACGTTGAAAGTTATGCGCAGATAGATGCTAACGTGAGTTACGCCATTAATGAACAACTCACAGTGTTTGTTGAAGGTATTAATATTACCGGAGAGAACCGTCGCGAGCATGGGCGTACTGAAAACCAGTTGTGGTATCTGGAAGATCTGGGAGCCCGCTACCAGCTAGGCGCCCGTTATAACTTCTGACAATAATAGCTAGCCGCGGCCGGAAGAGACGCCGGTTGCGGCTGTATATCTGAATAAATGGAAGTCCTGTGGCAAAACTACAATTACTCAATAACCTTAGCCATAAAGATTTACGGGTTTTTACCCGTTACGGGGCGCAATATGGCGATAACGTTGGCTCCGTACTTACTTTTCCTGTCGAGTATGACGATCTGCACAAAGAATACCCTGTTTTACTGCGCAGACATCCCACACACGGTCTGCAATCAGTAGCATTACTCGGTTTTTCTGCACAGGAAAATCTTTTTCTGAATGAACTCTACCCTTCACCACCGTCAGCAGGCAGTTGGATGGCCCGCTATGTGCCGGCAATGATTGCAAAAGGCCCGTTTATGATTGGATATCAGCAACAGGATGGTCAATCTGAACCGGTTATACATGTTGATATGGACCATCCCAGAATCTCACATGATGCTGGCGAAGGCACTGCTGTATTCTTACCCAAGGGTGGCCAGAGTGGTTATTTGCAAAAAATAGCTTCAACACTTCAGCGGCTGGATACTGGTCAAAAAGAAGCGGATTTATTCTACCGGGAAATGGAACACCTGAATCTACTTGTGCCCGTTAACTTTACTCTTACATTGAATTCAGGAGAGAAAATCTCCGTTGAGGGACATGAGACTATTTGCAGTGAAACCTTCGCCTCTTTACCTTCACATACACTGTCAGAACTGCACCGGAAAGGCTGGTTGAATTATATAATTTTTCTTCAGTCCTCGCTGGCAAATATGAATTGGCTCATTGAAATGAAAAATGCAATGGAGATTGTCAGGACGTGAACGAGCGACAGTGGCTTCCTGTCGAGGAGACAGCGCATTTAACCCCGACGTCAATCCCATCAGACCTGATTTTAAGACATAAACCACTGGTTATGCGTGGTTTAGTTCAGTCATGGCCCGCAGTGAAGGATTCCGGCAATGTGCCCCGTCTGATAAACAGAATCAAGCAGGCATATAATGGCAGGCCGGCAATGATATACCAGGCTCCGCCCGGCGTTTCCGGCCGGTTCGCCTACGGCCCTGATTTGACGCACTTAAACTACGAAAGTGTATACGGCAGCGTATCAACTATGCTTGATGAAATTACAGAAACGTTGAACGAGGCTAATCCACCTTCCCGCTATGTTGCTTCGAACCAGCTTCAAACCCACTTTCCCGGACTGTTATGTGAACATTCACTAAGGTTACCACCGGCAATTACCCACCCGGAAGCTGCTCCGCCCTTAGCAAGTATCTGGATGGGGAATCATTCCATCGCCTGCGCCCATTTCGACGCGCTGGAAAATATTGCCTGTTGTGTAGCCGGAGAAAGGCGCTTTAATCTTTTCCCCCCTGAGCAGATTAAGCATCTTTATCCCGGTCCGCTTCACATTACCCCCGGGGGACAGCCTGTGACGCTGGTAGATATACACAATCCCGATTTACAAAAATTTCCTGAGTTTGCCCGCGCGCGGGAACATGGCTATGAAGTTACTCTAAAGCCCGGCGATGCTATCTATATCCCGTCCATGTGGTGGCATCAGGTAGAAGGTCTGCATGCTTTCAACATCATGATCAACTACTGGTGGAGTGTGGCACCGGACTACCTTGCTGGAGGCATGGGCGCTCTGCTGCACAGTATACTGGCCATCAGAGATAAACCGGTTCACGAAAAAAAGGCCTGGAAAGCCATATTCGATTATTACATTTTCTCTGCCAGTGAGAGTAATACGGACCATATTCCCGAAGAGGCAAAAGGTCCGCTCGCTACACTGGATGAGAATACAGCAAGGCAACTCAGAGCCATATTAATACGACAGTTAAATCAATAGGTTTCGCCAATGGATTCAAACACCCAATCAGAGAAAACCCGCGTTGTCATTGCCGGTGGTGGTACTGCAGGCTGGTTGACTGCCGCTGCACTTGCAAAAAAACTGGGGCCGTTAGTGGACATAACACTGGTTGAATCTTCTGATATTTCGACTATTGGGGTTGGTGAGGCGACTATCCCCCCTCTTCGCGTTTTTCACCAGTTGCTGGGAATTAATGAAGCTGAATTTATGCGGGCGACCTCCGCGACCTTTAAACTGGGCATTCAGTTCACTGATTTCGGCGATAAACAAACTGAGTATATTCACTCTTTCGGGCAAACCGGGCAATCAGGCTGGCTGGCTGAATTTTTCCATTTCTGGAGAGAGGCTCACGAACGAGGCATACCCGGAGAATACGGAGAATACTGTCTGGAGCTGGAAGCGGCCAAAGCTAATAAATTCTTCACCTCAACGCAAAATTCTCCTCTCAACTACGCCTATCATCTTGATGCCGGAGCTTACGCTGCCTATTTAAAAAAATTAGCCGTTAACTCTGGCATCACTCATATTGTTGATAACATTGACGCAGTCAACTGTGCCCCATCTGGTGATATTTATGCGCTTTTACTCCGGCAGCATGGATTGTTAACGGGTGATCTCTTTATTGACTGTACAGGGTTTAAAGCGCTGCTGATTGGTGAAGCCCTTAACACCGGATATGAAGACTGGTCTCACTGGCTTTTCTGTAACCGGGCTCTGGCCGTACAAACTGAATTGGCCCCGCCATTAAAGCCCTATACAGTAGCTTCTGCTCATGAAGCAGGGTGGCGCTGGGAAATACCTTTACAACACAGAATGGGCAACGGATTCGTTTACAGCAGTCAATTCCTCACAGATGAACAGGCCGAATTGCAATTTCAGAAGACGCTGAATTCTGCCCCACTGCAAACAATTCGTCGCATAGAATTTAAAACTGGCAGACGTGACCATGCCTGGCAAAACAATTGTGTTGCTATCGGGCTTTCTGCGGGTTTCGTTGAGCCCATGGAGTCTACCAGTATTCATTTAATAGTAACGGGTATAACGCGGCTTATGCAGCTGTTTCCATACAGGGGAGATGCCACCCGCCTGCGTAATGAATATAACAACCAAACGCGGGCCGAAATAGAGAAGATACGTGATTTCATTATATTGCATTATCATGTAACTGAACGGGACGATTCTGAATTCTGGAAAATGTGTAAAAAAATGAACATTCCGGACAGTCTGGCTGAACGTATTGAATTATTTAAAGAACATGGTCATGCTTTTCAGAAAAACGGTGAGTTGTTTCGCGTTGATTCCTGGACTCAGGTAATGCTCGGACAAGGAATTTTGCCGGGCTCCTGGCATCCCGCAGCAAAAATGATGAGTAGCGGGCAACTTAGCGCAGCTATGGAAAAAGGCAAACAGGAAATTAAACAACGGGTAGCTCAGTTACCCGGGCACGAGGCATTTGTCAGTCAGTATTGTGCTTCAGTGAAGCATTAGAGCGCTTACATTCACAGTGACATTCGCAAATACAAAAAAAGCACCTAAGGTGCTTTTTTTACTATTACTTTGTAAGCCAGCTTTGGTTGGCCATTCCGGTCAAATAGTAACGGATAATCGACCCGTCCACGGACAGGCCAGTTATTTCGCCAGGATTCATCATCAGACGTTCCCCAAAGCGTTACCCTGTCAATATGCGCAGCATATTTCACAAACAATGAGAAAAGACCTTCATAGACATCAGCTAATCTCTTCTGCTCTGACTCTGGCAATCCGTTTCTGTAAGGGTCGTACAATGGATCAGCCACATACCGTTGATTTACGTCTGCACCATCAAAAGATTCCTCCGGGACGGGTAACACTGACACGTCCAGTTCTGTCAGAGAAACCTTAGTTCCCGCACTGATAAGAGTCTTGATGCTCTCTTCAACAGCGCTCAGCTCCGGATAAAATAATGAGTAGTGGCCCTGCATCCCCACTGCGGAAATATCGATTCCGGCGTCGGTGAGCTGGTGTACCAGCCTGACTGCACCAGCCACTTTTTCGGGCTTGTATAAATTAAAATCGTTATAGTACAACTGAGCATCAGGATCTGCTTCCCTGGCAAAACGAAAAGCCTGAATCAGGTAGTCATCGCCAATAATTCTTCTCCAGGGAGTATCACGTAAACTTCCATCGTCGTTTAAAGCCTCATTCACCACATCCCATCCCAGTACTCTCCCTTTATAGCGACCTGCAACGGTATAAATGTGTTCTTTCATGCGCTCCAGTAAGTGCTTTCTGCTGATCTCAGCGCCTTTTTCATCTTTAAAAACCCACTCTGGTGTTTGCTGATGCCAGATCAACGTATGGCCAATGACTGAAGCTCCGCATCTGTCTGCCAGCTCGAACAGCTTATCTGCCAGGCTGAAATCGAATTCCCCGTCACGGGGCTGCAAGGACTGCCACTTCATAGCATTTTCTGCAGTGAAGGCATTGAATTCCTTACAAACCGGTGTATCTGTAGCGGGTAACGCTTTACTCAAAGTATCGTTACTGATGGCTGTGCCTGTGAGAAATTGATCATGGTAGGCTTCAGCCAGTTCTTGTGCACAAACTGACGGACTCGCGGTAATCACTCCGCATAACATTACCAATATGACTTTCGCTTTTTCCAAAATGTTGTCCGCCTTAATTGATGTTGATACTTGCCTGCGCGATGCGTGTTCCATCGACATAGCCCGGCTGACCATCACCGGCGAATATATTTAATTTTCCCTTATAAGCGACCCTGCTACCTTTATCGTTTATGTATGTCAGCTCTGAGGCTGGTACGGTTAATGATACGGATGCTTTGGTCTGATTTTCCAAAAATGTGCGGGTGAATCCTTTTAAGCTTATACGTGGCGTACCTGCAGGCGCATCCGGCATCTGCACATACAACTGTGTCACCTGCTCTGCATCGTACGGCCCCATATTTTGCAGACTAACTGTAATTTCCAGATCACTTCCGGAATTCAAATTCGCAGGGGTTTTCAAGTCACTGTATTGGATTTCACTATAGCCCAGTCCATGCCCGAACGGGTATAAGACCTCGCCTTCGAAGTAGCGATAGGTACGGTTAGCCATTGAATAATCATCAAACTCTGCAAAACCATCTAGATTTTTATAGAAGGTCACCGGTAATCTGCCTGACGGATTTACTTCACCCCACAAAATTTTGGCAAGCGCTGTACCAGCAGCTTCACCCGGATAAAATGCCTGGATAATCGCATCAGCGTGTTCATCTTCCCAGTTTAAGGCCATCGCACTGCCACTAAAATTAACGACCACTACCGGCTTTCCGATTTTATGTAGAGCTTTAATTAACGCCTGCTGCTCCGCCGGCAAATCAATGCGTGAGCGATCGCCATAGTTGAAGCCGTCCAGCTTAACCGGCATCTCTTCGCCTTCAATACGGGGAGATATACCTACCGCCATCACAATTACATCTGCCTGTTGAGCAACGCTTTCAGACTCAGCCAACAAATCGGTGGAAACGTTCACCCAGCGCATTTGCCAGTCGCGTAAATGACTATAAGCCGTATTCGCTATAGTGTTCACAGAAAATATATGCCGGATTTCCAGGTCGTAAGACACGCCCGCCTCCAGTTCAACACTTCCGTTTATACGGCGTCCTTCGATGGATATCTCACCGGCGCCGTCAAAGCGATATTCTCCGGATTTCTCCGGGATCAGAACTGCTTTCAACACCATGCCATAGTCTTCAGCTATTTTGTTGGTCACAGGAGAATGGGTTTTGCGAAACGAGAGAGAGTCTAATACTTCACTACTAACGGGCCCGCCGGACATTTCGACAGGGAAATGCGGACGGGAAAAGTCAGACATTTTACCCTGAGTAACTTCGAAATATTCAGCTTGAGCACCGGGTACTAATCGTCCATCTTTGTCGTTATGATATAAAACAGTGTTATCCAGAACCTGCCAGTGCCCGTATACGTCAGCAATTAATGCGCTGCCCGCTGAAAAGGCCACATTGTCCACGCCGGCATAATTTCTGATCCCCTCCAGAGCAGTCACCGGGTTTACCGGTAATCCGTTATAGTTCCCCACCAATACATCAGGATTGTCTGCATTAGGGCCAATAACTGCGACTTTAAGTCCCTTTTTCAGAGGCAGAATCCCGTTGTTTTTGAGCATTACCAGAGATTTCTCAGCAGCTTGTAAGGCTTTTGAAAGATGAGACTCGGAACCAACAGATTCAGAAGGTATTGATGCAAAGGGCACATCTTCATCGGGATCAAACATGCCGAGTTTAAAGCGGGTTTTAAATAGCCTGCTTACCGCCTGGTCTATTAACGACTCATCAATAAAACCTTTCTGTACCGCAAAGATGAGGTTAGCAAAACTGCTTAACCGGCCAGTGCCGCAATTCAAATCGGTTCCGCTGGTTACTGCCCAGGCAGCTGCAGCTGCAGGAGATGCAGTGACGTTGTGTGCCTTAGGATCGTAAAAATCAGCTATAGCACCGCAGTCTGACATTACATGACCATCGAATCCGTATTTACCTCTCAGAATTTCTTTCAGAAGCATATCGGAACCACAAGCAGGCGCATCATTTACACGATTGTAAGCGCACATAACTGCTTCTACATTTGCTTCTGTAACAGCCTTTTCAAAAGCTGGCAGGTAAGTCTCGTAAAGGTCTTTATCTGAAACAACATAATTGTCAGAATGGCGGGAAATCTCAGGGCCGTTGTGAACAGCAAAGTGTTTAGCTGTTGCTGCAGTTTTTAAATACTTATCATCATTGCCTTGCAGACCGGTGATAAAAGAAACCCCAAGTTCTCCTGTAAGATAGGGATCTTCGCCGTAGGTCTCCTGACCTCTACCCCACCGCGGATCGCGAAAAATATTTATATTCGGGGACCAGTAAGTCAGACCGGTGTAACGGTAACTAAGTCCGTCCTGTTTAAATTCGTGGTGCTTCGCTCTACCTTCGTCGGAAATCACCGTAGCGACCTGATTCAAAAACGCCCTGTCCCACATCGCCGCCAACCCGATTGCCTGTGGAAACACTGTCGCTTCTCCGGCTCTGGCAACACCATGTAACGCTTCATTCCAATAGTCATACGCCGGTACTCCCAGCCGCGTGATGGCGGGGGCATCGTTGTACATCTGTGCAACTTTTTCCTCCAGCGTCATACTTTCTACCAGTGCATTAACCCGGCTATCAAGTGGAAGTGCCGTATTCAGATAATCCGGCTGATTGTGACCCGTTGACTCAGCACGCACAACTTGCTGAGAGTGAACTTTAGTGCAGGATGCCAATGTTAAGGCAAGGGGAATTATTGCCAGTGCAAATCGCTTTTTAAAAGAACTGACAGCAGGTTTGACGTCTTCCATGTAACTCATGATTATCTCACATTTGTAAACAATGAGAACACGATACCCCAACACTATTCGTGAACAAGCGGGCCACTTCAAAACGTAAATAAGATGTAAAAAAACGCCATCAGAACACAAATAAAATTGAGATGAAGTCCCGCTGAAGGATTTCTACCAGTTCCACAACGTGCCATCCTCCAAACGATTCACAGGCAGCATTGCCCGCTTATAGGGATATTTTTTCGCAAGCGATTCATCAATATCCACACCATGACCCGCTGACTCTCCGGGAGTGAAAAAACCCCTTTCAAATTTATAATCGAAAGAGAATACTGACTCCATCTCTCGCGTATATGGCATATGCTCCTGAATACCAAAATTTGGTACCCAGTAATCAAAATGCATTGCCGCGCCCATACACACAGGCGACAAATCCGTTGCCCCATGAAACCCTGTTTTAACGTGATACAGACTCGCAAAGTCGGCTAATCTTCGCATTTGAGTAATGCCACCCGCATGCACCAGCGTCGAACGGATATAATCGATATATTGCTCTTGTATTAAAGAGCGGCAATCGTGAATAGAATTAAATACCTCTCCTACTGCCAGAGGTGTAGTCGTATGTTCACGAATTAAGCGAAAGCTCTCCTGATTTTCTGCAACAACGGCATCTTCCATCCAGAACAGATGGTACGGTTCCAGTTCCTTACCAAGCCGCGCCGCTTCAATAGGCGTTAAGCGGTGATGTACATCATGTAACAAGTGAATGTCGTCACCATACTGGCTGCGGACGGCGTCGAAAAGTTTAGGCATAAAGTTCAGATACTTATGCGTACTCCATACACTTTCTGATGGAAGGTCAGCGTCTGCCGGTTCATATTTTCTGCCATCTTTGGCAACACCGTAAGTACTTGCCAGACCCGGGATCCCTGACTGCACCCGTACTGCCTGATACCCTGCGTCAATGGCTTTACCAACGGCATCCAGGGTCGACTCGATACATACGCCGTCAGCATGGGTATAAGTCATGATCCTGTCGCGACTACGCCCGCCCAATAATTGATAGAGAGGCAGGTTGGCTATTTTTGCCTTAATGTCCCATAACGCAATGTCGACGGCAGCAAGGGCAGTCATTCCCACGGGGCCACGCCGCCAGTAAGCGCCGCGATACAAAAACTGCCAGATATCTTCTATACGTTGCGGATCTTTTCCGATAAGAACAGGAATAATATGATCTTCAAGATAGCTGACTACGGACAATTCTCTACCGTTAAGTGTTGCGTCTCCGACGCCATACACCCCCTCATCAGTCATCACTTTCAACGTTACAAAATTGCGGCCGGGCGAACACACAATGACCTTAGCGTCGATAATTTTCATCGACTGACTCCTTAAAAAAATAATATACAGTGAACATTATTGAGACCATGTCAGCCCTGACCCGGAGCATGGGGAAAAGATCTTGCTTTCAGTTCGGCAAGTGAGTGTTTTGGTGTAAACCACTTTGCCGGTATGGGACGCTCAGAAAATTGTTGAAAATACAGCACACACGCATCACGCCACCAAATTGCTTCTTTCTCCTGAATATCCAGCGCCATCTGTACCTGACGGAATTGCAGAGGGTCAATCTGTCCTTCTAAATCATCCCATTTAGCGGCCATTTCACTAACTTGTTCTGCGCCCTGAAAATAGCGGTAAACCAACTCATCCCACAATGGACGGCCGCTGGATTCAACCTCAAAATCCCAGGGCAAGTGGTGAAACCAGAGCAGGTATTTTTCGGGTGTACTTTGGGGATTTGACCACAGCTCCTTTAAAGGAGAAAAATATTGTTCTGTGGCATTCACGCCTTCGGGTGTACGGTCAAACCCGATACCGTCTTTCGCCGCACGATGATAGTAAGTCGAATTCCAGTCATCCCGTCCGAGACTATCAACCCAGGGACCTGGTCCGTAATGGTGGCCAGCTCCCATGATGTGATGTAAGCCTAACGGTGTCATGACATCTACCACGGTTTGATGGCTGGTCATCATCATATTCGTGATAGCTGCCACTGCGCTCTTTTCATTGCTGAGTGTCATACGCACCCAATCTTCTGCGACCTCTGACGCTTTGCTTTCAGGATCCCAGGCCATGCGACCAAACACATACCAGTTCGACTGCAGTATGATATGCCCTGTCCAGTTGCGGTCAGTGCCGATATTCGACACGCCCGCCATGCCGCTAATCCGATGGTCAAACAGTTCACCATCGATAACTTTAGCAACCGTACTCCCTTCACCCTTTGCATATGTATCAGACTGCAGAACCTCCTCATACATTGGGCCCAGATAAACAAAATGTGTACTGAATCCCAAATATTCCATAGTAATTTGGAACTCCATCATCAGTGGTGTTTCTGGCATAGCACCGAATAAAGGACTAAAAGGTTCCCTCGGTTGAAAATCAATCGGGCCGTTTTTTACCTGAACCAGTACGTTTTCATCAAACTTTCCGTCAAGAGGTGTAAACTCTGAATACGCTTGTTTGGAACGCTCTTCGCCTTTCTCATTGGCGTAAACAAAAGCTCGCCACATAACATTTCCACCAAACGGAGCAAGTGCCTTCGCAAGCATATTCGCACCTTGTGCATGAGTACGGCCAAAATCCCCCGGCCCGGGTTGTCCCTCAGAATTCGCCTTTACCAGGAATCCGCCGAAATCGGGTATATCTGCATAAATCTCTGCCACTTTATCCTTCCACCACTGCTGAACTTCGGGATCTATTGGATCTGATGTGGACAAATTACCAATGAGTTGCGGCGAACTGAATTTCACAGATAGATAAACCCTAATTCCATAAGGTCTGAACAGATCAGCCAGTACTTTCACCTTCTCAAGATAATGGGGAGTCAATATGAGAGGGTCCGCATTGACATTATTAAGTACTGTGCCGTTGATACCAACTGACGCGTTGGCTCTGGCATAATCAACATACCGCTGATACCGGTATTCAGGTAATTTGTGCCAATCCCAAATAGACTGCCCCGCATATCCACGCTCTACATGGCGATCAAGATCATCCCAATGATTGAGCACTCTTAAGGAAATTTTTGGGGCCGATATGATATTAAGTGCATGCAAAGGCTTGTGTAACTGTACCTCTTTCAGAAGTCTGAATACCCCGTAAAGCGCCCCGGCATCAGTGTTAGCCAGCACCACTATTTTTGTTTCATTGTTATTCGTAACTTGTTTAACAATGTAACCTTCCCCTTCTGCCCGGCCAATATTGACGGAATACCGCTCAGCGAGTTGAGTTGCATTTTCACCACTGGCCACGAGTAAAGTGGCCTCGTCCGCACCCACATGGCGGGAACGATTTATCATATTACCAAGAGCGAATTGTAGTTCTTCTCTGGCGACCTGCATGGTGTCTGAATCACCGTAGACATGGTAATTTCCTAGCAATTCAGTATAACTTTTTAACAGCTCAGATTGCTGTATAGCATCGTATTTGAGCCAGAGACGGTATCCATCTTCTCCGTGGAACAAATTTGAAGCAAATCCGCATTGTGACACTAGCAGGAAAAAAACGATCAGATACTTCATAACGTCCTTAAAATATTTTACGCGTATATTAATCCGGCAAAAATAAGGCATCCTGAGCAGCAGTATAACTAACCTTATTTCATGAAAACCAAGAGTTAACCTCATATAAATTCATTGTTAATAATAAGGTAACTACCTCATACTTTTTTTATGAAAAATGTTTATTGCCTTTGTGTTTTTTTGAGTTATCTCACTCACATTGCTTCAGAAGTCTGAATCTTTATCAAAAAAAAGCCAGCGACATGCGCTGGCAAAATGGGAACTTGCATTCAATGGTTTATCCGAAGAAACAGATTACCCCTCCATATTTTCGAGCTCTCTGCCCTTCGTCTCGTGTATGAAACGAATAACAAATATGACTGAAAGCAATGCGAAAAATGTATACAGCCCGTATGCGCCTGCCAGGCCGGTCCCTGCCAACAATACTGGAAAGGAAATAGTAATCATAAAGTTACACGTCCATTGCACAAGACCGCTGACAGCCAGGCCGGAACCTCGTATCTGATTCGGAAACATTTCACCCAGCATAACCCACATAACCGGTCCCCAGGACATATTAAAGAAGAAGACATACAGGTTCGCAGAAACCAGGGCTAATGTACCCCACTCTCCCAGTATGAGTTTGCCGCCGGCCCCCTGAGAGGCATTCATAAAAGCGACTACCAGCACACCGAGAGTCAGAGTCATGCCTATCGATCCCCACTTCAGCAAGGGTTTACGTCCAATTTTATCAATGACGAGGAGGGTCAACACACAAGCTGAAATACTGATAGCTCCGCTTAGAACGTTGATAAGTAACGCGTCAGACTCAGAAAAGCCAACGGCCTGCCATAGCACTGCTCCGTAGTAAAAAACTACGTTAATACCCACAAGTTGCTGGAATGCAGCCAGACCCAGACCCACCCACACAACCGGGCGCACTCTGCCGGCTGTTTTATCAAACAGATCCTTTAGTCGTGGACGATGGTCGTGAGAAAGTGATTTTTTTATTTCAATGAACTTTTCTTGTGCAGCATCTTCGCCAAGCAGCTTCCTGAGCACTTTTCGGGCGCGTTCTGGCTGATTACCCGAAACGAGAAACCTTGGACTCTCAGGAATAAACCATAGCATCACGAAAAACAAAGTAGCCGGAATCAGCTCTATCCAGAACATCCAACGCCATGCTTCAAAATTTAACCACAATTTATTTGTCGAGCCTGCCGCTTCGCCGGCAAGAATGTAGTTACTTAAAAATGCTGAGAACAAACCACTCAGAATAGCAATTTGCTGAATACTCGTCAGCATTCCCCGGTACCGGGCAGGAGAGACCTCCGAGATATAAGCTGGTGCCATTACAGAAGCAGCCCCGACAGCAAGGCCGCCTGCTACACGATAAATTACAAACTCAAAAGAGGATGTAGCAACACCTGAGCCCCAGGCACTCACAATGAACAATACCGAAGAGACAATCAGTAAAGTTCTGCGGCCATATTTGTCAGCAAAACGACCAGCAAAGAAAGCGCCGGCTGCGCATCCTAGTAACATGCTGGATACATTAAACCCGGTTCCGGCGCTTTGTGAGTTAAATGCCTTTTGCAGCCCGTCAACTGTGCCATTAATGACACCACTGTCAAATCCGAAGAGAAAACCACCGATGGTTGCAACAATACTAATAAACACAACAAAACTAATATTGTCTTCCGTGGCTTTATCCATACTTGCCGTCTGAGCAGTTGATTCCAACATCACTTCTGCCCTAAGTAAGGATCAATGGTTACGATAGAGCCGTCCGGATTATAGGTAAGCTCTGTCATTTTCACACTTCGCAGGTGAGTTTGACCATCTGATAATGAGCTATCGTGATAGAACAGGTACCACTTTCCTTTGAACTCAGCGATTGAATGATGATTGGTCCATCCTATAACTGGCTGCAGAATCACCCCCTGATAAGTAAACGGGCCATACGGATTGTCACCCGTCGCATAAACAATTTTATGTGTATCACCTGTAGAGTAAGAGAGATAATATTTACCCTTATATTTGTGCATCCAGGCTGCTTCAAAGAAACGGCGATCGTTATCTCCTTGCAAAATTGGGTTACCTTCTTTATCCAGCAACTCAATTTCTTTAGGTGTTTCTGCGTAGGACAGCATATCAGCGGCCATTTTCGCAATACGAGGTTTTACCGCTGGTGCATTATCTGCGGGATAGACATCTTCAGCATTATAGGAACCACCTTCATAGCGTTGTAGTTGTCCTCCCCATATGCCTCCGAAGTACATGTAATAAGCCCCGTCATCGTCTTTAAATACGGCAGGGTCCATGCTGTAGCTTCCCTCAATGGGTTCAGCCTCTGGCACGAAGGGGCCTTCAGGTTTGTCACTTGTGGCAGCACCGATATGAAAAACATCGTTTTTGTCTTTCAGGGGAAAGTAGAGGTAATAAGTCCCGTCCTTATAAGCTGCATCCGGAGCCCACAACTGTCGGCCGGCCCAGGGAATATCCTTCACAGATAAAGCCACACCGTGATCTGTCACTTCACCGCCGACCTCATCCATACTGAGTATATGATAATCACGCATGTCAAAATGATCGCCATTGTCATTTTGGGGAATCCCTGATTCCACATCGTGTGACGGGTAAATGTACAGGCGTCCGTTGAAAACATGTGCAGAAGGATCTGCGGTATAAATATGTTCAACAAGAGGATCGCTTAATCCACTTTTTACTGAGTTTTTATCTCCGGAATGTTTTTGAACCGGAATATCTTTGTCTTCAACATCTTGTTGTTGTGGCTGACACGCTGTCAGAACGAGTGCAGACAGGATCGCTGAAAAGGTTAAAGAGAGTTTAGGTTGAAACGTCATATTACGCTCCCTGTTATTGATGAAAAATGCATAGCCCGATAATGCAGGGAGAGTAAATTAACGGCAATATCAACGGCTGCGAAAACGATAAAAAGACAACGAGGTAATGAATAACATAAACTTCACAACACTATTTTTCCTATCACAGCCATCACCACTATAAATTATCTATTTGAACCAAATGGTTGCAAGAACAGAATTTTGTAAGAACGCGTTATCCAGAAGGTGATGTTACCTTAATGTTAAACTCACTTAATTTACCTTAGCGGGATTTCAAAATCTGGCGCTACAATGACATAAGCCCCTCAATGCAGATTCTGAAATAATTGCTTTTTCTTTTATTTGTATTTAAAGGGATAATGACGTTCGCGATGTTCGTCTGAAGTTTGGACGTGTTACCCGCCATCACTAAAGGAAAGGAAGAGGTGCAATAATGTCTGATACTGAGTCCCTGTTAGATTCCCTCAATACGCTTGTCTGTAAAGCGAACAAGGACGGGTATTACACCTATGTGAATAACTATTGGGTCGTCAGTTTAGGCTGGAGCCTCGATGCACTGAAGAGTCAGCCCTTTTTATCTTACGTTCACCCTGAAGATCGGGATGTCACCAGCGCCACGTTGGCTGCACTTTTCAATAGTAAATGCACGGTTGAGGGATTTCGGAACCGTTACAAAACTATCTCAGGGGAGTATGTCTGGCTTGAGTGGTTTGCAAAAACCGCCTCAGATTCCGAAATAGTTGCATCAGCGACTATTATCACCGCGAAGGTGGCATTAGAAGAAGCAGACAGAAAACAAAAAGCATTGTTGCAACAAGCAGAATTGATTGCTTCCTTAGGACACTGGAGTGTTGACGTTGTAAATGAAAAGGTATTTTGGTCCGATGAGATATACCGCATTCACGGCGTGAGCAAAAGTGATTATGAACCAACGCTGCAATCTGCCATCGATTTTTACCATCCGGACGATATTTCTATTGTTCAGAATTACATTAATGAGGCAATCAAAAAAGGAGAAGGTTGGGAAGTAAAGTTAAGAATTGTCCGTCCGTCCGGTGAAGTACGACATGTGCATAGTAAGGGAATGGTAGAACATGACGCGACAGGAAGTATTAGTACTATTTTCGGTACATTTCAGGATGTAACTGAACGGGTTAAAAAATCTCTGGAGCTGGAAGCAGCAAAAAGTAAGGCCGAAGTTGCGAATATTGCCAAAAGTCGCTTTCTAGCCACAATGAGCCATGAAATTCGTACGCCTATGAATGGTATTTTGGGCACCCTTCAGTTACTTGATGACGAATTGACTAAGTCTTCTGACAGAAAACTCTTAAGCAATGCGCTTACTTCGTCTTACTACCTGCTTAAGATAGTTAATGACATCCTGGATTTCTCAAAAATTGAGGCAGAGATGTTATCCCTTGAAAAAATAGCATTTTCTATCAGACAACTGTTAAACGAGGTCGCCTCCAATTTTGTTCCCCGTGCAAAGGCAAAGAACATTGTATTCCGAAGCTCTCTGCAAAAGAATCTACACGATGTTTGGTTGGGAGACCCGGTAAGAGTAAAGCAAATTATCACGAACCTCATTTCTAACGCAGTAAAGTTCACAGATACCGGTAGCGTCACAGTTGCAATGTACTCTGAGCAAACCACGGCCTCGTCGGCGTTGACGATTCAGGTTATCGACACAGGTATTGGTATGGAACAAAAAGTAATAGACGGATTATTTGAGAGGTTTACACAAGCAGATACATCAACCACCCGCAAATATGGCGGTACCGGCTTGGGAATGGCCATAACAAAAAGCCTGGTAGAACTGATGAATGGCACACTGACGGTGACCAGTCAGAAGGATAAAGGGACTACCTTTTCCGTTACTTTACCTCTGGGAAAAGGCGAAAAGGCAGAGCCAATAAAAATATCAAACGCCAGAGCCCCTGATCTCACCGGTAAAAAAATTCTCGTTGCCGAAGATAATGATATTAATCAGGTTATCATTACATCAATGCTGGAGAAAACCAATGCCGAAGTCAGGGTAGCGGAGAATGGACATGAGGCCGTTGAATTAACTCAAATATTTAAACCTGATTTAATTTTGATGGACATTCAGATGCCTCAATTAGACGGCCTTGAAGCCTGTAAACAGATTCGCCGCGATAACAGCACAATTCCCATACTCGCACTTACTGCTAACGTGATGCCAGAGGACATCAAAACATACCTTGACGGAGGTTTTAATGAACATCTCGCTAAACCCGTTGAGGCCGGTAAGCTATACAGTAGACTGGACTTATATTTGCGGAAGAAAACCGCTGATTACCGGCTACGCTAAATTATTCACCACTCCCATCAACCGGCAAATCGTCAGCTCTGCAGGTCAACCTGGTTAGTAAATGCCAAAGCCAGCGCCTCTGCCACGCGGATGCCGTCAATGCCCGCAGACCAGATCCCGCCGGCATAGCCTGCGCCCTCTCCTGCCGGGTACAAACCTTTCACGTTCACGCTCTGGTAATCTTTGCCGCGCTTAATACAAACCGGTGACGAGGTACGGGTTTCCACACCAGTCAGCGTCCCGTCAGCTTTGGCAAAGCCTTTGATTTGGCGGTCAAACGCAGGAATGGCTTCGCGGATAGCGTCAGTGACATAGTCCGGTACCACTTTGCTTAAATCTGTCAATGTAACGCCCGGCGTATAGGACGGTGTGACGTCTCCCAATTCTGCGCTTGGCTTACCGGCAAGAAAGTCACCGATAAGCTGGCCCGGTGCATGGTAGTTTTCGCCACCGGCTTTAAAGGCCATTTCTTCCAGCCTGCGCTGCAATTCAATACCCGCCAGCGGGTGACCGGGATAATCTTCTTCCGGCGTGATGCCTACCACAATGGCACTGTTCGCATTGCGTTCATGGCGCGAGTACTGGCTCATGCCGTTGGTGACCACACGACCCGGCTCAGAGGCCGCCGCGACCACGGTACCGCCCGGACACATACAGAAACTGTACACCGTACGGCCATTTTTACAATGATGCACCAGTTTGTAATCGGCGGCACCCAGGATGGGGTTTCCGGCGTTATCACCGAAACGGCATTTATCAATCATGCTCTGTTCGTGTTCAATGCGAAAACCGATAGAGAAAGGTTTTGCTTCAATATATACGCCCTGGTCGTACAGGTTCTGGAAGGTGTCGCGGGCACTGTGACCTAATGCCAGGATCACCTGCTTACAGGCCAGATAGCCGCCGTCAGACAAATGCAGGCCTTTCACCGCATATTCGCCGCCTTTTTCATCCATATCGAGCTTTTCTACCCGTGTGGAGAAACGGATTTCACCGCCAAGGTCGATAATTTGCTGACGCATTTTCTCAACCATGCTCACCAGCTTGAACGTACCGATGTGGGGCTTACTCACATAAAGAATTTCTTCCGGCGCACCGGCTTCCACAAACTCATGAAGCACTTTACGTCCGTAGTGTTTGCGGTCTTTTACCTGACTGTACAGCTTGCCGTCTGAGAATGTGCCGGCACCGCCTTCCCCGAACTGCACATTGGATTCGGGATTTAAGGGCTGTTTGCGCCAGAAACCGAAAGTGTCTTTGGTACGTTCCCGCACCGCCTTACCGCGCTCAAGCACAATGGGTTTAAAGCCCATCTGGGCGAGGATTAACGCGGCGAAAATACCGCATGGGCCGAGACCCACCACCACCGGGCGGTTATTCAGATTTTCCGGTGCCTGCGCAACAAACTTATACGACATATCCGGCGTAACTCTGACCTGCTGATCAGAGGCAAATTTTTCCAGTAATTTTTCCTCGTTGTTTACCGATACATCCACCGTGTAAATCAGCTGAATGTCTTTATTGTTGCGGGCGTCATAACCGCGCTTAAACACACTGGTTTCAAGCAAATCACTGGCAGCAATACCAAGCTTACTTATGATGGCCTGCGGCAATGCATCGTCGTTATGATCAAGGGGAAGTTTTATATCGGTTAAACGCAACATGAGGGATTTCCTGGTTCGCCGGACAGCCTGTCTGTCAGAGCCAGCATAGTGTAATGCAGATATTGACGATCCGGTAGACATTCACCGGCATTTGTCTTTTGATCCCTCTGCTTTACACTTATAATCCGCCCACATTTTCAGACATGCGGATAAACCATGACATTTGTAGTAACCGACAACTGCGTGAAGTGCAAATACACCGACTGCGTCGCCGTGTGTCCGGTGGATGCATTTTTTGAAGGTCCGAACTTTCTGGCTATCGATCCGGCTATTTGTATTGATTGTGCTTTATGTGTGCCGGAATGCCCTGCCGAAGCGATTATTCAGGATACCCATTTGACGGAAGAGCAAAAGCCCTGGCAGGAAATCAATGCGGAACTGAGTCAGCAATGGCCGAATATTACAGAGGTAATTGCGCCGCCGGAGGATGCCGACAGCTGGAACGGTGTGCCGGACAAACTGCCGCTGCTGGAACGCTGAGCAGCGACAAACAGCCTTAGCATGCAGTATGCGCCGCCGCTGGCGCTGGCGCTGGCGCATACAAGCCGGTTCAGCCCTTGAATCCGGTAGCAACCAGATACACTTCCCGGGAACGCGGACGGGACGCCGCAGGTTTTCTTACCACCACTTTTGAAAATGACGTTCGTACATCTTTCACGTACTCATCGTAGCCTACGCCCTGAAACACTTTAGCACAGAAGCTGCCACCCGGTTGTAATACGTTTCTGGCCATGTCCAGTGCCAGCTCAACCAGATACATAGACGCATACTGATCGGTGGTATTCACACCACTCATGTTCGGCGCCATATCAGACACCACCACATCCACGCTGTCATCCCCGAGGGTATTCAGGATCTGGTTATAAACTGCTTCATCAGTGAAATCGCCCTGAATAAAATCCACGCCGATAATACTGTCCATGGGCAGAATATCTGACGCAATCACCCGCCCGTTGTCACCAACGATGGGCGCCACAATTTGCGACCAGCCACCGGGTGCAGAACCCAGATCCATGACCACGCTGCCGGGACGGAACAATTTGTCTTTTTCATTGATTTCGAGAAGCTTGTAACTTGCCCGTGAACGGTAACCGTCAGCCTGCGCTTTTTTAACGTAGGGATCGTTAACGTGTTCTTCCATCCATTTTTTGCTGGTTTTTGAGCGGGCCATAGTCAGTTCTGCAGTAGCTAAAGGGAAAACGGCGTTCATTGTAATCACGCACAGCAGTTTTGCAAATGCAGCGAACCAACAAACTTCACAGCCTGCCTGACTTCCCTGCGGTTACAGGCTACAATGCGCAGCTTATTACCGCTTTTTGCAACACTGTTTCCGGAACTTACCTGCACATGAAATTAGACGACGTAAAAAAACTGCACCAGAAGAAATACCGTTCGCAGTTTGGCTTTTATCTTGTTGAAGGTGAGCATTTAATTCAGGAACTGCAACGCTCGCCATTGATGGCGCAAACTGTCACGTTGTACGCAACAGAAAGCTGGCTTTCCCGTGGCATTGAGCTGGACACACGTTTTGATGTGGTTACCCTCACCGACCGGCAAATGGCTTCACTCAGCGATACCAAAACTCCGCAGGGCGTGATTGCCAGAGTGCCGCTGGCAGCCCATGCTGTGGCACCTGAGAATAAGACCGCCGGTGAGCGGAGTATTTATTTATATGAAATTCAGGATCCCGGAAACCTGGGCACCATTTTACGTTCTCTGGCCTGGTTCGGAGGCTTCCGGTTATTACTGAGCCCCAACAGCGTTGACCCGTTTAATTCTAAAGCAGTACGTGCGAGTATGGGTGCGATTTTTCATCTGCCGGTGGAAACCGACGTTACACTGGATAATTGTCAGCAACGCTTTACCCGCTTTGCCTGCCTCGATCTTAAAGGTAAAGCCATCAGCGACCCGCAGTTCAACGATTTTACCTGCTATCTGTTTGGCAACGAAGCCCGCGGTATACCGGAAGACGCACTGGCCCGGGCCGGCGCTGAGGCCTTCACCATTCCCGGCAACGGCCAGATTGAATCACTGAATCTGGCCAGTGCGGTAGGCATGTGCGTGTATCAGCTGTCGCTGAGCAACAGCTTATAACCACAGGGCATGCCTGAGTACTGATTTCTACTTCAGCGCGCCCAGATGCGTGGCCCAGTTCACCTTGTCATTATGTGAATGGGTAAAGCCGATTTGGCGTTCAAATTCCACACAGGCTTTGCTTCTGAAAGCCGTAATGTAGGTGCGCCGCCAGCTGGTTTCCGAGCGGTTCCCACCAGAGCCGTGCAGGATGAGCTCATTGTGCACAGTAATGTCGCCCTTGTTGAGCGGCAATTCCACCAGCGTTTCCCCGTCCAGCAGTGCTACACCCAGAATGTGCGAACTTTCCCTGTCTTTACCGTGCACCGGTTTATGCACCCGCAATCCCTGCTGATGTGAACCCGGGATCACATACAAGCAGCCGTTTTCAGAATTTGCATCATCAACGGCCAGTGAGCAGGTCGCTGTAATGGTGTCCGGTGTACCGGTGGGCCAGTAACCGAGATCCTGATGCAGAGTAAATTTGGCATCGGGACGGGCGGGTCGTTTTGCCAGAAACTGATCGTAATCCAGCGTGGCATCGTCGCCAATTAACTGCTTTGCGATGGAAGCGCTGAGCTTCTCGTAAATATTCCCCTGCAATGCAGGTTCATATTTTGTTGGCAGCATGGCATTCACCAGCGCGAAATCTTCAAATTTACGATCGTAAGGACCGCTCATATCGCAGAAGTCACGTCCCATATCCGGCACGCTTCCACTAATAAAGTGGTCAAATTCCTGTTCGATGTCATTCAGTTCTTCGCCGGTAAGTACATTGCGCAGAGTGATGTAACCGTGCTCCTGATAAAGCGCCTTTTGTTCCGGTGACACAATATAGTCGTCGCCCTGACGGCCATAGTCCGTTTGATTCATGGTGATTGTCCTGATGATTAACAGAAACACCAATTTACAAACATGCTACAAAACTAAATACAAGGATTTTACCTTTTGCATAGCAGTTTTTTGCACTCAATTTTATTGCAAATGGGCCCGGTAGGCGGCGGGCGTCATGCCCTTGATGTCTTTAAACTGACTGATGAAATGAGATGTGTGCTGATAACCGCAATTCAGGGCGATGGTGGTAACGGGCAGCGATGATCCCGCCAGCATTTTGCAGGCTTCGTTAATTCTGATGAGTTTCACCATGGCAGAGAACGTGCGGCCGGTGGCGGACTTATAAAAACGACTGAACGCGGTGGGTGTCATACCCGACAAGGCAGCCACTTCGCTTTGTGACAGCGACGAAGCAAAATGGGTTTTGATATACTGATGAACTTTGTTCAGTGTATTTACCGACGCCTGACTCACTGTGTTGTACTGGAAAAAATCGGCTGTCACCAGGGTGCGGGCTTTCAGGCCACTCAGTGACGACAGTAACGTTAGCAACCGGGTGTATCTGGCCAATCCGGTTTCAGTTGCCAATCCGTTGAGTTGCGAAAATATCTCAGCCGGCACGCCGGTAAACTGCAAGCCGAATGCAGACTGACGAAGCATGCCGGCGATATCCTGAAACTCTGCCATATCTTCCATGCCTGCAGGCAGCAAACTGATGTCAAACTGAATGGTGAACCATTCGGCGGCGTCTGTTTGCGCGTTTTCCTGACTCTCACCGTGTTGAGCATGGCTGACTGTATTATTCTGCCAGCAATGGGGTAAATCAGGCCCGCACAACACTAAATCGTTCGGCTGATAATATTCCACGCTGTCACCCACGTAACGCAGACCGGCACTGTTGATGATCCAGGTTAATTCGTACTGGGGATGAAAATGCAGCTGGTGATCGTCCCGGAAATTGGTTGCTCGCCGCCTCATCAGCTGAAATGAGCTGCCAGTGTTGTAACTGACCAGTTCGAGTTGTGGCTGTTGCATAACGCTGCAGTTACTCCGGATAAATCTCAATAATGCCGTTTTTACCAACGCCAATGCAGCCTTTTCCGGTCTGGCAGGCAAGGCTCCAGATGTTACTGAGACTGATGATCTCCCAGTTACCTGCCCCGGAGTTCAGCATAGCCACACCTTCAGGGTTGCTGATCCAGTAACTGTGATCTTCACCAGCGGGTAATAATGCCGAGCCATACACAGCGCCATGTAAGGGTAACCCGGGCAATGCTGTCCATCGTTCCGCGTTGAGGTCGTAAATCATGGCCGTGGCAGATGACGCGGCGTCCATAAGGCTGCCACCGGCGGCGTACACGTGTTGTCCGGTCAGTTGCAAAGAAAATATGCCGGATGCATCCCCGCCTTTGAACGGACTCCCGATACTCTGCCAGTTGCCATCTCTTAGCAGCAAAATGCGGGGCGCTGCACTGTTTCCGGTGCCAGCAACGATAGTACTACCTTGCCCGTTTATACATGTGCCGCTTGAGGCAAAGCCGCCCTCCCCTTTCTCTGCAGTAAACGGCATTGGTGTTCGCTGCCACGTCGTGCCACCGTCTGTGGTGTTTAGTATAAACAACCCTTTTTCATCAGAATCGCCGTACAACCAGCCGTGTTGACTGCCGGCCATATAAAAACAGTCAAAAAATGCTTCCGGGGTATCGCCCTCAGCGACCTGCTGCCAGCCAGGTTCAGAAGAACCAGCGGTAGAAATGGTGTCAGAGAGAAAAACGCCGGAGTCTGCACCTTCACCGGCACTCATCACCAGTAACCGGCCATCCGGTAATGACTGGTTGTCACGGAATTGCCGGTTATCCGTCCCGGCCGGCGGAGTAATTTTCTGCCAGTGAGCGCCGTTATCCTCTGACACGTAAATACCGCCCTGTGTACCCGTTGCCACAACGCGGCTGCCATGCCAGCTTACGGCCTGAAAAGACACATTTTCGTCAAACTGATGCCTGACGACCCCGGCATCCACCCGCAATGAGCTTAAGCAAAGGAGTAAAGCGGTCAGCAGGGAGGGTTTCATTGTCAGACATTCCTTTTTAAGACGTTTTCTAAGAGTGTCATCTTCACACAAAACCTGTGAAACCAACAACTGCCTGATAATTTATGGCAGTGACTCCGGACTATGAATTAAATACATTGACCTGCGACTACCGGCGGGACGGTTTCACACGTACAATCAATCACTACCAGACAGATTAACCACACCGGTCAGATCAAACACATCAGATAGTCACCGGCATTAAACAGGAGCCCTATGAACCTGTCGCAGATTGAAGCTTTCTGTGCCATCGCCGAAACAGGCTCGGTATCGGAAGCTGCCCGTCAGCTGGAATGTAACCGCAGCAAACTGAGCATGGCCATTAAAGTGCTGGAAAGTGAGCTGGGTGTGGATTTATTTGTACGTACAGGCAATAAAATTGAGCTGTCGGAAGTGGGTAAAGCCATTTATAAAGACTGCGAAAGTATGCTCATCACCGCCACCCGTATTCGCGGCACTTGCGCGCAGGTAACCGGTGAATTTGCCGCTGAAGTATGGATTGCACCGGACGATTCATTACCAGACCCTGTCTGGCAGGGCTTTATCCACTCGCTGAATAAACTGTTTCCGAATACGTCCTTCAACCTCGTGCTGGCGTCCAGCGGTGACCTTGCCAATCTGGTTGCTACCCAGCAGGTGGATTATGCTTTTGGCGTAGATTACGAGCGTTTCGATGATGCCAGAATAAGCTATAAGCCGCTGGGCAAAATTCGTATGATGTCGGTGTGCAGTGCTTCCCACCCTCTGACCCGCCTGAAACGGGTAACCGATGAAGATCTCCGCAATGCTATGCAGGCGGCGATGGTGTATCTGAACGAGCAGAATAACTCCAGTCTTGAACCCTTCTCCCGCCACTACATCGGGTTCTCCAGTTTTGAATTTATGCTGAATACCATTCTGACTGAAAGTGCCTGGGGTGTGCTGCCTGAACCACTCATCCGCCATCATTTGCGTGAGCAGCGCCTGTCGGTTATCCGCCATACCTATGGCCTTACTCAGGAAGATTATTGCATGGTCAGCCTCAACGGCAGTGCTGAAAACCCGGCCATGGCCTGGCTTGCCGATAAGCTGAGTGACTACCTTTTTGACTTCTGATGTAAAAGTACGCGGCTGCTGTCAAAATTATTGACAGCAAGTTTAATCTTTATCTCATTGTTTTAAATAGACATTGTCAAAAACACCTCTGTCACCCCACCATCACACGACCAAATCGTCATTGTAAATTACCGCCACCGGGCGAAAATTAGCGCAGATTTTTCAGAGGTTATCTTTCCCATGTGTGCCCTTACCCGTAATAACGAAAAGCAAACACTGACACTTTCAGCCCTTTTTGCCGGCCTTTTTGCCGTTGCTGGCCTGATGGTCGGACTGTTTGTTGACTCAATGGTTATTGTTTTCGACGGCGTGTATTCACTGGTAAGCCTGCTGTTAACTTTATTGTCGCTGGCAGCTTCCCGGTTCATTATGCGCCCGTCCTGTGACCGCTTCACCTTTGGCCGTGCCATTTTTGAACCGGCCGTCATAGCTGTAAAAGGTGCGGTGATCCTGCTGGTTGTCGGTTATTCCCTATACTCCGCCATTGTTTCACTGCTGACAGGGGGCCATGAAGTCGATGCGTCAGTCGCTACCGTATTCGGTGTGGTTAACGTGATTGGTTGTGCTTTTGTGTGGTGGTACGTGGCTGCGAAGAACAAACGTGTGTCATCCGGCCTGATTGAAGCTGAAGCCAGTCAGTGGCAGATGGACACATTATTGAGTGTAGCGGTGACAGCAGGATTTGTGATTGCCTGGTTGTTATCACTCAGTCCCCTTGCCTCTTTCGCGGTGTATGCGGACCCGGTGATGATGTTAGCGATATCAGCGTTCTTCATCAAAGTGCCTTTTACGATGCTGATGTCAGCAATGCGTGAGCTGTTCTTAATGGCGCCTGCAGAAGAGCTTCGTCAAACCATTGATGAAAGCGTGGCCGCTGCGGTTGAAGAATCAGATCAGGAAATTGAATTATCCGGTGTAGCAAAAGTCGGTCGCGAGTTGTGGGTAGATGTCGATTTTTATCCTGATAACAGTGATGTTATCCGCGTAAAAGATATCGAGCAAACCCGCGAAACCATCCGCGAAAAGCTGTCTGACTTGCCCCTTAAACTGCAAATCACAGTGAATATCGCCGGCTAAGTTGCCGGCGGTTGTCTGACTGACTGAGCCATGCCGGAGATGGCTCAATCCCGCCAGCTTGTTTACCTGCCAGCATTTTAACAAGCTGGCAGCGTTACATTTACAACTCCCGTTAATCTTTTCCTCCTGCGATAAAGTAACCCTCAAAATCCTCAGGTTATCTCACATCTGCTTGTCAGCCAGTACAGCAATGCGTAGGATTTGCGGCGCTTTTTTTAGTGGTAACCTACTCAACATGTTAAATTTTCAGCAATTTCGCGAACAATTTATCCGGCAAAAGCTTCCCGCTTTACTGCTGCTGGTGTTCTGCGCATTTCTGATTGAAAACAAACAGGTTTACCTCACCACCGTCACGACATCCCATGTGGATGCCTCTATGTGTACGCTGGGTTTTGAAGTCGATAATACAGATGAAGAGCAACCGGACCCGTCTCCGCCGGTCACAGAAGTTCTCACTGTTTCTGCCTGCGCTCCGGCGCTTGTCTCCGTCAGGCCCTCTCACTTCACCACCCCGTCCACCTACCGCTACAAGTTACCTCCGCCCCGGGCGCCGCCCTACGCGTAATCATTCCGGAATTGTGCCTGCGCACTGCTCCGGGGACACTTCAACAATATTTTTCTCACAGGCAAGTCCGGACAGATCCCATTTCTGACCGGATGGATTTCTGCGGCCTTTTCTTCGCCACACACTCTGAGTGTGTGACGGGGCCGCGTCGTGCCTGCGCATGTCCCTGCGCAGGCGCAATAACCATAAAAATAGTGATCTATGAAAACGAGAACAATCCTGACTTTAAGTGTAGTGACGGCGCTGCTTGGCGGTTGCGGTCACGATGAAACCGCTGGCCATGAACAAACTGTAGAGTTTGATGTCACCCATCCTCTGCGTCAGAACAACACAACAGTGAAAGAGTATGTCAGTCAAATCCGGGCCATTCAGCACATCGAAGTCCGTGCCATGGAAAAAGGCTATCTGCAAAACACCTTTGTGGATGAAGGGCAAACGGTAAAAGCCGGTCAGCCTATGTTCAAAATTATGCCGGCAGTCTATGAAGCCGAGCTACACAAGGCACAGGCAGAGGCGGAAGCCGCCAGAGTGGAATACGAAAATACCCGTTCGCTGCAATCGCAGGATATTGTGTCTGATACTGAACTGGCAGTCGTCAAAGCCGGGTATGACAAAGCCCTTGCAGAGGTAGCGCTGGCACAAACCCACCTGGATTTTACCGATATCCGCGCGCCGTTCACCGGCAAAATGGACCACCTTGAAGCCCGTACCGGCAGCCTGCTGGATGAAGGTGAATTGCTCACCACCTTATCTGATCTCAGCACCATGTGGGTGTATTTCAATATGCCGGAATCTCAGTATCTGGATTATGTTCAGCGCGGTCAGGATATCACTGAAACCACTGTGCGGCTGAAACTGGCTAACGGCTCGGTGTACGAACAACCCGGCCATATCGATACCATTGAAGCAGACTTTGACAACACCACAGGTACCATAGAAATGCGGGCTTCGTTCCCGAATCCCGATGGCCTGCTGCGTCACGGACAAACAGGTAACGTACTGATGGACGTTGACTATCCTGACAGCGTGCTGATCCCGCAAAAAGCCACTTTCGACATACTCGATCAGACCTATGTTTACGTCGTTGACGACAATAATACTCTGCACACCAGACACATTCAGATTGCCGCAGAACTTCCCCATGTATTCATTGTGGCAAGCGGACTGGAAGAGAGTGACACCGTGCTTATCGACGGATTACGCCGCGTAAGGGACGGTCAGCAAATCGAAGCAGACATGGTGTCTCCTGAAGAAGTCTTCGACAGCCTTGAGCTGGCAGCAGAGTAAAGGTCGCGATTATGTTTGGAGTTTTTATAAAGCGGCCTGTCATGGCCATTATGCTGTCGCTCATGATTGTGTTTCTGGGCGTATTGTCGATTTTTTCTTTACCTACATCCCAGTATCCGGATATTGCCCCGCCACGGGTGCTGATCTCTCTGGCATACCCGGGTTCCAATGCTGATGTGCTGGTAAAGTCCTCTCTGGTTACTATTGAGCGATCCATTAACGGTGTGCCGGGCATGAAGTACATTGTGTCTGACGCCACCAGCGCCGGTGAAGCCACAATTCAGGTTATTTTCGAGCTGGGTGTAGATCCTAATCAGGCACTGATGAACGTGAAGAACCGGCTTGATCAGATCAAAAACCGTCTGCCGCAACTCGTTCAGCTTGAAGGGGTGGTGGTAAACCGCGTGCAACCCAGCATGCTGATGTATATCAACGTGTTCAGCACGGATAAAGATGCGGATGAAAAGTTTCTCTATAACTATTCCAACATCAATATCATTCCTGAAATTCAGCGTGTGAACGGTATCGCCAGCGCTAAAATTCTGGGTAGCCGTCAGTACGCCATGCGTGTGTGGCTGAAACCTGACCGCATGCGGGCCTACAATATTTCCACCGAGGAAATTATGGAGGCCATGGACGAGCAGAGCCTGATAGGACGGCCGGGCCGTCTGGGACGGAGCTCAGGGTTAAGTGCCCAGTCCAAGGAATATGTACTGGTGTATGAAGGCCGGTACAACAAACCGGAAGAATACAAGAATATCATTATCCGCGCAGACTCCGACGGTAAATTGCTGAAACTGGGTGATGTAGCCGACGTGGAACTGGGCAGTGAATTCTTTGATATTTACTCCAACAAAGACGGCTATCCCTCAGCAGCCATTGTGCTTAAACAAAGTTACGGCAGCAGCGCCAGTGATGTGATTGAGCAGGTGAAAGCCAAAATGGAAGAGCTGCAGGATACCTTCCCGCCGGGCATGGAATACGAAATCAACTACGATGTATCCAAATTCCTTGATGCGTCTGTTGAGCAGGTACTGCATACGCTGGCCGAAGCATTTGTGCTGGTATCTCTGGTGGTGTTTATTTTCCTCGGAGACTGGCGCTCTACCCTCATTCCCATCATCGCCGTACCGGTATCGCTGATTGGTACCTTTTTCTGTATGCAGGCCTTCGACGTCAACATCAACCTTATCACCCTGTTTGCGATGGTTCTGGCTATCGGGATTGTGGTGGATAACGCCATTGTGGTGGTGGAAGCCGTGCATGCCAAGATGGAAGATGATGCAGCCATCACGCCCTACAACGCCACCCGGCAGGTACTGGGCGAAATGGGCGGTGCAATTATTGCTATTACCCTGGTGATGGTGGCGGTGTTTATTCCGCTTATCTTTATGACCGGTCCGGTGGGCGTATTCTACCGTCAGTTCTCCATTACCATGGCATCTGCCATTATCATTTCCTGTATTGTGGCGCTGTCACTGACCCCGGTATTGTGCGCCATGTTGCTGAAGAATCATCATGGTCAGCCACAGAAACGCACGCCGGTAAGTATGTTCATTAACAGCTTTAACCGCGTGTTTGATAAAGTTACCGGTCGCTACACGAGTCTGGTACGGGCTGTGGTTACCCGCCGCACGGTAACCGCCGTTTTACTGGTAGCCTTTGTTGCCGGTACCGTGGGAGTAAACGCTAACTTACCGGCAGGTTTTATTCCCGGTGAAGATCAGGGACAAATCTACGCCATTATCCAGACGCCCCCCGGCAGTACACTGGAAGCAACCAATAAAGTTGCCAGAGAATTGCAGGAAATGGCGCTGGAAATTGAAGGCGTGTCTTCGGTATCTTCGCTGGCAGGCTATGAAATCCTGACAGAAGGACGGGGTTCCAACGCCGGTACCTGTCTGATTAACCTTAAGGACTGGGCAGACCGTGAGCAGACTATTCCGGAAATCATTGAGGAACTGGAAGAGAAGGCCCACCACCTCGGTGCGGTCATTGAGTATTTCGAACCTCCTGTTGTGCCGGGTTACGGTGCCTCATCCGGCCTGTCGTTCCGTCTGCTGGATAAGACCAACACCACGGATTACCATGAATTCGATGACATCAACAAAGACTTCATGGCTGAACTGGGTAAGCGCAAAGAGCTCAAAGGGCTGTTTACCTTCTATGCCGCTGATTATCCCCAGTACAAAATAGAAATCGACAACCAGGCCGCCATGCAAAAAGGTGTTTCAATTAAAGCGGCAATGGAAAACCTCGATATCCTGATCGGCAGTACTTATGAGCAGGGTTTCACCCGCTTCAATAACTTCTTCAAAGTGTACACTCAGGCAGCTCCTGAATACCGCCGTTATCCCAGCGATCTGCTGGATTACTATGTGCGAAATGAAGAAGGGGAAATGGTGCCCTACTCTGCGTTTATGAAATTAATCAAAACCGAAGGTCCTAACGAGATCACCCGCTACAACCTGTATACCTCATCGGCCATCCGTGCTGAACCGGCTGCCGGTTACACCTCTGCAGATGCCATTAAGGCTGTGGAAGAAGTGGCAGCGGAAACGCTACCACGGGGCTACGACATTGGCTGGGAAGGTTTGTCATTTGATGAAGCCAGACGGGGCAATGAAGCGGTGGTGATTTTCGTGGTGGTACTGCTGTTTGTGTACATTGTACTGGCAGCGCAATACGAGAGTCTGCTGTTACCCTTTGCCGTTATTCTTGCCTTGCCAACCGGTATTTTCGGCTCGCTGGCCATGCTTAAAATGATGGGACTGGCAAACGATGTTTATGCCCAGCTCGGTCTTGTTATGCTGGTAGGTCTGCTGGGTAAAAACGCCGTACTGATTGTGGAATACGCCGTGCAGAAAAAAGAACAGGGCTTGTCTATTAAAGAGGCGGCAGTGGAAGCGGCAACCGCCCGGTTCCGGCCAATTCTGATGACCTCCTTCGCCTTTGTTGCCGGCCTGATCCCGCTGGTTATCGCTACCGGTGCCGGTGCAGTGGGCAACCGTACAATCGGTTCATCTGCTCTGGGCGGCATGGTAACAGGTACGGTCTTCGGCGTGCTGGTGATCCCCGGCCTTTACTATTTATTCGCCAAACTGGGCGACGGCAAATCCCTCATCAAAAATGAAGACCAGCTGCCCTTCACCGAAACTTACCACTACAACGATAAGGAAAGTGACAATGACTAAATCACGCTGTTTTACCCTTAGTCTGAAACCGCTTGTTGTCGCGGTAAGTGCGGCTTTACTGCTGCAGGGTTGTGCCATACCTGACATCGAAACCCGTGACGCCAGTGTGGCGATGCCGGAACAATTCACTCCTGAAACGACAGAGACGCCGGTGAATATAAACTGGGAAGACTGGTTTAATGACCCGGATCTCATTGCGCTGGTAGACACTGCGCTGGCAAATAATCAGGAAGTCGCCATGATGCTGCAGCGTATTAATATGGCGGCCAATGAGGTCTATGCCAGAGAAGGGGAATACCTGCCTCAGGTGTCTGCCGGTGCTGAAGCCGGCGTGGAAAAAGCCGGTGAATATACCCGTGACGGCGCAGTGGAAAAACAGCTGGCTATACGCGAAGAGAGGGAATTTCCTGATCCGCTGGCGAATCTGCGCCTTGGCCTCAATGCTTCCTGGGAGCTGGATGTCTGGCATAAACTCCGTGACGCCTCTAAGGTGGCGTCACTGGAATATCTCGCCAGTATTGAAAGCCGCAAGTTCTTTGTCACTGAAATGGTGGCGGAAGTGGCCCGCACTTACTACGAGTTGCTGGCGCTGGATAACCATCTTGCGAATCTGGATGCCAATATCGATATTCAGCAACATGTGCTCAATACCCTTGAGCAACTTAAGCACTATGGCCGCTCTTCGTCTTTACCACTCACCCGCTTTGCGGCAGAAGTGAATAAGAATAAGAGCGAGCGGTATCAGGTCAGGCAGGAAATTGCTGCCACTGAGAACAAGCTTAATTTGCTGCTGGGTCGGCCTCCCCAGCCCATTGCGCGTAACGCTGAACGTCTGATGACAGCATCACTGACAAAGCCCTCTGCCGGCGTGCCGTCAGAACTGCTTGCCAACCGCAGCGATATTCGTGAGGCTGAGCTGACACTGCAGGCGGCGAAGCTGAATATCGACGTTGCCCGCGCCAACTTCTATCCGTCTTTCGCGCTGAAAGCCGGTGTGGGGCTGGAGTCCTTTGATACCCGGTATCTTCTGGACACACCGGAGTCTGTTGCCTGGTCACTGTCCGGCGATATTTTTGCGCCGCTGATCAACCGCCGTGCAATTGAAGCTGAGTATAAGAATGCCAGTGCTGAGCAAATTCAGGCTGCCTACGAATACGAGTACACCGTTGTCAGGGCAGTCTCTGAGGTTTCCACCCGCTTGTCTGCTCTGGATAACCTGAGCAACAGCTATGCAGCAAAACAAGCCCAGATCGAACAGTTGGAAGCGTCGGTGAATATTGCCAACAAACTGTTCGCCTCTGCCCGTGGTGAATACCTGGAAGTGTTGCTGGCACGCCGGGAGTCACTGGAAGCGAAAAGTGAACTGATTGATACCCGCAAAGAGCAGTTCACTGCACTGGTGGAGCTGTATCAGTCGCTGGGCGGCGGCTGGCGCAGCTAAGGCTTAGCCAAACCTTACCGGAAACAAAAAAGCGGACAATTTGTTGTCCGCTTTTTTCAGGCTGTATTTCCTCAGAATGCATAGTCCGGCAGAGGAATATCAATCATGCCTTTGCGGTACTGTTCTGTTGTTTCTTCACTGAGTTCATCACGGTTCGACTCTGCATAGCGGCGCAGCTTTCTGATTTCGCTGTGCTCTTCCACTTCCCGCAATGCATCGCGGTAGCGCGCCATTCCGCTGCGGCCGATAGCATTGGTCAGCCAGGCAAAAGTATCCGCCTGATTTTTCTGAGCTGTGGCATAGTTTCTCAGTAATATCTCCGCGGCTAAATCACACAGGGCCTCGCTGCGAAGTTCCTTTGATGACATTTCCTGTGCCGCCCGTTTCAGACTGGCAAGGTCGCCGGCCAGCATCATCTCTTTAAGACGACTGACTACATCTGCGTCGGCTTCTTTGCTGTAAAGATCTTCCGGTAACGTGTACATGCCAGCCACAAACTGCTCTCCCTCTGCACCCGGCAACTCGTCGAGAGCGGTGTCAGCATGGCGTTCCAGCTTATCTATCTGTGTGTTTTCCACCACTTCAGACAACACGCCGTAGTAGCGGCCATTTTCAGATGCACCAATGGCACGTGCCAGCCACGCCAGGGAGTCCACATCACTGCGCACCGCATGGGGATATTTCTTCAGCAGAATAGCCGCAGCAATATCCAGTAATTCAGGATCAGCCATTTTAGTACTGAATATACGTTTTGACGCCGTTTTTAACTGAACCATATCGCCGGAAAGCATCATGTCCGCCAGCTTCTGTTCCTCAGGGCCTAATTCCGCCATTGCACTGAAAGACAAGGCGCTCACCGATAATCCGATTGCCATCACGGCTGTTGTTATATATCTCATCATTACTCCATTTCGTTGAGATGACTTCACTTCAAAATCAGTACATACCGCCATTGACGCTGATCACCTGGCGGGAAATATAGCGGGCTTCATCTGACATCAGAAAGCCGATGGTATTGGCCACATCATCCACATGACCGAAGGTGCCCAGGGGAATCATTTTCTTCGCTTCGTCTGCCACCGCCCCTTCAATCATACCGGTTTCAATGACGCCCGGTGCAACACAGTTTACTGTGATCTTTCTTTTACCCAGCTCAATAGCCAGCGCTTTAGTGGCACCGATAATGCCGGCTTTAGACGCGCTGTAATTCGTTTGCCCGCGGTTGCCCATCAGGCCGGAAACCGAGGACAGTGTGACAATACGTCCGCCCTGACGCAACCTGATCATAGGCATGATTACCGGATGCAGCACATTGTAGAAACCATCCAGATTGGTGTGTACCACGCCATCCCACTCTTCGCCGGTCATGGCAGGAAAGGCAGTATCGCGGGTAACACCGGCATTGCAGACCACACCGTAATAAGCGCCGTTTTGTTCAATATCGGCTTCAATAGCGGTACGTGTGCCGTCTCTGTCGGCAATATCAAATTGCAGGGCCACGGCACTGCCGCCGCCGGCAATAATATCCTCAACCACTTTGGCAGCAGCGTCTTTACCGCTGCGGTAATGTACCGCTACGGCAAACCCCTGCGCAGCCATTTTGTAGGCAGTGGCTTTTCCGATACCGCTGCTTGCTCCTGTGACGAGGATTCTTTTTTGTTCAGACATGAGATCCTTTTTCCTTCTTGTCAGGCTCACCGTTAAACAGGCTTATTGCCGCAATAAAATTAATCGTATTTCCAATCAGAATAATGCTGCCGAAAGCCTGAACCACAGGCATATCGCTGAATGCCAGCAAGCCGAAAGACAGCAGGCTGGTTACTGCAGACAGCAAAATTGCTTGTTGGGTAGTGTCCGGTTTGTCCGCCATTTCACGGGCAAAGATGATGTAATCCATGCCAAGTCCCAGCACCAGAAACAGTGCCATGACATGAAACACATTGAGAGCCTGACCGCACAGAAGCACCAGCGCCACGGCAATCAGGCTGGCTGATGCAGGAATGAGCAGAAGACGGATGACCCCGGCGCTGCGGTACCAGAGCGCCAGCAGCAGTCCGACCAGACCGTAGGCAATGACCAGCAGAATGGCACCGGTTTCCCGCTGGGACTTCAGTGCCAGAGTGGCATTGCCCAGGGTATTCACATAGTCAATTTCAGGAATGGCAGCCGCCGCTTTTTCTATGGCAGCTAAATCGCTGTTTTTACGGATAAGCGCAAAACTGATTATTTCATTGTTGTCAGCGGCCCCGCTTCCTGCCGACCAGAGCGGCGGTAGGCCATCAACTCGTTCAGACAAACCGGTAAAATCCAGTACCTTGCCGGCACCGTCAACGTAAGCCGCTTTTACCGGTGCAACAGACTCTGCCGGTAGACCCAGCGCGCGGGCAAATACATCAAGCACACCGCCATCACTGTAAAGTTTTGCCTGCAATGCATAATCCGCCTTTTGCGCTTCAGGTGAAGGCAACCAGTCAGCGATGCTGCTCACTGAATCGCGGGGCACACTTTCTGAGCTCAGCAAACGGTCCAGTGCATCAAAAATCTGTTGTGGCTGTTGCCCGCGGATAAGCAGATAACGACCGGGCTCGTATACCTGGGTCAGCGCCGATACAGCCTGCTCCTGCTCAAGTAAGGCAGGAGAAACATGGAAAAAGCGTCTGGGATCGTCATTCACCTGTAATCCGCCGGCGTACAGGTACAAGGCACTCATCACCGCCATAGCGAGTCCGGCAATAGCCAGAGCGCGGGGACGTCGGGCGGTCACATGTTGACAGGAACGGATCACAGCTTTCAGCAACGGCTGTCTGGCTTCGATGGGACGGCGAACTACTAACGGCCCCAGCAGCATGACGCTCAGCCAGGCCATGGCCAGCCCGGCACAGGAAAACAGAGCAATTTTTTTCAGAATGGTAAGTTCAGCCAGGCTCAGGGCACCATAACCCACCAGCGATGTAATCACACTCAGCACCATGGCGCGGTACAACACGGTATCATGACCGCCGGCACGGGCTTTCTCATTTGCTGGCTGCGCCGGAGACTGTGCTGCTGATAAGAAGTGATAGAAATAGTGCAGTGAATAATCCACCACAATACCAATCAGACTGGCACCGAAAACAATGGTCAGCACATGCACAGAACCGTATACCCATACGCTGGCGAGAATACCGGCCCCAACACCGGCGGCAATGGAACCAAGGGCCAGGCTTAAGGGTAATAACGAACGGAAAACCAGCAACATCAGCACCAGTACGCCGGCTATTGAGCCTGCAGCAATAAGCTGAATATCCGCTTTGGCTGACTGCGCTGAATCCACAGCAAAAAAGAACATCCCGGAATGCAGCACGGACACATCAAACTCTTCACTGACGGCCTGCTCTGCGGCTTTGATTTGTTCGTAAACAGCATACTGCTGTGCCATACCGGCGGGAAAATCAGTGAAACTCACGCTGAATGACGTAACGGCTGCGGTGCGCTTTTCAACCACCACGGACGGATCGAGACGTGCCGACATCCCGATAAGGTAATCTGAAAACCAGCCGAGGGGATCCTGTTCAAAGGGAACCAGTCTGACGCCCTCTCCCAACTGATAAAGCTTTCGCTGCGCCGCTGCGGCCAGTTGTTCAGGAGTTTTGTCGGTGAGGGCTTCCCGTTGAGAAGCACTGAGGAAATTAAACCTGAAGGGCGTAATAGCAGGCAAATATGCGGTCTGCATTTCATTATCAAGGGCAACGTGCAGGCCAGGCACGACATTCAGGGCCGTTTGCAATGAACGGGCAGCTTGTTCAGTGCGCTTATCGTCGTCGCTCTGCACAACCACCATAAAACGCTGGCTGATGTCATCAGTTAACGCGTCCAGCGCATGTTGCAGGGCGGGGTCGCGTACTTTATCCGGATTTAAGTCGTTGAGATTCGTATCAATCTGCACTGCCTGCGGATTGATAACAACAAACAGCACGCCGGCCAGTAGGATAGCGATGAAGCACAGCCGGAGAAAAAACGACATCATCGTTGATCAGAATGCGTCGAAGCGGGCGGGTGAAAGCAGAACGCGACACCAGTTTGTTTTACCGGAATACAGTGTTTCGCATTGTTCCCAGGCTTTCCGCTTGCCCTCGAAACTGTATTCCTCAATCTGATCAATAAGCACCTGCGTATTCTGCCCGGTTGCGTCTGTGACTTTAATCGTTACGGCAGGTTGCGGGGCATCTCCGTCTCCGGTCGCGGATTTGGCGATACGGATAGCTTCCAGTCCTTTTCTCATCATTTCGATTTCAGGGATGAGTAACAATGTGTCGTCCGGTTCCTGAGTGACCGCGAATTCGTCAGTAAAATAGCTGGTGTCGCCTTTCAGCAAACGAACGAAAATGTTGGACATAATATAACGGGCAACGCCGCTGAGAGGCGTTAATGTGCCATCGTCTTCAGCCCGAAAATTGTTGGTGCTGTTCACATACAATATGGCTTCACTGAAGGGCTCGCTGGTATGCCATACCAGTCCTAAATCGCAGGAATAATAAAAATCACCGGCAGATTTAAGCGGTACAGGCAGGCCCTGCATTGATTTTTGCTGGCTGAAGTGACCGGAAAAGTGACAGCCGGAAGGAAACATGGAAGAGAGTAACTGCTCTTCGGTGGCCTTGTCTTCAACTTCCCGGGAAGGATCTGCATCTGCCATAGCCGGCCACACTGCCAACAGTCCTGTCAGCAAACTAATGAGCGCGGGGCGGCGGCTCATGATTTATTTATCCATGTAGTGACGGCGTCAGTAAGAAATGCCGGAGACTCGTACTGGGTGATCTGCTCAGGCATGGCCACCGCAAACTGGGTTGTCTTGCCTTTAGTGAACACCTCTCCGGTATCACGATCTTTAATGGCATAGCTGATTTTCAGGCGGTTTTCCCATTCAGTCAGCCAGGATTCCACCACGACTTTTTGCTCAAACAGCAGAGGCTTGATGTACTTCACCTGAATATCAACGATGGGGAAAAAGAACCCCTGCTCTTCCATCACACTGTACGGGCAGCCTATTTCAGACAACAACGCACAGCGGGCCATTTCCATGTATTTAGGATAGTTACCATGCCAAACTACGCGGTACGCATCCACATCGAAAAAAGGAATGTCGATATTCAGGCGATTTTTTTTCATCGGTTTACGCTTTCGCCGGCAACTCAGCCAGTACGTCAACGACGTCCTGTATGGTTCTCACCTGCTTGAACTGAGACGGAGAGATTTCTACGTTAATGGTCTTTTTCAGGTCAACCAGTAAATCTACGGCATCAATGCTGTCGATATCCAGGTCTTCATAAAGACGGGCTTCAGGCACGATTTCCGCCGGTTCCAGCTCGAAAAGGTCTACTAAGGTGTCTCTGACCTGTGCCAGGATATTTTCTTTTTCCGCATTCATAACGCATTCCCTCTTTGATTTTCCAGCTGTTCCGGCGTGGCCGTTGTCTCTGTAGACAGCTGTTTGTTGTAATAGTTTTCCAGAAACTGAGTCAGATGTCTGTACTGCTTAGGTCGCGGTAACGAAGTGTCTATGCAGTCATCCAGTGCCAGTAATTCACCTGAACGCAGTGTAAATGCCGGGCCGCCTTCCGGGATATCATACCATTTATCGCCCTTTTTCAGCGCCCGGGGGTAGCACTCTATCATCACAGGCATGATGGAGGCATTAACGGCCACCGCCATATTGGCAGCTCCCCTTTTAAAGCGCAAAACGTTATCTTCTTTGGTCCGCGTGCCTTCAGGAAAAATCAGAATATTCTCCCCGGCTTCCAGTTTGGCCGCCGCCATAGGTAATACCTGCTCAGCATTGTTTGGTATAAACCCGGCCTGGCGCACCACCGCACCGGTAAAAAAGTTATCCCAAATGGCGCTTTTCACGAAACAACACATCTGCTTATTCACGGCAAGCAGCAGCACCACATCAATCAGTGACGGATGATTCGCTATAACAATGTGCCCCGGGCGGGCTTTGTGCATAGAGTCCACATCGAACGAATACCGGATAAGGCCGAAAAATCGCATGATACGAATAAATGTCAGACACCCTTTATGAATACACCAACGGATCATGCGTTGCTTTTTAGCCGGCGAAATAATGGTGACAGGACTCATCAGCCGGAAGAAAACACCGACCAGCAACGCCCCTGCACCAAACAGCGAATAACTCACACCGGCGCTGAGGATTTGCCAGCTTTTGCGCAGTTTAGCTAACAGCATACCGGCGCTCCGGTGCGGCAACCGCCAGGCTGTTTCAGAGGCAGGTACCGGCTCAGGCACAGAAACATTCGATTTCAACCAGCAAGTCTTTACGACAGATATCGGCCAGGGTGTACACCGCTTCAACGTCAGGGTAATGGCTGCTCAGCCAGTCTCGGATATAGGCGACATCCTTTTCGTGACGGACATAGACTTTAAAGGCTGACAACGGGCACTGCTCCGGATTCGCTGTATCAAGCAAATGGCGGATATTTCCCATGGTCACAGTGAGCTGCTTTTCAATATCTCCCTCTCCCAGGGTCTGATGGCCTGTAATGCTGGCCGTTCCTGAGATAAACAAAAAGTGAGAGTCATTCAGTGTCAATGCTGTAGCACGGGCAAATGAGGGACTGGAAATACCATACTGGCGGGGGTATTCGTAGGCGTTTACCTGATGGTGATTATTGTAGTGCCGCGGCTTAATCCGGCTGGCGAAAACATAAAATACAGCTCCATCGTTATGATGTCCCAACGCTGATGCAGCGGGGAAAGCCTGAGGGGAAATACCGGCTTCTTCAAATGCTTTCAGACGACCGGTACAAAACTTTTTATACACCTCATGGTCGCCGTCACCGGCATTTATCGCCGGCAGATAATTCCAGAAGCGGAACGGATGCGCGAATCCTTTCTCATCCAGCACCCCCAGAATTGCCCCGTAGGCGGTTTTCGTGTGTTGCTCAATATCGCCGCATTCATCTTTTGTCAGCCAGTGTGCAACGCAAATTACATCGTCCGTTTCAGACCAGTAACAACGTCCGGTCTGGCCACGGGTCACTTTGCCCTTTACCGTCCACACTTCATTGACTGCTTCAGAGCCCGCTTCTTCAAGCCCTGTTGCAATCAGGCCATTCCCGAAAGGTTCACACTGGTTGATAAGAGGCATTACCGCAAGAACATCCTCACGGGATTGCAGAGCTTTGGCGGGGGTGGAACAAAAATGCTGTTTTAACATGAGACAACTGGATGTGGTGTAATTTCAAACAGGAATGAGGCAGCCATTCACATGGCAAAAATATCAGCAAACCGGCGGTAATACACAAGGCCATGCCTGTCTGCGCGCCCTGCCGCTAATCGCCGCTTCAGGTAATCATTCCGTGACACAAAATTAGTTTTTAATCTGGCGGTAGTTTAAACTAGCGAAAATTGAAAATAAAGCGAATGGACTCACCCTTTACCATGGCTGTTAACATTCGTGAACACCAGTAAATAACTCTTTCATGCCTGATATTTTTCCCCTTTTTACCCGTGAAGCAGAAGACACAATTGCTTATCTGACCCGGCCTGTCGATGCTGCGGCTCTCAATACCGGGCCGGTTACTGCCTCCCGCTTTCTTTCTCATGTGAAGCAGGTCGCAGAAGCTCTGACCTGTCAGGGTCATGCGATTAACCTGTGTGAGAACCGTTACCTGTTTCTGGTGGGACTGTGTGCCGCTGTTCTACGGGGCACGACAACCTTGTTACCGCCGGATAAAAATATCGCCACCCAGGAGCAGATGAACGGGGACTACGGGGATTGTTTTATCATTCACGACGGGAGTGAAATCAGTGCCGCTATCCCTGCATTTAATATTCTGTCGGTGAAATGCCCGCAGACTGACAGCAACGACTTTTCTGTACCCGTCATTGCGGATGATTTTCTGGCCTGCATCAGTTTCACTTCCGGCTCTACCGGAAAATCAAAGCCTAATCTCAAATACTGGCGCACCTTGCACCGCAGCAGCCTGATCAACTACACTTTCATGATCCCGGATTGTGAAGAGACCTTGTATCAATTGGCCACCATGCCGGCGCAACACATGTGGGGTTTTGAAACTTCCGCGTTGCTGCCGTTATTCAGCAAAGTGTGCATGAGTGATGCAAAACCCCTGTTCCCGCAGGACATTCTGGACACCTTTGCAGCTCTGCCGGAACCCAAACAACTGGTTTCCACCCCTGTACATCTGCGGGCGCTGTGTGCCGGCATGACCTCTGAAGTCCGCGCCCATTCCGTACTGTGCGCCACCTCCCCGCTGACCACTGAACTGGCCACCGAAGTGGAGCAGAAATTCAACGCGCCGTTAAGAGAAGTCTACGGTTGCAGTGAAGTGGGTTCGATGGCGGTACGACGTTCTGCCAAAGAACAAGCCTGGTTCAAATTTGAAGGCATTGATTTTGCGCAGGACGACGGTACCACCACGGTGCGCGCTGAACATTTGCCCTCAGATACCGTACTGCAAGATTTCATTGAATTTAAAGATGACAATCACTTTGTGTTGTCTGGCCGTGCAAGCGACTTGATAAAGATTGCCGGTAAACGGGGTTCACTGTTTACCATTAATCAAACGCTGCTGACGTTTAAGGGCCTGGAAGATGGTATTGTGATTCATCCTGAATCAGCCGGACCGGTTACCCGCCTTGTCGCCATTGTGTCGCTGAAGCCCGGCGTGGAGAAAGCGGAGTTAGTGCGCTTTTTACAAGCCCGTGTAGACAGTGCTTTTGTGCCGCGACCTGTGTACGTGGTAGATGCGTTGCCCCGTGAACCCAACGGTAAGCTGCTCCGCAAAAACATTGATGCGCTTCATGCTTCACTGAAAAAGAAAAGATAATCAAAGTACCGGCAGCTAAATAAAAAAAGGGCGTCCCGAAAAATTCGTGACGCCCTTTTTGTTTGTTTTTCACGGCTCTGCCGGCAATGTTTTGCGTTTAAACCCGCTTTATAATCAACGAGGTATTGATACCGCCAAAGGCAAGGTTATTACTCATAAAGCAATCGGTTTTGATTTCGCGGCATTCCTGGCGGATGTAATCCAACGGCGCACACTCTGGATCAACGTTATCCAGATTCAATGTGGGTGCAAACCAGTTTTCTTTCATCATATTAACGGTCGCCCACACTTCAAATGAGCCGCAAGCACCCAACGTATGGCCGGTATAGCTTTTCAGTGAACTGACTGGCTTAGCACCCACAACCTGATAGGTGGCGTGGCTTTCCACAATATCACCATGCTGCGTTGCCGTACCGTGTGCCGATACATAACCAATGTCATCAGCGGTTACACCGGCATCTTTCATGGCTGAGGCCATGACACGTTGCACCGTTTCCGGATTAGGTTTAACCAGATAAGCGCCGTCGGTATTGGTGGCGTAACCCGAGACTTCTGCGAGGATGTTCGCACCACGGGCTTTGGCATGTTCGTAAGATTCAAGAATAAGGGTACACGCCCCCTCACCCAGTACCAGACCATCACGATCGCGATCGTAAGGCCGGGGCGTGGCTTCCGGAGTATCATTTTTGGTGCTGGCCGCGAACAAGGTGTCAAATACCGCTGCCTGGGAGGGACACAATTCCTCTGCGCCACCGGCAATCATTACATCCTGCTGACCAAACTTAATGGCTTCATACGCATAGCCAATCGCCTGGCTACCCGCCGTACAGGCACTCGAAGTGGTGTACATGCGACCCTGAGTACCAAAATACACACTGATGTTAACAGCAGCGGTGTGGTTCATCATGCGCAGATAGGTGCTGCTGTTGATGCGGGAAGTCGAAAAGTTCTCCAGCATAGGGGCAAATTCCAGTGCTGCTTCACTGCTGCCTGTGGCGGAACCGTAAGCCACCCCCGTCGCAGAAGAGCGGATCACCGGCTCATCTGTCAGGCCGGCATCAGTCAGCGCCCGCTCAGTCGCCAGCACACCCATTTGGGCAACACGGCCCATACTGCGTTTTTTCTTTTTGGTGTAGTGGTCAGGCAAGGCAAAGTCATGGACGGGGGCCGCCAGATAGGTGCCAAGACCGTCATACTTTTTCCAGTCTTCCATATAGCATACTGCTGACTTCATCGACTGAAGCGCAGATTTTACCTGCGACCAGTCATCACCCAGTGCAGACACTACACCGGCTCCGGTAATCACAACCCGTCTGTCATTATTGTTATTCAAACTACATCCTTTTCTTTAAACAGGCCGGCGGAATACCGACAAACTCGCCGTAGCCAGACACTGCACTTCGCTACCGTCTTGCGGCTCATTTTCAATGAAGCAATCGAACGTTGCAAGCCCGTCACCCACCAGCGCTTTTTCTTCACAGCGCACCGTGTACTTACCCGGCGCGAAGTAATCGCAATGGGTTTTAAATGAGCGCGTTCCGAGCAGAAACCCCAGGTGCGGCGTAACTTTCCCCAGCGCGAGCTGATGACCGGCAATGAGTGCGGCAGTCTGGCCCATGTATTCCAGACCAATCCAGGCAGGTACGCCCTTACCGGCTTCAAAAAACGGACTTTCGTCATCTACGTACGTGCGCGATGCCGATGAGGTTTCGGTGACATCCAGTACTTCGTTAATCAGTAACATGGGCGGACGGTGAGGAATTAACTCAAACAACCGGCTGTCGAAACGGGTTTCCTGCGACATTACTTCCCTTCCTCTGTGGTAACCGCTGTTAATAACGTGGTGTCGCCGGGCTGCCAGAAATCATAAAAATTAAACCATTGATACGGTGCGTTCAGGCAATGCTCTTCCAGTTTAGACGCAAACTGTTGCGCATAATGCTGTAAGTCCTGCTGGCGGGTCTTGCGGTTGATTTGCAATTTGTCACACAAAGGTGCCACATCAAACAACACCTTATTGTCTGACGCTTCACAGCGATAAGCAAACATCAGCTTAACCGGACACGCCAGCGCTTTTGCAAGCATGTAGGGACCGATGGGCAGTGGCGCATGTTCACCCAGAAACTGAACATCAACGGTGCGTTCCAGGCCACTCAGGGGAACACGGTCGCCGGCAATGAACACCCACTCGCCGGCATCAATTTTTTCCTTCAGCATCATGATGGTGGTGACATCAAACTCATCAACCTGAAAGACATTAAGACGGGATTCGTTATTTTCGTCCTGCATCATTTTAACGAAGTTGCCGGCGTGCTTGTCGTAAACCAATATGTTGATGACCTTGCTGCGGTAACGGTGCATAAAGCCCCGGCAAAACTCCAGGTTACCGAAATGAGAACCGATTATAAGCTGCCCTCTGTCATCGTTGTGCAGGGCTTCGATATTCTCCGGCGAGCTGAGTACAAAGTCTTTTTCTGAGATTTCATCCAGCCAGCCCAGCATCTTATCCAGAATCACTTCAGCAAAGGTTTTGAAATGCAGCAGCACATGACGGTAACCCGGCTTACTTTGCCAGATCTCAGGCTTAAACCGGTAATGAGCGGTCAGGTATTGCAGCGATGCCTCACGCTGCTCCTTACGACACAGCACAAAATACAGCGCCACCGGATACATGATGATTGAAAACACTTTGCGGCCGCACAGCCGGTAAATAAAAAACACCAGTCGCATGGCTGCCATGGTGCCGGCTTCACGGGTTTGCGACCAGTGCGCCTGCTGTTCTGAAGTTTTATCTGACGTAGTCATCGCTTCCTCTTTACTTACCCAACAAGGCACGAACGCGGGTGACTACCAGTTTTGGCAAGCGAATAAGCATGCCAAACATCAACCGTACATGCAGCCGGATCAGCATGAGGTTATCTTTCAGATAATGAAAATGGGATACGGTGTTTTCGTGATAAATCACCTTAGTAGGAATGAAGTGCAAATCGATGCCTGCCCATACCGCTTTCACCAGCAATTCCGGGTCGAAATCCATGCGTGGGCCAAGGTAGTAATTATCGAAAACCCGCTCAATTTGTTTGATGGGATACACCCTGAAGCCGCACAGGCCGTCTTTAATTTGCAAAGACAGTGTTTCCAGCGCTACCCAGAAATCGGTAATTTTACGGCCGTATTTTCTGGCGAATGGCGCGGTTTTATCAAAATAAGGCTGACCGGAAATAAAGGAATCAGGGTGTGAGCGACTGTAATCCAGCAGTTTTTGCGCGTCATCGATGTTGTGCTGGCCATCGGCATCCAGTTGCAACACGTGGCTAAAGCCCAGGGCACTGGCGTGATAGCAGCCGGTGATCACCGAAGCCCCTTTACCACGGTTCGTCTGGTGTCTGACAAGATGAAAATCCGGGTAAGGTTTAAGTAGTGCTTCCACCTTCGCCACGCTTTCTTCACCACTGCCATCATCTACCACAATGCAGGGTAAATTCAGTGATGCCAGCGCCGGCAGAAACTTTTCAAACAGCACTTCGTGTTTGTAATGAGGAACAATAATGCAATATTTCATGATGCGGAAAACTTAAAACTGCCCGTGGAGAATGAGTCCGTTTCGTTGGAGAAGTGAAACGACACACTGCCTTTAGCTGCATTGTGATTGAGCGTGAGCTGCATCTTTGCACCCGGCATGACCATGGTTTTGAATTTGATGTTGGTGAGTTGATGAAAACGGCTATCGCTGACAAACAACGCTTTTGCCAGCTTTCCCGCCCAGTCTATCTGCACCACACCGGGCAGCACTTTATGATCAGGAAAGTGACCGTCGAACCAGGCAAGATCTTCGCTTACCTTAAGCGTAATCTCAGCAGACGCTTCACCCATATTTACGGCCGTAATATCCGGCCCTTCCTGCGCGTTAAACAGTGCTTTCAACGCATGTATATCAGTCATCAACAATCTTATGCTTCTTTTTGTAGTGGCGCCGGAAAAGTAATTCAGCAACCACAAATACGGCAAAAATCAGGTAGGACAGTAAACCGTTGTAGAGTGTCCATACTGCTAAACTGCTAAACCAGGCTGTCCAGGCGGCCACCGCTGCATTGAGCAACAACAACAGCCCCCACGCCAGGCTCAGCGCCCTGAGATATCCTTTCGCCTGTGCCGGCGGATTGTGCCCACCAGCCCGGGCGAAGCGCTCTATCAGGGTGTGCTCATCAAGCAACGAAATCAGGAACAGCAGTCCCATTCCGGCGCTCATGATCACAGGGTAACATTTCAGCAGTATTTCACTGTTCAGAAATATAACCCCGGCGCAATATAACGCAATCACGGCAGTCATCAACCAGTCACTGGTTTTACGACTCCTTCCTGCAACCACCAGCCTGAAGATGGACACTAACAGTAACACCGCACCGAACCAGCGGGGGTCTATCGTGTCGATGTTAAGCCACACCACAAAGGGGTAAGCCACAGACACGAGTACAAAGAGCAGCGGAATTAAGTCCTTCGGGCCTCGCTGCCGCGGTGATGCACTCACGCCAGCACGCTTTGCCTGTAATTGCCCAGCACCGCCCGTTCTTCATCATCAATCTGCGTGGTCGCTTCGTCGCTCAGCATATCTTCAAAGTACGGGACAATTTTCTGCATAATGGCAATGTTCTTCTCCAGTGCCATTTCCACATCAATATCCGGGTTTTTCAATACGTCGTTGAGCTCGCCCAGACAAGGCACCAGGAATTGATCCATAAAGCTGCCTTTGGCGGGTAAAACCAAACGCTTCTGTGCTCTTTCAGCCAGCAACATCTGCATTTTCTTATTCAGCTTCTGGGTTTTCAGCAGGTTCGGGGTAATTTTACGCATGGTGTCTAAGTCGCCGATAGCGTCGGTGAAAAACAGCAAGGCAAACACACCCCAGTAATAGGTGTAATCCCAGACCAGCTTTATCGACATCATCTTACGATCGCCAAAACCGCCATACTGATCTTTGTAAATTGATAGAGTGTTCTCAAAGAACGAGTCGTAAAACTTGTGGAACAAGGCCGCTTCAAAACGAATGTCCTGCCCTTTCCTGTCACGCTCGATAAGATGGGTAACAAAGGTGTTATTCAGTGCGATGAAATCGCTGCCCGGTGAATAGAAAGGGTCAGCAAAGGCGCCGGCTTCACCTGTCATGGCCCAGCCAGAGTCTGAGAACATTTGCTTGCAGCCGTAGGAATAGCCTTGCATGACTTTAAAGTCGAGCAGTTCCGCCCCTTCAATGGCCTCTGCGCACAGTGGATGTTCTTGTTGTAACCATGCCATGGTGTCTTCAAAGGTGCTGATTTTGCTGTCGGCCAGCGCTTTATCGTCCATGACGATACCAAAGCTGGTGGCGCCGGATGCAAGGGGAATAATCCACACCCAGTAACCCGGGCCCATCAGATGATTGGTGCTTAACCAGCGTTTGCCCGGTTCGAGGACACGATTTTGCCAGGCTTCATTATCAGACCATTCATCGATAATGACTCGCTTATTGATGCGGAAGAAAACCGCGTTGCCCTGATGGCCGGTTTCAGTCTGCAAGTTCAGCTTATTTCGTAGTAACGCCTGACGGCCCGCTGCGTCGACTAACCAACGCCCCTGAACGGTAATCGTGTCGTCACCGCGACGGCAAACCACAGTGTGATTTTTATCGCCCAGTTCAATGTCTTCTGGCACTGCGCCATCAAGAAATACCACGCCTTTTTCTTTCAGCATGGTGTAGAGGTAGTTTTCCAGCGTGCCACGTTCAATTTGATAAGCCGGAATACCGAAAAGCTCGCTTACGCCCAGTTCATCATAATCGCTGTAGTCGTTTTGCACTTTTCCGAAGAACAGCCTGAGGCCGTACTTACGCAGATGCTTTTCCTTGAAATGGTCTTTCAAGCCAAGTACATCGGTAAAGTAGTGCGCACCAATTTCAACCGTAGACTCCCCCACTTTTGCCGTGGTGTCGTGTACCGGAAAGGTGTTCTTCTCAATAATAGTTATGGCGTAAGTGTCGTCGCGGTTAAGCAGTTGCAGCGCCAGGCTCATGCCTGCCAGCCCGCCACCGGCGATGATAATGTCCGTATTCGTCTGATCCATCATTTACCTTTCACAAGCTAAAGTGAGACTGGTTCCACTGCTTAGCGGAATGGTGATCTGCCCGTCAGGTTGATTCAACAGCTCAGCAACACACAATACCTTTGCCGCCGGGTTCTGAGCGTACATCTCTGTGAGATACGTACTGCCGGCATTGAGTGCCGGCCAGCTTGCATCTTCCTGCTGATTTACCATTGCTGTAAGCACTTTGCCTTCCACGTCGGCATCGTGTGGATAAATCACCAGTGAAAACGCAAAGGTTTCCTGATTAGGCAACACAGGCGTCAGAATATCTGCCACCGGCGCGTCATAAAACGTGAGCAGCATGGGCACGTTTTCAGTTTCGCACTGAATCATGGCCTCAAGAATGGTTAGCGACACCGACTTTTCATATCCGGCAACAGAATTGGCCGCGCTCATGGTGCCCGTACTGATAGTCCAGTAGCCGGCCGGCGCGTTGTGTACCGAGTTATGGAACTTGGTCGGAGACAGTTCTTTATGTTCAGACGCCAATGTTTTGCACATATAGTCGGTCAGGTCGGTATCGCCCAGGCCAGAGACAAACACGCAGGTAAGCGTATTGGGCTCAACACCGGCATCTTGCGTCGCCTGCCATGAACTCTCAACCGCCAACTTAACCGGCAACGGGGCACGGCGTCTTTCATTGGCGGGAATAATACCGGGTTTCGGGCTTTTCAGCTTTGCTTCGGGCAAGTCTGCGCCACCGAGCAGCGCTTGAAGTGCAGACCAGTTTTCAAAGTAGCTGCCCCAGGCACCGGTGCCTGCAATTTTACATTTCAGTGCTTTTGTCTGCATATTACTCTGCCCTGCTAAACAAAAGTGTACAGTTATTACCACCGAAGCCGAATGAATTGGTCATCACGTGCTGACACACTTTCTCTTCGTCTGTGGCTTTAATGGATAAATCCAGTGCCTCATCCAGCGTTTCCAGGTTCTTCGAACCCGGGATCACGTTGGTGTGCAAGGTGTCCATGGCAATAATGGCTTCGGTAATACCGGCTGCGCCCAGGGTATGTCCCATCCAGGCTTTGGTCGATGAACAACGTACAGACGCAGGGAACAATTCGGAAATCAGCTTTCCTTCAATTAAATCGTTAGCCCGGCTGGATGTGCCGTGAAGGTTAATGTAGTCCACCGACTCAGGAGACAATGCCGCCCGTTTCAGCGCCTGTGTCATCGACAATCTGGCGCCTAATCCATCAGGATGCGGGTGCGACATATGGTGTGCATCTGAGCTTTCGCCATAACCGGCCAGCGTAATGCCCCGGCCGTTGTCATTTTCACCCGCGCGCTGGAGTACGGCAAAACCGGATGCTTCACCCAGGTTAATCCCATCGCGGTGCTGATCGAAAGGCTTGCACGGGTTCGGCGACAGTAGCTGCAGCGAATTAAAACCGTGCAGCACACTCAGACACAGCGTATCCACGCCGCCTACCAGCACCGCATCAACAATACCGGTTTCCAGCCAGCGGGCGCCGGTGGCAAACACTTTGGCGGAAGAAGAGCACGCGGTGTTAATCGTGAGTGAAGGGCCTTTGATGCCGGAAAGGTGAGCAGCAAACAAGGCAGGTGCATGAGGATTATGCACAAACGGCTGCCTGAAAGCTTCGGTTAACTCATTGTCGCTGTTGAGTTTGGTATAGGCTTCTTCAGTACGGTCGATACTGGATGTACTCGATCCCATAACTAAACCAATGCGGGCAGCGCCGTATTTGCTGATTAACGCTGAAACCGTATGGCGAATCGTGCCCTGTTCATAACCTAATGCAGCCAGGGCATTGTTCCGGCTTTGCCATTGACCCAGGTCGTCCACCCCGTTGATTTGCTCAACAATGCCAATCCAGGTGTCCAGATCTGAACCTGGCAGGTTGTTCTTAATCAGGCCGCTTTTGTGCTGTTTGAGCGAAGTCCGTAAGGCGCTGAGATTAACCCCGGCCGCCGAACAGGATTCGTAATCGATGATATCTATTTTCATGTCGTCAAAGATAACCCTCAAATAGCTTTATTTACCGCCGATCCGAGGGTAACCGCCCGATTTTATTTATTCTTTTCAACAAATGCGGTTAAGCTGCGTAAGGTCTCGAACGCTTCGCGTGTACCTTCGTCTTCAGCTTTAATTTGCACGCCGTATTCTTTTGATATCGCTAATGAAATTTCCAGCGCATCAATAGAATCGAGTCCCAGACCGTCACCGAATAATTGATCTTCCGGATCAATTTCTTCCGCTTCCATGTCTTCAAGGTTGAGTGCTTCAACCAAAAGCTGAGCCATTTTTAATTCGGATTCTGTTTGTGTAGCCATAGTTGATACTGTCCTTACTATGTACGCTTCTCTCTGAAAGGGCGCTAGTTTAAACTAATGTTACAATAAAAACTATTTCTGCAAACCGGCATGTTTTCCGATTTTACCCCTTCAAAACCGGCAAAATTCATCAGTGATCAGGAGGTACACCTCTGGCTCGTTGATGTTGCTGATACACATGAAAAAAATGTCATGTCTCAATTGCAGTCGTATTTGTCTGAAGATGAAAAGCTGCGCATGGCAGGTTTTCGCAAGCAGGAAAGCCAGCACCGCTTTCTGGCAGCACGCGGTGCGCTCAGGCTCATTCTGGCCGGATTACAGAAAGCCGGCGATCCGGCTGACATGCGGTTCAGTGTCAACGGCCACGGCAAACCATTTCTCACAACAAACCCGGAAGATCTGCACTTTAATCTTTCCCATTCCGGTGACTTGATCTTAATTGCTATTACCCGTGGACGTGAGTGCGGTGTCGACATTGAACGGAGGAACAGCGCCCGCAATTTTAATGAACTGGCGGATTTTTACTTTCACCCGTGTGAACGTGATGTAATCTCAGCGGCAAAGGGCGATGCAGACATCATGTATCGCTTCTATACACTCTGGTCTTTAAAGGAAGCTTTCATCAAAGCGGAGGGTAAAGGTATGGCCATTGCCGGAGACAGCTTTTACTTTTCCGGTATTGATTCTTTGCAGCCTGAGGTAGTGACAACTGCGGGTTCTCAGACCAGCGGCCGGCACTGGCTATTCAGTTGTGAGTTTTACAGGCAGGATTACAGCATGGCCCTTGCCGTTGAAAAAATAAATGAAAGGGATATCACGGTTAAACGGCAACGCCTGGTCTTCGATTGATTTGGCAGCCAGTGATTATCCCGTGCCACGGCGGTAAAATTGCGTTAACGTAGCGCCGGCGTAAAGAAAACACTGTTGATAAAGGAGTTCGCAGTGCAGCATGTTAAACAGGCTCTGAAAGCGGCCTTCAAAAAAGCCGACAAGCCTCTGTTGGACCGGTGTATCACGGAGCAGCGTTCACCCGGGTTGCCAGACATCCGTCGAATTCAGCATTTTCCTGCCCGGCGGGTCATCCGTGCATCCCGGGCCTTTAACCGCCTTCATCACTGGCAATACGATACCCTGCATCCCTGCTTTCCTCTCTTTTTGGGGTTGTCACTGCACATCGACGTACTTACCGCTAACGCGTCGCCTTTTCCGCTGATGGGGCTGGTGCATACAGAAAATACCATAAATCAACTTTTGCCGCTGAATGCAGAAGACATGGAGATTACTTGTCATTTCAGTGATGTACGTCTTCATCCGCGGGGCATTGCCATTGACGTGATGCTGACAGTGACCCAGCAGGATATTGTGCGTCAGCAAATTACCAGTACGTATCTATACAGGGGCGCTTCCGGCGTGCTGAAACAGACCCCGGAAAGTGACGGTGCATATGTCTCAGGGCCTGAAAAAACCTTTACAGCCACCTCTGTAATGAACTTTGACGCCGCTGCAGGACGCCGGTACGCCCGTATCAGCGGCGACTATAACCCTATTCATCTTTACCGCTGGTGTGCCAGGCTGTTTGGCTTTAAACACGCCATTGCCCATGGCACTCATGTGCTTGCACGATGCATCTCAACGCTGAGCGATGCAACAGCGACGGGGCAGCATGCTTTTTCTGTTACCAATGCGTTCAGGTATCCCGTGCTGTTGCCGTCTGAAATGCGGCTTAACAGCAACGGGGAAGAAAGTATCGAAGGCAGTGAAGTGTCTGAAGTGTCTTTCGAACTGCGGGACAAGCAGGCAGTTCGCAGGAAGCAGGTAGTGCTGTGCGGACGCATCGGCGCACCGTTACAACACATACCGGCTAACCCGCGAAATTAACTGGCCTGCGCCAGTTTTTTAAGTAGTAAGGTTTTGAGTTCGTCTGCCGGCAGGGCTTTGCTGTAATAATAGCCCTGATATTCCTGCCCGTTCAGTGAACGGATAAATTCCAGCTGTTCTTCGGTTTCAATACCTTCGGTAGTCACTTTCAGGTTCAGTATTTTTGCCAGCGCAATGACCGATTTCACGATAGCTGCATCCTGATCATTAAATACCGCTTCCGACATAAAGCTCTTATCAATCTTCAGGCGGTCGATAGGGAACCGGCGTAGCTGGGCCAGATTGGAATAACCTGTTCCGAAATCGTCGATGGATAACGACACCCCGGCATCCCGTAAGGCCGACATAACGCCCTGCGCGTATTTGGGATCCTTCACCAGGGTGCTCTCCGTCAGCTCAAGTTCAAGACGGTTCGCTGCCAGACCGGTTTCCTCTAAAATTAATTTTACTGATTCCACAAAACCTCTGTGACTCAGTTGCAGCGCTGAAATATTCACTGCAATAGGCAGCGCCACACCAAACTCCTTTTCCCAGTTTGCTGAAAACTGACACGCTTTTCTGAGTACCCACTCACCCAACGGCAAGATAAGATTCGAATCTTCAGCAAACGGGATCAGTTCATCCGGCGTAACCGTTCCCAGTACGTCATCCTGCCAGCGGACCAGTGCTTCCACACCGGTGACTTTGCCTGTGCTTACCTCCACTTTAGGCTGGTACGCCAGACTCAGGCCGTCGTTTAATAAAGCCAGTCTTAGACGTTCATCCATTTTGCTCCGGCGCTCTGTACCGCTGGTCATATTTTCCTGATAAAACACATAATTGTTTCTGCCAGACTTTTTCGCCGCATACATGGCAGCATCGGCGTAAATCATCAGTTCATGTTTCTGTGCAGCGTGATCAGGATACATGCTCACGCCCACGCTGCTGGATACGTGAACCAGCATGTCTTCAATCTGAAATGGTTGCTGCAGAGACTCAACAATGCGAAACGCCAGACTTTCCGCCACTTTACGGGACGGATTGCCCTGAATGAGCACCATAAACTCATCGCCGCCAACCCTGGCAACCAGATCCGTTTCCCTGACCGCTGCACGTAACCGGTCTGCCGATTGCCTGATCAATAAGTCACCCACATGATGGCCCAGCGAGTCATTCACATTCTTGAAATGGTCCAGGTCGACGAAAAACACGCTGAAGGAGTCACTGCCCTGTTGCAGTAATTCCTCGATTTTTTCTTCAAAGTGCAACCGGTTAGGGAGCGTAGTCAGCGAATCACGGTAGACCATGCTTTTCAGTTCACGGTTTGCATCACTCAGCGACGCCGCCAGTTGGGCGTTTTTCGATGTCAGGTGAGTATCGTAGATAGACAGCACCAGAGCACTCAGCATAATGCTCACCGATACCGAGGCCACTGACACAGCCAGCCTGCCGGGAGACAAGCCATCCACCGGCATCATATGCATGCCTTCAGGATAAATGGTTGCCGCCATACCGGTGTAGTGCATACCGGCAATCCCCACAGCCATCACCATACCGGCAGCTACCCGAAACCAGAAGGAAGGACGTTGATTAGCGACCGGGTTCAGGCTGAACACTAACCAGAGTGCAGCAGCAGACGCGCCTACAGCGATGAGCACCGAGCAGGCAAAAATTAGCGGGTCATAACTCAGTTCACCATGCATTTGCATGGCTTCCATTCCCACATAATGCATGATGCACACGCCGGCTCCCATCAGCAGAGCACCAGCCGCCAGCCGTCCGGCTGTCGGGCTACCGTTACGAACCACCGCCAGCGCCAGGCCTGAAGTGAGAATGGCTGCCAGAAAAGATACCAGGGTAAGGGGAATGTCGTACATCACATGCGTGGACATATCCATTGCCAGCATGCCGATAAAATGCATCGACCAGATCCCGACGCCCATGGAAAACGCGCCACCGGTCAGCCATAAATGTGAGGCGATGCCTTTAGTCGCACGCAGGCGTCCCGCCATATCCAGCGCCGTCAGGGAAGCAATGAATGCGACACCAAGTGAGAGCGCAACAAGTCCGGGGTGATATTGTGCATCCATGTTCTTTCCTTTTTTTAACCGGCGGGTCAGTTGTCCGGTGGACACAACACCGGAAATTAGACTTAAGTCTAATAAGCTATGCGGGAAGGAAAAATGCCCGGTGATCAACATGGATATGTGGTTTCATACGTTTCCATCATACAAGCCTGCCCGGCCGGCCTGTGACGAGCGTCAGGCAAGGATCGCTGCAACCTTCTCTCTGAGTAAAGGCAGCACCCTGTTTTCAAACCAGGGATGCCTCGCCAGCCACCGGTTATTCCGGCCTGACGGATGGGGCAGCACCACAGCATCCGAACCTGATGAAGCTGTTTGTTCTACTGCATCAGTTAAGGTTTTGTACTCAGGAAAATAATATTGCTGTGAGTAGCGCCCGATATGGATCATGAGTTCAGGTGACAACTGATCGAGAACCGGTTTGTGCCAGGTGGCAGAACAGATTTTAGGCGGTGGTGCATCTGCACCATTCTTGTAGCCCGGAAAGCAAAATGCCATGGGCAGGTGAGTAAATAAAGACGAATAAAATGCTGACCGGTTCACCCCGAGCCAGAGGCGAAGTTTATCGCCACTGGCGTCATTCCAGGGTTGGTGGCTTTCGTGAGCTTTGATGCCGGGTGCCTGTCCGACAATCACAATTTTCGCTTCAGCATGCAGTTGCACTACCGGTCGGGGAGCATGGGGTAATAACCCTGAACACAGCGTGCAACGGTGTATGTCACTGAATAATTTGGCCGGTTCCGTTTCAGTCATAGATCCACACTGATTGCATAAACTTCAAACTCTGGCACTATGAACCTGCCTGAAAAACCATCAAATAATAAGGACATATCCATGACTTCGCTACTCAAGAAATACTTGTCAGCCGCCATCATAACATTCTCGTTGTTTCCTCTGGCAGCCAATGCAAAAGATTCACATCAGTATGCTGACATTCCGGCTCCGGAGTTTGAGTTTCTTTTTGAAGCCGTTGTAACACTTGATCCGCCCCTTGAAGTCGGTGAGACACGATACGGTAAACGCCGGATTATCGGCATTAATGGCGGTGAATTTCGCGGCCCCGAACTCAACGGAAAGGTGTTGGGAGGCGGCGCCGACTGGCAGACAGTGAGAAAGGACGGAACCGCAGATCTGGTGGCGGATTACAGCCTGCAAACCGACTCCGGCGAGATCATCTATGTGCATAATGAAGGGATCCGCACCGCTTCACCGGAAGTGCTGGCCAGACTGGCTAAAGGAGAAGACATGCCAGCAGCGTCTTACTATATGCGTACTGCCGCAAAGCTGGAAGTCGCTTCGGACAGTCCCTACGCCTGGCTGAATAAGTCAGTTATCGTGTCCACCGGTATGCGAAAAGCCAACAGCGTCGTCCTGCATTTCTACCGCGTTAAGTAACCACCATCCTCAAGCTGAGCGCAGAGAATCCCTCTGCGCCTCCTAATCAACCTTATTATTTTGCTGTGACTTTCCGTTTGCTGATTTTAAGCAGGTGGTCTGCGGTCCGGTCAATGGCCGCCTTCAACGGCTTTTTCTTCAGCTCAGTGAACGATGCCAGCACCCGGCAGGCGACCAATGCGAAGACGACAGCAAGAATGTAGCTGGTCCAGCTGGCTGCATCATGGAAAAACGGCACCAGAGATAACAGTAGAAATAGCGGAGTGTGGTACAGATAAATACTGAAGGAGAAACAAGCCAGCGCTTTCACAGCTTTGGTTGCCAGCTCACCAATCCTGATACGCAGATGGTATGCACTGTAAAAATTCACGACTGCCAGCAGAGCCAGAAAATAATCCCCCAGAAACTGCTTGGCAGGAATAAATTTAGGCGGCGAGCCGAGTACATAATGATTAAATTCATCCAGCACAGAATCAAAAGCAGTTACCTTTGTTGCAATAAATCCGAGTAAAGTTGCAGCAAACAGGAATAACGCCGTGCCCCGGCCCGGCGTGTATTTATCTTTGCACACATACAGCAATGCGCCCATTCCCCACAACGGCAGAAACAGCGCAATATACGGTCCCATGATCAAAACTACTGCGAAAATGAGTAACCAGCGGTAGCGGTTTGCATAAAGCACCACGGCAATAAATACGTAATACCAGACTTCATAACTTAGCGACCAGTACGGGAAGTTTCCGGCGGGGAACAGGAATCCCAGCCACGACTGGGAATAAAAAGTCAGAAAAATAGGATAGTACAACCAGGCTTTGTTGATGGTGTAGTCTACCGGTTCGCCCTGAACAGATGTATGAATAAGGCTGGCAATGATTCCCAGCAGCAGACCGGGCACAGCCACAGAGTAAATCCGCGCCATCCGGTTGGTGGCGAAGGAATACAGGTTTTTATCTTTCTCTTTCCCGCACCAGGTTATAACAAACCCGCTGAGCACGAAAAACAATACCACGCCATCTCTGCCCAGGCGGGCTTCTCCGAGAATATCCTGAAGCCATAATGGCCCGAAGTGACCGGCGTGAGACAGCAGTACCAGAAAGGTGGCAACTACCCTGACCATCTCAAGGTATACAGACAATCCTTTGTTCATTAGTTGTTCCTGAACATTGTTACTATTCTGAACGCAGAGTAAACCGTGACTTTACCATATACAACCTCTTGTCACTCCACCGTGCGCTTGAGCGGATCCCACCAGAATATTTTTAGCCACGCTGTGCACAGGGCTATCACTGACAGGCTGACAACAAAGGGTTCCCAGGCTTTAATGACCATAAAGATTGGTGCTGCGGTTAATGCTGTATGCCAGACAACACCCACCACCACATTAGCGGCATCTTTTTTAAACTGGTTGTTCGCAGTTATTGCGACGCCATCTTCCTGCAGTGCCCGCACGACCGGCTGCCACCAGCCCCAGGGACGGGTTTTCTGATAGAACGCCTTCAGCACTCCTATATCATCCGGTCGGGTGAGCAGGCTGACGCCAATGCACACCAGCAAGCAGAAACCGAATAAAAACGGGAACGCATACAACGGCTGGATATCGGTGAACATAAGAAAGACCGACAGAATAATTCCCGCCGTCATGCCGCAAAAGAAAGCCATGCCATTGAAACGCCACCAGTACCACTTCAGTACATTCGCTGCCGTATAACCACCGTATAACGCAGACACCAGCCACATCACCATGCTGTTCAGTGACGGTACAAACAACCCGAGTAACGAACCGCAGACGATGAAAAGAACAGACACCAGATAGCTGAGTTTCAACGCCTTTCTTTCCGGTATATCAGGATTGATGTAGCGTTTATAAATATCGTTGACCACGTAGGCCGGTGCGGCGTTTGATGTGGCAGCAAAGGTAGACATGAAAGTTGCCAGCAGCCCTGCAATAATGAGCCCCAGCAGACCGGACGGAATAAAATTGGCCAGGGTCAGCGGTAATATTTGCTCGAAATCTGCAGCGCTGTCCATTTGATTTAAAGCCGGCGTGAGATAAACCAGCGCCAGTACGGTGAGCCCGGTGACCATCATGTAGCGGGGAAATAACAGTACAATACTGACAAAACCGCTCATCTTAGCCGCCTCTGACGGTGTGCGCGCAGCAAGAATACGCTGCATATCAAAGTTAGGCGCCGGCCCGGCCAGACTTTGCAAAATGCCTTTGAAAAGCCCCAGCATAATGAAAAGCGAAAACAGTGAATAACCGTCACCGGCAATCCGTTCATTAGCCTCAGGCAACAACGTTTGCCAGTCCAAATCCAGTTGCCAGCCAAACGACAGTGATGTCCATCCCTCAGGCACCACCGCAGCCAGCATATCCGGAGAAACCTGCATCATTGCAATCACACCGATGGCAATGCAGGCCGCTGTCATGACTAAAAACTGTAACACCTCGGTGTAGACCACACTCACCATGCCACCGCGCACAACATAAAGCGCGGTAAACCCGGTGATCAAAGCGCCGTAAAGCACTTCGTTAAGCCTGACATCTGCACTTAACTGCCAGGGCAGGAAGGCCGCAGCGAATTTGCCGATACCGGTGAATCCGTAAGCGAGAAGCCCCAGCACACTGATCAACGCAAATACAACAACAATGATATGGCTCAGCGTGGCACCCCGCCCTTCGCCAAACCGGAACCGTATCCATTCTGCGCCCGTCATCACACCCGATCTGCGCAGCCAGATGGAAAGGAAAATCATAAGAAAAATTTGGTTAAAACTGGGCCAGAGCCATGGAATGAATACGCTTTTCAAACCATAGATAAAAAGCAGGTACACCATCCACATGGTGCCACTGATATCGAACATGCCTGAGGCATTGGACAGCCCGAGGAACGGCCAGGGGATTTTATTCTGGCCGAGAAAATAATCTGTTGTGTTTTTTTTGTTAAATCTGGCTATTCCCATTCCAAGCAGAATGACAACACAGAGATAGCCAGCAATGACGAGAACGTCAAAAGACGACAACTTCATAGCATGTTCCATTAAGGCCGGTGAGGCTCAGTCACCATTTTACCTTTTTGAAACCGGTTGTCGTCAATAAACAATGTATTAACGAATGTAACCCGTCAAACGGTGTGACGCTACTGCCCTGCCGTTACAGATGTAGCGGGCCAGTTGTCCGTTCTGAAAGGTACTGCGGGTAAGCCTTCCCCGTTCACCAGATTCACGACCGGATAATCAGCCCAGGCATAACGCACGGCAACAGGTTTCTTCACATTCGCATTAGTTAATATAATCGTCTCACCGTCCAGTTCCGCGTCAGCAAGAAAGAACCGCTTATCTTCACCGGCGATAATAAAGCCTGCAGGTGCGTTACCTTCTGTTGTTGTCAGGCCCTCAGCATTGCTGAAACGTAACGTCACTTTATCGCCTTCAATATCCATACCTGAAAAGTCCGGCCCTGACGTTACGATATCCTGATGGCCGTAAGCCTGCCGGGCCGCCTGACGCCATAACCTCTCGCCCACAGGCCGCTTGTTTTTAGGATGAATGTCGTCCGGATTACCCACATCAATAGACACAGCCATGCCGGTATCCGGCAGAGATAAGGTTTCCTTTTGTGCATCCCGCAGGTAAGCCCATGCACTGTCAGGCTGTAAAGCCTGTGGTTTCAAAAATGCTGAAAGCTGCACAAACAGGAATGGAAATGTGTCGTCATCCGCCTTTTTACGCCATGTCCTGATCAGTGTTTTAAATAAGTCTGCGTAGTATTCCTGACGATCGACATTGCTTTCGCCCTGATACCAGATAACGCCTTTTACCCGGTAAGGTAGCAAGGGGTTTATCATCGCGTTATACAAAAACCCGGGAGTGAAGGTGTAGTTTTCTACCTCAGGAACAGGGGGTTCAATGGTATTAGTGCCCCGCCATTGTCCGGATATATCAACTTTCTCAGTGCCGACTTCGCGCCAGATTTGTGCCGGCCGGCCCACATAGGCTTTGTTATCCCAGTCGTTCGTCACCCGGATAGCGAATACGTTTTTTCCCCGCCGCAGCCACTTTTCAGGCAGGTGATGCAGTGAATCACCATTGCGCCAGTCTTCTTTCGCAATCACGTGACCGTTAATAAACACAAAAGCGTTCTGAACAATGTCACCCACATTAATCGTGACAGGTTTTGACAAATCATCGTCTGTCAGCGTGAAGGTATGCCGCAACCAGGTAAATTCAGTAAACGGTGTACTGTTCGGCAGAGTGACTTCAGGCCATTGACTGTCATCGAAATCAACCTCAGCCGCACCGGTAGCCAGTGCTACGGCTTCGCTGTCGATACGACGCCACTTTTCGGTATTTCGCGTGTCGTTATCACGCAGCGTTTTTGCCCAGTCAGGGTTACCTTTTACTGCTTCAGCCTGTTCCCGGTAGCCGGGCACAGTTTCAACCGTCGCCAAATCAATCCAGGCTTCTGCCGGTGTGCCGCCCCAGTTGCTTTCAATAATGCCCACCATTACATCTTCTTCTGATGAGACTTTTTCAGCAAAAAACCAGGCCACGGCAGAGGATGCACCGGCAGTGCTGGCATTGGCGACCAGCCACTTGCTGTCAGGCAATGTGGTCTGCACTTCCGGCGACAGGGTATTTGGCACGTCATAAAGGCGAATGCGTGCATTACCGGCTTCAGCCAGTGCTTTTTCATTACCCGTGACGTGGTCTTTTAAGTCCCATTCCATGTTGGATTGCCCGGCGGCGATCCACACATCGCCGTACCACACATCATCAAATGACAAGGTATTATCGCCCTGCACAGAAAGAGTATAAGGGCCGCCTTTTGCTTGTGCCGGTAACGAAAGGGTCCAGTTCCCGGAAGCTGTTACCGTTGTGGTTTGTTCCACGTTATTTATCACAACACGGACAGTTTCGCCGGGCGCACCTGTGCCCCACACATTGACCGGTTTGTCACGCTGTAACACCATGTGATCAGTAAATAACGTCGCTATTTCTGCTGCAGATGCGTGCACTGACATGACAAGGGATAGTGTCATGCACAAAAGGCTTTTTTTCATTTTAATTTCCTGAGGTTAACCGGCGTGCACGCAGCAAGAAGAGTGCTATTTAACAGCCCGCGTGCTTTCCCGGATAATGATTTCAAACGGTAAAATGTATTCGGTAAGTTTCGGCTGTTCACCTTCAATTATGCGGAACAGCAATTCGGCAGCTTCTTCCCCCATTCTCACAGCAGGTTGCCTGATGGTGGTCAATGGAGGATCGCAGTAATTGGCCATATCCAGATCGTCAAATCCGGTGACAGAAATGTCATCCGGCACTTTCAGACCTTTCTCTTTCAAGCCCTTAAGTGCACCGATTGCCATTTCATCGTTAGCACAGAAAAGCGCCGTAGGCCGCTCGTCCATATTGACGAAATGCTTCACTGCATTAAATCCGGACCAGAAGGAAAAGTCGCCTTCAACCACCAGCTCTTCATCAAAGGCAATGCCGGCATTCTCCAGCGCCTGTTTGTAACCATCCTGCCTGGCCATGGAGTGAAGGTTGTCTTTCAGGCCGGAAATCATACCGATGCGGCGGTGGCCCTGACTGACCAGATACGTCACCATTTTGGCAGCGGCTTCTTCATTGTCGATGCGAACAGAATAGTAAGGGGTACCGGCACAGCCGGCCGCATTCACGGCTTTTACATCTTTAATAGGCAAAACAGCTTTGTCATTGTGGGGAGTCAGCTGAATTAATCCGTCCGCCTGACGGGTTTCCACCAGTTGAATAAATTCCTGCTCCCGGCTGGCACTGTCACGGGTATCACCGAGCAACACATTAAAACCATGTTTTGCAGCCGTATCTTCAACGCCACTGATTAACTGGGCGAAGAACAGGTTTGCAATGTTAGGTACCAGCACCACAATGGTGTTAGTGCGCTGTAAGCGAAATTTTTGAGAGGTGAGATTTGGCCGGTACTGCAATTTCTCTATCGCCTGATTCACACGGCGGAGACTTTGCTTTGAGACCATTTCAGGGTTACTGATAGCTCTTGAAACGGTGGCTATTGATAAGCCTGACTCTCTGGAAACATCACGGATAGTGGCCATAGTCGATACTTTCTACGCTGGAAGGGTAAGGGAATTCAACAAACTCCCTTCACGCTTTTTTAATAATTCATGCAGTGTAAAACATCGGGGGTACTAATCGTACCCCCGCTTCACGACTTTCTGCTTACGCTCAGAACTTCGCTCTTACGCCCACGATGTAGCGGGTTTCATAGTAGTTCTGGAAGGCGTACTGATCTTCCCATTGCAGGTAATAATCTTCGTACTCGCCAGTGATGTTCGAGCCCTGCGCATACACAGAAAAGTTCTCGTCAATGTCGTAGCTGGCAGAAATGTCCACATAAGATGTCGGCGCCTGATAAAGGTTCAGTGCTCCCCAACCCCCCTGACCGGCTAAGCGTTCGCTACGGTAGTTGTAAGCAATACGAGCTTCAAAACGGTCGCCCTGATACCAGCCGATAACGTTAAACTGGCGCTCAGAGTTGTCGTTAAACATATTCTCTTCGCCGTAAATGTCAGTACCGGAACCTTCACTGGGTGAATAAGTGAAGTTAGTATCCATACCGAAGCTGGCTAACAGAGAGTCACCTTCAATGAAATCACTGAACGCGATTTTCGCACCGATTTCGAAACCTTCCAGTGTACCACCGTCACCCTGAACCAGCGTAGTGATTGGTACGCTGCGACGCACGATACCGTCCGCATCAGGCATTTCCATGTCTACCGTCTGGTTCACAGTGAAGCTGTCAATTTCAACACGGAATAGTGCAGCAGATACCATACTGGCCTGACCGGGATACCATTCTAACGACACGTCGTAGTTAGTCGAGCGCCATGGATCAAGCTGCGGGTTACCCGCCAGGCTACCACCGGTCACAATGAACTGACCTTGTGTCGGGCTGCCTTCTACTGAATCTAACGCATTACTTAACGTTAAACCTTCACCGTACTGATTCAGGTTAAGCGGTGTCATGTTTTCTGAATAGGCAAAACGTGCAATTACGTTGTCCGTTATGCTGTAAGACAGGTTCAGTGTTGGTAACACATCAGTATAGTCACGGCTTGAAACCACATCGCCTGTATCAATAGCGGTACCACTGTAAGGCAGGTTGTCACCGGCAATGTTCTGCTTCACTGTAAGGTCAGTTTCAATAACACGAATACCCACGTTACCAGTCAGTAAACCGTCCATACCTTCGAAGTTTGCCTGCAGGAAGTAGCTTAACTCAGCTACATCAGCGCTGAAGCTGGAACCGGGAACGATTTGTTTTACCGACTCACCGAATACGCGGTTATGGAAGGCTTCAGGATCATCGTAATCTGCAGGATCAACCGCCCAGATTGCAGGAATACCGGAGACAGGGCCGAAGTCTGTGACCTGTACCACGTTGTTGTACTGATCAAGAGGAATGCTTTCCAGAGCGGCATAAGGCATGAATTCGCCGTTTACCATCTCGCCGTCTGAACACGCTGGTGCATCAGCATTCAGCAGTACGTCTGTCGCTTTCCACTGTGCCATACAGCCGGCGGTTTGTACCGGTGAAAACAGGTGATAACGCCCGTAGTCTGCGCTGCGTTTACCATAGCGGATACCGCCTTCGATGCTGGTCACGTAACCGCTGTCGAACAAATATTTGCCTTTCATGCTAAAGGCGTTGATGTCGCCTTCTGAGTTTTCATTGTTCTCAGAGCTGAACGCGCCGATGTTGTAGCTGGACAAATTGCCCATGTAATCGGCAATAGTCGCGCCGTCGCCAAGGCCGCCGGCCAGTGAACGGTCAAAGCCACTCCACACAGGGTGCTCACCGGTAGTGTCATAAGTCAGATGCGGATTTTCGCTGTAGCCCATTGCATTGATAGCTTGCAGACAGCCGCCGTCATCGCCCACAACCACATCATCGGGTCCGCACTTGTCAGAAGGAACGAGGTTAGTTGTACGACCCAGCGTGGTTGACCCGTTGGTCATATCGCCTTCGTTATAACCGTGACGGTGTTCCTGCGAGGCACGCCCGATAATTGCACGGAACTGACCACTGAATGCGCCGCCGTTATCGTAATCTAATTGCAGGTTAATGTTGGTAGAACTGTTGTTGTACACATCATTCTGAGTGAATGACTTCAGACGTGACGGGTACAGTTCAGCCGTTTGCCAGGAATACATTTCGCCGCCGTCAATCATTGCACCGGTGGCACGTTCCTGCGTTGGCGTAAACCAGCCGCGGGGGCCCCACTTGTTGGTTGCACTTAAACCGACTTTACGGTTGTATTCTTCCTGCTCGGTGTAGAATACATCTGCGGTGAAAACAAAACCTTCACCCAAATCAACCTGCATGGATGTGTTCAGGCCCAGACGCTCACGTTCAGTGCCCTGATTCCAGGCAGAAAAACCTTGTGAACCTAAGATAACGCGGCCATCACGGCCGTCCACGCCAACTTCCGCAGCACTGGTGCGGTCGGTCCAGCCGGCATCGCCCGGGCTGCCGGTATTGATACCATTATACGAGTTAGCCAGATTCACATTGGCGTAGGTACCGGAGATCATGAAACCCACATCGCCGTTCTGCCAGTTATACAATGCAGATAAATTAGGATCGTTCTTTTTAGTTTCATCGCCACGTTGCATTTCTGCTGCACCGCTGAAGGTAGAGCCTTCTTCAAAATCAAACGGACGATAAGTTTTTAAGTTAACAGTACCGGTGATACCGGCATTGCCCAGATTGGCTGTGGCATTTTTAAATACATCAGCACCACGGAACAGAGGTGACGGGATATCGCTGAAGTTAGGTTGAGTGGATACAACAGAGTTTGCACCAAGATACTGTTCACCGTTCAGCTGAGTGACTACCTGAGGTAATCCCCGGATATTGAGTGAACCACCCTCACCCGCAGTACGGCGAATTTGCACACCGGAAATACGCTGCAAAGAGTCTGAAATTGTTACATCCGGCAATTTACCGATATCGGTTGCAGCAATAGAGTCTACAACAGTGGCTGCCGTTCGTTTGTTGAAAATGGAAGCTTCCTGAGAGCCGCGGATACCGCTGACGTTAATCACTTCGATATCACTTTCGTCAGGTACTTCTGTCTCTTGTGCGAAGGCTGTTACAGGTTGGATGGCCGCTAGTACGCACAATGCCAACACCGAACGTTTCACGCCATGTTTTCCGGCAAATGTCTCTTTCATCTCTGGTCCCTAATTGCGAAAAAATTTTCTTAAAAAGGGTGCAATTTCGTGTCCTCCCGATACCACACCCGTAATGTAACCGTTTTCAGTCAGAGGCAATCTATTACATTAAAACTTACTTTTCAATAACAGCAATTTTACAGCACAACCTAAATTTCAGACAGTATACTCACGTAATTAACATAATTTAAAAAACCATATAATTCTTAAACTTAACCTAAAAAACCCTTACTAAAAAGGCGGATTACCATACCCTCAAAAGCCAGGTTAAGTCTGAAAAGCCTCACGATGAATGGTTTTATTTTTCAGACGAAATAACGGAACACTATTCAATTTAAGAAACCGTTATCAGTAACAAAAACCACACCAAACACTAATAAAAAATTTATTATTCAATAAGTTAAAAGTAAATCTAACAACAATACACAGAAATTATTGAAACCGGTTACATAAATGCGCTAAGGTACACCGCAAATTGTTAAATCAATTTACACAGCATCACAAAAATAAAACGTTCCGGACACCAGTTGGATTTTCAAGACCCATGATGAATCGAAGACAACTTCTTAAAACACTTACCGCTGTAGGGGGCATTGGCGCAACATCCCTGTTAAGCGGCAATGCCATCGCTGCCGCTCAGCACTTCAGAGGCGATGCCACTGCGGCATCACCGGCATTATTGAGCGTCAATGCATTAGAAACCCTGCGCCGGATTTGCGCGCTGACAATTCCTCAAACCAGCACACCTGGTGCTGCTGAGGTCATGTGTCACCACTTTATCGATCATCAGTTAAGTGTGGTGTACGGCGAAGAGGAACAGCAGTCAGCTATCGCACTGCTTGCCAGCATTAATAAGAACGCCACATCCTTTGGCGCTAAACAGTTTTCCCTCTTGAACGAAGCGTCCCAATTGCGCTTGTTAACTGCCCTGGAGAAAGCAGAAGCCCCCTTTTCTGCCGATCAAAAGGGCACGTTCAAGTTCCTTAAAAGCCTGATCGTGTTTGGTTATTACACATCTCAGCCGGGCGCGACAAAAGAACTGACCTACCTGCCTGTACCCGGCGGATTTAAAGGCTCAGTGCCTCTCGCCTCTGTGGGCAGCGCTTACAGCTCTAAAGCTTATTACTAGCCGGAAGTACCGAAATGAACAAAGAAATGTATATAGATGAATCTTCAGAAGTTTATGATGCCATCGTAATTGGTTCAGGCGTTACCGGAGGCTGGGCGGCGAAAGAGCTGACCGAAAAAGGCATGAAAACGCTTATGATAGAGCGTGGCCGTGTTGTTGAACACCGCAAAGACTATATCTCAGAAGCCGTACCGCCCTGGGAATATGCCAACCGTACAAAGGTGGCAAAAGAACTTACTGATGAGCAATACAAAATTCAAAAGCAGTGTTACGCCTTCCATGACGGGACAAAACACTTCTTTGGTAACGATAAAGATTATCCTTACAGTACAGAGGAAGGGACGGATTTCAGCTGGATCAGAGCTAATCAGCTGGGGGGTAAATCGTTACTCTGGCACCGTCAGTCATACCGTATGAGTGCCTTCGACTTTGAAGCAAATAAGAAAGACGGCCACGGCAATGACTGGCCCATCCGCTACAAAGATTTAGCGCCCTGGTATGAGTATGTAGAAAAGTTCGTGGGGATCAGCGGGGCTGCGGCCAACCTGCCGCAATTGCCTGACAGCGTATTTTTACCGCCGTTTGAAATGACAAAGCCAGAGCTGGATTTCACCGCAAAAATGGCGGAAGCCGAGCCGGATAAACCGGTCATCATCAGCCGCTGCGCCCATTTAACAAAGCCGCAGAAAATCCATCTGGAAATGGGCCGTGCACAGTGCATGGCCAGAAACGAATGTCAGAAGGGCTGCTCGCTGGGTGCTTACTTCTCAACACAAAGCGCTACCCTGCCCGCTGCAGCCAAAACAGGTAATCTGTACATTGCGCCAAACAGCGTGGTGGAAAGCCTCATCTATGATGAGAAAACCAATCGCGTGAAGGGTGTACGTGTTATCGACAACGATACCCTGAAACAGCGGGAATATTACGCCAAAGTAGTGTTCTTATGTGCTTCCACTCTGGGGACCACTCAGATCATGCTGAACAGCACATCGAAACAATTCCCCAACGGTATTGCTAACAGCTCCGGCGTACTTGGCCATTATCTGATGGACCACAATTACAATGCACTGGTGACCGCCAGCATTGACGGCTATGAGGAAGAATATTATTCCGGCCGCAGACCGGCATCGCTGTATATTCCTAACTTCCATTATGAACCCGGCCGCTACCATAAAGACTTCAAACGGGGTTATGCATTAGCCGGCAGTGCATCCCGTGCCGACTGGCAGTCGATGGGCAGTATGGATGGCTTTGGGAAGTCGTTTAAATCACTGTTACACAATCCCGGCGGCTGGGGAATTGGCCTGCAGGCGCAAGGAGAAATGCTTCCCCGTCACGATAATCAGGTGGCGCTGCACAGTACCAAAAAAGACAAATGGGGCATTCCTCAGTTAAATATCAACTGCAAGTGGTCAGATAACGAAAACGCCATGATGCAAAGTGCACTGGAAGTGGCCTCTTCGATGATGGAAAAAGCATGCTTCAATAATATTGAACAGCGTATTCTGGGTCAGCCGCCGGGTCTGGCTATTCACGAAGTGGGAACAGCCAGAATGGGCCGGGATCCGAAAGATTCCATTTTAAACGGCTATAACCAGGCTCATGACGTACCGAATTTATTTGTGACAGACGGTGCCAGTTTCTGTTCTACTGGCGTGGGAAATCCCTCGTTAACCTTTATGGCAATTACTGCCAGAGCAGTTGATTACGCAGTAAAAGAATTCAAATCAGGACGACTATGATGACTAAAACAATGAAGCGACTCTCTCCAGTAGCACTGGCTATTGGCCTTGGCGCAACAGCATTGCTGGGTGGTTGCAGTGAACAACCCGCTCAGAACACGCAAACTGCATCTGAACCGGCTGCACAGGTAGCAGCCCCGGAGACAGAACAAGCTTTTGTTGCTCCGCAAATCAGCGTGCAACTGTGGTCGGTGAAAGACGCATTGAAAGACGACTTTAAAGGAACGCTGGAAAAGCTTGCAGCTCTTGGCTTTGACGGCGTTGAATTCGCCGGCGATTTCGGCCCCTACGCAGAAGACCCTGCCGGTTTGAAAGCGTATCTGTCTTCCATTGGTTTAACGGCCAGCGGCGCACACGTACAAACTCCGCAGTTAACGGATAACCTGGAAGACACCGTTGAGTTTTATCAGGCGCTGGGTATTGATGCTCTGATCATTCCCTGGGATGACCGCGCATTTAACGGTGATGACGTTAAAGCATTCGCTGCGGAACTTACTGCTTTATCTGAAGCGCTGGCACCTTATGGCATGCAGGTTGGTTTTCATAACCATGCTCAGGAATGGGCAGATTACGGCGATACCAGCTATTTCGACTATATTGCCAGTCATACGCCTGAGTCAGTCATTTTGCAGCAGGATGTGGGCTGGACCGTACACGCTGACAAAGACCCAATTGCTTTCGTTCGTCGCTATCCCGGCAGAACATTAACCACTCACTTTAAATCTGATGTGCCGGAAGACAGTGACTTACTACCCATTATCGGCAAAGACGATATAAGCTGGTCTGCGATTTACCGTGCGACAGTTTTAGATGGTGGTGCTGAATGGATTGTCATTGAGCAGGAAGTCTATCCTGACGGACTTTCTCCTATGGACGCTGTAGCCGCCTCTAAAGCCGGCTTCGACGCTATCATTGCAGAATAATTAAGCGCTGATGCTGTATTCCCTGCACCTGTGCATTGCTGCGCAGGTGCAGAGAGCCAGCATGATTTTTTACTTAGTATCCATAATCAGGCCGGAACCGACGCGATGGCTTCCCTGACGGGGGTTTCGCCTTCAGTCAGCTCGATAATTTTACGGCTGATCCCCTCATTTTCGATAATAGCCAGCAGCGTTTCAGCCACATCATCCCTTGAAATATCACCATATTTAATGGCGAGCCCGGCATTTACCTTTCCCGTTCCCTCTTCCAGCGTAAGCGTGCCCGGCCGGAGGATGACCCAGTCCAGCTTGCTCTGTGCCAGATACACATCTGCCAGACGCTTCACCCGCATGTAGTTTTCAAAGGTTTCTGATATATGTTTGCCCCGGCCGGCATCCGGGAATGCCGAAACAAGAATGAAACGTTTCACACCGGCAGCCTGCGCGGCGTCTACCGATTTTTCCAGTCCCTCACCGTCAACGGCATTCGTTAACTCCACACTGGCACCACCGGCACCGGCGGAGAACACCACGGTATCAGCGCCTTTCATTGCTGTGGCTAAGCTGTCGACGCTGGCATCTGTGATACTGAGAAGACAGGGTTTCCCTCCCAGCCCGGTCAGGCTGTCGCTTTGTTCCGGCTTCCGGTGCATGGCCGTGACCTGATGGTCGTTGTCACTTAACCGCTTCACTAAACGCGAACCCACTTTACCTGCGGCACCGACAATAAATACGTTTGCCATGTTTTTACTCCTCTTTCAGATTGTCGCCCGGCGTAATGTCGCTCAGGCTTGCCCGTTTGGAAGAAGGGCAAAAAAATCATAAGTACAAGATTGGTACTCAGCGGAGTGAGGCAAGATCAACCGGTGCGGTGCAACGTAGATTTTCCGCGGCCCGTCGATATTCTGAATCAGGTTGGCGGGAATAAAGTACAAACTGGTACATACGTCATTTTGATCCCTTACACGGAGCGGTTTATGCGTCGCACGCTGTTAATATGCTTGCTTTTGTGCATCCATTCATTGTCATATGCGGCTGAATTGCCGTCTTATGACAAACGTCTTTCAACACTCTCCTACCCTTTTCCCGTGAACATTTTTTCTTTTGAGTCACAGGGGCAGAAATTAGAAATGGCTTACATGTATTTGCCACCTGATAAAGAAATGCCAGTGATTACATTGCTTCACGGGAAGAATTTCAACGGCACATACTGGCAGCAAACCGCTGAATTCCTCCATCAGCAAGGCTACGGTGTGTTGATCCCCGACCAGGTCGGGTTTGGCAAATCGTCCAAACCCGTTAACTATCAATACAGCTTTGCGGCACTGGCTGCCAACACCCGGGCGCTGATGAGCGCATTGAAAATAGACCACAGTATTATCACCGGCCACTCCATGGGCGGTATGCTTGCCTCCCGTTTTGCGTTGCTCTATCCGGATGAGACCAGACAACTGGTGCTGATTAACCCCATCGGACTGGAAAACTATCTGCTGTATGAGCGTTACACAGATCCCGGCAAGGTGATGGAAAACGAACTGAATAAAACACCGGATATGATAGTCAGCTATCAGAAGAAACATTATTACGACGGAAAATGGAATGATGAATTCGCCAGTCACGCTGCATTCCTGCAAGGCTGGATCAACGGCCCGGACTGGCCGCAACTGGCGCAGGTAAGTACACTCACTTACGATATGATTTTTACCCAGCCGGTGATTGAAGAGTTTGACCATTTCAGTATGCCGGTTTCCATGATACTGGGTACACGGGACAGAACCGCGCCCGGCGCAGCCAATATTCGCCCCGGCGTTGAGCGGCAACTGGGCCGGTATGACAAACTTGGTGACGAGGTAAAAGCCCGCAATGGCAACATTAATGTCATCGGGTTGTCCGGGCTGGGTCATCTTCCGCACATTGAAGATTTTGACCGCTTCACCACCGCTTTTTCGGCCGCTCTGCATCAGAAGACGTCACCTTAAAGAGGGGGTGAAATCGCCTTACAGCTTAGCTTCACAAACCCTTGCCAGCAAAGGCCTGAAACCGGTTTTTGTTGGTAAAATTGCACCGTATACAACTGACGTCTTATTCCGTTCCCGTTAATTCGATGTAAAGTCATTGCTGTATTTTTTAGCAGCGGGCTTTCTTGTTCAATTGCTGCTTCCCATCTTCTTTTTACCATCGCATTGGAATCTTTTTTGAAAAGCGATTTATCGGAGTGATCATGTTTTCTGAATCCAGAATTTTGTGTCCGCAATTAAAAAATAAAGTGATGAGTGCTGAACAGGCTGCTGCATTCATCAATGACGGTGACACAGTAGGTATGAGCGGTTTTACCGGCGCCGGTTACCCCAAAGCCCTGCCGGGTGCCCTGGCTAAACGTGCAGAAGCACAACGTCAGGCGGGCAATCATTTCCAAATCAATTTGTGGACCGGTGCCTCAACGGCGCCTGAGCTTGATGGTGCGCTGGCAGCCGTGGACGGAATTAACATGCGCCTGCCTTTCCAGTCCGACCCTGTTTGCCGCAAGCAAATCAATAATGGTCAGATGCATTACATCGATATTCACTTATCTGAAGTTTCCCAGTACGCCTGGTCAGGCTTTCTGGGCAAACTGGACATTGCGGTTATTGAAGTGACGGCTATTCATGAGGATGGCCGGTTAGTGCCTTCATCTTCAATTGGCAACAACAAAACCTGGATTGAACAGGCTGACAAGATCATTCTGGAAGTGAACAGCGGACAAAGCCTTAAACTGGAAGGCATGCATGATATTTATTACGGCACCGCCCTACCGCCAAACCGTAAGCCTATCATGTTGACTAAAGCCGATGACCGTATCGGTGATGCGTATTTCACTATTCCTCCGGAGAAGCTCCTTGCCATCGTAGAAACCTCTGCCCCTGACAGGAACAGTCCGTTTACGCCGCCGGACGCCTGCTCAAGACAGATTGCTGACCATATTCTCGATTTTTTCCGCTTTGAAATTCAGAAAGGCCGCTTACCCAAAGAACTGCTGCCATTGCAATCAGGCGTGGGCAACATTCCCAATGCCGTGCTGGAAGGCCTGGATACCGGCGGCTATAAAAACCTGACAGCGTACACGGAAGTGATTCAGGACGGCATGCTAAAAATGCTCAAGTCCGGTACGTTATCAGTAGCCTCGGCCACAGCATTTTCACTCAGCCCCACAGCGCTGGACGAGCTGAATAAAAACATGGATTTTTACCGCGAGAAAATCATTCTCCGTCAGCAGGATATCAGTAATCACCCTGAGATCGCCCGCCGTCTGGGCGTCATTGCCATGAACGGCTTACTGGAAGCAGATATCTACGGGAATGTGAATTCCACCCATGTGATGGGCACCAGAATGATGAATGGAATTGGTGGCTCAGGCGATTTCGCCCGCAACGGTTACCTGTCTATTTTTGTCACCCCGTCCACCGCTAAAAACGGCGCAATATCCTCTATCGTGCCTATGGTGTCTCATGTGGATCACACCGAACACGATGTTAAAGTCATCGTTACCGAGCAGGGTCTGGCTGATTTACGGGGACTGTCACCCCGTCAGCGGGCAAAAGTCATCATCGATAAATGTGCCCATCCGGACTATCGCGACAGACTGCACGACTATTTCGAAAGAGCCTGTGCCAGCGCCCGCGGTATGCATACCCCTCATATTCTCGGCGAAGCCCTTAGCTGGCATGAGAACTACGAACAGTTTGGTAAAATGTAGATATACCTGAGAAAGCCGGTGATTGACCTGATCACCGGCGGATGTTGAGCCGGACACCCCGGCATTTTATTTCTTCTGTGAAAACAACCATGGCAGTAGTCCGGGTTCTGCCAGAGCCGGATCCCAGCTGTTATGATTCACGTCCGGGTAGGTGGTGAATTTAACCGGATTACCCTGAGCCTTCAGCCCTTCCACCATGCGAATGTTATATTCGGGGATCACCACCTGATCCACATCGCCATGGAATGCCCAGACGGGAAGATCAGAACGGATATTGCCGGCAAGTTCAGCGTTTGCACCGCCACAAATAATCACTGCGGCAGCGAAGGTGTCGGGCTTTCTGGCTAACAGCTCATAGCTGCCCATGCCCCCCATAGACAATCCCATCAAATACATGCGGGATGTACCCACGAAAGGCTGCTCTGACAACCAGTCCGTTATTGCCATGACGCCTTTCAGCGCGTCTGTGGCCGGCACGTCATTTTCGCCGGTATACGGATAGTCAAAACTGAAGGGTAACTGACTGCGGTCAGCGATGGCGGCGGCCCAGTAATCTTCTGCAGGCGCCTGAGGGAAAATAACGATGGCGGGAAAGTCGCTGCGGTGCTCTGCAAACAATTTACCACCGTTGTTCAACTGTGCCTGATTGTCGCTGCCACGCTCACCGGCACCATGCAGAAAAAGCACTACCGGATAGGTTTTCTGCGGATCAAATTGTTCCGGCAACATCATCTGATAAGGTGTTTTTGTGCTTCCGCTGTCAAACACATTGGCTTCATAATACTGTCGCCAGACTTCCACGGCGGCGGATTCCTGTGTACTCACATTCTCTGCCGCAGGTTTTTTTGGCGCCTGAACAACAGGCGTATTGTGAGTGGTACACCCTACCAGCAGAACACTCAATGCTACAGCATTGATTGAAAACTTAGCCAATCTTCCCATCATCTTTTTCCCTGTTAGTGTCCAATGGACTGAATGTTCGACTGTACTTTATGGTCGATAGTGAATCCCAGCTTTTTCAGTCCCCGCTGAACATCTTTATCCTTCATAAAGGTGTTCCACAACAAAGCTGTCCGGTAGTTTTCTATCATGCCGACAATGGGTCCCTGGTCGATAGCCAGATAAGTGTTTCTTACCTGGGTTTCCGGATTGTCAGACACACTCAAATTAATGCCGTCGAAAAAACCCATCCGGCCAAACATGTGGCGGCCATGGTTACGGTAAAGGTTTTTCAATACTTTCATCGATTCAGCCGGTGTATACGGCATAGAGGATAAGGCGGCCGTTGGCGCAATAGTGCCGTGATCCCGTTCGGCGCCCGGTGCGTGTGCCGTATAACCCACCGGCACCATATCACCGGCTGTCAGCCCCCAGAGATCTTCACCATAGCCCTGCCAGCCAAAGGGATTATCAATACAGTACGCGCGGTTTATCAGCGTATGGCGTTTGTTTTGCTCCCAGTAATTCGTGTAGCGATCCCGCAAGCCTCTTGGATCCAGCCCCATGAAGCTGTAATGAGCAAAGAACAAAGGACCGCCCATGTTCACTTTATTACCCAGCGGTAAGGTCATGCCATAATAGGTTGAATAGTTTCTGAATTCTTTGACTTCCCAGCCCCCCCAGCCTTCGTGGTAAGGTTCAGCGGAAATAGCATTAGTCGGGGATGACGCAGCAAGAATGTAGACAATCAGCGCCTCATTGTAGCCTTTGATAGGGTGATTCATTTTCCAGCCGTAATTTTTCGACCAGTGCCAGTACAGAATATCTTTGCCCTGTGTATACCATTCCCAGTCCATGTCTTCCCACAATGCAGTAATGCGGTTGCGTAAACGCTGCTCTTCTTTATCTTCGCCGTTGAAATACTGACGGGCAGTCAGCAGACCCTGCATCATAAATGCGGATTCAACAATATCGCCGCCATCATCGTATTTACTGAAGTTAAAAGCATTCAAATCATCTGCGGTATACCAGTGTGCCCACATGCCCTTGAAGCGCTCGAACTGTTCCAGATGGTCTGTCATTTTGTTCAGTCTCGCCACAGCTGCCTTGCGGTTTACCCAACCCCGTTCCGCAGCAGTGATGATTGCGGCAATACCAAACCCTGTACCGCCGGTTGTCACGATGTCACCGTCCTGGTCCATGAAGGGAATACGTTCCCGCGCCATGCCACTGGAAGGTTCAGCATGGTCCCAGAAATAGCGGAAAGTATAGCGCTGCACCATATCCAGCAGCTCATCATCGGTAAAATCGCGGGTTTTGGCTTCTCCTGTTGCCAGTTCTGTTTCTGTATCGCCGTTTACTTCCATAAGCCGGTATTGCAAGGTCAGATTAGTGCCCAGATCACGGACAAAATCCATGGCAAATGCACTGTTCGTTTCCAGTCGCGTGTGCCAGTTCTTGCCGTCCTGCGTTACCTGAACACGATAGCGGGTACCTTCTTCATGCAATGATTCCCAGTTCAGTTCTACGTGACTGTCGTAACCGGTTATCTGCCATCCGGCAGCGAATACGGGCAGATTAAATAAAGTGATAATGGCGAAGATTGCGCCGGAAAAGCGTTTACTGTTCATGCTGTCTGGCCTCTGATTAAGGTCATGTTTTTATTGATAAAGCCGGGGCAGTCATGCTGCCCCGTTTTGGATTAAAATATATGATGTCCGGGTTGGAACGTCAGAAGCGCCAGCCTGCTGACAGCTTCAACTGACGTTTTCCGCCGTTAGTTGCCGCAGTCATATTTGGCTGCTGGAAGTTACTTTCATCAGGATTCAGATAGAACGTGTTGTAGTTATTTTCGTTAAACAGGTTCTGTACATCAAAACGAATCCAGGCGACGGAGTTTTCACTGATGTAATCTGTCGGGAAGTCTTTACTCAATGCCAGATCAAAGCGTGAATAGTCACTGGCCGGTGGCTCTGCCCGGCGGAAAGCACACTGGTCATTTTCATCACACAGGGTGTATTGATAAATAGTTTCAGAAGACCAGGTGTATTTGGCAGTGAGCGCCACATTCCAGGGTAAGTCGTAAGAGCCGGTAAGCACAACCCGGTGATCAGGTACGCCAACAGACTTGTTCCAGCCGTAATCGCTAACTGATTCATAGTCAAAAGCATAGACTTCACTGTAAACACGGTTTTCTTCCGCATCAGTAAAGGTGTAAGCGATGTTCACGCCCCAGCCGTCTTTATGAGAACGGTTCAGTTTAAAGTAGAGGTTATTCGCGCGGGTTTCGCCGTCGTTAGTTCCGATGATCAAACTGCCCCAGCCCGGAATACCGTATCCCCAGGGCGAGCCCCAGTTAGTGCCTGGTTGAAAAAATTCGCCGTCTGGCAAGCGGTTGCCCAGCAGCCAGTTAAAGCCATTTTTACTCACCGTTCTGGCAATACTGATTTCTGAGTTCCAGTCACCGAACACACTGCGTACACCCAGACTCATTTGATCGGAGTATGGCATCTTTAAATCGTTGGGCAAGAGATGACGGCTGCCCCTCACCTCAGTGCTGCTGATTAAAGAATCCAGCCCAGCCTGCGTGAGATAAACAGGGTCCCATGCCACACAATTTGACGATGAAGCATCACACTGATTAGCTCTGTCTCCCTGAAAGAAGTATTCCGCCGTAGCAAACGAACCGGAGCTTTGTTCCAGTTGCATAAAATCGAACTGATTACGATCATAGGAACGGCCATAGCCACCGAACAGCATATGGTTACGGTCTTCGTCCATCACATAACTGAAACCGAGACGGGGCTGCCATGCACCGGTGAAGTATTCTCTCTCGCTGCCGGTACTGATGTAATTTTCAATATCAAAATTGGCGTTCTGAATGTTCTCCCAACCCCGTAAGGCATCGACTAATTCATCCGGCGTCTGATAGTCTTTGTAGCTCGGGGTTTCTTCGTAATCCCAGCGGATCCCGATATTCAGCGTTAACCTGTCAGTGACTTCCCAGTCATCCTGAATATAAATACCGAACTGACGGTTTTTCGCTTCTACAGCACCGCCCACGGAATCGTCTGCCGGGATCCCCCACTGCACGCGATAGGGCTGCACGATGTCGAAATTGCCCTGACCATTGAATTCAACGTTGTAGTAATACTGCGGATTAATTGGCTGTTGCTGTATGGTGCGTAATTCGATGTCTTTGTATTTAAAGCCGGCTTTAATCACGTGATAACCGTGCCAGTCCAGATCAAGCCAGGTGAAATCGTTTTGGATCCCCCACCCTTTCTGACCTTTTTCCTGATAGTCCTGCCCGCCGCCTACATTGATGATCGACTGCTGCGCTGCGGTTACTAAACGCATGCCGGGCTCATCAGTGAAAGCACGGGGATTCCAGGCAGCATCTTCATAAGTCAGCCGGAATTCGGCCTGCCAGGCATCGGCTGTGTAGGTATATTTCATGTGATAACGGTGATCTTTTACCTCGCGGTCCACACCGTATTCATAGGCATTGGCGCCGCCAAATCCGGATACATCACTTTCATCCCGTAATTTCACGGACAATTCCAGCGCCTGGTCAGCATTGATCATCCAGTCAATTTTGCCGAAAAAAAGATCTTCCTCAAAATCAGAAGCAAAACGGCCTATCTGAGATGCGTATTCATCAGGCAAAGTGACAAAGTTAACCCCTTCTCCACCGATCACATCCTGAGGCTGGGCAATGGTTTTCTTCTCGTAAGATGCTAAAAAGTGCAGCTGATCTCTGATAATGGGGCCGGCAAAGGTTGCACCGGCGTGACGGATGAGTGAGCGGGTTTTCCCCTGCGTTTCGTTTGGTTCAGCCTCACGGAGTCCTTCATCGGTGTAGTCGACAAAGAAATCACCTTCAAATTCGTTGGTACCCGAACGGGTGACGGCAGTAATGGCTGTACTGCCTACCTGGTCATACTCGGCTTTGTAGTTTTGCGTAATCACCTTGTATTCGCCAATGGCACTTTGCGGGAACGGATTTCCACGGCTGGAGTCCTGACCCGTGACACCGCCTTTAAGGACATAATCTTTCTGGCTCACACCATCAAGAAACACGTTAACACTGCGCTGATGCTGAGCCCCGCCCCGCAAACTCACGCTGCCGTCGGAGGAGGTATTTACCTGCACGCCCGGCGCCAGATCGGCAAAGGCCAGAAAGTTACGGTTATTCTGTGGCAGGCGCATCATCATTTCAGGGGTGATATTGGTGCCGATTTCTCCTCCGGAGAATGCCTCAATGCGGGTACCGGACACCGTAATGACTTCCATATTGTCATCTCCGCTGGCTGCCACATCAAAATTCAGTCGCGCTGTCTGCCCTACGCGAAGAGTGATTTCTTCAACATCACCGTCCACGATAACCTGATAAGTACCGGGTTTCAGACCAACAAACACGTAGGAACCATCTTCACGGGTGGTGGTTTCACTGACATATCCCCGTTTGGTATCACGGGCCATGACCTTCTTGCCGGCCAATGATTTTGTGGTGCTCTCTACTTTCCCCCGCAGGGTGGCTCCTTCAATCTGTGCCAGTGCCGGAAAACTGCTGATCCCCGCTGAAGCGATGGCAATAGTCAGGGCGCTGCGCTTCAGCCAGTGTGGTGTCTTATTCATTGTGTCTCTCCATAAAATAGTGGCCGGCTTCATATCCACGCTCCATCTGTTGTGACCTGTTGCCGGTAACGCTCACTGAGCGGAGGATCTCTGTCCTTTTTTTGCTCAGCCTGGTCATGTCACTGTCGATACGCTTTCCCTGATTGCACAACTACCACCCTATGGAAACCGATTTCATCAACAAACCAATAAAACGCCGGATAGATCCAATAAATACCAGGTAAAAAGAATACGATCCGGCGTCTGGGATCCAAATCTACATTAGCCTTCATTCTAAAGTCAAATACAAAAAATTAACAAATAAGGTTCACTAAAATATCCTGAAAACCTGACTTAAACATTAAAATACATAAACTTAGAGAAGTATTACTTTTATAAAAATGTTAATACGGATGATGTATTAGAGAGGTTCAAAAAACCGGCAGGTTGGAAGGAGAAGACAGGCGGGCACTAAACATTGCCGGAGAGTGCGGGAATCTTATTATGGTGGGATAAATCTGAGAATTTAAAACAAACTATTGATTTTTATTAACTTAAAAAATAAAGAGACAAACAATGAAACCGATTTCCATCACTTTTATTGCCTTTACTGTCCGGAACTGCCAAACTCACTGAAAATTATTACGTGCTGAAATACACAAAAGCTCAGTATCAACCGGTTTTTCCTTATCCCGACAACTCGCAGAACAAAGAGGATCAGGCTCATGAATAAACGTTTGCCGGCCCTGTCGAAAAGTGGCCATAAAGAACTTGCAATGAGTGATATCGCCAGCAAGGCCGGCGTCTGTAAAGCGACCGTGTCACGGGCGTTAAACACACCTGAGCGTGTAAGTGAAGCCACCCGTAATAAGGTGCTCGCCGTCGTCTCGGAAATGGGTTACACGCCGAACAAACTGGCTGCCGGATTGCGTCAGGGAAAGTCGCGCAATATCGCTATTATGCTGCCGGATATTACCAATCCCTATTTTTCTCCGGTTATCCGCAGTATCGAGAACGTTGCTCACCGGCGGGGTTATTCAGTGATCCTGAACGATACGCAGGACAACCCGGTACTGGAAAAAACCTTTGCAGGTATGGTGAAGACCCGTCAGGTGGACGGCATCATCACGAATTCCAGCCGTATCCCCTTCGACATAGACCCGTCATTGCCCGTTGAAGAACAACTTCCTCCGTTGGTTAACGCATCTGAATTTACTGAAATTGACGGGATCCCTAAGGTAGGCGTAGACAATTACCGTATCGGCGTAGAAGCCACGGAACACTTACTCCGGCTGGGTCACCGTCAGATCGGGATCATAGCCGGCCCTGATTCTATTAACAGTTCCCGTTTGAGAGAAACCGGCTTTCGTGATGCGATGAAGCAGGCCGGCATTCCGGTTGACGGGCGCCTGCTGTACCACGGTGATTTTTCCAGCCAGTCAGGAGTCGAAGGCGTACACCGTCTGATGCAGCAGCGCAACCGGCCTACCGCCATTTTCTGCTTCGGAGATCTCGCCGCCATCGGCGCAATGCATGCTCTGCGGGAACTGGAATATTGCATACCCGACGATGTTTCGATTATCAGTGTGGACGGTATTGCTTTAGGTGAATACTGCGCGCCGCCGCTTACGACTATTGCCCAGCCAATGGAAGAAATTGGCGAAAAGATTGCTCATATTCTGCTGGATTTAATTGACGGGAACAGGCCGGCAGAACTGATGAATATTCTGCCCCATAAGCTGATAGTGAGAAAAAGTACCGGTCCTGTACCGCAACCCTGAATTCATTGCTGTCTGCGCCTGGCCGGTTGTGCAAAGCAACTTACACCTGCTGGTCTTTACCTGCCAGTCCAAGGCGGTTTGCCGTGAGAAACAGTATTGCAATTACCGCGGCACCGGCCGCGACAGCGGCACTGAAATAGAAACTGGCTACCGGAGATATGGCCCAGATTTGTCCGCCGGCAGCAACGCCCGCAGCCTGTCCGCCACCGATACATACCGCACAATACAATGCCTGCGCTTTACCTTCATGGGCAGGGTGCACGCATTGTTTGAACAGCAGCACCGCCACCGTATGAACCGCACTGAAAGAGACGCCGTGGAGTAACTGCAATAAAGTGAGCTCTGCAACATTGCCTGCCTGCATCCCTGTTCCCAACCAGCGAAAGGCTGTCAGAAACAGGCTCACCAGCAAAATGAACCGCAAACTGAAGCGGCGCATAAACCAGGGCATAGCGGCAAACATCAGTAATTCAGACGCGACGGCGACAGTCCACAGATTGCCGGTAACGGCCGCACTGATACCTTCCTGCTTGAGGAACAGACTGTAATAGCCGTAATAGCTGCCATGACTGAAGTTCACCATAAAGAACACTACCAGCAACAACCACAGCACCGGGTTTTGCCAGATCCCTCCAGGCCGTGCCTGATTGCCGTCCTTTTGTTCCTTTACCGGCTGGTCGCGGTTGACCAGCGTCATCAACCACAATGTGAACAGCAAGCCGGCGACAATGTAAGGCAACAATGCCACAGAATAAAGATTGATGATCTGTCCGGTCAGCCAGACAGCGCTTAAGAAACCGAAAGACCCCCACAGCCTGATTCTGCCGTAACGGTGAGGATCTTTTCCCAGGTGATTCAGCGTGATAATTTCGAACTGGGCATTCAGCCCCTGCCAGCAGAACGCACTGGCACATACTGCCAGAACCAGCGCCCAGTAATGTTCAAAAAAGGCAAACACACACAAAAAAATCAGCGCTGCTGCTAAATTTCCGGCACGGATAACACGCAGACGTGAGGATGCGCGGTCACACACCTCGCCCCACACGTAGGGAGCAATGAGGGTTGTTACCATCTGCAGTGCGGTGAGCTGTCCGGTCTGCCAGGCGCTGTAGCCCAGCGACTCCATAAACAGCATCCAGTAAGGCAGCATGGTACCGAGTACCGCACAGACAAAAAAATAAACCCCGGACAGCCGCCAGTAAGGCACGGCCGGTTCGGGGTTTCTGCTGGTAAACATCCTTGTTCAGACTCAGTGCTACGGGGTAGTGTTACTGAGTTTAATAGCGTCTTCGTTGATAACCCGCACTTCACGCTGCGGGAACGGGATCTCAATATCGTGTTCGCGGAGGGTTTCAAATACCATCAGCAGCAAGTCGCCGCCCACACGGTTCTGACCGTCATCCACACCTTCCATCCAGAACTCAACGAACATGTTTACGCCGGAGTCACCAAAGCTGTCGATTTCACAATCCGGCCGGTATTCAATTTCCACGTCATCGCCGCTGATCACCTGAGGATGTTCACTCACGGCATCTTTAATGATTTCAACCATGGAGCGGATATCCGTTCTGTAAGCAACAGAGAAATCAATCCGGTAACGTTGTTTGGAATCTTTGTGTGTCCAGTTTACCAGTAAGGAGTTGATGAACTTCTCGTTAGGCACCAGGATATCTTTACCGTCGTAAGTCTCCAGTACCGCATAACGCATTTTAAATTCACGGACAAATCCTTTGCTGCCGTCGTCCAGTTCAACGTAGTCACCGACAGTTAAAGAACGGTCGAGCAGGATAATAATACCGGAGATAAAGTTGGACGCGATGGACTGCAAACCGAGACCAAGACCCACACCCACAGCACCACCGAATACGGCCAGCGCAGTCAGGTTAATTCCCATGATATTAAGCAGCAACAGGAAGATAACGCAGAACAGCGCCACTTCGAACAGCTTGGCAAACACTTCCTTAGTGGTGACATCCAGCTTCTTATGGTTGCGGATAATATCCTTGCCCATGGAGTTTGAAGCACGGCCAAGCCAGAACAGTAAAATACCGAAAATAAGCACACGGGCGATACCGTAGGCAGAAACATCAACGTTACCCACGCTGAAAGAAACCGTTTGCAGGGCGCCGATAACTTTAGGCAGCACGTCAATCAGATGAAGGAAAACGATGGGGATCCCCACCCAGCGCAGGAACGCCGCTATCCCTTTATTGGAGACAAATTCACGGATGCAGGAATGAATGAAGATCAGCACAGCGATAACCACTGCGATTTCCAGCAGCCATGCATCCAGCTGATATTGTTTGCCCAGTACCGAAGTCAGTTTCAGTAAGGTGATAGTAATAATAGGGAATAATGTACCGCCGAGACGATACACAAACATTTGCAGTGAATGTGCGCCTTCTTTCGGCTCCTGCCGTGTCAGCACAAACAAACTGCGGATCTTCCTTGATACCAGCCATCCCACCAAATAAATCGCCAGCAACGCAGCAACCTGATACAGGAAACCGGGGCTTACCACCGCTTCCTGTACGTGCTGAAACTGACTTTGTAACTCTGCAACAAAATTTTCCATCAAGTAACCTGTTTGAGGATTTTTAACGGGCTTGTTGTATCGTCATTTACCGGTGGGGTAAAGCTTTTCCATATATTATTTCAATGTTCTGCGACCAGTGCACTGAGTTCTGATTTAAGGATGTTCTTTCTGACCTTTCCGGCACCGGTACGGGGTAATGCGTCCAGCAACCGGACATGTTTGGGCAATTTATAGCGGGCCAGCCCTTTTTCCATTTCCCGTAATAAGCCTTCCTTATCGAAAGACTCATGACTCACCGAGGGAACCACAAACAAACATCCGGATTCTCCCCACTTTTCATCCGGTACGCCAATCAGCGCACATTCCAGTATTTGCGGGAACCGCAGTGCCACAGCCTCAACTTCAGCGGGATACACATTCTCGCCGCCGGAGATGAACATATCTTTGATGCGATCCACAATGCGGATATAGCCGTCCTCGTCGCTTACGCCAATATCACCGGTCTGAAACCAGCCGTCAGGTGTGAAACTGCGTTCATAAGCACGGTGGTTCTTCCAGACATCCACAAACAGGTTCGCCCCTTTGATCTGTATTTCACCGGCTTCACCAAATGCTACCGGCTGATTACCCGGTCCGGTCAGCCGCACATCGATACGGTGTGTAGGTAAGCCCACGTACCCGGCTTTCTGATCGATAATACGCATATCAAAACTCATCCCGAGCACAGTGCCGGCTTCACTCATACCATACCCGTCCACGATGGGGATGCCGTCATTTAACCATGCTTTGATCTGTACTTCCGGATGCGGTGCACCACCTGTCAGCAACGCTTTTAGTCCCGTCATTTTTGACGCATCAAAATGTGCCAGTTGACGAAGGGCATTGGCCATTTGAGGTACACAGAAATAATGACTGACCGTCAAATCCGGATCACACAAGCGGTCAAAGGTACGTACCGGCTCGAATCCGTCAGAAATGATTAGCCGCCCACCGAAGTAAAGCGCAGGACGCACACAGGAAATCAGGCCGATGACATGGAACATGGGAGTCTCGCACAAAAAGGTACTGTGTTCGTCCACATGTCCCAGCAGCGCCATATTCTGCGTGGTTTCCATGATGGTTTCTTCGGTGTGAACAATACCTTTAGGTAATCCTGTTGTGCCTGACGTGTACAGGATAAGCGAAGGCGCGGCTGCGTTCTCATTACTGGTAGCAGAAGGCGTAAGTTCGCTGACCAGATCAGGCAGTGCGGAAAGCGCCACATAGGGTAAACCGGCACGATCAGCCTCTTTATCGCCACATACCAGCGAAGGCTCGCAATCATCCAGTAATTGCATCAGTTCTTCCTGAGACAAACGCCAGTTCAGAGGCACAAATAATACCCCTGCCCGTCCGCAAGCCAGATGCAGCGCCACGGTTTCAGCAGAATTTCTCGCCAGACAAACCAGCCTGTCACCCTTATGCACACCTTGTTGTGATAACCAGGTCACCAGGCGGGAAACGAAACCGTCCCACGCCTCATATGTCCAGCGACGCTGCGAGGTAATGTCGTACACCGCTTCGTCACCGGGACGCAGACGGGCCTGAAAAGAGAGAAAATCCATGCTGCTCACTCCGCTTACTTCTGCTGACTCTTATCGTATGCACCCAGACCTGGTTTATAGGTCTTGTCATCAATAAACTGCTTGATGCCTTCTTTGCGGCCATCGTTATCGAAGCTGTTTGCTGCTTCCTGAGCACGTACCAGATAGTCTTCCGCATTGTCGTAAGTCATTTCTTTCACGCGGCGGATGGCATCTTTTGTGGCTTTCAGGGCGACCGGATTTTTGCCTTTCAGCACATCACAAACCGCCTGAACACGGGATTTCAGCTCACTCAGCGGTACCGCTTCGTTAACCAGTCCCCACTCTGCCGCAGTTTTACCGTCGATGTTTTCCCCCATCATGGCGTGGTACATGGCTTTACGCAGTGGCAGCAAATCAGCCACGACCTTACTGGCACCGCCGCCCGGCAAAATACCCCAGTTAATTTCACTTAAACCGAATGTGGCTTCTTCGGCCGCAAAAGCGAGATCACATCCGAATAACGGACCGTACGCGCCGCCAAAACACCAGCCATTGATCATGGCAACCGTTGGCTTGTGGTACCAGCGCAGACGGCGCCACCAGCCGTAAGCTTCTGACTGCGCTCTGCGAGTTGCGCCCAGGCCTTTCGCTTCGTTTTCACGGAAATATTCTTTTAAGTCCATGCCTGCACTCCAGGAAGTGCCTTCCCCGGTCAGTACCAGCACGGCTACATCGTCGCTGTACTCCAGCTCATCCAGTACCCGCATCATTTGGCGGTTCAGCGCCGGATTCATGCAATTGCGTTTTTCCGGACGGTTCAGGGCAACCCACGCCACCCCGTTTTCGATTGTCACCGCTACGGTGTTTGCTTCCTGATTATCTGTACTCACAATCATTCCTTACTCAAAACGATAAAATTCAATGCTTTTAAAAAAATTTAAATGGGATAGTGGCCGGGTTCAGTTTCCACAGTGATCCAGCGCAGTTCTGTAAACTGATCGATACCGGCTTTGCCGCCAAAGCGTCCGTAACCGGAGGCACCCACACCGCCGAAGGGCATTTGCGCTTCGTCATGCACGGTAGGGCCATTCACGTGGCAAATACCGGATTGAATTTTTCTGGCGACTTTCATGCCCCGTGCTGAATCGCGGGTGAATACCGCCGCACTCAGTCCGTACTCAGAATCGTTGGCAATTCGCACTGCATCCGCTTCGTCTTTTGCACGGATCATCGCCACCACCGGGCCGAAGCTTTCTTCACTGTAAATCGCCATGTCAGCGGTGACTTTATCCAGCACCGTGGCCGGCATCAGTACCGATGTCGCTTTACCGCCGGTAAGGATCACAGCACCTTTGCTGACCGCGTCGTCAATCAGCCCGTTAACCTTTTCAACAGTTTTCTGATCAATTACCGCACCCAACGGAGTGTTGCCTTCACGGGGATCGCCGGTTTTCATGGTTGAGACCTTCGCTGCCAGCTTGTCGGCAAAGGCATCAGCCACCGCATCCACTACAACCAGGCGCTCGGTAGACATACAGATCTGACCCTGATTCATGAACGCACCGAAGGAGGCCGCTTTTACCGCTTCGTCAAGATCAGCATCGTCCAGTACCAGCATAGGGGCTTTACCACCCAGCTCCAGCAAGCAGGGCTTCAGATGTTCTGCTGCCCGTTTTGCGATAATGCGGCCCACGGCGGTTGAACCGGTGAAGTTAATGCGTTTTACCGGTTTGGCATCAATCAGCGCGCCCACAACATCAGCGGCATCTTCCGGCGCATTGGTGACGATATTCACTGTATTTTCAGGGAATCCGGCTTCCGCCAGCGCTTCGATAATCAGCGAGTGAGTGCGCGGGCACACTTCCGATGCTTTTAAGATCACCGCATTGCCGCAGGCAAGTGCAGTTGAAATGGCGCGTACGCCCAGAATAATTGGCGCATTCCAGGGAGCAATTCCCAAAATGACACCTACCGGAACACGCTGAGCCATGGCAACACAGCCCGGTTTGTCAGAAGGGATAACTTCACCGCTGATTTGTGTAGTCAGTGAGGCGGCTTCACGCAGCATGGAAGTTGCCAGCATCAGGTTGAACATGGCCCAGCCTGCAGTGGCGCCGGTTTCTTCCATCATGGCTTTAACGAAGTCGTCTTTCTTACCTTCAAGGGCAATAGCTGCCTGAGACAGGATGGCACGGCGCTGGTTAGGGCCAAAACCAGACCAGATTTCAAAGCCTTGCTGTGCTTGTTCTGCAACAGCCTGCATTTGTGCACCTTTCATTGCCGGTGCCTCACTGGCAACTTCGCCGGTGAGCGGGTTTAAGCGGGTAAAGTTCATCATCACTCCGTTTTCCGGTGGATTGGTTATTTTGTGACGGCAGACAAAGAAGAATGCGTTGCTGTTCCCCGTCCGCCCTGTTTGTTGTTTAAGAAATATATCGCCAGTGTGGCTACCAGCGCGCCGGTGCCCATGGCAATGGCCACACCCTGCAGGCTGACACCATTAGTGAAAAGTAGTCCGGCAACCACCGGGCTCAATGCTGCGCCACCACGACCGATGCCAATGACCACGCCCGTGCCGCTTGCCCGCACGTTCGCCGGGAAGGCCTGTGCCATCAGTCCATAAAGCCCGACAACACCGGCATTAGTGAAAAATCCTGTGGCTGCGGAGACCAGCGCCAGCGTACCTAAGTCGCTGTAGCCAATGCCGAATACCGACACCATCACGAAAGCCAGAATAAGTACCGGAATCATGGTGAGGCGCAAATTCAGTTTGCTGGTAAGCAGTCCCAGTAAAATGGCCCCCACGGCACCGCCCAGGTTTGCCCACACCAGCACCTGACCGGCCTGTGCAGCACCAAAGCCCATGTCCACCACAATTTTCGGGATCCACTTGAGAATGAAATAGAACGTCATGATTTGTGCAAAGTACGCTACCATTAACAGCAGCGTGAGCTTGCGCATTTCAGGCGAAAACAGTGTGCTGTAACTGGACTTTTTGGCTGATACTGCTGGCGCTGGCAGCGCATCCAGCAGAGGCTTTTTCATACGCGCGAGCATGTGATTGACCTTGTCCAGCGTGTTTTCTTTCGGATGGTTAACCATGTACAGCAAAGATTCAGGCAGCCAGAACGCCACCACCAGCATAAACAAACCGGTAATGCTGCCGCCGAAAATAAATACGGCACGCCAGGTGTGGGTTTCCAGCAACATTGACGCAATACTGCCGCCAAGCACTGCGCCGATGGGATAGCCGGTGGCCATGATAATGACGCAAAGGTTGCGGCTTTTCTTATTCGCAAATTCCGATACCATGGCGTTCGTAGAAGCCAGCATACCGCCAATTCCCAAACCGGTGATGAAGCGGATGATCAACAGTGTCATTACGCTATCGACGAACGCCGCACCGAACATGCCAGCGGTCATCAGTACGAGACAAAACTGAATTGTGGGTTTGCGGCCAAATTTATCGGCAACGCCGCCAAGGAAAATAGAACCGAAGGCCATCCCCACCAGCTCCATGGCCAGCACCACACCCAGTTCGGCACGGTTAATCCCCCACTCAGCGGCAATTCCTGGCGAAGCAAAGCTGATAGCCAAAACATCAAAGCCATCCAGCGCATTAAGGGAGATACAAATGACAATTGCCACCCACTGCACAGGGCTTAGTTTGGAATCATCAAGAATTGCGGTTAAAGACATAGTGACCATCCTCTAAGTCACTTACGCAACAAGAAAATAAGGCGTCAGGCGTAAATGACTTGTGTAATCGTTAAACATGATATTAACAATTAAACACATTCTGAGAATGGCATAAAGTGACTAATTACTTTGCAAAAAGTGACACTCTATATTTTATGCAAAGAATATTAAGCTTCGCTGTCAGTCAGAAGCTGTTGTCTGAAATCCCGGGGCGACTGCCCGGTCCAGTTCCGGAAGGCTCTGGTGAAAACGGCAGGGTCTGAATAACCGACTTTTTCTGCCACTTCATTGATGCGTAATCCCTGCTGGCCGAGGAAAAATATGGCCTTATCCCGTCTCACCACATCTTTCAGTTGCTGAAATGAGGTGCCTTCATCTTTTAGTTTGCGCATCAGAGTTCGGGTTGTCATGTGCAACTTGTCTGCACAATGTTCTATTGTGCCAGTGCCATTCGACATGGCTTTACTCAAAATAAGCTTGAGTTCTGTCGCAAGGCTGTAATCAGCTTTATATTGACGAAATAACTCGAGAGGACAGCGGGACATGAACGCCTTTAACGACGCTGCGTTTTGCTTTACCGGCCGCTCCAGATAATGGACAGGAAAAACTAAAGCAAGTTCAGTATGGTTAAACCGGTGAACGCCGGGAAATAAATAATGATACTCGCCAATATGATTAGGCGGCGGATAGGGAAAGCGGGTTTCATTAAGAGGAAGAATGTCTGAAATCAGCCAGGACGCATAGCGGTGCCAGGCCAGCAAACAAATTTCAGCAAAAAGGTGGTCCGGATCAAGGTGCATTTCCGTGGGCCTGATGACCAGGCGGACAACGTCTTTATCTTTGTGAAGGGTGATAAAATCATCATCTGTGAGCAGATTATAAAAGCGTGCACCTAAGGCCAGCGCCTGCCCCAGCGACGACTTCTGAACGGTCAGCTGCCCCATCATGTAATAAGAGCCTGATTTTAGCCGGTAGCCGGACATCCCCATACTTTCATCGCCGAGCTCGTCCCAGATAAGCTTCTGAAAAAGCGCCAGCTTTTCAGCCGGCACCCGCTGATCCGGTTTATCAACCACAGATTCCGTTAAGCCGGCTGATTCGAGCAGGCGTGCACTGTCTACGCCGCGCTCTGCCGCAGCATGATAGAGCGCTGTGATGTAGTGATTCGATGCACTGCCATACTCAAAATGTCTTCTCACTGGCAAAACCTTTTCTAGTGGCCATCAGGTGTTTTACACATGTAACTGCTTGCGTCACTCTCGTCGCCTTCCCCTTTATAAGTGGTCACCGACGGATACGGGCAAAGAGGACGGGTTTCCTCTGGCATGCTTTCCCCATAGGCAACAACGGAGACAGGCTTGTCACCCTTTTCAACCCAGTCTACCAGTGAAGAGAGCATATCGAACTGATCCAGCGCCTGTTCACCGCCACGACAATGACCCATTCCCGGCACAAAGTAAAACTGTGACCACTGGCTGACCTGTTCATAGCCACCGTTTTGCGCCACCATGTCATTGAAGTAGCCTAAGGTATCTTTAGCCGAAAACCAGGGGTCGCTGACACCATGGAAGAACATCAGTTTGTTCTCTTCAACAACAAAGGTCGACAAGTTGGTCAGTGTGGCGTTGCCTGGCTCCAGAGGAAACCCGTCCGCGATGGCCAGTTCCCGGTTAATGTCAAAGGGCTCATCAATGCGGGCCCGTCCCAACGGACCAGGCTGAGCAGACAGTAAGCCCGGTGCAGAACGGGCCGGTTTATCGTCGATGCCGGTATCAAAGAAAAATCCCGGATACACGTTATTTCCGTTGCTGTCAGCCGGACCGTTAAATGCGGTTACCAGCCCTTCGGCTTCTTCCGTCGTTAAACATGAATCACCGTGCTGTTGCCCGTCACAAATCATTTTACCGGGATCAAATTCACACTGCTCCACCGCAAAAATCAATCCGTCTTCACGACCGTCCAGGGCATCACATTGTGCCAGCAGTGCCTGCTCAATGGCTTTTTGTTTCTTGTCACTGAAAGGAGGCTGATTGTTTCCGCTCAGCGCCCGCAATGTTTTCGCCACATACAAATCTGCAATTTCTGAGTAATTCGTTTGTCTGGCCGGTGCACCTGCAATAATGCCATCAAATAAGTCAGGGAAACGTTGGGACATGGTCATGGCCTCACGCCCACCTGTTGAACACCCGACAAAGTAATTGTTCTGCGCCGGCTGCGAATACACACCAGAAATCAACTGTGTGACCAGCTTTGCGGTTTTCGACACAGCACCTGAATAAAAGTTAAGTAGCGCCTGCTGATCTTCAAAAAATGAAGGATCGAACACCGTATCAGACTGGTGTCCGCTGTCTGTACTGGCAACGGCAAAGCCACGGAACAGCGCGGGCGTATCACCGGCAGCCAGCGCACCTAATGGTTCGCGGATCAGGCCGTTTAAGCCGCCACCGCCCTGAAACAGAAACCGGCCATTCCAGTCAAACGGCAAGTTCAGACCAAAGCCGATGGCGTAGTCTTTCCCTTTTACACCCTTGCGTTTTTCAAACTCACCGGTGATCTGACAGTAAGGCTTAAAAGCTTTCGCCTGCGCCGGTTTTAATTGTGACTCAAGGGCCGAAACCGACGTTACGGCCTTAACTGACGTTAATGAAACGCCTTCAGGCATCATCAGCGACTCTTTCAAAGCAGCACATGATCTGGCATTTAACTCGCCGGCAATACCATTGTCCGCCATCGCTGCAGGCACGCTGCAAAGTAAGGCGGCACCAACCGCCAGGCTACCCATAAATTTCATGCGATCCCTCCGCAAAAAGCAGCGGCAGCACTGCATGGCTGCCGCACACAGTTAAAATGTATAATTGACGTCTATTCCAAAGGTACGGGGCGCGCCATAAAATTCAGTATTGTTGCTGAGCTGCTGCCCGGACACATACTCTTCGTCGGTTAAGTTACGTCCCCATGCATTTACTCGCCAGTTTCCTGTTTCGTAGGTAACCATGGCGGAAAGCAGTCCCCGGTCGGCCAGTAAATCAGTTTCCGGGTCGTAAATCAGATTCGTCCATTGTTCATCTATCCACGCGTAATTTAATCTGGGTGTCAGCAATGCACCATCAGATAATTCAATGGCATATTCAATACCCACAGTGAAGCTTTTTTCCGGCGCATACAGGTTTGGACCTGAGCCTGCAGCCACAAGAAACGGCGTGTAATCGAAGCATGTTCCACTGCTGGCATCCTGGCCTGCGCTGCACTGAGGCAACGACGGTGAACCGGATTCACGGGTATTAACAATGGGCTGTGTGGGCTCCATTTCTGAATCAATAAACGAGCCTGCGAAATCAATGGTGAGGTTATCAAGATAGATATCCAGCGCAAACTCCAGCCCGGCGATGCTGGCATCGGCAATGTTGTACACGTCTGAACGGCCGGTGGTCACATCAATATTCGTGTTCTGGAAGTTCTTGTAATCATTATTGAATACTGCCACCGAAGCACTCACCGTATCGTCAAACAGGCGTCCTTTCCAGCCACCTTCAATGGATATCACGGTTTCTTTGTCGAACACCGAGGTTTCTGAATTAATACCGCCGGGCTTGTACCCTCTGGCGATATAGCCATAGAAACTGTGGCTTCTTGAAGGCGTATAGTTCACCGATACTTTGCCCAGAATATCATCATCTTCGTAGTTTCCGGAGATGGTGGCAACCTTCACCCCATCCGGAGCGATGATACCTCTGCCTACGACCACGCCACTTTGCGGATCGGCTGAGCCTTCAAACCAGGCTTTACGTAATCCGAATTCGGTTTGCCAGCGATCTGAGAAGCGGTAACTCACCTGCCCGAATACACCTTTTATGACTTTCTGATTCTGAATGTCGATTTCTACCGGGAACGGGCCGTTATCAATATCCACCAGCACTTCATTCTTCTGATAATAAGCACCGGCAACCCAGGTAAAATCCTTGCCGTCAGGTGAAATCAGGTTCAGCTCATGACTCACCTGATCTTCTTTGACAAACTGGCTGCGCGTACTCACATCCAGCTCTGTGGCATCGTAGTCATAAATATTATCAATCTCTTTTTCCTGCGTACCGCTTAACCATTTCACAGACAGTCCGTTATCAAACCGGTGGGAAATATCCAGTAACAGGCTGTCGGCCGACTCCTCGTTTTGCGACGGTGTGTTGTAGGCTAAATCCCTGATTGAGCCGGTACGGCCCTCAGAATACGCCGTGCCTTCGATGGGACGGTATGCAAAACCGCCGGCAGATTTATCTGAGGTTTCGTATTTTACGTAAATGTCAGTGCTGTCGAGGGGTGACCAGGCCAAACCGAGTCGCGCACTGGTTTCATCCAGACTGCCCGCGTCGGTGTCAACGCTGCCTGTGCTGTTGTAAAAACTGTCGCGGTTTTTGTAGTTCACCGCAACCCGCGCGGCGAAAGTGTCAGAAACTGGCAGGTTTACCGCTGCACGGGCATTGCGTGACGCATAATTGCCGATCCCCAGCATCACGTTACCGTCGAAGTCACCGCCGATTTCCGGTCTGCGGGAAGTCACCATAATCGCACCGCCGGTTGAATTTGAACCCGCAAACGTACCTTGCGGACCACGAAGCACCTGAATATTCGCCACATCGTAGAAATTCAGCGTGCTAACAATAGGCGGTTGAAACAACCCGTCAATGTAGGTGCCCACACCGTTAGTCACGTCAGGATCACCACTTGCCAGGCCAATACCGCGAATATTCACCGACTGGGTTAAACCGGCATCAGTGATGGTTAACCCCGGTGATGCAAAGGGCAGATCATCCAGACGCGACACCGCTTTTTTCTCCAGTTGTTTTGCTGACAGCACGGTCATTGAGGTAGGAATATCCTGTACCCGTTTAATTCTGCGTTCGGATTTTACCGTGATGACTTCCACGTCATCGGCATCTGAAGCGGTATCTGTTTCCTGAGCGAATGAAATACTGGTAAAACCTGCCAGCCCCGCCACAACGGCAAGGTTGAGCAGATTACGGGTCGATTTTATTTTTGTAGTGTTCAGAAGGTACATGCTTTTAGTCCTTTTGCCTTATTTAAGATGGGATCTGTCAACAGGAAACAGACAACCGTCAAAAACCAAATAACAAGCAAATGTTATTTTTTTGTTTCACTCGCGTGAATGGCATATTACGACTAAAAACTTTGCCGATTACGACAAAGGGGGATTTTTGGCATGTTTTTGGAGGGAGATTCTTAGTTCTAAAAGGTGCTGAAATTTGAGCTTAACGAACTCATGCACGAAATTGTGTGCAACAAGCCAAGGTAAGTCAGGACTAAGATTCGACTTCCCCGCACAACAGCTGCTGACGAAAGTCTCTGGGTGAAAGGCCGGTCCATTGCCTGAATGCCCGTGTGAAAACGGCGGGATCGGAGTACCCCACCCGTTCTGCCACTTCATTAATTTTTAAGCCTTGCTGTCCAAGGAAAAATATAGACTTGTCACGCCGGACAATATCTTTTAATTGCTGGAACGAGGTGCCTTCGTCTTTAAGTTTACGGATCAGGGTCCGTCTGGTCATATGCAGTTTATCTGCACATTGTTCAATGGTGCCGGTACCGTCCAGCATGGCTTTCCCCAGCATTAACTTTAGTTCAGTGGCCAGACTGTAATCGGCTTTATATTGCCGGAACAGCTCTAAGGGGCAGCGGGACATAAAGGCTTTCAGTGATGATTCACTTTGTTTCACCGGCCTTTCAAGGTAATGAGCAGGAAAAACCAGAGCCAGTTCTTTATGATTGAACTTGTGAACGCCGGGGAACAAATAATGATATTCACCAATATGGTTGGGAGGCGGATAAGGAAACCGTGTTTCAGTAAGCGGCAGAATATCTGAAATCAACCAGGATGCATACCGGTGCCATGCAAGCAAACACATCTCCGCAAACAGGTGTTGATAGTCTTTTTCCGGCGCCTCCTCGTTAACCTTTAATACAGCCTGATCTTTCACAATCTCCAGTGTGACGAAATCATGAAGGGTCACCAGATTATAAAACTTAGCCCCTGTACTCAGCGCTTTGTGCAGAACTGGTTGATGCACAGACACTTTGCCCATCATGGCATATGTGCCCCGTCTGAGCGGCCTGTAGCTCAAACCCATGGTCTCATCGTCGATTGCATCCCAGACAGCCGTTTGAAAGTCAGCGAGCTTTTCAGTGGGAACACGTTCTGTGGGATTATGAATCACATCTTCATGTAAACCGGCATCGGCGAGCATATCTGTAACGGGTAAACCGTGCCTTACTGCCACATCATACAATGATGAAATGTAGTGATTTGCACCGGTGCCGTAGTGAGCTCCGGGTTTAATCTGATTTAACATACACCACCGCCAGACCAGTGAAACCTAGATGATGGCACTGGAGTCAAGACCAGAGCCTGCGTAAAGTTCATGTTAACCTAATCAAAGTAAGCATCAATAGTTACCCGCCAGCGCGATGTGGTTACCAGTCCGCTGACCCCGTCTGTCTCGCCGGGCAACATCTCAGGAGCCATGTTAATCTGCGTTGCCACTGCGTATTCAGGCACACCCAGCCGTAACAATGAAGTCACAATAATATCTGCTCTGTCCTGTGCAATCTGTTCTTTCTCCCGAAACTCATGACCGGAAACCGTGATCCCGCGTGTATCAGCAAAACCGGTGATAACCACCCGCGATGGCATAGCCTGCAATATCCAGTAGGCAGCTTGGTCTAGCTGATAGTCACCAAACTGATAGGTCAGAAATGACTTGTTATAGTCGAAGAAAACGTGAAACTGTTTGTCTTCAAACGGGCCTTTGAGGGGCGCTCTGTCTACGCTGAGAGGCTTTACAATGTTTGCCGGACGCACGAAGGGATTACCCGGATAACGTTCCGCCGGTAACCGGTATTGAGGGCAAGGCTCAGAAAGAACAGACACCCGCACGGGGTTTAACACCTTCCCGCCACAGGCATCCGCATTATCCGTTATTTGTCCCTGCACCAGCACGGCGTAATTCCAGTCCGGTTTTACCGGCGAAGCGCTGATATCAAACCGGATCCCTGATTCAGGTGAGTCCGCCAGCCAGCAGCCGGACTTCTTACCGGCTCTTGCATCCCGATACACAGGACAACTGACAAACTCAACGATATCCGTCGCAGCCTGAACAACAGAAACCGTCATCAGAGCCAACAAACCGGATACGGCTATCTGAATCTTTCTCATAGCGAATTCATCAGGTTTATTAAGTCCTGACGCTCCTGTTCAGTGAAGTTTATCTGGTACCGGCGATCGTAGTAATCGACGAGGTCGCCCATGGTTTTTGCAGAACCGTTTGAAAAATAAGGCGCTCTGGCCGCCAGCCCACGCATAGACTGCAGAGTGATTTTACCCGTATCAGCACAACGCCCTGTTACGAGTCCGAAACCCGGATCCTGGGTCAGAAATGATCTGCCATAGTGGGGATGAGGTTCACCCTTGCAGGTAATGCGGAACAACGGCAATTCAGGCGCTGGTTCAGCAAAGGGTTTGGTGGTGGTGCCAATATCCACCTGACCCGGTGCCACGTCATTGCCCATCTGACTCATGTTGTGACAGAACACACAGCTGTTCAGCACCGGATTTCCAAACCCCATGGGTGAGTTAATACCGGCACTGTCACTGATTAAAAACATTTTTTCACGAAACAGCCGCGCGCCTCTGGCGATGGATGCCCGCTTGTCAGCCTGTTCCGGCGTGACACCGGTGCTTTTCTGATCTTCCCAGGGCTCAAACTCACTCCATACTGCCCGACCGATACTGCCCAGTTGTCCCGGCTTTGAGTCACGAAGAAGTTCAGGGCCACCAAATGCACCGTCATCCAGCTTTCCGGCATCCTTATCTTCTGCCTGAGCGGCATAAATGCTGAGTATGAACCCCTCAATTTTTTCCACCTGCTCATCCGTCAGTGCAGATAACATTTCCAGATGGGTACCCGATGCATCCTGCATCTGCGCTTTTAAATTCACACTGCGGTTATCTGACATGATGTTGCCGGATAAGAACTCACCACTAATTTCATCCCTCGGCAGCGCCACGCCCTGCTTGGGATCGTAGGCAAAACCGACGGCAGTAAGATACTTCAGATTCGCCACCGGACGGGGCCTGCGGTAAACAGAAATGGAGGGTTCAGCAGCATCGGGGCCGTATTTCTGCGAGCTGTTACAGCCCCAGGGATCCCGCACAACCTCAATGTCGAAATCCGGAGTGACTTCTTTGCCATAGCGGGGCGCCGGCGGCCAGGGCATCTGGATCCTGAAAAGCCCTCTTTCCAGCAACAGAGAGTGAGAAGCTTTCTCTTTTTGCGGCATATCCGGGCAATTAGAGCCATCCCATGCAGCAAAGATAGGGTCGCGGCCCTGCGTACCGCTCCAGACATCCTGTATGGTTTTCACCGACAGGCTCATACCGTCTGACGGTTGATGACAACTGATGCAGGCACGTCCGTTTTCACTGAGTGCCTGAAAAAAAGGATGCCCGCTCATTTCAACAGGCTGACCTTCTGCCAGCACTTTCACCTTACCACTGGCATTGCTGTGAGTTTGTGATTGTTTAAACGTGCCGCTTTCACCAGGCTTGATCCATCCTTCGGGGTAAGTCACTTCTGCCGCGACAGTCGATACAGATAACATGGTCAGAAGCGACGCTTGCATCAGGGCATTCAAACAGAAAACTTTCATTGATGATCTCCGTTTTTGGTCATTGACTGACAGGCCAGCTGATTCTCCGCGCACCAACGTGGCAGAGGCAGCACAACTGCATCTGTAAATGCAGTTTCCGGCGAACGGGCGGGCGATTGCCATTTTCCGCTTTCAAGCCGGTTTTCGAGTGTTTCCACACTCGATAGCAATTCTTCCGGCGTAAACGTGCAGTGGCCCGCTCTTTCCACCCAAAGCGCGGAAGATAATCCGGGATCTGACTGACTTTTGAGAAGTTGCAGATAGTTTGTTTGCAGTGACGGCGATGTCATACCATCGCCCGTAGTATGCATGGCAAGCATTGGTTTGGTGATGGCGCCGTCAGGCGTAAAGTTAGCAGCCATATAAGAAACAGCACCGGGCACTGAAGCAATCCGTTGTGCCTTTTCAAGTGTGTGCAGATCATCACTCAGCGACAAACCAGCTTTCTGGTATACCGCTTCCACCAATGATTTTCTGCCACTGGCATCGAGTAAAGTGCGGTAATCCACGCCGGTGTTGGAAGAAAATGAACCGCCGGCCCGGCGTTCCTGATCACCACGGGGTAAAAACAACCCCATTTTTACTGCCGCCATCATATGCTGTGCAATGGCATCCGGTGTTTCAGGTGCTTCAGAACCGGGAATGGTCCAGTCAGGTAATCCGCCAAGCACACCGGCAAGCACTGCGCGGGCCTGCCAGCGGGGATCCTGTTGATTATCTTCCATTGAGGTGATTAGTCGTTCAACGGTTTCGCGGTCGTCCCCTCTGCCTGTCAGCGGAATATCTTCACCGGGAAACAACAGGCGGGTGAACACAAACGCCCCGTCCAGCGCTGTATCCATCATAGGCAACGCACCGTAGCTGGATGCGCACAAGCTGATGGTTCCATCGACCTGGTCAGCGTGCCGTTGGGCAATGGCTGAGGTGATCAAGCCCCCCATTGATGATCCCCAGGCAATAATGCGTACGGGCGCACCAGCGTCATTCCGGAATTGCTGAAGGGCAAGCAACTGGCTGGGAATAGCCTTTTCGACACTCCATCCCGCTTCGGGGTATTGCGATGCGGCAAGCGCATAACCGTTCGCCAGCAGAAATGCTTCTGACTGTTTTGGCGCCACATCTGGCAATCTCGCTTTGCGACCATAGCCATGTCCGTAAAGCAATAACGTTCCATTCCAGTTATGAGGCACCTTCGCCTGCCACAAAGCGCCGTCTTCCAGCGTTCCACTGAATGTTCGCTCTGATTTTACCGGCGCGGATACGCATCCGACTGCGCCCACGCCAGCCAGCAGCGTAAGCAGGCAGTACAGAACTGATGGCTTAGCGATATTTTTCATAAATGCTTCCGCTGAACCTGCCAGTCCATGTCAATACACAACACGCAATCTTCGCCTGCAAACCACTGTTTAGCAGACTCGTCGCCTTTAAGTAGCCAGTCGAGCCAGGCGATGGCGACTTTACTGTAGGAGCCACCGTCAGGCACGCCAAAGGTACCGCCGTGTCCTACGCCATTTTCAGCGAAAAAGACGGGAACATGCTCTAAACGGTTAAAATCATCCAGAGCATTAAAATAGGCCACGTCATCCGGTCCGCCGTTCACATAGGCGATGGGCGTGTGCACTTTCTCCAGCATGGACTTTTGTACTCTAAGCGCAGTACTCTGCACTTTGAGCGGCTCATTAATGACACCGCTGTTAAACAGGATCACGCCATCAAGTCGCGCATCCGTTGCCACTTCCAGCGCCTGGAGTCCACCGCAACTATGCCCCATGACCACTACCTTTGACGGGTCGAAGCGCTGATAAAATTCGTCATTCTTATCTGCAGCAAATCCTTCCGCCAGATTAAGACTGTTGATGATCTGCTCGACGGTGGTTTTATCTGCAGAGCCCACCGGGGTTGAGCGAGCTTCAGGCTCATGCTTCGCGTTGGCTTTTGCCCTCGCCTCTTCCAGAAAAGTGGGCCGCTCTTCTCTCGCCGGACCTGCTGCGATAACAAAATAGCCATGGGAAGCTACTTCTTTCAAGAAGCGGGCATAACGCAGGCCATTGTCACGACAGCCGCCATTTGCCCAGAGCATTACTGGCACAGATTGCTGTGGCCAGGATTTCGGGTAATACAGGGTGGTGTCAGGCATGTCATCACGAACTGCAGCAACAGCCGGTTGCGAGCCGGAGCCGCCGGCCGGCGAGACAACACCGGCGGTGGCAAAAGTGGTAATCCCAGACAGACAAAGTAACGTTAACGCATTCACTATTTTGCTCATGGTTGCCCCTTAAAAGTTATAACGCACTTTTACACCCACCTGACGGGGTGCACCCAGGTTGTAAACGCCCACGCCGTCGGTATCACCGGTGGCACGGCTTATGTACGTTTCGTCAGTAAGATTCTGCACGTACAGATCAGCCCGCCAGCCCGAATCGCTCTCGTACGCCACGTTCGCTTCCCAAATTGTCCGGGACGGGGTCAACTGATGGTCGAGATGGAAAAATGAGGTGTAGAACTCAGACTGATAGCTCATTCTCAGCGATGGCAGAATAACGCCGGACTCCGTCTCCCATCCCAGATACTCAAGGCCCCAGCTCAATGAACGTTCAGGCAGGAAATCAATGCTCTCTCCACTGAGGTTTAGCGACAAATCGGTGGCAGGATTCTCACCGTCGTAAGCACCGGCAGGTAGTACATACTCAAGATCGCCGTACTCACCTTTGTTGAAAGCCATAGAAATATCCCAGCGGATATCTGCATGAATGCCGGACAACTGCGCTTCAATACCCGCAATCGTTGAACCATCAACATTGCGCGTTACTGATTCCTGCGGGCTGTCGGGTGGCGCGAAAGTACGCTGAAAATTGTCGTAATCCATGTGAAAAACAGATACCGACAGTTGGGTCTGGTCATCGAAAACTCCACCTTTCCAGCCAATCTCTTTGTTCAGTACATACTCTGAATCGTAATCGGGTCCAAATGGTGACGTACCGCCGGGCTTATACCCTCTGCCAATGGTGCCGTAAAGCATACTGTCGTCAGACAGATGCCAGTTAGCAACCACTCTTCCGGTGAGCGCACTGAAATCAAACAACTGATTTTGCGGGAACGGGCGGCCTGATGTTGCGTTATAAGAACCAGCGCCCGGAGTAATATAAGAGTCTCCGGCAAAACCTACTTCATCGCGGTTGTAACGCAGGCCGAATTTTACTTCCACATCAGGGGTAAACTGGTAAGCAACCTCACCAAAAACAGCTTTGTTTTTACGCACGTTGTGCAGATACATAAACAATCTGGTGTGGGACTCTAAATCCAGTGACGTACCGGGGTAGCTTTCATTGTTGTAACGCAGCAGATTCAGATTATTTTTCTGATCATAATCGATAATGCTCAGGCCGGTAGTCCACTGAAATGGTCCTTCCCCGGTTGAGACAAGGGTCATTTCACCGGTCCAGTATTCATCAAATATTCGGAAATCACGGCCGGTCTGCGGTTCGTCCGTTATTGTAAGGTACGAGCCATAATCACCGTCAGTGCGGATATCCTGAGTACTGTCAAAATAAGAGAAGTTAGTCAGTAATTTTACGCCTTCAGAAAACTGCCAGTCAGTGGTAAATGTGGTGCGGTTGTAACGCACACTGCGATGGCCATCCAAATCGTAATTCAAATCCCACACACCAGTTTCAGGCAGGCGGGTATTTCCTTTTTCAGGAAAACGTTGGGTCGCCACGCCATCAGATTCATTACGGCTTTCCTCATATATCAACCGCATTTCAAGATTATCATCCGGTGAATACAGCAACTGATACCGGCCCATAGATCGGTCGAGATTACCGGGTTGGTCTTTTACCAGTGAAGCATCAGTATCAGGATCAGGTCCGTGATTAGTAAAGAAGCTGTTGCGGCTTTCAACGTTACCGGAGATCCGCATTGCCAGACTATCAGACAATGGGAAAGTCAAACCGCCACTGTATTTAGTCAGGTTGTAGCTGCCTTTCTCAGCCGCCGCAAAACCTTCTGTTTCACCCAGAACCGGCTTTTTAGAATTGATAAAGATTGCGCCGCCACTGGCGTTCTGGCCTGAATAAGTCCCCTGTGGACCGCGTAAAACTTCAATACTGCCTAAATCAAAAAAGGCATCGCCATAAACAAACTCCCGGGCCACATAAGCACCGTCAAGATGCACAGCTACACCGTTTGTCTGATTCGGTGCGCTTTCAGAAATACCCACGCCACGAATGTTGATGTATTTGGTATTGCCGTTGTCGGTAAACACCAGGTTTGGAACCTGCGCCTGCAACCGCTCCATATCAGTAATGTTTTTATTTTCCAGCGCTTCACCGGAAAACCCGATGACAGACATAGGCATATCGGATTCACTGACGGAACGACGCTCAGCCGTGATGAGTACCTTCTCTATATCTTCATCCCGACTTTTTCGTTTTTCATCATTATTTTCCTGTGCGTAAACAGAAAAGCTGGTAGTCAGTGCGGCTAACACTGCGAGTGCATGTTTCGTTCTGAAAAATTGCGCCGTTTTGCAGGTCATTTTGGTTTGTCCTTTCCACAATTTGTAAAATAAACGAAATAGATGTTAATGAAATGTTCAAGATTCATTAATGGCAGAAAGTGACTAAATTTTTGATAAATAGTGTCAGCATGGATTTATTGCATACTGACACACGTTACGAAGCTAGTTGCCCGCGACCGGCAGCATCAGCACTGCTGTACCTGATGACGGGTTGGTTAATCTGATTGTTTGCGCATGACCAGCATCATCCCGCAGTCTTTCACGATAATCCGATCCCGTGAAGGTTACCTGGATTTTATGATTTGCGGCAAAAACCCAGGAAGTCGGCATCATCGCGAACGTCAGCTCCACTGGCTTATTGGCGGTCAGTAACTGCTGATCTTCCTTGTACCAGCGATGCCAGGGCGTGCCCTCCGGCATCAGCCACGGAGCGCTGTCTGTCTTGCGCATAGAGGCTTTCAGCCGGCCTTCTGTGATAACGGTAACAGACCCGTCAGGCGCAACATCCTCAAGATAAGCAAACAAGTTTGCATCCTTCTGGTTAGTCGAGAGATTCACTGTAACCTTGGGATGGCCAGTGACTTCTATGGCATGATCAAGTGGCTCAGACGTAATATGAATTCCCTCCTCATGGGTACTGCAGGGCTGGGAACGGGAACTGATTTTTTCACCGGGACAATTTTGTTCAAACTTCACATCAAAATGCTGATCCAAAGTGCCTCCAGCCTGACTCTCAGTTTTCAAACCAGAATCTGTCATGGCAAAAGCTTTAAAGTCGACGCCTTCCACCGGCCAGGTTGATGATGATGCCCAGTGACCATTTTCACTCCCCTCCATCACAAAATAGTGGAGAGGCGGCTCCTGATTTAGTCCGGTTTCCAAACCTTTTAAGTGGGTATCGAAAAAACGGTGGATCTCATCCAGCAGGGGAAAATCATCGTTCCGGCAGTGTTGCCACGGACCAACGATGGCTCTTGACCCCGGCACATTCAGCAGGGTAATCAGGCCCTGATCCCGCAGTTCATCAAACCAGCCGCCCATGATATAAAGCGGTATCCCTGAACGGGCTACCTGGTCTTTGTAATCGGCCACACTGCCCTCAGACCAGAAACGACTTCCCACGGTTTTTGACCAGCTGTCGCGAAATGGCAATTCAGACCACATCTGAAGTAACGGCGTTGCCAGTTGATGCTCTTCTGCTGCTTGCCGCTGCAGTTTCTTGTCTTCATCACCGTCAACAGGTGGAATAGCCATGTCATCTTCGATTGTTCTGGCGGGTCCGGTACCCCACTGTGCGAAGATTGCGCCTCGCCGGAATGCATCAAATTTATGCCATGAGAAGCAGCCGGCAAAAACGGCTTTCAAAGCAGGCGGTTGAACAGACATCGCATGCATAGCCGCATCTCCGGTGTTAGAACATCCGTAAACGCCCACATTGCCGTCAGACCAGGGTTGCTCTGCCAGCCATTGCGTCATTTCATACGCATCAAACGCCTCATTACGGTCGTGATAGCCACGCATCACCCCAAAGGATTGTCCGTTACCGCGTCGGGCCACCTGAACCACTACGTAACCATGTTTTGCCAATGTAGGAATGGCATGCAGCGCACTGATGAAGCCGCCGGTTCCGTCGCGGGCTTCCCTGGATATGGACAGCGTGTGGTGCCAGATAACCGGGAATTTTCCGTCAACCGGTTTACCGTTTTTCGCCGGTCTGACTACCGATATTGCCAGCTTCACACCATCCCGCATGGTCACATAAGATGAAGCCTCGGAGGTTTCTTCATAGGCCGGTGCCGGTTGATAATCGGCAAACCCGCTGGCTACGCTCAGTGTTGAGAACGCGATAAGTACCGGCGCTAAAATGTTAAGCCAGTTTTTACTCAAGTAATTCATGCTTATTCTCCTTTACCAGCAAAAGCGTCAGCTGCCAGATCCGCCATCTTGTTTTTCAACATTTTTGCATCGCTTTCTAACACCCAGCGTTCCCGCACCATGGCATCAAGGTAGTCGCCATACGCCTTAAGATACTTGTCTTTATTGCCATACATGGCGAGTAATTGCTGTGATGAAAAATTCTTTCTGAGCATGGCCGGACGGCCGTTTCGCTGACATTGAGGTTCTGCGTCTGTGGTATAGCTCGCCAGAGGAACAGCGAACTCTGCTACCGGCATTCCGCCCAACGGATTTTGATGATGATCCCGAAGCACCTTTCCGTTTTCATTTAACACCAGTTCCTGAGCGTGGGGCGGCAACTGGTCATTCACAATCCATTCACGGAGATTAGACAGCGCAGAACGGGCATAGGGGCCTTGAGGAATATCGCTGAGCGGGTACTGGCATTCAGCCAGTGCATCAGCTTCTTTTGGGTATCCTTTACGGTATAGCTGAATGAGCTGACTACGGTTAAACCGGTCACCTCCCTGATCCATTAATAATTGATCGCCATGAATGACTGCGCCCATTTCATATAACCGGTGAGCCCCCGGATTATTGTTGCTGTCAGCAACCTGCGGGCCATCCCCTGCCGCAACTTCGAATTCGGTGAGAAACTCGATAACCGGAACGTTAACCGGGCGTAGGTCCCGAACCGGATTGTCCATCCCATCCTTTTCTACATCTGAGTTAAGGGGTAAAACGCCGAGACCGTTCCAACGTGAAGAGATCCCTACCAGATAACCATCAAATAGTGGTTTATCCGCGCTGATAGCAAATTTTTCATGAAATCCGTAATTAACATAGGTACGCCAGAAACTGCCTGTAAATGACCATCCTCCGGCAATAGCGACTTCCGGCAACGCATCGTTAAACGGGTTTGCGTCGTGAGCAGTACGGAAATAGTGAACCGCGTCAGAAATGACCTGATAACGGATCCCGTCATCTTCTGGCCACTGTAATGCTTTATACCGCTCAGGGTCATACCATTTGGCGATATCGCTTTGCGCCGTAGGGAACTCACCTTGTGCAGTCAGTTCCCGTTGACGGGGATCGTTACCGCTGCCCACTGACACATATGCATCGCCACTGTCGATAATGAAGTGCTGCATAGCCACCCAGTGAGACGTATTTCCTTTAGACGGATGCTCGGGCTCTACGTGCAATACGCCTGAAAAAGTCGCCATATCCTCAGGCCGGCGGACAACAACACGGGTCACATAGGGCAAGTCTTTATTATGAACAACCAGGCTGCCATCTTTGTAATCAAAGGAACTGGCTGTGCCGCTGACAAAATACTCTTCTTCTACATAGCCATATTCAGCCAGGTTGACAGATACCGGCGAGCCTTTTACCTCCGCGGCATTATAAATTTCGCGCTTACCGGCCGGGATTTTCTTAACCTGCTCAATGTCTGCTACGGCCTCTTTCCCGCCAGCCAGTAGCAAAAACGCGCAAAACCATGCAATACGTGAATAAGTCATATTCATTCCTTGTTGATATAAGATGAAAGACAGGATGAAAAAACAGAGAGAAATCGTTGATATCCCTCCTGCCCTAGCAGGAACGGATGAGGCCCGTTCTTTTTCCGTCCGGATAGCTGCTTAGCACGTAACCCTGTCAAATCACTTGTTGGATGATTGCTAAGCGGTACAACAACCTCTTTATCTGCGGTAAGCGATTTGAACCGGTTTAAAGAGGAGAGGAAAACATCAAGAGGCGTGCCCGGGGCCGTAAAACCAGTGCCACCGAAAAAGCCGGCAAGATACGTTTTGTTGCTGTCAGTAACCGGTAAGATTGCTGAGAGCGTGCCGGCAGTATGTCCGGGCGTCAGGTAGAACAGGATGTCTCCGGCAATAGTGTAAAGCGAACTACCATCGCTGATTACACGATTTTTTTCTGGCACGGTTTGACCCGCAACCGGTACTTTTATCCGCACTCCGTCGATGATCACGTGCTCTTGATCCGGATACCGTTCTTTCAAAGTCCGGGTTACATCCATTAACTGCCAGTCTGCTTCACTGGCCATTACCTCAGCGTTGAATAATCGTTGTAGCAATGCAGCGCCACCAAAGTGATCACCGTGACCATGCATTATGACAACATGAGAAATTTTTGAAGGCTCCAGACCCAGCGATACAAGACCATCGATGATGTATTTCCGGGCTTCCTTTTCCGTTTCCATGGCATCGAAAATGATAATCTGCTCATTATTCAACAAGGCCCAACTGTTCCAACGCTCATAACCCAGGAAAATAAGATTATCGAACACGTAAAATGCATTTGCGGGCAGTTCCGGTTGAAACTGTCTTTCACCCGTTTTGCAATATTTATGGTAGAGCGGTACTAAATCATCCCCAGCGGCCCGCTCCGCTTCTGTCTGCCACCAGTCCTGTGTAGCCATAACCGGCAAACTGCAGAAGATAGTTAGTGCCGGCAGAAGCCGGCACCACTTACGCTTTTTCAGCGTTTTCATCAGAAGCTCTTAGACAGCGAGAGTGAGATGAGTCGTCCGACCGGGCTGCCTACCTGCGGGTCGAAACCACCACCACCATTATTTGACGGGGCGATATCGGCATAAGGCGGATCTTCATCGGTGATATTGTTGATAAAGAGTCCCACTTTGAGATCTTCGCCAATGCCGCTCAGTCCGCCACTGAAGATGTAAGACGCAGCAAAATCCAGCGTGGTCAGTGAGCTGATCTCCTCACCGGTAAGAGTATTGTTGTAACTGTTCGTGTAGTTTGCGAACAGGGTTAAATCCCAGTAATCCCGCTGCCAGTTAATGCTGCCACGCATACGCAGACTGACCGGATAATCCAGATTGTTTACCTGATCAATAGATTCAGCCGTAGCAGTTTGCGCAACACGGTAGTAATCAAACCAGGTACCCAGCAAGCCAAATTTAAAATCACCGCTGTCAGTTTCCATGGGTACCGACATGGAGAAATCCAGCCCCCGGGCTTCAGTGCTTCCCAGATTATTATTCCGGCCATCCACGAACACCATGGTATTTTCGGCTTCAGCAACACTGCCACTTCGCACATTGATACCACCAGCAAGGAGCTCAGCGGTTCTTGCCTGTGCTGCAGCGCCCCGCAGAATGATGGAAGAAAACACATCTTCCTGACGCAGAATATTCAGATTCGATAACTGCCCGCCAATTTGTCCTTCATAAGTGACATCGAACAGGTTAATTGAAAAACGGGCACCTTTGTAACTTGATGGCGTGTAATCAACACCCACTGACCAGGTTTCTGCTGTTTCCGGCACCAGTTCGTCGTTCCCCCCTGAGAGCGTGGCCCCCCGGATAGTCTGATTGATCGTCGGATCAAAGTAGTTCTGGATATAAAGATTACTGCCGCCAGCGCTGACTAACTGTGTTAATAGCGGAGCACGGAATGATTCGCCATAGCTTGCATGTATTGCCACATCTTCCACCGGCTGCCAGTCGATACCAATCTTGGGGTTTTCAGTTCTGCCAACATCACTGTAATCATCAATACGACCAGCGATGTCCAGCACCAGGCTGTAAATTCCGGGCACTGCATTATCATCACCGATAATTGGAATATATAACTCTGCAAAACCTGATGTGATGTCACGGCTTCTGGGGTCAAAATTGTATTCACGGGCGCCGTCAGCACCACGGACCTGACCAGTCCATAGTTCCATTTCGTAGTAGCCCAGGCCAGCTGCCAGCTTCACGTCTCCACCTGGCAGCGACATGAGCGGACCGTCTACCTTCATACCAAAATCTTTCACTTTGGTTTGTGCAACGGTGTCGATAGCGTAGTTAAAAATGCTGTCGATGACTGCCTGATTGTTTTCAGATGTGCCAAATGGATTGAATGCTGTCGAAGGATCCGGGCTGGCCAGGGCCGCCTGGAGAGCACCACTATTTACATTACCGCCACGATTAAACGCCTGATCATCATTCTGCCCCATGGTGGCATGTACATTGAGCAACCAGTCTGCCGGTAAGGTGATGTCGAGACCGGCCGTCAGTTGCCAGGTTTGCGTATCAAATGTCGTGACCGCCGGAGAGCCATAAGCCTCAGCAAAACTATAATCGATACTTTCACAACCTGTACCTGCAGGCAGGCCCAGACTGCCTGAACAAGGCTCAAGCGTTATCCCCGCAGGAGAAACAAAGTATGCATTTGTTTCCGGTACCGAAATTCGCGCATCGTAAGGTTCGGAGTAGCGTTTGCCATCACGTTGATAAACCAGTGCATCAACGAACATCGTAACGCGATCACTAAGATCCTGATTCAGCGTCATAACGGCACTATGGATGGTTTGCTCGGGCATTAAATCCGTTGTTGAAGATAAGTTATCACAGGTATTCTGTGTCCCCTCTACCAGATTGTCAGCCGTCGCACCGCCCTGAGGAATAGCATAACTGTTTCCGTTGAGGTAGATGTTACCCGGATTACAGCTGGTAACCCGATAATCAGCACCGCCCATGCCGGTTAAGTCAGCACGGTAATAATCACGGTCGCCGCCAAAAATATTGCTGCGATAAGAGCGCTGCGCAGATACGGTTACCTGCCCGGTATTCCAGGCCTTACCGGTGATCAGACTCAGTTGGTGTTCATCGTAGTCAGCTCCCACACCATACTGCCCCTCAACCTGCACACCTTCAAACCCACGACGTAATATCAGGTTAGCCACACCAGCAACCGCATCTGAGCCGTAAACGGCCGAAGCACCATCTGCAATAACTTCTATACGCTTTAAACCAATGGTCGGAATTGACGAAGGATCAACGGTGGCACCGAGGGTGCCCTGGGGCACAGCACGTCGCCCATTGATTAGAGTGAGTGTGGCGTAAGGGCCAATACCACGAATGTTGATGGCATTCCCGTACACGATATTACCTGCACCACCGCTACCGCTGCGGGATGTATCATTGACCCCCAAACTGAATATCTGCGGCGTTTCACGCAGCAGGTTCATGGTATTGATGGTAGCAGAACGATCGATATCATCACGCCCGACTTCGATAAGTGAAGAACCTACCGGTGCAGCACCGCGGATACTGGTTCCGGTAGATGTCACGACAATGACTTCGGGTTCTTCTTCGGCTGCATTGCTTTGAGCAGCTTGTTCTGATGTGGCCTGAACATTCTCCTGTGCGAATGCAGATGCACAACTTAGTGATCCCATTAACGCGATCATTGAAGAATACGTGGCTAAACGGTTAACAAACATTGACTTGCCTCCTGACAAATTGAGCATCGCCTAGTGCTAATTTGCGATTGGTCAACGGGTTCACCGCATGCGGAATCTTAAAATTAACATTATCTGATTCACGAATGGATACCGGCACGACCGCTGCGACCGCAATCTCTTTGTCTAGTAAACGGCAATTTAGTTTGAAAAGTCAACCATTATGTTAAATATTTTAAAACATTTTTGTAACCCAGCTATAACACCTCGTACATTCTGTCGAGTAATGCTTTCAGTAAACTAAGCTCACTGGGGCTCAGTTGCTTCAGTGCTGCCGATTCAGTTTTCGCCATAATTTCATACAGTTCATTTAGAAAAACCTGACCTTCATCCGTCACAAACAATGCATGTCTTCTACGGTCAGTTTTGGATTTTTCCCGTTTCGCCAAGCCCCGCTTCTCAAGCTCATCAATCACCTGAACAAATGTAGATTTATCGAGACCTACAGCTGCTGAAAGCTCATTTTGAGATATACCCGGATTGGATGAAATTAAAGACAATGAACTGAACAATCCGGAACGTAACTTATATTTCCGGGTAGCTGCAGCAAAGTCTTTTGACAGCAGGTTCTGAACACGCCGTAACCGGAAGCCAATGAACTCTCCCAACCGCCCCATTTCTATTTCTTTCTGATTGACCACGCTTTCTTTTCCCTCTAACTTATTGAAGAACAATTTATTAACATAATAGTTGATAAACCAAACTATTTAATTTATAAATTATCCAACTGGCGTAACTTTGATACTGTCGATGTTAGCATTTTTTATTCTCCGGAGAACCAACCGATGAAGTCAGCGCAGGAAAGGCATGCAGGGCCAAGGGTACTCTCCCCCGTCAGCTCCGTGATAGAAAAGATATTTGTACTGACAGGCTCAACCGGCCTCATTGTTATGATGTTTGCAGATACCATTGCTGTGGCAGGGCGACATATTGGTTTGCCCTTTTTAGGTGCCATTGAAATTGTACAGGCAGCCATTGTATTAATGGCAACCGGTGCGCTTGTCATGGCCACCATGAATAACGAACACGCCACTATCAAAATTCTGACCAGCAGACTGTCTTCGCCTGGTCAGCAACTTGCTGCACGTTTTTCCGCTCTGGTTTGTTTCTTATTTCTGGCGCTACTGGCCGTTGCCGGATTATGGATAGCCATTGAAACAATAGGCGAGTCTGAACGTTCAGAACTGTTGCATATTCCTTATTTCTGGTTACGTCTTATTGGCTTTACCGGCATTTGTGTAGCTTCAGCCTGTTTTCTGAAACAAGTCTTTAAAGGTCGCCATCATGAGTCCTGAGTTAACAGGTCTCCTTGGCCTGATATGTCTGTTCGTCGCCCTGACGGTGGGGATCCCCATTGGGGTGAGTCTGGGTATTGTCGGCTTTGGCGGATTGATGCTGTTACTGTCACCTGAAGCGGCAGTCATTAAAACTGGTGTCATTTTCTTCGAAGTCATATCTAAATACGAACTCGGCGTTCTCCCCCTGTTTCTGCTGCTGGCACATTTGTGTTTCAGCGCCGGAGCAAGCAGGGATTTCTTCGATGTCGCCGCAAGATTCATGGGGCACAGACGGGGTGGACTGGCTGTCGCATCCATTGCTGGCTGCGCCGGTTTCGGAGCGGTCAGCGGTTCAAGCCTGGCAACGGTTGCTACCGTTGGTTCAGCAGCCATGCCCGAAATGCGAAAAGCCGGATACCAGAATCAGCTTGCCACCGGTTCACTGGCTGCCGGCGGCACACTGGGCGCGCTGATCCCGCCATCAGGCGCCCTGATCGTGTTTGGCATTATTGCCGAGCAATCCATCGGCACTCTGTTCGCCGCTGCGATTATTCCGGGCATCACCCAGGCTATATTTTACATCGCAACGGTCATGATCCTTTGCACCCTGAATCCGTCATTGGGTCCACGAAGCCCAAGAGTGAGCTGGCCACACAGAATTGCTGGTCTGAAAAAAATCAGTGATATCGCTGTGCTCATCCTGTTTGTTATCGGCGGCATGATGATAGGTTTATTCACGCCATCGGAAGCCGCCTCGGTGGGCGTGGCGCTCACACTGGTGATGTGTTACTTCCGGGGCGTGCTGTCTCTGAGCCTGTTCAAAGAAGCCCTGCGTAAAACACTACTGACCTCGGGGATGATTTATCTCATTATCATTGGTGCGATTATTTTTGGCACGTTTATCAGTGTAACGGGCCTCGCCACCATGCTTGCCGAAGTCATCCGTTCAGTGGATGCCAGTCCGGTTGTCGCCATTATAGTCATGGCAATCATCCTGCTGGCTCTGGGGTCCTTTCTGGATGGTCTGGCGTTAATGCTCCTGACCACGCCTATATTTTTACCCATTATTCTTGAACTGGGTTACAGCCCCATCTGGTTTGGTATTTTCCTGGTCAGGGCGATGGAAACCGGTTTTATATTACCGCCACTGGGCCTGAACGCCTATGTGTTACAGGGGATAGTGAAAGATATCCCGATAACCACCATTTTCCGCGGTATCGTACCTTTTCTGGTTGCTGACGTCTGCCACCTCAGCCTGATCATCGCGTTGCCCGCACTGGCACTGTGGCTTCCATCGGTCACGGGGGTCTGAACATGAAGTACCTCCTTGTTTTCGTTTTGCTGCCACTTTGTTTTGCCTGCTCTGATGCACACAAGACTGATGTTCGCACACTGACTTACGCCAGCCCGTATCCTCCCGGTCACCCGTTCAGTCAGGCCGATATTGCATGGATGGAAAGCATTGAAGAAGCCTCGGAAGGAAGAATTGTTTTTGATGCCTTCTGGTCAGGTTCTTTGTTGTCGTCAGATATGAGCATGCTGGAGATCAGGCATGGCGTAGCGGATATCGGCCTGATTACACCGATTTATGCCAGAGGCGGTACCCATGTGCTGCGCACTCAGGCCGGCTTCTACGGCGGGATCAACAGCATAGATGACCAGGTCGCACTGTTTAAATGCCTGGCAGCGTCATTTCCGTCTTTCAGACATGAACTTGAAGGGTTAAAAGTGCTGGCGATTCAGGGGGGTAACTTTCCTGCTGTGATAACCAGGCACACACCGCTGAACAGTCTTGAAGACTTTAAGGGATTACGTCTGCGGGTTCAAAGTGAAGCGGTAGCCTTACTAAAAGAGCTTGGCGCTGATCCGGTCAATATGCCGATGGGAGAAGTTTACCCGGCACTGGCCAAAGGCATCATCGACGGCGTTGTAGCACCTGCTGACACCATCCATAGCATGCATTTTTCTGAAGTGGCAGAGCACATCACACTGGTGAAGTTTAGCCGGGGCGCTTATCCCGCCAGAGCCATGTCTGAAAAAGTCTGGCAAAGCCTGCCCGCAGACATACAGCGCATATTTGATGACGCGCAGGCTACGTGGGAGCAAAACCTGAAAGAACGCCTGCAGGAAGCGGAAAAGCGGGGACTGGATTTCGGGCGTGAAAACCAGATGACCTTCCACTCGTTCAGCCAGCAACAGCAATTCGACCAGCTATACAACCAGATGGCCCGGAAGGAGGCCGCTGGACTGAATGAATTTAATGTCGATGGTGAAGCCATTTTTCAAAAGGCTCAGGACCTTATTCAGGCCGAGTCGCCAATTCAATGTAATTCAGGAGCACCGCAATGACGTTACCTTTAAGAGATATAAAAATTGCTGATTTTTCCTGGGTGGGCGCTGGCCCGAGAGCCACGAAAGATCTGGCTGACCTGGGCGCGGAAGTGATCAAAATTGAGTCACGAAAAAGACTCGATTTAGGACGGATGAGCCCCCCGTTTGCCGGCGGCAAAAGAGATATCGATGCCTCGGCCTTCTTTGCCATTACCAATACCAGTAAACAGAGTGTTGCCATTAATCTTGCCGAACCGGCCGGGGTAGACTTGGCCAAAAAGCTGGTAGCCCGTGCCGACGTGGTTGTTGAAAATTTCAGTGCCGGATTCATGGAGCGGATTGGCCTGTCCTTTGAAGAACTTAAAGCTATTAAGCCGGATATTATTTTAATCAGCGTCAGTGTTGCCGGGCGTACCGGCCCGCTGGGTAAGATAAGAGGATACGGTAATTCTGCAGCGGCACTTTCAGGGCTGGCAAGTATGTCGGGCTGGCCAGACCGCGATCCACACATGCCTCCTTTTGCCTACGGTGATGTAGTTGCCCCGATGTTCGCAACCGTAGCGACACTGGCAGCACTGGAACACAAACGTAAAACCGGACGCGGTCAGCACATTGATATCAGTCAGGTTGAGCCGCTAATCCATACTCTGGCAGACAGCTTCGCCGCCATTCAAAAAGGTGAACCGGTAAAGCAGGCCAATGCTTCATCGTCAGCACTGCTTCAGGATGTATTTGCCTGTCGCGGCAAAGATCAATATGTGGCGGTTACCCTTTCTACGCAACAGCAACTGCTTGCTGCTGCAGGTCTGCTGGATATTGCGCAGACGAAAGACGTGTCCCCCGAAACAGTGAAAGACGCGCTGTCCTGCTACTGTCAAACCGCTGACAAACATGCCGTGGCTAAACGTTTAAAACAGGCAGGAATTGCCGCAGAAGCCGTTGCGGACGGCCGCGATGTCTATACCGACGAGGCCTTACAACACGGACACTACCGCTGGATCACACACAGCAAACTTGGATTATGTGATATGCCCGCGCCGCCTTTGCGCTTCTCTGTGTCCTCTGACTGCGTAACCGCTCCACCCTGCCTGGGTGAACATTTGCAGGACGTGTTTGTTTCCATGCTGGGAGAAGACCCGGCGCATATCAGTAAGCTGGTTGATGCCGGCATACTGGCATAAGGAGTGTGTCATGTTATCTCATGTCAAAATCATTGATCTTACTTCTCACCTTGGTGCTTTCAGTGGTCGCATGCTGGCGGAACTGGGCGCTACAGTGATTAAAGCGGAACCTGAGTCCGGCGATCCGCTCAGAGAAAATCCGGAGGCATTCACTGCATGGAATCACGGTAAACGCTCGGTTGTTGCCCCGCCTTACACATCTGCATTTTCTGCACTGATGGCAGAGGCTGACATTGTTATCCGTACCACAGGCATTCCCCATCGGTATTTGCAGGACCTCAGGCCGAATATCATTGATGTGGTTATCAGTGGGTTTATGCCCGGTAGCGAAACCCTCTCAGAGCCGGTTTCAGATTTCACACTGATGGCCCGTAGCGGCCTGATGACCATTGTCGGCGATCCGGACCGCCCGCCCCTGACATTGCCCGGCGAGCAGGCATATGCACTGGGCGCGATTCAGGCGGTAACCGGCGCACTGACAGCGTTGCATGAACGGGCTCTGACCGGCAAAGGTCAGTTAGTCGAAGTATCGGCTTTTCAGTCAGCCGTGTTGGCCAACTATCGTGAACCACTCACCTGGGCGTGGACCGGAAAAACAGGTAACCGCACCGGTAACCTTCTGGTTCGGGGTAAATCCGGTGTCAGGCAGGTATGGGCGTGTAAAGACGGCTTCGTTACCTGGGCACTGGTAGATAATCCGGCAATGATGAAAAGCTTTATCCGCGTCATGGGCGAGCATGCCGGCGAGCTGTCTGAAATCCGCTGGGAAGAGATTCTGGTTGCCGACATGCCACAGGCACAACTGGAAAACTGGGAAGCCCACATTGCCGGCTTTTTTATGCAGCATGATAAAGCTACGCTGGCCGCCTGGTCTGCTGAAAACGGGCTTGGTCTGTCGCAAATCGATACGCCCGATGACTGCTTAACCAGTAGTCAGCATGCCGCCCGCGAACTCTGGGTTGATATTAACGATGTTAAATACCCGGGGCCCCTCTGGGCGTCATCGGAAAGCACAACGCCACCGGTAAGACGGGCTCCCGCACTGGACGAAGGTCGTCAGGCGTTTCTGGGAGGCCGCATATGACCACGCCATTGAACGGCATTCGTGTAGTGGACTTCAGTAAATTCCTGCCCGGACCGTATTGCACCTGGATGCTGGCGGATCTTGGCGCAGAGGTCATCCGGATCGAAAATCCCCGGGAAGTAGCGAAACAAAAGAAGGTATTTGGCTGGGATAAATTAACTGATGATGAAAATGCTCAGTTAAGAGCTAAAGACATCCTCACCCGAGGCAAGCAGTCTGTTCTGCTGAATCCAGGTACCGCTTCAGCGAAAGAGGCCATCTTCAAATTAATTAAACAAGCGGACGTACTGGTCGAGGATTACCGTCCGGGTGTGATGGAATCCATGGGTTATGGCTACGATGCGCTAAAAGCCATTAACCCGAAACTCATATACTGCTCTGTCACCTTATGCGGACAAACCGGGCCTTATGCGAATAAGCCCGGGCATGATCCCATTGCCCTAGCCACAGCCGGTGCACTTTCAAGAATGGGCGGAAACGCAACAGCACCGGATTTTCCCGGCGTACCTGTGGCAGATCTGCTCAGCGGTTCCAACGCAGTCATTGGCGTACTGGCAGCATTGCTGGCAAGGCAGACTACCGGAAAAGGCCAGCAGGTAGATATTGCCATGAGCGACGCGTCTTTAGCGCTCATCATCAATGTGCTCTCCCGCGCGCCGGATCTGAACACCCTGCCCGCCAAAGGCATGCACCGGGCAGACAGCGGCATCTGGCGGACGGCAGATGATAAGTGGCTTGTCACGACCGACATGGAACCCCGCTACTGGAAACAATTCTGCGAAGCTATTGGCTTACAGGCTCTGGCAGATGAACAAATGAATAAAGCACGGTGGCCTGACATGAAAGCCGAAATTGCCAGCGTGATGGCCACCAGGACTCAGGCGCAGTGGTGCCGCATTTTCGAACAGGCCGGCACCCAGTTTTCGCCGGTACTGACCATCCCTGAAGCACTTGAAAATGAACACAACCTCGCAAGGGAAATGATTATCAACCAGTCAGCACCCGACGGTACGCCGGTTATTCACATAGGTGCGCCGGTAAAGCTGTCTGATACGCCGGCAAAGCCGGGCTTTCCCGGCCGCACTGCCGGTTCAGACACGCAACAGATTTTGAGGTCGCTGGGCTACAGCAAAAGCGACACCGACCAGATTATAAAGGAACAATTATGACAACCAGCACTGCACTGAAAGCGCGTCCTCTGGAAGGCTTACGCGTAATTGATTTAACCCGCGCTCTGGCAGGTCCGTACGCTACGCTACTGCTTGCAGGACTTGGCGCAGAAGTGATCAAAATTGAAGATCCCAAACATGGCGACCTCGCCCGTGAGAATAGCCCCTATGTGGGGAAGAACGGCGTTGTCATTGAAAAGCATCACGATGATGATGTATCGGTATCTCACCTTACCCGAGCACGGGGTAAATACGGCATTTCGCTGGATTTAAAGAAACCCGGTGCACAGGATGTATTTCTGGATCTGGTGAAAACCGCCGATATCGTGGTCGAGAACTTCACCTCCGGCACGGCAGACCGTCTTGGCGTTGGCTACGAAGCCTCTAAAGCAGTAAATCCCGGGGTGATTTACTGCTCGCTGAGCGGGTTTGGCGCCACCACCAAAGAGGGCGGTAAGGCCATGGATATTATTATTCAGGCCTTAAGTGGCGCTATGTACGCCAGTGGTGCTGTGAACGAACCGCCGGTACGCATTGGTATTCCCATTGCCGATATGCTGGCACCGGTGTTCTCGGTTATAGGTATTCTTTCAGCCCTTGAGCAACGACATAAAACCGGTGAAGGTCAACACATCGATGTATCTATGCTGGGTGCCCTTACCTCGTTTGTTGCCATTGAAAACTGGGCAGCCATGGAAGCGGCGGGCATGCAGGCCCGCACCGGCCTCACCGTTCAGCGACTGTCACCTTTTGGAGTATTTGAATGTGAGGATGGCTATATTGCACTGGTAGCCGTGCATGAAAAGCTGGCCCGCGGACTGTTCCGTGCCATGGAAAATGAAAAGCTGGGTGAAGACCCCCGCTACTGTAACCGTGATGCCAGAGTGGCCAATGCCAATACACTGGAAGCACTTATTACCGCATGGACATCACAATTGCCGGTAAGTGAAGTGGTCAGCAGGCTTGAGGCGCAGGGCGTGCCAGTTGCACCGGTACGCCATCCGGAAGAAGCCATGAATGATCCTCGTGTTGCTTCGCGCAACGAGACCAATCCTGTTGCCCACCCCAAATACGGCACGGTAGATAATTTCCACACCGCCGGTATTCCTATTCTGTTCTCCGGTGCCAGCACAGGCTTTGATGATGTGTTGCCGGTGCATATTGGTGAGCACAATGAAAAAGTACTGTCTGAAATGCTGGGCTATTCGCAGGAGCAAATGCAGTCTCTGATGGAAACAGGAGTGATTTAATGGCTAATTTGCAGGGCTTCCCGTTTGCCATCACTCCGGCATACGCCAGTGATGTTGCAAAACGCTATGTCAGCGAAGGCAGGAAGGTTATACGCGTGCTGGGTAGTGATGCTCCCTACGAACTGATCCGCGCTGCGGGCTTATGTCCGGTACGATTAGTTTCAGATGATAATTTGCCAACCCCCGATGCCGATGCACTGGTGGGCACGGCGAACATGTCGCAAAGTGGCCGGTCGTTATTGCAGCAAATATTTGATGACAAAGATGCCCTGCCGCTGCTGCTCACCCACAGCGATTATGAGACACCGCAGCTGTTTGCCACCTTGCGTCAGCTTTTTAACGATGAAGAGCTGCCGGCAAGACACATCCATTTCTATGATCATCTTCATCAGATGCGCGAAAGCTCTGCGAGATATAACCTCACGCGGGCTGCACAGCTACACACCTGGCTTGCAGATATGTCGGCAATTTCAGGTAACAAAGCTTCCGCAGAAGAGCTGACATTTGATATTGAGATTCAGGAGCGGCAGCGAACGCTGCTCGGTGAGCTGTTAAAAAAGCGCAACGATTTTAAACCCCGGATCAGTGGAAGCCAGTTCCACCATTGTGTTGCAGCCACCATGGTTTATACACCGCACGAGTGGTGTGAACGGGCGGCGTCATTACTGGCAGAGATTGAATCAGGCCGTGCAGCAGAACTGTCGGATAAAACTAAAAAGCGCATCATTATCGCCGGTTTACCCCAACTCAATGACCGGTGCTACCGCGAACTTGAAGCGACCGGCATTCATATTGTCGGAGACTGGCAGGATTGGGGCGACAAACGTGTTGCCGGACCAGTGGTGTCGGATGACTGGCAAAATGTGATTGCAGACCCCGCACGGGCCTGCCCGGACTATCTTATTCCTGCCCTCACCCGGGCGCAGTATATTGCCGGCCAGATTTCTGCGGTGAAAGCCAGAGGTGTGATTTATCTCACAGCGAAAGGTGATGAAGCATCCCAATGGGATGCCGGATTTATCAGCGGTTACTTATCTCAACACGGCATTGATACCGGTATCTGGGAGACTGGCAGCCCCTTTCCTGGCACTCTTGTATTATTTGCCGGTAAACATCAAAGCCGGGCAGTGTCAGCCGGGGAGGTTGCGACAAAAGCAATGTCCTCCCCCAGGAAACCCCGCCCTAAACCTGAACGAAGTAAAAAAGCACTGGCATCAGTGGCTGATTTTGGCACGTATCAGCGGGAATGGTTTCAGTCTGTCAGATCAAGCGCTGAAGAGGGTGCACAATTTGGCGTGGTGAATGCGAATTCTCCTCAGGAAATGCTCAGAGCCATGGGTTTGCCGTTTGTGGTGAATCAGTGGTGGGCGTCCATCGTGGCAGCCAAGCAACAGTCGAAACGGTACACATCTTTACTGAAAGCGAATAAGTATCCCGGCAATGTGGAAGCCTACAGTGCGCAGGGTATTGCCGCGTACTTTGACAAAGACCCGGAGCAGGCTCCCTGGGGAGGTCTGCCACAACCACAGTTTCTGCAGACTGTTCTTGGCAGTGACGCCACACCCAGAATTTTTGATCACTGGGCACGGGAGACCGGCGCCAATCTGTTTATGTTTGAGCGCACGGTGGAATGCCGGAATGACTTATATGAAGACTGGTGGAATAAGCTCCCGAATGACTGGAAAACGGAACTGGAACCGGAAAGGGTCGCGTTGCTGACGTCTGAGCTGAAAGACGCTATCGCGGCTCTGGAAGCGCATACCGGTGAGACCTTCGACATGCAGGCGTTTACCCGCATTATGACGCTGGTTAACGAACAGGAAGAGTACTACCGCAAAACCCGAGATCTGCTTGCCAGTACCTGTCCTGTGCCGGTAAGTGTGGTTGATACGATGCCCGCAACCATGGTGCCCCAGTGGCACCGGGGCACAGAATGGGCCCGTGATGCCGCCAAAGCATTTTACGAAGAAGTGAAAGCAAAAGTGGAACAGGGAGAATCTGTTTGCAGTAATGAAAAACTGCGGCTTATGTGGGTAGGCAGAGGCTTGTGGAGCAATATGCAGTTCTATCAGCGCTGGCAGGAAAGTCATGGTGCCGTGTTTGTATGGAGCATGTATCTTGCGCTGGCGGCAGACGGATATATTCGCGAGTTCTCCGGTGAAGATGATGCGCTGGAAGCACTGGCCGCCCGGTTTGTGACCATGGGCGACGAACTGAGAATGCCCACCTGGGCCGGCGCCTGGCACGTAAAAGAAGCCCGCACTCACCACATTAACGGTGCGGTGGCGTTATCTGATGCCGATCCTTTCGTATTGCGCGCGCTTCGCAAAGCCGGGATCCCGGTATTATCGTTGCCGCTGGATAACTTCGACAGCAATCACGGCCCAGATAGTTTTGACGATGAGATCAGTGCCTTTCTGGCCTCACTCTGAACCTGTTTTAATCAGGAGCAAAAAAACAGCGGCATCTGCCGCTGTTTCTTTCTAATCAGTCTCTCGCTCTCGCCCCTTCTTTTGTTGGTGCCGGCGGCGTCATCAATACCGGATTGTCTGCATAGAACGTCATGTCCTCAGCATTCGGCCAGGGCACGGTTTGGGAAATACTGTCCCCACTGCCCCACATCACCACGTCCGGCGAATCCGGAGTGAAAGGTGTCCAGCTTTTTCCATCAGGCAAGGCTGGCGTACCGGTGCGTGCAAATGAAACGATAGCCTGCTGCATGGCGTTGCTCAGCTCACGGTCGAAAGCCGTATAGGTGCGGGTTGCCCGGTAGATATTCAGGGCATCCAGCGTACCCAGCCAGTAAGGCACATCAGCGGTGTGATACACACCGGCCATCTTCGGGTCGTGATCGGCAAAGGTGATGCCTGCGGTATACGGATGCACGTGTGCAAACACATAAGGGAATACCGGCGATGTCAGATTTTCCGTTTGTGCCTGTGACCAACGCCACATACTCAACCCCAGCGTGCTATCTCTGGCCATATCTTTACCGGCACGAATTGCCTCAGCATCCGTGTTGACTGTAAAGCGGCTAAGCAATTCATCCGCCTTACCGGGATAAAGCTGATTCACCAGCGCGGCCAATTCAGCTTTCGATTTCACGCTGCCCAGCGGACTGAAACCTTCATCGCGGGTAAATCCAATCATTGCGGGTATATCGCTGCCTGCTTTATCTGCAAATAACATTGCAGGCTGGGCAGGCAGCACATAGCCGTCGACAACCGGCCCGGCCTTGAAGCTGCCGGAACATCCCAACTGACAATCCCGCTGTGCTTTTAATATCTGATCCGCAGAGATGTGCCTCAGTGCATTGATGTTTTCGGCTTTGAAATATGACTGAATGGCCACCCCGGTTTGCTCAGCGTCCCGGCGGGACGTCATGGGAAACATAAACGCCGAACCGCTCATCCCCACTACTTTGCTGATTAAACCTTTGCCAAGAGGGCTCACCTGCAGATAAGACACAGACGCTGAACCGGCGGACTGACCGGCAATAGTCACGTTCTCCGGATCACCACCAAACTGTCGGATATTCTGTTTTACCCAGCGCAGTGCAGCAAGCTGATCCATCAAACCGTAATTGCCCGATGCGCCGTCAGGCGACTGTGCGGTTAACTCAGGATGCGCCATAAATCCTAAGATCCCCAAGCGATAGGCAATACTGATGGTGATCACGCCTTTTTCTGCCAGCGGCTCGCCGCCATAAATGGCCATGGAAGGCGAACCGATGGTAAAGCCTCCGCCGTGGATCCATACCACCACAGGCAAACCGTCGCCGGCCTTCGCCGCTTCAGGCGCCCAGATATTCATGTACAAACAATCTTCACTGGTGGCTTCGTGGCTGAAGTAGTGATTAATATTGCTGTTACGCAACGGCTGAATGCACTGGGGTGCCATACGGTCGGCATGAAACAATCCCTGCCAGTTGACCGGCTGCGGTGCTTTCCAGCGCAGTTCTCTGAGCGGTGCCTGCGCGTAAGGCACACCAAACCAGGCCTGTATGCCTGAGGGCAGTACTTTACCCTGCAGTTTTCCGCTTTGCGTTGTAATGATGTCTGTGGCCTTTTGTACAGCAGGCACTTCTGCCAATGCTGCACCGCTTACCATGACAGCGGCCAGCGCCAGCCGCCCCACCCGGGAGAGAGCCCGGCCGGCGATCTGTGTTAACGGGAGAATTAAAAACATACCCTACTGCCCCAGATGCTTATCGAAGAAATCTGCAGCTATGCCATACCCTTCCTGAGATTCAGGAAAATCCGGATTGGTCATAAAACCGTGGTACAAACCATCATAAATAAGCAAATCGCTTTCTACACCGGTAGCGAGTAATTTGCGGTGGCTGTATGCCGCGCCGCTCATAAGAAAATCCCGGGTACCGGTAAAAAACAGTACCGGCGGAAATTGAGCCAGCTTAGTTGCGTCGTTCAGCGGGGCTGCAATGAATTGCGTGGTATCCACACCATCAAAGTAAGACATTCCGCTACGTGGGGCAGGCGCAGTAACCGGCTTCATATCCGCTTCGATATTGGTAATGCTCAGCTTACCGGTAAACACCGAATCGCCCGACGGCGTCATGCCTAATCCGGCGCAATACACGCCCAATGCGCCAGGAACAGCCCGTCCGGCGTCAATTAACATAGCTGTGGTTTGCGACACTAGCATGCCACCGGCAGAACATCCCACCATACCAATATTCTCAGGCGGCACTTCTTTGGACACCACATCCCAGACTTTCAGTAAGTCTTCACTGGCAGCAGGAAAACGGTGTTCCGGACCCTGCCGGTACAGAATAGATATCACCTTCACTTTCATTTGTGCCGCAACAGGAATACTGATCAGTAAACCGTTGGCTCTCACGCCGGTGCGAAAGCCTCCGCCCGGTCCGTTCAGAATAAGCCGGTTTGCATTCTTCTCAGACACGCCACCTTTCGGCGTAATAATAGCGGCAGAAATACCGTTAATGGTGGTTTCCTCAATGTCTACGGGAAACACCGACTTCATATGATCCACATAGGGTTGCAGATTGTTGTTGTACACTTTCCGGATTTCTTTGATATCGGTGATATCAGACGGCAGCGGCATGGGAGCCCCCGGCCCTTCGGTTGCGCCGCTGCGTTTCAGTACAGCCTGGCCACCTTCACTTAAGGCATCAGGTAGCGGAACAGAAGCGTTATGGATAGTAATAGTGCCTGATGTATCTAATTGCGTTGTCATCTCTGCGGCTTTTGCAGGTACTACGGTAGACAGAGCAAGCAGTACAGCTAAATGACGAATAACAGAAACTTTCATTTCGTTCTCCTTGTTATGAAAAAACACTACCGGAGAAGACACCGCTTCTGCCGGTAGTGGCACATCTGCGAGAACAACAATCCCAACCTCGCATAAAACAAAACCTGAAAAGCAAAAAGGCAGCGCTGATTAAACGCTGCCTTTTTCAGGGTCAGAAAGACATGGTGGCACCGACAAAGTAAGAACGGCCAACGATGTCGTAGCTCTCGTTATCAGTGATACCGGGCGTTCCGGCCACCACCAGCGGATCTTTATCGAACAGATTGCTGATACCGCCACGCAGATTGATACTGTCGGTGAGACGATAGCGTCCTACCAAATCAAACTTGTTGTAGCTTGGTACACCCGGTACCGTACTGGCGGTATTCGTCAGCGTGCTGCGGTCATCCATGCTGTCGGTGAATCGCCAGCGCAGAGTCAGGCTCATGGCATCTTTTTCATAACCGAAGCTGCTTTGCGCCCGCAGTTTAGGACGTGGTGTTGTCATAAACCCGATGGTACCCGCTTCATCCACACCTTCATCGCCCGGCAATGTCACCACTTCATAGGAATTCACATAGGTGATAACCGAGTGCACAGAGAAGTCACCGGCACCGGTAGACAATTTATAGTTCACCTGGAAGTCCATACCGTCAGTTGCCAGCTGACCAAGATTGAAGTAAGGCGTTCGTACCAGTTCCAGATAGCCGTCCTGATCCCGCGACAGCAACTGACAGTAAGCATTGTCTGTGGAATAAGTCGGGTTTGAGCCATCCAGGTTGTGGCATTTATTGATAGCTGTGAGCCCCGGTACTGCAGAAATCACATCTTCAATTTCGATGGAGTAATAGTCTGCGGACAGCACTAGTGTCTGATTTGAACCAAACTCTGTATTCCATACCGCGCCCAGGGTGTAGGTATCAGCGGTTTCCGGTTGCAGTTCAATGTTGCCCGAGCTCAACGTTGCCGTGGCTGTAGTCGGAAACAGATAGTTGTCTACGGTTTCAACCGGGATCCCCATGGCAACACACAGACCACGAAGCTCGCCGCTACTGTCTGCTGCGCGCGCAGCGGTGCGCACATCGCAAGGCTCACCACCGGAAGGTGGGTTACCAAACGTGACCTGGCTGCCGGTGGCGGCACTGAAAAGTTCGTTGATATTCGGCGCACGGATAGCACGCTGATAACCACCACGTACCATAATTTCATCCGTGGCATGCCACAGACCATCCAGCTTGTAGGCATTAACGGTACCTGAGTACTCGTAGTCAGACATACGGTAGGCCGTACCGATTTCAAACGAGTCTGTTACCGGAATGATAAACTCTGCTGCCAGCTCGGTCACATCGGAAGAACCGGCAGATGGCTGTGCCGCGATGACCGCCTGTACATCCTGTTCGGCCAGTGCCTTATCAGGACTGAAATAATACTCATCGTTGCGGTAGTTCGCCGATGCCGAGAACATCACGTCGCCGGCAGGCAGTTCAAATAAGCTACCCTGTATCACAACGTCAAAGGCGGTACGCTGTAATTCTTCAGTGCTGTGAGTATCACCACTAATGTATGACTGACAAGCGTCCGACATACTCAGCACATTTGCCAGGCCGAAGGGGTTATACCCACCGGCACAAATACTGTCGCCACCGTCAGCAGCGTTAAACAGGGTTTGTACACGGGAAAGAAACACGGCATTGTGCTGTACCTGGTTGTGACGGGAGTTATCCCATGACACCCAGGCATCAAACGTCCAGTCGCGGAATCCGGTATCCCCTTCAAGGCCCACAATGTATTGTTGAGTCACGTAGTTTTCATCCCAGCTTTTTGCCGGTGTCATCACGTAACGGGCATTGTAAGAAAACGGTGCCGCCGGGTCGGCACGGGATGCCAGTAACGTGGATAAATCGTCAGGAATAAACGGGTTAGTGACAGGAATCGTTGGCGTACCGAATTGGGTCAGTGTGCCACCTGAGTTGGTCACTGCCGTATGGTCAGTAAACAATGCCTGCGCATAACCGGTAACGGCAGGAGAAAACTCGTAATCGAAGCGGGCAAACAAGTTTTTACGATCGGTTTGCGGGCGCAACATGCCCTGAATTTGTACCGGCATACGCACGTTGCCATTGACAATGCGGTAGTCGCTCTCGTCGCTGCCCATGTAATTCACAGCGCCGGTCTTACTGAACAGCGAACCGTCATCATTAAAACCCAGGTTATTGTTATTAGGCACAGAACCATAGCCGTATCCGGCAAACATGGCATCCACCACGGCCTGGTCAGGCAGATTGGTGGCAGAAGGGACAAAGGTACCTGTGCCGATATATGAAGAAGGGATCCCCAGCTGGAAGAAATCAAAGCGATCTTTGCCGTACAGTGCATCCTGACGGGCAGAGCTGACAGAGATAAACAGGCTGCTCTTCTCTGTGACTGCACCGGCAGTTACCGAGGCATTGTAACTGGCATAGTCATTTTCCATGGAGTTGCCGTACTGCACATCCACGTTCAAGCCTTCAACACCCCGTTGCGTGACAAAATTCACAACACCTGAAACCGCGTCAGAACCGTACACCGCCGAAGCACCACCGGTGATCACTTCCACATCGCGCACAACAGAAGTTGGTAACACGTTGGTATCTACCACACCGGACGAGCTTGAAATAGGCAAACGGCGTCCATCCAGCAGAATAAGGTTACGGGTTGCGCCCAGACCACGTAAGTCCAGCAGCGCACGGCCGCCGGTCCCCTGGCCACCTGACGAATCGCGGGTGAACTGGGGCATTTCATTCATGGTGGCTTCAACATTCACCTGACCGGTATCTTCAATAAATTGCTCACCCACCGTCATAATCGGGCTTGGCGCACTTTCATCCCGGCGGGCTATACGGGAGCCGGTTACAACAATTTGTTCTACATCGGCAGATTGTTCTGCCTCATTGTCCTGTGCAGTAGCAACAGCGGGGCACATGGCCAGCATTACGGCTGATGCCAGAAATTTGCGGTTAAACCGGGTGACAGGCTGTTTTGTGTTATTTGTTTTTTTCACGGGTCTCTCTCCTGTTAAGAGATTGAGTGTTAACAGTAATGCGTGTGCAACGACCTGTTGACGACGACGAAGTAATTATTCAGGTGCTGTTACAAATTTAAAATTACCAATAGATAACCAAGGCATAACATTTTGTTAACCTTGTAAAGAACTTTCAGTTAATTCAAAACGTTGAGATCAGTGAAATAGCAGTTCAAAGACAGTGACAAAGAAAAACAGGAAGGTCAGAATGAGGAAATAAATGCTTATAAATCATAATCAAAAAACACCATATCATTCTCAAACTTAGACTTATGGCTAACAGCCCACGGTTCAGCCGCTCCCGGGCAATTAACCCATTGTTATAGTCATCACAACTTTAGATAATTTACAGAAGCCCGCAAAACGTAATTTAATAACAAAATCATAACAAGTTCAGTTTGTAACCAGCGTTACAGGATTGGTGAAACAATGACATCGAAGTTGGCATTAATGGGCGCACACATCAGCCGCTCAAAAATGGGAAAGTTGCAGGCGTATCTGGCGCAGCAAAATGGTCTCAGTATTGATTACGGTTTAATTGATGGCGAAATATTGCCTGATTTTAATCCTGAGGACTGTGTAAAACGTCTGATCGCTGAAGGCTACCACGGCATCAATGTGACCCACCCTTATAAGCAATCAGTGTATCCACTAGTAAAAAGCCCGCTGGCGGAGGGTCATGAAAAAATTGGCTCTTACAACACCCTGAGGTTCACAGAAGATGGCATCCTGGGGGCCAACACCGACTACAGCGGATTTAAGCAAGGCTATCTGTACCGCCGTGGCGACAAATCTCCGGGCAAAGTACTGGTTTGCGGTGCAGGCGGGGTGGGCAGAGCCATTATGTTTGCGCTTGCAGAACTTGGGGCAGATCATCTTTATATCAGTGATATTAATACCGTAGCCGCGCAGGCCATGGCTGATTTGCTGGTTAAGCACGGACATTCCGCCAGTGCGGTAACGCCGGATGAAGTTAAGGTGTTACAGAACAAGGTAGATGGTCTGGTGAACTGCACGGCGCTGGGCATGTACGGTAAGCCCGGTACACCGTTTGATTTAACCGCCCTGTCCTGCCCTGAATGGGCCTTTGATGCCGTGTATGTGCCATTGAAAACAGACTTCATCAAGGCGTGTGAAACCGCAGGCTTACAGTGTGTATCCGGTTTCGATTTATGGATTTTTCAGGGGATTGATGCGTACAACCTGTTCTTCGATGCCAGCGTAGCCGCCACACCAGCCCTCATTGACGAAGCATTAAGCTGGCTGGATTAGATTACCCCTGTCAGTCCCTTTCAAGCCGGTCTCTGCGCCGGCTTATTAATGAAGCGCTCATCCCCCTCTTCAAGCGTGCATCTTCCGTCTGTCCCGGTAAACCTGCCTTCTGACTGCTTTGTGTTCACAGGATGATTGCATGGCATGGTTGCCGCCTTTACACTCAATGACACTTTGCCTGAAAATTTACAAGGATTAACAATGACGGACTCTACCCGCAGACAATTTATGACCACCGCCGGCGCACTGGCTGCCGCCGCGGCCCTGCCCGCTTCTGCGCAGGCTGCATCATCAGACTGCTCACTGGATGCGCCTGTACTTCACATGGTGTATTTCTGGCTGGCAAATCCTGACTCAGCGGAAGATAAAGCGAAACTGATTAAAGGTCTGAAATCTCTTCAGGCAATTCCTCAGGTTCAGGCGCTGCACGTAGGTGTACCGGCCTCTACTCTGAAGCGGGATGTTATCGACAATAGTTTTCACGTGTCTGAATTGATGATGTTCAACTCTGTGGAAGATCAGGACGCGTATCAAACCCATCCTGTGCATCTGAAGTTCGTAGAAGAATGTGAGCACCTGTGGGAACGTGTTGTGGTGCGTGACTCCCTGTCAGCCTGATTTAAGCCGGTACGCAGCCGGCATCACTCATGCTGACGCTACCGCAGCATCCACTGCCAGGCGGTAACCCGCAGCCCCGAAACCGGCAATCACTCCGGTAGCCACATCAGATAAATAAGTGTGGTGACGGAAAGGTTCTCTGGCGTGGATATTAGTGAGGTGCACTTCGGTGAAGGGCACTTCGCAGCTCAGCAACGCATCCCGCAGCGCAATACTGGTATGCCCTAACGCTCCCGGGTTAATTATAATTCGCTGATATTGTTGTCTGGCAGCGTGAATAGTATCTATCAGTTTACCTTCACAATTCGACTGAAAATGTGACAGTGCCACGCCTTTCTCTTCTGCGTAAACAGTCAGCTCCGACACAATATCCTGCAGTGTGGCATTGCCATATTTTTCCGGCTCCCGCATACCTAACATATTCAGGTTGGGGCCGTTAAGCAGCAATATTTTCATAAGTTTCTCCTGTAGAAGACGCCGGAACACGAGTGCTCCGGCAACAGAAATGTCCGGTTTCGTCAGTTTGCGAAATCGCTGTCTTTGATCAGCAGTGTCAGCAACCCGGCCAGCACAACAGGAATAGTGAACACAATAAAGGTGGTAGAAAGTCCGGCACCGGATTGCAATAAGTAACCACCGGCGAAGGGCCCGATCACCGCACCGGCGCGCCCTGCCCCTACAGCCCAGCCCACACCGGTGGCCCGGATCTCAGTGGGATAGAGTCTGGCCGACGTTGGCCAGAAGCCGTTGAAGCCACCATTCAGTGTGACCCCGAGGATATAAGCAGTGAGCAGAATCATTGATACGCCCATAGAGACATTGCCGAATACCATCAGGGTGACGGCAGCCAGCACGAAGAATGTGAATATCATTTTCTGTAAGCCGAACCGTACGGAAATCCAGCCGAGCAAAATGCTGCCGGTGAAGGATCCCAGATTATAAGCGGCTCCGGCAAAAATACCCTGTTCCAGCGGCAAACCGGCATCCACGGCAATTTTAGGGATCCAGCTGATAATGAAATACAGTGTGAAGAAACCGAAGAACACGCCACCCCACAGCAATAAAGTGGGTCTGGCCCGCCCGTCAGTAAACAGCTTTTTCACCGATGTGCGTGCACTGTCTGCCGGCGCAGCAGGCAAAGTGACAAGGGGAGCCGCCTTGAGTTTCACCAGAATACGGTTGATGTTATCAAGCGCATTGCCCGGCTGACGTTTAAGCAGAAATTCCGGCGACTCAGGCATAAAGAAATACACCACCGGCACCATCAGCAAAGTGACAACACCCGAAATTTCAAACATTACCCGCCAGCCAAATTCAGGGATCAACCAGGCTGAGGCGAATCCTGTTGCCACCGCACCAATGGGATAGCCCGCCTGCAGAAAGGATACACAAAGATTCCGCCGTTCACGGGTGGCAAATTCACTGGTCATGGTAGCCATACTTGCCAGTATCGCGCCTACTCCAAGCCCGGTCACTACTCTGGCTGCCACCAGCTGGTGCAAAGACTGTGACCAGCCGGAAAACAACATGCCGGCACCAATAGTGGTCACGGCAAACAGAATCATCTTACGCCGGCCAATTACATCAGCATAAGGGGCAATGAATAAACATCCGAGGGTCATACCAATAAGGGCGGCACTGAACACGGCACCAAGTACAGCGGGCTCAATACTCCACTCCTGTGCCAGCACCGGCGCGGTGTAAGACATTAACACCACGTCCATGCCATCAATCATATTCAGGGTAAAACAAATCATGACAACAAGAATTTGAAGAGGCGCCATTTTGTTATTTTCGAGCACGCCGCGAAGATGCGTCACACTTTGCTCATAATCATTCGTAACTACAGACATAAGGACCGATTCCCAAATGTTTATTTTTGATTAATATTTCGTTAAACCGTGTTGATATCCTAAGTATTCAGCTCAGAGTTACAATTACTCTGACGTCGGTACACTATAACTTTAAGTTAACAGGCTGGTGTGGATCTCCGCGAGCTTGCTCTGCGCCGTCTCAAAACAATTGCGTAAGTGGTTAGACATAGACACTTCATTATGGCGAACAAAGTATATGGATTGCCTGACATCACCCAAGGGCACAGATACCAGGCCGGGATACCGTCCCGGAATAGCGGTATATTCCAGCGCAACGGTTAATCCCAGACGCTGCTCAGCCATGGCACAGGCATCGTCCGCATAGCGCACCATCACCGCGGTCTGTGGCTCTTTGCCAATTTCTTCAAAGCCATCGCGGATTGCCTGACCTAACAGGGTTTCAGGGAAATAATTGACGATGGGATGGCCGGCGATATCTTCAAATGTAAGCTGTTCGCGGGATGCCAGCGGATGATCTTCCGGCAGCACCACCTGCAGACGCAGATGGGTGGAAGGGTCGGCCTGAACCAGCGGATGGCTGACTTCCCCGAGAGCGATAGCAAAGTCAATGCGCCGCTGACTTACATATTCAGCCATGGCCTCGTTGGGCAGGGTCTCCAGTTTAAGCATGACATCCGGCATGACTTTTTTAATTTCAGCAAACAGCCAGGGGGCGACCACATTGGACAGGCTGGGCGTGCAGCCTATGTGAAATTGCAGATTATCCCCGCGGATAATACGTCCGATGGTATCCTCCAGCCCTTCAATACGCTGGTAGATTGGTTCGACTTCACGAAACAGTTCCAGCCCTTCCGGTGTGGGGATCAATCGCCCTTTACTTCGCTCGAACAGGGCTATGCCCATCTTGTATTCCATGTACTTAAGCAACCGGCTGATACCGGGTTGAGACACATTCAATATTTCCGCAGCACCGCTGATTGTCTTGGCAATCATCACAGCTCTGAATACTTCTAACTGACGAAAATTCAAATTCACTTCGTCACTCCTTACAGGTTACTTAAGCGACACAGATTAACATGAAGTTATACGGTACGGACAAGCAGATCTTTTACAAGCGCGAAAACCATTTTTAACATGAATGCTGAAAAATTGTCTCTGTCTATGAAGTGCCGGATTATTTATGAAACACTCTATCGCCTCAGTATGCCTGTCAGGTAACCTGAAACAGAAAATTGAAGCTGCTGCCGCTGCCGGATTCCGCGGCATCGAAATTTTTGAAAACGATTTGCTGCTGTACGATGCTTCTCCGGCCGTTGTCCGGCGAATAGCAGAAGACAACAATATCGATATTATTGCGCTGCAGCCTTTCAGGGATTTTGAGTGCATGCCCCGCCAGAACATGAAGAAAAACTACGACCGGGCGGAAAGAAAATTCGATACCATGGCAGAGTTAAACACCGACACGTTGCTGATTTGCTCAAACGTGTCGCCGGCCTGTGTTGATAACCCTGCACTGGCCGCAGAACAATTTAACCGTCTGGCCAACAGTGCCGCTTCCCGTGGCATCAGATTAGGCTACGAAGCGTTGGCCTGGGGCCGTTACACCGCCGATTTCACCGCGGCCTGGGATATTGTGAAACAGGCTGATCACCCTAACCTGGGCATTATTCTCGACAGTTTTCATATTTTTGCGCGGGGTCGTGACCTGTCTGCCATCGCAGAAATCCCCGGCGATAAAATCACGCTTGTGCAAATTGCCGATGCGCCCTGGCTCAAACTGGATGTACTGCAATGGAGCCGGCACTTCCGTTGCTTCCCGGGACAAGGCCAGTTTCCGGTGGTGGAGTTTATGCAGGAAGTGGCTAAGACCGGCTACGACGGCTATGTTTCTCATGAAATTTTTAACGATGAATTCCGCTCTACGCCCACCCAGGACACGGCGCTCGACGGCAAGCGTTCTTTGCTCTGGCTGGAAAATGAAATGGCCGGACGGGCACCGGATATCGTAGCGCCGGAGATAGCCGAAAAGGCCATCGCGCCACCTCAGGCTTCAGTGACTGATGTGGAGTTCATTGAATTTGCCACTGCCGGCAGTGCGCGGGACACCTTTTTAGAGTTGATCAGCGCGCTGGGTTTCCAGCAAACCCACCAGCATAAAAGCAAGGATGTTGCCCTGTTCCGCTGCCAGAATGTGAACTTCATCCTGAATCAGGAGCCGGACAGCTTTGCCCAGAACCACTTTCTGGTTCACGGCACTTCTGTGTGCGCCGTGGGATACCGCACAGACAATGCGCAGAATATGGTGTCACGGGCCAGCTACTTTAAATACCCCCGTTTTGAAACCGAAGCACGGCCGCAGGAAATGCAGATCCCGGGCATCCGGGGCATGAACGGCGAGCTGGTGTACTTTGTGGAATCCCCCGACAAACACCGCCGTTTCTACGACGTTGATTTTATGCCGCTGGAAACCAGCGCCCCGCCCTGCCAGGCCCCTATGCGGGTTGACCATATCACCAGTGGTATTTCTGAGTCAGAATTTTTATCTACATCGCTGTTTTACCGCGTACTGTTTGGCCTGAATGTTGATCAACCACAGGATCTTATCGACCCCTACGGCCTGATTGTCAGCCGCACAGCGACCAGCCAGAATAAGAAGATCCGCCTGCCCTTTAATATGTCGCGCAGCGGTAACTCTTCAACAGAACAATTCCGCCGCAGACACGGCGGCTCCGGCGTGCAGCACATCGCTATTCATTGTGATGACATACTCAGTTACACAGAGCATGTGGATCAGAAGTACATTCTGGATATTCCGGAAAACTACTACGATGATCTTGAGGCACGTTTCGACTTAACGCCGGAACTGTCACAAAAAATGCGTCAGTACAATTTGCTGTATGACGAAAGTCCCACAGGTTATTTCCTGCATTGCTACACCATTGACGTTAACGGATTATTTTTTGAAATTGTCCAGCGTCATCAGTATGGCAACTATGGCGAAGCCAATGCCCATGTGCGTATTGCCGCCCAGACCCGTGCCAGAATGAAACAGGCCGCACCGGAATGAGTAACGCATAACAGCTGTAAAGGGGCTGCCATCAGGCGACCCCTTTTTCATTTAACATAGCCATATTTCCGCACCTGAACTTGCTGACGCAATTTGCTGTAACATAGCGTTTATGACTTTCAAACCGGAAACCAGCTCCCCATGAAAACTGCTTTTCTCTTTTTAATCTTTTGTTTGTTCAGCCGGATGATTTGCGCCGGCGAATTCAGCGCCGCGAATATAGAAACCACCACGCCTTATCGCGCACCGGTAATGATTCAGGGGCCGATGCCCATTGAAGCTGAATATTTTGCCAGTCTTCTCACCGGCGTCACCATTGAGAAATCAGGCACCACCACCTTCTATAAAGGTTTACTGAATAACTACCCTGTTGTGGTCGCACAAACCGGCAAAGGTCTTGAGAATACCGCTGCGGCCACAGCGGTAGGCATCACCCGGTATCATCCTGTAGCCATTATTAATCAGGGCACTTCAGGCGGTCACGATCCGGCTTTGCAGGTCGGGGATATTGTGCTCGGCAAACGTGCACTGAACGCAGGGAATTTTAAAACCCCTTTCAGGGAAAAGGGTGAAGGCTCAGCGCCATTAAGCTGGAAGCCTATGGACCTACTGGCCTCGTCAGGCAGTGCCGGTGAAGGGGAGTCAGCAAAGAAATCAGAGAGGATCCGCTATTATGTGGGTGACAGTAAACTGCTGGCATCCGCCCATGCAGTAAGCGGTCAATACAAACGGGGAAAAGTGACGGAAGGCACTATCGCCAGCGCAAATTTCTGGAATAACGAGTTAGACAGAATTGCCTGGCTCCATGAAAATTTCGGTACCAGTACAGAGGAAATGGAAACCGTCGCAGCGGCACAGATTGCTCACGCGTATGATGTACCGTTTCTGGGAGTGCGGGTGTTATCAAACAACCTGACTAACGGCGGACACTACGATCCGTCAACGGCTAAGGACTGTCAGCAGTTTGTCCGTGACCTCGTTACCCATTACATCGCATCATTAGAGGCGAAATAAGCAGACTGTTTCTGAGCCGCAGGTTGTTGCGGCTCTTTTCAGTAATGCCGGATTATTTAAAAATCGATATCACTGCGCGAGGGCAACGCATCAAACGCACCGTACTTTGATACCGCATGGGCGCCGCAGCGGGTAGCAAAACGCAGAGAAGACATAATGCTTTCAAAGTTGCCTGCCCAGGCCACAAAAGACGCTTTATCCTGCACTTCTTCTGCTAACGTGAATAAGAACCCGCCCACAAAGGCATCACCGGCTGCTGTGGTATCTACTGCACTGACAGGTGGCGTAGGATAAATACCGTTGGTGTCGTGACTGTAAAAAGCCACCGGATTTGCCCCATCCGTAACCAATACCAGCGACACACCGCTGTCCATCCAGCTCTGAATCTGCCCGTCGATATTCGACTCGCCATACAGTTCAATGAGTTCCTCTTTACTGGCTTTTATCACATCCACCTGTTTAGCCGTTTCATCAATAAAATACGGTGCCAGGGAAGGCTCAGCCCAGAATGCAGGACGTAAATTAATATCCAGACACAGAATGCTGCCTGCCGCTTTGAATCCGTCAATGGCAGACAAGGTAACCTGGCGTAAATCCGGCGTGCTCACTGAACCCGAGCAGAAACTGACAATGCGGGGTTTCTCAAATAATGCAGGTACCAGATCCGCTTCTGAGATATCAGTATGGGCTGCATTGTCGATATAAAAATCGAAAGATCTTTCACCGTCGGCATCAAGGCCGACAAAAGCCAGAGCGGTTTTTCCTTTTTCAGAATACGTGGTAAAAGCGGTATTCACCTCCAGGGCTTCCAGTGTACGGTGCAGGTAATGACCAAACTGATCTTTCCCCAGCTTACCGAACAGATAGCTTTCGCCACCCAGTTTGGCAACTGCAACAGCCACATTCGCAGGTGCGCCACCGGCAAATTTTCTGAAGCTTTCCGTTGCGTCTGTAATTCCGGGCTGTCCCTTGTCAGACAGCATGTCGATTAAGGCTTCTCCCATGCATAACACTTGCATTTGCATTCTCCTCACTGATTGTGCAACAGATAAACCGGCTTACTGAAAAAGCAAACCTGCGAGATTGATATCAAAGCGCAGCCCCAGCACCACGGCATCACTTAAGTCTTCCTGTCTGGCTTTGTCGCCAAACTGATCGGGATTAACGATGTAATGGATGTTGGGCTGAATGCGGATGTTGTCGTTCACATGAATGCCGTAACTCAGCTCCATCATCGCCTGCATACTGGCGGGACGGCCTGAACCTTCGTTAAGGTTGCGCAAAATAAACTGGTCTTCAATGGCGTCATGGCTGTAATGTTGCTCTGTATACACAAAGGCGACCGTATCTTTATCGCGGCCCGGGAATGTCCCCCGCTTCACAAAACCGGCCTTAAAATAAAAATCTTCAATCAATTCACCGGAGGTGCCGGTCAGCACAGCACCAAACAAGGTGACGCTGCGCTGCGAGTTCAGATCGGGTCTCAACACGGTTTGTTCAAATCTTGCAAATACACCGGAACGACCATTGCGGGTGGCGTAATCATTTCCGCTCAATGCGGCATAATCACCGTTCTCGTCTTTTGACGGGTCGGTATAATCAGCACCGTCATACCAGCCACCCACTTCATAGCGGCGCGGATAGTCATCATTGTCCCATGTAGTCTGATACCCCAGCGTGACAGGTACCACCACCCCGGTAGAATCTTCAACTCCCCAGTCCAGGCCATGATCGTCTGACGCCTGGTGAGGAGTATTTTCTTCGTAAACACCGGCATGGAAATAGGTTTTGTCGTTCAGCCAGAATTTAGCATGACCGCCCCAGCTGGACACCGGCCACCAGGTAAAGTTACTGGTACGAAACACGAATGTGGGATTGCCGCACGCAGAGTTGGTCTGAAAATACTGACACAGTTCGGAACCCAGAAAACTGATGTTGGCGACAGTGCGGCCGGCTTCAACCTGAAGTTGCCCGTCAAGAAAGTGTTTTTCTACGGTAAAACGGGCCAGACGGCTGTTCTGTCCGCCATAAATTTCCTGCACCGATGTACTGTTACCAATGTATTTTGGTGCAAGGTTTTGTCCGTGACGGTTTGTCACTGCCACATGGATTGTGGTGTCTTTCCAGTCAGATGCCTTCTCCATGTCGAAATCTGCCCCCACAAAAAGCTGTCCTGCATAGGCGCTGCCCCGCTGTTCCCCGCCATTCACATTCGCAGCCGCTTCGCCGGTATAGCTGGCCTGAAAATTAACGTACTCAGGCATTTCCTGTGCATTTACCTGCCAGGAGGCAAGAAGCAGAGCAAGGGTTGCACCACAGGTTGAACCGGCCTGAGACACCTTTGTCATCAGCGGTTTACGGGAGGAAATTTCGGATATCAATGAAGGAAAAAAACGCATGCAGCATCCCCTGGCAAAGTGTGATTTCAATCCACAACACGATCACACCGTGTTAACAGTGACTTCAAGGAGACGCAATTTAATGCAGCCGAACCATTAAATCAACTATATTTATTTAATAATTATTGACGAATTGTTAAAGACTGTACTGCGCGAGTAAGGGCAAATTGGCGCTGCCAAAGGACTGGGCATCCGCCCCGACCGAGCCTCCGCGTAAGGTTAACGAAGATAATCCCCGGAAGTCAGCAGACTGTAACAGGTGCCCGCAGCGACTGAGCAATTCTGCTTTGATATTGTCCGGCAGAGCGCCTTCAATAATCACCGCATCAAGGTCAAGGAAGGCATGGGCACTCATGGCACTGTGCACAATGCCGGTAGCCACAGAGTCCAGCCATTCGCTGATCCCGGGCACATCTTCAGGCCATACTTGTTGCCTTCCATGCAGGAATGCCGTGTCCTGCCCCGCCTCTTTCAGGGTTTTCTCCAGCAAGTATATTGATGCCACATCAAGAAGCTGGCCGCCGGCAAGACTGCCGGGATAAGGCAGAGAGCCCACCGCACCGGCATTACCGTGACGACCGGTATGTAACTGCCGGTTCAGTACCATACCGCCACCGATGAAGGTGCCGACAAAGCAATACAGGTAATCATTGAGATCCCGGTGTTCGCCAAACCAGAGTTCGGCAGCACAGGCTGCGGTGTCATCGTTGCACAGATAAACTGGCAAATCGGTGATCTTCTGAATGGCAGCAGGAACATCAAAGTCCTGCCATTCTGACAATGCCTCTTCCGGCGCGCCGGCCTGCTCGCTCCAGCGCCAGATTTCAAATGGCATAGCAACACCCACCCCGCTCACACGCAGTTTTTCCCCGTCACCTAAGGTAGATAACATGGCCCGTATCCCCTTTTCTGCGAAGCGGATCATGGCATCCACGGCCGGATAGTCCCACTGCTCCCGAAGTGACGAACGTACTCTGCCGCAAAAATCGATAAGGGTGATCTGAATACTCCGGCGACCAATTTTGATACCGACCCCGAAAGCCCCGTCAGCCTTAAGGGAGAAGGGTACAGTAGGTTGTCCGCGCTTGCCTCTTTGGGGTTCTCCCCGCAACAAAAGCCCGTCTTCTTCCAGTTTATTGATTATCACAGTGGCGGCCTGGGCTGACAGGCCTGTTTCATTGGCAATACGGGCTTTGGGCAATTCCTGATGCTGACGGATCAGCGTCAGAATGCGACGTTCGTTCAGTGCCCGCAGACCAGACTGGCCTTTCAGCGGGGTGCTTTTTTGCCAGAATCCATGGGGTTCAACTTGCTGGCCGGAAGAATTTGCAGGCATATGAGACATCTTATTTTCATTAAATCAACAACGTATAGTAGTCCTTCCATTCCCTGCTGCCTAGTCCCCTGGCAAAATGCCTCCTGAAAGTCATTCCAAAGAAAGAAAAACAATTAAATAAATTATGTTGATTTATTGACACATAAAATTTTTGTTGTTTAAATCGCTTAACTAATTGTTTACATGCTGAGGAATGACCGTGCAAAAACGCGCGCCACTGGTTTCTAAAGAAACGCTTGTCCCATTCATTTTGCTCACCATCTGCTTTGCAGCCTGGGGCGTTGCCGCCAACATGACGGACCCGCTGGTAAAGGTATTCAGTAAAATATTTACCATGTCGTCATTACAGTCTGCACTGGTGCAGTTCGCCTATTACGGCGCTTACTTTTGTCTGGCAATTCCCGCAGCATTCATTAACAAACGATTTTCCTACAAAACAGGTGTGTTAACAGGCCTTGGCTGTGCTGCCACCGGTGCGTTCCTGTTCTACCCCGCCAGCCAGACCATGACTTACGGCTTCTTTCTGGCGGCTCTGTTTGTTCTTGCCGGCGGTCTGTCGATTCTGGAAACCTCTGCCAACCCTTATGTTATGGCCATGGGATGCGAAAAAAGCGCTACCCGCCGCTTAAACCTTGCCCAGGCGTTTAACCCCGTTGGCACAAACTTAGGGGTTTTCCTGGCAGCAACTCTTATCTTACCCAACCTTAATCAGGCTTCAGCGGAAGAGCGGGCGGCTATGTCGGTTGCAGAATTAAAATCGGTGATTGGCGCTGAGCTCGACGCCGTTATGTTGCCATACGTAGGCATGGCCTGCGTGCTGGTGCTGGTATGGATTGCCATTGCATGTATCAAAACACCGGTGAACGAGTCCACAGAATCCCGCAGTGAAAATGTGCAGCTGGGCGCATCACTGAAACGTTTGCTGGGTAACCGTCACTATCGTTTAGGTGTACTGGCTCAGTTCTTTAATGTCGGTGCGCAAACCTGCGTCTGGACTTTCACAATCCAGTACGCCATGAAAGCCGTGGGCGGTAATGAAGTAGATGGCGGACAAATTCTGCAGTACAGCATGATTGTGTTTCTGATTTCCCGTTTTGTGATGACCTGGCTGATGCAGTTCCTCTACCCTGCCCGCCTGCTGATGATCATGTCACTAGTCGCCGCAGGCCTGTGTATCATCATGACTCAGTCACCTGATTTCATCGGCGTCATTTCACTGGTATCAATCTCTGCCTGTTTATCTTTGATGTTCCCGACAATTTACGGCATCGCACTGGACGGACTGGGCGAAGACACCAAACTGGGCGCGGCTGGCCTGGTCATGGCTATCCTCGGCGGTGCAATTCTGCCGCTGTTCCAGGCCGCACTTATTGATTCATCCGGCATCGTTGTGTCATATATCGTTCCTGCTATCTGCTTCCTGTTGGTCGCCGGCTACGGATTGTTCGATATCAAGTCTCACCCTACACGGGTTGCCCATTCTGACGGTTCTGAAAAAGTCGCGTCAGAAGACCAGTTAATGGCGAAGTAACGGGCTCAGGTGATTGATAAAAGTATGTAGAAAGGCGACGGTTGTCGCCTTTTTTGCGGGCGATTTTCGATAGATAATGGATGTGTGGACTCTTTTTCACATGATGTACTACACTGTAATACAGTATCTTCGGAGTTAACTTATGAGTATTACGAGTGTCCGTCTCAATGACGATATAGAGAAACCACTGGATTCTCTTGCGAAAAAGCTGGATCGAAGTAAGAGCTACCTTATCAATCAGGCGGTGAGAGAGTTCATTGCCAGGCAAGCTGTTGATGACGCCCGATGGGAAGAAACTCTGGAAGCAATAGAGTCGGTCAACAGGGGGGAGCTGATTGATGATTCAGAAGTAAATGCATGGCTCAACAGCTGGGGGTCAGACAAACTGAAGAAAACGCCTTCAATATGAAACTTCAGTATACGCCGCAAGCGGTGGATGATTTGAAACGTTTACACGACTTTGTTGTATTAAAAAGCCCGTTAGCTGCAAGAAAAATTGCAATTGAAATTCAGGACGCAGCGGACCGGCTAAAGCACTTTCCGGAAATAGGCTTACCGGTTCTGGCAAGCCCTACGCCAGAATGTTTCAGAGATCTCTATATTGGCAATTACACGATTCGCTACCAAATAAAATCGTCCGGACTCATCTACATTCTGCGGATCTGGCATAACAAAGAAACCGAAAAAGATTCATAAGTAAGAAAGCGGACTGATGTTCTTCTTGTCCGCATCCCAACTACTTATGGCTTCATGTGCCGGCATCACATCAACCGGTTAACCCCTGACAACAGCGCTTTAATCGCGGCCGTGATGATATTGCTGTCGCTGGCACAGCCGAAGGTGGAATCAGCCCCTTCCAATTTTACTTCGATGTAGCACACGGCTTTTACGCCTGCGCCCTCACCCACTGCGTGCTCGTGGTAGTCTGCCACTTCTACTTTTTTATTCAGGAAAGTGCTGAGGGCATTGGCCGCCGCTTCAACCGGACCGTTACCGGTGCCCTCTATAGTGTAAACTTCGTTATTCAGGGCAAATTGAATACTCACCGATTGCTCCCCGCTTGCCACCGACGTAATGGTGCTGCCGGTATAGGCGAAAGGCGTTGTGACATCGAAATATTCCTGCTCAAAGACTTCTTTCATCCGTTTTGCCGACATTTCTTTACCGGTGCTGTCGTTTTCACGCTGCACGGTGCGGCTGAATTCGATTTGCAGTTTTCGCGGCAGTTGCAGATTCGCTTCCTGTTCCAGCAAGAAGGCCACGCCTCCTTTACCGGACTGGCTGTTTACGCGGACAACCGCTTCAAATCCGCGCCCCACATCTGCCGGATCGATGGGTAAATAAGGCACACGCCAGCGGCCGTCTTTATTCTGTACCGCCATCCCTTTTTTTATAGCGTCCTGATGTGAACCGGAAAAAGCGGTGTAAACCAGTTCGCCGGCATAAGGATGACGGGGATGCACAGGCAACTGATTACACTCTTCCACCAGCTTGCGAACCTGATCGATATCAGAGAAATCCAGTTCCGGTGACACGCCCTGGGAATACATGTTCATTGCCAGAGTCACAATATCCACATTGCCGGTGCGTTCGCCATTGCCGAACAGGCAGCCTTCGATACGGTCAGCTCCCGCCATTAATGCCAGTTCAGCTGCAGCCACAGCAGTCCCCCGATCGTTATGCGGGTGCACACTTAACACAATACAATCCCGCTGATTCAGGTTGCGGTGCATCCACTCAATCTGGTCGGCATAGGTATTCGGCGTATTCATTTCCACCGTCGCCGGTAAATTAATAATGATTTTGTTCTCAATGGTCGGCTGCCAGATATTCACCACCTCATCCACGACCTCTTTAACAAAGTCGATTTCGGTACTGGAAAACACCTCAGGAGAATACTGATAAGTCCAGTTTACTTCCGGTGCGCCGGCGGTGAGTTCCTTCACCCAGCGGGTACCGGTCAGAGCGATATCTTTCACCCCTGCTTTATCAGTGTTGTACACAATCTCACGAAAATCCGGCGCAAGGGGATTGTACATGTGCAAAATAGCATGGCGGGCGCCCCGTAAGCTTTCAACAGTACGCTCAATCAATTCATAGCGGGCCTGAGTCAGCACTTCTATGGTGACGTCATCTGGAATATGGTTGCCTTCAATCAGTTGCCTGACGAATTGAAAGTCGATATCTGATGCCGATGGAAAACCCACTTCGATTTGTTTAAAACCAATAGACACCAATTTTTTGAAGAAACGCAATTTGGTTTCAATCGACATCGGGTCGATAAGCGCCTGATTCCCATCGCGGAGGTCTGTACTCATCCAGACAGGTGCCTGTGTAATGGCTTTATTTGGCCACTGACGTTCAGGTAAAGATACGCCAATGAATCGCTGATATTTGGTGTGAGGATGAGTAAGCATGAAACGAAGACTCCGGGATGAATAACGGTTCACGTAGTGTACGCGATATCTGTTGGCAGAGGATTGCTATCACTTGCTTACTTCATACCACTAAAGCAATAATATAGCTCAAATTATAATTTCAATAACTTTTAATGCCAGGCAGGAGAGAGAAAGTGGAATTAGACAAGACTGACAGACAAATACTGGAAACGTTGCAAAAACACGGTCGTATCTCAAATCAGGAACTGGCTGAAGCCGTTAACCTTTCTCCTTCCCCCTGCCTGAGGCGGGTAAAGCAACTGGAAGACAGCGGCTTTATTGACGGCTATGTAGCGCTGGTTAATGCACGAAAATTGGGACTGACCCTGGTGTCGTTCATTCAGATCGTCATGGACAAGCACACCCCTGAGCGATTCGAGAAGTTCGATAATGCTATTGCCACCTTTCCTGAAGTACTCGAAAGCCATTTGATCACCGGTCAGTCTGCAGATTATCTGTTAAAAGTCATCGTAAAAGACATGGATGACTTCCAGCAGTTCCTGCTTAATAAACTCACCCGAGTTGAAGGTGTCAGCGGCGTGCATTCCTCTTTTGTGCTGAAATCCCCCAGGAAAAGTACAGCTGTGCCAGTGTAAGGGTGACTTTATCGTTTGAGCTGCCCTGGCGGTCAAAAGGCCGTTACCTATTCACTGATCCCGTAAACAAAAACGGCGCAGATTTCACACCTGCGCCGTTTTCAGTTATCGCCTTTTATCGCTTTAATTAAAAGCGGTAGCTCACGCTGAAGGTGGCGTTACGGGGTAAAATGTAACGGCCGTTAGGTGAAGACGGGTTGCGCGGGTCGCCCTCTGTAAGCCCCTCTTCGTCGGTGAGGTTTTGCACGTTCAGTTGCAGCTCCAGATCTTCAGACAGGAACACATTCCAGCCTAAATCAATTTGCTCATAACCTTCCAGCACAACGGTGTTACCGTTATCACCGAAGCGGTCATCAACAGCAAAGATAGTTGCGTAAACCGTGGATTCAACATCACCCAGCATGAAGTCGTAGCTTGGAGTCAAACGCACCTGCCAGCCCGGCTGACGTTGCGCTTCGTTACCCTGATTTGTCGGGCTCGCTGTGATTTCGGTTTCCTGCACAGTAGCATTAACTGTTACAGAGAAGCCGTTGTCAGCATAGTAAGCAACGTCTAATTCAACACCGTAAGCTTCGTTGGTCAGCACTTCTGCCGGCGCGCCGGGACGTGCAACAAAGGTATCCCCTTCAACTTCGTTGAAGAAACCTGTGGCATACAAGCTGAAGCTCTGGCTGGCCATTTTGTAACCCAGCTCATACTGAGTAACTTGCTGGATCAGATCTTCGCCTGATGTGTACGCGCCATAGTTATCACGAAAATCATCGAAGTAAGGCATTTTGAAGCCTTCACTTGCACGGAAGAATACGCCTTTGTTCTTTTCAAACTGCCAGTTTGCACCCGCAGTCCATGCGATATCACTTTTGCTGTAATCAACCGCTTTGCTGACAACGCCGGTCAGGCCTTCATCAACGGTGTACTGCACTTCGTGTTTTTCACTGCGCACACCCACATCAACGGTTAAGTCTTCTGTCAGTTTGTAATCTACTGCCGCGTAGAATGCATCGGATGAGCCGTCACCTGTTGCATTGATATCATAGTTCCAGCTACAGCTGTCGGCGTTGTCGTTACAATCGATACCGGTGAGCATTTCACCGCCATTACCCACTACGTAGTAAGACTGATTACCGATAGACCACCAGTCGTCAGAAGAGAATGAACTGGTGAAGTAACCGAAAGTAAATTTACCCTGGTCGAAAGCCTTACCAAACGTCAGATCGTTAGACAGACCTTCAATCTCTTTCAATACAACCCAGCTACCGAACATTTGTACATCAGTATCGCCTGCGTACTCTGTGCCGGTTACCACACCGGTTGCCGACTCACCGTTATCAGCAACAGTAGCCAGCTTCACTGCGCCACCTTCAGGCACCAGGCCGTACGTGTTTGCATCGCCTTTGGTGTAGCCGAATTTGTCAGCCAGGGTCCAGCCGTTGCCTAAATCCAGTTGCAGATTACCGCCGGTAACTGAGCCTTTCCAGCCACGACCTTTACCCAGGTCGACATTCATGACTTCGCCATCTGCGCCCACCTGAATTTGAGACTGACGGTTCAGCGTACCTAATTGTACGTAAGAGTTATCCACGCCCTGCGCATTCAAAGCACTTGGCAGATACCAGATACCGTGATCATCGGTCACGCGGGTAAACACTGAAAACTTACCGTTATCCAGTTCTTTTGTGATATTCAGGGTAAATTGCTTGCCGTCTTCAGTGTCGAAACCCGTGTCACGGATCCCCGGCGAGGTATACACATAGCCGCCCGCCATGAAATAAAGATCTTCAGCCAGTTCACCACTTACCAGGCCGTCTACACGCTTCAGGTTGTAATCTGAACCTGTGTATTTGATAAGACCTTCGGTTTCTTCTGAGCCTTCTTTCAGTAAGAAGTTAGATGTCAGGCCGGGCTGACCGTTTGACAACACCGAGTTAGGACCACCACGCAACGCATCCATAAACGAAATGGTTTCATCCATTCTAAAAAGCGAGGAGTTCTCAAGGAAACTCAATGTTGGCGGTGTAAAAACAGGCACACCTTGCAATTGAAGGGTAACGAATGGGGCATCACCACCTCCCGGAAATCCCCGGACGAAAATGTTCGCACCAGACTGACCGCCTGATGATTCCGCCCAAACACCCGGTACGGCTTTGAAAATATCAGCTGTACTCTTAGGGGCAAGTCGTTTGATATATTCTTCAGACATATTGGTGATTGCAAAACTGGTGTCTACTTTACGGGTAGGGGTGCCGCCGGGGACACCTGTTACAACAATACGTTCTACTTCGCTGTTACCGGTGTTTGTGTTTTCTGTCTCTTGCTGGGCAAACGCGGCTGAGGTAAAGCCGAGTGCGCCAACAACTGCTAAAAACAAAGGAGATAGAGAGGTTTTCATGCTCAGTGTCCTGTTAATTATCGTTATACGTACAGGGCGAATTTCGACACCCTGCCATCTTTCGGGAACAAAAATACGAAAAAATGCAATCGATTGCAAAGATAATTTTCAATAGTTGCGCATTTTTTTATCATTGCATTTACAAGAATCACATTTTGAGCGGTCTCCGGGGGTTTGCTGTGAGGTAGGCAATTTGCGTAAAAAAGGCTATAGTCCGGCCCATGTCCACCTGTTGTTAGTCGTGTTTTGAAATCTGAGCGTAACCTTACATTGTCTGATCTGGCCCGTATTGCAGGGGTTTCCACCTCCACCGCGTCGCGGGCACTGAACGATAACCCGGTGATTAAACAATCCACCCGGGAGCGCATTCAGGCGCTGGCAAAAGAGCATAATTTCAGCATCAACGCTGCCGCCAGCCGGTTACGCACCCAACGCACCAATGTGGTTGCCGTTATTCTCAACCTCATAGAACACACAGAACAAAGCATCAATGACCCTTTCCTGCTCAAGGTTGTGGGCGATCTGAATCAGGCTTTGAATGACAAAGGCTACGAGTTACTGTTATCGAACTCATTCATGGCGACAGACGACTGGTATAACTACTTTATCAACAGCCGCCGGGCTGACGGCCTGATTGTGGTAGGCCAGGGGAAAAGCGAACAGAAAGCCATAGATGCCGCTAAAGCCGGTGCGCCGCTGGTAGTCTGGGGCGACCCCAACAGCCAGTCAGGCTATCCCATCATTGGCAGTAATAACCGCCTGGGCGGTAAGTTAGCCACGCAGCATCTTATTGAAAGTGGTCACAAGCGCCTCGTGTTTTTAGGCGATACCGGTCACGCAGAGATGGGCGAACGCTACGCGGGTTATGTTGAAGCTCACAACGAAGCCGGTCTGGAGCACGATACAGCACTTATCTTTCCCATCGATCTCACCAGTCAGGCTGCCTACAACAAAATCAATGAAACCATCTTACAGCATGGCCTTAATTTTGACGGCATTGTGGCGTGTAGTGACATGGTTGCCCTTGGTGCACTCAAAGCACTGAAAGAGCGCTATATCGCTATCCCGGGCGAAGTAGGCATTGTTGGTTTTGATGATATTGCCATGGCAGAACTGCTTCATCCGGCGCTGACGACCATCCGCCAGAACACCCGTGAAGCCGCCAGTGTGATGGTGACACAACTGCTAAATCAGCTTAACGGTAAGCCGGCTTTTTCAGAAGTTATCGATATTGAACTGATTGTTCGCAAGTCCGCATCATAAATTCTCTTTTTAATTTAACCTTTTAGCGCTGTACACCTGCATCCCGGCTGACTGAACTTTGGTTTAATATTGCCTTCAGCGCAAATGCAAACGATTGCAAACAAAAAATTCACAAGCTAGACTATAATCGGTTTTATTAACGAGAATTAAGCAAATGCCACGCCTGCTAACGATAACCGCTATTGCAGCAAGTTACTTTGTCTTCGCTATTCTGCTTAACAGCGTGGGTACTGTGATCTTGCAATCTATCAATACCTTCGGGATTTCCAAGCCTGAAGCAGCGACCCTGGAAGGGTTTAAAGATTTAACCATCGCATTTGTTTCCTTCCTTGTGGCTTCATTTATTCCCCGGATTGGTTACAAACTGGCAATGATGGCCGGATTGTTACTGGTGTCTGTTGCCTGCCTGCTGACCCCGGTCACCGGTGAATTTATTGCTGTCAAACTGCTGTTTGCCAGTATCGGCGCAGCGTTTGCACTGGTAAAAGTGTCGGTTTACGCCCTGGTAGGTTTGCTCTCTCACGATACCCGCTCCCACTCTTCTCTGCTGAATACTATCGAAGGCATATTTATGGTGGGCGTGCTGAGCGGATACTGGATTTTCAGTGCCTTTGTTGATCCGCTTACCCCCTCATCCGCAAGCTGGATGGAAGTTTACTACTGGCTGACCGGGTTACTTGTCATCACATTTTTACTGGTGCTGTTTTCGCCCCTGCCGGCGCCGGATGCCGCTCATAAAGAGCAATCTGCAGCGGCGGCTTTCACCGGTATGATTAAACTTGCCTGGCAGCCCCTGGTTATCATTTTCGTATTTTCGATTTTCCTGTATGTATTGATTGAACAGGGGATCGGCAGCTGGTTACCTACCTTCAACAATGAAGTGCTGCACCTTCCTGTAGATATCAGCGTGCAGATCACCAGCTTATTCGCTTTGTCTATTGCACTGGGCCGACTGTTAGCAGGCCAGGCGCTGCGTTTCATCAACTGGTTTCCCTTTTTACTTGGCTGTGCGGTATTGATGGCAGGTCTGATTTTGATCACATTGCCGCTGGCTCAGGGTCATCAGAATGATGCAGTTTCATCACTGTTCGATGCGCCGGTTGCCGCTTTCATGCTTCCTCTCATCGGCTTACTGATGGCCCCCCTCTACCCCATTTTAAATTCAGTGATGCTGAGCGCGTTGGACACCCATAAACAAGCCGCCATGACCGGCCTTATTGTTGTCTTTTCTGCACTGGGCGGTACAACCGGCTCTCTGATCACCGGCTATCTGTTTGAACATGCCGGCGGTCAGCAGGCGTTCTATATGCTGCTTGTGCCTATTGCCGGCATCATTGCTTCAATTTTTCTGTTTCGTCAGATCTCATCAAAAGATCAGACGGCCATCGCGTCGTGTTAAAGGATACCTATGGAAGTTTCAGCGTATCTTGCAAAAAGCCACCAGCTTTTCTCAAGTCAATTATTTCATCGTGTGCAAATGGCAGGACTGTTTGCTGACAGCAAAACCTTTGCCGATGCAGTGCCCAAACAATCTGTAGAGGCTGTGCTGGCAGCATTTGATGCACAGCAGCCGGCAGATGATGACGCGCTGCGTGCATTTATAGATGCACATTTTGATTTACCGGAGCAGGCAAAAGAACCGGATGTTCAGTCGGATGATGTAAATACCTACATTGAAAAGCTGTGGCCACAGCTTACAAGACCCGGTGGCGGGGTAACGGAAGGCTCTTTGCTGCCCCTTCCCTGCCCGTACCTGGTCCCGGGAGGCCGCTTCCGTGAAATCTATTATTGGGACAGTTACTTTACTGCATTGGGACTGATGGAATCCGGCCATGTGGAACTGGTGCGTAATATGGTGAATAACTTTATCGCCTTGCAGCAAAACGTGGGATTAATCCCCAACGGCAGCCGCACCTATTACAACAGCCGCTCTCAACCGCCAGTGCTGGCTCTGATGGTCAGGCAGCTGGCAGGAGTAGCCGGTGACGATGCCGATTTGAATGCATTTTATTTGCAGGCATTGAAACGGGAACACGCTTTCTGGATGAACGGGTACGAGGACATCAGCGACGCTACCACTGCCATCCAGCGGGTGGTTCGCATGCCTGACGGCGAATTGCTGAACCGTTTCTGGGACGACAGTGCCACGCCCCGGCCGGAATCCTACCGTGAAGATGTTGAAGCGGCAGCCAATATGGACGATGAAGAAGCCTGCGCATTCTATCGTAATATCCGCGCAGCCTGTGAGTCGGGCTGGGATTTCAGTTCCCGCTGGCTGGCCGATCCACAGCACCTGCTCACCATTCAGACCACCGACATTGTGCCGGTAGATTTGAATTGTCTGATGGTCATCCTCGAACAGAGCATTGCCTCACTCAGCCGGCAGGTTAACGGCGGGCAATGTCAGGAAGCGCAGTTATGGGAAGAGGTTGCAGAGGCACGGGCAACGGCGGTCAACAAGTATTGCTGGCAGCAGGACGCCGGTGTGTATGTTGATTTCAATCACAAACTCAGTGTGCAATCAACGGTGCACGCTTTATCAACCGTTTTACCTTTGTTTGCCGGTATTGCAGACAAATATCAGGCGGCTGCAGTAGCCGGTGCACTGGAGACGCGGTTTCTTAGAAATGGCGGACTGGTCACCTCTTTATGTGAAACCCGTCAGCAGTGGGATGCACCGAACGGCTGGGCGCCACTGCAGTGGTTTGCGGTACAGGGATTACAGTCATATGAACATGATAAGTTAGCCGCTGAAGTGATGTCCCGCTGGTTAAATACGGTGGATACCTATTACAAAGCCAACCATACGCTGATGGAGAAATACAATGTGGAAGACATTGCCACCTCTGCCAGCGGCGGCGAATACGAAGTACAACATGGCTTCGGCTGGACCAATGGTGTAACGCAGGTTTTTGCCAAAGCGCTGCGCACCGGCACGCCTGCCAGCTCTGCTTTGTAAAAGCATTTGCATTACCCCGCATTGCCCGTTAAGGTTGCCACAACAATCAACGGGCAATGCTTCAGTGTTAACGTGATCCCTCATTAGTTAGCGTCTCTGAAGCCGGACCATGTGTCTGTCCCCTGCTCCTGTCATACTTTTCACTATTACACCCTCACAGGGTGATTCCGGAGTTTTTATGAAAGTACAATCTGTTGCCGCTCTGGCTGCACTGGGATTTATATTATCGGCCCCTGTAAATGCTGCATCATCATTGCAGGATTTAAAGAAGGCGCTTACTAAGACGGAAACTACAGAATCCGCAACGGCCAGCGCATCTGAATCAGTAGATTTATCAGGTTTAATCAGCTCAGTCAGCAGCAATTTAGGTGTAACTGAAGCGCAATCGGAAGGCGGACTGGCTTCTCTGTTTAATTATGTGAAAGGGAACCTTTCTGGTACGGATTACAGTGAACTTGCCGGCAACATTCCCGGCCTGGAAGGCTTATTATCCAGCGTACCGGAAACATCCGGTTCTTCATCTTCAAAGTCTGATGCCTTGTCCGGCTTGCTGAATAAGGCGTCTGAATACAGCAGTACGGCGAAATCTATCAACGATCTGAAGCAGCAGTTTGAAGCACTGGGCCTGACGCCGGAAATGATCAGCAGCTTTGTCTCTCAGGCCAGCAGCTATTTCAAGAGTGAAAATAACACCGAAACCCAGTCTATTTTCCAATCAGGACTGGATAATTTGCTCTCCGCCCTTTAGGGTAAAACCTCTCATTCATGCAGAGCAGACCGGCAACATCATGGTTGCGGTTCTGCCTGCCGGCTTCTCATTTAATAGTTAATCATGCATTCACAGAACCGGATCTCTTCTTTCAGCCGTAAACCCCTGTGGCTTCGTCTCTCCGTTTACTTTCTGTTAATTTATCTCATTTACGCGCTGCTGGCGGGCGTTGTATTACCTGCGGTACTGAAGGCCACCGTGCCGGATAAACTCACTGACATGCTGGGGCGGGAAGTCACCGTTAAAGACATCTCAGTGAACCCGTTTTTATTGCGGGCTGAAGTCAGTGACTTCAGCATAAAAGAAGCTGAGCGCAACGAAAACTTCTTTGCCTTTCAGGCGCTGACCGTCGATCTGGGTTTCTGGCAAACGCTGACCAGCTTTACGCCCACTGTTGAAAATATTGCCTTGCATGCACCCTATGTGCAATTGCATCGCTTAACTGGCGGAGAAAATACACGGCTGAACGTCTCTGACATCATGGACACGCTGGCAAAGAATGCGCAACCGGAAGAGCCTGAAACCGCCCCGGAGGAACAGGCTGGTATTCCACACATCAGGCTGAATCATTTTACACTGCAAAATGGCCACATTTTACTTAGCGACGCAGTCACCGGTGCCCGGCTGGATTACCCTGAGCTGGATATCACGCTTACCGGACTGGACACGCTGGCCACTATCACTGAACAGTCCGGCAAATCAGCAGACAGCCCCGAAGCAAAAAGCAGCGAAACCGGAAGCAGTGAAACTGACAACGCTTACGCCTTTCAGCTAAACACGGCAGAGGGCGGCAAAGTCAATCTTAAGGGTGACTTTCAGCTTTCACCGCTGGTGTTTAACAGTGATATCCGTTTGTCGGACATTGCACTGGCCCCCCTGTGGCCACTTTCGAACGACATAATAGATGTTGAACTGACAGACGGCCGTGTTGACCTGGCGCTGGCGTTTTCCTTATTTGAGGACAACGCGTCACTGAATGTGACCGTGAAAGACGGCAGCTTCGGATTACACTCTCTTACCCTTGCCCGTCAGGACGAGCCGAAGATTACCGTACCGGCACTTGCCGTTGACGGCATAGAGGCAAGCCTTGCGGATAAATCTATCAGCGTTGATAAGATTGCTGTAGCAGACATGCAGGTAAATGCCCTGTTCGACGATGATGGCCTGGATTTACAGCGCTATCTTTTACCAAATACGGCGCCTTCTACGGGTAGCACACCGCCGGCAACGTCAACGCAGGCATCCGGCTCCGCCGGCAGTAGCTCTGCCCACACGCCGGCCAGCGAGGAAGAATCAGGCTGGCATGTTGTATTAAATGCCTTTGAATTTACCGGCGGTGAAGTCGCACTGAACGAGAAAGCCATTGCTGACAATATGTTCTGGCGGATTTTCAATATAAACCTGACAACAGGTCCGGTTGATAGTCAATTTACCTCACCGGTTCATTACAACTTAGCGTTGTCCACCAGCGGCAACCCAGAGGGTTTTGCTACTGAAGCCACCGGCACGTTACGATCTGAAGGCGACATCGATGTGACGGCACAGCAGGTAAAAGGTGCACTGACGCTGGAAGATTTTCTTCTTTCGCCGCTGCAACAATATATCTCAACTTATGCGAATGTGGTAATGGAAAGCGGACGCCTCAGCACGCAGTCCAGTTTCACTGCTGACGCATCAGGCACAGCAGACGTAAACGCTTCTGTCAGTCTTGCTGACCTTGCCATTCTGGACAACCAAAAGAAAGCACCATTGCTTAAATGGCAGGCCCTTGATGTCGCCAATCTTGCGTTCAATACAACGGCGAATACATTGAGCATTGATAATGTGATGCTGCGTGAGCCGTTTGCAAAGCTGGTTATTGACGAAAACAAACACACCAATATCAGCGATATTATTGTGAGCCGCCCTCCGGCTACAGAAGACTCCGGCGCTGTAAGCGTACAGGCTGCGCAGGAAGAGTCTGCGCAGGTAGAGGGTGCAGAAAATGAGGAAAGCGATACGCCGGAGAAGACAGCAGATGAAAAATCACAGCTGGCTATAACGGTTAATCAGATCAGCATTAAGAACGGTAACGCTTACTTTGCCGATAACTCACTGACGCCCCGCTTTGCTTCAGGAATAGAATCGTTAAACGGTACTGTCAGCCAGCTGGACTCTATATCAGGGAAAGCGGCTGCCGTAGATATAGCGGGCAAAATCGATAACTATGCGCCGGTATCCCTCAAAGGCAATATAGACCCGTTCAGCGACGCCCTGAATCTTGATTTAATGTTCTCGGTAAGCGGTGCTGAGCTGACTTCGGTGAACCCTTATTCCGGCACCTACATGGGCTATTACATTGATAAAGGGCTGCTGTCGCTGGATGTACAATATAAGCTTCAGGGTGATGCGCTGGAAGGCGATAACCACGTAGTCATCGACCAGCTCACTCTTGGTCAGAAAAGTGACTCTGAGCAAGCCTTAAGTCTTCCTCTCGGGCTGGCCGTCGCGCTGTTACAGGATCGCAACGGTGTGATTGATTTAGGCCTGGAAGTCTCCGGTGATGTTGACAGCCCGGACTTCAGCTTTGGCTCGATTATCCTGAACGCCATTGGCAACCTCATCACCAAAGCCGTTACCGCGCCCTTCTCTTTCCTTGCCAGCTTAGTGGGCAGTGACGATACCCTTAACGAGGTGACTTTTGCTGCCGGTATCAGCGAGCTTGATGATGAAGCCACAGCCACGTTAACTACTCTGGCAAAAGCGCTGAAAAAGCGTCCCGGCCTGCGACTGAATATAGAAGGGACAGTGAATGCGGTAACCGACGCTGGTGTTCTGGCAGAAAAAACCTTACAGGACAGACTGCTGACGTTGTCCGGTGCCCGCGCACTGCCAGCGAACCTGACGGCCAGCAGTTATCCCGTCGAAGGCCCGCTATCTGATGCACTCAAACAGGCGTTTACGGAGACGTTGGGGATCTCTGTGGAAGAAGAACGGGCTAAAATCATCGCTCAGCTTACGCCGTCAACGAACGAAAAAGGTGACTCTGAGCAAACGAAGCAGACACCTCCGGAAATCGACGAAACACGGGTTCAACGGGCATTGCATATTGCCATGTACAACTCTTTGCGCAGCAATATCGACATTCCCCCGGGCCAGTTGGCAGCACTGGCAGACAGGCGCGCAAAAGCAGTAAAACGTTACCTGAGTAACGATGCCGCCATAGATGCCAACCGCCTGTTCCAGTTAAACAGCCGGCACCATCTGCAGGAAGATGTGAGTGGCGCAACGCTTACGCTGGAAGCGGATTAAAGGCGTCGCACTAATGCATGCCCGGGCCTCCCGTCGCTTTGTACACGCTAAGCTGGCTTAAGGTCACATTCAACTGAGATTGAATGTGACCAACCTTCGCATCTAACCATTGTTGTTGCGCCATCAGAACAGGCAATTCACTGGTCAGGCCGGCTTCAGCGTCTGTTTCTGTCAGCGCAAGTCTTTGGGTTATGTTAGACAGTGCTTGCTGACTTTGCTGCAGTTGTCTTCCGGCGCTGTTAGCCTGCTCAATGGCACTGTCTACTTCTGTCCATGCCGATAACACTTGCTGTTGGTATTGCACAATGGTTTGCTGTTGCGTAATTGATTTGATCTCAACCTGACGATGAAGCTGGTTCCGGTTGAACAGCGGTAAGTAAAAGCCCGGGCCAATTTGCCAGGTTCGCGAGGACCAGTCGGATACCGCACTGCTGCTTAGCGCTTCAATGCCCACATTACCTGTTAACTGGAATTGTGGGTACAGCGCCGCTTCTGCAATACCAATTTCTGCGGTCGCCGCTCTTACTTTGGCTTCTGCGGCGCGAATGTCCGGGCGCTGGCTTAATACTCCGGAAGGTACGTTGAGCGTAGAGAGCACATATTCATGAAACGCATCGTGTGGCGCTTCCAATAAAGATGTCAAAGCACCCGGTTGTACGCCCACCAGCAGCGAAAGCTGATTGGCTAACACGTGTACTTCACTGCGCTGACCGTCCAGCGTACCGTTTAATTGATGAGTTTGTGCTTCTAACGCTAAACGTTCTGATTCATCGCCCAGCCCTGCAGCAATCAGGGCCTCCTGTATAGATAATTGAGTATGCAGGTTTGCCAGTTTTTGCTGTTGTAATGCCAGTACTGCTTGCTGTGCGCGGTATTGTACATACCGGCGCATTAATTCTGTCGTTAACGACAAACGTAAATCAGCCTGCTCACTTTCTGCCAGTGTCTGCTGAGCATCTGCGGCATCAATTTGATTAGCTACTTTTCCCCACAGGTCAGGTTCCCAACTGGCATCAAAGCCCGTTGAGTAAACGGTAAAAGGTGATGCCAAAGCATCTATCAGGGCATCCTGTTGCTCACCAGAGGACGACAACTTTATAAACCGGGTCATACTGCCGTCTTCACTCAACCGCTGCCTTTTCACACTGCCTGAAAAGCCAGCCTCAGGCTCGCCACCGCTTCCGGCTACCTGCCGGTAAACTCGACTGCTGGCAAAATTCAGCGCAGCCACCTGTAAGCTCTGGTTATGCTTTTCTAACATGCTGTGAAGCGTCATCAGCGTCTTATCGTCTTTTAGCCAACGCGACACCGTGTGGTTTTGTGTTTGACCATCAATGCCGTGCAAAGACGGCCAGGTCAACGGTACTGCCACCTCAGGTTTTTCATATTCAGGACCCAATTTTGTGCATCCCGACATGGCCAGTGCAGTGATGAGCGTAAAAGAAATAAGCGAAACTTTCATATGATGGATGTCCTTATGAAGTCCTGTGTCTGAAAAGCCAGCTGGCTACCGGCAGAGTAATGGTGGCGATAATAATCAGCGGGATCATCTCCTGATAAACGTCAGCAAACGTTGCCCCTTCAAGATAAACACGCCTGACAATATTGACCGAAAAACGCAGTGGATTAACGTAGGTAATATCCTGCATTAATTCAGGCATGTTGGTCAGCGGCGTGGCAAAACCCGACAACAGCATGAGCGGCATGAGTAAAACAAAGGTATACAGCATGGCTTGCTGCATATTCAGAGAAACAGCAGAGATAGACAGACCGATCCCCACACTTGCCAGCGTAAATAAAAATAACCCTGTATAGAGCGTCGGTAACGCCCCCTGAAAGGGGATCTCAAACCAGTACCGGCTGATAAGCAGCACCAGCGAAGATTGAATAAGCCCTATACACACCGACGGCAGCGCCTTGCTGATTAAGATTTGCGAAGGCAGGCTGGGTGTCACAAGTAACTGGTCAAATGTGCCCTGCTCACGCTCTCTGGCAACGGAAAGTGCTGTAAGCATCATTGTTTGAATCATGCTCAGCGCGGCAATCATTCCCGGTAAAATAAGCCAGCGCGTTTCCATATTCGGGTTAAACCAGGCGCGGGTTTTCACCTGCACAGGAAGCTGCCTCCCAAGATCCTTTTCCGCATTGTAAGACATGGTAATGGCGTTAAAGCTGCCAAGGGCCGCGTTAGCTGTCGCTGAATTCCGGCCGTCGACAATAAGCTGTATCTGGCTACTTTCCCCGCGGGATAATTTGTCTTCAAAGTCAGCGGGAAAATACACCACCATCAGCGCTTTTTGATTACCGACAATGTCAGCAATTTCCGTACTTCCCGACAGCGTGGCCACCTGGTTAAAAAGACCGGCACCCTGCAGTTTCTGCAGGACCTCATGGCTGGCCTGACTGTCACTTTGATCGAGCACGGCATAAGGCACCTCTTTCAAGTCAAATGTGGCGGCATAGCCAAACAGCAGTGTTTGCATAATGATTGGCATGATCAAAATGACACGGCTTGAGGGATCTTTTAAAACAGAAAGAAATTCTTTCTGACACAAATTGAAGATAAGAAAAAAATAGCGACGGACACTTCCCATAGTTTAATCCAGTGTCTTTTTAGTGAGAAAACGGGCAAGACTGAGTAACAACACGGCGTAAACTGTGAGCAGCCCCAAATCTTTAAGAATTACGGGCCAGAAATTACCGGCCAGAAACACCGTTCGCAGCAGTTCGATAAAGTACGTGGCAGGAAGCAAACTACCAATAACATGAACGCCGGCGGGTAAATTACCTAAATCGAAAATAAAGCCGGAAAGCATCATCGCAGGCAGGAAGCTGGCCAGGATAGCAATCTGGCTTGCCAGAAACTGGTTGCGCGTCAGTGCCGAAATAAGTAGCCCGATTGCTAATGCCACCAGCATGTATATCACTGACCCCAATACCAATACCCAAAACGCGCCCTGAATGGGCACATGGAAAAGAAAAGTCGACGCCAGCACACACAACACCAGGCCTATGATGCCGACACCAAAATAGGGAATTATTTTAGCCAGAATGATTTCAGCAGGCCGGACCGGGGTAACAAAAAGTGCTTCCAGTGTGCCCCGCTCCCACTCCCGGGCCATGACGAGCGCGGTGAGAAACGTGCCCACCAATGTCATGATAAGTACGATAAGCCCGGGCACAATAAACCATGTGCTGGTGTTGGCATCGTTAAACCAAAGCCTTGGAACAACAGTCACGCCTCCGGATTGATGCGCGTTTGCACCAAAGCGGTCTTGCTGCTTTGACGCCCACACACCGGTGAGCGTTGAGAAATAGCTACTTATCGAAGAGGCCCGCGTTGCATCGCTACCCAGCACGATAAGCTGAATGTCTGCATTTCCAGTTTTTAATTTGCTGGCGAAAGTGTCATCGAGAATGGCAATGGCTTCGACGTCCCGCGCGCGCAACGCCTTTTCAGCCTGTTGCAACGAAGTCATCTCACTGGGTACGAAATAAGGCGACAGCCTTAGCGTTGAAACGAAATCATTAGTCTCTGGCGCAGGCCGGGTAGTCACCACCGCTAAACGAATATCTTTCACATCCAGCGTAACGCCAAAGCCAAAGATAAAAATGAGTGCGATGGGTAAGCCAATACCAATCAGTAGATTACTTTTATCACGTAGTAATTGCCGGGTTTCCTTTTTTACCAATGCCCGCAAGCGGACCGCAAAGGCGCGAACAGGACGGGACTTAGTTGACATCAGCGGCCTCCCTGTCTCGTTTTTGTCGACTTTGCGCAATGATACTGATGAATGTCTCTTCCATACTCATTGCCGAATCGCCGTCTATGCCAGCGCGTATCTCCTCAGGCGAGCCCATGGCAAGCTTTTTACCTGCATCCTGAATCAAAATCTTGTCGCAGTATTCAGCTTCTTCCATAAAGTGGGTGGTAATGATGATGGCCGTGCCGGTTTTTGACAGTGCCGTGATACGTCGCCAAAAAGCCCGCCGGGCTAACGGGTCCGCCCCGCTGGTTGGCTCATCGAGAAACAATATATCGGGCTGGTGCATAAGGCTGGCCGCCATGGCTAACCGCTGTTTGTAGCCTCCGGGTAATGATGCACTTTTTTGCTGTACGTGAGAGGCTAAATCAAATTGAGAAATCACCCGGTCAATGGCTTGTTTTCGCTGCTTTCCCCACAGCCCGTATGCACCAGCGAAAAAGCGCAGGTTTTCATACACGGTTAAATTGCCATACAACGCGAATTTCTGTGACACATAACCAATGCGGGAACGTGCGCCAGCGGCGGCGGTTCGTAAGTTTTTCCCGGCTACGTCCAGCGTGCCTGATGTGGCGGGTAACAATCCGCAGAGCATCCGGAAAGTCGTTGTTTTCCCCGCACCGTTTGGTCCTAATAAGCCAAAGATATCACCGGGATAAACTTCAAAAGACGTTTTGGCAACTGCCGTAAAGTCACCAAACTGTTTAACCAGCTCATTAACAGACACGACAGGCTTATCGTGTCGCTGAGATTGCCCGGTATGTTGGTTTTGCTGCGCCAATGAGGATACATCTACTGCGGCGGGTTTGATATGGGTCTTCAAATGCATCATAAACGCATCTTCCAGGCGGGGAGGCACAGATTCAGACTGCGCGGCCTTTACCTGATGCGCGATGGCTTTCATATCTTTGCCTTGATGTAACACGCAGCGTACCCGCCCCCCTTGAGGGACCGCATCGATTACGTCCTCTTCGTTATCAAGCAGTGCACTTTGTAAATCCCGCGGCTTTTGGCTTGATGAAGGAGTTACCACGAAACACCGCCCCGCTGCGTCCTGCTTTAATTTCTCAGGGGTACCTTTCGCGAGAATAGTCCCTTCATTGAGCAAGTACACCTGATGGCACCGTTCTGCTTCATCTAAGTAAGAGGTACTGACCATCACGGTGAGCGACTCATCTTCCACCAGTTGGCTGATAATTTTCCACAATTCTTGCCGTGACAGAGGGTCAACGCCAACAGTGGGCTCGTCAAGCAGTAGAAGTGCAGGCGAGCGCACCAGCGTGCAGGCCAGACCGAGCTTTTGTTTCATGCCGCCCGACAAGTTTCCCGCCGGTCTTGAGGTAAAAGCAGAGAGATTCGTCATAGTCAGCAGGCGCTCATACCGCGCCTCACGGGTTACTTTATCCACGCCGTGTAAGTCTGCGTACAAATCCAGATTTTCCTGTACGCTTAAATCTTCATACAAACCGAATCGCTGGGGCATGTAGCTAATTAAATTTTGTACCTGCTGTGCGTCTGTCGTCGTGTTATAGCCAAGTACACGTAAGCTGCCATCAGAAGGAACCATCAACCCTGCGACCAGGCGCAGCAGCGTGGTTTTTCCTGCACCATCGGGCCCCACCAGAGCGGTGAGTTCCCCTTTCTTTGCTTCGAAATCTATCTGTTTGAGGGCTACGGTTTGCTGACCGTCTCCGTTGAATTGTTTAACCAGCGCGCTGGCACTCACCACCGGTTCACTCATGATTAGCGTCCGTTGTTAACGAGCATCACAGTGGCAGGCATCCCCAACTTAAGGGTATTGTCAGCATCATCAACCCTGACCCGAACCTCATAAACCAGTGAGGTGCGCAAATCCTCTGTTTGCACATTTTTCGGCGTAAATTCAGCGACAGAAGAAATAAAGCTGATAGTGCCTTTAATAGTTTTATTCAACCCGTCAACATGAACATCAACGGCTTCACCTACCCTGGTGGTCGCCAGTTGGGTTTCATTAATATAAACCCGTATCCACTTGGGTGACGTTAACGCCAACGTGATAACAGGACGCTGAGGGGTGGCGAGGTCGCCGGGCTCCATCAGTCTTGCCCGCACTTCACCATCACTGGGGGCGAGTAACACAGTGCGGCTAACCTGTTCAGCCAGTAAGGCTCTTTGTGAAGCCAGCACTTGTAACTGTGCTCTGGCCTGATCGATGTCTTCTTTTCTCGGTCCCTCTTCAACCAGTGCTAAACTGGCCTTCGCCTGTGCAAGTGCTGCCTGCAGGGCAACTACCTGATCCCTCGCCTCATCAATATCCTGTTGGCTTACGCCTTTACCCTGTGTTTTGCTGTCAACTGATTGCAGTCTTTTAAGCCGGGCGGATGCAATATCCACATTCGCTTGTTGCTGCGCCACCACCGCTTTTGCCTGTGCAATCTCCTGGGGTCTTGAACCCGCCTGCAACTTTGCCACTAACGCTTCCTGGGCGGCAATTTGCGCATTGGCCTGCGCCAGCTCAAGGTTTGCTACGGTATCATCGAGCCGGGCAATAATCTGACCTGCTTTAACCACATCCCCTTCTTCCACATTCACAGCTGTTACCCGCTCGGACTGAGTGAACGATAAAGACACCTGGCGGATATCGACATTCCCGAACAGTTTTGTTTGTTCAGCCCCGCGTTCAGGCCAAAACGTATAGACGGAAGCTGCCGCCGCTACCGCGACGACAATGAGTACAGCGAGCTTTTTATTCATAGAAGAATTCACTTGTGTAAGCATCAACGCATAACACAATATGAAATTCAAATTTGAATTTCAACTAGTTCAGCGGTAAAGTGCCTGATAATTTACATAAGCGACCTGGTGATGAAATAAATGCAAAACCGAAAGGGCCGTGCCGATGGTGAAGAAACGAAAAAGCGCATCTTCGCTGCTGCCGCCGAATTATTCGCTCAACGGGGTTATCACAACACGTCAGCCAAGGATATTTGCAGTGCAGCAGGCGTGAATGCCGCTGCAATCAATTATCATTTTAATGGTAAAGATGGTCTGTATGAGCAGGTATTTTCTGCGGCGATAGAACACTTCCTGCACCTGGATTTTTTGCGGGCATTAGATGAAAGTCACGCAACAGCGCAAGACAAGCTGGACGAACTCATTGAGCATGTGGTGGCCAATATACTGGAAGAGCGAAGCTGGCACGGAAAAGTGTGGGCGCGGGAAATTGTCACGCCATCGCCGATGATTAATACGGTGTTAGTAAACGAAGCTCACACAAGGGCGAGTATCATCAAGAAGATGGTGATGGAGGCCAGCGATTTTAACGCTACCGACGATGACGTTACTCCTGTCTACGCCTTATTCACATTATTGGCGCCTTGCATGATGCTGATGATAGTTAACCCGGAGCTGCCTACTCCGATCCAGCCCATTTTTTCACGGCCGCAAAGCGAACTTGTCGCTTACATTAAAAGCCTGGTGAGAAATCAGTATCCTGCTAAATAGCACACAGGCCCGCCGGGGTTGGCCACATCAATCGTGGCCACCACAGCAGCTGTCGTTATGCTCAGCCCAGTTTTTCAGTTTAGTAGTTTTACCGATCCCCGGGTTGAAGCTATTGGTCGGGTCGAGCTTGCGATAGAACGACTTCAGCGCATCTTTGGCAAAATACTCATGTCCCACGTTATGCTCTGCGGGGTACTCAGCATTCCGCGCATCGAAGGTTTGCAGTATTTTGTTTTTCAGCACTTTCGCATCCGCGCCTTTCTTCAACACGTAGTTCTGGTGCATTACGTGGCAGAACAGGTGGCCATAGTAGAGTTTGGTATCAACCTGCTCATCGATTTCTGCCGGCAGCTCTTCAAACCAGTCAGGATCGTTACGGCGTAATGCCACATCGATAGTCATCATCGCCCCCACATTTTTACTGTTCATAATGTGGTAGCGGCCGATAGCACCACCGGCAACAAACCGGTGCAGTATCGCTTTATCTGCTTCATCTTCCGTACATTCGAAGTAGCTGCCTTCATGGGTTTTAAAGAAATTATCCAGATACGCACGGGCTTCATCTACACCGTCGTTACTCATTTCTAAAATCCAGTGATGCTGGTACTTATCACGATACACTTCCATGCGGGCCGGTAAATGGCCGGGGAACAGATAACTTAAGTACTGCATGGTGCGGTCTGACATTTTGTTTGGCAAAAAGCCCAGCTTGTCAGTGAAGGCATCAAACTTACGTTTAAAGGCAAACAGCTTAGGGATGAATTTCGCCCCCAGCTTGCTGATGACGATAAACATATCTTTACCGTACTTCTTCGATACGTCGTAGCAGTCGCGGTGCAGATATTCACCGGAGTCCGGTAAGTTTTTAAAGGTAGAAAGAATGTCCCGGCGAATTTGGGTGAACATAGCGGCATCATTAGAGCCCACATAGAACACCTGCTTTTTGTCCGGAATCGGAAAGGTATCAAGGCGTACAGCGAATACCGCCAGTTTACCCGCACAGCCACTGGCTTCATGTAAGCGGCGGCCGTCATTATTAAAACGTGAAGGCGTGTCAGAATCGACATCCCGCACACGCTCATCGTATTCGTTATCTGATGCTCTCAGTTCAGGGAAAGCCACGTCGTCTGCTGCGTAGTTCTGCTGTTGCAGATTGGTCAGGATTTCTTCCGGAGAGTCACCCAGGTGAATGCCCAGATTATTCACCAGCGACAGCTTGCCACTCTCATCAATTTGGGCAAACAGTGACATTTCTGTGTACGCCGGGCCACGTTTAACCAGCGCACCGCCGGAGTTATTGCAAATCCCGCCGACAATAGATGCGCCGATACAGGATGAGCCAATCACTGAGTGAGGCTCACGGCCATATGGCGCGAGTTTCTCTTCCAGACCAAACAGTGTGCTGCCCGCCAGACCGACAATTTGCTTACCTTCGTCAATCAGCTGTATATCATCAATACGCATGGTGCTGATGATCACCAGCGGACGGTCGTAATCTTTACCATCCGGCGTTGAACCGCCGGTTAAACCGGTGTTGGCTGCCTGCATGATAACGGCCACATCCGCTTCCACACATAACGTCAGTACCCGCCAGATTTCCACTAATGTTGCCGGGCGGACCACGGCCAGTGCTTCACCGGAACCGAAACGGAATCCTTTACAATAAGGCTGCTTCTTTTCTTTATCGGTAAGTAAGTGGGCTTGTCCAACGACGTCGCCTAACGAGGAAATCAAAGACTGTGTATCGGTTTGTCCGCTCATAGGTCTCTCTGGCAGGTTGTACTGACGAAATTTCAGGCCACGCACTATACACTAAATTAAGAAGCGTGCGAACCCGTTGACGCCCTCGCAGGCTTTCTGCGGGCTGGCCTGCGGCGGGATGGCGAAGCCTTTGTCTGCGGCTTTTTATCTCCTGCATTTGCCTCTTTTTGCTGTTTAGGCTTCTTCGGCTTCTTAGGTTTTTTGGGCGCTGACAGGGTAGTCTCTGCTAACTTAAGATCCGGCTCAAATCCGCTTAATGTTTCCCGTGGCAGCAACTTCTGGATAAGGGTTTCAATATCCTTAAGTTGTTGTAATTCATCAGCACTAACCAGTGACCATGCCTGACCGCTGGCACCGGCACGACCTGTCCGGCCAATACGGTGCACATAATCTGCTGCGGTATTGGGTAAATCCAGGTTCACCACCACCGGTAACTGGGCAATATCGATTCCACGTGCAGCGATATCTGTTGCCACCAGCACATTAACCGTACCGTCTTTAAACTCGCTTAGTGCACGGGTACGGGCGCCCTGGCTTTTGTTACCGTGAATGGCAGCGCTGGGAATACCGGAATTGGTCAGTCGGGTAGCAATCCGGTTAGCACCATGCTTGGTACGGGAAAATACCAGTGTCTGGCGCCATTTCTGCTGCTTAATCAACGCTGTCAGCGCACCAACCTTCTTCGATTTATCCACATTGACCAGGATCTGCTGAACCTCTTCTACTGTGGTGTTCGGTGGCGCAACGGAAATCTTAACCGCTGATTGAGTAATCGATTCTGCCAGGGCTGTTACGGTAGGTGAAAAGGTAGCAGAGAAAAGCAGATTCTGACGTTTAGCCGGCAACAGCTTCAGCACACGTTTGATGTCGTGAATAAACCCCATATCCAGCATGCGGTCGGCTTCATCAAGCACAAGTACTTCAAGCTGATCAAATTTCACCGCGTTTTGCTGGTACAAATCTAACAGACGTCCCGGCGTGGCCACCAGAATATCAGTACCGCCACGCAAGCGTTTCATTTGCGGGTTGATACCGACTCCGCCAAATACCACGGTGGTTTTTAAATTCAAAAATTCATTGAAGCCACGGATATTGTCTTCTACCTGTGCGGCTAATTCCCGCGTAGGTGTCAGAATCAACGCTCTGACATTGTTACCCCGTGGCTTTTGTCCTGAAGACAGTTTTTCCATTATCGGCAGAGCAAAGCCTGCTGTTTTACCTGTACCGGTTTGCGCGGCAGCCAGTACATCTTTACCGGACAGAATGACCGGAATAGCCTGACTTTGAATAGGAGACGGAGACGCAAACCCAAGTGCGGAAACCGCTTTTAATAACGGTGCACTTAAGCCCAGTTCAGAAAACTGCATGAAAACCTCAAAGAATGGAAAAAATGACTTACAGAAAAAACGGGCGCTACCAGTGAGCGCCCGTTATAAATAGGATAAGCGTTTGCTTACAGTACTACTACGTCAGCAGCCTGTGGGCCTTTGTTGCCTTGTTCGATAGTGAACTGAACGTTTTGACCTTCGCTTAAAGAACGGAAACCGTCAGATTTGATCGCACGGAAGTGTACGAAAACGTCTTTGCCGCCTTCCTGAGAAATAAAACCGAAACCTTTAGCTTCGTCGAACCATTTTACTGTACCAGTTACCTGAGACATAAATTACTCCAAAAAATAATAAGTTAAATTAAATACGCCTATTTACGTATGAGGTCTTTCAGGTTTGGAACAGGCGTAGATCAGTAGTTTTCCGGAAGTAATTCTGTGAAGACTTACAAAGAATATAAAGAAATAGCATTAACAAGTTTGAATAGGACCTTCAAAAGGCGCGGCGATGTTACCAGTTGTTTATCAGAATAGCCAGCTTATTTTTTAACCGGTTTTCAATGACAGAATTTTAATCTTTACCGGCCCGTTATTTTCTATATTTATGATTATAAAATCGCCATGCAGGAAATTGCACGAGCAACACCAATGCGCTTTATAAATCCGTGACTATACTCTGAATAGACCAAGCATATAAAAGTCACGCCATCCGGGGTTAATGTTTGAAAAGCCTTCGCACAGAAATTGCGGCAATAACGCTTATTTCTATTACCGTCATCAGCGCGCTGGTGATGTGGGTGTCGTTGCGTGTTTACGAAGGTCTTTATGAAGAGTTCGTCTCTCAGGAGCTGCAGGCTTTGTCTGAGAACCTCGCCAACGATCTGCTGCCACACATGGCCGCAGATGATGAGTTCCCGCTCATCAGTGTACTTTTGCGTTTAGATGAATATGACAATGTAGAATTTGCCCGCGTCTATAACACCCAAAACGAGATAGTTAGTGCTTACATCGGCTCTGCACTTGTTAAACACAGGCAGCATTCAGGAAATGAAAGCTCTACCGAAGATGTGAGGCTACACGAACTGGACTACGGACTGCATATTGAAGACAGCCATATCCGCGTAGTTAAAATAATTGGTGACCCGGCCCTGCCTCAGGGCAAACTGGTCATTTCCTATCTTATTGAGCAGTCACTTGCAGACAGCCAGAGAAAGTTCATCGTTGCCATAGTGCCCTTTGTTATTTTCATTCTGCTTACCGCTGTTTTTCTTGTACTGGAGTTACAACGCCGCTCCCTGCAACCATTGTTTAAACTCATTGAGAAAATGCGCCGCGTAGAAGAAACCAAAGATTACGCCATAGAAGTAAGCATTGAAGGTAAGTCGGAAATCAAAGCCCTCACCCACGGCTTTAACAGCATGATGTCAGACATCAACAAACAAACCGAACTTAACCGGCAGAAAAATAAACTACTCACCCGTCAGCAGGAGCAAATGGAAAAGCTGGCGAACTTCGACCCCCTTACCGGATTGCTGAACCGGCAGTTTTTAATGAAGTGCCTGAACATCGAGCTGGCCAGAGCCAAGCGGGAAGAAAAAGATGTCGCTCTGCTGTTTCTTGATCTCGACGGGTTCAAAATGGTGAACGATTCCTTCGGTCATGACGTGGGTGACAAATTGCTTTGTAAAATTGCTGATGTGATCAGTGACAGCCTGAGGCTGGATGATATTGTCGGCCGGCATGGCGGCGACGAATTTGTCATCATTCTTGGGGAATGCAGTTCGGTGGAACAGGTTGAAGAAGTAGCGGCACGGCTGGTTGAGGCTATTGGCAGTGATCAACTGGTGGATCAATGGAAACTGGAAACAGGCGCAAGCATCGGTATTGCGCTGGCAAAGGACTGCGACTTCAGCCTGACCACCTTAATGAGCAATGCGGATATTGCCATGTATCATTCCAAGCGAAACGGTCGGGGTCAGTTCACCCTGTTCACCCGCATGATGCAGGACGACAACCACCGTATGATCCGCATCTCTACCAGTATTCACACGGCGATTGAGAACAATGAATTCTTCCTTGTCTATCAACCTAAAGTGGACCAGAGCAGTAAGGTGGTGGGTTTTGAAGCACTGATCCGCTGGTATAACCCCACCTTGGCATGGTGTCACCGGCGGAATTTATCCCCATCGCTGAGCAGAGCAATAAAATATCAGTCATCACACTCTGGGTCATGGCGCAGGTATGCAAGGACGTAAAACACATTCTCAGACAATACGGAGAAACCACAACGATTTCCCTGAACCTGTCAGCCAATGATTTAAAGGACGAAACGGTCACAGCTTTTGTTCTGGAAAAAATACGAGAGCTTGGCGGACTGGCCGGTGCCATTGAGTTCGAAATTACGGAATCTGCCTACCTCAAAAGTTTTCAGGCGGGGAATGCGTTTTTTGACGATCTTCGCGCACTGGGATGCAAAATAGCACTTGATGACTTCGGTACAGGGTATTCCTCTTTAAGCTACCTCACCGAATTCAGCATTGATACGCTGAAAATCGACCGTCAGTTTGTCAGTCAGATTGGTGTATCACAACGTTCAGAACTTATCACCGTCACTATTCTTGAGATGGCACGCCACCTGAAACTGAAAGTGTGCGCCGAAGGCGTTGAAACCCTGGACCAGGCAACGTTTCTGATAGATCACGGGTGTCACCTTTTACAAGGCTATTATTACGGCCGGCCAGAGCCGATTTGTGAAAATGATGAAGAGGACGGGTTAATTCCCGCCCTCGAAAGCCAGCATAGTATGTAGCAAACCCACTTTTCAGCCCGAGGTGTACAGCACTGTCAGTGTTTCCGGCAGCGTCACATCTGCAGGGAGATAGCCCACACTGCCCTGATTTTCCAGCAAATATTCCATCATGGCATCCACAGACTGCACCTGAACCGGTGCCTTATTTCTGCCGCTGAACCGCATTTGCGCCCAGTAAGACTGAATACGGGACTCTGTCAGGCCCACTATCCGTGCATTGAAGATAAGCCTGGTTTGCGCGCCGGGGACAAGTGTTACCGGTTCAAGCCCGGACGAAGCTCCGCCCATAAACAGATTGCGCACTTCATGCTTTTGCATGGTGCCTGCCGGCTCTGCAAGATTTGCTACCACAATAATCTCATCACTGGCTTTTGCAGGCTGTGACGACATTAACAGCGCAAGGGTGAGAGTAAGATTCATCAACTTCATCAGAATACCCACTCCAGTCCGAACTGGTACAACACGGCCTGACGGTCAAAGTTTTCGGAGCCCGCTTTTAACTTGAACAAAGAGGTTTTGCCGGGCTCACCGTCTAAAAACGTTACTTCCGCTTTCAGTGCCATGCCCGGGCGGAAGTCCCATCGCCCGGCCAGAGTGACAGAATCCAGCACATCGGTGGGAAATCTGGCCTGCAATTGCTCCACGCCGTAGTAGAGCATATCAAGCTGAGGATCCAGACCAACGGGGATAGTGTTGTTCAGTTCCCCGAGGATCTGATTGGATTTGGCGTAGGTCACAAGTAACTGGTAATCACCGAAATAGCGTCCCAGCGTGACATAATAGTTTTCAATACCGGCCAGAATATTAATGGTGGATTCCACGTCTACATATTCTGCAGACATAAACCAGTCCAGGCTGTCGTAGCTTATTCCTACGAGGTAGGCATCCACCCGTCCCGTTAATGAAAAATAATCAGCTAAATCATCAAATCCGGCGGCTTTCAGTCCGCCGGTCAGCTCTCCCAGACCGTCAATGTCAGCTTCCACGTCGGCAGAAATAAACGTGGCACCGCGCAGTTGCCAGCCCCGGTAACTGATTTCGGCGATGCCGCCGTACATCTCCTTCACCTCAAGGTGAAAGCTCTCACCGCTGGCTTCAATGTCATCCGAAAAAGAGCCGTAATATCCTTCCAGTCCAAAATAGACATCGTCAATGTTGAACTGATAGCGGGCGTTCCCTCCTTCGTAGCGGGGAAAGAACAGATAGCTGCCGTACAACTGTCGGGGAGGAGATATCCATGGGTAGGCGTATCCCACGTCAAAAACGTCAGAATACTGGAGATACGGTGTACGCAACCGGCCTGCCTTAAATTGCCAGTTTGCGTTGGGTTCATAGCTTAAGTAGAGCCATTCCAGCCCGGAGCCGCGACTTTCATCACTGTGCAGAAGCACCTGTCCGGAGACCGATACCGTGCCGGTCAGGGCATAATCAGCCTGTAAGCCCAGCAATGACTTCTCTGAGAAACTGACTTTATTCTCATAGCCTTCAAAGTAAGCCTGATCAGTATCCAGATACCCCGCCACCACGCGGGCGAACCCTGAAAATTCCACGGGGAAGTCGTCACTGGCATTATTGCAGGGTGAGAACAACAATGCGGCAGTGAAGACACCTGTTAAACCTGACTGTTTCAACCTGTGAGATCACTTTATCCAAACTCATACCTGTTTTGAGTATTGTTCAAAGTGTCATTTTTGCCAGCCGGTTTATGCAAATTTTTGCAACTGCTCAGTGTAAACGCTGATGTCCCCGAACATTTTCTCTACCCATTGCAGATTGTGGTAAGTATCAAGATAACGCTCACCACTGTCACACATCAACGTAACGATAGACCCCTGCTCTCCCCGGGATTGCATTCCTGCAGCCACCTGCAATGCGCCCCACAAATTAGTACCGGTAGAGGCGCCGGCGCGGATCCCGGCAATATCTGCCAGCCAGTGAATGGTGGCAATACTGGCTTTGTCTTCCACCTTCAGCATTTTGTCGATGACATCCGGCTGAAAGGACGCTTCTACTTTGGGCCTTCCTATACCTTCAACGGCACTCCCCCGCTGACTGGTTAACGTGCGGTCTCCTGACTGATAGCTGTCGTAAAACACAGAATGCTCAGGATCCACAACAACCAGCTCTGTCGCCAGCCCCTTGTAACGGATATAACGGCCAATCGTCGCTGAGGTACCGCCCGTACCGGCGCTCATGACCACGGTGTGGGGCACACTGTGAGGTTCAGCGGACATCTGACCAAAAATACTTTCAGCAATGTTGTTATTACCCCGCCAGTCAGTGGCCCGCTCAGCGAACATGAACTGATCCATAAAATAGCCGTTACACTCCTGCGCCAGCCGGACGGCTTCATCGTGCATATGGGTGGGACATTCCACAAAATGGCAGCGTCCACCGAAACGGGTGATCAGGTTAATTTTGCTTTGTGCCGTGCTGCGGGGCATCACTGCAATAAACGGAATACCCAGCATACGGGCAAAATACGCTTCAGACACAGCTGTGCTGCCGGAGGATGCTTCAACGATAGTCGTGTTTTCACCAATTTTGCCGTTGCACAGGGCATAGAGAAATAAGGAACGGGCCAGACGATGCTTTAAGCTGCCGGTGGGATGGGTACTCTCATCTTTCAGATAGATATCAATACCCTTCAGATTGAGTCCTTCAAGCTTAATAAGGTGCGTATCAGCGGAGCGCTGAAAATCCGCATTAATTTTTCTGATCGCCTCTGCAACCCAGTTTTTCATAGTGAGGTCCGTTTGTGTTTGTATGAAGTCAGTATAAAAGCATCAGCAGGGAATCTTCCCGCATTTTTTGGCTGCAGGCCCGGTGCAAGAGAAAAATAATTGCAGACCATGAACTTAAAAGAGAATAAAAATGCAAAGAGACACGCTTACCGCTGAGCCAGACATTAAATATCATTAAACCATACCGCAGACTTGTTCTGTACTGTCTGATATCCGCTATGCTACCTGCCCGTAAAAGAGGAGCTTGTATGACACCGGCAGAATTGTCCCGCGTAGTAGAAATGGCCTGGGAAGACAGAACACCGTTTGAAGCAATAGAGAAACTCTACGGACTCAATGAGTCTGCAGTAATAAAGCTCATGCGAAAGGAGATGAAACCGTCATCCTTTCGCATGTGGCGGAAACGTATGCATGGAAGACAAACTAAACATCTGAAGTTACGTCATTCCGGCATTGAGCGCGCCTATTGCCCGACACAGTACAAACGCTGACGGCTCTCAAAGCGTTACGGGCTTTAAACAGGTTGCCGCCTGAGCGCAGGAAGCCCTTTTCTCCGCTTCGTTGTAGCCAGCTTACAACTCTTTTATTTTGATATTCCGGAAAGCAACCGGTGAGGTCCATTCCTGCAGCACGATGTGCCCTTTGGTAGCCTTGCCGAAATCAGCAAAGCTTTTAAAATTGGACTGAGATACCCAGTCTTTCCACTCTTGACTACCAAGGTCAACTTTCGCGGTTAAATTGCCATTCAGGTAAAAGGCCACTTCACCGTTATTTTGCCTGATAACCGACTGATTCCACTGCCCCTGCTCATGCACTGAAGTTTGTGTAAGCTGTGCGGAATAACCGTACAGGCAACCCGGATTTTTCGCCGGCTTTTTATTATCGATATGTTCAGGACCCAGAAGCTGATATTCAGGTCCGGTTTGCCAGGCAAGCTGATTTTCCGGGTTTTCCTGCACATTAATAAATACACCGCTGTTACCATCTACGGTTGTTTTCCATTCGAAAGCCAGTTCATAGTTTTCAAATTCAGCATCTGATGTCAGGTCGCCATGCTGAACACCGCTGGTACGCAGATCGACAGTGATAGTGCCGTCCTGCACTATCCATGAAGGCTTAGCATCAGGATGTTGAAATAAGTGCCATCCATCCAGTGTCTTGCCGTCAAACAGCAACTTCCAGCCCTCTTTGACTTCAGTTGCGGTCAGCACATTTTGCTGAGATGAAGATGTTGCAGCCATCGAACCGGCACTAAAGGCTGACAATGCACACACTGCCAGCAGCAATTTTTTATGTTGATTGATTTTCACAGACCATCCTTAACAATATTCCCGGGGTTTACAGATAAGTGTGTCCCTAATCTGCTGAATGACACATTACAGTAACATCTTTGTTACTTCCATCGGCTCCCGGCCTTTTTCTTCCGGTGTCATACTCAGTGCGGCAGACTTCCGCACATGCCTGGCATAATCGGCTCTTCCTATTTACTTTCCTTTGTCCCCGGGCGTATAAATGGCAGTACATAAAGTGTTCAAACAAAAGGATTATTGTGATGAAGAATGCCTGTTGCCTGTGCTTTGCATTCCTGTTTATCAGTTTGCTGAGTTACGCCGGAGAAGCCGGTGTACCGGAAGTTTTCAGAGGCCATGCGCAAGACAACAAGCTTTATCTGCAATATGATGATCTGGATACGTTCTTAAAAACATTTGTTTCTGTGACCGGCTGGTCTGAAAGGCAAAAAGCGGAGAACATAGATTCCAGAGTGGGTACGCGCCTGAAAGTGCGCATTAATCCGTTGACGGTACTGGAGGGTAATAAATTCTACTTTACCGCCTTTGACAATGAACAGGTGGTTTCCACATTGGCAGATATGCAGGCCAGTCTGATGTCCCTGCCCGATGAGATTCCTTTGCCTCTTCTCAGTACAGATGAGCAACTGGCATACTGGCTGAATCTCTATAACTTCACCATGCTCAATGAGATTGCTAAACGCTATCCGGTCTACAGCATGAGTCGCTACCTCGATCCCGAAGAAGACAAGTATTTCCTTGATGACAAAGTCATGACAGTAGCAGGGATCCCTCTCAGCCTGAATGACATTAAAGATAAAATCCTGAAGGAAAAATATGACAGCAATCCGCTTATCCTTTATGGCCTGTTTCAGGGCAATATTGGCGGCCCCGGCATCCAGAAACGGGCATTTCGTAGTCGCGGAATATGGCGGACGCTGAAAAAGTCTGCCACTGAATTTATTAATTCAAATCGTGGCACCTACTACGACGGCAAGGTTTCAGTGTTCTATGAGCGCAACCTGAACTGGTTTCATAACGATGAGGCGGCATTGAAAGCGCATATCCTGACGTATCTCGGCGGTGAAATGACTGAGGAGATCGATAAGGCAAAATCGCTGGATTTCGCCATGAAAGACTGGCAACTGGCAAGTGTAATGGGTGACCAGCGTAGTTACGGCGGGTCTGGTGCGACCAACAGTGCAGCTATGTTAGATTCAGTTGTAGTGAGCGGCAGCGCATTAGTTCCCACTCATATGATGGAGGAATGGGTTTCTAAGACACCAACGAGCACCCGTTTATCGCCGTCTCAACTGGCAGTACTTGATGATCTACGTACCCGGTTCGCTGTGGCCCGGGGCTCGGTATCTGTCACCGATCTCAGCGAAGAAGAGGCGAAGTCAGACAAAGAACAGTAGCCGCTGGTAAAAGTAACTCCGGACCAGACAAAAAAGGGCGATGTTTTCACATCGCCCTTCCGTTTTATGCTTTTTTAACGTTTTATGCGTCCAGGATAATCCGCAGCATGCGACGCAGCGGTTCAGCCGCGCCCCACAATAACTGATCACCGACAGTGAAGGCAGAAATGTATTCCGGCCCCATTGTCAGTTTACGGATACGACCGACAGGAATCGATAAAGTACCGGTTACTTTTGCCGGCGTCAGTTCCTGCATGGTGATCTCACGGTCATTCGGGATCACTTTCACCCAGTCATTGTGCTTCGCCAGTAAACCTTCGATTTCTTCAACACTCAGGTCTTTTTTCAGCTTCAGAGTAATAGCCTGGCTGTGACAGCGCATTGCACCAACACGAACACATAATCCGTCTACCGGTACCGGTGAGTCCTGAGTACCCAGGATCTTGTTCGCTTCAGCCTGCGCTTTCCATTCTTCACGGCTTTGACCTGACGGCAGTTGTGTATCGATATACGGGATAAGGCTGCCGGCCAGTGGCACACCGAACTGATCTGTCGGGTTTTCATCAGAGCGGATAAATTCAGCAACCTGACGGTCGATGTCGAGAATAGCTGTCGACGGGTCGTCTACCAACGCTTTCACATCACCGTACACTGCGCCCATCTGACTGAGCAATTCACGCATGTGCTTTGCACCGGAACCGGAGGCTGCCTGATAAGTCATAGGCGATGCCCACTCAACCAGATCTGCTTCAAACAAACCACCCAGCGCCATCAGCATGAGCGATACTGTACAGTTACCACCTACATAGGTTTTTACGCCGCCCTGCAGACCTTTATCAATTTCACCACGGTTTACCGGATCTAAAATGATCACAGCATCATCTTTCATCCGCAGAGCTGAGGCAGCATCGATCCAGTAGCCATTCCAGCCGCTTTCGCGCAGTGCCGGATAGACTTCTTTAGTGTAATCACCACCCTGACAGGTAATAATAATATCCTGCTTTGCCAGTGCTTCGATGTCATTGGCATCTTCCAGTACACCGCAATCTTTACCGGCGAAATCCGGCGCAGGTAACCCTTTTTGAGAGGTCGTGAAAAAGGTTGGCTCAATGAATGAGAAATCGTTTTCTTCCTGCATTCTTTGCATTAATACAGAGCCGACCATACCGCGCCAGCCAACTAAACCAACTTTATTTTGAGACATTCTCTGAACCCTTCTTGTGTCCTTCCCGGCGCCTGTCTGACGGCAAAACCTCTTGCGGGCTCTTTATCTTTTGCCGTTGTTCACCGGAAACCTGTTGTAAAGGCCGCAGTCTATAAAGAAAGTCACGGCTTTGCCAGCAGCATTTGTTATCAGCAATAGCTGTTTTTCATACAAGACGGGTAATTTCCGTTGAACAGTCAGTATTGCGCGATGTTGCGATTGCGCTGTGTCGTTGATTCCGATAGGGTAGAAATTAGCCAGAAGAATAATAAGCTATTGATTTAGATTAACTTACCTGCCCTCTCCGGCCACTAAGATAATAAAAGAGCCCGCTTTTATCAGCAGGAACGGGACATATACAAGGATGCAGAATCATGCAAACAGTCAGACAACCTTCTCTGCTCCAGGTCGGATTACTCGCCGGCGTAATTATTCTGATGATAATTGTTATGACCCAATATACTCCGCTTCCTATTCAGCTGGCGCTTCTGGGCGCCTGGTTTGCCACCCTCGGGCTGGGGAAATGGCTCGGTCGCAGTTATGAATCCATGCAAAACGGACTGCTTACCGGCATCTCTCAGGGTATGGAAGCCATTCTCGTACTCATCGCAGTGGGTGCACTGATTGGCAGCTGGATGGCCGGCGGCATTGTGCCTTCTATTATTTATTACGGCCTGTCTGTGATGACACCTCAGATATTCCTGTTCGCCGCATTTTTTATCTGTGCGGTAACTTCCCTGGCGACCGGTACATCCTTCGGTACTATCGGTACCGCAGGCATCGCCATGATGGGGATTGGTGAAGGCTTTGGTCTGCCCGCCCCTCTTGTCGCCGGTGCTGCCATCTCAGGGGCTTATGTGGGAGATAAATTATCCCCGCTGTCTGACACCACCGTGATGACGGCCTCATTGTGCAGAGTCGATCTCATCGAACATATTAAATCCATGCTTTATATCAGTGTACCCGCCATAGTGATTGCCAGTGCCCTGTTTTTGTTCACCGGCATTCTCACAGGCCATCAGGGAAGTACCGGACGGGCAACAGAAGTTATGGCTGTTATAGATGCCTGGTTTACGGTCAGTCCGTTTATGATCTTGCCCGCACTGGCGGTCATCACCCTGCTCATTCTTCGTCAGCCGGCGGTTCCGGTTATCTTCTTTGGTGCTTTACTTGGGGTTGTCTGGGCCGTCTTATTTCAGCAGCAGGATGTCATACCGGCATTGGAAACGCTGTATGACGGTAGCCACATCGAATCTGATGACAATGTTATCGCCGTGCTGCTGAACCGCGGCGGTATGATGTCTATGCTGCCAAATATTCTGCTTATCATTCTGGCTCTGGGCATCGGCGGCCTGATGGAAGCCACCGGTGTACTGGCTACCATCACCACCTCACTGCAACGCTGGGCTGATAACGTAACAAAACTGGGTTTATCCACACTACTGGCAGGGATCATTGGCAATATATTGGGTGGCGCGGCCTATGTATCACTGATTACCGCCAGCACGATTACCGGTAAAAACTATGATGCGACGGGTACGGACCGGCGGGTACTGTCCCGTAATGCAGAATCCGGCGGAACGGTGGTGACACCGATGATTCCGTGGTCAGACGGAGGGGTATTCATGGCTACTACCCTGGGTGTGACCACAGCAGCTTACCTGCCATATTTATGGTATCACCTGCTGGTACTTGGTATTGCTGTTCTCTACAGTTTTACCGGCTGGTTTCATTTCAACAACGCCATCCGGCCCGCAAAAACCTTTACTAACGAACAAAAAACAACCGAATCGTAGTCGCAAAAATCGCAGGTTCACGCTCCTTATCTGAATATTTCCACTATTTAACTATTGTTGCGCGATTGTTAAATCCACAACAAAATCAGGGACTATTGGTAAGGGTAAAAGGAAAAAACTACGACTTTGGTCATGCGTCCATAAGACCTTAGGAGCGATCAGGTCGGATATTGACTCATATTGTCTTAAATTGATATGGATCAACCCCGCCCCAAATGAAAACAAAATGTTAACAGCGATCACAAGACGTTTTCACGCCTGCCGGAAATCTGTTCTTAGTCTCTTTTACTTCACTTGAGTCCCCGGTGATTTTTCTCTACTCTCTGACGCCCGAAGACTAATTTCCTGTTGAAAAGTCGTTTCGAGACAATTCAGCATGACCGGTACACACGAGGACAGATAGTCAGCATGATTACCTCATTGCTCACCAACAATGCTTATGCGGTTTCCTTAAACCGTATGGCAATTGACAGCACCACGCGTGTTGGGGTGGTGCTTTGGCTGGCGACCCTCGTACTGGTATTCAACGTGTCTTTAATTATCAGCGGTATCATGGCGGACTCATCGGAGTTTGTCGGTGCCCTGCATGACAACCTTGTTGTCGAACCTCATTCCCTGGCAGTGATGCACGAAGCATTATCTGTGTTCTTCTTTTCAGCAGTCCTGCTCATCTGTTTATTGGGTATTCAGCTACAGCCCGCCCCGTTAGCGCGCGCCGGTGTTGCTGCCTCCCCGAAACCAGTTTTAATCGTTAACGACGATTACCGACAGCCGTTTGTACAACAATCCGGCAGTCGCGCACCACCTTCTGACAAGTGATTTTCTGTTGATTACAGACGTGCCTCAGGTACGTCTGTAATCAAGAGCGCGTCGCGGGTCACTCCTCTGCTGGTTCACGCCGTGTTCACTTGTTCGAAAACCTTCGATAGTCACTATCGGAATATTACGCGTGTCGTCTCTGACGGCAATAACGTTGAACCCGGGTTATAGGAAAATGCTTTTGTCTATTCGTAACCTTTCTAAATTAGCTTTTGCGTCAATCGTGCTGTTACTGGCCGGTTGTAGCGGTGGCGTACTTGATCCGAAAGGACAGGTAGGTATTGAAGAAAAGAACCTGATCATTCTGTGTACGATTCTGATGCTTATCGTTGTTATTCCGGTGATTGTACTGACGCTGTATTTCGCCTGGAAATACCGCGCGAGCCGCGACTTTGAAGTCTACACACCGAAATGGGCTCACTCTACCAAGATTGAAGCCACGGTTTGGTCTATTCCAATTCTGATCATCATTGCACTGGGCATCATTACGTGGCAATCAACCCACGCATTAGACCCTTATGCACCGCTTGAAGATAAAGGCGAGCACATGACTGTTGAAGTGGTTTCACTCAACTGGAAATGGCTGTTCATTTATCCTGAGCAAGGCATTGCAACGGTTAACGAACTGGTGATTCCGGCTGACAAGCCAGTTTCATTCAAAATCACTTCTGAAGGCACAATGAACTCGTTCTTCATTCCTCAGTTGGGTAGCCAAATCTACTCAATGGCAGGCATGGAAACTCAGTTACACCTGATTGCTGATGAGCCGGGTACCTACAAAGGTATTTCTGCGAACTACAGCGGTGCGGGTTTCACTGGTATGAAGTTCGACACCATTGCTACGCCAACTGAAGCCGACTTTGATGCCTGGGTTCAGAAAGTAAAATCAGAAGGCGGTTCCCTGACTTCTGAGAACTTTAAGCAATTAGCTGAAGATAGTGAAAACCACCCTGTCACTTATTACAGCACGGTCAGCGACGGTCTGTTCCACGAAATCATCATGAAGTACATGAAAGATCATGGCTCTATGGATTTCTATGGTAAGCCAGCTAATGCTGCTACAGGCGTAAAAGCCGAGGCGATGCAGCACAAAGGCCATCACATGGGGGTTGAAGAGTAAGTATGTCTTTTTTAGGTAAATTATCTATTGAGGCTGTACCGTACCACGAGCCAATCGTAATGGTTACGCTTGCGGTAGTTGCAGTACTTGGTCTGGTGATCGCAGGTCTGATCACCAAATACAAAGCATGGGGCCCGCTGTGGCGTGACTGGATCACGTCCATCGACCACAAACGCCTGGGTATCATGTATATCCTGCTTGCACTTATCATGCTTATGCGTGGCTTTGCCGACGCTATCATGATGCGTACGCAGCTCGCTGCGGCAACAAACGGCGCAGAAGGCTATCTGCCGCCGGAACACTACGACCAAATCTTCACCGCGCACGGTGTTATCATGATCATCTTTATGGCAATGCCATTTATGGTGGGCCTGATGAACATCATCGTTCCGCTGCAGATTGGTGCTCGTGACGTTGCCTTCCCGTTCCTGAACAACCTGAGCTTCTGGCTGACCGCTGGTGGTGCAATTCTTATCAACCTGTCTTTAGGTGTAGGTGAGTTTGCGAAAACCGGTTGGGTTGCTTATCCGCCACTGGCGGGTCTGGAGTACTCTCCGGGTGTCGGGGTTGATTACTACATATGGGCCTTGCAGATATCCGGGCTCGGGACGCTCTTGACCGGGGTTAACTTCCTGGTAACTGTATTCAAGATGCGTGCGCCGGGCATGAAACTGATGCAAATGCCTATCTTCACCTGGACTTGTACCTGGGGTAACATCCTGATTGCTGCGTCATTCCCTATTCTGACTGCAGTACTGGCGATGCTTACGCTTGACCGTTATCTTGATTTCCACTTCTTCACCAATGATTTAGGTGGAAACTCGATGATGTACATCAACCTGTTCTGGGCGTGGGGTCACCCTGAAGTATACATTCTGGTTCTGCCAGCATTCGGTATCTTCTCGGAAATCATTTCTACCTTCACTGCGAAGCGTCTGTTTGGCTATAAGTCAATGGTGTACGCGTCGGGTGCAATTGCAATCCTGGGCTTCATTGTTTGGTTACACCACTTCTTCACAATGGGTTCCAGCGCAAACGTTAACGCCTTCTTCGGTATCATGACGATGGTTATCGCCGTACCGACCGGGGTTAAACTGTTTAACTGGCTGTTCACTATGTACCGTGGCCGTCTGACTATCACAACACCTGTGCTGTGGACGTTAGGCTTCATGGTTACTTTCACCATTGGTGGTATGACAGGCGTACTGCTTGCTATCCCGGGTGCTGACTACGTACTGCACAACAGCTTGTTCCTGATTGCTCACTTCCATAACACTATCATCGGTGGTGCGGTATTCGGTTACCTGGCAGGTTTTGCTTACTGGTTCCCGAAAGCGATGGGCTTCAAACTGGATGAGAAAACCGGTAAAGCGGCATTCTGGTGCTGGCAGATTGGTTTCATGGTTGCGTTCATGCCATTGTACGTTCTGGGCTTCTTAGGAATGACCCGTCGTCTGAACCACACTGACAATCCAGACTGGAACATCTGGCTGTACATTGCTGCGGGTGGTGCATTCATCATCGCTGCAGGTATCTTCTTCCAGTTGCTGCAACTGTTCATCAGCTTTAAGAACAAAGAAGCACTTAAAGATACTACGGGTGATCCGTGGAATGGTCACACGCTGGAGTGGTCAACTGCGTCTCCGCCTCAGTACTACAACTTCGCTGTTATTCCTCACATCAAAGACATTGATGCATGGACTGACATGAAAGAGCGTGGCGAAGCGTATCAGAAGCCTGAGAAATATGCCCCGATTCACATGCCTAAGAACACCTCTGCTGGTTTCTTCATGAGCATGAGCTTCACGGTAATGTGTTTTGCACTTATCTGGCACATCTGGTGGCTGGCCGCTGTTGGTTTCATCGCCGGTATCGCAGTATTCATCAAGCGCTGTTACACCAGCGACGTAGATTACTACGTACAGGTTGATGAAGTAGAGAAAATCGAAGCAGAGCATTTATCTGCTAATGCTAAAGGAGTGAACGCATGAGCTCAGTAGCTACTGATATGCATCACGATCACGACCACGAGCATCACGAGAGTAATAGCGTTTTCGGCTTCTGGGTTTACCTGATGACCGACTGTCTGTTATTTGCCTCGTTCTTCGCAACCTACGCAGTGTTGTTCATGAACACTGCCGGTGGCGTGTCTGGTAAAGACATCTTTGAACTGGACTTCGTTGCAGTTGAAACCGCGGCACTACTGTTAAGTAGTATCACCTTCGGCTTCGCAATGATTGCAGCGCACAAGCAAAACAAAGGCGGCACACTGTTATGGTTGGCTGTGACGTGGGTTTTTGGTGCCGTGTTCATCGGTATGGAAATCTATGAATTCCATCACCTGATCGTTCACGGTAACGGCCCTGATACCAGTGCCTTCCTCACCGCGTTCTTCTCGCTGGTAGGACTGCACGGTCTGCACGTAACTTCAGGTCTGATTTGGATGACCATCATGATCATCGAAGTGATGCGTCGTGGTCTGAAAGATCAAACTGTTACGCGCTTGAGCTGCTTAAGCCTGTTCTGGCACTTCCTGGACATCGTCTGGATTTGCGTATTCACCGTTGTTTATCTAATGGGAGCACTGTAATGAGTCAGCACGATTCTCACGCTGTTAGCCATGCAAACGACCATGGTGATGTGAAATCCTATGTGATTGGGTTTGTACTGTCGGTCATCCTGACAGTCATCCCTTTCTGGATGGTTATGGAAGGCGACTTCTCTAAAGGCACCACTATCTGGAGTATCGTTACGTTAGGTCTGGTACAGATTTGGGTTCACCTCAAATACTTCCTGCACCTGAACTTCGTTACCGAAGATGGCCGTGCAAGCACGTTCTCGTTCCTGTTCAGTGCCCTGATTATCTTCATGGTAGTCGGTCTGTCTGTCTGGATCATTTACGAGTCTAACGCGATGATGATGTACTAGCCTCCCGGCTGGTACATTTTCTGAGCGTACGCGAGGTAAACTGGAAATATGAAACCTGTATTTCGTCGATATTTAACCGTGACTAAGCCCGGCATTATTATGGGCAACCTGATCTCTGTCGCCGGTGGTTTTCTGCTGGCATCACGGGGGGACGTTGACTTTATGCTGATGGCGGCAACGCTGATTGGCTTATCACTGGTTGTTGCATCCGGATGTGCAATTAATAACTGCATTGACAGGGATATTGATGCCAAGATGCAACGTACCCGCTCCCGGGTTACCGTGACCGGGGAAATGTCGCTGAAAGCCGCATTCTGGCATGGCATTGTGCTGGGTGTGATGGGTTTTACCCTGCTAGTGGCGTACACCAACGCCACTGCGGTGTTTTTCGCTGCACTGGGTTATGTGGTGTATGTAGGCGTTTATAGCCTGTATATGAAACGTAACTCTGTGTACGGCACACTGGTTGGTAGCTTGTCTGGTGCGGTTCCCCCGGTTGTGGGTTACTGTGCGGTAAGCGGCCAGTTCGATGCTGCCGCTGCCATTCTGCTGGTGATGTTTAGTTTGTGGCAAATGCCCCACTCTTACGCCATCGCTATTTTCCGTTTCAAAGATTATGAAGCGGCGAATATTCCGGTACTGCCGGTTGCAGAAGGTATCGAAAAGGCCAAACTGCATATCGTGCTTTACATTGCGGTATACGCGATTGTGACCATGATGCTGTCGATTGCAGGATACACAGGTATTGGTTTCCTGGCCGTCGCCTGTACCACCAGCTTCTGGTGGCTGCTGATGGCACTGCGCGGCTATCGCCCTGATATCGACATGACACGCTGGGCGCGTCAGGTGTTCGGCTTCTCCATACTGAACATCACGATCCTCAGTATTGCCATGGCGGTAGACTACCACGATGTAGCACCTAAACTGTTCGCCTTAGCGCTATAGACTAGTAAATACGAAAAAGGGCCGCTCAATTGAGCGGCCCTTTTGTTTTGGTAATTCACTAATCGCTATATCTCATCGATAAACATCATAGCGCCGTTACCGTTATCACAGGCTTACTGCCATCTGGCCCTGATACCGTGAAGCAGTAGGTGCCGGCTTCAGCGTTGATCATCAGGTTGTTATTACTGACCCCCAGCACTTTGGGAACATCTACCATCACTTCGTTTGAGGCTTCGCCATCTGGATTACCGAAGTTCACCGTGCTCCAGTCCTCCGAGGCGACCTTAAACTCCGTTGCACCACCGCTAAGCACGATATCCGCCGTATAGGTGCCATCGCCCTGCCACGTCAGTGTGTTGTCTGTACCCCATGAATTCATGCCGCCACGAATAAATACTGGTGTTGCCCCAAAGAATTGCTCTTCGAAAACACCAATGGTAGGTATTTCACCATTTCGCGCTGACAGCACAAACACGTAGCTGTTGCTCGCTTCAATGGTCAGCACCAGGTTTTCGTTAGTCGCGGCAAGGAACTGGGTTGCACCCACGTTAACGGCAGTATCTGACTCGTTATTTGTCATTCCGCCCAGGTTAACCGTAGACCAGTCTTCCGACGCAATCTTGAACTGATAAGTGCCCGGCTCCAACGTAGTAGCAAAGGCGTATACCTTATCGCCCTGGTAGCTAAAGGCATCGTCCGTTCCCCAGCCATTCATATCGCCACGCAGATAAACGGTGGTGGGTGCAAATGGCTCGTCATAGTTAACTGTCAGGATTGGGGCGCTGGTATCTGAAGCATCCACACGGAATTCATACAGTGCCGTTTCTGCTGGCGTAAAGCTCAAATTGGTATTACTGACGCCCAGTACCATGTCGTTACCCAGGGTAACAATACCGTCAGAACCGTCTGCCGCTCCCAGGTTGACGGTAGCCCAGTCTTCCGACGCCATCTTAAACCCATACGTGGTGCCGGCGTTAAGTGTTGCCGTCACGGTGTACACGCCGTCGCCCTGATAGGTAAATGGTGTATCCGTGCCCCAGCCGTTCATGTCACCGCGCAGATAAGCAACGGTATCACCAAACGGCACAACATCCGGCGCACCGGCTGTGGCGTAAGCCGACAAGCCATAGCCTTGCGCGCCCATTTGCGGTTTTACGAATACTGCAGTGGTCAGTGCGGGCACGGTAAAGGTACCGTTGCCTTCGTCATCGCCGGTCCCTTCCGTGAACATGGCCGTACGTACCGTATTGTCTACTGAGTTGATCAGCACGTTGTGTAATTCAAAACCGGTTGCCGTAGCGACAGTAATGGATTTTTCTTCGTAGCCGGTGTTTACCACCACCATAATGGCATCGACGGCGGGATCGATGTCCGCCAGTGGTGTTTCACTCGTTTCGTTATACCCATCATCAATGCTCATAGCCACCAGCCCCACTTGCTGACGGGCACCGATGTTATGGAAACCCACGCGCTGAATGATGTCGTCCATGGTGGTCAGGCGGAATAACTTGCTGCCAGAGCGGATCATCAGGTATTCATCGAACACCGTGGAAGCAAATTCAATTTCGCCCATGCTGGCAGCACGCTCGGCATCATAGATAAATGCACTCATTTCATCCCAGCGCGCGGAATTATCTACTGCCAGCGGCAGGCCAATATTCCAGTTATTGGTATTGAAGGTGAAGTCCACATAGTTGAACCAGTCCCCGGCATCGTAACTGTTGCGATCCATCGACTTAGAACGCAGGAAGTCGCCGCCCATTTGGAGGAACGGAATACCCTGAGACATCAGCGGCAGAGTGATACCGATATTCTGTGCACGAACACGTTCTTCGAGGGTGAGATCCATGGGCAATGAGTAGTTAAACTGATCCCACAGGGTTTCGTTGTCGTGTTTGGATACATAATTGATCACATCGGCAGGATCCTGTGCGTAACCACCCAGACTACTGGTTGTGGTCGCAGAGCCGCCGGAGGTTTCCAGCACATAGTCGGTGAGTGTACCGGCCATGCCCATTTTCAGGCGATCCTGCGCACTCAGCGCTTCATCACTTTCAGGGTTAAACAGATGACCGTAACGAATAGCATCACGAATGCGGTCGTTATAGGTACCGATTTGGGTGCCGCCCATATTGATCTGGTTGGCCTGCTCGTAACCTCTGTCTTCCTTCAGCCACCCTTCACCGTAGAAATAGTTATCTTCGTCAATGGCCTGAACGGCATCGCGCAGACGCACCATGGTATCGACCGTGGCCTGACTCATGATGTCAAAGCGGAAGGAATCAAACTTATACTGCTCAGTCCACAACAGCAGCGAATCCAGCATCAGTTTTTCCATCATCGCCTGTCGGGGTTCGGTATCTTCACAGCAGGTTTCCTGCACCATCGCGCCGGTTTCTACGTCGTAACGGTGATAATAGCCCGGTACCACTTTATCCAGCACTGAACGCGGATACACGCCTGAAGCATTGGTGTGGTTGTACACCACATCCAGCACAACCCGCAGACCGATTTCATGCAAGGCCATATTCATTGCGCGCATTTCAACGATACGCTGAACACCCTCGGCATCAGAGGCATAGCTGCCTTCCGGCACATTGAAGTGATACGGATCGTAACCCCAGTTGAAAGAATCATAGCCACGCATTTGATCTACAAGCGCCTGGGCTTTACCGCCTTCAGAGGCCGGATCGTAGCTTTCCAGCAGATCTTTGATAACCGTGCCTTCCGGTTCCTCATCGCAGATTGCGGCATTACGATTCAGACGACACAAATCACCTACGGTATCGTTGATATTCACTACATTTGCAGGATTTTCGTCCACGCTGGCAATGTCGTTAGCAGGTAGCATATGGAAGTGGGTCAGACCGGCATCTGCCAGCTTTTGCAGGTGTGCAACCGGTGCGGTGCCTTCTTCCGTGAACGCCAGATATTTACCCCGGTTTGCCTCTGAGGTGGATTCATCAAGGATACTGAAGTCACGGATATGACCTTCGTAAATCACCGCATCTTCCGGATCGGCAATGGTCGGGATGGTCTGGGTATCCCAGCCGTCTGGCTTAAGATCGTCATCAGACAGATTCACGAAGCGTGAGAAACGGCTGTTGGTCGATAACGATACTGAGTACGGGTCGGTGACTTGCAGGGTTTCCAGCTCACCGGTGACGGGGTGATAAACTGTAACCTCAAAGCGGTACAGAGTACGATCCAGTGACATATCGCCGTCGTAGCGCCAGATCCCGGTATTCTCATCCAGTGTCATCGGATAAGTATTCTGCAGCGACTTGCTGTCTGAATAGCTTAGCAGGCTGACCTGCTGTGCAGTAGGCGCCCACACCACGGCAGAAATGCCAGTGTCGGTATAAACCGGTCCCAGCGTCGCTTCGTTGGCATCGTCATCGCCGCTGGTGTAAAGCACATCCAGCACGTTAGCCAGCTGAATGCCGGTTGCAGCAACCAGTTTGCCTTCACCGTTATAGCCGCCAATTGCAGTCTGGGTTTTCAATACCGCTTTCGCCGCGGCTTCATCCCAGTCGCCCTGCCACGCCTGCATGGATTGCAGATGAGGTGCCAGCGCAATTTGCTCGTCGGTGAGGGTGGTTTCGGTAAGTGTCAGTACGGTGCCGTTGAGGCCATCTTCCAGAGTGGATTCCAGACCGGCGGTTTCACTGTAGTGCAGTTCCACAACATCCACACCTTCCGGTGCGTTCCACAGAATCGTATTCACATCCAGCCAGTGTGCACTAAGACCTTCAACATCGACGGGTTGTTCACCTAAAGAAATAATCGGAAATTCGAAAATGATTGCTTCACCAGACAGTGTGAAGTTCATCCGTGTATAGGTTTCGTCATCCTGAACCAGCGAGCCGGCAAAGTCGCCGCCGCCCATTTCCTTACCGGCATCGTCAGTACCTTTGTGGATAATGAAGTTATGGCAGGTACCATAGTTTTCTTTCAGCTCCAGCACCCAGTAGGCCCCGAAATTCGGATCGATACCGGTTGGCTGACGACCGTTAGCCCAGTCTGTATCCGCATCGGCGTAAGCATCACAGGTATCATTGTTCCAGGTATGCAGACGCCAGCCTTCGTAGGCAGGATCGTTAGGTACATTATCGGCATCCACTGAACCGCGGTTGTAATAAAGCACCGCCTGATATTCTCCCGGGAAGAACACCGGATCAGGTAATGTCGGATCGGCCCCCACTACGCAAGCATTGTTGGCTTCATTCGGTACGGTTGGCGGATCGCACTCGATGGGAGGCGGCGCGACACACTGTGTGCCCGTTGAATCCGGGATCAGCGGCGAGTCGCAGGTAAGCAGGTTATTGCTACCCGATTCGATATCCGGGCCGCCACAACCGGTTAATACAAAAAGTGTCAGTATGCAGGCCAGCAGCCCGCAAGTCTGTTTGGTAAGTCTGGTCATATCTGATGTCCATTTACGTCCATTCGCTTTGGCGCTATTCAGTTTGTTCATGATTATTGTTCTCACAGTGAATAGGTCAGACCGAGGTAATACTGGGTACCGAAGAATTGCAGTGTGCCTGTTTGCTCCGGTGTCGAGAAATAGCTTCGGGTTGGTTCGTCGGTGAGGTTGTTCACCTGGAACAGCATGCTCAGGTTGTCGTTAATTTCGTATGAGGCCTGATAGTCAATCACCAGCTCATCGTCGAAGTTTACGGTCTGATCATTTACCGCTACCTGCTGGGATACGAAGGCATCACGATAGCGGGCAGACACCCGGGTTTCGAAACCTTCGTACTCCCAGAACAGTGTCGCCGTTACCACATTCTCGGACAGACCCGGTAACTGGCTGGCAAACACGCCTTCACTTAATGTTCGCTGGATTTCACTTTCGGTGAACGAATAGCTGGCGCTCATACCTAAACCAGACCACATGCCTGGCAGCATGCTGTAAATCTCGGTGTAAGCGATTTCGATACCGCGAATGTAACCGCCCTCGGCATTATTAATCGCCGTTTCGTACCGGCCATTTTCGGTAGGCACTGTCACGAACAGCGGATCGCCGGCGGCATCCAGAGCGAATTCAGGCTCCTGGCCGCTGAACTCACTTTCCAGATACACCGGCACCTGAACAGATTCCGGCACGGTGAAACCGTTACCTTCAAAGTCATAAGGCTCTACAGCAATATTCTCGATGAAGGATTCAATGTTCTTGTAGAAGCCCGCTACAACCAGCGCGCCGTCGGTTTCGTCGAAATAATATTCGTAAGACAGGTCGTATTGCGTTGCATAGAAAGGTTCCAGATACGGGCTGTTGCGTGCCGACCCATTTACCCGCGCAGTGGGTTGAGACAGGGTGATTTCGCCGGAGTCTCTGTCCATGGTAGCGGTAATCGTTTCAACATTGGTCGAGGCGTTTGCCGCAAAGCGGTTGATTGGCGCCCGGCCCATGACTTTGGCTGCAGCAACCCTTAGCTGTGAATTATCGGTCAGTTTAAAGTTCAGGTTGATGGACGGCAGCACATCGGTAAATTCGTGAGTCAGTACTGTCGGGCGATAGAAGTTGTTGATCAGGCCCACTTCGTCTGTGATGTTCTGCGCACCGGCGATAGGATCGCTCACTTCCACACTGGCACCGGTCTCGGGATCGGTAATCATCTGCGTGGCGCGCTGCAGCGTGGTGGATGCCTGTTTGGTACGCACATAACGCACGCCCACATTACCGGTCATGGGTATGCCAAACAATTCTGTGTCCAGATTCGCCATCAGATATGCTGCGTTTACTGTTTCAAATACTTCACCACTTTCCTGTATCGTCCAGGCCGACGCGGCGCTTGTACCATCGCCATTGATCACACCCGCGGCACCAGGCCCCCAGGTTTGCACCGGTTGCGGAATGCCGTCGGGAAACCACGCGTTCAGTGCGGTGTTCAGGTCGATAGAAAGATAACTGGGGAAATAGGCAAAATCCCCGGACCAGTCCACCACTTCAGACATCCCTTCAGTGATATTCAGCGGCGGCTGACTGACTGAGAAGCCGCCGTCGTTACCGTATTCGAAGACTGAACGGTCATTACTGTATTCACGGTCAGAATAGCGGTAGCCGAACTCAATGCCAGATACTACCGGCATATCGAGGAAATACTGGAAATCTGCCCGGTAAGCATCGAGGTCATCTTTGTTTTCGTATGGATAAATACCGTATTTGCTGATCATGGCGCGATTCAGATCGGTAAACGCGTCAGTCTGATTAAACGCCAGATCCGGCAAGTCGAGGCCATTCAGCAGATAACTGATTTGCACGTTTTCATCAAAGGTCGGATTTGCAGCACTGGCATCTTCCGCCACCAGCGACCACAGCAATCCGTTGCGGAAATCACTTTCTGCCGTGGATTTTGAAATATCAAACTGTGCAGCCAAATTATCGGTTATCTGCCAGTCGGCTTTGATCCCGAAGCTGGCCACCTGATCGAAATCCTGGTTATCATCATTCACCAGTTCTACACGGGTGAAGCTATTATCAGATCGGGCGAAGGTACCGCCAATGACACTGTTATTTACCACCACCGGATTAATGATATTGGCGTTAATGCCACCCAGCTTGACCCGGAAGCCGCGGGCAAAAGCTTCGGAATCAAACTTAGACAGAAACGCATCGGCTTTCAGTTTGAAGTTATCCGTTGGCGCCCATTCCACCGAGGCCATGTAGCCATTGCGGGTCTCTTCACCGCCCTTGTGCTGCATTTCAAATCCTTCGGAAATGTATTCGCACTCAGGGCAATCAGTTCCGGCAGCATCGTTGTCGCCTTCAATACCATCCACATCTACCGCACCGTTATAGGCCAGGCCAATGAACTGAGTAGACACACTGGGCTGAAACAGGCGCGCATAACCCAAAGACAAACCCACCGTGTCATCCATAAACTTGCCCTGATAGGAGAAGCTAAGGCGATGACCATATTCCTCGGCATCAGGGATTTCGTCAGCTCTGTCATTGAACATGCCGCGAACATTGGCATTGAACGTGTGCGTTTGTTCGTTACTCAATGCGCTGGCGGTTTGTAGTTCAACGGTTCCGGCAACACCCCCCTCAATCAGTGACGCTTTGGGGGATTTATAAACGGCGGCGGAATTAATCAGCTCGGAAGGATACTGATCGAACTCAATAGCGCGGCTACCGCTCGTAGATACCTGTTCCCTGCCATTCAGGGTTGAAAAAACGAAATCACCAGACAGACCTCGAATATTGATTTCTGCCGCCTGACCACCGGTTCTCACTGCCGAAATACCCGGCAGACGCGTTAATGCATCGGCCATGGAGACGTCGGGCAAGCCACCAAGATCGTCAGCAGAGATCTGCTCGGTAACCGTGTCACTGAAGCGCTTCTGGTTAAGCGACTGGATTAGGCTCGAACTGAAACCGCGTACTTCAATACGCTCAATGGATTCGTCGTCACTGGTTGTTACGGACTCTTCAGCCTGCTGAGCGTGCAACGCAGAACTGGAGAGGATGAGACCGCTGGCCAACAGGCCTAGGGTAATAATGTTAGGTTTAAATATTTTCATGCTGGGCGTTCCAATAGTTATTTTTTACCCGAAAACCAGCGAACATTTTCGGGCACTATTTTTTATTCCAGCTTAAATCTTATCCTTCTGGTTATTTTTGAAGCAATCTCATGCATACGTATTCATTACAAATAAATTACAAATATTTTACCTACACCTCGCTCAGAATAATTTTAATTTGCTCCCGTATCCATTTTCGCAGGCCGTCTTCATGGGTACGGGGATGCCAGACCTGCTCTATGTTCACATCGGGTAACGACACCGGCGGCTCCCGGCTGGAAAGGTGCTGACAGGTAGCGGTTGCATAGTCAGCGATGGGCTTCAGACAGGTGAGAAAGACCTCCCGGCCGGTCACCAGACGCGGTAACACCATGAAACCTGATGCACCGGCTACCACCCGCCGGGTTAACCCCGCTTCCGCTAAGGCAGTGTCCACATCACTGTTGAGGTTGCCGGTCAGCGTTGACACTACATGGGGCTTGCTGGCATAAGTTTGCACATCCAGTGGCTTACCGGCGGGGATAAGGGCTTTGTCATGCACCACCCGGTACGGTGTGACCATGAGTGACTGACGATAAAAATGTTCGGGAAGATCCCTGAAAAAGCCGGCAATGGCTATGTCACAATCACCTTGCTCCAGCGCCTGCACCGGCAAGCGTCCGGACGTATTGTGCATGACAATAGTTACGCCCGGCGCTTCCGCCTGTACTTTATCCAGTAAACGGGGAAGGAGTAAGAAATCCACCAGATCGGTACCATAAATGTGGATTGCCTCTTCCCGCTGTCCGATGGCATCACCCTCTGCATTAACATAGAACTCTTCCAGACACTTCACCACACAGCATACCTGTTTAGCCATCTGATGCGCTTTGGGCGTTGGTGTAAAGCCGCGTCCGGTGCGGATAAACAACGGGTCATCAAACTCACCACGCAGCTTGTTGAGTTTGTGACTCATTGCAGGCTGACTCAGGTTCATGCGAAGGGCTGCCTTGTTCAGGCTGCGCTCTTCGTAAAGCACTGTAAACAAATACAACAGGTTAAAGTCTTTTGATGCGATATTCATAAATTGGAATTATATTTTCGAAAACATTCACTTTTTAAAATCATAAACCGCCCCTATTACTGATAGCAAGTCAGGGGAGCATTTTGTTCCCGGCCAACTCATTACCATAAAGGAAACGTTATGCCCGATTTATTCAGCCCTTATTCGCTAAAGTCAGTGGAACTCAGAAACCGCATTGCTGTGCCGCCCATGTGTCAGTACAGCGCAGAGGATGGTCTTCCCAACGACTGGCATCAGGTTCACTATGCGTCATTGTCACGGGGTGGTGCCGGGCTTGTGATCGTAGAGGCAACCGGTGTTGCCCCTGAAGGGCGGATAAGCCCGGGATGCCTCGGTTTCTGGAGCGATGAGCATACTCCGGGGCACGCTGCCATTGTTAAGCGCATCAATGAGGGTGGTGCAGTGCCGGGTATTCAGCTTGCTCATGCCGGCAGAAAAGCGTCTGCGAACAAACCCTGGGAAGGTGACGACCACATTGCAGAAGATGATCCCCGCGGATGGCAACCCATCGGCCCGTCAGCGGTACCGTTTGGCGCGAACTTACCCCGTACACCCACGGAAATGACAAAAGATGATATCGAGCGGGTAAAGGCAGACTTTGTTGCTGCCACGAAACGCTCTGTCGAAGCCGGTTATAAGTGGTTAGAACTGCACTTTGCCCATGGCTATCTGGCGCAAAGCTTCTGGTCGCCGGTTGCAAATAAACGTGATGACGAATATGGCGGCAGCCCTGAAAACCGCGCCCGTTTTCTGCTGGAAACCATCGATGCAGTTAAAGCCGTGTGGCCGGAAGATTTACCATTAACAGTACGTTTAGGCGTCATAGAATATGATGGTAACGACGACAAGCTGGTTCCTGAATCCATAGAGCTGATCAAAAAGATGAAAGACCACGGCGTCGATTTTGTCAGTGTATCGGTTGGCTTCAATACACCTGAAGCAAATATTCCCTGGGGCCCTGCCTTCCTGGCGCCGGTATCACAACAAATTCGCGAAGAAGCAGATATTCCGGTCGCTACAGCATGGGGTGTTGATGATCCGGTACTGGCCAATAAAACCATTGAAGACGGACAGCTGGATTTGGTGATGGTAGGCCGTGCTCACCTGGCGAACCCGCACTGGAGCTACGATGTGGCTAAAAAGCTGGGTAAGGACTCACCGTCATGGGTACTGCCCACACAGTATGCACACTGGTTAGCCCGTTACGCACCGGCAGATTATAAATAACGGTCTGAACAGATAATTCTTTGAAACGTTGTCCGCAGGGCAACCATGGCGCAGGTAAGTACCTGCGCCACATCATGCTCAATGATTTGTCGCCTGAGCAGCAATAACCCCGTAGTTTTCCATCCATTCCAGCATATTGCTGAACCAGTCAGTGGGGTGATTCATCCCGAATCCGTGCCCGCCGTCAGGCAGCAGTAACATCTGTACAGGCACCCGCTTTTCCACAAGCGCTGCGTGGTATTGCAACGCATTCCCTACAGGGACGGCTTTATCATCATTAGCGTGAACTATGAAAGCCTGCGGTGTATTGGTGGTGACATTGTCCTGTGCGGAGAAAGTTGAAATTAATCTGTTGTCCGGCGATTCGCCCAGTAAATTCAACCGTGATCCCTGATGCGTTACATCTTCTTTCATTGAGATTACCGGATAGATAAGCACCTGGAAATCCGGACGAAGGATTTTCTTCGTATACGCTTTATTCACCGGTTGTTTGAACTGAGTTGCCAGTGTGGCAGCCAGATGTCCTCCGGCGGAGAATCCCATTACGCCCACCCGGTCAGAATCGATTCCCCACTCTTTTGCATGCTGACGCACCAGACTGATAGCCTGCTGCGCATCCTGAAGAGGACCATAGGACGGATTATCCATAATGTCTTTCAGTGGCATACGGTATTTCAGCACAAATGCGATAACACCTGCCCCGGCGAAACGGCGGGCGACATTAAAGCCTTCTTTATCGATGGCCAGCCTTTCATAACCACCACCGGGCAAAATGATAACAGCGGTACCGTTTCGCTCATCCTCAGGAGGCGCGACCATAGTCAGCTCAGGAGAATCCACTGCGACAACCGAGCGGTCATTTATCACCACCCGTCCCTGAAACTCTGTGGGTGTGTGGGCTATTTCCCCGGGGATCCCTTCAGGATAAAGTGTTAATCCGGTTATCTGAACCTGCTCTGCTGACACCGCAACTCCGCTGTTAATCAAAACAATCAGTATCATACCGGATAAACCGGCCTTGCGGCGCCGCAGTGATAATCTTTGCGACAAACATTGAAAGAGAAAGGCTCTCATACTTTACCCGCCCGGTGAGTCAGGATCTCTCCGGCATGCCGCCCGGTCATGCCTTGCGGTGTTTTTACAATAACCCCGTTCACCAGGATATATTCTATGCCGGTGGGATACTGATGCGGTGAGGTAAAAGTTGCATTATCAATCACTGTCTGCGGATCAAAAATCACAATATCGGCACGGTACTGCTCTGCCAGCGTACCGCGATCAGTCAGATCCATGCGTTGTGCCGGCAGTGCTGTCATTTTATGAATTGCCTCAGGCAACGTCAGTGTTCCCTGCTCTCTGACGTAACGACCCAGTACCCGGGGATAGGAGCCGTAACTGCGGGGATGAGGATTTCCTTCACCGGGTATTGCACCGGCTGTGTCTGTGGCTACGGAGGTAAACGGATATGCCATGATTTGTGTCACATCCTGCTCGTCAATAGCATGGAAAATACCTTGCGCGCCCCCCTGCTCTTCAATTTCCATCGCCAGTTCCGCTGCATTTGCCAACGTCTGCGCTCTGCCCTGCTGAGCCAGTACCTGACCAAACGTCAACCCGTCCCATTCCGGATTTGCAGCAAAATGGGCTATCTGCAGCCTTTCCGGATCGCCGCCACCGCGGTCTTCGCGAATGTTCTTTTCAATGCCGGCTTTCACTTTTGCCCGTGTTGCCGGGTCACCGAGACGTTTTAACACTTCACCGTGACCACCGGCCAGCGACCAGGGCGGAAACAAAATACTGAAGCGGGTTGATGAAGCGGTATAAGGATACTGGTCCAGTGTCACGTCCATACCCTTTTCACGGGCGGCGGTAATCATACCCAGCGTTGTTTCGCTGTGGCCCCAGTTTGGCAATCCCACCAGCTTATGATGACTCACATGCACGGGGATGCCGGTATCTTCAGAAATCGCAATAACTTCTTCCAGCGCTTCAGTGATGAGCGCCCCTTCATCCCGCATGTGCGAAGTAAAAATACCGCCGTACTGGTGCGCGGTTCCGGCCAGAGCCTTTACTTCAGCGTAATCAGAGTAGACACCCGGCACATACTTTAAGCCGGTCGACAAGCCGAATGCCCCTTCTTCCATCGCTTTGGCAACAAGCGCCTGCATAGCCTTAACTTCATCTTCTGTGGCCGGACTGCCAGCTTCACCCATTACTTCACGGCGAACATCATTGTGACCCACCAGCAACGCCAGATTCGGACCAAGAGGTGTCGAGGCAGCCTCCCCGAGAAACTCGCCGGTATGAACCGGTGAAAATCCGCAATTACCGCCAAGAATCGTAGTGATCCCTTGCTGAACCAGATTTTCCAACCCCGGCTGAGTAGCGGCAGAGCGCTCGGCATGAGAATGCAGATCGATAAACCCCGGGCTGACCACCAGTCCGTCTGCTTGTATCACTTGTGCAGCATCACTGGCTGACAGCTTTCCCATAGCGACTATGATGCCGTCTTTAATACCAACATCAGCAGACACTGCCGGTTTGCCGGTACCGTCTATGACCTCTCCCCCGCGGATCAGAATATCGTACTGCGCTGCCGCCAACGGGAAACACAGTGACAATAATCCCGTCCCCAGAACTGCTTTTATTAATCTGCCTGACATCGACGCTCCCTCTTTGTGATCATTTTTTACTGATTGTCATTGTTGTCCGTTATTTATACCCCGGAGAAAGAGCACATGCTTGTGTTGCATGATGAAGTAACCGCAGAACGGGACTGTATTCCTTACAAAGAGTTTTGAACAGGTTTCATGGGCACCCGTTGAAATGGCCAATATTTCACCGGATTTCACCTCTGCGCCCCGTTTATTGGTCAGTTTACATACAAACGTGTATGGCATGCTCTTTGAAACAGACTAATCAGCGGGCGGCACTCTCTTCAGGTGTTCTCACCTTACCGGTCTCTTTTACCGGTTTACAAGTGCAGCCCATACGCTAAACAAAGTAAGAGGAATTTTCTGATGAAAAAATCAATCACAGCATTCGCGGGTATTGCAGCGCTCACTTCTTTAACAGCTTTCAGTGCTTCCGCACAGTCTCTGGACACGCCCTGGCAGGACCAGCCAGGTTTTTACGTAGGTGGTAACTACGGTTATCTGAAAGTAGACGGGCAGGACGATTTTGATGATGATAATGACGTCATTCAGGGCTTGGTCGGGTATCGTTTTAACCGCTATCTGGCCATAGAGGGATCGGTCATCGACTTCGGTGATTACGGCAATAACCTGTCACGGGCCGATACTGATGGCTGGACAGCGGGCGTAAAAGGTATTTTACCAATTACTAATCAGTTCTCTGTTTATGCCAAAGCCGGACAACTATGGTGGGATACAGATTATTCAGTGAATGGTGTATCCGGCAGCTACGACGACGAGAGTTTATTCATCGGTGCCGGCGTTGCTTACAATATCACTGAGAACTTCCTCGTGAATGCAGAGTACACAGTTTACGATGCAGACCTCGATGCCAATGACCTGGCAGACGATCCCGGTGATGTGGACTTTAATACCGATCTGAAACAAGCCAGTGTGGGTGTTGAATACCGCTTCTGATTTGTAAAGCTCTCTCAAAGCCTCCGGTATTCCGGAGGCTTTTTTGATTCTGACAACCGGCCGGTTACCTTTGTGTACTGACTTCAGGAAAATTCTACAAACCGGCGGACAAACTTACCTGAAGGCAGGAAGCAGGTTCACACCCTCACCTTAAAACCTGACAAACTTTCTAAGTTAAAACAGCAAGATAACCTTGTCATACGGACATCAGGTCCTATGGAATAGTTTCTGCATTTCATATTGCATTTGTCACTTAATATGCTCATTCCGGGTTGGCATGAGGAGGAACGATGTCAGCAGAACAATCTATTTTCAAACAGGGAGAAAATTGCTGGGCGACCAGTCAGGCCAGCTTCGCCACTCCACTTATTGATTGCGGTAATTACTACAAAGCTTTGCATTCGGCGATCCTTAAAGCGAAGCACAGTATATTTATCGTCGGATGGGATATCGACAGCCGGATCAGGCTGTTGCGCGGTGAGGACGAGGCGAACTCCGAAGCCCCCTCAGTGGTCAGTGATTTGCTGGCATGGAAAGCTGAGCAAAACCCTGACATGAAAATTTATCTGCTGCGCTGGGATTCTTCTCTGGCCTTTTTTGCTCAACGGGAAATGTGGGCAAAAGAAGTATGGGATGAGAAAACACCTGACAACGTACTCACGGAACTCGATGACACGATTCCCATGGGCGGCAGTCAGCATCAGAAGATTATTGTTATTGACGATGAACTGGTGTTTTCGGGCGGTATGGATATTTCAACCAACCGCTGGGATACCCGTGACCACCCCATTGAAAGTGAAGAACGCAACGGTCCTGACGGTCCTTACACGCCACTACATGACGTCCAGATTGTCTCTGCCGGCCCGGTAGTGGAAAGGTTCGCTGAACTGGTGCGCTGGCGCTGGTTGCGCGTAGCCGAAGAAAAGCCCATCGCCATCCGTGAAGAAGCTGAGACAGACCTGGACAGTCCTGTTCCCGCTTCATGGCCGGACGGCTTTGAGCCCTGGTTTGAGAAGGTCGATTGCGCCCTTGCCCGCACTATTCCGTTTATGGACGAAGTGGAGCCTGTTCAGGAAGTCCGTCACATGCTGCTGGACCTCATCAGTGAAGCAGAACGGGTTATCTACATTGAAAATCAATTCACTTCCCGTCAGGAAATCGCAGAAGCGCTGAACCGCCGTCTGAAAGAGAAGCCTGAACTGCATGTCATTATTGTCAGCTCCTATGAACCCAAAGGTAAATTCGAGTGTGAGGCATTCTGGGCAGGTCGTATTGAATTTAAGAAAATTCTTGAAAAAGACATCGAGCCTGAGCGCATCATTATGTCGTATTCGTCCATTACCGACGAGCACGGACAACATGCGACAAAACGTATCCACTCTAAAGTAATGACCATCGATGACCGCTACGCCGTTATCGGTTCGTCGAATATCAGTAACCGTTCAATGAGTCTGGATACTGAAATCGACCTTGTTCTGTTTGGTAATAATGATACCAACCGCCGTCAGATAGCCCGTATCCGTGACGATTTACTGGCAGAGCACACCGGCCGCACCGTTGATCAGGTTAGCGCAATCATGCAGGAACCTAATCCTGCACGGGCATTAATGGAAGGCCAGCTGGCTCATGGCTACGTGCTTACCCAGGTGCGTGACGAAATATTTACCAGTCAGGAATCAGGCAAAAATTTCTTTTCATCCTTATCCGATCCGGAAGAGCCATTGATCCCGCCAATTCCGGGCCTTAACGGCGAAGCAACACCGGTACGCAATCCACGCCGCCGCACGATCATGGTTGGTATCGGCGTTCTGGTGATTGCAGCGCTGGCGGCCACCTTACTGCTTGCCAGTCATTTTATTCCGTGGTTATCGACAGACAATATCAATGCCTTCCTGGAGGAAAGCCGGGGTACCTATTTCGCACTTCCGACGGTTTTGCTTGTCTATGTTGTGGGCGGCTTCTTCTTCTTTCCGGTCACCGTAATGTCACTGGCAGTCTCTGCCATCTTCGGGCCGGTTTGGGGGCCATTGTACGGAATTATGGGCGCCCTGCTGAGTTCTGCGAGCATGTTTGGTGTAGGTAAGCTGGCCGGTAACGCGGGGCTGCGTAAAATTGGCGGGCCGAAAGTTGCTGCTGTTGATGAGAAGCTGAAAACCAGTGGTATTGTTGGTGTCGCCGCTATCCGGATGTTGCCCATCGCACCATTCAGTCTGGTTAATCTGGTTGCCGGCATTTCATCAATTGGTCTGATGCAATTTTTGACCGGAACATTCCTCGGCATGTTCCCGCCGATGATAGCGAAAGGTCTGGTAGGCGATTCTATTACCCAGATTTTCCGCAATCCGTCACCGGAGACGATTTCCTATCTGGTAGGCGGCATCGTGCTGTGGGGTCTGATGATTTGGGGCTCACAAAAAATTGCCAAGCGTTATCAGGAAAGTAAGCAGTTAGAAAAAACAAAGGGTGAAGAATGTGTCGCATAGTCAGTTATAATATCCACAGCGGTATTGGGCGCGACAACAAACATGATTATCGCCGCATTGGCAGTTATCTTGCCGAACTGGGTGCAGATATTGTGTTGTTGCAGGAAATGGATACGCGGCCTGAGCACAGAGATATTGAAACGGACATCAGAGATATTTGCGCCAGTCAGGTGTTTCAACTGGTACCTTCACCGGCTATTACAGAAGCCGGCGGGGGCTGGTACGGGAATGCGGTACTGACCCGTTTTCCTGTGCTGAAAAATGAAACCCTTGATGTGAGTCAGGATGGTTTTCAGCCGAGAAACATTCAGGCTGTAGATTTACTCACGCCGTCAGGACCACTGACGGTAATTAATACTCACAAGGGATTGAAGAAAAGCGAACGCCGCTCTCAGTTCGCAAAGCTTCATGAATACATTGCCGGCAGAATGAAAGAAAACAAAACGCCGATTGTGCTCGGCGGTGATTTCAATGAATGGCAGTTTTTTACCCGTGCATTCCGCGCTCTGGACAGCGTGCTGAACCAGCACAAAGCGGGGGCTACGTTCCCCAGTCAGTTTCCGTTATTTTCTCTGGACCGGATCTGGACTTCACCGGACATTAAACTACGCCGGATCCGCCGTCTGAAAAATGCCCGCACGAAAATTCTCTCTGATCATCTGCCCGTTCAGGTAGACATTCGCCTCCCCGAACAGGACGTCAGTGATTTACCGGAACCGTTTCAGGCACAGGCGATGCTTGGCTGACGATACTTTAGATCGCCACGCCAGTGATTTAACTCCTGCTCACAGGCAGTCACCCTGCGGATAACATCCCGCATTTTTATGCTTGCATCCGTGAGTGACCCGCTGCGGTTGGTGGCCATTAATACCTGTCGGCGCATTTCCGGCTGTTCTATTTTCAGCGCTTTTACCAGGCCACTTTCTTCAAGATGGAAAATGGCTGATGAAGGTAAAATCATCGCCCCCTCGCCCTGCAGCAATTGCCTTAGCCCTGTCATCAGCTGGCCCGAATACGCCGTATTGTGCCTCAACGCAACACCGGTCACTTTTTCGTAATGGGCGATGAGCATGCCCAGCGCATCCCGGCTTCCAGGCGTAAGTAACTCAAACTGGCTAAGTTCCCAGAATTTGATTGTGTTGCGATCCTGATATTTCTGATACACCTCTGACTGGTCGTTCACGCCGAGCACCAGGTACATGTATTCCTCTATCAGCGGCTCACAGACCATTGAAACAGCATCTACATCCTGCTCATAGGTGATGGCGATATCAATCTGATTGGTCTCCAGCCAGCCCCGGACGGAATACGACGGGCCGGTGCTGATATCCAGTTTCAGCTTGCTGGCCGATTTTTTTACTTCCGACAATAACGACATGGACAGCACGTTACCGATAGACGGCAACATGCCAACTTTCACAGTACCTGATTGTTCTGCAACGAGGTGCTGTAAATCGGCTTTAGCCGCATTGATATCGTCAACCAGCCGTCTTGCATGCTTCGCAAAAACCTCTCCGGCTTCGGTTAAAGAAACCCCTTTGAAACTCCGTTGAAACAGCGGTGTGCCCATTTCTCTTTCAAGATTGGCCAGTTGCTGGCTGATTGCCGGTTGTGCAATGTCTAACTCTCTTGCGGCTGCGGCAATACTTCCTTTTCTCAACGTGGTGAGGAAGTACTGTAACTGTTTTGAATTCATGGCATGTCTCCTGACGCCTCCATCAAAGTTTTTCTGCCGGTGCCCGCACGCGCCTTGTCGTTTTAATTTCTTGTTAATACCTGAACGGTATTCTTTTTTATATTCCAGAACAGCAACTTATATGCCATTGCAGCGAACATTTACAGATATCAATTGTTAACGAAAGGTGAGCATCCTTTGGATGAAAAAAAACATTTCTGGTCTGATATCCCTGCCCGGCCCGCAATTTGCGGTGCTCCCCGATTGCCCTCAATATATTTTTTATACCCTTCCATATTCTTTTTTCTTCCGCGACGCCGCTCTCATTTTTTAGTCTTTATGAACACAGTTTACAGCCATGCAGCATCGCTGTTCAAAGCTTGTGCATCTTATTGGTGCCGCTGTGAGCCATAGTTGGGCGCGGTCACCGGATCCTCCATGAGCTGCGCCCGCAAAAAGAGCAATCAGGCAACAAACCGGGAACACACACTCATGAAAATAAAAAAATTAAGTGCGTCTATTTATGCCGGATTAACCGGCATGACCATGGCATTAGCGCTGACTCCTTCTGTATATGCACAGGAAACTGACACTCCTGATGCCGAATCGGATCCTTCCCTGGAACGGATTGCCGTTGTTGGTGCGCGGGGTGCGCCGCGTTCAGTGACCAGCTCTCCCGTGCCTGTTGATGTATTGACGGCTGAAGACATGGAAGGTGTAGCATTCTCAGATATGAACGATGTAATGATGACCCTGGTGCCGTCTTACACCCTGTCACGCCAGCCAATTTCTGATGGCGGTACGTTTGTACGCCCTGCACAGATGCGTGGTCTGCCCACTGACAAAACACTGGTTTTAGTTAACTCCAAACGCCGTCACCGCTCTCCGCTGGTGCAAATTGGTGGCTCAGGTACGCAAGGGCCTGATCTCGCAACCATCCCGACTGCGGCTATCGGTTCTGTTGAAGTACTGCGCGACGGTGCGGCCGCACAGTATGGCTCAGACGCCATCGCAGGGGTCATTAACTTCCAGTTAAAAAATAACAGTGAAGGAGGCTCACTGTCAGCCGAGCTGGGCCAGTATTACGAAGGCGACGGCGATCAGATGGTGATCAGCGGTAACAAAGGTTTTGCGTTAGGTGAAGACGGATTCTTAAGTATTTCTGCTGAAATTACTGACTCAGAAGCGACCTATCGTGGTGAACAGTATTGTGAAAGCTGGTTCTGTGTGACCGACCAGTCTGAAGAATATATCGCTGCTGCTATTGCAAGTGCTAATGCCGTTCACGGTTCGGATGAAGTACAACCCTGGGGCCAGCCAAACTCTAAAGGCACCCGTGTATTTTTTAACTCCGGTTATACGATTTCTGACGAAGTAGAATTATACGCATTCGGTAACTATTCAGAGACCGAGGGCGATGGTTCCTTCTTCTATCGTTATCCGGGCAACGGCACCATTGAAGACATCCGTCTGCAGGATGGTTCCGTCTGGAGCCCGCTGGAGTTCTTCCCCGGTGGTTTTACGCCGCGCTTCGCAGGTGAGGTTACCGACTACTCACTGGCAGCCGGTGTGAAAGGAATAAGTGGTAAGTGGACGTATGACATCAGTGGCCGCTTCGGTTCCAGTGAAATTGATTACACCCTGAGCAACACCATCAACCCGTCGATGGGTAACGAATCCCCGACTTCATTCAAGCCGGGCTCTCTGACCAACGAAGAGAAACAACTTCAGGCTGATTTCACCTATGATCTGGACGAATATATTTTCGCTTTCGGCCTGAGCTACATGGACGAGTCTTACGACATCTCCGGCGGTGAAGAAGATTCCTATACTGCAGGTCCATATGCCTCAGCGGATCCATGGGGTTTCTGTAACGATGACGGCACAGCGACGGCGGCAGGCTCAGCCATTGCAGACCTGGACTGTGCAGATGACTCCGACCCGGTTTACACTGTAGTAGGCGTAGGTTCCAACGGCTTCCCGGGGTACTCTCCCGAATTCTCCGGCGAATATAACCGTGACTCTTATGCTGTTTACACCGACATTTCCGGTGACGTAACAGACAAACTGTTTGCTCAGGCAGCTTTACGTTACGAAGACTACTCTGACTTCGGTTCTGAACTCGTTTATAAAGTGGCCGGTATTTACCAGCTTACCGATGAAATCGCACTGCGTTCTTCATACGGTACGGGTTTCCGTGCTCCGACTCCGGGACAGCAAGGTACAACAAACGTGTCCACCCGGCTGCCTAACGGCTTCCCGGTTGCTACCGGTCTGTTCCCTGCCAGCAGCGCAGTTGCTCAGGCGCTTGGAGCCAGTGCACTTGCACCGGAAAAATCCACCAACATTACCTTTGGTATGACGGCGGATTACGGCGACTTCACCCTTACTGTGGATTACTACAATATCGAGCTTGAAGATCGTCTGAATGCCATTTCAACGCTGGATGTCAGTTCCGATCCTGATGCAGAAGACCCGGAAGATTATCAGCGATACCTGAGCCTGGCGAATGCCGGTGTTTCCGGTGCGGAATCAATCGGTGGTGTGTTCTACTTCCAGAATGCTTTCGACACCACAACCGAAGGTGTAGATGTTGTAGCAACGTACAATATGCAGTCAGATATGGGTGACACTACCTTCACTGCATCATTTAACTACAACAAAACCACACTGGACAACGATCCTGAAAACTTCTACAACGAAGAAGATGAGTTTGACCTGGAAAACGGTACGCCGGATTTCCGTGGTACTGCTTCAGTTAAACACAGCATTGAAGACTGGATGATTGTTGCCCGTATGAACTACTACGGCGAATATGAAAATGCCGCGAGCAGTTCTCTGGATGTGATTCAAACCTTTGGTACAGAAATCCTGTTCGACCTTGAGCTGACTTATCACATCAGTGAAAGTCTGTCTCTCAGTGCCGGTGCCCGTAACCTCTTTGACGAGTATCCGGACGCTGGTACTGACGAAATGGGTGAAACCTGCTGTGGTCGTATTTACCGCTCAGACTCTATTGTTGACTGGCAGGGTGGCTATTACTATACCAAGTTAAACTATACCTTCTAAGAGCACACAGCCTCTTTAAACAGCAATCAGGGCCGGCTTTCTTGCCGGCCTTTCTTTTTTCCTGCAAGCACACGGTTTGTGCCTGCGCTTATATCCGCGTCCTTGCAGTTAAATTCTCCGCAGGCGAAGGTAGTCTCCCCTTCTGTTACTCCCGAATAAGAAGCCACTGATGTGTATTCACTCTCAGATAGAAGAATAATTTGACGGTATTTCAACCGGCAACTAACTTCATATGTACAGAGCGTGTTTCTGACAGGTAACCCCATAGCCTTATATGGGGCGATCGCCGGGTACTAATTTTGGCTTTGGTTATCCCCTTGTAACCAACCTTAACAATACCATAAGAAAAACTAAATAATAAAAATGAGCCGTTTCAAAACAAACCAATAATAAACAATGACTTAAAACTTCTTTCCGGAAATTATTAATTTATTGTGACGGCTACATAAAACTTAAAAAACACTTTATATTCAATAAATTAAGATAAGACGTATAAATACCGGCCGGCGATTAATTGTTAAAAATTCGTTTACAGGACACTGAAATTAAAAAAAATTTCTGCCTGATTTAGTCATTACCCCATGATTTTTATACTTTTTGTCACCCCCTCCATATTTTTCCTATAGCCCTACATATTCTTTTTTCTTCCGCGATACAGGTCTGTTTTCTTAGTCTCGATTACACACAGCACGCCACCGGTACAACGTTGTATCAAATATTCTGACCGCCAGGGGGCGGCTGTGAATTATTGTTGGGTGCAGTGTCGAGATTTCTCCCTGGCCTGTATCCAAAGAAAAAAAGCAATCAGGCAAATTTTGGGAACACACATTAATGAAAATAAAAAGACTCAGTGCGTCAATCTATGCCGGATTAACCGGTGTGACTCTGGCTTTCGCTCTTTCTCCTTCTGTTTACGCACAAGAAACTGATACCCCCGATGCTGAATCCGATCCGTCTCTGGAACGTATAGCTGTTGTCGGTGCCCGTGGTGCCCCCCGTTCCGTAACCAGCTCTCCGGTTCCTGTTGATGTATTCAATGAGGAAGATCTGGAAGCGGTTTCTTTTACCGATATGAACGACGTTGTCCGCACCCTTGTGCCTTCCTATACCGTTTCACGTGAACCTATTTCAGATGGTGGTACGTTTATTCGTCCGGCTTCTCTTCGCGGACTGCCAACTGATAAGACGCTGGTACTGGTTAACTCTAAGCGCCGCCATCGTGCAGCTCTGGTGCAAACCAGCGGCTCAGGTACCCAGGGACCAGACCTTGCAACAATTCCTACAGCCGCAATCGGTTCGGTTGAAGTGCTTCGCGACGGTGCTGCTGCACAGTACGGTTCAGATGCGATTGCAGGGGTAATGAACTTCAACCTGAAAAACAATTCTGAAGGTGGCAGTTTTTCTGCAGAATGGGGCCAGTACTATGAAGGTGACGGCGACCAGCTCACGCTGACTGGAAACAAAGGCTTTGCCCTTGGAGATGATGGTTTCCTGAGTATTTCTGCAGAGTACACCGATAACGAAGCCACCAGCCGTGGCGAGCAATATTGTGTATCGTCATTCTGTCTGGATAAATCCAACCCGAACTACGATCCCGACGCATCTTATAACGCTTATCTGACAGATGACTTCCTTGCAGCCGCAGAAGCCATGGGGCAGGAATCGCAGGGCGCGAACGTCGTACAGCCCTGGGGCCAGCCAAATTATGAATCAGCAAAGGTCTTCTTCAATGCCGGCTATGTTTTTTCTGAAGCCGCTGAACTCTATGCGTTCGGTAACTATTCTGAAAGCTCCGGTGACGGTGCGTTCAACTACCGTAACCCAACCAACAGTGTAAATGCGGATATTCGCCTGCCTTCAGGTGAAACCTGGAATGCACTTGAGTTCTTCCCGGGCGGCTTTACTCCCCGCTTCGCCGGTGACATTACCGATTATTCACTGGCTGGTGGTGTGAAAGGTGCTTCAGGCGATCTGAGCTATGATTTTTCTGCCCGTTACGGTTCAAACGAAATTTCTTACTCTATCTGGAATACATTCAACCCGTCATTAGGCAACGAATCACAAACTTCATTTGATCCGGGCGATCTGGTGAACGAAGAAATGCAGTTACAAGCTGATTTTGTTTATGACTTTGACGGTTACGCCTTTGCATTCGGTCTGAGCTACCTGGACGAATCTTACGAAATTCAGGAAGGAGAGGAAGCATCATACACTGCCGGTGCTTATTCTCAGGCAGATCCATGGGGATTCTGTAACGATGACGGCACAGCCACTGAAGCAGGTTCTGCTATTGCAGACCTGGACTGTGCAGACAGCTCTGACCCTGTGTATACCGTGATGGCTGTTGGCTCAAACGGTTTCCCCGGTTACTCCCCTGAGTTCTCCGGCGAATACAACCGTGATTCCTATGCAGCTTATGTAGATATTTCCGGTGATATCACCGACAGTATTTTTGCTCAGGCAGCGCTGCGTTACGAAGACTACTCAGACTTTGGTTCTGAGTTAGTTTACAAAGTAGCCGGTATTTATCAGGCAACGGATGAAATTGCATTGCGTGCCTCCTACGGTACAGGCTTCCGGGCTCCGACGCCGGGCCAGCAGGGTACAACAAACGTTGCGACGACGTTTATCAACTCTGAGCCTGTTGCGGTAGGTTTATTCCCCGCCAGCAGTGATGTTGCCCAGGCCCTGGGTGCCAGCACACTGGATCCGGAAACCTCCACCAACATTACGTTTGGTTTAACTGCGGATTACGGTGACTTCACTTTCACTGCTGACTTCTATCACATTGAAATTGAAGACCGCTTCAACGCCATTTCAACACTGGAAGTGTCTACAGATCCTACTGCCGGAGACGAGTATGACAACTATCTGGCATTGGTGGCAGCCGGTGTTTCAGGCGCTGAATCCATCGGTGGCGTACGTTACTTCCAGAATGCGTTTGACACCACTACTCAGGGTGTTGATCTGGTAGCAACTTACCGCCTGTCTTCGCAATACGGTGATACCACGTTCTCAGCCTCATACAACTACAACGATGTAGAGTTTGATTCTGACCCCAGCGAGGTGTTTAACCCGGAGAATACTTATGACTTCCTGAACAATACGCCGAATTCCCGCGCGATTTTGTCAGCAAGGCATAACTATGACGCATGGCAGGTTGTTGCCCGCCTTAATTACTATGGCGAAAACTCAAACTCTGATTACAACACCAATACTGAAGTACTGACTATTCAGGACTTCGACAGTGAAATGCTGCTTGACCTGGAAGGTTCTTACCTTGCAACAGAAAGTCTGCGCATCACAGTGGGTGTTCGTAACCTGTTTGATACCTATCCCCAGTATGACGAAATCGAAGCGTCGAATGGTCGTCTGTACCGTTCAGATTCTATCGTCGACTGGCAGGGGGGTTATTACTACACCAAGTTGGAATACACATTCTGACCTGTACTGGCGGGTAGCTGTTTTACGGCAAGTCGACCTCGTGTCGACTTTGCTGTGAAAGGGCCGGGGGAGTTCCCGTTCGCTGCTTACAGCTGAAATGGACCCTGAGGACATACCCACTTTAATTAATGTTTAGCGGAGTTTTGTAGTTATGGAAATCGAGTTGGTCTGGTTTGTTGTTACGTTATGTGCTGCAGGTGCCATTGCAGGCATAACGTCAGGCCTGTTTGGCAACGGTGGCGGCTTTGTTGTCGTGCCTGCCCTGTCTATTGTCTTTCCCTTTTTTGTTCCCGATTCTGATGAAATCGTGAAAGTGGCTATCGGCACGTCTTTAGCCTCTATTGTTGTTTCCAGCCTGCGTTCTGTGATTGCCCACAAAGCGAAAGGTGCTGTGGACTTTGCCGTACTGAAATCCTGGTCAGTATGGATAGTCCTTGGCGTCATCGGCGGATTACTCATTGCAGATAACACCAGTGCAGGCGGACTTAAAATTGTCTTTGCAGCCGGTGTACTGCTTTACTCAATTTACTTCCTGTTCCCCGATTTTGTCGTGCGTCCGGGAATGTATTTCTCTATGCCCAAAGGTATCGGTAAAGCCACCCTCGCATTTGTGCTGGGTGGTTTTTCTGCCTTACTGGGTATTGGCGGTGGAACGCCCACCGTTATCACCATGGTCATGTGCCGCCGCACAATTCAGCAGGCAGTTGCCACTGCTGCCGGTGTCGGCTTTCTCATCGGCCTGCCCGGCGCGCTGGGCTTTTTGTTCATGCGCCACTCTGAAACTGCCGCCCTGCCGGTGGGTACCGTGGGATATGTCAATATTCCCGCCCTTATTGCCATCAGTATCGGTTCGATTATGACGGCCCCTATCGGTGCCAACATGGCGCATAACTTCAGTGAAAAAATGCTCAAAAGACTGTTTGGCATTTACTTAATCATCGTGTCACTCGGCATGTTTTATAAAGCCCTTTAGTCTTTTCACTTTCAAAGGAACTTATTTATGACTTACAACCCTGCACGACGTTTATTCTTAGGCGGCAGCCTGGCTGCTACAGCAGCCGGCGCAACCGGTATTATTACTCCTGCTGCGCTGGCAGCAGGTTCTTCAGTGGCGGCGCCTCACGTAATGTACGGCCCTCAGGCCGGCATCGCCAAGCTGAATGCGAATGAAAACCCCTATGGTCCGAGCCCTGCTGCTCTTAAAGCCATTGCAGAAGCCTCGTCCACCGGCGGTGCCTATTATGCTTACCAGGCGGGCATGTACTTGACTGACATGATTGCAGAAGAGTATGGCCTGAAAAAAGAAAATGTGGCAATTACCGCCGGTTCCAGTTTGATTCTGGCCTTCGCCGCTTATGCCGCCACCTCAAAGGGAAAAATACTGGGTCCGGATCTTTTCTGGGACACCACATCCAAGGCGCCAATCAGTCAGGGCGGACCGGATATTGTGCGGGTACCCAACACAGCGGATCTGGATATTGACCTCGATGCACTGTACAACGCTATCGATGACAACATTGCCATGGTCCATATTTGTAACCCGAATAACCCGACCGGCAAAGTGCTCGACACGAAAAAGCTGCAGGACTTCTGTATAAAAGCATCGAAGAAAACGCTGGTGCTGGTTGATGAAGCGTATAACGAATTGATTAGTGACGGCCCTGCACACTCAATGATCCCGCTGATCAATCAGGGCCACAATATTATCGTGGCGCGTACTTTCTCAAAAATTTATGGCCTGGCCGGCATGCGTGTGGGTTACATGCTTGGCTCAGAAGAAAATATCAGCTTTATCAATCAATATGGTCTCGGCGGCTATTCCATTAACCAGGCCGGCTTAGCAGCAGCAATTGCGAGCTTTAAAGATGAAGCCTTCAAAGACTTCTCACGGGATAAAGTGATGGAAGCCAAAGACATGATTATGACGGCAGTTAAAGCGAATGGTTTGACGGCACTGCCATCAGCGACTAACTTTGTTTTTGTGAATCTGGGTGATAATGGCGATGCCAATGCCTTCCGTGCTGCCATGGAAAAAGAAAATGTACTGATCCGTGGACAGTACCGGACTTACAAGCCCTGGTCGCGGGTGAGCACCGGTAAAATCGAAGATGTGAAAATGTACGTCGACGCAATGCCAAAAGCGCTGGAAGCCATGTACAAGGCGTAATTGTACGTTAAACACAATGTAATCTGGTCCATGAGTGGTGCCGTAAGGCGCCTCTCATTCTGCTGTTTATCTGATAATCCCCTCCTCTGAATCCGGTTCGCAATTGCGACAATCACGACATTCCTGACGATTGAGAATTTTTTTTCTGCATTCCTTTCATTACTGAAATTCTTGTCTATAACTTAAATTAACGTGCGCCTGATAACGCATCAGGCAAATCCTTTTGGTCAGTAAGTTTCTAAAATTTCACACAGTCTGGACCCAAAGAGACAGAAAAAGCCGACAACGTGCAGGCAGTAACAATCCCGGAATGTATTATGATGAGTGACAATCAAATTATGGGCGGAATAAAAAATACACCACCAATTGCAATGATTGGTGCAGGCGTGAGCCTTGTTGTGGGCTTTGGTTTAGTGTCAATGGGTCTTGCTTATCCGGCAATAGTCGTTTCTTCCATCGGCGTTTTTCTGGCAGCAAAAATGCAATCAGGAGATACAGAACCACAGGCCGAAACACAGGCTGTACACGCAGAGCCCGTATTCGAACAACAGGAAGTCACCGGCGATATGATGTCGGTAACTCAGGATATGGCTAAAATTCTCGGTGACTGTGAGAAAAACCTGTCTGACATTTTCAATACACAAACCGATGCCGTAACCACACTAAGTGAAGCTTTCCTCAATTTGCAACGCCTTGTAGGCGAGCAAAACACCTGTATTACCCGACTGATTCAGGCAGATTCTGACAGCGGTGAAATGTACTCAAACCGCATGCGTACCTTTGCTGATGAAACAGAGAAATCACTGGATAAATTCCTTGAGTCTACTGAACAGATTTCAGAAGGCACCACCACCATTCTGGAAAAAGTAAACCGCATCTACGACACCATGCCTACAGTGCTTAAAGCCCTTGGCGATATCGATGATATTTCTGCCCAGACTAACCTGCTGGCACTGAATGCGGCTATTGAAGCGGCACGTGCCGGTGAAGCGGGCCGCGGATTTGCAGTAGTTGCCGATGAAGTTCGTGCTCTGTCCAACCGCTCCACTCAGTTCAGCGGCGTTATCAAGAAACAGATGGAAAACATTGGCGTGCAAATTGATGAACTCACGCAGGATGTCCGCACACTCGCCGCCCAGGATACCAGCTATATCATTACAGCAAAGCGGGACATTCAGGGAGAGCTGGACGCGATTATCGTAAAAGCTGAGAGCGACGCGAACACTACCAATGAACTTGAAGGGATCTCCGGTCAGCTGGACAGTGCTATCGGCTCTGCTATCCGCGGAATGCAATTTGGCGACATTAACGGTCAGAACCTCACCTATACCCAGGAAATGCTCACAATCGTTAATGAGCAACTGCCTCTGCTGGGTACGAATGATATTGCCACGGTTAAGAAGAACCTGGAAGAGTTGCAGAGCAGCATGAAAAATCGGGCTAACCTCGATCATAACCCGGTATCTGCCAGCAGCATCGATGCCGGAGAAATTGAATTATTTTAGCAACCACCAGCGCGGCTCGCTTGTTAGCCGGGATGACATGGAATCGCCGGATTCGGCACAACACGTGAAAAAATTGTCGGGAGTATTATGAGTAAGAATATCCTCATTGTTGATGACTCACCATCAATCCGCCAGATGGTAGAAGTGACTTTAAAGTCAGCCAGTTACCCTGTAACTACCGCCGTAGACGGACAGGATGCGTTAGATCAATGCAAAGTGAAACGCTTCGACTTCGTTTTAACTGACCAGAATATGCCAAGAATGGACGGTTTGACGCTGATTAAAAACCTTCGCGGTATGTCAGCCTATGCCCGTACGCCCATTATCGTACTCACCACGGAAGCGGGTGATGACATGAAGGCAAAAGGAAAAGCTGCCGGTGCCACAGGCTGGATGGTTAAGCCTTTCGACCCTGCCAAATTACTTGCGGTTGTTGGTAAGGTTCTCGGTTAGTTGTAACAGGAAGCGTCACTATGTCTATCGATATCGAACAATTCCACGCGGTCTTCTTCGACGAAAGTCAGGAACACCTGGATGACATGGAACAGCTCCTCATGGAACTGGATGTCGAAGATCCCGATCTTGAGCAACTTAACAGTATTTTCAGGGCCGCCCACTCAATCAAAGGCGGTAGTGGAATCTTCGGTTTTGATGCGCTTACCGGGCTCACCCATGTCATGGAGAATTTGCTCGACAAAGCCCGCAAACAAACCATTTCGCTGGACGTGCCTACCGTTGATTTGTTTCTTGAAACGGTAGACTTACTCAAGGTCATTCTGGATGCATATCGAACCAGCAGTGAGCTTCCTCAATCTGACATAGACTCCGGTGTAGCAGCCCTTGAAAAAGCGCTGGCTGCAGCCGACGGACAGGCAACAGATGCTCCGCAACCCGCTGCAGAAAGCGCTGCGGCAGATGACGATGATATCGATGGTTTCGGCTTTTTCGATGATGATGACGAGCCCGCAGCAGAAACAGCGGAAGTCGCAGAAAACACAGAAAATGAAGCGGCAAAAGCAGAAACAAAAGATGAAGATATAGACGGGTTTGGCTTCTTTGATGATGAGCCTCAACCTGCTGCATCACCGGAAGAAAAGCAAGGTTACGGTTTCTTCAAACCGGTTGAAGCCGTTGCAGAAGACGCCAAAGCCGCATCGGCAGAGGCGGCAAAAGCAGCCGCTAAACCTGCGGCGAAGAAAGCTGCAGCGAAATCTGCGGCTAACAAAGAAGCGTCTTCTATTCGTGTTGACACCCTGAAAATTGATCAGATGGTAAACCTGGTGGGTGAACTGGTTATTACCCAGTCCATGCTGTCGATGATTGGTGATGAAGTCACCGGAGCCATAGGTCAGAAGCTGCAAACAGCCATTGCAGAACTGCAGCGCAACACCCGCGAGATTCAGGAATCGGCAATGTCTATGCGTATGCTGCCGGTAAATATGACATTTAACCGCTTCCCCCGTGTTGTGCGGGATCTGTCTTCTAAACTCGGTAAAAAAGTTGACCTCGTTATTGAAGGCGGCGCAACTGAAATCGATAAAAGCATGATTGAAAAACTGGTCGACCCTCTGACTCACCTGGTACGAAACAGTATCGATCATGGTGTAGAGAAGCCGGCAGACCGGGTCGCATCAGGCAAAACTGAAAATGGTACCGTGATTTTACGGGCTGCACAGCGTGGCAGTTCGATTGTCATCAGCATTATTGATGACGGGGCAGGACTCAGCCGTGAGCGCATTCTCGCCAAAGCAACAGAAAATGGCCTGCCTGTAACACCGGATATGCCTGACAGCGAGGTCTGGTTACTGATCTTCCAGCCCGGATTTTCCACGGCAGCGGAAGTAACTGACGTGTCCGGTCGTGGTGTTGGTATGGACGTTGTCCGCCGTAACATTGAAGCTATTGGCGGCCGGATTGAAATTGATTCACATAAAGGACTCGGGTCAGCTTTTCATATCCATCTGCCCCTGACACTGGCTATTGTGGACGGTATTTGTGCTGCCGTGGGCGACCAGATTTTTGTCATCCCGCTGGTAAATATTATCGAATCGCTGCAACCGGTAAAAGAACAGCTCAAACTGATTAAGAACGAACACCTGCTGTGGATAAGAGAGCAGTACTGGCCTCTGGTACCGATTCACCAGATGATGCATGTGGATCATGCTGTTACGAACCCCACGAAAGGGATTGTTGTACTGCTGGAAAGCAGCAAACGTCGATTTGCCATTCAGGTCGATTCTCTGCTCGGCCAGCAACAGGTGGTGATCAAGAGTCTCGAACAGCACTACCGTAAAGTACCCGGCATATCCGGTGCCACCATCATGGGAGATGGCCGTGTAGCCATGATCCTGGATGCAGATGCCATCGCAGACTTGTGCAAACCTGTTCATGAAGAGGAAAAAGTATCATGAGTGCCCATGCCAGAGATCATCTCGCATCTAAAGATGTTCAGGAATACTTAAGCTTCATTTTAAGTTCTGAGCAATATGCCCTCGATATTACCTCAGTAAAAGAAATTCGCGGTTACGAGAAAGTCACGCCTATCGCCAATGCGCCCAAATTTATCAAAGGCGTGCTGAATCTTCGCGGTGACATCGTCCCCATCGTCGACTTGCGGATTAAATTCAATATTCCGGATCCGACCTACAATGAATTCACCATCGTCATCATGTTGCATGTTCACAATCGTGTTGTGGGCATAGTCGTTGATGGCGTCTCGGATGTTGTACGCCTTACGGAAGATGAAGTCAGGCCACCACCTGATTTCGGGGTGATATTCGACAGCCGGTTCCTGAAGGGGCTGGCAACTGTGGATGACCATATGGTCATTCTGGTTAACATTGAACAACTAATTTCCAGCGAAGAAATCGGTCTTGTTGCAGAGCAACTGACCGGTGAGGGAGAGTAATTATGGGTATGTTTGACTGGATCAACAGCGAAGCCTCGCGTGATCAGAAAATTCAGATGCTGCGTAAATCGCAGGCTGTCGATGCTTCTACCTGCTGCATCATGATGGCTGACGCAGACAGAAATATTGTATACGCCAACAAAGCTGTCGTTAAGTTGTTAAAGGATAACGAAGCGGAATTGCAAAAAGTATTACCGCATTTTTCAGCAGACAATCTGATTGGCGAGAACATCGATCAGTTCCATAAGAATCCTTCTCATCAAAAAGGCATGCTGGCAGAGCTCAAGCGTCCGATGTCTTCGAATATCATTGTGGGCAAAGTTAATTTTAAACTCACCCTCACCCCGCTGAAGGACGAAGAAGGCCACTCAGTGGGCACCATGGTGGAATGGGTGGATCAAACAGAACTTCTGCTGAAAAGCGGTATGCTGGAGGCCCTGCACAGGGTTCAGGCACTGGCCGAATACACAGCAGAGGGTGAACTCATCGACGTGAATGATAATTTTCTTAAACTCACCGGCTATAGCCGGGCAGAAGCTCTGGGAAAACATCAAAGCGCTTTCGTCAAACAAGAACTGGTTCACAATCAGGCATATAAAGACTTCTGGGATAAATTACGGCGCGGCGAAATTGACTCCGGGGAATATCAACGCTTTGGCAAAGATGACAAAGAGTTCTGGGTGCAGGCGTCGTATAACCCGATTTTCGACACTGCCGGCAAAGTCACCAAGGTGGTCGAGTTTGCTATCGATATAACAAAAGAAAAACTGAAAAATGCCGATTATTCAGGCCAGATTGAAGCAATCGGTAAAGCTCAGGCCGTTATTGAATTTGATACTTCCGGCAACATTCAGTGGGCCAATGACAATTTCTTAAGTGCCACCGGCTACAACCTGGATGAAATAAAGGGCCAGCACCACAGCATGTTTGTTGATCCGTCTGAAAAAATCAGTGCTGCTTACAGCAATTTCTGGAATGAATTACGGGGCGGCAACTTTAAATCAGGGGAATATAAACGGGTTGCCAAAGGCGGCAACGAGATCTGGATTCAGGCATCTTACAACCCGATTATCGATATGAACGGCAAGGTTTTCAAAGTCGTTAAATACGCCACGTTGATCACTGAACAAAAGCTGAAAAATGCCTACTTTGAAGGGCAAATTAACGCCATCGGGAAATCTCAGGCGGTCATTGAATTCAATGTGGACGGTATTATCCAGTGGGCTAATGATAACTTCCTGAATACAGTGGGTTACACCCTGGATGAAATAAAAGACAAGCATCACAGGATGTTTGTAGATAAAGAAACCCGGGGCTCAGAGGAATATTCTCAGTTCTGGGCTGACCTGAAGAAAGGCAAATTCTTCTCCGGTGAGTTTAAGCGAATTAATAAAGCCGGTGAGGAAATCTGGATTCAGGCCTCCTACAACCCTATTCTGGATATGGACGGCAATGTTTTCAAAGTAGTGAAATACGCGACCAACATTACCGAAGAAAAGTTACGTACCGCTTATTTCGAAGGTCAGATTTCGGCTATTGGTAAATCTCAGGCTGTGATTGAGTTTGATATGGATGGCATGATCCTGAATGCCAACGATAACTTCCTGAACACAGTGGGCTATACCCTTGATGAAATTAAAGGTAAACATCACAGCATGTTTGTGGATCAGGAAACCCGCAACAGTAATGATTACCGTTCGTTCTGGGATCAATTGAATCACGGTGTCTACCAGTCCGGCGAGTACAAACGTTTTGGCAAGGGTAACAAAGAAATCTGGATTCAGGCTTCTTATAACCCCATTCTGAACCAGAATGGCAAACCTTTCCGCGTGGTGAAATACGCAACCGATGTCACCGCCCGTACCACTGCAGTTTACGATATTAAACAAGTTATGACCCAACTGGCGAAGGGCGACCTGACTTGCGAGATTGAACACGAGTTTGAAGGCGAGTTCAAAGTGCTGGGCGAGTCTATCAACCAGTTTATCCGTGATATGCGGGTCACCATTTCACGCATCAACCACGCTGTTGAAACGATCAGCAGTGCGTCCAGTGAGATCGCCAGCGGAAATGCAGACTTATCCAGCCGGACAGAGCAGCAGGCGTCCAGTCTGGAAGAAACGGCGTCCTCAATGGAAGAACTCACCGGTACTGTGCGTCTGAATGCAGAGAATGCCGAGCAGGCCAACAGCCTTGCATCACAAGCTTCATCTATCGCCGTAAACGGCGGCAATATGATTCAGCGCGTGGTTGAAACTATGGGCAGCATCAACGAGTCAGCCCAGAAAATTTCAGACATCATCGGTGTAATAGACGGCATCGCCTTCCAGACCAATATTCTGGCACTGAATGCCGCCGTAGAAGCCGCCCGTGCCGGTGAACAGGGACGCGGATTTGCGGTAGTCGCCTCAGAAGTAAGAACGCTGGCACAGCGCTCTGCAGAAGCTGCAAAAGACATCAAAGAGCTGATTTCAGACTCTGTGGATAAGATTGGCAGCGGCAACACGCTGGTGAAACAGAGCGGCGACACCATGGGCGAAGTGGTTACCTCGATTAAGCGGGTTAACGACATTATGTCAGAAATTGCTGCGGCGTCTTCTGAACAGTCCAACGGCATAAACGAAATCAGTAAAGCCGTTACTCAAATGGATGAAATGACGCAGCAGAACGCGGCGCTGGTCGAAGAAGCCGCAGCAGCAGCGGAAAGTATGCGTCAGCAGGCAGCACAACTGTCAGAGCGTGTGGCCACATTTAAATTAAGTGATAAAGACCGCTCAGCAGACCCAATGGAAGACCTGCCTGCCATTAGTGCAAGACCGAAATCTCAGTCCCGCAAGCCGGCAGCAGCAATCGGATCAAACGGGAAAAGCAGCAAACCTGCAGTAAAGGCTGCGGCTCCTGAAGATACGGAAGAATGGGAAAGTTTTTAAAGGAGATGGGCCGGTATGAGCCAGAGCGCCCGGCAAGAATTTGCGTTTAATAAAGAGGATTTTGAGAGAGTCAGACGAACCTTATATCAAAAGGCAGGGATCAATCTTACAGATACGAAAGATTCACTGGTTTACAGCAGACTCGCCCGCAGACTGCGGGCGTTGTCGCTGAACAGCTTCGATGACTACCTCACATACCTGAAACGTACGCCTGAAGAAGACGAGAACTTCATCAATGCCCTGACGACAAACCTGACTTCATTTTTCCGTGAGGCCCACCACTTTGATGCGCTGGCAAATTACCTGCGGACGCATCCGGGCCAGCGGACAATATGGTGTTCAGCCAGCAGTACCGGCGAAGAGCCCTACTCCATCGCAATGACAGTGGCAGAGGTGTTCGACAGTTTTGATAATCCGGTATCAATCATTGCGTCAGACATTGACAGCCAGGTACTGGCGAAAGCCAGCGCAGGCATATACAGCAGCGAGGCAACAACCAAACTGACACCGCACCAGTGCAAGAAGTTTTTGCACAAAGGAAAAGGCAGCCAGAAAGGTAAAGTGCGGGTAGTACCGGAACTGCGAAAAAATGTCAGTTTCAGACGCATCAACCTGATGGATGTGACCTGGCCAATACGGGGACCCATTGATGTCATATTCTGCCGTAACGTGATGATTTATTTTGATAAGCCCACCCAGTTGAATATTTTGAAACGCATGGTGGCACTGTTACCGGATGACGGTTTATACATCGCCGGACATTCAGAGAACTTCAATAAGGATTCACAGATCGTTACGCCAGTGGGGAAAACCATTTACAAACCGGCCCGTGAAGGCAGACGCTATGGCTGAAACCTTCATGGACGGCGTGGGGCACGAAGCCAACACATATTATGATCCCCGCTTTGTCCGGCAGGCTGTAAAAATTCTGCCGGGAGAGTATTTTTCTACCGGCAATGACACACTGATGGTCACAGTTCTCGGCTCTTGTGTGTCTGCTTGTCTGATGGATTTGCACAACGGCGTGTGCGGCATGAATCACTTTTTGCTGCCCTCAGACAGAGGCTCTGAAGGGGAATTTTGTGAAGCCTCCCGATATGGCATGTATGCCATGGAGTTGTTGATTAATCAGATGATGAATTTAGGTGCCGATAAGCGGCATCTGCAAGCCAAAGTATTTGGCGGCGGAAATGTGGTTGCGGGTATATCCGTCACCAATGTTGGCCAGATGAACTCAGAGTTTGTAACTGCTTACTTACGAAGAGAGCGCATTCCAATCGTTGCCAGCGATTTAATGGAAGACTACGCCCGCAAAATATATTTCTTCCCTGACTCAGGACAGGTACTCGTGAAACGGATACGGAAATTCAATAATTCAACGATCATGGACCGGGAAAGTGCTTACCGCATTAAGTTGAAACAAGGGCCTGAACAGAGTGAATTTGAACAGTTTGATTAGGTGAGCCATGACGATAAAAGTACTTGTTGTAGACGACTCCGCGTTAATCAGAAATCTGCTTGGCGAAATCGTAAAAAGCGAAAGCGATATGCAGCTGGTTGGTGCCGCACCCGATGCCTATGTCGCTAAAAAGATGGTGCAGGAACACAATCCGGATGTCATCACTCTGGATATAGAAATGCCCAAGGTCGACGGCCTGCGTTTCCTCGATGTACTGATGAAAGCACGTCCCACGCCGGTGGTAATGATATCCACACTCACGGAAGCAGGCGCTGATGCCACCATCCGTTCACTGGAGCTTGGCGCTGTTGATTTTATCCCCAAACCCAAACTGGGAGTTGTGCAGGGAATAGAAGAATACCGCGAATTGATTTTATCAAAGATACGTATGGCAGCCCGCTCGCGGGTGCGTCAGCAAAAGCCGGCCACAGTTAAAACAACGACTGCCCTCACCTATTCAAGTACTGAGAAAATCATCGCCATCGGCGCTTCTACCGGCGGCACGGAAGCGATTAAAACCATAGTCAGTGCGTTACCGGCCAATGCTCCGGCAACGGTTATCACCCAGCATATGCCGCCGGGTTATACCAGCACCTTTGCAAAGCGGCTGGATGCCTGCAGCCAGTTAAAAATTGTGGAAGCCCGGGGTGATGAGCGTTTACTTCCCGGCCACGGCTACCTGGCTCCCGGCGATAAACATATGGAGATCATCCGCAGTGGTGCCGATTACCGGATCAGATTAAATGACGGGCCCCGTGTCAGTGGTCACAAGCCCTCAGTGGATATGATGTTTACCTCGCTGGTTGAATCTGCCGGCAGTAACGTGGTGGCCAGTTTGCTGACAGGTATGGGTAAAGACGGCGCAGACGGGTTGCTGGCACTGAAAGAGAAAGGTGCTTTCACTATTTGTCAAAATGAAGATACCTGTGTGGTATACGGTATGCCTAAAGTTGCCGTCTCCCTGGGGGCGGCGGAAAAGATTTTGCCACTTGAGAATATCGCTCAGGCAATGGTTTCTCAACTGGAGAAAATGAAGGCAGGCAGCCGTTTGTAACATTCTTAAGTATGACGGCTTATATCAGATTATGGCGTTGCATCCGGTAGCACAGGTGAGAAGTTAGCTACACTGGATTCGGGAAGCTTTTAGTGACATTTGTGCAGAAAATTTCACCTAAAGAATAACACACAAATGTCACAAAAGACCTATACTCAAAATGACGTGATATTAGCAAATAGTCGAAATTGAAAGATTTTTTTTCAGGTGGACTTGCAGGAATGAAAATATCGCAAATACTCATGATAGGTTCGAAATTGTCTGGAGGTAAGAATGACAGTTCCGCTACTTGTGGCCGATGACTCGCGTCTGTCACGAAGAAGTGTACTAAAAGCGCTTCCGCCTGAAATCGAGTTTACTGTCACAGAAGCTGCGAATGGCAGGGAAGCAATTGATCTGCTCGAAAAGAACGGGTTCAGATTACTATTACTCGACCTGACTATGCCCGAGGTGGACGGTGTTGGTGTGCTTGAATACCTCGCGGACAAAGAAGAAAGACCAGATGTGATTGTGATCAGTGCTGACTTCCAGCCTGAAAAACAACGCATTGTTATGGATCTGGGGGCGCACAAATTCATCAGAAAGCCTCTCGATAAAGAAGAATTAGCCATGACATTGTTTGAGCTGGGGTATCTATGAGCAGTGTTATTTCCCTCACAGAAGATCAACGTGACGCCCTTCAGGAGCTAATGAATATCTCTATGGGGCAAGCTGCTAATTCGCTGGCGCACCTGATAGAAACTAAAATAGGTATCTCCATACCTAAAATATCAGCCGTTACGCCAGCCGAATTATTTACACTTATTAATCGCAGTGAAAATGCGTTTTACACCAGACAATCTTTCCTTGGAGATATCCAGGGTGAAGTGATGGCGGTAGTATCAGAGCAGGGTTTAACCGAAGTGGCCAGCCTGCTCGAATACGAGGCTCCGCTCAGCCAGAGTGATATTGAAGAAACCATACTGGAGCTGTCAAATATTCTGGCCGGCGCTTGTCTGGCCGGTTTATCGAACCAGCTTGAACTGGCAACTAATCTGAATATGCCAACATTGTTTTCTCCGAATAAGGCATCATTCACCGAACTTAACTGGCAGCATAGCCTGGTAATGGAAGTGCAGTTCGATATTGAGCTCTCTTCATTCTCCATGCGGGTAGTCTTTTGTCTCGACCGTGCGTCACTGGTACGGCTAACCGAAACTATTGATGAATTGCTGGGTTAATGTTCGAGCAACTTTTTGGCAAATTACCGGTTGGGATCTGCATTGTAAATGAAGATTACCAGGTCATTTTCCTCAACGACTTTTTTATCGACCGCATGGAAACCGGACTCCGTGCTGACTACATGGAAAAGCCGGTAGCAGAGCTCTTTCCAGAGCAGGAAAAGTTTCTGCGCCGCAGAATTAAATCTGTCTTCGTTCTTCAACATCCCAGTTTCAGCTACTGGGAACAACGCCCGCATATTTTTCCGTTTAAAAGTAGCCGCCCCATTACCGGTGAAGAGACACAGATGTACCAGAATATGGAAATCGTGCCCTTATCTTCTCCGGAGCATGGCAAGCTGGCGTGTATTTTCCTTCAGGACGTTACCGCCCAGGCCAGTTACTTCATTGCCCAGCAGGAATTATCCAAAGCGCTGAAACGTGAGCATGAAGAACAACTTAAACTCATCAAGAAACTCGACTCAGCGCAAAGCCAGCTTATCCAGGCAGAAAAAATGGCTTCTACGGGACAACTGGCAGCCGGCATTGCCCACGAAATCAATAATCCCATTGGCTTTGTCTCAGCCAATCTGGACACTTTAAAGCAATACGGTGAACACCTGATAACCTTGTGCGACACGCTGGCAGACAATATTGAAAATACCGATGAAAAAACACGCACGCTAATCACGGGCCTTCTGGAAGAGCATCATTACGACTTATTAAAAGACGATATGACTCCGCTGATTGATGAGTCCAGAGACGGCCTTATCCGTGTGCGGGACATTGTCGAGAACCTTAAGCGGTTTGCACTGGAAGATTCGGCCGGATGGCAACTGATGGATTTGGATGAAGCGGTAAAGCAGATGGCAGAGCTGGTATCAGTCCAATACAAAAAGCCCACGTTTAAAGTCACCTGTGAACCCGCCGGCCTGAAAATCTATTGCGAGCCGGGCAGCCTTAAACAGGCTTTGATGAATATGGTGATCAATGCGGCCCAGTCCATCAATCATAAAGGGTTTGTAAAAGTAGATGTGCATGGTGATGACACAACGGTCCGCATCAAGATCATCGACAGTGGTGAAGGCATTGAAGAAAAGCACGTTAAGAAGATATTTGATCCGTTCTTCACAACCAAACCGGAAGGGCTGGGTCAGGGGCTCGGGTTATCAGTGGCTTATACAGCCATAGAACAACATGAAGGCAAAATTTCAGTCAGTAGTAAGGTGGGTAAAGGTACCGTATTTGAAGTCACTTTACCGGTACTGACCCCGGACGACGAAGCACATTAATATTCCCGGGCTGAACTGTTGCAGGTTATGTTTGGCCTCCCGCCCGCATCAGGCTATGATACACCGTCTTTTTCTTATGCTGACAGGAACAGTGATGTATCCGGCTTACCGGTTTAAAAGATACCTGGCAGGCCTGCTTGCTTTCAGTATTCTCAGTTTCAACGTATTCGCAGACTTGTGGACAGGTGATGCCGCCGTGCATCTTGCCGGTGTAAGAAACTCTCCGCAGGACGTACTCGACGCATTACCGGCCAGCAATGATGAACTGTCTTCAGAACAGCGAGCCCTGCATTTTTACCTCATCAGCCGTGCAAATGGCGCGCTTGCTTTGCATGAAAAAGCGGAAGAAGCCGCTTTAGCAGGTCTGGCACTGGCACCGCCTCCCCCTTTACATGACTATCTGACGCTGGCGCTGGCAGAAGCCAGAGACGGACTGGGTCTTGCTCAATCCATGATCTCTGCTGCGGCAGAATCGCTGGCCCGGGCCCGTGACGGTGATGACGAAGCCCTGTTGTTTTATGCAATCAGTGTGAACGGTTATATCAATGTAACTTTAAACCAGTACAGCGAAGCCCTTGCGTTATTTCAGGAAGGTTACCGCCGGCTTGAATCTCCGGGTGCTTTTTTCAGCCGGGCTGATTTTGCCAGCATGATTGCCCTTGTATACGAATACCGGCAGGAACCTGAAATGGCATTGCGTTTCTATCGCGAAGCTGAAACCTGGTACCGGCAAAATAATGTGCGCCTTGAACTGGCGAATACCCTGTTTGGATTAGGCAAAGCCACTATCCAAACCGGCGATGGTGATGAAGGCATGACCCTGCTTCTTGAATCTGCAGATATTGCCCTTAACATCCGCGATTTACAGGGTGCTGCATTCAGTTATGAAGCTATTGCATCTGAGCTGATTGACCGGGGGATGACCGCCGATGCATCGCCGTTTTTAGATGATGCCCTCAGTCTGTTTATGCAGGCTGGCAATCCGTTTATGCAAATTAAAGTCTTAATTGAAAAGGCACAAATTGCCGTTGATCAGGGTCAGCCGGAAGAGGCTTTACGCAGACTGGCCAGAGCTGAGGAAATGGCCACGGGTGAATCCTTTTTGTCACAACGAATTGCCATTGCAGATACAAAAGCCCGCGCTTTTGCCGCCAAAGGTGAGCACCAGTCTGCCTATCTGGTATTACTGCAAAACAGGCAGAACCGCGCTTTGTTACAGAAAGAAATTAACTCCAGGCGAATTCTGGAATTACAGACCCGTTTCGATGTGGAAAAGCAGCGGGCGCAAAATGCCCTGCTGGAAGAGCAAAATTTACGTCAGCAAAACCAGTTAAAGAATGAACAGCGCCTTCAGCGCTATACAATTGCACTTATCGGATTGCTTATTGTGGTATGTGGCCTGCTGAGCTGGCTGTATTTTAATGGGAAACGTCATCAGAAACGCCTTGAACAACTGGCAAACTATGACGGCCTGACTGGTTTAATGACACGCCGGAAAACCATGGAAGATGCTGAGTTACAGTATCAGATGGCCCAAAGACACAAAACGCCTTTGACAGCAGCGGTTATTGACCTCGATCATTTTAAACAAATTAACGACAAGTACGGCCATCAAACCGGGGATGATGTGCTCAGGGCCTTTGGCAGAAAGGCGCAAAAGCATTTCAGGAAAACGGATATTCTGGGCCGTATTGGTGGAGAGGAATTTCTTTTCCTGTTTCCCCATACCGGGACGGACGACGCGCTGGACATGCTTGAGCGTTTTGCCGGCAGCGTCCGGAAAATTCCTGATGAACTGAAAATCAAAACGATGCAGGTCACGTTATCCGTCGGCCTTGTCGATGCCACTTCGTTTTCCAATATGACCAGAGTAGTTGCTGTCGCAGACGAAGCGTTGTACGAGGCAAAGGAAACTGGCAGAGATAAAATAGTGACCGGTCAGCCCTCTGCTACGGACGGACAATCTCAATAGTGACAGGCAAAGGCTTCATTTTATCCCGCCGGACCATTCGCAGGGATAGCCGCGAATGCGTTGAATTGTGGATTTCCACTGAGAATGGTCCGGTGCGGCTTATCTCTGAGCCACAAACCAGCGTTTGCTTCATCAGAACATCTCATCTGGAACAGGTTCAAAATCTGATCCGGGCGAAAGGCCTGGATATCACCCCGGAAGCGGTCAATTTCAAAACCCTGGAACAGGAAGAAGTCATACTACTGCGGTGTGCTGACGACTTCACAAGGCACAAATTACGTCGCGGGATGCAGAGCGCAGGGCTGCCACTGTACGAGGGAGATATTAAGTCTGAAGACCGTTTTCTGATGGAGCGTTTTGCGTACGGAGCTGTAAGTTTTTACGGGACGCAGGTTCATAATGAGGTTGTGAACGCCAAAGTGAAAGGGGCACAGTTTCGTCCGCAACTGACCAGCGTATCTGTTGATATTGAGTGTGATGAAAAGGAAAACCTGTATTCCATCGCTGTTGCTTCTGAGACCATGAACCGTGTATGGCTGAATACTGCAGGAACCACACCGGTCACTGACGAATTTGCGACCTTTGATGTCATTAATCTGCCCGGTGAAAAAGAAGTCCTTACCGCTTTCTGCAGGGCTGTCGCAAAGCTGGATCCTGATGTCATACTGGGCTGGAACATCAAGCAGTTTGACCTCGCTGTGCTTAACAGAATGGCACGGCGACAAGGCATTCCGCTGACATTGGGCCGCCAGGGAGAAACCCTTACCGTACGGGAGTGGGAAGACGGCTCACAGGTAATAGCAGAGATCCCCGGCCGCTGTATCATTGATGGCATTGATGCGCTTAAAACCATGACCTGGCAGTTTGAAAGCTTCGCCCTGGACTTTGTTGCAAATGCCTTGCTGAAGAAAGGAAAGCTGATTACCGGCGGGGATAAGCTTGAAGAAATTAAAGCCTTATACCGGGACAATCCTTCTCATTTGGTCGCCTACAATTATCAGGACTGTGTACTGGTAAACGACATCGCGGAACATACACGTTTCATTGATTTTCTCATATTACGCAGCACCCTTACCGGACTGGACATGACCCGGCCCGGAGGCTCAGTTGCAGCGTTTATTAATGTATATCTGCCAAAGCTGCACAGACAGGGTTATGTATGTGGTATCCGCCCGGAGAATGGCGGTCTTGCGAGCCCCGGAGGCTACGTGATGACGTCCAGACCCGGGCTGTATAACAATGTACTGGTACTGGATTTTAAGAGTCTGTATCCCTCTATCATAAGAACTTTTCTTATTGACCCCCTTGGTCTGGCTGAAGGGTTACTGCACCCTGAAAACGCCATAGAAGGTTACAGAGGAGCCATGTTCTCCCGCACCGAGCATTTCCTGCCCGATATCATTGCCGGACTTTGGCAACAACGTGATGAAGCTAAAAAGCAGCAGGATGCGCCCCGCTCTCAGGCGATAAAAATTCTGATGAATTCATTTTACGGTGTGCTCGGTAGTGGCGGTTGCCCTTTCTACGATCCCCGTCTTGCCAGCTCGATTACCATGCGGGGACACGACATCATGCAAACCACTGCCGGCTGGATAGAAGACGCCGGCTACGAAGTGATTTACGGCGATACGGACTCTACATTTGTATTCACAGGTGATGACTGCACACCCCGGCAAGCTGAATTAATTGGTACGCAGTTACAGGACATGATCAACCGCCGCTGGCGTGAGACGCTAAAACAGGACTTCAATTTACACTGTCATCTTGAAATTGAATTTGAAACCCACTTCCGCCGCTTTTTTATGCCCACAATCCGTGGTTCAGAAGAAGGTAGCAAGAAGCGTTATGCCGGCGTGGTGGTAAAAGAGGGTAAGGAACAACTGATTTTCAAAGGGCTGGAAAATGTCAGATCAGACTGGACTGCACTGGCACGACAATTTCAGGAAAAACTTTACGCCCTTGTTTTCGCTGAACGGTCTCCGGAGGATTACATCAGATCATTACTCAGTGATATCCGCGCCGGTAAACTGGATGACTTTCTGGTGTACGCAAGACGCCTCAGAAAGCCTCTGAATGCTTATACACGTACGCAACCGCCTCATGTTAAAGCTGCACGTCAGGCTGATGAGATGAATCTTGCAACAGGCAAACCTCTGCAATACCAGCACAAAACTACAGTGCGTTATGTTGTCACTATAGCAGGGCCGCAGGCTGTCGGGTATGTCACTCAACCACCTGACTATGAACACTATATTGAAAAACAAATCAGACCCATTGCTGAAAGCATCCTGCCGGCAACAGGGATCAACTATGATGATATAGACAACCAGCAACTGGGTTTATTTTAACCCGTTAGCCGCCCCTTCCGGTAATTCAACGCAGAGCCATTTCACTGGCACACTTTATCCGATATAACGTTTACATCCCTTGCAGGACGGTCTTCAGGCGCTGACAGGGAGCTTCGACTTAGTCACCGGATAGGAGGAACAGTGTTTAACTGGAAAGCCATACTGAAGCCCGCGGACAGGGCCTCAATTCTTAAGCATACCGGCCTGCTCGCTTATGCATTTATTGCCAGTATCTTATTCAAATCTCTGGGATTCATTCCGTCACATCAGGTGCCGGTAACCATGCTCATCGCATTTGTGTCTCTGGAATGGATGTTTTTCCAGCGCACTAAGTTCACTTCTCAGTAAGTCTTCTTTTTTATGATCCCTCCGGATACTCACAATCAGTGTCCGGTTTGGCTGTCTATTCCTCTCTGCTCCGCACTTTTATCAACTTTTCAATGATCATCTCTCTTCTGAAATCCGTCAGTATGCAGACAATTACACTTTAAATAACTGAGTAGCTGGCTCCGGCCAAAAGTGATTCAACCTGAATGTTATGGCTTTTGACTAGCAGAGATTCTGACCAGAGAAAAGAAACGAAAAAAGCCCGCTCAGATTGAGCGGGCTTCTTCGAATTGGGAGCCTGACGGTGTGCTACTCTCACATGGGGAGACCCCACACTACCATCGCCGCTAACGCGTTTCACTTCTGAGTTCGGAATGGATTCAGGTGGTACCACGTCGCTATTGCCGTCAGGCATAAACTTTTTATAACAATTTCAGAAAGCTTGATATCTTCATCAATCAGAGTAACGCTACTCTAACTGTTTAATTAGTCAGTCTATAACTTACAACGTCTAAGTAAAAAGCTACTTAGGCGTTGTATGGTTAAGCCTCACGGGCAATTAGTACAGGTTAGCTTAATGCCTTGCAACACTTCCACATCCTGCCTATCAACGTTGTAGTCTTCAACAACCCTTCAGAGAGGTTAAACCTCAGGGATGACTCATCTCGGGGCTCGCTTCCCGCTTAGATGCTTTCAGCGGTTATCGATTCCGAACGTAGCTACCGGGCAATGCCTTTGGCAAAACAACCCGAACACCAGCGGTTCGTCCACTCCGGTCCTCTCGTACTAGGAGCAGCTCCCCTCAATCATCCAACGCCCACACCAGATAGGGACCGAACTGTCTCACGACGTTCTAAACCCAGCTCGCGTACCACTTTAAATGGCGAACAGCCATACCCTTGGGACCGACTTCAGCCCCAGGATGTGATGAGCCGACATCGAGGTGCCAAACACCGCCGTCGATATGAACTCTTGGGCGGTATCAGCCTGTTATCCCCGGAGTACCTTTTATCCGTTGAGCGATGGCCCTTCCATACAGAACCACCGGATCACTATGACCTACTTTCGTACCTGCTCGACGTGTCTGTCTCGCAGTTAAGCTAGCTTATGCCATTGCACTAACCTCACGATGTCCGACCGTGATTAGCTAACCTTCGTGCTCCTCCGTTACTATTTGGGAGGAGACCGCCCCAGTCAAACTACCCACCAGACACTGTCCGCATTCCCGATAAGGGAACAACGTTAGAACATCAAACATACCAGGGTGGTATTTCAAGGACGGCTCCGTATGAACTGGCGTCCATACTTCAAAGCCTCCCACCTATCCTACACAAGTAGGTTCAATGTTCAGTGCCAAGCTGTAGTAAAGGTTCACGGGGTCTTTCCGTCTAGGTGCGGGTACACAGCATCTTCACTGCGATTTCAATTTCACTGAGTCTCGGGTGGAGACAGCGTGGCCATGGTTACACCATTCGTGCAGGTCGGAACTTACCCGACAAGGAATTTCGCTACCTTAGGACCGTTATAGTTACGGCCGCCGTTTACCGGGGCTTCGATCAAGAGCTTCGCTTACGCTAACCCCATCAATTAACCTTCCGGCACCGGGCAGGTGTCACACCCTATACGTCATCTTACGATTTAGCAGAGTGCTGTGTTTTTAATAAACAGTCCCAGCCACCTGGTCACTGCGGCCCCCGTGTGCTCAAAGAGCAAGTCTCATCACACGCAGGGGCGTACCTTCTCCCGAAGTTACGGTACAATTTTGCCGAGTTCCTTCACCCGAGTTCTCTCAAGCGCCTTAGTATTCTCTACCTGACCACCTGTGTCGGTTTGGGGTACGGTTCACATAATCATAAGTTTAGAAGCTTTTCCTGGAAGCAGGGCATCAACAACTTCACTCCCTTGGGAGCTCGTCTCGTGTCTCAGAATTATAAAACCGGATTTACCTAATCTTACTTCCTACACACTTTCACCTGGGCAACCAACGCCAGGATTGTCTAGCCTTCTCCGTCCCTCCGTCACTGATTATATAAGTACGGGAATATTAACCCGTTTCCCATCGACTACGCATTTCTGCCTCGCCTTAGGGGCCGACTTACCCTGCCCTGATTAGCATGGGACAGGAAACCTTGGTCTTCCGGCGTGGGGGTTTTTCACCCCCATTATCGTTACTCATGTCAGCATTCGCACTTCTGATACCTCCAGCAAACTTCACAGTTCACCTTCAGCGGCTTACAGAACGCTCCCCTACCCAAAGTACAAGTACTTTGCCGCAGCTTCGGTATATTGCTTAGCCCCGTTACATCTTCCGCGCAGGCCGACTCGACTAGTGAGCTATTACGCTTTCTTTAAAGGGTGGCTGCTTCTAAGCCAACCTCCTAGCTGTCTTAGCCTTCCCACATCGTTTCCCACTTAGCAATATTTTGGGACCTTAGCTGGCGGTCTGGGTTGTTTCCCTCTTCACGACGGACGTTAGCACCCGCCGTGTGTCTCCCGGATAGTTCTCTTTGGTATTCGGAGTTTGCAAAGGGTTGGTAAGTCGGGATGACCCCCTAGCCTTAACAGTGCTCTACCCCCAAAGGAATTCGTCCGAGGCTCTACCTAAATAGATTTCGGGGAGAACCAGCTATCTCCCGGTTTGATTGGCCTTTCACCCCCAGCCACAAGTCATCCCCGCCTTTTTCAACAGGCGTGGGTTCGGTCCTCCAGTTGATGTTACTCAACCTTCAACCTGCCCATGGCTAGATCACCGGGTTTCGGGTCTATACCTGGCAACTCAACGCGCAGTTAACACTCGCTTTCGCTACGGCTCCCCTAGACGGTTAACCTTGCTACCAAATATAAGTCGCTGACCCATTATACAAAAGGTACGCAGTCACCCCGAAGGGCTCCCACTGCTTGTACGTATACGGTTTCAGGTTCTGTTTCACTCCCCTCACAGGGGTTCTTTTCGCCTTTCCCTCACGGTACTGGTTCACTATCGGTCAGTAAGGAGTATTTAGCCTTGGAGGATGGTCCCCCCATCTTCAGTCAGGATAACACGTGTCCCGACCTACTTAATATGTGCTAACTGTCACTTCGTGTACGGGACTATCACCCTGTTCCGTTAAACTTTCCAGAATATTCCACTATGACAACTAACATCGGCTGGTCCCCTTTCGCTCGCCGCTACTAAGGGAATCTCGGTTGATTTCTTTTCCTCCGGGTACTTAGATGTTTCAGTTCCCCGGGTTTGCCTCGTTAACCTATGTATTCAGTTAACGATACCCGCAAGCGGGTGGGTTTCCCCATTCGGACATCGATGGCTCAAATGCGTTTTGTCAGCTCGCCACCGCTTTTCGCAGACTTACACGTCCTTCATCGCCTCTTACTGCCAAGGCATCCACCGTATACGCTTAGTCACTTAACCATACAACCCTAAATAGCTTCCGCTTAAGAACCTGTGCTGCGCGACTCTTCCTCGCTCGCTCGGTTATATACTACTTGTATACGCCCTCGCTCACTCGTCGTATTCGCTTGCCCAGAACCTTAATCGTCGCTATTTCCTCTTTTCAACATGAGTAGTGAGAGAGTAAATAGCCGTTACTTTATCTTCCAAAAGATGCGACATCCTAAAAGGATGGAAGATAAAGCGCCTAACCTCCGCCTTTTTATCCGGAGTCAGGTGTGCATCTAAGCACTGTTGTATGCATGACTGTCTAATCAATGTTCGTGCAAAATCGACGTTGTTTGTCGACTTTTGCGCAAGGAGGACGAACAGTACACTCAGTTGTGTATGTCAACCTTCTTACTACACGTTTGTCAGATAGAGTAGCTTTTGAAAGAACATCTTTCGATATTCTCAGTTACTCAATTTGATTGATTACTAATATCAGCTTTCCAAATTGTTAAAGAACAGGTTTAGAGTAAAAAACCCTAATCAATACTTACTCAACCGAGTAAAAATTCATTAGGATTTGCATCTTTCTGACCAAGTGATTACTTAATACATCCAATCTTTTTCAGGCAAGGAAGATGAAACCGTCGTGTGCCCCGGCACATGAGGTTTTATCTGACGCCGCATGAGAAAGATTTGGTAGGCTTGGGCAGACTTGAACTGCCGACCTCACCCTTATCAGGGGTGCGCTCTAACCAGCTGAGCTACAAGCCTATTGGTGGAGCTAAGCAGGATCGAACTGCTGACCTCCTGAATGCAAATCAGGCGCTCTCCCAGCTGAGCTATAGCCCCATAAGACTTGGTCGTTCTTCATTAATAACAAAACAATCTGTGTGAACACTGCGCTAAAAGGCAATAAACGATTTTTAAGGTAAGGAGGTGATCCAACCCCAGGTTCCCCTAGGGTTACCTTGTTACGACTTCACCCCAGTCATGAAACACAAAGTGGTAATCGTCCTCCCGAAGGTTAGACTAACTACTTCTTTTGCATCCCACTCCCATGGTGTGACGGGCGGTGTGTACAAGGCCCGGGAACGTATTCACCGCAGTATGCTGACCTGCGATTACTAGCGATTCCGACTTCATGGAGTCGAGTTGCAGACTCCAATCCGGACTACGACAAGCTTTAAGGGGTCCGCTCCACATCACTGTCTTGCTTCCCTCTGTACTTGCCATTGTAGCACGTGTGTAGCCCTACACGTAAGGGCCATGATGACTTGACGTCGTCCCCACCTTCCTCCGGTTTGTCACCGGCAGTCTCCTTAGAGTGCCCAACCAAATGCTGGCAACTAAGGACAAGGGTTGCGCTCGTTGCGGGACTTAACCCAACATCTCACGACACGAGCTGACGACAGCCATGCAGCACCTGTGTCAGAGTTCCCGAAGGCACTAATCCATCTCTGGAAAATTCTCTGCATGTCAAGTGTAGGTAAGGTTCTTCGCGTTGCTTCGAATTAAACCACATGCTCCACCGCTTGTGCGGGCCCCCGTCAATTCATTTGAGTTTTAACCTTGCGGCCGTACTCCCCAGGCGGTCTACTTAGCGCGTTAGCTTCGCTACGCACGAATTAAATTCACACACAGCTAGTAGACAGCGTTTACGGTGTGGACTACCAGGGTATCTAATCCTGTTCGCTACCCACACTTTCGGACATGAGCGTCAGTCTTTGGCCAGGGAGTCGCCTTCGCCACTGATGTTCCTCCAGATATCTACGCATTTCACCGCTACACCTGGAATTCCACTCCCCTCTCCAAGACTCTAGTCTGCCAGTTCTAAATGACCATCCCAGGTTGAGCCCGGGGCTTTCACATCTAGCTTAACAAACCGCCTGCGTCCGCTTTACGCCCAGTAATTCCGATTAACGCTCGCACCCTCCGTATTACCGCGGCTGCTGGCACGGAGTTAGCCGGTGCTTCTTCTGTTGTTAACGTCACAGCTGGCAGGTATTAACTACCAACCTTTCCTCACAACTGAAAGTGCTTTACAACCCGAAGGCCTTCTTCACACACGCGGCATGGCTGCATCAGGGTTTCCCCCATTGTGCAATATTCCCCACTGCTGCCTCCCGTAGGAGTCTGGGCCGTGTCTCAGTCCCAGTGTGGCTGATCTTCCTCTCAGAACAGCTAGAGATCGTCGCCTTGGTGAGCCTTTACCTCACCAACTAGCTAATCTCACTTGGGCCTCTCTTCAGGTAGGAGCCGAAGCCCCCTTTGGTCCGTAGACGTTATGCGGTATTAGCAGTCGTTTCCAACTGTTATCCCCCTCCCAAAGGCAAGTTCCCAAGCATTACTCACCCGTCCGCCACTCGTCAGCAAATAGCAAGCTATTTCTGTTACCGTTCGACTTGCATGTGTTAGGCCTGCCGCCAGCGTTCAATCTGAGCCATGATCAAACTCTTCAATTAAATACATCGAAAAACTTTTATGAATCGTCGGTTGACACTCTTAACGAGTGCCCACACAGATTGTCTTGTTATAAATTTTTAAAGAACAATTGCTAACCTCGGCTAGCTGCTTCAGCGTTTCTCCCTGAAGCGGGACGCGCATTCTACGCGCTTCGTTTTCAGTGTCAACATCTTTTTGAAATTTAATTTCTCAGGTGTTTTCAGTGAAAACCGTTATAAATAACCATTATTAAGTTCTTATAACGACTTCTTCGTGGACCGTCTGACGTTCCCCGTCGAAGTGGTGCGCATTCTACGCATCAGAGATTTTTCGTCAACCCCTTTTTTATCCTTTTTGACCTTTTTCTTCGAATTCGAACTCAAACGCCTGGTTTTCCAACAAAAGTCTATTTTTTATTGGTCTTTCGTCTACTATTTCATCAGACCATTGTTCAATTTGTTACAAATGAGTAAACTATGAACAGCCTCCAACGTTTCACTAAAATAATTAAAGGTAGGTTTATGAAAGTAGGCTTTATTCAATGCGCAGTAATTAGCGCGGTATTCGCAATCGCAGGTTATCTCATCGTTTCTTCCGCTAGTCTGGAAGCGAGTCTTCCTGTCACCGTTGCAGTGTCTTTGCTTATTAGCGGTATCGTTACACCCTGGCTTGCATCTCTGCTGAGTTCGTCTTCAACGTCCTCTTCAGTGAATGCTGATGTGACTTCTGATACTTCCGGAGAAACAGCCACTTTATATGTAGGTAATCTTCCATATAAAGCGAACGAAGATGCAGTGAAAGAATATTTCAAGGATTACATCGAAGTTCAGAGTGTTCGTCTTATGAAGGACCGTCGTACTGGAAAACGTAAAGGGTATGGATTTATCGAAGTCATTACCCGCGACGTAGATTCAGCTATTACGGAACTAAACGATAAAGTATTTCTGGAAAGAACATTGAAAGTACGTGCTGCAAGGGAGAAAGGAGAAACCGAGTAGTCGTACTACACAAACATTAAAGAACCCCGGCATGCCGGGGTTCTTTTTTATCCGAATATTGAATTGGGCATCACTTTTAATAGTCCGCCCGTATCTTTCAGCTTTCGCTTGCCGGAGGCTCTACAGGCTGAGTTTTCTGCTGCTCGCCCGGCATAGCGTCAAGTAAACGCTGATTGAAACTATGGAAACGATTTATAGCTGTGACTAAATCCGGTACCTGTACATCCTTCATTTCGTTGATCAGGCCATTTATCAGAGTGTTGAAGTCTTCACCTGAAGCCAGTTGTTGTCTCGCCGAATCAAAGACGTTAAGCATCTTATTCAGATATTGTGCAACAGGCTTCGCTTCATCGCCGTGGGAACCGGACTCGCTGCCGTCACGATAATGCTGAATAGCACCGTAAGTTTTCACAACTTCCGTTTGCTGCGTTCTGTTCAGTTGCAATGCGTAACCCGTAAGTTCCTGATCATCAAAACCCAGTTCCAGCGCTTTCTCAAACGCCTTATCCAGATCGCCACCAAAGAACGTGTCAGCCAGATCGTTAACGGATTCCACTAAATCAGCAATGGCCGTTAATTCACCTTCATCCAGCTCGCCTTTCAGAGAGAAACTTATCCCCTGACGATCAAAGTACGAGTAAGAGGTGTTGTCTGTAGCAACAACATTCTGATAGCCATTACCGTCACCACCCTGCCCCTGCCCAGTCGTATAAGCGACGGTTTGCTGGCTGGCATATTGATAAGCCCTCAGACTCTCAAAGCTCAACTGCACTTCATCACCATCTCTTGTACGAATTGTCAGACTGGCAGATTCTGAGTTGCTGCTATTAACGTTCAAAGCTGATGCAACACCACCTGCAGCAAGTTGATCTTCATTCTGAATACCGAGCAGATCAGACTCCAGTGCATTAATGCGATTTTCGATGAGACTGCGGCTCCTGTCGATGCCTGTTGAGATATCATCATTCATCAGGCCTCCCAGATCTTTTTCTGCCATGGCAATTCCCTGGGAAACCCCTTCTCTCGCCTGCGAAAAAAGATTACCGAGTTTCTCTTCATCCGCACCACCTCTTGCAGCGCCCTGAATGACACCACCGACAAAACGCATAACGTTTTTTGCCACTTCCTCAAAATCAAATAAAGAGGTTTCCTTCTCTTTATCTGACGTATCATCTTTTGCAAACTTACCACGCTGTCCGTCAACGGTAACCTGTTGCTCCATTGACGAACTGTAGACTTTCAGGCCAATGGTCGTCTGCGAACTACTGACGCTTACCATTGCGGTTTGCCGCTGCTGAAATTCAGCAGCCTGACGAAGTCCATCCTGCTGTAACTGCTTTTTGATTGCTTTATTAGGGTCTTCAGGTGCCTTCTGTTCTGCAACAGCCGGCTTCTGCTCACTAACAAATGCCTTAATTTCACCCACGTTCATAATGTTGTCCTCACTAACCTCACATTAGTTATCGGCAGACTTAACGAATTGTTTAATTTTAATGCAATCTCAGAACAGTGTTTGCACAAATAATTTAAGACACTACAATGCGCAGCCCGGCAAACAAGATGAAGCTATTACAATGACAACTCAGACACACAGTCAGCAATATACCGCGCAGTTAGACGAGAAGATCTCGCGACTGTCACAACTACTTGATCAATATGGTCAAACTGAGATGTCTGTGTTTGCCTCTGAAGAAACCGGCTACCGCATGCGGGCAGAATTTCGGGTATGGCATGATGGCGATGACTTGTATCACATCATGTTCAACAGCGAGACGAAAGAAAAGTATCGCGTTGACACCTTCCCGCCGGCAAGCGATACCATCAATGCCGCTATGCAAACTTTAATGACAGAACTTCGTCCAAGCCAGGTACTGAGAAAGAAGTTATTTCAGATTGATTATCTGAGCGGGTTGTCAGGTGAGCTGGTGATAAGCCTTTTGTATCACCGTCAGCTGGATGATGAATGGGAAACGGCTGCGCGGGCGCTGCAAGATACGTTGTCTGACACCTTCGGTACAGTGAATGTTATCGGCCGTGCACGTAAGCAGAAGAAAATTCTGGGCAATGACTTTATCATCGAATCGCTGCCGGTAAATGGACGACACTATCAATTCAGGCATATCGAAAACAGCTTTACCCAGCCGAATGCAAAAGTGAACTGCCGCATGATCGAATGGGCATTGTCTGTGTGTGAAAACACCAGCGGCGATCTTCTTGAAATGTACTGCGGAGCCGGTAATTTCTCACTGCCTATGGCCAGCCAGTTTCGCAAGGTCATCGGCACTGAAATCGCCAAACCTTCGGTTAACGCTGCGCAATTTAACATTGAAGTGAACAACATAGACAATGTGGAGATTGTTCGTCTGTCTGCTGAAGAGTTTACGGAAGCATTAAGAACAGGACGTCAGTTTTCCCGCCTCAACGGCATTGATTTATCAGGCTACAACTTTACGACTGTGCTGGTTGACCCGCCAAGAGCCGGTCTTGATGAAGAATCACTGAAGATGATTCAGGACTATCCGGAAATTATTTATATTTCCTGTAATCCCGATACGCTGGCAGCGAATCTGGCGACATTGTCGCAAACCCACGATCTGGTGGCGTCTGCCTTGTTCGATCAATTCCCTTTTACGCACCACATTGAGGCCGGCGTAAAACTGGTGAAGAAAAACCGTTAATTACTCACTTTTGACTTTCCGGGGGCGATAGACTTTTGCCCCCAACTGTACAAAACGCAATTGCGCTTTTACCCTGTGGCCAATTTCCTGCCTCAACGGCACATCCACTTCTAAGGCTTCAGCTCCGGCACTGAATACAAGCCGGACCATGGCTTCTGCCTGAAGACTTGCCAGTTGATGCTCTGCGCCCTGACTTTCCACAATATAATCAGCCAGTTCTTCAATAAAATGCTGAATTTCCCTCAGTACTGCCATCCGGTAGGCAGTTGAGGTGCCGGTGTGTTCACGGAGCAGTAATCTGAACACGTTAGTATTGGCGGTAATAAATTCCATGAAGGTATCTACCGAGGTATCGATAACCCCGCCGCCACTGGCGATACGGCGTCTTGCCTGACGCATCAGTTGACGGAGTGCAAGACCCGCCTCGTCCACCAGCGTCAGACCGAGTTCGTCCATATCTTTGAAGTGACGGTAAAAAGAAGTCGGCGCAATACCGGCTGCACGGGAGACTTCACGTAAACTGATAGCAGACAGACTGCGCTGCTCATCGAGCAAACCAAAAGCAGCATTGATAATATTCTGGCGGGTTTTTAATTTTTGCTCCTGACGACTCACCGCCAACTCCTTCTTTTCATTCCGGATACCTGTTAAACGGTAACGATTGTACCTTACCCCGGCGATGACGGCACATCAGTTTCACAAAATCTGCACTATACTTAAAGCTGAAATTGTCGCTTTTCCCTTGCCTGCGCCCGGTGAAAACGATAAATTAGCGTACAGTTGTAAGCCGAGTTGTTATCATGAAAAAACCACCAATTATCCTGACCAATGTTCTGGTATTTATTATTACCGGTGCAATTGCGTTACTGGCAGTGCCCCTTTGGGCGGTCACCATGGGATTCGACACCACGGAAGTGGTGACGGCTGTCGTATTATTTTATTTCACCGGTATGTCTATTACTGCCGGCTATCACCGTCTGTGGTCTCATAAAACCTATGACGCCAATATTGTTGTACGGGTCATTCTCGCCATCGGCGGTGCAATGGCATTGCAAAACAGTATCCTGCACTGGTCTTCTGATCACCGTATCCATCACCGTCATGTTGATCAAAACGACAAAGACCCGTACTCAGCTAAAAAGGGCCTGTGGTTCGCCCATATTGGCTGGATGCTGAGAGAATATCAGTCTCATCGCTATGACGATTACAGCAACTGCCGGGACTTACAAAAAGATCCGGTGGTTATGTGGCAACACAAGTATTACCTGCCTATCGTGCTTGTCGCAAACTTCGGGATCACAGGTTTGCTTGGCTGGTTGAACGGCGATGTACTGAGTATGATTCTTTTTGCCGGTGTATTCCGTTTATTCATGGTCCACCATGTCACTTTCTTTATTAACTCGCTGGCTCATTTCTGGGGCAGTCAGCCTTATACCGATAAAAACACAGCCCGTGATAACGGTATCCTGGCATTTTTCACTTTCGGCGAGGGGTATCATAACTACCATCATATTTTTGAATATGATTACCGTAACGGTATTTACTGGTGGCAATTCGATCCTACCAAGTGGCTTATCCGCGGCCTGTCTTATGCCGGATTGACTACAAATCTGCGCCGGGTTCCGGAAGAGCGTATTGAAAAAGCCCGCGCAGCCATGCAACTTCAGCAAGCCAATGCCAGACTTGCCGCTCTGCCGGATGCCGATGAGTTATTACAAAAAGTGCAGGCCGAGTACGAGTTGTTAGTACAGAAGATGTCTGCCTATTATGCCGCGAAAAAACGTCTTATGAATGTACGTAAACGGTGCCTGAAGCGCTCGGTTGAGCGACTGGAAATTGACTTCCATTATAAAGAACTCAAACACGCACTGGCCCTTCAGAAAGAAAAGTGGCTCCAGTTACAGACACTTTCACCACAGCTGGTCTGAACTCAGCCCGAAACGCCGCTATTTAGCGGCGTTTCTGTTTCTCCTTCTTGCAAAATCAATAATATAGGCAACACTTAGGTGATGGATTGCTCTTGCTGTTTTCTCTGCATTTTTTGAAATAAGAGTCCTCGCTTTTCCTTTATCAGTACGGACGGATGCATGAGTGATGAACAGCTTTTTACCTTTTCCCCGGAGCCTGAACCGGACGACAGTAATACTCAGTCAGGAGAATGGTTAGTTCTTAGTGTTGAAGACGATTTGGGCTATCAACAATCCCTTAAACTGGGCTTAAGCGGCCTTAAAGTGCGGGGCAAACCGCTTAAGTTTCTGACCGCAAACTCTGCGGCTCAGGCCTCCACCATTCTGGCAGAAACCGACGATATTGCGGTGATCCTGCTGGATGTTGTGATGGAGCAGGATAACGCCGGCCTGTTCCTGGTAAACACCATCAGAACCGTGTTAGGTAATTCCCGCGTGCGGATTATCCTGCTCACCGGTCAGCCCGGTATGGCTCCCCGTCAGGACACATTTAAAGAATACGATATTGATGAGTACTGGAACAAAGTTGAACTGACAGAAGAAAAGCTGAGAGGCATTGTTTCCAGTAACATTAAAACCTGGTCCAATCTGAATGAATTGTACGTGGCCAAACGCGGACTGCAGATGATTGTGGATGCCTCCAGGGCCCTGACGTCAAAGCAGGATGTGGGCGAGTTTACCTACACCGTGCTCAATGAAGTATCCCGGGTCATCGGCATTCCTGAAACCGGTGGTGTGGTGTGCGCCTACCGTCCGACCATGGCGTCTATGGAACAATGCGAAGTGGTAGCATCAAGTGGTGACTTCAGCCGTTCTGATGCCACTATGCTGTCAGAATTATTGGGAGAATATCAGGCTTACGCGAGCTCCGGATTGCTGAAGGCCATCGACACTGCTCTGCACACCCATGAGCATCAGTTTTATGAAAGCTGGTCAATTCTCTACTTCAATACGGCAGATGTAGACAACAATCACTATCTTGTCATCGTCCAATCTCCCAAACCTCTGGAGCAAAGCCACATTACACTGCTGATGGTGTACAGCGAAAACATCGGCAATGGTTTCGTTAACCTGGCATTGCTCAATAAACTGTCCATGCTGGCTTATTTTGACGAAACTCTGCAAATTCCGAACAAAAACTGGCTACACCGCGAAATCGTCAATATGTCACTGTCTGATTTGAATTCAACCTCGCTGGTATTGGTGAATATGACGGATTTCTCAACCAGTGAAATCACACTGGGCACAGATTTCAGCCACGCCCTGCTTGCCGGTTGCCTGAACGAAATGAAAAAGCGCTGTCAGAAAGCAATGACGATTTGTTATCTGGGAGATGGCTTTTTTGCGCTGCTTTATAAAACGGAAAAAGTGTCTCAGGAACCATCATTGAGCCAGTTAGCCGAACTGTCGGTGTATGTCGATAATGTTGAGCAACGGGTCACGAACCGTATCAGCCATCTGGCAGTGAAAGATTTAGAGCTGGATGATTTACGTAAGTCGTTGAAGACGGCGCAACTGGTGCATAACTCACGGAAACGGCGGGATCATTCCGTACAGACCATCACACGACAGTTGCTTGACGAAATGGGCACCCGCCACAAGCTGCTGAAATCTTTGTCTGATGCCATTGCCGACTCTCACCCGTTCTTTCTGGTTTTCCAGCCGAAAGTGGATCTGAAAACCGGTGTGACAACCGGACTGGAAGCGCTTATCCGCTGGCGCACCGGAAGTAACGAAATCATTCCGCCCAATGTGTTCATCCCTCTTGCTGAAGCATCCGGGTTAATCACCCGTCTGGACAGCCTGGTGATGGAGCTTGCTGTCTACGCTGCAAAAGTGCTGAAAGAGTCAGGGCATAACTTCTCCGTGGCGTTTAATGTAACCCATGCCGATGTGATAGCACCCAACTTCATTCCTGCACTGGAAAACGCGCTGGCTACCCATAATGTGCAGCCGGAGCAGGTAGAGATAGAAATCACTGAAACTCAGGCCATGGAAGATTATGAGGATATCAACCCGATACTCAATACGTTGATGAAAATGGGGATCAAAGTCAGTATTGATGACTTTGGTACCGGCTATTCTTCACTGGCTCACCTCAGTACATTGTCGGCCTCAGCACTGAAAGTGGATAAGAGCTTTGTCGATACATTAAATACCGCGACCCCGAACTCTCCTGATCATATTCTGGACATGGTGCACAGGCTATCTGAACAATGTCATTTTCAGGTTGTTGCTGAGGGCATTGAAACTGAAGGACAACGGGAAGCATTGTTGAGCAAAGGGTATGAAACCGGACAAGGTTTTCTGTTTGCCCGTCCCATGGCATTACCCGACCTTATCGACTGGCTTAACGGACAGCAGCGATGAGTGAGAAAAAACACTGGCAAAGGGCCTGCTGGTTATATCTGTGCAACTTTATTTTGTCTGTACTGACTGGCTCACTGGTCTATCAATGGTTCTATAACCAGTCGATGCAGTCACTGAGTGTTGAGCATACGTCCGTCATATCATCGGTCAACACCGCTTTCAGTCAGGAACTGGGTGACATTACCAATGTCGCCAGGCTGGCAAACGAGCACCTGGTAGACATTATGTCTGCCGGGCTACGGGATGAAACAGAAGCTCAATTGTTTCTGCGCATTGGCCGTGTGCTTAATAATGTATCCCAAATGCGATGGCTGAACCCCGAAGGGGTTGAAACGGTACGGGTTAATTTTCTTGCCGACGGCGTTCAGATTGTCCCGCCGGAACAGCTCCAGGATAAATCCACCCGATATTACTTTAAGCAGGCACAGCAAAAGCCGGCCGGGATCATGACACTTTCTTCCATCGATCTGAATATGGAAAATGGTGTGCTGGTCACGCCCTTCCAGCCAACTGTGCGGGCAATCCTGCACACGTTTCCTTCTCATCCTCTGGGGGAAGGCTTCCTGGTGATTAATTTTGACCTGACGTCTTTATTCGATCACCTGAAAACCTTTGAAGAAACGCAAACGCAGCTTCTGATTTCCGAAGGTGCCATTCAATGGATGCTGCACCCTGATGCAGAAAAAGAATGGACCGCCAGCCGCGGGATCACGCCTGCGAACATTAAGCTGGCTCAACCTGATATTCTCGAGAAACTAAAAAACAACAAAGCTGTTTCCCTGGTCTCCGGAGAAGAAGATGCGTTGTTCAGCGGTGCAGCCTTGCAGTTAAGAATGAAGCATACGCACACGGTTGACCCGTACTTCATTCTCACCCGCACCCCCGCCGAGTACCACGGTTTGCTGGTAAAAGACGCGCTGTTACCGGGATTAATCTCCTTCGTTTGTTGCTTTTTTATTGCCGGCTTACTGATTACCCGGGACCTGAAACAGCTGTCCCATGTTACCCATCTGACAGATCAGCTGTTAACGGAGAAACAGGATTTGAAATCCGCTCTGGATAAGCAAACCCGTCTCCGTGACGAACTGGTCGAGTCAGAGAAAATGGCGTCTCTGGGCATGCTGGTAGCCGGTGTTGCCCATGAACTGAGCACCCCCATTGGCGGAACAACCATGTGCGTATCGGCTATTGATAACCAGCTCGACGCACTGGAAAAGAAAATCAGTACCGGACTGACCCGCTCAGATCTCGATGCTTACGTGGCATATACCAGGGAAAGTGTGACCCTGTCTAAGCATAACCTTGAACGTGTAACCGAGCTTATCAAGCGTTTTAAACGGCTGGCGGTGGACCGCGGAAGCGAAACGCCGGTGAAGTTTTCTCTGCACAGAGTAGTGGGTGATCTGGTCCGCACGCTGGAAGCTCAGGCCAGCGCCAAACGGGTAAAACTAACAGCAGACATACCGGAAACGCTGGAAATTGTGAGCTTCCCCGGCCTTTACTCTCAAATTTTACAGAACCTTATCACCAATGCCTTTGAGCATGCCTTTGCGAATAAACGTAACGGGGAAGTATGCATCACAGCCCGTGAGAAGGGGAACAGTTTTGAAGTTAGAGTCAGAGACGATGGCTGCGGTATTCTGGACGAAATTCAGCACACTATATTCGAGCCTTTTGTGACTTCAGCCCGCAACAAGGGCAATACCGGTCTTGGTATGCACCTCGTTCACCAGTGGGTTACTAATTTGCTCGGCGGCAGGATTGTGTTTACGTCGAAAGAAGGCAACGGCACAGAATTTATCATGACGTTTCCGATGGCGCTGCCCGACGCTAAAAAAGCATGATGAAACCGGAAATGGGCAACGGAAACTTTGTCTTTCTTATCAGAATGTTGCTAGACTTTGCATGACACTATTCCAGTCCAGCAACGTATCTACCGGTTCCCGCCGGTACAGCAACCATTGAGTATTTTCGACCATGACAAAGAAAACAGCGAAAGTCGCAGAACCTTCTTATCAGTTTGACGCCATTGTGATCGGCACCGGACCCGGTGGTGAAGGTGTGGCCATGCAGCTGGCCAAGGCCGGTCAGAAAGTCGCCGTTATTGAGCGCTACGAAGCCGTCGGCGGTGGCTGTACTCACTGGGGCACAATTCCGTCAAAAGCTCTTCGTCACTCAGTCAGCCGTTTGATTGAATACAATACCACTTCACTGTTTTCGGAAAATCAGGTTGCCCGCCACGTTACTTTTCAGGACATCATGAGTCATGCAAGCGGCGTGATTAAGAAGCAATCCCGTTTGCGTACATCATTTTATGACAGAAACCGGGTAAGCCTGATCCACGGTGAGGCCAGCTTTGTTGATAAAAATACAATACAAATTGTGCGTCCCGACGGCTCAAAGGATCTCATCACTGCACGTCAGATTGCCCTGGCAACCGGTTCACGCCCTTACTCACCTAAGGATATAGATTTTAATCACCCCCGTATTTATAACTCAGACACCATTTTGTCGCTTAAGCATGAGCCGCAGAACATCATTATTTACGGTGCCGGGGTAATCGGTTCTGAATACGCCAGTATTTTCCGGGGTATGGGTGTGAAAGTGGATCTGGTGAATATGCGGGATCGTCTGCTGTCGTTCCTTGATGCAGAAATCTCAGACGCCCTGAGCTATCACCTGTGGAACAACGGTGTGGTTATCCGTCACACTGAAACCTATAAGAGCGTACAAGGTCATGACGACTGTGTGATCATGGAACTGGAGTCGGGCAAACGCATGAAAGCAGACTGTCTGCTGTTTGCTAACGGCCGTACCGGTAATACTGACATGCTCAATCTCGATGCGGTGGGGCTCAAAGCCGACTCACGGGGACAACTGCGGGTAGATGAGAATTACCGTACCGAAATCGATAATATCTTCGCGGTCGGTGATGTGATTGGTTACCCGAGTCTGGCCTCGGCAGCCTACAATCAGGGCCGCTCTGCCGCAGAAGCCATGATTTCCGGTAAAGCAAACTCTGGCTTGGTTGAAGACATCCCCACCGGTATTTATACAATTCCTGAAATCAGCTCTGTGGGTAAAAATGAGCAGGAACTGACCGCTTTGAAAGTGCCTTATGAAGTAGGCCGCGCCCAGTTTAAGCACCTTGCCCGCGCGCAAATTGCATCCACCACTGTGGGCAGCCTAAAAATACTCTTCCACCGTGAAACCAAAGAAGTATTGGGTATTCACTGCTTCGGAGAGCGGGCTTCTGAAATCGTGCACATCGGCCAGGCAATCATGCAGCAAAAAGATGGCGGGAATACGATTGATTACTTTGTAAATACCACCTTCAATTACCCTACCATGGCAGAAGCATACCGGGTGGCAGCATTAAACGGGCTCAACCGGATCTTCTGAATCCGGTTTCTTAACACATCTGCCCGCTTTTGCGGGCACAAAAAAACCGGCTTCAAAAAGCCGGTTTTTCAGTTCAGAACAAATTAGCGGTTCATTGCTAAGCTATTTTTAGCCTGAAGCGCGTCTCTGTGAGCTACGATATCGATTTGCATTTTTTCAGCATCGAAAGTCATTGTAGCAATGGCGTAGTCGCCAAAATTTTCGCTCGCCTGCTCTGTTACTTGTTGTTGTGCATCGCGGTAACGAATGTTGTTGCTGATTTGATCAGTCATACATTGGTTATTCATTTCGAATGTTTTCGCATCCATACAATCGAAAAGCTGGCTTTCACCAGACTCCGCATGCGCAACACCAAACGACGTTAAGAGCGCGAGGCCAATAATTGTTTTACGCATGTGATTACTCCTGTGATACAGTGGATACTGTTATGGCAAAGCATACTGTATAAACGGTGATCAGTCAAATTCAGATCACATCAATATGACAGTAATGTGACACAGTGAAATATTTCCGTATTTAATTAGAAGTATCAGGGGAATCCCCCGGTGAAACTGCGTTCAGCTATCGCCTGAGAAGCCCGAAGAGCAGCAAAAACAGGCACCTGATAACATTTTAGTCACAATGTGATAAACCCGTATAAACGAAGATTAGCCGGCCCCTATCTTTTCAGAAGTGACAACCAGCTATTTCCCCTCATTATTTAGTATTAATCTGAATACCAAAAATAGCGAAAATATACGTAATTAATAGCGTCACGCCTGAACGATGCTATTCATCGTCACTCTCCTTATTTTTAGCAATCAGAAATGCTTTCAGATCATCAAAGGGCATAGGTTTGGCAAACAAAAAGCCCTGAGCCTCGTCGCAACCGAGCTTAATCATAAAGCTGGCCTGCTCACGCTTCTCCACGCCCTCGGCAATAGTCACCAGACCAAGCTTGTTACCCAGTGTCACTATAGTCTCTGCAATGACTGCATTTTCGCCGGGCTTTATGTCCTTCACGAATGAGCGGTCGACTTTGAGCCGGTCCAGCGGCAGTTTCTGCAGATAACTCATGGAGGAGAAGCCGGTACCGAAATCGTCAATTGCAATGGCAACGCCAAACTCTTTAAGCAGGGTCAGTGCGTCTATGACAATTTGCGGTTCATCCATCACCACGCTTTCAGTGATCTCCAGTTCCAGTCGTTTAGGTGAACAGCCATAGCGTGTCAGTGCACTTTTCACCTTCTCCACAAACAAACGGTCTCTGAACTGCGGAATAGATACATTGACCGCTACGCGGATATCATCGAAGCCACTGTCTGTCAGCTCTTTTATGCGCCGGCATGACTCTTCTACCACCCAGTGACCGATATCGACAATTAAACCGGAATACTCAGCCATGGGCACGAACTCGGCCGGCGAAATATATCCGCCCTTACCGTCAGGCCAGCGTAGCAGGCCTTCAACTCCGATAACCTTTTCACTGACCAGGTCCACCTGAGGCTGAAACCACAATTGCAACACCCGATCCTGAAAATCGGTACGTAATTGCCTGATCATATTTAACTGGCGGGTTGTCCGCTGTTCAAACTCAGGCTGATAATACTCAAAGTTATCAGCCAACTTTTTCTTCGCCCGGTTGAGGGCAATATTGGTTCTCTTCAGCGTATCGATACCAATGCTCTTGTCAGAGCCAATCCGGTAGAGACCGATGGTCACATTGACAGGTAAAGTATGGTCGCCGGCGGTGAAGCTTTCAGAGAACACAGCGTTTATCGCCTGCGGTGTGACCTGCAACTCAGAACCAATTAAACCGAAAACATCTCCCCCGATCCGGCTTTTAATCACCCGCTCGTCAAAACCCGCTTCCAGTCTTTCACCAATGGCCTTCAGCAACATATTGCCCGCTTCCTGACCCAATCCGTCATTGATGTCTGAAAAGTGATTCACATCCACCAGTGCCACGCACAGATCGGTGGCACCGGAAACAGAGGGCCGGTCCAGCATATTGATAAATTCATTCCGGTTGGGCAACCGGGTCAGCCAGTCACGGAAGGCTGCATTTCTTAATTCGTGGAAAAGGTTTACGTTCTCATAGCCCACCGAGATACTGGAAAGAAACACCTCGAGCAGTTGCCGGTCGACCTGAGTCAGCTCTTTATTCATATTCATGTAAACAGCCGCTTCAAAACCGGAGCTGTTCAGATACAAAATAGAACTGTGATTTTCAAGAATGTGTTTTTTAAGGCGTAAACTGCGATTGATATTCTCAACAATGGCAGGGTCTTCAATGGTTTCTACAGGCTCATTGATAAAGCTGGCAAAGTTACCCGCTGCACCGAGTATGTAGACACCATTGTCGTCTCTGTCGAGGACTGAGCCTGCCCGCGCGCACACCACACCTTCAGCTTCCAATCCGAGCAAGGAACTGATTTGGGTCACGATTCCCTCACAGAATCCCTTCACCGAGTGTTCTTCAAGCAAGTTGGAAGCAGAGGCGATGATTTTCTGCAGGCCCAGACGGCTTTGGTTGATGGTCAGAATTTGCTGGTACGAGCGCACTGACGACAAAACGGTAGTCAGCAGCTTACTGCGGGTCAGCTCTGTTTTCGTTTTATAATCGTTGATGTCATAGGTGCGGATCACGTGCTCTTCCGGGGCGTACCCGGGCTGTCCGGTGCGGAGAATTATGCGGGGCTCAGGAAGATCAAGATTTTCACGGAGATATTGCACAACTTGCAAACCGGCATCATCGGTTTCCATCACTACATCCAGCAGGATAATAGCCACGTCCCTGCCATGTTCTTCAAGTAACGCTTTAGCCTGCTCACCGGAATAGGCGTGCATAAAATTCAGCTTTCTGTCACTGACGATTAAATCTGCCAGCGCCAGTCTTGTAACTGTATGAATTTCCTCATCGTCATCGACAATAAGTACATTCCACACCTTGTGGATCTGAGGCTCTAATTCCGGATGTGCTTCTTCATCTAAGAAAATAAGCTCATCATTTTCATAACCAGCCGATGACATCGAATATCTATCCTTATATACCGCCTTATTTAATCGTACTCGCTGGTTGTCTTTTTGCAAGTTATTCGACAAGTTGCTTAACCTTTGCGGCGGGCGTACAGTACCAGCAGACTTTACAAGAACACTATCTCTATGAAAGTAACGGATTCCGGTCAGTCCCCTCCGGTTCAGCCGGCTGTCACGGTGAAAACGGAAAAGTCCTCCGCGACACAGGCAGATCCCCGTAAAAGCAGCACGGCTTCACGCTCTGCCAGTGACAATGCGCAACGTATACAGTCGTTGTTTGCCCGTGCCGGCATAGGTCATAACATGATTCTGCCGGACGAAGCAGCCCGTCAGCAGGCGATAAAACGCAGAAATGATATTCTGGCGTTGTCTCGCATAAAAAATCTGCAGGCCATCATGGATGTAGCATTGAGTGTCAGCTTAACGGAGACCAGCAATGAACCGGTTGACCCCGACTGGTTTTATGCATTTTCCCGTCTGGCAGAGAATATTCACTCCCCCGCGATGCAGGGACTATGGGGAAAAATTTTTGCTGTTGAAGTCAGTAAGCCCGGCGCTTTTTCCCTGCGTACACTGGAAACACTAAAAGTGCTGACCCAACGGGATGCAGCGATGTTTTCCAAAGCAGCCTCTTTGTCCTGCTTGCGTCAGGGAGATACCGTGCCCCGCCTGATCACCGGCTATCACCGTAAGCCAGGTTTCTGGCGTTTATTTGGTCACCGTCAACCCGAGGGTGTAAACCTGGCTGCCTATGGTCTGAGTTATCCGGACCTGCTTGCCCTTATCGACATGAAACTCATATTCGCCAGCGAAATTGAAAGTGGTGAATTACCGGTGTCTGAAAGTATCAAATGGCGTTGCGGGAGTGACACATTCACAGTAACACCATCAGGTCAGGGGCTTGCCTTTGTATACTATAAATTTACCAGTACCGGTGCTGAGCTTGCCAGGCTCATAACCAGACATAGTGCATCGGCATATGTGGATGCACTTAAGCAACGCCTCAGCCAGGCCTTTATTATTGAATAAACGGGTAAATAAAAAAGGGCGGCATACCTGCTGGCAGCCGCCCTTCCTGATCAACTGTAAACAATCAGATACCGTCACCGAATTCGTGCAGACCACACTCCCGCTTTAATCCGAAGAAGCGTGTATCCTGCTCACTCATGCCCTCTTGCAGAGACTGAGTAGTATGCCAGTCACCAATGGAGACGTAGCCTTCTTCCCATAACGGGTGATACGGCAAATCGTTATCTTTCAGATAGTAGTGCAAATCTTTATTCGACCAGTCGATGATCGGATAAACCTTGAACTGATTGCCAACTTTCTGCAGTACGGGCAACTTTTCCCGGGTATCAGACTGACTTCTGCGTAAACCGGCAAACCATGTACCCGCACCGAGCTCTTTCAGCGCCCGTTGCATCGGTTCAACTTTGTTCATCCGGTTGTATTTCTCAATGCCTTCGACACCCTGTTCCCACAAACGGCCAAATCGGGCTTCCTGCCAGGCGGAGGTCATATCAGAACGATATACCTTAAGGTTCAGATTGAGCTTCTCTGTAAGCTCATCAATAAACTTATAGGTTTCCGGAAAAAGATAACCGGTATCCGTCAGAACCACGGGAATATCCGGCATTGCTTTAGTCAGCAAATGCAGCATCACCGCAGACTGTGCGCCAAAACTGGAAGACAAAATCGCGTTGCCGGGCAGCATTTTCAGTGCCCGGGCAATACGGCCAGCCGCATCCATGCCTTCCAGCTCTGCATTAATTGCTGCAATCTCCGCTGCACTGGTATCCAGTGACAGCGGTGATGTGGTGTCGATTAAGGTATCAGTCATAGAAATCTCTTGCTGAGTCAACAACAGGCGCAATGATGCCTGCTCTGACGACGTAGTCACCGAACGCTTCACCGCTTTCACGTTCTTTCGCCCAGCGACCAATCAATGTATCAAGTTCTGAGAAGATCTCATCTTCACTGATGTTCTCCTGATACATTTTCGGAATACGCGTACCTTCGCGGTTACCGCCCAGGTGCAGGTTATATTTACCCGGACCTTTACCCACCAGGCCAATTTCGGCCAGCATGGCGCGGCCACACCCGTTGGGACAACCTGTAATACGGAAGATAATGCTGTCATCTGCAACGCCATGTTGTGATAACAGTCCTTCCATGCGGTCAACCGCTTCCGGCAGATAACGCTCAGCTTCAGCCATCGCCAGCGGACAGGTTGGCAACGACACACAAGCCATGGAATCCAGCTTCTGGTTAGATGTGTCGTCTTCGATCAGCTTGTGATCGCGGGCGATTTTTTCAATCACAGCTTTCTGATCCGCCGGTACACCTGCAACAATCAGGTTCTGATTTGCGGTCATCCGGAAGTCGCCTTTGTGGATCTTCGCGATTTCCTTACAGCCGGTTTTCAGCGGACGACCCGGGAAGTCCAGAATACGGCCATTCTCAATGAACAGAGTCAGGTGGTATTTGCCATCGATACCTTCAACCCAGCCAAAGCTGTCACCACGGGTAGTAAATTCATACGGGCGGCTGTCAGCAAAGCTCACACCTGCACGTTTTTCCACTTCCGCTTTGAAGTTTTCAACGCCTACACGCTCAAGGGTATATTTGGTTTTCGCGTTCTTACGGTTAACACGGTTACCCCAGTCACGCTGAGTCGTTACCACTGCTGCCGCTACATCCAGCGTATTCTCCAGCGGGATGAAACCAAAATCAGTCGCTTTACGGGGATACGTTGACTTATCACCGTGGGTCATAGCCAGACCACCGCCAACCAGAACATTAAAGCCCACCAGCTTGCCGTTTTCAGCAATAGCGACAAAGTTCAGATCGTTAGCGTGAACATCCACATCGTTTTGCGGGGGGATCACAACGGTAGTTTTGAACTTACGTGGCAGATAGTTATCACCTAAAATCGGCTCAACCGGCTTCTCAGTAGATTCAACTTTTTCACCATCCAGCCAGATCTCGGCATAAGCACGGGTTTTCGGTAACAGGTGCTCGGAAATCTTTTTCGCCCACTCATAAGCTTCTACGTGAAGCTGAGACTCTACCGGATTGGAAGTACACAGTACGTTACGGTTCACATCACCGGCAGTAGCAATAGAGTCAATACCGGTACTGTTCAGCGTCTGGTGCATCAGCTTGATATGCGGCTTCAGTACACCGTGAAACTGGAACGTCTGACGGGTAGTAAGGCGAATACTGCCGTACATGGTGTGCTCTTCAGCAAACTTGTCGATAACCAGCCACTGCTCAGGAGAAATAATACCGCCGGGTAAACGGGCACGCAGCATCACGTTATGCAGCGGCTCAAGCTTCTGTTTTGCGCGCTCAGAACGAATATCGCGGTCATCCTGCTGGTACATACCGTGGAAGCGGATCAGCTGAAAGTTATCAGCCGTGAAGCCACCGGTGAGATCGTCTTTCAGATCCTGCTCTATGGTGCCACGTAAATTATTACTTTCACGCTTCAAACGTTCGTTGTCGGCCAGTTTGCCTTCAACAATAAAAGGAGACTTTTCGTTACTCATTAATAAACATCCTTCTGATAACGTTTCGCTTTGCGCATGGCAACTAAATACTCTTTGGCATCGTCTTCAGACTTGCCGCCGTGCTGCTGAATAATTGATAACAATGCAGCTTCAACATCTTTTGCCATGTGGGTTGCATCACCACACACATAGAAATGTGCGCCGGCTTCTAACCATTCGAATACGTCTTTACCGTTTTCGATCAGACGGTGTTGCACATAAATCTTTTCTTTCTGGTCACGGGAGAATGCCAGTGTGATCTTGTCAACCAGACCCGATTTCACGTAGCCCTGCCACTCAACCTGATACAAGAAATCCTGAGTAAAATTAGGATTGCCGAAGAACAACCAGTTCTTACCGTCTGCACCTTGTGCGTCACGCTCTTGCATAAAGGCGCGGAACGGCGCAATACCGGTGCCCGGCCCAACCATAATAACTGGCGTATCTGGGTTTTCTGGCAAACGGAAGTTGTCATTTTTCTCAATGTACACTTCCACTTCTGCGCCTTCTTCCAGACCTTCACAGAGGAAGCCGGATGCGCCGCCCTGATGGCGTTTGCCAAAGGCTTCATAATCAACATGAGCGATAGTCAGATGCACTTCGTCTTCCACTTCATCCTGACTGGAAGCAATGGAATATAAACGGGGCGTCAGCGGACGCAATGCATCAGCCAGTACCTGCGCATCAACCTTTGCAGGGTGTTCCCGTACGATATCGATGATCTGACGCTCAGCCAGATAAGTCCGTAACTGAGCAGGATCTTCAATCAGCGCAGCCAGAGCATCAGAGCCGGTAGCCTGCTGATAAGCCTTGACGAAAGTCGGATAACTCAGCGTCAGTTCCAGCTTCCCGGCGAGGGCATCTGCGATAGTCGTTGTAGCATCTGCCACTTTAACTTCTTCACTGCCGCTTAAGCCGGTGAGCGATAACATCTCTTCAACCAGCGCCGGAGCGTTTTTAAACCACACACCAAGCGCGTCACCAGCACGGTACTGAATACCGGAATCTTCCAGGCTGATTTCAACATGACGGATGTCTTTAACAGAATCGCGGCCGGTAATTTTTTGCGACTCGATAAGCGTTGCCGCAAACGGTGCCTTCTTGGTATAGGTCTGCTCCGCACTACCAGCTACTGCCGAACCTGACTGAACAGCAACCGCAGCGCCTGCCGGTACACCGGCGAAGTCGTCTTTCAACGCAGCAATTAATTGCTCACCCCAGCTCTTTGCTGACTCTTCGTAATCTACATCACAGTCCTGACGTGCAACAACAGCCGAACCACCAAGCTTGCCTAATCGCTCATCAAAGTCTTTGCCTGTCTGACAGAAGAACTCGTAGCTGCTGTCACCCAGACCCAATACCGCATATTTCAGACCATCCAGCTTAGGTGCCTTTTTGCCACCCAGAAATTCGTGGAATTCCACTGCATCATCAGGGGCATCACCTTCACCATGTGTGCTGACAAAAACAGCCACGTGGGTTTCAGCTTTAATCTGACGGGGCTTGTAATCAGCCATGCTAATCAGTTTACTGGTATACCCTGCCGCTTCGGCCTGCGCCTGAAACTGCTGGGCAACACCTTTTGCGTTACCCGTTTGTGAGCCATAGAGAATGGTGAGCACAGGGGCATTGCCCGCTGCCGCCGCCGGCGCTGCTAACTGAGGTGCAACACCACCACCCTGCGCGGCTGCCATTCCTGCTGCGTAACCACTTACCCAAGTAAGCTGATCACGGTTTAAGCCTGCAATGGCCTGCGTAATCGCATTCCATTGTTGCTCATTGAGCACCGCACCGGGTGCCTGATTTTGATTCGAATTCGCTGACATAACTCATAAGCCTTATTGAGATAGCGTAAAGGTATCGACTTTTTTTGAGAAGAGAAAAGAATAAATCACACTTTTTTATGCTCTAAAGTTTTTAAAAAGCACTCTTGAAATGTGATCACCCTCTAAAAGACAACTGCCGCAAGCAATGCTTACGGCAGTTTTACAATCGCAGATTAGTCCGGCGGTTTTATCTGACCAGCCGGTCAGCGGGATTAGAAGTGGATTTCAATACCCGCAAACGGACCATCCCAGCTCATATCAGCATAGGCACCGTCAAGATCATCCAGATCCACTTCCACATTCCGGTAACCAGCCTGAATCGTCATGTCTACTGCCAGGCTTTCAATAAAGGAATACGTCAGCGCAATCTGATAGTCACTGAAGGTATGATCGCCAACCGACAGATAATTCCCTTCGGCATAAGCGCCCAGACCGGTAAACGGCAGGCCTACAGCAACCCGTGAATAAGCCATGGGGATAACACCGGAAAAAGGCAGCTCGCCGCTGGTCTGTGTATCAGCATCATTGACAAACAATGTACCGTCGATGTATTTGCCTGTCAGACCCAAATCAAAACTGACCAGGTCGTTGTCAAACAGCTCGTAATACAATGTCAGATCGGTGGTGGACATTTCTACCTGCGTATAAATATCGCTACCGGTGGTATACAAGTCGCCATCAAAGGTGAAACTGGTTTGCAGCGCCGTGGTGCCATCCGAGTCCAGCGTAGTGTAGTTCACCTTAACGTTTGGCAAAAACGGCACCGGATGTTCAACAGCGATATATAAGGAAGAGTTCGCCTGACTGTCAAAGTTGAAGTCAGCCATGGTGCTGTCATTGGAAAATGTGCCGTCGTCAGCGAAGCCGCCTGACGTACTTGTGCGCCATCCCTGACCACCGAGATAAAGACCGGCCAGTGTGTCTGCCATTACAGGCGATGCAGATAAAGCTGCAGCGGTTGCTACTGCCATAATGCATTTTTTCATGAATTATCCTTGATTGAGAAGTTCAGTCAGTTCGATTAGTGCTGCATTAGCACGGGAAATATAATTCGCCATTACCAGAGAATGGTTCGCCATCATACCGAAACCATCCCCGTTTAAAATCATCGGACTCCACACTGTTTGTTGTGTAGCTTCCAGTTCACGGATGATTTGACGCAAACTGACCAGCGCGTTTTTGTCTTCCAGTACATCCGCAAACTCAATTTCCACCGCTTTTAAGAAGTGTAGCATTGCCCAGGTAGCACCACGGGCCTCATAAAAATTATCGTCCAGCTTCCACCAGCTGGTTTTCACCACTTTTTCATTCACAGTCGGTGTAGATTGTCTGGCATTTTTATCACCGGCAAGGTCTGTATTCATCCGCGATGAACCTACACTGGCGCTCAGACGCTGTGAGTAAGAACCCAGACGTTTTTCAACTTGTTTCAACCAGTCCCGCAGGTTATCGGCGCGGGTATAGAACTGACCGTCGCCGCGGGTCGGGTCTACCAGTTCTGCTCTGTAGGCTTTTAATGCCTTAATACCGTTGCGGTAAGATGACTCTGCAGATGGCAACGCCCAGCTCCGGCTGTTTACGTTAAATTCCGGCTGTGCTTTTGTCAGATTCGGGCTTTCAATAGACTGGGACTGAGAACGGCTGAAATCCTTACGCATGGACAACGACAAATCACGGATCATTTCCAGCGCCCCATATTCCCAGGCAGGCATATTGTCTAAAAAGAGGCCGGGGGGCATAACATCATTTGACAGATATCCGCCCGGCTTATCCAGCATATGTTCAGTTACCAGAATCAACGTGGTTGTTACAGTGTATCCGGGCACTTCAGTTTGAGTAGGGTTTTCTGCCGTTGCAGCGACAGACTGTCTTACATCAAATGTGTCAGGCTCGACACTCCAATACACGCCAATTAACCAAAAGAGTAAAAACAGGATCAGCACGGCTGCTGAGATCGTTTTGGTGTTTAAGTATTGTTTAATGCTCAACGTTAATATCCTTTTCTAATGACAAAATGGGCGTTGTAAACGCCCATTTATTACCATGTACCTGCACTTTAGCATCATGACGGCGAATTTTCGCCTTAATTTACTTCGCTTTTCCATCACTCAATGATTCGGATACACCGTTCGGGATTGACGGGGACGGCGGAACAGCCAGATGACAGCTGCCACTACTAACACCGGCCAAAGTGCACTCAGCCCCATCACCAGCAGTGCTGCTACACAGGCAAAGACTGCCAGTGCCAGCGTTCCGAACACACTCAGTGCGACAATGAACCCGATTGCAACAAACACCAGACCCACCGCCGATGCTGCGGCAAAATTTTCTAACGGCGACAACATATCATCCCCCATCATCAAATGAATACCCCACCAGTCGTTAAACAGATTGCCAAAGGCGTAAACTAGGATCAGTGCAATGATGACAGCCATAAATGCATTTTTCATTACGCCCACCTTGGTAACAGAAATGTTGCTGCGATATAAGCTATTAATACCGGCACATGAAACAGGATCAATCCGGCAACAGCGGCGACTCTTACCCAGGTCGCATCCACATCAAGGTATTTTGCCAGGCCTGCACAGACGCCACTTATCACGCCGTTGCTGGTATCGCGGTAGATTCGTTTATCAGTTTGCGGAAATTTCATCATATTCTCCTGTATGGCCGGTACGCGCCACCCGGCGCGTAGCCGTATCAATTTCAGTTATCGTTCAGGCAGCGCGTTTTTTCTTCATGGCCGCCAGTTCAGCATCTATGGCATCGCTGGTTTCCAGCGCTTTAAACTGAGCTTCCAGAGACTGCCCGCTGCCATCGGTGACATCATAGGCATCAACCTGCGCTTCCAGGTGCTCAATACGCTGCTCGTAGCTGTCGAAACGCGCCATTGCCGATTCAATTTGCTCGCTGTGAGTCACACTGCGGGCTTTCAGACGCACGCCGGCATTCTGTTTTCTTGCCACCAGACTCTTTTGCTTCTGACGGGCTTCAGCCAGTTTTGCGTGCAGACGACCGGTGTCCTCCTGAATACCGCTTAACATCTCTGTTAACTGCACTTTTTGAGATTCAATGGCTGCCAGTTTGTCGCTGAAAGCGTTTTTCTGTACCAACGCAGCCCGCGCTAGCTCATCCTTGCCTTTATCCATCGCCAGCTCAGCTTTTGCCATCCAGCCGTCAACATCCTTCTGAAGCTTTTCAGCCTGACGATCAAGATACTTTTCTTCAGCCAGATACTTCGCAGCCACGGAGCGCATTTCCACCAGCGTTTCTTCCATTTCCTGAATGATCAGGCGAATGACCTTCTCAGGATCTTCCGCCTTATCTAACATGGCATTGATGTTCGCCTGCACGATATCTGACATTCTTGAAAACATACCCATTGTGTTTCTCCTTTAACTGTCTTGTTTGTTCGGTAACACAATAGTTATTACAATGCCCGTGCCAGATATTTAAGATGTTGTTTTAAATGATATTTTATTATTCCGCGAGGGATTAAAGAGGTGCTCAGCGGGGTCGTATATAAATATTTAGTCATTTTGACCAGCCAGATTGGTTAAAATGACAACCTTCAAATTTCGATTTTCAATTGCACATAAAAAAACAGGCAACCGTTTAAGATTGCCTGCAACTTCGCACTGATAATGTTTGATGCTGAATTCGCATCTTACAGCAAGCCATAAGCTTACTCTTCTTCAGATTCAGTGTGTTCAGATTTTGATTGTGTCCCGCTTGCAGCAAGATCAGTCACACTCACTGACCCCGTTTTTGTTTCATCCGACAAACTGAAGTTATACGTTGCGTTAGCAACAGACTGACGTACGCCGTTACTGATTTCTTCGCCCGCCATAGACACGGCCTGATCAATCATGCGGCCAAGGAACGATTCAACTGCACTTTCCTGCGCCATCGCCTGTGAACTTAACATCGCAGCAGTTAATACAAGGCTGGTTAATAGTGTTTTCGCTTTCATGGTGTTTCCCTCTGGTAATGTTTTAAATAAAGCCGTACTTACTGCGACGACAAGTTACCTGAGAGATAGCGAGAGACGTGCCAACCTCCAAAAAAATTCTATACCATTGATTTATTTACTATTTAAACTCCCGACCTGGAAAACCCGGAAAGTTCAAAAAACGAACAACACTACAAGTTAGCGAAATAAACCACCCACGTTGGTCTATTCCGCTACCCGGGAATCGTTAAAGGCTTTCGCGTTGGCCTGCGCCTGTTCTACCTGCTCCAGCGCATTCATAAGAAGGTTTGGATCACGCTCTTTTCCCGTGCCATTCTGGCTTAAATATCGACGCCAGATGCGCCCGCCGGCCTGTCCCTGGTATAGGCCCAGCATATGACGGGCAACGTGCCAGGGTTTAAACCACTCATCGGTTTGACGTTCAATGTACTGCTGCATAATGTGAACAATTTCGCTGCGGGATTTCACCTGTGCATCATCGCCAAAAACCAGCTTATCAACCGACGAAAGCAAATAGGGATTCGAATAGGCTTCCCGCCCCATCATCACGCCATCCACTTTATTCAAGTGCTCCAGGGTATCGTCCAGGGTTTTCACACCGCCGTTAATGCTGATATTCAGATTGGGGTGTGTTTCTTTAAGCTGGTAAACACGGGGGTAATTCAGCGGCGGAATTTCACGGTTTTCCTTAGGGCTCAACCCCTGTAGCCAGGCTTTACGGGCATGCACAATAAAGGTATCGCAGCCCGCATCTGCCACAATATCAACAAACCGGGCAAACCCTTCGTATTCGTCCATATCGTCTATGCCAATACGGCATTTAACCGTTACCGGAATATCCACTGCCGCCTGCATGGCTTTCACACAATCCGCCACCACTTCAGGTTGCGCCATCAGGCATGCGCCGAAAGCACCGTTTTTAACCCGGTCAGACGGACACCCTACGTTGATATTGACCTCATCATAGCCACGTGCCTGCGCCATTTCAGAACACCGCGCCATATCGGAGGGATCACACCCGCCCAGTTGCAGCGCCACAGGATGCTCTTCTTCGTTGAAAGCCAGATAATCGCCTTTACCGTAAATCAATGCGCCGGTAGTGACCATCTCGGTGTACAACAAGCTGTGTTTTGAGATCTGACGCAGGAAGTAGCGGCAATGTTGATCGGTCCAGTCCAACATAGGTGCAATTGAAAACCGGCGGTGGGTAGATAGCATAGAAAAACCTGTAATCTTTTAACGAATATAGAACTGGTTTTTCAGCGGTCCTGCACTCCAAACCATCAATAAGCCCTTCGCAAACCTCACAGGTTCTCACGGAGAACCGTCGAACGGGCCGGATGGCTGTGATTTTAACACAGAATTACGCCCCGTGAACAAAACGGATATGATGACAATCCGGAGAAGCCTACGATTCAAACGCCCGTTCAGCCGGCATAACCGTTTTCTTTCTGCGTTTAGATTGCCCCAGCACCACACCACTGAGAATAAGGCCACAGGCCATTAGTTGGGTTTGCGTGAGAGTTTCGTCCAGCAACCAGTAAGCAAAGCCAATGGTATAAACGGGAATGAGGTTACTGAAAATGGTGGCCTTGCTTAAATCCATTTTGGTAATAGCGATGTTGTAAAGCAGATAGGCGCCTAGGGTTACGCATACGCCGAGGAAGACGATAGCGTAAAGCGCAGGGCCGGCGTGTAATGGCGGCACATCCTGACTGAATGCCAGCGGCATAAAGAATATCGCACCGGAAAACGCCTGTAAGGACGTCAGTACCAGCGGAGAGTAGCGGGTGGACAGTTTCTTCACACAAACACAGTACACCGCAGAACATGCCATTGCAGCCAGCTCAAGGGTATTGCCCAGCACCGGATTACTGGCATGAGCATTTTCTTCAGCCGCCCAGCTTAGCCAGACTAAACCGGCAAAAGCGACAACAAAACCTGCCTGAGCCGTGATAGTCATACGCTCTTTTAAAAAGATAAACGCCAGTGCTGCCGCCATAGGCGGTAAAACCGCTGTGACCATCCCGGCCTGTGCAGCCGAGGTGTACTGTAATGCCATAGCTTCAAAAACGAAGTACAAACAAGGCTCTGCGGCAGACATCAGCAGCAGTAACTTCCAGTCGCCTTTCTGATAAGTGAATCGGCTCAGACCCTTCCACATCAGCAGAAAACAAATACTTGCCACCACCATACGCAGAAAAATTACCCACATAGGCGAGTATTCGGCAAACGCGATTTTCAGCGCAATGAAAGAGCTACCCCACAACATGGTAGCAATGAGCAGCAGAATAAAAGGAAGCATAGAGAAACGGTCCGGTAAAAACAGCGGCAAGTTTAACAGAGGACGGAGATAAAACCTCTACCCGGACCGCAAATATTAGCAGTAAAAAGCTATGGTTTCTGTGTCAGCCGGAACTGCATATTCACCTGCAAACCACCTTTCTCTGACAAACTGAATGACATATCGCCGTCGTTCAGACGAACAGCTTCTGCCGCAATGGCGAGGCCAAGGCCGAGGCCGCCGGTGTCGCTGTTACGGGCGCTGTCAGTGCGGTAGAACGCATTGGTTAGTTTTGATAAATCTGCCGGTTCCACACCCGGCCCGTCATCTTCAATTACGATGGTCAGTTGACTACCGGCGACAGTACATGCCAGGGAAACGGAAGTGTTTGCGTATTTAAATGCGTTTCGCACCACATTCTCGATGGCGGTGAGGAATGGCTCTTCGTAAATACTGAGCGTGCCGTCTGCAAGAGCATGCTGCCAGCTAATCCCCAGTTGTTGCGCCTCGAATGCGGCATCTTCGCACAAGTCATCCAGTAATGCTTTTACAGTAATGTCTGCTTTGCCCTGCGAGATAGCACGGGATTCCATGGTGGTGAGATCGGATAAGCGCTGAATGTGCAGGTTAAGCAACTCATTTTCTTTTTCTGCCCGTTCCAGCAGCGGGATCAACGAGGGGTCCGCGCATTTTCGGCGTACCAGTGCCAGTGTCATTTGCAGGCGGGTAAGCGGCGTGCGCAATTCATGAGAAATGTCGGCGCTCTGACGTTTCTGATTCTGAATGAGCGCTGCTATTTTACCGGTCATATCATTGAACTGGGCAAACAATCGGGTAAAAGGTGATTCCCCGCTGCGACGGCCACCTTTGTCTGCAGACTGACTGTATTCGATGCGGTGATTCAACTGTCCCTGCCCCACCGCGGTGAATGCGTCACCCAGCCGGTTCAACGGGCGGGCAATAGAACGTACCAGTAACCAGCTCATCAAACTGGTCACGACCATAAAAATACCCAGCATCAGCCACCACGGTACGGCTCTGAAAACATCCAGAGGCCGTGGTCGCTCCGGGCGCCACAACACCAGTTTCCAATCCGGTCTGGCGGTCAGAGAAACCGGCCCTACAAGCCGTGTCCACTCCAGATTAATTTCCCTTTGCTGTTCTTTTTGTATGAAATACCAGAAGCGCTTACTGTTGAATTCTTCGGTGAGGGAGCGCCGCAAGGGCATACTGCTTTGCACCACGTTAAGCTCTTTATCAACAATGAGCCATTGATAAGATGTGCGGGTTTCCAGTTGCTCCAGTTGCCGGGGGATACCATGAGGATCAGCCGGGCGGCTGAGAAGAATGTTATCAATTCTCTGTGCCACATTATTCAGCAAACGACTATCCCTGCCGGAAAGCGGCTCGTTTTCATTGATTTCCTGCAGGATAAACGCCGGTATTGCAATGGACAGAATACACACCAGCAAAGTGAGCCAGAACCAGCCCAGTACTTTCAGATTAAAATTGCGGACAGCACCGGTCATCAGGCAAAAATTCCGTAACCGCGCCCGCGCTGACTTTTAATGTCTACCAGTGAATTTGCGGCAGTGAGCTTTTTACGCAGGTTACTGATGTGGGTGTCGATACTGCGATCGAAAGCTTGCAGGCGTCGTCCCAGGCACGCCTCGGATAGCTCTTCTTTGGTGATAAGTTCTCCGGGCTGCAAGCACAGATGCTTCAGTAATGCATATTCGCTGCCGGTGAGATCCAACACTTGCGACTGACAGGTCACCACCATTTTCTGCACATCAATGCTGATATCGCCAATCGGGATAACAGACTTTTTCGACAAACTGGCCGGTTCGTCTGTTGCGGCTTTATCACCGGTACGACGGATAATTGCCCGGATACGTGCCAGTAATTCGCGGTCGTTAAACGGTTTCGCCAGATAATCGTCAGCACCCAGTTCCAGCCCGAGTACTTTATCAAGGTCGTCTCCCCGGGCTGTCAGCATGAGCACCGGTAATTCACTTTTCTGGCGGATGGCTTTAAGCACGTCCAGCCCGTTGAGACCGGGCAGCATTACATCCAGCAATACCAGCTCGATATCGCTGCGGGCCAGAGCTTCCGCAAGACCAGACTCGCCATCGGCACAGTGAGTCACGTCGTAGCCGGACATGCCGAGAAACTCAGTGAGTAACTCTGCCAGCCCTTTATCGTCTTCGATTAATAGAATGCTCATGTCAATACGTCATCTGTCAATGCTATGTCAACTTGCTTGATACAGGGTCAATAATGCCTGACTTTTCATATGTTCACACCAGATTTGCACTTCTTAACGTTACGTGACATTCAGCGCGATAGTATGTATTCGTCCTCATTGTGAGGTAGCAGATTTTCAGGAGAACTTTATGAAACGTTCGATTAAAAAATTAAGCATTGTAAGCGTTGCCGCTCTTTTCATTGGTGCGGGTGTAACAGGCTTCGCGTTAGCAGCAACCGACGCAGCAGCGAAAACTGAGCGAATGGAGAAAATGGACTCCCCGCTGGTACCGCCGCAAATGCACAGAATGATGAAAGATGTTGAGTTAACGGCTGATCAGGAAGCAAAACTTGAAGCGCTGAAAGAAAAGCAGAAAGCATTGCGTGATGAATTCTGGGCTGTATTCACAGAAGAACAGAAAACACAGATGCTGCAGGATATGATGCACAGACCGCATAAAGACATGCGCGGACCCCGCGGCGACAAACGAGGTGGGGACAAGTTTGACAGAGGCGACCGTAAAAAACGTGGCGATGGTAAAGAGGTTGAAGCACCGGCAGAGCCGCAATAAATCCCCCTTTTATCATGTATTGAGAGGTCGCGGTTGCGACCTCTTTCATTTCAACTTCTTAAATAAGAATTATTCTCAACCTTTCACTTCATGCCCGGTGCAGGTAAACTGCACGTTCTTCATTTACAGAGTCCCGCCACTGACATGGAAAAAATCTTTATTATCGCAGCGCGCATTGAAGCATTTACCTGGTTCGGTCTGATCACCGGTATGTACTTCAAATACAATCTTGAAGTCACCGACCTGGGTGTCTGGTTATTCGGCCGTCTTCACGGTATCGCCTTTCTGATTTATTTTGTGGTTGCCATTGTTGCAGCGGTCCGCCTTCGCTGGAGCGCGTTGCACAGTATCCTGGCCATTCTTGCTGCTATTCCGCCACTGGCCACTTTGCCGCTGGAAGTCTGGTTTACAAAAAAGGGGATTCTGTCCGCACCAGCAGCGAAACAATCTGAAACCGTCTGAATTTTAAAAACCGGGGTTCAAAAACAAAAACGCGCCGGAGCATTGCTGCACGGCGCGCCTGAAATGCGGTGAAGTGCTTTACATCAGCCTCTAGCCACCCGCTCAGCGTCGAAAATTTCAATCCAGTATCCGTCCGGATCTTTAATGAACGCGATATTGTTCATCTTTCCGTCAGACAACCGCTTCTGAAACGCAACACCCAGTGACTCAAAACGCTCGCAGGCAGCCTCCAGATCCGGTACGTGAAAGCCTATATGACCAAAACCGCGGGGATCGCTGTTACCATTGTGATAGGTGGTTTCTCCGGCGGTGTCGCCCCAGTTGTGTGTCAATTCGAGCATGGCCGGACGACCGAAAGTTTGTGCTGTGCGTCTGGCGTCATCCTCGCTGATATCGGAGAAGTCTTCCCCGTGGGTCAGGAAGTACAGACTGAACTCCATATCGGGAAAATCGAGCTTTTTGAGTAAAGTCATACCCATAACACGGGTATAAAAGTCCAGCGAACGTGCCGGATCCGCGATGCGCAACATGGTCTGATTAAATACAAATCCGTCAGTTGCGGGATCTTTACGTTCACACAATCCGTCTGCCTGTTCGAAATGTCGGCTCATAGCAGTATCCTTTATTTACCGGTAATTGAAGTATTCAAAAATGGGGCTGCGACACGGTTTACCAAGGGGCAGTCACCGCAATTTCAAGTGCATTCAGCATCACCACCACTTACTGATTTACGGGATAACTGGCCAACAGTTCACCTACGAGTTCGGTCAGGGATTGCTGAATAGAAATACTGTCACTTTTCTCCAGTTCGGCGCTGCCGGTGGCGCTGTAAATAAACTGCCCGTCTTTAATCACATCAATCTGCAAATTCTGATAAACAGACACCTGTTCACCTACAGGCACAGTAAAAATACTGCCCAGGGATATTCCCCCTGAACGGCCAAACGAACCGGTTCCCAATCCGAAACTCACAGACTTACCGTCCTCCTTTCTGGCTGTGGAAGGCAGAAACGCGACTTTGACGTCAGCTTCATCCGGGCTTGCCGGTGTCAGCCCTTTTGCGGTCATCACATCAGTAATAGTGGTACGCAGATAATTCTCTATAGTGGGATTCACAGTGTTCAGCGGCGGTTCAACAGAAAAAGTGCGGATAGCAGAAAAGTTCTGTGCTTCGTCCATGTTGATTTGCGGTTTATTGGATGCACAACCCGACACCATAAATACAAAAGCGGCACAAAGTAGAAAACGAAGTGCCGGATAACGACTTATTAAGGATTTATCCATAAGGACTCTGCCAGTTAACCATTTCAAATTTTAACGTGTGCGGTATAAAAACCGATCGCTTTTACGACCCTGCTTGCCGGCAGCTGACTTAACACCGCCAGACGAAATCAAACAGAAACAAGATGAACGGTATCCGCTGACCGGCGTGATGCTGTATGTTTTCATTAGCCCGGCAGACAACGAGCTTAAGGCTTGTACAGTTGCCGGTATAATCATAAGAACGACAAGGAACTCACTATGCTCATTCGTCCACTCGCCCTCGCAGGCGGTCTGGTTTCGGCGTTGACCTTTACTGCACATGCAGCGCAACTGCCCGACACACTGCAATATAAAGACACCTTCAATCTTGAATACGCCGCGTCGCCGTTTTTCAGTAAAGACGGTAAATCAGTTTACTACGAACGCCGTGCTATGGATATTATGAAGGACCGCACACACAGCACACTGTGGCAGGTCAGCACTGACGGTAAAAAGCATCGTCCGGTGATTGCCGGCAGCGCGAATGTGCGTCAGGTTACATTGTCCCCTGACGGCACCATGCTGGCCTATCTTTCGGATGAAGATGGCAGCAATCAGCTTTATGTGCGCTATCTCGACTCCGGCCAGCAGGCCAGACTCACAGAAGTATCAAAGGCCCCCGGAAACCTTACCTGGTCCCATGACAGCAAACATCTGGCGTTTACTATGTTCACACCGGTAAAAAACAAACCGCTGTTTACTGCTATGCCGGAAAAACCCAAAGGTGCAGACTGGGCGCCCGCCGCCAGCATCATACAGAAAACAGGATACCGTGCTGACGGCAAGGGGTATTTACCGGACGGATTCAATCAGATTTATATTCTGCCGGTATCCGGCGGTACGCCCCGCCAGCTGACTACGGGCAATTACCCTAATGATGGTCGCCTGGCATTTACCCCTGACGACTCGGGGATTTATTTTTCTGCCAACCGTTCAGAAGACTATGAATTGTCTCCTTTTGACAGCGACATATACCGCGTTGATATTCAGTCTGCTGACGTCACAGCGGTTACAGATATGGCCGGGCCGGAAGAGTCACCCATGCTCAGCCCCGACGGCAAATATCTGGCCTTCAAACAAATTAATGATAATAAAAAAGCTTACCAGTTCAGCGACATTGTAGTTTTGAATCTGGAAAGCGGAAAACTGAGCCGTCTGACGGGTTCTCTTGATCGCTCAGTACAACAGGTCGAATGGGCAGACAACAGCAAGTCACTGTATTTCTCTTACCTTGATCACGGCGAAACCCGCCTGGCCAGTGTCAGCCTGAAAGGTGATGTGAGCCGTTTCGATGCCACCACCGGCGGTCAGTCTCTTGGCAGACCCTACACGTCGGGGGAATTCGCCGTTTCTGCCAACGGAGAGCTGGCGTTTACTCAGGATGACCCGCTAAAACCGGCGGATCTGGCACTGCTTAAGAAGAAAAAAATCACCCCCCTGACTAATCTGAACGATGATGCGCTGGGACATCTGAAGCTGGCGCAGGTAGAGGCATTACCGGTGAAGTCATCTGCTGATGGCCGTGATATTGATGCCTGGATAGCGTTGCCTCCGGATTTCGATGCAACCAAATCTTATCCACTGATCCTGGAAATTCACGGTGGCCCCCACGCTGCTTACGGCCCGCACTTCTCAATGGAAATCCAGCTCATGGCAGCACAGGGTTACGTTGTTGTGTGGTCGAATCCCCGTGGAAGTTCGTCTTACGGTGCAGAGTTCGGCAACCTGATTCATCACGACTACCCGTCTGACGACTTTACTGATCTGATGGATGTCACTGATGCTGCAATTGCAAAAGGTTTTATTGATGAAAAGAACCTGTTCATCACCGGTGGCTCCGGCGGCGGTGTACTTACGGCGTGGTCAGTAGGAAAAACCGATCGCTTTGCTGCAGCCGTGGTAGCTAAGCCGGTGATCAACTGGATCAGTTTCGGCCTGACTGCTGACGCGTATCCGTATTTCACTCAGTACTGGATGCCGGGCAAACCCTGGGAAGCATTTGACCATTTATGGGCACATTCACCGCTTTCTCTGGTGGGCAACGTGAAAACCCCCACTATGCTGCTCACCGGCGAATCAGACTACCGTACGCCTATCAGTGAATCAGAGCAGTTCTATCAGGCACTGCGCCTGCAAGGTGTAGACTCGGCGATGGTCAGGTTACCGGGGGCGTCTCACGGTATCGCTTCCCGTCCTTCACGCCTGATCCAGAAAGTGGGTAACATTCTGGCCTGGTTCGACAAATACCGTAGCGGCAAACCTCAGGAATAAACGCCTGCGGTTTCCTGTCAATCACGCCCGGCTCGCCGGGCTTTTTTGTCTTTTTTTAGCCGCTTTTAAAGAACAATTTAACGGGAAATCACGTATTGTTATGTCTGATAGTCATAATGATGATTTATAAAGACTTATTACATTGATATGAAACATAGATTTAGTTAAATTCTGTGACACCCGACGTTTTCCTTTTTAGCCTCTGAGAGCACCATGGCAGCAACAAAAGACTTACGCCGCACCAAAACACTTCTGTTTGATATTTTAAAGCCGGAAGCAGGCTTTTTTTACCTGGCTATCGCATATGGCCTGATGATTGGTTTACTGACCCTCGCCGTACCGTTTGCAGTACAAACCCTTATCAACACCGTGGTTTATACCGCTTCAGTCAGCGCGGTTCTGGTGATCAGTACAATCCTGTTCTGTACCCTGCTGCTGTACGGATTATTCAGTGCCCTGAGAACACGGGTTATGGAATATTATGAGCGCCGGATCTATAGCCGGCTGACTGCCGATCTTGTACTGAAAACCATTCAGGCCCCTCATCAGTTTTTTGAAGGCCGGAAAAACAGCACGATAACTCATCGTTTTTTTGAGGTAATGACCTTTCAGAAAAATATGCCATCACTGATGGTAGACGGTTTCGCACTTCTGCTTCAGATGCTGGTAGGTATTACACTGGTTTCTTTCTATCACCCGTTCCTGTTTGTCTTTAACGTAGTAATCATCATTTCTATGTATTTTATCTGGCGGATGTTAAGTACACCTGCGAAAAATACAGCTATCGATTTGTCTGATTCTAAATATGCCACCGCAAAATGGCTCAGTGAAATTTCCTCTGCTCACGTATTTTTCAAATCCAGCCGGCATCTTGACCATGCTGCTGAGAAAACGGAGGCTATCATCAGTCGTTATGTGAATTGTCACGCCGGACATTTCACTTTTACCTTTTCCCAGACCGTACTCTTCCTGATCGTCTATGCGCTGGCCAGCTCCGCCCTTCTGGGACTGGGTGGTGTGCTGGTTGTACAGGAGCAATTATCTGTTGGTCAGCTTGTTGCAGCCGAACTGATCATGTCTGCGGTATTTCTTGGTATTTCACGGTTCAGTGTATATCTGAACCTGTATTATGAATTGTATGGTGCGGCAGAGAAGCTTAATGCCGCACTGAATATTCCTCAGGAAGATGTACAGTCTTCCGATAACGAAACCTTTACCCGTAACGATCTCCACTTCCGTCAGACTGTGCTGGTTCAGCAAAACGAGTCTGTGGAAATTGATATGGCCTTGCGGGAAAACGGTAAATACTACGTCGTTACCGGGCAGGCATGGCAACAACGTAAACTGATGACGGTTCTGAAACGTTATGAAACGCCGGAGTCTGGCTGGGTAGAACTGGGAGGCCTTGCATTAGCGGATTACCAGACCAGCGAGCTGCGTCAGGCCATTGCCATTGTTGACCGCTCTCTCATTATTGAATGTTCAATTCTTGAATATTTGCGCATGGATGCCCCGGATGCTTCCGAAAAAGCGATTCAGGAAATCTTTCGCGAACTGCAACTGGAACCGACACTGGCGAGACTGGAAGACGGCTTGCAAACCAGTCTGTCACAGTTGGGCCATCCCCTACAGCCGATGGAGTTTTTGTTATTGAAACTGGCTGCCGCCCTGTTGTCGAAACCGGGAGTAATTGTGCTGAACCAGCACTTTGATGCCATTCCCGAAGCATACAGATATAAAATTCTGAAATACCTCGATACCCAACCGGTCACGGTGATGTACTTCACCAGCAGTCCGATTCAGGAAGTCTTTGATGCCACCATTGTGTTAAATGGTGACTCACAACTGCTTTCCCATGATGTGCTCGCTGACAAGGAGGAATTGTGATGAATTACTCTGATCAGCAGGAATTCATGAGCAAAATGAAGACGCTTTCGCAGCAGACTGTGCCGACCTGGTACAGAAAAGTGGCGTATATGCTCTTTCTTCTTATCGCAGTCACCGCCGCAATATTGTACTTCGCGCCCTGGCAGCAAACGGCTTACGGCACGGGAACAGTAAGCACGCTTAATCCGGCTGACCGCGCTCAGCCCATCTCCGCACTGGTCCCCGGGCAAATAAAAACCTGGCATGTGCGGGAAGGACAAAAAGTAAAAGAAGGCGATCCCATTGTAACCCTGGTCGACACCGATAAAGCGCTGGTTGAACGCCTTCAGGCCCAGGTAAAAGCCGCGGAGCTGAAACTGGATGCTGACCTGATGGCAGTGGAAAATGCCCGCATAAACCTGGAGCGTCAGAAACGGCTAAATAAAGAAGGTCTGGTCTCGGTCCGCGACATTGAAGTGGCGGAAAACACGTTACAGGAAAGGCTGGCGACAGCCGCTCAGTCTGAGCAAAGCCGGAACTCGCTGAACTCGTCGCTGGCAAGGCAATCTACTCAGACCAAGTACGCACCTCAGGATGGTACTGTGACCCAGTTGCACTCCGGTGGTTTATCCACGCTGGTCAGTGCGGGCGCAGTACTCGGGTATTTTATTCCTGACGGTGTCGAGCGCATGGTAAGGGTGAAAGTAAACGGACTGAATGCACCGCTGGTCACAACAGGCCGGAAGGTGCGGCTGCAATTTGAAGGCTGGCCAATCTTCCAGTTCAGCGGCTGGCCGGGCACATCCATAGGTACATTCGGTGGCAGAGTGGCGATTGTTGAACCGGTAGCAGACCGCAACGGACTGTTTAATGTATGGATTGAACAGGATCCGCTGGAAAAGCCCTGGCCGGAAGAAAACTTTGCCCGTCTGGACAGCCGGGTCAATGCCTGGATCTTGCTGGAAGAAGTCAGTATTGGCTACGAACTCTGGCGACAGCTGAATAACTTCCCGCCTGAAAATGTCAGGTCAGATACAGAACAAACACCACGGTAAGTATGCATGTTGAGGTATTTTTCTTTTTTTACTGCCATTTTTCTGCTGCTGTGCCTGAACGCTCAGGCGCAACAACAACCACCGACTGCAGAAACAGTACTGCAGTCTATTCTGCACAATCATCCTAAGCTGCTTGAGCTTGAAGCCAAAGGTGGTCAGCGCCGGCAGGTACTGGCTTACGCTGAAGCTGCATTTGATGTGCAACTTGAGCAGGATACAGCCCTGCGCACCAGTGGTTACTACAGCGGTGACTATCTGTCTCAGCGTGTTGTCAATCCGCTGGGAACCGCCAATGCTAAGGTGAAAGCCGAATACCGTATCGGTAACGGTACTTTCCCCTATTACGAGCGTTACTATGAAACGCTGACCGGTGGTGAAGCCAGTATCGGTTTTGCCATGTCGTTGCTGCAAAACCGGGAGACGGATAAAAAACGGATGGCCATTGAAGATGCCAGAGTGAGTATGTCTCAATGGGATGCAGAAGCCGCCCTGGCCCTGAACGAACTGGTTTACAAAGGCTTATCGGCTTATCTGGACTGGTACGAAAGTCATCTGAATGAGCAGATATACGCAGCACTGGTGAAGACCACCGAGACCCGTGGAAACGCCATTAATACCAGGGTTGAAGAAGGGGATCTTGCGCGCATCACCCAGACAGAATTTGAGGTCACAGTGATGCAGCGTAATCTGGCTTTACAGGATGCCAGAAGGAAGGCCGCACAGGCGAGAGAGAAGTTGGCTTACTATTACCGCGATGAGCAATTCCGGCCGGTCAGCACAGCAACCCTGAATACTGTCCCCGGTGATATTCAATGGCCCTGGATGAGTGCTGCGGTTAAACCCGCGTTGCTGCAGAGCCTGATTGCACAGCACCCTGCTCTCACCAGTTTGCAGGCAGAAATGCAACTGGCGAAAAACAAGCTGCGACTGGCAAAGAACGCGCTCTTACCCACGCTGGATATTGAAGCAAAGCTGGCGCGGGATATCGGCAGCGGGCCGGAGAACCTGAACGGTACAGAAACAAAAGTCGGCCTGCAATTTTCCATGCCGCTGGGCCGTCGCCAGGCGAAGGCTGATGAGGCAAAGGCTTCGTTAAAGTTGCGTGAAATTGAAGCCGTGGTTCAGACCACACAGGATGCACTTGAACGGGATATGGCAGTGGGTTTACAGGCACTGCAGTACGGCAAGACCATGGCTGAACTGCAACAGCAGCAGGCGGTATTAACGGAAAAGCTGTTCAGTCAGGAGCAGAAACGGTTTGAGATGGGGGACAGTGACCTGTTCTTACTAAACAGCCGTGAATCACAGGCAATATCAGCGCGTCTTAACGCGGTGAAAGCAGAAATAGAAATTAAGCGGATTGTACTGGGAATCTACTACCAGACCGGTTTGCTCGCCCAAACGCCTGATACATCGCTGTAAAAAAGAAAAGCCACCCCGCAGGGTGGCTTTGAGGTTGCAGGAAGAAGGGCATCACTTCCTGCAAGAGGTTACTGTACAGACAGCTCCCTCAACCGTGGTGCAGGATTCATCGCTACACTCACTTTTTCAGCCACTACAGGCGAGTCAAGGGAATAACTGGCACCAGACTGAATATTGTCAGAGGCAGCGCCAACGTGGATATTGTATTCACCCGCATCGGCCACCCATGCCCGCTGTACTTCATTAAATGAAGCCAACAGCTTAGGTGTTACCGCAAACTCAAGGGTTTGCGACTGTCCCGGTGCAAGCTCGTTTGTTTTCTCAAATCCCTTGAGCTCTTTGACCGGTTTTTCACTGCCCGGCGCAGAGATATAAAGCTGAACCGCTTCCTTCCCTGCTACTTTTCCTGAATTAGTGATGGTCACCGAAACGGTGAACTCACCAGCGTTCTTTCCGGCCTTCACAACGGCATCGCCATAGTCAAAACCGGTGTATGATAAGCCGTAACCGAAGGCATAAGCCGGTTTCACATTGAATGCATCGTAATAGCGGTAGCCGACATAAATGCCGTCGTTATAGTCGAGTTGTGACTCTTTACCCACGAACAGACCAATGTAAGGGTCTTTCACGTCGTCTTCAGATGTGGGGGAGCCCGGAAATGTGCTGGCTGATGCCAGGTCGGCATATTTAACCGGAAAGGTCGTTGCCAGTTTACCTGACGGATTGACTTTACCGGTGAGCACATCAGCCAGTGCATTACCGGCTTCCTGACCGCCCTGCCAGGGCAACACAATCGCGTCGGCCTTGTCACGCCAGCTGGCCGTTTCAATAACGTTTCCGATATTCAGCGCGACAATCACTTTCTTGCCTTTAGCATGAAACGCAGCGGAAACACGGTTTATCAAATCCTGTTCGGTAGCATTCAGGTCAAAATCATTATCAACAATACGGTCCTGGAACTCACCGGAATTCCGGCCAATGGTGATAAGCGCCACGTCGTTTGACTCTGCCATGCTGGCAATCTGTGCATCAGACGGCGTGTATTCCGGTAACGGAGGTTGCAACTCGAAGAAATTCTTCTTCGGCGGACGTTTGGCGTCTTCCGCTTTCATGAACGCTTCGTAGTCTGCCTGTAATGCTGCATCTACTTTCAGGGAGCTGTTTGCCAGCCCTTCCACCAGCGATACGGTATACGCTTCGTTCACGTCGCCACTACCCGTGCCGCCGGCGATAAAGGCATAAGACGTGTTACCGAATGCGGCCACATTCTGAGCACCGGTAAGCGGTAAGGTTGCCTGCTCATTTTTAAGCAGAATAACCCCTTCTGCAGCAGCACGGCGGGCCACTTCTGCATGGGCTTTCAGATCAGGCTTATTGCTGTACTCATATTCATTAAAGGTGGGAGACGACAGCATTACAGTAAAAATTTTGCTGAGGTTGCGATCAAGCACGGCTTCTTCAAGCTGACCGCTTTCCACCGCCTGTTTAATGTTTTCACGCTGATCCGGCATGCCGGGCATAATCAAATCATTGCCTGCCTGCATTTGCTCTGCAGCGTTATCACCGGCGAACCAGTCTGTCATAACCAGGCCTTGGAAGCCCCACTCTCCGCGCAGAATATCTGTCAGCAGCTTTTCGTCCTGAGAGGTATAGACGCCATTCAACTTGTTATAGGACGTCATGATCGCCCACGGCTGCGCCTGTTCAACGGCGATCTCAAATCCACGCAGATAAATTTCGCGTAATGCACGTTCATTGACGTGGGAGTCCATCCACATCCGGCTGGTTTCACCGCTGTTCGCCACAAAGTGCTTGATGGTTGCACCTACACCATTCGACTCAATTCCGTTAACAATAGACGCGGCCATATTGCCGCTCAGATACGGATCTTCAGAATAATATTCAAAGTTCCGGCCACCCAGCGGGTTATAGTGAATGTTCATTCCCGGTGCGAGAAACAGGTCAATACCATATTCTTTAACTTCCTCCCCCATGGCCGTGCCAACGGCGTTCAGCAGCTCTTTGTCCCAGCTGGAAGCCAGCAGAGTTGCAATAGGAAAGGCAGTGGCGTAGTACTTATTTTCATCCCCTTCACGCTCAGGAGAAATACGTACACCGGCAGGTCCGTCAGCCAGTACCAGTGCGGGAATACCTAGTTCATCGATGGCGAACGTTGAACCGGCAGCGCCCGGCACTTTTTCCGATCCGCCAATATTGTCTACTCTGAAGCCCGTGCCGGTAACCAGCTTGATTTTCTGATCCAGCGTCAGCCTGCTGATTAAATCAGCCACACGCTGTTCAACGGGCAGACTGGTATTTTCATAGACGTCCTTCTGACCGTTACCATTTAGATCACGGAATGCTGCCGTTGTTGATGCAGAATCTGCAGGTTGCTCATTTGCACAACCTGCTAAAGCCGCAATTGCACATGCCAGCACAGTTTTCTTCAGATTTATCTTCATTTCACTCACTCATGGTTAAAAAAGGGAGCTGCGGAACAGCCCCCGGTTAGCCATTACTGAAACTTGTACCCGAAGCGGACACCAACAAGACGGGGATCAGCAAAGGTTGCTGTTCCTGTGTTGAAATCGCCGCTCGGGCCAACGTTTGACAAAGTAATGTTGTTTTCAAGATTCTTAACAAAAGCCTGTGCATACCAGTCTCTGTCAGGACTGTTGTACGTCATGGTCAGGTCTGTTTTGGTAAAGCCGGGCTGACGGAAATTCGCGCGCAGTGCACTGCTTAAGATTTCATACTCTGCACTCCAGCGGGTGTTCAGAGCGAGACTCAGCTCACCACCGCTTTGCATTTCCATGGTGTACTGATAACCGGCAGTAACGGTCCATTCAGGAGAGCGCGACAAACGTTCGCCGGCGAAGCTCACACCGGCTTCCTCATCTAAAATCCACTCATCATAAGAAGCATCCAGTAATGTCACTGCTGCATTAAAACGGTGATTTACATTTGGACGATAGAAAGTATCCAGTTCAGCACCGTTGATGGTGGCTTCTGCCGCGTTAGTGGTTACCTGACAAGGGCCGCCACATACATAACTTAACTGCGAAAGCTGCAGATCCTGATAGTCGTAACTGAACACGTTGGCGTTAATAGTCATCTTGTTGTTCAGTACGCGGGTTTTGATACCCAGCTCTGTAGACGTCAGCGTTTCCGGGTCATAGTAGACTGCGGCTTCAGGCAGCGGACTGTTACAACCTGTTGCGCCTTCCACACAGCCGTCATTAAATCCGCCGGCTTTGTAGCCTGTGGCAATACTGCCGTAGAGCATGGTGGCATCACTGATGTCGTAATCTACGCCAAGCTTCCAGGTAGTTTTTGAATACTCACGGTCTGCGTAATTAAGCGAATCAGGTAGCGGATTGTCGTCGCTGGCCTGGAAGTTCAGCTCTTCGCCTAGGTTTTTGTGGAAAATCGTGGCACCGGCACGGGACTTTTGATCCTTCGTTGTGCGGATACCGGCAGTCAGGCGTAAGTCATCAGACACGTTGTAAGTCGCCTGACTGAAAAAGCCCAGCGAATCAGCTTTGGTAGGGTTTTGCGGAAAGCCGAAAATATAGCCGTCTTCACCCGGTGTCGGGTTGATCAGACCGATAATGTCGAGGCGTATTCCGGACTGTTCCTCAAAATAGTACAAACCCGCCTGCGCCAGCCACTTGTCGCTGTTATACGCTATACGAAATTCGTGAGACTGCTGCTCATAAGTACCTGAGAAAGGCCCGTCAACCCAGTAATCGGTTTTGCTTGCCGCATCGCCACCCAGCAATAGAGGTAACATTTCGGCCCGGTCAAACTCGCGGTAGCTGCCAAGGTAGTTAAAGGTCAGCGCATCGTTTAACAGCCAGGTGAAATCCCCCATCACACCCCAGGTAGAGTTATCTGCATACACATCAGGGAAGTATCCGGCTGCCAGTGTTTGCTGATTATCTGTGCCGCGGTTTACATAGACAGGCGATACGCCCTCGCCGTTTTCTGTCGTCGACGGGTTGGTGAAGGGTGTTTCAAAAAAATTGTGTACCGGTACAGATGCCATGTTGTTGCCTTTCATCTGCGAGTAATCACCGCGAACCAGCAAGGTCATATCTTCGGTGAAGTTGAACAACCCTGACAGACGGATTGACCGGTTATCTTTGAAATCGGAGATATCGACAGCCTCAGTACCATCAAATGCTTCGTATTCGACATAGTTGTCGCGTTGATCGATATTCACTGCAGCACGGAAAGACACGCTGTCGTTTACCGGCATATTCACAATGCCGGTGAACTGGCGGGTATTGTAATTACCCAGTGTCATATCTGCAGAGGCCTCAAAAAACTCATGAGGTTTGGCCGAAATAACATTTACCAGACCAGCAGTGGTGTTCCGTCCGTAAAGCGTGCCCTGCGGACCACGCAGTACTTCTACGCGGTCTATATCGAAGAATGAAACCTCCTGAGCCTGAGGTCTGGCAATGTAAATGCCGTCAAGCATAAATGCTGCAGAAGGATCTCCCTTCTCGGTGTTATCGGTACTGGTAACACCACGAATAGTAATTTGAAGTCCGTTGGTCCGGTCAATAGAAACGTTCGGAACCGTTTCTGCGAGCTGTGTAGGGTTGGTTATCCCCTGGTCACGCAGTTGTTGCGTGCCTAATACCGACAACGCCACCGGCGTTTTCTCTGCGGCAGTGGCGGTACGGTTCGCAGTAACCATGATTTGTTCGTATTCAGGCTCTTCCTCAGCGGTTGCCGGCGCTTGCTGTGCAAACACCTGGGAATGGAATAAGCCGCCGGCTATAACTAGGCCAAGTGTTATTTTGTTTAATTGTTGTGGTTTCATTGTGTGTCCCTCAATCCTGCAACGGTTGTTTGATTGAGCAACGGCAGGAACGCTGACCGGCAGTTTGACTACCCATAACACTTTGCCGGATGAAATCACTGCTTTTCTGCACCCGATATCCGCAGACAGTGAACATTTCCCGAGTCGTTGCCCTGAATAAAATACCACCAAAAGAGACATCGATGTCAACATTAAAAATAACATTTTTTTAACTAAAAACGATTGAATTAAACATTATTTATGTGCAATAAATAGCAGCATATCGCGTGAAAACGCTTATACATCGCAGATGTATGCAGTATTTTACATTCACATTCATTCTTTAAAAAATACGATTGTAAATTTTTTTAAAGAATTATGACATCGATAGACATTCAACTTCCGGCTAATACCGGAAGTAAGAAATAGGGAGAGTTCATGTTAAACTGCATCTTATTGCTGGCATGTTTGCTGGTCATTCCCGCCGCACAGGCTGATGTACCTGAAGCCCTTAAGCAGGATGCTGGTATGACTCCCTTTGTCAACCCCGAACGAGCGCTTCCCTGACACTCTTTCAGTCCATAAGCAGTTGTATTTCTCATTAAAATTAAATGAGCTAACGCACCGGATGAGGCAGTAAATTCGTCGGTTGGTATGCTGGTATTCGTAGGTTACTTATTCGAGGAATAAGCAGAGCTGACCTTACTCAATCCGCCGTGGCACCTTCTCATCAGTCTATGCGCGTGGGTCAATCACGGCTAAGTGATTGCCATCATAACACCCTCGTAGGTTGTGCCACTTTCCGCGGCCCGATCCGAATGCGTTAGCTCAAACTCGTTTATCATGTGGGTACTCTGCTTAATCTGAGTTTTGGATTAACCGGTGTGAGTACCACTTCTTTTGCGATTGCCCAGATGTAGGCAGCCATTTCTCTGGCTATCGCGGTAATAATCAGATTGTAGTGTTTGCCTCTTTTAATCATGCGCTGGTAGCGTTTGCACAGGCGAAGCTGGGCCTTCCAGGCAATATCAACGATGTCTTTGGGTAAGCCTTCCTGCCTTAATTGTAATTCGGTGGAGATGTTCGCTGGGTATCGGTAACTGTGTGCACCTTCAATCAACAGGCGTCTGGCCCTGCCATTCCCGGCTTTCGTAATGGCCCCCAGGCGACGCTTGCCCCCGGAGGATTGTTCACCGGGGACTAACCCCAAATACGCCATGAGTTTTCTGGGATGATCGAAGCGTTGTAAATCGCCAAGTTCTGCTACCACGCCCACCGCCACCAACAACCTGACACCCCGCATGGCCTGAATAGCTTTCACTACCGGATAGTAACGCCACTGGTGAACGTGATGGGTCAATTCATTATCCAGCCTTTCTAACCGTCGAATGCGTTCGTCAATGGTCTGAAGTTGTTCCTGCAAAACTATCTGCTGGGCCGGATGGGGTAATATCAGTTCGGTCAGCCAGCGTAAGTGTTTCTTAGACCAGTTGGCCGTTCCTTCATAACGAATATTGTTGCGAAGTAGCAAGGCTTTCAGCTGATATTTAGCTTCTTTTAAATCTTTCATTGCTGCTTCGCGGGCGCGGGCTAAATCACGAATTGCTTCATCTTCCGGTTCAGGCACATAGACAGGGGTGAGATCTTCAGACTTTAGTGACCTGACAAGTTTAAGCGCATCCCGACGGTCAGTTTTAATATGCTCACCGGGTTTCTTAGGAATGAGGGAAGGGGCGACAACATAGCAGCAATGACCCAGACTGGTGATGAGACGGTAAATCCAGTAACCACAGGGACCGGCTTCATAAACAACGTGAAGTGTGGCACCGGGGTATTTCGATTCGAACTGACGGAGCAGCTTCTTAACGCTAACTTTGGAAGAGGGTATGCGGCCAAAGTGAACAGGACTCGCCCCGCGTTGTTCTTCACAATAAGCTACTTCATGGAATTCTTTGTGCGTATCCAAGCCGATAAAAATCATGCTATGTTTATTCATGCTAGCCTCCAAATGAATTAGTCTTAAGCAAACTAATTATGGCACTGGCTTTCAGCTAACCCACGAAAATGCGGAGGCTAGCATTTCACAGGGAGTCATTGTGTCTATCTGGTACGGGGTAGCATATTACGATGAGTACATGCCCTACGATCGTCTCGATAAAGACATTGCCATGATGAAAGCGGCCGGGATAAATATGGTGCGCATCGGCGAGTCGACCTGGGGCACCATGGAGCCAGGGGAGGGAGAATTTGATTTCAGTCATCTCGACAGGGTGCTCGATGCTATGCACAAAGCCGGTATCAGGGTGATTATCGGTACACCGACTTATGCCATTCCCGCATGGATGGCAAAGCAATACCCTGATGTGCTTGCAACCACCGCAGCCGGTAAGAATAAGTATGGCGCACGGCAGAATATGGATATAACCCATCCTGATTTTCGCCGGCTGGCTGAGAGAATGATAAGGGCCATGCTGACCCATGTAAGCGATCATCCCGCGATTATTGGCTATCAGGTCGATAATCAGACCAAGCATTATAATACCAGCGGAAAACATGTTCAGGCGGCATTCGTTGAGCACCTGAAACAAAAGTTCGGCACCCTTGAAGCAATGAATGACGCCTTTGGCCTGAACTACTGGAGCAACCGCGTAAACAGCTGGGATGAATTCCCTGAGGTTCACGAATCGGTATACACCGCACCGGTAACATCAATCAACGGCAGTGTGACTGCCGCATTTGCTGCTTTTCAGCGCTCTCTGGTAACAGAGTATCTGGCCTGGCAGGCCGGTATCGTGAATGAATTTAAGAAACCTGGGCAATTCGTTACACAGAACTTCGATCTCGACTGGCGCGGCTATTCTTATGGTATTCAGTCTTCTGTCGATCATTTTGAGGCAGCAGCAGCGATGGACATTGCCGGTGTGGATATTTACCACCCCGGTCAGCATCAGCTCACGGGCAACGAAATTGCTCTCGGGGGTGATCTTGCCCGCAGCATGAAAGACGGACAAAACTACTTTGTCATCGAAACCCAGGCGCAGGGCTTCCCGCAGTGGACGCCCTATCCGGGGCAGCTAACTTTGCAGGCTTTCAGTCACATTGCCAGCGGTGCCAATATGGTGGCTTACTGGCACTGGGCTTCGACCCACAATGCCATTGAAACCTACTGGAAAGGTCTGCTAAGCCAGGACTATGCAGAAAACGCCACTTACAACGAAGCCCGCACCGTGGGCAACACACTGGCAAAACTGGGCGACAAAATAACCTCACTGAATAAGCAAAACGAGGTTGCCGTCTTGTTCAGCAACGAAGCTCTCATCGCATTCAATGAGTTTTCCTTCGGCTGGGGCGCACCGCAAAAATACAATGACGTACTGCGCCCTTTCTATGACAGCCTTTACCGGGCCAATATCGAAACAGATTTTATTGATCCGTCAAACTTCGCAGACAAAGCCGCGAACTACAAAATGATTGTGATCCCCGCCCTGTATTCTGCCAGCGATACGCTGCTGGAAGCCATTTCGGACTACGTTAAAAATGGCGGTCATATTGTGGCGACGTTCAAACATGGCTTCACCGATGAAAATGTGAAAGTGCGTGCTTCGGTCCAGCCCGGCAACATGACTGATATTTTCGGCATCCGTTACTCGCAGTTTGTTCACCCTGAGTGCGCTTCGCTGAACACCGCCATCATGCCGGAAAGCATTGCCGCTGAACCACTGAAATGGTGGATGGAGCTGGTTACCGCTGACACAGCTGACGTACTGGCAACTTATGAACACCCTGTTTGGGGCGACTATGCGGCTGTCACACGTAATCAGGCGGGAAAAGGAACGGCAACTTACATAGCAACGATGCCGTCAGACAACCAGATTGACGCTCTGTTACGCCAGGCGGCAAACGATGCCGGCGTCACTTTGTCAGACAACCAGTTCCCGGTTATCGAGAAAAAAGCAGTAAATTTGGCAGGCAACACGCTCCACTTTGTTTTTAATTATTCTGAAAACGAAAGGGAAGTGAAGATTGATAATCTGAAGGGTACGGATCTGCTGACCGGCTCTTCTGTGTCAGGTCAAAGCCCCGTTACCCTGCCCCCCTGGGGAGTTGTGATAATCGAAGAAAAACGTTAAATTTTGCCCTGAATGCGCTTACAATTGCTCAGAACAATAAGAAAAGTGGTCGGGCGCATTGTTTACCGGGGCATCCCGTACCCTACACGCGGAAGTGCAAAAGATGAGTAAAGCAACAATTGGTGATGTGGCAAAAGCCGCCGGTGTTTCAAAGAAAACGGTCTCCCGGGTGTTAAATAACGAACCCGGAGTGCGCAAAGAAACCCGTGATGCCGTTACCACCGCGATCAAAAAATTAGATTATATTCCTAACCTGAATGCCCGCAGGTTAAGAACCAATCAATCTTATCTGATTGGTGTACTGTATATCGATTATCCTACCAACTTTTACGGCAGTCTTATCCTGAACGGCGCGATAAAAGCTTGCGATAAACTGGGCTACGATTTATTGATTCGTCCCTTTGCATCAGAAAATCCCGCAGGTGAAATTGCCACTACCTTGCGGCACATGGTTGAACGTTCCAACGTTGACGGATTCATTGTCGTACCGCCTTTGTGCGAAGATCAGGCTGTTATCGCAGCACTGGAAGAAACGGGCACGCCTATTGTCAAAATTGCATCTCTGGATGACACATCCTCGTATTGCCTGCACAGTGATGAGGTAGAGGGCGCGCAACTGGCTGTGGAACACCTGATTAATCTGGGTCACAGCAAAATCGGCTTTCTCAACTACCTGGTAGGTCACGCAGCCGGTAAATGGCGTTACGAGGGCTATCAGCAGGCGCTGACAAAATACGGCATCGAAGAAAATCCGGACTGGGTTGCACAGTTTGTATACGGTGAGAACACGTTGGAACAGGCCTGCCGGAAATTACTGTGTCAGGAAAACCGCCCCACCGCTATTTTTACCGCCAACGACGCTTCTGCAGCCGTGGTGTACAGGATTGCCTCCCAACTGAAATTGCGTATCCCGTATGATTTGAGTGTGGTGGGTTTCGATGACGACCCTGCAGCCCTTAACCTGTGGCCACCGCTTACCACTATTAAGCAACCTGTTGCCGAACTTGGCTACAATGCGGCGACCATACTGATTGAACAGATCATCCGTCACCAGGCGAAACGGGAATTACCCCTTTCACCTTCTGAACTGGTCGTCCGTAACTCAACCGGTCCGTTGCTGGAGTAAGCACAATCAGACAACAACCTTCGGAACTGGAAAATGCATTAAGCCGCAAGTCCCGCTGTCAGTACCGGCTGATATGGATTCTGCTATTCACGTTACTGACTCTGGCGGTAGTGTTCGGTTACACCTGGCTGAATTTTGATGATTTGTATGTGCCTTACCGCAGCGCCTACCCCAATCTCAGCACGCTTTTTTCACCACTTAACATGGTGGTAATTACCCTGCTGGTTGTAGTAAACGGATTTGCTATCTATCAAATCCGCCATGCCCGTGAGCAACTGGCGATCAGCGCTTATGTTTTACTTAATAAAATGGATGAACCGCAGCAATCGTCTCATCCCGACTGGCTGAATGCTTTTCTTGCCGCTGCAGGACTTCCCGCTGATTATTCCTTTGTTCTGCTCAAGAAAATGAAAATGCGGCATTTCATGACGATGTCCGGCGCTATCAATAAAGCGGTCAGCGAACACAAAGCCGCCTGGATTGCACTCAGCCGCCAATATTGACGTCGCCTGACCGTCTCAAACTTATCCATTAGACCAATATATTGCTACCCGTGGGCGATGCTGCTGGATCAGGTTTTTCTTTCAGGGTACATTTGTACCAGGTAAGGACGCCGCACTGTCAGGAGGAGCGGACAAATGGCGAAAGATAAGAATAATGATGCACCTCAGGCATCAACAGCTGACAAATCAGAATTAGGTCAGCTACGTGAAATTTTGTTCGGCCAGTCCAGCCGGGATTTTCAGCAGCAACTCGCCTCTCTGGATGAAAAACTGGAAAGTAATTTTTCAGCATTGAATCAAAAGCTGGAAAATCATGTGGCTGCGCTGAATAAAACCATTGAAACACAGTTTGCTGCACTGTCTGAACAACTCTCAGCCGACAATACACAACACCAGCAAGCCCAGGAAAATCTGAAAGGCCTTCACGATACACTGAAATCTGAGCTGGAAATGGCTGAAGCCGCCGCGCAGGATGACACCAGCAAACTGGAAAGCAAGCTATCCAAAGAAATGGATGCCATGGAAACCTTGTTCAACAAACGTCACGAAGCGCTGTTAGAGCGTTTGCAGCAAGTGACAGAAGAACTGTCTTCCAGCAAAACCGACCGCAAAACCCTGGCAAGCCTGCTGTCTACTATGGCCTCGAATCTTGCCACTGATCAACCCTGACGCCCATGAGCAATTTTGTGCCGCCAACGGATGAGGATGCGCACACAATGGACGACGTCAGGTCGTTAATCATTGGTGGGGATGAAAAATTCGTAGAAAATATTGTCAGACGCAATGCAAAAGGCATGGTGTCTGATGTGGTATCTGAAGCACTGAATGAGCGTGAGAGTCAGGATGGCTCAGTGAACAAAGTGCTGGTCCCCCTGATCGAAAAATCACTGCACCGCTCAGTGGAAGCCAACAGTGATAAGATTGTCGGCGCACTCTACCCTCTTGTCGGCTCGCTGATCAGAAAAGCCGTATCAGCGTTTCTCATCGAATTCATTGAGCGTACAAACACCCTTATTGAACACAGCTTTTCAGCTAAAAGTGTGAAGTGGCGCTTTAAAGCCTGGCGCTCAGGTGTCACCTATTCTGATTATGTTGCTTCGCAAATTTATCAATATCAGGTGCATCAGGTGCTGGCTATTCACCGTGAAACCGGCACCCTGTTAAATAGTGTCACCAGTCATCCGGGAAATGCGAAAGACGGTGACCTGATTTCTTCCATGCTGGTTGCTATCAGCGATTTTGTCGCTGATGCATTCAGTCAGGATATTCAGGCAGAAGAAACCGAACTGGGAGAAATTAAAACCGACGATTTTACCCTGCTTATCAAGGTCGGTCCCCAGGTGATCCTTGTCGCTGCCGTCAGCGGTCATGTGTCGCCACGCATGCGACATAAACTGCAGGACACTCTGGAAGAGTTTCATCACTTTTATCAGTCGCCTCTGCAAAAATATCAGGGCGACAACGGGCCGTTCGCCACCAGCGATGCCATGCTGCAGGAATGCCTGATCAGTGAGCAAAAAACGACGCAGGAAAAGAAAAAACGGGCCGGTGCCGGTGTATTTATTCTCGCCGGACTATTGGTTGTTGCCGGCTATCTGGCATTTTTACGCATCGACCTTGCCATCACGTCATCCACCATCGCTAAGAGTGAGCCTCCGGCCGGCATTGTGATGCTGAACACACAAACAGACGGCAATCAGATTATTCTCTCGGTATTAAGAGATCCGGCTGCCACCGGTGTAGCGCAATGGCTTGCGGGGCTCGACATTGACTCATCCGTTGTCGACATTAAAGAAACGCCGTTTGAGTCAAAGGATGACCGTCTTATCCCGGCAAAGATACAACAGCTGACCGCTCGTTTTCCTGCTCTGACGTTCACCAACGATGAACAGCCGGCCCTGTCCGGCACAATCAGCACTGGTGAATGGCAACGATTCCTCCGTGCTCTGCACAGCATTGCGGGCATTGAAACCGTATTCCCGGATACCACCAAAGTAGTTCTGGAAGAAAGCACTCCTGTTAACGATGCATTAGCACTTAATGCTCTGGCCGGGTCTCTGGCAACTACACTGTCAGGTTACACGTTGTTCTTTGATATGAACCAGTCCCGGTGGTCGAAAGCGAATGATGCGACTATTGGCGATATTGCCCAAACCATCATTAACCTGCAAAATATCGCTGAACAATCAGGGCAAACCCTCAGTGTATTTATTCTCGGTGGCAGCGATAATTCGGGTACATCAGTCAAAAATATGCTATTGAGTGAATCACGCGCCCAGTCAGTGAAACAAGCTCTGACTAAAGCAGGCGTGGAACACGCTGTGCTGCACACCAAAGGTTTGGGACAACTGGATTTAGCCCGCGGCAGTAATAGCCGGATGGTATTCTTTCATGCTCTGTTAACACCTGCAGAGGCTGGTAAAGGGAAGAAAACAGGATCAGAAGAAGGTAACCGTCAGTGATACAAAAAAAGATCTGTCTGCTAGGCCCGACCGGAGTGGGTAAAACCAGCCTGGTAAGACAGTTCGTCGATGGCATTTTTTCAGAGAAATATCTCACTACTATCGGCGTAAAAATCGACAAAAAAGAAGTCACCGCGGGCGATAAAACGGCCCAGCTGCTTATCTGGGATATTGAAGGGGTTGACCGCTATTGTGGTTTTAATCCACGCTACCTGCGTGGTGCCGCAGCCTTTGTCATTGTGGTTGACCAGACCCGCTCCCAGTCGTTGCTTGAAGGTATGGATATTTATGAGTCGGCGCGGGCAGAATTTCCTGATACGCCGGCCTTTTTTGTCGTCAATAAAGCAGACCTTCCCAGTGAATGGTACTGGAGTGAAGACGAAGTCGCTGAACGTGAAAATCTGTTCAGTGCCGCCATTAAAACCAGCGCCAAAACCGGCGAAAATGTTGAGCGACTCTTTCAGGAGTTAGCGGAACTTACGGTGTAAATATGGACATTTTCCACCTCAATGCACTTGGCATCACGGACTGTGCATTATTTGAGCTGAATGAGCGTGATGAGCTGAATTGCCTCACACCAACGGTGCATTGGGTAACCGACCTTGTGAAGGTCAACGAACTGTCACTGGATATTGAATCCGTTCGCAGTCTGTTTCTCGAAGATTTTCTTATTGATGCCGGTGATTGCTGGGCGACTTCTCTCCCTGCAAACCTGACTTCAGGCTTCTGGACCGAAACCACAGAACATGAATCCCTGCGTCTTGAGGCTATCGCTATCAACGATGGAAAAGGCGGACGATTCCTGGCCATCAAGAACGTCAATAAAGAATTTGCCTACCGCCAGCAATCCCTGCAATCTGCCAGAGAATTACTGCTAACCCACCATGCGGTGATCAGCCAGCAGGATTACCTTACTGAAAAATTACAGAAAGCGCTGAAAGAAGCGCGGGAATGTAAGGGCCAGCAGCAGGCCATACGCCAGACTATCCACCACCTCAGTACAGGCGTGGTGATACTGGACGCCAACAAACAACTGTTTCTGGATAATGGCGTGGCACGGCAGTTTTTCCGTGCACAGAATGCAGATGTCTGCGTTCACCGTTTGTTGCAACTGATAAAAGATGTTCAGCTGGATGAGATGTTTTTATCGACGCTGGAAGAAAGACAAACCGCCTGGCGCGGCGAAGTATTCTGGATGAACTCTCCTGATGGTGGCCGGTGGCTGCAACTTACCATCGCACCGGTGATGCAGCATATTCATGTTTCTCACTGGGTATTTTTGCTGACCGACATGTCACATATCCAGCACACCAGTCAGTACAGTCCGGTGCAGCTGGACAAAGATTCACTCACTCAAACCCTTTCCCGTCAGGCATTGAAAAAAGAAATGACAGCCTGGGTCGAGAAGGACGAAAACTTTGGCCTGTTTGTGATTGATATCTGTGAATTCAGAAAGGTCAATGAAAGCCTGGGCTACCGCTCCGGCGACGATATTTTAAAGAGTGTGGCAAAGCGTTTACACGGCTTTGTTGGTGAAGAAGGGCGTCTGGCCAGAATTGGCGGAAACGAATTTGCGGTGATGACACCGGTGAGTGCAGGTAATGAGACTGCATTGTACGATATCGCCAGAGGTATAACCGGTGTTCTCGAACACACCTACCTGTCTTTAGGCAGTATTCAAACCACCTTATCCACCAACATTGGCATGGCGACGTTCCCTGAACATGCCAAATCGCCTGAAGGTTTGATGCAGAACGCCGGCTACGCCCTGCAATTCGCCAAATACGCAGGTAAGAATAAAGTCACACTGTTCCACCCCATGCACAAGCAGAAACAGGTTGAATTGGCCGAAATGGAAGCCGCGTTTGCCAGAGCGATTGCGGAAGATACGCTGGATATTTACCTTCAGCCTATTGTCGACTTATCTTCCGGCAAGCTGCTTAAATATGAAGCCCTCGCCCGCTGGAAGAGAAACGATGAGTATGTGCCTCCGGATGTATTCATTTCGCTGGCGGAACGTTCTGAGCTTATTTTCCCCTTTGGTGAATGGTTGCTGGATAAAGTGTGCAGCACGGCCAGACGAATGATTCGCTATGTGCCTGATGTGCGAATTGCCATGAACATTTCCGGCCGCCAGATCATATCGCAGGATTTTACCGGCAATATTCAGGCAGCGATTAAAAGACACGGTATTTCAGCATCTAACCTGGCCATTGAAATTACTGAAACCTCGTTCATCAACAATTTAAATACTGTTGCGGCGGTGCTGAAAACGTTACGGAATATGGGTGTTACCATATCGATTGACGATTTTGGTACAGGATTCAGTTCGCTAGTTTACTTAAAACAGTTGCCTCTGGATGAGCTGAAAATTGACCGCTCATTTATTCAGGATGCTATGACCAGTGAAGGCGACCGGGCGATAATCAAAGCCATTTTAGGGCTTGCCGGCAATCTGAATTTGCAGGTGGTGGCTGAAGGTGTGGAAACCGGCGAACAGCAACACTTCCTGATTGATGAACAGTGCGTGTCCGGTCAGGGTTATTTATTCGACCATCCCTTACCGGTAGAAGAGATTGAAAAGCGCTTCGCAGCCGGCTGATCTGCCTGCTGCGAAGAACTGACTTTAGCGCCTTATAACCCGCCTATGCCCAAATGGCTGGCATGAAATTGCAGGTGTTCTTCGATAAAAGAGGCAATGAAGAAATAGCTGTGGTCATAGCCTTCATGCATATTCAGCGTCAGTTGCGTATCACTCTTCTGAGCTGCATTAATCAGAGCCTGAGGCTTTAATTGTTCTTCAAGAAACTGATCGGCACGTCCCTGCTCCACCAGTAACGGAATGTAGTGTTGCTTCTCAGCGAGCAGAATGGCTGCATCATAAGCTTGCCATGCTGATTTATCGTCACCCAGATAGCCGCCCAGCGCCTTTTCACCCCATGGGCAATCTGACGGATTCGCAATCGGACTGAACGCTGATACTGACACATACTGCTGCGGATTACGCAAGCCGATAACCAGTGCGCCATGTCCGCCCATGGAATGCCCGCTGATGGCCTTCTCACGGGTCACCGGCAGGTTTGCTTCAATCAGAGCGGGTAACTCCTGCGTGACATAGTCATACATGTGATAATGTTCATTCCAGGGTGCCTGTGTCGCATTAACATAAAAGCCGGCCCCTTTACCCATGTCATAGGCTTTGTCTGCATCGTCAGGCACATCATCTCCCCTGGGGCTTGTGTCCGGTGCCACGATCGCCATACCCAGCTCGGCAGCCATCTTCATTGCGCCGGCTTTCTGCATGAAGTTTTCATCAGTACAGGTTAATCCTGACAGCCAGTATAAAACCGGAACGGGATTTTCTGCGCTGGCAAAAGGCGGCAGATAAACCGCAAAGGTCATTTCACAATTTGTTGTTTTTGCTGCATGGCGGTAGCGGCAATGACGTCCACCAAATGCACGATTTTCACTGATTAATTCCATATTTTTCTCTATTGTGCTGCCAAATTACGTGTAAATCCTTATTTCCCGGTATAGGGTGTATCGGATTTTAGATCAACATCGTTTACACTAAGCACCAAAATTCAGAGGTGAATGACGATGCTTAAAGCTGTTGGCTATCATTTGCGTGGCACTGTGTCAGTGCTGGGCTATTTTTTCAATACGGTTTTCTGGTTTATCCCTATTTTTATACTATCCCTGTTAAAACTGCCACCGGTGCAGTGGTGGCGGCGAATTGTGTCTTATCCTCTGGATGCCTGTGCGACAGCATGGATAACCGTGAATAATCTCAACCAGCGTCTGCTCAGCCGCACCCGCTGGTCTGTTAACGGCATCAGCAGCCTGGCCCCTGACGACTGGTATCTGGTGATCGCCAATCATCAGTCCTGGGTCGACATTCTGGTGTTACAGCGTATTTTCAACCGTAAAATACCGTTTCTCAAATTCTTTCTGAAACAGGAACTTATCTGGGTACCAGTGCTTGGTCTGGCCTGGTGGGCGCTGGATTTTCCGTTTATGCGCCGCTACAGCAAATCGTTTCTGGCGAAAAACCCGCATCTTAAAGGCAAAGATATGGAAACCACCCGTAAAGCCTGCGAGAAGTTTAAGTCGAAGCCGGTAAGCATCATGAATTTTGTAGAAGGCACCCGTTTTACAAAAAGTAAGCATGACAGACAAGCCTCGCCCTTTACCCACCTGCTCAAGCCGAAAGCCGGCGGTGTTGCCTTCGTACTCAGCGCCATGGGCGAACAACTGCACAAGCTGATCGATGTCACTATCGACTACCCTGCAGGCGTACCAAGTTACTGGGATTTCGTGTGCGGTAAAGTAAAAGAAATTCGCGTAAATGTGTCGGTAATGCCTATCAAAGATATTGTGCAGGGCGGATTTTTCAACGACACCTACTTCACTGATCCCGCGCAAAAAGCCCGTTTTCAGCAATGGCTGAATGAACGCTGGCAACAGAAAGACCAGCACCTGGCTGCATTAAACTCAACACAGGCTCCGCTATGAGAAAGTTACTGGCGCCCCTGATATTTGTTATTCACACGCCGTTGCAAATTATCAATCTGGGGTTCTGGGCGTCGATTATTATCAGTTGCGGACTGCTTAAGCTGGTGCTTCCGGTACCGGCCATCCGTCATTTGCTGATGGGCTTTATGCATTTTGCTATGCAGTGTTTTGGTTGCATCAGTGTATTACTGATCAAATTGTTTAATCCGGTAAAAGTGATTTATCGCATCGACGGCTCATTATCTGTGGAGAACTGGTATCTGCTGATTGCTAATCACTTAAGTTACCTCGATATCATTCTGCTTATCGACTTTTCCCGCAAACGTATTCCGCCGCCCAAGTTCTTTCTTAAACAGGAACTGATTTGGCTGCCTTTCGTCGGTCTGGGCGCATGGGCGCTGGATATGCCGTTTATGAAACGGTATTCGCGGTCTTATCTGGAGAAATATCCTCACAAAAAGGGGCAGGATATTGAAACCACCCGCCGCTCCTGTGAGAAGTATAAAACCTCGCCCACAACGGTCATCAATTTCGTCGAGGGCACACGCTTCACCCGCGCGAAACACCAGCTCAGAAAAAGCCAGTTTGCCCATTTACTGCCACCAAAAGCAGGGGGAATTGCCTTTACACTTGCTACCATGGGCGATCTTTTTACCAATCTGCTGGATATATCGTTATTGTACCCTGATAACGAAGCCCATCCGATGATGTCCATGCTGAGCGGCCAGATGACCCGCATCATTATAGACGTCAACGTACTGACCGTACCGGTGGAAGCGCAGGGAGATTACTTTGCCGACGATTCATTCCGGAGCCGGTTCCAGCACTGGCTGAATGAATTGTGGACAAATAAAGACAGCAGGATTAATCAGTTACTGGAGCCCTGAACGTGCAGATTGCATCTTCAATCAGAGACACCTTTGTACACACTGTAAAAGACATATTTCCGGACCTCACCACAGATACCCTTTTATACAACACCCTTGCGATCTCCGGCATTCTGCTGGTCGCAGCGGTGTTTTATATTGTCAGTCGTATACTGCTGAAAGTGCAGATCGCCATGCTGGTGAAACGCAGTAAAAACAGCTGGGACGACGCATTACTGAATCACGGTTTCTTCCGGCGGTTAACGCACCTTGTTCCGGCCATTGTGATTTTTCTGCTGACGCCGGTACTTATCAATGAAGAAAACCTGTTACACGGGTTCATGATAAAAACCTCCATGCTGTACATGATGATTACAGCGCTTATCGGCTTATTTGCCTTGCTGAACACGATTCAGGATGTGTATAACGCATCTTATCTGGCCAAACGGGCATCAATAACCGGCTTCATTCAGGTCGCCAAACTCTTCTTCTCAGTCATCGTATTGTTGCTGTGTGTTTCACTGATTGTCGACAAGAACCCGCTGCTGATCATGTCAGGCCTGACTGCACTGGCCGCGGTACTGTTACTCATTTTCCGTGACACCATTTTAGGCTTTGTGGCAGGTATTCAGATTGCAGCGAACCGGATGTTTAACACCGGAGACTGGATCCAAATCACCAAATTTGAGGTGGACGGAGAAATACTGGAAATCGGTCTGACAAACGTGAAAGTGCAGAACTGGGACAAGACCATTTCTACGCTGCCCAGCTATTCACTGACAACAGAAGCGGTCAAGAACTGGCGGGGTATGCAGGAGTCAGGAGGGCGTCGGATCAAGCGCTCGGTTTACATCGATATTCATTCCATCAAACTTTGCGACAGTAAGATGATGGCCCGCTTCAGTAAGATTCGCTATATCTCAGAGTATATCGATAAGAAAGTAAAAGAACTGCAGGCGTACCACAAAGACTATTCCATTGATGAGTCCGATCTGCTGAACAGTCGCCGACTTACCAACATTGGCACTTTCCGCGCATATCTGGAAGCCTATTTACAGAAACACCCCAATATTAATCAGTCACTGACTTTGATGGTAAGACAAATGCCCCCTAACGAGCTGGGGTTACCACTGGAAGTTTACTGTTTCAGTGCGAAGAAAGAATGGGTTGCCTATGAGAAAGTTCAGGCAGATATCTTCGATCATATTATGGCAATGCTGCCCATGTTCGATTTACGGGCTTACCAGCGGGACAGCCATTTAATGCTGGCCAGTCACTATGACGATGCCCCGGAAGCCGTGTATGAAGGCAAAAGGGAATCAAAGGATAACGCGGACGGAGAAGAAAGTTCAGCGGGAGACCGTCCGCAATAGCAGAGACAGTTAAGGCTTGCCGTCACCGGCAAGCCTTAATCAATGGGAATATCTGAAAGGATTTTCCGGCGCAGAGTAAATCTGCCGGAAACATCAGGAAAGGGCGTATGCCATCAGTACGCAAACTACCAGGCCCGACACGCCGAAGAAACCATATTCAATTTTCTCCTGCATACCTTCCGCCCCGGCTTTAGCACTCATGAATCCCATGATAATACTGGACATACCCAGTACGAAAGCAATCAGGCCGGCGCCAAAACCAACAGCACTTATCCACTCACTCATCACATTACCCTTCACTGTTCTTTTCATTTTTAAACCTGCCTGTCGTACAGAGGACAAAGAGCAGGCTTTCAGTCTGCTTGTATTATGCAACAAAATCCTGAAAATGCGTAATTAATCATCACTCTGTGCAAGGTCTGTTTGATCCTGGTCAATTGCGCCACTTTATCGGAATTTACACTAATCCACAGAGTAAAAATGCGATCTCACTCTATTCAAAATATAAGCAAACCATTGATAAATAATAATTTTTAAAGTTGGCCTCAGGGTTGCTATATCAGCACAAACGTTACTGAATAATTCAGGCTGTTTACCGGAACATCACCCGCCGGACGAACAGCCGCAACCGACAGATTTAAAAAGGAAGAGACATGAAAACTTTAGCTGCCCTGACAATGACCGCTGCCCTCTGTGCATCACCCGCCTTCGCAGGCATGGACTCTGAGCACTGCGATATGAACCTGCAGGGCGATGTTAACTGGCAAAAAGGCGTACTGACGCTCTTTACGGCCAACGACGAGCATGTGGTAATTAATGGTTCAGGCCAGATGACTGTAAACAACCGCTCAGTGTCACTGACCAGCGAGCAGCAACAATGGGTGAATGACTATTACCACAACATTGAAACGGCAATTCCAATGACGCTGGAAATTACCTACGACGCACTGGAACTTGCCGGCAACTCCATCAATGAAGCCTTCGGTGAACTGCTGGGAGAGGACAACGGCATCGTGACGGATTTAAATGAAATGTTTGCCGGTTTGCGTACTGAAATGGACAGCCATTTTTATGATGCTGACGGTGAAGTGCGTATGAACAGTGAAGATTTCGAAGAAGATGGCTGGATTTCAGAACGCTGGGAAAACAAATTTGAAGATCAGGTAGAAAACATCATTGCCAATTCCACCGGTCGCCTGCTGATTGCTATCGGCAAGGCCATGCTAAGCGGTGACGAAGACTTTGATAACTTTGAACAACACATGGAGAACTGGGAAGAAGATTTCGAACAGCGTGTTGAGGCAAAATCTGCGGCTATCGAAAAACGCGCTGACGCCCTGTGTGAAGTGCTGAAAAAAGCCGATTACGCCGAGCTTAAAATGCAAAAACATATTCCGGGCCTGGAAAACCTGAATGTGCTGACCATCAACAGTGACTCTGATTTAAAGATGTAAAAAAACGTATCGTGCTACACTGCCGGAAACTTGTTTTCCGGCTTTTTTATGTCTGATATATCTGCAAACTCAATTCACTCCCTTAACCTCACACTGTGTGGTTGTGGCTGGCTGGGTCAGTTCCTGGTTGATGCATTGCCTGAAGCAACCATTACCGGTACCACCCGTTCACAGGAAAAGGCAGACGCGCTGCGCGAAAAAGGCGTGACCCCGGTGTTGTTCACGCTGGGTGATGATGCCACATCACTGATAAAACAGAGTGCTGACAACGCAGTAATACTGAATATTCCGCCGGGACGAAAAAAAGCGGTGGGTGATGACTTTACCCGCGCCATGACGGCTCTGGCGACTGACTTCCTGAACGCAGGGGCAAAGAAGCTTATTTTCATCAGCACCACTTCTGTGTTCGGGAATGCTGAAGGAGATCTGACAGTCAACGCCCCTGTAGCGCCGGCTACAGATTCAGGCAAAGTGCATTGTGATATCGAAAGGTTCTTACTGGCCGGGCAGGATCCCCGCGTTCATGTGGTTCGTCTGGCCGGACTGGTGGGAGGTTCCCGACATCCGGCAAAATTTCTGGCCGGAAAAGCACTGGATAAAGGCGAGCAGGCGGTTAACCTGGTGCATGTGTCTGATGTGGTTAACGCCCTGATTTGTATTCTGAAGGAAGATGACAGTACCTCAACCTTTCCCCCGTTGATGCAACTCTGCAGTCTGGTGCATCCCCGCAGGGATGACTACTACCGTTGGGCAGCAGAGGCTCTGGCGTTGCCTGCACCGCAATTCAGTGCTGAACATAATAATGCTGCAGACGGGAAGAAAATCTTCAGCAAGGACTGCTGGGAAGCTCTGGGACTGACGCCGGAATACGCCAGCCCCTTTGATATGCTTTGAACCGTTAGCCGAACAGGCTGTGACCGAAATACTTCACAGCCACGGTATTGATAAATACCAGCAACAAGATGACCGGAATGAAAGTGCCCACTGACACATCAACATACTTCTCGAAGAAGCTGCCTTTGTAATTCTCTGCACCTTCATCCAACGCTTTGTTGAAGTTATGTTTCTTCCAGCGATAGATAACGAAGATACAAATTAAGAAGCCGTTCAGCGGCAGAATGGTGTCGTAAAACACGTCATACACCACATCAAAGAACGATTTCTTCGCACCGGCATAGCTGACGAACTCAGTCAGAAACGCGTTGTAACCGAACGACAGTGCACACAGCACCGCAAGCACAACCATCAAAACACCCAGTACAAACAGTGCAGGCTTCCGCCCCATGTCTTTCTCGTCCATCAGCGCTGCCACAGGCACTTCAAAAATCGATACCAGTGAGGTGATAGCCGCAAAAAACACCTGCAGGAAGAAAATCGCTGCCACAATGCTGGCGCCAACGTAGCCAATGGAGTCCTGCAAAGCGAGGAATATCTTAGGCAAGAACGTGAAAATCATACCGATTGACGATTCGCTGAGTTCGTCCGGATTGGTATTCGGATCGAATGAGAAAATCGCCGGCAAAATCATCAGGCCTGCCGTAAACGCCACTGCCGTATCAGTCAGGGCCACCAGCTTGGCAGACCCGGGCACATCAGCACGCTTATCGATATAGCTGCCGTAGGTGATCATGATCCCCATACCCAGTGACAGGGAGAAGAATGCCTGAGACAGCGCTCCGTTAATCACCGATGCATTGATTTTAGAAAAATCTGGCACCAGGTAGAACTCTACGCCTTTCATGGCGTTGTCCTGCATAAGTACGAAGCCCACCAGCAACAGCAGCATGATAAACAATGTTGGCATCAGCAGCTTAGCAGCTTTCTCGATACCTTCTTTGACACCACCCTGCAAAATCAGATAAACCACAGCCACAACACCGGCCATGTAGACAAAGATTTTTTCGCTGTTTATAAAAGTGCCGAAGGTATCCGGGTTAGCCAGAATATCTAAATCACCGGTGATGATTTCGTACAGATAGCCGAATATCCACACCGTGATCACCAGATAAAACACAGCAATCATAAACGGCGTAATAATCGATAACCAGCCGGCCAGCTTCCAGTGCGTGGCGTTATTACTCAAATCCCGGTATGCACCTAAGGGGTCTTTTCTGGCATGACGGCCCACTGACATTTCTGCCAGCATTACCGGCAAACAGATAGCCACAACGAAAATGGCGTACATCAGCAAGAAAGCACCACCGCCATTTTTTGCAGCGCCCACCGGGAACCCTACCAGGTTACCGATACCTACCGCAGACCCGGCTGCGGCTAGAATGAATCCGATGCGCGATCCGAACTGTTCTCTCGCCCCGCTCATATCATCTTTCCTCTTCACTTATTGTTATAATCGGGTGGTGATGATTTTATATTCTTCCAACGAAGATTATTGTCGTTCACACGTGCGACAACCGGATTACCCTAAGTCATTCCGGCTGTCACCTTCCCCACACTACCTGCACTTTTAGCTGTGCCTGGGCAGTTATATCGTTGTCATTTTCACGCGGATATAAGGGCGAATAGTATCAGCGTCCCTGCCGAATGTCCCGTATTTGAGCGCTGGAATGGCCTGTTCCGGCCCGGTTCAGTGTAGTGATCTCTTACCAGGGAACGGGTTTGTGCGCCCAGTCGATGAAATGCGGATTATTTTCCGGCGTCGCTTTGTCAATGAAATCAAGTAACTGTGAAGCAGTAAAGGCAGGCGTAAAGAGTTTTCCCTCAGGTACGTTGCCCTGAAATGGTTCTGACAGCGCACTGTCCACTGTGCCCGGATGATAGCTGATAAGTACCGTATTCTTACTCCGGCGGGAAAATTCTGCGGCGGCGGTTTTCAGCATCATATTCAGTGCCGCCTTTGAGGCCCGGTAGCCATACCAGCCGCCCAGTCTGTTATCACTGATGCTTCCAACCCGGGCGCTTAAGCATGCAATGGTACTTCTCTCTTTATCCAGCACATTCACCAGTGCTTTCAGCCAGATTGCCGGTACCACAGTATTCACCGAAAAGTATGCCAGCAGTTTGTCCGCACTGATGTCTTCGATTTTCTTTTCAGGACTCACCGCTGTCCCGCATGCGTCGCCATGCAAGACCCCGGCGGTACAAATGACTGTCGAAAATACGATGCCACAAGTTTTCTGTTCAGCCGTCCATTGCAATACAGCTTCTTCATTTGCAGACTCCAGCGTGATTGCTGTCACGTTGTCGGCTTCAAAACTCTGCTGGTGTTGCCTTGCAACGGCAAATATACGGCTTTTAGGCTCCCTGGTGGCCAGTGCTTCTGTCACTGCCCGCCCGATAGCACCACCGGCGCCAACAATGAGGTGAGTATGTGCCATATTATTTGTCCGTCCTGTAACCGCACAGTCCATCATCACAGGTCCGGCGGCGGCCGGTGAGCAGATAGGAAATGGTATAACGGTTTCTGGCGAAAAGGTTGTAGGCCATGTCAGCAACAATGCGGATCACCGGCCAGCGAAGAGGCGCGTAAAGCCAGCCCCGCCCCACAGCCTGCCAGGCTGCGTGGGTAGCGTCCAGTCCGGTAACCATTTCACCGTTATCCAGTTCTACGTGAATTCTGGCATCCAGTTGTGCTTTGTCCAGCCCTGGATAATGCTCACTGAAGGCAGGATCCTGAATATCTACCAGTTGGATCCTGTCATGCTGATCACGCTTTTTGATATGAGACATTTCAGCACAACATAATGGGCAGTAACTGTCATAGAAGATTTTCATGATTTCTCCGTTTAACGGGGCCTGAACCACCGCCGGCCCGATGTACCACTTTACTTGTATAATAGTACGCGGTTGCACATCATTCAGAGATTAAAAAAGCGTAACATGAGGTTGAAGTCAGCGACTAACGTAACCACATTACAGGAAATCTGATAACAGGAGCTTTAATAATGGCAACGACAGAAACTGCGACACTCGGCGGAGGATGCTTCTGGTGTATTGAATCGGCATTCAACAGTGTGGAAGGCGTAATAAGCGCTATTTCCGGATATGCCGGCGGACACGTTGAAAATCCTTCCTATGAGGCCGTTTGTAAAAAAGATACCGGGCATGCTGAAGTCGTGCGGGTTGAATTTGATCCGGCCAGCATTTCTTACCGTGAAATCCTCGAAATATTCTTTGCTTTGCATAATCCCACGCAAGTTGACCGTCAGGGGAACGACACTGGCCCGCAATATCGCAGCGCAATCTTTTATCATTCCGAAAGCCAGCGGGATGAGGCACAGAAAATTATTCAGGAAATTAATGACGATCAGATCTGGCCGGACCCCGTCGTCACTGAGGTAACGGAAGTTAATAATTACTATCCGGCAGAAGACTACCACCAGAATTACTTTAAAAATAATCCGCAGAATCAATACTGCGCCATGGTAGTGGCACCTAAGCTGGCTAAGTTTAAAAAGACGTTTGCTGCCAGATTGCGTTAACTCTGCATCCCGGCACATTCATTTATCAGGCAGCCTTCAGGGCTGCTTTTTTTTGCACAATTTACAGATGTCTGCATGTTTTTCTTACCCGCCTGCCGTTTTGCCTCTGTCACGATCCGTTAAAAATCCTCTGCAGCCCGCTTTCTAAAAGGCGAAAAGAGAAAAATGTTACAGCCGGTACGTGGTTTGCAGCTGTTAATTCACTAACTTAAAGGCTGCCCGCTCAGAGAGTCTGCAGCCGTAAACGACTAAAGCAGGAGAAATCATGAGTAAGAGTAATGTTGCTGCATTTACTGCACCGGGTATGAAAAAAGACGCTGCTAAAAAAGCTGTTGCTGTGCTTGAACAACGTCTGGTGGCACTGCTGGATTTACAGCTTACACTGAAGCATATTCACTGGAACGTGGTTGGCCCGAATTTTATCGGTGTGCATGAAATGCTGGACCCGCAGGTCGATGCCGTGCGCGATATGACAGATACCATTGCAGAACGGATTGCTACCCTTGGCGGAGTACCTCACGGTACGCCTAAAGCGATTGTTGAAGGTCGTTCATGGGACGATTACAAGATTGGCAAAGCACTGGTCACTGATCACCTGGTAGCGCTGGATGCCGTGTACAATGGCGTAAATGGCGACCACCGTAAGGCTATTGAAGAACTGGAAGAGCTGGATCCTGTATCAGAAGATATGATTACCGGCCAGCTGGCTGACCTTGAACAATTCCAGTGGTTCGTAAGAGCGCACATTGAATCTGCCAGTGGTGAACTGAAAAGTTAAAAAGCTTAAACACGTTGGACTTATTAATCAGGGTAGTGCCGCAGGACGCGGTACTGCTTTTTTATTTGTTACTCAGTTAAACCATGCCGGATCTAACGGTAACGAAAACAGCAAAGGTGCCATCGCTTCATAACGGGCTTTGTTACTATCACACTGAATGTTCTTCAGATAGTTTTCCTTCCAGGGATCGTTAACCAGATAAAGTGTGTCTCCCAGAACCGTTAAACCTTCTATGGATGCATTGTCCATCCGCTCTTCCGAACTGCAGTTATCACCTGATGCCGGAGCGGTGAAATGTAACGGGATGCGTTTTGTTTCTTTTTCAGGATCAGTACTGATCACCCACAATTCATTATCATTACGCGCAGAAGCCAGCAAGTAACCCTGTTCACCTTCCCCGGTATACCATGCCAGACCATTCAGGGGATGATTTCCGCTATCAAAAACAGGTACAGCGAGTCCGGGATCCTCCACCGGCGCAAAATCTGTGGTATCCCAGAAGTCGTCATTCAGGGTTAATGAAAAGATACGGGGCTGTCCCGCTGCGTCCTTTTCCAGTCCGAGATACAGAGTGTTATCTGCGCTCATCGCCAGTCCCTCAATGCCGTCGTTGGGATAGTCCCCCACTTTCAGAGACAGCGGAAATTGCAGCGGCCTGACACCTGTCATTGTGGTGCCGAACTCATGGCGCTCAAGCCGCACCAGCAATGACGGATAATCTGTCGAACCGGTATTCTGATAACGCTGCTGGCATCGTACCGACAATGCGCCGGTGCGGGTGGCATCTTCGGTTACGGTATAGAAAACGCCTGGCTGAGCGGGATCAGCGACCAGCGCCTCAAGATCAGGCGCATCTGCAAGATAACCTGAAAAACAACTGCGTCTGACAGTAGTGCCAATACGCATTTTTTCTTCATCACTGGTTACCGTGGCTGTTTGAGGGTCAATAAAATGCAACCGGCGCTGCATATCAGTGCCGGCACTGGCATCAGACAAGGACACCAATTTTCCTTCCCACACGGTAAGGGCAGATGTTTGCGGATCGGCCATTACATTCCCGCTTTCATCTTTTATCCACGTGCCCTTAGCCTCCATCGAGGTGACTTTAGTAGCCGTGGTGACTTCAACTTGCTCCGGCGCTTCGCTGCATGCACCCAGTGCAAATACCGCCACACCGGCCAGGCCAATAATTTGTTTCATTCTTTTCCTTTAACCCGTTGAAGAATTGCGAAATAATTTAAAACGTTTATGAGTATATCACTGTAAGAAACTCACCCGCGAATCTCATCAAAACACAGGAGCTTTACATCGTCATGTCATCTTTACCACTGGTAGTGGCGGGGCCGGTTCTCAGGCACACCCACTCACAGGGCTTCACACTTTGGCTTGTTACCAGTGAACGGGTTGATGCACAACTGATATGTAATCAGCAGCAGACAGAATGCGCTCAGCATACTGTACAGGCCGGTGAACGGGCCTTCGTGACTTTGCTGGAAGCCAACCTGGCTTCACCACTCACCGCCGGCAGTTTAAACGAATACGAACTGCGGTTTGCATCGCAGGACCAGCAAAGTCAGTGGGATAATGAAAAGCAAACAGTGCTGTTTGAAGGGCAATCAGCCCTGTCTTTTTACTGGCAACCGGCACTGACAAACGTATTACACGGCTCCTGCCGGAAACCACATCATGATGAAAAAGATGCCCTTACCCGTGTTCACGGATTAATTGAAGAGGAATTCAAAGGCGGTGTCTGCCGGCCGGACATGCTGCTGCTGACAGGGGATCAGGTATACAGCGACGATGTCGCCGGTCCAATGCTTCAGGCGATACAACAAGTCATTACTGCGCTGGGGCTTTTCGGTGAATCCCTTGAAGGCGCAGTGGTGGACCACAGTGATGCACTGGCCTCTCACTCACTGAATTACTATCAGCGGGACGAAATCCTCCCCAAAATAGCCATGAACACGGCACTGTCGAAGCTATTTTTCGGCGCCAAGAAAAAACCGGTGTTTACTTCAGTGAATGCAAAAAACCATTTGATTTCATTTTCAGAAATCATGGCCATGTATATCCTGGTGTGGTCGCCGGCGATGTGGCGCGACATCAAATTTTCAGACAGTGACATCCCTGAACCCTACAAAGCTCAGTTTAATCAGGAACTTACAGTGATTCAGGCTTTCGCAGCCACCTTGCCGGAAGTACGCCGTTCCCTGGCACACCTGCCGGTCTATATGATATTCGATGATCACGACGTGACCGATGACTGGAATCTGACCCGTGGATGGGAGCAGGAAGTGTATGGTCACCCCCTGTCAAAACGTATGGTGGGCAATGCACTGATGGGTTACTGGCTTTGCCAGGGCTGGGGTAACCAGCCGGATAAGTTTACAGACATTCTGGAAACTGCTGCCGGCGTTTTCACTCCCGCCGGCCTGAATGAACATGATGCTTTCATTGATACGCTGCTGGATTTTGAAGAATGGCACTACACCCTGGAGACGTCACCGCCGGTGTATGTGATGGATACCCGAACCCGCCGGTGGCGCTCTGAGTCCAGTCTGAATAAGCCATCCGGTTTGATGGACTGGGAAGCACTTTGCGAATTCCAGCAGGCATTAATTGGAAAGGAAGCGGTGATTGTGGTGTCTGCCGCACCCATTTACGGCGTAAAGATGATTGAAGCCATCCAGAAAGTATTTACGTTTTTTGGCAAAGCCCTCACCGTAGATGCGGAAAACTGGATGGCCCACCGTGGCACGGCAAATGTCATTCTGAATATTTTCCGCCATTATAAAACGCCGCCGGAATTTATTATTTTGTCCGGCGATGTGCACTACTCTTTCGTGTATGATGTGCGCCTGCGGTTCCGCCGGAACAGCCCCCATATCACCCAGTTTACCTGCAGCGGTATTAAAAATGCGTTTCCTGAAGGACTATTGCGCTGGCTGGAAAGATTAAACCGGTGGTTTTATGGTCATAAATCGCCGCTTAACGTGTTTACACGGCGCCGGAATATGTCGGTGAGATCGCGCTCTCCCGGTGGCATCGACGGTAAAACCTTGTTGAACCGCTCTGCAATCGGCCAGCTTGTTTTACACAAGAATGACACCACTGTAATTTGCAAAGCGTTGTGCAGTAACGGGGATACGGTAGAATTCCCGCCCCGGAAAGAAGAATAGAGGTAAAAGAATGAGCGATGAAGCCCTGTCCATCGGTTTGTTTTATGGTTCCACCACCTGTTATACCGAAATGGCAGCCGAAAAAATTCAGGCTCAGCTGAACAGTATTTTTGATGCGCAGGTCGTCAGCGTTTTTAATATCAAAGATACTGCGCTGCAACAGGCAGAAGCTTTCGACATTCTTATATTCGGCATCTCCACCTGGGACTTTGGTGAGCTGCAGGAAGACTGGGAGTCCAGTTGGGAAGACGTGCACAAGCTGAACCTGGCCGGTAAAACTGTTGCCCTGTTCGGACTGGGTGATCAGTTCGGCTATGCCGACTGGTTCCAGGATGCGCTGGGCATGCTGCACGAAGCCCTTGAGCCGTCAGGTTGCCGCTTTATCGGTTTCTGGCCCAATCAGGGCTATGAGTTTGCCGAATCAAAGGGACTGACGGAAGATAAGTCACAATTCGTCGGCCTTAGCCTCGACGATGAAAATCAATTTGATCAAACCGATGAGCGCATCAACACCTGGTGCCTTCAGCTGTTAGATGAACTCGCCGGCTAACGCCTCTTCAGGCAGACTCCACCGCGAGTTCTACCGCAACGGTCCATCCCACCGCGACGGTGCGGACGTCAGCTTTAATGACATCCGCAAGTTATTTAATTTCTCTGCAATTACCATTGGCAAATGGGTCACGGCTGAAGAACAGCAGCTTGCTGCCAATTTGTTCTTCGATGCCCTGTACGATCTGATCGAAATATTACAAATAAACGAACAGGTGATCTCGCTGAACGGCACATTATCACTGGCGTTTGGCAGTGGCGGCCAGAAACACGCCAGCGCCCACTATAACAGTGCTAAGCGGCAACTGGCTCTGGCAAAGAACGCCGGTGGCGGCGCACTTGCGCACGAATGGTTTCATGCCTTCGATCACTACATTGCATCCCGCGTTTTTAGCGATCTGCCGCCGGGATCATTTGCTTCCAAAGCCTGGCTGGACAGCGCGCCAATGCGTGCTCACCCCTTGAATGATAAGCTCTGCGAGTGTTTTCAGGTTATGTTTCTGAACGATCAAAAAGCCCCGAATGATTATCTTTTGCGATCAATAGAGGCTGATCGCGCGTTAAAAATGTATTACTATGCTATGCCACAAGAGATGGCGGCGCGGGCATTCGAAGCTTGTATTCAGGATCATCCCGTGAAGAATGCGTTTCTTGTGCAGGGAACAAAAAAGTCTGCTGAGGCTAGACTTGGTATTTATCCTCATGGTAATTTGCGTAAACAGCTTAATGATGCATTAATGTTGTATTTTTACCAGTTGGGTAAGGCCCTGACTAAAAAATCATCGTAATAATATAACTCACCGGTGATTTTGGCTAAAAAGCCAGCAACAAGTGTTAAGAATGGTGTCTGTTTATTACAAAATGCTACCAGTTTTGATAACAAACAGTATACTAGGGTGCTCGAACTTAAAGAGAAGAATGACTACGAGATGAAAAGAAAAAAGCATACCAGTGCCGATGACGAGGCTCAGATTGACATGACCCCCATGTTGGACATCGTGTTCATCATGTTGATCTTCTTCATTGTTACCACCTCTTTCGTGAAAGAGAAAGGTCTGGACGTAAACCGTCCTGATGACAGCCAGGCAAACAACAACAAGCCTTCTAAATCATTGTCTATCCGTATTGACGCGAATGGCGTGATCACAATGGGTGGCCGTGAAGTTGATATCCGTCGTGTTGTTGCGAACGCGCAAACGTTCCTTGCAGAAAACAACACTGACTCTGCAGCGATTCAGGCAGAAGAAAATACTGAACACGGTATCGTTGTTGAAGTAATGAACCAGGTTAAAATTGCAGGTATCGAAAAAGTATCTGTTCTGGTGAAAGAATCCTGATCATCAGTATTTCTTTTCTATCAAATTAAAAACGCGGCTTATGCCGCGTTTTTTGCATCAGTATTGTTCAACATACCTTCCTTTGCTGGTGTTGACCGGCCAATTAACATACAATCTTTACGTTATCTTTATTCATGCCTGAAATCATAAAAGGGAAGTATTCGGGCAAGCTTAGCGGAGCGTTTATGCGTCATTTACGTTTAAAACATCTTTTCATCGGATTGTTATTCGGCAGCCAACTGGCCAGTGCCGCGCCTGTGTATCTGAATGAAGCTTTTGATTTCAACGCGTACATCATGGAAAACATGACAGGCACTCAGTCTGATGTAGAGGGTACGCTGGCTGTAGGTGGCGACTTAAACCTGCAGCACTATGGTATTGGTCTCGAACTGCCGGAAAATGGTCAACAAAACACCCTTACAGTGGGCGGCAACGTCACAATGCGGGATGCCCGTATTTACAATGGTGATGCCGTAGCCGGTGGCACCATTGATATCGACAGTTCTGTTGGCCTGTATGGCGTTAATGCAACCAATAATACGCACAGTTTTTATAATGACAGCTCCTTTGATTTCACCAGTATCAATCAGGATCTGCTGACCACGTCATCATTGTGGGGCGCTTTGTCAGACAATGCTACCACCACGGTAACCGGTAACGGCACAGACGTGTGGAGTATCAGCTTTGATGGCAACAGCGATTTTAACGTGTTCTCTATTGATGCCTCGACCCTGTCTGCAGCAAACAAAAGCATTTATCTGAACGTTGATACAGACAGCTACAACATTATCAATGTGACCGGTACAGATGTATCTCTGTTTAATACCGGTTTTTATGGCGCAGACGGCAGTAAGATTGCAGATAATCAGCCGGGGGTTTACCGTCACGACGGTACGTACGCGAATAATGTGTTATTTAACTTTGTTGATGCCACATCACTGACCCTGAACGCCATTGGTTTTAAAGGCAGTATTCTGGCTCCGTTGGCAGACACCGTGTTCTATGACGGGCATATTGATGGCAACTTTATTGTGAAAAGCCTGACATCGCCTGTGGGCACGCTGACAGGCCAGATCAATAACTACCAGTTCGGTAACTTTACAGTCAGCGAGCCTGGTGGCGCGTTGTTTTTCGTCATCCTAATGGCATTTGGTCTCCGTCAGTATTTATTAAAAAGCAAAGCCTTTTAATTCCACAGACGACCCTATCAGTGTTTCGCTGGTTACGCCCTTTCGCGGGGCGGCATACCAGCGAAGCTCAATACCAGCATACGTTGCCTGATACGCCACAGCATGTGAGCGGCTGACATAACCCGCCAGCGACCAGTGATTCCCAAACAGATACTGACCTTCAAGCAGCAACTCACCGTTGACGCCTGACACATTGGTTGACGGTAACACCGTGACTGAGTCCTCAGTTAACGGAAAACGCGGCCCGCCATCCTGTTTGATAGAAGACCAGCCAAGACTGAAACGGCCTCTTAACTGCCACAATTTACCTTCAGCGGTCAGAAGGTCAGTGCTGACCCCGGTACTGAAGAATCCCTGCGGACTGAAATAGCCGCCATGTCCGGCCGTAAAACCGCTTAAATCGTGATCGTACTGCTGCCAGCCGAGATACGGTGCCACGCGGAAATAGTCCAGCCAGTCTTTCTTATCGCCGGATAATTCTCTGCTAACTTCAACCCGCAGGCTCTGCATGGTGTTATCCTTCACCTGCTCCCCGTCAAGCATAGCGGTTTCTGCTGACAAAGATGCTGACCACACATCGTTCAAGGCCACTACACCCAGTCCACGCAGACCTGATTGCATAACACCGCCCCACGCTGCGCTACTGTCACGTGATGAGGTATCAAACCAGGTGCCGGTTTGACTGAGAACACTGTCTTTTCTGCGTTCTCTGTAAGCCAGACCTGATACTAAGAAATCAGCCTGATACCAGGTAGCCCCTAAGGCACCGGTCAGACGGGTAGAGACAGGTTGATCAAGCAGCAAGTACCCGGCCTGACCGTACCAGGTCCAGTCCTGCTCCTGACGGGCTAAGAAAACATCGATGCCCTGCCCGGCCTGCTTTGCCTCACCGGCAAAGTCAGCATCAGACAAGCCAGTCCCAAACCAGCTGCCGGCATCCGGTGTCCCGCTGAACACCTGTTCATGACGCACGCTGACATCGACACGGGTATCTTTATAGACATCAGTGAAGCCGGTATAACCGGCATGCTCGTCAAGATGACCAAGCCCCCTTTCACCGCTACGGTGACGGGCTGATAAGCCGGCATAAACCTGCACATCGCCGGCGGTGGATTCTTTTGCCGGATTTGCATTGTAACGGTCAGCCAGGTCGAACTGTTTTCTCCCGAATGCTTGTCCGCCTTCCTGACTGCTGATAAACGTGGCAATAAAGGGATACTTTGCTGACAGCGGCATCAGCGCTTCGGCATCGTAATCAAAACTATGAATAACGGCAGACTGAACCTCTTCGTCAGCCGGGGAGTCTGCCAGCACAGACAGAAACACCTTCGAAGCGGCCGCTTTATTACCGCTTTCATCCAGTGCCCAGCCGTACAGCATTTCCTGGTCACGGCTGAGAAGGTTACGCTCTTTGAGGGATTCTGCAGCACGGATGCTGGCTGCATAATCTTTCGCTTCCCATGCAGCAGTTTGCTGTGAAGACAATCCGTCACGGCACCATGTTGTTAATTCAGTCGTGGCAGGAGTAGTACAAGCCAGTGCAAGTGCGTCTTCACTGTGTCCCTGCCCGTCCAGGCTCAATACCTCACCGTAACGGTTACCGGTTATCCTGAATAAAGATCCCGAGCGGGTAAACTCACCGGCATCAAAAGCCTGCCAGGCAGCACCGTTTATCAGTGCGGCAACTTGCTGCGGCCATGCATCATAAAGCGCTTGCAACCCGTTAAGATCGTCTGCAGCCATGGCCTGAAAGCTGAGTGCATCCACAGCCGCACCAATGGCATCTTTTTTCTGTCCGGCACTGCCTTCACTGACCAGAGAGAACAGAGTCATGGCTTCGTTATATTGCTGCCTGGCCATGTAAATCCAACCGGTCAGTAACAAGTCCGCGTCATTGCGTTTGCTGTTAGCGATGGTTGCAGCACGGGACACTGCAACGACAGAAAGCCTCTGCCACTGCTTTTCTTTCATCGCTGCCAGCCGGCCCATAAATACCGCATCGGGGTCTTCTTTAACGGTCTCTTTTTTCCTTTCGACAGGGACCACCGGCTTTACCGGTTTATTCAGCAAGCTGATAGCCTGCTTAAGAGATTCTTCCGGCTGCCAGTCAGGATAACGGTTTTGTAAACGCTGATATTCGGCGTTTGCCAGCGCCACCTGCTTATGTTTAATGTGATACCACACGCCGGTCAGATCCGGCGCTTCAGCCGCTTGAAGGGGCGCATTCAGGCCCAGAGTCGTCAGTACTGCTACGGTTAAAAGTGACAACCGCTTAACTGCCATGCCGGTTTCCTTCTTGAATTGCCAGACGGCTCAGCATAATGAGACTTGCTGAATAGTAATCAAGCTCATCGTTAAGGGTAAATACACCGGCGGCGTTATCCCCCTTCACAGACTCATCATAAAGCTGTGCCGTCGCGGCACTTGCCGCTTTCATGCCCGGTGTCAGGGGATATTCTGCCACCGCACCGGTAAGTAAGTTTTTGGTTGCCGGTGCAGCGGGATCTGACCAGTAATCCAGAAAAGGTTTCGCTACCTGCTTATCGATATTTTGCCAGCCAAGTTGCAACGGAATGCGACAGGCATTGAACCCGAACTCAGGGTTTACTACACCGTCAAGACTGATGCCGTCGTCTGTCACTCTTAACCAGTCCGGGGTTAATGACCACTGGTTATTACTCTGCTGTATCAGTGAAATGCCGGATACGGCCAGATCGTCCCAGGTTTCATCGCCGGTAGCATCAGCGGCAGCATTCAGCGCCGGAAATACCCAGTAGGATAAATTCACCTGCACGTCGCCGTTGGGGTAAATAAAACCATTTTCCCCCGGCAGCAACAGCACGTAAGGATGCTTAGCCACGACCATAGTGGCCCTTACAGCCTCCAGAATCGCCATGGCTGATTTACGGTACACCGGTTCCTGCCATTTATCTGCCGCTTTAATTAACGCCCAGGCGATAAGTAAATCCCCGTCCGAGGCGTTATTGGGATCATCCACACAGGTTCTGTCCTGTTGAGGACACGGCGTATACCGCCAGCTGAACAGCTTATCGGCCCGCTGTAAGGTAGTGGCTGTCCACTGCCATAATTCGTCAAACCGTGCCTTGTCGTCAGCCGCTACGGCGAACAACATACCGTACCCCTGCCCTTCACTATGAGACACATTGTTGTTACCGGTGTCGATAATACGACCCTGGTCGTAAAATCTGGCCGCGTAGGTGTCCCAGGCGAGGGCGAACTCACTTTTGCGGGCAGGTGAGCAAGCAGTCATCAGCACCACCACAGAGAATAAAACAAAGCCAAACCGTCTCATCACCATTGGTCCTGCATCTTGTTATTCCGGCGGCGCAGCAACCAGTAAGCAATGAATGAACAGAACAGCACCAGCACAATAAACGCAATTAGCCAATACCAGGGATGGTTCGACAACCACATGCGGGTTTGCAGCCAGCTATCTTCAAATTCTCCGACCACGTAAACATCGGCAACCTGCATCACCAGCGCCGGCTGGTCAGGGTTTTCCCAGGCAAAGAAGTCTCCCCCCAGTTGCCCCCAGATGGACGGTGAAATCAGATCCTGCACACGGTCATTGAGTTGTGAGGGCGTATCAGCGGCCATCATAAATATTGTGCCGGTACCGTCACTCTGCGGGTTCTTTTGAGCAATCAGGACTGCCAGATCGCCCAGCCCGCTTTGCTGCACCGTCACACCATGCATAATCAGATTCTTATGCTGTTTGTCTTCTGCCGCTTCCCGCAGACGGTTGTGCAGCATGTTTTGCAGGCGGTAGGGCCACTTTTTGACATTCTCCAGCGACGCACCAAACGCAGTGGCATAACCCTCCGGTACAGAGTCCGGTGTGGTCATCAAAAATGCAGTATCAGTAGTCGTGCCGGGCACGCCTTCAATAACGTGAATATCGGGAAGCAGCGTACCCGCTGTCTGCGCCAGTTTACCGGCCAGTGTCAGTGCACCACCGGTCATGTCCGGCCGGGTCACGTAAATATCCGCAGACTTGCGCACAACAGATGCCATGGGGTAAGCGGTTTCTCCAAACAAGCGCAGATCAGGCTGCTTGGCAACATGCCCCGCTTCCGGCAGCTCGATACGACTGTCAGGTAACAACTGGAAGTAAAGATGACGCCCTGCCACATCATCACACACCACATCAGTAATAGGTGCACGCATCGCCACGTCGAAATCGAGACGGTTGCGGCCTCCTTTCAGGTGCCTTGCAGGCACATTTAACTGATACTTGCGGAAGGAATCACCATTGGGATTTGATAACGGCAATCCATGCACCAGTTTGCCGTTTATCAGCACATTCATCATTGAACCCTGACCAAACTCAGCACCGTAGGCAAAATCCAGCAACAAGGTTACCGTGGCATTTTCAGGCACATAGAAATCCGCCGGTAAATTGAATTCAACACGCTTGGTAGTAGCAGTTTCTCCGCGGTATTCCGCACCACCGTCGCCCATATCCTGAAATGAGTAACTTTCCCCGGGCGTCAGGGTGTCGGCCACCAGCGGTACCTGATTGCTGGCAGTCTGGAAGCCGTCAATAAGAATAAAGGGATCCGGATTCAGTGCATCATCCATCAGAGCCAGTGTGGTTGCAGCACGCTGCACCTGCCCCTCATTTGTACCGGACACAATCAGGCGCTGCCGCGCCGGCACCAGCACCTTGTCATCCACCACAATGGCGGGTGTGGACTCGATACCTAAATATGCATCTCCGATTTGATTGAAGGTTTGCTCAGATAAAAACGGACGCAAAGAAGACGCCGTTCCCACTACCACATGTAAAGCTTCCTTCGACCTGTTATCAAGATAAAAACTGCTGATGCGATAGCGTTCCGCCTGTTCATCACTCCACGGCGTCAGATCATCTCTGGCCGGCAGCGCACGGGTATTGTCCAGCACGCCATGGCGGATTGCCAGATTCTGATAATCTGCACGTAGCGCCAGCGCCTGAGCAACCAATGGCAATGCAGTGGTGAGAGTAGATTGTTCAGCTCCGGACGCAGTAAACAATGTGACGCCCTGTTGCCGGCCGATACCGGGATTAAACCGGTTCTTTAAATCAGCCAGCACGGCCGGGCCATTAACTGCCGAAGTTTCTACAGACAGCACCGAACGGTATAAATCGATTTCACTCCACAGTTCCGGCGCGGCGTTATCAACACACTGATTGGCATAATGCTGACTCACAGCAAACGTCAGGGTATTGAATCCTTCACGCCAGAGCTCAGCAGGAATATCAATTTCAGGACGGAAATTCGGCGCATTAGGATCCAGCGCAATCTGACTGATGGTGGCATTGTTAAACCGGACCGCCAGAACCGAACGCTGCCGGATGAGAGCGATAGAATTCACCGCCCGCATGTCCAGTGTGGCTTTCTCCACCTTCAGACCACCGGACAATGGCACAGATAATTCAAATTCCGCCACTGCCCCTTCCATTCTCAATGTACTGTCACCTGCATACAAATCAGACAGTCGCACTTTGTGGGTTTCTGCTGCTATTGCCTGACTCAGCAGACTCAGGCCAAATAACAGGACGAAAACCATTTTTTTCATTATGTGCTTCCTTTAGCTGTGCGCATCTTTTGCCAGTAGCGGCGGCTGTTCAGATACAAATGCTGAAATGCCGGTCTGACACTTACCCTCAGTACATGTTTAACACCGAACCAGTAGGACACCGGACGGGTTCTGCGACGCTGGAAACTCTGCCAGCGCCGGCTGTCGCCCAGAACAAAACGGACGATCTGGTCAATATTACCTTCGTCCTGAACAAACTGAAATCGTACAAATTTATTGTCAGGAGATACAGACAGCACCTGACACGGCAGGCGGATCTTGCCTAAGTCCCCTTCTCTGTCTGTGATCAGCGTCACTTTTTCCGGCAATCCGGCAGTGTCGCCGCTCAGCCTGAGCTTTGCGCCCCCCAGAGACAAATCTATCAGGTGACCGGTCCAGGCATTTCCATCAGAGCCGATAAGGCTGATGTAATCATTGGCCGGCAACCGGGCCTGTTCCCGCACTTGCTTACGCTCTACCAGCACACCCATTACACTGACAAGCAACAACAGATTAAATGCGTTCCAACCCAACACCACGGCGGTGAGTTCACGGGTAAGGGGTTCATTTACCATTTTCACCACACCGGCTACCATGGCAACGCCCACCAGCAACAGCAATGCATAAAATACACCGGAAAGAGGTGAAATAAAGGTTTGAGTCAGGTTCTCCCCTTTCGGAGTCACAACAAAGGACGGCGCCCGGGGATTCCTGAACACTTTAGTAAGTGCCCTGAGAGTAAAAATGCACTGCAGGATCTCGTAAAGCTCTGATACCAGCGGCCACCGGGTCTTACCGAACAACATGGTGGAAAGCATGTAAGTCGTAATGACGTGGGGCATGGTGTAAGCCATGATCTCAGTCATGGAGGCGTGATAAACCTGCATGCCGAAAACCAGATAGGCCAGCGGCATTAAAAGAAAAATAATACGTGCGAAGGGAAACAGCCAGAACAGAATTGAGCTCATATAGCCCATACGCTGATGCCAGCTCAGCTTCTTTTCCTTAAACGGCTTTTTCAGCAACAGGATCTGTGTCATACCCTGCGCCCAGCGCATACGCTGCGTCACAAAAGCGTCGAAAGTTTCCGGCGCCAGACCGCTGACCATCGGGCGGTCTACATAAACGGACTCGTAACCCATGGCGTGCAAATCGAAAGCGGTCTCAGCATCCTCTGTGATCGACTCTCCGGACAACCCTCCGACCATTTCAAGGTGACTACGCCGGAGTACCGCCGCAGAGCCACAGAAGAAGGAGGCTGACCAGAAATCCAGCCCCCGCTGAATGGTGCCGTAAAACATGTCGTTTTCTGAAGGCATTCTGCTGAATGCAGAGAAATAGTTCCGCTCCACCGGGTCGGGGTTCGCCATAAAGTGTGGCGTTTGTACCAGAAAAACTTTTTCGTTTTCCACCAGCCAGGGCACGGTATGATCAAGAAAATCCATGGTCGGCACATGGTCAGCATCCAGCACAACGATGAGTTCACCATTGGTTTCCAGCAGAGCATCGTTGATGTTTCCGGCTTTAGCATGATGATTCAGTTTGCGGGCATGATAATGTACGCCAAGCCGTTCACACATGGCCGACAGTTCAGCTTTGCGTGCCCCGGCGCGGTTTGCCGCCGCGACATCCTGCTGCGTGATTTTCTGCTCTGTACTGCCATCGTCAAGGAGATGCACAGCCAGTTTTTCCTGCGGATACTTCAACATCAGCGCCGCGCGCAGGGTCACCTCCAGCAGTTCCGCAGGCTCATTGTAAGTGGGAATAAGCACATCAACGGTGGGTAACTTTTCTTCAGGAATATTGCGGATGGTTTTGAGAGGACGGCTCAATGGCAACGAATTCACAATACATCCCATTACATGGGTAATGCCGGCGTAAATTTCAGCCAGATAAAGCAACCATACAGCCACCAGCGACAAAACGTCTGTTGCCGTAAGGGTATACAGCCCGCGCCAGATCAGGTACCGGACAGTAAGCGCCAGGCCGAGGAAAATAGCCACCATGCGAAAAAACTGCTGATACTTGTGATAGGCCCGTGACTCCTGGGAACAGAGATGCACGGCAATAAGGAGTACGACGGAAACCAGTAACTGAGACCAGGCATCCATAGGCACCAGTAACAGCAAACCCAGCAGGCTTAAACCGGCAATAAAAACAATCACCAGCCCCCCGGAACGGGAACCGGAAACAGAATTTGAAAACAAATCAGCGCTCCAAAATGGGAACGCGGGTAACTGCTGAATAATTCCCGCGGTTAATCAGTACGAGGTGACTGTCAGTGACTTCAACTTCATGATTACTCTGGTAAAAACGTTTTGATAAAGCATCTCTGTGACGACGTTGCTCTTTAACCAGCAGATAGCATACCGGCTGCACCACACAACCACTGAAGAAAGCAATAAACTCCAGCGTAAACAGCCATACCGTTGATACGGGCGAGATAAACAGTGAAAAACACAGCATACAAAAGCTGATCACCATGACGACCAGCCAGATTGCCATCATACGTTTTGCCCGTTGCAGGGCTTTCTCTGCTGCACAGAACTGCCGTAAACGGTTCTGCCACAAGTTCTCCAGTTGATAAACCGTGTTATCACCGAAGTGTTCTGTGCCGGAGAAACTCTCAGACTCACTGCTAAAAGCTTCGCCTTCACTGACCTGCAGCGGAAAATTATCAAACGACATTACACAAGGCTCCCGGAAATGTAGCGCCTTTCCGGATAACCGGAAAACGTGCTGATTTCTTAGATCATAGTTTAAAGCCGTGCCTTGGCAGGATAAATTCAACTTATGGCTGATACTTATATGAAGTTATAACACCAGAAAAATGGATTCAATGATGCGCTAAAATTTTAAGTAGAATTCACGACATAAGCGGCGAAATTCTGACGTGTACTCTCCGTTACCGTCCCGAATTGCCAGTTGCTTACTACCTAAGCAATTTCTTTGCCGTTTAAAACGCCAGGCGATCAGATAAGGCTGTTTATCCACCACCGCACTGACGTACAGCCTTTGACTGGCGTACAGTCCGGCCTTTTCTGCAGTTTCAGTAATCAATGTTTCCCGGGAGGCCGGATATACGCAGTAGAAGATGCCGTCGTCAGTCAATTGACGGGAAACAACATCAAAAAGTGTAGCGGGCGACAAACTGTCGTCAATTCTGGCGGTTGCCCGCTCTGTGGTCAGCGTTGTGTATGCCCGCGAGTCCCCGGACACTGATTCAAAATAAGGCGGATTCGTTATAATCACATCAAAACGGCCGGACAATGTAAGGGAAGTGATGTCACCGGTTAATGCCTGTAACTGAGTTGACCAGGGGGATGCGGCAAAATTCTGTGCAGCCTGTGCCGCCGCCAGCCCGTCAATATCCACCGCAGTTATTTGTGCAGCAGAACTGGCCTTTTGCGCCATCATCAGAGCAAGTATGCCGCTGCCCGTACCAATATCCAGCACCCGCTTTGCATTGCCGGGCTGCGCCCAGCTTCCCAGCAACATACTGTCAGTATTTACTTTCATGGCGCAGTTATCCTGGACCACCCCGAACTGCTTACAGCGAAATCCCCTTCCCATTACTGGCTGTCAAACTCCTGCAGAGTAATCATTTTATGGGCCACTTCCGTGGCAGACACGGGCCGGTATTTCTTCAGTGGCCCGGCCATAAACGCACCCAGAGCAGGTGCTATCATCTGCCCGAAAGCTTCCAGCGGACGGCTTTCATTTCGCTCACCAAGCAGTAATGAAGGTCTGACCGCAGATGCGTTTGGTAGTTGGGGCATCCGCATTAACGCATCTTCCAGTTCTCCTTTTACGCGCAGGTAAAAGTTGCTGCTTTTCGCGTTTGCTCCCACTGAGGATATCCACACAAAACTGTCGGCGCGCTGCGCCCTGGTGAGCTGCGCGGCAACGTGGATATACTCGAAATCGACTTTACGGAAAGCCGCCTTTGAACCGGCCTGTTTAAGAGTTGTACCTAAACAACAATAAACATGGTTAACACTGAAATAGCCCTGATAATCCTGTAGCTGCTCAAAATCAATGACCAGCGGTGTCAGCTTACCCAGCGGATCGCTGAACAAGCTCGCCGGTACAGGCCGCCGGACCAGAATGGTAATAGAGTCATATCTGGGATCGAGCAATAGCTGGCGAACCAACGCCTTTCCCACCAATCCTGTCGCACCCAGCACTAAAGCGGTTTTATTGCTATTCACCTTGTGTCATCCTTTAAATATCCGACAGACTTTTATAACTAACGATTGCCAAAGATAATAATGAAAAAAACGTTACTACTCGGAGCCCTTATGCTCAGTTCACTCGTTCACGCCAAAGATCTATCCATCGAACGTATATTTGAATCACCGTCACTGGACGGAAACGCCCCGCGGAATTTACAGGTCTCCCCTGACGGACAGCGGGTCACCTTCCTGCGCGGAAAGCAGGAAGATTATGATCAGCTGGATTTGTGGGAATACCACATCCAGTCCGGCGAAACCCGCATGTTATTCGACTCAGCCACCCTTGCACAAGGCGACGGTGAACTGTCTGACGAAGAAAAGGCCCGCCGTGAACGTATGCGCTTATCCGGCAGCGGTATTGTCAGCTACCAGTGGTCAGCCGACGGCAAAGCCTTACTGTTTCCTTTAGGTGGTGACGTGTTTTATCACGAACTGGGAAAAGCGGGCGCCAGACAACTGCTTGATACGGACGCATTTGAAACAGATATCACTTTGTCTCCGAAAGGCAATTTCATTGCTTACATCCGTGATCAGAACCTCTATGTAAAAAACATCGCCAGTGGCAAAGAAACCGCGATTACCCAGGGCGGTGGCGGCAACATCAAATATGGTATGGCCGAGTTTGTTGCACAGGAAGAAATGGGTCGTATGACCGGTTACTGGTGGTCACCCGATGAAAAATACATAGCTTTTACCCGTGTAGATGAAAAGCCGGTAGACATTATTACCCGCTCTGAAATTTATGCGGACAGCATAAAAATGATTGAGCAGAAATATCCCGCCGCCGGCACCCCGAATGTGGAAGTGACGCTGGCAATTCAGGAAATTGGCAGCGGTGCCCGTCAATGGGTGGATTTGGGCAAAGATAAAGACATCTATCTGGCCCGCGGTGCCTGGATGCCATCCTCCGGCGTTTTCACCTATCAATGGCAAAACCGTACCCAGCAGGCGCTGGAGTTACGTGCTTATGATCTGAGCAGTAAAAAACAGACCGTACTGATAGAAGAAAACAGTAATACCTGGGTGAACCTGAACGATGATTTGACCTTCCTGCCAGAGCGCAATCAGTTCATCTGGGCATCGGAGCGCGACGGCTACAAACATCTTTACCTGTATAACAATGATGGTTCTCTGGTAAAGCAGCTGACTAAAGGCAAATGGGTCGTGGATGAGCTTGAAGCCATCGATCCTGAAACGGGCAACATTTACTTTACCGGCAGGAAAGACACGCCTCTTGAGCGTCACTTATACAGTGTTTCAATTGATGATGGTGACATTCAGCGTATCTCAGAGAAAGACGGCTACCACAGCATCACTTTCTCTTCCGACGCCTCGATTTATGTAGACAGCATGTCAACGGTGAATCACCCTGCACAGGTGAGTCTGCACAAAGCCGGTGGCGAACAAATTACCTGGCTTGAAGAGAATGCTGTAGACGAAAATCATCCTCTCAGTGCCTACATGGACAGCTGGACAAAACCCGAATTCGGCACCATTACCACTGACGATGGCGCAGAGCTTTACTATCGTCTGTACAAGCCGGAAAACCTGGAAAAGAAGCACCCTGTCATTGTTTATCTTTACGGCGGACCACATGCACAGGTTGTGACTAACAGCTGGGGCGGAAACCGCGGTCTGCTGATGCAATATTGGGTAGACCAGGGCTATGTGGTTTTCAGCATCGATAACCGTGGCTCAAACTACCGAGGTAAAGCCTTCGAAGATCCTATTTTCAAGAAAATGGGAACGGTAGAAGTGGATGACCAGGTGGCGGGTGTGAAATTCCTGCGTACACTGCCGTATGTTGATGCAGACCGCATCGGTGTTCATGGCCACAGCTATGGCGGCTACATGACACTGATGTCGATGTTCAAAGCCGGTGACTACTTCGCTGCCGGTGTCTCCGGTGCGCCTGTCACCGACTGGCGCTTGTACGACACGCATTACACTGAACGCTACATGGGTAATCCGAAAACTGATGATGATGCTTACACAGCCTCCAGCGTCTTTCCTTACGCGAAAGACTTAAAAGGCGATTTGCTGATTTACCACGGTATGGCAGACGACAACGTACTGTTTACCCACAGCACTAAACTGTACAAGCATCTTCAGGATATGGCTATCCCATTTGAAACCATGGATTACCCGGGTAAGAAACACAGTATCCGCGGCAAAGAAACCGGTATTCACCTGTACAAGACCATCACCAACTTCTTTAACCGTAATCTGCATCCTTCGAAAGCGGATTAAACGAAAAACGGGCTGCGATTGCAGCCCGTTTTGATTTCCATGCAGTCCGGATTTAACCGAACATCTGATTAGCCAGTGCGTTCTGTACGCCCTGTGCGGCATTTTTGCTCAGCTCAATTTCAACTGGTGCATCCTGACCCGACACCCAGATTTTCAATTCAGAATCCGTATCGAAGTGTCCCGCCGTTTCCACTACAAACTGGGTAATGGATTTGTAGGGAATTGAATGGTAATTCACTTTGCGGCCTGTCAGCCCTTGCTTATCAATAAGGATCATACGCCCTGATGTGAAGACGATTAAGTCTCTGACAAGTTTGTAAGCACTTACAACAGATTCACCTGCGCCCAGTACCGGTGCTAATTCTTCAGCCACAGCCTGCGCATCAGTTTCACTGGCATTACCTAACAACGCATCAAACAATCCCATGGGTTCTCCTTAAAATGACGTTTATGCCCGAAGCAGATTAACATTATCACGGGTATGCAGACGATTCATCAATGGTAGTGGTTTACCCAGAGCAAAACCCTGACCGTAATCGACGTTCAGTTCCCGTAATGCATCACAGGTAGCCTGGTCAGTAACGAACTCAGCGATGGTTTTCTTGCCCATACTTTGCGCGATAGCACTGATCGCCTTCACCGTTTCATGATCGATACTGTCTCTGGCCATATTTTTCACGAAAGAGCCGTCAATTTTCACAAAATCGACTTCCAGATTTTTCAGATAGGTAAACGATGACATCCCTGCACCGAAATCATCCAGTGCAAACAGGCAACCTTTACTACGTAAAGTCTCAATGAAATGTCTGGCTGCATTAATATTGGTTACTGCGGCAGTTTCCGTTATTTCAAAGCAGATTTTGTGTGCAGGTACGGATGAACATGTCACCCGGTCAACAATATTTGCCAGCCTTGAGGGATCACCTAGTGTTAACCCTGATAAGTTAATCGCTACTTTCCCGAGTTTTTCGAGATGGGACGGATGCGCTTCGAGTATCGATAAAGTACGGTCAACCACCCAGCCGTCAACCTGATTCATCAGGCCATGTCTTTCAGCCAGCGGAATGAACAATGCGGGACTTATCAGCCCGCCTTTGCCATCCGGCAGCCTGAGCAATATTTCGTAGTGTTCAGCGCCTGCTCTTCTTTGTGCATTGGCACTATGGACTGACTGTGCAATTCAAACAGCCCGTGCTGGATTGCCCGTTGCAGTGCATGCAACACACTGCTTTCTTTATTCAGCCCGCTTCCGCAGCCATCAGGTTGATGCATCACATAGCGGTTACGGCCCTGATATTTTGCCTGATAGCAGGCGTTGTCTGCCGCTGTAGCATCTGTATCGACTTTTACGTAGGTCTCGTAAGGCACTCCCGAGTCAGACACTTTCTTTGCTGCGGTTGTCAGCTCAGGATGACCAAGAAATGCCATCAGGTAGTGCAGTGTGTGTGGCAATTGCCGGTTTTTCAGAGAGGGAAACAGTTCATAGCTAACGGTATTAGCTTCAAGCAGTACAAAGCCGCCGGACGCGGGCTGGTAAATCATCAGTGCATCCAGACCGGCTTCGCTGGCTATCTGATACCGTTTCTGGCTGACAGATAACCTGACTGCACCTTTTAACTGTTTATGGAAAATCCAGCTGACCAGTAAGGACATCAGCACACCCGCCGCGCCCAGCAACCATCCGGCGTCAAACCTGGCGGGCCTGCTCTGTATCTGCAGTGACCAGTTGCGGCCCAGAAAAGCAATATTGCCGGTTTCGACAATTGAACCGTCATCAGCAAAGTCACCGGCTTCCAGTAAGTGTGCATCGATATCGCGGATCATGAAATTAAACTGAGGCCCCACCAGCTCGCCGACCATGGCGTCAAGAATTTCACTGACATCGAAAGTGGCTACCAGGAAACCCAGTTCAGGCTCCTGCGTACTGATGGCGCGGGCGTATACTAAGAAATAATGGCCACTTGTCTGCGACCGCACCAGCATACTATGAAAATCATCAGACAGGCGAAGTGAAGGGAGCCTTAGCGGCAACTCTTTCCTTTCAGGCTTTGAAAAGCCGGCAGCTTCTGCCCCCTGCCCTTCCGGAATAGTCATCCAGCTGATCTTTCCGTTTCTGTCTGTCACAGACAATGACGTATAGCCGTGCTGAATATTCATCAGCGACACAGCCTGAACGTTGAACCAGTCAATTTCATTGGGAGAGAAAGCAGGCCAGGTCTGCATCAGACTGATCATTGCCTGACGACGCTCTGCAGAAAACAGCTCAAAACTGTTTTTCAGTTGACTGGCATCACATCACTACCCGGCTATGTTGAAACCGGGAAAAATACTACAAAAGTATGAAGTTTTTATTAAGTCGCAGCATCACAGAAACAGTGATAGTGTAGAAGGTTGAAATAGCGAAGACTATCAAGGAACAAAAGTGACAGATATCCGCCTTCCCACCTTTGATGACGTGCATGCAGCGTCATTACGGCTTAAGGGAAAAGTAAGCCGCACACCTCTGCTGGAATCCTCATTATTAAACCGCTGGCTGGGTCAGCGTATTTTGTTTAAAGCAGAATGCCTGCAAACTACCGGCGCATTTAAAATGCGCGGTGCAACAAACTTTATCAGCAAGCTGGCAGAGCAAAATGCTCTCCCTTCAGGCATTGTGGCAAACAGTTCAGGTAACCATGCCCAGGCCGTGGCTTATGCTGCTGCACAACTAAATATTCCGGCAACGATTTACTCCACCGAAAATATCTCTGCGGTAAAAGCCGCTGCGACTAAAAGCTATGGCGCGACACTGGCGTTGTACCCCACCCGGCCTGAAGCCGATGCAGCGGTGGCCGAAGCGGCAAAAGAAGAAGGAACTGTGTGGATCCCGCCCTTTGATCATCCGGATATTATCGCCGGTCAGGGCACAGCATGTATGGAAGCGCTGGAAGATGCCGGTAAAGTGGATGCCGTATTTGCGCCTTGCGGCGGCGGTGGCCTTATCAGCGGCACCTTGCTTGCTGCCAGAGCCCTGCAACCGGATGCCAAAGTCATCGGCGCTGAACCTCAGGCAGCCAACGATGCATCACGTTCTCTGCAAAGCGGTATTATTGAGTCACTACCGGGGCCGGCAAATACACTGGCAGACGGTGCGGCCACACCTTCAGTTGGCTTGCATACCTTCCCCCTTTTACAGCAACTGGATGACTTTTACGAAGTTGATGAAATCCAGATTGCCTACTGGACCCAGTGGTTACAACATTTGCTGAAACTACATGTAGAACCCACCAGTGCCATGAGCATGGCAGCGGTAACCTCTTGGGCACTGGAAGCGCCAAAAGGCCAGACCGCCCTGGTAATACTCACCGGCGGGAATATCAGCCAGCAGAGCATGCAAAAAATCTGGGCGACAGACTATTTACTTCAGCCACCTAATCTAACTGAACAGGAGCAGGACTAAGCCATGTCATTGTTTAAACGTTCATTACGGTGGAGTGCCGCCGTATTGCTTACTGCCTCATTTAACTCCCTTGCCGGCACGACATTAATCAATAATATCAGCGGCTATACCCTGAATAAAAAAGGCGAGCTGATCGCCTTTTCTTCTGTGCTGATAGAAAACGGCAAAGTGAAAAAACTGGACCCGGAATCTCCCCGCGCCGACGCAGTAGTAGATGGTCACAACAATGTCTTACTGCCCGGTCTTATTGATGCCCACGGTCACCTGCTTGGCCTTGGCAGCAGTTTACTGGAAGTGGATGTACGTGAGAGTAAAAGTGCGCAGGATGCGGCTAAGCTGGCTGCTGCCTACGCATTTGCCAATCCGGAACAGCACTGGATCACTGGCAGTGGCTGGAATCAGGAAATGTGGCCGGATCGCAGCTTCCCGGACGCAGGCATTCTGGATAAAGCGATCCCTCGTCGTCCGGTGTGGCTGACCAGAGTTGATGCCCATGCAGGCTGGGCCAATTCAGCCGCATTAAAACTGGCCGGTATTACCCGTGATACGCCAGACCCGGTGGGCGGAAAAATTATGCGTGATGCCGATGGTAATCCCTCTGGCGTGCTGATTGATAATGCCATGGGACTGATGGAAAAGGTGATGCCAGCCCCGGGCGCAGAACTTTACCATCAGCAGCTAAATGCCGCCGGTCAGCATTTGCTGTCCGTGGGTGTTACCGCCATGCATGACGCCGGTGTTCCTCATCAGGTTTACGATTTTTATCTGGCCCGTGCAGCAGAACAATCGTTGCCGGTACGTATTTACGCCATGGTCAGTGCTACAGACAAGGACCTGGACGCCATGCTGGATAACGGACCGGTGCGCAGCAGTGATGATTTTCTGTTTATCCGCAGTGTAAAGGCTTATGGTGACGGCGCACTTGGAAGCCGTGGTGCAGCTCTGCTGGCCCCTTATACCGACGATCCGCATCAGACAGGTTTACTGCTTACCCAGCCTGAAGAAATGGCTCCCCTGTTCAGTAAAGTCATGAACGCCGGATTTCAGCTCAACTTTCACGCTATCGGCGACCGCGCAAACCGTATGGCGCTGGATCAATTTGAAAAGGAAATGAAAAAACATCCTGATGCTGACTTCAGAAACCGTATTGAACATGCTCAGGTGATTCATCCCGACGATCTGCCCCGGTTTGCGGAGCTGGGTGTACTGCCTTCCATGCAGCCCACCCACGCCACCAGCGATAAGAACATGGCAGAAGACCGCCTCGGAAAGGATCGCATGGCCGGTGCATATGCGTGGAAGACTTTGCTGGATTCAGGGATCCCCATTCCGCTGGGTTCAGACTTTCCTGTAGAGCTGGCCAATCCGTTTTACGGTATTCATGCTGCCGTTACCCGTCAGGACAGAAACAACCAGCCGGTAAAGGGCTGGTATGCTCACGAAGCGATGACCGTTCAGCAGGCTTTCAGAGGCTTTACGCTGGATGCTGCCTACGCCGCACATATGGAAGACAGTCTGGGTACGCTGACCCCGGGGAAATGGGCTGACTTTATTCTTGTGGATCAGGACATCTTCGATGTAGATCCGAAAGATATCTGGCGCACCCGGGTGCTGCAGACCTGGACAGCGGGAATTAAGGTATTTGATGCTGAGCGCAACCAGTAACGGCAAAACAGCGGATACGAGTAATTTAAAAGGGGCGCTTTGCGCCCCTTTTATGATTTTATTCTACCGGATGATTAATCCCGGTCCTGCTCTTCAATATGTCTGAAACGGGGAACCGTTTCTCCGTTCACTTCCACCTGCTCAGTGAACATGGTCAGCGGACGCACCCAAAGCCCTTTTTCACCATATTCCGGCCGGTACACCACCAGTTCCGATTCATCTTCTGAGTGCTTAGCCACACCGATGACAGTATAAAAGTTGCCTTTGTAATGTTGATACGTTCCGGGCACAACCGACTTTGACATATTATTCATCCTCCAGTGGCAATAGCAGCTGCTCTGCCGGCAAACCGCCGGCTAATCCAATGTGAATGCCCACCAGCCTGACACCCCTGCCTCTGGACCGTTGCCACGCTTCATCCAGCAATTCATAAAAAAACGCTTCTTGGATATCGTGATGACGGTGCTCAACGGTGGTTTGCTGGAAGTCCTGAAACTTGAGCTTCACGCCCTGAGATTTTATCAGACATTTCCGCTCACCGGTCTTTTTTAAATGCCCTTCAATGCGTTGCTGCATCTTCTCCCACAGTACAGGCAGTACCGCCTTGCATTCATCAAGCGTATGCAAATCGCTGCTGAAGGTACGTTCCACTCCGATTGATTTTCTTACCCGGCTGACATTAACATCCCGCTCATCCACACCGTGAGCACGGTTCCACAGCACTGAACCGAATTTCCCCAGCTCTTTCTGCAGACGTTCAAAGGGATATTGCCGGACATCATTACAGGTAGTCAGGCCCAGACGCTGCAACTTCTGCTGTGTGACTTTGCCCACGCCGGGAATTTTTGACAGCGACATATTTCTGACAAATGCATCCAGCTTATCCGGTGTGATCACACATAACCCGTCCGGTTTATTTTCGTCACTGGCTACCTTAGCCACGAATTTGCATGATGCCACACCAGCCGAGGCAGTCAGATTCAGTTCTTCTTTAATTCGCCGGCGGATATCCTGTGCTATGAGTGTGGCGCTGCCGTTAAACAAAGTGGTGTGAGTGACATCCAGATAGGCTTCATCCAGAGATAAAGGCTCGATGAGGTCGGTATAATCATTGAAAATTTCACGGATACGCTGACTCTCGCGGACGTACATATCCATTCTGCCGGGAACCAGAATAAGCTCAGGGCACAAACGCTTTGCGTATGCTGTTGCCATGGCAGAGCGCACGCCAAATTTTCTTGCCGGATAGTTACACGTTGATATCACGCCACGGCGATCGGCGCTGCCGCCAATCGCTATGGGCTTATTGATCAATGACGGATTGTCGCGCATTTCAACTGCAGCGTAAAAGCAATCCATATCAACGTGAATAATCTTTCGCACTCTGCCACCACACTGTATATATGAACAGCATTTTAGCGGATTATGTCAACTATGCCAGTGCAAAGTTCAACACTGAATAAAAGGTCAAAATATTGCAAAAAGTTAATACAACAGGATTGTAAAACCTTATTGAAAAGATAAACTGGTAATAAGCGTAAAATTTAACCATTCATCAGGGAGGATGTCATGGCTGCTTTTTTACCCGCCTTTGAAAAAATGATTGATAACGAAGGGGGCTATACACTTCATCGTGTGGAGGGTGACCGCGGTGGTGCTACCTACGCCGGCATAGCCCGCAATTTTCATCCTGACTGGGAAGGCTGGCCGCTACTTGATGCCGGCGTTCCCGACAGTCAACTGATGCCCCATGTCGCAGCGTTCTATCAACAGCACTTTTGGGAACGGATCCGCGGAGACTTTATTGATTCTCAACGTGTAGCTGAAACCCTCTTTGACTTCGCTGTTAATGCCGGTCTGTCTGCAGCGTCGAAACTGGCTCAGGAAGTTGCTGATGTGTACGTTGACGGGATCATCGGTACAAAATCCTTAAAGGCCATCAACAACATGCCACCGGAAGTATTTCTGCATGGCTATGCACTCAAGAAAGTCGCCCGTTATGCGGAAATTGTTAATCATAATCCCTCGCAGGCAAAGTTCCTTCTTGGCTGGATAAACCGGACACTGAAAGGTATTGCATAGCAAACCTTTCCGGCTCCGCCCCCGGATACGCTATCGCCCCTTTTCCTGATTACATCTTTACACAAAATTTAAGTTGGATTTCGGGATAAATCTGTTTTTATTTATCTTTTCCTTAACTTAAATTTTAGTCAGTTTTTGTTTCTCCGCTGCCCGTCATGCCTGGCCGGCATACCAATACCCCCGTTTTTTATACGTATTAAATGCCATTCATAGTTATACGGCTATATGCGTAACTCCCGATAGACTTAAGTAGTATGGATTTCGAGCTGCAGAAAAAAGCAGCGTTTACAACGTTTGTGCATAGCCGGTTTATTTCTCCTGAATGACAAGCTGACGGAACAGTTTTTGTCATCACTAAAGCAGATAAACCGATGTGTACAGACCCGGTAAAAATACCCCGTAGTAACACGCCACAGAGCGGGAGGGGATAACAACAAGACAGGAAAAAAATAATGTCCATATTACGCACATTACCATCCAAATCGTTACTCGCTACATCGTTAAGTTTAATTACATTAACCGCTACTGCAGCGTCTGCCGGCAACGGGCCGGTCAGTGTTTCCCCTGAACCACTTACCTTTGAGCAGTTAAAGAACCTGCGCCAGGATCTGCGTTTACAGGAAAGCAATGAACGCTACATTGTCACCTTTAAAAATGGTAAAGGCGCAATGGCGGGCAAAGGCAGCATTAATGCCAGTGACAAGGCGCTGGATGTGGCATCAGTGAAATCTGCCATACAACAGGCAGGTGGCAAGACACTTAAAGTGATGGAACGCCATGGCATGGCTGTCGTCACATTAAATAAGAAAGCACTCAACGCCCTGCGCAAGAGTAAGGACGTTGATATCGCCCCTGATCCGGTGCGGGAGTTAATGGCCCAGTCCACGCCATATGGTTACACCATGGTACAGGCGAATCAGCTGATCCAGTCTGATACCAGCGCCCGCAAAGTCTGTATTATTGATACCGGTTATAATCTGGGTCATCCGGATTTACCGGGCACCAATGACGGGGTTACCGGAATTGGCAATAACAGTGCAGTGGGTAACTGGTATAACGATGGCAACGGCCACGGAACGCATGTTGCCGGTACGATTGCCGCCTATGACAATTCAGAGGGTGTGATCGGTGTCTATCCCGGTGCCAGCCTGCATATTGTGAAAATATTCAACGACAACGGTGACTGGACTTACGCCTCTGACATCATTACTGCTATCGACCAGTGTCAGGATGCCGGCGCTGATGTGGTTAACATGAGTTTAGGGGGCTCAGGCTCGTCTTCGGCAGAAGCGTCTGCCATGCAGGGTTTCACAGACGATAACATGCTGCTGGTCGCCGCAGCCGGTAACGCCGGCAACAGTTCACTGTCTTACCCTGCCTCCTACGATGCCGTAGTATCTGTTGCAGCCGTTGATTCCGGTAAAAACCGCGCCAGCTATTCACAGTACAACTCGCAGGTGGAAATTGCCGGCCCCGGCAGTTCAGTCTACTCCACCTATCCGGACAGCACCTACGCCACCCTCAGCGGCACATCTATGGCCACGCCACACGTTGTCGGTGCAGCGGCCCTGGTCTGGAGCTTTCATCCCCAGTGCAGCGCTACGCAGATTAGAAACGCGTTAAATGCCACCGCAGAAGATCGTGGCAGTTCAGGCAGAGATAACCAGTACGGTTACGGCATTGTGCGGGTAGCGGAAGCAAACAGCTACCTGAACAACAACGGTTGTGATGGCAGCGGTAACGGCGGTGGAGACCCGACCGATCCGGGTGTGGAACCGGTATCAGGACAATTAACAGGATTATCAGGTTCACGGTCATCCTGGGATCGCTACACCTGGGATATCCCGGCTGGCGTTTCCACGATGACAATTCAAATCTCCGGCGGCAGTGGTGATGCCGATCTGTATGTGAGATACGGCAGCCAGCCTTCCACATCGGCCTATGATTGTCGTCCTTACAAGAACGGCAACAGTGAGGTGTGCACGTTTACTGCACCGGCTGACGGCACCTGGCATATCGGCCTGAGAGCTTACAGCACTTACAGCAACGTAACGTTAAGTTACAGCTACGAGTAGAAACAAAAATGGCCGGACATTCGTCCGGCCATTTTCATCATCACAGAGTGTATGCTGATAAACATGAGTATTTACAGGATCTGGTTATCCTTCCACTCAGCAATTTTCTTCTGTCTGGCTTCTTCACGTTCCAGGCGCATTTTCTTACGGTCACACGGCTCAGGACAATCACAGGCTTTCTCAATACCCAGTGCGCCTAAACCGCCACAACTGCCGGAAATGGACTTCTTCTGGATCAGATAACCCACAGCCATTGCCAGTACCATGGCAAGAAAAAACACAAACGCGAGGATAAATGTAGACATCATCGTCTCCTAATTCTTAACTTCAACCATAGTATCAAACTCAGGAGATGCATACTCCTCAAAGCCATCTGCTGTGCGACGAATTAAGAAAACGGCAAGATGTTCTTTCTCCGCCAGCGCTTTGGCTTCATCCCACCCCATCACATTAAACGCAGTGGCAAGGCCATCTGCAGTCATAGACGACGGGTCCACCACCGTTACCGACACCAGATTATGAGTAATGGGTTTACCGGTACGGGGATCAATCAGATGCGAATAACGCTTACCGTCCATTTCATAGTAATTACGGTAATCCCCTGAGGTGGCAATGGCATTCGTACCAATAGAGACAATTTTCTGCACCGAGCGTTCCGTTGAGACCGGCTTCTCAATGGCTATTAACCATTCCTCACCATTCCCCCGCTCGCCTTTAACACGCATTTCACCGCCGATTTCCACCAGGTAGTTGTGCAGATCATGCTTTTCCATAATCGCAGCAACCTGGTCTACACCGTAGCCTTTGGCAATAGTCGACAGGTCGACATAAACCATTGGATGCGTTTTCTTCAGACCCTGTTCTGAAATACTGATTTTATCCAGCCCGACATACTCACGGACTTCAGAAATCTGCTCTTCAGATGGCACCTTTTCAGGACGTTTGTTCGGACCAAAGCCCCACAAATTCACCAGCGGTCCCACTGTTACGTCCAGCACGTTATGACTCAGCTTACCGAGCCTGATAGCTTCAGTCACCACCAGTGAAGTTTCGTCACTTAACGGAAATGGCGTGGTGTAACGATTCTGGTTAAAACGGGATAATTCTGATGTGGGGTCATAGGTCGACATCAGTTTATTAATTTCTACTAACCGGGCATCAATAGCCTCTTGCAGACCATCAACCTGACCACGATCATCCACCACATACTTAACATTGTATGTGGTGCCCATGGTATTTCCGTGTAAATGCACAACCTGTTTGGCTTCCTCACCACAGGCACTAAGAAAGAGTACAACGAAAGCAAGTACACTAAAACGCAGATACTGATTAATCACTTCTTATCCTTATCTATTAAAAAAGGGGGCGATGCCCCCTTTTTCAATTATACCGTTTGCTGATTAACCACCAAAGTCATCAAGCAGGATATTTTCGTCTTCTACCCCAAGATCTTTCAGCATGTTGATAACAGCTGCGTTCATCATGGGAGGACCACACATGTAGAATTCACAATCTTCCGGAGCAGGGTGATCTTTCAGATAGTTCTCAAGCAAGACATTGTGGATGAAACCGGTATAGCCATCCCAGTTGTCTTCAGGTTGAGGGTCAGAAAGTGCAACATGCCATTCGAAGTTGTCATTCTCGGCAGCCAGCTCATCGAAATCTTCAACATAGAACATTTCGCGCAGTGAACGGGCACCGTACCAGAATGTGATCTTACGATCGGTTTTCAGACGACGAAGCTGGTCGAAGATGTGTGAACGCATAGGTGCCATACCTGCACCACCGCCAACAAACACCATTTCTGCGTCAGTTTCTTTCGCGAAGAATTCACCGAACGGACCAGAAATCGTTGCTTTATCACCTTCTTTCAGGCTCCAGATGTACGAAGACATTTTACCGGCAGGCAGAGTCAGGTTATTAGGCGGCGGCGTAGCAATACGCACGTTCAGCATAATAATACCTTCTTCTTCCGGGTAGTTCGCCATGGAGTAAGCACGGATAGTTTCTTCGTCGACTTTAGACTCGATGTCAAAGAAACCAAAGCGCTCCCAGTCACCACGGAACTTCTCAGGAATGTCGTAATCTTTGTATTTCACGTGATGGGGTGGCGCCTCAATCTGAATGTAACCACCGGCACGGAAAGGTACGCTTTCACCGTTAGGAATTTTAAGCTTAAGCTCTTTGATGAACGTGGCTTTGTTGTCGTTAGAAATAACTTCACAATCCCACTTTTTAACACCGAAGATTTCTTCTTCCAGTTCAATTTTCATGTCCTGCTTAATAGCAACCTGACATGATAAACGACAACCTTCACGGGCTTCACGCTTAGTGATGTGATCAAGCTCAGTTGGCAGAATTTCACCGCCACCTTCTTTGATGTCTACACGGCACTGACCACAAGAACCACCACCACCACATGCTGATGATACGAAAATACCCGCTTCAGCAAGTGCGCCCAGCAGTTTACCGCCTGGCTGTGTAGTAATCGCTTTCTCAGGATCATCGTTGATCATGATAGTCACGTCACCGCTTGGTACTAACTTAGATTTGGCAAACATGATAATAAATACCAGTGCCAGAACGATGACAATGAACATGCCAACGCCAAGTAACATTTCTATACTCATTTATATGCTCCTTTGCGTTATTACAGTGCGATACCAGTGAAAGACTGGAAGCCTAACGCCATCAGACCTGCGATCATGAACACAGAGCCCAGACCACGTACACCATCTGGCATATCAGCATATTTCAGTTTTTCACGAACAGCGGCCAGCAGAACGATAGCTAACGCCCAGCCCATACCACTACCTACACCGTAGACAATACTTTCAGTGAAGTTATATTCACGTTGAACCGCGAATGCCACACCACCGAAGATTGCACAGTTAACTGTGATTAGCGGAAGGAAGATACCCAGAGCGTTATATAACGCAGGGAAAAACTTATCTAACGCCATTTCCAGAATCTGTACTAACGCAGCAATAACGCCGATAAACGTCAGGAAGTTCAGGAAGCTTAAGTCTGCATCAGGGAAACCGGCCCATGCCAGCGCACCCGGAGCAAGAATGTTTACATAGATAACCTGGTTTACCGGTACAGAGATACCCAGTACCACAATAACGGCTACACCCAGACCCATCGCTGTTTTTACTTTCTTAGATACGGCCAGAAACGTACACATACCCAGGAACAACGACAGCGCCATGTTCTCGATAAAAATCGAGCGAACGAATAAAGACAGATAATGTTCCACGAATTACTCCTTAGGCTCGACTTGTTCCGGACGGAAAGTACGGATAATCCATACCATGCCACCGATCAGGAAGAATGAGCTGAATGGCAGGATCAACAGGCCATTGCCCTGATACCAGCCACCGTTTTGTACCAGCGGCAGAATTTCGAAACCAAGGATGGTGCCGAAGCCGAACAGCTCTTTAACTGTACCGATACAAATCAGAATGAAAGAGTAACCCAGACCATTACCAATACCGTCCAGGAAGCTCATCAGCGGAGGACTCTTCATCGCATACGCTTCTGCACGACCCATTACGATACAGTTGGTGATGATCAGACCAACGAATACTGAGAGCTGTTTGGATACCTCGTAAGAGTAAGCCTTCAGGATTTGGTCTACCACGATTACCAGAGAAGCGATGATGGTCATCTGAATGATGATACGTACGCTTGACGGAATCTGGTTACGGATTGCCGAGATAAACAGGTTAGAGAACGCCACAACGCTTGTCAGCGCCAGCGACATAACCAAAGCTGTTTCCAGCTTAGTTGTAATCGCCAGTGCAGAACAGATACCCAGTACCTGCAGGGCGATCGGGTTGTTGTCTAAAATCGGTCCAAAGAGGACCTTTTTCATTTCTTTAGTGTCAGCCACGATAAGACCCCTTTATGAACGCCATGCTTGTTTCTTAAGGAACGGACCGAAGCCCTGCTCGCCTACCCAGTACTGAATTGTGTTTTCAACACCATTACTGGTCAGGGTTGCGCCGGAAAGTGCATCTACAGAGTAAGGATTATCAGGGTTAGCATTTTTCTTAACCTCGATAGCAACATCACCGTTTTCGTACAGCTTCTTGCCATCCCACTTTGCCTGCCATGCAGGGTTTTGCACTTCACCGCCAAGTCCCGGCGTTTCTTTCTGCTGGTAGTAAATCAGTTCTTTCACAGTTTCACCGTCGGCATCAACTGCCAGGAAACCGTACATCAGATCCCACAGACCGCTACCGTGTACCGGCAGGATCACGCGGGTAACTTCACCGGCGTCATTGTGAACCAGATAGACACTGGCAACATTAGGACGACGTTGGAAGCCAACATTGCTGTTTACCACTTTGGTGCTTGTCTCAGTTACTTTTGCAGCTTTGTACATGTCGAAATCAGGTGAAGGCATTTCAGTGAATTCACCAGAGTCTAAGTCGACAAAACGGCGCTCAACAAACTCATCAAATTTTGCATTGATGGTGTCGTTGCTCATGCCAGTCTCATACAGACCTGCAGCAGTAAGAATGTTTGTTTGCTTATCCAATTGGGCGTTTGTTTGTTGCAGTGAACGCAGGCCAACAGCCGCACCCGACACAACAATTGAACAAACCAGACAGACGGCAACTACTACGCCAACTGTTTTTCCTAAAGATTCTTTCTTAGCCGACACGAGCTACCCTCCGCTTGATATTGCTTTGCGCGACGAAATAGTCGAACAGTGGCGCCCACAAGTTGGCAAACAGAATGGCCAACATTACACCTTCAGGGAAGGCAGGGTTGAGGACGCGGATCAGTACCGTCATGAAACCAATGAAGATACCGTATGCCCACTTACCTTTATTGGTAAACGACGCTGATACAGGGTCAGTTGCCATGAAGAACATACCAAAGGCAAGACCACCTACAACGAAGTGCCAATGAGCAGGCATTGCAAACATCGGGTTAGTGTCGCTGCCAATCATGTTAAGCAGAGTAGCAAAGAAGGCTACACCTACTGCAACACCGGCAACAATACGCCAGCTTGCAATTCGCATATACATGATGAACAGACCACCAATCATGATAGCCAGTGCAGATACTTCACCCGCAGAACCTGAAATGGTTCCGATGAAGCTATTCATCCACTGATCCATGTTGCTGTAATCTAAGTTACCGGAAGCCGCCTGGCTTAAAGATGTAGCACCTGAGAAACCATCGGCTGCTACCCATACCTGGTCACCTGAAATTTGTGCAGGGTACGCAAAGTATAAGAAAGCACGGCCAGACAGTGCAGGGTTAAGGAAGTTACGGCCAGTACCACCAAAGACTTCTTTAGCGATAACAACACCAAAAGTAATACCCAGAGCAACCTGCCATAATGGAATCGTTGCGGGCAGTGTCAGTGCGAACAGAACAGAAGTAACAAAGAAACCTTCGTTAACTTCGTGCTTACGAACTGATGCAAAAAGGACTTCCCAGAAACCACCTACTGCGAACGTTACTGCGTAGATTGGTAACCAGAAGCAGGCACCGTAGAAGAACAGGCCTAATCCGCCGGCACTGGCCAAATCACCACCTAATGCAGTGAAAATAGCTGCCTGCCAGCTGTCTGGTACAGTTGCACCGGCACCCAGCGCGTCTTGCGCTTGCAAACCGATGTTGTACATACCGAAGAACATGGCCGGGAATGTTGCCATCCATACCATGATCATAATACGTTTCAGGTCGATGCTGTCACGAACATGAGTACCGGCTTTGTTTACTTTACCGGGAGTATAAAAAATCGTTGCCGCTGCTTCATACAGTGCATACCACTTTTCATACTTACCACCCGGTTCAAAATCCGGCTCGATTTTTTCCAGATACGCTTTCAAACCCATGACTTAACCCTCTTTCTCAATGGTGGTTAAACAACTGCGCAGGATTGGACCGTAGCTGTATTTGCCCGGGCACACGTAAGTACACAGAGCTAAATCTTCTTCGTCCAATTCAAGGCAACCCATTGCCTGAGCACTGTCCGTATCGCCCGCAATCAAATCACGTAACAACAGTGTAGGAAGAATATCTAATGGCATAACACGCTCATAGTTACCGATTGGTACCATCGAACGCTCTGAACCATTAGTGGTGGTTGTCATGTCGTAATCTTTCGACGACAGGTGACCTAAATAAGCACGGGTTACAGAGTGCTTATCAGAACCCGGCGTGATCCAGCCGAGGAATTTCTTCTCACGACCTTCTTTTAACGCTGAAACCTGTAAGTGATAACGGCCTAAGAAACCGTGAACACCTTGCGCTGTAGTACCGTTCAGGACAGAACCTGACACTGTACGTACTTCACCATCAACCAGTTCACCGGCTGTCAGCTCTGCAATGTCAGCACCCAGAAGTGTTCTGACCAGGCGAGGATTTTTCGCAGCAGGACCTGCCAGCGAAACAACGCGACGGTTGTCCAGTTCACCGGTAGTCACGGTAGCACCGAACGCAAGAACGTCCTGGTAGTTAACAGACCAGACGGTTTTCTTGGCACCAACCGGATCAAGGTTGTGAATGTGCGTACCCGCAAGACCTGCAGGGTGCGGACCGCCAAACTCAGCAACGTCTACAGTCGCATCACCGGTAGACACTGACGCGCCTGCGGCTTTACAAACGTAAACCTTGCCACCACTCAGTTGCTTCAGCACTTTCAGGCCGGCAACAAAATCATCACTGCGCTCAGCGATGATTGCCACAGGATCTGCAGCAAGCGGGTTGGTATCCATTGCATTCACGAAAATGGAGGATGGTACAGAACCTAAAGCAGGTACTTTACTGAACGGACGCGTGCGTAACGCAGTCCACAGACCGGAGTCCACCAGTAAGGTTTGCAGTTGTTCCTGAGAAGCGTTTGCGATCTGGTCTGCAGCAATTTTCTCAAAAGTAACAGCTTCGTTACCTTCGATTTTTACTACTACAGATTGAAGAACACGTTTAGCACCACGGTTTACCTCTACCACTTCGCCCGCAGCTGGTGCAGTAAACTTAACGCCCGGATTCTTTTTGTCTTCAAAAAGAATCTGGCCTTTAGCCACTTTGTCACCAACCTGGACATGCATGGTAGGACGCATGCCAACATATTCTTCTCCCAGAACGGCAACGCGCGTGACAGCAGATCCATCGGAGATTTGCTGTTGCGGCGCTCCCTTAATAGGGAGGTCGAGACCTTTCTTGATTTTTATCATACGTAATCGCACTACTCTAATAGAAGAACCCTTATGCATGACTGCAGCATCCGCTGCCTGCATGCAGAAGCGCACTTACTAAATTAGGTATCCGTCACCTAAACTATTTATTGATTTTCCGTTGCAGCGTTCATGCACTCACCTTGCGGCGTTGCAAACTTCGATACGTGCCGGGATATTATCGTTATATTTTTATAGGGCCGGACATCAGCTGAAACCTGCACACATGCTATTGCCGGTGCGGTACTGAAGCGTGAGCCGGAAGCAGAGATATAAATACCCTCTACTTAACTACGGGATTTTAGCATTATCGCAGCACTTTAGGCTATGCAAATAATGGATTATCCACAATTTTTGTTAATTTTTAATATAACCACTGTGTGTTTTTCGCTATGTAATCGTTACATCCGCCTCAGCCAAAACTCTTCTATTGTAGTCTATCTTTGGTCTGACGCTTAACGGGGTCACACATTGTAATGCCATGACATAAGTCACTGGTTGGGATTGGCGGCGAAAGTCTACCACAAAGTTTTTCGAAACTGACTAAGACTTAACGCCTAATTACTGCGTGTTAACCCTTATTGCATAAATTTCATCCACATTGTCAAAACACACTTTGCAGATACATTAAAAAATGTACAAAAAAGCCGTCTGTCACGACGGCTTCTGCAAAATATTAATGAATTACCACTTAACCAGCGGATCCACGTCGGCGTCGTAATCAACACCGGCAATGTCAAAACCGAACAGTTTCAGGAACTCATGATGATAACCGGCATAATCGCTTAACTCATGGAAGTTTTCCTGTGTTACCTGATCCCACAGGGCTTTAATTTTCGCCTGTGTTGCATCATTGGTTTCCTTACCGTCCATACGGTAACGGTTCGCTTCGTCCAGTGTCGGGCTGTCGCTGTACAAGCACTCACTGAACAAGCCGGCGATTTGTTCGATACAGCCTTCGTGAGTACCTTCCTCTTTCATCACTTTATAGATCAGAGAGATATACAGAGGCATCACAGGAATAGCTGAACTGGCCTGGGTGACCAGCGCTTTCAATGAAGAAACATTCGCTTCAACCAGTTTTTCTGTGTGCTTGCCAATAATCGCAGCGGCTGCGCGATCGAGGTCTTCTTTGGCTTTACCGATAGTCGCCTGACCATAAATAGGCCAGGTAAGCTCTTTACCGATATAAGTATAGGCAGTGGTTTTACAGCCTTCAGCCAGAACACCGGCTTCGCCCAGGAAATCCATCCAGCGTTCCCAGTCTTCGCCACCCATCACTTTGATGGTGTTGTGAATTTCTTCATCGTTGGCAGGCTCTAACGTCACATCATGAACTTTGTCTTTATCTGTGTCGTAGGTTTTAGTGGTATACGCCTGACCAACAGGCTTCAGCGTAGACTTGTAGGTTTCGCCTGAAACAGGATCGGTACGGCGGGGAGATGCCAGTGAGTAAATGACCAGATCCACAGAACCCAGGTCTGCCTTAATTTGCTCAATCACCTGCGCCTTCATCTCGTCAGAGAACGCATCGCCATTAAAGGTTTTTGCGTACAGTCCGTTACTCTCTGCCTGCTGATGAAAAGCAGCTGTGTTATACCAGCCAGCAGTAGCTGTTTTACGTTCAGACGGCTCTTTTTCGAAACAAACACCTAAGGTTTTAGCACCATAGCCAAAGGCGGAAGTGATCCGCGATGCCAGACCGTACCCTGTTGAACAACCGATCACTAAAACATTTTTCGGGCCTTCACCCTGAACGCCCTGCTGGCGAACGTATTCAATTTGCTCAGCTACGGAAGCTGCACAGCCTGCCGGGTGCGCATTTGTACAGATGAAGCCTCTGACTTTAGGCTTGATAACCATAGTAGTTTTTCCTTTATTAATTGTGCGCGTATTGTAATAGCGTCTGTCGGGATAACAACTCTGAGCAGATCCAGCTCTGAATTATTAAAGAGAAAAGTCGTCAAAGATGCAAAGAGCGGCAGTCAGATGACTGCCGCAGCAGGCAGTTAACCCAGAATATCCAGCAGTTCTACATCAAATACTAATGTAGAGTACGGTGCAATTGCGCCACCCGCACCTTGTTCGCCGTAGGCCAGCTCATAAGGGATATACAGTTTCCACTTAGAGCCAACAGGCATCAGTTGCAGTGCTTCAGTCCAGCCACGGATAACACCGTTAACAGGGAATTCTGCAGGCTGACCGCGCTTGTAAGAGCTGTCGAAGACAGAACCGTCAATCAGTGTACCGTGGTAGTGAACACGCACATTGCTGTCAGCAGCAGGCTTGTCGCCTTCACCGGCTTCGATGATTTCATACTGCAGGCCGCTTTCAGTCACAGTGACTTCTTCACGCTCGGCGTTCTTTGCCAGGTATGCTTCACCTTCTTCGATTACCGCTTTGCTTTGCTCAGCTTTAGCAGCCTGCATACGCTGATGGATTTCGCCGAACGCATTACGCAGGGTATCGGTGTCAACCTGTGCTGCCTGGCCGTTAAACGCATCGCTTAACCCTTCTACAACTGCTTCTAGCGCAAGGCCTTCGAATGGGTTAGATTTAAGTTGCTCTCCCATTTGGAAACCAACACCGTAACTTGCTTGCGTTTCTACGCTGGTATATTTATCGGTCACATTGACTCCTGAAATTAAATTACAAGATTTGTTTATTTTTTGGGCTAATTATGACTACATTGAAGGCCAAGAAATAACCTGCCGGCAAGTTTACCATATCGGGCTGCAACATGCTTGGGGCTTGGGATTTGTTAAATGAACTTTTCATTAAGGTTTAATTTATAACTCAAAGTGGTTAGACAAGTTTGACAATTTTGAAGTAAGGTTATGGGCATATACAGTAGGAGGATGCTATGCAATCACACTATGATGCCGAACTGAAAGACACAGTCCGGTACTTGGGAAAAGTCCTTGGCGAAACCATTAAAGCTGAATTAGGTCAGGAATGGTTAGACCGCATTGAGACCATCAGAAAAGATGGTCGTTCTTCATTTCAGGGCGATGCAACCCGTAGCGAAAATCTGAAAGAAATTTTCAAAAATCTGACGGATTCTGATCTTTTGACGGTCGGACGAGCTTTCGCACAGTTCCTGACATTAGGTAATATTGCCGAGCAGGAATACAACAGTGCAATGAGTGTTGATGCATCTATGGATGCATTGTTTAAACACCTTGATAAAGCTGATCTGTCAGTTGAAAACGTACAAAAAGCCGTGTCGAAGCTGAACATCGACCTGGTACTCACGGCTCACCCTACAGAAGTGACCCGCCGTACATTAATCCATAAGCAGAAAGAACTCGCCCAATGCCTGCAAAGCATTCACCAGGAATCTCTGGATGATCACGAGCGTACGCGTATTGAAACCCGTATCGCTGATTTGATTAGTCAGGCATGGCATACCGAAGAAATCCGTTCAGTTCGTCCGACGCCTGTTGATGAAGCACGCTGGGGTTTCTCCGTCATCGAAAACTCTTTGTGGGAAGCCGTACCGGATTTCCTCCGTGACCTGGATGAGCGCTTAAAAGCCGATTACAACGTTAGTCTGCCACTGGATGCAGCACCTGTGCACTTCAGTTCCTGGATGGGTGGTGACCGTGACGGTAACCCGTTTGTTACCGCAAAAGTGACTGAGCAGGTTTTGCTGCTGGCCCGTAAACGCGCAGCAAAACTGTTTGCCTCTGACCTCGACCGCTTACAGGTCGAACTGTCCATGTTCGATTGCAGCGCAGCCCTTCGTGAAGAAGTGGGCGAAGAAGCTAACGAACCATACCGCGCTCTGTTGCGTCCGCTGGTTCGCCGCTGTGGTGCAACCCGCGACGGTATTGCAGACTATCTGTCCGGCAAAAAAGTCGACCAGTCTGACTGGGTACAACATAACGATGAACTGCTGAAGCCGCTGTTACTGTGTTACGACTCACTGGTTGAGTGTGGCATGAGTGTAACCGCCAACGGTTTACTGCTTGATACCATCCGCCGGGTGAAATGTTTCGGTATTCATCTGCTGCAACTGGATGTGCGCCAGGATTCTGAGCGTCATGCTGATGTATTCAGTGAAATTACCCGCTATCTGGGTCTGGGTGACTACGCGCAGTGGAGTGAAGCTGACAAACAGGCATTCCTGTTACGTGAACTGAGCTCGAAGCGTCCGCTGTTCCCTGCCGAGTGGGATGCCTCTGCCGACGTGAAAGAAGTGCTGGATACCTGTAAGGTCATTTCCCAGCACGGCAAAGAAGGCTTCGGCATTTACATCATTTCCATGGCCAGTGAACCGTCTGACGTTATGGCTGTTCAGTTGCTGCTTCAGGAAGCCGGTGTAGACTGGCCAATGCCGGTGGCGCCGCTGTTCGAAACGCTGGACGATCTGAACAATTCTCCTGCCGTCATGCGCAAGCTGCTGTCCATCGACTGGTACCGTGGCTACATCAAAGGCAAACAGTTTGTCATGATTGGCTACTCTGACTCAGCAAAAGATGCCGGTGCACTGGCAGCGGGCTGGGCACAGTATGAATCACAGGAAGCGCTGGTAAAAGTGGCGGACGAATTTGAAACCACACTGACCCTGTTCCACGGACGTGGCGGAACAATTGGTCGTGGTGGTCTGCCTGCACACGCAGCTATTCACTCACAGCCTCCGGGCTCATTAGACGGTGGCTTCCGCGTGACTGAACAGGGTGAAACCATCCGTTATAAGTTCGGTATGCCTAAACTGGCGAAGCAAAGTCTGGGCATTTACGCATCGGCCATTATTGAAGCGATGCTGTTCCCGCCACCGGAGCCAAAACCTGAATGGCGTGAGCTGATCACCAAAATGGCAGCAAATGGTCGCGATAACTATCGCGGTACCGTTCGTCAGGACAAAGACTTTGTGCCGTATTTCCGTGTTGCCACACCTGAACAGGAACTGGGTAAGTTACCTTTAGGTAGTCGTCCTTCCAAGCGTAAGCCACAGGGCGGGATTGAAAGTTTGCGTGCGATCCCGTGGATTTTCGCCTGGGCGCAAACCCGTCTGGTTCTGCCGTCATGGCTGGGCGTAATGCGCGCCATTGATGCAGTTAAAGCAGAGAGCGACCCGAAAGTGGTTGAGGAAATGTTCGCTGAATGGCCATTCTACCGTTCCCGTCTTTCTATGCTGGACATGGTATTCAACAAAGCCGATCCGCGTATCAGTGAAGCTTATGATGAGCGTCTGGTACCTGCGGAACTGAAACACTTCGGTAAAGCACTGCGTGATGAGCTGCAGGAGAGTATTGACTCGCTGCTGAGTCTCACGGGCCAGGAAAGCATCATGGATAAAGATCCTATGGGTAAAGAATCCATGAACATCCGCGCCGGTTACTTACAGCCTCTGCACTATCTGCAAATTGAGTTACTGGAACGTATCCGTGCCGCTGGTGACGACGCGCAAAACCCTGTGCTGGAACGTGCAATGATGGTAACCATCGCCGGTATCGCAATCGGTATGCGTAACACCGGTTAATCCGCCGTCAGCGTTTCCAAATGCAAAAGCCGTCATTATGAAGTGACCCCATAAAGTTGGACTCATTTCTAAGCGGCTGCCAAGGCCTGATTTCGATATTGTATCGGACTCAGGCCTTTTAGTTTCAGCTTAATACGCTCGTTGTTGTAATAGTCGATATATTCTTTGATGCTTTCAATCAGTTCGTCGGCATCGTTGAACTTCTCGTTGTGATACATTTCCGTTTTTAATATGCCGAAGAAGTTCTCTGCGACGGCATTGTCTAAACAATTTCCTTTCCTGGACATGCTTTGAACTAGCCCGTTTGCTTTGATGTGATTTTGGTACTCTTTATGTTGGTATTGCCAGCCCTGATCCGAGTGAATAAGCGGCTTCTCATGTCGCTGTAGCTTACTCGTCGCGGTTTTGAGCATGTCTGTGACTAGTGGCAGTGCAACCGATGTGCGTACTTCATAGCTGACAACCTCTTGGTTAAACAGGTCAATTATCGGTGACAGATAGACTTTCTGGTCTTTGACTTTAAACTCAGTCACATCGGTCACCCATTTTTGATTTGGCTTCACTGCCGTAAATTCTCGATTAAGTTCATTGCCTGCGATTCTGCCGACTTCACCTTTATAGGACTTGTAACGTTTAGGTCTTACCTTGGATTTTAACCCCAGCTCATTCATCAGGCGTTGTACGCGCTTGTGATTAACTATCAAGCCTACTGTTCTCAGCGCAGAAGTAACTCTGCGATAGCCGTACCGCCCTCTATGTTTATGAAAGATAGTACGTATTTTTTCGCTTAAGCCAATATCGGGACACGACCGTTCTAGCGTATTACGATGATAGTAATAAACGCTTTTCGGGAGTCCTGTGATTTTTAATAGATTTTGTAAGCTGTAACTAGCCTTGAGCTCTTCGACAACTATCGTTTTGTCTTTGCTTTTTTCTTTCTGGCTTGAGCCAAGGCTTCTAACTTTTTTAGAACAGCATTCTCCGCACGTAAATAGTCCAACTCTTCTCTGAGTTCCTTCTCCGTCATTTCAGTTGATGGTTTAGGTGCAGAAGGTTCTTTTTTCACGCGAGGTTTACCTTTTTTCTTTGGTTTTAGACCGGAGATACCATCGTGAGCATAAAGCTTTTGCCATTGGAAAAGAATCCCAGGGGACGATAAATCGAAGAAGGCGCTGGTGTAACTAAGTGACCAGTTGTTAGCTGCCATTGTTTTCAACACATCTGTTTTAAATGCTTGAGAATATGGCCTGTGAGTAGACCTGAAGCTTTCAGCGCCATGAATTCGATAAACAGCAGTCCAATATCGGACCTGCCTTTCTGTGACATTAAATCTGCCACCTATCGCCGAAGAACTTTCAGATAAAGCACACTCAGCTACTTTGAGCTTGAAGGCTCGAGGATGTTTGGACATAAAAAGACCCCCAGTAATTGGAATGTCCAACTATTGGGGGTCACTTCATTAAGACGGCTTTTTTGCTTCTGTTGCGGCTTGTCCGCCACACACACTTATAACGATACGGTTATGTCACCAATCTCCCCTTTACCGGCTGTATGGAGGGGCTGCTTAATCAGGGCATTCAGGTCCAGCGGGATTTTCTGATAGTTACGGCCGCCATCTTCCCGTGCAACTTCTACATTCAGCACAAGTTTCTTATCCGTGACCGGCCTTCCCTGTTCGTCAAATCCGTCCCAGTGTACGTGCAGAGGCTTGTTCTTGCGGGTCGCACCGGCAAAACCGTCAATGAAATCTTCATGTGTACGTCCGATTTTACGCCACCACACTCTTAATTCTGTCAGCCAGCGCTGGCTGTCTCCGCGAATTAATAAGCTTTTAACCAGCTGTGCATCTTCCCCGGTAAGCCATACCGATGCATAGGGGCCATGATAATTACTGACATTAAAACGGGGCAGCGTCACATCGATATCCAGCGCAGTCACACCGGCATCTTCCTTCCCTTGCCAGAAAGCAAAGTAGCCGTCTGACGTATTTACCCTGCCTTTCTTATCAGTGGTTTTTACCAGCACATCCTGTTTGTCGCTGAGTAAATCCTGCATCTGTGTTGTCGTGGTGATCACCGCAAGCTGAGCGGCCAGAGCTGCATCAAACACATTCTTCGCCACCACATGTGACGTTAAGCCTGAGGAAGGCCAGCCATCACTGCTGTCCAGCACGCCGGCTTCCTTTGCACCGGCAACAACCTTTCTCGTGACAGTATTTATGACCGTGCCGGAAAAGGGTTCGTTATGATCAGCCACAGGTTCACCAAATAGCATACGCTCCTCCGGCGACGTCCCGTAAAAGGACACTGTGTCGTTCACCTGAACGGAAAAGGCAGCGCCGGCACCGGCTCTCTCAGCGAGGTAACCGGAAATCCGGTTAACCATCAGTGCGTCACCGATAATGCCAACGTTCCAGAATGGTCCGTCAGGCATAGCCTGCGGCATGGTAAGTTGTGCCGGCGCAGTTAATGACACTGCCGTAACTCTGGATGCTCTCGCCAGTTTCCGTGCATCCCGCCGTTCCATAGACACGTTCCCGGCAACATACTGCTCCCAGTAACGGTACAGCGCACCATTACGGCAACTGACTTTCCCTTCTGTCAGTTGAAACCAGGCTTCACATTTCGCGATGCCCTCATACAACCAGGATGGCAATTCATGCGTTCCCCCGCGGGAGAGTTCCGTCAGTAAGCTGCCTTGCGGGTTTGTAGCCTCTGCCGTGTCGTGCACCAGTGCTTTCAGCGCTTCCTGCTCAACCTTTGCATCGCCACTTTCCATGATAACCGTGACATCGTAGCCGGGTTGCTGAATGTGAAAAGATTGCTTTGCCGGCTCAGGTTGAGCTGAACCGGCGGCCTGAACAGCAACAGCTGTCCAGGTACTCAGAAGGCAGATAATGAAGCGACGTTTCATGGATTACTGACTCTCGCAGTTTGTGTTGCCTTGTCGTCATTATCGTTGCTTTCTCGTTCAAATACCGGGGCCGGATCGTCGATGGTGATGAAACCATCGCCGCTAGTATCGTAGCGGCTGAAAGAACGGAAGCCGGACTGCATGTATTCGTTAAATGTCATATGCCCGCTTTCGTCTTTGTCCAGTACACCAAAACGCACGTAAGTTTGTTTTACCTGTCCCTCATAGGTTTTTTCATACTGCGCGTCCAGACGGTCTTCAAACTCCAGCACATATTCCTGCTCAGTCAGTACCTTATCGCCATTCTCGTCAGTGCGGGCAAATTGCTCATCTCTGACAGCCTGAAATTCAGCCTTATCGACTTTGCCGTCACCGTTGGTGTCATATAAATCCATGAAGCCTTTGATATTATGTGTGGTCGGCATGCGCAACATGGGGCGCTGCTCCAGCTTTGGCTTGTCATCACTGTCTGCACTGCGGCCTTCGCGTACCGGGTCAGGATCAGAGGCCAGGATCAGTCCGTCTTTATTCTGATCCATGAAGTCAAAGCCCCGTCCGCCCACTGCATCCATTTCAGCTTTGGTGATTTGCTTATCGTCATCTTTGTCTATAGCGTTGAAGCGAATATGTGTCTGTTTCACCGACGCTTTTCTGTCAGCCGCCATGCGTGTTTTCATATGACCTTCCCACTCGTAAACATACTCATCTTCTTCGATGGTACCGTTGTGGTTGGTATCCGTTGCGGCAAAACGCTGTCTGCGGGCATCAACAAATTCTTCCAGAGACAGCTTTTCGTTACCATCCAGGTCGTAGGTTAAAATAATACCGCTGGCACTGTGAGGGGCAGCCAGTGAGCAGGTACTGGTAAGCAGGCCCAAAGCTGTAGCAATAATAGAAATACGGGTTTTCATGATGGGCTCCTTAAAAAGCTTCTAACGTCAACGTGGTTGTGTAGCTGTAAAGAGGTACCGCTTCGCCTTCCGGAGCAGCTTCTTTCACGCGGACCTGCAGCAAGTACAATCCCTGTTTATCCAGGGTGGCCGATGCAACACCTTTTGAGTTGGTCGTTAACTTTTGAAAATCTGCTTCTTCACTGAACTGATCATTGGCGAAATACACCGTTACCGTCTGCTCAGCCAGCGGTTTACCTTCGTACTGCAGGGTGAATTCAAAATGGTCTCCCGCAAACAAACCATTAGGATGAGTCGCCGGCACAATCTCCAGTCCTTTACCCGTACCGGCTAGTACTTTTTTAGTAGGACATTTCTTCGTCACGTAAGCAACCGCGCTGGTCACCGACTGGAAGTGCTCTGTCAACACAGCCCCTTCCGGTAAAGGTTCTTCATTTCCTCTCACCGAACCGCGCTCACCATTCAAATCGTAAACGCGAAAAATCGCCCCCAACCGCTTACCGGTGGAAAACTTATAGGTCCCTTCCTGTTCCAGTGTCTGTTCAAGGACATTACGGGTTTTCAAATTCACCACCGTCTCTACCGGTACGATACTGCCATCCGGTTGCTCAACCTCGAAAGGCGCATTACTGATGGCCACTTCGGGCACAAAAAACTGCTCTGCGAATGACGCATCCAGCGTCATCGAGTCACGGCTAACCGGCTCAAAACTAAGCGGTTTCAGGTAAGGAGTGTGGGCGTTCGCTATGGGTGCAAGCATCATCATTGTACTTGCCAGTGCTAAGGATTTTATTTTCATTTTTTAGTACTTAGGTTGTAAAAAGTTTCCCGATCTTATTGCAAATAGGAATTGTTATCAATATCATCCTCAATCAAATCTGAGCGGCGATAGTGTTAAACACCTTTTCTGCGCATCGCATAACTCTCCCCTTTTCGCCACTTAGATCTAAATACTAATTATTTGCACTTTTATTAATATTGCACGGAGCCACTCATGAACTTCAAACGGTCAGCCCTGTTTTTTGCAGTCACGGCGATCTTGTCTGGTAATGTTTTCGCACAAGAAAAAGAACAACTCGCCACAACCAAAGTACAGAGCGAAGACAGTAAAGAAATGACATCCACTGCGGTTACTCTGGATGCTAAAACGCTGGCAGAACAATCTATCACCAATATCGAAGATACCGCCCGCTATGAAGCCGGCGTTCAAATTAATGATTCAGGAAACCGCTTCGGTGATGACGGATTCAATATCCGCGGTCTGGAAGGTGATGCTGTTGCCGTAACCGTAGACGGTATCTCTCAGGGCGAAACACTTAACCCGTCAAGCTTTGCGGCTTACGGCATGTTCGGTTCGAGCCGTGGTCAGGTAGAACTTGAACACGTTAAAACCGTAACAATTTCGAAAGGTCCAAGTGCTGTCGCAAACGGCTCAGGCGCACTGGCCGGGGCAGTAACCTATGTCACTAATGATGCCTCAGATTTTCTGCCTGTGTCCGGCGATGCAACCGGCGGCAGAGTCAAAACCGGTTTCGATTCACGTTCAAACGAATGGTTGATCAACGGCTCTGTTGCAAACCGTACCGGCAATTTTGAAAGCCTGTTGCAATACACCCGTCGTGACGGCAATGAAACGGAAGCCCACAGTAACGGTGCAGGTATTGCCGGACCCGCACGTGGACAGGCCGATCCGATGGATAACACTTCAGATGCCGTGCTGCTGAAGCTGGCCTATAACTTATCTGAAGATGCGCAAATTGGTGTGGTTTACGAAAAAACTGACCGCTCTTCAGATGGCACGCCGTTATCCCGTGAACCGGCCGAAGGTGAAACTGCCAGCTATTATAATTTCAGCAGTAATGACGAAAATAACCGTGAGCGCGCAGGAATTTTCTACAAACAGGATAATGCCGGTAACCTTTTCTTCGACAGCATTGAAGTGAAAGCAGATTATCAGCAACTGTACACATCCGGCCTGACCTCTTTTCTTTACTCAAGCCAGGGTGCCGTGATCCTTCGTCAGGAAGATCGCAGCTTTGAACAGGATTCCACCAGTCTGAATATCGACCTTAAAAAGTCGGTTGAAGGGGATATCAACCATGACTTTGCTTACGGTGTGAATTATCAGTCTGTATCCGTAGAAAACATCATGTATGACCGCCGCTACGATGGTGAGACCACCAGCGACCCGGTACTCGATGGTTACCCTATTCTGGATCAGGGCTTTGTTCCTGCATCAGATAAACATGTACTGTCTGTGTACGCTGCCGACACCATGGCACTGAACGAAGTAGTAAAACTGTATGTAGGTGCACGCTACGACAAAACAGACTATGAGCCGGAATTAAATGACAGTTTTTCCGATCCGCTGGGCCAGAGCGTTTCCGATGCGCAGTTTAACGCTCTAATCGGTGAAGTAGGATTAAGCTATGAATTCGTTCCCGGTCAGGAAATTCAGGCAAAAATCAGTCAGGGCTATAAAGCACCGACGCTGCAGGAACTCTATTTTGGTACTAACTCCGGCGAAGAAATTACGGATACAGTTACCGGCACGGTGTATCAGGACATTGACGAAATATCGAATCCGGACCTGGATGCGGAAAAGTCTGTTAACTATGAAATCAGCTACCTGGCTCAGTTCGAACGAGGCTTTATCAGCCTGAGCGCGTTCAGAACAAACTATACAAACCGCATCCAAAGCGAAACCTTTTCTACCCCTTACGATGCTGAAGTAAATATTGAGACCTGCAGTTACTACACCGGTACCTGTACAAGTGAAGTACTGACAGAAGACGTCTATACCCAAGCACAGAACTCCGGTGAAATAAAAGTAGAAGGGATTGAATTCAGTGCCTTTTATTTATTCACAGACAATATTACCGGTCGCCTGACGTACTCAGCCCTGGACGGTGAATACCTGTCTGAATACACGCCGGCCAGCGAAGGTGATTTCGACTTCTACGATAAAGGAGATGATCTTGAGACTCTGGCACCTGACTCTGCGACGGTGAGCCTTGGTTACCTTTCAGACGAGCGCAACTGGGGTATTAAAGCCCACATTGTTTATTCAGCCGGAATGGATGAGTCTGCTCAGAAGAGTTTCACCTCGCTGAACAATGGCAGTGGCCCTTTCTTCTACCCGCAAAGTTATACCGTGTTTGACCTCACCGGTTTCTATGCGATCACAGAAAACCTGACACTCACAGCAGCTATCTACAACCTGACAGATAAGGAATACTACAACTGGGGTGTTGTAGACAATCTTCGCTCAGGTAATGGTGGTTTCTTCTCAGGTGTCAGCGGTACCGGTTACCAGCGGTTCTCTGAACCGGGACGCAGCGCAAGTGCCTATATCACTTACACTTTCTGATAACCAAATTACTCTGATATGACGATAACCGGCCTGCTATGCGGGCCGGCTTCACTTCAAAAAATAATAATTCCCATTATCATATCCCTATCCTGCTTTGAATTATGTTACAAAGCCTGTATTCCCGAATTTGAGTAACACTATGCGATTTTCCCTTGGCAGTGCTAGGCAATGGCACTGGATTTCAGCCGCCATCTGTATGATTGGCATGTTCATGTTCGCCATAACCGGTATCACGCTTAATCACGCGGCGGATATTGAAGTTGCGCCGCAGGTAAGAAATGTTGAGGCGGAATTACCGGATAATGTGCTGTCTGATATCAGTGAGTTGCCTGAAGGCTCTGTCGTCCTGCCCGCTTCATTGAGAAATTGGCTGGCTGACGCTCAGCGCATCACGCCGCCGTCTGATAAGGAAGGAGAATGGGATGGTGTTGAGCTGTATGTTTCCTGGCCAGGTCCCGGTCAGGATCACTGGTTGTCGGTGGATACCGAAATGGGTGAATTAGTTTACGAAGGCTCAGATCGCGGCTGGATAGCTTATTTTAACGACTTACATAAAGGCCGGAATACCGGCACAGTGTGGCAATGGTTTATTGATATTTTTTCTGTGGTAGTGATTATTTTCACCGTCACCGGACTGCAATTACTGATAAAACAGGCACCTCACAAAGCGTCAACCTGGCCGGTAACGGCACTGGGTTTCCTCATCCCTGTTTTCATTATGCTGGTGTTTATTCATTAAGGTATTCTGGTTGTGACCGAGTTTGAACGATTACTGACGGGGCTTTGCATGGTAGCGGCCTATTCCCTCTGGGTTGGCTATCTGTTCTGGAAACACAAAGGGAAGCATTTGCTGAGGCAGCATACTCAGGAAAGCAAAATTCTGATTGCCTGGGCAAGCCAGACAGGTACCGCACAGGCACTGGCAAAAGCATATGCCGCAAACCACAGTGAATTTAAACACGGGGTGCTGATGCCATTATCAGCCCTCTCACCGGAGCGTCTGAAAGAATTCGAAAGGGCTTTATTTGTAGTAAGTACTTACGGTCATGGTGAGCCGCCCGATAACGGACGTTCATTTTTCAAAGCCCTGAACCGCACCCGCAGGAACGAAACTGATTTATCTCATCTCGAGTATGAAGTCGTCGCGCTGGGAGACAGTAAATATCCGCATTTTTGTGCTTTCGGCGAACATATTGATAAGCGGTTGAATGCATTGGGTGCCAGCCCCGTTGCACCACTGGTTAAGCTTGATCACAGTAAAGGTGAAGAGACTGCCGCACTGGCACAATACTCATCTGCAAGTGTGGCTGTACCCGCGTATGAGGATTTCACGCTTATCCGCAGGCGACAACTCAACAGTGGTCCCCGTCACCCGCTTTTTGAAATCGATCTTTACGCCGGACACAATGCTCAGCAATGGCAAGCCGGTGATATTCTTGATGTACTGCCTTTGAATACATCAGAGGAAATCGCCCGCAGCTATACCATCGCCTCTGTAAGCAGCGAAAGTCATATTATTAAACTGATTGTAAGGCTGGCGATTAAAGAGGACGGCAGTCAGGGCCTGGCCTCAGGGTGGCTGACACAGCAGTTAAAAATAAACGACACAGTTAAAGCCAGGTTGCATGTAAACCCCGCCTGCCACCTTACACTTAACAACAAACCACTACTTCTGATAGCTGCCGGCAGTGGACTGGCAGGTATCCGAGCTCAGTGGATGCAGGCAGCAGAGCAGCAACATACAGCACCGGTCTACGTGTTATTTGGTGAACGCACACGGGAACTTGATGACATTCTGTCAGAAGTTATTCCTGCACAGGCGCTGAACGCAGCCAATGTCACTGTGAAGCGGGTATTCTCGCGTTGTCCGGACCACCCCATGTATGTACAACAAGCGCTGCAGCAAAGCGAAGACGCGCTTCGTGATGTGGTAAACAATGACGGCCAGATATACGTCTGCGGCAGCTACGATGGTATGGGTGAAGGTGTGCACCACACATTAATCAGGATGCTCGGAGAGGAACAGGTGCAACAGTTAACCGACAGCCACCGTTATCACAGGGATGTGTATTAAGTCGCTCTGTAATCATGCACAAACGCTGTCGTCCCTTCGCTGTACTTATAAAAGTAATACCTTGTGTACCTGAAATCAGGGTATAAAAAAACCGGCTTTCAAAAGCCGGTTTTTTCAATGCATCACCGAAACGGAATTAGCCGTTTACGAATTCAACACCAATTTTGATGTCGCCACGCAGGCCTTCCAGCATGTCGTCTTTCGCTTTTTGTTCGAAAGCGCTCAGCTCGCCGTATGGCAGAATTTCTTCAACGCCGTTAGGACCTAAACGTACAGGGTGTGCGAAGAATGCCGCGTCATCGCTGTCGTCAGTTTGTACATAAGTGTACTCAACAACGTTTTCACCTTGCATTGCAGCAACCAGAGACAGACAGAAACGTGCTGCAGCCTGACCCATAGAAAGCGTCGCAGAACCGCCGCCAGCTTTCGCTTCAACAACCTCAGTACCTGCATTCTGGATGCGTGTAGTCAGGCTTGCTACTTCTTCGTCAGTGAAAGAAACACCTTCAACCTGGCTCAGCAGAGGCAGGATTGTCGTACCGGAGTGACCACCGATTACAGGAACATGTACGCTTGATACGTCCAGACCTTTCAGTTCAGACACGAAAGTCTCAGCACGGATCACATCCAGAGTAGTAACACCGAACAGCTTGTTCTTGTCGTAAACGCCTTTTGCTTTCAGCGTTTCAGCAGCGATAGCAACAGTAGTGTTTACAGGGTTAGTGATAATACCAACACAAGCAGAAGGACAGTTATCAGCAACACCTTCAATCAGGTTCTTAACGATACCGGCATTGATGTTGAACAGGTCAGAACGGTCCATACCAGGCTTACGCGGAACGCCGGCCGGAATAAGAACAACGTCACAACCGGTAAGCGCATCAGCCAGATCATCTTTACCATGACCGGTAACTTTCACCGCGGTGGGGATGTGGCTCAGGTCAACAGCAACACCAGGAACAACTGGCGCAACGTCATATAACGCTAATTCAGAACCTGCTGGCAATTGTGTTTTCAACAACAATGACAGCGCTTGACCAATACCACCGGCAGCACCTAACACGGCTACTTTCATACCATTTCTCCTATGGAATAGTTACTCGTCAAAAAAACGGAGCGTCACAGTAAATCAACGCGTAAAAAAACTCAATCACCCAATGGTCTTATGCATGCATAATGGGTATAAGCCGCAAGATTATGCAATAATTTGAATGGATATGCATAAATATTGCTTAAATGTGATGACTACGGCACAATAATAGCGGTTTGTACCCTTAAACACCAAATACGACAGGAAAATATGGCTAACGTAAAACAAGAAAAGATGATCAAAGCCTTCAAAGAGATCCTGAAAGCAGAAAGCTTCGGGTCTCAGGGTGAAATCGTTGAAGCACTGAAATCACAGGGTTTTGATAACATCAGCCAATCAAAAGTGTCCCGTATGCTGAGTAAATTCGGCGCGGTAAGAACGCGAAATGCCCGCGGTGATATGGTTTACTGTTTACCACCTGAACTTGGCATGCCTACGGCGAAGAGTCCGCTTAAACAGCTCGTGCTCGACATTGTACACAATAATGTGATGGTAATCATAAGAACCAGCCCCGGTGCCGCACAGCTTATCGCAAGATTGCTTGACTCTCTGAGTCAGAAAGACGGCGTGCTGGGTACCATTGCCGGTGATGATACGATTTTTATCGCTCCGGCTGACGTCACCCGAATTGAAGAAATTCGTCAGCGCGTAGAGAACCTGTTCGAAAACGTCTGACACAGTTGCTATTGCACAAAGCACCTTTTCAGGTGCTTTTTTTATTCCTTCAGCATTGTACCCCCTTTGTAAATGGCGCGTTCATTCACGGCAAAAAACGCCGGTGAATGAGTAAATTCGTCCCGCTTTTTCGCTAATCTGCCTTCTCATAAAACCGCGTTAACCCTGCCTTAACCCTCCTTGTCGATACACTCTGCTTCAGCAAACTGACGGGAAAGCGCTTAGCGCCGTCAGCTCCGGATTAAACAAGGAACCCGCCATGAAGATCGCCACCACTCTCTGTGTTATTACCAGCCTGCTTACCCTTTCAGCTTGTAGTGACACAACACAAAGTCAACGTTCTGCGCCCCGCGCCACCGCCGTTAGCGCAATTACCATAGCCGCACAAACATTCCCGATTACCCGCACGCTGCAAGGCCGTGTTGTGGCGCAACAAACTGCACAGGTCAGGCCGCAAGTGGGCGGTGTACTTGAACAGCGTTTGTTCGAAGAAGGCAGTTTTGTAGAAAAAGGACAGCTGCTTTACCAGATTGAAGATTCAACCTATCGCGCCAGCGTGAACGAAGCAAAAGCCGATCTGTTGAGCGCGAAAGCGTCTGTGGAGTCAACCCGGCTGATTGATGAGCGCTACCAGAACCTGTTAAAGATAGAAGGTATTTCCCAACAGGATGCCGACAACGCACATGCCGACTATCTGGTTGCTCAGGCCACTTTAGCCAAAGCGCAGGCAGCACTGGACTCTGCCAACGTTAATCTTGCTTTCACCCGCATTACTGCCCCCATCAGTGGCCGTACTGGCATTTCTAATGTGACCGAAGGCGCATTGCTCACTCAGGGGCAGGACACGGCGTTAACCACCATCCGCAAGCTCGACCCGATTTATATAGATATGACAGAAACCAGCGAAGGTGTGCTTGAGCGCCGTGCAATGATGCAGCGCGAGGGCGTAACATCCGGCTCCAGTGATGTTATCGCCATGCTGGAAAATAATACTGAATATGATGAAACCGGCTCATTCACTATGCATGAAGTGGCTGTTGATGAAGCCACCGGCTCTATCACCTTACGGGCGACTTTTCCCAATCCGGACGGCATTCTCATGCCCGGCATGTTTATCCGCACCAAAGTCACCATAGCGGTAGACGAAAACGCGATTCTTGTACCCCAGCAAGCCGTGCAGTTTGACAATAAAGGTAATGCTTTCGCCTGGGTCGCTTCAGGGAGTAAAGCGGTGAAAAGATCGCTGACCTTACAGGAAGCCACCGGTAATAAATGGCTGACTGAATACGGCATTAAGGCCGGTGAAAAAGTGATTGTGGAGGGTATCGACGGTTTACAGGACGGCGCAGACATCACCGTTACCGACGTGACGCTGAACGAAGATGGCAGAGTGGCAGCACCTAAAGCGAAAAATCAGGGAGGAAATGAGTAATGTTCGCCCGATTCTTCATAGATAAGCCCGTATTTTCATGGGTTGTCGCCATTATTATTATGCTGGCGGGAACCGCTTCCATACTCTCTTTACCCATTGCCCAATATCCTGATATTGCGCCGCCTACAGTAAGCATCAGTGCCAACTATTCCGGTGCAGACGCCCAGACCGTAGAGAACAGCGTCACACAGGTACTGGAACAACAGCTCACGGGTCTGGATGGTCTACTGTATTTTTCTTCCTCCAGCTCATCTGCGGGAAGCGCCAGTATCTCGCTGACATTTGAGCAGGGAACTGATGCCGATTACGCCCAGGTACAGGTTCAGAATAAAGTGCAACAGGTGAACTCCCGCTTGCCCTCTGCCGTGCAGTCTGAAGGGGTGACAGTAACCAAATCGCAAAGCGATATGCTGCTTATCGCTGCTGTTTACGACGAAACCGACGAGGACTCTGAGTTCGATATCTCGGATTATATCGCCTCAAATATGCAGGACACCATTGCCCGAACTGAAGGTGTGGGTGACATCAACGTGTTCGGTTCCCAGTATGCCATGCGCATATGGCTCGACCCGGCAAAGCTGGCGGCATACGAACTGATGCCCTCAGATATTACCTCCGCCCTGAGCGCCCAGAACGTGCAGGTGCCCGCCGGTAAAATCGGTGACATGCCTTCGCCGGATACGCAAGAGCTGAATGCTACCGTAACGGCTCAGTCCATGCTGCAGAGTGTTTCCGATTTTAAAAACATCATTGTGAAGTCTGACCGTCAGGGCACCGATGTACGGTTATCTCAGGTTGCCCGTGTTGAAATGGGTAGTGAATCATATTCTGCGGTTCCCCGTCTCGACGGTCATCCTGCATCCGGTATTGCCATTATGCTGGCTCCCGGTGCCAATGCCCTGGATACATCAGAACGGGTTAAAGCGGTATTGAGTGATCTGGAAAAGAATTTCCCGGACAACTACAAAATGGCGTTTCCGAAAGACGCAACCCCGTTTATCAAGTTATCGATTCTGGAAGTCGTGGAAACCCTGATCATTGCCATCGTTCTGGTGGTACTGATCATGTGGTTGTTCCTGCAAAACTGGCGGGCTACGATTATCCCTACCATTTCCGTGCCCGTGGTGCTGTTGGGTACATTCGGCATCATGGCCGCGATGGGCTACTCCATCAACACCCTGACCATGTTTGGTCTGGTGCTGTCCATCGGCTTACTGGTAGATGACTCCATCGTAGTAATTGAAAACGTGGAACGGCTGATGTCAGAGGAAAAGATGTCGCCCCGGGATGCCACGATCCTGTCTATGAAAGAGATCACCTCTGCCCTCATCGGTACATCCATTGTGATCTGCGCCGTGTTCCTGCCTATGGCTTTTTTCAGTGGTTCAACTGGCGTTATCTACCGCCAGTTTTCGGTAACCGTAATTTCGTCCATGCTGCTATCGGTGTTTGTGGCGCTAACGCTGACCCCCATGCTGTGTGCATCACTTCTGAAAGATACCGGTGCAAGCCGTCAGACCGGTGGCTTTTTCGGCTGGTTTAACCGCATGTTCGACAAGTTTGCCGACAAATATAACCTGCGTGCGGTATCAGCGATTAAGCGCCCTAAATTCTGGCTGGCTGGTTATGTGGTAATTATTGCCGTAATGGGCCTGCTGATGGTGAAACTCCCCTCCAGCTTTTTGCCAGAGGAAGATCAGGGTGATGTGATGGTGATGTTTAACTTGCCTGCCGGTGCATCGATTACCCGTACCACCGCCATTGCTGATGAAATTCAGACTTATATTCAGGAAGAGGAATCGGATCTGGTTGATCACTTCTTCACAGTTTCCGGTTTTAGCTTTTCCGGCAGCGGCCAGAACGCAGGTATGGGCTTCCTGTCACTAAAAGACTGGGACGAAAGAACCGGCGACGGTGAATCGGCATCAGACATTGCTGGTCGCCTGATGATGAAGATGAGCGAACTCCGCGACGGCAGTGTGATAGCTATGCTGCCGCCGGTGATTCAGGGTCTCGGTCAAAGTAACGGCTTTACCTTCGAGTTACAGGCAGCGGCGGGCACGACCCGTGACGAACTGACAGAAATTAAGAATGCCATCTTACAACAAGCCCGCACTAATCCGCTGCTGAGCGGTGTGCGTGAAGGCACGCTTAGTGAAACCCCGCAACTGGATATCGATATTGATAACGAAAAAGCCGTTGCCATGGGGTTAAGTTTGTCAGATGTGGCCGACACCCTATCTACGGCCTGGGCCGGTTCTTATGTGAACGATTTCCTGGACCGTGGCCGGGTGAAAAAAGTCTACATTGAGGGCGACAGTAACTACAGCGCCAAACCGGAAGATCTACGCCAGTGGCACGTACGCGGTACTGACAGTGACGGCAACACCACCATGACACCATTCAGTGCCTTTTCCAGTGTCTCCTGGTCGCAGATGCCACAAACATTGAGCCGCTTTAACGGTTTGGCTTCCTACGAAATTCAGGGCAGCGCAGCATCGGGCGTCAGTTCAGGCGAGGCGATGGCGGAAATGGAACGCCTTGCCGATGAAGTGGGTAACGGCAAGGTGACCTATGCGTGGTCCGGATTGTCCTATCAGGAAAATCTGTCCGGCGGACAATCGGTTTACTTGTATGCCATTTCTATTCTGGTGGTGTTTCTGGCATTGGCCGCACTTTACGAGAGCTGGTCTATTCCATTCTCGGTGATGCTGGTTATTCCGCTGGGATTAATTGGTGCTGCGCTGGCGGCCACTTTCCGTGGCCTGGAAAACGATGTTTACTTTCAGGTAGCGCTGCTAACCACCATCGGGTTATCGGCTAAAAACGCCATCCTGATTGTCGAGTTTGCCGAAGCAGCGTATGAAAAAGGGCAAAGCGCCGTCGATGCTGCCATTCACGCAGCAGCACAACGTCTGCGCCCGATCATCATGACCTCGCTTACCTTTGTCTTTGGTATTTTCCCGCTGGTTATCGCATCGGGTGCAGGAGCAAACAGCCGGATTTCCATCGGGACAGGCATTCTGGGCGGCACGCTTACCGCAACCTTGCTGGCCATATTCTTCATTCCCATGTTTTTCGTACTGGTAAGAACCGCGTTTCCGGCCAGAAAGCCCGTTTATGACAATGCTGCGGATAAGGAGTAATCAATGCAATCTACACGTCATTCCAGCAAGTTAACTCTGTGCGCTTTAGTTGTCGCACTGTCGCTGAGCGGCTGTGCAACCCTGACGCCGGACTATGAGCGCCCTGCCTCACCGGTACCCTCTGAATGGCCGGCAGGCGAGGCTTACACAGATACAACGAAGGTTGATCAAACTTCGATGCAGGACGCTAACACCAAAGAAGACAACGCCATTTTGCAGCTTCCCTGGCAGTCGTTCATTACCGACGACAGAATGCAGAAAGTGATTCAGACCGCACTGGATAACAACCGGGATTTACGACAAACCCTTGCAGATGTAGAGGCAGCAAGAGCCACCTACCGCATTCAGCGGGCTGAATTGTTTCCTACAGTGAATGCGGGTGTAACCGGTACGCGGGCGAAATCGTCAGACGGCTCCGTAAGCACCAGTTATGAAGCTGATGCCGGCCTAAGCGGATACGAAATTGATTTGTTCGGCAAGAATCAGAGCGCAACCGAAGCTGATAAGCAAAGCTGGCTTTATTCTGTGGAGACAGCCAGAGCGGCAAAGATCACGCTGATTGCCGAAACCGCCAATGCCTGGCTGACGCTGGCGTCGGATCAGAGCTTGCTGAAACTGGCAGAAGAAACCGCAGAAAACGCGCAGAAAGCCATGGAGATCACCCGCCGCCGCAATGAGCTTGGCGTCGACTCAAAAGTGGATGTGCTGGATGCGCAAACCACCTATCACACCGCAATGGCAGATATTGCCAGCTACACTACGCAGGTGGCGCAGGACATCAATGCGCTCATGTTGCTCGCAGGCAGTGGCGTAGACAAGCAATGGTTACCTGATGGTCTGCCGGAAAACGATGATTTCATCAGTGTGATCCCGGCAGGGCTGACGTCCGACATTTTACTTAACAGACCGGATATACTTGCCGCGGAGCATAACCTTAAATCAGCCAATGCAGATATTGGTGCCGCCAGAGCAAACTACTTCCCGTCTGTGACGCTAACTGCTACCGGCGGGCTGGCCAGTAATGTACTGGCCGACATTTTTACCGGTGGCGCGTCCACTATCTGGAGCCTTATCCCTTCAGTGTCGGTGCCTATTTTCACCGGTGGCGCCAACGATGCGCAGCTTGATTATGCGAAAGCAAATCGGGATAAAATGGTTGCCGCTTATGAGTACAGCATCCAAACCGCATTTTCTGACGTGGCAGATGCGCTGGCAAGACGGGGCACCATTGCCCGTCAGCTTGGGGCGCAGCAGGATTTAGTCGATGTAGCTTCAGACAGTTACCGCCTGTCACTGGCCCGCTATGAAAATGGTGTGAACAGTTTTCAGGATGCCCTCACCTCACAACGAACCCTGTACAGTGCGCAGCAGTCGCTGATTTCTACACAGTTAATTGACTTGAGCAACCGCATAACCCTTTACCGGGTGATGGGTGGAGGTCTGGGTGGCGTTGATGATGGCGATGCAGAAACTGCCGGTGAGTAAATGCTGAGGTAGTTTTTCTACAAGCATAAAAAAACCGCCGTAGAAAACGGCGGTTTATATGCTTTGTTTCTGAGTTAAGAAGATCTGCTTCCTGTCGTCAGATTAGAAGTTGTAGTTAACACCTACACGTACTTCCCACAGAGACGCATCACCCATACGGGCTTCAGGCGTTGTGTCGCCGACTTCAACAGTGTTGAAAAGCACACGCTCAGCAATACCCCAGTCGTCGTTCAGGAAGTTAGTGAAGTTATCAAATACGATAAATGCACTCGCACTATGACCATCTGTGAAACCAGGCAGTTGCTGAGTTAAACGCAGGTCAATCTTGTTCCACCATGAACCGTCTTCGCCGTTACGCTCTCCGCCAACTGGCAGTACGTTGTTGCTGTCCAGGTATGGTGTAAAACCGAACACGCCATTGGAGTCGTCCTGAGACAGCGTGTAGCTGTACGGCTTACCAGACTGAATAAGACCGAAGGCGCCCAGGGTTGTTGGGTAACCGTCGATCAGTTCGATGTCATAGCTCACATTCAGCGTGAAACGGTGTTCAATGTTGTAGTCAGACAGCGAAGAAACCTGCTCATTCGGCGAGGTAAATGCACGGTACTGATAGTTAGAGAACGCCACAGAGCTTGTCATAGGCTGAACGTCTTCAGCATGGTTATACGCATAACCACCGGCCAGATTAATGCCGTTTTCGTACTGCTTCATTACACCGAAAGATACCGTGTAAGAGGTAGACTCAACATCAGAGTTCGTCAGTACAAAAGAACCAACACGGTTGCTTTCATAGATGGCATAACCATCATCTGTAGTACCCACCTGGTCCAGGTCGCCACGCAAAACAATTGCCTGGTTTTGTGTGCGGGACACTAACAGGTCGGCCTGAAGGATATAGTTGTCTTCAGTCTGGTGAGTCACGCCCAGTGCCATTTTAAGCTCTGACGGGATTTCGAAATCAGGGTCAAGATAGTTGATCTCGTTATTCGCACCGGAGCCTGCAGCAACGGCATTGTACATTTCAGATGGGATACCGTAACCGGGACCGGCTGGTACACCGTCTTCTACGCCAAGATACACCACGTCTGCGTCAAACAGTGAGCGTGAGCCGTCTGTGTAACCGTAGTCCCGGCCACGGGCACCAAACTGCAATACGTTGTTGTTTGAGAAGTTGTTAGATAACCAAACGTTAGGGTTACCTCCAGAGAACAGACCCAAGCCACCACGCAGTTCAGTGCTGTCGTTCAGGTAATAGTTAAAGCCGATACGTGGCTGCAGCAGACCTTCGCCATCCAGCGTTTCGCTGTTAGAGAAACCGTAGCTTTCTACGAATTCTGCATTTTCTTCCGGCGCTGAATCTGTGGTGTACCAGTCGTAGCGTAAACCGAGTGTCAGAGTAAGGTCGTCGTTAAAGGCAAACTCGTCTTCCAGATACAGTGCGTTAATTTCATAGCTCCACACTGCAGCTGCATCGTTCGGATCGCCGGATGGAGCGTTGTTGTAGTAAATCGCACCCGGTAAACCCGCTTCAAATGCTTCAATACCGCCGTAGAAACGCATTTCTGTTTCAGTGTGCTGAACGAACACGTTAAATACATCGAGGGCTTCGCGCTCGTAACCGAATGTCAGGTCATGACCATTATCCAGAGCGTAATAACCACGAAGAATAAGACCCGTCACATCGTAGTTCAAATCGTTAGCCTGACGGCTGTCGTCACCACCGATATACACAACAACGTCTTCACCGGTATCCGGGTTCTCAACGTAAATCTGCATTTCACCGAAGTTCATACCACCAACAGCACCGGTCTGGTTTTCCAGAGAGTTCTGACGGTTATCAACATCAAGGTAAGAGTAACGGATTTCGGTAGAGAATTTGTCGTTCCAGTCAGAATACAGTGACAGTACGTGAGATTGTAATTCAGTCCCTACTTCGTACAGGTGGTTTTGCAGTTCAAATTCATCCAGATCACCATCGGACTCAGCAAAGAAGTTACCGTCGTTATAGTTGTAGGTATAGCTTAAACGGTGTGCATCATTGATGTTCCAGTCAAGACGAACAAGCAGCTTTTCATCTTCTTCAGGAATGCTGGTAGGCACCGGGCCCGGGTCATACTGGTACAGCTCGTTAGAAATACGGACGATTTCATCCAGATCTTCCTGACGCAGGCCAACTTCGTTAATGGCACCGGAACCAATTGCGCCACGGGTAAAGATGCTTGAACCTTCATACTTTTCATATGAAACGAAACCGAACACAGTATCTTTAAGCAGCGGGAAGCCTACATTAAAGCCGTAACGCTTATCGCTGTAGCTTGGAGAAGCAATAGAATCACCTTCCAGTGAGTCACCTTGCAGAGAATCAGAACCGTAATCGTAGAAAGCGCCACCGTGGATCTCGTTGGTACCGGTCTTCGTAACGGCATTGATATTACAACCTGTAAAGCCAGAGTAGATTACATCAAAAGGTGCAATTTCTACGGTAACCTGACTTAATGCGTCATAAGAGAAAGGCATACGGATAGTCGGATAACCGTTTGAGCCTAAACCAAAGGAGTCATTCATTTTTACACCGTCAACAGTCAGGCTGTTGAAGCGGTTAGATTTACCCACACACTGAACAGGGTTCGAGTCACCACGGGTTTCGTCAACGTAAACCCGCGGGTCAATACGAATGATATCCGTGATGTTACGGTTAATAGCCGGCGCACTTTTCATCGACTCAAGATCGAAGCTGGCTGACGGTCCCATTTTACCGAATGCAGCAGCACCCAGCTGAGAAGCGGTGATTTGAATAACTTCAATGTTACTGGATTCTTCCAGCTGGTAATTAAAATTAAGTGGTTCACCCAGAGTCAGGTAGATGTCAGACACTTTAGTGTCATTGAAGGTGTCAGAATCCACAGTAATTTCATATGGACCACCAACACGCAGACCACTCAGTGAGAACTGACCAGCTGAGTTAGTAGAGATGGTTTTCACAGCACCTGTTGGGATGTGCTTCAGGGTGATAACCGTATCAGGTGCAGGGTTCCCCATAGGACCGACAATGCTACCTTTAATGGATGACGATGTCTCTTGTGCAACGGCTGCTGCGGTAAGACCAACGGACAATGCCACTGCAAGCGCAATGCGCGTGAGTTTGACGGGTGTGTTCATGTGTGTTTTCCCTTGAGTATTTTAATTTATTCGCATTCAGGATGCCTGCAGGCATATCGTGCTGAGCGGTTAAGACCTGAGTACCCACACAGGATGACACTTTTATGACAAAAACAGCTTGCCGTGTTGGTTCCTGTACAGCGTATAGGCCAATCAGACCAACTGGTCTGAAACTGCCAAGACAACGATTAAAGTCCTTTTTTACTAAAATGCTTTTTCTGTCGTTTTCGACGCAAATCTATGGTCATTTCCAGCCGGTTCCGTACAAATGAAAAAGTACGTTGCCAGTTTGCCGGAAAATTTTGGCATTTCATGCGCCGACCCCGTTTAATATTACTGGACATTATTTGCGCTATCCAGCAGAAATTTACGGTTTACTGACATAAAACGGTCCTAGTGAAGCAATATTTTGTGTCAGATTTATTACAGAAGAGATTTTGGATAGAAGAGGTAGATTGCGGAGGTAAAAAACAAAAAGAAAAAAGCCAGCTATCCGGAAGAAAGCTGGCTCTGAATGGACTGTCGTCAGGTTATTATTATTATAATCCGTTAGTCATCTCTTATCAGAAGATGTACTTCACACCTACCTTGATTCGCCAGGTTGACTCAATAGAATCAAACGAGTCGAAGTTGCTCAGGTTAGTACCGCCATACGCTTCATCGTAAACGTACTGACCATTTTCGTTGATGTCGTAGTCATACAGCAGGTTTTGCGGATATGACAGGTCATAAGTTTGACCCCACTCATCGTTCAGCAGGTTAGCAAAGTTGTCGATGTTCAGATAAAACTTACCTTTGTGACCATCAATAAAGCCCGGGATTTCCTGAGAAATAGACAGGTCCATTGTCGTTACCCAAGGCTGAGTAGAAGTATACTTATCAGGATAACCACCCGCTGCACCGGCAATACCGGCAGCTTCAGCAAATTCCATTACTTCTTCGTATGTCAGGGAACTGTTCGCCCAATCTACAGCAGGATCATCTGCACCTGTTGGTACATAAGGCAGATAAGTGTCTGAACCAGCGAAGGTATACTGATCACCCAGACCAACATCGTTGTACGCGCCCAGAGTCCAGGAGAAAGGACGGCCTGAACGACGTTCAAAGAACATGGTTACGTTAGTGTTGTAACCACTGAAGAACTCGTGATCGTAACCTAAAGTCATAACCAGACGATGCTTGATCTCGTAGTAAGCAGTTCCGACCATAGGAACGTTACGGTTAACACCCACTTCGTACTGGTAGTTAGACTCAGCAGTAGAGCTGGTACCCGGGTTTGCTTCAGTGATATCAGTGTAAGTGTAAGCTGCGCTCCACTTGATACCGTTATCCCATGATTTGTTCAGCATGGTAGTCAGCAGAATGTTACGACCGCCATCGTCTGAGTTAGTCAGTTGCAGGTCATAGTTACCTTCGTACTCAGTACCGTCGTACACGCTGTCCCAGATAATACGACCGCCATCAGCAGTACGTCTGCCGTTGTCTACGCGGGACAGGTCAACCCAGTATGCTGCGTTTTGCTTATCGGTATAAGTAAACTCAGTAGTCCACGCGAAGTCTTCGCCAACGCCCGGAATATCAAAGGTGTAATCAGCGGCGATGTTATAACGCCAGTCTGAAGGCAGCTCGAAATCAGGATCGATCTGGTTAGTACTACCAGCGCCCTGCGCAAGCTCAGCCTGCAGAGATGCCGGTACAGTAGTGAAATCAACTTCTGATGCATCGATGGAAGAAGATGTAGCACCATCTTTAGTTACACCATCGTTGGTGTAAGCATTGGATACCCAAACCAGAGGCATACCACCGGTAAAGCGGCCAATACCACCACGGATAGTCAGATTTTCAGTGACGTCGTAGTTAAAGCTTACACGCGGCAGGAAGATATTGAAGCCGTCCATGTTCTCTGTGTTAGAGAAGCCGTAAGTATTTACGAAATTCGCGTTTTCCTGTGGCGTATCGTCAATTGTCAGATACTCATAACGCAGACCGGCAGTCACTTCAAAATCGTCAAACAGTTCGAAGGTCGCATCACCGTACAATGAGTACTGAGTGCTGCTTACGTCGTAAGCAATATCCTGCACGTTGTTGGTGTACGCATTGGAGTATTCAACATAAGAAGGCGCTTTGTTCTCAAAGTCTTCAATACTGTCGAAGGTCCAGGTACCGGCAGAGTCACGACCGTACAGGTTGTAGTTCCAGGTATCTTCAATTTCAACACCGAACTTGTACTCTACGTCACCAGCCAGATAGGTAGCGTGCAGACCGAAGTTCCAAACTTCGTTAGCCAGTTCGTTGGCCTGACGGTTTTCGTCCTGACCGGCAACCACAGTGCCGTCTGCAGTACGAATGTTAATTTCACCCCAGTTGGAGTTGGTATTAGATGCTTGCTTGTATTCTTTGTAAGACAAAGAAGCTTCAGTCTGGAAATCCGCAGACCAGTCTGAATACAAGTGACCGGTGTAGAAGCGGTTGGTCTGTGCCATAGTCCATTGATTAGACAACAGACTTACCGTGTCTGAATACTGTGTATAGCCATTCAGTTCAGAGGTGTCCTGGTCGCTGTAGGTGAAATCAGCGCGATGATCGCTGTTGATGTTCCAGTCCAGTTTGATCAGGATTTTTTCATCTTCGTTTGGCGCTGGTGCACCACCGATTGAATCAGTCAGACCATAGGTATTTTGCAGAATGCTAACTACCTGATCCACTTCAGCATTAGTCACATCATGACCAGAAGCTTCAAGGTTGCTGAGGTTATAATCGAAGGCTACATCTTCTTCCCAATGCTCATAGGCACCAAAGAAGAACAATTTGTCTTTCAGAATTGGACCACCAACAGTAAAGCCGTATGACTCTTCGTCGTTGCTCACTTCAATTTCGTTGCCAGGATTCAGGCGGTTGTCTTTCGCATCACCAGTCCATGGAACATTCTCAATGAAAGCTGTACCGTGGAATTCGTTAGTACCTGATTTAGTGACTACGCTGATGTTACCGCCACCGAATTTACCGGCACGGGCACTGAACGGAGAGTAATCGATAGAAACCTGAGATACTGCATCCAGAGAAATTGGCGGACGGTTAGTCGGGTAACCATTGCCTTGCAGACCAAAAGTATCGTTTACGCCCACACCATCGATTGTCAGTCCGTTGTACTTAGGGTTTGAACCGGCTACTGACAGTTCATCACCGTCAACGACTGCCAGCGGGTTAGCACGAAGTACGTCTTTGATATCACGGTTAAAGGTTGGCATTTTGTTCAGCTGTTCCTGACCGAACACTGAGCTTGAACCTTTATTAGCGAAGAAATCCCGTGCACCGGTAACAGTGATACGTTCTACGTCGCCCTGGGCTTCCAGAGCCTGGTCAAGAACGAATGCATCGTTGATGTCCAGATAGACGTCTTCAATAACGGCACTTTGAAACTTATCAGACTCGATAATAATTGTGTAAGGACCGCCAACACGCAGACCACGGGCAGAAAACTGACCGTCAGCGTTTACAGTCACTTCCTTTACCGTACCGGAAGGCTGGTGAAGAATAGTAATAACACTGCCCGCTGCAGGATTACCCTGAGGACCCGAAATTACACCACGCATCGCAGAAGACTGGCCTTCTGCTGCAACTGCAGCAGATGCTACGCCTACTGAAAGCGCAACAGCCATCGCAATGCGATTGAACTTACTTTTAGTGAACATGTGTGTTTCCCTATCGTTTTTTAAAAACTCTCTGAACGTTGGGTTTTTATTTTTGTCCAACGGATCAAGATAACTACTTTCCCGTGATGCTGAATGGCCATGACCGCAGCAATGTGACAGTTCATGACACTTTCGCTTTCAACTTCACGTACATCACGATTTAGAGCGAGCTGTCCGGTGACTTAACCCGGAAGAAACATTCACCCTAAAGAAATACTATCCAGTCTTATTTTTTCGCAGATAAACCGCCACTTCCCTCTGATACAACGGAAAGGAACCAGCCAACAATCGCTTGTTGGCTGGTAAGTTTTCTGACGCCAGGTGACCGCAAATTTGACCACTATGGCTGCAACAACCTGCCTTCTTATTCTTCTTACAGGTATGTTTTTGTGATTCTGACCGGGGAAAAGCCATGCACTTTGGAGATTTGGCTTTTCCCCTGGTCATAATCGACAAACGGTAGCAACATCAAAACAGAGAAAATGGCGCTACCGGCATTAACTGGAAACGGCTGCAATTCTTCGCGAGTTTTATGTCAGCTTTATGACAGCAATGTAAACGAAGGAGCTTCTAACACACTGACCATGCTGATTTTTTTATTATTATCCGGAACAAATGGTCCGGAAAATTTACGCAAAAACTTCAGAACGTGCAGCTTATCGCCAGCCCGACTATTCAACGCAGATTTTTTTCAGATAAACACCGCTTATTTGAATTCAGCTTCATTGATTTAAAGTTATTTAATTACAAACATTTACACGATTAAAATAAACTTACCTATTGCATTAAATAAGCTTAACTGGTGAAATTGCGCCAACAAATAAACCTACGTAAATTTATTCAAGTGGTCAGTTTTTCATTTTTGAAACAATACAGGGTCATCATCGTCGTGCTTATTGCTGCATGCTGCCTTGCCACAGGTTTTTTTCAAAAATTTGGAAATCTGCCCTTAGTCGGGCCGCAAACTGGTCAGGTTTTGAACTGCGCAGACCGTTTTTCGTCAAATGCAGACGATTTCGACATCTATCTGACAGAGCAAACCTTCTCAGAAAGTGCGCTGAAAGCTTTCTGTCAGAATCCGGTAATTAAGCGTCAGTTTGGTAATGTGAGAATTACGGTGGGACAAAATGACTACGATACCTACCGCTACATCAACCACGGCGTAAGTGATCTTGCCCTCGTAAAGAACAATGTTGTCAGTGCCTTTGGTGCCAGTGAAATTTATGGCTACGAAGAAGTTGCCTCCCACCAGGACTATGCAGCCTACTTTATCGCTTTAAAGGAAAAGCCGGTGCTGTCTAAAGAGTATTTGCTGGGTAAGCGTATTGGCATACTGGATTATCCGAGCAGCCGCTCAGGCCATATTGTGCCTAAGAAGATACTGAAAACTTTGGATTTGAATCCGAATAATGTAGAGCTGCATTATTACAGCTCTCATAAAGAGATGCGCAGAGCCCTGCTTTCCGGTGAAGTCGATATTATTTCATCCTACTGGGACAAAAATGACGGAGAGATCCTGTCGCGCACTTATATCACACCGCTGGAAAACAGCGTAAAAGGCATGCGCTGGTACCTGAAAATGCAGACCCGCAACACAGATTTAAAATGCGCCGTGCAAAACGTAATTCAGGCCATTTCTGCCGCGCAGAATAAAAAATACTATCAGCAGGTAGAACTGAAGGAGCCTTGTGTAAATGCAAACGCTCAGTGAAATGACAGCCTCTCAGTGGGGACGAACAGCAGCAGCCGCGCTCGGACTATTTGCTCTGTTTCAAAGCTGTATTTTCGCGGGTCAGTTTGCCGGTGCCTGGCTTGACCGTCACCAGGCTATTGATAATGTGGAACGACGGATAAGTCTTGATCTCGCCTATCTGGATGTGGGCAATGAAACACTGAAAACGCCGGTGAATGATGCCGCGGTCCGCCATTATATGCGCCGCATTAATGCAACTCTGGCGGAGCAGTCTTACCCTCTTACAATCAGTGAAATCCAGCACGTTACTGCCACTGCAGAGCCGGTGGAAGAAACGGTTGAAACCGCCACATTCACGTTATCCACCGCAGAGCAAAGTATCGACATTGGTTTGAGTCTTACCCCGCTTTATTTTTCAGCTCAGGTGCATCCGCTGGCTATTCTGGCGGCTTTGATTGCTGCTCCGGTGTTAATTGGCTACAAACCGCGGGCCAGAAGTAAGCGCAAATCTGCGAAAGAAGAAGCACCGCCACCACCCCAACCTAAACTGGTTATCGATCTGAACACGAAATGTATCGGCAACGGCGCAGACGGCCGGGCTATCCTGATGCAGAACAAACCGTTCTGCTTTTACGCAGCGCTGGTCAGATACTGCATTGAGAATCCTGATGCGACCTTGCCACAAAATAAAGATGTGCCCCAGGAACTCATAACGATTGCTAACCGGGTTTTCCTGCGTCTGATCGAACTGGGCCATACCAAACGTAAAAGACCGGACTTTAATGCCAATCTGGATAAAACCTTAAGTGAGATCCGTGCGGCGCTGGATGAAACCTTTGAGCCCTTCCCCGTGGAAAAGGAAAAATATTATCCGCCCAGAGCACAGGGTGAAGGCTCCAGATCCAAACAGCATTCTTACGCACTTCCCCCGATTACTGATGAGGACATTGTTATACTCGGAAAATAAGCCTGATTGCTCCACCAGCCCAGAGAAAACGCCGTACCCGGTACGGCAGGTATTAGCTCAGCCAGTTGTGTCCGGTCTGCAAAGACTGAACCACTTTTTGACTGATCGTGAATTATACGTTGATTCGCGAGGGCCAAATGCGTATCTTTGCAGGAGGAATATCAGCCATCCAGAGTTATGCAGTCGCCATTAATTATCGCTATATCCGGAGCTTCGGGCTCCGGGAAGTCACTTTTTACTAAAAATCTGTTAAATGCCTTCAGTGCGCAAGGTCGCCCTGTACAAATATTACGGGAAGATCACTACTACCGTGCGCAGGACCACCTGCCAATGGAAGCGCGGGAAAAGAACAACTACGATCACCCTAATGCATTCGAACACGAATTGCTGAAAGCGCACCTGCAAGCATTGCGCAATGGCGAACCCATTGATTACCCGCACTATTGCTTTAAAACCCATACCCGCTTACCGGAAACAGAGCGTCTGAACCCGGCTCCGGTGATCATTCTTGAAGGTATTATGCTGCTGGCAAGACCAGAGCTGTTACCTCACTACGATGTAAAAATCTTCATCGACACACCGCTCGACATTTGCCTTATGCGCCGCATGATGCGTGATGTTAAAGAGCGTGGCCGTACTCTTGAATCCATTGCCAAGCAATACGAATCAACGGTTAAACCGATGTACCATCAGTTTATCGAACCAAGCAGGTTCACAGCAGATGTCGTCGTTACACAAGGTGGCAAAAACCAAATCGCCCTGGATGTGATCAAGTCACATATACAACAGGCATTACAATAACAAAGGAACGTCATTATGGTGAGTTTACTGGGCATACTGCTATTGCCCGGAATTGCATTCTTATTGTCCTCTGCACGCCGGAATATTAACTGGCGCACAGTGGGCGGAGCATTCGCGATTCAGGCATTGATCGGCGCTTTTATTCTTTATTTTGAGCCGGGCATTCAATTACTGCTCAGTATGACTGACTTCGTGGGCAACATCATCGGCTACAGTCAGGAAGGCATCAATTTTGTTTTCGGCGTGGTCGGTGACAAATCCCTCGGCTTCATTTTCGCCTTCAACGTACTGCCGGTCATCATTTTCTTCTCATCATTAATTGCCGTCCTGTATTACCTCGGTGTGATGAGCTGGGTCATCAAACTTATTGGCGGCTTCTTACAAAAGGTACTTGGTACCAGTCGTCCTGAGTCTATGTCTGCTGCTGCCAACATTTTTGTGGGCCAGACCGAAGCCCCTCTGGTAGTACGCCCGTTCATTCCTCACATGACAAAATCTGAATTATTCGCTGTTATGGTCGGCGGCCTGGCGTCTATTGCCGGCTCGGTCATGGCGGGTTATGCCGGTATGGGTGTAGAGCTAAAATACCTCTTGGCGGCCAGCTTCATGGCGGCTCCAGGCGGCCTGTTGATGGCAAAAATCATGTTGCCGGAAACTGAGAAAGCAAAGGACGGACTGGAAGAAATCGATGCGTCTGAAACCGGCTATGCTAACGTGTTCGACGCGGCTGCCAGCGGTGCTGCATCAGGCTTGCAACTGGCACTGAACGTAGGTGCTATGTTGCTGGCTTTCGTCGCACTTATCGCCATGCTGAATGGTCTTATCGGCTGGACAGGCACATTGTTTGGCTATGAAGATGTGACCTTCCAGGGCATTTTAGGCTACTTACTACAGCCGCTGGCCTGGATTATCGGTGTTCCCTGGGAAGAAGCCCGTCTGGCAGGCAGTTTCATCGGTCAGAAGTTTGTGGTGAACGAATTCGTGGCATACCTCGACTTCCTTAAGCATCAGAGTGAACTATCCGAAGTATCTCAGGCAATTATCACCTTTGCCCTGTGCGGATTCGCGAATTTCTCCTCCATTGCTATTCTCATGGGAGGCATCGGTGCAATGGCACCCACCCGCCGTAAAGAAATTGCACAACTGGGTCTGAAAGCGGTTTTCGCCGCAACACTGTCGAACCTGATGAGTGCATCACTAGCCGGCTTTTATCTCTCGCTTGGCTGAGCCGGATACACCCGGAACCGTAAAAAAGTGAGCGCGGCTCACTTTTTTAACCAGAGAAACCAGACTAAATGGTCAGCTTTGTAACGAAAACTGACCACTTAACCTAACGGTAATTGACGTATATCAAAGGCCGTTACTTTTACGAAGACGCGGGATTCCCTATAATTCTGCGGTCATTTAATTAAGGTATCGTTATGCAATTAGAAGCTGTTGACTATCAGGCTCCCGGTGCACAGGAAGCATTCGTAGAATCCCTCCGTGAGACAGGATTTGGCGTACTGAAAAATCACCCAATCAGCCAGGCAATGGTGACCGGCATTTATCAGTCCTGGCAAACATTCTTCGACAGCGAAGAAAAGAATAATTACGTCTACAACAAAGGGACTCAGGACGGATTCTTCCCGCAAAGCGTATCTGAAGTAGCAAAAGGATTTACCAAAAAAGATATTAAAGAGTACTTCCACTTCTATCCCTGGGGTCAGTGCCCGCAAGCGTTGCGTCCTCAGCTGGCGGAATACTATGCAAAAGCAAACACGCTGGCAGAAGAGTTACTGGGCTGGATTGAGAAGCATTCGCCGGCTGAAGTCAGTAAATTGTACAGTCAGCCTTTGTCGAATATGATCAAAGACAGTGATCAAACCCTGTTACGGGTTCTGCACTATCCGCCGTTCCAGGGAGATGAAGAACCGGATGCAATCCGTGCTGCAGCCCATGAAGACATTAACCTTATCACCATTTTGCCCGCCGCGAACGAGCCGGGTTTGCAGGTTAAAGGTAAAGATGGCAGCTGGATTGATGTGCCTTGTGACTTTGGTAACCTTATCGTCAACATTGGCGATATGTTGCAGGAAGCATCAGGGCATTATTTCCCGTCAACCACTCACAGGGTGATTAATCCTGCCGGGACGGACATGACTAAGTCACGAATTTCATTACCCCTGTTCCTACACCCGCGCCCGGATGTGGTGTTGTCAGAAAGACATACTGCACACTCCTATTTGCAGGAACGTCTCAGAGAGCTTGGCGTCATTTAACGGGCGCTTTGTAAGTCAGACAGCTTACTCATGTAACGATATTCATCCTGGCGGTTTTGCGCATGCTTAGCCGCCAGCTTCATGAAGTCAGCGGCGCGGTCTATATTGCCCAGCTCATAGTGCGCCTTCCCCATTCCGAAGAAAATTTCATGGCGGCTGTTATCCAGCCTGCGGGCACGGTTGTAATGGATAAGCGCCTGCTCCGGATCACCGAAATCCAGCGCCTCTTCACCCAGAATGAAGTGATAGAAGGGGTTACTTTCCCGTTTATTACGCACACTTCTGGCAATGTCTCTGGCTTGCGCTGTACGACCTTCGAGTTCATGCAGTAACGCCAGGTTTTCCCATGCGGTTAAATTTTCACTGTCGAGCTTCAGTGCCAGCTCGTAGCTTTCACGGGCGCTGTCCAGTAATCCGTGACGCCGGTACAACACCCCGAGGTTCACCCATGTGGAACCGAACTCAGGATAAAGCAATGCAGCTGCACGTAAATACGCATAGGCTTTTATGTCGTCATTGTTGAGCAAAGCATCAGCACCTTTGTTGTTATAAAACATAGCTGTAATTTTCTCTTTGCTGATGGCATTACGGGGAAAGTGGGAGCGGATGGTCTGCGGATCAAAGTCCACATCAATGAAATGCGATGAAATCTGGTTTTTTCTGAGCGTGTCCGCAACGGATACCCGCAAATTAATATGACCATTGAGTAAATTTACTCCGCTGCGGCGGGTCCAGTATTCGGGAATATCCACTTCGTAGAATACTGCATTAAACCCGGCATAATCCGCCATGGCTTTCGCCATGATAGTCAGCGACAGGCAATTCGCGGCACGGTTCGCAAATGTCTCAGAAGCGATAGTGTTCGCATTGGTGATATAGCGGATCCCCAGTTCTCCGCCATCGAAGATTTGTCGGATCAAATTCTTAAGATTGTCTCCGTCGCCGGATAGAGGAGACTGTGAATTATCGACAAATTCTCTGGCAGCTGCATCAAGCTTAAAGATTTCGTCTGCGGATTCCGGCGTATACTCATGGTACTGAGTGAAGACGTCATCGTTGAGGGGCAGTTCGCTGGCGGTAAAGGATTCCGGTAATGATGCACAGCCGGATATGAGGACAACAAACATCATACCGGTTAATATTCTTATCTGCTTCATATCGTCACCCCTGCTCGATTGGCGTGACTTAAGTATAACTCATAACAATTATTTTACATTTATTTCACACTAGATATTCAACCATTCATCGCAGACCAGGAAATTTCACCGGTAACCCTGATTATTTTCAATGTGAACCGCTGATCCCTTTACAACAGTGACCAAAATCGGACATATTTTAACCTTACAGTCGAAATCTCACCGGAGATCTAATGAAACGTGTCGTATTCAATCAGAAAGGGGGCGTGGGAAAGTCGACTATCAGTGCTAATCTGGCCGCGGAAAGTGCCAGAAACGGGCTCAGAACGCTATTGGTCGATTTAGATGCCCAGGGAAACAGTACGCATTACTGCGGGGTGGATATAAACGATGACAGCCTCACTGTTGCAGATATGTTTAAACAGGTTGTTGGCTGGTTTTCCAAACCTCAGCCGCCATCGGCCTTTGTCAGACCAACGGCATTTGAAAACTTGTCTGTTTTGCCTGCCCATCCCAGCCTTACCGAGCTGGAGCGGGAACTGGAAACCCGCTACAAGATGTTTAAGCTGAAGGAAACACTGGCAACGCTGGAGGAAGATTTTGACCGCGTGTACATTGATACGCCGCCCAACTTCAACTTCTATTCCAAGGCTGCATTAATTGCTGCAGACAGCTTCATTATCCCTTTTGACTGCGATGACTTCTCTGTACAGGCCATCGACCGTCTGCTCGACAACGTTCTGGAGTTGCGTACCGATCATAATCCGGAACTGGAACTGGAGGGAATCATCATTAATCAGTTTAACCCGCAGGCAAAATTACCGGGGGAACTGATTGCTTCACTCAAAGAGAAATCTTTACCTGTGCTGGACAGCAAAATTAACAGTACAGTCAAAGTGAAAGAATCCCATTCTAAACGTGTTCCGCTTCCGTACCTCGCCCCTTCACATAAAGTCAGTCAACAACTGGCTGCATTGTGGCAGGAACTGGAAGGACAACGCTGACCGGGTTGCCCCCTGCCCGTCGCTATTCTTCTTTTTAAGGCTGACGACGCTATCTGTTCCTGCTTATAGTCAGCCCTTCCGGGACGGCGAACTTTTTTCTGTGCTGCCCGTAAATACCGGTAGTAGTATCAATTAATATACGGTAACACGTCAAATAGCCGCGTGTTTGCTGTGTATTGACAGAAAAATCAAACTTAAAGAAGTATCATTCTCAATATAGTCTACAATTAACTACCGGATTACGGAGTAACAATGCCTACATTACATCAGTACCTGCACTGCCCCTATTGTGTCCGCGCAGACATGACAGCTAACTATCTGGGCATAGAGCATAAAAAGTCTTATTTGCTTAACGATGATGAAGCGACCTGTCACAAACTCATCGGCGCAAAAATGGTTCCTATTCTGGAATTTGACGACGGCACAGCCATGGGTGAAAGCCTGGATATTGTCGAAAAGCTGATTGAAATGGCCCCTGCGGGGAAGAAGTTGTTACCGAAGACAGAACCGGAAAAGTATACCAAACACCTGGAATCCGTCTCGTTTGAAATAAATGCGTTGCTGTTTCCCCGTAATGTCATGATTGAGCAGCCGGAGTTTGCAACAGAAGAAGCCCGCGAGTATTTCAGGAAGAAGAAAGAGAAATCACTCGGTATGTCATTTGAAGAGGCTTTTGATAACACAGAGCAGTATAAAAAGGCAGTTGAAGTGGCACTGGCAGATATGCCTGCGCCCCCTTTGCCGGCTCAGCAAATGAACCAGTTGGGGTGGAATGATATCTTTGTTTTCCCGGTTTTAAGAAACCTGACAATGGTAAAAGATTTGGCGATGCCCGATGAACTGGCACAGTATGTTGCTGCGGTGGCAGAGCTTACAGATATAAAGTTGTACACGGATTTGGCTAAATAATCCGTTCATAGAAAATAAAAAGTTGTACTTAAATTTGGCTTGCCGTTAATGTGGCATTTATAGTGGTCGAATGAGTACAACTAAAGGAGTAATCAGGTGGTAATCCGGTCGACTTCCCGCTCACTGGCAGATTGTCATGTTCTTATCGTTGATGACCAGGCGTCAAGTCGTCTGGTCATGTCGACGTTGCTGGAGAATGTGGCCCGTTGTGACTCTGTTGCCAGTGCAGAAGAAGCCCTGGAGTTTTGCAGCAGAACCCTGCCTGATTTAATCCTTATGGATGTGTTTATGCCAGATATGGATGGCCACGAAGCGTGTCGTCAACTGGCTAACAACCCTAAAACCCAGCACATTCCCGTTGTCTTTGTTACTGCTTCAGTGTCCGATGAGGCGCAGGAAAAGTGCTGGAATGCCGGTGGCGTGGATTTTGTGCAAAAGCCGGTTAATGCCACCACACTGATAAATCGCGTAAAGTCTCATCTGGCCCATAAATTAAAAACTGACCTGCTTGAGCAGCTTATTTATACCGACAGGCTAACAGGCTGCTTTAACAGGCATTATCTTGAAGAAAGCTTACCGGATATTGTCAGAGAGTCCGACCGCACGGGCACACCGCTCTCGATTGCGATTTTCGATATCGATTTATTCAAGCAGTACAACGACAAGTATGGTCACATTGAAGGTGACACCTGCTTGTGGAAAATCGCCAAAGCCTTAAAAAGCTCACTGCTAAGACCGATGGACAGATTAATACGGGTTGGTGGTGAGGAATTCCTGATTATTCTGCCAGGCACTCATGAAGAAGGCGCGCAAACAGTATGTGAGCGCATACTTCAGACAGTGAGTACTGAGCATATTGCTCACGCCCTGTCTCCTTCCGGTTTTTTAACCGTCAGTGCCGGTGCTGCAACTTATCACCCGAATTCTGCAGACATGATTGATGAAACCATGCTTGCGGCCGATAAGTGTTTATATCTGGCAAAAGAAAACGGCCGTAACTCCTATGCGTTTGTCGGTCCGGACGGAGAATCACGGGTAGGTGCAGGATGAATGACTTTCCGGTATTAGATAAAGAAACCGCATTATCGCGGCTGGCGAATAATCACAGCCTGTATAACAAAGTGCTGGTCATGTTTACTGAGCAGGCCGGGGAGATGCTGACTGTGCTGGAAGCACTGCCGCAAGACCAGATAGCAGATCAGCACCTTGCACTGCATTCACTGAAAGGGTCTGCCGGAGAAGTGGGTGCCACCAGACTGTTTTATACTCTGCAGCAAATTGATCAGACCCTGAAAACAGCGCCGGAGCATGTCACTGCAGATCAAATTGAAGATGTGATTGCGGAAATCAGGCGCATACTGAACATAACGGCTCCCGGTAACCCCGCCGCCTGAATTACGGCATCAGGATACCGCTAACCGGTAGCCCTTATTTTCTGAATCATCGCAGGGCTATGCCGTACTTCATGACAAAAGCGCAACAGTGCATCCAGTGAGTCCGGTTTTGCAATCAGGTAACCCTGGAAATAACGGCAACCCAATGCAATAAGTTTATCCAGCTGCTCTGCGGTCTCCACCCCTTCTGCAACTACGTCATACTGACATATGCGGGCAATCGACACGATAGCATCCACAATCACCGCACTTTTCTCACTCTCCAGCGTCCACACAAAACTGCGGTCGATTTTAATTTCATTCACCGGCATATTCAGCAAATGTTGAAGAGAAGCATGACCAGTACCGAAGTCATCCAGCGATAACTTAACGCCAAGATTCCGGATGGCCTGAATAGATTCAAAACAGATGGTATTTACATCAATAAAAAAGGTTTCTGTGACTTCCAGACACAGGCTGCCCGGCCTGACGTGATACTGATCAATCAGCCTGCTGAGTTCTTCCGCAAACCGGGTATCCATCAGCTCTTTTGAAGAAATGTTTACCGATAAGACAAAATCCGGCTGCTGGATCTTCTGTAATGCCAGAATAGCCTGCTCAAGCACCCAGAAATCGATTTCACGAATGAGTCCGGCCTTCTCTGCCACTCTGATATAAACCTCGGGAGAAAAGCTCTTAAGGGGCAAGTGGGACGTTCGCAACAACACTTCTGCACCGGCAATCCGGTTTTGCTCACTGTCATAAACAGGCATAAAGACCAGATGAAAGGCTTTGTTCGCCAGTGCGATCCGCAGTTCCTGCTCAACAAATCTCGCCTGACGATATTCTTTCTTAAGTTCAGGCTGATAAATTTTATAGCCGGGTTCGTTGTCCATGATCGCATCAATGGCAATGGTCGTCTGAGCGAGTAACTCATCAACAGTCATTCCTCTCTCACCACGGGCAATCCCCAGCTTTACATCCAGTCTTAGATGCCCCAGAGAAGGAATATTCACCCCTTTCTGGGAAGCCGAGATTAAATTACCGAAGAAAGCCTCGTCGAAATCCTTCAGCACCAGCAGGATATTCTCATCCTGCTTCCGGACCAGAAACGCTTCACGGTGCTTGTCCTGAGTGAAAGGACCAAATGTGGCTTTAATCAGTGATGTGACCGTTTCCTTTGAAAATTCCCGTTGCAAGGCAAGATAATTTCTCATCCTGATATTCACGATGGTCAGCGGACTATTCAGCTTACCCGGATACAGTCGCTTAAGACCATTCAGGTTAATAAATCCCGAGTCGGGGTCTCTGTCTGCGAGCAGTTGGAGCTTTTGCATCTCTACCCGCTTGACAACGACAAAGTGACACAGAAAAACCAGCATTACCGCCGGCCATATTAATGCGAGGAAAAGATTCACCGATGCAGGTGTAATAATGTGGTGTTTCAGCAACAAACTATTGAGATACAGTTTATAGCGACCGGGATCCAGTTTATTCAACGTTTCAACCGACACCAAAATACTGGCCACCGCAGACAAATCACTGGCCGCGATATCGTAGGGAACCTGATAAAGCTTTTCCCACCAGGCATCCACCACGATGCGCTCACGGTTAATGAGCTGTACACCGTCATCAGGTAAAAAATAAACGGACTGAAAGCGCTTTGTACTAAGATCGTTTTCGTCGTACTCAACGTCATCCCTCAGAGAAATAAATGTCACACCGGCCCGGTGCTGTGCACCCGGGTTATCTGACTCAATGAATGCATCGACTTCAACTTCATCCAGATTCGCATATGAAGGCAGTGATAACGTGTTATCTGCACCGGTGTATTTGAATTTTAAACCGCATAATTCAAATAACCTTGGCTCAGACACAGAACAGTCGAGAACATAACCTGATTTCGTTTTTTCAAACTGACTTTCTTCCCGGTAGCCGGCGACATCTACCACGCTTCCATTTGCAAGCACATCTTCAATCACCAGATTAAACGGCGAATAGCTGAACGTCACCAGCATCAGACTGATAAAAGCAAGGCCGGAAAAGGCATACTTATACAGATGCAGTGAAAAGAGTGCTGAATGTAGTGAAGAAGGAGTTCTGCTGACCATTACCGGCAAATTTGTTAACTATTTATAAATCCAATAACCCATTGGTTAATGTCAATAATTTTACCGATATGACAGTTTTATAAAGTATAGTTTTCGATAAGCTGTTATGACCAACATGACGAAAAACTGAACTTTCGTCTAATAATACAGCGGAGAATCAAGCGTTTCCGCTATCAGAACAAAAGGATGAAAATAATAAGTTTATAAGTAATTTGCGCTGAAACAGCCAAAAGAATAACTAAAACAAAGAAATAATGAATAATTTACAGATTATCAGCAGCTTGCTGAGAATGTAAATTGTACGGCTTTGAAGTTTACTACAGAAGAGTATAAAAGAATGGTGCCCAGGGGCGGACTTGAACCGCCACGCCCGTTAGAGCACTAGCACCTGAAGCTAGCGTGTCTACCAATTTCACCACCTGGGCATAAGAGACTTTGTGTATCGGGCGTTTGCCCCGTCTCGTTGTGGATGCGCAATTTACGGATGTTCGGTGACTTTGTCAATCAACAAATTCAGTTTTTTTCCATTTTTTTGCAAGAAATGGCCTGAGTGTGCAGTAAATCGCCAACACTGACTACTTTCCCGCCATTCAGCACCTGATTTTGCGCAAACCAGAGTTGCAAGGTTGCCATGGCATCATCCAGCGCATTGTGAGCTGGTGCTGCAGGTAACCCCAGGCGCTGCCGGCAAACCGCTAACGTTGCACTGTTTGGCGGCAGTACTTCATGGTGCTTTTTAAGTTGATAGACTGCCAGCTTTAACGTATCCAGTACCACCACCGGCGGACAGGATATTTGCTGAGCCGACAATGCCGCCTGTAACACGCTTAAATCCAGATTAGCGTTGTGACATACCCACAGATGCGTTCCGGCATAACCGACCAGTTGCTCCAGTACCTCTTTAATATGCGCCCCCTGCGCTATGTCGGCACCGGTAAGACCGTGGATGACCGGGCTTTGGGCAAGATCCGCACGGGTTCTGACAACTGAATAAAAGCAACGGCTGATATCTATGTGACTTCCCCGTCCTTCTACCCAGCCGGCAGAGGTAATTTGCGCTTCACGGACATCCAGTGATGTCAGTTCCAGATCAACGGCCAGCAACGGCAGTGTTGCCAGCGACTTCTCCGCCCAGCCTTCCGGCAGTGGCGGGGCTCCTGCCAGCCAGCGCTTTAACATACTCAGCATGGTCAGCTCATGCCTCCGGAGAAATTCATCACCGCACCCTGCTGCGCTCTGTCGATAGCCTTAAACGCGGCTTTAAGCTGATGCTTTTCTATGGATGACAATGAAGAGACTGATACCCGGTTGTCTGTGACATTGCCGGACAACTGATGACGCCAGCGCAGACGGTTCAGAAACAGCCAGATATCCCGGAGATTTTGGGCATCTTTAGTCGATAATCCGGAACCTGACGGCAATGCCGCCAGCCGTGCCAGTGTAGAGGGCATGGTTAAGCCGTTTGCCAGCGCATAAATGCGGGCAAGATTATTGATGATTGCGATGGCCTTAACCTTCAAATCAATCACATCCTTTTCTTCGTAACCTTTCTCGTAAACAAATTTTTGAAACATCGAGAGAGGGACGGAAATATCATTATTGTGACGCGCCAGCGCAGCCAGAAACATCTTTTGCTTCAAAAGCGGCGCTCTGACAAGTTGCATCTTTCTGAACAGCTCTGCGTCTCCCGCAGCACAGCGGGCATCCAGAAAAATATTGAAATGCATAATCGCTTTAGGCGTTGGTTGCCTGACCCATTCACCGGCTTCCTTCTCAGCCTGTGCCAGTGACAAACGCAATTCCGGATTCGATGCCATGATATTGCCGTCACATAACTTGATACCGCACTTCGCCAGACCATTGCACACATAATCCGCCATGCCGGCAAAGTAGTCTGCCTGGCTGTCAGTCGGCGTGGTTTCCAGTAACAGACCATTATCCTGGTCTGAGCCCATTGTTTGATCTTCACGGGCCTGGGAACCATACACCACCCAACTGTATCGCAACGGTGCCGGTCCGTGTTCCCGCTGGTAATAATGTATCAGTTTGCGGGTCATAATATCCGTTGCCTGAGACAATACTTTACCGGCAATATCGAAGTCACCGGGCCGTTTTGCATGGGTGGCAAAGTAGTGTGGCATCTGCCAGGACAGGCGGGTGAGTTCATAGAGGTTATCGGCTTTCGACAATTCACCGATGATGTAAAGCACGTTACCCCGCTGGTGACGGACAATATCTGATGCGGTAATCATTCCCAGCGGTTTACGGCTGTTCCTGTCCACCACCGGCAGGTGATGGATATTACGTTCACTCATCAGTGCCATAGCATCGAACATGGTCCGGTACTGATGAATCATGGCCGGCGTGGCTGTCATAATGTCAGCGACAGACAGGGAAATATCAGCGCCTTTTGCCACTACACGGTTGCGGAGATCTCTGTCGGTTACAATGCCCACCAGCTTTTCGTCACGGGTGATCAGCAAAGAAGACACCTTGTTTTCCGACATGATTTGCGCGGCCTGCTGAATACTCACAGATTCTGCCGCCTGAACAGGCTCATGTTCAATGACCTCATGCAGTGCCTTGTAGAGCCACATGGAGTTAGATTCCACGACAGCCTGATTTTGCAATGCACCGGTACGGGTACCGTGAAAGAAATCAGCAATCGCAGGGAAACTCAGGACACGATGAAACGCAGCGGCGGTGAAACAATACACCAGCCCGGGTTTATCGACTTTTACCGACAAGGGGTAATCTATGTTATCCAGCAATTTGGGATAACCGAAATAGTCTCCCTCGCTGAGGTGACGTTCACTCTGCTCTGCGTCTTTCACCGAAAACTGACCATTCTGGATCAGAAACAACCGCCCTTCATTTTCTTTCAGCAACGTCTCTGTGTTGTCAGCAGTGAGGTAAATCAGGCTGGCTTGTTTCGCCAGATGAATCATCTCTTCTTCATTCAACTGGTCAAAAGGTGCAGAGGTTTTCAGAAAGTCTGTGACTTGTTGTGGCACAACGCTCATTGTTTAATCCTCAAAAAGAATAAAGCTCACCGCTGAGGGTGAGCTTTACAGTTTCTGTCGTCAGTAGTTAAGTGCAACAGGTTTTAGTGCGCTGACGCTTCACCTGCACCTTTCGGATAACGGATATCCTCTACCATTTGCTGGATTTCTTCAGGCGCTTCACCGGTCATCTTGAAGACAACGAAGGCAACCACGAAGTTAACAATCATACCCAGCGTACCAATCCCTTCAGGTGAGATACCGAACCACCAGTTATCAGCCGTATTCGCTGCCGGATTCACAAACTTGAAGTAGATGATATAAGCCGCAGTGAACGCAATACCCGCTACCATACCAGAGATTGCCCCTGCACCATTCATGCGCTTGCTGAAGATACCCATAATAATAGCAGGGAAGAAACTGGAGGCAGCAAGGCCGAAGGCAAAGGCGACCACCTGTGCTACGAAGCCCGGCGGATTAATACCGAAGTAACCGGCAATTGCAATCGCCACACCGGCAGCCAGACGGGCATAGAACAGCTCAGCCTTATCGGTAATATTCGGTGCAAAGTTACGTTTCAACAGATCGTGAGACACTGAAGTGGAAATTACCAGCAACAGACCCGCAGAGGTAGACAGCGCCGCAGCTACCCCACCAGCAGCAACCAGGGCGATAACCCATGCCGGCAGATTCGCAATTTCAGGGTTAGCCAGTACCATGATGTCACGGTCAACATTCACTTCGTTCTTGCTGGCCGGATCATCAATGCTACCCGCTGCATAGAACATTTTGCCGTCACCGTTTTTATCTTTAAAGGTGATCAGGCCGGTTTTTTCCCAGTTCTTAATCCACGCCGGAGCCTCAGCATAATCAGTACCCGCCATATCAGGGCCGTTGATGGTTTCAATCATGTTTACACGACCGAAGGAAGCCAGTGCCGGCGCAGTGGTATACAGGATGGCGATGAACAGCAGCGCCCAGCCAGCTGATTTACGGGCATCACGTACTTTAGGTACGGTGAAGAAACGAACGATAACGTGTGGCAGACCGGCTGTACCTACCATCAGGGCGAAGGTGATAAAGAACACATCAATGGTACTCTTAGTGCCGCTGGTATACTCATTAAAGCCCAGTTCCACCGAGAGACTATCGAGTTTCTCCAGCATATACATCCCCGACCCGTCGGCCAGTGTGGCGCCAAATGCAGTTTGTGGCAGGATATGACCGGTAACCATCATGGAGATGAACACACAAGGTACAAGGTAAGCGAAAATCAGAACGCAGTACTGAGCAACCTGTGTATAGGTAATGCCTTTCATTCCACCCAGTACGGTGTAGAAGAATACTATTGCCATACCAATAACCACGCCGGTTACGATATCTACTTCGAGGAAGCGGCTGAATACCACACCCACGCCGCGCATCTGGCCTGCGACATAAGTAAAGCAAACAAAGATGGCACAGAATACCGCCACGGTACGGGCAGTCTGCGAGTAGTAGCGGTCACCGATGAAATCCGGTACAGTGAACTTACCGAATTTACGCAGGTAAGGTGCTAAACAAAGTGCCAGCAGTACGTATCCACCGGTCCAGCCCATCAGGTAAACGGCACCGTCGTATCCCATAAAGGAAATCAAACCGGCCATGGAAATGAATGAGGCAGCAGACATCCAGTCAGCGGCTGTCGCCATACCATTCATGACAGGGGGTACACCACCACCTGCTACGTAAAAGTCGTTAGTTGAACCGGCACGGGCCCAAATCGCAATGGCGATATACAGGGCGAAAGATGCGCCGACGATGATAAAGGTCAGTAATTGAACATCCATGGGCCTACTCCTCGTCTACGCCGTATTTTTTATCCAGTGCATTCATCTTTGCCATATAAACAAAAATAAGTACTACGAATACATAAATGGAACCTTGTTGTGCAAACCAGAAGCCCAGTTTGAATCCAAAGAATTGGATCTGGTTAAGTGCATCGGCAAAAATGATGCCTGCGCCAAATGACACAGCAAACCAAATCACCAACAATTTGGCGAGGAGGGAGAGGTTCTCCTTCCAGTACGCCTGCTTGTCGTCTTCATTTCTAAATGCCATCTTTCCGTCCTCATGTCAGGTTAAGTGGATGTTTTATTTTTACATTTATCTAACGACCGGATTTTTGTGTGGCCTCAGTAATCTTTTTTCTGTTTACTTTTGTCAAAAACCACGCAAAAACCCTGTCGCGTCTCGCTTTTTCTATACTCTAGTCGCGGCTTGGCTTTCGAGGAATGAGACCATGGTCGTAGGTAGGAGGATTATAGAGTGAGTATAATACATACAGACATGTTAAAAGGATGTATATAAAAACCATGACATTCGCCTGGGTTTCACTTGCACTGGTTTATCTGTTTTTTCTCTTTTATATTGCCAGTTGGGGAGACAAAAACTCACCCACCGCACGCTGGCTGACTTCCCATCCCGCAATTTACTCCCTTGCCCTGGCCATTTACTGCACCGCCTGGACGTTCTTTGGTGCGGTCGGATCTGCCAGTCGTGACACCTGGATATATCTGCCTATTCTTTTAGGGCCGGTACTGGTTTACGTGCTGGGCTACAAGTTTATTTATAAAATGACACTGGTCAGCAAAAAGCAGCACATCAATACCATTGCCGACTTTATTGCCTCGCGCTACGGCAAACGTCAGGGTGTGGCGCTGCTGGTAACACTCATCGCACTGCTGGCGACCATTCCTTATATCGCGCTGCAACTTAAGGCCATCGGTTCAACATTTCAGCTACTTACGCAGCAACCGAACAGCCACTTCATCATTATTGTGGCGACCCTGTTTATCGCGATCTTTGCGATTTATTTCGGCACAAAACAAACCGATGTCACAGAGTACCGCCGTGGGTTGATGCTGGCCATTTCGTTCGAATCCAGTATCAAACTGACCGCGCTGGTGCTGGTGGCCATTGTGGGTTACAGCGCCTGGCAAGCCACTGATAATCCTGAGCAGTTCAATACCTTTTTCAGCGACGAAGCCCTGTCGCAGTTCGGCTCTTACTCCTTTATATCCCAGACAATCATGGCCGCCGCGGCGGTAGTGTGCCTGCCAAGACAGTTTCACGTGGCAATTATAGATAACCTGAGCCTGGGGCACCTGAAAACAGCACGCTGGCTTTTTCCCCTGTATCTGGGGATCACTGCCGCAGTCATTCCGGTCATCGCCATTGCTGGTAATGCCATATTTGCAGGGCAGAATGTGGAGCCCGATACCTATGTACTGAGCATGGCAATTTACTCGGAGTCAGCGCTGTTGCAGATCATTGTCTTTATTGGCGGGCTGTCGGCCGCCACCGCCATGATCATTGTCGCCACACTGACCTTAAGTACCATGCTGACTAACGACGTGATCCTGCCGCGGGTTCTGCTAACCAAACACAGTAATCCGGGCAACAAGGATTATGGCCGGCGCATCCGGCTGATCCGGCGTATTGTCATTGGCCTTATTCTGTTGCTGGCTTTTCTGTACCACCAGCAAATGACCAACAGCCGTTCGCTGCACTCCATCGGTCTGATTGCCTTTTCACTGGTGATCCAGCTCATTCCGGCCATTGTTGGCGGGCTTTACTGGAAACGTGCTCATGCTCACGGTGTGTATGCCGGTCTGGTTGCCGGACTGGTTACCTGGGTGCTGTGGCTGGTGCTGCCGCTGGTGAATGACAGCGCGACCACATTGCAGCAAAACGAACAAATCAGCCAGGGAGCACTAATCAGCCTGGCTGCAAATTTTGCTGCCTACATCGGCTTCTCGCTTTTTGCCCCTGCAAGATTAGTTGACCGGATCCAGGCGGAAGCTTTCGTTTCTCCGGCAGATAACAGAACGGCATCGAACCGCCGGCACAACACCCATGTGACAATCGCTGACCTCATTACTCTGCTGTCCACGTTTATGGGCAGCGGCCGCTGTGAGCAACTGGTGGAAGAATATCAGCAACTGAACCACTGCAAAATTAACCGTGCCGAAACGCCCGATGAATCTTTTATGGCCTTTTCCGAACGGGCACTAGGCGGTGTAATCGGTGCATCCAGTGCTAAAGCGTTAATCGACTCCATCCTGAAAGGAAAGAAACTGGATTTCACCGAAATCATTAACTTCTTCGACGATACGACTCAGGCAATGCAGTTCAACATGACTGCCCTTCTCACTTCGCTGGAGAATATGGACCAGGGGATCAGTGTGATAGACAAGCACCTGAATCTGGTTGCCTGGAATAAACGCTATACCGCTTTATATAATTATCCTGACGGCATGCTGGCAGTGGGTACGCCGATTGAAAAGCTGGTGCGGTATAACGCAGAAAAAGGGGAGTTCGGTGCCGGTGATGTGGAAATCCAGATAGAAAAACGGCTGGAACATTTACGCTCCGGTACGCCTCACCGGTTTACCCGCCAGCGCAGTGATGGCCGTGTAATTGAAATGGTCGGCAACCCGTTACCCGGTGGCGGCTTTGTAACCAGTTTCAATGACATCACCGGTCACATCGAAATTCAGCAGGCGCTGGAAGAGTCGAACATCAACCTGGAAGCCAGAATTAAAAAGCGTACGGAAGAAGTGCACTCCATCAATGCCGAATTGAGACTGGAAATAGAGCGTCGCTCTGAAGCAGAAAAAGAACTTATCCGCGCAAGAAAAGCGGCAGAAGATGCTAACGCCAGCAAAACCCGTTTTCTGGCGCTGGCCAGTCATGATGTTCTGCAGCCACTGAATGCAGCGAAGCTTTATGTGACCGCGCTGGAAGAAGCTGAACTTTCTGCACCGGTGAAAGATATCGTTACGAAGCTGAATCACTCTGTCACTTCCAGTGAAGCGCTTATCGGCACCCTGCTCGACATATCCCGTCTGGACCAGGGGGAGCTGAAACCTTCTGTGGAAGCCGTACACCTGCCTGCCTTGTTGTCGCAGTTGACTGACGAAATGGGTATGCGGGCCAGGGAAAAAGGTCTCCAGTTACGGGCCAGGATCCGGGACTGCTGGGTACTCGGCGACAAAACCTTCTTGTACCGTATTGTGCAAAACTTGCTGTCAAATGCAGTGAAGTATACAGAATCCGGTAAGGTACTGCTCACCGTGCGCCCCAGGGGTGATCGTGTGCTGATTGAAGTAAGAGACACGGGTATCGGTATCTCGTCTGAGCAACAGGGCATGATTTTCAGTGACTTTTACCGTACCCACGAATCCGCAGAACACGGTGTTGGCCTGGGTCTGGGGGTAGTCCGCCGCCTCAGTCAGCAAATGCAAAGCAAGATTCAGGTGTCTTCTGTGCCGGGCAAAGGCAGTTGTTTCACCCTGACCATGGGCCGTGCGTCGCCCCGCCGTCAGACTGATCCCGCCAAGCTGAGCCGCTCTTCAACCTTCAGAGGGGTCCGTGTATTGTGCGTAGATGATCAGCAGGAGAACCTGGATGCGCTTCAAACCTTACTGGAAAAATGGGGAGTCACAGTCGTGCTGGCAAATAACTGGGACGACGCAATACGTCAGGCAGATATATTCTCACCGCAAATTCTGTTAATGGATTATCAGTTAGGGCCGGGCCAGAACGGGCTTGATCTGATTGAGGCTATCCGCCGGCATCTGGATATCGTCGTGCCGGCATCACTGGTCACGGCTAATCATGAAGAAAGTCTGATTGCACAGTGTAAAGAACAGGGCGTGAACTACCTCACCAAGCCTTTAAAACCAGCCAAACTGAGAGCGTTATTACAAAGTTTGACCCGGCATATAAAAGATAACCGCAGGGAGCCACGGCAGCAGTAGATTGCCGGCTGGCTCCGGAGAAGAAATTTACGCTTTGGGCGGGGTTTGCCTCTCGCCCTGAACGGGTGAAGTGGCCGGAACAGGCTGTACCGGCGTCTGGCTGTCTGCTGATTGCACGTTCGTACCGTTAGCGGCAGTGACCTTGCCTAATGTTCCCCAGCGCCCCTTCGGATTAACCAGAACAGGCCGGGTAAGGATCAGGTTATTCGGATACAGCACCGTTTCGCGATCCTGCGTGACCAGACGGGTGTTGAACAGATTGATGTCGGCTATGTAACCTTCAATGAAGTTGTCGCCATCGAGAATACGCACATAATTCCCCCGCCGGTATGTCACATTCGTCAGCAGAATAAAGTATGCGGTAACGTTACTGATCAGCGACCAGTTCGCGAAAAGGGCGACACCCAGTAAGGTAAGAATTGACGTAGACAGCACCAGCAGGCCGGAAATATCCACACCCCAGGCAATCAGTATTAACGCCAGGGTGACAGTGGCACTTAAAATTCTGGCAGTAAACAACCCTTTCAGCGCACTGGAAGATTTGAGTTTACTCTTTTCTACATTCTTTTCGAGACGGGGGATGGCAAAACGGGTCATCAGCAAATAAAGCAACAGCATGACCGCTGTCCAAATCACGTTGGTCTGGTAAGTTTCCAGCCAGCGCGTCACTTGTTCCAACCACTGCATGGTAAGTTCCTGAACAGATGTTAATTGTCGCGTTTTCGCGGGCACAAAAACCGGAAAAAAAGTAAACCGGACAACCCCTGACCGGGTACCCTATACTGAATTATCGACACGACAAAAAATGAAAATCACAAAGAGGCAAAATTATATCACCTCTTATGTCCGGTTCGTATTATATTATTAACTAAAGCTTTGGTCTGTCTGTGTTTTCATCCGCACCTGTTCGCCGGATGCAGCAGCCCTTATTCTACCATTACAGGTGTAATAAAAATTATGCGTATCGCAATTCTGTCCCGCAATCCTAAACTTTACTCCACCCGCCGGCTACTGGAAGCAGGCAGAGAGAAAGGCCATGAAGTCGATATTATCGACACCATGCACTGCTACATGGATATTACCAGTGCCAGGCCTTCAGTAAGGTACAAAGGTAAGCGGTTGCCGTTCTATGACGCGGTAATACCCCGTATCGGTGCATCCGTCAGTTTCTACGGCACCTCTGTTGTCCGTCAGTTCGAAATGATGGGGACTTACAGTATTAACGAATCGGTTGCTATCAGCCGTTCGCGGGACAAATTACGTTCATTGCAGCTGTTATCCCGTAAAGGCATTGGTTTGCCACGTACAGGCTTCGCCCATCATCCGGATAACATTGAAGATCTGATTAAAAACGTGGGTGGCGCACCGGTGGTGATTAAACTACTGGAAGGTACTCAGGGTATTGGCGTGGTACTGGGGGAAACCCAGAAAGCCGCAGAGTCAATCATTGAGGCCTTTATGGGTTTGAATGCCAGCATTCTGATCCAGGAATATATTAAAGAAGCCGGTGGCTCTGATATCCGCTGTTTCGTTGTCGGTGATAAAGTGGTTGCGGCCATGAAACGCCAGGCGGCACCCGGTGAATTCCGCTCTAACCTGCACCGGGGCGGCTCAGCCAGTCTGGTGCGCTTGTCACCGGAAGAAAGAAAAACGGCTATTGCAGCGGCAAAGACCATGGGTCTGAATTGCTGTGGTGTAGATATTCTCCGCTCTAACCACGGTCCGGTGGTGATGGAAGTAAACTCGTCACCGGGTCTGGAAGGTATTGAAGCCGCCACCAAAAAAGATGTGGCGGGCATGATTATCGACTTTATTGCCAAATCAGCAAAACCGGGCAACACCCGTACACGAGGTAAAGGTTAATGGCAGAAAAAGCACTGGAAATTGGTGGTCAGCGTATTCTGCCCGGCGAAAGCAAAAAGATTGAGCTTGAAATGCCGCCGCTTTATACCGCTACCAACATGAGTATTCCGGTCTATGTAAAACGTGGTAAACGACCCGGCCCGACTATGTTCGTGTCGGCGGCTATCCACGGTGATGAACTGAATGGCATTGAAATTGTAGGCCGTCTTATTCACTCCAAAGCGATTGAAAGGCTTCGCGGAACACTTATCGCTGTGCCTATGGTGAATGTGTACGGTGTACTGAACCAGTCGCGTTACCTGCCTGACCGCAGAGATCTGAACCGCAGCTTTCCCGGCAGCAAAAAAGGCTCTCTGGCAGGCCGTCTGGCGAACCTCTTTTTTAAAGAAGTGGTGAGCAAGTGTGATATCGGCATCGACCTGCATACCGGTGCCATACACCGCAGTAACCTGCCGCAGATCCGCGCGAACCTGGACGATCCGGAAGTACTGGGAATGGCGAAAGCATTCGGTGTACCGGTATTACTGAACGCAGATTTGAGGGATGGCAGTCTGCGTCAGGCCGCCAGCGAAGATGGCGTAAAGATTCTGTTGTACGAGGCAGGCCAGGCACTGCGTTATGACGAGTTTTCTATCCGCGCAGGCGTAAGAGGCATTATTAACACCATGCGCCACGTGGGCATGCTGAACAAGAGTCGCAGTAAAGGTCACGACATTAAGCGCTTTATTGCCAGGGAAAGTGGCTGGGTGCGGGCACCGGAAAGTGGTCTGGTGAATCACATCGCCCAGTTAGGTGACCATATTGTTAAAGGTGACAAGCTGGCGACGATTTCCAATCCTTTCGGTGAGGTACTGGAAATTATGTACAGTCCTATGGATGGTGTAATTGTAGGTAAGCAGAATATTCCGCTGGCGCAGGAAGGCGAAGCGATTTATCACATCGGCTACTTCAAACAACCTGACACGGTGGCTGAACACGTAGAATTACTACAGGATAACCTGGTAACAACCGAACAATCCCAACCATAGGTTGACTACCTTTGTTAGAGGAACACTGATGCAAGAGCAACAAAAACGCTTGATAGGTGCACTGGAATATTGTGATTTACCCGAGCTCACCATTAACGACCTGACAATCCGGGTCGATACGGGGGCGGCAACGTCGTCATTACATGTCGATAATATCGACGAGTTCGACCGTGACGGCGATTTATGGGTGAGTTTCGATATTCATCCTGACATTCACAATGTAGACAGCATTGTGCGCCGTGAGGCGAAAGTCGTCGCCCGCAAGAAGGTGAAAAGCTCCACGGCAACCCTGGAGCGCAGATATGTTATCGACACGGAAGTGGTGATGTCCGGTGAAGCCTGGCGGATCCAGTTAACACTCACCGACCGGCGTGAAATGACTTATCTTATGTTGTTTGGCAGAGAAGCCATGAACGGGCGCTTTATTGTAGACCCGGAACATGAGTTTATTCTGACGGAAAAACGTCCCGCCGGATAATTATTTCGGCGGCTCGAGCTCAAGCTGGGAGGCAATCAGTACCGCCTGTGTACGGTTGTTAATACCCAGCTTCTTAAAGATAGCGGTGACGTGTGCTTTCACCGTTGCCTCTGCGATATCCAGGTTATAGCCAATTTGCTTATTCAGCAAACCATCCCGCATGTAACACAGCACTTTGTACTGAGAAGGTGTTAACGACGCCACTTTATCTGCCAGTTCAGAAAACGCTTCGTCGACCTCTTCAATCTTTTCACTCACCGATTCCGGTAACCAGATATCACCGTCAAGAATAGACTGCACAGCATTAGCGATATCGCCGGAACTGGCTGTTTTCGGAATGAATCCCAGCGCGCCCACGCCGACAATTTTAGAGATAATGGCAGCGTCCTCTGTACCGGAGACAACGGCTACAGGAAGCTCGGGATAAAGTTTACGGATGTGCACCAGACCAAACATGTCATGGCTGCCGGGCATATGTAAATCGAGAAGAAGCAGGTCGATATCTTCTTTTTCGAGGATATCGACCGTGGTAGTCAGATCGCCGGCTTCCCGTAGAATGAGATCCGGCAGGGTTAACGATAACGCTCCCCGCAGTGCATCCCGGTACAGCGGATGGTCATCAGCAATCAGCAGCGTTATCATTCTTTTCCCTTATTTGTTTAAGCGCTCCTCGATGAGTGTATCAACAACGGAAGGATCCGCCAACGTTGAGGTATCACCAAGTTGCTCATGCTCGTTAGCGGCAATCTTACGCAGAATGCGGCGCATAATCTTACCTGAGCGAGTTTTAGGCAGTCCGCGGGACCACTGAATCATATCCGGTGTGGCAATCGGGCTCAGTTCCTGACGTACCCACGCACGCAGTTCTTTCGTCAGCGCCTCATCAGGCTCAATACCTTCGTTAGGGGTAACGTACACATAGATACCCTGCCCTTTGATATCGTGGGGATACCCCACCACCGCAGCTTCAGCCACTTTAGGGTGAGCCACCAGCGCACTTTCAATTTCAGCAGTACCTAAGCGGTGACCGGAAACGTTCAGTACATCGTCCACGCGACCTGTGATCCAGTAGTATCCGTCTTCATCACGACGGGCACCGTCACCGGTAAAGTACACGCCTTTGTAGGCACTGAAGTAAGTCTGGATAAAGCGCTCATGATCACCGTAAACAGTACGGGCCTGGCTCGGCCAGCTGTCTTTAATCACCAGGTTACCTTCAGCGGCACCTTCCAGATCATTCCCGTCTGCATCAAACAGCGCAGGCTGGATGCCAAAGAACGGACGGGAAGCCGAGCCCGGTTTAAGTGGCGTCGCACCCGGCAGCGGAGTAATCATCATGCCGCCGGTTTCCGTTTGCCACCAGGTATCCATGATGGGACAACGGCTCTGACCAATCACGCGGTAATACCATTCCCATGCTTCCGGGTTAATTGGTTCACCCACAGACCCTAACAGACGCAGAGAAGACAAATCGCAACCTTCCACCGGCGCTTCACCATGTGCCATCAGGGCGCGGATTGCAGTAGGTGCTGTGTACAGGCTGTTCACCTTGTACTTTTCTACTACCTGAGCAATACGGCGTACGTCAGGGTAAGTAGGCACACCTTCAAAGAATACCTGAGACGCACCGTTGATCATCGGTCCGTAAACCATGTAGCTGTGACCTGTGATCCAGCCCACATCCGCTGTACACCAGTAAATGTCATCTTCACGATAATCAAAGGCGTACTTGAAGGTCATGGATGAATACAGCAGGAAACCACCGGTTGTATGCACCACACCTTTTGGCGTGCCGGTTGAGCCTGAAGTATACAGAATAAACAGCGGGTCTTCCGCGTTCATGACTTCCGGTTCGCACTGAGCTGAACAGTCTTCAGTAAGCTCGTCCCACACCACATCAACGTCGCTGTTGTAGTTAACATCGCCGCCGGTCAGCTTGTGTACAATGACATTAGTGATAGACGGGCACGCACCGTTAGCCAGCGCTTTATCTACATTCACTTTAAGAGGGACAGAACGGCCTGCACGGCGGCCTTCATCACAAGTGATAACAACTTTAGCTTTACTGTCGTTAATACGGTCAGCGATTGCATTAGGCGAGAATCCGCCGAAGATAACAGAATGCACCGCACCGATACGGGCGCAGGCCAGCATGGCATAAGCAGCCTGCGGTACCATAGGCATGTATACCGCAACGCGGTCGCCTTTACCGACACCCAGCTTTTTCAGGCCGTTTGCCAGTTTACATACTTCGTAATGCAGTTCCTGATAAGTAATTTCCTGGCTGTCTTCAGGGGAATCACCTTCCCAGAACAGCGCCGTTTTCTTTGCATTCTTCGCCAGGTGGCGGTCGATACAGTTGTAGCTGGCGTTGATTTCGCCGTCTTCGAACCACTTGATTGAAACGTTATCTGCGCCAAATACCGTATTCTTGGTTTTAGTTGGTTTCTTGTACCATTCTAACGTTGAAGCGTACTCTGCCCAGAAGCCTTCCGGGTCTTCTACAGAGCGCTTATACATCTGATCATACTGCTCTTGCGTCAAATGCGTGTTTTCCAGAATGTTGTCCGGTACAGGATACGTCTTGCTGGCAGTCATGGATAATGCCTCCGATGTCATGTTAATCCAGTAATAATTGTCTGTTAAACAGGGTAGCCATTCTAAGGTAAAGCAAAATGAGACTTTGGTCTTAGCGATTTTGCTCTTTTAAGACAAAAAGATACAACCTTAGTCTCATAGACCAACAGCCAGTTTTTTAATTCAGAGGAATACATCCTCTTTTGAAAAAATAACGAAAAAATCACAATTATCTTACCTTTAACCTGACTGCGTAAAAGAAGATTATCCGGATAAATTGCTTAACAGACCCGATGAACAAAAGCTGAAAGTATTCAGATAAACCGTGCCACCCTCACCGGCTATTTGCGCAACTGATAGTGAATATCACGCGGACAGCAGGCGGGGTGGCAGGATGCCGCTAAAATTGCCTCAGAACTTAAAGATCACACCGGCACGTGCAACCACGGTTGTGAAGCTTTCAAAGTCAGAACCATACTCAGTATCGAAGTGAGTTAACTGAGCAAAAGTGGTCAAGCCTTCGGTAGCCTGATAGCCATAGTTAATATAGGCAGTCGTGTTTTCGTTCAGGCTGGTTGCAGACAGGCGATCACGGTCACCGGAGTCTACCGACGCACTACCGTAACCTACTTTCACGTTATGCCCTGCTGCCGGCGTCCAGCTTGCGTACATCATATAGCCACTCTCTGAGAAGCTTTCGCTCACCACACCGCCACTTAATGTCACTGCCGGCGCTACACCCAACGCATTCTGGTTGTTCAGTGCTTCACCGGTGTAGTATTCACCATTCAGGCTGACCGCTCCGAAGTTCAGTGTTGTATACACTTTAAAGAGGTTGGCATCCTGGTTACTGCCTTCAACATAGCCCGGCTCATCCTCGAACTGCAGTTCAGCTACGTGTGCCGCAAAACCGATAACGTGACCGGATATTTTGTAGTTAGCATCAACAGCAAAGCCCGGCATACCACCCAGCTCATTATTATTCACACCACTGCTGCTCAGGTTACGACCCTTACCGGTGATTGCGCCGGTCAGCGTTAAGTTATCAACTTTGTAAGTTGCACCCGCTTCCATGGCGAGGAAGCCGGAATTACCTGCACGGTAACCATTACCCACCCAGTTGTAGCTGCCGCTGGATTTAATCCCTGATGCAGTAGACCATTTCTGGCCGGCAAACAGCGTCAGGTTATCGCTGTAATCGTAATAAAGCGTTGCCAGACGAAGTCTTGGCTCCTGCGCCTGTAATGCGGTTTGGTTAGTAAAGCCGTCTTCACCGTCAATGAAATCCAGCTCAAGCACACCGCGAATTTTATCGTGCTTCATATTCAGGGAGAAACGGGACTGGGAAGCCTGGAAAGAAGTAGACTGGGATTCCAGATAATTCGTTTCTTGCGCAGTTGCAGGGGCACCGCCGAAAATATCCGTTCTCAGTGCATGTGTTGGAGCAACATGACTGTAAGTACTTCCGAAACTGCCGACACCCTGACTGGATGTCACGACTTCCGTTTTGATCATGCCTTTGAAGCTGAAATCATAAGCGTAGACAGGGCTACCCGCCAGGATAAGTGCGCACGAGGCTGCAATGCGTGTATACATGTGTTTTCTCCCGATTCATTTTTAAAATCAGATTTGGTTTTTAAATGGTGTTCTTTTTTCTTATTGAGGATAAAGCGAAGGGACGAACAGGTACGTCACCCTCAACCTTCTAACGAAAAATTAACATTAACAAAACAATTTCATTGTGAGACAAATTACAGCGGATTACCCTATAAATCGTGAATGTTGCGACCAAAGTCTTACGATTCAGGGAGGATACGAACCTTTTCCGGCTCATTATTTGTTTTTGCTGTGACATAATAAAATCAGTCACTTAATTATTGTTGATGAACCCGGATTCTGCGAGTTTTTTGCGGTGTAATCTGCATTTTCCGGCGGGGATGACAGGGCCGCTTCAGATTGATGTGAAGCGGCGGAATGTAAATCACTGTGAAATAAAAATCACAGACAGCGGCATAACAAAGAACAATCCGGCAATATAAGCAGCACCGTAAATTTTACGTTCTGCTGCCAGACCGGCCAGTGATGATGACAGACTGAGAGGAATGTTGCGCAAAAAGGGCAGGCCAAATATCAGCAGCACTGAAAATATATTAAATAACAGATGCACCAGCGCAATCTGCATGGCAACACCACCCATCGGGCCGGTCACCGCCAGCGCAGCGATAAGCGCAGTAATACAGGTACCGATATTTGCACCCAGTGTGAACGGATAAATATCACGGGCTTTCAGAATGCCACTACCCACCAGCGGAACCATCAGTGACGTGGTGGTAGACGATGACTGAACCAGCACTGTCATTACAGCCCCGGAGGTAATGCCTGAAACCGGCCCTTTGCCGATACTGGTGTGCAGAATATCTTTCGCCCTGCCTACCATAAGCACTTTCATGACTTTTCCCATGAGTGTGATTGATGCCACGATCAGCACAACACCCAGCAGGATTTTAACGACCCCGGGATACACAGACGGCAGGAACATCAGGCCCTCTGTGACCCAGTGTACAACCGGTTCAGTAACCGCCTTCACCGGATTCACACCGGACATTGCCACACTGTTGTCCATCTGCAGCAGAGAAACAAGATACTGACTGCTTTTTTCTAATATCCCTGTCGCCATTTCCAGCGGCAGGAAAATCATCACCGACATGACATTAAAGAAATCATGAATTGTCGCGGCATGGAATGCCCGTCTGAACTCATCTTTGCGGGCTACGTGTCCCAGGCTCACTATGGTGTTGGTAATACTGGTACCGATATTCGCTCCCATTATCATCGGCACAGCAATAGGCACGGGCAACCCGCCTGCAACCATGGCAACTATGATGGAGGTTACCGTGCTGGATGACTGAATGAGGGCGGTACTGACCATGCCGATGATCAGGCCCATCACCGGGTTTGAGGCGAATTCGAATAAACCCCGCGCATGGTCAGCGGTGGCAAATTTAAAGCCACTGCCAATCATCGATACTGCCAGCAGCATCAGATAAACCAGGGCAAGGAGTACAAACCAGTTTTTTATTGAATGACGTGGCGTTCCTGCCGCAACCGTCGGTTCCATGTTGGTATGGGATAGCGTCATAATAAAGCATACACTCACTTATGTTCAGATAAGCAAGTGTATGGCGGATTTATGACAGCGAAATGAACGCGGCAGTCATGCTTCAGAAAGGAACAGGGTACGCTCTGTAAACGTCTTCGATTTGGCGCAGTACGGCAGAATCCAGCGTTAAATTAAACGCATCAATGTTCTCTGCCAGTTGCGCTTCAGTGGTGGCACCAATGATAGTTGCAGTGACTCCCGGTACCTGCTGACACCAGGCCAGCGCCAGTTGCGAGGGCGTAATCCCTGCACGGGAAGCAATTTCCACATAACGTCGTGTTGCATCGTGGGCCGGCTGCTTATCACGGAACAGACCCTGACGCTGAACATACGTCCAGCGGGATCCTTTCGGTCTCGCATCGTCCAGATATTTACCGGCCAGCATACCCGTTGCTAATGGTGACCATGGCAAATAAGCAATATCTTCCAGGTGACACATTTCAATCAGGTAGGGTAAATCCTTTCCGTGCAGCAGGCTGAACTCGTTCTGAATGGATACCGGTTTCGGTATACCCATTTCATCACATAAACGCAGGAAAGTATGAATGCCCCAGGGCGTGTCGTCAGACAGTCCCCAGTGACGGATTTTACCGGCATCGATGGCGGTTTTCAGACCGCTGAGGATATTGCGCATTCCTTCCGTTTCTTTTTCTTTATCGAAGGTGGTGGGATCCACTTTGCCTGGCCAGTGTTTACCGAAATGCGGAGAGGTACGGTTCGGCCAGTGCAACTGGTACACATCAATGTAGCTGGTCTGCAAACGCTTCAGCGAACCTTCAATAGCAATACCAATATTCTCAGCGTTGATAATATCGCCGTTACGGATCCAGCTGATACCGCTGCCTGCGATTTTAGTCATGATGATGAGCTCTTCACGCTGGCTCTGATTGCGACTCAGCCAGTCGCCCAGTTGACGCTCCGTATCACCGGATGTCGGCTCGTTCGGCGGTATCGGGTACATCTCAGCGGTATCAATGAAGTTTACGCCCCTGGACAGTGCCAGAGCCATTTGCCCGTCAGTATCCTGCTGGGTATTTTGAATGCCCCAGGTCATCGTACCCAGGCACACTTCAGAGACTGACAGCCCGCTGCTGCCCAACGTTGTATATTTCATATTGCAGTTAACCTGTTTCTCATTCATTTTTGGTGTGGCTGCCTGCCGCTTAGCCTCATTTCGCTACAGAATTCTGTTCCTGAAGCCGGGCTTCGGCTTTCGCCAGCTTTTTCTCGATATCCCTGCGGGATTCCACCATCTCGTTTGCCAGCTCAGCCAGCGACTTAAATTCCGCAAACCCGAGCTGCCGGGTATCAATTTTCTGATATTGCCTTTTACAACGGTAAAAGAACATGACGAAATTAGCAAAAGCACGGTGAAATGTGGCGAAGCTTTTGACCAGCAGTAAAATCAATGCGATGGATGTCACTGCCGCAATCGACAAACTGTACACCCTGACTTTGTTTTGCTGGTCGGTGATCAACGGCTGCAATGCGGTTTCCACACTTCGCAGCTTATCTTCCACATCATGGGCCTGGCGCCTGAAGGCTCCCTGCAGGCCATCATTATGAGTGACGCCCATTGTCGTAACCGCGTCAGCCAGTTGATTAAATACCCGGGTGTACTCTGCCGTCAGAGTTTGTGCCTGCCCGTCATTACTGATCACCGCCGCATGCTGCAACTTTTCGAGGGCCTGACGTACAGCCTGACGGTGAAAGCTCTCACGGGTCAGTAAATAATTACGGGTAGCCAGTTGCAGGGCGACTTTCAGCTGATAAGCCTCACTACCATAGGCAAAGAATGGCACCCGCGACATGTCATCCTCAATGCCGGTGAGTTTACCCTGAAAACCGGACTGGCGGGTTAATCCCAACTGACTTTGCAGAGTAACCACTTCACGGAACAGGCGCTGGTAATCATGCATGCTTTGCGCAAGTTCGCCGGTTTGCTCTACCGGCAACGCATAGTCGGCCAGCAACGGCGACAACCCGGCAAGATCATTATTAAACCGCTCAGAGCGCGCCGTGAACCGGTGGTAATAATCCATCTGATGTCGCAGCAGGAAGTCTTTTTCGTGACGTCTTAATTGCAACAACTCCTGCTCCAGATGCAGCAATAAATTGTGTTGCTCATGCAAATGGAAGAGGCGCTTAGTGAATAAATGCTGGTTTACCACCAGCAAACTCATTCCTGATACGCAGATCAGGGTCATCAACATCAGGCGGGACTTAATGGAATCAAATTTCATGGCGAACACCATTTTTGTGGAAACATCTCAGGGTAACGCAGCTATGTGAAGGGATTGTTGCATAGGCATTATCATCCGCAGCTAAAAAGCGGCGGCGATGATAACACTTCCGGTAAAAGATGCACTTGCTGATACTTGCTCAGGAAAAATAATTAACAGGTCATCAGATTCAACGGGTCACTAAAAACAAAAAAGGCCGCTTGCGCGACCTTTTTCCGGACTAGTATGTAGTCATCAATTACTTGATGATTTTAGCTACAACACCAGCACCTACTGTACGACCACCTTCACGGATTGCGAAGCGCAGACCTTCTTCCATCGCGATCGGAGCGATCAGGTCAACGACGAATTTCAGGTTGTCACCAGGCATTACCATTTCTACGCCTTCTGGCAGCTCAACAGCACCAGTTACGTCAGTTGTACGGAAGTAGAACTGTGGACGGTAACCTTTGAAGAATGGAGTGTGACGACCGCCTTCATCTTTAGACAGTACGTATACTTCCGCTTCAAACTGAGTGTGAGGAGTGATTGAACCAGGCTTAGCCAGTACCTGACCACGCTCAACGTCATCACGCTTAGTACCACGCAGCAGAACACCAACGTTCTCACCTGCACGACCTTCGTCAAGCAGCTTACGGAACATTTCAACACCGGTACAAGTAGTTTTGGTTGTATCTCTGATACCAACGATTTCTACTTCTTCACCAACTTTAACGATACCTTGCTCAACACGACCAGTTACAACAGTACCACGGCCTGAGATTGAGAATACGTCTTCGATTGGCAGGATGAACGGCTTGTCGATAGCACGCTCTGGCTCTGGAATGTAAGAATCCAGTGCTTCACCCAGTTCGATGATTTTCTTTTCCCACTCTGCGTCGCCTTCAAGGGCTTTCAGAGCAGAACCTTTGATTACTGGCAGATCGTCACCAGGGAATTCGTATTCAGTCAGAAGTTCACGCACTTCCATCTCAACCAGTTCCAGCAGCTCTTCATCATCAACCATGTCACATTTGTTCATGAATACGATGATGTAAGGGATACCAACCTGACGACCCAGCAGGATGTGCTCACGAGTCTGTGGCATAGGACCATCAGTCGCAGCAACTACCAGGATACCGCCGTCCATCTGAGCAGCACCAGTGATCATGTTTTTAACGTAATCGGCGTGTCCAGGACAGTCTACGTGCGCGTAGTGGCGGGTAGGCGTGTCATATTCTACGTGTGAAGTAGAGATGGTGATACCACGAGCTTTTTCTTCAGGCGCGTTATCGATTTGATCGAAAGCCTGAGCAGAACCGCCGTAAGTCTTAGACAGTACAGTAGTGATTGCTGCGGTCAGAGTGGTTTTACCGTGGTCAACGTGGCCGATTGTACCCACGTTTACGTGGGGTTTCGTACGTTCAAACTTTTCTTTTGCCATTTTTCTCGTTTCCTAAGTTAAAAGTCCGACCCAATACAGACCGGACCGAACCTTCATTAAGATTTAGTTTCTTGATTCGATAATCGCTTTTGCAACATTGCTAGGCGCTTCAGAGTAATTGAAGAACTCCATAGAGTATGACGCACGACCCTGCGTTTGTGAACGCAAGTCAGTCGCATACCCAAACATTTCTGAAAGCGGTACTTTCGCGCGAACAATCTTGATCCCGCCTACACCGTCTTCCATACCTTCGATCATGCCGCGACGACGATTCAGATCGCCTACAACATCACCCATCCAATCTTCTGGAGTTGTTACTTCAACTTTCATAGTGGGTTCGAGCAATACTGGATTTGCCTCAGCACAACCTTTCTTGAAACCCATAGAGCCGGCGATCTTAAACGCCATTTCAGAAGAGTCAACATCATGATATGAACCGTCGAACAGTGTAACCTTTACATCGAGTACAGGATACCCTGCCAGCACACCATTTTGCAGCTGCTCCTGAATTCCTTTGTCTACCGCAGGAATGAATTCTTTAGGTACAACACCGCCAACGATTTCGTTCACGAATTCGTAGCCTGCACCTTCTTCCTGTGGCTCGATACGTAGCCAGACGTGACCAAATTGTCCACGTCCGCCTGACTGACGGACAAACTTTCCTTCCGCTTCGACCTTGCTGCGAATAGTCTCACGATAAGCAACCTGTGGTTTACCTACGTTACATTCAACCTTAAATTCGCGCTTCATACGGTCGACAATAATATCGAGGTGCAGTTCACCCATACCGGAAATGATTGTTTGTCCGGTTTCGTCATCAGTATGTACTTTAAACGACGGGTCTTCTGCAGCCAGTTTACCCAGAGCAAGACCCATTTTTTCCTGGTCTGCCTGAGATTTTGGCTCTACGGCGATGGAGATTACCGGATCAGGGAATTCCATACGCTCAAGTGTAATAACATGATTCGGATCACACAAGGTGTCACCAGTGGTCACGTCTTTCAGTCCGATAGCAGCGGCAATGTCGCCGGCACGAACTTCTTTTAATTCTTCGCGGTCTTTAGCGTGCATCTGCACGATACGACCAAAACGCTCACGTTTTTGCTTCACGGGGTTATAGACGGTATCGCCTGTGTTAACTACGCCGGAATAGCAACGGAAGAACGTGAGTGTACCCACGAACGGGTCTGTGGCAATTTTAAATGCCAGAGCAGAAAACGGTTCGCTGTCGTCAGCATGGCGCTCTGCTTCAGTTTCTTCGCCGTCGTCTAACACACCTTTAATAGAAGGAATGTCGACCGGTGCAGGCAAATACTCAACTACGGCATCCAGCACAGCCTGAACACCTTTGTTCTTAAATGCGCTACCACAAGTTGCCAGAACAATTTCGTTGTTCAGTACACGGGTACGCAGACCCTGACGGATTTCCTCTTCGGTCAGCTCTTCGCCTTCCAGGTACTTTTCCATCAGCTCTTCGGAAGCCTCTGCAGCCGCTTCGATCATCTCGGTGCGGTATTTTTCTGCTTTAGCAACCAGTTCAGCCGGAATGTCTTCATAGGTAAAAGTCATACCCATGTCTTCTGCATTCCAGTTGATGGCTTTCATCTTGATTAAATCGATGACGCCACGGAATTCTTCCTCTGCACCAATATTCAGTTGAATAGGTACACAGGTTGCGCCCAAACGTTTGCGGATCTGACCCACAACACGTTCAAAATCGGCACCGGCACGGTCCATCTTATTGACGAAAACCATGCGCGGTACACGATATTTATCAGCCTGACGCCAGACTGTTTCTGATTGAGGCTCCACCCCGGAAGACCCACAAAATACAACCACCGCACCATCAAGTACACGCAGAGAACGTTCAACTTCAATGGTGAAGTCAACGTGTCCCGGCGTATCAATGATGTTGATACGGTGTTGATCGTACTGCTGCTGCATTCCAGACCAGAAGCACGTGGTAGCAGCAGAAGTGATCGTGATGCCACGCTCCTGCTCCTGCTCCATCCAGTCCATGGTGGCTGCGCCATCATGCACTTCGCCGATTTTGTGTGATAACCCTGTATAGAACAGGACACGCTCAGTAGTGGTGGTTTTACCCGCATCTACGTGAGCGACAATACCAATATTACGATAACGTTCAATTGGGGTCTTACGAGGCATACGTCTCTCTCAGTTTAAACGTTGATTACCAACGGTAATGTGCGAACGCTTTGTTCGCTTCGGCCATACGGTGAACGTCTTCACGTTTCTTAACCGCAGAACCTTTGTTGTCTGCTGCATCTAACATTTCAGCTGCAAGGCGTTGTGCCATGGACTTTTCGCCACGTTTACGTGCCGCTTCTACCATCCAACGCATACCCAGCGCGTTACGACGAACAGGACGAACTTCTACAGGAACCTGGTAAGTAGAACCACCCACACGGCGTGATTTAACTTCCACTGTAGGACGGATGTTGTCCAGAGCGTCTTCGAACACGTCTAAGTGTGCTTTGCCGGTTTTTTCAGCAACAATATCAAGCGCACCGTAAACAATCTTTTCAGCAACTGATTTCTTGCCGTCGAGCATTACGACATTCATGAATTTAGCAAGCAGTTGTGAACCAAATTTTGGTTCTGGTAGGATTTTACGTTGACCTACGACTCTTCTTCTTGGCATTTTACAATTCTCCGTATGAATTCAGGGAAATCCCAAAACTCTGATTACTTCAGTTTGGCCTTACTAACGGAGAACCGTTAAGATTTAGGCCGCTTCGCACCGTACTTAGAACGGGCTTGACGACGATCGTTAACGCCTGCGCAGTCCAGAGTACCGCGAACAGTGTGATAACGAACACCTGGTAAGTCTTTAACACGACCACCACGGATAAGAACAACGCTGTGCTCTTGCAGGTTGTGGCCTTCACCACCGATGTATGAAGACACTTCGAAACCGTTAGTTAAACGTACACGACATACTTTACGCAGTGCAGAGTTTGGTTTCTTAGGCGTAGTGGTATATACACGAGTACATACACCACGACGTTGTGGGCAAGCTTGCAGTGCAGCTACGTTGCTTTTTGCAACTGGCTGACGACGTGGCTTACGCACTAACTGGTTAACTGTTGCCATTAACTAGCTCCTGTTAGTAAAAAATGAAAACCCGATCCATGGTCGGGTCTGTTAAACGGCTTATTGAATCTGAAGCTTGTTGTAAACGTGCTCTACATTTACCCGCCCCGAAAACAAAAAAACCGCGGCCCTGTTTCAGTATGTCTTCGCTAAATTAAGCGGACTTACCAGAAATTGGGTCGCGGAATTCTAATGATCTCATAAGCCAGTGTCAAGGTGTACAAAGGATAACCAGGCGATTATTCACGTTTGCATACCCTGAATGCACTGAACGGCGAAATATCCACCGTTCAGTGACAAGTCTTACTCGTCTGATGCGTCTCCACCACTTACTTCAGCATTTAATGCTTCAGTCAGTGCCTGTTCGGCTTCAGCAGCAGATACAGACATCTCTTCAATAGCTTCAGCACGTTTCTGCATACGACGCTCGTGGTATGCGAAACCGGTACCGGCAGGGATCAGACGACCAACAATTACGTTTTCTTTCAGACCACGTAAATCGTCTTCTTTGCCCTGTACCGCAGCTTCTGTCAGTACGCGTGTAGTTTCCTGGAACGATGCTGCAGAGATGAATGACTCTGTAGACAGTGACGCCTTAGTAATACCCAGCAACTGTGTTTCATACAGTGCAGGCAGTTTACCGGCTTTTTCCATTTCACGGTTCGCGATCTTAACGTGAGCCACTTCAACCTGTTCGCCTTCCAGGAACTGAGTATCGCCGGCAGCAGTAATAATACACTTACGCAGCATCTGACGGATTACCACCTCGATGTGCTTATCGTTAATTTTTACACCCTGCAGACGGTAAACTTCCTGAACTTCGTTCACGATATAGTTAGAAACCGCACTGATACCACGCAGACGCAGGATATCGTGTGGAGACTCAGGACCATCGGCCAGAACTTCACCGCGTTCTACAGATTCACCTTCGAACACGTTCAGCTGACGCCACTTAGGAATCATCTCTTCGTAAGCATCGGCACCGTCTTTCGGTGTGATAACCAGACGTTTCTTACCTTTGGTTTCTTTACCGAAACCAATGGTACCGGAGATTTCAGCCAGGATTGCAGGTTCTTTCGGCTTACGCGCTTCGAACAGGTCAGCAACCCGTGGCAGACCACCGGTGATGTCACGTGTTTTCGAGCTTTCCTGCGGGATTCGTGCTAACACGTCACCGGCATGAGCCAGTTTGCCATCTGCCGCTTCGATAGTGGTGAAGCTTGGCAGACGAATTTCCTGCAGACCAGTCTCTTCGCTTTCCAGGATCAACTTAGGCTCTTTGGCGTTAACCTTAGCCAGGTCTTTAACTACGATACGGGTCAGACCGGTCAGCTCGTCCTGCTGCATCTCAGTGTTGGAGTCGTCGATATCTGCAAACGAGATCTTAGACGGACGCTCAACAATGATTGGGTGACTATGCGGATCCCAGTTCGCAACGATTTCGCCGGCTTCAACAGCAGCACCATCATCAACAGACAGAATCGCACCGTAAGGTACCTTATAACGCTCTTTTTCACGACCATGGCTGTCGATAACAGTCAGCTCGGTTGAACGAGAAACGATAACCACTTTGTCGTCGGTATTACGAACGAACTTAGCGTTATGCATTTTCAGGCTACCTGCAGTTTTAACCTGCACGCTGTTTTCTGCTGATGCTCTTGATGCCGCACCACCGATGTGGAATGTACGCATGGTAAGCTGTGTACCCGGCTCACCGATTGACTGAGCAGCGATAACACCAACAGATTCACCTTTAGCCACCATGTGACCACGGGCAAGGTCTCGACCGTAACACTTAGCACAAACACCGAAGTCGTTGTCACAAGTGATAACCGAGCGAACCATCATCTGGTCAACAGAATTCTGTTCCAGCATGTCTACCAGCGCTTCGTCCAGCAGCGTGTTACGTTCAACCAGAACTTCGTCAGTACCCGGCTTGATTACGTCTTCTGCTACCACACGACCCAGTACACGCTCACGCAGCGGCTCTACAACGTCACCACCTTCAATCAGTGGTGTCATCTTCACGCCTTCAAACGTGCCACAGTCGTCATTGGTGATAACCAAATCCTGTGCAACATCTACCAGACGACGAGTCAGGTAACCGGAGTTCGCAGTTTTCAGTGCCGTATCGGCAAGACCCTTACGCGCACCGTGAGTTGAGATGAAGTACTGTAGTACGTTCAGACCTTCACGGAAGTTAGCCGTGATAGGTGTTTCGATGATTGAGCCATCCGGCTTAGCCATCAGACCACGCATACCAGCCAGCTGACGAATCTGTGCGGCACTACCACGAGCACCGGAGTCGGCCATCATGTAAACAGAGTTGAATGATGCTTGCTCTTCTTCTTCACCGTCACGGTTAATCACTGTGTCAGTTTTCAGGTTATCCATCATCGCACGGGCAACTTTTTCGTTGGCGTTCGACCAGATATCGATAACTTTGTTGTAACGCTCACCGGCTGTTACAAGACCGTTCTGGAACTGTTCCTGAATTTCGATAACCTCGGCTTCAGCGCCTTCGATGATATCTTTCTTCGCATCAGGAATAACCATATCGTCGATACCTACAGACGCACCCGCGATCATCGCGTAGTGGAAACCGGTATACATGATTTGGTCAGCTGCAATAACAGTGTCTTTCAGACCCAGCGTACGGTAACACTCGTTAAGCAGTTTAGAGATCTGCTTTTTACCCATTGCCTGGTTGATGATTTCAAACGGCAGACCCTTAGGCAGGATCAGAGAGAAAATCGCACGGCCAACAGTGGTGTCAGTCAGTGTTACTTTTTCAGTTTTTGTGCCGTCTTCAGCAATATCATACTCAGTAATACGTACTTTTACGCGTGCGTGCAGTTCTGCCGCATCGGTACGGTACGCTTTTTCAGCTTCGTGCGGGCTGGTAAATACCATGCCTTCGCCGCGGCCGTTTACTTTGTCACGGGTCAGGTAGTACAGACCCAATACAACGTCCTGTGAAGGTACGATGATTGGCTCACCGTTCGCAGGAGACAGGATGTTGTTGGTAGACATCATCAGGGCGCGTGCTTCTAACTGTGCTTCGATAGTCAGAGGTACGTGAACCGCCATCTGGTCACCGTCGAAGTCAGCGTTATATGCCGCACACACCAGTGGGTGTAGTTGAATCGCTTTACCTTCGATCAGGGTAGGTTCGAAAGCCTGGATACCCAATCTGTGCAGTGTTGGTGCACGGTTAAGTAACACAGGGTGTTCGCGGATGACTTCATCCAGAACGTCCCATACTTCCGGTGCTTCACGCTCTACCAGCTTCTTAGCAGCTTTGATGGTAGTCGCCAGACCACGGCCTTCCAGTTTGCCGTAGATGAATGGCTTGAACAGCTCAAGTGCCATTTTCTTAGGCAGACCACACTGGTGCAGACGCAGTGTAGGACCAACGGTGATTACAGAACGGCCTGAGTAGTCAACACGCTTACCAAGAAGGTTCTGACGGAAACGACCCTGCTTACCTTTAATCATGTCGGCAAGAGATTTCAGAGGACGTTTGTTAGAACCGGTAATTGCACGACCGCGACGACCGTTATCAAGCAGCGCATCTACCGCTTCCTGAAGCATACGCTTTTCGTTACGTACGATGATATCCGGCGCAGCCAGATCCAACAGACGCTTCAGACGGTTGTTACGGTTGATAACACGACGATACAGATCGTTCAGGTCAGAAGTCGCAAAACGACCGCCGTCCAGTGGTACCAGAGGACGCAGGTCCGGTGGCAGAACTGGCAGTACAGTCATGATCATCCACTCTGGCTTGTTGCCAGACTGCTGGAATGACTCAAGCAGCTTCAGACGCTTGGTGATTTTCTTACGCTTGGTTTCAGAGTTGATTGAAGGCAGCTCTTCACGCATTGCAGCAACATCTGCATCTACGTCGAGGACTTTCAACAGATCGAAAACGGCTTCTGCGCCCATTTTCGCTTCGAACTCGTCACCGTGCTCTTCCAGTGCATCCAGATATTCTTCTTCGTTCAGAAGCTGGCTGCGCTCTAACGTTGTCATACCAGGTTCGGTAACAACATAAGATTCGAAATACAGTACACGTTCGATATCACGCAGAGTCATATCCAGCATCAAACCGATACGTGACGGCAGTGATTTCAGGAACCAGATGTGGGCAACCGGGCTGGCCAGTTCGATGTGACCCATACGCTCACGACGTACTTTGGTCAGTGTCACTTCAACGCCACACTTCTCACAGATAACACCACGGTGCTTCAGACGCTTATACTTACCACAAAGACATTCGTAGTCTTTTACAGGTCCGAAAATACGCGCACAGAACAGACCGTCACGCTCAGGCTTGAACGTACGGTAGTTGATGGTTTCAGGCTTCTTAACTTCACCAAATGACCATGAACGGATCATGTCAGGTGATGACAGACCAATTCGAATATTATCGAATTCTTCTGTCTTGTTTTGTTGCTTTAGAAACTTTAATAAGTCTTTCACATTACTCTCCCGGCGGAGTCAGTCTCTATAGCCCGGCGAACCGGGCCATCAAATCATACAATGGCGTTAGCCGTATTACTTTTCTTCCAGCTCGATGTTGATACCGAGTGAACGAATTTCTTTAAGCAATACGTTGAAGGATTCTGGCATGCCAGGCTCCATTCTGTGATCGCCATCAACAATGTTCTTGTACATTTTGGTACGGCCGTTAACGTCATCCGACTTAACAGTCAGCATTTCCTGCAGGGTATAAGCAGCACCGTATGCTTCCAGTGCCCACACTTCCATCTCACCGAAGCGCTGACCACCGAACTGTGCTTTACCACCCAGAGGCTGCTGTGTAACCAGGCTGTAAGAACCGGTAGAACGGGCGTGCATCTTGTCGTCTACTAAGTGGTTCAGTTTCAGCATGTACATGTAACCTACCGTTACCGGACGTTCGAATTCGCGACCGGTACGGCCGTCGAACAATTGAATCTGTCCGCTTTCTGGCAGGTCAGCCAGTTTCAACATTGCTTTAATTTCTGCTTCTTTCGCACCAGAGAATACTGGTGTCGCAACAGGAACACCTTTACGCAGGTTTTCTGCCAGGCGACGTACTTCGTCATCGGTGAAGCTGTCGATGTCTACTTCCTGGTGATTCTCACCTAAGGTGTAAACTTCTTTCAGGAACTCACGCAGCTTAGCCAGTTCTTCCTGTTCTTTGATCATGCGATCAATCTTCACACCCAGACCGTGAGCCGCCATACCTAAGTGGGTCTCAAGGATCTGACCGATGTTCATACGCGATGGTACACCCAGCGGGTTAAGTACGATGTCTACCGGCGTACCGTTAACATCGTAAGGCATATCTTCTACAGGGATTACTGTAGAGATAACACCTTTGTTACCGTGACGACCAGCCATCTTATCACCAGGCTGGATGTGACGTTTAACCGCGAGGTAAACCTTAACAATCTTCAGCACGCCCGGAGCAAGGTCGTCACCCTGGGTGATCTTGCGACGCTTGTTCTCGAACTTCTTATCGAAATCTGATTTGATTTCAATGTGCTGTTCAGCGATTTGATCCAGTTCGTTCTGTGCATCTTCGTTAGTCAGAGGGATCTCTAACCATTTTTCACGAGGCATGCTGTCTAACTTCGCTTCATCAACCCCAGCGTTGATCAGCAAGTTACGTGCACGGGCAAAGATACCGTCAGCCAGGATATTGAATTCGTCAGACAGGTCTTTCTTAACCTGACGTAACTGCATGTCTTCAATTTCCAGTGCACGCTTATCTTTTTCAACACCGTCACGGGTAAAGACTTGTACGTCGATAACAGTACCGTGAACAGAGTTAGGTACACGCAGAGACGTGTCTTTAACGTCAGATGCTTTTTCACCGAAGATAGCACGTAGCAGTTTCTCTTCTGGCGTCAGTTGCGTTTCGCCTTTAGGCGTTACTTTACCAACCAGAATATCGCCGCCTTTCACTTCCGCACCGATGTAAACAACGCCGGATTCATCCAGCTTGCCCAGTGCAGCTTCACCCACGTTAGGAATATCAGAAGAAATCTCTTCCGGACCCAGCTTGGTGTCACGAGCAATACAGCTCAGTTCCTGAATGTGGATAGTGGTGAAACGGTCTTCCTGTGCAACACGCTCTGAAATCAGAATCGAGTCTTCGAAGTTGTAACCATTCCACGGCATGAACGCGATACGCATGTTCTGACCAAGCGCCAGCTCACCCAGGTCTGTAGACGGGCCGTCAGCCAGTACGTCACCGGCAACAATTGGGTCACCAACGTTACAGGTAGGTCTCTGGTTGATACAGGTGTTCTGGTTAGAACGGGTGTATTTCGTCAGGTTGTAGATATCAATACCCGCTTCACCCGGAAGCATCTCGTCTTCATCTACTTTGATTACGATGCGGCTCGCGTCGACATAATCAACCATACCACCACGTTTAGCAACAACGGTTACACCAGAGTCAACCGCAACGGTTTTCTCCATACCAGTACCAACCAGCGGCTTATCAGCACGCAGTGTAGGTACTGCCTGACGTTGCATGTTCGCACCCATCAATGCACGGTTAGCGTCATCGTGTTCCAGGAACGGGATAATGCTGGCAGCAACAGAAACGATCTGTTGAGGCGACACGTCCATGTACTTGATTTCTTCTTTTGGCATCAGCGTGGTTTCACCACGGTGACGTGAAGGGATCAGGTCATCAATCAGTGCGCCGTTTTCATCAACAGCAACGTTTGCCTGTGCGATCTTGAACTGACCTTCTTCGATAGCTGACAAGTAATCAATCTCGTCAGACACAACGCCGTCAACGATGCGACGGAAAGGTGTTTCAAGGAAACCGAAGTCATTGGTACGGGCAAAGCTCGCTAATGAGTTAATCAGACCGATGTTCGGACCTTCAGGGGTTTCGATTGGACACAGACGACCGTAGTGAGTCGGGTGTACGTCCCGAACCTCGAAGCCTGCACGTTCACGTGTCAGACCGCCCGGGCCTAATGCAGAAATACGACGCTTGTGCGTTACTTCTGACAGCGGGTTGTTCTGGTCCATGAACTGAGACAGCTGAGAAGAACCGAAGAACTCTTTAACTGCTGCAGAGATAGGCTTCGCGTTGATCAGATCCTGTGGCATTACGTTGTCGAGGTCGCCCAGAGACAGACGCTCTTTAACCGCACGTTCAACACGTACCAGACCTACACGGAACTGGTTCTCGGCCATTTCGCCAACAGAACGGATACGACGGTTACCCAGGTGGTCGATATCATCCACTTCGTCCTTACCGTCACGGATAAGGATAAGTTGCTTCATTACAGAAACGATATCGTCTTTGTCCAGCGTACCGGAACCAACCAGTTCTTCACGACCTAAACGACGGTTGAATTTCATACGGCCAACAGATGACAAGTCATAGCGATCTTCAGAGAAGAACAGATTGTCAAACAGCGTTTCAGCAGCATCTTTAGTTGGTGGTTCACCAGGACGCATCATCCGGTAGATTTCTACCAGTGCTTCGAGGCGATTTGTTGAGCTGTCGATACGCAGTGTATCTGAGATGTATGAACCGTGATCCAGTTCGTTGATATACAGAGTTTCAAACTCTTTAACACCGGCCTGGCTTAACTCAGCCATCAATTCCAGTGTTACTTCATCGTTCGCATTAACCAGTACTTCGCCAGTTTCTTCGTTCACGTAAGTACGCGCGAATACACGACCGATGAGGTATTCTGCAGGTACTTCTAACTCAGTGATACCCGCTTTTTCAAGCGCACGGGTGTGACGTGCAGATACACGACGACCGGTTTCAACGATGACTTCGCCTTCGTTGTCTTTAATATCAAACTGTGCAGTTTCACCACGCAGACGATCAGGCACAACTTCCATCAGAAGCTTATTGTCCTGAATGCGGATTTGTACTTTATCGAAGAACAGATCCAGAATTTCTTCTGTCGTCATTTCCAGCGCGCGTAAGATAATCGTTGCAGGCAACTTACGGCGACGGTCAATACGAACGAACAGGTTATCTTTAGGATCGAATTCAAAGTCTAACCACGAACCACGGTAAGGGATAACACGTGCGTTATACAGTACCTTACCGGAAGAGTGAGTCTTCCCTTTGTCGTGATCATAGAACACACCGGGTGAACGGTGTAACTGAGAAACGATAACACGCTCAGTACCGTTGATGACGAACGTACCGTTCTCTGTCATCAATGGAATTTCGCCCATGTACACTTCTTGTTCTTTGATGTCTTTAACCGTACCCGGCGCAGCATCTTTATCGAACAACACTAAACGAAGTTTTACTCTTAATGGGGCTGAATACGTGACGCCTCGAATTTGACATTCTTTAACATCGAAAACCGGTTCGCCCAGACGATAGCTCACATACTGCAGCTCTGAACTGCCAGAGTAGCTCTTAATTGGGAAGACAGAACGGAAAGCAGCTTCCAGTCCGTACTGACCATCTGCATCGATTTCAATAAATTTTTTGAATGAATCTAGCTGAATTGAAAGGAGGTATGGAATTTCCAATACCTGTGGGTGTTTGCCAAAATCCTTACGGATACGTTTCTTTTCGCTATAAGAGTAAACCATGGGTTCCTCAGCCTGCTGATTTTTGACCCAACCTGCTGTCTGAACTAGTCAAACAACAAACTTCCACGACCCTTTTTCGGGGTAATTAAATAGCATACACCAAAATTTAACCAAATAGTTAGTTAAGACTTTGGTTTTCTGCTCATTTAATTAATTTCCGATATGCTTTTGGTGGATACAGTAAAGGGTTAAAAACTGTACACCCTACAGCGCAAAAAGGCTGGTGGTCAATATTAACCACCAGCCTTGCCGTTTCAGGCAGGTAATCTAAGCAAATTAGATTACTTGATTTCTACTTCTGCACCAGCTTCTTCAAGCTCTTTCTTCAGTGCTTCAGCTTCATCTTTAGCTACGCCTTCTTTGATAGCTTTAGGAGCTGATTCTACCAGTTCTTTAGCTTCTTTCAGACCTAAGCCAGTCGCGCCGCGAACTGCTTTGATTACTGCAACTTTGTTGCCACCGAATGAAGTCATTACAACGTCAAATTCAGTCTTTTCTTCTGCAGCAGCAGCTTCGCCGCCAGCAGCTGGACCAGCAACTGCAACAGCAGCCGCAGATACGTTGAATTTTTCTTCAGCTGCTTCGATCAGTTCAACCAGTTCCATTACTGGCATTTCAGCGATCGCGTTTAAGATATCTTCTTTAGTCAGAGCCATTTCTCTAAACTCCCGGGATTAAATAGTTAAAAAAATCAATATGCCAAAGACGCCAATTACTTGGTGTCTTTGACCGCCGCCAATACACGCACAAATTTGGCAGGAACTTCGTTGATAGTTTGAACGAACTTGCCAACTGGTGCTTTGAAGGTCGCAAGAAGTCTTGCAAGCGCTTCGTCGCGGGTAGGCAGGGCTGCTACTGCATCCAGTTTTTCTGGACCAAGTAAACCACTACCAATCGAAAGTGCAGTAACTTTCAGCTTATCGTTAGTCTTACCGAAGTCTTTGAAAAGACGTGCCGCACCGCCTGGTGCATCGATAGAGAAACCATAGATAAGCGGGCCAGTTAAGGCGCTTTCCATATCTGCAAAATTACTGTCTGCCAATGCACGCTTAGCCAGAGTATTACGTACAACCTTCAGGTATACGCCTTGCTCACGGGCTTTAACACGCAGGTCAGTCAGTTCTGCAACTTCCATCCCACGGTATTCAGCAACGGCTACGGATAGAGCGCGAGACGCAACTTCAGAAACTTCTGCTACGATCTCTTTTTTTGCTGCTAAACCTAGTGCCACTGAGTTCACCTCATAAAATCTGATGTCCGTTCCGGTTACCCATCCCGTTCATCAGTGTTCACAGATTGATACATCTACTCAAAGTAGCTGTACCGCTCTACGGTGTTCGTTATCCCAGAGAGTCTGAGTCGAAACCACCGTCTGCGCAGGCTGTTGTATTAAGTTAAGCGTTGGTGCAAAAGTTCTCTTACCTCTTTTGCCGCTTAGCGCCTGCGGTCTTGGACGGGAGCTATCGTTATTCGCTTTTGGCGATATACAACAGCTCCAACCCATAACCTTTAAGAGACAGACGGGCTATGCCATCTGTAAAAAGTCTTACAGACCTACAGTACCTTTATCAACAGATACGCCAGCGCCCATAGTGGTGCTCAGGCTTACCTTCTTGATGTACAGGCCTTTAGCTGAAGAAGGCTTAGCTTTCTTCAGTGCTTCCAGAAGGGCTTCCAGGTTCTCTTGAATCTGGTTAGCTTCGAAAGCAATTTTGCCGATGCTGGCGTGGATGATACCGTTCTTATCGTTACGGTAGCGAACCTGACCAGCTTTAGCGTTTTTAACTGCAGTTGCAACGTCAGGCGTTACAGTGCCAGTCTTAGGGTTAGGCATCAGGCCACGTGGACCTAAGATTTGACCCAGTTGACCAACAACGCGCATTGCGTCAGGGCTGGCAACTACTACGTCAAAGTCCATCTCACCCGCTTTAACTTTCTCAGCCAGGTCGTCCATACCTACGATGTCCGCACCCGCTTCTTTAGCAGCTTCAGCGTTTGCACCCTGAGTGAATACTGCAACGCGAACGTCTTTACCAGTACCGTTAGGCAGTACAGTTGCACCACGTACGTTCTGGTCAGATTTCTTCGCATCGATACCCAGGTTGATAGCAACGTCTACGCTTTCTGCGAACTTAGCAGTAGCCAGTTCCTTCAGCAGAGCAACAGCTTCGTTGATATCGTAATCTTTAGTCGCGTCTACTTTCTCGCGGATCAGGCGAGCGCGTTTAGTCAGTTTAGCCATTCGATTAACCCTCTACGTTCAGACCCATGGCGCGAGCAGAACCCGCGATAGTGCGTACAGCAGCGTCCAGAGAAGCAGCAGTCAGATCAGGCTCTTTAGTCTTGGCAATTTCTTCCAATTGAGCGCGGGTAACTGTACCAACTTTCTCAGTGTTAGGACGGCCAGAACCACTCTTGATGCCAGCTGCTTTTTTCAGCAGGTAAGACGCAGGAGGAGTTTTGGTTTCGAATGTGAAAGAACGGTCTTCGTATACAGTAATTTCTACTGGTACCGGAGCGCCTTTCTCAAGACTTTCAGTTTTTGCGTTGAAAGCCTTACAGAATTCCATGATGTTCACACCATGCTGACCCAGTGCAGGACCAACTGGTGGAGAAGGGTTTGCAGCACCTGCTGCAACCTGAAGCTTAATTAAGCCAGTTACTTTCTTAGCCATTTTAATGCTCTCGTTAGTGGGTATAACGCCTCGTAAATACTCGAGAATATTTACTCAATCGGCTTCCCGTTCGGTTTCGAAGGGCGCGTAATGTACAACAAATAGTCGACTTATGCAACCTTAAGTTTGAGAAATCCTGAAACAGGGTTCTCATAAAACAAAAAAACCTGCCGGAGCAGGTTTTTTCAAATACGCTTTGTGCGATTAACCTTTTTCTACCTGACCAAATTCCAGGTCGACAGGGGTAGAACGGCCGAAGATCAGAACCGATACTTTTACGCGGCTCTTTTCGTAATCCACTTCTTCGACAACGCCGTTGAAGTCTGCGAAAGGACCATCGGTAACACGAACCACTTCGCCCGGTTCGAACAGTGTTTTTGGTCTTGGCTTGTCTGTATTTTCTTCCAGACGGTTCAGGATCGCATCTGCTTCACGCTTGGTGATAGGCATAGGACGGTCAGAGGTACCACCGATGAAGCCCAGTACACGAGGAACGCTCTTCACTAAGTGCCATGACTGCTCGTTCATTTCCATTTCTACCAGCACGTAACCAGGATAGAACTTACGCTCTGACTTACGTTTCTGACCAGCACGCATTTCAACCACTTCTTCAGTCGGTACCAGTACCTGACCAAAGAACTTTTCCATTTCGTGCATTTTGATGTATTCAAGCAGCGTTTTCTTTACGCGGGATTCGTACTGCGAATAAGCCTGAACAACATACCAGCGCTTTTTATTTTCTGGTGCAGCGCTTTCTGATGCTGCCTGATTTTCTTCTGGTGTTTGATTCTCTTCAGACATCTTACACTCCAATTCCGGTGATGAAGGCAACTAAACGTACGATAATGCCGTCAAGGCCCCACAGCAGCAGTGCCATGATTAACGTCGCAGCCATTACGATAAGTGTTGTCTGGTTAGTTTCCTGACGGGTTGGCCAGATAACTTTACGCACTTCCATGCGGGATTCTTTGGCAAATGTCAGAAACGCACTGCCCTTTTCAGTCGTGGCCGCAATAAAGCCGGCTACAGCAACGACTGCAACGGCGACAAGCGCACGTACCAACACTGAAACCTCACCGAACATGTGGTTTGCAGCAATCAAACCGGCCAGTAATGCAAAGATCACTAACCATTTCATCATGTCCAACGGATTGGACGTACTTTCCGTTTTTTCGCTCATTTCACGATCCTAGCAATACTGCGTCGTCAGTCGCTACAACGTTCGCTATAGCATTTTAATTCTGGCAGGGGTGGAGGGACTCGAACCCCCAACCATCGGTTTTGGAGACCGCTGTTCTACCAATTCGAACTACACCCCTGTTGTCTGTACGGACAAATTTCAGTTGCACTACCCTTGTGAATTCTGAGGCGTTTCTTTAAGGAAAATCGCGGATTCGCAAGGGAGGGACGCGTATTATACCCATCCTCGCTTCAGATACAACACTGGCTGTCATCAAAATCCCTCTGATGCAGTCAGTTTTGGCTCACAAGGCCACTTATCTTTTTTCACCGGAGCGTCTTATTCCGCATTTCCGGAGCGGATTCAATCCGTTTCTTTGCCCTATTCAACACCGATAAAGCCGCCGGTCTGGTGCGCCCAGAGTTTCGCATAAATGCCGTTACGGGCAACAAGTTCGCTGTGCGTACCTGACTCCACAATCTCACCTCTATCCAGCACCAGCAGCCGGTCCATTTGTGCAATGGTAGACAGCCTGTGGGCAATTGCCAGCACGGTTTTGTTGTCCATCACTGAATTCAGGCAATCCTGTATCGCTGCTTCAACTTCTGAATCCAGCGCCGAAGTCGCTTCATCAAGGATCAGAATTGGCGCATCTTTTAGCAGTACACGGGCAATGGCGATACGCTGTCTTTGACCGCCGGAAAGTTTCACGCCCCGTTCACCCACGTGGGCGTCATAACCGGTTCGACCTTCACTGTCGGATAATGAAAGAATGAAGTCATGGGCTTCAGCTTGCTTCGCCGCTTCTATCATTTCTTCTTCTGTGGCGTCAGTACGCCCGTAGATGATGTTATCCCGCACAGAACGGTGCATCAACGATGTATCCTGGGTCACCATACTGATTTTTTCTCTTAACGTCTCCTGGGAAACAGACTTTACCGGTTGTCCGTCAATGCGAATTTCACCACTGTTGGTATCGTAAAAACGCATAAGCAGATTAACGAGGGTTGATTTCCCGGCCCCTGAACGTCCTACCAGACCAACCTTTTCACCCGGCTTGATGGCAATATCTAATTGATTGAATACGTTAATGTCGCGGTTATCACTACCGGTATAGGAGAAGTTCACGTTATCAAAACGGATAGCGCCTCCTTTCACGGCAAGGGCGTCTGCATCGCCGGCATCTTTAACCTCAACAGGCTTCGCCAGCGTATTCATTCCGTCCTGTACCGTACCGAGATTCTCAAACAGCGATGATACTTCCCACATAACCCAGTGAGACATACCGTTTAAGCGCAGTACCAGACTGATGGCCACAGCGATGTCTCCCGGTGACACGATTTCATGCATCCACAAGTAAACAGACAGTGCGCCGATAGCAAAGATGAGTATGGCATTAGCCAGTTCCACACAGTTTTCCAGAATGGTCACCAGTCGCATTTGCGGATAAACCGTTTGCAGGAAACCATCCATACTTTCTTTTGCGTAATCCGCTTCTCTCCGGCTGTGAGAGAACAGTTTTACCGTAGTGATGTTGGTATAACTATCGACGATACGCCCCGTCATTACGGCTCTTGCATCTGCCTGAGCTTGCGATACCGCTTTCAGCTTCGGTACCAGAATGCGCAAAATACCAATGTAAACGAAGAACCAGATGATGAGTGGCATAGCCAGACGCCAGTCCGTTGAGAAAACCAGTACCACCATTGATATGAAGTACACACAGATGTACACCATCAGATCCAGCAGTTTCATTACGGTTTCGCGGACAGCCAGTGACGTTTGCATCACCTTGGTGGCGACACGGCCGGCAAATTCATTTTGAAAGAAACTTAAACTCTGTCCCAGCAGATAACGGTGGGCCTGCCAGCGGATCCGCATGGGATAGTTTCCCATCAGCGATTGCCTGTTGAACAGAGAACGCAGCAAAATACAGCCCGGAATTAATACCAGAACCACAAACCCCATTCCCGCCAGGGTCCATATTTCATCCTGCAGGAATGTGTCACGGTCATGGGCTGAAAACCAGTCTACCAGTTGACCCAAAAAGCCGAACAATGCCACTTCCAGTGCAGCGATAATTGCACTCAATAAGGACACAACAGCAATAATGTGCCACATTCCCCGGGAATAATGGCGACAAAAAGCAACGAGCCCCTCTGGTGGTTGAGTCGGGGCTTCGTCAGGGAACGGCCTGGTCAGCCGTTCAAAAAATGAAAACATATGAGGGTCCGGGTTATTCTTTAAACCCTAGCTTAGTGAGGATGGATTCCACTTTTTCAAGATGATCATCCTGCCATTGTGCTAATGACACTGATGAATCCTTTTCATTTCTCTTTTTAGCGATATCCAGAACACTTGCTGCATCAGCCAGAGGAATAACCGCGATCCCCTCTTCGTCTGCAACAATGATGTCGCCTGGGTTCACAGTAACCCCACCGCATTCAACCGGCTGATTAAGGGGAGATAATACCTTCTTCGCGCCGGGTTTCGGACATACGCCTCTGGCAAAAACAGGAAATTCCATCTCCCGCACTTCCTGCACATCACGGATTACACCGTCGATAATAAATCCGGCAACACCGCGCTGCTGCGCGATGGCACAAACGTTCCCGCCAGCCAGCGCGTACATATCATCGGCCTGTGCAACAATGATATCGCCCGGGTTTGCACGGTATATTGCGGCATGAAGCATAAGATGGTCGCCGGGTTCACACTTAACCGTAAAGGCCGGCCCGGCAATACGTGGCACGGGTTGCCACAGTGAATGGATGTCGTAATGTATGAACTGACTACGCGGCAATGCATCTGCATAATCGCACACAGAAACGGATAAAAACTCATCGTACATGGAGCCTCCTTTTCAGCCTGAGTGGTGAGTTGCTCTCCCCACTATATCAGGCTGAAAAATAACCGCTGTCAAAAGCGGTGAATGTCCGCTATAAGCGAATCATTGTGTAGTTTACCGTCTTCTTAACCCAGTTTGCGGGCACGCACACGTTTGCCTTTAATCTTTCCTTCCCGGAACAGTTTTAATGCACGCTTCGCACTGCGCTCTTTCACCGATACGAAACTCTGAGAGTTCTGTACCTGAATCTTACCAATATCATCAGCAGCAATATCCGCGTCTTTCACCAGAGAGCCAAGGAAGTCACCCGGACGTAATTTTTCTTTTTTACCTGCATTCACATGCAGACAAACATATACAGGGCTGGTGATACGGTTTGCATGAAAACGGAGGCTCTGTGAGCCTTTCAGAGGAATTTTCATTTCCGCGAAAGCTTCAATCTTTTCAAAATGATCCTTCTCGCGGTCACTGACCAGTGTGACCGCCAGACCTTTCGCTCCGGCCCGGCCAGTTCGCCCTACACGGTGTGTATGGGTATCGGCATCTTCACTGACATCCACGTTAATCACACAGTCGACTTCCTTGATATCCAGACCACGGGCAGCAACGTCCGTTCCCACCAGCACTGACAACGCCTCAGCAGCGAAACGGGCCAGTACGTCGGTACGCTCACGTTGTTCCATTTCCCCCTGCAAACCGGCTACGGAAAATCCGGCAGCGGTCAGTTCATCCACCACTTCGGTCACCCGTTTACGGGTATTACAGAACAAAATCGCTTTGGTTGGCTGAATGGTGGTCAGCACGGCTTTTAAGGCATTGAGACGGGTATGCTCTTCTACCGAATACGCCTGTTGCTCAATATCCGGATTCGCTACCACATCAGCCTTAGCTGTGAAGGTGAGCGGATCAGCGAGATATTTATTCGCCATCCGTTTAATACCGTCGGTCCAGGTAGCAGAAAAGAGTAATGTCTGCACCTGCTCTGCGGTGTAGGAAAAAATTTCATCTACATCGTCTGCAAAACCCATGTCGAGCATGCGGTCAGCTTCATCCAGCACCCGCGATGTCACGCCGCTCAAATCAATCCGGTTTTTCTGTAAATGATCAAGGATACGGCCCGGCGTACCCACTATCACATGAGCGCCATGCTTAAGAGACTGAATTTGCGGCCCCATGGGCTCACCGCCGCACAATGTAAGCACCTTCAGATTCGACATACACTGCCCCACTGCACGGTATTGCTCAGCTACCTGTGCAGCCAGTTCCCGTGTGGGACACAGCACCACAGCCTGAGTGGTAAATTCCGTGACTTCAACCCGGTTAAGTGTCGCCACCGCAAAAGCAACAGTTTTACCACTGCCGGTTTGCCCCTGAGCCATGATATCGCGGCCTTCCAGCGCCTGAGGAAGCGTACCGGCCTGAACCGGCGTCATTGACGGGAATCCAAGCCTGCCAAGAGCGTCCTGAAGCGGGGTGGAAATTGCGTGTAATTCTGAAAATTGTGTCATTGTGTCTTATCGATACTATATAAATACATGATGCCATCCCTGACCGAATAGCGGGTATTACTGCGCCGGTTAATGTCTCTGGCCCAGCGCTCAGCCCACTGCAAATATTTCTCTGATTGTTTTAACCGGCTGGCAGCTTCTGTGAATTTTTCTACCAGCGCCGGATCTGTTCCGGATTTCGACAGCACCACCCAGGTAGTCACATCACTGTGACGGGTAGCTAATTGTATGTTCTTACAACCGGCTGCACTTTGTCTGCATCCGTGGTCCATGGCGTCGGGCGATGCAAATGCCAAATCAATATCCCCCTGATGCAGAGCATCAACCACTTCTCTCCATGAATCAAACTCCACCACAGGCAATCCCGCTTTTCGGGCTATATCGCTGCGAAAGTCACGTTTAATTGTTCCTGTGACCTTTGCTTTCGGAATATCGTCAATCGTCTCCCAGGTTTCATCGTCCAGCCCGAAGAGTCCGTAGCTATTGCGGGTTACCGGCGTTATCCAGTGGAAGAGTTCTTCACGCTCCGGTGTTCTGGCCACGGTAAATGCCAGCACATTGGGCTTTTGCAGTGATTCGCGAATCAACCGCTGCCAGGGCACTGCCAGCAAGGGGGCATCGACATCGGCTTCAAGTAACAAAGCGCGCACTAAATCAGCATTATATCCCACCAGTTCCTGTCGCGAATTTAGTTTCGCGAAATCACCGGAGAGTTCTCCTAACACCCAGATATGCTCTGCTTTGTCGATACTCCGGGAGTCTGACAAATACAACACACCATCATCGGTACGGGCAATGAGGCCGAAAGCCGTTAATTCATCCTGCACCTCATCGGCAAGCTGGCGAAATGCCGGGGTTTGCCTGAACCGTTCTGCCGCCTGCGTGAGGGCCAAGGCCAGCGCTTCACTGCCCTCTGTCTTCGGCAGAACCAGGTAACTGACAGGTGTGCCGGTGGTGTAAGCAGGGATAAGTTCATCGCAATCCATCAGGGCTTGCGCGCACACCAGACGGACGCCGGCTGAAGAAAAAAGCACACCTTCAACCCGGTCTCTCAGCAATGTGCCGATTGCCTGCTCCCAGGAATTCACCGCCAGTACGCCGGACACATTGGCTTGTCTGAGCAACTCATGACGGTAGTCATCGCGCATAACTGCAATGGAAGAAAGCTGGTTCAGCGACGATACCCCTGACCGGGCAAAAACACTTTCTTTTTTAATGTACAGTTGATTGGGCGTTGCCGTTACCGGCATGATCCAGTGATATTGGGATTCTCTTTGTGGCGTGCGTACCACCGAGGCCCCCAACTGATTCGGATTCTTTTTCAAATCCGCCAGCATGCGGGCAAAAGGTTCCGGTCTGATACTGTCTTCCAGCCCTGCTTCTGACAACACCCCGCGGATAAGACTGACCGTATACCCGCGTAATTCGCCATCCTGCGTTTCCTCAGAAAACACAGGCACAGGACTGACAATAACCGACAATGGCTCAGCGTTAACAGAAAAGAGAACGCTGGCCAGAAGACTCAGACCGCCGGTGAGCCATCTTAAGAAAGAGACTGCTCCAGCTTCCATTTAAGTGTCTTCCCTGCATGAAACGGTACCATTTCAGTGCCGTCCGGTAATGTAACCACTTCAGGCACCTGCCACGGAGAATTAACCAGCGTGATGGTGCCTTCATTTAATGGCAAACCATAGAAGTTTGCACCGTGAAGACTGGCAAAGCCCTCAAATTTATCCAGAATATTCAGCTCATCAAAAATTTCTGCATAAAGCTCAATAGCACTCCAGGCACTGTAACAACCGGCACAACCGCAGGCATTTTCTTTACGGTGTCGGGCGTGAGGCGCAGAGTCTGTGCCCAGGAAAAATTTAGGCGAGCCGGTGGCTACCGCTTCCTGCAACGCCTTCTGGTGAGTATTGCGTTTCAGTACCGGTAAACAATAGTTATGTGGACGTACACCGCCAACCAGTAAATCATTACGGTTCAGCAGAAGGTGCTGGGGCGTAATGGTCGCAGCCACATTATCACTGGCCTGCATCACGAACTCAGCGGCATCGGCGGTGGTGATGTGCTCAAATACAATCTTCAGTTCAGGAAAAGCTGCAACAATAGGACGCAGGTGGGTATCGATAAACACTTTTTCACGGTCGAAAATATCGATGTGGTTTTCCGTGACTTCGCCGTGGATCAACAGTAAAAGACCGTGTGCCTGCATGGCTTCGAACACAGGATAAAGTGCTTCAATGGCAGAAACGGCTGCATCAGAGTTAGTCGTTGCACCCGCCGGATATAATTTACAGGCAACCACCCCGGCTGCTTTTGCCGCTGCTATATCTTCAGCAGTCGTCTGATTGGTCAGATAGAGCGTCATTAACGGCTCAAACTGACTACCCGCAGGTCGCGCTGCTTCAATACGCTGCTTATACGCAGTTGCCATTTCAGCATTGGTGACCGGCGGAACCAGATTCGGCATGACAATCGCTCTGGCGAAGCAACGGGCTGTTGCCGGTACGGTCTCGCCCAGCATATCGCCGTCGCGGAAATGTAAGTGCCAGTCATCGGGGGTGCGGATAGTTAACGTCTGCATCGGGTGTATTTTGCCTGTGTTGTCTGTTTCTCTGGCTAATTATGCCTGATAAGACGTCACTGTGCACGAATGTCGCGCACCTTGCTCAGGTAAAATGCGCGACAGTCTGACCCGGGTTTCAGGCTTTCTTTGTATAAGCGGCAATAATGACGATGCGGGTACCGTTTACACGGCCTTCAATGTGAAGCGGGTTATCACTTAAGCCAATATTACGTACAGCCGTTCCCCGCTTTGCAGTGAATGTGGCGCCTTTCACGTTAAGATCTTTGACCAGATGAACGGTGTCACCGGCAGTCAGCGCGGTTCCGTTGCAATCCAGAGTCGGCTCACGGTTCAGATCCACCAGACCGGCCTCGCCCCAGGCGCGCACATTGTCTTCCAGATACGCAATGTCCAGCAAATCCTGCGCCCAGGTCTCTGATTTCAGCTTATTCAGCATGCGCCACGCCGTCACCTGTACCGGTGCAACAGGCGACCACACGGCTTCATTCAGGCAGCGCCAGTGGTCTGCATTTAATTCACTTTCGCCGTTTAACTGGTCACGGCAAACCTGACACGCAGCGATATGCGTATCCGCTTCACTGTCAGGTGAAAAAGGCACTTCGTACAGTGCAACCAGGTCCTGACTGCCACACAACTCACATGCGCTGCCCGCACGGCTCATTACACGATTTTCCACAATTTACTCCGGTGAGGAAAAACCGCAATTGTAGCAGGGTTTTATTTTCCGTGCCGCTCATTCAGCACGGTGCATATCCTGTTTAACGTAGATCAACTTACCGGTGTCGTAACCCAGTCCCTCTGCTTTACTTACCAGAGATCGCAGTAAATCCTCCTGCATCGACGGATTACGGGACAAGATCCACAAATAATCGCGATCGGGACCGGTCACCATGGCGTACTGGTAGTCTTCATCCAGCGCTATCACCACATAGCTGGCATAGAAAGGCCCGAAGAAAGACACTTTAAGGTGCGCGGTTTGTTCATCTTCTACGAACAGGGCCTTACCTTCAGCCTCGTCCCATTTGTTATCTTCGCTGTCAAATCCACGGTTGATAACTTTCACACTGCCGTCATCAGCCAGAGAATAAGTCGCCGTCACCTGTGTAAGGCCCTCTTCAAAGGAATGGGGTAATCTTGCAATTTCGTACCAGGTACCAAGATATCTGTCGAGCCGGAAATCTCTTACCGGCTGTATGCCGTCCGGTTTAGACGTACAACCGGATATCGCAAACAAAGCAAAAATGAAAAAAGTGAATAAACGCATAGCAGGCACTCTTACAATCAAATTAAATATGTTTAGCTTACATACGATTGCAAACCCGATCCGGATACCTGAAAACATGTTAATCTGGCAAAAATAAACAAAACCAATTCAGGACTTTGCATGTTATCTCACTATTTTCCCAACGCGAGTAGACTGGTCTACGGCTGTATGGGCCTCGGCGGTGACTGGGACAGCTCCCCGGTCACCCGTGAACATTACACGCAGGCCAGAGACGTCATCGAAACAGCGCTTGAAAATAACATTACTGTTTTCGACCATGCCGATATTTATACACTGACCAAAGCGGAACAGGTATTCGGGCAAGTGCTAAAAGATGCACCGTCGCTGAAAGATAAGATGATTCTGCAATCAAAATGCGCCATCCGCTTTGAGGATGAAGCCGGTCCCAAGCGCTATGACTTTTCTGCCAAATGGATAACCGAATCTGTAGACGGAATTTTGTCCCGTTTGGGCATTGAGCAACTGGATATTTTACTGCTGCACAGACCTGACCCGCTGATTGAACTCAGTGAAGTTGCACAAACCATTCATGATTTGCAGGCTTCAGGCAAAATTAAACACCTCGGTGTGTCTAACATGCACGGTCATCAGATTGCATTTTTGCAAAGTGCACTGGATACACCCATTGTCGCCAATCAGTTTGAAATGAGTCTGGCATTCCGCGACTGGGTAGAAGATGGCATTACCACTAACAGCGCCCACAACCGCAATATGGGCTATGCGCCCGGAACCATTGAACATTGCATGCTGAATAAAGTGCAGTTGCAGGCATGGGGAAGCCTGGCACAGGGCCGGTATACAGGCGGCAAAGCTGAATTTGAAGAAGATGTTGCCACGGCGGCGCTGGTTACCAAACTGGCGGCAGAGTATGGTGTGTCACCGGAAGCCATTGTACTGGGCTGGCTGATGCGCCATCCTGCCGGCATTCAACCTGTGATCGGCACCACAAACCTGCAACGTATCAGACAGTGCACAGAGGCAACCAACGTCACCTTAAGCCGTGAACACTGGTACGCTCTGCTTGAGTCAGCCCGCGGCAGTGATGTGCCCTGAGCGACTGACACCATCTATGTAAGGAGAAGCCCGCCGGTTTCTCCTTTTTTAAGGATTTTATCCCGCTAAGGAACACCATGCTAAACGGCTTTCATCATGTTGCGATAATCTGCAACGACTATCCGGCTTCAAAAGCCTTTTACACAGACATACTGGGTTTCAGTGTTATTGACGAAAATTACCGTGAAGCACGGGATTCATGGAAGTGCGACCTCGCCCTGCCAGATGGCTCTCAGATAGAGTTATTTTCCTTTCCCGGCGCACCGGCAAGACCTTCACGCCCCGAGGCACAGGGATTAAGGCATCTGGCTTTTAAAGTCAGTGATATTGATAAGGCTGTGGCGCAGCTGACAGCACATGATGTCAGCTGCGAAGATATCCGTACTGATCCCTACACACAAAAACGTTTTACGTTCTTTCAGGATCCAGATGGTTTACCACTGGAACTGTACGAAATTAACTGACACGTTATGCGTCATGGTCCAGCAGCGCCAGCGCGCCATAAATGCCCGAGCGGGTTCCCAGCCCCGGCAGACAAATGATGTCGTCCAGACTCTTGCCCTGAGGGAAGACAATGTAATCCTTCAGGCTGGCTGACGTTTTATAAACAATACGCTCCATCATGCCCGTTTTCTGCATTACACCGCCACCGAACACGATTTTTTGGGCGCTGAAACCTACCATCAGGTTATGGCACAATTGCGCCAGCACGTCGGCAAGTTTATCCCAGGCTTCGTGATCATCCGGCAGCGTATCAGACGGCTGTCCCCAGATTTTACCCAGTGCCGTACCTGATGCCAGACCTTCCACACAATTACCGTGGAATGGGCAAACACCTTCAATGCCCTTTGGCGGGATGACCTTAAAATGGCCAATTTCAGGATGCACCAGACCATGCAGGGGCTTTCCGTTAATCACCACTCCGCCGCCGACACCGGTACCAACCGTTACATACACAGCCACGCTGGCTTCCTGCGCTGCACCCCAGCGATATTCCGCCAGCGCTGCAGCATTCACGTCGGTATCAATTTCAACCTCACAATCAAGTGCACTGGCAAAGTAAGGCGCTACAGACGCGAAGCTCCAGTGAGGCTTCGGCGTTTTGGTAATAAAGCCCCAGGTATCCGAGCTTTTATCCAAATCCAACGGACCAAAACTGGCAATGCCCATTTTCGAAAAGTGATAGCCTCTGGCCCGCTGTGCTTCAAAGAAACTGACACAGGCAGCTAAGGTTTCTTCCGGCGTCGTAGTGGGTATGCGGATTTCTTCAACAATATGCCTGCCAGCATCCACAATAGCGCAATTAAACTTTGTTCCGCCGGCTTCAATAACCGCATAATACTGATCAAGCAGCGCCATATTCACTAGCCTCAATTTTTTCTAACTGACGTTGAGTCGGGTTCTTCAGATAATTAAATAACAGACCGGCAAACAGCAAACTGGCAAACACGGTGGCAACCATAAAGCCATATTTAGCATCGCCACCATTTGCGTCGCTGACCAGTCCCATGATGAACGGACCGGCCGCTGCTCCGGCTGCAGTGAAAAAGAGTATCACACCCGCCACCGATCCGTGCTGATGTTTAGGAAAGCAACTGATGCCTTTTGAATTAAACGTCGGATAAATCACCGACATAAAGATACCGGTAAGCGGGAACAGATAAAGTGCCACCTGCTTGCCCCCCATCAGGCCGCCGGCAAAGCACACAACAATGGCGCCGCTGAATAACATCAGAACCAGTGCCCAGTTAAAATGACTCATCATCCAGATCCCAACAAAGCGTCCGGCAGCACGAAGTATGAAAAAAGCGGTAACAGAATAAATGGCCAGAGTTTGGGCCGCACCGCCGGTATAACAATCATAAGTCGCTCTTAACGAGGCTGCGTCGCACACCAGATAGCTTGGCATCCACACATAAATCGCACTTTCCGCAGCAACATATAAAAAGGCACCGGTGGAAAAACCCAGCGCATAGGGATTTTTAACCAGAGACAAACTTTGACGCACTGAGACTTTCTTAACGCTGTCGTCCTGATTGCGGGTATAAACCGGATATTTCACCCACACCGCAACCACTATCAGAAATGTACAGATCCCGCCGGCGATAATGTACAGGTACTGCCAGGGCACACCCTTATGAATAAGCCAGGCAACGATCAGCGGGCCGATTATCGCACCCACTCCAAAGAAGGCCTCAGCACCGTTCATGGTAGCGGTATGCTGTTTCGTTGATGAGGAAATATCACCGATAAGCGCCAGCGCACCTGTTTTAAAAATACCCACCGCAATGCCGGATAAGGTCATCAGGCTGACAATAAAAACAAAGTTGTTGGCGATAAAAAAGCTGTAGCACGCCAGACCGAACACACTTAATCCGATTATGATGGTAGTTTTACGACCAAGGCGGTCAGCAAGAAACCCCAGTAACAAACCAGACATTGCAATACCCAGCATGGGCAGGGAATGCATCAGACTTGCCTGAGCATTCGTGACATCAAACGCCACTTTCACTTCTTTAATTATTTCGCCCACAGAATCTGATGTCATTGCGAACATCATAAACATTAAGTACGTAAGCCATCGAATGAACTGGCTGTTCGACTGTTGCATACGGCTGCCTCATAAACTGCAGATAAGGCAACCTGTGGCCCCTCACCTGAGGATTAAATTTCAACTATTAACATTTTTTTATCATCACCTCGTCTAAACTTAACCATTTAAACGTGTGAGACTTTTTCGATTAAGTGTAGACAATTTCTCCTGAGACACTAGAAATAAGTCATTCAGAATGTTTTGCAAAAATCACTTAATCGTTTAAGATAAAGTAACAGAACGTACAAACTCTGTAAACATCATTGTGAATCAAATGTGAATTCCAAACCGCCATCTTCCGGTGTTTACAGTGAAAGGCAGGAGTATAAAATGAATTATGCCGCAGACAGTGAGCAGTGTTTAAGCCGTATTCTGGCTTCTGTGGATCTGTCCATGCTCAGTAAGCGCGACAGTGCAACCTTCGTCAGTCGTCTGGAAGCCCACTTCCCCACTTTATTCCAACGTTATACCTTTGTGTATGGTCATCAGTATGACTGTTATTACCATCTGCAAAAACTGGTAGAGCTGCTGCGAGACGGACTGAAAGCCCGTAAGCCAAAGTTAAAACAGCAGGATGCTGCCAAGCTGAAGGATCCCCGCTGGTATAAAGGCCAGGAACAAACCGGACTTGCCTGTTATGTCGATCTCATGGGTCCGACACTGAAAGATTTGCACCATAAAATCCCCTACTATAAAGCGCTGGGGATCACCTACATTCATTTAATGCCACTGTACGATTCACCCGAAGGTGACAGTGATGGCGGCTACGCAGTTTCCGATTACCGCAAAGTGAACCCGTCACTGGGTAATATGAAAGATCTTGAAGCTCTGTCAGATGCGTTGCAGGCAGAAGGCATAGACCTGGTGCTGGATTTCGTTTTTAACCACACCTCAGACGAACACGCATGGGCGAAGGCTGCGCTGGCGGGGGATAAAACCTGTCAGAACTATTATTATCTGTTTGATGACCGTACCATTCCTGATCAATACGAGCGGGATTTACGGGAAATTTTTCCTCAGGTTCGCAGAGGCAGCTTCACTTACAACGACACCATGGAAAAATGGGTGTGGACGACGTTCAACAGTTTCCAGTGGGATTTAAATTACAGTAATCCGGAAGTGTTTAACGCCATCACTTCAGAAATGCTGTTTCTGGCAAACATTGGTTGCGCAGGACTGCGTCTGGACGCCCTCGCCTTTATCTGGAAAGACATGGGCACCAATTGCGAAAATCAGCCAAATGCCCACCGCCTGATCCAGGCATTCAACGCCTGCCTTCAAATCGTTGCGCCGGCCGTTGTATTCAAATCAGAAGCGATTGTGCACCCTGACGAGGTGGTGAAGTACATCGATAAGAAAGAGTGCCAGCTGTCTTATAACCCGTTATTAATGGCATTATTGTGGAACAGTCTCGCCACAAGAAAAACACGCCTGCTGACACAATCTCTGAAGAAGAGCTTTGTCATTCCCGACGACACTACATGGGTAAACTATGTGCGTTGTCACGATGATATTGGCTGGACATTCGATGACGGCGTAGCCCATGAGATTGGTGTTAACCCTTATGATCACCGTTACTTCCTGAACCAGTATTTCACCGGTCGTTTTGACGGTTCCTTCTCGTCAGGGGTACCTTTTGCAGAAAATCCGTCGAATGGTGACTGCCGTGTGTGTGGTTCACTGGCTTCACTTTGCGGACTGGAAAAAGCACTGGTCAGCATGGATCAGAATGCCATCGACACAGCCATAGAACGTATGCTGCTACTTTACGGCATTACCTTTTCTATCGGCGGTATTCCGCTTATTTATTCCAGCGATGAACTCGGTTTACTAAACGACTATAGCTACCGCGACAATCCGGCGAAGCGTCATGATGACCGCTGGGTAAACCGTATAGCGGTTACTGATGCGCATATAGAAAATGTGATGAATCAGGATAAAGCGCCGGCTGGCCTTAATGAAGCCTGCCAACGAAAAGTCTTCAATGGCCTGAAAACAATGCTGGACATCCGCAGGCAGCATGCCGTTTTCGGTGATGCCCGTACGGAAATTCTGGATACCGGTAATCATCATTGCTTTGGTTTTGTCCGCTACAACCAGCAGGGCCAGAAGATGCTGGGCCTGTGTAATTTCAGCGAGCATGCACAGCAGGTAAGCGGCAATATTTTGAATACTATCGAACATAAACCGGCCCGGGACTTGTTAAGTGACAGCAAGCTCACTGGTCACGAACAGGTTATTTCACTGCGTCCCTATCAGTTAAGCTGGTGGCTTATCTGACCCTCATGCGCCGGCTTCCCCTATGCCGGCGCTTTTTCAAACCTTTTTAAGTTATTCATCGTAGTTATTTGAAAACCGGTGGTGAATAGTTCTTTACAATTCTGTAATTGGACTATAATCCCGTTAGTGCTTTCATCTGATCCTCCTTAAATGTCTTTTGCGGTTTTAGAAGTCCCGGCAACAGACGTGGAGAATTTAGCTGTTAATAACACTGTTAGTTGCAGATGCGACTGATATATCGATTTCTACGGAACAGAAATCGCGACTTCACTTTAAAATAAGGAAACGTTATGAATGCTACCCTGGAGCAAGAATATCTTTGCCCGCATTGTAGTCATATCAATGCCATTGAACTGGATACGCACCGTGAGATGTACCGTGAAAAGTACACTACCTGCGATAAGTGCGGTTCTCATCTGGAAGTGGTACCCGCCGATGGTATCGGCGAGAAAATCAATCTTATTGTCTCTTTAGCGTCTTCTGATATCGCGCTGCGATAATCTTCTCAAACATGCAAACTGCCTGTGTGCGCAGGCAGTTTTCTTAATCTTAATTAGTCTTTGAAGAATTCCTGACGGAGTAACGGATCGGTAGTGAATTGTCCGCCGAGTGCAGAGGTTTTCGTGTAGGAATTGGTATCTCTGATCCCGCGGGCTTTTACACAGTAATGTGTCGCATTAATAGATACCGCCACATCCTCAGTGCCCGCCAGCGTCTGGATAGCCACCAGCACTTGCTGCGTGAGTCGTTCCTGTACCTGAGGTCGCTGGGCAAAGAAGCTCACCAGACGGTTCAGTTTCGACAAACCTATCACTGTATCCTTGGGGATATAAGACACTCTTGCCGTGCCGTCGATGGTAACAAAGTGGTGTTCACAGGTACTTGTCAGGCTGATATCTGTAACCTGTACGGGTTGATTGAGCTGCATCTTGTTCTCAATCACAGTGATTTTAGGAAAATTCCGGTAGTCCAGACCGCCAAATATTTCATTGACGTACATTTTCGCAATGCGAGCCGGCGTTTCAGCCAGACTGTCGTCGGTACGATCTAACCCGAGCGTATCCATGATGTCTGTCATCGCCGCCTGAATGCGTGCGCGCTTTTCATCATCAGACAGACCATTCCGCACCATGGGTGTTTCCAGTCCTTTCGCTTCAAGTGCATTTCTTACCTTAATTGCCGCAGGGGACAATCCGGGTTCGATTGCGTCACGTACAACTACTGCTTCATTTGATAACATTAGAAAAATTCCGAACAACCTGATTTTCATTTAACGAAAAAGGCTATACTTACAGACCACTTTTTTCGTCAGATGATAAAAATTTAATGATGAAACCAGGGGCGTTAACCTGATCATCCAAGGAGTTTGCTTTGCCCAGTCCAGTGCTGATAACCGGTGCTTCGCAGCGCGTTGGCCTTGCCATCGCCGAAAACCTGCTCACAAACAACTATCCCGTAATTGTAACATACCGTACTCATAAAGCTTCCATTGAGCGCCTTGAAAAAGCCGGTGCGGTGGCAATTTGTGCAGATTTTAGCACCGATGACGGCATCCTGCGATGTATTGAAGCGGTGAAAAGTCACACAACCAGCCTGCGGGCGGTCATTCACAATGCATCATCATGGAACTCAGAAAAACACAGCAAAGATTATGCGGCCCTGTTTGATGCCATGATGCAAATCCACGCGAAAGCACCTTATCTGATGAATATGGGATTGAAATCGTTACTGACAACCACAGAAGAAAAAACAGATATTATCCACATAACCGATTTTGTGCAGGACATTGGCAGTGAAAAACACCTGGCTTACGCTGCCAGCAAAGCGGCACTGCATAACCTGACCTTATCATTTGCACAAATGCTCGCGCCGGATGTAAAAGTGAACACCATAGCACCGGCACTGCTGATGTTTAACGAAGGCGACGATGAAGCCTATAAGCAAAAAGCGCTGGCGAAGTCGCTGATGCAGAGTGAGCCCGGCGCTCAGGCTGCGGTGGATGCAGTGAACTATCTGCTCAATGCATCGTATGTGACCGGAGAGACGCTGCAGGTCAACGGCGGACGCCATCTTAAATTCAACTGATTTCAACGTCTTTTATTTATCGCCATTTTGGGACGGGGTATACTTGCGCCGTCTACTAACTGATTCAACGGAACCGCAATGACGAACACACCTTCACCACTTATTCCTGAGTGGGAAGCCATCGATGCTGTGATCCTCGCCTGGCCCCATGACCAGACTGACTGGGCGCCCTGGCTTGAAGAAACAAGAGCCACTTATCTGCAGGTGATTGAGCAGGTGAATGCCGCCAAAGCCGGTGTCATTCTGCTGTGCCGTGAAAGTGATATTGCCGGCGTGCAAAGCCGCTTACCTGCCAGTGCACGGGTTTTAATTGTGTCAGCTGAATTCAACGATACGTGGGCACGGGACTATGCTTTTTTAACATGCAGAGCCGCGGGCGATACAACCAGCCCTGGACAACCCGTTGAGTTTCAGTTTAACGGCTGGGGCAATAAATTCGATGCGTCTCTGGATAACCGGGTAAACCAGTGTTATCTGGCGGGTATGTGTCAGCTTCCGCTGAAAACCAGCGATGTTGTAGCCGAAGGCGGCGCACTGGAAATTGATGAGAACGGCCACTTACTGTCAACGGCACAGTGCCTGCAAAATCCTGAGCGCAACGGCAAAATGACCCTGGCACAATATGATGATGAATTCCGCAAGATACTGGATTGCTCTGAAGTGACCATTTTTCACCAGGGACACCTTGAAGGCGACGATACCGACGGTCACATTGATACACTGGTGCGTTTTACACCGTCACAAGGTCTGGTTATTCAGGCCGCGGATAACTGCCCCGAAGACAGTCATTTTGCCGGTCTGGCTGCGTTGTGTGAAGAGTGCGCGGATGCGTTCCCTGCCCACGAGCAATTCAGATTGCCGTTACCGGAAATGTATAACGATGACGGTGATCGCCTGCCTGCATCCTACGCGAATTTCCTGATTTGCAATGATGCGGTTTTACTGCCTGTTTATCAGCAGCCTCAGGACGCAGAAGCCATTGCCGTCACACAGGCCGCCTTCCCTGATCACACCATCGTGCCGGTGAATTGTGACACCCTGGTACGACAATACGGCAGTCTGCATTGTATTTCCATGCAGGTTCCGGTTAACACATTGAAGCCTTCTGTAGTGGCTCAACTGAATAAAGGAGTGACCCTCTATGCCTAAGAAATCCCTTAAAGTAGGTCTGGTTCAGCAGGCCGTTGCCGGCAACGATAAAGCCACCAACTGGAACAAAAGTGCAGAGCAGGTTGCTAAGCTGGCCGCTGAAGGTTGCGAATGTATTTTATTACAGGAGCTGCATTCAACACTGTATTTCTGTCAGGAAGAAGACACGAATGCATTTGATCTGGCAGAACCTATTCCCGGACCGGCTACAGACTTCTTTGGCGAGCTGGCAGAAAAACACAATATTGTGCTGGTAACCTCTTTGTTCGAAAAGCGGGGCTCCGGGCTGTATCACAATACCGCCGTGGTGTTTGACCGTAGCAAAGAAATTGCCGGCAAATACCGCAAAATGCATATTCCTGATGATCCCGGTTTTTACGAGAAGTTTTACTTTACGCCGGGCGACATGGGCTTTAAGCCAATTGAAACCAGTGTGGGCAAACTCGGTGTGCTGGTTTGCTGGGATCAGTGGTATCCGGAAGCAGCCCGCCTGATGGCAATGGCCGGTGCAGATTTATTGTTCTACCCCACCGCTATCGGATGGGATATGACCGATACGGAAGAAGAGCGTCAGCGTCAGCACGGTGCCTGGCATACAATCCAGCGCGCCCACTCTGTTGCTAACTCGTTACCAGTCATTGTGGCAAACCGTACCGGTTTTGAAGCCTCTCCGGTAGAAGGCGATCCGGGCATTCAGTTCTGGGGACAGAGTTTTATTTCCGGCCCGCAAGGTGAAGTGCTGGCACAGGCTTCCGCCGACAAAGAGGAGACGCTGGCGGTAGAACTGGATATGGAAAGAACTGAAAAGGTAAAACGCATCTGGCCTTACTTCCGTGACCGTCGCATTGACGCCTATGAAGATTTAACTAAACGCTGGCGGGATTAATCCTCCGACAGCCCGCAGGCTGCCGTCTTGCCTTCAGCGCAAACGGTGGCTTGTGCGCTTATCCAACTCATTCCCCACAAAATCACTGTCTTTAAATCTGGTCAGCGGAAACCACCTCACCGCATAGATATCATTCCCCGCAAGCAGCATCAGAGAAGGGAAAAATAATATTGCCCCGGCGAAGCGGAATGTAAACTGAAACAGCAGAAATGTGCTTACCAGCATAAACAAGGTTGCACCGTATCGCCATAGCCGGCTGACTCTGACAGGTTGCCAGCATTCACGACACATAAACTTGCCGCTGTTAGCGAGGGCTTTCATGCAAATACTGCGACTTTTGCAGCAGGGACAGCGACGATGTGTGTACATAGTGGCAGCGTTCCGGTAGATAACTGCGTGCCAGTGTAGTACACCCGAAACAACAGGATAACTGTACTTTCAGTCAGGTTTACAGCGATATATCTTATTTTCGTACAGTAAAAAACATTGTTTTTCACCCGGCTTCAGCAACGCGGTGAGCACCCCGCTGCTGACATCCAGGCCACCGGTGTACTGCCCGAAGGCAGGCATAATAAACAAGTCGTCATCACTTACAAAACACTTGCCGGAGAAACGTTTTCTGCCAACGCAGGTGCGGGTTTTAGGGTGAAAATGGCCGATGATTTGCGCGGCCGGAGATTGTGCCCCGGAAGGCGTGTCTGCGGATTCATCCGGTTCGTGCTGCAGCCTGATATTGCCCCAGTGCAAAACATCCAGTGTGCGGCCACCGGCACCGGCCGGGATCTCAGGGTCATGGTTGCCGGCTATCCATACCCAGTCTTTATATTGTGCCGTTAAACCAGCCAGCAGCTTTCTTTCTGCAATGCCCATGCGATCAAAGCCACCGGCATCATGGAAACTGTCCCCGAGGCAGATAACCTGTGCCGGCGCATAGTCTGACAGTATTTCCTGCAGGCGCTGCAATGTCGCCAGACTGTCCAGTTGTGGCAACGGGTTGGCAAACCGGCTCATATAGCTTCCCTTTTCGAAATGCAGATCGGATACCACCAGCGCGTCCCTGGCCGGGCAATACAACACGCCCCTGCCATCGGCAATAAACACCTGCTGCGCAAACCTTACCGGCACTGCCCTGTTGTGCGCTACCAGTCGGTTAAGCTGTTCTTCTGTTATCGCCACTTAATTCCCTGCACTGTTTACCCGTTTCCGCCTGCTTCATCCGGCGCGTCACCACTTAACAAGGCTCTGATGTCTGCCATCATGTCTTCTGCTTCCTGATACAAACTGGCCTGCTCTATCACTGCATGTGCACCGGCGCCTTTCACCTGTTCACTGCGAACATCCAGCACAATGGGAATGGCCATGGGAGACACTTTGGGTAACGACACAAAGTGAAGTTTGTCATAAAACCGGATCAGCATGTCAGCCAGCCGTTTCAAATCCAGTAGTTCCCTCTCTGCGTCCGCACGGGTAACAGTCAGTAAAATATGGTCGGGTTCATGTTCCCGCAAGGTATCGTAAATCAGATCAGTGGAAAAGGTGACCTGCTTCATGGTTTTGTTGCTGCTGTGATAGCGTTGTTCTGTCAGGCCGCTGACCACGGCAACCTGCCTGAATGACCGTTTCAGCATCGGTGCATGCAGCATCCAGTCTTCCAGTTCGTCACCCAAAATATCCGGTCGGAACAATTGCTCCAGCTGCGCCTCTGTCACCTGCTCCAGCAAACATACAGACAAGCCATAGTCGGTGACAGAAAAGCTCAGCGGTTTTAAACGCATTTTTTCCATGCGCCGCGTCATCAGCATGCCCAGAGTCTGGTTCGCTTTGCGGCCCTCGAAGGTATAAAACAATAAGTAGTTTGTTTTGCGGTAAGGAAACTGCTCAATCAGCACCCGCTTGTTGTCGGGCAGGGCCGAGAATGCCTGCTGCAATTCCAGCCACTCCCTTACCTGTGCCGGTAACGTTGACCAGTCTGCCGGCGTATCCAGTATCTGCCTTACGCCCTCTGCCAGAAAAGTAGACATGGGCATTTGCCCGCCGGCGTAAGAAGGGATTTTCGGCTCACCACCTTTGGCGGGCTTTGCGTGCAACTGCATGTCCCGGATAGCTTCGAATTTAAGGATTTCTCCGGCAAACATAAAGGTGTCGCCGGGCACCAGTTGCTGGGCGAAGTACTCTTCCACTTCACCAATAATTTTGCCCTGATTGCCCCGGCGGATGCGCTTTACCTTCAACCGTCCGGCTTCCACTATGGTGCCGATATTTTGCCGGTGACGCTGAATAACCCGTTTGGATGCAGGGCTGTACGTGCCGTCCTCCCGTTTTTCCATTCGCTGGTAACGCTCGTATGCCCGCAGCGCATAACCGCCATCAACGGTGAACTCCCACAACTTCATGAAATCGGCGTAACCGGTACTTTGATACGGAGCGGCATCCAGTACCTGCCGGTAAATATCCTCCGGGTCTGCAGGCTGACTACAGGCGCAGTTTAAAATGAACTGAGGCAAAATATCCATCGCCCCGGGGAGCAGCGGCTCGCCATCCAACTCACCTGCAGCGATGGCATTCATCGCCGCCCTGCATTCCACCGCTTCAAACCGGTTAGCCGGCACCAGTAAGGCTTTGCTGGGTTCATCCAGCCGGTGATTTGCCCGGCCAATTCGCTGAAGTAGCCGGCTGACACCTTTGGGTGCGCCAATCTGTATGACCAGGTCGATATCACCCCAGTCAATCCCCAACTCCAGCGCTGAGGTACTGACAATAGCCCGTAAACTCCCCTGCCCCATCAGACTTTCTGTTTTGCGGCGTTGCTCTTTCGATAAAGAACCGTGGTACAACGCAATAGGTAAACCCTCCCGGTTTTCTTCCCACAGCATCTGAAACACCAATTCAGCTTGTGCACGGGTATTCACAAACACTAGTGTGGTGCCTGCCTGTTTAATCGCGGTGTAAACTTCTTCCATGGCGTAGCGGGCCATAAAGCCGCCGAACGGCATGCGGTGCTCTGATTCCAAAAGGGTAATTTCAGGCTTCACCGCCTGCGGTACCTGAATCACTTCAGCCGGTTCCCCAGTCCGGCCAAGCCAGCCGGCAATAACCTCAGGGTGTGCAACCGTTGCCGACAATCCGACACGGTGCATATCAGGCGCAAGGGTTTGTAACCTTGCCAGTGCAAGAGAAGTGAAATCGCCACGCTTATTGGCAACCAGGCTGTGAACCTCATCAATGATCACCGTCTTCAAGTTTTTGAATATGGCCGGTGCATCAGCATATGACAGCAAAAGCATCAGTGATTCCGGCGTGGTAAGCAAAATATTCGGCGGTTTGCGCCGCTGACGCTGGCGTTTATGGGATGGGGTGTCCCCGGTACGGGTCTCAATGGTTACCGGCAGATCCATGGCCTCCACCGGTGCCATCAGGTTGCGCTGAATGTCGTTTGTCAGGGCTTTCAAAGGAGATATATACAAGGTGTGCAATCCTGCTACGGGATGGCGGTATAAATCAGCCAGAGAAGGCAGAAAACCGGACAGGGTTTTTCCTGCCCCGGTAGGAGCAATCAGCAGTGTGGCGTTATTGTCCGCAACAGCCGGCAGCATACGACGTTGATAGTCGCGCAGTTGCCAGCCTTTACTTCGTAGCCACTGATAAAAAGGAGGTGGAAGTCTTTTTGCCATAAACCAGTTAGTTACGCATGAACAGCCCTGGTGGTTTCAGTCGTCCGGTATTAAATCAATGTCATGTTCTGCTTTGCTCACAGCACATCTGTTTAAGCGCCCGGAACGTATAACTAAACCAAACAGGTTTACGGAGTACAGGGTGCACCCACAAGACTGGATATCGGTAGAAGAGGCAGGATTATATTGTCATCCTGCGAAGCTTTACATCGACCCGATGCAACCGGCGGAAAACGCCGTGGTTACCCACGGGCATGCTGATCATGCCCGCGCAGGTCATCAACATGTATTCGCTTCAGCTGAAACCCTGGCGATTATGAAAACCCGCTACGGTGAGGAGATGGCAGAACGCACCACTGCGCTTAAGCCGGGCGTTCCGGTGTCATTGGGAGACAGTACAGACCCTGTCACAATGACCCTCTATCCTGCCGGTCATATTCTTGGCTCTGTCCAGGTGCTGCTGGAGTATCGCGGAAGCCGCCTGGTGATATCCGGTGATTACAAGCGTCGTCACGATCCTACCTGTCCGCCCTTCGAAGTGGTGCCCTGCGATGTGTTTATTACTGAAGCAACCTTCGGTCTGCCGGTATTCACTCACCCGCCAATCAGTCATGAAATCGATAAATTACTTACATCACTAAGCGTTTTCCCTCACCGATGCCATCTGGTTGGCACTTATGCGCTGGGAAAATGCCAGCGGGTGCTTATTGGTTTGCGGGAAGCTGGCTATCACAAACCTGTTTATCTGCATGGCGCACTGCTCAAATTATGCGAGCTCTATCAGCAACAGGGTATAGCACTGGGAGAATTGATTCCGGTCAGTGACGTGGAGGATAAGACATCTCTTGCCGGCGAAATTGTTTTGGCCCCGCCCTCAGCACTGGCTGACCGCTGGTCCCGTTCCCTGCCTGATGTGCGCACCGTGATGGCATCAGGCTGGATGCAGATTCGTGCCCGCGCCCGGCAACGGCAGGTTGAACTGCCCCTGATTATTTCCGATCACTGTGACTGGCCGGAGTTACTGCAAACCATCGAAGAAGTCTCTCCTAAAGAAGTGTGGGTGACTCATGGCCGCGAAGATGCACTGATGTATCAGGCAAATCTGATGGGTTTTAAAGCCAGAGCGCTTTCTATGGTCGGCTACGATGACGATGAGGAAACCGGCTGATGGAAGCATTCAGTGATTTACTTGAACAGCTTTATTTTACCAGCGGCACCAACGCAAAAGCCGCGCTGATTTCCCATTACATTGCTACCACTCCGGACCCTGACAGGGGCTGGGCAATCGCGGCCATCGCCGGTGAACTCAGATTCGATTTTTTTAAGCGCAATACAATAAAAACCTTGATGCTTGAACGCATCGACGAAAATCTGTTTGCCATGAGTTACGACTACGTGGGCGAAATGAGCGAAACGGTGGCGCACCTGTGGCAACCTGAAACTCAGCCCTCAGGCGATGTTGTGCTGCCCGGTCTGAATGAGATTGTCGAATCATTCCGCGAGGCGAAGCGGACAGAAGTAAAACCGTTGCTCACCGCCCTTCTCGATAACATGACAGCCTCTCAGCGCTGGGCGCTGATAAAACTGGGCACACGGGGGTTGCGCATAGGAGTCTCTGCCCGCAGCATTAAGCAAATCCTTGCCAGCTACGGTGAAGTGCCTGTAGAAGAAATTGAAGCCCTCTGGCATGGCGTCGAGCCACCTTACACTGAATTGTTGAACTGGCTGGAAAATAAAGGGCCGAAGCCGGATATTTCTGACCGGGTTACCTTTCATCCTGTGATGCTTTCCCATCCCATCGATGATGATACGCGGGAAAAACTTGCCGCGGGAGAATGGCAAATTGAACCCAAGTTCGACGGTATCCGTGTGCAACTGGTATCGGCTCCTGCGGGCAAGGCCCTGTTCAGCCGCACCGGTGACGATATCAGTGGTTCGTTTCCGGATCTGCTGGACACCATCGATCATAACCTGGTACTCGATGGTGAATTACTGGTGATGCACGGCGATAAGGTCGATACCTTCAATCAATTACAGCAACGGTTAAATAAGAAGAAACCCTCCGCAAAACTTATGCAATCACTACCGGTAGCAATCATGGCCTATGATCTGTTGGAACTTAATGGCGAGTCACTGATGAACCTGCCATTAACTGAGCGTCGTCAGCGCCTGGCGGATTACATTGAAAAGTATCCGGGTGAGCGCCTGCACTTATCCCCGACCTACAGTGTGAGTGATGTGGCTGAACTGGAAGCACTGCACAGGGAAGTCACAGAAGACACCTCCATTGAAGGACTGATGCTTAAACGCAAAGACAGTACCTATGTACCCGGCCGCCCAAAAGGGCTGTGGTATAAATGGAAACGGGATCCGCTGTTAATTGATGCAGTCGTTATGTATGCCCAGCGAGGTCACGGTAAGCGTTCCAGCTTTTATTCAGACTTCACCTTCGGTGCCCGGGAGGGCGATACACTGCTCCCGGTGGGCAAAGCTTATTCCGGCTTCACTGATGAAGAACTCAAGAAGCTGGATAACTGGGTACGCCGCAATGCAACGGGTCGTTTTGGTCCGGTAAGGGAAGTAAAAAAGGAGCTGGTGGTAGAAGTCGCGTTTGATGCTGTACATCCCTCAAGCCGGCATAAATCAGGGGTAGCTTTACGCTTCCCCCGCATTCACCGTATCCGCTGGGATAAACCTGCCGCAGAGGCCGATACGCTGGACACCCTCAAGGGCCTGATTGAGAAAGCCCCTGAGCAACCAAAGTAAATACTGTCAGGAATCAGCAGGCCGTCTGGCGTTTCTTACCGCTTTCGGGTGCATCAGCTTTTCCAGTTCCGACAAGTATCCGGCGATGTCGCTGTGCGTTTTTTTGTCATCTGTCACTGCGTTATACAGCCAGTGATAGGTATCTTCATAATCGTAAGGGCTGCCGTGACCATCGAGAAACAGTTGCGCAAGTTGCATTTGTGCTTTTAAGTTACCCAGTGCTGAGGCTTCACGGAGATAAATGACTGCACGCTTTTTATCTGTCTGCACCAGGGTGCCTTTGGCATAGTACCGGCCCAGTTGCTCAAGCGCAGCCGGCAATCCCTGTTCCGATGCATCACGGATAAATCCAATTCCGCGCTCAGGTTCGGCATCCACACAGACCCCCCAGGCCAGCATATCGCCCCAAAGAAACTGATAAGCGGGCTCCCTCAGCACTTCTGCGTGGGCTTCAATATCCTGTACCAGCTGACAACGATCGGTGACCACCCGTGTAAGGTGCTCATTTTTGTTGATCATGTTGATAAGTTCATCCTGTGTGTACAGTTGCACGGCTTTGATCTCCTGAGCAGAAGACACATTAAGCCCGGCAACACACAGCAATGATGTAAACAAAAGAATTACGCGATTTTTCATGTGAAAACCTGAACTGTCATTAACCCCGGTGCCGGTGAACGATGCCGTCAGTAACAGGCATCGCACCGCTATGTTTAATTTATCGGCGGGGTACGGTAAAGCTTAAGCTGCAAGCTTAGTTCAGTTTCATCGATAATGCTGACTGGATGTGCCGGGCATGCTCTGCCAGGTCTACGCCCAGGTCGGTAAGATAGCCGCCGTCAGGCTGAGTAATGATCCCTTTTGAGTAAAGACGTTCTGCGGCGTGAACAACTGACTGGCTGGCGTCGTGATGAATTTTCAGTCCCTGCATGAGACTGGACGCCGGAAATTTAAGAAGAAGATTTAACTCGTCGACCATATCCTGATCTACTAACACCATTACACTCTCCTGACACTGTTATTGTTTGAGTGCACCACAGCAGGGTTAATTGTAAGGCAAATACTGCGGGTACATCCGCTATAACACTACCATTTGCAGCCGCTGTCCAGATTAATTTATATCAACAACCTGCTGCTCAATTAAGTTTATGACACAAACCGGCATCCCCTGAAACGGATCCGGCCGTTAAGTGATATACTCCGGCTACCATTCTCAGGATGCAATAAACACGGAAACGATGAAATACAAAGATCTACGGGATTTTATTGAGCAACTTGAAGCCAGAGGCGAGCTGAAACGCATTACACAGGAAATCGACACCGACCTGGAAATGACGGAAATCGCCGACCGTACATTGCGGGCCAAAGGTCCGGCCCTGTTATTTGAGAACCCGAAAGGGTCAGACATACCGGTACTGGCAAACTTGTTTGGTACGCCGGAACGTGTAGCGCTGGGAATGGGTCAGTCATCAGTATCGGCGCTCCGGGAAGTGGGTAAATTACTCGCCTACTTAAAAGAGCCCGAGCCGCCCAAAGGTCTGAAGGATCTTTGGGAAAAATTACCGGTGTTCAAGCAGGTCCTGAACATGCCGGCCAAAGAAGTGAAGAAGGCGCCCTGTCAGGAAGTGGTGCTCAGCGGTGATGACGTCGACTTATCTAAGCTGCCGGTTCAGCGCTGCTGGCCGGGCGATGCAGCGCCGTTGATCACCTGGGGATTAACAGTTACCAAAGGTCCGCACAAAAAACGTCAGAATCTGGGTATTTACCGTCAGCAGGTCATCGGGAAAAACAAAGTTATCATGCGCTGGTTATCCCACCGTGGCGGTGCACTGGATTTTCGTGAATGGTGTCAAACCCATCCCGGCGAACCTTATCCGGTATCTGTAGCCCTTGGCGCCGATCCGGCCACCATTTTAGGAGCTGTAACTCCGGTGCCGGATACGCTGTCGGAATATGCATTTGCCGGCTTGTTACGTGGCAGCAAAACAGAAGTGGTAAAATCTGTCAGTAATGACTTGCAGGTGCCGGCCAGTGCTGAAATCGTGCTGGAAGGTTATATCGCTCAGGACGAAGTAGCACCGGAAGGTCCCTATGGCGATCACACCGGCTACTATAACGAAGTCGATTCTTTCCCGGTATTCACTGTCACCCATATCACCCACCGTCAGAAGCCCATTTATCACTCTACGTATACCGGCCGTCCGCCGGATGAGCCTGCGATTCTTGGTGTAGCACTGAACGAAGTGTTCGTGCCTATTTTGCAAAAGCAATTCCCTGAAATCGTCGATTTTTATCTGCCGCCGGAAGGGTGTTCTTACCGCATGGCGGTCGTCACCATGAAGAAGCAGTATCCCGGCCACGCCAAACGGGTGATGATGGGCGTCTGGTCGTTCCTGCGTCAGTTCATGTATACCAAATTTGTGATTGTATGTGATGACGATGTGGATGCCCGCAACTGGGAAGACGTGATATGGGCCATTACCACCAGAATGGACCCTGCAAGAGACACTGTTCTTATTGAGAACACACCCATTGATTACCTGGATTTTGCCTCTCCCGTTTCCGGTCTGGGGTCTAAAATGGGTATGGATGCCACCAATAAAATGCCCGGTGAAACAGACCGCGAGTGGGGCACGCCTATCGTCATGGATGAAAACGTGAAACAGCGCGTGGATGACATCTGGGACAGTCTTGGTATTATGGACTGATTAGCGGGGAGTGTGTGTGCGAACCATTGGCTGGTGAAGTCTGTGCGAAATTCAAACACGCATTATTCCCAACCTCCGCAAACATATTGTGAGCATAAAGCCGGACGCAGGCGTGAAAGCGGGGAATGTATGTGTAATTAAAACCCTCCGCAGCAGGGATGCTGCGGTGGAGCGCCCATGGATGGGTTTACCGCGTGTTTTAATTGCACATGCGCTCCCCTCTCAGCCTGCGTCAGAACTTCAACCAATCAAAGAGTAACTATGTCGGAATTTCAGTGTAAGGTTACGGCCATCACGCCGTTAACTGAGGTCGTTTATAAAGTTGAGTTAACGCCTGCGCAGCCGGTGGATTTTAAAGCCGGTCAGTACATCATGGTGCATATGGGCGGAAAAGATAAGCGTCCGTTTTCCATCGCTAATCCGGCTTATGACAATGGTCGAATCGAATTGCACATTGGTGCAGATGAGAAAAACGCTTACGCCACCGAAGTCCTCGATAAAATGCGTAATGAAGGTGAAGTCACCTTAAGTGGCGGCCACGGAGAAGCATCATTACAAAATGATGGTTCAGACATGATTCTTATCGCCGGTGGTACCGGTTTTTCTTATACCTGGTCTATTTTGCAGCAGGCACTGAAAGATCATGCAACTACGCCGGTGACCCTTTACTGGGGCGGACGCAATCAGTCAGATCTCTATCTATTCGATGAACTGACAGCATTAGCGGCTAAGCATGACAATTTCACCTTCGCTCCGGTAGTAGAATTTCCTGAAGAAGGCTGGCAGGGTAAAACCGGCTGGGTTCACAAAGCTGTGATGACTGACTATCCGGATTTATCTGACAAACAGGTTTATATTGCAGGGCGTTTCGAAATGGCCAAAGTGGCACGGGATGACTTTGCAGCATGTGGCCTGTCCACCGGTAAACTCTTCGGTGACGCCTACGCCTTCATATAAAGCCACGCAACCATAAGCGTGGCACTTACAACAGGCTTGAAGGAGTGTTTATGCTACCACGCACACTGGTTGCTACTACCATGCTGCTGTCCGCTTCAGCGATAGCAGCCCCCACCGCTAACGACGACCCGCGCCTGCACGATATTGCTAAAGCAATTTCCGCAGACCGTATTGAAAAAGACATCACTACACTAGTGAATTTCGGTACCCGTCACACGTTGTCTGAAACAAAATCAGACACCCGTGGCATTGGTGCCGCCCGTCGCTGGATCCAAAAAGAATTCGAACAAATCTCCGCGGAATGCGGTGGCTGCCTTGAGGTTATCACGGTCAGTGACACCATCAGTGGTGAAAAGCGAATTCCCGATCCTGTGGAAGTGGTCAATGTCATTGCTATCCAACGGGGAACCACCGACCCGGACCGCTACGTGATCATGTCCGGTGACATTGATTCGCGGGTATCCGATGTGATGGATTTCACATCAGACAGTCCCGGCGCAAACGACAACGCCTCAGGTGTTGCCGGTACATTAGAAGCGGCACGGGTACTCAGCCAGTACAAATTTAACGGCACTATTGTCTACGCAGCCCTTTCCGGTGAAGAACAGGGTTTATTCGGCGGTAAAATTCTCGCCGCAAAAGCGCAGAAGGAAAGCTGGCGCATAAAGGCCGTGCTGAATAACGATATGATTGGCAATATTGAAGGGGTGAACGGCGTTATCAATAACAGTACCGCCCGTCTGTTCGCTGAAGGTACCAGAGTCACTGAAACTGAGGCAGAAGCCCGTACCCGGCGCTTCACCGGCGGAGAAGTGGATTCTCCCAGCCGTAATCTGGCCCGTTATATTGATAAAATTGCAGATCAGTACATCGAAAATTTAGACACCATGGTGATCTACCGGCTCGACCGGTTCGGCCGCGGCGGACACCACCGGCCATTCAATGATTTAGGCTATCCCGGTATCCGCATCATGGAAACCAACGAGAACTATACCCGCCAGCATCAGGACTTACGCACGGAAGACGGCATTGTATACGGCGACACCCTGGACGGCGTTGACTTCGACTATGCAGCCAAACTGACCGGACTGAATGCAGTGAGTCTGGCTGCAATGTCCTGGGCACCGTCCCCCCCGGCAGAAGTATCCATTGAAGGAGCGGTACAACCTTCCACCACGCTGAAGTGGAAAGCCGCCAACAGTAAACAAAATCCTCAGCTAGCCGGTTATAAGTTGTACTGGCGCTACACGGATGCACCGCAGTGGCAATACAGCAAATTTGTTGGTGACGTCACTGAAGCCACACTGGAAAATATTGTCATCGACAACTACTTCTTTGGTGTTGCCAGTGTCAGCAAGGACGGCATTGAAAGCCCGGTGGTCTACCCGGGCGCAGCCGGCAGTTTCGGCGAGTAAGCCTGAAACACAGCTTGCGACCCGTCTCTGCAAGCTGTCCTCACACTATCCTCAGGTTAAAAGCGTGACAGGTTGTCACGCTTTTTCTGTATTAATCCCCCCGGGACGCTACACTTTTACAATAAAGCCGGTTACGGTAGACGACGCTGCCCGAATGACTCCGTACTGGCAGACGTATTTAGGAAGTATTTGATGATAAAGGTATTTAGCGGTTTAATTTTGACGGGCCTGTTTTGTCTGACGACCCCGGCACAGGCAGAAATCAAACTGGGCGCCTCTCCTCTCGCCACTTACATTGATAACGAAGGTGAGCCTGCCAGGCTGAACAGTATTGTCGCTGAGGCCTTCAGGCGTATGGACACGGACGTGACATTGCAAGTGATGCGAAGGGCCTTTTTAGGCGGTGCACTGACTACCGGCCAGCTTGACGGAGAATATGCGTTTATCAGTCTTGATGACAAACAGAGTAATGCCCTCTATTCAACTCCGTATCTGCCTTTATATTTGTATGCAGCCAGCAAACGTCCTGCGGTAAAAGAAATTAAACTGCTGCCTCAGTTACAGGACAGCCGCATTGCTATTGAGAACCGTTTTGCTAATACCACGCAGATCCGCGCCGTGCGCGAGGTGAAATGGTCCCGTACGCCCACTACATTCGATGCCTTTAAACAATTTGCTGATGATCGTACGCCCCTGCTGATGACTTCAGCTTTACTGATTGATGAATTTAACCTTTTACTGCTGGCAGATAACGAGGAACTGGTCTCCCGCTCGGCTGACGCCCTCATTACCAGCGGCTTCCATCTGATGCTGGCAGAGGATACAGCCGCTAACAGAGGCCTGATCTCAACATTTAACGACACCATTTCGCAAATGCAATCTGACGGCACCTACAACACTCTGTTAGGAAAGAGCTGGCTGAGTAAAGACATCAACAACGACGGCATTGCCGATTACATTACGTCAGAATCGGTTTTCCACGATACCACCCCGCCCTCAGCCGCAACGGCGTATCCACTGGACTCAACCCGCCCCGCCGCTGCCAGTGTCTATATGATTGACGGCAACCGTTACGATAACTGGCAGGATGCAGTAAACGCATTACAGGCACTGACACCGGCGGCGACGCAGCTCAGCCTGCTTGATGCCGATATATACGAAAAAATTATCCGGCAGTGGTAGTAAGAAACATTTTATTCTATAAAAAAATTAAACTAGCAAATTCTAACGGAACGCCTATATTTAAAGGGAGTCACCCGATAAATTTATTTTATCGTAGTGAACTAAATTTCTCTGTAACACGTTAGACATATTACTGTCATAATTATATGATAGTGACGGGTAAACCACAGGAGGGCTCATGAATATGCATGCATTAACCAAGTCATTTACGCGGTTTTTTGAGCGGAGCCATCCATATACAGTTGCATACTATATTGGAAGGAAAAATGCTGAGAAGATTTTTGATTGCAAGATCAAGAAGAAATCCAAGCTACTCGCTGACTCAAATCACTAGCGTCAACACCCGATAAACAGGCCTTGTTCACAAGGCCTGTTTTTATTTGTGCCGGAAAAAATTAAAAGAACGCCTGCAGTCCGGTTTGCGCCCTGCCCAGAATTAACCCGTGAATATCGTAAGTGCCCTCATAAGTATTCACTGTTTCCAGATTCAGCATATGCCGCATAACATGGAACTCACCGGCAATCCCGTTGCCTCCGTGCATATCTCTGGCTTTACGGGCAATATCCAGCGCCTTTGAACAGTTATTCCGTTTAACCAGTGAAATCATCACGGGATCAAATGTGCCGTCGTCAATCAGTTGCCCCACCCGCAAGCTCCCCTGCAAGCCCAGCGCAATTTCCGTCTGCATATCTGCCAGCTTTGTCTGAAAAAGCTGAGTCTGTGCCAGCGGCCTGCCGAACTGCTTTCTATCGAGACCATACTGCCGCGCAGCGTGCCAGCAAAACTCTGCTGCCCCCATAGCTCCCCAGGAAATACCGTATCTGGCCATATTCAGGCAACTGAATGGTCCTTTTAGTCCCCGTACTTCGGGAAACATGTTCTCCTGCGGCACAAATACGTTATCCATAACGATTTCGCCGGTAACAGAGGCATTCAGCGACAACTTGCCCTTGATTTCCGGTGCCGACAAACCGGCCATGCCTTTTTCCAGCACAAAACCGCAAATCTCACCGCCCTCATCAGTATTTTTCGCCCATACCACAAAGACATCGGCTACCGGCGAATTGGTGATCCACATTTTATTGCCTGTCAGTTTGTATCCACCCGGCACTTTTTCCGCGCGGGTTTTCATTCCCGCCGGATCCGACCCCGCATCCGGTTCAGTTAAACCAAAGCAACCAATAAATTCTCCGGTGGCCAGTTTGGGCAGATATTTTTCTTTCTGTTCAGTGGTACCAAATGTCGCAATAGGGTGCATGACCAGTGAAGACTGCACGCTCATGGCGCTGCGGTAGCCGCTGTCGACCCGCTCCACTTCTCTGGCAATCAATCCGTAAGAGACATAATTCACCCCGGCGCAGCCATAGCCATCAATGGTTGCCCCTAACAGGCCCGTTTCGCCGAACTGGCGCATGATGGCCGTATCGAAAGTCGCTGTCCGGTTAGCCTTATCGATGCCCGGCATCAGTGCCGTCTGGCAGAAGTCTCTGGCCGCGTCACGAAGCATACGCTCTTCGCCGGTTAGCTGCGTTTCAAGATGAAAAATATCATTCCAGTGAGGATTAGCAGAGGCTGTCACGATGAATTCCTGTTGTGCATTTGAACCTGCACACAGTATCACACGGGTGACACCGGCGGATCACCTGTGAAGTGAAAGAAGGAACTGATTGCTGTCAACCTGATACAACACAAAGTATTGCACGTTGTCAGCCTGCGCTCACAGATGAGTCAGGGGCATTTCAGTGGAATATTTGATTTGTTCCATAGCAAAACTGCTGGTGACATCGCTCAAATCGATGCCGGATACCAAGCGCTTGTAGAAGTGATCAAAGCTTTGCATATCAGTAACCAGCACTTTAAGCAGATAATCATACTCGCCGGACATGCGGTAGAACTCGACCACTTCTTCAAAAGAGGAAGCATGGCGGGCAAACTTGTCCAGCCACTGCGCATCGTGACGGGATGCCTTTACCTGCACGAACACTGTCATGGTTAAGCCAAGATGCATAGCACTGAGCAGTGCCACACGCTTGCTGATCAGCCCGTCGTTTTGCAGTCTCTGGATGCGGCGCCAGCACGGTGTCGTCGTCAGCCCCACCTGTTCTGCAATATCGCTTACCGGTGTTTCACTGTTATTCTGTAACGCCGCTAAAATGGCCTTGTCGGTTTTATCCAGTACTGCTTTTTTCATCTGTGGCGTCCCGTATGCGCTGCTTTCGCCTATTATGTCAACCACAGCGCAATTGCCAAGCCTGAAAGCATCACTGCCAGTGAAGTAAAAAAGCTGTATCGCATTTTCGGGACTTGCAGATATTCGTGGATCACACTGCCAAGTACTGTCCACAAGCTGTTTGCAGCCAGTCCGCTTAAGCAAAACACAATGATAAGGGCCAGGCTGTCTGTGACCACACGGTCGGGTGACACAAACTGGCTGTAGGCGGTGATCAACATCAGCCAGGCTTTGGGGTTCAGCGGGTGTACCAGTATGCCTTTAAAGAATCCCGGGGCAACAGCGCTGGCCCTGCGGGCTTCGGCGTGTCTCACCCGCCACAAGCTGTAAGCAAGATAGAGAATGTAGAACGTACCGGCCACTTTAATGAACGTCACCATCACAGGAAACTGCTGAAAAACACTTCCTAACCCGACGCAAATCGCCAGGGCATTAATCACAAACCCTGTTACCACCCCTGCCATTAGCGGCAGCGTGCTGCGTATGCCCAGTTGCACACTGGTGCCCAGCAAGGTCAGATTAGCCGGTCCCGGGGTAAACGTCATACTGACAGCAAACACCACCAGCAAACTCAGATTCTGCAATTCCATTTTCTTTTCTCTTAAACAACGTACTTAACATTACCAACGTGATTGATATACTGATTGAGCAATCAATAAACACAAAAATATAAATTGTTACCCTATCAATGTGAGAGCAGAAAATGTGGAAACCGACAATTGATGCCACCAGCGACAAAAAGCTCTACCTGCAAATTTGCGACAGTGTGGCACACGCTATTGTCAGCGGAGAGCTGAAGCGGGGCGAGCAGCTTCCCACCGTGCGGGCACTGTCTGCGCTGTTGAATGTTACACCGGGAACCATAAACCGCGCCTTTGATGAAGGAGTGCAGCGGGGAATCATTGAGAAAACACAGGGAAAAGGAACGTTTGTAAAACAGCAAAAACAAGGACGGACGATCAGTGCAGCGATGCTCCCCGGACGCAAAGATGTTTTCGACTTCACATTGAATCAGCCGGCCTGCCTGAACATTGAACCCATTCTTTCAACCCACCTTCAGAACCTTGCCCGTCAGAATGATCCCCGCCTGTGGTCGGTGTACGGCGATACCCGCGGACTGCCGGAACACCGGGAGAGTATGGCGGACTGGCTGAATCTGAGAGGAAATAACGCAGACCCGGAGAATCTTTTCCTCCTTGCCGGAGCCCAGCAGGGCTTGTTGTCTTCCCTGATGTTGTTATGCAATAAAGGGGACACGGTGATGGTTCAGGAAACCACTTTCCCCGGGATCCGTGCCGTGGCAACACTGCTTGGATTGCAATTGCAGCCAGTGGCCATGGATGAGTACGGACTCGATCTCAACGACTTCAAAGCACGGTGCAAGCAGGCCACCAGCCAGGTGCTGGTTATTCTGCCGACAGCGCACAATCCAACCGGAAAAACCCTCTCTCAAAGTCACCGGGAAAAGCTGGTGAAAATTGCCCGCAAATATGACATTTATCTGGTGGAAGACGATATCTATCTGCATGCAGAACCGGTTGTGTCACTGCAACAGCTTGCGCCAGAACGCACTTTTCACGTGTCGGGGTTTTCCAAATGTGTCGCACCGGCGTTAAGGGCCGGCATGCTGGTTTGCCCGCCACAGTTTACCGGTAGTCTGGCACGGGTAATACAGGCGCAGAACTGGTTTACACCGCCGGTAACTACCGAACTGGCTCACAGGCTTTATACAAGCGGCGATGCCGTCGCCATTGAGCAGGCCAGACGGGAAGACTGCATAGAACGTATTGCGCTGGTCAAAGCGATTCTGGGCGAAAAACGTATTCAGTACGACCCGGTGAATTTGCACATCTGGCTGAAACATTCTCCGCGGCTTGATAATGCCGCCGTGATCAGCCGCCTGAACCAGCTGGGTGTTGATGCACTGCCTTCGGTATTCTTCCATGTGACAGAAACGTCTTCGGCGCATTTACGTCTTTGTCTGGGCAATCTCAACCCTGAGAACTTACAACAAGGTCTGGAGATTATTGCCAGAGAGCTGAACCCGTCCTTGCCGGAACGGGCAATCATCTGATCGCCGTTTGCAGCCCGTCAAAGACCGGCCCGGGCAGTTTCCCGGTTCTCTGCTAACTTTATGTAGTCGAAAATAAACCCTCAGGGGGAGAAAGAAACTTAATGAACCGGCTTTCTGCACGGAGTTTCCTGCTGGCACTGATTGCAGTAGCGTCACTGGCCAGTATTGTCCTGTTTGTCCCCTGGACTTTCCTGGGCTCGAAAATGGCGCCGTTACCCGCCAGCATCTCAGGGCAAGTCGACAATTCCCCGGCTCTTGGCCTCGACGGCATGATTGTATACATCGACGAGCAGGGGCAACCACCGGTTACGCTTACCGCCGGCTGGCATAACAAAGAACTCAGACAACCGGCCAGTGGTGATGCCTTCTTTAAAATTGCCAGTATCAGCAAGCTCTATCTGGCGGTTGTTGCAGTAAAACTGGCAGCTCAACATCAGCTGGAGCTTGATAACACTCTGGTGGACTATCTGCCGGACATGGCCGCAGATATCCCGGGCGCAGAAGATATTACCGTGCGCATGTTACTTCAGCACCGTTCAGGCATACCGGATTATATTGATGCTGATGGCTTCGACTGGTTTTCCCCGCCAACGTCGCCGGCAGATTTGCTTAGCCTGGTAAAAAGTCGCCCCTTAGCGTTTACGCCCGGCACGCGCTACAGCTATTCGAACAGTAACTATGTCATCGTTGCCGCCATAATCGACCGGGTGTCCGGCAAAAGTTACCGTGAACTCATTGAGGAAAAAATCCTCCGGCCTCTTAAACTGGAAAATACCTTTTTTTCGTCAAAAGAAGTGAATATGGCAAGACTGATGAGCGGTTACATTAAAGGACTGGATGTAGACGTGAAACCCGTGTGGTTTACCGGTGCAAGCAGCGAAATGGTTTCCACTGCGGCTGACACCGGCAAATTTATCAGGGCTCTGAACAACGGTTCGCTGCTCACATCACAGGAGCAACGCATTTACGGCTCAGTCTATGAATTCGGCCATACGGGTTTACTACCCGGTTACAGCAGCATTGCAAGGTATCATCAGGACATCGATACCGTAGTGGTTCAGTTTGTCAATAATAGCGGCGATGACACATGGGCGTTGAGCGAAGCCAATTACGACCGTGTGGTTGCGATCATCCGCAACCGGCGTAAAGAAAATTAAGCCTTCAGCCTTCATCACCGCTGCTCAGTAACTTTACCCCGCCAGTAATATGGTCAGCTCCTGGGCACCGAACATCACAATTTCAAATGCAATCAGAATGATGATGATCCATTCCAGAAACGAGGAGTGCTTGTGCTTCAGCTCATCAGCCAGCATCTCAAACAATTCATGAATCACATTCAGTTTGTTCGACAGTAAATCGACTCTCGGACGAATATCCAGATATTTCATTGTGGCATTATAGGCGTCTTCGAACTCAGGGTATTCCCAGAAGAATTCCGGCGTATCAAGCAAACCATAGTGCAGAAAAATATCGCTTTTGGTACTGAAAAGATGACCACGAATGCTGGCCAGCTTCTGTCTGCTCAGATTAATTTTACCTGATTCAGCCAGTGCCTTAGGTAAATACGCATATTGCTGAATAGTCTTTTCCGCCTGATACTCATACTGATTCAGTTTGGTAGACTGCGCCAGCGCATGACTGACAGCCAGTCGCAACAATGCTTCACCGGCCGGAAGGGAAATCAGGTCGCCCTGCAGTTTGAGTAACTCAGCCCCGGTGTTAAACCGCACATGCTCCTGATGCTCACAGGAAAGGGCATCACTGCTGATTTGCAGGCGATGTAAGAACGCCAGACGTTCGTCTTCGTCCACGCCCCAAAATACCAGCACGCCGTAGTCAAACAGCCATCCTTCTCCGCCCGGCAGCGGCAAATGCACAGCATCCCGGTAGCGTGTTCCGTGCTGAGACTGGCTTATTGTTGTGGTGTCAGATTCTGATAGTACATACACTGAAACCCGATCATTTGAGAAATCCATACTGGCTTCCGACTGGTTAAAAAACGGGCTGATTATGCGCTCAATTTCAGTTATCACCTAGAAATATAAATCATTAATTTTCATGCGTTTACGATACTTAAAGCTGATATCCAGTATGTTCTCTCTGTCACCTCATTGCACGGTCACCTTTTTCTCCGGTAATTGATTTTGTCACCGTCACTGACTTACTATGAAATACCTGACAAATTACGAGCGTTAATTATGAAAAAAGCTGTTTTCGCATTGATTGCATTAACTTTTACCCTGGCCGGTTGCGCCCCGGAAGTTGGCTCAAAAGCCTGGTGTGCTGATATGAAAGAAAAACCTAAAGGCGACTGGACGGCAAACGAAGCCGGCGACTTTGCCAAACACTGTCTGTTCAGCGACGACGATTAATCATTAATCCCCTTTAACCAGCGGATTGCTGAGCGGTCACCGGCAATCCGATGTCATCCTGCCGGGCCGGTATCTGACACTGCCCGGCCTTATCCCCTGCACTTACGTTCTCTCTCTATACTTAACTCTGGCACGGTTCGTGGACTATTTACTCCGGAATATGAGTATTTCTGAATACCGTATCTACCGGATTCCGGAAAACTGTTTATTCCAATCAAAGGCTTAGCCTTATGCATCACAATTTATATTTTGCAGTAACCAGCGCAGATCTTTTCCGGTTTGTTTGACATGTGTCGCTAAACACCGACAACGTCACAACGGAAACAGCACCGCGAACGGTATTTGGGGACACGATGGCAAGGATCAGGGTTATTGACGGCGATATTACGCAACTGGAAGTGGATGCCGTCGTAAATGCAGCGAATCCAACGCTGCTGGGCGGTGGCGGCGTTGATGGTGCAATCCACCATGCTGCAGGACCGGAGCTTTTTGAGTATTGCAAAGCAGTTGGCGGATGTAAAACCGGTCAGGCTGTTTTGACACCGGGTTTTAATCTTAAAGCGCCGTATATTATTCATACCGTGGGGCCGGTATGGCGCGGCGGCATGAACCATGAAAGTGACTTGCTTTCCAAGTGCTACCGGAACAGTTTACGCCTGGCAAGTCAGAATAACATTCAAACCATTGCTTTTCCGGCGATAAGTTGCGGCATTTACGGATATCCGGTGAATTTAGCCTGCGAGGTTGCGTTGGGTTCCATCCGCTTTCACGCCAGCGGAACAGCACTGCCCCACACCATTTATCTGGTGTGTTTTGGTGAGGAAGTTAAATCAGGGTTCCGTCAGCTTCTGGGCTGACTACGACTGGCTGGTAAGACTGGCTGGTATGACTAAATACGCCGGGTAAAACACGCACTGGTAACATCGCATTCACACAAATGCTAAAAGTCGTAAAGATTGCGCACCAGCACCAGCCCCAGCAGACTGTACAAATAAAAAACAACCCCTTACTTCCCTTTTCCCCCTCCGTATAATACGCGCTCTTCAAAAACGGAGGGCTTTCACATGCAAAAACCAAAACACAGTGTGGTTGAAGATATTTTTGCTTTAGTCAGTGCAGGGCTGTTCGTTGCCTTTGGCGTTTATTTATTTCAGTCGCAGGACCTGATGGTCGGCGGCGCTGCAGGGCTTGCGCTGCTGGGAACTTATGCGTTGCCTGTAGACTTCGGGGTGCTGTTTTTCCTGATCAACGTGCCGTTCTATGCCCTTGCGTGGACCCACATCAGCAAACGCTTCACCATAAACACGTTTATCTCCGTGTCTACCGTCTCAGTACTTACTGATCTTATCCCCCGCTTTGTGGATGTCAGCAGTGCTAATCCGGTTTTCACGGCAATATTCGGCGGGATCCTCATTGGCGTAGGCATGCTGATCATGTTCCGTCATACCTCAAGTCTGGGCGGTCTTGGTATTCTGGCGTTCTATCTTCAGCAACGTTTCTCCATCCGTGCCGGTACTTTTCAGCTATCAGTAGACACCGTTATTTTGCTGTCTTCAATGCTGGTACTCGACTGGCGTCTGGTACTGATGTCAGTACTGGCGGCGTTCTGTCTGAACATGGTACTGTCCTTAAATCACCGGCCGGAAAGATATACTCTGCCGTCATTATCCAAACAAGATGACAAACTGCCGGGTGCAGGCGAAGCCAGTTAGTCTGGGCGGACGTGCACCGCCCCCCACTCCGGACCATACTTAGCTTCAATGATTTTCGCCCGGATATCTTCGGGCAGGAATGGCCTTATAGTTCCGGCAAGTCCGCCGGACAGTACCAGTTTCCCCTGACTTTTTTCCATGGCAATACGGGCTATTGATGACAAATAGTCCGTGCCGGAACGGACTATATCTGAAGCATACACATCGCCATTTTCCGCACAGTCAAACACAAGTCCGGCGGCGCCGGCAAACTCAGCCGGTTGCGCATAATTAAGTTTGTTCACGAATTCCCGGGTAGTGTCTGCGCTGAAATGTGCACAGACCGCTTCAGACAGCAGTGAGACCGGCAACACACCATCCAGCGCTTCCAGCGTATGCCGCACCGCTTCACGACCGAACCAGGCTCCACTGCCCTTATCACCGATATTAAAACCGTGGCCACCATACTGAATACAATCATTGCCGCACAGAGCGGCTGCGCAGGAGCCGGTACCGGCAACCAGAACAGCCCCGTTCTCACCACCATGCGCCCCCACCAGCGCAGTATGCAAATCACTGGTGAAACGAAATGATGCAAAAGGATGCTTCCATTGACTGAGTAGTTCTGCGGCTTCTTTCACCGTTGCACCTGCCAGACCCGCACTCACATGGCACTTTGCGAGCACCGCAGCGTCATTCTCATTAACCGCAACGCCTGCATTTCGCAGGGCCAGTAAAACCGACCGGATAATGGCCGGCAGGGCTTCTTTGCCAATCCTGGCCACATTAGCAGGACCGCTTATTCCCTCACCTGCCGGTTCACCGTTTTCATCAAACACAACGGCCTTACACTTGGTGCCGCCGCCATCGACTCCGGCAATATATTGCTGGTTATTCATTTTAATTATTATTCTCCTGACAACTGGTCGCTGAAATCCGGCACCACGGCTAATATTAAAAGGTTGGGTTTGATATTTACCATTTATCGTTAATAAATGTCACTGCAAGGTTCCCGTTCAGGATTAAATTTCATTATAAAACAATACAACAACGTTTTTTATGGCATGATGGCGTTCATGTCCAACGGACTGACAGGATTTTCTGATTGAAAACAACGATCAAGGATGTCGCTGAACTCGCAGGCGTATCCTTTAAAACCGTTTCACGGGTTGTGAACAAAGAACCCAACGTGAGCGAAGAAACCGTTGAAAAAGTGCAGGCTGCTATCAGGCAGCTGAATTATCGTCCCAATCCGGCTGCAAGAAACCTCGCCAGTGATAAGTCCTATTCTATAGCTTACGTCTATGATAATCCGAACGCTTATTACGTTATCGACATGCAAAAAGGCTTGCTTACCGAATGCTACCGGAAAGACTACGAATTACTGATCCACCCCTGCGATGCTGCCGGAGAAGATATCGTTCAGGACATTCTTCATATGGCTACCCGCTCGAACCTGGCTGGTCTCGTATTATCTCCGCCTTTATCTGAAATGCCGGAACTGCTTACACAGATAGCCAGTTACGGATTACCGTTTGTCGGCATAGTTTCCGGAGAAGTACCTTTTGGTATTCACGGCAAATGGCTGTGTATTGACGATTTTCAGGCTTCCTGCGATATCGTGAATCACCTGATCCACCAGGGCCACAAACGCATTGGCTTTATCTCAGGGAACAGAAATCACCGCTCTACACTGGAACGGGAACGGGGTTATCTGGATGCACTGGAAAATTATCGTCTGGATACCAGTGCAGAACTGAGAATAGACGGCGAGTACAATTTCGAAAGTGGTGTATCGGCTATGAAGCAGTTTCTCGCACTGGCGAACCCGCCTACAGCGGTGTTTGCCTGTAATGATGAACTCGCCGCCGGCGCTTTGCTGGAAGCAAGACTGAATAATATTCAGGTCCCTCAGGACATGGCGATAGCAGGTTTTGAGAACAGTCCGTTTTCGCGGCAAACTTCTCCGGCCATAACGACTGCAGAACAGGATACCGTGGCCATAGCCCGTAAGGCCGCCGGCTTACTCATCGACACCATTTCACAAAGCAAACGACACGCTAAGCCGGTGTTTGAAGAAACGGACAGTATCTCCTATTGCCCGGAATTGATAATCAGAGATTCCACAACGAAAAAGCCCGGCAACTGAGCCGGGCTTTGTGTCATTTCGCTTTAGGCGGCGTCGCCTTTGGCGCAGATCCTTGTTGATTAACGGGACGTGAATACGCACCTCTGTTCACTCTCGCTCTACTATAACCTGTTCTCATAACTTACCTCTTAATTGGTCAGAAACAGACTCCTTCTCCAGCAAGGCATCCGGCATGTATCGAAAATAAACTATAGGATGTGATAACAAACCTGGCCGTAATCCTTTCGGCTAACCTTGCTGACACCGCAACCCGCAGGAAGAATAGACAGAACTTGCAACGAATCTTAAATACTTTATTCTAAAGAATGGAGATAATTAGAATAAAAAAGCAGTCCGGAAGATGGAAATGAAAATGTGGAATCACTACCTGCTTGCGATATCAACAGTATATTGCGGCCAAATTAAAGCAAACACAAGCGCAATGTGTTCAACCCGCTTAAATTATCGCCGGGTAACAAAAGCCGGTTCTTTATGATCACCGGCGCATTCGGATACGTCAGTGCCCTATGCAGCTCATTTCAACCGCTGGGTAAAAGCCGACAGCCGTGCGCTGGATGATGTGAGTGCAAGGCTGGCAGAATCGAAGACGGACCAAACTCAGGTGTCAGGCGGCAATGTGCTGATGCTGCTGGCCTTATCCTGCGTTGTCTCATCACTGTCCCAGTGGCTCGCGGCGATGTTGCCGGCCTCCGCTTATTTTTCTACTACCGCCTGGACTGTTGCACTGGTCACCCTGGCCGGGATCGCCGGCGCTGTTACTCCCCTTCGCCGCGTGGGTGGTGCAGATGTGGTGGCTACCGTACTGCTGAACCTGATGATTGCGCTTATTGCATCCAGAGCCAGTTTTTCAGAATTGCTGGAAGCGCCGGTGTATATACTGGCCGGCGGTTGTATCTTACTCACTCACGGGGTGATTATGGTTATTGCGGCGAAACTCTTCCGGCTGGATTTGTTTACCTGCGGCCTGGCGTCACTGGCGAATATTGGTGGTGTTGCTTCAGCCCCCGTGCTTGCAGCCTCATACTCAAAAGCACTCATTCCGGTTGGCGTGTTGATGGCAATGCTGGGTTACATCGTTGGTACAGCAGGAGGACTGGCCGTGGGCAAGGTATTGTCATTGATTGCCGGCGCCTGAATGACGCCGGCGGGTACTCACTAGACGTGTTTAACAATGCGGGGCACCCGCTGGGATAAGCGGGTGACAAGATCGTAAGAAATTGTCCCGGCGTGGCGGGCCACTTCACCCACTGACAGTTGATGTCCCCACAGTTCCACCCGGTCACCGGGCGCCGGAGCCGGAATATCAGTCACATCAATGGTAATCATATCCATCGACACTCTGCCGGCCAGTGCCGCACGGTGTCCGTTAACCATTACCGGCGTACCGTTGGGACATTGTCTGGGATACCCGTCAGCATAGCCGATACCCGCAGTGGCAATCACAGAACGGCGCTTCGCCTGCCAGGTATCGCCGTACCCCACTGTTTCACCGGCTTCTATAGTGCGCAGAGCAATAATACTTGCCTGAAGCGTCATCACCGGTTGCAGATCCAGCCCGCAGGGTGTGTCCAGAGGCTCGGCGCCGTACATGGCAATACCGGTGCGGTTCCAGTTTCCCCGCGCTTGCGGCCAGCCCACGGTCCCCGGGGAATTGGCAATGCTGACTGCAAATCCGGTAGCTGCCCGAACCTGCTCAAAGGCATCCAGCTGCTTTTGTACCGACTGACTGCCCGTTTCATCACCGCATGCCAGATGCGTAACCAGCACGGTATCGTCAGTTAACATATCCCGGTATTTCGCCACCATGGGTAATACTTCATCACAGGCAAATCCCAGACGGTGCATGCCCGAATCCACTTTTAACCATATCGCCGGACGGCGATCAGAAGGGCACGCTTTCAACCAGCAAAGTTGCTCTTCGCTGTGAACAACCACAATGCAATTTTCCCGCGCAGCCACAGCGCATTCAGTCGCCTGGTGAGGGCCCTCAAGGATAACCACCGGAGCCTGAATGCCGCCTTCCCGTAACGCCAGCGCTTCTTCTGTAATAGCAACCGCAAACGCAGGAGAGACTTTACGTAATATCCGCGCCACATTGACTGCCCCGTGTCCGTAAGCATCAGCTTTTACCACCGCCATATTCTGTCCTTCACCGGCCAGAGAGGAAAGTACACGGAAATTATGCAATAGTGCGTCGGCGTGGATAACAGCCTGGGTTTGTCTGCTCAACGGCGGGGGCTCCTGATCTAAAATTAGCGCTGAAAGCTATCTTACAACGACGGGATAATTCCAGCTATACAAATTAATTGGAATAATCTATTCTGGGATTTCAATTGAATTAAAATAATGTAACAGGGTCGCATGTTAGAGCATTACGCGTTAGCAGACTTACTGGTTTTCGCCGCTTACGGTTTGCTTCTTATCGCCAGTGGCTGGCTGTTTAACCGCTCCAGCCGCTCAGCCAAAGATTACTTCCTGGGTGGCAACAGCATGCCGGTCTGGGTTGTGGCGATTTCTGTACTGGCAACGTCCCAGTCTGCTGCCACGTTTCTGGGAGGCCCGGATCAGGGTTACCGGGGCGACCTGACCTACCTGTCAACCAACATCGGCGCATTCATCGCCGCTTTCTTTGTTGCCGCTTTTCTTATCCCGCGATTTTATAAACACAATGTCTACACGGTATACGAACTGCTGGAACAGCGCTTTGGTGAACAGGCCAAACAACTGGCCGGTGCCATGTACCTTTCCGGCCGCGTGTTCGCCAGTGGCGCAAGGCTGTATATGGCAGCACTGGCTGTCGCCATGATTCTGTTCGGCAACATTGATGCATCCAGCGTCATTCTTGCCACCGTCATTATTACAGTCGCAGGGCTTGTCTATACGGTTTATGGCGGGATCCGCACAGTTATCTATTCTGACGTGTTACAGGCTGCGGTGTATATCTGTGCCGCGGTAGCCGTGATTATAGCACTGTTAAATGCAATTCCGGCTTCTCTGGCCGATATCGTTAACGCCCTTCAGCATCCGGCGCCGGATACGCCTTCAAAATTAAGGTTGTTCGATACCCGGCTTGATTTCACTAACAGCGGCGTTTTCAGTTTGTTCTCTGTTTTTACCGGATTTGTGCTTCTGAACATCGCCGCTTTTGGCCTCGACCAGGATATGACGCAACGGGTGCTGACCTGCAAAAGTGCCAAAGAAGGCAGCAAAGCCATGCTGCTTTCGGTGGTGATGGTGATTCCGGTGATGTGCCTGTTTTTAATCATCGGTTTACTGCTGTTTGTTTACTATCAACGTCCCGATTTAATGGCCGGTGGCAGTGGTGAAAACCCCGTTCCGGTATTTGCCGGTGAACCGGTCACCATATTCATGTACTACGTGCTCAGCGAAATTCCTGATGGTGTTCGCGGCCTGGTCACCGTGGGTATTCTGGCTGCCGCTCTGTCTACATTAAATTCCGGCCTGAACTCCATGTCCAGTGTTCTGATCCAGGACATGTACCGCCCCTGGCTGGCCCGCCGGAACACGCAAAAGAACGACGCTCACTTTGTCAAAGCAGGACGCTTCGCCATGTTATTAATGGCATTGTCATTAGGATTTATGGCGTGTCTGTGCTATTACTGGCAACAACATACCGACATGCCGCTGCTGCAATTTGCACTTGGCGTCATGGTTTTCTCGTACAGTGGTTTACTTGGCGTTTATTTTGTCACGCTATTTTCCCGCCGTGGAAGCCGTCGTTCGGTGATAGCAGCGTTGATCACCGGTTTTCTGCTACCCTTGTCCATGCAACCCTATATTATTGAGAGTATTTTGCCGGCCCGCCTGCAGTTTGAACTCGGGTTCACATGGCAACTGGTAGCCGGTACGCTCATATCCACGCTTATTTGTGCTATGGGTAATACACCCGCAGGCTATAATAAAGATACACAGCAACCGGAACCGGTTCAGTAACAGAACGCTGCCGTTAAAAATAACAACAAAACAATCCAAAGCAATAAAGTAGAGCAACAGAACTAAGGCAAATTATGCAGGCAAAAACAATCACCGGGACGTCAGACTTACTGGCACAGTTAAATAAAATTGTGTCAGAGGGCAGAAATCCCGCCACGATGGATATCGACTTGCTGTCGACAGAATCCATCCTGCATAAAATTAATCAGGAAGATGCCAAAGTAGCCGCAGCAGTGGCAACTGAAATCCCCCACATTGCCCGCGCAGTGGATGCCATAGTGGAAAAATTACAACAGGGCGGACGGTTAATTTATATCGGAGCCGGCACCAGCGGCCGTCTGGGTATTCTTGATGCTGTAGAGTGCCGTCCGACCTTCAGCGTGCCCGATACACTGGTGATGGGCATTATTGCCGGTGGCGAAAAAGCCATACAGCATGCTGTGGAAGGCGCGGAAGACAACAGCGCTCAGGGTATCAAAGACGTACAGGCTGTGAACCTTTGTGAAAAGGATGTACTGGTAGGTTTGTCTGCCAGCGGACGGACTCCGTATGTGGTCAGTGCTCTGGAATATGCAAATGAACTGGGCGCGGTCACCGCAGGTATCGCCTGCAGCCCGGGCGCGCCGGTGCTGACCACCGCACAAATTGCGATTTGCCCGGTGGTTGGCGCAGAATGCCTCACCGGCTCCACGCGGATGAAATCCGGCACGGCACAAAAGCTGGTGCTGAATATGCTGAGCACTGCCAGCATGATTCGCCTGGGTAAAACCTATCAGAACCTGATGGTCGACGTTAACGCCACCAATGAAAAATTAAAAGCCCGCGCTATCCGCATAGTGATGCAGGCTACAGACTGCTCCGGGGAAGAGGCATCAGCTGCACTCGATGCCGCCGGACATAAAGCCAAAGTGGCGATCATGATGATCCTCACCGGTAACGATGCCGCCAGTGCAGAGTCCATGTTGTCAGATCATAATGGCTTTTTACGCCGCGCTGTTGAGCAACAATGAAAATAGTCCTTTTTCTGCTGTGCCTCATCTCTGTAAAGGCACTGGCGGTCACTACAGGGGCTGAGCAACCCGACGCATTCCTCGGATTACTGAAAGACAAACAGGTTGCCCTGGTCGTTAATCAGACGTCGGTTACCAAAGGTCAGCACCTGGTAGACGACCTGCTGTCCCGTGGCGTAAACATCACCAAAGTTATGGCGCCGGAACATGGATTTCGTGGTGATGCCGGCGCCGGCGAAACCATTAGCGACGGCGTGGACACCCGAACCGGCCTGCCCATTTTGTCCTTGTACGGCAGTACCAAAAAGCCCACGGCCACCATGCTCGAAAATGTGGATGTGCTGATTTTCGACATTCAGGATGTAGGTGCACGTTTCTATACGTATATCAGTACGTTACATCTGGTCATGGAAGCTGCTGCTGAAACAGGCAAAACGGTCATTGTACTCGACAGGCCCAACCCGAACGGCAAATTTGTGGATGGCCCTGTGCGGGAAGCTGCCTTTACTTCTTTTGTGGGTATGGATCCTATCCCGCTTTTACATGGCATGACCACAGGCGAACTGGCACTGATGATCAAAGGGGAAGCCTGGATTGAGCAGGCTGAGTCACTTGATTTGCACGTGATACCCGTTAAAGACTACCGGAAGTCCATGCCATGGCACCTGGCTGTACCTCCCAGCCCGAATTTGCCAAACGATACGGCAATCCGGTTGTATCCCTCACTGTGTTTATTTGAAGCGACAACCGTCAGTATCGGCCGCGGAACACCTTTTCCGTTTCAGGTTGCCGGACATGACCGGGTGGCACTGGGTACATTTACCTTCACGCCGCGAAGCCTGCCCGAAAGCGCCCCTCACCCGAAGCTGGAAGGCAAAACACTGAAAGGGCTGGACTTACGTTCTTCTGCTACGGAGGGGTTTGATATTGCTTTGCTCCTTGAAGCGGGAAAGCAGTTTGAACAGCAGGACGAAACCTTTATCGACCGGCCGGATTTCTTTGATAAGCTGGCCGGTACTGACGCATTAAGAAAAGCCATTGAAAGTGGCCTTTCTGAGCAGGAGATCAGAGCAATGTGGCAGCCTGCGTTAGCAAAGTTTAAGCAACAAAGACGTCCGTATCTGCTCTATCCTGAAGAATAATTTAAAGCGCTCAGTGCTGCTGCTTTTTAAATTCAGACACCGCTTCGTTGGTTTTCTCCAGCAGCTTTCGTCCCTGCCGTGAAGCCTGGGTAAGTGCAATAAATAACATATCGATAATCAGTTCCTGCGCAGTACGGGCAAGAATCGACGCCAGTCGTAACGAAGCTTCTTCTGCCACCGAATACAGTTTTACCTCTGCCTGATCAGCGATGGTGTTCTGTCCGTACTTTGTGATGGAAATAACCGGAGTGTGATTGCGTTTTGCTTCAGTAACCACATTGGCCACTTCGCTGGTCGTGCCGGACTCACTGATCGCCACAACCACGTCGTTTTCACCAAAAGTGGCAGCCAGAGCAAGCTGAACATGTCCGTCAGCTTCGGCAATAGCAGAGATCCCCAGCTTCTGCAGTTTGTAGGCAAAATCTTTACTCACCAGCGCCGAACCACCTACCCCGCAAATCATTACCCTTCTCGCATTCTTCAGCAGTTCAACAGCACGCTCAAAAGCAAGCATTTCATTCAGATTGCGGGTTTCATTCAGCACACTGATTTTACTCGCCACCAGCTTATCCGCCATTTGCTCAAAGCCATCAGATAGCGTGATTTTGCCGTGAATTTGCGTATTCGGCGTTTCTTTATTCAGCGAGTCAATCACCGCCAGTTTGAATGCAGGATACCCCTTGTAACCCAGCTTCTGGGCGAACTTCACCACGCTGGACTGGCTGACACCCACGACGTTAGCCAGTTCCTGTGATGATAAGTCCCGCACCGCATTGGGCGAGTCCAGAGTAAACGTTGCCAGCTTAGACTCACTGGAAGAGAGCGCGTGTTTAATCGCCTTAATTTTAGTAAATGCAGACATCCGGAGTTTCACTTCTTAACAGGGTCTGTTGACCTTTGAATTACAGGGCGACAAACGGGTATCAGGAACGTTGCCATTCGTCTCAAAGAATTAATTATTCAAATATAAACCAGTTGAAGCGAATATCAAAATACCATTAAATAATAGCTATCTCTGAATCAATCTGACCACGGGTAAGATGCTTCAGTTCACCGACAAATAAGGACGTACCATGACCGCACACCCTCATCTGCCAGTTGCTGAGATAGCGACAAAATTTGATGAAATGCACTGGCCGTCTCTGAACAAAGTCCATCTGACAGCAGAGGATATTTCGCCGGTTATTAACCAGATAGCGGAACAATCCGGTATTGCACTGACGCAGATAGGTACATCTTATGAGGGTCGTCCGGTTTCCCGCTTTTCGCTGGGCTCAGGAAAATGCGTCATCCTGGCCTGGACACAAATGCACGGTGATGAGGCTACCGCCACTGCCGCTGTTCTGGACTGGCTGCATATCTTACTGAACGGGCAGTTAAACGGGCTTCCGGCAAACTGGCAGTCTCAGGTTACCCTGCACGTCATTCCCATGCTTAATCCCGATGGTGCGCAGCGACGCACCCGGGTCAATGCTCAGGGAATTGACATCAACCGGGATGCCAGAACGCTGCAGAGCCCTGAAGGTCAGATCCTGCAACAGCAGGTAGCCACATTGTCGCCGGATATTGCTTTTAACCTGCATGATCAGAACCCCTATTACACCACAGGGGTATCATCGAACCCGGCAACCATTGCTTTTCTGGCACCGGCGTACCATGAGGATAAACATGTAGACGGACCGAGGCTTCGTGCCAAACAGCTTATCGCCCATATGGCCGGTGTACTCTCACACTTTATTCCTCAGTGCATAGGCCGCTATGACGACACCTATTCTTTCCGCTCATTCGGTGACAATATCGCCGCTTCCGGCGCGAGCACGATTTTGATAGAAAGCGGTGCAGCAATTAACGACCCCAACCGGCAGATTGCAAGGAAGATGAACGTCATCGGACTGCAAACCGCGCTGGAGAGCCTGCTCACAAACCAGTTCACACAATATTCACTGGCAGACTATTACCGCATTCCGGACAACCGCGAGGACGGTCTGTGCGACGTAAAAATTCATGACGTGACGCTGGGGTGTGACAAGCCTTATGTAGCTGACATCAGCATAGTGACCGACCGCAAAACCGGAAAAAGCCGCATAGAAGCCATTGGGGATTTGCGCACGGTTTACGGCTTTGAAAACATTGATGCCACGGGACTGGCAACCCTTCCGCCAAAAGCTTTCACAGTCAGCTCACCTCTGACGCTTAACGATCAGAGTTATAAAGCCTTGCTGTCACAAGGTTACAGTTACTTTGTCGATGAAAAGGCATTACTCAATATCGACACGACCCTGCCCGTGCTGGTATCAGACACCGATAAAAATACCCCCGCAATTATGCCAGGGGAAGTGCCAAACTTTGTTCTGCAGCATGTAGCTACGGGCGAGATCAAAGAGGCAGTGATTCTTGGTGAGCGGATTGTTCTTTAAATAAACGGGGGCGCACATGGCCGGTCACAGCGGTTTGGTTTCTGCGCCCGCCCGCTGAATTAACTGAGATATTGCAGCGGCGTAAATCATGAAGAACAGAAAAAACGCAACGACTAAACCCGATTGTGCAGCCCAGTTCTCCTTCGACGAAAGCTCATAAATGAGATACACCGATACAGGTAAAGTCAGTAATTGTTTTTTGCTTTTGACAATTGATTTGTCACAGTAAGTAACGACCCTGTTGGCAAGGTTCGCAGAGGAATACAGCGCTACAGGAATTACCAGTAAGCCCACAAACAATATGTCTATCACTATCTCTTTCAATGTTGAAACTCCGTTTTCATATCCATTTTCAGCTCTCGTGTTTATGTTGCGGCGACCGCCCCTGCGGTTATAGTTTTGAGCGCCTTGTTAGCTGATTATTGGCTCAGGAGTACAATTAACTCGTCAGGATTTGACAGTATGAATTGGTATGTACTCCCATCATGTAATGAAACTTCGATTGCATCAGATGTGATAGGAAGAATACCCGCACCTTTACCAGAGCACTTTTCCACTTTTGAAATAAAGCTCCTTTCAATTTTGAGAGGCCCGGGCCCGAAATCTTTATTATATGGGGCAAAATGAACATCAGTTTCAGTAATCCAAAATTTCCCATCAGCTTTTGCAACACCATTTTGAACTGTGGCTGTAATCGATTTTAGAGTGGTATCTTGCATATATATTCCTTTATAAATGGATGGACTAATCAGCTAAAACCCGCATGCGGGTAAAAAACACTTGGGCAACAATATTAAGCGAAACGCAGGGAGCCCACGTGTTACTGTCCCAGCGAGCCTGCTAGCATCTTAGTGTCGCTTGTTAGTTGTCGTAAACCCGACTTTCGCGCTAACGTTTGTACACACACCCAAACGGAGTTGAAAATGGATACCCGCATACAATTCAGAGTCGACGAAGAAACGAAACGTCTTGCCCAATTGATGGCTGAAAGCCAAGGGCGTACCTTAAGTGATGCCTGTAGAGAGCTTACTGAAGAACTAGCTGAGCAGCAACGCAAAGTTATGACTCATGACCAATGGCTTACCGAACAGGTTAATGCCGCGTTTAGCAAATTAGATAGTGGAAAAAGTGAGTTTGTTACTCATGAAGAGGCTTCCCTCGACATGGAAGTAAGAAAGATGAAAATTAGGAATAGAGCCCAAAAATGATCGTTTGGGAAAAGGATTCATTGGACGATCGAGAAGTAATTTTCGAGTTACTATACGAATTTAATCCATTGGCTGCGGAAAAAACTGACGCCATCATTGTGACTAAAGTTGAAAACTTGATACAGCAACCGTTGATGGGCGGTGAAAGAGAAGGAATTCCTGGACGGCTTTTAAATATTCCAGAAGTATCAATGGTTGTATCGTACTTTGTAAGAGATGACATAATTCACATTCTCAGGGTTCTCCACCAGAAGCAGAAATTTCCTGCAGGCAACTAACGCCTCACTTAGGGGTGCAAACATGCCGGTTATAATCGGAACGAAGTGACACAGCCGCCGTTTTTTGTCCCAGTGAGCCTGCGAGCGACTTTATTTGATTGTTATATGCTTTTGATTGCTGATGATATTTCACTTTCAATGTCTGTAAGCTTCAACTTACGTTGTTGTAACTCATCTTCACTGAATCTTTTGGTATCTGACCAATATAAACCTTTAAAGAAACATCGTTGGGCTAATTCAGCTTTGTAAGGGCGAACCTTAATGGCAGTTTCGTTCCACAAGTCAGATAGTTCATGTTCCTTTTCATCTGACTGAGACGCTGGATCATCCAAAACCGACTTCATGTATCTCGATGTTAAGGAAACTGAGTTCATTAATGCTTTAATTGCGTCAGACTCTTTTTCCGCACGAACCTTCCTTCGATTTAATATCAAATCAAGCCACTTTAAAGTAATTTGACTTAACGTACTTAAATCTTCGACTTCCATGTTCTCTCCTATTGCATATAACACCCCACTTAGGGGCACAAACACGGTGGCTATAATCGGAACGAAGTGACACAGCCACCGCGTTTGTGTCCCAGTGAGCCTGCGAGCGGCTATAGTGGCTTGTTAGGTTTTTTCACACAAGCTTGACCAAAAAGTTTGCCAAATGAAGTTACCTTGACGATAAATTTATCTATTTTGCCAGTAATTCCTAGTGCCTGGTTTTCTGCATTTATCTGATTCAAAAGTGCTCTAACTGAAGGGTCTTCTTCCAACCTTTTGTAAGAGTCTTTTTGAGTTAGATAAGTCTCTCTCGGTATATCAATAAGCCCTAACCTTTCTAAATTAGTAAGATAACTTGGCATTAAATCATTATGCTGAACTTTAGAGTCTACTCCGATATGGGACACAAGTTCAGCAACTATGTTTCTTCCATTAGAATTTTGGACTGAACTACTTATATTACAAATAGGTTGAACATTCGCAGTTGATAAAAAGTTAAAAATTTTGGCCTCATCAGAGGATAAATTTCGAATTATTTCGACAAAACCTGGATGTGCAAGCTTTGACGAGCTTTTATCCATAGCAGAAGCTATTAAATTCGCATAGAGATCAGCTAGAGTTTCTTTATGCCCATTATATTTTAGTGATTCTAAAGCTGGTCCTGCGACTGAAGGGTCTGGTGTTTGAATATTTTCAATCGGAACCTGCTCGAGTCTTTTTGCAACTTTTGTATTTACAAATTCTTCGATTCTATCCGCGCCCCAGATCATCGCGCGAATGGGGGCTAATGCTAAATTTACTGTTTTACCAACAGTCTCTAAAGATTTTCCGACTTCTTTTGCAAAGGGTTGAATGGCATCGTTATAGATTGGAACTTCCTTGACCAAGCCAGTAACCGCATTAATGGTCCCTTCTACATTGTTACTTTCTTCTTTATCAGTCACCGAAAAATTCCTGCATGTTTAGAACTCAAAACCTAACACCCAAATAAGGGGCACAAACATGGCGGCTATAATCGGAACGAAGTGACACAGCCGCCATGTTTGTGTCCCAGCGAGCCTGCGAGCGACTTAATTTTTTTGTTAGGTAAGTTTGCCTGCAAAGTCACCTTTTATGAATCTTTCGTATACCTGGTGAAGCGAAAAAATCACAGCTTTTATCTGACCTGGAGGATATTCAATATATGCATAATCGTCTGTTGTGACTTGCTCAAAGAAATACCGACTTTTTACAAACACACTCTTTATACCTTTAATCGTTGTCTCAAAACTGTTGTATTCACTAGATAACCTATGAGTATCTGGTGGAGTATTAGGCCGATTAACACTCATTCGAATTGCTTGTACATCAATCGGATGACTGATATCTCTTACATGCGAGTGATATGCAGCTTCAAGTTCATGTTTCAGGAATGGAGGAAACTCTTCATAGAGCGACAAAAGATCATGTCCACCAGTTACCAGACCATTTCTACCAACTAACATCAAAGCCTTTAGATAAAGCTCAACCGATAAACCAGAACAAACTAAAAAATTTAGTAAGAAACATGTGTCCTGTCTTTTGTCTAATTGTTTTCGAATTGAATTGGCTTGATTAGACCATGATACGGCTTGATCAAAAGCCATAGAATGCATTCCTGGATCCAATTGAAAAGCCTTAGGTTTCTTCATACTCAAAACTTACCTAACACCCAAATAAGGGGCGCAAACATGGCGGCTATAATCGGAACGAAGTGACACAGCCGCCATGTTTGTGTCCCAGCGAGCCCGCGAGCGACTTAATTTTTTTGTTATACCCCGGGCGAATAATTTAAATTCGGCTTTTGGCTTAGCGGCTGAATTTTGGTTAGCCTATCATTCAGCGCGCTATCGAGCATTATCATACCGATATAAAAATAGGTCCTAATGTTATCTGTCGGGAATTTTATAGCGTTCGGAAGCTTCAAGGCCAATAGATACTTTTTAACTTCTTCATTTTGAAAGTCACAGCCAAAAATATGATGTGCAAAAGCGTTTCTTATCTCTTTTAGTGTATTAAGATCTTGTCTTTCGAGATCTGTGATTAACCCCAAACTGAAACAAAGGTTTATCTTTTGAGAGAAGGTACTTTTTTCCGCAATATTTGTTGATGTCGAAATATTTTGGACTAAAAAACTTTTAAGCAACTTTTCTAACATGACTTCTAGTGCTGCAGATGCAGTTAGAACCCCACTACGTTCCGAGTCATTTAAAACACCTTCCCACAACTCTTTGTTGGAAGTAAGAGAAATAAAGTCCTCTTTTTTATCCTTAATTTTCAAAAAGCCTCCATAGGGGTATAACTACTAAATAGACACACAACGCGGTGTGATCAACCACCCCACACTGGTGTAATTGTCTGTTTTCATTTCTCCAGAATATATCAGAAGCCCCACCTTTAAAAGGTTGTGCGGTTTTGGTGCATTTTCGCGGGAGCGAAATACACTGTTTGTGAAGTGAGATGTGAAATGGTGTAAAACCATCCCTCCAGCCAGTTTTCATGACTCTCACATATTCTTAAGCTGTTTTTATTTTGATAAGCATTATGAAATCAAAGTTTCTGCGGGAAGTGTATGAATTTATGTTGTCGAGAGGCTACGCCAAAATAACCATAGAAACGTATTTAACGTGGATTACTGACTTTATCCGGTACCACAACTACGCCCGGCCTCAGGAGATGGACGATCAACTTGTTGAGAGTATTGTTCGGTAAAGGAGGAAATGGCGTGATCAGTCCCCTGTCACGCCTTACTTTATAGAATGAAGTGAGCACTTCCGGCAAGTGCAAAACCTGCCGTCCGGTCAGGAGATGATGATGCGCTTGTAGGCCAGCAGGGAGCCGTCGTCATTTTGTTCGAGGTTGAACACATACTCGTTGTAATCACTGCCGAATACCGTATCGTTGGTCAGGTATGTATCTGGCGCACCGTGATTGATATAGTCAGAATGGCTGGTACAGATATCTGTGCAGAAATCATCATCAAAGCCAAACTGGGAAATCAGCTCGTCGTTATTGTTATTCTTCACTCTAAAGTGAATGTGAATAGCACGGCTAGCATACCAGCCCGGGAAGCAGGTTTTAAAATTTACGCGACCGCTGCTATCCGTCACCGCAATGCCACGGAACCAGCGCGCCTGCAACGCCTCACTGTCATTCCCGGTACAAAAAGAAGAATTAAACCCGTTGGTGTCACTGCTGCCCGTGGTATCGCCTGAATAAATGCCAACAACATCACAATGCCATACTTCTATTTCGTAACCCGATAACGGGTTACATTGCGCGTCAATGAGCTGTAAGCATAGTTGCATGGGTAAGCCAGTTTGCCCTTCTGAAATATCGTCGAGATAGTCAGAGTCAAAATAGCAAGGCCCTTCCGTTTGCTGGCCCGTTAGCTCAACAGAGCAGGTACTGCTATTTTCAAAAATGCTGTCAGCGGGAAAATCTGCGGTCATGCTATCGGTTCCACCACTTAACCAGCTCCCATTGTCGGCAGTTGGCGTCGTTGTTGACGAACCTGATCCGCTACTCCCAGACGAAGATGAACCGCCGGACGAGGTATTCGTTGTGGTGCCAGAACCACCACTGCCGCCGCATCCTGTTAGCATAATTACAGGGGTTGCTACCGCTAAGGAGGCAATGGATTTAAGGGTTTTTCTGCGCGTGTTAAATTCGGTGGATTGAGTCATGATATTCGCCTGATAAAATAAAATGCATGAAACATAATATGCATCTTCGACGTTAATGACCCGCAAACGTTATAAGCTTTACTTATCATTTACATAACAAGAAGACTCAGTTTCACAGCCGCACAAACCACTTGTTCCGGTACATCCACCATACCGGTAAATACATTACGCAAAGAAAACTTACCGCAAACAGGAAAGACGCATTGAAAGGCGAAAAGTAATCAAGGAATACAGACTGGTAAAGCGTCCCTTTCAGAGAGCCGCTCCCCGCCGGAATCATGAAAAGCAGCCGCGCAGCAATGCCGGATAACATGAAAAACACGATACTGTTTGCGCCTGCCACCACGAAGGGATGAGCCCAACGCTGATAACCGCGCAAGTCTACAATCCAGTGCAAAAACGCTAAACACGCCATAGCGCATCCAGCCGACAACATCGTATAACTGGGCGACCACAGCGCTTTATTGACTGGAACCCAAAGTGCAAGCACACCGCCGAATAACGCTAATAAAAAACCTGAGCACATCATCTTTGGAGCTGGCACCTGAGGTTGCCGCTGTAACCATAAGCCACATACCACGCCAATCAAACAGGTTGATATAGCCGGGATGGTGCTGAACACCCCTTCCGGATCGAAGGGAAACGGCTTAGCATCAGGATAGTAAACATGCTGCTCACCCAGCACATTAGCATCTACCCACGCCGATAAGCTGTTGCCGAATGCCCATTGCCCCTGATATACGGTGCCGCTTGCATCGGCATAAGGAATAAACGTCATTGCCGCCCAGTACGCCGCCACCAGCAAAATGGCAGCGAGCCCCAGTCCGCGAATGCGTAAAAATATCGCCAGTATTGCAGTAAAAAAATAAACCAGTGCCAGACGCTGCAGCACCCCCATCACCCTGATGCTTTCCAGCCGATCCCGCATCCAGTCGAAATCCGCATTGTAAGGATTGTAGTAAAACAGCGCGAGGAACACGCCACATAAGAACAGCAATGCACTGCGTTTGAGTATTCTTGCCAGCATGAAAACCGCAGAACGGCTTTGCTGATGGGTCGACGAAAAAGGGATTGCCACGCCCATAACAAAAATAAAGAAAGGAAACACCAGATCGGTTGGTGTTAATCCGTGCCACTTAGCATGCAATAAAGGCCAGTAAACGGTTTGCCAGCTTCCGGGGTTATTCACCAGAACCATTAACACAATGGTAAGCCCCCGCAGTACGTCCAGGGAAATCAATCTCTTCATTGGCTATTCTTTAAGTTCGACATTGAATGACACACACCCGCCATTGGAATATTTTATTATTTACTTAGGAAATAATTGTGATAATTTGGTTATTTCATGCAGCATTAACCGGTAATAACATGTCACTCTTATCCCGACACTTTCGCTTTCTGGTCGCTACCTGCGCGGTTGCCACAATGATTGGCTGCGCCGGCGGTTACACCAGTATGCCATCGAAGAATACCGGTGAACGGGTGAAAGTGCTCGTTATGCATTTTACCGCGATAGATTACCAGAAAAGTGTGCATGCTCTGGTGGATGAAGGCGGGCTGAGTTCGCATTACCTGGTCACCGATCCGTCTGACCCCACGTTTCCGGGTGATGAGGCATCTGTGCTGCAGCTTGTGCCTGAATCGAAACGCGCCTGGCATGCCGGTAAAGGTGAGTGGCAAACGCGTAACCATTTGAATGATACATCCATCGGCATTGAGATTGTGAATGTACCTCAATGTCAGCGGGATAATGAGACAGCGGCCAGCCGGTCAGAACACGGAAGCAACCGCCTTTGTGTATTTCCTGATTATCACCCGGAACAAATTCAGGTGCTCATTGCGCTGGCAAAAGACATACTCGCCCGCAACCCGGACATTTCTCCTACTGCCGTTGTCGGCCATGCAGATATCGCATTTAACAGAAAAAATGATCCGGGCCCGCGTTTTCCATGGTATCAGCTGTACCTGGAAGGGATAGGCGCCTGGTATGACACCGGTACATTAACGACATACTGGCAACGCTTTAACCGCGCCCTGCCCTCAGTTTCATTAATGCAGGCTGCGCTTCACACTTACGGATACGGCGTAGTAGAAACAGGCATAATGGATGAGCAAACCATTAATGCGTTGTCTGCGTTCCAGATGCACTTTGTGCAGGATAACGTAACCGGCGCGATGAACAGCCGCACAGCAGCCGCACTGTTCGCTTTGCTGGACAAGTATTTTCCGCAAAAGGCCAAAGCGCTGAATACCCGCTACGCCCGTGAAACGGCACTGAAAGCCGCACCTGCTGAAGAGAAGCGTCCTCAGTCAGGGCAAATTGACAGTGATTTCCCCCAACAAGATCGTTCCAGCCGGAAAGAAGTGAACGACAAGGTCGCGTTTAAAGCGTACAAAGGAAGGGGCGAAATCTTACTGACGCCAGCCACAACCATCAATGCTACGGTGAAGGTAAATGGCGAAACGCTGAACATTGCCTCTCCCCTGGAGGCCGGTCATACCTACAGTTATTCCTTGAAAAAGCGTACACACAACGGTACGAACACTCTTGAGGTGCAAAGTGATTCAGAAAGCGATGCTTTGCACATCACCATTCCCTGGCCTGCGTTGACTGACGAAACGCAAAAATGGCAACAAGCCTTCAGACCAGTTGATGCGTTAATTCAGCAGGACATTGAGGATGGCTTTCCCGGGGCCGTATTACTGGTTATCAAAGACGGCGCTGTGATTAAACGTACAGCCTATGGCAATGCGCTGCTTTACGATGAAACAGGCACCCGCCTCACAAAGCCGGAGCCGATGACACCGGACACGCTGTTTGATGTAGCCTCTAACACGAAAATGTTTGCAACTAATCTGGCACTGATGAAACTGGTGTCTGAGGGGAAACTGAGTATTGATGCGCCGGTGTATCAGTACCTGCCGGAGTACGCCGGCGGTGGCCGTGAAGCCCGCACTGTCAGAGATTTACTGAGTCATCAGTCCGGCTACGGTCCTGAGGTGCGCTTTTTTGCCCCGGGTGAGCGCTACGGTGAGTCTTTCCGCTCACGGGATAAATCACATACATCAACCTTATTAACCACTGCGGTACCTTTTCAGATAAGCAAAGGCGCGCAGGCTACGTACAGTGACACCAACTTTATGCTGCTGGGACTGCTGGTTGAGCGGATAACAGGCATGTCACTTGACCGGTATTGTGAGCAGTTCATTTACGGTCCGCTTAAGCTTAATCACACGGTGTTTAACCCGCTGAAAAAAGGGTTTGCCCCCAGTCAGATAGCCGCTACAGAAATAAATGGCAATACACGCAGTCACAATATAGATTTCCCCGGCATCCGCACGTACACGCTGCGGGGAGAAGTGCATGACGAAAAGGCCTGGTACAGCATGGGCGGTGTATCGGGGCATGCAGGACTATTCTCCACGGTGGATGATTTTGCCGTGCTGATACAAACCTTATTAAATGGCGGTGGCTACGGACAGGTTGCACTGACCGACCGGGACACTATTTCATTGTTTACCGCTCCTTCCCCGCTGAATCCCGGTTTCGGACTTGGCTGGCGCAGGGGCAGCAACGGCAGTAATCGCTGGCACTTCGGCCCTTATGCCAGTTCACAAGCTTTTGGTCATACCGGCTGGACAGGCACGGCAACGGTTATCGACCCGGCGCAGGATCTCGGTATTGTGCTGTTTACCAACGCCAGACATACACCGGTTGAGAAACAGAGTACCGGCAACCTGCAATTTGCCGGCAGCGAATTTGAAACCGCAAAATATGGCAGTGTGATAACCCGGGTTTACGAAGCAATACTCAATCACTGAGGTAAAAGTACTGGCAGAACCGGTAAGTTCTCAGTTAGGCTATCGCCACGCTTTTTTATAAAGCGTCACACTGCCCCGCGGAACATAGCGCACTGAATATCAGCGCCTGATTTGCGATCAATCATTAGAATAAAAGCAGGAACATTTTTCATGGATTGGGTTTCAATTATCCCGCCTCTCGTCGCCATTTTTGTGGTGTTCTGGAAAAAAGAAGTCATCATGGCCTTGTTACTGGCCGTTCTCTCATCAGAAGCGTTGATTTTATTGAGTGTGACCGGTGACGGCGTATTGCTGGCGCCGGTGAATGCTATTGAAAGAACCATCGACGTTGCCGCCAGTCCGGGTAATACCCGGATCCTTATCTTCTCTATTCTGGTGGGTGCGCTGTTAGCCTATATCCGCGACTCAGGCGGTGTCACGGCTACCGTAAACTGGCTAACAGGCAAAGGCATTGCCAGAAGTAAGCGGCAGGTTGGCAGCCTGACGATGCTCACCGGTGTTGCTGTATTTATCGAGTCTAATTTAAGTGTACTCACCGCCGGCATATTCGCACGGGGTTTATTTGATAAATTCAAAATGAGTCGGGCACGCCTGGCCTACATCATCGACAGTACCAGCGCGCCGGTCTGTATTCTTATCTTACTGAACGGATGGGGCGCATTCGTCCTTGGCCTGCTGGACGGTTACGAACTGGAACAGTCTTCCGCCAGTATTCTGTGGGGCACAGTACCACTGAATTTCTACGCCCTGATCACTCTGGCGATTGTGGTGTACACCATAATGAAAGACAAAGTGCACGGCCCGATGGCAAAAGAAGATGCCGCCATGACTCATACCGGTACGGTAATTGAGTCAGAGCCGGCAACCAAAGTACGTTTTATGGTGGTGCCGCTGGTGCTCATGGTTGTCAGCATGGTGGGCTTTATGTTATGGACCGGAGATGGCGTGCTGGCTAACGGCAGTGGCAGCAAATCTGTGTTGTACGCCACCATTCTTGCTACCGTTGTCGCGTACTTCCTGTTAATTCTGCATAAGCGCTTCACCCATCACGAAGCCGTAGAGATTGGCTTTAAAGGGATGGGCGAACTGCTTCCGCTGGTGTCCATTGTATTACTTTCCATGACACTGGGAGCCAGCTTAAAAGTGCTCGGCACCGGCGTTTTTGTTGCCGGTATTGTGGGTGAGTACCTGCCTCTGGTGTTAATTGTTCCCATGCTGTTTCTGGCCGGCGCGGTCATGTCGTTTACCACCGGCACCAGTTGGGGCACGTTTGCGATTTTGATCCCCATCGGCGTTCCGTTGATCCAGTCATTAGGACTGCCCCCCTCTCTGGTCATTGCCGCAATTCTGGGCGGCGGCGTATTTGGTGATCACTGCTCCCCTATTTCCGATACCTCAGCGGTATCGTCTATCGCGGCCGGGTGCGATCTGTTAACGCACATCCGTACCCAGCTTCCCTATGCACTTACCGCTGGCGGACTGACACTCGTTGCCTATGTCATCGCCAGCATCATTATGATTGGATAGCCATTATGCGAATACTTTTACTCTCGCTATTTTTGTTTGTGGCGGCAGGATGCTCCGGTGAAAAACCAACGGTATCTGCACCGGCCCCGGAGGTTGAAACCAGCCAGCAGGCGGTGTCTATGCCTGATACCTTTGCTGCCGATGCTGCCATGGCAGTATTAAACGAAGGCGGTAACGCCGTTGATGCGGCCATCACAGCGCAATTTGTCCTGGCAGTGACGTTCCCTGAAGCGGGTAACATCGGTGGCGGTGGGTTCATGACCATCTTTTTCGACGATGAAGCCGCCTTTATGGATTACCGTGAAATGGCTCCGGCGGCAGCCCACCGTGATATGTACCTCGATGAAAACGGTGACGTGAAAACCCTGGAATCGCTGTTTGGTGCAAAAGCCTCCGGTGTACCCGGTTCAGTTGCCGGCATGTGGGCAGCACATCAGCGCTACGGTAAATTACCCTGGAACCGTCTGGTGCAGCCTGCTGTAGACCTGGCAGAAAAAGGGTTTAATGTGCCGGCAAAACTGGCTGACCATATCACCCGCTACATGGCCAGACAGGAAAAAGAAGGGATCACAAGCAACTTTGGCGACTATTTCGGTGAAGCCCGCACTGCAGATGTGCTGTTTAAGCAACCTGAGTTAGCCGCGGCACTGACCCGCATTCGTGACGAAGGCGAAAAAGGCTTTTACGAAGGCGAGACCGCCCGCATTATCGCCGGTTTCATGGCTGAAAACGGTGGCCTGGTCACAGAGGAGGATTTACAGGGTTACGAAGCCAAATGGCGGGCACCGATTGTTTATCCCTGGCAGGATTACAAACTCATCACGGCACCGCCTCCCAGCTCTGGCGGTGTGGCAGTAGCTCAGTGGATCAGTATGCTAAATGAAGTACTGAAAAATCAGACCCTGCCTGCACAAAACAGTAAAGAGTATATTCACCTGATGTCTGAAATCGGTAAACGTGTGTTTGCTGACCGCGCCGAATACATGGGCGACCCCGACTTTGTCGAAGTGCCTGTAAAAGCGTTATTAGAACCGGCCTACATTACTGCCCGGGCCGGAGAAGTGGATCCTGAAGCCATTTCAGTGACAGAAGACGTGAAACCCGGCTTATATGAAAGTCCCGACACCACCCATTTCTCGGTCATGGACAAATGGGGCAATGCGGTAGCGAATACCACTACCATTAACCTGTCCTTTGGCAGTGGCGTGGTGGTAGAAGGTGCCGGCTTCCTGCTGAACGACGAAATGGACGATTTCAGTGCTAAGGCCGGCGTGCCTAATTTCTTTGGTGCCATCGGCGGTACCGCTAACGAAATCCAGCCGGGTAAGCGCATGTTGTCTTCCATGACGCCAACCATTGTGCTGAAAGGCGACAAAGTGAAACTGGTCACCGGCTCACCGGGCGGTACCACGATTATTTCCTCAGTGGCACAGTCCATACTGAACGCGCTGTTTTTTGATATGACAGCAGACGCGTCGGCAAACAGCCCCCGCTTCCATCATCAGCTCTGGCCCAAAGACACCATTGCGTATCATGCAGGCATGCCGGCAGAGATTGTAAAGGCGCTTGAAGCAATGGGTTACACCATGAAGGAAAGTAACTTTGGCGATGTCCACCTGATTAAGCGCACTGAAACAGGCTTGGATGCAGCCTCTGAAGCCAGAGGACGCGGTAAGGCTATTGTTGAAGAAGTGGAATTGTAGTCAGCTTACACGGGCTCAGCGTCCCGGTTAATGAAGCGCAGCACAAGGCTGCGCTTTTTTATGTCTGTTACACAGCGAACAACTGAGAAAGCGATTTAAACGCCTTGAACTCCAGCGCATTGCCTGCAGGATCATGAAAAAACATGGTGGCCTGTTCGCCGGGCTCCCCTTTAAAACGCACGTAGGGCTCTATGACAAACGACATATCTGCCGCTTTTAACCGTTCAGCCAGTTTGTGCCAGTCTGCCATATCCAGCACCACACCGAAATGCGGCACCGGCACCGCGTGGCTGTCTACTTCATTGTGGTGTGGCGCAGAGGGCATGGCATCAACACAATGGGTTACCAGTTGATGACCATAGAAGTTCCAGTCAATCCAGCGGGTGTCACTGCGCCCGTGTTCGCAGCCCAGTAAGTCTCCGTAAAACGCGGCAGCAGCGGCTAAATCGTCAACGGGAATTGCAAGATGAAACGGTTGAGGCATGTGCTCTCCTTTATAATAATTTTTTCAACAGCCATAATTTAAATCGGGAATACGGGGCGTAGCGTACAGCCACATCAAACTTCGAGGCTCTTACCATCACTGATTTAAGATGACTGAACGTATCAAAGCCATATTGTCCGTGATAGCGCCCCATACCACTGCCACCGACCCCGCCAAAAGGCAGGTTTGCATTGGTCATAAACATCATCGTGTCGTTCACACACACGCTGCCAGCACTGGTTTGCGTAAGTACTTTGTCACGAAAGCCGTGATCTTCACTGAAAAGATACAGCGCCAGAGGTTTTGCCCGCCCGCGGATAAAGCCAATGCTGTCTTCTATGTTCTCCAGTTCGATGACCGGCAACACGGGGCCGAAGATTTCTTCCTGCATCAGCGTACTGTCTGCCGGAGGATTTAACACCACAGCCGGGGCCAGCTTGCGTTTCCCGTCGTCCCGTTCGCCACCAATACGGCATTGCAGATCCGCAATGAGCTGACACAGTCTTTCGTAATGTCGGGTATTGACGATATGTCCGTAATCTTTGCTTTGCAAAGGTTCAGGCCCGTACTGCTTAGTGATTTCCCGTTCAAGGGCAGCAAGAAACGCTTCAGCAAACCCTTTCTCAATCAGGATATAGTCCGGAGCGATACAGGTCTGGCCGCAGTTCATCCATTTACCCCACACTATCCGTCTGGCGGTGACGTCCAGTCTGCAACTGGCGTCAACGATACAGGGGCTCTTCCCGCCAAGCTCCAGCGTAACCGGCGTAAGGTATTTCGCTGCCGCAGACATAACAATTTTGCCTACCGCTTCGCCACCGGTGTAAAAGATGTGGTCGAAAGGCAGAGCTAATAAAGCCTGTGTCTCATCTTTAGCGCCTTCAACAACCGCCACGGCATCTTCTTCCAGATACTGAGGCAACAAGCTGGCCATTAATGCTGATGATGCCGGGGCAAGTTCTGACGGTTTAACAATGGCACAGTTGCCCGCTGCCAGTGCCGCAATCAGCGGCGCTAAAAGCAATTGCACGGGATAATTCCACGCCCCGATGATCAGCACTACACCTAACGGCTCAGGTTGCAGATAGCTGCGGGCCGGCTGGGCCGCCAGGGGCGTAGATACGTGACGTAAATCTGCCCAGCTGTCGATATGTTTAAGTGTGTGCTTGAGGTCAGAGAGTAAAAAGCCGGTTTCCGATGTACGGGCTTCTGTTTCACATTTGCCTAAATCCTGATTCAGGGCGCGGTGAATGTCCTGCTCATGGGTAACAAGCATGGTCTTGAGGGCCAGCAACTGCTGTTTGCGCCAGCTGATATCACGGGTTTTATTGGCGAAAAAGGTGCTTCGCAGCGCTGCGAACGTTGCAGCATAATGCCCGGTGTCCTGAGAGGGCGCGTTACCGGTATCAGTTACAACTTGCATAGATTCACTCCGCTGTTCAGCATTCAGAGGTTTACTTTACCGACAAAAAAGCCTGCTCGGAAGCAGGCTTTTCAGGTATTTATCTTTTCGCTTACGCGTCGTAAGGATGACGTAATACGATAGTTTCGTTACGGTCAGGCCCCGTTGATACGATATCAACAGGCACGCCGGTAATGGCTTCAAGGCGGGCAATATAGTTGCGCGCTTCCTGAGGTAACTTATCGAAATCAGTGACGCCGAAAGTTGTCTCTTTCCAGCCAGGCATTTCTTCGTAAACCGGAGTAACCAGGTCGTAGCCGTCAGCAGCCATAGGCGGAACGTCTTTCACGTTACCGTCTGCATCTTTATAACCTACGCAGATTTGCAGAGTTTCCAAACCATCCAGTACGTCCAGCTTGGTTAGGCAGAAACCGGTGATAGAGTTGATTTGCACAGCGCGCTTCATCGCTACGGCATCGAACCAGCCTGTACGACGCTTACGGCCTGTGGTCGCACCGAACTCGTGACCTTTTACGCCCAGGTGCTCACCCACATCGCAAGCCAGTTCTGTAGGGAAAGGACCGGAACCAACACGGGTTGTGTACGCTTTAACAATACCTAACACATAATCCAGGTTCAGCGGGCCAAAACCGGCACCGGTAGCAACGCCGCCTACTGTGGTATTAGAAGACGTAACGTAAGGATACGTACCGTGGTCAATATCCAGCAGTGTACCTTGCGCACCTTCAAACATAATGGGCAAACCCGCTTTGTGGGCTTTGTCCAGTTCATCGGTTACGTCAACAACCATGGCTTTCAGGATATCTGCCACAGCCAGCGCCTGCTTGAGGGTTTCATCGAAATCCACCGCCGGCTCTTTGTAGTATTGCGTCAACGTGAAGTTATGTACGTCCAGAACTTCTTTCAGTTTTGCCGCGAAATCTTCAGGATTGAAAAGATCGCCAACGCGCAGACCACGACGTGACACTTTATCTTCGTAAGCCGGACCGATACCACGACCGGTTGTACCGATTGCTTTGCTGCCACGGGCCTTTTCGCGGGCCACGTCCAGTGCAATGTGATAAGGCAGGATAAGCGGGCAGGCTTCACTAATTTTTAAACGTTCCCGCACAGGCACACCACGTTCTTCCAACATGGTGATTTCTTTCATTAGTGCTTCCGGGCTTAATACCACGCCGTTACCAATGATGCAGGTAACGTTGTCACGCAGAATACCGGACGGGATTAAGTGGAGGACGGTTTTCTCACCGTCGATTACCAGTGTGTGACCGGCATTGTGACCGCCCTGATAGCGAACCACGTATTTTGCGCGATCTGTTAACAGGTCTACGACCTTACCTTTACCCTCGTCACCCCATTGAGTGCCGAGTACCACAACGTTCTTTGCCATGAATCTAGTGTGTAAAAAAATTAGGCGGGGATTCTACCAAAGATTGCGACCTTTGATCATCTGTTTTATGCGCAAAAATAAGACAGACATAGTCTGAGCCATATTATTTTTTTATAAATTAACGATTGTTCAACGGGATAGATACACCAGGCTGACAACGCCAATCACCACCAGCACTCCTCCGACTTGTCTTAGACTATTGCTCGATTGCTGGCTCACAGAAAGCAGGTATAATCGCCAACGGTCAGGCATGATTAACGGTCCAAGCCCTTCAACAATGCAAACAATAGCCAGTGCCGGCCATAACCAGTCCATGCATTTCTCCTCATTAAGTTTGTTTTGGTTGCTGATGCACAACCCTGATGACGCCTGATCTTTTGACCGGAGACAACGTTAACACATTTGACCAGTTATATTTTGTCACAAAACCTCAAAATATCTGCTATATCAATACTGTAGTTATGCATTAAAGGATAACCAATGAGATTTCCTCTTCAGGGACACTATGCACTCGACGTTTCAGGCAACCTGCTTGAAGTGTTTGCAACGGGTGCCTGGAATAAAGCCACAGCAGAGGCCATGACAGAGGATATTCACCGGATGGCGCAAGGGTTTAACAATGAACCCTGGGGAGCCATAATGGACGGTCGCCGCTGGGTATTGTCTACGCCTGAATGTCAGAATGTGCTGGCAAGGGGAATAAAGAAGAACATCACCATGGGTCTGACGCGATCTGCCTATGTGCTTGATGCGGGCATGGTGAAGCGGGCTCAAATTGAACGAACCCACCCACACCTGCGGGAAGACATTCGCGGAACAAATTACGAACGTGCTTACTTTTCCAGCTACTTCGAAGCGCTGTGCTGGCTTGCTGAAGGCGGTTTTACACCCTACCCGCAGCAAACCCCGCCGTCAGAAAACGATTAATAGAGCAGGCTGTAAACCTTACGGCGGTACTCAGACTTCAGACTGTCACCATCCGGCAATGCATTAATCATATCCAGCATCAGCTTTTTCGCTTCACCGAAATTCAAATCTGTCTTTAGCACAGTAAATAACAATGCCAATGCTTCGGCAGATTTATGGGCCTGCTGTAACTGCACCGCTAGTTCCACTTTCAATTGCAGATTGTCGGGTTCAGCTTCTACCTGTGCGGTTAACTGCTGAATTTCCGGAGACTCAGCGGCCTGTTCTGCCAGTTCAACTTTACCGGTCAGCGTTTGATAGCGACTATCCTGATCGACCAGAGTAATCGTTGCCAGCAGCGCCTTTGCAGCATCCACAGAACCGGTTTCCACCAGGCAGTCGATGTACATATAACGGGCGTTAATATTACCTTCGTTCATTTCAAAGGCTTGTTTGGCAAACGGGAATGCCGTTGCATAATCACCTTCGTAAATGGCTTCACCGGCTTTCGCCAGTAATTCATCTTCCGGGTTCGGCAGGTACTTACTCAGGAACTCGCGGATCTGGTCTTCGCCCTGAACGCCGGCAAAGCCGTCCACCGGCTGGCCGTCTTTCACAACCATAACAGTGGGCAGACTGCGAATACCGAACTGCGCCGCGACTTCCTGCTGCTGGTCACAATCGACGCGGGCAAGAATTAAATTATCACCGTATTCAGACGCGATCTTTGCCAGTATGGGAGAAACACTTTTCGACTCCTCGCTCCATTCTGCCCAAAAATCCACAAGTACCACTTTTTCCCGTGAATCCATCAGAATGACCTGCTGAAAATTCTCCGGAGTGATATCAACGGTATTGTTCGCAACTAAATTATCCATGCGTATTTGCCTGTTCTGAATATTTGCTCAATGATATGGGTGCGTTAGCTGCAAAAGCAAGACTGACAACCATACAGTTCAGCGTTACACTGACTGCCACGACTTTTTAAGGAACGATTTATTCTTACTATGCTCCCCCAATTGAAAATTCTGATCATTGAAGACTCAGCAGAGCTGCTGGAGCAGCTTTCCACCAGCATCCGTTCCACCACCGAGCTGTTCGACAGGCCAGACATTGAGATCACTGTCGTTGAAGCCAGCTCTGTCGCTACAGCCCTGGATTCTGTTCACAACGACGGAGAAATTCAGGCCGTGGTATTCAGTTGGGACACTGAAGTCAGGCAGTTTGAAATCGGTGGCGAAGGCAAAGGGAAAGTAGACAACAATGCGGTGGTCATCAAGGCCATCAAAGCCATCCGCCCGGAATTACCGGTTTATGTACTGGGAGATGCCATTAAGGGACTGGATATTGTTAACCAGGCCAGCGGCATGGAGTCGTTTTTCTACCGCAACGATATTATCTCCGATCCGGAATCGATCCTCGGCTACATCATTAACGACTTTGACGATCGCAATGAAACGCCATTCTGGACTGCCTATAAAGAGTATGTACTGGAAGCCAACGATTCGTGGCATACGCCGGGTCACAGTGGCGGCGCCAGCTTCCGTAACTCGCCTTATATCAGTGATTTTTACCGTTTCTTCGGCCGCAATGTGTTTGTCAGCGACCTGTCGGTAAGCGTGGACTCGCTGGGTTCTTTATCTGACGGTACGCATGCCATTGGCCGTGCCCAGTCTGCACTGGCAAATACCTTTGAAGTCCGCCAGTCGTATTTCGTGACTAACGGCTCATCGACGTCCAACAAAATTATTCTGCAAACCCTGCTGCGTGAAGGCGATAAAGTGATCGCCGACCGTAACTGCCACAAATCCGTGCACTACGGTATTGTGCAGGCACGCGCAATGCCGGTGTATCTGGACAGTGTTTTTAACCCTGATTACGGCATTTTCTCACCGCCGAAACTGTCACAACTGAAAGAAGTGATTGAAGCCAATCAGGATGCAAAACTCATTGTGCTGACGGGTTGTACCTACGACGGACTGCTGACCGACCTGAAGCAGGTTGTGGACCTGGGCCACCAGTACGGTATCAAAGTATTCATCGACGAAGCCTGGTTTGCGTATTCCTTATTCCACCCGCATTTCAGACCCTATTCAGCCATTCACGCCGGCGCAGACTACGTGACGCACTCGGCGCATAAAGTGGTATCAGCATTTTCTCAGGCGTCGTTCATTCACGTGAATGACCCGGATTTCGATATCGACTTCTTCAAAGAGATTTACAGCATACATACCAGCACCTCACCCAAGTATCAGTTGATTGCATCGCTGGACGTGTGCCGTCAGCAACTGGAGATGGAAGGCTACAAAATACTGAATGAGTTGCTCAGCAACGTGGCGGAACTTAAGGAGCAGGTATCGCGTTTCAGCCGCATCCGTATTCTGGAATCAAAAGATTTTGCACAGGCCTTTGACCATTTTGAAGAAGACAATATGGGTCATGATCCCCTGAAAATTCTTATCGACGTTTCAGCCTTGTCTTATTCGAACCATGAAATTCACCGCTTCCTGATGGATGAAGTGGGTCTGGAAATCGAGAAGTTCACTCACAGCACGATTCTGGTTCTGCTTACCCTTGGCGGCATGCGCTCGAAGATTGTGCGCCTGTACAATGCGCTGAAGAAACTGGATGAAGGCAGTGTCAGCCTGAACCGCAGTAAGAGCCGTGCGGTAATGCCGGCGAAGATCCCGCCGATTAATCTTGTGACCTTGCCTTCAACGGCGTTTTTCAGCAAACGTGAGTCGGTTCCCTGGCAGGAAAGTGCCGGTCGAATTGCAGCGGGACTGGTAACGCCCTATCCGCCGGGCATTCCTTTGATCGTGCCGGGACAGTTAATCGAGCAGGAACATATTGATTATCTGCGTTCACTGGCCAATCAGAAGCTCACCATCCAGGGCTTATACGACGGAGAATTATACGTGCAGGGCGAATAGCGCTGCAGACAAAAAAGCTCACCGTCCGGTGAGCTTTTCGCTTTATAAGGTAGTGCCGGTAACAGCAGTCAACCGGTTTACTCCGGTGATACCTTGAGCAACTTGCCTTCCGGCGTATCGGTCAGCAGATATAAATAGCCATCAGGCCCTTCAATCACATCACGGATACGTTCGTTTCTGTCACGGAGATATTCTGTCTGCTCACCGGGTTTTCCGCCCTCCATGTCAATGTGGCGAAGGTGCGTAAACTTGAGTGAACCCACCAGCAAATCACCTTTCCACTCGGGGAATTTGTCACCGTTGTAGAACACCATGCCGGACGGTGCGATAGACGGATCCCAGTAAACAACGGGCTGCTCCATGCCTTCCATTTCTGTTTTGTCAGAAATAATGTCACCACTGTAATCAATACCGTAAGTGATCAGCGGCCAGCCATAATTGTTACCTTTGCCCAGCAAATTCACTTCATCACCGCCTTTCGGACCGTGCTCCATTGCCCAGACTTCACCGGTTTGCGGATGAACTGTCAGGCCCTGCACATTGCGGTGACCGTAACTGTACACCTGCGGCGCGTCACCTTTGGTGAACGGATTATCTTCCGGTACAGAACCGTCAGGCCAGATCCGCACCACCGTACCCAGATGATTATCAGTGTTCTGCGCCTCTTTCATGTACTTGTAACGATCGCCCAGAGTGATGAACAGATGTCCCTCATTATCAAACGCTACGCGGCACCCAAAGTGAAAACCGTTATCCACCAGCGGTGAAGCTGAAAAGATGGTTTCGACATCAGTCAGGCTGTCTCCGGCGATTTTAGCTTTGCTGACACTGCTGCTACTGCCACCTTCACCCGGTTTGCTGTAACAAAAGTAAATGGTCTGGTTGTTTGCAAAATCAGGATCAGCGGTGATACCCAGTAATCCGCCCTGATTCACTGCAGCCACTTCAGGTACATTCTTCAGCGGTGCACTCAGGCCGGCAGTCTTGTCAAAAATTCGGATGTTTCCTGCCCGTTCGGTGATCACCATTTTACCGTCAGGCAAAAAAGCCATTCCCCAGGGGTGAGAAAGACCGGTGGTCAGTTCTTCTACGTTCAGTTCTGTCGCCTGAGCAGAAAAAGCTGTGCCCAGCACAGCGGCCAGGCACAGCGATTTAGTCCATGATGTCATCATGTTATTTTTATACCTTATTGAGGCAGCATCGCCCGTAACATCCATGCGGTTTTCTCATGTACACGCATGCGGTCTGAAACGAGGGCAGCTGAAGATTCGTCATCGGCATCCTGTGCCAGCTTCAGCACACTGCGGGATGTTTTCACAACGGCCTCATGACCGTGTGTTAACAAGCGTACCATCTCAGACGCTTCCGGCACACCCTCAACTTCTTCAATTGAAGACAACTCAACGAATGATTTATAGGTACCCGGCGCAGCAACACCTAACGTTCTGATGCGCTCGGCAATATCATCCACAGCAGTTGCCAGTTCGGTGTAATGCTCCTCGAACATCAGATGCAGTTCGCGGAATTGTGGTCCGGTGACGTTCCAGTGGAAATTATGCGTTTGCAGGTACAAGGTATAAGAGTCTGCCAGCAATCTTTTCAGTCCTTCGGCAATCTCAAAACGATCGTTTTCTGAAATACCAATATCAATCTTGCTCATCGTACACTCCTTAGTGGAATAAATTGTTTTGAATCGTTATGATTCAATAATAGCAATCGATAAAAATAAATAAAATCTATTTTATAGATTAGTCAGTTCAATTGTTTCTATGCGTTTTTCACGGTCAGTGATCATTACCATGATGATGGTGATGCATTGTTTCCGAAGCATTGACTACCGGCACTGTCACCTTCTGTTCAGACCCGTCGCTGAAATATAAGGTCATGGGAAAAGCTGAACCGGCTTCCAGTCCTGAGACTAACCCGGTCAGCATAAAATGCGTACCGCCGGATTGCATAGCCACAGACTCTCCGGGAGCGACGGTTACCCCGTCTTTCAACTGACGCATTTTCATCATCCCGTCCTGCATGACAGTAGAATGCATTTGCACCTGCGCGGCCAGATCTTCACTGACACTGGCGCGGACAAGGGTAAGCGGCTGATCTGAGTGATTCGTGATTGTGGTGTAGACAGCGGCTGTTTCAGCCATCGGAAAGGTTGCTCTTGCCTGCGTGTTTGTCAGTTCAAACTGTGATGCCGCAGACGCTGCAGAAGTTAACAACAATGCCAGTAAAGAGACTGACAGTCTGAAAAGCACAGACACGTTTTCGCTCCGGTGAAAGACGTTGGTTTAACACCATCTTAGGAGAGATAACCTGATTTAGGAAGTGTGCAGTTTGATTTACTGCAAGAAAACGAAGAATTTTCAGCGGATGCAGAGAGAATGGTGCCGACTGCCGGAATCGAACTGGCGACCTACTGATTACAAGTCAGTTGCTCTACCAACTGAGCTAAGTCGGCACACTCTCTAAAGCTTGCTGCGAACAGCGGATGCGTATTCTAGCGACAGAATTATTTCTGTCAAGACTCTATCTGCTTAAGTTTACGCGCTTCTTTTCCCAGTTTAGGGAAATACTCTGACGGTACATACTGGCCAAGCTCTTCAAGCTTACTTCCCAGTTCAGCATAGGTTGCTGCCGTCACGTTAATATGACCCATTTTGCGCTTTTCACGGACGGTTTTACCGTACCAGTGCAAATGACAGCCGGCTATCTTCAACAGATCACGGGAAAAGCTGCTGCAGCCAATAATGTTAACCATGGCGCTGGGCCCGCGGGCTTCTGTATCCCCTAACGGTAAACCGGTGACTGCGCGCAGATGATTTTCAAACTGACTGGTGTCGCTGCCGCTCATCGACCAGTGGCCGGAGTTGTGTACCCGCGGCGCCAGTTCATTGACCAGCAGTTCGTCTCCGCACTGGAACATTTCCACCGCCAGCACGCCAACATAGTTCATGCCTTCAGCCAGCACGCGGAAAATTTCTCCGGCTTTTTTCTGCAACGCTTCAGAGACGAACGGAGCCGGTGCCACAGACACATGCAGCTGCCCCTGGTGGTGCAGGTTCTCAGCCAGAGGGTACACCTTGATGTCACCGTCTTTATCCCGCACGCCAACCAGCGACAATTCGCGATCAAAGTTCACCATGGCTTCAACCACCAGTGGCACTTTTTTAAGATCAAGATTGCTCAGCGCCTGTTTAATTTCGGGAAGTTGCTCTTCGCTCATTAAACGCCACTGGCCATAACCGTCGTAACCGTCACGGCTGGCTTTGATGATCAGCTTATCGCCCAGTGCCGATACGCAATCTTCCAGCTCGTCGATATACGTGACTACCTGATGGGCTGCATTGGGTACATTCAGCGCATCAAGCAAACGCTTTTCTCTGACACGATCTGCACCGACCAGGATGGCATTCATGGACGGATAGAGTTTTTCTGTTTTGCTGGCCTGTTCGAGCAGCCTTTCCGGCACGTGCTCAAATTCAACTGTCAGGGCGTCTGAAGACTCTATGGCCTGCGCCAGACTGATATCCAGCGGACGCTTGCTGACAGGGTGTACAACCGTGTCATTACTGACTTCAACAGCCTGCACTTCAATACCCAGCGGACAGCCCGCAAGATACATCATTTGCGCAAGTTGACCTGCGCCGTACACCAATACTCTCATTCATCAAGCTCCAGATTACCGTTGCTCAGTACTGTATCTGTTTGTGTTTTTCTGAATGCAATAACAGCGTCCCGTACCGCTTCGTCCTGCAACGCCACAACCTGAGCAGCAAGCAAACCGGCGTTAGCGGCACCGGCGTCACCAATTGCCAGCGTGCCTACAGCAACACCTTTAGGCATTTGTACGATGGATAGCAAAGAATCAATACCGTTCAGCGCTTTCGATTTCACGGGGCAGCCAAAAACAGGCAGATGGGTATGGGCAGCAATCATGCCGGGCAAATGCGCGGCTCCGCCGGCGCCGGCAATAATACAGCTGAAACCTTCGTCATGTGCAGTTTCGGCAAATTCCACCAGCAGATTAGGTGTACGGTGGGCAGAGACCACCTTTGCTTCAAATTCCACTCCGAACGATTTAAGCATCTTCGCCGCGTTTTGCATTGTCGGCCAATCAGACGTAGACCCCATGACAATAGCAACTTTAGCCATCGTGTGACTCCCCATGGTTTGAGACGTTGGTAAGACCCGCTGTTTGATGTGAAATTAATCAGGCGGATCAGAAAGCACGCGATTTTAGCATAAAATCTGATAATACCCACATTACCTGCGATGATAAGACTGTAATAAATAGATCCTTCGTTATATTTTATTACTATCAATAGTGAATTATTTATATTTGCATGAACCAGGGAGTCTTTATGCAATCTTTGACATTTCGTCTTCTGGAGGTCTTCCAGAGCATTGTCGATCACGGTTCTATCACTGCGGCATCCTCGGCGCTTTCTCTTTCTCAGCCCACCGTATCGTTACAACTCAAAAAGTTGTCCGGCATTGTAGGCATGCCGTTATTCGAACAGACATACGGCCAGTTGAAAATGACAGAAGCCGGAGAAGCCGTTTATCAGTGTGCACAGGAAGTGCTGGGCTCTCAGTCCAGACTGGAAAGTCAGATCCATGCGTTGAAAGGGGTGGAAATCGGTACCCTGAAGCTGGCAGTCGTAACGACAGCTAAATATGTGGTTCCGCCCATTTTAAGCCCGTTCTGCCGGCAACACCCTAATATTGAAGTGCGTTTCACGGTGGGCAACCGCGCGGACATTATTGAGCGCATGCGCCACAACCGGGATGACGTGTACATTTTCAGTCAGCCGCCCCAGGACGACAATCTGATCTGTACGCCATTTTTACAAAACAAGCTGGTTGTTATCGCGCCGCCTGATTATGACGGCCCGGATAACTGTGATCTAAAAGACCTCATCAATCATAAATTCTTACTACGGGAATACGGCAGCGGTACGCGTCGGGCAATCCAGGATTACACTGACAACAAAGGGTTGGTGTTCCGGAATTCCATGATTATTGAAAGTAACGAAGCGATTCGTCTTGCGGTCACATCGGGGCTGGGTCTGGCGATTCTGTCCGAACACACTCTGGCGCACACGCCGCCGGACAGTGTGAGGATCCTCAACATCAATGATTTCCCGCTAGTAAACCACTGGCAGGCAGTGACCGTAAAACACCGTCAGATAAGCCTGGCAGCTCAGGCTTTTCAGAAGGCTTTATTAAACGTGGAGTAATCACATGGCAAAAACGGGCGTAGAGAATGTCCTTGAAGAAATTGTTTCTGATGTACAGTCATTTCTGAAAAGGGACGCGTCAGCAGGCATCATCCTGATGGGAGCAACCCTTCTCGCGCTTATCATTGCCAACACGCCGTTAAACGGCGTGTACAAAGATTTTCTTGATATGAAGGTGACGGTGGCCGCCGGCAGCTTCGAAATCGACAAAGCCCTGCTGCTGTGGATTAACGATGGTCTGATGGCAGTATTCTTTTTCCATGTCGGGCTGGAACTGAAGCGGGCCGTGTGTGAAGGCGGCCTGTCTGATCCTAAAAATATTGTACTGCCGGCTGCCGGTGCTGTAGGCGGCATGATTATACCGGTGGCCATATACCTTGCGCTGACCTTTGGTGCTGAAAATGCCATGGAAGGATGGGCCATTCCGGCCGCCACAGACATCGCCTTTGCACTGGGCATCATGGCACTGCTCGGCAGCAGAGTACCCGCCAGTTTAAAAATATTCCTGGTCACGCTGGCCATCATTGATGACATCGGTGCCATTGTCATCATCGCCCTTTTCTACACGGACAATATTTCTTTATCAGCATTAATTGTAGCGGCTGTATGTTTACCCGTACTCTTCTGGATGAACCGCCGCAACGTTACCGACATTCCCCCTTATGTATTAATCGGTCTGGTGCTGTGGGCTGCCATGCTTAAATCCGGCGTGCATGCCACCCTCGCCGGTGTTGTTCTGGCTGCATTTATCCCGATGCGCGATAAAAAAGACCCGGAATATTCACCGGTCATTCATCTGGAGCACAGCCTGAACAGCAGTGTCAGTTTTGTCATCCTGCCCCTTTTCGCCTTTGCGAACGCCGGCATTAACTTTAACGAGATGGAAGCAGACGCACTGACGCATCCGGTAACCCTGGGGGTATTTTTTGGTCTGGTTACCGGTAAGCAGCTTGGCGTGTTCTTATTTTCATGGCTGTCGGTGAAAATGAAGTTTGCCAAACTGCCGGAAGATTTGTCATTCAGACATATTTACGGCTGTGCCCTGTTATGTGGCGTCGGCTTTACCATGAGTCTGTTTATCGGTTCGCTGGCATTCGGCGGCTCAGAAAAAGCCTTTGATGAACGTCTGGGCATACTGGCGGGTTCACTGGTATCCGGTCTGCTTGGCTACCTGGCCCTGCGCTTTATTGGTAACCCGAATCAGAAATCAGCCAAAGATGTTCAGCCGCCGGTTGAGCCGTAGTGCGTTTTCCAGGTTTGCGCCAGCATGCTGAGTAATTGCCGGCGCTTAACCGGCTTACTCAGATAAGCATTCATACCGGCAGCCAGACAGGCCCGCTGATCATCCACAAAGGCATTGGCTGTCAGCGCAATCACGGGAATGCCCGCTTTCTCTGACTCAAGCCCGCGGATAACACGGGTTGCTTCGAACCCGTCCATTTCCGGCATCTGGCAATCCATCAACACAATGTGAAAATGCATCTGACGCACCGCCGCCACGGCCTGTTTACCGTTGGCCACACGTACGCAGCGGATCCCTTTGTTTTTCAGCATATCCACTACGATGTGGGCGTTAATATCGTTATCTTCTACCACCAGCACTTTCAGATTATCCGGAATAAACGCATCCGGCTCACTCTCTGCCTCAGGCTCCGCTTCAGCGATGTCAAAGGGAAGGGTAACGGTAAAGCTGGTGCCTTCACCGGGTTCTGAAGCAACCTCGATGGTTCCGTCCATCAGTTCAACCAGCTTTCTGGTGATGGGTAAGCCTAGACCCGTACCACCATAAAGACGGGTTGTAGACGCATCTGCCTGAGCAAACTGTTCGAAGATATGTTCCAGTTTTTCAGGTGCGATCCCGGTGCCGGTATCCTTAACGGTGAGTGTCAGTAGCCCGTTTTCAAAGCCGGCGAGAACGGTGATTTCCCCTTCTGTAGTAAATTTCACCGCATTGCTCAGCAGGTTATTCAGCACCTGACTCAGCTTACCCATGTCACCACATAACATTTCGGGAAGTGGCGTAAGGTAGGTCATTGATGAAGTCACACCATTATTAATGGCAGCATCCTGGTGAAGATGAAATGATGCTTCCAGCACTTTTTGCAATGAAAAATTCACCGACTCGGTTTGCATTTTGCCGGCCTCAATTTTCGACCAGTCGAGAATGCTGTCGAGGATCATCAACAAATTGGAGGCAGACTGGGCAATCATGCCAATGCGCCTTGCTGCGCCCCGCGGTAAGTCATCTTCCAAAAGATTATCGCAGGAGCCGATGATACCGTTCATCGGTGTACGGATTTCATGTGACATGTTGGCAAGAAACTGAGATTTCGCCACATTTGCAGCTTCCGCCTGTTTCACCGCAGCTTCCAGGTGCAGGGTCTTTTCCTCGACCCGTGAAGCCAGTGTCCGGTTCAGTTCTGCCAGTTCCAGGTTGAGCTTTCGCTGGGATTCCCGCGAGCGTTCTAAATCATCAAAGGCATCGAACAGCCGCCGTTGCATGGAATCAAACGCTGACTCCAGACTTCGTAATTCTGTTACCGGCAAACTCTCAGAGGGGACGATTCCCTGGCCCCGGTTATTAGGGTCAAAGGCTTCAAGCTGGCCGATAAGTTTTTTAAGGGGGCGGTTAACAACTGAAGCCAGGGTGAAGCCGGCCAGTAAACCGGTAACGGCAAATACCGCCAGCAACTCGAGCACGGTAATCAGCGATGAGTTGGTGAGTTGCAAAAAGCGCTGCCAGCTGTAAAGAATACGCACGTGCCAGCCGCTGCCGTCTATCTGCACGCTTCTCACAAACCACGTTTCGTTATTAACCTTAGTCAACGCATCGCATCCGGTGTCGCAATTGCCCAGAGGCGAAGGCATTAACGGCTGGGCACTAAGCACCTCTGAGCCATACACCAGCTTTCTTTCACTGTCTTCCACCAGCAACATAAAGCCATTAATGTTACTGCTCTCGAAACGACTGAAAGATGACAGCGATAGCGACCCTTCCAGAATGCCGGTGACTTCACCGTCTGCTCCGGTTACCGGTGCGGATATGGCGACAATCGGGTCCTGCCCGAACCCCCGTCCGCGAAACGCATCTGACAGATACGGTGTCCCGCTGGCGATTACCTGTGAGAAATATTCACGACCGGACACGTCAAGCATGCCTGCATCAGTAGCTTTCGCTAGCAGCGTTTCAGGCCATGCATGGGTAATTTTACCCTGCGCGTCTGCCGTCAGAAAGGTAAGAAAAGCCGGACTGGATTCAGCCAGCCCGCTCAGTAAACGATCGGTTTGCACTGCGTCGGGTTGTGTAGCACCGGGCATGGCAGAGAGCGTACCGGCAGCGAAATTAATTGCCCGCTGATGGGTGTCGAGAAAATCTTTTACCTGCCCGGACAAAACATGAAGCCGCTGAGCCATATAAAGCTCTATCTGACTTTTCTGACGCTGCTGATATTGATGGATAAACGAATAGCTGACGCACAGCACAGCCAGAAAGAACAATGCGCTGAAGCAATATGCCAGCAGATATTTAAAATTAATGTCTTTTTTAAATGTACCGGGATGCCAGGCCAGCCGGCTAAAAAGGTAAGCAAGGTGCGCTGATAACACCGAAGATAACAGGCAAAACCAGGTCACTGAAACGGTGGTAAACGCCGCGGTATTAAAGCCGTTTTGCTCACTCCATTGCTGAAAAGCGAGGATTAGTACCGCCAGCGAACTGTAAAACCCGATGCCGGTTTTCAGTGGTTCGCAGGGCGATTGCCGCCTTCTGCAGAGTACTAAAACAAGAGGCAGTCCGGAGCAGAGGATAACAGGCAGTGTGATACCGTGAATAAACCACACCGGCGCCATAGCCAGAGCGATGCCCGGAACGGACAGCGCTGCAGGCATACGTAAAGCCATGAACACGGCAACAGGCAAACCGAATGCTGTTAAGCCGCCACTGATAAATGGCGGCGGTATCAGATTAAGGCCGGCACTGAACAGTACCAGCAATAACCACTTTACAGTTTCTGATGTGCGCATACCGCATGAACTCTACGCATTAAGGGAAACTGAAAAGTTTAATCAGCCTTTGCCATGTAATCCAGTGTTAAATTGGTCAGCAATTTAACACCCAGCTTCATGCCCTTGTCATCGACGTAGAAATCCGGTGTGTGGTGAGCAGGAGAATCCGCTTCCGGCACATCAAGAGGCTTACCGCCAACCCAGAGGAAAAGACCGGGGATCTGTTCCTGATAGAACGAGAAGTCTTCTGCGCCGGTTACTGCTTTGGCCAGGACCGCGCCGTCTTTTCCGGCAGTACGCTGCAGCGTCGGCAACATGTCCATCGTCAGTTCAGGATCGTTATAAGTAATGGGATAACTGTAATCCAGTGGCAGGGTCAGTTCAGCTTCAGCGCCCATGCTGTCAGCGATACCTTTAACCTTACGCTCCATCGCTTCATAAACATGTTCACGGGCAGCTTTGTCTAATGTACGGATAGTACCGACCAGCTCCACTTCACGGGGAATAATATTCGAGCGGTTACCACCATGAATGGCACCCACTGTCACTACAGCAGCATCATCAATCAGCTTGATTTCACGGGACACGATGGTTTGCAGTGACATAACCATTTGCGCCGCCGTTACAATGGGATCCACACTTTTCCAGGGATACGCACCGTGGGCCTGCTTACCGTGGATCACGATTTTGAACGGGTCAACTGCTGCCATAGCACCGCCCGGCTTGTAGCTGACTTTGTCGATGTCCAGATTCGAGCTGATATGCAGACCAAAAATCACGTCCACGTCAGGACTCTTCAACACGCCCTCTTTCACCATCACTTCAGCACCACCCAGTTCACCCGGAGGCGCACCTTCTTCAGCGGGCTGAAAAATGAATTTCACTTTACCGCGCAGCTCATCTTTCATTTCTGTCAGAATTTTTGCAGCGCCCATCAGCATGGCCATATGGGTGTCGTGACCGCAGGCGTGCATTACCGGTACTTCTTTACCGTTATACTCGCCTTTGGCTTTTGAACGCCATGGCAGTTCGTTCTCTTCCGGCACCGGCAGGCCGTCCATATCTGCCCGCAGCGCGACCACGGGTCCGGGCTTGCCACTGTCAAGCACAGCCACCACACCGGTTTTGGCAACACCGGTTTCAACCTCCAGTCCAAGAGATTTCAGGTACTTTGCAACGTATTTTGCCGTTTCAAATTCGCGGTTCGATAACTCAGGATTTTCGTGCAGATGGTGGCGCCATTTGATCACTTCAGGCTCGATTTTATCTGCCATCGCAGCCACATCAGTTTGTGCTTGTGAAAATGAAGAAAACGCCAGCATGACTGCGGCGGAGAGGAGTCGTGTGTGCATGTTAATATTCCTTATTATAAGAATATTTACCCTATCTGAATCTGCACCAATTTAAAATCAGTTTTACAACACTCCCGCCGGTATGCGGCTGAGACGGGACAAACAACAAACAATGCGGAATCAAAAACGGCGCCATACAGACGCCGTTTTTCGTATCCGGGAGGATTTAGCTCTTCTGACGCTTCATCGCATCAAAGAACTCATCATTGGTTTTCGTCATCGACAGTTTGTTGATGAGGAATTCCATGGCGTCAACTTCAGACATTTCGTGAACAATCTTACGCAGGATCCACATTTTCTGCAGTTCGTCCTGGCTGGTCAGCAGCTCTTCACGACGGGTACCTGAGCGGTTGAAGTCGATAGCAGGGAATACGCGTTTCTCTGCAATCTTACGGTTCAGGTGCAGTTCCATGTTACCTGTACCTTTAAACTCTTCGTAGATTACTTCGTCCATCTTAGAACCGGTATCAATCAGCGCTGTAGCGATGATGGTCAGGCTGCCGCCTTCCTCAACGTTACGTGCCGCACCGAAGAAACGCTTAGGTTTATGCAGAGCGTTAGCATCCACACCACCGGTCAGAACTTTACCGGACGAAGGAATAACGGTGTTGTATGCACGGGCCAGACGGGTGATAGAATCTAGGAGGATAACCACGTCTTTTTTGTGCTCAACCAGGCGCTTGGCTTTCTCGATAACCATTTCCGCAACCTGTACGTGACGGCTGGCCGGTTCATCGAAGGTTGATGCTACCACTTCACCACGAACCAGACGGTGCATCTCGGTCACTTCTTCCGGACGCTCGTCAATCAGCAGAACCATCAGTTCACACTCAGGGTGGTTTGCAGCAATAGACTGCGCGATGTTTTGCAGTAACAGGGTTTTACCGGCTTTAGGCGGTGCAACGATGAGACCACGCTGACCTCTGCCGATTGGCGACGCCAGGTCCAGAACACGGGCTGTAATATCTTCAGACGAACCATTACCCCGTTCCATACGCAAACGGTCGGCTGCATGCAGAGGAGTTAAGTTTTCGAAGAGGATTTTATTACGGGAGTTTTCTGGCTTGTCGAAGTTAACTTCGCGGATTTTCAGGAGGGCAAAGTAGCGTTCACTATCTTTGGGTGGTCTGATTTTTCCTGAAATCGTATCACCGGTGCGAAGATTGAAACGTCGAATCTGGCTGGGTGATACATAGATATCGTCGGGCCCGGCAAGATAAGAAGAATCTGCTGAGCGCAGGAAGCCAAAGCCGTCCTGCAAAATTTCGAGTACACCATCACCAAAAATGTCTTCACCGCCTTTGGCGTGATTTTTCAGGATTGAAAAGATGATGTCTTGTTTTCTGGCACGAGCCATGTTCTCCAGGCCCATCTGTTCGGCCAGGGCAACCAACTCGCTAATTGGTTTATTCTTCAGTTCGGTTAAATTCATACTGGTGGGTCTTTGTGCTTGGACTTCGCTTACGGGACGTTAGCCCCTAAATTAAAAAAATAGTTGGAATAGATGTTTGTCCGGGTCGGACTTAAGCAGAACGCTGCTCGGTTTGAGCATATATCCGAACGTTAGCACCTTAATTGAGGAGCGTCCACTTTTTTTGCCGCAATTGTTAAAAAAACTTTAATACCCGATATTTACTTTGCTCTAACCGGCACATACAGCAGCATCTGACAGACAATGTTGTCACACGTTCAATAATGCGAAGGTTTAAATTGTCAGCTTATATAAGTGATAGCGGTAATATGCTGTTATGTCCATTACCGGTTGTTGAGATGGATCAAATTGCAGAAGAACAGAGTATAAAAAAACCTGCCGGCAGACCGGCAGGTTTTTCTGATTCGGATGTTCCGTTAACGATTAAAGGTTTTCGTTCAGGAACTCTGTCAGTTGAGTTTTTGACAATGCGCCAACTTTTGTAGCGGCAACATTACCGTTTTTAAACAGCAGTAAAGTTGGGATGCCACGAATGCCATATTTTGGTGGCGTTTCATTATTTTCATCGACATTCAACTTACCAACTGTTAATTTGCCATCAAACTCGGTCGCAACTTCTTCGAGAATTGGTGCGATCATTTTACAAGGGCCACACCACTCGGCCCAGAAGTCAACCAGCACAGGACCAGCAGCATTGATAACATCTGCTTCAAATTTGTCGTCTGTTAACTTGATAATTTTGTCGCTCATTCTTTTCTCCAATATTTGGTCTGCTGCTGATTTGTCTCAGCTTTACCATTAGTGTTATAAGAAACCGTTTTTTAATGCAAGCACAGATAAGCTATAAGCTATGCAAACAACACATTTAACTGAAACACATTTTTCCGACTTGCCCATCAATACCAAAGTTGTTGAGGCATTGAAGTCTGCAAACTTCACTCATTGTACTCCAATCCAGGCACTTGCGTTGCCGCCCCTGCTAGAGGGACTGGATATCGCCGGTCAGGCACAAACCGGTACGGGCAAGACAATGGCATTTCTTGTCGCAACTTTCCACCATCTGTTGGAAAAAGCGCAAAATGACGCCAGTAGTCAATCCGGACCGCGCGCCATCATCATGGCACCTACCCGTGAACTTGCGGTTCAAATTTATAATGATGCCAAGCCGCTCAGCGAGCACACCGGACTGTCACTTGGTCTCATTTATGGGGGCGAAGGATACCAAAGTCAACGCGAATCGCTAGAAGAAGGGGTAGATATTATTATCGGTACGACAGGACGCATTCTTGATTACTACAAACAAGGTGTGTTCTCGCTGGATAATATTCAGGCAGCTGTACTCGATGAAGCGGATCGCATGTTCGATTTAGGCTTTATTAAAGATATCCGTTTCCTGTTCCGCAGAATGCCTGCTGCCACTGAACGCCTGAGCATGCTGTTCTCAGCAACGCTGAGCTACCGCGTACAGGAGCTGGCCTATGAGCACATGAACAACCCCACTCACGTGCAGGTTGAACCGGAACGCAAAACAGCCACCCGCGTGTCTGAAGAACTGTTCTACCCGTCAGATGAAGACAAAATGCTTCTTCTGCTTACCCTGCTGGAAGAAGAATGGCCGGATAAAGCCATTGTTTTCGCAAACACCAAGAGCGGTTGTGAGCGTGTAAACGACTGGCTGGCAGCAGATGGTCACCGTGTTGGCCTGTTAAGCGGCGATGTACCGCAGAAAAAGCGCCTGTCGATCCTTGAAGACTTCACCAGGAACAATCTCGATATACTGGTCGCCACTGACGTTGCCGCCCGTGGTCTGCACATTGATAAAGTGACCCACGTATTCAATTACGACCTGCCGGACGATGCGGAAGATTACGTTCACCGTATTGGTCGTACGGGCCGTGCCGGAGCCAGCGGTGCCGCTATCAGCTTCGCCTGTGAAAAGTACGCACAGAATCTGCCGGCGATTGAAGAATATATTCAGCATGCCATTCCTGTTACCGAATTTGACAGAACAGCATTACTGGATGATGTGACTGCACCGAAACCCCGTCGCCGGCGTACTCCGACTAACCGGAATTCATCCCGTCGTGGCAACAGTCGCCGTAACAGCAACAATAAGAAACCGTCAAACCAGTAAAATCTATGCAGCCAGAACTTCAACATGATGCGGTTGTTCACGGCGAGTATTACGCCGCCGTGGACCTGGGTTCCAACAGTTTCCACATGGTGGTAGTGCATGTCGTGAACGGCAGTGTGCAAATCATCGGTAAAGTGAAACAGAAAGTCAGGCTGGCTGCCGGTTTAAATGACGATATGGAACTGGATGAAGTCAGCATGGAGCGTGGCTGGCAGTGTTTACAGACATTCGCCGAACGCCTGCAGGACATTCCCCGTTCCAATGTAAAAGTGGTCGCTACCGCGACACTGCGTCTGGCAGTAAATGCCGCGGATTTCATCCACAAAGCAGAATCCATTCTGGGCCATAAGCTGGAAGTCATCAGCGGTGAAGAAGAAGCGCGGCAGATTTATCTCGGGGTTGCGTATACCTCCGCGAATCAGGGCAATTCCCTGGTGATTGATATCGGCGGCGCGAGCACCGAAATTATCATCGGCAATGACATGCACCCTATCCACCTGGTCAGTCTGGATATGGGCTGCGTCACGTTCATAGAACGGCACTTCCCTAAAGGCCAAATCACCCGGGCCAACTTCGATAAAGCACAGCAAAAAGCTAATGCCCTTCTGGACAGTGTGGCTGATACCTTCCTGTGTTTTGACTGGCATAACTGTCTGGGCGCATCAGGTACACCACAAGCCATCACAGAAATTCTGGTCGCACAGGGGATCAGCGATGCTATCCGCCTTGATTACCTGTATAAACTGCGTGATGAGTGTATCGCCTGTGGTCATATCGACAACCTGAACATCAAAGGTCTGGAAGAGTCCCGCAAGCCCATTTTCCCCAGCGGCCTGGCGATTCTGATCACCCTGTTCGAGCGCCTGAAAATCCGTGATATGAATATTTCCGGCGGCGCACTGCGGGAAGGACTGATTTACGGCATGCTGGATAACCTGCAGGAAAATGACCGCCGCAGCCAGACCCTGAATCATACTATGAAGCGGTATCACATCGACCGCCACCATGCTGAGTCAGTGCGGGGGCTGGCACTGCGCCTGTGTCACCAGTTATGCGCGCAAACCAGTTTGTGTCACCTTGATACTGAAGCCGTGCTGGGTGCAGCAGCAACCCTGCATGAAATCGGTCTGCATGTTGAGTTTAAAAAGCATCATGAGCATGGTGCTTACCTGCTGACGTATATCGATTTGCCCGGTTACACCAAATTACAACGTGTGGCGATACGGGACCTGGTAAAATGTCACCGCCTCGCAATCAAGTCAGACACTTTTACTCATTATCATGAAGAAGTAAGGCCCATGCTGGAAGGCTTGTTACGGGTGTTAAGGATTGCCGTTGTGTTGTGTCTGCGTCGTCAGAACAAACACATTCCGGAGGTAGAACTGAAAGTGGACGGTGATGACTGGACACTGATCCTGCCGCAAGGCTGGCTGGCGGCCCATCCGCTTATTAACGCTGAGCTGGCCAACGAAACCTGGTTACAACACCGGGCAGGCTGGAAACTGCACTGCCTGTGACTGGTATTTACCGGGCGAAGTAAAACCGGCCAGTATCAGGCCGGCAGTCTCAGATGTGTCAGCGGGCTGATAGACATTCAGCCCTTCAGTAACTGCGCAGCCTGCGGCGCAAAGTAAGTCAGAATGCCATCTGCACCGGCCCGCTTAAATGCAAGCAACGATTCCAGAATAACTTCATCTTCCTTCAACCAGCCATTAGCAAACGCCGCTTTGTGCATAGCGTATTCGCCACTTACCTGATAGGCAAAAGTCGGCACCTTCAGCTCTTCTTTACAACGACGGACAATATCCAGATACGGCATGCCGGGTTTCACCATGACCATGTCTGCGCCTTCCTGCAGATCCATGGCAATTTCGTGAATAGCTTCATCGCTGTTTGCAGGGTCCATCTGATAAGTTTTCTTGTTACCGCCTTTGATGTTCGCAGCAGAGCCCACAGCGTCCCTGAAAGGGCCATAATAGGCTGACGCATACTTGGCAGCATAAGCCATGATACAGGTATTGTGGTGGCCTTCAGCTTCAAGGGCATTGCGGATGGCACCAGTTCTGCCATCCATCATGTCCGACGGAGCCACAATGTCAGCGCCGGCTTCAGCATGCGACAGCGCCTGCTTTATCAGCGCATCCACGGTGATGTCATTTACCACATACCCGTCTTTATCGATGATGCCGTCCTGTCCGTGGGAAGTAAACGGATCCAGTGCCACATCAGACATCAGCATCAGTTGCGGATAAGCGTCCTTTAACGCACGCAGTGCCTGCTGTGCCAGTCCCTGCGGATTCCACGCTTCTTTCGCACAGTCAGTTTTCAGCTCCATAGGCGTAACCGGAAAAGGCGCCAGAGCGGGGATCCCAAGGTCGACCCACTTACCGGCTTCTTCCACGAGTAAATCCACAGATAAACGTTCGACGCCCGGCATGGAAGGCACAGCTTCCCGCTGGTTTTTGCCCGGCAGAACAAATACAGGGTAAATCAGATCTTTTACCGTGAGTACGTGCTCTGCGACCATATCCCGCAATGCGTCCTGACTTCTGAGGCGGCGCATTCTTTTTGCCGGGAAAGGTGAAAATGTCATGATGATTCTCCAGAAAAGATTTCCGCGACAACCTGATTCCGCCCGTTTTGCTTAGCGCGGTACAACAGGCTGTCTGCGTACTTCAGTAAATCGAGTTCGTGTGCTTCACGCTGAATAACGGCACATGCAACACCGGCGCTCATCGTCAGCTGAATAACCTGCCCGTCAATTTCAACCGGCGTCTGCTCAATCATTCTGCGCATGTATTCCACGACCTGTCGGGCACCCTCAATGTCAGTGTTAGGCAAAATAATGCCAAACTCTTCACCGCCATAGCGGCATACATCGTCTGATGAACGGCGTAACTGTGATTGCAGTAAACGGGCAATGTGACAAATACAGGCATCACCCGCTGCATGTCCGTACTCGTCATTAACCGACTTGAAGTGGTCGATGTCAATCATTGCGAGGCTAAGTTCAGTTTGTTCACGACGACTGCGCCGGCTCTCTGCCAGCAAGCGTTTGTCAAAGTGCCTACGGTTACGGATCCCTGTCAGTGAGTCGATGCTGTTGAGGCGCTCCAGTTCTTCATTGGCCTGTGATAATTCACGTAGTGCAATTTCCAGTTCCAGGGTACGTTCCTGCACCTTGTATTCCATTTCATCGGCATACTGACGCTGAATTTCCACCAAATCCTCCCGCGCCTGTGCAGATAACTTTTCCTGCTCAAGGGCTTTACGGGACGATTCAAAGGCGGTTTCTTTTTGCTGGCTGTATCCAATGGCGATAATAAACGTCAGCAGTAACGTTTCTACTGACGCCCCGAGCATCAGCAAATAATTGGACGGTATACTGGTGCTGAATACCCCCAGATTATCCAGGCTGGCAGATAAGCCGCTGACCAGCAAAATACTCCAGGCAAAAGAATAGTACCTGGCGATGGTGTGCCCCCGCATGGCAAGCCAGATACCGATGGCCAGGGTAAAAATAACCACCAGCCCCAGCATTACCAGAAACACTTTGATAAGCCATGCATAGGGCAGAAACAGACTGACAATGACATTTAACCCGAACAGGGCTGCCACCGCTTTCAGTGTTTTATCAATTTTCCGGCTATGGGAAGAAACTTCCAGTAAGGCGCGGGAAAACAGCATGGCGAACATAATGGCAGCATTGGCACAAATAGCGACGGCCCGTTGTTCAAACCAGCCCCACTGCGGCCACAAATACGCAAAGGCCTGACCGTTCAGAGTCGCCAGCGTCAGCGACAGCGAAATGACGTAAGCGGTGTAAAGTAAAAATGTTGCACTGCGGGTGGTCAGAAAGAAGAAAAAGTTGCTTACCCCGATGGCCAGCAGGAAACCGAAGAACGCCCCCATCAGGTGACTCAGGCTGGAGGTATATTCGATGAATTCTGTTTTATTCCACACACGCACAGGCAATCTTACTGCCCCTGATGTTTTCACTTTCAGCACCACATCCAGATGTGCGTAGCCCGCCGGGATGGTAAATAACATGGAGGGGTGACGTATATCCCACTCTGTAAACGACAACGCATCGCCGCCATAGAGAGTTGCTACCGGGCCGTGCTGTTCAGGCGTAAAAAAAGAGACTTCTATGTTGTCCAGCAGCGGATAAGCCACTTCGAGTAACGCTTCTTCAGATAAAAGCGCATCACGTCTGACAGAGAAATTAAACCAGTGTACACCGTCCTGCATACCCAGATTTACCGGGTTGCTCACAGGCGTCCAGTCTACAGCGGCTATTTCGGAATAACTTTGAATGGAAAAAGCAGATGCTGCTGAGGAAGTATAACGAATTTCAGAAATGCGCTGCTGTTGATCGTCGGCGCGGATGTAGGGTTGCACAACATAAAGAAACAAGGCAACAACGGCCAGCGTTATTGCGATCAGCCACTCATCGTACCGGCGGACCATCCCCGTGTTCAATTGCATTTATTATTCTACCTTGCAACTTTGAATACCCTGCAAGTATTAGCATAACTGTTTTGTGTCAACTCTTCATAACTTATTTCTGTCAAATCAGCCAAATACCTACCAATTGATGAGATAAAAGCAGGTTCATTATTTTTTGACTTCGGACGATGATTTTTCGGAAATAAATAAGGCGCATCGGTTTCGAGAATTAACCGGTTAAGGGGTAACTGCTTCACCGCTTCTCTTAAGTCTGCGCCACGTTTCTCATCACAGACCCAGCCGGTGATACCAATATACAGACCCCGGTCGAGATAGGCCTGCATGGCGTCAAGGTTTCCGGTAAAGCAATGGGCGATGCCACCGGCCAGTTGCCCTTCAACACTGTCCAGACAATCTAATTGCAGTGCGAAAGCATCACGTTCGTGAAGATAGACAGGCTTATTATGTTTAACGGCAATCGCCAGTTGCCGGCGAAAGACTGATTCCTGAACATCACGGGGGGAAAAGTCGCGGTTAAAATCGAGTCCGCACTCACCGACGGCAACAACACCCGGACAATCAAGGCGCTGTTCCAGACCGGTAAAGTCATCCTCTGTCATGACTTTAGCGTTATGCGGGTGACAACCGACGGTATAACAAAGGTGTTCAGGATAACGTTGATAAAGCGCCTGTGCATCATCCCACTCAGCGGGCTCAGTGGTGATCATGCAAAGTTTATCGACCCCTGCTTCTACAGCGCGGGCGATAACATCGTCGGGATTAAACCGGCGGTCAAGGAGGTTGACGCCGGCATCGAACCATTTCAACTTACTTGATCCGGCGTACGCCAATTCTGCCACTGGCACCGGATTTCTTCAGATAGAAAGCACCCAGTGCTCCACGCTCCACCAGTACGGTATCGCCTTTGCGGAACTTGTAGTTCACATCATCGGAAGTCTGACGCCAGACCATACCGCTATCCAGTGTAATAATGTAGTCACCCCGCGGGCTGGTCGACACATCCGTAATAGTACCGGACATATTTTCAGGCAGATTCTCTGCCGCCAGGCGCTGTGCTTCCAGACCAAAGTCATCTTCAGTAATTTGTGGCTTGCTGGCAGTGGCAACCGGCTGACGCTTTGGTTGCTCGCTGGCAATGTCATCAACAGACTTGCCTGCACCGGCATAGATGTTCATTGAACCGGCAACGGCGTCATAACAAATAAGACGTTTCAGGTCGTTTTTTTCGTTCTTACAAGCCTGCATGGCTTCAGTAACGGTTTCAGCCTGCGCCGTAAATGATAAAGCGCCAATGAGGGCCACACCGGCCAGTTTTATTTTTGATTTCATTATTATTCCTTACTTGTCATCTTCAGATCGTCTGTCCCGATCTGTCTGAGCTAAACTGACTCAGAGTCGGACGATTGCTCGTCCTCATCATCTTCTTTTTTACCTGCGTAAAATCCACCGACGATGACGCCCACTTCAAATAAGAACCACATTGGAATTGCCAGTAATGTCTGGGAAATAACATCCGGAGGTGTCAGCAGCATACCCAGTATGAAGGCACCGACCACCACGTAAGGACGTTTAGCCCGCAGCGTTGCTGCATCGGTCACGCCTGTCCAGCATAACAATATGATGGCAATCGGGATCTCAAATGACACCCCGAATGCGAAAAACAATTTAAGTACGAAGTTCAGATAACTGGAAATATCCGTACTGACGGTTACCCCTTCAGGCGCCACACTGTTAAAAAACGCAAAGGCAATAGGGAAAACCACGAAATAGGCAAACGCCATCCCCGCATAAAATAGCAGTGTGCTTGAGAGTAACAGCGGCGCGACCAGCTTTTTCTCATTCTTGTACAAGCCCGGCGCGACAAAGGCCCAGACCTGATAAAGCACATAGGGAATAGCAATGAAAAATGACAGCACCAGCGTAAGTTTAAACGGTGCAAAAAACGGTGATGCAACATCCGTTGCAATCATGGATGTGTTTTCCGGCATCGTGCTCAGCAAAGGCTCAGCCAGAAGGCGGTAAAGATCCTGAGCGAAATACGCCAGACACAAAAACACCAGCAGCACACTTGCCAGTGCGTGCAAGACACGGTTTCGCAGCTCAATCAGGTGCGAGATAAGAGAGTTAGCGTCAGACATTTACTTCTTTTTATAAGGTTCCTGCACGGACTTCGCGGCATCTTTGAGTTCATCGACGCTTTCTTTAAGTTCCGGCGCAATATCTTTGAGGCCCTGTTGCTCAGCCTTTTTCAGATTTTCATGCAATTCATGCACACGTAACTGGTGTTCCACTTCCTGCTTGAAGCCTGTTGCCATATTACGCACGCTGCGCACTGTTTTGATGGTGGAGCGCATTGCGCCGGGTAAACGTTCCGGCCCCAGCACAAGCAGTGCCAGCACTCCAATCACCAATAATTCCCAGAAGCCAATGTCAAACATCAGGATTTTTCTTTAACGTCTGCCTTGGACTCTGCTTCTACAGATTGCGCCTCGTTTTTGTTTTCAACGCGCTTTTCCTGTGAGAAATCAGCATCTGACTCTTCATCAGTTACTGCTTTCTTAAAACCTTTTACTGCACCACCAAGATCGGAGCCAATGCTCTTGAGTCGCTTGGTGCCAAACAGAAGAACAACAATCACTAAAACAATCAGCAATTGCCAGATACTAATTCCACCCATCAAAAAAATCTCCTTTACATCAAGACCCACAGTATGCCACCGCAATAAGAACCTTTCACGACATAATTTACAATTGTGAGGTGAACCGTTTCATCTTTACGTTTTTATACTTATTTAAACTTTTGACGAATGCCTGATTTCACTTCATGCTAAAAAACTGGATAGGAAGCCCGGGTCTGAAACCCTGAATTAATTTATGTCATGTATCGTGTTGTTACTGTGTGTTGCACTGCCCCGGCTGTCAGACGGAGACGTTGAGCGTCTTCCGGTTGAACAAAGCCAGCAGGCAGAAGCCGGTACAGATGAAAAACTCTGGTTCGATAACTGGCAACAGGAGCTAACCCGCTCCATGGACTACACCGCACGGCAGCTCGACAGCTTTTTTGCTCTGGAAGGCAGTGACGCTTACCGTGATGCCAGGGCCGAAGGCCGGGTGAGTCTGGGCTGGGAACCCAGAACGCGGGACCTCAGTGAAATGGATTTACGTTTCCGGATCCGGGTAAAACTACCGGCGCTGGAAGACCGTGTAGACCTGGTGCTCAGCGATAACGAAGATAACGACAATCAAAATACCATTAAAGCGGCAAGAGACCCGGTAGCCCGGAACCGTGATAACACAACCATCGCCCTGCGTTACCGTGCCAGTGACAATGCCAGAATGTCGTACCGTATCGGTACCGGCCGGCGGGGGCAAATTTATGCGAAAGCCCGTTTTCAGGATATGGCCCCGCTCTCCGATACAATCGCCCTGTTTTACGACGCTGAAACTTATTATTACAACCGCGACGGACTGGGTGCTGAAGTAGGAGCAACGTTTCAATACCTCAGCCACGATGACCACGTATTCCGCTTCAACAACCGTTATTACTACCGCGATGAACACGAAGACTGGTTGTGGCGGCACGAACTGCAATATCTGCAACCGCTGACTTCACATTCCGCTGCTATCTATACCCTGTTTACAGAAGGACTGACAAAACCGTCAAACGAGCTGAGTGAGGTGTACACCAGCTTCCGCTACCGGATGAATCCCACCCGTGACTGGCTGTTTTACGAAATTGAGCCGTTTGTTTTATGGCTGAAGGAAGAAGATTTTAAACCCTCGTACGGGCTGGCTTTACGGGTAGAAGTGTATTACGGCAAAGGGGCATAAAAAAACCGGTATCACAGGGCGATACCGGTTTTGTCGTTCATTTTACTACCGCTGATTTATGGTCTCAGCGCACGTTCACCGCGGGCTAATCCGCATACGCCGGTGCGGGATGATTCGATAATTTCTGCACATTCACCCATTGCAGATGCGAATGCATCCAGCTTGTCTGATGTACCTGTGATTTCAATGGTGTAATTGCTGCCGTTTACATCAACAATACTGCCACGGAAGATATCACTGGTGCGCTTCACTTCAGCGCGGATCTCTTCAGTCCGTGTAGCCACTTTAATCAACATCAGTTCACGTTCTACGTGGGTGCCGTCGGTTAAATCGACCACTTTAAGCACATCGATGAGTTTGTTCACCTGTTTGGTGATTTGCTCAATCACTTTATCATCACCGTGAGTGGTAATGGTCAGGCGAGACAAACTGGGGTCGTCTGTTGCGGCAACACACAGTGAATCAACGTTATATCCACGTTGTGAAAATACGCCCACGATACGTGACAGTGCGCCCGGCGCGTTTTCCATTAATACTGAAATAATTCTTCTCATCAGGTTCGCTCCGTTTTGCTCAGGCGCATGTCATCCATTGCACCGAATTTCACTTGCATTGGATAAACGTGTTCGTTCTGGTCTACAGCAATGTCCATGAATACCAGTCTGTCGGTATAGCTGAAACATTTTTCCATCGCGGCGTCGAGCTCATCGAGACGATCCACTTTGATACCTACATGGCCATAGGCCTCTGCCAGCTTCACAAAGTCAGGCATGGAGTCCATGTAAGAATGAGAGTGACGACCTTTATAAATCATATCCTGCCACTGACGTACCATGCCCAGCGCACGGTTGTTCAGAGAAATAATCTTCACCGGTAAGTTGTACTGCAAACAGGTAGACAGTTCCTGAATATTCATCTGAATACTGCCGTCACCGGTTACAACCACCGAGGTCGCTTCAGGGTGTGCGAACTGTACGCCCATCGCTGCCGGTAAACCAAAGCCCATGGTGCCCAGACCACCGGAATTGATCCACTGACGGGGCTTTTTATATGGATAGTACAAAGCAGCAAACATCTGGTGCTGCCCCACGTCAGAACTGACGTACGCATCACCGTTGGTGTGCTTGTACAAGGCTTCGATGACACGCTGAGGCTTAATTACCGTATCGCCCTGTTCGTACTTCAGACACTCACGGCCGCGCCACTGGGTGATTTGTTGCCACCAGTCGCTGAGCTTTTCTTTCTGGCCGGAGAAATCCACATCAGCCAGTTGCTCAAGGATCTGATCAAGCACTTTATCCACACTGCCAACAACCGGAATGTGCGCATTAATGGTTTTTGAAATCGATGCAGGGTCAATATCCACATGAATGATTTCAGCATGAGGACAAAACTTTGATACGTTGTTGGTAACGCGGTCATCAAAACGGGCACCCAGTGCAATAATGCAGTCTGAATTGTGCATGGTTTTGTTGGCTTCCAGCGTACCGTGCATACCCAGCATACCGACGAACTGTTCATGGGTACCCGGCATAGCGCCCAGCCCCATCAGCGTACAGGTTACCGGCGCATTCAGCTTCTCAGCCAGCTCAATAACTTTACCGGATGCCTCACAGGCAACGGCACCACCGCCCACGTACATCACCGGACGTTCTGCTTTAAGCATAGAAGCAACGGCTTTTTTGATTTGCTTCATATGACCCTTTTCAGTGGGGTTATACGAGCGCATAGCCACTGACTCAGGGAATACGTACGGATGGGAATCCTGAACGTTTACAATATCTTTTGGCAAATCAACCACTACCGGGCCCGGACGGCCGGAGTTGGCAATATAAAAGGCTTTGGCAATGGCTTCAGGAATATCAACAGCCCGTTTTACCAGAAAGCTGTGCTTAACAATGGGGCGGGAACAACCCACCATATCCGTTTCCTGGAATGCATCCTCACCAATGAGTGATGACATTACCTGACCGGACAATACCACCATAGGAATAGAGTCCATGTACGCAGTAGCAATACCGGTAATGGTATTGGTTGCGCCCGGACCAGAGGTGACGAGGACTGTGCCGGTTTTGCCAGTTGAACGTGCATAACCATCCGCCATATGGGCGGCCGCCTGTTCGTGACGTACGAGGACATGTTTGACATCATCCTGCGCAAACAGCGCATCGTAAATGTCTAAAACGGCACCACCGGGGTAACCGAACACATGTGTGACTCCCACATCTTTTAGCGCTTCAACCACCATGGCAGCGCCTGACATCATTTTCACAGTCAAATCTCCTGTATTATGGATTTGTTTCTCGTAACCTTATTAAAAATATATGCGGAATATACCGTAGCGCGGACTATAACGAAGGCATTAGAAAGATAAAACAAAAAAATGGCTAAAAGTGAGACATGTATCCCAATATATAGAATAAATAGGATGAATATCCCCATTTAGCTTATTTTACAGCCAAATATAGGATGGCAGTTACAACTGATTTACAAGTTAATCGTCATCTAACACGATATCGGTGTCGTCCGCAGTGTCACCGTCGTCGTCAGATTCTGTCAGTGCAACTTTTTTGGAGCCATAGATTGAGGCGGCTTTAGGTCGGTTAATACGTTTCTGGTACTTTAGCCACACTTTTTCTTCTGGTGAAGCCGGTTCGGTCTCACCATGAGCAACAGCAATGAAGCGCATATCCTGATCCGTTTCAGGTGTCAGCTTTCCATCTACCAGTGCTGCAATCACACTACCATTTTCTGCGAGAATTTTCGCTTCTTTTATCGAAAAATCGCCGGAACGTGCAAATCCGTAGGGATAATGCTTTTTATCCATAAACGGGCGCTTTATCAGACTATCACGAGTACTATTCGTCATACTAAAACCTGTTTGCTGCAATACTATTTGAGAACGGTTTCAGGCCATGCCACTCAGGCAACAGAGCCACTAACAAAACTTGTGCTTTTCGCAACACAACAAATAGTTTTTATGACGTTGGATGTCAAACAAAAAAAGCGGCACCAGCCGCTTTTTACACAGATCTTAATATTACTGTCATTTTTTCTTTGGCACCCAGGCCCAGCACATTTCACAAATCACCGGTTCGATGTGGTTTGCATCAGTCACTTTAACCTGAACAAGCACCTCACCTTTTTCTTCCGTCTGCATAAGAGCTATTTGTTCCGTTGTCAGCACCGCTTCCGCTTTCATATCGCCTTCAGCCCGCTTTACGTACTTCAGGTTCATGTATTTGATCAGCGGAAGTTTGTCTCCCGGCAGATTTACCCCGACGATAAAACCCGTGGCAGATTCCGCCAGCAAGCCCATGGCTGCAGCATGCACACTGCCAATGTGATTCTGAACCCGCTTACGGTTTTTAATCTGAAACGTGACCGATGTGAGATCTGAAGCAAGAATATCCAGTTTAGCCGTGCCCGCGAGTTTAACCGTATGGCGGAACATAGCAGTCATCAACCGGCGGCTGATAAAGGAGGGGTATTTATTTGCTTTTAAAGCAAACTGTCTCAGTGGATTCGGTTTTGCCATCTTGCTTCTCTTATTCTGGTTAGACCAGTGAGAGTAGCCGCTGGTCAGATGAAAATCAAGTCATCCGACCAGCCTATGTGGCATGTACCAGCGCTCTCAGACTTCAGTAAGGTACACCGTTTTTCTCAAACTGAGCGGCGAGGTCTGCAAGATACGCTTCGTATCTGCGCCAGTTTCCTACAGACTTTGCATTGATGGCTTCTCTTACCTGTACTTTACTGGCCGTAGATACCGGTTTGTCGTTTTGCTCCACGTGCAAACACTTTTCCTCCCAGGGCAAACCGCAAAACCCGAGCAGCTTTTTAATTTCTCCCGCAGGGTCTGTGACCAGCGCTTCATAGGATTGCAGGTATATCTGGTCAGGTGCCTGTTTTGCCCACCGCTGCATCAGATGGTAAAACCGGGTATACACCCGCCCGATCGTATCAATGTCATAGGCATAGCTATAGTAAGGGCTGTTTATTGAAAACAACTGACGAAAGTTGCCGGTACAGGTATCCATGGGATGACGGAGCATACACACAATGCGTGCCTGCGGCAGTGCTTTGCGGATAAGCGGTATATAAAAGAAATTAAATGGCAGTTTATCAACCAGATATGGCTTGCCGCCGGTAAGATGAGCGGTACGCTCAAGGTAACGCTTCCCCATGGCCGGGCTGTCTGCCTGCATCCCTTTTGTCAGCGTTTCAGCATCAAGGACCACTTGTGAGGGCGTGCGCACGATTTCCTTCACACTGACACCGAAGTCCTGTAACTCACCGCCTGAAGCCACTCGGGTATGGTTCGACAAAATACGCTCTGCCAGCGTAGTGCCCGAACGGGGCATGCCGGTGACGAATAACGGGGTGTGCCGGCCTGTGACCGGTTGCGTGTTTACCGGCGGCTCAAGGTCAATGCGCTCCAGCATATCGAATACCGCTGAAAAGTCGCTGTCATGACGCGGCAGTGTTGCCAGTTTTTCTGATTTCGCCCGTTTAAGAAGCGTAAACGCCTCGCCGTATTCCTTTTTCGCTTCCCATTCTTTCGCCAATGCGTGGGCCACATGCAATCTGCCATCAATATCAGGGGGTTGACGCTCAGCCAGCCTGGCATCCAGTGCTTCCAGTGCGGCTATCCTGCGAGGATTATCCGGGCTGGTTTCTAAGTCTGATAAAGCGAAATGTGCCTGACTGTATGCGGGCGCAAGGCGGATTGCCGTTTCAAATGCTTCCTTAGCCCGGCCAAAATCACCGGCGAACTTGGCAGAAACACCGGTATTGTAATAAAAAGCAGGATTATCCGGTGCCAGCTGAAGCGCTTTTTCAAAATAGTTAAGCGCAGTATGGTGATCACCCGCACGGCTTAATGCCACACCGGCTGTGTCCAGAGATAAAGCATCGTCAAGTGCAGAAACCGGCGCGTTTGCCGCAGCGGCTTTCGCCTCTGTCATATTGCCCTGAAGGGCATAGCACTTCGCCAGATAAACATAAGTTTTTGCCGTTCCGCCAAGGCTCACGGCTTTTTCCAGCAGGGCTGCTGCCTTACTGATTTGCATCATTTCAATGTGAATAATACCCAGCAGGAAATAGGCTTCTTCAAAGTCACCGGTTTGCCTGATGGCCTGCACAAGCGCCTGGTGTGCCTGCGGGTATTGTTTGTTGTTAATTGCCTGCTTCGCAGTCAGTAAACAGTGTTCTCTTATTTCCATCATAAAAAATAAAGGCACCTTAGCGGTGCCTTTAGCCTAACATAAACCATCCGTTACAGTTCGAACTGATAGTTGAATTTCAACCCGACGGTGCGTGGTGTTAACACGTAGTGGCCGTAGTTACGTAATAGTTCGGTACCGTTAGGTGTCATGGAGGCAAACGTCGCCAGTCCCATATCACCGCGGTCACGACGTACGGAAGTATAGGCATACTTGTCGAACAGGTTATCAATGTAGAAAGTGACACTCCATACTTCGTCAGACAACTTCGCGTTAAAGTTACTGACTGCATAACCCGGCAGTGCCTCACCATTCTGGCGCAGGCCAACCGTCGAGAATACATCATCCTGAGCGGTTAAGCCGTAGTTAAGATCCAGCATCTTGCCGTCCAGGACTTCAGTGGCGTAGTTCACACCGAATGAGAACTGTTGTTCAGGAGAACCCGGCAGGCGGTCGCCATCTTTACCGTCGTAGTAATCCTGCAATGCACTGCCCTGCTCTCCGAATACACCGAACAGGAACGGCACATCAGCAGTCAGCTTGGCAATGGTTTTTGAATAGGTGGCGTAAAGGGTGATGTTATCGGTTGCCAGTGCACGCACTGAGATTTCAGCACCCCTGGAGTTAGCCCCTTCGGCATTCGTGGTAATGGGTTGCTGACCGTTAATGGTCGCACCGCCTACCTGTGCATCATCCCAGTCCACGTTAAACAGGGCAAGATTCAGCTGCAAACGGTTCTTAAAGTAGCTGCTCTTCAGGCCGAGTTCGTAGTTGGTAGTGGTATCCGGCTCGTAATTTTGCTCATCAGGCAAAGCACAAACAATCTGCGTGGCGATATCATCAATATCAGACGGGCAGGCACCAACACCGTTAGCACCACCAATACGGAAACCTTCACTTATGGTCACATAACCCATTGTGTTGTCATCGAACTGATAGCTGGCATTGAATTTAAACAATGTACCTGAATCATCCGCCGGTGCAGAACTGTAATCCAGTTCAATGGAGTCTTCACCGCGACCTTCAAACACTGAGTAGTACAACGGTAAGTCAATAGCAGAGGCTGACTCGATGTCGTACTGATATGCACGCATACCCAGTGTCACATTGAGCTTTTCATTCACTTCGTAGCTGACTTCACCGTAAAACGCTGACTCGGTAGTTTCTGTGTTGCTGACTGAGTAGTATTCCAGCGAATCAGGACGGTAGTTTCCGCCAACTTCCCAGACATCAATGGCATATTCATCAAAGCCCGGGGTAAATTCTTTACTGTAGCCGTCGTATTCCGTTTTATTGTAGTAGAAGCCTGCAATCCAGCTTAACGGACCTTCCGCCTGTGAAACCAGACGCAATTCCTGAGTCAGAATTTTACGCTCGTCCACTTCTTCGGTGTAGGCAGAAAACGCAGGAAACTCTTCATAACTGTAGTCCAGACGGATGAGCAGATCGGTTTGATCCCGCTGACCAATTGCATCGAATTGTGAATAGCCGGTAGCAGATACCAGCTCAGCAAAGCCCAGATCCGCTTTCAACTCAAGGCTGAGTAATTCATCTTCTTTCTCACGGGGCTCTTCGTAGCGGTAAGCCGACTCATAGGGACCAATCACATCGCTCAGCGGATTATTAGCGGCCAGCGCATCAAATTGCGTGATTGAGCGTCCTTCAACTTCCTGCTTCTGATAGAAGTAGCTTAATGTACCGTCCAGCCAGTCGTTCGGTACCCAGCGCAGCGCTATGCGGGCAGTTAACGTGTCTTCTCCGTTGGCATCTTCAACGCGGCGTAGATTTTCTGATACTGCCGCATCGTCGTTCCAATCCGGATCAGGCAGAGATACACCGCCTTCCCGCACTACGTAGTTGTAATCCAGAAAGCCCGGATTATTGAAATAGTTAAGCGACATGCGCACACCCATTTCACCGTCGATCAGCGGCGCGTTGAAAATAAAGCCGCCTTCACCGCCTAAAGAATCACTTTCGCTGACACTGTATGCATCACCGAATACCTCTCCTGAGGTGAAATCCAGATCCACCGCTTTAGGAATATAACGGATAGCCCCGCCCAGTGTACCGGCCCCGTATAAGGTTCCCTGCGGACCAATCAGTACTTCAACACGGTCAACGTCAATAAGACGCATGTTCAGAAATAAAGGAATTTCACCGAAATAGGTAGCAACCGTGCCACCATCAGAACTTGGACCGGAAGAATTGGTGTTCAAACCACGCACAATAACAGGAGAGTCAGAGCGACCGCCCTGATCGGTTACTGTCAGGCCGGGCACCCAGCGGGCAACGTCATCGAGATCCTCAATATCCTGCTGAGCCATAACGTCTGAAGTCAGTGCAGAGATATTAATCGGCACTTCCTGCAATGAACCGCTGCGGCGGGTTGCAGTAACTTCAACCTTCTCGATTTGCTTTTCTGTGGCCTGAGCTTCCTGTGCCAGAACCTGCGGCGATGCCAGTGCGCCGGCAATAGCACCGGCTATAGCGGAATATACAAATCCGCTACGGGGAAATGATTTCATGTTTGTGTGTTCTCCTGAAACCGGATACGTCGTCCGGCCTGATGAATCTTGCGCTTGCAGACTTCACTTTGTTCACTCCGGACAGTGCGGAGTGAAACATCAAAAGTGTCGCCGGACGTGGCAACCGTATTGGCATACCGTTGCATATCACCCGGAGCGCACGTTTTGTGCCGTCTGGTTGTTTAATTTTACTGGAAAAGCTACGCCACAAACACTTAAAAATGAATAAAAATGCATATAAATGGAAAGATAATCTTCCAACACTATCTGTTCCGGCTGACCGCACCACACCGGCACGCCGTATAAGACATAGTAAGCAAGACTTTCGTGCAACTTCAGCGGTTATTGCACCAGCATCGCGCGCCAAAAATTGAATAGAAATTCATTAATAAAATGTTAACGTGAATAAATCCCCGAATGTTTAATTTGTTTACCTGCCTTTTTACGTTGAGTGACAGCGACAAGCAGAGTCCGCCAGTGTGTTTACTGCTTTCCCGGTAGTGCCAGAAATTCCGGACTCATTTAAATCATGACTTCCTGCTAAGTCTGACCCGGTCAGGCTCAGTTTTTGCTGAGTTTTTGCTGACTATAAAACAGAACAGTTTTTTCCTGTTCATTATCAGACGGCGGTATTTATGGAATTAAGACCCTTTTTAGAGAAGTTGCCCAAGGCAGAACTTCACGTGCATATTGAAGGCACACTGGAGCCGGAATTAAGTTTCGCTCTGGCGCAGAAAAATAATGTGTCGTTACAGGCTAAGACACCGCAGGAAATGATTGCAGCTTATAACTTCCATGACCTGCCCTCTTTTCTGGATATCTATTATGCAGGCATGAGTGTACTGAAAGATGAATCTGACTTTTATCAGCTCACCATGCATTACCTGCGCAAAGCCGCCACACAAAACATTGTATATGTTGAGCTGTTTTTCGACCCGCAGGCACATACCAGCCGTGGTGTGAGTTTTGATACTGTGATAAACGGTATTCACCGCGCTCGCAGTGATGCCGCTGCTGAACTGGGTGTGCAGACCAATCTCATTTTATGTTTCCTGCGGGACATGTCTGCTGAATCCGCTATGGAACACCTGATGATGGTGCAACCCCACCTGGATAAAATCATTGGCGTGGGGCTGGATTCTGACGAAAAAAATAACCCGCCGGCTAAATTCAGCGCTGTTTTTGAAAAAGCCCGTAGTATGGGCCTGAAACTCACCATGCACTGCGATGTAAACCAGGATAATACCGTAGAGCACATCCGCCAGGTGATAGAAGATATTGGCGTTGACCGCATAGACCATGGCGTCAACATTCTGGAATCTGAGGAATTATGTAACCTTGCCAGAGAGAAAAAACTGGGCCTGACCGTATGTCCGGTGTCCAATCGCTTTGTAGTGCAGTCACTGACCTCTGCTGAAATCAAAAAGATGCTGCAATACGGACTGATGCCGTGCATCAATTCTGACGATCCGTCTTACTTTCGTGCTTATTTGAATGAGAATTTTATTGCCCTTCAGGAAGAAGGTGACTTTACCGTTAAAGAGCTGGTGACACTGGCAGAAAACAGTTTCAAAGCGAGCTGGTTACCGGATGCACAGAAACAGGCATACCTTGCAGATTTGCAGGATTATGTGTCGGAAAATCAAGAAATATAGATGAAGAATTGGAGCGGGAAACGAGATTCGAACTCGCGACCCCGACCTTGGCAAGGTCGTGCTCTACCAACTGAGCTATTCCCGCAACAAAAGACTTGGTGATGACTGAAGAATTGGAGCGGGAAACGAGATTCGAACTCGCGACCCCGACCTTGGCAAGGTCGTGCTCTACCAACTGAGCTATTCCCGCATACCGGTTCAGTCGTTTTGCGAAAGTGGCCCTTCGCAAAAGTGGAGCGCATTTTACAAAAATCCCGGCGATGCGCAACACTTAATTTGAATTTTTTTCGAAATACCGGTTCGTTCGCTTAAATCGTAAACACTTTTTCCCGGTAATACTGCAATTCCGCTATAGACTCGCGAATATCGTCCAGTGCCAGATGCACACCTTTCTTCGTGAAACCGTCGAGAATTTCCGGCTGCCAGCGCTTAACCAGTTCCTTAATCGTGCTCACATCTATACTGCGGTAGTGAAAATACGCTTCCAGTTCCGGCATATACTTCACCATAAAACGGCGATCCTGTCCGATAGTATTGCCACACAGGGGCGATTTTCCGGCATCTACGTAATCACTCAAAAATGCGATGGTTTGTTTAGCAGCTTCGGCTTCATCAATTTGACTCTCGCGGCATCTGGCAGTGAGCCCGCTGTTACCGTGCACACGGGTGCACCACTCATCCATACCATCTAAAATCGCATCCGGCTGGTGTACAGCTATGACCGGCCCTTCTGCCAGTACATTGAGCTGCGGGTCAGTGACGATAGTGGCAATTTCCAGCACCTTACAGGTTTCAGGGTCCAGCCCTGTCATTTCCATATCAATCCAGACTAAATTGCCATCGTGTTTTGTCATTCTAGTTTCCTCGTCTTTAACATGGCACACGGGCCTGACAAACGGTATCATTGGTCAAGTATACGTTAACTTTGCAGGAAATCGTGGCAAAAAAACCAAAACTGACACACCGCCAGAAGCGCCAGGTTGCAGCAAACCGGGCCCGCCGGCTGAAAGATAAAGCATCTGATCCTGAAAAGCAGATTGATGCCGCCAACCTGATCCCCGGCCGGGTTGTCGGTCGTTTCGGCAAGCACGCAGACGTTGAAGATCAGCAGGGTACGGTGTACCGCTGTCACATCCGCCGGACTATCGAATCGGTGGTTTGCGGTGATGATGTCCTGTTCGACACTGGTAATGAAAACGAGTCCGGTGTCAGTGGCGTGATTGAAATCGTCCGCGATCGCCGTTCCGTGCTTACCCGGCCGGACTATTACGACGGCGTGAAACCCATCGCCGCGAATATCGACCAGATCATTGTTGTCAGTGCGGTAAAGCCCGATTTATCTCTGAATATCATCGACCGCTATCTGGTTGCCTGCGAAGATACCGGCATTGCCCCCGTTCTCATCCTCAACAAAACCGAGTTACTGAGCAACGAAGAATTCGACACGGTAAAACAGCAACTGGCGGTGTATGAATCTCTGGGTTACAGATTAATTTATACCAGTTGCAAGCGCGGTGACGGCCTGGACGAACTGAAAACCTGTCTGAATGACAAAGTCAGTGTTTTTGTAGGCCAGTCCGGTGTGGGCAAATCCAGTATCATTAATCAGGTGCTGCCGGATGCCGATGAACTGGTCGGTGAAATATCAGATAACTCCGGTCTTGGTCAGCACACCACCACCGCAGCAAAATTACTTCATTTCCCTGATGGTGGCGATCTTATCGATTCCCCGGGCGTAAGGGAATTCAGCTTATGGCATATGCCGGTAGAGCAAATCACCCGCGGCTTCATCGAGTTTCGTGATTATCTGGGCGGTTGTAAATTCCGCGACTGCAAACACATGAACGATCCCGGCTGTCTCATCCGTGAAGCAGTAGAAGAAGGAAAAATCAGCAGCGCCCGCTTCGACAGCTACCACCGCATTCTGGCGACCATGGACGAACAGCGCCCGAGCTATACCAATCCGTTTTAAAAAAGCTGATACATGCACAGCGCTGAAGAGCCGGATTTGGATAACAGAACCGTAAGCCCTTCCCGCCACGGAGACGGAATTGCCTGCGTGAACTATCTGGCGCAAAGATTGTAAAAGAATGGATGCCCGAAACGAGAAGCCCACAGGGATGTGTTTACGGCGTGTTCACGAAGACAGCGCCGCTCCCTGACAGAAGGGCTAACCGCTTTTAATCCTTTTTCCCCTTCCGCTTATATCAAACACTGATGGCCCATAACGGTAAAGTGCATCCGTTTGTTTACAACTTGTTGTACAATCATCCGCGACAGAAACTAGATAACTATTATTTTTCGGAGTGCCCGTGCTGGACTGGTTCAAGGTTAACCTTCAATATATTTTGCCCAAGCATCTTTTATCCCGCCTGGTTGGTAAGTTTGCGGCTGCTGAAGCCGGCGGCGTGACCACAGCGTTTATCAAATTTTTCATCAAGAAATACAATGTGGATATGAGCGAAGCGCTGTATCCCCATCCGGAGCACTACAAAACCTTCAATGAATTCTTCACCCGTCAGCTGAAACCTGAAGTCCGTCAAATTGCAGAAGGTGATGATGTGCTGATCCAGGCAGTTGACGGTGCAGTCAGCCAGTTTGGTGACATTCATCAGGACAGTATTTTTCAGGCGAAAGGCCACAATTACAGCCTTACCACCTTACTGGGTGGCAAACCTGAACTGGCAAAGCCTTTCAAAAACGGTAAGTTCGCGACCATTTATCTGTCGCCGAAAGACTATCACCGCATTCACATGCCCGTTGAAGGCACACTGACGGACATGGTGTATGTGCCCGGTGAGCTGTTCTCCGTTAACCCGCTGACTGCTGAAAATGTGCCGGGATTATTTGCCCGCAATGAGCGGGTAATCGCATTTTTCGACACCCCGGTTGGAAAAATGGCTATGGTACTGGTTGGTGCAACCATTGTAGCCAGTATCGAAACCGTCTGGTCTGGCACAGTGACACCGCCTGCTGGTAAAAACGTGCAACACTGGCAATACGAAAGCGATGATGAAGCAGCCGTTAAGCTGGAAAAAGGCGATGAAATGGGCCGCTTTAAACTTGGCTCTACCATTGTGGTTTGCTTTGAAAAAGACCAGATTGAGTTTGAGGATATGGAAGCAGGCATGACTACCCGCCTCGGGGAAGTGTTTGCCCTTGCGAAGGCAAATAAAACTGCCTGATTGTGGATCCTGTTAAACGAAGCCTGATAACACTTCATATCACCGTTATCTTACTGGGCGGCACAGGCCTTTTTTCAAATATTATTCCCTTGAGCGCAACGGATATTACTTTCGGGCGCTCGGTATTTGCCTGTCTGTGCCTTGCCGTATTCATGCGTCTGGCCGGTGAAACCTTCAGACTGAACAACAAACGTGATTACGGTATTGCACTGTTGCTGGGTGGTCTGATGGCCGTGCATTGGGTAACTTACTTCGCGGCGATGCAATACGCCGGTGTTGCCGTGGGTATGATTGCCCTGTTTACCTTCCCGGTCATAACCGTTCTTATTGAACCCTTCTTCGAGAAAATCCGGCTTGTCTGGCAGGACTTCTTCAGTGCATTAATTGTTTTTGTGGGCGTGGCGCTGCTGGTGCCGGAAATATCGCTGGAAAACGAGGTGACATTGGGTGTGCTGACCGGTATTTTTTCTGCCGTGCTTTATGCCCTGAGAAACCTGCTTCACCGCCAGCACTTTTCTCACTATTCAGGTGCGAAGGCCATGGCCTGGCAAATCCTGGTGGTGATAGCCTGCCTGCTGCCTTTTGCCAGTGAACACCTCAGTGATGCCACCTTTGATACATGGTTGCTGCTGGCCGTTCTCGGCTCCATGTTTACCGCAGTACCCCACGCGCTTATAGCAACCGCGCTCATCCACTTGCGGGCAAAAACTTTTTCTCTGATTGCCTGCATGCAGCCACTGTACGGCGTAATCCTGGCTATGCTAATTTTACATGAGTCTCCGGGCTGGAAAGCGTTAATAGGTGGCATACTGGTGACATCAGCCTCCATTTACGAAACCATGAACGCGCAAAAGCTCCATAACCAGGACAAGTAAATGATAGTACTCGCTCATCGCGGAGCAAGTAAGGCGGCACCGGAGAACACGTTGCTGGCCTTCAGGCTCGGATTCGCCATGGGAGCACACGGTGTTGAGTTCGATACTTATCAGATCGGCGATGACATCATGGTGTTTCATGACCGCTGGTTACACAGAACCACGAATGGCCGGGGGCGGGTTGCCGATCAAACAACAGACTATCTGCGCTCACTGGATGCCGGTCAGGGTGAGCGTATTCCGTTTCTTGCAGAAACCCTGGCTACCCTGCCTGAAGATGCGTTATGCAATGTTGAAATCAAAGGGCTGACAGACACCGCCCGCTGGCTCAGCGCCTTTGACCGCGCATGTGAAGAAAGCGGCGCCAGCACAGACTCAATGGTGATATCGTCTTTTAATCATCAATGGCTTGCAGAGATCAGCCTCGCCAGACCGGACCTTAAAACCGGTGCACTTACCGCCAGTATTCATACCGGTTTACTGCAGTTCGCAGACTCACTAAAGCCCTGGTCATTACACATTGCACTGGATATTGTTGAAGAACGTTATGTCAGCCGGGCAAAGGCTGAGGGCTATAAGGTGTTCGTTTACACTGTGGATAACCCTGAGGATATGCTGTTACTTCAGCAATGGGGTGTGGACGGGATTTTCAGCAATGTGCCGGACGTAGCATGCGAAACGCTGAATGCTACGCGACGGATGTGTTAACCGTGTTACTTTGCGAGATGCTGGGATAGTACCGTATTGCGGCAACAGCGGCACTGGCGGCACAAACGCATGTTTATCCAGTGGCCGGCAACAATAAGCAGCGCGCCGGTGGCAATGGTGAAGGGTTCGTAGTCGTGCCCGAATATATCTTTGAACCAGTAAATAACCCCGCCTGAAAATAACAGAACCAGCGGATAATATTGCCCGTGATAACGCACCGCGCCGTTAATCAGTGCTACAGCACCTATCAGCATGGAAATAGTAAGAATGGTGCGCTCAAACCAAAGTTGCGCGAAGAACGTTGAGCCGATAAGCGGGATCAGCGGCAGCAACAAAGGCAAAGCAAGACAATGCAACGCACACAAGCTGGATATCCATATACCCAGCCTGTCTAATTTAGTCGGATTGTCAGCATCCTGAATTCGGGACATTTCTCGCCTCGCCAGCAAAAGGGACGTTATAATATAACAGTCTTGGCGAAATTCAAAATTACAATCCCAAAAAAAGGATTAATTCGGCGCGACCATCTGTGGCCTCATCGTGTCCTCTGACTTTTGCTGTGCCATCATCGCCGGTTCAGGCTCGAATAAATCGCTGACCGTCGACAGTCTGATCCCCATTTCTTCCAGCTCAGGCAAACGCTTTTGCAGGATTTTCATGGTCAGCCTGTGCGGATGAGCAATGGCAACAGCGGTCCCCGTTTCACGGGCAAGCAGCAACATACGATCGAACTCTTTCTCAATGGCCGCTTCGTCGATGACATGGTCGAGAAACACATGCCTTCGTGCTACCGGGATCCCGGCGTGCAATGCGGCTTCCTCCGCCACAGTTTTCACGGATGTACGGCTGTCAACGAAGAATAAATTTCGTTGCTTCAGCAAATCCATAAAAGAGCGCATCGGATTGAACATGCTGGTCAGCCTGCTTCCCATGTGATTGTTCACGCCAATCGCATAAGGCACACTTTCCATTGCACGGGCAAATTGAAGTTCCATCTGAGTTTCAAACATACCTACACTCAATCCGTCAGGCCCCATTTCCTGGCCATCAAAGGATTCCATCGGCATGTGTAACATTATATCCCGCCCCTGGGCATGAGCCAGTTCGGACATTTCAGTAGTCATGGGAGCATCAGGAAGAATCGAGAACGTCACTTCTCTTGGCAGGTCAAGCGCCCTGCGGTCAGAGAAACGATGTCCGATATCGTCGATAATAACGACGACTTTTGGTTGGACACTTGCAGCCGCGACTGGTAGACAGAAGAGTGCAAACAACACACCCCAAAACAACGCAAACCAATCAACCAACTGACGGTCAGTTCTTTTGAGTAAACAAATTTTTAGCAAGCGCACGCCTATTATTTTAATAGTGTAATTATAAGGTTCTTATGACCTTTGTTACCCTGCGTCCATACGGGTTATTTATTTAGTATTGCATTCCATACATATTGAGCATAACAGTGATCTTCGAAATATGAAATTTCAAATGCGCTTTTTTTGACATTTTTTGAACAATTTTTCAGGTGGCCGCTCAGTTCGCCGGAATATCAGAGATCCAGCCAGCTTGAGGGATTAAGAGCCTTGCCCTTGTGCCGGATTTCAAAGTATAGATTAGGATAGTTCTGTCCGCCACTTTGTCCGACCAAAGCAATCGTTTCACCGTCGCCCACCGTATCTCCGGCTTGCTTCAGCAATGCCTGATTGTGACCATACACACTCATATAGCCCTGCCCGTGATCAACAATAGTTACCAGCCCGAAACCACGCAGCCAGTCAGAATAAAGGACACGGCCATGAGACACTACTCTCACCGGTGTACCTTCTGCACCTTCAATGATAATGCCTTTCCAGCGCACCTGCCCCTGACGACGGGTTCCGAACAGCTTGCGTACTCGTCCGGAAGCCGGTTTCAACAACTTCCCTTTGTAGCCGGATAAGCCCGCCAGTTCTGATTTCGCCGATTCCGCACGACGGCGCGCCTCATCAATGGCACGCACAAGCGCTTCTTCGTTCTGCTTGAGTTCATTCACTCTGGCGGCATCACTCTCGATTTTCTGATTTAGTTTTTTCAGCGTTTCAGAACGATCTGCCTGACGGGCCAGTAACACTGCTTGCTGAGACTTCTGATCCGCCAGCAGGCTGTTCAGCGCTCTGGCTTTCTCCGAAAGTGCCTCATTAACCTGAACCAGCTGTTCCACATTGGAGCGGAAAGTGGTGATCTCCTTTGAGCGGGCTTTACTCAGATACTGATAATAAGTCAGCACACGTTCAAAGGTACTGGCTTCGTCCTGATAAAACAGCATCTTTGCATAGTCATAGTTGCCGGCCATGAAAGCACTGCGTAACTGATTCGCAAGCATGGTTTGTTGCTGCAGAATGGCCTTTCTCAGCGCTTCCTGTTCTGCTTCCAGCTTTTTTTGCTGTTCACGGTTATCAGCCAGTTGTGTAGAGGTATCATTGAGAGATTTGGCCGTGGAGGCGATTTCAAGTTCAGATTGCTTCAGCGCTGCCTGCAATTCACCGGCATTCGCCTTATTGGCTGCCAGTGTCGCTTGTCTGGCTTTAAGTTCAGCTTGTAACTCAGCGAGTTTTGCCTGTTGTTGTTCCTGAGCGTAAGCCTGAGGTAGCAGCACGGTGAACAGGCATAGCCAGCAAAAGACACTGAGAAGAGGCCCGCGAACGGACTTTCCGGACGGACCGGCCTGATTGAAATTTTGTACACTCACCCGTTGCTTTGCCTCTGACAGCACCTGACTCTGATTCAAAGTCCATACTATATCAACGGGATAGAGGATTCATCTGCAATCGACTAATTCAATGATGCGCTGTCAGGCTGGTTTCTGTGCGGTTTTTCTATATACTTTGCAATCGATTTTTAGTCTTCCATGTAAAGTAAGGGTTTTAGGAATGGAACAGCTCGTAGAGTTTGCCGGTAATAATATGCTGTTAGCCGGTGCGTGGGTCGCCTTAGTTGCAATGCTTATTTTCAGCTATGTCACAGGTTTCACTTCATCAGTAAAAGAAGTAAACACCCACGAAATGACCATGCTGGTAAATAAAGAAGACGCCGTTGTTTTTGATACCCGCGCGCCTAACGAGTTTAAAACCGGTCACATTCTCGGTGCCCGCCAGCTGAAACCTGAGGAAGTCAGAGCAAAAGATTTCAAAAAGCTTGAAAACGTAAAAGACAAACCCATTATTGTTGTATGTGCAATGGGTAACAGCGCACGCGGTATTGCAGCGGCCATGAACAAAGCCGGCTTCGCAAACGTGAAAGTGCTGAAAGGCGGCATGAACGCGTGGAACTCTGCCGGACTTCCGGTTGCCAAATAACGGGCCGGAACACAGGAGCAGATTGTGAGTAAAGTAGAAATTTATACCAAGGGGCATTGCCCTTACTGTCATCGTGCTAAAGCATTATTAGCGCAAAAAGGCGTAGCATTCGAGGAAATCGCAATTGATGTGAACCCTGAACTTCGCGATGTGATGATAGAAAGAGCTAACGGCGGTTGGACAGTACCGCAGATATTTATCAACGATACCCATGTGGGCGGATGTGATGATTTATTTGCTCTTGAATCACAACAAAAACTCGATGCGCTGTTAGCGCAATAATTTTAAGTTAAGAACGTATTTACTAATTCAGGAATTATCATGGCTGAAGAAAATCAGAACACCAATGGCGCAGAGGCAGGCCAGCAAGCCCAGGGTCCTCAATTCAATATTCAACGCATCTACACAAAAGACATTTCTTTTGAATCTCCGAATGCACCGGCAATCTTCCAGAAAGAATGGAAGCCGGAAATCAAATTAGACATTGATACGTCTACAAATAAAATGGCTGAAAATGCATTTGAAGTTGTTTTATCTGTAACCGTTACTGCGACCGTTGGTGAAGAAACCGCGTTCCTGTGCGAAGTAGAACAGGCGGGTATTTTTGCGATTGCACCGGAAATGCCGGACCAGGCTAAAGCTCCTCTGTTAGGTTCTTACTGCCCTAACCTGTTATTCCCTTATGCCCGTGAAGCTATTTCAAATCTGGTTAACCGTGGCACATTCCCGGCTCTGAACCTGGCTCCGGTTAACTTCGACGCTATCTTCGCCGCTTACATGCAGAAACGTGCACAGCAAGCGCAGGAAGGTGGCCAGAAGCTAGACGCTTAAGTCACTCTTTTATGAATACCGGTTCAGTAACCGTATTGGGGGCGGGGTCTTATGGCACCGCCCTTGCTTTTTGTCTGGCCAGAAATAGCAACCCCACGTTGTTATGGGGCCGCGACGAAGCTCACATGCAGGCACTGGCAGACAGCAGGGAAAACGCCCGTTATCTGCCCGGCGCCAAATTCCCCGATGCTTTGACAGTAGAAGCCGATCTTTCCAAAGCGGTAGCTGCCAGCCGCGACATTCTGATTGTCGTTCCCAGCCATGCCTTTAAAGATTTACTGAATACGATCAAGCCGATGCTAAAAGTCGATCACCGGTTAATCTGGGCAACTAAAGGCCTGGAACCGGGTACCGGCAGACTGTTGCGTGACGTGGCACTGGATGTATTGGGTGATACCTATCCGCTGGCTGTACTTTCCGGCCCTACGTTCGCAAAAGAAATGGCTGCAGGTCTGCCAACTGCCATTTCACTGTCGTCCACCTGTGAATCGCTGGTCGATGATTTTGCCCGCAAGCTGCATTGCAGCCGTTCATTCAGGGTTTACAAAAATCCTGATTTCATCGGCGTGCAACTCGGCGGCGCAGTGAAAAACGTTATCGCCATCGGTGCAGGTCTGGCTGATGGCCTTGGCTTTGGTGCCAATGCCCGTACGGCGTTAATCACCCGTGGACTGGCTGAACTGACCCGTCTTGGTGTTAAAGTAGGTGCTCAACCGGAAACCTTCATGGGAATGGCCGGTCTGGGTGACCTGGTATTAACCTGTACTGACAATCAGTCCAGAAACCGCCGTTTTGGTCTTGCACTGGGGCAAGGGAAAGACGTGGACACCGCCATGCGTGACATCGGCCAGGTTGTCGAGGGTTACCGCAATACCGAAGAGGTGCATGCACTGGCGAAGCAATATGGCGTGGAAATGCCTATTTGTGAGCAAATATATGCAGTGCTTTATCACGGTAAGCCACCGAAAGAAGCCGCTCTGGCATTACTGGCAAGAGATTTAAAAAGCGAGTAGCACCAGCTACCCGCTTTTCTTACCTTTTCATAAAACGACTACAAGGTAACCAGTTCAGGCTTACCACCCGCTTCCTGATAAATCGTCGCGGCAGCCGATAAGGTCTGCTGATAACTGGTTATAACCGACAATTGTGCCGAGAACCAGCTTCGTTGTGCACTCAGCAAATTCAGAAAATCGATATCACCGGCTTTGTAGCGAATTTCAGCTAACCGGTATAACCGTGCGTTGTTTTCCATTGAAGCGACATCAAGTTCATAAGCTGCTTTCAGGTACGCATAGTTGTCCAGCGAATCCAGCAGCGATTGAGACGCGCTTAACGTGGTGGCGCGGTAGTTATTCCATGCCAGAGCCAAATCCACATCGGCAATCTTCTTACCGGCATCGATACGGCCACCGTCGAACAGTGTAGCGGCGCTGCTTATTGCGGCACTCACACTCCAGCCGGAAGCCAGATCCAGCAAATCACTGACAGATAAGCTCCCGCTCAGGCTTAATCCCGGCAGCCCCTGAATACCTGCCAGATACACATCGATATCAGCCTGCTTCAAAGCAATATCCGCAATCTGCACGTCAGGGCGTTGCTTTAACACCGCAGCCGGTTGATACAATTCAATATCGGGCAGAACAAATGACAGCAGCTTTTCTTCACCACTGATGGCGGTTAAGGTTTCATCCCCCAACAGAACCGCAATGGCGCGGCGGCTCAAGGTAGCCTGATAATTCAGCCGTAACAGTTCGCCACGGGCACTGATCATGGTGTTCTGTTGCTGGCTCACCTCAATACCCGACGCATCCCCTTCCTGAAAGCGAATGTCCACCAGCTTATACAGTTGATCAGCCGCTTCGTAGTTTTGTTTTGCGATGACAAGGCGTTGCTCAAGTGACAATAAAGTAAAATACTCACTGGTCAGCAAACCCTGCACCTGCAATGCTGCACTACGGCGGGAAAACTGCTGACTGTCGATACTCAGCTTATTGCCAAGCTGAGTGGCTTCACGACTGCCCCATACATCAAAGGTGTAACTCACGCCCACACTGCCGGAAGTGCTGTTTGATTCCGTGCCGGTATCAAAGGTCTTTCCGCTGCGGCCGCTTGCACTGGCAGTAATATCCGGAATATTGTCAGCCTGACTCTGACGTAAAATCAGCTCAGCCCGTTGCAGCCGCAGTGCAGCTTCTTCCAGTGTCAGGTTGCTGTCCGCCAGGCGGACCATAAGTGCATTTAGCCCCTCAGAATTAAACACGCTCCACCAGTTTTCCGCAATGTCCACGCCGGCGCCGTCCTGTGTATAAATATCAAAAACATCCGGCTGTGTTTTTGACTTTTGTCCGTCCAGGTCTGACGGGGTATAAGCACAACCTGTCATTAATGCTGCTATCAGCAAACATCCTGATTTTTTCAAAACTCAATCCTCTGATAACGCATCAATGGGGCTAAGGCGGGACGCCTTGAGTGCAGGAGCATAACCGAACAGTACGCCCACCAGCAGCGATGTAATAAATGCCAGTACAGGCGGTAGCAGTGTATAAGCCACTGAAATGGAAAACTGAGACACGATCAGGATCACCAGATATCCGAGCAGAATGCCCACACAGCCGCCGAGAATACACACTACCCAGGCTTCAATATTGAACTGCTTGAGAATATCGGCCGGCTTTGCACCGGTGGCCATCCGCAGACCAATTTCCCGTTTACGTTCAGACACATTCACCAGCATGATATTCATCACGCCAATACCGCCAACAAACAGGGAAATAGCAGCAACAGATGCCAGTAGCCAGGTCAAAGTATTTTGTGTCTCGGTAACCGCCTCAACAAGTGAGTCGGTAGTAAATACCATCACATCTTCTGTACCATGACGTTCGGTGAGTACAGCAAGGACTGCATCCTTCACATCTGATGCGACTTCTGAACTGGCAGCTTTAATTGTGATGCCGCTCAGGTATTCACGGCCAAATACCTTTAGCCGTCCGGTTGTAATGGGGATAAGCACTTCGTCATCCTGATCACTGCCACCGGCAGTCGCCCCCTTAGATTTTAATACACCAATCACTTGGTACAGGCTGTTTGACATAAGTATGTACTTACCAACTGCCTGCATCTTATCGGTAAATAAGGTTTCAGCAACCGTATCACCTATCACCACAACCGGTGCATAATTGTTCACGTCTTCGGTGGTGAAAAATACGCCCTGCGCCATTTCCCAGTCTTTCACATGAAGGTAATCCGGCGTGGAGCCTTTAATCCGGCCGGAGAAGTCATTCTCGCCATAGCGCATGGTATTGCGGGAAGAACGTTCCGGCGCAACGTAAGTCACGCCGGGAATATCGCGTAATGCGTCAGCATCTGCCAGAGTCAGCGTCGCTACATCACCGGAATTGCGCATATTCCTGCCGCCCGGCCGCACTGAAATCAGATTGGTACCGATAGCTTCAATACGCTTCAGTACGTCCTGTTTTCCTCCTTCCCCGATAGCCATCATGGTGACCACCGCTGCTACACCAATGATGATCCCCAGCAGGGTAAGTAAGGTGCGGAACCAGTTAAGCCGCAGTGATGAAAAAGCCATGCCCAGTGCCGCAACGCCGGAAATACTCTTAAACGGTTTTATCGACGATGTCTGTGCAGCAGATGTCGTCACCGGCTGAGCCACTTCCCCCGAATCAGACACGATTTTTCCGTCCAGCAGATGCACCTGACGCTGAGCATGTTCTGCCACAGCCGGATCGTGAGTAATAAGAATGATGGTAACCCCTTCCCCGTGCAGTTCTTTCAGCAGATTAAGCAGTTGCTCTCCGCTGGCAGAGTCCAGTGCGCCGGTGGGTTCATCAGCCAGAATAACCTCAGCACCGTTTATTAGTGCACGGGCAACAGATACCCGCTGTTGCTGACCACCGGACAACTCACCGGGGCGGTGATCCTGCCGGTCGCCCAGCCCGAGCTTGGTCAGTAACGCTGATGCCCGCTCCTCACGGACGCTCTTATCGGTGTTACTGTATATTGCCGGCAGCGCAACGTTTTCCGTCGCGGTGAGGCTGGCGAGTAACTGATAACGCTGAAAGACGAAGCCGAAGGTTTTCAGGCGCAGCGCTGACAACTGTTCCTGTGACAGCTTGTTCACATCGTGGCCGTGAATGGTATAACTGCCCGACGTGGGCGTGTCCAGACAGCCGAGGATATTCATCAGGGTCGATTTTCCGGACCCGGACTGCCCCATGATGGCAACAAACTCACCTTTTTGGATCCGCAGTGAGACACCGTCCAGCGCCCTGACTTCTGTACCTTCAGTTTGATAACTGCGGGTTACATTCGCCAGTTCAATTAAAGGTACGTCAGCCACGTGGCCCCCTCATAGGCGGACCCCCCATGGGACCGCCGAAACCACGGTCGTTGTTATCTTTAGTGCCTGCAGCCGCAGATGCCTGGCCGGTAACAATTTCGTCGCCTTCATTCAGACCGGATAAAATCTGAATTTCAGTGCGGGTGCTGACCCCGGTCTTTACCGGCTTTCGTACCAGTTCGCCGTGCTCACGGACCATGACAAATTTATCACGGGGAGGTCCTTTAACCGCTGCCAGCGGGACTACCAGGGTATTTTCTTCCTTCTCTTCAACAAAGAAAACCTGGGTGGTCATAGAATCCATCAGCGTACCTTCGGTGTTCTCCACATCCACCAGCACCTGATACAGTACTACGTCGTTAATGATTGTGGGTGTTGGTAATACCTGACGTACTACAGAGTGATATTTCTTACGGGTATTACCAATAGTAGAGAAGTACACCGGCATACCACGTTTAATACTTTCCACATCCGCTTCTGAGACTTCTGCCCGTAATGTCATGGTAGTAAGGTCAGAGATCTGCAGCAGCTCCGGTGCGTTCTGGTTTGCATTTAATGTTTGTCCTTCACGCACAGCAATAGACGCTACCGTGCCGCTGATAGGGGCATAAATTTTGGCAAAACCCAGTGTCGCTTTATCACCGGCGAGAGATGCTTCGTCAGCTTTAATTTGCGCGATACTGGCTTTAATTTTTGAATCCAGTACTTTAACGTCGATACGGCTGCTGATAGCGGTATCAGCGCTCACTGCATCCTGATCAAACAGATTGTTGTTCCGTTTCTCACGCAGCAAAGCCAGTTCCCGCTCAGCTTTAAGCTGGGCAAGGTTCGCGTTCTTCACATCCAGCGCAAATTCTGCGTTCTGTACCTGTGTTTCAAAGACTGTTGCATCAATTTCCACCAGCAAATCGCCGGCTTCCACCACATCACCTTCTTCCACATGGATTCTCTCAACCTGACCGGACACCTGTGCACCAACGACAACATAACGTTTGGGTTCAAGCTGGCCCGTTGCAATGATGTTCTTTTCGATGGTACCGCGGCCAACCTGCGAAAATAAAAATGCGCTGGTGTCACGGGCGGGTGCTGCGAACATGTTCCATGCAGCGTAGGCGGGTACAGTAATGACTACCAGTAACAGCAGCCATTTTACCCATCGGTGGGATCCTGGTGATAACACAGTCTTTCCTTAAGTGAAAATACCTAAAATACAAAAGCCCGCATCTTTACACTACGGGCTTTACACAACTTAACATTACTTCACAGTGGTCCACAGACAAGGCTGGACGGGGGCATGACAGTCAGATTAGTTTTATCTTGCGCCTTCATATCCCGTTTGCCGCCAACTTTCGTAAACGAAAACTGACACGGCATTGGACAGATTCATGCTGCGGCTGTCTGGCAACATGGGGATGCGTACACGTTGCTCCGGAGGCAGGGACTGAATAAACTCGTCGGGCAGACCACGGGTTTCAGGGCCGAAGATTAACGCATCACCTTTCTGGTATTTCACATCACTGTGAAACGCTTTACCTTTCGTGGTACAGGCAAAAATGCGCGCCGGTTGTTCACTTTCGAGATAAGCATCCAGACTGGCGTGGCGCTTTACGTCGGCAAATTCATGGTAGTCGAGACCAGCACGTCTGACACGCTTATCGTCCCAGTCGAAGCCCAGAGGCTCTATCAGATGCAGGGAAAAGCCTGTGTTTGCACACAAACGGATAATGTTGCCGGTATTGGGCGGAATTTCCGGCTGGTATAAAACGATATCAAACATGGTCACATCACGAATTTTGCTGTGGAGCAAGGATACGGTGTGACAGGACATGAGACAAGCCCACAGCGGAGGAATGGCGGTTGCTGTGGGCAGTTTTGGTGCAATGGACCGTTACAGTGCGTTAAGCACCCTGTTAGTTTGCGCCTGAGCAGCCCAGCGACGTGCACGACGTTGCGCTACGGAATTTCCGACAAACTCAACCACTTTATCTGACAAAGGGGTGAAAGTGCTGATTGCATGCCCGTAAACAGAAGATAAATCTGTATTTTTGGGCGCTTGTAAACGCATTGTTCTTAATGAAGTATATTTTTGCATGATTTTCTGGCCTCGCATTGCTTTATAGGGCAACTTTTCTGTCGTTAAGTTTTATTTTGTTACGGTTCACTCTGATGAGTCTTCCCGTGTCTTATACGAAAGTATTGCATTAGCCATACCGCAATTTTCAGTGTCATTAAAATTTAATAAAAAACGGTGTCAGGTCAGTTATTTACAGAAGCTCGACCGGTCGGCAGAATACATTGCCGGCGACTCTGTCCCCCGTCAGTGTGTGTAAAATAGAGACACTTTTGTAAATCAGGCGAGAAAATCGAGGATCTTGTTCATAGCAGGTTCACGGATCCGGTCTGCTTCAATGAGAATTTCGTGATACGCCCCCTCGCAGGAATGCAGAACGGCATCCGGCATGAGTCCGGCCACCCTTCGCTGCCTGCGGTTATCCACCACCGTATCGTCGCCGGCACTGAGAATTAACACAGGTTGCTTAATATCACCGGCATTATTCTCAATAAAATCCATGGCTTTCATGGCCGCTCTCAGCCAGTGAACGGTTACACCGCCAAGCTGGACCTCTGGCGTGTTTGCGTAAGTATCACGGAACAAACGGTATCGCAGTTCGCTGTGTGTGAGATGATTGGCATCGAAGGTAACCGGCGAGTAGTCTTTTTGCCCGATAAAATAGCCTTCCTGTTGCCCGGCTTTCTGATACCGGCGCTCCACCATATTGAGCAACGAATTGGCAATCCAGCCCGGTAACGCGGGACGTATACCGAACATGGGAGAACAAAAAACAAGTTTCTGAAACAATGACGGATGGGCCAGAGTCGTGAGTGCTCCAATCGCACACCCCATGCTGTGGGCAAGCAGGTAACGTTCTCCGTCAGGTTGTCTGGCCGATACCACCTCTGTAATGAAGAGGTGAAGGTCACTGACATAATCTGCAAAATCCCGGACGAAGCCCTGATGCGGATTAGCGGTCATTCTGTCCGACAGCCCCTGCCCCCGGTGATCCATAGTGAAAACAGCAAAGCCCTGATTGTACAGATCAAACATCACTTCCTGATACTTCAGGTACGCTTCAATACGGCCGCTGCTGATAACAATGGTAGCGGCAGGCTGTGCAGGGATACAAAGCGCATAAGCCAGCTTCACACCATCTCTGGCAGTCAGCACACCTGAGGTGACATGCTGCTGCCAGAATGCAGGAATGGCATCGCTGTTATGAATTAATGAGTGTTCTGTGGAGATTGTCCGGACCATGTATCACGCCCGTCCAGTGGCAGAGAAATGGTGACAGCCAGTCCACCGGACGCATTTCGGGTTGCTTTAATGTCGCCATGATGCATTTCCACTGCGGCTTTTGCAATGGCAAGTCCCAAACCAACCCCGCCGGACTCACGATCTCTGGCGAGACTTGCACGGTAGAACGGTGCAAATACAGAGCTGCATTCCTCTTCAGATAACCCCGGGCCGTCATCCTTAACTACAACAAACCACTGCGACTCTTTCACAGAAACGGTTACCGATACGGAAGACTCCGCGTAGCGAATGGCATTTCTCACTACGTTTTCAACGGCGCTGCATAACAGCATACTGTTCACGTTAACGGTTTGCTGTGGCAATGCTGCAACCTCAAACCGGATGTTCCGGTTAGACGCCTCAAATCTGGCGTCGGCAAAGGTACGGTCAAACAGCACACTGATCATCACCGGAGAGATTTCCGGTTTGCCGGACTCTGCCCGTGTTAATGTGAGCAACTGTCCGATCATCGAGTCCATCCGTTCGGCTTCCCGCTCTATCCGGGCAAGGGCCGCCGGATCTACGTTCTGCTGATGCGCCAGACCTACGGCCATTTGCAAACGGGCAAGGGGAGAACGTAATTCGTGGGAGATATCCGCCAGTAGCCGCTGCTGTCCTAACCACATTTGTTCGAGCTGCGATGCCATGGCGTTAAAATCGCGGGATAAACTTCCTAATTCATCACGGCGGCCATCGGCTTCCTTCACCCTGGCTTTCCAGTTCCCCCCCGCCAGTTCACGACTGGTTTCCTGCAAAATAGTGATCGGACGTACCAGAGACCGGGCAAACAGATAGGATAAGACAATGGTAATCACCAGCGCGATACAAAGAAAATACATGAGAGGCTGCTGACTGTCGGGAGGCCCGTTCATCAGCGAAACATAAATGGCAAAATCTTTACCGTTAATAGCGACTCTGGCAGGCCCGATTGTCTCAAAATTTTCCCGAACCAGTGACAACGGTGAGGCCTGCTTAGCCAGCCTGACCAGATCATCCTCTTCACTGCGCCTGACTGGTGGCCCTCCTCCCTGCACCATCGCCCCGTCATCAATGCCTACAGCGATAAGTCTGTGCCGGTTTATCCGGTCAGCTTCTTCCAGAATGCGGCGGGCAGGTTTAGCGCCGTCTTCCTGACTTACGCGGTCAATAACTGCAACAGCCCGGTTCAGGGCTTCCAGCTCACGCGCATCCGGTGCCCGGATTTCTGCGTGTTCATTGAAAAAACCAACCGCATAAAAAGTCACAACTGCGGTAAAAATAAAGGTTACCCAGAACCATAAAAACAAACGCCCGACTAAACGCCGGGCCGGATTGAAACGTGCAAGTGAATTCATGAAGCCAGTCTTAGTAAATATCCCGACCCGCGAATGGTTTTTATCTTTTCATCATTCGTGGTTTCAGCAATCTTCTTTCGCAGATTACTGACATGCATATCAATACTGCGGTCAAAGGCCTGTAACTTCTTACCCAGTACTTTCTGGCTGATGTCATCTTTCGTGACCAGCTGACCGGCATTGATCATTAGTAAATGCAGTATAGCAAATTCGGTGTTGGTGAGTGTCAGCGCCACATTATGGCTTGCCACTGTCTGCCGGCTCATGCTCAATGATATATGGTTTACTGACAAATCCTGTTGCTGCCTGGACTGGGTAGACATTTCCAGACGGCGGAAAATGGCCTTCACCCGCGCCACCAGTTCACGGTGATTAAATGGCTTGGGTAAATAATCATCAGCCCCGAGCTCAAGTCCAAGGATGCGATCATAATCATCGCCCCGGGCGGTTAGCATCAGTACCGGGGTTAAATGGCTGATACGCAATTTTTTCAACACTTCAAAGCCATCCAGTTGGGGCATCATGACGTCCAGCAGGATCAGGTCAACAGACTCACCGGAAGTTGCCGCCGCCAGACCACTGTATCCGTCATTGGCCACGGTGACACTGTAACCGGTTGCCTCAAGATAAGTTTTCAGCATGTCCGTCAGTTCACGGTCATCATCAATGATCAAAATAGACTGCTTTGTCGCTGTGGCGACCATCTCATTGCCTCCAAAATTCTGCGGCTTAAAAAAACGTTGGGTGTGCGTTGATGACATTGAACGTAATACTGACATGGAGAAAACGGTCTGTGTCATGGCATGGCTCCTGTCCTGCTGATAGTAAGTTTACCTGACTCCGACCACCGTAAAGACGCGATGTCACCAACTTTACAGAAGCTTTACAGTACCACTGAACAACTTTGCAGAAATCCCGCCTACACTGACTTAACAATAAGCACGAGTCCACCGACGTTGGCACACACTTCAATGCCAACCGCCGGACCGGCGTAAACCGGTCCGGCTTTTTTCTTAATACTGCGGTTTCAGCGGCAAGTAATCTTCAGCGAAAAATAACGGCGATGTGATAATAAGGTCAGCAGTCGCCGAAGAACACGCCACCGGCACATTCCATACCGAACACAGGCGCAGCAGCGCTTTTACATCAGGATCATGAGGGGCCGGATTAAGTGGATCCCAGAAGAAAATCAGTGCATCCAGTTTTCCTTCGGCAATGAGCGCTCCAATTTGCTGGTCGCCCCCGAGCGGGCCACTCTTAAAACGTTTGATACTCAGTCCGGTATCGTCTGCAATCAGACCACCGGTGGTACCCGTTGCCACCAGTTCGCATTTTTGCATACTGTCTAAATGTTTATTCACCCACGCAAGGAGTTCTGCTTTTTTATGGTCATGGGCAACCAGTGCGACGGCTTTTTTGTTCATTCTTGTGTCCTTTCTTTCTTACCACAGGCAGTAAATATGTGCGTATCGTGACAAAACGGTGGGCCACCGGACTGTCAAATAATCTTCATAGATACCGTTTATATTACGAAATTCACCGCGCCCGGCACAGAGAAATATTTATACATATTTATTGCATATTTATTCGCAATGAGTATCATAGGCGACGGTTTAGTAATCTCTGCAGCATTCGATAGGCGCTCAAAGTCAGCCATGGCAACGTTTTATCGTGAAGACAGAGAAAATGACAGGACAATCTCATGATTCAACCAACCAGCAGGCCCGACCAGCAGGTTGACAAGGTAAAACAGTTTAGCTCTCCCCTGGCTGGCTACACATTGCATTATGTACACCGACGATCCGGTGTGAATTTGCTTTTGCGGTAGCGCACTTTTTACCTTTGTACGCGGGCGAATGAAAACAGTATCCCTTTCATTCGCGTACAAAGGTAGAAAGTGATTTTTTATCCCTCTACAGAATTAATTAAACCTATTATGTTAAAAGTATCAGTTATCGGAGCCAGTGGTTACACTGGCGCACAACTCGTTGATTTAGTTCATCGTCACCCTGCTATGGATTTACTGGGCACCTATGTTTCTGAAAACAGTGCCGACGGCAATAAATCCATTGCTGCGATCCACGGTCAGTATGCACACCTGAGCCAGTACATGCTTACGCCGATGAATGACAGCACATTAGACACACTCGCAGATACCATGGATCTGGTATTTCTGGCCACACCTCATGAAGCCAGTCACGACTGGATGGCTGCACTGAGTAAAGGCAAAGCCAAAGTGCTGGATTTATCCGGCGCATTCCGCATTAAGAATACAGAAGTATTTGAACAGTTCTACGGTTTTAAACACACCTCGGAGGCGTGTCTGGATAAAGCGGTGTATGGCCTGGCTGAATGGTATGCCAAGGATATTGCGGCAGCGAAAATCGTTGCCGTGCCGGGGTGTTATCCCACAGCTTCACTGACAGCGTTAAAACCTCTGCTGGAGAATGGCCTGTTAGACAGTGCCGTGCGCCCGGTCATAAACGCGGTGTCAGGCGTCAGTGGTGCAGGCCGTAAAGCCGCATTAAACAACAGCTTCTGCGAAGTAAGCCTGCAGGCATACGGCGTGCTGGGTCACAGACACACCCCGGAAATCGAGGCATGGCTTGGCACCGGAGTGATTTTCACCCCGCATCTGGGTAACTTTAAGCGGGGCATTCTGGCCACGATTACTGTGAAATTGAAGCCGGGCGTCAGCGCTGAGCAACTGTCATCTGCCTATCACACCGCTTATGAGGGCAAACCTGTTGTCCGCATTCGCGATACCTTCCCGAAAATTGATGATGTAGTGAATACGCCGTTTGTTGATTTGCACTGGAAACTGGATGCCCAGTCAGGCTACGCCGTTATTACCAGCGCCATCGACAATACAATGAAAGGTGCAGCCTCGCAGGCAATGCAATGTGCAAACCTGGTCAGTGGCCTGCCCGACGCTCAGGGACTGATTGCATAATGAAGTTGTCTCCTATTGTTATTAAGGTGGGCGGTGCGCTGCTTGAAGATGAAAATGCGGCGTTGTCATTACTGACTTCTGTCGGTGAAGCCATGAAGACCCGTCCTGTGGTCATCGTACATGGTGGCGGTCCGCTGGTTGAAACACTGATGGCCGCACTGAATTTGCCCAGCCAGAAAATTGATGGTCTGCGGGTAACACCGGACGAACATATGCCGTACATCTGCGGCACACTGGCCGGTAGTGCGAACAAAGCACTGTGTGCTCTGGCAATTCGTAGCGGATTAACACCTGTCGGTTTGTCTTTGTTAGACGGCAACATGGTAAGCTGCGAGCCGCTGGATGAAAAATACGGTGCCGTTGGCGTGCCTTCGGCAAACAGCCCGGAACTGCTTAAAGCATTAACCGGCAAAGATCTGTTACCGGTAGTCAGCTCCATCGGCGCCAGTGCGCAGGGCCGTTTGCTGAACATTAATGCCGACCAGGCAGCCACCGTAATCGCCCAGTTGCTTGACGGCGAGTTACTGCTATTGTCTAACGTCAAAGGCGTGCTTGATGCCGATAAAGCGCTGTTAAGCTCATTAAACCAACAACAAATAGACAGCCTGGTTGCCGGCGGTGTGATCACTGACGGCATGAAGGTAAAAACAGATGCGGCTCTGCTGGCAGCTTCGTCCCTGGGACGTCCGGTCACCATCGCCAGTTGGGATGCCAGCATCAGTGACATTTTAAATAAGGATACCGGTACGCGCATCGCGCCATAGCCGTATTGAGGATATTGACCATGAAACAGGATTTATTGTCCTTTGCTAACTGGACACCCGAAGACACGAAGGCGCTGTTAGATTTAGCCGTAACCATCAAACAAAACCCGGCGAAGTACAGCCAGGTGCTGGCAGGTAAATCTGTTGCAGCACTGTTTGAAAAGCCTTCTCTGCGTACCCGCGTAAGTTTCGATATCGGCATTAATAAACTGGGTGGCCATATGGTTTACCTGGACGTACAGGGCGGCAAACTGGCCGGCCGTGAAGATAATGTGGATACCGCTGCCAATCTGGCGTGCTGGGCAGACGCCATTGTTGCCCGTGTGTTCTCTCACAGCACTCTGGAAGACTACGCGAAAGCGGCAAAAGTACCGGTGATTAATGCGCTTTGCGATAAGTATCACCCGTGTCAGGGTCTGGCTGATTACCTCACCATGTTTGAAGCGTTCGGAAAAACCGAAGGCCTGACTATGGCTTATATCGGTGACGGCAACAACGTAACCCATTCATTGTTAATTGTTGGCGCACTGCTGGGCTGCAACCAGGTAGTGGTTACACCGCCAGGACACGAAGCCGATCCGGAAATTGTTGCGCAAGCACAAGACATTGCCGCTAAAACCGGCGTTAAAATAGTACAAAGCAACGATATTGATGCCGCTATCGGCGCAGATGTGCTTTATGCTGATACCTGGTTATCAATGGGCGATGATACGCCGCTTGAAGCCATTAAAGATAAATTTATGCCTTATCAGGTCAACGAAGCCCTGATGGAAAAAACCGGTGCACAATATGTCATGCATTGTCAGCCTGCTCACCGCGACCTGGAAATTACCGGTTCGCTTATCGACAGTGACAAATCACTGCTGATGCAGGAAGCAGAAAACAGAATGCATGCCCAAAACGCAATACTGACCAAACTACTAGGTTCCTGAGAGGACAGGTTTAATGAAAAAGAACGTGAATAAAGTCGTACTCGCATATTCCGGCGGGTTAGATACCTCAGCCATCATTCCATGGCTGAAAGAAAACTATGACTGTGAAGTTGTGGCATTTGCCGCTGATGTCGGTCAGGGTGATGAAGAACTGGTTGGCCTGAAAGAAAAAGCTATCGCTTCAGGTGCCAGTGAATGTCATATCGTTGATCTGAAAGAAGAGTTCGTCAGCGAATACATTTATCCGACTATCACTACCGGTGCTATTTACGAAGGTGAATACCTGCTGGGTACTTCTATGGCCCGCCCTGTAATTGCAAAAGCACAGGTAGAAATTGCCCGTAAAGTTGGCGCAGATGCGCTGTGTCACGGTTGTACCGGTAAAGGTAACGACCAGGTGCGTTTCGAAGGCACCTTTGCTTCTCTGGCACCTGATCTGCACGTTATCGCGCCATGGCGTGAGTGGGACATGGTTTCCCGTGAAGATCTGCTGGCATACCTGGCAGAGCGTAATATCAAAACGACAGCGTCTGCGACTAAAATCTACAGCCGTGATGCAAACGCATGGCACATCTCCCACGAAGGCGGTGAGCTGGAAGATCCATGGCAGGAGCCTACCAAACAAATCTGGACAATGACGGTTGATCCGGAAGATGCACCTGATGAAGCAGAGCGCGTTATGCTGTCTTTCGAAGAAGGTCGTCTGACTAAAGTTAACGATGAAGCCCTGTCGCCTTACCAGGCACTGGTTAAGCTGAACACCATTGCTGCTGCACATGGCGTTGGCCGCATCGACATCGTAGAGAACCGTCTGGTAGGTATGAAATCCCGCGGTTGTTATGAAACGCCGGGAGGCACAGTAATGGTAGCGGCATATAAAGCGCTGGAAACCATGGTGCTGGATAAAGCCTCGCTTAAATACCGTGAACAGATTGGTCTGGAATACTCCCACGTGATGTATGACGGCCGCTGGTTCACTCCGCTGAATGATGCCCTTCTGGCCGGCGCTGCGTCTTTCGCTAAGCGCGTAACCGGTGACATCGTTGTGAAGCTTTACAAAGGTCAGGCAACCGTGACGCAACGTCGCTCACCAAACAGCCTGTACTCTGAAGATTTCGCAACCTTCGGTGCTGATGACGTATACGACCAGAGTCATGCTGAAGGCTTTATCCGCCTGTTCAGCCTGTCCAGCCGTATCGAAGCACTGAAAAAGCAGCAGTAACAGGAGAATATCATGGCATTGTGGGGCGGCCGTTTTGCGGCAGGCAGTAGCAACATGTTCCGGCAGGTGAATGATTCCCTGCCGTTCGACAGAGTGATGGCAGCACAGGATATCCAGGGCTCCATTATCTGGTCACGCGGTCTTAAGAAAGCCGGTGTACTGACTGAAGACGAACAGGCGCAGTTAGAGTCTGCCCTGTCTGAACTGAAAGTACTGGCGGAAAAAGGCGAGTTGGATTTCGACGCCAGTCCGGAAGAAGACATTCACAGCTTCGTGGAAGCGGCACTTATCGATAAGCTGGGTGACATTGGTCGTAAACTGCACACAGGTCGCAGCCGTAACGATCAGGTCGCGACAGATTTTCGTTTGTGGGTCCGTGAACACGTCGACTCGTTGAAAGCTGACTTAAAAACGCTGATCCGCTCATTGCTGAATACCGCGAGCCGCCACCAGCAGGCCATTATTCCGGGTTACACCCACTTACAACGTGCCCAGCCGATTCATTTTGCCCACTGGTGTTTAGCCTATGTGGAAATGTTCAAGCGTGACCTGGCCCGGATGAAAGATCTGAAAAAGCGCATGAATCAGTGCCCGCTGGGCTCCGGTGCGCTTGCAGGTACCACCTACCCGGTTGACCGTTATGAACTGGCGGAAGAACTGGGCTTTGATTCACCCTGCCTGAACAGCCTGGATGCAGTATCAGACCGTGACTTCGTACTGGAACTGCTGTTCTGTGCGTCCACCAGCATGATGCATATTTCCCGTATGGCTGAAGATCTGATTTTCTACAATTCAGGTGAAGCAGGCTTCCTGCAACTGGGTGATGCGGTAACTTCCGGCTCGTCACTGATGCCGCAGAAGAAAAACCCTGATGCGCTGGAACTGATGCGTGGCAAATGCGGACGTGTTTTCGGCAGCCTGCAAGGCCTGCTGGTTACCATGAAAGGTTTGCCACTGGCATACAATAAAGACATGCAGGAAGACAAAGAAGGTGCCATTGATACCGTAAACCAGTGGCATATTTGTCTGTGTATTGCTGTTGAAGTACTCGACTCACTGTCGCTGAATGAAGAGCGTTGCCGTGAAGCCGCCCAGCAGGGCTATGCTAACGCCACCGAACTGGCCGATTATCTGGTAGGTAAGGGCATTCCGTTCCGTACCGGCCATGATATTGCAGGTAAAGTGGTGCTGGCTGCCATCGACAAAGGCTGTGCAATCGAAGATTTGCCGCTGGCTGATTTGCAGGCCATCTGCGATAAAATCGAAGACGATGTCTATCCGGAACTGCAACTGGAATACGGCGTTAACCAACGCAATATTCTGGGCGGCACCAGCCAGGAAACAGTGACCAAAGCACTGTATCAGGAGCTGGAAAATCTGGATAAGCTGGGGTAACACGAAAAATGGTGTTAGCTCATCATGATGGCATAAAACTCTTTCGCAGCTCGCTGCCGTACATCAACGCGCACAGAGGAAAAACCTTTGTGCTGATGTTCGGTGGTGAGGCCATCGAACAGAGTAACTTTGCCAACATTATTCACGATATCGCCCTGCTCGCCAGTCTAGGTGTACGTCTGGTGCTGGTGCATGGTGCCCGTCCGCAAATAGACGAGCGGGTTAACATGCGGGGCATCGAGGGGCGTTTTCTTGACGGTGTCCGCATTACCGACAAGCAAACCCTGGAATGTGTCAAAGATGCCGCCGGTTCAGTGCGTAGTCACGTAGAAGCATTGCTGACCATGGGACTGCCCAACTCGCCTATGCACGGCGCGCAAATTCGCGTGTGTACCGGTAATCTTGTCGTCGCTAAACCTATGGGTGTACGTGGTGGTGTTGATTACGAAAATACCGGCCTTGTGCGCCGGATTGATACCACAGGTATTAACGATCATCTGAATGACGGCTCGATTGTTCTGCTTTCTCCCATGGGGTATTCCACCACCGGTGAAGTATTCAATCTGTCTCACGAAGACGTGGCGACGCAGGCTGCAATTGCGCTGAAGGCCGATAAAATTATCGTTTTCTCCAAAGACGACGGTATTCGTCATAACGACGGCAAATTACTGCGCACCATTGAACGTCCGCAACTGGAAGAGCTCATTTTTGAAGAGCAAATTCAGACTGAGCAAACGGTGTTAAGTGCACTGACCACCAGTGTGGCAGCCGGCATCCCCCGTGCTCACTGTATCAGCTATGAGACTGACGGTGCATTGTTGCAGGAATTGTTCACCCGTGACGGTGCCGGTTCGCTGGTGATGGAGCACCATTACGAGCAGTTACGTGGTGCCACCATTGAAGATGTGGGCGGCATCATTAACCTCATCAAACCGCTGGAAGAAAGTGGCGCGCTGGTGAAACGTTCCCGTGAACGCCTTGAGAATGAAATCAATCAGTTCATTATCATTGTGCGTGACGGCATGATCATCGCCTGTGCGGCGCTGTATCTTTATCCGGAAGAAGGCAAAGCGGAGCTGGCTTGTGTGGCAACACACCCGGACTACCGTGGCAAAAACCGGGCAGAGCGCATTCTGGAAGAGGTGAAACGTCGTGCACTGGATTCAGGCATTCACACCTTGTTTGTTCTGACTACGCTGACAGCACACTGGTTTCTGGAGCACGGTTTCCGTCCTTCAGATCTCAGCGAGTTGCCACAGGCGAAAAAGGAACTGTATAACTTCCAACGTAACTCGAAGATTTTCACCCTCGGGCTGTAACTTACCGTATATCACAACCTGCCATCCGGCAGGTTGTTTTTCATGACACTGCCCTCTTCCTCTGAACACACCAAATAGCAAAAGATAATCATTCGCATTAATGGTAAAGTAGGTCGTTGCATTTACCTGATTCGTTTTCAGGCATCAATTTGCAGTCGCATTCACGTTTTCCGTTATTCAGGCTATCAATATGTTTATCAGAGTTTTGATTTTTTCACTTTTCAGTTTGTCTCTTAGTCACGTTTCACCAGCAAACGCTCAACCGGATCTCACCATAACAACCGGTAAAACCGTGGCTGATACCGGCGCCCCGGGCTACCGCTTCACCCGTTTACAATTCACCAGACACGACGCAAAACACGATACGCAGAAGGCGTACCGGGTGAACCTGGCGATACCGGAAGCACCGGCGCCGGAGGAGGGCTATCCTTTACTCATCATGCTCGATGGTAATGCTGCACTTATGGAAGTGTCTGCAGACTTACTAAGTGAGCTGTCGCAAAGCGCAGCCCCGCCGGTACTGGCATTCCTCGCTCATGACAACGATCTGCGCATAGACGGCGATGCCCGCGCCTATGACTACACTCCGGCCGTCAATGAATCTGCATTTAGTGCTAAAGAACAACGCCCCGGCAGAGAGTATGGTGGCGCAGACGGATACTTGTCTTTTATCACCGGTAAGGTCATTCCTGCCATTTCAGACAATACCCCGGTTAACCCTGAGAAGACGGGATTATGGGGTCATTCCTATGGCGGTATCTTCGTTTTACACGCCCTGTTTACCCGGCCAGACAGCTTCGCGTTCTATGCCCCTGTCGATCCGTCACTGTGGTGGGGAGAAGGTTATATTTTATCTGAGGAGCATGACCTGCTAACAGAAAGCCCCGCTGACATTAAAGACAAAAGCCTGTTAGTACTCACGGGTTTTGGCGGTGAGGCAAAACGCCGCCCGCGGGGAGATCGGGATGCCGCAACACTGGCTGCCGTGTACAAAGCCAGAGAATCGGTTCCTGCCGGTGAAACCGCCAGAATGGTTGAACGTTTAAAAGCAGCCGGTGTTGATGCTGAAATGACTACGCTTCAGGGCCTCTCTCACGGAGAAACGCTGGGAGCGTCGCTACCCTACGTGTTCAGACAGTTCGCCAGATAAACACTGCCCCCTGACAGATATGTAATCTGCCGCTGTCCGGCTTCAGGAACAGCGGCATCAGCGGATGCGCTTAATCTCAGCTTCATCCAGCTTGATGACATAGGCATTCCCACCAATACCATTGAACTCCTCATCGGTCAGTACAATGGTATTGCTGTTATAAAACGCCACCGCTTCCTTTTGGGTCACGATACCTAAATCAATCCGTGAGACATCGCCGGAAAAGAAATTATCTCCTTCAAAGTTCTCGAACAACCATAAGCTGGTGGAGTCCAGCAGAACCAGCATATCCCTTTCAGGGTTTAAGGCCGCCGACGTGATCCAACAGAGTTTTTCAAGCGTGGTACAGGTTTGGAATGAGCCCAGCAATTCAGCTTCGAAGTTCGCGGCATAATCGCCGATGCGGTACAGGTTGGTCAGACCGTCGAAAGGAATAGTACGGTTTTTGGTAAACAGATACAGATTGTGGTCAAATTCCACGAATGCTTCCAAATCAAAATTACGGTGTTCCGGCGGGATTGGAGAACCGTCCATTTCCGGATAAGTAAATTTGATGATTTCAGCTTCCGTCGTATCGGTTTTAATATCGATTGGATTTTCTATTTTGTATACCGTCAGCCATTTTCTGGACTGATCGTTATTGCCGAAATCCCCTAAGAAAAAATGCCCGAAGGCATCCTGCGTCATATCTTCCCAATCGATATTTTTGGCGTTGGTCACATGTATTTTGCGAACAATACTGCCGTCGTCATCCAGTTGATAGAGCACCGGGTCATCGCCACCATCATTAATCGCCCATAACCGGTCTTTCTTGTCGAACTCGATACCGGAAATCTCCCGCAGATGAGGATCAAGATTAACGCGCTTTTTACTGTAAAGATCGTGCACAGCAGTGAGCGTAATAATGCCTGCCACGGACGCAGCAAGGCCAATAAAAGCAAACAGGATTTTTACCATGATGGATTATGGGGGAATTTTGTTACGCCAGAGATGGAAATGGATAATAACAGATTAAAGTCAGGGGCCGGAAATTATTCCCCGGTCCCCAATTGCCGTGATTTCATGTAGTTCGCCAGCGCCTGTGCGTCTGTATCTTGTGATTGCTGCAAAGCCCGGTAAACGCCTTGCTGATCAGCCTGTGACTTGTGCTGATTCAGTTTCTCTTTGCCTTCCAGCGTGTCCACCTGAATACGAAATCCGGTGGTTGCACCGGATAACTTATTTACATAGTCGTCAGACATAATACTTTTATCCCCGGTGAGTCCCGGATCGTAGGTTTCAACCAGTGCCATCATAGCGGCAAGGTTTGCCTCATCTTCAACAAGTTCCAGCGTCCCGTAAGCGTGTACAGCAGCATAGTTCCATGTGGGGACGTTTGGCTTACTGGCATACCAGCGGGGAGAAATATAGCTGTGAGGGCCGGAAAAAATTACCAGCACCCGCTGACCATCTGCATCCCGCCACTGAGGATTTGCTTTCGCCATATGACCCAGCAGTTGCCCTTCCTGTTCACGAACCACAAAAGGTAAATGTGTGGCGGTGAGATCAGGTGTAATCATCACACCGAAGCTGTGCGCTTTAATGAACGACCAGGTTTGTCCGCCCGCAGGCATGCGCATATTTTTAGGAATAAACATCAGGTTCCTGCCTCATGGACATCTTCATTAAGTTTTTTATGCAGCCAGAGCCGGCGGATGGTATTTAAATTCACCGCAATCAGGGTAAGTTCCAGCAGCGTGGTGCCTATAGACCCCACCAGTATATTATTAGTCAGCCAGCACAATGCACCAATTATGAAGCCAATGCGCATAGAAATGCCGGTGAGACAAAAAACCGCATAAGTGCCTACGCAACTGCCGAGAATGGGGAACAAGTCTTTCCAGCTGTCTGCCAGCCAGATCCCCCACCCCATCGTAAAAGCAATGAACCAGAAAGCCACCACCGGCGAACTGGTTTTCAGCGATAATCCGGTTCGCAAAACGGCCAGCAGTGCGCTTACGGCTGCCGTAATGGCATTCAGAAGGAAAAAGTGGAAGGCATGATTAAGGTTCATCACTACCATCATCAATTTCAGATGCCGGTCGTCTTTTTGGTAAAAGCACAGTATGCCAAGCACAAAGCTAAGCAGCCCCACTGCCTGGGCAAAGTCTATCTCAGGGAGAGTCATGTAAGATGAAGGTAAACGCGTTGATACCGTTAAAGTATCAACTAAGCAGCCACCACGCAATGATTGTCCGGAGTCGGCTGGCTGGCCGGCTCAAATGTAAACCTCTGGTGTGAAATCTCAGATAACTCTGAGATGCTTTCACACCAGACAAGAATAAAAGAGCGGACAGTCCATTGCCCGCAAACAGGCTCAATTGTCAAAGTTGGCTATTGTTACTTCGTTAGCAGCAACCGTGACTTCTTTGACAGTTAAAAAAGAAAATTCGTTATCATCGTCGGTTTCAGGCTCGTCCAGATGACCCAGACAGGTCAGTGCCAGCGTGTAATCGCCGGCTTCCAGATAGCCCAGTCCGTAAGATGATTGATCGAAACTGGTCTCGGTATTAACCGTTGCAATAGCGACCGGACGAAACTCAGTATCCGTGGCACTGGTGTCTGCATCATCCCCTAAGGAGGCCACATCCAGACCCGTGCCTTCAAATACGTAAACAGCATTACCGTAGGTAAAGTCAGACTTCACAGAACAAGCTGCCTGAGTCAGCAAAGACTCCCCGACACGGCCTTCAATGCCGCCGGCTTCGCTGTTATCGACCAGGCGTATTCCCCGGGGTTTCAGGAACACCTCATCCTGACCTTGCGGATCCACCAGGCTTTTACGTAAATCAAATTCGACGGTAAATGTCTGCTCCTCTCCGGCCAGCGCAGTAAAACCGTCTAACTTCACTTCACCGGAAGGTACGGACAAAGGCCAGGTGCCATCACCCATGACCACGTAAGACGCTTCAGACACCGGAATGCGAATTTGCGTGTATTCACCGGCGGGCAATTCAAAATCTTCTATCAACGATGCAAATGCATTTCCCTGAAGGGTAAGCAAATCTATCTCGCGGGGATCGCCGTTACTGTCTGTGACATCGATAGTGATGGCATCACCATTCCCGCGTAACTCAACGGTGCTGAAAAATACGACCACTTCACTGGCGTTATCCACCGGCGCATCTGAGATATTGAATGTGAAATTAGAGAAAAACGTTTCTGTATCTTCGGCCTGAGTCACTTCACTACCACTGCCACCACCACAGGCAGTCAGTACCGAAACAGAAGAAATAATGAGAGCCGCAGGACCTGCCTGCTTCAGAACACGACTAATTTTCTTTGCATAGCGCTTCATTACTGCACCAGCTCCCGTTTTCATTATTATTCTCCGTTTTTTCTGCATTGCTGTTTAAATATCACTAAAATTCTATATAGGCGTTAACCAGAATTTGTTTCTGTGCCATGGTCATATCAAGCAATGTGCCAAAGAATACAAAACCATATAAAACAAAAGCTTAACCAACAATGGAGTGAGTAACGTAGTCATTTGTGAAGTGAAAACGTAGCGATGTACCGACACTTTAAGGCCCGTGCAGGCGGTTTTTTAGTTTACGTATGCGTTCGTTTACTTTTTACCCGCAGAGCGTACAGTTTTTCTTCAACGTGGGGGTTAAGCCATTCACGCACAACTACAGATCAATGAGTTAGGAGCATGTGCCGTAACATAAATTCCTGTTCATCCTGTCAGGTATTGTTGCTTATCCCATACGGCGATCATTTTTTGATCAATTATCTTGTCCCATCTGGCCTGCAGTGCTATTTTGAATTTGTTGAGTCGTCAAAAGGGAAGTGCGACCATCCCCGAAGCTTATGGATAAGTTCGCGCAGTCAACTCCGCCATCTTTTGTTCAACACCGGAATCGGGTGTTGTTTCTATTATCGTCATAAATCCAGCCTGATCCGGTTTACTTATTACACCTATCAGAGGAATTGATTGTGAAAAGGAATAATCCAGGCTCAGGTTGTGCATCCCAGGTACAATCCCTCGCCAAACCCGTTATAACCGTTATCAGCGCTTTGTTTTTTGCGACCGCCTGTATGTCTACCAGTCCTAAAATGGGCGGCAGTGATTCTGGCGCTGTAAGTGGTGGAGCCGGCGGGGCATCTGCAGCTAATAACAATACCCAGTTGGAAAACTGCGACGAAACCCTCGGTACACTCAGTGTATTTGAAGACACCTCTTTACCCTGGTGGTCCGAATACCGCAGGACCTATCCCAAATTAGGCAGCACGATTCCGGTGATCCGCCTGATGATTCAGCAATCCAACTGTTTTGTTATTGTTGAGCGGGGCCGCGCAATGAATGCCATGAATACTGAGCGGCAGTTGATGCAATCCGGTCAGTTGCGTTCAGGCTCAAACATTGGTGGCGGTCAGATGGTTGCCGCAGACTATACTCTCAGCCCTTCCGTGTTGTTTGCAGAAAAAACACAGGGCGGTAAAGCCATAGGCGGTGCATTATTTGGCGCGCTGGGCTCTATCGTGGGCGGCGGCTTCAGTAAAAACGAAGCGGCAACCTCGTTACTGCTCATTGATAATAGCTCCGGTGTTCAGGTTTCATCATCCACAGGCAGCGCAGCGAATCACGACTTCAGCCTGTTTGGGGGCATGTTTGCCGGGGCGGCAGCCGGTGGCGCCGGGGGTTTCTCGAAAACACCGGAAGGTAAAATGCTGGTAACTGCATTTGCCGATTCATATAACCAAATGGTAATGGCCCTGCGCACATATAAGGCTCAGGAAGTAAAAGGCGGCTTAGGTAAAGGCGGATTGTTAACGGTAGGCGGCGCAGATGACCCGATGCCTGAAGCGACGGATGCAGGCCCTATCGTCACCACGGCTACAACCACCACTGCCGTTTATGTAGACCCTACACCTACACGGGTGACCGTATCTGAACGTGAGTCGTACAACTTTGCTGTTGATGAGTATGATGAGCAGGCTTTCAACAAATATTACGACTGGTTAAAAACCTATGGACCGATGATGACTACTTTCGTGTCCATAGATCCTGACAAAACAGATTCAAGCATATTCGGAGGTATGACTATTGCTTCTGTTGCATCCATGTTGCTAACACAACTGGATTCACAACGCATCGAGTTGGAAGCCTGGCCTTATCAGGCAAGGGCTCAGGCCTGGAGTAAAATGGGTAAACGCATTGAACAACATACAGAGCTATTTGAACGTAACCGGATGCTCGCCCTTAAAAATGAAAAATTAGATCCGGATGTCCGCAGTATCATCGAAAGCATTCAGGTAGTAACCAAAGAATCGCTCTTCCCTGAAGGGATTTAAGCGGAAGGATAACCGAAGGAACTCATCTCAAAAGGATTGAGTCTGCATAAACGAAAAGACCGTACAACTTGCGTTGCACGGTCTTTTTTTATTCGCAGTCAATGCGGCCGGCGCTGAATAATACCGGTATGCTTTATACCGGTATTAGCGGCTCCGGCTTTACTGTACTTAAATACTTACCCGCTTATACGGGCGGTATTCAGCCTGCCAGAAGTTTTTCTCGATACTCGCTTTCAGGGCCTCGTCTGTCATTTCCAGCGCCAGATCCTGCTCCATAGCCACTTTCGCCACGGCAAAGGCGATGTCTTTGCTCAGAGTTGCAATTTCAGTAAGTGGCGGCAATAAGCAGCCTTCACCGGTATTTGCCATGGGTGAGGCCGAGGCCAGCGCATTACTGGCTGCCATCAACATTTCATCACTGATGAGTTTTGCCTTACCCGCAATAACACCCAGGCCAATCCCCGGGAAGATATAACTGTTGTTACACTGGGCAACAGGATACACCTTACCGTTGTACTCAACAGGCTTGAACGGGCTGCCGGTAGCAATGACAACTTCACCGTCTGTCCACTCAATAACCTGCTCAGGCCGGGCTTCAACCTGACGTGACGGATTACTCAACGGGAAGATAATAGGCAGTTCGCAATGACTCTTCATTGCGCGGATAACCTGCTCAGTGAACAGACCCGGCTGACCGGATACGCCTATCAGCACATCAGGCTGAGCGCAATGCATCACATCCAGCAACGACGGGAATTTACCGGAGAACGTCCAGTCTGCAATGTCTTCCTGACTGTGCTGCAGTTTCGCCTGGAAGTCTCGTAAGCCTTCCATACCTTCAGTCAGCAAGCCAAAACGGTCAATCATAAAGACCTGCTTGCGCGCCTGCGCATCACTCAGTCCTTCTGACACCATTTGCTGGATCAGCATCTCTGCAATACCGCAACCTGCTGAGCCGGCACCGACAAAGACCACTTTCATCTCAGACAATTTGCGCTGAGTGGTCCGGCAGGCTGCCAGAATGGTACCCAGAGTCACCGCTGCGGTGCCCTGAATGTCATCATTGAAACAGCAGATTTCGTTGCGGTAACGCTGCAACAAAGGCATCGCATTAGGCTGAGCAAAATCTTCGAACTGAATCATTACTTCCGGCCAGCGGCGTTTAACCGCTTTAATGAACATGTCGACAAATTCGTCATATTCTTCCTGACCGATACGCGGATGGCGCGCGCCCATGTACATTGGGTCATTCAACAGTTTTTCGTTGTTGGTACCCACATCCAGCATAACAGGTAACGTGTATGCCGGGCTGATACCACCACAAGCGGTATACAGCGACAGTTTACCGATTGGAATACCCATGCCGCCGATCCCCTGGTCACCCAGACCCAGGATCCGCTCACCGTCGGTCACAACAATCACTTTTACTTTACGTTTTGTTGCGTTCCTGACGATGTCATCCAGTTGATGACGCTCTTCCCAGGAAACAAAAAGTCCGCGGGAACTGCGATAGATGTCAGAAAACTGCTCACAGGCATCACCTACTGTAGGGGTGTAGATGATGGGCATCATTTCTTCAATATGTGACTGGATAAGGCGATAGAACAGGGTTTCGTTATTATCCTGAATGGCCCGCAGATAGATGTGCTTATTCAGAGCATCATCAAAAGAACTGTATTGCATGAACGCACGTTCAACCTGTTCTTCAATTGACTCATACCTTGGCGGAAGTAATCCGGTCAGGTTGAATGAGGCCCGTTCACGGGCCGTAAAAGCACTGCCCTTGTTCAACAAGGGCGTTTCTAACAGTGAGGGTCCAGCGTGGGGTATATATAAATATCGGTTTGACTCGTCTGACATTGTTTATCCGATTTATTGTTGGGAATGTAGCCCGGCCAAAACCTTCTCGCCTAAAAGATTTCCTCTGGCTCGGGCGCTGCGTTTTCGTCACCTTGTGCAGGATCGACGATTTCATCGTCAAGCACGAACACCTTCGGTTCGGTGCCTTGCGCAAAGTATTCAAATAGTGTCGTATGGTCTGTTCGTCTGGTCAACTTTCCTGTGCCCCTGTCAATACGAACTCGTACCACTCCTTCAGGAATGGCCATCGGTTCTTCCGGCACCCCATCGAGTATTTTCTGCATAAACCGGATCCAGGCAGGTTGTGCCGCTTTCGCGCCATCTTCACCACCAATCATGGCATTACCCAGCCAGTTAAACTTCTCAGGATTACGGTTAATCAGATTCTGATTACGGGTGGAGCGGCCAAGATTACGGTTCATATCGTCAAATCCAACCCAGGCTGTTGCGATAATATCCCGATGAAATCCGCTGAACCACGTATCCCGCGCATCATTGGTTGTACCCGTTTTGCCCGACAGGTCATCCCGCTGGAGAATATTTCTCGCCCGCCAGCCGGTGCCCATCCAGTAGGTTTTCTTGCTCCAGCTACCATTGGCACGTACACCGGTTCGCATCATATCAGCTACCAGGAAGGCATTTTGTGCACTGATCACTCTTGGCGCTGAGCGCTTTTCTGTTGAATCATCAGTTGTAACCGGCAAGCCTTTGCCCAGGCCGCCCTCAGCGTTCAGTTGGGCTTCCAGCATAGCCTCTACATTGTCTTCACTGTAGTCCTGAGCAGTCGCGCCCGCTATTTGCTCACCGCTTTCAGAGCACGGGTTGCACGCCCACGCCGGAGAGGCTTGCCACAATTGCTCTCCCTGCTCGTTGAGCACACGGTCTATAAAGTATGGTGTAATCAGGTAACCGCCGTTGGCGATAACAGACATGGCCCTTACGACTTCCAGCGGCGTGTGCGCGCCGGAACCCAGTGACACTGTTTCATCGTTAGGCACTTCGTCTTTATCGAAGCCGAATTTTGCCAGATGCTCTCTGGCTTTTTGTAATCCCACACCCCGCAGCAAACGCACTGAGACCACGTTCTTCGATTTACCTAGTGCCACCCGCATACGGATTGGTCCGTCGTATTCCGGAGGTGAGTTCTGCGGACGCCAGGCCACACCGGTGGTAGCATCCCACTGATTGATCGGCGCATCATTAATGACGGATGCCAGGGTATAACCATTTTCCAGCGCAGCGGAATAGATAAAGGGTTTAATATTTGAACCTACCTGACGCTTGGCCTGGGTAGCACGGTTAAACTGGCTCTGATAGAAGCTGTAGCCGCCAACCACAGCCTCAGCCGCACCGTTATGAGGATTCAGTGCAATGAGAGCACCGCTGACCGCCGGAATTTGTGCCAGCCGCCACTGCTCGTCCTGCATGCGGATATAAATCACAGCACCGGGAGAAACAATATCCGATGCGGTTTCAGGTTCATCCCCCTGGCGGGAATCGGTAATGTAAGGGCGGGCCCAGTCGAGACCTTCCCAGTTAATCACACGCTCCACGCCATTCAGGTCGGTCACTGTTATCGACGGCTCTTCTTCCGGCGTGGCAGGATCAAAGACCTGCGTGACCACCGCTGGCACCAGCGGGTGGAAATGCGGCACCGCATCCAGCGCAGCCCGCACTTCATCCGGCGTCCATTGTTTGTTTTGATCGGTCAGGGCCAGAGAATTTTCTTCCGGCTCATCATCTTCATCTTTCGCAGGCTTGTTCCACAACCAGGTCACCGGGCCTCTGTAACCATGACGTTCATCATAGTCGTGCAAGTTACGTACTACTGCGTCCTGTGCTGCTTGCTGAATATCAGACGGCGCAGTGGCGTATACCTGATATCCCCCGGTTTCAGCCTCTTCCTTCCCGTAGATTTCAACCATCTCGTTATAGATCAAATCAGCAAGGTACGGGGCGTCGAGATCTATTTCAGCGCCGTGTTTACGTGCCGTTACCGGCGCACCGGCGGCTTCATTAAACTCAGCCTTCGTGATAAAGCCCTCATCCAGCATACGTAATAACACAATACGCCGGCGCTCAACCGAACGTTCCGGCCGGCTTACAGGATTCAGCACCGATGGCGCCTGTGGTAAACCGGCAATCGTAGCGAGTTGGGCAAGGTTCAGTTCTTTTAAATTCTTCCCGTAATACACCTGGGCAGCGGCACCGAAGCCAAATGCACGGTGACCAAGTTCAACCTTGTTCAGGTATAGCTCGAGGATTTCCTGCTTACTCAGCACCTGCTCCATGTGAATAGCAATGAAAATTTCTTTGATCTTACGGATGAAGGTTTTGTCCCGGGTCAGGAAGAATCCGCGGGCGAGCTGCATGGTGAGCGTACTGGCGCCCTGCTGCTTTTCACCGGTGATAATTAAATTGAAAGCCGCCCGTGCCACACCGATAGGATCGATACCATAGTGTTCATAAAAACGGCTGTCTTCGGTAGCAATTACCGCCTGAATCAATTTTTCAGGTACGTCCTCAAGTTTTACCGGGATCCGCCGTTTAACTCCATATTGAGAAATTAATTTTCCATCATAGGTATAAATTCTCATGGGTGTTTGTAAGCGTACATCCTTCAGGACAGTAACACTCGGCAGGTCTGGTTTGATATAAAAATAAATACCGGCAAGTGCCGCTACGCCTAGCGTGCCGCCAATAATTGCAATCAGAAAAAGGGATTTTATGTACTTCACGAAGTTTTCATTACCAAGAGTGTTACGCCGGTTAGTGTCAGAAATTTATACCTATGTACCTGTATCATAACCATACAGTTTAAATATTTTGCGTTACATTCTACCTTAGAGTATTAATTCTGAAATTCCGGACGCCAGCAAATGAAATCGCTGTTTAAGAAAAAGCTGCCACCTATTGTGGGCCTTGACATAGGCACTCGTCAAATAAAAGCAGTGTTGATTGAACGCAATGCCAAAGGCTTTGTGCTGCAGGCGTTCGCATGCGAGCCTATCTCGAAACGGGCGTTTTCCGAACGTGAAATCAAAGATTTCGACGCCATCAGTATTACGCTGAAGAAAATTAAGAAAGTACTGAAAACCAAGGTTAAAGCGGTCAATATTGCCGTAGCGGGCTCGTCTGTGATCAGTAAAGTGGTACACATGGACCCGGAACAGTCTGATTTCGAGCTGGAAGGTCAGATTGAAATCGAAGCAGACAGCCTGATCCCCTATCCTCTCGAGGAAGTGTATCTGGACTTCGAAGTACTCGGTCCCAGTAAAACCTACCCCGGCAAAGACAATGTGCTCCTTTCTGCTGCCCACAAAGACCTGGTCGACAGCCGTATCACCCTGGTAAGAGAAGTTCCCTTCGAACCTAAAGTGGTTGATATGGAAGGTTATGCGCTGGGTAATGCCCTGTTTTACTTCCATCCTCTGGAAAACGAGGACGAGAAAATTTGCTGTATCAACCTGGGTGCTTCACTGCTGCAAATCTGTGTATGGCAAAACGGTGAAGTGATTTACACCAAAGAGCATGCTTTTGGCATGAACATGCTGATTCAGGATCTTGCGGCCATCAATATGATGGAGCCCGACGAGGTAGAAAAACAAATTCTGCTGGGCACGCTGCCGGGTAACTGGCAACAGGACACCCTGCCCATTTTTGCTGCCAACCTGCAGCAACAGATCCAGCGGGCCATACAAATGTACGTGTCTACACTGCACGGCGATCGCCCGGAGAAAATTGTCTTCGCCGGCGGCGGTGCCACCATACCGGAACTTGTCGAGTCGTTGAGACAGGACCTGGGTATGGAAATAGAAGTATTTAATCCTTTTGAAGGTATGACCGTTAATCCCAAACTCGATCAGGAAAAACTGGCGGCGCTGGCCCCCCAGCTTGCCCTTGCCGCGGGTCTGGCCAGCCGGAGCTTTAGCGAATGGCACATGTAAACCTGCTTCCGTGGCGGGAAAAGCAACGCCAGCAACAAAAACAACAGTATCTGATCCTTATTCTCGGCATCGCCATTTTTGTCGGTGCAATTTTCTGGGCAGTGGGTCAGGTCATCGATGCACAAATCCGTAATCAGAATTCCCGCAATAATTACCTCAAACAAGAAATTGCTGTTCTGAATAAGCAAATCGCGGAAATCCAGAAAATTAAAGAAGCGAAGAAAGCGATTGAACAGCGCATGGCACTGATTGAACAGCTTCAGGTCAGCCGGAACGTTGCTCCCTCGGTGTTTGATGAGCTGGCCAGGATCCTGCCAGCCGGTGTGTCTTTTACTTCTATGAGAAGATTGGGTAACAGTATTGAAATACAGGGGCTGAGTGACTCCAACAACCGCCTGTCAGATTTTATGCGCCGGCTTGATAACTCTCCGGTATTTTCGGGCGGTGAATTGTCATCGATTAAAGCAGACACATCGGCCAGTGACGCAGTAAGCGACTTCACACTTAAATTTAATATCAGCCCGGAAGTTGCACCACGCATTGAACAACCTTCTGCGGGAGGTAATAAAAAATGAGTTTTGATTTTAGTAAGCTGAAAGAACTCAACGAACTGGATTTTGAACAGGTTGCCATCTGGTCGAAGGAAGTCAAACTGGTGGTAATGCTGTTCGTGATTATCGTGGTCGGTGCATTGAGCTACTGGTTCATTGTAAAACCTAAGCTCCCGGTGCTTGAACAGGCAGAAATTGAAGAACAGGAACTGAAAATGCAGTTCCAGGCCAAATACCGTATAGCGGTGAACCTCAATGCTTACATGGAACAGTTAAAGCAAATTGAGGCCGATTTCTCTACCATGCTACGTTCACTGCCCACCAGTAACGAAACGCCGGGACTTCTGGACGACATTACCTACGTAGGTACCACGTCTGGTCTGACTTTTAAGTTACTGAACTGGCAGCAGGAAGTGCCGAAAGAATTCTATACTGAATTACCTATCGAAATTGAGGTATCAGGCGGCTATCACAACTTTGGTGAATTTGTGTCTGAAATAGCTGATTTACCAAGGATCGTTACTCTGCACGATTTTGAGATTGTGCACGAAGCGGACCGTCTGAATCTGCAGATGCAAGCGAAAACCTACCGTACTTCCATGAATTCTCAACAGGGAGCAAAACAGCCATGATGTTAAAATCGTCACGTTTTGTTCTGCTAGCAGCACTGGTTTCTGTACTTTCCGCCTGTGGCGCACGGGTCGACGACCTGGTGTCGTACATCCAGCAGGTGAAAGCTACAACGCAGGTACAGGTTGACCCGTACCCTGAGTTCAAATCCCAACCGGCTTTTGAATATGAAGCCTCTTCTTTCAGAAGCCCTTTCGCCCGTCCGGTGGATCGCACCTCTCCGGTGGTCGTCGCCACAAACAACAATTGTTTACAGCCTGATTTTGACCGCAGAAAAGAAGAACTTGAGAAGTATGGTCTTGATTCTCTGACGTTATCTGGCACATTTAGCACGCAGGGTGTACGCTGGGTATTGTTCAAGACCAACGAGGGCAGCCTGTTAAAAGCCCGTGAAGGAAGTCATGTCGGTTTGTTTTACGGAAAAATTAAGTCAATTGGCACCGAATCCATTATTATTGAACAATTGCTACCCGACGGAGCGGGATGCTGGCAACGGGAACAAACCACGCTGTCGATGAATGCAGCGGCAGGAGATAATAACAATGTCTGAGCGATACCTTTTCAATAAAAAGCTGCACAACCGGAGCCGCAGATGGCTTTGGGTGGGTGGCTCTGTGGCTGCGCTGGTGATTTTTAATGTCCTGGCTGCGCCGGCTATTGCCCAGGAACAGGAAACCGTACTGCTGGATCCTTACGCTGAAGTCGATAAGATCTTCAACTCAACCCTGACCAATATCGATTTTTCCCGTGAAGCCGACAATATGGCTGTCACCGTTATCGAATTTGATAACGACAACTTTTCACCGCAACTCATTGAGGCACAGGGAAAACTCACCATCACTCTGCCAAAAACTGAACTCGGAGATGACCAGCTGGTTGAACTCGATGTGGTTCAGTTCGGCACAGAGGTGCAGTCTATTGAGACTTTCCAGGACGAAGAAAGTGCCAGCCTTGTTATTAATTACAAAGGCACTGTGCTGGCCCGCCACCGCAAGCAGGGCAATACGCTGCGTATTGAAATACAGCCAATGAGTAAAGAAGAACTGGCTGAACTTGATAAAGATCCGGAATACTCAGGCAAGCCTATTTCACTGGACTTCCAGGACGTACCGGTTCGTCAGGTGCTGCAGATCATTGCTCAAACCAATGGCTTCAACCTGGTGACCACAGACACGGTTACCGGCAACGTAACTATTCGCCTTGAAGGGGTGCCCTGGGATCAGGCACTGGCGATGATTCTTAAAATCAAAGGGCTGGATAAGCGTATGGAAGGCAATATTCTGCTGGTTGCTCCTGCAGAAGAGCTGACCGCGCGGGAAACTGCCCAGTTACAATCGAAAAAGCAGGTGTCAGATCTGGCACCGCTGACTACATCGAATATCACGGTGAATTACGCAAAGGCGGATGCCATTGCGCAAATTTTGAAATCGCAGGATGGCGGCATTTTATCCGACCGTGGTTCAGTTACAGTTGATGAACGTACCAACACGCTGTTGCTGAAAGATACTCAGGAGTCTATCGATGAAGCCCGCGCTGTTATTAATGCGCTGGATATTCCGGTCAAGCAGGTACTTATAGAATCCCGTATGGTCACAGTACGTGACAATGTTGATGAAGAACTCGGCGTACGCTGGGGTATCACAGATACCCAAAGCAACGGTGCGATTTCAGGTTCACTGGAAGGTGCTGATTCTGCCTCATCTGGCAGCGTACCGGACATTTCTGACAGGCTGAATGTGAACCTGCCGGTAACCACCACAGGTGTCGCCCGCATTGGTTTTCAGATTGCCGATTTAATAGACGGTAACATCCTGGATTTGGAGTTGTCAGCACTGGAGTCGGAGAATAAAGGAGAAATCATTGCCAGTCCCCGTATTACAGTCGCCAACCAGCATGAAGCTTATATTGAGCAGGGTACAGAAATTCCTTATGTACAGGCGACGTCCAGCGGCGCTACGTCAGTAGAGTTTAAGAAAGCGGTACTGAGCCTGAAAGTGACACCACACATTACCCCTGATAACCGGATCATTCTTGATTTGGTAGTTACTCAGGATACCCGTGGTGAAACGGTTGATACATCTACCGGCCCTGCGGTTGCCATTGATACGCAGGAGATCCAGACACAAGTGCTGGTAGACAACGGCGAAACTGTGGTTCTGGGTGGTATTTTCCAGCAAACCAGTACCTCAGATGTATCCAAAGTGCCGTTATTCGGCGATTTACCTGTAGTTGGAAATTTATTTAAAAGAAACGCCTCTGTGTATCAGAAACGGGAGCTGCTCATTTTCGTCACACCGAAGATCGTAGCAGAATCTTTGTAAGACTTTTCACAACGTAACGTAAAAATAACCCTGAACGGCAGACCAGTTAACCGGTCTGTCGTTGTTATTTATAGCGCTAACGTGCTGATTTCAAAGTCTATCGATTAAAAGTACAACAAAACTTGCATCGCTGCCCGTGAAACTGAGATAATCCCGCTCTCGAAAATAAAGCGAGGTTTTAAGCGTTGTGCCTGTTGTTGAAGTGAACGGGCGCAAGTGAATGGGTAGTCCCGAAGGCAAGACCACTACCCCTAACAGAATAAAAGTTGTGATATAAGCAAATATGGCTGAAAAACGTAATATCTTTTTAATTGGCCCCATGGGTGCTGGCAAAAGCACCATCGGCAGACACCTTGCAGACGAACTTCACCTAGATTTTTTTGATTCCGACCAGGAAATTGAGCGCCGTACCGGTGCTGATATTACATGGATTTTTGACCTGGAAGGTGAAGAAGGTTTCCGCAAGCGCGAAGAAAACGTCATAAACGATCTTACGGACAAGCAAGGTATCGTGTTGGCGACAGGTGGCGGTTCAGTAACCAATAAAGCTGTGCGTAACCGTTTATCTGCCCGGGGTATCGTTGTATACCTGCAAACTACTATCGACAAGCAAGTCGCCCGTACTCAACGTGACAAGCGTCGTCCTCTGCTGCAAAAAGGTGAACCGGAGCAAATCCTGCGTAACCTTGCTGAGGAACGTAACCCGCTTTACGAAGAAGTGGCGGATTACATTGTTGATACTGATGATCAGTCTGCCCGTGCGGTAGCTAACCAAATCATCAGCAAAATCGGATTATAAGTAACATTCAGGAATAGGGGCGCTGCGTGATGTCGATGTTAACTGTAGAACTCGGAGATCGTAGCTACCCGATTCACATAGAAGCGGGCTTACTCTCAAAGCCTGCGGTTCTCTCTCCTTATATCAAAGGCCCGCTGGCTGTCATTATTACTAATGATGTAGTGGCACCGCTTTATCTCGAAAAAGCGAAAGCTGCCTGTGGCGATGTGCATATTGAAACCATCATTATCCCCGATGGTGAGCAACATAAATCTCTGGAACAATTCGGTGTTATCATGACACGTCTGCTGGAGATGAATGCTGCCAGAGATACCACCCTCATTGCGTTGGGCGGTGGAGTAATCGGTGATTTATGCGGATTTGCTGCCGCCTCTTACCAGCGTGGCGTTCCGTTTATACAGGTTCCCACCACCCTGCTCTCTCAGGTTGATTCATCCGTTGGCGGTAAAACCGCGGTTAATCATCCCCTTGGGAAAAACATGATTGGCGCGTTCTACCAGCCGGTTTTTGTCGCCATCGATACAGATACCCAATCCACCCTTCCGGCCAGAGAATTTGCGGCCGGCATGGCAGAAGTTATTAAGTACGGCATAATTTATGACAAAAATTTCTTCAAGTGGTTGGAAGATCATGCCGATAAGCTTAAAACACTGGAAACTAAAACACTGGCAGACGCCATCTACCGTTGCTGTGAGATAAAAGCAGACGTGGTAGCCAAGGATGAGCGGGAAGGCGGATTACGTGCCATACTTAACCTCGGTCACACATTTGGTCATGCTATCGAAGCAGAACAGGGATATGGAAATTGGTTACACGGTGAAGCCGTAGCAGCTGGTACAGTAATTGCGTGTCAGGCTGCAGAAGCACTGAATTGGATGGATGCGTCAGAAAGTCGTCGGGTTATTGCCCTGATGGCAGCGTTCGACCTTCCGGTAGCGGGTCCCGACAGCATGAACAAAGATGCCTATATGAAGCATATGCGCCGGGATAAAAAAGTCGAAGCGGGTAATATCCGTTTTGTTATTCCGCAAGGTATCGGACATGCGGTTGTGACTAAAGACGTCAGTGACGAAATTTTAACGCAACTTCTTCGCTGACCGGCAACCTGCGCATCAGTATCGCCAGACATTCAATGGTAAGTGCGTAACACCAGTAATCAGCTGAGGGTAATCAGGTGCAATCTGAATTGCATGAAAGACTGGAATATCTGGTCAACTATTCTTCACAACTAATTTTTGTAAGCGGGGATTCCGCTGCTCAGCAAAAAAAGACGCTGGAATCGTTTGTGTTCCAGCAACACGACGAGACAGAAATCGCCTACGTGACAGCCGATCCTACTATGGAGCTGTCAGATTATCGTCGTCAACTTTGCAGACAATTACTGGGTACACTGGTTGGCAGCTATATACGGCCGCTGAATGAGTTGCTTGCAGGGCTTAACGAGCATGTTGGTCCCATTCTCATAACCATTACCCAGGCGGAGCATGTACCGGACGAACTGCTTCAGGAGCTGTGGGATCTGGTACTGCAAAGCCGTTTTGCAGGCAATAAGCAACATTTGAATGTATTACTGTTCGGTGAGTCAACCTGGGCGGAGAGAGCCCGGAAATGGCTACCGGCGAAAAACACCGATACGCCTCTGCTTATAAGCAGTCAGTCAGTGGCGACTCAACAACCTGGCTCAGAGTTAGATACTATGATTGAGAACCGACGTAAGGCTTTTCACGAGCACCTGGCTAAACGCAATGGCCAGGAGGAACATCTGCAAACAAGAAGTACCAGTGTACTGGCTTCCCCTCTCTTCATTTCACTCGTCGCAGTGATGTTTGTTGCCGTTTTCGGTGGCCTGATTTACATGCAGTATGGCGATGATATCAAGGCCCTGTTTGGCCCTATTGATGACCAGTTCCCGCCAGTATCCTCCGTTGAACCGGGCTCGGCCTTTGATGAACTGAAAGATCCTGCACAAAAAGCCGTGCAGGAAGATAAACCCGTGGTTTCCTGGGACAGGGCTGTTGCCGCTATCGATGAAAAAGACCAGTATCAACCAACTGCTGAAGACAATGCCCAGCCGGAAGACTTACTCAGCTTTATCGAAGATGTGACGGCTGAGAAAGTGGAAGTACCGGTATCGCAGGATCCCCCGGCAGAACCGGAGACTGATACTGGATCTGAAGCCTCATCATTCAGTACCGAAAGCGATTTCTCCGATACAACCGCTGAAAATGCATCCGCAGACGAATTAATCGCATCTATTACTGATACCAGTGAAGAGATTGAAGAAGCGCCGGCACAAGTGCAGGAAGTGACACCAGTCAGAACAAGCATTCCCCGTGAGCCTATGGCATCAGCAGGTTTTGATGAATTTGTATCTGGCCGCAAGGTGCAGCCAGTTCAGCCAGAACCTCAAAGACGTTCTGAACCGGAGAAGCCGCTGATCACCGAGGCTAAAGTGGGTCGCAAACCTATGGTGCTGGAGAGCCGTCCTAAAGGACAAATCCGTGATATTCCGGAAGAACCGGCTCAGGTATCACCGCCCACGGCTGACGAACCAGCCCGCATTGCTACCCGTACGCAAGTACCTGCAACTGAAACGGCACAGCCTCTCCGCGAGGTCGCAAGAGTGACACCTCCTGCCACACCTTCTGTAAGCCCCCGTGCGGCTGAGGTCACCGAATCCCGTACCAGTCCGGCGCCGTCTGTACCTGAGACACCGGCCAGAGCAGAACCGGTATTCAGTGGCAGTGGCAACTATGACAATGAACAACTGTTTAACAGTATTCAGGCAGACGATTACATCGTTCAGCTTGCCGGTCTCAAAGATGAAACCCTGATGAAAGAGTTCATCAAAGACAACAACATGGAAAGCTTCATCTGGATTTACCGCACTCAGCGTTACGGCGGTGACTGGTTTGTTATTTTATACAATGACAAATTCGACGCTTTTTCGGAAGCTAATAATGCTGTGGCCACCATCCCGCCCTTTCAGGGCCGTGAAAAAATCTTCATCAAGCGGGGCCGCAATGTTCTGGAAGAAATTGAAAAGGTAAGCCAATAATGGCTGTGAGCATCTGGGTAGACGCCGATGCCTGCCCGGTTGCCATTAAAGAAATCCTGTTCAAAGCCGGGCCGCGCACTAAAACCATGGTGACCTTCGTGGCAAACCATGGGATCAGGGTTCCGCCTTCCCCGTGGCTTACACGCCTGCAGGTGGAGAAAGGATTCGATATTGCCGATAACGAAATCGTACAGCGGGTATCAGCGGGCGACCTGGTCGTTACTTCAGACATCCCCCTGGCAGACGAAGTCATCAGTAAACAGGCTTGTGTCGTCACACCAAGGGGTGAAGAACTTACCCGCGAGAATATCCGCTCACGACTGAATATCCGTGATTTTATGGACACCATGCGGGCAAGTGGCGTGCAAACCTCCGGCCCACCGCCATTGTCTCAGCGGGAAAGGCAGGCCTTTGCTAATGTGCTCGACCGCTTTTTAGCATCTGCCCGCTAACCTTCAACGTATTTGTCGTTATCACCTGCAACTTTGCTGCAAATCTGATCGTTCCCGCTTTAATTCGCCGTTAAATGCACCGGTTATTCGATTGCAGGTTGTGGGGATCACCGATGACAGATACAATCGATTATGGCTTTGATAGTCACTGAATATCCGGCTGGCCCGGGACAAATAGCAAATAACATCCTATAACACGTTAAAAACGTGATGTGCGCGTGGGTAACATTCAAAAAGCATGATGCAGAAGAAGAACCGGGCCTTCCTGAAGTGGGCTGGCGGTAAGTACAGCCTGGTAGAAAACATCAATGCCAAACTTCCTTCGGGCAATCGGTTGATTGAGCCTTTTGTTGGTGCTGGCTCTGTATTTTTAAATACTGACTTCAAGCGTTATTTGCTAAACGACATTAACCCCGATCTCATTAATCTGTACAACTTTCTGAAAGCCCAACCGGATGCCGTTGTACATGATGCGTCCCGCTTTTTCTCAGACAAACATAACGTTGAAGCCACTTACTACGCGCTGCGGGAAGAGTTTAATCACACAGCAGATGAATATTACCGCGCTATCCTGTTTCTGTACCTGAACCGTCATGGCTACAATGGCCTTTGCCGCTACAGCCTTGCCGGCAAATTTAACGTTCCTTTCGGCCGTTACAAAAAGCCTTACTTCCCTGAAGAAGAAATGATGGTATTTGCCGAGCGCTCCCAAAAGGCAGTGTTCACCTGCTTACCGTTTGAGAAGGTGTTCAGTCGTGCCAGACGGGGCAATGTAATTTATTGTGATCCTCCTTATGCTCCCCTGAGCAAAACAGCGGCTTTCACCAGTTATGCATCCAAAAGTTTTGGCCTGGATTCACAGCACAAGCTGGCAGAGCTGGCAATTCGCGCCTCAAAGAAACGGGGCATACCGGTATTGATATCCAATCATGATCTTCCGCTGACCAGGAAGCTGTATGCCGGCGCGGAAATTTCGGAATTGTCGGTAAAGCGCTCTATCAGTCAGAAGGGTGAAAACCGCAAACCTGCGGCTGAGTTGCTGGCATATTTTGCTCCGGCGACAGATTTACCGCCCCCTAAACCCCGCAAACGCAGAAAGAGGCCGTTAAAACCGGTGCTGAAGCACACAGGTTTAAAGTAATACTCAGTTAATGATGGCGTTTACCAGACTCGCCAGCCCCAACACCAGTAATGCAACGAATATCACACCGGTTACAATGTATCCGGCCAGCTTACCCTGATTAAAATCCCGCTCGTAATTTTGCTGGCTCTGCACACCAAATGCACTGGCGAGTACGCTCAGAATCATGGCGAAAAAGCCGGGAGATTTAGGTTTACCGCTGATAAGCATTATTTACCTGCGGGTTGGAAATCTCTGTCTGAATTGCCATAGAGCAGTTCTAACAGGTCGAAGAAATGAAACTGATACGATGTAGACTTACCGGACGCCCATTCCAGCCAGCTGACTTCAGTCATCATCAGCGCTGAACACTCACGGGGCAAGGCTGCTGCCTGAGTTACCGTTTGCGCTTCATCCTGAAAGTCGCATACAGCTTTTGTAACGGTAGCCGGATCGCAAAATGCAGCAGACAGCATGACTGCTATCGCAACGAGAGCACCTGCTGGTTTTTTCACGCAAAAGCGTGATTTACGAAAGAAACTTATCTTTTCCATGATTGTCTTCGCCGGCTAAAAAGTAACCTTATTATAGCGACAATAAGAATTCTAACAAGCTGAAGTTAGTACAGGAAAAGTGGCATTTTTTTCATCTTCGGATAACCGCGGGAGGCGAAGTTACCTTATGGCTGTATTTAAAATAAAAAACCCGGAGACAGATGCTCCGGGCTTTTACTCTCAACGTTATAAAAGAGGTATGTAGATCTTACAGTTCGAAATCTACACCGTAAGAAATAACATACTTGATTGAATCGTTATCCAGAGCGTCTCCCGGATATTCATCATCTAAATCTGTACCGGTAATGGCGAAAGTAAAACCGTCTTTCGCGATAGATACTGCCCAGTCTGCATAACCTTCAACACCGTTGAAAGCTTCTGCAAAGTCACCCTGATGATAACCAACGTGCAGACCCAGCTCTGCACCGGAAGCTACCGGCATGCCGTAGTCCAGAGACACGTAAGAAGCCTGAGCAAAACCGAAGTCCTGGCCTTCGCCTTCATCAGCTTCAGTGTTAGCCAGTAAGTAAAGGGTTGCACTGAAACCGCCGTAACCTACAGTACCGTAGATTTCACCGAAATCGAATTCAGCTTCTTCATCGTAGTTGTAGTACAGGTAACCGACATCATAAGTGAAGTCACCAGACTCACCTGAGAAACCGAAGTACAGATCATGCTCGTATGAGTACACGTCATCTGACGCATACTGAACATTAGATACCCATGTACCGGCATAGAAACCGCTTTCGTCAGCGTAGTCGATACCACCCTGAACAGCAGGTTCGTTAGTAGTCTGAGTCAGACCACGCCAGATGTAGTTGTTTGTGACACTTACGTTCGCACTCAATTCTGCAAAAGAAGGCGCAGAAGTCAGTAAAGCTGCAGATGATACGGCAACAGCCAGCAACGTTTTTTGAATGGAAGTTTTCATGTGTTCTCCGTTGGATTTTATTTATGTACGTATTGAACGATTTCTGTCTTATTGTTTTTATTCAGCTTTCTCGTATAAGGCAAAACTAATGCCCATCTGATTAAAATCATAAAATGATGAATAACCAACTGATTACAATGAATTTTTATTCACAAATTTTAAATCTATCATTAAATAAAACCGAACAGCACCATTATGGTTCGCACTAAATATGAACAACATCACCATTTTGGTGCAGTTATTCATCCTATTTCATGACATTTAGTGAGAAATATCATTGCGACACTATAATTCGCACTTATTTGCGGTATCCGGCCCTGCTTATGCTGGCCGCAAACAAGACAAACGCGGTCTGCCGCGCTATTATCCGGTGCGTTCTTAAGAACATATAAGGTATGAAGCTATGAAAGAGTTTTTAATCGCCCCTTCTATATTGTCTGCCGATTTCGCCAGGTTAGGGGAAGACGTGGAGGCAGTGCTGGCAGCAGGAGCTGATGTGGTTCACTTTGATGTGATGGACAACCACTATGTCCCCAACCTTTCATTTGGTCCGATGATTTGCGAAGCATTGCGGAAATATGGCATTACCGCTCCCATCGACGTGCATCTGATGGTGTCACCGGTGGACGACCTTATCGAACAATTTGCCAAAGCCGGCGCCAGCTATATCAGTTTTCATCCTGAGGCGAGTCAGCACGTCGACCGTTCGCTGCAATTGATCATTGATAACGGCTGCCAGCCCGGACTGGTTTTTAATCCGGCCACCCCGCTTCATTACCTTGACCATGTCATCGACAAACTGCATCACATATTGATCATGTCGGTGAACCCGGGTTTCGGAGGCCAGTCATTTATCCCTTCAACCCTTGATAAACTCCGTGCAGTTAACCAGCGGGTAGAAGAAAGTGGTAAAAATATCCGTATTGAAATTGACGGAGGGGTAAAAACCGATAACATTCGTGCCATCGCAGAAGCCGGCGCAGATATGTTCGTTGCCGGCTCGGCAATTTTTAATGCCCCCGACTATAAAAATGTAATTGACGACATGCGACGGGAATTAGCCGCCGCAAACAACGTCTGAATTCAGCAGGTACAGGTAATCAGGAAATGAGTAACAAACCCATTGTATTAAGTGGCTGTCAGCCCTCAGGACAACTTACTATCGGTAATTACATGGGAGCCCTCAAACAGTGGGTTGCCATGCAGGATGATCACGATTGCCTGTATATGCTGGTAGATTTACATGCCATTACGGTGCGCCAAGAGCCCGCGGCGTTACGTGAAGCCTGCCTTGACGGTCTGGCCTTATACCTGGCCTGCGGCATTGACCCCGAAAAGAGCACCTTGTTCGTGCAGTCCCATGTACCCGAACATGCCCAGCTGGCTTGGATCCTGAACTGCTATACCCAGATGGGTGAGCTGAACCGCATGACTCAGTTTAAAGATAAGTCTGCGAAGAATGTAACCAATATCAATGCCGGCCTTTTCACTTATCCGGCACTGATGGCCGCAGATATTCTGTTATATCAGGCAAATCAGGTACCGGTAGGTGACGACCAGAAACAACACCTGGAACTGGCCCGTGATGTTGCCACACGTATGAACAACATCTACGGCGATATGTTTGCCATCCCGGACCCGTTCATTCCTGAATTCGGCGCACGCATTATGAGCCTGCAGGATCCCGGCAAGAAGATGTCTAAATCTGACGACAATCCGAAAAACTTCATCGGCTTGCTCGAAGATCCGAAAAAGCTCACTAAGAAAATCAAAAGCGCGGTAACTGATTCTGACGAGCAGGCACGCATTTATTTCGACACTGAAGAAAAGCCGGGTGTATCTAACCTGCTGACATTATTGTCTCTGTCTACAGGCCGTTCCATTGATGAACTGGTTCCTGAATACGAGGATAAAATGTATGGTCACCTTAAAGGCGATGTGGCTGCTGCTGTCGTAGCACTGCTTGAGCCAGTACAAACACGCTTCAAAGCGTTACGGGAAGATCGTGCCTATCTTGATGAAGTCATGAAAAAAGGGGCAGAAAAAGCCTCTGCCCGTGCGGCTAACACACTGGATAAGGTTTACGACACTCTGGGCTTCATTCCCCGTCCACGCTAAGCCGGCACAATTTACGGAGTCAGTTTGTGTTGTTATTAATTGATAACTTCGATTCCTTTACCCATAACCTGGCCCGCTACTTCACTGAGCTGGGCCAGCAGGTAAAAGTGGTGCGCAACGACGAAATCTCCCTTGAGCAAATCGCCGCGTTGGCACCGCAATACCTGGTGTTATCACCGGGTCCCTGCACGCCGGATGAAGCCGGTATTACGCTCAGCGCCATTGAACACTTTGCCGGAAAAATTCCCATGCTGGGAGTTTGCCTGGGGCATCAGTCTATTGGTCAGGTGTTCGGCGGTAAAGTCACGCGTGCAGATAAAGTCAGGCACGGCAAAACCTCTGTCCTCTACCACAATAATACGGGAATGTTCAGCGACTTGCCCGACGGATACACCGTTACCCGGTATCACTCACTGGTACTTGAACCTGAAACCTTGCCGGACAGTTTGTCAGTGGAAGCCTGGTGTATTAACGAAAGTGGTCAGCGGGAAATTATGGCGATAGCCCACAGAACGCTGCCTCTGTGGGGGGTCCAATTTCATCCGGAGTCACTGCTGACAGAGCATGGCCATGCTATTTTGCAGCGGTTTATTACGCTGGCAGATGCATAATATTCAGAAAGTATTCAAAAAAAGTCATACTCCGGCCGATAACAGGTTACTATGATTTTTCCGGTAGCCCGATATGCTTTCGTTTTCTGTATCCGACAGCACCCCGAATAAAAATGACGTACGCAGGAGCCGCCCGGTAGTGGAGCATACCCCTGACAAATTACCCCCAATCAATGAGAGGTTTGATAACCTGCTCATTGCGCCTGCGCGGGTGTCTCAGATGATGGGACGCCGCAGTCCGGGGGAAGTGGCGTTTGCCCAGTCGGAACAGGGCGATGCTCGTCGCCGTTTGCTGCATGTTGAAAAAGTCGCCATTAAAAACAAACAGCTTCAGGCACAGTCAGAAGCCAGTCTGTTAGACCGTGTTAACGCCGAACTTCATCAGTATGTTTTTGAGTTGCTGAAAGATGAAATAGACAATACAGAGGTGGTCCTTACCTCTGTACTTAACCTGAGTCATGACGTTGCACCGCTGCTGGATATTCTGTCAGTCAGGGCCACATCTATTTCCCGCATTGAACCTCATGCTGCGGCACTACCATGGCTCTACGATGACCTCATGACCGTGGTAAATGCACCTAAGTTTCGTCGTAAGGACTCTAAGGGAAAAGTGATTCCGGTGGAAACCTTACGCACGGCGCTGAGCTTTATCGGTATTGAAAACCTCCGTTTATTGCTGCCGGCCATGATTCTGCGCCGGGCTCTGCCGAAAATTACCGATCCCTATCCGGACATTAAAAATCGTATCTTGCAGTTCGCTCAGTCAACGGGTCTGACTATGCGCGCACTGGCTGATGATTATGATTTACCGCCCCATGAAGCCTTCACCGCAGGGATCCTGTCCCAGCTGGGGCGGTGTGCGGTGTCACGGTTATATTTTAAAGCCTTTGAGCAGGCGCAGATTGCGTTGTTAAGAGAAGCGGAAATTGCAAAGGACACTGAACAGCACGGAGCGATGGCGAAAGTACAACCATCGGCAAATTACCTCATTGCTATGCAGCAGGAATTTTCTGAGCCGCTCACAGCAAGGCTGTTGGAGATACTGCAATTTAAACGTCTGCGCCTGGCGCTGCCGTTTATTGAAATCACAGAGAATGATCAACACCCTCACGATCTCACAGAGCTTTACAAGAAAGCCAAAGCTTATGCCGCTGTACGTATGTTGCACCAGGGTAAATTTCTGAACAAAGACGAAATCCCGCTGGCACTGCATAAAACGGGCTTTGTCAGAAGCGAACGTGACATTTTGAAATCCACCGACATCTTTCAGCTCCCTCTGATTGAGAATCCGCCTCTGGATTAACGTCTTTTGTGCACGAAATCGTCGTTTTTCGTGCACTTCCACAAAATTTAATCAAAAATTTTTACTGGATAATCATTCATACTGCTAAAAATCACGGTACGTCCTTCGCCCCGCCGCCACTTGCCCTGACTGAACTTATTAACAAATTGCATAAGCTTAGACAAATAAGCTGAATGCTTATGCACTTTTTATGCAAAACAAGCTAAAACCCTCTAAAAACAAGGCCTGCAGCGGGATTGCCAAGGTTACAATGTGGCGATTAACTGGCATACTGTATAGCTAATTCGTACTTTTCGCATCCAACATCATCTGCACAATTTCACATTTGCACAGCGGATGCCCGATAAAAGAGGTAACTATAATGAACGTAACTCGCGCAACCTTTGATGAGGTCATGGTCCCTAACTACAATCCGGCCAATATGGTACCGGTACGTGGTGAAGGTTCCCGCGTTTGGGATCAGGATGGTGCTGAATACATCGATTTCGCAGGTGGTATTGCCGTAAACGTACTGGGTCACAGCCACCCTGCACTGGTTAAAGCATTAACCGAACAGGGCAGTAAGTTGTGGCACTTAAGTAACGTTTTCACCAACGAACCTGCACTGCGTCTGGCAAAGAAGCTGACTGAAGCCACATTTGCCGAGCGCGTTTACTTTGCTAACTCAGGTGCTGAATCTAATGAAGCGGCACTGAAACTGGCACGTCGCTATGCACTGGAAAAATTCGGTGAAGAGAAAAATGAAATCATCGCCTTTAACAAAGGTTTCCACGGTCGTACTTTCTTTACTGTAACCGTAGGCGGACAAGCCGCGTATTCTGATGGTTTTGGCCCTAAGCCGGGCGCTGTTGTTCACTGTGACTACAACGATCTTGCAGCATTTGAAAAGCTGATTTCAGACAAAACCTGTGCGGTTATGATGGAGCCTCTGCAAGGTGAAGGCGGCATTATCTCTCCTGATCCTGACTTCGTAAAAGGCGTGCGTGAACTGTGTGATAAGCACAATGCACTGCTGATCTTTGATGAAGTGCAATCGGGTGTTGGCCGTACCGGCAAACTGTACGCATACATGGGTCTGGGCGTGACGCCGGATATTCTGACCACAGCGAAATCATTAGGCGGCGGCTTCCCGATTGGTGCCATGCTGACTACCGCTGAAATTGCCGCTCACCTGAAAGCCGGTACTCACGGCAGCACTTACGGCGGTAACCCGCTGGCATGCGCAGTAGCTGAGGCCGCCCTTGACGTAGTGAATACGCCGGAAGTGTTAAACGGCGTAATCGAAAAAGAAAACCTGTTCCGTGAACTGCTGGGTGAGATCAACGCCAAGTACAATGTGTTCGAAGAAATCCGTGGACAGGGTCTGTTGCTGGGCGCTGCCCTGAACAAAGATTACGAAGGCCGCGCCCGTGACTTCCTGGTTGCTTCAGCTAACGAAAAACTGATGTGTCTGGTGGCCGGTGCCAATGTAGTGCGCTTCGCTCCTTCTCTGATCATTTCAGAAGAAGAAATCCGCGATGGTATGGCACGCTTTGAACGCGCTGTAGCCAGCGTAGTTAACGCCTGATAAACAACGGCTCCGGAAACGCGGTTATGTATATTATTCGCCCAATTAACACTGGTGACTACGACGCGCTGAACAACATCGCAGTGGAGTCCGGTATTGGCTTTACGTCATTACCGGTAAATGAAACGCTGCTGCGCAAAAAAATCAGTCGTGCAGAAAGCGCTTTTTCCGAACAGGTGGTTCAACCGGGCAATCAGTCTTACCTTTTTGTTATGGAAGATACCACCACAGGCACTGTGGTGGGCACCACTGGTATTGAGGCCGCTGTAGGTCTGGATGATGCGTTTTACCATTATCACATGGGTAAAGTTGTTCATGCCTCCCGTGAGCTGAATATTCACAATACTGTGGATATTCTCTCTGTGTGTAACGACTACACCGGTGTCACCGAAATCTGCACGCTGTTTCTGCGTGAACAGGCTAGAGGCGGTGTTAACGGCCGCTTCCTGTCTAAAGTGCGATTTTTGTTTATGATGGAGCATCGTGAACGGTTCTCGGAAACCATCATTGCCGAAATGCGCGGTGTCAGTGACGAAGAAGGTAAATCACCGTTCTGGGCCTGGCTGGAAGAGCATTTCTTTTCGCTGGACTTCCCCACTGCGGACTACCTTACCGGGATTGGCAATAAACGCTTTATCGCGGAATTGATGCCCAAATACCCCATTTACGTCAATTTATTGAGTAAAGAAGCACAAGCGGTGATTGGTCAGGTTCATGATAAAACCCGCCCCGCCCTGCTTCTGCTTCAGGAAGAAGGCTTCAGCTGCCGTGGCTACGTAGATATTTTCGACGCAGGCCCGACAGTAGAAGCGAATCTGAGCCATATCCGCACAGCACAGGCAAGCCGCAAGCTTCCGGTGGTCATTGACGATCAGACGGCAGCGCAAGGCGGACAGACCTGTTACATCATTAATACTTCTGTAGCGGATTTTCGCGCCGTTGCCACTGATTTGGCGGTCAGCGAAGAAAACAATGTTGCTGCCATTTCCCGCCAGGCTGCAACGGCACTAAATATAAACGAAGGCGACATGGTACGTTTTGCACCAGTCAGCTTTCGGGACTAACGACAGGATTGATTCATGCAAACTACACACTTTATCAATGGTGAGTGGGTCGCTGGACAAGGACACACTATTCAGTCGGTTGATCCGGCAAAAGACCAGGTTATCTGGGAAGGACAAGCTGCCACCGCAGCACAGGTTGGCGAGGCCATCGCTGCCGCGCGTAATGCGTTAACAGACTGGTCATTCAAAAGCTTTGACGAGCGCCTGACTGTCATCAAAAAATACGGTGAACTGCTGGCAGACAGCAAGCCTGAACTGGCTAAAATCATTGCCCGTGAAACGGGTAAACCTGAATGGGAAACGGCAACAGAAGTAGGCGCCATGACGGGTAAAATCGGTATTTCCGAAAAAGCCTATCATGAACGTACCGGTACCGTTGAAAACCCTATGCCCACGGGCCAGGCGTTCATCCGCCATAAGCCCCATGGTGTGGTAGCCGTATTTGGTCCGTATAATTTCCCGGGCCACTTACCAAATGGCCACATTGTCCCTGCGCTGATGGCGGGCAACACCATTGTGTTTAAACCCAGCGATTTAACCCCGGCTGTGGCTGAGTTCATGGTGAAGCTGTGGGAAAAAGCCGGTCTGCCGGCTGGTGTACTCAATCTGGTACAGGGCGAAGTAGAAACAGGCAAAGCACTGGCAACGCATGCTGGTATTGACGGCCTTTTCTTCACTGGTAGTTCCCGTACCGGTAAAATTCTCCACGAGCAGTTTGCAGGGCATCCCGGCAAAATTCTGGCTCTGGAAATGGGTGGAAACAACCCGCTGATCGTAAAAGACGTTGCCGACACTGATGCCGCCGTTCATGACATCGTGCAATCAGCCTTTGTGACCTCTGGTCAACGTTGTACCTGCTCCCGCCGTTTATTCCTGCCATCAGGTGCAGCAGGAGATGCCATCCTGAACCGCCTGGTAGAAGTCACCAAAAACATTAAAGTTGGCGACTACGACGCGCAGGAGCAGCCGTTCATGGGTGCGATGATTTCTGCCAAAGCGGCCAGAATGATGGTCGATGCTCAGGCAGAGCTGGTCTCTCTTGGCGGCAAAGTGATTGTGGAACTGACCCAGCCGGAAGCAAACAAGGGCTTTGCGACACCCGGCATTATTGACGTGACAGACATGCTTGATGCCTTGCCGGACGAAGAACACTTCGGACCGTTACTGAAAGTCATCCGTTACACCGATTTTGATGCAGCAATCAAAGAAGCAAACAATACCCGTTACGGTTTATCTGCAGGTTTCCTGGGCGACAGCGAAGAAGACTACCGTTATTTCTTCCAGCGTATCCGTGCCGGTATTGTTAACTGGAACCGCCCGATCACCGGAGCCAGCAGTGCAGCCCCCTTTGGTGGCGTAGGCGAAAGTGGTAACCACCGCGCCAGCGCGTACTACGCAGCCGACTATTGTGCATACCCTGTTGCATCTGTTGAGCTGGAAAAAGTCACCCTGCCGGGTACATTAAGCCCGGGTTTAACGCTGTAGCAAAAGGACGCAGTTAACATGCATACAAATGTAGATACCTTATTTGACCGCCTGTGGGACAAATATGTGGCTATCACACCTTCAGCCCATAAAATTCATGCGCTGCTGGTGGGTGAGGAAAACAGTGACAGTATCGTGAACGATCATGTGGCGTTCCGCACTTTTAATCTCGACAAATGCCGGTTAGATAAACTCGCTGCGCACTTTCTGGCGCTGGGCTATGAGGCGAAAGGCGATTACGACTTTGAAGCCAAAAAGCTGACCGCAAAGCATTTCGAACACGCCGACCTGACAAAACCTAAAGTGTTTATCAGTGAGCTCCGTGTAGAAGAGCTGTCAGAAGCCTCTCAGGCGATCATCCATAAGCTGGTAGAGCAAATGGATGAAAGCATCACCACCAGCGAAACGTTTCTTTATTCAGGGCCTCAGTGGTCACTGTCTAAAGAAGACTACGATACGCTGCTGAATGAATCTGAATATGCAGCCTGGATGGCGGCATGGGGCTTTCAGGCTAACCACTTCACCGTGAGTGTTAACCATCTCAGCCAGACACAGTCTCTGGTTGACGTGAACAAGCTGCTTAAGGAAGCAGGTTTTGTTCTTAACACCTCAGGTGGCGAAATCAAAGGTGGCGAAGACGTATTTTTAGCTCAGTCATCGACAATGGCCGACAAAGCCGGTGTTGAAATGAACGAAGAAACGGTTCAGATCCCATCCTGCTTTTATGAGTTCGCACAACGTTACGAACTGCCTGACGGCAAACTGTACCAGGGCTTTGTTGCGGCGTCTGCTGACAAGATTTTCGAAAGCACAAACGCTAAGTAATTACACAGCAGATATCTGCCGTACTTTCATTGGCAAAAGGCTGCTTCACCAAAGGTGAAGCAGCCTTTTTTATTTACGCCAGCCATCTTTGCAAAGGTCAGCCTGTTACCGCACTCTGTTCCGGTAATCTTGCAAGGAATTCACTGAACCGGGATGGCTTATCAAAATAGAAGCCCTGCAATAAATCCACCTGGGCTTCACGAAGTAACGGCAGGTATTCAGACAACTCCACCCCTTCCACTACAGTATGAATTTCTAACCGTTGCAACATAACAATAATGCCCTGAAACAACGCCAGTGCTTTCGCGTCATGATGGATGTCTTTTAACAGGCTGCGATCAAGCTTTACCGTACTGAACTCAAACATTCTGAGATAACTTAACGCAGAGAATCCGCTGCCGAAATCATCCAGCGCCAGGTCAAAGCCGGCGTCCCTTAACGCCTGAAGTGCACCAATTGCCCGCTGCTCATCCTGCATAAAAATAGACTCGGTCAGTTCTATTTCAATTAATGACTCCGATACCTTTTTTTCCGCACAAATGGCTTTCGCCTGAGCGGGAAAGTGAGGATCTAATAACTGGTTTGCACTGATATTTACGGCAAGAGGGACAACCTGATGCTGCTGTGCCATAACGGTGAGGTAGTCACAGGCGCGGGACAAAGCCTGCAAGCCGATTTGTAAATCCAGCTGATTCGCCTCAGCCAGCGGAATGAAAATGCCCGGAGAGACGTTACCGTGCATAGCAGACTGCCACCGGCACAATACCTCGCCGGATTTCAGCACACCCTCAACATCGTATTTACCCTGAATGTAGAAATCCAGGCTATCCTGCTCGATGGTTTTACGTAAATCAGACAGCATGCTGACCTGCGCCTTCATACTCTCCCATAACCCCTGCTGGTAAACACTCACCCGCCCTTTACCGCCAATCTTCGCCTGATACATGGCTGCGTCGGCATTCTGAATTAAGCGTTCAACGCTGCCGCCATCAAACGGATGACAGGCAATGCCGATACTTGCGGACAGATGTAACTCGGTACTCTGCGCCTCAATTTTGAGGTTTTCTATTCCCTTAATGACAGATTCACCGATAGCGCTGGCACGATCTTCATCACAATCCGGCAATACCACCACAAACTCATCGCCCCCCCAGCGGGTGACAGTTTTACTGTTGTGATGTATGCGGGAAAGGACGCGGGCCACTTCCTGTAAACAGCGGTCACCGGTTTCATGACCGGCACCGTCATTGATTTGTTTAAACCCGTCCAGGTCGATAAACAAGAGCTTAAAGTTCTGACCGGATTCCAGTGCGTTTTCCAAAGCTTCATTCAGCCCGTTGCGGTTACTCAAACCGGTCAGATCATCATGCATGGCCATCTGACGTAAGCGGGTTTCATTAAATTTGCGCTCTGAAATGTCCCGGACAGTGGCAATCAGATAGGGCTTTTTCTGATACTGGCTTTCAAACCGCGCCAGCGATATATCTACCGGCAATTCCCGCTCATCAAGTGTTACCAGCACCGTTTCAAACCGTATTTGCTGATGTCCGTGCTTTGACAAATGTTTGTCTGCATCAACGATCAAATCCTTTAACGACCAGCCGAGGGTCATGTTTTTATCCTGCACTTTGATAAGAGAAACGAATGCCTCGTTACACTCAGTGATGGAATAGTCGTCTGACAACACCAGCATTGCTTCGCGGGAGCTTGCGAAGGCGGATGCCATCAGATGAAAGGTCTGCTCTGCTTCACGTTCGTAAGTGATGTCGCGGGTGGTGCCCACAATCCGCACTGCAGAACCAAATTCATCCCGTTCCAGCACTCTGCCCCGTAAACGCATCCAGAGAAACATTTCGCGGAAACGGTAACGGAATGAAACCTCCAGCCGGTCTTCGCCGCCATGCAGTACGATGGACCACTGAAACTCCAGATTGGAAATGTCTTCTTCGTGTATGTTTCGCAGCAAATCAATCGGACTACTTTCCCGCAGAGACTCTTTAGCGGAATGGAGTGAAAATGAACGGATGGTAATTCTGTCGTCACTGGCACGCCATTCCCAGTAAGACTCCTGAGCAGCCCACATGGCAAGGCGCAACCGGGTTTCCGTTGCCTGACTCTGTTGCAGAGCCTCATACAAGGCCACGCTGCGTTCAGTCAGCAAAGCTTCCGCCTGCACCCGGGCACGCTTTTCCCTGGCTAAACGGCGCTCAAGCGCTGCAATCGCCTTGCTGTCTTTGTCCATGTCCGCATCAGCTTTCAACGGTGATATTGAATTCATAGGTATGGGGCTTGTCTGATCTGACTGTTGTACGTTGAATAGTTTGCCCGAAGTGATCGGCAGCTGCGTCCATCAGACCTTCAGCCAGAGAATGCAGTTCGCGGGTTGAGTAATATTCTAACAGCATGGTGTTATCCGTTTTGGACAACACTTTAAAAGTCGGTAAATCAGCATCAGGATAGAGTTTGCGCACCTGAACGTGAATATCGTTGTCCAGCACACTGAGGGCATCCAGAATGCCGCTACGCCCTGCCATCACCTGGCCATGGGCGGAAGCAAGACGACCAAACAAATAGTAGCCAAAGTCGTGCAGCAGTTCCTCTGCAGGCTTGCCGGTCTTTTCCACCAGCACACCAACCAGTTTCTGCATTTCAGAGAAGGGGTAGTAACCTACTGATGTGTAGGCACCATCATTTTCAAGGTTCGCCGCGACAATCACCTCATCAGCAAATTCCGGTGAGACCTTTTCTTCCAGCATTTCAACCAGCGTTGTGAACACAATCCCCAACATACGGACATTCCTGTTTTATCCAATCTTATTAAGTGTAGCCCGGTAATACCGGGCCACAACTCAATAATTGGTCTAAACCGCAGCAGGTAAGCTGATTGCAGTCAGAGACTTAGGCGTCGTCGTTGCCTTCGCTGTCTGTTTCAGGCGCAGCAGCTTTGGGGAGTTCAACAATGAGGTCGTCTACCCGCTGAAGACCACGGGGAAGTTTGTTGCCCCGGCGTCCCCGCTCACCCTGGTAATGTTCAAGGTCTGCCGGTGACAGTGTCATGCTGCGCTTGCCAGCAACCACTTTCACCGATGCGCCGTCAGGTACTACGGCTAAACAGCACACAAACTCTTCACGGGTTTGTGCTTTCGCTGACGGGATATTAATGATTTTATTGCCTTTTCCTTTCGCAAGGCTGGGTAAATCCCGTAACGGGAACAGCAACATACGCCCTTCATTAGAAATGGCTAAACACCAGTCAGATTCAATATCATTTACCCGTTGCGGCGTAATCACTTTGGCTGCGGAGGGTAAACTTAAGAAAGCCTTACCGGCTTTATTTTTACTGATCATATCTGCAAATTTACCGACGAACCCGTAACCGGCATCAGATGCAATGAGATATCGCTGCTCATCATCACCCATGAGTACATCAGTAAACTGTTCGCCTCCCACTACACTGAAGCGCCCGGTCAGCGGTTCCCCTTGACTTCGGGCAGAAGGCAGACCATGGGCGTCACAGGAGAACGCGCGGCCGGAGGTATCTAAAAACACCGCAGGCTGATTGCTCCGGCCTTTCGCGCTCGCGAGGAAACCGTCACCGGCTTTGTAGCTTAATCCTTCTGCGTCTACGTCATGGCCTTTGGCGCATCGTGCCCAGCCTTTTTCCGACAGTACCACGGTTACCGCTTCGGACGGGATAAGCTCTTTTTCAGACAGGGCTTTGGCTTCGCCACGCTCTACCAGCGGCGAACGGCGATCATCACCGTACTTCTCAGCATCAGCCAGAATTTCCTTCTTAATCAGCGTCTTTAAGCGGCGATCAGAGCCCAGTAAGGTTTCCAGTTTCTTGCGCTCCTCTTCCAGCTCATCCTGCTCACCTTTAATTTTCATCTCTTCTAACTTCGCAAGGTGACGTAATTTCAGTTCCAGAATGGCTTCTGCCTGCTTATCAGACAGTGAGAACCGGCGCATAAGCTCTGCTTTCGGCTCATCAAAAGTGCGGATGATCTCAATCACTTCATCGATATTTAAGAAGGCAATCATTAAACCTTCTAAAATATGCAAACGCGCCAGCACTTTATCCAGGCGGTACTGAAGACGGCGGGTTACGGTGTCTTTACGGTAAACCAGCCATTCCGCCAGAATAGTGCGCAAATCTTTCACCTGAGGACGGCCATCAAGACCAATCATATTCAGGTTTACGCGGTAACTTTTCTCTAAATCTGTAGTCGCGAACAAATGCTGCATAAGTTGTTCACTGTCCACACGGTTAGAACGCGGCGTGATAACAAGACGGGTTGGATTTTCGTGATCAGATTCGTCACGTAAATCACTTACCATAGGCAGCTTTTTCGCCTGCATTTGCGCAGCAATTTGCTCTAACACTTTGCCGCCGGAGGCCTGATGAGGCAGTGCGGTAATAACGATGTCGCCACTTTCTTCAGTGTACACAGCGCGCATTTTTATTGAACCACGTCCGGTTTCGTAAATTTTCCGGATGTCAGCCCGCGGGGTAATAATTTCTGCATCGGTCGGGAAATCCGGTCCCTGTACATGCTCCAGTACGTCAGCTAATTCGGCTTTGCTGTCATCCAGCAGCATGGCACAGGCATTGGCGACTTCACGCACGTTGTGAGGAGGAATGTCTGTGGCCATCCCTACCGCAATTCCTGTCACGCCATTTAGCAAAATATGCGGCAAACGGGCGGGTAAAACTTTAGGCTCTTTCAGCGTACCGTCAAAGTTAGGCATCCAGTCTACGGTGCCCTGCCCCAGCTCGTTCAGCAGCACTTCACTGAAACGGGATAAACGGGCTTCTGTATAACGCATGGCAGCAAAGGATTTAGGGTCATCCGGCGCCCCCCAGTTTCCTTGTCCGTCTACCAGTGGATAGCGGTATGAAAACGGCTGGGCCATCAATACCATGGCTTCGTAACAGGCAGAATCACCGTGAGGGTGGAATTTACCTAATACGTCACCCACGGTTCTGGCCGACTTCTTATATTTTGCCGTTGCACTTAAACCAAGATCAGACATCGCATATATGATGCGGCGTTGAACGGGCTTTAAGCCATCTGCGATATGAGGTAATGCCCGGTCCATGATTACGTACATGGAGTAATTTAAATAGGCATCTTCGGTAAACCGGCGTAGAGGAAGTTGCTCAACCCCATCCCGGTTGATAATGATTTCGTCGCTCATGCGTTATTTTCGTTATGATGTGGTTCACTGCTTTTTAGCCATTGTGAGCCAATCCCCGCCGATACGCAATAAGCTGGCAAACCGGGCGGTAATTTCATTATTGGAACAAAATGTTAAACCCGCCTGTTCAGCCTTGCCTGCGGAACACCGCCCGCTCTACACTCCCTTCACTCAGTGACGACTTATTAACGTGGACAGGGATGAAGCCTGAAGCAATTATTCTATGCCTTGCTGTTTCTTTGATGACAGCTTGTGCCGGTGTCAGAAGCGTATCAGAAACACAGTCTGTGCATGGTAAGGCAGCCCCGAAACCACTTTACCGTGACCCCGTTTATGACGGCGCCGCCGATCCCACAGTTATGTGGAATCCTCAAACTTCCAGCTGGTTCATGTTCTACACAAACCGGCGCGCCAATATGCCAGACCCCGAAGGTGTTGAATGGGTTCATGGAACGCCCATCAGTATCGCAGAATCAACGGATGGTGGTGTGACATGGCGCTATAAGCGCAATGCTGTTATCAACTATCCCCACTCCGGTGATAACAGTATTACCTACTGGGCACCGGATGTGTTTTTTCATGAAGAAACCTGGCACATGTATCTCACCATTGTGCCCGGCGTATTTACAGACTGGGCTCATCCCCGCACCATCGCGCATTTCACCAGTACTGACATGCTGTCATGGCATTATGAGTCAACATTGAAGCTGGCCAATGAGAAAGTCATTGATGCCGATGTCATCGCCCTGCCGGATGGTGGCTGGCGCATGTTTTACAACAATGAGCCTGACGGGAAGTCTGTATACTATGCTGACAGCGACGATTTGTATCACTGGCAGGACAAAGGCAAAGCTCAGCTGGCCAGTCGCGGGGAAGGTCCGGTTGCTTTTAAGTGGCAAGGTTACTGGTGGCTGATTGTTGACGCATGGCGAGGGCTGGCGGTTTACCGCTCGAATGATTTAACCCGCTGGGAACAACAAACCGGCTATTTACTGGCGGACCCCGGAACAGGAAAAGACGACGGTATTAACGGCGGCCATCCCGACGTAGTGGTTGAAAATGACCGCGCCTGGCTTTTCTATTTCACCCATGGCGGCAGAGTGGGAGAGAATGCAGGGAAAGAAAATGCAGAGTCCAGACGCAGTGTCATTCAGGTCACTGAGTTGCAGTTTGAAGGTAACTGGCTGACTACTGACAGGAATGCGCCTGCGCTTATATCCTTACCGGCAAAATAATTTTTGAACCCGCCGGTTCAAATGTGAAATTATTTTTACATACCTGTTTACGCATTGTGAATCCTTGTGATTGAATTTGACTGTACTTTTCAGGATGAATCACAGTGAAACTAACCAATCCATTTACAGGAATGCTTGCCGGCCGCACCGCTCTTTTTGCAAGCATCATTACCTTCACGGCCTTTTTCCTGGCAAGCTGTGCCAAATCCCCTCTTCTCCAATCCGAACCTGACTATACCGCTTACCTGTTTGCGTCGTTCAGAGGCAACGGCGAAGACGGCTTGCATCTGGCATACAGCAGAGACGGTTTAAACTGGAGAGCGTTGAATAAGGACAAGGCCGTGTTGACGCCAAACATCGGCACGAAACTGATGCGGGATCCCACCTTAATAAGAGGACCGGAATCTTTTCACATGGTGTGGACTACCGGCTGGGAAGACAAAGGTATTGGTATAGCTCACAGTGATGATTTGGTCACCTGGAGCGAACAGCAGTTTGTCCCTGTGATGTCATCCTATCCAGCCGCTAAAAATGCCTGGGCGCCGGAAATTTATTATGACGAAACTGAGCAGGAGTTTGTCATCTTCTGGGCATCTACCCTGGCCGGAAAATATCCTCAAACAGAGGCTCAGGCAGACAAAGGCTGGGATCATCGCATCTATGCAACACGCACGAAAGATTTCACCGGATTTACCCCGACCAAGCTTTTCTATCAGCCCGACTTCAATGTCATTGATGCCAACATTACGGCGCTGGATTCAGGATACGTGATGCTGGTAAAAGACGAGACCCGTTATCCTGCCGCCAAACGCTTACATACAGCATTCAGTGACAATATCAATGGGCCATGGAGGTTAACTGAATCGTCTTTTTCTCCGGATAAGTTATGGGTAGAAGGCCCGACGACGCTTAAGGTAAAAGACGGCTTTCTGGTGTATTACGATGCCTACATGACACACCGGTTTGGTGCTATGTTCACCAAAGACTTTATTCACTTTGAAGACAGAACACCTCTGCTGAATCTGCCCGCCGGCACCCGTCATGGCAGTGCTATTCCCATTACTGAAGAAGAACTGCAGACACTGCTTAACGCCTATGGTGATGACACAACGCACTGGTCAGCAGATCCACTGAAATCAGTGTGCAGTGGTGTACCGTTAACCTGCAAACTGGGGGGCGGCACAGGCAATTACCAGGTCGCAGTTACCGGCACCCTGTCGTCAGATATCTACGCAGAGAGCCGCAGAAAAATGTTCACTCCGGCGGTCGCCAGCGATATGTCTGCTAACCCCGGGTCCTCCACTGCTTACTTCGCGGTTAATGTGCGCGACCCGGAAGGCCAGCCCATTCAGGATGTCAGCGAGCCGTCAACGGATGGACTGAACCTTACCTTTATGCAGCCCCTTCATACCATCAGCAGTATTGAAGTTACACCAATGAGGAACGGTCGCTCTTTGTTTATCATCGGTGATTCAACGGTGTGCGATCAAACGCCGCAATGGTCAAAGGCCAGCGAAGATCGCTATACCGGTTGGGGGCAGTTGCTGCCAGCCTGGTTTGCGCCGTCAATGACTGTCATTAACTATGCAGACAGCGGAGAAGGCACAGAAGCATTCGCAGTGCCCGATGGTGTGCTCTGGCAGAAAATGGCGGGACAAATCCAGCCTGATGACTGGGTATTAATCCAACTCGGGCACAACGATAAGAAAACCCCAAAGTCCGTTTACGTGTCACGATTGACTGGGTTACTTGAAACCATTCAGGGTAAGGGAGCACATCCTGTTGTGATTTCCCCCATGATCCGCAATCACAATATTCCTCTCACGCAACAGCACATATACGGCGATCTGGTTTTGCGGGACGTGCTGCCTGAAATCACCGCCTCCGCAAATGTCCCCTACATTGATTTAATGTCGATCTCCCATGACTGGGCCACCCGGTTGGGACAGGCTGAAGTACAAACCTATTTTGTGGATGACGATCAGACTCATTCAAACGAGCACGGCGCAGGGATATTCGCGCAATTTATAGTGGATGAAATCAGCCGTCAGCAATCAGACCTGGCCAGTTACCTACGTGTATCGCAACATGACAAAGCAGAGAAATAATATGCCTTATCTACCACGCTTCTTACGCCCCGTTTTCGCGTTCTTCGTTACCAGTGTTTGTGCGGTGTTTTCCCTTACCGCACTGGCAGATGATGAAAAGCATCTGGCACCAGCCACCATTTTTATCGCCGGCGATTCCACTGCGGCCACTTATAACAATGCTGATCACCAGGGCTGGGGAGCGGTTTTTCAACAATACTTCGACGACAAACAAGTCACCGTTGATAACCGTGCCAAAGGAGGCCGCAGCACGCGAACCTTTATTGCTGAAGGCTGGTGGGACAAATTACTTAACGATGTGAAGCCGGGTGATATCGTGCTTATCCAGTTCGGTCACAATGATGCCAGCCCCGTCAATGACGACTCCCGGGCCAGAGGGACATTAAAGTCTCTGACTGAAGAATATCGCGACATACACAATTTACTGACCGGCAAAGACGAGCGGGTATTTTCTTTCGGCCACTATATTCGCCAGATGGTGGCAGATGTCCGCCAGAAAAAGGCCACCCCTGTTTTACTGTCGCTGACCGCCAGAAACATCTGGCATGGCGATCGTATCGAACGGGGCTCCGGTGAGTATGGTGGCTGGATGCACAGTCTGGCCATGGAACTGCATACACCATTTATTGATGTAACCAATGCCGCGGCTGATCAATTAGAAGCACTGGGCAAGGAAGAAACCGCTGCGCTATATCCTAAGGATCATACTCACTTTCATACGCAGGGGGCAAAGCTTCACGCTGAAGTCGTTGTCGCTGCCCTAAAAGGCATGCGCCCGTCTCTTTCACCGGCACTGTATTCAGAAGCCGGTAATGCGGTTACTGCGAACAACTGGACATTCGTTAATTTACCCGTGGTGCAAAATCAGGGACTGCGCAGTGTGTTTATGGTGGGCGATTCTACTGTCAGAAACGGTCGTGGGGATGGTGCCGGCGGTCAGTGGGGTTGGGGGGATTTTATTGCCGCCGCGTTACCTGATGCCAATGTGAACTTTGTTAACCGCGCCGTGGGTGGCCTGAGCAGCCGGACATTTGTCACCGGCGGACACTGGCAACGGGCGCTGAATATGATGAAGCGCGGCGATATTGTGTTGTTACAGTTTGGCCACAATGATGCCGGCGCGCTTAACGATGACTCCAGAGCCCGCGGTACCATTAAGGGCACAGGCATGGAGCAAAAGCGTATTGAGAACATGCTTACCGGCGAACCTGAAGTCGTTCACACCTATGGCTGGTATTTGCGTAAGATGATTGGAGAGGCTAAAGCTCAGGGCATCATCCCGGTGATCTGCTCTCCGGTCCCCCGTAAAAAATGGGAAGACAACGACTTTCGTATTGCCCGCGCCCGTGACAGTTATCCCCAATGGGCAGAGGCGGTGGCCCGCGCCGGCAACACGCCTTTTATCGATTTACACGAATTGGTTGCAAGCGCTTACGATGGTAAACCCCATGAGTTAATAGATAGCTATTTTGGTGATGCTCATACCCACACCAGCAAAGAAGGCGCAGAAATAACCGCAGCAATAGTCGCTGAGCGCTTAAAACCTATGCTGGGTCTGTAAACATGAATGCATTGAATATCGGCGTACGCGCCCATGATTTTGGTCAGGGCAGCATTGAGGAAGTCAGCAACCGCATTGGCCAGTATGATGTGTCCTGCGTGCAACTGGCTTTGCCCAAGTCATTTCCTTTTATGGGACCGGACGCCGGGCGTATCACGCCGGGCTTTGCCAGCAAAGTGAAAAACGCCTTCGCTGCACACAATATCGATATTGCTGTGCTGGGTTGCTACATCAACCCCGTGCATCCTGATAAGCAAATCCGTGAAGTATCGCTGCAATGGTTTGAAGAACATTTGCAGTTTGCCAGCGACTTCGGTTGCAAAATCGTGGGAACGGAAACCGGCAGTATTAATGCAGATTGCCTCTGGCATCCCGATAATCATTCAGAGAAGGCGTTTGATGAACTGGTTACCTCTGTGAAAAGGCTTGCCCTGACCGCAGAGAAGTTCGGGGTAATCATCGGTATCGAGGGTGTGGCCCATCACCACATTATTAATACACCGGAACGTTTGTGTCAGTTGCTGGAGGCGGTGGACTCCTCCAATGTAAAAGTGATCTATGACCCGGTGAATTTCTTTCCGGTAAACATGCCTGTCTCTCAGGAGGCTGCCATGGGTGAGATGTTTGCGAAGCTTGGACAGCAAATCGTCGCAGTGCATTGCAAAGACTTCATCACAAAAGACCACAAAAAATTCGGGGATTTACCTTCCGGCACAGGAGAGATGAATCACCGCTATCTTTTTGCCTGGCTGGCCAGATTTAAACCGGATATTCAGATCATTCTTGAAAATACATCTGCCGGCAACATCGACAAGGTACTTACCTTTCTGGATAATCAATTGTAGTTCAACCCTTTTCAAGCGTGTTTGCTCAATCCTCTGTACCCAACCCTCCGGGCAAACACGCAATTTATCCTGTTATTTTTACACCGGCAATTCCCGCGAAACAATTGTAAACCAGCCGTCAAAACAGATTTAAAAACCTGTTAGTTTCATATATTGAATTTTTTGTACTTTTCCGAAAATAGTTTTGGCCACTATTGACCGGTAATTTTGCCCCCGAAAAGCACGATGACTGACCTGACACACCGGTAAACGGCATCAAATCTGCTTATTTTATTACCTTAAAAACCATTATTAATCATAACCTTAAACAAACACCAACAGCTCTCATTTCAATTATGGAACTTTATAGTTAAAAGCTTATTTATCCCTTGACGGCTGATTGTGGATGAAAACGCTTGATTGGAAATGATTGGGCTGTGTTGACGGCTTTTTGGGCCGGGATTACCATCATTTTCGATGTAAACAAAATATTAAAAACATGTACGGAAGACTTACATCGAACTTGGCCGATAACAGCAAATCGAGGTTAAAATGAAAAACTTCAAGGACAACAGAAGAAACACAGGGCAAAACCCTACCCTTGCCCGCAAGCCACTTGCCACACTTATTTCAAACATACTGATTGCAGGATCCTGTGCGTCTCTTTCACTGGCAGCAGTGCCGGCATTAGCACAGCAGAATACCGCTACGCAGCAGGAAGACGCCATTAAAGTGTCCGCTACTGCTAATGCTAATAACGCTGAAACTGCAGAAGCAGAAAATGCAGATGACGAAACAGAAGTTATTGAAGTCAAAGGTATCCGTTTCAGTCAGCGTGGCGCTATCGACCGTAAGAAGATGGCAGGCACCATTATGGACTCCCTTGTAGCTGAAGATGTCGGCCAGTTCCCTGACAAAAACGTGGGTGAAGCCCTGCAACGTATTCCCGGCGTTCAACTTGACCGTGATTTTGGTGAAGGTGCGTCAATCAGTATACGGGGTGTTGAGCCCAGTCTACTCAGGGTCGAAGTCAACAATGTATCAGCCCAGGGCTTCGGCGGCGACCGTGGTGTCGACTTCCGCGCCATGGCGTCAGAACTCATCCGCTCACTGGATGTGATTAAAGGCTCAGAAGCCCGGCTAACTGAAGGGGGTATCGGTGGTACCGTGCAGGTTAACACCCGTAAGCCCAATGAGTTCGATGACAACTTTTTATCGGTCAATGCCGAAGGCCAGTACAACGACCTCACCGGCGAGCCCAATAATCGTTTTAATTTTGTTGGCGTATATAAATTTAATGAAGACTTCGGTGTACTGGCAAACGTAACCAGTGAAAAAAAGAACACCATGATCCACGCTATCCGGAATACGGGATGGCGCAGACTCGCCGATTACGACGACAGCCCGGAAAAGACATTTATAGATGAAGATTTTGCAGATATAACGAACCAGGCAGACTGCGCAACTTCCAGCGACCCGGATTTATGTGAAGCACAATGGTATGACTTTTCGCCACAGCTTCCACGTTACGGTATCTGGGGTCGGGAAGAAGATCGAATCAGCGCAAATATCATGGCGCAATATCGTATAAATGAACGCTTCCAAGCTCATGTGGGCTATACATACAATGACCGCGATAAGACCGCAACTGACCTGAACCTGCACCTGGAATCAGGTTCCGCCGCCCGTGTCGATCCGGCATCTGTAGTGGTTGATGACCAGCACAATGTGACCTATTTTGAGACCATTGCCGCCGGTGTAACCAACCGTACGCTGAATTTCGCCTGGGATCAGACAACGTCTATCTTCGAAACAGGTTTTGAATATGATGCTGATGTATGGAGTTTAGAGGGCTTAGTATCTCGATCTGACTCGAAACAAGACATAGACTCTCGTGATACACATATCACTGCTGAAGGCTTGGCAGGTATTGCTGTAACATTAAACAATGAAGGTATGCCCTCCTGGGATTTCAACGAGGGCTACTTCTATAATGTAGATGACCCAAATGACACGTCTGATACTTTTGATGTCAATGATCCGGCCAGCTATCGCTCCCGCTCACGCTATAAGTACGCCCCAAGCACCGATGAATCTGAAGAAACAATGGCAAAACTGGATTTTACCTACATTCCTGATTCCAACTTCGTCACGAAAATTCGCTCAGGTGTGCAGTACTCGAAACAAGAGCAAATTAATGCAAACTATGAGTACAACATCATCCGTGACGTAGGCCAGACATATAATGGTGAGGAATGGACAGTTGATGATCAAATAGCCCTCATAACTGGCAACACATTTCTTTCCGATGAATTATTCGATGGTTATGACCTACCGGTAAGCACAGTGGGCTCGTACCAAGCTGTAAACACCCAACCATTTATAGATGCCATTCAGGCTATTTCAAACGACAACACCACTCGCCAAGACCTGGATGTAAAGACTGGTAATTATGATGTATCAGTCGAAACACGCGCAATTTACCTACAGGGTGACTTTGAAACATACCTTGGCGAGATGCGCGTTTGGGGTAATCTGGGTGTGCGTTACGTGGAAACAGAAACGGACGCAAACGGTGATGTACGCGAAATTATTATCGTGGACCAGGTGGATGAAAATGGTGACGTATTAACGGATCCGGTAACAGGTGAAGACTTAGCTGGCGTGGAAGATCCAGATGATCCGGATTGGTTTGAAGGTCGCAAGACGGTCAGTGGTGAATACAGCGACACACTGCCGAGCATTAACGTCAACTTTGGCATTATCCCCAATGAGTTGGTGTTGTATGTGGGTGCAGCAAAGGTAATGTCTCGCCCTAAAACTGCAGATCTCAACGTTAATGCAACTTGTACTATCTATAAAACACGTCGTTCTGTAGAAGACGATATTAATGATGTATGCTCCGCGGGTAACCCGGCGCTGAACCCCTATCGGGCCAACCAGTTTGATATTTCGCTTAACTGGTATCCTGATGAGAACACAGTACTATCTGGTGCATACTTCATCAAAGATATTACCAGTTGGATCCTAGACGCGGAAACCAGATATGACGTGGACTTTTTTAGTGACGGTCGCTCGTTTGATGTACGCCAGAAAATTAACGGCTCAGGTGTCACAACAAAAGGTATCGAGCTACAAGCTTCCACCGTGTTCACCTGGTTGCCAGCGCCATTTGATGGCTTCGGCGGTAGCGTGAACTACACCCGCATGTCTGCTGATGATGTAGGCCTATACAACCAGCTTACTGGCGCAGAACTGCCCTTTCCGTCACAATCTGAAGATAGCTACAACATCACGGCGTTCTATGAAACAGACATCTGGAGTATTCGTTTAGCCTACAACTACCGTGATGAATACCTGGCATCGCCGGCAGATCTTTCAGGCAATCCGGTCTTCGTAGAAGACTCAGGATACTTAGATGCCAAAATTGTGTATAACATCACAGAGAACCTGCGTGTCTATGCAGATGGTCGTAACTTAACCGGAGAAGTTAAGTCCTACACGGCTGGTCCACATCGCTTATCAGATTTACAATGGTCTGGCCGCGAGTACGCTGTAGGTGTGACTTACCAATTCTGATACCGACATAGTTAACTTTGCTATATAAGGCTTCCTGACAGGAAGCCTTTCTTTGTTTACTTACCAGGAGCAACCTGTGGAAACCATCGCATTTGTTATGCAATTACGCCCCGGTTTTGAAGCGGAATATGAAAAACGCCATGATGAAATATGGCCGGAGTTGGTGACGCTGTTGAAAGAGGCCGGAATAGAAGACTATTCCATTTTCCTGCATCCGCAGACGCTGCAACTCTTCGCCACACTTAAGCGCCCGGAAAATCACAAAATGGATACCCTGCCGGAGCAGGCAATAATGCAAAAATGGTGGGCATATATGGGCGACATCATGGACCACAATCCCGATAACAGCCCCGTCAGCGCGCCACTGAAGCCGGTTTTTTATCTCAAATAGAGCAACACTTGAGATTTCGGTTAGCCTCACACCATTTTATTTAAAAATTATTCTTTACGCGGACTCATTTACAGAGTAAAAATGCGCCAAATTCGGGTAAGCCGGATCCTACTCTGCCAGCCTGTCTTGCAGCTTACTTTTTTGTCATTGCCGGAGAACTCAATGGCATTTCAATATCCGCCTGTGAAGAGCTATTTCGACGCTGCATCATGCGATGCTGAGGTTAAGTTTGCCTTCGAAAAAGGGCTGCGTTATGCAGGCCACACTCTTATGGTACCCGAAAAGTTCAGCTACTTTACCCTGCCTCACCTGCATGAGCGCTATGTGCTTTTTAATCAGGGTGATGGTTACGACATCGTGTCGAATGTTTGTCTGCACAGACAGGCAAAACTGCTTGAAGGCGCAGGGCGCACACGAAACATCATCTGTAAGTTGCATTGTTGGGGATATGACAACCAGGGCACGCTGCGTGGCACACCGCAATTTGGCGAAAAGCAAACCGGTGCACTGAAAAAAGAGTCACTGGTGAACTGGCACGGCTTACTCTTCCGCGACCGCGCGCCGGACATGGACTTAGAAGCATTGGGTCTTAGCAGCTACATTAACTTCGATGATTATTTTTTCGCTGATCTGGAAACGGCCCGCTATAACTTTAACTGGAAGACATTCATCGAGATTTACCTGGAAAATTACCACGTATTCTCCATGCACCCGGGTTTAAAACAGTACGTGAAAGCCGATGACCTGGAATGGGAATTTGGCAATGACTTCTCAGTTCAGAAAGTGGGACTGGGCCAGGATTTACTGAAAGCGACAACACCTCACTACCGCCATTTCCAGGATGCGCTGGCTGAGCGCTTCGCCGGCAACCTCCCCCGGTACGGTGCGATTTGGTGTTTTATCTATCCCAACATCATGATTGAGTGGTATCCCGAAGTACTGGTTGTCAGCACTGTATATCCGGACGGCCCTCGACACTGTACCAACCACGTAGAGTTTTATTATCCGAAAGCATTCCACGCAAAATCGCCGGAATACTTCACGGCAGAGAAAAACGCCTACATGGAAACCGCTGAAGAAGATGAAGTGGCCTGCACACTGCTGGAAAAAGGCCGTGAAGCGCTTTACCTTTCAGGCGAAGAAGAATTCGGCCCGGTAGACAGTTTTCTTGAAGCCGGTGTTGCCGGTTTTTATGAGTTTTTGACGCCGGCTGAGTAGACAGGGTGGCAGTAGTTATCCTGCCACCATTGCTGATAATTTATGCGTTATACCACTCAAAACCACCAACATTAACGTTCTGAACCGCCTCTTCGCGGGTGTTTTCTGCAACCACATTGCTGAGTGTGACGTTGCTGACCGGCATTTCTGCCTGGCCTTCTATCTTACACAGATACCCGGCTTTGCCCACCCGGACGTTCTGCAAATGAATGCCGGAGATAGTCGTCAGTTTGCGCTCGTAAGTGGGTACAAGATCCTTCCATTGATACAGTACATCTGTTGCTATGGTCAGAGCGCCGCCGTTGATGGCAGGTGCGGTGATATTCTGTAACACTATATTTCGTACATAACCGCCTCTGCGCTCATTGGTTTTGATCAGCATCAGATTGCCCGTGCCTTCATACTCAAACGCTGCGCCGCCTTCAAAATGGCAATCATCAACATACACATTTTCAATGCCACCGGATAATTCACTGCCTATGGCGATTAGCTGATGAGCCCGCTTTATCCGGCAATGCCGGATGACCACATTTTTGCACGGCATGTTTAAGCGCCAGGCGTCCTGATTTCTGCCAGCCTTAATGGCTATTGCATCATCCCCCTGGTCAAACTCACAATGTTCAATCAGCAGACTCTGTGTCATTTCAGGGTCAACGCCGTCATTATTGTGCCCGTACGCTTTTACTGAAACGCCGCGGATAACAACATGCTCACACATGTAAGGATGCAGTACCCAGAACGGGCTGTTTTCGATATCAATATCTTCTATCAGCACGTGTTTACAGCGATTGAAATGCACGAAGTGGGGACGCAGGTTGGCACCTTCATAATCCATTTTACGGGCTTCCACCGGATCGCCTTTCGCTGCCATATGATAAAGATTCGCCAGCGCCTGCATATGTTCAGGCGGACGCTTATACCAAATTTTCCAGGTATCCAGGTTGGCAAAAAGCTTGCCTTCACCGCTGAGCGCAATGTACTCGCATCCGTAAGCGTAAATAAGCGGCGAGTAGTTATAACACTCCATGCCTTCCCAGGATGTTTTTACAGCGGGTAAGTAATCTTTCGGATCCCCTGAAAAAGTAAGCTTAGCACCTTTCCGGACGTGCAAATTCACAAAGCTTTTTAAATGGATTTTACCGCACACCCACTCACCCTGAGGAATAATCACCCGCCCGCGATGGCACCAAAGGCGCGGATATCAAACTCCGGCGTATGAGCAAAGTCGGGAACAATGATATCCGGCATAGCAAAAGGCGTATTGGTCTTAAACGACTGCGTATTCATACCGGCCTGTGATGAGGTGATAACTGAAGATTGCTGACATGCAGCCAGCAAGGCTGCGGACGATGATGCGAGCAGGAAATCCCGCCGGGAAAGACATTGTCTATTGTTATTCCCCATGGCCAGCTCCTTTAAGCGCCCAAATTTTCAAATCGCGGTACTGAAACTTTGTCCACTGCATTTGCCGGAAGCCGAGTTTCCCGTCCTGTAACGGCGGGCCGGTGTCGATGCCGTCTACCACGGGCATATCATCGGTGTAATCGATAACGGTGCGCCCGTTGATTGAAAGTTGAATATGATTCTTATGTTTCACTAAGCGAATATGATTGATGCGGGTATCTGTTGCCGCGATGCCGGGCTCACCTTGTTGCAGTAACGAGAATGTGTTGTTTTTGCGCAGATTAGCGTGTCCCCTTGCCGGATTGTGCGCAGCGTTCGCGTAATATGAAATATGGTAACTGCGAATATCCCCGTTGGTATATTGGGTGAATGTGCCATCCCTTGGAGCAAGGCTTGCATCAAAAATGTCTTCACCATGTATACCTTTTGCGGCAAAAAACACGATAACCAGTCCCGCATCGGTCTTCAGCGCCTGCGCATCCCACTCTGCAATGAAACTGTCAGGCAACGTCTCAGGCATCCAGAACACATGGTGACCCGCTTCGTCGGGCGACCACATTTGCATCCAACCATTCTGAAAGGCTGTCTGGCCCGGGCCTTCCATACGCCAGCCCGCCATATCCGTCTCTGGGGATAAGGGGTTTTGATAAATAATGTCGCCTTTTGTCCATTTTTCTTCAACCACCTGCGCACTGGCAGTCATCCCCGGTGATGCATTACCACTGCAGCCACAGGCCAGTAAAAATAAAGCACCTGCAGCAAAATACGTTCTGACTGAAACCATACTCCCTCCTTGTGCCATAACACTATTTTTCAAATGTGAAACTCTTTGACGATTCACTGGCAATCACAACCGGTCAAATAGTGTTATTTTCGTTCTCGTATGATAGAAGTTAAACAAAGATTAACAAGCGGTTAATATTTTTAGTTTCAGATTTGGTATTAAAGGAATCTCATGGACAGACGGCAATTCATCGTTAACAGCAGTATGGCGGCGTCCGTACCGTTTGCATTGTCAGCAACAGGTTGTGCTTCATCGGTAGCGGGGCAGGCAGCAGGGCAACAGGCAATAAAGCCGGTAACTCGACTGCCCGGTGCACTGAGCTGGCTGGAGGGTGAGCAACCCGCTTATCAACCGGGCACAACGTTCGGCTATCCCTGGCCCCGCGGCGAATTACAAGCTGAAACGCCATTGTCTCTGGTTCATGAATCAGGCACGCAGATCCCATTGCAATCATGGCCCACCGCTTACTGGCCCGATGGCTCGGTTAAGTGGACTGCCCATGCTATTCCGGCAGACGCCCGATGCGGTGATGCGTGTAAAATAGTGAAAGGTAAACCCGCCACGCCAGCTAAGGCGGTATCTGTTGATGAATCAAATCAGCACATCAATGTAGATACCGGTGTCATACAGTTTTCTGTCCCCAAAAAAGGCTCTTCGTTAATCAGCACGCTCACCCGCGATGGCAAGGTAACGGGGAAAGACGCCAAACTGGTGGGAATGCGAAAAGCTTCGCCTGATAGCGACGCCACCAATGAGCATTTTGAATCTCAAATTCAACAGGTCGTTGTGGAACAAAGCGGTCCGGTGCGGGCGGTAATTAAAGTAACCGGCATAAACCGCACCGCATCTCAGCGTGACTGGCTACCTTTCACGTTACGCATGTACGCTTATGCAGGCGGTGAAACCGTACAACTCACCCATTCATTTATCTTCGACGGAGATGCAGAATCCGACTTTATCAGTGGTTTAGGTCTCAGGTTTAACGTGGTGCAAAGAGACGAGCTCTACAACCGCCACGTTCGCTTAGTGGGCGCAGACAACGGTTTATGGGGCGAAGCGGTAAGAGGTATCACCGGGCTGCGCCGTGACCCGGGTGAAGCGGTCCGGAAAGCACAAATTGAGGGTATAGCTCTGCCACCTGAGTCAGAGTGGGATGAACGGGTAACCAGTCGTTTGCATTACATTCCCGTGTGGAACGATGTCACCCTCACCCAGACAACGGCAAACGGTTTCGAAATCCGCAAACGTACGAAAGCCGGTCATGGCTGGATTGGTTCAGATCAGGGACATCGCGCCAGCGGCGCTGGCTACCTCGGAGGCGTGTCCGGCGGGATCCTGTTTGGTATGCGGGATTTCTGGCAATTACACCCGGTGCAAATTGATTTGCGGGACACCGGTCAGGATGAATCCTCTGCCACTATCTGGTTCTACTCTCCTGAAGCCCCCGCGATGGATTTACGTTTTTACCATGACGGCATGGGTCAGGATACCTACGACAAACAACTCGATGCACTGAATATTATTTATGAAGACTACGAGCCCGGATTCGGCGACGCTCATGGTATTGCGCGCACCACAGAATTTACTCTGGCCGTAACCGGCAGTACACCATCCCGCCAGCAAACTATTGATATGGCAGCGGCAATCCGCGAACCGGCCAGACTGATTGCCGCACCGCAGGACTACCTGGCAGCCAACGTATTCGGCGGCTGCTGGAGCTTACCGGACTCATCAACCCCTGCCATGAAGAAGATTGAAGATCGCCTGGCCTGGCAAGTGGAATATTATGCCGGGCAAGTGGAGCAACGTCACTGGTACGGATTCTGGAACTATGGCGACATTATGCATACCTACGACAGCGACCGGCATGTGTGGCGCTATGACATAGGCGGATATGCCTGGGATAATTCTGAGCTCTCGCCGGACCTGTGGCTCTGGTACTCCTTCCTGCGTACCGGCGATCCCACCACCTTCCATCTGGCTGAACGAATGACCCGCCACAACCGCGATGTGGACATTTATCACGCTGGCCGGTTTAAAGGATTAGGTACCCGTCACAATGTGCAGCACTGGGGATGCAGTGCCAAGCAAATGCGGATAAGCACCGCGTCCTATCGCCGTTTTCATTATTTCATTACCGGCGATGACCGCACAGGTGATGTGCTGAGCGAAGTGACAGATGCGGATAAAGCGCTGGCCGTGCTCAACCCTACCCGCAAGGTAGAAAGAGCCAATCCGATCCCCGGCCTGGCGAAAATGGGAGCCGGCACAGACTGGGGCTCTGCCGCCGCAAACTGGCTGACCGCCTGGGAACGTACCGGCGATGATAAGTACAGAGCACGTCTTGCGGATGCCATGACAGTCATCGGCAATCACCCTCAGGGCTTTTTCGCCGGTGCATTTGGGTATGATCCTGAGAAACAGGCGTTAGTACCTTACCCTGAAGCTGACCCAACCCTGTCTCATTTAAGTTCAGTGTTCGGCCTCATCGAAATGTCCACAGAACTAAATCAGCTCATCGATATTCCGGCTTACCGGGAAGCCTGGCTTAAATACGGCCGGCTTTACAGCGCACCAGATGAAGAGCAGGAAGCAGCGCTGGGGAAAGTGATGCGCGGCAACAGTCTTACCGTGGCCCACTCGCGGTTAACCGCCTATGTGGCTGCGCAGGAAAATGATCCTGAACTGGCCAGACGCGCCTGGAAAGAATTCAGGCAGGAATGGGGTGGAGAGAAATCCATTGGCACAACCCGGGTAGCGGGTCCTGATGTGCTAAACCCCGTTGATGAAGCCGCCTGGGTATCGACAAATGATGCCGCCCAGTGGGGCCTGGCCGCTATTCAGAATCTGGCGCTGGTGAAGTCAGCGCTTTTATAGAATGACGCGCTTTCACCGGTAAAGCGCAACAGTGTGTGGAAAAGGTTTGTGTCAGTCAAACCTACCCTTCGGGCGGCAGTTTTGCCGCCCTTTTTTCAACGTCCTTCCTTTTCTGATTTCACTTCGCTGAACCCTCTGTTTCAAATGTGAAATTAATGTCACATATTTTAACATTTCGATGTTAAGCCAATGTAAATCGAGGTAACGTGATTGAAATTGATTATTTCGGTAACGCCGTTACCCGTTTTGGTTTTAAAGAAGGACTTATCATGCCTGCATCAGTTAACGACATCGCGTATTCCACCGTCCGGCAGAACATAGACAAACTCATCGACAACTTGGTGAACATCACCGATGAAACCGGAGAATTCTTACTAAAGCTGGAAGACGGCAGAGTGATAGACACCAAAGGCTGGAATGACTGGGAATGGACCCACGGCATTGGTTTATATGGATTGCTGAAATATTGGGATATCACCGGGGACGATAAGGCCCGTGAAATTATAGAAGACTGGTTTGCTAACCGCTTTGCAGAAGGCACTCCCACGAAAAACGTTAACACCATGTCGCCGTTCCTGACACTGGCATACATGCAGGAACGTACAGGCAACCGCAGCTACCTGCCGTATCTGGATGTGTGGGCCGAATGGATCATGGATGGTATTCCACGCACTGAAGAAAACGGTATTCAGCATATTGTTTTCAACTCGGTAAACTACCAGCAAATGTGGGATGACACGCTGATGATGAGTGTTATGCCGCTGGCAAAAATCGGCTTGCTACTCGACCGTCCTCACTATGTTGAAGAAGCTAAGCGCCAGTTTATGGTACACACCAAATATCTGGCTGATCGTAAGACAGGATTATGGTTCCACGGCTGGACATTCGACGGCCGTCACAACTTTGCTGACGCACTGTGGGCCCGTGGTAATTGCTGGGTCACCATTGCCATTCCTGAGTTTATAGAGCTGCTGGATCTCCCTGAAACCGACGCACTGCGATTGTTTTTGATTGAAACCCTGGAGGCTCAGGTTAAAGCACTGGTCGAAACACAGCATGAAAGCGGTTTGTGGCACACACTGCTGGATGACCCTACTTCTTACCTTGAAGCATCTGCCGCAGCCGGTTTCGCATACGGCATCTTAAAAGCGGTACGCAAAGGCTACATCAGCGATGAATACCGTCCCTGTGCAGAAAAAGCCATTAAAGCTGTGCTTGAAAACATCGATGAAACCGGCGAATTACAGCAGGTCTCGTTTGGTACGCCGGTGTTTGACACCTTACAGGGCTACAAGGATATTCCGCTGACGTCGATGCCTTACGGCCAGTCCATGGCGATTCTGGCACTCGTTGAGTACATGAACGCATACATCTGATTGATTTAATCAAGGAGGAGCGCACCATGGCACGACGCGAACTCAAACCGGTAAACTACGTAGCATACGGCCTCAATGATATTCTCGGGGCCGGCTCCATGGCCGTGATCAGTGGCTGGATATTATTTTTCTATACCACATTCTGCGGCTTGTCAGCCGTTCAGGCCGCCAGTATTTTCGCCATCGCCCGTATACTTGATGCAGTGGCGAGCCCGCTTATTGGTCATATTTCTGATGGATTAGGCAATACCAGACTAGGGCGTCGTTTCGGACGACGCCGGGTATTTCTTATCTTCTCTATTCCTCTGTTACCCAGCTTTGCATTGATGTGGGTGAGCGGTCAGCATTATCTGTATTACCTCGTGACGTATGTCTTTTTCGAGCTGGTCTACGCGGCGGTTATCATTCCTTATGAAACCCTTGCAGCAGAAATGACAGATGACTATAAGAAAAAGGCTAAACTGGCCGGGGCACGCATTCTGACGGGTCAGGTGTCAGCCATCCTGGCCGGCATTTTGCCAAGCTGGATAGTCAGCGCAGTGGGTGGCAAAGAGTCAGCCTCCACCTTCTTAATCATGGGTATCATTTTCTCCGTGCTGTTTATGGTGGTTGTGTTCACCGTATGGCTTTTCACCTGGGAACGGGACGTCAAGGAAGTCGGGGAACAGGAGCTGACCAAAGGCAAAGGCTGGACGGTTTCCGGCACGCTCAAAGCGCTGTATACCAACCTGACCTCTACCATGAAAATCCGTGCCTTCAGGCTGCACCTCGGCATGTATCTGGGTGGTTACATCAGTCAGGACGTATTTAATGCCGTGTTCACGTATTTCGTGGTGTTTGCTATAGGCGGCTCTGTGGTCATTGCATCAGAAATGATGGCCGTAACCTATGTTGCACAGCTCTTTGCCGTCGCAGTCGCAATCCCCATGGTGATGAAATTTGGTCCCGCCCCCAGTTACCGGGTTGCCATTTTGCTTTACATCATTGCCATTGTGTCTCTGGTTGCCATGTATATCACCACCGATAACTTCAACTTCATGTGGCTGATGCTGGGCGTCATTGTTGCAGGATTAGGCCGGGGAGCACTGAACTACATTCCCTGGAACACATACAATTACATGGCTGATGTAGACCAGATTGTGACCGCTCGACGCCGTGAAGGCAGCTTTGCCGGCGTGATGACCTTTATCCGTAAAGCAACCCAGGCCATTGCAGTCATGTCTGTGGGTATTATTCTGGAAGCCGGCGGCTTTATTTCCGGTGCTGAAACCCAAAGCAGCCAGGCCATTTCCACCATCGTCCTGATGCTCGCCATTGGCCCGGTGTTGGTACTCATTTTCGGCTTTTGGGTCTCGACTAAATTTAAGTTATCCAAAGAAACCCACGAAGTGCTGATGAACGAAATTGAGCACTTAAAGCGCGGAGCAACCACACCGACAAGCGAAGAAAATAAAGCCATTGTCGAAGACTTATCAGGCTTCGCTTACCGCGACTTGTGGGGTAATAACACGGTTGGTATTGCACAGGACAACGGTTCATCAGCGGGGAGTCGTCATGAAAATGCCAATGTGTAAAGTATTGCTCACCGCAGCGGTTGCCCTGATGGCCGGGGCTTTGTCTCCGGCAGTCAATGCTGAAGATATTCCCAAATCATGGATTGATAAAGACACCGGCCACCGGGTAATACGCCTGTCAGAAGAACCCGGCTCCCGCTCGCTGTACTTTCATCAAAATGCCTACAGCGCAGATGGCAACAGCATGGTTATTTCGGTGGATAACCCCAGAGGAATCGCCGTGGTTAATCTGAAAGACGGGACTGTTAAGCGGCTGTTTGAAGACCCTGACGCGGGCATATTGTTCATGGGCCCTGCCAGCCGTGATGTATATGTGACCCGTATAGAAGGTGCCGGAAGTGGTGAAGTCGTTGCCAAAAATGAGCTGCAACAGCCCACAGAAGTTCTGGCTATCAATATAGACAATGGCCGGGTCCGGCATGTTGCCACCGTACCGCGGGGAAAAATTCATTCCATCAACAAGGATGAAAGCCTGCTTATTGGTGCATTTGCAGAGCGCGAATACAGCATTGAATCCGGTCCCCGCCACGCCCGTTTCGAAGCACGCTATGAAGCGACCGGTAAAGATGGGAAACCGCTGACCTTTGCAGAAGCCAAAGAAGTGCGCATTAACGAGCGGCTGGAAGCACGTATTCCCATGGAAATGTTTGTAGTGGATACCCAAACCGGCGAACAACGAACCATACATAAAGCCACTGACTGGCTGAATCACATTCAGTTCTCCCCCGCTGACCCGGACAAAATCATGTTTTGCCATGAAGGCCCCTGGCACAAAGTGGATCGCATCTGGACGATGAATGTGGATGGCAGCCATATTCAAAAAATGCACACCCGCAGTATGAACATGGAAATTGCCGGTCATGAGTTCTTTGACCACAGCGGCAGCCGTATTTTCTACGACTTACAAACGCCCCGCGGGGAAGTGTTCTGGTTAGCCAGTGTCGATCTTTCCTCAGGAGAGCGTATCTGGCGGCATATGCCCAGGGACTACTGGTCAGTGCATTTCAACATTTCCCCCGACGGCAAGCTGTTTGCCGGTGACGGTGGCGATGAAGAAATGGTTGCCAGAGCCAAAGACGGCAAATGGATTTATCTGTTCAGAGATGAACCAATAAACGATGTGGCCGGGATCAGTGCCCCTGATGCAGCGTCATTGATTAAACCGGCAACCTTGCAGGCAGAGCGTCTGGTCAATATGGCTGACCACGACTACCGCCTTGAACCTAACGTTACCTTTACCCCTGATAACAAGTGGGTGGTCTTCCGTTCTAATATGCATGGCCCGGTGCACGTTTACGCCGTAGAAGTGGCCAGAGCACAACAACCTTAAGGAAACCGGTTATGTCTGTTTCATTTGATCTAACGAACAAAACAGCCCTGGTGACAGGCGCGAGCCGTGGAATAGGCCAGGCCCTCGCCACCGGACTTGCCAGTGCAGGCGCCAGAGTGATCTGTGCCAGCAGCCGCGCCGGCGGATGTGACGATACTGTTGCCCAAATCCGCGATAACGGTGGCGAAGCCACCGCATTGTCAGCCAATTTAAGTGACGCTGATGCAACACTGGCCCTCGCTGAAGAAGCGTTATCTGTGTATGGCGGCGTGGATATTCTGCTCAATAACGGCGGAACGATTTTCCGGGCACCGGCGACAGATTTTCCGCTGGATAAGTGGCAGGAAGTGATGCGGGTGAATATTGATTCTGCATTTATTTTGTCGCAAGCCATCGGCAAAACCATGGTAGAGCGCCAGTCGGGGAAAATTATCAATATAGCATCGATGCTGAGCTACAGCGGAGGTATAACGGTTCCTGCCTATACCGCCAGCAAGCATGCGATTGCCGGTTTAACCAAAGCGCTGGCCAATGAATGGGGCGCGCATAATGTGCAGGTTAATGCCATCGCACCGGGCTACATCCGTACCGACAATACTCAGGCCCTGCAGGATGATGAAAACCGCAGCACTGAAATTCTCAAGCGTATTCCTGCTAACCGCTGGGGCGAGGCGCAGGACTTACAGGGGGCAGCCGTTTTTCTTGCCAGCGCAGCAAGCAATTACATCAACGGACACATTCTGGCCGTGGATGGCGGATTTTTAGCCCGGTAACCCGTACCGGGCGGGATTGGCAGTTCCCTTCCGGCAGCGGATAAAGGTTAGCTACATAGCAAAAAAGGACACAGTTATGACAGAACGATATTTGATACCCAGTGTGGTGCATGCCTGCGAAGTTTTCCGCTTGCTGGCCAGCAGAGATCGCGGCATGACCATGCAGGAACTGGAAGCTGCACTGGATCTGCCGCGAACCACGGTTTTCCGTTTACTTCGTACGCTGGTCGCCGAAGAGATGCTGGAAAAGCGCGGCAAAATTTACTTCTGTGGTGCCAATCTGATGCAGTTGGGTCTGCAAATCATTCACTCAGATCGCATGCAGCAAATGGCCATACCCCATATTCAGCGTCTGGCTCTGCGTACCGGTCATACTGCGCATCTGGCTGTACCGAATCACGGTAAAGCGCTGATCGTCGAAGTGTTCGACAGCCCGAATCCGTTAATGGTATCCAAACGACCTGGTGTAGAAGCCCAAATGCACTGCTCTTCAACAGGGAAGGTGTTTCTGGCGTTTTTGTATTACGACAATCTGGAACTGTTGCTGGCCGAACATCCTATGGAACAGCATACGCCGTTTACCATCACTAACATCGCCGATTTACGCAAAGAGCTTAACCGGGTACGGGCATTAGGTTATGCCGTTGACGAAAGAGAATATAACAAGGACGTACGGTGTGTTGCCGTTCCTGTGCGCAATAGCCTCGGCACCGTAGTGGCATCGGTAGGTATCACCGCACCGGCCGCTGTATTCCCTAAAACAGCCGTGCCTAAAGTGGCTGAAATGGTTAAAGAAGCAGCCAGAGGCATCTATAAAGATGCCTATCAGCTTGAACGGGTAAGTAATTAGGTCGGTGCCTGTGACAGCAGATTCGCTTTTGAATACAACCATGCCACGCTGCCTGCTTGCCGGCGAAGTGATGGTGGAATTATCCCGCGCGGAACCCGGATTGTTCAGGCAGAGTTTTGCCGGCGATGTTTACAATACGGCGGTATATCTCAAGCGCTGCCTGCCCGCCTGCGAGGTGAGCATGCTAACCGCTGTGGGACGGGATCCCTTTAGTGTAGCTATGAAACAAGCCATGGTTGAGGAGGGTATCAACACCGGCTTCATACTCACCCATCCCGGAAAGGGGCCGGGACTCTACGCCATTCATACCGACGCCAGCGGAGAAAGAAGCTTTCAGTACTGGCGCAATGACGCGGCAGCAAGGGAGTGGGTAACGCTGTGGCAGCAAACCCTCACCGGCTCAGAACCATCACCTTTACCGCAGGCAGATTTAATTTATCTGAGCGGAATTACACTGGCGGTGCTGGATGAAACCCAACGGGCTTTATTGTTCGACTGGCTGCATCAGGCAAGAGAAAGCGGCACCAGAGTAGCATTCGATCCTAACTACCGGCCGCAACTGTGGGCATCTGTTGATGAAGCCGCAGTATGGACCCGACGGGCTTACCGTATTGCTGATATCGCCTTTCCCGGCATGGATGAACACAAACTGCTTTTCGGTCACAAAGACTGTTTTGATGTGATGGATATTGTAGCTGGCTGGGGCGTGAAAGAAGTTGTTGCGAAGAACGGAACCGACCAGATACGCGTGCTGTTTAATGAAACTATGGTGACCATTCCCGTGACACCGGTAGCCCATGTTGTCGATACCACCTCGGCGGGTGACGGATTTACCGGCGGCTATCTGGCAGCACGCCTCGACGGAAAAAGCGTACGTCAGGCCGCGCAGCAGGGGGCTGACGTGGCGGCCACCATTATCCGGTTTCCGGGAGCCATAGTGCCGGAACCCGCTTTCACAGAGGCTTTAAACCGGCTCCGCGACACAGAAACTACTGCCCGTCCGGAAACGGCAGGATAAACCGGGGTTCGTAGCCCCTTCGTTATTTACGGAAAAATAAGAAGACCGCACATGCTTGAAAAACAACGGCATCAACTGATCATCAGTGCCCTGGATGAAACCGAATTTCTCAGTGTGAAAGATCTCTGCTCACAGTTAAAATCGTCAGAAGCCACCATCCGCAGGGATTTAGTCAAGCTGGCGGCACTGGATAAAATTCGCAAAATTCGTGGCGGTGCGCAGGTAAAAGAGAATGCGGTACGGGATAGCAAACCCGGGCTATCTGCCAGCATTTTTGCGCAGGACAGAAGCCGTAATGCGAACACTAAGCGTATGATTGCCAAAGCGGCCACCCAGCTCGTTCAGGACGGTGAGGCTATCATTATAAACGGTGGTACATCGACGTTCATGATGGCAGAGTTCCTTGCAGACAGAAAACTGAACATCCTGACTAACTCATTCATTCTTGCCCACGAACTGCTGGAAAGCAGCCAGAATCAGGTTGCCCTGCCCGGCGGACAGGTTTACCGCCACCAGAGCATTATTCTCAGCTCGTTTGAAAACGATACGACGCAAAAATACCGGGGCAGCATGATGTTCATGGGGTCACCGGGCGTCAGCGAATTTGGCATCATGGAAACCGACCCGCTGCTTATTCTCGCAGAACAGAAGCTTCGCAAACGGGCTGACAAACTGGTGGTACTGGCTGACAGCACCAAAATCGGTGTGAAAGGCAACCTGCTTTTCTGTGGTCTGGAGGAAGTAGACATTGTAATCACCGACAGCCAGGCCAACCCTGAAGCTGTGCAACGTATCAGGCAGCATGGCGTGGATGTCATGATTGTTGAGGCGTGTGGTTAGTACCGCGCCTCCGTGTTTCCCGCCGCAAGCCCCTCCGCCCAACATTAGTGCAATTTGCACTCTCCACGCTCAACATTCAGCTAAATAGCATATTTATTCACCAGAAATTATCTTGTATATATCTATAAAAACTGAAAACCTCGCTGCACTTTAACTGAAATATTAGTAAAGCCATCCTCATAAATACGAAATTCAACGCGATAAATAGGATACTCACACTATACAAAAGTATCAAAGGCAGACTTATTGCACCCGCAATCCTTAAATGTATATACCTATTAAAATACTACCTGCATAAGGATGCGATAATGAAAGCCACACACACTGCTTCTCTTTCTCCGCTTTTCAAACGTTCCGCACTGTGCTTTTTCGTCACTGCGGCGATGTCTTCCGGTGCTGCTTTTGCTCAGGAACCGGCAAATGCCACAACACCGGCCAGTCAGTCAGATTCTGACCTGCTGGAGCGTATAGAAGTTACCGCCACCCGCCGCACCACCACACTGCAGGAAACGCCGGTGGCGATATCCGCATTGTCAGGCAAAACGTTGAAGCGAACGGGGATCACCAGTGTGAGCGAGTTCACGAAGATGGTGCCGGGAATGCGTATTGAGGAAAGCAGCCCCGGGAATCAGCGGATTAGTTTACGTGGCGTGACAGCACCGGGCGAAGGAACGGTGGGTATTTACTATGATGAAACGCCGCTGAGTGGCTCAGTGGGGGTTAGCAGCAATGCCGGAGGCCGCCCTCCGATGGCGTCATTATTCGACGTAAACCGTGTTGAAGTGGTTCGCGGACCACAAGGCACATTGTACGGCGCAGGCTCAATGGGTGGTGCTATCCGTACTATCTTTAACAAGCCCATTGATGATTTCGAAGGCGCGGTAGAGTTATCAACCGGTACCATTGAGCATGGTGGCACAACGTCATCAGTTGATGCCATGGTAAACGTTCCGCTGATTGAAGGTGTACTGGATGCCCGTGTGGTCGGTTTCAAAAAATCCAGTGACGGTTATGTTGATAACACGTTTCTTGGCATCGAAGACACCAACGATTACGACAAAGAAGGGGGGCGCATTATGCTGCGGTACACCCCAAGTGAAGATATCACGCTGGACGCCATGTACCTGATGGACTCCACAGAAGCCGGTAACGGCCAGTGGCATCCCACAGTTGGCGAATTGGAGTCGGTATCACAAATCAACCAGCCCTTTGAAGATACAACCAAGTTATACAGCGCAACGCTGAACTGGGAGATGGATTTTGCCACGCTTACTGCCACTACCGGCTATTTTAAGCGCTGGACCGAGTTCAACATGGATGACAGTTATTACATCGACACCTACCTCACAGAAGACCGTTGTCAGTCGCGCTGGAACGACGGTACGGCCTGTGATGAAGCGACCCTGACGGAATACTACGATTACGTCAACGGGCTGACGCCGGCAGTGTTGCAGCATAAAGGTTATATGACCAACAAGACCCACGAAATCCGGCTGACTTCAAATATGGAAACCGCCATTGACTGGACCGTCGGTGCCTTCTATCAGAAACGGAATGACTACGTACAATCTCAGGATGGCGCAGCTGACGCTGCAACCGGCGAGCTGATCGAGCCGATGGAGCTATTCTACCGCCGGTATATTCTGGATGATCTTGAGCAAAAAGCGGTGTTTGGCGAAGTTACCTGGCATACGACAGACAAGCTGGCACTGACCGTGGGTACCCGCTGGTTTGATTACGACAAAGTCGTCACCGGTGAAACCACTGATGCATGGGAACTGATCAACGCGTTTAAGAAGCCCCGCACGTCGCAGGAATTTTCCGAAAGTGACTTTATGTTCAAATTTAACGCGGCGTGGGAAGTTGATGCTGACATGATGGTCTATGCCACTGCAGCAGAAGGGTTTCGTCCCGGCGGTGCGAATAACGTAATCGGACTGGAAGAAATGCTTACCGGCTATCAGTCAGATTCTTTGTGGAACTATGAAGCCGGTTTCAAAAGCTCCTGGCTAGACCGCGATGTGCAATTTAATGCTGCGGCTTACCTGATTGACTGGGAAAACATGCAGGTGCGCGGGCGGACGACAGACGGCGCATTCTCCTTCTTATCCAATGCCGGGACAGCACAAATCACCGGCCTCGAGCTGGAAAGTGGCTGGCGCGTAACAGATGACTTCCTGCTTACCGGAAATATGAATTTCCTGAATGCTGAGTTAACCGCCGATCAGGTCAGTGATGTGATTTTAGCGCCTGGTCAGGATGGTGACCGCATTCCTTACATACCTGAAGTAACCGCCATGATTGCGGCCACCTGGACACTGCCGGCCCTGATTGACGGCTTCGACGGTTCGGTCCGTGCCGATGCCAATTATGTGGGCTCTTCCTACTCTGAACTGCGACCCGACGACACCTATTATCTGAAGCTCGACAGCTACACCTTGGCAAATGTCCGCTTCAATCTGGATAACTACGACAACGGCTGGGGTTTATCGCTGTACGTGAACAACCTGTTCGACAAGAACGCCATAACCTATATCAGCGGCAGTTCATCATATCCCAATGTGTTTGCCAGTAGCGCTCAACCCAGAACAGTTGGTATAACCGTACGTAAAGACTTCTTCTGACGGACACTCAGGCAATGGCACTACAGTGCGGTTGCCGGATAACAACATTAAAAAAGGAACAAATATGACTATTTCCAACGGGGCGTTTTTAACAGCAAAGCCCGTTAAATCCTTTAGAAAGCTGGCTCTGGGTTTGATGATCAGTGGCTTGCTTGGCACCTCTGCGCCGGTACTGGCACAAAACGATGCCATACCTGCTCCGGTTGATGTACTGGGGCACGCCCCGGGTGATGATTTTTATCTGGCGAATTACGAAGATTCACTGAAGTATTTTCATGCGCTGGCAGACAGCACGGATAAAATGCAGATGTTCACGGCGGGTAAAACCACGCAAGGTAAAACCTTCGAATACGCCATCATCTCCACACCGGAAAACCTGGCGAAGTGGGAAGAGTATAAAGCCATTTCCCGCAGGCTGGCTGACTCCAGAGATTTGACGGATGAGGAAGCCCGGAAACTGGCTGCCACCTCAAAAATTATCGTTCATATTGATGGCGGTATGCACGCCTCTGAAGTGGCTGACCATCAGCTCCCTATCAAACTGGCTCATACCATGGTGACCTCAGACGACCCGAAAATCAGCCGCATCCTTGACGATGTGATTCTGGTTTTATGGCCAACCCTGAACCCGGACGGACAGGACATGGTGGTTGACTGGTATCGTCAGAACACCGGAACAGAGCACGAAACCAGCCCCATGCCGTGGCTGTATCAGGAGTACGTCGGCCACGACAACAACCGTGACGGCTACATGCTGAATATGACAGAAAGCCGCTCTGTCACCGCTCAGGTTCAGGAGAATGCGCCTGCGATTTTCTATTCCCAGCACCAGAAAGCGCCTTTCCCTGCCCGGATTTGGGTACCGCCGTTTTCAGATCCTATTTCAGAAAATATCGACCCGCTGGTACGACACTGGACCAGCCTGATTGGCATGCACATGATTGGCGAGTTCGAGCACCAGCAGTTACCGGGAGCTATCGCGCAGGCCCGGTTTGACAACTGGTTCCCGGGCTTTCTGGATTACACCCACGCCTTCCGCCACACTATTTCCTATTTCACGGAAACGGCTCTTCACCTTTACGCCACGCCCTGGGAATACGATGCCAAAGACTTTCCGGATAACCGCAAAGATCTGAAGCCTCAGGTGATGTATCCGTCTCCGTGGAAAGGCGGCAAATGGACGCTGGGTGATGCCGTACACTATATGGAAGTGGCTTCGATCTCTACGCTGGATACTGCATCACGCTACCGCGAGCAAATCTTGTATGACCGCTATCAGTCAGGTCGCGATACCGTCGCCCGTTTTAAAGAAGAAGGGCCTTTTGCCTGGATAATTCCGGCTCAGCAACACGATTTATCAGAGGCCGGTGAACTGGTTGAAGTCATGCTGCGCCAGCAGATTGAAGTGTATCAGGTAAGTAAATCCGCTACATTTGGCGACACCAAAGTCGCTGCAGGCAGCTGGGTTATCCCCATGGATCAGCCGTTCGCCGGACTGGTACAGGAGTTGTTTGAACGTCAAACGTATCCTGCTACCTTTGTTGATAAAGACGGCCTTCCGGAAAATCTGCCCTACGATGCCACAGGCTGGACTTTACCCCTGCAAATGGGTGTGGATACAGTAGCGCTGACATCCAAATTGTCTGAGCGCGACAAGAAGAAACTGAAAGCTGTTACAACAGTAGATCTGCCCTCCGGTATTGAAGGCCGCGGTAATGTATTTGTTGCTCCTCAGAATCAGAATGCCAGCTTCGCCCTGATTAATGCAGCCCTTGCAAAGGGTGCTTCGGTAAACCGCGGAATGCATGACGAGCAACCCGCATTCTTTATTTCAGGGATAGACAAAGACAGCGCTGAAGCGCTGGCCACAGCCCACGATGTTACTCTGCAAGGCACTTCCCGCGCACCTGAAAATGCGCAGGCAGTAGAAACAGCGAGAGTTGGACTCTACCGTCCGTGGAAACCGTCTATGGATGAAGGCTGGACCCGCTGGATATTTGAGCAGTACGGTTACAACCCGGTTACCCTGTACAACGACGATATGAAAGCCGGAGATTTACTGTCGAAAATTGATGTCCTGGTACTGCCGGACATCGATTTAAGCTGGATCACCGAAGGCTTCAGTGCACCTAAGAGCGACAGCTGGTATAACCGTACAGGTGGTGCCACAGAAGATCCTGTACCGGCAAAATATGCCGGAGGCATTGGTTCAGAAGGTGCACAGGCATTACGGGATTTTGTTGCCCGTGGCGGTAAACTCATTGCCTTCAACCAGGCGTCTGATGCCGCTATCAGCTTACTGGGACTGCCGGTAAAAAATGTCCTCGCCGGTGTGGGCAGTGACGTTTTCTACTGTGCCGGTGCGCTGGTACAAACCGAACTGAATAAAGAAGCTGACAGTGCCGCCACACAGGGCCTGCCGGACGACCCGGTAGTGATGTTCTCTCACGGTCCTGCCTTTGATACATTACCCGGCTTTGACGGCACCATATTGTCTTCCTATCCTGAAGAAGGTGACGTATTGCTGAGCGGTGTGTTGCTGCATCCCGAAGCTATCAATGGCAAAGCGGCTGCTATGGAAGTGAATTACGGTGACGGCGAGGTGTACCTGCTGGGCTTCCAGCCTCAATGGCGCGCCCAGTCACACGGCACGTACAAGTTTATCTTCAACAACCTGTACAAGTAACGCCACAACGCATAACTATGCAACCGGCTCTGTCAACGACTGAGCCGGTATTTTTGTTCCCTTTCTCAAATTATGTCTATACAATAAATTTATCATCCCCCGAATGGTAGCTACCATGACATCACACACTGCATCGCTTTCTGACTATACCCTTTTCGCCCGTCATGTTTTGCTCCCTGACGGCTGGCATCAGGATCAGCGCATCAGTATTGCCGGCGGGAAAATAAGTCATATCACACCGGCAAGCCCTGAACCTTCAGATCTTGTGATTGATGTGCTGCTTCCCGGCATGCCAAATCTGCACAGTCACGCGTTTCAAAGAGGGATGGCCGGGCTTGCAGAAGTGAAAGGACCGGGCGCAGATTCGTTCTGGACCTGGCGGCAGGTCATGTACCGCTTTTTAGAAAAACTCACACCGGACGATCTTACTGCGATTGCCACCCTTGCATACATCGAAATGCTGGAGAGCGGGTTTACCCGTGTAGGCGAATTTCATTACCTTCACCATGCGCCTGATGGTAAACCTTACAGCCAGCCCGCAGCTATGAGTGATGCCATCATCGATGCTGCCATCAGTACCGGCATCAACCTCACAATGCTTCCGGTTTTCTATGCACACAGTGGTTTCGGCGGTCAGGCGCCTGAAGCCGCACAGCAACGCTTCATTCACAGCACTGACGACTTCGGTAAACTCTATGAACATATTGAACGTCGGCTGCTGACTACAGACGGTGCCGTAACCGGCGTAGCCCCTCACAGTTTACGGGCGGTGACTGCAGAAGAGCTGCAGTTTTTAACATCGCTGGGGAACGGACCGGTTCACATTCACATTGCTGAGCAAATGAAAGAGGTGAACAGTTGTCTGGCCCATTACGGCGCCCGTCCCGTTCAGTGGTTGCTGGACAATCAGCCCGTGAATGCGCGCTGGTGTCTGGTGCATGCTACTCACCTGGATGAGGCCGAAATTTCTGCCCTTGCCCGTTCACAAGCTGTCGCCGGGTTGTGCCCTGTTACCGAAGCCAATCTGGGTGACGGCCTGTTTCCGCTTACCCCGTTCCTGGAGGCCGGCGGCCGCATTGGTGTGGGTTCAGACTCCAACGTGAAAATTGATGCGCCGGAAGAGTTGCGCCTGCTTGAATATGGTCAGCGTCTGCAACTGCAAAACAGGAATGTGAGCCAGCGTCATACAGGCGAACGCTGTGGTCAGTCTTTGTGGCAACAAAGCGTTGCCGGCGGCGCTCAGGCACTGGGCACGGCTCCCGGATTGCAACCCGGCGCCTGTGCCGATATGGTTTCTTTGAAAATCAGCGGGTTACCCGATATGCTAAGGTCTCACGATAATATTATCGAGCAACTGGTTTTCTGTCACAATAAAGACCTGATTGACTGTGTGTGGGTAAATGGCCTGCTTACAGTAAAAGAAGGCCGTCATGCCGGCAGAGAACACGCGCAACGCGCCTTCATTAAGACCATTAACAGAGTATTTCAGTAATGCCGCCAGAACCGCAGGAAAAAGGGGTCAAAGATACGCTGCACCAGACAATCTGCAACGATATTCGTCAGCAGATCTTGTCGGGCACCTGGCCTCCGGGTTACAAAATCCCTTTTGAGCATGAGCTTGTTGAGAACTACGGGTGCTCCCGTATGACGGTAAACAAAGCCATTACCTCTCTGGTAGATGAAGGATTGATTCACCGCCGCCGTCGCGCCGGCTCTTTTGTGGCGCGTCCGAAAATTCAGTCTGTCATTGTGGATATTCCTGATATACAAACTGAAATCGCTAACCGGGGGCAGCCATACGGCTTCTCTCTGTTATCACGGCGCAAACGCACCGCGCAGAAGCGGAAAACGGAAGAACTGGAACTGGGTGCTGACAATCCGTTATTGGAATTACGCTGTCTGCACCTGGCAAGTAACCGGCCCTTTGCACTGGAAATGCGTCTCATCAACCTGAATGCCGTTCCGGAGGCTGAAGGCATCACGTTTGAGGATGTGTCGCCGGGTCACTGGCTGCTTGAACATGTAGCCTGGAGTAAAGCCCAGCACCGTATCTCTGCCATTTCAGCCAATGCAGAACAGGCTGAAGCGCTGGGTATTGAAGAAGGTACAGCATGCCTGTTGCTGGAGCGTCAGACATGGCGTGGCGGCGAAGGGATCACCTACGTAAGGCAATTGTTTCCGGGCGATGCCTATAATCTTCTCGCCCGTTTCTCACCCGCTTTCGGTTAACCGCAGCCACCCTTTTTTAATGGTTGCGGCTTCCTGCTATAACAACATGGCAGCAACCCAACCGCCTGCCAATAAGGGTAAATTGTAGTGTAAGAAGGTAGGTACAACCGTGTCCCAGATATGGTTGTGCTGACCGTCTGCATTGAGTCCGGCAGTGGGCCCCAAAGTGGAATCTGAAGCCGGAGATCCCGCATCGCCCAGTGCACCTGCCGTACCCACCAGCGTGACAATAGCCAGCGGACTAAAACCCAGTTGCAATGCCAGCGGCACAAAAATCGCGGCGATAATCGGGACAGTGGAAAAAGAAGAGCCTACGCCAAGGGTGATCACCAGACCCACCAGTAACATCATCAGCGCGCCTAAGGCCTTGCTGTTATCAATCAACGTCGCACTGGTATCGACCAGAGACTGAATATCTCCGGTTGCACGCATCACTGCCGCGAATCCTGATGCTGTGATCATGATAAAGCCCACGTTGGCCATCATCTTCATGCCTTCAACAAAAACATCGTCGGCCTGCTTCCAGCGGATAACCCCGCTGATACTGAAGATCACAAAGCCCACCAGCGCACCCAGCACCATAGAGTCAAACATCAGTTGCACCACAAATGCAGTAATCACAGCAACGCCTGACACCGCCAGTGAACGGCCACTGTATTTCACCTCTGTATGCTCAGCCCGTTTCAGCTTTTTGTCACTGTATTCCCGCGGTTTGCGGTAGCTGATAAACACAGCAATCAGTAAACCGGCCAGCATGCCAAGGGCAGGCAAAGCCATGGCACGGATGACAGATACACCGGACACATCAGCGCCGCTTTCCTGTAGATTTACCAGCAGAATGTCATTCAGATAAATGGAACCGAACCCCACCGGCAGAAACATGTACGGGGTGATCAAACCAAACGTCAGCACGCAGGCAATGGCCCGGCGGTCCAGCTTCAGCTTTTGCGTGACCAGCAGCAGAGGCGGTACCAGCAAAGGAATAAAGGCAATATGAATAGGAATGAGGTTTTGCGAGCATACCGCCATCACTAACAAAGCAGCCATTACGCCATAACAGATAGTCCGTGCCAGCGCGGGATTTTCACCCTGCTTCTTATCAAGTTTTTTCAGTACCTGCCCGGCCAGCAGATCAGGAATACCAGAGCGGGAAATTGCCACCGCAAAGGCCCCCAGAAAGGCATACGACAGTGCCACCGTTGCGCCTGCACCCAGTCCGCTGTTGAAGTTATTCAGCGTGCCTAAGGTACCCAGACCACTGAGCAAGCCACCTGCAAACGTCGCGATAATAAGCGCTATAACTACGTGCACCCGCGCCAGACTTAGCGCCAGCATTATGCACACCGCAATCAACACTGAATTCATGCTTACCTCTTATGTCTATACTTATACTAATGGTGACAGGCAATTTTATTTTTATTGTTCTGTTATATCGGGGGCTGGCAATAAATACAAGACGCAACATAGATATTGCGATGAAATGGATAAATATTTGGATTTATATGACTATACATATTAAAAATTGTTGGCTATATTAAATTGAAATAGCGTCCACAGAGACAAGCGCATGAAGCAACAAGCTGAAAAGATTTGGGTGAATGCAAGGCTGGTAACCATGGCCGATCCCGCCGCCCCTCTGGCGATAACAGAAGACGGCGCCGTCGCGATGGCTGATGGCAAAATTCTGGCCGCCGGTCCTGCTGCCGCCGTCACTGCGCAGTATCAGTCTGACCAGGTTATTGACTTACAGGGCCTGCTGGTAACACCCGGCCTCATCGACTGTCATACCCATCTGGTGTATGCAGGCAGCCGTGCCAATGAATTTGAAGCCAGGCTGGAAGGGACCAGTTACGCTGAAATCGCCGCACAAGGTGGCGGCATTATGTCTACGCTCACCTCAACCCGCGCCGCATCAGAACAAACCCTGCTGGATGAAACCCTGCCCCGGCTCGACAGTCTGCTTGCACAGGGTGTGACGACGGTAGAAATAAAATCCGGTTACGGACAGGATATTGCGTCTGAACTTAAGCAGTTACGGGTTGCACGGTCACTGGCGCAGCACCGGGCAGTGTCAGTCTCCCCCACACTGCTGGCCGCGCATGTGGTACCGCCGGAATTTAAAGGCCGCGCTGACGACTATGTATCGTATGTGTGTGAACAGTTGATCCCGGCTGCACTGGCAGATGGCAACATTGATGCAGTAGACGCATTTTGTGAGCACATTGCCTTTACGCCACAGCAAACCAGCCGGATTTTCGACACTGCCAGACAAGCCGGACTTAAGGTAAAACTTCATGCCGGACAACTGTCAGATAATGGCAGCGTGTCGCTGGCAGCAAACTATCAGGCACTGTCTGCCGATCACATTGAATTTGCCACTGCGAAAGACGTGGAAGCCATGGCCGCTTCCGGCACCGTAGCAGTACTGCTGCCGGGCGCCTTTTACTGTTTGAGAGAAACGCAGAAGCCACCGGTTGAATTACTCAGACAACATAATGTCCCGATGGCTGTTGCTACAGATGCTAATCCCGGAACATCGCCGGTAACGTCACCACTACTTATCATGAACATGGCCTGTACCCTTTTCGGACTTACCGTTGCTGAAGCGTTCAGTGGTATGACAGTTCATGCCGCCGCTGCGTTGGGTCAGCAATCTCACACCGGCAGTCTGGAAGCCGGAAAGTACTGCGACCTTGCCTGCTGGGACGCACCGTCACCGGCACACCTTATTTATCAAATCGGACTTAATCCCTTACGTCGCCGAATCTTCAGAGGACTGGAAAAATGACAACAATAATAATGCAACCTGGTCAGGTATCACTTAAAGACTGGCGTACGATTTACGAAGGTGCACCTGCTGTTCTGCACGAAGATGCTTTACCCCGGGTGATTGCTTCAGAGCAGGCAGTACAGCGCATTATCGCCCGCAACAAACCGGTATACGGTATTAATACCGGCTTCGGAAAACTGGCGAATGTGCGTATTCCTGATGATCAGCTGGCACAACTGCAGCACAACATCGTCATTTCTCATGCTGCCGGTGTGGGTGAGCCGGCTCCGGTTAACGTTATCCGTTTGATGATGGCGCTTAAACTGGCCAGCCTGGGACACGGCGCATCCGGTGTGAAGCTGGAAACGGTTAAACTGCTGGAAGCTTTCCTGAATAAGGGCATCACGCCGGTTGTGCCGGAAAAAGGCTCAGTCGGGGCATCCGGCGATCTTGCGCCTTTATCTCATATGACTATGGCGCTCATCGGACTGGGCGATGTGCTGGTTGACGGCAAACAAATGCCTGCCGCTGACGCCATGGCTAAAGCTTCACTCACTCCGCTCAACCTCGGGCCGAAAGAAGGCCTGGCGCTACTTAACGGTACTCAATATTCTACAGCTCAGGCCCTGGCCGGGCTGTTTGCAGCACAACATGGCTTCGCCAGCGCACTCATTACCGGTGCCATGTCTACCGATGCAGCCAAAGGCTCAACTGCCCCGATGGATCCACGCATTCACGCCTTGCGCGGTCATCAGGGTCAAATCACCGTAGCCGCAGCACTGCGTGAGCTGCTGGAAGGCAGTACAATCCGCGACTCGCATCTGCAATGCGAGAAAGTGCAGGACCCTTACTGCCTGCGCTGTCAGCCACAGGTCATGGGTGCCGCTTTTGACTTACTTAATCAGGCCGCCACCACCCTGCTTACTGAAGCTAATGGTGTGTCAGATAATCCCCTTATTTTCAGTGATACGGATGAAGCCCTGTCAGGAGGAAATTTTCACGCCGAACCGGTTGCCTTTGCAGCCGATATGATTGCCATGGCCGTGTGCGAAATCGGTTCACTGAGCGAGCGGCGCATTGCCATGCTGGTTGATCCTGCGTTATCAGGCTTGCCGGCATTTTTGACGCCCCGTCCGGGCCTGAATTCCGGCTTTATGATCCCGCAGGTTACGGCAGCAGCCCTGGTATCTGAAAACAAACAACAGGCATTCCCGGCCAGTGTAGACTCCATCCCCACCAGCGCGAATCAGGAAGACCACGTTTCAATGGCCGCACACGGTGCACGCAGACTGGCTGGTATGAACACCAATCTGCAGCATATTCTGGCCATAGAATTGTTGATCGCCGTGCAGGGCATCGATTTGCATGGTGACATGAAAACCAGTCCTCATCTGGAAACCGTCAGACAAACCCTGCGCAGTGAAGTCCCTATGTTGCAGGATGACCGCTACATGGCAAAAGACATGGCTGCCGCCTTTGCGCTTATATCAGGTCCAGGCCTTACGGGACCGGTCGCAGAGATTTTTAACCCGGCGCAGTCCGGCGGAGCGTCAGCATGAGTACTGACTGGCTGGAGATCAGCGAGGGCAATACGCCCCTTGTGCTGAGTATCCCTCATACCGGGCTGACCATACCGGATGAAATAGCACAACAGCTGCAATGCGATAAAGAAACGGCACTGGCTGATACCGACTGGTGGGTAGACAAGCTATACAGTTTCGCGCCTGAACTCGGTATTACCGTGGTGCGCAGCCATATTTCCCGCACGGTCATCGATTTAAACCGGGACCCGTCCGGCGTATCGCTTTATCCGGGCCAGACCACCACACAACTTTGCCCGCAGGAACGTTTTGACGGCGTACCGTTTTATACCGCTCCGCTTTCTGAAGAAGAAACGGAATACCGTAAAGCCACGTGGTTTATGCCCTATCACAACGCACTGTCCCACCAGCTGAACCGGCTTAAGCGTCAGCACGGGCAGGTCGTCCTGTTTGATGCCCATTCCATCCGCTCGCTGTGCCCCCGTTTATTTGAAGGCGAATTACCGGGCCTGAATCTGGGGACAAACACAGATAAAAGTTGCCACAGCGACTACGCCACCATTGCATTTTCTGCGCTGCAAAGCAGCGTTCATTCTGCGGTAAGCAATGGTCGCTTCAAAGGCGGCTGGATCACACGTCACTATGGTAATCCGGGGCAAGGTATTCATGCATTGCAACTGGAAATTGCCCAGCGCTGCTACCTGCGTGAGCCGGCAGAACCCGGCCGGCCGGAATACGATGCGGCTTATGCTGCTCCGCTTCAAAACGAATTAAAACAGTTACTCTCCCGGCTGATTGACCGGGCAAAATCCTGAGGAAAGATCATGACAACATCCCGAGTAATCCGTGCCCCGAGAGGCAGTGAACTGAACGCTAAAAGCTGGCTGACCGAAGCGCCCCTGCGTATGTTGATGAACAACCTGGACCCGGAAGTGGCAGAGCGTCCCGAAGATCTGGTGGTTTACGGCGGTATCGGTAAAGCAGCCAGAAACTGGGAATGCTTCGACAAGATTGTCGATACGCTTAAAAACCTGAATGACGATGAAACCCTGCTGGTGCAGTCAGGGAAGCCGGTGGGAGTGTTCCCCACCCACGAAAATGCGCCGCGGGTACTGATTGCTAATTCCAATCTTGTTCCTCACTGGGCGAACTGGGACACGTTTAACGAGCTCGATAAAAAAGGCCTCATGATGTACGGCCAGATGACTGCCGGCTCATGGATTTACATCGGCTCTCAGGGCATTGTTCAGGGCACCTATGAAACCTTCGTCGAAGCCGGCCGCCAGCATTTCAACGGTAACCTGGCAGGACGCTGGATCCTGACTGCCGGACTGGGCGGTATGGGCGGAGCACAGCCTTTAGCGGCCACCATGGCCGGCGCCTCCATGCTTGCTATTGAGTGCGATGCTACCCGCATTGATATGCGCCTGCGCACCCGCTATCTGGACGAAAAGGCAGAGACACTGGATGAAGCTCTGGCCATCCTTGAGCGGGCAAAAGAAAACGGAAAACCGGTATCAGTGGGCCTGTTGGGAAATGCAGCGGAAATACTGCCGGAAATGGTTAAGCGTGGCATTAAGCCGGATATGGTTACCGACCAGACATCAGCCCACGACCCGGTTAACGGCTACCTGCCTGCGGGATGGACGCTGGAAGAATGGCGTGAGAAACGGGTAAGCGACCCGGCAGCAGTGACTGCAGCAGCGAAAGTGTCTATGGCGGAACATGTAAAAGCGATGCTGGCTTTTGCTGAGATGGGCATCCCCACCTTTGATTATGGGAATAACATTCGTCAGGTGGCTTTGCAGGAAGGTGTAACCAATGCCTTTAACTTCCCGGGGTTTGTACCCGCTTATATTCGTCCGCGCTTTTGTGAAGGTGTAGGACCATTCCGCTGGGTTGCCCTGTCAGGCGACCCGGAAGATATTTACAAAACCGATGCCAAAGTAAAGGAGTTGCTGCCTGATGACGCTTCATTGCACAACTGGCTGGACATGGCGCAGGAGCGGATCAGCTTCCAGGGGTTACCTGCACGCATTTGCTGGGTGGGTCTTGGCGACCGTCACCGTCTCGGACTGGCGTTCAACGAAATGTACCGTAACGGCGAACTGAAAGCGCCGGTGGTTATTGGCCGTGATCACCTGGACAGCGGATCTGTGTCGAGCCCGAACCGTGAAACCGAAGCCATGATGGACGGTTCGGATGCGGTTTCCGACTGGCCGCTGCTCAATGCCATGCTGAATACAGCGGGCGGTGCCACCTGGGTATCACTGCACCATGGTGGTGGTGTGGGCATGGGCTTCAGCCAGCATTCAGGTGTTGTGATTGTGTGTGACGGTACTGAAGAAGCTGACAAGCGCATTGGCCGTGTACTCTGGAATGACCCGGCTACCGGCGTGATGCGTCATGCTGATGCAGGTTACGAACTGGCACAGAAATGTGCGCAGAAACACGACCTGAATCTGCCCATGCTTAAATAACCGGCAAGCCTTCCGTAGTGCGGAAGGCTAATTTTACAGATAGCAGCAATTTACACCCTGTTTTTTGTACAAACGCGCCTGTTGGTGGTTTAATAGGCGCACGTTTTTCTAACCAGCTTATCAAAAATGCGCGCAGTACTGTGGTCCTGGTTCAGCATCTTGATGTTTTTTGGGGTGTGCGCTGCGCCGGCTCAGGCTCAGACTACCCATCAGCTCATCAATGAAAATATTGAAACCAGCCTGACGGACAATTTTGAATTTTACTTCGAGACAGACACGCAGCTGACTATCAGTGAAGCAATCAAGCGTCGTCCAGATTTCCGTTTTTATACCGACCCGAATCCTAACTTCGGTTTTCAGTCCCGCGCATTGTGGCTGGTTACTAAATTCAACAACACCAGTAATACCCGTGACTGGGTATTCAATATCGATTTCAGCCAGTTAGATAAAGTCGATTTTTATCTGGTCAGAGGCGATGAAGTCTTAAAGCAAAGTCATCAGGGTAAGCTGCAAACCGAGCAGATATTCCGCGTACCGACCATGCGGGCTGAGCTGCCGGTGGACGCCCCGCTGGAGTTATACCTGCGGGTTGAAAGTTCCTCTTCCAGCCTGATTGTACCGTTATCTGTGGAGCCGGAAACCCGCCATAGTTTCGGCGTACAACTGGACAGTCTGTTGTGGGGATTGTTCTACGGCGGTCTGATCATTCTGGCAATATACAACTTCGCGCTGTTCTTCGGTTCCAGAGAGCCAAGCCTGGTCGCCTACGTGGGCTACATTGTGGCGGTATTGCTATGGCAATTTGTCTGGGGCGGCCATCTTCACCTGATATTCCGCGACGGCTTTGATCCTTGGTTTGCTGCACATACGGAGATGATTTTCGTCATCATCGGTATTAGCTCCGGCCTGTTCGCGGTTACCTTTCTGGAAACCAGAAAACATGCCCCGAATGCCCATCCGGTGATCATGTCCCTGCTGGTTTTGCAGGGCGTTATCGGCGCAGGCTGCCTCATCGATTTGCTGCCTCACATCTGGAAGAATAACCTGGTGTATGGCGTGGGTATGATTGCGATTTGCAGCTATATCTATGCCGGTTTTGAGGCTTACCTTAATAAGTTCAAACCCGCCCTCTATTTCATCTTCGCCTGGGGCATGCTGGCCAGCGGTGCAATCGTGGGCATTCTGAGCTTACTGAATATTTTACCTTCCAATGACTACACCACGTACTGCTTTCAGGTGGGCGTGTTCATCGAAGCCGGGTTGTTCTCTTTCGCCCTCATGGAAAAGAGTCGCAACCAGCTGGCCTCTGAGGTCAGTCAGGCAACCAATGAGCTTCGCAATAATATGGAACTCATTGAAGAGCAGAATGCCCGTCTGGACATTGCCCGCAAAGACGCTATTAAAGCCAGTAACGTAAAATCTCAGTTCCTGGCCAATATGAGCCATGAAATCCGTACACCTCTCAATGCCATTCTCGGATTCAGTAAAGAGCTCACCCATGTTGCCCTGCCGGTGGAACAACAGGAGCAGGTGCGTATCATCAACACGGCGGCGGATAACCTGCTGGGTATCGTCAATGACGTACTCGACTTCTCTAAAATTGAGGCCGGTAAGCTGCAAATTAACAATCAGCCATTCTCACCGAACCAGTTGCTGGAAGACATGGTGACGCTGATGTCTAAGTCTGCCCACTCTAAACGACTGGAATTTGTTTTTGATACCGGCCCGTTACCGGAAAAACTCATCGGCGACGTATTCAGAATCAAGCAGGTACTGAACAACCTTCTCAGTAACGCACTGAAGTTCACCTCTTCCGGCACCATCACCCTCACAGTGAGAGGCACATCCCTGCCCCACGGCATCCATGAATTACACTTCCGGATTGAAGATACCGGCATTGGTATCAGCCGTCAGGATAAGAAAAAACTGTTTAATGCTTTCTCCCAGATTGATGATGCGTTGAACCGTAGTTATCAGGGCACAGGGCTTGGCCTGGTTATCTGCCGGGAGCTGATAAAACTGATGCGCGGCACACTGGATTTAAACAGTGTTCCCGGGCTTGGCAGTGTCTTTGACATCCGTCTGCGGGCGAATCAGCTTAGTCAGAAATACAGTCTGACACCGAACGCCGAATGGATTGGAAAACGGGTTGTGGTATTCGACCCTGTGCCGGACACCCGCAGAGCCACAGCCTCCATGCTCACCGCGCTGGGAGCCAGGGTGACATCAGCAGATTCCGTAGCCTTTCTGAACATGCTGGATATACATCCTGATTTGCTGTTTGCTACTGTACCGGTTTCCCATCTGGAGAAGCGGAACACGTACCTCAGTGAACTGGTGGAGTTTCCGGCGAAGAAACGCATCCTGTGGTATTCCGGCCCGGAACCGTTCAACCAGTACCCCAGCCTGACCCAGCACTTCCATGAACAGGTAAGAATGCCTGTCACACTCACCAAACTGGAAAGCCTGCTGCATCAGAAAACAGCCCGTCGCCGCAATCCGATGCAGGATAAGATGAATAACCTGCCTAAGGCACGTATTCTGGCTGTTGATGACATGGAAATGAACCTTAAGCTGCTGCATACCTGGCTGGATCACTCGCCGGTCAGTCTGACCACGTCCATGAGCGGGCAGGATGCCGTTAACCGTTGTCAGAGCACGGAATACGATCTCATCCTGATGGATGTTCAGATGCCGGGCATGGACGGTTTGCAGGCATCAAGACTGATCCGCAAAACGGCTCTGAATATGGGTACCCCCATCATTGCAGTCACCGCCCATGCTTTCAAAGAGGAACAGGAAAGGTTGCTGGCATCAGGTATGGACGATTATCTGCCCAAGCCTATCGAAATGGGCGCGCTTCTCGATTTGATTAAGCGCTGGTGTCAGAACGCCACCCCGACAGCCATGGCTTTACCTACTCTGGACTGGCAACTGGCGGTTAAACGCACCCACCAGAACCCGGAAGCTGCACGCTCGTTACTGGGGGATTTTGTGGTGTTGCTGCCGCCCACCATTTCCACATTAAAATCGATGTGGAAAGAAAAAGACTTCGACGGTCTGAAAGCGGAAGTGCACAAACTCCACGGAGCCTGCTGTTACACCGGTGTACCGAAGTTACAGGAACTGGCTTCAGAACTGGAAATCGCGCTGAAGCTTGAGCAAAACTTCCTGATTGCAGAGCATCTGCCTGCTCTGCTGAATGAGTGCGAAATATTAATGACAGAAGCCAGACGCTTCCTGGAAGAAATGAATTACACCTTCCCCTGAGCCGGAGATTGAGGGGAAGGTGCAGGCGTCAACCTGCCTGAGTATCCATCAGCCTGTCCTGACGGGCTTGCTGGCACTGGCGCATAAAGCGGGCAAAGTCAGCGGGCTCACGGTCAATATCAGAAGCGGCAATAAACACGTCATACCCCAGCGACTGACGAAGCTGAGACATTCTGTTCGCCAGCATGGCTTTAACGCCGGTAAAGGTTTGATTGTCTGCCGTGGTGTAATGTTTATCATCAAACATTTCCTGCTCAAAACAGGCACCGGTTTTACAGTTTTGTTCATCTCTGTGAAGCAGCAACGGACGTTGCTCCATCAGTAAATGGGTGGCCAGCCGGGGCGAAACATGATTTAAGAACGCACCGTAGTCTTTAATCCGGAAACCTACCGCTTCAAGCTCCACCTGTTCTAAACCCTGCTGCACCCGCGGGCAGTCTATACGCTGCACGTTATCCCACTGTAACAGCCAGTTGCCCAACCGGTGATGATAACGGATTTCCTGCGGAGAAATTTCGATACTGAACTGAGGCTCTCTTACTTTGAACCAGCCGATGAGCAGCGATACAATCGACGCACTGGTCAGGAAAATAGCAGCCAGAAACAGCCAGTCCGGCAGAAACTTCATCCATATTGCCGACATTATCAGTCCGGCCACACCCAGCACCAATGCAGTGATGCCGTTACCCTTTGACGTTGCCCTGACATAAATAGGGTCAGAATCAGTTCCAGACATAAAAATACACCACAAATACGATAACCGCCCAGATGAATATCATACGCAGACGCCGGCATTGCGGACAGTCAGTCCGCCACCATGAACGGGATGGTTTGTTTGCCTGCGGTCGCTTTGTCACATTCATCCGGTGATTATCTGAAGAAAGTTTGATTTTACCCCGGTCTGCGCAGAAAAACTCATAAACCTATTTAAGGTTCTTATCTCTACACATCGCCGGCTTTTTGATAAACTGTTCAGGTTTATTTTGTTTGTTGAGAGCACTATGTCACAGTTTACCGGCAACCATATCCTTTCGGTCAATCAATTCGATCGTGATGCCATCGAGAAAGTCTTTTCTGTGGCCCATTCCATGGAGCCTTATGCAAAGCGTCAAAAGCGCACTACGGTGCTGGACGGCGCCATCCTGGGCAACTTATTTTTCGAACCCAGCACACGTACACGGGTAAGTTTCGGGACTGCCTTTAATCTGCTTGGCGGGGAAGTGCGGGAAACCACCGGCATGAGTAACTCTGCGCTGGCGAAAGGTGAATCGCTTTACGACACGGCCCGTGTATTAAGTGGCTATTCCGATATTATTGCCATGCGTCATCCGCAGGCGGGTTCAGTAAGCGAATTTGCTGATGGCAGCCGTGTACCGGTTATCAACGGCGGTGACGGCGCAAACGAACACCCGACTCAGGCATTACTGGACTTATTCACCATTAAGCGTGAGCTGGAATACAACGGTAAAGGCATTGACGGACTCCACATCGCCATGATTGGTGATCTCCGTTATGGCCGTACCGTACACTCCTTGTCGAAACTTCTGTGTTTGTATAAGGATATCCACTTTACACTTATCGCACCTGCAGAGCTGGCCATGCCGGACTACATTGTCTCTGCCATTGAAGATGCCGGTCACAAACTGACTGTCTCTGAGCATATCGACGGCACGGTAGATGCGGACATCTGTTATCAGACACGCATTCAGGAAGAACGCTTCCCTTCTCAGGAAGAAGCCAATAAATACCGTGGCCGCTTCCGCCTCAACCAGTCTATTTACACTAAACATTTCCAGTCAAAAACGGTGATCATGCATCCACTTCCGCGGGATTCCCGTATGGAAGCTAATGAGCTGGATAACGATTTGAATACCAACCCGAACCTGGCCATCTTCCGGCAGACCGATAACGGCGTGCTGGTAAGAATGGCACTCTTCGCGCTGACACTGGGCGTTGAAGATCTGGTCGCGAAATATGAACGCGACGTGGTTTGGTACACTAACAAGAGCCAATAAGCATTATGTCAAAATCTGAAGTCCTCTTTGCCCGCGCGCAAAAAACGATTCCCGGTGGCGTAAACTCCCCGGTCCGTGCCTTTAAAGCGGTAGGCGGCACACCCCGTTTCATCACTAAAGCTGACGGCGCTTACATCTGGGATGCTGACGACAATCAGTACATTGATTACGTGCAGTCCTGGGGCCCCATGGTACTGGGTCATAACAACGATAAAATCCGTGAAGCCGTTATCAGCGCTGCACAAAACGGATTAAGTTTTGGTGCGCCTACAGAATCAGAAATTATCATGGCCGAGATGGTCAGCAGCATGGTGCCGTCAATGGAAATGGTACGCATGGTAAATTCAGGGACCGAAGCAACCATGTCGGCAATCCGGCTGGCCCGTGGCTATACCGGCCGCAACAAGCTGGTTAAATTTGAAGGCTGTTACCACGGTCATGCTGATTCACTGCTGGTTAAAGCCGGTTCCGGCGCACTGACACTGGGTGTACCGAGTTCACCGGGTGTGCCTGCGGATGTGGCGCAGCATACGCTGACGGTGGAATACAACAACCTTGAAAGCGTTGAAGAAGTCTTCCGTGAACACGGCGATGACATCGCCTGCATCATCGTTGAACCGGTTGCCGGCAACATGAACTGTATTCCGCCTGTAGAAGGATTCCTTGAAGGCTTACGTAAGATCTGTGATGACCACGGCAGTGTACTGATTTTCGATGAAGTGATGACTGGCTTCCGTGTCGCCAAAGGCGGTGCACAGGCAAGATACAACATCAAGCCGGACCTTACATGTCTGGGTAAAGTGATTGGTGGCGGTATGCCGGTGGGCGCATTCGGTGGCCGCCGGGACATAATTGAACATATCGCCCCTACCGGCCCGGTTTACCAGGCAGGGACTTTATCAGGTAATCCGGTAGCCATGGCAGCTGGCCTTGCTGCACTGGCTCAACTTGATGATGACGCCATGTATGAAGGGATTTTCGCACAAACTCAGGCACTGGCAGACGGTTTTCAGGCTCTGGCGGATAAACACGGCATCCCTATGACCACCAACGTTGCCGGCAGCATGTTCGGCTTGTTCTTCACCGGTATAGACCGCGTGACGAACTACCAGCAGGCCATCAACTGCAACCAGGAACAATTCCGGGTGTTCTATCACGGCATGCTGGACAACGGTGTTTACCTGGCACCGGCATCTTATGAAGCAGGGTTTGTGTCAAAAATGCATACTGCAGACGTAGTTGATAAAACACTCAGCATTGCTGATAAAGTGTTAGGCTCTCTGTAGTGTTGGATATGTGGTGACACCATGACGTTAAGCTGGCTACTCATTTATGGTCTTATCGCTGTGGGCGGTGTTGCTGCATATTTCCTGTTCAGACAGTCTGCACAAATCCGCGAACTGAAGGCTGAACTCGACAGAACACACCCGAAGAAAACGCCGGTTTCTGATACCCCTGACGGCCGCGAAGCCAGTTACATCGAAAAAGCCAATGAAGCGATGCAACTGAGTAAAACCTTCCAGAAATTCGTCCCCCGTCAGTTCGTTGAACACTTTGCCAAACATGGCAGCGGAGCCACACTGGAACTGGGACATGCAGACGAGGATGAAGTGGCTATCCTGTTTTGTGATATCCGCGGCTTCACCGGCTTGTCAGAGCATCTCAGCCCGCAGGAACTCATGGGCTTCCTGAATTCCTATTTCCTGCGCATGAATGATCCTATTCACCAGAATCGTGGATTTATCGACAAGTTTATTGGCGACGCCATTATGGCGCTGTTCGACCACCCGGGCGGCACCGCCAAAGATAAAGCCCGCGACGCCCTTCAGGCTGCTATCGATTTACGTAAAGCACTGGTGATGTACAACTCTCACAGGGATAACTGTGAATATCTGCCCATTAATATCGGGATCGGTATTCATTTCGGGCCGGTGATCATTGGTACTATCGGTTCAGATGACCGTATGGACACCACGGTACTCGGCGACAGTGTGAATATTGCTTACAGACTTGAGTCTCTGACCAAAAAATACAATGCAGACATTATTGTCAGCGCACAAACCCTGGAAACGGTAGGCGCGGGCTATCCGGTTAAAACCCGTTTACTTGACTGGGTTAAAGTGAAAGGCCGGCAAAGTGCCATTGAAGTGTATGAAGTGCTCGACCATCTGAGTGAGGAAGAACAGAAAGCCAGGCTCTCTGTACAAACACAAATCACCGCCGGACTGGCCTGTCGTATGCGCAGGGAGTGGGACGACGCCATTGCTCACTTCATGAAAGCCAGAGATATCAATCCACAGGACCAACTGCCTCAGCATCACATTGATGTGTGCCTGCAATACCGCAATCTAACGCTCAGTGAAGACTGGGACGGTGCGTTGAAGCTGCACCACTAGCTGTTATTTTTTTGCGTGCTCGCGGATAAAGTTAACCGGCGGCGCAAAGAAAGATGCCCCGGTTTCCGCACTGGTGTAATCCAGCCAGCGGTCATAATCACCGTCTCCGGTTCCGAAAACCTGGCTGTGCAACATAGACTTGAAAGGCCGTGCACTGGCTGAACAGCTTACAAAGAAAAGTCCCTGAGTTGTCAGATCTCCGTAAGGCATTCCCTGTTTGATTAACCCCGGTAAATCATCATCAGGCCCTTTCGCCGACGCGCGGATACAATGAGACATGGGGTTTTGCTCCTGACTCACCAGGTTGTGTTCCCGGGTCAGACCGATAATTTGTTCCTGCTGACGGGCAGTAAGACTTTCCCAGCGTCGCAAATCGTGACGGTAACGTTGCACATGCACGTAACTGCCGCCGTTAAAAGCCAGTTCGTCGTTATCGATAATACCGGTTTTGCGTCGCTGCATTCCCCGCGGATTATCCGGCGCATAGATAAAACCATTCAGATCACGGCCATCGAGATAACGGAAGCCTCTTACCTGTTCCACCAGCTCAACATGCAGTCTGAGCAATTCCATCACTTCCATACCTACCGCATGACAGATATCAGCACGGTCAGCACGTATTTGAATAAACAGGTCGCAGGGCGTGGAAGGGGCAGTGCGATCTTCACACTGCATATCCGGAAACGGAGCCAGTTCAGTAGGAATAAAGCCCGGATACAATTCAGACCAGAAACCGGCACCGATGGCAATCATGCCGGTGAGCATGGCTTCATAGTGCTCGTTTTCGTAAAAATCGAATATATCCAACACGCGGGCAAGCTTTCCCCTCACCGTTTCTGCATCGTCATCCACGACATTCAGCAATAAATATTGCGCATGCAGATTCGGTTCGGCGCACACCCCTTTTTGAGGTTGACTCATGACATCCTTCCGTTTGCCCGCTGATTATTGATTTATGGGCATTTTCCCGGGCCAGTAACTAATAGTGTGGCTCAATACCCCGCGGCTTGTCCATCTTTTCGGCTTTCAGAGGCACCGAAATACACACCCCGCTGACTATCCAGCATAATTGCCTGATAACCGCCGTAGATCCCGACGGCTGGTTGCAGAGTGTGACCTCTCTCCATCAGTTCACGTTTAACCGTTTCACTGAAGCCTGATTCAAGATGTACCTGACCGCCATCCAGCATGAGATGTCCGGTAGGGCTGCTGGAACCGGAATGTAATATACGGGGCGCGTCACCGGCTTCCTGTAAGTTCATGCCAAAATCAATCAGGTCGACAATGATTTGTGCATGCATTTGTGGCTGGGTGGCACCGCCCATTACACCAAAGCTTAACCACGGCTTACCATTGCGGGTAACGAAGGCAGGAATAATCGTGTGGAAAGGACGCTTGCCCAGTGCATACTCATTCGCGTGTCCTTCCTGCATGGTGAACAGCTCCCCCCGGTTCTGCAGCACAAAGCCCAGTTCCGGCGGCGTCATGCCTGAGCCCATACCACGGTAGTTACTCTGGATCAGAGACACCATGTTGCCGTCTTTATCGGCGACAGTCAGATACACGGTATCACCTTCGTACACACCGGCATCATAGCGTTTGGCCGCTTTTTCCGGATTGATAAGTTGCTGCCGCTCTGCGGCGTAGTCTTTAGACACCAGCCAGTCTACGGGCACTGAAGTAAATGCCATATCTGCATAGAATTTTGCGCGGTCTTCAAATGCCAGCTTTTTCGCTTCAACAAAAGTGTGAATGTAGTCTGCTGAGCCGAATCCCATCCCTTCAATATCGTAACGCTCAAGAATATTCAGGATTTGCAGAGCAGCAATGCCCTGTCCGTTAGGGGGTAATTCCCATACATCGTAACCCCGGTAATTCGCGGATACCGGTTCGACCCACTCTGACGTATGGCTGGCCAGATCATCTAAGGTAAGGTAACCGCCCTGCTCTTTCATGTAGGCAGCGATTGTCCGCGCAATATCGCCTTTATAAAAGGCATCTCTGCCGCCGGTGGCGATTTTTTCGTAGGTGGCAGCCAGTCCGGGATTTTTAAACACATCCCCTTTTTTCGGTACTTTACCGCCTGGCATAAAGGTTTCAGCAAATCCGTCATATTGACCAATCCGGTCGGCATTCATTTGCAGGTAATACGCAATGAGTTCAGAAACCGGAAAACCATTACGGGCATATTCAATAGACGGGGTTAAAATGGCAGTAACAGGCAGAGAGCCGAACTTGCTGTGCAGCTCAAACCAGCCATCCACAGCACCGGGAACCGATACCGGCAACGGCCCAAATGAGGGCACTTTATTGAGCCCTTTTTCTGCAAACACGGCTTTGGTCAGGGTACGGGGTGAGCGGCCGGACGCATTCAGACCATACAGTTTCTTCTCTTCTGCACTCCACACGATAGCAAACAGATCACCGCCGATACCGCTTCCGGTGGGCTCAACCAGACCGAGCATAGCATTTGCTGCAATCGCTGCGTCGATGGCATTGCCACCCTGCTTAAGAATATCCAGCCCCACCTGGGTCGCCAGAGGCTGACTGGTGGCTACCATCCCGTGCTGTGCAATGACCTCGGAACGGCTGGCAAACATTTCACCGGTGATCCGGTCGTAAGAAGAAACATTTGTACTGAAAACTATCACTGCAATCAGAACATATTTTACCAACACTTTTTTCATACGTGATTCCCTATTGCCTGTTTCTCCTGAATCTGAATGTAAATATTACTTACACCGTGTAATGCTAATCGTCGATAAATGCACCGCCACCATTAACTATATGTAATTTATGTAAAAATTAAAAGGAACTAATCTTGCTGTGAATGATTTCAATCTTAAAAACGTGTATGTGAAATTTTGCGGTTTTCACCATACCCCCAACAGGGATTAATTATGGCTGAGTCATTTAAATATTCTGGAAATAAAGGTCGTGGTGGAGAGTTACACCAAAAAGCAGATGGTAAATATCCCGCTATGACTACCGCTCAAGGTTGTCCGGTGCATGATGATCAGAACTCTTTACGTGCAGGTGCGAGAGGTCCGACCCTCATGGAAGACCACATCATGAGAGAGAAAATTTTTCATTTTGATCATGAGAGAATTCCTGAACGTGTAGTACATGCTCGCGGATACGGAGCACATGGGTATTTCGAAACTTATGATGCTATTCCTGAACTTACATGTGCGGATCTGTTCCAGCGCAAGGGTGAAAAAACACCATTGTTCGCCAGATTTTCTACGGTTGCCGGCAATAAAGGGTCACCAGATTTAGCGAGGGATGTGAGAGGGTTTGCTGTAAAGTTTTACACTCAGGAAGGCAATTGGGATTTAGTCGGAAATAATATTCCGGTCTTTTTCATTCAGGATGCGATTAAATTTCCTGATCTGGTCCACTCAGCTAAGCAGGAGCCTGACAGAGGCTTCCCTCAGGCCCAGACTGCTCATGATAATTTTTGGGATTTTGCAAGCTTAACTCCTGAAGCCACGCACATGTTGATGTGGGCCATGTCCGACCGTGCCATCCCCCGATCACTGCGTTTTATGGAAGGTTTTGGCGTCCATACCTTCAAATTCATAAACGATAAAGGTGAGATGAAATTTGTTAAATTTCACTGGAAACCGTTGGCGGGTATGCAATCAGTAGTTTGGAATGAAGCATTGAAAATCAATGGCGCAGACCCAGATTTCCACCGTCGCGATCTGTGGAATGCTATTCAAAACGGTGACTATCCGGAATGGGAATTAGGTGTCCAGGTCTTTGACGAGGAATTCGCTGAAAAGTTTGAATTCGACGTGCTCGATGCCACTAAGCTGATTCCTGAAGAACAGGTGCCTGTAAAAATTATAGGTAAGATGGTTCTAGACAGGGTTGTAGATAATTTTTTTGCAGAAACTGAACAAGTAGCATTTTGTACTCAAAATATTGTTCCGGGCATTGATTTTACGAACGATCCACTGTTGCAGGGCCGCAACTTTTCCTATCTTGACACTCAGTTGAAGCGTCTGGGCTCAACCAACTTCACGCATTTACCCATCAACGCCCCCAAATGCCCTTTCAGACATTTCCAACAAGATGGTCACATGGCCATGCATAACCCGAAAGGGAGGGTTAATTACGAACCAAATTCGTGGGAGGCGAGTGATTCTAATCCGAGGGAGTGTCCCGCTCATGGATTTAAATCTCACAGCGAACCTGTTAGCGGCGAAAAGCTGCGCTATCGCTCTGAAACTTTTGCTGACCATTACAGTCAGGCAAGGCAGTTTTTTATCAGCCAGTCCGAAACAGAACAAGAGCATATGCGCGATGCTTTTGTATTTGAACTTTCAAAAGTAGAACACTTACCTATCAGAGAAAGGGTCGTCAGTCATCTCCTGAATGTAGATAAGGATTTTGCTCGACAAGTCGCTGACGGCTTAGGATTCCATGAAATGCCTGCTCCGGCAGAGGCTGCCATGCCAACCAGGGAAGATTTACCAGCCTCCGATGCCCTTAGTATCCTGAAAAATGCTCCGGGCACATTCAAGGGCAGAAAACTAGGCATCCTTGTGACTGACGGCTTTGATGAAGATATTTTGAAAGGCATTTCGAAAGCACTGAAAAAAGAGGGTGCTATGCACGAAATAATAGCAATGAAAGTCGGTGGTGCAAAAAGTAGTGCGGGAAACTGGATAGAAGCCCAACAAAAAATAGATGGCGGCCCATCGGTGATTTACGATGCCGTTGCAATTCTTACATCAAAAGATTCGGTTGAGATGCTGGTGAATAAGCCTGAAGCCCGCGATTTCCTTTCCGACGCCCATGCACACATGAAATTTATTGCATATACAGGCGCTGCTGATCCTTTAATTGAAGCTTGTGGTCTGAAAAATGCAACGGATGACGGGTGGATCGATCTTGGTAAGGAAAAGCCTGCTAATTTTGTTAAGACGCTGGGTGCGTTGAGATTCTGGGAAAGGTAAGGCGATGGCGGTAACGTTCGCATTCAGGAACGTTACCTCAATTTTTATTTCGATTAACAGTAAGAGACAGCGATATGAAAACTCCATTTAGTGTTGTGACTATTGTTAAAGGCCGCAAGGAACAGTTAAGTAACTTAATTAAAAGTATTGAAAGAGCTTCATATTTACCTCAGGAAATGGTAATCGTCTGGATGGCCCCTCCCAGCGATGACTCTCTCATCTGCAGTGACTTTTTTCCAATAATTCACCGGTTTGCAGCCAGCGAACCTTTGCCTATACCGAAAGCCCGTAATCGCGGTTTTGAAAGTTGTAAGACAGACAAATTTATTTATCTCGACGTAGATTGTATATGTCCTGAGACGTTACTGGAAGAAATGACCGGAATGCTCTCCACAGGCAAAGTTGTTACTGCAAATGTAACTCATTTATCTGAGCAGGTAAGTGATATTGAAGAGGTTTACCTACAGCAACAGGTAACACCCAAAATTACTGCGCCGGAGAGAGTCCCTTTCGTCAGTTTTGATACTACCATCTTCGGCATTACCCGCCGCGATTTTGAACGCGTTGGTGGTTTTGATCTTGATTATAACGGCTTTGGAATTGGTGACATGGACTTCGCTACCCGTTGCAGCCAGGCGGGCCTCTACCTGTTAAACACTGGTCGGCACGTTTATAAGCAATTTCATGTTCACTACAATCCGCCAGTCAATCACTTATGTGACATCGTCGCGAATGCCGAAGTATTTCGCCAAAAGTGGGGGGCATATCCCTCCAGTGAGATTTTCACTCAGTTTGTGAAGCTAGGGCTTATTAACGAGGATTTCGAAAAAGTCGGCATGCGGGTAATTAAACTTCTGTCGGACGAAGAATTGTCAACTTATCTGGTGAACGAACCAAAGAGTCCTGAACACGCAAATACTTACCGACAATCAGCTTAGATAAGTAATTATATTCAACAGGGAGCCAACATACTGTTGCCTCCCTATTGATGAAAAAACCTCAATGATTTATGGAATATTCAACTACGGAATAGAATAAATTATTCATCCGTCAGAGGAGTATCTTCTGTAATCGGTACAGCGTTGACGTCGGTATCCAGCGCTTCCACTGCTTTTCGGACACCTGCAGCATAGTCAGGATGTACTTTTTCAAGAACAGCGTACCAGCGCTCTTTTACGCCGTTTGAACATGGCCCTATCGCGGCAGCATAGTTCTTGTACAACCTTTCTTTCTGCTCGTCAGAGAACATGTTATAAAGGGCTCGTGGCTGCACGTAATCAATGTCCGATTCTTCCTGATAGTAGCGGTCAGCATCGCCATCGATGCGCAGCGGTGGTTCCGGGTTCTTAATTTGAGCCACCGGACCGTTGTGCTGGTTTGGCTCGTAATAGGCGTCAGGATTACCAAAATCATTGGTAAAGAAGCGCATCGCACCGTCTTTATGATAATGGTTCAACTCCGCTTTCTTCGGCGCATTAGCCGGTAAGGCTTCATAGTGAGTTCCCAAACGATAACGGTGAGCATCTGCATATGAGAACACCCGGGCCTGCAGCATCTTGTCAGGACTGAAGCCGATACCGGGCACCACGTTTGACGGGCTGTAGGCTGCATTCTCAATCATCTGGAAGTAGTTTTCAGGCACGGTGTGCATTTCCAGTTCGCCCACTTCAATCAGAGGGAAATCACCATGAGGCCACACTTTGGTGAGGTCGAAAGGATTATAAGCCTGCTTCCCTGCCTCTTCTTCAGGCATGACCTGAATGTACAGAGTCCATTTAGGATATTTGCCGTCTTCGATGGCATTGATTAAGTCTTCCTGATAAGACTCGCGGGTTTTACCTATGATCTCTTCAGCCTCATCATTGGTGTAATGTTCATGCCCCTGCTGTGTTTTAAAGTGGAATTTCACCCAGAAACGCTCGCCTTTGGCATTCCACATACTGAAAGTGTGTGAGCCGTAGCCGTTCATGTACATAGGGTTCTTAGGAATACCACGATCAGACATCAGAATGGTGACCTGATGCACAGACTCAGGTTGTCCGGCCCAGAAATCAAACATCGCTTCCGGGCTGCGAAGATTTGTTTTCGGATGGCGCTTTTGAGTACGGATAAAATCCGGAAACTTAAACGCGTCGCGGATAAAGAAGATAGGGGTATTGTTACCCACCATATCCCAGTTACCTTCTTCGGTGTAAAATTTAAGACTGAAACCGCGTACATCACGCTCGGTGTCAGCAGCGCCTGATTCCCCCGCAACGGTAGACCAGCGACTCAGCACGTCGGTCTTTTTGCCAATCTCAGAGAACAGGTCGGCACAGGTATACCGGGTAATGTCGTGGGTCACTGTAAATGTACCCTGCAAACCCCAGCCTTTGGCATGCACCGTACGCTCAGGAATACGCTCCCTGTTCTGGTGTGCCAGCTTTTCAACAAGCTGATAATCTGTCAGCAGAACCGGACCTCTTGCGCCCGCTGTTTTGCTGGTTTCGTTAGATTCGACGGGCGCGCCCGCGCTGGTGGTGAGAGTTGTTTTTTTGCTCATAACGGTCTCCTTAGCTTTACTGAGTATCCACTATAACTACACCCGTCATGTAAAAAGTGCTTAATCTATTTTTTAAAAGATGTTAATTATTTATTTCTATCAAACAGAAAAAACCCCGCAGATGCGGGGTTCAAATTTTGGTGAGTTGAGCATTATGCTTTTGTTATAGGTTGCCCAATCAAGTCTCCGTGTTGAAGATTAACGACCTGAAGTAAAGTCAGGATATGCTTCCAGACCACATTCAGCAACGTCAACACCTTCAAATTCTTCTTCTTCAGAAACCCGGATGCCCATTACAGCTTTCAGGATTACCCAAACAATCAGACTGGTTACGAATACCCATACAAAGATTGTAGCAGCACCTAACAGCTGACCACCGAAAGTAGAACCTTCGTTAGTTACCGGCACCAGTAACAGACCTAACAGACCGACTACACCGTGAACAGAGATAGCACCTACAGGATCATCGATTTTCAGTTTGTCCAGGAACACGATGCTCAGAACAACCAGCAGACCACCTAAAGCACCGAACAGTGTTGCCATCAGAGGCGTTGGCGTTGAAGGTTCAGCAGTAATAGCTACCAGACCAGCCAGTGCACCGTTAAGAACCATAGTCAGGTCAGCTTTACCGAACATTACGCGAGCCAGCAGCAGAGCAGCAATTGCACCACCGGCAGCGGCGGCATTGGTGTTCATGAATACAACCGCAACAGAGTTAGCACTTTCTACAGTCGCTGTTGCCAGAACAGAACCACCGTTGAAGCCGAACCAACCCATCCACAGAATGAATGTACCTAAAGTCGCCAGAGGCAGGTTAGCACCAGGGATAGCATTTACTTTGCCATCTGCAGTGTATTTACCTTTACGGGCACCAAGTACCAGCACACCGGCTAACGCAGCAGCAGCACCTGCCATGTGAACAATACCGGAACCTGCAAAGTCAGAGAAACCGTTGTCGCCCAGTACGTACATACCGAATACAGACTCACCGCCCCATGTCCATGCACCTTCCATTGGATAGATGAAACCAGTCATCACAACTGCGAATGCCAGGAAGGCCCACAGTTTCATACGCTCAGCAACCGCACCGGATACGATAGACATTGCAGTGGCAACGAATACGACCTGGAAGAAGAAATCAGCTGAAGGCGCGTAGGTAGCCGGTTCTTCTGCAACACCTGTTGCACCGTCACCAACAATACCGGAAAGGAATAATGTGAAGTCACCACCGCCGTACATGATGCTGTAACCGCAGATCATATACATGGTACAGGCAATGGCATACAGCGCCACGTTCTTGGTCAGAATTTCAGTGGTGTTTTTAGCACGAACCAGACCCGCCTCAAGCATGGCAAAGCCGGCAGCCATCCACATGACTAACGCACCGCAAATAAGGAAATAGAAGGTATCTAATGCATACCCGAGTTCAAATGTGATTTCCATTGTTTTCTCCGCAATTTCTTATTGTGTTGTTTTACAGCGCGTCTGCGTCAGCTTCGCCGGTACGAATACGAACAGCATGTTCAAGGTCGTAGACGAACACTTTACCGTCACCGATCTTGCCAGTTTTTGCTGCGCCAACGATGGCTTCTACCAGACGATCAACCTGGTCTGCCTGAACAGCAACTTCCAGTTTTACTTTTGGTAAGAAATCCACCTGATATTCGGCGCCGCGATATAATTCAGTGTGTCCTTTTTGACGTCCAAACCCTTTCACTTCGGTAACGGTAAGACCGTCAATACCGATCTCTGAAATGGCTTCACGAACATCATCCAGCTTGAATGGCTTGATGATAGCTGTGACTAGTTTCATGTGTTGCTCCCAAATAATGGTTGTTTGTTTTCGCTTTTAGCGGGGGTTGCTGAAGTAAACCAAGTCCTATGCCACAAATTTTAATCTATAAAAAACAGATATTTATGCATTAAAACGAATGAAGAGCTCAAAAATTACGCACCATGATCGTGCGAAGGTGAAATAACGCACCACAATTGGGCAACCAAAATCGTGCTTGTGTAAAGACCGGGAACTTCATCTTATTTCAGCGGTCTTCTGTCGCGTATGGAAACCACGGACACCGCTTTCTTTGCCCCTCAAAGGCCAACATTTGATCCACCCCGCCCGGGAAAAAAAAGCGGGGTCTTTGTCGTGTCTGTTATTATTCACCTTATATTGCTTGCCGCGCTGGCGCTGATGGAAAGTAAGCGCAATATTCCGGAGCCCGTGGTCAGTAAGCCCATCACGGCGACGTTAATCCGTCTGCCACAACCTCAGGCCGTCCGGCAACCGGACACACTACCGGAAACCATTCCGGAAGCATCAGTGCCCGACAAGACTGAACCTGAACCGGCCGCACCGGAGTCCAAACCAACTGCGGAACAGGCAGCCCCGCCTGACATCAAAACACCGCCGGCAGTAAAAGAACCGCTGCCGCAACAAACTGTGCAGCCTGAAGCGTCAGAGCCGGTTCAACCGCCTGTCTCTTCTGTTATTGCGCAGCCGGCTGCGCCAACAGATTCAGGCACGGTTTCAACCAGACCGTCATTAACATCGCGCCGTGCTCTGGATGCTTTTTTCAGCCGGCAACAGGCTGCCAGTACACAGCAGGATGCTGAGCAGGTAGCCAAAGAACTCAGGCGGGCAAAAACGTCACCGGATATCAGCGATCCCCGCAAAGGCGCAGAAAAAGAAGATCCTCTTGCCCCGCCCCCTGCCGTTGAAGTGGATTGCAGTAGTAAAACCACCCAAACCCTGGCATTTATTTCACGTTTTACCGGTGGACGGGCGACCTGTTCAGACAGGGGCAAAGGGTTTGAGAAATTCATTGATGCGCGGATAAATAAAGGGGTCAAAGAAGAAGAGAATCAAAATTAGTCTGTATTGCGTATAAGGGCTTCTACAGATAATCTATGCCCCGATTCTTATTGAGGAAAACCTATGGCAGCCGCTAACCTACTCGCCCTGATTGATGATATCGCTACTTTGCTGGATGACATTTCCGCCATGTCTAAAGTGGCTGCGCAGAAAACTGCCGGGGTACTGGGTGATGATCTTGCATTAAATGCCAACCAGGTTCAGGGAGTGCGTGCCGAAAGAGAACTGCCTGTGGTCTGGGCTGTGGCAAAAGGCTCGCTGCTCAACAAAGTGTTCCTGGTACCTGCAGCGCTGCTTATTTCTGCTTTTATTCCGGTTCTGATCACCGTCATGCTGGTCATTGGTGGTCTGTACCTATGTTTCGAAGGGGCTGAAAAAGTATTGCACCGGCTTTTCCATAAAGAAGATGAAGCAGAGCGTGAAGCCAGAATTGAAAAACTCTCGCAGGAAAATATTGATCTTGTGGCGCTTGAGAAAGACAAGATTAAAGGCGCCATCCGGACTGACTTTATTTTGTCCGCAGAGATTATCGTCATTGCACTGGGTAGCGTGCAGCAGGCTGATTTTGTTACTCAGGTAGGTGTGTTGTGCGCCTTGAGTGTTGGGATCACTGCCGGTGTGTATGGTCTGGTTGCCGGCATTGTGAAAATGGACGACGTCGGTCTGTATCTGCTCAGAAAGTCACTCACCGGCGGCTACAACGGTTTTCAGCGTGTCACTGGCCGTGCCCTGCTCGTTGCTGCGCCTCTGTTGATGAAAACCCTCGCTTTTGTCGGCACCATTGCTATGTTCCTCGTTGGCGGCGGCATCCTTACTCACAATATTCCGTTTATGCACCATTTCGCTGAATCCATTAATCACAGTGTGGAGCAACTCAGCTTTGTCATCTCCCTTATCACTGATGGTGTGGCTGGTTTGATTGCCGGTTCGGTAATTGTGGGTATTGTTTCACTGTTTTCTAAAAAGAAAGACGCCCATTGAGCTGTTCTGATGTTGTCTGGGCGGCAAACTACGCCCCGGCCATAACCAAAATCATCGCGGGCTGACTCACCTGTCAGCCCCTTACATCATACCTGGTCAAATTCGCCAAATAGAGTTTTCAAAATTGCTAATTCTTAGTGTTTATACTATTTACACTTATCTAAGCTTTTCTACACCCAAACAATAAATCATTCAAAATCAACGCGTTAAAATTTTTATTCGTGTTGGCACAACTATCGCTAAAGTTAATGCGACTTAACAATTAACTGCCGGGAAGTCAGTAAGAGTGCAGTTTATTAACCTTAACTTTGGAGAAATTATGTTTACTTTACGTCGTCAATTCACTGCACTTGCACTTGTTGCTACTTCTGTTCTGTCTGTACCGGCAATGGCTGAAACATCATTGCAAAGCCAGCTTCAGGGCTATTTATCTGAGATGGTTGAGCAACAAATCGATAACGTGCGCACAGAAATCCTGTCTGAAGTGACTCAGCTAGTGGCCAACACCACGTATCAGGCCGAACCTGAAGAAGCTGAAGAAACACTGGTTGCTGACATCAAGATCCGTGATCTTAAACAGGAAGATGCGATGTCTTCTGAAGACATCAAAGGAGAGTAATGATGATGACATCAGGTGCGTTGTTGTTGCTTGCGCTGGGACCGGTTGTCGCGTATCTCGCCAGCGCAGTGTTATTCAGCGGTGTGCAACACATTGCAGACCGCTTTCACTAATCCCAACGAGCTCCCGTAGGGCCTTCCCTGAGTCAGAACTGGTAGCGGGACAGATTTTTACTGAGCCGTATGTCGCTGCCAGTTCTGACTACAGGGCTTTTTCGCTAAGAAAAAGCCTTAATTTCCAAACAAACGTTCCCACCAGCTTTTCTTTTCTTTGTCCGGAGGCGCTACAGGCTTACCGTAGCAATCCTGCGCCGGCGGCGGCAGTACATCAAGAATAGCCGGCACACTCATTGAGTCAGGACACCCGGCAATGGTTAGTGCACCCGTCTGACTGTCGAAATGTGCAATACCTAACCCTTCCGGAAAACGTCGTGACAGTGACTTGGGCGACTGACTTTTCTGATAGTTTACAAACACAGGTAAGGCCCCGCCGGCACCGGTTAACAGCACTGGCTGGTTATCATCATTCCCTACCCATACAGTTGCCACATTATTCCGGTCAAAGCCGGTAAACCAGCTGTCGCGGTAATCATCTGTGGTGCCGGTTTTACCGCCCATATTGATATTCGGGAAATTACTGCCCACACGTTTAGCTGTACCTTCAGTGGTCACTTTATACAACGCGTAGTTCAGCAGGTATGTCGCGGCCTCATCTACCCGCTGGGAATAGTAATCGGCATTCTGCCATACCAGCCGGTTATTCGAAGAAACAACCGATGTCACAGTATGCAGCGGAATATAACGGCCATTGTTCGAAATGGTCTGATACATCTGGTTAGTTTCCAACGGCGATAACGACATGGCCCCGAGTGTCATAGCCGGCACCTCGCGGAAGTCACTCTCTACTCCCAGCCGGTGAATGGTTTCTGCCACATTGTCGAGCCCCACTTGCATACCGAGATTCACTGTAGGCACATTTAACGATTCTGTCAGACCTTCAATCAGAGGCACTTGTCCACGGAATTTCTTATCCGCGTTCAGGGGTGACCAGGTTTGTCCGTTGCCATTTTCAAGGGTAATGGGTTCGTCCTGTAAAGGAGTCGCCAGATTAAACATTACCGGGTCTTCCAGAGCAGTGAGATATACTGCCGGCTTAATGAGTGAGCCCACCTGACGTTTGGCATCCAACGCACGGTTAAACCCTTTGAAGCTGGTATCTTTACTGCCCACAATGGCACGAATTTCTCCACTGGCGATATCAGTCACAATCATCGCGGCCTGTAACTCAGCTTTGCGATCTGACTGCAGGCCCTTCAGTGTGTTTTCAACCGCTTTTTCAGCCCTGCGCTGGGCATATATATCCAGCGTGGTAAATACCTTCACCCCGGAGTCACGCAGGGAAGGATCGGCAAGAATGGTGTTCAGTTCACGGCGCACTTTATCCATAAAAGCAGGATGTTTCCCGCTGGCTAAGCTCGCGCCGGACGCCAGACCTACAGGAGAGTTAACAGCAAATTCGTATTGCTTACGGTCGAGTTCATTGGCTTCAAATAAAATGCGCAATACCAGATTACGCCGCTCAATAACCCGTTCTTCGTAGCGTCTCGGATTGTAATAGGATGGCCCTTTTATCATGGCCACCAGCGTGGCGATTTCAGGTACGCTGAGTTCATTGGCCGGCCGGTCGAAATAGAAATAACTGGCAAGGCCAAACCCGTGCACAGCCATGTCTCCGTTCTGACCCAGAAAAACTTCGTTCAGATAGGCCTGTAAAATTTCATCTTTGCTGTAACGGGCATCGATGATGAGTGCCATCAATGCTTCTTTTATTTTCCTCGTCAGCGCTTTTTCTCTGGTGAGGTACAGGTTTTTCACCAGCTGCTGCGTTAAAGTACTGCCACCCTGCACGGTTCTCCCTGCCTGAATGTTAGCAACCAGCGCGCGGAGAATAGAAAGTGGTGCGACCCCGTGGTGCTTGTAGAAATCTTTATCCTCGACAAGGATCAGGGCTTTCGGTAATAAAGGCGGAATTTCATTCAGCTTCACCAGCATACGGTCTTCGCGGCTGCCACTTACCATTCTTGTGACAAGCCAGGGCTCCAGACGAATTTTCGGCAGTGAAATACCGGCACTGTCATCCCGGATACTGCTGATACGACTGCCCTGCCAGGTAATGGTGATCTGGCGTAAAGGCTCATCGCCATCAGGAAAACTGAAAGCCCGTCGCTGAACCACCAGCTTATTGCCGGTATAACGATATTCTCCGCTACTATCGGGATTGGTGACCTTCCGGTAACCAAGCAGTTTCAGTTCATCAAGCACTTCTTTTGGCGTGATTTCCAGCGCTTCAGATAAAACCAGCGGCCGGGCAAATATTTGCGCCGGGACTTCCCATTTATTGCCTGTAAAGGTGTGCTTAATCTGGGCATCCAGATACACCATGTACCCTGTCAGCACCACGAACCCGACAATACATAACTTGAACAACAGCCCGGGCCAGCGACGGCGGGGTTTGCTGCCAATTTTCTTTGGTTTATTAACTTTCGTCTGTTTTTTAGCCACTTATCATGCCAATATAGAAAACGTCAAAGGGGATTTTGCGGTTTTCGCGGCTGAATTTCCAGCCTGAAACTAACCGTGCAAATCATTGTCATCTTGCAGTAATCTTATGATTACGCCAGAACAATCAATCCGGATGGCCCGGAAGGCGCCAGAAAGGAGTGAAACATGAAAATTTCCATCGATATCGACCTTTCACCCAAGGAAGCAAGAGAACTCATGGGATGGCCGGATATGAGCAAACTCCATGAGGCCACCATCTCACAACTCAGCGAGCAAATCAAAAGCGGAAATCAGGAAGCCATGATGTCCATGCTGAAGCCCTACCTGGACGGCAGTCAGCAAGCATTCTCATTCTATCAAAAGATGCTGGAAAGCATGGCAACCACAGGAACCAGCAAAAAATAAGCACGGAGGTTTTTTGTGCACGAGCAGGACAAAGATCATATTCTGGACACATTGAATCAATACGCACAGCAGTTTAACGCCATGGTTCATAACATTCTGACGAAGAAAAATAGCAGTGAGGAGACATCCGCTATGTTCGACCCGGAAAAGTTAGGTTCGCTGCTGTCAAACGACACGGTAGAGGTAGATTCGGCAAAGCTTATCCAGACGCAAATGGATTTCATGCGTCAACAAACTGAATTGTGGCAGCAGGCGACTAAGGCCATGTTGGGAGAGAATGCCCATCCTGTTATGCAGGAAGAGAAAGGCGACCGTCGTTTTTCTCATACAGACTGGCAGGACAATCCCATATTCAGTTACATGAAGCAGGCTTACCTGATTAATTCCAAGATGTTGCAGGGCATGATTTCATCCATGCATTTCAAAGATCCCAAGTCGGAAGAACAGGTAAAATTCTACACCCGTCAATATATCAACTCGGTATCACCGACCAATTACTTACTGTCAAACCCGGAAGTGTGCGAAGAAATTCTGAAAACCAAAGGCCAGAACATGGTGAAAGGCATTGAGAATTTCATGCGGGATCTGGAAAAGAGTCCTCTTGAAGCGTTCAAAATCACACAGACCGATATGGATGCCTTCGAGTTAGGTGTCAACCTGGCTACCACCGAAGGCCAGATCGTTTATCAGAACGATTTGATGCAGTTAATTCATTACACGCCGAAGCATGAGAAAACCTTTTCGACGCCAATACTGTTTGTGCCTCCTTTCATAAATAAATACTACATTCTTGATCTCGACGAACGAAAGTCCGTGGTAAAAGGCCTGCTTGATGCCGGTTTTTCGGTGTTTATGATTTCCTGGGTCAACCCGGATGCAAAACTGGCGGACCAGGATTTCTTCGATTACATGAAGAAAGGTCCGGTGGAAGCCCTTGATGTGGTTTGTGATATCACCGGTAAGAAGAAAGTGAATATGGTGGGCTTTTGTGTGGGCGGCACTTTGCTTAGCACAGCAACGGCTTATCTGCGTGCGAAAAAAGACACCCGCATTGAGTCACTCACTTTACTGACCACCTTACTGGACTTCAGTGAACCCGGCGAAATTGGTAATTACCTTACCGAAGATGCATTACCTGTGATGGAGCAGAACGCAGACATCAAAGGTATTTACGACGGCCGCATTCTGGGCCTGAGCTTTAGTTTGCTGCGGGAAAACAACCTTTTCTGGTCGTATTTTATTAATAACTACCTCAAGGGCAAAGACCCTGCCGCCTTTGATATTTTATTCTGGAACAGCGACGCCACCAACATCACTGCGGCCTGTTTTAAGCAATACATCCGCACCATGTACTGGGAAGATAAACTGAAAGTGCCGGGGGCAGTAGAAATTGACGGCATTCCCATCGACCTTGGAAATATTGATGTGCCGGTGTATTTCCTGACTACTCTGGCAGACCACATTGTGCTATGGCAGGGCGCCTACAAAGGGACACAGCTGGTATCAGGCGATACACGCTTTGTACTCGCCGGGTCGGGGCACCTTGCAGGGGTAATTAACCCGCCAGATCCCGGGAAATATCCGCACTGGATTAACGACAATCTGCCGGCAAGTGCCAGCGAATGGTTTGATGGTGCTGTGAAGCAGGAAGGCTCATGGTGGCCAGACTGGCATGCATGGTTGCAGAGTCACCGAAAAACAAAAGTGAATGCCCCGCAGCCCGGTGAAAGTGAAAAATATCCGGCCATCGAAGCAGCCCCGGGCAGTTACGTGAAAAAACAGCTGGGATAAACCGGCAGACAAAAAAAGGGGGCGTTCAACGCCCCGCTTTGCTTCTGTCTACATGAGGATTCAGTATTACGATTCGCTGTTTTGTGTTTTAGCGATGTCCAGTACGCGGGATCTTAGTTTTTCATCCGTTTGTACCAGTTGTGCAATGGTCGTGTAGGTTTGCACCTCAAGACCGGTTTTTTCAATTTCTGTTACCATTTCAGTTTGTGCAGCCTGCTGAATTTGCTGCATCTTCTCAGGTGTTTCATCACCTTTCAGTTCAGACTGATATTTATCTGCAACATCACTGACCGCATTCATCGCGACAGTAAATTTCTCAAGAGTTGCATCATCGAAATCCTTCGACTGTGTCATCGGCGCACTTGACGGGGCAGCCTCTTTGGTTTCCTGAGCTGCCTGTGCAGCGAAATTTAACGTGCAAGCAACAGCGAGGCTCATCACAAGTGATTTGACAAGTTTAGTCATAATAATCTCCGGTTTCATTTGAATTGCCTGAAATGCGTTATCTTCAAATGAATGTGATTAAAAGAAAGATAATCCGGCTATTCAGGCTCTCAACAGTGATACAGCGATAACTATGCCAATCACGATTTAACCAGTAATTTCAGCAGGTTAACAAAATTCAGATTTTACTATCAGTGAAAAAGGTGGTCAGAGTGTCGCTTATTTTCACACCTTTTAGGTTGCCGCAGCGGCATTTTGTGCGTTACTCTCAATTCAGCACCGCCGGAGGTAACATTATGATCATCATTAAAAAATATCCTAATCGCAGATTGTACGACACATCTCAGAGTCAGTACGTTAACCTCGATTATATAAAGGCGTTAATCAATGAACGTCAGGAATTTAAGGTGATTGACTCCAAAAGCGAAGATGACATTACCAAGTCATTATTGCTACAAATCATCAGTGAATCCGAAGCCAACGAAAACCAGTCTTTGTTAACGAATTCGTTACTCAAACAACTAATCCGTTATTACGACACTGACATGCAGGACTTTCTGCGACAGTACCTTGAACAATCTCTTGTTACCTTCATAGAGCAACAGGATCAGGTACAGGGTATGATGAAAAATATGATGGATAACACGCCGTTCGGTATGTTTAACAAAATCATCGAACAAAATATGGATGCCTGGAAGAAGAACCAGAAGTAAGTATCACATACTGGCAGGAGAGCAATACACCTGCCCCGAAACAGACAGACCTGCCACATTTCCTCTTCAATGCTGCAGAGCAGCATAAAAAGCTATTTGCTTATTAAATAATCGTCTAAACATTCTTGCTGCACCGCAACATTTTTGTTGATCTCTTCAAATGCCCTGGTTAATATCTAATCAAATCTTGCTGCAACGCAGCAGAAGGACTTCATCAACTGGTCGGGAGAAGAGTATGTTTGGCAAGTTTTCAGAACAGCTGAAAAGTACCACTAAACCGGTACATACGCTGTTTGCTGTGAATACAAAAACGCTGGAAAGTCTGTCTCAACACCAAACCACGTTATTTACGGGTTTGCTGAGCGACAGTGTTCGTTACATTGAAGCGGTAACGAAACAAACAGAGTTTAGAGGTGTAATGACAGCGAATTCTGAACTGGCTGAGTCAGTGCGTGAACGCATGACCAGTGCGTCGAAAGACACCTACTCCACCCTTAACGCCATGCGTGAAGAAATGACCGAAGTGATGGCGGCTAGTCTGGCCACCGCCACAGAAGAAACCAAAGAAACCGTTGAAAAAGCGACAGCAGCCGTGAAGAAAACCACGAAAGCTGCCGCACCGAAAAAAGCTGCGCCTGAAGCCGCGAAAGCGCCGGTAAAGGCAGCAGAAAAAGTGGCTGAAGCAACAAAGGAAACTGTTGAGAAGGCCGCTGAAGAGACAAAAGCCGTTGCTGAAGAAGCAAAGGAAGCGACTGCTGAGGCAAAACCTGCCGCAGCAGCAAAGAAACCAGCAACACGTACCCGTCGCACGACTGCTAAGAAGACTGCGACAACGACTAAATCAACTAGCTAACTTACCCCGGAAACTGGAGACAAGTAATGTTTGAGCAAATGAACGAGCAAATGAAAAGCGCAATGAAGCCGATGACTGACCTTGCGACATTGAACATGAGTACAATGCAGGATCTGGCAGAAAAACAGAACGCCCTGTATTCATCTCTGTTATCTGAAAATATGTCTTATTTTGAAAAAGCTTCTCAGCAGAAAGATCTGTCTGGTCTGGCTGAAATGAACAAGGCATATGTTGAAACTATTCAGGAAACTGTTACTGATGCAGCGAAAAGCTCATATGCAGTAATTTCTGATGCACAACAGAAAGCTGGCGAGATGTTCAAAGGTTTAAGCGACGAAATGACTGCGAAATTCCAAAGCGCAGCAAAAGCATAAGTCCCTCCTGAGCGGCCTTCAGAGGCCGCTCAGGTTACCCCACATCAAGTGAACCTTTTCATCCCCCAAAAGGTCTTAGCCCCAGCCAGTATTTGAGGAGAGACGTAATGAATTATCAGGCTTACGATTATTTGACGCGCGGCGCATACATTATGCACGAGGGTTTCAGTCTGCTTAATGATATTGCGAACCATCCTTCCAATCTTTTCGCACATACCTTACCCGGCCGCATAACCCGCGCTTCGCTGGAAACTGCCATGCGGCTGACACAACGCTACGAGAAGCTGGGGTTTAATATCGACGAAATCAAAATCGACGATAAACGCCACAAGGTGAAAGAAGAAATCGTAATGAGCAAGCCGTTTTGTGATCTCATTCATTTCAACCGGATCGGTGTGAAAGATGATCATAAGGTCTTGCTTGTTGCGCCTTTATCCGGCCATTTTGCTACCTTGTTGAAAGGCACGGTGGAAGCGCTGCTTCCGGATCACGAGATTTATGTGACTGACTGGGCTGATGCCAGAGAAGTACCGCTGGAAGACGGTCCGTTCAGTTTTGATTGCTATGTGGGTTACCTTATCGAGTTTCTTGAGTTCTTAGGGCCGGGCACGCACTTAATGGCGATATGTCAGCCTACTGTTCAGGCTTTAATCGCCACAGCAGTGATGGCCGGACAGAAAAATGCCTGTGTGCCCAAGTCGCTCACTCTCATGGCGGGCCCCATTGATTGCTCTAAGAATCCTACACGGGTGAACGAGTTCGCTCAGGAACATCCGATGAACTGGTTCCGTAATGTGGCGATTATGTCGGTACCTTATGGTTATCCGGGCGAAGGTCGTCAGGTGTATCCCGGTTTCATGCAGCTGGGCGGTTTTATCAGTATGAACCAGCAAACTCACATGAAAAAATATCAGAGCTTCTTCCAAAATCTGGTATTTGGTGAAGAAGAAGATGCTGATCGTTTCCGCGCCTTTTACGATGAATATCTGGCGGTACTGGATATGCCCGCCGAGTTTTATCTTGAAACCATTGAACGGGTATTCAAGAATAACGAGATTGCCCGCGGTGCGATTACTTATCAGGGTAACCCTGTAGATTTTGAAACCATCGACAATACTGCCCTGCTTACTGTAGAGGGTGCAGATGACGATATTTGCGGCTTAGGACAAACAGAAGCTGCACAGGATATTTGTAAAAATATTCCGAAAAATATGCGTAAACATCACGTACAACAGGGAGCCGGTCATTACGGTATCTTCAGTGGATCTAAGTTCCGTAAATCGGTACGCCCGGTTATCACTGATTTCATCCACAAGTACGCATAAGCCCTCCCGGACAAATAACTCTTTCCTGCAGCGCTCCTGATCTCACCGGCGGAGCGCGCCGTATTTTCCCCCATGTTTCCCTCGCCCCCGGGGGCTCAGATAAGGTAGCATGAACGCCTCATCAACAAAGGTAATATGCAATGTCTAAATGGATGCCGCGTAAGCTTGGTTTTTCAATACTGTCACTGCTGACAGCGACTTCTTCAGCTTATGCCAATACAGATTTTGAACAGTGTAAAACACAGTTATCTCAGCAAGCCGTAGAACAAGGCGTGAAAGAAGAAACGGCAAAGGCCGTGTTCGCCAACATTCAGTATCAGCCCCGCGTGATCTCGCTGGACCGCAGCCAGCCTGAATTTGTACAAACCTTTCCGGGCTACTACAGCAAACGCGTTACGGCATGGCGCATCGGCAAAGGCCGGGAAATGTACGCTAAACATAAAGAACTGTTAAATAGCTTAAGCCATAAATACGGTGTGCCTGCCCATTATCTGGTGGCATTTTGGGGGCTGGAAACCAATTTTGGTGGTTACAAAGGTAAGATGAATGTACTGAATTCACTGGCGACTCTTGCCTGTGATGAAAGACGTAGCAGCTATTTTTCCAAAGAATTAGTCACTGCGGTTAAGCTTCTTGAAAGAGAATCTTTAGATCAGACCAAAATGGTAGGTTCCTGGGCAGGCGCTATGGGCCATACGCAATTTATGCCCTCAGCGTATATGAACTATGCGATTGACGGCGACGGCGATGGCCAGATCAATCTGTGGGACAGTGAAGAAGATGCCCTCGCTTCAGCGGCTAACTTTTTGTCTCAATTAGGCTGGCAACCCGGATTCCGTTGGGGAAGGGAAATTCAGTTACCGGATAATTTCGATTATCGCGAAACGGGATATAAAAACCGGCGCAGTATTACTGAGTGGAACGAAAGCGGGATTAAAAAAGCAGACGGCAGTGCGCTGGGTAACAGTGATGAAAAAGGCTATGTCGTAGTACCAGCCGGTCATAACGGTCCGGCGTTCATTGCCTACCATAACTTCCGTATTATCATGCGCTGGAACAATTCCGAATTCTACGCCATCGCCGTAGGTAAGCTGGCTGACCAGATTTCCGGTGAAGCCGGTATTGATAAAGCGTTACCGGAATTACCGGCTTATACCAGGGATGACATTTTGAGACTGCAAACAGCGCTGAATGCTTCCGGTTACGATGTAGGTAAACCCGACGGTATTATCGGGCCGGCAACCCGCGCAGGGATCCGCGAATATCAGCTGGCCAGCAATCTGATTGCTGATGGTTTTCCGGGACTGGATGTGATGAAAGCGATTGGTGTGTTGCCGGATGAACCCAAAGAGAGCGACGGCAATAAAGAAAGCGAGTAGCTGGATCCGGATACGGTCAGTTCACAGAGCACGGGCGTGCTCTGTGAACATTGTAACCGAACAGCTTAGTACATGTGCTGTCCGCCGTTAATGGACAATGTAGAACCGGTAATAAATCCGGCTTCATCGCCTATTAAGAACATAACACTACGGGCGATGTCTTCAGGTTTCCCCAAACGGCCCACCGGAATCGTTGCAATGATCTTCTTCAATACTTCTTCCGGTACAGCACGTACCATGTCAGTATCGACATAACCCGGCGCAATAGCGTTTACGGTTACACCTTTACCTGCACCTTCAAGTGCCAGCGCTTTAGTAAAACCATGAATACCGGACTTAGCTGCCGCATAGTTAACCTGGCCATACTGACCAGCCTGACCGTTAACCGAACCGATATTAACAATGCGACCAAAACCACGGGTGCGCATTGAATCAATCACTGAGCGACACGTGTTAAAACAGGAAGCGAGGTTAGTTTGAATAACGGCATCCCATTGCTCAAAATTCATTCTGTGCATGGTGCCGTCCCGGGTGATCCCGGCATTGTTGATTAGAATATCCACCGGACCATAATCTGTCGCGATTTGGTCAATTGCTTCTTTCGTTTTCTCAAAATTCGAGACATCGAACTTAAATGAAGGTATGCCAGTGCGTTCAGTAAACGCCTTAGCCGCTTCATCGTTACCACCATAATTTGCCACAACAGTGTAACCCGCATCTTTCAACGCTACACAAATTGCTTCACCTATTCCCCGGGTGCCACCTGTGACCAGTGCAACTTTGCTCATTTCGTCTCCCTCAAATGTTGACTCATATTTGTACAACAATTCTATATAAGCATGCTTGATGAGACGTTGACAACGGAAACCTGAAGACTTTTTGCGCCGGGTCAATGCCCGTGTCTAGATGAATGACTATAGTGAATAAGAAACTTCTTACTTATCATGCAGTTGAAAAAATGAACAAGTATTTAGCGATCAACTGGTCAGAGGATCTCTTTTAATAACAGATACTTGCATAATATTTGCAGAACGTAAATTAGTTGTATACACCATTCAAACATGATTAAAGTTGTAAGACGGGTACAATAGTTCAGGAGCAACCACCCGTTTATTTTCGTGGCTTCATTGAACGTCCGGCTTCAGCTTCCATGGGATTATCAGGCCACCGGTGTTTCGGATATCGTCCTTTCATTTCTTTCTGCACAGCAAGATAACTACCCTGCCAGAAGCCGGCCAAATCCGATGTCGTTTGTACTGGTCTGCCCGCCGGAGAAAGCAACTCCAGCGTGATGACCTTTGCGCCGTCTGCAACAGTGAACGTATCCGCACAGCCGAACATTTCCTGCAGTCTGACCGGAAGCACGACTTCGCCGTTTGACCGGTAGACCAGTTTCCTTTTTTCACCGGAAGGCACGGTGATGTTCAGTGGCAAAGCATTGTCCATGGCGTGTTGCTGGCTCCAGGGGAGTGACTGATGTAGCAGCGTCGCCCAGGACAGGCCGGCAAGTTGCTCCCAACTTTTAAACGAAGATAATCGTGCGGAGATATCACTACGGTCAAGAAGCGACAATGGTGACTCAGGGTTTTTCCATACCGGCGGGCTGTCGAAAGCTTGCGGTTGGTGTAAGTCACACCCGCAGGCCATTTGATACCGGTACCACCATTGCCAGTCTTTCTCACTGAAAGGCCACGCGGATAAAGGCAATCCTTCCAGCAACGATACCCAGGCCTCACCGCGAATGCGGGCCGGCACGTTAGCTGCCGGTTCACTGCTTAACACTATCTCATGGAAACCTTCAGTTTTGCGCGCTTCCATTTGCTTCTTCTGACTGTTATACGTCACCGTGTCTTTAAGTTTGAAAGCCTGCGGATATAACTGTCTCAATAAGAATTCATTAACAGGTTCGGCCTGACGAATGATCACGTCAGAGCCGTTAACCTGCCCTTCCTTAACTACCAGCCAGTCAGACTTTTCAATCATGCCTTCAGGCAAAGCAGCACCCCGGCCACTGGCCAGCTTATAATCACTGCCCTGCTTACGTCTCGCAACCCGCTCAGGAAAAGCCAGCGCAAGACACACTGCAACAGCTTCACCGTTTAACTTTCGAATCTCTGCTTTCAGTGAGATGCCAAGTGCAGATGCAAACCGCGAGGCCCTGGCTTTCAAACCGGACAACTGAGGTTCTGCCAGTTGTTCAAGCCAGGCTGATACATGAAATTGGCGTTCTGATGCCGTATGTTCTTCACAGGCAGCCGCCACATAGCAGGCAACGTCCTCCAGTTCAGGCAGATGCGTCTGCGCTCCGGCTTCTTTTGCCTTCACTAACATATTTGCCAGAGCCGGATGCACCGATAATTTGTTAAGTCCGCGACCATGCGCTGTTAATGTACCATCGCGATCTACGGCACCGGCTTGTTGCAGGCGGTGTAATGCTGCAGCAGACTGCGCCTGAGAAGGAGGCGTCAACATGCGCATATTATGTAATTCAGTTCCCCAGGCCAGTGCATCCAGAGTGAGCGGGGAGATATCTTCACGTAAAATTTGTGGCAGCGGGTATTTCGCCAGTCTGTCATGCTGCTCTTTCGGCCACATGCGATACACTTTCCCGGGCCCCAGACGCCCTGCCCGTCCCTTACGCTGAATAGCCGATGCCTGTGAAATCATCTGTGTATTCAGGCGGGTAAACCCGGTGGGAGGATGGTAATTAGCGACATTTTCAAGACCGGCATCTATGACCACTTTAATGCCTTCAATCGTCAGGCTGGTTTCGGCAATATTAGTAGCAAGAATGATTTTTCTCATTCCCCGGCTATCCGGTAAAATAGCAGCAGTTTGCCGTTGTTTACTTAACGCGCCATACAGAGGATGCACCACATATTCAGATGCATTCAGCCGCTGTTCCAGCAAGGTGGCAACTTTGTTAATCGCGCCGGCGCCCGGTAAGAAAACAAGAATATCGCCGTCATCCTGTGCAAGGCTGAATTGAATATGCCTGGTAACCTGCTCATGCAAAGTATGGCTTTGTACCTGACCGGTATAGACTTCCTCTACTTCAAACTGCCTGCCGGCAGATTTCAGCACAGTGGCACCGGGCATCAGCGTCAGTAATTCATCCACATCGAGGGTGGCAGACATCACCACCAGAGATAAATCTTCCCGCAACCCTTCCTGTACTTCCAGCGCCAGCGCAAGACCAAAATCACTGTGAATACTGCGTTCGTGAAATTCGTCAAAGATGATTAAGTCAACACCTGCTAATTCCGGGTCCCTCTGGATACGGGCAGACAACACACCTTCTGTGACAATCTCCAGACGTGTTTGCTTACTGACCTTACTTTCACCGCGGATACGGTAACCCACAGTTTGTCCGGTTTCCTCTCCGAGCAATGAAGCAAGGTAGGCTGCCAGATTGCGTACCACAACCCGCCGCGGTTGCAACATGACAATGCGCCCCGGAACATGCTCCAGCAGTGCCAGTGGCAGTACGGTAGATTTCCCCGCCCCGGGCGGTGCACCGACAATGACATTGCCGGCGGCAACAGCAGTTATCAGTTCGGGGATCAGGCCTGCGGCAGGTAATTTACTTTGCATAACAAGAAAACAGGTTCAACAGATAATCTGGCAAGTATATACCTGTGCCCCGGAAGAAATACATAAAGTCATTGATAAGTCAGCCACTTCCGTTTAGATTTTAGACTGTAAGCGAACTATTTTTATTTTCCGCATACAGTTTTGCTTTTATATATTCAAATTACGTATCAGATAAATGAAGTGAGTAAATGGATTTACAGACCATCATTATTTGTACGGCCATTGCCAGTATGACATTGTGTTTTACTATGGGCATGGCCTGGCAAAGTCACAAGGCATCAAACTATATCTTCCACTGGATGTGTGCCGGCGCCTGCTTTCTCGTCTCCAACCTTACCGCTTTTGTCTGCATTAAATTCGACGTACAAGGCCTGCTGCACCCGGGAATAGCGAATGTGTTATACATGGCAGGCCATGCTTTTATCACCTCTGGTATTGCCCTGTACATATACGGTAAAGCACCGCCTTATCTGGCAACCGGTGTGGCGCTTTTCACCCTTCTGCTCCATCTGAGTCCGGATTTCAGAGGGTCGGTTGATGCCAGATTTATTATCCTGACTCCCGTTGTAGTGATGCTCAGTGGCGCATCCATTACCATGTTGTGGCACACCGCCATGCGTAAAAAGGGGAGATTCCTGTGGCCACTGCTTATCACAATTACCATTTTCGCCCTGCAGATGTTAATACGCACGGTGGCGTTACTTACTTCTCACGACGCACTGGCATTTACCGGTAACGACATATTTCAGATTGCAGGATCGCTGGCCGTTATTACTTTTATTTCAATGCTGGCAGTAACATTAAATTATGTCATCAACGGCGAACATCAGCAGATGCTGAAAAAACTCTCGGACACGGATTTCCTCACCGGCTGGCTGAACAGAAAAGCACTTGAACCCTGCGCACTTTCATGCCGGGAAACAGCGCAGCGGACAGGACACACTTTCGGCATCATCATATTTGACGTTGATCACTTTAAAGCGATTAACGATAAATGGGGTCACCATGCCGGTGATGTTGCTCTGCAGCAAATTACATCGCGGGCAAAAGACATTGTCAGAGATGAAGACAACTGCTTCAGGATCGGCGGCGAAGAATTTCTGATTATTCTGACACGTTGTGATGCAGAACAATTGCAGCGGGTGAGTGAACGTTTGCGGCAGTCTGTGGCAAGCCGGCCGGTGATGATGAACGATAAGCCAATGAATATCACAATCAGCATAGGTAGTGCGTTAAGTCGTCACGACGATTCAGGCTGGCAAGCGCTGTTTGACCGTGCTGACAAAGCACTTTACCAGTCAAAAGCAGAAGGCAGGAATACGGTCAGCATTTCCGAACCGGAGCATGCGGCTGAAGTATGGCAGTAAATTAACCCGGTTTACTTTGAATCCCCTGTAAGCCTGGTTTACTGTACGCTCTTCACAGAAAAACACGGGTTACTGCGATGCGTTCATTTATCGGTCTTGATCTTTCTTTGCAGGAGAAGCTCGCGCTTTCCGGCTGGCGGGAACGGGCACTTCCGGCTGTAGCGCTCAGGAAAACCAGTGCCATTGTCGCTCCCGGCCAGAAAGCACCGCCTGCTGCGGTGCCACCGGAGAACTATCATCTCACACTGGCATTTCTTGGCGACATCAACCAGAGACAGCATGAAGCACTGTTACACGCACTGGACGACATCACTGCAGAACCTTTTTCTGTGACCCTCAACACCACCGGCGTGTGGGACGGACCTAAAATTTTATATGCGGGCCCTGATGAGCCGTGCCCGCCATTGATGCAGTTAGCTAAGTGTGTGCGTAAGGCCGCCCGTGAAGCGGGAATACCGCTGGAAAACCGTGAATACAAACCTCATGTCACGGTTGTCAGGAAGGCCGGCAGCGACCAGCCTCCTCCTCTGTTGTCTCCGGATATCAAACTGCAATTCCGTGACTTTCACTTTTTTGAGTCTGTCTCTACGCCATCAGGTGTCCGCTACCCCGTGCGGCACTCCTGGTCTCTGGAGCCTGATATCTCCGTTCGCGAGCGATTGCGGCGGGGTCTGGTATGAGATATATCAATTGAGGCTTTACAGATGCCAATTGCATGGGTAAAACAACACACTGAATTCAACAACCTATTTGTCAGAGCCTTTACATCTCATGCAACAAACTTTTCGTCTTGTAATCGATTGTCCGGACCAGATTGGCCTTGTCGCCAGAGTTTCCCAGTTCCTTGCCGGTCACGGGGCCACTATCGTCGAGGCTAATCACCATACCGACCTGCAAACCGGCCGCTTTTTTATGCGCCATGAAATCGGGGCTGACTCAATCAAACTGGACTATGACGGGTTTGTAAAAGCGTTTACACCGGTTGCAGATGAATTCCGGATGAACTGGAAACTGACCGACTCCCGCGTAAAACAGCGTGTTGCTCTGCTGGCCAGCCTTGAATCCCACTGCCTGGTAGATTTGCTGCACCGCTGGCACACCGGCGAACTGCACTGCGACATTCCGGTGATCATCGGTAATCACCCGCAGATGAAACAGTTTGCTGACTGGTACAAAGTACCGTTCCATTGGGTGGATTTTAAAGCTCTGGGTAAAGAACAGGCGTTCTCGCAGATAGAAACGCTGATCAGCGAATACAAAATTGACCTCACAGTACTTGCCCGATTCATGCAAATTCTGCCGGATACGTTGTGCACGAAGTTACAAGGTAAAGCGATTAATATTCATCACAGCTTCCTGCCGTCTTTTGCCGGTGCAAGACCTTATCAACAGGCCTATGATCGCGGTGTTAAGCTGATTGGAGCCACGTGTCACTACGTGACGAAGGATCTCGATGAAGGCCCTATCATCGAGCAGAGCGTAAAGCGCATCAGTCACAGCGACTCAGCCGCAGACATGGTCCGCAAAGGAAAAGATTGCGAAGTGACAGCGCTGGCCCACGGTGTGCGTTATCACCTGGAAGACCGGGTCATTATTCACCGCAACAAAACTGTGGTCTTCGCGTAAAGACCACAGTCCACCGTACCTGTCCCGGAACCCGTCGTCGTTATATGGCCCTCAGCGCCGCATTCTTATACACTGAACCGCTGATAATAACGACGATGGAACTCTATAATGAAAAAATTTACCACCTCGCTGACAGCGCTGGCTGTTGCGCTTACCCTCGGCGCATGTTCTGACCAGGCAGCCAACCAGGCTGCAACGACCTCACCGGATGCAAGTGCACAAACGCAGCAACAGTCTCCGGAATTTGACAATGTGTTACTGCAACCCTTCCCCGGGCCTTACGGCGGCGTTCCCCAGTTCGACAAAATGAAGGTTGAAGATGTTAAGCCAGCCCTGAGAAAAGGAATGGCACTTAACCTGGAAGAAATAGACGCCATTGCAAATAACCCTGAACCGCCTACGTTCGACAATACGATTGTCGCCATGGAACGTGCCGGCAGTGCACTGGACCGTGTATTCCGTTACTACGGTATTTTCAGCTCGAACAAATCCAGCCCTGAATTTCGGGATGTGCGGGCAGAAATGTCTCCGGAACTTTCCGCATTCTCAACAAAAATTACCCAAAATGAAGCGCTGTTTAAGCGCATTAAAGCGGTTTACGAAAGTGAAGAACTGAAATCGCTGACGCCCGAAGAACAACGTATTACATGGATCGCCTACAACAGCTTCGCCCGTAACGGCGCTACCCTGGATGGTGACGCAAAAGCACGCTATGCCGAAATCAACAAAGAGCTGGCTACGCTGTACAATCAGTTTTCAACGAATGTGCTGGCCGACGAAGAAAACTACGTGACTTACATCACCGCAGAGCAGCTGGGCGGTCTGCCGGATTCATTTGTAAAAGGTGCAGCCGCTGCTGCAAAAGAACACGGGCAGGAAGGTAAGTATGCAATTACTAACAGCCGTTCATCTATGGATCCTTTCCTCACCTACAGCACAGACCGGGCGCTTCGTGAACAGGTGTGGAACACCTACTACAACCGTGGTGATAACGGCGATGAATATGATAACAATGACATCATCAAACAAATCCTGACGTTACGTGATGAACGGGTCGAATTGTTGGGGTATGACAACTACGCCCAGTGGCGTTTAGAAGATCGTATGGCAAAAACACCTGAGAATGCCATGGATCTGATGATGAAAGTCTGGCCGGCAGCCATTGCCAGAGTAGACGAAGAAGTGGCTGACATGCAGGCTATTGCTGATGAAGAAGGCGCAGACATTACTATCAAGCCCTGGGATTACCGTTTTTATGCCGAAAAAGTACGTAAAGCTAAATACGACCTGGACTCAAACGAAGTAAAACAATATCTGCAACTGGATAAACTCCGTGAAGCGATGTTCTATGTCGCCGGCCGTCTGTTTAACTTTGACTTCACACCGGTTCCTGAAGGTTCGGTACCAGTTTTCCACCCTGATGTGAAGGTATGGGAAGTAAAAGACAAGGATAGCGGTAAGCTGATTGGCCTCTGGTATCTCGACCCATTCGCACGCCAGGGCAAACGCTCAGGAGCATGGGCGACCACATACCGCAGTTACACCACCTTTGACGGTGAAACCACTGTGCTGGCTTCTAACAACTCTAACTTCGTTAAAGGTCCTGAGGGCGAACCCACGCTAATTTCCTGGGATGACGCCAATACCTATTTCCACGAATTTGGTCATGCCCTGCATTTCCTGTCTTCAGATGTGGAATATCCTACTTCCCACTCCGGTGTACGTGACTATACCGAGTTCCAGTCACAATTGCTGGAGCGCTGGCTTACCACTGATGAAGTCATCAATAACTACCTGGTGCATTACAAAACCGGCGAGCCGATTCCCGCTGAACTGGTAGAAAAAATTAAGAATGCATCCACCTTCAATTCCGGTTTCGGTACAACTGAATACATGGCTTCTGCAATCATGGATTTGCTGTATCACACCACCGATCCTGAGAAGATTGAGCCTGATGCCTTTGAACGGGATCAACTGAAGGCGCTGGATATGCCTGAAGAGATTGTGATGCGTCACCGCAGCACACAGTTCGGCCATGTATTCTCCGGTGAAGGTTATGCTGCAGCATACTATGGCTACATGTGGGCTGACGTTCTCTCTGCGGATGCAGCGGAAGCATTCGCAGAAGCGCCGGGCGGCTTTTACGATAAAGAATTATCGGCAAAGCTGGTGAAATATCTTTTTGCTGTCCGCAATGCAATGGATCCGGCAGAAGCTTACCGTCTGTTCCGTGGCCGCGATGCGCAAACAGATGCCCTGATGCGTGCCCGTGGTTTCCCGGTACCTGAGTAAACCGCTTAATAACGAAAAAGGGGCGATGATGATAATCGCCCCTTTTTTATCAGCCTCTCAACACTGAATTAAAAGCTTACGCGGTAACCCAACTGCACCTGATTATCGTAACTCTTGTCCTGAGACAAAGTGATATCTGATGTATCGCCGTGCCAGGTTTCTCTTCGAACAGCAAACGACATGGTGTGGTTTTCTTCGGCACCTTCCGTTTCCAGATACACTGATACGGTGTTGCTGTCAGGCAGGGCAAAAGAGCCGCTTACCGGTAAATCAATATCATGAGCAGGACGCACGCCGGACGCTACCCCAACCCGGTAAGCTGGTTGCTCCCACCAGGTAATCAGTTCATACGCTCTCGATGTCACCCGTTGACCGAACACACCAAAGTCCATTACAGCGCGACCGTAAGACGCTACCGCTTCAAGATTAACTGTATCGCTGATTCTGGTTGCCAGACTCAGTTTGTAATCTTTCTGGCGGCAGCCATTGAATCTGATTTTATTTTTCGACAGGGAAACGGAGATATCACCGGAGTAATCAAGTTTTTCTTCCAGCCAGGCTTCAGCCTGATCACCAATAGAAGAACTGGCCAGACATACCTGAGGTGTCAGCAGGGCACAAAGTGCTAATGTGGTTACCTGTTTCAACATGGTTCTGCTCCGCTTTATTATCATTCTGCAAAGGGCATACCTCAGCGAGTGATTAAAGTATAAGCAAACGGGCAGCTTTTTGGGTATATAAAACCATCCTCAATTAGTCTAACTATACCCAAAAAATATCAGTGTGTTGATTTTATAGCCATTAATGAAATTTAAGCTTTGCGAGTTTTGCAGAGGTATAAGGCGTGCTTTCTTGTGAGATCCATACGTTACCGTCGGGACCGTAGCAAACACCTTCGACCTGGGCGAATTGTGAGAGAAAGTCGACAGTTTTCAGCTGATAGTCACCACTGACAGTGGCGATGAAAGGTTTAAACATGCCCAGGGCATTGCTTCGGTAACCGACCAGAACAAATTCCTGTGTATCACTGTTCCAGTCTGCGCCAGTGACAACGCCGGGAAGCCCGTCTACTGACGTGAATGGAGTAAGTACTTGCTTAGCTTTTATATCCTGTAAAACGTATACGTGTGACTGCTCCGTAGCCCAGCTTTTTGAAAACAGGATCAGTTTTCCATCCCGCATTGTCATGGCTTCACCATCATAATCGTGAGCATAGGGAGCATTTTCCTGCGGCGTATTACCTGCGTAGGTAAAACGGCGCTTTACTGCTTCCTGCACGGGGTCTGCACGGTTAATCTTATAGACGGTGAGTGATTTATGCTTACCGGCATTATTTCCGATGTCACCAATATAGAAATAGTCATCGTCACCGGTAATGGCTTCCCAGTCACGGTTTTTTGCATCCAGCGTCACCCTTGCGGTCAGCGATCCGTCCTGTCCAAGGGTAAACAATTCCGGCTCATTGCCAGAGTCATTGATGGTGTAAATACTGTTGCTGTCGCAAAACAGACCCGATGTTTCCTTCAGCGCGTTATCCAGCGTATAGGTGGACAGCACCTCAACACCATGTTGTGGATCTGCTGACACACTGCAACCTGCCAGTAACAATAACGGGCTTAAAATGAAAACAATACGGTTCACTGATATTCTCTTTCTGCTGTAAATAAGGTTAATCTAAATAAAACAATGTGATATGCACAAGTTCAGACTACTATACCATTGTGACGATTATTTTTTGCAATGGCTAACGATAAATCCGCTTTGACCTGAGGTCAGTATAAAAGCCGGAAAATAATAAATATGCCGGGCATCAGCGGCATAGCTTCAACTTTAAGAAGGAACACCACGTGTCAGACCCGTTATTAAGCCTGGTCAGTGTCGGCCTGCTGTCTATATTCTGTCAGTTTCTGGCTTATAAAATACGCCTGCCAGCCATTTTACCTTTGCTGATAACCGGTATTATCGTTGGTCCGGTATTTGGCGTGCTCGACGCAGACGCACTGTTCGGGGATCTTCTGTTTCCAGTTGTATCCCTGTCGGTGGCCATCATCCTGTTTGAAGGTTCACTGACACTAAAATTCAGTGATATTGCGGGTCACGGCAATATGGTGAGAAACCTGTGCAGCGTTGGCGTGCTGGTCACCTGGGTGGTGGCAACCATCGCTGCCCACCTGAGCCTGGATTTATCCTGGCAGCTTGCAGCCCTGTTTGGTGCCATCGTAACCGTAACAGGCCCGACGGTCATTGTGCCGATGATCAGAACTGTAAGACCGAAAAGTAACATCGCTAACATTCTGCGCTGGGAAGGCATTGTCATTGACCCTATCGGTGCGCTTTTGGCGGTGCTGGTTTACGAGTACATTGTGGCCTCTCAGGACACGGCACTGGTACATACTCTGGTGGCGTTTGGTAAGACGGTAGGTATGGGCACCGCCCTGGGTCTGGCCGCCGGCTACCTGCTTGGTCTGTCGCTACGTAAAGAACTGATCCCCCACTATCTGCAAAACACCGCCGTTCTCACCCTGATACTGGGTGTTTTTGCCATCTCTAATCATGTAGCCCATGAGTCAGGCCTGCTGGCGGTGACTATTGCCGGTATGGTACTGGCAAATATGAAAAATGTGGACGTGGAAGACATCCTGGAGTTTAAAGAAACCTTAAGTGTTCTTCTGATTTCCGGCCTGTTTATTATTCTTGCGTCACGGTTAAATCTCGACTCTGTGTTCGAGGTCGGTTCCGGCGTCATTGTGGTTCTGGTGGCCATTATGTTTATCGCCAGACCCCTTTCCGTACTGGCTTCCTCTGTGGGCACAGGACTAAACTGGCGTGAACTGGCACTGATCAGCTGGATAGCGCCCAGAGGTATTGTAGCAGCAGCCGTATCTGCACTGTTTTCTCTGAAGTTGGAGGAAATTGGCTATGAGGGTGCAGGGGTTATCGTTCCCATCGTCTTTGTGGTCATTATTACCACCGTCGTTGTACAGAGTCTGTCATCCAAATCTGTGGCCAAACTTCTGAAAGTTCGCTCCCCTGCGCCAAACGGCTTTTTAATTTTCGGCGGCAGTAAGTTCAGCCGGATGCTGGCAAAAGAACTGAAAGCACATGATTTGCCGGTTTGTATTGCCGATACCAACTGGGATGCCATTAAAGAAACCAGAATGATGGATATTCCGGCCTATTTCGGTAACCCCATGTCGGATCACGCAGCGCGAAGCCTGGATTTAGGTTTATTCGGTACTGTACTGATCATGTCTCCCTACAAACAACTTAACCCTATGATTGCTTATCATTTTGAGTACACCATGGGCAAAGATAAAGTGTGGGGCTTAACCAACAATGAACAAAGTGCACGGCCATCGCATCAGGTCAGCACCCAGTATGCGCAGAAACTGACACTGTTTGCTGAGGGAGTCACATACGGATACCTGGCCTCTGCTGTCTCTCATGATGCATCCGTGAAAACCACACGCCTGAGCGAAGAATTTACTTTCGAAGATTATTCAGCAAGATACGGCGACAGAGCCATTCCGCTTATTGCACTGGACGAGAACGGACGTTCTCATGCATTTTTGAATGGTAAAGATATTGCACCAAAAGCAGGATGGAAATTAATCAGCTTGATTATACCGGAGAGTGAGCCGGTGTGAGGCCAGAACGGCACCCTACCCTTGGGGCAGGGTGCCTCTCCCTGGAAATAACGTGTATTCAAGCGCTCCCCTCTATTATTATTATTGGATGCGTTGTTGTTTATTTTTTACTTGAGCTACACCGTCGGCGCTTAAGAAAGCAATAGACAGACCAAATTTTAAAAAGCCATAATTATCAGTTATTTATGCTTTTTACAGGGCATTTACCAACCATTACCTACTGTTGACGCACCAACAGAACGCACCAATTCAACTCACATGCACCAAAAAGGCTCAAATGGATGAACGAATGACTTCCAGTGTCTTCCCGGTCGCGCCCCGGTTTGCACTGATCACAGCAAATCCGGCCTCGCCCGCCACACGGGCAGCATCGGGAGAATCAAACAACGTTTTACAACAGGCGGCGAGTTGCGTCGCATCTTCCACTATGCTGAGCGCACCACATTCTTGCAGGTACTGGCAAATAAGCGGATTGTTATAAACGTTGGGCCCCATGATCACCGGTAACTTCTGTGCAGCCGGCTCCAGGGCGTTGTGACCACCTTTATCCGCAAGACTGCCACCGACAAAGGCAATGGTGCCGAATGTATAGACGGTATTAAGCTTGCCCATTTCATCTACCAGCATGACGTCAGTCTCACTGCTCACCTGTGCGCCCGGCGAAGCTGTACGCAGGTAGTGCAACCCTGTTTGTTCCAGCAGATCCGCTACGCGGGCAAACCGCTCCGGATGCCTGGGCACAAGAATGAGTAATAAATCCGGAAAGCCGGGCTTCAGGCTCTGATAAGCATCAAGTAAGGCACTTTCCTCACCTTCATGAGTACTACCACCAACCAGTACCCGGCGGGCCTTTTTGTCAAGACCGTAAAATGAATCACCGGCATCCGGTGCAGACATTGCCTGGTCGAACTTTATATTGTTAGTAAGTGTTAACTTTTCTTGTTTGATACCGAGAAACTGATAATTTTTAAAGTCTCTCAAACCCTGGGCGCATACATGGGAAAGCTTGTGAAGCATGGGCTCAAACAGTATTTTCAGTTTCTTATATCGTCTGGCGGAGCGATCTGTCATGCGGGCGTTAATCACTACAACCGGAATGTCACGACGCCAGCAGCTGTGGATCAGGTTAGGCCACAGCTCCACCTCAGTGATCAGTACCATTTTGGGCTTCACCCGCCGCAGCATACCCGCCATAGCCATGTGTAAATCGTAGGGTAAATAGAAGTGGTGAACAGTATCTTTGAATATGGATCTGACCCGCGCCGAACCGGTGGGCGTGGTGGTGGTTATCGTCACCGGTGTTTCCGGTTCTTCTTTCATTAACTGCTTTATCAGCACAGACGCCGCGACCACCTCACCTACTGAGACACAGTGAAAAAGATACCCCCCCGGCGCGGCTGGCGGACGAACAAAGCCAAATCGCTCAAAACGGCGGTGGTTATATTCTTTATTTCTTCTCTGCCCGCGAATGATGAGATTCAGAAAAGCGAACGGAACGATAAGCGCCAGCAATAATGAATAAAACCAGCGAAACAATGTCTCACTGAGGCCGGGCCGGTATTGGTTTTTGCGGGCAGTCATACGTACTCTGCGTCCTTTCGTCATTAAACTGTCGTGAAGCTTTGTTTAACTAAAAATCAGTTTTCAATTATTGTGTTTGTTATGCCGGACAAGAGTCACAAGCCTGCTGTACTTCTGGTTAAACTAAGCGCCATCGGTGACATTGTAATGGCCTCCGGTTTGCCATCCAACATAAAATCCTCACTAAATGCTTCACGCCTTGTGTGGCTTACCGAAGCGCCCTATGCCAGTTTCATTGAGGCTCATCCTGATGTTGACGAGGTTATTCCATGGCCGAAGAAAGAATGGTCAGCACTGGTCAAAAAAAGGCGCTGGCTGAGCCTCTGTCGCGCTGTGAGAGCATTTAAGGCAGAGCTGTTATCACATCACTTCGATATCGCTATAGATGCACAGGGACTGCTTAAAAGCGCATTTCTTTGCTGGTTATCCGGCGCAGGCCACCGCATAGGGTTTAAAAGCAAAGAGTACAGTCACTGGCTACTGACAGAATCACTGAAAAAACCGGACTCTGATGACATCAGTTCGGAGTACAAAGCACTGGGGCGCTATCTTGGTGCAAATGACTTCACCATGACACTGCCTGCCTCTGGGCCGGCTGTGCGCCAGGCGAAGGATGCCCTTGCTGCCAGCGGTATCAGTGACGACTACATCGTTCTGTGTCCCTTTACCACCCGTCCTCAGAAACACTGGCCATTGCAGCACTGGAAAGATGTCATAGCGTGGTTAAATATTCATGACAGTCTTCCGGTGATTATTGCCGGGGGGCCTGGCGATGCGGATACAGCATCAGAACTGGCTTCAGGCAAAGAACATATATTCTCTTTCGCAGGAAAACTGTCTCTTGCAGCCAGCGGTGCCATACTGGCAAATGCACGTGCTGTAGTTGGTGTGGATACGGGTTTGACTCACCTGGCGATTTGTCATCAGCGACCTGTTCTGGCCCTGTTCGGTTCCACCTGTCCGTATACGAAAACAGATAATCCGGATGCCACAGTATTGTACGAAAACTTACCCTGCGCCCCCTGTAAGCGTAAGCCGGTTTGTAACGGAGCCCACGACTGCATGCGGGCTATCACGCCACAAAAAGTCACCGCGTGGCTGGAGAAGTGGCTATGACGATAAAGGTGATGCATGTGGAACTTGGCAGACAGTTGTATGGCGGTGCCAAACAGGTTGAATATCTTATCAATGCATTGCCCGAAGACACCATTACCAGCCACCTGGTGTGCGCATCAGACAGTGCGATTTCTCACATCCCGGCCCCCGGCTGTATCAAGCATCCGGTACCTTACTCCGGCGATACGGATCTAAGGTTCCCTTTCCGCCTCTACCGGCTTGTTAAAAGGCTTAAACCGGATATTCTGCACATTCACAGCCGCCGGGGTGCTGATGTGTGGGGCGGCCTGGTGAGTTCACTGTGCGGTATTCCGGCTGTATGTACCCGCAGGGTAGATAATAAAGAGTCTGCACTGGCTGCAGTGAAGTACCGGCACTACAAAGCTGTCGTCAGTATTTCACGGGGTGTACATGATGTGGTGTCACGGCATTGCAAACTGATCCCACAGCCTGTGATCCACTCGGCAGTCGATCTCAATGACTTCTGCTACGGCAGAGACGCTGAGTGGTTTCGGGAAAAGTATGACATCCCTGCTAACCATAAGGTCATCGCAAACTTCGCCCAGCTTATTCCGAGGAAAGGTCAGAAAGATCTCATCATGGCCATGCAGGCAATAATGGCCCGCAGGCAGGATGTGACCTGCTTACTGTTCGGTAAAGGTAAACAACAGGCTGCGTATCAGCAACTGGCAGATGACTCCGGAGCCGGTAAAAATATCAGGCTGTGCGGGTTCACATCAGATGTGCCGCGTATTTTGCCAAATATTGATGTGATGGTTCACCCTGCTTATGCAGAGGGCCTTGGCATAATCCTGCTTCAGGCCGGGGCCTGTAAAGTCCCCATGATAAGCTGCCCTGTTGGCGGCATTCCGGAAATTATTCACAACGAAAAAACCGGCTTACTGGTCGAGCCGGGAGACCCGGCCGCACTGGCGAGGGAAATTCTTCGTCTGCTGGATGACCCGGCAGAAGCCCGCGCTCTGGGTGAAAACGCGCTTCATCATGTGCATCAGCATTTCAGTATCGCCGCCATGGCAGATGCTTACACGCGCCTTTATAAAAGTCTCCTATAGAGGACTCTCTTACAAACTACATCATTTCCCCTTGTCACATTACCCGTTGAGATCTAATATACGTAACTAGTTACGTATATTGTGGAGTTTGGGAAATGGGTGATGTTTTACAACTGGCAGGTGCAGCTGCACTGGGCAGCCGGTTCAGAAGATTGTCTGAAAAGCTGGTTGCACAGGCCAGTGAAGTCTATAAAGCGTATAACGTTCCCATGGAACCAAGCTGGTTTCCTGTTATGTATAGTCTGATGCAGGAGTCGCCATTAAGTGTGAGTACCATTGCAGAAATTACCGGCCAGTCTCACCCGTTTGTCAGTAAAACCACCGCTCAGATGAAAAGCGCAGGATTACTTGTTACCCGCCCCTCTGAGCAGGATAAGCGGGTGCAATTGCTTTCACTGTCAGATAAAGCACTGACGATGCAGCCGGTGCTTGAAAAGCAAATAGCCGACATCGGCAGTGCCCTTAATTCAGCACTGAACGACGTGGCGCCGGACTTCCTTGAAAAGCTGGGTGCCGTAGAAACCCTGCTGTCACAAACGTCTTTGCTGGGCCTGATAAAACAAAAGGCAACACGGGGATTCCGCGTAATTGACTATTCCCCTGAGCATCGTGATGCGTTTTACCAGCTCAATAAGCACTGGATAGAACGCTATTTCACCATGGAAAGCTCAGATCATGCCTCGCTGGGGGACCCCGAAAATTACATTCTGAAAAAAGGGGGCCATGTTTTGTTGGTGCAAAATCCTGCCGGTGATATTTGCGGAACGGTAGCACTGATAGCCATGGATGATGACTGCTATGAACTGGCTAAAATGGCTGTGGCAGACAGCGAACAGGGCAAAGGTTTGGGAGCACTCCTCGGGGAAGCTGCCATACAAAAGGCCCGTGATGCCGGAGCGAAGAAGCTTTACCTGGAAAGTAACAGGAAACTGGCACCGGCCATCAGCCTTTACCGCAAACTGGGGTTCAAAGAAGTGGATAAACCCACACCTTCACCCTACGCGCGGTGCGATATACAAATGCAGCTAATGCTGTAAGTTGATACGGGAAACATTTTAACGGGCATAAAAAAACCGCTGCAAGTGCAGCGGTTTTCAGTATTACTTAATCAACTGGCAATTAAGCTTCTGCAACAATAACAACCTTAACAGATGTCATTACTTCAGAGTGTAACTGCAGGTCGATGTCGTATTCGCCAGTTTCACGCAGTGTACCGGTAGGCAGTTTAACTTCTGCTTTAGATACTTCAACGCCGGCAGCAGTGATTGCTTCAGCGATGTCACGTGTACCGATTGAACCGAACAGTTTGCCTTCGTCACCAGCAGGAGCAGCGATAGTCACTTCACCCAGTTCAGCAACTTTAGCAGCACGAGCTTCAGCAGCAGACAACTGGTCAGCGATTTTCGCTTCCAGCTCTGCGCGGCGAGCTTCAAACTTCTCAACGTTAGCTTTAGTTGCAGGAACTGCTTTACCCTGTGGGAACAGGAAGTTACGCGCAAAACCAGCTTTAACGTTAACTGTATCGCCCAGACCACCAAGGTTAGCGATTTTGTCTAATAAGATGATTTCCATCTAAGTTACTCCTTCGCCAATTACTTGTTGTGTGAATCTGTGTACGGCAGCAGTGCTAAGAAACGCGCACGTTTAATAGCAGTAGACAGCTGACGCTGATACTTTGCACTGGTACCAGTGATACGGCTAGGAACGATTTTACCGCTCTCAGTGATGTAGTTTTTCAGTGTAGCAATATCTTTATAATCGATTTGCTCAACACCTTCTGCAGAAAAACGGCAGAACTTACGACGTCTGAAAAAACGAGCCATGATAGATCTCCTTACGCGTTGTCTTCAGTGGTTTCAGTTTTCTTTTCCGCGCGCTCACCGCGTGGAGCAGAATCGTCACGACGCTCACGACGTTCTTCCTTCATCATTGGAGAAGGTTCAGTCACAGCGTTCTTCGTGCGCATAACCAGGTTACGCAGGATCACATCGTTAAAGCGGAAAGCATTTTCCAGCTCGTCAACAGCTTCTGCAGTTGCTTCAGCGTTGATCAAAACGTAGTGTGCTTTGTGAAGCTTTTCGATTGGGTAAGCCAGTTGACGACGGCCCCAGTCTTCCAGACGATGGATTTGACCACCTTCTTGCTTCAGGATAGTGGTATAACGCTCGATCATACCAGGTACTTGTTCACTCTGATCAGGGTGAACCATAAATACGATTTCGTAATGACGCATTACACGCTCCTTACGGTTGTAGCCTCGACAGTACAGCCAAACTGTATAGAGACAAGGAACTAGATAGGTTTGATGGCTGTAAGGGCGCGCATTATATAGATCAATTGTTCACCAGACAAGCAAATTAACCATATGCCGTGTATTGTCTCAGAACACGGCACATGCCGCCTGTGCGTTAACACAAACTGTGCAATCCGGTAAGCACGGCTTTACAGGGCGATATCTGCCACTTCAGACTTTTCAACCACTGGTACACCCGCTTCCGGTACTGGTGCTTTCCCGGTTGCAGCAACCGGCTTTTTCAGATGCAGGGTCTCGCTGGTCGCATTGAGCTCATCCAGTGTTGCGTTCACATTGCCATTCAGTTTAGTGCCGTAGGACGGGATAATCGCTTTCAGTTGCGGCAGCCATTCACCGGACACTTTGTCAGGAAATGCCTGCTCCATCAGATTAAGCATAATCGGCGCAGCGGTAGACGCGCCGGGCGATGCCCCCAGCAGTGCTGTCAGAGACTTATCCTTCGACACAACCACTTCGGTACCAAACTGAAGACGACCACCGGTTTGCGGATCTTTCTTGATGATCTGTACACGCTGACCGGCGGTAATCAATTTCCAGTCTTCTGCTTTCGCTTCAGGGTAATACTTCCGTAACTCTTCCAGTCTGTCTTCGTCATCCAGCATTACCTGACTTATCAGATACTGCACCAGATTGAAGTTGTCCAGACCCACTTCTGTCATGGGGATAAGATTAGACGTCGTGGTTGAATGAATCAGATCCCACAGCGAACCATTCTTCAGGAATTTGGTTGAGAATGTGGCAAAGGGGCCGAACAACACGATCTCTTTGCCATCGATGCGGCGGGCGTCCAGATGGGGAACCGACATAGGCGGAGCACCTACTTCAGCCTGACCATAAGCTTTCACTTTATGATTTGCGACAATTTCCGGGTTATCGGTATACAGGAACTGTCCACCCACCGGGAAGCCGCCATAACTTTCAGCTTCCGGAATACCCGAAGCCTGTAAAAGCGGTAAAGCGGCGCCACCGGCACCAATAAAGACGAAATTTGCATCAACGGTATATTCTTTATCTGCCACTAAGTCGGCAATCAGCACATGCCAGGAGCCGTCTTCGTTCTGGCTCAGCCCGCGCACTTCAGAGCGCAGGCGCAGCTCAAAGTTATCCTGAGATTTTAGCCCGTTCACCAGCTGACGAGTGATCTCTCCGTAATTGACATCGGTACCGATGACGGAACGGGTGGCTGCAATTTTTTGCTGCGGATCACGCCCGGCAATTAAAAGAGGCGCCCATTTGCCAATCTGAACCGGATCTTCGCTGTAATCCATGCTGTTGAATAAACTGTGCTTCTGCAACTCAGCATAGCGGGCGCGGAGGAAGTTCACGTTAGTATCGCCCCAGACGAAACTCATGTGGTCGACGCTGCGGATAAACGACTCAGGATCATGCATGTGACCATTTTCAACCTGAGACGCCCAGAACTGCCGGCTTATCTGAAAAGCTTCATTGACCTTCACAGCTTTATCGATATTAACCGAACCGTCTTCCTGTTGCGGTGTGTAGTTAAGTTCCATCAAAGCAGAGTGGCCGGTTCCGGCGTTATTCCAGCCGTTTGAACTTTCCTCGCCGGGACCATCCAGACGCTCGGCCATCAACATGGACCACGACGGCTCAAGTTCCTGCAGATAAGTCCCCAGGGTTGCACTCATAATACCGCCACCGATTAGCAGTACATCAACTTTGGTACTGGCTTTAATGTCTCTGCCAGAATCATCTTTTACCGATGAATAGATGAACGAAGCGGCAACCACCGCCACTAATGAGCAACCGGTAATTGCTCTTTTTGAAAATCGCATAGGAACTCCTGGTACACGAAAGGGAGAATGCTGGAAACACGCAGGCTGCGGCACTCAGATCAATGCCAGCTTGAATAGCATAATTTGGTAAACAGGAGCGGTTTTATCGCCGACTGGCACAAATGAAAAGTTAATATACGGGCCGGAAAAACTCACTTTCCTTTTATTAACAAGCCATTTATCTGCCCATCACTTTTTTCACTTTTACGATCAGGGCTTATAAAAGTCTCGTTACGGGGCTGGCAACTACGCATAAAAAAGCCGCGATAATTCGCGGCTTTGAAGGTTTATCACTGTAAAGCTTAACGGAAGTCCGTCAGAGTATTCTGGCCGATTTCACGTACCCAGATATTACGGAAGCTCACAGGGTTACTGTGGTCCTGTAACTGGATAGGTGCACAACCATGCGCTTCATAAGAAGGTCCGCCAATCCATTCGGTCTTACCTAAGATTTCAGTGTGGTTTTGTACCAGCACACCGTTAATTAAAACGGTCAGGTAACCCGGTTTCACCAGTTCATCACCATCAAACTCAGGCGCATTAAAAATGATGTCGTAACTCTGCCACTCACCCGGCGGATTCACCGGGTTAACCAACGGGATAGCCTGCTTGTAGATACTGCCTGCCTGACCATTGGGGTAAGTTTTATTGTTATAAGAGTCCAGAACCTGAACTTCATAACGCTGCTGCAGGAAAATACCTGAGTTGTTGCGCTGCTGGCTTTCCAGCCCTTCAACATCCTCAGGCGTTTTCCACTCAGCATGCAGTTGTACGCTGCAGAAAGACTGCTTGCTGACAATATCACCGGTACCCGGTTTTACAGTTAGCGTGCCGTCTTCTACCGTCCACTTCGCTTCACCACCTTTCAGTGATTCAAAAGCGGATAGGTCAGTACCGTCAAACAGTACCACCGCATCAGAAGGTGCTTTGCCCGGCGCGGTTTCAACCATAGCAGGAACAGGTTCCCACACTTCGGATTTAGCAGCCTGCTCTTCCGGACTCAGTTCCTTCGCCATTGACGCTGTTGACGCCAGTGACAGTGCTAAGCCGGATAGCAATGTTGTTTTTGTCATCTTTTTCATTATGTGCCCTTAATATTGAAATGATGGTGTTGGTGAAAAGGCTACCTCAGGTAGCCCAGGCTCTGTCACCTTTCTTATAAGGGATATCTTCGTATTTAGTCGGAATGGCAACGTAACGCAGTACTTTCGTCGAGCCAACTTCTGACGTGAAGAACGAGAACAACACCAGTTGCTTAATCAGCGAGAAGTAGTGAGGAGCAACCAGCTCTTCATCCCATGGCGCTCCCGCATTAGGATTGCTCATGGCTACATCACCCCAAATGCCTTTCTTAGCATTATAGGCTTTAGCTTCTTCGTCGAGCGCAGACAGCAATTCCATCTTCTGCTCAGCAGAAAGTAACAGGAAGTCTTTGCCATACTCTTTTTCAGCACGCTTCTTCAGGGTTACCAGGCCTTCTTTGAAGGTTTTCTGCATAGTCGGGTGATAGCAGTCTGCTACCAGTACGGCCATACAGCTACCTACGTCGGCGTCTTTTGCTCCCGGTGTGTCGGTACGGGGAAGGATGACTTCGCCCAGTTCGTTGAAGAAGGCTACGTCTTCCTTGCTGAAACCGGTGTCGGACAGCGGCACCACTGGCAGATTTTCATAAGCCAGCGCTTTGCCACCTACAAATGCAACACCTGTGGCAGCGGTGATGAATTTCAATAAATCACGACGATTCATGGCTACAGGTTTCCTTTTTTCAGTTCGTCTACTGCAAAGTCTGCTGCACGGGCAGTCATTGCCATGTAGGTCAGAGACGGGTTAACACACGATGCTGAAGTCATTGCCGCACCATCGGTCACGAACACGTTTGGTGCATCCCAAACCTGATTGTGCTTGTTAAGTACTGAACTCTTCGGATCGCGGCCCATACGCGCCGTACCCATTTCGTGAATACCCATACCCGGTGCGTAATCAGCATCATAACCCTGAACATTCTTAAGGCCAGCAGCCTCAAACATGTCAATGGCGTCCTGCTTCATATCTTTACGCATTTTGTATTCGTTTTCACGGATCTTAACGTCCATGGCAAGTACCGGCAGACCCCATTTATCTTTCTTCTTGCTATCAAGATAGATACGGTTGTCATGATGCGGCAGCATTTCACCGAACGCTGTCATACCAATAGTCCAGTCACCCGGCTCAGACATCGCATCTTTCAGGTTAGACCCCAGACCAAGTTCGGCGATGTCTTTACGCCAGCCACCACGGCTTGCAGAACCCTGATAACCGAAGCCACGTACGTAATCACGCTTGTCGCCATCCCAGTTACGGAAACGGGGCACATAGAAACCAGCCGGACGACGGCCGAAGTAATAGCTGTCTTCGTACCCTTCAACACTGGCGCTTGCGCCTACGCGGAAGTGGTGGTCCATGACGTTATGACCCAGCTCGCCAGAACTGCTGCCCAGACCGCCTTCCCAGACATCAGTTGCCGAGTTCATCAGCAGCCATGCAGAGTTAAAGGCAGAGGCGTTTACGAATACAATTTTACTGTTGAACTCGTAAGTCTCGTTAGTTTCAGCATCAATGATTTCAACACCGGTTGCACGCTTCTTATCTTTATCGTATTTGATTTCTTTTACGATGGAGAAAGGACGCACTGTCAGGTTGCCGGTTGCCATTGCTGCCGGCAGCGTAGAAGACTGAGTTGAGAAATAGCCGCCAAACGGACAGCCTAACCAGCACTTGTTACGGAACTGACAACCCACACGGATATCATTAATCCCCTGGGTAATGTTTGCTGAACGTGAGTGGATGAAATGACGTGAACCACCAAACGCTTTCTTAACGCGGGCAGCAACGTCTTTTTCAACCGCATTCAGCGGAATAGGAGGCATGAAGTGACCGTCAGGCAGAACGCTCAAGCCTTCACGGGTACCACTGATACCAGCATATTTTTCAACGTAGTCATACCATGGCGACAGGTCTTCATAACGAATTGGCCAGTCAACGGCGATACCTTCTTTGCCGTTAGCCATGAAATCTTCCGGATTCAGACGGTAGCTCTGACGTCCCCATAACAGTGAACGTCCGCCCATTTGGTAGGCGCGGTACCAGTCAAAACGTTCTTTTTCAATGTATGGCGCTTCCTGCTCATTAGCCCACATGCCAAGCGTCATTTCATTCAGCGGGTAATCGCGGGAAAGTGCAGGATAAACTTCTTTCATGTCCTGCGTAGCCAGGCCCCGGTGAGGATAGTCCCAGCTTTCTTTATGCGCATTAATATAATCTTTAACGTGCTCAATATTTCGGCCACGTTCCAGCATGAGTACTTTCAGGCCTTTCTCGGTCAGTTCTTTGGCAGCCCAGCCGCCACTGATCCCCGATCCGACAACGATCGCATCATAGTTATTACTTGCCATGTTTTGTCCCCTTAAACACGTCCGGCAAAAGCGTTTCTACTGATCAGACATCACAAATGCGGATCGCCTGGTTAAGCGACTTCAGTTTGCCTGCCTTACTGTCTGGAGTTGGAATAAATTCCTGGGCCAGATACCCGTCAAACGGTAAATCCTTAATCGCTTTCGCAATGGCCGGATAATACAGTTCCTGAGAGTCATCAATCTCGTGACGCCCCGGCACACCCGCTGTGTGGTAATGCCCGAAATACTGATGGTTGTCACGTATGGTGCGAATGATGTCACCCTCGCTTATCTGCATATGGTAGATATCGTACAGCAATTTAAAATGCGCTGATCCCAGCCGGCGACACAGCTCGATACCCCAGGCTGAATTGTCGGCCATGTAATCAGGATGATTGACCTTGCTGTTAAACAGTTCCATTTGCAGCACTACCCCGTGCTTTTCAGCATGAGGCAGAATTTGTGATAGCCCTTTAACGGCATTTTTCAGTCCGGTTTCGTTGTCCATACCCCGTTTGTTACCACTAAAACAAATGAGGTTGGTGTAACCGGCTGCTGCCACTTTCTCTATATGCGGAATGTAACGTTCGATGAGCGCTTCATGAAAACGGTCGTCACACCAACCGTCTTCAAGGTTCAGTTCAGCACCATTACACATAGAGCAATGCACGCCATGTTTCTTAAGGATATGCCACTCATCAGGACCCACTAAGTCGATCGCTGAAAAGCCCATATCTTTAATGGCAAGGCAAAGCTCCTCTAAAGAAAGATCCGGAAATGTCCAACGCGCCACTGCGTGTTTGATATTTCCTTTGAGGGCGGCATGCTGGCTTGTGCCAGCATGCGCGTGAAGAGATAAAGCACTGGTCGCTGTCAGCCCAACCCCTGACAGCGCCAGCCCTTTAAGCACCGCTCTACGCGAATTACGCATCGGTGGAAACCTTCTCGTCTTTGAACAGGATGAAGAAAAGTACCAGTACTACAGCCGCGAACCCTGCAGGGAACAACCAGATGCTGCTCCAGTCCGCTCCGGCTTCTGATGTGTAAGTGTCGGTGATCTTACCTGCAACCCAGAAACCAATCAGCATACCCACACCATAGGTGGCTAATGTGATAAGGCCCTGCGCCGCACTTTTGATTTTTTCACCGGCTTTAGCATCGGTATAAATCTGTCCGGATACGAAGAAGAAATCGTAACAAATACCGTGCAGTGCAATACCGATTAATAATAAGAACATACCGCCGTCAGCATCACCGTAGGCGAACATCACATAACGCAGTACCCACGCCAGCATACCCAGCAATAACGTTGCCTTGATGCCGAAACGGTTCAGGAATACCGGCAGTGCCAGAATGAACAATGCTTCTGAAACCTGACCCAGCGCCATTTTACCCGTCGGATTTTCCACGCCGATGCCGGCCAGGAACGGGTTCGCATTCTGATAATAGAACGCCAGCGGAATACAAATCAGTACCGAAGACAGGAAGAACACCAGGAAGCTGCGGCTTTTAAGCAGTGTCAGTGCATCCAGACCCAGCATTTCACCCAGACTTGCCGAAGCTGTACCTTTCGCTTTAGGTGGTGTTGCAGGTAACGTGAAGCTGAAGATACCCAGAATTAATGAGCCAATGGCAGAAAGTGCAAAGGTGTTACGCAGTGCGCCTTCAGAAATGCCGCTGGCAGAATCCCATGAGAACACATAGCTGATCACCAGACCGGCTAAAATCCAACCTATGGTTCCCCAAACACGTACTTTACCGAATTGTTTTGACGGGTCAGTCATCTGGCCGAATGATACCGAGTTAACCAGCGCCAGTGTCGGCATGTAAGCAATCATGTAACCCAGTACATAGGGATAAAATGATGCAAAGTCAGTCGAGACGTACATCATGTACATCAGTGCTGCGCCAATCAGGTGAAGTACACCCAGAATACGTTCTGCATTGAAGAAACGGTCAGCGATTAAGCCAACGATGAAAGGCGCAATAATCGCACCCCAGGACTGGGTAGAAAACGCCATACCGATTTCACTACCGGAAGCGCCCAGTGTTTGCCCCATGAAGGTACCTAAGGTCACAAACCAGCCACCCCAGATAAAAAACTGGAGAAACATCATAATGCTCAGGCGGGTCATTATCATTGTTATATCCTCTTACTACTTCGGGGCCTTTTGGCCCCGGGCATTATTATTATTTGTCCAGACCCAGGATCCGGCGGTTTCTTTCTGTGCTGCTGCCAGCACCGGCAAAGTCATCGAACGCAACTTTAGTTGGCTCAATAATATGAGATGCGATAAACGGTGCACCTTCAGCAGCACCCTGCGCAGAATCTTTCAGACAGCATTCCCACTCAAGCACTGCCCAGCCTTCAAAACCGTACTGGGTAAGCTTAGTAAAGATGCTCTTGAAATCTACCTGACCATCGCCCAGTGAACGGAAGCGTCCCGGACGGTCTACCCAACCCTGATAACCACCGTATACGCCGCTTCTGCCATTTGGCAGGAACTCAGCATCTTTCACATGGAACATTTTGATGCGGTCGTGGTAACGGTCGATAAAGTCCAGGTAATCCAGTTGTTGCAGCACGAAGTGGCTGGGATCGAACAGAATGTTTGCGCGGGGGTGATCGTCAACTTCCTGCAGGAAACGCTCAAATGTTGCACCGTCGTGTAAGTCTTCACCCGGGTGGATTTCGTAGCACAAATCAACACCGGCTTCTTCGAATGCATCCAGAATAGGTCTCCAGCGGTTACCCAGTTCTTTGAAGCCTTCGTCAACAAGACCGGCAGGACGTTGCGGCCACGGATAAACAAGATGCCACATCAATGCACCGGAGAAAGTCACGTGTGCTTTCAGGCCAAGACGTTTACTGGCTTTTGCCGCCAGCATCAGCTGATTGATTGCCCATTCAGTACGCTCTTTCGGCTTACCGTGTAAATGCTCAGGCGCGAAGTTATCAAATAACTCATCGTAAGCAGGGTGAACAGCCACCAGCTGTCCCTGCAAATGTGTAGACAGCTCGGTAATTTCAACACCGGCTTCAGCACACATGGCTTTTACTTTGTCGCAGTATTCCTGACTTTCCGCGGCAATTTCTAAATCAAATAATTTGGGGTCTGTAGGCACCTGAATGCCCTTGTAACCCAGTGAAGCTGCCCACTTTGCCATCCCTTCCAGGGTATCGAACGGCGCTTTGTCACCTGCAAATTGTGCTAAAAAAATCGCAGGGCCTTTAATTGCTGCCATGGTAATCTCCTAAATTCTGTAAACGGGTCTGTTACTCGGTATCCGGGATTGGATGCCACTTCACGTCGCTGGCGCCGGAGGCAACCATTGCTTCAATAAATGCCATTCCGCGTAAACCGGACTTCAGACCGGGCACGCCTTCAGCTTTACCTGTCTGACCTTCGCGTACAGCGATGGCAAAGTAACGGTAGAGGTTAGCAAAAGCTTCAAGATAGCCTTCAGGGTGACCTGACGGAGTACGGCAGCGATCGGACGCTTCAGGGTACAAACCCGGCTGGCCGGAACCGGCACGGTATACACAGTAAGGTGCATCCAGTGTGCGGAAAATAACGGAGTTAGGCTCCATCTGATGCCATTCCAGTCCGCCTTTATCACCGTACAATTTAATTTTCAGCGCGTTCTCTTCACCGGCACACACCTGGCTGGCGATAAGCACGCCCTTAGCGCCTTCAGCAGTGCGGAAGAATGCTGCACCGTCATCGTCTAAACGGCGGTTCGGTACAATGATATTCATGTCTGCACACAGTTCAGTTACCGTGTGGCCGCTGATAAATTCGGCCAGACCAAAGGCATGGGTACCGATATCGCCCATACAGCCTGCACCGCCGGACAATGCCGGATCTGTGCGCCATGCAGCCTGCTTGTTATCGGGGTCGTCTTCGCCGCTTAACCAGCCCTGCGGGTACTCAACGAGAATTTTACGGATGTTGCCCAGCTTGCCATCTTCAACCATGGCTTTAGCCTGCCACACCATGGGATACCCCAGGTAGGTGTGCGCCAGACCATACAGACGGTCAGAACTGTTAACGACTTTCGCCAGTTCTTTGGTTTCTGCCAGATTCAGACCGGCAGGCTTTTCGCAGAATACATGATAGCCAGCTTCCAGCGCGGCTATGGTGACCGGCACGTGAAGATGGTTTGGCGTAACAACCACAACCACTTCCATACGCTCGTCAGCAGGTAATTTATTTTCTGCTTCCAGCATTTCCTGCCACGAGGCATAAACGCGGTCGCTGCTTAAACCCAAACTGTCACCGGTACGTTGATTATTACCAGTATCGCGGCTGAATGCCCCGCAAACTAAATCGTACTGACCGTCCAGGCCTGCTGCGTGACGATGTACGGCGCCGATAAAAGCACCTTCACCACCACCGACCATACCCATGCGAACCCGCTGCAACTTCGCCATGTATTCCCCCAATTGTGCGCATCGTTGTTACAAATATGTAATTACTGTAAAAATGTAACGGATTACATAAATTGATGTCAACGAATTTTCTACCATCGTCGTAGTCCGGACGACCAAATGTAATCAACACACGGAAATTTTGTATATTTTTTGTTTATACTTCACATTTAAAACTGGATTTATGCTTACATTTGGGTAATCCTGTCGCGACAAAATGTAATCCGTTACATATGCACAGAAGTGAATACCTCACTTAGCACTGCAAAGAATAAAAAAGTGGTTTGAGAAAAAGGTAATGCCAAATATCCGAGATGTCGCTGATTTAGCCGGAGTTTCCGTGGCAACTGTGTCGCGTGCTTTGCAACAGCCTGAACGTGTTTCTCCGAAAACACGGGCGAAGGTCATGTCAGCAGTGAGTGAAGTAGGGTATAAGCCAAATCTGATGGCGGTAAAATTCCGCTCCGGTAAAACCCACAGTCTGGTAGTACTGGTTCCTACGGTGGCAAACGTATTTTTTGCCAGGGTGATTAGTGGCATGCAGGAAGCCGCAGCCGAATCCGGCTATTCACTGTTACTGGGCAATACGCTTGGCAATGCAGACATCGAGGCGAATTACGCCAAGATGGTACAAACATCTCAAGCTGACGGACTTATTCAGCTTCGCGCACACAACCCGTTTTCTGAAGATACCGGCAAGAACGACAGCATGCTGCCCATGGTGAATGCCTGTGAGGTGCTGAGTTCGAATATTTGCCCGACCGTGACACTGGATAACCGCGCCGCGGCCAGAGCCATGACCGAGCATCTGCTCTCTCTCGGTCACAAACGTATTGCGCTTTTTAAGGGCCCTGCAGACAGTCCACTCACACAGCAGCGGCTTGCCGGTTACCGTGACGCATTGCAAGCCGCCGATATTCCTTACGATCAGTCTTTACTTTTCGCCGGCGATTTTACGTTGCAGGCGGGATATGAAGCTGCCGGCCGGATGCTGGCACTGGATAACCGCCCTACTGCGGTATTCTGTGAGAACGATGAAACCGCTCTGGGTGCACTTCAGGGCTTTAAAAACGCAGGTTTGCGGGTACCTCAGGATATCTCGGTTGCCGGCTTTGATAATATCGACTTTGCCGCCTATTGCGATCCCCCTCTGACCACCATTGCACAGCCGGCAGAAGCCTTCGGCCGCACTGCTGTAAACTTGTTAGTGGACGTACTGGAAGGCAAACTGACAACGGCACCTAAAGTAATTATGCCGTTCGAACTCATTTTACGGGGCAGCACCGGGAAGGCTCCGGATTAAACAGAACGATGACTTTTACTTGCTGCGTACGCTGTAACTTCGTGAGCAAGTGCAAATGACGAAGGAGAATAACATGTCAGGCAGAAACATTAAGGCAAGTCATATTGCCAGCAAGATCGGCCAGTCCTCACTGGACCGTCGTCAATTCGTAAAACTGGGCGCAGCCGGAGCAGGCCTGCTGATGGCACCGGGATTTGCATTTGGTCAGGCTAAAGCGGAAACCCGCGTAGGATTACAGCTGTATACACTGCGCGATATGATGGCCGTCAGTGTACCCGCCGTGCTGAAACTGGTTTCAGCGGTTGGCTACAAAGAACTGGAATTCGCCGGTTATTTTGGTCACAGCCCGAAAGAAATCCGCAAAATTGTTGATGGTGAAGGCCTGTCAGCACCTTCTGCACATATTCCTCTGGATATGTTCCGCAAAGAAGGCATTAATAAAGTTATCGAAACCGCCCTCGAAGTAGGCCACAAATATGTGGTTATCCCTTATCTGACTGAAGAACAGCGCGGTACAACCATCGATGTGTACAAAAAGCTGGCAGAAGAATGCAATAAGTGGGGCGATGCCTGTAACCGTCAGGGACTGAAACTGGCCTACCACAATCATGACTTCGAATTCCACGTTACTGACGGTGTCGAGCCGTACGATGTGTTACTGAACGAAGTGGACGCTGACAAAATGGCGATGGAAATGGATTTGTTCTGGATGTTCAAAGCCAATAAAGATCCGCTGGCTTACTTTGCCAAACATCCCGGCCGCTTCAAGCTGTGGCACGTCAAAGACATGGACAAGCAGGGCCAGTTCGCTGACGTAGGTACCGGTACAATTAACTTTGCCAAAATCTTTGCCGCATCGAAGCAGGCGGGCGTAGAGCACCGTTTCGTTGAACGCGACCAGACACCGGATAAACTGCAAACTATTCAGCAAGGTTACAAAGCCGTATCCAAATTGCTGGCCGGCTAATACCTGAGTGGTCAGGTACATACGCTGAACTTTAATTCAGACGTAGGTTTTCTTTGCCGCAAAACGTAAAATGCCCGCTTTCAGAGCGGGCATTTTTGCAGTGAATATATGACAGAACTATTTGGCCAGTTAAGCCAGTGGCTATCTCCCTATTACACCCAACTGAGTATCATGCTGATGGCCACCATTCTGGTGGTGTACGGCGACATCATCAATAAACATATCAAACGGATGCTGGCGCCATATCATTTTCTTATCCGCACCACACTGTTCGTGTTGCTGTGTGCTTTCGGATACGGGCTGCTCACTATTCACGGTGCGCCGTTCCTGCTCTACCTGATAAAATACCTGCCCTGGTATTTACAGGGCGCGGGCTTTATCAGTGCATTCATCATTCTGGGCGTACTTGCCGAAAGACGGCGCTATATTTAAGCGCCTTTCTTCAGATACTCCCGGATAACATAGTGGAGGATGCCGCCGTTCTCGAAGTAGGTAAACTCATTGGCGGTATCAATCCGTACGTCCATCATAAATTGACGGGCCTCACCATCGTCAGACGTGACAGTTACCTGCACTTCCTTCTGGCCACGTTCAACAGGCGCAATGCTGTAGGTTTCGTCACCACGCAATGACAGTGATGACGCGCTGTCGCCCTCCTTAAACTGCAACGGCAGAATACCCATACCGATGAGGTTAGAACGGTGAATACGCTCATAACTCTCTACCATTACGGCTTTGACACCTAATAATGACGGCCCTTTGGCTGCCCAGTCCCGGCTTGAGCCTGTACCGTACTCTTTGCCTCCGATAACCACAGCCGGCACACCGTCTTCACGGTAGCGCATGGCCGCATGGAAAATAGACATGGCATCACCGCTGGGATAATGGGTGGTTGCGCTGCCGGTGGTGCCGGGTGCTAACTGATTTTTCAGTCTCACATTGGCAAACGTACCCCGCATCATCACCTCGTGGTTACCACGGCGAGATCCCAGAGAGTTAAAGTCTTCCGGCTTCATACCCTGCTCCTGCAGATATTGTCCTGCGGGGCTGTCCGGGGCAATGGCGCCGGCAGGAGAAATATGGTCGGTGGTAATGGAATCACCCACCTTCACCAGACAACGTGCACCTTCGATGGCACTCAGTGCCGCAGGTTCACTGCCCATGTCAGCAAAGAAAGGCGGATGTTTGATGTAAGAGGAGTCCGGCCAGTCATACACAGAGCTTGAAGACACATCCAGTTTGTTCCAGATGTCATTGCCTTTAAATACATCCGCGTATTTCTGCTTAAACAGATCGCCCGATACATAGTCGTTAATTTTCGCCTGAATTTCCTGTTCTGATGGCCACAGATCTTTCAGATAAACCGGTTTTCCGTTCTTATCTGTACCGATTGGCTCACGGGTAATATCCACTTTCATATTACCAGCCAGCGCGTATGCCACCACAAGCGGTGGAGAAGCCAGGTAGTTAGCCGCTACATCCGGATGGATGCGACCTTCAAAGTTACGGTTACCGGACAATACTGAGGTAACGGTGATTTTCGCATCGTTAATTGCACGGGAAATTTCCTCGGGCAACGGACCTGAGTTTCCGATACAGGTAGTACAGCCGTATCCCACAAGGTTAAACCCAAGTTGCTCAAGGGGCTCCATGAGTCCTGCATCTTCCAGATACTGTGTGACCACCTGTGAACCAGGCGCCAGTGAAGTTTTCACCCAGGGCTTACGGGTCAGACCCAGTTCCACCGCTTTCTTCGCCAGCAGGCCGGCACCGATAAGCACTGACGGGTTAGACGTATTCGTACAACTGGTGATGGCGGCAATAACTATTGCACCGTCTTCCAGATTAAATTTCTCACCGTTGAAGTTGACGAAAGAATCCTGCTCTTCATCCACTTCTGCCATATCGCCGCCTTCAGCAACAAATTTAGCTTCTTCACCTTCGACTTTTATATCAATCTGAGACTGATACCAGTCAGTGAAGGCACTGGCGGCAGTATCAAGAGCAATACGGTCCTGCGGACGTTTGGGTCCTGCAATAGAAGGCACCACATCGGCCAGGTCCAATTCCAGCGTTTCGTGATAAATGGCATCTTTGGTGTGATCGTCGTGCCACAGACCGGCTGATTTTGCGTAGGCTTCGACCAGTTCAATCTGTTCGTCAGGACGACCGGTCAGCTTCAGGTAATCCAGTGCCACGCTGTCTACCGGGAAGATACCGCAGGTGGCTCCGTATTCAGGCGCCATGTTTGCAATGGTCGCGCGGTCTGCAGTGGTAAGGTATTTAATGCCAGGCCCGTAGAATTCAACGAACTTGCCCACCACACCATGCTCTCGCAGTTGCTCAGTGATCGTCAGAACCATGTCAGTAGCAGTTACGCCGGGATTCAACTTTCCGGTTAAACGGAAGCCCACCACGTCCGGGCGCAGCATGGTAACGGGTTGTCCCAGCATGGCCGCTTCGGCTTCAATACCACCTACGCCCCAGCCAAGCACACCAAGACCGTTAATCATCGTGGTATGAGAATCTGTGCCTACCAGCGTATCCGGATACACCAGTGTGTCGTCTCCTTCCTGTTTGGTAAATGCACAACGTGCGAGATATTCCAGGTTCACCTGGTGCACGATACCCCGGCCCGGCGGCACCACTTTGAAGTTGTCAAAAGAAGACTGTCCCCATTTCAGAAACTGATAGCGCTCACGGTTTCGCTGAACTTCCACACCGGTGTTTTTCTCGAAGGCATCCTCTGAGGCAAAATAATCCACCATAACAGAGTGGTCGATAACCAGTTCTACAGGGTTCAGAGGGTTAATGGTTTGTGCATCTCCCCCTAAATTATTTACCGCATCACGCATGGCGGCGAGGTCAACAATGGCGGGCACGCCGGTAAAGTCCTGCAGGATTACCCTGGCCGGTACGAAGGAAATTTCATGCTGACTGTCATCTTTAATATCCCACTTCGCCACTTTCTCAATATCTTCGCTGCTTACGAATTCCTTGTCTTCGTGGCGGATTAAGTTTTCCAGCAGGATCTTTATGCAGAAAGGCAGACGGTCGAGGTCGAATTGCTGCCCAATGGAATCGAAACTGATTGCTTTGAATGCATTATCGCCAACATTAACGGTCGTAAACTTCTGATATTTCACGTTTTCACCTTTCAAATTGAATGAGTGCGCGGTTCTGTATGGCCTGAACAGACAAAAAAGCGCCGGAGAATTTCTCATTCATACGGTAATGTTGTGAAAAAAAGTTCACCCGTTCACCACATCGGATTTGTTTAGAATTGGTTAATAAAGATGGTGTTTTCGATTAACGGGCACGGTATGCTATTTGTACAGGGTAAACTCACAAAAGAAGAATTATAAAAACATGGGCAAAACGCGACATCACGAATTAATCGATCAACTGCAACTGGAACCACACCCGGAAGGCGGATTTTACAGGCAGATATTCAAGTCTGATAAACAGGTTAATTCACCTGCACACGGTCTGGGCCGCCCCGCCATGACGCATATCTACTTTTTGTTGCTTGAAGGCCAGGTAAGCCGCTTCCACCGCGTTTTACACGATGAAGTCTGGAACCATTACGAGGGAGCGCCGTTGCGTCTGTACCACATTCATCAGCAACAGCTGAGAGAACAGCGGATTGGTGGCAGGGAACATGGCTATGCAGCTGTCATTCCGGCCGGCAACTTTCAGGCCGCTGAAACCACCGGAGAATACACTCTCGTGGGCTGCAGCGTAGCGCCGGGCTTTGACTTCGCAGACTTCAGTTTCATTGAGGAACCGTCACTGAAACAATGGATTGAGATCGCCCACCCGGATATGTCACGTTTTATCTGAATCAACAGACCGGCGTGACATCACGCCCGTCTTCACTATGCCTGTGCAGTCCGCAATCTTAAAACCGGGCGCTCATCAATGAAAATGTGGATCAGCGCAGTGATACCGGCAATCACACAGGCACTCCACCAGACTACATCGTAAGAACCGGTGGTATCGTACAGATAACCACCCAGCCAGACTCCGCTGAATGAACCCAGCTGATGGCTTAAAAACACAATGCCATACAGCAGCCCCATGTGCGGCAAACCGAATAACTGCGCCACCAGCCCGGATGTAGGCGGCACCGTGGCCAGCCACAACAAACCAGTCACAATAGAGAATATGTAAACCGATGTTGATGACATAGGAAAATACATGAAGCCGGCAATGGCGACAGCCCGCAATGCGTAAATGAGGGTGAGCAGATTTTTCTTGGAATATTTACCCGCCCATGAGCCGGACAACAGGCAGCCAAAGATGTTAAACAACCCGATAAGTGCCAGGCTCATGACCGCGATGTCAGCAGTAAAGCCCCTGTCAGCAAGAAATGCAGGCATATGCACGGTAATGAATGCCAGCTGGAAACCGCACACATAAAACCCCACCACAATCAGCCAGTAATGGGGGTAAGTACAAGCCTCTTTCAGCGCTTCTTTCACGGTCTGACGCACCTGTGTGTTGCCCTGCGCCGCCTGTTGCCCGCCGCTGCCGGTTAATGAACCGGCCATCAGGCTCATCATCAGCGCACTTCCCGCCATCAGTAACAACGCATTGCTCCAGCCATAAGCGGCAATAAAATGCTGTGCAACGGGTACTACCAGCAACTGTCCGGCGGAGCCGGCAGCACTGCCAAGACCTAAGGCAAATGAGCGTTTTTCCGGAGACACCATTCTCGCCATCGCAGGCAATACCACACCCAAACCGGAGGCGGCGATGCCCATCCCCATCAGCAAGCCGGCTCCCACATTCAGGCTGCCGGCGCTGTCACTGAAGGCAGTAACCGCTAAACCACCGGCATACAGGAAGGCGCCCAGAATAACGGTTTTTACGGTACCGAAACGGTCTGCCATCGCCCCGGCAACAGGCTGAAAGAGTCCCCACCATAAATTTTGCATCGCCAGCGCAAAAGCAAACACCTCCCGGCCGTAGCCAAACTCTGAGGAAACAGGCTCCATGAAGAAACCCATGGAAGAACGCAATCCAAAATTGAGCGATAACAATATGCAGGCAAAAGCGATGGAGAAACTGAGGAGTCTGACCGGCTGTGACATGAGGCATCCTTGTGATGCAGCCCTTTCCACTCCGGTATCTGCTTGCGGTAAAAGGCTGAAACGTAAAAAGGCATACTACCGCTTTTCGTATGCCTTTAATACTCAGTGGATGTAAGGTTTTTCCCGCCGGCTCAGCCTTTCATATCTTCCAGTTCACGACCGCGGGTTTCATACACGTACTTGCTGACAAAAATCACTGACAGCACAGCACATAATGCATAGAAGCCGTATGCGCCTGCCAGACCAATACCGGCCAGCATCATCGGGAAAGTCCATGTGATAGCGAAGTTTGTCAGCCACTGGATCAATCCGCTCACCGCCAGACCGGAGCCACGGATTTGATTGGGGAACATTTCTCCCAGCATCACCCACATGACCGGTCCCCATGAGAAGTTGAAGCAGAACACATACAGATTGGCAGCAATCAGTGCAACAGGTCCCCAGGCACCCATTATCAGTTTTCCGTCCATCCCCTGCTCTGCGTTGCCAAACGCGACAACCAGCGCGATAAGCGTGACAGACATACCGGCAGAACCCCACTTCAACAGCGGTTTACGGCCCACTTTATCGATGATTGCCAGGGTAACCAGACAGGCAGCAATACTGATGGCTCCGCTTATCACGTTGATCAGAAGGGCGTCACTTTCTGAGAAGCCGACGGCCTGCCATAACACCGCGCCGTAATAGAACACCACGTTAATACCCACCAGTTGCTGCAAGGTGGCAAGGCCCAGACCAATCCACACGATGGGTCTGACCTTTCCGGTATCCGGTTGTTTCAGGTCGCTCAGGCGAGGCTGATGATCATTTGCCAGTGTGGATTCAATTTCAGTCAGCTTGCCCGCTCCTGCATCACCGTAAAGCTTGCCCAAAACCTGCTGCGCCTTGACTTTATCTCCTTTAACGACAAGGAAACGGGGACTTTCAGGTATAAATAGCAGCATCAGTAAGAACAACGACGCCGGGATAAGCTCCATCCAGAACATCCAGCGCCAGGCTGCATAATCCATCCACAGAGCCTGCGTAGAACCCGAGGCGAAATCAGCAAGAATATAGTTACTGAGAAAAGCGGCAAATAACCCGCTGATAATCGCGATTTGCTGAATCGACGTGAGCATGCCACGGTATCTGGCAGGCGAAACTTCGACAATATAAGCCGGTGCCATGACAGAGGCAGCGCCTACCGCAAGCCCACCCAGGATACGATAGAAAACAAACTCACCACCACTGGTTGAAACGCCGGAGCCCCAGGCACTGATAATAAAGAACACTGCCGCCACCAGCAGCAATGCCCTTCTGCCGTACTTATCTGCCAGCCGCCCGGCAAAAAAAGCACCGACGGCACACCCTAAAAGCATACTGGAAACATTAAATCCCGTACCCACACTTTCTGACTGAAAGGCGGCCTGCAAACCGTCAACAGTGCCGTTAATAACGCCACTGTCGAACCCGAATAAGAAACCACCAATGGTGGCAACAACACTGATGAAGAGTATAAAACTCCTGTTTTCAGAGGGCTTGTCTGTACTTGCTGATAACACGGTTTCCATAGGGTACTGATTCTCCGTTATTAATAATTCTGCGTCATTTAAGTTTCATTGCTCTCTAGATGGCGGCAAACTTTGATAAACCTTCCACGGGCAAGTCATCCAGACTTTGGGGCCGGTGTGCCTGACGGTACTCCACCGGAGTCTGGTTAAAATGCTTGCGGAATATGGCATACATGTATTGAATCGACGGGTAGCCACAAATTTCTGCGATTTCAACTGCGGCTTCATCAGTTTCCTTCAGCATTTTGCAGGCACGGCTGAGTTTTTCGTTATGAATTTCGGTGTGAATACTGTGTCCCCGCTCCTCTTTGAAACGGCCCTCCAGGTTTGAGCGGGATATACCTACGTAGTCCAGCACCTGGTCAACCTTAATACCCCGACATGCGTTATGCCGTATGAAATGCATAGCCTGCATTACCAGCGGGTCTTTAATCGCTTTGTAATCGGTAGACTGCCGTTCAGCTACACGCTCGGGTGGTACGAGTACCGGCGCTTTGCTGACTGGTAAACCCTGCAATTGCCGGTGCAGCATTCTTGCAGCCTGAAACCCCATGTCAAAACAGCCCTGCTTCACTGATGTCAGACTGACACGACTCAGGTACCGGGCCAGCTCGTCATCATCTATACCTATCACTGAATACCTTTCAGGAATGAGTAAGCCAAGATGATCACAGGCTTGCAGCAGGTGACGGGCCCGCGCATCGGTAACTGCCACGATTCCGGTCGGTTCCGGTAAACTATTCAGCCAGTCGGTGAGTCGTTTTAAAGAATACTGCCAGGTTTCCGGGCGTACGGCATGACCACGATAAACGAAACACTCATAGCCTTCCCGCCGAGTCAATTCCAGCATGGCGCGTTCACGCTCATGTGCCCACCGGTTCTGAGAGTCAAGAGGCGCACCGTAAAAGGCGAATTGTTCTATGCCTTTTTGTTTTAAATGTTCAAATGCAGCTTCAACCAATGCAAAGTTATCGGTAGCGACGTAGGGCACTTGGGGATAATCAGCCTTATTTTGATAAGAACCGCCTACTGCCACTACCGGCACTCTGGCTTTAGTCAGCGCTTTTTCAATAGCAGGATTATCAAAATCCGCAATAATTCCGTTTCCGCTCCACTCGTCCAGATGCTCCAGCCGGGTCATAAAGTCCTCTTCAAGATACAAGTCCCAGTCGGCTTTCGACGTTTGCAAATATCGGCCTATACCTTCGATAATCTGACGGTCATAAACCTTACTGGCATTAAACAGCAGCGTGATACTGTGTGACTTTTCGAACATAGCTGGCCCCGACTAATAAGATTCCGTAAAGCAATTTATGAATATTGTTTTTACGCATCCTAAACCACTGCAAAGCAATTAACAAAAAGATTACAAAATTTCATAATTGCTCTGATCGCTTTTGATAATCAACATAGAGGAATAGCGGATTACCAGAAGTGAAAACAACATGTACATAGGCATTGATTTAGGCACCTCAGGGGTAAAAGTGGTGTTAACAGACGAACAGGGCGCGGTGTTAAGAACCACCCATGCGTCTCTGGATGTGTCGATGCCAAGGGCTTTATGGTCAGAGCAGGATCCGGCAGACTGGTGGGAAGCGACCTGTCAGTGTCTGGATGCGCTGAAAGCATCGCAGGACTTAAGTACCGTGAAGGCTATCGGACTGAGCGGACAAATGCACGGGGCAACCTTGCTGGATGAAAACGGTGACGTGTTGCGCCCTGCCATTTTGTGGAACGACGGCCGGTGCGACGATGAATGTCATGAAATAGAAGCGGCCGTGAGCGACGCACGTCAGCGCAGCGGTAATATCGTGATGGCAGGCTTCACCGCGCCTAAAATCCTGTGGATTAAGCACCATGAACCTGATGTCTACAGACGCATTCACAAAGTATTGTTGCCCAAAGATTACCTGCGTTACAAACTGACCGGTGAATTTGCCAGCGAAATGTCAGATGCAGCCGGCACTATCTGGCTGAATACGGAATCCCGTAAATGGGACAGCACATTGCTGGCTGCCACAGGGCTGAATGAATCTCATATGCCGGCACTTTTCGAAGGGAATGCGGTTACCGGAGAGCTGACGGCCAGCCTTGCCGAACGCTGGGGCATGAAATCCGTCCCTGTTGCCGGCGGCGGTGGCGATAACGCTGCCGGCGCTATTGGCTGCGGTATTGTTGATCCGGGTCAGGCCATGCTGTCACTGGGCACATCCGGGGTTTACTTTGCCGTCACCGATACCTTTCGCATTAACACAGAGCAGGCTGTACACAGCTTCTGTCATGCTCTGCCTTCCCGCTGGCATATGATGTCGGTAATGCTGAGTGCTGCGAGCTGTTTACAATGGTACGCAGCTCAAAGTGGTTACGAGGATGTAGGGGCGATGCTTGATGATGTTGAGCAGTCAGTCTCTTATTCTGATGAAGCTACGCCGTTGTTTTTGCCTTACCTGACCGGTGAGCGGACACCGCATAATAATCCTTATGCGAAAGCAGCCTTTTTCGGGGTCACAGCCAGCACTACCCGCGCACACTTGGCCAGAGCTGTTATTGAAGGTGTTTCCATGGCGCTGGCAGACGGCATGGACGCAGTGCATCAAAGTGGCGTCAGTGTATCGTCAATCAGTCTGATAGGCGGCGGAGCGAAAAGTCCTTTCTGGCGACAATTGCTCAGCGATATCAGCGGTCAGACCTTAACTTACCGCAAAGGCGGCGATGTTGGCCCTGCGCTCGGAGCGGCAAGGCTTGCGCAACTGGCGGTGAATCCCGACAAATCCTTATCTGATATTTGTTTCCAGCCCGAAGCAGAAGCGGAATATAAACCAGACCCCAAAGTTAACGAAGCCTATTTAGCAAAACGTCAGCAGTTCCGTGAGCTTTACTACGCCATAGAACCTTTCTGGTCGTCACCGAAAAAACAGAAAACTTTCACGAATTAACATAATTGTTGAACTGCGCAGGGTCTTTCACACTGTCTTCACCATAACCCTGCCTGAACAGGAAAAAGAATATGAGCAACTATTTCGACGCAATTCCAAAGATCAAATACGAAGGCGCGGACTCGACCAATCCGCTGGCATTTAAACACTACAACCCGGAAGAAGTGATCATGGGTAAAACCATGGAAGCGCACCTTCGATTTGCTGCCTGCTATTGGCACAACTTCTGCTGGGACGGAGCTGATGTATTCGGTGGCGGCACATTTAATCGTCCCTGGCTGACTCAGGGTGATGCCATGACGCAAGCTAAAGCGAAGGCGGATGCGGCTTTCTCATTTCTGGAAAAGCTCGGCGCGCCTTACTACTGCTTTCACGATGTTGATGTGGCACCGGAAGGTCAGTTTCTGAAAGAATACGTGCACAACTTTTCCACCATGACTGAAGTGCTGGCGCACAAGCAGGAAGAAACCGGCATGAAACTGCTCTGGGGCACGGCGAATGTATTCAGCCACCCCCGTTACATGTCAGGCGCAGCAACCAACCCGGATCCGGCCGTGTTTGCCCGCGCAGCCACTCAGGTATTTCATGCGATGAACGCCACCAAACAACTGGGCGGTGAAAACTACGTGTTGTGGGGCGGCCGTGAAGGTTACGAAACCCTGCTGAACACCGATTTAAAACGTGAACGTCAGCAACTGGGGCGCTTCATGAATATGGTGGTAGAACACAAACACAAAATCGGCTTTGACGGCCTGCTGCTGATAGAACCTAAGCCACAGGAACCGACGAAACATCAGTACGACTACGACACAGCAACCGTACACGGCTTCCTGTCTGAATTTGGTTTAGAGAAAGAGTTTGCCGTAAACATTGAAGCCAACCACGCCACCTTGTCCGGCCACTCTTTCCATCACGAAATTGCCACTGCATTTGCACTGGGTATCTTTGGCTCTATTGATGCCAACCGCGGCGACCCGCAATTAGGCTGGGATACTGACCAGTTCCCTAATTCAGTAGAAGAAATGACACTGATTTGTTACGAAATTCTGAAAAATGGTGGCTACACCTCAGGCGGCTTTAACTTTGACACCAAATTACGCCGTCAAAGCACCGAACCGGAGGACTTATTCCTGGGCCACATTGGGGGCATGGATACCTGTGCGCTGGGCCTGAAGAAAGCCGCTGCACTGCTGGAGTCAGAAGCACTGGGTAACGCCGTTGAGAAACGCTATGCTGGCTGGTCAGAAGATTTCGGCCAGCAGGTATTAAACGGTAAAATGTCGCTGGAAGACGTAGCTAAGTTCGCCAGCGATAACGCACTGGATCCCAAGCCGGTATCCGGCAAACAGGAAGGCCTGGAAAACATCGTAAACCAGGTGATCTACAAGTAAGCTGGCTGGCGCTGACCGGTTTGCTGTATCATGGCTCCTCGTTTTTACGGGGAGCCTGTTTTGTTGAAGTTTTCAGATCGTGCCAACGCCATTACACCCTTCTATGCCATGGCTTTTTCAGAGAAAGCCAGTGCCCTTGAAGCAAAAGGGCATCATGTCGTCAGACTCAATATTGGCGAACCGGATTTCGGTGCTCCGGGTCCGGTCGTGCAGGCCATGCAGGACGTCATGGAAAAGGCAGAACTGCCCTACACGTCAGCCTTAGGTTTACCGGCCCTGCGGGAAGCCATTGCCGGTTTCTATCTTCAGCGACATGGTGTTGCTGTCAATCCAAACAATGTTGTGGTGACTGCAGGAGCATCCGCCGCGCTGCTTCTGGTGAGTGCCGCACTGGTTAACCACGGCGACAAAGTGATGCTGGCCGACCCGGCCTACCCGTGCAACCGTCAGTTTATCCGAAGCTTTGGCGGGCAGTTGCAAAGCATTCCCGCAGGCGCTGAACAGCGCTTTCAGCTGACACCACAAAGCGTGCAGGCAAACTGGCAGAGCGATACCAAAGGTGTGATGCTGGCATCACCGTCTAATCCCACGGGCACATCAGTGCCTGAAAGTGATCTGGCGGCAGTATGCGATTTTGTAAAATCCCGTGATGGCTGGCGCATTGTTGACGAAATTTACCTGAATCTCAGCCATCATGGTCACGCTCAGACCGTACTGGCTTTTGACCCCGACGCCATTGTGATCAACAGCTTTTCAAAGTACTTCGGTATGACCGGCTGGCGTTTAGGCTGGTGTGTAGTGCCGGATGACATGGTGCCGGTGATGGAGCGTCTGGCGCAGAACTTATACATTTGCCCGTCGACCCCCGCGCAATATGCGGCGCTGGCCTGTTTCACCCCGGAAACCCTGAACGTTTGCGAAGGACGCAGAGATATTCTGCTGCACCGGCGTCAGCGGGTTCTTGATGGCTTAAAGCAGGCTGGATTGTCCGTGGATGTGGAGCCGGACGGCGCGTTTTATGTATATATCAACGTCACCTCTACCGGTCTGAACGCCATGACATTCTGTGAGCGGTTACTGGAAGAACAGCACGTTGCCCTGACACCGGGTAATGATTTTGGCGAGGCCACCGGTGATGACTATGTGCGTTTGTCCTTCGCAGCTTCAGAAACTGCACTGGATGAAGGTATAAAGCGTATCGGTACTTTCCTGGCGTCACTGTGATTTATCAGGACTGGTTGCGGCTTAAATATAGAAAAGCCGGTCAGCGGCTCCTGAAAGCAGCGGAACCGGCTTTGTGAGTACATTTATTTAAAACTGATATTTCACACTGGCAGTGTAATTCACCGGCGAGCCCGGCATTACCCAAAGCTTGTGGTATGAGTTTTCAAAGTACACTTCATCAAACAGGTTATTGACGTCGAACTTCACACTCAGCTTCTCATTTAATGCCAGCGAAGCCGACAGGTTCACCAGCGTATAGGACGGCAGTATAAATCCGGCGTCAGTGGTTTCCCCCAGGCGGTCGCCCACATAACGCACCGTTGCACCGAAGAACGCCTCTTTTTCCATCAGTTTCGTGTAGTGATTCAGCGAGATATAACCTGCATGTTTTGCCACATTGATCAGGCGGGAACCTTTCGGAATGGTCACGCCCCAATCGAGGTTGTTCACTTCATTGGCGGTTTGCGCATCCGTGTAAGCATACGAGAAATCCAGACGGGTATTGGCTGTTAAGTCTGTGGTCAACTGAAACTCAATGCCCTGACTCTCCACTGTACCTAATGTCGCCGACAACCCGGTGTTGGGCTCTGCTGTCAGCATATTGGTTTTTTCAGCGTCAAAGATAGCAATGCTACCGGAGAACCGCTCAGCCAGATTTTCCCACTTAGCACCCACTTCAAACGAGGTTGTTTCTTCCGGGTCAAACGCGTTGCGGTCGGAATCAAGCCCGGGGTTGGGTCTGAATCCTTCGGCATAGCTGGTATACAGGCTGACCTTTTCGTTTACAGCATAAGTCAGGCCGAGACGGGGCGTGACCACTGTTTGATCCTGGCTCTGACCGGCACCTGCCAGATGGTCATAAATTTCCTGCTCAAATTTGTCTACACGGAAACCCAGCAGAAGTTTAGTGGCTTCATTCAACTCGATGAGATCCTGCGCATAAAAACCCAGACCCTGTTGCTTTTCTGCAGTAAGGGTAACAGGCGATACATCAGGACGGGCTATGGTGTAATCAGGATTGGCCGGATCGATACTGTAAGTGGTGTCACCGGCACCCCAGGCTGTACGCCAGCGACGATAGTCTGTATCGATATGATAATTATAGTAATCAAGACCAATCAGCAGGTTATTGGTTAAACCGGCAACCTCTGCTTCGCCGCTCAATTCTGCACGTAAGGATAAATCCTGCGCTTCATAATCACGGGTTCTTCGCTGGCGCGACAGAATATCCGGATCAGTCAGTAATAACTGACGACCAGCCGACAATTCTGTATCTGAAGATTGTCCTTTCATGGATGAATCGCGGTACGCCATACCTGTAAGCAGGTGCCAGCTGTGAGTCAGTTCGTGGTTCAGCACCAGTTGATGACCGAAGGTTTTCACTTCATGTGCACCGTCCCGGATATCACCGTAAAAGTCTTCAGGGTTCACCGCATCAAAATCGTTGTCCAGCACATAGACACCACGGTCCAGCGGTTTCTCCTGATCAAGGATTTCCATCTGATAACTCAAACTGGTTACGTCGGACAGGTTCCAGATAAACGAAGGATTGATATTGAGGTTTTTAAAGAAAACGGTATCCCTGTATGTGTCAGAGTCTTCATATGAACCATTGAGCCGGTAAGCCATGTCTTCATTCAGACCATTCGTGTAATCGAATTCAACCTCTTTCTTACTGTAATTACCCAGTGTGCCCTGAACGTAGCCCTGTTCATCAAACTGTGGCTTTTTAGTAACGATATTGATGGTACCGCCGGGTTCTCCCTGACCATACAAGGCCGAGCCGGGGCCCTTCATCACTTCAACTGACTGAATATTTACGGTGCCGCGGTTCCCGCTGTAACCGCGAACATTGAAGCCGTTAATGAGATAGCCGGTGGCGTTGTTTTCATCGCCTGAGAAACCACGAATAGCAAAGCTGTCGAACATGCCTCCGGAGTTATTCTGTCTGACTACAGCAGGAGAAAAGTCCAGCGCATCGATAAACCGGGTAATGCCTTCATTGGCTAACTGATCTGCACTGATACGATCAACTGCCTGAGGCGTTTGAATTAACGGAACATTGCCACGGTAAGGCTGGAAGTGTCGCTTCACTTCAATGTGTTCCACGTCATCCTTCTTTTCCTGCGCGGCAATAACACTCTCTTGTGCTGCTGCGCTGGTGGATAGTGCGAGTAATGAATATAAAAACTGCTTTTTCATAAAATCTTCTGTGCCGGGAATTTACCGGCACAAAATGTTATAACATCACAAAAGCTACCGCAAACAGATTTTTAAAAAACTTTCATGACACACGGAATACGTTTCAGGAATCGATTTTAATGACTTACAGTCCTTTTCCGGCTTAATTTCCAAACATATCAATGGAACCGGTCGCTTTTGTTTCCTCGTTAACACGCATGGCGAGTTCCGCCTCACGGTCATGAATAGTGTTGTTGTTCATGTCGTAAATGCGCTTCATCAGCACCGAACCGGTAGATGGCGTGAAGTAAATTTTGCGGGCGTAATTAGCCATCAAATCGCTGGCCAGGATGGGAATATTCTCGGTTCTTAAGAAGTCGATGGCAAATTCAGAATTGGTTGCGCCGATATCATTTTGCACATAACCGGGCAACACTCTGGCACCGCCGAATACCTTAGCAACCAGACGTTTCTTTTCTCCGCCCAGATGCAGGCAATCATTTAACAGCACTTCCATGGCATGCACACCGTAGCGGTTTGCTTCAAAAGACATTTTGTCGATTTGCTTATTATTTGGCAGCATGAAATGGTTCATGCCGCCAACTTCAGTGATGGGATCATACAAGCAGACTGCCACGCAGGAGCCGAGTACCGTCACAATGAGTTTGTCTTCCGCAGTGACATAGTATTGGCCGGGTAAAATTTTTACCGCATCACGGCCAAAACGACTGTCGTAATAGGTGGGAGGCTGACTAAAATCATGGGCGGTCACGTTATGTGTAACTACCTGACTGGCGCGTAAATTGTTTTACCGACCGGTCTGAGAATATCCGACGCATCAGCAAAATGCTCAGAGTGTCCGGCGATGTACAAGCTGTCATGCTTGAGATGCCCAACCAGCCTGTTCAGGATCTGATATTGAGTTGGTTTATCAAAATAAATCATTACGTTACGGCAAAAAATGACGTCCATTTTCTCTTTGAAGCCATAATCTTTATGTAACAGATTGATTTGCCTGAATTCCACCATCTCCCGCACTTCATCGACCACCCGCACCATGCCGGATTTCGAGCCTTTGCCACGGTAGAAAAACTGCTTTTGTCTTTCCGGTGACATTTTCTCGATGGACGACGCTTTGTATACACCATTTTTTGCGGTTGCCAGCACCTTGCTGTCAATGTCCGATGCGTAGATTTTGATACCCGGCCGGAATGAGCCAAAGGTTTCAGCAACAGTCATAGCAATAGAGTAAGGTTCTTCTCCTGTACTGCTCGCCGCGCACCAAATCGCGGTCACATTGGAATGATTACGAAGGTACTTTTCCAACGCGGTGAAATGATGAGGCTCACGGAAAAATGACGTTAAGTTAGTAGTCAGCGCATTAACAAATTCCTGTTGCTCAATGTCACTGCGCTCTACCACTTTTAAATAGTCACTAAAGGTTTTCAGCCCCAGCGCCCTGAGGCGCCGGGATAACCGGCTGTACACCATGGTAACTTTAGAGTCTGCCAGACGAATGCCTGCAATTTTAAACACAGTGGCGCGCACCCGTTCGAAGTCGTCCTGACTATAAGCATATTCTCTGTCGACTTGTTCAGCGGTTGCGGCGGTCATTTAGAATGTCTCCCACTCACTCTCGCTTGGCGAGCCTGGCTTCAGAGCTTTAGGCGCACTCACGGCTGTCATACGTGCGGCCGGCTTTGCAGAGCCGTTCATTCTTTTAGCTGGCGGTGGCGCAAGCAAACTGCCGCCATCCAGTTTGAACATCGCAACCCGTTCTGTCAGGCCAATGGCTTGTTGTTGCAAGCTGTCAGCCGCAGCAGCAGCCTCTTCAACCAGTGCCGCGTTTTGTTGCGTCATTTCGTCCATGCTGTTCACGGCTTTGCCCACTTCTTCGATGCTGGTAGCCTGCTCAGAAGACGCTGCAGAGATTTCAGACATGATGTCGTTCACGCGTTGAATCGCATTAACCACTTCAGCCATGGTATCGCCGGATTTGTTAACCAACTGGTTACCGCCGTTGATTTTGCCCACAGAGTCAGAAATTAACTCTTTAATTTCCTTCGCGGCTTCCGCTGAACGTTGTGCCAGCGTACGCACTTCCGATGCTACCACGGCAAAGCCGCGGCCCTGCTCACCGGCTCTGGCTGCCTCTACAGCCGCATTCAGTGCAAGGATGTTAGTCTGGAAGGCAATACCGTCAATGACGCCGATGATGTCTGAGATTTCCTGAGCTGATGCATTGATATCGCCCATGGTATTTACCACCTGACGAATAAGATCCCCGCCTTCATTAGCAACTTTTGAAGCCTGAGAAGCCAGCATGTTTGCCTGCTCTGCGTTCTCGGCATTCAGACGCACGGTACCTGTCAGTTCTTCCATCGCGGAGGCCGTTTCTTCCAAGCTGGACGCCTGCTGCTCAGTCCGGCTGGATAAGTCAGCGTTACCTGTGGCAATTTCCGACGAAGCCGTATTAATGGTGTCTACCGCTTCGTTAATCGAACGGATAGTCCCTGAGATTTCTTCGGCAAACGAGTTGATGGCGTTGGCCAGCACCTGGAATTCACCCTGAAAGTCATCATCGACCCGCTGTGTTAAGTCACCGGCTGACATTGAAGACATAACATCGCTGATAGTACCGATGATGCGTTTATTATCCTGAACGAACCGGTTAATTGAGTTACCCAGTTCAGCGAAGTCACCATCAAGTTGTAACGGGTCGGTATCCAGATCGCCCACCACCAAACGTTGCATAGTGGCACGGATAGCCTGAACTGCCTTAACCCGCGCGGTAATATCTACAGCGTATTTAACCACGCGGTAGGGTTTACCATTCTGGTCGAAAATCGGGTTGTAGGAAGCCTGGATCCACACATCGTCACCGGCTTTATTGATGCGTTTAAACTCATCGGCGAAGTAGATACCTTTACCCAGTTGCTCCCAAAAAGACCGGTATTCCGGGCTTTTCTTATATTCCGCATCCACAAACATGCTGTGATGTTTGCCCTGAATTTCTTCCAGAGAATAGCCCATGGCACCAAGGAAGTTCTCATTGGCGTTGATAATTGTACCGTCCAGGTTAAATTCGATAACCGCCTGAGCACGGTTCAATGCCTCAATCTGACCTCCGTAATAAGCATTTTTGATTTTCTCGTCAGTGATGTCTGTTGCAAATTTAACAACCCGGATCACTTTACCGTTTTCATCGTATACCGGGTTGTAAGATGCATTGATCCAAATCTCACTGCCGTCTTTGCGAATCCGGCAGAACTCACCTGAGGACACCTGACCACGGGCCAGATTGCGCCAAAAGTCTTTATATTCCTGGCTTGACGTATAATCGCTTTTGCAAAAGATACGGTGGTGTTGACCCTGAATTTCTTCCAGGTCATAACCCACTGCACCGCAAAAATTTTCATTAGCGGTAATAATCGTGCCGTCCGGATAGAACTGAATAACCGCCTGAACGCGATTCAGTGCGTCAGTAATAGCATTGGTTAAAATGGCATCCTGATTATCAATCAGTTCAACGCTGTAGGCGGTTGTCTCGCCACGCACGTTTTTCAGCCCGGCCACCGTGACCTTAATATTCCGGTCCTTCAGTTCCAGTAATACTTCGCCACCGCCCGGCGACTGGGCCGCGGCCTGCTGAAGACTGCTGGCCTGTAAGCCCAGGGCACTGATATTACTGCCAATAAGGGTCATGACTGAAAAGCCGCCATTGCGGGCTTTAATACTACTTTCCAGTTGCCCCAGCAGCGCTTTTGCCGCTTTGTTTGCGACCACTATGTTGCACTGGCCATCCAGAATCAGCAGACATGCAGACGATGCTTCAAGGGCCTGGATGCTTTCCAGCGATCCTACTACGGCATTGTCCTCACCACTTAACCATTTAAAAACACCCATCGATTACTCTCCTACACTCGCCTGACCGACTTCCACCAGCCCAAGTTCATTGCTGTTAATTAAACTTTCAATATTGACAAGAATGACCATGGTTTCGTCCACATCCGCCAAGCCATGTAAATACCGACTATCAAACGCCACGCCAAACTCCGGAGGTGGCAACATTTCTTCTTCAGTTAAACGGATAACATCAGATACACCGTCAACCACAATACCCACTATGCGCTCATCCACATTCAACATAATGACAATGGTGAATTCGTTGTAAGTGGCTTCGCCCACATTGAACTTAATGCGCAGGTCAACCACAGGCACAATATCGCCCCGCAGGTTCATGACCCCTTTTATAAAGTCAGGAGCATTGGCGATTTTCGTTACCTGCTCGTAACCTCTGATTTCCTTCACGGTGGTGATGTCCAGCGCGTAGTGCTCCTCACCTAAAACAAAACTGAGAAATTCACGATCATCTCCGGCCATCACCGACTGTTGTACGGCGGCTTCGCTCATACACATAACTCCTCTTCTGCGGGCAGTTGACAGTGTTCTGCCACGGCGTCTGCATCCAGTATCATAGCCACGGTGCCATCACCCATAATTGTTGCTCCTGCCAGACCGGGGATTTTCCGGTAATGGCGCTCCAGACTCTTAATCACCACCTGCTGCTGACCTAAAATGGAGTCAACCTGAATGCCGTAGCGTTTTTTGCTACTTTCCACCAGTACAACGATGCCTTGAGTAGCCGACGTGACGGCATCATCGATATCCATCATTTGGTGCAGTGCCACCATCGGCCAGTACTGTTCTCTGATCCACAGCAGTTTTTCATTCCGGATATTTTTCAGTTCGTTAGGTTTTGGTTGGAATGACTCAATTATATTTAGTAGAGGAATCACAAAAATGCGACTTCCAACTTTCACACACATGCCATCAAGAATGGCTAAAGTGAGAGGCAACTGGATGTAAAACCCTGATCCTTCTCCAGTTTTTGAAACTATCTCAATTCTTCCGCCAATCGACTCAATATTTCGTCTGACCACGTCCATGCCAACTCCCCTGCCACTGACGTCAGTCACTTCCGCAGCAGTGGAAAAGCCGGGTTCGAAAATCAGATTCCACACATCACTGTCTGGCATGTCGTCACTGAAAGACAGACCATTTTGTCGTGCTTTATCCAGAATGCGCTCACGGTTAAGACCGGCACCGTCATCTGTAATACCGATGACGATATTGCCGCCTTTTTGCTCCGCACTCAGTGTCACCGTACCCGCCTCTGGTTTACCGGCAGCCTTGCGGACTTCAGGGGATTCCACACCGTGATCAATACTGTTGCGCACCAGGTGGGTAAGTGGATCCACCAGCTTTTCAATCAAACTCTTGTCAATTTCGGTGTGCTCACCTTCCATCACCAGATTGACCTGCTTACCTAACTTTTTAGACAAGTCACGGACAACCCGGGGGAAACGGCTGAAGGTCATATTTACAGGCAACATCCGCATGGACATCACCGATTCCTGAATTTCCCGTGTATTGCGTTGCAACTCGGTGATTGCATGTTGCAACCGGTCGCTTGCCTGTCCGTCTACTTCACTGCCCACCATTGAGAGCATTGACTGGGTGATCACAAGCTCTCCCACCAGATTCACCAACCCGTCGATCTTGGTAGTATCTACGCGGATAGAGGCGTTCTCTTTGGACGGTGAGGCTTTCGCCGGTACTTTTGGTTTTACGGTAACGGCCGCAGGAGCAGGCTCAGGCTGTCCGGCCGCTTTGGCATCTGCCGCAACGTCTGTGGTGTTAGCAGAAGAGGTTTCATCTGCGCTTTCTGCGACAACAGGTAATGCTTCTTCATCATCAAAAAAGCCGAAATCGAACCCTTCACCGTTATCACCGGATTCAGAGGATGCCGCCGGCTGGCTGGCCTGACTGCTATTTTCTCCCTGACTCCCGCTCCCAAGGACGGTTTCCAGTTCAGCAATACGGGCAGAAATATTGTCGTCGGGAGTATCAGTTCCCGCTTTGTAAGCTTCGAGGGTTTCCTTCAGCACATCTGTGGAGGAAAGCAGTAAGTCCACGGATTCCGTGGTGAGTGGCATAAGGTGTTTGCGGGCCTGGTCGAGCAGGTTTTCCATGACATGGGTCAGACGGGTAAGTGCGTCGAAACCAAAAATACCGCTGCCGCCTTTAATGGAGTGGGCGGCGCGAAATATGCTGTTTAGTTCCTCATCATCAGGGGCAGACACATCAATTTCCAATAAGATGCGTTCCATTTCCTGCAAATGTTCGTCGCTTTCGTCGAAAAAGACAGTATGAAACTGCCCAACATCAATGGACATTTTACGCTCCCGTGAAGCATAGAATCAGCTGGCCAACTTATTGATAACTGTCACAAGTTTATTGGGGTCAAAAGGCTTAACCATCCAGCCGGTGGCACCGGCCGCACGCCCTTTTGCTTTCATGTCATCACCTGCTTCGGTAGTTAACATGACGATAGGAACGCGTTGGAATGCCGGTTTGCCTCTGAGCGCTTTAATCAGTGTCAGTCCGTCCATGCGTGGCATGTTCTGGTCTGTAAGCACAACATCAAATGCTGAACCGGAACACATATCCAGTGCATGCTGACCGTCTTCGGCTAATGTCACTTCGAAGTTAGCCGCACGCAATGTCATTTCCACCATTTGTCTGATTGAAACGGAATCATCTACAACTAAAACCCGTGTACTCACCTGATTACTCCTCACTATTCGGTGTTGGCATTAAACCGGACAGAAAGTGATCGGTGATGCCAATAAACGTAGTACACAGTATGAACAAGATCCAAATTCGCGAAATTATACTTTTGGTTATTTGGCGACAATAGTGAATTTTAACGACATTTGCGACACAGATAGTGTAAGCATTAAATTTTGACTATAAATTAGTCGCTTAACATTGGAATAAGAATGAGTCGCATGAAAGAAGATGCTGAAATTGTCAGTGAAATCAGCGACAAACATACATGGTTATACATTTATATAACTGAAAGTAAGTAGATGCCACTGAATATTGAAGGCGTATACAACCAGCTGATGTCTCGCTCGTATATTCAACTGCGTCCTGAGTAGAGGACGCAGCGCGTTGTACGGGCGTAGGTACGTTAAAAAATACGCATTTCCATGCTGTACACCTGCTCTTTGCCGTTTATTTCTGACATATAGACTTTATACAGATAATCAGGCGCTTCTACTTCGATAACATCATACATAACGAAGCTGTTTTCACCGGCGGCGGACAGAGCGTCAGCTTTCGGTTGCCCTTTGTAAAATTGTGCGAAATGCCAGTTGTGAGAGTCTGTATATTCACTTTGAATGAAATCAGGGCTGACGTTGACCTTGCTGACATTCCGTCCTACAACTTCCACCAGCGTCCACGGGTTTATCAGCACATATCCTTTTCCGGATTGCCGGCTCGTCCAGCCAATCTTCTCGCCGGGCAGTGCAGAAATATCTAAACTCCCGGTTTCTCTGTCCTGCGCTATGTATTCATTCAGATATTCAACGGCCTCATTACTTTTCTGCCAGGTAAACTCAGGTAACGATGCCATCAGTTCTTCATCGCTCAATACAAAACCGGTAGCTTCCTGCTCTTCATCCTGTTGATTGTTCACCAGATAAGTTTCGCCGGTGAGCGTAAGCGTTATACTTCCCTGCCTGAAAATCTGTTGTTTTTTGCCGGTATAAATGTCTCCTTTCCCGATGCCATTAATTGACCACTTACGGTAGTCGAAGCGATCATCAAAGAAGAAAAAGTTGGTTAATTCATTGCCAAAGAATGGTGAGCCGAAACGGGCTTCTGCCACGATGCCGTCTTTCAGGGTAATCCAGTGTGAGCGGCCATAGGCAAGCATTGTCCAGTGCTCATCCTGTCTGAACGTAAAAGAAGGGGTACCAAAAATGTCTTCCACCTTTTCTGACGAGTCACCGGGCTTTATGCCGTACATGCCCTCAGCAATACTCACGACGGTATTTTCTGGCAGTGCAGGCGTTATTACTTCGCCGGCACCGAACGCATCGAGGGTAATGGTTCGTTCAGAGCGTATAACATTCATGCTGAACTGTTTATGTCCGTTCGGTGTGAGTGGAGTCACATCACCTTCATCATAATCGCTGCCGTCCTTGCATCCGGATAACAGCTCTGCGGTCACCCTCATTTTGCCACGATTATTATTGATTTGATTAAATTTGGCTTTTAGTAACACGATCCCCCGGGCATCGACCTCCAGCGCCTTGTTAAACAAATCATCACGGGCATCCGCCATCATGTCGTTGTGCGCAGCCTCGCTGACCACATTACCATGCACAAATGACATAACAACAGCCACACCGGTATCAATAATTTCGTAATCACACGTCGGGTAATACTTGAGGAATTCCGGCTCCTGGCCGGTAGCATTGACAGACAAACTCCCTGTCAGTAAGGCCAGAAATGTTGCTACGAAAGTCTTTATTTTCATGACACACTCCATGTTTTTACGACAGATATAACAACACTAACTGGCCAAAAAGCAAACTAAAATATGAACCTGACGTGGCTCCGTTACGGCCTGATATCATGCGCCGGCGTGCGGACATCCGGCAGTGTCTCCCCTTCCAGCGGGTTTACCGGATTCAGTTTTATCTGCTCTTTTAAATAGCGGATTGCAGCTTCGAGCTGGGCGTCTTTTCCATTGAATGTTGCATAAGGAAGATTATCGACTTCCCTGTCCGGACTGATCCCCCGCCCTTCAGTTATCCAGCGTCCGTCTGCAGCAAATACAGGAAACTCAGCCACCCGCGCCATACCATTATCGGCAACGCGGTTGCGTCCGGTAAGCCACACACCGGCACCTGCGGTCTGCTTGCCGATAACCGGAGCCAGGCGCATTGCTTTTACTCCGGCAGTGAACGTTTCGCCATCTGAATAGGTAAACTGATCGGCCAGTACCACAAGGTGACCACGGAAGGTTTGCTGCATGTTTGTGCCCACGCTACCGGTAGGATACTGCCAGAACATCCATACCCGCCGGAGCAGTTTCTCCAGGATCATGCTGTCTACGTTGCCACCGCGATTACGCCTGACATCAATGATTAAGCCATCCTTTTTATACTGGGCATAGAACTCCCGCGCAAACGACGCCACATCATTACCCCCCATTGCATAGAGGTGCAGATAGCCGATGTCAGCATCTTCCTGATTCACTTTTTCGCTGTTCGCCATTACCCAGTCACGGTAGCGCTGTGCAAAATCTGTATTCACATCTGTCGGGGTAACAACGGTTTTCACTACTTTCTCACCCCGTTTCAGTGTCAGCAACACCTGCTTGCCGGCGGTGTTCATGAGCGCCCGTACTACGTCTGCGCGGGTTTGTGTTTCACGGCCATTTACCGCAAGGACTATATCGCCTTCTTTCGCATCGGTACCCGGCTTTGCCAGAGGTGGAGCTTCTGCCGGAATTTCACTGTCGTAACGGTAAATGTGGGAAAGCAGTACACCATCAGCGGTGTCTTCAATAATTCCGCCCAGCATGGCCGCTTTGGCTGCATTTTTATCAGCCGGCATTTCACCGCCCCGCACCTGACTGTGTAACGCATTGAGCTCTCCCATCATCTGGGCAAAAACGTCATTCAGTTCACTCCGGTGTGTTACACGTGCAAGCAGCGGAGCGTATTTCTTTTCTACCTGTTTCCAGTCGAGCCCCCGCATCGCCGGATCGAACAGTGACTCCCTGTGCATCAGCCAGGCATCATGGAACATCTGCGCCCATTCCTGTTGCGGCGTAATGCGCATTTGCCAGCCTGCTGTATCGAGTTGCTTACCTGACAAGTCTTTCGGAAAACTGGTACTGGCAGGCACGATATACATGTGCTTATTGCCCTTACCCTGTTTGTGTACAAACAGGGACTTTCCGTCTGCGGATAAGGCATAACCGGCCACACCGGAGGTCACCGCCTTCAGCTTACCGTCGTGCTTAATTGCCATCCCTTTCAGCACGGCTGCACTGCCACTTTGTTCCGTTACAAATAAGGTTGAGTCAGTCATAGTCAGATGACCGTAGTTAGCCGGACTGACTGGCACCTGCCAGAGTCTCGAAGTCAGGCCATCCCATGTCACAACGGAACCTTCCTGCTCACCTTCCTGCTCTGACCCCGTTTCATCTTTTTCTGAGCCTTTAATTTTACGGTTCAGCTCGGTTGGCGCGGCAAAACTGAAATCACCGTTACCGGTAAGATCAAGAGCAAAAATTTGTGTCGGTTTGTCAAAGGCGGTCCCCATGGCACGGTCGCCCCAGGGATTCGACGGTGAAGCAACAAAATGCCGGTCAGACAGAAAATAAAGCCACTGACTGTCTGCACTGAACGCCGGAGAGTAAGACTGGTATTTATCCGATGTGACTTCCATCCCCCGCTGTTCAGCCATGGCATACAGATAAATACTATTGCGCTCGTTGCCTAAAATATTACGGCTTACAGCCAGCAGTTTGCTGTCCGCAGACCACACCAGGTCCGGGGTGGCAAACAATCCGTCACTGTCGTCCAGTACCGTGGACACCGTGCTATCGGAAGTATTGAGAACCTGAACCTTTCCCTCATTGTCGTCGAAGGCAAGCCACTTACCGTCAGGTGAAAGGGATAACTGCCAGCGGAAGGCATCGCCATTTTTTGTGAGTTGCTCAGCCTGGTCAGAACCATCTGCTGCAAAACGCCAGATCTCCGTTTCACCGCTGGCGTCATTTAATGCATAAACCCACTTCCCGTCATGACTGAGCAGGGCTTTCCGGCTGCGTGAATCTTCCGGCGTATCCACTTCAACCAGTCTTGAACCATCTGTTCTGGCAATAGCAATGCGGCCCCTGGCGGTCAACACAACGGCATCACCGGATTGCGCGAAGGCCGTATTGGTAAGAAACTCAAGAGGCGCATTGTCCCAGTGTTCCCGCAGGTAGGGGAAATCTGAAATTAGCTGAACCGGCACAATATCGCTGCTGCCTGATGACAAGTCTTTCAACACTAAATCCGCACCCTGCTGGTACACAATCCGGTTGCTGTCTGCACTGGCACCGCGTACCGTCCAGTCTGCCGTTGCGGATTCTTTTCGCAGAGATTTTCCGTCGGGAGTCATCGACCAGAGGCTGTCCGGGCCATCCTGGTTACTGATAAAATAAACACGGTTGTCTGCCAGCATTGGGGTGCGTACAGAACCGTTATGGTCTGCTGTTAATCGCTCAGCCTCCTGCCCGGAATGCAGTTTCCAGCGCCAGAGTTCGCCTTTTGCGCCCCCCTGGTAATAGTTTGCATTGTCGCCGGATACCTGTAAGCCAAAGCGAACAAAGTAGAGCCACTCACCTTTGTCATCAATGACCCCCTCGACTGCATCAGCGAGAGGTAAAGTAGTGACCTTGCCTGAATCCGGCTCCAGCAGTTTAAGAACATAACTATTGGCAGGTCCCGTATGGCTGTTCGTGCTGTAAAGAAGTGCGCCGGATGTCGTCCACTGGTGAAGTTTAACTGCCGCATTTTCGAAGGTGGCACGCTTTGCCACACCACCACTCACAGGTTTCATGTAAACTTCTGTCGTGCCTCCATAGTTAGCAACAAATGCCAGTTGTGTACCATCAGGAGAAATAACCGGCTGCGTTTCTTCTGCCCGTTGGGTAGTTAACCGTGTCGCTCCGAACTGACCGCCATTCTTAGTGTTCAAATCTACAGACCAGAGATCGCCTTCAGCGTTGAATATCAGCTGGTCATTATGCAAAACCGGTTCACGGTAATACCCCGGAGCCGCCATGGCCTGCGATACAGAGAGGGCAAGCAGCACTGCTATGCTGCGCGCGAGTCGTTTGCTCTTCATTCGTTTCATGGTTTGTTCCCTGTTGTAAGTGCTTTATAATTTATTTTTTCATCCCCGCCTCAACGCTGACGCTTTTTTATTCTTCGTCAGAGAAGTCAATCTGAGGAGCTTCTTTTTGTTTATCGAACAACTTTCATTTACAGACATCAGTATCGTGCTGGCAATTGGCTTTATGGTCGGTCTGGCCAAGGCCGGCATCCATGGTACATCTCTGCTGTCAGTTCCCTTACTTGCCATACTGTTCGGCGGAAAAGGTTCTTCCGGCATCATGCTGCCAATGCTGATTGCCGCTGATGTTTTTGCAGTCTATCACTATCACAGACACGCAAACTGGCAGTTTCTGATGAAACTGTTTCCTCCTGCGATTGCCGGAGTATTGCTTGGCACGTGGCTGGGCGACCACATCGACGACGGTATGTTCATGCGGGTCATGGCGGTGATTATTTTCGCCAGTGTGGCGTTAATGCTATGGCTGGAAAAGCGAAAAGCCGACGTACCTGATAATACGACGTTTGCTCTGCTGACCGGTGTCATGGGGGGATTCACCACTATGGTGGGCAATCTGGCCGGCTCTGTGATGGCTGTTTACCTGCTGAGTATGCGGTTACCTAAAAATGTATTTATTGGTACTGCTGCCTGGTTTTTCCTTGTCATCAACCTGTTTAAAGTCCCTTTTCATGTTTTTGTGTGGGAGACCATCAGTTGGGAAAGCCTGAAATTGAATTTGCTCGCACTGCCACTCATCATTGCAGGGGTATATTGCGGGATCTGGCTGGTAAAACGTATCAGTGAAGCTCACTACCGCTGGCTGGTTATCATCATGACCTTACTCGCAGCACTGGCGTTACTGCCGGGTTAACCCTTCACCTCTGCGCAGCCACCTCTGTTGCCACAAGGCGCATAACGATGCGCTTGACTACCGGCGACACCACCATAATCACAGGAAAAGCGATGGCAAACGTCAGTGGCCAGGAATTCAGCCAGCTAACAATCAGCACGTCTGTAAAACCGATATTAATTGTTGTTACTACCAGCGACATAATGCCGGACATAAAGAAAGCCATGAATAATGCAAAAACCACCGGTGCATAACGGGGATGAATCATAGAAGAACCTTTGAAATAAAAAATGAAGAGATGCGTGATGCGATGCACACTATAGCACAGAGGCTGTCGCGATATTACTTTGTGATTAAAAAGTATGCTAACTTAAAAGTAATGACACCACCGGAGACGGAAATGAAAACCTGGGAAGAGCATAAAAAGCAAATGGCAGCTGATGAAAGACGGGAGTGGATTCTGGCTCTGGCAGTCACAGCAGTTATTTTTCCGTTCATTGCCGTGCTTTTCATTTTTTAGGTAAGGCGCCGGAACGGATAGTATTTTCAGGTTCCGGAATCAAAAAAGCCCCGCTTACGCGAGGCTTCTAAGAATGGTGCCCAGAGGCGGGATCGAACCACCGACACGCGGATTTTCAATCCGCTGCTCTACCAACTGAGCTATCTGGGCGAAACTTAGTAGCGAGGAGACTTTTTAAAGCCTGTCTTGCTGTGGGTGCGTATTAAACGGATTTCCGTGCTTCAAGTCAACCGTTTTTCTGCATATTTTTTTCAACTGCGCATTAGTTGCGCAATTCAGAGAAAAAAACAGCAACCCGTGCATTTTTCAGCCGTTTAACACTACTTCTTCGGGGGGACGTAGCCTTCGATGGTCGGCTCAATCCCTTCGAACAAAAAGGCCTCCATTTTTTCTTCCAGGAACTTTCTGTCTGTGGGTTCCATCATATTCAGCTTTTGCTCGTTGATCAGCATGGTTTGCTTTTTCTGCCATGCGGCAAAGGCTTCTTTAGAAATATTGTCAAAAATGCGCTTTCCCAGTTCGCCGGGATAAAGCTGAAAATCCAGTCCGTCTGCGTCTTTATTCAGATGCTGGCAAAATACTTGTCTGCTCATGGTGTCTCCTTAAGCCGGGCTGACAAACCCGCGATTGTGGGCATAGTCTAAAGGAATTGTTTTATTTGCGAGATAATTTTTTGCGTGGGTGCTGCCGTACCCACGCCCAGAGGCTCATCAAGATTAAACCAGCGCTGATTATTTTCCTCAACCCGCTGCTGCTCAATGCCGTCAGCCAGAATCAACCAGGGCTGAATATCCAGATGAAAATGACTGAAGGTATGCCTGAAAGGCTCAAGCGCTTTCATTTCGCCCACACTCACCGGTAACTCATCTGTCATTTCTGTGACCGGCTTATCTGTTTCTATAAATCCGTACAATCCGCCCCAAAGACCGGCCGGAGGACGCTGCGCCATTAACACACTGCCGTGATAAAGCACTGCCACCATAGACGTGGTACGCACAGGCAAGACTTTCTTTGGCTTTTTACCGGGAAACTCCCCTTGCCGTCCCTGCGCATAGGCCAGGCAATCTGTTTGCAACGGACATGCATCGCAGCGGGGCTTTGAACGGGTACATATCATGGCTCCTAAGTCCATCATGGCCTGAGTGTAGTGATTACAACGTTGCTCAGGGGTATTCGCAGCGGCATATTCCCATAGCTGATTCTCCACCGGCTTTTGTCCCGGCCAACCTTCCACGGCATTGAACCGGGCCAGTACCCGTTTAACATTGCCATCAAGGATTGGATGGTTCTGACCACAGGCGATAGACAGTACAGCGCCGGCAGTAGAACGGCCGATGCCGGGTAAAGCGACAACCTCATCAAGGGTAGCCGGAAACTGGCCATGATATTGCCCGGCGATAATGCCTGCCGCTTTATGAAGATTGCGGGCTCTGGCGTAATAACCCAATCCCGTCCAGTGATCCAGTACGGCATCCTGCGATGCATCTGCCAGGTCATTTACCGTAGGAAAACTGTTCATAAAGCGCTGGTAATAAGGGATGACTGTTGAAACCTGCGTTTGCTGAAGCATGATTTCCGACACCCAAACCCCGTAGGGCGTGATATTCTGCTGCCAGGGAAGATGTTTACGGCCATGCACATCGAACCAGTCCAGTACACGTTCTGAGAATTGCTTTGTCATTTAGGCTATTTATTCACTCTTTCTGCTACCCCGCTATGATAACATGCCGCGCTGAATACCAAAGTTAAGCAGGTGTAAGCGTGTCACTTCCTACATTATTCCTTCCGGGCACATTGTGTGATGAAAGAGTGTGGTTGCCGGTATGGCAGAAACTGCAGGTTCATCAGCGTCGCTACGTACCTTTGCAGTGGGCTTCTTCCATGGATGAGATGCTGGCTTTGACCACCGACCGTGTTCTGGCAGGTGAAAAAGTACACCTTGCCGGCTTTTCCATGGGCGGTTATATCGCTGCACGCTGGGCGATTGATAATCCTGACAGCGTTGCATCACTGACGATGATCGCCAGCTCTCCTTACGGTTTAACTGCAGAAGAAGAAAAACGCCGTGCCCAACTGCTCACTATGTTAAAAAAAGGCAGTTTCAAACCTGACAGCCCGGCCTACATTACCCGCTTTGTTCACCCTGACCACCAGAACAACCCCGATGTAGCCGGTGTTGTGCAGGACATGGGGAAAGATCTCGGTGCCGCCACCTTACTGGCTCACACACAAGCGACCACGCCAAGACCAGCGCTGACAGACAAACTGAAAGCCTGCTCCTTCCCTGTTCATATCATTGCTGCCGCTGACGACCAGGTAGTCACAGCCGGTGTACTTAAAGACGCCGCAGAAACCATTCCTTCAGACTCATATACGTCGGTTCCGTGCGCCGGCCACATGTGTCTTTTAGAGCAACCGGACACTGTGAGCCGTATTTTACAGTCGATTGTGGACTAATCCGGCGGATTTCACAGCAGTACCACAGTAATTGCAGTAAAATTAACCACTCTATATTGCAATCACCCGGGCAGCGGGCATAATGCCGCCCCTGTTTAACCGGTAATAGTGCGGACACGAAAAAATGGGTCAATACAAAAATCAGGAAGAGGCGGAAGCCGCCGGCGTTTACATCAGCAAGGTACGCAGCTTTGTTAAACGTGAAGGCAGATTAACCAAAGGACAGGCTAAAGCGCTGGAATCTTTCTGGCCAACCATGGGCATTGAGTTTAAAGATGAAATGCTGTCTTTACAGGATCTTTACGGTCGCGATGCGCCGGTGGTGCTGGAAATAGGTTTCGGAATGGGCAAATCTCTGGTAGAAATGGCAGAGAACGACCCGCAATCAAACTTTTTTGGTATTGAAGTACATCGTCCCGGAGTAGGCGCATGTTTATCGGAAGCCGGTGAACGGGGCCTGACGAACTTACGTGTCATGGAATACGACGCGGTAGAAGTGTTTAAGAAAATGATCCCTGACGGCAGCCTTGCCCGGGTTCAACTCTACTTTCCTGATCCATGGCATAAAAAGCGTCACCATAAACGTCGTATCGTACAACCTGAATTTGTACAAATGGTGCGTGAGAAGCTTGCTGTCGGCGGTAAATTCCACATGGCGACAGACTGGGAACCTTACGCTGAGTATATGGCGGAAGTGATGAATGCGGCTCCCGGCTATGAGAATACTGCGACAGACGGAGACTATGTGCCCCGTCCGGACTACCGGCCAATAACGAAGTTTGAAGTCCGCGGACAAAAGCTTGGCCACGGTGTGTGGGATCTCATATACCAACGTACAGAATAATAAAATAACCGGAAAACACACATGCTCAGCCCGCAAAGCCAGTTAATGGAAAGAAACCTGGCACTTTTTGAAGAAGGTAACTGGTTGATTATCAACCCTGCCGACGCGTATTTTGCCGATCAGATAGATCACCGACCTGTGACCTTTCTTCACCAGTACTTCGACATTTTCAGTGAAAGTGTGCGGGTGATCCCCTGCTGTGAGTTCGACAGCCGCGATGTCAGTCATTCTGAGGCCGGCTTTTGCATTGAACAAAAGACCGGCGCTCACCGCCATCTGTTCGCCCCGTTCATTCCGGCGGAAACCTGTTTTTCTGACATTCTGATTTATATGCCTAAATCAAAAGCGCATATGCAGATGTTGCTGGCCATGGCTGTCTCTGCGTTGCAGGAAGGCGGCCGCATTCACATTGTGGGTGAAAATAAAGGTGGCATTAAGAGTATCGGCAAGCTGATTGAAAAGACCGGTCCGTCACAGAAAGTAGACTCTGCAAGGCATTGTAGTCTGGTTACGGTGATGCCTGAGAAAGCGGGAACAGCGTTTAAGCCGGGGGACTGGATTGACGAATCGGAATACGAGGTTCAGGGGATCCAGTGGGAAGTAGTTTCCATGCCCGGCGTGTTCAGTCACGGTGAACTGGATGACGGTACCCGTATGCTGCTGGACAAAGGATCTGACCGTTTACGGGGTAAAGTACTGGATTTTGCCTGTGGTGCCGGTGTTATCGGTGCACATTTGCTCCGTCGCTTTCCCCATCTGGATATGACATTGCTGGATGTCAGTGCCCTTGCCATTTATTGCAGTGCCAGAACGCTGGCCGCAAATCAGCAGTCAGCAACACTGGTTGCATCAGACGGCTTGCACGGCGTGAACAAATCCTTCTCTCACATTGTCACCAACCCGCCGTTTCATACCGGAGTAAAAACAGATTACACAGTGACCCGCCGGTTTATTGAAGACAGCCGCCGCTGCCTGAACTCAAAAGGCACATTACAAATGGTTGCCAACCGGTTCTTACCCTACCCCGGACTGCTTGGTGATATTTTTCCGCAAACCCACACGGTGGCGCAGGATTCCCGCTTTTCATTGTATTTGAGTATTTGCGGATAGGCAGATTTTGAACTGTGTGGTAACGTTTACCATCACATAACCGGTGTTGATTTAACTGTTTGGTAAACAAAGCAGCGCCATTGCTTTGAGGTTGTCGGGAGTCTTGTTGTGAATATTGTTTTCGCCATTTCAGAAGTGGAAGATTTAGTCAAAACAGGAGGACTTGCCGACGTAGGAAAGGCATTGCCTCTGGCTTTACTGGATGCCGGTGAACAAATCAGCATCATCATGCCCTATTACAAGGCGATTGCGGACGAATATAAACTCGCCGATGCCTGTGCACAACAGACATTATTTGCCGAAGGTAAGGTATACCACTACAACATCAAACAGTTGTCCTGGCAGGGACTCAATATCTACTTTATTGACTATCCTGAATATTTCGCCCGCGACGGTTTGTACAGCAGCACCTATGAAGCCTACCAGGACAATGCTGAACGCTTCAGCTTCTTTTGCGGAGCAGCGTTGAATGCATTGCAGGCTCTGAGTATTCAGCCTGATATTATCCACTGCCACGACTGGCACACGGCCATGCTGCCATTTCTGTTGCGCTTTGATCAGTCCGGCTACTTCAATCAGACGAAGACGGTTTTTACTATTCACAATGCAGCCTTTCAGGGCGTGCACAAACTGGACGACATTCCTTATCTTCGCCATCACCCTGCGATTTTGTCTCAGATCCATGGTGGCTACATCAATATGTTGCAGTCGGGCATCGAATTCGCCACCAAGGTAACAACAGTCAGTCCGAATTACGCAAAAGAGCTGCTTACAGACTTAGGATCACACGGCCTGCACGACCGCCTGGTCATGCGCCAGCAAGATTTGTCGGGTATTCTGAACGGTTGTGATTACGGGCAATGGAATCCGCAGGACGACGCCTATCTGCCGCAAAATTATTCCGTCGACACCTTACACGATAAGAAAACCTGCAAACTCGCGTTACAGGAACTCAGCCATTTACCTCAGAATCCCGATGTGCCGCTGTTGGGCATGGTGTGCCGTTTAACAGAACAGAAAGGCTTCGGTTACCTTGTCCCTATTTTGCAGGATTTGATGAACCATAACGTGCAGATGGTCATTGTTGGCACCGGTGATCCCACAGTTTGTATGGATTTGGATGAGTTTGCCCAGAACCATCCTCAACAGTTTGCCTTCATTAACGGTTTCAGTACCCACCACGCCCACCTTGTGGAAGCCGGCGCGGATTTCTTTCTTATGCCGTCGCAATTTGAGCCTTGCGGCCTGAATCAGATGTACAGCCTTGCCTACGGAACATTACCCATCGTGCGTTCAGTGGGTGGCCTGAAAGACACTGTCATTGATCAGTGTCAGGATAAAGAAAACGCAACAGGCTTTGTTTTTGATGCCCCGACACCGGAGGCGCTGCTGGCGTGTATCCGCCGTGCCCTGCTTTTCTATTATGAACACCCGGTGCAGTTCAGAGAAATGCAAATCCGTGGCATGCAAACCCGTTTCACCTGGGAAGCGTCAGCAGAATCTTACCTCGCACTCTACAGAACGATGATTTAAAGGAATAAATCACGGATGTTGCTTTATTTTTACGCAACTATAAGCCACTATTGAGTGAAGGGACGCGCTTAGAATAAGACACTGTTTAATGAGTCAGCACGCTGTGCAGCTATCAATACGTAGTTTGTTTTTGTGGATGGTTATGGCCATCGCCACAGCGTCTTTGCTTGTATCTGCGGGTCTGTCCGGCTACAACCAGGTGAATCATTACCGCGAAGCACAGCGCGAAGATGTCACTATCTTTATTGACTTACTCGCCGCCCTGTTTAAAGACGACCTTCTTAAAGTACAATCAGACAGAGATAAACGGTTACTGGGTAATAAACTTAAAAACCTGGCGGTTTCTCCTGATTTGCTCAACGTGCATATTTACCAGCAGGATATATCCGGTCAGCTCAGAATGGTGGCAAACTACACCAAAGAAGGCGAAACCCGTACCAGTTCGAAAGAGTCCTCTGTCAGTAATTATTTTCGTCCGGTTTACTCAAACGAAATCGTTGAAATTGCACGTGCCATCGAGAATGAAGATGCCTCAACGGCGGGGTACATCTATATTCAGGTGTCCACACATCGTCTGAATGAAAAAATCCAGCAGTCCATTTTGACGTCTGTCACCGTCATTATTCTGATGCTGGTGATCTGCTTTATTGTTTCTCTCAAAATGCAAAAGCTCATTACTGCGCCCATCCAGCGTCTGGGAGATTTTCTCAGTAAAACGTCCCGGCAAAGGGATTACTCCGCCCGTGCTGAACCCGGCAATATCAGAGAGCTGGCGTATTTATCTGAATCGATTAACGTAATGCTGAGCCGCATTCAGGAATACATGCAGAAACAGAAAATGGCGGAAGAGCAGCACCGTAAACTGAATGCCAGCCTGGAAGATATGGTGAGTCAGCGCACGAACGCGCTGAAAGATGCCAACCAGGAGTTAATCCAGACACTGGAGAAGTTACACCAGTTTCAACGACAAATCGTTCAGAACGAAAAAATGGCGTCACTTGGAGATATGGTTGCCGGTGTTGCCCACGAAGTTAACACGCCAATCGGTCTTGGAGTCACGGCTTCCACTATGATGCTGGACAGATTGCACATCATTCAAAAAGAATTCGAGAGTAAAACACTAAAAGCCAGTACAATGGCGAGGTTCTTAAATGAGAGTCAGGAAAACCTGAATATCATCTACCGGAACCTTAACCGTGCAGCAGAGCTGATTTCCAGCTTTAAACAGGTTGCGGTAGACCAGTCTTCAGAAAGTAACCGCAGATTTTGCTTTGCACAGCTGGTTAATGAGATACTGTTATCCTTACGTCCCAGATTAAAAAAGCTCCATCATGATATTCGCGTAGACTGCGATCCGACGTTATCAGTGGAGACCAAAGCCGGCCCTATCAATCAGATAATAATAAATCTGATCATGAATTCTGTCATACACGGCTTTGAGCATATAGAACACGGTGAAATAGACATCATTGCGGAGATGATGACACCAACAAAAATGAAATTAATTTACAAAGATAACGGAAAAGGCATATCGAATGATATCCGCAAACGTATCTTTGACCCGTTTGTTACAACTAAGCGGGGGCAAGGTGGCTCCGGACTGGGTATGCATCTGGTCTACAACCTGGTAACACAGGCACTGAACGGCACCATCTCAATTACCAGTGAAGAAGGAAACGGCGTGGAATTTATTATCATTTTCCCTGTCGAAAGCTCTGAAACCGGAAATTTACCGTTAAAAGGTGAATAAGCCCTTGTAAATTTTGTACAAATCCTTATACCGTTGACAAGTTATCCGATAAACGCTTTTAAAATAGTCACCCGGATATTAGAATTGTCAGAAGCTAGCTTAATCGATTGTAGAAGAGTGTAAAACACCATGCAGACGCCAAATATATTAATTGTTGAAGACGAAGTGGTAACGCGTACCACACTAAAGAGCTTATTCGAAGCTGAAGGCTACAATGTGTTTGAGGCCGAGAATGGCGATCAGATGCATGATTTCTTCGAAAATCACTCTATTAACCTGGTTATCATGGATATTAACCTGCCGGGCAAAAATGGTCTGATTCTGGCGCGTGAAGTACGCGACCGTAAGAATGTAGGTCTGATTTTCCTGACTGGCCGTGACAACGATGTAGACCGCATTCTGGGTCTGGAAATCGGTGCAGATGATTATCTGACTAAACCTTTCAATCCACGTGAACTGACTATCCGTGCCCGCAACCTGCTTGCACGTACTACCAGTTCTGCTGAAGACGACGATTTACCAAGCCGTGTCAGCTTCAACGGCTGGATTCTGGATGGCGACAGCCGCTCACTGATTTCACCAAGCAGCACGGAATTCCGTCTGCCACGCTCTGAATTCCGTGCACTGCACCTGTTCCTGAGCAACCCTGGTAAAATCCTTACCCGCGAACAGTTAATTATGGAAATGACAGGCCGTGAACTGCGCCCGAATGACCGTACTGTTGACGTAACCATCCGCCGGATCCGTAAGCACTTCGAATCCGAGCCGAGCGATGAAGAATTGATTGTAACCATCCACGGTGAAGGTTACCGTTTCTGCGGTTCTGTAGACAGCTGATAGCCCGCCGGACATTAGCTTTCACATTCCACAGATGAAAAAAATGCAGCCTCTGGCTGCATTTTTTGTGTCTGATGTTTCTGATACGGCTATTTGATTGAAGCCGGCATCAGCTGCCGGCTATACGCATTTCACCAATCAACACTGAACCGGTTTGAACACCGCCGCGAAGCTCGCGTTCAGCGCCGATGGCAGCAATGTTCATAAACATATCTTTCAGATTACCGGCAATGGTCACTTCGTGAACCGGATACTGGATTACACCGTTTTCAACCCAGAAGCCGGCAGCACCACGGGAATAATCGCCTGTTACGGTGTTTACGCCCTGCCCCATTAACTCTGTAACCAGCAGACCGGTGCCCATTTCTTTAAACATCTCAGCATCTGACTGCCCGGTGTCTCCCACAATCCAGTTGTGGATACCGCCAGCGTGACCGTTTGAAATAACACCCAGTTTGCGTGCTGAATAGGTCGTGTAGAGATAGTGAGATAAACAACCGTTCTCTACAATCGTCATATCGTGTGTTGCCACCCCTTCAGCATCAAAGCTGGAACTGGCCAGCCCTGATTTCAAATGAGGCTTCTCTTCAATGTTCAGCCATTGAGGGAAAACCTGTTCGCCCAGCTTATCCAGCAGGAAGGAAGAACGGCGGTACAGGCTACCACCGCTGATAGCACTGACATAATGGCCGAACAATGAACTGGCAACGTCCTTATGCAACATAACCGGTACTTTGCCTGTGGCAATCTTGCGGGCTCCCAGACGGGCGACTGTTGCCTCGGCGGCTTCACGGCCCACTTCTGCAGCAGGTTTAAGCAAATGCGCCTGACGGTTCACCGTATAGGCATAATCCCGCTGCATATCACCATTTTCAGAGCCAATCATCATGCAGCTCACGCTGTAACGACTGCTCGGATAGCCGGCGTTGATACCATGGGTGTTACCATACACCCGCATCCCCAGGTTTGCGTTATAAGATGCACCGTCTGAGTTGGTAATGCGTTTATCGTATGCCATGGCGGCCCGCTCAGCTTCAATGGCAATCTCAATGCCTTTTTGCGGGTCCAGCTCAATGGGGTGATACAATTCTAAATCAGGAAATTCTGTGGCAATCAGTTCTTTGTCTGCCAGGCCGGTGCACGGGTCTTCACTGGTATAACGGGCGATATCCACCGCTTTTTCTACCGTCAGTGCCAGCGCTTCCTTACTCAGATCCGCTGTAGACGCACTGCCCTTATGCTTACCGACATAAACGCTGATCCCCAGACCACCGTCGTTATTAAATTCCACATTTTCTACATCGCACATGCGGGATGACACTGCAATCCCCTGCACTTTCGACATACTGGCCTCGGCCTGCGTCGCGCCTTTTTTCAGCGCCATTTTAAGAACGTCGTCTACGACATTCTGAATTTCCGCAATTTGCTTTTCAATTTGCATAGTGAGTTTCGCTATTTCCGTCTGTATGTCACAATAACCGAATACTGCAGTGTAACATTTATGAGTGCCAAATGAGCGATAACAACCACCATTCTGATGAAGAAAACTTATTTAATGAAATTGATCAGGATGATGAGAGTGAATTAATCAGTAAATCCGAACTGAAGCGTCTGTCTGCTGAACGTCAGAAGCTCGGAGAAGACCTGGTTAACTTAACGCCGGCCCACCTTGCCACCATTCCTATGGACGAAGAGCTGGAAGACGCAGTGATGCTGGCGCGGAATATTAACCGCAAAAAAGATGGTTTCAGACGTCAGCTCCAGTTTATCGGTAAATTAATGCGCAGCCGGGATACCAGCGATATTGAAGCCGCGCTGGCAAAATTGACGCACGCTCACCAGGCCAGCAATGCGGCGTTTCACGCGCTGGAAAAAGCCAGAGAAGCGGTAATTAATGAGGGTGATGACGCCATACAACGCCTGATGGAAGAGCATCCAGCCCTGGATCGCCAGAAACTGCGGCAGTTCCACCGTCAAATCAGGAAAGAGCGGGAGAACAACGCACCGCCAAAAGCATTCCGCGAGTTATTTCAGTACTTAAAAGAAGTGATTCACGAAGGGTAACAGTCATGCTGTTACGGCACCGTTTAGGGCCTGTAACAGCACTCAATTTATTGAGCGGAAGTGTTGTGAGACGGGATCAGCAACAGATTCACCAGCGTTTGCTGATCAGGAAAACCGGATTGGGTTAGCCCCTTGCTTTTCTGATATGACAAAATAGCCTTAACCAGTTTTTCATCAAAATTTGTTTCGCCCACATCCACATCATACCCCTGACCGTGCAAAGCCTCCCGCACTGCTAACAGTGTTTCAGCGTAGAAATAACTCTTGCTGTTCTTCAGGTTAACTTCAACTAAGTCTGACTCTTTGGTTAATCGTGTTGCGGCGAATGAACTTAGCATCGTATTCACAGCGGTCAATATGCGGGTTTCCGGCTGTTTTTCACAATGTTTTGAAATAAAAAACATCATCAGCTCGGTAGTTTGCCAGGGCGTAATATCGTAAGTTTCTTTCTGGAAACTGTTGAAAGCCGACACGTATCCTTCAATCCAACCACCGTAAAGATAGTATTCGTTATTCTTTGCCTGATATGCCTGATTAAAAGCTTCGCATGATTTTCTGCCTGCGCCTTTGGCAGCAAATTTTCCTTCACCATCGGCTGCTGATACACCGAAAGACAATAAAACTGCCGGCAAGATGGCGGGTACAAATCGAATTCCCATGATAATTCCGTTTACTGAAAATTAAACGGGCGGTAAAACCGCCCGTGAACTTTAAAACAATATCAGATTTTCAGATTACTTTCTTCTGAACTGGCGGAAACCGAACAGGCTCATCGCCAGCATGGCCAGAGTCGCTGGTTCTGGTACGTTTATACCACCGCCGACAGTGGTTGTAACAGGGGTTTGAACCACACCGTAACTCCCTCCGGCACTGAAGGAAACACCCGTTACGAATGCAGTAGGATCTGTGGGGTCCAGCATCAGGTTTTCATCGATTCCCTGAATTGTGAAGCTGCTTACCGGAAAGTCGAATGTGAATGTTTGTCCGGCAAGCAATGCCACCGTTTCTTCAAGGCCGAACTCATTGATGAACACGACTTCGTAACCGTCACCATCATTAACGCTGAGTAAGGTAGGTGCAGTTACACTGGCAAACAAACCGCCGCCTGTTGCCGTGTAGGTGTAGCCGGTTGATACATCAGGATCGATCCAGATTGTTTCGTTCGCTTCAACTTCTGGCAGCACAAAAACAAATCCGCCATTAGCGTCTGTAGGGTTGCTGGGATCAGGCATTAACGGAGTGAATTCAGAGCTGCCACTTTCACTTTCAAAATTACCGAAGCTACTCAGGTAAATTGTTGTATCGTAAGCACTGTCACTGGCATCTGCCAGCAGCATCGTAAAGGTATTTCCAGTACTCCCCGGTGTTACCGGGATATCGAAGCGAAGTAAAGGGATACCATTTGGCGCCAGCATACCATCCAGCTCAGTACCGCTGATGTTCGCAAAATCAGGGTGGTTGATAGTGATAGGATAGAGCGGGTCACCGGCAACCGCGCCGGAAAGCTGTGCACCGGCTACGTTTTCATCGTTCAGTAACAATGCAAAACCGTCAACGAATGATGAGCTCACATACTCAGGATATTCTTCAGAACCAAAAGCAGCAACAAAGGAAATGGTATCAACATTACTGTCTACATCGAACGTGATATTCAATTCTACAGGATCACGATGCACCGACTGCCCTGTGATTTCACTTAAAATCGCGTTTTGTGCGCTGCTGGCACTCGTTCCCCATCCGGTGGAAAAGTTATTTCTGGTATTCGGACCGGATTCATAATCAGCTACGTTACCGGTACTGAACACCAGGCCACCCTCACCGGCCAGTCCGTATGTCCCATCTGAGTTGGTAAATGTACCTGACTGACCAGATACGCCGGTTAAGCTGGAGCTGGTTACTGTCAAACCTGAATTTGGAATGATAAGCGCGTCTGTAAGTACAGATGCATCGTTTTCTACAGAGATTGCAATTGCATTAGCCGCAGAAGATAAGAGTGCAGTGCTAACTGCTAAAGCAAGTACGCTTGTTTTGATGAATTTTGAAGAGTCCATAATCTGGCCTTAAGTTGTTCCATAACACACTGAATCGTCAGCAATTCGAAAATCAATTCAGTTTTAGCAAAATAAATACCATTTCATAACCCTATGAAATTACTGAGCTTAATGAATTAAGTGAAAATTAATGTAAAGAATACAAACAGTAAAAAAGTACTAGTTATCACTGTAGTCAATCCGTTACTTAAAATCTTGCTCGTATGAAATGCAGGCTATTGCAGAGAGGCCGTATATCAGAACAGTTAGTCAGCTAACATGGAAGAGTTGGGGAAAAGAGGAAAACGGGCAAAGCTCACGGCTTTACCCGCATCAATGTGGATTCTGAGGTTATGCAGTACCACCTACGGTGAGTTCATCCACCTTCAGCGTTGGCTGACCAACGCCAACCGGCACGGACTGGCCGTCTTTACCGCACACACCGACACCGCGATCCAGCGCCACATCATTGCCGATCATGGAAATTTTCTGCATGACTTCCGGGCCATTGCCAATAAGGGTAGCGCCTTTTACCGGCGCAGTAATTTTTCCGTTCTCGATCAGATAAGCCTCTGCGCTGGAAAACACAAACTTACCGGATGTAATATCTACCTGACCACCGGCGAAGTTCGGTGCGTAAATACCTTTGTCGATTGACGCGATAATCTCCTGCGGATCGTGCTCACCGGCCATCATGTACGTATTGGTCATACGTGGCATGGGCAGGTGCGCGAAGGACTCACGGCGTCCGTTTCCGGTTGGGCTCACACCCATCAGACGGGCATTCATTTTATCCTGCATGTAACCTTTCAGGATGCCGTCTTCAATCAGTACATTATGTGCTGACGGCGTGCCCTCATCATCTACAGACAGAGAGCCACGGCGGTCAGCCATTGTGCCGTCATCTACCACTGTGACCCCTTTAGCAGCTACACGCTCGCCTATACGGCCGCTGAAAGTAGATGCACCTTTACGGTTGAAGTCACCTTCCAGACCATGGCCTACCGCTTCATGAAGCAGCACACCCGGCCAGCCGTTACCTAACACCACCGGCATGGTCCCGGCAGGGCTGGCGATCGCCTCCATATTCACCCGCGCCATGTGCAGTGCTTCATCGGCCAGAGTCTCGTAATAAGGCCGGCCGTCTTTATCTGTGGTGAAGAAGTCATATGAGTGGCGTCCACCGGCGCCGGCACTGCCACGCTCCCTGCGGTCGCCTTTTTCCATCAGTACCGAGCAGTTCAGACGCACCAGGGGACGAATATCTGCCGCCAGGGTGCCATCAGTCGCAGCCACCAGTACTTCTTCATACACGCCGCTTAAGCTCACTACCACCTGATTAATACCGGGCTCTTTTTGACGGATGTAAGCGTCCACCGATTTTAACAGCGCAATTTTTTCAGCGTCCTGCATGGCAAGCAACGGATTGTTGTCTTTGTAACGGCTGATATAGCTGCCGGTTTCCAGTGACTGAACATGATGTTTACCACCGGAAGGTGCAATCGTACGCGCTGCGCGGCAGGCGTCCAGCAGAGCCGTTTCATTGATGTCGTCAGAATATGCAAAACCTGTTTTTTCACCACTGACTGCACGCACACCCACACCACGCTCGATGTTGTAACTGCCGTCTTTGATGATGCCGTCTTCCAGCACCCAGCTTTCATGCTGGCTGGACTGAAAATACAGGTCAGCATAGTCATTGTCATGGTGATAAATTTCACCCAGCGCTTTTTCCAGCGATGACAAATCAAGGCCTGAATCTGTAAGCAGATGCGTTTTTACGTTATTAAACAAGTTGGCTCCTGAACCGGTTATGTTGGCTGACAGGCATATTCGCCTTCAACTTCACCCGATCGTTAATGTCTATTTTAGCACTTACCAGCCCGGTCTGTTCAGGCTCGCAGTCCAGAACATCACCCCAGGGAGAAATCACCATACTGTGACCGTAGGTTTCGCGCTGGTTGGCATGAATGCCGGTTTGATTTGCGCCAGCCACAAAACACTGTTTTTCAATTGCCCGGCTACGCAAAAGCACTTCCCAGTGAGCTTCGCCGGTACGCTGCGTAAAAGCAGCAGGCAACACCAGAATATCGATGTCTCCCATTGCCGTAAATAAGCCGGGAAAGCGCACATCATAGCATACTGCCAGGCCAATACGCCCGACCTCAGTATCTGCCACCACCACCCGGCCGCCGGGTTTCGTGTATTTAGATTCCAGATAGGTACCGGTGCGGTCATTTACCGCCACATCGAAAAGGTGAATCTTCTGGTATTCGGTTATCAGTTCGCCATCCGGCGAATAAAACAGGCAGGAAGCTGTAAACAGGCTTTCCTCAGAGGTTTTGAGCGGAATAGTGCCACCAGCCAGATAGCACCGGTATTTTGCCGCCATAGCACTGAGTGCCTGTTGAATTGTGCCTTCACCTTTCGCTTCTGCGATAGTCAGTAATGTACCGTCACGGGTGCCGAAACAGGCGAAACACTCAGGCAGTACAACCAGACTGGTCACTTCGTCCGGGTCTGGCAGTAACGCAAGCTGAGATTCAACAAACTGTAAGTTCGCTTCGACATCCGGTCCGGATGTCATCTGTATTGCGACTACATTAACCATTGTTTACCTCCAGTTTGATGCGCTCCATGTCCTGGTCTGTGATGGGATCATCCGGTGATGTTGCCGGCCGGGTTTTCGCCGGCAGTGCAACTTCTTTGCTGTCCCTGCCCACCTCTTCAAATACCGGTTCACTTAAGCTGCCGGTAACATGGTAGTTCACATTTGATATGACTTTCGCTGATGTTAACACCTGGTCCAGTGCCAGTGCAGCCAGTGCGGTTGGCGGTGTGGCAAGGAAGTACACCAGGATAGGCAGGTTGCCGGTGACGTTAGGCGAAAACACCACGTTGTAATTCAGCTGGTTTTCCACCAGATCCGTATAACCTTTGATGTTGATCTCACCGGCACCGCCATCAATTACGGTATCGCCGGTATACGCCTTGCCGTCAGCGATGGACAAGGTACCGCTCATATCATCATAAAAGAAGCCCTTCGCGAACACATCACGGAAATCCAGGCTCAGTTTACGCACCAGTGAATTCAGGCTGAATAGGGTAAAAATACGGGAGCCTTTATCACTGACTTCGCTGAGGTAACCGTCCGACAGAGACCACTCTACATCGCCTGTCAGGCTCTCCGCACTAAAATCCATGGGGGATTTTGCCCAGCTTAAATCAAAGTTCATTCTGGCGCCTGAGTCTTTAATGCCGCTGTCGACGCCCCAGTTTTTCAGCATCAAGCCCACATCATCACTTTCCAGCGAACCACCCAGCAATGTGTTGTTGTCGTCGCCGTCAAAGACCCATTTTCCTTTTGCCGAAAACTTGCCATGCTTACTCACTGCACTGAGTTGCCGGATATCCAGACCAGACGTCGCTTTCGCCACATCCAGTGTTACCTCGCCTAAATCTTTGTCGAGGAATATGCATTGTTTACAATGGAAGTAGACCGGCGGTAACGTATTCGCATCCCAGTTATGGGCCACGCCTTCATCTTCTGATTCCCAACTTTCAAAACGGATATAGTCAGCTTCAACGGCAACGCCCCGCGACAGCCAGTCATCATACAAATTCACCGTCGCTCTGGCTTCCGTGGCGTTAATATCCAGCATCCAGTTATTGTTTTGCTGCTTGGTGGTAATTTTAGCGTTGTGCAGATTCTGACCGGCAATTACCAGGTTACCGGCATTAACAAAAATACGTTCCGGCACAGAAAATAACGCGTTTTTCTGCGTACCGGATTCGCCGCCACTGCCCATGCCGCTTACCAGTAACTCGATGGTTTTGTACCAGTCCGTCACATTCACGACATCCATGGCGGCAGAAATACTGAAACCTATGCCCATGCCTACAAAGTCGCTGTCACCCAAAGCCAGGTGGGCGCGGGAAAACTGCATTTCCTGATGAGGCAGTACACCTTCAAAGCGCACATCATCCCCCAAGCTGGCTTTCACCGTTGAGGCTTGCTCATTCCCTTCACTGATCACATTGAACAGTAAATCACTGTCTGCGGTTTTAGCAAAAGGAGCTGGTAACTTTGAACTAAGGCCGGTTAATGGCGTAGTGATATTCGCACGGTAGCTGAATCCTTCCGGCGGAATACGCAGTGCCACAACGGCCTGCCAGTGGGCATCACCGGATAAATAAGTGTCGAAGTCCGGGTTGAACTCAGCCAGCAGAGGATTAATATTCCAGGTACCATCCAGCGACAGGTCCACCAGATAATCTTCATCTTCCTGCTTGCCGTCAAAAGATAACCTCACCGGCTGCCCGAGCAATGATGCCTCTAAATCAGTGAACTGCACCTTTTCGTTTTCAAAGCTGACTTTACCGGTAGCGCCGGCAAAATCCATTTTTACGCTGCTCACGTGAACATCGTTCCCGGGCAGGGTCACTTCTCCCCGGGCAATAACCTGGTTACTGTCGAAAGGAATTTCAAGATGTAAGCCGGCAGACAGGTCTCCCTTTATCTGCACATCTTTTTCCAGTAATCGTCCCAGCGAACCGGATAAACTGCTCTGCAGCATAAGTGAAGTGACATCCGCCCCTGTTGCTTTACCTGTGGCATCGATAATCACTTTTGAGTCGCCCCGTAAGGCAGGGATCACAGCAGTCATATCACTTACAGCAACACCACCAAGTGTGCCGCCCGGACTGTGCATAGTCAGGCTGTCGTTCTCGAACAATAAAGTAAGGTCCAGCCCTTCCAGTGGCAGCCAGTCATCAGAGAAGCGGAAGGTGCTGCCGTTTACCTGTACTTTTGCCTGAAAAACCCCTTCATTGCCGCTGAAAGGAAACTCTGCCGGCTTACCCTGCCAGAGTATAGTGGCCCCTTCTATTTGCCCCGGCCCGACGAAAGCGCGGTTGAGAAAAGCCGTTGTGTTCTTGCCAATTACCGGACCGGGCAACAGGTGCTGTATATCTTTTACCGGACGGGACGCGATGTCAGCACTTACCGACAACTCCCGTGATGTGGTATCAAAGCGGAATGCCGGTTGAAACGATAGTTTATCCGACTGCACATCCAGTTTGTGGCTCTGGACAACCCAGTGATTGCCGTCATCAAGGGACTGCCGGTAAACAAACACTTTCCCTCTCAGCTTGCTTACCTTCACTGATTCCGGTAGCAAATTATCGATGTCCAGGGTGCTGTCATCTGCAGATAACAACACCACACCTTGTTTCTTATGCCAGAAAATATCCATGTCGAGGTGAGAAAGCCCGGGTACATAGCCATCCTGATCCCAACTCACGTCAATGAGTTTTGCTGCCAGGTCGAACCCTTTCGGCTGCAGTTTTACCTGTAGTGTAGCCAATTGCCCACCCGGGTTGATATCGCGGATATTGTCATCGGCGGTATCGTCTGTGAACAGGGGTAATAACACCAGAAAAGGGTTCACCGGTGCCGGCTTCACCGTATTCACCAGTAATTCATTATCCGATACGGTCCCTACCAGATCTGTGACCAGGCTCTGATCGTTGGCATCAAAAATGAGCTGATCAACACGGAAATGCCATTTGTCTTTAACCGGTTGCGCCTGAATGCTGCCGCCGCGGATCCCCGAGTTAAACACCAGCGCATCGTCGCCACCCCACGCCAGCTTACTTTCGTGGAATTCGGTATAAAACGCACTGAAGTGACTTTCTTTTACTTCCGCCCAGACTTCAAAATTCGCCCGGCTTTCACGCAACGGACGACGTGTTGCCAGCAAGCCGCTAACCCAGGGAGAAATATCCAAATCTTCTGCACGGGCATACATCACGCCATCCAGTGAATCAGGGGTACCGGTGAGATCGAGAATAAAAGAAGCCGAGTTATTTGCCAGTTCTTGTACCCGCACAGCGCCGGTGCCCTGGTGACGCCGGTCTTTGTTGATCCAGCTCAGTGATTCCAGTTGCAGTACTTCCCGCTCATTATTGCGGGTAATCGCAACCTCACCGTCAGTAAGTGAGAAGCGCTGTAATTGCTCAAGGAAAAGGCTTTTGAGGGCATCGACGACAGGAAAATCACTCTCGCCGGCACCGTCAAGACGGTCGGCATCGATTTCGAGTGTCAGTGCGTCCAGAGTAAAGGCATTGGAAGACAACATCCGTAAGCGCAGGCTTTCCCAGAAGTCGATTTCCATGTGGACTTGTTTAATGCCCAGCGCCACCGGAGAAGAGTCGCCGTTGGCGAGCACCACATCATTCAATACGATGCTGGGGCCTGATTTTTCCCAGTCAGCCTGAACGCTGCCGATTTTTAGTTCGACACCGTATTTTTCACTGACATAGTCTTCGAGCAGGTATTTTTTATGGTCGATATGAGGCAATGCGTAGCGCATAACGCTCAGCATGACAGCAAACAACACTAAAAAGACTGCCAGCAGCATCCACAGCTTTTTTACCAGCCAGATGGCTACCTTACCTGCTTTACTCACTTAACGGGCACCGCCTTACATCATGACTACGTCGTATTTATCCTGGTTGTAAAGCGGCTCTGTCTGCACTTTAATCTGCTTAGACACAAACACTTCCAGCTCAGCCAGAACATGGGATTCTTCACCCAGCAGCGCATCGGCCACATTTGGCGAAGCATAAATAACAAATAATTCTGCGTCATAGGCACGGTTAACACGCACCACTTCACGCATAATTTCAAAGCAAATCGTCTCGATAGTTTTTACTGAGCCCCGGCCTTTACATACCGGGCACAGTCCGCACAGGGTATGCTCAAGACTTTCGCGGGTGCGCTTACGGGTCATTTCAATCAGGCCCAGCGAGGTAAACCCGTGAATATTAATCTTCGCCCGGTCTTTCACCGTTGCCGCTTCCAGACTATTTAAGACACGCCGTTTATGATCCGGTTCCGACATATCAATAAAGTCGATGAGGATCATACCACCCAGATTGCGCAGCCTGAGTTGCCTTGCGATAGCCAGCGTGGCTTCAATGTTAGTATTGAAGATGGTCTCTTCCAGATTGCGGTGACCGACAAACGCACCGGTATTAATATCGATGGTGGTCATTGCTTCTGTCTGATCGATAATGAGATAACCGCCGGATTTAAGATCGACCCTGCGATCTAACGCCCGCTGTATTTCATTTTCAACATCATACAGGTCAAAAATGGGCCGGTCGCCACGGTAGTACTCCAGTTTGCTTTGCAGTTCGGGAACATATTCGGCGGTAAATTCCCCTAATTCCCTGAAAGATAAATTGGAGTCAATACGGATACGGTCCAGCTCAGTGCCAACAAAGTCCCGCAGCACCCGGCGGGCCAGGGGTAAATCCTCATACATGATGTGCTGCTTCTTGCGGCCCATCCGTTGTTTGATTTTATTCCACAACCGGCGCAGAAAAGCCGCGTCGGAAGAGAGTTCCTGCTGTGACACACCCTCTGCGGCGGTTCGCAAGATAAAGCCGCCTTCATCGTCACAGTATTCTTGCACGAGGTTCTTCAGTCGCTCACGCTCAGCTTCGTCTTCAATGCGCTGGCTCACGCCAACATGGGTGACGCTGGGCATGAAGACCAGATAGCGTGACGGGATTGTGATGTCGGTAGTCAGCCGCGCGCCTTTCGTACCGATGGGATCTTTCACCACCTGCACAATAATGTCCTGACCGTCACGCACCAGCTCGCGGATATCCCGCTTTTGCAGCTGACTGCTGGATACCTCATCAACAATTTCATTGTGGACAACGATGTCTGATGCATGCAAAAAAGCGGCTTTATCCAGACCGATATCCACAAACGCTGCCTGCATGCCAGGTAGCACACGGCTCACTTTCCCGCGGTAAATATTCCCCACCAGCCCTTTCTTGGTGTGCCGCTCTACGTGCACTTCCTGAAGGATACCGTTTTCGATTAATGCGACCCTGGATTCAGAGGGCGTTACGTTGATTAGCAGTTCTGCACTCACGATGAAATTCCAAATTCTTTCAACAAACAACGGGTCTCGTACAATGGCAGACCAATCACTGAACTCACACTGCCGGATACCGATCTGACAAACTGACCGCCAATGCCCTGAATGGCATAACTTCCGGCTTTATCTGCAGGTTCTCCTGTCTCCCAGTATGCGGCAATATCGTCGTCGGTGACAGGGGCGAAAAGTACCTTTGTGCATACGCACAGTGTTTTTGATTTACCACCGCAATAAATACTCACGGCAGTCAGCACTTCGTGTTCCTTGTCAGACAAAGCTCTGAGTGTAGCAAAACAATCATCACGGTCTGCCGGCTTACCTAACGGCCGGCCCTGAAAAGCAATGAGCGTATCTGAAGCCAGCACCACATAAGACGAATCCGCATCTGCGTTCAGGCGCTCACTGGCAACCCTTGCCTTCTCAGCCGCCAACCGCGTCACCATGGTTTCGGGAGATTCTCCGTCGAGGGGAGACTCATCGATATCGACGGGAAACTGGCGATGGGCAAACCCCATCTGGTCAAGTAATGCAGTGCGGCGGGGAGAAGCTGATGCCAGAATAAGTTGCGCTGACATAACGCCTCCTAATTAATGTTAAGTTGTCTGCGTGCTTTACGGAGCAGCCAGAATATCCATGGCCATAAAATCATCGTACTGAGGACTGGCCATAAATAGCTGAGCTGAAAAGGAATGCCGGTGAGAAGGTGCTGAAGCCAGAATAAAACGGTGTGATAGAGCGCACTGATAAGGCCAATGATAATAGCCTGTTGCCACACCGAGTAGTTGCGTAAACGCTGATAATTAGCCGCCAGTGTAAATACTGATAAACTCAGGGAAAAACTGTGAATCCCCAGCGAGGTCCCCAGCAGAATATCCATGGCAATTCCTGCCATGAAGGCCACACCTACATTCACGCGGTGAGGCAATGCCATGGTCCAGTAAGCCAGCACAATGAGCACCCAGTCCGGCCGGTAAATATCGACCTGGATAGGCAGAGGCACAATTTGTAAAACCAGTGCAATGAGTAAAGTGGCAATAATGGCAGAGTGGCGGGTCTTAATCATTCTCAACCTCCGGACTTTCATCACCGGCGGTACTGACACCATCAAATTCCGCTTCCCCGTCATGACGTTCCGGCCACAACAACAGTAAATACTTCAGCCTGTCGAGCCGTGCAAGAGGCGTAGCGGCGACAATGGCAAACGGGCGGCTTTCGTCACGGGTCACCCGGCTGACCTGTGCCACCGGATAACCCTCCGGAAAGACCTGTCCTAAACCTGATGTCACCAGAATATCCCCGACTTCCACGTCCACACTATGGGGGACATGCTCCAGCAGCAGCTCATCGAGAGAGCCGGTGCCGCTGGCAATAAAGCGGATATTATTGCGTACTGAGCGTACCGGCACAGCATGAGTCACATCAGTGATCAGCACCACCCGGCTGTTCGTCGTACCCACTTCCATCACCTGGCCCACTACGCCACGGTCATCCAGCACCGATTGCGACAGGAAAACATCGTCCAGAGCTCCTTTATTAATCACAATTTGCTGGCTGAAAGGACTGTTTTCAACGGCCATCAGCTCTGCCACCTTTTTACGCACGTCCGGTTTTGCCGGCGTATCCAGTAAGGCACGGAGTTGATCGTTTTCTGACTGTAAAACATCAAATCGTTGTAAGCGTTCGCTCATCAACAAAACCTGATTGGTCAACCGCTGGTTTTCTTCAACGAGGTCTTCATGGGAAGTGAGACGTTGCGCGCTGGCGCTGAGCAGTACGCTGGGGAGGTTCGCAAGATATTGCAATGGACTCATCAGTGAGTTCATGTACACGCGCGAAGACTGAAACGCATCAAATTTCGAATCTGCGATTATCAGCGCCACCGACATTACCAGCGCAAGAATGAGGCGGCTAATCAGTGAAGGTCCGCGTGTGAAAATCGTATCCATATTACCCGTGATACGCAGTAAGGCTACCTTGCGGTAGCCTTTCTGGTTTGATTATTCGTAGCTGAACAGGTCGCCGCCATGTATATCAATCATGTCGAACGCTTTACCGCCACCGCGGGCTACACAGGTAAGCGGATCATCTGCCACCACTACCGGAATTCCGGTTTCTTCCATCAGTAAGCGGTCCAGATCTTTCAGTAACGCACCACCACCGGTAAGTACCATTCCGCGTTCAGAAATGTCTGAAGCCAGTTCCGGCGGAGACTGCTCGAGGGCAACCATGACCGCAGACACGATACCGGTTAACGGTTCCTGTAAGGCTTCTAAAATTTCATTGGAATTCAGTACGAAGCCACGAGGCACACCTTCAGCCAGATTACGGCCGCGCACTTCAATTTCACGTACTTCATCACCCGGGTAAGCAGCACCGATTTCGTGCTTAATACGCTCTGCAGTAGCTTCACCGATGAGTGAACCGAAGTTACGACGCACATAGTTAATGATAGCTTCGTCAAACTTATCACCACCAATGCGAACAGAAGAGGAATACACCACACCGTTCAGTGAAATAATTGCGACTTCTGTGGTACCACCACCGATATCCACCACCATGGAACCGGTAGCTTCTGATACCGGTAAACCCGCACCAATAGCAGCCGCCATCGGCTCGTCAATCAGATACACTTCGCGGGCACCTGCACCCAGTGCAGATTCTTTAATGGCACGGCGTTCTACCTGAGTAGAACCACAAGGTACGCATACCAGCACTCGCGGGCTGGGACGCAGGAAATTATTATCGTGAACCTGTTTAATAAAATGCTGCAGCATTTTTTCAGTCACGTAGAAGTCAGCGATAACGCCGTCTTTCATTGGACGGATAGCACGGATATTACCCGGCGTACGGCCAAGCATACGCTTAGCTTCAGAACCCACAGCTGCGACACTTTTTGGTCCTGATGCCCGTTCCTGACGGATTGCTACCACTGATGGTTCGTTAAGTACGATGCCCTGATCTTTTACATAGATGAGCGTGTTAGCCGTTCCGAGGTCGATGGACAAATCGTTGGAAAACATGCCTCGAAGCTTTTTAAACATGAAATGCCAGTTCCTGTTATTGCGCCTGCATACCTTTCTTCGGGCATGGCTTGCGGCGTGACTGCGAAATGAAGATATATATCCGCACACTTTAACAACGGGTACTACTTTGGGCAAGCAAATAGCCCCCTAAGGCGCACAAAATACCGCTTCGCTGGTCAGCTTAAATGATTGAGCAGAATTTTAGTTCAAAAATCAGCCAGCAGGGGAATTGTTTCGTCATGTAAAAGTGTGCAAAAAGAGTGACAATCACCACTCTGAACAGTCGTTAGACTGAGAAGACGGCATTCCGTTCAGGAAAAGTTCAGGAAAATCCGGAGGCAAAGATAAACATACCAGGCAAGACTAATAGTTGAAGGGTTTAGTCATGTTGTATGTGTTGGATTTCGTCGCCACCATATCACCGGCAGCGCAGGTGCCGGTGGATTTAATTTCATAATGGTACTCTGTCTGGTTTCCGCTGACAGGGATTGAACGGGTGGTACACCGCACCACGATTGTACAGCCTTCAAACCCTTGAGTATTCACCACCAGACTGTCCAGATTGAAAGACGTCTCGCAAATATGCAGACCGCCGTTAACCGGTTTAATCGCGTGCGCCAGTATTTCGATCCCCACCAGCGATGCCTGCTCAGCCCGCTCTCCCATCACTTCATACACAATGGTTTTCTCTGATGACTGCACCATTGAAGCCATTGAAATACCAATGAGTGACAGCACAACGATAGCAAACATCGCCAGTACCAGCATGCTGCCGCGTTGTGATGCGGGTAAAGCGCAAGTAGTTTCAGGGTTTGAACGCAACGTGCACCTCCTGAAAATGATTAACCTGCTCACCATTATCATTAAACTGAAGGTTTATCCTGACGAAATTGCTTTTTCCGGCAGGGCCGGCAAATACCATTAACGGATCGTTAGCGGCATAGGAAGACGCCGGATTACCTGACAACTGGTTTGTAACATGCTCAGCCACAATTACGGCACCAGACAACGACAAAGATTGCGAAGTATTCATATTTTCTTCTTTGCGATATACGTTGCCATTCGCCACACAGTAGCTGATTGTCCGGTTAACAAAATAGGCATAGTGATGGGGTGATGCCTGCTGAAAGGCGCGATCTACCTGCACCTGAATGACATCATCACTGTCATCTCGGGTGAGGCAATGCCCGTCTCCGTCATCTGAGCATCCCGTTACCCGCGCTTTTCTGTTACGAGACTGATCGTACACGTCAGCAGGTTGCAGGGGATAAATGACGATGTGCTGATCATTAGCGACAATATGATAATTACCATCCGGGTCGTGTGGCCAGAACATATTAATCGTGCGGTTGGACGTTGAACCAAAAGGTGCGGTGGCATAGCTGGCAGGCCAGACGACCGGGGTAAATTCAACGCAGTGCACACCACTGTTTCCGGCTATGCGAAAACTGTTTGGCACAGCACGGGCCATTTCCCGCTGCATCCGCGTTACGGCGAAGCGGCCCTCGTTCATCAGTTGCTCTCTCTCAACACTGCCGGCAAACAGCAAAATGGTATTCCCCATAAAGCTGCTTATTCCCAACCCCACAATACCCAGAATTACAATCACTGTAACAAGTTCAATCAGGGTGAAGCCTTTCTGTACACTGAACTTCGCCATCAGATATTCCACTTATAAGCAGAGAACACAACCGTATCGCCACCCGGTGTGGTAATAAAGACGACAATGCGTTTTATATTCCCGGTATAGGTACCGGTATCGTATACGCCATCCTGATTGGTATCGTCATCGTCTATGCCATCGGTATTATCATCGTAGTGCACCCGGACAAACAGCGAAAACCCCTGATAAAGTGGTGAGCCGTCAGGCGCGATAAGTGCAACGCCACGGCTGTCAGTAATACCGGCCCCGGATTGGCTTAGCAGGTGATAATCATCCACATCATCCCAGTTTGCTCTGACTTCACCGCTACCCGGTCCGAATTCACTGGTATAAGAACAGCGATTACCCTCATTACACCGGGGGTCGTCGGGATTGGAACTTGAACGCACATCAAATTTTTTACTGTTAATTTCCGATAACAATGCCCGCCCGAGTTCCGCTGCACGGGTTTGCCAGATGGGTTCAAGGCTTTTCTTTGATTGTTCAGCAATGAGCTGCACAGACGTGGCCAGCACAATGGCAAATATCACCATCCCTATAACCGTTTCCAGTAATGTAAACCCCCGGTTAGCATTCATAGATGAAGCCCTGGCTGTTTACGCACACACTGGCGGTTGATTTGCCGGCAAATGAAATACGGCAACCGGAACCTGAAGCGCACAGAGCGCCGGGGGTCAATGGTTTACCTACATTGTTAAAACCGATATAGACCGGCGCGGAAGCATTGCCATCGTAACCCGACATAGTAACTTCCATGGCACTTATTTCACCGTTATCCGTACGGAGGTGGCTGGCTGCGCTGAAATCAATGCCGCTCTGACAGGACGCGGATGCACTGGCAGATGCCAGAGTGGCCACTGGCGGGCCGAAATTGAGCGATGACGGGGAATAATTGAAGTTCAGCCGGTGACAATATCCGTCACGGGTGTCCTGCATGGCCTGCATCTGAACATGCCTTAGTGCGCTAAGCAGGCGCTTTTGCAGCAGGAACTCGTTGTACCCCTTGCCATCATCGAAGCGTGAAATCGCTACCACCGATAACACACCCAGTAAAACTATGATGATGACAAGTTCAACAAGGGTAAAGCCCGACTGAACTCTCAAGGTTGCAGGACACAGATGCCCTACGCGCTTTCTCATTGATACTTCCGGTTAGCAGCCCTGATCCTGTACGACAATAACAGGTGCCGTATTGGCATTCGCTGCCTCAGTGTAAATAATCTGACAAGCATCAGCTTCTGTCGCGTTATATGCTGTACCTTCCGGCGTAATTGTAAACTGGCCGGCTGCCGGAGAACCCACAGTGATTGTCCAGTCAGCGTCGCTGAATTCTACCCAGTAGTTCAGGTTAGTGATGGAAGCCACTTCGGCATCCGGATAGCCAAAATCCGTATCTACTGTATTGCCGTTGATAGTTATCTGAGTGGTTGCATCACCGGCATAGGCCGTGCGCTGTTCACCGGCAATGGCAGATTTTGCATAAACCAGTTGCATACCGCTGGTCAGTGCCGCTTTAGCACCTTGCAGGGTAGATGCACGGGCATCGCCTTGTAAATCAATGAAACGGGGCGCTGCCGTCACGGCAAGAATACCTAAAATCACGATCACAATGACCAGTTCGATAAGTGTAAAACCACGTTGTTGCATGTTCAGTACCTCTAAATAGGAAATTAACTATATATATTATGGCTCAAAATCTTGCTCAGTTAGTTATGGATTGATCGCTATTGTTAGTGAACACAATAACCTGACCTATCCTTGAGTCGTATATGAATCCATTTCCCTGTGTGTTATCGACTGGCGCAGTATTTAAGTTCTTGATGGTTTGACTTAAATAATAGTAGCACTGGTCATTTCCGCCAGATCCCGTACCACTGCTTACAGCGGTATAGTAACGAAATCGTTCTGTGGGAATATTTTGCCAGTTAGCAGTAATGGTCGGTGCACTCTGCATGATAAGACTGAAAATGCTCTGGCAATCTGCATTACTCATACTGGTATCTTCCGAGCTGCCATCATTCGCCAGTTGCCCGGTAGGGTAGCCGGTGTCACTGTCGACCCCTACACGCACGCCATCCAATGTGACAAAGGTTTGATTCGTGCTGTCGTTGTCCTGCGGACGGGCCTCAAGTTCCCATTGCGCCCGTACCAGCCCGACGCCGGTGGCAAAGCCGCCTGCCACACCTTCAACGGTGGCATTTTCTGCATCTTCGGTCACGTCCAGAAACCGGGGAATGGCCACTGCAGCCAGCAGACCAAGCAATACCACAACAATGGTCAGTTCAATCAGCGTAAAGCCGGCCTGACTCTGTGTTGCCCGATAACGCTGTATATCCATGTTTCTGTTCTCCCGTTGTTCTGCATGCTGGCGATGTACCGGATCACTCATCTTCATAGGTCACATCTCCGCGATAAATTGCATAATCAAAATAGTCACCGCTGCTCAGTCCGAACCGGCAATAAGCATTAACCGGCTCACCCGACTCTGTATCTGTATCACCTTCGTAAAAATCCCCGCGGACTCTGAAACCATCCACTTCCATAGGCTGATTCAGTAACATCTGCCACAGCTTCCGGCAGCCGTCATCTGTATGTTTAACGCCGGGCCAGCCCGTTACTCCCATCACCACCGGACGGCGATCAGTCTCTTTACCTTCACTATTATAGTGCACCAGCAAAATACGCTCCGGACGGCCCTCAGCCTGCCACTGCCAGTGTGCGCTGACAGCACTGTCTTCGAGTTTATCGCCGAAGCGGAACAGGATCTGGCCTTTCAAATTCGGCTCCGATTCGTAGAAGTAGACGATAAAACTGCCCATTAAAATAGCAAACACCAGGGTTGAAATGATGCCAAGGAACATCTTGCGCTGTTCATTCACTGCGGCGGCGTTACTTTTCCTCACCGGCCCCCCTTTATCGCACTCATCATGTCCCACATCGGGGAGAAAATACCCAGAGCTAAAATCAGCACCATGCCGGCTACAATCACAATCAGGAACGGTTCAATTTTCGCAGTCAGGCTTTTCAGGTCGTAGTCCACTTCACGCTCATAGAAACCGGCAACCTCGGCAAGCAGCTCATCTACACGCCCCGTTTCTTCCCCCACGTTAATCATTTGCATGATCATCGGGGTGAAGAGTCCGCTGGCACGGCTGACCCGGGTTAAATTCTCACCCTTTTCGATGCGCTGGCGCATTTCAATAACAGAAGCTGACACATAAGCGTTATCGACCGCATCCGCCACAAGGTTAAGGGCATTGGTAAGGGGCACACCGGAATGGAGCATCATAGAAAAACTGCGGCTGAAACGGGCCAGCAGTGAACGGCGGATGATGTCTCCCACCACGGGAAGACGAAGCTTGAGACGATCCCATTTGTAACGGCCGCTTTCGGTACTTACATAGCGGTAAATGCCATAGCTGATTAACGCGATAATGCCGATAAGAATATAACTGCGGTTAAGCATGAAATCAGAAATGGCCAGCAGCACTTTGGTCATGGTGGGCAGTTCTGCACCGAATTTGGCAAACATGGTGGCAAATTTAGGGATAACGAATACGTTGAGCACCACAAAGGCCACTGCCAGAGCGATCAGCACGAAAACAGGATACCGTGTGGCGGCTTTAATTTGCTTACGGGTTTCCTGCTCCCGTTCAAGGTACTCAGCCAGCTGTAAAAACGCATCATCCAGACGACCGGTATTCTCGCCTACGTGAATAATGCTCACAAAAAGCTGGTTGAAAATGTCGCTGTGTAAATGCAGCGCCGAGGACAAACTGCGCCCCCTTTCTAACTGAGCGATAACATCAAGCAGAGCAACACGCATTCGCACAGAATTACTGGACTCAGCCAAACCGCTGACGGCCCGCAATATAGGAATACCGGCACGGGTCAGTGAAAACATCTGACGACAAAAGATAACCAGCTCGTCCAGCGACACATTGGGCGTGTACCAGTGCACGTCCATGGATTTTTCAGCACCGGAAGCCGGCTCATCTTTGCTCGCAACAATTTTGATAGGGATGACATTGCGGGCCAGCAGCAGCTTTGCCACGGCGCTCTCGTCAGTAGCTTCCATAGTTCCTTCGGTTAACTCACCCGTTCTTTCACGGGCAGTATAACTAAACCTGGCCATCACCCGTGTCCTCTGCTTTTTCCACGTCTGTATCTGAGGTATCGGCGACCATTTCAGACAACTTGAGCACTTCCTCAACGGTGGTCATGCCCATTTTCGCGTAGGTTAATGCGGCGTAAGCCAGCGGCCGGTAACGGTTGCTTTCTCTGGCATGTTGCGCGAAGCCCACGGTATCCCCAACCTTCAGCGCATCCATCATGGCGTCATTCAGTTCCAGCAGTTCGAACACACCAATCCGGCCTTTGTAGCCGGTCTGATTACATTTCTGGCAACCGCGACCTTTTTTAAATACCACCTCTCCCAAAGATTCATCCACGTGTTTGAGCCAGAACACCTCTTCCGGGGTGGGGGTGTAAACACTTTCGCAACTGTCACAAATTTTACGGACCAGACGCTGGGCAACAACGCCACGTAACGCACTGGCGGCCAGGTAGCCCGGCGCTCCCATATCAAGCAGGCGGATAGCACTGGAAACAGCGTCGTTGGTGTGTAACGTTGACAATACCAGGTGACCGGTTAATGCTCCCCGCAGACCAATTTCCACTGTTTCCTGGTCCCGCATTTCCCCCACCATGATAATGTCCGGATCCTGACGCAATGTGGTACGCAGTACACTGGAGAAAGTCAGGTCGATTTTGCTGTTCACCTGCACCTGGTTTACCCTGGGCAAACGGTATTCCACAGGATCTTCAACAGTGATGATTTTTCTTTCCGGTTTATTCAGTTCACTCAGCGCGCCGTAAAGTGTCGTTGTCTTTCCTGAGCCGGTAGGACCGGTAACCAGAATCATGCCGTGCGGCCGTTGTAACAGCGTGCGGAAACGTTTCAACAGCGGCGCGGGCATTCCGGTCTGTTCCAGTGTTAATACTCCGGCTGACTGATCCAGCAAACGCATTACCACCGCTTCGCCGGACTGAACCGGCATGGTTGATAAACGCACGTCAATGCGGTGTCCCCGTACTTTTACCTGGGTACGGCCATCCTGAGGTAACCGCTTTTCAGAGATATCCAGACCGGCCATCAGCTTCAGGCGTAATACCAGTGCTGCAGCAATGTTTCCCTGCGGAATAACAGTTTCCTGCAACACACCGTCGACACGCTGACGGATGCGCAGCTTGCTTTCATCCGGCTCAATGTGAATATCTGAGGCTTTGGCAATGACCGCATCATCGAAGATTGACTGAAGTAACCGGGAAACAGCGGTGTCCTGCTCTTCTTCCACACCGGCACTTAACGAAAAGTCATCTGTTTCCTGATACTCCTCTGCCAGCTCATGGGCGAAAGAGGCAATTTCATCGGTTTTACGATAATGGGTATCGTAGGCGTTATACAGTTGCGCTTCGCTGACCACAGCCATATCGAATGGTTTGGGCAGCAGATCTGACAGGTTATCCTGAGCGTTGAGATCAGCCGGGTCGCTCATCGCCACCAGCAACCGGTCACCTTTGTCTTCAATAACCAGCGCTCTGTACCGGCGGGCCTGAATTTCCGGTAATAGCTTTACGGCACTGGCATTAACCTGATACTGGTCGAGGTCGATAAGTGCGACCTTAAGGTGGCGGGAGAGTAACGTTAATAACTCCTGCTCTGTCACCAGCCCCATGGAAATAAGTGTGGCACCCAGCTTACGGCCAGTTTTACGCTGTTCCCCCAGCGCCTGTACCAGCTGCTCATCGGTAATTAAACCATCCTGTACCAGCAGATCTCCTAAACGGATTTTCGTCTGACTCATAATTACTCCGAGAGATCCTTAATCCGTTTCCGGACGAATATTTCAACATCGTCTTCCAGCCCTTGTCTGTTAAGAGCCTTCTGGTATGCCTGCACCGCCAGATGTCGTTGATCAAGCTTGTCTGCAGCAATACCTAAACCTAACCACCAGCGCGCTGTGGCAGGCTGCAGTTCTGTCAGCGCCCGGTAATCATTGATCGCTGTGTCGTATTTTTGCTGCTGATTGGCGTAACCTGCGCGAAATCCCAAAAAGTCCGTGTCGGTAGTGACGACCGGCTGACTGATCACTTCCCAGGCCAGTTCGCCCATGTTCTGCTGAGTGTAAAGACGCCCCAGCATCAACCGGATACTGGTATTCGCCGGTGCTTTCACGAGTGCCTGTTCCAGTATTTGCTGCGCCTGCTCTACTTGTCCTTCTGCGAAATACACTGATGCCAGTTTCTTGCGGACATCAAGGTTATCCGGCTCCCGTTGCGATAAAAGTATCAGCAGACGGGTGGCTTCACGCATATTGCCTTTTTTCATCTCACCGGCAATCTGATCGCGCAGTGTTGCTTCCACAGCGGCAGGCTGCGACTTAGTGACTTTCATCACCCCTGTATCAGCGGTTTTACTATGTGCTTTTTCCGGTTTTGTTACCGGCACACGGTTGCCTGCAGATTCCGGAGCCGTTATTTGTACAGCCTCTTCCTGCCGGGATTGTGGCTCTGTTTGAACTTGATTAAAAACAATGACCGGACCATTATCACCGGCTTGTGACGCTGTCCGGCCTCCGGCCTGCGGTATATTCTCCGGCGTTACCGGTGCTGGCTCTGAGCTATTTGTAACAGCAAATGATGTATTATCAGGCGGTGCAATTGCAGTAAGGCTGCTATCTCCTGATGCGGTAAGGCGCGGCTCCGGCTCAGATTCATCAGAGACCGGAGATGACGAGGAATTCAACGATAACGGCGCAGGTCCGGCTTGGTTATCCGGTGAAGTTACGACTTTGACCGGTGGGGCGGTTCTGTCTCCGCTGTCTTTGGCATCTACCAGAAAAGTAAACGCACTCCATGCAATTGCGGCAAGCAGCAACACGCCGAGAATAATCAACCGGCTCTTTCTGCCATCGTCTTCCGATGAGGACGGTTTATAGTTTTTTGTGTTGCCGCCCTGATTATTCTGTCCTTCAAGGTCGCGGAGCATTTTATTAATGACACTCATGCCGCGCCTCCGCTGAACCACATACCAGCGATGACAGTAACCGCGATAACTACTCCCGCCGCAGCGAGGCCAACAGCTTGAAGAGACATACCGGCTATCCGCCGTTGTGTGGCTTCGGTATCTTTCACGGCATATTTAATATGCTCCAGTGTCACTTCATGTTTTCCTTCACCATAGGCCAGCATTAATGCCTTATGAGAGACCACATTAATCAGCCTTGCGGTTCCGCGGCAGGCAGACACCATCATCTGACAGGCGCGGTGGCCGAACACCGGCGCTCCTTTGTATCCGGCGACCTGCAATCGATGCTGCACATACTGCTCAACCTGATCCACATTCATCAATGCCAGCCGGTAGCTGAAAGTAATGCGCTGCTTCAGCTGCCGCAATCTGGGTGTAGCCAGCTTCTGATCCAGCTCCGGCTGACCAAACAGCACCACCTGAAGTAACTTTTTGGATTCTGTTTCCAGATTGGTCATAAGTCTGAGCGCTTCCAGCGTTTCCTCAGGCATGGCCTGGGCTTCATCGACGATCAGCACCACCGACAACCCTTCTTTAGCCTTTTCAATCAGTTTGGCTTCAATCTGACGGGTAAATTGCTGCTGATCGCCTCCCACATCCAGCACCACACCAATTTCAGCGGCTACCGCACGACGAAACTCTTCCGGCGACAACATGGGGTTAGGAATATAGGCGGAGGGAAAGTTATCCGGCAATTCGTTGAGCAATTTCCGGCACAGCAGGGTTTTGCCCGTGCCCACCTCGCCGGTCACTTTGATAAAGCCTTCACCTGCGTCCAGCGCCGTTTTCAGTACTTCCATTGCCTCATTATGGCTGGGCAATCCGAAGTAGAACTGGGTATTTGGCGTCAACGTGAAGGGCGGCTCCTGAAGGCCAAAGTGACTCAGATACATGACTTATTCCACGTACAGCCAGTCAGCCATTTGCGAACGGCTCATTTCGATTTGCTTACTCCACGTGCCGGGCTCAACCACGGTGGGCTTAAGCAGTATGATCAGTTCTTTTTTGGTTTCCTGCTGACGTTTATTTCTGAACAGGTTCCCCACCACCGGAATATCCCCCAGCAACGGCGTTTTACTTTCATTATCGGTAATGGTGGTTTGCATCAGGCCGCCAATAACAACAATTTCTCCCGAAGACGCGCGGATGACCGTGTCAGATTCCCGGATAGTGCTTTGTGCAAGCGGCAGCACAATTTCTTCTTCGTTGAGGGTAACAACTTTAGTCTGCTCTTCGGTTTCAATAACAGAAGGATGCACATGCAACAGCACACTGCCTTTATCGTCAATCTGGGGCGTAACGTCGAGCGCAATACCTGAGAAGAATGGCGTCAGTTCAATATCCGGGACCACTGAAGTTGATGTGGCTGTAATCGTATTCTGGCTGGATACGTCGGTAACAAAATACTCATCGTCACCCACTTTAATCACCGCCTTCTGATTATTTGTTGCAGTAACACGGGGGCTGGACAGCACCTGAACATTCCCCTGCGTGGACAACAGATTTAACACTCCTGAGAAATCCTGATTCAGGAAAGACAAACTGGTGATGCCGCCCAAATCCGGGGTCAGTGCGTTGCCAAACGTACCGGCGGTGGTAGCGAATGAGAAATTCGTGCTGCCCACATTGGCAATAATTTCATTCCAGTTGATCCCTTGCTGATAGCCGTCACTCAGCACCACTTCAAGAATACGGGCTTCCAGCACCACCTGACGTTGCAGATGGGTTTCAGATACCTGCAAAAAGCGTTTTATGGCACGGATTTCAGACGGTAAAGCACGGACGGTAACCAGACCGGCCTGAGGCGTAACAAACACCGCACGCCCCCCTTCTGTGCCAAGCATAGACGCCAGGCTGGTTTGCAAATCTTCCCAGAAGTTAGTTTCTGTGCGGGTGCTGATCATTGTGCCATTATTGTTACCGGACATACTGCTGTACTGGCCATTGCCGCCCATTTCACTACCGGTAAAATTACTGAAGTTACCGCTGCCGGACTGACTGCCGTTTCCGCCATTGGCATTTTGCGATACCCCGCCGGAAATGATACTGGTTTGAGTCGCCCCGTTACGCTTCATCAGCAGGTAGTTCACGGCGAAAGTTTCGGTACGCATACCCGCGGGTAACACGCGAAATACGTTGCCCTGTCTCTGGATATCGAATCCGTATAAATCAGAGAGTAATGACATGACCCCGTCCAGTGACACCTGCTTCAAATCGAGGGTAACCGAACCGGTCACATCCGGGTGCACGGCTACACTGTATGGCGTGTCATAAACCAGCCCGGACAAAAACTGGCGCACATCCACGCTTTGGGCATTAATGTCGTATTTTTCAGGGCCAAGCAGTGCCGCCGGCGTAGCCGCAGGACCTGGCGCGGTCATCAGTGCAGAATTCACGGCATCCGGTACTTCATCCAATTTTTCAGAAGTGGCCTTATTCGCCTTTTCAGCATCCAGCTGTGCCTGCAACTCGTCTTTCAACGAGCGCTCAACAACAGATTCTTTTGGCGCTGACTGACAGGCGCTCAAAACGAAAGCTGCAAGTAAGGTGATGGTGGCTTTACGCATTGCCTGATCCCTAATATGAGTCCGCAGTGCGGATACTAAACTTATCTGATGATGCCGGATTCACTGACAGCGTCACCGGTTGCCAGCGGCCGTCGCGCTGCTGACTGATAATCACTTTATCTTTTAAAATTGTTTTCACGGTTGCGTCACTGAACTGATATCCCTCAGCCACCAGCTTGCCGTTAATGATGGCCTGAGGACGCATGCCATGATTAAAAATCGCTGTTACCTGATAACCGGTCTGCGTTTTTACCGCAGAAGACTGACCTTTGTAGCCCCGTCCCGGTCTGGTCGGGTCGCCGGCATGCACAAGCTGGCTCATCATGAGCAGAATGCCGGTAAACACCAAATATTTGCCGTATCTGTTAAACACCGATGAACGCCTTATCTGTACTGAGGGTATACACTTCCACGGTGACATCTGCCGCCGGCCATGCCGTCACCTCATAATCAATTGACCGCCAGTAGAGCTGCCTTGAGCGGGTTTCCAGCACTTCGATGAAATTCTTAACGTCGAAATAATTGCCCCTGAATGTCATTGTCACGCCATGCTGATAAAGCTCTACATCCTGCATGGATTCGTTATCTGCAAAAACAGAGACGGGCTCCGCCGACGACATTTCAGTCAACGTCAGTGCGTGGGTATGGGAAAACACTTCTTCCACCAGCAACACCATTTCATCCGGCGAAACCAGCTCGTCGAGTTGTGTTGAAAAGCTGACGGACAAATCATTCTTTTTAGCCACCAGCTCATCATATTCAGCATGCTTTTCTGCATCAGGGTCTACCGACAGCGCTTCCACGAACAGGGCCTGTTGCGCCTGTAACGTCTGCTTTTTCATTTCTTCGGCAGCCAGTTCTTTTCTGTACTCGCTTAAGTCATTCATGGCAGGCTCAATAAAGAAGGTGAAGCCTGTAAGCAGCACCAGTGCGATACCGGATACCAGTGTCATCACCTTTTCCCGCCGGGATAACGCTTCAAATCTAACGTGTAATGAAGGCTTACTCATTGAGCACCTCCCGGCAGCGTTAAACCCGGCGCACTTTGCTGTGCCGGCGCAGCAGCCGTTGCTGATGCCGTTCTGCGGGTGGACAGCTCGAATTTCAGGGCGTCATCTTCGTCCATATACACCCGCGCAGCGGCAAAACTGCGTCCTCTGAAACTGCTTGTTTCACTCAACCGCTGTAACCAGCGGGGGAAAGCCTGGGGTGAAGACACCTGCCCGTTAAAGGTCATGTTCGTTTCAGACACCGCCATAGACTCGATCCAAAGATCAGACTCATGTTTGTCAGCCAGGTCGTCCAGCAGAATACTGAAACCTTTGAACCGCAGCGGGGCGCGGGCAGCGAGCTCTTCCAGTACACGACGTTGCTTACTGAGATCCAGTTTGATGTCTTCTACCTTTTTGATCAGCGCAGGGTCTGCTTTCCAGTTTGTTACCTCGGCCTGTAATTCATCAATCTGGCTCTGATGGGTCCGGTTACGTTCCAGCAGCTTCACATATTCAGCTTCTGCACTACTGGCCAGATAATGATAAATACTGCCTGTTATCAGTACGATGAGAGCAACTACTCCAATGGCAAGACTGACGCTGGCCAATGACAGATAATCAATGCGTGGTTCAAAGCGGGACTGATAGAGGTTGATATTACTTTTCATCAGCCACCACCGGTTTTGCAGACAGCGTTTTATTCCGTGCCGGCGTCAGCGCCATGCCCAGACTGCTCAGATTAGAGATAACTTCCGACGGGTCGTTGACCACCCCGCCAAGATCCAGCTCAGTCACCTCAGCAGAAACTGCCTGTGATATCTGTTCTAAAATAATTGCGGTTTGTGCTGCGTTGATGCGAATCATCACCTTACGTACCGGAGCCTGACGCAGCTGGCTTTCGAAAAAGTCCATGGAACGCTGAATTTGAATACATAATGAATCCAGCACGCCCATTCTCAGTTCTTCTGCGGAAAAACTCCCCAGGTTCTCGAAGCCTTTCAGTCTGCGGCTGAGATACAAGTGACCGTCTTTGACGACGTTCAGAATAATTTCTTCTCCGGCTTCCTGCGTCAGCGTGATAACCGGTTCCTGCAGAACCGGCAACAACGCGCAGTGTGCCAGCTCTTCAACAGAAATACTTTCCAGCCGTACATTCGCTTCAATACAACCGGCGACAATCTCTTTTATGGTGTCTTCAGGCATAGCAACGACATTGACTTTTTTATTGCCGGCCAGTGGCACAGGCAGGTCGAAATAGTCCAGCACCATGGGTTTGTCGAACCCCATAAGTTCTTTCACCGGCCACACCAGAGAATCATTGATTTCGTCATCTTTAACGTCGGGCCGGTCAATCTGCAGTAATTGATACCAATTTTGCGCCAGCGCAACATGGCACTCTGCACCGGACAGCTTTTGCTTTGCTACCCATTTACTGAGTTGCGCCTGCCACTGGGAATAAAGCACAGACACTTCAGAGACAACAAAGGATTCACCGCCTTTACTACGCAAAGCCGTGAAGGTAGCAGTTTCGGCAGACAACGACACACCGACAGCCATGCCGGCACGCTTCGACTGAAAACGTTGTTTGAGATAAGTTGTCCAACCAATGTACATAGTGATTAATTCGCTTAGTTATTATTCAGCGCCGGCAGAAAAAAGTGTCAGCGTACTGTCAGCCGTTTAAGTGTAGACGATTAACGCCCCAATAGCCGTTATCCTTCTCTGCAACTGTCCAGCCCCGCTGTTGCAACCTTTTGCGAATTTCCCTGTTCATCATTCCATGGCCAAACATGACTATTTTTTTATGGGTCTTTGCCCGCACTTCCAATAAGTTAACGGCCATTTCTGCCCGGGCTTTAGCGTCTTTATAGCTTTCAAACCTGCCACCCGCCCCGGCCATCCACAGGGCGCGACTAAAATAAACCCAGGTCCACGCTCTGAGCCGGAACGGAAACCGGTAATAAGGGATATCCATCTCTCTGAATAAACTGCTGTATTCACAGGCACCATGGCCGCAGTAATATCGGGCCGTTAAACGGGCCCGGTGCAAATCGCTGCTCATGACAAAGTAGTTGTTAAGACTCAGTAATTTAGCGGGTTTACTTCGGGGGTCAAGGTCGGCAGCATTATACTTTCGAATCCAGTTCGCGTAACCTGACGCTGTACAACGGATATTATCTGCTGAGCGGGGTCTGCCATGCCGGATCAATATAATTTCAGTCTTCACACCTGTGCTCGTACGTGCAATTTAAATCCGGAATCCGATAATAAACAAACCCTTATGAAAGAGAAAGTACTTTGACCCCGTTACCGTTTTCAGACCGGAGCCTGCCTTCGTTACGCGCGGCACTTCCCCGCTGCGATGTAAAAGGGCCTTACGTCGATGCACTGAACAAAGCAGACGCGCCGGCTAAAAGCAAAAAACAGGCAATGAAAGCCCTCTTTACATGCCACGGTCCCTGCTGGATTGAGCCGGTATTTTGTTTGTCAGGTAATGCCTTCGTGGAACTGGGCCGGTTCGTTTTTCTCAATCACAACGTGACATTTATTACTGAACAAAATATCCGTCTTGGCGAAGGGGTATTTGTCGGGCCGGGCGCCATCATCAGTACCGTGCCATTAGACACAGGAGAAATTCATTCCCCCCTCAATATGAATAATGCGCCGGTGACAATTGGCGACAATGTGTGGATTGGTGCTAATGCGGTTATTCAACCCGGCGTCAATATTGGCAATCAGGCCATTGTCGGTGCGGGGGCAGTGGTGTTTGAAGATGTTCCGGCGAACACCACAGTCGCGGGTTCGCCGGCCACCATCCGGAAAAAATGATAATGCCTCATCATCTTTTCAGACGGGCTAGACCCGTCTTAAAATGACCAGGTCACGCCCAGGGTTGCTGTCGTACCCAGACCTTTAATATTGTAGCCACCGTAGGTGTATGACTGAGCCCGCGCCGGGTAATAATCACTGTTAAACAGGTTCTCGATTCCCATAAACGCATTCCAGTTGTCTGCAAACTGATATTTCCCGCTCACATTGAAAATGTTGTAGCTGGAGACCGGACCCTGATCGCCCACATATTCCCCGTCCGCATTGGGCGCAAAGCGCTTACGGTCGCCAACGTGCAAATAGCTTACTGTCAATGACATACTATCAAGGGGACGCCAGTTTACATTTACCGTGGCCTTCGGCGGACTGATTTGGCGCGAGCCTAAATAGATATCGGCTTCAGTATTCTTACCTTCAACGTAACTGTATGTCGCAACGACACCCAGAGTTTCAGAAATACGGTAGTCAACCAATCCTTCATATCCCCAGATTTCCTGCGGTGCACGCACCGGCTCATACACACCGGTAACGGCATTAAACTGGTTTGTGGTGCCCAGTTCAGAAGTGCTGCGGTAAGCAGCCACTTCAATACGAACATTATCAAACAGGGAGGTGAAACCCGCTTCATAGTTATCGATAATGGACGCTTCTGTCTGAATCAGACCGATATCGTCTACCGTTGCAGCACGGAGTAAACGGCCAATATCGGCTATATCTGAACCCTGGGAATAGTTAATAAACGGACTGAATACATCCTTCCAGTTGTACTTGATAGCTATGTTGTACGTCGTGGCATCATAATCAATGGTATCTCCCTTTACCTGTAACGGTACAGAGCATTGTGTTGCAGTACGGCAAAGCTTGAGCGTTTCATAATCATCGACAGTTAAGTCAATGCTTTCTCTTCTGACGCCCGCTTTCACAATAATATCGTCCTGAATTACCCACTTGGTCTGCAGGAAGCCGGCAATGCTGTCCATGTCCATTTCAGGTACCCACACCCGGCCATCCACCAGAGGCTGTGAAGTGGTGTCCTGCAAGGCATCAACACCATAAATAAACGTTGCTTCCACGCCATCGAAGTCGGCAATGGTGTTGAATGTGGCTCTGGCACCACGTTTCTCAGAACGGATAATCGACTGGCCCCCGTCGTAACCTTCGTCAGGATTTGCAAGGTTCGGCGAAAAGAAGAACACATTTTCTATGTCCTGCGAATACACATCGAGGGTCATTTCGGTGTTGGTGAAGAGATTGCTGTCGGTGTATTTAGCGGTAATATTTTCATTTCCGTCAGGCCCCTGGGGCTTACCCTGTTTCTGAAGGGCTTCCGGAACGTGAATAGCGTAGGTTTTCTCACCCTGATTAATATCGCCGGCCACATCCCCTAAATCTGTTTTTTGCTGAGAGCTGAAATAGTTGTAACTGAATTGCAGACGCTTTTCGTCATCAAATTCATAACCCAGTTTAGTGAAGTAGTTCTGCGTTTCGGCGTCTGAAAGCCCGTACTGCAAGCCAAGAATATCGCCCTCAGCATCCCGCTGCACGCCGTTTTCTTCGTAACTGGCAGTCAGCAGGTAATCAAAGTTACCGGCTTTTCCGTTAACCGCTGCGGATACCCTGGCGCCGGCGGACTCTTCTGTTTTTACCGCACTGAACCGTGATGACAGACTGATCTGCCCTTTATGGCTGTCCTGAGTTGTGGCTTGCTTCGTAATGTAGTTAATGATACCGCCTGATGCGCCGTTTCCGTATACTGACGTGGCACCTTTAATCACCTCGATACGTGCAAGAGCACTGGGATCGATAGTTTTAATCCCCAGTGAACCATTCCTCAGCGGCGTTGACTGCGGCACACCGTCAATCATGACCAGAGGCGCCCGGCCCCGCAACGACTGACCGGTATTGCTTGAGCTGCCTGTATCAGGAGCAAGTCCCGGCACCATTTGCGCCAGCAAGCTCTGAAGCTCGGGATTAACCTTCAGATGTTCTTCAATCTGGCGCTGAGAGATGACGGTAATGGACGCCGGCACTTCATCAATACTTTCGATAACACGGCTTCCGGAAACAATAATACGTTCAATATCGTCTGTTTGCGTTTCGACAGCCATTGAAGAGGTGCTGACAGCCAACGCCACGAGAGAAAGGGAAAATTTATACATGAAAACTCTTTTAAGAAATATAACAAGAAGAAAGGCGCGTTATACTAAAGGTGTAGGGAGGCAATGTAAAGATAATGAAAACTATTCTCATTATCTTGTCAAAGTATGACTTATTTGTAGTGTCGCTTGTACCAGAACCAGATCCCTGAACCGGTAAAAAAAGCAGGCAACAGAGCAACAAAGAACCATAAGAACTGAACCACAGGGCCGGCAAAATCGCCGGTATGGAACTTATATTTGAAATTCCAGACCTGCGTGGCGACGTTTGCCGAAGAAGCATCGTAGCGTCCGGTTTCCTGCCCCGTCACGGGATGAGCCCATACCCAGCTGTAAGCATGGGACTCGCCGGGATTTTGCATTCTGAAACCAATATGTTCACCGGCTTTCAGAGGGAAATAGATGCGGAATAACCGGGCATCAGGGAATATTGTTGTTGCACGGTCATAAGCGATATCGATGGCGGCAGGCAATAACGATTCAGACGCCGTAAGCCGCGCGGGTACGGGCCGGGTTTCCACCTCTGAAAAAGTGATGGTTTCGACGACCTGCTGCGTTGGCTTTTTCCAGTTGAAGGCCATGCCGGTAAACGCAATTAAGAGCAGTGGTACTAATAAGTAGACACCCAGCACCGTATGAAGCTGATACATCAGGATACGTAATTTTGCGCGGCGTTTGATAACCAGCCGCTTTAACCTGTTTTTCGGTTTCACCCACAGGTAAAAACCCAGTAATAGCTCGAAGATAAGTACCAGTGCGCTTATCGAGACCCAGTTACGTAACGGCTTGCCCTTCTCTCCGTCCTCATACAATAGCCAGCGATGCAAAGCCATCGTGAAGCCGTAGATAGTGGTGTTGTAGTCATACCGGTACACAACGTCACCGGTATAAGGATTGACACTGACATGCTCATCGTTCGCCAGCTTTCCCTGCCAGGCAAGCTGTGGATCCGTTTCCGGCATCAACATGGCAAAGGGCTGCCCGGTTTCCCTTTCAACGGCAGACATCAGGCGTGAAAGAGGAAGTACTTCATCCTGTGATGACACCTGCCATTTATCAGGTTGTGAAAGAATCTGGATATCTTTGGCGTAAACCAGCAGCGCTCCGGTCACACTCAGACAGGTAATAAACAGTCCTGAAATCAGCGCCAGCACAAGGTGTAGTCTTCTAAGCCAAAGTTTCAAATGAGCAATCCCGGGTGTCCGTTCAACGGTGAAGTTCCGGTGCCGGCTATTTCTTCCGGCACGGTAAGCCGGCAATACTAACAGGAAAAACCCTTCCCGGAACACTCTCTTTCAGGCTACAACCTGAAAGCTTCCCGGATCCATCCGTGCACGGGGCTGTGGTGGGTGCGCCCGTGCCATACAAGATACTTGGCAAAACCGGGCACATCCACTGGTAGCGGCAGCACTTTGAGATCCGGTACCTGACGGGCAATTCTGGCAGGAACCACGGCAAAAAGATCGCTGGTCCTGACCATATCCAGAAGTACAAAGAAGCCGGGAACCGACAGTACAACGTTGCGGGAAAGTCCAAGTTCACGCAGTTTTTCATCCGTGATACCGGAAAACGCACCACCGTTGTACGACACGATGGCATGACCGGCCTGACAAAAGGTCGTCACGTCCGGTGCTGCTTCTGCAAGCGGATGTGCTTGTCTCATCACCCACACGTAGTGTTCTTCAAAAAGCAGGCGGGATTTCAAATCCAGCGGCGTGGTTTCAGGTGTCACCAGGGCTAAATCTAATTCTCCGCGCTCCATCTTTTCTGCCAGCGTGGATTCATTTAACCAGTGACAGGCAATTTTCAGTTCAGGCGCCAGCTCTCTGAAGCGCGGTAGCAAAGGCGTTATCACGGTGTTCAACGAGTAATCCGTCACCGCTACGTTCAATGTCATTGACACCTTTTGGGGATCAAAATCATCCGGTTGCAGTGCGGTATCCAGTTCGTCCAGGATACGTCGTACAGGACCGGCTAACGCCTGCGCCCTGACCGTGGGAACGATGCCTCTCTGGCTGCGGACAAAAAGCGGGTCATTCAGGTTCTGACGCAAACGGTTCAGCATGCCACTGACTGCCGGCTGACTCACCGACAAGGCCTCTGCGGCCCGCGACACGTTCTGTTCTTCCATCAGGGTGAGAAACACCTTGAGCAGATTCAAATCGATATTTTTAAGCCCTGACATGCAGAATCCGTTTATCTGTAGTTAACATTACTGGCGGGCAGCAGACACCAGCCCGTCCAGCCATTCCTGATGACCATTGATCATAGGATTAGGTTTGGCAACCGCCAGCGCTTTGGCGGGCTCACCAACCTGAGTTTCCTGCGTCAGAATGCGCAGTCTGTCACCGGGTAATTCTTCAATTAGCCAGGCATGATGTACATCCAGCCTGTCTTCACCTTCTCCGCTCCAGCCGTGCCATGCTATACGACCGGGCTGTTCATTCTCCGGAGCCTGATATTCCACCACTTCACATTCAACGGGAAAACCGAAGGTTTCGAAGTAAAAGGTATCGCCGGCTTTGAGCGTCTCACTGTTGCTGTTATGAATTACCGGATTGGCAGAATTGGCATAGTACTGTGGCCAGTATGAAGGCTGCGCCAGCAGGGACCACACTTTGTGAATATCCAGTGCCTTAACGATTACCTCATTGGAACAAAAATTATCGGTATACCCCGGCAGATATTGCTGTGGCCATTTGATTGCGTGCATAAAAACTCCTGAAATAGTAAGTCGTCAGTTGACGTACTACATCATTGAGCTTAGCCAGATATAAATCCAATCGCCATTTACCATTACAGCTATCAGATATAATTATAACTGGAATTTTCCGGTGAACAAAAACAACAAACCCTGCAAAAAGCAGGGTTCGTGAGTATGAAGAGTTTTGCGTTCTTTATCAGAACGATGACTTTCCTAGAACGGAATATCGTCATCAAAGTCAAAATCAGGCTCGGCCATAGGCGGCTTGTTACCACCTTGCTGGTTTCCACCCTGATTGCCGCCGCCGTAGCCGCCACCCTGATTGTTACCCTGTGGACGTTGCTGATAACCGCCGCCCTGGTTGTTGCTGTAACCACCCTGGTTGCCGCCCTGATTTCCACCTTGTGGACGTTGCTGGTAGCCACCGCCACCTTGTCCGCCCTGACCACCACCTTCGCGGCCGCCCAGCATTTGCATCTGGTCGACAATGATTTCTGTGGTGTAGCGATCCTGGCCTTGTTGATCCTGCCATTTACGGGTTTGCAGTTTACCTTCCACGTAAATTTGTGAGCCTTTCTTCAGGTACTCACCAGCAATTTCTGCCAGTCGACGGTACATGGTTAACCGATGCCACTCTGTACGCTCCTGCATCTGACCTTGCTGATCCTTCCAGCTTTCACTGGTCGCCAGACTCAGGTTTGCCACGGCGTTTCCATTTGGCATGTAACGTACTTCAGGATCGTTCCCGAGGTTTCCTACCAAAATGACTTTGTTGACGCCTCTCGTTGCCATCGATGTCTCCTGTTAACTCTGTCTTTGTCTGTGACTTATGAATTCACAGCCACCCGCCCCGCACGCTTTTTGCGGATTTCTGGCGGATTTAACGTTGCTGCTCAACGTTGTTCCCTGCCCGTGCAGTCGCTGTAAATTTTGTGATAGTGGGCCAGTATACCTGATTTTTTTCTCTGGCTAAGGGAATATTTTCGTTAAATAAAAGCTGAGGCAGTCAGTTAATTGTCGCACAAGGTTTTTTCCGGATTTATACACCCGCAGCCCCAACCTGTTTCTATGCTGAGTCAAAATTTATCACACGCGGAGATGCTGTCGAGCTGTACTGACGGTCCGTTTTGTTTACCTGACCGGACAGATGTCCGCGAATTAAGTTATTAACATCTAAAGTTAATAATTTTCGCTTTAATGTAATCGTTTTCTCTCCAATAACGGGTATTTTACAGGCAAAAATGGCTTTTTTAGAAAAATTTCACAAGATCTATGGTAAACGTTTACCCATTCATGTTATAAAGTTGTTATTGTGAAATGACAGCAGTCTGTGCCCTACAGTGTCTCGCCTGATTTATCACAGTACCTACGTGCTCCAACGCATTATTAGGACACGATGAGTAAACGTTTACCCTGAGAGTTACGTATGAATAATAAATTTAAATTAAGCCTGACTGCAGCGGCACTCGCACAATGCCTTACGCTGACTACTGCTGTTGCACAGGAAAACACTGACACAAATACAGCCGTTCCTGCAGACGAAACCGAAGTTATTACGGTTCGTGGTTTCGGAAGCACGCTGACAAAATCCCTTCAGCACAAAAAACTTGCTGATTCGACGGTAGAAATTATTTCTACTGACGATCTGGGACAACTTCCTGACGTTACTATTACCGATGCACTGGCCCGTTTACCCGGGATCGCCGCTGATCGTGACCGCGGTAATGCCAGCATCATCTCTATTCGTGGTTTGGGCCCGCGCCTGAACCTGGCAACCATGAACGGTCGTGAAATCGTTAGCGGCGAGCCAAGCCGCAGCGTGCGTTACGAGCAGTTCCCTGCCGAATTAATCAGCTCTGTAGAAGTATTCAAAAGCCCGATGGCGAACCAGACAGAAGGGGGTATCTCGGGTCTGGTGAACATGAACTTCGTTGAGCCACTGTCGAAAGACGAGCGTCAACTGACCATCTCAGGCCATCTGATGGACTACCCGCTAGCCGACGACATTCCTACTGCAGATGCACAGGGCAAGCGCGGCAGTTTCAGCATTGTTGAACCTGTGTCTGACACCCTGGGTTTCGCTTTTGGTATTGCCTATCAGGATCAGCCTTCCGTTCAACGTGAAACCACCTCTTATTCCTACAACAAAGTTGCCGCAGAACAAGGCGACGTGAATGACAATGGTATTACTGAAGCCGCTCCCTGGGGTGGTAAGTCAGGCACTAAAGGCGGAAACACTGAGCGTGTAGGCACCATGGGTGTTGTACAGTGGATCCCCACTGACTCTCTGGAAGTGAAATATAACCTGTTCTATTCAAAATTTGATATTGAAGAGCGTGAAGACCAGTTATGGTTTGATGGTTGGGGTAACTGGGCAAACGGCAGCGTATGGAACTACCAGAACTCTGCTACCACACCGGAAGTCATCACTAAAGCAGACGGTACCGAGCAACTGGTTGCCGGTGGCATGCTGTGGGGCGCACATTCGGTCAATAACGCTACATGGTTCCAGGAAAATGAGCTTATCAGTACAGGTCTGAATCTGGACTGGCAAGGTGACGTGTGGACAGTGAATGCCGATATCGGTTTCTCAACAGCATCAATTACTTCACGTTGGGTAAACCTGACGTCTGACTATACAGGCCCCACGCCTGTTGATATTGGCTGGGATGTTACCGGCGACAGTCTGGCCATCACCTCCGATGTAGATATCAGCAACCCTGACTACTACACCTTAAATGGTATGACGGTAGATAAAGATCGTGAGCTTGAAGATGACATGCTGACGATCAAACTGGACTTCTCCCGTTATATTGACTGGGGCCATGCGACGAAGTTCAGCTACGGCGTACGCTGGTCAGATCGGGAAAAAGACAACAGTGTAATCAGCTGGTGGCAAGGTGTCACCGGAACGGCTGACTCAGGCTACGCCAGCAGCTATGCATTAGGTGGCGGTCTGGTCTCCCCTGACATTTATACTATCAACGACTGGCAAGGCACAGTCGATCAGGCCTTCGGTGGCATTGACGACCGTAGTAATCACGAGCCCACAAACGACGATTTATTTGCCAGCTGGAACCTGCAGGAAACCAATAAAGCCGCTTACTTCATGTTTAACCTCGAAGGCGAAATGTTTGGTGTGCCTTATACGGGTAACGCAGGTGTACGCTACGTACATACGAGTTCTACATCGGCGGGTGTTCAGCAAAATGAAGAAGGCTTTGCTCCGGTATCGGTAGATCACAGTTATACTGAAATCCTGCCATCTCTGAACCTGCGGGTGAGTATCACCGAAGATTCGCAAATCCGTGTGGGCCTTGCCCGTACCATGTCCCGTCCGCCATTGATTGAAATGCGTACCGGCTTCCAGTTAAACACGCAGTCTGAAGTGAAAACAGCTTCAGGCGGTAATCCTTCACTGGACCCCTTCGTGGCTGACCAGATTGACTTAGGCTACGAGCATTTCTTCTCTGAAGATACGGCTTTCACATTCTCAGTGTTCTTCAAAGATCTGAAGACCCATGTGGGCACATCGACTGATGTACTGACACTGGATGGCGTGGACTATCAGTTCAGCGGCCCGGTAAATGGCGACGGTGGTCAAATCCGCGGTTTCGAAGTGATGTATCAGCAGGCATTCTCAATGCTGCCGTCTCCTTTCGATGGCCTGGGTATTTATACCAACTACAGCTTCACCGACAGCAACGTGACAGAATTTACCCCTGCGGAAAATCCGTTACCAATGGGCGGTTTATCTGAACACGTGGGCAGCCTGACATTGTGGTATTACAAAGCCGGTGTTGATGCGAAAGTATCGTACAACTACCGCAGTGAATATACCCGTGTAGGCAGCTGGGAACCCACTGAAATCTACACCATTGACGACGAAGCGACCGTTGATGCCAGCATTTCCTATGAAGTGACAGAAAACTTCAAGCTGATGCTGCAAGGTCAGAACCTGACAAATCAGGTTTCACACACATACTTCGATAACGATCCAAGTCGTGTGGGTAGCTATGTCGAGTGGGGCCGTCGCTACTTAGTCGGCTTCCAGTACTCAATGTAAGGTAAAAACTCGCCGGACCGTCTCAAAGGGGTCCGGCGACATTTCCTTTTCCATCTTTCACACAAATCCGTATACCTAACCACCCGTCAGAGGCTAATTAACGTGATCAACGCTATTCGTCTTACCTGTATTTTAGGGGGGTTGTGGACGCTCACAGCCTGCCAACCTGCTGAACAACCTGAGTCATCATCTTCAACGGCTGTGCTGCCGATTACTGAAAAGCAGCAACCTGTAAGCCAGACTATTGGTTTTAACAAAGCCTGGCAGTTTAAAAAATCAAAAGATGACGTATTACCCGAAGACATTAAAGGTGACTGGGAAAATGTGAGTCTGCCTCACACACCTCAACTTGAACCTGAGGTGGTCAACGATCAATGGCAGGGCACGGCGTGGTACCAGAAGTCTTTCACCATGCCGGAGGACTGGACTGACAAAGAAGTCCTCATTCGCTTTGAAGCAGCCATGAACAGTGCACAAATTTGGCTGAACAACGAAAAAGTGGGAGAACATCTTGGTGGCTATTTGCCTTTTACCCTTGATTTGACCCCATTTTTAACACGCGGTGAAAACCTGCTCCGGGTAAAACTGGATAACCGCGATAACCCGGTTACCGGTCCTAAACCGCTTAACCTGCTGGACTTCAATACATACGGCGGCCTTTACCGCGATGTTAACCTGCTGGTGAAAGACAAGTTGATGATTACCGATGAAATGCTGGCACAGGAAGTGGCTGGCGGCGGCGTATTTGTCACCTATCCAAAGGTAAGCGAAGGCGAAGCACTGGTAAACGTTAAGACACAAATTGCGAATCACTATAATGAAGCAAAGTCTTTCCGGCTCACTCAGTCTTTATCTTTCAATGGTAAAACACTGGCTACAGAAACAGAGAGTTACCAGTTATCCGCCGGCAGTGATAAGCACTTTGAGCAGACGCTCAGCGTTAACGCGCCTGCACTGTGGTCACCGGACTCGCCAAGCTTATATACCTTAACGACAACCCTTTCCCGTGAAGGGCAAGTAACAGAAACCCAAACCCGTAAAATCGGCATCAGGGAATTTGCCTTTAACGATAAGCATGAGTTACTGATTAACGGCAAAAAAACTTTCCTCCGTGGCGTTAACCGGCACCAGGAATACCCGTTTACGGGCTACGCAACTTCTGCACAGGCTGACTACCGCGATGCGGTGAAAATTAAGTCAGCCGGTTTCGACTATGTCAGGTTATCCCATTACCCTCACTCACAGGCCTTCATGGAAGCAGCCGACGAGCTTGGACTGGTACTTTTAGACGCGGTGCTGGGCTGGCAGTACTACAACAGCGATCCTGCGTTTGAGGCGCACATTGTGCAGTCTTGCGAAGATTTAATCCGCCGGGACCGTAATTACGCCAGTGTTATCGCCTGGGAATGTTCGCTGAATGAATCGGACATGCCGGACGCATTCATTGCCACCTTGTCAGACACTGTGCATCAGCACTTTCCCGGGGCTTTCTCCGCAGGCTGGGAATATGGTTATGATATTTTTGTTCAGGCCCGCCAGCACCGGTTACAGCATTATGAAACACCCAGGCAACCGTATATCGTGTCGGAATACGGCGACTGGGAATACTATGCGCAAAACGCCGGGTTAAACCAGGACTCCTGGCAGAACCTGAAAGAAGACGAACGGACCAGCCGGCAGTTACTGAACAGCGGAGAACAACGTTTGCTGCAGCAAGCATTAAACCTGCAGGAAGCCCATAACGACAACTTTACTGTGCCCGCGTTTGCCGACGGATACTGGGTCATGTTCGACTACAACCGGGGTTACTCTGACGACATAGAATCCTCGGGCATCATGAGTATCTACCGCCAGCCTAAGTACAGCTATTACTTTTACCGTAGCCAGCGGGACGCCGACCAGCTGGACGCCCGGTACGACAGTGGCCCGATGGTTTATATCGCCAGTGACTGGCAACCTGACTCAAGTACACAGGTACGCGTATTTTCTAACGCTCAGGAAGTCGCGTTGTACCTGAACGACGAGTTAGTAGCAAAACAACAGCCGGACAATAATCCGCTCACAGCGCACCTGGCTCACCCGCCATTCACTTTTGATGTTAGTCAGTTTGAAGCCGGCACCCTGCGCGCAGAAGCCATCATCGATAATGCCGTCGTTGCGGATCACAGTGTCACAACCGCATTAAACGCGACTGGCATCAGGTTAAACATCGACGAGTCAGGCGTTGCGCCGGCAACCGGAGTGAATGACAAGGTGTTTATTTATGCGCAACTCGTGGACGATAAGGGTAATCCCGTATTTGCAAATAACATCACCCTGTCAGCAACGGTTGAAGGCGACATCAGACTGCTCAACCAAAGCCCTGTTGTTACAGCAAGGGGCGAAGGTGCGTTATTACTGGAAATCCGAGATACGCTTAAAGGCGCTACAGTCACGGTTTCAGGTAAAAATCTGAAGCCGGCAACGCTGACTTTCTAACAGAACAGGACTCTACAGAATGCATATTCTTGTTACAGGCGGCGCAGGTTATATTGGTACACATACCTGCATCGCACTTATTGAAGCGGGCCACTCTGTGGTGGTGTTAGACAATTTCTCAAACAGTCACCCTGAAGCGCTGAAGCGTGTTGAACAAATTTGCCAGCGTCCCGTCCCTTTCTATGAAGGTGATGCGGGTGACGCAGACACGTTGAAGCACATTTTCAGCCAGCACCACATTGACGGCGTTATTCATTTCGCGGGCTCAAAAGCAGTGGGCGAGTCGGTAGAAAAGCCCATGCTGTATTATCGCAACAACGTGACAGCCAGCCAGACCCTCATTGAAACGATGAACGATGCGGGCATACACACGCTGGTATTCAGTTCATCTGCCACGGTTTACGGCGATCCGCACTCAGTGCCGATTTTTGAAGATTTTCCATTAGGGCCAACAAATCCTTATGGCAGAAGTAAGCTGATGGTGGAACAAATCATTCAGGACTTCTGTCAGGCCAGCGGCGCATTCAGTGGCATTATCCTGCGCTACTTTAATCCTGTCGGCGCCCACGATAGCGGCAAAATTGGCGAAGATCCTAACGGGATCCCCAATAATCTCATGCCTTTTATCGCCCAGGTCGCCGTTGGAAAGCGTGAGACTCTGTCAGTATTTGGCAGCGATTACCCCACTGCTGACGGTACCGGTGTCCGCGACTATATTCATGTATGTGATTTAGCTGACGGTCACGTGAAAGCCCTTGAAACCCTGCACGGCCAGCCCGGTAGTCACATATTCAATTTGGGGACGGGCAACGGTATTTCAGTGCTGGAAATGGTGAATGCTTATGCCAGCGCCAGTGAACAGCCTGTCCCTTACCAGCTTGTTGCCCGCCGTCCCGGGGATATTGCCTGCTGCTACGCCAACTCAGACCATGCTAAGAAGGTGCTGGGATGGGAAGCAAAACACGATTTGCACAGCATGGTATCAAGCAGCTGGCACTGGCAGTCCGGCAACCCTGACGGATACCAGAACGGAAAATAAAACAGACTGTTATGTCTGTTGAACCGTCGACTATTTGTAACAAATTCAGAGAAAGAGTGATGATGTTTTCACGATTGATATCTAAACAGCGATTTTCTACCACGTTTCTGGCTACCACGCTGTTAGCCGCTATGGTTTCTCAACCTGCTGCCGCTTCAGAGGAGGTGAAACACCCTACCCCGGTTACTGTATCAGACGGCAAACTGCTCTGGGCCAGTGGTGAGCCTGTGTATCTGTTCGGCGTTAACTACAGCGCGCCGTTTGCCTACGGCTATCGCGCCATTTCCCGCCGTGGCATTGACCATAAAGCGGCTATCGATATGGATGTGGACCATATTGCCCGTCTGAAACTGGATGCATACCGGATCCACGTCTGGGACAAACTTATCACAGATAAACAGGGCAACATGCTTGATAACGAATATGTGGAACTGTTCGATTATCTGATGATGCGCTTGCAGGAAAGGGGTATCAAAGCCATTTTGACGCCAATCGCCTGGTGGGGAGCCGGTTATCCGGAACCCGATCCTTCCGAGCCGGGATTTGCGGTGGGTTTCAGCAAAAACGATATGAACGAAAAGCCTGAGCTGATAGAAGCCCAGCAACGCTACCTGACTCAGTTTATGGCTCACAAAAACCGTTTTACCGGTAAAGTAATTGGCAGTGACCCTGATATCATCGCTTTTGAGCTTTTCAATGAGCCGAAGCACCGCCAGGCCCCTGAAAAAAGCGCTGCTTACGTTAATACCCTGTTGGCGACTGTCAGAGATACCGGTGTCACCAAGCCACTTTTCTATAACCTGTCAGAACAGGGAAATCAGCCGGATTTTGCTGAAGCGATTTGTAACAGCAATGTGGATGGTGTTGCATTTCAGTGGTATCCCACAGGCCTGCTGAAATACAGTGCACTGAATACCAATGTACTGCCTTCAGTGGCGACTTACACCAATCCTTTTGTAGATATTGATGCCTGTGCATCCAAAGCGAAAATGATTTACGAGTTTGATGCCGCTGATGTGACCCGCAGTGTCATGTACCCGGCAATGGCCCGTAGCTTCCGTGATGGCGGATTCCAGTGGGCGACCCAGTTTGCTTACGACCCTGCTGCAATAGCCGATACAAACTCCGACTACAACACCCACTTTTTGAACTTGCTGTACACGCCCTCCAAGGCCATCAGTCTGATGATAGCCGGTGAAGCATTCCGTTCATTGCCGGACGATTATCAGGCGCCTGCCTATCCTGAAAGCAACCAGTTTGGTGATGTCACACTGTCATACGACCAGGACCTGAGTCAGTACGACGACGGACAGCAATATTATTATTCTAACTCTACCACGCAGGCTCCTGAAGACGCTGAACGTCTTACTCATGTTGCCGGTGTGGGCAGCTCGCCGGTGGTGAGCTACAACGGTTCGGGGGCGTATTTCCTCGATAAACTGAGCAACGACCAGTGGCGACTGGAGGTGTATCCTGATGTCCTCACATTGCAAGATCCCCATCAAAATTCAAGCTTACAACGTGAAGTAGCCCGACTTTACTCCCATTCGCGTGAGTTTGATGTGTCCCTGGAGGGCCTTGGGAGCACCTTCTTCGTCCACGGTCAAAACAAAGATAATACTGTCAGTATTCAGGCTGAAGATGGCAAATTCGCCGTTTCACCCGGCATCTATTTGCTGTCGGCAAACAAAGATGCGCAACCGGTTAAAGATACGCAGTTCCTGTTACCCGCGCTCACCACGAAGACAGCTATGGTTGTGCACCAACCTCAACGTAAGCGCAACGTAAACGAACCACTGATCATTACCGCCAGCGTAGAGGCTATCAGTGCATCACCATCGGTTACCCTTCAGCTTCGCTACGAGGGCTATAACGCCTGGGAATCTATCCCGATGACATCAACGGACGGCGTTACCTGGCAAGCCAGTTTGCCTGATGACAAAGCATGGCAAAAACCCGGTAAACTTGAATACGCCATTACTGTGGAAGACAGCGGCGAAGTGTGGACATTCCCCGGCAAGCAAAAAGGCAAACCGCAGAACTGGGATTTTCTGAATACCGCGTTTTATCACACCTTACTGCAACCGGAGAATACGCCGGTCACACTGTTAGACCCGGCCAGAGACCGCTCAACATTTATCGCACCTCAGGACACCGTCAGCTGGCCTGCCAGTTCGGCAACACAAGAGGGCGCTACGGTGGTCCTCAACGTGTTTGATGAAATGATTCAGCAGGGCGGTCCGCTACTGCGTACCGATCTGGCTGTGGGCAACCGGCTGACTGACAGGAAGCTGGATGACTACGATGCCGTTGCACTTCGCGTACGTGCTTCAGGCGGAAGTGACCGCTTGCAACTTGGCTTTATCGCCAACGATGGTCTGGCTTACGGCACAGACTTCCCGGTCAGCAAAGAATGGAAAACACTGGTGATACCGCTGTCTGCCTTTAAACCGGTTCCGCTGTTATTCACCCGTGCCTATCCCACGTTTATGCCTGTCACAACTGGCCCGTTCGACCAGGCACCGCTGTCCCTGAATGCCATAACCGGTCTGCAGTTCTCGTTGCCGCCTTTAAAGCGGGCGCCAAAATCCGGTTACCGTGGTATTGAGTTGGGAGAGGTTGCCCTGATTAACACGAACAACTAACAGGACATGACCCGGCAGTCGCCGGGTCATATTTCATCCCCGCCCTGTATCAGCGCTATGTGTCTGAAGTGGATTTTACCGGCTTGCGGCGTGGCGTCATTATCGAGAATAAATGTCAGGTATTGATAATTACCTGCTTTGAGATACTCACCTACCGGTATAACCAACCGTTGCCAGCCGTCCTGTTCGCTCAGATCATCAACAAGATGACCGTATGATTGCGAACCACCGAAGCTTAATATCACGCCGGGTCCCTGCTTTAAATTGGTATCCAGGCCTAACGCGGCAATTTCCGCCGGACCTTCAATTTTAATTGTCGCGACCAGCCGGCTGCCAGCGTCGACAATGAACTGCCCTGCGATTTGTTTCCATGCGTTACCGGATAACGTTAATGTTGAACCATCATCGCTTATAGTCATTCCGCCATTGACGGTGTCATCCTGTTTCGCATCGTAGCTTGCCGGTGCAAACTTATTAAAATTGAGCATTTCCTCAAGTAACACATGGCTGAAAGACAGGTAAGGAGCCGCGCCGGTCACCGGGCCGGTTTTTCCGGTGATCAGTCCGCCTGCGAACTTCGAAAAATTAGCAACGGTGAGACCATCAGCTATGTTCAGGGTTTTCGGCGCTGCCTGTTCAGCCAGTGACCGGGCAAAGGCGGTGTTTAGCTTAGTTGAGTCGGCAAAAGGCACAGTTATGTCAGCCTGAAACCGCTCGCTGGCGGTATCCAGATTAAACAGGTAATTACCTGTGAAGACACTGCGGACATCGAACTTTTTATCAAGAATGCTGAAGCCGGATACGTCTGTCGCCGGACCGGTGATAATCACATTGTTCACCGCGTTTACCCAGAACCCGTCATCACCCTGGACATAAGATGCGGTGATACCGTTTCCTGAAGAATAAACGTAGTTGTTGAACAGGTTAACCTGTCCTTCAGGATTAGATGACACGCCGCCGGCCTTGATAGCTGCCCACATCATACCGCGCTCGTCGCCCATGCTGTGAACGGTGTTATGAAAAATATAAGACGGTCCGCGACGCACCGGCGCAATACTTATTCCGCCATAACCGTGGGAAAAATCATTGTTGTAAACCAGTACGTTGTGCTGACCACCATCCAGTTCGATAATGTCGTCGTTGGCGTAAGCAAACGTGTTGTTATATATCGCCGAGTCCCGGATGAAACCGCCATCGCTGTTGAGATTAAACCGGCTTTCCACCACATCATTAAAGCGCACCTCATCAGTACCGGTGAAGGTATTGTTGCGTATTATGATTTGCCCCTGAAAGGCTTCCTCCGGATGGTTGGCGAAAGCAAGGAAAGCATTGGTGCCCTTGGGATGGCCGTTACCCCAGTGGTTTGCGCCAAATACCGGGTCATGCACATAGCAGTTTTCTACGGTGATCACGCCACTGCGACGCATGAAGAAGGCGGAATCGTAGTTAATCTGCCGGCCCCGGTCGTCATAAGCGATGCCTTTGCGGTACTCTGCCGGGCGTCTTCCCCACTGAGAAATGTCGCATCCGTTGACCCAGATATGATGTGCTTCTTCTGCAAAGAAACCGAGCTGACCGCCCTGCGCAATGGTGATGTCTTCGAAATACACATAACTTTGCGCACCGATGCGGATGGCCGAAAGAGCATCCTCCGGGGCTACGATGGGTGTATTAAGATCGCCTTTAATCATGGCCCATGCACCGGGCGCACCTTCGATACCCAGCGCTTCTACATCCAGCGTACCGCCCTGATAAATATCTTTCAGATGATATATCTTCTGAGGGTCCACCGGCGGCTTGTCAGCCCGGGTATAGAAGGAATCTGTATACAAACGGGTTCCGGTATCATCTGTCACACTCAGCTCAATGTCATAGTGTGAAGACGGCTTCAGGTACACTACGGCACCGGATAACGAGCCATTAACAGGGTCAAAGTAAAGCGGGTTAGCATCCTGCCACTGCGTAGTACCAGCTTCACGGAAACGAAGTGTATTGTCAGCACCTGCGGACTGTCCGGGCAATTCTATCCCTGCAGATTCTATTAATGGCGTAATTGTGAGTTGTTCAGGCAGTGGCTCATCAGCACCGGCGCGGGCACTCAGTACAAAGCCGGTCAGAAAACATAACGTCAGGATACGACACATAATTGCCTCGCAAGTAAGAATAGTCAGGGGAAAACAGAACGTACGAACAGTACCGGTGACTATGCTACCAGCGGAAAGAGTTATTTACACATTAAATTGTTTGATAAATACACAATAAAGAGAAGAAGAGGCTGGCTAAAGCCAGCCTCTCTGCCTGATTGACCGGATATCAGAAACTGGTTCTGACACCGAGAGTGTAGCGGGCTCCATCATCGATTAACTGTACAAACTGCTCTTCATAGCGGCCATGACGGGACAAGGTCTCCCCGGTCACGTTGATGCCTTCAAAGAACACCGTGAACGACTCGTTGATGTCGTAGCTGGCTGACACGTCAACCTGTCCGTAGGTTTTAGTGAACCGGGGCTCGGTTCCACCCAGCGGGCTTACCAGATCCTGCATGAACGCTTCACGGTTGTTATACGCCACACGCGCCTGCAACGGCCCCTGCTCATAAAACAGGATCAGGTTCTGGGAGTCGCCCAGACCTTCAAGGGCAAATACCTGGGTGGTGTCGCTGGCATCCAGAGATGCATCGCTGTTTACAACCGTGGCATTCGCCTGAATACCAAACCCGTTTTCAAACGTATGGAGCCACGCCAGTTCCAGCCCGTTTACGTCAGCAGTTTCGCCGTTTCCGGGTAAGCGCACGTTGAAGTCATACTGACCGCTTTGCAGGTTCAGCGTTTGTGTTTCCACTGTCGCAACAATGAAATCTTCCACTTCCTTAGTGAATGCTGCCACTGCCAGATAGCTGGTATCGGCGTAGTACCACTCCAGAGAGAGATCCATGTTGGTGGATAAAAAGGGCTTAAGACGGGCATTTCCTGATTCTGCCTGAAGGTTACCCGGACGGGTTACGGTGACATTAAACGCCGGCACCATGTCGCTCATGGTGGGCCGTGTAAGGGTTTCAGAAAAGCCGACCCGCAACATCAGGTCGTCTGTCAGCTCCATGCGCGCATTGATATTCGGCAGAATGTTCGAGTAGCTGTTCGACTCGCTGATGGGGACACCTTCGTCAGTCGCGTATACATCGCTGTAGTCTGACGGATCATTAGGAATGGGCAATACATCCAGTAATTCACGGCCATAACCGCCCACCGACGTATCTGTCTGACTGAACCGTAAACCGAAGTTGATATCCACCGGCATATCTGAAATCAACATGCTGAAATAGAGCTGGGAATACACACTCAGTACTTCTTCCTGCACACTGAAGGAGTTACTGCCTATGGCAGGATTATTGATACTCTCGGCATCAATGAGTGCCCGCACTTCTTCCGGCGTTTGTCCCGACGCTTCCGATATCTGCTGTACCGCTTCGTCAGAAATAGCGTACTCGAAATAGGCCTCCGGATCGTAAGTTATCCACTGCTGACTGGCCTGCGGGAAAAAATTCTCTGCGGTAAAAATGCTCAGCAAAGAATCCGGAATATCATACTGGTAGCCGCAATAGATGCTGCACAAACTGGATGAAACACTGTTATTTTGCTTCTGCCGGTCCTGGTAGTACACGCCAAATTCCATTTTTGCGAATGCATTGTTGGAGTCCGGCAGCCAGGTAAAATCAGCCCGCATTTCATCAATGGTATCTTCTACGTCAAAACCTTCGCGGTTGGCAACGTGCAGACGTCCCGCAGCGAAGTCCTGCAAAGCGGCATCGCCGCCGTCAATAGTGATCACAGGTACGCTGCCGGAGTAGTCAATGCTGTAAGCGTTGTTGTAACCCACCACGTTAAAGTTATTGGCACCACCGCTGGCATTTTCGGCTTTTGACGTCGAAATGTCGAAATTTGCCGTAAGGTAATCGGTTACATTCCAGTCCAGATTAATGCCGTATGCTTTGATTTCAACATTTCTCGAGAAGCTGCTGCTGATAAAATCTGTGGCACCACCAACACCGTCAACCAGGGTGCTGTCGAGAGAAACCACACTGCCATTTTCATTAAATACCAGGTTGTCCAGGTTACTGTCAGACAACCAGTGCCCTACACTCGTGGCGCTGGAATCCACTTCAAATTTGGAATACAGGCCGTCAACTTTCAGGATCATATTGTCCTGCAGCGCGTACTGCATCACCAGGTTTCCGCTGGTACGCTGACGGTGAGCAAAGTCCACCCGCTGATCATAATTCTGCGGAATATAGACACCATTAAATTGTGCTGAATCTGCATAGGCCGGATTATCCCGTTCCGAACGGTTGGTCAGACTCACATTGGGACGCCAGTAATTAGACTGCAATGTATTGTTCTGTGCTTTACGTTCCTGATAAGAAGCAGCAAATAAAAGTCCGAGGCGGTCATCGAGGAAACGGTTAGTCAACAGTCCGGATACCTGCGGCGTGATCTCCTCAGACAATTCTTCATACATACCCTTGGCGCTGGCGGCACCGGCAAAGCCTTCGAAGTCAAACGGCTTCGCGGTTGTTACATTCACAGTAGCTCCAATACCGCCTTCCTGCATGGAAGCGACAGGGCTTTTATACACATCAGCTCCGCTGATCAATTCGGCAGGCAGGGTGTCAAAGCTGAATTCCCTGCCCTGATTTTCTGTCGCGATCTGACGGCCATTCACCAGGACGGTATTAAATTGCGGACCAAAACCCCGGACCGTGATGAACTGGCCTTCACCGCCGCTACGGTCAATAGCCACACCGGTAATACGTTGCAAAGATTCCGCCACGTTCTGGTCAGGAAACTTACCCAGGTCTTCTGCTGAAATACCATCAGAAACCACATCTGCGGCTTTCTTATTCAGCATGGATTCTTTCAGTGAGTTTTTAAAACCTCTCACTTCAATCACCTCAACCCCTTCTGCCTCTTGAGCGAATGATGGTGTGAGGTGCAGAGCAGCAAAGACCGCGAGCCCGGTTCTAGATAACTGTCGTAAAGGATTTAAATAAAATGTGTGTGAATTCGATGGTGAAGATGTGCGCGTCAAAATTCGCTCTCCTTATAGTATTACCCTCGTAAAACCGAATCACGAATACAAAAAGCAACAGGAGAAGCCTGAACATCTATGCGAAACCACTTTTGAAACATCGCAACATCCATACTGCGGACGACCAGCCTTTCCTCCCCTCTTCGTGATACTACGTACAATTTCAGCGGGCGGAATCTGTCACATCGGGTGCCCGGTAATTGCCGCACCGCGCTGTGACTTTCTGAATCAATTTTCAAAAAGCAAAAAAAGGTAAAACGTTAACCAGAAAGCCGTGTTCTCTGCACCTCAGCATGGTTTACCTGTTGATATACCAACCGGAATACAGGAATAACGTTCACCCTGTCTCGCTGGGATCCACTTATACGGGAAAGCAAGTTCAGTGTAAATAAATTGTAAAACTTAATTATTTAAGTTTCACTTATGAAACTTAAATTAACTTTAAATAAACATTAAATTTAAGTGGCTTTTGGCCCTAATAATTTCTGATAGCACAAAAATGTATGGTCCGCCTCGTTATTGCAACAGTAAATGTCGATAACGGGGTTGGTTATGCGCTAATGTATTCGGAGTCTGATTAGGCGCTTTCGCAACCCGCTCCACGATGAGATCCGCGCTGGATTATCCTCAAAAAACCGAAAGCTTCTGTGAGCTGTTTTTTGTGTCAGGTTTTAATCCAGTGGTTCTACCGTTTTCGTCATCATATTTATCATTGCAAACCTGGTGCTAACGCTTTGCTATTGAATGCTTGTTTAGTTTTCATTACTGCCCATGCTATTCGTACCAGCTTGTTGGCCAGAGCGACGGTTACAACATTGAATGGCTTTGTGGCGCGTAAATTAATTAGCCACTCGCCATAAATTTTACCGGTCTTATCTGGTCGGGACATGACCGCCCTGGCTGCATGGATAAACAAGGTCCGGAGCTCTTTGTTACCCCGTTTGCTTATCCCCAGTAATTTGGGTTTACCGCCAGTCGAATACTGCGCCGGAACCAGTCCTAACCATGCCGCCATGTTTCTCCCACTTTTAAAGTCAGTGGCGCTACTGATGTTGGCAATACAAAGACTCGCTGTCATGTCTCCAATACCTGGAATGGTTTTAAGAAGCTGGCCTATCGCGTTTGTTTCAACCAGTTGCTTTAGCTTTTTGTCTTGTTTCTCAATGCTCTCATTGAGAAACAGATAGTAATCGTGAAGCTCCGCAAGCTCTTGCATGAGCAGGCCCGGCAATTCCTGTCGTTGCTGAGCAAGCCAGTTAAATAACTGCTTCATCACGCTATGGCCTGTTGGCAGCGCAATGCCAAATTCGAGAAGCAATGCGCCTATGCGGGACATACATGCTGTCCGGTCTTTAATATAACCGTGCCTGGCTTTATGAATAGCGGAAATGACCTGTGCTTCTTCCGACTTTACGCTGACAAAGCGCATATTGGGTCTTGTCGATGCTTCGCATATTGCTTCTGCATCTATGAAATCATTTTTATTGCTTTTAACGAAGGGATTTACATATTGCGGAGGGATCAGTCTGACTTTGTGCCCCATCGACTCACACTGCCTGCCGAGCCAGTGCGCACCGCCACAAGCCTCGAAAGCAATTGTGCATGGCGTTAACTGATGAAGAAAATGAATGAGTGCAGTGCGGGAAAACTTTTTGCGGATGATTTGGTTATCTGAATAATCACGGCCTATCACATGAAAGGATGATTTGCCTAAATCGATACCAAGAACTTTAATAGTAGACATGATGGTTCGCCTCTTTGATTGCCTAACTCTAAGACTAGCTTAGAGGTGAGGCGGACCATCTAATTAAACCGCCCGGAGGCGGTTTTCAATTCATACTCACCGGCGATTTATTACCACCAGGTAATGTAGAACGCTGCAGTCACCAGTGTGATTGCAATGGCTGCGATATTGAAGCCGGAGGACGTAGCAAAGCTGACTTCACCCAGTTCAATAGCATTGTCGTGATTGCCCTTTTTCTCAGACAGAGAAATCAGCACGGCCAGACCCACACACATCAAAAATACAATACCTACACGGTCAATGAAGGGAACGTCAGGAAAGAACATACGACCCGCAAGGCTGAAGAAGAACGACCCCAGCGCAGCAACCAGACCCCCATTTGCTGTGGTTTTCTTCCAGAACATACCCAGTGCAAACAGGGCAACTATGCCCGGCGTGAAGAAGCCGGTGAATTCCTGAATATACTGGAATGCCTGATCAAAGTTACCCAGTAGCGGTTTAGCCACCAGCATAGCAATGATTAACGACACCAGACTGACAATACGGCCCACTTTCACATAGTGATTTTGTGGTTTATCCGGATTTTTAGGCTTGTAGAAATCCATGGTGAAGATGGTAGAAACACTGTTGGTCATTGATGCCAGTGAAGACACGATAGCCGCTACCAGTGCGGCGAAGATCAAACCTTTCAGACCAACCGGCATTAATGTCATCAGAGACGGGTAAGCCTCATCAGCACGATTCAGATCCGGCACCAGTATGACCGCAGCAATACCCGGTAACACCACAATCAAAGGCATCAGCAGTTTAAGGAATGCCGCAAACGCGATCCCTTTCTGCGCTTCTTTAACGCTTTTAGCAGCCAGAGTACGCTGAATGATGTACTGGTTAAAGCCCCAGTAAGACAGGTTCATGATCCACATACCGCCAATCAGTACAGAGATACCCGGCAAGCTCTTATAGTGCGGATTATCTTCAGAAAGAATCATATCGAATTTTTCCGGCAGACGGTTTGTGATATCAACAAATCCCTGAATCACACCGTTACCGTCACTGATCAGGTTCAGCGCCGTGTATGACAGGAACAGACCGCCCAGCACTAACAACACTACCTGGATGATATCGGTCATGGCCACAGCCTTCAGGCCGCCGTACAGTGAATAGGCCAGTGAAAACACGCCAAGGAACAACATACCGTACATCATGTCTACGCCGGCGATGGTATTAATAGCCAGCGCACCCAGCCACAATACAGCCGTGAGGTTCACGAATACGTATACTGCCAGCCAGAATACCGCCATAACGACACGCACACGGTGGTCATAGCGCTGTTCCAGGAACTGGGGCATGGTGTAAATTTTATGCTTCAGGAAGATTGGCAGGAAGAACTTACCTACAATCAGCAACGTTATGGCTGCCATCCACTCATAAGAAGCTATGGCTAAACCGATGGTATAACCAGAGCCGGACATTCCGATGATTTGTTCAGCGGAAATGTTAGCAGCGATCAATGATGCCCCAATCGCCCACCAGGGCAGGCTTGAGCCAGCAAGGAAGTAATCATTGGTATCCTTCTCATGGCCTTTCTCCTCGCGGGAGACCCACCATGCGATCCCAATAAGCGCGATGACATATATCACAAAGACTGTGATATCCAACGTCTCAATGTTCATATTATTTCCCAACAGAATGTTATTTTTATCAGAATGTCTTATGACAGTCAGGCAAACGCCCCCTGTTCAGCCGAGCAAATGTAAATGTTTTGTTTATACCCGGTCCGCGCATAATAATGTTTATTAACGGCTTCTTCTACCTGACTCAGCAGATTTTTTGGCACCAGTGCCACAACACAACCACCGAAGCCGCCGCCGGTCATCCGCACACCACCCTGCTGTCCGATAACGTCACTGACAATTTCTACCAGTGTGTCGATAGGTTTTACCGTGATCTCAAAGTCATCCCGCATGGAGGCATGTGAGGCAGCCATCAACTCACTGACGTCAGCAGTGCGATCTTCATTGAGCGCATCAAACATAGCCAGAGTACGGATATTTTCTGTGATGATATGCCGTGCACGGCGGTATACCACGTCTGTCATTTTATCTTTCGCGGCGTCCAGCATGGCCATACCGGCTTCCCGCAGGCTTTTCACACCCAGTGCTTCTGCAGCCGCTTCACACTGCTGACGACGCACATTGTATTCGCTGTCTACCAGCCCGCGTTTCACATTAGAGTTAATGATGACAATGCTGTATTTGTCGGGGATAGGCGTATGTTGAATAGCCAGAGAACGGCAATCCAGCAACATGGCAGAATCTTTCTTGCCCATGGCTGAAATTAACTGGTCCATGATGCCGCATGAGCAACCGACAAAGGTATTTTCCGCCTTCTGGCCGAGTAACGCAGCTTCGACCCCGTTTACGTCGAGGTTGTAAAGTGCCTTGAACATTTTCACAATCGCGACTTCAAATGACGCCGACGAACTTAATCCGGCGCCTTGTGGCACGTTGCCTGTCACCACCACATCAGCCCCTTTTAAATCAGGATAACGGGTCAGCAGCACCTTACATACACCGCGAATATAGTTCGACCAGGTCGCCTCTTTGACATGCTCAATGTTATCCAGAGAGAAAGTATTACGCTGACCGTCATAATCCAGCGCTACCACATCAATAACACGGTCATTTCTGGGCGACGCCGTGATCCAGGTACCAAAGTTAATTGCTGCCGGAAATACAAAGCCTTCATTGTAGTCAGTATGTTCGCCTATCAGGTTTACCCGGCCGGGAGCCTGTACAGTGACCGCAGGGGTGCTGCCGAAAGCCGCTTCAAAAGCGGAAATAAGTTGTGCGTTATCAGTCATGGCTTCGTGCCTTTTTATAGTGAACTTCCGGTAAATCTTTTAATCGTTGCGCTGCCTGCTCCGGGGTCAGATCCCGTTGGGCTTCAGCCATCATTTCATAACCCACCATGAATTTGCGTACCGATGCAGAACGCAGTAGCGGCGGGAAGAAATGCGCATGCAGTCCCCATTCGCCATGGGCTTTATTATCGAATGGCGCACTGTGCCAGCCCATAGAGTAAGGAAAAGAAGTCTCGAACAGGTTGTCGTAACGGGTGGTAATGTTGCCAATGATTTCAGCCAGGCTCTGTTGCTGGCCGGCGGTTAAAGCAAGCAGTGAATTGGCTTCAAAACGGGGTAACAGCAGTGTTTCAAACGGCCACGCTGCCCAGTACGGTACTACAACAGCCCAGTCATCATTTTTACAGACAACCCGTTCATCAGCCTCTGTTTCACGCTTCACGTAATCAAGCAATAAACTGGTGCCGTATTTTTCGGTATACGCCGTAAAGCGGGCTTGTTTCTTTTCCGCCAGCGTAGGTAAATGATGCTGTGCCCACACCTGACCATGGGGATGGGGGTTTGAACAACCCATCAGGGCACCTTTGTTTTCAAACACCTGGACCCAGGTGTAATCTGCACCCAGTTCTTCAGTTTGTTTAACCCAGCATTTCACCACGTCAAGACGCTCTGCGTCGCTGAGCTCAGGCAGGGTTTTACTGTGGTCGGGTGAGAAACAAATAACCCGGCTGCAGCCCTGTTCAGCCTGAAAAGTGAAAAGGGGATCATCGGATGACGCATCCGGCGTATCCTGTTGCAGGGCAGCAAAATCGTTCGTGAATACATAAGTACCGGTATACGCCGGGTTCAATTCACCGTTCACGCGGGTATTGCCGGGACACAGATAGCAGGTTTCGTCGTATTGCGGACGCTCTTCATTTGAAGGCGGTTCATTCTGGCCCTGCCACGGACGCTTTGCACGGTGGGGAGACACTAACACCCACTCTCCTGTCAGCGGATTAAACCGGCGGTGAGGATGGTCGGTCGGGTCAAATGCTGTTGTCATTGCTTCTCTCATTACTCTGCTACCTTCTTGTGCCTTAAGACCGCACAAATCAGGTAAACGTTTAACCTTTTAAAATAAATCTTTCCTGTGTAATCACAGGAAAGTGGGTAATTATTGCGTTGAAAAACCGTATTTTATGCGCGTTACATGGGCTTCCCCCGGCTCAACCCAGCCCAGAGGAAACGACGGCTGATTAGGCGTATCAGGAAATGCCTGCGGTTCCAGACACAGTGCACCGTCATCGGTAAACGTTGCAGTATCACCGGATGCGCCACTCAATCCGTTGGCGCTGTAAAACTGAATGCCCGGCGTGTTAGTCCATACCGTCATCACACGGCCGCTGGTTTCATCGACAACCTGCGCTGCAGGCTCATCTTCATCCGCAGGAAAAGTATCGAGCACAAAATTATGGTCGTACCCGCTGCCCGCACGTATTTGCGCATCATCTGCGCCGATATCCTGACCAACAGGTTTTAATTTCCTGAAATCAAAAGGTGTACCGCTGACTTCCTGTAATTCTCCGGTTGGCACAAATTCAGGTCCCACCGGGGTAAATCTGCCGGCATTAATCATCACTTTATGGGCAAGCACATCACCGCTTCCGGCCAGATTGAAGTAGCTGTGACTGGTAAGACTTAACGGCGATTTCGCCGTACTGTTAACTGTCATCGTCAGCAGCACTTCGTTGTCGTTATTCAGCGCATAGACAGCTTCAATGTGCCGTGTGCCCGGAAAACCACCTTCCCCGTCAGCGCAATCCAGCGACAGGGTTAACGTAGCAACCGTATCATTACTGTCAGTGACCACCTGCCAGCACTTTTTGTTAATACCGGCGCTGGCGCTGTGTAAATTATTTGTGCCTGAATTCTGCTCCAGTTCGTACACCGTGTCGCCAATAGCAAAACGTCCGTTTGCAATGCGGTTAGCGTAAGGCCCGACGAGTGCCCCTAAAAAAGCGCCATCTTTAACGTAGTCGTCAATGCTTTCAAAACCGGCGACAACATTTGCGAAGTTACCGTCTCTGTCTGGCGCCAGAATAGCCGTGACAATGCCGCCATAGTTGGTGATCTTCACGGTCATTCCGTTGTCATTTGTCAGGGTAAACAAGCTGACGGGTTTGTCATTTACTTGTCCGAACGGGGCTTGAGTTATCTTTGGCAAAATCACATTCTCTGAAAATTGTTTCTGTAAGCCCTACTGTGCCTGAAATCCGGTCATTCACACAACGCTTACGTTAAACATTAACACATACGCAACAAATAGGGTATACGTTTTCCCTCTTTTTGAAAAGGCTCTGTTAAAGGATTTTTGCCTTTGTGAAAGCATTCGTCAGGATTTTTTTAATGCAATCGGTTGAAATATTCATAAGATAGACGGCAAATAAATGAAAACATTTACCCTTAATCCGGTGAGCTAAGCGTGATTTGGTAGAACAATTCCGCTGAGCAAACCTGTACAAGGGCCGCACTGGCTACACAATGGCAACTATAAAAGATATCGCTACCGCCGCGGGCGTGTCGCTGGCAACTGTGTCACGGGTTATCAATAACGGCCCCAAAGTAGGCGACGCCACACGGGAACGTGTGAAAAAAATCATGGAAGAAATGGGCTACCGGCCGAATGCCAATGCCCGCGCACTGGTAACAAAGCGCAGTGCATCTTTGGGCGTTGTGATCCCCGAATTTCATGATCCCTTCTTCGCCACCCTGGCTCATGGTATTGAAACCGTTACCCGTAAACAGGAAGTCCAGATCCTGCTCAGTGCCGGTTCCATTGAGCAGTCGACAGAACGCAGGGCAATTGAAACTTTGCTGGAACACCGGGTTGAAGCCATGGTGGTGCACAGCAAAGCGTTACCGGACGAAGAGATTATTCAGTTTGCGTCTCAGATCCCGGGGTTCATGCTGATAAACCGGTATATTCCTGAAATCGCCAACCGCTGCGTCTGGCTGGATAACGAAGCCGGCGGGCAGATCATGGCTGAACACATGATAAAACAGGGTCATAGCAAACTGGCAGTAATTTCAAGCCGTTATCAAATTGCTGATCCCGCCATGCGCTTACAGGGAATACGCAATGCGATGGCAGAATTCGGCCTTTCTGTTCCCGACAGTCATATTGAATATGGTACGCCGGATCAGGAAGGAGGCGAGCAGGCTGTGCAGAATTTGCTGGCAAGGGGGATCGAGTTTACCGGCATAATGGCCTACAACGACGCCATGGCTTCCGGCGCGATGTCTATGTTGCAGGATCACAACCTGGAGATTCCCGGGCAGGTGTCTGTGATCGGATATGATGACGTTCTGCTGGCAAAATACTGTCGCCCGAAACTTACCACTCTGCGCTACCCGATAGAAATGATGGCAGCCCGCGCCGCCGAACTGGCTTTGAGCTATGCCAGCGGGAATACAAAAACATCAGAAGACACTTATAAGTACACCCCGACTATTGTTAAACGGGAATCAGTGGGACGCCCGCCTTCAAGGTAAAGATCAGTCAAGATAGGTAAAGTCGCTCGAAAGCTGCCGAAAAGGGTGAAATGATAACTCCGACAGTCACCGGATTGTGGCTGTCAGGGAAAACCTGAAGCCCTGTAACCCCATTACCAGCGTTTTCATGGTTTCCTGCTCTCTTTTGCGAGAATACCTCGGGCGCTTCATGCGCCCTTTTTTGTGGGCTTTTTGTTTTTTCTCCGATTCCCTGACATTATGTGCTCCTGGCATCACGCGGGAAAACATCAGGAGCATTCATGGCAGAATTTGAGGAAGTCACACAGGCAGCAACAGAAGAACGTCTGGCATCACGGGGAGAAAGGTTTGCTGCGGCTGTCATTGATATAGTGATTTCGATACTCGCATCCCTTCCGTTTTTCTTCTACACAGGCCTTGAAGCCCTCGAAAACCCCGATATGACATTAGTGGTCACCGGCCTTGTTTACAGCATTCTGATTTATATCGTGATTAACGGATATCTGTTGTTTCATTTCGGTCAAACGGTAGGAAAGCGTTTTTTGAATATCCGGATAGAAGATTTACAGGACCGTCAGGCTGGTTTAGGCCGTATTCTGCTGATGCGGTTCCTGCCGGTTCAGGTTGTCACCAACATACCTTTTATTGGCGGCATACTTGGCCTTATCAACATTGCATTTATCTTCAGGAAAGACCATCGCTGTGTTCATGATCATATTGCCGGCACCCGTGTATGCCGTGTACCGGATGAACTCAGGGTTTAATTGATCCTGCGCATATCAGGGTCTGTTCAGACAGGCACAGGCAGAGTAAGCTGAGAATTCTTTCATTCTCACACGGAATAAGCCTGTGTTTGCACTGGACGCATCCCTTCATGCCTGGTTTGTATTCGGACTGATAGCCCTGGCTGCAGCAGCCATGCTCAGCAATAAAGTGCGCTACGATTTTATTGCCATCGGAGTCATTTCAGCCCTTACCCTCAGTGGCATCATGTCTGCCCGCGAGGCGGTATCCGGCTTTGGCAACAGCGTGGTTGTACTGATTGCCGGTCTGCTGGTCATCGGTGAAATGCTGGATAAAACCGGCGTAGCCAGTATCACTGGCGACATCATTCAGTCTGCCGGCAAGAAGAGCAAACACGGCCTGCTGGCCATTATTATGCTTGCCAGCGCCTTTCTGAGTGCCATCATGAGCTCTACTGCGGTGGTGGCGATTTTCATCCCTGTCATTCTCGGTATCGCAAAACGCAATCAGCTGCCTGCGTCGTCACTGTTGCTTCCCATGTCATTCGCCGCACTGGTGTCTGGAATGCTCACACTGATTGCCACGCCGCCAAATCTGGTGATCAGCGCGAGACTCAGTGAGTCCGGCTACGCGCCCTTAGGTTTCTTTTCATTCTCGTTACCCGGCCTGCTCATTCTTGCTGCCACCATTTTTTTTGTTGTCTTTGCAGGCCGTAAATTACTGCCACAGAACGATGCTGCGCAGGTTCCGGATATCTATCACCGGAAACTGGCGCATCTGATGGAAGATTACTGCAGCGACCGCGAGATCACTGATGTGATGATAAGCGCCAAAAGCGCACTGAACGGCGTGACTGTCGGGATGAGCGGACTCTATACCGGTTACGGCATCCGCATTATCGGCATTGCCCGCCATCAAAACGGACAACATCAGTATTTCACAGCGCCCCACGCCGGTTTTGTGCTATCGGAAAAAGATATTCTTCATCTTTCAGGCGCTCCTGAGCAACTTCACATGGCCTGTACTTCACTTCAGCTACAACCGGTAACACTGTCGGCAACGCAGAAACAACAGGAAAACTGGGAGCTTGGTGCAACAGCAGTGCTTATTCACCCGAATTCCCGGCTGGCAGGGAAAACAATTAAGGATGTGCGGTTCCGCGACCGCTATCATCTGGATGTCATTGGCCTTCGCCGCAATCAGCAAGCCATACCTGCTGCAGAAGATGTGCGGCTGGTCCCGTCTGACAGCCTGCTGGTGACCGGCGCCTGGAAAAACATTAAAGCGTTGGAAGATCAGAACCACGACTTCGTTGTCCTTGAACGGGCATCAGAAGGAGATGACGTTGCACCCGCTTATAAAAAAATGCCGCTGGCACTCACTATTGTTGCCGCGATGGTGTTGATTTCGCTGTTCGATGTCATGCCACTGGTCATCGCCGTTCTGATGCTGGTAGCGGTGGCAGTAACAGGGCGGTGCTTATCTGCTGAAGAGGCTTACAGGGCGATACACTGGCAGTCTCTGGTGCTGATTGCCGGCATGCTTCCCCTTGCCACAGCCCTGGATACCAGCGGCGGAACGAAAATGATTGTCGATATGTTGATGACACTGGCGGGAGGAAAAGATCCGCAAGTACTGCTGGTGATGCTATTTTTTATCACCGTGGTACTTACCAACTTTCTTTCTAATACCGCATCAGCGGTACTGATGGCCCCGATTGCCATTACTGCTGCAGAACAGGCAGGAGTATCTCCCTATCCGCTGGCAGTGACGGTATTGTTTGCTGCCTCTGCGGCATTTCTAACCCCTGTGGCCTCCCCGGTGGTCACGCTTGTGGTTGAGCCGGGCCGTTACCGTTTTATCGATTTCATTAAGCTGGGCACACCGCTTCTTCTGATAGTTTTCGCAGTCACATACTGGTTTGTCCCTCTGGTGTTTCCCTGGCAGGGTAACTGAGCCCTTTAATCCTTTGCATTGCCGTAACGGTCGTAAATGCCGTGAATTGCGAACACAACAGGCGTTAAAGTAGGGTTCTCAACCCGCTTCCGCTAAACAGGAACAACAATGAAAAATAAAACCCTGCTGGCACTGCTAACCGGTGCCTGTTTCGCGCTTCCTCTGCAAAGTCAGGCAGTCACTGACGATCAGAAAGTCATTCTGGATTTATTACAAACCAATGCAAGACAGGACAATCTGTCTTATCAGATCATCGAATCTCTGACCACAGAAGTCGGCCCCAGACTGGCCGGGACACCCGGTTCTGAAAAGGCTGTCGTGTGGGCTCAGGACACCATGAAGCGCCTGGGTTTCGATAAAGTATGGATTGAAGAAAGCAAGGTTCCCCTGTGGACCCGCGGCGATTTAACCGCGTCAATTTCAGCCCCCTACCCCCATAAAGTCACAGCGCTGGCACTTGGCGGCAGTGTGGGAACAGACGGTAAACCCCTTGAAGCTGAAGTTGTCCGGTTTGCTACGCTGGACGCACTGAAAGCCGCCAAGCCCGGTTCTCTTGACGGCAAAATAGCCTATGTAGCTTACCGCATGGAACGCCACAAAGACGGACACGGCTACGGTAAAGCCGTTGGTGCCAGAGTAGCCGGTGCATCTATTGCAGCTGAAAAAGGCGCTGTAGCATTTCTGTTACGCTCGGTGGGCACCGATGACAACCGACTGGCTCACACCGGGGTGATGCAATACGAAGAAAACATTAAACGCATTCCTGCTGTGGCGATTTCAAATCCCGACGCAGATTTACTGGATAATATGCTGACCCGTGATGAGCCGGTCATGTTTTCCCTCAATACGTCTGCCAGCGGGCCTACGGGCCGCGTAGCGACCATCGCCAATGTTATCGGCGATGTGACCGGCAGTGAACACCCTGAAGAAGTTGTCACGCTGGGTGCGCACCTGGACAGCTGGGATGTGGGCACCGGCGCCATTGATGACGGTATCGGCATTGGCATTACGCTGGCGACAGGCCATTACATTGCTGAATTACCACAGCGTCCGGCCCGCACTGTACGGGTAATTCTGTTTGCTGCTGAAGAAATCGGACTCTACGGAGCTAAAGATTATGTTGTGCAGCATAAGAATGATATGGATAAGCACGTCATTGGCGCAGAGTGGGATTTTGGTAACGGCGCTATTTACGAACTGACTCCGGGCGTGGGCACACAGGCACTGTCTGAAGTGCGTGACTTTGCTGAATACCTTGCACCTTACGGTGTGGGAATGTCAGACAAAAACGACGCTAAGGGCCAGTCGGACATGAGCGCACTGGGCGAAGCCGGTCAGCCGGCGATTAACTTCTCTCCGGACGGCAGTGATTATTTCGACTACCACCACACTGAGAACGATACGCTGGATAAAGTTGAGCCGGAAGCACTGAAGGTAAATACCGGGATCTTCAGCGCCTTCGCATTCTGGGCTGCAACCTCAGAAACCAACTTCAGAAAATAGCCTGAAACGAAAAAGAGCGGCCATGCCGCTCTTTTGCCTGTTGCGCCGCGTAGTCTTTATCTGCCGGACTTCAGCGAGCGCACGAACATCCGGTACTGCCCTTTCACATCGGGATATGTCATAGACTTGTTGTGCTTACCGCCCGGTACAACGTAAATCCACTTATCCATGCTGGGTGACACTTCATACAACTCCCGGCTGAACGTGATCGGCGTAGTACGGTCTTTGTCTCCTACCACCAGGAAAAGCGGCTTATCAAACTGACGGATAAAATCATCGTTTTCGATAATCGCCAGTTCCGGAGACACTTTCAGAAAGGTGAATGTTTTAGTCCAGTCCGGCACCATGTTCTGCACAACATCATTCACTTTGTTAATTGCACTATCGAGCACCAGACCGTCGATGTCCCGCTTCACCGCTACATAGCTGGCGAAAATGGTCCCCATGGAAATGCCGTGTACCACCGTGGGTAAATCATTGGCGAACACTTCTTTAGCGTAATCGTAAACCAGCAGAGAATCCCGTTTGAGATTGTACATTCTTGCTCTTTTGGCCTTATCGCTGGCCCCCGTGCCCTGATAATCTACCCACAACACATTCGCCGGCAGCTTTCCAAACTCGTGCAACAGCGCTGAATTTTTACTGATGGTCATGCCATTGTCAGCAAACAATACAACGTTGACGATAGGGTCCGGATACGCCACAGCCACACCTTTAAGTGTCAACTCTTCACCATTCACGATTTCTACCGTAGTAATGGTCATCGCCGCTTCATCTTTATTCACAGCCTGACTCAGTGCAGTGGTATCAAGGCCGGACGCGGACGCATCCTGATGCAGGAAACTGGAGGAACTGACATCAATAGCACAGCCCGAAAGCTGAAAAACACATGCCAGCAAAAGAAAATTACGAACCAATCTGAACACTTAACTCTACGCTCATTTAACTATCAGGGACATTACAGCAGAATACATTACAGTAATCCGTTGCCGCCGCATAGTAATCAGGATACGGCAGCAACGGAAATCAGGATGAATACCGGAACACCTGAAACATCAGGCGTATTTTGCCAGCAGCGCCCGCGCGGCCGACGTATCAAATGCTTTGGTGATTTTCAGATAAACTGCACTTTCCTCACGGGAAGCCACCACTTCATGGACACCTTCCAGTTTATGCAGTTCAGTTTCCAGTACCGCAGGATCAACTTTATCGAATGATACCTGCATGGAAAGCCGCTTCAGCTTCATCACTTCTTTCAGGCCAAACAATATGACCATCCAGACACATGCACCAATAGCGCCTGCGAGGTAGGCGGTTTTAGGTGTCCAGATGTCAGTCACAACGCCGGACAAGACACCGCCCAGAAACGCCCCGAAGAACTGAAAGCTGGCATAAATGCCCATTGCACTGCCCTTTTGACCGGCCGGAGCAATAGTAGAGACCAGTGCCGGCAGGCTGGCTTCCAGATAATTAAACCCGGTAAAAAACAGGATGACTGCGGCAAACACGACCCACATGTGGTGGTCCTGCATATTCAGCATCAGAAAAGCGGTCATCATCAACGCTGCAGCGGTAATCACCACGGATTTCGGCGTTTGTCCCCGGCTGATCCCCATCAGCACTATCAGACCGATAATCGACACGGCTAATACCGGTAAATAAATCGTCCAGTGGCTCTCCAGTGTCATATCAAACTGAGTCAGAGTAATGGGCAATTGAACAAACAACAGGGTTATCATCATATGTAACGCCATCACGCTGATATTCAGTCGCCAGAGCTGGGGTGAAACAAACAGAGATTTGATTTCAGACACATGCGGAAGGGTATCTCCGCTGGCGCTGATACTGACATCAGGCACCACCCATTTGACCAGCGGCATACAACAAATAGCAAGCACACCGGTGACACCAAATACGCCGGACAGTCCCCAGTTCTGGGCAATTAAGGGACCGACCAGTACCGCGAGATAGAATGAGAAGCCAATGGCAATGCCAATGACAGCCATGACTTTGGCACGCTGGGTTTCCCGGCTCACGTCAGTGGCCAGCGCCATAATTGCACCGGCAATAGCACCCGCCCCCTGCAAGATGCGTCCTGCAATCATCATCACCATGCTGTCGGCTGATGCGGCAATAAAAGAGCCGGCAGCAAAAATACACAGTCCGAGCAGAATAACCGGTTTGCGGCCCCAACGGTCTGACATCATGCCCATGGGAATTTGCAGCGCTGCCTGAGTCAGTCCGTAACCACCTATCGCCAGACCCACCAGCAAAGGTGAATAATCAGGGTAATCCATCGCCGCCACGGCCAGCACGGGCATGACCATAAACAGCCCCATCATGCGCAATACATATACCAGCGCCAGTGCTAATGCGGCGCGAACTTCAAGTGCGTTCAAGTGTGTTCCCGTGCTTCTCTTTCTCAGGCCGCGAAGTGTAACACAAATCCAACATTCGCCCAGTGTCTGATAATGCTCCGGGTGTGATCCCACTAATAACTTAAACGTAGTTAATGATTAATTTTCGTGCCCGTTGTGGCATACTTTCTCTTTTGGCAATTCTCAGGCTTCAATGGATAAAATCGAAATTCGCGGTGCCCGCACCCACAACCTTAAAAACATCGATTTAACCCTTCCCAGAGACAAACTTGTTGTGATTACGGGTCTGTCTGGCTCCGGTAAATCCTCATTAGCATTCGACACACTGTACGCTGAAGGTCAGCGACGTTATGTTGAATCATTGTCGGCGTATGCCCGTCAATTTTTATCAATGATGGAAAAACCGGACGTGGATCATATCGAAGGGTTGTCACCGGCCATTTCCATTGAACAGAAGTCGACATCGCATAACCCCCGCTCAACCGTTGGTACCATTACAGAAATTTATGATTACTTACGTTTAATGTTTGCGCGGGTCGGTACACCACGTTGTCCTGATCACGATGTACCGCTGGACGCCCAGACTATCAGTCAGATGGTAGATAAAGTGCTGTCTATGCCTGAAGGTACCAAGCTGATGCTGCTGGCACCGGTGATTCAGGAACGGAAAGGTGAGCACGTCAAAACATTGCAGAATCTTGCTGCGCAAGGCTTTATCCGGGCCCGCATCGACGGCGAAGTGTGTGATTTATCCGATCCACCCGAACTGGATTTGCGCAAGAAGCACACCATTGAAGTGGTGGTCGACCGGTTTAAAGTGCGGGACGATCTGCAACTTCGTCTGGCAGAGTCCTTTGAGACAGCACTGGAACTGGCTGGCGGAAATGCCAAAGTCGCTTATATGGATGAACCGGACGCGGACGAAATCATGTTCTCCGCAAATTTTGCCTGTCCCCACTGTGGTTACAGTTTAAGTGAACTGGAGCCACGGTTGTTCTCATTTAACAATCCTGCCGGTGCGTGCCCCACTTGTGACGGACTGGGAACAAGACAGTTCTTCGATCCGGTTCTGGTGGTCTCGAATGACGAGCTGAGTTTGTCCGGCGGCGCAATCCGTGGCTGGGATAAACGAAGCTACTACTACTTTCAGATGCTGCAAGCTGTAGCCGATGCCTACAAATTCAGCCTTACAGCGCCTTTCAGCGAGCTCTCTGATGAGGCCCGCGATGTGGTGCTGTACGGTTCAAAGGGTAAGTCTCTGAACTTCAAGTACATCAACGAGCGCGGCGATGTGATGGAGCGCAAGCATCCGTTCGAAGGCATCATTCCGAATATGGAACGTCGCTACCGCGAAACTGAGTCCAATGCAGTCAGGGAAGAACTGGCTAAAAACCTGAGTCAGCAACCCTGTAACAGCTGCGGCGGAACACGACTGCGAACGGAAGCGCGAAACGTATTTATTGAAGGCACCAATCTGCCGAAAATCGCAGATATGTCTATCGCCGACGCCTTTAATTTCTTCGAAACACTGAGCCTGAGCGGTCAGAAAGCGCAGATTGCCGAGAAGATTTTAAAAGAAATTCTCGACCGCCTGGGGTTCCTGGTAAACGTAGGTCTGAATTATCTGTCTATGTCCCGCAGTGCCGACACCCTTTCAGGCGGTGAAGCGCAACGTATCCGTCTGGCCAGCCAGATTGGTGCCGGACTTGTCGGCGTTATGTATGTCCTCGATGAACCTTCTATCGGTCTGCACCAACGTGATAACGAACGCCTGCTGAAGACGCTCACGCACCTGCGGGATTTAGGTAACACCGTATTAGTGGTCGAGCACGATGAAGATGCTATCCGCGAGGCGGATTACATTGTTGATATCGGCCCCGGTGCCGGTGTTCATGGCGGTCAGGTCATTGCTGCCGGCACCATGCAAGACATTCTTGACAGTGAAGACTCACTTACCGGCAAATATCTGTCTGGTCGTGAGAAAATTGAAGTACCGGAAAAGCGCAACAGTGCGAAAGATGATAAATGGTTAACACTGACAGGTGCCTCAGGCAACAACCTGAAAGATGTAACCCTGAAGATCCCGGTTGGCGTAATGACCTGTGTTACCGGCGTATCGGGCTCAGGCAAATCGACGCTGATTAACGATACCTTCTTTAAAATTGCGCACCGCGAACTGAATAAAGCCACCACATCTGAGCCGGCTCCTTACAAAACCATGGAAGGGCTGGAAATGATGGATAAAGTGGTCGACATCGATCAGAGCCCGATTGGCCGTACGCCCCGTTCGAATCCGGCCACTTACGCAGGCATTTTTACGTCCATCCGTGAATTGTTTGCCGGCACACAGGAAGCCCGTTCACGGGGTTACAAAGTGGGCCGCTTCAGCTTTAACGTAAAAGGTGGCCGCTGTGAAGCCTGTCAGGGCGACGGTGTCATTAAGGTAGAAATGCACTTCCTGCCAGACGTATATGTGCCATGTGATGTGTGTAAAGGTAAACGGTACAACCGTGAAACGCTGGAAATTCAGTACAAAGCAAAGAACATCCACGAAGTGCTGGAAATGACGGTGGAAGAGGCCAGAGAGTTCTTTGACGCCATTCCTGCCATTGCCCGTAAGCTGCAAACACTGATTGATGTAGGCTTGTCATACGTGCGTTTAGGCCAGGCTGCAACAACGCTGTCCGGTGGTGAAGCGCAACGGGTTAAGCTGGCAAAAGAATTGTCGAAGCGGGACACCGGCCAGACACTTTACATTCTGGATGAACCGACTACCGGTCTGCATTTCCATGATATTAAACAGTTGCTGGCTGTACTGCACCGCCTGAGAGATCATGGCAACACTGTCGTGGTCATTGAGCACAATCTGGATGTTATCAAAACCGCTGACTGGCTTGTCGATCTTGGCCCCGAAGGCGGTTCAGGGGGCGGTCAGATCATCGCCGAAGGTACACCGGAAGACATTGCTAAAGCGAAGCAGTCTCATACCGGCCGGTTCCTGAAGCCGATGCTGTAAAAAACAGCTTCTCTGAAAAGCGGCGTGATCCGTTAAGGACACGCCGCTTTTTAGTATCTTTCGTCTATCAGGCATCAGCCATCGCTGAACGGCACTTTCCCCTTGAGGGATCCATGCGATAATAGTATCTGTATCCTGAAATGCTGCCTCCGGCGACACAGTAATAACGACAAGAGTGAACTATGGCTTTATCACACAAAATCACCACAATGCTAACCCTGATCATCTCAGTCATGGCAATGCCAGCACTGGCAAACGAACCTGAAGAGGTTTACTGGGAAGATTTGGTCCCGCCGGGCTTTAACGAACTCGCTCCGCCGCCGGTTGCCAGCCACGAAAGTACCATGGCGCAATTGCAGCCCGATGCCCCTGTGGTTGAAAAGTACAATGACAAGCTGGTAAAAATACCGGGGTTTGTGGTGCCGCTGGAAGGTACTGACGAACTGACCACAGAATTTTTACTGGTTCCCTATTTCGGCGCATGTATTCACGTTCCACCACCGGCATCCAACCAAATCGTGCATGTGACCTTTGAAAAAGGCGTCGCCATCGAAGATTTATACGACGCCATCTGGGTAACCGGCACGTTATCTACTGAAGGCTGGAAAGGCGATATCGCCTCAGTGGGCTACCGTATAACCGGTGTTTCTGTCGCCGCGTACTGATCTGCCAGCACAATACGCAGAAATCACTGTGTATAAATTTGTTCAGCGCGGTTGAACAGCATCCATGAAGTGAGGATGTATTTATCATTACTCACCGGAATATTGCCCCGGTGAGTATGGGTAAAGTGAGCGGGTGCAATCACCATTCTTCCCGCTTTCGGCTTGATACTTTTTCCCTGATAGTAAAAATCCGTTTCCCCGCCTTCTTCTACATCATTTAAGTAAAACATAAACAGCATAACGCGGTGCAAGGCATCATTGTGTTGAAGTTGCGGATAGACTTCTGAATGCCAGTACGGGTAACCCCCTTCTGCGGCTTTATAACGCTGGGTATTGATATCTCCGATCCTGAACAAATAATTCACCATATTAGCCAGATTCGGGCGCCCCACTTCCGCATAGTTGTCGCCGGTAAGCTTCACCGGTTGCCCGGTTTGCGGATGTCTCACTGTCAGGCCAATGGGCCCTACCAGCGCAAAGAAATACTCATCAATATACTTTAACAGTTCATTTCCCGTCTTCGTCATCACCTCTTTGTGAAAGGGTTGGAATACAGGATCCTGAGTAAAGGAAACATCTGTGCTGCGCTTTTTGTCAGTATCAATTCCTCCGCCGGTTTTGCCGGGAGCAAGGTTAGCGCTGCCATCAAATGCGGCGATGATATCTTTACATAGCTCCGGTGACAGGACGTCGTCTGTTACCGTAATAAAATCTGTGTCTTTTCCGTACATCGACTAGTCCTTCAACCAATTCTGCATCTTTTCCCTTACTGCATCAGGAACAGGTTCGGCTTTTTGCGTGTTGTAATTGAAATGCACCATAGTGGTCGTTCCCGTTGCGCAGTGCTCACCCTCCTGCCAGATCTCCTGATACACATCAAAAGAACTGCTCCCCAGGCGCCCTACCCATGTTTTCACGGTGACGGATTTTCCGTAATAAATTTGCTTCAGAAAGTCGACCTTGTAGCTGGCCAGAATCAGTGGCCAGGCGGTTAAGTCCAGGTCTGGTACAAACAGCCGGAATAGAGGATCTCTTGCGGCTTCCAGCCATCCCACATGCACGGTGTTACCCACGTGACCAAGCCCGTCTGTTTCATAAAAGCGCACGTCAAACGTCGTTTCCATAGGTTCGGTTTTTGTCATCGTTATTCGTCCTGTCGTTGTATTGAGGAAACATACTCAGCATACCTGTTCGTCACTGCCGGCTAAAGAGCACACTGAAAACTAATATCAGCAAGCTATCCGTTTCTGTACATCACAGCAGACACAAGCACCGTTAGTTTCTGTAAATGAAAAGCACCCAAATTGCGGATTTATCACGCGGATAAAGATCAATGAATCATTAAACTTTCGCCTATTAGTTCTCTTCATCAATCGCTAACAAATTGATTTTAATAAACTAAAATAATGAGAGCAGGTCTATCCCGTCCTTTCCATCCGCACGGGTTGATCTCAGCCATACACCGTCCCCGTAGGCATGTGGACCGTTACAGTGAAAGTTTATGCATCAGTTCACCATTCCACACTGAGTTTTTCTTGTGAATTTCACTGGCATTTATGCACCACCCTCACCACAGACCGAACAGGAGTGATCCATGGCACAAGATAAGTTGAAGCCATATCAGAAAAACGGAGAAGTTTTTAAAAGCAGCACGGCGTCCCGCTCACGCCGGAACTTTCTTAAGGGCGTTGGCATATCCGGCGTTGCCGTAGCGGCCAGTGGTTGCGCTGCAAGAAGTGCCTCAGCACCGGAATCAGCTATTGAAGAAAATGACCCGGAGGCGCTGTCGAAAGTAGCCATCACCCTCAAGGTCAATGGTGAAGCCAGGAAAATGAAAGTCCAACCCAATGCAGTGTTGCTTGATGTACTTCGTGACGACCTGCAACTGACCGGTACCAAGAAAGGCTGTGACCACGGTCAGTGCGGTGCCTGCAACCTGCATGTGAACGGCAAAGTCATTAACAGCTGTTTGAGTCTGGCGGTGATGCACGATGGCGATGACATCACAACCATCGAAGGATTATCAGAAAATGGTGAGATGAGTGCGGTGCAAAAAGCCTTTCACGAAAATGATGCCTTTCAGTGCGGCTACTGTACTTCCGGACAGATGATGACCGCAGATTATGTGATTCGCAGTGATGATATTCCGGCCAGTCCTGAAGCCTGGCGGGAAGCCATGAGTGGCAACATCTGCCGGTGTGGTGCGTACAAGAATATTCTTTCTGCTATGCAGCAAGCCAGCAAACACGTGTAAGGAGGCATCATGCGACAATTTTCCTACGTAAGAGCAGAAAATGCCACACAGGCAGTGAAGGCAAAGGCGACACAAGCCAATGCGTTTCTGGCCGGCGGCTCGACCCTTATTGATCTGGTGAAGCTGGATGTAATGCAGCCTGATACCCTGGTGGATATCAACAGCCTGCCCCTGTACGACATTGAAAAATTAAAAGACGGGCGGCTTAAAATTGGCGCGCTGGTCACCAATAACGACCTTGCCTGGCATCCTGAAGTGAAGGCCCGTTACGCTGTTTTATCAGAAGCCTTGCTCTCCGGTGCTTCAACTTCTTTACGGAACAAAGCCACTACCGGCGGCAATGTTATGCAGAAAGTACGCTGCCCGTACTACCGCGACGGCGTATCGCCCTGTAACAAACGGGCACCGGGTAGCGGTTGCTCTGCCATAGAAGGCAATAACCGTTCTGTTCACGCAGTGCTGGGCACCAGCGAACACTGCATTGCCAGCCATCCGTCAGACATGTGTGTGGCGATGGCTGCCATTGGTGCCACGATTTTAGTATCCGGCCCTGAAGGAGAGAGGGAAATTCCTTTTACCGACTTTCATTTGCTGCCGGGCAGCAGTCCGGACAAAGAGCACAATCTGGCCCCGGGCGAACTCATCACCCACGTAATTTTAGACAAGCCCTTGCCCGGCAACCGGTCACACTACCTGAAACTCAGAGACAGAGCGTCTTATCAGTTTGCGCTGGCATCCAGTGCCGTAATTGTGTCCCTCTCGGGCTCAACCATCAGCGACGCCCGCATTGCGATGGGCGGAGTAGGTACAAAGCCCTGGCGTGCCTTTGAGGCAGAGCAATCGTTGAAGGGTAAAACACCGTCTCAGGCAGCATTTGAAAAGGCAGCAGCTATCGCCTTTGCGGCAGCCAAGCCCCAGTCTCAGAACGGGTTTAAAATTCCACTGGGACAACAAGCGATTGTCCGCAGCCTAAAAACCATCACCGCGTAGGAGGACACCATGACTATTGACTTAAATGCCAGCGACATCATGGGCGCCGCCCTTCCCCGCGTTGACGGACCGGATAAGCTGACCGGAAGGGCAAAATATTCTGCCGATAACCATCTGACCGGCATGCTTTACGGCTACGGTGTGTACAGTACTATCGCTAAGGGAAAAATCACATCCCTCGATACCTCGGCGGCCAGACAAATGCCGGGAGTCGTAGATGTGTTTCACCACAACCACTTTACAGACAAGCTTTACCATGTGCCTGCGAACATGGCCAAGGGGCTTAAAGTCGATGAGAGCCGTCTGCCCTTTGAAGACGACACCATCTATTATGCCGGTCAGCTTGTCGCTTATGTTGTGGCGAACAGCTTTGCGAAAGCCCGCGAAGCCGCATTGAAGGTGAAAGTCACCTATTCAGAAGCTCAATCTGTGACCTCTATAAAACAGGCCAGAGCGGCAGGTGTGTCTCCCATAGAGCAGAAACCTTCAGAGAAAAGCCGTGGAGACGCAGAGGCAGCCTACACCCAATCAGCGTACAAGCATGAAGCGGTTTACACCACACCTTTTGAAACCCACAACCCTATGGAAATGCATGCCACAGCGGCGCAGTGGGAAGACGGCAAGCTGGTGGTTTATGAAGCCACACAAGGCGTGACATTCAGCCGTAACACCCTCGCAAGGGTATTTGGTCTGGTTCCTGAGAATGTCGTGGTGCGTACGCCGTTTTTAGGTTCAGGATTCGGTGGTAAGTTGTTCACCTGGCCCCATTGTATTGCCACGGCGGCGATTTCACGGGAAGTGGGTAAGCCGGTGCATTTCATGGTCCCCAGAGCGCAGATGTTTACCACCACAGGCCACCGTTCGGCCACAGAGCAAACCTTTAAAATCAGTGCTGATGCTGAGGGTAATCTGACGTCTATGACACAGCATACGCTTAACAGCACATCAGAAATTGATATACGGGTGGAAACCGCCGGCCGTACCGCGCCGATTTTTTATAAGTGTCCCAATGTGGATATTGCCAACAGCGTAATTCAGATGAACACCGGTAGCCCTGCCGCCATGAGGGCGCCGGGTGCCGCGCCGGGTATCTTTGCGCTGGAATCAGCCATGGATGAACTGGCTGTGGCGATGAATATGGATCCGCTGGCCTTACGCCGGAAAAACTTCACTGACCGTAATCAGGTAGAAGATTTACCCTGGTCTGATACCAACATCTTAGAAGCCTACGACAAAGGCGCGGCTAAATTTGGCTGGGATAAACGCAATCCGGAACCGGGTTCTATGCGCGATGGTAAAGACATCCTTGGCTGGGGTGTAGCAGCATGTGCCTGGGATGCGATGAAGTCATCCAGCAAAGCCAGGGTTTCCTTTTTAGCTAATGGTAAGGTACGTGTGTCATGTGCGGTGCAGGACATTGGTACCGGCACGTACAATGTCATGGCTCAAACCGTATCTGCCGCCACAGGCATACCGGTGGAAAAAGTAGAGGTTAAAATCGGTGATTCTGACTTAGTGGCCGGCCCGCTTTCCGGTGGCTCATGGGCAACAGCCAGTTTGCTTCCTGCAGTGAAGCAAGCCTGTGAGAATGCCATATCCGAACTGAAAACCTATGCGGTGATGGACAAGTCTCCTTTTGCCGGTGAAAGTGAAGAAGACCTTACATTTAAAAACGGGCAACTTTCTTCGCAATCAGGCACCGCGCGGGCGTTCAGCGACATCCTCAAGGCCATTAAGGCAGGAAGCGCGGAAGGCGAAGGCAGTACCGATGGCGCGATGAAAGAAGGGTATTCCAGCCGCGTATTTGGCGCTCACTTTGTGGAAATTCGCTGGGATCCTGAAATCGCCGACTTACGGGTATCCCGTGTGGTCAGTGCCATTGACGTGGGCAAAATTGTTAACCACAAAACAGCAGCTAACCAGGTTGAAGGTGCCATTGTGATGGGTATCGGCATGGCGATGTTTGAACACACCGAATATGACGAGCGGACCGGCCGCCCAATTAATAACAATATCGCGGAGTACCTGATGCCTGTTCACGGTGATATGCCTGATGAGCTGGAGGTAATATTTCTCGATAAGCCCGACTATAACTTCAGTGAAGTGGGTGCAAAGGGTCTTGGAGAAATAGGCATCACCGGCCTCGCTGCCGCAATAGCCAACGCGGTTTATCATGCAACAGGTAAACGGGTCAGGGAATTGCCCATCACCCTTGAGAAGCTGATGTAATTACAGAACCAACAAAGGCGCTAACCAGCGCCTTTTCTTTGTTTAAATTCCGGTTATAGCGAAATCTATAGCACTTGTCAGTGCGTATCGGGCGGATTCCAGAGTACCAACGGGATCCCGCAGTAATTTAGAAGATACGGATGCCATTAACGGGGTCATAAAGAGATATGATGTCCCTTCAATAACAATTTCAGGTGTCACTCTTTTCATGTGCATACCAGGCTTAGTGTTCAGCGCAGTTAAAGGAACCACAAGCCGGGTAGCGATGTCTGAGAGCACACTATGCTGAACGTCAACGAGGAAGGGATAAGCCTGTCTGGTAGCGTGATTCCGGTTCACGTACACATCAAACTGAGCCACTAAAACACTCTGAATTCGTCGCTAAAGTTACCGTTTTCATCAACAAATTCATTATAGCTCTCCATAGCCATTTTATTTTCCTGCTTCCATTTTTCAGACTCATCCTGCGACAGCTTTTCAGCCAGTGCCGTTTCCAGTGTTGCAGACAGATTGATATTCATTCCCCTGGCCTTTCTCAATAAATCGCTGTTAATACTCAGATTCGTCGCTTTTTTGGGTGCGCTTTGATTGTACAGCGTAGCCATCGTTCGTCTCCCGTCTACAAGATCAGAAAAATACTATACGCATAATTATGCGCATTGGATACCAGCTTTTTCTTTGCTTTATTTCCGCAAATCAACCTTTATGGTCATGGTCATGGTCATGGTCATGGTCATGGTCATGGTCATGGTCATGGTCATGGTCATGGTCATGGTCATCAGTATCGCGGCAGACCTCGCCGGGCATTTCAAGTTCGATGGTGGTATGTGCCAGATTAAATCCGGAGAGCTTGTTGTCTATTTGCTTTTTAAGGGCCCGGGCTGTGGCGGCATCCACGTCGCAGGCCAGCTCAATGTGAGCAGTCAGCACATGCTGTTCGCCGTCAAGAGACCAAAAATGGACATGGTGAAGGTTGCTGACGTGTTCAACAGATAACAATGCGGAGTGAATTTCCTGCTGTTGTTTCGCATCCGGACTGCCCTGTAAAAATAAGCGTACCGTCTGATAAACGTAGCGGCCTACATTGAATAAAATAAACAGAGTAAATAGCACCGAGAGCAGAGGGTCGAGCACCGGCCAATTTACGAATTGAAGCACAATTCCCACAATCAGTACGGCGACCCACCCGAGTACATCTTCCAGTAAGTGCCAGTTCAGTACCTTTTCATTAAGCGTGTTTCCGCCAGACAGCTTGTAAGCGGCTACGCCATTGACCACGATCCCTAAAATCGCCAGCGCAATCATGCCTTCAGTCACGGGCATTTCAGGTGCCCACAAACGGGGAATGGCTTCCGATAACACCCAAACGGAACCCACAATCAAAATCAGCCCATTGATCATCGCGCCCAGCAAACTCAGGCGCTTGTAACCATAAGTGTATTGTTTGTTGGCTTTTTTGTGCCCTACTTTGCTGAGATACCAGGCCAGGCCTATGGATAGCGAATCCCCTAAGTCGTGAACGGCATCAGCCATAATTGCCACGGAGTTAGTGAGCCAGCCGCCGATAAATTCGATGATCGTGAAGATAAAGTTAAGCCAGAACGCCCAGCCGATGCGCTGCCCGTCGCTGACATGATGATGCCCGTGGTGGTGTCCGTGATGATGATCGTGGGAATGCAAAAGCGTCTCCGGCAGTTTTATTAAAAGCTGCCCCCAGTTTGCTGGCAAACCTGTTACATTTCAATCCATTGGTCTGCAGAACGCCGGATATCTTCCGGTGTGACATGGGTAGCGATAATCACCAGCGCATTTTCTGCCGCCGCAGTCAGCCCGGCGGCGACATATTGCTGATTGCCGGTATCCAGCCCTTCAAACGGCTCATCAACCAGCCAGACCTTTGGCGAAGCGAGCAAAGTCCGGCTTAACGATACACGTCTTGCCTCGCCACCGGAGAGTACTCTGCCTCCCTGTCCCAGCCACTCGTCCAGTTGTGAGAAGTGCCCCAGACCGAATTGAGAAAGCGCATTATTCAGTGCCCGGTCGCTTTGCACAGACTCATCCGGCACCAGGTTCATTCTTAATGTGGCCTCCAGCAATACCGGCGACTGCTCAGCATACACCCAACCCTTGCGTCTGCCGGCCGGCACAATATCACCATCAAAACGCAAATCACCTTTCGCCTGTACCAGACCGGCCAGTGCTTTAAGTAACGATGACTTACCGCAGCCGGAGGGCCCGGATAACACAACCAGACCGTTAACAGGCAAAGTTGCATCGATACCTGACAAGACATTTACAGCCTGAAAGCTTTCCAGTTGAATTTGCCCCATGGGTTGGGTGTCGTGAATGGCCGGCAAGGCTATGGCTCCTGATTGAGCCAACGCACTTTTCGCCTGGCGGTAGCGCCCTAGGTGTGCGGCAGTCGTCACTGACCGTCCGAGCCAGTCGGTAATACTCAGTAGCAACATGGGAACCATCAGTGATGCCGGGTCGCCAAACCCCTTATCCTGATTGAAAGCAAACAAAGCCACCAACGCCAGGATAGCACAGCCATGCAGCAACCATAATGCCCATTGTCCGGCTACGTCCGTGGCAAACTGATGACGCCACACTTTGTCCAGCCCGGGAGCAGAGGCAAAATGAGGGTTGCGACGACTAACAGACAAATGCCACAAACTGCTGCTGTTAAAGAAATGCTCTGAACCGAACCGGAAACGCTTTTCTTCAGCGGTTTGTTTCGCTGACTGATTAAGTCCGTACACTACAAGCCACAATGTTAGCACGAGCCAGAGGCCCGCCATGACCCACATTGCCAACGTGCCGGGCAGCGCCAGTTGCGTAACAATACCCGTTGCCAGAATAACCAGCACAACCGCACTTGCCTGATGGGCAACCCATCCTACCCAAACCGACGATAACAGTTCGGTTTGCGCGGCAAGCTTTTCCACATCGCCTGCTTTTTCATGTAAAACATGGTCTTTCAGCTTGCTGAACAGTTCACTGCGGAGCACCGTGGTACGTCCCAGCAAATCGTGATGTGCCAGCCACATGTGTCCGTAGCCTGCACCAATTCGTACCAGCGCCAGAGCGCGGATGATGACTGCCGGCAGCATGTAATTGAAGTTAACCGGCATCAGTGCGCAGGCCGCAATGAACCAGCTTGAGAATATAAGAATAAGCAGTCCGGCACTGGTGTGAGCAATGGCAAGCAATAAGCTGACTACAGGGACTTGCTTCATTCGTCTGCTCCTGTTGTTTTACCCTCTGTTCCGGATAATTCTGCGCTTGCGGTATCGCAGACATGGCCATCTTTTATCAGCCAGTGCGCGCTGAACCAGTCAGACGGCAGTGGCTTGTGCGATGCCCAGACGACAGTTGCATGCTGACAGTTACGATGGATAATCTGACAAATCGCTTCATGCTGAGACTGGGGCAGATGGGCGGTAGGTTCATCCAGAAACCACACCGGTGCTTGCCGGAGTAACAACCGGGCAATGGCCAGCCGCTGCGCCTGACCACCGGATAAAGGCGGATGCTCCCCCATTGGCGTATCCAGTCCCGCAGGTAACATAGAAAGCCAGGCCCCCAGTTCCACACTGTCCAGTACCGCAACTAACTGCGTGTCGGAACAGGTCATAGCCAGACACAGGTTCTCTCTTACCGTGCCCGGCAGAATAACCGGCGTTTGCGTAAGCAGAACGTAATCAGATACGGGCTTTGCTAATCCCGGGCGCTGACCGCTCAGTAACTCCATCAGTACGGTTTTTCCTGCACCGGATGCACCATTTAACCGGACCCAGTCACCCGGGTTAATGGTAAGCGTACCTGTGCTTAACGCAGGTGACCGTGTGAGCTCTCCGGTTAGTGTGATTGGTGCCACTTCGTCCCTCGTTGCCGGCACTTCGCCATGGCGTGCGGGCGCTTCGTCCGGCGGGGAATCCTGTAATAAATTTTGAATCGCCTCCATGGCAGACTCAGCCTGCGCTTTTTGATGATAAAACTGGCCCAGCTTCTTCATCTCAGAAAGCAGTAAGGGGGCCGTTAATAAGAGCCACAAACCTTGTTGAAGGTCTATTGTCTCTCCTAAATTAAACTCACCAAGCAAGGTAAACCCGATATACACAGCAATTAACGCTACGGCGAGGGTGGAAAAAAAATCCAGTACGGTACCAGACAAAAACGCCACCGACACCACTTTCATGGTGCGTTCTCTTAAGCTCTGGCCCGCAGTGTCTAAACGTCTGGCCTGTGCGTCATGGGCGTTAAACATGGCTAACAGCGGCAACGCGGATATCCGGTCTGTAAAAAGGCGCCCAAGCCGCTCAAGAGCAATAAAATGCTTGCGGTGCAATGCCGCGGCACCCTTACCAACCAGGATCATAAACAGCGGCACAATGGGTAAAGTGATTAACAAACTCCCGCCCACAACTATGCTGACACTAAAAATGACCGCAAGAGCAAAAAGCGGCACTAATACGGCCACCAGTTGCTGAACACGGTAATCAAAATGCCAGTTCACTACAGCAGGGATGTGCATTTGCCACAAGGTTTGCCAGTGAAAGGTTGAATGCTGTCGCACTAAAGCATGTTGCTGATGGCCAAATGTGCGCAATAGCTGTTGCTGTAAGCGAAAGAGCAGTTTTAGCCTGCCATGATGATTCAACCAGATGCTGCAACCCTGACTCAGCCACACGCCGGTAAGACAAATTGCAGTAAACCATAACAGTGAGGACGAAGCGGCAACGCCGTCAATGATCCACTGCGATACCATGGCAGCAAAACCCCAGTATGCCGCAATGAGCGCAGCATCACGTAAAACGTGAAGGACGGTAAGCGCCACCAGAGCCCTGCGGGGAGCAGGGTTTCCGGTGGCGACAGATTGCTGAAACCAGCGGGTAAGTGAGAGGGAACGACTCAAATTATCCCTTATTCTTCAGTATCAGGGCGGTCCATGTTCTCGGTAGACTCCAGCCACATGGCGTTGATAATGCCAAATGAACAAGCCAGTAAAATGCCAAGGATCCAGGTGAAATACCACATAATGCCTCCTAGTAAATCGCGTGAGATTTATCTAAATCAGATTGTTTAACTCTTCCACGCATCACGTAGAACCCGTAGATGGTGTAAGACAGTACAATGGGTACAAATACACAGGCTACGAAGAACATCACACGTAATGTCATTTCACTGGATGTAGCATCCCACATTGTCAGACTTGCATCCGGCATTGTGCTGCTTGGCATCAGGAACGGGAACATTGAGAACCCCGCCGTTAAAATAACGCCGGCTATCATGGCAGAACTGGACACAAATGCCCATCCCGCACGGCCTGCTTTTGAAAAGGCTGCGCAAGCCAGGCCACCAGCAATACCCAGTGCAGGTGCAATGATCATCCAGGGGTAAGTCCCATAGTTGTTCATCCACGCGCCGGTTTCAGTGACAACGGTTTTGTGCAACGGATTTGAGACGGCATAAGTGTCTGCTACAGAGCTCATCACATAACCATCTATGCCGAAGGCTACAACCACGCCGGCCAGAATAAATAACGCCACAGTCACCAAAGACAGGATCACTGAGGTGGCACGGGCACGCACTTCAACAAAACCGTCTGTTTTCATTTGCAACCAGGTGGCACCGTGATTAAGCAGTAATGCAACGGATACCAGACCGGTCAGGATGGCAAAGGGATTCAATAACCCGAAGAAAGAACCGGTGTAGGTGGATTTCAACGTGTTATCAAATTCATAGGGTACGCCCTGCAACAGGTTTCCGAACGCAACACCAAAGATAAGTGCCGGAACAAATCCGCCGGCAAACAACGCCCAGTCCCAACGCTGACGCCACTTTGCTCCGGGCAGTTTACTACGGTAATCGAAGCCGATGGGGCGCATCCATAACGCAGCAAGCGTAAGAAATAACGCGATGTAAAAGCCGGAAAACGCAGTAGCATAAATCATTGGCCAGGCAGCAAAAATAGCGCCACCGGCCGTGATGAACCACACCTGGTTGCCGTCCCAGTGCGGGCCGATGGTATTAATCATCACCCGTCGCTCTTCGTCGGTACGCCCGATAATAGTAAGCAGCGAACCTACACCTAAATCAAAGCCGTCGGTAATGGCAAAGCCAATCAGTAACACACCGACAAGCACCCACCAGATCACCCGCAACACTTCATAATCGATCATGCGTTTGCTCCTTTTTCAGTTAAACCAATTACGCTTGCTCCATCCTGTTCGTCGCCGGGAGGAACCGGTCCTTTTTTGGCGAATTTCTTCATCAGGTAGAAGCTGATAATGAACATCACGGTGTAGAACAAGGTGTAGCCCACCATGGTGAATACCACATCACCCACACTCAGATTGGAAACAGACACGTGGACCGGCAGTACTTCTGCAATAGACCATGGCTGACGACCAAACTCGGCGACGAACCAGCCTGCTTCACAGGCAATCCAGGGCAGAGGTAAGCCGTAGAGGGCTGATTTCAGTAGCCAGCGGGGCTGAGTAATGCGATGTTTAGTGCTGTACCAGAACGCTGCCGCGAACAGAGCCAGCATTAAAAAGCCTGCCAGTACCATTAAGCGGAAGGAATAAAACAGCGGTGCAACAGGCGGAATACTGTAATCCACGGCACGCTCAAGCGCTTCAGGTGTAGGCCGTGTAATGTCCTGCGTAAAGGGTTGCAGCAGCATGGCGTAACCCAAATTTTCTTTATTCGCATCAAACAGCGCCTGCTCTGCCGGCGTGGCTGAACCGTCACGCACTGCATCCATGTGCTTGTATGCCTGCACACCGGATAAAATGCGAACACGGTGCTGCTCTTTCAAATCTTTAATGCCGGTAACTTCCTCATCAAAGCTGCGGGTGGCGATGATACCCATGGCGTAGGGGATTTGAATGGCGTAGTCCATACGCTCTTCTTCGTCATTCGGAATACCAAAGATGGTGAATGGCGCAGGCGCAGGATGGGTTTCGTACTCTGCTTCTACAGCGGCGAGTTTCACTTTCTGCACATCACCGATTTCATATCCGCTTTCATCGCCCAGAATAATCACTGATAACACAGACGCCAGACCGAAGCTTGCAGCGATGGCAAAAGAGCGGCGGGCAAACGCAACATGCTTGTGTTTCAGTAAGTAATAACTGGAGATAGCCAGCACGAACATTGCGCCTGTGGTATAGCCTGCAGAGACAGTGTGTACAAACTTCACTTGTGCCACCGGATTAAAAATAACGTCAGCGAAGCTGGTCATTTCCATCCGCATAGATTCAACATTGAAGTCGGCGCCCACAGGGTTTTGCATCCAGCCATTGGCGATAAGGATCCAAAGCGCCGAAAAGTTAGAACCGATAGCCACCAGCCAGGTAGCCATAAGGTGCTTCACTTTTGACATGCGGTCCCAGCCAAAGAAGAACAGTCCGACGAAGGTTGATTCAAGGAAAAACGCCATCAGGCCTTCAATAGCCAATGGTGCGCCAAAAATGTCACCCACGTAATGTGAATAATAAGACCAGTTCATACCGAACTGGAACTCCATGGTGAGGCCGGTAGCCACACCAATCGCAAAGTTTATCCCGAACAACTTACCCCAGAATTTGGTCATCTGTTTGTAGATTTCCTTGCCGGTCATCACGTAAACCGATTCCATGATGGCAAGCAGGAAAGTCATACCTAAGGTAAGGGGTACAAAGATAAAGTGGAACATAGCAGTCAATGCAAACTGCCAGCGCGATAACTCCAGTAATGTATCGCTCATTAGGAACATCTCCCGATTAATTAGTAATTTGGCGAAATGTCGACGATGTAGCCGAATTTAATATCACTGGCAGAGCAGAAGTCGTGCCACAGAGTAACGTTGGCAATCACAGAAGCGTGAGATAAATCAAAAACCGCAATTATTGTGCGCAGAAAGCGTGAATAACGAACACAACAGGGATGTTTGAGCCACCGGACGACTTCGGATACATCGCAAATTTCATAGCCGCTACCTTACACCCTTCGAACAGGCCGCTATTTGATCCAACGCAAGCTTTCTCACCGGAAAAATAAAGTCATTTTTGACATACCTTGTGACATAATTGTCACAATTCACCAGGGGGGATGAACGTGAACATTTCTATTATTCAGTCGATGATCAATGCGATTGATAAACCGGCGATTTTTATCACGCCGGATTATGTGGTGCATGCGGTTAATCAGCTCTACCGCGACACCTACGAAGAGCACATCATCACCGGTAAAAGCACCTGCTTCAGCGTGTCTCACAACAATGCTGTACCCTGTGATCAAGCCGGAGAAGACTGCCCCCTTGCTGAATGCAAAAGCACACAAAGACCAAGCTCAGTGGTACACAATCACAAAACCCGCACAGGCGATTCTCATTGCCAGATCACAATGAAGCCGGTGGAGGACGAAGATGGCATGGTGCTTGGCTACCTGGAGGTGCTGGAGCAGATCACCTTTGCTTCTCCCGGGGCCGGTAATGCGAAACTCATTGGCAGTGCGCCGTCTTTCAGGAATATGCTGCATCAAATCAGCCGCGCTGCACCGGCAGACATTGCCGTGTTATTGCAGGGAGAAACAGGCACCGGAAAAGAACTTGTCGCCCACGCTATTCACGAAAGCAGCTCACGGAAAGACAAACCGTTTGTGGTCATTGAATGCACCGGACTGACTGAGTCATTATTTGAATCAGAGCTGTTCGGTCACGAGAAAGGAGCATTTACCGGCGCATCATCGTCAAAAAAAGGGCTCATTGATGTGGCCAGTGGCGGTACGGTGTTTTTCGATGAAATTGGCGATGTGCCAATGAGTATGCAGGTCAAGCTGCTGCGATTGCTGGAGTCAGGAACTTACCGTCCTGTCGGCAGCCTGAAGCTGAAGCATTCTGATTTCAGGCTGGTCTGCGCCACGCACAAAAACCTTAAACAGCTGGTTGAGAAGGGCGAATTCAGACAAGATCTCTATTACCGGATTGCCGGCTTTCCCATCGCCCTGCCTTCTCTACGCCAGCGCAGGGAAGACATTCCTGCGCTATGCGGGCAATTCCTTACGCAAGCCGGGCACACGAAGAAGACCTTTAACAAAGATGCCCTGTCCGTACTCAGCCGTTATGCATTTCCCGGCAATATCAGAGAATTGCGCAACGTCACCGAACAAGCCGCCCTCTTATCGGTAGATGAACACATTACGCCGGCGGACTTACCGTCACATCTGACTGTACCGGAAAGCGAACAGGAGTCCGGCCCGCTCAGATTAAAAACACTGGAAGAAGCAGAGGAAGCGTACCTGTCTGAAATCATCTCTGCCTTCGACGGTACGCCGGAAGCGCTGGCAGACGTGCTTGGCATAAGCACCAGAACACTTTACAGAAAACTCCGGCGATACGGCCTGACGCTCAGCAGGCGTTAGAGCGACATCACTGCCTGCCAGATAAGGCGCAGGGCCAGTATGGTAACGATAACTTTAAACAGCAGGGCAAAGCGCTCGTCAGACACTTTTTTCAGCACTTTCAACCCCAGCCAGGTGCCGGTAAAGCCGCTGACTACCATAGCAACTACCAGTGGCAACCACTGAAAAAAAGCAAATCCGGCAAAGCTGAAAACAAAGGCTTTAAGCAGATGCTGAAATGTCATACAGGTTGCGAACGTACTGGTGAGGGTCATCTTGTTGTCGGTATTCCGGTGCACAAACCCGGCGACCAGCGGCCCTGTCGCGCCCACAAACATAGTCGCAACCGTCGTCAGCGCACCGGCAATGCAACGGCCGGTTTTGCTCAGCTCCCTTTTCGCCGGTTTTGGTCCCCACACTAAAAATAAGATAAAACCCGCTACAGTAAACTGAATGGTGATTAGCGGCAGTTGCACCACAATGAAAGACGCAGCAACAGCCCCGGCCAGCGCACCGCCACTAAACCACTTCACCATGGCCCAGTCGATGTGCGAACGGGTCAGCCACGAACGGCTCCCGTTAGAACCCAGCTGTACAAGTCCGTGCACAGGGATCAACGCGGCTACCGGCACAACCGTTGCCATGGTCGCCAGCAACATAACACCGCCCCCGACACCGAATGAAGCTGTTATCATTGACGTAAGGCCTGCAAGAATAATCAGTCCCAGCGCTACAGCAGCTGACACTGCCCCGCCTCCGGTGAATAAATCTGTAAAGCTTACTACTTCCAAGGTTGCTGCTTTCCTTCAATAAATTATCACTGCATCATACATTTCGCGTAATCGCGAATCGATTTAAAAAACCATCCAGCAGCCATGCCAGGCTCATAAGAAGTGACAGTGCGACGACGACAGAGGAAAAGCGGTACATACTGCTGTACAGCATGTCTGAATTGGGCTGAAGATACTGCCCGAACAAAATGCCGATAGTGGTTAAGGCACCAAAGCCCATACCTGAACCGGTGCGTTCAATCAAATGCAGCCGGGCCGTGAGCATGACGGTGATAAACATCGCAATCACGACCAGGGGAAGATAGCGGATCAGATCGTACATCAATAATTGCACTGTAATACCCAGCGCGCATCCTAGGGCAACGCCTTTTGCCCGCTTCATGGAGTTTTCCAGCGAGCCGCGGAAGGTCATAGGAAACAGCACGAGTACGGTTGCTACCTGTGCAGACAGGGAATCTTTCAAATCGAAAATTTGAAAGACAACGAATGACAGCGTAGCCAGAATCGCACCCATCAGCGTGCGGTGATTAATCTGTGCAAACGTCACGTTATGCTGTGGTGGCGGTGCGATAGGATCAGTCTCCGGAATCAGCCAGTAAAGCACCGCTGCGGAAATAACGGATATCAGCGTGGCGAGGAATGCCGCCATAGTCATATCGGTTAGTGATGCATCCGGATAGCTTGAAAAATGGAGCAACACTGAGAGAGTGACTATCCCGGAGGCCCATAGCAGGAAGTGCGAACCTTTGGCCATCAACCTGAAATGAACAAAAAATACCGCAAACACACCCATAATCATTAAAGCCGGATGATGTTTGAAAAACACATTCAGCAGATAGATTTCCACCACATTCACCGCCACACCTACCATAAACTGCCAGGCAATCAGGCGGTCGAACTTAGGCAACATACCCAGCAATAACATGGGATAGACAGCGAAAAAGACGCCGTAAGGCCAGTTCATGTATTTACTGATGAGAAATCCGGCACAGCTGCCAAGGGCTATGCGCAACACCCGACGCTGATCCTGCGGGGAATAATCCCCGGCCGAATTAATAAAGTGATGGTCACGCTGCTTTTTCAGTATAAGACCGGACAACTTACTGATACCCATCTTAATAAATATAGTGCAACAGACTGACAACCTTCATCTGCGCTGCGCCCATCCAGTTAAAGATGCCGTCCTCATGACGTTGCAGCAACACCGTCGCCCGTGCGCCGCTCACCATATCTGCGGGCAGAGCCTGGTCGGTTAATGCAACATAAACACGGACACGCTGGGCATCACGTACCCAACGGTCGGATACGTCCGGTTCGGCCAGCTTCCCGTCCGGTAAAAGTTGTCCTGTAGCCACACCCAAATCTTTACTGACTACTGAAGCGTGAAAGACTTCCCCCGGAAGGGCATCAAATACCACCAGAGCATCTGCGCTATTACCAATTTTACTCAGGCTCTTTTCGCGAAAATCGGCAACGACACGTTCTTCACCGGTAACCACCAGCGAGAGCAAAGATTGATTTGCCTGAGCCTGAATGCCCGGCGAAAGTTGCAGATTCGAAATGACACCATCTTCAGGTGCTACGACAGTTGTTCGCGCCAGATCCAGTTCAGCCTGTTTAAGCGTATTTGAAGCAATACGAAGGCGCAGGTTATCTTCTCCTTCCTCACCAAGCTCAACCTCTAGCGCTTTTTTGCGCTCCTGTGCAGCCTGCAGTCTCGCCCCGGCGGCTTCAACTTCAGCCATTTTTTGATCAACAAGTTGGGTACTGACCAGATTCTTAGCAGCTAATGAGGCTAAACGCTTATGTTCACGTTTGTCTTCAGCAAGGGTAACTTGTGTTTCGATAATACTTGCCTGTGCTTCGGCCAGCTGGGCGTGCAAATTGTCGTTAGTCTGCTGCGCTTCCCGCAGTGCCAGGCGGGCTTTTTCCACCGCCAGTTCGTAGTCAGTGCCGTCAATTTTAAACAGTACGTCGCCTTTACGGACCTGCTGGTTATTTTGCACGGCAACGCTGATCACTTCACCCGACACTCTGGGTGCCACAGTCACAACAGGACGCTGCACCATGGAATGAGGTGTCATGGGAATATTGAAATCGGCAATAAAAATGTAAGCACAAATGGCAATGAACAGCACTAATGCGCCGCGCATCCATCGGTTAAATTGTGCATCTGCGGTCATGAATTCTCCGGAGTAGAAATATGGTTTGCGTTATCGATGACTTTACTCAGCAGAACGTAAAAGACTGACCGTTCTTCATCAGACAGGCCACGCAGCATCTGCTGGCGGCCCTCAAATGCTCTGGCCTCAACGGCCTGCATGAGTTCTCTGCCCTTTTCGGTAAACCAGAGGGTTTTTCGTCTGGCGTCATCGGGACAAGGCTTTCTTAGTATCAGCCCGGCCTCTTCTAACAAATTCAGCGTGCGTAGCAGCGAAGGTTGTTCAATGCCTATATCACCGGCCAGCTCCTTCTGGCTGCATCCTTCACCGGTGCGGTCGAGATGGAGCATGGCGATCCAGCGGGACTGAGTCAGGCCAAGATCCGCCATGTAGTGGTCTACGGCGTGCCGCCAGGCAAACGCCGCACGACTCAGTAACCATCCGATATTGTTTTCCATTTGCACTGCACACCCAATTAGTTAGCATGCTAATCATTTAAACATATAGTTAGCATGCTAAGCAATATCACGATGGGTAATTTTCGTCAGACAGGGGATTAACAGAGACAGGAGGGCGGATAATTCAAAAAACACCATGCAAAGGCATGGTGCTTTAAAGCTGCGGGAAATCAGTGCCGGCTATTTGCTATGACCGCAAGAAAATGCGAGCTCTTTCTCCGTTTTGAAACCGAAGAATTTTCTTAACACAATAGTTGCAGGGCAAAAGCCGGTGAAGCTCTGCTGAAACAGGTTTGCACCGATAAAAACCGTAAACCACACAAAATAGCTGCTGACGAAGTACGTGAGTGCAACACTTAACAACACCATAAAGCCTGCGAAAGCCGTAATAGCACGTTCTGCTGACATAATTATTCTCCGAAATAGTAGCGAAATGAGACATAGACGTTAGAGGCATCTCTGAACTGACTGTAAAACGTATGTGGTTCGTCACCATAAAACAGGTTCAGCCCGCCGCCCAGTTGCCAGGTATCTACCGGTGACCAGGTTGCTTTCAGACGCAGGTAGCCATCTCCATCAGTGGGTGAATAGAAGTTGAAAGCCTGCAACGATAAAGTTTGCCGCCAGGCCTGATAGCGTAATTGGGTGGTGAACACATGACGCCTTTGTGACGGTTCATATTGTGGCCAGAGCGAATTGGTCATCAGTGCTTCATGGTCATGAGTCAGCTCTGTGTACCACTGAATCCCCCCGGTCAGATTCGCTATCAGCTCCTGCTCATACCCCACCAGAAAGCGGCTTTGATCATTGGGCAAACGGGGATCATTACCCGATGTATCTTCACCATCGTGAAAAGCGTATTCCAGTTTACCCAGCCCCGGTCCGACGGCACGTACTGCACTGAAACCGGTCACTGACAGTTCGCTGTAACGGGGCATGCCATTCACATCAGCAGCTTGCGGCAATTTACTGAAACCTTTGTATCCGTATACCGCAAGTTCAGTACCGGCGAGGGTCCGGTAAAGGCGCAGTGCATATTCCGGCTTATCCGGTGTATTTTCATTACTGACTGAAAGTCTGTCTGATGTGTTTCCACCGGTTTGCGGATTAAAGTAAGAAAAAATATCACCGTTGATGCCATTGTCAGGTTTAAACTCAGGCGTTATCACCACATCTACATTCAGAATATTGAAGTAACCACTCACTTTCATCGAGAGCGACGGATACTTCAAATAGTCGTCGTCACGCCCGGAAAAGAAGGACTGGTAATCTTTCGGGAATAAATCATTGAGAAATAAATAGTCGCCGGTTCCCCAGGTAAGGATCTGCTGACCAGCTTTTACGTCGACAGATTTGCCGGCTTCTCCCAAAAATCCTAAGTTACCCTGCCAGTACAATTCCCTGATTTGAGACTGCCAGATATCTTCCGCACCGTTGTACAACGCATCGCCGCGAAAACTGATTTTTGATTCAGAAAACGTGTACGCCCCCTGCAACTGCATTCTCACATCGGCCAGCGTTGTATTGTCCGGATGGTAAGGATCGCTCTGCAACCGGGTACCGCCGGCAACATCGAGAAAGCCGGACCAGTTGAATGGCGATACTGTTTCATCCCAATCCCCCATGTCTTCCCACAGATCATCCTGACCGTTTTGCTCTTCCACGAACTGCCGGGCGTAACCCGTTGTGGTTAACCCGGACATCAGGCACAGTGCCAGTGCTACGGTAGCTTGCCTGTTCATACTATTTCAGCCACTGAACAGGAGGTGTACGAAGACTCCGTTCACTGAAAATATTATCATCCAGTCCCAGGTCATAACTCACATTTCTGAATTCCATCAGGGTGTAACCGCCTGATGCCAGATCCGTTACCTTAGAGCGGGTAACGGTGGGCTTTCCCTGTATTGTCTCCACAGACACAGCTTCAACGCGGCGATAATTCTCACCGTTTTCACGATAAAAATTAATCAACACAGGTAACGTGGTTTGTTTATCAATTTCAACGACGTAATAGCTGAATTCCACAGAATCAGGTGTTTTCGGACTTGCCTTTAAGATATAACGCTCAGTGGTTTCGCTTTGCAGTGTGAAGTTATCTTCACTGACTGCCCGTCCGGATACATCTTCATAGAAGAAATGGGAACCAGTGAAAGAGGTTCGCTTGTCTCCGGCGGAAATCCGCTTGACCAGATCCAGGGCCGGCAGATATAACCACCGGTCATCTTCCTGCTGCAGGCTGGCATGTTTCTCAACACGAAAAACCGTGTCTTTGACATCTGCCGGGCGACTGAAGAACACCATCATTTTCTGATCGCCATTGTCGGCAACATCTTTTCGCAAAATAGTGAACTGACGCATTTGCTTCCGTCCCTGCCCGTCCACAATCAGCATTCTGGCGTCTGACCGTCCGTCATCTCCCGCATAATAGGCTGCTTTTTCCGATGCCGTTATTAAGGCGGTGACATCCACAGACTCAGCGGTGGCAAAAGCAGCCGGCAAGGTGAACATAATAGCGAACGATAACACCCTGACGTGTTTAAAATACTGTTGACCAATAAACATAATATCTCTCCGTTATCCGGGGAACACAAAACGACGCAGCAGGCTCATGGCGGACGGCAGCACCAGTAAAGTGACCAGTGCTGAAATTGCCATAATAGCCGCCAGGAAAATACCTACCGTGATGTAGGGCACAAGTGGTGCAAACAGAAGCGGGGTAAATCCAAGTGCAATTACCAGCGCATTGCGGGTGATTGCGCTGGCGGGTTCGCCAAACATTGCCTGTAAGGTGGTATCGACGTTCCCGGTTTCGTCATAAATTGCCCGGGCACGTTCCAGAAAGTGAATAGCGAAATCAACAGACAACCCCAGTGTCAGCGCTGATAAAACAGCGATTGGCATATCGTAGTCTTTTCCAATAAAGCCAATCATGCCGTAAATCAATGAAATGGTGATGGTAAGCGGCAGCATGGCAAGCATGCCGAATACCAGAGAGCGGAACAATACCACCATCATAATGAACACCATTACAAACGCACCGGTCAGGCTTTCTGTCATGCCTTTTACCATATTGTCCTGCCAGACTACATTCAGATAAGCTTTGCCCGCCCAGTGGTATTCAATGCCCTCAGGCAACGGGTTGTCTGCAAACCAGGCTGCAACTTTCTCTGTTACTGCTGTCATTGCCTGATTATCACCACTGGTGAGTTGCAACCAAAGCAGGGATTGCCTGAAATCAGGGGTCACAAAATGCCAGAGATCACCGGGCCGGTGTGACGACTGATATTGCAACAATGTTTGCGCCACAGCCTGTTCAGAATCAGGCAGAGTGTAGTCTGTGTCTTCACCGCTTCTCAGTTCACGGTTCACCACTTTCACCACATCAGCGAGTGAATTTGATTTACCGGTCAAACCGGTTTGACTCAGGTACCCTTGCAGTTCACTGATTTGATTTAATAAGTCAGGAGACTGAAACGTCTTGCTGGCAGACAGAGCCAGTTCAGTTTTACTCATTGCCCCCTCAAGCCATTCAATGGCCTCATCGTCTTCTGCGGCAAACAACGCATCATCAATGGCAAAGACCAGCGCTTCAAGAGCAGCGGCGCTATCAGAAGAAGCGACCTTTTTCAGCGTGTCTTCGCGCCAGGTGCTCAATGACACCGGTACAGGAGTACTCAGCAGGGAATCGGCGTCCGGTACCGGACGGTTATCTGTCAATACAAGGTAAGCATTATAGGTACCGGCAAACTGTTCGTTCAGTACGCGATCTGCCACACGAATTTCATGATCTTCTTTAAACCAGCGTACCGGATTATCGTTTATCTGAATGGTTGTCATTCCCCAAACAGAAAAAACGAACAGAACTGCAAATAAGAGAATCCAGCCACGACGCCATGCCATAGCCGCCCGTCCGATATTTGCAGCAAACCGGGCGACTCCGGTCTGAGACTGACCATCACCGTGGAGAGCCTGCTGAAGCCTGGCTAAAGATGATTCACTCATCCGCGACACGTAAGCCGGCATAAAAATAAGTGTCAGCAGAAACGCCAGCAGGATACCGCTGCCTACAAAGGCGCCAAAAATCTGTACCGGCGGGATTGGCGTTAACATCAGCGAAAAGAAGCCGGCAGATGAGGTCACAGAGGTATATAGCATCGGCGTAAACAAATGGGACACAACCCGGCTAATGACATCGCCTGCATCCTCGCCGGGCTTATAACGGTCAGAAAACTCCGACAAAATATGAACTGAATCCACCACAGCAATGGGCATGAGAAAAATAGCAATCATTGACGACATGATATGAACAGTAAATCCCATACCAATCATCACGCCCATGGTCACAATGACCGTGACCATGGCAACAATCATTGGCGCAATGATTAGTGGCAGGTTGCGGAAGAAAAGGAATAGCAGGAAGAATATTGTGGCGCCTGCCAGCGGCGCAGAAATCCCCATCTGCACAAACATTTCGACACCGAACTGGTCCTCAGCAACAGGTAAGCCGGTGATATACCATGACTGCTCCGACCCCGTTTTATCAATTTCAGTACGGATAGCCGTTGCGATGCGGTAGCTTTCATTTTTATCTGCGATGGGTACGTAAATCGCCGCAGCCTTGCCAGTTTCAGCCACCAGCGTGTCGTAAAGTAACGGCAACCTTTCGATATGTTCCTTAATTCGCTCAGCACCGGCTGTATCTTCAGGTGCCTTATCCATCAACCATTCAAACCGGATTGTCCCGGGCCCGGCCTGAGTGATGTTATCCACGGTGGATAAGGACATAAGATCCGCATCAATGACCCCGTCAATAGCCAGTATTGCACCGGTAACCTGTTTAATTTCTGCCAGTGTTTTCGGTGTGTAAATACTCTCTCCATTTTGCGGAACTACGCCCACCACGATGGCATCATGCATTGCGAAATCTTGCTTTACCTGATTGTGAAAAGCTCTTTGAGGATGACTGGCAGGCAGCATATTTTCAGGATCGGTATCGACCTGAAGGTACGGGATCATGGCAGCAGCCGCTAATGTGATCAGCCCGACAAGCGCATAAACCCACAGAGCATGGTTGACAGAAAAATTAAGAAAACGTGCTGACAGCTTTTTCACAGGATCACCAAAACAAACATAAGAATTTCATTATATAAATATTTTCTTATATTGCAACTATTGCTTGCGCGGGGAAGTGGCCACTCAGATATGAAAGCTGGCTGAAGGGTGCACCGGACGTCCGGAACAGGACGGGATAAAACGGGACAAGACAGGAGAATGAGGCAGCGGATTTACAACGCTGCCGGTTATGCAGGGACAAAAAAACGCAGCCGGCTAAAGTGCGGGCTGCGCTCTTAGTAAAACAAACAGATATGAGATTATTTTGTCAAGTGATTGGCAAACTGACCGACGGCATCAACAACGGCACGGGCACCTTCCTGTATCTCGTCAATGACCGCACCGGCCTCTTCTGCGAAAGCCAGTCCGGTTTGTGCCCGTTCATCACCTTTATTCACCAGTTCTACGGCGTCTGCGGCCAGTGTCTGGTTGTGTTTCACCACGTTCACAATTTCTTCTGTGGCTTCAGACGTACGGGAAGCCAACTGACGCACTTCATCAGCAACAACGGCGAAGCCACGTCCCTGATCACCCGCACGGGCCGCCTCAATAGCAGCGTTCAGTGCCAGCAGGTTAGTTTGATCCGCAATAGCACTGATACTGCTGATAATAGTCGCGATTTGCTGGGACTGAGAGTCCAGTGCGTGGATCCCCTCTTTCGCCTTGTCCATTTGCTCTGACAGTGTAGACATTTCTTCCAGCACTTTATTGATCACATCTTTACCTTTGCGGGCAACAGCATCGGTATTGTTAGAGGTGTGATAGGCAATATCAGCAGCATTCGCTACTGCTTGTTCCTGCTGGACCTGAGCGGTTATTTCTGTGGCAAACTTCACCACTTTATACAAACGGCCGTGGGTATCGTGAATGGGGTTATACGTTGCTTCCAACCACAACGCATTCCCTTGAGCATCTACACGTTGGAAACGTCCGGCCACGAACTCGCCGCGATCTAGCTTGCTCCAGAATTGTTTGTATTTCTCTGAACTTGCTTCTTCATCAGTACAAAACATGCGGTGATGCTTACCCTTGATATCTTTAAGACTGTATTTTACTGCCCCAAGAAAAGCGGCATTTGCATCCAAAATATGACCATTCAGGTCAAATTCGATTACCGCCGTGGATTTATGTAATGCCTCGACTAAGTCTTCATGCTCTTTCGACATGGTAATCGTTCTGGTGAGATCGTTCAGGTTAACGGAGAAGTGATGCACTCTGCCGTTATTATCTAAAATGGGCTGCATCACGCCGCGAAGCCAGGCTTCCTCACCATTTTTACGGGTAAACTCAATGGCCCCGCTGTAATGATGATTACTTTCCATCGCCTGATGCAGTTTCTTGTAATAATCTGTGCCTTTCGCAATAGACGGAACAAAATCGAGAAAATGTTTACCTTCCACTTCTGACCCGCGGTAGCCTAACTCTTCCTCGAACAGGCGGTTCACTTTTTCAATGCGACCTGCGTGATCAAGTTTCACGAAAATCATCTCATCACGAAGACTTTCACGAACCTGTTTAAGCATGTTCAGTTCTTCCCGAAGCGCTTCGTTTTCTTTGACGAGGTGACGATTAAACATAAAATTTATTTCCAGTCGTTAATGAGTTTATGACTGCCGCACGTGTCTTTGATCCCGTGGTTAGCAGTAAATATAAATTTACGTGATCTTTATCGGCAGAGTGGTCTAATTTCTTGATTTATAAAATTAACCATTTTTATATGTCAGTTTCAGGACATTGAAAAAGCACCTAATAATAGCTAGGCTAAAAACGGGCAAAAATCAAACAACAGGGCAATTATGTCTACACTTCACCGACGCCAGTTCGTCAAGCTCGCCAGTTCCGGTTTGCTCATCGCATCAGCAGTACCGGTTTCTTCTGCGCTTGCTCTTCCCCGCCCTTCGAAAGACAAAGTGGGTGTAGCCCTGCTGGGATTGGGTAACTACAGCACACGTCTGCTTGCCCCGGCGCTGCAGGCCACCCGCCACTGTGAACTACGGGGTATTATTACCGGCAGTCCGGAGAAAATACCAGAGTGGCAGTCAAAGTATGGTATCCCTGATAAAAATACGTACACCTACGGGACAATGAACGACATTGCCAATAACGATAACATCGACGTGATTTATGTGGTCACCCCCACGGGTACGCATAAAGATTTCTCCGTTATGGCTGCCAACACTGGCAAGCATGTGTGGTGTGAAAAGCCTTTTGCTATGGATGAGGCCGAATGTCAGGCTGTGATTGATGCCTGCAGCCGCAACAAAGTGATGCTTTCTATCGGTTATCGCATGCAGCATGAGCCGAATACCCGTCATTTTGCGGAGTATCATTTACGACAGCCCTTTGGTGCTTTCACCGGTTTTGAAAGTTATGCAGGCTATGCCGGTTCCGGCCGTGAAGCAAGCAACTGGCGAATGCAGAAAGCGATGGGTGGTGGTGCGTTATACGATATGGGAGTGTATGCCATTAATGGCACCCGCTTCATCAGCGGCAAAGAACCTGTAGCTGTGAGCGGGTATCACGAAAAGTCTCATCCTGACATATTCAAAGAAGTGGACGAAACCACCATTTTCACTATGGAATTTGCCGATGGTAGCCGTGCTGACTGTGGTGCCAGTGTTGTGCGGGGCTTCAATTATTTCAAAGCTAACTGCAAGGAGGGCTGGTATCAGCTTAAACCTATGCAAAGTTACTCAGGCGTTACGGGTACGGCCAGTAACGGCGAAACCTTACCTGCGATCAGTGCCATGCAACAAACGCTGCAAATGGACAATGATGCCAAAGCAATTCTGGGCACCGGCCCCGCACTGGTTACGGCCGGGGATGCATTGCGTGACGTGAAGATCATCAACGCCATCTTTAAGTCCGCTGAGACCGGGGAGCAAGTGCTTCTGGACTAATGTTTGCGCAGAGCGTCTATAAGTTCTGCTTTACTCATCCGGGAGCGGCCACTGATTCCAATTTTTTTAGCCTGCCCGTACAGGTCTTTCTTCGTCCGGTCTTCATATTTTTTACTTGTGCCACCTTTCTCAGACGGATGCAGGCTGTCATTGGCCTGTGCATTAGAAATTCTTGCAGCCTTTTCTTTGCTGAAGCCTTTATCCCTAAGCGCTTCGTACTGTTCGTCGTCTTTAATCTGGCTACCGTGATTTTTTGTCATCGATTTATCCTCAACATATAAGTTTCCGGCACACATACCTCATTTGCGTACATCACTCGTTGATACCCGAAGACTTGCTCACTGGTTTAATCCCGGACTGACAAGACCTGTCACGCATCTTTACGGATCAAAATACGGTGATGCTGCGTAGCAATACTGAATCCTGACCGGATCGCCTATTGAAAACTGCTTATTGAACAAGGGAGGAAACATGGCAAAAGTTGCACAGCTCTATCGCATGGTTACAGATGAACATATTTGTCCCTTCGGCCTGCGCTCAAAAGATTTACTTGAGCGGGAAGGGTTTCACATTGAAGACCACAAACTGACCTCGCGGGAAGAAACCGATAAATTTAAGCAGAAGCATGATGTAAAAACCACGCCGCAAACCTTCATCGATGGTCAGCGTATTGGCGGCTATGATGATTTGCAGGCATACTTCGGCAAAGGCGACACACCGCAATCCGGTACAACCTACACACCGGTTCTGGTGATTTTTGCTGTTGCATTATTACTGGCTTTCGCCGTACAGAGCCTGCTGATGACACACTTTTTCAGCGTTCGTACACTTATGCTGTTTATTGCCTTTTCCATGACCTTACTGGCGGTACAGAAGTTACGGGACCTCTTCAGCTTTACTAACTCATTTATCACCTATGATTTACTGGCGATGAAGCACTTACGCTACGCCTACCTCTACCCCTTTCTGGAAGCTTTCGCCGGCATAGGCATGATTGCGATGTTGCCCGTGTGGCTGATTGCCCCCATCTCACTTTTCATAGGGTCGGTTGGCGCGGTTTCAGTTTATAAAGCCGTTTACGTGGACAAGCGTGAATTGAAATGCGCTTGTGTTGGCGGTGACAGCAATGTGCCCTTAGGCTTTGTATCCTTGTCTGAAAATCTGTTCATGATTTTCGGTGCACTGTTGATGATTTTACTCTGACGCAGAGGGCGGGTCTGACTCTGTGCGACAAGGTTGATACGAGGGGTCAGCAGATTTATCGGCGGCCTCTTTTATCAGGGCAGAAATAGCGTCTTCTTCACTGGATTGCTGCAATGCATTAAGCCAGGTGTAGAAAAGTGCATGGTCATGCATCATCAAATCCAGAGCATCCGCAAGACGAGGATGCTCCGGTGTTACATCAGCTTCCATTTCTTCTCTGACAGCATCAACCATCGCCATGTTGCCCTGCTTCGTATGAATATCGAGCTCTATATCATGACCAATTAATTTTTCTAACTCTAGTGGCGCTCTTGCCACCATATCTTTTGCAGCCGCAATGCATGCACTGGCGACAGCAGGCTCGTCAGCCCTGCGCCCGCACCATGTTTTGAGCAGATTATATTTGTACGTACCGGCGGCCCATTTACCCATCGCATAAATCACAGCACCTTCAAGAGAAGCCACCTGCTCAGCTACCACGGAATCCAGCGCCAGGGAAACAAACCGGGCATAATGATTAGAATAGTTCTTAGCCTGCACCATATTTTCAAGAGAGGCCAGTACGGCCTCATGATCATTCTGCTCTATATGAAATAACACCAGGTTCAGCCAGGTTTCACCATCATCACGGGCAGCCTCTTCTGCCTGACGCACCAGTTGATGGTTACACACGGAGTGGGAACCGTTCACACTGCAAAGTCGTAATGTTTCCCGGACAGCATCTGTATTACGGGGATATTCAGACAAAAATGATTGCCACGCATTCATCGCTGCTTCACCCTCAGAACTGGTCATCATGAGTGCGGTCAGGCGTGATTGCTCATTCTCTGAACTGAGGTTTTCTGCATAAAAGGCTTTTATTTTCTTTTCAATCAGCGTGTAGTCGTCGGGACTCAACCGCGGACAGGAAGGAAAACGATCAAATACAGGTTCAGGCTTTTCAGTGCTTTCATTTTGTTCAGCGGTGACCGGAGGTTGCGGCTCTTCCGCAGGCATGTTTACAACTTTTGTTTGTGGAAGCCGGGCCGTGCTATTAGCCGGTTTATCAGTTTTTTGAAAGAAGACAACACCGGCAAGAATGGCTAAAGCAAGTGTCAGTATTAATATTCCGTATTTTTTCACCAACCGGTTCCGTGGCAGCAAACTGTTTAACACAGCTTACTGAATGACAGGAAAGGGATAAAGCAAAAACAGTAACAGCAAGACGGGCGGGCCGTTTTTGACCCGCCACCTTTTATTCACCTTCAGGTTTATACATTTCCAGTACGGTCAGCAGCTCTTCTGCATCCACAGGTTTAGAGACATAATTTGAAAATCCGGCTTTCAGCGCTTTAACTCTGTCTGCGGTGTAAGCATAAGCGGTAAGCGCAACGGCGTTGAACTCTCTGATTTCCTTATGCTCACTGCCCCGGATTTTGGTGATATAACCAATACCATCCAGCTCCGGCATGCCAATATCTGACAACAGCAAATTAAACGCCCGTGGTGTTTCGTTGAGAATGCGCCAGGCAACCAGACCATTTTTGGCCAGCGTGATTTGTGCACCATGACTTTCGAGGAACAGACGCAGGAATTTTCTGGCGTCTTCTTCATCCTCAGCCACCAGAATTCGCAGTCCGCTGAGCCTGTCACTGTGCGCCGCACTGCCTTCTACTACATCAGTTGATTGGGTTTTCGGCAGCGGACTGGCAACCGGCGCGATTGGAATAGTGACATAAAACGTAGTCCCCATACCTTCGCCGTCGCTACTGACCCATATATCACCACCGTGCATTTCTACGATGCTTTTCACTATGGACAAACCGAGGCCCAGGCCTTGCTTATTGTGAGATGCTCTGCCCTGGTAGAACCGCTCGAAAACGTGCGCTTGCTGTTCCTCAGACAATCCTTTCCCCGTATCGCGGACGAAAAGCTTGTAATTGGAATGCTCTCTGGCACCGCTGATAGTGACACATCCCCCCTTGGGCGTGAATTTCAGGGCATTAGATAACAGATTATGCACCACCTGCTTTATGCGCACTTTATCCGCCAGAATGGTAGTGTGTTCGTCCTGATAATAACCGCTCAGCTTAATATTCTTGGCTGCAAAACCGGCTTCGAACTGTTTCGCCACGTCCTGTACCGCTTCACTCACTGAAACGGACTGCACACTCAGCTTCATCGTGCCGGATATAATCCGCGACATATCCAGAATATCGTTGATCAAGTCTGCCTGTGTACTGGATGCCCGCTTTACAACATTAAGTGCTTCCACCAGCCTTTCATGATTGGATGTGTCCATCAGGGCTAAATCTGTCCAGCCCATTATCGAATTAAGCGGCGTACGCAGTTCATGGGAAATACTGGCCAGGAACTGGTCTTTGGCTTTATCCAGTTCTTCCAGTTTTGCTACCTGGCTGTCGAGTGAACTTTTCATGCCCAGTGCATAAGGGATAAAGAGTTGCTCAAAGCTCTCAATGAGTAATGTGTCATCCGTCGACCAGTCTTTAGATTGGTCCACGACTGACTCAATATAGGTATCGAATGAGTCCCTCGGAGTGAGTGACTTGTTCACATCAGACTCGCTGGCAGCTTTGCCCGCCCAGCGGATTGTGGTATCCACCGGTTCCCTGAACCACATGGTGTAATACCCGTGACGACTGGACACGGGAGAAATGAACAGGCCTCTGACCCCGTTTAATTTAAAGTTGGCAATGATGTCATCGCTGATACGGGTCAGTGCAGTGGTTTTGGACTCACCGTTGCTGTCTTTGGCATAATTGTGAAACAGGTGAGACACCGTTTCAAAGCTTGGTGTTCTGCCAATCAGATAGTGTGAATTGGGCGTTACAACGGCAACACCACATACCCGCATGGTATTTAGCAGTGCCGTCTGCACCTCTTTTATGCCATCCAGAGGGTTACTCTTATTTGTCAGCGTATTGATGATACGGTTAAGGTGCTGCTGGCGGGTCTGATAAGAGTTTCGTTTCACCTCAATACTCTTGCCGTGCATTTGATAGGTAAATACCTGACTTAAGCTTTCACAAATTAACCGCCGGCGTTGCTCAACATACTTGGGTTCACGATGGTGGCAGGCAATCATGCCCCATAATTTGTTTTCGTAGATAAGGGACACTGAGAACGAAGCGCGGATCCCCATATTGCGCATATACTGCAAGTGCACCGTCGACACACCCCGAATCATGGATAGCGATAAATCCAAAGGGCTGCGTTCACTTTCACTCAGTGACGGGATCAGCTTAACGGGCGTCTCATCGGTATCATAGACGCAGCGCACCATGTTTTTTACGTAAAGGGCGCGAGCCTGAGAAGGAATATCTGATGCGGGAAACTTCAGCCCCTTGAACGGCACTAAATCTTCATGGCAGTCCTCACCGATAACTTCACCGGCATAGTCTTTATCGAACTTGTACACCACCACCCGATCGAAGCCGATGAATTCTCTCATCGCCGATGCGATCTTGTCTGCCACCGCTTCAACCGTTGGCAAATCAAATAAGCTGGGCAATAACGGCCGGATATCCGTATCTGTAGGCGTCCACTTAGATGATACACTGCCTGCCAGAACCGGTGACGGCTCTAACTCCACGACCAGCAGTTCACCGCTTGCGTAGATGACACTGTTTACCAGTTGATGCCATTCCCCGTCTTTGTAGATTTTATTTTTAAAGGTCCACTCATAACTGTGACGCCGGTCTGTGCTTCTGGCCTGCTCATACAGGGAAGACAAGATTTCCTGACCGTTGTCCGGCATTTCTACTATTTCTGTGAAGCATGACTGACCCGGCAAAACCGGAGTCGCGAGAATGTCAGATAAATTCTCACTGGTCACTTTCACCTGACAGGAGACAGGGTCAACTGCTAGCAGGTATCCAAAGGATTGAACAGATTCAATAAGGTGAATCTTTTCATCTTCACATTTATTAATATTCATGGCGGTATCAGAGACTGGTGGTCGACTTGCCCATTATGCATACATTTAAGACGACTGGTCGACCACGGAAAGTAAATTTCAACTAAAGTATAAATCCGGTATAGAGTAATGACTCGTTTCCCCCTCTATCCATAGTCAGTTATCTAAGTTTGTGTATGAAAATATAGACACACTGGCAGGTAAAATTTTCCCACACGGATTCTCCTCTTTTTTATCACACCGGATTAAACATCATAAAAAAATCTTTAAAAACAGCGTAATAACATCATATTTAGTACAAAAGTATAATCTGGCACGCCACTGGCATTATTGTTTGCAACAGACAACGAACAGGAGAACAGAGTATGAAACGGATAATTCCCGCTTTGACAATGACAGTCATGACTGTGTTCTCAACGCCACTTCTTGCTGAAGGGATTTCAGCCTCGCCAACGCAATCTGCGACGGATGATGCAATTGCAGGCAAGGTAGAAGCGGCACTCTTGTTTAGTGGTCAATTCGATACGATGGATATTCGCACGGATGTGAGCAAGGGACAGGTTATTTTAACCGGCAAAGTTAACAGTGAAGTTAACAGGGAACTCGCACAGGAAGTTGCGGCGTCACTGGATGGCGTAGTATCAGTTGAAAACAAGTTGGATGTTGTAAAGCCTGCATTACTGGAGGGAGACCTTGTCACCTTGCTCCATGGAGTCAGGGATGCGCAAATGGTGTCGTTGATACGCACACAACTTTTGCTGGAATCCGGACTGTCAGGCGACGACATTGATGTCCATGCTTTACGAGGGATTGTAACCCTTACCGGCAAGGTTGAATCGCTCACAGAGCGCGATTTGATCATAGCCATTGCAAAGAACACTGATGACGTTGTTGACGTTAAAAGTGAACTGTCTGTTGACAGTTAATCTCCCCTCCAGGCCTTTCCCGGCCTAACCAAAACCTCTGATTTTCTCCCGCCAAATGGCGGGAGCTTTTTTTTGGTATCGGGAATACTACGCAGATATAGTTTTTCATGTCGAATAAAGCAGCAGTCAGTCCTATATTTAAAATCACAAAACAACAGAGTGCTTTCATTGTTTTGTTTCCATGTGTATTCCTAAATGTCTTTTGCCGGAACCTTTGTGTTCCGGCTTTTTTTTCATTCTATTTTATCGGTTATACAGATACCCACCATTCGTAACAATGCGTTGTCTTTAAGAATTATTCTCATTTAAAATGGTGGTGAATTAATAGAAGAGAAAATAAGTATGGAAAAAAGACAGCCAAGACAACCCGCCTGTCTCACAGTAAAAGACAATATTGCAGTTACTCCTCATATGCGCCGTATCACCGTGACCGGCGATGCCCTGAAAGCTTATCCCGATATCGATACAACGGCATACGTTAAGTTACTTTTTGATTTTGATGGTAATCCTTTGTCAGTGCCACCGGCATCCTTACAAGATGCGCAGCTTCGCACGTATACCATCCGTCAATTGGATCGCAGCAACGGCACCATGGATATCGACATGGCGCTGCATGGTGAAGGTGTGGCAAGTGGTCCGGCTTCACACTGGGCCAAAAGCGCAGCACCCGGTGATCAAATTTGTGTGGGCGGGCCGGGCAGTTCCAAAGGTCTGGCAGACAGCTTCGACTGGGTATTGTTCGCCGGCGATATGACATCCCTCCCGGCCATTTCTACCTATCTGGAAAAACTGGGGCCGCAAACACAGGGCTATGCCGTCATCAAGGTTACCACCGCAGATGATATCCAGCCTCTGGAGAAACCTGCCGGCGTAAACGTGATTTGGGTAACCGGTGCTAACAGTCTTGCAGATGAAGTGGCATCACTGAGCTGGCTTCCGGGTACACCGGCAGCATGGGTAGCCTGTGAGTTCTCAGATATGCGGGGGCTGCGCCAGTTGCTGGCAAAAGAAAGGCGTATCCCCCACGACCAGCTGTATATCAGCAGTTACTGGCGTGAAGGCCGGTCTGAAGACCAGCATAAGGTGGATAAGCGTAAAGATATGGAAGAATACGAAGCCGGCGCCTAGCCAACCTCCGGGCTAACGATGATACTGTTCTTCCTCTGTATCGTTAGCCGCATGAATATGCCCTTTGATATCCACGAAGGGCATTGCATCTCCTGCACGCATATCCTCAAGATAATCGGTGAGATATAAAATCCCCGCCAGGTTGTGACACACTGTTACCGGTACGGCATTCAAATGAAAGTTGAAGCGGTTCAGCCACTCAGAAATCAACCGGCTGTCGCCATCTGACAACGCAAACAGTAAATGGTACAGGCGTATTAAAGCGACCTGAACTTCACACTCCTGCGACGTTTCCTCGAATCCCACATATAAACTCTGATCCAGAGCCACTTCTGAAATACCCAGTAAATTCGCGGCTTCCAGACGTGTCATACCCATAGATTCGTAAGCCATAACATACGCTTTCATCACTACTGCCGGCGACGTTCCCATTGCATGCATACCCGACACTCCTCATTTTTCACTGATATTAAACAGTGACTTGCGAGAAACGTTCCAGTTTATGAGTTTTTTACTGTAAAGGGGGCTTTTAAAATAGAGTAGAGAAGATTACAGTACAGAAGCGGGAAGATGAGCACAGAATGCCTGTTCTGATTGCGCAGACGTTGAAAAGCCCGCTTCTTCGAGCCAGGCCTTTGCTTCAGAATACGTTGTGAAAAAATCGTACTCAACGTCCAGGCTGTCATACATTCTGGTAAGCTGCATGCGCGCAGTAACGCTCACTGAGGATTCAGCGGTTACGATAGCCACTTTTTTCAAACCTAACGGCACAACCGCTGCTATCCGCACACCAAGCACACGCTCAGCATCGGGAATAAGCAGGCTTTCGCCACGCAGTATCACAATATCAGACCATGTGTCTGCTTTTAAAAGCTGACGTTCAATCCGGTAGGCTTCACCAAATGCCACCACGCATTCAGCATTCCAGGGCCCGTATGCCTGAGTCAGCATGATGTTGCCTGATAATGCTATATCGAATTCGCCGTGAACAAACTTCATAATCTTTACTGAGGGTAATGAAAACGGCGGAATTATACCAGAAAACCGGTGGCACAGTAATCTGTGCCAGCCGGTTTATCCGGTCCGTGTCAGGCTGCAATGACGCTGGAAAGCGCCGAAAATGACGGTTGTGCTTGTATATCAAGGGGAAGGCGTAATTCTCTGGCAATATCACTCACACTTATAATGCCACGAATCACGTGTTCCTTGCGGTCAATTACCAGACAATGCTGCTGGCCGTTGTCTTTCAGTGTTTCAATAATATCTTCCACTGTCGCCTGCTGGATCTGTTCGTAATCGAATGACTGCAAGGCTGACTTCGGCTGCATAAAGTCCGCCGCGATAAGATCGCTGCGGGACGTGCCCAGGGCAACTTTCTGCATGATACGCTGCTCGGTAAGGTCAGCCAGTGTCACGATACCCGCGAACTGGTCGTTCTTATCCAGCACAATTTTCATTTTCACATGAGACTGTTTCATCAGATGCTCCAGTTCCGTCGCTTTAGCATCGTAATCGATTACCAGCGGAACGTGCTCTTTGAAATCAGTAAAAACAGCACTCGCAGGCGACTGCAGGGTCAAACGGTTTTGCGCTGCTGGCCAGGCGAGTTTATCGACATTTTCGGTTTTGAATAAGGGTAATACGTGCATGATAATTTCCTTTGTTTATTTGATCATGGATGGCCCGCAATAGCGGGAACATAAACATCAGGAAAATACCGGTGGCCCTCTGATACTGTAGGCCTGAATGAGGCCCCGCAAAGGGATCAACCGGATATCTGCATATTCGCTGAACGGCTGTATGACGATGGCGTTATGAACAGCACTTAAAATACCGTTGCCACTGTCTGATTCGGCATCGGTGACGGTATTCTCAGTAACTTCAGGCACCTGCCCGTCACTGGCTGACATGACTGCGGCTGATTTTGCGCCCATAGCAACATCACTGCTATCACCCAAAACGGGTAGCAGAGTCAGCAACCATAGTGCAACAGCCCAGAAACGCATCGTGTTCTCCATTGATGTGAGTCAAAAAACTTACCGGCTCACACTATAAACATACGACGATTTTCAAAAATTCAAACTACACTTCAGCGCAATAATCGGATACTCATCGCGTTTAGGGAAAACATAACGCCGGTGAATAACCCTGATTTTTAGTCGGGTATTCGCTACCAAAGTACCATTCCGGTTACCACCATAAGTTAATTTTCTGTAAACAACGTCTGTTCTAACCTGTGAGAAAGTACAAAAAACCGGATGCATACCGTGACTGAAAGAGCCTTTAAACGAAGCCTCATCGCACTGACCGTAAGCTCAGTTCTGCCCCTGACAGCACACGCGGCGGTAAACTGGGACGAGCAGGAATTGATCGAGGTAACGGGACAAACCCCGTTGTCCGCGTACAGCGACGATAACTCTCAGGTGAATGCTACCCTGGGGTCAAAAGATATTAATCTTGCCAACGGTGGATCACTGGCCAGGTTACTGGACAGCGAATTGCTGTCGGTATCGATTAATGATGTGACGAACAATCCTTTTCAGCCTGATGTTCAATATCGTGGTTTTACCGCTTCGCCTTTACTGGGGCTACCTCAGGGCCTGTCGGTGTATCTGAATGGTACCCGCTTTAACGAGCCTTTTGGTGATACGGTAAACTGGGATCTGGTCCCCATGACTGCGCTGGACAACGTGAGTATTGTGAGCGGTGCTAACCCGCTGTTCGGCCAGAACACGCTGGGGGGCGCATTGTCCCTGCGAAGTAAAACCGGCTTCAGCTTTACAGACAACAAACTCACCTTACAGGGCGGTAATTTCGGCCAGAAAGGCGCTACCGTTGAAAGTGGCGGCAATAATGGTGAGTGGGGCTATTACGTCAATGCCAGCTTCTATGAAGAAGATGGCTGGCGTGATTTCTCCCCCAGCGAAGTAAAGCAATTATTTGGTACGCTGAGCCGTCAGACCAAAGACAGCCGGACACTATTAACATTGTCTCTTGCCGACAACGACCTGATTGGTAACGGAGCGATCCCGGTAGATCTCATTCCTCATGAAGGCCGCGACGCCATTTACACCCGCCCTGACCAGACAATGACTAACCTGACCTTTGTCAGTCTGAATCACGAATGGGATCTCAGCGATTCCGTTGAGCTTGCCGTTAACGTTTATTACCGTGAAAACGAAATTGAAACCTACAACGGTGATGACAGTGATTATGAAGAGTGTGAAACCGAATTTGGCGAAACGCTCTGCGAGGAAGGTGACGAAGACGACGATGATGATGACGAGGCAGAAGAGGACGCCGTCGACGACGATGACGATGATGAAGAAGGTGATACGCCGGTTCAGTTCGTTGGTTATCTGCCGGAAGTGCCTCTGGAAGACATCAGCGATACAGACCCTGATGAACTGGACGGCACAGCCAATACATCTCTCACTCAAAATCGCAGTTACGGTGCCAGTTTTGAGCTGAGTGGCACCAAAGCCGGCGATAAGATTCACAACTGGGTGTTCGGTGGGGGTATCGACAGAGCAAACATTGATTTTAACAGCCGTACTGAGTTTGCCATTCTGGCCAATGACACCGCAGAGGATACCCGTGGCGTAGCAGGTATCGGTGTTTATGATGCCGGTTCTGAGGTTTTCCTGAGAACTGATGTCACCCACTATCATCTGCTGTTAAGCGATACCATTACCCTGTCTGATGAATGGCAAGTTTGGTTTTCCGGTCGCTTCAACCGCTCTGAAATAAAGATGATGGATCAAATTGAAACCGGCGAAGGCTCACTGAACGGCGACCATACGTTTAACCGGTTTAATCCTTCCGTTGGCGTGCAGTACCACCGGGATGCCCTCACACTGACAGCCAGCTACAGTCAGTCATCACGTACGCCAAGCCCGGCAGAACTGTCCTGCGCGGACGAAGACGATCCCTGTAAACTGCCTAACGGCTTTGTGGCCGATCCACCACTGGAACAGGTTGTCACAGATACTCTGGAACTGCGCCTGGCATGGGCTGAAGACAACCTGGAACTGGCCGGTGCGGTTTACCACAGCGACTCTGAAGACGATATTATTTTCCAGCAAGCCGGTGACCGCCCTTCCGTGGGTTACTTTGTGAATGTGGACAATACCCGTCGTCAGGGTGCCGAAGTGGCAGGCCGCTATCACTTTGACACGCTTTCTATGGGCGCCAGCGCAAGCTACCTGAAAGCCACTTTCGAGTCTGAGTTTACTTCTTTCAGTCCGCAAAACCCGCTGGGCGGCAATCGTCAGGTTCAGGCCGGTGACCGTATCCCGGGCCAGCCAGCTTTCCAGACAGGATTTGATGCAGACTGGCAGGCAATGGAAAACCTTACCCTGAGCGCTACCGTTAACTACACCGGCGGACAATACTTCCGCGGCGATGAAGCTAACGAAAACCGTAAACTGGGCGGATACACGCTGGTTGATGTATCAGCTTCCTGGCAATTGTCAGAGGCGCTGGAACTGGGCCTCCGCGTAGACAACGTGTTCGATAAAGAGTTTGAAACCTTCGGGACCTATGGCGAAGCCGATGAAGTGCTTGAAGGCATTTATGACGATGTGGAATCCACAGAATTCGTTGGCGTCGGACAACCCCGTACATTCTCAGCTTTCGCCAGTTGGGTATTCTGACCTCACCTGTCACTAAGCTATACACAGACAGCCCCGGTAAATTTGTTTTACCGGGGCTTTTCACTCCTGAAGACAACCTGATAGAGTAATGGGCTTTGCCATTTTAAATTGTTATTTTTCATGTTGAAGCAACGGATTTACTCATCATTAATACCACTGATCGTGGCGGCAACCTTATCAGCCTGCAGTGCCACACCACCGCCCCCGGTAACCGGCTCCGCGACCATTACGGAAACAGCACATTTCGCTGAAGTGAACCTGGCTGTAGAAACCCTGAATGCCCGTTACGGTGCAGCGAATGTACTGATTGTGTCGGATATTGATAATACCCTGCTGACCAGCGCCTCCGACCTGGGTGGCGATATCTGGTATCAGTGGCAACGGGGAAAGCTGGATGTAAAACCCACCCTGGCTCAGAAAGTATCGTGTTTGTTTGAAGATACCATCGGCATGTTATATGAACTCAACCCGATGACAGTCACCGACCCGCTGGTACCCGAAATTGTGGCCAGCTGGCAGCTTGCGGGCAATACGGTGATGGCACTGACATCGCGGGATCCCCGCTACCGCTCAGCGACCGAACGGGAACTCAAAAGTAACGGCATCGAACTTGGTCAGTCTGCCCTGACGCTGGAAAACGGCGTCATGCCGGAATACCGCCACCAGATGGACCGGGAGCTGACTTACAGTCAGGGCGTAATGATGACCACCGGCATGGATAAAGGCAAAATGCTGCACTGGATCCTGGATAAAACCGGCAGACATTTCGATGCCGTGATTTTCATTGACGATTCACGCAAGAATATCGACAACATGTATACCGCCTGGAAAGACGGCAACACAGACATGGATATTTTTTATTACACCAGCGTTGAAGATGCCAGAATTGCCCGTCACGGTACCGTACTCACACAAGCGCAGGCGGATAAAATGGCTGCAGACTACGACAAGCTGAATAAAACCCTGCTGGACGTGTTCCCGGGCCGTTCAGATGGTCTGTGTCTCACGGTGAACTGATGGCAATGCTGGAAATCACACCGTCCCTGCGTATTGATGAAGCCGAAATGGATATGACGGCTATCCGCGCGCAGGGCGCCGGAGGACAGAACGTCAATAAGGTGAGCAGTGCCATCCATTTACGTTTCGATGTGAATGCCTCCTCGCTGCCGGACAATATAAAGTCCCGTTTGTTGTCGGTGGCCGACACCCGGCTGACATCTGACGGCGTGTTTGTGATTAAGGCACAAAACTTCCGCACTCAGGAGCAAAACCGGCAGGATGCACAGGCACGTCTGATTGAGTGGATTGCTCAGGCGACGAAAGTACAGAAGAAGCGCAGACCGACACGCATCGGTAAAGGCGTTAAACAGCGCCGTGAAAACTCTAAGAAACAACAAAGTGAGCGTAAACAGATGCGCAAAAAAGTGGACTTCTGATCTCCTGCTCCGCTGCACAACTGTAATTAGCCGCACCCACAGGTAAAGATAAAGATTCCCCCTGTACGCCCGTTTCCGGCTGTGATTATCTTATTGTTTTGTGCCGGTATGGCACGGGTTCAACAACCGGAATATAACAATGAAAACACTTTTCCTCGCCGGAATGCTGGCTGCAAGCCTGTGTTCTCCTGTCTTCGCCGCAAACAAACCTGCTGAGGACACAAAGACGGAAGTCCCTGAGCTGACGTCCTTTGTCACCAAACACAAAGGTAAGTTTAACGGCAAAACTGTCTCATACACTGCGACGGTGAGTAATATGCACCTGACCAACAAAGAGGGTGACGTGACCGGCGATGCGGTAACAACGGCCTATGTGGCAGAATCAGATGAAAACCGGCCGGTAACTTTTGTTTTTAACGGTGGTCCGGGCTCATCTTCAGTATGGCTGCACATGGGTATTTTCGGCCCTAAATATGTGGAAGTACCCAGCGATGCGCAGGATGCAGGTAATGCGCCTTACAAAATTCTTCACAACCCGTTAAGCCCGCTGGATAAAACCGATTTAGTGTTTATTGATCCCATCGGCACAGGCTTCAGCCAACTTGCCGGAGAAGGCACAGCCAAAGATTTCTGGAGCATTGCTGCCGATGCTGAAAGCGTCAGTGCAGTGGTAAAGCAGTGGATAGCGAAAAACAACCGCTGGAATTCCCCTAAGTTTATCGCCGGTGAGAGTTACGGTACCACCCGTGCCGCCGCCATGCTGCCGTATCTTAACGACAGAAAAAGCCCCCTGCGCATCAACGGCCTGATTCTTATCAGCCAGGCACTGGATTACGCCGGCAGCACCCCTGAAGCCGATAACATGATTTCTTTTGTGACCTACCTGCCAACGATGGCAGCGACCGCCTGGTATCACGGGAAAATCGACAAGAACAGTATTTCACTGGATAAGCTGGTGAAAGATGCAAAAGCGTTTGCCACTGACGAATACCTGCCGGCTCTGTTTAAAGGCTCAGCTCTGCCTGCTGCAGAGTTCGATAAAATCGCAGCAAAACTTGCCTATTTTACCGGATTGAATGAGACGCTGATCAAGCGGGGTAACCTGCGTGTGGATGCGACCCGTCAGCGCAAATTGTTACTGGCAGACCAGGGCATTGCACTGGGCCGCAGTGACTCCCGCTACACCATTGATGAAATTGACGATCTGGACATCACGCCCAAGTATGACGCCTCAAGCACTGGTGTTTCCGGTGCCTACAATGCTGCACTCAGACACTATCTGATGAATGATTTAAAAGTGACCTGGGACAGAGACTACCTGGTCAGCAACCGTGATGTAGGGCGCAACTGGGTGTACTACCGCGATTCAGGCAGAGAACCTCATACAGTCAATACCTCTGCAGATCTGGCTGAGGGAATGCGGGTTAATCCGTCTATGAAAGTGATGCTGGCCAGTGGCTACTATGACTACGCTACGCCACTGTTTGACGGCGATTACACTTTCGGCCGTTACGGTATTGATAACAGTCGCGTTATCAAACACAACTACGAAGCGGGCCATATGATGTATCTGCACAAGCCGGACATGGAAAAACTGGCGAAGGATATCAGCGCTTTTTACGATGACATGAAAGGCAATCGCTAATCAAAGACGGGACTGCCTGTGTTTGGTGATTCAGATGCCCGGCGGATAACCGGCGGGCATCCCTGTCCAGTGTCACTGGCAGTGTTTACAAGCTCAGTTTTTCCAGTTAGCGGGAAGGTCCAGCTTACCCTCACCTATCATCACGTTAACCTTCTGCTCAAAGCGGTTGAGATATTGTTTCGTCACCGGCTTTGTGGCCAGCGCAGTGGCATACTGCCTGTAGTAACGCACCACATCCCCGGCTGAGGCCTGCCTTAAAGAAGGCACATCAAGGGTTTCGCATTTAAGGCGTTCAGCAAGAAAATCTGCCAGCGCATCCGCATCAAGAAATGACAACGCACTGCCGTGAGCGGCACTGTTTTGCTTTGGCGGCACATACAAAGACTGCAATTCAACCAGATCACCAAAAAAGGCCACATCCTGACAGCGTGCAGTTAATAACGGCCGGAACAGCACATCAGTCTGATTGCGCCGTTGCAGAACAGTAATTTTTGCCTGGATTTCGCCCATCAGCTCGAGCACATGCAAAGCCGCCCCTTCGGCAAATACGATTTCTTCTGCGCTTTTGTAGTATTTCAGCTGAGTCACGATATCTGCGCTCTCAGGCTTAAAAACGGTGAAGCCCTGCCGCGCCATGAACGCAGCAAGATAACCTTCTCCGGCAAATGCCCCTCTCATGAGGAATGATTCACGGCTGACGTATAGACGCTTTGGAAGAGAAGGATCCGCCGCCACCCCCGATGCTTTTTCACGAGCAGTTAAAAAAGACAAATATTCCGCTGAAACCGGCTCCCTTGCGCGGAAAAAACTCTGCTGAGGTGAGACCCACAGTGATTCCGTACGAATATTCTTACCGGGTAAGACGATATTTTTTTTACTTACTCCAAGATATTCGAGAATTTCGTAAAAACGGGGAGGCAACACCGCTTTTTTAATAAATGACTTTTGTCTGAACCTTTGCGGCAGGAAGATAACCGGCATGTCACCGTAGCTTTGTCTTATCTGCTGTAGCGGTGCCAGACGATGAACCGACTCTGCCAGAAAATGCCCGAAGTTACTGAAAACCGGACCGCCGTAGAAGAACTCTCCCTTCTTAACCGCGTGTGTTTCAGGCTGAGCAGCTAAAAACTCCCCGTCAGTTACGTTTTGAGGAACAGGATCCTCAGAGCGGGCATTGGAACACCGGAACTGGGCGGCGAATTGAGGAACTTCCTGCGCAGAGCGGATACCGCCTTTGACAATACCCGGATTAGATCCCGGGCCTTGTCTGATAATCTCTGCCCGTTTTACGCAGGCCAGCTTCCCTTTAACCGGTTTGATTCCGGCCAGGGCACTGCGTCCCGACAGTGCGTCTTTCAGGCGCTTAACCGTTCCGGCTGCAAGCATCTTTCCTGCTCCCAGCACATAATGAATACCTTTAAGGCGAAACTGTGCCCTTAGCTGGGCGTCTCCTTCAACAGATTCCGCCGAAGAAATAACAGATGCGAGAGACCGGAACAAACCGGGCTTGTCGTGCTTCAGTTGTTGCAGCATATCACTGACAACAGAACCGTTCTCCTGCTGATCCCGCACTGGTAAAGCTTCAATTTTTTCATGCGCCCCGGCTAACCATTCCCACTCATGTTCGCTAAGCAGCGAACTGAAACCGGAGGCAGTCGAAGACAACTGGCTTTTGTAGTCTGCCAGCAGGTTGTCATCAATGAGCCGGTAACGTGATTTGCCATCACTGACTGACTGCAAATAAGCATCCAGTTCAGCCTGCACAGCAGAGATTGGAAACTGATTTAACCAGCGTTTTAATTCCAGTGCCGGATATGAGTATGAAGTGTTGATTGCGCCCCTGCCTGTGTCTGCCGGCATATCAATATCCAGCACACCAAGTAAGTCCTGAATGATACTTCCGTTGTCTTCAGGCAATTTAAATGCGAAACAGTGAAAACAGGACGGACTGACCCGCTTCTGAAGACTCTGCAATCGCTGCCACTGGCCGAGATTCAATCTCCTGCCGGCGCTGAAGGGCTTCGTATTGCCGTGTCTTTTCACCGACTGATTATAAATTGAGAGCTGATACTCGATGGGATTGCGAATAAAGCAAAGGATCTCAACATCGGGAAGCGCATCGACAATGTCTGTGGCAATTCTGAAAAAGGACTCTGAACTGAACAGTAATATTTGATGTTCAGGCGAAGCATGAAATCTGTTGATAACAGCTTTCAGTTTTTGCACATCGAGCGCCAGTTTTTCGTGCTCATCAACTTTACAAACAACTCTGGCATTCCCTGAACTGATACCATTTCCGTCTATGTCGTGTTTCGGATAATCCACCCCGAGACGGGAAAGAATATCGCGACGGGAATGAAGAAAATGTTGGATCGCCGAACTTCCTGTTTTCGGAGGACCAATATGAAAAATAATGCGCTTACTCAATACTTCTGCTCTATCCGGTTTGAACGGCGCAATCTTAGCACATCCCTGTTTGAGGTGGATGCTCTGACTTCAAACATAATAAAAAAATGCCGGGTGGTTCACCCGGCATATCTCACTATCAATGCAGCTTCAACTTCGGCCCTACAAAGTTACTCACTTTGCGGCCCAGTAAGGTCATTGTGCCTTTGAACCACCCGTGCACTGAATACTGATGCATGTTGTACAACGAGATATACACAAGCCTTGCCAGACGTCCTTCAATGAACATGCTGGAGTTAACCAGTGCGCCCATCAAACTGCCCACAGTACTGTATTTACTGAGGTGTACCAGTGAACCATAGTCACGGTATTCGTAGCTTTTAAGGGGCGCACCTTTAAAGATATTAATAATATTAGCCGCCGCCACACTGGCCATCTGATGGGCTGACTGGGCACGTGCCGGCACCCAGGAACCATCTTTCTGTTTAAAGCCACAGCAGTCGCCTATCACAAAAATATCGTTATCGACGGTGCTTTGCAGATGTTCATTGACCAGAATCTGGTTAGCACGGTTAGTTTCGAAGATATCCATCTCAACCAGGAAGTCCGGTGCTTTTACCCCTGCTGACCACACCAGCAAATCGGCATCGATTTCTTTACCGTCTTTGGTTTTAAAGCCATTTTCTGTGGCTTCAGACACCATGGCACCTTCCAGCACGTCGATCCCTAAGTCTGTCAGCGCTTTTTTCGCTGAGCCGGCGATACGCTCGGGCAACGCAGGTAAAATACGGGGGCCGGCTTCTAAAATAGACACTTTTAAACGTTCAGCAGACATCTCCGGCATGCCGTAAGCACGGGCAAGATTGGCTACGTGATGAAGTTGTGCTGCCAGTTCTGTGCCTGTGGCACCGCCACCGACAATGGCCACGTGAATAACTTCCTGATCAGTACAGGATTGATTCACTCTGAGCAGTTGATTGAGCAGTGCCTTATGAAAGCGCTCGGCCTGCGACAGGGAGTCGAGGAAATAACAGTGGTCTGCCACACCCGGCGTGCCAAAATCGTTACATACACTGCCCATGGAAAGTACGAGGTAATCATATTCGATGGTACGTTCCGGCAGAATTTGATGCCCGTCTTCGTCATAGAGGGGGTCTAACACAATGCATTTGTTCTCTTTGTCGAGACGTTGCATGTTACCAAGCTGGAATTGATACTTGTTGCGCACCGCATGCATACGGTAATCAACACCGTCTGAGTTTTTATCGATAACGCCCGCAGCCACTTCGTGAAGTAATGGTTTCCACACGTGAGTTTTACTGCGATCGACCAGAATCACCTCAGCTAACCCTTTCCGGCCCAGTTTTTTACTCAACCGGGTAACCAGCTCCAGGCCTCCTGCACCACCGCCTACAACGACGATCTTTTTCATAATGTTTCCTTAAAGCAATTTTTCCAGCTATTGAATGTCTTGAGGACGGTGTCATCCAATAGCTCGAAAAACTGCACGTGGCCGTGCTGCGGAAACTTATGGCGCTTCTGGCTGAGGGGAGCGTTGATTTTCAGAACACGGCGTAAACCCATCCATGGGGCCTCGGCAGCCGCTTCCCTGCGGCTGACGGTTCTGAGAAATCAACGCTCCCCCCATCCGCGCGCCAAACGTACTTCGAATCAACGCCCTCCCCGGCCAGAAGCGCCGGATACCATCTTACATACGGCTGGAAATATTATTCCCAACGATAAACGAGACTAACCATATAGTTTCTCGGACGACCGGGAAAATATCGGTCGCCGCTGAACGACGTATAGTCTGCCCGCTCTGCATATGCTTCATCAAACAGGTTATTAATGCGGCCGTAAACCGTCAGTGCCGGATTAATGTCCCAGCTTGACCGTAAATCCACCACATCATGGCCGTCATATTTATGTGCATTTTCGGGGTCAGTGTAGTAGCTGCCCATGTGTTGCCATGCTAATTCCGCCGTAATGGTTTCTGTGGGTGTGTACCGCAATTGGGTATTCGCAACGTGGCGGGGAGCGGTATCCATATCATTGCCGCGAATATCAATATCACCGGAAAGCTCTGAATGGCGGTAAGTGTGTTTGGCGACGGTTCCGGCGACAATCAACGCCCACTCGGGGTTCATTTGCCATTCCAGTTCAACCTCTGCGCCCACGTGACGGCTTTTACCATTGTTTACGTAATAGTAATCACTGTCGCGATAGATAAAGTTGTCTTTATCCATGTGATATACAGCAATATTGTAGCGCAGCGACCCGCCCTTTCCTTTCAGACCTAGCTCAATATTGTCAGCCTCTTCAGGCTTTAACTCTGCAACGGTTTGAGCACGCTGAAGGCGATACAACTCAGTCGCCTGGGGGGCGCGGTAACCTCGTGAAATGTTGGCATAAACCAGCGTATTATCATCTATCGAATAGGCTGCACCGAGTTTCGGTGAGAAATTGCTGAACGTGTCTTCACGGCTTTCAGGGCGGGTATAACGACAGCCGCCCATCCCGCATGCTGAGCCGTCTTCACGCACCCTGCCGCTGTTCATGTTGTTGGTATAATCGTAGCGCATGTGCTCGTAACGGGCACCGGCCGACCATGCCCACCGGCCATATTCCCAGTTCATCATAGCGAAAGGTGCAACTACTGTAGCATCAACGCTGTAATCATAGTGCTTACCCGACGGGATGGTTTCTATCAGAAACGCGGAGCCGGTTGTAGCGCCGTCCTGATACTGCAGTAAGTCACCTTCGGTGAATTCACCGTCAATACCGGTGCGCAGGGTTATATTGTCAGAAATACCGTGCCGCCAGAGGGACTGTATTCCGGCGCCGCGCTGGCTATTTTGTTCAACCGGCTGCCCCGGCAGGAAGTGCATGAGAAAGTCCATGTCCTGGTCTCTCACAAACGGGGTCACAATGATGTCGTCACCATTGGCCAGTGACAAAGACACTTTCGACCACAGTCTTAACGATCGCGCATTGCGGTAAGCTTCGGGGTTTTCATTCCCCTGTGCCAGCGCCTTGTCTTTATAGCTGTCTGTACCGCTGATATAGCCGGCGGTGTCCTGCTCCAGATTAGTATAGGTGAGACCGGAATTGACCGAAAAAGCGTTACCGTCATAGCGATGTCGTAAGTTTACTTTTTCCTGATCGACGCCTTCATCAACCCGGTATCCCGTATCACGGGTCACGCTGGCGTTGATGCCTGCCCCGGTGTTTCCGGCATCATAGCCGGAACGTAATTTATAACGGCTGTATCCGTAAGAGCCATAATCAACACCCGCCATACCACCGCCACGGGTAGTATCAGGCGTGATCACGTTAATCACGCCATGTACGGCGTTAGAGCCGTACAATACAGAGCCCGGCCCTTTGAGTACTTCGATGCGCTGCGCCATTTCGCTGTGAGCTTCAAACAGCTCGTTAATGTTACAAAAGCCTGCTGCTCTTAACGGAATACCATCTTCAGCGGTAAGTAGTCCGCCACAGGCGCCCGCGCCTGAAAATACCGGTGAACGTAATGCCGGCAGATATTCCTGTCCGTTACCCCGTTGTAATTGCGCGCCGGCAATCTGGTTCAGGGCCTCTTCAATGTGGGTGGCTGAAAGAAGTGTCAGAGCGTCCTCATCCACCGCACTGACGGAAAAAGGCTGTCTGAAGGCTGAGGTCTCTGTGCGGGTTGCCGTGGTGGTAATGCGTTCAATGGAAGTATCACTCCCCGCCGCCATTGCCGGCGAGGCCGTTGCGGCAAACAGTACGGCCTGAGCGAGCACGGTAAGCCGTGATGTGAAGGGATATCTTGCGGTCATAACTCTCTCATACATGGTGTTCTGACACTATGAATCAGTCTCATAGTAGGTGGAAAAATTCAGCCGGAGAAGCCCGTCTCACGGGCACTTTATGGCATTTTGTCCTGCTACTTTGCAGTCCCCCCGGAAGCCACTGACATAACTACTACTTTGGGACTACTCCTTCGGATGCATTTCACTGGCGGACTAAAGTGTAACGGATTCCCCCCTATCGACGAGTTTCCAATTTTGCCCCTGACAACAATACTCGAAACATCAAAAAAAAGTTCGCTGGCAACGAATCAGCGGACAATGGGCATGAGTAACCCGGGATCGATGTGAATTGTTGCTCCGCCTATACGAAAACTAAACAATCAGAAGATAGGTGAAACACATGAACAACAAGAACGTAAGCCTCAAGCCTCTTGCCTTAGCCGTATCCGCACTGGTTTGCTCAAGCGCAAACGCTGCCGTTACTTTGTACGACGACAAAGAAGTCGCCACCGTATCAGTAGACGCGTCTTTCAACACATTTTACGTAAACAGCAGCTCTGAAAGCGATGCTGCCGGTACTTCACGTGATCAGTCACGGGTCAAAATGGGCTTTTTGCCAAACTGGCTGGGCATGAACTTCAGCAAAGAAGTTAACGGTCTTAAAATCGGTGGCCGCTCATCTTTCTGGGTCACAATCAACGACAGTAACACAGGTGTTACCTCTACCGGTATCGATGTGCGTCAGTTCTACGCCACTTTAGGTTCAGACTGGGGTGAAGTGTTGCTGGGTAAAGATTTTACATTGTTTAACCGTAACAACATCTTCCTCGACGAAATCCTGCTTGGTTACGGCAACGTGAATGACACACTGGGCCTGATTGACGGACAGGGCGTGTCTTTCGGCAACATCGGCAGCGGTTATACCTATCCGATGCCGGCATCTCAAATTCGTTATACCTCACCTACTTTCGCAGGTGGCCTGCAAGTCGCCATCGCTGCAATCGATCCTTCACCGGTTAATGCCGCTGACGACCGTCAGGAATCGGCTCCTCGCATTGAAGCTCAGGCAACTTACAGCACTGACTTTGACGGCGGTAACGTGACAGCCTGGGTGGGCTTCCTGAATCAAACTTCAGAGTCAGACACTATGGGTGACATCGACTCTACAGGTACTTCTTACGGCGTCAAAGTAGGTCTGGGTGACTTTACTCTGCACGCATCAGGTTACACAGGGGAAGGCATCGGCATCCTGCTTGGCCCAACCGAAGCAGCGCTTGGCCTTGGCCCTGTGACCATGTACGACATGAATATGAATGAGCTGGACAGTTCGGGTTACCTCGTTCAGGGCTCTTACAAAATGGACGCGCACCGCTTTGTTGTGTCTTACGGCGAAAACGAAATCGAAAATGCCGACTATATTGGACATGAGGGGATGCAGGTTGCGTGGTTCTACAACTACAACAGCAACGTGACATTTGCCGTTGAATACGCCACCAGCGAGTTTACCGGCATCTTAGGTGATGAAGAAGCCGACACTATCGCAATCGGCGGTATCGTGAATTTCTAAGCCCTTAGTTTCAATGCCAGAGAAACAAAGGACACGTATTTCCGGTCACCGGGACCGGAGCCGCGACAGCGCATTTACTGTCTGCAGGCTGAATCCCGGTATCTGGCAACGCTTTTAAAATTGAAAACCGGAGTAATAACTATGATTTACGCAGCACCTGGACAACAAGACTCGGTTGTAACGTTTAAAGAACAGTATGGCAACTACATCGGCGGCGACTGGGTCGCGCCTGTAAAAGGCCAGTATTTCGATAACGTTTCACCGGTAAACAACGAAGTATTCTGTTCTATCCCGCGCTCTACCGCTGAAGATATCGAACTGGCGCTGGACGCCGCTCATAAAGCAAAAGCTGCCTGGGGTTCAACCTCAACGACTGAGCGCTCTAACCTGCTCCTGAAAATTGCAGACCGTATCGAAGCGAATCTGGAAAAGCTCGCAGTAGCTGAAACCTGGGACAACGGTAAAGCAGTTCGCGAAACCCTGAATGCCGATATTCCTCTTTCTGCTGATCACTTCCGTTATTTTGCCGGCTGTGTACGTGCACAGGAAGGTTCAATCGGTGAAATCGACAACAATACTGTAGCTTATCACTTCCATGAACCTCTTGGCGTCGTAGGCCAGATCATTCCGTGGAACTTTCCGTTGCTGATGGCAGCATGGAAAATTGCACCGGCACTGGCTGCAGGTAACTGTATCGTTCTGAAACCTGCTGAGCAGACACCTGCTTCAATTCTGGTACTGATGGAAGTTATCGGTGACCTTCTGCCTCCCGGTGTACTGAACGTGGTAAACGGTTACGGTGCTGAAGCGGGTCAGGCACTGGCTACCAGCAAGCGGATCGCAAAAATTGCTTTCACCGGATCCACCCCGGTTGGTTCTCACATCCTGAAGTGTGCGGCGGAGAACATCATTCCTTCAACCGTAGAACTGGGTGGAAAGTCACCTAACATCTATTTCAGCGATGTTATGAAGCACGAAGACGAATTCCTGAGCAAGTGTGTGGAAGGTATGGTCCTCGCCTTCTTCAACCAGGGTGAAGTATGTACCTGTCCTTCACGTGCCCTTATCCAGGAAGATATGTACGATGACTTTATCTCTCTGGTTATCGCCCGTACGCAGCAAATCAAGCGTGGCAACCCGCTGGATACTGAAACACAGGTGGGTGCACAGGCATCTGCTGAGCAGTACGACAAAATCCTGGGTTACCTGGAAATTGGTAAGAAAGAAGGCGCAGAAGTGCTTATCGGTGGTGGCCCTGCCAGCATTGAAGGCTTCAACAAAGGCTTCTATATCGAGCCTACGTTGTTGAAAGGTCATAATAAAATGCGCGTGTTCCAGGAAGAAATCTTCGGCCCTGTGGTTGGCGTAACAACCTTTAAAGATGAAGCCGAAGCTCTGGCCATTGCCAATGATACTGAGTTTGGTCTGGGTGCCGGTTTGTGGACCCGTGATATGAACCGTGCATATCGCATGGGTCGTGGTATTGAAGCTGGCCGGGTCTGGACCAACTGTTACCACCACTATCCTGCACATGCTGCATTCGGTGGCTACAAAAAATCTGGTGTAGGTCGTGAGAATCATAAAATGATGCTGGATCACTACCAACAGACTAAGAACTTACTGGTTAGCTACGACGTTAACCCGCTGGGCTTTTTCTAAAAGCGTTGCCTGAAAAGGCGTAAGTCCGGTACCCGTCGCTCTGGCGGGTACCTTTTTCAAAATCTGGTCTACGCTTTGTAAGGTATTCCAACCATTTACGACACGTAACCTATTCTATGACGTCACTGTTCAGAATCCTTATCACCGCCTGCTTTCTGCTGTTTTCCGGCCTCACTTTGGCCAAAGAGACGGTGCGCGTGGGGGTACTGCAATACGGAACGGTGAACTGGGAAATGCAGGCCATCAGAAACACTGGTTTGCAGAACAATTATGATATTCAGGTAGAGGTTGTTCCTCTGGCATCCACTCAGGCATTACTGGTTGCCCTTCAGGGTGGCAAAGTCGACGTTATCCTCAATGACTGGCTATGGGTCGCCCGTCAAAAAGCCCTCTCCCGCGACTACCGTTTCGCGCCCTGGTCAACTAACGGCGGACAACTGGTGGTGCGTAACGATCGTAATATTCATACCCTGAAAGACTTAAAAGGGAAAACCTTAGGCATCGCGGGTGGCAAAACCAACAAGAACTGGGTGCTGTACAAGGCATACATTCAGCAGGCCGCCGGCCTCGAGCTGGGTAAGGATATTCAGGTAAAATTTGCAGCGCCCCCCATGTTAAACGCGCTGGTTCAGCAAGGTGAACTGGACGGTGTTATTAACTTCTGGCATTTCGCAGCGCAACTTAACGCACAGGGCATGCATACCCTGCTCACCATGCAAACCCTGCTGAACAACAGTGGTATAAAAGCGCCAGTACCGCTACTTGGCTGGGTATTTTCTGCAGCATGGGCCTCACAGCACAGCAAGGCAATTAATGACTTTCTCGCCATGTCGGCAGAGATCAGGCAACGCATGCAAACCGATGACAGTCTCTGGGCGACACTGCCGGCTTTTACGAAATATCCGGCTCCGGCGCAGCCCTGGCTGATGGACGGATTCCGCACCGGTGCGATGACAACAACGTCACCGGAAACACAGGCATCGCTGAATGCGGTGTTCGAAACGCTTTCCCGCAATCAGGAAGAGAATGATGTCACCGGTCCCCTCGACACATTGCCAGCAGACATTCTCTGGCAGCGACACTGACGTGCATTGTCTTCCTGAAGGCACCGTGCGCTGGTATCAACTGCCGTTTTTCAAGCGGCTCACATCCGTTGTGCTTTTGCTTATCAGCTGGCAACTCGCCGTTGCCGTTTTTACTCCCGCTTTGCTTCCGGCTCCCTCTGAGGTATTTATAAGACTGGCAGAAGAGTGGCAGGGAACCATGCCTCTGCATCTTTCACAAACCCTGATCAGGGTCGCCATCGCTTTCTCTGCCGCCATGATACTTGGCACTGCACTGGGTCTGGCGATGGGCCACAACCGCAAAGTGGACGCATGGACTGACAGCCTGCTCACGCTGATGCTGAACGTACCCGCTCTGGTTACTATTATATTGTGCTTTATCTGGTTCGGTCTGAACGAAACAGCCGCCATCATCGCGGTCATACTCAATAAAGCGCCCAATGTCGCTGTCACGCTGCGTGAAGGTGCCCGGGCCATCGATCCAAAACTCATGGATGTTGCACGGGTTTACCGTCTGGGGCGGGTGCGCACTTTCAGAAAAGTGTATCTGCCGCAAATTACGCCATATCTGATTGCCGCTGCACGGGGCGGACTGGCGCTGGTGTGGAAAATTGTGCTGGTGGTTGAACTGATTGGCTGCAGTGATGGCGTTGGCTTTCAGTTATCCAGCTATTTTCAGTTATTCGATATCACAGCCATTCTGGCCTACACCCTGGCCTTCGTTACTGTGGTGTACGGTATTGAAGCGCTTGTTCTGCGCCCGCTGGAAAACCGGCTGTCGGGGTGGCGTAAATCATGAAGATTCATATCCGCCACAAGGCATTTGCAGCAACAACACTGATTTCAGACCTGACTATTCATACCGGCGAGAATGAAATTGTTGCCCTGGTGGGGCCATCCGGAGCGGGGAAAAGCACCCTGTTAAACATTATTGCAGGTCTTGATAAGGACTTCAGCGGCGACATCACTTTTGATGATCAACGCCCGCCCGGACTTATGTTTCAGGAAGCCCGCCTGATGCCCTGGCTCACCGTACTGGAAAACGTCACTCTGGTTGCGCCGCCGGACCACCCTGATCCCACCGGCGAAGCCTTGTCTTTACTTACCCTCACCGGCCTTGAGTTACAGGCTGGAAAGTATCCGTCACAGCTCTCCGGCGGTATGAGCAAAAGACTGGCGCTGGCACGGGCGATGATGTTCAAACCCGGCGTCCTTTTGATGGATGAACCCTTTTCGTCTCTTGACGCACCGGCTGCAGAAAGTTTGCGCCAGTGCGTGCTATCGCTGAAAGCGACTTCGCCCTTCAGCATTATTTATGTTACCCACGATTTGAAGGAGGCCGTTGCTATTGCCGATCGCGTACTGATTTTAGACGCGAATCCTATGACACTGAAACATCAGGAAATTATCACTTTGCCCCGCCCCAGGTATTTACATGACAAAGCCGTCAGCGATGTTTGTGAGCCTTTGTATCGTGCCTGGCCGGAACTGTTGTACGGGAATGCTGATGAACGCAAAACCATGTAAACCAACACATCATTGTTGTTAAGCAATTGTGAAACAGATATTATTCCTCCATACCTCTGGAGGACACATGAGTCGTCAACAAGCACAACTGGCTGTCGCGCAGGACATCGTCAGCGGTGTAGCCCGCGCCGGGAGTGAACAACAAGACCCGGTGAGAGCTGCCGCGGAGATCTACCGTGCACTTGCTCCCTGTGAGCCAACCTGTGTAGTTTTTTACTGCTGCACCCGCTATCCGCTGGAATTATTAGCGCGGGAGTTATCCCGTTATTTTCCGGACATTACGGTGATAGGCTGTACTTCTGCAGGTGAAATTACCCCGCTGGGTTACAAAAAACACAGCATCAGTGCATTCGGGCTGAGTCAGTCCCTGTTTGCTGTGGAATCTGTGCTGATTGAAAATCTCGCTGCGTTTACCAAAAGCGATGCGGATACGCTGGTTGACGGTATGCTGAATAACCTGCGCAAAAAGGCTGTCACGTCTTCACCTATTGATAAACAATGTTTTGCACTGTCGCTGCTCGACGGTTTATCTGTGCGTGAGGAACTGGTGATTAATGCATTGAGCGAGAGCCTGCATGAAATTCCGCTGGTCGGCGGTTCTGCCGGTGACGATCAGCATTTTGTTGATACTCAGGTATTTCATAATGGCAAGTTTTACAGCGATGCTGCGGTGTTTATGCTGGTGAATACGGCCTGCAATTTTGAAGTCTTCAGTCAGCATCACCTTGCTCCTATGCAGGAAAAGCTGGTTGTGACTCAGGTTTCGCCGGATTTACGGGTTGTGCAGGAATTTAATGCCGAACCCGCTGCACTGGAATACTGCCGTATTAACAATCTGAAGCTGGAAGATTTGAATTCCCGCACCTTTGCAATGTATCCGCTGGCAGTTCAGATTGGTGATCATCTGTATATCCGCAGCATTCAACAGGTAAATGATGATTTAAGCCTTACCTTCTTCTGCGCCATCGATGCCGGTGTTGTGCTTACCCAGATGACATCGCCGGGCTTGTTGTCGCATACATCAATGATTTTCAATTTGCTGGAAGAATCAGTCGGTGAAATTCAGTTACTCATCGGTTTTGACTGTATTCACCGCCGGGCGGAAATCGACGAGTATCAGCTTGAAGAAGATATGTCTGAACTGTACATGGAACACAATGTCATTGGCTTTAGCACTTACGGTGAACAAATTAACGGGTTACATCTGAACCATACCTTTACCGGTGTTGCTATAGGATATCCACGTGACCAGGCCAACCCAGACCTTACCCTCACATAGCCCTTATCCGGCAGTCAATAACGACGTCGCTTCAGACGAGCTGGAGCGCCTGCGTTACGAAAATGAAAAGCTGACCAAAATAAACGCGGTGCTGATGCGCCGTGTTGAAATGGGATGGGGCAACCACAGCGATGCCTATCAGTCATTCGAAGATGCCGCTCTGCTTGCTGACAAAGTCAAAGAACGAACATTTAAGTTACAGCAAACGCTGCACCGTCTGGAAGAATCGAACCAGCAATTAGACCAGGCCCGTCTTGACGCCGAACTAAGCCGGATTTCTTCAGACCAGGACCGCCAGCGCCTTACGGATGCCATAGAAAGTATCTCCGAATCCTTTGTTCTGTTTGATGCCGACCGCAAAATGGTACTGGTGAACAACCGCTGCCGTGAATTCTGGACCCGTTTTGGCATTGCTTTTGAGATTGGCGTTACCACCTTTCAGCAAATTACCGCTGCGTCACTGCCTCTGGTTGATCACAGCTGTAAAGTACAGAGAAAAGTCAGTGCGTTTCCTGAGTCCATCACCCAGACCATTTTCAAACTGAAAGACGGCACATGGATCCAGATGTCTGAGCGTAAAACCGCTGAGAACGGCCTGGTGGTGGTATACACCGATATCACCAACATCAAAAAGACAGAAGAGTTGCGTTATCAGACGGCCATGGCAGAGCAGGCCCAATTGCTGAAGTCGACGCTGGAAAACATGACAGAAGCGGTGGCCCTGATCAACGAAAACAACGAGCTGGAAACCTGGAATCAGCAGTTCCTGGAGTTCGCCGGTCTGAAAGAAGCCGACGTAAAACGGGGTGTAAAATACAACCAGTTGCTTGCGAACAGCGCCCTGCGTGAAGTACCGGCCTTACCCATGGACGAATGCCTGAACGATGATGGTTTCGGTGAAACAGAAGTGGTGCTGGAAAACGGCATCGTATTGCTGTTCAAAAGCCACCTTATTCCTTCCGGCGGCATGCTGAACACCTTTACCGACATCACTGAACGCAGCCATCATCAACGCGCGCTGCAGGAAAGTGAGCAACGCATCCGTCTGATTACCGATGCTATGCCGGCACTGATTTCTTACGTTAACAAAGACATGTGCTATGAATTCGTGAACCGGGAGTTTGAAAAGTGGTATCACCGCTCCCGTTCAGAAATCATCAGCCACCATCTGCGTAATGTACTGGGTGAACAAACGTTCAGTAACCTGCAAATATATATTGAACGGGCAATGCTCGGGCAGTCAGTCAATTTTGAGGTTGAAACCACACTGGATAACGGCAACAGCCGGATTTCCAACAAGACCTACATTCCTCACTTCGATCAGGAGCGCAATGTAGTCGGCTTCTTCGCGCTGGAGCAGGACGTCACCGAGCAGCGGCGCACCGCCAAGGCGCTTAAGCATGCTTACGACTACATGGAGCAGCGTGTAAACCAGCGTACCAAGAAGATTTCTGAGATAAATGCCCAGTTGCGCAAAGAAATTGAAGACCGTCAACTGGCACAAATCCACTTGCTGGAAGCCAAGCGGGAAGCAGAGCACGCTAACGAATCAAAAAGTAAATTCCTCGCTGCAACCAGCCACGACCTGTTGCAGCCAATGAACTCAGCCCGTTTATTTGTCAGTGCACTGGCAGAGCAGACGTTGCAACCGGAAGCTCAGAAACTGACCAGTTCACTGAGCTATTCGCTGGAGAATCTGGAGTCGCTGATCACGGCACTTGTGGATATTTCCAAGCTGGAGGCCGGTTTGATAGAGCCGGTGCTGGACGACTTTGCTGTTGAAGATCTCATGAGTAACCTTGAGAATGAATTCCGTCAGCAGGCTGAAGCCAGAGGCCTGAAATTCCGTTTCCGCAACTCCTCCCGCGTAGTAAACTCGGATGGTTATCTGCTCGCCCGTATTCTTCGCAACCTGCTCAGTAACGCTATCCGGTATACCAATGAAGGCGCAATTCTTTTAGGTGCCCGCAGACGGGCACATGGCCTGGAAATTCAGGTGTGCGACACCGGGATCGGTATTCCCGAAGATAAACTGAGTGATATCTTCCAGGAATTTAACCGCGTTGAAGCGAAGAAACGGCGTCATGACCAGGGACTGGGCTTAGGTCTGGCTATTGTGGATAAACTTTCCACCGTGATGAACCATAAAATCCATGTGACGTCCGTTGAAGGGAAAGGCTCCTGCTTTACCGTTACCTTACCCTACGGCACACAACGATTAACGTCTGACTTGCCCCGTAAATCCGCTGTACAGGACAGATTCAACAGTCATCTTGAAGGCGCAAACCTGCTTATTATTGATAACGATGAAGCCATTTGCGCCGGCATGGAAGAGTTGCTGGGCGGCTGGGGAATTCAGGTGACCAGCGTGCAGACACTGGAAGATTTGGGTAAAGAGGGCTGGCTGAAAGAATTGCAACCCGACATCATAGTGGCTGACTACCACCTTGATGACGGCGACACCGGTTTCGACGCCCTCGAAATCGTCGAGCGGGAGCTGGGAACCGGCACACCGGTCATCATGATCACGGCAAACTACACCAATGAATTACGCCAGTCTGTGCGGGCAAAAGGCTACTCACTGCTTAATAAGCCAGTGAAACCCCATAAAATGAAACTGGCCTTGAGCAACCTGATGTCGAAGAAGGCCGGGGAATAACTTCAGGCGCCATGACGTGAACTAAGCCAACCGCTTTGCAGATTCGCGCAGAGCAAACTCCCGAAGTGTTTTAAGTTGCGGGCTTTCTGTTTGCCAGTAATGCCAGTACAAAGGCGTATCCACGTGATAACCCGGCATCAGGTCGACTAACTCTCCGTTTTCCAGTTCTTTATTCAGTTGCAGCACGGGTAACAAGCCGTATCCTATGCCGGCCAGCATGGCTTGCTTAAACCCTTCAGAGGACGGACAGAGATGCACCAGAGAGGGTGTGCTGCCGTTTACTTCCTGTAAAAAATCGTGCTGGAGCCTGTCGTGTTCATTAAACACCAGACAAGGGGCATCGCTGAGCTGTTCAGGCCCGGTAATATTGTACCGGCGAATAAACGCAGGGCTCGCAATCACTTTATACCGGAGCGCGCCCAGTGAACTCACTTTGCCCCCGTTTACCGCTTCCGCTGATGAGCATATGCAAACCATGACCTCTCCTGCTTTCATGCGCTGCAGGGCAATGGACTGATCTTCCGTAATGATTTCGAACTGAAACTGACATCCCGCCTCTTCTTCCGTTATCGCCAGTGCCGCCGGTAACCAGGTGGCCAGTGAATCCACGTTAGCCACAAGCTTTACTGTTAACGGACCGGATTGAACATCGTGACCGGCAATACCCTGAACGTTCAGAGCCACTTCAAGTTGCCGGACTTGCTGCAAATGATTCAGCAGTCTTTTGCCCAGTGCCGTTGCAGAAGGTGGCTGTGTCCGCACCAGTACCGGCTGTCCTAACAGTGCTTCTAACTGATGAATGCGTTTACTCACCGCTGACTGGGTCAGAAACATTTTCTTCGCCGCTCTCTCAAAGCCTTTTTCCGCAATCACATAGGACAGCGCATCAAGTAACTGGTAATCAATCATGAATATCAGGAATGTATAGATAGATATAGTCATTAGATTAATAGTAAAAATGCCATTAATCTAGCGCCTGTGTGTTGTCATCAACTGTTGAATTACTGAGCGGGAGCCCGTTGTGCAATCATTTTTATCCGGAATGGGATTAGGTATGAGCCTGATCATTGCTATTGGTGCACAAAATATCTGGGTGCTCAGTCAAAGCATGGCCGGTGCTAACCGGCTGGCAATTGCCCTGACCTGCATACTCTGTGATGCCGTACTGATTTTTCTCGGCGTTTTTACCGCCAGTGAAATCAAAACCTGGATCCCGGGACTCATTCCCTGGCTGACCTGGGCAGGTGTGGCATTTCTGCTCTATCTTGCTTTTGGTGCGGCCAAACGGGCTTACGAAGGGTCGTCGGGCCTGACTCTTCATGCAGAAAAAGCTGCCAAAGCATGGTGGAAAACCAGTCTTGCCGCGCTGGCAATCAGCTTACTGAACCCCCACGTATATCTGGATACTGTTGTCCTGCTGGGCAGTATCGGCGCCCTGCAACCTGAACCACTGGTATTTGCTTTGGGTGCAACAACCGGTTCAGTGTTGTGGTTCGGCAGTCTGGTGCTGTTTTCTCCGGCACTGAAAAAGCTGCTGAAATCCCCGCTTCGCTGGCGTATTTTCGACAGTATTATTGCTGTAGCACTCTGCGCCATCGCCTGGCAGCTATACAACACACCTGCTGGCTGAACCCGGCCAGCCGCTTCCGGTAAATTCCGTTACGTTTTATTCAACGCATCAGATAGTGATTGAAATCGATACTCGCCGCGCACAGTGCAGCCTGAATGCGGTTATGTACGTTCAGTTTATTCAAGATGGCCGAAACATGAGCCTTGACGGTGGTTTCCGCAATATTCAGCTCGTAGGCGATTTGCTTGTTCGATTTGCCTTTCGCAATACACTCAAACACCAGCAGTTGTCTGCGAGTCAGTGCTGCAATTAATTTAGGGTCAATTTGCTGTGCGCTGTTCTCGTCTTTCGGCTTGCCGGTACCACTTTTACGGATAATATCCGGTGGCAGATAAACCTGGCCGGAAAGCACCTGCTCTAACGCAGCGACAATCTGTTCACAACTGGATGACTTGGTGATAAAACCCACTGCTCCATATGTAAATGCTTGCAGCACCACATTCTTATCTTCTTCCGCTGAGACTATCACAATAGGGATTTCGGGAAATTGATTACGAAACCGCACAATGCCGTTCAGACCATCCATACCCGGCATGTTCAGATCTAACAGCACCAAATCAATATCAGGATTCTCTTCAGCCACTTCAATTGCAGCATCAAGGTCTGTACAGGTAATGGTTTTTGTTTCTGCTATATTCCGCTCGACAAAGTCGGTAATGGCATAGCGAAACAGTGGATGATCATCTGCAACCAGGATTTCTACCATAATTGTAAACCTTTTGTTAATTCATGACTGATAGTAGTAAATTCCGCACAGGCCTGTCGAGCACTATGCACGGGTTATTTACCCGGCTTCTTCTTTTGTTGCATTCCACGTTTAGGATCGTAGCCCCAAATTGCAATACCGCAAAATACGACGGTAGTTGCAAAGGTGACCCAACCTGCGGTGGGATTCCAGCTCTCATATAACGCAAAACGAATCAGTTCTACTGCGTGAGTAAAAGGATTATATTGCGAAATCCAGTATAACCACTCGTTCGACTCTTTCAGTTTCCACAACGGATACAGCGCAGATGAAAGAAAAAACATGGGAAACACCACGAAATTCATTACACCGGCAAAGTTCTCCAGTTGTTTGATGAAAGATGACAGTAAAAGCCCGAGAGCGCCAAGCATTAATGCACCAACCAGCAATGCCGGTGCTGCGTATATGTAGCCCATAACCGGTACTTCGATACCCAGCAGATACGCCAGCAAAAAGAAGGCATAGGCCTGCAGTAACGAAATAATAGCGCCGGCAATGAGCTTACTTATCAGTAAAAACGGGCGGGGAAGCGGGCTGGTGAGCAGCACTTTCATACTTCCCATTTCACGGTCATACACCATGGACAGTGAGCTTTGCATACCGTTGAACAGCAAAATAATGCCCGCCAGACCCGGCATAATATATACATCATAAGTGATGTAGGTGTCGTAAGGCGGAATAATAGCGATACCCAGTGCAGCTCTGAAACCTGCGGCAAAAACAATCAGCCACAATAACGGCCTCACAAGGGCACTGACCAGCCGCGCCTTCTGATGCCAGAAACGCCACATTTCACGCACCACAATACCTTTAAATGCCATCCAGTACTTCATGCTGCTTCATCCTGTGTGGTCAGTTGCCGGTACAGGGCTTTTACGTCACCGGCCTGATATTCAGTGAGAGCAGTCTGACAGGGCATATCCAGCAAAATGTTCCCCTGATGTAACAGGATAAGGTTATCTTCCGGCAAGACTTCATCCACCAGATGGGTGGATGACAACACCGTAATGCCCTTCTCAGAGCACAGGTCGCGAATATGGCGGTTTATGCTGTCTCTGGTGGGCATATCCAACCCCACACTGGCCTCGTCGAGCAATAAAATGGCGGGTTCATGCAGCAACGCGCGGGCAATTTCTACTCTGCGGCGGTGACCACCGTTCAGTGAGCGCACTTTCTCATGCTGTCGCCCGGTCAAATCAAATCTGGCCAGTTCCCGCGCTATGGCGTCTTTCGTTGCAGAGGCAGACATGCCGTGCAAGCCGGCATGATAATTCAGGTTCTGATAAACAGTTAAATCTAAGTCCAGCGTGCTTTGCTGAAACACGATACCCAATGCGGCTAACGCCTTGCGCGGGGCTTTGGCTGTATCATGACCGCCCACAAAAATGTCACCTTCCGCACTTTGCAGCAACTGACAAAGCAGGTTGAACAGCGTACTTTTACCCGCGCCATTCGGGCCAAGTAACGCGTAGAAACGGCCCTGTTCCAGGTTCAGGTTCACATTGTGCAGTACTGTCTTTTGCTGATAACCGAACTGCAAGCCTGCGACAGATAATGCCAGGCTCATGGCTTCACCGCCACGCCCCAGGGATAACGTCCCACTTTCAGGGTTTTGATTACTTTTAATTTATCTGTATCGATGACTGATACATCGCCACTCACACCATTGGTGGTGAACAGCAAAGACTGATCGTTGGCGAAGGCGAGTTGCCATACACGACGTCCCACCAGCAGATAATCCAGCACTTCATAAGTTTTCGCATCGACCACCGCTACATGATTCGCAGGACCCAGTGCTACAAACGCATATTTACCGTTATCAGTCAGTTTCACGCCCACAGGCTGAATTTTATCCCTGTGTACTCCCGGAATTTTGAAATTAATCACCTGCGTAATCGCTTTGCTGTCCACATCAACGATGGAAACGGTTCCGCCAATTTCTGACGAAGCCCAGACGGTTTTACCGTCCTTGGTAAACTCCACGTGACGAGGACGCTGATCGACCAGTGTGTTGTCTACCAGTTGCTGATTTGAGGCGTCAATCCAGTGCAGCATATTAGTGGTTTCAGAGGTATTGATAACCCATCTACCATCAGGACTGGCAGCCATACCTTCAGGCTCCACACCCACGTCAATCTGTGCAATCACATCCCGTTTTTCCGTATCGACAACGGTGACTACGGCGTCGTCTTCGTTGGCGATATACAGGTGATGGTTATTGGGATGCAGCGCGAACTGCTCGGGATCTTCACCGGAAGGCAGGTTATGGATGATCCTGTTGGTACTTACCTCCAGGACCTGCACTGCGTCTGAATCGCTGGCGCAGATATACAGGTATTTATAGTCATTGCTGAAAATAATCCCCCTTGGCCGCATACCCACTTCGATGGTTTCAATTACTTCCAGTGAACCGGTATCAATGAGGGTCAATGTGTCATCTTTTTCGTTCGACACATATGCAACACCCGCCAAAGCAGGGCTGGCGAACAGCATCATTGCGGGGAGAACCAACGACTTCATACTTACTCCTTGACCATGGAACAACGGACTTCCGGCTTGTCATACCCCAGCGTATCTAAATCAGTCACGGGATGAAGAAAACCTTCCTGAGGAGACTGGGAAACCAGAGATTCCGGCTGCACTAACGGGATGGGCTGACGCAGTTGTCCGTTCCACTGGCGGAAGGTCAGTTTGCGTCCTTTGAACGCTGCCAGCTCAAATTTATCGCTCATAAGGTATTGATAAAGCGTAGCAGAGTTATTCGATTTTGTTCGGGTGACCGCTTCAGCAACGGCTCTGACAGCAAGCCAGGCGTTAAAGTCGTCATCATTCATAGGACGCTGATTTGCTTCAAAAAAACGGTTTTGCAGTTGGATAGCGCCCCACTGTTCAATACTGCGATGCCAGGAAGCAGCTTTGAGTCCGTGGGTACCGGCTACTGGACGGGGCAACCAGGTGTTGTACGGTAAATAAAAGCCAAACAGGTTTTGAGTATCTGCCACCAGCACCACGTCATAATCTTCCCCCTGCGTCAGGGCGGGTACTTCCTGCTGGGAAGTACGGCGTAAATCCGTGTCGAAGGTCCAGGTTTTATGCCCGGTAATTTTGGTGCCAAAGCGTTTTGATGCCCGTTCAAACGCCTGCGCCATGGCTTTATCGCCTTCACCACTGCCAGAAACTAAAAACCATTCCCGCCAGCGTTTTGCCATCAGAAACTGACCCAGTGCATCGCCCAGCATGGCGTAACTCGGGGAAGTGTGCAGTAAACCGGCCCGGCATTGATTTTGCCGCCAGCTGTCAGATTTGTTTGTTGCATTGAGCATCAGCCCGGCGTCGGCACCGGGCAGGGCCAGAATTGCCTGCAAGGTACTGTCGGGCACATCCAGGATCAGCGGCCCGCTATTGGCTTTAAGCCACGCCTGTACTTTGCCGGTGAGAGCCTCTCCGTTGGCATCTTCGAGTACCGTCAGCGCATAGCGATGTTTAAGAAAGCGACCGGTGGTATTGGAATCATCCGTCCCCAGCAAAGCGCCGGCAACACCATTGTTTTCAGGAGTTTTAAACAGCGCCAGTGAAGCAGAAGACGTCAGTCCGGTTTGTTTTACATAGGCGATATTTACCGGTAAGTCTTCAGCAAAGGATTGTGAGACGGGCACCAACAGGCTTAGCAGACACGGCAGAGCCAGAAACCGCATTACATAACGTGATGCAGCTTTCAGCGGTATTGCCAGGCCAGGTGTCGCCATTGTCGTTATTAGTGGGGCGAACATACCGGTACTCCTTTTGCGAAGGTGAACTAAATACTAGTTGATGACCCGTCCATTATGAATGAGCACAAAGGATGAAAGGTTTACTACCTTAGTACAATTGGACGAATCCGGCATATCACCTACCTTTTAAAACGTGTCTGGTTATGTCGCAAACACAACAAAACCTACTCAAGTTGTCCGCCAACTCTAACCAGCATTGACACTATCTGACAACTTTTGGAGATGTATAAATGAAAAATTTCTCAACCATATTGCGTAGTACGCTGGCAGCAGTTATCGCTGTGTCTTCAGCGCAGGCGCTTGCTCATGGCGATGTTACACCACAGGCAGTGGACACCAGCGCGTTACCTCAACTGGGCGAGGAATGGAAAGCCACGAACCCTTACACTGGTAATGAGCTGGCAATCAAAATTGGTGACTCTGCCTATAACCAGAACTGCGCCCGTTGCCACGGCCTGGAAGTTATTTCTGGCGGTATTACTCCGGATCTGCGTAAACTGAATGACGAAAACGAATTCTTCAGTCAGGAAGAAGCTGACGACTGGTTCATGATGCGTATCCGTAACGGTGCAGTTATCGACGGCCGTGTTTACATGCCGCCATTCGAAGGCATCCTTAGTCAGGAAGCAATGTGGGCAATCAAATCTTACATCGAAACTCGCGGCACCCCCGAGTAACAGCTATGGCTCGCTTATTACGTTGCTGGATAACGGGCCTTGCGCTGGCTGCCTTTATGGCAGGCAGCGCTTTTTCAGTTCAGGCCCGAAGCTATGACGATATTATTGAGTCAGGCTATATCACCATTGCGGTCTACAATAATTTCCCCCCTTATTCTTTTCTGGACGATGAATCTCCTGCCGGTGTCGACATTGAAGTAGGGAAAGCCATCGCTGCAGGATTAGGTGTTGAGCCACGCTGGATGTGGATTAATGCCGATGAAAATCTGGAAGATGATTTACGACAGGCAGTATGGAAAGGCCATATCATTACCCGCCAGAAAGCGGATTTGATGTTGCGTGTTCCTTACGACCGTAAATTCAGTTACGGCATTGACGGATACGGTCTGCCCCGCAATGAAATGGTGGTGATGTTCGGCCCTTATCACCGTGAAAAATGGGCGCTGCTGAAGAACACTGAAAAAACCAATGGCATCGACACACTGGCGATTTTCCAGTACGAGAAAATTGCCGTGGAAATCGACTCACTTCCGGACACCTTTTTAGGTTCAACCATTGGCGGCAGATTAAGGAAAAACATGGTGCATACTACCACCACCTTTGACGGCATAGACCTGTTCAAAAAAGGGGAAGTCGCTGCTGTTGCCGGCATGCAGTCACAACTGGAATGGGCACAACCTGCCTCCGAACAATACACCATCAATGCTACCGGTCTTGCTGCAATGAGCATTAAAGCCTGGGATATTGGTATGGCGGTGAAAACGGATTACCGGCAGTTGGCTTATGCCATTGAAGACATCACTGTTCCCATGATCGAAGACGGTCGCATGAAAGCCATTTTTGATGACTACAAGATTACCTACACGGTACCCGGGTTATACGCCGAAGAATAACCGGGCATACGGGGAGCGTGGTCCCGACATAAACACGCTTCCCATTTTAATTAAATCTTCCCCGTCCGTTTCAGTGCTGATACATCCCCAGACACACTGTTCCGCGTTCATCACGATTTGTTATGCAGACTACATAACCTATTGACCTGGCGTTATTTCCCTGTGCTTCTCACCCTCCCTTTTTGACCCGTTTTTCGGGGTATTACTACCAAGGGAGTAAAAATGATAATCCAAGGTTTAATGGTTGTTAAAAAAACATTAGCTAATACTGACCATGTCGTCGTCCGAAGATGTTCCATGCTTAGGGTCCGGAGGACGGATTAACAATAATGCAAGGCCGTAAGAAGAACGTTCCCAACTAATACAACTGTTTTTCAGACGAGCCGCTTGTGTAAAAAGGTGGAAAGACCACCGAAGCACCTGTTGAACTACTGGAGAAACCTGATGAAAAGTCGAACAGTTTCACGTCACCTGATTAGCTCTGCTGTCGGTCTGGCCTTGTCTCTTAGCACCTTAGGCGGTGTTCAGGCGGCAGGCGTTACCGATAAGGACATACTTAACGACGCTAATACCACCGGCGATGTTTTAAGTTATGGCATGGGCCCGCGCGGACAGCGCTTCAGCCCGCTGGACACACTGAATACAAAAAACGTTAAGAAAATGCACCCTGTGTGGGCGTTCTCGCTGGGTGGTGAGAAACAGCGCGGTCAGGAATCACAGCCTCTGGTACACGATGGCGTGATGTTCGTAACAGGTTCTTATTCACGTATTTATGCCATTGACGTTAAAACCGGTGATGAGCTGTGGCAATACGAAGCCCGTCTGCCAGACGGCATCATGCCTTGCTGTGACGTTATCAACCGTGGTGCCGCACTGTATGACGACCTGGTTATCTTCGGTACGCTGGATGCGATTCTGGTCGCCCTTGACCAGAAAACCGGTAAAGTGAAATGGCGTAAGAAAATGGGTGACTATAAAGCAGGTTACTCATTCACTGCTGCGCCTATGATTGTAAAAGGTAAAGTTATCACCGGTATTTCTGGTGGTGAATTCGGTATCGTAGGTAAAGTTGAAGCCCGCGATGCGAAAACCGGTGAACTGGTATGGACCCGTCCTACTGTTGAAGGTCACATGGGTTACCTGAACGGTGAAGAAAACGGCATCACCGGTGGTGAAGCAAACAAAACCTGGACTGGCGACCTGTGGAAAACAGGTGGTGCAGCAACATGGCTTGGCGGTACTTACGACCCTGATCAAGACCTGATCTTCATGGGTACAGGTAACCCTGCACCGTGGAACTCTCACTTACGTCCTGGTGACAACCTGTACTCTTCTTCACGTCTGGCTATCGATCCTGACACAGGCAAAATCGTTTGGCACTTCCAGACCACACCACATGATGGCTGGGATTTCGACGGCGTAAACGAACTGATTGCGTTTGACTATAAAGAAAAAGGTAAAACCGTTAAAGCGGCCGCAACGGCTGACCGTAACGGTTTCTTCTATGTCCTTAACCGTGAAAACGGCGAATTCCTCCGTGGCTTCCCGTTCGTCAGCGGTATCACGTGGGCTGAAGGCCTGAATGATGATGGTACGCCAATTTACAAAGAGGGCGGTCGCCCGGGTAACCCTGCTGAAAGCGAGAACGGTGAGAAAGGCGAAACTGTATTCTCAGTACCTTCATTCCTGGGTGGTAAGAACTGGATGCCTATGGCGTACAGCCAGGACACAGGTCTGTTCTATGTACCTTCTAACGAATGGGGCATGGACATCTGGAACGAGCCGGTAAGCTATAAGAAAGGTGCGGCTTACCTGGGTTCTGGTTTCACTATCAAATCTGTTTACGAAGATCACATCGGTTCACTGAAAGCCATCGATCCTAAGACCGGTAAAACTGTCTGGGAATATAAAAACAACGCACCTCTGTGGGGCGGTGTTCTGGCCACTGCGGGTAATCTGGTCTTTACCGGTACACCTGAAGGCTACCTGATGGGCTTCGATGCCAAAACAGGTGAAGAAGTTTACCGGTTCAATACAGGTTCAGGCATCGTCGGCTCTCCGGTTACATGGGAAATGGACGGTGAGCAGTACCTGAGTATCTTGTCTGGCTGGGGCGGCGCAGTACCTCTTTGGGGTGGTGAAGTTGCCAAACGCGTAAAAGACATCAACCAGGGCGGCACAGTCTGGACCTTCAAGTTGCCTCGCTCGTAACGCGGGCATCGTAGCAGGGCTTTGGTCCCACAACCCTGTTACGAGTTTTTCTTCAAAGAGCTGGTATGGACCTGACGCCGGCTCTTTTTTTAAGGACCCGCCTCATGACAGGATTCATCCATACTGCCTTTTTAAGAACCTTCTTCTTTATTTCACTCTGCTTTAGCGCATGTGCCACTCTGGCCGAAGAAGTCAATATCGATGATTCCCTTATCCAATCCATCTTTCCTAAAGCCACGCTCATTGGCGACAAGCAAAGTGATGTCCCCGTGCAACCGGTTTATCAGTTACAGGAATTGCTGGGCTATGTATTCGCCAGTAATGATCTGGTGAATTTACCCGGCTTCTCAGGTACCCGTATCAACCTGCTTATCGGCATCGACACCGCCGGCAATGTGAAAGGCATCCGGATAATCAATCACCACGAGCCCATTTTCCTGCACGGGCTCGGCCCGGAACCCATGCTCAATTTCATAAACCAGTATGAAGGTCTGAATGTGGGACAGCGGGTAATTGTAGATTCTGCCGCAAAGAATAATCCGGACGATCCTTCTACGGTGCATGTGGATGGCGTGACTAAAGCCACGGTGTCGGTGATCATCATTAACGACACCATTTTGCTGTCTTCGCTTAAAGTCGCACGTCAGTTATTGTCCGGGTTCGCCAGCTCCCCGCTGGCCACACCGAAAGAGGTATATGAAGAAAAAAGCTGGCAGCAGTTGCTGGAAGAAGGTCTGGTTCGTCAATGGCGTATCAGCCAGCAGGACATGGCTGACGGCTTCAACATTGAGCTCGATACCTTCCCCGGCGATACCTTTGACCTTTCTTACGACAACTTCGACGTGTATTACGCCTACCTGAACGCCCCGACTATCGGGCGTAATTTGTTGGGTGACAGCGAGTATCAACGCTTAATGGGTATTCTCAAACCCAATGAACAGGCATTCCTGGTGATGTCAGAAGGTTTCTTCAGCTATCTGGAAGACGACTTCAAACCCGGCACGGTAGCCAATCGCATTTCGCTGACGCAGAATGATTTGCCCTTCCCCATGCGGGATTTAAACTTCTACAGTTATGCCGACCAGCAATTGGGCGCAGGCATGCCTGAGAGCGACGATGTGCAGGTATTCGTGGTAAACACCCAGTCCGGATTCAACCCCGGTGATACCATGTCGCTGAACCTGAATATTGATATTGCCCGCAACCACCTCATCCGCAATCAACTGCACCTGCACGACGACTACAGCTTGCCTGAATCCCTGTTTGATTTTGCTGAAGCCGTTGTAGAAGAAGCGCCGAAAGCGCCCTGGGTTCGGATTTGGGAAAACCGCATCGTGGATATTTCCGTTCTGGTGGTAAGCCTTATTCTGGTCACGTTGATTTTTATCTTCCAGCATCGTTTGTCGGCTAACGAGAAGCTATTCCGCTGGGTTCGCTGGAGTTTCCTGACCTACACACTGATTTTCATTGGCTGGCTGTGGCAGGGACAGCTTTCCATCGTCAATATTTATCCAATCTTGCAAAGTGTGATTAATGGTTTCGACATCAATATGTATTTGATGGACCCCATTCTTTTCATTCTCTGGAGCTACGTATTCGTAAGTCTGTTTATTGTTGGTCGCGGTATCTTCTGCGGCTGGCTGTGCCCGTTTGGCGCACTGCAAGAAATGGTGGGCTGGATAGCGAAAAAGCTGCGTATCCGTCAGAAGAAGGTGCCTTTCGACACTCACAGTAAACTCTGGTGGGTTAAGTACGCCATTCTGATTGGCCTGGTAATCACCTCTTTCGCCTCAGTGAGAGTGGCTGAAATCGCCTCAGAAGTGGAACCGTTCAAAACCGCTATCACATTGCAGTTTGTACGTACCTGGCCGTTTGTTTTGTATGCCGTAGCCTTGCTGGTTGCCGGCCTGTGGATCAATAAATTCTACTGCCGCTATGTCTGCCCGCTGGGCGCTGGTTTAGCGGTGCTCGGTTACTTCCACGCCGGTGAATGGCTTACCCGTCGCAAGGCTTGTGGCAACCCCTGTACCCTGTGTCATCACAAATGCGACATCAAAGCCATCACGCCCACAGGTGATATCAATTACAACGAGTGCGTGCAGTGTCTGGAATGTATTGTTTATTACAACAACGATGATTTATGCCCGCCGCTTAAGAAAGCAAAGCGGCAGGACAAGGCCGGGCGTAATGGAAAGCAGCGCAAAGGCGATGTAGAAATTTATACACCGGCCTGATTTCTGCCGGCGCCCTTTTTGTTATTCAGGCTCAGCAGCTTGAGGATCTTTCCTGTCCAACCAGCTTTTCAACAATGCAAACGTAATGCGTGGCCGGTCGTTATAGAAACCGTGTGCACCACCGGGTACCACAGCCAATTCTGCCCCCGGCGTCAGTGCCAGATAGTCCTGCACCGTATCAATCCGGGCTGAGTCATATTGACCAATCATAAACAGGGTTTTCATCGGGTCGATGTCTGCCAGTAAATGGGTGGCATCGTAGCTCTTTAGCACGCCGGTAGATGAAAACTCACTCGGTCCCCACATTTTGTTGTAGATAAGCGGATTAAAGCCGTTGCCGCCGACGTTCTCGTAGTAGGCTCTGGCCGCTTCAGTACCAATACCACGGGTGTAATAAACAGAATAAAGTTTGGTGTAAGCCTTGCGACAAACGTCGCCTTCCGGTGGCTTCGCTGATTCACACTGTTTCAGCGTTGCCTGTACGTCTTGCGGGGCGGCTTTTACCAGCAGGTTTGCATCCATGATCCAATGTGGCGTTGAAATAAACGTGCCTCCTAAAACCGTAGACACGGTGTGCTGCGGATATTTAGCCGAGTATTCCAGTGCCAGCGCCGAGCCCCAGCTATGGCCCACAACATGCCACTGTTCGATTTCGAGTGTCTTGCGAATGGTCTCCAGAGAATCAACGAAGCGTTCTACCCGCCAGTTGGCCGGGTCGTTTGGCTGCTCTGATTTACCGCTGTCGAGTTGATCGTACATGATCACCATACGATCGTTGGCCAGCTCCGTCATACCGGCGAAGCCATTGTGAGTGCCACCCGGACCACCGTGAATAAATATCACCGGTGTGGCGTTTTTATGTTCAAGGCCGTTTAAGCGCACATAAATCTTGCCGCCTTCTACCGGTACCATCAGTTCCTTCTCAGGCTGAGCCCAGGCTGCGGTTTCTGCCACCGAATTGAAAGACGTTACACAAAAAGAGAGAACAGTGAGTAATGATAAAGCCACAGCTTTGGCTGATGACGGGAGTTTGAAGCGCATGAACTAATCCGGTTTGTAGTCGTTATTCTGGGAACAAAAAAAGGCGCTTAGAGTAGCAGAATATCCATTACCGGCACAAAGCGGTCAGCTGCACGTTTCAGACTGTCGGCAGTCAGCGCTTCAACACCGTACACCTCCACTTCACATTGGTGCTTTTCACGGGCACGCTGAACCAGCAAATCAAAATCACCGTCGCCGGACACCAGAACAAGTACGTCGCAATATTCCGCTGCTTCCATCATGTCCAGCGTTAAGCCCACGTCCCAATCACCTTTGGCACTGCCGTCGGCACGTTGAATAAAAGGTTTCAGTTTCACCTCAAAGCCAATAGCCCTGAGAATATTCTGAAACTGCTTCTGCTTTTCGTCATTGCGATTGATGGCATAAGCATTGGCGGTCATCACTTCCCTGTCGTGAGTTACCTCAGCCCAGAAACGGTTGTAGTCAAAGTTGCGTTTAAACGCACTGCGGGTGGTGTAATAGACGTTTTGCACGTCAACGAAAATACCGACTTTTTTCACAACAGACCTTAAATACTTAAATAGCGTTGAACATCAGCAAACCCGGAGCAACCTGAGTAGCGCATTCTGACAATAAAGGTTGTAATTCTAACAAAACCGCTCTCTGCCCGTTGCAAAAGAAAACCTTATTTGCAGTTCATGTGAACACAGGCAGAGTGATATAAGCGATAAATGATCCTTAGGAATCAGAAGCCATTTTCTCAACCAGATAATCCACAAACACCCTCACTCTGGCGGGCATGTGTCGCCCGCCGATAAACACAGCATGGATGACTTCTTTGTCTTGTGGATTGAAGTCTTCTAGCAGTGGAACAAGTTGTCCCGATGCGAGCGCCTGTTCGATATGAAAGTTGCCGACCCGGGTAATGCCAATATCAGCCATGGTAAGTTCAACCAGCGTTTCACCATTGTTCGACGTCATATTCCCTTCTATGGGCAGAATGTAGTCTTCACCATTTTCACGAAAAGGCCATCCCGGCTCTATGCGCTGGAAGCTAAAATCCAGGCAATTAAAGTGCTTTAAGTCGGCGGGGGTTTCAGGAATGCCCGCCTGCGCTAAATAATTGGGTGATGCGACCACAGTTCTGCCGGTTTCTCCTAAGCGCCTGGCGGTTAAATTGCTGTCAGGTAAAGGACCAAAGCGTATTGCGACATCGATGTGTCCGTCGGCCACATTGCTGATTTTATCGCTCACTTCGACTTCTATTTTGATGTTGGGATAGCGCTCTAAAAACTCTTTGTACAAGGGAATCATGGTCAAACGACTGTAGGCTGTTGCGGTACTTACTTTAATTAAACCGCTTGGACTCGCGCGGTCGGCAATGGCGCGCTCGGTCTCTTCGACATCTTTTAAGATTCGCCTGGCAGCCAGGGCATAAGATTCCCCTTCGCTGGTTAAATAAAGCTTGCGGGTAGAACGAACAAGTAACCGCACACCTAAACGCTTTTCTATTCGGGTCATCATCCTGCTTACTGCCGACGGTGTCAGGCCGAGTTCTCTGGCTGCACCACTCAAACTGCCGAGTGTCGCCACCTTTAAAAAGGTTTCCATTTCAGTCGTTTTATCAGCTTTAACTTGCTTCATTTGTGAACCCAATGCAAAACAGATTAGCTTTCCACCCCACTACTCGGGGGTTCTCTATATCGTTATATTCCCTAACATCATAAATAAACTTGAGTTCAACATGAAGATTAACTTCCCGCTAATGGCGCTGGCCATTGGTGCTTTTGGAATTGGTGTAACGGAATTCTCTCCTATGGGAATGCTGCCCGTGATAGCAGATGACTTAGGCATCTCTATTCCAACGGCAGGTATATTGATCAGTGCATATGCCTTTGGGGTACTGGTGGGTGCGCCGGTCATGACTTTACTGTTTGCCAATATGCCGCGCCGTCGCCTGCTGGTTTTGTCCATGGGCATTTTTACCCTGGGTAATTTAATGAGCGCGCTGGCCGACAGTTACAGCGCATTGATGATTAGCCGCATTATCACCTCGTTCAATCACGGCGTATTTTTTGGCGTTGGTGCTGTCGTCGCAACCCAATTAGTGCCGCCGAATCAACGTGCCGGTGCGGTTGCGGCAATGTTTTCAGGGCTTACCATAGCAACCGTTGGCGGTGTGCCGCTGGCAAGCTTCGTGGGCACAACGCTGGGCTGGCGAAATGCGTTTCTGGGCATTGCGGCTATCGGCTTAGTGGCAATGATAGCCTTGCGCTTTAGTTTGCCTCCTTTGGTGAATCAGGAAAAAGCGAACATTCGCAATGAATTAGCCGTGTTAAGCAAAGGTTCTGTGTTGGCAGCGCTCCTGTTAACAGTGGTAGGTGCCAGTTCTATGTTCACAGTATTTACTTACATTGTGCCAATTCTGCAGCAAGAAACCCATGCTTCAACCACCTTTGTAACGGCTATGCTGGTGCTTTATGGCGTGGGGCTTGCGGTAGGTAATGTGCTCGGAGGACGCTATGCCGACCGCACTTTGTACGGCACGTTAATCGTATCGTTAATTGCGGTTATTCTGCTGCTGGTGATCTTTACCGTTACCATGTCTTCTTCCATTGTCGTTGTGCCACTGATTTTCCTTTGGGGCATTGCCAGCTTCGCTGTGGTTCCACCGCTTCAATCATTGGTGGTTCAGGAGGCCAGCGAAGCGCCGAATCTGGCATCGGCCATGAACATTGGTGCGTTCAATCTTGGTAATGGGGTTGGCGCAGCTTTAGGTGGCGGCGTTATAAGTGCAGGTCTTGGATTACCAGCGGTAGCCTTAGCTGGCGCAGGCACCGCCTTACTTGGGCTACTCATGGTGTTAGTTGCCAGCAGAAAGAAAACAAGCTTTGCACTTGGCACCTAGCTGATATTAAACTTCAGAGCACCGGCTACCCGATGTTCGTGCCGGAACCAGCAAGGGGCTGACAAGCCCCTTCTCTCTCACCTTTTCCCCAATCCATATTTTCGGCAAGCCATACCTTCGGCTAAATTTTCCGCACATCCGTCTCAAAACCGGGACTTTTACATTTCAGGGTTATAGCGTAGAAATTGCAACAATATAACATCATCAAAAATAATAAGGTTCGGGGAACACATGTCATCCAGAAGACAGTTTTTGAAATATTCAGCGGCATTTGCCGCATCATTTACTGCTTTATCTTTATCTGCTCAGCAATTTGAAAGTCCGGTCGGTTCAGTTGAAACTGTTACGAAGGACGAAGCATTCTGGCAAAAGATCAGAGAACAGTACGATATTCAGAAAGAGATTATAAATCTCGAGCAGGGTTACTGGGGCAAGATGGCCAATCCGGTTCAACAGGCATTTTTTGACCACACCCGGCGGGTAAACCGCGAGATGTCGTGGTACGCCCGTAAGCACTTCAGTCAGGATTTACATGCTGCACGGGAAGCAGTAGCTGATGCCCTCAAAGTGAAAAAAGAAGAAGTCATGCTTACCCGCAATGCCACCGAATCATTTGTTGACCTGATTACTCAGTTTGATGATTTCTCATCTGGCGATGAGATCTTGTGGGCTGATACCGATTATCCTGCTTATCAGGACATGATGGCCTGGCTTAGCGCCGACCGTAAGGTAAAAGGTACCAAAATAAACCTTCCTGCCTATGGCGATGAACAGGACTATCTTGAGGCGTACCAACAGGCGTTCGAGCAACATCCGGACATAAAACTGATGTTGCTCACTCATGTCAGTAATCAACATGGCCTGGTGATGCCAGTAAGAAAAATTGCAGAAATGGCAAAGGAACGGGGCATCTATGTGATCTGTGACTGTGCGCAATCCTGGGGGCTGATTGACTTCACCATTGACGATCTTGGCGTAGACTGGGCCATTTTTAATCTTCACAAGTGGATTGGCTCGCCGGTAGGTGTCGGAGCACTTTATATGCGTCAGGGAACACTCTCTGCGGTGCGCCCGTTCCCGGGCGAAGATGCCGGCGACAGTGATGTATCGAACCGCATCCATCTGGCCACCTCCAATTTTGCCAGTTTCATGACCGTGCCCGATGCCCTCAATTTTCATAACAAAATAGGCGGCAAGAATAAGGAAGCCAGATTGCGCTATCTGTGGGAAAGCTGGACGCGGCCTCTGCGTGACAATACAGCGATTGAAATTTTTGGGGCCACATCTTCGACGAACGCATCGGGGATGGGAGGATTCAGACTTGCAGGGAAAACCAGCTATGAAGAAAACGCGGCCCTTCAGCTACAACTGGAAAAAGAGTTTGGCATTTTCACTGTGGTCAGAAAAGGTCTGTCCGCTGGCAGCAATATCCGCGTGACACCGCAAATTTTCACGCCGGTTGCCCACATGCAGAAGCTGGCAGAAGCGATCAATAAGATAACAGGCTGATAACAGGGCGCACCAGCGCCCTTGTTAAACGCCCTTCACCGTAATTGACGTAACATCACGTGATACCGCCACATCGCTGAGCAATTCGACAAAGTGCCTCACCTGTTGCGATTGCACAGGGGCGGCTTCTGGCAACTCACAATGTAACGAGGCATCACTGAGGCGCTCGTACACGACTTCCCGTCCACCAAGGTCAGCAAACTGACCGGCGTTCCTGATACGGTAATAATCATTAGCCAGTGTGATGGCGGGCATCGTAAGCAGTCCTTCATCAGTAACGCGTCTGACATTGCCACATACCAACATTTCCAGTGCGTCACCAACCGTTTGGCTTTGAATAAACGTAGCCAGTGGCTTAGGCCATTCGCGGCCCACATAGCGCTGTCGCACCACTTCTTTTAAATGGGCGTCGGTAAAACGCAAATAGTCCGGTGCATCCAGAATGGTGTTATCCCAGTTTATCAGTCCCGCCTGCTTGCGGTATTGCCACTCTTTAGCATACACAGGGAACAAAGTATCGAAACGGGCAACTTGCTGCTGAATGATGGTATCTACCTGAGCGCTGCCATCATTGTTCAGGGTAACCACGCTGTAGCCGGGCTGATAGGCAGCCAGCGACGGCACCTGCACATTCACCAGCCCGCCGGTGTCTTCAGGTTGTGCAATGTCGTACAGGTGCATGTGCCCTGCCATGTGCAACCGCAATCCTAGATCAGACAGGATCTGCGTTGTCGGTGCTGACGGCATACGTTTTAGTTGCATGCCGTTGTCTCCGAACAGCTCAGCCAGCTGCTTTCGTGTGTTGTCGTAGAAGTCCGCCATAGGAAAATGGCTGAACGCAATCAGGCGCTTATTTTGCTCTTCTGCCCGCTTTACCACGCCGGCAATCCAGTCAATGAGCTCAGGTTTATAGTCCACCAGCGCGTTGTAACCTGCATTCCCTGAACCATTAAATTCCAGCGACGATACTTTTCCTTTTGGTGTATACACATTGGCGTCGATAGCCAGTAGCCAAAGACCCTCTACCGGTTCAACCAGATAGCTGGCATCCGGCATGAAAATACAAGATTCCCCGTTCTCTTCATTCGGGTTGCTCTTCTCGCCCGTATTGCTTTCCTCACTCCCGCTTCCGGTGTCGCACCAGCGCCATCCACGCTTACTGACATCGGCTGTACCAAAGGGTGTTTCATACAACACATCCTGCGATGACGGGCTGAAGCCCTGTGATTTCAGGGATTCCATGATGTCAGCATAGCCCCATTCCCGCAGGGCATTGCTGCATTGCCATGCAGATTTATTCAGGCAATCAGGGTGGTCAGGACTCATCACCGCCACTTCTTTACCACTGCAATGCAGGAAGTCTTTCTTTCCTCCGGCGCGGGAGAAGGGTCGCACGGGGTCGTGGTTGCCGGTAATTGCAAAAAAGCGCATACCGTATTTGCCGGTGTATTCTGAGAGAATGTCAGCCAGCGCCCTCACATTGGCGGGCTGGCCGTCATCTGAAAAATCGCCGGGTAACGCCACCAGCTTAATGCCTTTGGCAGCAATCTCATCCAGTGCTGCGCGAAAAACAAAGTAGTTTTCATTAAACAGCCGCGTACTGTTGAGCTGTGCCTGCATGCTGCGCATCAACACCGGCGTTTGTGCTCCCTGCGAGCTGTCACCTGAGATCGGAGTATCTGCTATCAGTGGCAGTTCAGATGCATCCAAATCTTTAGCTGCAGCGAAGAAATCATGCAAGTGAATGTCTGCAAGAAAGGCAATTTGAACCGGTGCAGGCGTGTTCCCTGCAGTCTTGTTTTGTTCAGAGGGAGACTTGTCTGTTCCGCACCCGGCGAGACTAATGAGTAAAAGGAAAATAACCGGAAATTTCATAAAAGAACCTGTTTATGGATGGCTGACAGTCCGCAAGCACCTGGCGACTACTAATTTACAGACGATAAAGACAAACGAACGGGGACAAATTTTGTCACCTTATGTGACTGCCGGCTAATTGACTTAACTGTTAAGTACAATACTCACTTCACAGCCATCAGCAGTAAAGCGATGCTGATAGGTCCAGCCAAGCTTGGCTGTGACCCTTTTTACCAGTTCCAGGCCGAGACCGTAACCTGATTCGTCGTTTCCTACCGGGTCATTATACTGTTCTGCATTGTCTTCACGGTTGACGATCGTCAGGGTATGACCAGACTGGCTTATGGTAACCATACCACTTTGGGTATGCTGAAATGCGTTACGGATAAGGTTACCGCATACAATGCGAAGGGCTGTCGGCGGGATAGAGCAAACGACATTGTCCGTGGCGAGTTCCACGTTCACCTGTTTTCCGGTCAGCAAATACTGTAAATCCTGCACCAGCGCAGACAACATACCTCCCGGCTGAATGTCAGATACGGCCAGTTCATCGTGATCCTGACGGCTAAGCCAAAGCAGGGTTTCAGTAAGATCGGTCATAGTATGGGAAGCATGGTCAATGCGACGGATGGCGTTTGCGCCTTTTGACGGCCCTTTTTCTTCCAGTTTATGCAACAACTCCACACTGGAACGGATAACCGCAATAGGCGTGCGAAGTTCATGGCTGGCGTGGGAAACAAACTCCCGCTCTCTCACCAGTCCTTCCCGCACATGTTGCAGGCTGGAATGGACAATACCCGCCAGTTCATTAAGCTCCTGATATTTGAATTCCGGCACAGGTTGTTCCAGCGTTTGTTCATTAAGCCCCTGTGCCCATAACCGCAGTCTTTCCACGGGCCTGGATACGCTGCGCAGCAGGATCATCAGCACCCCGGCGAACAACACCAGCACGCCCAGCCCCAGGAGCATGGACCAGCCTTCATGGGAAATCATGAATTCAGGTTCGTCATCGAGTTTAAGAGAGTCAAACACCTGAGCTACGTACCGGTCGGGATATCTGCCGTGACGATCGGCAATTTTTACCACAAATACGGCACTGGACGGCCTGAAGAAGATAAACGATCGCTCAACGGCTTTATGTAAATGAAATGGCCGGAGTTTGTCCGGGTTGAATTTTGTTTTAACGCTGTCCGGAAAATCCTTCCAGTCGGCGGCAATAATAAAACTTAACACTTCCTGCGGCTTTCCGGGTTCAACCTGTGACACTCTGGCGGCAGCTATCATGTTGCCACGCATGACGCCGTCCATGCCGGCAAAAAAGTTCATCATTGCGAGCACACTAAAACCGGAGATGACGACTGTTCCCATTACCAGCAGGGCAATGAGAATATAGCGTCTTAAACTCAGACTGAAGCCACGAACCATGCTATTGCGCTCCGGACACTAATCTAAACCCTACACCGGTAGCAGACTGCACATCCAAACCGCTTTCTTTCCCCAGTGCCTTTCTCAAATGATGAATATGTACTTTCAGGCTATTGGAGTCCGGCCGGTTTTCGCCCCACACGGCCTGGGACAGCATTTCACGGGAGACCGGCGCAGGGTATGCCCGCACCAGTTGTTCGAGTACGATAAACGCTGTAGGACTCATTTTCACCGGCTCACCTGCCAGCGTGGCAGTTTTCCCGTTCACATCCACACACAGTTCACCGCATCGCAATTGCTTTACCTGCCCGCTTCGTCGTAGCGACAGCGCCTGCAAACGCGCCACCAGCTCGGCCATGGCGAAGGGTTTTACCAGATAATCATCAGCACCTTTAGCAAACCCTGCCAGCTTGTCATCTAACTGATCCCGTGCGGTGAGCATGATAACCGGTGTGTCGTCGCCCTTTTCACGTAACCGTTCACACACAGACAGGCCATCCAGTCTCGGCAGATTAATGTCCAGGATCACCACGGCATATTCGTTTTCAGCAAGAAAATTCAGTGCCGCCACACCGTTACTGGCATGATCGCAGTCGAAATCTTCCAGTGCCAGATAATCAACAATGTTTCCGGCTAAATCTAAATCGTCTTCAACCAGCAGTAATGTGGTCATCGCGGTCTCCGAAACGTTTTTTTAAATGCTCACGGCCACTCACCATCAGGCTTCGCACATCTTCATTAATTAACACCAGTGCAGGAATTAACAACAGGGTGATGACAGTAGCAAACAGAATACCATAGCCCAGCGATGCTGCAGCAGGGATCAGAAACTGTGCTTGTTTGGAGGTTTCCCCGAGAATAGGATACAGCCCGGCAAACGTCGTCACGGATGTCAGCAATACTGCCCGCAGGCGGCTGCTACACGACTCGATAATGGCGTCCTGCACATCGGCACCAAAACGGCGTAACTCGTTATAACGGGAAACCAGCAGCAACGAATCGTTCACCACCACGCCGCTGAGGGCAAGAATACCGTTCAGAGACAACAGACTCATCATCAAACCGTTACTCCAGTGACCGAGGATAGCGCCTACCACACCAAAGGGGATTGCCATCATAATGATCACTGGCTGAACATAAGATTTAAGCGGAATGGCAAGCAGAGCGTAGATGGCCACCAGTGCCAGGATAAACACCGTTTCCATAGAACTTTGTGTTTCTTCCTGCTGCTCTGCTTCACCGGCAAAATGCACTGACAAATCCGGATACTGGCGGGTAAGCACCGGCACCAGTTCACTGTTCAGTTTTTCCACCAGCTCAGTGGAGGTGATTTTGTCACTGACAACGGATGCAGAGACAGTAAGCGCCCGCAAACCATCAATCCGGGTGATTTGCTTTTGCTGGCTGTCAGGGATAATACGGGCAACCACGTCCAGCGGCACCACAGTGCCGTCGTTCAAACGCACACGGGCGTTCAGGATATCGGCAGGGTTCGCCCGGTCTGCTTCAGGGTAACGTACCCGCACTTTTACTTCGTTTTTATCGCGCAAATAGCGCTGCACAATTTCACCACCAAATGCCCGCAGCAACTGCTGTGACAAGCTCTTTGTGTCCATGCCCAGTGCGCGGCCCTGCGGCGTCAATTCGAAACGCAACATAGCTTCACCCGGTGTCAGTGAGCTTTCTACACTGTGCACACCATCGATGTTAGCCAGCGCCTCGCGGAATGAAGCTTCTGCTGCCGTCAGCGTACTGTCACTTATGCTCTTCAGCTCCACCTGGAAGGCGTTTACCATTTCCCTGCGGGACTGAATTTTTAATTGCTTCACCCCTTCAGGTTCACCGGCAAGCTCACGCCATTTCGACGCCAGTTCATCCAGCGAGTAAGGTTGACCCTCTGCCAGTGAAACAATGATGCTGCCACTCTGATCACCGGACGCCGTCACCTGCAAATTGGCGATGCCTGAACCTTCAAGGCCCAGATTGTTCATCAGAAAATCATCCGCTTGATTAAGCGTGTTTTCGAGCCGAGTCAGGTTTTTCTCGTTCTGACCGAAGCTGGCATCACTCTGCAACGTCATTGACGCTTCCACTGTGTCACCGGGCATACTGGGGAAAAAGCCTACCCGCACCACACCGTTCATTGGCATACCAATCACCAGAATAAACAGAGCGACAAACAGCATGACGGCGGCATAGCGATATTGAATGGCTTTGCGCAGTGCCGGCTGATACATCCGTTCGTTGAAGAAACTTAAACCGCGATCAGCACCGCGCTGCACTTTGCCCCACAGATCAGCAATGCCCTTACGGGGTTTTCTGTGCGTAGGTAAATGGGCCAGGTGAGAAGGTAAAATGAGTTTAGATTCCACCACCGACAGCAGAAGACAGATAGTGACAATCATGCCGAACTGGGAATACAGTTTACCCAGTCCGCCTTCCACGTTAGACAATGCAAAGAACGTCGCAACAGTCGTCAGTACCCCGAACAATGTGGGTACGGCAACCCGCATGGTGCCTTTGATGGTGTTTTGCAGCGTATCTCCGTATTTCTGCCTGGTAGCGTATACACTTTCCCCCACCACCACGGCATCGTCCACCACGATACCCAGCGCCATAATAAACCCGAAGGTAGTCATTTCGTTGATGGTCATATCAACGAAGCTGTCAGTCATGAAAAACAGGGTACCAAAGAAGATAAACGGCAGACCGGCGGCCACCCAGAATGCCACGCGAAGATTCAGAAACACTGCCAGCGTGATAAATACAAGCACGATGCCGGACAGCGCATTTTTTGTCAGCAGGGCGAGACGGTCGGTAATCATGGTGCTGCGGTCATACCAGGTTTCCAGCTCTACGCCTTCCGGTAACAGACCCCGCTCATGCCACTCTTCTACCACACTTTTCGCCTGTGCCACCATGTTCACCACATCGCCGTTTTCATCCATCACGATCTGGATACCATAGCCGTTCACGCCATTGTACCGGGCCAGCGTGTAGGCATCGTCGGCAAAAATGTCGGTCACGTCAGCCACATCACCGATTGTCAGGAATGTGCCGCTGTCATCGGCCAGTAGCGGAATATTGGCAAAGTCTTCTGCGTAATAAGCCTGCTCAGAGGCTTTAAGACGGATCACCTTCTCTTTGTTTCGCAGGCTGGTTGTGAGGGCGGTAGCCGACTCCTGATTAATGGCATCAGCGATATCAGACATGGTCAGCCCGTATGCCTGTAACTTAGCCTCGTCGATTTCGATGGACATCATGGGGTCAATAAAGTTAGGCGTACTGACCTCACGGATACCGTCTTTGGCAAGTAAATCCCGCTCCAACTGATCGCCCAGTTGTTGCAATGTTGCGTGGTCAGTATCACCGTAGAGCTGCACCCAAATCACGTGATCCTGACGCCGTCCTTTGGATATCACCGGCTTTTCTGCATCAGACGGAAAGTTGAAGATACTGTCTACCTTGGTTTTCACATCCGTAAGCAGCGTATCGAGATCGTAATCACTTTCCTTTTCAATCTGTACGTTACTGCCACTGGCCGTAGACGTCGAGGTAATGCGCTTAATACCCGGCACACCTTCCAGCGCATTTTCGATGTTAATCGCAATGCCCTCTTCGGCCTGTACTGCGTCACCGCTGTCGTAGGTCATGGAGACATTGATAAAGCGGGGATCCATGCTGGGGAAAGCTTCTTTACGGATATCACCCAAAGACGCAAGACCAACAATGATCATTCCCAGCATTAACAGATTTGCCGCCACCGGGTTGCGGGCAAACCAGCCGATGATACTGCTGTTATTCGCCGCCATTGCCGACCTCCGCTACCGGATTTACTTTCATATTAACGAGGTAACTGTTCAGCGGCCGCACAACCACTTTCGCGCTCTCCATACCGGCAACTGGCGTAATGTAGGCGTGACCGTTTTCCATAAACAACACCTGCGGGGTAAATTTATCCAGCGTGTTGCTTTGCGTGACGTACCAGACTTCCTGTTTCTGCGAAATTGCAGAAGACGGAATTTGCCACACATCCTGCCACTCACGGCCGGCAATTTCTGCCACCACATACGTACCAAAATACAGCGGAGATGCCTGAGCAAGCGGGTCGTTGACCACCACGATCGCGCTTCGCTGTCGGGATGTGGTGTCCAGATGCTGCTCTACCCGCTCAACCACACCTTCCCAATGGGTTAAACCGTCCATGTCGGTCAGTGTGACCGGCCAGGGCGTTTGTTTCAGTGTCGCCGGTGACGGCAGGTTGTTCCATTGTGTCGCTGACAGCGGTATGGCGATTTCTGCTACATTCGTGGCATACAATGCGGCTACTTCAGCGCCGGATTGCACAAAGCTGCCAGGCTGAATGCTGCGGGTTACCACCACACTGTTAAACGGTGAAGTAATTTGAGTAAAGGCCAGGTCACGCTGCGCCTGCGCCAGCGCTTTTTCTGCCTGGGCAACTGTGGCTTCTGCCGCAGCCAATTGCGGTCCGCGCAGAACCAGAGAAGATGATGGCTCACCTTCCAGTCCGGAGCGTTGCCATTCAGACAGTGCCTGTTGACCCTGTAAGCGTTCTTCTTCCAGCGCCACTTTTGCGTCTTCCAGCGTAGCCTGTGCTGCCGCTACAGCCTGCTCATAATCGGTATTGTCGATGGTGGCCAGCACATCCCCTTTATTAAACTGTGCGCCGGTTTCAAACCGTTTGCTCAGCGACTGTACCTGTCCGGATACCTGCGCAGATAACGTCAGATTAAAACGGGGGTTTACCTGACCGTAACCTTCTACATTGGCCTTATGAGACTTTGCAGCCACACTGACCACACCCACTTCAGGAATGGTAGTGGTTTGCTGTTGCCCTGCGCCCGGCATCCTGCCTGCCGGTGCAGCCTGTTGCGTCTTCTCGTTACCATTTTCTGTGCCGGCAGAATCAGGCTTTGCCGCAGAAGCAGAAGACGGCGCGCCCGGCGGTCCCGGTGGTGCACCATTTCCCCCAATTAACATAACAGCAAGAATGACCACGCAGACAGCGCCCAGAGTGATGAAAAGTGTTTTACGTTGCTGACTCATGACGATACTCCAAGGCCGAGTGCCAGCCCTAAATCGATACGGTTTGAAAGTTGATTGCGCTGAAGCTGAACCAGTTGCGCTTCAAGAGAATAGGTAGTCTGGGTAACTGACAATAAATCGAGAATATCACTCAGCCCCTGACGGTACTGACTGGTGTAGTTATCCTGACTGCGCCGCGAATTACTGTAAGCCTGACTGATATACAGTTGCCGGCGCTGATAGCTGTTTTCCAGATCCAGTGTTGCCTGCACTTCCTGCACAGCGGTAAGCAGGGTGTCCTGATAGTTCCACCAGCTGTTCAATGTATCCAGCTCTGCCAGCGCGATATTGGCCCGCAGCTCACCCCCCTGAAACAGCGGTGCCGTAATACTGCTCAGTAAGCTCCACACGGGGTCTTTAAATAACGAAAGCGCGGGTGTTGCGCCTGAGTCACTCAGGGCCGCGGTAATATTCAGTGACGGCAGTAATTGTTTGTACGCCACTTTTTCGGAGGATTCGTTAGCTTTAATCTGATAATACGCCGCCATCAGATCAGGACGCCGCGCCAGGTCCTGTTCCGGCAACGCAGCCAGCGGCAACACCACATCGGGGAACGATTCGCTGATGGCAACATCAGCCAGTGACATATCGCTGCGCCCCAGCAAGACCGCCAGTGCACGTTTTGAACTGGCCAGATTATTTTCATATTCAGCAATATTGGCCCGTGACGTTGCACTGCTGGTACGGGCTGTATCTAAATCGGCCAGCGTGCCCAGACCGGTACGGTAACGGTTTAAAATGATGCTCTCGCTGTTCTCAAGCGCGGCCAGCTTCTTCTTTTCAATATCCAGAATTTTCTGCTGGCTGATGATATCGAGGTAGCCCTGCATCACACTGGCCGCCAGCGTGGCCCTTGCCGACTGCAACGCCGCCGCATTACTGCGGGTAGTAAAAGCCGCGGCATCCACACTGTCACCGATGCGGTTCCAGATATCAATTTCCCAGCTGACATTCACCGAAGCACTGTAGGAGGTGTCAGTATTTTCACTGTTATTACCGGACAAGCTGGCCGATGCCTGTGGCAGGCGGGACGCATTGGCAGACGTCTCCCGTATTTTCGATTGCTTCAGTGTAATGAGTGTTTGCTGCAAACCGGGGTTATGCGCTATCGCCTCGTCCACCAGCGCCTGCACGGCTTCTACCGGCAACAACTGATCAAGACTGGCTGTTCTCACAGCAGAGTCTGACTGAGGCAACCAGGATACCGTGTTCCCCATTTCCTCAGTCACCCGTTCACTTAATGCTTTATCAGTGGTGTCTCCGGTGCTGGCACACCCAGACAGTATTAATGCGATGCTCACTGTGAGCACCGGCAAATTCATCTTCATTACTACACCCGGTTTACTCGTATGCTGCAACATTACATCAGTCAGGGTTAAGGCCGGGTTAACGCCCTGATTACACCGTTCAATATGGGCCAGTCAGAACCCGGGCGGGTGAAATTGCACGGGGCATAGGATAAACTTGCGCGGTTGTTGAATTAGCAGGTTTTATTCATTGGATACTTTAATCACCCCCCTTTCTGAACTCATTAAAATTGCCGTTGCGCCGGTATTTTTGCTTGCCGGTATCGCCGGCTTTCTGAACGTGATGTCTGGCCGTCTGGGTCGTATTTCCGACCGCGTACGGGTAGCTGAACGGAATATCCAAACCTTTGCTGATGCTGAGCGGATCCAGAAAAACAAACGTGAAATTATTATGCTGTGGCGCAGAGTGGGTGTGATTAACTGGGCGATCGGCCTGTGTGTGACCGCAGGTTTGCTGGTGTGCTCGGTGATTGTTACTTTGTTTTCCGGTGAATTATGGCGCATCAATCTCGATACGCTGGTCATCACACTGTTTATCCTGGCAATGGCATCACTGATATCAGCCTTACTGGTATTTCTGGTAGAGGTACGGCTTGCTACCAAAACCATCGAATATACCCGTAACGTACACTGAGAGTGCGGGCTGGCTGACAGCATCGCGCTGTCAGCCATTACTGTTTATGTCCAGGAAACGATACCGGCCGCACTAAAATACGCAAGATAAGCGACAACCATCAGTTGCAGCACAATGAATATCAGCACAAAGCCCTTCAGCCAGCGGGATGCACCTGAACGGCTGTAAATGACCGTCTGAATGCCTGCCCATACTGTCACCAGAGGCAGAACAACAGAGCTGATGAACAAGACAACCGACATTAAACCGGGTGCCGCCAGATAAACAAAAGGGTTGCTCATGCCAACGCCCAGCGTGAGCAGAAAAACAAATGCACTGACCGCTGACAGTGACATCCACTTACGTAGTTGTTTTCCGTGTACCGTGGTAATTTTCCCCCTGGCGTTATTTATCAGCCAGACCGGTGTATACAACAGCGCAATAAGTAAGAAGATTAGCCAGGCAAATAACACGACCTTATCGGCAACAGCGTTGAAGGCTGAGACTTTCACCAGTACCCGATCGCCGTAATGAACAACCTCACCGGCAAGGGGATCCGTGGCCGCTGCCATCACAATCTCACCCTTTTCGTTTTGCCAGCGATTGTCACCGGCGTAGGTTAATTCCCGGTTCCAACCCGGCGGAAACACGCTGGACAGCTTCGCTCCGTCATCCTCCACATTAATCATAACGGGCGCTACCAGACGCTCGATAAAATACTGCTTTTCTATACGGGTATTAATAAACCGGTAGTAGCCGGACTTTTGCTTCCATTCATCCGGTGCCGGCTGACTTATCACTGAAGGGGTATCTGTCTGCGAAACCAGGAAGTCACTGATTTTTCTTCCCACCTTATACAGCACACTGGCATCATCGCTGTTCTGCAAAATCACAAACCCGTATCCACCCTTTGGAGAATACGCCAGCTCTGATGTCCAGCCGGTTAACGCCCCGTCATGCCCCCGGTAGGCATATCCGCCGTAGTAGCGGGCAAAATTATAGATGCCGTAACCACCATCGAAGTGATGCACATTCGTGGTATCACTCACCTCCATGCGGTTAACACTGTCTATGCTGAGCAGTGGCGAACCGCGTCCGGTAAAGAATGCCAGCAACTTAGCCTGATCATTGATACTGGATGAGACGCCGCCTGACGGATACATCAACAGGTGTTGATGAGGCACAACCTGACCACCGCTGACGCCGGATGCAGCATCGCTGTTCTGCTCAGGCTCTGCGTAAAACGTATTTTCAAATCCAAGGGGAATAAAGAGGGTATCGCGGATATAGTCTGTAAAAGGCTGACCGGTTACCTGTTCTATCAGCATAGCGGTGGCCACCGCCGCAGAATTAGAATACGCATGACGGGTGCCGGGCGCCCAGCGGGATACCCTGCTGTCAGGATTTATCCCGAAAGCTTCACTGAAGGGCATCACATCAGCGTTGTCATACACGTGTTCCTTCAGCGACAAATCATCCCAGCCGGTGGTACTTTCAAGTAAATGCTTAACCTTCAGCGGATGAGTCGCTTGCCAGGGGTTTTCAAATTGAAGATCAGGCAAAACGTCCCTGACATTGTCTTCAGGATTGATGCGTCCCTGTTCAATAAGTCGCATAGCAGCGATACCTACGAACATTTTACTGATGGAAGCGATACGGTAAGTCGTGGAAGGCGTTACCGCCTGAGATGAGCCGGGCGCTTTTACCCCGAAGGTATTAATATGGGCGGCCTGACCGGGTCGAATGACAGCCCAGGCCATTGAGGGAATGTGGCTGTCTTCTAAGATTTCTTCAATAGCAGCGTCGAGTTCATCCACAGAGGCCGGCACACTGTCACCGGCAGCACTGAGAGCAGGGAAAAGCATAACAAAAGCGAGCCAGCACATCGCCGGCAGACGGGAGACACGGGTCATACAAATATCCTTTTGCAAATTGTAATTCTTTTACTGGTCAGTCCCGGACCAAAGACACCGCTATCTTTGCTGCTCAGAGAACAGCATCAATCCATATCGACAATCTGATCCTTGCCTGAATATTTAGCACGGTATAACCGGGCATCAGCTTTCTCTACCAGTTGTTCCAGATTCTGCATCTCTTCCGCACACACGCCTATGCTGCAGGTAAGATTGAGACGATGCTCGGTGAACTCATGCTCGCGGACTTTTGTCAGAAAGATATTCAAATCGTCCAGCAAAGCAGCGTAATCACGGGTTGAAATTACAGTGAATTCCTCACCACCATAGCGGGCATAGAGATCTTTACCGAAACAATCTCCCATCAGGCTGGCAAATTCCTGTAACAGATGGTCGCCGGCTTTGTGTCCGTAGGTATCATTAACCTGTTTAAAGTCATCAACGTCAATCATGGCTACAGTAAGTCCGCCCAGACGCCCTTCATTTTTGAACAATGCCTCGCCCTGTTCAAACAGGTAACGCCGGTTGTATGTTTTTGTCAGCGGGTCCAGATTCGCGGAATCGCGGATGGTGACCAGCATCTCCTGGGCTTCGAGGTTTTGAAGCACCCGGCAGAAAAACTCTTCGTGATAAAACGGCTTACTCAGGAAGTCATTAGCGCCGCTTTTAATGAACTTGGCAGATAACACACTGTTACCGTTGGCAGATAAACCAATAAACACCAGGTCCTGGAAGTTACGATCCTGACGCACGGCTTTAACCAGTTCAAAGCCGTCCATATTCGGCATCATGTAGTCAGAGATAACCAGTTTAATATCCGGATTTTCAGCCAGTACCTGCAACGCTTCCACTCCGTCAAATGCTGACAACACCTGAAAACGGAATTTGCGCAGAAAAGCACACAGGTAAGAGTTACTGGTAGTGGAATCATCAACCACCAGTACTTTGGTGGTCAGATTTTTACGCAGGCGGTCAATCAGCTTGATAACCTGCATGTAGGAATAGCGGGATTCTTTGGTGATGTAGTCAAGTACGCCTTTGTCGATGAGGGAGGTACGTAATGTCTCATCAAAGTTACCGGTCAGTACGGCCGTAGGTACGTCATGAGAGAGCATCAGCTCTACGATTTCACCACGCGGAGCGTCGGGCAGGTTCAGGTCGACTATCGCTGCCAGAAATTCTTCGCCGCTATCCAGCTTCTGCTTTGCTTCAGCATAATCCGAACACAGCACACTGTGAAAGTGGGGGTTATCTTCCACCAGCTTATTTAAAATTTTACGGACTATCTGACTGTCTTCGACAACGAGAATTTTAAACATAACTACAACCTGAACAACTTGTCATACCAGCATAACCAATAAAAAAGAATAATGCGTTAACAAAATACGAAAGTTATACTGATGTATAACCTTCGCAGCCATTAATCTTCCCTGGCTAATGCGTCGAGTACAGCAAACAATACGTTTGCACCCACCCGCGACACTTCCTGATCGTAGATATGTTCTACATTTACGCCTTCCTGCCCGCCGGCAAGATCGCTGATTGCACGAATTATAACCCAATCTACATCATTTATCGTGCAAACCTGACCGACTGCAGCAGATTCCATTTCTGTCACTTCGGCCTTGAATACATCACGTGTCCACTGGCGGTATTCGCGGTTATCCAGAAATACCGAACCTGTCACGCCGTTACCGCCTACCGTTAATTTTGCTTTGCGTTCGCCAAGAATCATCTGGTCCGGCAAGGCCAGCATGGCACTTCTTGCTGCATCCAGCAAACGGGGGGTAGCAGAGAAATAAGCCGTATCGACCGGCTCATCCAGGCCGTCTTTAATGATCAGCACTTCGTCAGGCTGGATGAAGTGAAAGTTCTTGTATGCCGGCAGATGCGGGTCCGCTTGTCTGCGCTCCGGCTGTTCCTGCAAAAATCTGGCGTAATATTCCGGCAACACGTAATTGCCCGGGTTTTGTTTATCCGGATTGGTGTACACGCTTTCATCATGATAGTACCAGCGCTCAGGCACAATCACGTCACCCGGCTGCCAGTCAGGATTCACCGCGCCGGCAATCCCCATGTACACCACCTGTTTTACAGGAAAATAATCGAAAGCCATCTGCATGGTCAGTGCAGCATTGGCGATACTCATGCCCGTCGCAAATACAAGAATGGGTTCATCATGGTATTTACCTATACGATAAGTCACACCTTTGTACTTCACAACCTGCGTGATCTGAGCACCGGGATCCGCCTCGATACGGCCCAGAATCCCCTTCATTTCAGGCCCGTATGCCACCACCACGGCAGTAAAACCTTCCTGTTGAAACTGCTTTGGTCCGAAAGCCTCCGTTGAAAGCGTGTTATCAGCGGGGGTTACTACGGAGGGCGTTGCACAGCCACCCAGCATCAGCAACGAAAATAATGCAAAAACCAGTGAGCGGGCACCGGTGATGGAAAGGGTCATAGATAAAATCCGGATGTGTAAAAAGAATTAAGGATTTTAAGCGGAAATACTGGAGAAACACAATGCGCAGTTACCTCGTAAGTAAGCGGTAACTGCGCTGCCAATTAGCAAAAAATAAATGGTTTACAGAGGTAATACTTCCATTACCAGAACGAACATACCACGGCGTTTCTGCGCCGGTGCTTTTGCGTTGTCGTCTTCAAACTCAGCTTCCAGCCAGTACATGCCCGGCTCCTCAAAGGTAACTGCAATCTGGCCGTCAGCGTCGGTTGTAAGGTTCATCGCATCGTCAGTATCACGATACTTTTCACCGTCTTTTACAATAGTCACTTTCGTGCCGGTGGCAGCACCGCCATCCATCAGAAAACCAAGGCTGATTTCTTCACCGGTATACAGGTCATTCGGATGCGTTTTACCATCCAGCTCCAGGCCTTTACCTGAAGGTTTAATGGCATCTTCTGAAGGTTCACCCAGAGTAGCAAATACATTAATACGGCGTGATGATTCGACCACTTCCAGACCGTCTGCTTTTTTCGGTACTGCTTTGTTGAATTCTTCCAGCGTGCCGGTTTTACCGCGACCGGGCCACATCTGACGCTTACCGTCTGCGTCTTTCCAGAATGCCATCAGCGACTGGGATGCCGTTTCAACACGGTACGTGCCTTCTTCCTTCACATTGATGTCGAAAACACTGCGGTAGCGCAGTTTCTGTTCGTGCTGCTTCGCCACTTCTTTACCGGAAGGCGAAGTCACCGTAATACCTTCTGTGCCCAGTGCGAAGTGATCAGGGGTAAAAATGCCATTTGCCACGGCAGCATCGAAGCTGATCCACTCGTCATCGCCTGACACAACAGTGGTTGTCGGCTTAATCCATGCACGGTGAGCCAGTGCCGGTGTTGCGATTAAAGACAAGGCAACAACGCCGGTACCGATCAGATGTTTAATTTTCATTTATGGCTCCAAAGTTAATTCAATTTCAGACAGTTCCTGCTCACCTTCTGCAACCTGATGTTGCGATGCAGAAACAGGCAATGTGACAGGCACGCTTAATACTTCACGGCCACCCAGTTCCCGGGCAGCTTCAACGTACAGGGTGTATTCTCCGGCAGGAATATCATCGAACTGTCCTGACAAGTCGATGGTGTGCTCACCGGGACGACGGGTAGCACCACTTACACCGTCCATAGGTAAATCGGCACTGCGGCCACTGCGACGCCACCACAGGCGCAAATCTTTCAGCCATTTTTCGCCTTTACCGTTTTCCATTTCCACGTCATACCATACGGCGACGTCTTTTACCCGTTTCTGCTTCGCATCAGCCAGCCAGACGGCAACATAAGGTGCATGGTATTCGGCCACAGATAAACGGGGCAAGGTAACCTTTACTTCACTGGCATGAGACAAAACAGGAAAAACAGCGAGAGATAAAGACAGAACGGCACCAGCTAACCCACGGCGTTTTGCTGATGACAATTGGCGTACCACGGTACATCCCATTAACAGACACTCCTTAAATGAACAATTTTAATGTCAGCGCACATTCATATTCCCGGTATATTCCGGGTCGGAATCTTCCCCTTTCTCCTGATAAGCCCGCCGGAACAAGCTGTTTATCCCGTTGTCCTACAGATTGAACGTGATGGAATCGACTCTTTCAGCCTGCACCCTTATTCTGGCTGAGTAAGGATTATCAAGAAATGAGAATTATTTCCATTTAGACTAAACTGACTCGCATGAATTCTCAACTCATTTCTTCTGAGATTTCACAGGAATCATTCGCTATATGAACACCAAGCTTCTCCGTTCGCTGCAAATTTTCGTTGAAGTTGCTAATACCAGCAACATGAGTATCGCAGCCAAAAAACTTCACATGACCGTGTCTGCCATCAGCCAGCAGTTGCGCAAACTGGAACAGGAAATCGGACTCAGTCTGTTTAACCGTAACACCAGACACATCAGCCTGACAGAGGCCGGTCACATTTATTATAAAACCAGCATGGAACTTATCCGTGTGGCAGAAGAGGCTCAGCACCAGATTGAGCAACTTCAGGAAACACCCTCAGGCCGCTTACGTATTGTCGCGCCGGAAGGGTTCGGTGGTGGTCTGCTGAGTAAACCTTTGCAGGCATTACTGTCTGAATTTCCGAAAATTAAAGTGGCACTGGAATTAACCAGCCAGACTACTGATGTCATTGCCAGCGGTGCGGATCTTGCGATTTCATTGCAGGAAGTAAACGACGTCAATCTGCATTGCCGTCATCTGGCCACCTGGGATCTGATTGTCTGCGTAGCAGCAAACCATCCGCTGGCAGATCTGGATACCGTTAACAGTACTGATTTAGCACCCCATGCGTATATTTCTCATCCGGGAATGCGGGATTATGTGGAATCACAGGAAGGAAAAGATAAAACTCTCCCTAATCCGCCCCGTCTGATGGTGGACTCGGTACAAGCTTTGATCCGCCTGACTCTGGATGGCCTTGGTTACGCCGTGCTGCCTGAGCCGGAAGTCAGAGAGTACATAGAAACTGGCAAACTGGTAAACATTCTGCCTGAATGGAAAGCGCCGAAATATGATGTCTACGCGGTTGCACCGAAGCATGATGCAACACCAGTAAAAACACTGGCTGCGGTTAAGTGTTTGCAGGAATCTTTTTCACTGATATAGAACGCTTTGTTCTAAATGAAAAAAGGCCGGTTAAACCGGCCTTTTCTCTTCAATTGGCGTAAACGGGGTGAGATACCGCTTTGTTCACTAGTTGTGAAGTTCGTGTGCCCCGTGCCTTATAGCGATATTGCTTACCGGTACGGGTTTCATTTTCAGCCCGGCTATCGCCTGTTTTAATGGCTTTACCACGTTTACGTTGAATTTTGATCGTATCAAGACACATAGTTATCACTCCTGACTAACTTAGACATGCCTGAGCTATTCGCCCGCGGTCGTTAAACCGCGCATATTGTATAGCCCGGGATAATAATCCTTACTGCCGGTTTGTCGCTCAGTTTATGCTGACTGGCGCATCCGAAAATTCATACTCACCGTTGATAAAGCACATTTCAGACCAGACTGATTTTTGACACATGCCTCATTCTCCCGAAACGCCCGTATGGTCAAGCTTTGAGCAAAATCATCTGGTATAACATCTTTCCTCAAACTGGATTTTTAACCGCGAATAAAGGATGATAGCGGCACTTTTGAATGTAAAATTGGCATAGCAGTGTGTATGCCTTTACCATTTTTCTATTACCAGGACTTAGGGAACTTCTATGTATAAATTGGTACTTATCCGTCACGGCGAAAGTCAGTGGAATCTGGAAAACCGCTTCACTGGCTGGCACGATGTGGATTTGACTGAAACCGGCGTTGCGCAAGCACAGAACGCGGGTAAACTGATGAAAGATGCAGGCTTTGAGTTTGACATCGCTTATACCTCTGTACTGCTGCGCGCAATCAAAACACTGAACATCGCGCTGGAAGAAATGGGACAGCATTACCTGCCTGTACAACGCCACTGGCGTCTGAACGAACGTCACTACGGCGGCCTGACAGGTCTGGATAAAGCAGAAACTGCAGCAAAACACGGTGAAGACCAGGTGAAAATCTGGCGTCGCAGCTTCGACGTACCACCTCCGGCTGTTGAAGAAAGCAGCGAACACTTCCCCGGCCATGACCGTCGTTACAGCCATGTTGATCCAAGCATTCTGCCCCGCGCAGAGAGTCTGGCGCTGACTATCGACCGCGTACTGCCTTACTGGCACGACGTAATCCGTCCTACCATTCAGGATGGCAAACGCGTTGTTATTGCCGCTCACGGTAACAGCTTACGTGCACTGGTTAAGTATCTGGACGGTATGTCAGAAGAAGAAGTGCTGGAACTGAACATTCCTACCGGTGTACCTCTGGTATACGAACTGGATGCCGATCTGAAACCAATTTCTAAAGAATACCTGGGCGACCCTGAAGCGATCAAAGCGATGATGGATGCCGTTGCCAAACAAGGTAAAGCGAAGTAATTCGTATCTATTAGGCACACGCTGAAAAACAGCGTGTGCCTTATCTTCATTCTTAAGCTTTTCTTAAGTTTCTATCTGTATGATTCCATCTGATTCGCAGTACAACGTTATGTTGAAAAGGAACTCAGTTGGATCTTTCTGTCATTATTCCTGCCAAAAATGAGCAGGACAATATTGCCCCTCTCGTTGAAGAAATTATTCAGACTCCCGGTCTGCAATGCCTTTACGAAATTATTTATGTTGATGATGGCAGTACTGATGACACCGCCGGCAGGATACTGGCTGTGAGCAAAACCGCTTCTGTGCCTGTACGACTCATCCGGCACAAACGCTCTGTGGGACAAAGCACCGCCATATTTACCGGGGTAGCCCATGCAAGTGGAAAACTGATTGTCACCCTTGACGCTGACGGCCAGAACAATCCTGCTGATATACCCGCCATGCTGAAAGCCGCTGCTGCATTTTCTGATTCAGAACATTTCTGTATCGCCGGTTACCGCAAAGCCCGTAAAGATACAGCCTGGAAGCGATTTCAATCAAAAGTCGCCAACAAGATTCGCAGCTCACTGCTTGGTGATGACACACCAGATACCGGATGCGGGCTGAAAGTTTTTCCCGCAGAAACATTCAGACGCCTGCCGTATTTTGATCACATGCACCGGTTCTTACCTGCCCTCATCCGCCGGATGGGCGGTAAAATTGTTGTCATTGAAGTCTCACACCGCGACCGTCAAACCGGTACATCCAAATACAATATGCTGGGCCGTCTGGGTGTAGGGATAGTGGATTTATTTGGTGTGCTCTGGCTGCAAAAACGCTGCAAACATGCGGACATCATCAATGAATAAGCCAGCCGGGAAATTCACTGTGTCGCAGATCAGGCCAGTCTTACTTAAGCTCTTTTTTGTTGTGCTGATAATCTGTGGTGTGAGCTATGCCATCGATGTTCTGCCTGCATTTTCCGAATTTAATCAGCAGTGGATTGATGCGCACACCCGGAATAATGGTCTTAAGGGTGCTTTGCTGTTTTTAGTCGTTGCTGTCTGCTTACTCTCTGTCGGCGTGCCGAGGCAAGGTGTTGCCTTTCTCGGCGGCTATGCATTCGGGTTCACTGAGGGCTTTGTGTATTCCACTATTGCTGCAACAGTGAGCTGTTCCCTTTGCTTTCTTGTCTCGCGCCTGTTTGCCCGGAAACTTGTACAGCGATTGTTCCCGGTAAAAATTGTCAGGATCAGCAGCTTCCTGTCCGGCCAGACCTTTTTGAAAGCATTTGTGATTCGCTTGCTGCCGCTGGGTAACAACTTGATTACCAATATCATTGCCGGAGTAACCACGGTTAACCCCCTCCCTTTCATCACAGGATCTGCTTTGGGCTATATGCCGCAAATGGCAATCTTCGCGTTGATGGGTAAAGGGATCGTCGTTCAGTCGGGTTGGAAACTCGCTTTCAGTGTGTGTATGCTGGGTGTCTCTATGCTGCTCAGCATCTATCTGTACCGCCGCTATAAGGCAGACAAAATGTTGAGTGATTCTCTGCCTTCCTGTCCGGCAAAGGCAGCTCACAGCAGTACGTCATACAAGGCAGAGGTAAAGTAAATCATGTGCAGCACAAAAGCGGTGTCACAGCCATCGACAGCATGGCTGGCGCATCCCTACTTACCCTGGTTTTTCTTTTTGTTCGCAGCAGTGCTTATACTGGCCGGTACCGGTTTACGCTCGCCGTGGCCCGCAGATGAGCCCAGGTTTGCCCTTATCGCAAAAGAAATGGTGGAGTCGGGACAGTGGCTCTTTCCACTGCGTGGCGGTGAGTATTATCCGGATAAGCCTCCTGTTTTTATGTGGTCTATCGCGGTGTTCTATGCACTTACCGGATCACTGAAACTGGCATTTCTGCTTCCGTCCGCCCTCTGCAGCTTACTGACTTTATTTTTGGTGTATGACCTGGGAAGCCGGTTATGGAACAGGCAAACCGGTCTACTTGCGGCAGCATCATTGTTGTTCAGTTTTCAGTTCGTCTTGCAGGCAAAGTCTGCACAAATTGATGCGATGGTAACATGCTGGATTACCCTCGGTTGCTACGGTATGTTGCGCTTCATGCTGACAGAGCGACGGTGGCGCTGGTACTTCACGGCCTTCTTTTTCATGGGCGTGGGAGTGATAACCAAAGGGGTCGGATTTCTGCCTGTATTCATGCTGATCCCTTATGCGTTATATGTTTTCAGGTTTAAGCAAAGCAGAAGGACTTCTTTTGGTGATATTGGCAAATGGCTCGCCGGCCCGGCGATTATGCTTGTCACTATCGGCTTGTGGTTAGTTCCCATGTTACTGGTTGTCGACACCAGTCATGACCCGTTGCTGCAACAGTACCGTGACAACATCCTGTTCCGCCAGACAGTCACCCGTTATGCAGACTCCTGGCACCATATCAAACCATTCTGGTATTACGTGCTCAATGTGATACCCGCATTCTGGCTGCCCTTAAGTGTTGCATTACCCTGGTTAATCCCGAACTGGATAAAAGCACTCCGTGCCGGTGACGGCAGAATACTTATTCCGCTGGGCTGGGTATTGCTGGTTTTGATTTTCTTCAGCATCAGTCCGGGCAAACGGGGAGTGTATATATTGCCGGCACTCCCTATGCTGGCACTGATTGCCAGTCCATACGTTACAGAGATTATAAAACGTAACGGGTTCAGCAGGTTAATCACCGTTATCATCAGCGCACTTTCTCTGGTGTTGCTAACGGCAGGTGTTGCCGGACTTGCCGGTGTCGAAAAGTTACTCACATTACAGGAAAAATTTGAGGTTACGCCCTGGTGGTGGTTTATCTTCACCGGCAGTTGCGGACTGGCGACCCTGCTTTTTGTACGCGAAAAGAACACCCCGTTGTGCTGGCCGGTTTTTATTTCCTTATTGTGGGTATCATGGAGCACATGGGGATATGTGCTGCTGGAAAATGTGAAAACACCGGTTAATGTTTACGACAATATACGGGCGCACCATGGCGATAACATCGAAGTCGGCCTGGTAGATTTTGCTGAGCAATTTATATTATTTTCGCCCTATCCGGTTACCCATTTTGGCTTTCACACACCGACTGAAAACCAACTTGCCAAAGCGTACGAATGGCTGGAAGACAACCCCTCACGGTTTGTGCTTACTAGCAAAAATAATTTGAAGGGGCTGTGTTTTGACTCTGAGAAAGCAGAGCCTGCCGGTTATGCGCACCGGAACGAGTGGGTTTTATTGTCGTCTGACAGCAAGCTGGGGCAGTGTACAATTTCCGCAGAAGGGATCCCTGAATACCATTACCGGCCGGCAGCCAGGTAATGCCGGTTACCAGAAACTGTCAACCACACTCAGAATTGCCTGCCAGGCAGGTTTTACAGACGGATAGGTACCGTCCTGCCGTAAACCGTTGTGCTGGCGGTTTGTCAGCATAATGACAATCAGACCATCATCAGGCCGGAACATCAGTTGAGTACCGGTAAAGCCTGCATGACCGAAGCTTTCCCGTCCCTCCCCGTCTTCGTAACGCCAGAAGCCCAGCGCCTGACTAGTATCGTAAGGCGTATTAAGAAACGCTGCCAGCGTCTCAGGCCCGGTCAGCATGGCGTTACCATAACCGCCACCATTGAGCAGCGTCTGGCAATAGATTGCCAGATCCGGCAGAGCAGAAAACAGACCGGCATGACCTGCCACACCTTCAAGTGCGTACCAGGCGTTGCCGTCGTTCGCCTCACCGGTTAACGTGTAATCGCGGTAGCCATCAAAATTGCGCTCAAACGGCGGGTTTTCTACTACCGGGTATGGCGTGGAAGAATTTACCATGTGTTGCTCGTAGGGATTGCCCTGCGACGTGGCGGCGATATTATCCAGCCAGCTTTCCGGTGGTAAATAGCGGGTTGTGTTCATGCCCAGAGGCTGATGAACAAATGTGTATACGTAGTCGTTAAGCGGCATTTTACTGATCTGTTCAACGATTTTACCCAGTAACATAAAACCGATATCAGAATATGCCCGTTTTTCCGCAATCCCATAACGTCGTGGCAGTGACGCCAGCCAGGCGAAGACAGAATCACGGCTTTGCCTTTTGTGCAGCCAGAGTGGTTGCCACTCCCATAAGCCGCTGCGGTGGGTCAGCAGTTGCTGCACAGTGATGCCGGCTTTATCTGTTTGACTGAAGCCGGGCAGCAAGTCGCCCAGCGTGTCGTCCAACGACAACCGGTGTTCACTGACCAGATGCATCACTGCTGCCGTGGTGGAGACCACCTTCGTCACGGACGCCAAATCAAAAACCGTGTCTGCCGTGACCTTGCGGGGAGATGCCAGCGAATGCAGACGGCCGGAGTTCATTAACTGATACTGCGCCATACCCTGTCCCGAGGAATACAGTACCTTACCCTGTCTGGCGACAAGCAAAGCGACCCCCGGAAACAGGTGTTTATCGGGGTCAGTGCCAATAAACGGCTGCAATGTTTGCTGCAATGCCTTTCTTTGCGTGGCAGTTAATCCTTCTTCCGGACTTGCAAATTCCAGTTCGGGATAGTCTACAGACACCGCTACATCGCCGGTTCTCACCTGTACTGACAGAGCATTTTCACCGGTTTTCACCGCATCTTTACTGGTCAGTATGTATTGCGTATTTTCAGCCGGATCCAGTGTGCCGTCGAAGACTACCCGGTCATTCACTTCAATGCGCGCCTCGCTGACAACAGCCGGCATAATACGCAATCTGACGTGGTCACCGGGCACTGAAAATACTCCGGTGAGAGGTGTTGGCGTTGCTTCAGACTGCAAAACCAGTTGCCCCTGCAACTGTGCGGCATGGGCTGACACACTGGTCGCCATGCCGATAACTGCGGCTTTCAGAAACGTCCGGAATGGTTTAGTCATGAGCCACAGGTGTGCTTACCTCGTCCAGAGATACCGGGATCCCGCCCTGCGGCTTCAACATGCCGGTAAGTACTCTCACCAGGCTGTCCATCGTGCCGCCGGTATAGGGCGCGTCAGGTTCATCAGACAAGGCATACACATTGGCGTTATAAGTGGCCAGCACCGCATCGCTGAAGGTATTCAGTTGCATGGCGTCGTAAGGCATCCGCAAATACACCAGGATACTGCGTTTTCCTGTTTCTTTGACTTGTTCGAGTAATGAAGGCAATAAAGCCTGCGCCTCATCAAACCCCATGATCTGCTTTGTATTAACATCCATATCTTCCATACCGCCCAGTTCTACCAGACTAGGCGCCGGTGTCATGCTGCCAACCACAACTGTATCTGCCTGCGCCATGGCACTGTCCAGCGAAGGCCTGTTCAGTTGCTGCAAGCTCATGCAGGTAACCTGCTGCTGCGGACGGTACAGTGACATGTGATAAGACACCGCACGGCATACGGTTTCCTCCGGCATGAGAACCAGTACGTTGCCGGTTTCCGGAATGATAAAGTCAGCCGGTTTGCCTTTAACAACCGCAATGGCCGCATCAGCAAGTAACTGAGCTCGCCGCTTGTTGTCTGCCAGAGAAGCCGCCAGTTTTTCCGGTGAAGGGGTAAAATGTGCAGCCAGCCCGAAGTCAGCTTTTGTTTTCCGGATCCTTGCGGCAGATTCTACAATTAACTCTCTGTCGAGCTCACCCTGTAATACCTTTTGGGTAAGGGCATCGAGTAATTCATTGAAGGCGCGGATACCACTGTCACTGTGGACCGGCAGTGGCATCACGACGATATCCGTACCGGCAGAAAACGAAGCCGCTACGGCATCAGTCTGGTCAAAGAATTTTGCGATGCCGGCCATGTTCATGGCATCAGACACGATGAGCCCTTTAAAACCCAGCTCATCACGCAGGATCCCGGAGAGGATTTTTTTCGACAATGTCGCCGGCTTAATTTGTGGCTGACCGGACTTGTCGTTGAGCTTACTGTCATCTAATTGCGGATACTGAATATGCGCCGTCATTACCATGGCCGGCGATGCCTCACGGATAATCGTGTTAAACGGGTACAAGTCCACCGCATCAATCATTTCGCGGCTGTGATCGACCACCGGCAAAGCCAGATGGCTGTCTGTGTGAGTGTCACCATGTCCGGGAAAATGCTTCAGTGTGGCCAGGATCCCCTGCGACTGCATGGCTTCAACCTGCGCTTCGCCGGCCTGCGCCACCACTTTCGGATCCTGCCCGAAAGAACGCACGTTAATGACCGGATTCGCCAGATTGGCGTTTACATCCACATTGGGAGCGAAGTTGGTATTAATACCTAACAGCTTAAGCTCCTGCGCCATGATTTCAGCGCTTTCACGGGCAAAGCGGGTACCATGTTTTCCGATGGTTGCGCCAATCGCCATATTGCCGGCAAAGTCGGTTGTAAAGACCCGCGGAGTTCTGAATACACGCCCCCCTTCCTGATCGACGGCAATAAAAAGCGGCTCTCCGTCACCTTCCCCCGTCGCAGCCTGCTGCAAATCGCTGGTCAGCGAGGCAATCTGGCCTGGCCAGGATAAGTTTTCACTGAACAAAATGACGCCGCCCACGCCGGACTCAGCGACGAAGTCTTTTAACTCCTGCGGTAAAACTGTTACCGGCTCGCGGCATTTTTCTTCGTCGCCGGCACAAAAATAGCGGAAGTCAGGCATGAGTTTTTGCGCAATATCGCGCCGTATACTTTGCGTATCAGAGTCAGCAGTCATAGCATTAGCAGGAGTCAGGTTAAGGCAGCTTAAGCATACCGCTATTTGAAAATATCGTCTGCTCAAGTGGCGGATTAGTGGCATAGAATATCTGTACCCCGATAGTCAGTAATCGTAATTCAGGAATTGACTGAGGGATTTTTTATCTCATGTTACATTTTTGATCAAGAATATTTTATTTTTATATGCTAGGTTTGTCAGGTTTATTTCGCCTGAAACCCGCTTCCGGAAAAGTATTATGAAACGGTTTCCGGCACCCTGTACCGGCACAAATACCTAACCGGCAAAAGATGATTATGAATAAATTTATTGAACGCCTGTACCATATTGGTAGCAAACCTCAGCGAAAAATTCTCGGACTGATGAGCGGTACATCGCTGGACGGCCTGGATATCGCGTTGTGTAACATCACAGGCTCAGGAAAAGAGACTGAAGCCCGTATCGAGCGGTTTATGACAGTCGATTATGACGTCAAATTCCGTCAGGCAATTCAACGTGTATTTGCAAAACGGGATGTAGACTTGCAGGAAGTCACATTACTGAATGCGTGGGTAGGCGAATATCATGCGTCTTTAATCAATAGAGCACTGAATCAGTGGCAAGTGGATAAAGAAGATATCGACTGTATTGCCAGTCACGGCCAGACCATTTATCACTGCCCGAGGGAACAGCACGGTTTGCCTGAATACGGCAACGGCACATTACAAATCGGCGATGGTGACCGGATTGCTACAGGCACCGGCATTATTACGCTCTCTGATTTTCGTCAGAAACACATCGCCGCAGGTGGTGAAGGCGCGCCACTGGCGGTTTACGGAGATTTCCTCGTGTTCAGCCACAACCAGGAAAACCGTGTTTTACTGAACATCGGCGGCATCGCCAATTTCACCTGGCTGCCCGCCGGTAATCATCCCGCTGAAGTATTCAGCACCGATATCGGCCCGGGCAATACCATCATTGATGCCTTTGTATCCCGGCACTATGCACGGCAGCGCTTCGATAAAGACGGCGCCATCGCATTGTCAGGAAACGTGAATGAAAATCTGCTGAATGAGTTGCTACGCCATGATTTCTTTTCCTGTCCGGTACCAAAAACCACCGGACCTGAGGTATTCAACCTGGATTATCTGAATCAGGCACGATTACGCAGTCAAACCCTGTACATTCCTAACGAAGACGTTGTAGCAACACTGACAGCATTTACCGCTAAAGCGATTGCTCACGGCATTATCATGACTGCCACCAGCACGTCAGCGATAACGATGTACGTGAGCGGGGGCGGCGCGCGAAATAAAGCACTCATGGCAGCTATCGCGGATGAACTGCCGGACTTTATCAGCCTTAAAAATTTGTCTGAACTGGGCATAGATGCCGATGCGAAAGAAGCCCTGCTATTTGCCATTCTCGCCAATGAAACGCTGGCCGGCAGCCCTTGCTTTGAAGGCAACCTGTTCGGTATTCCCAATACCAATATGGGGAAAATAAGCCTGCCGTAGACGATTGTTCAGCACAGATATATGCCAGCGCGGGTTTAAGGGTAACAGTGTGACAGGAAAGAGAGCGTGCCCGGTGAAGGGCACTGAGCATTTGCTGTTCCTTTATCCGATATTTTTTCCGCGCATACGCTGCAACGTACCGTCTTTATCTATGATGTGATGTTTAAGTGCCCCCGCCACATGAAGAATGATGGCTGCGATGAGCAGATAGCCAACTATCTCGTGTACTTCCCCTGCCGCCTCTGAAAGGCCTTCGTTTCTTGGCAGAACATCCTGAGGATTAACGGGGTCATGGTTAGCGGGAATTAAATCAAACCCGAAAAACGGAACGTTATGCCCGCCCATCGATGACATGATGATGCCAGACACTGGCAGGATAAGCGTACCGAGGATCAGTACCCAGTGAATCACACCGGCCAGCATATGCTCCCACGCTTTATAGTCTCCCGCCGGCACCGGCCAGCCATTTTTCACCCGCCACACAGCACGGGCAAAAGCAAATACCAGAACGACCACGCCAAAAGACTTATGTAACGGATACAGGCTATAGTCATGATTCTCTGTCATGTAAATACCGACAGCTAATAAAGCGATCATCAATATCGCCACTATCCAGTGAAGAGACACGGTGATTTTACTGAACTGAAATTTTGAATCTGCGCTCATGGGCTTTCCCATCCTTAAATTTTAGGGTCTGAGTTAAACCGGACCGGGCGGTCAAACACGCGACTAAAGTATGATATTTAATGCATATTTATACTTATAATAACCACTTTAAAAGCATGGGAATAGATAAATTTCATTTTATTTCAGTTAATTAAGTAAAACTAAACTTTTGACTAACTCACATGACTGGCGAATAAAAGTACCATAAATATAAATACTAATAACAATGCGCGAGAAATGAGATGTTAGCTCTTAAGTCTACATACGAAAAAGAAATCGCCGGATTAACACAGGCGATTAACGAACATAAAGCCTTTTCTGACGCAGTAAAACGTCACAATGCCTACGTTATTTTCACGCCGGATGGCAACGTGATTGAATGCAATCAGATCTTTGCGTCTATTTTCGGTTTTCAAAGCAGTGATTTGATTGGTCAGCACCACAGTGCACTGTGTTTCAGTGAGCTAACAAACAGTACCGCTTATGCAGCATTATGGCGTGACTTGCGCGACGGCCATGCCCAAACCGGTCAGTTTCACCGTAAACACCGCAGTGGTGAAGGTGTGTGGCTGGAGGCTTCTTATGAACCCATTCTGGATGAAAACGGAAGAGTAACTGCAGTACTAAAAATTTGCTGCGACATCACTGAGCAAAAAGAAACAGCAGAAGCCAACAAAGCGATTTCTGATGCCCTGGACCGTTCAATGGCAGTGATTGAATTTACCCCGGACGGCACAATCCTTAACGCAAACGGAAATTTTCTGGCCACCGTGGGCTACAGCCTGAACCAGATTCAGGGTCAGCATCACCGTATGTTCTGTTACGATGATTTCTACATCGACAATCCTAATTTCTGGGACATTCTCGCAGCAGGCAATTTCCAGTCCGGCCAGTTTAAACGCAAGAATGCAGCAGGCGAAGTGCTGTGGCTGGAAGCCACTTACAACCCCATTTACTCTGCTGACGGCAGAGTCTATAAAATTATCAAGTTTGCCTCAGACATCACGCAAAAAGTGATTGAACAAAGTAACATCGCCAGTGCATCGGAGCACGCGGTGTCGATTTCAGAAGAAACGTCACAAATTGCATTACGGGGAACAGAATCACTGACCAATTCCGTGGATGTATTTAACGCCACTTTGAAAGAAGTAGATCAGGCAAACGTACTGATTGAGCAACTGACTGCCCAGTCAGCCAACATTGAATCCATCGTTTCTACTATCCGCAGCATTGCTGATCAAACCAACCTGCTTGCGCTGAATGCGGCTATCGAGGCAGCCCGTGCCGGCGATCAGGGTCGTGGCTTTGCCGTGGTAGCAGACGAAGTACGCCAGTTGGCAAAACGAACCAGTGACTCAACGGTAGAGATTGAATCGGTAGTAGGCGAAAACAAAGGTCTGGCACAACAAGCCAGTGAGAAAATGACCGAAGTGAAATCCAAAGTTGACCTGAATGCTGAGCAAATCGGCAGTGTGCAGGCTGTGATGGATGAAATATATCAGGGTGCGGTAAGCGTAACTGAGAACGTTTCCCGTATCATGAACCAGTAAGTCCAACCGACTAGGGGCAAGGACGCCCCGAACTTCGGGACGCCATACCATATGGTTACGATGAATTATGGTGCCATGTGGATCACAGAACGGATGCTCTTCCCTTCGTGCATCAAATCAAACGCTTCGTTGATTTCTTCCAGTGGCATAGTATGGGTGATGAAGTCATTCAGAGCGAATTTGCCCGCCAGATAATCTTCAACAATACCGGGCAGTTGCGAACGACCTTTCACGCCGCCGAATGCAGTACCACGCCATACACGACCGGTCACTAACTGGAACGGACGGGTTGAAATTTCCTGGCCGGCACCGGCTACACCGATGATCACCGATTCACCCCAGCCTTTGTGACAGCATTCCAGTGCAGAACGCATCACATTCACGTTGCCGATACATTCAAAAGAATAGTCAACGCCGCCATCGGTTAATTCAACAATCACTTCCTGAATCGGCTTATCATAGTCTTTAGGGTTGATGCAGTCAGTCGCCCCTAATTTCTTAGCCAGTTCAAACTTGGATTCATTCAAATCGATACCGATAATGCGGCCAGCTCCCGCCATGGTTGCACCGATGATGGCAGATAAGCCAATACCGCCAAGTCCAAAGATAGCAACGGTGTCACCTTCCTGAACTTTCGCCGTATTGAGTACCGCGCCCATACCCGTAGTCACACCGCAACCAAGCAGGCACACTTCTTCCAGTGGCGCATCAGGATTAACTTTAGCCAGCGAAATTTCAGGCAGAACCGTGTACTCGGAGAACGTGGAGCAACCCATATAATGATAAATTGGCTTACCATTACAGGTGAAACGGGTTGTACCGTCAGGCATCAGACCTTTACCCTGAGTTTCACGTACCGCGCTGCATAAATTGGTTTTACCTGATGTACAGAATTTACATTCTCCGCACTCTGCGGTGTAGAGCGGGATAACATGGTCGCCCACTTTCAGAGAGGTTACCCCTTCGCCAACTGACTCAACAATACCACCGCCTTCGTGGCCCATGATGGCAGGAAATACGCCTTCAGGATCCTCACCAGACAGGGTAAATGCGTCGGTATGACACACGCCTGTGGCAAGAATTTTTACCCGCACTTCACCCGCTTTCGGCGGTGCAACCTGAATTTCTTCAATAGACAGCGGCGCTTTCGCTTCCCACGCTACCGCGGCTTTACAAGTAATTACGTCAGCCATGTTGTTTTATCCTATATTCGATGTGTGTCGGACTATTCTAAACAGTCGCAGTTATGTAACAATACACGCAATATGAAAATCACTTTTTCATAAATGCAATAATAGACCCATTTACCAGTAGGGCTTTATGAACAGAGACGGTATTGTTGAATTTGTGGCGGTAGTTGAGCAGCGCAGCTTTACGCTGGCAGCGAAAAAACTGCGTATCTCTACTGCAAAAGTAAGCCGCCAGGTCAGTGCACTGGAAACCCGTCTGTCATCGAGGCTGTTAAACCGCACCACCCGTGTGGTGACGCCAACCGAACTTGGTCAGCAGTTCTATCATCAATGCCGTCACATTCTCGACCAGCTTGATGACGCAGAACGTTTCGTCTCCGAACAACAGCTCACGCCTTCAGGCAAACTCATGCTTACTGCCCCCGTAACTTACGGTGAGCGGATCATCGCACCGGTCGTTAATGACTTTCTTACGCTGCATCCCCGCATTGAGGTCAGCCTGAATCTGACAAATCAGGTTGTGGACTTAGTACAGGAAAACTACGATCTGGCTATCCGTCTTGGTCATCTTGAGAGCTCATCGCTGATTGCCCGCCGGTTAGGCTCGCGAACGTTATTCACCTGTGCCTCACCGGAATACTTTGAGCAGCATGGCCTGCCTCAGTCGGTAGCCGACCTTGCCCGGCATCAGTGCATTGCCGGCACATCAGCCCACTGGCAATTTAATGTAAATGGCAGAGTCGTCACCTACCGGCTTTCAAACGCACGACTGCGTTGCAACAGTGGTGTGGGGATCCGTGATGCTGCCCGTAAGCACCTGGGCATCATTCAACTGCCTGATTATTATGTCGCTGATGATATCGAAGCTGGCCGTCTGAAAGTGATATTGCCGGCACAACAAATCGATGATGACGGGATATGGGCGATATACCCGCAAACCCGTCATGTATCAACCAAAGTCCGGTTATTACTGGACTATCTGGTTACCCGCCTGAGTCCCGGCGCGTAAACCAGTTCGCCACTGGGCCGGCTCTGCCGGTACACACCTTATGCCGGAATTGCTGGTTCAGGGCTTTCAGGCTCTGCTTCAGGGGGCTTTCCTGTAATGCTGGCAATAAGCTCTGCCGCATTTTTCTGTCGGAATGCCCGATACTCTTCCCAGTCAAATGACTTCAGAAACGCCACAGCCGCATCACAGCCATTTACAATCAGCTTTTCTTTGTCTTCCGGAGACATATCAAAGTCAAGCCAGCCAATGTCTGTTGTATCAATTTCCTTCACCACCCGGTTGTAGTCTTCAAAATGCTCATGGCGGTATTCTTTATCAGTGTTGCCTTTGGCAATATCCACCACATTGGAGATAAAGTTCAGCAGTGATGAATTATCGAAACGGTCTACATCAAAGCCCAGCTTGGCACCAAACGTGGGCATTGAAGGGACTTTGCTGGGTTTCGCGTGAAATTCGTCAAAGGGAAAATTTGATAACAGGCCGCCGTCAACGAAGGACACCGACTCGCCATACTTCTGAGGGTCTTTCAGCGTCACCGAAAAATCCCGTTGAAGCCGGTCTTTCACATCACTGTAAGGGGGGATGTCAGTCAGCGTGAAGGGATCAAAAAAGATGGGAATAGACATGCTGGCACGGGCAAAATCTGCAACGGGCGCATCGTTTTCCGGGCGGTAGAATAAATCGGCGTCTTTAGGAAAGGTCACCTCAACACCCACGGCCATACAACTGGCTTTTACTGCCAGTCCGCCGAACGGGGCGGATTTATCATATGTGAACCGTGGCGGATGGTTCAGGGTAACCGTTTCCGGCAGCGTCCATTTTGATGCCAGACCGGTGAGATGTGCCGCACCGAAGGGCTTCAACACTTTTCGTTCCATCCAGTCGTAAAAGGTTTGACCGGGGTTTAACCCCCGCTTTGCTTTCAATCGTTTGTAACCGGAAATCACACCCTTCATCCATCGCCAGCCTTTGCTGAACATGTTACCGCCACCGGGATTCTGCACCACATCCCTGACGGCTTTAGGTCCGTCGACAAAACTGAAAAATGCCACTTCATCCAGCACATCTGCAATCGCCATGGTTTTAGGCTGATCCGGTGTACCGGCTGCACTCAGCCCTATCGCATTGATTGCACCGGCAGACGTGCCGGCTATTTTACGAAAACGGATATTGCACTGTTCAAGCACGTAGGTATAACCCACGAGACCAAGCCCGAGCATGCCGCCGCCTTCCATCACAAGGTCGACGAAATAGTACTTTTCACCGTCTTTTTCGAAATATACATCTGACCAGACTTTGCTTTTCAACTCAGCCGGGATTGAATAGGCCGACAATATGTCCTTCACAGACTTAGCCGGTGTAGTTTGCGCGTTCATTACAGCCTCCCTGTCCATAATTTGTTCAACATGCTAACGCAGGGTAGGATTAATGCAATGGTCATTCTGTACTAAGCCAATACCATTTATGAATAAAACCGTCTCTGAGATTGAATTAAGACACAGAACCCTGCGTTTACCTCACGGTGAAGATGCGCCACTGATTGGTTCAAAGCAGCACTACCGGGAAGAACTGAAAAAGTGGCAGAAAAAACTGCTGCATGTTCAGCAGGCCATTTATCACCAGAAAAAACGGGCAATTGTGGTTTTCGAGGGCTGGGATGCATCCGGTAAAGGCGGCGCCATCAGGCGTCTGACCGGCCATCTGGACCCCAGAGGGTTTGCCGTGCACCCCATTGCAGCGCCCACCGCTGAAGAACAGGGAAGGCACTATTTATACCGGTTTCAGACAAGGTTACCCAAGCCCGGCCGTATCGCCATTTTCGACCGTTCCTGGTATGGCCGGGTACTGGTGGAAAGAGTGGAACAACTGACACCGGATGATGCCTGGCAACGTGCCTACCGGGAAATCAATGAGTTTGAACGGATGTTGTCTGATGATGGCGTCCGCATCATTAAGCTGTTTTTACACATCTCGCCCGACGAGCAGCTACGCCGGTTCGAAGAGCGGCTGCACAATCCCTACAAACGCTGGAAGCTTACAGAAGAAGATATCCGCAACCGCAGTAAGTGGTCTGATTACGCATCAGCTACCGAAGACATGTTTGATGAGACGGATACCCGCCCGGCTCCCTGGCATCTGATACAGGCAGAACACAAATGGTATGCACGGGTGGAAGTCTTAAAGAAAGTTGTGAAGGCATTGCGAAAAGGCACCGACATCACGCCACCGCCACCGGATGAGAAGCTCATCCGTCTGGCAGAGCAAAAATTGGGGATAAGCGTGCCGGATACAGACACGCCGGAGCCGCAACAGTCAGAGCAGGAAAACTAAAACGTCAGCTTATATTTCTCAAGTTGGTAGTAGTAAGGAAGTGCTTGCTCACAAACTTCCTGTAATGCCTCTGAAAGTACCGGCACGGGTTTCCGTGCCGTGGCTTTAAGCCCGGTACTTGCCCACACCGCATTGTACCAGTGCTCTGCCCAGACGCCGTCAGCTTTGTTGCCACCAGCCGGCCAGCTGAGCATGCCCGCATCGTAAGGTATACCAATGGCTTCACACAGCGCCTGCAGCCCCGTTGCGGGGTTGGTCAGCAAATCGTCACTGTCAATTACCACCGGCGGCTCGCCGTTCAGCGTCATCTGGCGGTTAAATAACTCAGCTTGCTGACGGATGCCGATATCATCCAGTACCGGTTTCTCCCGCTTTTCATTGTAACTGGCAATCACCCTGGCCGGATGACGCAACAGAAACACGTTAATCACATCGTCTGTCCAGGCCAGCGGAAATGCGGGTAACATGTGATGTGACATGTGCTTCTGATAGAAAATATCTTTACCGTCAGGGATCGGACCCAGGCATTGCGCAATAACCTCAGAAGCACGCTGTGGTTGCGATGCCAGTATCGCTTCCTGCATCGGGTGCACTTCCCCGCTTTCCTTCAGATACGCCGCGTAAAAGGGCTCGTCAATTACCGCGCAGTCACTGCGGGCGGAAAACGCATACATCATTGCTGTCGATAAGTTTCTGGGGCCGGACCACATAGCAATACGCATCAGTGAGACTCCTTAACCAGTTGATAATATGCCTCTCTTATCTGCTGCGTGACCGGTCCCGGGTGCACGTCGCCAATTGCTCTGCCATCAATGTGGGATACCGGCGTCTGCGCACCAAACGTGCCGGTAAGGAAGGCCTCGTCAGCACCATAGGTTTCAACCAGCGAATAATTGCGCTGATGCACCTTCAGGCCAATCCGCTCACACACGTCTATCACTTTCTGCCGGGTGATACCGTTCATGCAGTAATCACCTGTTGAGGTCCAGACCTCGCCTTTTCGTACAATAAAGAAATTACAGGCGTTGGTGGTGTTTACAAACCCGTTTACATCCAGCATCAGTGCTTCATCGGCACCGGCCTTTTCTGCGGCAATACAGGCCAGTATGCAATTGAGCTTGGAATGCGAGTTGAGTTTGGGATCCTGCGTCATAGGCAGGCCACGCATATGCGGCACAGTAGCCAGCTTGATAGGCCGCGCAATGGACGCTTTGGAGTGCTCACATATAATAACCAGCGTAGGACCGTGCACAGAAAGCGCCGGATGCTGAAACGGCTTTTTCTTTTTGCCCCGGGTGAACATCAGCCGTGCATGTACATCGGTATGCATGTTGTTGGCTTTACGGGTGGCTTCCAGCGCCTCTGTAACCTGCGCCCTGGTCATGCCTAAATCCATATCGACCACTTTTGCAGCTTCAAAAAGCCGGTCCATATGCTCATCCAGAAAAGCCCATTTGCCGTCGTATAACCGCAAGCCTTCCCAGATGCCGTCACCTAACATAAAGCCACTGTCGTATACCGACACTTTGGCTTCGTCGCGGTGAACAATGTCACCGTTTACATAAATGAGAATATCATCATTACGCGCATCTTCCGCTGCGGTATGGGTAGAGACATCCGCCATACTCATTGATTGTTTTTCCTTTTTTGTACAGCCAGAAAAACAAAAATACCGGCTGACGACCCGTAAAGTAAAGTCGTACCGCCGGTATTTGCGATGATATTCAGCGATGATTAGTTAAACAGATCTTTCAGCTTGTCTTTGCCTTTCTCCATTAACTTCTCTTTTTCTTCATCGATTTTTTCCTGCACTTTCTCTTTGGCTTTTTCTGCCAGCACTTTTTTCGCTTCGGCTTTTGCCTGCTTGATGGCGTTATCCAGCATCTGATTTACGATAGCCGCACCGACCTGATCAGCAGGTAAACCGTCAGGCTGACCAATGGCACCGGCACTGAACGTTGGCAGAGTGACTTCATACGCTTTCTTATCAATTTTGAAATCACCGGTTTCAAGGTTTTCAAAATTCAGTTTCAGCTTCGCGTTACTCACCGTTACCGCATCCACAATCAGTTTTGGCGCCGGAGCGGAGGATGGCTCTGCAGGCTGGCTGTCGCCCTGAGGCAAGTTAGCCATCAAATTCTCTTTGATAACCATCAGGTTGCCCTGACCTGATGCATCTACTTCGTACAGGATTTCCGGACCGTCTACAGTCACTTCCTGGATGCGGTAAGGCTCTTCGGTAGCACCGGCGAGATCTAATGTCACACCGTCAAGGCTGAATGCATCTTCTTCACTGAATCCGTCAGGATTTTCTACATCAATGTCAGTGATAGTCAGGCGTCCGTCACTGAAAGACAAATCCACAGCTGACACGGTAACCGGCGTAGCCAGATATTTTGTGCCCTGTGTTTCAATTTGTTCGCGGATAAAGTCATTGGCCCCACTGGCCAGATAAACCACACCGCCGGCAATCACCACAATAACCAGCAATAAAATAACCAGAACTTTCTTCATTACTTCTCCCTGCATAAATGAGATTAAATACCGCACGGTTCACGGCATTTGCGCGTATTCCCTGTATCAGTGTTTGAACGACTGCTTTACACGGTTTACGGCGTTTAGGTTTTCCATACGACCACTGCCTGTTATTGTGATCACAACACTGCATCAGACAACGTCTTTTTGCAGTCACAAGACTAATTTGAAGAGTAAAGGAAAGCAATGAATAAACTCTCATGGGTGCTGGCATCAGCACCGCTGTTATTTGCTTGCTCCCAGCCGGCAGACAACACGACAACGACAGAATCAAAACCAGCCAGTGCACAACATACTGAGCAGAAATCCACGATGGCATCAGGTACGGATTATCATTCATTTTCCAACCCTGACGCAGTGCGGGTAACACATTTGGATCTGGATTTAACCGCAGACTTCGACAACCGTGAGCTTACCGGTACAGTGACGCTGGACTTCGACCGTATTCAACCGGATGCGGACACGTTAATCGTTGATACCCGCGCACTGGATATCAAACAGGTAACCGCAAATGGTAAAGCCGTTGAGTTTACCCTGGGTGAAGAGGACGAAAATCTGGGCTCTCCCCTGTCGATAGCCTTACCTGAATCGGCCAGTGCTGTCACCATCGACTATGTGACTTCACCGGATGCATCCGGCGTGCAGTGGCTTACTCCGGCACAGACTCAGGGTAAAGAACATCCGTTCCTGTTTACCCAGGCTCAGGCCATTCATGCGCGTAGTTTCATTCCACTTCAGGATTCACCTCAGGTCAGAGTCACTTACGACGCCCGTATTCATACTCCGGCAGATTTACTGGCAGTCATGAGCGCGTCGAATGACCCTGATACGCCCCGTGACGGCGATTACAGCTTCACCATGCCTCAGCCTGTACCTTCTTACCTGATTGCCCTGGCCATAGGCCACCTTGAGTTCAAACCTATGGGTGAACGTACCGGCGTGTACGCCGAGCCTGAAATTCTCGATGCAGCCGCCGCCGAGTTTGAAGACACGGAAAGCATGCTGGAGCTGACAGAAAAAACCTACGGCCCCTACAGCTGGGACCGTTATGACCTGCTGATCCTGCCACCCTCCTTTCCTTTTGGTGGTATGGAAAACCCCCGTCTGTCATTCATCACCCCTACGGTGATTGCCGGCGACAAAAGTCTGGTTTCCCTGATTGCCCATGAGCTGGCGCACAGCTGGTCGGGTAATACTGTGACCAACGCTACCTGGCGGGATTTGTGGCTGAATGAAGGTTTTACCACCTATCTGACTTACCGCATTATGGAAATGTTGTACGGCACAGACCGCTTTAACATGGAAGCGGTACTGGGCTATCAGAGCCTTGAAGCAGATATCGCTGCGCTGCCGGCCAATGATGAAATACTTGCCGTAGATTTACGCGGACGCAACCCTGACGATGTATTTTCAGATATCCCTTACGAAAAAGGTGCGCTGTTTCTCCGTGAACTGGAGCAAAAGGTAGGGCGCGACAACTTCGACGCTTTCCTGATGCAATACTTTAAGCATTTTGCTTTCCAAAGTATCACCACCGACACCTTCATGGCGTATCTGGAAGACACGCTGCTGAAACAATATCCGGACAGGCTCGACAAGCAACGTATTGAAGAATGGGTGTTGAAGCCGGGCATTCCTGATGGTGCACCTGTACCGGCGTCTGATGCCTTCGATAAGGTGGACAGTCAGCGCACTGCCTGGTTAAATGGCGATAAGCCTGCTGCAGACATCAAAACAGTAAACTGGACAACCCACGAATGGCTGTATTTCCTGAATAACATGCCTTCTTCACTGTCTGCTGCGCAGTTAAAAGATCTGGATTCTGCCTTTGATCTTACTAACAGCCACAACAACGAAATTGCGCACAGCTGGCTGATGATTGCCGTACAGAATGAATATAAGCCGGCCTGGCCCCGTTTGCATGATTACCTGGTTGAAATAGGCCGGAATAAGCTGGTGAAACCGCTCTACCGGGCGCTGTCGCAAACACCGGAAGGGAAAGCGTTTGCGAAAAAGGCATTTGAAGAAGCCAAACCCGGTTATCACCCGCTGACAGTGCATGCGAATGAAGGCTTCGTAGAGGACTGACATCCTTATTTAGCATTAAATAAATGTCAGAAGGCCGTATCAGCGTAAGGTGATACGGCTTTTTTTATCACTTTTGTTCTGAAAACGCCGCCCGTCAGCCTTCTTTATAACCAAAGCGAACAAAAACCTTCTCCGATAAAATGTTAAAAACTATAGCCATATGTTTATTTTATGTTAATACTAAGAGTGTACGTTCTTTGACCAGCAGGAGTGTTGACTATGAGCAATCACATATGGGGACTGATCCATCATCCCGATAAAGAATGGCGTTCCATTAATGAAGAACATGAAACGGTCAGCCATTTATATACCCACCATGTACTTTGGTACGCGCTTATCCCCGTGGTTTGTTCCTTCATCGGCACCACACAGTTTGGCTGGACTTTTGGCGGTGAGGAAGTCTTTCAGGTTTCTGTCGCCAGCGGACTGGTGCTGGGCGCCGCATTCTATGCATTAATTTTATTAGCCGTAGCTGCGGTTGGCACTATTATTCACTGGATGGCAAGACGATTCCCTGAACGCCCGTCACGGGCAGAATGCATCGTATTTGCCGGCTACACAGCAACCCCGTTATTCATGAGCGGCGTATTTGCTATTTACCCTGTGTTCTGGCTTTGCGTAACAGCAGTGGCGGCGGGCCTGGTGTACACGGCTTATCTGCTTTATGCGGGTACGCCAAGCTTCCTGGGTATCAGCCATAAAGAAGGCTTCATCCTTTCCACGTCGACGCTCTGCATGGGTGTGCTGGTGCTGGAAGCCTTAATGATAGTGGCCGTTGCTCTGTGGAGCATGGGCTCGGAGCACAGCATTATGTGGTACTTCTTCCACTAGCATTAAGTGCATTATTCATCACGGATTGAACAATAGTTTCATTCCTCTGTTACTGCGGGCCCCGGGCCCGCTTTTTTTGTTTTCGGCTCGGGGGGGAGTTACGCCTTTTGCGGCAACTATTTTCTACCCGCCGAACACTTGGTCAGTCAGTGCCAGCGCGGCTTCTACGGTATCATCCATATCGTAGTATCTGTAGTCTGCCAGCCGCCCGCCGAAGAGGTACTTAGCTGCATTTTCAGGCTTTGCCGCCAGCACTTTGTATTCTGCCAGCATGGCGTTATTTCTGGCATCGTTGATGGGGTAATAAGGTTCGTTATCTTTGCTGAATTCATGAGGAAACTCCCGCGTTATCACGGTTTTTTCCTGTTTACCGAATTCAAAATGTTTGTGCTCAATAATGCGCGTCCAGGGCACTTCTGCTTCGGTGTAGTTTATTACCGCGTTACCCTGATAATTCTCGCAGTCCAGTACTTCGGTTTCAAAATGCAGGCTGCGGTATTCCAGCTCCCCTAAGCACTTACCAAAGAACTCATCAATTTTACCGGTGTAGAGCACTTTACCGGCCAGCGCTTCCCACGCCTCACGATTTTCAAAGAAGTTCACACCGGTTCTCACTTCTATGCCTTCGAGCAGCCCGTCAATCAGCGCGTTGTAGCCGCCGTGAGGGATCCCCTGATAAAGATCGTCAAAGTAGTTATTGTCGAAAGTAAACCGGAATGGCAAACGTTTAATGATAAAGGACGGGATCTGCGTCGCCGGTCGCCCCCATTGCTTTTCCGTATAGCCTTTAATGAGTGTTTCGTACAAATCTTTGCCACCGAGATATAACGCCTGCTCTTCCAGATTTTGGGGCTCAGTTTGACGGTAAGGGGCACGTTGCTCTTCAATTTTTGCCTTTGCCTCTGCAGGGGTAGTGACCCCCCACAACTGGTAAAAGGTATTCATATTAAATGGCAGGTTATAAAGCTTGTTTCGGTAATTGGCGACAGGAGAATTTACATAGCGGTTGAAACTGACAAACTGATTCACATAATCCCATACCCGCTGATTACTGGTGTGAAAGATATGTGCGCCGTACTTGTGCACATTGATGCCTGCCACGTTTTCACAATAAATATTACCGCCTTTATGATCACGCTTATCAATGATCAGAACGGACTTTCCGGCAATGCGCGCTTCTCTGGCAAACACGGCACCGAACAGGCCCGCACCGACGATCAGATAATCATATTGTTGTTTTGTCATCAGACAATCCGCTGTTTTGTATATCCGGTAACAGTATATACCCAAAGTTGTTGAAAAGGCTGCGCTATCAGGCAAACAGCCCTTTCATAAAATCATAAAAGGCTTCGGTTTTGCGTGTGGTTAAGCTGTTCTGCGGCTTGAGAAACCATACCGGCGCGTCGTTATCTGCCAGTGCTTCCGGTAATACTTCCACCAGCTGCCCGCGGGCTAATTCATCTTTAACCGCGATATATGACTTGATCCCCAAACCGTGGCCGGCCAGCACAGCCTGCGTCATGTTGTCGGAGTTCGACACAGTAAACCGCGCGTTCACATTCAGCGTCCGGCTGTGTTCGCCTTCCTGTATTTTCAACTGGCGCTGCCAGGGAAGTACGACCCAGCGATGCGCTGCCAAATCATCAATACTGCGGGGATGGCCGGCCCGGGCCAGATATTCAGGTGCAGCGCACAACAAACGGGAATTATTTGCCAGTTTCCTCGCTAATAAGCCCGAGTCAGCCAGTTTGCCTACCCTGATGGCAACATCCTGCTTATCTTCAACCACATTGACGAACTGGTCGTTGATCAGAAAATCCAGCTTAAGATCCGGATACGACTGCTCAAATTCCATAAGTTTTGGCATCACAAATTTTGAAAATACCCAGGGCGGCATGGTAACCCGCAGAATGCCACTGACAGACGAGCCCCTGGCACCAATCTGATATTCCGCATCCCGCAATGCTTCCAGAATGTCTCCCACCCGTTGGTAAAACACCTCACCTGCCGGCGACAAACCAAACTTTCTGCTGTCCCGAAAGACCAGCACCGTGGACAGTGCCTTTTCAAGTTTACTTAACCGCAGGCTCACCGTGGCAGGTGACACTTGCTGTACAGACGCAGCAGCGTGAATCCCCTTGTTTTCCACAATGGCGATGAAGGTTTCAAGTTCATTCAGGCTATACATACTTTAAATATCTTAAACACAGGTTTCGATTTACAGGGCTTCTTTTAAGAAATTAAAACAATAAAATCATTATGTACACCACCATCGTAGGAACAACTTACATTGAGACATATTCTTTTTATTGCCGTCACCTTACTGGTAACGGTTATGAACAATGCGGAGGCTGACACCATGCCATCACAACCCAAAGTGATCATTTTTGACGTTAACGAAACCCTTCTGGATATGGAAGCAATGCGTGAATCAGTAGGCGAAGCCCTCAATGGTCAGCAATCATTGCTTCCCCTGTGGTTCTCAACCATGTTGCACCACTCACTGGTATCAACCGTGTCAGGGGAATATCAGGACTTTGGGAAAATTGGCGTAGCAGCATTAATGATGGTAGCAGAAACCAATGGCATAGACATCACGGAAGGAGAAGCCAAAACAAGCATTGTGACGCCACTGCTCAGTTTGCCGCCGCACCCGGACGTAAAATCAGGGCTGACGGATTTAAAAGCACGGGGCTATAAGATTGTCAGTTTAACCAACTCGTCCAACTACGGTGTGAAAACCCAGTTTGAAAATGCCGGCCTGACAGACTTTTTTGATGCCCGTTACAGCATTGAAGATATTCAGATTTACAAGCCTGACCTCCGCGCCTATGCCTGGGCACTGAAGCAACTGGGTGTTAAACCGGAAGATACCCTGATGGTAGCGGCTCACGGATGGGATATTGCCGGAGCGAAAGCTGCAGGTATGCAGGCCGCCTTTGTAACCCGTCCGGGTAAAGCCATGTATCCTCTGGCTCAGAAGCCCGATTATGTGGTTAACGATCTGCGCGAATTAACAGATATTCTCGACAAGCAGTACGGCCGGTAATCAGAAACATCACGCCTAAAACATCAGGCCCAGGCTCACCACGAACCTGCGGCCTGATTCTCCGATCTTCATCAACGCCGATGCCTCTCCGGTATCAACAGTCCGCTTTACCGTTTCGTTGGTGGCATTGTAAATGTCCATACGCAATGTCGCATTTGCAGAAAATAACCAGTTCAGACTGAGATCCACGCCGGTATAATCTTCCACATAAACATCTGCATTATTGGTTAAATCCCGCTGCTCGGCGAAGCGGCTGCGGTAGTTAATGTTGATTGCAGCCTGCCAGGCTTGCCAGCCGGATAACAGTCGTATGTTCCCCGTCCAGTCAGAGACACCTTCTGCACGCCAGTGCGCGGTGGGATCTCCCTCAGATTGTGATGATATTTGCGCTTTGGTGACACGGGTTATCGTGGCAGACAAACGGTGACGGAGATGCTGAATGCCCGGTTGTCCGAAAGCAATTTCAGCCCCCGCCTGTACACCGGTTATCCGCCCTTCACTGTTATTGGTTCGCTGCAGAGTTTCATATTCTGTGCCCCGGTAATCAAGAGTAAGCGCTTGCTCCGATATGTAATCAGTGAGGTGGTGGGAGAATGCCAGTAACTCAGCATCGATGCTTTCACTGTTTACGTTCACAGATGTGGTTAACGTATCAGCCATAACAGGTTTAAGCAGAGGGTTTCCTGCTTCGGCATAAGGCAGCCCGCCTGAGTTTACATGGATTTTCGGGTTTAAATCTGAATAGTTCGGTCTGTTGAGTGAGCGGGTGTATCCTGCACGCCATTGCCAGAAAGGCGTAAATTGCCACTTCACGGCAACAGAGGGCAACCAGGCGCTGTCGGTACGGGCAAAATGCTGTGCGATAACACTTCCCCCGCTGTTGAACCCGGACCCGGTCGTCTCACTTTCAGTGTGCGTGTAACGCATGCCGCTTTCAATCATGAGATCCGGCCCGTTATTTTTGGCCCCGAACGGCTGCCAGACAGCCGATACATACACTTCCATGGCGTTAAACGTAACGGCATAGCTGTTCAGCAAATCATTCACTGATGCCTGACCATCAGCAGGAAAAGACAACGCGATATCGTACAACTGAAATAAATCGCTTTTTGGGATCAGCCACCCGGCCTGCCCGTAAGTAAAAAAGTCCGCTTCAAATCCGTTGGGGAGTGGCATCAGCCATCTGCCATCTAAATCCGGCAATGCTGCCAGCGCGGACTCACTTAACTGAATGTCCCGGCGTGTGTAATGATGTGCCTGTGTGGCATGCAGCCACCCGGCTTCTATATTTGACAAAGGGCCCTCACCCGGCGGCGTAAACGCTACGTCGCCGCCCCACTCTGTCGCAGAATTCTCAACACTGATCCGCCGCTTACTCATTTGAGTGATATGGGAATAGCTGCTGACAAGGCCGGTATTTCCATCAACAACAAATTGATTGAGTTGATGATCTGACACGTCCACATCCACCCCGGCAGGTTGCATTGCCACATGCACCCGTGAAATGGGGTCCCGGGTCACACTGTCCGCTCTGCTCCGGCTGTAAAATGGCGTAACGGTAAGGGGCAGCCTGTCACTTTTCCATTCTGCCGACGCCTGAAAGGTATCTGTGGCATAGTCGAGTGTTGACTCCTCGCGGGTAGATTTCATCTTTGCGCGACCGAAATGAAGAGCAGAAATGCTGTTGTTCTGTCCTGTCACGGCAGTTGCCTGCTCATTCACCGGGCTCACCGACAGCCGGTGTTCATCGAAAGAAAAACCGGTATCGGAGCGCAGCCATAAAAGTGATGTACGCAATGCGTCCACAGGCTGCCAGACCACGTTAGCGTAGTAAGTTGCCCGGGTACGGTCTTCGTTTTCGATAGTCAGTGCCAGGCCGTCTGTGGGGACCAATGTATTGTCTGCCAGCCCCTGCCACTGAAACTGTTCCGGTGCGCCACCGTTTTCGCCCCAGTGCCAGGTTTCAAATTGATACTGGCGCTGCAAACGGTTCTCGTAATTCATCCGGAATACCGCACCCAGCGTGCCGCTGTGGTTACGCAGGTTACCGATTGCGGCAAAGCCAGGCTGATAATTAATACCGGCCTCCGGTGATGCCGCGGTAAGGCGGACCTGCGCACTGTTGAATTCATAAGCCAGGGGATCATCACTCAATAAATCCACCGTTGCACCAGCCGCACCGGCGGGCTGAGCGGTAGCGGCAGTTTTAAACATGGTCACCTGATTAAATAATCCGGCGCTCAACGTATCAAAACGATATTGCTGACCGTATTGGTTGGAATTGCGGATATTTTCTGTATTCGCCAGACGGTGCCCGTTAAGCAGTGTCATCTGATATTCCGCACTTAAGCCCATCGCATTGATGTTAAGTGCTTCACCGCGATCACGGGTGATACTCAGTCCGGGCAAGGCCTGCAGCGCCTCGGCTAAATTTCCTGCTGGCAGGCGGTTTAGCATAGCCCCGACCAGTACCGCCTTCTCGCCTACCGCCTCAGACTTGATTTGTCTGGCATACCGGGTGGCATTGTCATAATGCTGATTGTAAGCCTCAGGCGAGGTCGTCGACATGTGCCCGGTCACCATCACCTCTTCCAGGGCAATACTGTCTTCACCTGACTGCGCATTGCGGTTTGCAGGTGTCTCAGCGGGCTTGATGATGATGCCTGACTCAGTATGTTGCCATACGAGGCCCAGCGGATGCAGGCAGGCAGAAAGCTGTATCTGTAAAGGCTGCGACGTGTCGTAACAGCGCTGAAACTCGCTGTCTGAAAGCGCATTGAAAGCGCTGTTACTTACGGTATGAGCAGAGTAAATGACAGGAACAGAAAACTGCTCAGACAGTGCGGTAAGTCTGGCTGGCAGACTGACCGGGCTAGTGATGGTTGGTGACGGAGCGGGAAATTCAGTAACGGAACCGGCGGCAAACAATAAACGGGGCAGCAAGGCCATCGATATTGCTGTCAGTCCTGCCCTTACCCACATGAATCCGAATCACTCTTAATGCTTAGCTTATTAATCCAAAACAGTGTGAAGTGATTAAATGAAAGATTTATGACAACAGCCGGAGCTGCTGCCATCAACCGCACTGAATACGCTAAATTGCGGCTATTTGCCGTTTTCCTGCTTCGCCAGCACAATACTGTCCTCGTATTCATGCATCGCCAGACCGTTCATTTGTGCTAACAACCTGGCGGAACCGGCAATGTCAGCGGCTTTAAAGCGGCCACTGATATGTGCGGCATTATCATCAACGTGCTGCAAAACAACGGGTTTGTTGCTATAGCGGTTCAGTTGATAAAGCGCATCATTTAACGACACATTGTTCAGATCAATCCAGCCTGCCTGCCAGTCAGGTTCTGTTGCCGTAAAGGCTGACACGGTAATGCCCCGGGCCGTCACACTGGCACGCTGTCCTTTAATCAGTTCCACACGGTCACTGCCGTCGGGCATAGACACAGCGACTTTACCGTGAAAAACGTCAATTTGAGTTTGCGAGAGTGATTTATCCACATTAAACGCCGTACCTAACACCTGAATATTGGCGTTACCTGTTTCTATAGTAAATGGTCTGGCTTCGTCTCTGGCTACTTCAAAGTACGCTTCACCTTTGGTTAACTTTGCCTGCCGGTTTCTGGCCGACTCCGAAAAGTGCAAGCTGGCCCCGCGGTTCATGGCCACTTCAGAGCCGTCAGACAGTTTTACATCTTGTGCATCAACGCTGCTGAATGTCTGCGGTGACGCATAAGCCACTTTCACCGGCATCTCATCAGGGAATGATTGTTCCTGAATAACGTACCAGCCAATAACGCCCGCACAAAAGCATGCTGCCATTCCGCCCAACCACGCCCATCTTGATGCATTGCGCGACGTCGTGTGAGACTCATGTTCAGCCAGCGCCTCCAGTAAGGCGGGATCGTCCCAGATAGCCTGTTTAATCTCATCGTTTCCGGCGTCATGGTTTTTATTTATTTCTGTCATAGTAATTTAACCTGCTGTCGTACTGTAACGACGACTCAAATGCCGGAACGGGGACGGGGCTTATCAGAAAAACGCGCCTCTATGGCAATTTTCAATGCATCCATTGCACGGGTAATGTGTTTCTTCACCGTTTCTTCATTGAGTCCCAGGGTGGTTGCGATATCTTGTCTGCTTTCATTATGCAGTCTGCGACGGATAAAAATATCCCGGCGCAGCGGCGACATTTCACTTAATACCTGCTTGTATAACGCTACACGCTGCTGATTATCCAGCATGGTTTCCAGTGACACTGCTTCGCATTGCGGCTCATGCTCAAGCTCTGCCGGAGCACGTTGTTGCTCCCGGTGATGATCGATAACCAGATGCTGCGCCATGCGATAGCCATAGGCCAGCGGATTATCCAGATGTTCATGAAAGCTTGTATTCATAGCCTTCACCAGTAATTTCTGAAACAGATCTTCTGCGTCAGCACGTTGCCCTACCGCTTTTATCAGATAGTTTTTCACAGCGTCCTGATTTGCCATCAGGCATTGCAGCAGAACACGATTCTGCTTTGCACAATGCTCAGGCATGTTCATATTCGCAGCCTGCAGATGCGCAGGTTCAGTGCTGTCAGTGGTTTTGGCCAGTGCCATAGTTACTCGGTTCTCAGTAAAGTTCAGATAAAACGGGTCACGTTAAAGACGGGCATATTACGTGATCGGGGACAGTTTTTTATATGACATTTCAATGACATATTTATGAATCCCTTGTCTTTAAACTGACATAAAAACTTCACCATAAAATTCGTCCCCGAGGCGTTTTTCCTGTCGTCATGGTTGGCGAATTTCAAAAATTAGTCGCAAAGACATTTACAGGAAAACACACTCATGAAAAACCGCTTATTCCCGTTGTCGCCACTTGCTCTGGCACTGAGCACCCTGATCACCGGCACCGTTGTTGCGCAGGAAGCCCCGCAGGAAAAGGACGATAGTGTTGAGAAAATCGAGGTTACAGGCAGCTACGTGAAGAGCCTTGAAAAGGCGATTGATATCAAACGTACCACGGTTGGCTTTTCTGACTCGATTGTGGCTTCGGATATTGCTGACTTCCCCGAGCAAAACCTGGCTGAAGCACTACAACGTATGCCCGGTGTTACCATTGAGCGAAACAAGGGTCTGGGCCAGCGCGTTAATGTACGCAGCCTGCCGACTGAATTTACTTTTGTGTCTATTAACAACCTTGCTACTGCGTCAGGCAGCGGCGGCCGTGATGTTGAATTCGACAGTTTTGCTTCTGAAATTATTCAAAGTGTTACCGTTAAGAAATCGCCGACGGCTGCAGATGAAGAAGGTGGTATTGCCGGTTCAGTCGCTATCAGTACAGCCCGCCCGTTTGACTATGACGGCCGCCAGATTGTTGCGTCCGTTGAAGGCGCCTACAACGATATTTCGGAAGAAACAGATCCTAAATTCTCATTCCTGGCCAGCGACACCATGGGCGACTGGGGCGCGTTAGTGTCGTTTGCCTATTCAGAACGTACCAACCGCACAGACAGCAACTCAGGCATTAATTTCCGTCCGCTTTCGCGCTTTTTAGAAAAATCAGGCTCATCACAGTGGCAATCAGACCAGGCTGCTGATGTACTGGCCCGCGATACCGGCATCACGATTGACGACCGCTTCGACAGTGACGAAACCAGCCGCGTTGTATTTATTGATAAAGTGGGTGACCGCTCTTACCTGAGCGAGCAGGAAAAATGGGGCGCCACGGCATCTGTTCAGTATAAGCCTTCACGGGATTTCAGCTTAACCTTCGACAGCATGTGGAGCACCTTCGATAACCACGAAGACGAATATGATGCGGCAGCGTATTCCGCCTCAAGTATCAGTTCGTTAGAGCGTATCAATGCTTACGACAGCACGACATTAGCAGATTACGGAATGACGGTGCTGACTGATGTAGATTATGCTGCCACACAGCACGAATTTTTGAGTAAAGAGTACAGCCGTACTACGGATTATCAGCAATACAGCCTGACTATGGACTGGCAGTTTGGTGATTGGGATGTTTACGGCGTTGTGGGTTACAGCGGTGCTGAGAAGACCGAGGAATCCACCAACCTGAAGCATACGGCTTATCGCCCTACCCGTACCCGTTACACCAGCACAGGCGGTGAAACCATTGCCAGCGATAATCCTGAATCCTTCGATATGTACAACTCGCCGGAAGCGTACACCTTCGATTACTACGAAGTGAATCTTGAGGGCATTTCAGACGACAAGTACGCCGCCCAGCTGGATTTCACCCGTAATATGGATTTAAGTTTCTTCCCTGCGCTGGCAAAAGTGCAGTTTGGCGGACGCTATACGGATAAATCGAAAACCCGTGATTACGGTACTAACCGCGTAACCGGACCGGCTGAGGGGGACTCGTCATGGGTAGGCACCCGCACACTGGCTGACAGCGACTTAACCACCATTTCTGACTTAGTGTCGGGCGGTGAGTATTTACCGGAAGTGGCCTCAAAATCAGACTGGGCACAAATTTCAAATGCCTACGCCCGCAGCGAAATGCGCTACGACGGCTTTGCAGTGGATTTTGAACCGGATCAATTCTACGAAGTAGAAGAGAAGGCAACGGCGTTGTACGTGATGGCGGACTTCGAGTTTGATATTGGCAACATGCCGGCTTCACTGAACACGGGTTTGCGTTATATTGATACTGACGTAAATTCATCAGGTTACCACCAGGTACAGAATGACGATGGCTCAACCGGCTATACCTCTGCGCCAGTCTCCAAATCCGGTAATTACAAAGAAACCCTGCCAAGTGTGAACTTCACGCTGGATATTACCGACGAGTTATTGTTCCGTGCTGCTGCGTCAGAAACCTTCATCCGCCCGGCACTGACTGACATCGCTTACAAACGTACCGTGAGCTTAAATGAGTTTAAATACCGCGACGGTAACCCGGATCTGAAACCTACCTATGCTGACCAGTGGGAAGTGGGACTGGAATATTATCTGGAAGAAGGTGGTTTGCTGGCCGTATCTTACTTTGAAAAAGAAATCGAAGGCGTTGTGCGTGAATCACTCACCGGCGTGGTAACAGGTGTGACCAAGTACAACGACAACGGCACTATTGACGGTGTTTACGACTTCGACGTTTACCAGAAAGTTAACGCTGAAGGTTCCTATGATGTCAGTGGCCTGGAATTTATCGTTCAGGTGCCTTTCGCCCGTTTCCATGACGTGCTCGACGGGTTTGGTGTGAATGCCAACTACACAACGCTGGATAACTCTTTAACAGGCGCTTCTGATTTAGGTATTCCTACGCCGCCGGAAGGACTGGCTGACGAAACCTATAACGTGACGTTCTACTATGAAGACGACGTATTTGATGCCCGCGTGTCTTACAACTACAAAGACAAGTACGTGGAATATATCGAGCGTGACATGTATCCGGTATACCGCGATGCCTACGGCCAGTACGATGTGTCTTTAGGCTACCGTATCAACGAAACCTTCAAAGTGACGCTGGAAGGCATCAACATTACTGACGAAGCCACCAAAGGTTACACCATGGACCCGGCCTTCCCGACCATGTATGAGTTCTCCGGTCGCCGCGTCTCTCTCGGCCTGCGGGGTAACTTCTAAGTTTACTGCGTGTTTCTTCCCTGAAACTGTTAGCCGGGCATTGCCCGGCTTTTTTATTCTTACTCAGCAATTTATTCTTAGCCCGCAACTCAAAGAATAAAAAATTCCAAACAAATCACGCCACTGTAATAAAAATATCTCACTAACGTCATTCAATCCTGTAACGCTGGTTTGCGCAGTACTCCATTTATTTTTTCTCTCTATTCGTTCAAAAGGAATGTATCCATGTTGTGGAAGTTACGCGTTGCGGGCACCCTCGGGCTCCTGCTTACTCTTACCGCTTGTGATGACGATGAAACGGTTGAAGTTGAAGTGCCCGTTGAAGTAGAAGTGCCGGTTATCGTGAACCCTGAGCATAAAATGCTCACAGACCCGTTTTTACAATTACCCACTGCTTCCAGCGTTAATGTGGTGTGGTTTACCAATTTCGAAGGCAGTGAACATGCATTAACCTATGCTGACCAGACCATCACGGATGTTACCACCACGAAGCTGGAACGCATGATGGAAGACTCTGGCTCTGCTATCGACAATCAGACCTTCGAAACAGTGACGTATCGTGACGTTTATCGCCATGAAGCCACTGCAACAGGACTGACGCAGGGAGAACGGGTAGATTACTCGGTGTCCAGTACTGACGAGGACGGCTTTGCATTTACCAGTGACACCTTTACCCTTGCCCCTACACCAGCTGCGGGTCAGCCGTTAATGATTCTGCTGACCTCTGATTTGCAGTCGAAAAAGAACGTTGTCGCAAACTATCAAAAGGTAGTGGAAACCGTTGGCACGCCTGACGCTGTCTTCTTTGCCGGTGACTTTGTGAATGTACCCGACCGCGCTTCAGAATGGTTCGATCAGGCCAAAGACAATGCGCCGGCATTCTTTCCTGCCCTGCAGGGACACTACCAGCAATACATGCCGGGCTTTCCCTACAATGGCGGTGAAATTCTCCAGCATGCACCGGTGTTCGGTACTATCGGTAACCATGAGGTCATGGGCCGTTATACGCCAGATGAAGAAAGTTATTCTCTGAACGGCGGCTTTGGTGATCCCCAACCGGCATGGTTTGCAGAAGTCGCCTATGAACAGGTTAAAGCCGACGTTAACCCGTCTGACGATGAAACAGTTAAAGCACAGTGGATTGCCGATCACTCTCATAACCAGATGAGCTTTCTGGATATCTTTTCCTTCCCGGATGATGGGCCCCGCGGCGAAGAATACTTCGCGGTATCGTTTGGTGACGTGTTCCTGATTTCTATGAATGTGTCCCGGATCTGGCGTTCGTGGAGTGTTACCCCGAACAACAAAACCAAATTTGTTGAAAACGCAGAAAACTACACCGACCCGACACAGTGGGGATTTGGTGAGTTTTTGTTTGAGCGTTTCGATGCTGAGTCAGAGCAATACGCCTGGCTGACAGATGTTATGCAGACTGATGCATTTCAAAATGCCAAGTACAAGGTGGTAATGGCCCACCAGGGCGTTTTCGGCCTGGGTGACAACACCGTTCCGGTGCTTGCACAGCCGGTGCTGCAGGTTGTACAGGACAATGGCAGTGGTGGTGAATCTGTCGCTGAATACACCTTCCCCATTGAGCCGGCCACATGGACTGACACCATCGCGCCGTCACTGGAGAGCGCGACGGAGATTCGTTACCAGTATCCGCTTACCGGTGATGTGTGGCTGAACGATATCGAACCCCTGCTCATTGAAAACGGCGTAGACCTGGTACACATCGGCCATTCTCATTTGTGGAACCGCGCGCAGGTGGAAGATCTGCACTACCTGGAAAGCTCTAATGTGGGTAACAGTTACGGTGCATATTACGATGATACCACCGGCACTTACACGGCCAACCGGCGTCCGGCTACAGCTGATTTCTGGGAAGATGTTTATTCAGCCAATCCGCGCTGGTCAGAAACGAATTATCCGCCTAACGGTGATCCACAGGGGCGTGTAATGAGCTTCCCTACGCAGTTCAGTCCTATGAGCATGGAAAATGACAGCTACCCGAATTTGCCTTTTGTTGCCAGCAATGTACTGTCGGTATTCTCTGTCCTTGATACCAGCACAGGCACAGTGAAAAGCTATGTGTTTGACCCAAGTGATTTGGATTCTGAAGTGACGTTATTTGATGAGTTTTCGATTGAGTAAGTAGTTACTTTCGACAAAAGACATATTTGTAAAGAATAAGCCCCGACAGTACTCCCGCTGCCGGGGCTTATTTCAGTGCAGTTTAACCCGGCGATCAGAAATCGAAACGGGCACCTGCCCTTTTTGCCGCAAGGATTATTGTAAGCAAAGAGAAAATAGCTGTTCAGCTACTTTGAAATTACACCCCGACGAGTTTTGCAAACTCATGCAAACCGGTAACGTGATAGTCTGCCGAAGCATGCCTCTCAACACCGGCACGCAGAATCTGTACGGTCTTCATCCCCAAAGCATTTCCTGCTGCGATTTCAGACTCTGCATTGTCTCCGATCACCCAAACATCTTGAGGCTCGACCCCGTACTTATCGCAGGCTAGCGCAAAGTAATGCCCTTTTCCTTTACGTGGAGGCTCACCCGGGTCGTCGAAATACATATCGCTGAAAGCCGCTTCCACGCCCAACCCTTTGATTTTAGAGCGCTGAAATTTTTCAAAGCCAGATGTCACCAGAATTTTTGTGCCGCCCATCTCATTAACGAACAACGTATCTTCATATCCCGACATTGACCCCGTTAATTCCAGTTGCCTGAAGAAGTCGACACTGCGCTGCTCAGCCTCCTCAGAAAAAGAATAGGCAGAAGCAATCTTATCCAGCGGCTTGCGCCAGAAATCGAATTTCATCGCGGAAAATTGTTCACCGGATAAATGATGCTTTTCCAGTCTTTCCAGCTCGTCAAACAGAGGAGCGAGCAAGTTTTCCCCCACCGCATTACCGGGAGCGAGACAGTTGTCGAAGTCAAAAATGATAAATGGGCGGGATGTCGTCATAAAACCTCATTAAATCTGTGTAACTGCGGTAAGCCGGGCTTATGTTTCCGGCACGCAGGCCGTTATAAGAATGAAGTACTTAGCTGCAAAACTTAGTCTCAGCGGCTTAAAGGCAACGTGCATAGGTATATTTACAGATAACCCTATACGCCGGATTCTGCTCTACCATAAACAAGTAGTATTACGGTGTATTTAAATTATCGACTGACAGAGTAAGAAATCGGGCAGGCCAATGCGTTATCAGGTATCCAGACAATCCGGATTCACGCTTATTGAACTGATCATCGTCATCATTATGCTTGGCGTATTATCGGTCACGGCATTGCCGCGCTTTGTGAACCTGTCATCTGAAGCCAATGCTGCTGTTATTAATACCCTTGCCGGCGCACTGAAATCCACTGCGAACATTGCTCACACTAAAGCCATCATCGCCAAACGGAACGGCGGATTTAATAATGGTTTTGATTTTGATGGTGTCTATTTCGACAAAGGCTATCCGCTGGCGCTTTCGTTCGGTGATAGTGACGGCATTCCGGAAATAATGGAACTGATGAGTTTTGGTGCCAATGACTTCACCTGGGCCGATAATTTCAACGGCCAGTCTGCCAGCGGCGATCTTACCCGTGAAATTTACATCACTGTTCGAAGTAAAATTAACCAGGGTGTGGGGCATAACGAAGTGGTTGCCACGGCCTGCTATGTTTCCTACGAAACCTTTGTGGACGTGTATAAGCCTCCTGAAATTATTGTTGATGTTTCAGGGTGTTAACCTCCCACTACCTTCTTTTAAAATAGTCAGGCCTCCCTGCTGACATATTACTTCTAAGCCAGAATCGTTAATCCGAACGTTCGTTTAAAGGAAAGAACTTGTAACGGCATGAAAAGTCGTTTGTTATTTCTTCCGTGTGAAAAGAAAAGGCAAGCAAACTGAAATAAGCGAGATAAGAATTAAAAGCGGGAAATCGTGCAGAAGAACGTTCGGCTAAGCGCTGACTGGCAATTTTATCCATTGATTTAGTCAAACTGACTGGTTACTATCCCTCTGACTTATTAACAATATTATTACAAGAGTCGTGTCAGAGAATCATGGATAAAACCCTCTTCAACTTACATGATTTGGTTCTCCTTCTTATCGCTTTTGAATGTCTGGTAGTAGCTATTTACATTGGCTTTAACCGGTCCGGAAGAAGTTTTCCAACCAGCTTACTTATCGCATTTTTTGTGGTGCACGCGTGTATTGCAGTGCATGAGCTGGTGTTATGGGGAAGCACTTTCCGCTACTGGGTACTGGAGTCATCGCCCAACTATTTTTTCACGTTGAATTTTGCCTACTGGCTGGATGGTCCGCTGCTGTTTTTGTTTGCCTGCGCGGTGACACAGCAGGACTTTGCACTGAAGCGGTGGCACGCTTTCTTTTTACTGCCCTTGCTGGTGTTTGGCGTTTTCATTTACCAGCATTTTTATGCGCTACCCTACGATGTCAGGGTGACATTGATTAAAAACTACAGCTTCGCCGACTTTGACTATGTCTTTATGGATTTGTTGGCAAAGCTTATCCGGGTAGCCTTCGCTGTCTATGCGGTGCTGCTGATTTTAAAGAGCGACAGCCAGATAAAAGAAAAATACAACGTACCGGCCTGGCTGCCGAAAGTATTGATGGTGCTGACAGGGATCCTGGCGTGGGAAACCATGCTGAGCGCCATCAAAGTGTACCATTCACTGTACGGCTTCCCGTATTACGAAGTCGTTGAATTGATAGGACTGGCGTCCTATTACATGCAATTCGGGCTGCTGAATGTTGTTATTTTTATGGCTGCATCCCACTTTTTGCGGGCTCAACCGGTGAAAGCCAAAACTGTTCAGCGGGAGCCGGTCAGCGAAGCACTTATCGGCCGGCTTGAAAGTACCATGGAAAGCGAGAGACCTTATTTAAACCAGAATTTATCGTTCGAACGGCTGGCTGAGAAACTGGACATCCCGGTCAAAGAATTATCAAACGCCATTAACCGGCATTATGAAGTGAACTTTTACGAGTTTATTAATAATTACCGGATACAGGAAGCCAGGCAAATGCTGGAAGACCCGGCACACAATGATAAGAGCATCACCAACATATTTTACGATGCCGGATTCAATAGCAAGTCTGTGTATAACACGCTGTTTAAGAAAAAATTTAATAAAACGCCCAGCCAGTACCGTAACGATTTTAAAAATAAACAGGCCAGGCAAAGCGCGTAGTTAAGCGTTATGTAGTGAGCCAGTCATTTCATGTCGCTTCTTCATGCGCATCAGTGCAAAGGGAGTAACATGAAGGACACGCAACAACTTACCTCGGTGGTCATTGCAGGCGGTGGCACAGCAGGCTGGCTCACAGCCTGTATCCTGGCCGCTAAGCACCGGCCGGGTAACTTATCAATCACTGTGATTGAGTCACCGGGCATCCCTACCCTTGGGGTTGGAGAAGGCACCTGGCCTACCATGCGTGGCACGCTGCAAAAAATCGGCATTGATGAAGCGACATTTCTCACCGCTTGTCACGGTTCGTTTAAACAGGGCACATCCTTTCACCACTGGCGTAAGCCGGAGGCATCGCCTCATCAGTATTACCACCCTTTTTCCTTGCCATTTAATTACTTTGACACCGATTGTGCGGCATGGTGGCAGCGGCATCAGCCTCAAATGGATTTTGCCAGTGTAGCCACATCGCAGGGAGCCATTTGCGATCGTAACCTTGCCCCTAAGCAAGCAGAAACGCCACCGTTCGCCGGAGTAGTGAATTATGGCTACCACCTCGATGCGGTTAAATTTGCCGGTCTGTTAAAGAACCACGCTACGTCAGAATCGGGTGTTACCCATATTACCGGTCACATCAGCTCAGTCATCCCGTCCGAAGACGGCGGTATTCACAGTGTGGTGCTGGATAAGACCGGCAGGGAGATAGAAGGTGACATATTTATTGATTGCACCGGGTTTTCTGCCCGTCTCATCGGAGAACACTGCGGTGAGCCACTCATTTCCTGTAAACATATACTCGCTAATGACAGTGCTGTAGCCGTGCAGTGCCAATACGCTGCAGATGATTCAACTGTGGCATCAGTTACCCGCTCTGTTGCGCAGTCAAAAGGCTGGATATGGGATATTGCCCTGCCGGAGCGAAAGGGAGCGGGCTACGTGTACAGTTCACAGCACTGCACTGCTGAAGAAGCGATCCGGACGCTTCATCGTTATGCCGGCAGCGACACATCACTGCGGGATATTTCTTTCGGTGAGTTTTCTGGCAAAGCAAAATATTTTAACTTTGAGCCAGGCTACCGGCGTTCGCCGTGGCAGAAAAATTGCGTAGCCATAGGCACTTCGGCAGGCTTTCTGGAACCACTCGAAGCATCTGCGCTGGTTATGATCGAACTGGCAGCTACTTTGTTATCTGAACAACTCCCGCGGTATACAAATCAGATAGCGCCGGTAGCCAGACAATTTAACCAGCAGCTTACAGGCAAATGGTCGCGGATTGTCGATTTTCTCAAGCTGCACTATGTGCTCAGCGACAGGGATGATTCTGCCTACTGGCAGGAAATGCGTAAATTGTCTTCCTGTTCTGAGCAACTTCAGGACTGGTTAAGTATGTGGTCGACCCGCAGCCCCAACGCCTCAGACTTTAATTTACGCGATGAGATATTCCCCGCTGCCAGTTATTTGTATGTGTTGTATGGCATGGGTTTCAACACTGCCTTTCTGCCCGGTTCCGCTGATCATGATTCTTCAGGACATCAGCATGCCTGGCACAAACAACAGCAATTAACCCGTCAGCATCTTGCCGGTCTTCCCGCGAACCGCGCACTCTTAAATCAGCTTACCGGCGCCCGTCAATATCAGGTGAACAGATGAACAATAAAAAACAACGCGTTGTCATTGCAGGTGGCGGCACCGCAGGCTGGATGGCTGCCGCTGCACTAACCCGTTTATTGCATAACCGCGTAGACGTAACCCTGGTCGAAAGCAGTGATATCGGCACTGTCGGTGTGGGAGAAGCGACTATACCGACACTGGTGTTCTTCCATCAATTACTGAAAATTGATGAGAAGGCATTTATGGCGGCAACAAATGCGACCTTCAAACTGGGCATTAACTTTGAAAACTGGCGGACCACACGGGACAGCTACCTTCACGCGTTCGGCGCTACCGGACAGGATTGTTGGGCTGCGGGCTTTCAGCACTTCTGGACCAGAGGAAGACAACTGGGCCTGAGCGGAGATTTTGGTCAGTATTGCCTCGAACGGGTAGCCGCTGAAGCGCACAAGTTTGCTCATCTTCCCAAAAATGGATTGAATTATGCGTTCCATATCGACGCAGGCCGTTACGCCGGGTTCCTGCGTCAACTCGCTGAAGAGGCTGGCCTGAAACGTATTGATGCCAGAATAGAAAAGGTGGTTACCCGTCCCGCTGACGGCTTTATCACTCAGCTTCAACTGGATAATGGTGACCGGATAGATGGTGATTTGTTTATCGACTGCACCGGATTTCGCGGCGTATTAATTGAAGAGACCCTGCATACCGGCTACACAGACTGGTCGCACTGGCTGTTGTGCGACAGCGCGGTAGCCGTTCAGACAGAGAGTCATGCACCACCTCTGCCGTATACCCGGTGTATTGCCCATGAGGAAGGCTGGCAATGGCGGATCCCTCTGCAAAACCGCACAGGCAATGGTCTTGTATTCTGCAGCAAATATTTGTCTGATGATGCAGCGACTCAACGGCTAACCGGCAATATTGACGGCGCTGCGCTGAACGACCCGAAGGTCATTAAATTTCGCCCCGGCCGCAGGGTAAAACAGTGGAACCGGAACTGCGTATCATTAGGGCTGGCAAGCGGTTTCATTGAGCCACTTGAATCCACCAGCATCCATTTAATTCAGCAGGGCATTGTCAGACTACTGCGCATGTTCCCCCACGGAGAAGTGCAGCAGTCCGTCGTTGACGAATTTAACCGCCAGAGTGTGGATGAGATTGAACATATCCGTGATTTTATTATTTTGCACTATCACGTGACTGAGCGCACCGACTCAGCCTTCTGGCGTCACTGTAAGCAAATGGACGTGCCTGATTCACTGGCGCGGCGTTTAACCATTTTCAGAGAGTCGGGTCAGATCCACCGCAAAAATAACGAACTGTTTGATGATTCCTGGCAGCAGGTGATGATAGGTCAGGGACTTTTGCCTGAGGCCTACCACCCTATCGCCGATATGATGAGTGAACAGGAATTACAGAATTTGCTTACTCATATCAAAAGCAATATCGACCGCACAGTTGCCGGCTTACCCACTCACAGACAATACCTGAATTCATTGTTTAACCGGGCATGAATACCGCTCAGAAGTATTAACATCAAGGCAGACGCTGAGGACTTTGCCCCGAGCAGACAGCTCAGCGCCCCCTGATTTCTTGTGTTTCCCAGCATAAATCCAAGGTTTTAATCACTTCACCACACCCAATCAAACTATTGATTTTTAAAGAATCTCATTTAAAAGAACGTTCGTTTCGTGAATCAGAACGTTCGAATTCACGGTTTTAGCGCCATTAAAACGACTTATTTTTTGTGCAGGCGTAATCTCCCCATGCTTTTCAAAATTGTTAATGAAAAGTTTAAAAATGCGTGCAAAACGGGCACAACTCAAAAGCTATCGCAGGGAGAAAATAATGAAAACTCGCCCCTTTAATAAGAACAGGATTGCCTTATCGGTTTCTCTTGTTTTGGGTTCGGCGATGATCACCAGCACACAGGCTCAGGAAGCAGCGACTGACGATAATGTAGAAGTTATCGAAGTTAGCGGTATCCGTGGCAGTATGATTCGCGCCATGGATTTAAAGCGCTCGGGTGAGGGTATCGTCGAAGCTATTTCTGCAGAAGATATCGGTAAATTCCCGGACACCAATCTGGCTGAGTCACTTCAACGGATCACTGGTGTATCAATTGACCGCTCAGACGGCGAAGGCAGTCGTGTCACTATCCGTGGCTTTGGCGCTGACCGGAACCTGGTACTGTTAAATGGCCGGCAGATGCCAACGCCGACCCGCTCTTTTGACTTCGCTGATCTGGCTTCAGAAGGGGTGAGTACAGTGGAAGTTTACAAAACCGGGCGGGCTTCCATCGCCACCGGTGGTCTGGGTGGTACAGTAAACATTATCACTCCCCGTCCGCTGGCGAACCCGGGTCGTCAGGCCACTTTTGGCTTTAAAGCAGTGAATGACGATTCAACACAAAAAGGTGATAAGTGGACGCCTGAATTCTCGGGTCTGTACTCAGAAACCTTTATGGATGACAAATTCGGTATTGCGCTGACAGGCAGTTACCAGAAACGTGACAGCGGTAACAGCAACGCTTCCGTAGCATCCGGATGGCGCTCGTTTATTTCCGGTCAGGATGAAGGTGGCTGGGGTAATTTGCCGGCAGAAGATCCTGACAACTCATACCTGAATAAACCAGCTGATGGTATCACCTATGCTGTCCCTCAAAACCTGGTGTATCAATTTAATGAAGCTTACCGTACCCGTATTAATGGCCAGCTAACGCTGGAATATCAGGCTACGGATAAACTGAAAACCAGGCTGGATTATACCTACTCTGAACGCAGTATTGACCGGGAACTGACCGATATGTCGACCTGGTTCTCGTTCAACTACAATAACGCCACAATGGTCTGGTCTGAGCCCAATGAAGAAGGGATTTCTTACCCCATCCAATATCAGGATACAGACAACTACAGCGCTGACGCAGCCAGAGGTACAGGTACCGGCATCAATTCCGGACGGGGATTTTCAGCAACCAAAAATACCAATAACTCTATTGGCTTAAATTTAGAGTATCAGGTCAACGACAACCTGGTGGTGGAGCTGGATTATCACGACGCCTCTGCTAAGCACGAACCCAACAGCCCTTACGGCAGCTGGGGCTCACTGGCAATGATTTCAAATAACCGTATCCGCACCACGGTAGATTTTTCTCAGGTACTGCCTGTACTGAGCATTGAATACCCTGAAGGTGTTGACGGTTTCGAGCCGGAAGACATGATTGGTGCAGGCAGTAACTTTGGTAATAACCACGAGCGTACTGATCTGGAGCAAATTCAGGCCGGCGGTAAATATTATTTTGATGCCGGCATCATCGAAAGTATTGATTTTGGTATCGCCCAGACAGAAACCAATAACCACTCAAAATATGCCAGTGCTACCCGCGGTACATGGAGTGGCGTAGGTGAGCCGGAAGACTGGGAAGACAGCTGGTTTACCCAGCGTTCTTTAGGCGACATGTTCGACAACATTGCAGGCCATGCCGACCCGGATCTGGAACCCTACTATATCGACTGGGATTTTGAGCAGATTGCCGAATATACCGCGGCCACGTTCTACAACGAGAATGACACGGAGTGGCCTTGTGGTCCGCGTTTCTGCGGTGGCACGAATTACACAACGGATCGCTATACCGATGAAAAAATGCAGGCGGTTTATGTGCAGGCAAATATGGTATTCGACATAGGCGATATGCCGGCAGAAATTATCACCGGTGTGCGCTACGAGAAAACAGAAACCCGCGCGTCTGCGCTGGTACCAAGCTACGACGGTATCTCCTGGAGCAGTACCAACGAGCTGGTATTGCAACCCACCGGCGAATCCGTCTTTACTGATGAGTCAGGGGAATACGATAACTGGCTGCCCAGCATCGATTTTAAAGTCGATCTGACCGACGATGTGGTCGCCCGCGCGTCTTTCAGTAAGACGATTTCAAGGCCTGGTTACGGTGACATGCAGGGAGGTAAAACCCTTGGTGGCCAGATCACCACCATTCAGGGTTCAGGTTCCCGCGGTAACCCGGCACTGCTGCCTCTGGAATCCACTAACTACGACTTGTCGCTGGAGTGGTATTACGATGAGGCCAGCTATGCTGCAGTTGGCTGGTTCAATAAAGACGTAACCAACTTTGTGGGCAGACGCACTATTACAGAAACTGCGTTTGATTTACGTAACCCCGCCCAGGGCCCGCGGGCAGATGCCGCAAGAGCAGCCGGTTTCACCGGTAACGCTGAAATTCGTCAGTACATACTGGAAAACTATTTAGACAGCGATCCGAATGTGTATCTGAACGAGCACGGAGATGTGGTTATTGATGCCAGCCCTGAAGATGACCTGGCACAATTTGAAATTAACATCCCCTTCAACCAGCGCGATAACAATGTAAATGGCTGGGAAGTCGCCATACAGCATATGTTCTGGGACAGCGGCTTCGGCGTAAACGTGAACGGTACGATGGTAGACGGCGATCTCTACTACGACAACGCGTCTATGGAGCCGCAATATGCCCTGACCGGCTTAAGCGATTCAGCAAACTTTATCGCATTTTATGAAAACGATAAGTTGTCTGTACGTGTTGCTTATAACTGGCGGGACAAGTTCCTTGCGTGGATTGGCGACGGCTCCGGTGATAACCCGGTTTACACTGAAGCCTACGGCCAGTGGGACGTTAACATGAGCTACGACGTAACCGGAAACCTCACCGTATTCGTGGAAGGCATCAACCTGACTAACGAATATCAGCGTCAGCACGGTCGTCATGAACAAATGTTGATCAACCTGAGACAGTCGTCACCGCGTTATAACTTAGGTATGCGGTATACCTTTTAAATAATAATAACAGCGCCCTGCGCTGCATGAAGAGCATCCCCCCAACCACATTGCTCTTCGTGCAGCTTTTTGCGTTTAACAGCAAAGTAAAAGGAGGCACAATGGCCACGCCCGTTGCTTTAAACAATGTCACCCACAAACACTTACGTGTTATCCCTTCCCATTCAACACAAACCAATGAATCCACCATGATTGCCCGTGTGCAGCCTTTCGAATTCAGAAGTTTGCAGCATGAATATCCTATTGTTTTTTACAAAGACGAACAGCAAGGCTTTCATGCGGTTGTCCTTTTGGGTCTGGAGCAAAATGAAAACTTATATCTCAGCGATACCGGCTGGGACGCTAAAACCGTTCCCCTGATGATAGAACGGCAACCGTTTTTAATCGGGCAGCGCCCTGCCGGTGAAAACGCAGAGCGACAAACAGTTCTGCTGGTCGATCCAGGCAGCCCTAAACTCAGTGAAATTGAAGGAGAACCCTTATTCTTAGATCACGGAGGGCACAGCGAATATTTGCAACGCATGACTGACATTCTTTGTGCGATTCAGGAGAAAGAGGAGGAAACGCAGTATTTTATCAACACGCTTGAGCGACACGAATTACTCGAAAGCTTCTTCCTTGATGTGTCACTCGCGAACGGTGAAAAACACCGGCTGACAGGTTACTACACCATCAATGAAGATAAATTGCGGGAACTGGCAGATGATGTGGTCGTAGATTTACACAAAGCAGGAATACTTCAGCTGATTCATTTCGTGATTGCCAGTCAGGCGAACTTTGCTGATCTCATCGACAGAAAGCAGGCCCGTGAGCGTGAATAGTTCACCGGCGTTACCTCACTGCGAGACTGTCACACTGCCTCCCGGCAGTCCGCTTCCGGACTGGCTATTGAACCACAGCGTACCGGTTAAATTAAATAATTACGTTGAACACTGGCCGGCTGTTGAACATAGCCGGAACAGTGACCGGTCGCTGTGCGGGCATCTTTTACAGTTTTACACCGGCGAACCCATGGGGTTTTTCTTCGCCGACCCCAGCGCCCGGGGACGTTTCTTTTACAATGAAGACATGACGGGATTTAACTTTGAAAAGGTGGCAGCTGATCTGGGCCTGTTTTTAAAGAAATTGCTTGAATCAACTGAACTGAATGCGCCTCCCGGCATGTATATCGGTGGCACGCATTTACAGCACTATTTGCCGGGCTTTAGCGCGCAAAACCCGCCGGTTCCCGTTCCATCCGGCAATGTCAGAAACGGACTTTGGGTCGGAAACCGTACTCGTGTTGCTATTCATCAGGACTTACCGCTGAATATTGCCTGTTGCGTGGCCGGGCGGCGTAAATTTACATTATTTCCGCCGTCACAAACGCCACATTTATACATTGGCCCCCTCGATTTCACACCTTCCGGACAGCCGGTAAGTCTGGTTGACCTGCATAACATCGATCATGACCGCTATCCGCTATTTAAACAGGCATTACAACATGGGCTTGTCGCAGAACTCAGCCCGGGTGATGCACTGTTTGTTCCGTCAATGTGGTGGCATGAAGTGGAAGCTCTGGCTCCGTTTAATGTGCTGGTAAACTACTGGTGGCGCACCACACCTGCATATGCTGACGCCCCCGTTCACGCTCTCCATCATGCGCTGCTCAGCATTGCCGGTTTACCTGCCAGTGAAAAGCAAATCTGGCAGGACATATTTAACCACTATGTTTTCAATGATGACGCCAACGCCTCCGATCACATCCCGCCTTCAGCCAGAGGCATACTGGGTGAAATGGATGAAGATCGCGCCCGCCAGTTAAGAAGTTTATTGCTGCAATCACTACAGCGTTAAAACTGAATTCCCCTGATCTACACCGCCTCAGAGAAAATGCACAGGTTTGCGTATTTTCACGCCTGTACGGGCGTTCTGACCTTAATCCGAACGTTCTGATTGGCATTTTCGCGCCCATGCGGAATCTTCTTAAAGCGGATTTTGGTTAACTCCTTGTTGCAAACTTGTTGAATCAAGCGCATCGACAAACCCAATGGAGCAACTCGGAGAGAACCGGTGAAAACAACAAATAAACAGAATAAGTTTACGCTTACCAAACTTGCACAGCTTATTGCCTTAAGCGGACTGGCACTGAACATGGCAGGCTGTGGTGGTCTGGATGAAGCCAGCGACGCTGATGACCATAATGGTGAAACCGTTTATGACTTTGCCCCACCTCAACCGTCAACAGGTGATGAGCAGTACAGTCTGTTGAAACAAGATCGCGAACGGTGGATGAATGCACAGGGCGAAATTGTCTCTCTCCGGGGTGTTAACCTGGGCAACTGGTTAATGATGGAAATGTGGATGCTCGACAGTGGCGAGAATCCTGTGGGTGAAGGTATTGAAGATCAGTGTACATTTGAAGCTACCCTGGATGCCCGCTTCGGGCAGGAAGAAAAAGCCCGTCTTATGGATGTATACCGCGATAATTACATCACAGATCGGGACTGGGACATCATGCAGGAAGCGGGATTCAATTTAATTCGTTTACCCTTCCCCTATCAACTTATCGAAGACGACGCGAACCCTATGACACTGCGGGATGACGCCTGGCAATATCTTGATTATGCCATCGCTGAAGCAAAGTCGCGGAATATGTGGGTTGTCCTGGATTTACACGGCGCGGCAGGCGCACAGGGATGGGAGCACCACAGTGGCTGCGCCGGTAAAAATGAGTACTGGGAAGGCGACAACGTTGAGGAAAATCAGGCCCGTACCCGCTGGCTCTGGCAACAAATCGCTACCCGTTATAAAGATGAACCGGCTGTTGCGGGTTACGGCGTATTAAATGAACCATGGGGAACTGACGCAGAAACCCTGGCTACCAATGTGACAGAGCTTTACAACGCCATCCGTGAAGTCGACCAGACCCATGTTGTCATTCTACCGGGTCACAACAGCGGCATTGATGCCTATGGCGACCCGGAAGCAGCCGGAATGACGAACGTCGCTTTTGAAATGCATTTTTATCCCGGCATCTTTGGCTGGGGAGAAATTGGCTACGACGTGCACCGCGACTGGCTTACATGCGGACAAAACGGCACGACCGGCGTGTGCGAGTGGGATGAAAAAATCCGCCAGCTCGATACCCCGTTTCTGATTGGTGAAATGCAGCCCTGGGCCGGCCTTGGCGAACTGGGTGGTCCGGTAACCCGGGCCACATTCGACCGGTATAACTCTCTCAGCTGGGCGGCGACGGCCTGGTCTTACAAAGTACTCAGCACAAATGGCGGTCAGGGCAACGGTACCTGGGGCTATGTGACCAATAAAGGCGAACGCCTGCTTGCCAAAGCGACCACCTGGACGTGCGACGACTGGAATTCCACGCTGGCTGAAGCATGCGAGACACCGGCGAAAATAGTAACGCCCACAGATACCGACCAGACGTTCTATCTGATCGTTAAATCCGGAGCGCTGGGCGGGCAACATGATGTGCAGTTCGATAATCTGCAATTGATTGCTCAGTCCGATGGTGAAGATGTACTTTCAAACGGTGCCTTTGACACTGCTGCAGACTGGATAGAATGGAGCGGCACCAATACAAGCCCTCAGGATGATAACCTCAGCGTTGAAGTGGGATATGCCAGTGGTGATGAAAACGTTCTGCGCCTTTCAGCCACAGAGGGTTTCTCAAATGGCGGTGTCTACCAGGCCGTTGAATTAAAAGGTGGCGAATCGTACCTGCTAAGCGGAACCTTTGCCGATGTGAATTCTGCTGATATGTGGGCTGAGATTTACCTGTTACCCGCACCGCCTGAAAATGGCCAGGATATCAGCGCCGCCGCCATGACTAAAATCGATCTGAATAACGATTCAAAAGAAGCCATTGAAGCTTATTTTGAAGAAATGTCCACAATCGAATACGAGATTAACCAGAGCGTATACGATGCACTCACGGCCAGTGAACCGGCCAGTATTTTCAATTTTCCTGATGCCCCGCAGTCACTGACTCTGGAGAAAACGGAAGCAGGAATGAGTCTGGTCTGGATGAATGTGAGTGATGCAACTTACAACGTTTACCGCACAACCTCCTCTGGCAGCAATTATCAATTGATTGCTGAAAATTTGGATACAGAAATGTATCTGGATGACACCACCGCAGAAGGAGTGACTTACTACTACATCGTTACCGCCAGTAACGGCGAAGAAAGTTACCCGTCAAACGAAGTCGCCACTGAAATTTTCTATGCTGATATCCCCGGCCGTATTGAAGCCGAGCACTTCAGCGGACAATCAGGCTTCCAGGTTGAAGATACGCAGGATGAAGGTGGCGGCCAGAATCTGGGCTACACCGACGCCGGTGATACCCTGACTTACAATGTTAATGTGACACAGGCTGGCGAGTACACACTTACTTTGCGGGTAGCAAGTTCAGGAGGCTCTGAAGGCATTGCATTCACAATGAACGGAAACAGCGTTGGCAGCATAGCCGTTTCAGACACCGGAGACTGGCAGAACTGGGCGACTATATCGACCACCGTCACACTGGAAGCCGGTGAACAGGAACTTCAGCTTACCGCACTTGGCGGTGCCTGGAACCTGAACTGGATGGAGTTTACAGCAAACTAAGCCCTTAGTTTGACCCTGTTGCCGGTAAGCTCCGCGCGCTTACCGGCTTTTTTATTTAACCGGGATTTTTTATTACTATGCATCGATTGCTTCTCTTCATTGCCGTAGCAGGACTTTTAGTCAGCTGCGGAAATACTTCAAACCATTCAGCACCTCAGGCCGTTGTTTCCACTGAGTGGCATCCTAACGACAAGCAGTGGTACAGCGAGCCCTGGCCGGAAGAGGCGGTGCCCCGCCGTCTTGATAATTTACCGGTGCAGGCTGTAAGCCGCACGGATGCCGAAGACCTGATCGTACTGGACCCTGAACAGCAATATCAGCGCATTTTGGGCATTGGCGCATCGCTGGAGCATTCCACCGTGTATGCAATCCGCAAAAATAAGACACAGGCAGAGCAGAAGGCACTGCTTGCTGCACTCATCGACCCGGTGAATGGCATTGGTCTGAATCTCTTCAGGATCAGCATAGGGACATCAGACTTCTCAGACGGCACTTATGCTGAAACCTCACCGGACAATGAGAAAGGCTGGTACAGTTTTCAGGATACACCGGAGAGTACGTTCTCTATTCAGCGCAATATTGAGCTTGGCATTACAGACACGCTTCAGATGGCCATAGAAACCGGGAATGAAACGCATAATCCGGTGAAACTGGTGGCCAGCCCGTGGAGCCCGCCCCGCTGGATGCGGGAGCGCAATGATATGGTACAGGGCGGTACGCTGAAACCTGAGTTTTACGAAGCTTACGCACAATATCTGCGTGAGTTCATCGAAGCTTATGCGGCTGAAGGGATCCCCATTCATGCCCTGACCTTGCAGAACGAACGGCAATTTGAACCACCCGCCTATCCGGGCATGGTACTGTCCTGGCAGCAGGAACAGGACTTGTTAATTGCTGTGTATCACAACTTCCACAATGTAAATCAGCACCATGGAGATGAACTGAACGTGAAACTGTGGACGCTTGATCATAATTTTGACTACTGGCAGCAAGCGGTTACCCAGCTTGATGACTTCCTTGAAAAAGGGCTCTATCACTACATCGACGGCACGGCATTTCACCATTACGCCGGAGACTCGTCGGCCATGGCCAGTGTTCATCAGGCGCATCCGCAAAAAGATGTTATTTTCACGGAAGGCAGTGTATGGGGTGTGGGTGATGACAATCTGAACAGGGGCTTTCAGTCAGTTATCAGGCATTTCCGGCACTGGTCTACAGCGTACATTTCCTGGGTAACTATGCTGCCGCAGAAGGTGGATGAAGCTAATCAGGGTCCCTACAACAAGCTGGGGGTCGTTGGTCCCACCATGCTCATCCAGGAAAAAGGTGACAGCAATAACTGGTACAAAACGCCTGAATACTGGCTCACCGGACAGTTTTCTAAGTTCATCCGGCGGGGGGCCGTCCGCATAGGCTCATCACCGGAGACCATCAACCATATGGAAAACGTCGCGTTTCAGAATCCCGACGGCTCTGTGGTGGCCATTGCTACCAATCCCAATGACACAGAGCAAACTTTGTCCTTCGCATTACATGACAAGGTATGGCAAATCATTGTGCCGGCGAACAGCATAGCGACAGTGAAGTGGTAGGTTTACCTGTGCAAAATCATCGTCTGCAGCTTAATCATAAGGCTAAATGTCATATCCTGAAAATTGGTCACGAGAAAACCCGTGTTGTGCTGATAGACGATGCTTTCTCAGAGCTTGCTGCCGTGCAGGACATGGCAGCAGAATTAACCTACGAACAGGAAAGCGCCACCTGGTATCCCGGCGTCCGGGCGCGTTGCCCTGATGTGTTGAGGGAAGCGTTACTGCAAATGACCACAGGGGTGATTAAGCAGGCATATCACCTTGCTGATCATGAAAAGCTGGCTGACCAGGGTTCCTGGATAAGCATTGCCAGCACGCCTGCTAAGGAACTGCATCCTTTGCAATGTGTGCCTCACTTCGACTCACAACATAAAACCGACTTCGCCATTATGCTGTATGCAGGCCGGCGCAGCTTTCAGGGAACAGGATTTTACCGGCATAATCCAACCGGTTTTGAAAATATTACGCCGGACAGATGGCCGGACTTTGAAGCAGCACGGACATCTTATACGCCAGAAACCGGTCACCGGAAACAGGACTATTTTCACCATTCAAACGATGAGTATACGTTGATGGGAAAAATAGACTACCGCCCGAACCGTTTACTCATTTATCCCGGTACATTGCTGCACTCAGGATTGATCGACGCCGGCACTGACCTGGACACTTCCCCGCTTTCCGGACGCTTAACCGTTAATATTTTCGCCGGAGTAAACTGAGCACTTATCAGGGCCCGCGTATTGTCCGGCAGGCCCTGATAATCATCCTGCTATTGTACCGGAGAGAACCACCAGGACTGACTGTCTCCGCCCGTTGCAGCGGCAGTTCTTACATTTGCGCCATTACCTGTTCCCTGAGCCTCCAGTGCTGACTGACCGGCAACAGAACATACCCTGAACGAACCGTTTGGTAGCGGTTGCAGCGCCCAGCGCTGATTATCACTTCCGAAACACGACCACTGATGTACGTTATCCGAGCCGTTATCTGCATCTAAGCAAGAACCACTGTTCTGACTGATAAATTCATACACGTTACTGCCAACTTCTACGGCCTGCCAACGCTGGTTCGCAGCGTTGAAGTTATCCCACACCTGAATATTAGCGCCGTCTGCAACAGAGACATTTGCCACATCCATGGCACGGCCACTGGCTACATTGCTGATAATGTACGTTCCGTTTGCCAGAGCGCCGCTGCCACTGCTGTTACAACTTGCCGTGGTCACATCAGGTTTTACTCCGTCGTAAAAATCCTGATGCCACGTGTGACTGGCATGCCCGTTACGCACATTGTTTTGTGCAAAGGCGATCATTGCGTCATACAGATGGACAGGTGGCGTGCCACCGTTGTTGATGTAGGCTTTCACCTGCTCATAAGCATTGTTCGTGGGGATGGTCCACAAAGTGCGGTCGTGGGACATTTTCTTAAATGACCAGGGGAAATAACCCGCCAGATTTTGCTTTGCCCAGTTGGTGATGGCCAGCAAGTTACCGTTATCTGTTTCCCCGTATTCTCCGATAATAAGAGGAATATTCAGATTATTTGTGATGTTCTCACGTCCCTGTGTATCAGCGACCGGGCCGTAATGGTGGATCTGGTAAACCAGCTTATCGTCCCATTTGTAGTTAATGCCGGTACGCGCCTGCGTATCACCGTTACTCCAGTCAATTTTTGACAGATCAGACCCCCACCAGCTGCCCTCAGCAACAATGATATGGTTGTTGTCCACTTCTCTTATGGCGTTTCGCATTGCGATAAACGAAGGGAGCAGTTCGTACTCCCGACCATCCTGCGGCACCGGCTCGTTAATCAGATCATACCCCCACACCACAGGTTCATCTTTATACCTGTTCGCAATATGACGCCAGATGGTGGCTGCAATCTGCACGTTATTGCCATCCCAGAACGTTACAGAATCGCGGGGCTGACTGGCATTGGAGTTAACATTGTCAGCATGATCACCCGGATTCTGATAGCCGGGAGCGCCGTGCATGTCGAGCAACACATACATGTCGTATTTTCTGCACCATTCAATTAACCGGTCAAAATACTCAAAGCCATTGTCACGGAGCTGATTATTCCACCAGAACAGGTTGTAATTAAACGGAACCCGTACTGAATTAAACCCCAGGCCTTTCAAATCGGCTATTGCCTGTTCATCCACGTAATTCAGGCGCCATTGATACTCAAACTCTGCAGCTTTATCAGAACTGCCCAGCGCGCCGGCAAGTTCATTGAAAAACTGTGTATGAGTACGGTAATTGAAGTCGCCCATCATCAGATAGCCTTCCCAAACCAGCCAGTTCCCCAGGTTGATACCACTCAGAAACAGTTCGTTACCCTGCTCATCAACGATTTTATTACCCTGAGTGCTGACAAAATTCGCATGGGCCATATGCGTGCTACTCAACGCGATAACCGCACCGCAGGTGGCGTGCTGTATAAATTTCTTCAGTTTGCGGGGGAAAGCCGCTGTCAGTAATGACGGACCGGATTCATGTAAAGTTGTTATTTTCATTGGATATCCTGCTTTTTATTTTATCGGGAATAACCTGCGCCAGTGCAGGCATCATGAAATTAACAACTTAGTTACAAGCATGCGTTCGACAGAGCAGCAAAATGTACAATCCGAACGTTCTGATTGCGGTTTGCTTTCAGGCAAACGTTTAATCGCAGACACAAAAAAAGGGCGCTGAGCGCCCTTTTGAATTTACCGAAAGCCGCGTTTAGTTGCGACCTTGACGGCGTGTCCAGCACAATCCTGCCAGCATCATCAGTGCAACAACAAACGTGGACGGCTCTGAAACAGTGGTGGTCACTGCGTCTGCATTCAGCGTGTAACTGAATGAACCAAAGCTGAAACCTTCATTCCCACCTACAGCCAGCGTGTACCAGCCACTTGTAAGTAATCCCGCATCCAGGTCATTAGTTCCTGCCGCAGGGACAAAAGCGTCGGTACCAGTGATATACGTTAAGCTGCTACCCCAGAAATCAGAGAAGTCACCTGCATTATCAAACAGGAAACCGGGATCTGTCGCCAGTTCGCCTGAATACAGGCTCATGCCCATTGATGTAATAAGTGTATCCAGTGAGAAGCTCAGTTCAGTGTCAGCAGATAATTCGAACGTGTAAAAATCAATTGCTGAAGTATCACCGTTTAACCAACCGCTTTCGTCACTCAGAGAGCCGCTTGCCGTACCCGGAATACTCAGGTTCATAATGGCTGCATTCGCCTGAACAGCGAGTAACATTGATGCTAAAAATACCAGTGCTTTCATGTTTATTCCTTAAAGTCTGAAAAGGGGCAGCAACGTGCCCCCGTATTGTTTTATTAAATTTTTATGCTTATTCCGGCTTACAGTGCGCCGTTTTCCCACGGGCCGGTAATCGCGAACGTGACACCCGGAGACTGGATATTCACGAATAACCAGCGGCCATAGAAACATGCACCACACCACTCACGACTGGTAAAGCTGCGGCGGGCAGAACCATCTGTGCTGGTGCCCACGCTATCGGTAAAGTTGGCTGAAACGCCGGGGTAAATGTTGTCGATAACAGCAAGATCACCCTGATCCAGCTCCATGCGATTTTCACAGAACGTGAAGGTTTCGCCGCTTTGCGTTAAGCCCACCAGACGCTTGGGATCAGAGCCACCGTCTTCACACATCAGGATGCTGCCACGGGGACTGACAGCAATATTGTCAGGACCATCGACTTCTGACGTGCTGGTAGATTCAAATACAACCGTGAGTTGCTGACGACGGGGGTCGAAACAGAAAATTTGTCCCAGACCGGCTGCGCCACCTGAAGTAGAAACGAAGTAGATTTTACCGTCGTCATACCAGCAACCCTCACCGCGAAGAATGATGGCAGCGTCGCTGGCCTGACTGAAACAGGATTCACTGAACGCGTCCGGATCAGGGATTTCCTGCCAGCTTACGTTGTAGGTTGAGCCTTCAACCAGTCCGCCACGCAGGTCAACACGTGGTGTGTTATCCAGCACCATTGCGTAAAGCGTACCGCCTGATTTCAGATCACCCCACTGGCCTGCAGGTTCGAATTTATAAAATGCCGAAGTGCCCGTGTCTTCTGTCATGTAGACAAAGCTTGTTGCCGGGTCCACTGCCACAGCTTCGTGGGTAAAGCGACCCATCTCACGGATTGGCTGACCGTCTGATACACCAAAACCCGGAACTTCGAAGATATAGCCGTGATAAATGCCCTGAGCAACCTGGAAGGTCTCTTCACAGGATAACCACGAACCCCATGGTGTGGAGCCACCAGCACAGTTACGGATTGTGCCGCCAAGGCTGTTGTAGGAAGACAGGAACTTACCATTTACTACATCAAACATCAGGTTGGTAGTACCGCCATATTGCGCCGGATTATAGATACCACGGCCGCCCACAGGGTCACATTTATGGCCTTCGCCCTCGCTTAACTCATGGTTACGAACCAGACATACAATATTTTGCTTTGCAGCAACCACTGCCATACCGTCATGGTCGGTTGGTGTCGGGTTACGGTCAGACTGGATCTGACCTGTCCAGCCGTAAGAGGTATATTCAAAGCCGTCCGGTAAAGCCAGCAACTCCAGACCTGTCGCTTTACAGGCTTTCATGCTCAGGGGGCCGTAAGAAGAAGAAAATGGCAGAGTCGCAGCCTTGGCAGAAAGCGATGCCAGTGCTGTACTGGCAGCAACAACAGAACCGCCTTTTACAAAATCACGACGGTTAACCGTCGCTTCGGACAGAATCATCCCAGTTGTTTCTTTAGACATTTTTTTGCACCTGTTCGATTGGTTTTAGAAGTAGGAACCCCGACCTCTGAAAGGGGACAACATCCGGTCTTGCGGGGAACCAATCTACTGAGCAAAAATGACACTCAGACGCCATTTTCTTGACGAGCAGGCTACATGTTCGTGACAGATTTTTTTAACTTATATTTCAGCAGCTTCCTGCGCCGCCTGTGCCCGCCGCTCTGTCATAGCAACAAGGTAAACAGATACTTCATAAAGCAACACTATGGGCGTACCCAGTGCTATCTGGGAAATTAAATCAGGTGGTGTAATAAAAGCAGCGACAAGGAATATCAGCACAATAGCGTGGCGCCGGTAGTGTCTTAAGGTTTCTGCCGTTACCATGCCGGTTTTAGCCAGGATCAACAGAAATACCGGTAACTCAAAACTCAATCCGAATGCCAGAATGAGCTTAATCACCAGCGACAGGTATTCACTGACTTTTGCTTCCAGTTCGACTCTGATGGCCTCATTACCACCTGCGGTTTCGAAACTCATAAAAAACTGCCATGCCATCGGCATCACCACGTAAAACGCAAGAGCAGCGCCGGCGATAAACAAAACCGGGGTCATAATAAACAGCGGCAAAAAACCTTTTCTTTCGTGCTGATACATACCCGGAGCAAGAAATCGCCAGACCTGGATCAGAATTAGCGGCACCGAGAAAAACAGAGCAGTAAAAAATGCCAGCTTCAGGTAAGTAAAGAATGCCTCCTGCAAGCCGGTATAAATCATTCTCCGCTCACTGCCTTCACCGAATTGCTGAAGCAATGGCTGTTGAAGGAAATGGTATATGTCAGCAGAGAAATAGTAGCCTGCGCCGAACATCACCATAAAAAACGCCAGACAGTAAAGCAGTCGGGTACGAAGCTCGATGAGGTGAGTAAGTAAAGGCGCGGTGGACTTATTGATCTGTTCGTCATTCATTGCGCTGCTCCTTCGCCTTACGCGCTACATCAGCCTGTTTGCGCGCCTCGTCAATTTTGCTCCGGCGCTTAGCATGTTGCTCTGCAGACATTGAGCCCGGCGTAAAATCTGCCGGCAGATTTCTGATATCTTCAGGCAAAAACGCTTTCCAGCTTTCGTCACCCGGTTGCGCTTTGCCGTTCACAATATTCACTTCTTTCGTAAGCTGATTCATGCTGCCCTGCATGCCGGCATACATGCGCTTCAGCTTTGCGGTAAAGCGTCCGAAAATTTGAAACAGCTCAGGTAAATCTTTGGGGCCGATGATAATAAGTGCCAGCACACCCACGAAAAAGAGCTCAGTCCAGCTAAGATCAAGCATGGGGTTGACCGGCCTTCAGCGGTTGCTCTGATCCACGATTGGACTGTGTGGATTCTGACTCTGTCTGACCGGCAGATGCTGCTGCATCCAGCTTTTGTTCTTCCTCCTGCAACCCCTGTTTGAAACTGCGGATACCAGAGGCAATATCGCCCATCAAGGCAGGAATACGGCCACGACCGAACAGTAGTACTACGATTAGCAGTACCAGTAAAATCTGCCACATATTCAATCCCATTACCCGTCTCCTTTATCAGTATGAATGTCCATGCTGTCCGGGAACTGTGACTGCCACGTGACGAAATGATGAAGATATGATGAGACCGCCGGTTGATCTCCGGGCCCTGTCCCCCGTTTAAGTATCAACGTGCTAAAAATCTGACAGCGGAGCAAATTACCAGTGAAACATTACGCGATTAACACCGAAGTGGAATGGAAGTGGGGTAACGGCAAGGCCTCAGGCAATATCCGAAAAAAATATACCGGCGAGGTTGAGTTGACCCTGAAAGGCTCAGAGGTAAAACGTGATGCATCTGAAAGTGACCCGGCTTACCTTATTGAGCAGGATGATGGCAGCGAAGTGCTTAAATCTCATAGTGAATTAAGTAAAACGACTGACTAGTTGAGATTATTTATTGAATTAATTCACCAAGTAAATTAACTTATTTGTCACAATTCCAGTGTTGTGATGAATAAGGATCCTGTCATTGAAACGGTTTATTTCTGTTGTATCGAAAAGCAGTCTGGCGCTGCTGGTTTTTGCGAGCTCTCATGCACTCAGTAACACACCGCCGCCGGTGGATGAATTTGCCGGCAAGCCCAGAGTGTTTGTTTTCACTGATATGGGCAACGAGCCGGACGATCAGATGTCCATGGTGCGCCTGCTGACCTATTCCAATGAACTGGACCTTGAAGGCCTGATTGCAACTACGTCGACCTGGCAGAAAGAAAAGCGGGAAACAGACACCATAGCCAGTATAATTTCCGCTTACGGCGAAGTACGCAGCAACCTGATGAAACATGCTGACGGTTGGCCGGAAGCAGCGTATCTGCAAAGTCTGGTGAATGTGGGTCAGCCAGGCTACGGCATGGCCAGTACAGGCAAAGGGCAATCGTCCCCGGGTTCTGAAGCGCTGATTGCCGCCGTCGATAAAAACGATCCGCGACCGGTTTGGGTAACAGTGTGGGGTGGCGCAAACACGCTGGCGCAGGCACTGATGGATGTGAAAGCGAACCGCTCAGAGTCAGAACTTAAAGCGTTTGAAAAGAAGCTTCGCGTTTACTCTATTTCTGATCAGGATGATGCTGGCCCGTGGATCCGTAAGCACTTTCCTGATGTCAGCTATATCGTAAAGCCTTCGTCTCCCGACGGCGGTGAATATGCTTACGCTACCTGGACAGGTATCGCCGGCGATGAATATTATCAAAACGGCAAAGGTGCTGACTTCACCACCGTATCGAATGAGTGGCTGGAAGAAAACATCCGTAAAAAAGGCCCGCTGGGCAAGCATTACCTGAGATATGCATTCATTATGGAAGGTGACACTCCGGCCTTTCTGGGATTAACCGCTAACGGACTGAACAGTTTCCGCAGTCCGTCCTGGGGCGGCTGGGGAGGACGCTATGTCTACCGTCAACCCTATGGAGAAACGCATTCAATCTGGACTCAGGGCGGTGACTGGTTCCCCCGTGTCACGTCTGCCGATACGGTCACAGGCAAAGACGGTGAAACTATAGTCTCTGATCATGCGACCATCTGGCGCTGGCGTGAGCAGTTTCAGCATGATTTTGCAGCCCGCATGGACTGGACTATCAAGCCCTATGAGGAAGCAAACCACCATCCTGTCGTATCGGTTAACGGGAACACAGGCACAGAGGTGATTTACGCTGATGTTAAACAGGGGGAGACGCTGGTTCTGGACGCTTCTGCCACAGAAGATCCTGACGGAAATAAACTGTCCTGGCACTGGTTCCATTATGAAGAAGCAGGCTACAGCGGCATGCCGGGCACCCCGGCTCTGGCGGCACTTTCACTGAAAAATGCCGGCAGCAAAAGCGAAGTCACCGTGACTAAAGCATGCAGAGAGATGTGGCACGATACGCCGGTACCCTGTGATAATGGCGGTGAAGCTCACGTTATTCTCGCAGTAACAGATAACGGCACACCGGCACTGACCAGCTACCGGCGAATCATCATCAAAACCAGAGAATAATAATTCTGCAACGTGGCCGCAGCTAAACTGAAAAGCTGCGGTTCGTTAATTCCAGTAAGCCCCGCGTTGCAACGTCAGTATCCGGCTCATAAGTGATAGCAAGGCGGGATGCAATGGCCTGGGTACTGCCATGACGCTCAAGCGCTTCTTTGATGGTGGCCCCCAGGTACTCGTGCAGAATGGCCGTTTCACCGTTTAAGTAGATGTGCCGCACATCAAGCATGGCCATTAGCTGCACGGCAATGTACCCGAGGACATCCCCTGCCTGGTTAATGATGGCCTGCATGGCCGGATTGCCTACATTGAGCAATTCACTGATATGGTGCAGCTTTTCAACAGGCGTTGCGCCTTTCAGCGTAATACCGGCCTGTTCAGCCTGCTCGAAAATCGCGTTATAGGTGACGTACTGCTCAGCACAACCGAGGGCGCCGCAATAGCACACAGGACCATGTTTATCGTAGGTCAAGTGGCTCACTTCCGGAGCAAGGCCATCCGGTCCGGCAATTAATCTGCCATCAACGCAAATGCCGGTGCCCAGACCATAACCCAGAAGTAATGCTATATAGCTGTCTTCAAACTGATTAAAGGCGTTGAAGTAGAATGTCGAGCACCAGGCAATGTTATACAAATGCACAGGCACACCCAGCGCTTCTTCTAACATAGATGCCAGCGGCACGTTTTGTTCATCCAGTAATTGCGACTGATAAATAATGCCGGTGTGCTGCGCTATTTTTCCCTGAGTAGCAATACATAACGATTTAAGTACATTTACTTCAATACCATGGCCGGCGCATAGTGATCCAACCAGCGCCTGCAGCTTTGCGGAGAATACAGACGGGGAAAACAGGTTTCCTTCTTTAAATGATACCTGCCATGGCTGACTCAAAGAACGGTGCACTTTTCCTGAAACATCCTGCAAGTAAGCACTTACACCTTCAATCGAAACGTACATTGCAACACTGAAGTAATGTCCCTCATTCAGTGCCAACTCTGTTGCCGGCCTGCCTGTACGATCTGAGGAGTCAGTGTCAGCCCCCGGGTTCTCACGAATAAGACCCTCTTCAGCAAGCATTCTGGTCACTTTAGTCAACGCCGGTTTACCCAAACCGGTAGCCTGCGCCAGCGCTACCCGCGAGTACGGTTGTTGACGAAGTAATGCGACGACTTTATTTTTTCCGTTCAAAAGCTGATATTTCGCTAGTGTCTATAGTTAAAACAAGGCCGTTTTCACAAGCCACGCAACAGGCGAAAAACCTGCGTAAGCCTAGAATACCTTATCCGCCGCTTTTCAAAACCGGAAATTCATATTCAGTTCATCTGATCTACGATGGCGCTGAGCATCTGTGCCTGTTTTCCCGAGAAACGGCGTACTATGATTCATATCACATAAACCGGCAATCTCTCTGTTCAACACCGTAAAGGAATTCCATGAAAAAGCGTATATCGGCTTTGCAAATTGGCACTAAACCACAGGGCACTCAGGCGACATTAGAGGCCATTCTCAGTTTTGAAAACGCTATTAAAGAAGCACAAACCGATTTAGTGGTGATGCCCGAGGCTTTGCTTGGCGGCTATCCGAAAGGAGAAATCTTCGGAACCCGTCTTGGCTACCGTTTACCGGAAGGCAGAGAATCCTTTAAGCAATATTTTGATGAAGCCATTACCGTACCGGGACCGGAAACCCATGAACTGGCAGATTTGGCGGCGCGCCTGAATACGAATCTGGTCATTGGCGTTATCGAAAAGCAGGGTTCGACGCTTTACTGTTCCTCCCTGTATTTCACGCCGGAAGATGGCCTGGCGGCAAAGCACCGCAAACTCATGCCCACCGGTACTGAACGCCTGATTTGGGGACAGGGAGACGGCTCCACCCTGCCCGCCATCAATACCTCAGCCGGGCGGATATCCGGTGCAATCTGCTGGGAAAATCACATGCCTCTGCTTCGTATGGCGCTTTATGGCAAGGGTGTCGATATCTGGTGTGCGCCCACCGTGGACGAGCGGGAGATCTGGCAATGTTCCATGCGCCATATCGCTCACGAAGGCAGAATGTTTCTGGTCAGTGCCTGTCAGGTGCAACCGTCTCCGGACGCATTAGGCATCAAGGTAGAAAACTGGGACGCACAACGCCCGTTAATTGCCGGCGGCAGTGTTATTGTGAGCCCTATGGGCGACATTCTGGCAGGGCCGCTTAAAAACGAAGAAGGTCTCATCACCGCAGACATTGACCTTGAAGATTTAAAACGCGCCCGCTACGACTTCGACGTAAACGGCCATTACGCCAGACCAGACGTGTTCAGCCTGCAGGTTGATGAATCTGAGAAAAAATCGGTGGTTTATTCAAAGTCATAAGAACAAGGCTCCGGAAAGGAGCCTTGTATATTGTATTACTAAAAAACGTTGTTTCCTGATCCTCTACTCCACTGTCACCGACTTCGCCAGGTTACGGGGCTGGTCCACGTCAGTACCTTTGATCAGCGCTACATAGTAAGAAAGCAGCTGCAAAGGCAGAGTGTACACGATGGGTGCGATGGGGGCTTCGCAGTGGGGAACGTTGATTACCCGCATGGTTTCGTCGCTGGCAAAGTGTGCATCCTTATCAGCGAATACATACATGATGCCGCCGCGCGCACGTACTTCTTCTACGTTGGATTTCAGTTTTTCCAGCAGCTCGTTGTTGGGCGCTACTACGATGACAGGCATTTCCTCGTCAATCAGTGCCAGCGGGCCGTGTTTCAGTTCACCTGAGGCGTAAGCTTCTGCGTGAATGTATGAAATCTCTTTCAGCTTCAACGCGCCTTCCATAGCAATGGGATACTGGTCGCCACGACCTAAGAACAGTGAGTGGTTCTTGTCGGCAAACTCTTCCGCTAAATCTTCAATACCTTTGGTGATCGCCAGGGTTTCTTCCAGCTTGGCTGGCAAACTGTGAAGGGCGCTGACGATGCTGCCATGATCTTTGTCTGACATGCCGCTGTGCTTACCCAGTGCCAGCGTGAGCATGAGGAAAGCGGTAAGCTGAGTCGTGAAAGCCTTGGTCGAGGCAACGCCAATTTCTGCGCCTGCGCGAGTCATAAAGGCAAGATCTGATTCCCTTACCAGCGATGAACCGGGTACGTTACAAATGGTCAGGCTGGCCATATAGCCCAGATCTTTGGCCAGACGCAGAGCGGCCAGCGTGTCGGCTGTTTCACCGGACTGAGAAATAGTCACCAGCAGGCTGTTTTCATGTACTACCGATTTGCGGTAACGGAATTCAGAAGCGATTTCGATACCACAGGATACATTCGCGTACTGTTCCAGCCAGTAGCGGGCAGTCATACCGGCATGGTAACTGGTACCACAGGCGATGATCTGCACGTGTTTAACCTTTGAGAAAATCTCATCGGCACCGTTGCCGAAAATGTCCGGTAACAGTCCTTTTTCGTCCACCCGCTGTTGCAGCGTGTTACGCACAACCGTTGGCTGCTCATGGATCTCTTTGAGCATGTAATGGCGGTAACCCGCTTTATCACCTGCATCGTGTTCGATGTTAGATTCAATGACTTCACGCTCAACCGGGTTGCCGTTAACGTCAAAAATGCTGACTTCCCGACGGGTAATTTCAGCGACATCACCTTCCTCAAGGAAGATAAAGCGGCGAGTCACAGGCAGCAGAGCCATCTGGTCTGAGGCAATAAAGTTCTCGCCCAAGCCAAGACCAATCACCAGCGGGCTGCCGGAGCGTGCCACAACTACCCGTGACGGGTCTTCACTGTCCATGATGACCGTACCGTAAGCACCGTGGAACTGCTTCACACTGTTTTGTACTGCTTCAAGCAGGCTCACGCCTTTTTGCATTTCGGCATGTACCGTGTGTGCAATGGTTTCCGTGTCGGTGTCACTGGTGAAGGTATAGCCTTGAGCTTTCAGTGATTCACGCAAGGCTTCGTAGTTTTCAATGATGCCGTTGTGTACAACGGAGATACGCTCACCGGAGCAATGGGGGTGCGCGTTACGTTCAGTTACGCCGCCATGGGTTGCCCAGCGGGTATGCGCGATACCGGTAGAACCCAACGCTTCACCGTTCGCCACAGCATCTGCCAGTTCCTGTACCTTGCCGGTACGACGGATGCGGGTAAGTTCACCGCCTGATTGTAATAACGCCACACCGGCGGAATCATAACCACGGTACTCAAGGCGCTTTAAGCCTTCCAGTAAGATTTCGACTACATTACGCTCTGCTACAGCGCCGACTATTCCACACATGGTTATTCTCCGTTTGCCGGGGCAATCATTACGGTGACGCCCTGCTGTTCAATTTGTTGTTTGATTGGTTCGCTGATGTGCTCATCGGTTATGAGTACATCAATGTCTTCCCACGCCAGTTCAAGGTTAGGCATGCGGAAGGTAAATTTCTCTGACTCAGCCAGTACCACGACTTTTGCCGCAACACCGGCCATGGCTTTGGAAAGCCCGGTCAGTTCGTTAAACGTGGTACTGCCTCTTTCGACATCCAGCCCGGACGCACCGATGAAGGCCAAATCAAAGCTGTAGGCACTGATCATTTTCTCCGCCATATTGCCCTGAAACGCCTGCGAATGTGCATCCCACGTTCCGCCGGTCATGAGTACGGTGGGTTCGTTATCTGCGATCGTTAATGCGTTGGCAGCACGCAAAGAATTGGTCATGACAACCAGCTTTTTGTGGTTAAGAAAAGGCACGACAGAAGCGGTCGTGTTACCGCTGTCGAGGATCACTTTCGCGCCGTCTGTCACCAGCGACGCAGCTTTAAGACCAATGGCTGTTTTCGCTGAAGCCGGCGTGGCTGAGGTTTCGCTGTCAGATCCTGTATCTGCCCCGGAAGACGGAAAAGGCGCAGCACCGCCAAATTCACGCAGCACTCGCTTCCCGCCGGCAAGCACGGCAAGATCTTTACGGATAGTCACCTGTGAGGTATTGAATCTGGCGGCCATCTCATCCACATGAACATGGCCGGCCTGATTCACCCATTCAACGATTTCATCGCGTCGTTGGCGGGTATTTCGCTTTTGCATTTCGAAACTTATAAATTACGACTTGAAACTAATAAAGCAGTTAAGGTTTCGATTTGCAAGATATTTTAGTTATTTCCTTTCATATTTACGTATACAGGCATGACTTTGCCCGTTTCCGCACTTTCGATGGCCAGTTCGATAAGTTTGATCACCGGTATGACCGTCTCCCCGTCTGCGGGCAATGAGGCACCGTTACTGACAGCTTCACCCAGCTGGCGGTAGAAGGTGACATATTCACCGGCAAGTGTAGGAACAGTATTCACTCCCTGCGCCGTAGCCAGTTCACCGAATGCCTCTTCCGGCTCACGGGCCCATTGCCCGCTGTCGAAAGTGAGCCCTTGCTTTAACTGATCTTCCTGAGGATCCAGCCCGAATTTCCGGAAACTTCCTTCCGTACCCTGTAATTCAAAGCGCAAAGTACGGTTAGCCTGAAACGGCGAACTGCCCAACTGTACAGTCAGGTTGTTGTAAAACAGAGTGAGGTCGAAGCTGTCGTCACTTTGTCCGCCTTCACGGGCAATCTGAACAACACCGTGGATCTGTTCCGGCACACCGAACAGTTGCAGCGCCTGGTCGATAAGATGCGGGCCTAAGTCCCAGAAGATGCCTGCACCCGGGCCGGCGTTTTCCCGCCAGCGGTCGCGGGGTTGAGGGCGGAACCGGTCAAAGCGGGAAACCAGACGCTTTACGTCGCCCACACTGCCGTCGCTGATCAGTTTTTTCAGCGTAAGAAAGTCTCCGTCAAAACGACGGTTATGAAATACGCAGAGTTTTTTCTGTTTCTGCGCTGCCAGTGCAACCAGCGCTTCCGCCTCATCACCGGATAGGGTAAAGGGCTTTTCCACCAGTACATGGCAGTCGTTCATCAGCGCCTGCCGGCTTTGCACTTCGTGATAGGTATTCGGTGTGGTGATGACAGCCAGGTCAAAGCGCTGATCAGCGAACGCCTTTCCCATTGAGGCATACACCGGCACGCCCGGTAACACGGCAGCAACGTCGTCCGGACGGGATGACACCACGCCGCTTACGGTAAATTCAGATAACTGATTTAAAAAAGGGAGATGAAATGTAGTGGCGGAAAAACCGAAGCCCACCAGAAGAGTGCGGATCATGAAAAGTCCTGTGAATCTGTCAGTGGAAGCACCTTACCTTAATCAGCCCGAAGCCACAAAGCACAATGCCCGCTGGCGGTAACAGTAAACAGCGTTTCATCGATAAACACCGTAGTTACGTAACAAAAAATGATGACAAGCGTTGTAAAACAAGGCAATAGTAAAAAGCTAATAAATAGAAGAGAACAGGCAGACGGATTGATACCGTCCTGAGGAGAAGTAGATGGCAAGCAGCAGAGAAGTAACTTTGCGTTTTCTGGCAGAACCGGGTGATCAGAATTTTGGCGGAAAAGTACACGGTGGCGCAGTTATGCGCTGGATTGACCTTGCGGCCTACGCCTGCGCAGCAGGCTGGAGTGGAAAATACTGTATTACTGCTTATGTCGGCGGGATCCGGTTTGTAAAACCTATCCTTGTAGGCAGCCTGGTAGAAGTCACAGCGAAGATTATCTATACCGGTACCACATCAATGCATCTTTCAATTGATGTCAGTGCCAGAGATCCCAAAGAACAGGATAATGCGAAGACGACACACTGTATTGTAATTATGGTGGCCGTTGATGAAAACGGAAAGCCGGCTCCGGTCCCGGAATGGAAACCGGAAACGGAACGGGATATTTATCTGCGGGATTACGCTATCCGTCTTGCCAAAATGCGTACTGACATTCACGAGGAAATGTCGAATACGCTGGCTACATTGGAATGATTACGGCGATGTAATGACCTGGCAGGCGTGAGATACTATAAATATCAGCCTGCCAGTTCAGTAAGCACTTACTTTTTTACTGGTCTGGGCCAGTTGGCAATCACACGTTGCTTGCTGCGTGCAATTGCCAGCGCTTTGTCTTCTACGTTTGACGTGATGGTTGAACCGGCACCTACCGTTGCTCCCTCGCCAATCGTAACCGGCGCCACGAGCGCTGAATTAGACCCGATAAATGCATTTTCACCGATGATCGTTTTAGATTTATTTACCCCATCGTAGTTACAGGTAATCGTACCTGCACCGATATTCGCTCCGGCCCCCACTTCAGCATCGCCAAGGTAAGTCAGGTGATTAGCTTTAGCACCTTCTCCTAACACGGCTTTCTTCATTTCCACAAAGTTACCTACTTTGGCGTTAGCTTTCATCACTGCGCCAGGGCGTAAACGGCCGAAAGGCCCTACAGTACAATTCTCGCCTACTTCCGCTTCTTCAATGATTGAATTGGCTTCAATTACCGCACCGTCAGCGACCGAACAATTCCGTAAAATACAATTCGCACCGATTTTTACGTTGCTGCCAAGCGTTACCTTGCCTTCGAAAATTACGTTAACATCTACCGCCACATCATTGCCGGTAATCACTTCGCCGCGAATATCGACACGGGCAGGATCCGCCAGCGTCACACCATCCATCATCAGCGCATGTGCCTGACGGGCCTGTAAGGCTCTTTCCAGAGCTGCCAGTTGTGCACGGTTATTTACGCCTTCCACTTCCTCAACGGCATCCGGTTGGGCAGACTGAATTTGTTTGCCTTCCGCTGCCGCCATGGCAATGACGTCTGTAAGATAATATTCGCCCTGAGCATTATTGTTGCTCAGATTACCCAGCCAGCGTTTTAAATCACTGCCCGCCATCATCATCATGCCGGTATTGATTTCTTTAATTTCACGCTGGGCATCAGTGGCATCTTTGTGCTCAACTATCGCAGTGATGTTGTTGTTCTCGCGAACAATACGCCCCATACCTGTAGGGTCGTCGAGTTCAACGGTCAGCAAAGCAAGATCGCATTCTGCTTTCACCGCAGCCAGCCGCTCCAGCGTCGCTTTCTGAATTAACGGCGCATCACCTACCAGCACCAGCACATCTTCGTTGTCTTTGATGTGAGGCACAGCCTGCTGAACCGCATGACCTGTACCCAGCTGTTCTGCCTGCAAACACCAGTTCAGATTGTTACCCGTTACCGCTGCCTGAAGCTGATCGCCGCCATGTCCGTAAACCAGATGCACAGCACTGGCATTAAGCGCCTCAACCGTATTGATTATACGCTGAACCATCGGGATCCCACCGACAGGATGGAGGACTTTAGGTAATGAGGACTTCATACGGGTGCCTTTACCGGCGGCGAGGACGACTACAGAAAAAGCCATGGATTATCCTTAAAACAATGCTGCACATAAAAATTGACGGCCTAGTGTAACCACATGCTGGTGACAAGTCAGCGACATCGTCAGTTATTTTCGCAGGGGAAGCGTTATTCTTTAGTATCGGGCGGCCCGGAATCGACGAATCCGGGTAGTAGTTTCATTGGTGAAAAGGTATACTGCGCGCTCATATCTTAGTCATCTATCTATACAGAAACAGGCCAGGGAGAGCAGGTAGTCTGTGAAAACGTTCAGGACACTTCACCGCAGTATTTTACTGTTATTTGCAGTGGTGGTGATAGCCATCGTGACGCTCGTTCACTTCAGTGTAAATAAAATTGTGGCGGAACAAAGCCGTGCGCAACAGCAATCGTTGTCGCCCGCAATTTCTCTTATCGTTAATCAGTTACTTAAACCCCTTCATGTGTCAGAGGCTCTGGGCCATTCACGTGAACTGGTAGAACTGATGGATAAAGATCAGGTGAACGAAGAAGACATTTTCACAGCACTCTCCCGCCTGGAGGAAGAGTTCGGCCTGTATTTCTTTATCGCCAGCGAAAAAGCCCGCATGCAGTACAACTCGGACGGCTCCACCATTCCTCTGGTGAAAGGTGAAGTAAGCTGGTATTTCAAATACAAAGAGCGTCCGGAAGACCGTGTGGCGGATATCGGTAAGTGGGAAGACACCCATTTTTATATCGATATTAAAATTTATAACGAGAAGAAAGAGTTTCTCGGCTTCTTCGGTGTAGGGAAAAGCCTGAAAAGCTTTATCAGCATCTTCGATTCCTACAAACAGCAGTATGGCTACGACTTTCTGTTTGTGGATGAAAAAGGCGATATTATGTTGTCGTCAGATGCCAACCTGATGGCTGAATATTCCGATTTTACCAACCTGAATGAACTGACCTGGTACGCCAGTCTGCCTGTTGATGTAAAAGATCAGCGTGCATTGAATAACCGGCTGGTGACAATTAATCAGCAGGAGTATCTGATTGCAGAGGTTAAACTCAACCAGTTCAACTGGACCGTGTTCCTGCTGAGCCCGCTGAATAAACGCCAGGCGGATATTTCACAAGCGTTTGTCATCAGCGTAGTGACCCTGCTGGTTGTGGTGTTCTCACTGTTTTTGATGATTTATCACCTGCTGTATTATTTCCGCAAAGACATGCAGCCGGATATGGTAATTCGTAATACCCAGCGCCTGCCGGACCGCCAGAAAATGGAGGCGGAGTACCGTACCCTCCTCGACAATCACTCGTCTGTAAGCGTCATTATAGTGGGCGTGGATAACTTTCCGACAATCAACGATACCTACGGCCGTAATACCGGTGATGAGGTGCTGGACAAAGTGTCAGGCCATCTGCTGACCAGTATCCGCACAAAAGACATTCTGGGCCGCTGGAGCAGCGAAGAGTTTATAATACTGCTACCGGAAACCGGCCCCCACGAAGCCATGGATATTGCTGAATCCTTACGTTCGGGCATTGCCAGTATGGACACCAGCGACATGCAACCGCAAATCCAGCTGACCGGTTCATTTGGCGTGTCCTTCTCGGCATCCAGTAAGCCGCTGAACGAATTAACGGCCAATGCAGAAGATGCCTTATATCAGGCCCGGCGCGACGGCAGTAACCGCGTGTGTAAGCAGTTAATCAGTTAATGATGTAAGGCTCAGAAATGCCTGTCACCGGGACGGAGTAAATAAATAGATTTCCGCTCCCGGGCCAGTTGTTTAAGTCATCAGATGACAACCCCTTGCGGGCGCTCGTTACGGCAATATGCTTCATATCCGGTCCCGCAAATGCCACCGACGTGACTTTAGGTACGTCCATGCTCAGTTTTTCCAGAAGCCTGCCCTGCTGACTAAATTTAAAAACACCAAATCCATCCCAGCCCGCAACCCAGATATTATTCTCCGCGTCCACAGTAATGCCGTCAGGAAAGCCATTTTCTTCGGTAAACCTGATAAATACTTCAGCCTCACTGTAATTTCCCGAAGCATTGAGCTTCAGACGGTAAATTGTTCTTGCTGCAGAAGAAACGGAGTACATAAATTGTCCGCAGGGGCTGAAAGCGGGACCATTCGATACAACAAAATCCTGTTGCACAGTTTTCACCCCGCCGTCACTGCCAAGAGCAAACAACTGCCCGACCGGTGAAACTTCCAGATCGTCCATTGTGCCAAAGAACAATCGACCGGTGCGGTCCACTTTAGCGTCATTTAGCCTGATATTTTTTGCATTCGCGGGCAGTGTCCAGAGCACAGTTTTTGTTAAGAATGCCGGGGTCAGCAGGCAGATCTTGTCTTCAAAGCCGGCTATAAAGTTGCCATTCTCACACTCTTTCAACCAACATATTCTGGAACCGGTGTTGTACGTTTGATGTTTGCGGGTTTGCCAGTGAAGCGTGTGAATGTTGCAGCCCTGAATATCTACCCAGATTATCTCCTGGCGGCCAGCGGAATAAAAAGCACCTTCGCCCAATATACACCGGCAATCGACGACATCAACCAGCTGTGCTCCCTGCATGTTTAATTTACCTGTAGAAGATTTGCGGAACTAACTGTCAAAAACGATAAGAAGGAGGGCTGAAAGCGTTGCTATCATTAATATCAACAAACGAATGACTTTCTCATTGAGCTTCTTGCTTATAAAAAAAGATAAAGCCCATCCTGCAATCAAAGCAGGCGCGCACTTCAGAAACAATTCCAGATCGTCATGCCCTGCCTTACCGTTCCACCATAACACGCTTATGCCGAAAAAATTGATATAAACGAAAAAGATACTCAGATTGGCTTTAATGGTTTCAGGATCTTTAGACTGATAAAGCAAGCCCATTGGCGCTCCGCCGGCCGACGTAGTGGTGCCCATAAAGCCAGAGAACATGGCTGCGATAAGATTCGAAAACATAGACACTTTCGGCATGATTCCAATAGCCGACAGCGCAACAGCGATGAGAATAGATATACCAAAGAGGAGTTGGTATTCATGAGCATCGATAAGGGTAAGAACACTGCCTGCGATTAATACACCAGCTGTTCCACCGGCGATAGAATAACCGGTCATACGCAAATCGATTTCTCCCCGGTGCTTGACCGAAAGCAGGGATGTCAGCAGCAGCGCATTTAAAATCATAGGCCCGGGAACCAGTTCGGGCATGAGGAAATAAACCAGCGGCGCTGACAATAAACCGAGCCCAAAACCTATAACGCTTTGCAAACAGGAGCCAACGATTAATATCAGGTAGACAAGGAAAAACTCGGTCAAAGCAACTAAAAACCTATAATTATTAACGACAAAATAAACTGATATTTACTTTTTAATATTATATTACTTTTTATGGGAATTGCAGTTTACCGTCAACAACCTTTTTTAAATAATTAAGATTGAATTATTTAAATCAGGTCCAACCAGCGTCAACAGTAAGAGTTTGCGCCGTCATCATCCGGCTTTGATCTGACGCGAGGAACAACGCGGCGTCAGCAATGTGAGAGGGGCGTAGCGTTTCGTGCAGGCACTGCTCTTTTTTAACTTCTTCTACAATATCAGGGTCGGCCCAGTGACTCATCTGACGTTCAGTCATAACCCAACCGGGAATGAGGGTGTTTACACGAATATTATCACCACCCAGTGCACCGGCCAGACTGCGCGTTAAACCTTCAATAGCAGCCTTGGCTGTGGTGTAAGCGGGCATGCAGCTTTGCTTCATGCGCCAGCTTGCCGAACCCATATTTATAATGGCTCCACCACCCAGTTGCTTCATTTGCGGTGCCACGCTTTGAGCGGCAAAAAATGACGGACGAAGATTTACAGCAAAGCGGTCATCCCAGTATTCAACCGATAATTCTTCTACAGAATGGCGGGTATCGTCAGCTGCATTATTGATAAGTACAGAGATATAACCAATTTCATCACCCGTTCTGGTAATAATCGCTTTCAGCTGTGCAATATCACGAATATCACAATAAAAGAAAGTCACATCATGCTGATACTGACCCGCGAGTTCGCTCACCAGAGCTTCACTCTTTTCCTTTGCCATATCCACGAATACAACTTTTGCATTCTGCGCTGCAAATTGTCTGACAATAACTTCGCCGATCCCTGTACCGCCGCCGGTAATGAATACGACTTTATCCGCTAAACCGGGATAAATGGCTTGTTGCTCGCGTGAATGATTCATAGCCAACCTGACAGGTTAATTTCGATACATCAATGAAATACAACATTCGCTTTCAAGCGTGTTGCCTACGCGCTTTTCGACTGGGCAATCTCAGTTTCAATAAAGGTCATGGCTTCATCAATAAGATAGGCCATCATATTTTTTGCACGCTCCGGTTCACCTGCAACGATGGCAGCGTAAACTTTTTCATGCTCTTCTACGATGGTTTGTTTATTACCTTTTGCCGGTGTAGTGTGCTGAATACTGACGTTCAGAGCCGTGGTTATGAATTCACGGAGCTGATAAAAGAAGCGGTTGCCGGAAGCGAACAGTATAGCAGTATGAAAAGCAAGATCGCCTTCATGCAAACTGCCTTCCTGCTCATTCACTGCTTTTCTCATTGTGTTTAACGCATCATTGATTTTAGCGATGGCGTCTTTGTCACCCTGACGGGCTGCAAGTGCTGCCGCCTGAGGTTCAATTGCCATGCGCATTTGAAGAAATTCTTTCAAAACCAGCAATGAAGGACTACTTTCCAGCATCCAGCGCAAGACACTGGTATCATAAAGATTCCAGTTTGACGCTGACTCGACCCGAATCCCCTGACGGGGCCGCGAAGAAATCAAACCTTTGGCCGCCAGCATTTTAACCGCCTCACGCACAGCAGTACGACTGATGCCATACTCTTCACACAGCTGTGCTTCAGTTGGCAGGCCGGTACTGGCATTGTATGAACCACCAATAATAGCCTTGCCCAACTCATTAGTAACACGTTGAGACAAATTAAGATTTTCAATGCGTGCCATGCGGATTCCTTCTAAATCTGAAGCCCTATAATACTACGATAATACCTGGTCGTCATTGTTCTCAGACCAGTCATCTGTTTTTACTTATCAGTAGCTCCTCTGCGGCCAAAAATTCCATATATCACATTTACTTGCTGCCAACCTTAACCTTTATTTTACAAGCTCTTCCCATTCAATTAATTATCATATAATATTTCTATATCTCAATTTGCACCTGTCCGTCAGGGATGTCATATGGATATAAAATGGTAGAACTTAGTACTCTCGACTGGTTAGTCCTCGCTGGATTTTTCGTTCTTCTGCTCGGCGTGGTTATCATGTCTATGCGCCAGAAAGAAGAAGATACCGCCGACTATTTCCTCGCAGGAAGAAACGCAAGCTGGATAGTGATCGGCGCGTCTATTTTTGCCTCCAACATTGGTTCAGAACATCTGGTAGGTTTGTCAGGTTCCGGCGCGCAATCAGGCATGGCTCTGGCGCACTGGGAATTACAATCGTGGATCATCATTTTATTGGGCTGGATTTTTGTGCCGTTCTACTGGAGCAGTAAGGTATACACCATGCCTGAATTCCTCGAACGCCGGTTCAACGCTTCCTCACGCACATTTTTATCTGTTATTTCGCTGGTAAGTTACGTGCTGACCAAAGTGGCAGTAACAGTCTATGCAGGCGGTATCGCGTTCAAAACTATTCTGGGTATAGAAAGTATCTGGGGTATAGATTTCTTTTGGATTTCAGCACTGGGCCTGGTCATCATCACCGGTATCTACACCGTTCTGGGCGGTATGAAAGCTATTATGTGGACCTCGGTATTACAAACACCGGTACTGATTATCGGGTCGGTTGTGATTCTGTGGGTGGGTCTTGATAAAGTCGGAGGCTGGGCTGAAGTTGAGCGCCTGAATGCCGAGCAGATGCACCTGATCCGTTCCGCTTCAGATCCTGATTTCCCATGGCCGGGCATCATATTTGGTTCGTTTATTATCGGTTTCTGGTACTGGTGTACAGATCAGTACATTGTACAACGTGTGTTGTCAGCTAAAGGAATTAAAGAAGCCCGTCGCGGTACTATGTTCGCTGGCTATCTGAAATTGCTGCCAGTCTTCATCTTTCTGGTTCCCGGCATGATTGCATACGCACTGAATGCAAAAGGCATCATCACTTACGAAAGCGCAGACCAGGCGTTTCCGACTCTTGTGTCGGAACTGTTACCGGCGGGCGTAAAAGGTATCGTTATCGGTGGTCTGGTAGCGGCCTTGATGAGTTCGCTGGCGTCACTGTTCAACTCGTCTGCAACGCTGTTTACCATTGATTTTTACAAGAAATTTAAACCCGAGTCGAGTGAAAAGCACTTGCTCCGTGTAGGACGTCTGGCCACCATCGTAATCGTTTTCCTGGGCATTCTTTGGATCCCCGTAATGAGCCTGATTGCCGATGTCCTTTATGAGTATCTCCAAAGCGTACAATCGTTAATAGCACCGGGCATCGCGGCGGTATTCCTGCTGGGATTAATCAGTACCCGTGTTACACCTACCGCCGGATTTGTCGGATTAGTATCGGGCTTTGTACTGGGTATGATACGGCTTGTCATGCTGCCATTCCGTGACAGCCTGGCGGGCACATCCGTAGAATGGGTAGTTACGATGAACTGGCTGTACTACTGCATACTGCTGTTCGTTGTAGTGGTGGGCATTATCATTGTTACCAGCATATTTACCAAGCCGGCAGATAAAGAAAAGTTGGCAGGTCTGACATTCTCAACGCTTGGAAAAGGTACCTACAAAGAAGTTATCGACAGCATCGATAAGTGGGACTACATCCATACCGCGGGTATCATCGGTATTACCGCCTTTATCTATATTCGTTTCTGGTAAGACATTTATCGTAAGACGTTTACCGTAAGACATATAAGCCCCGGGAACTTCGGGGCTTATTCGTTTCCCATCGCACACTTCATATCACCGCGCCGTGAAACCCCAGCGGCATGTAACTGTCCAGTTTGGCAGTGGCTACCGGGCCGTCCTGAATATGTTGGGCATTAAATACCGTGCAGTAAGTCGCGCCTTCGGCAAAGTTTAATGCCGTATTTACCAGATAGCCTTCACCATTATTTGTCCCTGAAGGTATAAAGAATGGCTCTTCGACAATAACATTGTTGCCGAAGCTGTAACGATCCAGCGCGCCTGTTTCGGTGTTCATACTGGCAATACAGTTGTATTCGCCGTGGGGCAAACCTGCCGTCGCATGCACACCGTATTGTATTGCAGTCTTTTGCCCGGTAAACCGGCTGTCGAACTGCACAAATTCCATATCGGTTGACGTATTGTTCAGCGTGGCATTTTTGCTGTTCAAATCAATGACAATTTGCGCAGCGGTGCTGCGACGATGCCGGGTTTCTGCATCAGCGATAACTTCAATAACACCGTTTAACATGACATCGGCATTATCGTACCAGCAGGCATTCACAACAAGAGTATTACCCTGCTGCCAGGCGTTGCCAAAATGGAAAACGAAGCCTGCATCGAAGGGGAGTTGCAGCGTTGGCGTCAGCGTATTTTTATCTACCACCAGCAGTTGCCCGTGTTGATCGTCCTGCCATTGCATACTATCAATCAGTGTTACACCGGCGCCTTTTTTAACGGGAGGGAAATAGAAGATAAGATGATTGTCGGTTACAGCAAAATCATGCACATAGCTTTGTGGCGCAGGAACCATTTTGTACTGCAGTAATTTACCCCGCGGGCTCAACTGATAAATAATAATGGCAGACTGGCCGAAGAAAGACAGATCACCGAAATTCCAGATATTGCCAAACCTGTCGGTATGGGGATGAGCAGAGAACGGTATGCCATCTAATGCCGCATCAAAGGAAACCTGACCGTTTGTTTCTAACGATGACGGGTCAAGTTTGTACGGCATGGCCGCTTCCCACAGCGCCCATAGTTCATTATTAACAGGTAAAAGAGCGATGTTCGCGGTATTCACGGATTCCGCATTTTTCGATGGCCGGCTGTTTTCGATAACAGAGCCTGCGCCATTGTAGAGAAACCGCCCGGCCTCACTCTCGGCCTTAAATTTCTGCGTTCTCACAAACCGTCCGGAATGAGTAAGCCCTTTATTATCGAAGGCATAGCGATGAACAAAACCATCACCATCAAACCAATGGGTGTAGCGCTGCTCTCCTAATACTGCGCGCGCCGGACCATTGCGGTAAAACTGTTTACCCGTCAGCATGTCCGGTAACTGTCCCTGCCAGGTAAAATGTCGTGGGGCGATGTCTTCACTTAAGCCCTCCCATCCGCGCAACAACGGATGACGCGCCAGTTCCCGTTTAAATTGCTGATAAAATGACTCAACTTCACTGCCAAAAACATTAACACTAAAGCCACTTGCCAGTGAACTACAGCCAAGCAATCCCAATCCTTTGATAAAGTCACGGCGATTCATAGCGTTTACTCCATTGTGATGGTCAGGCTGACATTGGCTTCTGTTACCGCAAAAGCAATATCGTCAAAAGAAGGCGGCCCCATGACGTGAGGATTTGTGCTGAATCCATAAGGTTCCGTAGGAATACCGAGCAGGTTGCTGTTTAAGGTGTTATTACCATCGAGATCCTGAAACACCATCACGCCATATTGCCCTTCAGGTACGTCGGCAAACACTGTTTTTTGGCTTCCTTTGTACACGGTTATAATCTGGCTCTGGAAATGTTGCCGGTTTTTCATTGCGGACGATGAGTTATAAAGCGCCACATATAACTGACCAGATTGATGACTAAGATCAGAAAACGTTATGTCTATATTTGCTGCTCCGGCATTAAAGCCAGTGAGTGATGCTAACAGGGTGAATGTAGAGACTAATACTTTCATGATGGTGTCCTTTTGGTTAAGTTAACCTCACTGTAGCCAACTGGTTTACAACTAACAGGTGCCAAAAGTCATGACTTTCAGCACCTGATAAAAAAACACCATTCACTTACTGTTTCATTACGCCAGCAAGGACTACTGCACCAATGAAGCAAACTGAAAGAAACACCACACTGCTTATTGCCGGGTTACTGGGATGGCTGTCCGTCATGCTCATCACCCGGGTACGGGCCACTTTTGAATTGGCTGAACTGGTCTACTATGCCGGTTTTGGCCTTTTCTTACTTGGCTTTGTGCTAATCAATACGTTGACCTATGTGTTGGACAATAAACGACTGGCGACAGGCTACATGGCCGTACAGGTGTCAGGTTTTTTCCTGGTATTTATCACTTGCCAGACAACCGACGGGCTTATTTTACTGGTCATCTTTGCCGGACAACTCCCTTTTTTTGCAACCCAACGCCAGGCAATGGCAACACTACTTGCTATAAACGGTGTTTGCTTTCTTCTCTATCATTTACTCTGGCAGAAAGGGCTATCGCCCTCATTGATTGCCATAGCGCTGAATCTGGCTTTTCAGTGCTTTGCGCTCGCGGTGGCACACATTGCTGTTAAAGAGAGTAAAGCACGACTAGCCTTAGAGCAGGCAAATGCCGAATTGATGTCTACCCGCTCGTTACTGGAACAGACATCACGCCAGTCAGAACGATTACAGCTAAGTCGTGACCTGCACGATATATGTGGTCATCAGTTAACAGCTTTATTACTAAATTTAGAATTTCTGAGTCAAACCGTACCGCCGGATAAACAACAGCAAGTGCAGGAAACCAAAGCCATTGCCCGGGATTTACTGCAACAAATCAGAAGTGTGGTGAAAGAAAACAAACAGACCGCATCGTTGAATTTAAACGCCGCTATAGATTCGCTTTTTGAACATTTGCCACAGGTTAAAGCCAACTTTGAGAGCCGCCTGGCGAAGCCGCTCCACTCGAATCATCACGCAGAAGTATTACTACGTATCTGCCAGGAAGCGGTGAGTAATGCATTACGTTATGGAAGTGAAAAAACGATAACCATTGCCCTGCAGCAGCAAGACCAGCAACTCACTATGCGTATTGCTAATCCTTATTCAGGGACAACACAAGTTAGCCCGGGCGGTTCGGGTCTGGCTAATATGCAGGAACGCGCGGCCCAGTTACATGGTCACGTGACAATTTCAACCAGGGATAAAATCTGGACTGTCACAGTGACATTACCCTATCAGGAGAAGCACTATGATTAACGTTGCCATAGCCGATGACCAAATTCTTGTGCGCCAGGGTATTGCCAGCTTACTTTCGTTGCGCGATGACATCACCATAACGTGGCAGGCTGATAATGGTGAAGAGGCGTTAACTAAACTCGATGAGCGTCCCGTGGATATTTTACTCATCGATATTCGTATGCCGGTGAAAAACGGTATTGAAACAGTAAAAGCATTGCGACAGGCACAAAACAATACACCTGTTATTGTCCTTACCACGTTCGATGACCCTGCGCTTTTTACACAGGCTATGCACGCCGGCGCCAATGGCTTTTTGCTGAAAGATGTGGACACCGCAAAGCTTCACGACGCCATCGACATTGTGCATCAGGGTGGCATGCTGGCCGAGCCTGTGCTGCTAAATCAACTGAGCGATGAACAACTTTCCACGTTTGCCGATCCAAACATTGAGCCGCTGAGTGAAAGAGAACTGGATATTCTTAAACTCATTGCAGGCGGCTATTCAAATAAGGAAATTGCAGATACCGTTTTTCTGGCAGAAGGCACCGTAAAGAATCACGTATCCAATATATTAGCTAAGCTGCACACCCGGGACCGGACCCGCGCAGTGCTAAAGGCATTGAGTGCGCAGCTCATTTAGCGCAGTTAATCTGAAGCAGCCTCAGCGAAAACAGGAAACCCCTTCTCATCCCAGGTTAGCACACGGGCACGGGCATGTCGGTTGGGATCGGTTAACGGTGTACCTTTCAGCGCCTCATAATCGCGGCTGTGATATATCATCAAATCCGTTTCCCCGTCTTCACCTTTCACAAAGCTGTTGTGTCCGGGACCATAACGACCTGCTTTGGCGTTAGTGGTAAAAACCGGCTCGCTTTTCTTTTGCCAGCTTTCGGGGTCAAGTAAGTCAGCGTCGTTATTTGCCCACAACAACCCCATTGCATAACGATGGTCAGTAGCACTGGCAGAGTAAGTAATAAACAGATGCTCGCCGTGACTGATGACAGCCGCGCCCTCATTAACTTTGTATCCCTGTACTTCCCAATCAAGTGTTGGCTCTGACAGCAACGTTGCAGGTAACTTAAGCGTAGTTGGCGACGTCATTTCAGCAATCCACAACGCAGAATTATAAGTGCGCGCTTTATTTTGTTGTGCCCACACATAATAACGTTTTCCATTATGTGTAAACGTTGTGCCATCCAGCGCGAAGGTGTCCCAACCTGACTCAATGCGCCCGGCTTCCTGCCATTCCCCCTGCATAGGGTCAGCACTGGTATTCTTTAACGCATACATGCGGATACTGAACGGCTTATCAATGTCACCGGCAGCAAAGTAAATGTACCAGGCGTCATCGACTTTATGCAGCTCCGGCGCCCAGATATTCACACTCATTTCTCCGCGCTCATGCTTACGCCAGATCACTTTTGGTTCAGCAAGCTTGAGGTCGTTTAACCGGCAAGCCTGACGCAATTCAATTTCATCAAACTTTGGCGACGTACCAATGAAGGTGTAGCATCCTGTGTCATCGTGTCTGACTAACATAGGATCTGCGCGCTGCAGTACAATGGGGTTATCAACGGGTGGTGAAGTATTCTGGGTAATTTGTTCTGCGACCGCGTATGACGCTGCAACCGACAGTAGGGTAGCGAAGGCAAACGATTTAAGTCCCGGCATGGTATGTCCTTTCCAATTTGAAAACCAATTATTAATATTGTATTACATATTTAACATGAACCCTGATAAACTGCACACACTAAATTGCGTAATTCGAGAGTCGTTATGATAAATGGATTGAAACAAATCGCGTGGTCTTCTGCGTTGGTTTTGCTGGCCGGATGCAACACTGTTGGCGCAAAGCAGGTAGAAGTGCATGACCCTGTGATGACAAAAGAGGGTGACACCTATTATGTATTCAGTACCGGTCCGGGGATTACTTATTATTCGTCGAAGGATATGGAAAACTGGACGCTCACCGGCCGGGTTTTTGCTGACGAACCCAGTTGGGCTGACCGCATAGCTCCCGGCTTTAACGGCCACCTCTGGGCACCGGACATCTATCAAAAAGACGGTAAGTTCTATCTGTATTACTCCGTCTCCGCCTTCGGTAAAAACACGTCGGGAATTGGTGTCACAGTAAATAAAACCTTAGATCCCGCCTCTCCTGATTATCAATGGGTAGACCAGGGCATTGTAGTGGAATCGGTCCCTAACCGTGATTTCTGGAACGCGATAGACCCGGCCATCGTAGAAGATGATGAGGGCGTACCGTGGATGAGCTTCGGGTCGTTCTGGGGAGGCCTGAAACTGGTTAAACTCGATGACGACATGGTGCGACTGGCAGAGCCACAAGAATGGCATACCATTGCCAAACGTCCGGGACGGGACACTAACAATGACGCCGATCCCGGCGAAGGCGCTATCGAAGCTCCCTACATCTTTAAGAAAAACGGCTATTACTACCTGTTCGTTTCCTTTGATAAGTGCTGCCGCGGGATGGACAGCACCTACAATATCCGCGTAGGCCGCAGTAAAAACGTTGAAGGGCCATACGTAGATAAAGACGGTAAATCACTCAATGACGGCGGTGGCACGCTGGTGCTGGGTGGAAATGATGATTGGGTAGCGTTAGGTCATAATGCGGCTTACACCTTTGATGGCAAGGACTACTTGGTATTTCACGCTTACGAAACCGCAGACAACGCATTGCAAAAATTACGCATTCTTCCCATCCACTGGCAGGACAACTGGCCTGAAGTGTATGCTGAAGATTTAAATAACCGGACAACCACTTTAATCAAGAAGTAGTATCCGCACCGCCCTCGTCTTTTCTGCTGATGAGGGCGCTTACTCAGTATCAAAATCAATTAACCGTACATCGACGATCATCACGGCATTAGGGCCAATTTTTCCGCTGTTCCCTTTCTTTCCCCACGCCAGTTCAGGGGGGATAACAAACTCATATCGCGCACCCTTCGGTAACAATTGAAACGCTTCTTTCAATCCTTCAATGGCTTCAAACAGGTGGAAATTCTCAGGTGGCCCTTTCTTGTATGTATCATCCACGACACTGCCGTCCGCCAGCAGAATGCGCTGATGTACTTTTACCACGTGGATCAGATCAGGGCATGCCTCGTTTGTGTCGTCGATAACGCGGTACATTAATCCTGACCCCGTTTCAATAACGTCATCTCTGGCTGCATAACGCTCAAGGAATGCTGCTGTCAGATTTCTGTTTTGCCCTGCCGAGCCCTTTGATTGTTTCTTTTGCTTATGTTTTGCCATAGCTTCTGTCTGTAAAATAAAAAACGCCGCACCTGATGCATTCAGGTACGGCGTTGTAGCGTAGTGCAAATCACTCTGAAATTAAACGGATACCGTAAAGGCCACCGGCTACTGAGTCTTGCTCAGCTTCAAATTTCAGGGTGAGCACTTCTGCGTTCTGCAAAGACTCGGGCAATGGATAGTCAACCTGATACAAATCTTCCTCTGAAGCATGCACAGGTAAATTGACTGTTGCCAGCGTCTCACCGTTGATCAAAATGCGAAAACGCCGGTTCTGATCCCCTTTGAAGTAAGTCAGCCTTAAGGTCTTCGCTCTCTTTTCCGGATTTTTTAGTTCATAGCTAAACCAGCCTGTAGCATCCCGCCAGTGATTGCCGTTGTTTACGCCGGCACGGGTTTGCTCACCGCGGAAGTTATGCTCAACCTCCGGCTGCTGTTCTCCGGGGTTGATAGTATCAACCGTCATCTCCCTTAGCGCTTCTTTCTCAGCAGCCTGTGCTTTGGCATTTTCCACGAAGGCGGAGAATCCCGCCTCACTCAACTGAGGCATATACACTTCGTAGCGACTGTCATGCAAACGGAAAAATGGAATCAGGGTGACACTGTCTAAATCGGGTTTATTAGCGACAGCGATATTTTCTGAGGCTACGAATGATAACGGTGCATCCTGCACACGTTTCAAGCCGGCCAAAAACGTATCGGGATCACCCAACATTACCGGTAGTGCTTCAGGAGGACACACCTGGCCAGACGCGATATGCCCCATGCGGCTGTCGTCAGCAACAAAATTAAGCTTCTCGTTGGCAAATGCCTGCACCTTTGTGGCTAAGACAACAGGGCCATACAAGATTGAATAATAATCCTGTCCGTCCGGCAACTGTTCAACGTAAGGTTCCGCCGGTAGTGAAAAGCTGATGACATCGCCATCTTTCCAGGGGCCGGTAAGGGTAATAAACCCTGCATTCTCAGCCACATCAACGGCTTCGCCATTCACTTTTACCGCCATGTTGTCTGTTAACCAGCCGGGCTTGCGTATATTTAACGTGAAGGGCTTTGCATCGCTGCCGGCATTCAGTGTCACGGTAACGTTGTTGTCATCGGGAAACTGCGTTTGTTGAGTGATGGTCCAGCCTTGTTCCTGCCAGTTCAATTGTGAAGGCAGGAATAAGTTAATCCACAATGCGTCGTTTTTATGGGTATAGGCTAACTCGCCATACTTGCTGTGATTTTCGATACCCGATCCTACACAGCACCACATAGAATCCTGAACGGATGAATACATCCGGTAGTGTCCGGGGCGCATAGGCGTGAAATATACTAATCCGCCATGATCAGGGTGCTGTGAAGACAGAATATGGTTGTACATCGCCCGTTCATAAAATGCCAGATACCGGGTTTCACCCGTACGCAAATACAGCATTTTACTTAGCTTCATCATGTTGTAAGTGTTACAGGTTTCAGGCCCCTCAACATCTTCGACCATGGGGGTGAAATCTTCTTTATCGTGAAAATGCTCACGAACACTGTTGCCGCCAATTGTGACGCTGCGCTCTTTTGAAACGGTTGCCCAAAAGAAATCAGCGGCATCTTCCCATGCTTTATTGTCTGAAACTTCAGCCACCTTTAAAAAACCAATCACTTTGGGGATTTGCGTATTGGCGTGCAGACCGGTCAGTTGATCGGTTTTCTGCTCAAGCGGAGTGAGGATACGTTGGTGCGAAAACTGTTTAGCTAATTTTAAGTAGCGCGGATCCTGGCTTATCAGCGCCATATCGGCGAACACTTCGTTCAGTCCGCCGTGTTCTGAATACAACATTTGTTGGATCTGTTCATCAGATAACGAGTCTGTCACAGACAACATCCATTCGCCTAACGCCAGCAGCATGTTTTTGGCTTGCTCACTGCCTCCAACCTGATAAGCATCGCGCAAGCCATGAAAAATTTTATCAATGTTGTACAGAGGCACCCAGCGGTCATTCAGGCTAAAAAGATCGGCTTTAATCTCACCGTTGCGGATTTCATCCCACATGGCTTTGCCATCTGGTATTCCGCCTAAGTAACCACCCGTGGCTTTCTGCGCCCGGGCCAGCTCATTTAACATATAATCAAGGCGATCTTTAATCTCAGACGAGCCGGTTGCTGCCCACGCCAGACTCAGCGCAGACAGATAGTGCCCGCCAATGTGACCATCCAGCCCGGTATTTTCCCAGTTACCATAATTCTCAGCTTTTGGCTTTAGGCCAGCTTCTTTCAGGTACGGTGCCAACAGCCGGTCAGGGTCCATTGCCATGATGTATTTAACATTAGTTTGCTGGGCATGGAGGAATGGCCCGTCAGTCACCTGAACCTGTGCTAACGGGAAGTCGAGCTGCTGCTTACTAACCTCATGAATGACGGTGGCGGGCGCCGTTTCAGTCGCTTCTTTTTGCGCAGACGTTGTCTGTGACGGCTTACCACAACCGCTCAGCAGGGCTGCAGAAATTGCGGCGCACAGCAAGGTGCGCCAAAAGACAGGAGTTGTTTTTGCCATAGTGTCACTTTACGGCTGACCTGGTTTACCAAAATCAGGCATGCCGTTATCATCCCATTTGACGAGCTTAACAAAGGTATGACGATCCGGATTCCATAACGGGTCGCCTTCGATTTCCGTGTACTGCCGGCAGTGATAAACCAACACATCGTCACCGTCTTCAGACCGGGTAAAACTGTTGTGGCCGGGCCCGAACATGGTCACGGATTCATCGGTCTGAAATACCGGCTCCTGCAACTTTGTCCAGCTCTCCGGATTCATCAGATCGGCGTTCTCGTCTGCGTAAATCAAACCCATACAATAGTTTTCATCGGTAGCGCTGGCAGAATAAGTCACAAAAATTTTGCCATTCTTCTTCAACACAGCAGGCCCTTCGTTTACCCAAAACCCTCTGATTTCCCAATCCAGCTCAGGTTTAGTCAGCATAACGGGCTCGCCACTGATAGTGGTCGGTGAAGACATGGGAGCAATGTATAGGTTCGAGTTACCTTTAATTCCCGGACCTTTTTGTGCCCAGAGGTAATACAACTGATCGTTGTGATAAAACGTCGTCGCATCTAAACAAAACGTGTCGATACCGGTATCGATTTGCCCGCAGAATGACCACTCGCCTTCTACCGCATTGGCGTCTGCGCACGTTATTGCATACATACGGTGCTGAAAGAGATCGTCTTTGATTTCACGGCTTGGTGCAGCGGCAAAATAAACGTACCAGGCGCCATCGTTGAAATGAATTTCCGGTGCCCAGATTAAATCAGAATAAGGGCCGGTATCCGGCTTTGTCCACACCATGCGCGTTTCTGCAGTGGCAAGCTCATCCAGCGTTTTAGCGCGACGAAGCTCAATACCTTCATAAGATGGCACTGATGCAGTGAAGTAATAATAGCCGTCGGTGTGCTTATAAATAAAAGGGTCTGCACGCTGAGGAATGAGCGGCGTGTTAGAATTCATCATGACTGTACTCCTCTGGTCATGTTTTGACTGGATAACGTGGTTTCTTCCGTGGTGTGATTTTCTCCCGGCGCTTTCACTTCTGCATCGAGGGTAGCGGCCAGGCGCTGATATTCAGCATCAGTAATACGGTAGCGGTTCATCAACCAGCCCACGAGAAAATGAAAGACGCCAGGGATCACAGTAAGCATCAGTGCCAGACCGGTTAGCGTGAAGTCACTTTGTACTTGTTCAGGTGCATAATCGAAATACGCTAATAACCAGCCCACCATGGCGCCAGCGAAACCCATTCCGGCTTTCTGACAAAACGAAATACCACCAAAAGACAAGCCTGCGACACGCTTTCCGGACTTGCTTTGTCCGTAATCCACGGCCTCTGCGATAGCTGACCAGAAAATAGGTGCGTGAAGATCAACCACAAATGAAATTAAGAAATAAAGAATGAATGCCGCCAGTACATCGCCCTGACCTACGGTAAAAAACATAATGGCACTGAGTACACCTACCGCCATCTGGCTGAAACGGAACAGTTTTACCTTACAGTAACGCTTGGTGATCCAGGTTGAAGCCACCATCGCGAGGATAGCCGCTACCACACCCGTTGCCATAAAGTTCGCCTGCATATCCGCGCCACCGCCCAGATAGTATTTGGCGTAGAAAATAGCAACCGACCCGCGCACAACATACCCGATAGTGCCTAATACACACACGCCACAAAGGATGAGCCACTGATCGTTCTTCATCAGCAACCCGAACTGTTCTTTAAAGGGCTTTTCGTCTACCCGGTGTTCGAGACGTTCGTTAGTGGTGAAGAAGCAGAATAGAAACATAAACACAGCGAGAACCGCCATGAGCCCCATGGCAACACGATAGCCCTCTGCAAGGTTACCGTCCCAGTAGTCCGCACCAGCCAGCTTCGGTACAATAATCGTGACCATGAACGCCGCTATTTTCGCAAAGAACAACCGGTAGCCATTGGCTGACAGTTTTTCCTTCGGATCCGCCGTCATTACACCAATTAATGAGATATACGGGATGGTGACAGCAGTAAACATCAAGGTGACGAAGATATAGGTTGAATACGCCCACACAAGCTTGGCGTTGTAGTCTACATCCGGCGTACTGAAGGTTAGAAAAACGGATATTCCAAACGGCACGGACAGGAACAAAAAGTAAGGGCGGTAACGGCCCCACCGGCTGGTGTATTTATCGGTGATAGTGCCCATGAGCGGGTCACTGACTGCATCGAGAAAACGCACGAGCAGGAACATCAGCGCCATATCTGAAGGCTTTAAGCCATAAATATCGGTGTAGAAAAAGGTGATGATGAGCATCATGGAGGAAATGACCACATTCACGGCCATGTCCCCGGCACCGAAACCGATTTTTTCGATTTTAGATAATTTCTGAGAAGTCATTGGGGTTTCCGGTTTGCAAACCAAATGTTAACGCAACAAATATACTATTATCATACCAATTAAACTACAACCTTTATTCGACATAGATTCAGATGATTTAAAAAGGGATCGTAATAAAAAGAAGGGATGATTGAGTCTCAATTCATCCCTTCCTGAAGATACAGTTAACTTTTGTGGATTAACAGTTCAATTACATTCTGTAGCGGATACCTGAATCCCTGGTGATTTAAAAGCGACCTTTTCGGCCGCTTCATTAAACCGGGAAAGCTGCACTAGATCTTAAAGCGTGCACCAAGAGCGAATGTACGACTGTACAGAGAACTTTCGAAATTGTGTGTATCAGGATACTGGTAGTAACTCTGGTAAATCTCTTCGGTTAAATTCGTCGCATCAAACGTCAGCGTCAGGTTCTCTGTGACGTTATATGTCAGCTGAAAATCCATGGAACGTTCAGGTTTGCGATACACTCCCAGAGGGTTGGCAAACAAACGGGCTTCGTAATTATTCAGGAAGTCATCGCGCCATACGTATGACAGTCTCATGCTTAACTCATTATTGTCGTAGACAAGCACACCTGAATATGAACTGTCCGATACGCCAAAGATTGGTTGGTTGCTGTACCCGTTAAGCTCACCGGTTTCACGATCAAAAATGGGAATATCCTGGCTGGAATCAAGCAAGGTATAGCTCGCCTGAATACCCAGACCGTCTAACAGTCCCGGCAAATAATCAGGGAAGTATATTGCGCCGAATTCCCAACCATCCAGTTTACCATTTGACGTATTATCCGGCAGGCTGACGATATAGGTGTAAGGTTCATCATCTGTTGGTCCCTGATAGTCCTGCGCAACGACAGAATCGTAAACAAAACCTTCGATGTCACGTGTGAAGTATGTCGCATACAGAGAGCTTTCCGGTGCAAAATACCACTCTAGTGAAAAGTCGATATTAGTAGATTCGACAGGCTTAAGATTCGGGTTGCCACCTGTCGCTGTACCGTAACCAATGTCAGTTACATCCGGAAAGTATCTGACATAAGAATTAAGCTGCGACATTTCCGGCCGGCGTATTGTTTCGGTGTACGCTGCGCGTAACATCAAATCCTCAGCCAGCTCATAACGCAGTACCAAGCTGGGCAAGAGTGTATTATCACTTCGCTCTGCGAAGCTCTGAGGAGGAAGACTGGCATCTTCAGTAAAGAAGGTCATGTCTGCATCGTTCATTTCATAACGGAGACCAAATTGTCCGTCTAAAACACGTCCGGCAACTTCAGTATTGAAATCCATCTGCCCGTAAAGAGAAATGGTTGTTTCCTCAATATCGAAGTTATAGAAAATTTCGGGGTTTGCCGGCAGTCCGGCTAATTCACGGTATTGCTCACGGTTATTGAATGCATAATAACCATTTGCAGCAACCCATGATGAAGGAAAGTTGGCATTGCCATCAAAGAAGTTACTGTTTGTGTACTGCAGGTTCTCATCATAATCAGTGAGCAAGCCGCCTACAGCAGACCCCACATAATCATAAGCCCCTTCTTTAGCAGTCCTGCGATCTATAAAGCTTCCGAAACTCACTTTCGTGAATATGTCATTCTCAAGGAAATATTCACCGTCTACTGTCCAGGTTATCGCATCACCCTCTGAAGCCGATGCATTGTCATAAGCCTCACCTACAGAATAAAGAGATGCATCTGCAGGGTCTGTTTCAGGGTATTCAAGTGAAGGGATGCCACTGCCGTCATTCACATTCATGAACACGCGGGGCTGCGTCGTTGTCCCCCGAAGCGCAAAGAATTCCGTTGTATACTCGGATGTCTGATAGTAGATCTCGGATTTAAGGCTAAGAAAATCGGTAATTTGCCAATCCCCGCCCAAAGCGAACAGATAAGTGTCTGTCTTCGCTTTTGACACGTCGCCAGAGGTAAAGTTATACGCTTCATTCACATATCTGGACTGGATGATGTTCGTGCCATCGATGAGTGTAACAGGATCATTCGGATCTACGTTACCCCACCAGTCTACAAACTGGAAAAATAGCGAGTTAAAGGATTCCTGTTCATAACCGTTGTAAAACGCTTCAAACGTGTAGGTGGAATCACTGTCAGGCGCCCACTGCAGGGAGAGATTAACGGCCGGACGTTCACGCTTTCCGGTAAAATCCGAAGCAAATATCGCATCTCTGCTCAAGTAATATTCAGCGTCAGTACCGTTCAGATTCAGTGTTGAACCAGGTGCAAAAGACAGACCGGCATCCAGTCCGGGAGACCAGCATTCAGGTGAACATTCCGCCGGAAAAATACGTTGTAGCGGACCATACTCAGCGCCGCCTAACATCGCGCCAGAAGGTGAAGAGGATGTAAAAGGCACCATGGCGCCGGCTGTAATGCTTTGATCCCTGAAATTAGTGCGGGTGTAGGCTACATTTAACAACGCACCAAACTCGCCATTGTCACCCAGGTCCCAGCGATCAGATGCCAACATGCTGATTTGCGGGTCAGTTTTATCGGCTTGCTCCTGATGAACAGCGCGTCCGGCAAATACAAATGTTTTATCGTCAAAATTAAACGGTCTTTGTGTTTCTACATCAATCTGGCCGGCAATGCCGCTACCGATTTGTGATGCTGAACGTGTTTTATAAACACTGACATTGCGTAGTAAAGCGGCCGGAATATCAGCAAGAGCAACCATCCTGCCTGAAGCTGTAAAGACGTTCCGGCCATTTACAGTCGTTGTGACATCGTTCAGGCCACGTATCGTAACCGTATTAACTTCACCGGCGCCACGGTCGGTAACCTGAACACCCGTTACACGCTGTAATGCTTCAACTACGTTGTTATCCGGAAACTTACCAATATCTTCAGCTACAATGGCATCGACGATTTGAACATTATTTCTTTTAATATTAATCGCTTTACTTAAACTGGCCCGAACACCCGACACTTCAATTACTTCAATGTCATCAGATTGGTTACCAGCGTCATTTGATGTATCGGACGGTGCTGTCTGCGCAATTGCAGCATTGCATGACAGTGCAAATAAAACAGCACTGGCAAGGTGTGTTCGGTTAAACATTTAGATAAGTACTCCGGTTGAGATGTCGCTAAAATGGTCTGCAATACCCGAAAAAAACAGGCACATTGCTGAGGCAATCAGCACGTCGGGTAGCAGTTCTGCCAGACCATTTTCCCTGTTAAAGATTTGTTACCCTGCTTTGATAATATTGTATGACATATTCTCTGTCAACAGGATTAATTTAACGAATTATAAACAAGCAGGTAAAGGCGGGGTCAATTCAGTTTCCCTGGCGGTATTCTGGTTGGATTATGAAGAATTTTTGCCTTAATTCAGCCGGATAGAGATGATCTTTCTCAAGAAACCGTAGAATATAAAGCTTGACTTGTAGCTTAGTTTCAAAAATTAAGCAGCTCTCAAGTCCGGGCCTTTAGCGTATTTCTGCATTAAAATCACAAATAAATACTACAATAGTATATTAATTGATTAAAACGCGTTCTTTTCAAGGGCATCTATCCATATTGTGGTTGCCACAATATGCACAGGGAAAAAATCCCCGCACTCAAACCGTAATAAAGTTACACAATAAAAAAGCCCGGTCTGACCGGGCTAAAATAAAACGTGAATTAAATCCGGTGTTACAGTTGATACCTCACACCCAGCGCATAAGTGCGGCTGTAGATCCCGCTGGAGAAATTATAAATATCAGGATATTGATAATATGCCTGAAAAACTTCGTCAGTAAGATTGGTGGCATCAAACGTCAGCACCAGGTTGTCATTCACATTGTACGAAAGTTGGAAATCTAAGCTTTGTTCCGGAGCACGGTACCGCGCCAACGGGTTTGCAAAGATGGCCGCTTCGTTGTCGTAACGGAAGGCATCGCGCCATACGTAAGACAAACGAGTACTGAATTTTTCCCTTTCATAAGCCAGAACAACACTCAATGATTCATCAGAGACGCCAAACATTTCTACTGTTTCGTAGCCGACAGGGTCAGGGTTAGTCGGATCTTCAGGATCGAAAACCGGCAAATCCTGAGACGAATCTAATGTTGTGTAGCTAGCCTGAACACCGGCCCCCTGAAGCCATGCGGGCAGATCATCGGGGAAATAGACCAGACCAAGTTCAATACCCTCCAGGCTGCCGTTCGCTGAGTTAGCCGGTTGGGTAAGTATATGCAGCAACTCACCAATATCTTCACCATTTTCATCAGTGTCGTCCGGATAGTCGTAATACACTTCAGAGCGGGAATTTACTACAAGGCCGTCGATATCCCGTTTAAACCAGGTGGCATAAATTGCGTTACCCTCGCCGAAGTAGTATTCCAGAGAGATATCCAGGTTTGTTGAGATTACCGGCGCAAGTGCCGGGTTGCCTGATGAAGCTGTTCCCGTTCCGACAGACGTCACGCCTTTGGTGTACGTGGTATAAGGGTTAAGTGAACCGAAGTCCGGACGACGCATGGTTTCTGTGTAAGAGAAACGCAGCATGTAGTCATCCCAAAAATTATAGCGGGCAAGGAACGTGGGAAGCACTTCACTGCTTTCGTTTTCGCCGCTGTCCTGCTCCACAATCTGGTTAACCGTGTCTACGCGAACAAAGCTGTATGGTGTGCTGGCATCGGTATAGCGCACACCGACTGCACCATCCAGAAAACCGCCGGGCACATCGTATTCATACTTTGCCTGTACGTATAAATCTAATGTGGTTTCGTCAGCTTCAAATGTAGGCCGTAAGATCAGTGACGCGCCGCCGGTAAGGTAATCATCCACCGGCTGGCCGCTTTCGTCAGTAAAACCGTAAAGTTGTCTGAAGTAACCAAGGTTATCAACCATGTAGTCGACATTTCCGATTAACCAGCCGTCAGGAAATTCAGCCCGGCCATCAAAGAAATTTTCAGTTCTGTCGAGGAATTCATCAGGCATGTCTGTCATCGGAATATCGTATTGATTCACGACCACATTCGCTGCGCGACTTTCGTTACTTAATTCCCGTTTTTCGTACAGCAAGCCAAAATCAACCTCCATGACGCCGGCAAAATCTGTCAGCCAGTTTGCATCGAGATACAACGCATTTGACGTACCTTCATCACGGGAGCCGTTGTCCCATGCTGGTCCCATCGAATATAAACGCGGGTCGTACAAATTGGATTCGTCAATATCGCCGGTCGCAGGATTATCATGGAACGTTAAGCCGGCAATGCCTTCTCCGGTATTAAAGTCGGCAGTCATTGCATAGTAGTCGTGCAGCAGGCGAACCGCGAAGAAGTCGGAAGTGAACACACTCTTTTGCGACACAATCTCTGCCGATAAAGTAAAGTCGTCAGTAAGAGACCATTCGCCACCTAAAGCAAACATCAGGGTGTCTGTCTGGCGCTCATCAACGTCTGTACTGTTGAAATCGGTCTCCCATACACCATAGCGGGGATCGCCATCATAGACAGTGCGCTCTTTCACGATGTTTGTACCTTCATAAAATACAATATCGTCATTGAAGTCTATGTTGTAAGCAGAGTCGGGGTAGGCAAAAAACAGACTGTTTCTTACCCGTTCACGGTAGCCGTTGTAAAACACCTCAAACACGTAACTGGAGTAATCGTCCGGTGCCCACTGAAACGATAAATTCAGCGCAGGCCGTTCCCGCTTACCGGATAGATCGGACGCAAAAATAGCATCTCTGGACAAGATATAGTCATTTTCATAGCCGTTGGTATTCAGGGTAGAACCACTGGCAAACGGTAAGCCGTTTTCAAGGCCCGGATCCCAATAGGCCGAATTGATCCGCTCGTAGGCAGGGAACTCACCACTATTGCCAAACCGGTCAAGCCCCTCGCCTTCCGGACTTGCAGTAAAATACGGAAACACAGCACCAGCGGTAATCCCCTGGTCACGCCAGTTTGTGCGCGCATAAGCTATATTCACCAGCGCACCGAACTTACCGTAATCTGTATCCCAGTTGTTGCTGAGCATCACACTCAGATTAGGGTCAACGGTGCCTTCCTGATCAGAGTATATTCCGCGGCCGGCAAAGGCGAACTTACTTCCTTCGAAATTGAAGGGACGGTTGGTAATCACATCAACCTGACCGGCAATACCGCTCGGCACTTTGTCAGCCGAGCGTGCTTTGTACACATCAACCCGGTTAATCAGCGATGCCGGTGTATCGGCCATGGTATAAAAACGGCCGGTGGAGATGTACATTTGCCGCCCGTTTACGGTGGTAGTGATATCGGTTAAGCCGCGAATTGACAACGTCCCTACTTCACCCCGGTCGCGGTTAGTTACCTGTACACCGGGCACACGCTGTAACGCCTCTATCACGTTGTTGTCAGGAAACTTACCGATATCTTCGGCAACGATTGAATCGACGACTTCAATTTTTTCCCGCTTAATATCCAGACTTTTTGCCAGTGATCCGCGAATGCCGGAGACCTGAATGACTTCTACAATATCCTCTTCACTGTTTTCTGTTTGTTCATTTTGTTGTGCAATGGCAGCGTGGGTGAGCGTCATTAAAGACGCAGCCACGGCCGTGCTTAATATTGTGGGTTTAAACATGGTTTTCTCCCGGATTCTCTGTGACCCTATTTCTCGGGTCTTATTTTGTTGTCCTTTGACCGGGAGACATCCTCCCGGCCTCACCCGTTTCTTAGTTGCTGCCTTCTGCAAACAGCGCCTGTACATCGTCAGCAGACAGCGGGTCGTCGTAGATCACCAGCTCGTCCATTAAGCCCGAAAAGTTTGCATCCCAGGGGAAGAGATTCGTAGCCAGCGAGAAGCCCGAATTTGCTCCGGATGCAGTAAATACATCAGGGAAGTTTTCCAACGTGCTGACCAGTTCACCGTTGATGTATCCGTAGAAGGTGCCTTCATTGACTACAAAAACGATATGCGTCCAGCTACCGGTAGGTATTTGCGCATTTAAAGTGCCGTCAAACCATTGCTCGCCTGACCACACCATGGTGTCGCCGGAGCCCGGACCAAACGGGACCAAACTGATCCAGCTGTTCGACGCGGCATAGCCAAAGAACGTAGTCGTAAACTGATTCAACGAGGCAGGGTTCAGCCACATTGATACTGCATAGCTGTAATCTGAAATAAGGCCATCCGGTAACTTGACGCCCGGTCCCTGATCACCTTTGAACTCCGCTGCCATACCGGCTACACCAGCCTGATAAGTCAGCGACGTATCTGCCGGAACGATAAGGGGCGTGTCAGCAGTTTTAGTGGCTTCTTCGCCGGCAGCAAAGTTACCTTGCGCGTCTTCGAGGTTTTCCTCGAAACTAAAGCGTGCAATGGCCTCAGGCGGGGTGTTTGAAATAACATTGGCAACAAAAGACTTCGACACCGACTGGCCAGCCAGAGAAATTGTGGCAGTCAGGGTCACTTCTGCATCCGCTTCACCACGGGCCGGACGGGTAACTTTTCCGGTAGCAGGATCGATAACCGCAGAGTTACTTGATTCCCAATTCAACGCCGAAGCAAACGGTCCGGTATGTGGCAGTGCAATATCGGTAATAACGAAGTCCAGATTGCCAAGATCCAAATCTGCCTGAGCAATATTTACCAGTGCTTCTGCTGGTAACTGCTCAACATCCAGCGCTGAAATTTCGGCTGCAGACAATGCTTCGTCATAAATTTTCAATTCATCATATTGAGCATTCAGCGGTACATCCCAGTAGTTAAGACCAAGGGTGATGATTGCGCCTTCAGGTCGTACAGTAAAAATATCCCTGACAGACGACGCTGTTCCCACCAGCGTGCCATCATAGAAAATGCTGACGAAGCCCTGCTCTACCGAGAATGCCACGTGATGCCATTCATTAAGCGGGAAGGCAACGCCTGAGAGTCCGTCAAACCAGCTGACAGCCCCTTCATCATCCACGTAGTTAGCCCAGACCATAAGCTCTGCATTCCAGCTGACAGGCAGGAAGCTGATCCAGCGATCGGTTTGATTTGCCGCGAAAAAGGCAGGGCTAAAGAACTGCGTTTGTGCGGTATTCAGCCAGAAAGAGACAGTGTACTGATAACTGTCAATGAGGTTGTCCGGCAATAATATGCCGTAAGAACCGTCCAGGTTAACGGCGCGACCCTGTGCACCATCCGAGAATACAGCACTGGCACTGGTGAACGAATTGACGTCCGTAACAGACTGCGCATCGTCATAATTCATCAGTGAGTCTTCCAGGCTGTCTTCAAAGGAGTACCATGCCGTGCGGTTGTACGTAGAACGGGCAATTACTTTGACGTCTTTTGTTACAGACAGCATTTGTCCGTTGATGTCAACGTTGGCTGTAAGCGTAACGACCTGATCGCCCTCATCCACGTTAGGCCGGGTGACTGCACCTGAAGCAGATATAAATTGCGGGTGGCTGGACTCCCAGGAGATAACAGCTCCCCGTGCACCAGTGCTTTGCAAAGACAGGTCGTTTTTCACCTCCAGCATGGCATCAGGGTTTGCCGGATTAGCAAATGCAACATCAATGGCGTTGCTGATATCATCAACCACATCAGCGACGGACCGTTCAGGCAGTTTCGCCGCCAACAGACTCTCACCGGCACCGCTTAATGCAGAGATGACTACTTCAAAACGGGCGTCTTCCACGTTCCACTGCCATTTGGCGACACCTTCATAAACCGTGTCATCATCGATGGTAAGGCGGATCCGCGACGGGTCGTCACTGTATAGTTTATATGTACCGGTCAGCTGCCCCTGAATACTGCGCCCCTGCGAATTTAAGGTAACGTAAACAGATTCGTGTTCGTCGCCATTGCTGTCGTTGCTTTGCAGAATAAGACGGTAATCTCCTGTAACATCCTCTGCATCAGTGACATTCTCTCCGTCAACCGGCGCGTAGCGATGTGGCGAAACGACTAACCAGCCATCGTTGTTAATCCACATCTCATGCACCCGCACGGCATGCGCTTCCGGATTGTCGTAGCGACCTTCTTCATCAGGAAAACGGGTATGGGTGAAGAGCAAATATTTATCCAGCTCTTCATCATATAAGGCTGAATTATGGCCCGGCGCGTTGTAACCGTACTGACTTGAGGTTTCCCCGAAGGCCGATGACCACAGATGACTGCCAAGGAGTTTATTACCGTAATTGTTTGCAACAGTCGCACCGGTCATGTCATTACCTGCAGCATCCAGGTAAGGGCCGTCCGGCGTTCTTGAGCGGGCAACACGGATGTTATAGCCGTCACCGGCTGCAAATCCGGCGTTTGACCAGAACAAATAGTAATAATCGCTGTCAGGGCTGTAGATGACAAACGCACCTTCAATGGCGTTGTAGTTGCCGCCCACAAGGTGTTTACCGTAACCTTGCCCGGCTTCCGGCATACCTGTTTGCTCATCCATCGCCAGTACAAAAATACCGCCGGAGTAAGAGCCGTATACCATCCACAGATTGCCGTCTTTATCGTAAAACGCTGCAGGGTCTATTGCATTGGGATGTACAGCCGGATTATAGGTTTCCACGCCGTCTACGGGGTAGGCGGCCAGTTCGGCTTCATCACGATAGCCCGATCTGAGGAAAACACCTTTATCAACGTAAGGACCCTCTACAGAGTCGGATGTTGCCAGACCCAGATATGAGCGGTGCCAGCAAACTTCGTCACGTTCGGGTGTGTCAGGATTATCCTGTGCACAGTGATTATAATAAAACCAGAACTTACCATCAGGGGCTTGTATAACATCAGATGCCCAACTGCCGGTAAAATCATCGGTCCACGCGATACCTTCCGCAAACTCCGTGGAATAAGTGTTAAATAACGGAGATTCATCCACCATATTATTGGCGCTTAATGACGAGATATATTCCCACGTCTGAAGATCTGTTGTTTTCGCGGCCGCCAGATGTGAACCGAATATGTAGTAAGTACCATCTGCCTTCACAACAGACGGGTCATGTACGCCAATATCCATATATGCACTGCTATCAGTAATAGCAGCCTCAGGATTGGCCAGCGTCTGGTTTTCAACAACCGTGATGGTTTCGGGGGGAGTGCTGTCTTCCCCTGAACCGCCACACCCTGTGACACAGAGGATGCTGCTCACAATGAGCGCCGATCTAGGTTTCATTCTCGTTTTCCCTCAGGATTATTATTGTGCCCTTTACGATGAAGAGCGTTGTCATACGACGAATGGCAAAGTAAAGTGACCAACATCGCAATAAAGTAATACAATAGTATTTTTAAAATATTTACATCTTCTACATTAATATTACAATACTATTAAACAGTTTTTTTACATCTATCCTAATAACTAATAGCTGTTCTAGACGGTCAGCTTTGAGGAAAACTAAAAAATATCAACTTAATATCAACATGTTATACGTAAATAATCGCCACGCCCGATATTGTTAAAAATTTGGTATGGTGAATTCAGGTCACAACAAGGAATTTACATGAAAAGCGTATTGTTATCGTCTGCGGCTCTGCTTCTTAGTGGACAAGTATTCGCACAGAATCCGATCATTACCGATGTGTTCACTGCCGATCCGGCGGCCATGGTGCATGATGGTACGGTATACCTTTACACCGGCCACGATGAGGCGCCCAACAACGATGTCTTTTTCGAAATGCACGACTGGCTGGCGTTTTCTTCCACCGATATGGTGAACTGGAAGTCACATGGTCCCATTATGAAAGCCACTGATTTCAGCTGGGCGAAAGGCGATGCCTGGGCGTCACATATGATTGAAAAGGATGGCAAATTTTACTTTTTCACCACCGTCCGTCACAAAGACGACAAACCCGGCTTTGCCATTGGGGTAGCGGTATCAGACTCTCCGACAGGTCCTTTTAAAGACGCCATTGGCCATGCCCTTGTCACAGATGATATGACCAGACAGACCCCGAATGACTGGGATGACATTGACCCGGCAATTTATGTTGAAGAAAACGGTGATACCTACATGTTCTTCGGAAATCTGGTACCGAAATACGTCAAATTATCAGACAACTTGCTGGAACTGGATGGCGAGATAAAAGTTATCGATGTCCCCGACTATACAGAAGCGTCCTGGGTTCATAAAAAAGGCGATAACTACTACTTCTCCTACGCTTGCGAGTTTCCGGAAAAGATTTGCTATGCGATGAGTAAAAGTATTCACGGCCCGTGGGAGTATAAGGGCATTTTGAATGAAGTGGCGGGCAATACCGAGACGAATCACCAGTCTATTATCGAATTTAAGGGCCGGGATTACTTCATTTATCACACCGGTGCTCTGCCACCAAAAGGCGATAAGCCAAGTGGCGGCCGGTTCCGCCGCTCAGTTGCAGTGGAGCCGCTTCACTACAATAAAGACGGCTCGCTGCAGCGGGTCATTATGACAACAGAAGGTGTTACTCAACCAGCCAGGGAAGATTAATATGCAACGTAATCTACTGAAAATTTCACTGTTAACTGCGTCGATATTGACGGGCAACGCATTTGCTGCCAATCATGAAGTAACAATCAGCGCGAACCTGCAAGACCGTGGTGCTGTCATTAATAAGGATATTTACGGCCAGTTTGCCGAGCATCTCGGCCACGGTATTTATGAAGGATTATGGGTCGGTGAAGACTCGGAAATCCCAAACACAAAAGGGTTCCGGAATGATGTTGTCGGGGCCCTGAAAGACATTAAAGTACCGCTGATCCGCTGGCCGGGTGGCTGTTTCGCCGATGAATACCATTGGCGCGAAGGGATTGGCCCCAAAGATGAACGCCCGGTAAAAGTTAACACGCACTGGGGTGGCGTTGAAGAAACCAATGCTGTGGGTACTCACGAATTCTTCGATTTAGCAGAGCTCATTGGTGCAGATGTCTACATTAATGGGAATCTGGGTAGTGGTACCGTGCAGGAAATGGCGGAATGGGTTGAATACATGACGTCTGATAAAAACTCAACCCTGGCCAATGAGCGACGCGCTAACGGACGCGAAGAACCCTGGGACATTAAATACTTCGGCATTGGCAATGAATCATGGGGTTGTGGTGGTCACATGGACCCTGATTACTATGTAAATCTGTATCGTCAGTACGCCACATTCATCAAAACCCCTAAGGGCAAGAGGCCTCTCCTGGTGGGTAGCGGTGGTGACACTGATAATACGGAATGGACGGACGTTCTGAGTGCAAACATAGACCGTAATATGGATGGTATCAGTTACCATTTCTACACCCTTCCCACCAGCGACTGGCAGAAAAAAGGACATGCTACCGAGTTTGATAACGCCATGTGGTTCAAAACCATGGAGCGTACTTATCGGATGGAAACTTACCTGAAGAATAATATCGACATCATGGATAAGAATGATCCTGACGGTAAGCTGGGCTTTTATGTGGATGAATGGGGTACGTGGTACGACGCTGAAGAAGGACGGGAGCCCGGTTTCCTGTATCAGCAAAATACCCTTCGTGATGCAGTGGTCACCGCGGTAAACCTGAACCTGTTCCACGAATACGCCAGACGTGTTCATATGACGAATATCGCGCAGATGGTGAATGTATTACAAGCGATGATCCTAACGGATGGCGCAAAGATGGTGAAAACGCCTACCTATCATGTTTATAGTATGTACACAGTGTTTCAGGACGCCACGTCCATTCCTTTCAAACTGGATACATCGCGCTATTCAATGAACGGGGAAGATTTACCGGCTGTGACAGGTTCACTGGCAATGGGCACGGATGGCCATATGTATCTGGCCTTAGTTAATATGGACCCGACAGAAGATGCCGACATTGACCTGAACATTGATGGCAAGGTAAACAAAACCTTGTCCGGCAGTATTCTCACCGCCGGTAACATTACCGCAAAAAACACTTTTGACGATCAACATAACTTAGAGCCTAAGCCCTTTAAAGCGAGTGCTGATAAGTTGGTGCTTCCGGCGAAATCGGTGGTTGTACTGACGTTAAACTGATGAGACAGCACAACTAAATAAAAACGGGCTGGTGTGTATTCACCAGCCCGTTTTTTGCTCCTGTACGGCCATAAAAAAAGAGAAGGCACTGCCCTACAACCGGATACCTTCTCTTCAACAAAAAACCTGCGACAATGCGTCTAAGGCGTTATTGCGGCTCCCGCAAATGAAACACCTGACACTTTGTGCCTAAATCAGGTTGCTGGGCTATATTAGTTCCGTCAGCTAACCCGCAGTCACTTACACCCATGGCTTGTTTGGTGTAGCGGTTGAATAACATCACACCGCCGCCATCTGCAGGGCTGATACGCCACTGTGCAGTGGGCTCACCGCAACTCACCATAGACAAATTCGCACCGGGAACGACGGCATTGTCATCTGTACCAATGCACAGCGCATCGTTACCTGCCGTTTTTAAACTAACGTAGCCGGTATCTGTGGGCACAAACTGCCAGAATTGCGCAGGTGTTTTATTGAAGCCCCGCTGCTCTACATTCGCACCATCCGACAGCGCATCATTGTGCACAGACAACGCTTTACCGCTTTGCTCACTCAGGATCACCACGTCACCGGTGGGCCGGAGTTGCCATTGTGAACAGGCGCTGTCTTCATTTTGTTGAAGTACCGCCTGATTTTCTGAAGCAGAACATCCCGCCACCGCAAGAGGCTTACCAGAGTAGCGGTTCGTCAATGTTACATTGCCGTCGATACCACTCTCTACTTTAAACTCCTGACAGAAGTTATTCCGCCACGCAGCTGACTGCACCCGGGCATTCTCACTGATACTGCAGTTCGCCACTTCAAGGAATTTACTGTCTTCACGGTTAGCAAGGCGCACGAAACCGTCAGAAGTAGCATCCAGGATCCACTGTCCGTTAGTTGCTGCACACTGACGCTGCACCGCCCGGTTATCTTGCGGATCGGAAGAAATATCCAGACATAAATCGCTCGTTGCATTAACTAACTGATAGCGCTGTCCCTGTACTCTTGTTACTAACGGACCGTTTTCTCCTGAAGGAGGAGGCACAACGACTCCTGGGGTTAACGGCTCACCGAAATCCGGTAATCCGTCCTTTTGCCATTCAAATTTTTGCGCCCGCAAAGAGCGGGTTGCTGAGCAACCATGCTCAACGGAATCATTACCGTGATAAACCAGCCAGTCTTCCCCGCCATCCGGAGAGGTGAAAAAGCCATTGTGGCCGGGACCGAACACTTTATCTGTCTGCACAAATACCGGATCATCAAATTTCTTCCATGCTGCGGCATCCATCGGATCATCACCAACCAGCTCAAGCATACCCAGTTTGTAATCCGGGGTATTACAGAAGCTGGCAGAGTAAGTCATAAATGTACGACCATCGTGCTGCAGAATTTCAGCGCCTTCAGTTACCTTGCGTCCGCTGATTTCCCAGTCCAGTTCAGGCCGGGTAAGCACAGTGTGAGGCTGGTCAGCCTTGAGCGTCCACGGGTTTTCCAGTTCAGCAATGATGTTCATTTGCTGATCACCGCGCCATTGCGAATAAATCACATACAATTTCCCTTTATGTTCAAGGTAATTGCCGTCGATATTCCACACATCGGGCATCAGCGCGCCTTTATACTGGTATGGTCCCATCGGATCATCGCCGGCACTTTCCAGCACGTTCAAATGCTGAAAGTCCAGCGTACCGTCTCTGCCTGCGGTGTACATCATATACCAGCGATAACCGTCTGGCCCTCTAAGACGGTGAAACTCAAAAGCCCAAAAGTTACAGCAGCGATCAGACTCGGTAGCCGACCACACATTCACCGGCTTTGCATCGGCAAGACCAGCAAGTGTCGGTGACTTGCGCATCACTAATTCAGACGTCCAGGTTGTGGTAGTAAGGTAGTAATTACCATCCCAGTATTCCAACCACGGATCCGCACCATTAGGGAAAAGTGGATTTGTGAACGTACCACTTTTTCGAATATCATTTTTATCTGCAGTTTCACCGGTCGGCGTAGCCGGCGTCGATGAGCATGCAGTCATACCGAAAGCCACCAGCATTGACGCCGCCAGCGTTCTTAACTTCATAGATTTCATTGAGTCACTCATTCCCTTCTACTTCGTACCAAACTCATAAACAATGCGCGTGGAGTACACTTCACCCGGATTGAGTACAGTGCTGGCAAAGTCAGGTTGATTGGGTGAATCAGGGTTGTGCTGAGGCTCCAGGCAGAAGCCGGAACGCAGTGTATGGGTCATGCCTTCCTGCTGAGTGCTGCCATCAAGGAAGTTACCTGAATAAAACTGTACTGCAGGTTCCACGGTGTAGACTTTTAAAGTACGACCTGTTTGTGGCTCATAGACATTTGCCGCTTCAATTAACTCATCGCCCGGCGCGTCTTTAATCACAAAGTTATGATCGAAGCCCTGACCAAGAGCCAGCTGTTTGTCTTTAACGTTAATGTCTTTTCCAATCGCTTTCGGCTGTGTGAAATCAAACGGCGTTCCCTTTACAGATGCAACTTCACCGGTGGGGATCAAACCGCCGTCAACCGGCGTGTACCGGTCGCCGTTAATTTGCAGTTGGTGATCGAGAATGTCGCCTTTACCCTGCAAATTAAAATAAGAATGCTGAGTAAGGTTCACAATGGTGGGCTTATCTGTGGTTGCAGTGAATGCCATATCCAGCGTATTGCTGTTGGTCAGAGTGTAAGTCACCTGCGTGTCCAACTTCCCGGGGTAACCCTGATCGCCATCCGGACTGATAAGCGTCAGTACAACTCCGGCACTGTTTGCTGTGGCAAAGGGAGCCATCTGCCACACCTTCTTGTCAAAACCCTGTACGCCGCCATGCAGATGGTTATCACCATCGTTGGTTGCCAGCTGATATTCCGTGCCATTCAGAGTAAATTTTCCATCAGCAATACGGTTACCGTAGCGGCCAATGATAGCGCCAAAGTAATAACCGGCAGACAGGTAGTCTTCCAGCTTGTCGAAGCCCAACACGATATTGCCGGACTGGCCGCTTTTATCTGGTGTGGCCAAACGGGTAATAGTACCGCCGTAACTGATGACGTCAGCTTCAACGCCGTTGCTGTTCTTTAAAGTAACCTTATAGACCGGCGTGCTGTCTGGCATCGTACCGTACCAGGTTGTAGTAGCAGAAGGTAGATTGTTCACGTTGTCGACTTCCTGTGCCTGTGAAGGGCTGAGCACCAGGCTGGTCATGAGCAACACGGCCATTTTCACGCTGGTTTTAAAACTGCCCTGAAAAAAAGAAGAAATAGTTTGATGTTGATATTCGGATACAGACATGACACACAGTTCCCTAACTAATTTTATACTTTTATATTACAAATAAGATAAGGAAAGCAAGGGGTGATTCTGAATCCGTTTAAAAAAATGTTAAATCCGGACTTTGCCGTCTTTGACCAGGATACAGTCCATTCCCGCCCGTTGAGCGGCTTCCAGACCAATCTCAGTGTCTTCAAAAACGACACACTTCTCAGGCGCAACACCCATTAACTCAGCGACTTTCAAAAACGTCTCCGGGTGCGGCTTACCATGTGTCACGTCTGTTGCTGTAACCAGTGCGTCTAACTTATCTAACAGACCATGATGGTCTAACAGATGCAACGCGTGATTTCTCTCTGAGCCGGTGCCAATGCCGACCTTCATATCCGGCCGGTAGTGGTGAAAGATATCGACCGTTTCTGCAATGAGTTCCGGCATTAAATCCATAGCTTCCCACACGTTACGTTTGTACAAAGCAACCGTATCAGGGTTGTGCGTAAGCCCGTGCTTTTCATTCAGGATCTCTACGGTTTTGCGTGTCGGCACACCGCCCAACCCGTGCATGTATTGCAAATCGAAAGGAATACCAAACTCTTCACAGGTCATTCGCCATGCTTCCATGTGAGCACCCATCGAATCGATTAGCGTGCCATCCATATCAAACACGATGCCTTCGTAGGCACTTAAATCCACCATTTCAAATCCTCAGTTAGTACGCTGTCAGACCCGGACACAGGAAAAAGAAACTGACGCACAGGGCGTCAGTTTCGATAAGGGAGACGGCTCCACCAGCATCATACCAGGGCACGGTATATAATGCAGTATCGCCGCCTTGGAGCTTTTACTTAAATGCCTTGCTTAAGCATGTAGTATGCAGCATTCGAGCGTAATTCAGACTTAAACGAGCGAATCGTTGTGTCAGCGTCGATAACCACAGTTTCCACACCAGCCATTTCTGCATAATCAATGATCATGTCTGTCGTCACAGCCTGGCTATAGGCGGTATGGTGCGCACCGCCTGCATGGATCCATGCAGCAGCAGCTACTGACAGGTTAGGTTTAGGCTCCCACAGTGCTGAAGCAACTGGCAAGTGAGGCGTTTCTGCAGGCTGTTTAACCGTATCCACTTCATTAATCAGAATGCGGAACCTGTTACCCATATCAATCGGAGATACGTTGATCGCCGGCCCTTGTTTGGCTTCAAATAACAAGCGGCCAACGTCACATTTAACACCAATAGTGTGGCGATGAACTTCCAGGCGGGGCTTCGCTGCAGCGATTGACGGACAAACCTCCAGCATGTGTGCACCTAACGCCTGATCTTTTGCGCCAAAATTATAGGTATAGTCTTCCATGAACGAGCAACCACCTTCACGGCCTTGTCCCATTACCTTCATAATGCGAACCATCGCAGAGGTTTTCCAGTCACCTTCGCCACCATAGCCATATCCGTTAGCCATCAGACGCTGTGTCGCCAGTCCCGGCAAGCCGGTTAAACCGGACAAGTTTTCAAAGCAGTTAGTAAAGGCTTTGTAGTTTCCGCCATCCAGAAAACGCTGCATACCTAATTCCAGACGAGCTTCGTTTTTCAGCATGTCAACGTTATAGCTTTCTTTCCACGTGGCGTCGGAGATCACGTAATCCTGATGATATAAATCTAACTGTGAAGCAATATCTGCATCAGATACAGCGTTAACAACATCAGACAACTCACCTAATCCGTGAGCATGCACTTCATAGCCAAACTGAATCTGTGCTGCTACTTTGTCGCCCTCAGTTACCGCAACCTGACGCATGTTGTCACCAAAGCGGGCAACTTTCAGACTCTGACTTTCAGCCCAGCCCAGCGCCGCACGACACCAATCATCAATCTGATCCTGTACTTCCGGGCGCTGCCAGTGTCCAACTACCACCTTGCGCTCTTTACGCATGCGTGTACCGATGAAGCCAAATTCGCGGTCACCGTGTGCACTCTGGTGCGTATTCATGTAGTTCATATTAATGTCGTCCCATGGCAGGGCGGCATTAAACTGAGTGTGTAAGTGCAACCAAGGCTTTCTTAATTCATTTAAACCGGCGATCCACATTTTGGCCGGAGAAAACGTATGCATCCACAAAACCAAACCAACGCAGTCAGCACTCGCATTTGCCTGCTGGCACACCGCATGAATTTCATCCGGTGACTTTACAGTTGGTTTGAATACCATTTTAACAGGCAACTTGCCGCTCTCATTCAAACCGGCAACAATGGCCTGGCTGTTTGCTGCAACATTCTCCAGTACTTTCGGGCCATACAGGTCCTGAGAACCTGTGACAAACCAAACTTCTTTCGTCATCGTCGTCATATTTAAATCCTCTCTATCGTCACGGTGCTTATCAGCTTTGGCCGTAATAGGCATTTTTGCCGTGTTTGCGTAAATAATGTTTGTCCATAACCGCCCGTTTTAACGGCGCTGCATTTTGATCCAGCGTGCGCGTTAAGTAGGCCATTCTGGCAATCTCTTCGAGTAATGCGGCGTGATACACCGACTGGGCAGCACTTTTTCCCCATGTAAAGGGGGCGTGACCAGCGACAATCACCATGGGTGCTTCAGCGGGATCTCTGTCTGCATAGGCATCGGTAATCTGCACGCCGGTTTCTTCTTCGTAATCACCGTTTACCTGCTCATCCGTAAGTTCACGGGTACAGGTAATATCGCCATATACATAATCAGCGTGGGTAGTCCCCAGGCACGGAATGCTCTGTTTAGCCTGAGCCCACGCAGTGGCATAGGTGCTGTGGGTATGAGTAACACCACCAATGCTGTCAAAAGCACGGTATAAATGCGTATGGGTTTTGGTGTCAGATGAAGGCCGCATCGTGCCCTCAACAATGTTGTTTTCCAAATCAACCACAACGATGTCTTCAGGCTTCATGTCTTCATAAGCCACACCGCTGGGTTTAATCGCTACAACCCCTTTATCGCGGTCGATTTGTGACACGTTACCGAAGGTGTAAATCACAAGATTGCGGCGTTGAAGCTCCATATTGGCTTCAAACACTTCACGTTTCAGTTCCTTGTAACTCATGGATTTCCTCCGTCTACATAGGCACCCAGGGTTTGATATTTCCGGTACAGTTCATCGTAAATTCCTGCACGCTCCGGATTGGGTAAGTACTGTTTACATACTGGAGACGCCATCACTGCCTGCGCGGCTTCCACTGTTTCGTAAGCACCAGCGGCAACAGCAGCCATAATGGCAGCGCCAAGGGCACAGCTTTGCTCGCTTTCCAGCACGTCAATCGGGCAATTCCAGACATCTGCACAGGTTTGCATTACGTAGTCTGATTTTTTCGAGATACCGCCGATAACAACAACGGATTCAATGGGCACACCCTCGTTACGGAAACGTTCGGTGATGGCGCGCGCGCCGAATGCTGTGGCTTCTACCAGCGCTTTGAATAATTGCGGAGCGTCGGTACCCATCTTGATACCGGTAATGGCCATAGACACGCTTTGATCTGCATCGGGAGTACGGCGACCATTCACCCAATCTAATGCGGTCACGTCTGTGGCTTTCACTGGCAGTTGTGCAGCGGCCGAAGAAAGACGTATCAGCGCACTGTCTTCAATACGTTTAACCAGATCAATCTGACCGGAGTCAGTCAGTTCAGAGAGCAACTGTCGTGTTGGCCACAATACGACGTTTTTAAACCATGCATAAAGATCACCGAAAGCAGACTGACCGGCTTCAAGACCAATCATGTCCGGAATCACTGAACCGTCTACCTGACCGCAAATACCTTTCACACAGGTATCGCCCAGGTGTGCTTTTGATGTCACCGTGATATCGCACGTAGACGTACCCATGACTTTGGTCAGAACGCCCTGCCGCACATTGGCTGCAACCGCCCCCATGTGGCAGTCAAATGCACCAAACCCCACCGCGATACCAGCAGGCAAGCCTAATTTATCAGCCCACTCGGTTGTTAACTGTCCAGCCACTTCGTCGCTGGCGCGGGTAGCGGGGTTGATATTGTTCACCATGCCATCCAGCAACGGATCGATGCCGGTAAAAAATGCATTCGGCGGAAAACCATCCCACGCTTCGTTCCACATCATCTTATGGCCGGTTGCACAGCGTCCCAGCGTTAGCTTGTCGGGATGCGTTGTGCCGCACATTAAAGCCGTCATCCAGTCGCAATGTTCAACCCATGCGTAAGTTGCTTCTTTCACGGCCTGATCTTGTCTGAAAATATGCAGTGCTTTCGCCCAGTACCACTCCGATGAATAAATGCCACCCATGTGAGACAAATAGTTCACATCGTTATTGTTCGCTGCCTCAGTAATTTCCTTGGCTTCCTTGATTGCTGTGTGGTCTTTCCACAGCACGAACATGGCATTCGGGTTTTCTTTGAATGAGTCAGTCAGCGCCAGAGGCACGCCCTGCTCATTAATCGCAACGGGCGTTGAGCCTGTCGTGTCGAAACTCATGCCAATGACTTTTTCAGCTGTACCGGCAGGCACCTGTTCCCATAACCCGCGAACAACCGCGATCAGACTATCGATGTAGTCCTGAGGATGCTGACGATATTGGTCTCTGGAGGGTTCGCAATAACGCCCTTCAGCCCAACGTGGATAATTGATTAGATGACTGGCTAATTCGGCGCCGGTTGTCACATCAACAAGTAATGCGCGAACCGAGTCAGAGCCGTAATCCAGTCCCAACGTATAGCGAGACATAATTACCTTTCAATGATTGTTAACAACGATAGTCATTGCATTTATTTGTATGATAATATCAACAATGTCGGGTTGTAAAGGTAATATAAAAATAATATTAACAGGCCGGTTTAGCTCTCACCTGCTTATAAAGGCTAAATTTCATACTAAAAAGAGGGTTTACGGGAGCAAAGGACAGAAATTTCAGATTTATTTATCATTTAATATGTTAAGGAAGGTCATGACAAGTCAGTTAGAACAACTTAAAACGATGACAACAGTAGTTGCCGATACCGGAGATTTTGAGGCGCTGAAGAAATATCAGCCTCAGGATGCGACAACCAACCCGTCTCTGTTACTCAAAGCCATGAAGCTGGAAAAATACCGTTCCCTCGGATTAGAAGCCATTGAGTGGGCAAAGCAACAGAATACGACCGGTGATATGGTTAAAATCGCAGCCGATAAACTGGCTGTTCTGATAGGCGAAAAGCTGTTATCTCAGGTACCGGGTCTGGTATCTACAGAGGTAGATGCACGCTTGTCTTTCAACACCATGGAAACTGTTGAAAAAGCGAAAACACTCATTAGCCTGTATGAAGAACAGGGCGTAGATACCTCCCGCATACTGATAAAAATTGCAGCCACCTGGGAAGGCATTCAGGCTGCACGGATTCTGGAATCACAAGGCATTCATTGCAATCTTACTCTTGTGTTCAGTTTCGCTCAGGCCAGAGCTTGTGCGGAAGCTTCCTCCTATTTAATTTCACCTTTCGTCGGGCGAATTCTTGACTGGTACAAAGCAAATCATCCTGAAGGTGATTTTGAAAAAGAAAAAGATCCCGGTGTGAAGTCTGTAAAAGCCATTTACGACTATTTTAAAAGCCATGGATTCAGCACTATTGTCATGGGTGCCAGCTTCAGAAACATTGATGAAATCACCGCTCTCGCCGGTTGCGACAGACTGACAATAAGTCCCGCCCTTCTTGACGAGCTGGCCGGCGTAGACACACCTCTTGTACGACAACTATCGCCTGCTACAGATGTAGTGCCTCAGGACAAGGCGCTGACAGAACACGATTTTCGCTGGCAAATGAACGAAGACAGAATGGCAAGTGAAAAACTAAGTGAAGGGATTCGTCAGTTCGCCCTGGACCAGGAAGAACTTGAGTCTTTGCTCAGCCACCTCGCAAATTAGAAGTAGTTACCCTTTCTGCAGACATGCAGAACCCAACCTTTAGCCCTTTTTTAAGGGCTTTTTTTATGCCACAAAAAAGCGCCCTCAGGTTTCCCTGAAGACGCTTTACCGGATAGAAATGGTTTAAACTAGTAACGCTTTCGCTTTCTCAGCGATATTTTCAGCGGTAAAGCCGAAGTGCTTTAACAACACACCGCCCGGCGCAGACTCACCAAAGGTAGTCATACCAACTACATCTCCTGTGTGTCCTACATATTTGTACCAGTAATCAGCATGGGCTGCTTCCACAGCCAGTTTAGGCACAGACGCCGGTAATACTGCTTCACGATATGCTTTATCCTGTGCATCAAAGTACGATGTGGAAGGCATAGACACCACGCGTGCTGACAGACCTTCACTTTCTAATACTGCGGCCGCTTCCATAGTGACTCCCACTTCAGACCCTGTGGCAATCAGTATGATTTGAGGATCGGCAGCATCTTTCAGAACATAACCGCCTTTGGCGATGTCACCAACTTGCCCTTCGTTCCGTGGCATAGCTGTGGTGCCCTGACGGGAGAACACAAGCGCAGAGGGTCCGTTCTTTTTCAATGCCTGACGCCATGCTTCAGCGGTCTCTGTGGCATCGCACGGACGCCAGGTAGACAAGTTCGGCGTCATCCGTAAGTTTGCCATCTGTTCAACGGGCTGGTGAGTCGGCCCATCTTCTCCCTGGCCGATAGAATCGTGGGTGTACACAAAGATGTCTTTTGCATTCATCAATGACGCCATGCGTACGGCATTTCGCGCATACTCCATAAACATCAGGAATGTCGCCCCGTAAGGAACAAAACCGCCATGTAGTGCAATACCATTCATAATTGCACTCATGCCGAATTCCCGCACACCGTAATAGATGTAGTTACCGGCAGGATCATCCTGCAAGCCTTTTGCATCGGGCCACAAGGTTAAGTTCGAACCCGCCAGATCGGCAGAACCACCAAGTAACTCAGGTAGTTGCCCGGCGAAAAAGCCAATAGCATTTTGTGACGCTTTACGGGTAGCAATCCCTTCCGATGCTTCCTGACACGACATCACGAACTCATCTGCATGCTTATCAAAATCAGCAGGCAGGGATTTTTCAATGACGCGACGTGTAAACTCTTTTCCTTCCTCAGGGTACGCTTCGCAGTAACGGGCAAACAATGACTGCCACGCCTCTTCTTTTTGAGCGCCAGAGGCTTTTGCATCCCATTCTTTATACACCGCGTCAGGGATTTCAAACGGGGCATGTTCCCATTTCAGGAAAGTACGCATTTGCGCAATTTCGTCATCACCTAAAGGGGCGCCGTGACAATCATGGCTGCCAGACTTGTTAGGCGAGCCGAAACCAATCACGGTTTTACAGCATATAAGCGTCGGCTTAGTCGTTTCGCTTTGAGCCTGCTCAATAGCTGCACTGATAGCGGCAGCATCGTGACCATCGACATTAGCAATAACATGCCAGCCATAGGCTTCAAAACGCTTCACCGTATCATCGGTAAACCAGCCTTCCACATGACCATCAATGGAAATGCCGTTGTCGTCGTAAAATGCTATGAGTTTCCCAAGCCCTAATGTACCTGCCAGTGAGCAGGCCTCGTGAGAAATCCCTTCCATCAGACAACCATCACCTAAGAAACAGTAGGTATAGTGGCTCACCAGGTCATATTCCGGCTTATTAAATTGCGCAGCAAGAGTTTTCTCAGCGATTGCCATGCCTACGGCATTAGCAATACCGGCTCCTAGCGGCCCAGTGGTTGTTTCTACGCCCGGCGTATAACCGAATTCGGGGTGACCCGGTGTTTTTGAATGCAACTGACGGAATTGCTTCAGCTCTTCTATAGGTAAATCGTAGCCGCTTAAATGCAACAATGCATATTGCAGCATAGAGCCGTGGCCGTTGGACAACACAAAACGGTCACGGTTTGCCCATTCAGGATTGGCAGGGTTATGATTGTAAAATTGCTGCCAGAGCACGGTGGCAATGTCTGCCATACCCATGGGCGCGCCGGGGTGTCCTGATTTTGCTTTTTGAACTGCGTCTACAGCCAGTGCACGGATGGCATTGGCTGAAGGGGTGCCGGTAAAGGTCATATTTCTCTTCACTTTGTTACTATTATATTATAATTAATATGACAAAGTTAATGTGTAAATACAACCTTTAAAAAGCGTAAAAAGACTTAACAGCGCATCTGTTAAGCCTCTTTATTCAGTGCTGATAAATGATTAGCGCACCGCCTTCTGCATTCAACTCCAGGTTGATTTTTCCGGAGGCGGGGATCTCTGTTTTACTCAGCCCTGCACGGTTGTCAGGTTTATCGTAAATAACCTGCACCGGCTTTCCTTTAAGCATCGGTAGTGAAACTTCCAGCGTTTTCGCTTCCGGTTCTCCATTTACAGCAGCGACATACCATTTATCTTTATGGCGTCTGGCCAGGACTGCATGCTTACCGGGTTCACCGGAGACAAACTTTGTCTCATCCCACACTGTAGGCATGCTTTTTAACGCATCAATGACAAAGTCAGGTTGTTCCTCAAGGTTATTGGGCGTGACCCCGAAATGCTGAACCGGAGAGAAATACAGCACACCCGTTGCCAGTTCAAAAGCATCGGTGGTTGAACGTTTCGTGCCGGCTTTTTGATCTCTGGAGAGACGCTTATTAAAGAACACAGGTGCAAAATCCATCGCCGCGACCGGATTTCGGGTAAACGGCAAAATGGTGGCATTGTAGGCATGTTGATCCAGCGAGGTTTGATGAAACACCAGGTTTTCCGATGCCAGTACCGCTTCCGATGTCACGAAATTCGGATACATCCGCTCCCAACCACGGGGCAACGTACTGCCATGCACCGTAATGGTCAGCCCGTAATCATTCGCATCAGTAATGATATCCTCGTACAGCTTGATGGTTTCCTGCTTGTCACCACCAAAGAAATCAACCTTCAACCCTTTTACGCCGATGGATTGCAGCCATTGCATTTCCTCTCTGCGGGCAGGCGCTGTATTCATTCTGTTTTGCGGTGTTTGGGGTGCATCATTCCACCAGCCATTGGAGTTGTACCACAGCAGAACACCCACGTTTTTTTTTGCTGCATACTTCACCAGACTTTCCATACGGTCCCGTCCGATACGCTGATCCCACCAGTTATCAATGAGTACGTATTCAAACTGAAGTGACGCGGCAAGGTCGATGAACGCTATCTGGTCGTCATAGTTGATGCTGTCGTCCTGCCAGACTATCCAGCTCCACGTCGCTCTGCCCATCTGATAAGGCATCGACGGTTCGTAGTAAGGCTTCACTAAATCAAAAGACGCGGTTGTCTCGACAACAGGGGCAAGGGTGTCACCCAGAGTAATTGTTCGCCAGGGCGTTTGGGCCGGCATTGCCATCGCGGCATAAGTCCCGCCGATACCAGCGTTTTCACCCTCCTGAGGAAAGGCAAGGGGATACACACCCTGCTTGCTACCTTCAGCCAATTTGGCACCTACATACCGGCTATCAACGCCAGTTTCTGATATCAATATCCAACCTTTATCTGCGTTTTTAAACAAAGCAGGAAAGGTGTACCCCACGCCGTTGGCAGAGGGTGTGCCAACAGGTTCATCGAAGGTATATGGTTCTTCATAACTTGGCTTGGTTTGCATCCAGCCAGTTTCCGGCAATGCCTGCGGCGTAATAAACGTGGTGGCATCATCAGGCAAATTGAACGTAGTGGCTTCGCTTAACACTTTCACCCGTGTGAAATCTTCCGGCCCGGATAAACGATACCTGAATGCCACATCGCGATTTGAAACACGGTATTCCACATCCAGCGCGAGATCATGTTGAGCAGCAAACCGCACCGTCATACCATTTGCCACATAATGCACATCACTTACTTTTGAATTATGCATCGTGTATTGCTCATCGTACTTCGCGGTTTCATGACTAAGATAAGTCAGATCCTTTGAGATATCTCCCAGTGAGGTTTTCAGTCCCAGTTCTGATGTTTCAAGAAAGGACTTATCCTGATATGAAACGGAATAAACAGGCTTGTTATCTTTACTGTCTACCGTCACCGATATCCGGCCATCGGGACTTTTCAACGTGACGGGCAGCGCAGCCAGCGCATTTACCGAAAAACATGCGAGTAATATCCCTGCGTAATGTTTGTTCATTATATTCCTTGCTCTACACACAATTAATAATATTGTATTACGATTATTCAAGAATATATCAATGTCAAAACATTTATTTTACAAATGCAGGTTCAGAGTAAAAATGCGCATCCGGTAGTTACGTGACAGAAAGTATCACCCGGCTTTCCTTAATCGCGCCAAAACGCCGGTAGTCAACGCCACCCCAAAGAGGATGAGCACACCACCTGTCATGGTTTGCAGGGACAGGGTTTCGTTGAGGAATAATATCCCCCAGATGATGCCGAATAAGGGGACCAGATAGCCGACAGATATGGCTTTGGCCGGACCGGCACTGGCGATGAGATGGAAATACAGGAGGTACGCAATGCCGGTACCGCCTGCTGCCAGTGCCAGCGCATTCACCCAGGCAATGGCAGATGGCATGGCTTCGGGCAGAGTTGCCAGGGAAAACGGTAGCAGGAAGAGGGATGCCCATATCTGACTGCCGGTGGCAACGACCAGAGGCCGCACACCGCTTAACCATTTTTTCATGGCGCAGGCTGCCACACCGTAGCAGGCAGTAGCGGAACAGGCAGCCAGAATTGGCACAATACTTACGTCACCGCTGCCGGTTTTATGTGCGCTTAATACCACCACGCCGGTAAATCCGGTGAGCAGTCCGGCCAGAGAAGACAGGCGCAATTTATCTCCCAGCCACAACAGTGCCACCAGAGCACCGAACATAGGCGCAGTGGCATTCAAAATGGCATTAATTCCGGCTTCCAGATACAGGCTGCTATAGTTGAACAGCACGAAGGGTATTGCCGTATTGGTTAAACCGATAAAAGCAATTTTCCAGCCGTGAGCCCGGATATCCCGCCATCCTCCTGCGGCCAGCAAAAACGGTAACATGATCAGCGTGGCCATTACGGTTCTGACTTCCACCAGTGCAAATACACCAAACTCAGGTGCAGCCACCCGCATAAAGATAAATGAACCACCCCAAATCGCCCCCAGTATTACCAGGGCGAACGTATCTCTGGCTGACATGCGTTACAGCGCTCCTTCTAAAGCTAATAGTTGTTGTTTTCTGTTCAGTCCGCCGGCATAGCCGGTAAGTTTACCGTTAGCACCTATCACACGATGGCAGGGCACAACGATGGCCAGCGGGTTTTTGCCATTGGCCAGCCCCACAGCTCTCACACCTTTGGGATTTCCGATTGCTCTGGCAATATCACCGTAGCTGCAGGTTTTGCCATAGGGAATGTTGACTAATGCCTGCCAGACCTGTTGCTGAAAGGTGGTACCGGCTGCGGCAAGGGGTAAATCAAAGGTTGTCCGTTTACCGGCAAAGTATTCCTGTAACTGGGCACAAGCCTGCGATGTCATTGCAGACGGTGTTTCTGCGATGTCGTCAGACTCTGTGAAGCGGATAGCGGTTATCCCCTTTTCGCTGGCTATAACCTCTACCACTCCGCAAGGGCTGTGTATTGATTCAATATACATCCGGGTTTCATTATACATCCGGTTTTTCCTGTTTTAGCTGATCGGCCATGTGCCAAAGTTGTAACGTCAGGTAACTGCGCCAGGGCGCTGCTTTTTGCGGTTCGGGATTGAGCTTGTCTGCCACCTTACGGACAATCAGATCACCACTCAGATAGCGGTCGGGATCACTCACGCCCCGCATCATCAAATAGTCAATGGTCCAGGGACCAATCCCTTTCAATGCCAGTAAGGTACTTTCCTTGTCACCCTGAGCGTCGGTTAAGCGGTCCTCCTGAGCATAAAAGCCGGCCAGATTACGCAGCGCCTGCTTTCGGGCACCGGGCATCCGCAAAAAAGTAAGCTCGCTACTGGCTACCGCTTGCGGTAAAGGAAAAGCTCTGCCTTCTCCGGCAGTCTCTCCGAGCTCATTCACCACTAGTGCCACGTTGTTGACTGCCGCCTTAACCGATACCTGCTGCCCCAGAACTGCACGGCAACCGGCTTCGAACTCACTCCACACGCCGGGCAGCCGTAACCCCTGAACAATGTCGCCTGGCGGGATCCCGGCCGCTGTCAGCGCCTGATTAATCAGGTGAGGATCGGCATGTAAATCCAGCACACGACTAAGGTTATCCAGAACGGCTCTGGCTCCCTGCAGAAAATCAGTGACCAGCGTAACAGCAAAGGCAGAGTGCTGCGGCTGATGCTCTGCCACCACGGTTCCTTTGCCATCAGGGCCGCTGAATACACGCCGGTAAGTATTATCAGTCACCGATTCCGTACCGGCTATGGCACGGCCGGAAAGAAAATGCTGAACATGCTCCCAGTTGTAAGGCGGACGATAATACAACATAACCTTTATTACCGGCGTGACATCCCGGCCTGACGCTTTGCTTCCCCGTATCTGGCCGGGTGACATAGACCAGGTTTGTTTCATAGCAGCCTGCAAGCGTCTGGCAGAACCAAAACCGGCGGCAGCGGCAACAGACTCCACAGACATATCAGACTGCTGTAACAGCCGTTTAGCGAACAGGAGTTGCTGATATTTCTGCCACTGTGCCGGCGGCATGCCAAGCCGTGAACTGATAAGTTTGCGAAGGTAACGTTCTGAAATACCCAGCCGTTCAGCAATTGTCGTTACCGGTTGCGGGGGAATGGCACTCAGCAGGGTTTCTGCACGTTTTACGGTAGTATTCACACCATTCCATGCACCCGATAACGGCGCACTGTCGGGGCGGCAACGTAAACAGGGGCGGAATCCGGCGTGCATTGCCTGTGCGGCGTGATAATAGTAATCCACATTTTCTTCTTTAGGCAGCCGCGCGGGACATACCGGGCGGCAGAAAATACCGGTGGATTTCACCGCAACGAAAAACTGGCCGTCAAAGCGGCTGTCCCGTGACAGGCGGGCCTGACGGAAACGTTCAGTATCTTCGGGTTGTATCGGTGTAACGGTCAAAGCCGGTGCTCCTGCCAATATCTTCAATAGCAGGCAGTGTATAGTATTTTCATCATCCGGGTGCGACGAAACCGGCACTCACTGATAAACGGTGTGGCGCCGGGTTTACAACTCAGCGGTACAGCATCTGACCCCGCATCTTTGCCAGTTCAGCCAGCAGACGGTTTTGCAGGGGGTGAGGGACGCCGGATTTGTCCATGGCGTTAATCAGCAAATCAACGGTGTGATTGAAATGGGTTTCGGTAATGTTCATACCGGCATGAACCTGCTCCATGGTGTCACCGGTGTAACTGCAACCACCGCCGCTGACCATACAAATCTGCTCCTCCAGTTTGGCGCGGAAGCGGTCAATATCACTGCCTTCAAAATAAGGAAGAATAACGGGGTCATATTCAATCTCAGTCACGAAGTTATTTACAATCTCCTCAACTTTCTGTTTCCCCCCAAGCTCTGAATACAGTGTCTGACTGTGACTGGCGCACCCGTTCAAAAGCAGCAGGGTACAAATACCGGTTAGCAACTTCACCATAACTGGCCTCCGAGAGATAAGTAAATGCCATTCTGATCCGGTGCGCCGGCGATACTGCCAAGTTCTGCCCACGCCAGGGTGACATTGAAAGATTTAGAAGGAATATAGGTAACGAATACGTCCCACCAGTCTTCTTCTCCCAATCCCAGGTTATCCGGTTTCTGCCGGTATTCGGCTCCCACGGCAACATGGCGGTTAAGCAGCACCCCTACCGAACCTTCCATCATCACTTCATAGTCGTCATCCGCTGTGTGACCGAAGCCCAGCAACCCCATCTGGTTCGCATTTGTCATTCTGGCGGTGAGATTCCACACCAGGTTGTAACCCGCCACAGCGCCAAGGTGCACTTTAGTAGCCGACACATAAAAGTCGGTACCACTGTTGTCGGCACTGCCGAGGGCGTAGGCAATATCATCATCCTGCAATTCTTTGAACTGCACACCGGCACTGATTTGCGGTAAATCAGAATACACCACATCACCCCACAGCCTGACTTTTGCGCCGTAGATGTTCTGCGAAATATCTCCGCCGATGGTGGTCAGGTCGAAGGTTTGTCTGGCAACAGATAACTCAACGCGGTCATACAGTGACACACTGGCGCCGGCAACCTGTAACCGGTAATCGTCCAGATTCACGCGGGTGAGAAAGGCATTGACTGACACTTCGCTGTCGGTGTCGTAGCCGGACAAGGTGGCCCAGGGCACAATACCGCCCCCGCCACTGCCCTCAACCTGATTCAGACCGGCAGTACCGGTAAGCTTGCCGGAACCGGCCAGCGCCGGCAGTGACACACTCAATAACAAAACACAAACCCGTTGCAGCAATGTCATGTTGTCTCCGTTCGTTGTATACCATAGTGCGTGGAACCCAGCCATTCGTACATAGCGGGTACAGTCAGTGGCCGGCTGATGAAGTAGCCCTGTGCAATGTCACAGCCACCGTCTTTTAAAATTTGCAATGAGCGTTCATCCTCTACCCCTTCTGCCACCACACAAAGATGAAACACAGCTGCCAGATTCAGCACGGTACGTACAATTTGCTGATCGCTGTCGTCGCTGGCCAGTTTGAGCACGAAGCTCTTATCAATTTTGATGGTCTGCACCGGTAAGGTTTTTAAATAAGCCAGTGACGAATATCCCGTGCCGAAATCATCAATAGCAAAATGAAAACCCATGGCTTTAAGTGTATTCAGATTCCTGATTGCCAGCGCCGCATCTTCCACTAAATCACTTTCCGTAATTTCCAGTTCCACATCAGAAGGAGTAAGCCCTTTAGCGGCAATCTTTTCAGCCAGACTCTGCATCAACTCAGGGCGCTGAATATCCTGAGTGGATAAATTAATCGCCACAGAAAAAACATAGCCCTGCTGCCGGAATCCCGCAAGGTCGTCTAAAGTGCGCTCCAGTACCCAGGTGGTCACCTGCTCAATCAGACCGGCCTGTTCGGCGATGCCGATAAATTCATCCGGGGGCACAAATCCTAAACTTGCACTGTTCCAGCGGATGAGTGCTTCCACGCTGCACACCCGGTTCGTTTGTAAATGGACTTTGGGTTGATAAACCATAGACAGCTCTGTCTGGTCGCCGGTAAGCACCTTTTTCAGTTCGGTGATGATAGTAAGACGCCGCAGGTACTTGGTTTGCATTTCTTCTTTAAATGCAATGAGCCAGTGATCGTGTTGCTTACTTTCATCCGACAGGATATTAATTTTCCTGAAGACCTCTTCGGTGGTATCTCCGTCTGACGGGCAACTTAAATGAGCAAAAAAGACTTTCATGGGGATCACCAGACCATCGAACTCCACCGGTGCTTCCAGTTGCTGACGAAAGGCATCGATAGCAGTTTCATCCAGCGGCACGTCGGGGACGAAGAGAAAATCACCGCCGGCGAGTCTGGCCGCCATGCCGGGCCATGACAGGGTTCTCTGCGCCATGGTTTTTATGCAGAAGTCTCCGGTGGTATAACCATACAAATCGTTGATGGTACGGATCCCCATAATATTGATACCAAGGATTTGCAGCGTTTCGCCGGCATCCAGGCGCTGGTTGAGCTTTTCTTCAACAAAATGCCGGTTATAGAGCCCGGACAACATGTCGTGCTGAGCCTGGAACAGAATGTGATCTTCCCGTGAACGGATACGGGCTTGCATGGTGTTAAATGCACGGGCAAGTTCGCCGATTTCTGACACTCTGTCGTCCGACTTTACCGGCTCCTGATAATGGCCCTCTGCAATTTCATTTACAGCAGTCACCAGCTGGTTGACCGGCGTGCTGACCCGCCTGGCCAGCACCATTGAAATAGCCAGCGACAACACGATGATGCCCAGAGCAATGACAATCACCACCGTTTGCAGATCCAGCACACTCAGGTACTGCTCACTGACATCCAGCGCGATACGAATTTTGACCGGAATATGGTCGATCCCCGGCAATTCCAGTTCTCTGACTTCATACAGGCTTTCATCCTGCGCCATGATCCGGAACCAGTTAATTTCCCGGTCGCTGCGCACGATAAGCCTTGCCGCAAAATCATGGGGAAGGCTGCTGTTCAGCACACGGGCACTGTTGTCATCTGACGTAATGATCACTTCGGCCTGCACAACCTCGCTTAACAGGGCGAGAAAATTGTCGTCCAGTGCAAACGCCGCCCCCAGATATCCGATAACTCTGGGTGCCGCCACCGGCGCTACCACGGCGTGGTACAAGGTGTCATTCATAAACACGTAATCACGGGTTATTTCACTAGGGTCTATATTGCGGTAGCGTTCGCCAAAGGAGCGATCACCTGACACCAGAATATTATCCGGAAAGGAAGTAATCGTTTCATCCTGAAGATTCAGCATCACCAGAAAATCAAAGTCCTGTCTGGCATCCATGGTCTGCAGGGCACTGTTGATGGTGGGCGGATCGTAACTGGCAAATGCGGCTCTGAATTCATAGGCCGTGGATAACGCTTTGGTTGATGCGTAAAGGGCCTTTGTGCGTTCCTCGACAATGTGCTGCAAAATATTAGTGTCGATGGCGAGCTCTTTTTCCAGATTCTGCTGAACCAGGTCGTCAGTGGCATTCCAGACGGACAGCAGAATCAACCCTGCGGTCAGCACGGTGCTGCCAAGCAGAATGCGAAACAGACTGTGCCGCAGAGACAACGATCTCATCATCAGTTTCCGAACTTCTTACTACCGAAAGTGCGTGACTTTTTCACAGGCTCAGCCGGAATGGTAGCTTTAAGTGTCAGGGTAACAATTTCACTTCCGGCAGACTCATCCAGACTGACCGTTTCCTGCCGGCTTTGCACAATATCCAGTTCCGGGTGCCATAACGTGACGGACTGAACGCCGTCGGGGATCACAACACTGCCATCGTTTCCAGTGATAAACACCCGGGCATTTTCATAAACATAGACGTACCCAATCATCTGGTCATGAATATTGCATCCCAGCGCGACGATACCGGGTTTATCAAATTCCACAGGATCCGCTGACAACCCGCTATACAGCTTAATTTCGAAAGGTTTCGCCTGTGAAAAGCTGTATACATGGTGGCGGATATTGTCGCTGTTTGGAAACGTAACAGACGTACCGGCAGGTACGGCCAGCACGTGAGGCACGAACTGTTTGTCGACCTGATCCATGACCGCTGTGCCTGCTGCAGGAGTGCTGTCAGAAGTCACACTGACCACGGCATTGACCACCGGCTTGCCAGCCGGGTCGACGATGGTCAGGTTTTTCGCCTGCACGCCGCAGGTAATCAATGACAGATAAGCGGCTAAGGTAAGCGCGAAGGTTTTAAACTGCATAAACACGGCACCGGGCATCAGGGCATGGGTTATCTTTTAAACATAATCCATGGGGTCAAAGCGCGCAAACTGTGGCAGGGTATTTTGTCAAAGTTGATAAAATCTTTGCCCGTACGCATAATACTGCGCAAATAATAGCGCAGTTTCACGGAACGAAATTGTCATATAAAACGACGGAGTTTTACTTGTCTACAGGCCTGTCAAAATTGGTTATCCGCGCATGCATGGCATTGATGCTGGCGTGTTCATGTGTTGTCGCCGTGGCTGCAAATGAAGCCTGGCTGGACGACTATGCCCGCTATGTGAAGCGGGAAGCCATTAAATACAACGTGCCGGGCTATGCCTTTGTGTATTATCAGCAAGGGGAAACGCCCAAGGTCTACGTGTTCGGCCGCACAAAGAAAAACGGTGAGATGATTGACGGCGATACGGTATTCCGGCTCGCATCTGTATCGAAATCTTTTACCGCCCTGCTCACTGCAAAGCTGGTACAGCAGGGGAAGATGCGCTGGGACATGCCGGTAAGCGAACTGGTACCGGATATTCCTTTCACCGGACAGGGCATGGATACGCTGCAACTACAGCACATTGTCAGTCAGTCCAGCGGCTTTATGCCCAACGCCTATGATAATTTAATAGAGGCCGACTACTCACTGGAGCGGGTGTTGCAACAACTCGCCATTCTCGACCCGTTGTGTGCTCCGGGTGCCTGCTATACCTACCAGAACGCCATGTTCGGAGCGATTGCCTATTATCTCGGTATGCAAAATACGTCTTATCACCGTCAGTTGGATGAACAGGTGTTTATTCCCCTCGGAATGAAAACGGCCAGTGCCGGCAAAGCTGCACTCATGGCATCAGAAAGCTGGGCCAGACCGCACATTGCCATTGCCCGCGATAAGTGGCGTGAGGGCATGGTTGAAAGCAATTACTACCGGTTCGCACCGGCAGCAGGTGTTAACGCCAGTATTAAAGACATGACCATCTATCTGCAGGCTATGCTGGGGGAATTCCCCACTGTTGTGCCGCCGGAGCTGATTGAAGAAATAACCACGCCGGTGGTGAAAACCACCCGCGAAGTTTACCGTCGCGGCTGGCGGGAGCATCTTAACAGCGCATGGTACGGAAAAGGCTGGCGAATTTACGACTTTGACGGCAAACGCCTGAATTATCACAGTGGCTGGGTAAAAGGTTACCGCGCTGATGTGGCGTTCTCACCGGAATACAAAGCCGGCTATGTAATGCTGATGAACGCCGAGTCCAACATGATTAACTCCACCACAGCGGAGTTCTGGGACCGCTACTTTGAGCAGGCTGATGAGAAGAGAGCGCTCGCACAGACAGAAGAAGCCAGGCCGGCAGCCGGCCAGTAACACTAAGAAAAAAGAAATATTCACAAAAAAGGCAATGTTCACCGGAACATTGCCTTTTCTTTATCTACTTAAAATGCCCCGCTGTTTACGAGCGGGTTTTCATGTACGTGTAACCACTTAAACAATTTTCGTAGAAGTCAGTCCATTTCACCGCTTCACGGGGGTTTAAGTTGCCGCTTGAAATCTGACGGTCAATCATACGTTTCACATCAGACGCCATGGCGCGGGGGTTGTACTGCATGATTTCCAGAACATCCTGCACCGACGATCCTTTTACCACTTCCTCGATGTAGAAGTCTTGCGGATCATCGTCGTAGCTGAAGATATGCACTTCGTTCAGACGACCGAACAGATTGTGCATGTCGCCCATTACGTCCTGGTACGCTCCGGTCAGGAACAGACCAACGTAATAAGGCTCGTCTTTCTTCAGCTTGTGCATAGGCAGAATATCGGTGATTTCGCGGCCTGCCGTGAACTGGTCAATCTTACCGTCACTGTCACAGGTAATATCCACCAGCGAACAGTTAACCTCCGGCTTCTCGTCCATGCGTGTTACCGGCACGACAGGCAACAGCTGATCGATCGCCCATGTATCCGCCGCTGACTGAAATACCGAGAAGTTAGCCAGATACTGGGAAGACAAGCTGTAATCCAGACCCTGAATTTCCTCCGGTACGTACTCCGCAGTGGAATAGTGAGCCTTCAGGCGCGTCATAATGCGCCAGTACAGGGTTTCGATTTTACCCAGTTCGTCCAGAGTCAGTACGCGCAATTTAAACGCATCCATTGCCTGCTCTTTCCACTGGGAAGCATCGTTAAACACTTCCTGCATGTTCTTCTGTTCATCGAAGGTTTCTGACAGCTCACGGATATTGCTGACAAATACATGCTCACCTTCTACCGGAGTCACATCCACTTCTGCCATATCTGAACGGATTTCACCCACGATTTCAGTAATTACGCAGCTGTGGTGCGCAGTAATCGCCCGGCCACTTTCGCTTACCAGGTTCGGATGCGGCACGCCTTCCAGGTCGCACACTTCTTTCATGCCGTATACAACATCAGAAACATATTCCTGCATGTTGTAGTTACGGGATGATTCATTGGTTGATGCACTGCCATCGTAATCGATACCTAAGCCACCACCCACATCAACATAATCCAGCGGGAATCCTAACTTGTGCAGTTCAGCGTATATCCGTGCGCCTTCGGTCATGGCTTCTTTTACAGAACGGATGTCTGTTAACTGGCTGCCGATATGGAAATGCAGCAGCTTGAAGCAATGCTCCATACCTTCATCCCGCAGGAAGCGGGCTGCTTTTAAGATTTCAGCGATGGTCAGGCCGAATTTGGCTCTTTCACCACCGGAGCTTTCCCACTTGCCCCGGCCTTTAACGGTCATTTTTGAGCGCATACCGATTATCGGGTCGATATTCAGCTCTTTAGCTGTTTTAACCAGCAACGTGAGTTCTGAATACTTCTCAATCACCACAACAATTCGACGACCCAGCTTACGGCCAAGCAGAGCAAGCTTCATGAACTCTTCGTCTTTATAGCCGTTCAGTACGGTCAGTGAATCTTCGTTAGTATTCAGCGCCAGTACGGTGATTAACTCGGCTTTAGAGCCGGCTTCCAGGCCGTAATTAAAAGGTTCGCCGGCATCAACGATTTCCTCTACAACTTCGCGCATCTGGTTTACTTTTACCGGATAAACGCCCTGGTATTCACCGTTATATTCCGCCTCGGCAATGGTATTGCGGAAGATAGTGTTTAAATTCGCAACCTGCGAACGCAGCACATCGTGGAATCGTACAACCACAGGAAACTGCACGCCTTCTTCGCGGATTTCGTCAATTACCGCTTTAAAATCAATTCGAATACTGGGATCAGAGGGGACAGGAGTAACATGCACGTTACCGTTGTCACCAATGGTAAAGTAACCGCCGCCCCAACGTGAGACGCCGTACAATTTTTCCGCTTCTTCGATGCTCCACTCAGCCAATTGTTTTCACCTTAAAAAATCAAACGCCCTGTCTCAGATACTGGACAAGGCGAGTTGTGGATTATTCGTCATATTTTGGAGCGCCATTATAATCGTCTTGTAAGTCAGTGCTATGAAAATCGTCATAATTTTATGTCACAAAAAACGAATATCTATTCACTGGCATTATGAGGCAATGCACGCTGGCTGCAGACCAAAAAACAAACTGCCGGTCTCTCACCATACCGACATTTCTCTGAAGCGCAAATGTTAAGAAAAATCGCTTTCCCGTTCTCATCCGTAAGCTATTGTTATAGAAAAGGCTCAGCGTAAGCCTGTCAGACATAACAAGAGGAAAGTAGCATGAGTGCCCCTGCAGATAATCCGCAACGCCCCGCCATTTTAACCATTGATCAGGGCACCACATCCACCCGCACAATCGTGTTTGACGGGCAATTTTCACCGGTCTTCACAGCGCAGGAAGAATACCCCCAGCATTATCCGAAACCCGGTTGGGTCGAGCACAATCCGGAAGATATCTGGCAAACCACGCTGAATACTGTGAAAGAAGCCCTGACGTTCAGTGACAAGAAAGGCTATCACGTTGCCGGTATTGGCCTGGTGAATCAGCGGGAAACTACCGTGGTTTGGGACAGACAGTCCGGAGAAGCGATATATCCGGCCATTGTATGGCAGGACCGGCGCACAGCATCCCAATGCAACAAAATGAAAGACAAAGAAGAATGGCTGCATAAGCGCACGGGCCTTCGCTGCGACCCCTATTTTTCTGCCACTAAAATCCGCTGGATTCTGGATAACGTGGAGGGTGCACAGGAAAAAGCAGATAAGGGCGAACTGGCTTTTGGTACCATAGACAGCTTCCTTATCTGGCGTTTAACCGGCGGAAAACACCACCTTACCGACACTACTAACGCCAGTCGCACAAACCTTTTTAATATCAATACTCTGGCCTGGGATGACGAGTTACTGGATGTATTCGGTGTGCCCGCTTCAATGCTTCCCGAAGTGAAAGACTGCGCCGGTGATTTTGGCTGTATTGATGAAAGCGAGTTCGGCTGCGCGTTGCCGGTTTATGGCGTGGCAGGCGATCAGCAGGCTGCGCTGATTGGTCAGGGGTGTTTTCAGTCCGGAGAAGCAAAGACAACCTTCGGTACCGGATGTTTCGCGCTGGTGAATTCCGGCGACTCACCGGTATTTTCCGGCCAGAATTTACTGACTACCGTAGCCTACACCATTAACGGTCAAGCCTGTTATGCCATGGAAGGATCAATCTTTGTGGCTGGCGCGGCGGTGCAATGGCTCCGGGACAGTCTCTGTATTCTTAAGCATGCGGCAGACTCAGAAGCACTAGCCAGTCAGGTAGAAGATGACCATCAGGTTGTGGTGGTACCGGCGTTTACCGGTCTGGGCGCACCTTACTGGGAGCCGATGGCGCGGGGCGCGATTTACGGTTTAACCCGTGGTTCCACTGATGCCCATATTGTTCGCGCGACGCTGGAATCCGTGGCTTACCAGACACAGGATCTGGTTGACGCGATACACAGTGACGGCATATGCACGACGGCAATAAACGTGGATGGGGGCATGGTACAAAACAGCTGGTTCTGTCAGTTTCTTGCCGACACGCTGGACATTCCGGTGAACCGGCCCGAAATCATGGAGACCACCGCGCTGGGTGCTGCATTTCTGGCCGCTCTGCAAGCCGGATGGCAATCAGATTTACATGCATTTGCAGGTATGAACCCCTGCGATTCTGCATTTACGCCTGCGGCAAACAATGCCTTAAGAGTAAAACGTAAAGCCCGCTGGCAGGCAGCGGTGAAAGCCACGCTGATGATGGCAGAAGCAGAGAGTCTGTTAACGGAATAAATTAGCATTTGTCTATACCATTGCTCCGTTAGCCTGTTCCTGCTTGTACAAAACAGGGGATTTGCGTAGTGTTGGTCTCCTCTTATAAAGACAATATTTCCCGGAATCATGTTAAAACAGCTCTTTTTCGGCAGTGCACTTCTTACTGCCACCGGCGCTTTTGGCGCCACACCGGTTTCTCCTGTGGGTGAAGCGGTGAATCTGAATAAATATCGTGAAGATGTAAAAATTCTGGCCAGTGATGCCTTTGAAGGCCGCGCCCCACTTTCTGACGGTGAGCAGAAAACCATCGACTATCTGGTCACACAGTTTAAGAATATCGGGCTCGCTCCGGCATTCGGCGACAGTTACATCCAGAAGGTCCCGCTGGCGAAAATCAGTGCTGACCAGGATATGACACTGACCATCGGCGATCAGGCTTTCGAAAACGGGGCTGAGTTTGTGGCCCGTACCGAGCGCATATCTGCTGATATCACGCTGAATGACGACGTTGTGTTTGTGGGATACGGTATTAACGCGCCGGAATACCACTGGAATGACTACGCGGACGTTGATGTAAAAGGTAAAACCGTTATCGTGCTGGTTAATGACCCCGGTTTCGCCTCACAACGCAAAGACTTCTTTAACGGTAATGCCATGACCTACTATGGCCGCTGGACTTACAAATACGAAGAAGCTGCCCGTCAGGGTGCTGAAGCCGTATTCATTGTGCATGAAACCATGCCGGCGGGTTACGGCTGGGGAGTCGTACAGGCTGGCGGCACCACCACCAAATACTCGTTAATTGATGACAATAATAACCAGTCAAAAGTCGGTGTGATGGGCTGGATGCATCTGCGCGCTGCACAAAAAGTATTTGAAGCAGCGGGACTTAACTACCGGGAAATGAAAGCAAAAGCCTCAGCACCGGGTTTCAAAGCCATAGACTTAAATGCTAAAGCCACACTTAAACTGCACAGCACATTCGAAATGGCGGAGTCGCAGAATGTTGCCGGTATCCTGCCAGGGCACACTGCCCCGGATGAGTGGGTTGCCCTGCACGCACACTGGGATGGTTTAGGAAAAGGCACTGAAAATGGCAAGGAAGTGATCTTAAACGGTGCCGTAGACAATGCTTCAGGTGTTGCCGGCGTATTGAGCCTGGCCCGCGTAATGAAAGGAATGAGCGAGAAGCGTCCCAATGGCAGAACCATGATGTTCGGCGCGTTTACTGCCGAAGAAACCGGCCTGATTGGGGCTGAGCACTTTTCACTGAACCCGCCGGTGCCGGCTGAAAATATAGTGGCCTTTCTGAACATTGACGGCATGAACGTGAATAAAGCCACCGACTATATTCTTCAGTACGGCGAAGGGTTGTCGGAACTGGAAGATTATGTGGCGAAAGTAGCCAAATCACAGGGCCGTTTCGTGAAACCGGATCCCCGCCCGCAAAATGGTTTGTTCTTCCGTTCAGATCACTTTGCAGCGGCAAAACAGGGTATTCCGTCTTACCTGTTCATGAGCCTGGGAGACACTGACCCGTCGTTTATTGCACAGCGCTATCACAAAGCAGCCGACGACTACCTGCCGGAATGGGATTTAGGTGGCGTAGAGCAGGATTTGGATCTGATTGGTCAAATTATGGCGCAACTGGCGAATAACGGCGACTGGCCGGAATGGACCGGTGAGTCCGACTTTAAAGCGGCCCGGGAAGCGTCTAAACAATAACCCGCCTTATCACAGGCGCTTACGGTGATACCTGAGCGCCTGTCTATCTTCCCTAATCCACGCTTAACTACCTCCTGCCGGTAATTTTTGCCGGATAAAGTCTTTCACTAAAAGCCTTTCACTGCAAAGAGTTCACATTCACTACCTTTCAACTCATTAGATTATTTTAATGAAATCCCCATTCAGCATGAGAGCAACAAAATTGCGCTTTTTTCATTCAAAACACAACATTGAAAGCAAAGAAACGCAAAGATACGTAAAAATACTAGACTAAAAGCGAATAATAATGTTTCGCATTCATATAATCCCTTTGGTAGACTCCGTCCCGATTTTTATATTACGGATTATTTATTTACCGCCAATCGGGATATGACTCAATGAAACCTGGAACTGTAAAAACACGTTATACCATGCTCGCCTCTGCCATCATTGCCTCTCTTTTTCATACCGCTTCTTTTGCACAGGATGAAGCGCCGGCAACACCGGACGGCAGCGATATCGAACACATTGTTATTTCAGCGACCGGCTTCGAACAAAAACTGACAGAAGCACCGGCCAGTATTTCTGTTATTTCTCAGGAAGACTTACAGTCACGTCAGTTCATTACGCTGCTGGATGCCGTGCAATTTCAGGAAGGTATTGATATCGGAACTACCCGCGACAAAACCGGTCAGGGCACGGTCAGTATGCGTGGTCTTACCGGCGAATATACGCTGCTGTTGATTGACGGCGTTCGAATGAACAACCACGGTGATATCTACCCGAATAACTTCGGCGGTAACGCGTTCGGACACGTACCACCAATGGAAGCAATTGAGCGGATCGAAGTGATCCGTGGTCCGGCTTCTACTCTTTACGGTGCCGATGCACTGGGCGGCGTAATCAACGTCATCACCAAAAAACGATCTGAAGACTGGACCGGCTCTATCAACTTTGGCCGCAGCATTCAGACTGACGACCAGTTCGGTGACGACATCACCACTGACTTTTTTGCACAAGGCCCGCTGATCAAAGATTTGCTGACACTGGGTGTTCGGGGCAGCATGTACGAGCGTCAGGCATCCAACCCTGAATTTGCACCTGATGTGGACCCCAACGGCGATATCCATATCCGTGAACTGGGCTTCGGCAGCGGCGGTAAAACCGTAGACAGCGACAGCAAACAGTTTGGTTTTACACTTTTCTTCACACCGTTTGAAAACCAGAGCTTCAAGTTTGATTACGACAACTCGAATCAAACCTACGACAACACCCCGACTTACAACATCGATACCGGTGAAATTTCTTACCCGCTGGGTACCAAAGATAACATTGAGTCTATCTGGGCAGATCGTCGTGGTGTGGTTAATCCCCGCGCCGGTTACGCTGCGGATCAGGAGTTCAACCGTGAGTGGTGGTCGGTGACTCACCAGGGCCAGTTTGACGGCTTCTCATCAATGGTGGCCTTGTCTCACGTAGACACGACAAACGATGGCCGTACGTTACCGTTGAGCGTAGCAGAACGTTTATTACTGCAGGAAATGTATGACGGTACAGGTGCTTACGAAGGCATGACAGAAGAAGAGCGTAAAGCACTGGCAGAAGATACTTTCCTGCCGCGTCCGGAGCGTCCGCTGGAAAGCAGCCAGTATACGCTTGATGTGCGCGTCGATATTCCTGTGACAGATGTTATGGGCGACCACAATATCGTGCTTGGCGGTCAGGTAATCGACGGGGAACTGCTGGACGGCGTATTCGGCCTGGAAGACAGCAATGCCGGTGGTGTTCAGGAACAAAAAATGTGGTCGTTGTTTGCAGAAGACAACTGGAGCCCGAATGACTATCTGACACTGACGGCCGGTGCCCGTTATGACGAGCATGACGTCTTTGGCAGTCAGGTTTCTCCGCGTATTTATGCGGTTTACACATTCAATGATAACTGGACCGTTAAAGGTGGTGTGAGCACCGGTTATAAAACGCCGAACACCACAGATCTTTACGACGGTATCACCGGTTTCGGTGGCCAGGGTACCTCACCGTTCGCAGGTAACCCTGACTTACAACCTGAAACCAGTGTAAACAGTGAAATTGCTGTTTACTGGAACAGCGATGCAGGCCATAACTTCAACCTGACTTACTTCAATACACAGTTTGAAGACAAAATTGCCAGCGGTGATACGGTTTACAGTTGTGAAGTCACCGGCGGCGTGCGCCCTTGTGTTAACTTAGGTGATTACGACCAGCTGGGTTATCAGACTTACAGCCAGAAAATCAACATTGATAAAGTTGATTTGCAAGGTATTGAAATGGCCGGCCGCGTACAGATCAGCCCGGAGTGGTTCGTTACCGCTAACTACACCTGGACGGACAGCGAACAGAAAAGTGGTCCTGAAGCCGGACAGCCTCTGACCAACACTGCAGAGCACATGGCGAACATTACCGTAAACTGGGATATGACCGAAGACTTCAGTGTTTATCTGCAGTCGCAAATCCGTTCAGACCGCTACCGTGGCTGGGACAGCACGCTGGATAAACCGCTGTACTACAAAAACTATCAGCTGATGACACTGGGTGCCCGCTACCGTATTACTGAATACGTGTCGGTTAATGCCCGTATCAACAACCTGCTGGACGAAGATTTCACTTCTTACACCACTGAATACAACGATTTGAATGGTGACGGCAGTTACGAGTATCTCACCGGTCGTGGTGTGGTAAGTGAAGTCGTATTCCTCGACGACTACAACATCAAAGACCGCGCCCGTAACCTGTGGGTAGGCGTTAACGTGAAGTTCTGATGTAAAACATCACTAACGTAAAACAAAATGGCCGGTATCCTTCAATACCGGCCATTCTTTTTTAAACGGCTTCTAAACCGCGCAGCGTAAATTCATCTGCCGGCACCCGAACCTTCTCAGGCACCACAGCATCTTCAAGGCGGTAACCGGCCGCGCATATGACACAGGCATTCAGTCCGCGCTCAGTGAGCCCCAGTGCCTTGTTAATTCCGGCAGGACTAAATCCTGTCATCGGGCAGGTGTCCACACCACGAAGTGCTCCTTCAGCAATCAGCGAACCCAGTGCAATGAAAGCTTGCTGCTGCGCTACCTGTACTTTTTGCTCAGGTGTCTGACCCGCATAGTAAGACTTAATGTAATCGGCGTAGCCCGCCTGACTACCTGCTTCCGCACTGGTCTGAGAATAAATGCGGTCAAAGTATGCATCCACCGTTTTGTCAGTAATCTCAGTTTCGTTGGCAAAAATAAACAAATGAGAACAGCTTGGCAGCTGAGTCTGACCAAAGGTGTGCGCTGCCAGTGCATTCAGCGTGTCTCTGTCGTCAATCACAATAAGACGGTAAGGTTGCAGGCCAAAGGCAGACACCGACAGACGGGCCGCTTCAGTCATACCGTTGATGTCCTCATCACTGACTTTTTGTGACGAAAATTGTTTTAACGAAAAGCGTTGGGAAAGTGCAGGAATTAAGCTCACAGATATGTCTCCGTAAAGTAGATGATGGGGCTACTTTAACCGGTTAGCGACAAGATGAAATTAACATTAGTTAAAAACACGGAAATTTGTTTTGAATGGCAGCCGTGTTTATTTCGTTACACTTAACACCGGTTAATTTCATCATCTGAAAGATACCTTAGAGTACGGCTTACTCTCTTTAAACAGGTACTTCACAATGTTCGATGTCTATCTTTCACAACTCAGTTTAACCCCGCCGGAAACACCGGATGTTGATTTCCTCATTAAACTGATTGAACGTCACGTCGCCACTTATTCGTTCAACAATACCGGTGTTTTGCTCCGTGAGACTCTGTCACTGGAGCTCAGCGCCATTCTCCACAAACTGGTGACACGTAAAGCCGGCGGCTTCTGCTTTGAGCACAATAAACTGGTTATGCATTGTCTGGATTCGCTGGGTTACGACACCCGGCTGGTGATGGGGCGCGTCTTCAATAATCATATCCGCGATGTACCCCGTACTCACCGGGTAACACTGGTAACCCTCGACGGTGAAGACTATCTGATTGACTGCGGATTCGGAGCGTCCGTTCCTCAGGCGCCACTTAAATTGAGTGAACAGGGTATTCAGCAGGCCGGAAACAGGCAATACACAATTAAACCACTCCCCAACGGAGAATACGACGTGGTGTTGATTAAAGAAGGCTGCCCCTTCGTGCTCTACCGTATTGACTCCGCCGTCTATTCGGAAGCGGATTGCACCGCTGGCCACTTATATTCCATCGCCCATCCGCAGGCTGTTTTTGTCAATAATTTAGTGGTCAGTATCAACAAACCTGATCAAACTCATGCGCTGATTAATCATACCCTGACCAGCACATTTCAGGGGCGACAAGAAGAAACCCGGGTGACATCAGCAGAGCAACTCACCCACATTCTGCAGCGTGTTTTCATACTGCCGGTGGATACCGCAATATGCCACTTTTTATTTGAGCGCTATGTGCAACCGCATTTACATCAGGACGGGCAACCCGCTGCACCGGAGCAATCCTGATGAAGTCTCCGTTGCTTCCGGCTATTCTCTGGTCGTGGTTGATGGCATCCTCTTTTGTTGTCTCTGCACAGGTGACCGCTTATGCCTCACCACTACCGGTGACATTTCTGCGGTTTCTGCTGGCCTTACTCATAATGACCCCGTTTTATATTGCCGGCCGCAGAAGTCACCCCGCCCCGTTAATCTCGTCAATGAAAGCGGGTGCGCAACTAGCCATAGTCAGCGGGAGTCTGACCGGATTCTTTGTTTGCCTGTTTACCGCTCTGAAGACCACAACATCCTTGAATACATCGGTGATGTACACCTTCGTTCCGTTTCTCGGCGCACTTACCGGACTCATTTTTTCCATCCGTACCACCTCCCGTCAGTGGTTCGGCTACCTGTGCGGCGCAGCCGGCGCTATTATCGTGTTGCTGGCTACACGCAACGGCGGGCTGGTATGGCATTCAGGGGATGCGATTTATCTGGCAGGATGTATTCTGCTCGCAATACATGTTGTATCTGTACAGCGTTGGTTTGGTCAGTACACCGCATTTGGCGGCGCATACCGTATCATGTTCGCCGGCACCTTATGGTTGTTACCCTTCACACTGCTTGCCGGAGGCTTGTCTCAGGTGCAATGGCTAGCCGTCCCCTTCTGGCAGATGACCGGTTACCTTACGATCGGTACCACACTCTTAACGTTTGTACTGCAACAGCGTATTGTGGCGCAGGGCGGTGCGCGGTGTCTGCTCGGGATCAGTTATACCATTCCGGTCTGGGTGGCCTGCTATGAAAATATCAACGCACCGGTAGCGTTATTGTTATCGCCCGGGTTTGTTGCTGGCAGTAGCCTGGTTGTCATTGCGTTAGTGCTGATCGACAACGGTTTTAATCATAAGGGAGCCGCAAATGGACAAAGCTTGCCTGAGAAAACAGCTTGAGGATTTCTTCGGACATTATCAGTCCGGCATAGACTGGTCGGGCTTAAACTTAACGCCGGAAGTACATGTACTTCCCAAAGGTGAAACCTTATTCAGACAAGGTGACTGTTCAACCAGAGTTTATTTTCTTAACACCGGTCTGGTGCGGTATTACAGTGTGTCAGAGGAGGGAAAGGAGTATACCCAGACGCTGGCTAAAGCCCCCAGAATCGTTGGTTCGACCCGCGCAATGACAATGGGTTTACCGGCTCAATTTTCCATAGAAGCACTGCAGGACTCAGTGGCCATTTCGTTTCACTGGCCATCTTTCTTTGAAAGTATGAAAAATAACCTGGCGTTTATGCAGGCTTATGCGCTGTTCCTTACCGATATTTTTATCAGTAAGGAAGAAAAAGAAAGCATGATGGTGAAGCACTCAGCAACACACCGCTACGTGTCTTTTTGCAGTGATTTCCCCGAGCTGAACAACGTACTCACCAAACAACAAATTGCGTCTTATCTGGGAATAACGCCGGTAGCATTAAGCCGCATCCGCGCCAGATTGAATGACAGTGAATCCCGTGAGAAAACCATCTGACAGCGGTGAAGTGGTCACCTGCTGACCTTCACCGTTACGCTCTCTTTGCACGCTTTTCGGACAAGAGGATAAGATCACACCGTTTTCATGGCGGCGATGAAATCTGCAAGGCGCGCCACTGCGCTCAGCGACTCTTCAGGATCGATATTAGCTGCCGGATTACCAAAGTCATGGTCACCACCCGCCTGCACCAGTAAGCCGTCGCGCCGTGGATAAACGGAAACATGCTTATTGAAATACTGAATGCCGTACTTCACTTCCGGCTGCGGGATGAGCTTACAGGTTTGTCCCCGGACCGGCGTGATACTGTCATCACCCAATAAGGCCCTGGCACCGTAACCTGTGCAATTTACCAGCGTATTCTCATCGAAGTTGGCAAAGTCAGACGGGCTGGTCAGTTCCCGCGTCACAATTTCACCGCCATTTTGAATAAATTCGCTCATCAGTACCCGTGAATACTCGCTGATATTAAACATCAGTAACGGGTAACGACGAACGTAACGTACCGGGAACGGATTCATGTGAGCCGGGATATCCCACGAGCGTGGCGTAATATCACCAATGAGATCCCGTTCAAAAGTCGGATACGCAGGCTCTCCTTTCGCCTCGTAGTGCCCCGTTTCTGAAAATGGCGTATCTGAAGCACGGAATATAGTCGTCCATTCCACCGGCGTACCGGTGAGCCCTAACAGAGTCTGGTACCGGCGAAAGGAAATTCTTGCCATCATTTCCCATTTTTGTGCAAACGAATCCGCATGCGCCAAATCTACAATACGGGAGTCCGGCGACCAGATCCCCGTTGCAAATGACGAGCGCACATAAGGCGGACGTTCTTTGGCGTAGATTTTAACCTTGTAGCCCGCACGCTGACATTGGATCGCGGTGGTTAAGCCAATTGCACCACAGCCGATAACCGCAACCTCCTTGTTCATTGCCTCAGCGACCAGTGATTCCGCCAGTACAGCGGTCCCCCAGGACAGTGACCAGCCACTGCCGCCGTGCCCGTAGTTATGAACAATCGACTTTGCACCCGCCTTTTCAAGTTCAATTCTCGGCCCCTGAGCGCGAAATGGCCGTGTGCACACATTCATAGTGATAATGCGGTCAGGACGGGCTTCAATGCGCTTAAGTGGTGGCATCTGTACCGTTAAACCGGTGTGTAATTTACCTGATGAAGATTGGGAGGACGACACACATGCGCCAAGTGCAACACTTGATGCTAAACCTGCAGATCCCTGTAGAAAACGTCTTCTTTGCATAGCTGCTCCAAATTAACGTGTCCCGGGAATAGATTGATAATGAATTGAAATATATCTGAAATTTAGAGCATGCTGTTCTTTGCCAGCTTAAATGCCAGCATATCTCTTTGATTAAATAACATGCAATACTTTTGCCCTGAATTTCCGGTAAATGACGATAATCAGAGCATTAAACCGCGTCTCCGCCAGACGCAATGACTGCGAACCTCAAGCTTATTGCCGGCAGTGGAAATCAAAACCGGTAACCGTTCAATACGATTTCCCGCGAAAATACATGCTCAATCAAGGCCTTCTGTTTGTCCGTATATATCTCCCGGTAATCCGGTTTGCTCTGCCGGACTATCCTGCCGGCGTTAGTAATCACGCCCCTTCTGAAAGGCACACCCAGAGCGGCAAACAGATCCGCCAGTTCATCTTCCAGGTTTTCATAATGCAACACCCTGTCGACCAGCACATTCCCGGAACGGTCACAGTAGCTAGGGTAGTTAAAACAGTATTCTGCCCGTGACAAGTAATCTTCAAAGTCGCCCGGCGGATTCCGGTAATGCCTGCAGGTATTGTAGTGCGATACCGTTTTCTCCCATGGATTTCTGTCTACACAGAACGTCGTGTAATCCCGCCAGATTTCCGGATTGACCCTGGCTTTAATCTCCGCTGCCGTAGAGTGATTCCGGAAAGGACGCTTCCCAAGCCAGTCCAGCACAGCCTGTACTTTGCCGGCGTACCCGGCAGCTCCCAACTCAGACCGGATATCCCAGCGACGCTTATAATTACGCGGCCGGTGGCCCGGTTCAGGCGGGAAAACCGGCGTAAACACATCCCGGCAATCACACAAAGAGGATAAATAAGTTTCAATACTTCTCCCCGCCGTCTTACGGGTTTTGATAAAGATAAAGCGGTACTTGTGAGAAATGATCATCTCGCCCCCTGCCAGTTCTGAACAATGTCACGGTGTTATTTCATTGACCGCCATCCAGCACAGGAGTCTCAGGACTTACGCGTTTCTTACAATATTCACAGGAAGTTGATGGGAAAAGTGAGACTGGGATGGGCTTGAAGTGTGTTCTGGTGGCTGCAAGACAAAGTGTGCCCCGACAGCGGTTAAGTCCTCTTCCGTTTCCAAACCGTCAGCCGCAGGAACGCGGCTGTCGAGCTCCCAGGGATGGGTTTACAGCGTGTTTGAAAACACAGCTCCACTCCCATCCCGGAGGGCTCACCTTCGAACGAAAGCGTTTAGTCGTCGCCGAATTCGCGGATGATGGTGTTGATGGTGTCTTTGGCGTCACCCAGTACCATTCTTGTGTTGTCTTTGAAGAACAGCGGGTTATCGACGCCGGCAAAGCCTGCGTTCGCTGAGCGCTTCAGTACAAACACAGTTTTTGCACGATAAGCTTCGATTACCGGCATGCCGTAAATCGGGCTGCCTTTCATCTCTTTCGCAGCAGGGTTTACTACGTCATTAGCACCAATAACAATCGCTACGTCGTAGTTTTCCATACGCGGATTCACATCATCCATTTCATACAGCTGATCGTAAGGCACATCCGCTTCTGCCAGCAGTACGTTCATGTGACCAGGCATCCGGCCCGCTACAGGGTGAATAGCGTATTCCACCGTACAGCCGTTTTCTTCCAGCAAGGTTTGCAGTTCACGCACCGCGTGTTGCGCCTGAGCAACCGCCATACCATAGCCCGGGATCACCAGCACAGCCTGAGCCGCTTCTAATACATAGAATGCATCCTGCGCCGCCATGATTTTCACTTCGCCTTCGATTTTCTCTGCCGCTTCCACAGGCTTAGAGAAGCCTGACAGCAGTACATTCATCAGCGAGCGGTTCATCGCCTTACACATGATGTTAGTGAGGATCAAACCCGATGCACCAACCAGCAGACCAGTAACAATCAGAATCGTGTTGCCCACCGCCAGACCAGCCGCAGATGCTGCCACACCCGAGTAACTGTTTAACAGTGCAATCACTACCGGCATGTCGGCACCACCAATTGAAATGGTCGCCAGTACACCGAAGCTGAGCGCCAGTGCGATAGTCACGTACAACCACATCAGATTCGTCGGATCGGTAACGAACAAATAACCTACCACCACAAAACCAATCAGATGAGCAATACTAAGTTCACGCAAACCGGTGAAAATAACCGCTTTGGCCCCCATACGGCCAGACAGCTTGCCCCAGGCAATCACCGAGCCAGAGAACGTAACACCACCGATCAGAATCGTGAGAATCACCGTGATCAGCACAAAGTGCGTGGCCCCCATGAAGCCAAACGTGGCCAGCTGACTGATAGTCGCCCAGCCCAGCAACAGCGATGCCAGACCACCGAAGCCGTTAAATAACGACACCATTTCCGGCATTTGCGTCATTTCCACCGACTTAGCTTTCCAGGCACCGTAAGCGCCGCCAATTACAAAGCCCAGTAATATCCAGTGGTAGGAAATGATTTGATGATCAAGCAGTGTCACCACCACCGCCACCAGCATACCCACCGCAGACACCAGGTTACCTTTTCTGGCAGTAGAAGGATGACTCAGTAATTTAAGTCCGGTAATAAACAGTCCGGCAGCCAGTACGTAAGCCAGATTGATAATCAATGCTACAGATTCCATCTTCCTGACCCCTTACTTCTTGTCTTTCTTTTTAAACATGCCAAGCATGCGGTCGGTTACCAGGTAACCCCCCACCACGTTAATGCTTGCCAGTGCCACCGCAGCGGTACCCAGTACAGTGGTAAGCACGTCGTTGTCAGCACCGGATGCCACCAGCGCGCCAACAAGGGTAATGCCAGAAATCGCGTTAGAGCCCGACATCAGCGGCGTGTGCAATGTGGCAGGGACTTTACGGATAAGCTCGAAGCCTAAAAATGCCGCCAGCAGCACAATAAAAATCAAATAGATATTTTCCATGATCAGGCCCCCTGATAAGCGTTTGTAAGCATGTCGTTGGTGATTTGCCCGTCGTGGGTGATCACGCAGCCTGCCAGGATCTCATCCTCAAGATTAAGGTTGAATTGCTTCGATTCATCATCAAAAAATTCATCCAGCAGGTTGTACACGTTGTTGGCATACATGTCGGTGGCGTCTTTCGCCACAGCCTGACTCCAGTTGCCGGTACCAATAACAGTGACACCGTTCACGGTAACCACTTTGCCGGCTTCAGAGCCTTCCACGTTGCCACCGGATGTGGCAGCCATATCGACAACCACACTACCCGGACGCATCAGCGCAAGGGTATCTTTGCTGATCAACTGCGGCGGACGGCGTCCGAACAACTGCGCTGTGGTAATCACAATGTCAGAATCAGCAATGGCATCGCGCTGGGCATCCTGCTGCTTCTGCTTTTGTTCTTCAGTGAGCTCTTTGGCATAGCCGTCTTTCGTCTGGCCGGTTTCACCCAAATCAATTTTCAGGAACTTACCGCCCAGCGACTCAACCTGCTCGGCTACCACCGGGCGCGTATCGTATGCCAGTACGTTGGCACCTAAGCGCTTTGCAGTTGCAATGGCCTGCAGACCGGCAACGCCAGCACCGATAATGTAAACTTTCGCCGGCTTGATGGTGCCCGAAGGTGTCATCATCATTGGCAGAATGCCCGGCAGATGCGTAGCTGCCTGCATCACCATGACATAGCCAGCCAGGCTCGCCTGCGAACTCAGCGCATCCATTTTCTGGGCGCGGGAAGAGCGCGGGATCATTTCTACCGACAATGTGGTCAGTTTCTTCGCCGCCAGTGATTCCACTAATTCCTGCTGGAAAAAGGGGTCAATGTGTCCAATCACCAGGGCAGCCGGTTTCAGACGGGCATACACCGCTTCTGCAGGACGATTCACGCACAATAACGCATCCGTTTCCTCAAGCGCAGCGCCGGCATCTTCAACCACCATGGCACCAGCTTCAGTAAACTCTGTGTCCGCATAACCTGACAGAACACCAGCGCCCTGTTGCATGACCACGGTCATACCTCGCTTCACCATTCGCTTCACACTGGATGGCGAAACCGCACATCGCTTCTCTGTGTGACCTTGTTGTTCGAGTCCTTCATTTAATATCAGTACTTTCAATGTGTTCTCCTCAGGCACGGGATACTGAGACTCATGATCCGAACACATGCGTGCTCGCATTGTTAATTTATAATTTTTATTGTTAACCAAATCTAATATCTATTGCCACCGGTGGCAATATGCATATTTATATCAAAAAAGAATATACAAGGGGTCAGTTAGCGCTGAATGTTTAGCCAAACTTCCCTGTATATTTAGAAATTTTAAACACACTAACGAATGAAAAATTTGAGATTAAAGAACGGAAAATTATTAAATACAACAAGTTATGCTATATAAAAATTTGACTATATCTAAGTCTATGATGTGAACAAACTATTTATGATTACGCTAATAAGTGAAATGATTGACGAGATAATGCTCATTCACAGAATCAATAAAAGCATTCAATTGTGGAACTTTTAGATAGGGAAAATGACACGAAACAGATCAGAGGAGAACAAAAAACAACCAACTGTCAAACAAAATGCACACCTGTGGTTCAGCATTTTGCTCATGAATGGTGCGTCTGCACTTATTATGTGATAGCCGCCTGAGAGAATAGACAATCTTCCCGTTCGGGAAGACCCTGAATTGTAATCAGCTGCGGTACAAGGTTTTGATCAGGTGATAGCCGAACTTTGTTTTTACCGGTCCGTGCACTTTAAGCACTTCTTTTTTAAACACTACGTCATCAAATTGTTTCACCATCTGTCCGCGGCGAAATTCACCTAAATCTCCGCCCCGCTTTCCCGACGGACACGTTGAATGTTTCTTTGCCAGTGTGGCAAAGTCTTTGCCTTTCTTCAGTTGTTCAAGAATGGAAAGGGCTTCTTTTTCGGTCTTAACCAGAATATGAAGAGCAGATGCGGTAGCCATAACAGATGTTCTTATAAAAAGTGATGCAGAGAATTATAACGAAAGCCGGGCGAAAAAGGCATTTCTGCACACAATGCCCTATCATCATATTTTGTTATAGAATTACAGAAAGACGATGGTGATGACGGCACGAGTTGACGTTACGGGGCGGGAGAAGAAAAAACATGTCTGAATTGTTGAGCAGGCGGGTCGTTGGAATTTTATTAATGCTCATATCACATTCCGCTGCTGCTGAGTCCTTTTCTGTGGGCATTGTTCCGCAGCACTCGCCGAAAAAGCTCGCTGAGGCGTGGCAACCTTTGCTCAGCTATATCGGGTCTGAGACCGGACACACTTTTCACTTTGAAACCGCGAAAGATATTCCGACATTTGAAAAAGCACTGTCAGAAGGCAAATACGACATTGCTTACATGAACCCTTATCACTTTGTCGTTTTTCAGAAAAATCCCGGTTACCGCGCGCTGGTCCGCCAGAAAGACCAAACCATTCAGGGCATCATCGTTGTAACCCGTGACAGTCCTTTTACAGAATTGTCTGATCTTAATGGCACCAAAATCGCCTTTCCGGCCCCGGCCGCCTTTGCCGCCAGTATTATCCCCCGTGCGACCATGCAAAAAGAAGGCATTAACTTTACACCCGTTTATGTGCATTCCCACGATTCCGTATATCTGAATGTAAAGAGGGGATTCTTTAAGGCCGGAGGCGGGATTTACCGGTCTCTGCAAGCCACAGACGACGACGTTAAAAAGAACCTGAAAGTGCTCTGGGCAAGCCCTGCTTATACGCCACACGCCATAGCAACGCATCCCCGGCTGTCAGAGGAAGTTCGCGGACAACTACTGAATGTTCTCACAACCATGAATCCCGGAGGAAAAGGCAGTGACGCATTAAACAGTCTCAAAATGAAAGGATTCTCGGAAGCATTTTCTGCAGACTGGGATGACATCCGGGTGCTGAACATAGACTTACTGCAGCAAGAGAACCCGTAGTTCCTATGCGAATATCATTAAAATTAAAAACAATACTGGGTGTGGCTTTAATAGAGGCCACATTGCTTGCACTGCTGCTGACAACAACCTTTAACCTGCTGACCAACCTGGTTAACGATGCGGTGGTAAAGCGTGCGAATACAACGGCTAACCTGTTTTATTCAACGACTAAAAACGCATTTTTGTCCTTCGATCTGGCCGGCATTGAGGCTGATGTCAACGAACTGCTTACCGATTCAGATATTCATTACGTCAAAATAACTGATACCTCCGGCAGAGTCTTCGCATCAGGTGGCAACGAACAATCACTGAACTCAGACTTTCAGGCCGATACGTCTGTCAGCCTGGCCAGTGACGGGATTTACGACATCCGCCGCCCGATCATGGTTGATGATACCTTGTACGGTTATATTGACCTTGGAATTGATATTGCAGCGGTGAAAGCGTCGCTGAGCGACATTCAGCAGTGGGCTTATACCATCGCAGTCATTGAAATGGTTCTCGTTGCGCTGTTTTCCTATTTTCTCGGAAGTTATCTGACTAAGCAGATCAACATTCTTCAGCAGGGTGCCCGCAGGCTCATTCAGGCTTCAAAAGAAAACAAATATGAAGATATTAAGGTAAATGTGCGTACCAATGACGAACTCGAAGAGTTAGCAACGGTATTCAATCATTTAATCTCGCATCTTGAAGAAGAGCATATCCGCAGAGCCGAAGCGGAAAATGCCATACATAACCTGAATCAGTCTCTGGAATACAGAGTCCGCGAACGCACCAATGAATTAAACAGAAAAAATGAAGAGCTGTCGCAGTCAAACAAATCGCTGAAAGAAACCCAGCAGCAATTACTTCAGGCAGAAAAGATGTCGTCAGTGGGCCAGCTTGCTGCCGGCGTCGCTCACGAAATCAATAACCCTGTGGGCTTTGTCAGCAGTAACCTCGACACGCTGAAAGAGTATTTAGCCAGCTTTGAAATACTGTACAGAGATCTAATGGAAGTCACACAAGCACCTACCAATGAAGTTGCGCTGGAAAAATTAGCTGCATTGAAGAATTCTCAGGCTTACCAGTCACTGGACTTCATAAGTAATGACGTTTCTCATCTCATCAAAGAATCTGAACACGGTTTACAGAGAGTGGAAGAAATTGTCAGCAGCCTTAAACAATTTTCCAGAATCGACACAGATCAGAAGCAACTTTTTGATTTGAATAACTGTGTGAAAACCACATTAGCGCTGGTGAACAACAAGCTAAAATATGCCTGCGATGTAGACATTAACTACGACGAATTGCCCCGCGTTATGATGAACGTTGGCAAAATTTCTCAGGTTATTACTAACCTGCTGATTAACGCCGCGCAGGCGATTGAAGAAACGGGACGGCGGGGTAAGCTGGAAGTGCGCACCAGAGCAAACAGTAACGGAACCGTAGAACTTATCGTCCGTGACAATGGCTGCGGGATTTCAGACGAAAACCTGCAGAAGATATTCAATCCTTTCTTCACCACCAAAGACGAAGATACAGGCACTGGCCTGGGCCTTTCCATTTCGTATGAAATAGCAAGAGAACACGAAGGAATGCTCAGCGTTGAAAGTGAGCTCTATACCGGTACCGAATTTACGCTGACCTTACCTGTTTACGGCGCAGCATAAAGCAGGAGCGCTCCGGCAGGGTTCGCGGAATAACCGTGGCAACTTCCTCACTGCCGGGATGATCTGAACTCAGGTGAAAACAGGTAACTGAATTCACCCGAGCGCCCTCATCAATCAGTGGATCAAGTACATCCCTGCTGACGTACCAAGCATAACTTCTAAATCGCCGGATTCGGAGCGTCGGGCACGCAGTGCCCCTTTGCCTGCTCTGCCGTTCAACTTCGGACCGGACCAGACAATATTGCCATTGGTTGCAATGCTGCGCAGAACAGAATGAGAGCTGTACCAACTGCTGTCATCACCGGTTACTACCAGAATGTTAGACGTGGTAACAGGGTCCACAATCATACCGGTGATCTCAAACGGGAAGTTGTATTCCGCCACCAGTTCCACACCACTGTCAGAAAATGCCAGCATGTTCATTTCCTCGTCGTTACCACCGGAACAAACAAACTGACGGCTGTTTTCACCGCCGGTAAACAGTACCTGCGGACATTCAATGTCATACGAGCTGCCGGTGATAAATGCATTACTTCCCAGCGTCAGTAACTGTACCTTTTGGTAACCGCTGGTCACGACCAGATTCAGTACATCATCAATAAATACCACGTCAAAATCACTGACTCCCTGAGGGCTCGTATACGATGCCACCAGCAGCTGATTCTGAATGTCGACAACCTTAATCGCCGAGCCGTCCTGATAGACCGCATCCTCATAGCCGTCGCCGTTGACATCTATGGCCATAATCTTGCCGATAGTGCTGTCATAGTCACCGTCCACGGAATACTGAACAGACATATCGCTTAACTGCACTGCACCGAATGCGCCGTCATACAGGGAAGTCAGTGGCAGGAAAATATCCCCTGCTCCATCGTTATTGAAATCAGTTGTCACCGCCTGAGTACTGTGGTCCCAGTTGGTAGAAAGCTCTTCACCCACTGTTATAGTGCCATCGCCGGTAAGCGTAACGATAACGGAGCCGTCATAACCGCTTTCAGTGCTGGGCACAAAGAACACGGCGCGCTCATCACCGGAAGTGATTTCAGACCAGCCCGCAGCATAGAAATGGTCAAGCTGAACACCGGTGGTATTTTCTTTTACCGTTGCACCACCGGCAGTGTAGTCCGCAGTGATCAGGCGGTCTGCACCGGAACTGCTGGTGCCTGACCCCCATAAAATTTCCGCACTGCCGTCGTTGTCGATATCACCCATAGTCAGCGATGAGGAACCGTGATCCTGCAGCCCGACCTGCCATACTGTATCCAGCTGATTACTGCCGTTCAGAGAATACGCAGTTACATTGCCCCACTGACAATCACTCACCACGATCTCATCTGTCGCATCATCGTAGAGATTGTATGCATGCATATCGCAGGTATCGTCAAGGGACAATGACGCCAGCTGAGACTTATCAACAGCGGAATACACGTAAAGCGCATCCCAGGCACCGGCACCAATGATCTCATCGATACCATTCCCGTTGAGGTCGCCAACTGTAACAAACGAACTACCAAATCCGGAGCCGAAAAACCATTCATTCGCACCAGTGGTCAGGTCGTACACCAGACCGGTGTTCATAATCAGCTCCATACTACTATCGGCATCTACATTACCGGCAGCAATTGTCTGAAAATTGTTCGTACTGAAACTGAGCGTTGTGACCAGCTCACTTCCCAATTCACTCACAAAAATGGTTGTTTCACTGGCGTCGTAATTAGCATTCTTAACAGAATAAATCAGTTCATTGACGCCGTCGTTGTCAGTATCAGCCAGTAACGCTTCACTGAAATAATCGTCGGTTTCCAGTAAAACCCGTGCATCTTTAGTTAAATCATCAATCAGCCAGAAGGTTTTTTCAGTGATAACTAAAATTTCAGGTGTACCGTCCTGGTCCATATCTGCGGGCAATACCTGCTGAATATTCTGTTCATCCGACAGCGCATAGGGATATGCCCATTTCTGTTGATATTTACCATCAACCAACGTCAGTAAAAATACCCGTGAGCCATTGTCTGTTCCCAACAATTCATTGCTACCGTCGCCATCAAAATCGGCCACCCACTGGGAATTATTCCGGTGAGGCACTTCCATGCCGGAACGGAACAACGGCTGCGCTTCATCAGCGCTCACCGTCACATCAAAGTATTCCTCGATAGTATTGTTCGGGTTCTGACTGTTGCTCACACCGAAGGTGTACACCATCTGACTGAAAAGCTGATTGTCCGGTACAACCCACGTTACAGTACCATTCGAAGCTAACGTTGCTCCCTCCGGTGCGCTCGCCAGTGCTGCCAGGTTTTCATTGCCCGGTACATCTGCATCTGTCAGTGATAATGAAAAAGTAATGGTATCGCCGGCACGGACATTTTCTGGCACATTGCTTACCGTAACAACGGCAGGTGTATCTTCCACAAAGATGCTGATGGGATAGGATTCCACCGTGTTGATTGAGTCAGACACTACCATTGATACTTCAATCCACTGATCAACAGTCACTGAGTATGCAGGCAGCGTGTTGCCGTGAACGCCTTCAAGTAACCTGCCGTTCAGATACCAGTTGTAACTGACCGTCAGATCTTCATCCGGAGTATCGAGGTCGTAATAATTTCCGGGCAGCACAACAATTTCCTGTGCCACAGACAGCCCTTCAGAATTTTGCAGATAAGGCGACTCAACATAAGGTGTCAGAGAGATTTCAGCGAGATTATATAAATCAGTATCACTCACCGGTGTTGTGACGAAGCCGTATACACTTTCGAAGTACTTACCGGCATCCGCCTCGCCGTCATTGTCGAGATCCTGCGTGTACATCACCATACCCTGCAAGAACTTCAGCTGTGCTTCACCGTCGTTATACACAACGGTACTGCCGTAAAAATACGGCATATCCAGCTCGTCAGTATCCAGCGACACATCTACATAACCTTCAGACCCCACACTGACACGGCCTTCAATCCGGAGTTCTGGCGACTCCCAGTCATCTTTGGTGGTCATGCTGGCATCAATCAGATAGCTTTCATCGCCAATCGTAGCACTTACGTATTGCTCACTGACCGACGTCGTCACACCGGTTTGCATTGAAAATGAATCACTAAAGGTAATCAGGCCTGACATAGACACCGGAACGTCGTCTTCCCAGTTAAGATTGGAGAAATACAGGGTGTATTCCATTTTGCTGTCAGTGACAACATCAATAGAAACCGCCGCTACACCGGACAACGCAAAGCTGTTGTAGTAAGACTGGCAATCGCTGAAATCCATGGACAACTTACCGGTACCGTTATCATCAAACTTACCGGTATATTTCACAGTGCCGCTCTCATCACACTGAAGGGTGCTGTTAATTGAACCGTCGCTACCGAGTTCATTTTCAATATCGTGTTCACCGATATCAGGCACAGTTAGAATATTGTCGTCAAACAATACACTGTACACATGCTGGGCCAGGGCAATATCTATCTCTGCCTTGCCGGACTCACCACTATAAAGTGTATTAGCCTGCGTTTTCGCAGCTGTGGTTAACTGTGCTTTGGAATGAGATTGCGCGTCAGAAATGATCTGCACAGGTGTTTTTGAAGGCGTTTGTGTGCCGCCGCCGGAAGAACTGTCAGAGCCACCGCCACCACATGCAGACACAGCGAGGGCCAACGCAGAAAGAGAAAAGACACGTACAACGTTATTCATGTTTTCATCCTTGAACTTTAGATACCACAACTACAAAGTTCGGCTAATTTAGCGACTTTTTCATTTCCGGTCGAGTTAAATGTAAAGATTTTGTCAAGGAGGATTTATTAGGGGGATTGCATGATTCAGCGGACAATCCCGGGGATAAATAAGGTGATCTTGAGCCCGCCTGAAAAGCTAAGTTTTAAGATTCGGATTGTTGTTCGAGGAATGCCGCGACATCTTCATTTTTTACGCGAAGATAAATGTCTTCTACCCGGATAGTAAAATCTATCGATTCGAAGTGGATTTCTTCACCTAAAAAATAGTGGGTGGAGCGCCAGTCATCGCTTCTTCTGTAAACGGTAACGTCTGCTACATCCTGTTCAATCAGCACGTACTCTTTAAGTGTAGGAATATTGATGTACTCGAGTAACTTTTGCTTCTCATCCATTTTACGAGTAGAGCGTGAAATCACTTCCACAATGATCACCGGCGTTGATGTAAAATATGGCTCTGACTCATCAAAACCACAATCGACCAACACATCTGGATAATAAAAATTATCACGAACGCGCACTTTCATATCTGAGCTGAATGGCTCACAGGGAGTCGCTTTTAAGTGATTTCTCAATTCACTATAAATATTCCCCGCTATTCTCTCATGGTTAGCGCTTGCTCCGGCCATCGCATAAATCTGACCATCAATGAGCTCACGCTTAACAGGTGCTTCAAGCTCTTCCTGCAAGTATTCGTCGGGTGTCAACACATTGTGTTTTTGGGCAACTGGCATTGCGCACTCCTGAATAGCAACCAAATATGAATCCATGATTCTGACATTGCTAATATATCAATCATGGCGTTTACCTTTGCATAGTAACCAAAAATGTTTTGGATGTACTAACCTTCTTTAACTTAGCTAAGGCCTTCAGCTCTTTTTTAAACCTGAACTTAATGTGTGCTTATAAGAAGCAGGAATGTATTGGCAGAGAGAAATGAGATGGCATTGCTGGGTGCATGGAAACAAAAAAGGCGCTCCGGAGAGCGCCTTTCTTAAAGCGTTAAGCTTATGGGTAGATTACATCATTCCACCCATGCCGCCCATTCCGCCCATGCCACCCATATCAGGTGCACCAGCTTCTTCTTTAGGCAGTTCAGCAACCATCGCTTCTGTGGTGATCATCAGAGAGGCGATAGAAGAAGCGAATTGCAGTGCAGAACGGGTCACTTTAGTCGGGTCAAGGATACCCATTTCCAGCATGTCGCCGTAAGTGTCGTTACCTGCATTGTAACCGTAGTTACCTTCGCCGTTCTTGATTTCGTTAACAACAACCGATGCTTCTGCACCAGAGTTGATAGAAATTTGACGCAGAGGTGCTTCCATCGCGCGCAGAGCCAGCTTGATACCGTGAGTCTGGTCTTCGTTTTCACCAGTCAGGTCAGCCAGTTTAGCGGCTGCACGAACCAGAGCAACACCACCACCAGGTACTACGCCTTCCTGTACCGCAGCGCGGGTAGCGTGCAGTGCATCTTCAACGCGGTCTTTCTTCTCTTTCATTTCAACTTCAGTAGCAGCACCAACTTTGATTACCGCAACACCGCCAGACAGTTTAGCCAGACGTTCCTGCAGCTTCTCTTTGTCGTACTCAGAAGTAGAATCTTCGATTTGACCACGGATTTGTGCGCAACGACCTTCGATAGCCGCTTCATCACCTGCACCGTCAACAACAGTTGTGTTGTCTTTATTGATAACTACGCGCTTCGCAGTACCTAAGTCTTCCAGCTGAACTTTTTCCAGCTCCAGACCAATCTCTTCAGAGATTACAGTACCGCCAGTCAGGATTGCGATATCCTGCAGCATAGCTTTACGACGGTCACCGAAACCAGGTGCTTTAACAGCAGCTACTTTCACGATACCGCGCATGTTGTTAACAACCAGAGTTGCCAGCGCTTCGCCTTCAACATCTTCAGCGATGATCAGCAGAGGCTTGCCTGCTTTCGCCACGCCTTCCAGCGTAGACAGCAGTTCACGGATGTTAGAAACTTTTTTGTCAACCAGCAGGATGAACGGGTTGTCTAATTCAACAGTGCCGTTTTCCTGGTTGTTGATGAAGTAAGGAGACAGGTAACCACGGTCGAACTGCATACCTTCAACCACGTCCAGCTCGTTTTGCAGAGCCTGACCTTCTTCAACAGTGATAACGCCTTCTTTGCCTACTTTTTCCATTGCTTCAGCAATGATTTGACCCACTTCTGAGTCAGAGTTAGCAGAGATAGTACCTACCTGAGCGATAGACTTGCTGTCTGCACAATCAGTAGACAGTGCTTTTAATTCTTCAACAGCTGCAGCAACGGCTTTATCGATACCGCGCTTCAGATCCATCGGATTCATACCCGCAGCAACAGATTTCAGACCTTCAGTTACGATAGCCTGTGCCAGAACAGTTGCAGTAGTAGTACCGTCACCGGCTTCGTCGTTTGCTTTAGACGCTACTTCTTTAACCATCTGCGCGCCCATGTTCTCGAACTTGTCTTCCAGCTCGATTTCTTTGGCTACAGATACACCATCTTTAGTGATGGTAGGGGCACCGAATGACTTATCCAGTACTACGTTACGGCCTTTAGGACCCAATGTTACTTTTACTGCGTTTGCAAGGATGTTAACGCCTTTCAGCATCTTCGTGCGGGCGTCATCACCAAAACGTACTTCTTTAGCTGCCATGTTTAAATTCCTCTAAATACGGTTAAAACGTTAAACGTCTATTACTCAACGATTGCCAGAATGTCGCTTTCGCTAACGATAAGCACTTCTTCACCTTCCAGCTTCTCGGTTTTTACACCGTAACCGTCGTTGAAAATAACGGTGTCGCCAACTTTTACGTCAAGAGCTTTAACTTCACCGTTATCAAGGATACGGCCGTTACCCACAGCGATAACTTTCGCACGGGTAGATTTTTCTGCAGCAGAACCGGTAAGCACGATGCCGCCGGCAGATTTGGTTTCTTGCTCAGCGCGCTTAAGGATTACGCGGTCGTGTAAAGGACGAATTGCCATTTTCAAGTCTCCTGAAAATTCCAACTATCTAAATGTTAGTTAACAAGGACGTACGGTCTTGTGTACGCCATTTACTGTATAGAGAAAGCAGTCTCCTGCCTTCAAATCGTGTTCTGCGTGGATAGATGGGGGAGTCACCCTACAACTTCAAGGGGATTTGGTGAAAAAAATGCAAATTTTTTTACTTTTCTTGCGGGAGCGGAATAAATAATTGAAGAATAAAGTGATCAGGCCACACGACGGTGCGTGCGGCCGCAGAAGCTTATTTAAGGCGGGGCTTATCTTCACCGGCTGATTTGTCGGTGTACTGACCTTCAAATACATCGCCGTCAGCATTGTACTGGCCTCCCTGAGGACGCTGACCGAATGGATCGGCGCCACCGGCAAAAGGTCCCTGTTGCTGGAACGAGCCTGCCGTGACTACACGCATCTTCATATGCTTGCTGACAAATCCGGCGATAAGGTGACGGGTACCGGGCAACACCAGCAAAATACCGAAAATATCCGTGATAAAGCCCGGCGTTACCATTAACACACCTGCCACGGCCAGCATCAGGCCCTCTACCATTTCTTTGCCCGGCATTTCACCGCGCTGCATTTTTTCCTGCGCTATCTGTAAGGTGTGAATACCTTCCCGCTTCACAAAGTAAGCGCCGATAAAGGCGGTTAATAACACAATTCCAATGGTGTTCCATCCGCCGATGATGCCGCCAACTTTTACCAGTAAGGCAATTTCGATAATGGGCATTATGGCGAACAGCAAAAATAAAAGTCGCAAAACTAAACCTCGTTGCTTAAGTTTAATGCCGGCTGCAGCACAAATTTTCGTAGACTGTTACCAGCAAACTGAAAGGGTAAAGTGGGGTTGCTCACTTTAAACACAAGTTATTTCTTATGAGTACGACAGTTTTCACGTTAAGGGATTCGTTCTGAACAGAAAAATCTGAAAGAATACCGCTACTGTCACGGTCAGTTATGGGAAATGTCCGTTGCACCCTGATAATTCAGTATCCGGAGCGGGACGGCTGAGCCACCATCCGCGATATTGCGCTTTTTCTGAAGGATAAGCTTGTTATGAAGTATTTTTCGTCTCTGCTGTTTATTTGCCTGTGTTTATTGCTACCCGCACAGGCTTCAGCACAAATTCCGGATTTCAATCAGGGAGACGCCTTCCCGCAACAGGAAGAGCCTGACTTTCTGCCTGTTGACGACGCATTCGTGTTTGATTTTCAACAAAACGACGATGAACTCACCCTTAACTTTACCATTGCAGATGATTACTACCTTTATAAGCACCAGTTCAAACTGGTGGGGAAAGACGTCGAATTAGGTGAGCCGGTATTTCCTGAAGGCAAAGAAAAAGAAGATGAGTTTTTTGGACTCACCGAAGTGTACTACCACAATGTTTCCTTTACCGTACCGGTAAACCAAGCCAAAGAAGATGGCGTGGTGAAGGTCCGTTTCCAGGGGTGTGCCGACGCAGGCCTGTGTTATCCCCCGACCGTAAAAGTGATTTACCTGTCTGCTGTGGGTGATACGGAACCCGCTGTGCAGGACAGCGCGCCTTCAGAAGCCACCGGCGAAGCGGTAAAATCTGAGCAGTTCGGGCTGGCTGAAAGGCTGGCTGACAAAGACAATCTGCCTGTGACCTTATTGCTGTTTCTGGCGCTGGGCATTGGCCTTGCCTTCACACCATGCGTATTCCCCATGTACCCTATTTTATCCGGCATCGTGCTGGGTCAGGGTAAAGGCATGAGCTTAAGCCGCGCCTTCACCTTAAGCCTTGTGTACGTGCAGGGCATGGCGATCACCTACTCCATTTTAGGTCTTGTGGTTGCTTCGGCGGGCGTACAGTTCCAGGCAGCCCTTCAGCACCCGGCCATTCTGGGCGTGTTTATTGTACTGTTTATTGCGCTAGCCATGGCCATGTTCGGTGTGTATGAAATTCAGTTGCCATCGTCCTGGCAGAGTAAACTTAACGATGTAAGCAATAATCAGAAACGCGGCAATTTTGCCGGTGTGTTTGTGATGGGTGTACTGTCCGGTCTGGTGGCTTCTCCCTGCACCACCGCACCGCTTACCGGTATTTTATTGTTTATCGCACAAACCGGCGACATGACATTAGGCTTCATTTCACTGTACGTACTTAGCCTGGGAATGGGTATTCCTCTTATTCTGTTTGGTATGACTGGCGGAAAACTGCTTCCTAAAGCCGGTAACTGGATGAACGTGGTGAAGGTGAGCTTCGGCTTTATGATGCTGGCCGTTGCGATTCTGTTTATCGAGCGCCTGTGGTCTTCGTCCTGGACTAATCTGCTATGGGCATTAACGGGTCTTGCTACCTTCTCGTACTACAGCGTAGTCAATCAGCCCACACAGCCCTCTTTCATGAAGGGTGTACGCACCTTGCTTATTTCACTGGGCTTATTCGCCAGTGCAATGACCGGTTATGTCACGCTATTTGGCGGAACGTCATCGCCGGTTGCGCAGCAAAGTGGTCAGCACGGGAATGATGCGGACCATCCGGAATTCATGGTTGTTAAAAACCTGGATGACTTTGAGCAGAAGCTGGCTGCTGCAAATGCCGAAGGCAAAACGGTGATGGTCGACCTGTACGCCGACTGGTGTGTGGCCTGTAAAGAGTTTGAGAAGTACACCTTTCCCGATGAGGCGGTCATCTCTGCGCTTTCAAACACGGTATGGATGCAAATCGATCTCACAGAGAATACGCCGGTGAATCTGGCTTTCCAGGACGAGTTTGATGTACTGGGATTGCCCACCATTTTGTTTTTCAATACTGCCGGTGAAGAAATCAATCAGTCCAGGGTAACGGGGTTTATGAGAGCAGACGCATTTGCTGACCACGTGAACCGTGCACTGGGCAATCAATAGCGGACCTGCCTAAACCGCAGGCATAAAAAAAGCCCCTTGGGAGAAGGGGCTTCGGGTCCAGGTGAGACGTTATTTTAGTAACGCGCCTCGAACGTTAATCTTACTGAGCGAGGAGCCTGCCAGCTGTAAGCTGCGCCATACCACTGGTTAACTGTACCTTCACTACTTTCGTAATGTTCATTCAGCGCCAGCGCTTCCTGTGTATTTAACACATTGAAGATGTTGATGGACGTACGCATATCGACACCCTCGTAAGAGAATGCGTAAGCTGCTGACAAGTCAACTTTGAAGGTCCACGGTGTACGACCTGCACTGCCACGTGGTGCATAGCGGTACAGCTTGTCTTCCTGTGCACAGGTATCACCCTCTACAGCACAGCCCTGATAGATGTAGAACGTATCGCCGTAGCTGCCGTATACATTCGGATCTGTATCCGGGTAGCCCTGACCAAACGCAGACAGCGGACGACCGCTTGAAAGCGTAGAGTTAAAGCCCACAGTGAAGTCTTCAGTGACGTCATATGAGCCATACATCTTGAACACGTGACGACGGTCATTAGGCTGATAGCCACTTGAACCATCCATGACTGCAGGGAAGTCGAAGTCTTGTGTTACACCCGCATCTGCCTGACCGATATCAGATTTAACCGCACCTTCAAAGTTACCCCAGCTGCGAGACCAGGTGTAAATGAAGTTCACACGGTAGTCTTCTGCACGGTAGTCAATTTTAGCCTGCCATGACAGATACTTGTTCTCTGCTTCAGGCAGCATCAGCGTTTCTGCAGTGTGCGTTGTCAGAGAACCGGGATCAGCCACGCCGTCGAAAGTCTCGTGATCAGGCATCAGCTCCTGTGTGCCATCCCAGTAGTAACCATCTTTGTACCAACTCATGTCTTCGCCCGGATTAACCATAACGCAGAACGGGTAAGCGTAACGGCCACAGTAGTCATCCAGTGCACTGGTCACTTCACGGTACGTACCGATCACTTCCATGGAGAGATCCTCGGAAATCGCACGCTGGTAACCTAAGATATATTCATCTTTCGCGAACGGGTCAGCTTCCTGAGCCTGGAAAATATCCTTTTCAGGAATAGCCGGTAATGAACTCGCGTACTGAGAATTCTCTACAGTACCATTCACAGGGTTCAGGCCGGTAGGTACGCCGGTTGCAGCGTCGATACCGTCAAAGGTGTAGTAAGTGGTTGTATCACTTACGCCGGCAGCTGCACGGTAAATAGTGTTGTTCGCAATTGGCAGATAGTAACGGCCATAGTTACCGTACAACTTAGACTCGCCATCGCCTTCCACATCCCAGGTAAAGCCTAAGCGCGGAGCAATGTCGGTATCGAAATCAAACAGTTCCTTACCTGTGGTACCTTCACCGGAGAAGATGTCTTTACGGATACCGATAGATAACATCAGAGTGTCTGTTACCTGCCATTTATCTTCAATGTAGTAAGCAGTCAGGTCAGACTCAAAGCTGCCACCACCGGAGAAGATGCGGTCTGAAACCAGATCCTGTGCAGCACCGGTATTGTTCACGTACAGCGAACCGGAGTCACCCTGAATGTTACCGCCGGCGGCCAGCGTTTCATACGTCCATGAGTGACCGGCAATCGGCTGAGTGACACGGATGGATTCACGGGTTTGTTTATCCAGACCGGCGTTGATTTTGTGATCGCCCCAGTAGTATTCGATATCGAAACGATACTGGGTATTTTCATCTTCGTTAGCGCCGAATGAGCCGCCGGGACCACATGAAGAAACACGCTCTGCATCGGTAATGCCGTCACGTGCATCAGTTACGCTTGAACAATCCAGGTTACTGGGGTCAGAGCTGTAATCAGTCTGGATGTTACCCCACATTGCGCTGACAGACAGATCGTCATTCAGGTAACCGGTATAGGTCACACTTTTCGCTTCACCGCCGCGCTTACGCAGGAATGAACCTGAGTAGTCACCAATTGTTCCGGTTTCAGCATCGTAATCGTATACGGTACGGGTTGTTTCGTTCTTGTCTGAATAACCGAAAAAACTCAGGCGGTGATCTTCAGTGATATCCCAGTCAATTTTAGCGCCCCAGAACAGATTATCTGAACCGGAAGACTCATCAACGTTCATGATGTTTGCACCGGCAAAACGCCCGGTACCGTTGGTATCACCAAACTGGTTGTGCACATCCCGCGGATTGATCAGCGCGTAGAAGAAAAGCTTATCTTCAATAATCGGACCTGATGCAGAAACGGTATAATCAAAGGAATTGTCGAAATCGTTTGTGGTATCACGGAAAATAGCGCCGGTGCCCTGACGGCCACGGGATACGCTGCCTTCTTCCTGCAAGCCATTCGGCGTCCAGTTGGCTGTGAAGTCAAATTCCCATTCGTTAGTACCGCTTTTGGTTACCGAGTTAATTACACCGCCGGTTGTACGGCCGAACTCTGCAGAATAACCACCGGTTTTAACCTGAAACTCTTTGTAGAATTCAAAAGGTACGGAACCGCAACCCAGACCCTGACGGGTATTCGTTACTTCCAGACCGTTGATGTAGCAAGAGTTTTCAGCAACCGATGCACCACCGAAAGAGGCGGTATTACCGAATGCCGAATCACCGGCTACTGCGCCAGGTGCCAGCAATGCAACCGATGTAAGGTCACGGGCAATAGGCATACGGTCAATTTCGGTTTCGCCCATTACAAGGCCGGAATCCATAGAGGTTAAATCGATGGCTGAAACGCGGGCGCCGGTGACTTCAATACGCTCTGCGGTTAATTCATCGAGGTTGAAGTCAGCTTCTTTGTTAGAACCAAGGGACACGCGCAGCTCGTCTTCAGCTAACACTTTGCCATTGGCAATGATCTGGATGTTATATGTACCGGTATCCAGTTTTGCGAAGCGGTATGAACCATCTTCACCTACTTCTACCGTTCTGCTGTATCCCGTTTGAGGATTACTGATAACGATGGCTACTTGCTGGCCTGACATGGCCTCAACAGTACCATAAACACTTGATGTACTACCTGCAGCGGCGCTTGCATTAAAACTCACGCCCATAGCAGTACCTATCGCCAGCGCGATAAGACTCTGTCTAATCATTTTTTACTCCCTGGAATTATTATATTTATATTTTCCTGTTTGAACGACTCAAACGAAAAACAGCGGGATATAATTACCTGAGAGAAAATAATTCAAGCAAAGGACGTTGAAATGATAATTTTAAAAGACAAGATAATTTAAAATTATTTACATGGTGAATTATTAAACTAAAACAAATAAATTTAAAACACAATTAAGCTATTCACCAATAAGCTTTAAAATCAAACGCTTAGTTCAAATATGAAATAGCTAATATTGAAATAAATCAAAATTCATTTATATCTACAAATATTCATTTATTGCTTTTAATATTTCTGAATAATCATTTAAATTATCATTATTCATTTTGTCTATTAAACCAGCAAATACTTCCGGGGAATTTTGCTGCCCCAATCTCAACCGACTGTCTATTTTTTCAACATAAAAAGTAAACCCTTTAATTCCTGTTGCGATTTTATTTATATATTCTTGCGCATTTTCTGATTTCCAGGCATTTCTTGATGCTTCTTTGTTATTACTGAGTGCAGTAACAATATTGATAGTTTCTTCAGCACTAACAAAATTAACCGTACCGGCAAGATGCGCAGAAACAAATAACCAGGCCCGAATTCAGATAATAAGTGCACCACTCATGGTTAACGGGTGATAGATGATCAACTGCCTGTTGGTGGTATTCTAAAGTCGCCAAACAATTAGAGTATTACCATGAGTTACAAGCAGTTGATCGAGGGACAACGATACCAGATTGAGGCCTACTTACGCGAGGGTTTCAGTTACAGGGAGATCGGAAAACGTCTGAGCGTGAGTCACAGCACAATCAGTCGGGAAGTAAATCGCAATAGAATTCGGGATAACCACTATTTGCCGGAAGTGGCTCAGGCGAAGGCATTGAAGCGACGTAGCCAAGCCGCAAAGTTCAGGATGTCTGAACTGACGATTACCTTTGTTGAGTTCGGGCTGAACGAAAAATGGAGCCCTGAGCAAATTGCTGGTGTAGGTAAAATCATCGGTCATCATGTCAGTCACGAATGGATTTATCGCTACGTCCAGCGTGATAAATTGAGTGGCGGTAGGTTGTACAAACAGCTGCGCCAGAGTCACAGAAGGTATCGTAAAGGTGACCGTGCGAAGCGGATAATTATTCCGAATCGCGTTGGCATTGAGCATCGTCCCGCTATTGTGAACAAGAAAAAACGGTTCGGTGACTGGGAAGCTGACACGGTTCTGGGCAAGCAAGGAACGGGCGCGATTGTTAGTCTAGTCGAGCGCAAAAGTAAGCTATACCTGATACGCAAAGTGCCAGCGAAAAGCGCAGCAGACGTGGCCCGAGCCATAGTTGGCATGCTGTGGAAATATCGAGGTCATGTCCGAACAATCACAGCGGACAACGGCAGCGAATTCTGTGACCACGAGCTGGTCGCTGAGAAGCTCAAAACCAATATCTACTTCGCGAATCCGTACTCATCCTGGGAACGCGGACTGAATGAGAACTTCAACGGTTTACTGCGCCAGTACATCAGGAAAGGCACCGATTTACGGACGGTATCGGATAGGCAAATTAGTGAAATAGAGCGGGCATTAAATGCCAGACCGAGAAAGAGCCTCGGCTTCAGGCAACCTGTTGCGGTATTCAATGAATTACGCAAGGCTGCCTAATTTAGCGAGTGGTGCACTTCGGAGTTGAATTCGCGGGTAGGTACACGTGGCTGCCGGGAATAAAGTGCCGGTGACGACATTAAGTGCAAACAAATGTTCGCGGAAGAATGGAAAAGCGACTAGCTGGTATAGAGAGTGTTAAAAAACCATAGATTATCATCTAATCTTGCGTCTATTTCCCCTGATTAGACCAGTATTTTGCTGCGAAAACTGTCTCATCCTCTATAATCTGCCGTTAACCTGGTGGAAATCCACAATTCGTGGTTCAAAATTCGTGCAAGCAGAGTTATTTTCTGTTGAAATGCGTTGTAAGCAATCATTTTAAGAAAGATAGCAGCAAGTTTATGGAAATTTTGTTACTTAATGGCCCCAACCTGAATATGTTGGGCAAGCGTGAACCGGAAACCTACGGTTACCAGACGCTTCAGGACATTGTCGATAATCTGGTTGAAAAAGCCAGCGCGGCAGGTGCGTCGGTGAGCCATTTCCAGTCTAACGCAGAACACGAATTGATCAACCGCATTCATGATGCCATGGGAAAGGTCGATGCTATCATCATCAATCCTGCGGCATTTACACATACCAGTGTCGCCCTTCGTGATGCACTGTTAAGTGTAAACATCCCTTTCATTGAAGTGCATTTGTCTAATGTGCATGCAAGGGAACCTTTCCGCCATCATTCATATCTATCTGACGTTGCTGCAGGTGTCATCCTTGGCTTAGGTGCCATTGGCTATGAACTCGCATTGACGGCAGCCCTGAACCTGAAAAACTGAATTAAAAACGAGAAATGACAATGGATATCAGAAAAATTAAAAAACTCATCGAACTGGTTGAAGAATCCGGTATTGCCGAACTGGAAATCACTGAAGGTGAGGAATCTGTACGCATCCACCGTGGTCCTACCGGTGCTGCTGCACCAATGGCTTACAACTATGCTGCACCGGCGCCTGCTCCTGTAGCTGCACCTGTTGCTGCCGCTGCGCCTGTTGCTGAAGCTCCGGCTGCCGAGCAAGGTCCTACTGGCCATCAGGTTAAATCTCCGATGGTTGGTACGTTCTACCGCGCTTCTTCTCCTACTGCCAAGTCATTCGTTGAAGTCGGTCAGTCTGTAAACGTTGGCGATACCCTTTGTATCATCGAAGCAATGAAGATGATGAACCAGATTGAAGCTGACAAAGCGGGTGTTGTTAAAGCTATTCTGGTTGAAAACCAGGAACCGGTAGAGTTCGATCAGCCTCTGTTCATCATCGAATAATCAGGCGGCCGATATGTTAGATAAAGTACTCATAGCTAACCGCGGAGAAATCGCGTTACGTATTTTGCGTGCCTGTAAAGAACTGGGCATCAAAACCGTAGCCGTGCACTCTACCGCGGACAGAAACTTAAAACACGTACTGCTGGCAGATGAATCCATCTGTATTGGTGGTGCTTCTGCAACTGAAAGTTACCTGAACATTCCGCGCATTATTGCTGCGGCAGAGGTAACCAATTCAATTGCAATCCACCCCGGCTACGGCTTCCTGGCGGAAAACGCTGCGTTTGCTGAAGCGGTCGAGAAAAGCGGTTTTATCTTTGTTGGTCCGAAAGCGGACACCATCAACCTGATGGGCGACAAAGTGTCAGCGATTAACGCCATGAAAAAAGCCGGTGTTCCTTGTGTACCTGGTTCCGATGGCCCGCTGACCGACGATGAAGAACGCAACAAAGCCATTGCTAAACGCATCGGTTATCCAATCATCGTTAAAGCTGCCGGTGGTGGTGGTGGTCGTGGTATGCGTGTTGTACGCAGCGAAAGCGAACTGATCCAATCTATCGCAACCACACAGGCAGAAGCCGGTGCCGCGTTCGGTAACCCGGTTGTGTACATGGAAAAGTTCCTTGAGAATCCCCGTCACGTGGAGATTCAGGTACTGTCAGACGGTCAGGGCAATGCGATTCACTTAGGTGAACGTGACTGTTCAATGCAACGTCGTCACCAGAAAGTTGTGGAAGAAGCGCCGGCGCCGGGTATTTCCGAGCAAATGCGTAACAAAATTGGCGAGCGCTGCTGTAAAGCTTGTGTAGAAATTGGTTACCGCGGTGCAGGTACGTTCGAATTCCTGTACGAGAACGGCGAATTCTATTTCATCGAAATGAACACCCGTATTCAGGTAGAGCACCCGGTTTCTGAAATGATCACCGGCGTTGACCTGATTAAAGAACAGCTTCGCATTGCTGGCGGTCAGCCACTGTCTGTTGACCAGTCACAGGTACAAATTCGTGGCCACGCCATTGAATGCCGTATCAATGCGGAAGACCCGGACACGTTCATTCCAAGCCCCGGCACAATCAACACTTTCCACTCTCCGGGTGGTCTGGGTGTACGCTGGGAATCACATATTTACAGCGGCTACACCGTACCGCCGTATTATGATTCCATGATTGGTAAACTCATCACTTACGGTGAAAGCCGTGATGAAGCCATTGCCCGCATGCGCCACGCGCTGGACGAACTGGTAGTAGACGGGATCAAAACCAACATCCCGTTACAGCGCCGTATCATGGCCGATGAAAACTTCTTTGCCGGTGGTACTAACATCCACTATCTTGAGAAGAAACTCGGTATGGCGTAAACGTCAAAAATCGATAAAACACCCGCTTTTGCGGGTGTTTTTGTTTGTGCTGTTTTTACCGTCCTGAGAGTATGAAACGAAGAAAAGGAGAAAACTGTGCGAAAATTTCTGTTACTCACGCTCATCATTAGCACCGCTGGATGTTCCAGTCAGGACTGGCGCAGTGCGTCCAGAGAGCCTGCGGGCATTGCTTATGCGCCGGAAAACTTTTCAGACGCGGTTATCGAAGTCTATGCGGCTGATGCATACAGCTGGCGTGGCTGGTTCGCCGTGCATACCTGGATTGCGGTAAAGCCGCAGGATGCACCGGAGTACACAGTGTATGAAGTCACAGGCTGGCGGGTAAAAAGTGGCCTGCCTGCATTGAGGGAGTACACCACGCCGACGCCGGATCGCTACTGGTATGGAGCAAAACCGGAGAAAGTCCTTTCAGTTACCGGTGAAAAAGCCAGAGCTTTGTTACCTAAGGTGCAGGAAGCCGTTGCCCGCTATCCCTGGGCAAATGAATATACCCTTTTTCCGGGTCCGAACAGCAATACCTTTCCGGCCTGGGTAGGCCTTCAGGTTCCTGAGCTGGAACTGGATATGCCTTTTACCGCAATTGGTTCAGGTTACGCCAGGTAATGTTTGGTTACACTTCGCGGGTGGCTTAACAACGCATCAGCATCTACCTTATGAGTGCACCGGACGGACTGGTGCATCAGATACCCGCTCTTTACAGGTGTGTCTGACGATTCATTAAGGAGTTGTTTTATGTCGCCTTTTTTCAAAGCTGCCCCGCTGTTAGCTTCTGCAGTTGCCGCCGGCTTGTTTGCTCCCTCTGCTTTGGCTGATGAAGACAGTGGTCTTTACGCCGGAGCCGGTTTTTTCACAACAACGTCTGAAGATTGCAGTAGTTGCGGCTACTCCGGTCAGTATGTGGAAGCCGGATACGATTTCAATGAAATTACCTCTGTAGAATTCAAATATGGCCGTGAAAAAGGGATGATTACCATTGCCTACGCCGGGTTAAATTTGGGTCACGATTTCAATACAGACTGGTTTCGTTTCTATGGGAAGCTGGGGGTATCGCGGATAGATGAAGACAACGCAGTGATAGACTCCGTTATCTGTAATGAATTTGAATGCATTCCGAGCTACTACTCCAGTACCTATCGCAGAAATGAGTTTACTGCCGGAATAGGCGCGAGATTCACCTTTTCAGGTAAAGCGCAGGGCTTTTATGCCAAGCTCGAATCAACAGCAGTATCAGACTCTGGCGATGACGTTTCTGCGGCATTGATGGCGGGTATTGGTTACCGCTTTTGATTTCGCGTGCAGGGAGGTGGTGCTTCCGCCTCTCTCCTATGCCTCGTAAAATCATTCGCAAGATCATTCGTAAAATACGATTTCACTCATCGCTTTTTCCCGATATCCGGACCAGCTGGTCAGCGCTATTATAATCTCAACTTCAAACGGGAAGGCCTCTTCCTGAACATCTCTCCCGATGTGTTTGAGTTCCCAATCTCATTGCGTTCCACTTCTATGCCAGCCCCGTGCTGGCTTTTTTTTGCCCTGAATATTTGTCGCCTGAGCTAATGTAATAAATTCATCGTATTGTGTTTGGTTCATTTGTGTCCGGTATATGGAAAGCAGTGTTATGTGGCGGTATTTTTCAGGTTTGTGTGTTGCTCTTTTTATCAGCACCAGTGCTTCGGGTCAGAGTGAATGGACTTTTAACGACAAGCTGGATTTACAGGTTCGTTCAGATGCCCGCTCAGACAGAGATCACCGCACTCAATACCGGATCCGCTATTATCCTCAACTCGCTATGGGGGAAAGCTGGAGCCTGAACAGTTTTATTGTCACCGGAAATGACTTCTCCTCAAGTCATAACACCTTGTTTGACGGTAGCAGCCAGCAGTTTCATGTCCGTCGTTTATATGTCAGACATACATCACCGGCAGGCAAGACGGAGATTGGTATTATTCCCACCTACAAAGGGCGGGTATCTTCCACCGGCTTGTCGAAAGACGGGTGGATTGAAGGTATTCGCCATGTGGTTAATCTGAACAGTCATCACGCTGTAGAACTGGTTGCCGGACAACTGGATAACCAGGATCCCTCAAATGCTCTGCAACTACCGGCGAAACTGGATTATGCTGAGCTTGAGTATTCGGGTCGCTTTTCAGATAAAGCCGGCTTTGAGATCAGTCTGGAGCGCATGACAGGCGGTAATTTTGTCCGCAGTGAATACCGCTATGCCTGGCACCCGCAGCATGAAATATTTATTGAGTGGATCCAGCGCCTTGACCAGTCACGCAATAAAGCCATTATTGGCGTTGCCGGCGAAGGTGCCATTAAAAACTATCCGCTGTCTTACTTTGTCTACGCTTCCCGGGTTGATGAAGGGCTGGGTTCCCGTGCGGAACTCACCGAGGACTTTCTCGGATACGGTCATGGCTTTTCCGGCGAAATAGGCGGCAGTGCGCTGTTCGCAGAAGATGCTGAATGGTTTATCCGGCTGGACGTGGTGGACAACGTGGAGCGTGTTCTCACCGGTTTGAAAATGAAGTTATAAAAAAGGCCTTCCCGGAGAGAAGGCCAAACAGCAAGAACGCGTACACACTTCAACAGTGCATAATAAAATACGCAGGAGAAAACCCGCGGGTTCAGCAACGATGCATTAAGCATTTTTAATCCTGTTGCTGCGTCATCACCAGCAGTTCGCCTGACGCCCTTGCATCAGACAATGCCCGGTGATGCTGTTCCATATCAATGCCGAAGTGTTTTGTCAGCGCCGCCAGTGAATATGAGGCAAGTCCGGGAAAGGCTTTTCTGGACTCTCTGACAGTACATAACTTGGGCCGCCGGAAAGGCTGCTCAAGACGGGCAAATTCCTGTTTGATAAATCCATAGTCGAAATTGACGTTATGGGCGACAAACACACAGTCACGGGTAAAAGCATCAATGGATTCAGCTACGTCGGCAAATACCGGCGCACCGGCAACCATATCGTTACTGATCCCGGTCAGTCTGGTAATAGACGAAGGAATGTGTCGCTGCGGATTGATTAAAGACTGCCACTCATCCACCACTACCCCGTTGATGATTTTCACAATGCCGACTTCGGTGATCCGGTGATACTGGCTGTTACCGCCTGTGGTTTCGATATCGACAACAGCGTAGGGCTGCTCCGGGTCACGGTACCAGCTTACCTGCGTTATTTGCACATCAAATCCGGCCTGCTGCAGCTTCTGAATACTGACAAGCTGGTTGCGGCGAAGCTGATCGCCGGGCGCCTTAATTTCTTCAAACCGCAGCGCCCCGTTTTCCACCACCATAATATCGGGGAACCCGTCACGCAGACTGGCAAAATCCTGCGCCATCATTTTCAGCATGGCGGTTACCTGTGTAACCGGCGCATGTGTCAGCAAGCCTTTGACCGGGTCCAGCAATTTTGCTCCCCACAGGAACAGGCTGTTCGATTCTCCATAATGGGCAGCGGCCATGGCCGTTACATGCTTCATCAGTGCGTCTGCAGTAGTAAAACTTGCCAGCAGTTCATCAATTTTTACCGCAAATGAATCGTATAAAGCATTATTCTTCAGGCTTTGGGGACGCCGGTCGAAGGCAGTTACCGGCGCATCCTCTTCAAACAATAATGTCCAGAACGTGAGGGCAAACAGACTCCGCCACAAGCGATTCTCAGTTCGCCAGGCTTCAGCGCCGTGACGCTGATACCAGGCAATGACGCCCCGTTCAACAGACTGATTCTGACTCTCGTCCAGTTGCAGCGTACGGGACGCGTTGCGCAACATATCAGTCACGATACTGGTGCGCTTCTTATGATATTTACGCTGATAAAAATCTTCTGCGAAAGCCAGCAATGTATCTGAGGGCGGGGTATCGATAATGCTTTCCAGACTTTGCTTTACCTCGTCTTTTAATCCCTCTTTGTAAGCTTCCCGAATCCATTTTTCTTTTGCTGTGTCGCCGGGAGACTGTTCAAGAAAAGTCAGTGCAGCCTGCCGGTCGACAGAAAGTAGCTTTGACCCCAGTTTTGCGTGGTATTTTTCCGCCAGCACCGCTGAGATGGTGGAGAAGGTTTCCGGCACGGGGGCTTTCGCTGCTGCCAGACAGGCCTCATCATCAAGAAAATCCAGTTCGCCGGTGCGTGAGGCATAGTAAAAAGCAGCGCCGGCATCCTCCGGCAATTCGAAGCGGGCCTGATCAGACACAGCCTGGCCCCGCGTACGCATGATGCCGAGATCACGCATGGAAAACTGATTCAGCCGCCCTTTAGTGTTTCCGAAGAACAGAAACAGTAAATAACGCATAGTGGCATCGAAGCGGCAAAACAATAAATGCTCCACCGACAATGACGCCGGCCAGCCGTGACGTTTTATGCCATCGAATAAGTCTGCCATCAGCACACTCTTTTTTGCTGAAGCAGGCTGACCGCTGATCCCGAGATCATGCAGATATTGCAGAATGTCGGCCTTGGTCAGCATACCGGCCAGTTCCTGCAGCGGCGCTTCTGTTACACACCCGAACCAGCCGGAGGCGGAAAGCGCATCTATTTGCTGCTGCGGATGCGGTATTTCTTCGTAGTAGAAATGCTCACGGTTGATGATGGCGTATTTGCGGTTTGCTGCACGGGCGATGATGCATTGCTGCGGTTCCGGCAGTGCATTGAAATCCTCAATAAAACGCCGCGCACTGTCGTCCAGCAATGCGCCACTGGCACCGTCGAAAAAGGACAAAAACTCGCGGAAGTGATCAAGATAATATTTTTCAGGCAACGTTTTACGCATCATCTGCACCGGACACTGTACACCTGACCAAGTGTATATTTATACAGCCACCTTAATCAACCCGCCGGATGCAGTTTCCTTACAATCCGGATATCTGTTTTCTGCGTATATCAAAGGTTAACAACATCATTTAATCAGTTATCCGGAGTGGTTATGAGTCTGACGACCCCTAAGTTATTTCACTGCCCCTATTGCATGGAGCCGAATGAAGTAGAAATTGATGAACAGAACGATATCAATGTTATGCAGGTACTGGATTGCCAGGTCTGCTGCCAGCCTATTGAAATGACAGTGTACAGCGACGGCGATAACCTGACCGTGCAGGTTGAGCAGGAGAATGCCTGATATGACTGACCCGTCCATGCGGCATTTTTCCTCTGCTGCTATCAATGAGCTGGAAAAACAGACCCGAACGAACCTGATCAACTGTTTGTCCGGCTACAAAGGGGCCAACCTTGTGGGCACCACTGACGGTAAACGGGATAACCTGGCCATTATCAGCTCTGTATTTCACGTGGGGGCACATCCTCCTCTTCAGGGCATGTTGTTACGTCCGCATACTGTGCCACGGCAAACGCTGGAAAATATTCGTGAAACAGGTGTGTACACCATTAATGCAGTCAGCGCCGGCTGGACAGATAAAGCTCATCAGACTTCCGCCCGCTATGATGAACACACCAGTGAGTTTGATGCCACAGGCTTAACACCGCTGAAAGAAGACGGATTCGCCGCGCCATTTGTCGCCCAAAGTCCTTTGCGTATGGCCATGGCGGCAAAAGAAATATCCACGCTGCAATGTAATCAGACAGTACTGGTCATTGGCAGGGTGCTTGATATTTACGTGATGGAAGGGGCCACCGGTGAGGACGGACAACTGGATTTGGAGAAAATGAATCTTGCCTGTATCAGCGGGCTGGATACTTACCACCGTGCGGAACCCATCGCCCGTTATGCCTATGCGAAACCGGACAAACCCGTCACGCTGGCAGGTAAAAACGCATAAATGCACAGGTCCTGCGGTGAAGAAAAGTTAATCTACATCAAATATGTGACGGAACGATTTGGCAGTCCCGTAAATGTGTCGTATAACTATTGTCATAGTAAACCTGTCATCGCGGCAGGTTTTTTACGTTACAAGACCAAATAAAAACAAATCATTCTCGTTTAAGCTTTATGGGAGCAAATTATGAGTAATGTGAACCGTCGTGATTTCCTAAAACTGTCAGGCACCACACTGATCGGTTTGACGTTAGGTGGCACTGCACTTCGCGCACAGGCACAGGAGCAACTGCAGACCGACGACCCCACAGCACAGGCATTGAAATATACCCCGAAATCAACGGTGGAAGGGTCTCAGTGCGGCAATTGCATGTACATTCAGGGCGAGGACGGACAAGCTCACCGTCCATGCGCCATTTTCCCGGGTAAACTGGTTAACACCAACGGCTGGTGCAGTGCCTGGGTAAAACGTCCGGGCTAAATTTGAACCCGGACAGTTGGATCAGCGGGGTAATACCCGCTGAAGCCAGCCTCCCGGCACACACCAGCGCCATACAAACCCCAGCGCATCCTGCTGATAAGTAAACAACAAAGACACCAGTACCGCTGCCACATGCAGCAATCCGCACCACACCACCAGTCCGATTTCAGTTTGCCAGCCGGCGATCGCCGGAAACGTTGCAACAGTCAGAAAACACACTGCCAGAGTCTGAAATATCAGTCTGCCCCCGGGTACGTTTTCAATCTCATCACCGGTGACCGCACGGAAATGTTTCGGGTTCGCCATAGAAAAGTGCAGGAAACCGGCAATGCACAACAGTAAACACAAAAATGTCATCATGCTGTCTGCTCCCCGGTGCTGCCCGCTTCCGGTGCAGGCCGTCTCCGGCGGGCAGGGCTGTCTTTGCGGCCTGACGGCGCGCGTTTAGATTTAGGTTCAGCTTTGAGTTTACTCACCGCATACCAGGCCAGAGCGGCCAGGATAAGACAGGCTGCATCGAATATGATCCTCAACGTATCAGGCATCAGAACAGGTGATGTAGCGACATCCAGCAACGGAATAAAGGTGAAGAGCACTGCTGCTGCCAGCGTTTGCCAGAGCCAGCCTTTCCGGTCGCGTCTGAACAGTCCGGCTACCACACAAAGCCCCCATACAATGAAAAAGCTGCGTATTTCCCAATCACTGCGTGTCGCCAATTCTGCAGGCAACAGGCGGTTCGCCCAGAAATAAGCACCGGTAGCCACCATCAGCCCGGCGATAGCACCAATGTTTGTGCCTCTCACCAGTTCGAAGCCTCTGCGTCCCATTTGCTTCTTGGCGCGCTTCTCTACCCAAAGGACAGAACCGGTCCCCACCATTAACGTGCCCAGGATACCGGCAAAAAAGAGCAGCCAGCGGGTAACACTGTCGGCAAAACGGGCCTGATGCAGCATGTCCATATAGTTATAAATTGCCTGGCTGGTATTCGGTGCAGAAGACGCCTCTTCTACTTTCAGAATTTCACCTTCAGAGTTAAAAACCAGCCCGCTGTTCCCGCCACGACCGGCGGATAACTCAACACGGTTGGGACCGGATACAGAAAATGTCGCTTTATCTGTGCCCGGATTTTTAATGGTGATGCGGTCAGCAGGTACGCCCCATTCAGCAGAAGCACTGGCCATAACCTGTGCCAGCAGGGCGCTATTGTCCACAACTGGCGCTGCCGGCTTATGTTGTATTGCCCGCGCTTGCGGTGCGCCCCGTTGCGGCCCGCCCTGTCCCTGCGGACCTCCGCCACCCGGAGGACCACCATGACCACCACCACTGCCGTTCCACGGAAGCAAAGTGCCTCCTAACAGTAACAAGCCGGAGAATGTGATCATCAGATGAAATGGCAGCGCCAGTACGGATGCCAGAACGTGCCCGTCTATCCAGGAAAGCAGCTTCTTCTTTGGCCTGAACATGAAAAAATCTGCAAAGATTTTACGGTGCATGATCACGCCGCTGACAATACCAATCAGCATCATCATGCTGACAATGCCGACAAAGGTCTCACCTGCAGCACGCGGTACGCCGTATAGTTCAAAGTGGAAGCGGTACAGAAAATTGCCACCGGCGGTTTCTCTCGGGGTCAGCTCCTCACCGGTAGACGCATTCAGAACGGCACGCTGCGAACGCATTTGCTGGCGATCTTCCCCGCCATTGCGCCAGCTTGCACCGACCGTTTCTTCTCTGGGTCCCGGTAAAGAAATTTGCCATTCCTGAGCCCCCGGGGCCTTACCCTGCAGATAGCGGTACGCCACTTCAGCGCTGTTCTCAGCCGGCACAGACACGTGCAATTCAGGCTGCATCCAGTGAGTAATTTCACTTCTGAAAAATGCCAGCGTACCGGTGAAAAATATCGCGAACAGGAGCCAGCCCGCGGTGATGCTGCTCCATGTGTGCAGCCAGGTCATCGACTGTCTGAGTGAACCTTTCATTGCCGTCTCCCCTTCATGACGCTACACCGGACCACACCAGCCCCCACGCCACGGCGTTAATTGCCAGCGCGGTGATGAAGGCTTTTACATGGTTATTGATGGCGAATATCCAGATGATATAAACCGTCCAGGCAAGGAAAAACACCATACGGATAAAAGCAATTTCCTGGCGGCCGGATACATCTGACCCGGCCGCCAGCAACAAACTGACTGCTGTGGCCGCCGCATAGCCACCCGCCACCGCCAGAATGACTCTGACAGTTACCGTAAAGGCAGGTGCTGAATAGAAAGGGAGATGTTGTGTTGTCATTATGATGCGTTCTTCACAATATTTTCCAGAGACTGAATGTTGCTCAGTAAATCACTGCGCCCCGGATTCGATTTGTACACCTGACGAAGCAACGTCAGCGCATCAGCGTAAGCGTTCTGATTAATGGCGACCTGTGCCCGTCCCAGCATGGCCCGTTCTTTATATTCGGGGAGTGCTTCGGCACGCAGGTAATACATTTTTGCACGTTCGTCTTTCTTCTCTTTACGCAGAAGTGCTGCCAGCGTCATCAGCGCATCACCGTTCGCCGGCGCGGCTTTAATAGCAGTCAGCAGGTAGTCCTGTGCTTTACTGTTCTGATCCTTCGCAATGGCGAGGTTCGCCTTCATAACGTTCAGCATTGCTGTGTTACTGCTATCAAGGCGTTTAGCGTTTTTATCCAGTGTACTGACCAGAGCACCCAGGTTTTGCCAGTCCTGACTGGCCGCCAGCCAGTTGGCAATACTTAACATGGTCTCTGCGCCATCACTGTTGCCGGCCAGCAACGTACTGACGTTATCGTTAAGCAGCGCAACCGCACGATGCGGACTGCCGGACTTCACATGAAGTTTTGCCAGAGTCGTGAGATTTTCCGCACGCTTTTCCCCCAGAGACAGCGCCGTTTCCAGACTGCTGATAGCAGTGAGATCATCCTGGCTTTTCATCGCAATCTGACTGCGTTGCAGCCATAACCTTGCACTGTCAGGTTTTTCACTGAGCATTTCACCCACCAGTGAAGACGCCTGTGGAAGTGCGTCACTGGCAATCAGCGCAAACAGCAGACCCTGCGCCCACTGGGCATTGCCGGGTTCCAGCATCATGGCATTCTGATAGGCTGCGGTAGCACTGCGGGGTTTCTCCAGTTGCAGATTAAGGTATCCGAGCTGGCCATACACCTGACTGTCAGACACCCCGAGTGCCAGCGAAGCCACCACATGTTCACGGGCCTTTTCGTAAGCTTCATCAAGCATATAAATCATGCTCAGGCCACGGTGCGAAGTTGACGATGAAGGATCTTCCTTTAACGCCAGTTCGAAGTGTTTTTTCGCTTCACTGTTTTTCTTTAAGCTTAAAAACACCTGGCCCATCATTTCATGCAGCATGGCACTGACTTTTTCGTGTTCCTGACGGTAGGTGTTCCAGGCTTGCTCTACACCTTTGAAATCCTGCTTTTGCAGCAAAGGCTGTACGTTATGAAAGAACTCACCTTCGTCACGGTTTACTCTGTTCCTGTGGGCATCGCTTTTACCGGCGCGGTAACTGAATTCCCAGACCGGCTCTTCCAGCGATACTTTAACCTCTGCCTGCACGCCCGCTGTGAAAGCGAGTAGTAACGCACAGCATCCTAATCGTCTAAACGTGAATTTTTTCATTATGCTTCAATCTCCACAGGCCAGATAAATCTTGCTCTGACAGCGTGATCGGCTTTGTGCGGAGCAGTGAATTTACTGCCTTTCACAAAGCGCTGAATTTCCTTATTAAGTTCGTGATGCGGGTTGTCGACGATATCAATCAGGGTGACGTCACCCTTCTCATCAATCATTACATCCAGTTTCACCACAACCCGTTCAATACCGCGATGTTTCAGTTTTTTCGGGAACCGGATTTTTACCGGAGTCAGCAAGGTAGGCTTGCCGTCCAGTTCACTGAGAGCGTAAGCCTCCCAGTCTATTTCCGGTGCAGCCCAGTCAGGTTGCGCCATTGCCACGTCCGGCCGCTCCGGTTTATCAATTTCAATTTCCGGATCCACCTGAATATCGGCCATTGATACCGGCGCACCGGCACCTTCCACCTGCATATTCACATCTGCCTGCTCAGTCACCTGCTGACTTTGCGGGGGCGGCGGCGGGGGCGGCTGTGCAATGGCGATATCAAGCTGTCTGACTTCAAGCTCAGGGCCGTCTTCACTGTTGAGGTAATAGCCCAGAGTCAGTATTCCCAGCGACACCACCATGACACCGCCGCTGAGTAAAAATGCTGAAAGTTGCTTTTTCATTCTGCATCCTCACAATTTTGCGGTGGCAATGTTGACGTCAACAGCGCCGGCCATTTTGGCGGCGTCAATCACCTCCACCAGCAGATCTGTCGACACGGTTTTATCTACCTGCAGTACCACCGGACGCACTTCCTGCACCATCAGTTGCTCTACCGTTCCCCGTACCCCGGCAACACCGATGTTGGTACTGTCGTACATCACCTCACCATTTGCAGTGATGGCAATAAGAATGGACATCTGATCAAGCTTTTGTGCCGAGATGGCCTGAGGCTTATCTACTTCGACCCCGGTTTCTTTAACGAACACCGTGGAAACGATGAAGAAAATCAACAGAATAAACACCACGTCCAGCAGTGGTGACATATCAATAGACTGAATGGGTTGTGCTTCCAGCCGGCGTTGTAATCGACTAGCCATGTTTCACCTCACCTTCCTGCGTATCGTGCAGATGTCCTTTCACATATGACAAACATAACCAGCCCGGGATAGCCATCACCAGCCCCAGCTGAGTTGTAAATAACGCATCGGCAATACCTGCAGACACGATTTGACTGTCAGCCCCGTCGGTCATCATGCCGGTGAAACTGCCCTGCAATCCCATGATGGTGCCAAGCAGCCCCATCAGCGGCAACGCCCCTACCAGCACGGATGGCGTCATCAACGGGTCGCTGTCTTTACTGCGAACGTCCTTATCGAACCGGTTCAGGTACAGCATCCAGATTTGCTGAAAGGCAAACCAGCCGGTCAGTACCATGACCCAGCACAAGGGGTTGCCGGTGAATAATTCAATCATCAGCTTGCTCCGGATGGATGTCCGGATCCTAACAATTCAGTGTCAGTATCCCGCGCCTGCGCATCAAGCTCTTCCTGATGACTGTTGCCCTCGTCGCCACTTAAAATAAGTGCAAAGTTCTCCAGTTCCGTGTAGTACTGACGCGCTTTGCGGCTAAGGAGAGCATTAAGGATCAGTGCAGGAATAGCGACGATCAAACCCAGCTCCGTCGTCACCAGTGCTTTGGCGATACCGCCGGAAATCACTTCAGGGTCGCTTGAGCCGAATGATGTCATCATGCGGAAGGTTTCGATCATGCCGCTTACCGTTCCCAGCAGTCCCAGCAGAGGAGCCACAGCGGCAGTAACAGCCACAGCATTGATCCACTTATCGAGGGTCTGCCGGTCTTGTTGCAGTTGTACAAACAGCTGATCATCACGGTCACGGAACGTTACCGCCTGCTCAGCAATTTTAAGTAAGTCTTCCTGCATGCCTTTAAATTGGGCACGGGCCGCGCCACCCGACTGCAGAATCTTATCCAGCATCGCCTGGGACCGCACCGGAATCACTTTAGGCAGACGAAGCAGTTGCACCACTTTAAGCAGACCGATAACAGTAGCAATTAGCGCGAACAGTAAAATAGGGACTACCCAGATACCGCCTTTCACCACGTGCTCAATCACACCTTCGTTTGCAGACTCACGGGTAAGTGCACGGCCAAGGGTCGGGTCCAGGACAACGGTGCCCGCCTGCTCCTGCATAGTTGCCGCCAGCCCTGAGGGCAACATCCCTTTGGTTTGCAGTCTGCCGGATACGGTTTCAGCCAGTCCTACCGCATCATTGTGTTTAAACCAGGTAACCGGTCCTACCGACAGTGACGGTACGCTGGCCAGTTCACCGTTTTCCAGTACCAGCGTACGGGACTGCCAGCCGGGCAGAGAGGCGGTTTTCACTGTAGCGTCAGACACAGCAGCCATTTTAGCAGCGGTGTCCATGGCGTTTACTTCATTAAACGGTAAGCCCTGCTGTTGCAGGAAACGGTTGAGCAGGTTCTGTTGATAGGTTTGCTGCTCTTTCCATTCAGATAAGCGTTCTTCCAGCTTGCTCAGACTCAGTGTTTTTTCATCTGCGAGACGGCGGGCGACCGCAGTTTTGTCCCGTAAAGACATCACGTCTTTTTCTAACTGACTGAGGGTAGATGACAACGAAACCCGCTCTTTTACGATGCGTGATTCAGCGCTGCTCAGACTGCGCTTTGCGCTTTCAATTTTGTTCAGCATGTCCTGCTGCTGTGCACCGGCACCTGCAGAGGCCCACGCCAGCATAGTAAGGAGTAAAATTCTTTTCATCTTAACGACCTCCGCCATTTACCGGATTTTGCGCAGTAAAAGGTAAAGGCAGCGCAATAAATTCGGGTTGCTGACGGCGCTCGAAAACCGCCAGTGCGCGGCTGATGGCTTCACCATCAACACTGTCGTCGAAGTGCCATGTCCATTGTCCGTTCTCCGGGTAGCCGGAACCGGCCACACTTCCGTCGTTGTTTGCAAACCAGGCCAGCTGTGACCCCAGATATAACTGTTTCACCACCACTTCTTTACCGTCAGGCGCCGTGAGCACGTCTTCGTTTACCGTGAGCTTGCTGTCGAATTGTTCCAGCCGGGATAATTTAGCCAGTGCGACCTGCAAAATTTGCGAAGGATTGTCGCCACCATCACCGGCCAGCGCGGCATCTTCCTTGTCCCAGTTAAACTTCAGAGGCGGTGGCAAGCTTTCGTATAAACTATTGATGCGGGTAACCAGAGAAGATAGTGCACCTGTTACATCAGCCTGCTGACTTTCAAGGGTGTTTTGTTCGGCCAGCAGAGCATTCCGGCGGGCATCCACGTCATCCTGTGAATCATTACTGGTCGCAAGAATTTTCTGCAACTGCGATTTCTCGGCTTTCAGCAGGTCTATCCGCTGACGGACCACCGGTTCCTGTTCCTGCCAGTCCATGACCAGCTTGCGCTCCTGCGCCTCAATTTGCAGCCACTGGCGGGTCAGTCCGTCCATATCATCTGTCACGGCAGCCATGGCGTTACCGGTCAATAGTGATGCAGTAAGCAAAATACCGGCACTGCATGTAGCCGGTATTCTCAGACGCCCCATTTGCATTGTCTTCATTCCCGTTCCCTTCATTACAAAAAACCGGTAACACAAAGACTGTGTTACCGGCTGGTATCATCAAAAGTGGTAAGTTGCCGACAGCAGCCAGTTACGGCCCGGCTCATTATAGGTATTCGCCCCTGCGTTGGTTTGGGTACCTTCACGTAAAATCGTTTTATCAAACAGGTTCTTCACTGAAATGGTAAAATCGATGTTTTTGTAGGTATACACACTGTTCAGGTTAACGATGGTGTAAGGGTCACGCGGTTCAGGATTTTCAATATCTGCACCGCTGGTCGTGCTGGTTGTCGGGCTTTCTGTTTCGCCGTAATGCTGGGCGCTGGCAACCAGTTCCCAGTTTTCTGTAACAGTCCATGCTACCTGCGTATTGATTGTGTAATCAGGCACGATTGACAACGGCTGACCGGTTTCTTTGTCTTCCGATTCAATCATCACTGTGGCATTCACAGACCATTCGATGTCGTCAGTAAACGGCACAAGCAGGTTACCTTCCAGACCTTCAATAACGGCTTCCGGTGTGTTGTACCACTGGAAAATTTGCACGTAAGTGTCAGCATTACCACCGTCCAGTACGTAAATCGGTGCGGTATTTCCGGTCACGATTTTGTTCTTATAATCGTTGTGGAAATACGTTAAACCGGCATTGATGCCGTTATCATTACCGGCGTAGTTAATACCGATTTCTTTGTTCACCGACGTTTCATGTTCCAGATCCGGGTTACCCAGAATTGAACAACCGCTTCCCTGGCTGGGGTAATCCACCGGACAACCGTTACCACGGGTGGTATAGACATAGTTAGGGTTCAGCTGATACAGGTTAGGGGCTTTAAACGCACGGCTGATACCGGCCTGGAATGAAATTTCAGACGTTGACTGCCAGCTCATGTTCAGGCTGGGAGATACGTTGTTGCCAGCTTCACTGTGGTGATCTAAACGTACGCCCGGCGTCAGCATAATGTCATCAGTAAGAACGATGTTGTCCTCGACGTACAGGCCGAACAATTCTGAGCTCATGTGAGGGTCGCGGTCGGCTGCGTCAATGTCAGTACCATCAATAACCACGCCGTCAGCCACATTAATACCGGCCTGATTAGACGACGCATCATCCTGACGCTCACCACGGAATTCGGCACCCACTGTCATAGTCTGGGCTTTTCCGAACAGATCCAGCGGAATGTTCCACTCAGATTTGGCAGTCAGATTGCGCAGCATGATGGTCACGGTTTCACCGGTCTCGGTGTTGAAACGGCCTTCCGTACCACCTGCAAGCCCTTCGCTCAAACGTGTGTTATCTGTTTCTTCAAACTGGATGTAAGAGAAAGAGTCGCCAAAATCGAACGTACCGCGATGGGTACCGGAAAGTGTTTTACGTCTTACAACATTGGTTTCCTGACCAATGTATAACTGACTTTGCGCGTTATCTACGCCCTGGAATGCGTTTTCACCGGCGTATTCATTACCCTGACGGCTGTATGCCGCTTCTACTTCCCAGGTATTGGTTTCGTCCTGGTCAAAGCGCACCAGCGTACGGAAATCAATGTTCTCAACACCTTCTGAGCCGGCGGCTACGTTGCTGTCCTCAACGGTGGCATCGCGGTTAATATCCGGAGAATCACCTTCCTGTTTATTGTAGTTCAGCACGGTACGGTGAGAGAAGCGCTCAGATAACGGGCCGCTGACCACGACATCTGCGCGTTTGTTACCACCTTCCAGCGAATTTTCAGGAATTTCGGTTTGTACTGTAATGCTGCCTGCGGCTACATCCGGTTTTTTGGTAATGATGTTAATGACACCACCGGATGCGCCTGAACCGTAACGGGCCGCTGCCGGACCACGAATAACTTCGATACTTTCAATAGCTTCAGGCGGCACCCAGTTACTGTCGCCACGGGTGTTCCGTTCACCTGAACGGCCCATTTTTACACTGTTGCGGGACAATACAGGCTTACCGTCGATAAGAATCAGGGTATTTTCCGGGCCCATGCCGCGAATGTCGATCTGGCGGTTGTTGCCGTATTGGCCTGTACTTGTGTTGCCGGTCAGATTAATACCCGGCATGGTTTTCACCAGTTCGGAGATGTCATTGGTAACCGGACGACGTTTGAAATCTTCCGCTGTAATAACCGACACACCCTGGGCTTGCTTAAGCTCTTCTGAAGCGGCTTGAACAACAGTGGTGTCGAGGGTTTCTAATTCTTCATTTTCTTGCGCGAAAACAGCGGCTGATAAGCCGGGAAATAATGACGTGAGCAGTACTATCTTACCTAATTTAGGCATTACTTTTTCCTTGAAACTCAGAGTGTTTTTATGTGGATGAAAAATAACTTACGAGAACACGGGAATACCGGCGGGTGAAAACGCTCTTCTAATCTTTTAACTATACTTCCGTTCAATGCGTATTAAAACATATATACCAATGAGAATCATTATCATTTGTTATTAAAATAATTAAAGATATTTTTTAATCGATTTTAATAGTCGGATGTGTGTTCGAGATGTGTCAGGAAGGGGTATTGGATATAGCTGTCGAGTAAATTGATCAGCGAGAACTCGTTGGCCAGGGCCTGATAGTCACCGCTTTCACGGAATTTCGCTAACTCAAGATTGAATTTGTCCCGGAGCTGCTTATTTGGAATGACGGCATGATAAGGGCTGACATCAAAGAGTTCGTGCACAGTCACTTCCACATCCTGTCCCTTAGGATGTTTACTGCGTATCGCTTCGAAAATATTCCGGTCCAGTACAATAGCATCCACACTGCCAAGCAGCAGCATACTGACCTGACGGTGTTGGTCGGCCATTTCAAGATAGCCCTTGTGCTTTGCTACTGCTTGCGAAAATTGGGGACCGAGAGCTTCTGACGCAGTCTGAAATGCCACAACGGTGTGGTTTTTAAGATCTTCCACCCGCTCAATAGACAAATTACGGTTCTTCAGTGTCACCACAACATTCTGGTATACAACATACACGTCACTGAACCAGGCTTCGGGAATGTCGTTCCGGCGGCTCACTGAAAGGGCCACATCCACATCACGCTCTTTGACGAGTCTGACTGAGCGGCCCATGGGCACATACATCATGTTGGGTTCGTAACCGGCATTTTGAAGAACAGATTTAACCAGCTCGATCTCAAAACCGGTATCACCCTGTGCGATCACATAGGGTGGCTTGTCCCAGCCGGAAACCACATCCACACTGCGCACCACAGCGCCGGATGCCGGAGCGGCCAGAAAAGCTAACATTACCAGTTTGGCCAACAGTCTCATTGGTTTTCCTGTCTCAATACCTCTTATAAAAGTAGCACCTGCCAGTGAGAAACGAAATCAGACATAAGGATACTTCTTATCGGGGTATTCAAAATTCGGCTTAAATGGTGCTGCGGGGTGCGTTTTGCAGGCAGTAACTGATAAAATATCTGCTGATTAACGTTTTCCCTTGAAAGAGTACCCATGTCCTGGATCCAGTTACGAATCGATTCTGACTCTGAACACGCAGAGCAAATTGGCAATATGTTGAGTGCCAATGGCGCGCAGGCTGTTACATTTGTTGATGCCAAAGACACGCCTATGTACGAACCCAAGCCCGGCGAGACCATGCTGTGGCCGGATACGCAGGTAGTCGGGTTATTCAGTGCAGCCGACGACATGAAAGCGGTGATTCAGAGACTTGAACAATCGAAGGTGCTGGGAAAAGGCTTTAAACATAAACTTGATCAGTTAGAAGATAAAGACTGGGAACGGGAGTGGATGGATAACTTTCACCCCATGCAGTTCGGTAAGCGTTTGTGGATTTGTCCCAGCTGGCGCGATGTGCCGGACCCTGATGCGGTAAACGTTATGCTCGACCCGGGTCTGGCTTTCGGTACCGGCACGCACCCTACCACAGCACTCTGTCTGCGTTGGCTCGACAGCCTCGACCTGGAAGGCAAAACCGTGGTCGATTTCGGTTGTGGTTCAGGTATTCTGGCGCTGGCGGCACTGAAACTGGGAGCAAAAGAAGTGATCGGTATTGATATCGACCCTCAGGCCCTGCAGGCATCCATGGAAAATGCCCGCCGCAACGGTGTGGAAGACCGCTTAAGTGTGTATCTGCCTGAAGATCAACCCCAACTGGAAGCCGATGTGGTCATGGCCAATATTCTCAGCGGGCCCCTCATTGAACTGCAATCCGTTATCACTGCCTACTGCAAAACCGGTGGAAAGCTCGTTTTATCAGGCATTCTGGAAGAGCAGGTGGAAAAAATTGAAGCGGCTTACCAGGTCAGTTTTTCCCTGGAACCCAGTGCTGTAGAAGGCGACTGGGCAAGAGTCAGCGGCATAAGAACCCACTGAATCTATTCATAAAACTGTCAGAAATCTGTCAAATACACCGGCCGTGGCCTTTTTCAACGAAAGGCTAACGGGCTATTTCACACGCAAAACTCGCCAGCACTGTCAATAGCCCGGCTTGAAATTTTGTGTGATTTTTAGCCTTTTCAAGGCTTGCGAAAACACGTAAACTTAGCGCCCCGTTTTGGCCTGGTGTATAAATTCTGCGCAACAGTTGGCTGTAAAGTATGCGAATCGGACCTCACACACTCCAGAACAATTTGATGCTCGCGCCTATGGCTGGCGTGACAGACAGGCCCTTCCGGCAGATGTGCAGGAGAATGGGGGCAGGGTTAGTTGTATCTGAAATGTTGTCCAGCAACCCCAAGGTCTGGAAAACCGCAAAATCCATGCATCGTATGGATCATACCGGTGAAGACGGGATCCGCTCGGTACAGATTGCCGGCGCAGATCCTGACCTGATGGCGCAGGCGGCACAATTTAACGTTGAGAACGGTGCGCAAATCATCGATATCAACATGGGTTGTCCGGCCAAAAAGGTGAATAAGAAATTAGCTGGTTCAGCGCTCTTGCAGTACCCGGAGCTTGTAGAAAGCATTGTCCGGGCAGTGGTAGACGCTGTTGACGTACCAGTCACTCTGAAAATCCGTACAGGGTGGGACACAGATAACCGCAACGGGGCAGACATTGCCCGGATTGCGGAGCAGAACGGCATACAATCGCTGGCAGTTCACGGCAGAACGCGGGCTTGTATGTACCGGGGAAATGCAGAATACGACACCATTCGTGCCATTAAACAGGCGGTGTCTATTCCTGTAATCGCAAATGGCGATATTACTTCTCCGGAAAAAGCACGTTTCGTACTTGAGTATACCGGTGCTGACGGCGTAATGATTGGGCGCGGTGCGCAAGGTAATCCGTGGATTTTTAAACAAATCCAACATTACCTGCAAACAGGTGAAAACTTGCCGCCTCCTTCGTTGTCAGAACAGCAAGCGGTATTACATGAGCACGTTGTAAATGTACACGACTTCTACGGCGGCATTATGGGTGTGAGAATAGCCCGGAAGCACGTAGGGTGGTATCTCGCGGAGCACGACACGGAAAATCAGTTTCGCCGGACATTCAATGGTCTTGAGGAAGCTGACGCTCAACTCAACGCCCTTGATGCGTATTTTCAATCGCTGCAAACGAGAGATAAGCGACAGATCTCTCCTGCGGCATAGTAATGACTAACTAATAGAGCAAGAAAGTATTATGTTCGATCAAAATGTGACTTCACCTTTTACTACAACAGTAACTACTCCTTCACAAACTCAGGCACAGAAGCCTCTGCGTGACTCAGTAAAGCAAGCGGTAAACAAATACCTGAAGCAACTGGACAACGCTAACATCGATAATCTGTACGAACTTGTTCTGGCTGAAGTTGAAGCGCCGTTACTGGAAGAAGTAATGACTTACACCCGCGGCAACCAGACACGCGCCGCCATCATGATGGGCATCAACCGTGGCACACTGCGCAAAAAGCTGAAGCAGTACGGCATGAACTAAGATTAAAGGGCTTAGCCCGACTTTAAGAGCACCAAACGGTGCTCTTTTTTGTTCCACTCGTTAACTTACGCAAAGAGCTCAACACCACTATGCAAACACCTAAACCTATCAAGCGCGCCCTGTTAAGTGTTTCTGACAAAACCGGCATCGTTGAATTTGCCACGTCATTACACAACAAAGGCGTTGAACTGCTATCTACCGGCGGTACGGCAAAATTACTGGCGGAAGCCGGTTTGCCGGTTAAAGAGGTTTCAGAACACACTGGCCACCCTGAAATCATGGACGGTCGTGTGAAAACTCTGCACCCGAAAATCCACGGCGGCATTCTGGGTCGTCGCGGTCAGGACGAAGGTGTAATGGCTGAGAACAATATCGCGCCAATCGATCTGGTTGTAGTGAACCTTTACCCGTTCGCTGCCACTGTCGCAAAAGACGATTGCACGTTGGAAGACGCGATTGAGAACATCGATATCGGTGGCCCTACGATGGTTCGCGCTGCAGCGAAAAACCACAAAGATGTGACAATTGTGGTTAAAGCAGCGGATTACAGCCGCGTGCTTGCTGAAATGGAAGAAAATGCAGGTTCACTGACGTACCAGACACGTTTCGACCTGGCCATTAAAGCTTTCGAACATACCGCAGAATATGACGGCATGATTGCCAACTACTTCGGCGCCCGCATTGATTCTGTTGAGTGCGCAGACGACTGTGAGCACGAGCACAGTGAATTCCCCCGTACGTTCAACGTGCAGATGAGCAAAAAGCAGGATCTGCGTTACGGTGAGAACAGCCACCAGTCTGCGGCTTTCTATGTTGAGAACAACATTCAGGAAGCGTCTGTTGCTACTGCTGAGCAGCTTCAGGGTAAAGAACTGTCTTTCAATAACATTGCAGATACCGACGCCGCGCTGGAATGCGTGAAAGAATTCGACGTACCGGCTTGTGTCATTGTTAAGCACGCAAACCCTTGTGGTGTGGCACTGGGTGACAACATCCTTGAAGCCTATGACCGCGCTTTCAAAACTGACCCGACGTCTGCTTTCGGCGGTATCATCGCGTTTAACCGTGAACTGGATGGCGACACGGCGAAAGCCATTGTTGACCGTCAGTTTGTTGAAGTCATCATTGCCCCTACCGTCAGCGAAGAAGCGAAAGCCATCGTTGCTGAAAAGAAAAACGTACGTCTGCTGGCGTGTGGTGACTGGCAGGGTCAGCTTACCGACGGTTTCGACTTCAAACGTGTTAACGGCGGCCTGTTAATTCAGGAACGTGATTTTGGCATGGTGGATATGGAAGATCTGAAAGTCGTTTCTAAGGTACAACCTTCAGAAGAGCAATTACGCGATCTGATGTTCTGCTGGAAAGTAGCAAAATACGTGAAATCTAACGCTATCGTTTATGCTAAAGACAGCATGACCATCGGTGTGGGTGCAGGCCAGATGAGCCGTGTGTATTCTGCGAAAATCGCCGGTATTAAAGCGGCCGATGAGAACCTGGAAGTGGCAGGTTCAGTAATGGCATCTGATGCATTCTTCCCGTTCCGCGACGGTATTGATGCAGCCGCGGCTGCCGGTATCAAGGCGGTAATCCAGCCGGGCGGTTCAATGCGTGACGATGAAGTTATCGCAGCAGCTGATGAACATGGCATTGCTATGGTGTTCACCGGCATGCGTCACTTCCGCCATTAATTGAAAAAGTTGTTTACGGTAAAGGTTGTGGCTTTCGCCACAACCCTTTTGCGTTTTTACTGTCCTGCGTTAACCTAGGTTTTGCAGTATGAGTATTACCCAAGCTATGCACCGTTAAAACAATTAAGGATCAATTATGAAGACCACGATGCGTGTAATTGCCGCTTCTTTGCTTGCTGTATCTGCTTCACTCACATCAACACTGGCCAGCGCAGACGCTATTACCGATGCGGTAAAAAACGATAACCGCTCAGCGGATGCCAAAGCCCGTGACGAATACCGTCATCCTCAACAAACTCTGCGCTTTTTCGGTATTGAACCGGACATGACCGTTGTTGAGATCTGGCCCGGCGGTGGCTGGTATGCCGATATTCTTGTACCTTTATTAAAAGACGACGGCAATTATATTGCGGCGCACTTCTTTATGTTCGACGGTGCACCGGGTTATTACGCAGGTTCGCTCAACGGCTTCAAAGAAAAAGCCAAAGCGGGCGGCCCTTATGAGGGTGCCACGATTACGGCTTTCCATCCTTCAAAGAGCCCTGACATTGCCCCTGACGGCAGTGCAGACGCAGTGCTGACCTTCCGTAATGTCCATAACTGGTACATGGGCGGCGATAAAGAAGGCGTGACCAGCTCGTTTAAGTCGTTCTACAAAGCCCTGAAGCCCGGCGGCATCCTGGGCGTAGTTGATCATGAATTACCGGAATCCGCTGCTGACGAAGCAATGAAAAGCAGCGGTTATATGAAAAAGTCTTTTGTCATCGATGCTGCTGAAGCTGCCGGTTTCAAACTGGTTGCGGAAAGTGACGTAAATGCTAATCCTGCAGACAATGCCGATCACGCTAAAGGCGTGTGGACCTTGCCACCTTCACTGCGCTTAGGCGAAGAAGATCAGGCAAAGTATCTGTCTATTGGTGAAAGCAACCGGATGACACTTAAATTTATTAAACCTGAATAAGAGATAACGGAACGCTTTGATGAACGTACTAGTTATTGGCAGCGGTGGCCGTGAACACGCATTAGCGTGGAAAGCCGCACAATCTGACTCTGTCTCCACTGTTTATGTTGCGCCGGGTAATGCAGGCACAGCCACTGAACCTAAGCTGAAAAACGTGAACATTGGTGTAACAGACATCGAAGGTTTGCTGGCGTTAGCCAAAGACACCGCGATTGACTTAACCATTGTCGGCCCTGAAGCGCCGCTGGTTGAAGGTGTTGTTGACGCGTTTCAGGCTGCCGGTCAGATGATTTTCGGACCGACACAAGCTGCGGCACAACTGGAAGGTTCCAAAGCGTTTACTAAAGATTTCTTAGCCCGCCATGCCATTCCTACAGCGGAATACCAGAACTTCACTGAAATCGATCCTGCTATCGCCTATGTGCGTGAAAAAGGCGCACCGATTGTCGTGAAGGCTGACGGTCTGGCCGCCGGTAAAGGTGTAATCGTTGCGATGACGTTACAGGAAGCTGAAGATGCCATCCGTGACATGCTTGCAGGTAACGCATTTGGTGACGCCGGCAGCCGCGTGGTAATCGAAGAGTTTCTTGATGGTGAAGAAGCCTCTTTCATCGTGATGGTAGACGGTAAAAATGTTGTGCCTTTCGCCACCAGCCAGGATCACAAACGTGCAGGTAACGGCGACTCTGGTCTGAACACCGGCGGTATGGGTGCATACTCACCGGCTCCGGTTGTGACGCAGGAAATCCATAACCGCGTAATGAAGGAAGTCATCATGCCTACCGTTGAAGGTATGGCAAGTGAAGGGAATCCTTACACAGGCTTCCTGTATGCAGGCCTGATGATCATGGCAGACGGTACGCCAAAGGTTATCGAATACAACTGCCGTTTCGGCGATCCTGAAACCCAGCCTATCATGATGCGTTTGCAGTCTGATTTGGTGGCAATGTGCCAACTGGCCTGTAAAGGCGAACTGGCCGGCAAAACCATTGATTTTGATGAGCGCGCCGCGGTTGGTGTTGTACTGGCTGCAGGGGGTTACCCTGGCAGTTACGACAAAGGTGATGTCATTGAAGGGCTGGATAAAGCTGCTGCTCACGAAGGCAAGGTTTTCCATGCCGGCACGGCCATGAAAGACGGTAAGGTAGTGACTGCTGGCGGTCGTGTACTGTGTGCCACTGCACTGGGCAACAATGTTACCGAAGCACAACAGAAAGCCTATGAATTACTGAATACCATCAGTTGGAAAGATGTGTATTTCAGAACAGATATCGCATACCGCGCTATCGCCCGTGAAGCAAGCGGTCAGGCATAATCCGGTAAGGGCGCTGCGGCGCCCTTTCTTTTTATCTTTTCTTCCCGTTCCTCCAAAGAAAGACCTTATTCTCTGGTCGTAACCCGACAGTCCCGGAAATTTCCCCGTTATATACGACTAAAGCACGGTGTGCCCGCCGGCACTTTCCAATTAGTCTTACAGGTCTGTACAAAAACGCTTCAAGATAGTCAGATATGGCGAAATTTATCGAGCAAATTGAAAAACTGTTGCTGATCCTCATTATGCTGGCGACGCTGGTTGCAGTGGGCGATGAAATCATGCACATGTTTCATCAGCGTAAGGTTGAACTGTCAGATCTGCTGCTATTGTTTATCTACGCCGAAGTCATCGGCATGCTGGCCGCGTACTATAACAGCAGCCGGATTCCGGTTACGTTGCCACTGATCATCGCCATGACAGCGCTCAGCCGCATGATTATTTTGCAAAGCAAAGAGCTGGATAAAATTGTGCTTCTTTATGAGTCCAGCAGTATCTTGTTGCTCAGTATTGCCGCAGTGATCATGAGTCTGAAAGATAAAATCAGTTTGGAGAAACTGAAAAACCGGCATCTGAATCCTCCCGGTTAACGGCGTACAAAGCACGCCCGGCAATGGCCGGGCACTATAAATCAGGTGAATTTCGAACCCGTTGCGGACTTATTCTGCAACATAGTTCCCCTTGATTCTTCCGTGCTGCCAGCTTATAACAGAAGTCCGGTATTCCTATTCTGTGATTATGTCAGCTAAACATCCGATTATTGCCATCACCGGTTCTTCCGGCGCAGGCACCACAACAACGACAAATGCGATCACGCACATCTTCCGTAACCTGAATGTCAATGCGGCAGTGGTTGGCGGTGACAGCTTCCATCGTTTTACCCGTCCGGAAATGGAGGTGGAGATCCGCAAAGCGCAGGAACAGGGCCGCCATATCAGTTACTTCGGCCCCCGCGCCAACGATTTTGAGTTACTCGAAACCCTGTTTAAAGAATACGGACAAACCGGCACCGGCCAATTCCGCCAGTATCTGCACACCTTCGATGAAGCAGTACCCTTTAACCAGATGCCGGGCACATTCACGCCCTGGCAGGCGCTGCCGGAAAACACTGACTTACTGTTCTATGAAGGTCTGCACGGTGGTGTTGCCACCGAAGAAAATGACGTGGCGAGCCATGTGGATTTGCTGGTAGGCATGGTACCGATTGTAAATTTGGAGTGGATCCAGAAAATTGTCCGCGATACCACTGACCGGGGACATTCCCGTGAAGCGGTGATGAGCAGTATTGTGCGCGGACTGGACGATTATTTTCAGTACATCACACCGCAGTTTTCCCGCACTCACGTTAATTTCCAGCGTGTTCCCACTGTCGACACTTCTAATCCGTTCAGTGCCAGAGAGATCCCTACCCAGGATGAAAGTTTTGTCGTCGTACGATTCCGCCGTGAAATGAAAAACGTTGATTATCCGTATCTGCTGCAAATGATCGACGGCGCCTTTATGTCCCGCATTAACACCCTGGTGGTACCGGGTGGAAAAATGGGTCTGGCGATGGAATTAATCCTCACACCGCTGATTGAAGATATTCTTGATCAGAAGCGACGGGCAGGCAGTCAGATGGATTGGGTGAGCGAGCAGTAAGCAATTCGTACATAGCCGTTAACAGCCCGTTTTCATTGTGTTTTCATCATTCAAATGCATAACGGATATAACTGATTTTCCGCGGTTTACAACGCACCGGGCGTTCAGCCGCGGGCCCTGAAAACGTATAATTTACCCCTTACAATTTGGGGGTAAAAACCATGCTGGATTATGTACTCATCGGCATAGCTGTACTGGCGTTACTTGGCGTCGTTTTCGAAGAAGTCATTCACGTAAACAAAGCCAAAACGACGCTTTTTCTCGGAACACTTGCCTGGATCCTTCTTTTTATAAACGCTAACCGCGGGCCCGGTTTAGAAGAGCTCAACGAACACCTTACTGAAAACATCAGCGAAATCTCCACCCTGTGGCTGTTCCTCGTTGCTGCCATGACCTTTGTTGCTTACCTTAACCGTAAAGGCATGATTGAGAATATGCTCAATATCATCATGCCAGCCAAAATTACGCTGCGAAAGCTTATCTTCTTCACCGCCATCTTCAGTTTCTGTTTCTCTTCTCTGGCAGACAACATCACCGCCACTCTGGTGTCCATAGCCATGGTACTGTCACTGGGATTACCGTTTAACCAGACCATGCGCTTTGCGGTACTGGTGGTATTCGCGGTGAACTCCGGCGGCGTGTCACTCATCACCGGCGATGTAACCACTCTGATGATTTTCCTCGACGGCAAGGTTACTATCACGCAGTTGCTGCTGCTCATCATTCCGTCCCTTTCCGCCGTACTATTCCTGGCAATGATGCTGAGTATTGGTATGAACGGCACCGTAAAGATAAAGAAAACCCGTCATGATATGCGTTCCGTTGACTATGTCATTGCCGGTATATTCTTATCCACCATCATACTGACTCTGGTTGCCAACGTGCTGTTTGCCATTCCGCCGATGCTGTGTTTCCTGGCCGGTATGGCTGTCATGTTCCTGGTCGCGACCTTCATGGGTGAAGAGAAGTATCATGATCCGATCCTGGACTACATCCGCCTCATTGAGTTCGACACCCTGCTGTTTTTCCTCGGTGTATTGTTGCTGGTTGGTATGCTGGACCATATCCACGCACTGGGTGCATTGCTCGAGGTGTACAACATCTTCCCGTCAACCGGCGCAAACTTCATCATGGGCGTGCTGTCTTCAATGATTGATAACGTGCCACTGACAGCCGCACTGCTGAAAGCTGATATATCCATGTCTACCGCAGAGTGGATGGCGTTTACCTATGCCGTAGGCGTAGGGGGTTCACTGCTGATCATCGGCTCTTCGGCGGGGATTGTCACCATGAGTAAAGTGAAGGGTCTGACCTTCGCTAAGTACGGCAAATTCGTCTTGCTGTTGTTGCTGGCTTACTCTTTCGGTTTTGCCATGGTTCTGCTGATGGCGGACCTGGTACTCGGCTGACATCATTTGTAACATTCCACGGACATTCGCAACATCTCTGTGCTTTTGTCCGTTACCTGAAGTGGTTATAGTTAAGGTAACTTAAGACAGTACCCGCCGTTTTGCGCGGCGTACTGCTTTTTATTACCGGTTACACAGCCACTGTTCAGGAATAACAACCATGGGTCAGGAAACGTCCAAAATACTTGTTGTCGATGATGATATGCGCCTTCGCAGCCTGCTGGAGCGTTATCTTGTTGAACAGGGCTTCCAGGTGCGCAGCGCAGCTAATGCAGAGCAAATGGACCGCCTGCTTGAGCGCGAGAACTTCCATCTGATGGTTCTGGACCTGATGCTGCCGGGTGAAGATGGTTTATCTATCTGCCGGCGCATGCGACAGGCAGAGAACGACATGCCCATCATCATGCTGACAGCCAAGGGTGACGAAGTCGACCGCATTATCGGCCTTGAAATGGGCGCCGATGACTACCTGCCCAAGCCGTTTAATCCCCGCGAACTGCTGGCCCGTGCTAAAGCCGTATTACGACGCAAAACCACAGAAGCGCCCGGCGCACCGTCCAGAGACGAGCAGATTGTTGAGTTCGGTGATTACAGCCTGAACCTCGCTACCCGCGAAATGACAGCCGCAGGCAAGCCGCTGTCGTTAACCAGCGGCGAATTTGCCGTGCTTAAATCACTGGTCACCCACCCCAGAGAACCGCTTTCCAGAGACAAACTGATGAACCTGGCCCGTGGCCGTGATTACAGCGCGCTGGAACGGAGTATCGACGTGCAGGTTTCCCGTCTGCGCCGCATGCTGGAGAAAGACCCGGCAAGCCCGCGCTATATTCAGACAGTATGGGGCCTTGGCTACGTGTTTGTGCCGGATGGTGGCGCTGCATAAGATGATGTTCCTGGCGTGAGGCTGCTTCCTAAAAGTGCATTCGGACAAACCGTACTGCTGATCGGCGTACTGCTGCTGATCAATCAGGTGGTGTCCTATCTGTCAGTCACCTACTATTTCGTGCGTCCTACCACCCAGCAGATCAGCAGCTTGCTGGCAACGCAGGTACAAAGCGTGCAGTCGCAGGGGCTGATGAGCGCGCCTCTTGAGCAACGGCTGGCCTATGCAAAACAAACCAAAGTCGAAATTATGACCACGGAGCAGGCGCTGCAGCAGGGCCTGCGTGATGCCACCCACTATAATTTTATGTCTTCGCAGGTATCTTCCCAAATTGGTGTCAAAGCAGATGTGCGGATCAGTACAGCTGAAACCGCCGTTGGCAGCGAGCCTTACCGGGTGTGGATATCTCTCAGTACGCGACCGAACATCTGGGTCAGTATTCCTCTGATAGGCGGTAACGACGCCCATATTTCACCGCCCCCCACCATGTATCTGATGGTAATCGGTATTTTGAGTGTTACCGGCGGCTGGTGGTTTGTACGCCATCTTAACCGGCCGCTTCAGGCCCTGCAGCAGGCCGCATTGCAGGTCGGCAGAGGACAGTTTCCGCCCCCGCTGAAAGAACAGGGCAGCAGCGAAATGCGGGAAGTGACCCGCGCATTCAACCGCATGAATCAGGGTATAAAGCAGCTGGAGGATGAGCGGACATTAATGACTGCCGGTATTTCTCACGATTTACGTACCCCGCTTACCCGAATCAGGCTGGCTTCGGAAATGCTGCCGGAAGAAAGTGAGTGGGTGCGTGACGGCATCAATGAAGACATCGAAGATATGAATGCCATTATCGATCAGTTCATTGAATACGCCCGCTTTGACCGTACCGGCGAATGGGAAAATGCCAATCTGAATACGCTTATCGGTGATATGGTAAGGGTGCATGAGCGTTACGAAAGCCATCATATCACCCTGAAACTGACCTCTCTGCCGGATACGCCGGTACGCACGGTAGCCATCAAACGGGTACTGGATAACCTGATAGAAAATGCCTTCCGCTACGGCGGTGACAAAATTTCGATAAGTACCTTCTTTGACCGCACGAAACAACGGGTGTATTGCCGCATCCGCGACTTCGGCCCGGGCATCCCTGACAACGAGCTGGATAACGCTTTTATGCCGTTCAAACAGGGAGATAAAGCAAGGGGCAGTCTGGGCTCAGGTCTGGGACTGGCTATCACCCGTAAAATTATCAATATGCACTTCGGCAACATCACACTCAGGAATCACCCTGAAGGTGGCCTGGTAGCGGAATTCTGGCTACCCGGCGCTCACTAGCCTCCATTCAGGCATTACTGCTATACCTGCAGCTTAATCTGGCGGCTGTAATACCAGGTGGTGCTCCACAGCCATATGCTGGCAAGCGGGATGATCCAGAAGGCGATGTGAAGCCCCTGAAAACTGGCCCAGAATCCGGTGGCAAAAGAGGCTACCTGCACCCCGATAGCATTCCCAATCAACGAAATCCCTGACAAAACCGGACCTTTTGAAGGATCCACATTCATTGCCGCCGAAAGTACCAGAGGAAAGAGACCGCCTAATCCCAACCCGAGCAGGAAATTGAAGCTGCCAATAGTCACACTGCCTGCGGCAAGCTTAATACCGAAAGCACCGGTAAGGGTCATAGTAGCCAGAATCATCATTAACCGGTAAACACTGTAATAGCGCAGGAACCAGGAAAAAATCAGCCGGCTTAATGTCATACCGGCGGTGAAACACGCCAGGAGATTGCGGGCCTGTTCACCATCGTACCCATCGTTTTTTGCGTAACTGACAAACCAGTTCGCATTACCGAACTCCACCGCCCCGTAGCCGAAACTCACCAGACACAGCAGCAAAAACACAGGCTGCCTGAGCATATCCATGTACTTCAGTGACGATTTCTTTTCTGCCGGTTTGCCTTTGCTTAGTTTTCTGTGCTGTCCGGCAATCATGAATGTGTAGGCCGACACGCAAAGCAGAAGGAAAGTCAGAAATTGCAGCGGCTTCTGCCACTCGTGAGAAAAGGTGTAGATCAGGGTCACGTAGAAAGACGCAGCGAACGTACCGAGGCTGAACATAAAGTCCATCACGCCCATCATGGCGAACCGCTTCTCTGCGTACAACTGGGCTATGAGTGTGTGTCCGATGGTGATTACCGCAGAGCTCACCACACCGGTGAGAAACACCATCAGCAGCATCCCCTGCCAGACGGTCATCAGGGAGACCCCGAACACCAGCACCGCATCCACAGCACACAACCAGGCCAGCAGATAAAGAAAGTCGAATTTACTGACATATTTGCCGCCAAACAGAGCACCCAGCATCATGCCCAGTGAGAACAGCAGAAACAATGCTCCGCTGACGGTTTCACTCATTTCAAGATCGGCAGCAATCTCCGGCAGCAAAACGCCCCAGAGAATAAAAAGCATCCCGAACAGAAAAAATCCGCCAAATATGATCGCGGTAACCGGCCGGCGGCTCACAGGCACTCCTTAACGTCAGACGTCAGGGCTACCGTTTTCTGTAACGAACTTAGGAATATTAAACGCAATGGCCAGTACACCAAACACAAACAATAACATGGGGTACCAACAATACATGGAAACGGACAGCGGAGATAGCCCGCCTACAGCGGCGATTGTGAGGATTTGCGCACCATAGGGCACCAGCCCCTGAAAACTGCACGAGAACACGTCCAGAATACTGGCTGTACGACGGGGGTCAACGCCATATTGTTTATTCAGATCGCTGGCTATCGGACCGGCTGCCACGATAGAAATCGTGTTATTCGCCGTGGATAAATCCAGCAAACTGACAAGAGCCGCAATACTGTACTCTGCCCCCTGACGACTTTGCACACGCCGGGTTAGCACCTGAATCAGCCAGGTAATACCGCCGTAAGCATGCATCAGACTGACAATACCACCGATTGTCAGAGCGATAACCGACAGATTCTGCATCCATCCCAGGCCGGTTTGTATACTTTGCCACATCCCCATAGGTGCGAAACTACCGGTGATAAGGCCGATAACCCCTGCGGATCCGATACCGATAGCAAGCACCAGTACCACATTCAAACCTGCCAGTGCGCAGGCAATAATGAGCATGTAGGGCAGAATGCGGATGAGTTCGTAATCACCCTGCTGTAACGAACTGGTATCCGCCACGCTGACAAATGCCAGAATGATAATGGTGATCACAGAGGCCGGCAGGGTGATAAGCAGGTTAGCCTTAAATTTGTCGGTCAGCCTGACGCCCTGACTGCGGGTCGCCGCGATGGTGGTGTCTGACACAAAGGATAAGTTGTCACCAAACATGGCTCCGCCAACGACCACACCGGCCAGCAATGCCGGTGACACACCCAGGCCATCAGCCAGTCCGAGCCCGATAGGAGCCAGCGCCGTGATAGTGCCGGTAGAGGTCCCCATGGAAAAAGAAATAAAACAACAGATGATAAACAGACCCGGCAATATCATGGGCGTTGGTATTACGCTTAACGCCAGGTTGACGGTGGCATCCCGCGCGCCGATATCGATGGTCAGCGAATAGAATGCGCCGGCGAGCAGAAATATCAGCACCAGCAGAATAATGTTCTTGTTGCCCGCCCCCTCGCAGAATTGCGCAATCTTCTCATTCAGAGTGAGCTTCTGACCCTTCGGGTTCAGCAGCAGGGCATATCCGGCGGCCAGGAAAAGGGCTACCAGAACTGGCATAGCGGTAATGTCGTCGCTGATAATGCCGGCAATCAGCATAGTGACAACGAAAAACAATATAGGCGTTAGCCCCAGAAATTGGGCAGGTGCTGACTTTTGCACGGGACCTCGTTGATTGTGCAGATGAATCCGGAAAAGATTTTATCGTAAACACGCTATCCGGGTGAACGTTAAACAGCAGTAAAACAGATACTTTAGCCTATATTATTTCACGCTATCTTATGTAATCCTTCTGTATGACGATTTTCATCCGTCATACAGGCGAGCGGTAACCGGCATGGAGATACCCGGCTGGCACTGCACACAAGGAACAGAAGAAAAGGTGTAATATGAAGAAGTTAATCAGTGCTTTAATTATCAGCGCGTCGGCCCTGAGTGCCGCCCCCGCGATGTCGAACGAATTAGGCAGTTGTCTGATCGATTCCTTAAACGGCAAAGAAAGAAAATCGCTGGCAAAATGGATTTTCTTTTCCATGGCCGCTCATCCTGAAATAAAAAGCTATGCCGAAGTATCGGAAAAAGATCGCCTTGAGTCTGATAAGGAAATCGGCGACCTGGTCACCCGCCTGCTCGCAAGCGACTGCCCGGCGCAGTTTAAAGTTGCCTCTGAATCTGATCCCATGGCACTCCAGCGTGCTTTTGAACTGGTTGGTCAGGTCGCAATGGGCGAGTTAATGCAGGATCCGGTGGTTACTGACGCTATCGGTAATTATTCCCACTTCATGGATCCGCAAGCCATTCAAAGCGCACTGGCCGGCGGGCAGTAAGGGCCAGCCAGCAACTTCATTGCAAAAAAAAGCCCGCAGACACACTGCGGGCAATAAGTCGACTAACGTCGGATAGAAAGCTGTCAGAAGCCGGGGCCGGCTTTCACGATAGCATCACTGACATCATATTTTTCGAAATTGGCTTTGAATTCCTGCACCAGATTTTCAACATAGGTTTGGTAAGCCTGCTGGTCGGCCCAGGTTTCTGCCGGCACCAGCAATTTACTGTCGACACCCGGTACCGCTACCGGCACGTCCAGATTCAGACCATCAATATGGCGCGTTTCCACATTGGCCAGTTCACCGGAAACGATGGCGTCGATTACCGCACGGGTAACAGGTATATCGAAGCGCTTGCCGGTACCGTAGGGACCACCGGTCCAGCCGGTATTCACCAGGAACACTTTCGCGCCGAAACTCTTCACCCGTTTAATCAGTAATTCCGCATACACGCCGGCAGGACGCGGGAAAAACGGTGCGCCAAAGCAAGTTGAAAAAGTCGATTCAATATCAGCAGTGGAACCTATTTCTGTCGAGCCGACTTTTGCTGTGTAACCACTTAAGAAGTGATAGGCCGCAGCTTCTTCACTGAGCACAGAAACCGGTGGTAATACGCCGCTCACATCACAGGTGAGGAACACAACAGAGCGGGGCTCACCGCCCTTGTTCTCAGCCACACGCTTTTCGATGTGATCCAGCGGATAGGCGGCACGGGAGTTCTGTGTCAGGCTGACGTCGGCATAATCCGGGGTGCGTTTTTCATCCAGTACCACATTTTCCAAAATCGTACCGAAACGGATAGCATCCCAGATGACCGGTTCATTTTTCTGCGATAAATCGATGCACTTTGCATAACAACCACCTTCCAGGTTGAACACGCTTCCGGGCGCCCAGCCATGCTCATCATCACCAATCAGAAAGCGCTTGGGATCGGCAGACAATGTGGTTTTGCCGGTGCCGGACAGTCCGAAGAATAAGGTGACATCCCCTTGCTCTCCCACGTTGGCTGAGCAGTGCATGGGTAACACTTCTTCTGCCGGTAACAGGAAATTCTGTACACTGAACATGGCTTTTTTCATTTCACCGGCATAACGCATACCGGCGATAAGCACCTTTTTCTCAGCAAAATTCAGAATAACCACACCGTCACTGTTGGTGCCGTCACGCTCAGGATCGCAGATAAAACCGGGCACATTGAGGATCTGCCATGCCTCTTTGTTATCCGGATTCCACGTTGCGGGCTGAATAAACAGGTTGCGGGCAAAGATATGTTGCCATGCCGTTTGTGTTCGTACTTTTATTGGCAAAGCATGTGTAGGGTCAGAGCCAACCTGTAAATGAGAAAGGAAATGTTCCTGTGTATTTAAAAAAGCGTCTACGCGGTCCCACAATGCATCAAATTTATCTGCATCAAAGGGCTTGTTCACCTTACCCCAGTCAATGTCTGATTCCGTAGAGGGCTCTTTGACAATAAAGCGATCCGCAGGAGAACGACCTGTCCGGTGTCCGGTTTCTACTACTAGTGCACCATTGTCTGCAAGGCAACCTTCGCCACGTTTAAGTGCAATTTCTATTAACTCAGCTGACGTGAGATCAGTGAGCACGTTTACTGCTGTATCTGAATTTAAAAGTGGTGCCGCGGTCATTTTGGTAAGCCCTTTGGTAAGTTTACATTTTAACTTTCAAAAATCCTTTTCAATTCGATTGTATATAAAACAAGGGAAGAGACAACATCATAAATACAAATAGCGATTATTTTTTGATCTGAATGACGTTTTAAAGAAATAAACTTTCAGAATGAGTAAAGCATGAAAAAGTTGTAATGAAAAATAACTATTAATTTTCAATAAATTATGAAAATATCGAGGAGTTGTAACTTGATTGTAAAATCAAAAGACGGGTAACAAAATTTGGTTTACACACAATTAAACGTTGGTCGCCCTTTTCCGGAAGCAGGGCTTTGCGGCTGCGGCCTGAAAGCAGGACCTGCCGGGCTTAAGCGGCAGGCACTGTCGTATTTCCGTTTTTTTGCGAAGCGCTAACTCAGGTACTTCGCAGGGCTTTTACTGATCTTTACGGGTTTCCACAAACTGGCCATTGTGAATGGCTTCCACATCCACGCTGTCGAACAGATATTCAGAATGACAATACTGGCAGTGCATTTTAATGGCACCATCCTCTTCAATGATCTGCAGCAGCTCTTGTTTGTCCACGTTTCTCAGTGCGTCAGCACTGCGCTGTTTGGAGCAGGAACAGGAGAATGAAACCGGGTGAGCCGGATACACTTCAACTTCTTCCTGGTGGTACAGACGATACAGAATATCATTCACCGGCAGACCAAACATTTCATCCTCTTTCAGGGTTTCGGTCAGCTTGCACACATGCTCAAAATCAGTATCCTGCGCCACATCTGTAGCGGCAGCCTGACTGGGCAGTACCTGCAATAGCATACCCGCAGCACGGGCGCGGGTAGGTTCCTGCAAATCAGTCATCAGAATGATTTTCGTCGCCAGTTGTTCAGACTGAGTGAAATAGGCTTCCAGACATTCAGCAAGTGTTGGCTTGTCCAGCCCTACAACACCCTGATAACGTTCACCTTCTTCCGGCGTGATAGTAATCACCAGTACAGCGTCTTTTACCAGTTCACCAAAGCTCTCAGGCAAAACCGTCAGCGTTTCATCCCAACGGGCTACGCCACGAAGTTTGTATTCATGGGTGGCGTTGATTACCGCGTAGCTCACCGGCCCTTTACTCTGAATTTGCAAACCGATTTCGCCTTTGAATTTTAAAATTGCTGTCAGCAAACAGGTTGCCGCTGCCATTTCACTCAACAGGTGCTGGATTTGCACCGGATATTCCGTGCTGTGCACAATGGATTGCAGACTTTCTTCCAGCCTGACCAGCTCGCCGCGTACGTTTGCTGCATTCAACAAATAGCGATGTAATTCATCATAGTTGCTCATGAAATCTATCCTGTCTTAGCAGCTTACTGCTGCTTAAATTTAATAATCTGTCTGCGTTGTTTTTTGTCCGGTCTGTTGTCAGGACGCGGACTGTGAAACGCACTTAATTTGCGGGCCTGCTGATTGGATTCCCGCTGGGCAATACTTTCCGGTGTCTCCTCGTAAAGCGCTTCTGCGAGCGGTGCACTCAGGCGTTTATCACTCAGTCCCAGCACTTTTATTTCTTTTGTGTCCCATCCGGCCGGAACTTTTATCATGGCGCCGGGCTCTACGTTTCTGCCCGGCTTCGCACGCTGGTCGTTGTAATGCACTTTACCGGCCTGCACCATCTCCCGCGCCAGACCGCGGGTTTTGAACAGACGAACAGCCCAGAGCCACTTGTCCAGGCGGACATTTACGTCAGTATCGCTTTGATTACGATTGCTCATGTAATATTTTTGTCACTCTTTCGTTTTACTGTTGTGACCCCCGCCTCGACCGGGCTATGATGGGTCGGCTAGCTCTAAATCTATTATTAAAAAAGCAGTACCTTCGACAACGCATGACACTCGACAAATTGAATTCTCAGTCACTGGCACTTTTCTTCAGCCGGCATCAGAAACAAGTGCATCTCGCAATTGTTGTTTTGCTGAGCCTGTACCTGTTAGCGTTTGCTGCAAAACTCATCTGGCGAATTATACCCGAACCAGCCGGGCCTGCCACACCAGCCGGACTAACTTCACAGCCTGAACGCATTACCTCTGCGCAAAGTGGGGTCGATGTTGCCGGATTACAACAGTTGAACCTGTTCGGAACCGTCAACCGGACAGAACAGGCCGCAGACGAACAGCCGGTGACAGACGCGCCGGAAACAAAACTAAATTTAACGCTGACAGGCGTGGTAGTCAGTTCGCTCAAAGAAGAAGCCACGGCGATCATTGAAAACCGGGGCACCCAAAACGTATACGGTCTGGGCGAAAAAATAGAAGGGACTAACGCCACACTCGATCAGGTCATGAACGACCGCGTTATTATTAAAAACGGTATTCGCCGTGAAACCCTGATGCTTGACGGTGTGGATTACGACGAAGCAAACCGCCAGCGTACAGCGCGCGCTGATGACAAACCCCGTGCCGCAGCCCCCGCGCCTAAACGCCGCATTCCGCCTCCGCCGCAAAATCAGGTGGAGCTGGATGAAGACGTTGCCTCATCATTACGGGAAAGCCCGGCAGATTTCATGGATTTCATCGCTATTACGCCCAAAATCGGTGATGGCCAGCTGGTCGGCTACGAAATCAAACCGGGTAAAAAACCAGATCTGTTTCAATCAGCCGGCCTGCAGGCGGGCGATGTTGTCATCCAAATCAACGGATTGGATTTGACCGATACCCAGCAATCAAAGGAAGCCATGAGTGAACTTCGTCAGGCCGATACCATAGAGCTGACGCTGACACGTGATGGTGAGTACATTACCTTGTACCTGGAAATCCCGGAGGCGGGTAATGACTAATAAAAACAGGAAGACAGACTCATGAGGCAAGAGAGCCGGACTTTATTCTCCCGGATTACTGCAGCTATCTGTGCTGCCGCGCTGTGCGTCTCTGCCACAGCCGCAGAGTACATGCCGAATTTCAAAGATACCGACATCAATGAATTCATTTCCATTGTTGGTAAAAACCTCAAGAAAACCATTATTGTCGAGCCCAACGTCAGGGGCAAAATCAGTGTGCGTTCATACGACATGCTCACTGAAGAACAATACTACCAGTTCTTTTTAAACGTACTGCAAGTCTACGACTTCGCTGTGGTAGAAATGCCCAGCGGTGTGCTGAAAGTCGTGCGCTCAAAGGAGGCGAAGACCTCCAATATTCCGGTTGTTGAAGGTTCGGCAATGGACGGTGACGAAATGATCACCCGCGTTGTACCCGTTTACAACGTACCTGTGCGTGAATTAGCCCCAATCCTTCGCCAACTTAATGATCAGGCCGGTGGCGGCAACGTGGTTGCTCACGATCCGTCCAACGTGATGATGCTCACAGGCCGTGCGGCCGTGGTAAACCGCCTGGTGGAAATCATAGAGCGCGTGGACCGCGCGGGTGATGAAGAAGTGGAAATTGTTAAGCTGCGCTACGCATCGGCATCAGAGATGGTTCGTATTGTCGACAGCATCAATAAGTCTCAGGGCAAAGCCGCTAACACCGGCAAGTCAGAGCCCCGCGCTGTGGCAGATGACCGTACAAACTCAGTGATCGTCAGCGGTGATGCTAAAGCCCGTGCCCGCATTGTTAACCTGATCCAGCGTATGGACCAGGAGCTGGAATCAAGCGGCAATACCCGCGTTGTCTTCCTGAACTATGCCAAAGCAGAAGATCTGGTAAAAGTACTGCAGGGTGTATCTGCCAGCATTCAGGCTGAAGCACAGGGCGGCAACACACAAAGCCGTGGCAGTGCTAAGCGTGACATCAGCATTGATGCCCATGAAGACTCCAATGCCGTGGTTATCACAGCTGAGCCGGACATGATGCGTTCTTTAGAAGAAGTTATCCGCCAGTTAGATGTACGCCGTGCGCAGGTACAGGTTGAAGCCATTATTGTTGAAGTATTTGAAGGCGACGGCGCAACCCTGGGTGTGCAATGGGTTACTGAAGAAGGCGGTGGCACCCAGTTTAACAATGGTGTTGTACCGGTTGGTTCACTGGCTGTGGCGCTGAAACAGGCAGAAGACACCACCACCACAGAAGCCTACATCACCGATGAAGGCAACGTGGTACAAATCGATTCCACCGAAGAAGGCGATTATACCGCCCTTGCAAGCCTGCTGAGCGGCGCCAATGGCCTGCTTGCCGGTATCATCAAAGACGGCTGGGGAGCCGTCGTTCAGGCAGTCAGTAACGATACCAACTCAAACGTACTGGCAACGCCTCACCTGACTACCATGGATAACGAAGAAGCCTTCTTTATCGTGGGTCAGGAAGTGCCTATCATTACCGGCACCACCACCGGCGATAATAATTCAAATCCTTTCCAGACCGTTGATCGTCAGGAAGTGGGTATCAAGCTGAAAGTCACCCCGCAAATTAACGAAGGTGATGCCGTTCAGCTGACCATCGAGCAGGAAGTATCCAGCGTCAGTGGCGCAACGTCTGTAGACATTTCTATCAACAAACGCCAAATCAAAACCACGGTCATTGTTGATGACGGCGGCACCATTGTACTGGGCGGCCTGATTGATGAAGATGTTCAGGAAAGTGTGTCTAAAGTACCGCTGCTGGGTGATATCCCAATTTTAGGTCACCTGTTCAAGTCTACCTCTACCAGCAAGCGTAAGCGTAATCTGATGGTGTTCTTAAAGCCTACCATCGTTCGTGACGGTGTGCGTATGAATGAAATCAGTCACCGTAAGTACAACTATATCCGTGCCCAGCAACTGAAGCGCCACTCTGAAGGTGTGTCGCTGATGCCATCACAGGAACAGCCTTCCATGCCGGAATGGGATGATGCGCTGGCGCTGCCTCCCTCTTTTGAAGATTACATTCTGGAAAAAGAGAAGAACAAGGATAACGATTGATCATGGCTGCGAATGAAGACCCGCTAGAGCAGGCTATCGCAGCACAGGAAGAAGCTATGGATAGCCTGCCGGATGATGAACTGGCAGAAGCAGCAGGCCCCCGCCAGCTGAGTTTCAGCTTTGCCAAGCGGCATCATGTGTTGCTGGAGACAAATACGGATCCGGCCACCCTGTATTACACCGAAGCCACGCCATTTGCGGTATTTGCTGAAGTGCGCCGCTTTTTCGGTGAGCCGTTTACCTTAACAGAAATTCAGCAGGACAAATTCGAAGGCTTGCTGACACAGGCATTCCAGCGTGACTCCTCGGCTGCCAAACAATTGATGGAAGATTTGGGGAATGAGAGCGACTTGTTCTCATTAGCCGAAGAATTACCGGATACCGAAGATCTTCTCGACAGTGAAGACGATGCGCCAATCATTAAACTGATCAACGCTATGCTCGGTGAAGCTATTAAAGAAGGCGCCTCGGATATTCACATCGAAACCTTCGAGAACCAGCTCATAGTGCGTTTTCGCGTTGACGGGGTATTGCGGGAAATTTTACGTCCCAACCGCAAGCTGTCTTCCATGCTGGTTTCCCGTATTAAAGTTATGGCCAAGCTGGATATCGCCGAAAAGCGCGTCCCTCAGGATGGCCGTATAACCCTTCGAATAGCCGGCCGTGCTGTCGACGTGCGTGTATCGACCATGCCGTCCAATCACGGTGAACGGGTCGTACTGCGTTTATTAGATAAAAACAATGCCCGCCTGAATCTTGAAGATTTGGGCATGACCAAACGCAACCGCGATATCTTTTCATCGTTAATCCGTAAGCCTCACGGCATTATCCTGGTTACCGGTCCTACCGGTTCCGGTAAAAGTACTACCTTGTATGCGGGCTTAACGGAAATCAACTCGAAAGACCGCAACATCCTCACTGTTGAAGATCCTATCGAATTTGATTTACCCGGCATCGGCCAAACTCAGGTAAATCCCCGAGTAGATATGACTTTCGCCCGCGGCCTGCGTGCGATCCTGCGTCAGGATCCGGACGTGGTGATGGTGGGTGAAATCCGTGATATTGAAACCGCGCAAATTGCGGTTCAGGCCAGTTTAACCGGTCACTTAGTACTTTCAACACTGCACACCAATACCGCTGCCGGTGCCATTACCCGTCTTGAAGACATGGGCATCGAACCGTTTCTGATGTCTTCCAGTTTGCTTGCCGTGCTTTCCCAGCGCCTGGTCAGAACATTGTGTCCTGAATGCCGTATTCCGGTAAAGCCAAACGAACAGCAGGCGGAATTACTGAATCTGCCCGCCGGTGAGCCACTGCCGACCATTTATCAGCCCAAAGGCTGTGCCGCCTGTAATCAAACCGGTTATCGCGGCCGGACAGGTATTCACGAACTGCTGCTGGTTGATGAACCCATCCGCGGCATGATGCACGATGGTAAAGGTGAGCAGGCTATCGAAAAATACATTCGCCAGACCACCCCCAGTATTCGCGAAGACGGCTGCCATAAAGTGCTGGCCGGTAAAACGTCGCTGGAAGAAGTGTTGCGCGTGACCCGCGAGGACTAATCCATGGCAGCGTTTTCATACAAAGCGGTAAACGCCAGTGGTCGCAATAAACAGGGCGTACTTGAAGGCGATAATGCCAGACAGGTACGTCAGCAATTGCGTGAAAAAGGGCTTATCCCCTTAGAAGTTGAACTGGTAGCGGAAAAATCCGGCGGGAAATCACAGGGCTTTTCTCTGTTCCGTCCGCGTATTTCAGCCGCGGATCTGTCGTTGATCACCCGTCAGCTCTCTACCCTCATTGAATCTGCCCTGCCTATCGAAGAAGCGTTACTGGCGGTGGCGGAACAAAGTGAAAAACCCCGTCATAAAAATATGATGATGGCAGTTCGTAGTAAAGTAGTGGAAGGTCATGGTCTTGCAGATGCCATGAACCAGTTCCCCGGGGTGTTCGACGAACTCTACCGCGCTATGGTGGCAGCCGGTGAAAAATCCGGTCACCTTGACGTAGTATTAAACCGTCTTGCCGATTACACGGAACGAAGACAGCAAACCCGTAGTCAGATAACCCAGGCGCTGGTGTACCCGTCCATTATGCTGGTGTTTGCCATTGGTGTTATTTCACTGCTGCTGACCATAGTCGTGCCTAAAATTGTGGGTAACTTTACAAACATGGGGCAGGAGCTGCCGGCCATCACTCAGTTTCTTATCGATTTGAGTGAATGGATGCAGAGTTACGGTCTGATTGTTTTACTGCTGATTTTCATTCTGATTGCCGCAGGTAACCGGCTTGTGCAACAGCCTGCCATGAAGTTGAAATATCATCAGTTAATATTACGCTTACCCGTGGTCGGAAAAGTCAGTAAAAGCCTGAATACCGCGAGGTTTGCCCGCACATTGAGTATTTTGACATCCAGTGCGGTTCCGCTGCTTGAAGCCATGCGCATTTCAGCGGATGTGCTGCAAAATCAGCATATCAAGAATCAAATAAACGAAGCGGCGGTCAATGTAAAAGAAGGCAGCAGCTTACGGGCAGCGCTGGATAACACCAGGATGTTTCCTCCGATGATGATGCACATGATTGCATCCGGCGAGAAATCCGGTGAATTACAACAAATGCTGGGCCGCGCTGCGGATAACCAGGAACGGGAATTTGAGACACAGGTCAGTATTTCCCTGAAAATTTTTGAACCTATGTTGATTGTGGTGATGGCTCTTGTGGTGCTGTTCATTGTAATGGCCATCCTGCAACCGATTTTAGCTATGAACAAAATGGTGAATATCTAATGAGAAAAATGAGAAGACATGCCGGTTTTACCCTGATTGAAGTCATGATCGTACTGGTGATCATCGGCATCATCGCTTCAATGGTATTACCCAACGTTATCGGCAATCAGGAAATCGCTCAGAAGAAAAAAGCAGCGGTAGACATTCAGCAGCTTGAAGGTGCTATTGCCATGTATAAAATGCAGGCAAACCGCTTCCCGACCACGGAACAGGGCCTTGAAGCACTGGTTCAGGCTCCGACTATCGAACCCATTCCGAAAAACTATCCCAAAGGCGGCATCATTCAGCGCCTGCCGGAAGATCCCTGGGGCAATCCTTACCAGTTCATGAGCCCGGGCGAAATGGGCGACTACGACATTTACTCTAACGGTCCTGACGGCGAACCGGGTACAGATGATGACATCGGTACATGGAACGTAAACGAATACCTGTAACGACTACGTGCATGAAACAGCCCCGGCATACATTACAGCGGCATTTGCAGTGCGGGTTTACGTTACTCGAACTGATGCTGGTAATGGCATTAATGGGGCTGGCTGCCACTTATGTGGTATTCAATGTTTTTACTGTCAGTCAGTCTGATCAATTAAAAAAAGAAGCTCAGCGCCTGCAAGTGCTGGTTGATATGGCCAGCGACTATGCAGTACTGAACCAGCGCCAGTTGGGATTACGCATCGGGCAGGCGGATCATGAATACTATTTTGTGTTTCTGAACGACGAAGACGAATGGCAAAAAATCGATGATGAGAAGCTGTACGCGCCTCATACCCTCGCGGAACCTTTCACCTTTGCACTGAACCTGGACGATCTTCCCTGGGATACAGAAGATCAGTTATTCGACCGTGAAGTATTCGATGAAAATTTCTCACTGGATGACGCCGGTGTGGAAATCGGAAACGAGGAAGATAAAAAGTTGCCGCCTCCGCAGGTTCTGATTATGTCCAGTGGTGAAGTCACGCCGTTTACCCTGGTGTTCAGCTATGAACCCTCATTCAGCACCGACGCACCGGCGTATTTTCAGTTATTAAATCAGGATGTGCCGCCGCTTACGCTTAATGGTCCGCTGGAGCAGCCACCAGAATGATTACACCGGTAAAACAACGGGGTATGACCCTGTTTGAAGTTATGGCGGCGCTGGTGATTTTTGCACTGGCCGGTACTGCGGTAATGAAATCAGCAGCGGAACATCTGAGCAGCGTGAGCAGAGTGGAAGAAACCACTTTTGCTACCTGGGTGGCCAATAACCGCTTAAATGAAATGAAACTCACCGGCAAATGGCCGCCTGCGAATAACGCTAAAGGCACCATGGATATGGCGGATCGTACCTGGTACTGGCAGCAGAAAGTTACCAAAACCACTGATAACGATTTACGTGCCGTTGAAGTCACCGTCGGGCTGGACGATCAATACGAATTTTTTGAAACCTCGGTGACCACCTTTGTGGCAAAACCTGCTGAAATTGCAGCAACAGCCGGATCATCAAACTCCCGCGCCAACGGAACCAGCGGAACCAGCAGCGCCTCAGACGATGATAACGGGACACCATGATGCAACGGGGATTCACGCTGGTTGAAATACTCATTGCCATCGCTATCTTTGCCTTTATCGGCGTGGCGTCTACGGCAGTGCTGACCACGGTTATCGACAGCGATGAACTGTCTTCTGCCCGGTTCGAAAAGTTTCAGCGCCTGCAACGCGCTGTCACCACCATCGAGCGGGATATGCAGCAGGCTGTGCCGCGGGCAGTACGCACCGACGGTCAGGCAAACACCATTGTTATGCGTGGCGGTGAGTCAGATGAAAGCGATAATGACGGCCTCGCTTTTGTGCGCAGCGGCTGGCAAAACCCGCAAATGATGTTGCCGCGAAGCACTCTGCAGGCCGTGGCCTACCGTGTAAGAGACGGCAAACTGGAACGGCTGTACACCAATTACGTGGATAATGTAGTGGGCACAGAGCCGAAAGTGCGCGTGCTGCTGGAAGATATCAGCGAATTTAAAATTGAATTTATTGCCGATATTGATGAAGAAGAAAACTCCCTGTCAGACAACGACGAACTGAACTGGCGTGAGAGTTTTGTCGGAGCCACCCTGCCCAAAGCCATCGCGTTTGAATTTGTCAGCGATGATTTTGGCCGCATCCGCCGTGAATTTACCCTCAGCGGAGCCAGCTTATGAAGGGGCTTCAAAAGCAGCGTGGCGTAGCACTTATCATCGTATTTATGATTGTCGCTATCGTCGTGGTTATAGCTACAGACATGGGCTCCCGCCTGCAAATACAAATTCAGCGGGCTGCTAACTTAAAAGATAACAATCAGGCTTACTGGTATGCCATGGGAGCAGAAGCCTTTGCCCGCAAGTCGATTAAAACCATTTTTGATGAAACCGGCGATAAAATTGTCATTACCCAGCCCTGGTCGCAAAAATTTGCTTATCCGCTCGACAATGGCGGCATTGAGGCGCAGCTGGAGGACGCCCAAAGCTGCTTCAACCTGAATGCGCTGGGTGAAAGTGACGATAACAACAATCAGAGCAGTGCGACGCAAACAACTGAAGTCATGGAAGCTTTCGGTCGTATGCTCGAGGCCACCGGAGATAACATCGACAATTACACCGCAGAAACTGTCCGCGACAGTCTGGCTGACTGGCTCGACAGCGATTCACGCATGCGTACCTACGGTGCTGAAGACAGTGAATATGAAAGTCGTGAGCATCCTTATCTGGCTGCCAACAGCTTAATGACCAATCAATCGGAGCTGAGGCTTATAAACGGTGTCAGCCCGGTGTGGTTAAATGCTATTCTGCCTCTTGTGTGCGTGCTGCCGGAAGATACCGCTCTGGCTATCAATGTGAATACGCTCACAGAAGAGCGGGCGGCTATTCTGGCGGGACTCACCGGACTGGATATGTCTCAGGCCACCAGCCTTATCAGCAGCCGGCCACAGGATGGCTGGGCCGACGTTGACAGTTTTCTGGGTGAGCCCGTGCTGGCGGCACTGGATTTAAGTGATGAACAGCGGAGCTGGTTCACCGTGACCACCGGATATTTTATTTTGCATACGAAGACCAGCTACAATAAAGCCACTTTTTCGCTCAGTACGCTGTTTAAAGCTCAGGGTGGAGAGAACGTAAGCGTTATCCGACGTGAATTTGGAGGAGTAAAGTAATGGAACAATTACTGGTCAGGCTGGGCTCCCGGCATGAAGATCCGGTGCAGTGGCTGGTATGGTCGGGCGGTGAACAGGAGATCATTGCGTCCGGCGAATTACCTGATGCCTCGCAACTTACCACCCTGAAGGAACGCGCAGGCCAACGTGCCGTTATTGCTCTGGCACCTGCCAGTGACGTGTTATTGCGTTGGGTGACACTTCCTCCCCGCGCCAGCCGTAAAGTACTCACCGCAATCCCTTTCATGCTGGAAGATGAGCTGGCACAGGATATCCACAAACAGTTTTTTGCCATGGGTCCGAAAAAAGGTGACCAGCAGGCAGTTGCTGTTGTCAGCCGTGAGAAAATGGATGAATGGCAACAATGGCTGAGTGACGCAGGGTTATTTTGCGACAAACTCATTCCTGATGTTCTGGCTGTACCCCATACGCCGGGTGCCTGGAGCGTACTGACTATCGGTGATGCATTGCTGGTCCGTGAAGACGAATGGCAGGGGATGCAGGGGGAACTGAGCTGGTTGCTTCCGGCGTTCGCAAGCCAGTTACGTCGTTCAGATACCCTGGTGCCGGTGAAAAACTATTCCGACATCGATTTAGTCTCAGTACCAAATGCAGATATCCAGCAAACAGAGCTGGAATTGCCCATGCACATACTGGCAACGGAAGCCGTTAAGACAGACTTTAATCTGTTTCAGGGCGATTACCGCATTAAACGTAAAAAGGCCGGTCAGTGGCATCAGTGGCGGGTCGCCGCAGTACTGGCGGTTGTCGCTCTTACCACCAGCCTCATTGACAAAGGCGTGAGTATTTATCAGCTCAAGCAGGAAAATGCCCGCCTGAGTGCACAAATCGATCAGGTTGTTAAGGCCGGATTTCCCGGGCTGGGTCCTTACCGGGATCTCAGGCTGAAGATCCGCAGTGAAATGGCATCAATGGAACAGGGAGGCGGTGGCGCTTCCATGCTGGTGATGATGGATCAGCTCACTAATGCGTTCTCCTCATCACAAATCAAACCGCAAACGTTGCGTTTTGATGCCTCAAGAACGGAAATCCGTATGCAGGCACAGGGCAGAAATTTTGAGTCGCTGGAGCAGTTCCGCAGGCAGGCTGAGACCGCCGGATTCGAAATAGAGCAGGGTGCAATTAATAACCGCGATGATATGGTCATCGGTACAGTCGCGATACGGGGTTGATCATGAAGTTAATGGATAAATACCGTGCATTGAGTGAGCGTGAGCAGCGCCTGGTGATCATTACCGGTGTGGTCATGATTATCGCAATGTTCTACTGGCTGATCTGGCAACCCTTATCTGACGGATTAGCGCAGGAGAAAGCCCGTCTTGATAACCAGCAGGAGTTGCTGCTGTGGGTGCAGGAGAATGCAAACCGTGCACAACAACTTCGTCGCAGCGGCGGGATTAAAACCTTCAATGGCTCACTGCCACAGGCGGTCAATACTACCTCGGCCCGTTTTAAAATCGCCATAGCCCGTATGCAGCCCCAGGACGAACAGATTCAGGTGACGGTGGATGAAGCGCCGTTCAATGATGTGCTGGCATGGCTGCAGACCATGGAAGAAATGGGGATCCTCATTCTTCAGGCAGATCTGGCCGAAGGGAACGCCCCCGGCATGATCCGCATTCGTCGACTGCAATTGGGTAAATAATGAAATCGAAAATACTCTGGACCCTCGCCGCTGTTTTTGTGTTTCTTTTCTTTGTGGTGGCTTACATGCCCGCCGTCCACCTTATACAGAGTCAGACACTCCCTAAAGGCGTAAAGATTTATGGTGTCAGCGGTACTGTCTGGCACGGTAAAGCGCAGGCGGTGGTTGTAGAAGGCATTCCGGTAACCAACGTGGAATGGGATATTGCGGGCTTACCCATGCTGATTGGCAGCGTGCACGCCGATATTAAAGGCGGCAATTTACGTGATTCCGACGAAGTGTCGTTTAAAGGCGAACTGCGCACCAGCCTGCTGAATCCTGAAACCGTGGAGTCGGACGACTTTTTGCTGTTTCTGCCGGTAGACCGTGTGTTAGCGGAAGTGCAACTGCCACTGCCGGTTAACGCCGGCGGCCGGTTCAGAGCCAGAGTCGAAGCCTTATCGTTCGGCCCCGACTGCAATGAACTCACAGGCTTCGGCGACTGGCTGAATGCCACTGTAGCCGGCACCCGAGGCCCCATCGACTTTGGTAACTATTCCGCACAGCTACGCTGCGTAGGGAAAGGTATCGGTATTACCGTTAAAGAGCCCAACATGCTGGGTCTCTCTCTGGATGCGATCCTGGAACAGGGTTTTTCAAACTTCTCAATTAAAGGCAAGTTTAAACCCGACCCGTCATTACCTGAAGAAGTGCATCAGGCCGCAGCCATTTTCGGCGCGCCCGGTCCTGACGGGTATACTGAAATTCAGCTTTAAGCTGTTTAAAAAGCAAGGCCCCGGACGTCACATGACTCCGGGGCTAATTCATATTCAGGCCTGATTTTTGGCCGTCAAACTGGTCTATTCAGCGATGAATATCGTTTTTTCGTTAACGAATTCACGCATACCGAATCCGCCGTGTTCACGGCCGTAACCGCTGTCTTTCACACCGCCAAATGGCAGGTTAGGCTGTGCCAGTGAATAACCATTAATGTTCACCATACCCGTATCGAACTCTTCACGGGCCAACCGGATAGCTTTCTCTTTATCCGTGGTGAAGATACCGCCGCCCAGGCCGTAACGGGAGTCATTGGCAATGCGCATGGCATCCGCATCGTTTTTCGCACGGATAAATGATGCCACAGGGCCAAACAGTTCATCATCATACGCTGGCATGCCCGGTTTGATATTTTCCAGAATAGTGACGGGATAGAACCAACCCGTGGAGTCAGGGATTTCGCCGCCTAATGTGACCGTGGCACCGTTTTTCACTGACTCCTCAACCTGCTCGTGCAACTTGTCACGCAAATCTTCACGGGCCATTGGGCCAAGATCGGTTTCAGGATCGGTGGGGTCGCCCACTTTCAACGCTTTAAATGCAGCGACGAATTTCTCACGGAAATCGTCATAAACACTGTCGACAATGATAAAACGCTTAGCCGCCACACACGTCTCGCCGTTATTAACGATTCGCCCCTGAACACAGGCTTCCACCGCGGTATCGATATCAGCATCAGATAACACCACAAAGGCATCGTTACTACCCAGTTCCAGCACGGTTTTTTTCGACAGACCGGCTGCGGTTTCTGCAACAGTTTTACCTACGTTATCGCTGCCAGTGAAAGTCACGCCGCGCACCTTATCGTGCTCAATGAGCTTGCTGGCAGTTTTGCCGTCAATCAGTAATGACTGGTACACATTTTCCGGAAAACCGGCGTCCAGATACAGTTTCTCAATAAACTCTGCCATGCCAAACACATTGGCGGCATGCTTCATCACCGTTGTATTGCCCGCCATCACATTGGCTGCGCTGTAACGGATGACCTGATAAAGGGGGAAGTTCCAGGGCTGAATACCCAGAATAACGCCAATCGGCTGATAGGTAATAATGGCGCTGCCACCGTCATATACCCGGTTTTCATCTTCCAGCACCTTTTCGCCGTTTTCAGCGGTGTAGCGACAAATAGAAGCACAGAGCGCAATTTCCTGCTTACCGTGTTCAGTCACCTTACCCATTTCTTTGGTCATCAAATCAAGAATGGTGTCCGCGTTATTCTCAATCTGATCAGCGAGGTTATTCATCAATTTAGCCCGCTCGTCGAAACTGGTCTTCTTCCATGACAGAAAGGCTTCATGGGCATTATCAACGGCTTGATTCGCGTCCGCTTCGGACATCAGCGTATATTCGGCAACGGTTTCTTCTGTTGCAGGATTAATCGTTTGTACTTTATCAGACATGCTCTGTCTCCTGTTTTCAACATGGACAGAAGGCGGTGCAAAGGTGAGGCCAGGGAAAGATTAAATTATTAAATTGATTTATTTTCAGCCAGTTAGCGTTTAGGGAGAGGCAATCATCATCAAAGGCAAGTGATAAGCAATTATCAGATAAGGAATTTTTTTCACATCCGTTTAAGTAAACTTTCCAGCGGTTTATTACGCAGAAAACAAATCTGGGTAATTGAACTTCGCCATGGCCAGTGTGATAGCAAGTTCGTAAACACTCTGGCGGGTGGCGAGGTGGTTGGTGAGCAGACCGATTGCCCCGCCTTTCTGTTTAATGTTGTCCGTATCAAACAGCTTATCCATCAACGGGCCCAATTCTTCACCGGCCTCTAGTGCAGTGAAGACTGACGGAGGCAAAGGCAGGTTTGCACTGCGTCCCACAGACCAGATGCCCTGATGATAAATGGCAACAAAAGCAAACGTGGCCGGGCCGTCGTCAAACATATCGACACCGCCTTCAATGGCGATGAACCAGTCCTGCGCTTTTGACCGCTCGTCCGCTTCAGCGAGACAGGCTTTGACCCTGTTTACAGCACCGTCGCGGGTTTGCGCAGTATTTATGGGCTGGTCCGGCACACCACTTGGCACATTCACGCCAATAGCTTCAAGGGCAGGCAATTGCAGGGATAAACTCAACGCATTACGGGCTGCATTCAGTTTTACCGGATTTTTCGAACCCACAATGCAAACCGTCATGTTATTTCTCCACCGGAAACTGGCGAATTTCGTCCAGCAAGGTGCGGTAATCGGTTACGGCTGGGAATGCTTCAATGTCACGAACAGGTTGCTGACTGTCGGGATTACTCACGGCCAGCAGGTGGCTGATCCCGAACTTTTTCGCCGCCTGCAAAATAGTGATGCTGTCATCGACAAATAATGTGCGGGCGGGATCAAACTGTAATCTGGCCTGAAGCTGCTTCCATAAATTCTGAGACTCCTTCGTCACACCAAACTCATGGGTACTGATCAACGTATCAATGTGAGCATCCAGCCGCGTATGTTCCACCTTCAATGAAAGACTGTCCGGATGAGCATTGGTTACCAGCACCACATTCCGGCCGGTTTCATGAAGGGCATCAAGGAAAGGCAGTGTATCATCGCGCATGGAAATTAAGTGCTCAACTTCCCGTTTGGCAGCCATAATGTCCATGTTTAACTGCTCAGCCCAGTAATCCAGACAATACCATTGGATCTGCCCCATGACACGCTGATAATGCGCCATCATTGTGGCTTTGCACTCTTCAACGGGCTTTCCGCTCCGTTCAGCGATTTTCTTTGGTAAATGTTCGATCCAAAAGTGATTATCGAAGTGTAAATCCAGTAAGGTTCCGTCCATGTCGAGCAGAACTGTGTCGATTTCACTCCAGGGTAGAAATGGCAAGCGATTTTCCTTCAAATACATTAAGCTTAAGCATTGGTTGTCATCATAACGAAAGTTGTAACGGATAAACATGAGTAAAATCGATCCCGCCAAAACATTGCCGCAAATCAAACACCGGGAAATTGTTGCCCGCAGTCGTTTATTTAAAGTCGAAAGGCTGGATCTTACTTTCTCAAACGGTGCCGAGCGTCAGTTCGAGCGCATGGCTGGTAGCGGCCGTGGCGCTGTGATGATTGTGCCGATGTTAGATGACAATACTATGGTGCTTATCCGCGAATATGCTGCGGGCACACATACCTACGAGCTGGGTTTTCCGAAGGGTCTTATTGATCCGGGTGAAACCCCCGTTGAGGCAGCAAACCGTGAGCTCCAGGAAGAAGCAGGTTACGCCGCCCGCGACCTGAACGTAATTCATACCGTCAGCATGGCCCCTACATTTTTCAATGCAGAAATGACCATTGTTCTCGCCAGGGATTTATATCCGCAAACACTTGAAGGTGATGAACCGGAGCCGCTGGAGGTGGTCAACTGGCCTCTCAGCCAGGCAGATGAACTTCTCGGCCGGGAAGATTTCAAAGAAGCCCGCTGCGTCGCCGCCTTGTTCTTAGCTCAGAAGTGGTTAAAGGAGCAATAACATTATGCCAGACGACACCCGCGCCTCCTTACTGGAGATAGCCAAACGTATTGCCGTTGAAGCCGGCGAAGCGGTACTTAAAGTTTACGACAAAGGCGATTTCGACGCCTACACCAAAGATGATGAGTCACCGGTAACCAGTGCCGACTACCTCGCCAACGACATCATCAACAAGCGCCTGATTGAAGCTACCCCTGACATTCCGATCCTGTCTGAAGAAAACAAACACGCCAGCCTCGCTGAGCGCGAAACATGGCAGCGTTACTGGCTTATCGATCCCATTGACGGCACGCAGGAGTTTATCGCCCGGAGCGGTGACTTCGCCGTGAATATTGCCCTTATCGAGAACAATGAACCTACTATAGGTGTCATATTCTGGCCTCCCGGACAGTCGCTTTATTATGCCAGCAAAGATGCCGGCGCATTCAAGGAAAGTCCGGATGAGCACAAACAGATCCACGTCAGGAAGCTGGATGATCCCCATGAAAGTGTAGTGATGATTGCCATCAGCCGCCGTCAGTCACGGGACAAAGTGTTTTCCCGCATGTGTGCGAAACGGGTTTATCAAACGTTACCTTTGGGTAGCTGCTCGTTGAAATCATGCTTTATTGCCGAAGGCAAAGCTGATGTATTCATGCGTATAGGCATTACCGGCGAATGGGATACAGGTGCATCGCAATGCATCGTGTCGGAAGCCGGTGGCAGCATCCTGGCGGCAAACTTTGAGCCACTGACTTATAACCAGCGTCATACACTGGAAAACCCGGACTTTGTGGTGCTTGGTGATCAACGGGTCCCCTGGCAAGACATTGTCCAATATGAAAAAGGAGCGAAGGAATGATGAAACGAACGTTACTGGCATTATCGGCGTGTATTGCTTTACCGGCCTCAGCGGCATGGACGTTAGACAGCGATACGTCCAGCCTGCATTTTTTATCTACCAAGAATGCCCAGATAACGGAAGTTCACAGCTTCGATGAATTATCCGGCACACTCAGCGATGGTGGTCAGTTATCTGTTACCGTTCCGCTGACCAGTGTGAACACCAGTATTGAATTGCGTGATACCCGCATGCAGGAAATGCTGTTTGATACCACGAACTTTGCTAATGCCACCTTCACTGCAGATGTTCCTGCTGAACTGATGAAGCTGAAAAAAGGAAGCAGCACGACGGGCTCTGTAACCGGTGAACTGGATTTACACGGCGTAAAAGCGCCGGCTACCTTTCAGGTGATTGTCAGCAAGCTGGCCAATGACAAGTTAACGGTATCTACCACAGCCCCGACTGTGATTAACGCTTCTTCTTTTAAACTGGAAGGCGGTATTCAGGCACTTCAGGATGTCGCCAAGTTAAGCAGCATCACACTGGCTGTCCCGGTGACATTTTCGGTCACGTTTGAAGAGTAACATTCTCTTTTTGCCATTAATAACGGACAAAGCCGGCAACACGCTTTGTCCGTTACCATTATTTACGCATCTGGCTTACTGAACCCTGTCAGAACAAACTTCTGCACCCGCTGTCCGGTATACACTTCGGACGTATACAGATTACCGTCCTTATCCGTCTCAATGCTGTGTAACCAGGTAAACTCACCGGCATAACGACCGTTCCTGCCAATACTTCCCAATACCTCGTAGGTGTCGTGCCAGAGGATCCAGATACGCCCGTTCATCATATCTGCCACGTAGAGATACTTATTGTCGGGAGAGAAAGCGACAGCTGTGGCGGTGCCCAGACCGCCTGTTTCAGCGGCAATTTCCAGATTTTTTTCGAACAGAACCTGTCCTTCATCATTTTTTCTGAAGATCTGAAGTCGGTTGTTTCGCCGGTCGCACACATAAATTCTGCCGTCCTGAGACTTATCTACACAGTGGACAATGTCACCAAAATGCTCAGCCCCCGTGGACAAATCTCCGTTTCCGGATGCTGCCTGAGAAGTATCAAAACTTCCTTCACGGGTACCGCCGCCGGGCGCGTTACCCCATGCCCCCCAGGCCTGTTCAAAGTCCAGTTCCTGTTTACCTAGCCTGACTACACGCTTGTTAATATAACCATCAGCAATCATCACATCCGTGTCATCAACCACAATGTCTGCCGGGTTGCCAAGATAGTGTTCAGACGTATTACCATCCGTTTTTCCTGCTTCCCCGAACGCCTTTACAAATTCACCGTCGCGGGTATAGCTGAAAATTTGATGATCGCCTTTCCCATTGCCGCCTATCCACACTTTGCCCTCAGCATCGACATATAAACCATGCACATTCTCAGGCCAAGGACGGTCGCCTTCCGGCCCTCCCCATGAATTAAGTAACTTACCTTCAACAGAAAACTGCATGACGAAAGGTGCCGGCTCACAACAACTGGCAGAACCATTTGTCAGACCCAGTGACAGATTTGGAATAGATGCCGGGCGGTGCAATACCCAAACGGTGTTATCACGTTTGTCTACAGCCAGCCCCGGCACCTGTCCCGTTAACCAGGTTTCCGGTAACGCCGGCCAGGCGGGATCCACTGCAAATTGAGGAATAGCATAACTGGGAGAAACATTATTTGAGTGACTGACAACGGGAATTGTCGTCGTAGTTTCACTTTGTAACGGCTCTGCCTGAACACTTATCCAGGCGCCGCTGAAAGCCCATAGCATAGCCGCACGACGCAGCTTTACAGGTGATGAAATTGAAACAGCTCTCATAAGCACACTCCCCGGGGTTGACGAATTTTTAGCCTAAGGGTTCAGTCTGCTATTGTGTACAAGAATTCGACGAGTAGCCGGTTTCTTCTGCTATTTTATGAGTTTACTGTATTTGATGACGGAAGGGTTACCAGGCAGTAACCCCCGTCAGAAAGGATATCAGGCTGCGTGTTTCGCCTTTGGCCGGCTTTGAGCAAATTCTGCAATCTGTCCGTCTGTTAAGCGTTTTGGTAAAGGCGGAGCTTTGAGATCCTGCACGAACATGGTCTGATGGGTTTCGTCAGGCAGAACCGGTTGCAACGCAGGATAACCTGCAATTTCTTCTGCTGAGATAGTCGCCATGTGCTCACGTACTTCCACCAGCACCGGGGCTTCTTTTATCTCTTCCTGAATCACAAAGATCCCCAACCTACGGCAGGTTTTGCCAAACGACAAGCTGCTGGTTAAACGGATAATGGGCGCTGCAAACACCATACCGGTTAATACCGGCAGCAACCACAGGAACAGCGAAGGCGTGAAATAGAAAGTCACACCGGCCCAGATTAACCCCAAAGTGGTCATTGTTGCGGCTTTAGAAATAGCGACTTTCCATGGCACCATACGTCCTTCACGGGTTTGCGCTTCCCACTTTACCTGGTGACCAATGAATACGCTGATCACGAAGTAACTGTGGAAGAACATCATCATAGGCGCGATAAGTACGGCCATAAACAGCTCGATAAGCGCACCGGACATGAGCCTGAAAGCACCACCAAAATCTTTTCTGCGCTGTATAAGCGCCAGAATAACGCCCAGCATTTTCGGCATGAACAGCAAGGCAATGGTGCCGTAAAGCGTGGCTATCATTAACCCCTCGTGGACAATTTGCCATTCGGGGAATAATTGGTGGGCAGAAGTAAAATACACCGGGTCGATAAGCGCTTTAACCAGCGCATCGGCAGTCCCCGCCATGAGCATCATAAATAACAGCAGCGACGACATGTAAGCAAAGGCACCGAAAGCAAAGTGCAACCGGTTCGTAGCTTTAAGTCCCTTAGTGCTTAACAATCCTAAGTGTTGAATATTCCCCTGCACCCAGCGACGGTCGCGGATAGCGTAATCTACCATGTTGCCGGGTACTTCTTCGTATGAGCCGTCAGTGTCGGTGATGAGATAACACTCCCATCCGGCACGGCGCAATAGTGCCGCTTCCACAAAATCGTGACTCAGTACATCGCCGCCAAACGGTGCCCTGCCTTTGAGGGTAGGTAAGCCACAGTGCTGCATAAAAGGCTGCACACGGATGATGGCATTGTGACCCCAATAATTCGCGCTGTCTGTCTGCCAGAACGACAAACCGGTGGCCAGCATCGGGCTGTAGAGGTGCGCAGCAAACTGCACAAAACGCCCGAAGAATGTGTCCTGACGTACAGGCATGGGAATAGTCTGAATCATTGCCGCTTCAGGGTTAGCTTCGATACGGCGGGTCATATCCAGCACGCGGTGAGCAGACATAACACTGTCGGCATCCAACACCAGCATCGATTCGTACTGACTGCCCCAGCGCTCACAAAAATCGGTGATGTTACCTACCTTACGGCCCCAGTTATCTTCGCGGCGGCGATAAAAAATTTGTTGGCTTTGTTCGCCAAGACGGGAAATAAGACGCTGCCAGGCTTTAAGCTCCGCTTCGGCTTTCTCCTTATCCTGGGTATCGCTCAACATATAAAAATCGTATTTGTCAGCGTACGGGGTATCGAGAATAACTTTCACACACGCTTCGAAACCAACGATAATACGGTCTGTATCTTCGTTGTACACCGGCATCACGATAGCGTGGCGTTGGGTGATGGGCGCCTGATCATCAGAGGCTTTCAATTCCCGGCGGAGTGATAACGGGTCGATATGAAAAAGCTTCAGCAGAAAGCCGATAACAGAGGTCCAGAATGACCAGGTCAGCCAGATGAACAGCACCATACTCAGTGCTAGTTGTATCATTTCCAGCGGCGTAAACCGGTTGGGCCTGAAAATTTCAAACAGGCTGCAGCCGGCAAGGGCCGTAGACACTACGGTCAACAGCCCCATCAGCACCAGCCGCCACCGGCGGCCGTTTACTTTTAAAATTTTGTCCTTCGTGGCTATGCTATCCGGTGCCACGGTGTTTTCCCCGGGATCATTGTGGCTCATACACATAGCTCCAGATTTCGCTCATTTGCGTTTCGTTCTGATTTAAAAACATGCGCATATCGACAACCGCTTCGCCGTCGGGAATGACCAGAAATGTCACGCGAACACTTTTATCACCATCTACCTTATATACTCTGGCCTGCTCGACCTTGCCGTTAGTGGCGTCTAAAATCAGATTCACCTCATCAGGATTCAGCTTCATGCCTTCCGGTAAAGTGAAATCAACAACAAACCGGCGCACATTTCGCTCTTCCGTTGTTTCAAAGCCGGGCAGCTGACTGATCCCCTGACGGGTTCTTTCCACTGTCGCCAGACCATAAGGCATTGGCTGCTTTTCAACAGTCTTGAGTTCATATTCAAAGTAACGGTTTTCACCGGCATTGAATGGCTTCTCAGGCACCCAGTAAGCCACGATATTGTCGTTCACTTCTGAATCAGTAGGAATCTCTACGATTTCCAGCTTACCTTTGCCGAACCCTTTTTTCGGGGTTACCCACAAGCTCGGGCGCAGATGATAGTTCGCCTCGGCATCAAGGTAATTTGCGAAGTCAGTATCCCGCTGCAGCACACCAAAGCCTTTGGGAGCCACATCGCTCAGCGAGGTGATTTGTAATTTGGTCGGGTTAGTCAGAGGACGCCAGATAATTTCCCCGCTACTGTTGAGCATCATCACCCCGTCACTGTCATGCACTTCAGGACGATAGTCATCGCGGCGGATTTGCGAGTTTTCGCCATAAAGGAACATGCTGGTAAATGGTGCGACGCCAAGCTTACCCACATTCTCACGGGCAAATATCCAGCTTTTTACCTGCATGGTGGTATCTTTACCCGGCATGATTTCAAAACTGTAAGCCCCCGCAACAGACGGGCTTTCTAAACGTGCGTAAATTTTAATGGGTTGCCCTTCACGGGGTTCAACCACCCAGAACTTGGTAAAGTGGGGAAATTCCTCGCCATCCGGCATCGCCGTATCGATGGCAAGGCCGCGGGCTGAAATGCCATAAACCTGATTTTTGCCTACTAAACGAAAATACGAAGCGCCGAGAAAAACGGCGAATTCGTCCTTGTATTCTTTGTTTTTAATAGGGTAATGCAAACGAAATCCGGCATAGCCGGATTTTGCATCGGTCAGGCCGGCCAGCGACTCTGCATTCTTTTCATAGATGAAATTATTGCTGTCAAAGGGTACGGTGTGTTCACTGTTGTCCGGAGCAATGGTGACCACTGTGACAGGTTGCTGATAGAGAAAGCCCGGGTGAAAAAATTGCATTTCATAATCATGCTCACCGTGCCACAAGGATTTCTCAGGGTTAAAGCGAATTTGACGATAGGTTTCGTAACCGATGTTTTTCAATTCGTCTGCCAGATTGTGATCATTAACCACATAATCACGTGTAGCATTTTTTTGCGCCGATTCAATAACGCGATTCAAAATAGGTTTGCCTTCCGGCAGGTTTCCGGTAGCCGTTTCATCCGCCAGACTCAATGTGCTGAAGCCCACGCAAATGCAATATACAAAGGCGCGCATAACCGCCGGGCTGATTGAGAAAAATGCGCAAAAGGATGCTACGAATGAAGTAAAAGATGGTGTCGTAATTTCCGTGTTATTCGCTAACTGTAATTGCGGCAGCATGGTTGACTGACTCCGGTTCAAATTTTCCTAACGGGAATATTCCGTTTCTTATTGACCGGATGATTGCAAAAGCTGATCCATGTCGTTCTGATCACATATTTACGATATTTTTCATAACCTTACCGAATCCATCCGTAAAAGTGTGTAGAGAGTGCACAGCAAGTATTACAGACCACCGGGTAAAACAGGGGAACCTGTCTGCTCAGACAGACACTAAGGTAGTATGAACATTGAACACCATGCTTCAGACTTAGACGAGCCCTCTCACTTTCCCGTTAAAACACCAGCCTCCCGGGAATTAACATACCCATGTAAAACATAGACTTACGCAGTCACATAAGCAAAGGGTAGCGCCAACGGAGACCGGATTGGCAAAAAGATTGCTGAACAGGCCACTGACAGTGGATTTTCTTTTTGCATATTTAAGGAGTTTTCTATGCGCTTCACTAAAACTTTTACCGCTTTTGTTGCTGCAACCACACTATCTTCTGCGGCAATGGCTGCATCACCGAACTGGCGCTTCGCTGAGGGCGGCTATACTAATGCCGAAATTGGCCGGGCAGATTTTGACGGGCTTGACCTGGGCGCCACATATTTACTGGAAAACAATATTTATGTTACCGGCGATTACAGCATGCTGGATGAAAGTGGTACCGATCTGGACTTACTGACATTAGGTGCTGGTTACCGGCTGCCTCTGAACAGTTTCACCGATGCCTATTTCGGTCTCAACTATGAACGTGCAGAGGTGGAAAACAACGAAGACAGCGGTTACTCCCTGAATGCCGGTGTGAGATCCATGGTAACTGAACAGGTAGAGCTGCAGGGTGAACTGGGTTACTACGATATCGATGACGGTGATGTCACGGTAAAAGTTGGTGCTAATTACTACTTCTCACCCCGCTGGGCTGTGGGTGCAAGCTATGAAAAAATTGATGATTTGGATATTACACAACTGAACGCCCGTTATACGTTCTGAGTATGAACGCCGTTTGAAAGGAAGGACGTGTTTTCACGTCCTTTTTTATTATGTGCAGTACAAAATCTCCTGACCGTTCAGTTATGTGAATGACTCAACAGGGGCATCGAATTGGCGTAGACAAACATTTTGTTATTAATTAATCTAACTCTAATAACAACCAATTATTGAACTACCGTGTTAAATCCTGTCTGGTTAGAAACATTTCGTACACTTATCGACATCGGCCACTTCACACAAACTGCTGAAGCCCTATCTATGACGCAACCGGGCGTGAGTCAGCACATCCGCAAGCTGGAAGATGCCTGCGGCTATCCGCTTCTCAAGCGGGACACCAGACATTTCGTGATGACAGAGCAGGGCAGACAAATCTACGAATATGCCTGCGCAAGAAAGGCTGAAGAAACAAAGTTAATGGCGAGTCTGAACGCAGATGATCCGTTTTCGGGCGTGTGTAATCTCGCCTGTTCAGGTGCGCTGGCTATGCACCTTTACCCGTCAATACTTACCTTACAGAAAGCTCATCCGGGGTTAATCGCCCAACTGGAAGCCGCACCAAATAACCGTATTCTGGAAGGGATCCATGCGGGCTCACTGGATATTGGCATTGTTACCCGGCTACCCGATCCACACCTGTACGACGCTGAGAGCTTCGGCAAAGAACACCTTTCTCTCGTTCTTCCCGTTGAATACGAAGGAAGTCAGGTAACCGCTGCATTACTGAATAAAATCGGCCTGATCAAACACCCGGATGTGTACCATTACCTCGGCCTGTTTTTGTCTGCCTGTGGTGATGAAGAACTGAGTAAAATCAAACCGGACAGCATTACCGCCTCCGGCTATGTGAATCAGATTGGTCAAATTTTGCTGCCCGTTACCTTTGGGCTGGGATTTACAGTGCTGCCACATTCAGCCGTAAAACCGCTGGCCGATGCTGGAAAAGTCTATGTACCGGTGATGCCCGAACCGGTTTTTGAGCCGCTTTACTGGATTTGGCAGCATCAGCGCAACCTACCGGCGAGATTTACAACCCTGTTTACGAGCCTGAAAGATGCGTGAGGACCTTTGCTGTTCTGCGCCTTGTGATTATTAACGCGAGCATTAGCACTGCACCTGCAGCGGTAGCCAAAATATCCATGACGTCGAATGTTCTTTCCGGAATGTAAGGCTGGATACATTCATAAATAATAAGACCGGCGGTTACACCTGAAAGACTTTTAAATTCCTGCGAGGGGTAAAGTAAAAGATATAAGGACGTGGTAATAACCACAGCACAAGCATTCGGCAGGGAATTGAGAAATAGAGATGAGCTGGTCTCACGCAGCGAATAACCATATTCGCAGCAGTGCCAGGCAACCAGACCTGTCAGAAAATACCACAACCTGAAACACACTGTCTTGTATCCGTTAAATTCTTCAATTTTCACAGCCAGTCTCTTCCTTTCAGATGAAAGGAGAATATCAATTGCTTCAGAGCGGTTAAACCGGGCGGACGGACAGCTTCAGGCGTCTTCTTCACTTTCCCGGTAATCACCTTTTTCGCGGATATTTACCGAGTCATGGAGCTCTGAATAAACCAGCACAACGTCACCCTGCTTCAGTGCTGTCAGTACCTGTTCCACTTTGTCTTCAAAGCTCGCTTCAACCTCGCCGTAATCAGTACCTTCGCGAAGCACAAAGGATTCGACAATGTTACGCAGCGTATCTTTCTCTAACGCGTCGATGGGGATAATCATGCTTGCCTCACTTTGCTGGCTTAACTGGCAGAAACTCAGAAAAATAGTCGACGGCACGCTGCTGCAGCCAGACCACCGGTCGCAGAAAGCCGCCCTGCATAAAGCCTACATGACCACCAAACTCACTGAGTTCAAGGGTAACACTGCGGGACAGAGCAGTTGCATCCGGCACAATTGACGGACTCATAAAAGGATCGTCCAGACTGTGGATAATTAGCGTGGGACAATGAATGGCACTCAGGAAAGGATACGCACTGCATTTCTCGTAGTAATCCTGTGCATCCTTAAAGCCGTGTAAGGGTGCCGTCACTTTTTCATCGAACTCCCGGAACGACGACAGCTTGCCCGCCTGCTCAACCGTCAGCGATAACAAATCTTTGTAGTCCAGCTTACGCATTTTACTTGTCAGCGTGGCCTTCATACTCTTTAACAGGTAGTTCTGGTAAACCTTCGAAAAACCCTCGCCAATGCTGTCGCTGCACGCATCTAGCTTTACCGGCGCCGACACAGCCATGGCGGCCTGCAGCCATTTCTGACCGGGGCTTTCACCCAGCAATTTAAGCAACATGTTGCCGCCCAGCGAAAAGCCAATGGCGACTTTGGGCACGTCCGGGAAACGTTTGTCCAGCCAGTCTAAAAAGAACGCCGGGTCTTCTGTTTCGCCGGAGTGATAAGCGCGGGGCTGACGGTTGACTTCACCACTGCAACTCCTGAAGTGCATCATAACCACCTGCCAGCCCTGTTCGCTGAGCGCGGCCATCATGTCGTTGGCATAGTGAGAACGGATACTGCCTTCAAGGCCGTGAAACATCACAACCATGCCCTGCATATCTTGTGGTTCAGGTCCCCAGGCGAGATCAAGAAAGTCGTCGTCGGGCGTGTTTATACGCTGCCAGGTGTAAGAAACCGGTCTGCGTTTCTGAAAAAATCGCGGCCAGATAGTTTGAATATGACAGTTACGGGCCCACCATGACGGCTCGAAATGACTGCGGCGAACAACGCCATGACCATGTTCAGGTGTGTGCATGAATTACTTCGCGGTACTGTGCAGAGACTGAATCACTGACGTAAGGTATTTAACCGCCTGAGGTTGCTGGCGCAACTTGAATAAATTCACGAAACTGGCAATGCTGCCGTTCACCCCCTGAACCGGCACATATTCTACAGACAGCCGGTTGTACATGGTAGTAAGTGCTTCCTGCTGCTGCATTTCAAGATCCAGTTCTTCCCGTTTCAGGGCGTCATAGGCTTTTTCATTAAACGGACTGGCCTGTCTTGCTGCACGGCGTTTTTCACGGTGAGCAACAAGTAAACTTTCAGTTTCAGCGATAGCCGCATGCAGCACCTGCCACTGGTTCAATGTGACAATACCACCGTTGTCCATACACCAGCATAACAGCAGCAACATATTCACGTTTACGCCAAAGTCATCCTGCAACGCAATCGCTGTGGCAGCGACGTTATCCCGTCCGTAAACATCTAAACTGTATTGCCAGAAGGTGTCAGTATTCAGATTCATAAGTGGCTTTTGCCGTATCCATTGCTTCCTGGGCGTCGAGCCATGCCATTTCATGCTCTTCCATCGCCTGTTTCAACGTTGTCTGTTCATCAAGCAGTGCCATCAGCCTGGCCTTGTTTTGCTCTTCGTATAACGTGGTATCGCTTAACGACGTTTCCACGTCAGAGAGTTTGGCTGACGTGGCTTCCATGGCTTTTTCATGCTTCTCAATCGCTTTTTTCAGCGGTGCGACTGACTGACGAAACTCAGCTTCACGACGTTTTTCCGCTTTGCGATCTACCTTCGGTTTATCGGTTTGCTGCTTCGCCGCTTTCTCTTCATTTTGCTGGGATAAAATCCAGCTGCGGTAATCTTCCAGATCACCGTTAAAAGGCTCAACCTGACCGCTGTCGACCAGATAAAAGTCTTCACAAACAGAGGTCAGCAGGAAGCGGTCGTGTGATACCAGAACCATCGCGCCTTCGAACCCCTGTAAGGCCATGTTCAGTGCATGACGCATTTCCAGGTCAAGGTGGTTGGTCGGCTCATCGAGTAACAATAAGTTGGGCTTCTGGTAAACGATCAACGCCAGTACCAGACGTGCTTTCTCACCGCCGGACATGGGTGCAACAGGTTCAAGGGCCTGGTCACCATGAAAACCGAAGCCTCCCAGGTAATCCCGTAACTGTTGTTCGGTAGCCTGCTTATCTAACCGCTGAAGATGCAAAATAGCAGAGGCTTTGGGATCCAGCGTTTCCAGCTGATGCTGGGCAAAATAGCCCACGTTAAGCCCTTTGGCAGTGGTAAACGAGCCTTGCATCGGATCGTGCACACATGCGAGCAGTTTGATCAGTGTCGATTTACCCTGACCATTGCGTCCCAGCAACCCGATGCGGCTGCCCGGCACCAGATTCAGTTTGACGTTGTTAAGAATAACCTTGTCGCCATAGCCCAGTTGAATATCCCGCATCTGAATAAGCGGGTTCGGCAGACCGGTTGGCTCAGCAAATTCGAAATTAAAGGCACTGGCAGCATGGGCCGGCAAAATTTGCTCCATGCGCTCGAGTTGCTTGATACGGCTTTGCGCCTGTTTAGCTTTACTGGCTTTGGCTTTAAAGCGGGTAATGAAAGACTCAAGATGAGCGATTTTATCCTGCTGTTTCTGGTATTCGATATTCTGTAAGCGGAGTCGTTCTGCACGCTGCTTTTCGTAGGAAGAGTAATTGCCTGTGTAGGCAATAAGTTGTTGCTGTTCGACACTGACGATTTGCGCCACAGTGTTATCAATAAATGCCTTATCGTGAGAGATAAGAATCAGCGTTCCTGAATAACGTTGCAGCCATTTTTCCAACCAGATAACGGCATCTAAATCGAGGTGGTTAGTCGGTTCGTCCAGCAACAGCAAATCAGAAGGACAAAGCAGTGCCTGCGCCAGGTTGAGCCGCATGCGCCATCCACCTGAAAAATCAGTCACCGGTGCTGACAGCTGAGCGGTTGAAAAGCCCAGACCCGCAAGAATGGTAGCCGCCCGAGCTTCTACGTCGTAAGCGCCTGCATGTTCCAGCTGACCATGCAGTTGTCCCATAGCTTCGCCATCCTGCTTCGCTTCGGCTTCAGCCAGTTTAGCCTGTAACCCGCGCAGTAATTTGTCACCGTCAATCACGTAATCTATCGCACAGCGGTCGGTGGCCGGTGTTTCCTGCGCCACGCTGACGATGCGCCAGTGTGCAGGTACCTGACAATCGCCGGCATCAACCTGTAATTCTCCGCGAAGTAATGCGAATAAACTCGACTTACCACAGCCATTGCTGCCGATCAGAGCGGTTTTGTGTCCGGGGAATATTTGTGTACTGGCGTTTTCAAGTAGCACTTTGCTACCACGCATCAATGTAACGTCAGATAAGGTGATCATGCCTGCGCAGTTGTCCTGTGATTTAAGCGGCGTATGATAGCAAACTCCCCCGGCGATGGCTTGTATTTCACTCATTAGTCGCCATAATCCAGCAAGAAGAAATTGTTGTAACCTGCGGAGTAATCATGGCTGAACGCAAAAGAAAACGTTTTATCGCCGGCGCAACCTGTCCCAAGTGTCAGGCATTGGATTCCATCATGTTGTTTTTTGAGAACAATGTGGAGAAACTGGAATGCGTTAAGTGCGGATATTCGCAATCGCAAACCGACGACAAAGTAGAAGCGAAAACCCGATCTGATGAAAATGTGATTGGTGTATTTAAGCCACACTGATTTGTTAAAGTTACCCGCCGGAGCAGGAAAAGGGTGAGCGATTATGCCGCACGGACCTGCCCGACTCCCCGATGTACGTTCATTTTTGCTGTTAAAACAAACCATTAACTCTATAACCCTGCAGCATTTCTCTCTTTACATTCACTGGCACGCCACTTGAATCGATAATAAATACCTCCGGATTATTTATTTTTCATTTAAGCACGGACTGATCATGGCCAGACATAAAACCAGAACCACATTAAAAGCACTCGCGATCCTCGCCGGGCTGCTGATAATTGTCCGCATCAGTTTGCCCTTTGCAGCTCAGTGGTACATCAACGACGTACTGGATGAAGGGGAAGAATTTACCGGTAGTGTTGGTGATGTGGACATAATGCTGTGGCGCGGCGCTTACAGTCTGGATGACGTGGTTATTCTGAAACGGACCGGTGAGGTAGAACAACCGTTCTTTGAAGCAAAGCAGGTAGAATTCAGCCTGTTGTGGAATGCCCTGCTGGATAAAGCACTGGTAGCGCAGGTCGATCTTACCGCACCGGAGCTAAACTTCGTAGACGGTAAAAGTGATGCTGAAAGTCAGTCAGGTGAAAATGAAAACTGGCTTTATCTGGCGGATCAGTTAGTGCCGCTTAAGGTTGACCGCTTTGAAATCCGCCGGGGTATTGTCCGGTTCATCAACCCGGATTCAGAGCCCGCCGTTAACATTGAGCTGCACGATATTCATGCTGTAGCAAGAAATCTGGTTAACAGCCGCTCTTTGTCAAAAGATCTCATTGCCACCATCGAAGCCAGTGGAAATACAGAGCAACAAGGCACCATTACGCTGTCGGGCTCACTGAATCCGGCAACAAAGAATCCGACCTTCGATATCAATCTGCAGGCCAACGATGTGGCGCTGGTGAATTTTAAAAACTTCCTCGATACCTACGCACCCTTCGATTTAGAAGCCGGTACATTAGAACTGGCGCTGGAACTGGCCAGCGACGACGGAGAAATTTCAGGCTACGCCAAGCCTATTCTGCATCAGGTTGAGGTTTTTTCATGGAAAGGTGATATCGAAGAAGATGATGATGGCTTCTTTCGCGGACTCGCCGAAGCACTGTCAGCTTTCATAGCGGAATTGTTCGAAAACCAAAGTGAAGATCAGATAGCCACACGCATCCCCATCTCCGGCTCACTGAATGATGTGGACACACCGGTTCTCGCGACTATCGGTGGCATTTTAAAAAATGCATTTATTCAGGCTATTAACGGTAACCTTGAAGACAGTGTTCAATGGCGCGACGCCGAAGAGGCAAAAGAAGAGAAAGAACAGGAAGCCGCCGGTGAAGAAAACCCGCGCCCTGATCCACAGTAACCGGCAGGGGTGAGTCAGCTTACCAACACCCGCTCAGCTGCTCAGGACGTCACAGCCTTCTTGCGCGGACGTCCGCGCTTACCTTCCGTCAAACGACGACCGGTAACCTGTTCAATGCGTTTGATGAAACCGGGATCTCCCATAGCCAGTCCCATTTTCAGTGACTTGGCAATATCCGCATCCAGATCGTTATTCTGGTGCTGCAAGTGCTGCAAATGCAGTGCTCTTCGTTGTTCCGGTTGTTTTGCTGTTCGTTCGTAAGCACTGTGAGGCGTTACCATGGTGTTGGGTAACCCCAGCGCATTGGTACTGACACTTGACCAGGCGTATTGTTCAGGTGTGCTGCACAACGCTTCATTTACCGGCTTCTGCTCTATGAAGCGGTACACCTCCAAAAGCAGCTCATCATCTAAAACCAGTGCTGATTTATAACGATCACGCCAGATTGCCCCGCTGGTGCCATAACGCTGGTGAAAGTACTGGGCATAAAGTCGCCCGGTAGCCTGCAACATTAATGAGATTCCATCACCGGCCGCGGGGGTGCACAGAAAAAGAATGCTGTCTTTACCTGCAACCCAGGCGTGCATTGCCACTTTATAACGCTGTGCATAACGGCCGAGATAATCGAGATAGGTCAGCCTGTCAGTGTCATCCCGAAACGGGGACACACCTTTTCGTCCTGTTCGCTGGACGAGTTGCGGAATACCTGCCGGAGACGTTCTTAGCTTTCTGGCCATGAAAAGTGCTTCGTTATGTCATTTAACGGGTCGTTTTCTTAGCTTAGACAAGATTCATGCAATTATCTAAAACAATCAACAGATTATTTCACTGCCTGCACTGACAGGTGTTGCAGACAGATTTAATAGTGAGGAGGTGGAGTTTCGTCTGACAGCTTAGCAATATTAGACGGTTCAAAGCCTTTGACTTTCTCCATCATAAAACGCAACTGTACCTGCATTTTCTCGATTTGATATTGTTGAGACGTCAATGCTTCATTCAACGTATCAATTGTATGTTCCTGGAACGCTATCTTGGTCTGCAGTTCTTCAATTTCCTGCATGGCGTGCTCCAGCGTATGTGTGTCGCTCATTATTCAATTGCCCATAATTCAGCTAAACCACTGCTGCTTTCAGACAGCAGTGTATTGTTACCCATAAACCCGACGGCATACACCACAGCGGTTGCCGGTCTCGTACCTTCTTTCGCCGCCACTTTCCATTCGCCGGTCTGCTCACCGGTTCTGACGTCCCACATGTAGATACTGCGGGAGGGTGAACCGGTAAGTAAATGCTTACCATCTTCAGAGAAAACGGCATCAGTAAATATTTTCTGGCGCGCAATATACTTCAGGTTGCTGATCTGCGCACCTGTTTGTGCATCCCACACCTTAGAGCCCTGCTTACTGTCTGCGGTAAAAACGTAGCGTCCGGCATCGTCCAGCGCCACTTTAGAAATACGGCTGCTGTGAGTAAAGGTATGAATAATTTGCCCGGTCTGCGTACTCCATAAATACGCCACATAGTCGTTACCGCCGGTAAGGGCATATTCACCGTTGGGTGAAATATCCACAGAGTTGATGCGTTCCTGGTGACCCAGAAACTCAAGTCGCCGTCCGGTTTCCGGCTCAAAGTACATGACTTTACCGCTGGAGCGGCCAACGAGGATCCCTTTTCCATTATTGGTTACCGCCACATCGCGGATTGTCGATTCATCAATGCGCCAGAATCCTACCGGCTCACCACTTTCAATGCTCCATAACGCAAAGGCTTCGCGGTCTGATGTCACCACAAATTTATTGTCAGCGGAAATATGAATAGCCAGAACCAGATTGTTACCTTCGCTCTGGTGCTGCCAGTGAAACAGCACATTGTCATCTAAATTGTGCCAAACGTTGATACCGTTATCGACACCGGATACCACGCTGTACTCACCGTTCGGGGATATGTCTGCTGCGTAAGCGCCGTCTTCTGCATGCCACCACTGGTTAACCGGGGTGGTATCAGGCACAGTACATGCGGTTACTGAAAAAAGTAAAAACGCCAGTAATGGCATTGTTTGGAACAATCGTCGATGAATCATGTCTTACAGGTTTCGCTTTATATGCAGCCGTGTTTACCATAGCATGGAACAGTCAGGGTCGGATGACCTTAATATCAATTTAGCAAAATGATTTTACTTTGATCGGTTTGCTAAATTGATTAGTTTATACCTTATAACACAAGCCAGTCGTCCCCGTGCGGTGCGACGAACATAATATTAGAATGGAGAAGTTTATGCGTAAGTCGCTTGTCGCCTTATCAACCGTTGCTGCTTTAGGTCTTTTTGCCTGTCAGCCAAATACAAATGAGCAGTCTAAAGAAGCTGCGGCAAAAGAAGCACCTGCACAGGGTACAGCCGCTGCGGACATGACAGACGAACAGAAGCACGCCTACGCAATGGGTGCAAGCATGGGCGTATTCATCACGACCCGCGCAAAACAGCAGGAACAGGTTGGTTTACCGCTGGATATTGAAACGCTGAAGCAGGGTTTCACTGACGCTCTGGGCGAAAACATGAAGTTCAGCCGTGCTGAAATTCAGCAATTTGCTCAGGCCGGTGAAGAAGCCATGCGTGCCAAGCAGCAGGAAATGGCAGCAAAAGCAGCAGAAGAGAATATTCAGCTGGGTGCTGATTACCTGGCAGAAAACGCTAAGAAAGATGGCGTGACTGTGACTGATTCAGGTCTTCAGTACGAAGTGATTGAAGAAGGCACCGGTAAGAGCCCTGAAGCCACTGACACAGTTAAAGTTCACTACCACGGTACGTTGATTGACGGTACTGTGTTCGATTCTTCATACGAGCGTAATGAGCCGGTTACTTTCCCGCTTAACCGCGTTATTCCCGGCTGGACCGAAGGTGTTCAGTTAATGAAAGAAGGTTCAAAATTCCGTTTCGTTATTCCAGCGGAACTGGCCTACGGCGAACGTTCTACCGGTCTGATCACGCCTAACTCAACGCTTATCTTCGATGTTGAGTTGATTGAAGTAGTGGACACTGAAGAAGGCGAAACAGAGTAATTTGTTTCTCTCTCCGGCCACGCCGGAAACAGAATTGAAAACGGCCCTTAACGGGCCGTTTTGTTATTCACTGTAAAACGGATAATCGATATATCCCTTTTCTTCACCTGCGTAGAATGTATCCGGATCCGGCTCGTTCAACGAAACGCCTTTTTCAAGACGCAATGCCAAATCGGGGTTAGCGATGTAAGGCCGGCCAAAAGCAACGGCATCTGCGTAACCTGATTCCACAGCCTGTTTGGCTGACAGGTAATCATAGTCCCCGTTAGCGATATAAAATCCCTGCCAGTGTTCCCGCAATGTGACAAGCGTCGCAAGATCTTCGTTACTGGCGGGCATACCCGGGAAGCGCTCAACCATATGCAGGTAAGCCAGATTCAACGGATTTAAGAAGTTTATCACCTCTCTGAATGTCGCCAGCGGATCGCTGTCAGCGATATCATTTTGATTACCAACCGGTGACAGCCGGATACCCACCTGCGACGCATCCCAGACTTTGAGTACCGCACGGGTGACTTCTTTTAGAAAGCGCAGTCTGTTTTCGATACTGCCGCCATATTCGTCGTCCCGCAAATTCGTCTTATCACGGATGAATTGATCAATCAGATAGCCGTTGGCAGCATGTATTTCCACGCCGTCGAAACCAGCCTCACGGGCATTCTCAGCAGCTTTCTGATAATCAGCAATGGTTGACTGAATGTCGCTGACAGTCATCGCCTCCGGTTCAGACGCCGGACGCTTTTCGCCATCAAAAAACACATCAACATCCGGTTTTACCGCTGACGGAGCCAGCGGCTTCTGATTATCAGGCTGAAAGTGGCTGTGGCTGATACGGCCTACATGCCACAGCTGAAGAAACACTTTTCCTCCCTCAGCGTGCACAGCTTCTGTGATTTCCCGCCATTTCGATACCTGGTCAGCGCTGTAAATGCCGGGAGTCCGGATGTATCCCTTACCCTGCGGATTGATTTGGGTGGCTTCGCAAATGATGAGTCCTGCCGTTGCACGCTGCTGATAATAAGTCAGCGTCATATCTGCTGGCACATCGGTGGTATCGTCAGCGCGACTGCGGGTGAGCGGCGCCATAAAGATGCGATTATTCACATCCACATTGCCCATACGGGCAGATTCAAATAGTGATTTCATATTAGCTTCCCTGAATTACACGTGTTGCTGGTCGTGTTTACCTTCCCGCAATTCTTCAATGATTTTTTTATTGAAGGCTGGCAGGTCATCCGGTGTTCTGCTGGTAACTAACGCCTGGTCGCACACCACCTCTTCATCAACCCAGATGCCTCCGGCATTTTTGATGTCTGTTTTTAAACTGGGAAATGACGTTACTTTACGGTTGTGAAGTACATCAGCTTCGACAAGCATCCACGGGCCATGACAAATAGCAGCTACAGGTTTGTGCTGTTTAAAAAAGTCTCTTACAAATGATACAGCGGCGGTGTCGGTTCTCAGCGTATCAGGGTTTTGAACGCCACCCGGAAGAATAAGACCATGATAATCACCGGCTTTAACGTCAGCGACTAGCTTGTCCACTTTAAATTTGTCACCTTTTTCATCATGGTTCATACCCTGAATTTCACCGCTTTCCAGAGATATGACCGAGACCTCAGCACCTTCAGCTTCCAGTGCTTCTTTGGGCGAAGTCAGTTCAACTTGCTCAAATCCGTCCGTTGCCAGAATAGCAACGTGTTTGCCTTGTAACTTCTTAGTCATTGATAGTTCTCCTTATCAGATAGTAATTTCCCTACGCACCTGATCATCGGGAAGTTTAGTTACAAACATTAAATCTGCCGGCGGCCAGAACGAAACAACCCCCTCACGAAGGAGGGGGTTGTTGTATCAAAAGTTACCTCTGTCAGCTCTGTATCAGCTGTTATCTGACAATAAATGTCTGCGACGCTCCGGCCTCTTCCTTAACGTAGCGTAGTGGCGGATCATCATATGACCAACTTTATAAGCGGCGATACCACCCACCAGCAACGCTGCAGTTTTCACACTGTTAATGTGAACTAAAATATCTATCATCCCGATGGAGAACAGAATAACGCCGGTGAGAAACAGCAGAAAGCCGGCAATAGTAATACCGTTTGACGTGAAGGACTGACCACCACGTTTTACTTCTGTCTGAGTTTGCTCATGCTGCATAATGTTATTCACTCGATTTATTCCATGTTAATAATGGATATTACTACGACATTTCATTTACAAATTTGTTCAATATTCATGCAAACAATCTGCATAAGCTTGTAAAAGTTATGCACAATTACCACATTGCAAACTAGTTATCGACGTAATTTTAGTTTTGATTAGCTGAAAAAACAAAAACATAGCGAAAAAGCAAATGCGAACACCGCTTATTACCCGGAATGGGTACCGAAAGTTACAGGCAGAGCTGGATCATCTCTGGCGTGAAGAAAGACCGGAGACAACACGCAAAGTCACCTGGGCAGCGAGCCTCGGAGATCGTAGTGAGAATGCTGACTATCAGTACAATAAAAAACGTCTGCGGGAAATCGACCGCAGGGTCCGCTACTTGCGTAAGTGTCTGGAAAATCTGAAAGTTGTGGATTACTCGCCGCAACAGGAGGGCAAAGTGTTTTTTGGTGCCTGGGTCGAAATTGAAAATGAAGACGGCAAAACCATGACCCTCCGCATTGTCGGCTATGATGAAATTTTCGGCCGCAAGGACTATATCTCGGTGGATGCGCCGATGGCCCGCGCACTCATCGGAAAAGCCACCGAAGATGAAATTTTTGTCAAAACCGAAGCAGGCAACTTTGAGTGGTGGATAAATAAGATTTGGTACGACAAGGACGACCGGATATAGGCTTTCAGACGCATTACGGGCCGGCTTATGCCGGCCTGTCCTGCTAAGCCTGTTTCAGCGACTCAATAATACGCCTGGCTCTGTTAGGTGCTACATCCACATGAATATCGATGTGTTTCTTCACGCCGAATCGCTTCATGTTCTTATATTGCGTTTCGATAATTGTTTTATCCTCGTCAAACGTAAACTTCGTTTGATCAATGACCTTTTGCATTACCTCATCGCAATTGGATGTGGGGTTACTCGCCATAGTCCAGATATAAAAACAGCTTTCTTCTGTTTCCGGTGTCAGCGCATGAAAGCCCCGCATGTGAAAGCCACCGCGTCCGGGATCATCAACGGCTTCAGTATTATGCTCAACAGCACCAGTCCAGATTTCCAAATGTGAAGGATGGAAAACAATTTCCTGCCACCGGTCGATGGTCTCACCAAAAGGATAAGCAGCACTGTAGGTGGGCGGCGGTACTGAATTGAGCATATGCCTGACAACTTTTACGCTGTTTCCTTGCTGGGTTACATTCATCTCTGCATTCATGTGAATTTTGGCATTTCCACCAATGGTTTTCAGATGAACATAACCCAGATGGCTGAGATCCAGCAGGTTGTCATGGACAAGTTGATAAGGCGCATCGTAGTGGTAAATATCACCGCCAAACATAAAATCAGGATGATGATGAAATTCATAGGAAGGAGGCGGTTCAACGGGCTGAGAATGCTGCGCATCACCAAACCAAATCCATATCAGCGCATCTTTTTCAGCAATATGGTATTGCATGACTTTTGCCCTCGACGGAATTTTTTCCTGTCCGGGAATTTCGATACACTTTCCATCGCCATTGAATAACAGACCATGATAACCACAGCGTAAACCTTCAGGTTCCATGGTTCCGGAAGATAGTGGCAGCGACCGGTGACAACAGCGATCTTCCAGAGCATGTGCTTTTCCGTCTTGTGTCCTGAACAATACCACCGGCTCATTTAACAACATTTTGGCTACCGGCTTATCGTCAAGTTCACTGGACAAAGCAGCGACATACCACATGTTTAATGGAAATGCGTGCCGTGTACCGGTGACAGAGGTATCAGAATTTTCAGGGTGGTGCATTTGAACAGACATAGTTTTATTCCGGTTAACAGGATTAAAGGTCAATAGAAAGTGACGGGGTTAACGCCCGGGAACAACAAGGCGTAAAACGGTCATTTGCTGATTTTTCAGCATCTGTCAGCCACGCGTCCCTGTGGTCAACTTTTCCATCAAGAACACGCAATACACATGTGCCGCAAATCCCCTGTTCACAACTGGCATCCACTTCAATACCGGCTTCATCCAACGCCTCGAGGGCTGTTTGCTCTGTGCTTACATTGATGTGAATATTTGATTGAACAAGGTGCATTGTGAACGCCGTATCAGCGCCGGTTGTGGAAATGTCGTGACTGAATTTTTCCTGATTCAAAGCAAAATCAGGCCAGCTTTTCTCTCTGGCAATCTCATTAACTTTAGACATAAAGCCATCAGGACCGCAGGTATAGAGACCGCAGCCGTCTTCGAAAGCAGGGATAAGCTCCCGCAGTCGTTTCACTATTTTCTCACGACTTTCTGAAGGGATTAAAATGACTTTTCCGGTGTTAACCCCTGCCGCGAGTTCCTTATCGAACGGAATTTGTTGTGCCGGCTTATGAACATAAAGCAATAGATATTGCTTCCCAAGGTCATCAAGACTTTTCATCATTGAAATAAGTGGCGTAATGCCGATCCCCCCGGCAACAAGAATGACTTTTCCGTCATGCTCCCCAAGCGGGAACAAATTTTTCGGTGCGGAGATCTGCACGGCCATCCCTACGCGGAAAGTATCGTGAATGGCTACTGAGCCGCCTCTGGAATGACTGTCACGCAATACAGCGATACTGTACTCATTGACATCTCTGGCAGACCCACAAAGTGAATACTGGCGGGTGATATCTTCATTAACCTTCACATCAACGTGAGCACCGGGTGTAAAGGAGGGAAGTGCATTTCCGCCTTCAGCAATAAAACTGATTTTGGCAACTGAAGCGGCAATTTTTTCAATTTTAGAAATCTTCGCGTTTATCAAAAGAATTTCCCTGTAACTAACATCTATGTAACAAACAATACGAAACAATTAGTTGATATGTCAACTATAGAGATTATCTGATCAGTTCACTAAGTGATAAAATGTTGATTTAGTAACTAATAAAAAGAGAGCAGAAATTGCAGAATCCACAATTTCTAGATTTGGCACGGTACGTACCTGCACTCATTACTTTTCTGGCTAACAAACTTTCGGCCAGCGCTTCGGGTCAGTACCGGAAGATGTTTGGCGTAGGGATAGTTGAATGGCGTGTCATCGCTCTGCTGGCCGTGGAGCCGGAAACAACGGCGAATTCTGTGAGTAATGTCATCGGTCTCGATAAGGCGCTGGTAAGCCGGACAGTGAAAAAGCTCAAAGAGCTGGAAATCATCACTATTTCAAAGAGTGAAAAAGATGGCAGACATCAATATCTGTCACTGTCACCAAAAGGAAAAGCACTCCACGATGAGATTCTGACGGTTGCACTTGAACGGGAAAGTAAATTGCTGGAGGTGTTATCGCAAGACGAGCGTGAATTGCTTATCAGCCTTCTTCAGAAGCTTAACAATCAGGTAGGAAAACTCGACATGAAGTCAGAATAAATTGAGACAAAAGCCCTTCTGACATAAGCCATCGGTGATATACTTACGCCTCTTTTTTGCACCCTATTTAGGTAACAGCTGGCAGCGACACGGGGCAGAGTGCTCATCCCCCTTTTTTAATCCAGCAGGACACAAATTAAAACGCCACAGAGCTTATTTATGATTATCAACAAAATTGCCGAAGAACTTGCCGTTAATGCCAATCAGGTGCAGGCGGCTGTTTCATTACTCGATGAGGGTGCTACGGTTCCTTTTATCGCCCGTTACCGGAAAGAGGCAACGCAAGGACTGGACGATACTCAGCTTCGTAACCTCGAACAGCGGCTGACGTACCTGCGTGAATTAGAAGATCGCCGCAGCGTGATTTTAAAGTCCATTGAAGAACAGGGTAAGCTTACCGATGCGCTGAGAAAGGACATCACCACGGCGGACAGCAAAACGACGCTGGAAGATTTATACCTGCCCTACAAGCCACGTCGTCGCACTAAAGGTCAGATCGCTATTGAAGCCGGGCTTGAGCCTTTAGCTGATAAACTGTTTAACGACCCGTCGCTGACACCGGAAGCCGAAGCAGAAGCATTTGTTTCTGCTGACAAAGGCGTAGCCGATACCAAAGCCGCACTGGAAGGTGCCCGCTTTATCCTGATGGAACGGTTTGCCGAAGACGCTTCTCTGCTGGCGAAAGTACGCCGCTATCTGAATGACAATGCCTTCGTAACCAGTACAGTGGCTCCCGGTAAAGAGCAGGAAGCCATTAAGTACAAAGATTATTTCGACCATCAGGAAAAACTCAAAAGCGTGCCGTCTCACCGTGCTCTTGCCATGTTCCGTGGCCGTAATGAGGGCATGCTGCATATTCAGCTGAACGCAGATCCGCAGAATGAAGATGCCACGGCACCGTCACACTGCGAATTCATCATTGCTGATCACTACAATATCAGTGACAAAGGCCGTGCTGCTGATGCGTTTTTAAAGCAGGTTGTACAGTGGACCTGGAAAATCAAAATTGCTCTGCACATGGAAACCGAACTGTTTTCGGGCTTACGTGAGCAGGCTGAAGAAGAAGCCATCAGCGTATTCGCTAAAAACCTCAATGATCTGCTAATGGCGGCGCCGGCCGGCGCGAAAACCACCATGGGTCTGGATCCGGGTTTGCGTACCGGGGTCAAAGTCGCGGTGGTAGATAAAACCGGTAAGGTGGTGGCCACTAATACGATTTTCCCCCACGCGCCGCAAAACGCCTGGGACAAGTCTATGCGCACACTGATTAATGTGTGCAAACAGCATAAAGTAGAGCTCATCAGTATCGGTAACGGTACCGGCTCCCGCGAAACGGATAAACTGGTTGCTGAAATGCTGAAAGCAGCGCCGGAGCTGGGCGCTCAGAAAATCATGGTCAGTGAAGCCGGTGCATCAGTGTACTCAGCGTCGGAACTGGCATCGAAAGAACTGCCGGATATGGACGTATCTCTGCGTGGCGCTGTATCAATTGCCCGTCGTCTGCAGGATCCTCTCGCCGAACTGGTAAAAATTGAGCCGAAGGCTATTGGTGTTGGCCAGTATCAGCACGACGTAAGCCAGAGTCAGTTAGGCAAATCACTGGATCGCGTTATCGAGGACTGTGTAAACGCCGTAGGCGTCGATCTGAACACCGCATCTCCTGCACTGCTGTCTTATGTATCGGGCCTGAACAAAACCCTGGCACAAAATATCGTTGCATTTCGCGATAACAACGGCGCTTTTGGCGACCGTAAATCCTTATTAAAGGTTGAACGGTTAGGTCCTAAAGCCTTTGAACAGGCAGCCGGCTTCCTGCGTATCACCGCAGGCACTAACCCGCTGGATGCCTCCGCCGTTCACCCAGAAGCCTATCCGGTTATCGACAGCATTGTTGACCGTACGCAGGTCGCCGTAAACGACCTGATTGGTAACACCGATCTGCTGCGTAAGCTGGCACCGGAGGACTTCACCAGTGAAGCATTCGGTTTGCCAACCGTAAAAGATATCCTGAAAGAGCTGGACAAACCCGGCCGTGACCCCCGTCCTGAATTTAAAACAGCGACCTTCAAAGAAGGCGTTGAAACCATCAGCGATCTGAAGCCGGGCATGATTCTGGAAGGTGTTGTCAGTAACGTGGCAAACTTCGGTGCTTTCGTTGACGTGGGTGTGCATCAGGATGGTCTGGTTCACATCTCGGCACTGACCAACAAGTTCATCTCGGATCCCCGTGAAGTAGTAAAAGCCGGTGATATCGTAAAAGTGAAAGTGCTGGAAGTAGACGTACAGCGTAAGCGTATCTCTTTTACCATGCGCCTTGACGATACCCCTGCGCCGGCCGCTGAAAAACGCCAGAGCAGCGCCGGAAAACCTGCCGGGAAGCAAGGTAAAGGACGCCAGCCCGGCCGCAATGGCGGTGGCAATAACCGTCAGGCGCAAGCGCCGGCTAATGCTGCCATGGGTAATGCGTTCGCGGATGCATTTGCTAAAGCAAAGCAGAAGTAACCCCGGACAGAACCTTCAGAAAGCCGGCATGATGAAGTGACCCCATAAAGTTGGACTCATTTCTAAGCGGCTGCCAAGGCCTGATTTCGATATTGTATCGGACTCAGGCCTTTTAGTTTCAGCTTAATACGCTCGTTGTTGTAATAGTCGATATATTCTTTGATGCTTTCAATCAGTTCGTCGGCATCGTTGAACTTCTCGTTGTGATACATTTCCGTTTTTAATATGCCGAAGAAGTTCTCTGCGACGGCATTGTCTAAACAATTTCCTTTCCTGGACATGCTTTGAACTAGCCCGTTTGCTTTGATGTGATTTTGGTACTCTTTATGTTGGTATTGCCAGCCCTGATCCGAGTGAATAAGCGGCTTCTCATGTCGCTGTAGCTTACTCGTCGCGGTTTTGAGCATGTCTGTGACTAGTGGCAGTGCAACCGATGTGCGTACTTCATAGCTGACAACCTCTTGGTTAAACAGGTCAATTATCGGTGACAGATAGACTTTCTGGTCTTTGACTTTAAACTCAGTCACATCGGTCACCCATTTTTGATTTGGCTTCACTGCCGTAAATTCTCGATTAAGTTCATTGCCTGCGATTCTGCCGACTTCACCTTTATAGGACTTGTAACGTTTAGGTCTTACCTTGGATTTTAACCCCAGCTCATTCATCAGGCGTTGTACGCGCTTGTGATTAACTATCAAGCCTACTGTTCTCAGCGCAGAAGTAACTCTGCGATAGCCGTACCGCCCTCTATGTTTATGAAAGATAGTACGTATTTTTTCGCTTAAGCCAATATCGGGACACGACCGTTCTAGCGTATTACGATGATAGTAATAAACGCTTTTCGGGAGTCCTGTGATTTTTAATAGATTTTGTAAGCTGTAACTAGCCTTGAGCTCTTCGACAACTATCGTTTTGTCTTTGCTTTTTTCTTTCTGGCTTGAGCCAAGGCTTCTAACTTTTTTAGAACAGCATTCTCCGCACGTAAATAGTCCAACTCTTCTCTGAGTTCCTTCTCCGTCATTTCAGTTGATGGTTTAGGTGCAGAAGGTTCTTTTTTCACGCGAGGTTTACCTTTTTTCTTTGGTTTTAGACCGGAGATACCATCGTGAGCATAAAGCTTTTGCCATTGGAAAAGAATCCCAGGGGACGATAAATCGAAGAAGGCGCTGGTGTAACTAAGTGACCAGTTGTTAGCTGCCATTGTTTTCAACACATCTGTTTTAAATGCTTGAGAATATGGCCTGTGAGTAGACCTGAAGCTTTCAGCGCCATGAATTCGATAAACAGCAGTCCAATATCGGACCTGCCTTTCTGTGACATTAAATCTGCCACCTATCGCCGAAGAACTTTCAGATAAAGCACACTCAGCTACTTTGAGCTTGAAGGCTCGAGGATGTTTGGACATAAAAAGACCCCCAGTAATTGGAATGTCCAACTATTGGGGGTCACTTCATGATGCCGGCTTTCTTGCTTTTACCCGCCGCTCTGAGTAAATTTAATAAAACATTCAGGACAGGCTATATGTCACTGTGATCACCATTAAATTTATCTGGCGCCCGCTGGCTGTTGCGCTCTGGTTTATCAGCCTGACTGTATCCGCCACCAACCTGACTTCAGAACTGGAAAGCTTTGAGCAAAGACTCCGGCAGGAAACCCCTATGCCGGTCGGTGAAGTGCTCGACACACTGGAATCCCGGTTACTGAGCGACGACTATACTCAGACAGAAAAAGCCCGCATCGGGGCACTTTACGTCGTTTATATGCTAAAGATTCATCATTCTGCGTCTGATAACGTGCTCGCGGTGCTGGAATCTGTCTCGCAGGACAACGAATCCGGCCCGGTTATCCGCGTGGGCCTGGCCAGAATGTATGGCATCAATGCTGAATACAGTAAGAGCTATTACCTGTTCGAAGGACTCCTGAAACAAGCTTCCCTTGCACCTGACGTCCGCGCACTCGCCATCGCCTACCTGATTGTGACCTACAGCGAAAACCAGGTATTTGCCTCTAACGCCAGGCTCATTAATACGCTCAGCGAGCTTATATTCAGTAATCAGCTGGAACAATTACTCCCCCTGCACAATTACATGGTTGCTGATTACTATCATTCCATTAATTCACTGGATATAGCGCTGGAGTATTATGAGAAGTCTCTCAACGGGGCGCTCAGTCAGCAAGACTGGCTGCTGGTCAGTGACAACCTGTATGACATAGGGATACTGCACCGTAACCGGGGCAACTACGATGCCGCCATCAGCTACTTCAAAAAAGCGGAGGCCAACGATAAGAACATCGATATCAACTACTCTGAATACCTTGCTCTGTATGGTATGGCAACGACCTATTTCAATTCAGGACAATACGATCTCGCACTACCTCTTTCGGAAGCCGTTACCTCTCATCCGCTGACATCTGCATTTTACGATACCGAAATTTATAAATGGCGGGCAAAAGCGTTTCTGGATATGAAGCAGTATGAAGAGGCAGAAGAGGCTCTGGATATTTCCCGTAAAATGTACGACGAAGACAGAACTGCTGAGCAGACAACCTGGCGTGCGGAGCTTGAGCAGATTGCTGCTCATATAACGGCGGCCAGAGGAGATTACAAAACCGCATTTGCTCAGTACGAACAGTTTCATGAAGACTATCTGGATGCAAAGAAGTACGAAGATCTGGAATTAATTGAGAGTGCAAATCTCGTACATCAGATAGAGCAGGAAAGAGAGAAAGCCAGCGAACTGGAGAAAGAAAACGAGTCTATATCAGCACTCCTCACGGCCATAGAATCGGCCAGAGCAACCCAGCAACGTTACAATCAGTGGTTAGTTGTGGTTATCGTTCTGGGTATCGTTACACTGCTCATCATTCTCTATCTGCTTCGCAAATCACGCCACACTAATCAGCTATATGCAGATGCAAAAGCCAAAGCTGAACTTCAGGACAAGCTTAAAACCGATTTCCTGTCGAATATCAGTCACGAAATCCGTACTCCGTTAAACGCTATAATCGGTTTCGGACAGGTGCTGACCGAAAAACTGGATAATCCGAAACATAAACGCCTGACGAATCAGATCGTTAACTCTTCAGAAATGCTGTTGCAATTGATTAATGACCTGCTCGACTTCTCTAAAATTGAAGCCGGCAAACTTGAGCTTGATGCCGAACAGTACAACATTCGTCACAGCCTGAAAAAACTGGCGGATATCTTCCACGGCCAGGCTCAGAATAAAGGGCTAAAGCTGGTTTTCTCTATCGATCCTGAGCTGCCTCCGGTACTGATATTCGATGAATTGAGATTCAAGCAGATCCTGGCGAATTTGATCAGTAACGCCATTAAATTTTCATCTGAAGGCAAAATTGAAATCAGGCTGAAACTACTGCGTATTGATGAGGAAAGCTGCACATTTGAAGCCGGTGTGAAAGATACCGGCATCGGTATCAGTGAAACACAAAAAGAAACCCTGTTTGAACCCTTTATTCAGGCTGAAAGCTCAACTGCCCGCAAATACGGCGGCTCAGGTCTGGGACTGCATATCTGTAATCAGCTGTTGTCGCTGATGGACTCTAAGCTTGAACTGGAAAGTGAAACAGGCAAAGGCTCTGACTTCTTTTTCACCGTCACCATGCCTTACGCAACACAGATAAAGCCCGTTAAACCGGTGACAAAAACGTCAGACAATACTTTTTCGGGGCAGCGGTTACTGCTGGTAGAAGACAACGACATTAACGTGGAAGTGATTCTGGCTATGCTTTCAACCACCAGCCTTCAAATCACCCGCGCTGCTAACGGCCGTGAGGCTGTGCAACAGATGGTAGACAACACCTTTGATATTGTACTGATGGATATTCAGATGCCGGAAATGGATGGCTATGAGGCAACCCGTCATATCAGACAGGAAATGGGTATTAGCACACCGGTTATTGCCCTGACGGCAAACGCCATGAGTCAGGACATTGAAGCCTGCCGTGCGGCGGGTATGAATGACCACATCAGTAAGCCGGTGCAGAAAGACACCTTACTGGACACCATAATGAAGTATCTGAGCGACGACTAAAAGCCGGTTAAAAATAAATACCGGTAAAACGCCTCAGGCGCTGGCGGAGAAACCACCTGCTTTCGGGGTCACAGTGGCCTGATAGAATTGCTGAATTACGCCAATACGTGACTGTATAGCCGGAGACTGGTAAGCATCGCCGCCAATTTCCAGCGAACGGTCAGCAACAGCGTCAACAGAAAATGCTTCTGTATTATCCCCGCTTTCAGACTCTGTTGAGCCCGGGTTATCGCCAGATGACAATTCCTGACGGGCTTCATTTGCTTTGCGGGACGCCTCTGCGGCCACTTTTAAATCTTGCGAAGATGGCTCAGCCGGCGCTAGAGCGGCAGCGCGCACCTGCTCCATTTTCTGAACGGTCTGCTCAGGCGTTTCAGCATCGGACACATCAATGCTGACTTCCCCGTCAGTTACGTATCGCTGACCGTCCGGGCCTGTTTCATACTGATATTGCGGAGAACCTGCATACTGACCACCACGGGCAGCATGAGCCTGCTCGTGCTGACGCACTTCCTGGTCACGGGATTTTAAATCTTCAACTTCCTGCTGCTGAGCCTGCTGTTGCTGCTTCTCTTCCGCCGACTCTTTACCTGCGCTTTCCTGATTAGCGTTATCGGTAGCAGCTTCAGGGTTGTCTGCATTTTCATTCTGCTGCAGTGCATCAGCACGGGCATCAACCTGAATTTGCGGGCGCTCATAGGTAACAGGAGCAGGTTTCTGGCCGGGCAGTCTTGCACGGTCAGATTCAGAACCTAATCCCTGCTCAGACGCACTCTGATCTGCGTCCTTAGAAGGAGGTATGGTGTCTTTCAATAAATTGTCACGGCGTGCAGACTCGGTGTTCACATTTGCGGTGGTGAACACTAACGAAGTCGGAACAGGCGTGACAATATTCATGATATTGAAGCTGTGATCAGGTCAGCGTATCGATAATGGTGCCGACGGTATCAAACGCCGTATCGACCACTTTTGCAGAAGCAAGGGCATTGTTGCGGTTATACTGCAATGACATTAAATCAGACGTCAGGCTGTCACCACCGGTGGGCAGTGTATTGCGGATATTCGACAAATTGTTCAGCGATGCATTAGTCAACACCTGGCTGGTGCCATTTAATTCAACACTGGTTTGCGCTGCGCGCTGGGCAATATTTACGGATGCCTGTGTCATGCCCTGATAGGCATTTTGAATGCCGCTCATGCCAGACACGATCGCCGAATTGATATTATTACCAATAATACTCGACATGACTGATACCTCTATTTTGCATATTGGCTACCACACCAATCTGCACCTCATACTCTCTCACGGTTAATTATTGACCAAAATGAGTAAAATGAGAAGTACCGGAGATAAAAAAACGCGCCTCCTGTAAACCGCTGGAGGCGCGTTTGCCACTAACATGTTGATAGTAAATTAGTCTATTGCCGGAATAGCCTCTGCGTCCTGAGTAATTTTTCCCACACCGGAATGATTAATGACTTTCACTTTCACAGAATCCGCATCGTCCAGCGTGTAATCGTAAGGTACGGTGTAACTGGAAGTCGGTTCAGCGTCCGGACCGGCTGATACATCACCGGCATCAGGTTCTGTCCAGATGACACCGGTTCCGAATACGTTTCCGGCGGTATTCCAGTATCCAATCACGTCAGAATAGAACGACACTATGGGGTTTTGCGTTTGCTCAAACACATTGTTCTCGATTTGCAGTTCTGCACCGATACGGGAGTTAATGGCCGTTGAGGAAATACCGTTGTAGTAGTTGTTGTACAGGTGTCCGTAGCCATAACGGAACAGCGGTAAACGGGACTCAATATTTTCAAAACGGTTATGATGGAAAGTGATAAAGCGGTCGGTGTTATCACTGTCCGTATCACTTTCGGTATGACCATGCAGGGATGCTTTCCAGTGATCATGCAGATAGTTGTACGAAATGGTGATGTTTTTCGCGCCACGCTTACTGTCTACCAGACCATCATAGAAGTCTTTATCCACCGATAACGTGCTGTACAACTCGTTGTGGTCAATCCAGATATTACTGGTCGTTGAACCGTCATTATCACCCTCGATGCCAATGGCGTCTTTGCCTTCGGTTAATACGTGATGGATTTTCAGGTTTTGAATAATCACGTTGTTAGCCCGTTTGATGAGAATACCGATACCGTCAAACTCGCCACGGTCGGCCACACCAATAATGGATACATCGTTCATATCACGAATTTCAATGGGGCTACCTGTTCCACCCGTGTTAGCGTCGGTGATAACACCATCTACATACACTGTCACCGGCGTATTGGTTGATGCTGCGGTATCCAGTGCAGCCTGTAGGTCAGCGCCGTTATCTACAGTAACAACCGTACCTCCGGCTCCGCCGGTAAGCGTGTAGTTATAAGCTGCAAAGCCGTTTGCTAACGCTTCAGGTTCCGCTGCGATAACCGGTGCACTTAACGGCGACGGTGTCCAGCCTTCATTGTTATTGTAGTGAGCGAAGATACTGTCGCGATCCGTCAGACCTGTCACGTCACCGGCAGTCAGCACGTAGCCAAACTGACGGGAGGAGAGATCCAGCGGATTGCCCTGCATATCCATGCTGCCGTATTCCCGCCAGCCGGCTGACGCCGTTGCCGGATTCGGGTTAGACGCAGGCTGGCTGTTGATACCTTCACCGGCCCAGCCGATATCCGCTATGTGAGTATCAAAGCGGTTATTGATCAGCGTGATGTTATCAAAATATTCGCTGCTCCCACCGCTTCGGGCGATGTAAGTGGAGTTATCCAGTACGTCGTTGCCGATGGGTCCCGGACCATGGGTAAATTCACTGTTTAAGAAAATAAACCCTTTATTATTGATGTCCGGTACGCGGGCCTGCAGTACATAGCCGCCGGAAGTATCCTGAGTCGGATCGCCGTTCTTGGAATCACCGATGGTGCGGATTTCGCTTTCTTCAAACAGAGCAGTGTTCACATAACCCCAGATGAAGTCCACGTTGCCGGCAACAAGCGACTGATAGAACCAGCTGTACCCTTTCAGCAGCAGGGTATCCTGCTCACTGATAAAGTTCATATTGGTAGCAGTCAGTCGGCCGCTATCACTGTTGAAGTACAGGGTTTCAGCCTGATTAGAGTATTCATTGCTGCGGATATGGCTGTTTTTCAGCGTAAAATTATTCAGCACCAGATTATCCACGCCCTCAATCAGGAAAACGCTGCGACCACCTGATGGTGTGCCGGTGCCCGGCGCTTCACTCTTACCGCTGCCACTGTTGAAGCTTTCAAAGTTATTGTAATACACCACGGTATTGTCACGATCTTCCCCTTGTAAGGTGACGTTATCGTGGTCCCGCAGCAGCATCATTTCCTCGTACTCACCGGCCATGATAGTGATGGTGGCAGCTTCACCAGAAGGTACACTCTGCATTACGTAGTTCAGCGCGCCCTGCACGGTTCTGAAGTCAGCTTCACCATCGTCATCTACCACCAGCGCATTACCTTCCGGTGCAGCTTCGCGGGTGGTAAATGTCCAGCCGGACGTTTTACCCAGCCCGGTAAACACTTCGCCGTTAAGGGTTCCGTCGGTTACAACGTTTTCGCCAATCGCCACATAGTAGTCTTTGCCGTATTCCAGCACATGATTATGGGGTTTGATAAGCAACGTATTGCCGTCTACCCGAACTGGGCGGTAATACACTTTACGTTGACGTTCCTGACCGGCGTAACCGATAAAGTCTTCGTCCACACCTACGTTAATCACATCAACCACAGTATCGTCGCTGGCATCGTAAATACGGATTTCGCCCACGTCACCTAACACGGGCACATCATCAAATGTCAGCGCCAGAGACGTATCGATGTGGGCGTTTTGCTTACCGGCGTAAGGCACGGTGTCACCGGTGAGGCTGCCATACGCGCCTGCCGGCATCACAAAACCTTCAGCAACGTCTATGGTGATGGTTTTGACCAGTGTACTGTCTGAACCTGAAGTAAACGTTACCGTGGCAGAACCGGCTGCCACAGGTGTCAGCACTACTGTCGGCCCGTCGATTTCAACATCAACAACTGCTGTGTCGCTGCTTGTGGCTGTAAAGGTGTCGTCAGTAACACCGTCATTTTGCACCGCAGTCACATACACATAGAGCGGATCACTGCTGGTGGTCGTTTCCCAGCCCGGCTCCTTATAATCCAGCGTCAGTTGTACCGGTTTGACGGTGGGATCACCAATCTTAATATCATCGATTTCAAACGAACGGTTATTGGTGAACATGCCAACCAGGCCTTTTGCGGAATACTGGCTGTCTGCCACCGTCCCCATGTTTTCGCCATCAAGATAAACCGTCAGGTTTTCACCCTGCATTTCAAATCGCACCCGGTACCAGGTGCCGTCTGTTCCGTCTTTCTCACCCAGCAAAACCGGCGATTTCTTCTGTACCGGGCGGGAAATACTGCCACCGGTACTGGTTGCTACTTCCACCTGCGTGCTGGAAGAGGAGTTCTGCACATTCAGACCACCGCCATACCAGTTTCCGGCACTGTCGTAGCGACCCAGCAGGAAGATCTGCTTATTCCGGGTGGTACTGTTCTGACGGGGCCGGATACGGGCTTCAACAAAGTAATCGCCGGAATCCGGCACACCGGCCATGGCCGCGTCTGTCAGCAGGAAGATTTCACCGCCCTCTCCGCCGGCGGTATAACGCAGTACGTTGTTGCCGTCATCATCCAGAATATCGAATACACCCTGAGGCCCGTTACTGCCCTCAATATTGGAAAGCAGATTAAAGTTCTCCGTCGAGCCGTCAGCGAAATCATCACAGAAGTACAAATCCGGCTCGTTGTCACAACTGAATACCTGCGGTGACGCTGCATCGCCGGTATACGACAATACCAGATTATCAATCACCACTTTGCCCCCGCTTTCAGTCCGTAACTGCAGGAACGAGGATGATGTAGCAATGAAGCCTTCTACAGTAAGCCGCTCTCCCGGTGTGAGGCCGGTAAGCGGTTCACTGAAGAACTTCGATGCGCCGCCATGCACTGACTTACCGCTGCTGCTGGTGTTGTTATCAGCATAGATAATGAAGTTGTTATTACCTTCCGTATCCTCAACAGACACGATATCCATGCTGATGGTGTACTCACGGCTTAAATCCAGAACACCCGTTGTGACGGTATCCGCATCGGTGGTTTCAGTATCCGGCGTGGTATTACCCAGTGTAAACCGCGCACTGTCGATGGACAGTTCGCCATCTGTAATGGCCAGACCGCTGCCACCGCCGGTAATACTGTAGAACGGCACACTGCCGTCACCACCGGTACTTTTGTACTCAGCGGAAAACAGGGTGTCGGTGTCCGTTTCAAACTTCTCTTCCAGCAACGTATTTGCCTGAACATACTCAATGCGAATATTGTCGATAACAACAATTGAGCCGCTTTCAGTGCGGAACTGAAGATATGAATTCTGGCCGGCGATTTGTCCGGGCACACTCAGTGTTGTGCCTGCTGTTAATGTTGTCACCAGCTCATTGTAGAACCGGGAATCACCGCCAAGATAAGAGTTGGCGCTGCCTGACGTGTTGTTGTCGACATAAATCTGGAATTTGTTGTCTCCTTCACTGTCTTCCACGTAGACGATATCAAACACCACGTTATAAGGACGACTCAAGTCCAGCGCCCCGCTGGCAGTAGTATTGTCTGCCGCACTGAGGTTATCAGGATCGGTATTCCCCAGTGTAAAACGGCCGCCATCCAGCTGAATGCCGTTTTCAACCAGGGTGACTGAACCACCGGTATTGACGAACATAGGCACAGACTCACCGGCAGCGTTTTCGGCAGCCGCAAAACTGACGGAGAAAATATCCTCGTTAGTGCCGGAAAAGGTATAGCTCAGTGGTAAATCTACCCGCGGAATGGTTACGGGTACTTCCGGCTCTTCCGGCTCTTCCGGTTCCACCGGCTCTTCAGGCTCAACAGGTTCCACAGCATCGGCCACTGTTTCTATACGTAAGTTATCCAGCGTTATAGACGCACTGGAGTCTGTACGTAACTGGAAGAAGCTGTTGGTCACCGCCGCATTGAGGATCTTCGCACCCTCTGCAGCAGGATCGCCGCCGCTGATATCTGCGCCCGGTTCATAGGTATAACTGAAGCGGGTTCCCGGCGCTAAACCGTCGCCGTCCAGACCAATGCTGACAAACTTACTTGCAGCACCGTGAACAGAATTGTCCTGTCCGGTGGTATTGTTATCCACATACAACGAGAACGTGCCTGCGCCGTTATGGGCAACAACGTCAAAACTGATAGTGAAACCTTCACTGAGGTTATAAATACCCGTGCCAACGGTGTCAGAACCTGACGTATTGGCTAACGGATTTGCTGCCGCATTACCTATACTGAAACGGTCACCTTCTAAAATAAGATGTCCGGTAGCAGGATCAACAACAGGGCTGCCGCCGGTTTTCACATACAGCGGGCCGGAATCAGGATCATCAGACAAACGCTTGTAGGATGAAGAGAAGAAGGTGGCGGTATCGGTATCGAAGTTCTCTTCCAGCGCCGCCTGAACGGCATTGGCCGCTTCCACCAACCTTTCGTTTTCTGCCTGCGCCTGAGATTCGCTGAATGCAAATACAGCGCTCATAGGATCGTCTTCAGCCAGGCATTGCTCCACTAATTCCACCATCGACGGTCCGTCAGTGGTCATTTCCCCCTGACACAGACTGTAAACCTGATTAACGGTGTTGAACGCGCGGGATATCAGCCAGGTTTCGCTGTCACCGGATGTGAGTACCAGCACTTTACGTCCGAAAGCAAAATGATATTCGCCGCTGACTTCGCCGTCTTCCAGGGTTTGTGTGTAGGTGCCGTTTAAGTTGGCCTCATCCGCAGGGGTAAAATTATAAGATGTTTGCGTCACCGTACGACCATTTCGCACCGGCGCATAAACCGAACCGGTGAATAAATCCACATCGAAGGTATTAGGAAACAGCGTACCCCGTTCTGTCTCCAGGTAATTCACGAAATGTGTAATTGCATCGTACTTACTGATTAAGGTGCTGCTTGCACCACCTGCAGCACCCAGCCATGCTTCCACATCTGCCGCAAAGTCTGTATCAGACTGGGCAAAGAAGTCCTGTGCGGTTTCGCCATCTCCCAACAACATTTCTGCCGCCGCAGCTGCGCTGCTGCTTAAGGTAATACCGTTTGACGGATCACCGTCGGTATCCAGTGATTGTAATAAGCGCAGTGTGTTCACTACCGGCTGATTAAATGCATTGTCGGTAGCAAATAAGTCCAGCGGCGAAATCACGCTGGAGGCCGGCGCATCAGGAAAAACCAGATCACCGATAAAGAAAGTCAGTTGTTCACCACGGAAGTAAGAAAACTCTCCGTCAGCATTAGTTGTGCCGTCGCTTACCGATTCAGAACGGTACCCCAGGCCGGCAACCGGGCTGTCAACAAACACACCGGTTAACGCCGGATCGGGTGGCAATGTTACGTTAGTTGTACTTTTTTCTCCGCAAGCGGATAGCAGCATCACGCCACTCACTACGGTGGCTATTTTTGTGAGTTTCATATCACTCAATCTCCGTTTATCTGCCGGGCGCACGTTCCCTGACGATTGTCCGCACCAGCTAAAATAGGCTCTGCCGGTGCAAGCACCGGCGCAGACAATTAGTAGAATTTCACGTTCATACCCAGCTGATAGCTGCGTCCGTATTCTTCTTTCTGGTAAAGAATATTGCCGCCGCTTTGCTCATTACCCTGGAAGTAGCGCAGATCAGCCTGGTTAGTGAGATTAATGGCGTCAAAGTAAAGCTGCACAGTGTCGGTGACGTCATATTGCAGTTTGAAATCGAGGCTCTTCACATCGGCCTGATACTGATCGCCCCAGATTTTGCAGGACTTAGCATCATCCAACGACGCAGACTCAGGACAGGAACCAATCTGCTCAAGGACATCCGAGCGGATATTACCGATAAGACGGGCGGAGAAAGTCTGACTTTCCCAACCGAACACCAGGTTAAACGTGGTGTCGGCCTGATCGGGTAACGCCACACTGCCCTGACGAATCGAACTGTCGAGGGTCGCCTTACTGTCGAGTAATGTGGCATTGCTTTGCAGGAAGAAGCCGTTGTCGAAATACTGGTTGTAGCTAAGCTCAATACCGTACACTTTGGCTTTATCGCCGTTGATGGTGATATTGATTTCGTTGAGATACAGGTTCTGCGGGATCACAAACTCCGTCACCTGATTAACCGGCAGCGTGAGCGGCAGATTGTCGATAGACATGCCGATACCGTTCACATCAACAATGAAATTCTCGATATCTTTATAGAAAATGGCGGCTTCCATAAAGAGATCTTCATCAGGATACCAACCGATTGACGCATCGTAGTTAACCGATGTCATCGCCAGCAGGTTCGGATTCCCCACATCCAGCGCATTGTCTGAGCCCAGAACATACTGGCTCAACTGCTGTAGTGAGGCTCCGCCCTGACTGTCATCACAGTCGTCACTGCCGGGCGGACAAAGCTCAATATCACTGTCGAAAATCGCATAGGCACGGGCCTGTTTAAACGAAGGACGGGTAAAGCTGGTCCATACGGCCGCACGCACCAGAATATCTTCAGAGGCTTCCCACTTTAAGTGTGCACTGGGGAAAAACTCGCTGTAGGTGATAGAGGCTTCCGGTAAAGGGATCGCAATATCGAGTGCACCGGCGCCGGCACCGTTAAACTCAAAGTCATCATTTTCCAGCGACATATAGCCGGTAGAAGAAAACTCAGTTTCGGTCCAGCGCACACCAGTGATAAGGGTGGCATCCATGCCTATGGGAAATTCAACCATGCCGTAAATGGCTTTGGTGTCTTCAACAATGCTGTAGTCCCCTTTGGTACTTTCAATGGAGACTTCATCGTTGGTTGCAACAGCCACGGTCTGACGTGTTGCATTCACGATATCATCCACCGTTGAGCGGCTTTCAAAGGGAAGCTGAAACTGACTGCCTGCAGGAATACTGCTGTCGTAGTCAGCAAGAGTGGAATTAACTGCGGTGATACAAGCATCATCGCTGCAATCGGCGGCGGAGGGGTCGAAGCTCCAGCGGTCTTTGTCCCGCACGTGATCCCGCTGCGTCACCTGGCCACCTACTTTTACGTAGTTTACCCAGTCATTGAACACGTCCGCGCGCAGATTAAGATTAACGGTTTTGATTTCGTCAGTCCTGAGGCCGTCCTCTAAGAATAAGTTATCAAACTGATAATTGGACAAATCTGAGCCATCGCCACTGCCTGACGTACCGAAAATACTGTCTTCAGGATCGTAAGTAAGACCGGCTATATCTGCCGCCTCACCGGGTGAGAGCACTCTGGCACGGATGTTATCCCGCAGACCCTGACCGTAAACAATTAGATCACGCTCACGGAACTGCACACGGCGGTCTCCGCGGGAGTCTTCTTCAGAACGGGACTGGGCATATTCATAATCCAGCACGAACCTTTCCGCAATGCGGTTTTCGCCACCAAAACTGAACGTGATGGTTTTGTTCTCACTTTCCTGAATAAATTGCTGATGGAAGACATCAATATCGCTGAGGATGAATTCTTTGGTGTCACTGTTGACGTAAACGATTTCGCCACTGCCCACAGACCCCGCATCCTGAAAGTCATAGAATTCCCGTAGTGCCAGGTCATCATCTTCGAACTGGGTGTAAGTGCCTTTTGCAAAGTAATAAGCATCGGGATTTGGCTTATACTCGATATTCAGCGCTGCGGCCTGACGGGTCCGGCCAGCCACTTCACGGCGATATTCCAGCTGTGACGGCGCGAGTATTTCATCTCCGGCAGCAATTTCCTCATCGGTTTTACCCAAATCCGCCGTGTAGAACTTCATCTCATTAGTGCTGTGGTGACGGGTTTCATCGATAAGGGTTTTGCGATCTTCATGGGAAATGGCAAAACCCACACCGAGGGTTTCATCTAAAAAGAACTGTGTGCCGTCAAAACTGAATTTTGGAGAGTGCTCTTCACGGTTTTCAGAGTAGGCATCCTGAATCCGCATTTTCAGTGTGTTCTTACCGCGATCAAATGCAGAAATAGCTTTAACGTTAACCGTACCACCAATAGAGTTCAGGTTCTGGTCCGGCGTCAGAGTTTTCAGTACTTCGATGGTGCCGAGCAGGTCGGCGGGCAGGGCATCAAGACCCACTTTACGCTCTTCCCCGGCACCTGACATCTGCGATCCGTTCATGTTCACAGAAACAAAGCCCGGCCCCAAACCCCGCACGGTAACAAACTTACCTTCACCTTCTGAACGCTGCAGGGTAACCCCCGGCAAGCGTCGTAACGATTCCGCGACGTTCTGATCAACAAAGTTGCCTAAATCGTCGGTGGAGATCACCGAACTGAAGCCGTTTTTCATCCGTTCTAAATCGCGGGCTTTCAGATCGGCTTGTTTAACCCCTTTAACCTCAACAATTTCAATATCGCTGTCCTGCGCCGTATTTTCTGCGGCCTGATTGTCACTTTGCTGAGTGGTTTGCCGGCCATTTCCGGCCTGTTCTGTGTCTGCGGTTTGTGCCAGTGCCGGCAGCGCTGAAGATATCGCCACTGCCAGAGCTGTCCATTTAAACACTCTCATGTCCTGCACTCCTTAATTCGTTTTTATTGTCGCGGCTTTATTAAACTGCGAATGCCACCGGTAGCATTATTACGAAAAAGAAGTGCAGATCACATTGGTTTTAACTTTTATTTCACAAAATATTAAAATATCAACATTGAGAAAGTCGGGTTTATCAAAGCGCGAGTTTACGCCACTGTTCCGCTGACAATTCTTCTGTTTCAGCGGTATCAGCAGAAGATAATTCCGCGCGGTATTGCTGCCAGTCAGTCACTTCCAGTTCACTGTCGATAATGCCGTCTTTACCGGCGTAGGACCCTGAACGGATAGCTGCGAGGATCCGCCGGTCAGTGCTGTCGTGAGCTTTACGTCCACGGCGTAAAAAACTGCCGGCATCTGCATTTTCTATTAGCGCCACATATGCCTGTTGCGCAGTCAATGTTGATTCCTGTAACGCACTGATTGCCCCTTGCCGGAAAGGCTTATCTGCCAGGCTCGCGGCTTTGATAGCAGCAGCCTGCTGCGGATTTTTCTTTGCCCCTTTTACTTTGATACCCAGCGCGTTGCTGGCAGACATTTCAGGGTGGTCATGCATCTCATTGCCACTGGCATACAGCAGCGCGAGGGGGCGGTCGTCTCCCCAGAATTCAAAGAACCTTGCGGATTTTGTGGCAGGACCCGGCAGGAAATAGTTAGCCGTGAAATTTGCTTTTCCACCCTCACCGCCGTAGCCGGACGCATCCTGCCAATTCACAATAACGTTGTTGCTGATATCAACGAATTCATCTTCCTGCGGATAGGGCGGCTTTAGCCGCCAGCCGTTGATACGGGGATTCCGGCTGATATGACTTACCAGTACATTTCGCAGAAATGAAGCGTCTCTGCCTCCCCAAATCCCGCCGTAGCCATGACTGCCTTTGTGATGCCCGGCGTTATTCAGACTCTCTGCAATAATGCTGTTCTGCAGGGTAAAGCGGGTATTGTTATAAAATGAGGCCACCTCGTCATTCGCCCAGCTCAGGGAACAATGGTCAATTGTGATGTCTGAATGATTCCGCGCACTCAGCGCATCACCTTCCTGCAAAAAATGCCCGGGGCGGAAGGCCATATGACGGATGATAACCTGATCGGCTTCTATTGACGTTGATGCTCCGGCCACCACGATTCCGGCCGGTGAAGTGTGGCCGGCGATGGTGATGTGCGGCTCTTTGATTTCGAGTGTTTTTTCCAACTGAATCACACCGGAAATGGCAAATACGATCAGTCGCGGGTAGGGTTGCTTCACTGCCCAGCGTAGCGTACCTTCCTGCGGATCTTTGCTGTTATCAGCCAGACTGGAAACAACCAGTACCTTGCCCTCATTTCCGCCGGTGGTGTATTTACCAAAACCGCTTGCCCCGCTGAATGCCAGCGCTGGCTGCTCTGCTCTGATCCCTTGTGAGATGAGAAGCAGCATGACAACCACACTGCTCCGGAAGTACTTCATGAACCTCATCCGGCTTCCTTTTTATTTTGTGTACAGATGGCTGCAGGTAATGCCGCCACAGGTTTCAGTTTGCCCGCCCAGTGGCTGAGCAGCTCTGCATCACCATGATGCTCATCCAGTTCAAGGCACAGCATAGCCAGCAATTCACCGTCGCTTGCCAGCACCGGTACTGACACCAGCTGACCTTTTCCCGCCGGCGCATCGGACACAGCAAAACCCCGGGTGCAGGTTTGCGCTGCAAGCTTCATGACTCTGCGCGAGTCGAGTTCGGCAATATTCAGACTACTTTCATCCCGGTAGCGGGGATGATAAGCCAGCATAATGTGACCCGGCGCCGAGCCGGTAAGTGACAGTTGCATACCCGGCCGGATAGCTGAAAGGCGGTGACTGTTAGAACAGAATACATCTGCAGCTACCGCGCAGTTGTCGGCAGGCACACACAGAATTGCTGTGTGAGTCGTATCGCCGGTGAGGGCGGTCAGTGGTGCTGCCAGTAAACGCTGAAATTTTTGTAGTCTGGGCGCCGCCCCGCCAATTCCGTACATGCCGTTTGCAAGATAGTAACGGGTACCGCGCTTTTCTATCAGCCGCTCACTGCATAGGGTTTTAAGCAGTCGGAAAACGGAGGATCGGGGCAGTTGCAACTGCTCTTCCAGTGCCAGTGATGTCATGCCATATTCTGCGTCACCTAAGGTGCGGCAGAGCTGAATGGCCTGGTAAACGCTTGGAATAATGTAACGTTCCATAATGCATCCCTTCAGAGAAAATCAAATTACATAACGCACCTTTAACATTTCGTTAATTATTTGCCACCGGTGGCAAATGTCAAGTGTTTTTGCAACTTTAGTATATAAACCAGAGGGAATATAAAGAACGGGCGAGCCTTGTGGCCCGCCAATTTCAGAAGGTTGCTACCAGAAACTGACGAATAATATCGGCAGACTGTTGCGGATGAGAAATAAAAGGGGCGTGAGATGCGTGAGGCAATACAACCGTGTCACTTTGCGGGTGCAGCTCGCAGATGCGGTCAATGCCGCTGGTCGGTACCAGACTGTCCAGCCGTCCGTATATCCGTAATGTCGGCTGCCTGATACGACCGATATGTTCGCGGAGATCTTCACTGGAAAGCAGCGCCAGAGAAGCTTTCAGCGCCTCTTCTGCCGGTGAAGGCCATGCGGTAATACTTTGTCTGATGGCTTTCATATCCTGGCGGGCGGTATCACTGCCCATGGCCTGAATGGCAAGAAACCGCTCCAGGGTTTTGCCGTAATCTTTTGCCAGCTGCGTTTCAAACTGGGCAAGCAATTCGGCATCAATACCCGGCCAGCAGGGACCGTTAACAAATCTGGGCGTTGAGGCTATAGTGATAAGGGCACTTACATGTTCCGGTAAATCCAGAGCCAGTTGCTGTGCAACCAGACCACCCAGTGACCATCCTGCGACCACGCAGTTTTCCGGCAGATACGGCGTGATCATCTTCGCCACAGATGCCACGGTATAAGGCTCTTCCGGCAGCACACCGTTGTTTTCACCAAAGCCCGGCAAATCAATGGTGGTCACTCTGAATTCGCTTTCCAGCAACGGAATGAAGTGCTCAAACACACCACTGTTCATGCCCCAGCCGTGAAGCAAAACCAGATCTTTTCCTGTACCCCGGGTACGGCTGACGAGATTTTCTGAGACGTTAGCATTTAACACTGATGACATCCTTTGACTATGCCTGCAATTTTGCCGCTGCAGAGCACCACTGCCGGGCTGACAGAGTACTTAACCATGCGACTTCCCAACTTAGCTTGTTTGCTGTGTAATCAGTACAGTGACGTACCTGTGTGTACGTTCTGCAAATTTGATACCCGCTTTTTGTTACAGCTTGGCTATCAGGGTAATTTACTGCGCTACAAAAAAATCAGCCAGCAATTTTTACCGCCCTCCTACAGTGCATTAAGGGCCTGCGGAGAATATCGCTGGCCATTTGACCAGCTTATCAAAGCCATGAAATTCCGGCGCTGTCAGATAAGTCCGGCCATTCTTGGCAACTGGTTCACCTCACAGTGTATCGATGAAGACACACTATTACCGGATGCCTTACTCCCGGTTCCCGTACCACTGCACCGTTTTTTTCGCCGGCAGTTCAACCAGGCAACAGAACTGGCCCGTCACATCGGCCGCAGAATAGAAAGACCGGTCGTCGCTGACTGGGCCCGCCGCACGGGAGGACGATCACAACACACGCTGAAAAAGGACCACCGGATGCATAACCTGCACAGCGCTTTTCGGGTAAAGCCCTGTAAGGAGCTGCGCCACGTAGCCATCATTGATGATGTTATGACCACAGGCGCGACGGCTAATGTGCTCGCCGGTCAGCTGCGTCAACATCACCCCGACCTCATCATTGAAGTCTGGGTGATGGCGCTGACCTGCCGGTTCCCCTTAGCGGACTAAGTGGCCTGACTGATAGATCGCGTTTGACATCAGCTTACCGGTACCATACCAGTAGCCCCGGAAAAGCAGGTTGTCAGTAAAGCCAATAACCACGCCACGACCTTTCGGCTGAGTCAGCACAGATGCCGTGCCGCCAATCATGGTTTCCAGTTGTTTTGCACTGAACCCGGCCATTAACGGACTGTCGGAATAGTGACCGGGCCTGATGAACGGGTCGGCGTCAGCATGCACAATCATATTGTTGGTTTTAAACACCGGCAGTGTTTTACCCGTGTAACCAAAGAAAATTGGATGAGTCGGGTCAATATCAGTTTCGTACACAGCACCGGCAATAATTTTACTGGCACCCAGCGCAGATTTATCTGCATAGGTCAGCTTATCTACCGGAAAAACACTGTCGACTTTATCGCGGGATACGATTTCCGCATCCAGCCAGCCTTTTTGTGCAAAGAATTTTACCGCCGATTTCTGTCCAATCAGCACGCCGCCATTATTCACCCAGTCACTGATATCATTGTTGAGCTTGTCGCTCAGACCACTGTAAGTGCCACTGACGAAAATAATATGGGAATAGTCAGCCAGGCGGATAGTGTTTAAACGGTCCTGCTCCACAATGACCGGCGCTGTGCCTACACGGGTGTCCAGATAGTGCCAGATTTCTCCGGCTTCCGATGAACTGGTGCCGTTACCGCCCACCAGCAGAATTGATGGTGCTTTTACCGGCGCAAGGGTACGACCGCCAAGATCAGAACCCTGCGGTGTCAGGCCGCTTTTTATCCCGAACACTTCCACACCGGTTAAGGCCGATGCATCCTGTAACAGGCTGAGCAGATCATCAGGCTGTGATAATGGCGTGGGCACAATAATGGTTCCGGCTGCGAAATCACGATTCCGGCCATCAGTCAGTGTGGCGGTAAAGGGGGTTTCAGCACTGCGCACTGTGGCCCCGTTTTCCAGCAGTTGTTGCAGCATTGCCGGCGCATAGTAACTTTTCCATTCAAATGCATAGGCGTACGCTTCACCGTCAACGAGCGGTACCGGCATTTTCACCGGCCCGGCTTCCGTTTTGATGCCACGCCCGGCGCGTTTGCTCAGCACGTCGTAATCAAGATTGAACGCCAGCGCGATATTCCAGTTGGACACGTCATAGAAGGTGTTCTCAGCAAATTGCTGACGGGTAGAAAACAGGCTCTTTACCAGGCGGTATTTTGGCTGATTAAAAGGCACAACCAGACTGCCTTTGCTGTAGCGCTTGTTATCAATTTCCTCGTCATCTCTTGCGTAACTGTATTGGATCTCATGTTGATTGAGGATCGACAGTAAAGCCTCTTTACGGCCACTGTCATCCGGCATAGCCACAATCGCCCCGAAATGTTCATCTTTATCAATCGCGTCAGCCGTCTCAGAGAAGAATGTATTCTGGTAATTCAGAATAGCTGGCTTGTTGGCCAGCGAACCGGCAATCGTACTCAGACTGGTCGTCACATGGTTCTGGATAGTCTGTGCAAAGGCCAGCTCTCCGTTCACCGTATCCTGCACGTGTCCGCGGCTGCTTGCCTGTTCAAACAGAATACCGATGCTGCCCATAGAATCGGGATACGATGAGCCTTTCCCGTAGTAAAAATCGTCAAAACCTTCTTCCGAGAAGTATAACTGGCCTGCGTCATCAAACGCTTTGGCGTGAAAAGCTGCCAGCGCTTCTGTAAGCCTCACATTGCCGTCAGGTGTATTCGGGTTTTTCCGCGACGGCACGCCGGGCTGGAAGAAATAGGTGCTGTCCGGCCCCATCTCATGATGATCGGTCAGTACATGAGGACGCCATTTCTGAAACTGCCTGATCCGCGCCTGTGACTCAGGATGGGTCAGCAATAACCAGTCACGGTTTAAGTCGAACCAGTAATGATTCGTTCTGCCGGAAGGCCAGTCTTCCTTGTGCTCCCGGTTTTCTCCGTCAGTGACAAGATTTTTGCTTTTATGCATGTTTGCCCACTGTGCGAAACGGGACAAACCGTCAGGATTGAATGAGGGATCCAGCAACACGACATTTTTGCTGAGCAAATCTGTTACCGTTTCATCCTGCGCGGCGGCCAGGTAATACGCCATGACCAGTGCAGCGTTGCTTCCGGAAGGCTCATTACCATGAATGCTGTAACCCATGTACAGAAACAGGGGCGCATCTTTTGCAGCTTTAGCCCCGCTGTTCACTGTTTTGAGATGGTTTTCCCGCCATTGTGGTAACTTGCTGCGGTTTTCCGGTGCAGTAATGGTAAGCAGTAATAACGGACGGTTTTCATGGGTGCGGCCGGTTTCTTCAATGCTGATGCGGTCAGACGCTGCTGCCAGGGCATACATGTACCCGGCCAGCTGATCATGGCGTACATGCCACGTACCCACTTCAGTACCAAGATAAGATTCAGGGGTCGGAATAGCAGGGTCATAGCTGGTATTTGCCGGCAGGTAAGCAGTAACCGGTTTACCTCCGGTATCTTTAAATACCGGTGCTGCTGATGCTGAATACACGACAAAAGCAAAAAGGGCGAACACCCATTTTCCTGCGCGTCTGAAACTTGAATCCATTTTTCTTTTTCCTGTTGTTTTTTGTACTTTTGACCACACCTGTATAAAAGCATGCAATACTTGACTGTTTTAGTCAGGTAAATTTGTTATTATATGCGCTATCACGATGCAACGTAGGATTTGTTAATGATCAATATATCAGAAGACGCACAGGCTCACTTCGCAAAACTGCTGGAAAAACAAGATGCCGGGACGAACATCAGAGTGTTCGTAGTTAACCCCGGAACCTCAACAGCGGAATGCGGTGTGTCTTATTGTCCTCCGTCTGCTGTTGAACCCGGTGACATCCGTTTAAACTTCAACGGATTCGACGCCATTGTTGACGCAGAGAGTGCGCCGTTTCTGGAAGAAGCAGAGATTGACTACGTGACGGACCAGATGGGTTCTCAGCTCACTCTGAAAGCGCCAAATGCAAAAGCCAGAAAAGTGGATGACAACGCGCCTCTGGTTGACCGTGTAAGCTATGTCATTGAGTCGGAAGTTAACCCGCAACTGGCCAGCCACGGCGGTAAAGTAGTATTGCTTGAAATCACTGAAGAAGGTTTCGCCATTCTGCAATTTGGTGGCGGCTGTAACGGTTGTTCAATGGTCGATGTTACCCTGAAAGAAGGGATTGAAAAGCAGTTGCTTGAACAATTCCCGGGTGAACTGACAGGTGTGCGTGACGCCACCGAGCACGAAGCCGGCGAGCACTCGTATTATTAATCCGTCTGACGCGTCGCTGACTGCACTACACCGCAGCTGGCGACGGTTCAAAACAGGCCTGGCACTCTTTATCGCGGGTGCCACGGCGCTGATGACCATCAGCACTTACCATCCCGCGCTGTATTTTATATCGCTTATTGTGCTGTTCAGTGGTTTTGTCATCGCCATGAGTGGCTATCTGGCCATACTGTGGCAACGTCTTAAAGTGATGAATCCCGCCGCCAGAAAACGAAACCGAGAGTGATCCCTCTGGCCAGCAGGAAAGCCAGCATGGCATACCAGAGCGCCACATTCCCCTGCGACTGACACACCCACCAAACCGGAAAAAACACAAACGCCGCACTGACAAGCATGGTATTACGCATGGCGTCTGAGCGGGTAAGCCCCACAAATACGCCATCAAAGAAAAAGCACCAGTGTGCCACCAGCGGCAACAACACCATGAGGGGCAAATAAGCTTGCGCAGCGGTTTGCAACGCAGCAATCCCCGTCAGTGATGCGATAATAAAATCACCGGCAAGGTAAAACAAAGCGGCATACACCAGGGCAAAAACCGAAGACCAGAATAATCCCCGCTTCACATGCCCGCCCAGGCGTTCCTTGTCTTTTGCGCCGGCCGCTTCGCCGATGAGTGCTTCAACAGCATAGGCAACGCCGTCCAGCCCCAGTGCAATTAGCACGAAGAACTGCATGAGAATGGCATTCACCGCTGCCGCGGTTTCACCAATCCTTGCCCCCTGAATGGTCAGAAATGCAATGCAGGCCTGAAGCGCCAGGTTCCGGATTAACATATCGCTGTTAAGCTTCAGCAGAATTTTTTGTGCTGCGCGGTTAAACCAGTCTGCCTGCGGACGCCAACCTGAAGTGAGCTTAAGGGCGCACACCGCTCCCGATAACATCATGGTGTATTCAGCCAGCACACTGGCCAGCGCCACACCACCAACAGACATATCCAGGCCATACACAAACAGAATATCCAGCGCAGCATTCAACAGGTTACCTGCCACCTGTATCCATAACACATGACGGGTTTTCTGTTGACCTACCAGCCAGCCGGTTAATGCCATGTTGAGCATCGCCGCCGGTGCGCCCCATACCCGGATATTAAAATACTCCCGGGTATAAGAAGCCACTTCAGCACCGGATGAGGCTAACGCAAGCCCTGCCTGCAATACGGGCACTTGCAGAGCAACGATAAGTAAGCCGGCGGCGAGGGCAACCGCGCCTGTTTGCCAAAGTACTTTTGCGGAGAGTAAGCCGGGCTGTTCTGGATCGCCTTTTGCCTGTGCACTCAGGCCAGTGGAGGACATTCTGAGAAAGCCGCACACCCAGTAGATTTGCGTGAGGATCAATGTTCCAATAGATGCACCGGCCAGCATGGCAGATGAATCCATATGCCCCATTACGGCCGTATCAACCAGCCCGAGTAAGGGAGTGGTAATATTGGCCAGAATCATAGGAAAAGCGATGGCCAGTAAGGTTTTATGGGCTGGCCAGCCAGCATTGGCGGTCGTGGTCAAAACGGAAATAACTAAGTTTAAGGAATATGCATGCAGCTTATCAGAAACCGCGCAATGAAGTGGGGAAAAGGTGTGTTTGCCAGCGTTGTGACGCTGTTAGTGATGGCACAATCTGCGGCCGCTGCCGGGCAGGACAGTGCAGTGGTTTTACTTTACCACCACGTATCTGAAGACACGCCGGCAAGCACCAGTGTTACACCTGAACAATTTAAAACCCACATGACCTGGCTGGCGGAAAACTACAAAGTCATGCCTCTTCAGGACATTACAGAAGCGCTGAAAAACAAGCAGACATTGCCGGAAAATGCCGTTGCCGTCACCTTTGATGACGGTTACCGGAATATTCTTGAAAACGGTCACCCTGTGATGCAGTCATTAAAACTTCCCTACACCGTATTTATCAATCCTGATGAAATTGGCCGTCTGAAAAACCAGTTAAGCTGGGATGATGTAAAGGCCATGCACAAAGACGGTGTGGATTTTGCCAACCATACACTGGACCATTTGCACATGCTGGACCGTCATCAGGATGAGTCCAAAGAGGCCTGGTTAGAACGGGTATGGCAAAATGTTGAAGAAGCGGAGAAAAAACTCACAGCACAAACCGGTGAGTCACTGAAATACCTGGCGTATCCCTTCGGTGAATACAATAAAACACTGGCTGATAAACTGGCAAAAGAGGGATACACCGGATTCGGACAGCATTCCGGCGGCATCAGCAGTTACAGTGATTTCACCGCATTACCACGCTTTCCCGCGGCTGGCCGTTTTGCCAATATGGCACCTTTGAAAGTGAAGATTGCAAGTTTGGGTATGCCGGTGACACACAACGATATCGATAACCCTGAGCGCACTGCCAGAGTTATCGATGAAACATTGTCGTTCACCACCAACAGCGATGATGTGGGCTTACCCCGCGCCGCCTGTTACTACCAGGGTGAATCACTGCCGGTTAACATTAACGGCAAAACCTTATCATACACGCTGAATACCGTGCTGCCGGTTGGCCGTTCACGTATTAACTGTACCGCACCGTCGAACTCGCAGAACGGTCGCTACTACTGGTTTTCACAACCGTTCTTTATTTCCGGCGAAGACGGCACCTATCCGGATTAAGTGATAACCGGCGCAATACCTTTGGTGAATTGAATGAAAGGCGGGATCCCCTGCCTCGATTTAAAGCCCATGGATTTGTAGAAATCGATGGCTCTTGTGTTGTGTTCCTCTACGTCCAGGACGAGAGATAATTTGCCCAGTTCACGTGCCATGTTTTCCATGTACCTGACGAGGATGGTGGCAACACCACTTCGTCTGGCTCCGGCTGCTACAGCCAGATGTCCGATGGACATTTCCAGCACCATAGGCGGGTTAAGCGCGATGGTGTAAGTTTGACTTCGCATCACCACATCAATAGCCTCATCAAGACCAAAGAAATCGGTAATCGATGTCAATGTATCCCGATCAAATTGCTGCGGAAGGCTGTCATGCCAGCATGAAATAATGCCGACAATTTCGTCTTCTATACACGCCAGCCAGTGATTGGCAAAACCATATTGTCCCGTGCCGCGAAGCCAGGCCGCTGACAGGAAAGCAAACGCCGTATCACGATCGCCGTCCCCATATATTTTCGTAAGTAAATGCTCTCCCGCATCCAGTAACAACGGCACCGCATAAGTCGCATCCCTTGCGGTTGCCTGACGTACTACTACTGTCATGAATACTACCGGGTGATAACCACCTTAGGCATATCTGCAAGAATTTGCTCGCTGTCTATGATCGCTAACTTCCCGGGCTCCATTATTGGTTTGAACCTTCCGAGCACTTCCGCTTCGGGGCTGATGAGAACCACCGACGCGCTATGATCGACCAGATAGTCAGCTTTATCAGTGTCCTCAGTTAATGAGTACATCAATCCCATGTTCCTGACAAGGGGGAATATTTCGGCGTGCGGACCGGTTGCAGCGATGAAGTCTTTATTAAAAAAACTTATATAACTTTTAAGCCTTTGAAAAGTATCCCTTTTGGGATCCACAGACAAAAATAGTACTTGAGTATTAGCCCCGGATTTTATAGACGAAAGTTTAGGCCATATTTTATTTAAAGACGCCATCGTTGTGGGGCACACATCCGGACAATAAGTGTAGCCTAAAAATACTAATGTCCAGGCGCCGGTCAGATTTTCCCTGGTAAATGGCTGTCCGTCAGCATCTGTGAGAGAAAAATCGTCCAGTGGTTTGGGCTGAGGATAAGCCTGAAAGTACTCCGGAACCCGGCTTTCACCGGAAGGCGGAGCGATATAAAGGGCACCGGCGATGCCGGCGATCAACGCAAGCAATGCGATGATGCCGGTTAAGGTTCTTTGAGTCATAGTGTTACGGGTAAGTAGTGGTCAATTAAGAGCACCACAAACAATAACATGAGATGGTAAATAGAATAGCGGAATGTTTTCATTGCCGTGTCGGGCTTAGCCGCAAACTTTAACCTGCATGCCCACAAACAGAACCCTGCATTCAATACCAGCGATCCCGCCAGATAAATAAGGTGAGACATACCGGTAAGGTAGGGCAGCAAACACACCAGAACCAGCAGCACGGTGTAAGCCAGCACCGAGGTTTTGGTGAACGATTCCCCGTGGGTAACCGGCAGCATTGGCACGTTGGCCCGTGCGTAGTCCTTTTGCCTGTGTATCGCCAGTGCCCAGAAGTGAGGGGGAGTCCAGGTAAAAACAATTAATACCAGCAGCAAAGCGTGGGCGTGGATCTCGCCGGTTACCGCGGTCCAGCCCAGCAGCGGCGGTGCAGCACCTGCCAGTCCGCCGATAACAATATTCTGAGGCGTCGCCCGCTTGAGGAACATGGTGTAGATAACCGCATACCCGACCAGACTGGCCAGTGTTAGCATGGCGGTAAGGGCATTCACGAAAAACCACAGTAATGCGAATCCGGCGAGCCCCAGCACAGCGGCAAAAAACAACGCCTGAGATACACTCACCTTACCCTTCACGACCGGACGGTTAATCGTGCGGGCCATCATACCGTCAATGCGGTGATCGACTACATGATTAATCACCGCTGCAGAAGAAGCCAGCATACCAATCCCCGCCATACCGGCAATAAGTGCATTTGCCGGCACCAGCGACTCTGTGGCCAGGCACATACCCACCAGGGCTGTGAGCAACAGTAGCATAACTACTTTAGGCTTGGTTAACTCATAATAGTCACGCCAGCTGACCGGCTGAGATGTCGCCAAGCGGCGCTGATGAACAGAAACAGATTTAGCCATGTGCTCCTCCCTGTTGCGGATCACCCTGATAGCGGGACACCTGATAAGTGATCCATACCATTACCAGTAATAAACAGGCAGCGACGATGTTGTGAGCAACGGCCACAATGACGGGCAGACTCAGCACGACATTGCTTACGCCCAGTGTTACCTGAATCATCAGCACCCCGATGAGCAGCAGCGCGGCACTTTTCACCGGCGCAGCCACCTCCCGGCTGTACAGCCTGAAGCCGAGCCAGAGTAAATATAAAAACGTAATGACCGCGCCGGCTCTGTGGACAATATGCATTGTCATGCGTTCACCGTATCCGTGGGCGCCATATTCGTAGGTTTCGGCATAAGGCACACTGAAAGCACCGGAAAAGTCGAGCCTGGAGGCCCAGCCATCTTCACACACCGGAAAGTCAGTACAGGCAAGTGCGGCATAGTTTGCTGATGTCCAGCCCCCGAGGCCAATCTGCATCAGCAGAATAGCCATACCCAACAGAGCAAATTTGGTGATGCTGTTAATACGCCGGGGCTTTCGTTTACTCTCCCGTAATTTGAGATGCAGTAAAAACAGGCACGCCAGTATGGTGAAGCCGCCGAGCAGATGCCCCATTACCACAACCGGCAGTAAATTCAGCGTCACCGTCCACATGCCCAGGGCAGCCTGAAAGATAACCAGAGCAACGAGCAACAGTGGCAGGCGCACTGTACGCCCGCTGTGACGCTGCTTCACAGCGATGGCAGCGATAGTAAAAATACATAAACCCAGCGCACCGGCAAAGTAACGGTGAATCATTTCATTCCAGGCTTTGGCCGCTTCTACCGGACGTTCGGGGAAGGCGGCATTCGCCGCCTCAACATGATGGTCTTCCAGCGGAACGGTGAGCAACCCGTAGCATCCCGGCCAGTCAGGACAGCCCAGCCCGGCATCGGTGAGCCGCGTGTAGGCACCGAGAATAATAACAACCACCGCGAGGATCAGACTAAACAGGACTAACTTTCTCATGCTTGCCTCCCGGATTATCCGATACGTGACAGTTTCAGCAGTTTTTTCACGTCAGCCAGAATGTCCCGGCTATGCTGTATTGCCATTTGCTTGTCAGTAAAAGTGGGGTAACGAAGCATGGCATTATTCAGGGTGTCGACGAGCAAAATAGACCCTGCGTCACTCACATTAAGTGCTGCCTGCTGACGACTGTCTGCCACCTTTACAACATGCAGGTTTTGTTCTGACTGCAACTTCTCAGCAATGGCGGCATCACTGTTACCGGTAAGCAGTACCGTTGCCTCAACTCTGTCAGTCTCCCTGCCAAGGGCAATCCACACCTGATGAATACTGTAAATCGCATTCTGGCAGGCGGCATCGCACTGCTCCGGCACAGAGTACACAATGCGCCATTTAGGCTTTTCAGCGGCAAACACCGGGGTCAGATCCCTCACAGGCTGCAGCAGCTCTCCTTTGTTAGTGGCTGCATTGGTAAACCACTGATTATCCAGGGCCAGCTTTGCCAGCATAACCGGAAGTACAAATACGGCGGCTACGCCCAACATAGTCAACTTGCTGTTTTTTCCTGCCATACTGATCATCCTTTTTTATTCGAATTCATTGAAAAGTAACTGACTGCAGCCGCAGCGATGGCCAGCCCGAACCATTGAATGGCATAACCCAGGTGCTTCTGTGGCGGCATTACAACGGGCTGCCAGTTGCGGACAAACGCACTTTTTTCCGGTGCAGTTAACTCAACCACAAAGGGTTGCAGAGGCTGTCCGGTCAGGCGGCGGATAAAGGGGATATCCAGCGCCTGCACCACCACGGGAAACGTAGCATCAGACGACAGCGTTTCGCGCACCACCGGATTGTGTCCCGGCATAGTTATACGGCCATGGAAGTGCTGAAACTTGCTTTCAACATCCACTCCGGGCAGTTCATTCCGGCTTAACGGCGCCTCCACCCATCCAAAATTCACCAGCACCGTGCCTTCACTGCTATGTACAGGCACGATAACGTCATACCCCACGCGCCCGTTTTCCACCCTGTTATCCAGAAACAGGATCTGAGATGTATCAGCGCGGCCGTTAAACCCCACCTGATAATCACGGATATCTTCCCGCACAGGATCCAGCTGACTGAGAGAGATTGACCCTTCGCTGCTTTTTTGCGCTATGCTAGCCAGACGCTGTTCTTTCTGGTGCATCCGGTCGAGTTGCCAGAAGCCTAGTGAAATCATGCAGATAACCGCTGTCAGTACCACAACAGCGAGAGGTAAGGAACGGAACCGGTTTGCCTGATTCATAATTGGCTCCCCTTATTGACGGAGAAAAAAATGATTATAAAAATCGTCCTTGTATGCTTAGTGATTTACATGATCGCTAACTTGTTTCTCGCCATGCGGGTAATGATGAAAGATGACCCGGACGGCGAGCCTATGAGCAAATACATCGGCCGCCGTGTTTTAACCTCTGTCATCATTGTTACCCTGATCCTTATCGCACTGGCTACCGGACTTATCAGTCCGAATCCCGCCCCTTACTGAGGCGGGCCGGTGCGCTGTCACTTAAAGCACATACACAAACAGATACAGCATTACCCAAACCACATCGACAAAATGCCAGTACCAGCTGCCGGCCTGAAACGCGAAGTGGCTTTTGGGTGTAAAGTGCCCTTTCAGCACCCTTAAGAACAACACAATCAAAATGATGGTACCCAGCGTCACATGCATTCCGTGGAAGCCGGTGAGCATGAAAAAGGTGTTGCCGTACACGCCGGACTGCAGTGTCAGACCCAGCTCCTGATAAGCATGGATATATTCTTCGACTTGCAGTGTCAGAAAGCCCAGTCCCAGTAATATGGTTACGCCCAGCATGACGGTCAGCTGTTTACGTTTGTTCTGCTCAAGGCCCACGTGAGCAAAGTGCAGGGTAACGGACGAAATCAGCAGAATAATGGTGTTAATGGTAGGCAATCCGGCAGCACTCATTTCCTGAGTAGTCGTGCCCCCGGGCGTGGTAACAAGGGGCCACATGGCTTCAAATGCCGGCCACAACACGTCATTGGTCATCGCATTGTTCGAGGCGCCTCCGAGCCATGGCACCGAAATCATGCGTGCGTAAAACAGTGCCCCGAAAAAAGCGGCAAAAAACATCACCTCAGAGAAGATAAACCAGCTCATCCCCTGACGGTAAGAGCGGCCAAGCTGATCGCTGTATAACCCGCCCATGGATTCATCAATCTGATTTTTAAACCAGCCAAACAGCATCACCAGCAACGTGACGATGCCCGCCGCCAGAACATGCGGCCCGTAGCCGCCTTCCCCTTTGGTACTTTCAATAACGGTGTTGCCGGCTCCCACCGCAATCAGAAATAAGGCTACCGCCCCGACAATGGGCCAGGGACTTTGTGCAGGCACATAATACCGTTGATATTCTTGTTGCATGGCTACTCTCCTTCCGGCCTGTCAGCGGCTGCCGCTTACAGGCTGTCGTAAATAAGGGTTGTCACTGCCGCTCAGATCGCCGGCCCTGGCGGTCACGTCGTACAGTGTGTACTGCAAGGTAAAATAGGTAATATCCTCCGGCAGCCCGGCATCCACGTAGAACGACATAGGCATCCACGCTTCCTGACCAGCCTGTAAGGGCTGCTGGTTAAAGCAAAAGCACTCGGTTTTATTCAGATAGAGGGCCGCCTGTCCCGGACTGACAGAGGGAATTGCCTGAGCAATGATGTTACTGGCAGCCGGGTTTCTGACGTAAAACGCCACGGTATTCACTTCTCCGGGGTGCACCTTCACACGCTGTGTTTCTGCACGAAATTCCCATGGCATGCCGCTGTTTGTGCGGGTAATAAATTCCACGGTCACAGTGCGGCTGGTATCGATATCTTTGCCCTGCCACACTGCGGCCCGGTTAGCCGTTTTTCCGTTGATACCGGTGATATCGCAGAACACGTCATACAAAGGCACCAGAGCGAAACCGAAGCCAAACATACCCGCTACGACCACAAGCAGTCGCAGGGTAAGGGTGCGGTTACCGGCTGCGCGGTTGTCCATTTTGGTAACTCACTTCACAACCGGAGGCGTTTCAAACGTGTGGTAAGGAGCAGGAGAGGGAATTTCCCACTCCAGACCTTCAGCACCTTCCCACACTTGTGACGTAACCGGTTCGCCCTGCTTTTTGCAGGCTTTAATGAGCAGTACCAGGAAAATCAGCTGGGATAATCCGAAAGCAAACCCGCCGATACTGATCCACTGGTTGTAATCAGCAAATTGCAGTGAGTAATCAGGGATCCGCCGTGGCATACCCGCCAGCCCCACAAAATGCATAGGGAAGAACAGCACATTCACGGAAATCAGTGAGCACCAGAAATGCCACTTGGCCAGCGTGATATCAAACATCTTACCGGTCCATTTAGGCAGCCAGTAATACACCGCCGCCATAATAGAAAACACCGCTCCGGTCACCAGAACATAGTGGAAATGGGCCACGACAAAGTAGGTATCGTGGTACTGAAAGTCCACAGGTGTTATTGCCAGCATCAATCCGGACAAGCCACCGATGGTGAACAGCACAATGAATGCCAGAGCAAATAACATGGGGATTTCAAAGGTCATGGAACCCCGCCACATGGTGGCCACCCAGTTAAACACTTTCACGCCGGTGGGTACGGAGATCAGCATGGTGGCGAACATAAAGAACATTTCAGCAAACACCGGCATACCCGTGGTAAACATATGGTGAGCCCAGACAATGAATGAGAGCAGGGCGATGGAGGCAGTGGCGTACACCATGGAGGCATAGCCGAACAGGCGCTTGCGGGCGAAGGTCGGCACAATCTGCGAGATAATGCCAAAAGCCGGTAATATCATGATGTAGACTTCAGGGTGTCCGAAGAACCAGAAAATATGCTGGAACATCACCGGATCACCGCCGCCGGCAGCGTCAAAGAAACTTGTCCCGAAGAATTTGTCGGTAAGCACCATGGTCACTGCACCGGCCAGTACAGGCATTACCGCAATCAGCAGGAATGCAGTAATTAGCCAGGTCCAGACGAACAGCGGCATTTTCATCCATGTCATACCCGGCGCACGCATATTAAAGATAGTCACGATTACGTTGATTGCGCCCATGATGGAAGAAATCCCCATAATATGGACTGAGAACACAAACAGCGCGGTACTGTCGCTGCTGTACGTCGTCGACAGCGGTGCATAGAAGGTCCAGCCGAAAGCAGGGCCACCACCTTCCATGAACAGTGAACCTAACAGCATGGAAAACGCAAACGGCAGGATCCAGAAGCTCCAGTTGTTCATTCTCGGTAATGCCATATCCGGTGCGCCGATCATCATGGGGATCAGCCAGTTAGCCAGACCGGTAAACGCCGGCATGACAGCACCGAATACCATTATCAGGCCGTGCACTGTGGTCATCTGATTAAAGAAATTCGGGTCTACGATTTGTAAACCGGGCTGGAACAGTTCGGCGCGGATCACCATCGCCATCGCGCCGCCGGTAAGAAACATGATGAAGGCGAACCACAGATATAACGTACCGATATCTTTGTGGTTAGTTGTCAGCACCCAACGCATCAGGCCTGCCGGAGCGCCGTGTCCGTGGTGATCATCGTGATGTTCATCATGTGCCGCAGTGTGCTCCGGCGTCATAGTTTCAGTTGCTTTACTCATCGCACGCTCCTATTTACCGGTTGCTACTGCATTAACGTCTTTAGGCTGGATCACATCGCCGGTGTTATTTCCCCAGGCATTCCGCTCGTAAGTAATCACAGCGGCGATATCTTTCAGGGACAGCATCTTGCCAAACGCCTGCATGGCCGTGCCTGCTTTACCGTTAAGCACAATATCGATGTGCGCTTTCTGATCCTCTAATACCATCTGACTGCCTTTAAGTGCAGGGAAAACGCCCGGCAACCCCTGACCGTTAGGCATGTGGCAGGCTGCGCATGTTGCGTTGTACACTTTCTCGCCGGTACTCATCAGCTCTTCTTTGCTCATGTTCATGGCCAGCAGACGCTGTTCTTCTTCTTTCGCCTGTTTCACAATGGCTTCCTGCTCTGTCATCCAGGTTTTATAGTCATCCGGGCTCTTCGCAATCACCACTACCGGCATGAAACCATGATCCTTCCCGCACAGTTCAGCGCACTGTCCACGGTAGATACCGGGCTCATTCACTTTGGTCCACGCCTCATTGATGAAGCCAGGGTTAGCATCTTTCTTCACTGCGAAATCGGGCACCCACCAGGAATGGATAACGTCGTCAGAGGTGATCAGGAAGCGGACTTTTTGTCCGGTAGGAATGACCAGAGGACGATCTACCTCAAGCAGGTAGTTTTCCCCTTTTTCGAATTTGTTCTCAATCTGCTCACGCTGTGTGGCCATGATGGAGTAAAAGGACACATCGCTGTCCATGTACTTGTAATGCCATTTCCACTGGGAGCCGGTGACAAGAACCGTCAGTTCAGGTTCACTGGCATCTTCCATCGCGATGAGGGTTTGTGCTGCCGGGACGGCCATAAAAATCAGGATCAGGAAAGGAATGACTGTCCAGGCGATTTCTACTTTCACATTTTCGTGGAAGTGCGCCGGTTTGGCGCCCCGGGATTTACGGTGCTTGAACATGGAGTAAAACATCACACCGAACACCACCACGGCGATGGCCACACAAATTGAGAACATCAGCATATGCAGGTCGTAAACCTGTCCACTGATGTCTGTGACACCTTGTCTCAGGTTGATTTCACCTGACCGGTCTGATGTTGCCATGGTTTCTGCTTGCAGCGATGCCGGAATAACAGACATCGCTAATCCCCAAACCATCATTGCGTTACATACGAGTTTCTTCACTCAACACCTCCGTGATGGAGGATCTTGTGTAATACCCTGCTCACAGGACCCTGTCGTATCAGGCTAGCCGCCTGTTAATTTTTATCTTTTTTTGTTATTTTTTCGTTAACAACGGTATAAGAATTAAACAGATTTCATCTTGTGTCTAGTCTTTCTGAAAAAATAAATGGCCGGGGTAGCCTCAGAAACAGGGTCAGAGCACTTCATTCTGATATTTCGAATGTTTCGTTCAGATCTTCGACACATCCGTATTTCAGGAACGCCGTATTATAGGTAAGTAAATCGTCCTCACACTTGTGACATCAACGTTATGAAAGGAATGTGTAATGAATAAATTTATCCCGGCAGTATTAGTTTCAGGTTTAATCAGTGCAGGCGCATTCGCGGCGCCTGTCAGCTACCAGATTGATCCTACTCACACCAGCGTTATCGCTTCATGGAATCACTTCGGATTCTCTAACCCGACAGCCGCTATCAACGGCGCTGAAGGCACCATCGTGTTTGACAAAGACGCGCCGGAAGACAGCAAAATCGATGTGTCTGTGAAAATTGATACCATTGATTCATTTGTTAAAAAGCTGAATGAAGAATTTGTCGGTGCTGACTGGTTCAATGCAGCGAAGTTTCCTTCTGCAACATTTACCAGTACAGATGTTGAAATGACAGGTGATAAGACGATGGAAGTGACCGGCGATCTGACGATCAAAGGTGTGACTAAGTCCGTCACTATGGATGTCACTCTGAATGGTTCAGGTGTACACCCGATGACTCAGAAAGAAGCGATTGGTTTTGATGCAATGACCACCATCAAGCGTTCTGACTTCGGTATTGATATGTACGTACCGAATGTAAGTGATGAAGTGACGTTGCACATCACCACAGAAGCACAAGCTAAATAAGTTTTCGCATCACCGTCCGGATGCCCGGCCCGCGCAAGCGGGCCTTTTTATTGGTAGCGATCTGTTAACTGCGGTAGTCTGGTTGTTTTTATTGTCAGGGATTGCTTCTATGTTGCGCCGCGCAGTTTTCTCCTCTTTTCTGTTATTTTTAACTCCCTCTGTTTTTGCCAAAGATCTTCCTTCCGGCGCTATTAACGCTCTGTTTGAAGAAGCGGTAAGTCATGACACAGTGCCGGGTATAACCATGGCGCTCGGTAACGATAAGGGCATGCTGATGGCTAAAGGCTACGGTTTTGCCGACGTTGAAAACCATGTACCTATGACGACAGATCACAAGGTGCGTATCGGCAGTGTCTCTAAACTCATCGCTACGGCCGGATTAATGCGTCTTGCGGAAGCGGGCAACATTGATCTGGATAAACCGGTCACTGAATACGTCAGCGCATGGCCAGCTGATAAACCGGTCATTACTCTGCGCCAGCTTACCTCACATACAGCAGGCATCAGGCACTACAAAGAAGGAGCCAATGAATTCCTTCTGAATGAAAGTTATCCGGATATCGACAGTGCACTGGCGATGTTTAAAGATGATCCACTGCTGTTTGCACCCGGCACAGATCACCGTTATTCAACGTTTGCCTGGACACTGGTCAGTGCCGCAATGGAAGGGGCTGACCCGTCCCGGGATTTCCGCGCCATCATTAACGAAGAAGTGTTTGCGCCGCTGAAACTGGACAACACGGTATTTGACGACCAATACACCATCATCGATCACCGGGCGAGACCTTACACCGTACACGAAGGTGAGCTGATTAATGCGCCACAAACGGATCACAGCTATAAATGGGCCGGCGGCGGTTTTATTTCTACGCCGTCAGATATTGTCCGGTTTGCTGTAGCCCATGTGGCAAGCGATTACCTGAAACCAGAGACTACCCGGGCCATGTTTACTCCTGCCAGGCTTAACAATGGTGAAACCGTGGGCTTCGGCATAGGCTGGAAAACCGGTTTTGGCGATTACAAACAACGTAAAGCGTATAAAGACAATGCCAGCGCGCTGGCTTTGATGGACGATATTCCTGATGCAGTGATGCACTCAGGTGGCAGTATGGGCGGCATTACAATGACCATTCTTTGCCGTGAACATAAAACAGCGGTTACTGTAGTAAAAAATGTCAGTGGTGAAGACGATGCTGATGTTTTTCTGCTGGCGCTGAAGACACTGCACTTTGCACATACCAGCCAATAGTAAAAAAAAGGGCGATGATGGTTCACATCATCGCCCTTCCAATTTTTCAGCGCTGTGGCCAGTGCGCACAATAGTTATTGCACCGCGCTTAGCGAAAAGCCTTACATCCAGTCAGCATTGCGGATAACACCTACAGCCAGACCTTCAATGTTGAATGGTTCAGCAGCAAGATCCACCTTGATGGTATCGAATTCTTCATTTTCTGCATGCAGCCATACTTCGCGGCCGCGTTTTTCCAGACGTTTTACCGTGACATCCTCATCAACCCTGGCAACAACAACCTGCCCATTGTGCACGTCAGTAGTACGGTGAACGGCAAGTAAATCACCATCCAGAATACCGATATCTTTCATACTCATACCGTTTACACGTAACAGGAAATCCGCACGGGGGTGGAACAGATCAGGGTCGACCTTGTAATGCATTTCCACATGTTCCTGCGCCAGAATAGGTTCACCTGCCGCAACACGGCCGATTAACGGTAAGCCTGCGTCTTCATCGTTTTCTGCTTCCAGCGGAATATTCAGCTTTATACCCCGTGAGGTACCCGCCAGAATTTCGATTACACCTTTACGGGCCAGCGCCTTTAAATGCTCTTCTGCTGCATTAGCTGATTTAAACCCTAATTGCTTCGCAATTTCCGCACGGGTGGGCGGCATGCCGGTTTCCAGCATGGTGGTTTTAATCAGTTCGAGAACTTCCGTTTGTCTTGGAGTAAGTGGACGCATAAACAGCCCTGTTTTTCTATACAGTTCCTGTGAGTATATACAGTTGCGCTGGTTTGACAAGGGCTGCCGGCGAAATTATTACGGTTATTTCGACGCGCACTCAATAAATCGGGCCAAAGCCGGGTTGCTGTTGTCCTGCTGCCATACCAGCACATATTCCACCACCGGCGCTCTGTTCAGCGGCAGCAGAACCACATCCGGCGGACACACCTGCTTCAGCGGTTCAGGCACAAGCGCAATCCCTACTTCACTGGCCACCAGCGACACGATGGTTTGCTGTAACTGGGTTTCTAACACCACACGGGGCACAAAGTTCGCTTCAGCACAGTACTGTTCAATGGTGTTACGCAGCTCCGGCGCCACATTGTGGGGCGTAACAATGAATTTTTCGTCAACTAAATCCTCTGCGCAGACTTTTTTTGCCCCGGCCAGCCGGTGGTGTTTATGAACAGCCAGACAGAGCGCTTCAGTGCGCAAAGACAGTATTTCCAGTCCCCGGGACGTCGCCGGCTTTAACATGATGGCGGCATCAAACTGCGCAGAAGTAACGCCATTAATTAACTCAAAGGGAATAACCTCCTGAATATGAAAGGACACAGCGGGATAACGGGACATAAACTGTCTGGCCAGTTCAGGCACAATGTTATAAGCCGCATGCATCATGAATCCCACAGACAAGCTTCCCGACTTTCCGGCACCGGTCGCTCTTGCCCGTTCCGCGGCTTTGCTGACCGATTGCAATATGGTTTTGCTGTCGCGGTAAAACTGCTTTCCTGCGGCAGTCAGACTCACGCCTTTCGGGTGACGACTGAACAATGCCGTACCCAGCTCTTCTTCCAGCAGTGCGATCTGGCGGCTGAGAGGTGGCTGAGTGATGTTTAGCCGCTGCGCAGCCCGACCCACATGACCGGTTTCAGCTACCGCAATAAAATATCTTAAGGGTTTTATATCCATGATGATTCAATATTTGTATCAGAATTAACTCAATTCTATATTGGATTGAATGATAAGACTAAAGGTAATCTGACCGCCGGTTCCCTGATCACCTGTCATTTCATGTTGTCTGTTTTCACGCTCATATTCCCCATATTTGCCCTCATATTCCTTGGCTGGTATTTACGCAAAAGGGATTTGCTGAACGACTCTGCCACTACACAACTCAATAAATTTGTTGTCTGGCTGGCGTTGCCTGCGCTGCTTTTTGACATCACAGCAACGTCTGCCATTGCGTCTCTCTGGCAACCGGGTTTTGTTTTGAGCTTCACCCTCGCCGTGTTTGTCATTTTTACGCTTACTGTCGCAGTACAAAGGAAACGTAATATGTCGCTATCAGAGAGTGCAATAGACGGGCTAAACACCAGTTACGCCAATACCGGATTTATGGGCTTTCCCTTGCTCATGGCGGTAGCAGGAAGCGAAACGCAGACGCCAGTGCTCATTGCGACAATCATCACCGTTTGTGTTTTATTTGCCGTTGCCATTGTGCTGATAGAGATTGATCTCAGTAAAGCAGTAAGCCTTCGTAGTCTGATTGCAGATGTAAGTGTAAAGCTGCTGAAAAACCCGGTGGTGATTGCACCAATGGCCGGGGTCATGTTTACCGCTTTTGATATTGACCCTCCCCATCCATTGCTGACCACGGCATCGTTGCTGGGTCACGCTGCAGCCCCCTGCGCATTGGTAACCATAGGATTGTTTATTGCGGGCAGTCATACCTCAACGAAAGGCAGCAGCGCTTCGGTTATCAGCTTTGTGATCACCAAACTACTTGTCCACCCGGCGCTGGCATACGTAATCGCGATGTTGATCATGCCTGATAACGCGACAGGGATTTTTTACGTGGTTTTACTCAGCGCGTTACCTGCAGGTACAGGCCCGTTTATGCTTGCAGAGTATTATCAGAAAGAGGCGGCGAAGGTCTCTGCGTCGATCCTCATCACTACCGTAATGTCGCCGTTTACCCTTGGCGTCATTATTTATCTTTTTCAGTAGCTAACGCGTTATGCACCGCCCGGGTGAGAGGATAAAACCAGAGCACCACAGCCCCGAGCAGACAGCCTGCGCTGGCTACCAGCGAAATGATTTCGACGAATAGCACAGACTCAATATCAGCGTTTGCACTTTGCGCCGCATATTCCAGCGCACCGGCAATCACAGCAAAAGACAGCCCGTCGCTTATCCGCATCACCAGATGAAATGCGCCAAAGGTAAGCGCCTGATTAGGTATCCCCTGATCCCTGGCACCGTACTCAATGGTGTCTGGTAATGCTGACCACACCAGTACCAGCAGTCCGCCTGAGAAAAAACCACAAACAACGAAATAAACACAGGCGCCGGTCATCGTGGCCGGGATCAGCAGAAGAAAGCTAAGGAAAGTCACAGCCAGCCCGGCCAGCGCAAGGATCATGGCATGATGCTTTTCCATGCGCTGTGAGAGATGGTTAAACCAGGGTAGCGCCACCAGCTTTCCTGCCGCCAGACTCATAATGAGCCAGGTCGTCAGCTTCTCGTCGTGAAAAAGCATGCTTGCGAAGTAAACGCCGGATTTGTAGAACACCGGAATAAAGATACACGGCAGCAATGAATATAACGCCAGTACCATGAATGCCTTATTTCGCAGGAGTGCACGGAATGCTTTACTGAGCGGAGGCGGGTGTTTGACCGCTGTCAGATTACCTTCCCGCCAGACCGGCAAAATACATAAATAAATATTCACCAGCATGAACACGCTTGCCGTGATAAGCAAGATAGTCCGCATCCCGTTATCCTGTGACTCCAGCATGGCAAGTGTATCGCCGGCAAATGCGGCGAAGAGCAGGATTGCACAGGAATTATAAAAAATGCGGGATGAAGACAGACGTGTCCGCTCATGGCTGTCTCTGGTCAGTGACCCCATCATCGCGTTGTGAGGTATGTCTACCAGTGCATAACCAATGCGAAAGAGGATGGTCACCACAAGATAAAAAGTAAACAGATAGTCCGCACCGGCTGGCAGGGGATAAAACAAAATAGCGAACGACAGTACTGTCAGCGGCGCACCTGAGGCGATGACTTTCTGGTAGTGCAAATTATATCTGTCGAGAAGCAGAGACAGCGAGATATCCAGCACGCCGGAAACAAGCAGAGACACCATCAGGATCAGGCCCGCTGCCGCTGCCCCCAGTCCCTGTATATCGGCAAAATAATAAAGCAGCAGTAAATCAGTAAAGTTCCAGAGTGTACTTTTAGTAAAAGCGCCGGATGCATAGGCCTGTCTCTGGAAAAATGTCAGCATGAGCAGCTTCCGGAGGGCGGGATAGCAACCGGCATATTCATATCAGAGCAGCGGCCCGCAGGAGCTTCGCTGCACGTATTTACACGTCAGATCTTCTTTCTCTTCATAGGGACGATGCAACACAAGCTGTTGGATCAGCTTGCCGGCCGCTGCGCGCCCCAGATTGCCCACCGGCTGGTGCACAGTGCTGAGTGGTGGCCACAGATTCTTACTGGAAGGGTCGTCATCAAAACCTATCACCGATACATCGTAGGGGATCCGCAATTTCAGCTGGCTGGCCACTTTGTAAACCAGAGTGGCAAGATAATCATTGAAGGTAAAAAATGCGGTGGGGCGCTCGTCCCCGGACAGCAGGCGACGAATAATCTTTTCATATTCTTCATCTGACGACATAGGGCCCTGAAAAACCAGCGATGTATCAATAGGAATATCAAAATCGCGGTGCGCTTCTTCATAGCCCTGATAACGCAGTAAGCCACCGTGTACATTGTTAAAATTAATGATCGCAACACGGCGGTGCCCCAGCGTAAGTAAATGACTCACCGCCTCTTTCACGCCGGCCACAATGTCACAGGAGACGCAGCTGTTGGCGTCCAGTGACATAGGCAGAATTTTAACCGCCGGTTTTTGTTCAGCTTCGATGACTGACAATACTCCCTGATCATCACACAGTGGTGGCGTAAGAATGTAACCGTCAGGGTTTGAACGTTCCGCCAGTGCCTTAACCTGTTCGGCCAGCGAGGTTCTGTCTTTTACCGGCCGCACCAGTAAATCGTAGCCGGCTTCGTCACACACTTCGATGGCACCGGATGTCAGTCTCGCCGAATAGGAGTTCGAGGCATAGTCCATATATAACAGACAAATAAGATAAGACTGTTTAGTGCGCAGGCGCCTGGCATTGAGGTCCGGCCGGTAGCCAGTTACGGCCACTGCACTGAGCACCTTTTCTTTATTTTTATCTCTGACTGTCGGGTCATTATTTAATACACGGGATACCGTTTTAATTGATACACCGGCAACCCGGGCGACATCATGTACCGTGAGATTCTTATCCGTCTTCATTATGGCGAGCTTCATTTATTTATGAATACATTGTGCCACAGAAGGCACCTGTCAGAGAATCCATCAGGTTGTAAAAAGTTCCTCAAATAGACAACGATGGCATATATTTAATACAAATAGCTTTATAACCATTAAGAATATATAAAATAAATTCAACTAAAATCATCAAATTAAATTTAATTGATTTAACAAATAGCAAAAAGACAACGATAGACTTTTTAAATATCAACGTAGTATGATTGTTAAACATTTAACAGATATTAAACATTTGCCGCACCGGATTTTGCTGTACCGGTGAATGATAAAAATAAAAACCGTTAATTTGCCGGGTGCTGATAACAGCCCCGAAAGGACTACACTCTGAGGAGAAAATCCGATGTTTAACAAAAAACCACTGAATCGCGCATTGTTGCTCGCACTGGGCACGATGACATCCACTTATGCCGCCGCTCAGGACAACACCAGTGATGAGGCGAAAGCGAACTCACAACTGGAGGTCATTGAAGTCACCGCACAAAAGCGGGTACAGGGCTTCATGGAAGTACCGGTTGCCGTTACCACAGTATCCGGCGAAATTTTAGATGCCGCTCAGGCCACAGAATTCCAGGACTTAGTTCAGGTAAGTCCGTCGGTGACATTTAACCAGTCCGGCGATATGCGTGGTTCCGGTGTGAACATTCGCGGGATTGGTACCACCGCGTTCCAGACCGCTGTAGAACCTACTGTCAGTACAGTCATTGACGGTGTCCCCCTTGGCCGTACGGTACAGTTTTTGTCGGATCTGGCAGATATTGACCGGGTTGAAGTACTACGCGGACCGCAGGGCACCTTGTTTGGTAAAAATGCTTCCGGTGGTGTACTGAGTATTTTTACTAAACGTCCGGAAGATTCATTCTTTGGTGAAGTCCGCCTTACGCTCACTGATGATGACGCCTGGGGCATGATGGGTCAGGTGACCGGCCCGATCAGTGACAATGTGCGCGGACGGTTGTCTTTTTATAACCGTGATTTCGATGGTTTTGTGGAAAATGTTACTAATGGCGACACCATCAACGGAGACGAAAGTAAAGGTGTAAGAGGTAAACTCGATATCGATCTGGGCATGAATGACAACGTTTATATTATTGCCGATTATTCGAAGCAGGAAAGGGACTGCTGTACGCCAGTTTTACAAAGTATTGGCCGGGGTTCACTGGCAGACTTGCATCAGTTAGGAGAAGACTATGCCGACGTGGATGTATCCTGGGGTAACAACAAGGTCAAGATTGCCAGTCCGGCATATTCAAACACTGAAACCGGCGGGATCTCAGTTGAATACAACCACAGCTTTGAAGACTTTGCGCTGACCTCAATTACTGCTTATCGCGGCTTCACCCTGGAAACAGCTCAGGATGCAGATATCAATCCGTACACGTCGCCGGTAACAGGCCATGTACTGTTCACCAAAAACGGCGCTTCCGGCGACGGCGATCAGCAACAAACCCAGTTCTCACAGGAACTGCGTTTATCCGGCCAGGCCACTGATAATATTTTCCTGACAGCGGGTGCATTCTACTGGGAGCAAACCGTTGAGCGTTATTTTGAACGTGAAGTGATGCGCTGCGCCGATGCCTACGATCCGGCTGTGGGCACTGTCGCCTGTTCAGAAGAAGGCTCAGGCATCGGTTTTGCTGCGATGGACTCAAAAGTTGATACCCGCAACTACGCATTCTTTGGTCAGGCAGACTGGGATGTAACCGAAGATTTTACTGCGTCATTGGGCCTGCGCTACACCAAAGATGAAATATCTTTTGATTTCGCCCGCGGTGCTGCAGTCATTACCGGCCCGTTCTCAGGATTACCGGCACTGCCTGCGTCAGCCGGGTATTTCACCAATGAAACCGAAGACGACGCACTGACAGGCCGCCTGGCGCTGTCGTACGATATCAACGATACCACCATGATTTTCGGTAGCTATGCCGAAGGTTACAAAGCCCCTGCCTTCGACCTGATTTTCTCGCTGAACGAAAGCCGAACCGCACCGGTACCGGCGGAAACAAACAAAGCCTGGGAAGGCGGCGTGCGTTCAGAGTTTTTCGACCGCAGACTGCGTCTGTCTGTCACCGGTTTCCACACTACCTTCGAAAATTTCCAGGGTCAGGCTTACAACCCGGAAACGGTGACCTTCTCACTCACCAGCGCCGGTGAAGTCATCACCGAAGGTCTGGAAGTGGAGTTTAACGCCAAGCCTGTCCCTGAGTTACTGATCAGTGGTGGTGTCGCCTTTATCGATGCAACCTACGGTGAATTCCAGGATCAACAATGCTATTTCAATCAAACAGCAGCACAAGGCTGTATTGACGGCTTCCAGTCGATTACCGGCGGAGATGTGCCTAACTCTCCGGATACCAAGTTTACCCTGTCCGGCAAATACAACATCTACCTGGACGGCGAGATGGATATGTTCGTCAGCGCCAATTACCGCTGGCAGGATGAAACCCAGATGAATCAGAACCAGGCACCGTATCTTATTCTGCCAAGCTACAGCGTATTGGATCTGACTGTCGGTCTGCAGGCTGATGACGGTAAATGGGTCGCCAGTGTATTTGCGAAAAATGCACTCAACGACACCTATGTTGCTCAAATCGGTACCGCTATCTTTGATCAGAGCAACATTAACGCGCAGCTGACCAGAGACTTCCAGCGTTATATGGGTGTTGAATTTACATACCGCTTCGGCGCTTACTAACCCGGTGATACATTTCGCGGATAAAAGACAACGTTGCTTTTATCCGCACTTTTTCACTTTTTACGAATACGGAATAAACAATCATGCCCGACACATTCACTAAGAAGCTGTTAACTGCTGCCAGCGCCATCGCCTTAAGTTTGTCGATGAATGCCGGCGCTGCAGAACAACAGCGTAACGTTATTTTTGTACTGATGGATGACCTTCGCTACGACGGTATGGGTTTTCTGCAGGAAGAACTGCAAACCCCGAACATTGATAAACTGGCTGAAACCGGTGTGTATTTTCCCAATGCGGTAGTGACATCTTCACTGTGTTCACCCAGCCGCGCCACCATTCTCACCGGCATGACCGCCCGTAATCACAAGATTGTTGATAACAATAACTCCAGTGAAGAAGGCCTGACCTTCTTTCCGAAATACCTGCAACAGGCAGGTTATCAAACCGGCTTTTTCGGTAAGTGGCACATGGGCAGCCATTCAGATATGCCCCGTGACGGATTTGATAAATGGGTCAGCTTTCCGGGACAGGGAGCGTATTACCCGACTGACGCCATTCCGGCTCCGATGCTGGCGAAAGGTATGGTGAATCAGCTCAACGTGGACGGTAAGCACGTTGACCAGAAAGGCTACATCACAGACGAGCTGACGGATTACGCACTGGACTGGTTGAAAAATGATGTGAAAGGTAATCAGCCATTTTTCATGTACCTGAGCCATAAAGCCGTGCACTCCGATGCCACGCCTGCAGAACGCCATAAAGGACAGTACGATGATGTGGATTTCAAATTACCGGACTCAGCGGTGGTGACAGAAGAGGACGCGAAGAACAAGCCCATGTGGGTACATAACCAGCGCAACAGCTGGCACGGCACAGACTTTTTCTATGCCAGTGACCGCACTATGGAAGCATACCTTAAAGACTATTACGCCACCTTGTCAGCCGTTGATGAAAGCCTGGGCGAGTTAGTGCAGTACCTGAAAGACAACGATCTGTACGACAATACCATGGTGGTATTTTACTCTGACAACGGCTTTCTGATTGGCGATCACGGCCTTATCGATAAGCGCAATGCTTATGAAGGCTCAGTACGCGTTCCTCTGGTGATCAGCGCGCCGGGCCTGCTGCCACAAGGTGCGACCAACGAGGCACTGGTGAGAAACCTGGATATGGCTCCTACTTTCCTCGAACTGGCGGGCGCGGCGCAGCCTGAACAGTTTGAAGGAAAAAGCTTTTTACCCGTCGCATCCGGCAAGGTAGCAGAAGAAGACTGGCAGTCGCCTGATTTTGTTTACGAGTACTACTGGGAATGGTCTTTCCCCATGACGCCTACCACCTTCGCCATTCGTCGCGGCGATCTTAAATACATCCAGTATCACGGTGTCTGGGACATCGAAGAACTTTACGATCTGAAAAACGACCCGGAAGAAATGCATAACCTTATCCGCGATCCGAAATATGCTCATGAGTTACTGCCACTGCGTCAGGCGCTCTACGCCGCTCTGCGTCCTGCTGATAACAGCAAGCCCTCGGTACCCTTTAACGCAAGGCTGGCTGAAGGTATGAACTTGCGCAAGAAAGACGGGTTGAAGGCTGCTCCGTTCCCGGACTGGTGGCTGGTTGAGCCCAACCGCAAAGACATGTACATGGGACTGTTTCCTGATACGCCGATGAAAATCGACATGCAGCGTAAAGGTGAAATGTACTTCCCGTGGATGGAAAAAACGGCTGACAAGCCTCTTCATTAAGGAGTTTGGTAAATGCGAATGTTACGCTGGTTAACTTTCACCGTTGTTGCCGGTTTATCCCTTACCGCATGGGGAAAGCAACCCAACATCTTGTTCATCGTTGCCGAAGATCTGAGCCCGCGCATAGGAACCTACGGCGATGAGATTGCTAAGACCCCAAATATTGATGCACTCGCTGAGCAAGGCATTCGCTTTACCAACGTTTATGCAGCGGCTGGGGTGTGTGCGCCGAACCGCTCTGCACTCATATCAGGTATGTATCCCATTTCTATGGGAACCCATCAAATGCGTACCTCCCAGTTACCTTTGCCAAATGGTAAAACCGGATACGAAGCCGTTACTCCCGCGCAGATGAAAGCATTTCCGGAACTGCTCCGGCGGGCCGGTTATGAAACGGTGAATTTCGCCAAGAAAGATTACCAGTTCGGCACACCTTCAACCCTCTGGGATAAAGATATTGGTAACTATTTTTCGCCACTGAAAGCAGATTTATGGAATGAACTCTCCGGCGGGAAACCATTCTTCGCGATGATAAACCTGATGTCGACTCACGAAGGACACCTGTTAACAGAAGACGGCAAAGCCGCAGAAAAATTTAAGGGCTTTACGGATTTAATCAAAAAAGATCTGGCAAGGGTGCAGGCAGTCACCGATCCGGCCTCCGTCACCGTGCCCCCTTATTACCCTGACACACCTGTGGTACGCCGGTCCATCGCACAGCACTATGACAATATTCATTATATGGACAGCCAGGTAGGAGAGATCCTTGCTGCACTGAAACGGGACGGCCTCAATGACAACACCATTGTTGTGTGGACCACAGATCACGGTGATGCGCTGCCCCGGGCCAAACGCTCAGTTTATGACACCGGCCTGCATATACCACTGATTGTGCGGTTTCCCGACAGACGCGGCGCCGGTACACAAAACGACAGGTTAATTTCTATGGTGGATTTTGCGCCAACGTTTTTATCCTTTGCCGGTGCACCGCTCCCTGATTTCTTACAGGGTACGGGTATCTTCTCCGGCGAACAGAGAGAGTATATCTTCGCAGCCAGAGACCGCATGGATATGGTGCCTGATAAAGTACGCGCCGTAAGAGATCTCCGCTTTAAATACATCAGAAATGACATGCCTGAACTGCCGTACTTCAGACCACTGGTTTTCCGCGACATGTTTCCTGTGATGATTGCCTGGTGGGAAGGGCTGAATAAACAAAGCCTTAATCCCGCACAGCAATTTTACTTCGAGGCTCCCAGGCCCGGTGATGAACTTTACGATACAGACAATGATCCCTGGGAAACCCGCAACCTGGCAGACGATCCGTCACAAAGAGCACGCCTGAGCCGGATGAAGAAAGCGCTGAAAAACTGGGAGGTACAGGTTCATGATAAAAGCACTGAGCCGGAAACCAGTATGGTCGGGGCCATGTGGCCGGGGTTTGAACAGCCGGTGACCGCCAGCCCGCAATTTAAGCTGACCGAATGCAACCGGCAGGTTTGCGTTGCGATTACCTCGTCCAGCGACAATGCATCCGTTGCCTGGCGAATGGCAGCCGGGGAGCCCTGGCAACTGTATACCCAACCCGTTCCTGTCCAACCCAACAGTTATATCGAAGCAAAAGCCGTCCGCTACGGCTATCAGGAAAGTAATGTGGAGCAATATCATCATGACTAAGTTTTCTGTAGCAACACTGTTATCTGCCACCATCGGCGCAGCATGTTTGCTACCTGCATTTTCAGCCAGCGCAAAAAGCACTGAGCAACCCAATGTCATTATCATTTTCGCTGACGATATGGGTTACGGCGACATGAGCAATAACGGACACCCCACACTCACCACGCCTAATCTGGATAAAATGGCGATGGAAGGACAGAAATGGACAAATTTCTACGTGGCTGCTCCGGTGTGTTCCCCCAGCCGCGCCGGTCTGATGCTGGGACAATATCCCGTTCGTGCGGGACTGGTATCATCCACGCCAATGCGTCAGGTTTTCCGCGAAGACTCCTTGGGAGGCATGCCGGACAGCGCAACTACCATACCTGAAGCACTCAAAGCACAGGGCTACGACACGGCGATGATTGGTAAATGGCATATTGGCCATCTGCCACAATACCTGCCGGTCAATCACGGGTTCGACAGCTGGTTTGGTATTCCTTACTCCAACGATATGGATCAGGATTTTGAGAAAATTCAGCAGTTGAATGGCCCGGACTGGAGCGTAAAAAACTGGAATAAAGGCAAACAGTGGACTAACCCCAAATCAGAATACTTCCGTGTGCCACTGATGCAGGGAGAGGAAGTCATTGAACGTGCGCCCGACCAGCATCAAATTACCAAAACCTATACCGCAAAGGCACAGGATTACATTAAGTCTCATAAAGACAATCCGTTCTTTTTGTATATCGCCCATGCGATGCCTCATGTGCCACTTTTCGCATCAGAGGAATTCGAAGGACGCAGCACACAAGGTCTTTACGGCGATGTGATAGAAGAACTGGACTGGTCAGTAGGTCAAATTCTGCAAACATTGAAAGATGAAGGCATCGATGACAACACGCTGGTGATTTTCAGTTCAGACAACGGCCCCTGGTTGTGGTTCGAAACCATGGGCGGCAGTGCCGGACTGCTTCGCGGTGGTAAAGCCGACGTTTTTGAGGGGGGAATGCGTGTTCCCGGCATCTTCTGGTGGCCCGGACATGTCAAACCGGGGATCCGTCACGATATTGGTTCCACCATTGATTTACTGCCCACACTGGTGGATTTAGCCGGTGGTGAAATTCCCAAAGACAGCGACGGTTATTCAGTCAAAAGCACACTTCTGGACGGTGAAGATGCAGTCCGTGATGTGTATTTTTACTACCGCGGAGCAAAAGTGTTCGCTGTCCGTAAAGGCCGCTACAAAGCCCACTTTATTTACAAAGAAGGCTACGGCGGCAACCCCGGAGAAACACTGGCAGAGCCGTTATTGTTTGACCTGAACGCCGATCCTTCCGAGAAATACAACATTGCTTCAGAGAACAAAGCCATTGTTGCAGAGCTCGCCGCACTGCGGGAACAGCACGCGGCAAGCATTAAACCGGTTGAAAACCAGCTGGATAAGTGTCAAAAAGGGTCGCGACTTTGTCAGTAACGAAAAGCAGATCATAGTGAACAACCTGATAAGGGGCTGCCTGGCAGCCCTGTTTTTATGCATTACCTTTACCGCCACAGCCAGTAGCGATAAGCGCTATACCGGTGCGGAAACCTGCCTGTCCTGCCATGAGAAGGAAGGGGACGCCTGGCGTCAGTCTGATCACTATCACAGCATGCTGCCTGCCAGTGACGAAAGCGTGCTGGGAAACTTTAACGACATGACTTTCAGTGCGGGAGCCCGCACTTCCCGTTTCTTCAAAGAAGGTGATGCTTACTTTGTCGAAACGCTGAACGGCCAGGGAGAAAAACAAAAGTTCGACGTGGTTTACACGTTCGGCTTCAGACCACTGCAGCAGTATTTATTACGGACAACCGGCGGACGACTGCAAGCTTTTGATGTGGCATGGGACAGCCGGCCGGCAGAGCAGGGTGGGCAGCGCTGGTACCAGTTGCAGAACGATGAAGTCACCGATCCGGAACATCCTTTTTTCTGGACAGGTTACTATCAGAACTGGAACAGCCGCTGTGCTTCCTGCCACTCGACCAATTTACAAAAGCACTATGACCCCGTTAATAATACGTTTGATACTGTATACTCAGACGTTAATGTGGCTTGTGAAAGCTGCCATGGCCCTGGCAGTGAACATATCAAACTGGCCGGTGAAGGCACGTTAAGCGCAACCAACACAGGCCTTAAGGCGTTGGGCAAAGCCATCGCTTTTCATTTTAAGCCAGGAGACGCCATTGCACGGCCCCAGTCTTCTCCTGCCCCAATCAGTGAACTTGCCCTGAATACCTGCGGAGGGTGCCACAGCCGCAGAGCAGAATTAGGTGAACCGGATCTGACACAGCCATACCACCAGCAATTCCAGTTAGATGCCATCGACGAACCGCTATATTTCAGTGACGGTCAGATCCGTGATGAAGTTTTTGTACTCGGTTCATTTATGCAAAGCAAAATGGCGCAGGCTGGTGTTACCTGTATCCATTGTCATGATCCCCACTCGGGCAAAACCCGCCTGCCCGGAGCTCAGGTATGTGCAACATGTCACCGTCCTGACGTATTCATGGCCGACACCCATACCTTGGGTCATAGAGACGCCAACTGCCTGGACTGTCATATGCCGGCGCGCACCTACATGGGCGTGGATGACCGACGGGATCATAAATTCCACCGGCCTTCAGCCCTGAATGAAGACAGTGTGCGACCCTGCGCCACCTGTCATGAAGACAAATCCACGGCCTGGCTGCGCGATGCTGTTGAAAAATGGCCTGCCCGTGACGGCGCATCGCCGGATACCTCAGGTGAATGGGCAAAGTTAAATGCGGCATTAACCACGTGGGATCCTGCAGCCATTGCTGAATCCGCATCACTGCTTTCCGACCCAAAAATTACGCTGCCTGATTTACTCACCAGTGCCCTCACCAGAAAAGTGGCCGCTCAGGCTCCGCAGCAAGCCGTAAAACTGATAAAAGCTCAGGCGGCTTCGCCATCTGCAGCGGTACGCCGTGGCGCTGCTATGGCAGCACCGTCTTTATCAGCACAGCAACAGGCAGCTGTACTGGCTTCACTTGCAGATGATCCGGCATTGTCTGTACGCAGTGAGGTGGCAGCGGCACTGCTGAATGCACCTGCAAACAGTATTCTGCCAGAGGCGCAAATCAGCCCTCTTTTGGCAGAATATGAAGCCACACTGCTGGCCACGCGGGATCATCCCGGCGCCAACACCGGTCTCGCCCAACTGGCTTTGCGTAAAGGAAACATCATCGACGCAAAAATGTATTACGAGGCAGCGCTTCGCGTTGACCCGGCCAACTTACCGGCTCTGCTGAGCTTTGCCGATTTTTTGCGCAACATGGGTAATGAGGACGGCGAGAAAAGATATCTGACAAATGCACTGACCATCGCACCGGATTCCGGAGCCGTGCAGTTTGCCTACGGACTCATGTTAGTGCGGGACAAGCGTTATGAAGCAGCGACGACGCATCTGGAAAAGGCCGCTGGGGCAGAAGATGCCAGCCCGCGTTTTGCCTTTGTTTACGGCGTATCCTTGTGGCAGCTCAAACAACCCGAAAAAGCACTCACGGTGCTGGATGACGCGGCAACAAGATGGCCGGGCGATTATGATTTGCTGACAACACGCGCTAAATACGCCTATCTAAGCAAAAACGCCGTGATGCTCCAGAAAGCAGTCACGGCGCTGGGTAAGGTGTATCCGCAGGACAGCGTATATCTGCAGTTAAAACCGCTTATTCAGCCTTAGCGGCAGACGGCGCCTCAATGTGATGTGCCGTTACTCCCGCCGGATATAATAAACTGCGACGAAAGGTCGATGTTACCGTTACATCACCAAATCCGGCATCTTTCAGTACAGCTTTGATGGACTTGTTCGAATAGCAACGCAGGCTCGACACAATGCCATCCCACAATAACATTAGCGGTACTACCGGGATCAGATAGGTGAAAATGGCAGTCACCAGCAATAACCGGCGCTCGGTGATAAACGGTAACATGATCATCGCCACCAGCGGGCCTAACAGCATAGACACGTAACTCATAAAGGAGTTATCACAATACTCCAGCACCAGCACATCATCACCGTGTGACAGATTGAGCTTGAAGATCTGCGCCACCTGTTCGTTGTCAAAGTGGTGGAAAGAGTTAATAAAGATTTTCGGGCAGCGGAAATCCGGATTGTCTTTCAGCACGTCAATGGGTTGTTCCAGATAATGAATACGGTCATCACCCAGATTGTTAATGCGCTCACGGAATTCCGGGTTTTTATCAATCATGAAATCCGACAGGTAAAAACGCAGATCTTTCTTATTCAGCTCCTTCATCAACAGTTCGTTGACATAGCCACTGCCGGCACAAGGATCCATCACTGTGCCTCCGGCTTTGTTGATAAAGCGGTTCAGTTCAGGCAACCATAATCTGTGATAGCCGAATACTTTATACAATGCGCCCATAAAGCGACGCAGAAAGGCGTGATAAAACTCCGGAACCCAAAATAAATCACCGAATTCAAACAATTTTTTCTGCATGGTATCCCCGCGTTCTGTCCTTTTATCGTTGTAGGGTGAACAGTAAATAAACCTGTCATCGCCACAGGGTAAGTCTGTTTAGTATGGCTTATGTTGCGATAAACGGTTGAGCTATTTTTTCGCTGAACCTTTTACGCGCTTTTTCCGTTTATGATCTTATGCATTATTCTTTTAAAACACTCACCGGCGCATACATCGCCGTACTACTGGCTTTTGCCTGCCTGGACGCAGTCTGGCTGGGCGTTATTGCTATGCCGTCGTATCGTGAAGCGTTTGAAAGTCTGTTGCGACCGCAATTTATTACCTGGCCATGGATCGCATTCTATCTGCTTTACTGTACTTCGGTCGTCTGTTTAACGATACGTCCTTATGCCGGAAAGAACCTGATTCATACTTCATTAGCGGGCCTGGCCCTGGGGGCTACCGCCTACGGAACCTACAATCTGACCTGCTATTCCATTATCCGGGACTGGCCATTGAGTATGACTTTGATTGACTGGATATGGGGAACCGTGGCCACAGGAATCATTGCCACCTGCGGCGGTTTTGCAGCACAAAAAATCAGCGATAAACTGGCGCACTGAGGGTGACTCAGGCCCAAAGACCCCCTATCATGGTAACCCCGTCTTATGTTCATCTGGATCGCAGTAAATTTATGGTAGACTGCGCCCGTTTTCTCAACACAGGATTCCATTTTCATGTCGTGGATGCGCAAAACGCTTTTGTCAGTGTTTCATTATCCCGTAAAGTTGCTGGTAAAAGACCACAACATTCCCGCGAATGTCGAAAAAGAACTGGGTATCGACCGCACTAAGCCGATCATTTATCTGCTGCCCACCAACTCTGTGACCGACCAGCTTGCGCTGCGTATGTGCACACAGCGGTTAGGTTTGCCCAGCCCTGTGAAAGATGTCGAACTGGCCGGCAAAACCTATCCCGCCAGTGTCTTTCTGCGTAAAACGGAACCCTTGTTCGGACAGCCGTCCCAGACGGATGTAGAATCAATATTCTCAGATCTTTTCCACTTGCATCGTGACCATGAAGATGTGGATGTGCAGGTTGTCCCGGTTTTCGTTACCTGGGGACGTGCGCCGGGTAAAGGCAAACCCGGCCTGAGTGATTTAATTGCCCATCATGCCTCACCAAGCTGGCTGCGAAAATTCTTTATTGTGATGTTTCTGGGCCGCGATAACTTCATCAATTTTAGCAAAGCCGTATCAGCGAGAGAAATGTCGACCCAGCGGGGTACGGATGATTCGATTGCTCACAAACTTGTGCGCGTAGCAAGTACTCACTTCCATCGTAAGCGCCAGAGTATGACGGGCCCCACTTTGCTCGAACGTCAGGAATTGCACAATGCAATCCTGGGGTCGGAAGCAGTTAAACGGGCCATGGCTGAAGAATCTGCGTCGAAAAAGGCGAAGAAACAGGATCCTAAAGAAGCTGTCAGAGAATACATCGATGAGATTGCAGCAGACTACCGTGAAGGCTTGATCCGGTTCGGTGATCGCATCCTTACACGAATCTGGAACAAGATTTATAACGGTATCAGTGTGGGCCACAGCGAGCGGATCCGTGAACTGGCTGCCAACGGTCATGAGATCATCTACGTGCCCTGTCATCGCAGTCATATGGATTACATGTTACTGACCTATGTGATTTATCACGAAGGTATGGTGACGCCTCACATTGCTGCGGGTATCAATCTTAACTTCTGGCCGGCGGGTCCCATTTTCCGTCGTAGCGGCGCCTTCTTCCTGCGCCGCAGTTTTGCCGGGAACAAGCTTTACACTGCGGTTTTCCGTGAATATCTGGAATTACTGTTTAATAAAGGCTATTCCGTTAAATATTATCCGGAAGGTGGCCGCAGCCGCACAGGTCGTCTTATACCGCCTAAAACCGGTATGCTTGCCATGACTATGCAGGCAGTACTTAAAGGTGTTCAACGCCCTGTGAGTATTGTGCCTGTGTACATCGGGTACGAAAACGTGATGGAAGTAAAAAGCTATCTCAGTGAACTGAAAGGCAGCGGCAAAAAGAAAGAATCTAATTTGCAGGTGTTTTCTGCCATCAGAAAACTGAAAAATTATGGCCACGGTTACGTAAACTTCGGTGAGCCGATTCAGTTGAATCAGTTCCTTGAACAAAGCGTTCCTGACTGGCGTGAAACCTTACCTGCAGACCCGGAGAAAAAACCAAACTGGCTGACGCCACTGGTTAACGATCTGGCCCACGAGGTAATGCTGCGCATTAACCGCAATGCTGCCATTAACGGTATGGCGCTGATTTCTTTATGTCTGTTGTCATCTAAAACTCAGACCATGACGGAAAAAGAGTTGGTCAGGGTGATGGACAACTACCTGGCGTTGCTGCGCAGTGCACCGTACAGTGATGACGCCACCATTCCCGCCAGCAACGCCAGAACCATGCTGGAAGAAACCCTGGCGTTGAAGCGCTTTGATATCAGTCAGGATGGCTACGGCACGATGATCGCGCCATTAAAAGATGCCGCTGTATTCCTTACATATTACAGAAATAATATTCTTCATTTGTTTGCTTTACCCGGTGTGATCCTTTCAGCAGTCTTCGGCCGGCCCGGCATTCACCGTCATGAGATATTACGCCTGATGGCAGCACTATACCCTTTGCTGCAACGGGAGCTTTTCATCTACATGACTCAGGATGAGGCGCTGGCTTACACCGACAAGCTCATCACCACTTTGCTGGAACAAGGCATGCTGACAGAGATGGAGCAGGGACTGTTGCATCCGCCGGCATCATCAGACCGGGCGTTCCATTCAGCCTGGCTGCTGAGCCGCTGTATGCAGGAAACTTTCCAGCGCTACGCGGTGGTACTTACCATTATTGAGCGTGAACGGGTGATAAGCCGCAATAGTCTGGAGCGGACCAGCCGGCAGGTGGCGGAACGTCTGTCGACCTTATACGGCATGAACTCTCCGGAGTTTTACGACAAGAATGTGCTTTCTTCTTTCATTTCTGCCCTGCGGGAGAACCACTGGCTGGATTCTGCGCCGGATGGCAGTCTGAAGTATTCTGAAGAAAGCGATGCGCTGCGCCAGGATGTGTTGTCTCTGGTGTGGCCTGAAATTACCCAGCACTTGCAGAATGTGGAAGCAACGTGCGGGTAACGGATCCACGTGTAAAAGTGAAAAGGAAAGTTATGATACAGGGCACTTGTCGATATTTATTTGCCTTCGCAGTGACGCTGATGCTGGCGTCATGTTCATCTGTGCCGGATATCAGCGAATACCGGAAACCGGCGGGGTTCAAGCTGGAAAGTCCCCGTCTTGGTGCCGGTGCAGCTACCGATCAGAAAACCATATTTGTGTTTGGTGGCAGTAACCAGAAGGGTCTGCTGAATGATGTGGAAATTCTCGACCCGGCGACCAAAAACGTGCAGGTGCTGAAAAACCATATTATTCCCCGCCGCTATTTTTCGTCAGTTTACGATGACAATAACCACGTGTATCTGATTGGCGGGATCTCTGCGTCAAAACAACGGGCAAACTATGAAAGCACCGTTGAGGTGTTTAATACCGTTACCCGTAAAGTGACTAAAGCGGCGACATTACCTTACCCTACGCGTACTAACACAGCAGTATACCTGGATGGCAAAATCTATGTGCTGGGCGGCTCTCACCACGACTGGCAGACCCGCAAGCTTAAACCTACAGCACTGATGGCAGTTTATGATATCAGCAAGGACGAGTGGTCTCTGGGCGCGCCGATGCCCACAGCCAAGTCCACGTCAGCTGTCACATGGCAAAATAAAATTTATGTCGTTGGCGGTTACACCGGTGAAGAGCAACTTGATGTGTTTGAACAGTACGATCCGGCGACTAAAAAGTGGAAATCTCTGCCTCCGCTGCCGGAGCCTGTCAGCGCACATACCACCACTGTGTGGCGTGATTACCTGATAGTGTTTGGTGACTACAACAATCTTGATGCTGTGTGGACTTACGACTTTAAGGCAGGCACCTGGCATCAGAGCGACTTATCCATGACCGGTGTCAGACACGCAAAAGCGGTTACCTACAACGACGCTGTATATTTGATTGGCGGTAATCAGGACTCACCGGGTCCTGTGCTCGACACTATTCAGATATTTGATGCGAAGCAATTGCGTCAGGCCGTTGGAAAATAGCCTGATCCAATTCATTCAGACATAAAAAAGGGGCTGTTCAGCCCCTTTTTTATGACAGGAAGAATTTATACGCGGGGTCGTCTGTGACCTCTTTAAACTCGTAGCTTAACTGCTGCAAGTGAGCATTAAATTCATCACGGCTTTCCGGTGGAATTTCAAAACCGGCAAGCACCAGACCTTCAGCGGCTCCATGATTACGGTAATGGAACAGTGTTATGTTCCAGCGTTCACCCAGTGTTCCAAGGAATTTAAGTAACGCCCCCGGGTGCTCAGGAAACTCGAAAGTAAACACCGCTTCGTTCAGCAACGCTGGTGGTCTGCCGCCAACCATATGGCGTACGTGCAGCTTCGCAAGCTCGTTGTCGCTCATATTGAAGCAGTCGTAACCCTGTTCAGTCAGCGAGTCATTCAGCGCAGCAAACTCCTGCTTACCGCCTTTAAGATTTACACCCACAAAGATGTGCGCGTCTTTCTCGTTAGCAAAACGGTAATTGAATTCAGTGATAGCTTTACCGCCAAGGACTTCACAGAATTGCTTGAAAGCCCCCTTACGCTCGGGGATCTTCACTGCAAAAACAGCTTCTTTCTGCTCACCTAATTCACAACGCTCAGACACATAGCGCAGCGTGTGAAAATTAATGTTGGCACCGCACAGAATACCACCCAGCTTCTTGCCCTTGATATTATGCTCTGCCACATATTTCTTAATAGCCGCCACAGACATCGCACCGGCAGGCTCTGCGATAACACGGGTGTCATCGAAAATATCTTTGATTGCCGAACATATTTCGTCATTGGTAACAGTGATCACGCCGTCCAGCAATCTTTCACACAGACGGAACGTTTCTGTCCCCATAGTTTTTACCGCAACACCGTCGGCGAAAATACCCACCGAGGGCAGAGTCACGATTTCACCGGCTTCCATGGCCGCCTTAAAGCAGGCTGATTCTTCCGACTCTACACCGATGATTTTGATGTCCGGCTTCAGTTGTTTCAGATACACCGCAATACCCGCAGCCAGACCACCACCGCCGATAGCCACAAACAGAATATCCAGATTAGGATTCTGCTCCAGCAGCTCCCGGGCTACAGTTCCCTGGCCGGCAATAACATCAGGGTCATCAAACGGAGGAATAAAGGTGTAGCCGTGGGTTTTCGCCAGCATCTGCGCGTGCTTGCTGGCCATATCGAAATTCGTGCCGTGGAGCACAATGTTGGCGAAGTGCCCGCCGAAGCGGCGTACCGCATCCACCTTGATATCCGGCGTGGTTTCCGGCATCACGATGGTGGCATGTACGCCTTTCTTCTTTGCACCATATGCAAGACCCTGAGCATGATTACCTGCAGATGCTGCAATAACACCAGCATCCAGTTGCGCTTTGCTCAGCGCACTTAATCTGGTGTAAGCACCGCGGAGTTTGAAAGATTTAACCGGCTGCTGATCTTCACGTTTCAGATAAATATCATTACCTGTCAACTGCGAGAGTCTGGATAACACAGACAACTCGCTGTTAACCGCAACTTCATAAACCGGCGCTAACAAGACCTTTTTGAGGTATTCGTGATCGCTGACGGTCATATGTCTTCCAGTTTAGAGGCATCCCGCACAGCACCTTTGTCTGCACTGGTAGCCAGCATGGCAAAGTTCTTCAGTGACAGAGACACTTTACGTTCGCGGTTCTTCGGTTTCCAGGGCTTGTCGCTGGCTTCCATCGCGGCACGGCGGTGAGCCAGTTCCTCGTCAGAAATCGCAATGTTGATAGTCCGGTTAGGGATATCAATTTCAATCTTATCGCCGTCTTCCACCAGACCAATGCCGCCACCGCTGGCCGCTTCCGGTGAACAGTGACCAATAGACAAACCGCTGGTACCGCCAGAGAAACGTCCGTCAGTGATAAGGGCACAGGCTTTACCCAGACCTTTCGATTTCAGGTAGGAGGTCGGGTACAGCATTTCCTGCATGCCCGGGCCGCCTTTCGGACCTTCGTAACGAATGATAACCACATCACCGGCTTTCACTTCGTCACCCAGGATGCCTGCTACCGCATCATCCTGGCTTTCGTAAATCTTCGCAGAACCGGTAAATTTGAGGATAGATTCATCCACACCCGCCGTTTTCACGATACAGCCATCAACTGCCAGGTTACCGTACAGAACCGCCAGACCACCGTCCTTGCTGTAAGCATGTTCAAGATCGCGGATACAGCCTTCGCTACGGTCGGCATCGGCTTCATCCCAGCGACAATCCTGACTGAATGCCTGCGTAGTGCGGATACCTGCAGGGCCTGCACGGAAGAAAGTATCAGCATCTTTGTTTTCAGGATTAGTGATATCCCAGTCGCTGATCACTTCCGGAAGCGTCTTACCGAGAACGTGATGCACGTCCTGATTCAGCAGACCGGCTTTATTGAGTTCACCAAGAATACCCAGTACGCCACCGGCGCGGTGCACGTCTTCCATGTGATATTTAGGTGTAGACGGTGCCACTTTACACAAATGCGGCACTTTCCGTGACAGACGGTCGATATCTGCCATGGTGAAAGGCACTTCACCTTCCATTGCCGCTGCCAATAAATGCAGAATGGTGTTTGTAGAACCGCCCATGGCGATATCCAGACTCATAGCATTTTCAAATGCCTTGAACGATGCAATGTTGCGTGGCAACGCAGTTTCATCATCATTCTTGTAGTAACGCTCACACAACTCGACTATCAGCTTACCCGCCTGCTTAAACAGCTTCTCGCGGTCAGCGTGAGTAGCCAGCATAGAACCGTTCCCTGGCAGGGACAGACCCAGCGCTTCTGTTAAACAGTTCATCGAGTTTGCGGTGAACATGCCTGAGCACGAACCACAGGTCGGGCAGGCAGAACGCTCAATCTGGTCTGTGTCTTCGTCGCTGACGCGGTCATCCGCAGCAGCAACCATGGCATCAACCAGATCCAGCTTAATCAGTTGATCTGACAACTTGGTTTTACCGGCTTCCATGGGGCCGCCGGAAACAAACACCACAGGAACATTCAGACGCATAGACGCCATCAGCATTCCCGGGGTGATTTTGTCGCAGTTAGAAATACACACAATGGCATCAGCGCAATGGGCATTCACCATGTATTCAACGGCATCAGCAATGATTTCACGTGAAGGCAGGCTGTACAGCATACCGCTGTGGCCCATAGCGATACCGTCGTCTACCGCAATGGTGTTGAACTCTTTAGCAACGCCACCGGCTTCTTCTACACTGCGGGCAACAAGTTGTCCGAGATCTTTTAAATGCACATGCCCTGGCACAAACTGCGTGAAGGAGTTGGCAATAGCAATAATCGGCTTTCCGAAATCAGTGTCTTTCATACCGGTAGCGCGCCACAGCGCACGTGCGCCGGCCATATTTCTTCCCTGGGTGGAGGTTGCAGATCGTAACTTGGGCATAATGCTTTCCCGTTTCTTAATTCAATTCAAAAAAATTACTTATAAACCGGCGTTAACCAGTTCCATTTATCTTCAGTCTTGCCGTTGAACAAGCCAAAGAACATGTCCTGTACTTTCTCAGTGATCGGGCCACGGGCACCGTTACCTACTGAAATACCGTCAACACTACGGACCGGCGTTACTTCAGCTGCTGTACCGCACATCAGAATTTCGTCAGCCAGGTACATCGCTTCACGCGGGATATTCTCTTCACGGACTTCATAGCCCATTTCTTTCAGCAGGGTGATCACTGTGTCACGGGTGATACCCGGCAGAATGGCTGCCGTCTTCGGTGTGGTAGATACGATACCGTTGCGGATAACAAAGATGTTCTCACCGGCACCTTCCGAGATATAACCGTTACGGTCCAGTGCGATACCTTCACCGTAACCATGACGACGGGCTTCCATCGAGATAAGTTGTGAAGACAGATAGTTACCACCGGCTTTTGCACCGGTAGGGATGGTATTGGCCGCCAGACGGTTCCATGAAGAAATACCGGCATCCACACCATTCTTCAGTGCTTCTTCACCTAAGTAAGCTCCCCATTCAAAAGCAGCAATGGCCAACTCAGTTTCAGTACCGAAAGGTACAGCCAGACCCATACCGATATCGCCGTAATAAGCGATTGGACGAATATAAGCTGATTTCAGTTCATTCTTACGAATGATATCCATGGTTGCTTCATTGATTTGGTCCAGCGTATAAGGAATCGTCATGCGGTAAATTTTCGCAGAGTCCAGCAGACGCTTGTTGTGCTCGTCCAGACGGAAGACGCAGGTTCCTTTATCTGGCGTGTTGTACGCACGGATCCCTTCAAAGACAGATGAACCGTAATGAATAGCATGCGTCATTACATGCACAGTTGCATCTTTCCAATGCTTGATTTCACCGTTAAACCAAATAAATTCTGCTGGTTGCTTAGCCATGTTAATTCCTTCCTGTAGCAGGCAGTTCGCCTGAAACCGTTAGTTCGGTACAAAATAAGTGACAAGACAAATGTCTTAAGACGAATGATACATGACCGCAGTGAAGTGCCCAATAACCTCTCCGGACTCTGCTTGCGACTGGACAGGAATATTTACACCTTTTGTAAGGTTGCAGACACACCTGTTCACGCCTGATTTCGCCTGTAGGTCGACACAGAAAAGGATAGTCCCTGAATACGGACTTGTTATGACTGGATTGTTGATAGTTCGGAATTTTATAAAGGGCCGGAACAGGCCCCCGGATCGTGGCTGGCTGACCACGAATCTGTATGATGCGAAGAAATAGCATGAAACCCATGCCATAATCAAGTATTTTGCGCCCTGAACGCCGATTTTCCGTTTAACCGGCGTGCGTGTTAAGCAATAAAAAAAGCTGAGTAAAGAAATGACAGACTGGTTTCACTGGTTAAACCTGGCGGGTGTGGCTGTTTGTGCCATTTCCGGCACTTTAATGGCTTACCAGAAAAAAATGGACGGCTTCGGAGTCGTTGTACTGGCATCGGTGACCGCGATTGGTGGCGGCACGCTGCGGGATATCATGCTCGATTTGCCGGTATTCTGGATTCAGAATACCGACTACATCTATACCACTTTAATTGCTGCGCTGGCGACCATTGCGTGGCTCAGAGTCAGCCCGCGATTTCCCTATCACTACTTATTGATCGCCGATGCGTTCGGTCTGGCGTTATTTAATGTCGTCGGCATGGAAAAGGCACTTATTCATGAAGCGCCCATGTCTGTGGCCATCGCCATGGGGACGATTACCGGCGTTTTTGGCGGCCTGCTGCGTGATGTTATATGTCGTGAAGTCCCGCTGGTACTGAACGGAGAGCTTTACGCCATTACCTGCATTACCGGCGGATTAAGTTACGCATTGCTGCTTTATTCCGGCTTTGATCAACATTACTGCCCCTGGGCTGCTTTGCTTGTCACCGTCGTCATGCGCCTGTGTGCCATGCGGTGGCACTGGCAACTGCCGGTTTTTAAGCCCGACTGAGAACTGTTCACCGGTTCAGTTATTCCCGATCCGCCACCTCTGTAAACTGCATAGCAAAAGAACACAGGAGTGCGGACATGGGAATGGCAGTGGTAAAAACCCGCGCCGGTACGGGAATCGATGCCCCGCTGGTAAGGGTGGAAGTGCATCTGGCAAACGGATTACCGGCATTTCAACTGGTGGGTATGGCAGAAACTTCAGTGAAGGAGGCCAGAGACAGGGTTCGCAGTGCGCTTATAAACAGCGGCTTTGAGTTTCCGGCCAGACGGATCACGGTAAACCTGTCTCCGGCAAGTATTCCCAAGCAGGGCGGCCGTTACGATCTTGCCATCGCGGTAGGTATTTTAATGGCACATGGTCAGCTTAACGACAGCACCTGTGACGGAATGGAATTTACCGGTGAGTTATCGCTAACCGGCGAGCTGATGGCTGTCAGTGGCATTATTCCGGCTGTTATAGCCTGCAGATCCGCAGGCCGCACAATGTTTCATCCCGCTGCGAACAAAGATGAAGCCGCACTGGTTGATGGTGCAAAGCGCTTTGCTGCAGATTCTTTAATTTCCGTTTTTCTGCACCTGGCAGGGCTTGAGCCCCTTGCCGCTGATGAAAACCATCCGGTAAAGCCTGTTCATGGCTCCGCGCAGCCCGTGTGGGAAGGTATTCATGGCCAGCATCAGGCAAAACGGGCACTTATGATTGCAGCGGCCGGCGCGCATAATCTGATTTTCACGGGGCCGCCGGGCACCGGCAAAAGTTTACTTGCCAGCCGGCTGCTCCGCTTACTGCCGCCATTATCAGCGGATGAGGCTCTGGATGTGGCGGCGTTGTATTCAGTCAAACATACCGTTACCCGTGACATCATTGCCGGTTGCCGTCCTTTCCGCTCTCCACATCATACCAGCTCAGCCGTTGCGCTTACCGGTGGCGGTGCATCACCGGCTCCCGGGGAAGTGTCACTGGCACACCACGGCGTATTATTTTTAGATGAACTGCCGGAGTTCGGCAGGCGGGCGCTGGATGTACTCCGCGAACCCCTTGAAACCGGTGAAGTGCATATTTCAAGAGCATCCGGGCAGGCCACCTTCCCGGCACGTTTCCAGTTGATAGCCGCAATGAACCCCAGTCCTACCGGCGATGCAGATGACGGCCGAACGCCACCGGACCAGATATTGAGATACCTGAGCCGCATATCCGGTCCGCTGCTTGACCGTATCGACATACAGGTGGAAGTGCCCCGCTTACCGGACTATCAGTTGACTTTGACCCCGGAAAACCATGAACCGGATGACATCCGCCAGCCACAACAAAAGGTGCAGCAGGCACAGGCCGTTCAGTATGAACGTCAGGGCGGGTTGAATGCCATGTTGCCGGTTAGCAGGCTGGCAGACGTCTGCGCCTTGTCAGAAGAAGATTCGCGGTTTATTCAGATGGCGGCAGAGAAATTGTCACTCTCTATGCGGGCATTTCATCGTGCTTTGAAGGTGGCCAGAACCATTGCCGATCTTGAAGGGCAGGATACGGTTCAGCGCAATCACCTGTCAGAGGCACTGGGCTACCGTGCGCTGGATAATCTGCTCCGTCAGCTTAGCGGGATCTGAAATAAAGCGTCAACCAGGGGCTCGTTACGGCGGGAAGACAAACAGCTGATCCCCAGCTCATAAGCTTCAATATCGCCAACCTGTATTTTGCTGACACTGCCTGCCATAGAAGAATGATCCAGCACAACCTGAGGTACAAACCCCACACCGCACTCCAGTGCCACCATGCTCACAATGGCCTCATTTCCTCCCACAGAAGCATACACGTTAGGTCTTATCCCGTGTTCCGCAAACCAGTGATAAGCAATCCGTCGCGTGGGGCCGTGTTCCGGCATGATCACCTGATGCCGCCGCCAGTCAATCTGAGCCAGTTCAGTAAGCCGCCAGTCACGGGGAGCAATCAGCACCAGCGGCACTTTATCCAGTGGAGTAAAAGTCATATCGGTGGGGAAGTCCGGAGCATGAATAGCGATCGCCACGTCGCATTCCTTGTGCTTTACCTTTTCGTTAGCCAGCGCCGGATCACCGGTCACCAGCCTGATATCCACACCGGGATAGCGGGAACGAAACTGCCTGAGCAGGGCCGGCAGATGGCTCTGGCTGGCCGTTACCGAGCAAAATACACTGAGCTCCCCCTGTAATGCTTCACTGTCATCGTGCAGTTCACGTTGCAAAGATTGCCAGTCTTTCAACACTTCCGTAGAGAACGCCAGCAGCTTATGGCCGGCATGGGTCAGGACCACAGAACGGTTATTCCGCTTCAGCAACACTGCACCGCACTCTTCTTCAAGCCTCTGAATACAACGACTTAGCGTGGATGGTGACACATACATCGCCTCGGCGGTGTCACCGAAATGTAAACTGGATGCGAGATGATTGAAAAGTTGAAGTGAACGGAAATCCATAAATATTGCAAAAAATGAAATACTGTTTTGCGAATATATCATTTTCCAAAACAAAAGTGATCAAGTAATCTTCGCAGCAAGTCGTCATCGACGAGGTCATCGACTGGCTTTGAGCCCGTTGATAATGACTAGATTAATGATGTTCGGAATTTTATATGGCTAATTATTTTAATACTCTGTCTCTACGTCAGCAACTCGACCAGCTTGGTCGCTGTCGTTTCATGGAGCGCAGCGAATTCACAGACGGTTGTGAGTTCTTGAAAGGCAAGAAAGTTGTTATCGTCGGCTGTGGTGCTCAGGGCCTGAACCAGGGTCTGAACATGAGAGATTCAGGGTTGGATGTTGCTTACGCATTGCGTCAGGCAGCAATCGACGAAAAACGTGATTCTTTCCAGCGTGCAAGCAGCAACGGATTTAAAGTTGGTACCTATCAGGAACTGATCCCTGAAGCCGATCTGGTATACAACCTGACGCCTGATAAGCAGCACGCAAGCGTTGTTGAAGCGGTAATGCCGCTGATGAAAGAAGGTTCTGCATTAGGCTATTCTCACGGTTTTAATATCGTTGAAGAAGGTCAGCAAATCCGTAAAGACATCACGGTAGTGATGTGTGCACCTAAGTGTCCGGGTACTGAAGTACGTGAAGAATATAAGCGTGGTTTCGGTGTACCTACACTGATTGCGGTTCACCCTGAGAACGATCCGAAAGGTGAAGGCTGGGATATCGCAAAAGCACTGGCAAGCGCTACTGGCGGTGACCGTGCAGGTGTTCTGGAATCTTCTTTTGTTGCAGAAGTTAAATCAGACCTGATGGGCGAGCAAACCATTTTATGTGGTATGCAACAAGCCGCCGCTATCCTGGCATTTGAAAAAATGACTGCTGATGGCATCGACGCCGGCTATGCCGCTGCGTTAATTCAGTATGGTCTGGAAACCATCACCGAAGCCCTGAAAATCGGTGGTGTAACAAACATGATGGACAGACTGTCAAACCCTGCGAAAATCAAAGCGTTTGATTTGTCTGAACAACTGACCGATCTGTTACGTCCACTGTTTGAAAAACATCAGGACGACATCATCAGCGGCGAGTTTTCCCGCACTATGATGGAAGATTGGGCAAACGGTGATGCCAACCTGCTTAAATGGCGTGAAGAAACTGGTCAGTCTGGTTTTGAAAATGCACCTAAGTATGATGGTAAAATCACTGAGCAAGAATTTTTTGACCACGGCATCCTGTTAGTTGCCATGATCAAGTGCGGTGTAGAAGTTGCCTTCGACGTAATGGTTGAAGCAGGTATCTTACCTGAGTCTGCCTACTACGAATCACTGCATGAAACACCATTGATTTCAAACACTATCGCACGTAAGCGTCTGTATGAAATGAACGTGGTAATTTCCGATACTGCTGAGTACGGTAACTACCTGTTCGCAAATGCTGCAGTACCGCTGATGCGCGAGAAGTTTATGCCGTCTATCGATACCAGTGTTATCGGCAAAGGTTTAAATGTCAGCTCTAATCAAGTTGATAACCGCCGCCTGGTAGAAGTAAATGATGCCATCCGTAATACCGGTGTAGAAGCTATCGGTAAAGAATTACGCGGCTACATGACGGACATGAAAGCCATCATTGGTGTGTAACGATTTCTGTCGTTAGGTGCTTAACCAAGCCCTCTTGCCCGACCATTTTGGTCGGGCTTTTTTATGCCTGAAATTCCATATCTGCACACAAAAACACCGGCAGAACGCCGGCGCTTGAATTGAGTAAGCCATACCGCTGCGCTGTTTATTTACCGGGCCCTGCAATATCGATTTCCGGTAACGGCTCTGCAGTGTCAAAGCCCAGCACCTGAGAATAGAAATACAGTTCAGCATTCAGGGCTGTCACAATATTCTCAGACTTTCTGAAACCATGCCCTTCACCTTCGAACGACACGTAAGCTGTCGGAATACCTTTGTCTTTCAGTGCTTCGAAAATCATCTCTGACTGATTTGGAGGTACCACTTTGTCTTCCAGACCCTGTAGCAGCAGTAGCGGTGCATTGAAGCCATCAAGATGATGGATGGGTGAGCGTTCAATGTACAGGTCCTTTCGTTCCGGATACGGTCCGATCACCTGGTCAAGATAGCGGGATTCAAACTTGTGAGTATCTCCCGCCAGCGCTTCAAGATCGCTGACGCCATAATGGCTCGCGCCCGCTTTGAACACGTCACTGAATGCCAGGGCCGCAAGCGTCGTGTAGCCACCGGCACTGCCACCGCGAATAATGAGCTTTCCGGCATCTGCCAGCCCCTGATCCGCCAGCCACTGCGCGCCGGCCACGGCATCTTCTACATCTGTTACACCCCATTCACCGTAAAGTGCATGACGATATTCACGCCCATAGCCCGTACTGCCGCGATAATTAAGGTCAAGAATACCGAAGCCCCGGCTGGTCCAGAAATACTTACTCACTGAATAGGTGGGTGACGCTTTTGATGTCGGCCCGCCGTGGATCATCACAATAAGTGGCGGCGCACTGCCTTCAGGTGCTGTCACGTCCGGATTCGCCGGCGGGAAATACGTGCCGTATGCTTTCGCGTTTTCACCCACCGGGAAACTCACTTCCTGAATGGTTGGCACCCACGCAGGGGACAGCGCGGAATCACTGGAGGTTGTGATCACACTGACTTCAGGGGAGTCAGCGGTTAGATCAGATAAAGCAATCAGTTCACCCGGACGGGTTTGCGGATCCTGAATGACATACAATGCAGAGTCCGACTCAACAAAGTCTTCAATAGCCGCACTTTCCGGTGTCAGCACCCGCATTTCGCCGGTTTTTCTGTCTAACAGATAAAGCTGGCCGATGGCCCCCTGAACCACATTCGCCAGAATGGAACCATCCTGACGGATGCGGTAGTAATGCTTACCCACCTGCCAGGCCGGTCCGCCAGTCTCTGAATTCTCCGGCTGCGGGGACAACAGAGTAAATGCAGTGCCTGATACCTGATACAGTGACCACCAGTTATTGCGGTCGCTCAGCACGTACAGATTGCCTTCTTCATCCCACTGGGGATCGATAGCCGATTCCCCGGTATCCGGGTTATGTTCTGTCAGCCCTTCAAGTTTGCCGTCAGCGGCAAAGGTAGCCGACCAGAGCGTTGTGTTATCCCAGGGCATATCCGGATGATTCCACGCGATAAAGGCAACGGATTTGCCATCCGGAGACAGCCCGGGTGCAGACACAAAGCTGCTGCATGAAAAAAGCACGTCGCCTTCTGACATCCCTTCAACCGGAATGGCGACCAGCGTATTCTCCGGCTCACCGGACACGCGATGATCTTCGCGGATACAAATCAGCCGGTGACGGGGCGCATCAAGCTCAAAGGCACCAAAACGAACGTTTGCTGCCGGAGTGATAGCCACCGGCGCTTCGCCAATGACCATGCGGTAAACACGCTGATCATTAAAATGCGTAAACCAGACCACGCCGTTATTAATCAACATGGAACGGCCACCGTACTCATGTACCCGTGTTCTTGCATTCCACGGTGCAGGCAGCACCTCTTGTGGCTCACCTCCACTTTGTCCCTTTTTTCTGCGCATGATGGTACACCGGCCACCTTCTTCAGGCCGGGACTCAACCCAGTAAACAAAGTCACCATCGACGGCCAGAGAGGACAGACCGCGACTACCCTGCACAACCGCCTGAGCGGAGACAGGAGATGGCCAGCCGCCATATCCGGTGGTGTGAGAAGAAGGTGTATTCATGAAGCTTCCTGTCTGGTAACGGTTGTCAGTCCGGTTTGCCCCGGTGAACTGGGGCAAACCACCTCCGCACAAGATACCGCATCAGGAAGCGGGTTTGAATGCAGGGCTTACATTTACATATTCAAATGTGTACAGCCCTGCCGCCGGTTTCAGTGCACTGACTTTTCTGCAAATCTCACGCTCACAAAAGCGAGGGAGAAGAAGATCAGGAAGCCAAATCCGATAGGATATAAGGTGCCGTTTAAGAAACTGTCGATAGACAATGCGATAGGAACAGAGAATATACTCGACATGGATCCGATGATAGCTGCGCCAAGGCCGGCCATCTGTCCCAGAGGCTGCATTGCAAGGGCGTTCAGATTACCGAACAGGATACCCACAAAGAAGAATCCGCAGAACATAACCGGCAGAAGCAAGGTCAGAGGAGGTAATCCGCTGAATGCCGTGATAAGCGCCAGGAAAACGACAGAGAAACTCACAACGCCGTATAACGCAATACCCACCAGCTTTTTCATACCAAAGCGTACTACCATCGTGCCGTTAAAGAACGATGCCAGACCGATGGAGAACGCGAGGAATGCAAAGATAAACGGGAACATGGTACCTGTGTCGTAATATTCCTGAAAAATGGTCTGTGAAGCGCTCAGGTATCCCAGGAAAGCACCGAACATAAAACCCATAGCGACGGTATAACCCATCACGTTTCCGTGGGTCAGAATAAACTTCGAAGACTGGAAAAATTTAGACCAGGCGAAGCGGCCCCGCCGGTCAGCTGGCAGTGTCTCCGGCTGGCGGGACAAAAACCATGTGCCGGTGAACACAGAGACAATCAGAAACAGCGTAAAAATATGCGTCCAGTGGAAGAACGTCAGGACAGCCTGACCCACCATCGGCGCAATCATCGGCACCAGAATGAAAACCATCATGATAAATGACATCACTCTGGCCATTGCATCACCCACATACAAATCGCGGATGATCGCCATTGCAGCCACACGGGGGCCGGAAACACCGAATGCCTGTATTAAACGGCCGGCCAGCATGGTAGACATGTCGTCTGCCATCATACAGACCACTGTGCCTACAACGAAAATCGAGATGCCAAGTAAAATGGCTTCCCGCCGGCCACGGGTATCAGAATAAGGGCCAAAAAAGAGCTGACCAAAAGCCATGCCGCCGAAGAAAATAGACACAATCAGATGCGCATCATGGGGATCGTCTGCATGCAGCGCTTCGCCAATCTGGATCAGAGCAGGCAACATCGCGTCGATGCTCAGGGCAACCAATGAAGTCATTAACGCCATCAGAGCAACAAACTCGACAAGGCCCAGCGTTGGCTTAATTGGGGAAGGGTTTTCTGACATGTGTGTTGTCTACTCTAGTCGACATAAAATAAAGGGCGCATAGTATAGCCTGAATTTGCCGGAAATTGCGTCAGTCTTTACCGCCGGAATGTAGAAAATTTACACCTTTTAAAGCATAACCGGTTTGATAAAACGCATACCCCGGCAAAATAGCGCCTTTTGAACTTTGCAGTCCGGGATATACTCTAACGCCTGTGATAATGGAGCTTTAGTTTCAACGGCAATTTTACGCAGTTTATAGCGTCTGAAAGATGATCGTTTTGCATCGTTTCTACGAATACCATTATCATTGTACGACCGTTTTTTTAGGGTAGGCATCCATCAATACTGTTTTCCGGCTTTTGCAAGAGAGCCTTTCTATCACGGGGCTTTAATGCACACTTTCCATCTGCACCACAGGAAAAGGAAATTCGCCCGGTTATGATTCACCGTTTTACTGTTAACGCCTGGCAGCGTTTTGTGCTGTCCTGCGCCCTTGTGTTACCTGCATTTTGCACCTTCGCCATCGATGTGGATATTGAAGGCGTAGAAGACGGGAAACTGGAAGATAATATCCGTTTACACCTTAACAGTCTGGATATCAGCAAAGATGTGTTGTCAGACCCGTTCTGGCAGGATGAGCTGGGTGCGACAGTGTCAACAGCGGTTGAGCCTTTCGGCTATTACAACAGCACGACGACCGTAGAAGTATCCGGCGATGATGTGATCCTTCATGTGAATCTGGACACGCCGCTGACAGTGACCAATGTTACCCGTGAGATCATCGGTACCGGCCGTGAAGATAAAGATTTCCGTGACCGCTTTAATGCCTTTTCGCTGAAAAAAGGCGATGTACTGAATCAGCCGGTATACGAAAACTTTAAATCGTCCATGTTTAATTACGCGTTGTCCCACGGTTATTTTGACTTTAACTGGCAGGCAACGCGGCTCGACCTGGTCAGGGAAGAAAGAGCAGCCAATATTCTGCTTATCGCACAGAGCGGCCCCCGCTATAAGTTCGGTGAAGTAAAGCTGATTGGCGATCAGAAGTCTGAAGCCATCCTCAACCGGTTAAAGCCCTTTGAATCCGGCGAGTATTACTCGTCGGCGAAACTGACCGAATTTAACCGCCGTCTGAATCAGTCGGGTTACTTCTCACGAGTTATTGCCCGTCCGGTGGTCAGCGAAGCGGTGGATCTGACTGTGCCCGTTGAGATTACACTGGTACACAAGCCCCGGGATACCTTTAACGTGGGCCTGGGTGCGGCTACAGATACAGGTGCCCGGTTGCGGTTAAAATGGGAACGGCCATGGATCAACACACGGGGACACTCGGTTACCTCTGAACTGTTTTTATCTTCTCCGGAGCAGTCGTTTACGGTGGACTACCGTATTCCAATGCAAGATATCACCAATGACTACCTTAGTATTGAAGGCGGTTACCAGTTTATTGACTACAGCAATACCAATACCGAGGCTGAAACCCTTACCGTTGCCGCGCACCGTTACTGGCAGGAAGCCAATTCCCCCTGGCAGCAGGACGGCTCGCTGACTTATCTGCGGGAAAATTACACCCAGGGTACGAGTGTGGAACAGACAACCCAGTTGGTAATGCCGGGGTACGCCATACGTTATCTGGATCGTAACGACCCGCTGAATATCACCAGAGGCACCTACCTCCAGGCGTTTTTCCAGTTTGGCCGTGACAACGCCGGTTCTGACATCAATATCACTAAGACCGTTTTGGAAGGCGGCATGATCCGTACACTCAATAAACACTGGCTGATGCTGAGAGCAGAAGGCGGTGCCATTGAGACCAATGACTTTTACCGTGTACCTGCATCACTGCGGTTTTTCGCCGGTGGTGATCAGAGTATCCGGGGCTTCGCTTACCGCGATATCTCACCGAAAAAGAATGTTTATATTGACCCGGAAACTGGTGAAGAGATTGTTGACGTCATTATCGACCCGGAAACCGGAGAGGAACTTACCGACGTGTCGGTGGGCGGCCGCTACCTGGTGACGGCCAGTGTTGAATACGCCTACCGTATAGCCGAAAACTGGCGTGCTGCGGTCTTCACTGACGCCGGTACGGCAACCAACGACTTTGACGAAGGCCTGGCTTATGGCTTTGGTGTGGGTTTTCACTGGTTATCGCCTATTGGACCTGTGCGGGTTTATGGTGCCAGAGGTCTGTCTGAATTCGAAAACAGCTGGCGGCTTCACTTTATTCTGGGGCCGGAACTATGAGCAGACGGAAGTTCACTTTCTGGTTTTTTACCACTCTGCTGCTGATTGTACTGGTTGCAGGCCTTATCATCAGTCCGTTAGGTACGCCTGTGATCCGCTATATTGCGAACAAGGCTGTCGATGGATTACATATCGAAAATATCAACGGAACGGTACTCAGTGACTTCTCTGTAGAAGGCGTAAGCTGGCAGAACGAACAGTGTTCGGTAAACGTTAAGCGGGCTGAAATCAATGTGGTTTTAGGCTGTCTCATCACATCCAAAGTGTGTATCGACTATCTGAACGTTGATGGCACCCGTGTTGAGCAACTCTCCGAAGCACCCGCTGAGGATGAGCCGGAACCGGAAAGTACAGAACCGGTTGAAATTCCGGTTCCGGTGAAAATCAATACATTAGGTATTACGGATGTGTCGGTTAAGTTGCTGGCAGGTCACATCACTCTGCAGTCTTTGTCACTGGAAGGTCAGGCCTTTAAAGAGGTGACGCTGTCACCGGTAAATATTGAAGGACTTATTGTCGCACTGCCAGAAAGTACAGAGAAAGCAGCGGATAATGCCGGTGATGACAAACCGGTGAGTTATGCACTGAGCTATAAAGCGCCGGAACTACCTGAAATAGTCATCCCCATCCCGGTCACCGTGGAAAATTTCACCCTGCGTAATACAAAGTTAAAGCAGGGCGACGTGGTGACGCAGGAAATGGCGCTGCTGAGTTTCAGTACCCTGACACTGGAATCGAGCGATATCGCACTGGATAAGCTCCACGTGGAACATACGCTGGCCAAACTCGATGCGGATGCAAAGGTGACCTTGTCCGGTGATTATCCTCTGTCTTTAGCAGCCAGTGCTGATGTTAATGCCGCCGGTGTGGAGGAGCAGGTCAACGTGTCTGCCGACGGCTCCCTGAAAGCTTTAGCACTGGATGTTGATGCCAGCGGAACATATTCAGCCAGCGTGACCGGTAACGCCAGCATTCTGGATGATACACTGCCACTCGAACTCTCCGTAAGCTGGCCGGAGCAACCTGTACCTGACGTCAAGGACACCAGACTGTGGGAAGGTGCGCTGGATCTCACAGGTACCATGGGCAACTACCATTTTACCGCCAAAACCGGTGCAACCTTGCCGGATATCGGCGATATTCCCGTTAATGCAGACGTGGTACTTAACAGCAACAACATCACGGTGAATGCCCTGACAGTGGATATTCTCGAAGGGAAAATTACCAATACCGGCACATTATTTTTAAATGAATCTGTCAGCTGGTCGGGAAAAACCAGACTGAACGGTATTTCAGCGCGCAGCTTGTCGCCCTATGCACCATCGCAAATTGAAGGCGGACTAACCAGTCTGATGCAGCTCACCGACAAGGGCGTTGAAGTCAGCGTTACCGATCTTGCAGTAGACGGCATCAGGGACGGTAGTGAGCTGAACGTAACAGGATCACTGGTGTACTCTCAGGCCAGCGACTTAATTGTTACCAATCTGGGTGTTGTGCAGGAAAAAAACCGGGTTCACGTTGCCGCGCAAGTATTTAACCAGCGTTATATTAATGCAGATATCGACCTGGACGTAGACGCCACTGAGCAGCTTTATCCTGATGTATCCGGTCAGATAAAAGGTCGTATCAAAGCCAAAGGTGAATGGAGCGATCCGGTGGCGGAAGGTGACATCACACTCACCGGCGTAAAAGTATCGCCGGTACTGAGCGCGCTGGCCGCTGAACAGGGAGAAATGAACGGTAATCTGGGGATCAGCGGCTCGTTATCAGCACACAATTTTAATGTGGATCTCACCCTGCCTGATCATCACCTGAAACTGGAAATGGACGGCGCGTGGAAAGATGAACGCTACACCGCCGACATCACAAACAGCCAGCTGGGATTGCTGACAACACGGTGGCAGTTAAATCAGCCTTTCCGGGTTGCAGTGCGGCCAGAACCTTTCAGCATGAAAATATCTGAGAATTGTTGGGAGTCCCGTGAGAACGGTGAGCTTTGCATCGAAGATGTGCTGTTTAAAGATGAACGGACAAAATGGATTGTCAAAGCGAACGGTCTGCCACTCGGGTTGTGGGCCCATGAGCTGCTGCCCGACACATTTACAGCCAGTTCTGATGCGAAGCTGTCGGTAAATACAACCGGTGAATTTGGTAAGAATGCGCCAATGACAGCGAATTTTGATCTGGCAGTCACTCCGTCTGTCTGGACAATGGGGCCTGAACAGCAACTGAAGCTGAACCTTGATGAAGTCTCCGCCAAAGGCCGGTATGAAGACGATTTGCTTACCTCCACACTGAACATTCTCAGCGAACAGCTGGGGGCGGTAAACGCCGACATGAAAGTCAGACCTGTTGAAGAAAACATTCCGCTGGAAGGAACGGTGAATATCGACAATATCCGCATCGCACCGTTCAAACCCATGTCAAAAGCGATACGGGAACTGGAAGGCGCACTGAACGGCCAGCTGGCAATTAAAGGCACGGCAAGCTCACCGTCGCTCACAGGCAGCGTGAAGCTGACAAACGGCAATGTGGATATTGAAGATATGCCGGTGAAAATAGGCGACTGGGAACAGACTATCGAATTCGTTAACCGCAGTGCCACCTTTAACGGCGCGTTTTTGCTCGGTGAAGGAAAAGGAACGTTGTCCGGCGATGTCAGCTGGGAAGATGAGCTTACCGCTAATGTGAACCTTAAAGGCAAACGCTTCCAGATTAACCAGCGTGATATCCGCATGCAGGTGTCGCCTGACATTACAGCCAGCATCAAACCCGGCAACGTAAAAGTGACCGGCAATGTGAACCTGCCATGGGCCAGAGTAAAAATTGAAGAACTGCCTGCCAGTGCGGTTTCGCCATCCAAAGACGTGCATTTACGGGGCGAACCGCCGGTTGAAGACCCGCTGGATATTATTGATGCCACTGTCATGGTAAATATCGACAAAGACAAAACCGGCGAAGTAAAGCTGGATGCTTTCGGGCTGACAGCTAACCTTTACGGCGGCATTGAAGTCAGAACCCATCCTGCACTGGTGGGATACGGCGATTTGCAGATCCTTGACGGACGCTACCAGGCCTATGGTCAGGACTTGATTATCCAGACCGGTGAAGTGCAGTTTAACGGCCCGTTGGATCAACCCATGCTGCTGGTCGAAGCTATCCGCGACCCGGACAAAACAGAAGATGGTGTGGTTGCAGGGATCCGCATTGACGGCGCGGCTGACAGCCCGAATATAAACTTATTCTCTGAGCCGGCAATGAACCAGAGTAACAGTCTGTCATACCTGTTAACCGGATCCGGCCCGGGGTCATCCAGTTCTTCTTCGCCAGACTACAACGCCTTGCTGCTGGGCTTCGGTTTATCCAATACGGAGAAGCTGCAAGGCAAAGTGGGCAGTGCGCTGGGGATTGAAGATTTCAGCGTCGGCACCACATCAAGTGCAGGGGGCGGCGCAACGAAGTTATCGTTGAATGGCCGCATAAACGATCGTCTTACTGTGCAATACAATGTTGACGTGGGCCTGAGCGGAGACAACAGCAGTACGCAAACACTAAGACGACGTCAGGAGCCACCCGACCTGGCACTGCGTTATCGTCTGTTACCCAAGCTGTTTGTAGAAGGTGTGCAGACAACCATTGAAGAACAAACGGAATTTGCTATCGATTTTTATTATGAATTCTTTCTGGGCGGCCCGCAGGAAGCAGAGAAAAAAGCTGATGATGAGGCTGACGAGGAGTAATCATGCAATCTGTACCGTTTTCCATTCTAGACCTGGCGCACATCGGTGAAGGCCAGACCGCAGCCGATGCCTTTGAAAAAAGCAAAGCCATTGCGGCAGAAGCAGAAGCACAAGGCTACCAGCGCCTCTGGCTGGCAGAACACCACGGTATGCGGGGTGTAGCCAGTGCAGCAACAGCGGTATTACTGGCGGCTATCGGTAATGTCACCCGCCATATCCGTATCGGGTCCGGCGGCATTATGTTGCCCAATCACTCACCGCTGGTCATTGCCGAACAGTTCGGTACGCTGGCGACACTGTTTCCGGGCCGGATTGATTTAGGCCTTGGCCGTGCACCGGGTACAGATATGGCGACGGCCATGGCGCTTCGCAGAAATATGCACGCCAGCGTGGATGACTATCCCGCTGATGTGCAGGCTCTGCAGGCGTATTTGTCTGATGACAAAGGTGGCAGGGGCGTTATCGCTATGCCGGGCGCAGGCACCCGTGTACCACTTTGGCTACTGGGCTCCAGCCTTTACTCGGCAAAACTTGCCGGTCAGCTCGGTTTACCCTATTCATTTGCCTCCCATTTTGCACCGGAAATGTTGCAGGATGCCATAAGCGTTTACCGCGCCAGCTTCAGACCCTCTGAACAACTGGAGAAACCCTTTGTATCCGCCGGTGTGATGGCAGTAGTCGCTGATGATGAAGACGAGGCTGCCCGGCTGTTTACGTCGGTCCAGTTGCAATTTGCTAACCTGAGAAAACAGGCCAACAAACCCATGCCGGCTCCGGTTGATCATATTGAAGCCGTGTTGTCTGAATACGAAATCGCGGCCATCAATAACACCCTCCGCTTTGCCATTACCGGCACGCCGCAGCAGGCTGAGCGCCAGATAGCACAGTTTATTGAAGCTACCGGCGTAGATGAGATGATTTTCTCATTCCCGGTCACCGATACCGGAAAATGCTTACAGGCAATCCGTCATGTTGGCAGCCTGACGTCAGTGATGGCTAAGCAGAGCTGGGCAGCCTGAACAACGCCTCAGGACTGGTTTTTAATCAAAGCCAGTTCCTGAAGCTTGGCTCTGAAGCGGCGTTCACGGCGCTGTCCCCACAGGTAACAGTGCAAAGAAAACACTACCCCCAACCCCAGTGCCCCGTAAAACCGCATTGAAGAAAAGTCCGGTTGAGCTGCTTTTTCCCCGGTCATCAGTTCCCATCCCAGTATGCCGGCCAGATACAAAACAGCGACCCAGCAGGAATGCTTCGTTAACATGGCAATTTTCACATTATTGGCTATCTGACGATAAAGCACATCCACATACGCCTGAGTGTTCACGGCAGTGCTGAAAGCTGCATGCCGGCGCAGCCAGAGCAGGTATCCCACCAGCGGAATAGTGATGATAAGCAACCCCCAGATCACAGTACGGGAGAAAGACGACAGCTCATCTGCCATGATGTACAACATGAGTATGAGCGGTACCGGGCTTAACAGATCGATCAGAATGTACAGCCGCTGCTTGCGACGCTGACCGGTGAGTTCACGCCTTAGCTTGTCGATGTCTATGGTCTGCACGTCCTGCGTCTGCCACAGGGCTGCCAGTTCATCCGTATTATTCGTCATGATTTAACCTCCTCACCACTTCTTCTTTTGTGCGTTTCAGCAGCACACCGGCGTGGCTGGTTGTGATCCCGCAAACATCTGCAATTTCCCCGTAGGACAGCCCTTCAAGGGATAAAGTCAGCACCTGACGCCCCGGCAAAGGAAGGGTACGTACCACTGAGAGCAGCGCTTGTAATTGCTTGTCCTGTGCGGTGGCGTCTTCGGGATTTAGCAATGCAGATACGCCGTGTTCAGTGTTTTCATCCAGTTCATCAGTGCGGGGAAGCCGGGCATTAGAGGCAACATGCGTGACCGCACGGTTATGGGCTATCTTCAGAATGTAAGTTTTCAGGCTGCTTTTGTGTTCAAAACGCTGCAGTCCCTGCCACACAGCAACGGCAATCTCCTGCAACAATTCCTGACGCAGTGCTTCATTAGCCTCGTAACCGGCGGCGACACGGCTTAGTAATCCGTTATACTGTTTTAATATACTGGCGAAATCTGCAGCCAAAATGGATTCCCGTTCATACAAAAATTCCCTGTTTCCAATGCCATAGTCGCGGGACAAAGAAAAAAATTACAGTTATTTGTAATTTTTTTTATCCCGGCAGGACTACCTGATCAACACGCCGCCATTGCGGTTCGAAACAACCCTGATTACCCGGAGACAACCATGACCATTACCGCCGTGATAATTATCCTGAGTGTGCTGTCGGTTTCCCTGACCGTATGCTTTCTTGATGCCCGCTATAACCTGAAACTGGTCGCGTGGATGAACGGAGAGGTCACCAACCCGTTTATGCAGGCTTCGTTCAGTGAAAAAGTCTCAGCAAAAAAACGGGATGATACAGAAATGGCAGCCCTGAAAGCCCGTATCGCAGCCCTTGAAACCATCGTGACAGAGCCTGCCTACGAGTTAAACCAGAAACTCAACCGGCTGTAACTGTACTTACTTTGACAGGAAAGCAGACAACCGTTCAGCAGCAATATTCACCAGTCTTTGCCGCGCCTCTTTTGCCACCCAGGCAGAATGGGGAGTGATAAGCAGATTAGGCAGACCGGTATTTAACAGGGGATGATCTGCCGGGGGCGGCTCTGTCGACAGGCCATCAAGTCCGGCGCCGGCAATGTCCCCGTTTTTCAGCGCCTGTAACAACGCCGCTTCATCAATCAGCGCGCCTCTGGCGGTATTAATAAGAAAAGCCGACGGCTTCATTTTACTCAGGCGCTGCGCATTGATGAGATGATGGGAATCCTCTGTGAGCAAACAGTGCAGCGACACCACATCAGCATCAGGTAACAAACTGTCCAGTGACGGTCTGTCGTCATCCGGCTTACCCGGTCTGGCAGCAACCGTGACACGCATACCCATCGCTTTTGCCATTTCAGCAAAACGCTGACCAAGTTCGCCATAACCCACAATCACCAGATGTTTGCCCGCCAGCTCCATGGCCGGATGATCCAGCAAGCAAAAGTGCGACCCTGCAGACCACTTGCCGGCGTTTACATCGCGGGCGTAAGGAGCAAACGAGGTAGACAAATTTAACAGCAGCATCAGTGCATGCTGGGCAACGGCGTCAGTGCCGTAACCTTCCACATTAGCAACCTCGATGCCGTGCTGCGCGCACCAGTCTTTATCAATATTATTGGTACCGGTTGCCAGAACACCTATGTACTTACATTGCTTCGCATGACGCAACACTTCAGCATCCAACACCACTTTGTTTACCAGAATGATATCAGCATGGTGCACTCTCTCTTTGCGCTCATCCGCTGTTGTGGTGGCATACTGTGTCAATGACACAGGCAGGTCAGTCAGGCAGGAAATATCAAGCTCTTCCGGCTTCAGCGTATCAGCATCCAGCAACACGGCCTTCATTCAGAATTCCTCCCTGATGGATTCCAGTGCGTCTTTGATATCAGCAGGAACAGGCACGGCATGATCGGTCTGCCGTTCAACATAAACATGGACAAATTGTCCGTGTGCTACGCGGCGCTTAGCATCGCCGGCATACACAGACAGCCCGTAAGTCACTGAACTGCGACCAACTTTAACCACCCGCAGTCCGACAAAAATACTTTCAGGATAGGAAGCGGGAGAAATGTACTGACACTGGGAACTCACCACATAAGCGACGATATCCCGCGAGGCATCCGGACAACGCTCTTTGAGAAAACGGCTCACACCGGTATCAAAGAAGCTGTAAAACGCCACATTGTTGATATGGCCATTTTCATCGTTATCCTGTAACCGTGTGGTTAACTCTACATGCCACGGGTAGTCACTTAATCCCGGTGTAAAATCCGTCATCCGTTCACTCCTTCTGCTTCGCAGCTAAACCACCTGCGGGCTTATGTGCGTCTAGGGCAACAACACCAGGTCGTCGCGGTGGACAATCACCTCTCCATAGTCATAACCGAGAATATGGCGGATTTGATTGCTTTTCTGCCCTTTTATCTGGGCCAGATCTTTGGCGTCGTAAAGTGCCAGACCTTTCGCCAGCGCTTTCCCGTCGCAATGCAGCTCCACTGCATCTCCGGCAACAAATTTACCTGAAATGCCGGTGACACCGGAAGGCAGCAAAGAAGCACCCCGGTCTGTGATAGCCCGGCGGGCACCTGCATCAATGTCGATGACACCACGGGTTTTTAACGTATGGGTTAACCATAAAGATCGGGCGGTCTGACTGGACTGCCTTGCAGTAAATAATGTTCCCGGGCACTGGCCTTTGAGCAATGCATCAAAGACTTTGCCATCACGGCCGTTGACGATAAGCGTTTGAATACCGCTATGGGTACATTTATCCGCTGCCTCAATTTTCGTCCGCATTCCGCCGGTGCCCATGGACGTTCCCGCTCCGCCGGCTAGTGCATAGATGTCCGGAGTAATGGAATCAACAACAGGGATCAGAGTAGCCGAGGCATCTTTGCGGGGATCGGCGGTGTACAAACCGTCGATGTCCGAGCACATGATCAGGGTATCAGCCTGTGCCACCAGCGCAGTATATGCACCAAGATTGTCGTTATCGCCGACTTTAAGTTCGGCCACCGCCACGGTGTCATTTTCATTCACAATAGGCAGCGCTTCATGTTTAAGCAATTCGCGCAGGGTGTTTTTAATATTGACGTACCGGGTACGGTCACGAAGGTCATCCGCAGTCACCAGGATCTGGGCACAGGGACAGTCGAAAAAACGCTGCCAGTTCGCCATCATCTGCATCTGTCCGATCGCGGCCATGGCCTGTTTTTCGGCAATAGAAGCAGGATGGTTGATGGTTACCCGTCCCCGTCCGGCAGCAATACTGCCTGATGACACAACAATCACTTCTTTTCCTGCAGCATGGCTTTCGGTAATGAACCGCGCCAGGGGCAGTAAATACTTAGCACTGACATGTAAACCATCAGGTGCGATTAACGCGCTGCCGACCTTTACGACGGCACGCTGCCAGGTGAAATTACTCATGAAGATAACTGATAAACAAAGAGAGTTTGAGAATACTGCAAACCCATTCAGAAAAAAACGCATATCCGCGCTTTCCCAAAGAACAATTTGTCTCACCGCAGTTTATTCTGATCTGAAACCCGCTTCCGTATGCCTCAGTTTGCGGTGAGACCGGAGCTATCTACGGCTAAAAACTGGCATCTGCGGGGGAAAACTCATTAAAATAGACGTTTGGACTTTAGTGTCTTAAATAAGAAGGAAATTGAATGAGCACGCGACAAAAGCGACTGCTTTGGCTGGCTCCTGTACTGGGTTTACTGGTTCAGGCTCCGTTTGCCTCCGCAGCGATAAAACAAACAAAGGGCGACTTCGAAGATAAATTCAGACAACTCGACGAAGTACTTCCTACCCCTAACGTATACAGAAACGCCGCCGGTGAAGCTGGTCATCAGTACTGGCAGCAGCAAGTCGATTACGTCATTAATGCAAAACTCGACGAAGAAAAACGCCGCATTGATGCTTCTGAAAAGATTTCTTATCACAACAATTCACCTGACACGCTGAAGTATCTTTGGATCCAGCTTGATCAGAACAAGTTCCGTGATGATTCCATGTCAGCCCTCACCACTACCTTTGGCGGCATCGGTAACCGTGGTCCGGCGACTCAGTCAGCCAGCGGCGACAGCCCGGCTAAACTGAGTATGGGTGCACTGCGCCGTCAGCAATTCGTTGACGATCACGAACTGGGCTATCAAATTAAAGCCGTTGAAAGTGCCGGCAAAGCGCTGCATCACGTGATTGTAGGTACGCTGATGCGTGTAGACCTGGCAACACCGCTGAAGCCGGGTAAATCAGTCGATTTCACCATCGAATTCGGTTACAACATTGTTGAAGAAGACGCAGTCTCTGCCCGTTCCGGATATGAGCACTTCCCTGATGACGAGCGCGAAGGCGGCAACGACATCTTCCTGCTGGCACAGTGGTTCCCCCGTCTGGCGGCTTACACTGACTACGAAGCCTGGACGAATAAAGAATTTATCGGCCGCGGTGAATTTACCCTGGAATTCGGTAACTACGATGTGTCTATGACCGTACCGGCTGACCACATTGTTTCTTCTACCGGTGTGCTGCAGAACCCGAAAGACGTACTTACCAGCACTCAGCGTAAGCGTCTGGAAGAAGCGAAAACCGCTGATCGTCCGGTCTTTATCGTAACCGCCGAAGAAGCGCTGGAAAACGAGAAAGAAGGCACAGGCAAAACCAAAACCTGGCGTTTCAAAGCTGACAACGTGCGTGATTTTGCGTGGGCATCTTCACGTAAATTCATGTGGGATGCCAAAGGCGTAGAGCAGGACGGTCCGCAGAAACACGTTATGGCCATGTCTTTCTATCCGAAGGAAGGTGGCGATCTGTGGAAGAAATATTCTACAGAGTCAGTGGTGCATACGCTGGACGTATATAACCGTTTCACCTTCAGCTACCCGTACCCTACAGCCCAGTCTGTTAACGGTCCTGTTGGCGGTATGGAATATCCGATGATTTCCTTCAACGGCCCGCGTACTGAGTTACAGGACGATGGTTCACGTACTTACTCGCTGTCTGAAAAGCGCTTCCTCATCGGTGTGGTTATCCACGAAGTGGGTCACAACTACTTCCCGATGATCGTTAACTCTGACGAACGTCAGTGGACCTGGATGGATGAAGGCCTGAACAGCTTCCTGGACGGCGTTGCCGGCCGCGAGTGGGATCCGAACATTCCATGGGGTGTTGAACCCCGCGATGTTACCGGCTACATGAAGTCTTCATCTCAGGTACCCATCATGACCCAGTCTGACTCGGTACTGCACCTGGGTCCGAATGCTTACACCAAGCCGGCAGTTGCACTGAACATTCTGCGCGAAACCATTCTTGGTCGTGAGCTGTTTGATTTTGCCTTTAAAGAGTATGCACAGCGCTGGATGTTCAAGCGTCCTACGCCATCTGACTTCTTCCGGACAATGGAAGAAGCTTCCGGTGTCGATCTCGACTGGTTCTTCCGTGGCTGGTTCTATACCACCGATCACGTCGATATTTCACTGGACCGTGTGTACAAGCTGCGCCTGGACACGAAAGATCCTGACATCGACCTGGCCCGTCAGCGTGAAGCTGAAATGGAAAAGCCTCTGTCTCTGACCGACGAGCGCAACCGTGAAGAAGGCCGCAAGCTGTGGGTTGAGCGTTTCGACGACATCAAAGATTTCTACGATGACAACGATCAGTACACACCAACCAACAAAGACCGTAACAAGTACCGCGAATTCCTGAACAAACTGGAACCGTGGGAACGTGAAACCTTTGAGCGTGCTGTACGTGAAGACAAAAACTACTACGTCATGGACTTCAGTAACCTGGGCGGACTGGTTATGCCAATTCTGCTGGAAATGGAATTTGCAGACGGTACCAAACAGTCAATGCGTATTCCTGCTGAAATCTGGCGTCGTACACCGAATGCCGTCTCTAAGCTGGTCGTGACCGACAAAGATAAAGAGCTGGTAAGTGTTACTGTGGATCCCCGCTGGGAAACTGCTGACGTAGATGTGGAAAACAACTACTATCCGCGCCGCATTATTCCTTCACGTATTGAAGCGTATAAAGCGAAGAAGAGCGAAGCCCGTACCTCAATGGATCTGATGCAGGACAGCAAAGCTGAACTGAAAACAGATGACGGAGAGGGTGATGACAACTAAGTCTCACCGCATGATTCAGTGGAGCCTTGCGGCTCTGCTGTTGATGGTTTGTCAGGCAGTCTCTGCCCATCAGATTAAAGCGGCAATCACCACGGTTCTGTTCAATCCGAGAACAGAAAATATTGAGGTGATGCACCGGTTTAATCTGCATGATGCGGAACATGCTGTAAAAGCACTGTTCGATAAGCGTGCAGATATTCTGGATGACAAAACCACTCAGCAGGCTTTCACTGATTATGTGATGGCCCGCTTTGCATTACTGAATGCAGATGGCGAAAGTCTGGGGTTGAAAACTGTAGGTTATGAAGTGGATGGTAAGTTTTTCTGGGTTTATCAGGAAACCGAACAACCACCGTCGCTGGAAGGTCTCAGTATCCGTCACGATGCACTCAGAGACTTGTGGCCGGCACAAATTAACACTCTTAACGTGGAAGGACAGGGCGACGTAAAAACCCTGACATTCCGTGATAACGTGGAATTACTCAGTGTGGAGTTCGCTAACAGCTCTGCACGCCACCACTAAAGTCTTATATCTTCACATTGACCCGCTTGCCCGTATTGCATCATAGTTAACCACACTGTTTTCGCGTTACGGGTAAGTGTTATGTCTGAAACGACTCCTCAAACCAACAGCTTCACTGACAAAAAGAATATTATGTGGGTGTTGCTATCCGGCGCTATGGCCATTCTTTTTGTTGCGCTGTTATTTATTCCGGGCGCCACCAGCCCCGACAGCACCCTTTCAATTTATGCCGCCATGCTATGGTGCGGTATTTTCTCCGCTACGGTTTTCCGTTACCTGGGCAAAAACGGCTGGACCGGATTTGCAGCAGGCAGTGCAGCCGGATTCTGTATTCAGCTCCTTTCTGCATTCGTGACACTATGAGCGATGAGCCGGACGGCAAACCCGTCCCCTCTGGCAGACTGTCGCGGGTAATAGGTCTGGGTTCTCTGGCTGGCCGCATAGCCGGCAATATGGTGACCAGTGGTGCCGGACAATTACTGAAAGGGCAGCGGCCTGCCATGGCTGACTTGTTGCTGACGCCGGCCAACATCACACGCATAGCTGACAAACTGGCCACCATGCGCGGTGCCGCCATGAAAGTAGGGCAACTTATTTCCATGGACGGCGGAGACTTTCTTCCTGAAGAACTGTCCGCAATCCTTGCCCGTCTGCGGGAAGATGCCAGTCCGATGCCCAAAGCCCAGCTTACTGAAGTGCTGAGCAATGCACTGGGTGAAAACTGGCAGAATTATATGCTGTATTTCTCTTTTGCCCCTGTCGCCGCCGCGTCTATCGGCCAGGTCCATAAAGCCATCACCCCCGACGGCACAATGCTGGCGTTAAAAGTCCAGTACCCCGGCGTACGTGAAAGCATCGACAGTGATGTTGATAACGTGGCGACACTGGTTCGCATGAGTGGCCTCATCCCCAAAACGCTGAATATTGCGCCGGTGCTGGAAGAAGCGAAACAGCAGCTTAAACAGGAAGCAGACTACCTGCGGGAAGCCTATATGCTGGACACCTACCGTTCCCGTTTGCAGGATGATGATGCGTTTATTGTGCCCCGCAGCTACCCGTCGCTATGTACTGAAAATGTCCTTGCCATGTCTTTTGAAAAAGGGGATGACATAGAGTCGGTACTGCATCTGGAACAAGACCTGCGCAACGGGGTCATGAGCGCACTGATGCGGTTGTTTTTCAGAGAAGTCTTCGATTTCAAACTGATACAGAGCGACCCGAATCTGGCAAATTACCGCTATGACTCCGTTTCCGGAAAAATTATTCTGCTGGATTTCGGTGCCACCAGAGAAATTACCCCGGCCATGGCTGAAGGATACCGTTCGCTGTTGCGCGCGGCGGCAAACAATGACGCTGACGCCATGCTCAGTGCAGCGTTGTCTATAGGACTTGTCACGAGTGAACATACCACTCAGCAGCAAACCAAAGTCGTTGAACTCGGCATGACCGCCTGTGAAGCGATACATGTTGACGGCAGCTATGATTTTGGTAACAGTGACCTGATAATGCGGTTACACAATATGGGCACCGCACTGACGTACCGGGAAAATTTCTGGCATGTGCCTCCGGCAGATGCTCTGTTCATTCACCGTAAATTGGGCGGATTATTCCTGCTGGCCAAACGGTTAAAAGTACAGATGAATCTACGCCAGATTGCTTCACCCTGGATTCAGTAGGGTAATGCCATAGTGAATGGTAACGCTACAGAATGTGACGCTTTCGGCGGATTACCAATCATCTCATCGTAGGGGGTGTCATGCTTCATCACCGATTTTTCTACATGACAATGAGCGAACAACTCGCGGATCTGTCCTGCACTGTAAAAACGCATGGGCTTGTCTTCGTTATCGTAAACCAGTCCCGAACGCTGGCCGATGCAAATAAGCACCAGATATACGTTCATTTCGAATGACTGTACTTCAAGGTAATTAATCACTACAGGGTCGTTTTCGATATCGCGAAAGTAGAATTTGTTCATCGCTGCTCTCCGTTAACCTGTCTGAAGTGTACAAATACCATTCAGAAAGGACTACTTTTACAGGCGGAATTCCCATTAAGATGTTGTAATGAAGCGCTCCGTTTTTTCGCATTTTTTCTGGTTATAGCAAAGATAATGCGATCAAAATCAGGCTTTTCTGAGTAGAAAAGTGTTAGAAAAGAGGAATTTGCTATTAGTACGGAACAAATTGATCCATTGATTCTCAAAACAGAGAACACATCTCTGGTAGTATGATAGCCGTGCTATCTCAGGACAGTTGAATTCAGCCAATTTCTGAGGCGAATGTCCTGAGGTAGCACGGGTTTATGATCCAGAGGGAACATTACAGGGTGAAAAGTTTATGAGTGATGATTCAGAGAAGAAAACGCTGGCGCCGCACATTTTAATTATCGCGGTGATTGTAGTGGTCATAATTGCAGTTCTGTTGTGGCCGTCGAAGGAAGAACCTGCACCGGTTACCGAAGAAGTGCCGGCAGAAGAAATGCCAGTTCTGCCTGACGAGCCGGACGATTTTCAGCCCGCCCCGCCACCGGAACCGGTAGATATTGATCCCGTTGACGAGCCGGAACCCATGCCGGAACAACCAGAGCCTGAACCGGAACCTCTGGATGTGTCGGATAAGGGCGTAGAAGAAGCCTTAAATGCTATTTCAGGTACGGAAGAAGCGAATAACCTGATTGTGAATGAGGGTCTTATTCAGCGCTTTGTAGTTACGGTGACCAATCTGGCCAATGATGAAATGCCGGCGGCCCAGCAGGTACCGTTAACCGCACCGGAGCAAACATTCAAAGTTTACCGTCAGGCTGATAAAGAGTGGATTGATGCCGCCAGCTACAAGCGATACACGCCGTACGTTACCATGATGGAAAGTTTTGATAACGAAGCACTGCTTGACCTGTTCAAGCGCTACAAAGGGGAAATCCAGTCGAAGTATGACGAGATTGGACAGCCCGGCCAGCCGTTTGAATCTGTCGTGGTGGAAGCTATCGATCAACTGCTCGATACCCCGGAAGTACCTGTTCCGGTAGAAGTGTACTCGGACTCAGTGGCCTACAAATATGCTGATCCGCAACTGGAAGAACTCAGCACGCCGCAAAAGCAATTGCTGAGAACTGGTCCGGACAATATGCGCCGTATTAAAGCGAAATTACGGGAATTGAAATCCCTGCTTGCAGATGATGGATTTTAACCGGTTTCAGGCTCAGATAGAGTCGCACCCGTCAGATGACGGGTGCAACCTCCCTCCGGTAGAACAATGGCATCCGCTATTTTGCGGTAACATCGATATGTGCATCACTGCCTCCGGTGAATGGCAATATCAGCAATCTCCTGTTACACGATTATCCCTTGTCAGGCTTTTTTCCTCTGTTTTAGTAAAAGAAAATGACGATTATTTTCTGGTAACGCCGGTGGAGAAAGTCGGTATACAGGTAGAGGATGTGCCTTTTGTCATTATTCAGTGGGCAATGGAAGATAATCACCTCAGATTAACCACACAAACCGGTGATACATTCACTGTCAGCGCCTCTCATCCCGGCACACTGCGGGCTTCTTTAGACGGCACCTTTTTACCTTACGTGAATGTCCGGCGTAACTTGTGGGCCAGACTTCATCAGAATGTTTACTATCAGTTACTCAACGAAGCTGAGGAAAAAACAGCACCCGACGGCACCACCCGCTTTACAGTTCAAAGCGGTGACTATGAACTCATTCTCGGAGAAATCAGCGAATAACCTTTGCCATACTGGCATCCGCACAGTCATTTCATTACAGTAGAAAACTCACACACTGATAACGATAATGACAATGAAAAAACTCTCTTTATGTATAACAGCCCTGTTGGGACTGAACACTTTACCTCTGCAGGCAGACACCCTCATTCATGCCGGCAACTTATTTTCTGCAACTGACGACTCTCTGCAAAGCCGGATGACAATTGTGGTCGACGGCAACAAGATAACCGCGGTGAAAAAAGGCTATATCAGCGCTGAAGACGGCGACACAGTGATTGACCTTAAAAATCATACCGTGATGCCGGGACTGATGGACATGCACGTTCACCTTTCCTCCCAGCAGGGCCCGTCTTCTTATATGGAACGCTTCACACTTAACGAAGCTGACTACACCCTGAAAGCGGCACACTTTGCGGAGAAAACCCTGTCTGCCGGCTTTACAACCGTACGTAATCTGGGTGACGAATACAACGAAACCATCGCACTGCGAAAAGCCATCGATAAAGGTCTGGCACAGGGGCCACGTATTTTCTCTGCCGGTAAATCGATTGCGACAACCGGCGGACATGCAGATCCCAGTAACGGGATGGCACACAAACTTCGCCCTGATGTCGGACCGGAGCAGGGAGTTATAAACGGCGTTGCAGAAGCCCGCGATGCAGTACGGCAGCGCTATCAGGATGGTGCTGACGTGATAAAAATCACTGCCACCGGCGGCGTTCTGAGCGTAGCGAAAAGCGGCCAGAATCCGCAATTTATGGACGATGAACTGGAAGCCATTGTTGCTACAGCTAATGACTACGGCATGACAGTGGCTGTGCATGCTCACGGAAAAGAAGGTATGAAGCGGGCCATTAAGGCCGGTGTGACGTCTATCGAGCATGGTACTTACATGGACGATGAGATCATGGATTTGATGAAAGAACACGGCACCTGGTACACCCCGACTATTCTCGCCGGCGAGTTTGTGGCTCAGAAAGCGAAAATCGACGGATTCTTTCCGGAACTTGTCAGACCCAAAGCGGCCGCCATCGGCCCGTTGATCCAAAACACCTTCTCCAAAGCGTATAAAGCGGGTGTAAGCATTGTGTTTGGCACTGACAGCGGCGTTTCAGCACATGGCGATAACGCTCAGGAGTTTGCACTGATGACAGAAGCTGGCATGCCTGCTGCTGAAGCATTGCGCAGTGCAATGGTTTCACCGGCGAAACTGCTGAATATCAGTGATGAACTCGGCACTATCGAAAGCGGTAAACTGGCCGACATCATTGCAGTTGAAGGTAATCCCCTTGAGGACATCAGGGTGATGGAGAAGGTTGTCTTTGTTATGAAGGACGGGGCAATCTTCAAACAATAACGGAAGATTATGCCCATAACGAAAAAGTTAAAACGTACGACGAAGAAAATGGTGGATTCCAGGCACATGCTGAAAGGCATTACCCTGGCGTCATTTCTGGAATCTACCATCGTACCTGTGCCCCTGGAAGCGATCCTTATACCGCTGATGCAGGCAAGAAGGGAAAAGCTCTGGAGCATTGCCCTGATGGCCACTCTGGGGTGTGTTATTGGTGCATTATTCGGTTATGCGCTGGGGTATTATCTTTTCGATCTAACCGGCGACTGGATCATTAACACCTTTTCTGACCCGGAACAGTTTAAGCAAGTTTCAGCTAAAATGGAGCAGCAGGGGTTCTGGTTTGTGCTGACGCTCGGAATTGCCCCCATTCCGTTTCAGATAGCCATGCTGGCAGCGGGTGCAACAAAATACTCCCTGCTGTTGTTCTTACTGGCCACGGTCATCGCCAGGTCCATAAGGTATTTTGGTCTGGCACTGGCGGTATATGTTGCCGGAGACAAAGCTGAAGCGTTAATCAGGCGATACAAAACGAAAGCAATACTGGCACTGACTGTCGTCGTGCTGTTGATCTGGTATATCACTACATTGTTTTAACCGGGCAACAGCGCTAAATTTAATTTGATAATAATTCTCATTTGCATTACTTTTAATTCAGGAGGTGCATATGATGAAAACCCATTATCTTAGCCCGGAATACTGGAAGTGGCTGCAATCCCACCCGGAGCATGCCCGCAACCATTTTACACAAACCAGTCAAACTGCGCTGGAAAAGGCAAAGTCCGGTGAAATGGAATCCGCCCGTCAGACAGCAGGGGAAGCTTATGAGATCGCGCAGGCGGTATTGCTTTCTTTGCAGGCACCGGAAACCTCCCCGGCCTCACAGAGAAAAGATTTGACCGCTTATGGTGCTGCTGCCATACAGTTTGCACGCAGCCATGCTGCTACAGGGAACATTGAAGATGCTGCCACCTGTCTTGATGCGGCATCACAGCAAATCTATGCGCTGGCCCCGCTGTTTGCATTACACCCTGAGTTACTGACGATGCTGCAACAAATTACGTTTTCACTGCAGAAAGGGCTGGCCTTCTACCAACGGCAAACATTATCTTCAAGGGTACTTCACTAGTGACCTTACCGGTGGACAGCCAGTCATCCACAACCATAACGCTGGAAGTGGATATCAGGCTTCTGAAGCATATGCTACGGCAGCGGATTCTGCACATCAGCGATCTCCGCTGCCAGTCTCATGATGACAAAGTGCGCTTACAGCGGCTATTACTTCAGGCCATCACGGAAAGCCATTAATTTTAGCAACAGATAAATCGCTATCAGCAGTTATTTGCGTATTCAAATAATACAGGAAAAAGCTTGCGGGTTTTCCCCCTGCCAGCGTAACGAATACCGGATAAGATACTGTGATCGCTTCAACCACTATCAGCTATATTGCCCGCGCCGGATATGGTGCAAAAACCGTTGTTTATATTCTTCTTGGTATTTTCGTTATAACCACAGCATTTACGTTTCTGCAGTCTGAAGAACCCACTCAGGACCATGTTTTCAGAACTCTCCTGGAGCAGCCTTATGGATGGTATCTGCTGGCCGGCGTAGTGTGCGGGCTCATTTGCTATATGTTATGGCGTCTTATCCAGGCCTTTCTGAATACCGAGAACCTGGATATGTCAAAAGCCGGCGATGTGATCACCAGAGCTTTCTTTGCATTATCAGCGACGATTTACGGAGTCGGGGCCTGGGGTGCAATCAGAGTACTGATTGGTACCGGTAATTCAGAGAAAGACAGCAGTAAACAGGTTTCACAGGAATTAATGCAGCAGGCGTGGGGAGGATGGCTGGTTGCTGCCATCGGTACCGGTATTCTGATATTTTCTTTCATCCAGCTAAAGCATGCCTGTAAAGCCGATTTCATGGAAAAATTTAATACTCATCATATGCGGGACAGTGAGATTCATATCAGCCGTATTGCCGGCAGACTCGGCTATCTCGCGAGGGGAGTTGTTTACATCTTAGTAGGTGCTTTTTTTATTCAGGCGGCAATTGAACTGGATCCGTCAGAGGCCGGTGGACTTAAAGAAGCATTTAGCACTATTTTAAATCAGCGGTACGGGCAATATGGACTTGCCGCGACAGGTGCCGGTATAGCCATGTTTGGCATTTTCTGTGGCTTTGAAACAATTTACCGCACCACGCCGGGAAACCGGTAACAAAAAGCCGGCATATTGAAGTGACCCCCAATAGTTGGACATTCCAATTACTGGGGGTCTTTTTATGTCCAAACATCCTCGAGCCTTCAAGCTCAAAGTAGCTGAGTGTGCTTTATCTGAAAGTTCTTCGGCGATAGGTGGCAGATTTAATGTCACAGAAAGGCAGGTCCGATATTGGACTGCTGTTTATCGAATTCATGGCGCTGAAAGCTTCAGGTCTACTCACAGGCCATATTCTCAAGCATTTAAAACAGATGTGTTGAAAACAATGGCAGCTAACAACTGGTCACTTAGTTACACCAGCGCCTTCTTCGATTTATCGTCCCCTGGGATTCTTTTCCAATGGCAAAAGCTTTATGCTCACGATGGTATCTCCGGTCTAAAACCAAAGAAAAAAGGTAAACCTCGCGTGAAAAAAGAACCTTCTGCACCTAAACCATCAACTGAAATGACGGAGAAGGAACTCAGAGAAGAGTTGGACTATTTACGTGCGGAGAATGCTGTTCTAAAAAAGTTAGAAGCCTTGGCTCAAGCCAGAAAGAAAAAAGCAAAGACAAAACGATAGTTGTCGAAGAGCTCAAGGCTAGTTACAGCTTACAAAATCTATTAAAAATCACAGGACTCCCGAAAAGCGTTTATTACTATCATCGTAATACGCTAGAACGGTCGTGTCCCGATATTGGCTTAAGCGAAAAAATACGTACTATCTTTCATAAACATAGAGGGCGGTACGGCTATCGCAGAGTTACTTCTGCGCTGAGAACAGTAGGCTTGATAGTTAATCACAAGCGCGTACAACGCCTGATGAATGAGCTGGGGTTAAAATCCAAGGTAAGACCTAAACGTTACAAGTCCTATAAAGGTGAAGTCGGCAGAATCGCAGGCAATGAACTTAATCGAGAATTTACGGCAGTGAAGCCAAATCAAAAATGGGTGACCGATGTGACTGAGTTTAAAGTCAAAGACCAGAAAGTCTATCTGTCACCGATAATTGACCTGTTTAACCAAGAGGTTGTCAGCTATGAAGTACGCACATCGGTTGCACTGCCACTAGTCACAGACATGCTCAAAACCGCGACGAGTAAGCTACAGCGACATGAGAAGCCGCTTATTCACTCGGATCAGGGCTGGCAATACCAACATAAAGAGTACCAAAATCACATCAAAGCAAACGGGCTAGTTCAAAGCATGTCCAGGAAAGGAAATTGTTTAGACAATGCCGTCGCAGAGAACTTCTTCGGCATATTAAAAACGGAAATGTATCACAACGAGAAGTTCAACGATGCCGACGAACTGATTGAAAGCATCAAAGAATATATCGACTATTACAACAACGAGCGTATTAAGCTGAAACTAAAAGGCCTGAGTCCGATACAATATCGAAATCAGGCCTTGGCAGCCGCTTAGAAATGAGTCCAACTTTATGGGGTCACTTCATATTCACCGGCTTTAAAAACAGTTTGTATGAGACGACGGCTACAGCCCTTTCTTAATCAGAAACTGATAGGGCAATGCATCAGTCTGGCTTGCCACCAGCGTGTGTTGCATAAACCGGCAAAACCCCGGGATATCCCGCTCTGTTGCCGGATCATCGGCGGTGATCAGAACCGTTTCACCTTCTTCCATTTTCCGCACTTTCAGACGCACCATCATCACAGGTTCCGGGCAACGGAGGCCCAGTGTGTCCAGTTCGTGATCCGGGCTGGCGAAGAGGGGATTATCCGATCCCATATGACTCACGGTACTGACGGATTGACGCCATGTGCTCTGCGTGGGCACCGGTTTCTTCCAGATAAGCAATTACGTCATTCAGAGACACGATGGAAACAACCTGTGTACCAAAATCACGTTCCACTTCCTGAATAGCAGACAGCTCGCCTTTACCCCGTTCCTGACGATCCAGCGCAATCAGTACACCGGCCAGAGAGGCACCGTTCTGAGCAATAAGCTCCATTGACTCACGGATAGCTGTTCCGGCCGTGATCACATCGTCCACCAGCATAATGCGGCCTTCCAGCGGGCTGCCAACAAGATTACCACCTTCACCGTGATCTTTCGCTTCCTTACGGTTAAAACAATAAGGCACATCCATATCATGATGATCAGCTAATGCTACTGCCGTGGTTGTGGCAATAGGGATCCCTTTGTAAGCAGGGCCAAACAGTACATCGAAGGCTATGCCGGAATCCGCCAGTGCTGCCGCGTAGTAACGACCCAATTTGGCCAGATCGCCACCTTTGTTAAACAACCCGGCATTAAAGAAGTAAGGACTTGTACGGCCTGACTTCAGGGTAAACTCGCCAAATTTCAGCACGCCACGGGCGATGGCAAACTCAATAAATTCTCTTTTAAACGCTTTCATCTGCTCTCCTTACGCAAGAGACGCTTTCTGAACATCAAACAGTTCACGCAGGCCATGCTTAGCGATATCCAGCATTTCGTGCATTTCATCAAAGGAGAACGGTTCGCCCTCCGCGGTACCCTGGATCTCAATCAGCTTACCGGTTTCGGTCATTACTACGTTCATGTCGGTTTCGGCTGCTGAATCTTCGGTATACTCCAGGTCAGCAATCGGCGTACCTTCGTAAATACCCACAGACAATGCTGCTACCATGAATTTCAGCGGGTTAGTTTTGATAATGCCTTTAGCACGCATGAAGGTAAGGGCATCTACCAGTGCAACACAGGCACCGGTAATAGAGGCGGTACGTGTTCCGCCGTCAGCCTGAATAACGTCACAATCCAGCGTTATTGTATTTTCGCCAAGCAGTTTCAGATCAAGTGCCGCACGCAAAGAGCGGGCAATCAGGCGCTGAATTTCAAGGGTACGGCCGCCTTGTTTACCCCGTGCTGCTTCACGCTGGCTGCGGGTATGCGTTGCCCGTGGCAGCATGCTGTATTCAGCCGTTACCCAGCCCTTCCCCTGACCTTTCATAAAACGCGGTACACCTTCTTCCACCGTCGCAGTGCAAAGTACCTTGGTATTACCGAATTCGACTAAAACCGAACCTTCAGCATGACAAGTGTAATTGCGGGTAATCGTAACGGGACGGATCTGACTGGCGGTTCTGCCGCTTGGACGCATAGGAGTCTCCTGAGAAAAGGTCATAAATCTGTATTTTTTAACAGGCGCAAGTATAGCGTAAATACACCGGCAAATTGAATCCGGCGGGAAGGGAATTAAGGCGTAAAAAAGTAAAACGCCGCATAAATGCGGCGTTATCAGATTATTTTAATGTTTCAGACAGGAAATTCACGACCTTCTGATAGTACTCGCCGCGGTTGGTTTCATCATAGAAACCATGTGTTTCCGAGTCTTTCACGAACCACTCATAGGATTTGCCTGCTTTGTCCAGGGCACTTTTCAGACGTTCTGCGTGCTCAAGAGGAACCCTGCGGTCACGGGCACCATGGGCAATAAGAACCGGACCGGACAGTTTGCTCACGTGGGTCACAGGGGAAAATGCGGTTAACTGAGCGGGGTCAGTACCCAGCACTTTTTCCAGATACGCATCACCGGTGAGGAATTCAGTAATGTCACCTTTTTCCAGTGCCAGGTTCAGATCATAGACGCCGGCATTAGCAACGGCACACTTAAACAGGTCAGGTGCAAGCTCTGCAGACATGACCGCAGAGTAGCCACCAAAACTGCCGCCCATGATGCACACTTTGTCTTTATCGATATGTCCCTGAGAAATGATGTAGCGTGTACCGTCGATAATATCCTGCTGAATATCGTCACCCCAGTGCTTGTAGCCGGCAGCCTGATAATCGCCGCCATAGCCACCGGAACCACGGTAGTTCACCTGAAGAACAGCATAACCTTCGTTCGCCAGTAACTGAACTTCACGGTCAAACCACCACAAATCACGCACATAGTGCGGACCGCCATGAACAAGAGTTACCAGAGGAACTTTCTGTCCCTGTTTCATCGTAACAGGGTAGGTAACGAAACCGTGAATTTTCATTCCGTCTGACGCTTCAAAACTCACCGGTTTGGTTTCAGAGAAGTCGTTTACGGAAATGTGTTCGAGGTTAGCGAACAGCTGGCTCAGGCTATTGGCAGATTTGTTGTAAAGATAATACGTACCGGCATCAATATCGCTGGTGGCATAGATGAGCCACAAATTGCCGTCTGCTGAACGGCTGACCATATTCACGTTGTAACCCGGCAGGGCACCCAACAAATCTTTAAAGATTTTTGCCTCTTCACCGGCACTGTCGAAAACCATGTACGCCGGCATACCGTCATCCACGCGGATAGCATAGGCAGAGGACTTGTCGGTTGTCAGATTTACCTGAGACAAAGACACTACATCATCGGTGTATATTTCTTTTCGCTCACCGGTTTTGAGGTTCATCCGGAAAAGGCCGACTTTGTCCTGTTCAAAATTATCCAGGTAAATCACTTCCGTGGCATCTTCGTTCAGGGATACCGGATGGAAAGCCTGCCCGAATTGCTCACTGATTTCTTCCCAGTCATCGCCTTTACGACGGAAAATAAGCGTATCGTCATTCTTATTTGTGCCGGTTGCCATGATCAGGTTACCACTGTCATCAGTAAAAATGTCAGATTGCGGCGCGGGCGCATAAGCCTTGGCGGGGTACAATTTGCCGCTGTAAACGTTCAGACGGTGAATTGATGCGATACTGTCGTAGCTTGCAGAAAGACGCTGGACGAAACCAATCCGGTCTACGTTCATCGGCTCTGATGCAATCAGGATCTCATTGTCGTTATCCGGCATCGTACTGATCACGCGGGCCCAGCCATCTACGCTTTTCTTTCTTTTAATCCGGGTATTCTGACGCTCTTCGACGTTGAATCCATAGATAATCTCGCCGTTAGTACCGTCGTAATTAATAGCGTAAAGTTCGCCCCAGAACTGAGGTTCAGATTGCCATGGCTCTTTACGCCAGATTTCCATTACCAGGCGATCATTATTCGCCCAGTAAAAGGTACCGACTTCATTTCCCCCGCGCATGGCCATTCCGCCAACCGTTGAGAAATCTTTCATGTCCAGCACGGCAAGGTTTCTGATGCCATCCTGCACAACCACGATGGCCAGACGATCTCCGTCCGGTGATATTTTGGCATCTGCGTAAATAGCATTTTTAGCTATGTCCTGCGGTGAAAAAGCCGCAAAAGCAGAAAAAGAAAGGAACAAAAATGCGACCAGCGCACCTAATTTCTTATACGACATGTGGGTCATCCCTGAGTAAACATACTTCTGATAATGAGGCATTATCTCTTAAATCAGAATCCATTAAATGTAACAAATTTATCCGTTAACAGAATAGCCAGCAACACAGGTACAGGCAAGCAGGGACGATCAAAACCTGTCTGAACCTTGTACTAAAGTATGAACACAGTGAACATTACCACTGACAACCCGGTGATTCCTGCGTAGACTTACGCATAAATCCATACGGAGATTGAAAATTTATGATTTACAGCATGACCGCGTTTGCCCGCAGTGAAGTGAAAAAAGACTGGGGAACAGCCGTGTGGGAAGTCCGCTCGGTGAACCAGCGTTTTCTGGAAACTTACTTCCGTTTGCCTGAACAGTTCCGTGCACTGGAACCGGTGCTCCGTGAGCGCTTTCGCAAGCGTTTGCAGCGGGGAAAGGTAGAGTGCGCGCTGCGTTTCAGTGCTAACGATGCCGCTGTAACCAAACTCACGCTTAACGAGGCACTTGCGAAAGAAGTCATGCATGCTGCTGACTGGGTGCAGTCACACGGTCAGTCCACCGGAGTTAACCCCCTTGATATCCTGCGCTGGCCCGGCGTAATTGCAGCCGAAGAAGCCGATATGGATGCCATTCAGGCGGATATTCTGGCGGCATTTGACGATACCCTGACTCAGTTCATCGAAGCCCGTGCCACCGAAGGTGATGCACTTAAAGCACTCATTGAACAGCGCCTGGATGGTATTGAAAAGGAAGCCGCAGCAGTTGCTGAAAAAATGCCGGCTATTGTTGAGTGGCAGCGTGAAAAAATTCAGTCCCGTTTTGAAGAAGCCAAGGTAGAGCTTGATCCCACCCGCTTCGAGCAGGAAATGGTCATGCTGGCGCAAAAAATTGATGTGGCAGAAGAACTCGACCGTCTGAATGCCCACGTCAAAGAAACCCGTAATATCCTGAAAAAGGGTGGTGCCTGCGGCCGTCGTCTGGATTTCATGATGCAGGAATTCAACCGTGAGTCGAATACACTGGGCTCCAAGTCAATAAACTCAGAAATCACACAATCAGCTGTTGAGCTGAAAGTGCTGATTGAGCAGATGCGCGAGCAGATCCAGAATATTGAGTAAATCTTTTCTGTTCACATAAGCATTTTTAAGAAGCCCTGTACTTGTTTTCAACACAGGGCTTTTTTATTTCCGCCTCATAAACGCCACCATTTCACTGGCGACTGCCCTGATCACATTTACACAGACTGAGTTGCCAAATTGTTTGTAGATTTGGCCCTGAGATACGGCATCAACGATGAATGCCTCGGGAAAGCCCTGTAATCGTGCACATTCTCTTGGTGTCAGTTTACGCGGATTCTTGTTCAGTGCGCTCTGGTCAATCAGGATCTCGGACCCGTCTTTATAATAGCGGGCACTGATCGTGTTGGTGTAGGCGCTGTCGGGCGTAAACAGTGAATAGCCGAACCCGTTACCTTTTTGTTTATGCTCCGCTTTACGCTTCTGATGACCCGTCCAGAGCCTGTCTGACAATGTGTAACGATCATCTTTAGCTGCCAGTTCAGACGCACTCTCAAGAATATCGCCCACACGGGTTGGTGTGTTTGGTGGTTCCGGCCAGCGAAAATGTGCGTTGATATCCGCTTCGCTGAAATGATCTTTATCGAAGCCGATGATAAATACCCGTTCACGATTTTGCGGGGCACCGAAATCTGCCGCCCGCAGCACTTTATAGTCCACCCAGTAATTCAGCTTATCTGAGAGGGCATGGCGTGCTTCCTCACTGAGAGGCATATCATCCGGTATACTCTGATCAAAATCTCCCCGCAGGATAGCCTCAATGGTTTTAAGTGTCCGGCCCTTATCATGGCCTTTGAGCTGCTTTACGTTTTCCAGCAGGAATGCTTTCGGGCGCTTTTCAACAAGGATGCGCTGAATTTCAAAAAACATGGTGCCGCGGGTATCGCTGAATCCCTTTTTCAGACCTGCCTGCGAAAAAGCCTGGCAGGGAAACCCGCCCAACAGCACATCGTGATCCGGAATATCTGTCGCGCGAATTTGGGTAATATCGCCGTGGGGCATTTCACCGTAGTTAGCAAGATACGTTTTTTGTGCAAACCTATCCCATTCTGAAGTAAATACACACTTACCTCCTAACTCCTGAAATGGAAGCCGTATGCCACCCACTCCGGCAAAGAGATCGATAAATTTAAAGTGGTATTCTGAGCCGGTAGCTGCGAAAGGCGCTTCTCTGGCAAGTTGCACCATGCGTTTTTCCAGGGTTCTCACTGCTTCTGCTTTTTTAGCCGAAGGCAGATGCTCGCCATTTTCCCAACCGCGAACTGTCCGCTCGCCCTGATTGCCCAACCCCAAAAGATTTGCAAATTCTGTTCTGCCTAATCCCAGCCGCTCACGTATACACCTGATATCATCAGCGTTAAGATTCTGGTTTTGTTTACTCATGGGGAGACTTCTGTTTATCCGGTTTTTATCCCTGCGAGGTTAGCATCAGAACAGATCAGCTACCAGCGCTTTGTCATTCAAAACGGAAGGAAACTTTTATTGGCAGACGTACACGACAGAGCTACGCGAAGTAAAAACATGTCTGCGATAAAAAGCAGAAATACAAAACCGGAACTACTGGTCCGGCGGGCGCTGTTTGCCAGAGGGTACCGTTACAGGAAAAATGTTAAGCGGTTACCGGGCTCGCCGGACATTGTGTTACCCAAATACAGAACCTGTATTTTCGTGCACGGCTGCTTCTGGCACATGCACGAACAGTGTCATCTGGCACACTTGCCGGAAACAAGAACAGCATTCTGGCTCACCAAACTTACGCAGAATACAGTGCGGGATAAACGCCACCAGCACTACCTGCTTAGTCAGGGATGGAAGGTAATTATTGTTTGGGAGTGTGCCCTTAAGGGGGTTGGCAAGCTGCCTTTTGAAGAAGTCATATCACGACTTGAGAAACTCATCCATATGAAGCACGGCCTTAAAAGAGCACTGGAAATACGCTGAAGGCAGAGACGTTTGTGACCACCCGCAAGTAATGTACTATACCGCTTTAGCAAAAGGAGAATGAGATGAAACGGTTAAGTTTTTGCTTGTTGTTTATACTGTCACTGTCGGTGTCAGCCAGCCCTCAGGAAGAAGTCAGCAACGTGCTGGATAAGTTTCATCAGGCTGCATCTGATGCAAGCTACACCACGTATTTCAGCCTCTTTTCAGCCAATGCAGTGTTCATCGGTACCGATGCGGGAGAAACCTGGCCGGTTGATGACTTTAAAGCCTATGCCAAGCCATATTTCGATAAGGGGCAGGGTTGGACCTATCATCCCCGGGACAGGCATATTTACTTTTCTGCTAACGGCGACACAGCCTGGTTTGATGAACTTCTTGATAATGCCAGCTATGGTGTAACGCGGGGAACCGGTGTACTGGTGCTTGAAAATGATGAATGGAAAATTGCCCAGTATCATCTGACCATCCCTGTGCCTAATGGTCTGGCGAAAGAGGTAGTGAGGATGATTCGTCAAACTGACAACACTTCTCAGAAATAACTTGTTGCATCAGAAAAGCCGGACGGTTTTTTCAACGCGTCCGGCATGTTGGTCTAGCGTGAATTACTTTGCGTCACAGGCTGGATTTTCAGTTCAACGCGACGGTTAATCTGACGGTTTTCAGCCGAAGTATTAGGCACTTTTGGCTGATACTCTCCCAGACCCACTGTGGTCACCCGGGTAGGATTAACATTGAACGTGGTCAGCAGATTCTTAACAGATTGCGCACGGCGCTCTGACAACGTCTGGTTGTAAGATTCTGCGCCGGTGTCATCGGTATGACCTTCGATAAGCAGCACCGTTTTCTCGTACTGATTTACCACCGTTGCTACGTCCTGCAATACAGGATTGAAATTAGGACTGATAGACGCACTGTTAGTGGCAAACGTAATATCACCCGGCATAATCAGGCGCAGGTTATCCCCTTCCCGAACTACCTGTACGCCGGTGTCAGCCAATTGCTCGCGCATTTCTTCTTCCTGGCGATCCATATAGTTACCAATCGCGCCACCGGCAATAGCACCGACCACAGCACCCCAGGCATATCGGCTTTTATCGTTATCCCCGGTCGCTTTACCCAGCAGTGCACCGACGACAGCGCCGATCCCTGCACCTTTTTGCGTATTGTTAGGGCTTGTTGCACAACCACCCGCGATTAAAGAAGCGGTGATGAGTCCGACTGCGAAGACTTTCTTCATGATATCCCTCTTAAGATAATTACAACTGTACCGGTCAGGACAGCAAGACCTGTTCCATCATCCGGTTTAACGCCAAAATACGCGCCGGCAAATGAATACAAGCTGAATAGCCTTGCCCGCAGGGGATAAACGGGAAGTTAACTGCGATGATTGCACACACCGGCGGGTAAAATGTTCCCGGTGGTGTATGCAATTAAAGACAAATCAGGGAGAAATGTTCTGTGCAAAAAACTGGTTGAAGTTAATTTTGTAGTCACTGGCTTTTACCGCTTTTTCAATTTTTACCCGCTTATCATAGGAAAGGTCGATATCCCGCGGGGTTACATAATGATTACCGGTCAGCGAATAGAACACTTTAACAACCGGTGTCAGCGGAGAGTCGTTCTGCGACAACACCATAGCCAGTTTATCGTTAGACAGAAGCACCAGACTGCCTACGGGATAAACGCCCATACACTTGATAAATTGCTGCACAAGCGCCTGGTCAAGTTTATGAGGACATTCACCGATAAGGATTTGGAAAGCCCGCTGGCTCGGCATACCGGCTTTGTAACAACGGTCAGCAGTTAGCGCATCGTACATATCTGCAACTGCCAGCATACGCCCTGCAGTGCTGATATTGTCACCTTTTGTTCCTGCCGGATAACCAAATCCGTCAAGACGCTCATGATGTTCACTGACGGTTCTGATGAGGTCCGGGTTGAGATTTACCTCATGCAGGGCATCCACACCATATTCGACGTGCTTCTTCATCACGTCCATTTCTTCATCAGTGAGTCTGCCGGGCTTATGCAGGATCTCATCCGGCACACGAATTTTGCCCATATCATGAAGGAATCCGGCAAAAGCCAGTTCCTGTACTTCGTCATCAGACATTCCCATATGTCGCGCGAAGTTAGCGAGGATAATGGCAACGTTTAACGAATGCTCCAGCAGGTAATCATCTTTCTCACGGATGCGGGTAAGGCAAAGCAATGCGTCAGGGTTACGCTCGACTGAAGCCACAAGGTTTTGCGAAAACTCACTGGGAATACGGTCGTCGAAAGGTAGTCCCTGCTGTACAGCTTTAAGTAAGGTTTTTTGAATTTCCTTACCCTGTTTATACAGGTTTTCCGCCCGTACCAGTTCGGACGTCATACTCACACGGGGCTTTTTCTTCGCCGGAACCGGCTCTTCTGCCGGCACTGGCACAGCGGCTTCTTCATCGGGTTCAAATTGCTTTGATAAATCGATAACGAGTTTGAGGACGCCGCGTTTTCGTAAAGATTCCACCACAGCCTTACGGGCAACGCGCCCCTGGCTTTTGATTTTCACTTTTCCTGACTGCTCAATGATTTCATTGACGTACATGCCGGGCGCTAATTCGTCTATTGTAATTGTTTTAAATACGCTGTCGGTCACTTGCTATCACACCATGGAATAAATGAGTCTGTACACTGAGGTTCAAAGATTACCGGTAGCTCTGCGGCCACATTCAGTACTTCAATGTAAAGAGTATAGTTGCCATATCAGGTTGCCACTGACAATTTCGCAGATTCACCCGATTATCTTTCACCATAACTCCTTCAGCCATGAGCAATTCCCGTTGCTCCTTCGCTTTTTCAGAGCCGGGCGGAAAGGCTATTTTCCCGTCTGCTCGTAAAATACGATGCCAGGGAACCGGTTCTCCATTGAAATCAGCACGCAATGAACGACCTGCCAGCCGCGCTCTGCCGGGCATACCGGCAAGATCCGCAATTTGCCCGTAGGTAGCAACCGACCCTTCCGGCACGGCCATAACGGTTTGCAGTATTTGCTTCACTTTGTCGTTGTTACCAGTATCGGCCATAATGCGCTTTTATTTTCCAATAGAGTGTTCGAATGCGTCCATATTGCTCAGTTTGCCGCTATCCGCAAAAAACCTGTGTATGCAACGCAGTGACGCAGATTTGTACACCTGTTCAGTTTCTCATCATTCAGCATGAGAAAGAAGCCATTCATGCAAAAAATACTGCTAAATTAGTACAGCTGTGTTTACCTGATACACCCATACTTTCCGCAGGCGCTGATGAGGCGGAAATGGCCGTGGCAGATGCTCTTGATAATGCGGGATCTCCGGCGGTGATTTATCCGTCTCCGGAAAGCACTTCTTTAGAAAAGACACCACAATCAGGTACGCACGATCTCTTCATTCTGCTGGATGGAAGCTGGCGTCAGGCTTACGGATTGTGGCAACGTTTTACACAGCTGCATCCGCTTCCCCAGTATCATTTCAGTCATGCCGGCCCGAGTGATTACCGCATCAGGCACACCCGCTCAGAATCGGGCTTATCTACGCTTGAAGCTGTGGCGCATGTGATGAAAGAAACGACAGAGACAGATCCGGCGCCGTTATACCGGTTACAACAGTTTATGCAGGCGCAATGGCAGGGACCTGCGGCACACCTGCGCCGCAAGTAAAGAAGGTTCAGCCGGCTTTCATCGGCGTGTAGCCTTTGTGATCTTCAACCAGTTTCAGCCAGTTATTCACCGCCGGATAGGCTGTCAGATCGAATCCACCTTCGTGGGCCACATGGGTATAAGCGTATAAACTGATATCAGCCAGTGACAGTTGTGAGCCGGTCAGAAAAGGGGTGCGTGAAAGTTGATCTTCCATGACTGCCAGTGCTTTGTGCCCGCCAGCCTGTTTAGCTTTGTATTCAGCTTTACGTTCTTCGGGTAACCCCAGATATAAATTAATGAACCGGGCTACCGCAATATAGGGCTCATGGCTGTATTGCTCAAAGAATTGCCACTGCAGCATCTTAGCCAGATCGAAAGATGAACGGGGAATGAGCGCGGAACCTTCGGCAAGGAAGTTTAAGATAGCATTTGATTCGGACAGCGTGCGGCCATCCTCCATTTCCAACAGCGGGATTTTACCATTCGGGTTCTTTTGCAAAAACGCGGGGGTTTGCGTTGCCCCTTTTAAAATATCGACTTCTTCCCAGTCGACTTGTTTACCCAGTATGGAAAGTAATAATTGAATTTTATAGCAGTTTCCGGAACGGCTATCTCCATAAACCAGCATGACCAACTCCTTTTTATCTACAGCACTCCAGCTTACTGACGTTTTTATCAGGTCACAAGATGTTCAATATAAATTAATGTCATCCAGGAAGCAGGGATCAGAAAGACGACGCTCAGCATGCGTTTACACTGTTCGAACGTAACCGGTGTAGCAGTAATGTTTTCCACTTCTTCGATTTCCTGCTGAATAGCATTGCGCCGTTCGTGATTAATGCGATCACTTTCGTCTTCACAGTAAATGGACGTCAGCCCGCGGGTCAGTTGATCCATTATCTTTTGCTTTCTTGCACCAATAAGCCGGTACACCTTTACGGCGGGCATGACCAGATACACTGTCAAAGACGATGAAAACAGGGTCACTATGGCAAGATCGATTGCCGGTATATCTTTTTTAAACCAGAAAACGGGAATGATGATCAACGCAGTGATACTGAACAGGGCATTCTCCATCGACAGTAGCGACACTCTTTTCAATGCTTTCAGTTCGCTGCTGGTGGCAATATTAATATGAATGAAATGCTTCATCATGTAGTGAGTGGAATAGATCATCTGAAACAGGAAAAGCCAGAAAAAGAACCAGAAAGGTACTGCAATCAGATCAAGCACCAGAACCTGCATGTTCATATCGAAGGCAACCAGTTCTTCACTCATGATATAGACAGCCGTCATGGAAATAGCGAGGGTGGCGGAGGTCAGAATGTGGTGGCGCAGTTTCACCGCCAGACGGGCACGATGCTGTGCAAATAAACTCAGGGCGTTTTTATCCAGCAAATAACTCATGATGGCACCAGCCATTTGCTGTTGCTGAATGCGCAGGCTGATCCAGAAAAAGGTCGTCAGCAAGGGCATGCCTAAGGCAGCATTGAAGTCGCGTTGGGCCCGGAAATCATTGATAAGCTGGTAATCCAGCGCACCGGTGAAGTAATTGGCAATACAGCAAACTACAAAATAAAGAACCGGCATGTGCCAGAAAGAAGCGGCAGAAGTTGAGGGATAATTAAATTCAGTCGTCATACGGCCTTCACGATAATACTCAGTAAAGTCCTTCCCACTGTTGTTCAAATTTTGTTTTTATTATGCCGCTAGTTTAATCATCCGCAGGCGCAATGCAACCTCTGCAATACCGCAATTGCGCCTTTGTTTGTAATAGTTTGTATCACTCTTGCTGATAGCAGTCAGACCATGCTGCAAATTCACTTCCGCCCGGTTCGGTAAAATGAAACCGGTGACCGCCTGGAAAAGCAAAAACAGGCTGAGTAATAATTCCACCCGCGCCAACAATTTCAGCTTCAAGGCTGGTCAGATCGTCACTGTAAAACACGGTGAGAGCTGCACCCCGGGACGTAGTGCTGATTTCTTCACTGGCATAAAAGCCGCCGTCGACATTGTCCAGAGAGAAGGCACAATAGGCCTCACCATAGTCGGTGAAAGTCCAGCCAAAAACAGACGAGAAGAATGCTTTGGTCTTTTCCAGTGATGAGGAAGGATACTCCAGATAATTTAATGATTTATTTTTCATCATCGCCTCCCTGTTGAAAAGCAGCCATGACTTCAGCTCCGGTCATTTTCCTGCTGGTGGGATGCAGTTCGTAGTAAGGCTCTTTTTCATCGACAAATATTTCAGTTCCCATGGAAAAGTTATCACCATCGAACAAACCGGCAGGCACGAAATACTCACCGCTTTCTTTGTAGAGATAAAATAAATGGGTACCGCAGCGGTGACAAAAGCCTCTGTCAGCCCACGGAGACGATGAAAAGCGGGTGATGGCATCTTCCCCTTTAAAGGTGACCGCAACACCACAGTGAGCACTGTAGAAAGGGCCTCCGCTCCATTTCCGGCACATGTCGCAGTGACATACACCGACTTGTTCTTCTGCCTGCGTTGCATGCACTTCCACTTCGCCACACAAACAACGTCCGGTTAATCCTTTATCTGACATCATTGTTCTCCGGTGAATATAAACTGGATAAATACACAGTACACCGGTTTACTGCAAAACAGCAAGTAGCAGATACAAAAAACCCGGCATGTAGCCGGGTTTTTCAGTTTTTTGCTGATGTATTACTTACGCAGTTTTTGAATCAGACGCAATTGAGCAATAGCTTCTGCTAACTCTTGTGCCGCTTCTGCATAGTTGAAATCAGCGCCCGGGTTGGCGATATGCTCTTCAGCACGACGTTTTGCTTCTTCTGCAGACTGCTCGTCCAGATCTTCTGCACGAACAGCAGTGTCAGCAAGAACAGTGACTATACCGGGTTGTACTTCAAGTACACCGCCGGCAACATAAATCATCTCTTCTTCACCGTACTGCTTAACCAAACGCACCATACCAGGTTTAATTGCAGTAATAAGTGGCGCGTGACCAGGGTGGATACCCAGTTCACCTTCACTTCCTGTTACCTGTAATGTTTCAACCAGACCAGAGAAAATCTCTTTTTCTGCGCTTACTACATCCAGATGAACGGTCATAGCTGCCATTGTAAACTCCTTAGTAAGGAACGTGAATCAAGAACGGGCAGACGTTAAGGCCTGCCCGGCTTCATTCTTATTTCTTGGCTTTTTCCAACGCTTCGTCGATCGAACCAACCATGTAGAAGGCTTGCTCTGGCAGGTGATCGTATTCACCTTCCAGAATGCCTTTAAAGCCACTGATAGTGTCTTTCAGAGAAACGTACTTACCAGGAGAACCGGTGAATACTTCTGCTACGAAGAATGGCTGAGACAGGAAACGCTGAATCTTACGAGCACGGGATACCACTTGCTTATCTTCATCAGACAGCTCGTCCATACCCAGGATCGCGATGATATCTTTCAGCTCTTTATAGCGCTGAAGTACAGTCTGTACGCCACGCGCTACGTCATAGTGTTCCTGACCGATTACCAGTGGATCCAGCTGACGTGAAGTTGAGTCCAGAGGGTCTACCGCAGGGTAGATACCTAAAGACGCGATATCACGGGACAGTACTACCGTTGCATCTAAGTGAGCAAAGGTGGTAGCTGGTGACGGGTCAGTCAAGTCATCGGCTGGTACGTATACCGCCTGGATAGACGTGATTGAACCAGTCTTGGTTGATGCGATACGTTCCTGCAGAACACCCATCTCTTCAGCCAGGGTAGGCTGATAACCTACTGCTGAAGGCATACGACCTAACAGTGCTGATACCTCAGTACCTGCCAGGGTATAACGGTAGATGTTATCTACGAAGAACAGAACGTCACGACCTTCGTCACGGAATTTCTCTGCCATCGTCAGACCAGTCAGAGCTACACGCAGACGGTTACCCGGTGGCTCGTTCATCTGACCGTATACCAGAGATACCTTATCCAGTACGTTAGACTCGTTCATTTCGTGGTAGAAGTCGTTACCCTCACGAGTACGCTCACCAACACCAGCGAATACTGAGAAACCGCTGTGCTCGATTGCGATGTTACGGATAAGCTCCATCATGTTTACGGTTTTACCTACACCGGCACCACCGAACAGACCAACTTTACCACCTTTCGCAAACGGACATACCAGGTCGATAACCTTGATGCCGGTTTCCAGCAGTTCTACTGAACTTGACTGATCTTCGTAGCTGGGCGCTGCACGGTGAATAGACATACGCTCTTCTTCACCAATTGGGCCTGCTTCGTCGATTGGGTTACCCAGCACATCCATGATACGGCCCAGAGTGGCTGTACCAACAGGAACCATGATAGGTGCTTGCGTATTTTCTACTGCCAGGCCACGACGCAGACCGTCAGTGGTACCCAGAGCGATGGAACGAACTACACCACCGCCTAATTGCTGTTGCACTTCCAGGGTTAGCCCGGATAAGTCACCTTCGGTAACTTTCAGTGCGTCATATACTCTTGGTACCGCATCTTGTGGAAACTCGATGTCCACAACGGCGCCAATGATTTGGACGACCTTACCTTGACTCATAATTAGTCCTCGTTATCTCTTCTAAACCTTTGCCTACACCGCTGCGGCGCCGGATACAATCTCACTGATTTCCTGTGTGATTGCAGCCTGACGAGCCTTGTTGTATACCAGTTGCAGATCATCGATAAGGTTGCCGGCGTTATCTGTTGCCGCTTTCATTGCAACCATACGTGCTGCTTGTTCTGACGCTGCGTTTTCCACAACACCCTGATATACCTGGGATTCGATGTAACGAACCATTAAGGATTCCAGAATTTCTTTTGGATCCGGCTCGTAGATGTAATCCCAACGATGCTTCAGTGTCTCATCTTCTGACTTTGGCAAAGGCAATAATTGATTCATCACAGGCGTTTGCGACATGGTGTTAACGAAGTTGTTGTACACCAGATAAATCTTATCCAGTGTGCCTTCGTCGTAGGCGCGTAACATCACGCGTACCACACCCACTACATCGCTTACCGAAGGCGCATCACCTAAACCTGTTTCTGCGGCAAGTAGCTTACCACCAAAACGGTTAAAGAATGCACAAGCCTTCGAACCTAACGCTGCAAAATCTACTTCAACACCCTGATCGCGATACGCTTTCGCTTTCTGGGTGACCAGCTTGAACTCATTAGTGTTCAGGCCGCCGCATAATCCGCGGTCAGTAGAAATTACGATAAAGCCAACCCGTTTCACGTCACGCTCTTCAAGATAAGGGTGACGGTACTCAAGGTTACCGTTAGCAATGTGACCAATCACTTTTAGCATGCTTTGCGCGTATGGACGGCCATGAGCCATACGTTCCTGCGCCTTTTTCATTTTCGACGCAGCAACCATTTCCATCGCACTGGTAATCTTTTGAGTATTCTTAATACTCCCAATTTTACCTTTAATCTCTTTACCGCTGGCCATGATTATCTCTCCGATTACTCAACGAATTGTGCTGACTACGAAAGCCAGCACCATTGATTACCAAGTTTGAGTTGCTTTGAACTTCGTTAAAGCGTCTTTCAACTGAGAATCAATATCGTCGTTGTAGTTGCCGGTTGCATTGATAGACTTCATCAGCTCAGCGTGTTCGCTGTTCATGTAAGCATGCAGGGCTGATTCAAAATCAAGGATTTTGCCCAGTTCTACATCTTTTAAGAAGCCTTTCTCAACGGCGTACAGAGACACACCCATATCAGCGATTGACAGAGGCGCATATTGCTTCTGCTTCATCAGTTCGGTTACACGCTCACCGTGTTCAAGCTGTGCACGTGTAGCTTCGTCAAGGTCAGATGCGAACTGAGAGAACGCAGCCAATTCACGATACTGTGCAAGCGCAAGACGGATACCGCCACCCAATTTCTTAATGATCTTGGTCTGAGCAGCACCACCAACACGTGATACAGAGATACCGGCGTTAACAGCAGGACGGATACCTGCGTTAAACAGGTCAGTTTCCAGGAAGATCTGACCATCGGTGATTGAGATAACGTTAGTAGGTACGAACGCTGAAACGTCACCGGCCTGAGTTTCAATGATAGGCAGAGCCGTCAGTGAACCCGTTTGACCTTTAACTTCACCGTTAGTGAAACGCTCTACGTACTTGTCGTTTACACGGGCTGCACGCTCCAGCAGACGGCTGTGGAGGTAGAAAACGTCACCAGGGTATGCTTCACGACCAGGAGGACGCTTCAGAAGCAGAGAGATCTGACGGTAAGCAACAGCTTGCTTAGACAGGTCATCATATACGATCAGTGCATCTTCACCACGGTCACGGAAGTACTCACCCATGGTACAACCAGAGTAAGGTGCCAGGTACTGCAGAGCAGCAGATTCAGAAGCAGAAGCCGCAACAACGATGGTGTGAGCCAGCGCGCCGTGTTCTTCCAGTTTGCGTACTACGTTAGCAATAGTAGAAGCCTTCTGGCCAACTGCTACGTAAACACACTTAATGCCTGAATCTTTCTGTTGAATGATGGCATCAACAGCCATCGCTGTTTTACCACACTGACGGTCACCGATGATAAGCTCACGCTGACCACGACCAACAGGAATCATCGCATCAACTGACTTGTAGCCAGTTTGTACTGGTTGATCAACCGATTGACGGTCGATTACGCCAGGTGCGATTTTTTCTACTGGCTCATAGCCTGCCGCTTCAACAGCGCCTTTACCATCAATAGGCTCACCCAGGGTGTTTACAACACGACCCAGCAGGCCAGGGCCTACAGGTACTTCAAGGATACGGCCGGTAGATTGTACTTTAGTGCCTTCTTGCAGGTCCGCATAAGGACCCATAACTACTGCACCAACTGAATCTCGTTCAAGGTTCAGTGCAATAGCGTAGCGACTACCAGGAAGCTCAATCATTTCACCTTGCATTACATCGGCTAAGCCGTGAATGCGGATAATACCGTCAGTTACTGCGACGATAGTCCCTTCGGTGCGAGCTTCACTGGTTACATTAAACTGTTCAATTCGCTTTTTGATCAGTTCTGCAATTTCAGTGGAATTAAGTTGCATACTCTTATCCCCGTTATGCTTGCAACGCGTCTGCGAGACGGTTCAATTTCGACTTCACGGAACCATCAATAACTGTATCACCGGCTTTGACTACAAAGCCTGCAACCAGGGCAGGGTCCACGTTACAATTAAGCTTCACTTTACGTGCCAAACGTTTTTCTAACGATGCACTGATTTCAGCAGTTTGCGCATCAGACAATGCAGAAGCAGAAGTCAGCTGGACTTCAATTTCTTTGTCGTAATCCGCTTTCAAAGCATTAAACAGCTCTGAAATGGCTGGCAGGGCAACTAAACGTTTATTCTCAGCCAGAACCTTAATGAAGTTCTGACCATGTTCGTCGATCTGTTCACCGCACACATTGATGAAAATCTCAGCGAGTTGGTCAGCGGCAACAGCACCAGTCATTAACTGATGCATGTCTTCGTTGTCAGCAACTTCGCCGGCAAACACCAGCATGTCCTGCCATTTGGCAACGGCGTTTTGTTCGACAGCAAAATCGAAAGCAGCTTTAGCGTAGGGACGAGCAACGGTTGTCAATTCAGACATGGCTCATCTCCCTCTTATAGCTCAGCGACAAGTTTTTCAACAATGTCGTTTTGTGCGTTTGCGTCGATTTCACGTTGAAGAATTTGTTCTGCACCAGCAACAGCTAAAGCTGCTACCTGAGCGCGTAATTCTTCCTTGGCACGATTGCGTTCAGCTTCAATTTCGGCATAACCAGAAGCAATGATTTTCTCACGCTCTGAGTAAGCTTTTTGCTTTTCACTTTCTTCAAGTTGACTAGCACGCTTTTTGGCTTGCTCGACAATTTCAGCTGCTTGCGCTTTCGCATCTTTCAACTGGTCAGTAGCTTTCTGCTGAGCCAGTTCCAGGTCTTTTTCAGCGCGTTCAGAAGCTTCAAGGCCATCGGCAATTTTCTTCTGACGCTCTTCAATCGCGCCCAGTAATGGTGGCCATACGTACTTCATGCAGAACCACACGAATACGATAAACGCGATTAATTGACCAATTAGAGTGGCGTTAATGTTCACGACCGCTCCTCCTCATATGTTCGCTAAAAAATGGGTTTAAAAAATTAAGCACCAACAGCGAACAGAAGGTATAGCGCGATACCAACACCGATCATTGCGATGGCGTCGATAAGACCCGCTACGATAAACATCTTAACTTGCAGTTGAGGAGCCAGTTCTGGTTGACGAGCAGCAGATTCTAAGAATTTACCACCCAGCAGACCGAAACCAATAGCGGTACCCAGGGCACCAAGACCAATCAGTAGTGCAACAGCGATGTATAACATGTACGTCTCCGATTTAAGTTAAATTTAAAGTTAAAGTGTAAAAGTAAAACAGTTTGAATCGTTTGCTTTCTTTTCCAGGGATTGCAAAAGATCCGGACTACATTAATGGTCTTCGTGAGCCAGGCTCAGATATACAATGGTCAACATCATAAAGATGAAGGCCTGAAGCACGATTACCAGAATATGGAATACCGCCCAAGGGAAGTGCAGAGGCAGCTGCCATACACCCAAGGTCGCAATAAGAATAAAGATCAATTCACCGGCATACAGGTTACCGAACAGTCGCAGCGCCAGTGAGAACGGACGTGCCAGCAGGGTAACAGATTCCAGAATGAAGTTAACCGGAATGAAAGCCCAGTGATTGAAAGGCTGGAATGTCAGCTCTTTCATGAAACCACCAATGCCTTTCACTTTGATGGAGTAGAAAATAATCAGGAAGAATACGCCCAGCGCCAGTGCCAGCGTCATGTTGAGGTCGGTGGTAGGTACCACTTTCATGTACACATGATGCGGGTCCACACCGGTGGCTGCGTTAGCAATCTGACCTGCGGCTGAAGGCAGGAAGTCTACCGGAATCAAGTCCATCAGGTTCATCAGGAACACCCAGACGAAGATGGTCAGTGACAGTGGCGCAATGAGATTATTTTTACCGTGGAAGGTGTCACGAACGTTGTCGTTTACGAACTCAACAACCAACTCGATAAACGCCTGGGTTTTGCCCGGTACGCCGGAAGTAGCTGATTTAGCCACTTTACGGAATAACCACAGGAACAGAATACCCAGACCGATAGACCAGCCCATCGTATCGATGTTCCAAACCCAGAAACCCGCTTCAGCACATACTTCAGCGACATTATGCAGTTCTTCACCGTGACTAAATTTCACCCCGTCGTCTGTGACGCACATGGTGGCATTGGTCAAATGGTGGAGAATATACTCTTGTGTTGTAATCTCAGATGCCATGTTTCAACCTAAAAAAATTAAAGTGTAAAAACTTTCCGGCGTTTCGTCTGTAAGACCCTGGTCTTGCTACCAAGGTATCACTCTGTCTTTTTGTTATCGTTTTTGTTGACGAAACATTGCCAGCCAATAGCTGACAGTTGTGACGGCGAATGCTGCAAAAACCGCTTCGGGTATCGCATGCAAAAATTTAAAAGCCACCACAAATAAAATAACTGCTAAAACCAGGCGCAGTTTGGCTCCCTGGCTGAAGCTCCGTACTACCAGTTCATTTTTACTGGCACCGGAGTAACGAAATGCGAATAACGCAAAAATCGCGTTGGGCAGAATGCTGATAAACGCGCCAATAGCAGCTGATTTCGCTACTTCAACGGACATCGCCCAGGCGCTGATGATGACCAGCAGAGTCATGACAATTACCTGAATCTGCAAGGCATGTCTGGCAAGTTTTTTACCGGCCCCTGCCAAATCTCTGTTCACCATTGTTTTATGCTTATTTGAGCCCAAATAAAAAGCGTCAGAAGTATACTGTTTTACCGATAATTTTCAACCATACATCGCGTTTTGAAAGTTATTCTGAAAATTTTCTTATCGAATAACAGGACGAAACGCATTGTACGCGAAAAGTGCGGGAATAACGACCACCGTTAACATTTTGCTAACTATGGCCGTAAAGTGGATTAGTGTATTTTAGAAAGGATACCGTCCAGCTGTTCTAAATCATTGAAGTTGATAGTAATTTTACCTTTTCCTTTAGCGTTATGGTCAATCACGACCGGCGCACCAAGGTTATCAGACAGGCGGGTCATCAGACTTTGCACATCCGGATCAACGGTTTTTTCCGGTTTTGGCTTCGCCGGTTCCAGACATTTGCGTACTAATTTTTCAGTGTCTCTTACCGTTAAACCTTTTCCGGATACGACCTGAGCCACTTCAGATTGCTGACCGCCGGTGAGTCCGAGCAGCGCCCGGGCATGACCCATTTCAATATCGCCGTGCTCAAGCAAGGTTTTGACATCATCATTGAGGTTATTCAGGCGCAGTAAATTTGTTACCGTCGCCCGGGATTTACCCACCGCCTCGGCGGTTTGTGCATGGGTAAGTTCAAACTCGTTCATTAAACGCTCAAGGGCCTGTGCCTCTTCCATGGCGTTTAAATCTTCACGCTGAATATTTTCAATCAGTGCAATGGCCACAGCCGCTTCATCCGGCACGTCTTTGATGAGACAGGGCACAACGTCGAGTTGCGCAAGCTGGGCAGCCCGCCAGCGTCGTTCACCGGCAATAATTTCGTACTGGTCTTTGCCCAGTGTACGCACCACAATCGGTTGAATAACGCCCTGGGAACGGATAGAAGACGCCAGTTCTTCAAGCGCTTCGGGAGACATGTCTTTACGGGGCTGATATTTCCCCGGCTTCAAAAATTCGACCGGCAGCTTACTCAATTCACTTTGCGATGCCGCAGTGCTGTCAGTTTCCTGTTCACGACGGGCAGCGGAAGACTGACTGGTCGCCAGCAATGCATCCAGGCCCCGACCGAGTCCTCTTTTCTTAGCAGACATATTTTCCTCAATGACTCAAGCGATTAAGACAAACAGATTTTGGCTAGTTTAACAGATTAACTGGCTTTTGCGGGCTGTAATGTCTTCTCACGGCGGCGAAGAATTTCACCGGCCAGAGACAGGTACGCTTTTGCGCCTGCCGATGACTTATCATAGTACATGGCGGGCATACTGAAACTGGGCGCTTCGGCCAGTCTCACGTTGCGGGGAATGACCGTGCGGTAAACCTGTTCGCCAAAATGACGTTTCAGTTGTTCAGACACATCATTGGCCAGACGGTTTCGGGGATCGTACATGGTGCGCAGTACACCCTCAATTTTCAATTCAGGGTTTACCACCGAAGCCAGTTTCTGAATGGTATCCATCAGCGCCGTTAAACCTTCAAGGGCATAGTATTCACACTGCATGGGTACCAGTACTGAATCAGCCGCAGCCAGCGCATTCACGGTAAGCTGGTTAAGTGAGGGCGGGCAGTCAATAAAAACAAAATCGTAATAATCCATCACCGGCTTGAGTGAATTACGCAGACGGACTTCACGGGCAAACATTTCCATCAGTTTGATTTCAGCTGCCGTGACATCACCGTTTGCGGCAATAAGATCGTATTTTCCTGACGTATTTTTGATGATGACTTCATCAACAGGCTTTTCTTCAATCAGTAATTCAAAACACGTGCATTCTGCTTCGTATTTATCAACACCGCTGGCCATGGTGGCATTGCCCTGAGGATCCAGATCGATAAGCAGCACTTTACGCTTGGTCGCAGCCATAGACGCCGCAACATTCACTGCTGTGGTTGTTTTGCCCACACCACCTTTTTGATTCGCTATTGCGATTACCTTCGCCACTGTGCACCCGTCAGACTTTTCGAATAGTTACTAAATGACGCTCTCCGGTCAGATCCGGCACGGATAACGCCTCTACGGACCCGATCTGGAAGTGATCACTTACTTCGTCTATCTCACTTTGAGGAAATTGTCCCTTCAGAGCAAAAAAGACTCCTGATGAATCTACCAGATGCTGGCACCAGTGCAACATATCTTTCAACGACGCAAAAGCACGGCTCAACACAATATCGTAAGGTTGTGCAGGTTCATGCTCTTCTACGCGACTGTGCACAGGAGTGACGTTTGTCAGACCAAGTTCGAATGCACATTGTTTCATAAACCGGACACGTTTGCCTAAACTATCCAGTAACTTGAATTCAATATCCGGCAACATAATAGCCAGAGGCATGCCGGGCAGGCCCGGTCCGGTACCCACATCGATAACCCGCTTACCGCTGACAAACCGGGTAACGGCCAGTGAGTCAAGAATATGTTTTACCATCATCTGCTCAGGATCGCGCACCGAGGTAAGGTTGTAGGCTTTATTCCATTTGTCGATACGCTGAACATATCCGGTGAGCTTATCAGCCTGTTCAGTGGTGATGTCCAGCGCTAACTTTTCGCAGCCCTGCAACAAAATTTCATTGAGTTTTACAGTATCGACGTTACTCACGCTGTCTTTAATTCCTGTTTACGTAACATGCCATGCTTTTTCAGATACACCAGCAACAACGAAATAGCCGCCGGCGTAATACCCGAGATCCGCGATGCCTTACCGATGGTTTCCGGTCTGGCTTCGGTAAGCTTGGCCACCACTTCGTTTGAAAGACCGGATATTTTACTGTAATCGAAGTCCATTGGCAGCAATGTATTTTCATGGCGTTGCGCTTTTGCGATCTCATTCAGCTGCCGGGCGATATAACCGGCATACTTAATTTGAATTTCCACTTGCTCAGCAGCAACAGGATCGTTAATACCCGGCCCGATACCGTCAATGTTCATCAGCGCGTTATACGTCATCTCCGGACGCCGGATAAGCTCTTCAAAGGAGTGTTCACGGCTCACGGGATTTTTAAGCAGCGTGTTGAGCTCCGGCACTGCTTTGTGATCAGGATGCACCCACTGACCGCGCAGACGTTGCAGCTCAAGTTCAACGGCTTCCATCTTCGTGTTAAACGCTGCCCAGCGTGCGTCATCAACCAGTCCGATTTCACGGCCAAGCGCTGTCAGACGACTGTCTGCGTTATCTTCCCGTAACAGCAGACGATATTCAGCACGGCTGGTAAACATGCGGTAAGGTTCTTTGGTTCCCATAGTCGCAAGATCATCAACCAGTACACCCATGTAAGCCTGATCGCGACGTAAAATCATGGGATCTTTCTGCTGAACTTGCAGTGCTGCATTAGCCCCTGCCATCAGTCCCTGTGCGCCGGCTTCTTCGTAACCGGTGGTGCCGTTAATTTGTCCGGCAAAGAAAAGTCCGCCGATAAATTTAGTTTCCAGCGTTTGCTTCAGATCCCGCGGATCAAAGAAATCATATTCGATGGCATAACCAGGACGGATGATATGAGCATTTTCAAATCCACGGATCGAGTGAATAAGCGCCTGTTGAACATCAAAGGGCAGACTGGTTGAAATACCGTTCGGATATACCTCGATACTGTTAAGCCCTTCCGGCTCCACGAAGATCTGGTGCGAGTCTTTGTCAGCAAAACGGGTGATCTTATCTTCAATACTCGGACAGTAACGCGGGCCAACACCTTCAATGACACCGGTAAACATGGGTGAGCGATCCAGACCACCACGGATAATATCATGAGTTTTTTCGTTAGTATGGGTGATGTAGCAGCTGATCTGCTGCGGATGCATTTCACGGTTACCCATAAACGAGAATACCGGTACAGGGGTGTCGCCGGGTTGTGCCTGCATAACACTAAAATCCAGCGTTCTGGCATCCAGACGGGCAGGCGTACCGGTTTTCAGACGATCCACTCTGAAGGGTAATGCACGCAGACGTTCTGCCAGAGCCAGTGACGGCGGATCACCTGCACGACCACCACGATAGTTTTCAAGACCAATGTGAATGGTACCGCCAAGAAATGTGCCCACTGTCAGGACAACCGTTTTGGCTTTAAATTTGAGACCCATCTGGGTAACCACACCGGCCACGCGATCATTCTCTACGATCAGGTCATCACAGCTTTGCTGGAAAACCGACAGATTTGGCTGGTTTTCTACCACGTTACGGATAGCCTGACGATACAGTGCCCGGTCAGCCTGGGCGCGGGTTGCACGCACAGCAGGGCCTTTACTTGAATTCAGTGTTCTGAACTGGATCCCGCCCTGATCAATTGCCAGTGCCATTGCACCACCTAAGGCATCGATCTCTTTAACCAGATGGCCTTTTCCGATCCCGCCGATAGCAGGATTACAGGACATTTGTCCGATGGTTTCCATGTTATGTGTCAATAACAGTGTTTTTGCACCCATACGGGCAGATGCTAATGCTGCTTCGGTGCCGGCATGACCACCACCCACAACGATGACATCGAATGCTTCCTGATAAAACATGTTGAACCTCACATAACACGGGGAATGTAGTTAATCGTATATTTCTTTGGCTTTACGGGCCGTCAGAAAAAGGGCGCGTATTTTAGCTGACTTATTGCCTGATTAAAATGGTTAAATTTTCTGCAATTCACTTTAGATCCGGAAAAGGCTTCCGGCTTATAGAATATAAGATCTCTTTTAAGATCTTTATTTTTATATTTATTAGGATCGCGAAGATCTGTGAGTAAGTGCTTTTTCGTTCTTTAGATCATGATCTTACAGAAAGAATAAGTTCGGTACAGAGCCGATCATAACCCGCCCGGGATCATGTGCATAACCAGGTATATTATCCACAATCGAAATCTTGAGAAAAGTTATTCTTTTCGTGATCAGAGCTTATGCACAGTGGTTTACAGGATCCTATCCACAGGCGTGATCAAGATGTGATCCGATTGGGGATAACTTGTCGGCAACGATCACTTTATGATCGCATAAATCCCTGTTTTACGCGTGTTTAAAAGGTGATCTTCCTGTGATTAGATCTTTTCCACAAGATCACATGATCGCACACTTATCCACGATCCTTTTTTCTGTTTCGATTAGTAACCCGCAGGCAAAAAGAAATAAAAAAAGCGTCATTATGACGCTTTTCCTGTAAAACCCGGTTCCGTTCAGCTCGCCTCAGCGTACCTGATTGGGCTGATAACGTGTCTGCTGCGTCTCAGAAGGCTGTTCATCATTAACCAGACCATCACGGCGGCTGGGGCCGGAAAAACGCACCTTATAGGTGTCATACTCTTTAATCGACTCAAAACAGTACTTACCTAACGCCAGTTCGAGTTCTGTCAGGTTGTGGTTGGTGATCAAAATACAGTTTTTCTTGTTCACCAGACGTTGTCTGAGCAGGTTACCGAGCCAGCTTTGCTGGTTTTTCTTGAGCATACTTTCATTCACACAGACTTCATCAAGGATCAGCAAATCCACATCCAGCAATTCCTGGTGGGCTTCGCGGAAGCGCTGACCTATATTATCCTGTGAACCGAAGTCGAAAGAGAAATGACGCATTTCCATCAGTGTGGACAACTGGCGGTATAACACCGTTATCTCGTATTGCTCAATGAGTTCGTGGGCAATAGCACCGGCGATGTGTGATTTTCCGCGGCCATAGTCGCCGTAAAATAACATCATGTGAGAACCGGCCTGACGCCACTCTCTGTCACTGTGCGCAGCAATAAATGACTGGGCGATACTGACCGCTTCAATCACGTCTTCACTGTCTTCAATCAGGTTTGCGAAGGTCCAGCGGGGATTCAGATCAGAGCGGCCGTGCAGATCTGTGATGCGTTGTTTTTTACTGTCCTGCTGTAACTGGCGGACTTCCTCATTCGCTTTACGCTCATACTCTTTTCTGAGCGTTTCGTATTCTGTAAAACCGTCTTTAACTTCCGGTTTGCCCATGGCGCGGGCCAACTGATTAAGCTTATCTTTTAACGATTGCATGACATTCAGCTCTTCTTTTGTGAGGCGTATTTTTCCACCAGCTTTCTGGCATTATCGTCTGCTTCTATGCCTGCTGCAACGGGTACACTCTGACTTCCCACTTTTTTGGTTGTGGTATGGCCGGTCGTCATCCGTTTTCTTTTGATGGCATAAGCAAACTTCTGTGTCCACTGGAAGTGGCTGAAAACGGCATCCGGCCGGCCTAGCCAGTAGGATACAAATTCACCAATATCTTCATCACCGAATTCACGATCGATAAGCCCGATAAGGTTTGCCATTTCTTCAAACAGCGCAGGGTCAGGACGCCAGCGTCCGTGGATTGCGGTGTATTGTCTGTGAAGATGGGTAAAGTCATCCTGTTCGTGACGACACAGTGGCAACAACACGTGCTGGCCGCTCAGAGAGCTCTCAAAGGTTGCCTCTCCCTCAAGGGCGATAAGGCCGGCCTGATCCAGTTCACTGAGCAGCGTATTGATTTGCTGGCCACGGGTATAGGCATCTTCCTGTTGATCGTTGCCGTTTAACAGGGTGATAAGAAACTTATAATTGAGGACATCTGAACGGCCGGCGTTCAGATCTGCTGTCGGCTTCAGACCGAGGCAATATAACACTCTGCTGTCGTTAGAGAGCGGCGAGGTGAGGGCGTGATATTCTGCTTCGGTAAACATAAAACGTTATTGCTTAACTTGTTGTTCAAACCATTCTACCGCTACATCTTCAGGGATAGGATGGTTAAGTACATCAATATGCAAAGGCGGCGCGGTTAACGTTGCACCGGCGTCAGTTAAGCGCTTTTCCATTTCCATGGCACCATAACAGAAGGTGTCATAGCTGCTGTCGCCCAGGCCGACGACCCAAGCGTCTATACCACTCAGATCGGTTTCTTCCAGGGCCTTGGCAAAAGGCTGAATATTCTGTGGAAGCTCGCCGGCTCCATGTGTTGAGGTACAAATTAACCATGACCCCTTTTTTTCAAGTGCATCAAGATCCGGCTCGAACTGCAGTGTGGTAGTGAATCCGGCAGACTGCGCTACCTGCTCCAGCGCTTCAGCAACGTATTCAGATGCACCCAGTACAGATCCGACGATGATTGACAGATGTTTAGACATAGTTATTTACCGATACAAAATGAAGAAAAAATACGACCCAGTAAGTCGTCTGAAGTGAATTCACCGGTAATTTCAGTGAGTGCCTGATGAGCAAGACGTAACTCTTCGGCCAGTAATTCTCCGGCCAGATGTGAGAGCAATTGTTGCTGGCCGTTATCCACATGTTCTGCTGCCTGCGCCAGTGCGTCAAGGTGACGGCGGCGGGCAATGAACTGTCCTTCTGTGGTGGTGTCCAGACCCATGGTATCGGCAAGGTGCTGACGCAGTAATTCCACACCTTCACCGGTGCTCGCAGACAGGCCGATCACGCTGACGTTGCCATGTTGTGTGGTGAGCTGCTGAATGCCCACAGTCTCTGCTGATAAATCGGCCTTATTGCGGATTACTGTCGTGGGGATGTTTTCAGGCAGCCGTGCCATGAATTCAGGCCAGATCTCGTAAGGGTCGATCACTGCGGTGTCTGTACTGTCAACGACAAATAACACGCGGTCTGCTTCTGCAATCGCTTTCCACGCACGCTCAATACCGATCTGTTCAACTTTATCCGGACTTTCCCGTAAGCCGGCTGTATCGATGATATGCACCGGCATGCCGTTAATGTCGATATGTTCTTTTAAGACATCACGGGTAGTACCGGCGATGTCTGTCACGATGGCGCTTTCACGGCCCGCCAGCGCATTCAGTAAGCTGGATTTGCCGGCGTTCGGACGACCGGCAATAACCACCTGCATACCTTCTCTTAAAAGCGAGCCTTGTCTGGCTTTTTGCTGTACCTCTGCAAGAGACTCAACAATATCAGCCAGATCGCCGGCGACTTTGCCATCTGACAGAAAATCGATTTCTTCATCAGGAAAGTCGATAGCCGCTTCTACATACATACGAAGATGAATGATTTGCTCAGACAAAGCGGTTATTGTGCGGGAGAACTCTCCCTGCAATGAGCGCAGAGCACTTTTCGCAGCCTGTTTAGAGCTGGCATCAATCAAGTCTGCTATGGCTTCGGCCTGAGCGAGATCCAGCTTATCATTTAAGAATGCCTGTTCACTGAATTCCCCGGGCCTAGCCAGGCGTACGTTCCCGCAGGCCAGGATAGCATCAATGAGCATATCCATGACGATTTGTCCGCCATGGCCCTGGAGTTCAAGCACATCCTCACCGGTGAAGGAATTCGGCCCTTTAAAATAAAGTGCTATTCCCTGATCGATCACATCGCCCTGTTGATTATGAAAGGGCGTGTAAGTCGCAGAGCGCGGAGCCAGTGTGACAGGTACCAGTGCCTGCGCAATCTCCATTGCTGCCGGGCCTGATACACGCACAATACCCACACCGCCACGGCCGGGGGCTGTAGCTTGTGCGACGATGGTATCTTGTGAGGAGGCAATAGGGTGCATATCAGTCTTTCATATTCTTAAATTGGAACGGCTGGCCTAAATCGGAGCTGCGCACCAGTGCAATAACCTGCTGTAAGTCATCACGCTTCTTACCGGTGACCCGCAGTTGATCGCCCTGGATGGCGGTCTGCACTTTGATTTTATTGTCTTTGATAAGCTTTACAATTTTCTTGGCAGTATCCTGCTCGATACCTTCTTTGAACGTAATGACCTGGGTCACCGTTTTGCCGCGGTGATCGTAATCTTTTAAATCCAGAATACTGGTATCCAGATTGCGTTTGGAGCAGGCGTTACGGAACATTGACTCAAGCTGCTGAACCTGAAATTCACCCTCTGCTTTCATGGTCACGGTTTTTTCTTTAAATTCGATGCTGGCTTCTACGCCACGAAAATCGAAACGGGTAGCCAGTTCCCGCTGGGTGTTTTCCGTTGCATTACGGACTTCTTCGATATTGATTTCAGATACGATGTCGAAAGATGGCATTATTTGACCTCTCTTAGATGAATCAGCCCGCTATTGCGGGCTGATAATGACGGGATAGTTACTTAGATTTTAGCCCTTTCTTTTCCATTGCGGCATAAATCAGTTTTGCCTGGATGAGGGTGATTATATTACTGACTAACCAGTAAAGTACCAGACCGGCCGGGAACCACAGGAAGAACACACTCATGGCCACAGGCATGAACTGCATGATCTTCTGTTGCATTGGGTCGGTTACCGTAGTGGGTTGCAGCTTTTGCAGTAACCACATACTCGCACCGGTCAGTACCGGCAGCACGAAATACGGGTCTTTCACAGAAAGGTCTGTGATCCACAGGAAGAAATCTGCGTGACGTAATTCAACACTTTCCAGTAATACCCAGTAAAGTGCCAGGAAAATTGGCATCTGCAGGATGATTGGCAGACAACCGCCCATCGGGTTTACTTTCTCTTTGCGATACAGTTCCATCATCGCCTGAGACATTTTCTGACGATCATCACCAAAGCGATCTTTAAGTTGCTGCATCTTAGGCGCAAGATTTCGCATGCGTGCCATGGATTCATACTGTTTCTTCGTCAGCGGATACATAGCACCTTTAACGATAACAGTGATGAGAATAATGGCGACACCCCAGTTACCCACCAGGCTGTGCAGGAATTGAAGCAGGGCGAATAATGGCTGTGATAACCACCATAAAATGCCGTAGTCCACTGTCAGGTCCAGGCCATTTGCCAGCTGTGCCAGGTTGTCCTGATCTTTGGGACCCAGATACAGCTCTGCACCGATTGTCGCAGTTTCACCACTGGCTACATTTACCGGTGTACCGGTGAAACCAATTATGGCGTACTGATTCTGAACCAGTTTGGTGTAAAGATTATTCACCTGAGAAGCGGGCGGGATCCAGGCTGAAACAAAGTAATGTTCGAGCATACCGACCCATCCGGCTTCCGTAGACACTTTCAGATTTTTATCTTCAATGTCGTCGAACGTGTACTTCTCATAACGATCTTCCTCGCTACCGTATGCTGCACCACGGTATGTCGGCATGAACATGTTTCCGCCATCAGGTACCTGTGTGGTTTGTTTAAGCTGTGCATACTGCTGGTAAGTTGTCGTATTACCTGAGTTATTCTCAATGGTATAGGTCAGGGCGATGTCGTGGCTGCCTTTAGTAAAATTAAAGGTTTTGGTAATTTTCACGCCATCTGCATTTTGCCATGTCAGAGGCACTGACAAAGTATCGCCCTGCATGACAAATTCTTGTTGTGAGGCATCATAGCGCGGACGACCTGAACGATTTCCGTCAGGACCATCACGACCAACCAGACCGCTTTGTGCGATATACAAACCATCCTGAGGGCGCAGCAGGCTGTAGTTTTCTGATGATTCCTGAGTTAACGGAAATTTCACCAGATTCGCTTTAACTACGTCACCGCCGACTAAATCAATTTTCAGATCCAGCGTGTCAGTAAGTATGTGAACTGTACGTGCAGATTCAGGCTTAGCTTCCTGTACCATGCCGGGCACGTCGTCCTGAGAAGCAACCGGCACATCATCGCTGCCTGGCAGAGAGGACGGTACACCGTTACTACCGGCATTCGTGCTACTTTGTTCAGATGCGGCGGGCTGAACAGGTTGCGGGCCATAATCTTGTTGCCATTGCTGCCATAGTAAGAAGCTCACAAGGGCAAGGCCGATTAACAGAAAACTACGTTGCGATTCCATAGAGGTCTCTTTATTCTGAGTGTTTATTATTCCGTGATTCCGGCACGGGGTCGTTTCCGCCCGGATTGAAAGGGTGGCATTTTAATATGCGTTTAATCGATAACCAACCGCCAATTAGCAATCCATGCGAATTTAATGCTTCAATTGCATAATATGAGCAAGTCGGGTGAAATCTGCACCGTTGTCCCAAAACCGGCGAAATGAACCACTGATAGCATTTAACCAGTAGCAGAGGAAGAGCGATGGTTATTTTGCGCAGCGTTTTGCTAACTTTTTCCATTGCTTATCCAACATAGAAAATATTTCGTCATTGGTGAGTTTATCTGCGCCGGATTTGCCAACCACAATAATGTCGACTGCAGGCAGTGCGTGACGACGGTGACGAAAACTTTCTCTGATGATACGTTTCAGTCTGTTGCGGTCATGGGCTTTTCGCACGCGTTTCTTAGCAATAGTAATCCCGACACGGGCATGTGCTAATTCGTTTTTGCGGGCAAGTAAGGTAAAAGCAGGGGATACAGCAGGAGTTGCGTCATTAAACACATGGGTAAAGTGGGAGGGAGTTAACAGACGTAACTCCCTGGAAAAATTATTTTCACCCACTTTTGGGTAGTACTCTTAAGCAGAAAGGCGAGCGCGACCTTTAGCACGGCGAGCTGCTAGTACTTTACGACCATTTTTAGTCGCCATACGAGCACGAAAACCGTGAGAACGCTTGCGCTTTAAGTTGCTCGGTTGAAATGTTCTTTTCATGACCAAAGTCTCACTTTTCTAGTTAAATATCAGACGTGCAAAATAGCAGTCTTACCAACAAAACATTGTGTCCGTTGATAAGCATGTTACGCCGCCCATCCAAAAAGGACGCTGAATTCTAGAGATCCCGGCACCTGATGTCAATCCAAAACGCCTTTATACTGCATATTTTTTATAAAATAGTGCAGAAATTTTGTTCAGCTTTGCGGAAAGATTTCAAATCATCATAATTTTGCTGTGAATAAATTGTCTGCAAATATAATTTTATCCACAAGTCAATAGATGATCGGTAAAGATCATGGCTTTTTTTACCCGGATCTCACAGACTGATCAAGCGTACAGTGTTTTAGCGATTATCTGTGATAGAGATATAACGAAATAAAATAAGAATTAACTTTCAATAGGTTAGCCTTTTGATCCGGAAGATCGAGCCAGATCGTGATTTACTTTACCCACAGAAGATCAGATAATCCACAGCGATCACAATTAGAATACAACATACACCGCTGTTACCCAGAATAAATATTGCTTTTCCTTTTTCTCAATCAGGAATACGTATTCTCTTCGCCGTTTTTTGTCTTACTGGCGTCTGCAGCAGCTTTTGGAGCCTACATTATTATGTCTCTGTGGAATATGTGCCTTGAGCGCCTACGCCAGGAATTGCCGACCCAACAATATAGTATGTGGATACGTCCGCTTACTGCTCAGGAAGATGCAGACGTTCTGACGTTATTTGCCCCGAATCGTTTTGTCCTGGACTGGGTGAGAGATAAATACAGAGATAAAATTACAGAGCTGTTCACCGAGTTTTGTGGGCAGGATTCACCACAACTTCATTTAGATGTTGCTACCCGTACAGGCCGACCTGCCAGCGGCATCCCGTCAGGTCGACCGGCACCGGCTCCTGTTCAGTCAGGTACTTTTAGCCGTTCTCAACCTCCTGCACAATTTTCATCCGCAGGGACAGAGATGAGCCGGCCTGAGGTGAATGCCCCCGCGCATGTTGCGCATGAACAGCAAAATGACAACCTGTCTGCTCCGAACATCACCAAAGCCAGTTCCGGTGCCGGTGCATATCGCGAACCTGAACCTGTTCATCAGCACTCGGGGACTAATACACCAGCCGGCCGTGGGCCAGCAGTT